>JACCEP010000010.1 GCA_013416395.1 Alcaligenaceae bacterium
GACTACATCGAAATGTTCTACAACCCAATTCGTCGACATGGCCATGCCGCGAACCTTTCGCCGGTAAACTACGAACAGCAATACTTTTCTGAGGCAACGAACCGTCTATAAAAGCCTGGCCGATTCATTCCTTTGCGCGACGAAGTGCCAACTTGGTTAACGCCAGGTTGCATCGGGTGCTTGACCCGGTGCGCGGCAAGCCCCGTCGTTCAGGGTGGGGAAGGATAGCGCCGACGGCGTGGCCGTGTTTGGGTTTTAGTGTGGTGTCTGCTGCTATTTGATGTACTGGCGCACGATAGCAATGGCAGCAACTGCGCAGCTTGAGGCGAAGTCGGGCGGCGACCATAGCACACCCTTAGAGAAGCGTTTCGGGATGTGAGGCCTTTCCTGGCGTAGCAGGCGCCAGCCTAGCAGGGGTATTCGGCATTTTTGCGCGAATAAAACCACCACGTTGTAGCGATTGCCACCAGATAGAACACAATAAAGAACAGCAAGGCAGCGTGGGGGGAGCCTGTAACAGAAATTGATGTTCCAAAACTTTTGGGTATGAAGAAACCACCGTAGGCACCGATCGCCCCTGTGAAGCCCAACACTGCAGCGGCTTCTTTTGTGCCTTCCATTTCAGCGTTGCGTACCGACTCAGGGTCGCTCAGGTTGGCGCGGCGCATGCTTTTTGTGAGAAAAATAATGGGGATCATTGAAAAAGTTGAGCCATTGCCAATGCCAGTCAGCAAAAACAGTACAAGAAAAGAGATCAAGAACCCTGCAAAGCTACCCGGAAGCCCGTCATGCGGTATAGAAAACATGACCCCAATGACGGCAAGAACCATGAAGATGAACGTATAAAAAGTAACTTTTGCGCCGCCTATTTTGTCGGACAGCCAACCGCCAAAGGGGCGGGCGAGCGCACCAACCAGTGGGCCCAGCCACGCATACTGCAGTGGGCGCACAGCCGGATACAGGTATTTGATCAGTAATGGGAAGCCTGCCGCAAAGCCTATGAACGAGCCAAAGGTGCCCAGATACAGGAAACACATGACCCAGTTCTGTTTGCGCTTGAAGATAACCGCCTGATCTTTGAACGAGGCTTTAGCATCAGCGATGTCATGCATGGCAAACCAGGACAGCAGGGCGGCGACCAGAATAAAAGGCACCCAAATGAACGCTGCGTTCTGCGCCCAGACTTGGGTTGGCCCACCTGTAGTGCCTGAAAGTTGAGCAATCTGTGGGTCGCCTCCCAAGGGGCCAAACATTCCAATGGTAATCACCAAAGGTGCCAGAAACTGAACGGACGATACGCCCAGGTTACCCAGGCCGGCGTTTAGACCCAGTGCTGAACCTTTGCGCTCTTTTGGAAAGAAGAAGCTGATATTGGCCATAGAAGACGAAAAGTTGCCGCCTCCAAACCCGCACAATAAGGCCAGCACCAACATTACCCAATAGGGTGTAAGGGGGTTTTGTATGGCAATGCCGATACCTATCGTGGGCAGAAGCAGGCTGGCTGTGGTTAACGCGGTCCAGCGCCGGCCACCGACGATGGGCACCATAAACGAATAAAAAATGCGTAATGTTGCTCCTGATAACGCCGGAAGCGCCGCCAGCCAGAAAAGTTGATTTTCTGTGTAATTGAACCCGAGGTTCGGAAGGTTTACCGCAACCACGCTCCACATTTGCCATACGGCGAATGCAAGAAAGAGTGCGGGTATGGAAAGCCACAGGTTAATGTTGGCAATGGCTTGACCCTGACTGGCCCAGAAAGCCTTGTCTTCGGGTGTCCAGACTTCAAGAGTACGACCGGTGCGCGGTGCCATGCTCTTATCCTTCAGTGGTCGTTGAGCCATACTGCCCCCACAGAGAACTGCCTGCGTGTTGATAACACGGTAGCGAAATGCTGTAGTCAGTGTAATGACGAACTGTCAAACTGGTGCTTGATTCATATCAGGCGGCGCCCAAATCACACTAACAGAGAGGCCCAGCTCTGTAAGCTAGGGTTCTTACGTACGACCTTTTAACTGGCGCGTTGCACGCGCTGTTAATGAGCAGTCGAACATGGTGTTAACCTGACAAGAACACGCTTGTAAGCATTCAACCGCTCCTACTATCGCTACGTGTTAAATATTCGGAAGCCCGGCTTGTATTCATTGAGATGGTTGAGTGAGCGCATGTGGCAATGCTACAGGCGTGTTCGGCCTACTACTAAGGCAAAAACCAAGAACGTGTTCCAGATCTTTTCCAGGCAACATAATTCAAAGTGAGAAAGCTGATGCTACCCAAGTTACACGTTATTATCTGCTCCACTCGGCCCGGACGTATTGGGCTTCCAATAGCAAGATGGTTTCACGAGTTTGCCAAGCAACACGGTAATTTTGACATTGAATTGATTGATCTGGCTGATTTCAAGTTGCCCATCTACGACGAGCCTATTCATCCGGCTGCACAAGACTACAAACACGAACATACCAAGAAGTGGTCGGCGAGTGTGGCCGCTGCAGATGCCTACATTTTCGTCACACCAGAATATAACTACAGCCCGCCGCCATCGCTGGTCAATGCCCTGGATTTTGTGTATCGAGAATGGAACTACAAGCCTTGTGGTTTCGTCAGCTATGGTGGTGTGTCTGGCGGGTTGCGCTCAGTGCAGGCCGTCAAGATGCAGATTACCACCCTGAAAATGATGCCCATGATGGAAGGCGTTATGGTGCCCATGGCGGCAAGCATGATCAACAGCGAGGGGCAGTTTCAATCCAATGCGTTGATCGACAAGTCTGCCGTAACGCTGCTTGAAGAACTGCGCTTCTGGGCTGACGGCCTTAAGGCCATGCGCGAAAAGAAACCGCACTGATCAGGCCTGCCAATTGTTTAACATTTTTGGATGCATTGTCGTGACGACCACTTCTTGGCCTGTCGAATGTGTGCCGACTGAGCTGCCAGAAGCAGTATCAGGTGGCGCCTCACTGTGCGGTATCTCTCAGGTTGAAGGCGCTCCAGGCCGAAATGTGAGCCTGTAACGTATGAAATATCAAATTTATGCGGCCTCATGACAACGTTATGGTTAATGTGTCATTAATATAGTAGACTTCGCTCACTGCATGAATTACAGTAAGTTAGTTAGCAAGTATGTTGGACAGCGGCTTCAAAATTGTGGCTTTGCTTAATATGCATATCTTGACGGACTTTTATCGGGCATATCGCTCACAATTTTAGGAAATCGCGGAAAATGAGTACAGAAACTGGTATCGTTAAATGGTTCAACAACGAAAAAGGCTTTGGTTTTATCACTCCTGACGGTGGTGGCAAGGATCTGTTCGTACACCACACCGATATCGTCGGCGACGGTTACAAATCGCTAGAAGAAAACCAACGTGTTTCGTTCGAAACAGCTCAGGGCCCAAAAGGCCCACAAGCTAAGAGCGTTCAAGGCCAATAAGCCTACGTAATTTCGATTTGATCTGACTATGGTCTAGGTCAAATCGGGTAACTGCCAGATCAGGTTACAGCGACTACTACGGTAGTAAGCTATAGCTTGGTCTGGCAGTTTTCGTTTGGCAAGCGTAAGGCTTGTGTTGCCAACCACTGCTGGCTCGCTACGCATAGCGTCTTCAGCTAAGGCACCTTGTCGTGTCAGGTTAAGCCCGGCCAGTTCGCCAATTGCTTAGTCTTGGGCACCACGCGTTGGCTGCGCTTTCGGGCTCCACTAATCCGAGTACAGTACTGCAGAGCAGGTGTTCTGGCGTCGCACCAATGCGACTACAGTGCTCCAGTTGGTGTTCTTGAGCCGCACTAATGCAATTAAATTGCTGTAGAGCAGGCGTTCTGCAGCCGAACTTATCCGACCACAGCGCCGCAGCAAGTGTTCGGGAGCCGCACTAGTGAGATACAGTGCGGCAGCATATGTTTTGTGCCAGCAAAATAAAATGCCCCACAACAGCCTACGAACCTTGCTCGTGCCGTATTAAGTGGCAAGAACAAGGTCGGTGACGTAATGCTTGCGCTGACGTTTAGGTTTGTACAGCGACCTGGTCATCAGGCTTTTCTTGCAGCATTTCATCATGCTCTGCCATATTCCATGGCAACACATCGGGTGATATCTGCAGAAAGCTCAGATATCTTTCGAAGTGGTCAAGAATATCGCTGATCAGCTCCTGCTGTGTATACCCATAGACGTCATAATCCAAGCCACCACGCTGTAAGAACACTTCTGCACGGTAGTAGCGTGCAGTTGATGCTTGGGTAGTGGCATCTGCATTCTCGGAATTGTCTGCGGTAGGCGTGCTTGCGGTACTGGGCGAAGCGAAGGCGGGCATTTCGTAGTCGCGCAGACGCACTTCGTATAAAAAGTCGAGTTGGTCTGGCTTATGCACTTCGATTTCGAGGTAAGCACGGCACGGGTCGCTTTCCAGCATGACCTTGGCCGGCCAGCCCTGTTCGTCCAAGCCCTGTGCAAGGCGTTTCATGGTGCCCATCACGTCGTCGGTTATATAGGTTTTTACGTGATCAAGGTCGGGATAGTCCACAATTCCGGCCAGACGCTTCTTCCAGGTGCTGGATGCGCCGCCAGTCTGACGATGCTGCTTTTGCTGTTCCAGGCTTTTATCGCGGTGCGTTTCAATCGCCAGTGCGCGCCACATCCCGACCGCAGAAATAAGCAGAATGATTGAGAAGGGTAGCGCACTGATGATAGTCATGCTCTGCAGTGCATGAAGGCCTCCGGCCAGTAAAAGAACGGCAGCTACGACACCTTCCAGAATGGCCCAAAAGGCGCGTTGGGTTGCCGGGGTATTCGCAATACCCCCTGCTGCCAATGAGTCGATGACCAGGGATGCTGAGTCAGACGACGTGACAAAAAACGTGATGATCAATATAACCGTGAGGAAGGAGACAATCGATGTAAACGGCAGGTGCTCAAGCAATTTGAACAGTGCAATGGCGTTGTTGTTTTGAACCTCGGCAATCAGGGAGGTGTAGCCCTGGTTCATAATGGCGTAGAGTGCTGTTTCGCCGAATACCGAGAACCAGAAGAAGGTGAAAATCGTCGGAACCAGCATGACGCCAAACACAAACTGGCGGATGGTGCGACCACGGCTTATTTTGGCAATAAAGAGCCCAACAAAAGGCGACCAGGCGATCGTCCATCCAAAAATAAATAGTGTCCAGTTACCTATCCAGTCGCTGCGCGTATATGCCTGCAGATTGAAGGTGCGTTCAATGATGTTATTTAGATACGCGCCGGTGTTCTGCAAAAACGTTTCAAGAATGAAAAGAGTTGGCCCCACCGCAAAAACAAACAGCATTAACGCAGTCGCCAGCACCATGTTGAGGATAGACAGGTTTTTTACACCTTTGTCCAGACCCGCCACTACCGAAAACAGCGCCAGGCCTGTGATCGCAGCAATCGCGATAACCTGAACGGTGTTGTTGATGGGAATCGACGGCCACAGGTAGTTCAGCCCTGTATTGATCTGCATGACCGACAGGCCCAATGAGGTGGCCAGGCCAAACATGGTGCCCAGGATGGCGATAATGTCTACGGTGTGGCCTATGGGCCCGTGGATGCGCTTTCCGATCAGCGGATACAGGGCGGAACGCATGGACAGCGGCAGCCCATGGCGAAACGCAAAATACGCCAGCACCAACCCTACCAGGCCGTAAATTGCCCAGATATGAAAGCCCCAGTGGAAAAACGCAATTTGCATCGCTTGCTTTGCAGCGTCAAGCGTTTCGCCAGCACCTTGGGGTGGCATGGCATAGTGCAGCACCGGTTCGGCCACACCAAAAAACAGCAGCGCAATGCCGTAGCCAGCCGAAAATAGCATGGCGAACCAGGACACAAAGCTGTATTGGGGTTCTGAGTGATCGGGCCCCAGTTTGATGTTGCCCCATTTGCTGGTCGCGACCAGCACAATAAACACCAGAAAGATGGCCACCGACAGCATGTAAAACCAGCCGAAGTTGCGGGTGACGTAGGCCAGGGTGTTCGTAAACACGTCGCCCGCGAGTTTTGGATTGGCGACGGTGCCTAGCACCAGTAACAGAATCAGGATGACGGCCGGTATGAATACCGGCATCAGTATTGTCGACTTCCAGTTGGCTTTGGGTTGTACGGCGGCCATTGCAACTCCTTCTTTTTATGTAAAAGGGGCCACGGGTAACCAGTACACGACGAGGCTAGCCGGTCGTGATTGACCCGTAGTCCGATGCCGAATAGTGACACATTTTAGAGAAGTGAGAAATTAGTCCGCTGAACGCGTGGTCATGTGTCACAGGGTTGCTTGGCCTGAAGGCCGCTAGCCAAGGGTGTGGACCATAACTTTTAATATTTCACCATAATTACCCACTCAGCATGTACCGATGGCTGCGGCGCACCCTGTACGTCTACAGTCACGTTCCAGCTGCATCGGGCTTGGCCTGGCCTGGTTTCATCAACCTGTAGCAATGCAAATTTAGCTGATACGCGTGAGCCAGACAGAACAGGCGCTGTAAAACGAATCTTGTCAAAACCATAGTTCAAGGCCATGGTCGCGCCAGGAAACGCAATACAACTGGTCTGCCAATGCGAAAGCAAAGACAGCAAAAGAAAACCATGCGCAATGGTGTCACCGTATGGGGACTCCAGTTTGGCACGCTCTGGGTCAACATGGATCCACTGGCTGTCCAGTGTTAGCTGTGCAAACCTGTCGATCATCTCTTGGTCAATGACAACGGTTTCGGAAATAATCGCAGGCTGGCCCAGAAAGCTCGACAGACACTGAACTGAGTCGAACTGTTTGATTGATGACATAGGTTGCGAGTTTCTTGGTGTTATTGGATTAGGGGCCGTAATAGGGAGCGCTGGCCGCAGCATGCGCGGACAGCGCTTATTGGGGCAGTAACAAGGGTGGCCCTCTTACGCCGTTTGTGCGCCAGACGTGTGAGGCTCTCGGTACGCTTGAGCTTTGGCGATCTCGTGACGCAATTGGTCAAAGCCGGTGGCAGGGACAGTTTCTGCTTGGCGGTGTGAAACCTCGTCCAGACGGTTGACCAGAACGTTTGCCGCCAATTCTTCCCCGCTCAAATATATGCCCTGTGTCATGGTAATGTGCGCCTGCTCGAAACTGCCCGCACCGGCCAACAGTATGGTCCGGGTTGGGGCGTTTTCTGTAACCAGGGCGATGAGGGCGGGGCTCACTGAACCGGGCGACAGCAGTTCGAGTGCCTGCGCGTCGAGCAGGCCTTCGGTCATGGCGGTAGCAGCCGTTGGGGCCAGGCAGTTTACGCGCACGTTATATCGTTCGCCTTCCAGGGCCAGCGTTTGCATCAGGCCTACCAGCGCCATCTTTGCCGCACCATAATTAGATTGCCCGAAATTGCCATAAAGTCCAGAGGAAGAGGTGGTCATGACGATGCGGCCATATTTCTGGTCACGCATGGCGTTCCACACGGCGTGGGTGCAATGGACTGCCCCCATTAGATGAACATCCATCACAAGCCGGAACTCGTCCAGGCTCATCTTGGCAAAGCTTTTGTCACGAAGAATGCCTGCATTATTTACCAGAATATCGACCCGGCCCCACTTTGCGATAGCGAACTGCACCATGGCCTGAACCTGCTGTGGGTCGGTCACATCGGCACCGTGCACGTATGCCTCCCCACCCGCCGCACGTATCGTGTCGACCACAGTTTGTGCTTCAGCCTCCGGCTGTTCTGCGCCCATGTCATTGACCAGAACCTTGGCACCCTGGCGTGCGAGTTCAAGCGCATGTGAGCGCCCGAGACCACGGCCGGCGCCGGTTACGATGGCGATGCGGCCTTGTAGAAGTTTTGTCATCAATTTTTCCGATTATTTAAATAGTTAGGATGTCACGGGCGCCGGTGCCTTGGCCTGTGTGCGTATGACCCCTGCGCGCTCAAGTTCGGCAATCGTATTGTCATCCAGGCCTGCCCTGCGTAGTACGGCGTAGGTACCTTCACCCAGCGACGGTGCACCGGTCGGGGTGGGGCCACCCTCCTGATCGAAATCAAAGCCGATTCCTCGGGTTCGCAATTCGTCATCGCCTTGGCGGAAGCGGTAGTCGGGCAGCCTCACGCAGTCAGTGGTATCAACCTCATGGAGGAATTCTTCGAGCTTTCTCACCCTGGCTGCAGGCACTGCGGCATCACTTAACATGTTTTCAAGCTCAGCAGCGCTGCGTGTAGCGAACGCCATCCGCAGGCGCTTAACCACGTAGTCGCGATCGTTTGGCACCACGAATCCGTTGGGAAGGTTAAACGCCTCAAGGTCTAGGGCTCGGGTGTCGTTGCATAAGTCTTCAACGCCGATCGCTGCGGCCAGTCGGCGGAACTGCGCCGGGGTGTTCGCCGCGACGGCCAGCCAGCCATCGGCGCACTGAAATGTATCCGCCGCAGGGCTGCCGGTGTACCCGCGATTACCAACACGTACTGTTGGCGTTCCGTCATTAAGGTAGGCACAGGTGTTGGGGTACATTAGCATTAGCGAGGCCTGAACCATAGAGGCGTCAATGTACTGACCTGTGCCATCGCGAGATCGGCGGTGCAGCGACGAAACAATTGATAGTGCGCCCAGCATGCCGACAGCGACGTCGATGACGGGGAAGCCAACCTTGATCGGTGGTGCATCGTCTCCCTCACCAGACATCATCATCATCCCGCTTAGGGCCTGGACTACGTGATCGTAGGCGCCCCGTTGTGACCAGTCTCCTTGCTGCCCGAAGCCCGAGATGGAGCAGTAAATAATGTCCGGCTTTATGGCCTTGATGGAGGTGTAGTCCAGCCCGTACTTGGCGACCACGCCAGGGCGGAAGTTTTCTATGAAGACATCGGCTGACTCGGCAAGTGCGCGCAGTAGTTCTGCGCCTTGCTGTGTTCTGATATCCAGTGCCAGAGATTGCTTGCCGGCATTGATGGCGGCGAACCCCGTGGGCGTATCGGTGTCAGCGCCGCCCTTCATTGAGCGCAGCACTTCTCCGGCCAGCGGCGGCTCAACCTTGATGACCTCAGCACCCATTTGCGCAAGGTAAAACGAGGTGAGCGGCCCAGCGATTACGTGCGATAAATCAAGTACGCGCACGCCTTCAAGTGGTTTTGACATAGATGGTTCCGTCAGCCGGCCGTGGTGCCGGTGAGCTTGATGATTTCGGCCCATTTCTGGTTTTCGCTGCGTACGAACGCCGCGAAAGCGTCAGGGCTGTCACTCTGGATTGCACGGGTTCCGGCCGCTTCAAACATGCTTTTGACCGCAGGGTCATTGAGTGCCGTCGTCGTTGCGCGAAAGAGCTTTGCGACCGCTTCGGCGGGCGCGTTTTTGGGTAACCAGAAGCCAAACCAGAACTCCTGGATTGCCAGATCATCGTGCAAAATGCTGTGCAGTGTTGGGATATTAGGCAGCTCGGCGAGGGGTTCGCGACTGGTTACGGCCAAGGCGCGCAGCATGCCGCTCTGAACCTGCGGGATAGCGGTGCCTGCAATGGTAAAGGCAAAATCGGTGTCGCCACGCGTGAGCGAGATGGGGATTTCTACCGAACCTTTGAACGGAACATGTAGCGCATCTGCCTTGAGCAGCGTCACGAACGTTGCACCGCTAAGGTGTGCGCCTGACCCTATGCCACCAGAAGCGTAATTTAGCTTTCCAGGCTGGGCGCGCAAGGCGTCAATCAGGTCTTGCACGGTCTTGTAAGGCGAGCTGGCAGACACCACCAGCACCGTCGGGGATGTGGCAATAACGGTAACCGGCACAAAATCATTGATCGGGTCGAAAGCCAGCGTCGGTTGCAACGCCTTCTGTATCAGGTGTGAGTTTGAACCCAGCAGGGCCGTGTAGCCGTCTGCCGCTGTGTTGGCGACGTACTGGGCCGCCAGCACACCACCCGCGCCAACCTTGTTTTCGACGACCACGGGCTGCCCCAGTGTGGCGCTTAGCTTGGGGCCAAATTGCCGCATCATGACATCCGGGCCTCCGCCTGCCGCGTAGGGAACGATGATGCGCACCGCTCTAGATGGGTAGGTGTCAGCGGCCCAGGCTGTGTTAGTGAGCATTAGGCTGGCGCCCAAGGCGCCTAAGGCACCCAGGCAGAAGTCGCGGCGTTGCATAGTGTCTCCTTGTTGTAATGCGACCAGTGTAGGTAAGTAAAGTGAATACAAAAAGTGATATATTTTTATATGTCGATAACTTTTGGTTGTATATTAATAAACCGGTGGAGTGATGGAACCTGATTACCTTATAGCTAAGCTACGTTTTCGCCATCTGCGCCTGCTGACCGAGGTGCAGTCCAGAGGCAGTCTGCGGGCTGCGGCCCAGGCGCTCAACCTTACGCAACCCGCTTTGAGCAAGGCACTTACTGAAATAGAAAGCGCATTCGGCTTTGCCTTGTTCACGCGTACGGCGGGCGGCTTGACGCCAACGGGGCAAGGCGAGGTGGTGGTTGGCGGTGCGACGAGGCTGCTGCAAGAGCTTACGCATCTGCGCGCCGAGGCCATGACAGCCCATCGGTTTGCAGCCAAAATTCGGATTGGTGCGCCCCCATTTGTGGCACAAACCTATTTGCCAGAGGTTATAGCAAGGCTGGTGCGTCAGGAAACACCCGTGCGAGTGCATCTGCAAGAAGATCGGGTTCCAGCACTGATCAGTGCACTGCAACGCGGTGAGCTTGACGCGTTGGTTACGACCTTTCCCTTGCAGATGCTGGAATCGGATGCAGACGCGTTTCAGTACGTTAATTTATTCGAGGTGCAATTTGCCGTGGTTGCATGCACCGAACACCCATTGGTACGTTCGCAACGTGTCGATTGGTCCTGTTTGTCACGGGAGCCATGGGTGATGCCGGCCGAAGGGTCTATGGGGCGCAAGCTTATCGAGGAGTGCTTCACGCATGCCGGGGTGCCTGTGCCACTACCTGTAATCGAATCAACTAGCCCGACCACAAGCCTGCAATTCGTGGCGGCCGGTCTTGGCATTGGCATTGTTCCAGATGTGACGCTGCTTCATCACAGCACATTGAAGACGGGTTCAGTTAAACAGCTACGGGTTGTGCCAGAGCCGCGCTCTAGCGTGGTGGCGCTTATCTTCAGAGATGGGCCAGCCAACCCTCGCGTTGCGCTGCTAAAAGATGCGCTGGCACTTTGACCCGAATGCGTGGCAAACCTCGTCCGAGTGAGTTGGTTGCGAGGCAACCTCCTGGCGAAAGTGCCGAGCTTGGTCGGGGAAGAATAGCGCGCACGCCATAGGCGCGCTCTGTTTGATGTTGCCTAACTCAAACGTTGACTGGCGTCAGTACACTGCCGTCACGGTAAAACTGCCTGAGGTTTTGCAACGTTAACTCGGCCATTGCAAGACGCGTTTCATGGGTGGCGCTGCCAATGTGCGGTGCCAGAATAAGCCGGTCAAGATTCAACAACTGCGGGTTGATGTGGGGTTCATTGTTGAACACGTCCAGCGCGGCTCCGGCAATAACGCCTTCACGTAGCGCCTGTGCCAGTGCGTCTTCGTCCACCAAAGACCCGCGGGCAATATTCACCAGATATCCGTTGGGGCCAAGCGCATTGAGCACGTCGGCATTAATCATCTTGGCTGTCTCTGGCCCCCCAGGCGCAGCAACGATAAGGATATCGCTGGTTTCTGCAAGTTTCAAAAGGTGGGGCTCAAACCGCAGATCAACGTTTTGCCGGGTACGCCCAAAGTAGGCAAGCGAAACGTCGAAGGCTTCAAAGCGTCGTGCAATTTCTCGGCCGATGCGACCCAGGCCAATAATACCCACGGTTTTGCCCGACAGATTGGTACCTAGCGAAAAATTCGACTGCGGCCACTGTGACGTTTTCGCAAAATTGTGTGCCTGTGGCAACTGGCGCAGCATGGCCAGGGTAAGGCCCACTGCCAGTTCTGCCACAGCGCTGTTGAGCACATTGGGTGTGTTTGCGACCACAATGCCCTTTTCTTTGGCCAGTTGCAGTGGGATCAAGTCGTAGCCCACACCACACGTGGCGATGACCCCCAGGTTGCTCAGGCTGTGGATGGTATCGGCCGGCACAAGATAATTACTGCGGGTAATGATACCGCGCACTTTGGGGAAAAGTGCAGGCGATGCCTGGAGTGATTCCCAGTCATGGCGTACAAACTCGGCGTCGATCTTGTCTTGCACGAAGTCTGGAAAGCTGCCTATTTGTAGCAAGTGTTCTTTCATTGGTCCCACTCTCCTTTTTTTTATTTAAGTGCCTGTCAGGCTATTTGAACTGGCTGCGCCGTCGGTACTGTTCGAGATAGGCGTCGCGCGACGGGATCAGGTGACTGCGGCAGGTAGATACGAGAAAGTCGCGGTCCTGGTTTTGAAGGGCGTTAATCATCTTCCAGTGGTCATCACGTGCTTTCTGCAGGAAACGGGCGTCGGCCATCGACAAAAACCGCACCACGTGAGTTCTTCGTGCGAAGTCGTCGATGGTTGCGCAAAGAATCGGATTGTCGGTCAGTGCGAATAGCGTTTGATGAAAGCATATATTCGCGCGGAAGGCGGCGCGCATATTGCCGGTTTCTGCTGCTTCGTCATGTTGGCACTGCACGGCTATCAAGCCCTGCAGACGGTCTGGTGAAACGGGGAATGCGATCTGTTGCGCCGCGTTGCCTTCCAGGATGTCGCGCACGACGTATAAGTCTATGACCTCTTTGTCGGTATAGGCTTTTACAAAGGCTCCAACATTTTTTCGCCGTTCTATCAGCCCCATGTTGTCCAGTTCGCTCAAGGCCTGTCGCACTACGTGACGGGTGACATTGAAGCGGGAACATATATCGTCTTCGACCAGCCGTTCGCGTGGGTGCAAATAGCCAAATACGATGTCTTCTTCGAGTACATCTACAATTTGGCTGGTCGAGGGTTCGGCGTGGGCCAGAACGCCAGGGTTTAGTGCTGTTTCTGCGGAAATACTCATCATCAATCCAGTAGCTGTGCGTGTCTTTTTGCTTATGCTACGCCGCTTTGACGGGCTTGCGGCGTAGCCAGCGGAAAAGCGGGGTGGCTTGCAGTATAGAAAACGCAGCGATGACCAGCAATGTGACGGCAATGGGGCTGGTCAAGAAGACATTCCAGCTGTCATAACCTATGAGCAACGACTGCGCCAAACTGGAGTCAAGCAGCATGCCCAGAACAAGGCCAATAACCATGGGGGCTGTCGGTATGCTGGCGCGTTCAAATATATAGCCCAGCAAGCCGAAGCCTAGCATTAGCCACACGTCGAACATATTGTTGTTGATGGCAAGTGATCCCACGATACCCAGCACCGCAATGGAAGCTGCAACGACAATTTTCGGGATGCGTGTCACCAGAATGCACACGCGTGTCAGGCCCAGCCCGATGAGGAACAGCGGGATATTTGCCAAAATAACCGCCCAGATCAGCGTGTAGGTGATTTCACCGTGTTCGGTAAGCAGGGTCGGGCCAGGCAATATGCCATGCACCATCAAGCCACCCAGGAGCACGGCAGTGGTTGAACTGCCCGGGATACCCAATGCAATCGTCGGCACCAGCGCCCCGCCAACGACGGCGTTGTTGGCGGACTCGGCCGAAGCAATGCCGGCGGGGTCGCCTTTGCCGAATTGGCTTTTGTCTTTGGCCCAGCGTTTGGCTTCGTTGTAGGCGAACCAGCTTGCCGTTTCGCCACCGCTACCCGGAATAATCCCCGTCACAATGCCGATGATGCCTGATCTGAAAATATTGGGTATTAGCTTGGTAAATTCACGCAAGCTTGGCAGCACGCGATCGCCCAGTTTGTTTGCGGGGGGCGGTGCCGTGCCCGCCTGCTCAGCCAGGGCAATGGCTTGTGGCAAGGAAAACATGCCTATCAGCGCCACCGTATAAGAGATGCCCGAATACAGGTTGATGTTTTCGAAGGTAAAACGTGCTGAACCCGTGGTCGAGTCCATGCCCACCATGGCCAGCAACAAGCCTAATGCGCCCGAAAACAGGCCCTTGATGGGCGAGCCTTTGGAGAGCGTTCCTATCATTGTGATGCCCAGCACGGCAATCGCGAACAGCTCGACAGGGCCAAACATCAGTACAAGCCGCCCCAGAAACGGTGCAATCGTCAGCAGGGCCACGCCGCTCATAAGCCCGCCTACCAGCGAGGCGCTCAGCGAAATGCCCAAGGCACGGCCCGCTTCGCCACGTGCGCCCATCGGAAACCCGTCAAGTACCGTAGCCGCAGCGGCGGGTGTTCCGGGGGTGCGAAGAATAATGGCGGCAACAGAGCCGCCATACATCGCAGATAAATAAAGTGCCGCCAACATGGATAAGCCGGTTTCAGGCGGCAGGCCAAATGTAATAGGCAGCAGCAGCGCCAGGGCCATGGTGGCCGAAAGGCCGGGCAGGGCGCCTACAACAATGCCAATTGCCGTACCCAGCACAATGAAGAACATGTTGTAGGGGGTCAGTGCGTTGAGCAGACCTACCGCGATAAATGAAGTATCCATACCTGTTTCCTGCGGACGGCTAGTTCAGCCACGGTAGTAGAGGGACGGGCAGACCCAGCGCCCAAATGAAAACAACCCAGACAAAGGCGGTAAGGCCCACGCTGATCAGCACGGCAGACCGAGCGCGTATGGTCTGGCTAAAAAGCAGCACACCTGCCATGAAAATAATGGTGGTGATGATGTAGCCCACTACCGGAATCAGGGCGACGTAAACCACCAGGGCCACTGAGAATGAAATGGCGACCTTCCAATTGATGGGTGGCAGAGGTGCGTCGTCTTCCACAGTTTGAGTCACTTTGCGCAGGCGACGTTTTTTCACCGCCTCCTCGGCAAGCATTAATATGGCCAGTATGGCAACAATCCAGATCAGCAAGCCAGGCAGCCTCTGTGCCACGGAAGGCAGGCCCTCAAGTTGAAAGTAGAAAATACCCGTCAGAATAAGCGCGCCTATTCCTACAACATGTGTACTGTTCACGTGGTCTCCTCGTGATGAGCGGCGTCTTGCTGTCAGCCGCGGCTGCCCGTTCGAAAGCAACGGGCAGCCTGGGCTAAAACTGACTTACTTCTTGTCGGGCCCGTACTGGTCTTTGATCTCATTCCAAATTGCGGTAAATTCAACCTCTTGGTTTTTCAGGAATTCGCCATATTCGTCACCGCGTTTGTAATCCAGTGGCAGTGCGCGGGCAGCCGCATCGCGTTGGAAATCAGGGTTTTTCACGACTTTGTCCATGGCATCCAGAAACTCTTTGCGTGCCTGCTCGGGCATGCCTTTGGGTGCGCTGTAGCCGCGTGATGATCCCGCCACGACGTTGATGCCCAGTTCTTTCAGCGTGGGAACGTCAGGGATATCGGGTGAGCGCTCATCGGCATACAGCGCCAGAACGCGCAGATTGCCCGCCTTGATTTGCGGGAAGGTAATGCCCAGGTTATTGGAGCTGGCGTCGATTTTGCCTGCCATGGCCGCTGTCCACGATGGGCCGTCACCGGCGAACGGAACGGAGCGAAACTTCAGGCCCGTCGCTTTCTCAATCATGATGACCGAGAAAAAGTCATCGCCGCCCACCCCCGAGTTGCCCACCGTCAATTTGTCCGGGTTGGCTTTTGCGTAGTCAAGAAGCTCTTGCATGGTCTTGTACGGGCTGTCTTTGCCCACAACCATGACGCCGGGGTCAGTCACCACATTGGCCAGCGGCGTAAGGTCTTCAATCGAATACTTGATCGAATCGTTCATCAAGTAGTTCGTCATCAGCATGGGGGTATTGGTGATGCTGACGGTTGTGCCGTCGGGCTTGGTTTGCTGCGCCAGTTGCGTCCAGGCGATGGCACCGGTTGCGCCGGGTTGGTAGCGGTTTACAAAATTAACGCCCAGCTCTTTGGCCAGATACGGTTGCACCAGTTGTGCCAGGGCATCACTGCCGCCGCCGGCTTTAAACCCTTGCAGTACGGTAATGTCTTTGCCTGCGCTATAGCTTTGCGCCAAAGCGCCAAGGGGAAGGGTGGCTGCTGCGGCTAGTACGACCGCGCGCAAAATGTGTTTTTGTTTCATGATTGTCTCTCTCCTTTTATTGTGGGCGGTATGCCATGGGTTCATGACATCCTCGATCAAACGGCTTCCTACAGTTGGGGCATAGAGAACCCTTGGGCATCCAGTTGCTCTATTAAGGTTTTCTGTTCCGCGTCGGTCAGTTTCACCAGCGGAGGTCTGACTTGAGCCCATTGGGCGTCGTTGCCGTAATGCGCTATGGCAGCCTTCATGGCCGGAATCATCGTGTAGCCCTGGAATGTGCCGCGCAATTTATCCAAGGCTGCCTGCTGGGCGTCGGCGTCCTCCTGTTGCCAACTGTTGTAAAGCCGTGCGATGGGTGTGGGGTTTACGTTTCCGGTGGCGGTGATGCAACCAACGCCGCCTGCTCTGAGCGTAGCCAGCAAAAATGTCTCGCTACCGGCAAACACGTTGAATCCCTGTTTGCCAAACTGGGTAATCATTGCCTGCGTGTTGTTCCAGTCTCCTGAACTGTCCTTCACACCCGCAATCGTGCTCGGGTAGGCCTTCATCAGCCGTTCGATCAGCGCCAGGCTAATGCCCACCTGCGATACCTGGGGAATGTGATAAAGATAGATGCGCAAGCGGTCATCACCTGTGCGTTCGATAACTTCCGAGTAACTGGCAAACAATCCATCGTCGGACACGCCTTTGTAATAAAAAGGCGGCAGCATCAATACACCGGGTGCGCCGTGCTTGACCGCATGGCGAGTCAGTTCCACGGTATCGGTCAGGGCGCAGCACCCTGTTCCTGGCATAAGACGTTCTGCGGGGATGCCTGCATCGAGCAGGGCGTCCAGTAACCCGGCCTTCTCGGCAACCGACATGGAGTTGGCTTCGGAGTTGGTGCCGAAAACGGCTAGCCCTACATCCTGATCTACCAGCCATTGGCAGTGTTTGACCAGGCGCCTGGCGTCGGGCTCAAGTGCTTCGTTAAACGGGGTAACAACGGGCGAGTAAACGCCGCGTAAACCTTGATTTGCTTCCAAGATGCTCTCCTTTATGTTGACGTGGCGTTGCGTGGATACGAGGTCTGATCGCGTGCTAAGCCCAGGCATCGACGGCGTAACGCTCAATCGCCGCATCATCAAATCGGAAGCCCAGGCCAGATCCGGCTGGAACGCGCAGTTCGCCGTTGGTAAATTCCAGTTGCGTATCGACAAGGCGGCGAAAGTTCAGCACCTGGTCGTTAGCAAAAAACTCGACATACTCCGCGTTGGGGGTGGCTGCCACCAAATGGATGTGCAAGTCATGGAACCAGTGTGGATACATGCTGACGCCAAACCCTGCTGCCGAGGCAGCAATGCGGCGCCATTCGCTAATGCCACCACATACCGCCGCGTCGGTTTGCAGCATCATGGCAGCGCGCTTTTCCAGCAGTTCCTGATGACGCCAGCGACCCGCCTCAATTTCACCGGTCGCCACAGGCACCGATGTGCGCTTGGCCAACTCAGCGTGGTTGTTGATGTCGTCGGGGCTAAAGGGCTCTTCGATAAAATAAGGGTTGTAACGCTCATAGCGCTTCATGTATTCAAGTGCGGTGGGCAGATCTTTCCAGGCGTTATTGGCGTCCAGCATCAGCAAGATGTCGTCGCCAATGGCAGCACGAGCCGCTTTGATGCGCGCCTCTTCTTCTTGCGGGCTAAAACGGCCCACCTTCATTTTGACGGCCTTGAACCCCTTGGCCACATAGCCGGCCAGTTCTTCGCCCAGCTGCTCGTTGGTTTTGCCGTCAAGGTAATAGCCACCGCTGGCATAGGCCTTGACCGATTCTTTAGCGTAGCCACCCAGGTATTGGCTAAGCGGGAGCCCGGCCGCACGTGCGTTGCGATCCCAAAGTGCCACGTCAATAATGGACAGCGCGCGCATGGTTGACCCCGCACGGCCATGCAGCAGGGTTTCCTGGTACATCTCTTCCCACAGACCTTCCACGCGCAACGCGTTTTGACCGACCAACATCTCTTTAAAAAGCTCACGCACAGCGTGAGTGACCATGACGCCACCCCGGCTGCCACCGTAGCAAAAGCCTATGCCCTCGTGACCGTCGGCTGTCTTGATTTTTACAACGGTATAGTCACGCGCAAATACCTTGCGCGTAGAAAATGAAGTGGCGTTGTCCAACGGAATGCTGATGGTGCGCGCTTGTACCGACTCTATGCGTGCGCCGTGAACATTGGCCCCTACGTCTTGTTTCATGGGTGCGTCCTCTTGATCATGCGTTAATGGTTAGGTTGAAGATGGCTTGGACCGCGGCACGCTGTCGGTGAATTCGGTCGGCAGAAGAAAGTCAAAGTCGCAGCCCTGGTCGGCCTGTAACACCGATTCAAGATAAAGCTTGCGGTAGCCTCGCAGCGTGGGGTCGGGCTCGGGTGATGTCAGTTGCCTGGCGCGCGCCTCCAGTTCTGCCTGTTCAACCAGCAAGCTGATGCTGCGTTCCGGCACATCCAGCTCGATGCGGTCGCCGGTGCGAACCAGCCCCAGGGGGCCACCGCACGCAGACTCAGGCGACACGTGTACGACAATGGTGCCCGCCGCCGTGCCACTCATGCGACCATCAGAAATACGGACCATGTCTTTGACGCCTTGTCGCGCCAGTTTTTTTGGAATCGGTATGTAGCCTGCTTCGGGCATGCCCGGCGCACCGATGGGGCCGATCTGCTTGAGCACGAGCACGTCGTCGGCGTGTACGTCCAGGTCGGGCAGGTCAATGCGTTCGGCCATGTCTTGGGTGTTTTCAAACACAACGGCACGGCCCTCGTGCACCATTAGTTCGGGTGCGGCCGCAGACTGTTTGATGATGGCGCCCGACGGTGCAAGATTGCCCCGCAAGACGGCAATGCCGCCGCGAGGGTAAATGGGCTGGCTCAGTGAGCGCACCACGTTTTGCGAGAAGGGGGGCGGGGCAGCGTCCAGTTCTTCACCCAATGTGCGGCCAGTAATCGTCAGCGCGTCAAGGTGCAGCAACGGCCTGAGCTCGCGCAGCACCGTGGTCAGGCCCCCCGCCTTGTGCAAGTCTTCCATATAGTGCTCGCCGGATGGCTTGAGGTCGACAAGTACGGGCGTCTCCGCACTCATGACGTCTACCTGATCCAGATCGATACGTATTCCCATGCGCCCGGCAATCGCTGTCAGGTGGATGATGCCGTTGGTGGAGCCGCCTATGGCCAACAGCACGCGCAAGGCGTTTTCAAAGGCCTGGGCCGTAAGAATGCGATCAGGCGTCATGCCGGCGGCAATCATGGCTACCGCTCGTGTGCCTGTTTGCTCTGCGATGCGGGTTCGGTCGGCGGTCACTGCGGGTGCTGAAGCACCACCCGGCAACATAATGCCCAGCGCCTCGCCCAGACACGCCATGGTGCTGGCCGTACCCATAACAGAACATGTTCCGACGCTGGCCACCAGCTGGTTGTTGACGTCAGCGATCTCGGTCGCATCGATTTCATCGGCACGGTAGTGACCCCAGTAACGTCGGCAGTCGGTACAGGCACCCACTCGTGTTCCGCGGTGGGAACCGGTCAACATTGACCCCGTCACCAATTGAATCGCAGGGATGCCGGCCGACGCCGCGCCCATGAGCTGGGCGGGTACGGTCTTGTCGCAGCCCCCGATCAGTACCACCGAATCCATAGGTTGTGCACGTATGAGCTCCTCGGTGTCCATGGACATGAGGTTGCGCAAAAACATGCTCGTGGGATGGGAAAAGCTTTCGTGAATAGAAATTGTGGGAAATTCAATGGGAATGCCGCCTGCCAGCATGACGCCGCGCTTAACCGCTTCTATAAGTTGCGGCATGTTGCCGTGACAGGGGTTAAAGCCGCTGCCGGTGTTGGCAATACCGATGATAGGGCGATCGAGGGCCTCGTCGGTATAACCCGCACCCTTGATAAATGCCTTGCGCAAAAATAATGAAAATTCCAGATCTCCATAGTTGGTTAACCCTTTTTTCAGACCCGTGCGCTCTGCCATTCATGACTCCGTTGGCGTTGTAGATAATATTGTCGACAATTATGTCGTGAATAATAAGCGCCTGAGAATACATCTCGATACTAGCGTTTACCCTTGTTCGTTATCGGGTGCGGCAGCAAGCCCCCGCTCTGCCGTCGCGCTTCGTAACATATTCATTGGTGATAATCATCTAGTCATATACATGACTAGATGATAAGATTGCGACCTTACTCAAGGAAATCATGTGACGCTCGTAATCATTGCTGCGATCTTGTTGTCCATTGCCGTCGGCTACAAGACCAAAATAAATATCGGCTTTTTCGCCATCGTTTTTGCATATCTGATCGGGTGTTTTGGCCTTGGGTTGAAGTCATCCGAGGTGATCGGATTTTGGCCCATCAAGATATTTTTTATTATTTTGTCGGTAACCTTGTTTTACAACGTGGCCATGGTGAACGGCGCACTTGAAAAACTGGCCAACCATTTGCTATACACCTGCCGGCGTTTTCCGGCGTTGCTGCCTTTGGCGATTTTCGCGTCGGCAACCATTATTGCTGCACTGGGGGCCGGGTTTTATACGGTGCTGGCCTTTATGGCGCCGATGACACTTTTGCTTTGTCAGAAAACAGGCATGAGCAAGGTAATCGGGGGGATGGCCGTCAATTATGGCGCCCTGGCCGGTGCCAATTTCATGACCTCTCAAAGTGGGGTGATCTTTCGTGGCCTTATGGAAGGGGCAGGGGTTACCGCACCACAGGCATTTATTAACGCAACGGCCATCTTCGCTGCCACCCTGGCTATACCAGTCGTCGTGATCGGCGCGTACCTGCTTATGTTTCGCGGCAAATTAAATATTCAGATCGCTGCCGAAAAGCCGGCACCCTTTGACCGCAAGCAAAAGCAATCACTGGTGTTGATTCTGACATTGATGGCCGTGCTGTTGGTGTTCCCTGTTTTGCACATTTTGTTTCCCCACAGTGCGTCTATCAGTTTCTTGAACTCCAAGCTCGATATCGCCTTCGTCGCCATTATTTTTTCGGTTATCAGTCTGTTGCTCCGGCTGGCTGACGAAGGAAAAGTCGTTGCCCTGGTGCCGTGGAACACGCTCATCATGATTTGCGGGGTGGGCATGCTGATCGAGGTGGCCATTCATGCTGGGGTTATTGATGTGCTGTCTCACTGGGTATCTGCCAATATCCCGTTTCTGCTTATACCGTTGGCCATGTGTGTTATTGGCGCCTTCATGTCTATGTTTGCCAGCACACTGGGTGTTGTTACCCCTGCGCTCTTTCCTATCGTACCGGCCATAGCGGCGGCCACGGGCTACAGCCCCATGATTTTGTTTGTGTGTATTGTGGTGGGTGCGCAATCGTCTGCCATCTCGCCGTTTTCTTCGGGCGGCAGTCTCATTTTGGGCTCGGCGCCGCAGCAAGCCGACAAAACCGCATTGTTCGATGACCTGCTGTTTCGCGCCGTGCCGCTGGGCTTTGGTGCAGCGTTGTTGGCCACGCTGGTGGTTCAGGCGGTGCTGGCATGAAAACACTAATAAAGGTTGACACACACGCGCATATATTTTCCTTGCCGAAAACACTGGTCGAAGGTGCGCGTTACCGTCCAGATGCGGATGCGTTGCTCGACGATTACTTGGCCAACCTGGATCAGCATGGCGTGGATTATGGTGTACTGGTCCAGCCCAGCTTTCTGGGTGTTGACAATGCGCAGATGCTTGACGCCATTGCCCGGCAGCCCAAGCGCCTAAAAGGCATTGCGGTGCTTCCTTTGGACACAGACATATCGACGCTGGTAACCCTGGCTTCTCAGGGTATTGTGGGTGCCCGTTTAAATCTGTTTGGCAAGCCTTTGCCTGATTTTAAGTTGCCTGTATGGCAACGGTTTCTGGCAGTTCTGGGTGACCAAGGCTGGCAGCTCGAGCTGCATTGCCCGCCGGCGTATCTTCGCGTTTTGCTGCCCGCGCTGCACGACTATGCAGGGCCGGTTGTCATTGACCATTTTGGTCGGCCCGACCCTCAAAAAGGTACAAACGATGAAGATTATCAGGCGGTTCTTGATCTTCTGGATCCATCCATGCACTGGATCAAGGTGTCGGGGTACTACCGTCTGGGCACAGGCGAACGTGGTTGCCATCATGCACAAGAGGCGTATCGTCAGCTGGTCGAAAAGGGGATGGGGCATCGGCTGGTGTGGGGCAGTGACTGGCCGCATACCCAACATGGTGATCAGGTAAACTACGACGCATCGGTTCGCTTTCTTGATTCGCTGGTCTCCGACGCAACAACGCGTATGCAGATCCTGGGCGAGAACGCGCTAAACCTATTCAATTTTGCGCCATGAATTTCCCTGCATTTGATCAAATGCCTGCATCACCTCCCACGCCGTTTGAAGGCGTAGCCGTACCTCTCTATGAGCGGGTTCGCCTGGCTATTCAAGAACGGCTGGTTCATCGTGCCTGGAGTTCTTCCGAGCCTATTCCCACTGAACAGGCGCTGTCGCTAGAGTACGGTGTATCGGTTGGCACCATCCGCAAGGCCGTTGAGCGGCTTGTCAAAGATGGTCTGCTGGTCAAAGTACAGGGCAAGGGCACATACATAAAACGCCCAGATTTTCAAAATTCGCTGCTGCGTTTTTTTCGTTACCGCGACACGGCGGGTAATCAGGTTGTGCCTACGGGTCTGGTAAAGAAACTGTCAGTGGTCCAACCCATTGCAGACATCAACCAACGCCTGGGTCTGGGGGCTGACGAGGCGCTCATACACCTGGAGCGTGTGCGGCTGGTAGAAGAGCGCATTGTTTTAAGCGAAAGCATCTGGTTGTCCAAGTCCAGGTTTGGCAAGCTGGTTGATGTACCGCTCGGTCACTTTGGCAACTTGCTGTATCCCTTCTACGATGAAGTGTGTGACCAGTTTGTGTTCTCGGCTACCGAAACGCTAACATTTACCACCAGCCATGTTGACGCGTACTTAAATACCCATGCGGGCGACCTGCTGGTAAAAATAGAAAGAACCGCCCACGACATCAAAGGCAAGCCCATCGAGTACAGGGTGTCTTACGGGCATGCGCAAAATTTTCGTTACGAAATCCGTATTCAATAAACAGCCTGCAACCTGGCCGTGCCTGGCTGTAAAAAATGGTGTCATGTCGTGTCTGAAGCAAGGGTTTGCCTAGCTGTTGGGCGGTTCTGACGTAGCTTGTTTGCTATCATCGACGTATCGATTTCCGTCCAAGGATACCGTTATCGTCCTGATGCAAAAGGCTAACAAAACCCACCCAAGCCCGTACTCCAAAGAGCGCACTCGCGGTCATTCAACAACGCCGACCGCCGGGCAGGGTGGCCACTCAATCACGCTCGACGGCGTGCGCGGGCTCGCCGCCATCAGCGTCATTTTTTCCCATGTCTTTTTGCTTTATTACAGCGAGATTCATTATGGTCTTGCTGACGGGGCTCCGTCCACGCTTGCTCTGAGCATTTTTAATTCGCCCGTCACGTTTTTTTATCGTGGTGGTGCGGCGGTGTTGCTGTTTTTTTTACTCAGCGGCTATGTACTATGTTCTGCCTGCGTCAAGAAGGCGCCGCTGGATGACAACTACGTGTCGATGGCGGCAAGCAAGCGTTATCTGCGCCTTGGCCTGCCGGTGGCGGCGGCGGTGCTTATTGGCTATCTGGGTATCGTGCTCAATGCATTCCCTTCGGCGCCGGCAGGCATCAATAATTTCCTTGATTTCCCCGATCAGGGACTGGGCTTTGCTCAGATGCTGAAGTCTGCACTGTACGGCAGTATGCTGCTGGGTGATGGCAATTTTGATTACGTGCTGTGGACCATCTCTATTGAGTTTTATGGTTCGTTGCTGGTTTTTGCGCTCTTTGCCCTAACGCACAAAAACAGAATGTTATCGATCACGCTATGCATGGTGCTGGCTTGTTTTTTGTTGCTTCTGCCCAAGGCGTACAGCCTTTACAGTTTGTTCTTTTTTGGCGCCGCATTGGCTCAAGTCGATTTTGCGGCGATAAGAAGGCTGCCCGCGCGTCGCGTGGCCTTGCTGACAGTGCCTCTGCTTTTGTCTGGATGTTATCTGATCGGTTTTTATGCAACCAGCGCTTCCTATCGCTGGCTCGAGCCTGTGACCGCTGGGTATCAGCGCTTGGCACCGCACGCTGATTCTTCGATCGTATACCCTGCGTTGGGGGCGCTCTGCATACTGGTGTCTATCCTGGCCAGTGCCGGCCGAAACCGCTTAGTTGAACCCGGCCCAGGCGCAAAGCTGCTGGCATGGGTAGGCAAGCTGTCGTTTTCCGTTTATTTGCTGCATCCATTTATGCTGGCCACTGCGGGTAAATATATATTTCTTGAAATGGGCAAGAATAGGTATTCGCTTCTGGTCTGTCTGGTGGTTGTGTTCTCTGGCACCTATTTTTTCTCGTATTTTTTTTATAAACATGTCGACAGGCCATCCATGAAGATCGCGGACAAGTTTGGCAAGCGGCTGTTTATGGCTCAGCGCACAGCCTGATCGTGATGCTTGGCAGATGTGGTGCCAGTGAACCGTAGGGGGCGTCGCCATTCTGGCGGGCGTCGATGTCAATACCGAGACGATCAATGTCTGCTTTAAGCCCCGAAAAAGGGGCGGGCAGACGCAGAGACGATGAGGCCACTTTCTTTGGAATGCTTACCTGTGATTAGCGGCCTGCTACTGCGGTAACGGCAATAAATCAGTTGCTGTGTTGCTTTACCCAGGCTACATAGCGATCCATCCAGCGCTGCAAAAACGCTTTGCTGTTTTCACCTATGCTGCCGTCTTCGTTGAACAGGCCTTCTTTTGCCTGAACGAAAGCTTCAGGCTGGCCCATGGTGGGCATGTCCAGGCAGGCAAGTGAGTTTCTGAGATGCTGCTGGGCCATCGCGGTGCCGGTGGCGCCTGGCGACACACCCAGCACGCCGGCTGGCTTGCCAGCCCAGACGCTTTTGCCTGAAGGCCGCGAAGCATGATCTATGGCGTTTTTGAGCGCACTCGGAACACTGCGGTTGTGCTCTGGCGTTACAAATACGACCCCGTTGGCCTCTACGATTTCTGTTTTCAGGCGCTTGACCGAGGGCGCCTGATCTTTGTCATCATCTTGGTTGTAAAGCGGAAGATCGCTGATTTCGATTTGCTTAAACGTAAAGTCTGGCGGCGCCAGTTTTGCAAGGGCGCCAGCAAGTTTGAGGTTAAAAGACTCTTTACGCAAGCTTCCCACAATAACAGCGATCTTGTATTCATTCATGCTCATCTCCGGTAAGGGTAAGGCTGATTCGGTAACGGTATAGCGCCCTATGGATTCTAGCGGTAAATGGGGCGGGGTTAGATGTCAGCCGGTAACTGCCTTTTCTTATAGGTGATTATCCTAGGTGGAGTTCCATGGCACTGGCTAAAACCCGCCCACCGACAGGCCACGGGGCGGGCTCTGCTTCTCGTCTAAAGCAACTGTCTTGTTGCTTGTATTAGCCGTACGCCCTGTATTTTGGTGGGTCTGCGTCATGTCGTATTAATTAGCGTGGGCTTCTTCTTTCAGCCAATCGTATTCATATTGCTGCAATACGTTTTCTATACGTGAAGTGTTGCTTTCGCAATTCGAGAGTGTTCTGACTCCGTCTGATCGATACACTGATTTGATTAGGAGGAACACATGAATTTAGCTTGGACTGACAGTGACCTCGCCTTTGCGCAAGAGGTGAGAGATTTCGTTGCAGCAGAACTGCCAGAGGAAATGCGCAGCAAAGTAATGAGCCATCAGCGGCTCGGCAAAGAAGATTACGTTCAGTGGCATCGTATTGTCGCTGCAAAAGGCTGGGGCGCACCGAGCTGGCCTGTGGAATACGGTGGTACGGGTTGGGGGCCATTGCAGCGCCTCATATTCGAGATTGAATGTGCCAAAGCGGGCGCGCCGCGCCTGTTGGCCTTTGGGCTAGGACTGCTTGGTCCGGTGCTCATGAAGTATGGCAGCGACGAGCTGAAGCAGCGCTTTCTCTCTCGCATAATCACTGTGGAAGATTGGTGGTGCCAGGGCTATTCTGAGCCGGGTGCCGGGTCAGACCTGGCTTCGCTCAAAACGCGTGCTGTGCGCACTGAAGATGGCTACGTCGTCACGGGCCAGAAAACCTGGAGCACGCAGGGGCAATACGCTGACTGGATGTTTTGTCTGGCGCGCACCGATCCTGATGCCAAACCCCAGCGTGGCATTTCCATGATGCTGATCGATTTGCGGCAGCCGGGGGTAACAGTGCGCCCGATTACAACACTGGATGGTGGTGTTGATGTGAACGAGATCTGGCTGGATGAGGTCAAGGTACCGTTCGAAAATCTGATTGGTGAAGAGAACCAGGGCTGGACGTATGCCAAGTATTTGCTTGGTCATGAACGTACCGGTATTGCCGGCATCGGGCATTGCTACCGTGAACTTGCCATACTGAAAGACCTTGCTGCCCGCACGCAGGCTGATGGCCACCCCGCCAACGAAAACCCTCGCCTCAAAGAAAAGATTGCACGTATCGAAATTGATATTCTCGGCCTGGAGATGCTCTTGCTCCGGGTGGCAACCGCCAGCGAGCAGGGTCCAGGCCCGCGTGCATCAATACTGAAAATACGTGGTTCTGAAATCCAGCAAGACCTGTCGAGACTGCAAATGGAAGTCATGGGTATTGACGCGTGGCCATACGATCCAGAGTGGATGTTGGCAGATGCCGACTTCTTCGGGCCTGGTCCGGAAGGCGCGCCCGCAGCGGCAGCCAGTTATTTTGACATGCGCAAAACCACGATCTACGGTGGGACGACTGAGGTACAAAAAGGGATTATCGCCAAGATGATCATCGGCGTTTAGTCGCACCCACCTCCAACATACAGTACGGAATACAAAGCATGGATTTCACCTATAACGACGAGCAACGCATGCTCGCAGACAGCCTGCGCAAGCTGGTTGCTGATAACTGGTCTTTTGACGCCCGTCGCGCGCGTGCAGCGAACCCTGAATTGGACCGCCTGGCGTGGCAATCTCTCGCTGACCTGGGTGTGACGGGCCTGCTTGTGCCCGAAGCATCAGGTGGTTTTGGTGAGGGTGCGAACACATTGCTGGTGACGCAATTGGAGTTGGGGCGCAGCCTGGTTGCTGAGCCAATTATCCCCAGTGCAGTCATTTGCACCACGGTTCTCGCGCAAAGCGATAACCCCGCCATTGTGGACACTTGCCTTGGTCAAATGGCTGATGGCACGCTTGTGTGCGCGCTGGCTTATCTGGAAGGCAGCCAGCGGAACTCGCTCACGCCGGTTGAAACCCGAGCCGAGCAGTCCGCATCGGGCTATACGATTTCAGGTGCAAAAAAGCTGGTCTGGGGTGGTGCACAGGCCGATCGCCTAATTGTCAGCGCACTACTCAATGACGCGTTGGCGCTGTTCTTGGTTCCTGCTGATGCACAAGGCGTTGCCGTAACTGACTTTCCCACCATGGACGGCTACCGTTGCGCCAATGTTGTGCTCAATGGCGTGGTCTTGCCTGATGACGCATTGATTGCCGTTGGCGAAGATGCCGAGAAGGCGCTTGAGCTTGGTCTTGATTTTGGTGTCGCGGCACTGTGCGCGCACGCTGCAGGTGCGATGGAAACCCTGGTTCAGACCACGGTTGAGTATCTCAAAACACGACGCCAGTTTGGACGCCCGCTTGTCGACTTCCAGGCCTTGCAGCACAAGTTGGCCGAGATGCTGGTGTGGCAAGAACATGGCATGTCCATGGCCTATGTGGCAGCGCGTGGCCTTGCCGAGCACGACGCAGGTGATCGGGCCCGTCAGGTATCTGCTGCCAAAGTGGCCATTGCTGAGGCGGGCCGGTTTATTGGCGAACATGCTGTTCAGTTGCATGGGGGCATAGGCGTAACCCGCGAGCTCGATGTAGGTGACTACTTTAAGTGGCTGACCTACGTCAGCTACCTATTGGGCAGCACTGATTACCACCTTACGCGCGTCGAACAGCAGGTTTTCGCAGCTTAAGTTCAAGCGTTACTGGCTACCACGATTTGCACGTGCAAATTGCGCAGTCGGTGACGCTTCCATACCTACGGTGTTGGCGCTGCAACCTTGCGCGTCAAACCAACTCCATCTCGCACAATTTCATTGTTGTGTTTATTGAGGTCAGATATTTATGAAAACCAGAATTACCGAGCTGTTCGGCATTCAACACCCCATTATTCAAGGTGGCATGCATCACGTGGGCTTTGCCGAGATGGCCGCTGCCGTATCAAATGCGGGCGGTTTGGGCATTATTACCGGCCTTACACAGCCCACGCCCGAAGACCTGGCTAAGGAAATCGCCCGTTGTCACGAAATGACGGACAAACCTTTCGGTGTAAATCTGACGTTTTTACCCGCGTTCAAAATGCCGCCATACCCGGAGTACATACAGGCGATTGTTGAAGGCGGCGTAAAGATAGTGGAAACCGCTGGGCGCAGCCCCGAAAAATATATGCCGGCACTTAAGGCAGCCGGGATCAAAGTGATTCACAAGTGCACTTCAGTGCGTCATGCCTTGAAGGCAGAGAGTATTGGTTGTGACGCAGTAAGCGTTGACGGCTTTGAATGCGGCGGACACCCAGGTGAAGATGATGTACCCAACTTTATTCTGTTGCCCCGGGCGGCCGAAGCGCTGAGCATCCCATTTGTGGCGTCAGGCGGTATGGCTGATGGTCGCAGTCTGGTTGCAGCGATGGCGCTTGGCGCTGATGGCATGAATATGGGTACGCGCTTTCTGGCCACCACGGATGCGCCCATACATGACAACGTGAAGCAAGCCATTGTGGCGGCGGATGAGCTACAAACCCGGTTGATCATGCGCAATCTGCGCAATACCGAGCGCGTCATGAAAAATGTTGCCGTCGACGAGATTATTCGCATTGAGGGCGAAAAAGGCGATGCGCTGGCGATTGATGACATTCGCCATCTGGTTACCGGTGTTCAGGGTCGCAAGGTGCTTCAGGATGGCGAGATGGATGCCGCAGCGTGGAGTTGTGGAATGGTTGTTGGCTTAATTAACGATATTCCAAGCTGTGAAGAATTGCTTGCACGCATTATGCAAGAAGCTGAAGACATTATTCGCGGGCGCTTGCTGGGCTCGCTCTGAAGCGCTGCGGCCTGAGATGAGCCAGGGGCCCGTCGTTGTATGTCGGACATAGAAGGCTGCAGCCCCGCCAAAATCTTTAGCGAATGTAGCCGCCCACGCAGTGCAACTATTCAAGTTATTAATTTAGGACAGCCAGAACAATGAGCGTTTTACTTTATGAAGTCGAAAATGGGGTGGCCTACCTGACGATGAATCGTCCCGAAGCCCGCAATGCGCTGTCGACGGAGATGCGTGACGAACTACGTCAGCGCTTTGAGCAGGTTAGCAGTGATGATGAGGTGCGTTGTGTTGTTTTGCGCGGTGCAGGTACGCATTTTATGGCCGGTGGAGACGTTAAGTCGTTTGCCGAAACGGCGGACATGTCACCCGAGGCGCGACGCGTCTATTTTACAAACCGCATCCATCTGCTGCATCCCATCATGTATCTGATGCGCAGTCTGCGCAAGCCCATTCTGGCCAGCGTGCAGGGCGCGGCAGCAGGTGCAGGGGTGAGCATTGCCATGTGTTGTGATTTGGTCATGGCCGCCGAAGACGCCTTCTTTTCGCTGGCTTATTCAGGCATAGGCTGCAGTCCGGATGGTTCAAGTACCTACCAATTGCCGCGCATTGTTGGCGTAAAGAAAGCCATGGAAATGGCGCTGTTGGGTGACCGTTTCAATGCGCGTGAAGCGGCAGACATGGGCATGATCAACTGGGTGGTGCCGTCTGATGAGCTCCAGAGCCAAACACGCAAGATGGCTGAACGATTGGCTCAAGGCCCCACCCATGCCTATGGCAATACCAAGCGACTGATTTTGCAGTCACTCAACACATCCATGGAAACACAGCTGCAGGCCGAGGCGGAGTCGTTTGGCGACTGCACGGCAACAGACGACTGGGTTGAAGGCGTGACCGCATTTAAAGAAAAGCGCAAACCACACTTTACCGGCAAATAGGTTTGCCACGTGCCTTGCCGGGAGCGTTGGCAAATGAGCCTGCCTATCGGTGCTGCGAGGTGTTTTGTACTTAAGTGGCCAGAAATCACTGCGCGATGTCGATGAATTATCAAATTGAACGAGGGAAGCCATGGCTCCTATAGACGGTTATCGGGAACCCAGAACGACGGGCAAACATGTTCGAACAATCTTATATGCCAGAGGTGTGTTGGGTGGCGTTGAAAAGGTACTGCTTAATCTCGCGGTGATCAGCATTCTGGGATTGGGTGCGGTCATATTGTCGAGTGTTTTGCTCAGAGAATTTGGGTTCTCTGGTGTATCTGACGAAGTAGTGATTGTCGGCGAGTTAATGATAGGCGCCTTGGTCTTGCCGCTGGCATTTCTGGCTGCTGACAACGGCTTTATTGCGGTCGAGGTCTTTACTACACGTTTTGGTCCCCGAGCTCAGGTTGCCTTAAATCTTCTCGCGACAGTGGTCGGTTTGATCGCTGTGGCGCCGATCGCTTATGCAGCGTACTTTTCAATGCTCAATGCAGTCAGCGAAGAAACGTATTTTTTCGGTTTGCTGGAACTGCCCGAGTGGCCGGGGCGTGTGGTGTTCTTTATTGGGTATTTGGTCTTTTTCATTCGTCTCATTGATCTTGCAGTCTATGAAACGTTAATTCTGTGCGGTGTAGTTAAACCGCGCATTCGCAGTTCGGCCCAGGAGTAAGCACCATGGAACCCTCAGTAATTGGAATGTACGGGTTTGGTGCTGCCGTGCTGTTGTTGATTTTGCGCGTGCCCATTGCCTATGTGCTGGTAAGCGTTGCATCGGTATGCTCATTTATCGCTTATGCCTGGCGACCAGGTGGCAACTTTACCTTTTTTCGTGGGCTTAGGCCGGCGCTGGGGCTGATCGAGTCCAATGCATACGATTTTATCCACTCGTACCCCTTGAGCATGATTCCGCTGTTTATTGCGGCAGGTCACATTGCTTATCACGCTCGCATAACCACGGATATCTACGAGGCCATGCGAGTCTGGTTGGCGCGCTTGCCCGGGGGCCTGGCCATCGCGTCATTGTTTGGCTGCGCGGGCTTTGCCGCCATTACGGGCAGCAGTCTGGCCTGCGCATCGTCGATGGGCCGCATTTGCGTGCCGGAGATGATTCGTTTCGGCTATAGCAAAGAACTGGCCACGTCTTCGGTCGCTATGGGTGGAACGCTGGGTGCGCTCATCCCACCCAGTGTGCTGTTCATCGTTTACGGCATGTTTACCGAGCAATCTGTCAGCAAGCTTTTTCTTGCCGGTATTTTGCCCGGTATTTTGAGCCTGGCGGGCTTTATTCTGGTCGTGGTCATCTGGACGGTTGTCAAACCATCGGCCGCCCCAGTGGCTAAAGACCTTCATTTCACAGGCAAAGAGCGTGCCAGGGCTGCAGTCAAGGCATGGCCAGCGCTAATGCTGATGACGATTATTATCGGCGGCATTTATGGTGGTTTATTTACTGCTACAGAAGCCGCCGCCATTAGTCTGGCGTTTGCGCTGGGCTTTGGGGTGGTGTCGCGTCGACTGACATGGAAAGACTTTATTTCATCCATGCAAGAAACCGCCCATCAGTCTGCCGGGCTGTTCTTTATTGCGGTAGGTGCCAAGATATTCGTATCTTTTGTTTCGCTAACAGGCGTAACCGGGGTGCTTGTGGGTGCGGTGGCTGCTGCGGGCTTCGACAACTGGACAGTCTTGTTGTGCATTGTCTTGCTCTACGTGCTTCTTGGCATGTTTCTTGACCCTTTGGGCATCATGCTGTTGACCTTGCCTTTTGTAATTCCACTTGTCGAAAGCATGAATCTTGACCTCATCTGGTTTGGTGTGATTGTGGTCAAGCTGCTGGAGGTCGGCCTGGTTACCCCACCTGTTGGGCTGAACGTATTTGTGATTAAAAGCGTTATATCGCGAGAAATCCAGGTGCACACGATTTTCTCTGGGGTCATAAAGTTTCTAATCGTCGACCTGATTGTTGTTGGCTTGCTTTTGGCGTTTCCGATTATTTCGCTGATCTTGCCCATGAGCATGTCGTAGCACTGTATCGACTAATCAAGTTTAAGTGTTTGGCGCAGCACAACAGGTATGCCGTTGCTGCGCATCAACAAATTTATTTTTATAACGAGGTGACAAATGAACAAAATCGTGAAAACGCTGGTATCCGCCACTATTCTGGCCTTGGCGGCGTCAAGCGCCGTATCGGCAGAAACGGTATTGCGCTTTGCTGAGGCCACACCCAACCGGGGAGCGCGTGCCGAGGCTGTAGAGCAGTTTATGACCGATGTTAAAAAGCTTTCAAACGGCGATATCGGCTTTGAGATGCATTGGGGCGGCGCGCTGCTTGACTACAAATCCGTCACCAAAGGTGTTTCCAGTGGCACTGCAGACCTGGGTTCCATGCTGGCTGCATATGACCCCAAGACACTCCGGGTAGTGACGATTGGTGATGTGCCGACCAAGTATTCTGACCCATGGGTAGGCATGCGGGCTATGTATGAACTGATGACCACCAATAAAGAAGTTCAGGGCGAGCTTGCCAAACAAAACCTGGTGTATGTAGGTGGGTTCACAACAACGGGTGCCCAGTTTGAATGCGGTCGCGACGCCAAAATCGAAACGATTGCTGACATCAAGGGCAAGCGCATCAGGGCGGTGGGCTATCATGCCAAGGTACTGAGCGAACTGGGTGCCAATCTGGTCAACCTGAGCCAGGGTGATACCTATCAGGCCTTGGATACCGGTCTGATTGATTGCGCGACCGCCTACCTCTATGCCATTAGTGCTTTCAAAACCTACGAGGTGGCCAATAACTACACCATCGTCAACTGGGTTCCCATCAACGGTTTCGCCATGTTGATGAATCTCGATATGTGGAATGACCTGAACAAAAAGCAACAAGGCATTTTGCGAGAGGCAGGGTCGGAGATGGTCGATTTTTACGGCAAGCTGCAAATCGACGAAATGAAAGAAGTGGTTGATGGGCTGCGCAGTGGGTCTATTGGCCGCAAGGTGTCGGTACATGAGATGTCGCAGGAAGAGCACAGCAAACTGGACAAGGCCGGCGAAAAATATGCCAAAGATTGGGTCGGTTACATGAATAAAGATGGGGTGGATGGCCAGAAGATCTGGGATCAGTATGAAGGTCTTTTGGCAAAGTACCAGGCCGAGCTCGATGCAAAAGGGTATCCGTGGAAGCGATAAGCTAAATTGAAAAGAACTGCGTGCAGTTTGCTTTGTTAATCTGCACAGCCGTTTTGCTAAGCCGCCACGAGGCATAACTGCCCCGTGGCGGCTTACCGGAAAGAACCAGTGAACAAGAATTTGCCCGTATACAGTTTAATTTTTTAATGGTGTAAAGACATGAGTGCAGTACCACGCGAGGTTTATCGCCACAAAGACATGGTTCGCATGTTTGCGCCCAAAAGCGTTGCCATTGTCGGCGTATCGACCAATGAAAAGGCGTTTGGCTCCAAGGTGCTGGCACTTATGGATGGGGCAGAGTTTGATGGTAAAACCTACCTGGTTAATGCCCGCTACGACCGCGTGGGTGAGCGCCCGTGCTACCCATCTATTAAGGCGTTGCCAGAAGTGCCCGACTGCGTGATTATTGCAGTGCCACGCGAGGCCGTTGAACAGATCGTGGCCGAATGCGCCGAGTGTGGTGTGGGTGGCATTATTTTATATTCGTCGGGGTATGGCGAAACCGGCAAGCCTGATCGCCTTGAGCAGCAAGAGCAACTGGCAAAAATTGCCCGCGATGCTGGCGTCCGCCTTCTGGGGCCTAATTGTATTGGCGCCATAAACTTCGAAAGCGGCTTCATGGGTACGTTTCTTGGGTCATCCAGTACGCGTAAGCTGGCCCCCAGTGCCAATGCCATCGGGTTGGTAAGCCAGTCAGGTGCGTTGGGCTTTGCGCTGGCCCAGGCCACTGAACATGGCATTTCGTTTAGCCATCTGCTTACCTGCGGAAATGCGTGCGATGTAGATATCGCAGACCAGATCAGCTATCTTGCCGACGACCCAAGTTGCAAAGTGATCGCCTGCCTGTTTGAAGGTATGGCCAACCCAGCTCGCCTGATTGAGGCGGCCAATGTGGCGCACGCCGCAAACAAGCCTATTGTTATTTACAAAATGGCCACCGGCGAGCAAGGTGCGGCAGGCGCCATGTCGCATACCGGCTCACTTGCAGGTTCCGATGCAGCGTACAGAGCAGCGTTTCGCCGCGCTGGCATGGTTGTTGTTGATGACTTTGAATCCTTGATTGAAACCGCCGCGTTCTTTGGCAAGGTGGCGCAGCCCAAAGCTACCGGTGTCGCGGTCGTTGCTACCTCAGGCGGCGCATGCATTATGTCGGCAGACAAGGCTGAGCTTCATCATGTGCAGTTGCCAGCGCCACAGCCCAAGACGCGTGTCGTACTCGAGCGTGTGGTGCCAGAGTTCGGTTCGCCCAACAACCCGTGCGACGTTACCGCACAGGTACTCGGCGACCCCCAGAGCCTGCATGATTGCCTGGAAGCGCTTATGAGCGACGATGGCTACGGGGCCGTGGTTGTGCCTCAGGTACTGGCTTATGAAGCTGTGGCAGCCCGACTGACGGTGTTCAGCGAAGCAGCGCGACGCCATGGCAAAATTGTGTGCGCCGTTTGGCTGGCCGAATGGCTGGAAGGGCCGGGTGCCGTAGAGGCTGAGCTAGATTCGCATATCGCTTTGTTCCGTTCGATGGACCGGTGTTTCGCCACACTTGCACGCTGGCATGAACGAGAAAAATGGTTGGCTGCTCAGCCACGCACACTGGCGCGGCGAGTGACGACCGAAAGTGTAAAAAATGGGTCGTCCTTGCTCGATGCTGTACGCAATGTTGCGCTTACCGAGCGTGAAGCTAAACAGGTTTTGCATGCTTACGGCATACCAGTGGTTGAAGATAAACTTGTTCAATCAGCCCAAGATGCCGTCGCTGCAGCCGAACACATGGCTTACCCGGTGGCCATGAAGGCAGAGTCACCCGATATTTTGCACAAAACCGAGGCCGGGGTAATTAGACTAAACCTTAAAACAGAGGCTGAGGTGGCCAGTGCTTACGAGGCCATCATGGCCAATGCCAACAAGGTAACACCACGCCCAAGTATTAACGGTGTGCTGGTGCAACCTATGGTCCCCACTGGCGTTGAGATCATGGTGGGCGCAAAAGTCGACCCGATGTTCGGCCCGCTTATTGTGGTGGGCATGGGAGGCATAATGGTTGAGCTACTAAAAGACACCGTGCTTGAACTGGCACCGGTCAACCATGACGAAGCATTGTCCATGCTTGATCGCCTGCAAGGCAAAGCGATGCTGACGGGCTTTCGTGGTTCTGAACCGGTAAATCTGGACGCGCTGGCTGACGTTATATGCAGGCTGTCGGAACTCATCGATGATCAGAAGGCGTTTATTTCTGAAATCGATGTCAACCCACTCATCTGCAGTGCTGAGCGTATCATCGCCGTTGATGCGCTCATTGTTAAGCATGATGTGACTGCTTAGTTAATACTGAGGCGCCCCAGGGATGCCTCAGTGTTTCGGTCCTGTTCGCAGCAAGTTGTCTGCTTGATGGGGCAACGCGAGCCCCTGGCTCGCACTTATGGGGCATCGGGCACACGCTTGCAAACCGTGTGCCCGATGTCTTTAATAGCTTGGCCTCTGCCTTTATTTGGCAGCTTGCCCGTAGCCGCCACCTCCCGGCGTCTCAACAACGAACACATCACCGGGCTCCATCTGCGCCGAGCCGGTTGCGCCCAGTTCAACGCGGCTGCCATCGGTGCGCAGCACATAGGTTTTGCCCACTTCACCCGGTTCACCGCCTTGAAGGCCAAATGGCGCGACGCGGCGTCGGTTGGCCAGAATGGCCGCCGTCATGGGTTCGAGAAAACGCACCCGACGAATGCCGCCATTGCCGCCGTGGGCTAAACCTTTACCGCCGCTGCCTGCACGGATCTCATAGCTTTCGAGTAGTACGGGGAACCGCCACTCCAGTATCTCGGGGTCAGTCAGACGTGAGTTGGTCATATGTGTCTGCACGACATCGGTGCCATCAAAATAGCTGATGTTGCCTTGCGCGTCACGCTGTATGCCTGCGCCCGATCCGCCTGAAATGGTTTCGTAGTATTGGTAACGGTCATTACCAAAGGTGAAGTTGTTCATGGTGCCTTGGGCGCCTGCCATAACACCCAGCGCGCCATACAAGGCGTCAGTAACGCATTGTGAGGTTTCCACATTACCGGCAACTGTCGCCGCAGGAAACAGTGGGTTAAGCATAGAGCCCTCAGGTATGGTCACATTCAGCGGCTTCAGGCAACCCGCGTTCATGGGAATGTCGTCATCGACCAGCGTACGGAACACATACAGCACCGCGGCCATGCACACAGCAGAGGGCGCATTGAAATTGTCTGGTAGCTGCGCCGAGGTGCCCGTAAAGTCAATGTCGGCGCTGCGGGTTGCAGCATCCACTCTTACCGCCACCCGGATCACCGCGCCATTATCCAGCTCGTACTCAAACTTGCCATCCTGCAACACACCGATTACCTGGCGTACAGCTTCTTCGGCATTGTCTTGCACATGGTCCATGTAGGCGTGCACCACGTCCAGACCAAATTCATTGACCATGCGGCGCAGTTCTTGCACCCCTTTTTCGTTGGCAGCAATCTGCGCGCGCAAGTCAGCAATGTTCTGTTCAGGGTTGCGGGCAGGGTACTGGCCACTGCTCAATAGTTTGCGCAGTTCCTGTTCACGCATGCGGCCGTGCTCTACCAGCTTGAAGTTGTCGATGAGCACGCCTTCTTCCTGAATAGTGCGGCTGTTGGGCGGCATGGAGCCAGGGGTGATACCGCCAATGTCGGCGTGGTGGCCGCGTGAGGCCACAAAAAACAGAATCTTCTTGCCAGCCAGATCAAAGACCGGCGTTACGACAGTAATGTCAGGAAGGTGAGTGCCGCCGTTATAAGGGTCGTTTAACACATAGGCATCGCCCGCCTGCATAACCCCGGCGTTTCGGCGTATGACTGTTGTGATGCTTTCGCCCATGGAGCCCAGGTGTACCGGCATATGGGGCGCATTGGCGATGAGATTGCCATCGGCATCGAACAGGGCGCAAGAAAAGTCCAGACGCTCTTTGATGTTGACGGAAAATGCCGTGTTGGCCAGCGTGGCCCCCATTTGCTCGGCAATCGTCATGAACAGATTATTGAATATTTCGAGCATGACAGGGTCTACCTGCGTGCCTATGGCCTGACGGCCTCCTTTGGCAATAGCGCGAGTAAGCAATAGCTCGCCGCCCGCCAATATCTCCAGCGCCCATTCAGGTTCAACCACTGTGGTTCCGTTGGCGTCGCAAATCATGGCCGGGCCTTGCAGCCGCATGCCGGGTTTAAGCGCATCGCGCTGATAGACCGGCGTCTGCGCATGTATAGACCCGCCTGAGAACAGCGCCATGGTGGCCTGTGCGGCAGGCACATCCTCGGCAGTGGGCGCGATTTCGACCTTGCTCGCGGTTTCGCCGCTAAGGCCAGTAGCTTCGACGGACAATGCTTCGATGACCAGACGCTTGTCGGGCATCAGAAAGCTATAGCGTTGCTGATAGGTTGTTTCAAAGCGTTGCCGCATCTCATCGACTGTGCCATACGCCACCACCAGTGCAGCATCCGTACCTTCGTAGCGTAAGTGCGCACGCTGGGTAAGTTGGATGCGCGCAGCGGGTATGCCCTGGCTTACAACTTCCTGCTGAGCGGCCTGGCTAAGTGTGTTTAGCACCCGTTCGCATTGATCAAGCGCGTCGGGATCGAGTACGACCTCAACGCTGGACTCGCGCATGGCCGTAATATCAGCCAGGCCCATGCCATAGGCCGAAAGTACACCTGCCAAAGGGTGGATGAGTGCACGCCGTACGCCCAAGGCGTCGGCAACCAGGCAGGCGTGTTGCCCCCCAGCACCGCCAAATGACACAAGTGTGTACTTGGTGACGTCATAACCGCGCTCAACCGAAATTTTCTTGATTGCATTGGCCATGTTGGCGATGGCAATGTTGATGTACCCCTCAGCCACTTCTTCGGGCGAAGAATGCCGTCCCGTGGCTGCTGCAATCTGCTCGCCCAATGCCGTGAATTTTTCTTTTACGGTGTCGTAATCGAGTGCCTGATTGCCTTGGGGGCCAAATAGTTTCGGGAAAAACTGGGGCTGAAGTTTGCCCAGCATGACATTGCAGTCGGTAACCGTTAACGGGCCGCCGTTGCGATAGCAGGCTGGGCCCGGGTTGGCCCCAGCAGAGTCTGGGCCAACCCGCATGCGCGTGCCATCAAAATGCACGATGGAGCCGCCGCCAGCCGCTACGGTATGAATATTCATCATGGGTGCGCGTAAGCGCACGCCTGCTACTTCAGTTTCAAAAGCGCGTTCAAATTCGCCACTGTAATGCGATACGTCGGTCGACGTGCCACCCATGTCAAAGCCTATCAGTGCCGAGCAGCCCGCCATTTCGGCGGTGCGCACCATGCCGACGATGCCGCCGGCCGGGCCTGACAAAATAGAGTCTTTACCCTGAAACTGATCCGCCGCCGTCAACCCGCCATTGGATTGCATAAACATCAGCCTGACGCCGTCCAGCTCACTGGCGACGCGGTCAACATAACGCCTTAGTATGGGGGAGAGGTAGGCGTCAACTACGGTGGTATCGCCACGGCCCACAAGCTTCATCATGGGACTAACCTCATGCGAAACCGACACTTGCGTAAAGCCTATTTCGCGGGCCAGTCGGGCTATGGTGTCTTCGTGCTCAGGGTAGCGATAGGCGTGCATGAGCACAATGGCAATAGAGCGAAACCCCTCATCAAATGCCTGCTGCAGCTGGGCGCGCACCTGATCGGCGTCCAGCGATTGCAATACCTCGCCGTGCGCGGTAACGCGCTCGTTGACTTCGTCTATGCGTGAGTACAGCAGCTCGGCCAGCGTAATGCACCGGTCAAATAGCCGTGGCCTTTCCTGGTAACCAATACGCAACGCATCGCGAAACCCTTTGGTGGTGAACAGCACGGTAGGATCGCCTTTGCGCTCGAGCAATGCATTGGTCGCCACCGTAGTGCCCATTTTGACCGCCTCGATCAGCTCGCCCGGAATGGTATCGCCGGGTGCCAGGCCAAGCAGCGTTCTTATGCCGGCCAGCGCAGCGTCGGGATACTGCGAGGGGTTGTCAGACAGCAGTTTGTGCGTGAGCAGCGTGCCGTCCGGGCGTCGAGCCACGATGTCGGTAAACGTGCCGCCACGATCCACCCAGAACTGCCAGCGCGCGTCGGGCGTCGTATTACCTTGCATCGATTGAGAAACCATCAAAAAATCCTTTTGGTCAATCTGTGTAGAGATAAATGGCCATACTTAGCTGCGACGCCTGCGTTTGCATAACGCTTTGCGCAAACACCGGGTCAGCGCCGTGCCTGCCATCTTAAAAATAAAATAACCATCCGAGACGCGCACCGGCCCGTCTCGGATGGTCGATAGAGTTCGAATGATTAAAACATATGCGACTAAGCCGTACTGCGTGGCGTGGTGGGATCAGCCCCTGCGCGCTATTTGGCGCGGCTTATCGCGGTTTAGCTTATGCGCTCAGCGAGGAGAGCGCGGTGTCCATTGCCTTGAGGGCTTCATCTACTTCTTGTTTGCTGATAACCAGAGGCGGCAGCAGACGCACCATATTGTCACGCGCCGTAAGGGCCAGCAGGCCGTGGTCGCGAAAGGCCTCTACAAGCTGCGTGTTGGGCACGATGGCTGGCAAGCCTATCATCATGCCGGTACCGCGCAAAGCACTGCCTATGGCCTTGGGGTGATGGCTGGCCAGGTCAGCGAGCCCGGCACGAAAATACCGGGCGGTTTCCTCCACATCTTTTAAAAACCCGGGTGCCGTCAGCGCATCAAACACCGCATTGCCAATGGCCATAGCCATGGGGTTGCCGCCAAACGTTGTGCCATGGCTACCGGTAATAAACCCGGTGGCCACCGCTTCGGTAGCCAGGCAGGCCGAAACCGGAAAGCCGTTGCCCAGGCCTTTGGCGGCGACCATGATGTCGGGCTTAATACCTGACCATTCATGGCAATACAGCTTGCCCGTACGGCCGTTGCCGCTCTGCACTTCATCCAGAATCAGCAGCAGCCCGTGCTCGTCAGCGAGCTGGCGTAAGGCTTGCATAAACTCAGTACAGGCCGCGCGTACGCCGCCTTCTCCCTGAACAGGCTCAATGAGAATGGCAGCGGTACTGTCTTGAATAAGGTTACGAACTGAGTCGATGTTGCCGAATTCGGCGCGATCAAAGCCGTCCATATGTGGCTCAAAACCTTCGCGGTATTTTTCGCCATCGCCGGCCATAATCGTGGCCAATGTGCGCCCGTGAAAGGCGCCGTCAAACACAATGGTGCGCCAACGCTCAGGCTTGCCCGAGACATTAAAGTAGCGACGCGTCAGCTTTAGCGCGCACTCAACGGCTTCTGCGCCACTATTCGAGAAAAACACGCGGTCGGCAAAACTGGCTGAGCATAAGCGGTCAGCGAGTTGTTCTTGCTGCGGTATGCGAAAGTTGTTCGAGATGTGCCACAACTTTGCCGCTTGCTGGTTCAGCGCGTCCAGCACCTTGGGGTGGCCATAGCCCAGGTTGTTCACGCCTATGCCGCTGGTTAAGTCCATATAACGACGACCGTTTTCTTCGTACAGGTAAACGCCCATGCCATGGCTAAATGACAGGGGAGCACGTGCATAAGTTTCCATCAAATGATTGCCAGACATGTGGTCGTCCTTTTAATTAAGTGTGTTTACGGTCGAGTTGGCTGGCCCGCCTATCGGCTCAACCGCTGCAGAGAGCGACTGCAGTCGGCGAAGCGGGCGCGCAGGCGCGGTGGAGATACGAATAACAATCGGCTTCAGCAAACAGTACTGTCTTCTACCGACGTCATCTTGAAGATGGCAGTCGCATTGCCGCTGTCAAAGCCCAGGTCCAGCTTTTCGTCATTGCCGTTGGCAGGAACGCGATCGCGTGAAATAAATTCGTAAAACGAACCTGGTACTTGCATGACCACACAGCCTTCTGGCGTACGAAACACGCGGTCAACTTGTGCGGCGCGGTATGCCGTTTGCCTTACTGACCCGCGTGCTGCCACCTCAACCTGAGGCTTGATCGAACGACCAAGCGCCTGCTGTTCTAGCGTCAGGGCGTGAACGTCGGCGACACGGTCGGTGACGTGATTGAACGCATTGCCTTCGGTGCAGATCCACGCCATTTCCTGAGACTCGTTTTTCAGGATCTCGTAGTCGGAAAGTGCAGGGGTGGCATGCTGGCGTGCAAAACAGCGTGTCATGGCCAAAAGCAGCGCCACAGCCTCATCAAAGGCCAGTAATCCTTCTTGGCTGAGTGTTTGCAGCGAGGCAAGGTGGGTGGCGTCGAGCGGGTCGGTAGACGTGCTAACCACCCGTGCGGTAGCTTGCTGGAAGGCTTCTGAAAACTGATCTACATGCAACTCGCTCAAGAAAAACTGCGGCATGTCTTCAGGCAGGTCTTTATGCACGTATGAGCGACCTGTCATTTTCAGGCGCGGCAGCGGGTAGGTTTCATATAGGTGGTAACCCAGCGGCTCCAGAATACGGGTAATGGATTTTTCGCCAGCGGGCAGGGCGCCACACTGCTCAATGGCCACCGTACGTACGGCGCCGTGGTCAAAAAATACCTGACCGTGTTGCTGCAACACATCTTCTGTATACGCTTTGCCTTCGGGCACGCGTTCCAGCAGGTCGCGAAACAGAATCATGTTCAGGCAAAACGCAATTTCCGCCCGGGTCACCTGGCCGGGGGCTGGGTTGGCAGCTATGCTGTTCTGGAATGCGGCAGGAATGCTCATCAAGCGAGAAAGCTGTTCTGTCTGGCTTAGCCCCAGACAGGCGGAAAGTAGTTGATGAAGTTGTGTCGCGGTATTTGCCATGGTGTTGCGTCAAGCCTTAAATAAAAAAATAAATGTGTAATCAGGGTTGATTATGGAAAATAGTGCGCGTTGGGTAAAGCGAAATAAAATAGCCTGTGTATTCCGTTTTGGAATGCGTTAAGCTTTGGCCATGAGACCGCATTTCCCATCCCTGCCTGCACTGGCTGCGTTTGAAATCGTTTACCGACGATTAAGCATTAGTGAAGCCGCGCATGAGCTCTCTTTGACACAAAGCGCCGTAAGCAAGCAAATCAAGGCGCTTGAGCTGTTTTTTGGCCAAGACCTTTTTGAAAGACGCGCCCGTGGCCTTGTCGCGACACCGGCAGCAGACTTGCTCGCTGCGCGGCTGGCACCGTGTCTGGATCAAATGGAAGGCCTGGTACGCGAAATGCATGCCGTCCGGCAGGGCGGGGGCGTTCTTAAACTGGCCGTTGTGCCTACGTTTGCCACACGATGGCTTATGCCGCGTTTACGCCATCTGGCCCAGCATCACCCAAACCTCGTCCTCAACCTTTCCACCCAGCTTGATCGTTTCGAGTTTGCGGGCAGCGGCCTGGACGCCGGCATTATTTTCGGCAAACCAGACTGGCCCAATTGTGACTACAGTCTGATCGCCACCGAAAACCAGGTGGTTGTGTGCAGCCCCGACTTTCTGCAGCGTTTTGGCAGGCCTGCCGAGCGCAAAGACTTGTCGCGCTTTCCCTTGCTGCATTCCGCCTCCCGGCCCAATGCGTGGTCGCGTTGGTTTGAAACCCATGGCCTGCCCGAACCCGCAGGCATTTCAGGGCCACGGTTTGATCTGTTTTCTATGGTGGCTGAAGCCGCTCTGGCGGGCCTGGGCATTGCATTACTGCCTGAAATACTGATACGCGAAGAGCTGAAGCAGCGCACCCTGGTAGCGCTGTTTCCGGTAGAAACGTATTCAGAAGGGGCGTATTACTTTATTTATCCAAGACACAAAGCGCATATGTCAGGCCTGCAAACATTTCAGACCTGGTTGTTGGCGCAGGCTTCGTCGCAGTGATTGAGGCTGTAGCTGTAGCTCATAGAAATGGGCCACACATAGCGTAGACATACGTGTGTCAGTTTGCGCTAACGACCTTGGGGTTTTGGGCTTACAGTCGCTTCTCGAGCATGAGCGCCACCTCAGTCTGGCTGCGCGCATACATGGGTAGGTTGCTGTGATGGCGGCTGTAGCTGGCATAAAGGCGCGGTTGGAAACCATACAGTGTCAGCCCGGGTTTCCACAGCGTGGCGTTCAGTTCAATTTCGCGGTCGCGCCGTTGCGTATACAGAAAGAGGGCATAGGGTTTTTTATAGTGGCGATGCCCATACTTAACGCTAAGCCGTGCGCCTACGACATTACCCAGGGTGCTGGATGCGCCCACTTCAAACCAGGGGAAGCGGGATGCATACTCGCCTGATCGCGCGGATTCATTTTGCATGCCTGCGCGGCCATACACCAGCAGTTGGGGAGAAAAGGCGCGCATGGCGGCCAGTGAATAAACCCTTAATGGTCCGTCATAAGCGCCATAGTCTGGGTCATCGTAATCGCGATTGAGCCATAAAAAAGAGCCCATGAACTGCCAAGGCATGTCGGGGCGGTATCCCGCTTCGATGCCTAACCCGTGGCTGTGCCGATAAGGTTTGCCGCCCACCCACGCTTTACCAAGCTGGGGCGTGACAGCAAACCATGTACTCACGTCCTGATACTTGTAGCCACCACGCAGGGTAATGGACTGGTCGCTATACGCATTGTGATGTCGGTAGTTAACGCCATCGCCTTCGGCTGCCAGGGTGTAAAAATGATTGCCGCCCAGGTTTTGCTCACGCTGGGCGGAGGCGGTGTACTTCAGGCCCCATGCGGCTTCTGGCAGCGCGTCAGGGCTTTTGGCGAAGGGAAGCCAAAACGTTGAGCCTTCAGGCCCGGCGATGGGCAGGCGCAGAAACGCATCTTTATTGGCCGCGTTAATGTTGTTATTGTGTGCCAGCCCTACACCTGCCTGAAACTGCCATTGTTGTTCGCGCTGCATCATGTATCGATACATGGCCACGTCATGCTGGGCATCGGGGTCAAGCGCCTGCCGCTGCACCGTTGCAAACTGCTGGTCAGCCTCGTGCCATGCTTTGTTTTCCATCAGCATAAGGCCCAGTTCCAGCCGCACGTAGTCAAGGTCAGGGTGTTGCGTGATAAGTTGCCGGTAAAGCGAAATGGCCTTTGCATATTGCCCATGGTGACGGTACAGCGCACCTTGCACGTAATCCCGTAACACCACATCGATGCCGCTCATGGTGGGATAAAACCGCATGATGCGTTGTAGTGTGCTCCAGTCTTCATGCAGCATGGCCTGGTTCAGAATATGCTCGGTAAGCGCCACGCTTGCCTTCAGATCTTCGTCATTCAGTTCGGGTACCGGGGCCTGGTTCCGGTCACTGGGCTTGCGTGCAGGCGCAGGCGTCATCAGCGGGCGCAGCGGGTCAGCCTGAAGTCGGTCATCAAGCAGGCGTGGTGGTGTGAGCGTCTGGCTTGTCAGTGGCTGTGCCGTAAGCATAGCCGGCAGCGCGGCGATACAAAGCGTGGTCAGTGTCGCCAGCAAAATGGGAAGGCGTGATCGCAGCATAGAGCGGTAAGCGTAAACAGCGGCACCGGCCGGGTTTGTGGCGGGCAACGCGCGTTAACAAAGCGAAGCACTGCACGGCAACAACCCGTGCAGTGCGGTGGTTTATAAAACGGTTAGCGCCGCCCGGGCAGATGCCGAGGCGGCTGAGGCAGCATTACTGCTTGCGACCCATGATGGCGGCAGTACCTACGCGGGGCGGAAGGCCCTGAATCACACCCCCGATCTCAGCACCTTTGGGGCCGTAGAGCGTCAGTCTGTAGTTTGGGTTGCTCTCTGAACCTTTGATGTGCTTCCACGCTGTTGTGTCGGAGACGCCAGACTCGGCCACCGTTACGCTACCTTCGAACCGAAGGCCGGCAGAAGTCGCTGCCAGTGCTGTCGAATTAAGCGTACCGCGGTTGATGTCAAAGTAAACATCTTGGCCGTTGTAGGACTGGCGCGCCGGAATCTTCAGGCCTTTGAGGCTGAACGAACCCTCGCCGGTGGCGCTGCTGGGGCCGGTCACCTTGACCTGGTAGTTGAAATCGCCACGCGGGAAGTGCGTGAACGCAACGCCTTTGTAGTTATAGGTGCCATTGACCAGGGTGCCGGCTGCGGTTTGCTTGCCTACGACGGCTTTGGCGAAGTGCCGTGCTTCCGTGCCGCGAGAAAGGTTGATGATGGCCGCAGAATGCTTTTGCCGGTAAAAGCGATATACAACGGGGGCTTCGGCCTGGGCAGAGCCCGTGTTGGCGGTAATGACCACGTCGTTATGCCCCGTGCTGTCATCCCTGTCTTTGCCATAGAAGGTGAAGGGCTTGAGCTGCTTCAGGTCAAACTTGCTTTCGATGGTGGGGCTGGCCTGGCCGGCAACATTCAGAGCAGTGGACGGGCCGTAGGTTTGGCCGTTGTAGTTGAAGGTGCCCAGATAAGCGGCGCCATCAATATTGCCGGGCTTGTTAAAGTCTATGTCGGTCCATGCCGCCGAGGCGGTACCGCTAACGCCCAAGACGATGAGCGCGCTTGAAAAAAGGTTAAATTTTTTCATGGTACAACTCCCAAATAATAAAGTTGCTACTGCACCATGCGATATGCCGTTGCTGCGGCAAATCGCCACTAACCGGCACTGATTGCTTGCCGGTACCGGCGCCGCCACCAAGAGGCGGTGCCCGGTTCTTGCCTGCGCTTATGACAGCAGGGCTTAATTCGGCCTTACACAGCTGTTAGGCTTAATATTTGTAGGCGGCCGTCAGCAAGAAATTGCGCGGCGCGCCTGAAATATACGAGCGCTCATGCTGGTAATACACTTTGTCAAACACATTGTTAATGTTCAAAGCCAGGCTTAACCTTGGGTTGAACTGATAGCGGGCCATGACGTCAACAATGGCGAAAGCATCTTGTTTCATCAGCTGTTTTTCGCTTTGTGTGTAGTAACGGGGTATCCACTGTGACTGCGTGGCGCTTTGCCATCTAAGGCCCGCGCCCAGTGTTATTTTTGGGTTTAGCTTGTAGCTGGTAAAGAGCTTGAGTGTCTTTTCTGGTGCACGGTAGCTGGCCATAAAATCGGTCATGTCGACCATGGAATAGTTTATGTAAGAGTCAGGGTTGATCTGACGCTGGCGCACATAGCCGGCCGATATCTTCCAGCGCGGCGTAATGTCCCCGGCCATGCTTATTTCATAGCCATACACCCTGTACCCATCAGCCAAGCCTTTGTTATTGGTGCGGAAAATAACGTCGTGCATGGTGTAGAAGGGGAAGTCTTTCTGCACCATCTTGAAGTAAGAAACAGCCACATCAAGCCGGTTGTCGAAGAAGGCGCCTTTGAGGCCAACTTCGCGGGTTACACCGCGTATCGGCGGTAGCCACTGCTTGGTGTAATAGTGGCGATTGCTGTCGTAATTCTGGTCGCGAATGTAGGTAGTGGTATGGCTGGCATAGGCGTTAATCGTGGGCGTTAACTCCACCACGAGGCCCACATAGGGCAAAAATTTTGGGCGGATGTCTGGGTTGCTGGTGGCTTTGTATGGCTTATCCTTTCCGCATTTTGGGTCTATCTGGCCGTTGTGGCAGGTACTGTAGACAGGCTTTTGGGTTTCACGCGCCCAGCGGCCGCCCAGTAGCAGGTGCGTACGCGCTATCGGCTGTAAATGCGTAGAAAAATACAGACCAGTCTGGCGCCGTTGAAGATGATGAATGTACTTGTGGGTGTACATATCATCGCCGTTGCGCCAGACCGTTGGAGGCACGTTGCCGCCTGCCTTGTTCCAGTCGCTGATGGGGTAGCCCAGTGTTGTTCGATTTTCAGGACGGTCGCCGCATGTATCCATGGCCATATACGGGCAAAGAAACACCATTACGTCAGGCGATGGAATTGGGTCGCTGCTTCCCGCATAGCCGCCGTACATGTTGCGACGTACATCATAGGAATTGGCACCCACCACCAGCTGCTGCGGCCTTCCCAACACCTCTACCGTGCCTTTTAAATACGCATCAAAAGCATTGACGATGTTCTGCCCGTGCCTGCGGTCAGCAACGTAATTGGCCTTGTCGGCCCACGGTACAAAAAAGCGGGTGCCAAGTTCGCCATACAGGCGATCGTCTACATTATCGGCATGGTTGTAGCTAAGCCTGATCAGCCAGTTATCCGAAAAATCATGCTCGTAGTTGGCGAAAAAATTGGTGTATTGGCGGTGAGTGCGTGACCACGGCGTGGCATTGTTGAAGTTGCGCTTCGCCTCGGAGGTGGGGTACACCCAGTATCTGGGTTTGCCTTTTGACTCAGGGTATTTAAACTCCTCAGGCCAGGCGTCGTCGATCTGAGAGAAACGCGTGATGCCATGTGGCGAAGCCCCGCGCAGCTTGAAATCGTAATGCGTCACGCCCACGTTGATGCGATTGCTGTCGTCGATGTCCAGGGCGGTTATTAACGAGAGGGTCTTGGAGTCGTTGTTGACTCTGTCCACCCAATGATCGCCGTTTTGATAGGCTGTGGCGATGCGGGCACGCCAGCTTTTGCTTTCGTTAAGCGGCGTAGAAAAATCAAGCTCCCCGCGCCGGGTGTTCCAGCTGCCCGCCTTGACGGCGGCATGCAGATGGCGGTCGCGATACGGGTGTTTGCGTACAAAATTAAGGCTGGCCGATGGGTCACCCGAGCCTGCCGTAAGGCTGGTAGAGCCGCGTATAACATCAATGCGTTCGTACAAAAACGTGTCTTGCATGCCTATGCTTTCATCGCCTTCGCCCGACAAAATAAAATTGCTGGCCATAATGCCGTCCATTTGCACCGCCCGCACAGGAAAGGTGCGGGCGTACACGGGCTGGCGGCCGGCGCCGGCCACGCCAGCGCTAACTAGGGTGATGCCGGTTGTGTGCTTAAGCACTTCGTCCAGCTGCAGCAGGCCCTGGTCTTGAATGCGCTGCGCTGTAAACGTGGTGATGCTTTGTGGTGTTTCTTTAGGGGCCAGGTCAAGTTTGGTGGCCGACCGGGTGGAGCGTACGGTATAGCTGGTATTGGGGGCCGCCCCTTCTTCTTGGGTGCCAGTAATAATGACGCGGTCGAGCTGGTCAACGCGGCTGGGCGTTTTGGCGCTCTCTTTTTTTGGGGCAGGCTTGTCAGAGCGGGGCGTGTCAGCGTTACTTGTGGCGTCGGAGGGCGTGACAGCGTTTTGAGAGCTCGCCGGCATTGCATCGGCGGTGGGCTGCGTTTGTGCCTGTACGCTGGCATGCGTGGTTAAGCCGGCGGCCAGCGCAATCCCTATCAGGCTTCTCTTGAACGGTGGCACTGAGATGGGTTGTGCAAGACCGGGCGGTACGTGCATGGACGCGGGAGCAGTCATTGAATCTCCAGATCGAATAAAACGTATTCGCCTATAGAGACACGCAGGCAACACCCAGAGTGCAAGCCTTTATCGCCAAGATACAATTTTTTAACTGTTGAACGTGTTCCGTCTGTGAGATGGCAAGGGCCTCTGTTTCTGCCTGCCTGGCCCCGAAGCGGCTGTTGCAGGAACTTCTTGCGATGGTATTGTGAATGCGTCAATGTTTGCCTTGCATGTGATCGCCCATAGGCCATGAAGCCCAACCCATCAGTGCTGAATGCTCTTGATAAAACGCGTTCGACTGTCTTTGAAAAATTTGGCGCGTCGCGGATTAGGTCAGGGTGGCTTTCTGCGTCGCGGTGTGCGAGCACGCGGATGCTGCCGGTTCAACACATGCATGGCAATATTCGGCGGCATGTCATCCAATTGGCACAACACTTCTTGAATGCGACCCCAGGCTTGCCGGTGGGTGGGGCAAGCTTCAAGCCATGTTGACCATTCACTGTGGACATCAGCGGTTGCGGTGTCTGCCTTTAAGCGTGTGTACCAGTAAGCCGCCTCAAACAGCACGGTGTCAGAAAGAGCGGGGGCGTGAGCAGAGGCAGCCATGGGTCGATGACGAAAGACGGGTTTACGGTGCCAGGCGACAACACTGCGTTAGGGCGCGTGCAATGTAATACTTGACGCTACGCAGCGATACATTAAGCCGTAGCGCGATTTCAGCGTAGGGCATGTTTTCAAACTGCGCCAACAAAAACGCTTGTTTTGCCTTGGGGCCCAGCCCGTCGAGCATATGATCGAGTTCAAGCAAGGCTTCTTTGATGAGCGCCTGGGTTTCAGGTGATGGGGCGACGTCGACCGGCATGGATGCCAGCGCCTGTGCATAAGCTTGCTCAATGGACTGGCGTCGATAAAAGTTGGCGACCAGGCGGTTTGCTACGGTGGCCAGGTAGGCACGGGGCTCACGTAGGCCATCTGCCTGCAGCCCTGACTGCGTGTACAAAACCCGCAAAAACGTTTCTTGAACGAGTTCTTCTGCGTCTGCGTGGCTGGCAACCCGCTTGCGCAGCCAGTGGTTAAGCCAGCGATGATGCTGCCTATACAGTGCCTCGGCACTGCAGGACGGTATAGTGCGCAACGAAGGCGGCGTACCGTGGAGCGTGGAGGAGCTCAGCATGATGGGGCAGGCGTATCTATTACGTTGTCATCACATTCGTAATAATAATGATTCGCATTGCAATGAGCAAGCATTGATGTTCAGACATCCGTGGTACGTCAGCCTCAGCGTCAGCGTCATCGGCGGATGTTTTCTGCTTAATCGTTGGGGCCCATTGAAACCCTACATTTCTGTAGAAATCCATTCGTTCTCAGGCAGCAAAACCAAAGAAATTATCTTGCGCAAGAAGGAGGTGGTTACTGATAGCAATTGTCGGTAGTGAGTGTTAACCTTTTGCAATTGAAGAGTTTTCCGGCGACCTACTTTTTAAGGGAGGGAGCATCGTGATTCTTCAAAATCAGATTTGGCTCATTACCTTGTCCGGCATGGGGCTGGTTGCGTTAGGGTTTCTTTACGTAATCAGCCAGGCTCGAAAGCCAGCAGACGCCACACAATACAAAAAAGCACACAGGGCATTCGATGTGTTGCGGCGATGGCTGTTTGTTGCCTTGCTTGTTCTAGGCCTGGGCATCACTTACAAAACCTTGTGGCACTTTCCAATTGCCCAGCAACACGCCTCGCTGCAGGCCGCACAGGTGGTCAAGGTGGTTGCCCATCAGTGGCGGTGGGAGCTTAGCGAAACGCAGATCAAGGCGGGTGTGCCAATAGAGTTTCGCGTGACCAGTGCCGACGTTAATCACGGCTTTGCCATTTACGACCCGGATAATCATATCGTCGTACAAACTCAGGCTATGCCTGGGTTTGAAAACAAAATCCTTCACACATTCAAGCAGCCCGGCACTTATCAGATTTTGTGTCTGGAATATTGCGGGCTGGCGCATCACGGCATGATCAGTAAATTTGAAGTCTTGGCTAGCAAGGAGGGTGGGGCATGAGCACGCTTACGCTATACCCGGAAAACGAGCAATTACCGCGTGGTGAACGCATCGTCTTCAATCTTTATATGGTTACCGCACTGGTGCTGTTCGTGCTGATGATGCTGCTAGGCTTGACCATGCGCTCGATGCAGGCTCAGTGGTTGGGCGATCAGCCAGTATTGTTTTATCAAATACTGACCATGCACGGTGCAGGTATGGTTGGCACCATGAGCTTGGGGACGCTCGCTGTCATGTGGTTTTTCCTGCGCAAGTACGTCCGTTTGCATGTGTGGGCTTTTACAGCTAATTACGTGCTCTTTATGCTGGGCGCCCTGGCCATTATTGCTGCGGTATTTGTTGGTGGTTACGCGGGCGCGTGGACATTTCTCTATCCATTGCCGGTGAAATCCATGGGCATCTGGAGCATTCATGCTGCCGCATTATTTATGGTTGGCTATTTATTGATCGGCGTCGGTATGCTGCTGTTTTATATGGATGCGGCAGCGGCCATTATTCGCAGTTATGGCAATCTCGGTAAGGGGCTGGGCCTGCAGTGGTTGTTCAGGGGTGAGATAAACCCTGATCACCCAAAGGCCGTGGTGGCAGGCACCATGGTAATCATCGCTAACTCGCTGGGCATTCTTGCCGGTGCCGTGGTGCTGGTTATGAGCCTGGTTAATGCATATTTTCCAGAAATGGCGCTCAATGCACTGCTGGCCAAAAACCTTATATATTGGTTTGGCCACATGGTTATCAACGCCACCATTTATATGGGTGTGATCGCTGTGTATGAATTGCTGGGTCGATACAGTGGCAAGCCTTACAAGATTACACGGCCGTTTCTGTGGTCATGGGCAGTGAGTACGGTGTTCGTTATTGTCGTGTTCCCGCATCATTTACTCATGGATTATGCCCAACCGCGGTGGTTGGCCGTTATGGGTCAGGTCGTTTCGTTTGGCGCAGGCTTTCCGGTCTTTTTGGTGACCGCCTATGGTGTGCTTACCAATATTTATCGCTCCAACATTCAATGGCAAATGCCATCCAGGTTAATGGTATTGGCGGTATTCGGCTGGGCGGCTGGTATTGTCCCTGCCATCATCGATGGCACGATTAGCGTCAATCTGGTCATGCACAATACTCAGTGGGTACCGGGGCATTTTCATTTTTACTTATTGCTTGGCGTACTTCCGATGATTCTGGCGTTGTTGTTTCATGTTATCGGTAACCGGGCGCAAAAGGTTAATGATGAGGGCATGGACAAAGTAAGCCTTACCGTTTATGCCCTGGGTGCAATGGCGTTTGCCCTGGCCTTTTTAAATGCCGGGCACATGAGTGTGCCGCGCCGCTTTGCCACACACATTGCTCAATGGGTTCCCAACGATCAATTTGGCGCAATTGCTGCGTTTTTCGTGATTCTGGCAATGCTGTGGTTCGCCGGGCGTATTATTTTCGGCCTGCTAAGGGCGCCAGGCGATGGTTACCCTGGGAGTAGTTCTGATGCAGGCTCAACGAAGCGGGCCGATGTCGGTGCTCCGCACGCTACTGGCTAGTTTGGTTTTGCTCGGTGCTGGCGGCGCAATAATTGCAGGCCTTACCGACGGCTTTCAGGCCTTTACCACCGAGACGGCCAGACGAGTGAAGGTGCGTGCGGCACCCCAGCTAATGCCGGCTGTGGCGCTTGAAACGGATTCAGGTAAACGCATTAACCTGGCCGACTTGCGTGGAAAGTGGCTGGTTGTTGATTTTATCTATACGCGCTGCGTCAGCTACTGTCTTGCGCTCGGTAGCGAGTTCGCGCAGCTTCAAGATAGCCTTGCAGGCGCGCTGGCTTCGGGCACGCTGCAGTTGCTCAGTATTAGTTTTGATCCTCAACACGATACGCCAAGCCAGCTTGCCGGGTATTTGCAACGTTCGGGTAGTCGAGGTTCGGGCTGGCTTGCTGCGCGGCCGTTAAATAACAATGATCTGAATCGCCTCAAGCAGGCATTTGGCATTGTTGTCATCGCTGACGAGTTCGGCGGTTACGAGCATAATGCAGCCATTCAACTTGTCGACCCACAAGGGCGGCTTGTTGAAATAGTCGACCCTGATGATCAGGCGCGCGTTGTTCAGGTGATATCGCGGGGCATGGCCCAATGAGCGCGATCGTGCCACGCCATTATCTGCACCTGGTGGCAGTTGCCTACCTGACGTTGCTGCTTCCGCCTGTGCAACATACGTTAGAAGCCACCATGACCGCCCAGATGCTGGTGCAGATTCCGCTGTTGATAGCCATAGGCTATTTTTTGGGCCGTGCGATGGCGCCGCATCTGCCATCCTGGATCGCACATTGGAACCACGGTGGCGTGACAGGCTTGATACTGACAAGTATCGCCGGCCTGGCCTGGATGCTGCCGCGCCTGCTTGATGCCTCAGTGGCCGAGCCATGGGCCATGATTGCCAAGTTTATTTCCGTACCCCTGCTGATTGGCGTGCCATTTGGTATTAGCTGGCCACAGGCAGGGTTTATTGTCAGAGGTGTATTTCTGCTTGAACTTATCGCCACCTTTTTTCGCCTGGGCTGGCTATTTATGATTTCACCAACTCGTCTGTGCAGCAATTACTTGCTAAGCGACCAGCAGCGTTTGGGCGAGTATTTACTGGTCATTGGAGCGGGGCTATTGTTGATCACGGTTTTCAAACTGGTGTTTGGCCGATTTGGTGGTGGGTTGCGGTAATGTATGAGGCATCGTCCGAGGCAAATCGTGATGTGTACTCAGCGTGCAGAGTTATCATTGTTCGGGCCATAATGAATGGGTGTTTACAGGAAATTTACATGCGTCTCGACAAGTGGCTGTGGGCGGCCCGGTTCTTTAAAACTCGTGGTATCGCCAATACGGCAATAGACAGCGGCAAGGTAAAGCTTAATGGTTACGCTGCCAAGCCTTCAAAAATGGTCAAAGCAGGCGATCGGCTGCAGATACGCGCGGGTGACCAGTTGTGGGAGGTGGACATACTGGCGCTCAATGAGCAGCGCAGGCCTGCCAGCGAAGCTCAGTTGCTCTACGCTGAAACGCCTGAAAGCATTCAAGAGCGTGCGCGGCAGGCCGAACTGAACAAGCTTGCACCCACACCCATGCCAGACCGCAAGGGTCGGCCTACCAAACGTGAACGGCGGCAGTTGGAGTCTTTTCAAAAAGGTCCGTGAGCGAACTGCATTCCACAAGCTGAGTATCAAGCTATAAGATGCAGTTTTAAACCCATTGCCCGTTTAGCATTTCCACCCGATTGACGGTGGTGGGCCCAAACTATAGGCACTGCGCACCTGACCGGCGTCCGGCCTGATTTCGTACTCGAAAGCTTGGCGTCGTTGTGTAGCGCAATAGTTCGATTAAGCAGGCTGTCGCCAGCATACGAAACCGGCAGAAACAAGCCTGGGCAGTGCGCATGAAGGCTGGCCTGACATGGCATACCTTAAAGGTATCGTCGGCAACTTAAACAATATTAGACCCGCTACCTGCACCCACCTATACTTCGAGCGTATTTGAACAACCAGCTCTGGGTGCGTGATGGATCAGAAAATAATCGAGGTAAACACCTGTATTGTTGATATTCCAACGATACGGCCCCACAAGATGTCTGTGGCGACCATGCAGCATCAGAGCCTGGTGCTTGTGCGTATACGCACTTCGGGCGATACCGAAGGGGTGGGTGAGGCAACCACCATAGGCGGGCTGAACTATGGCCCGGAGAGCCCAGAGAGCATCAAAACCAATATTGATACCTATTTTGCGCCATTAATTTTGGGACAGCCCATAGCGTCGCCATTGGCGCTGCGCGGCAGAATCAACAAGGCAATCAAGGGAAACCATTTCGCCAAAAGCGCCATTGAGACAGCGGTGTGCGATGCCTACGCCAATGTGCTCGGCGTTCCGCTTGCTGCACTGTTTGGCGGCGCGGTGCGCAGCCACATCCCGGTGGCATGGACGCTGGCCAGTGGCGATACGCAAACAGATATTCGCGAAGCCGAGCAAATGCTGGAGAGCCGGCGACATAATGTATTCAAGCTCAAGGTTGGCCTGCGTTCGCCCAAAGACGATATTCGGCATATTGCATCCATCAGGCAAGCACTAGGGGCAGATGTCAGTATTCGCATTGATGTTAATCAGGGCTGGTCAGAAACGCAGGCGAGGTCAAATTTGCAGGCATTGGCTGACGCTGGCGTTGAGTTGATTGAGCAGCCTGTGCACGAGAAAAATATCGACGGGTTGCAAAGACTAACGGCACTGGGCGTTTTGCCCATCATGGCGGATGAGTCACTAAAGGGTCCGGAAGATGGTTTCGTGCTGGCTGCAAAGCGTTGTGCTGATGTGTTTGCCATCAAGATTGAGCAGGCCGGTGGTCTGTATGCGGCAAAAGATTTGATCGCTATCGCGCAGGCGGCTGATGTTGCGCTGTACGGTGGCACCATGCTGGAGGGGTCTGTATCTACCCTGGCGGCGGCTCATCTGTTTTCGACTATAGAAGATCTGGAGTGGGGCACCGAGTTGTTTGGCCCCTTGTTGCTTAAAGACGATATTCTTGCCGAGCCATTGGATTACAACGATTTTTGTCTGAAGTTGCCTGAAGGCCCCGGCCTGGGGCTCACGCTGGACGAAGACAAAGTACGGTTTTACACGCGTAAGTAACGTAGATGGCCTGTGCACCATACGCTCACGCCACAAGTTAGTATCACCTGACCGGGTGTGTCCCACCTATAGGGAGCCAGGTTCTGCGGTTGTGTTTTTACGAAGCTCTTCTGCAGGAATTCGTATCAACTTTCCGTCTTTGACAACCACAATGGCCGTATCGGTTTGAATTGAGGTCTGACGCAGATAACTGCGACCCGACAACGTGGTTTCAAAGGCGAAGCTCTCGCCTCTTTTTGCTAACGCAGCAATTTCGTTCAACATGAGGCGGCCCGCTTTGAGGGCGGCCGCTTCAGGAGCAAAGGGTGACAGGCCTGCCGCAATTAAATCCGAAATTGCCAGCGAGGCCCTGCAGTAGAACGCACATGCTTCTGGCAGAATTTGTGGATAAGCTGAAGCGTGTCGGCGCATCGCGCCAGCGGCGTTATACCAGAAACTGCATCAGCGTCTGACTGAACGCCTGGCTTGCCTCAATGTTGGAAAGATGGGAGGCTGGCAGGTCTACTCGCTTGGAACCAGCAATACGGCTGGCCATGAAGTCAGCGTCGGTCGTAGTCGTGACGGGGTCATGCCAGCCAGCAATAATCAGAGTGGGTGCGGTGATGGTTGCAATCTCTTCGCGCAAGTCAGCATAAGCCAAGGCCTCACAGCACGAGGCATACCCCTCCGGGTTAGTGGCGCGCAATGCATCAGTGAGTGATGACACGGTTGAGGGTTGCGACGCGATGAATGCCTCGGTAAACCATCGGGGGGCTGCGCCGTCGGCCACAGGCGCCATGCCTTGTGCACGCACCAGGTCGGCGCGCCCTTGCCATGCTTCAGGTGTGCCGATTTTTGCTGCACTGTTGCAGATGATTAGTTGCGAGATACGCTGTGGCGCATGAATGGCAAGCCATTGCCCCGTAACACCACCCATGGAGATTCCGCAAAAAGCCACTTGGCTCAGGTCGAGATGATCCAGCAGCTTGATGACGTCGTTGCCCAGTTGCTCCAGCGTATAAGGGCCCTTGGTAGCGATCGAAGCCCCATGCCCGCGCGCATCATAAGTAAGTACGGTGAAATTCTGTCGCAAGACCTCAGTCTGAGCTGCCCACATTGATTCTGTGGTGCCCAGTGAATTGGAAAACATGACAACCGGTGCATCGCGTTTGCCTTCGAGTGTGTAATGAAAATAATCGCTGTCAAAGTGGGCGGTGGTCATGGGATCAAACCTTGCGATGGAAGAGGGGGGAAGGGTTAGATGCCCGAAGGGTGCTTGCACAGGGGGGTAATGTGCATGGTCATATACGGAAACAGCGGAAGCTCGCTTAACAGTGTGTGAAGTTCGTCATTGCTGTCGACGTCAAAAATGCTGATATTTTTGTATTCACCTACTACTCGCCAAATATGTCGCCATTTACCAGAGCGCTGCAAGGTCTGTGAGTAATCTTTTTCACGTTGTTTGATCTCTGCGGCGACTTCGGCTGGCATGCCGACAGGCATGTTGACGGTCATTTCAACCTTAAAAAGCATAGTGCTACCTCTGGTAAATAGTGTGGCAGACGCTTGGGCAGCATAAATGCTCAAGCGTCTGCTATTTGCTGTGTTAGTGGCTGGTTCTGCAAGAGCCTGAACGTACAGCGTTCATGCTGAAAGCAGTTAGGCGCTCAGTTAGCCGAAATGCCCGTTTCAGCGATAATTTTCTGCCATTTGTCTGTTTCGTTGGACAAATAAGCGTGCAAGGCTTCAGGCGTACTGCCTATTGGTTCAGCACCTATGGTACCGAAAATCTTCTTAACTTTTTCAGACTGCATGGCTTTGAGCATGGAGGCATTCAGTTTTTCAATGATTTCGGGCGAAGTTCCTGCGGGTGCAAAGGTCCCAAACCATGGCGTCAGTTCATAGCCTTCTACCCCGCTTTCGGCAAGCGTAGGCAAATCGGGTAATGATGAGGAGCGGGTGGCGGTGGTAATGCCCAGCGCCTTGAGTCGGCCTGCATCAATATAAGGCTTGGCCGATGTAATGCTGTCGAACATGTAATCGACCCGACCGCTGATTAGATCGCTGACGGCGGGCCCGCTGCCTTTATACGGAACATGCAGCATGTCCAGTTTCTCGAGGTAGGTGAACAGCGCGCCTGCCAGATGGATCGATGTGCCGACGCCCGCCGAGGCGTAGCTGTACTTGCCGGGCTCGGCCCGTGCCTGCGAAATCACATCCTGTACTGAGTTGACGTCGCTGCGACTGGCCTGAGTGACCAGAATATTAGGTACGGCAGCGAGCAATGAAATGGGCGTGAAATCGTTGATGGGGTCGTAGTTGAGCTTTTTGTACAAGGCCGGGTTTACCGCCATGCCGTTGGCCACAATCATAATGGTATAGCCATCAGGCTTGGCCTTGGCCACGTATGACGCGCCAATATTGCCACCCGCGCCGGGCTTGTTTTCGACAACAATGCTCTGGCCCAGGTCTTCGGCCATGCTTTCGCTGAGCACCCGCGCAATTGCATCCATGGCGCCGCCGGGAGGAAACGGCACTATCCATGAAATCGAACGCTCGGGATAGCTCTCGGCGTGCGCAACCGAGGCGATCATTGGCGCAAACAGGACAGAGGCGACAAGGGCGGTGCCAGCCAGTGCCCCTTTTCCACGCTTAAGCCACGTCGTGCTTTGCTTGTCTTTATTTTGGGAACGAGTTGTTGTTGAGTTCAATCGGGTCTCCTTGGCGCTTGAGTTGGCCGCCATCGTGTGTAGTAATGGGCCTGATTATGTCTGTAGCCATTGACTGCTGTCTAAGACTATATTTATCGGTATCAATACTTTTTGGGTATGCATTGTGGAATTGAGGCAGATTCGTTATTTTCAAAGAGTGGCGACGCTGCTCAGTTTTACCAAGGCAGCGCAGTCGCTGCACATGGCCCAACCCCCTCTTAGCCGACAGATCAAGCTGCTTGAGGAGGAGTTGGGGGTAGAACTGTTCGAACGGGTCGGGCGCGGCATCCGGCTGACAGAGGCGGGACGTTATTTTTTGGATCAAACAGGTCATATTTCACAAAAACTGGCCGAAACGGTGAAGGCCACGCAGCGTATAGGCAGGAAGGACAGGCGCTGGTTCGGGCTGGGGTTTGTTCCTTCTGTGCTCTATGGCTATATGCCAGAGTTTATTCGGCAGTTGCGTGAGCTGGATCCTCAGGTTGAGATTGGGCTGGTAGAGCTCACCACACTGCAGCAATTCGATGCCCTTAAAACTGGGCGCATAGACATCGGTCTGGGTCGCATTCTTCTTGCGGATGCTGAGGTCGAGCGTGTGGTGCTGATCGATGAGCCGCTGATTGCCGCCTTGCCTGTCAGCCATCCTCTTTCGTCCAGATCGCAACTGTCTTTGGACGATATGTTGAATCTGCCGTTGATTTTGTACCCGGCGAAACCCCGTCCCAGTTACGCTGATCATTTGCTGGATTTATTCAATAAGAATGGCCACACACCCAATGTCGTTCAGGAAGTCAACGAATTGCAGACAGCCATTGGTCTGGTGGCGGCAGGGGTGGGGGTTGCCCTGGTGCCAGCGTCGGTGCGAGGCCTTCACCGACCTGATGTCGTATACGTTGAGCTGGATGCGTCTGGTTTTACGTCTCCCGTCATGTTAAGTTGGCGAAAACGTGATGATTCTGATTTTCTAAGGTCCGTAATCAGCCTTGCGCGGGCAACTGCGTTAGGTGAGGGTGGTTGCTGACGCGCATACACGAGTATTATCAAAGTATTTACCGCAAGCTGTAGTCCGCAAAACGATTTGCGGTTTGCAATCCGTGTTCGTGGTCAAGCGTCGGCTCACGTTCACGACCCTATCGCCATCGGGCTGACTTAAGTTTTATCAGATCCGTCAAGCGGTGATCGACTTTTATCCGGAGACAAACATGCCTAGCCTGTTGCCCAACACTGATCCTGAAGGCTTGCTTGAGTACTCGGTGGTTTACACCGACCGCGCAGTCAACCATATGTCGAATGCATTTCAAGTCGTAATGCGCGATATTTCTCGCATACTGAAAGAGGTGTACAACGCACGCTCGGCAATTGTGGTGCCCGGTAGCGGTACCTACGGCATGGAGGCCGTAGCAAGGCAGTTTGCCACCGGCAAAAAATGCATGGTGATCCGCAATGGCTGGTTCAGTTATCGCTGGAGCCAAATCTTTGACATGGGCAGCATCCCATCAGAAACCATTGTGCTTAAAGCGCGGCCTGTAGAAGACGGCAGGCAGGCCGCCTATGCGCCGGTACCTATCGACGAGGTGGTTGCTGCCATCAATGAGCATAAACCCGCCATGGTGTTCGCGCCGCATGTCGAGACGGCTTCAGGCATATTGCTGCCCGATGACTACCTGAGCAAAGTGGGTGAGGCTGTGCATGCCAACGGTGGCATGTTTGTGCTTGACTGTATTGCCTCCGGCACCGTCTGGGTAGACATGCCGTCAGTCGGGGTAGATATCTTGGTTTCAGCGCCCCAAAAAGGCTGGAGTGGCCCAGCGTGTTGCGGGCTGGTCATGCTTAGTGAACTGGCGCGGCAAAGAATTGACGAAACCGTCAGCACCAGTTTTGCCTGCGACCTGCGCAAATGGCTGCAAATCATAGAAGCGTATGAGAAGGGCGGCCATGCTTACCATGCCACCTTACCTACCGATGCACTCACAACCTTGCGCAACGTCATGCTTGAAACCGAAGCTTATGGCCTTGAAAAGGTGAAGGCAGAGCAGCAACAATTGGGGCAGCGCGTACGGGCGCTTCTGCGCGAGCACGGTTTCAAAAGCGTCGCCGCATCTGGCTTTGAGGCTCCGGGTGTCGTGGTTTGCTATACCGACGATGACGGTATCCACTCTACTAAAAAGTTCAGTGAGGCTGGATTGCAGGCAGCTGCGGGTGTGCCACTGCAGTGCGACGAACCCAAAGACTTCAAAACATTTCGTCTTGGTCTGTTTGGGCTAGATAAATTGCACAATATTGATCGCACCGTGGGCACGCTAGAGGCTGCTCTCGATAAGATCATGGCAACCGCCTAGTTCACGAAGCTCGCCTGACAACATAATGGCGCGCCAGGCTTATGGCTTGGTGCGCCTTATTGTTTCAATGAAAGCAAAGGCGCTTCCATTGCCTACTGCAGATACTTTGTTGTCCGTTATCCTACGGGAGCCGATGGGCTTGGTTTTTTATGAGCGGCATGACGCTGGCTCGATTAAGGAGTAGAAAATGCAAGAACTTTTGGAAACTGCGGATGACGTACGAAGATCCATTAACGATGCTGAGTGGGAGGTTCGTCGAGACTTGGCAGCTCTGTATCGTTTGGTCGCCCTATTTGGTTGGGATGATCTCATCTTTACGCACGTCACCGCCAAGGTGCCTGGTGAGAACCATTTTCTGATCAACCCTTACGGAATGGGCTTTGAGGATATTACGGCCTCCAGCTTAGTGAAAGTTGATCTACAGGGTCGTAAAGTATGTGATTCTCCACATGAGATCAATCCTGCTGGGTTTATCATCCACAGCTGTATTCATGCAGCGCGCAACGACGCAAAATGCGTGTTGCATACCCACTCGCTCAACGGCGTAGCCGTCTCTGCGCAAAAAAAGGGTTTGCTTCCTCTTTCACAATTCTCGTACGTGGCTCATACGAGCTTGGCCTATCATGACTTTGAGGGTTTTGCGCTTGATCCAGATGAGCAGTCGAGGCTTGTCCGCGATCTTGGTGACAAGAATTACTTTATTTTGCGCAACCATGGTTTGCTCACTGTCGGGTCGAGCATACCGCTCGCTTTCTTGAACATGCATAGGCTGGAAGCAGCATGTACTGTACAAGTGAGGGCACAAGGCGCGGAGCTCAACTTTATTCCAGACGAGGTTCAGGCCCGAGCACACACTGAATCTGCCGCCGACCGCGCCCATAAAGCTTCACTCGTTTGGTCTGGGATGTTGAGTCGGCTTGAACGTCGCAACCCTGGTTACGATGCGTGAACGGATCAGCCTTGTACTTACTCTTGGCGGGTTAGCTTGGCGCCTATACGCGGCCCCGGGAAAATTACCGTTATACGCGTGCCGTCAAACGCGGGCCTGGTAGATAGCCCCCACCAGGCACCGTGAGCGCGGGCGATTTCGCGCACAATGGCCAGCCCCAAACCTGAGCCATCGTTGGCGGGCCGCGCGGATCGGTAAAACGCTTCAAACACGTGTGCGCTGTCTTCGGGGGCTATGCCCTGGCCATTGTCTTCGACCGCCAGCGTGGGCGGGTTGGCCGTGACGCGCAGGTTGATTACCGTGGCATCCTTTGCGTAACGCACAGCATTATCGATAAGATTGCCCAGCAGCTCTTCAAGCAGCAAGGGGTCTATATCTACCCAAACGGGCTCGCGAGGTGCCGCCAGCTGTATCTCCAAAGAAGTGCTGCGCACAGAAGGAATCCATTCTGCCGCTGTTTCGCGTACCCATTCGGCCAGATCCATGCGTTTAAAGCTGTCTTGTGGCCGGGTTGACGAGTCTACGCGTGCCAGTACCAGCAATTGCTGACCCAAGCGTATCATGCGATCTGTTACCGACTTTATACGCTCTGCTCTGTCACGCACATCGTCAGGCAAGGTACGCGTGAGCATAAGCTCAGATTCAAGCTTGAGCCCTGTAAGCGGAGTACGCAATTGATGTGCTGCATGACCGATAAAACGCTTTTGCGCCTGCATGGAATCATCAAGCCGCAACAGCAAGTCATTAAGATGAGTGACCAGCGGAGCCACCTCTGCCGGCAGGCCGGTTATATCCAAAGGTTGAAGATCTTCAATAGAACGCTGGCTGATCTCACTGGACAACCTGTTCATGGAGGCCAGCCCAGAACGCACACCTTTGATCAGCACCCAAGCGAACACCGACACCAACACAATCTGGCTGATGACCATGGTCCAGAAAATATCACGCAAAAGCCATTCTTGGAGGCTCATTTTGCGTGTAATGAGCCAGGTTGCTAGCAGGTCTATGCTTACCAGGACAAAAACGGCTGGAAGCAAACGCCAAACCAGATGGCGCGCAAGCGAACCCTTGGGCAGCAGGCCTTCGCGGCGTTTGGGACTGGGGGTTTTAGTCTGCACTGCCCGCTTCAAGAAGATAACCAAAACCGCGCACAGTTTGTATGGTTGCGCCCGAGCCTTCAAGACGCTTACGCAGCCGGTAAATATAGACCTCAACCGCGTTTTCGCTGAAATCGGCGTCCCAGGCAGATAGCGAGTTAACGATTTGCCGCTTGGTAACTACCCGGCCTGCACGCGCCATAAGCATTTCTAGTACGGACAGCTCGCGTACAGAAAGCGGCAGACGCTCGCCATGTACACGTACCTCACGCCCGACCGAATCAAAGCTTAAGGCCCCCGCCTCAATGGTGGGTTGAGCCTGCCCGACACGGCGACGCCCGAAGGCACGAACCCGCGCGGCCAGCTCGGCCAACTCGAACGGTTTGGTAACGTAGTCGTCAGCCCCCGCGTCAAGCCCGGCGACACGATCTTCAACACCATCGCGAGCGGTAAGAATAAGAACAGGCACCTGTTCGTTGCTGGCCCGAAGCCTGCGGAGGATATCAAGGCCACCTGTACCCGGAAGGTTAAGATCAAGCAGCAATAAATCATAGCTTTGGCCGGCAACGGCACTTTGCACCTGATCGCCATCGGCAAGCCAGTCAACGGCGTAGCCTTGTTCGATAAGGAATTCTTGCAGGGCGTGCCCCAATGTGGCGTCGTCTTCAATTACTAGTAGTCGCATACCGTGATTCTATCCTGAAGATGCCTGAAAGGCGCGCCCTTAATGGCCAACTGCCCGTCAGTTACAAACCTGACGGGCAGTTGAATATATGGCCAGCTACAGCACCAGGCCGTGTAGACCTATGGTTCTAGGGTTTGGCTGTACCTGCCTGCTGCTCGACCTTTCCGTTGCCCGGTGCGGCCGTATCGGACCCGGGGCGGGTAATAAAGCCCAGACGTTTGAGCCCTGCCGCCTTAGCGCTGCTCATAACCTGGGCAAGCACCTCGTAGCGCGTGTTGAGATCAGCGCGTATACGCAACTCGGGTTGCGGGTCATGGGCTGCTTCAGCGGCAAAGCGTAGTTTGAGATCAGCAGGTGCCACAGGCTGTTCGTTCCAGAACATAAGGCCATCGGCATCCACAGCGAGGTCGATAGTAATGGGATCTTGCTCGACAGGCTGGGCGGTGGCCTGTGGCACGTTGATCTTGATCGAATGACTGAGCAAGGGGGCCGTGATAATAAAGATAACCAGAAGAACCAGCATGACGTCAATAAGCGGCACCATGTTGATTTCATTGACGGTACTACTGCCCGCCTTGCTGTTGAAACTGCCGAATGCCATTTAGTTTCCTTTGCTGGTGGCAACTGCCATGCGGCGACCCTTGCCATTCCATTCGAAGGCCTGTTGGCCGGTAGACAAAAAGGTGAACAAGTCATGGGCAAATGCATCAAGCTTGGCCAGATAAACCCGGTTGCTGCGAACAAAACCGTTGTAGGCGAGCACAGCCGGAATCGCCACCGCGAGGCCAAGCCCCGTCATGATCAGCGCCTCGCCGACCGGGCCCGCAATTCGATTAATGGTGACGCCGTCAACTGACAGGCCAATACCGACCAGGGCGTGATACACCCCCCACACCGTACCGAACAACCCCACAAAAGGGGCGGTGGATCCGACGGAGGCGAGCACGGTGAGGCCATTTTCGAACTTGGCTGTTTCTTCGTCAATGACTTTGCGTATGGTGCGCGTGACAAAAGCCCCGGTTGAGCCTTTCTCTTCGAGCTTGAGTGCCCCATATTTAGCGTGATGCTTCTGTGCATGAATGGCATGACTGGCCAGGTGGGCGAAAGGCTCGGTGGCACCATGCGTGGCGATCTCATTTTCAACCTCGTCGAGCGAGCTGGCAGCCCAGAATTCTCGCAAGAACTTGTTGGAGCGGCGATGCACGCGCATGTTGGTAAACGACTTGACGAAAATAAGATACCAACTGATCAGCGACATGAATACAAGAATGCCAAACAGTGACTTGCCTACCATGTCGCTTTGCGAAATAAAGTGAAGCATACCGTCTGGGGCCGCTTCTGCAGCCATGGGGCCGGCTGTGGCCGGGACTGCTGCGGTGCCCGACTGTAAGGCGAGGCCAGCATCTTGTGCGACAGTGCCTGCCCCTTGCGTTACCGCATCGGCCCCCTGCATGACGGCGTCAGCGCCCTGCGCCACTGTGTCGCTTACCTGTGCGAGCACGTGCAATGCGCTATTGAGTAAATCGAACATTCGTCGGTCCTATAGAACAAAATCAAAAGGTATGTCGGCGAGAGCCTGGTAGGCAATACCGTTTTCTGTATAAGGCTTGAATCGGGCACTACGAGCGGCCTTCAACGCAGACTGATCGAGCCGGTCGTGACCGGAAGACCGCTGCACACTCGCTTTGAGCACCGAACCATCTGCCGCAATAAGCACTCGGATCAGCACACGCCCTTGCTCACCCCGGCGCTGAGACATGCGCGGGTACTCGGGCATGGGGCGTTTGCCCATGTAGTCGACCCTGCCGATGACGCGTGGCCGGTTAGGATCAACAGGCCCGGACGGCGCCTTGGGCACAGCAGGCGTGGCGGCCTTACCTGATGGTGCTGCCGCAGGTGCCTCTTTAAACACCGGCTTTTCGACGGGTTTAGGCTTGGGCTGAGGTTTGGGTTTGGGTTTGGGTTTGGGCTTAGGCTTTGGCTCTGGTTTGGGCTTAGGCGGAGGTGGGGGCGTAATGGCCTCGGGTTCCGGCTTTTCGACCACGGGCTCAGGTTCGGGCTCTGGCTCAATAACAGGCTCAGGAGTAGGCTCTGGCTCGATGATGGGTTCTGGCTCGGGCTCTGGCTCTGGCTCGATGACGGGCTCTGGCTCAATGATGGGCTCGGGCATGACCTCTTCCCACTGTTCGGGAGCCGGGATATCGGCTTCTGCGACCTCTTCAGAGGGGGCGGCATCAACGATATCGTCAGAGATTTCAACGAATCGGATTTCGACCGCTTCAGGAAGCTCGATCTGGCTTTTTGGGGGGGAAGCAATAATGGCAGCCAAGACGGCAAGATGCAGCCCTATAGCGGCCGACGCCCCAACAATTTTAGTTAGGGTATGGCGAGAATTTGCTTGAACTCGGGGAAACGACATGGGTCCAGCGGTAAAAAATGGGTTGCACGACCGTAAGCAGGAAGCACAATCCGCTGTTGGCAAGACCCGGATAGTATCATTAATGCGAACGATTCGCAATAATACTTATTGCATCTGGGTTTAGCATGCGCAAGCGCGCTTTTGTGCCATATTCGCAGCAGTCAGGGCTGACTTTCTTACTTGCGAAACGTATGCATCTGCAGCTATATCCAATCATGGTAATACCGCTTGCCGTCAAAGGCTCCATTCTATTTGATACTGTTTAGATCAATTAAGGCGTGAGGCATTGCAGCGTTTGGTCATACAACGTTTGATGGTTACCCTATACGCTGTGTCGGCCAAATATGTTCATAATAATCAATTAAATGGCGTATTCAATTGTCTGAATAGCATAGCTATCTTTAACGGCCGTTAAAAAGACAGGGTTACCAGAGGACATCTTCAGTTTAGCTATTTGTCTGTTGTCATAAATGACAAAAATATGGCTATAACTGCCAATATCTAAATGACTCAACGTTGCGAGTTCTGCTTTCTCAGGGGGCTGGTGTCTGAGGGCGCAGTTTGGGCTAAGGCATTTGAGGCGGATAACAATATGCCATGCGGCGCATTGAGTTACACAAATACTGCCGGCACACCCTGGCGAGTATCGGTTGTGGTAGAGAGCGACTACACCTGAAAAGTGCTGCACTCTTTCGATATTGTTTCACCGAAAAAGTGCTGCGCTCGACTGACGTTGATGCGACGGTCTAATGTGCAGAGGCCGATAGTGGCTAGCGAGACGAGGTAACCACTGAGAGCGAGCAAATCTGAGGTTGCCGCAATCGGTGGTGTCAACCGAATCAGGAAACAAGGCGTGGGGGCTCGGCTCAACCATCAACGCCTGCTGAAAGCGGTTGCCTACTATTGCGGCATCCCAGTGTCAGAGACGGGCGTGGGCGTCTCAGTTCAACCAATCATCAACGCCTGCCGAAATCGATTGTCTGCTATTACTTCATTCCAGTGCCTGGAACGGGCGTCGGCATAGGGGTTCCTGTGTTCGCGGAGCCTGACGAGCTTGAACTTCCTGACATGTTGCCCTGGGTTGACACACCCGAAGACCCCGAAACACTCGATGCCCCGGTGGTACCGACCATGCCCTCAACGTTGGTCGGCCCCTGTGTTGAGGGGGTGGCCGGTACCGTAAAGGTTTCTTCACGTAACACCCCGCCTGAGTCCACACTGCCAGCTACCGTTGAATTCGGATTGGTCATAAGCTTGACGCAGTCTGCTTGTTTATCCGCAGGCAGTTCCTTGCAGCGGTCAAGCTGGTTTTGCTTGAACGAGGTATTGCCGTCGGTAAGGCGGTGGCGTCGGGCCTCTTCACGAGCCGCTCCAGCCTCTTGGAGGCAAGTGGCTTTGTCCTGGTTGGTCTGACCGGCATTGCAACGCGCCACGTCATTTTGGTACTGAGCCTGGATTTCGCTATCGGTCGCGGCCAAGGCACTGCCAGATAGCGCATAACCTGCCGCGCATGCGGCAATAAGCGCTGCGCGCACTAATGTGGTGTAGCTCGAGCGGGTTGGGTGAAGTTGCTTCATGTTTTTTTACTCCTTGTCTAGTCGACGGAAAGGGCTTATCGCAGATTAGATCAGCACATTTCGTGCCTACGCCTTAACGTGAACCCAAGGCAGGCGGGGCGAGACGAGGCAGGCAGGGCGGTTACCTGTACCACGTGCCTTCGAGTCTCAAACCCGCAAATGTAATTATTGAGCTTTGGTGCCGGGCGCGTCGTTGATCGCCGGATTAGCCCTGATCGTGTCGGGTTGGTCAGCGGCATCGCCTGAGGGCTGATGGTCGTGGCTGGCAGCCGTGTCCGTGGCATGTACATTAACCTTGGCCTGTTTTTGCGCCTCCGCTTCGTGAGGCTTGCGCACAATGGCGGCGCGCACCAGCAAAATAGACGTAACGGGCGACGTGATTACCAGGAACACGGTGATCAAAATAGGATGCACGATTAACCTGCCATCAGATGCAAACACATACAAAATGGTGGCCAGAAGAATGGTAAATACGCCCAGGGTGTTACCCAGGGTTGGGGCATGCACGCGTGAGAAAAAAGTGGGTAGCCTGAGCAGGCCAGCGCACCCAATTAACGTGAGCAAGCCGCTAATTACCAGCAGCAGCGCTACTACGATGGACACCAATGTTTCTATCATGGCTCAATGACCTCGCCGCGCAGCAAAAACTTAGCCATGGCCACCGTGCCTACAAAGCTAAACAGGCTGATCAGTAGTGCAATATCAAAATACAGGGAGGAGTTCAGGTGTAGCCCCAACACCAGCAAGATAAGCATGCCGTTGATATACATGGTATCAAGAGCCAGTACGCGATCGGGTGAGGCGGGGCCGCGCAGCAGGCGAATGGCGGCTATTGCCATGCCTGCGGTATAGCAGCCAAGTGCGAAAAGTGCGGCCCAATAAACGATGCTGTTCACTCGAATATCTCCAGTAGAGGGCGTTCGTAGCGCTTCTGAATAATGTTCAGCCACAACGCTTCTTCTTGCAAGTCCAGTACGTGCAGCGTTAACAGATTATGTTCTTCTGAATAATCGGCCCATACGGTGCCGGGCGTGTAAGTGACGATGCAGGCCAGGGCAGCCAGTGCGTGTGGGTCTTTGATACGCAGTGGTATATCGATAAAGCCCGGAGACGCGTTGGCACGTGGGCCCAAAATAATGATGCGGGCCACAGCCACATTGGATTTGGCAATATCAGCGGCAACAGCCATGGCTAACTTGAGTATGACCAGTGGATGTCGGGGGCGTGCGTGGAGCGGCCGCAGTCGGGACGCGTGCAGAGCCCATGACAATGCCAGAGCAAGTAGGGCTCCTATGGCGATGTCGCCAGGCGCAACGCTGTCATTAAGTAGTATCCAGAGCACCAATAACAAAAAGGGCAGCACCAGCGCATTTAAAAAGCGGATCACGGCTTGCCTCCATGTGTGACATCGCGCACGGGGTTCTGACTGACGACCGCATCGATGTATGACGCTGGTTGATCCAGGTAAGTGGCGGTTTCCTGAAGATAGTTAAGAACAGGCCCAGCCCAGATTGCCAGGGCAACGCAAGACAACACAAGCACACCTACCGGCCCGGCCTCGCTGATGCGCAACCTTGGGGTATTGGTATCGTCGGGGCTCCAGAACAGGCGGATGCCTGTGCGGCTGAAGGCAATAATGGCTACCAGCCCCGATATCAGCATACCAGCAACAAGCGACCACGCGGCAACCGAAGGCGTGTCGGTAGAAGAAGTTTGCAGCGCGGCAGACACCAGCGAAAATTTCGCGACAAAGCCCGCCAGCGGCGGCAGGCCTGAGACCAGCAGGCCGCAGGCGATAAACGCCATACCCAAAAAGGCCATGGCTGCCGGAATGGCAACCCCCACGACGTCATCGGAGTGATCAGGCGACTCGGGGTCTTCAAGCTCGAAGGCTTCCTGGCTGACTGCGAGCAGGTCAGCGCCGAAAGTTTGTGTGCGCTCTATCATTTCGAGCAGCATGAAGAAGGCACCCATGGTGAGTACCGAGACAATCAGATAGAACAGCGCCGGGCCGGTAAGCGTAACGCCTGGCATGCCCAGTGCGGCCAGCAATGTGCCTGAGGACATGATGACGCAATAGCCTGCTTGCCGTTCTATTTGCGGCGCAGCCAGCAAGCCAATAGCGCCGAACGCCATCGTGGCCATGCCAAGCGGGAACATCCACTCGCCACCAAATGCGGCAGGCGCGCCGGTGGGCAGAAGCAGAGAGCCTATACGCACCAGTGCATAAATGCCCACTTTGGTCATGATGGCGAAAATGCCCCCGACCGGTGGGCTGGCATTGGCATAGGCGGCAGGCAGCCAGAAGTTGAGCGGCCAGGCAGCGGCCTTGATCAGGAGCGCTATACCTAGAATGGCAGCGCCCGTTTCAAACAACTGGCGCTGGCCACCTTCGAGCAAGCCGGCACGAATGGCAAGCTCAGCCATGTTGAGGGTGCCGGTAATACCGTAAATGAGCGCAATCGAGATCAGCAGCAAAAATGACGCCACCAGATTGACGACGATGTAATGCATGCCTGCGGCTACGCGTGCCTTGCCTGAGCCGTGCAGCATGAGGCCATACGAGGCAGCGAGCAGCACTTCAAAGAATACGAACAGGTTAAAGAGGTCGCCGGTGAGAAAGGCCCCATTCAGGCCCATGAGCTGAAACTGAAATAGAGGGTGAAAATGCACCCCTGAGCGATCCCAGCGGGCGGTGGAATAAACCCACGCGGCCGCACCCAGCACCGCAGTAAGCACCAGCATGATGGCTGACAGCCGGTCGACCACCGCCACGATGCCAAACGGAGCGGGCCAGTCACCGAGCAAATAGACCCCAACACCGTTATCCCAGTCGCTGGAGATGTAGCCTGACGCCATGCCAAGCAGCATGATGCCGACAAAAAGCTGGGCGGCGATCGAACCAGCGCCTAGAGCCAGTTTAAGCCGGCGGTGCTTCTCGTCGAACAAAAGCATAACCGCACCGACGATAAGCGGCACGACAACGGGCATAATGGGGAGATGCTGCATCCAGCCGGTCATGATGATCGGTTCTCCCTTCCGTCAACGTGGTCATTGCCTGAGAGCCCGCGCGATGCCAACAGCACTACCAGAAACAATGCGGTCGTGGCAAAGCCAATGACAATCGCGGTTAAAACCAGTGCCTGCGGCACGGGGTCGGCATAGAGGTTGGCGTCTGCGCCCCAATTGCCATTAATAACCGGCGGTGCATCAAGCGTGATGCGCCCCATGGCAAAAATAAACAGGTTGACGGCATAAGACACCAGTGACAGCCCCATAATCACTTGAAACGTGCGGGGGCGTAACAATAGCCAGATCCCCGAGCCTGAAAGCACGCCTATGGCCAGCGCAAGAACGGCTTCCATCAGGGGGCCTCACTTTGTTGGGTGGCACTTGCCGCCGGTTTACGATAAAGCCTGAGCGACTGGTGGGCCAACGCCACCAGCATCAGTACTGTGGCACCAACAACCAGCATGTACACGCCTATATCAAACAACAAGACACTGGAGAGGTGTACGTGGCCGATTAGCGGCAGTGTTATGTCACGGGTAATGGCTGAAAGAAAAGGTTTGTGTGCCCAAAGCACAGCCGTAGCGGTGGTGCCCGACGCCAGCAGGCCGATGGCGATCCAGTAACGTGGATGTATACGTGGCCGGGATTCGACCCAGATAATGCCGCCAACCATGTACTGCAGAATAATGGCTGTGGCCATGATCAAGCCGCCAACAAAGCCGCCTCCAGGCAGATTATGGCCGCGTATCAGAAAATACAGGGAAATAAGTACCGCCATGGGCAGCAGCAGACGCACCAGCACGGCAGGCACTCGCATAACCCCGTTTGGTACGGATGCTTGCGAGTCTGGCTCGGAGAACTCACCCAGCAGCCTGTCGTTGCGGGGCTCAAGCCGGCGCGCGCGCGGCAGCGACATGCTCTCGGGTGGCGGACGGAAGCGCCTGAGCAGCGCGTATACCGTTAGTGCAACAACACCCAGCACGGTGATTTCGCCAAACGTATCAAAGGCGCGGAAGTCGACGAGAATAACGTTGACCACGTTTGACCCGCCGCCCAGTGCCTGCGATTGCTCTACAAAAAACGATGAAATGCCCGAAGGGTGGGGGCTGGTGAGCAAGGCGTAGGCGAGTGCAGCCATGCCGGTGCCGCCAATGACAGCGATGATTAAATCGCGGAAACGCCGTACGAACGCCCGCAGTTTGCTTTGCAAGGGCGGCGGTTCGTCATCACCATAGATCCGAGGCGGCAGCCAGCGCAGGCCGAGCAGCAGCAATACAAGCGTGACCACCTCAACGGCCAACTGTGTAAGAGCAAGGTCTGGGGCTGAAAGCCAGGCGAACGTCAACGCAGTCACCAGACCAGCCCCACCCGAAAGCAGTAGTGAAATGCCGCGATGGTATTTGGCCTTGCGCGCGGCGCCAATGGCGCAGGCACCGCCAGCCAGCCACATCAACAAGAAAAAGGGGTTGATGGGCGTATAAACTTGGGGTTGCAGCCAGCCGCCCGGTAACAGTGGCAGCATGGCGACACAAAACGTGAGCGCCACAATAATGAGAATTTGCGGCTGTTGGCGCGCCGAGCGAGTCCAGTCGAGCAGAAACGAGGCAGCAAGGTCTATGCCTTCGAGCAGTAGCTCGAAGCTTCGGCGGCCATCAAGTTTGTAAATAAGTGGGGTTGCGCCAGGGTGCTTGCGGTGACGGTGACGCAGCAGCCATAACAGCAATATGCCCCCGAACAGCGCAACGAAACTCATGGCCAATGGCAGGTTGAAACCATGCCAGATGCGTAAATCGTAGACGGGTGTGGCCTTGCCGGTAATGCTGATGACGGCATTGTGCAAGAAAGGCCCCACCGTATAACGCGGAAATATTCCCACGACCAGGCAGGTTAATACCAGAATGGCGCTGGGTATCAGCATGCGCTTGGGTGGCTCGTGCGGGGAACGCGGGAGATCGCGCGGGGCCGGCCCAAAAAATACTTGGGCGATAAATCGCACCGAGTAGGCCACGCTGAAAGCACCGGCAATGACGGCAACGGCAGGAAGCCCCACGTGACTAAACCAGTTGTCGCCCATCACAACGGTTTCCGCGAAAAACATTTCTTTGGAGATAAACCCGTTTAAAAGCGGCACGCCTGCCATCGAGGCAGCGGCTACGATGGCAAGCGCAGCGGTAATGGGCATACTTCGATACAACCCCGACAGCCGGGTAAGGTCGCGTGTGCCCGTTTCATGGTCTACGATGCCTGCCGCCATAAACAGCGACGCTTTGAACGTGGCATGGTTAATCATGTGGAACACCGCTGCCACCAGTGCAACGGCACTGTTCATGCCCAGCAGCAGCGTGATCAGCCCAAGGTGGCTGATGGTGGAATAGGCCAGTACGCCTTTCATATCAGTTTGAAACGTGGCCGCGTAGGCACCCAGCGTAAGCGACAGTAAGCCGGCACCGCCTATGATCCACATCCACTCGTCAGTACCTGCCAGCACGGGCCAGAACCTGGCAAGCAGGAAAACACCGGCCTTGACCATGGTGGCCGAGTGCAGATAGGCCGAGACTGGCGTAGGAGCGGCCATGGCATTGGGTAGCCACACATGGAAAGGAAACTGTGCGCTCTTGGTGAGCGCGCCAAGGGCCACCAGAATGAGTATCGTGAGGTACCAGGGGTGAGTGCGGATCAAGTCGCCCGAAGCAAGCACGGTATCAAGGTCGTAACTGCCTACGATGTGGCCAAGCATGAGCATGCCAGCCAGCAGGCACAGACCGCCTGCACCAGTAATGGTGAGCGACATGCGCGCGCCGCGGCGGGCATCGAGCCGGTGGTACCAGTAGCCGATGAGCATGAACGACGAGAGACTGGTGAGCTCCCAGAAAATGACGAGCTGAATAAGGTTGCCTGATAGCACTACCCCCAGCATCGAGCCCATAAAGGCCTGAAAGAATGAGAAGAATCGCGGTACAGGGTCAGCTGGCGAAAGATAGTACCGGGCATAAAGCACGATGAGCGCGCCCATGACCGTGATAATCATGGAAAACAGCCAGGCAAAGCCGTCCATGCGCAGCGCAAAGTTAACACCGAGGCTGGGTATCCAGGGCACGGTGGCTTTGACCATTTGGCCGTCGCCCACATCCGGAAAATAACTTAATACCAGTAGCGCGCACACAACCGATACTGCGCCGGCCAACCACGCTTCGAGCTTTTGCGCGTTAGTAGGCAGCAGGGCAGCAACAATACTGCCTGCAAACGGGAGGGCGAGAATGAGTACGAGCAACATCGGGGGTAAGCTGGACCGGCAAATTCAGGGAGGAGGCTTAATAATACAATGTGAGTTGGTCAGCTTTTAGTAAGCTGGCAGAAAATTACGCTTTCCAGCCTGTTTCTACCTTTATTCCCTCAATTGATGCAGATCAAGCTGTAAGGACAGGATAGGTTTCACAATAACGCATAGTCCGTGCCATGCGCGCGGTGCATCAACGTGGGTCGCGCAAATCGGCCTGTATGGAGCAAGGCAATGGATGCCAATCACCCACTAAATAGTCACAATACCATCGCATTACCTGATATTGAATTCTCCGAGGCGCTTGTGCGCCGCTTTGACAGCTCAGGCCCCCGCTATACCTCTTACCCGACGGCAGACCGTTTCAACCAGAGTTTTGACGAGCAGTCGTATATTGACCATTTGTCACGTCGCGCTACGGCACCAAGCAATCCACCGTTGTCGGTGTATTTTCATCTGCCGTTCTGTGAGCAGCTGTGCTACTTCTGTGCCTGTAACAAAGTCATCACACAAGACCACAGCCGTACGACCAAGTACCTGCAGTATCTTGATATTGAAATGGAGCGGGTTGCAGGCTATCTGGGCAATGATCGCAAAACCGAGCAGCTGCATCTGGGCGGCGGCACGCCAACCTTTCTCACTGCCGATGAGCTTACGGGGTTAATGAATTCCGTGCGTCAGCATTTCGAATTTACCCCTGACGCCGAGCTGGGGGTCGAGATCGACCCGCGTACGGTTAACGAAAAGACGCTGGCCATGCTGGCCGGGCTGGGGTTTAACCGCACCAGCTTTGGTGTGCAAGACTTTGATCCTGACGTTCAGGCAGCGGTAAACCGCATTCAGCCCGTAGAAATGGTAGAGCGAGCACTCAAGGCCAGTCGTGATGCGGGTTTTGAGTCTATCAATGCCGACCTCATTTACGGGTTGCCCAAACAGACGCTAAGCAGTTTTGCCCGTACGCTGGATGAAATCGTACGCTTGTCGCCGGACCGTATCGCACTCTATAACTATGCGCATCTTCCGACGCGCTTCAAAGCCCAAAGGCTCATTCAGCCTGAAGACCTGCCTTCCGCCGAGACCAGACTGCAGATTTTTCTGATGGCGACCCGTCGGTTGCTTGAGGCCGGCTATGTTTATATTGGGCTGGATCACTTTGCCAAACCTGATGACGAACTCAATCTGGCACGGCTCGACAAAAGCCTGCATCGCAATTTTCAAGGCTACACAACGCGGGCCGACTGTGATCTGATCGGCTTTGGTGTATCGGCTATCGGCAAAGTGGGGGCCTCGTACAGTGGCTCGGTGCGCAGCGTCAATGCCTACTACCAGGCACTTGATGAAGGCCGCCTTCCTACAGAGCGTGGGTTTGAGCTTTCAGTCGATGATGTCTTGCGCAGAGACGTGATTATGACGCTGATGTGCAGCATGCCGCTCGATTTTGCCAAGCTTGATCAGCAGTACGGCATTGTTTTTGAAGACTACTTTGCTCAAGAGCTGGCAAAGCTGTCGCAGTTTTATGAGGCTGGGCTTATTGTCCTAGCAGACAGGGTGCTAAATGTTACGGCCAAAGGCCGGATGTTCGTACGTGGCGTAGGAATGCTCTTTGACAAATACCTGGGGCAGCCAACGGTGTCGACCTACTCGAAGCTGATCTGAGGGGTCTGACAGGCTTAGGCTGAAGGGGGTCGGTTGGCTTCTTTGTTGGCGGTTTTCATTTTAAGCAAATACCAGGTAACGCCTATGCCAGGAATAAGCAGCAAGGGGCGCACCCAGGTTAGCGGCACGTACCAGGCAGAAAAGGCCAGCGAGGCCCAGAGCATGGCGATGGCCACGATTTTGGAGCGTAGCGGTATCCCCTGGCCGGTCTGGATGGCAACCAGATATGGGCCAAGATGACGGTTGCCGATCAGCAGGTTGTTCATGCGCGTAGAGCTGCGCACATAGCAGGCAGATGCGAGCAACAGAAAAGGCGTCGTCGGCAGCAAGGGCACGAAAATGCCCACAATGCCCAGTATGAGGGCGATGGTGCCGATGACATTAAGCAGTAATTTGGTCACTATGGGTGCGTGGCTGTGCCTGTGGACTGGCGTCAGATAGTGGACGCATCTGAGGATTCTAGCAATATGGCGACGGGCAAAGTACGGGTTCAAGAGTTTCTAAGCAGGCTCCCCCTGTTTAACGAGGTGTCAGAGGCCGAGCTCGACCGTTTGGCGGCCGGCACGACCGAGGTCAAGGTCGCGCGTGGTGAAATGATTTTCCGGCGCGGAGACCCCTGCCTTGGGCAGCATTCTGTGGTGTACGGTCAGGTCAAGCTATTGCTGGTTTCTCCCACCGGCGGTGAAAAGGTCGTACGGCTCATCGGGCCGGGCGGCAGTTTTGGCGAAGCGCTGATGTTTCTGGGCAAAGACTATGTGGTCTCTGCAGAGGCTCTGGTCGATTCGCTGTTGCTGCACGTCAGCAGGGCCGCGATTATGCAAGAGATCGAAAACGATAGTGGGTTTGCGTGCAAGATGCTGGCTAGCCTCAGCCAGCGTCTGCACAGCTTGATGAAAGACGTGGAAGCCTATTCATTACGTTCGGGCACCGATCGTGTGGTCAGCTATTTGTTAAAGCATGGGTGCGAGCAAGATGATTGTTCTTTCCGGCTTGAAACCAGCAAGACAGTGATTGCATCGCGGCTAAACCTGACGCCTGAGCATTTTTCTCGCATTCTTCATGACCTGGGTGGCAGGGGGCTGATTACGGTCAAGGGGCGAGAAATTATTATCCCTGACCGCTCAGCACTGCAAAATCATCAAGAGTGACAAGGCAGTGCTGCAAAGTTATCGAGGCGCAGCGGGCTACCCTAATACGCCGTGAACTTCTGATTGGCTAATGCAGGCGTCGGTATGGCCCGCAGTGTACTTGCACTGCAGACGCATCAAGATTGAGCGGCTTGCCCCAGTGTTTCACGTATTTTTCGTTTGGTTGACACCAGCAGCCGCAAGGCATGCAGCATATGCATCAGCAACCAGGCAGCCGATATCAGCAGTGCCACGGCACCCGCCCGTGCCGTGTATGGAACTTGCAGGCTGGCTGCGATAAGCAGCACTACGGCCAGCAAATGCACGACAAACTGCTGTTTGGCCTTTTGGTCTGGAATCATTTGCCTGACCTTGGGGATGAAAGGCAATGCCACCTGCAGGCCACGCTGGCAATGAAACCACGTTAGAAACGGCACAATTTTATATAGCATGCCGTTTACCGCCGACCAGGCAAAACCCACAATAAACAGCACGGCAAGGGTTACCGACATATCGGTGCCTGTGAGCTGCTGTGCCAGCCACACGGGGGCACAGGCCGCCAGGCAGATCATCGAGGTACGCCAGAACAGGGTGGTGGCATCGGGCTCAGGCCGTTTACGTGTCCAGATCAAATAAAAGGTTTCGCCGGCAAATACCAGGTAGGCCACAATTAAAAGCATTTGCACAATGATGTCGAGGTCGGCACTGCCCCAGCCCATTACCGTAAACGTGTGCGCAAGCAGCAGCACGATAATTGTTGGCGTCAGCCAGCGCGTAATGGTTTTTGGGTACAGCTCGGTAACCTGAAACATGGGGATAAGCTGAAACGACATGGCAATGACCAGCAAGCCTATCCAGCCCAGCAACCCCCAGGCGGCGTGAAGATCAGTAAATACGCGGTTGGGCGTTACCGAGGCACCCAACTGGCCGGCCAGCGATGCGCCAATCACCAAAGTCACCAGCAGGGCAGCCAGCGCAAATCGCACGCCTGCCAGAATTTCAACCGAGCCTTTAGACGCGTTTTTACGATGCCGCCACCAACCGCCCACCACTGCAATGGGAAGCCATAGCAAGGCAATGGTCAGCAGCGCCACGGCAACGTGGTACAGCCAGGGTGTGCCGACCAGAAACGCCGCCACCAGGGCCAGTGTGCCCAGGCCCAACCCGATATGGACCACGGTGGCAGTAAGCCGTGGGGCAAGAATGTGTATGTTGGTGGCCACAGGCAGTATCTGCATCATGGCGCCGGCCATGGCATGCGCCAGCGCGCCCAGCGTAAAAAGATGCGTCAGTGCCAGCGCCTGCGGCGTCCAACGAGAAACAAACGCCATAGGGCCTGCCCAGAGCAACAACAGTGCCGCCAACAGCACAAACACAGGGGTGCTGAACATGAAACGCAGTGGAACACTGGCTGCAGGTGAATTATTCAGGGAAAGTGCGCGCTGCATGGCTTGCCGGACCAGAGTTGAGTGAAAGATGCCCGATTGTAAGACAGGGCTTAGTCTAAACGCCCTAACTTTGATATTAATTAAGGAATCAAGCGCCAACTGCCTGCATAGTGGCACTTGCGCCATTGTGCAAAAAATTTGGTAAGGACATTCATCGTGTTGCAGACTGTATTAGATCGGCTGAAGATTAAGGGCAAATCGCTGTTACCCATCGTGCAAGGTGGCATGGGGGTCGGCGTATCGGCTCACAGGCTCGCCGGCAGTGTGGCAGCGCTCGACGCGTTCGGAACCATCTCCAGCGTCGATTTGCGTCGCCATCACCCCGACCTCATGATAAAAACCGGCAAGTCGCGGGACAGGGCACTGATTGACGCGGCCAACCTCGAAGCACTCGATCGCGAAGTAAAGGCCGCACGCAAGCTGGCAAATGGCAATGGCATGGTCGGTGTAAACATCATGCGCGCCGTGTCCGAGTACGCCTCCTACGTGCGTCAGGCCTGCGAAAGCGGCGCAGACGCCGTGGTTGTGGGCGCGGGTTTGCCGTTAGACCTGCCCGAACTTACCTCGAATTTTTCGAAGGTAGCCATTATCCCCATTCTTTCTGATGTGCGCGGTATCGGGCTGGTGCTCAAAAAGTGGATGCGCAAGCAACGATTGCCTGACGCCATTGTCATCGAAAACCCCAAATACGCAGCCGGGCACCTGGGTGCGCCTACGCCCGAAGGCCTGAACAACCCTAATTTCGCGTTTCCGCATGTGCTTGAGGGCACTCGTCAACTGTTCAAAGACCTGGGCCTCGAAAGCGAAAATATCCCGCTTATCGCTGCCGGGGGCGTTAATTCGCACGAGCAGGTGCGTCTGCTGATGGGCATGGGTGCCAATGCCGTGCAGCTTGGTTCGGCGTTTGCCGTCACCGAAGAAGGCGATGCGCACCCCAATTTCAAGAAGGTGCTGGTTGAGGCCAGGCCCGAAGACATTGTTACGTTCATGAGTGTTGCAGGTTTGCCTGCACGTGCCGTGCGCACGCCCTGGCTTGCAAGCTATCTGGCGCGCGAAGAGAAGCTGCAGCGCGCCGCCAAACAGCGGCCGTGTACGGTTGGTTTTGACTGCCTTGTTTCGTGTGGTTTGCGCGACGGCATTGCCAAGCACGGTCAGTTTTGCATTGATACGCGGCTTGCCTTCGCGTTGGCGGGCGATATAGAACGCGGCTTGTTTTTCCGTGGTTCTGAAAAGCTGCCGTTTGGCAATGCCATTCGCTCAGTACGTGAACTCGCTGACTACCTGCTCAATGGTGTTAAACCTGTACTCAATGTCGTGTCCAGGCCTACGGTGCGCGAGGCTGAGCCTGCTCTGGCGCTTGCCTAAGCACGTATCTCTGTAACGATTTCATTGCATTTAAGTAGTAGCGGCGTAAATCATGCAAACAAACTTTCCGGCATCTGCGACAGATCAGCCGCAGATGGAACTCGTGTGCCCTGCAGGCAGTCTTCCTGCCCTTAAGGCAGCGGTCGACAACGGCGCAAACTGTGTGTATCTGGGCTTCAAAGATGCCACCAATGCGCGTAATTTCGTTGGCCTCAATTTTGATGAGAAGGCCATCAACGAAGGCATACGGTATGCACACGAGCGCGGCTGCAAGGTCTTGCTGGCGCTAAATACCTACCCACAGCCCTCAGGCTGGCAAATGTGGCGTGAGGCTGTCGATCGCGCGGCGGGTTCTGGCATAGACGCCATGATTGTGGCCGACCCGGGGTTGATGCAGTATGCATGTGAGCGCCATCCTCACATGAGGTTGCACCTTTCGGTGCAGGGCTCGGCCACCAACCACGACGCCATCAATTTCTATCACAAGCATTTTGGTATATCGCGGGCCGTATTGCCGCGCGTACTTTCCATGCCACAGGTAGAGCAGCTCGCTGAAAACACACCGGTCGAAATAGAAGTTTTTGGCTTCGGCAGTCTGTGTGTCATGGTCGAAGGCCGTTGTGCGCTGTCGTCGTATGCCACGGGCGAGTCACCCAACACACATGGGGTTTGTTCACCTGCTAAAGCAGTACGCTGGCAAGAAACACCACAGGGGCTTGAGTCACGTCTTAACGGTGTGCTTATTGATCGTTATGACGATGGTGAAAACGCCGGCTACCCCACGCTGTGCAAAGGGCGCTTTGATGTGGCCCAAGAAAACTACTATGCCCTCGAAGAGCCAACCAGCCTTAACACGCTGGAGCTGTTGCCGCGATTGGCGCAAATTGGCGTGCGAGCTATCAAGATCGAAGGCCGTCAACGCAGTCCGGCCTATGTGGCGCAGGTTACGCGCGTGTGGCGTGAAGCCATAGATCAGTGCCTGGCCAATGCCGCACGCTATTCGGTCAAGCCGGTGTGGATGAGTGCGTTAAACAAGGTGGCCGAAGGGCAGCAGCATACCCTGGGTGCTTATCACCGGCCATGGAAGTAACGCGGGCACGCGTCATCTGAGCAGGTCGTATGCGTTAAATGCAGTCGCGAGCCGGCAGGCTATGTCGGGTTGTGGCGATGTGGGGTGCTGGCCTGTGCCAGCCAGTGAACAACAGGATGCAAAGTATGAAAAAATCCCAGGCCATCAGGAGTGACTCATGAAGATCGCTCTGGGTCCCGTTCAGTATTATTGGTCGCGGGTGACCATGTTGCAGTTTTATGAAGCGATGTGCGAGGCACCGTTCGATATCGTCTATTTGGGCGAAACCGTATGTTCGCGCCGCCATGAACTACGCCTGCCAGACTGGCTGGAAGTTGCGCAGATGATGGCAGACGCCGGCAAAGAAGTGGTGCTCTCGACGCAGGTATTGCTAGAGTCTGGCAAAGACCTGAAAGACATGCGCAAGATCGCTGAAAATGGTCAGTTTCTGGTCGAGGCCAATGATATGGGGGCGGTCAACCGTATGGACGGGCTGCCCTTTGTTGCTGGGCCCTTCCTTAATATTTACAACAGCCCGGTGCTGCGCATTGTGTCTGACCTGGGTGCCAGGCGCTGGGTCATGCCGCTCGAAATGGGGGCTGCCGGCCTGGCCGAACTGCAACAAGACCGCCCCGAGGGCATGCAGACAGAGGTGTTTGCCTATGGCCGCATGCCACTGGCGTTTTCGGCCCGCTGTTTTACTGCACGCAATCGCAATATTCCCAAAGATGACTGCCAGTATGTTTGTATGGATCACCCAGATGGCTTAATGCTAAACACGCGTGAAGGCCAGCCTTTTCTGGTGCTAAATGGTGTGCAAACCCAGTCGGCGCTTGTATACAACCTGATCCGCGAGGTTGACGCCTTGCGTGGCCAGGGGGTCGATGTATTACGCATTAGCCCGCAATCGCAGCACACGGCCGAGGTTATATCGTTGTTCCATCAGGCCATTCAGGGCAGTCTTGCCACGTCTTCCGCCTTCGACCAAATTATGCCCTTGATGCCGGCCGGTCCCTGTAATGGGTACTGGCATGGCAAGCCCGGTCTTGAATACCGGGTTGCATAACGAAAGGCACAGGTATGTATCGTGGAGAAAAGTTCAACAGCATCAGCCATCTGGTTGGCGCTGCACTGGCGGCTATAGGTGCCGTGACCCTTATCGTCATGGCGTCTCTCACCGGCGACCCATGGAAGATCGTTAGCTTCAGTATTTATGGCGTAATGCTTTTAAGCCTGTATCTAACGTCAACGCTGTATCACAGCCTGCGTGGCCGGGCCAAACGTATTTGGTGCAAGTTTGACCACTGCGCCATCTACCTGCTGATTGCCGGAAGCTATACGCCGTTTGCGTTGGTAAGCCTGCGCGGGACATGGGGCTGGACGCTGTTTGGCGCTATTTGGAGCCTGGCCATATTGGGTATTGTTCAGGAGATTTGGCTGGCCAAGGGCTTGCGCATACTGTCCCTGATCTTATATGTGTTGATGGGTTGGATGGCAGTGGTAGCAATTGGGCCCCTTATTAACGCGTTGACCTGGGACGGCTTTATCTGGCTCGCCGCTGGCGGTCTGTTTTATACCGTCGGCATTATTTTTTACGCCACTGACGAGAAGTGGCGATATGGGCATGGCGTCTGGCACCTGTTTGTATTGGGTGGAAGTGCTTGCCATTATTTTGCCGTGTTTAATTACGTGGCCTGATAACCTTTTGTTAGAGAAGCACATGAGCACTGGTGAACACGCTTTCCCCGCCGCAGCTGGCAAGCTGCTGTCGCGACTACCGGCTTACCCCGGCTCGCTGTTGTTTGTGACGGGGCTTAATCTGGCGCTCGCCAAGCATCTTCCCGAAGACACCCTGCGTGCGCTCGAAGGCCGCAAACTGCGCATATTGGCGCGTGACGTAGGGGTGGGTTTTGACTTTACCTGGCGCAATGGCAAGTTTTCAGCCATGCAGCCCGGTGGTGACGTTGCTCTGACCATCTCGGCGAGCACGCGTGATTTCTGGCTGATGGCACAACGCAAAGAAGACCCCGATACGCTGTTTTTCAGTCGTCGTCTTTCTATGGAAGGCGATACTGAGCTTGGTCTGATGGTAAAAAATACGCTGGATGCCATCGACATGTCAGTGTTTACGCCTGCCAGCATGTTGCCGCAGGGCTTGCTGCAGCGTCTGCCGATGCCGCCGGGGTTCAGACGCTCGGGCAACTGATGTTCCCAGTTTGTTTCACACGCTAAGCCCCTCGTATTCAGAGGTTCGCCGAAGCGTACACCTCGGTGTTGCACGACCGGAAAAAAATCCGCGACATGACATCGCGGGGGAAAAGCTGGGGGCCAGCGTGATCTGGCGTTTTAAAAGTGGGACGCCATTGAAACCTAGGTTTTACGTAAAGTAAAAACGGGAAACATCCCTGACAGGCGTTCAACCAGTGCCGCGCTGGGGTAGTCGCGCACAGATCTGGTGTTAAGTGCTTCATCATTACAACCCACAGCACGAAATACCTGTAGTGCATAGTTTTTTACGCCCATGTTGGCGAGTTTGACTGCCAACGCCTCAAGCTCGCCTTCGGGCAGCAGGTCAGGGTGTGCCGTGGTGCGGCATTCATAAGCCACGCCGCTTGCCAGCACCTCTTTAAGGCAGGCTAATGCCGGCACGCCACTGTCGCGTATGCGTGTAATGCGCTCGTAGTCGGCAAAGCCGGCTTTAATGTCCAGGCCTATCCAGTCAAGCATGGGCAACACGCTGCGCAGCCGGTCGGGGTGGGTGCCGCCACTGTGCAGGCCAATCTTAAAGCCTAATGCACGGGCTTCTAGTATGGCTTCAGCCAGGCACGGGTCCATGGTGGGCTCACCGCCACTAAACACAACGGCATCGATCAGGCCTATGCGCCGCTCCAGCAAAGCACGTACGTCTTGCCAGCGCAGAGGGCTGTCGGAGGTGCGTGCCTGCAGGTGAGGGTTGTGGCAGTAACCACAGCGCCAAGGGCAACCCTGCACAAAGACAACAGCGGCCAGTTGGCCGGGGTAGTCGGTGGCCGTAAAAGGCGTGACGCCACCCACCTTCAGGCTACGATGACGCCCGGCCATAACGACCGGGCTGCTGTGTTGTGGCAGGGTGGCCTCAGGCAGCAATGAAGGCCTCTGTGTTTTGCCCGCCATTGGGTGCCGTTACAGTTTGTGTGGCACCGAGTGCGACGGATTCACGAAAATACTTGCGCTCGTGAAACTCACCCTTCTTGCCGATGTTGAACGAAGACATAGGGCGGTGGTAGCCCATAACGCGCGTCCAGATCTCGCATGGCTGGCGCTCGTCGTCAGTAAGTGTGATGGTGGCGAGCTTGTCTTGCTGTGTAGTGTTCATGAGAAATATTCCTTAAGTAAAAATTAGCATTGAAGAAAAAGAACGAATCGATGAAAAACCGATGAGGCGCCGCGCGTCGACGAAGGGCTACGAATCAACGAATCAACGAATCAACGAATCAACGAAGAACAATGAATTGGCAAAGAGCAATGAATTTACAAAGGCCAACAAGTTAACGAAGAACAACAAAATAGCGGGGCCAACAAGTTAACGAAGAACAACAAATTAACGAAGAGCAGCCAAGTGGCGGAGAGCGACAAATCGTTGAAGAGGCCAAGTTGATGGCAACGGTTGAATTGCGTGTGGCTACGCCGCTTCCCGAAGTTTTTTGGCCATGATCTCGTCGTCGCATTTGGGGCAGAAGTTGTGGCTGCCGCCCAGGTATCCGTGTACAGGGCAAATCGAGAATGTCGGCGTTACCGTGATATAGGGCAGGCGAAAACGGCTGAGCGCCCGCTTGACCAACAGCTTGCATGACTCGGCAGTAGAAAGCGGCTCGGTCATGTACAGATGCAGTACGGTGCCCCCCGTGTATTTGCGCTGAAGATCGTCCTGACGCTCCAGGGCTTCAAAGGGGTCGTCGGTAAAGCCCACCGGAAGTTGCGACGAGTTGGTGTAGTAGGGCATTTCTGCAGTGCCGGCCTGCACAATGGCTGGATAGCGCTTGCGATCTTCCTTGGCAAAACGATAAGTGGTGCCTTCGGCCGGGGTTGCCTCAAGGTTGTACATATGGCCGGTTTCTTCCTGAAACGCCACCATGCGGGCGCGCACGTGGTCCAGCAGGCGTATGGCAAAGTCGTGCCCCCACTGACTGGTGATGTCTTGCTTGTCGCCGGTAAAGTTACGGATCATCTCGTTAATGCCGTTGACGCCGAGCGTTGAAAAATGGTTGCGCAGCGTGCCCAGATAGCGCTTGGTGTACGGGAACAGGCCGTCGTCCATCAGCTTTTGAATAATCTCGCGCTTGATCTCCAGGCTTTCTTTGCCCAGCAGCAATAAGGTATCAAGTCGGGCCAGCAGGGCGGCTTCGTCGCCCGCGTAAAGAAAGCCGAGCCGCGCGCAGTTAATGGTGACCACGCCTAATGACCCCGTTTGTTCGGCCGACCCAAACAAGCCGTTGCCGCGTTTGAGCAGTTCGCGCAGGTCAAGTTGCAGACGGCAGCACATGGACCGGATCATATTCGGCTTGAGCTCTGAATTAATAAAGTTCTGAAAATACGGTAAGCCGTACTTAGCCGTCATTTCGAATAACCGGTGGGCGTTGGGGCTGTCCCAATCAAAATCTTCGGTAATGTTGTAGGTGGGGATGGGGAAGGTGAACACGCGCCCTTTGGCATCACCCGCCGTCATAACGTCAATGTAGGCCTCATTGATTATGTCCATTTCGGCCTGCAAATCACCGTAGGTAAAGTCGACCTCTTTGCCGCCAATCAGTGGAACCTGCTCGCGCAAGTCTTCAGGGCAAACCCAGTCAAAGGTGAGGTTGGTAAACGGGGTTTGCGTGCCCCAGCGCGATGGAACGTTCAGGTTGTAGATAAGTTCCTGCATATATTGACGTACTTCTTCGTAAGTCAGTTGGTCTACGCGCACGTAAGCTGCCATATAGGTGTCGAAGGAGCTGAACGCCTGGGCGCCCGCCCATTCATTTTGCATGGTGCCCAGAAAGTTGACGATCTGGCCGACGGCGCTCGACATATGGCGTGGAGGCCCAGACTCTACCTTGCCGGGTACGCCATTTAAGCCCTCGTTAAGCAGCGTACGCAGTGACCAGCCAGCGCAATAACCCGACAGCATGTCGAGATCATGAATATGCAGGTCGGCATCGCGGTGGGCCTGACCGATGGCAGGGGGGTAAACGTGGTCTAGCCAATAGTTGGCGATGACCTTGCCGGAAACGTTAAGAATCAGGCCGCCGAGCGAGTACCCCTGGTTGGCGTTGGCGTTAACGCGCCAGTCTATTTGCTCAAGATACTCGTTAACCGACGATGCGACATCGATGCGGGTCATGCTTACTCCGATTTACTATATGTTGTGGTGTGACGAAGATTAATCACTAGATATAGTGTGGTCAAGGAGTTGGTACGCTGAATCGTGTTTTGTTTGATCTGTCTTAAAGGCAGTGGCGAAGCACATGCAACAGCGCAAGAGAATAAGTAAATGAGCGAACGAATGAGTGGACAAACGAGCGAATATGCGGACACGCGGACCGGCAACAGGGCAAACGGGCCATCACGCAACAGGGCAGCAGGGGAACGGCTCAACGGTTCAACTGGGCAACAGGACAACAGGGCAACAGGACAACAGATCAGCAAGGCGATAAGACGGCAGGGCGACAGGTAAAAAGATTAAAGGGCAATGAACGAACGGCGCGCCTGACACTGGACCGAGGTCCAGCGTCAGGCACGCCGTTGATACTGACTGCTCAGTGCTGAGCGAGATGAGAACCGTTACGTCAAGGCAAGGCTATAGGCGTTTTCAGGCAACAATTCCGAAATCAATCACAATCTCGCCTGGCTCGCGCGAGATATAGGTAATCTGGATAGCATCGCCGAAATGGCCCTGCAACTGCTGCAGCAGCGGAAGTGGGTCGTGATCATTGCAGAACCGCATGGTTTCGCCAGGTTGGAGCGCCGATAGCGCGCCGAAAATCGCAGCATGGCGGAAGCGCTTGGCGACGCCGCGTGCATCAAACGGGTAGACGGCTTCGTTAAACATTGGAACAGGGTTAGCGCTGGACACAGTGGTTTCCTTTCAGAAAATTGGGTGAGCGTTATCGCTCAAGTGTGGGTGGGCGCAAGCGCTCACAAGCCTTGCCTGTCCCCGACGGCATGGGCACGTCGGGCTACAAATGCATGGTCATACGATTGTAGGGACAGTGCGGTCAAAAACCGATGAGAACCACATTGTCAGTATGGTCGCTGGCTTTGCGGTATGGGTGAAGTTCCGGCTGTTAACAAGGCACGGGGACAAGGGCAGGAGGCAGCACGCATGGCGCATTGGGGGGACAAACAGCGGGCAGCAGACAGCAGGAAGACACCCAGGTATTTTCAAGTAAAAGGTCTGAGTAACGTCTGCTTTTATCTCGAAAAAAATTAAAGTAAAGTACGACCTAAATTTAAACAACAATAAGTTGAGAACAAAAATAATGAATAGGTTTAAGAGGGGGAGCACGATAGCGATGCTGTCGTTGCTGGTGTGTACTGCCTATGCACAGTCACCTGAAGATTTCGTCACGCCAGAATTCAAACGCAGCAATGGGCTGGAACTGATACGCGCACAATATGCCTATGCAGCAGGCTATACGGGCAAGGGCATTGTTATTGCTATTGTGGATTCAGGCGTGGATATAAACCACCCAGAATTCGCCGGGCGTGTATCGCCGTACATGCGTAACTATATGCCCGGTTTCGGCCCTGGCGATGTTTATTCTGGCCTTGATAGTGGTTCTAATTATCACGGTACGCATGTGGCAGGGTTGGCGGCAGCGGCACGCGATGGCAAAGAGATGCATGGCGTCGCGTATAACGCCACGGTATTGCCTTTGCGGACGAGTTTCGCTGATGGCCAATTGCGGCGGGCTTTTGATCGGGCGATACGGGCTGGTGCAAAAGTTCTAAATGGCAGTTATGGGCCTCCAACGCTATGGGACGTGGATCCAGACGTTTCCGTCCCTTATCGTGGCCAGTTGGATTTTCAGCCCTTGTTCACAGAGGTAGATGAAGAATATCTTATGCTGCAGCGTTTGGCGGATGCCGATGTAGCCATGGTTTTTTCAGCCGGTAATGCGCGTATGGACCATCCTGGCCCTTATACCGCTATTCCTACTGGTAATGGCATGTTGCCGCTGATTACGCCTGAAAATACAGACCCGCTGACCGGTACGCCTTTATATCGATTTCTCGAGGAACTCCCAGACAACGGCCCCGCTCTTTTTATGGGCGAAGCCGGATCTGATCCGGAGGGCTGGGCTGAGGCCAAGCAGCTTGATTTTTCCAGCCTGAAGGGCAGTTTAATTGCGGCCGTGGCTACCGGTCCGCAAGGCCTGATCGCCAAGTACAGTAACTGGTGCGGTGCTGCGAAAGCGTGGTGCATGGCCGCACCGGGTGGTGACTCTTTTGGCCCTGGAGGTCTGTCAGATGCAATGTGGTCTACCGCACCTTATGAAAGCTACCGCTATGCGAATGGGACGTCTATGGCTGCGCCCATGATTGCGGGCGCTGCCGCTGTAATGCGTGAAGCTTTTCCTTATATGACCGCGCGCCAGGTGATAGAAATTATGCTTACCAGCGCTGACCGCAGCTCCATGCCTGAATGGGCGGACAGCGATATTTATGGCCGCGGCATGATGGACTTAGGTACGTCCACTAACGGCCCTGTCGTTTTTAATGACATGACGTTTGGCGCCATGTTTGACCCTATTTTTTCGGTTAACACCCACGGGTACGACAGCGTCTGGCGGAACAACATTCGCGGCACGGGCGGCATGAGCAAGGCGGGTGCAGGCACGCTGACTCTGACAGGCCAAAACAGCTATACCGGCAACACCACCATAGAAGGTGGCAAGTTGTTGGTAAATGGCTCCATAGCAAACTCGGCGCTCTTGCATATAGGCCATGATGCTGTTTTGGGTGGTAGTGGGGTTGTGGGTAACACCGAAGTCTTTGGTGCGGTAACTCCGGGAAATTCCGTGGGCACCTTAACCGTTAAGGGTAACTACACACAGCATGCCGGATCTCTGTTTGAGCTTGAACTTGGTGCCAACGGCGACAGCGACGTTTTGAAGGTAACAGGTCATGCCGACATACAGGCAGGCAGTGTGCTTGAGGTCATGGGGCTGCGCGCCAGTCATCTGGGCCAGGCCTTCTCGTTTATAGAAGCCGATAGCTGGGGCGGAAACACCTTCGCCGGTGACAATTTGCACAGGGCGTTCATTGATTTGTCCCCGGTTGTCACGGGTGCGGCAATGACTTTGGGTGTACATCGCAATGCCACGTCGTTTGCCAGCGTAGCGACGTCTCCCAATCAGCGTGCACTGGCGGCGGCTGCAGATAGCCAGGGCGTAGGCGGCTCGGCTTATGACGAGCTGGTTGTTTTGCGTAATACGAGTGGTGCTCCCGCGCTCTACGATGCCCTGGCGGGCGAAATCTATGCCTCGACGGCTTCGGCTTTGCTGGATATAGACGACAGTTTGCGTAGAACTGCCTTTCCGCGTGTTCGTCTTGGTGCAGGTACATACGGGCAGAATGGCAATGGCACAGACCTGCAGTTATCTGCTGGTGATCATGCCATGTGGGGGCAGGCCCTGGGCAGCTGGGGGCAATTGGGGGGCAGTGCTCATACTTATGCCTTGAATCGCTCTACCCAAGGCCTGCTGTTCGGTGTAGATACCTTGCTAACCGATACCGTTAAAGCCGGTGTGGCCGTAGGTTATACAAACTCTAGATTTAAAGGCCGCAGCGAAGACAGTGCCAAAGCCGATGGGTATCACGCTCTGGCCGTTGGTGATGCGCAGTCAGGGCCGTGGTCTTTACGCGGCGGTGTCGGGTACTCGTGGTATAGCGTAAATACCCGACGTTCCCTTAACTATGCAGACTGGGGCACAGCAAGCAGCCGAGCTCATGCCCAATCCACACAGGTATTTGCCGAGTTAGCCTATGCCCAGCCTATTGCTCAGATCACGTTAGAACCCTACGCCGGTCTGGCTTATACGCATTTGCATCAACAGGGCTTTACTGAAAAGAACAGCCCGGCAGGCCTGCAAGCGAGTGGCAGCAGCTCCCAGGTAGGTTATTCGACGCTGGGTGTGCGTGCTTTATGGGATATGCAAACCACTACTTCAGGTGCGTTGCAGGCCGTGGCAGGCGTGGGCTGGAGACATGCCTTAAGTGGCGGTAAGCCGTCGCGTGAATTAAGGCTGGCGACGGGGGATGCCTATCGCGTCAGCGGTACGCCCTTGGCGCAAGACGCGTTGGTCGCCGAGGTGGGTGTTGCATGGTCCAACACGGCACGCAGCAGCTTTAGCTTGAATTATGCTGGCCAAATGGCAGGCAGCACACGCGATCATGGTGTGCAGGTTCGTGCAGGATGGGTTTTCTAGATGAATGGCTGTGGCGCACTCCGTAGGGGCAAGCCTGCTTGAATAAGTGTGGCGTGCCTCGTAGGGGCGAGCCTGCTTGAGTGGGCGTGGCGCATCTCCGTGGCGGCAAACCTGCTTATGCATAGTGATGAAATCTACTGATGAAAAAGCCCCCCAGGCTGGCCTGAGCCCTCTTGAGGGCTTCCCTTTATGTCCGGTACGGCCTCGGTTTTCCACCACGACGGAAACAGGGCCTGAACCTGAGGCCGGTTGTAGCGATCATCAATTAAATACACCACACCGCGGTCGGTATCTGACCTGATCACTCTGCCGGCGGCCTGAACCACTTTTTGCAAGCCAGGGTAAAGAAAGGCGTAGTCGTAGGCGCGAGAGGCACCGAATGCGTTGGCCATGCTGGCCTTGAGCTGCTGTGTCAACGGGTTGATTTGGGGCAGGCCCAGTGTAGAGATAAATACGCCGATTAACCGGCTGCCGGGTAAATCTATGCCTTCGGCAAATGCGCCGCCTAACACCGCAAACCCCACTCCACGCCCGTCCGGCACAAAGCGATCGAGAAATTGTCGGCGGCTGGCTTCGTCCATGCCTGGCGATTGCACCCACATGGGGATATCAGGAAAGTGCTTGGAAAATACCTCAGCAGCCTTGCGCAGGTAGTCGAAACTGCTGAAGTAGCTTAGGTAGTTGCCAGGCTGTGTCGCATACTGCTTACCCATGAGTTGGGCTATCGGAATCAGCGACGCACTGCGGTCGTGGTAGCGCGTAGAAATGTGCTGCGCAATTTTTACTTGCAGCTGCTCAGAATTGAATGACGATTCCACATCGACAAAGGCGACATTTTCAGGCAGGCCCAGCGTGTCACGGTAAAAGTCCCAGGGGCTTAGGGTTGCCGAAAAAAGTGTGCTGCTGTGGCTAGCGTTGATGCGAGGCTGTAGAAACGGCGCTGGAATCATATTGCGCAGGCTTATGGTGGTAGACAGCGGCACCGTGGGTGATGGCGCTGCGCCCAGATCAATGTCAAATACCGAGTGGCCGGAAAACACATCAGCCAGTCGTAAGAAATGCAAAATATCAAAATGCAGCCGTTGTAATTCGACACCCAGGTCCAGAGGATGGGCGTTGGCATACTGCGTAAGCCGCGTGCTGAAGTTGATCAGGCTTTTATGGAAGGAGGTGGGTATGTCGGTGTAGGCCTGATAAGACATGGCCTGATCGCGACAGCACAGGTTCCAGGCTCGCGTTAGCGTAGAAAAGCTGCGTTTTAGCTCAGTGGGTGCTGTGCGTTTTGCTGCTTGCAGCGTACTGGCGTTCAGGCTGGCGCTATACATGGCACGGGCACGTTCGAGCAGATTATGGGCCTCATCAACCAACAAACCAACCCGCCATTGACGGCTTTCGGTCAGGCCGTAGAGCAGGGCGCTGCTGTCAAAGTAGTAGTTGTAGTCGCCAACGACGACATCTACCCATTGCGCGAGATCATGGCTCATCCAGTAGGGGCAAATTTTGTGCTTTAGCGCAATGCTACGCAAGCTTGATTGGTCGAGCCAGCCGTGGCGCGCAGCCTCTTGCCGGGCCACGGGCAGACGATCATAAAAACCTTGTGCCAGCGGGCACGAAGCGCCGTGGCAGGCCTTGTCGGGGTGTTCGCAGGCTTTATCGCGTGCCACCAGTTCAAGCACACGCACCGACGGCGCTGAAGTGGCGCACGCCTTGTCGTCAACGTTGTCATTGTTTTTGATCAACAGCGTAAGGGCGTCAAGGGCAAGCTGTCGCCCAGAGGTTTTGGCGGTAAGAAAAAACACCCTGTCCAGGCCCTCAGATGTGCAGGCTTTGAGCATAGGAAACAGCGTGCCTAGGGTTTTGCCAATGCCGGTGGGCGCCTGTGCCAGTAGCATGCGTTGCTGGCGAGCAGCCTTGTACACATGTTCGGCCAGTTGACGCTGCCCGGGCCTGAACGCTGCGTGGGGAAAGCGCAGTGTGGCTAGCCAGAGATCCCGGTTCTCTCGGTGTGCCAGTTGTTGCGCGGCCCATTGGGCGAAGCAACGGCAGAGCGATTCAAAAAAGTGCTGCAGGTAGTCGGCCTTGAGGGTTTCAGACACTACTGTTTCATGACCCTGGTCGACGTCGTAATAGACCACGGCAACCTGTATTTCGGCCAGACTGTCGCGCTCGCAAAGCATATGGGCATAAACGCGGGCTTGCGCCTGATGCAGTGATCTGTGGTTGTCGGGGATATTGTTCAGGTCGCCCCGATAGGTTTTTATCTCTTCAACCTGGGGCACGCTTGCGTCATAGCCATCGGCTCGTCCACGCACCAGAAGCGCACCCCAGTTTGCCTGCACACTCACTTCTGACTGATAAGTGACAGGTCTTTTGGCACGCACCAGCGCGTGCCCCTCCATACCTTCGAGTGCGGTGGGTGATGGCGTGAAGCGTAGGTCAAGATCGCCATGCCTGGCAGCAAACTCGCACAGTGCGCGCACAGAGACGGTATAGCTCAAGCTGCCACTCGCTGAACGTGGCATACGGTGGCGTCTATGCCGTGCGCAGCGCAATAGTTTAGCCATCGGATCTGGTTGTCTTGCAACCGGTCTCCAGGCCCTTTTACTTCGATAAGCTGATAATGCTGCCGGCTCGGCCAGAACTGAATGAGGTCGGGCAAGCCCGAACGATTGCCGGGTATATCACGCAGCAGGCGCTCAAACACCACCCTGAGGTGTTGCGGTGGCATGCATGACAAGGCCAGATCAAGCAAGGCCGGGTTAATGGCCTGCCAAGCCACGAAAGGCGACTGTATGCCCTGTTTGCGAGCGAAATTGCTTCGTATGGTGTGGAGGTAACGCCCGTTATCAAGCTGCTCCAGACATACGTCAAACAGCGACTGACGGCGTTGGTGAAAGCCACCGCGCAGCAGGTCGGCGGGCCCGCGCTGGTAAGGGTTGAAAAAAGCCCCTGGTACGGCAGCGAAAACGGCGTCCCAGCAAAGCAGCCCGAAAAGGGCGTTGATCAAGGTGTTTTCGACATAAAAGGCGGGCGCGTCGTCACTGTGCAAATGCTGTCTTACTGCCTCTTCGACGCGTGGGCCTTCTGCATGTAGCGGCAGCGCTAGGTCGATGCGCGTGATGTTGGCAGGTATAACCGCAGCTGCCCGCTGCCCGCATTGACGCAGTAATCGCGGCAGCATGCGCAGCAATTGCTGCTGCTCGGCTTCGTCGTGCGGCGCCTGCAACGACAATTGAGCCAGTGCGAGCGCGTCGTTGCTTTGCCCTGAACGTTCGAGCACACGTACCAGGCGTTGTCGTGCTTCGGCGTGGCCGCTACGCTGATAACACTGCTGAGCGCTGGCCCAATCTTTTTGGCGCTCATAGTGCTTGCCCATGTGATATAGCAGTCGGGCACGGCGTGTTTCCAGCCATTCGTTCTGGTAGGCCTCGTCAGGCAACGCCTGGACAAGCGCGTCTTGTTGTTCGCTGGTGCTGGCCTGGTCAAATTGTTCGCGACAGTAATGCAGATAAAGGTAGTCGTCGATATCTTGACGCGCCTGAAAGGCCCTGGCCGATGGCGGGAAACTGACCTGCTCAAAAACATATAACCCCAGGTCAGCCAGCACGAAGTCTGTCCAGCTTTGCCGTAAATTGCCAAAAAACATAAGCCTGAAACGATCGCACAGGGCGATTATGTGCGGGCTAAGTGCGTAGAGTGTGTCGTGGCGCAACTCTGGCAAGGTGCTGCTTGGGTGGACACTGTGCCATTGCGTGTGACGTTGCGCTTCTGGAAAGCGGCTGCACAACACGTCGATTTGTTCGGGTTTTTTGGCGCTACGCGCACCTGCTGCCGTTAGCGCAGTACCAAACATCGCCATGACTTCGTTGCGGGTAAGTTGCCCGCATAGCTCATCAACAGTAACGAGTGGGTCATTGTTTAGCCATTGGTGGGCGATGAGGGCGTGCGCAGCCGGGCCGGGGTCGCCGATTTCTGTGTAGGAGAGCTTGCTGGCCCGAAACAATAACCCTTTGCGCATAATCATGCGTACTAGCAAGCCGCGCGAACCCGGTGCAAGCGCCAGAAACTGTGCAATAAACGCATGTTCGTCGGGCAGCAACAGATCGGCATAGCGACTAGCCACCCAGCGCAGCACGCGCTCGAAGTTATCAAGGTAATACCAGGGATTGCTTAGCGGAGGTGGGCGCATGCACGGAAACCCGGATTGATGCTGCACGAGGGCTGCATAAGCCGTTTATGGGTGTTGATTACTGTTCGTATATACAGTTTAGCAGTTATTATTCGGTAATGTCTCCGTTACAAACTCCTAGGAGTGTTAAGGAAATGTAGCCCGCCCCTCAAGGGTTTTCATCTTGCTTGTTACATTTGTTGATGATTGGCGCTTGAGGCATTTGTTTGAACCGTCTACGGTAAAAGCTCAGCTAAACACGGAGGTATATATGAATAAAGACACACTGGAAGGACAATGGAAACAGCTTACTGGCAAGGCAAAAGCCGCCTGGGGTGACCTAACCGATGATGAGCTGACGCAGATAAATGGCAACCGCGAACAGCTTGCAGGCCTGATTCAGGAAAGATACGGCCGCACCCGCGAAGAGGCGGAGCGCGAGGTTAAAGATTTTTTTGATGCCAATCGATAACAGCGTGAGCGACCGGGGTATATGACCGGTTGACAGCCAGTGCTGCCTGATCTGTGTGCGGATCAGGCTGTTGAGCCCGCAGGCATCGCGCCTGCGGGCTTTTTTTAAACTGCCCAGGGCCTCCTGCTCAGGCCTGTGGCATCAAGGCCCTGTAAAAGTTGGGTAAGGCAAACAGTGCGCCGTGGATGTCGGCGTTGTAATACTGAAGATCACCAATGCCGCGCTGTGTGAGACGCTGCTGGATCTGGTCGCGGCCCGGCGCCAGTGGGTTTAGTTCGCTTGAAGCGATGGCCAGCGCCCAGTAGGTGCCGTACAGGGGGATGTGCAGGCCGTATCCATGTACCTGATCAAATACCGCCGACAGCTCGCCCGCTAATTGTTTAACCTGTTCAGGATTATGAAAAGGCGTACCCAGGTGCAAAACAACAGCACCGCCGGGGGCCAGCACCCGCTTGCATTCCTTGAAGAACGCTTCGGTATACAGCGGACCGGCAGGTGTGTCGGGATCTGTGAGATCAAGCACAACCAGATCGAACCGTTGCTGGGTTTGCACCAGAAACTGAACCCCATCTGCTATGTGCACGGTGACACGCGGGTCGTCGAACGCACCTCGGTTAATGTTCTGCAAGTGCTCGCGAGCGATCTCGACAACCTGGCCGTCAAGCTCGACCAGGGTGGCTTCAGTGACCGAGGGGTACTTAAGCACCTCTTCGAGTGCGCCACCATCGCCGCCTCCGATGATCAATACCTTGCTCGGATCGGGGTGCGCCATGGCAGCAGGATGCACCAGCGCTTCATGGTAGAAGAACTCGTCTGCTTCCGAGGTCATGAAGCGCTGGTCCAGACGCAGCGTGTGGCCCAGGTCGTCAGAACGCAGCAGCTCGAGGTGTTGGTAATTGGTTTGCAGCGAGAGCGTACGCTCTGCAAACCGGAAACCAAAACTGGCTGTGGGTGTAAGGTTTTCAAAAACCAGTTCGCCATTGGCACCTGGGCCATGTTCATCGCCACGCAACAGGCGTTCGCGCTGCATTTTGGCTGGCTTGAACGCGTCAACCAGTGTCTGCATTAATTGCTCGGCCTTGGCCGAGTTGTCACCCATGAAATTGCATACATACACGTCAAGCGTGACGCCTTGGCGTTCAGGCCAGGTATGCAGGGCCAAATGGGATTCGGCCAGCAGCAGCATGCCCGTTACCCCACCAGGTTCACCCTGGAAGTCGGGAAAGGTATGCCATTTTTCAGCCACTAGCGTAAGGCCGGCGTCGAGGGTGTGCCCTCGGCACATGTCGGCGAGAGGCCCTGCCTGCGTGAGCAGCGAGAGGTCGCAATCGCATAGGTACAGATCTGCGGTGAGGTGCAGGCCCTGCATATGTCAGCACTCCTTGGTGAAAGACTTCTGCGCCAAGGCAAGGCACACGAAAAGCCAGAAAGTCGTAGGACTAAGGTTAAGCCTACAAGTTTAAAAAAACGTATAAGTATATAGCAAAAGTATGTATGTTCCGGCTATGTGTAGCGATGCTGCTCTTATTTGCCGAATGTGTGATTGGCCAATAAGTGGCCGGAGGGAAGGCCGCCAGAGCAGAAACGATCAGAGGATAATCAGTCAGAAGGGCGGCGCCCAATGGAGTGGGCCGCCGCCGGGCAGCTGTTTTGTGGCTATCTTGTTGCTGCCTGGAGCTGCATAGCGCCGCAAGGCGTGTTTGGTCTGGTAACCCAGTTACGTTGCGTAGCCAGGCCTGCGCCTTTCTATGACGGAACGGCAGGCCTGGCGCACGCTATTTTGCTGCGGCAGTCGCGCTTAGTCGTCCAGACTGCGGATAACCCGGCCAAATGTACTGAAATCAAAGAGCGTCCGTGTGCGCTTGATCCGCAATAAAATGGTAGAAACCACCACAGGAACAAAGGCGGCCAGCAAAAATGACTCTAACAGGTATTGGGGTTTTGCCCCCGGCGCTGGAAACAGCGCAATACCCGCAATCAGGCCGCACAACGTGCTGATCACCGCCATGCTGCCGGTGAGTCGTTTGCTGTAAAGGCCAAAGAACACCGGAAACGCAGCGGCTGAGCAGAATAGATCAGCCAGCAGAAACAGATACAGCACGCTATACCCTTGGGCGGCGACGAGCAGCACAGGTATGGCCAGCAGCACGACTAGCCAGCGCGACAGCATCATGAGTGATTTGCGGCTGACTGAAGGAGCGAGGCGTCGTACATCGACGGCAATAATGCTGGACACAGCACTAATTACGGTGTCTGCAGTGCTCATTACCAGCGAAAGGCCCAGTGGAATAAGCGCGATGGCGACCCAGTCGGGTAGTCGTGGGGTAATAACAGTAAACAAGGCGACCGAGCTGTCGCCCTGATGGCCAAGCCCCACAAACGCCAGGCCAAACAGCCCCATAAGAAAAATAACCGGTGCAGCCATCAGGCCGCCCAGAAGAAAGCCATTGCGCATGGTGCGATTGTCTTTCGCTGCATAAACCCGCTGCCAGTTTCCCTGGTGAAACAGGCCTGTCAATAATATGGCTACGAAAAACGTTAGCCCCGCCTTGATGCCGGCTGGGTCGCCCAGATCAAGCAATTGTGGCGCATTGGCCTGTAGCCCTTCGATTGTTGGGCCCACGCCGCCCACCGCCTTCCAGCCGAGCACCAGCAGCAGCGCAAGCAGTGGCACGATGACGATCATTTGTATCTTGTCGGTGAAAATGGAGGCGCGCAAGCCGCCGTACGTGGTGTATAGCAGCGTACAGCCCATAACGATGGAAGCCGTTGCCCACAGCGGAACTGGTGAAATCATGGCGACCAGTTTTGCGATGGCGGTGGTTTCTGCTGCAAGCGTGATGAACATATAAAACATCATGATGAGCAGCGTGAGCGCATACATAGGTTTGCCGAATCGTGTAATAACGAACTCAGTGAGCGTGTGGCCCTGTGGAATAAGCTCACGCATGCGGCGCCCTAAGGGGATCATGACCAGACGGGGCGACATGGCACCGAGGGCATAGCCAATAATGGCACCCAGGCCGCCCCAGGTTGCCGCTTGGGCTGGTGCGAAAAGTATCCATGCGCCCAGCGACGACGCCAGTAATGTCAGAATGGTGGCAGTCGCGCCCTGGCTATTGCGTGCGGTGACATAGTCTTCAAGACTGTCGTGCCCGCGCCGCGAGTACCAGACCCCGACCAGCGAAAAGCCGCCTGCAAAAAGCAACAGGTAAAGCATTGTGGTGGAAGCCGCCAGCATGTATGTCTCCATGGTTGGTCTTGCCTGGCCGCGACAGCGTGGTGATTGCGCGCGGCCTGGCAAGCCCGCCAACATCTGTGGGCACAAGTTGCCCAGGTGTCAGGTTAAGGCCGTAGCCAGCTAAGGGAGATGCCGTGCAGAAAGAAGGGAGCGTTGATGGCGTCCTTCCCTTCGCCGGCATGACCCGGATCAGGTTCAAAGGGTTACCGCGTAATGCGGAATCTCAGCCCAACAGGGCTCCCCCAGGAACAACCGAACGAGCTTAAGGCCGCTACACGGGTTTGTCAATGGATCAATGCTGGCCCAACCGTACAGGACAAGGATGGAGAGCATGCCTGTTTGCCCTCGCAGACGCCGGGTGAGCGGGCTGGGATTGGGGATATTCTCGTTGGCCTGGAGACGCCGCCGTGGCAGCCCATTAATTCAGGCGATGTGGTATGGTTGCACCGTGACACGGGGTGCCTGGCCAGCGATGCTGGGGCTGAGAAAAAACCCGTCGAACCTGCTCCAGTTAATACTGGCGAAGGGATGTCATCAGCCGCCAGGCTGACGGTAAGCACCGGGGCATAACTTCGCCATTTGCCTATAGGCGTGCTCCATGAATACTGCATCTTTACCATTAGCTCAGCAAATCGTTCTGGTCACCGGCGGTGCCCGGGGTCTGGGCGAACACATTACACGCGCCTTTCTACGCGAGGGCGCACGCGTGGTCATAAACTATCTTGAAAGCGCTGACCGTGCTGCTGCTCTGGCGGACCAGTCTGACGGTCGGGCCATTGCGCTGCAGGCCGACGTTACACAACCGGACGCGGTAAAAGCCATGCTTGAAGCGGCCAGCCAACATTTTTCTGCACCGGTTACAACCGTCGTCAATAATGCATTGCCGGCGTTTTCGTTTAATGGCGACGCGCGGGCCAAGGGTGATGTCATCAGCTGGCAGGCTATGAACCAGCAAATGGAAGGCATTGTACGAGGTGCTCTCAACACCACGCAGGCGGCGGTGCCAGGCATGCAAAAAGCCGGTTTCGGAAGCGTGATCAATATTGGTACCAACCTCTTTCAGAACCCCGTCGTTCCTTATCATGACTACACGGCCGCCAAGGCTGCGTTACTGTCGTTGACGCGCACGCTTTCGCATGATCTGGGCCCTATGGGCATTACGGTAAACATGTTGTCTGGTGGCCTTTTGCGCACCACGGATGCCTCGGCGGCGACGCCTGAAGAAGTTTTTGACATGATCGCCGCCGGTACGCCACTGCGTAGGGTGACAACGCCCGCCGAGTTTGCCGATGCGGTGCTGTTCTTCGCTTCGCCCTGGTCGCGTGCGGTGACCGGGCAAAACCTGGTGGTCGACGGCGGCCTCGTCAAAAATTGAGCATGCGGATAAACACATGAGCACTTCCAACCGTGGCCGTCAGCAAGGCGCATCGCCTCGTATGCTGCATCTGAATCTTTTTATTATGGGCTGCGGCCATCACCGTGCAGCATGGCGACATCCAGAGTCGACCGTTGAACGCCTGGGTGATATCCGCTACTACGAAGAACTGGCGCAGTTGGCCGAGCGCGGAAAATTCGACGCGGTTTTTTTTGCCGATGGCGCGGCCGCAGAAAACGTGGGAGACGGGCCGAAATGGTATCTGGAACCGCTGACTGCCATGGCCGCCATGAGTCGTGCAACTGAGCGTATCGGCCTTATCAGCACGGTGTCCAGCACGTTTTTTACGCCATTTCATGCTGCGCGCATGGTGGCCTCGCTGGATCATATTTCGGGTGGACGCATGGGCTGGAATGTGGTTACGTCCATGTTTGATTCTGAGGCGCGTAACCACGGTTATGAAAGCATGCCGGGCCATGACTGGCGTTACGCACGTGCCGAAGAGTTTATCGCTACCTGCCTTAAGCTGTGGGATTCGTGGTCGGACGACGCCCTGGTCATAGATCGGCAGGGCAGCTATGCAAACCCTGAATCGGTTCACCGCATTGATCATCATGGTGAACATTTTTTGGTGGATGGGCCATTGACCGTTCCGCGGTCACCGCAGGGCCACCCAGTGCTGTTTCAGGCCGGCGCTTCTGAGCAAGGGCGCGATCTGGCCGCACGACGTGCCGAAGCCATTTATGCGGTCGCTTACGATCTTGAAGCGTCGCAAGCGTATTACCGTGATATCAAACGCAGGGTTCGTGCTGCCGGCCGTACCGACCCGGTGCCCATTATGCCGGGCTTGGTAACTTATGTTGGCTCCACAGAAGCAGAGGCTCGTGCCAAACAGCATGAACTGGATGTGTTACTGCCTCCCATGGATGCATTGCGTCAGTTGAGCCAGTACGTAGGGCAAGACTGCACCGGCTGGGAACTGGACGCACCCGTGCCTTCGTTGCCGCCGCTCGAAGCGTTTACCGGCCCCAAAGGGCGCTACGCAACGGTGCTGCGCATTATTCATACAGAGCAACCTACCGTACGCGGGCTGCTTGGGCGTCTGGCAGCGGGTGGCGGGCATTGCAATATGGTGGGCACACCAGAGCAAATTGCTGACCAGATGGAACATTGGCTGATGAACGAAGGCGCTGATGGCTTTAACCTGATGCCACCCTCATTGCCCGGCAGTATCGAAGATTTTATCGAGCACGTGGTGCCCGTATTGCAAAAGCGCGGGCTGTTTCGCACAGAATACGAAACGACGACGTTGCGTGGTCATCTTGGGCTGCAACGACCTGCAGCGTGAAGATGGCTGTAATGAAAACGGGCAGCTACTAAGATGACCATCTAGCCTTGGCCTCGTTTCGTTGCGTACATGGATGGTGCCGTCAAGGCTGTTTTCGATAAAGGGCAGGCAGGCATGGTGGCTGCCTGCCCATACCGTTTATGCCGGCGCGCTTATCTCGGCGTTACAAGCGCAGACTGGTGTTGCGACGAGCGTGTTATCAGGCCAAGCTGCTCCCGGCGCATCCACCGTTGCATCATAAGCACAGCGACCACAGACAGCCCGATGGCCAGGCCGCTCCAAACCCCCACGCTGCCCCAACCGGCCCAGAAGGCCAGTGCCGCACCGCTGGGCAGGCCCATACCCCAATACCCGACAGCGGTAAACAGCATGGGGATGCGTGTGTCTTGCAGGCCTCGCAACATGCCTGAACCCAAAACCTGGCCACCGTCCACGATCTGGAACAGTGCGGCCACAGCGAGCAGGGATACACCCATGGCAACAACTGGCGCATTCGCCGGGTCATTGATGTCGAGAAATGAGCTGATCAAAGCTTCGGGTGCAACCACCATGACCAATGCCGCCAACGCCATGGCCGTAATGCCCAAGCCGAACGCCGCCCAGCCAGCGCGCATGACGTCAGACGGTCGCCCGGCACCATTGGCGTGGCCAACCCGTATGGTGGCTGCCTGGGCAATGCCGTAGGGCACCATAAAACTGATGCTGGCCACCTGAATGGCGATGGCGTGTGCTGCCAGTTCAATCGTACCCAGCATGCCGATGAGAAACGCGGCGGCATTGAAAATGGTGACTTCAAAAGCTGTGGCAACGGCAATGGGCAGGCCTAGCCGCCAGAACGCCCTGAAGCGGAGCCAGTCTGTTTGCCAGAGGCGGCTAAATACATGGTAGCGACGAAAGCGACGATCAAAGACGACGACAGCAACCATGGCCAGGAAAAGAAACAGGCTGGAGATTGCGCTGGCAAGACCGGCCCCCACCAGCCCCAATGCAGGAAAGCCCAGCTTCCCGTAGATAAGCACCCAGTTTGCTGCGGCGTTGAAGCCAATGGCTGCCAGTGCGGCAAGCAACGCTGTGCGAGGGCGCTGGAGTGCAGCGACAAAAGAGCGCAGCACCAAAAAGCCGAGAAAACCGGGCATGGCCCATAGCAGCGCGCGTAAATACTCTTGCGCCAGCACGGCGAGCTCGGGCGGCTGATTCAGCACCAGAAGTATGGCTTCTCCGTGCCAGAGTATCAGGCAACCGGGTACAGAAATAATCACTGCACTCCACAGGCCTTGTCTGACCGTGCGTTGTACATCGCGCACTGAGTTTTTGCGGGCACCCAGCTCATTGGCGACCATAGGTGCCGTAGCGGAAACCAGCCCCAGAGCAAAGAAAGCGATAGCCGTGTAAAGGTTGGCGCCCAGCGCGCTGGCAGCCAATGACTGCGGGCCCAGCCTGCCGATGAAGATGACGTCGGTGACGGTCATGGCGATCTGGGCCAGATTCGTGAGAACCAGTGGAACACTAAGCAAAAACGTGGCGTAAATTTCACGTTTCCAGGCAAGGTCAGCGGGGGACATCGATGTCAGAAAAAAGAAAGAATATGTCGGCCTTCATTCTGAAAACTGTCAGAAAGATTGCCAGGATGCCATGCTTGGCTCGGCTACGCCTCATCAGGAAATACCAAGCCACACTAATAAGCCCGGCCGGGGGATGCGAGGCGAACGTTAAGCCAAGCCATGTGAAGCGGGGTCAAGCCAACCAAACCCAACCCAATCCCGGTAATACGGGGCCAAGCCACGCCCAGTCGAATTAGAGCCCAACTAAAAGTTCAGCTTTCGCCGATGTCTTCATTCCAGATCTCGGGGCGGGCTTCCATAAAGCGACGCATCAGATCGATGCAAGCGTCGTTCTGGAGCACTTCGATCTGTACGCCGCGCGATTGCAGCAGTGCCTCTTCACCCAGGAAACTTTGATTTTCACCAATAATGACGCGCGGTATGCCGTAAAGCAGTATGGCGCCGGTACACATGGGGCAGGGTGACAGCGTGGTGTAAAGCACAGACTCGCGATACACGTGGGCGGGTTGGCGACCCGCGTTTTCGAGGGCGTCCATTTCGCCGTGCAATATGGCACTGCCTTGTTGCACCCGCCGATTATGGCCGCGTCCAATAATGCGCCCCTGATGAACCAGAACGGAGCCGATGGGCACGCCACCCTCATCCATACCGGTTTGCGCTTCTGCGAGCGCCGCTTTCATGAATTCGTCCATGGTGTCTGCCTGGGTTGGGATGAATGGCTTGACGGACGATGACAGCTGCCTTTGCACGCTATCGCCCGCCAGACGATTTGACACTATAGCGTACGCGGTATCGTCATGGTATTTGTCGCTGGTCTTTAGACTGCGGCGTACGCGGTATCGTGGCCGAATGTGCAGCGGGTTTTAAACGACGTAATGGCCGCTCACGTAAAGCGATAAGTGGAGACGGCGTTTTCGCGCCGCCCTAAGGCCGTCGGCACTCAGGTGCCGATGACACCACCATCGTCTTTGGTGATGATGACGGTCGCCGAACGGGGCAGGGCGCTGCCACCGTCTGGCCAGTTGCTATTGCCGTCTTCGCCCGGGTGCTGAATATTAACGAACATCGTGCGGCTGTCTGGCGTGAAGGCAATACCGGTAACTTCACATTCTTTGGGCCCCGTCAGAAAACGCCGGATCTCTTTGCTTACCGGGTCGGCACACAGCATCTGGTTGTTGCCCTGACCTTCATAATTGCCCGTGTTGCTGTACTTGCCGTCTGTCTGTATCCAAAGCCTGCCTGCCTGGTCAAAGGCGAGGCCGTCAGGGCTATTAAAGGTATTGTCGGCGGTGATATTGGCCGAACCCGAGCGCAAATCGCTGCGATCCGCATGTTTGATGGGGTTGCCGGCCAGTACGAAAATATCCCATTCAAATGCGGTTGCGGCCGCATCGCCGCCTGATTCCCGCCAGCGCACGATCTGGCCGTAAATATTTTGCGCGCGCGGGTTGACGCTGTCTGTTTCCGTGCGTTTATCGTTGTTCGTCAGGGTTACGTACACCTCGCCAGTTGCCGGGTGTACGCTAACCCATTCTGGTCTGTCCATTTTGGTGGCACCGACGGCATCGGCAGCCAGTCGCGTATTGATCAGCACCTCGGCCTGGCTGGCAAAACGCGTGTCGGCTGCAAGCTCCGGGTTGTTCTCTTTATCGAGCAATAGCCACTCGCCCAAACCCATGAAATTGTCTGTATTGGCGTCATCGCTAAAGCGCGCGACATACAGCTTGCCCTGGTCCAGCAACCCCGAGTTATCGCCATCGGGCGTATAGACGCCGTCTGACACAAACTTGTAGAGGTAGTCGTTGCGCTGATCGTCGCCCATATAGACAACCGCCCGTCCGCTCGCCGTCAGAGTAAAGGCCGCGTTCTCATGCTTGAAGCGTCCCAGCGCCGTGCGTTTTTGAGGTACAGCATCTGGATTAAACGGATCAATCTCGACGATCCAGCCAAAGCGATTCGCTTCATTGGGCTCTTTGGCATAGTCGAAGCGGTCATTAAAGGCTTCCCAACCATAATCGGTGCTGCCAGGGGCCAGCCCGTAACGCTTTTGCGCTGCGTTGCGCGTGTCGGCGCCTGAGGTAGTGCCAAAGTAGGTGTTGAAGTTTTCCTCACAGGCCAGATAGGTGTTCCAGGGCGTCCAGCCATTACCGCAATTATTGAATGTACCCAGTACGTGCATGCCCGTGGGGTCGTCGTGCGTCTTGAGCAGTTCGTGTGCGGCAGCTGGCCCTGTCAGCTGCATGGGCGTCGAAGCCGTGAGGCGACGGTTGTAGCGCGATCCAGTGTTAATGGCCCATTTGCCACTCGCATCACGCGCGATATGCATGACCGACACCCCATGCGCATTCATGGCCTTGTCGACCCGGTCGGCCGTTAACGGTGCGTTGCGGTCAGTGCCAAACAACCAGGCGTATACACCTTTGCTGACCGTGGTGTATTCGTGGTTTATTACCAGCAGGCCTTCGTCATTGCGGCCGTTCATGGCAAAGAAATGCATGCCGTCGTGGTTGTCGCCCACTTGTCGCAGCTGCGCCTTGGCATCATCGCTGCCGTCGGCTTTCCAGTTTGTTGCGTCGGCAAACAGTGGCGTACCCCAGGGCGCAAAGGGCGTGGCGGTATAGCCCGGCGCGACGATTACCGTATCTGACGTTGAAACCGGCACGGCCTCAAAACCCAGCAACCCTGAGCGCTGCCCGGTCACGCCTGCTGCATCCGGTTGGCGTGCAAACGCCTTCAGTGGGCCTGCCAGAAACATGGCCGCTGTCAGGCCTGCACCGGCTTTAAGAAAACCCCGGCGGCTGCGCACACGCTCTACCACAGCGTTGAATGTTTCGTTGCCCGACAGGTTTGTGGGCAGGTCTTCTGTGTCGATATGGAAAGGCGATTGCATTTCAGTAAGGTCCGATAGGGCTGGAAAGCCATCAGTATCGGCGCTGAATATTGCAGGCTTGTTAAGACGTCTTGCGAAATCTATAAAAACACTTGATACCAAATGTATCCATTAATAGAATTTTGCTCGATTCGATAGAGTCGTCGCCGGGCAAGTCGACTTTATAGGGTGGTAATGCCCACTAACGCGTCAAGTAGAAGGAAGAATATGAGGACTACATACAAGGCGGTGCTGTCCGCCGCGCTGTCTGCCACACTGGCCGGGTGCGCCACTGAAAATTCCCGTAGCCTGCAAGTGGCTTCGGTAGAGTCTGCCGGCACTGTTTATCATGGCGTCCGCAGCCCGATTTCAGTTGGTAAGTTTGACAATCGCAGCAGCTATCTTCGCGGCATTTTTTCTGATGGTGTAGACCGCCTCGGTGGCCAGGCAAAAACCATTCTGGTCAACCACCTTCAGCGTACCGGACGCTTTCGTGTCATGGATCGCGACAATCTTACCGAGATGGCCCAAGAGGCGGGCTTTAGTAAAAATAAGCTTGCCATACAGGGTGCGCGTTATGTGGTCACCGGAGACGTAACGGCATTTGGCCGCAAAGAGGTAGGCGATCATCAATTTTTTGGCATGCTTGGGCGTGGCAAAGAACAGGTTGCCTACGCAAAAGTTGATCTGAGTGTTCTTGATGTGATCACGTCTGAGGTCGTGTACTCCGTCTCTGGAGCAGGCGAATATAGTTTGTCTGATCGTGAAATTATCGGGTTTGGTGGCCGTTCAGGCTACGACTCGACACTAAACGGAAAAGTGCTCGACCTTGCAATTCGCGAGGCGGTCAACCGCCTTGTCGAGGGTATTGAACGGGGCCATTGGCAGCCCTCCGCATCATAAAGAGGCCAGGCCATGAACTTATTGCAATCTACGCGTTGCTTGTCGCGTACAGCCGTTGCTGTGGCCAGCCCGCTGTTAATTGTGGCCTGCGCACATCAGCCCACCATGTATAACTGGCAGGCCTATCAGCCCCAAGTGTATTCCTACCTGAAGGGTGAAGATTACGCCGAGCAAATTTCTGCGCTAGAAAAAAACATGGAGTCAGCACGTTCTCGTGGCGAAACCTTGCCGCCCGGGTTTCACGCGCATCTTGGCATGCTTTATTTGAAAACTGGTCTGGACGCACGTGGTGTAGAGCACATTCAAAACGAAAAACTGGTTTTTCCTGAGTCGATAGCCTTCATGGACTTTATGCTGCGTATGGCATCAGGTGCAACTGAACCCTCGTCATCACCCGGTTCAGAGGCCTTGCCAGCCGCAAAGGCCGACGTTCCTGAAACTGGGGAGGCTTTGCAATGATCAAAGCAACCTTATGGCGCATCGCAACAGCGGCTTTTTTCTTAGCACTCACCGGATGCGCAGTGCCAACGAAAAATGTCGATTATTCAGCCTTTCGCGAAAGTAGGCCAACATCCATTCTTGTGCTGCCACCACTTAACAGCTCGGTCGATATAGACGCGCCAGAGGCAGTACTGGCGCAAGCAACCTTGCCGCTGGCAGAGTCAGGTTATTACGTTTTTCCTGTTGCCGTGGTGCAAGAAACCTTCAGAAAGAACGGTCTGGATAACGCCGGAGACATCCATGCGTTGCCGCCATCCAAGCTGCATGAAATATTTGGCGCCGATGCTGCACTGTACATGGATGTAAAACGGTATGGGTCGTCGTATGCCGTTTTAGCCAGTTCGGTTGTCGTCGAGCTAGACGCAACGTTGCTCGACTTACGCTCCGGTCAAAAGCTATGGACAGGTAAAGAAATGGTCGTCGAGCAGAGCGGCAGCCGTGGTGGTGGGCTTATCGGCATGTTGGTATCGGCGGCCATAAACCAGATTGCCAACACGCTCAGCAATCGTAGTTTTGTGGTGGCAGCTATGGCCAACCAGCGATTGTTAACAGCTGGCCAGCCGGGCGGCTTGCTCTATGGGCCGCGATCAGCACATTACGAGCTGGAGCAGCCCTAACCTTATACAACCCCAAGCCCACGCAGCATAACCAGTGCAATAAGCAAGGGCGTGACGTAGCGCAGCAGTACAAATACCATGGTGGTCAGTTTGGCATTGCGCAGCTGGCCATGGTTGGAAAGCTCAGCCTGTAGTTTGTCACGCCCCCACACCCAGCCAGTAAACAGCGCAATAACAATGCCGCCCGCAGGCAGCAATATGTTTGACGACACAAAGTCGGGCAGATCAAACAGGTTAAAACCGGCTACATGTATATGGGCCAAAACGCTGCTTGATAGTGCGCTGCCCGCGCCCGGCAAGGCCACCAGCAATGTGGCCAGAAGCACAGCATGTGAGCGCTGCATATTGAAGCGTTCTTGAAGGATGACAGTAGGCACTTCCATCAGTGACAGCATGGCACCCATTGCCGCAACTGCCGTCAATACAAAAAACACCACCATCAGGCCGTGACCAAAAGGTATCTGCGAGAACACCGCAGGCAGCGTAATAAATACCAGCGAGGGGCCGGCCGAAGGGGTAAAGCCAAAGGTGAATACAGCAGGAAAGATGGCAACGCCCGCCAGCATGGAAACGCTTAGGTCGGCAAGCATGACCCGCACTGCAGTTTGCGGTATGTTTTGATTGGCGGTGAAATAACTGCCATACGTCATCATGGTGCCCATGCCTATAGACAGCTTAAAGAACGCCAGCCCCATCGCTGTCAATACTACGGTTGCCGTTATTTTGCTGAAATCAGGCCAGAATAGAAACTGCATGGCTTGTTGCGCACCGTCTAGCGTCAACCCTACTGCGCCCAGTATCAGCAGCAAAATAAACAACAAGGGCATAAGCTTTTTGGTGATGGCTTCAATACCTTGTGCTACCCCCATAATTAGTATGGATGCAACCGCAGCCAATACCATCCACTGCCAGAGCAACGATTGCAGTGGGTCAGCGACCAGCTGGGCAAAATCAGCCTGAGTGACCGCCGGGTCGCTGCTCATGATGGTGCCACGCACGGCCTTGAGGATGTAGGCGAACACCCAGGCCACCACTTCTGAGTAGAACGACATAATTAAGAATGCAGCCAGCATGCCTGACAGCCCCACCAGCCACCAGGGTTGTCGGCCTGGGGTAAGCGTGCGCATCACCTTAATGGGGTTGGCCCGTACGCTGCGTCCCAACGCAATCTCGGCCATCATGACCGGAAGCCCTATCAGCAGTGTGGCCAGCAAGTAAATGAGCAGAAAGCCAGCCCCGCCATTGGCTCCGGTCAGGTAGGGCACTTTCCAGATATTGCCAAGCCCTACCGCTGAGCCCAGCGTGGCGGCAAGTATGCCAAAACTGGTGGAGAAACCGCCGCGGGTGGCGTTAGGCGTGGGTTGCGCCATGCTGTGTCTTCGTGTCAATGTCGATCTGGATATTTTCGCATGCTTGCGGCTAGGTTGTTGTCCTTCACCCAGATCGTTGCGTTGGATCACGCTCAGGGCACGCCGCAGAGTTATCTGAACTTCGTGAGGTTTCAGGTTTCACAAACACGGACGTAACTTCTGGCATGGCCGCGCGAATACGGTTTTCCAGATTAATGACCACCGCTTCAATTTCAGGGGCCCGTAGCGCATCTTCAAACTCAACGCTCAAGGCTGCCATGATTTCCCGAGGTGACACATGAACCGACACGACGTTATTGGCGCGAACTATACCGGGTGTTTGGCCGGCAATACGCAGTATAGATTCGCGTACATTCTTGCCGGGCGACTCGCCAATGAGCAGGCCTTTAGTTTCGCGCGTTAGCAGCAGGGCAGTCAGGCCCAGCGTGATGCCGATAAATATCGATGCCAGGCCGTCCAGCACGGGCAGCTGCAGCGTAACCGAGAAATACACACCAAGAAAGGCGATCAAAATACCCATCAGCGCCGCGCTATCTTCCAGTAGCACGATGAAAGTCGGTGGGTCTTTACTGCGCACGATGAGCCCAAACACTTCCGAGTACTTGCGTTTTCCCTTGACGTTTTTAAGCGCATAAACCCATGATGAACCCTCAAACAGGGTAGCAAGCCCGAGCACGATGTAAGTGACCAGTGGGTTTTCTATGGGGTGAGGGTGCATGATGTGCACAATGCCCTCGTAGATGGATGCGCCCGCACCTGCCGTAAACAGCAGCAATGCGACGACGAAGCTCCAGAAGTAGATTTCGCGCCCATAACCCAGGGGGTGCTCATCGTCTGCTTTTTTTCGACCACGATGCATGCCGTACAGCAGCAAAACTTGGTTAAGTGTATCGACGACTGAGTGAAAGCCCTCGCTCAGCATGGCCGAACTGCCGGTTACCGCTGCAGCCACAAACTTGCTCACGGCAACCAGAGCATTTCCTGCCAAGGCGAGGTAGACAACGCGTGAAGAAGATGTGGTCTTGATATGGACGCGGGCCATGCTGTGATTCCTGATTCGAGGATCTAGAAACACGATAGCAGAAAGTGTGCCCAAGATATAACGACATTGCGTCTGCGCGTTTACGGCCTTTCTTCTCGAACACGTGGGCAACTACAAAAAACGTAGAGTATGTTGGTACGACTTCACCGGTCTCGAGGTCGGTCTGGAGCGTAGTCCTACGCTTGCTCTCTTAGGAAGAATAAGTCCGTGCAAAAATGACAGCTAGATATGTATGGGTGCACCGGCCTTGAGGTTGGTCTGGGGCGTGAACCTAAGCTTGCTCATTTTTGGAAGAATAAGGCAGCCGTGCAAAAACGATAGTTATATGTGCACGGCTGCTTCAGGCTTGGGTTTAGATCCGGGCTTCGATCAGAAACGGCCCCTTACGACTTAGCGCTGAGCGCAGCAAGTCGGCAAAGCCCTCGGCGGTGTCCGCGCTTGCCGCCTCAACTCCAGCGCCTTTGGCCAGGCTGACCCAGTCTAGCGTGGGCGTGTCCAGATCAAGCATGCGACTGGCATTGCGCCCTGGCTCTCCGGCTCCCACCAGCTTAAGCTCCCCGTGCAAAATGGCATAGCGCTGGTTGGCAAAGATAACCGTAACCACATCCAGTTGCTCCCGGGCTTGAGTCCACAGGCCCTGAAGCGTGTACATGCCGCTGCCGTCGGCCTGCATCAAAATAACCTTGCGATCGGGGCAGGCCACTGCAGCACCGGTCGCCAAGGGAATACCAATGCCGATGGCGCCGCCAGTAATTGCCAGAAAATCATGTGGCGCTGACCCGAAGGTATGGCGGAACGAGTCTCGTCCCGAGCTGACCGACTCATCGCAGACGATGGCGTTTTCGGGGCTGAGCGCACCAATAGCCTGTATCACAGCGGTCGCCGTCAAGGTGCCACTGGGAAGTTCATTGGCATGTCGTTCACACAGATCGGGCGTGACGCTGCGGTCGGCGCCTACAGCCTCGGCCAGTGCGTCAAGCGCCTGAGCCAGGTCATCACCCGGTTGGGTAAGGTCAATGCGGGCACATGCCTGCGGCACGGGTGAACCGGGCTTGCCCGGGTAAGCAAAGAACGCAGCGGGCATGCGGGCACCGATCAGAACCAATTGCTCGGTACCTTCGAGCGTTTTGATCGCCAGATCAACATTAAAAGGCAGTCGATCAATCTTGACACGGCCGGCACCGCGCTCAATACGGCTATTGGCCTGCTGCGCCAGCAGCCGTGCACCGGTCTTGACGGCAATGCGGCTGGCAGCCTCGAGCGCCTTGCTGCGTAGGGCTTTTCCGCCCAGCATTATGACGGTTTTGCGACCATTGCGCAGGGCGTCGGCGACGGTGCGCAAAGCCAATGCATCGACCTCGGTAGACTGAGGCACCACAGCGCGGCGTGTGGATGCCGTGGTGTTGGTCCATGCAGCGTCGGCTGGCAAAATAAGCGTGGTAACAGCACCCGGTTCGGTCTGTGCGGCGCTGATGGCCGCTGCAGCTGCCGGAGAGACATCGTCGGCCGACTGGATGCGCCGAACCCAGTCTGACATGGGGCGGGCCAGGCTTTCGATGTCGCTGGTGAGCGGTGCGTCATAGTTAAGATGATATGACGCATGATCGCCAACAATATTGACCATAGGCGTTTGCGCGCGCCGGGCATTGTGCATGTTGGCCAGCCCATTCGCCATGCCCGGTCCAAGATGCAGCAGCGTGGCGGCTGGCTTGTCGGCCATGCGTGCATAGCCGTCTGCAGCGCCTGTGACTACGCCTTCAAACAAACCCAGCACACAACGCATTTCAGGGCGCTTGTCCAGCGACGCCACAAAATGCATTTCTGATGTGCCGGGGTTCGCAAAACATACATCAACATTGTTAACCAGCAGGGTGTCACAAAGACTGTCTGCACCATTCATGGGAACTGCTTTCTCGCTCATGTTGCTTCTTTATCAAAGTAAGGTTAATCGTTAATCGAAAGAGTTGGCCTGCTTACTGTGCCTGTATGCCATGGCTTTTTATCAGCGCTTGCCAGCGGGTGCGTTCTTTTGTCTCGAACGACGCCAGATCACTGCCGAACAGCGTGCCGGGTTCAAGACTGGACGTGGCAAACGTCGTTTTTAATTTTTCAGAAGCCAGTGCAGAACGCGCTGCTTCTATCAGCCGATCAACGCGATCCTGTGGCGTATTTTTTGGTGCATACAGCGCAAACCACGCCGTAACGTCAAAGCCCGGTAAGCCCGATTCGGCCACGGTTGGAAGGTCGGGCAAGGAGGCCGCGCGTTCAGCCGAAGTGACCGCTATGCCTCTGACTTTGCTTCCGTCTTTAATTTGAGAAAGCGTCGATGGCAGGTTGTCCATCAATATGTCGATCTGGCCGCCAATGAGGGCCGGCATAGAACCTGAAACACCCTTAAATGGCACGTGAAGCATCTCCACGCCCGCGGCCTGTTCAAAATAGGCGCCGGTCAGGTGCACAGATGAGCCAATGCCCGGGGTTCCATAGGACAGCGGTTTTTCCTTGTGCGCTTTGGCTGCCTCGATAAGGTCTTTAACCGTGTGTATCTTGGACTGGGCATTCACTGCAATGACGTTGGGTGTAGTGCCCACCAGCGCGATGGGGGCAAAATCAGACTCAGGGTTAAATGCCATATTGGTGTACAGAAACTGGTTGATGGTTTGTGTGCCAATTGTGCCTACGCCTATGGTGTAGCCGTCGGGCTTGGCCTGAGCCAGGTGGCCCATACCAATATTGCCGCCGGCACCAGCACGGTTTTCAGCCACTATCGTCTGCTTCAGCTCGGTTTCCATGGCATGCGCCAGGGTGCGGGCGATGATATCTGTTGTGCCACCCGGTGGGTAGGGAACAACCATGGTAATGGCGCGATCAGGGTAGCCTTGCTGCGCAAATGCCGAAGTGGCCGCTAGAACAAGAGTAAGAGCAGTGAGGGCTTTAAACGGCGCGCCGCTGGTAGATGCAGGTTTCATGGTGTCTCCGTGGTTGTTATGTTTTGTCCTACAGACCCAGTATCCTAACCAAAATAAAACACCACGGCCATATAATGACCGTGGTGTGAACATTTACTGACACATTGTTCCGCCCGTTTTGGGCGCATTGTGGCGCCTGTTTTAGGCGCCTGAAACTAGAAGTTTGAGCAATGGCCCCCGGTAGGTGCCTGACCTGATCCCGCTGCTATAAGCGGTGGCTCGGTGAATATATCAATGGGAGCGGAAACGGCCCAGTCCCAGGCAAAGAAAGCAATCAAGGCAGCCCAGAAAATCACAGTAAGCAGTGGTTTTTTCATGATTTAGCGCCTCTTAAAACTGGTAGTGCCGACGGATGCGCACGCCGATCAATGAACCGCAAAACGCCAGAGGCACCCAGATCCAGCCATGTAGACTGCCTGTGGAAATACCGCTGACCATGGCGCCAATATTGCAGCCAAAGGCCAGACGCGAACTGTAGCCCAGCAAAAAGCCCGCAATAATGCCAACCATCCACTGTTTGCTGGTTAACGGCGCTGGCTTGGCCGATGACGACTTGCGTGCAGCAATCCATAGGGCGCCCGCCAGAATGCCGATATTGGTAATGGACGTGACATCCATGAAAATAGAGTTGGACAGCGAATTGAAATTGACCGTCTGGCTCCAGAAGGCATTGGCCGCAGGGTCAAATACGCCGGCTGCGGATGCAATTTTGGCGCCCCACAGGCCAAAGCCATAAACAATGCCCCAAGGCGTGCCAGCAATAACCAAATTAAGGGCTGCCAGCACTGCAAGCACCACCGCGCCAATAAACAATTTTTTACTGAACCAGGGTGCTGACTTTCCCGCCCACAACATGGCTGCGCCTCCCAGCGTGAGCAAACCTACGCAGGTCAGGCCAAATGCCTCCCAGGGGCCGTATCGGGCGACAAGCCCAACCGGTGCCATGCTGCCCAACGCCAGCCACTGTTCAACTTGAGCAGATCCCAAGAAGCTACCCAAGGCGAATACAGGCAAAATTACCATGTTTAGCGGTATGCCCAAGCCAGCTTTGTACAGCGTGCCCGAGCCGCAGCCGTCAGCAATTTGCATGGCTGCGCCAAATACGAAAGCGCCGATCAGCAGGCTGAAACTGGGTGGGCCCAGTGCCGCAACCAAGTCTGTGGGAAAAGCACTGAGCAGAGGCATCGAGATGGCGGCCGCCACAAAAAGCAGTAGCAGTTGAGCCATAACGCCACTTGCGTCGCGGTGCTCAATCAGCCGTCGCCAACCCGTCGTGAAACCAAAGCGTGCACCTGCGAGCACGCTGCCCATACCGATACCCACCAGAAACAAAACAGCCTGTCGAATGGATACGAACCAGGCCAGAGAGATAAAAAAGACGGCCATAATGGCCGATAGAGATAAGCGATTCATTGCTATTGATAGTGCGAAAGTAAGTTTGCCCGCCGTGGCGGGCTGGTAAAACTAAAGAGGTGGCCGCGCCGCAAACTACAGCAGGTAAATGCAGTGCCTGGTAGAGGGCGCGGATACCCTGTGATGACACATGCTGACTTCAGCGTGGGCGATATTGTCGCAGAACGACCGCATTATCGGGAGCGTAAAACGTGCCATCTGGCGAACAATCAGGAATTGCCGATTAAGCTTTTGAATTTGTTCATGAGCTGCGATCCACGCCCGGGCACGTTGTCCATGGGCAGCGGGGTGGATGCTTGGGTCCATTCAGCCAGCGAGGCTGGATAAAGCTTTACATTAGGTTGGCCCACCACCTCTGATAGCGCAAACCAGTCTGTAGCGGCCCAATGCCCGGTGTTGCAGAACGAGATGGTTTCATCGGCGGGTTTCGTCAATGATTCAGCTGCAATTTTTTTTGCTTCGGCTTCTGATACGAAAATGGCCGTGCCTGGCTTGAACCATTTGTCGTGTTCCAGATTGACGGCGTTCTTGATGGTGCCAGGTATTTTTGCCGTCGGCGCTTTGGTTTCACCCTTGAAAAAGTTGCTTGGACGGGCGTCGACCAGACGCGTGGTGGGCTGATCTAAATGCGTTGCGACATAATCTTCTGTGGCGATGATTTGCTCGTTTAGCGTGGGGGTAAAGCTGGTCTTTTCGACGGCTGGCACAGTTTTGTCTTGCGACAGGCCGGCCTCAAGCCATGCGTTGACGCCACCATTAAGTACTGAAAGATTGCCCAGGCCCAGATACTTGAGGGTCCAGTACACCCGTGCCGAACTGCCGAAATCGGTGGCATTGGCTCCCGAAGACACCACGACGGCATGTGTGTCATGACCCACACCCAGGTTTTGTACCAGGGCGGCCAGTTCTTTGACCGGTGGTAGTTGCCCGGGGCTTTCTGCCGGGCCACGCCACTGTGCGTAGGGTGCCGAGACAGCTCCGGGGATATGGCCAGCTGCATACTCTTGCGTCGGCCTGATATCAATAATGCGAACGTTGGCATCTGTGCGGACGGTGTCCAGTTGTGCCGGGGTCAGCAAAGGAGCGGCCAGGGCGCTCGAACCCATGACGATAGTGAAGCCTGCGACGAGAGAAGTAAGGAGTTTCATTGCCATTCAGAAAAAGAAAACAGGGAAGCATCCAATTTTCCCCGTTATGGCGTGTATATGGAAATACCGATTTATTATTAATTAATATGCTAATTAGTTATAAGCGTAAATAGTCGCCTGTCGAACTCTCCCTTGTCTTTGGACCTATGTGCCTTGATTTCCGCCAATACACGCGTCGGGGAACACTAAGGTCAGGGAATAGCACACCAAGGGAAATGCAAAGCTGGCGAGAAGGAGGACTAAGAGTCGGCTGGGCCGGGGGAAATCAGGCCCGGCAAACATTAAGGCTGCAAAATGCGCTCGAGATTATTAATGTGAATGTGGCGTTGGCCAACCTGCTGGATCATGCCTGCGTTCTCAAACTCGACCAGCCGGCGGCTTATGGTTTCAGGGGTGGTGCCAAGGTAAGACGCCAGGTCTTTACGTGTCATGGGAAGCATGACCTCATCAGACTGCGCGTCTTCAGCTAGGTGAGACAGGTATTCAGCAATTCGCGTGTCTACAGACTCAGTTGCAATCACCTTGGACTGCTCTTCGCTTTGATCCAGCCGGCGTGCAAGCTCGGACAGCAAGTTTAATGAAATGGATGGGTGTAGTACCAGCAGTTTTTGCACGTCGTCGCGGTGAAGCGCGCAGATGTCAGAACGTTCCATTGCCTGGGCAAATGTGGCGTGCCGTGCATCAGAAAAAATAGCCAGTTCGCCAGTGAAACTGCCGGGCTTAAGAATACGCAGCAATTGTTCCTTGCCAGAACCAGAAAGACGGTAAATACGTATACGACCTGTATGCACAATATGCAATTGGTTAGTCAGGTCGCCGGGACGGTGGATGAACTCACCTTTTTCGAAGCTGCGCGTTTTGGCCATACGGGCAATATCCACCAGTTGGTCATGGGGCAGATGATTGAAGATAGGCACCAGCGATACACATACCTGATGCTCTTGGGCATCATGATCTGCGGCGCATGCCTGTGCGTGAGTTGTCATGGTTGGGGCGCATTCCAGGGTAGTCATAAGGGTTATCTTAGAGCAATCCTGGTAGGCAGTGGGCCTGTGTCGTGGGTAGGCGTGTGATTGAGCTTGCTTGTTGGCGTCAGGGTGACGCCAAGCTGGACGCCTAAATGGCAAAGAGCCTATAGAAAATAGGGTATGCAAGCGGCCCGAGCTAACCTTGTCGGTACAATAATCGTGATGTTGCGCTCCCTGGCGACCGAGTATTCTGACTGCACGGCGCCAGGTCGAGACAGTTACGTAGATTTTAAAACCGCATAATATAAGGATAGTGAATGGCTAACAGAATCAGGGTGGGCATTGCCGGTTATGGCAACCTTGGGCGCGGCGCCGAGGCGGCGATTGCACAAAGCGACGACATGCAATTGGTAGGCGTATTTACCCGACGCGATCCGAGCAGCGTAAAACTGCTTGATGGCAATATCCCCGTGCACCACCTCGATAATATTGCCGAGTTCCGCGATAGCATCGATGTTCTCATTTTGTGCGGTGGTTCAAAAAATGACTTGCCCGAGCAGGGCCCGGCACTTGCTGCGCTGTTTACCACTATAGATAGCTTTGATACCCACGCCAAAATCCCTGATTATTTTGCAGCCGTCGATAAAGCGGCCGTCTCTCATGGCAACACGGCGATTATCGCTGTGGGTTGGGACCCAGGCCTGTTTTCCATAAACCGCTTGTTTGGTGAAGCCGTTCTGCCTGAAGGTGCCACCTATACATTCTGGGGCAAAGGCCTGAGCCAGGGCCATTCTGATGCGCTCAGACGCGTGTCTGGTGTGAAGGGGGCGGTGCAGTACACCGTGCCCGTGCCTGAGGCGGTCGATCAGGTGCGCAGTGGTTCACTACCTACGCTGACCACGCGGCAAAAGCACACACGCGAGTGTTTTGTTGTGCTTGAGGAAGGCGCAAGCGCAGACGTGGTCAAAGAGACGATTGTCACCATGCCTGATTACTTTTCTGACTACGACACAACGGTTACGTTTATCACCGATGAAGTCCTAAAGCGTGACCACGCTGCCATGCCACACGGAGGCTTCGTTATTCGTAGCGGTAAAACCGGTAGCGGTAATCAGCAGGTCGTGGAATATTCACTAACACTGGAAAGTAACCCCGGCTTTACGTCCAGTGTGCTGGTGGCGTATGCGCGGGCGGCCTATCGTCTGAAGCAAATGGGCCAAACCGGCGCGAAGACGGTGTTTGACGTGCCGCCAGGGCTGCTTTCGCCCAAAAGCGCTGCCGACTTGCGTAAAGAGCTGCTCTAAAGCGTATTTAAGTTGTTTAAAGAGCTGCTCTAAAGCGCAGTCGATTTATCTAAAGAACAGTTGTAAAGCGCTGTTGATTTGCGTAAAGAACACGTTCTAACCAGCGCACCGCTGCTGCGCTTTGTTCGACTTGCCGCGCACCTGCCTCACCGTTCGCGATGAGGCAGGTGAGCGGCATGATTACACCACCGACAGCAAAAAACCACCCAAATGATACAAAGCAGGCCCGGCATAAGGGCTGACGGTGTTTGTTTTTCGGGGCACCAGCAGACCCTTTACGTTTGCCCGTTAATGATCTAGATACGGGCCTGTATAAAGTGACCCAGCAATGGGTCATTACATCGCCATTAATAAACACAGACCTAACCTGATGTGGGTTTACTCTGCTCTGGCCAGGCCTGCGTCGCAGCCACATCCTAAAAATTAAGTTTCTGACGCGAGGGGTATTTCACTACCGGGTATCTTCTGCAAAAACCTGGAATTAACTAACTTAATGTTACGTGTTGTGGCCTGTGTTCAACATTTTGTCGTATCTTTTGTTTTAATTACCCAATTATCAAGAAATTATGAATCTTTCATGATACTTTTTTAACAAATTATTGATAAGCTGCCCTGCGATAGGAAATCGGCAGACCTGTCATTTGGTCTACCCCTGAGCCGACTGATATGAAACCTCTCGAATTCGATCTGGAGAAGCTGACAACCTTTTCTCCTCTACAGAACATGCATGGCAGTTACGTGCGTGAGTTTTTGCCGGCCTGTACGTCGCTGGATCGCCAGCCATTTGAAATGCTCGACTTGTCGGCCAGTACGCCAGTGGCGCAAGGTAGTGAGCGGCGTGTTTATTTGCACCCCTACAACCAGCATTTTTTGTTGAAGGTCTTGTATCGCACCAATGCTAAAGGCCTAAAAAAGAACGAAAAATGGCACGGGCGGTTTACCCGTGGAGGGGTTTATCGCGGCTTTTTCACTGAGTTTTCTGAGTGTGTCACGGTCGCCGCACGCATCAACAGTAAGAACAAGCCTCTACCTATTGCGCGAATTGCCGGTGTAACGTCGACTTCACTCGGAATGGGCCTGATGGTGGAGAAAATTGTTGATGAAAATGGCGCCATGGCGCCCAATCTGAAGCAAGTCGTCGCAGCGCATGGCTTTACAGCTGAATTGCGCAAGATGCTGGATGTTTTTTTTGTTGCACTGGCAGACGCGCATGTGGTTTACAACGACGTGGGCCTGAGCAACATCGCTTGCGGCCGAAATGCCAGTGGCACAAAAGGCTTGTATCTAGTGGACGGTTTCGGGTCACGGCAGTTAGTGCCGGTTTATACCTGGAGTAAATCGCTAAACCGTCGCAGGCTTGAGCGCAAGTACACCGAGATGTTGCAGAAAATAGATTCTGTGCATGCCCGTGATGGAGTGCAACTTCTGGCCGCTGAACGCTTATAAACGCAAAGCGGGTGGCTTTGTTGGAAGTGCTCGGCTTAGTGCGTGCCGCATAAGCTATTCATAACGGCATTATCCAGGCAAATGATTTTGCGACACATGTTGTGTGTCGTTGCATGCTGAACGGGCCTGAGTCAGCCTTCAGGGCGTTTTAGGCGGGTACAGGCGTTGCTAGCCTTTTAATCTTCAGCACCACTGTCTGGAAATGTCATGGCGTCGTATCGCACGAAGCGACTTTTCTTGACCAGCCGATAGCCCATCCAGATCATCAGGAAAAGCGGGATGCCTATATACGTTGCCACCACCCCGTGCCAGTCAATTCTGTCTTGAAGAAACGCCCCGTAGTTTTGCCCCAGCGTAATGATCAGGCATAGCGCAAACGCGAACATAGGGCCAAAAGGAAAGAAGCGTGACTGATAAGGCAGATCGCCCAGGTTACGACCTTGTTTTACATAGCCACGACGGAAGCGATAATGGCTGATGGCAATGCCCAGCCAGGCAATAAAGCCTGTCATGCCAGAGGTGTTTAACAGCCAGATATACACCGAAGTGGGGCTGTAAACTGAGCTGATAAAGCACAGTGCAGCCACCACGGTGGTGGCAATAAGTGCGTAGCGTGGCACACCGTTGGCCGTTAGCTGCCCAAAAATACGGGGTGCCTTGCCTTCACGGGCCAGATTGAACAGCATGCGCGTTGATGCATACATGCCTGAATTGCCTGCGGACAGCACCGAGGTCAATACTACGGCATTCATGAGTGCCGCAGCAGACAGCAGGCCAGCCTTCTCAAATACCAGTGTAAACGGACTGACGCTGATGTCGCTTACCTCGTTACGCAACAATTGTGGATCGGTGTACGGGATGAGTGAGCCGATAATGAAAATGGCAAACACATAAAACAGCAAAATACGCCAGAAAATCTGGCGGATGGCTCGAGGGATATTGCGCCTTGGATTTTCGGACTCGCCAGCAGCAATGCCGATCAGCTCAGTGCCCTGGAATGAAAACCCGACAATCATCGCCACGCCTATCATGGCAGCAAAGCCCCCCGGAAAGGGAGCATCTCCTGTTGTCCAGTTTTGCAGCACCTCGTGCTGGGCACCCTGCAAAATACCGCTAATCATTAGCAGGCCTATACCGATAAATATTAGTACCGTTACCACTTTGATGGCCGCGAACCAGTATTCGGCCTCGCCAAAGCCCTTCACAGAGATGGAGTTGAGCAAAAACATCAACAGCAGGAACAATGCGCTCCATATGATGCCGGGCACTTCAGGCAGCCAGTAACTCATGACCAGTTGCGCAGCCACAAGGTCGACGGCAATGGTAACCGCCCAGTTGTACCAATAGTTCCAGCCTAGGGCGAAGCCAAAACCTTCTTCCACATACCGCGCCCCATAAGTTGCAAACGAACCCGATACCGGCATGTAGGCGGCAAGTTCGCCCAGGCTGGTCATAAGAAAATAAACCATCAGGCCGATCAGCATGTAAGACAGTAAGGCGCCGCCCGGGCCTGCCTCGGCAATGGTTGCGCCTGAAGCAACAAACAACCCGGTGCCTATCGAACCGCCAATGGCAATCATGGAAAGATGCCGGGCTTTGAGTTCGCGGCGCAATGTGGGGGCTTCTGAGACAGCGGTGGAGTTTTGTTTTTGTGTTGTCATAACGGCAAACGGATCAGTGGAGATGATCAGATAGGCAATGTTGTATCGTGCGTGGTGACTCGGGCCATGCCCGACTCAGGCTGTTCGGCCTGTATAGAGCCAGGAAAGTCAGGCAATAGATAAGGCGTTAAATCAGGCCGGGCGGCCCATATACAGACAAGAAAGCCCGGCAATAGGTCAGGCAATAGGTCAGGCGATGATGTAAAACAGAAACTCTTGGCCGTTTTTTACCGGATCTTTGGCAAATACGTAACCCCGTCGTCGGGCTTCTTCGGGAACATTACGAAACGAACCGGGGCAGTCTGTAATAACCTGCAGAAGCTCGCCTTTTTTCATGCCTTCAAGCGTTTCAAGCGTATAGATTACCGGGTAGGGGCAAGACTCACCACGCAGGTCTAGCGTAAAGTCGGGAGAAATGTCAGCTTGCATAGTCTTGGGCTCCGAGGGCCGAACTGCGGGGGCTAGTCGTGCGGCTCGCTGTCTGCCGCGATTGCCGGAACGCTACATATGCGTAAAACAGGCCAAGCAGCAGCAGGGTGATTGTGATGGCGCCCCATGCACCGGTGTAGTTGTATAGGTTGACTTTGGCACCGCTGGCCACCAGCGCGTCATAGATGCCGAGATGATCCCAGGCATAGGCCAGCAGTGTTGCGCCGATAATATTGCCGGCAAATACCGCTACATACATAAGCTGGCCTTCCATAAGCCGGTACATCATGCCCGTTTCGCAACTGCTCGCCATAACAATGCCCACGCCAAAGAGCACGCCGCCCACAAATGTGCTGGGGGCGACGACCTGAGTAATGGGAGAAGTGCCGAAGACGACAATAATGGCGATCGTGGCCACTGCGCTAATGGCCATGCCTGCAATAATGGCTTTGGCCATAACTGCCCGACCCATCATCCATAAGTCGCGAAACGCAGAGGTAAAGCAGATTTGCCCGCGTTCTATCAGTACGCCGAACAGTGCGCCAAACAGCGCGCCCAGGCCAAGCCTGTTTTGGCCTGAGGCAAAAAAATAAACCACCACGCTGACATAGGCAACTGCCAGTAGCACGCCGACTACGGGTTGAATGCGTCGTGATGGCCGTGTTGATGGGCTTCCTTTGCCCTTGAGCAAGGTTGGTCGCCCCTTCCACCAGCGCAACGTTATGAGACGCGTGCCGAAGAAGGAGCCAATACCGGTACCCACAATGAATACCCAGGCGTGAACGGAAAACTGCGGCACACCTGTGAAAAATGCGGCCAGATTGCAACCCATGGCCATGCGTGCGCCGAAGCCCGCCACAATGCCACCAACCAGCGCCTGGGCCCAGCGCCGTCGTAGCTGGGGTAGCCTGATCTTGAAATTGTCATTGAGCAGCACCATGATCAGCGCGCCAGTAAACATGCCCCATACTATCCAGCCATCGCCGCGCAGCAGGGTATTGCCGTCGAGCTTGACAATGTTGTAGTAGGCCCAGCCGGTGGTATCGATGCCCATCAGGTGAAGTAGTTGCCCGCCCAGCCTCGTAAACTCGCCTGTAACCGCCCACACGGTACCTGTAAGGCCAAAATAGGCCGCGCTGAGCACGCCCGCCACGATGAGAGCAGTTAATGGGTGCCAATAATGCAAAAAGGGAATGCGCGAGCGCATGAAATTCTCGAATGAAAAGCTTCTACCCAGGGGGTAGGAAACACGGGGGTATATTGCGAGGTGATGCAAATGCGCTCTGCAGAATAAGTTGCTGCTATACAGCAGGCCGGCGTGAACGCAGGCAGTATTCTAAAACATTTGTATTTTGTGGGCGGTCGGCCACGGCTGCTGCGGGCGGCCTTTCATAAAAAAGACCCCAAAGCCTGGAATAGATGTCCAGTTTTGGGGTGCTGTTCGAGTCTAACCTGAAGCCTGCTCAGGAGAGCAGTTAAACGCCTTGTTAGTGAATTTGTTCGTGTTAAACAAAAACGCGCTAAGGCGTTGCTGAAGCAAAATTTAGCTGCCGCCACAGCCGCCGCAACATTCGCCGTCTTCCCCATGCTTGGGTTTGGCGATTTCATACCCGGCTTGTTGTACGGCTTGCTTGAGCAGCGGTAGCGAGGTCACTGTTTCATCAAACGTGACCGAGGCGCGGTTGCTGGAGAACGAAACGTTTACGTCGTTAACACCATTTATGGCGTTAAGTGTTTGGGCGATAACCTCGGCACACTGTGCGTCTTTCATGCCGGCCAATTTGAGCATTCCTGTTTCCATCGTTCTTCCTTCAGTGGGCAAAAAAACAGAAAGAGCGCATCTCTTTCTTAAAGATGTCTATTATATATATCTTTAAGAGTTCGGCAAGCCCGACACGCGATTTAGACTGAAAAAATAGGGGAAGGGTTGGCTGTCACACAGGTGTGCAGCGAGCAATTTATAGTGAAATCAACGACGCAATGCCCCGCGAATAAGCGGTATGAGTATGGGTTCTAGTGATAACCGATCCCCATTACATACTCCCGCAGCAGCTCTTCGGTGTACTCAACCTCATTGAGCAAAACCTGCAGCACATCGTTGGCATAAAGCAGCGCCAGCGGCATTGCCGCGGTATTGGCGATAGGCATCTGCTTCAGGTCGTTGCGTTTCATGGTGCTCCAGACGGTCATCAGCTCGTCGTCGGGGTGGCATGAGATTACCTCGCGTGTCATAACTTGCGAGACGGTTTCGGTACAGCTGCAACCTGCGCAGTGGCTTAGTTGACGCACCACATCAGCATTGCTGACCACCCCGACCATTTTGCCGGCCGCGTTGCACACGATGACCAGCGTTGCACGACCCCGCGTCAGAATTTTAGCGGCCTCTGTGACAGGGGCTGTATCTGGCACTGTGATGAGGCGTTGGCTGGCTTCAGGCATTAAATTGCGAATACTTACCATGATCTACCCCTCGTCAATAAGGAATGAGAACAGAGTGGCACATGCTGTTATGTGCTGTGCTGCCATGATTGAGCATGGCAAAGCTGCTGCTTATAAGTAACACTATAGCAAGCACTGCTACGTTACACGCAGTATTTCGGAGGCGAGAATGGGTTTTTACCGGCACTTGTTTGCCAAAGCGAGGTCGGCGAAATGGAACAATAAGGCCCATGCAGGCCGTATCGTTTGTGAGATATTTGGTATTTACGTATTTATTATTGTGGCTTTACACGTGAGGCATGTGAGCGGGCAAGCGCGTGAATTTTGTCGAAATCCATGCGACCAAGTGCGGTAATTACAGCCGACCTGAAATCCTGATATTCAGGGTTCTGCACCAATGGTGAACTGACCCAGTCTTCAATCTCGCTATACCGGCCTTCTTTGGCATAGGTGGCCAATTGCTCGCACAGGTTTGAGGGCGGGGCGGTGTAGCATCGTGGTAGCCCGTGCAGTACCGCATCGTTATAAATAACGTCCGCGTGTACGCTTGAGATTGCGCCCACCGTACTAGTTCGCTGAGAATCCGACGTGGCTGTAGGCCGCCAGCCTTGTTTTATCGCGTTTATTTCACTGGCCTTAACTCGTAGCGTCAACGAAAAGCAACTGCCTTTCCCATACTCGCTGTTGACCTCCAGTTTGCCGTGCAACTTACTGGCGATGCGCTGAGCAATGTACAAGCCCAGGCCAGTGCCTTCACGCTCAAGATCAAAACGCTGGTAAGGATCGAAAAGCTTGGCTTGATGATGGGCCTCGATGCCCGAGCCGGTATCGTAAACCTCAAAGTAAAGTAGGGCCCAGCCCGGATCATCGCCCAAATCTCTTACATGCAGTGCGACACTTCCCTGATGCGTGGCTAACGCGGCATTTGATAGCAGATTGAGCAACAACTGCTTTAGCCGACGTTCGTCACTATGGATCAGGCCAGGCAAATCCGTATGTACTATCAGAGAAAAGTGGATGTTGTGTTGCAGGCACCAGGCCTGGCCATGCAGGCATAATTCAGCAAGAAAAGGCCTGACCGGCATGGGATGCAAGCGTACACTTAGTGACGAATTGTCTTCCCTTTGTTTGAGTATGTCTTCGATCAACGACATCTGGTAGTTGGTACTGCGCTCGATGGCGCTCATGTGTTCTATCTGCTCGGCAGTGGCTGTTTTCTGAAGCAAATACAGATTGCCCACGATGGTTGCAAGTGGGGCTCGCAAATCATGGCTGATTAAACTGAGCCGTTCCAGATTGGTTTGCTTCTGAACATAATGGCGCTGAATGATGGTAATGATTAACGCCAGAAAGAATACCAACGAAAAAGCGTAAATCGACAAGGTGGTAACTACCCAATAAGTGCTTTGATCAAAGCCGTAGCTGTCAGTTGATCTCATCCCTTGAAGAAGCATTCGCGGCGGTGTGGCAAGCGCAAACAGCACCAATGCGTAAAGGGTAACTTTTTCGGCCAGCAAACCCTTGCTCAGGTTGCGTGCCAGATAGGCGCCATGAATAAAAAGTATAGAAACCGCGCCGTGTAGCAAGTATGAGCGTATTGCTCCATCTGGCTGCACCACCAGAAAATAGGCACGACAGGCCATAGCTATGGTCACAATGACAACTGGTATGCCGTATTGATATGTGCTGCCCGAAAGCTCGACGACGCCTCGTGAAAAAATAGTGACTGCCATTAAATACATCAAGCCACTGAAGATGACGTTTACTGCATAATTGGCGGGCACCAGAATGATTTGAGAGGTGATCCCTAAGGCATAAGTCAGATAGCCCAGGCCAAACAAAAGCAGGTAGCGCGAGCGTTGCTTGTCACCATGCCATAGCGCCAGCAGAGCAATCGCGATGAGGATGACGACCAGCGGGTGGCCAAGAGCAAGAAGAGTACCGCTGTTGTTCATAAGGGGGGTCTCTGCGCGTGGATCAGGCTTGGACTCGCTCGGTGCCCGGGCAACTGAAATCACGATGTGCCATTAGACGGCCAGTTTGTACAGGATGCAGGGCTGTGGTCAATGTGGCGCCATTGTAGGTGATTGGGCAGGAGGCGAGCCCGCATCGCGTATAACCCGTTATTGCATCTCTGAAGAGCTACGTCGAAAAAGATACGACGGAAGAGGTGTTTCGGAAAGAATATGACGGAAAGGTTACGACTGAAGAGCTACGTCGAAAAAGATATGGCGCAAGATGTATATCGGAAAGAATACGACGGCAAAGTTACGACGGAAGATTTCCGACGAAAAAGCTATATAGGAAGATCTATATAGCAAGGTCTATATCGGCTTGCGGTGGGCGTGCCAAGTGCGGTGTGTGTCGCCTAAATATATTTTTACGCCAGTCCTGGCCATAACAGTGGTATTACTTTTGATCTGCAACACCGTTCGTTTAGACGGGGACAAATGGCCGAGACCTACCTATTATGGGAACTTTGTTTACTTGCTGGCGTCGCACGCACGCCAAATGAAATGATGAAAGCAATGATAAGCGCCTTGGTATTGAGCCTATCCGTCATTATCCTGGCGGGCTGCAGCGATGCGGCTAGTAGCCAAGTACCGAAAGTGGGCAAGACCTATCAAGAGAAACTGGACAAGGCTTGGGACACAGCGGGTAAAGGCGAGGCGCCCGTTTTTGCGTGTGCGACGGTTGTTGGGACGGCGGTTGGCATGCAGTCGGCAGGCAAGGGGAACAAATCAGAGGCCGTGCAAGCCTATGAGGCCTGTTATGTTGACGTGTTTGTGCACTACGCCAATACATTCATGAAGACGGGCGACCATGCCAAACTTGATGGCAGTGGACCGCCAAGGGGTTGTATAGAGTTGTTTAAGTCTTATGTTGTTCACACGAATTCTCTGGGTAATTTCGCAAAAGACTTTGAAATAGACCCCCAAACTTTGAAGAAAAAGATACTTGCAAATTTCGATGAGAAGGCAGCTTTATGCCTGCCATTGATTTCGAGCATGTAGCCTCGACCCATATGGAAATCAGGATATATTAATGAGACTATTGCAACGCTTTGTGCTGGTAGGCCTGTTGGCCTTATTGAGTAACGTCGCAACGGCGGCTGATCAGGCCATGATCGTGCTTGATGCCTCAGGTTCCATGTGGGGGCAGATTGACGGCAAGCCCAAGTTGCAAATTGCGCGTGAAGCGCTGGCAACCGTGCTTGAGAGCGTGCCGGCTGACATGGAGCTGGGCTTGATTGCATACGGCCACCGCGAAAAAGGTAACTGCAAGGACATTGAGCTTATTGTTGAGCCAGCGGCGGGCACAGGCCCGGCCATTGCGCAGGCGGCGGCCAAGATGAAGTTTTTGGGCAAAACGCCACTGACCGCATCCGTTAAGCAGGCGGCCGAAGTACTGCGTTATACCGAAGAAAAAGCAACCGTCATCCTGATTACCGATGGCCTCGAAAACTGCAGTGCCGACCCATGCGCGCTAGGTGCCGAGCTGGCCAGCCAGGGCATAGACTTTACGGCTCATGTGGTTGGCTTTGACCTTACCGATGCAGAAGGCAAGCAAGTAGCCTGTCTGGCTGAAAGCACGGGCGGCAAATACCTGGCGGCATCCAATGCTGACCAACTGCGCGCTGCATTGCTAAGCACAGTTATTGAGCCCACGAAAAAGGTTGAGCCAGAGGCGAAAAAAGAAGAACCGCTGGTACTGCCTAAAGCCACGTTGACGCCTGATGAAACCGTCTCTATAGGCGATGATGTGCAGGTTAGCTGGACGGGGCCGAATGCAGAGCATGATTACATCGATATCGTGCCCCACGACTACAAAGACACACACGGCGAGCTTTCATATACATATACAAAGGACGGCTCGCCGCTGAGCGTCAGGGCACCCGGCAAGCCCGGTGAATACAAGGTGCGTTATATCTGGCGTGGCACTGATGATAAGCGTCATGTGCTCGCAGAGGCAGCGTTGCCGGTTACTGATAGTGAGGTCGCGCTGGTTGCACCCAGTACAGTTCAGGCAGGCAGCTTTGTTCCCGTTAAATGGAAGGGCCCGGCCAATGAGGGTGACTACATTGATCTGGTTCCTCAAGGGTTCAAGCGTACCGGTGGTGAATTAAGTTATGCCTACACGGGTGAAAAGCCCGAGATTGAGCTGCGTGCACCGGCAAAGCCTGGAAATTTTGAGATTCGGTACGTTCTAAAGGCTCCAGATAAAAAGCGGGTACTGGCGACTGTACCGCTTGAGGTGACCGAGGCCGTTGCAACCCTGTCTATTCCTGAAACCATCGAGGCGGGCGCCGTGTTGCCGGTTTTCTGGACGGGGCCGGCAGGCGAAAAAGACTATGTTGATCTGGTTCCGGCGGATCATAAACGCATAGGCGGCGAACTTACGTATTTTTACACTGCAAGCTCGGAAGACGGCGAAACCGGCGAGCTGACGGTGCCGACCAAGCCAGGGCCGTACCTGGTGCGCTATGTATTGCGTGGCTCAGGTGCTGACAGTGTTGTAGCCAGCCAGCCTTTTACTGTTACGGCCGCAGAGGCAAGCGTGAAGGCCCCTGAAAGCGTAGAGGCAGGGTCCAAGTTTGAGGTGGAGTGGACGGGCCCAGCCGGTGAAAAAGACTACATTGATCTTGTGCCTGCTGACCACAAGCGCATAGGCGGCGAAATCACGTACTTCTACACAAAACCGCTGGAAGCGGGTGAGCCAGGCGAGCTGAAGGCACCCACCAAGGCAGGGCAGTATTTGGTGCGCTACGTTCTGAAAGGTTCGGGTGCAGGCAGCGTCATTGCCAGCCAACCGCTCACTGTTACGGTCGCAGAGGCAAACGTGAAGGCCCCTGAAAGCGTCGAGGCAGGGTCCAAGTTTGAGGTGGAGTGGACGGGCCCAGCCGGTGAAAAAGACTACATCGATCTCGTGCCTGCTGACCACAAGCGCATAGGCGGCGAAATCACGTACTTCTACACAAAACCGCTGGAAGCAGGTGAGCCAGGCGAGCTGAAGGCACCCACCAAGGCAGGGCAGTATCTGGTGCGCTACGTTCTGAAAGGTTCGGGTGCAGGCAGCGTAATTGCCCGCCAACCGCTCACTGTTACGGCCGCAGAGGCAAGCGTGAAGGCCCCTGAAAGCGTAGAGGCAGGGTCCAAATTTGACGTGGCCTGGACGGGCCCAGCCGGTGAGAAAGACTACATCGATCTCGTGCCTGCTGACCACAAGCGTGTAGGCGGGCACATCACGCACTTTACGCCCAAGTCGCTCGAAGCAGGTGAGCCAGGTGAGATGAAAGCACCGACCAAGGCAGGGCAGTATTTGGTGCGCTACGTTCTGAAAGGTTCGGGTGCAGGCAGCGTAATTGCCCGCCAACCGCTCACTGTTACGGCCGCAGAGGCAAGCGTGAAGACCCCTGAAAGCGTAGAGGCAGGGTCCAAATTTGAGGTGGAGTGGACGGGCCCAGCCGGTGAAAAAGACTACATCGATCTCGTGCCTGCTGACCACAAGCGTGTAGGCGGGCATATCACGCACTTTACGCCCAAGTCGCTCGAAGCAGGCGAGCCAGGTGAGATGAAAGCACCGACCAAGGCAGGGCAGTATCTGGTTCGCTACATTCTGCAAGGTTCAGGTCCTGGCAGCGTAATAGCCACCCACCCATTTAAGGTGACTGCTGCTGATTGAAAATTTCGTGTTCGCAGTAATTTCAGCGTAGTCGTCAGCTGACGAGTATGAGCGTACAAGAAAACAAGGCACTGCATCCAGCGACGTAGTGCCTTGTTAACGCTTAGGCCCCAATTGTCACGGTTGGCCTGTTGCTTCTGCAGTTGTTCAGCTGGCTGCCTGGCAGCCCAGCAAATCTTTATCAGTGATGACCCAGCGATCAGAGCCGTCGATGGTTACGTCTTCCAGCACACACTTGTCACCGTCTTCGTCGACCAACATAACATCCCAGTCGCCTCGGTCTACGCCATCCAAAGTAAGCGAGTCGCCGTTTTCCAGCACTTCGCTTCCCAAGTGATCTTCTCCCCAGCTTTTTTGGCTGGCAGGCGAAAAGTAAACCTCATGAATTTCCCACGAGGACTTGTTAACGAACTCAACGCTGGCAGCCAACGCGATGGTGGGCGCACACAGCGCGGCCGTCAATGCAAAACGCCATAACTTCATATCTCACTCCGTGATTCTTGTTTAAAACTATATTGGTAGAAACAAAACGTATCGAAGTATAACTGCGGATATGAGGGCGTGCGGGGCCTATTCCAATGAATTAATTGATTCGTTGGGATAGCTCTTTATGCGAGGCAGATTAGGCGATGACAGACGCAATAGATCAGCCCACTGCAGCGATCTCAGTCGCCGTCTGTTGGGGGAACAATAAGCACATCCATTTGGGCGCGGCTTAAAACCTGTGTGGCTACGCTGCCCAACACAAGTCTTTTCAGACCTGGACGCCGGCTGCCCAGAATAATGAGATCAGCGTCAAGGCGCTCAGCGAGCGCGATAAGGGTGGCGGCCGGGCTGGTTTCAATTTGGACGGGGCTGGTGCGTCCTCTGAGGCCGGTTTTCGTCATTTCTGCTCGAAGCTGTTTGTTCAGCTCGCTGTGCTGGTCGGCCATGTGTTGGCTAACGTTGGCCATCGTATACGTCGATGCCTGCACCATCATGTTCAACTCGGGGGAGTCATAGGCGTAGACCACCTCGCAGTGTGTGGAAACATCGGCAATTGCCTTGGCCATCCGCAGAATGTCTGCAGGTCGGTGCAACACATCAACCGCTACCAATATGCGACGATACACGCCGGCAGCAGGGGTTTTCACCACGAGCACGGGTGCTTTCACTTGTCGGATAATGCGCTCGCCCGTGGTGCCGGTAAACAGTTCGCCTGCCGTGCGACGACGAGGTTGGCCAAGCACGAGCAAATCGACATCTTGCGCCAGACGCGTAATGATCTCGCACGCATCGCCCGGCATAGTTTCCATTGGCATGCAACGGTCGTCAGGCGCCGCACTGTTGGCGGTAGCAGGTGTTGCTTGACGCGGTTTGTTTGTGCGCTCTGGCACATGCACGGTACGGAGTTTGGCGTTAAAGAATGCTGACAACTGCCGGGCGCGTTGCTGAGCAAGTTCAGACTCAGAGGAAAGGTCAGTGGCGAAAAGAATAGTGTTCATAACACGCAGGCTTTTTCAATACGTCAATGCTCAGCTCAGTTCAAGAAAGAGCGAGCGAAAATACGCTGCACGCATACCGATGCCGCAGCCTGAGACAGCGCGTTCCATGATAAGACAGATTTAGCGCACGCGTTGGTGAGGGGGATTGCGGAGGCCTGACCCGTGCGTTGGTTATAGCGATTGCGTTGGGTCTTGGAAGTACAGTAGGGGGTTTTTAGTGCCGTTGAGCATTAGGCTGGCGCCTGTAATGCTTTGGCTAGATACGGTGTTTGCTCTGGCTGCCGGACCGATAACAAGATGCAATATCGATCAGGCAAAGCAGAAACACGATGTTTGGTTGCGGGGACAGGATTTGAACCTGTGACCTTCGGGTTATGAGCCCGACGAGCTGCCAGACTGCTCCACCCCGCGTCTGAAGAATGAGATTTTACCCTATATTTTTTTTTCGTGCTTGGAATGGGCGACAATATGTTTTTCTGGTCCAATAGCGCCTGTGTCGAAGTAGCAAAAAACGGCTTCTGCTGGCGTTATGCCAGCACTATTAGTCATCAGTTAATCACCAATTAATCTTTATGGAATCCGAATGCGTCTGGATAAGTATCTTTGCGAAAGCTCCGACCTGACACGCTCGCTGGCGCGCTCTGCCCTGGCCAGGGGCGAAATTACCGTCAACGGCGAAGTGGTCAAGCGGGGTACGTTTGTTGTGCAGGAGGGCGATCAGGTGCAATGGGATGGCGAACCGCTTGAAATTATCGGTCTGCGCTACATCATGCTGAACAAACCCGCCGGTTATGAGTGCAGTCTTAAAAACAGCCAACACCTTCCTGTAATGGACTTGCTAGACGTCGACAAGCGTGATCGGCTGCACACAGTTGGCCGTCTCGATGTAGACACCACAGGGCTAATCCTGATTACCGATGATGGGCAGTGGACGCATCGCATCATCTCTCCGCGCCATCGTTGTGACAAGGTTTATCTCGCTACGCTGGCAGAACCATTGTCTGAAGACGCCGAAGAACGTTTTGCGGCTGGAATTCTTTTAGAAGGCGAAGATAAAGTCACTCTACCTGCCGTGCTAGAACGTGTGGAAGAGCGCCTTGCGCGACTGACCATACAAGAGGGCAAGTACCATCAGGTCAGGCGCATGTTCGCAGCACTGGGCAACCATGTGACGGCTCTGCATCGAGAACGCATCGGCCCGGTCGCCCTGGACGATGACCTGCAGCTGGGCGAATCGCGTTACCTGACGCCAGCCGAGGTGACGGCTTTGGCGCAAGCAGACGATTCGCCGTCGTAGCCGCGCAAGTGTGGGGCGCTGTTTGCCTTCGAACCCATGATATTTGGACCCGATTTATGGTGGCAAACTGTAAAAGCAATGTCAGGCGAGCATCCAGACTATTATTTCTTGGTTCGTGCTACCGCCGCAGGCCGGTCGCCGTCATGCTTGTGGCCTGAAGGTTTATTCTTTATGTCAGATAACAGCAACGCCGTGTTGATCAGCGCCATGTGCGTGAGTGCCTGGGGGAAGTTGCCGCGCATGTGCTGACCCTCGGGGTCGTACTCTTCAGAAAGCAGGCCGACGTCGTTTTGCAGCGTCAGCAAGCGCTCAAACAGTGCCTCAGCTTCTTTGTGCCGCCCAACCAAAGCCAGGTTGTCAACCAGCCAGAAAGAGCAGGGCAAAAAAGTACCTTCTCCCCCCGGCAGGTTATCAATATGCGTTTTGCTTGAATAACGCTGTACCAGACCGTCTGAGATCAAGTCATGCTCGATCGCCTCAAGTGTGCCAGAAACACGTGGATCATCGGGGGGCAGAAAGCCGACCAGCGGGATGAGCAGCAAGCTTGCATCCAGGTGATGCGAGCCAAAGTACTGAACAAACGTATTGCGCCGTACATCAAAACCTTTCGCGCATATGTGTTCATGGATGGTGTCACGCAGCTCGCGCCAGCGCGATACAGGCCCTTCAAGCCCGAATTGCTCTGCATCTTTGATGGCACGGTCGAAGGCCACCCAGACCATTACCTTGGAGTGGGTAAACTGACGCCTGGGCCCCCGTATTTCCCAGATACCTTCGTCAGGGTTTTGCCAGTTCGATTCCAGAAAATCCAGTAAAGCCTTTTGGATCTCCCAGGCATGGGGGCCTGGATGCAGCCCAGCGTTGCGCGCCAGGTGCATGGTATCCATAATTTCACCGTACACGTCCAGTTGAAACTGTTTAGAAGCAGCGTTACCCGAGCGCACAGGCGCGGCGCCGCCATAGCCAGGCAACCAGTCCAGCTCCATTTCTTCCAGACGCCTTACCCCGGTAATGCTGTACATGATCTGCAGGTCTTCGGGATCGCCCGCCACGGCGCGTATCAGCCACTCTCGCCAACCCACAGCCTCATCCTGATAATTGGCGGCCAGCAGGGCATTGAGCGTGAAGGTGGCATCGCGTACCCAGCAATATCGATAATCCCAATTTCGTACTCCGCCCGGTTGTTCGGGCAATGATGTGGTGGGTGCCGCAACAATTCCGCCGGTGGGTTTAAAGGTAAGTGCCTTTAGCGTGAGCAGCGAGCGCAATACTGTTGCTTTCCAGCGGCCCTTATAGGTGCAGCGGTCTGACCAGGTGCGCCACTCCTGTTCCGTTTCTTCCAGCGTTTTTTCAGCGTCTGCCGTGGGTGAAGAGGCAAGGTGGGATGCTTGGTAAGCGAGTACAAACGATTTACGCTGCCCTTTACGAACGGTAAATTCTGCTTTGATGCTGGTTGCATCGCGAGAAGTGGGCACGTCAGTGTGCAACACTAGCGTGTCAGGCCCAGCCGTGGCTTGCCAGCCGTGTTCTGTTTGCCATACCCACGGAACGATCAAGCCATAGTCAAAGCGGATGACCAAATCCATGTTCAGCTTTACCTGCCCGAGCACACCCTCCACGATGCGAACAACTTCCGAGCACTCATCGGATAGCGACATGAAATCAATCAGCTTTACCGTACCTTCGCTGGTTTCAAACTCGGTTTCCAGGATGAGTGTTCCATCCTGATAACGGCGTCGTGTTTGTTTAACCTTGGCTTCCGGGCAGATTAGCCAGCGTCCGTGTTCAGGCTTTCCGAGCAACTTCGCGAAACATGCGCCTGAATCGAATCGCGGCAAGCACAGCCAGTCTATCGCCCCGTCGCGCCCGACCAGTGCTGCCGTGCAGCAGTTGCTGATCAATGCGTAGTCTTCAATACGCGTGGTCATGACACACCCCCCGTAGTTATGACGATGGGTTTGTGTAAAGAGGTATGACGGATGCCCATGGTTCTTCTCCGCTTTGCCAGCTTACGGCGTGCGGTTCACTCGGACGAATAGGTCGGCAACGATTTTTTGCCGTACGAACAGGGCTTACCGACACAGCGCAAGCTATGCGTGGTTGAGAAGGCGTAGAGGAGAGTAAATAGAGTCGGCCTGCGCCCAGACATGCAATTTTTGCCCACGTACTGAAAACGATGGCGTTGCATGTGTAGAAACCATTATGTCACTGAGATTAGTCGATTGCAAAGCGTGGCCTTGTTATCAGGCTTGCTGCAGAGACATATTGCACCAGTACGAATGAGCACGCAGAAATTAGCGCGGATCGTTCGGCACGACAGGCATGGTTTTGAGTACTTGAAGAAATATCTGCGACGCCATGGACAATGTTCGGTCAGCTCGCGTAATAAGGCCTAATCGCCGAAATAGTGGTGGGTTTTTTAAGGGGCGCACCTGGATACCTGTCATATCCATTTGTGGCAGGGCCAGGCGCGGCATCGCGGCGATACCCAATCCGGCAGCGACCAGTTTGCCGCAAAGCGGCACGCTACCGCACTCGTAACTGGATTTCACCACCAGATGCTGTTGACGAAAAACGGCATCGGTCATGACCCGCATGCTGGTTGTCCGGGAATTGGCAATGATCGGATAAATACTGAAATCGTTCCATGTGCACTCATCAAGCGCCGCGCATGGGTGGGTGTCTGCGCAGATCATTACAAACTCATCATCAATCAGATGTTCGTATCGGAATTTTGTATCGACAGATGGTTCCAGCGAGATAGCGAACTCTACTATCCCGTCGGACACCATCTGTAATACCGGGGCGGTGGGCTGCGTGCGGATATCTATTTCGACTTCGGGGTGTAACTTGGCGAACGCGCAAATAACGGGCGGAAGAATAGCCGTTCCGATGGAGGGTAAGGCTGCTATGACTATGCGCCCCGCGCGTCCTTCCATGAATTCTGACAGCTCGCTCAGCGAGGAATCGAACTGCGACAGAATATGCCGAGCGACGGGCAGAAGTTCTTTTCCGGCTGGCGTCAGATTGACATTACGAGTATCGCGGTCGAATAGACGCGTTCGGAATACGTCTTCGGCACTTTTGATGGTGCGGCTTAGTGCAGGTTGCGAGGTGTTCAGTTCGTCCGCAGCTTTGCGAAAACTAAGCAATTCAGCGACACGGAGGAATGCTTCAAGTTGATGTAGCGTTGGCTTGTTTCGCATAGAAATAGAGGCGCTTGATTATTCCACTTATGACATTAAATATATATATAAATTGCATTATACAGATCAATGCTCGATCTTTAGAATGGAAAATTCTAAATGCCAACGAATGCGTAAAGGATCAGCAAATGTTAAAGATTAATGTCGGGCGGCACATGGCGACTGCGGTCGCCGCCACTGCGTTGAGCTTGTTAATGGCGGCACCAAGTTTTGCTGCGGCGCAGTTTCCAAATAAGCCAATCACCGTGCTTGTGCCGTTTGCAACGGGTAGCGGCAGCGATACGTTTGCGCGTATTTTTGGCAACGAGATCACAAGAGAAACTGGGCAAGTGGTGATTGTCTCGAATAAACCGGGGGCCGATGGCACGATTGCGACGCGAGAGGCGGCGAGCGCCAAGCCGGACGGGTACACGATTTTGCTGACCAGCAACACGCATGTCGTCAATAAATTTTTGCTGAAATCCTTGCCTTATGACCCCATCGGTGATTTCAAGGCAATTGCACTGTATAAAAAGCCTTCCCCGCTTGTTCTGGTCGTGGCGTCATCTTCTCCCTATCACTCATTGGCCGAACTAACAAAAGCAATTCAAGAAAATCCAGAAAAATTTTCTTACGGAAGTGGCAACTCGTCATCGAGGGTTGGCGCCGAGCTCTATAAGCAATTAATTGGATCGGACATTCTGTACGTACCATTTAAAGGGAATGCTCAGGGGTTGCAAGAGGTCGCTGCCGGTCGAGTTGATCTGATGTTCAGCGACATTGGTGCGTTTATTCCCTTATGGCAAGCCGGAAAACTGCGACCACTTGCGGTAACCAGCACTGAGGAGTTGCCGTTTCTGAAAGGTGTTCCCACGTCGGCGGAAGCTGGTTTGCCCAAGTTGCAAATCGCTTCATGGGGCGTATTTTTAGCACCCGCAGGTACACCCGACGAGATCGTTGACCGGCTTCACGATTTGATCGCGACGGCGGTTAAGAGCGAAGCCGTGCAGACGCACCTGGCTGCAACCAACAGCATCCCGTTTTCGCCTCCTCGCGCCCAAGTTCTGCCGTTTATGCAGGAGCAGACGCAGCAGTACGCCGAAATTATCAAGAAAGCGGGCATTGAGCCAAAGTAAGCCGCCCGTGTGTTAGCTGCATCAAATGAATCAGAGGTTTTTATGTTGTTAAGCGATATTCGCGTCATTGAGATAGGCCAAGTGCTCTCAGCCCCATTCGCCGGCATGATACTCGCCGATCTGGGTGCGGAAGTAATAAAGGTTGAAAAGCCATCGGTCGGTGATGATGCCCGCAATATGGGGCCTGCGTTCAGGGATGGCGCATCGATGGTTTTTCATGACGTTAATCGAGGCAAGCGTTCGGTGCAGATTGACCTGAAGACCACGGTCGGGCTTGAGCAGCTGTTTTGCTTGCTGGCTGATGCGGACGTTCTCATCCATAACCTCAGACCAGGCGATGCAATCAAACTGGGTATTGACAGCGTGGCCATGCGTGAACGCTTTCCTGCCTTGATTTACTGCGAGATGAGCGCTTTTGGCCACAAAGGGCCCCGGCAACGTCAGCCTGGTTACGAGTCGCTGCTGCAGGCATACAGCGGTTTGGTCAGCATGAATGGCTCGCCGGATAGCCCTCCTTCTCGAATCGGCGCTTCGGTTGTCGACCAGGGTGCCGGAATGTGGGCAGTGATTGGTGTGCTCGCAGCCGTGCATGGTCGTTCTCAAAGTAGTCAAGGTTCGGTGGTCAATACCTCGCTTCTGGAAACTGCCTTGACGTGGAGTTCGACACGCATTCATGCCTATGTCAACGAGGGCAGGGAATCGAAGCGCTATGGAACGGGTCATCCCAACCTGGTTCCTTACCAGGCATTTGACATGCCAGAGGGACAGATCATGATTTGCGCTGGCAACGATAGGCTCTTTGCCAAGCTTGCAGTTGTGTTGGGCAAGCCACAATGGGCGCAGGACGATCGATTTGATACCAACCGAAATCGCCTCAAGCACCGCGATGTGCTTATACCCTTAATTGAGCAAGCACTAAGTGGCGCGCCGCGCGCGCATTGGCTTGATGCGCTGCAACGCGAAGGCGTGCCAGCTGTCGCCGTGAACAGCATTCCTGAAGTTATACAGGAAGAGCAGGTTATCGCGCTGGATATGTTCAGAGAGGTTGAGGACAAGGGCTTTGTATTGGCTGGCCTGCCTATTTCATTCGATGGAGTTCGTCCTGTCGTTGAGCGTGCGGCGCCGGCGCTTGGTGAGGCTAACAACGTTTATCTATCCACATTTACGGAATAAATAATGTCTATTGATTTTGACGTACCTGAGCCAGGTATCGCGCTCATCACCATCAACCGGCCTGAAAAGCGAAACGCGATGGACGCGGAACACTACGAGGGTTTGTCACGCGCATGGCAGAGAGTGCGTGACGACACAGACATCCGGGTCGCCATCGTCACAGGCGCCGGTGATAAATCATTCAGTTCGGGTGCAGACTTAAAAAGTTTTATTGGACGCAAGGTTGAGCTTGATGCGTTCTGGCAAACCCAGAAAGATCAATTGTTAAATCGAGGTATGGAGATCTGGAAGCCAGTGATCGCGGCGGTCAATGGCTATTGTCTGGCGGGCGGTATGACGTTGCTGCTGGCGACGGACATCCGGGTTTGCGTCCCCCATGCAACCTTTAGTGTTGCGGAGGTCAAGCGCGGCATTATCGCTGCCAATGGAGGAACACAACGCATCATCAAACAGTTGCCGCATGCCATTGCCATGGAGATGCTCCTTACAGGAAACAGCATTACCGCTGAAGTGGCTGAGCGTTGGGGTTTGGTGAACAAGGTCGTGGAGCCAGAGCAACTACTTGAAACTGCGCTGACCTATGCAAGGCAGATCGCAAAAAATGCACCGTTGGCAGTGATGGCAGCCAAGGAATTGGCATTACGGGGGCCTGAGCAAGGGCTGACCGGAGGGCTGCGCATGGAACAAATGGTCAACAAGATTTTGATGACTTCCGCAGACGCACGTGAAGGGGCGCTGGCATTTTCGGAAAAGCGACCGGCATGCTTTACGGGTGCATGAGTCGTAGGCTCGCTTTGTAACTACCAGGAAATGTGTCGATGAAAGGGAAATACGTCATTGCAGGAATTGGCCATACCGCGTACGGCAAGTTGGGCATGGATACAGTTACGCTAAATGTCAGGGCCTGCGCGGCAGCGCTGGACGACGCCGGGATCGAGAAGGACATGGTTGACGCGCTGCTTCTGAAGACCCCCACGTCTACGCGTGAGATTCTTTATGGCCAGAAGGTGGCTGAAGCAATGGGGATTATGCCCCGGTGGGGTGGGGCATGGGATCAAGGTGGTGCGTCCAATATTACGCTGATTGCCTTTGCCATGATGGCTATCGAGACATCTCAATGTGAGATTGCATTAGTCTCCTATGCGGACAATCCGCGCTCGGGAAGTAGGGCGATGTACGGTAGACCCCGTGGCAACGATGCGTTGTACGGATGGTTCTCCACCGCTGCGGGTTATGGCATGATCCATCGTCGCCATATCATTGAGCACAACACGCCCCCCGAGGCCTTCGCGGCGATCGCTATGGCAGCGCGGCGTCATGGAGCGGCTAACCCCCAGGCGCAGCTGCAACTACCGCTTTCGTATGATGCCTATCTCGAATCCCCTATTCGCATAGACCCCTTACGGCGGGATGACTGCTGTCTGGTTTCGGATGGTGCGGCGGCCGTAGTGGTGATGAGCGCAGAGCGTGCCCGCAACCTGGGCATTGACGACGCTGTTCCAATTCTTGGCCTTGGTGAAGGTCAGACATCCTGGGAAGTACCGCTACGTAAGGATTTGACGTCAACCGAGGCGGTTCGCGCGGGTCGCTTGGCTTTTGAAATGGCCGGAATGACGCCTCAGGATATCGATGTTGCCCAGCTCTATGACTGCTTCACCATTACGCCTTTGATGACGCTCGAAGACTATGGCTTCTGCGAAAAAGGCAAGGTTGCAAATGTTGTGTGTGACGGCCAAATAGAGCATGGGGGACGGCTGCCCATCAATACAAGTGGCGGGTTGCTGTCGGAAACCGGTATGCCTGGCATGCAGTTGATTATTGAGGGTGTTCGTCAAGTGCGCGGCACAGCAAATCTTCAGGTTGCTGGTGCACGCAACTGCCTGATAAGCAATCAGGGTGGCACTATGCACACGCATGGTACGTTGATATTAGGACACTGACCCATGACTAACGAACTCGTCCCCGACATTGATGCGATTAACGAGCCATACTGGAAAGCGCTGCGAAACGGAGCGCTGCATTTTCAAGAGTGCACACATTGTGGCCATCGCTGGCTGCCTGCCCGAGATCTTTGTCCTGCTTGTCTGAAAGGCGAAAGCCTGTGGAAGCCTGCCAGCGGCAAGGCAACCATTAAAAGCTGGGTGGTGTACCACGTGGCATTCCATCCTGCATTCAAGGATCGTTTGCCCTATAACGTTACGCTGGTGGAGCTGGCCGAAGGGCCCAGATTATTAACCAATATCGTGGGCGAAAATGTCAGTCTTGTTGCCGAGGCGGCGGTTCGGCTGGCGATAGACGTTAATCTCTCCGTGCCATTAGCCACGTTTGTGCTGGCCGATGCGTGATCGTGCAACGGTCTGGTTCTAATGAGGGTGTCAGCCACTTTGGAAAACATCGCCGTAAGAACAAGACACGATGGCATTTTGCTTGCAAGCCTGATTGCAAAGTCAGGCTTTGCAAGCGACCAAACTGATTTATGGCTTCGACATGCAGCATGGTCGAGTTTGTAGTACCTGCAACCTAGTCGATCTGCAATCTCTCGCCCTATGAAAAGGCTGCCTACAGCCAAATAGTTATGGTGTTTTCTTTTTAGTGGGACCAGTGCTTTGCTCAGTTGGTGCTACACCAGACGTGGCGTCGGTTTTGGGGCGGCGTGATATCCAGGCGGGCGGGTCGCTGGCCGGAAATGACTCCATGCTGGCTTCGTCCAGCATATCTTCGTCGATATCGTGCAACTCATCCGCAGTGCGGGGTGGGCTTTTGGGGCTTTCTGGCTTCATGTCATTGTCCTTGCTTTAGGGCAAGCCGTCTGACGTGCTGGGTAGCATGTGCGATCGCCAAATCTTTCTTTATCCATGGCTTGCGGATGGAACCGTGATCGGTAAGGTTCAGTGTAGGAGTGTCATCGGCTCGCTAATCACCATAACCCTATTGGTATTGTGGTAACTGGCTCGGGTGTGGCTGCTTGGGCATGACAGCGCTGCGGCAATGCAAAGCATTATCGAATGATGACATGGATGCACGGCAATGTACAACAGCAGCAAGACGCTTCTGAGCACGACGCCTGGTTTCGTCGTCAGGTACAAATGGGCATAGACTCAGCGAATGCTGGCAATCTGATCCCCGCTGCTGATGTCGACGCTAAGTTTGCAGCAAAACGTGCAGCCACTCGCCGTCGCCTTGACTCTGAATAATGAAGCTGTTCTGGACACCAGAGGCAGCGCAAGACCGGGACGAAATTTACAATTACATCGAAGCCGACAATCCGGTGGCCGCGCTGGCCCTTGATGAATTGTTCGAAAGAAAGGCAGGTAGCCCGGCCGATTATCCCGGCTTAGGTCGGTCAGGGCGTATGGCTGGCACGCGCGAGCTGGTCGTGCACGCTAACTACATTTTAGTTTATGACTTGGTGGGTGGCATTGTGCGCGTGCTTCGTATTGTGCACGCTGCCAGGCAATGGCCGAAGCGGCCATCTCAACCGCCTTCTTCACTATCCGATTTTAATGTGGTTTCCAGCATATCCAGTAATTGTGAAGCACGATACGTATTATCTGCCGTTACGGCAAAAACAAACTGCTGGGTAACTGAGTACCCCTGTTTTTTTGCGGCCTGAAGATGGCGTACTTCTTTTTCGTTTAAATAAGGCTGCAATGTTTCTAGCTGTTGCTTCGTAACAGAGGCGACGTTATGGAGTCGCACCTTTCTTCCATCAAAAGCAACAATCATAAAATCAGCAAGGCGTTTCATTGGTTGCGGGTCTTATGCCAAATAGCGAGACCATTCTGGTTTAGATAATTTACCGTGAAGCCGTTGACCTTATCTTGCTCCACGGTAAAGGCGACCGATGAGCGTGACCCGGTGGGTGCGTTTTCACTGAGTGGCATAACTGCGAAGGTGTTGCCGTTCCAGTGACTTATGGGCATTGGGTGCTTGGCAGGGCCCATGGCGAGTACCAGCTTATTGCCTTCCAGCGTGATCTCGGCAGGGCCAAAATAAGGGCTTTCGTACTGACCTGCGTAGGCTTCAAGCGGCTGGGCTGGCTGTGGATTCACTGGTGGCTTCTCGTCAACCAGATCACCTTCGGGGCTAAAAAACCCCATCATGCGCTCATGATATCCAGCATACCAATCGCGTAGAGGTTTACCGAACTGCACTATATCCATGAAGTTGGCGTTAATGCTTTCTGGAACGCCAACTGGTGCTCCGTTAGTGAGCACCACAATGCCCAGATTGGCAGATGGAAGAATCTGAAACGCGGTAGCTGCTCCCAGCAGGAAAGCGCCAGAATGGCCGAATGATGTGCGCCCGTTGGCGTTAACGCCAACATTAAAGCCGTAACCATAAAAACTGGGTCGCGTAGAAGGCGTGGCAGGTTGGCCACTGAACGCGTGCGGGCTTAGCGCGTTCACCAAAGACTCAGGCGAGGCCAGTGGCTCAGCATTGTGCTTGCCATCAGCAAGGAGAAACTTCATCCACTGTGCCATATCCAGTACGTTTGAGGATACGCCGCCGGCTGGTGCCTGAGCATCCGGGGTGCGATCATAAAGTGGCTGAAATTTCCCGTCTTTGAGCGTATGCAAGACAGCGCGATCTGAGTGTGCAAGGTAATCAGCATGCCGTGCGCTGGTAGATTGCATGCCCAAGGGCTTAAACAAGGCTTGTTCTGCCAGATCTTCCCAAGGCAACTTCGCGGCGGCGGCTACCGCTTCGCCAGCGATAGTGGTGCCAAAATTGGCGTAGTGGTATGAAGTGCGGAATGCATCAAGCGGAACTTGTCGCATATGCTCGATGATATGCGTACGGTCATAGCCTAAGTCTTCGAGCGCATCGCCCGCTGCGAAGGGCAGCCCACTGCGGTGGGCCATAAAGTCGCCGATGGTCGCATGCGCGGTAACGTAAGGCTCTTTCAGCTCGAACGCTGGAAGGTAACGCACCACGGGGTCGTCCCATGACACCACCTTTTTCGTGACTTCCACGGCAATCACCGAGGCCGTTAACGATTTGGATATGGAGGCGATCTGAAATACTGTAGAGGGCTCTATTTTTGCGGGCTGGCCCATTTTTAGCACACCAAAGCCTTGGGTAAAAACGGTCTCGCCGTTATGCACGACTGCCACCGCTGCACCTGGAACACCACTGCGATCCAGCGTGTCCTGCACAAGTTTAGGCAGGGCGGCGAGCGCGGTGTTGAGGCCATTGTCGGCCAGCGCGATAGCATCTAAAGCAGGGTTGGTGCCGGCGTTTACGACAGGCTCGTAGGCATAAGAAGATGATGCAAGGCTCAGCCCTAACGCGAATACTACGGCACAAGAGCCCGGGAGTAGCGGTGTACCTCGAACACGCAAACAGCGCTTGATCGTGTTTTGTCTGAAACCTTCGCTTGGCATGATGTTCATCTCCTGAGGGTGTGTATATCAAACCATTACATCCCGTGACGCACAAGTCTTTTCAACAATACGTATGCGGGCCTACTGAAGTAACACGTTTATATCTCTAGATAATTGAAAATATTGATTGTTTCATTATTAATCACAGAGTAATCTTCAGATACAACTAACAAGAGGAGACGAAAATTATGTGCCAACTCTGTGTAAAGAACGCCGTAGTAAGTAATGCCCCGGCATCCGCCTCCAGGCGTGCGGCCCTCGGCATGATGGGGGCTATTTCCTTGTTTGGCATGTCTGCCGTTGCCCCAACCGCTTACGCGAAAGAACCCCCCAAACCCGGAAACGCGCTGTCTCCCGATGAGGCGCTTAAACGATTAATGGGTGGAAATGAGCGATATATCTCCGGCAAGACACAAGAGCGCAACTTCGCCTCAACGCGCGGAGCGCTGGCCGGCGGTCAAAACCCTTACGCTTGCATTTTGAGTTGTGCCGATTCGCGCGTTGGCCCTGAGCTATGCTTTGATGAAGAAAGGGGCGACCTGTTCGTGACGCGGGTGGCGGGCAACTACGTAACCAACGATCTTCTGGCAAGCCTGGAGTATGGTGTTGCGGTGCTGGGCTCCCCGCTTATTATGGTGCTGGGGCATACCAGTTGTGGCGCCGTCAGTGCAGCGGTCAGTGCAGTCGAAAAAAAGGCCGAGTTTCCTGGGCACATTCAGACCATCGTCACGGCGATTGCGCCATCTGTGCGTGCCGCTGCAGAACAGCCGCATAAAGGCACCTTGCTTCAGGCGGCTACGCTTCAAAACATTAAGCACAACGTTCAGCAGCTGCAAAAGGCGACCCCTATACTGAGTAAGGCGGTTGAGGCCGGTAAGCTAAAGATTGTAGGTGGCCTTTATGACCTTGAGACAGGCAAAGTAGAACTCGTCGCCTAAGTATTTTGTACTCCTCGGGTCATTAAAATGATGCCTCCGGCTTCAGGATGACAGCCTGGGGTCGGAAGCATTCATTTCTGGCGCACGAGACTCTCTGGGTGCACAAGAATACGCCATGCCATTGCTTAACGTTTGGTTAAGTGCGCCTAAGGGCTGCTCGACGGTTAAAGAAGGTACTTGGGGCCTGTGACACTGTTTCTCCCCAGGCACAGTCAGGCTTGTTATTATGCGAGCTTAAAACTCTCTACGTAAAAGCCAACCGCTATGCCACCAAATGTTACGCCAAGTACGACCAAGACTAAATCGGCTACTGGCATCAGCGCTGCCCAACCCGTGTCGGGTGCGTCCGGTTTTCGAATCAAGTTAATGCTCTTGCGCAATCAAATTAAGCGCATACATGAGTCACTGCCTTTGCATTGGTTGCTGGCCATTCTGGTGGCGGTCAATGGATACACCTTATTGCAGCCCGGCCTCTCGGCCGTTTACGCACTGCGTCCACATGCCTGGCATGGCTGGCTTACCGCCGATAGCTTTAGCGTATTTGTGAACTCATTCGGCCTGGTCGAGGTGCCCCGGCTCATGCTGGGAATTGGCCTGCAGATCATGGCCGCCGGGCTCATTTTTAAAGCCCGCATTGCATGGACAGTATCCTTGCTTTTGTTGGTGAGTACTGCCGGGTTTTTTGTATGGCGTTCAGACGGGCACAGTGACCTTATCGTCTACACCGTTGTGCTTGCGGTTATGTTGGTGGTGTACTGGCGACGTTTTGACCGTTCCAGCCTGGCCGCCGGCAGCTTGTTTGCCTTGGTTTCCATCGCCTCACTGCTTGTTTATGCCGTATTTGGCGCGCTTTATCTTGGGCAAGAGTTTCAGCCCCCGATCACGGACGTGGTTACGGCGTTTTATTTTTCAATTGTCTCCATGTCCACCGTCGGCTTTGGCGATATAACCCCACACACCAGCGCGTCGCGACTTTTTACTACATCTATCATCATTCTTGGTATTAGCATTTTCGCCACATCGATTAGTGCCATTGCCGGCCCAATCATAGGTGGCAATTTACGGCGTCTGGTCAAAGGCAAAGCACCTACTCCCATGAGAAAACAACACATTATCATTGCAGGCATAACGCCTCTTGCTCAAAACGTTTACGCAGCGCTGCGTGCACGCGGACACGAAGTGACTGTTATCGTTGCCCCTGAAAGCACACACGGTTACCCTGAAGATGCTGACCTGATCGAAGGTGACGCAACCGATACTACTGTGTTAGAGGCGGCAGGCGCTCACGACGCGCTGTACATTATGGCGTTGCGCAGCGACGACTCTGAAAATGCCTTCATTATTTTGGCGGCCAAAGAAGTGTGCAGTGAAAAAACCCAGACTGTTGCACTGGCTAATACAACCACGCACCTCAAGAAAATAAAGCGGGTCGGGCCCGATATGGTGTTTTCATTACAGGCGCTTGGGGCAGAGATTCTTTCGCGTACGGTGGCTGGCGAAGTGATTGATAATGAGATGATTGCGAATCTTCTTTTCCCGTCGGCGGAGCCCGCTGATTAAGCAGGTTTGCAGAGACGTCTTAAGCCATATCCGTATGCTTCATGGCAAGCTGCATCAAAACCCCTGCGCTGAGATTTTTATCTGGCGGCGAGAAGACCAAAGCGCAGGCTTTTGCACCTGGCTTCAAGGCACGATGCATTCCGTCCAGAACCTTGGCCGGGTTAGGGCAGAGCATAACACCAAGCCGACAGATTGCCGTGTCAAAATTTTCCGCTGACAAATCAAGATTTTCAGCGTCAGCCACTTTAAACTCAATATTATTAAGCCCAGCCTTTCGTGCATTTGCAGCAGCAAGCTCAAGAATACCCGGTGAGATATCAGTAGCCAGCATCTGTCTGTAGTACTGGTGCGTCCAGTTGTGGCCGTGATGGGCCATTCGCCTACGGTTCGGTGCCGCCTGAACTCTTAGTTTGCCTATTCTTGGCGTAGGTAGCCGCAGTCAAATTTCTGCCTTTGTGCAGCTTGAATGTATCGTTTCGGTGAATACTTCTTGACCTTTGTTGCGGTGCGCGTAGTTGTTGGTTAGGGTGGTGGTAGGGTGCAATTCTGATAAGTACGAATTAAATACTGCTCTAGGAACTGATAAATACGACTGAGGACTAGTATGTTCAGTTTTTCGTAGGGGTGGTCATTGGCTTCTCTCTTGCCGAAATGGCCTGCCAATATATAGCGGACATAAGCTTGACACGAAGATTGCTAGAAGCTTTTTTCGTATAGCTTGAGCGCTGGGCTTATTTCGACCATGACGGTCAATGCCGCTTAAGCTGCGTAGCATGTAGATGCCGTTGCCAGGTTTTTTTTAGTCGATAAATCAGAACAACAATAAATGTGTTTCGGCTGCTTATCTGTCTGACAAAAGTCGTAATGACAGAGCAACGGGTGCTACTAGCTACACAAAGTACCTTATTAATGAATAGCACTAATGGAAAATAAAAACAATATCTGAGGTTGCCCCTAAATGACGTAGTCCTTAGTTCCAGTTAAATTGGAACAAAGGAGCAAGAAATGTCAGATCAACAACGGCGTGGGAAATACACGGCGGAATTCAAACAGGAAGGTGTCCGGCAAGT
>JACCEP010000011.1 GCA_013416395.1 Alcaligenaceae bacterium
TCTGTGGAACTCACTGAAGAAAGAAAGTCGCTCATTGAAATACGTGTCCATCTCACAAAATTTACGTGGACGCTTATCTTGACGAAAATTCGCTGAGATTTCTAGACGGTACTGGGCGGACTCTTACGATGGATAAGCGAGACTCTTGCGTCATAACGAACGATCAAAAAAAGCCCCGCTAAAAGCAGGGCCAAGAACAAAAAACTACGGTTGGTTGGGATCAGGTAAAAAACAGCTACCCAAGGGACGCCTTTTTGCGCAAGTTCGAACAATCAATAGATCTTCTCGATCAGCATTGAGTGAGGACGCGGCTCAGACTCACTCCCGCGATATCGGCTCGTTAATACGACGTCGGCATTGAACGTCTTTTTCCGATCCACCTCTGTTAAATCGACGCCATCTTCAAATTCAATTCTGATCCGGTTGGTTAATCCTTGAATTCGACCCTCCCAACCCCGATCTCGGTTATCCAGGTCTGTTGCACGGATTTCAACAATCACATGGATCAATTTTGCGGTCATCTCCACCGGTTCACTGGTCAACTCTTTCGGAATACTCTCAACAAATTGACTCGTAAACTCGTAACTTGCATCCGTACCGTTATCTTGCTCTCCATCAATTCTCATAGAGGAGCCGGGCTGATCCTTGGCCGGCTTCACAATATTGACGGTAGCCCCAGCCACCTCTCGCTTATTAGTCACCCCCTCAATGATGGCCTTGGCTACCGCCTCGGGCACCTCTTGCGTACCACCGATATTTACAACGCTATTGGTGATATCACCAACGGTTACCGAGGATGTCTTGGTAGGATTGTGAAGCATATATGCCCCATACCCAACAAGCCCGGCAAGAACGGCAGCGGCTAAGTACTTGGGTGGTATCACGGCCTTCACCTTCTCAAGAAATTTGTTAAGTCCTTCTTCAGATTCAAAAATGCACTTAACAATTACCTTTTCAATCAGGCTGCCAGAGCGCACTTCCTTGATTTCTATGCGCAACCCGACATCATCAATGCCAGTGAGCTTTTTCAAAACTCTCGGAGTGGTTTCAATCAGCCTTTCGAGTCCCTGCAACGATTCGATTATCAATCGTAGCGGAACTGGCTTGGGGGTAGAGTAATGAAGGGTGTAGCTCGATTCAAAAACGAAGGTTTGCGTAGCAGTCATGTCAGCGAATAAATGTTACTAATCATGACATAATACCGAATACTCCTTTAACAATCCACCTACGCGACTCTTTGAGCTGCTTCGGAGAAAAAAACCCATACAGACTTCGATCTAGGTTGCTCTGTACCTGTTTGCAGGCCTCGAACTATGTTGCATCCATATACTCTCGATCCAGTGCAAAAATGCCCGCATCCAGCTCAAACCGGGCCACCGGGGAGCTTTAGGCGCTCACTGCTTGGTTGATCTCGTTTACTGACAAAGGCAACGCTACGGCACCGCCTGCACCAGCCAGGTAACGGCGTACTCTATGGGCTGCCCAAAATGTAGAGATAATGTGGTCAGTGATTGGATCAGTGGGCGTCTCGGCAGTCACTGGCATGCCCAGCTTGGTGTAAATCAGCGCTGGCTTCTTGCTTTTGCCTTGCCAGTCGCGCTCCCAGCGGAAGCCCTCAAGGACTTTCCCACCGTTTCGGCTAGCTCCCTGCTTTTATCGACCGCCACTTTTGTTGAGTGAGTGACGATCCAGGCGAATAAATCCACGTTAGCGCGCAGCAACTTAGCCGCACTCTCGGGTGGGACGAAGGCGTCGATCAAATCATCGCGGGTGGCGTCACGCACCACACAGTTATGCGTGATGTGCAGCTTCAGCCTGTGCGTGAAGCATTCAATACTGATGACGAATTTAACGACGCCATGGATGAGTATCCAGATGCTGAGCATGATTACTGCGGCCGCTACGAGCTGGCTCCACTATCTGACAAAGGCGAGGAAGCACCAAAATGACCACAAGTAAGCAACCAACCTCGACACCTGGCACGATGCATACATTGCCAACTATATCGACAATAACGACGGGGCCGTTCCTGGCGCTGTAACCGTTGCCGAGGCTGCGTTTCAGACAGGCATCGCGCTCGACCGCAAGCGGCGGGGTGAGCCGGTGGCGTATATCTGCATAATTCCCTACGACAACGAGGGAAACGTGCAACGCGACTTGATCGGGGCCGACAAGGTTGGCGACTTATCTAGTTACGCTGATTTCGTCACTTTTGTTCCGTTATACGCCACCCCACAACCTGCCGAGCCAGTAGTAAAGGATTCCTTGACAACTGACGAGGCGGTGAGCGCCGCGCAGCCTAAAGTGAGCGATAGCAAGCAAATACTGACCGATACCTAGATCGATCAGCATATAGATCAGCTGCTAGTAGCCAGCGGATCCTCACTAAAAAATTACAGCATGCAGCACACAATTGACCGGATGCGAGCGTCAATGCGTGAAGCTGGAACGTCAGCACATGATTGAAGTCCGTACAGCCGATGGCGCTTTCATCGAAAAATATCAGCCGATTGGATGCTGCGAGCAGTCTCGTGCCATCTACGCATACCCTCACCCGCCACAAACCCTGCTGCCAAACATCGACAATAGGTCTGTTGCTGTCGAATACTTACACAGCGATCTGTCTGACCGGGCCAAGCAATCAAGCTTTATTGTGACAGCTCCATTTATTTCAGACTAAGGTGTTAAATACGCTTGCAATGCTCGTTCAGCAAAAAGGCTAACTCGCAGCCGGCAACTCTTCAATATCTAAAATTTACCCCACCAGGTTGCGAAAAAAGCCTAAGCTTCGTCGGGACCATTCGTATTTTCAAACAATAACTGCGCCAACTGAATACCCTTCTCTGCCATGACGTACCAGTTGCATGGAACGATCTAACAGCGCTGTCATCAAGTCAAAAAAGTCAGAGGCCGCATGAGTGAGATTTCAAAAAAAACCAAATACACCGATACAGCCCTGCTTGTTTTCAGTGTGCTGGCCCTGGTAAGTGGAGCAATCCTGCACTGGAGCGGTAACCCTGTTTTCGCTGACTGGTGCTGGATTGCCAGTGCGGTTCTCGTTGCCGCTTTGTTGCTGATTGAGAGCGCAATACGTCTTTGGCATAGACAGGTGCGCGTAGACCTGATCGCCCTGCTAGCGATTATCGGTGCACTTCTGCTCGATCAGTCACTGGTTGCTGCAGTCATCGCGGTAATGCTAACCGGCGGTCAGGCACTTGAGGCATACGCGCTGCGACGGGCACAAAAAGAAATCAGCAAACTCATTGAGCGAGCGCCGATCTATGCGTGGCGACATAAGAACAACAACGACGGGCTCGAGCAAATCCCTATCGCAACAGTCGTTGTCGGGGATCGTTTACTGGTGCGTTCAGGGGAGCTCGTTCCGGTGGACGGCGATGTGCTCGACCCCATTGCCATTCTGGACGAGGCGTCGCTCACGGGTGAGTCGCAACCAGCGAAGCACGTTCTGGGTTCACGTGTCCAAAGCGGCAGCGTAAACGCCGGTATGCCTTTCGATATGCGCGCCGCTCGTCCAGCAGCGCAAAGCACCTATTCAGGCATCGTCCGGCAGGTTGAAGAGGCGCAACGTTCGCATGCGCCGCTCACACGCATGGCAGACCGTTTTGCATTGCTGTTCATTCCGCTGACCGTAGGCATCGCGGCGGTGGCCTGGTTACTCAGCGGTGAAGCCATGCGCGCGCTTGCCGTACTTGTTGTCGCAACACCCTGTCCGCTGATTCTGGCAGCGCCCGTCGCAATCGTGGGGGGGTTGTCACGATGTGCCAAACGGGGAATCCTGGTAAAAGGCGGCGCCGTGCTCGAGGCTCTTGCTGGGGCACGCATACTGTTTTTTGACAAGACTGGAACCTTGACGACAGGCAAGATGCTCCTGCTGGCGATTGAAACCGGTGGCCACATGGAAGAAAACGAGCTGCTGCAGTTGGTGGCATCCTTAGCTCAGGCTTCGACACACGTGGCTTCACAAAATATCGTCCGCATCGCGCAAGAGCGTGGTCTTGTCCTGAGCACACCTTGTGACGTTCTTGAAGATGCCGGAGCTGGCCTGAGCGGCAGGGTTGATGACCAACATTTGGTCCTCGGTAGCTATGCTTACGCCATCCGTAACGCTGCTCCTTCGGCCTGGGCACAGGCATTCTTGCGCAAAATGGACTATGACAACGCCACCGGCAGTTTTGTCGTGATCAATGGTGTCATGCTGGGCGCGCTAAGCTTTGCGGATCGACTGCGTGACGATGCTCCACGCGCGGTGCGCAAGTTGCGGCAGGCGGGCATTCAGCGCATTGTGATTCTAACCGGTGACCGCCTTGAGCCGGCCCAAAGCGTGGGCGCGGCCGTAGGTGCCGATGAGGTGCACGCTCAGCTTCATCCTTCGGACAAGTTGTCGCTAATTGAAAAGGCTCCGGCAGAAACACCTTCAATTATGGTTGGGGACGGCATCAATGATGCGCCGGCGCTGGCGGCTGCCAGCGTAGGCATTGCCATGGGAGCGCGCGGCGCGACAGTTGCCAGTGACACGGCCGATGTTGTGTTGCTGACGGATCGTCTTGATCGGATCGCAGAGGCGCTGGATATCGCACATCGCACCCACAGCATCGCCAAGCAGAGCATTGTCGTGGGCATGGGCTTATCGCTGCTTGCCATGTCGGCAGCAGCGATAGGCCAGCTTCCGCCACTCGCGGGTGCCATTCTTCAAGAAGCCATCGATGTAGCGGTTATCGCCAACGCCTTGCGTGCAATCGGCGCAGGGCGTGGGGCCCTTGCATCGCCAGCGCAGGCATTGACACACATCGAACGGGAGCACGCCGTTCTAGCTCCACTGCTTGCGCGCACGCATGACCTGACAGATCGATTGCTGCTTCTTCCTCGGTCAACGGCATTGAGCGAGCTGAGCGCGCTAATCATACAATTGCAGCAACAATTGCTGCCGCACGAACAAAGTGATGAGGCGCAGCTCTATCCCAAGCTGGCTGAAAAGCTGGGAGGCGACGATCCGCTCGCGGCACTAAGCCAAAGCCACCGCGAAATCTTCAGGTTGCTACCGCTGTTAGAACGCATCACCGTGGATGCGACAAGCAGCAGCGCCGCCTCGGCACCCAGCCTACGCGAAATCCACGAGGTGCTGCACCGCCTCGATATTGTTCTTGATTTGCACTTTGCACAAGAAAATGAATTGTTTCGCAATTTTGATACGGTCTAAATCCCTTTTGGTGCGGCTTAAATCTCTTTGAGGCAGCTTGAACCCTATAGGTCAGACATTTCTAAATGGTGTGACACGCATTTTAAATGGCGACTCACCGCTTCCATTTCACGACGCAACTTTATTCCGCCCCTGTTTTTTCGCGTCATAGAGCCGTTGATCCGCGTAGGCGATCAGATCCTGGCAACTTGAATACAATTGGTCAAACGTGCTTGCAATGCCAATGCTCACAGTCAGCAAACGCGTCGTTCCGGCTTGCCTGTCGCCCACCTCGAGCCGATTGACAGCCAGCCGGATTTTCTCCGCTATTTTCCACGCGTCCGCCTGATCCGTATCGGGTAGCAGGCAAGCAAACTCGTCGCCTCCATATCGCGCGACAATATCCAACTCCGGATTAACCTGCTGAGCAATTGTCGTGGCCACCAGCCGCAATGCATCATCGCCGCGCAAATGACCAAGAGTGTCATTGATATGTTTGAAATGGTCTATGTCCATCAACAGCAGCGTCAATGGTTTGTCGGAGCCAAAGACCGCGTTGAAATGTTGATGAAGTGAATCGTCAAACGCGCGGCGATTCAGAACGCCTGTCAGCCCATCGACCTGCGACAGACGCTCCAGCACCTTGCGCTGCATATCTGCGTGCAAATGGATGCTGACGCGGGCCTGCAATATGGTGGCATTTTGGGGGAAAGCTATATAATCCGTGGCCCCCAGCGCGAAACTCTCAGCTTCCTCCGCTTCGCTCTCCACTTTGGACATAAAAATGACCGGAATATGGCGGGTGTATTGGTCCGACTTGAGCGTTCTGATGATGTCAAAGCCGTTCGTACCGGGCATATTGATATTGAGCAAGACCAGATCAGGGCGTCGTTCTTTGGCCAGTCTGATGGCCAGCGTTCCGCTCTTGGCCGAGATGACCTCACACATGCCTTCAAGCGCCAGCGATCCGTTGTTAATGTTGATATCGGCATCGTCAACAATCAACACGCATTGACGCCGCATGCTCGTAAAAAGGGAACTGCTCACAAACGGATATTTTTGTCTGTTTTTTATCATGACCCCTCAACCGGTTTGTACAGTGCATGGATATGTAGTCAAAACTGCCCCTGACTGTAACGACCCAGGTCACCTGCAAACCTTTTTGCGAACACGACAGTATAGTTCGCCCACGCGGTCATCTCCATAAGCCGGGCGATTTTCTTATGACACTGGTAATTAGTATCGGACCTTCGTTCAAAAATTTCATGCAATGTGGATTATCTGTGAACCATCCGGTGCCATAATAGCGAACATCATCTATTGCCAGTCAGACGACCCGATCCGATCATGCAGAGCGATGCATTCTGCGTGGCAATCCTGTTCAACGACTTCAGATTTCACCTACATGACAAGCTATCCGGCAGCAAGCACCCCGTTGTGCAAGGAAGTGCATTGAAATCCACCCTGAAACACGCTCTGAGGATGATACTCATTGCAAGGGGCTTTCTACTGCTTGCAATATGCGTGCTGCCGTTCCAGTCCGCCGTCGGGGCGACCGAGCCCGAAATTATCAGATTACAGTTGAAATCCCGACCGTACTTTCAGGCAGCAGGGTTCTATACGGCCCAGGCACTTGGTTTTTATCGTGCAGAGGGGCTGAACGTCCAGATTTTGCCCGGCAACCGAAACAAATCATCACTGCAAAGCGTTGCGGGCAAAACCACCGAGTACGGAATCAGCGACATTTCTGTTCTGACAGCGTATTTACAAGGCGCGCCCCTTATTGCGCTTGCTTCCTTTTACCAACACGCCCCATTCAAACTCATCAGCCTGAAAAGCAACAACATCGTTGAACCCGAGGATCTGCGCGGACGTAGAATCACCGTGGACAAAGAAAAGGGGCTGACCCATCTGCAGGTGCTTTTGAAGCGCGAAGACATACCCCAGTCGGCAATCACTATAGTGGACGGCGATGCGCGGATGGAGGAACTGCTTAATGGCACAACGGATGTTATTGGTGTGCTCTCTACCTGGGAGCCTGCGAGTCTTGATGAGCGACACATTGCCTACAACGAGATAAATACGCAGGACTATGGCATTGATTTTTATGGCAATACCCTGTTCACTCATGCGGATGAGGCCAGAGCTCATCCAGAACGACTAGAAGCCTTTCTACGCGCCAGCAAGAAAGGATGGATGTACGCTATGGAGCATCCGGAGGATGCCGTGCGTTTTATTCTTCAGTCAGGGCACGCCGGCTCGGTCACGCAAGAACGGTTGATGCAACAGGCCGATGAAATGAAAGGTCAGGTGCTTGCTGATCTCGTAGATATCGGACACATGAATACCAAGCGCTGGCAGCTGATCGCGAATGAGCTAACCAACTTGAACGGCGCGCCGGCGGCGCGGCCGGTGCAGCAGTTTCTTTATGATCCGGTCAGCAGTCAGAAAAACCGGCTAATGCACAAAATATTTATCGCGACTATTGCCACAGCACTTTTCGTGCTCATCTTATTGCTCTGGAATGTGTTAATGCAGCGGGCTGTCAAGAAACGCACCAGTGCCCTGCAAGACGAAATCGGCAAACGCATTCTTGCCCAGGAGCAGTTATCAGAATCAATTCGCACCGACCAGCTTACCGGTCTACCCAATGAAAGAGGCATCCCTGACCGTGTATCCCAGCTGTTGACCGACTGTGCTGAGACGGAACGGTATGCGGCACTGCTATTTATTGACCTGAGCAATTTTCAGCGGGTCGCGCTGACGTTTGGTCGAGATATCAGCGACAGTATCATCGTCAGAGTGACACAAGTGTTGTCGCGTGGCTTAAAACCAGGCGATTTTCTAGCACGGGTGGGCGGCGACCAGTTTGTCATCATCCCGGGCTATCAGCATCGAAACCGTCAGAGACTCGCCGACTATTCACGGGAGTATGCTGAGCAGTTGCAGCGACCCTTTGAGTCACTGCTGCGAGTAAAGGGTCGTGAGCAGCTGATTTCCATGAAAATCGGCATTGCCATCTCGGAGTCTAAATGCCAGTCGGCTGATCTATGGATTAAGCGCGCCGAACTTGCGATGCACGATTCCAAGAACTCAGAAAACGAATCGGTCAGTTTCTTCGACCCGGAATCAGAAAAGACTGTGCTGTCCCGGTCGAACCTTGAGCTTGATATCCGAAGAGGGCTGGAACAATCCGAATTTATTCCCTTTTATCAGTTGCAAGTTGACGAAGCCGGCGAAGCAATAGGTGTCGAAGCGCTCATCCGATGGCAGCATAGAAGGCGCGGCATGATCAATCCGGACACCTTCATTCTCGTATCGGAAGAGTCCGGCCTGATCATCACTGTGGGAGCCTGGATGATCGAAACGGTATGCCAGCAGCTAGTGGCTTGGGCACATCAGCCAAATCGTCGACATCTTTCGATTTCTGTTAACGTAAGCGCCCGCCAGCTTCATCATCCTGACTTCGTGAGCACGGTTCAGGCCATTCTTGAAAAAACAGGCGCAAATCCACACAGATTGCGCTTCGAAGTGACAGAAAGCATTTTCTTGAAAAAAACCCAGGCTACTATCAGCAAATTGCGGCAGCTGAAGGCAAAGGGAGTCACCTTTTCGCTGGACGACTTCGGAACCGGTTATTGCTCCCTGGCCTATCTATTGCAGCAGCAGATATTTTCCGAGATAAAAATCGCAAAACCTTTTGTTAGCGTTGCCTTGTCAAACCCCAACGCCGGCAAAATCATCGACTCCATCATCACTCTCGCGGGCTGTCTGGATATGACGATCGTCGCCGAAGGTGTCGAAACCATAGAGCAGCGCGATTATCTTTACCAACATGGCTGCCGCCAATTCCAGGGTTACCTTATTAGTCGGCCCGCTCGACTGAGCGAGCTGGAAGAACTACTGGACAAAAACACAGCCTAAATCTGACCGATAAGCCTTATGAACGGGAAGGTTTGCCGGCACCGTCACGCAAACTTAACACTGAGTCGTGGTTAAATTTTAAAGACGGTTCGATTAGAAACCCGAATACATTCTTCGGCCAGGCACTGACACCGGCGCTGTAAGAATCGACCCCGACTCAGACTCTGTAATATAAACAACTTTGCGCTCAGGCCCTCCAAAGGCGATATTGGTAGTGAGTTGCCCGAGGGGGGAGTTTATGCGCAGCATAGGTTCTCCACGATTGCTAAACAGCCAAACAGCCCCCAAGCCCACATGCGCGACTGCGAGGTTACCTTCCTCATCGATTGCCAAACCATCGGGTCCTCCGCCGCCAGACATTTGAATAAATGTGCCAACTTTAGCGACACCGCCATCACGCGTCAGCGGAACACGCCAAATGGCATTTGCTCGCGTCACCGCCACGTAAAGCACCGATTCGGTAGGATCCAATACCAATCCATTCGGGCTGGGTATGTTATCTAAAAGACAGTCGATACGACCATTTGCACGGCGTCTAAAGATGCGACCTGTCGGATCATGCAAACCTGTTAAACCCTGATCGGTAAAGTACAGATCGCCATTGGACGAGAACACCAAATCATTTACTGCCTTAAGCCGTTCGAGATGGACGCGCTCTATAAATGGCTTCACGTCACCCGTCTCTGGATCTAGTATGACGATGCCGTGCGCATAATCGGCAATAAATATCCGCCCGTCCTGATGAATTTTTAAACCATTAGGCTCGCCGTCATACTCAGCAATAAGCTCAAACTGCCCTTGCGCATCGATCCGAAATACACGCCCCCAGGGCACATCCACACAATACAAGCGGCCCTGCGCGTCAAACGAGGGGCCCTCCAGCAAGGAATGCGCTGGCTGATGTCCCGGCTGGTGACGATGCCACTCAGACGTGGCTTCAGGCTTGCGTAACGAGTCGGGCAAACGAGCGAATTCTTGGGCGTCGATAGAAGGCGGAACAGCGTACATAACTTATCCTCGTTGAAACTGCTTAACTGCCTGGGCTGCAGTACACCCAACCAATATATACTAAGTCATTCGACAAACAATAAGACCCAAAATCATGCGGTAGATGGGAGGCCATAGCTTGACGCTCCATGCAAAAAATCAAGAAATCCTGTCAGTTGTGCCAACAAACTCTAAAGGACAATAAAAGCCTCCGTGAAACTGGGCTGCAATTGGGTCTTCAGGGATGTCATTAGCAAGTATTTCAGCTGCGAAAACCTCAGAGTTATCCTGGGGCGCGTAGCCGAGAAACTTCACATTAGAGTTATCCCAACGGTTACGAAGGTTGTTTGATACGCCGTACACCACAGCAAAATGATATGACTCATGCTCGATACAGCGGCGCGCTAGCTGAGCCATATCGTTGTGGCTAATCCAGGTCAGTAGCTGCCGAGCCTCACTCGGGCGGTCTGGCGTGCGAAATGTGCCTATGCGTAAGCATGCTACCGAAAGGCCGTATTTATCCGCATACATTCTACCGAGCCCTTCTCCAAACACCTTAGAAACCCCATAAAGTGAATCAGGCCTATGTTGAACCGTGTCGTCCAGAAACTTTTCTCTTCTATGATAGCCAACGGCGTGGTTCGAACTCGCAAAAATAACTCGACGTACCTTTTGACGGCGAGCGGCCTCAAATACGTTGTAACAACCTTCAATATTCATTGGTAGAATTTTCTCCCAGGTGTCTGCGCCTGGGATCCCGGCCAAATGAATAACACAATCTATATCCCGCATACAACGCTCTATCGAACCGATATCCCGCACGTCAATTTTGCAGATTTCCTCATTGTCTTTTGCGGGTGCCTGCTCTGCAATATCCGCAAGACGCAACAAAGCATAACGTCCACGCAAATGCGTGCGTAAACACATCCCTATGTTTCCGGCTGCTCCTGTAATCAGCACGCGTAGGTTTTCAGGTACAGTAAAAGAATTCATCGGGTTATCCATTAAATTTGTAGAGTGAACGTGAGCTTCCATCTGTACATGCATTAAGGTTAAGTGGCTACTTGATAGCACGCCATTTTTTTGAAGCAACTTCTGACTTCAAAGACTTACCGATCTGAGCCCCTCAGCCAAGAACCACCTCTTGAATGAACTGAAATCCCGTAAACCTACATGTACTTTAAAGAAGCCGCGTTCGCCTGACACCACGATCAGATTGAGTAAATCTCCCAACCTGATCGCTTAGGTTTCGAGGTGTGGTGATACATCCTTCGTCAGTGTTTCTTTTTAGCAGCCATCACAGCGTCATAGAGCTCCTGACCATTCGGCGCTTCGCTGACCAGTTTCTGAGCGGCTGGTCTTGTTGCCTTAACCAGCGATTCAATGTCACTAGGATGAACGATCACTGTTCCCTTTTCTTCCATGGTTTTGATCCCAGCGTCGTAAACCTTCTTGTAATAATCGCGAGCGTACGCCATCGCCTCATCGGCAGCACCTTGAATCATCTTCTGCTCATCCGGAGCAAATGAATCCCACCGTGATTTCGACATGATCAATAACGCGGGAAGCATGTTGATACGCGTCAGGTTGAAATATTTAGAGACCTCAATAAACTTATCAGACACAAACTGATCAGGAGTGGTTTCACCGCCGTCAATTACTTTCTGCTGTAAGGCCAGATACAATTCAGAATACGCCATGGGGGTGGCTTGCGCACCTAATGCCTTATAGCTTTCCACGTAACCTGGTGACTGGATAACACGTATTTTCATTCCTTTAATATCATCTGCAGAGTTAATGGCCTTATCGCCGAAAACATCACGTTCAATCGCAGAAAACCACCCTAGTCCCACCAAGCCGTACTTAGGGAGAACATCAAGAAATTTTTTCCCCACAGGTCCGTTGAGAATTGTGTTCGCTTGCTCAACACTGTCAAACAAATAAGGTGCATCAAATACTAAAAACTCTTTAACTGTGTTATTGAGGGTTGGCTGCCCCGTGATAAGCAAGTCGGTGGTGCCCGCGACCGCGCCTTGAATCATGGTTAGTTCCCCACCCAATTGAGAGTGAGGGAATACTGTAATATTGATTTTTCCGTTTGACTTTTCTTTTAAAATATCTGCGAATTTTTGAGCACCTACATGAAATGGGCTGTCAGTTGTTAGCGTATGCCCAACATCCATATTCAAACTATAAGCAGGCGATGAAAGCATGCAGACGCCAAGGACAGCGGATCCTGACAGCATCTTCAGAAAATTCATTTTGCATCTCCCGGATGTTTTTTGAAATGACATATTTTTAAGTCTCACTATATACCCCTTTAATAATTATTCATCTACAGAAAAATCGTACTGATCGCTGGAACGTACGTAATAAGTATAATATCCGCCACGAGAACGCCCAGAAATATAATCAAATGACGTGCAAGTTGGTGCATTTTCAGCTGAGCTACTTCGCACACCACGAAAAGATTAACGCCGACCGGAGGTGTCACCATCCCAACGGCAAGATTCATGATTACAATTATCCCGAAATGGATTGGATCGATGCCAAAGCCTATGCTAATGGGTGCCAGAATAGGCACAATTATCAGAATAGCCGCAAGTGCCTCAATGAACATGCCAGCGATGAATAGCATCACATTCACCAAAAGCAGAAACACAATTGGACTGTCCGTTACCGATCCGAGTAGTACTGCTACCCGTTGCGGCACTTGATTAATTGTTAACAGATAGGCAAACACCGCTGCGAAAGCAACAATCAGCAAGATAATTGCAGACATTACAGCTGCACGAGAGAAAATAACCAATAAATTTTTATAAGTAATTTCCTTGTACACGAATAGCCCAAGAACCAGGCCATAAAGCACTGCAATACAAGAGGCCTCTGTAGCGGTGAAAAGCCCACCATATATTCCACCCAAGATAATGACAGGCATCATTAAAGCAAGCACTGCCTCTCGGAAAGCAACACACAGCTCTGTAATCCATTCACTCAGATTGACCTTACTAACCTCATCAAATCCCTTGATACGTGCAATCACGCAAACGGTTAGTATCAGCGATAAGGTAACAATAAGACCTGGAAGAATCCCAGCAATGAACAGCGATCCAACCGATACATTAGCTGTTAATGCGTACACTATCATTGGGATTGAAGGCGGAATAATTGCCCCGAGTTCCCCTGATGAAGCAGTGATCGACGCAGCGAAGGATTTCGGATAGCCTTTCCTTTCCATTTCTGGAATTAATACAGATCCAACGGCGGCCGTAGTCGCTGACGATGATCCCGACACCGTGGCAAACAGCATCGACGTCAATACGGCCACAGCTCCCAGTCCACCCCGAATCCAGCCAACTAAAGCGTTAGCCAACCGGACCAATCTCCGTGCGATGCCACCCGACTGCATGAGGTGACCAGCAAGAATGAAGAACGGTACAGCCATCAAACTGAATGAATCCAGCGACTGGTAGGCCATTTGCACGACGATTAACAACGGTCGTTCGCCCGATTGCAAGGCCAAGGCCGCTGACAAGCCTAGTGCAGTCATGATCGGCGCACCAATCAATAGGATTAAAAAGAACGACAAGCAAAGCACCACGATCATGACCGATCTCCCTCGCCATGCTGGATCAGGATGGACTCTAGCTCTGCAGAGTCCTGCCGAGGCCACGGACCAGAATCCAGTAACTCTCCAACCACATGCATTAAAGTGTTTGCACACAAGAGCACGCAACCGATGCACATCAAGAAATATACATAAGCCATAGGAATCTCCATCGCTGGTGACCAGGTTTTGAAACCGAGATCGATCAATCGAATGGACTTCCAAACCAGTAATAATGCAAGCGACAGTGTCAGAATATGAGCCACAAGTCGCAGCCAGCGAGCGATGTGATCCGGAACCGCGCCCACAAATGCATCAACGCCAATCAATCGCAGGTTATATGCGGCTACTGCGCCGCCAATAAAAACACTGCCGATCATCATGTAACGGCCCAACTCTTCTGCCCATGGCGCAGATAAGGGAATACCCGTATAGGTGTACAGAAGCCGCGCAAATACCGAAATAGAAATCGCAACGACCATACCAAGAAGAAACAAGCCAGCACATTTTTCAGCAAAACCATTCACTGAATTCATGATCCGTTGGGAGGCTCGAAACCTCTCGTGCCGGGCGGGGCCTTTACTCATGCGAATTTCTCCTTTTATTTGTCTTGGGGCAATCCCAGCTGCCATTACGTTTGTACGGTTGCTTAAGCACTTACGTTTAAAACGGCGTCTCAAATTAATTATTTTTCTTAGCTATTCCAGGTCACAGCATGAAGCAGCCATATCTATTTCTAATTTATACCAAAACTGACATCTATATATGCTCCCAATCTTATTTAATATTTTTTATACCACCAAGAATTTGTTGCGCCTTAAACTATCAACAGAAAAAATAATCTTGATATGCCTACACATTCCTTGTTGATAGATACTTTCACGTTGTTGACGAGGGACAAGAAATCCTCTCCGAAGATGCCATTAAAAGCTTGAAGACATTAAATGTATCGATCAGGATCATCTGTTACGTCTTCTTTGAGAATTATGTGAATTTTTTGGACTATATTGAGCTATCGTCCGAAGCACTGTAACCACACCCAACCGCAGCCTTCAACACCGTATTATTAGGAAAGGCATGGCCAATTTTGGTGCGTAGATCGCGTCAAATCGCAATGCTCTTACGCCAAGGTGTATAGAATTGAATAATAGACAAAGGGATTCGAGTGCCGTAGTGAACGAGTTGTAAACCGTACAGATAGTTCTTGTGTACACGTAGATTTGTCTCCACGGCACTCTCCCTAGTAATGATATTTATATTGCGCAGGTTTGGGCGAGACTATCTCGCTAAGCCCAGGAATCGACGGCGTAACGCTCAATCGCCGCATCATCAAATCGGAAGCCCAGGCCAGCTCCGGCTGGAACGCGCAGTTCGCCGTTGGTAAATTCCAGTTGCGTATCGACAAGGCGGCGAAAGTTCAGCACCTGGTCGTTAGCAAAAAACTCGACATACTCCGCGTTGGGGGTGGCTGCCACCAAATGGATGTGCAAGTCATGGAACCAGTGTGGGTACATGCTGACGCCAAACCCTGCTGCCGAGGCAGCAATGCGGCGCCATTCGCTAATGCCACCACATACCGCCGCGTCGGTTTGCAGCATCATGGCAGCGCGCTTTTCCAGCAGTTCCTGATGACGCCAGCGACCCGCCTCAATTTCACCGGTCGCCACAGGCACCGATGTGCGCTTGGCCAACTCAGCGTGGTTGTTGATGTCGTCGGGGCTAAAGGGCTCTTCGATAAAATAGGGGTTGTAGCGCTCATAGCGCTTCATGTATTCAAGTGCGGTGGGCAGATCTTTCCAGGCGTTATTGGCGTCCAGCATCAGCAAGATGTCGTCGCCAATGGCAGCACGAGCCGCTTTGATGCGCGCCTCTTCTTCTTGCGGGCTAAAACGGCCCACCTTCATTTTGACGGCCTTGAACCCCTTGGCCACATAGCCGGCCAGTTCTTCGCCCAGCTGCTCGTTGGTTTTGCCGTCAAGGTAATAGCCACCGCTGGCATAGGCCTTGACCGATTCTTTAGCGTAGCCACCCAGGTATTGGCTAAGCGGGAGCCCGGCCGCACGTGCGTTGCGATCCCAAAGTGCCACGTCAATAATGGAGAGCGCGCGCATGGTTGACCCCGCACGGCCATGCAGCAGGGTTTCCTGGTACATCTCTTCCCACAGACCTTCCACGCGCAACGCGTTTTGACCGACCAACATCTCTTTAAAAAGCTCACGCACAGCGTGAGTGACCATGACGCCACCCCGGCTGCCACCGTAGCAAAAGCCTATGCCCTCGTGACCGTCGGCTGTCTTGATTTTTACAACGGTATAGTCACGCGCAAATACCTTGCGCGTAGAAAATGAAGTGGCATTGTCCAACGGAATGCTGATGGTGCGCGCTTGTACCGACTCTATGCGTGCGCCGTGAACATTGGCCCCTACGTCTTGTTTCATGGGTGCGTCCTCTATTGTTTACGTGTACTGCATTTGCGTTATAAATGATCGGCTCGACCGTGTTTAGAACGCATCGTTATCGTTTGTGCTATGTAGTGCCTGAATGCAGGTGGAACTCGAAATATGTCCACTTCAATCTTGCAGGCATTTTTTTAAAGGCCAATCAGTTCACACCCTCTTCATCCGCGAGAATTTGGGCAGCCTTGAGCAGTGCTGTTTCATAGCGCTTTTGCTCAACCGCCACTTGCTCGGGAGTCCATTGATAAAACCCACGCAATGAAGTGCCCTTTACACCTACATCGCCATTTGCTACCAATTGGCGCATATAAGCACTTGCTTCCGTGTTTGAGTGAAGATGTGGATACATGGTCTGAGCGGCTGCGCAATGAATATCAATTCCGGCCAAGTCTTTTTGCAGGAGTGGGCCAGCCGCGATATATCGGAACCCGAACCCGTAACGGACAGCCGCGTCGACATCTTCCGCAGACGCAAAACCCTCTTCGACTAAGGCGATTGCCTCACGCATCAGCGCGTGCTGAATTCGATTGGCAAGAAATCCGGGGACGTCTCGCTTCACTCGAATGGGTTTTTTTCCAACCGATCGCATGATGTCGCTGACGCGCAAAGCTGTCTGTTCATCGGATACTTCGCTACTGACCACCTCGACGGCAGGCACCAGATGAGCGGGCATGAAGAAATGCAGCCCGAGCATTCGATTCAGTGTCGCCAACCCTTGCCCAATCTGGCTAATTGGAAAACTTGATGAATTGCTCGTCAGCGGTGTTGGCACCGGGCATAGGGACTCGAGCTCTGCAAAAAGCGCTTGCTTAAGCGCCAGTTCCTCGAAAATACACTCAACAACTATATCAACGTCTATCCAATCGACATCTGCCAGCGCGCCGTGCACTGCAGGAGCCGACTCGCTTCCATCTGCCCCCAGGGCTCGACTGGCTTCATCAATTTTTCCGGGTAGCGCAAGCAGTGCTGACTCATTCGTTTCAACAACGTGCGTATCCCAACCAGCCACGCTAAAAATGGCGGCAACTGCGCACCCCATGGTGCCACCGCCTACAACCACAGCCTTTTTAATAGTACTCATCATTTTTCCCTGATTAACGCCTCAGAAAACAATATACAGATATGTATTCGATTGGTAAAATTGAATTTAACGAATATAGTTTTCGATAAAATCGATCAATATTCACAACTGTATAGGATGCAAAATCGATAATGCTGGGTGATCTCAAACAACTGCGTGCATTTTTGGCCATAGCTCGTTTGGGAAATTTCACCAGAGCGGCGTACGAACTGCACATTTCTCAGTCAGCCTTAACCACGCAAATCCAGCAACTTGAGACGCATTTAGACACGCAGCTCTTCGACCGCAATCGCAGACACGTCAGCTTGACGCCACAAGGTTTGGATCTTTTGCCGCAGGTCGAACATGTCGTCGCTGCAATTGAAGCTCTGATCATCCAAGCCCGAGACTCGAGCGACCCCGACCGCGGCGTTGTGACAGTCGCAGCTGTGCCATCGCTGGCAGCCGGCTTGCTACCGCGCGCGATCCAAAGGCTGAAGAACAACTACCCTCGTATCACTGTTCGCATATTAGATACGGTAGCGGCCAGGGTTACCGATATGACAAGAAACGGAGATGTAGATTTTGGCCTCGGAAGCCAGATCAAGCGGGATCCGGAAGTGGTTTGGGAAAAGCTTATGACCGATCATTTTTATGCTTTTATTGCACTTGATTATGAATGGACGAAAGGTGACTCGGTGACACTGAAGGAGTTAGCCAAACACCCTCTCATACTTCCCGTAAGGGAAAGCAGCATAAGAATGCACATCGAAGCTGCAGCTGATAAGCAAAGGATTACATTGCCCGCAGCGTATGAGGCGGTCTATAACTCAACGGTAATTGCGCTGGCAACAGAAGGTTTAGGGGTTGCAGTTTTATCTGAACTTGTAGTGTGTGGTGGAGATACTAGCCGTCTGAGGCGTATTTCTATCAGCAACCCAGTTATATATCGACATATCGGTATTTTGCGGCGCGCCGGCCGATCACTATCAAGGCCTGCCGAGCTGTTCACCGAGGCATTACGGCAGATCGTAAGCGAGGAGTGAGAACAAATACAATTTAATACGGCGTGCGATGAGACGGTATCGGCTGCCGAGAATAGCTTGACACCCTCCCCTCCCTTAAGTGAGGGGATTCCTACCGTGTTCAGTCCGCAGGGACTGGCTCACCTCGGCGGGTTCCTGCTGCTGGCGACCTTACTGCATCGCTCACTTCACAGGCGAACCGGGCGTGTCCCGCCCTTAGAATATTGATCGCGCTGACCAGATCAGCATTTTCCTCGAAACCGCATTCCACACACGCGAACTGCGCTTGTGTTTGCCGGTTATCCTTCGACACATGCCCACAAGCCGGACAGGTGCGGCTGGTGTTCTGTGGCGGTACGGCAATGAGATAACCGCCGTTCCATGCCAGCTTATAGTCCAGTTGGCGGCGAAACTCAAACCAGCCCTGATCCAGAATGGCCTTGTTCAGACCGGATTTGGCCCGGACGTTTGTTCCCGGTTTTTCGGTACTGCCTGCCCCCGACTTGGACATGCTGCGTACCTGCAAGTGCTCTATACACACCATCGCGTGGTTTTGGCTGATCGTGCTCGTGGCTTTATGCAGGTAGTCGCGCCGGGTGTTGCCGATGCGGAAATGGATGCGCTGGACGCGGGCTTTAGCCTTCTTCCAGTTGTTGCTGAACTTGGTCTTGCGGCTCATGGCCTGCTGCGCTTTACGCAGCGCCGTTTCGTGTCGCTTGAAACTGTTGAGCGGTTCGAGATGGGAGCCATCCGAGAGCGTGGCGAAGCGGGCAATGCCCATGTCGATACCCACTGCCGTGGTGGACTGCGGCAAAGGCTGCTCAACCTCACGCTCAGTCTGGATCGACACGAACCACTTGCCGCCCGACAAGCTGACTGTGACATTTTTCACCGTACCAAGCGCTTCCCGGCTGTTGCGGTAACGCAGCCAGCCCAACTTCTTCTCGCCCTGCTCGTAACGCGCCTTTTGCAACGCCAGCGCCTTGTTGAATACGAACCGGCAGGAGCCAGCGAAGCGGCGCATCTGGCGCTGCTGCTGGCCGTCGGGCCGAAGTTCGTATTTAAAGGCTTGGAGACGTTGCATGGCTGGAATTATACTCTTGGTCTATGAGCGACGAAAATGATATTCGACAAGGTAGACACTGTGTATTTATGATCCACGTCCACTTGGTCTTTGTGACCAAGTATCGGGGTGAGGTGTTCACAAAGGAAATACTCGACGATCTGCGTGACCTATTTTCCAGCGTCTGCGACGACTTCGAGGCCGAACTGGTGGAGTTCGACGGCGAGGACGACCACGTTCACCTGTTGGTGAACTACCCGCCCAAAGTGGCCGTCTCCAATCTCGTGAACAGCCTCAAGGGTGTGTCCAGCCGGATGATTCGTAAGAAGAGCTACCCGAGCATCCGCAAGAAACTGTGGGGTGGTGCCCTGTGGTCACCGTCCTACTTTGCGGGTAGCTGTGGTGGTGCCCCCATCGAGATCATCCGCCAGTACATCGAACAGCAGCAAACGCCACACTGACCGCCCAAAGGACGCCTGCGGCGTCCGCGCTATCCTTCCCCAGCCTAAAGGCCGAGGCGTGCCGCGCACCGGGTCAAATAAATTAACCCGCCTCACGGCACAATATTTGGCTTTTTAAAACGAATAAGTCTGGCATGCCGTGCCAGCCAAAATACCGATAATAGCTTGGGGCACCAAGCAAAAAAAGGCACCTAGATCGCTCTAAGTGCCTAATTTTATTGCAGGTTTTGTGGTGGGTGCTGACGGGTTCGAACCGCCGACCTACGCCTTGTAAGGGCGCCGCTCTACCAACTGAGCTAAGCACCCGTATCAGAATTTAAAGCTCTGTGGGCCACTTGCGCTGCAACTTCAACAAGGAAAAGATTATAGCGTATTGCGCACATTGGCGCAACACGCTAAGCCAACATTAGTTGACGGCGTCTTTCAGGGCTTTGCCCGGACGGAACTTAGGCACACGGGCCTTTTTGATTTTGATCGCTTCGCCGGTGCGTGGGTTGCGACCGGTGCGGGCAGCACGCTCAGTTACAGCAAAGGTGCCAAAGCCCACCAGCGTCACTGAGTCTTTTTTCTTCAGTGTGGTTTTGACGGCGCCGATGAACGCCTCAAGCGCGCGGCCAGCGTCAGCCTTCGACAGATCGGCTTTGGTGGAGATGTGTTCAATAAGCTCTGTTTTGTTCATTAAGGATTACCCCTAAAAAATTATTTTGGCCAAGCCCGCACCCGAACTTGGCTTGATTAAAAACTAGGCGCACACCACTGCCGTACATATTGTGGACGACAACCCGGGCGCAACTAGGAAGCGCTGCTGGCAACAACTGCACTCAGCTGGCTAACGCGTATTAAGCCTTTGAAAGACAGGCGTGTCAAGTGGAAAAGCCCTCAAAACCCGCATATATGCTTACTTTTAGGCGTTTCACAACAGCCCATTAATTAATTGTAAACTTTCAGTTCAAGACTGTTGACTAACGTGAAATTTTGCACTCGTGGCGATCAAAACGCGGCCTACGTCAGAGCCTGCTCGAAATCAGCGCGAAGATCTTCAAAGTCTTCGATACCTATCGAGACACGCAGAAAGTTATCTGAAATACCCATTTCGGCGCGCCGTTGCGGGCCCATTTCGTAATAAATGGTGTGTGCAACGGGCAGTACCAGAGTACGGTTATCGCCCAGGTGGGTTGCCAGTGCCAGCACTTGTAAACGGTTCAAAAACTCGAACACGTCAACATCAGCAGCCAGCTCGATGCCCATCAGGCCCCCGTAGCGCTGCTGAAACAACGCGGCAGCCCTCTCATGTTGTGGATGACTGGCCAGACCTGGGTAGTGCACTTTCACGACCCGCGGGTGTTCCACAAGGTATTGCGCCAGGCCCAGCGCATTGGCGCATATTCGTTCCATGCGCAGGGCCAATGTTTCAGCACCCACTGCAATGCGGTGAGCCGCATCTGAAGACAGGGTGCCACCCATGTCGCGTAGGCCCTTTTTCTTGATCTGCGTTAGCCCCCATGATGCGGGCTTGCCCTTGCGGTAGGGCTCAGCAATATTGGGGTATTGTGACCAATCGTACAGCCCCGTGTCGGTTACTGCCCCGCCAAGCGCATTGCCGTGGCCACCTATGTGCTTGGACAGCGAATTAAATATTAATGAAGCGCCAACGTCTTTACCGCGACACAGCAAAGGCGTGGTCAGGGTGCCGTCAACCACATAGGCAATACCCTGCTCACTGCACCAGTCTCCTATGGCCTTGAGGTCTGCAATCTGGGTACCGGGGTTGGCAAGCGACTCTGTGAACACCATACGAGTCTCAGGGCGTAAAGCAGCAGCCACATTGGCGACGTCAGTGGCGTCGACAAACGAAACCTCGACGCCCAGCCCTGCCAGCGTGGCCAGCAGGCTATTGGTGTTGCCAAAAATATGATGGCTGCTGATCAAGTGGTCGCCGGCCTTGAGCAGCGTAAAAAATATTGCTGTCAACGCAGCCATGCCGGTTGCAAAGCTAACAGTGCCAATACCCTCTTCCATTTGCGTAATCTTGTTCTCGAGCGCCGCCGTGGTCGGCGTACCCTGGCGAGCATAAGTGAAACCTGGCCTGCCCTGGAAGACGGCAGTCAGATCGCGGGAATCGGCAAACGCGTATTCAGATGAAGGATGCAGAGGCGCGTGAACCGCACCAAATTCAGAGTGGGCACGACGATCAGCATGGACGATGGTTGTGGTAAAGCCGTTTTTCTTCATGGTAGCGACGGAGAGAGTAAACCTGAGCCAAAACTGGCAGCCCCGGCCGCCTCAGGCAAAGGCAGCCGGCCAGCAACGTTAAACCTTCCGTTGTCTTACTGTTTCGTAAAGACACACAGCGCTTGCAACACTGACATTCAAACTTTCTACCGAACCCAGCATGGGTATGGTGACAAGCTCATCGCAGGTTTCACGGGTAAGCCGACGCATGCCCTCTCCTTCGGCTCCCATGACCCAGGCCATAGCGCGACGGCCATCAACCTGGTGCATGCTTTGCTCTGCCTCGTCATCGGTGCCCACAATCCAGATATCACGATCCTTAAGCTGACGCATGGTGCGTGCAAGATTGGTCACCATGATGTAGGGCACGGTTTCTGCCCCGCCGCAGGCAACGCGCTGCACGGTTTGATTAAGCCCAACAGCGCGATCACGCGGGGCGATAACGGCATGTACACCTGCGGCGTCTGCTGTGCGCAGGCATGCGCCCAGGTTGTGCGGATCAGTTACGCCATCGAGAATCAGCAGCAGAGGCGTCTCGCCTTTATCTTCGAGGGTATCGAGCACTTCATCCACATCAGCGGCAAGCAGACGTGGTTCTGCCAGCGCGACCACGCCCTGATGACGCGCACCACGCGCCAGCCCATCGAGCCGGTCTGGGGGTACAGGGCGCACGCGCACCTTGGCGTTTTGGGCCTGCTGTATGAAGGTTTGCATACGCTTGTCGCGGCGCGACTCTTCGACGTACAGCTCTTTAATGGACTCGGGCGCATGGCGCAAGCGGGCGACGACGGCGTGAAAGCCCGTCAGTACCTGATGGGAAGACATGTGGTTCCTTGAAGACGAATCGCGTTTATTTTAATCCCGCCGAGCCAAGCTCGGCGGGATAGTGCAAAACACGCTAGCGCTTGGTGCGCCCTTTTACAGTTTTTCGCGCTGCGGCGGCTTTGGCGCCACGCTTGGCTTCAGCCCGTCGTTGCCGGGAGGTGGTTCCTCTTAGCGCCTCGGGTTTGGCGGATGCCGCACGCTTGATCTTGCGTTCGGGCTGCCCTGCAGGTTCATCAATGGCCGCCTTGAGCTCTTTGAACCCTGTGCCTTTGACCAGCCTGAATTCGATGCGTCTGGCTTCAAGGTCTACGCGCGCAACCTGCACCTGAACCGCATCGGTGATGCGGTAGCGTATACCTGTGCGCTCGCCACGCAGCTCATGCATGGATTCGTTGTACTGAAAGTAATCCGAACCCAGCTCCGAAACATGCACCATGCCTTCAACAAATAGCGTATCAAGCGTAATGAACAGGCCGAAATTGGCCACGCCTGTGACGTGACCACTGAAGACCTCGCCGACATGCTCTTTAATGAACCAGCACTTAAGCCATGCTTCTACGTCGCGCGAGGCATCGTCGGCACGCCGCTCTCTGGCAGAAAGCAACAGGCCTATTTTCTCCCAGATGGCGTGTTCACGCTCGCCCTTGGGCAGTGCTTCTGCAGCGATGGTGTCTTCGATATCGGGCACATAACGCTTGCCGCGCAAAATACTTTTTATGACGCGATGGGTCAGAAGATCAGGGTAGCGGCGTATGGGCGAAGTGAAATGCGCATAGTGGTCATAAGAAAGACCAAAATGGCCGACCTGCTCGGGGCTGTAGATAGCTTGCTGAAATGAGCGCAAGCACATGGTTTGAATAATCTCGCGATCTGGACGATCTTGTGCAGACTTGAGCAAGACGGCGTAGTCAGAGGTGCTCGGCTCGTCACCCCCGCCAAGCGAGAGGCCCAGGTTGCGAAGGTAATCGCGCAGCGACTGCAGCTTCTCGGGGGTAGGCCCTTCGTGCACACGGTACAGGCCCGGGCACTTGTTGCGGGTCATGAACTCGGCTGCGCACGTATTGGCAGCAAGCATGCACTCTTCAATGAGCTTGTGCGCGTCATTGCGTGCATAGGCTTCAATTCGTTCTATTTTGCCCAGCGGGTTGCACACGATACGAGTTTCAACGGTATCAAAATCAATGGCACCACGTTTTTTGCGAGCCGCTGAGAACAGTTGATAAAGCTCGTACAGGTTTTGCAGATGCGGCAATACCTCGCCCATAGCCTGGCCCGCAGGGCCATCAGGCTGCTGCAGGGCACCCCATACATCGGTATAGGTGGTGCGCGCATGGGAATGGATGACGGCGTCATAAAACTGGTAGGCCGAGATTTGCCCGGCCTTCGCACCGCTACCAACGATAACCATGTCGCAGACCAGAACAACGCGATCAACTTCGGGGTTTAACGAGCAGATACCGTTGGACAGGGCCTCGGGTAGCATGGGAATGACCCGACGCGGAAAATATACGCTGGTACCGCGGTCAAACGCCTCTTCGTCTATGGCGTCGCCTGGCTTTACATAATGGGTGACGTCGGCAATAGCTACCAGCAGGCGCCATCCCTGGCGCCGGCGCTTTTCAGTACCAAGTTCGACCGGCGCGCAGTAGACGGCGTCGTCAAAATCACGCGCATCTTCGCCATCAATCGTCACGAACGGTACGTCACGCAAGTCGACACGGTTTTTCAAATCTGCAGGCTTGACCGTATCGGGTAGACGGGCTGCAGCGTTGAGCACCTGGGACGAAAAAATATGCGGCACATCAAACTTGCGTACGGCGATTTCAATTTCCATGCCTGGATCATCGATTTCACCCAGCACTTCAACCACTCTGCCCAATGGCTGCATATGCCGTGCCGGTTGGCGGATGATCTGCACCGTAACCACTTGGCCAGCTTCCGCCCCACCGGTATCGGCGCCCTGTATGAGTATGTCGTGCTTTATGCGCTGATCTTCAGGCACGACGATATACGAGCCGTGTTCCTTCAGAAATCGGCCAACAAGCTTGTCGGTGTGCCGCTCAACCACTTCAACAATCGTTGCTTCAGGCTTGCCGCGGTATTCGCCGTCGGGCTTGGCGAGCACACGGTCACCATGCAATACCTTGCGCATTTCGCGTGGCGACAGAAAAAGATCTTGCCCGCCATCGTCGCGCAACAAAAAGCCAAAGCCATCTCGGTGGCCTTGCACTTTACCGGCGATGAAATCGAGCTGGCTGTTGGGCAGCAATTGCCCCTTGGCATTTAGCAGTATCTGGCCGTCGCGCTCCATGGCCTTGACGCGTCGGTCAAAACCTACAGAAAGCGGGTAGGAGGCACCGAGTGCCTTGGCCAGCGCCTTTGGCGTTATAGGCTTGCCCGCGGTGCGCAAATGCTGCAGGACTGCTTCTCGGGTAGGGACGTCCGGGTCGAAGTCGGGAGGGAGATCTTGGTGCCCCGTTTCCGCTTTGCGACTGTCGGGGTCGTTTTTAGATCGTTTGGACAAATGTTGTTTCCATTGTGAAAATATATAGGTTATACTTTGCGCCTCTTAAAGTTGTAGTGCGAAACGCAGTGTTAACCAACAAAGCGATAGCATACACTTTAATGCCCAGGTGGCGGAATTGGTAGACGCGCATGGTTCAGGTCCATGTGCCGCAAGGTGTGGAGGTTCGAGTCCTCTCCTGGGCACCACCGAATACAAAGATTGGCTGTCGCAAGACGGCCAATCTTTTTTTTGGTGCCCAGCAAGCGCCGTGCACTGCGCATACCTGCGTCATACAGAAACCGCGTGCATCTCTGACTTGTACTTGTTGAATTTCGTTGTTTTGCATCATGCCTTAGGGTAAAAAAACCGCCCACCATTGCAAATAAAACACCCATTTTTGCGGGCGATCACTACACCCACCTGTTACGCCATGCGGGCGAAACACCTTGTCTGAAATATCAGCATAAGCCGTGCCTGACTTGCTTGAATACCCGTAGGCAATTTGAGGCTCAGAAGCCCACTCTAACTTGGCAGGTCAGACGCGGCGCGCACTGCAACAAGCCGTTTCGGATAGCACGCCTACACAGTACACTGGCACAAACCCACTCTGACAAGGCCACATCACCTATGCCAACCCTCTTTCGCCTTTTTGCTTTAGCACTGACTCTTGCCCTGTCGGCCTGCGCCGGCCGCCACGCTCATGACACAAGCAGCAATGACAACGCACATACCCGCTCAGGCGTGGAGGTATACGGCGATATGAACGTAGGCGTGGGCAGCCAACGCGTACGCTAAACCATACCCACGCGTTTGCTCAGTCAAACTCAAGTACGCAGTATTCAGGTAGCGGCGACGGGTTATACAGTTTGCTCAGGCTGTTAACGACAGCATTGTTACCGCTGCCTATAAAGCCCGCACACCGGCGCTTGTTGATGTGATCCCCAATAATTTCAAGGTCTGAAAAAATGGCGTCGTCCAACCCTGGGGTGTCGTTGCTCTGCGCCCTTATTGGCCAGGGGTTGGCTTCACCCGGACGGTAATAGCCAATTACAGAGGCGTCGCTGGCACGATAAAAGCGGATGCGCGCGGCACCTATGCTCGCATATCCGTAATAGCGTTGACCACGAATTGAAAAATGGTAGGGCATGATGCTCTCCTGTTTAGCTCGTTTGACACGATGTCGGGGTGAGCAAGTTGGACTAAAAAACCCCATGCCCTGGCAGCGCAGTTTTAAAAAACACCGGCCACGAAAAGGCATAAAAAAAGCCCACAATAGCGGGCGCAATACTAAACCCCACTTGTTTGCCCTTGAAGGGCCGCATCATAGAACCACCTTGTGAGGGAGCACAGGTTGGCGTGGCGCTAGCCACATCTGGATGCATTGCGTTAAATTATGCCGCAATCGTATCAAGGATGCAAGACGAGCATGATTGTCGGGGTGGCCTGCACCAGGCCCTCTAAAAACTGCCTATTTTCGCTGACCGCCTTGGGTGCGCGCATAACAATGACAACAACCACACGGAGAATGTAATGCGAAGGGCAGTAGAAACCAGACAAACAGTGCCGTTGACGGGGCTGAAATCATCCCGCTTCGCCGGTATTTATAACTTTAAAAAGTAAACCGGCCAAGCCATGGACTCAATTACTGCTCTCGCAGCCGCCACATTGATGATGCTTGCCAACGGCGCTGTGCTCGCCTTTATGCGCAGGCATCTGCCATCTGACCTGCAGCCGTTCGCTTACATCTGGCAAGCGGCAACCTTTGCCATTGCTCTAGGTTGTATGATTTTCCCTTTTTACCAGCATATTCCGCTGCCATTGGCGTCAGTGCTGGCAAATGGTCCGCTGCTGGTAGGCTTGGCTGGCTATTGGCACGCCTTGCGACGATTCTACGGACGACCAGACATCATTAAACTGATGACTATTGTGGTTGTTGTTACGTTGTTGGGCCTGTTCTGGTTCTCGGCAGTACAGCCCGACACCAGAATTCGCATCATGATCGTATCAGCCACATGGTTGTTATTTATGGGAGGCAGTTTTTTAACACTGAAGAACGCCATGCAGCCCGACACAACACGAAGCCACTGGGCACTGCTGAGTATTTTCGGGCTGGTAACACTGTTTACCGCAATTCGAGCCGTGTACTACGCCATGCTTGACATTCAGCCGGGTTTCAACATTATCGACAACTCATCGGTCATGAACCTGCTTACACCCATGGTCGCGGTAGTGCTGCCCATTATCGGCACCACAGCGTTCGTGCTGCTTCTGCTTGAGCGCATGCGCAGCGAAGCTGCAGTATCACAGGCAAGCCTGACTGACAAAAAAAACCTCGAGCAACTTAGCTACCTTGGGCACGATCTGCGGGCACCGCTCAGTACCATCGTAGGATACGCACGGCTTTTGAGCCAGACACAAACTGCTGAGCAAGCCAGTCATCTTCGTGCCATTGAGCGGTCGGCAAGTTACCAGATGGAACTGATCGACGAAATGCTCGACCACGCAAAACGAGCACTGCAACCACTGGAAATACGATTGCAGCCCACGCAAATGAAAAGCCTGCTGGAAAATGTGGTGCAGCACGGTAAAAGCCTAAGTGGTCAGCAACATAACCGTTTTGAGTTCACTGCCGCGACACCATTACCTGAGCTGATTCATAGCGACCCTCGCCGCCTGCAACAAATACTGCTCAACCTAATTTCCAATGCCGCCAAGTTCACCCGAAAAGGACAAATACGGTTTATTGTCAGCGCCAAACCGGGCCCCGCAAACCAGACTGCCCTCACGTTTGTAGTTAGTGATACAGGCAGCGGCATCAGCCCGCAGGACCAGCAGGCCATTTTCAACGCATTCGAGCAGCGCGACGAACGCCCCGGCAGCGTCGGCCTGGGGCTGTATATTGCACGCACAGCCATTCGCAATATGGGTGGCGAGCTTATTCTTGACAGCGCTCCGGGCACCGGCAGCAGCTTTAGCGTTCATTTGCCTGCGCAAATATTGAGCGAAAATACCATTACATTGCCCACACAGGTTTGGGACAGCAGCCCAACTCCAAAAACCACCTCGGCACTGCCCAGCACCCCAACGGCTGCTGTGCTCCAGACGTTGGCCAGCCTTGCCGCAAATGGTGAACTTAGCGAAATAGAAAGGTGGATAGAAGCGCAAAACCGTGAGCAACCTACCCACTCAGATTTTTATGATCAAGTACACCTTGCCCTGCAAAGGCTGGACTTCACACGTATTGAATTACTGGCAGGCATCAAAGCCTAAGGAGGGTCTTTTATGGACGCCTCCCGGAGGGTCAAGCTAATCCGGTTGCTTCGTTGCCCACAATGGTTACTATCTCTGTCGGTTGGCCTGGTGCCTAACACTAGGCTTATTAGAAACATTTGCACGGCCTGCCCGCCTCGATTACAACAGCAGGCGGTATTTGCAAGCCAGCCGTCGGTATGCACCATAGTTAAATACGCCTGGCTTGTCTAAAATGCCTGCCAATACCTTACAACCAGAACACTACAGGAGACGCTGATGCCAGTACCGGGAAACATGATGAGTCTTCCCCTCTTGATATCGTCCATACTGACGCATGCCGTCACCAACAACCCCAATCAGCTAATTGTCACGGCATTGGGCAATGGAAGCATCCACCGTTATCGATATGCAGACTTTGCGACGCGTACGCGAAAGCTGGCCGTTGGGTTGCAGGCGAATAACATTCAGCCCGGTGACCGTGTAGGCACGCTTGCGTGGAACACTCACCGTCATCTTGAAATTTACTACGCCACGGCCGGCATCGGCGTGATCTGCCATACGATTAACCCGCGCCTGCATCTGGATCAGATTGCGTTCATTATTAATGACGCACAAGATACCGTTGTTTTTTTCGACCAGCACTTTTCCGAACTCGTTGAGCAACTGATTCCACTATGCCCTGCAGTGCAACAGTGGGTTGTTCTGCAAGAGCCAGACAACGCCTGCCATGAAGGCAGGCCAAACTACGCTCAGTGGCTGCAACACGATTATGCGCAGTTTACCTGGCCCCAGTTTGACGAAAACACAGCCAGTGGCCTTTGCTATACCTCAGGCACCACGGGTAACCCAAAGGGTGCGCTTTATGCCCACCGTTCAACTGTGCTGCATGCCTATGCATCATGCCACCCGGATGCGTTGGGCATTTCACGCAAAAACACGGTCATGCCATTGGTTCCCATGTTTCATGTAAACGCATGGGGTCTACCGTATTCGGCGCTAATGTCTGGCGCAAAAATCGTAATGCCTGGTGCTGACCTTAGCGGCGCTGCACTTTACCAGCTATGCGAGTCAGAAGGTGTCACCTTGTCTGCGGGCGTGCCTTCGGTTTGGCAAGGGTTGGTCGATCACGCGCAGACCAACGGGCTAAGCTTCAGCACACTGGACCGCGCCGTTATCGGCGGCTCAGCCTGCCCTCCTGCCATGATCACAGCGCTGGCACGCATGGGCGTGTCTGTACGCCATGCCTGGGGCATGACGGAGGTATCGCCGCTGGGCACGGTATGCACCCTGCTGCCCGAGCAAGAGTCATTCGACGACACAGAAAAACTGCACATTCTGGCGTCGCAGGGGCGACCGCTATTTGGCGCACAGTTCAGCATCATGGATGAAAATGGCCAGGCACTGCCCCACGATGGCAAGACCACCGGCAACTTGATGATACGCGGCAACTGGGTCATTGAGCGCTATTACGGTCATGATGAAACCGCACTGGAAAACGGCTGGTTTCACACTGGCGATGTCGCCAGCATAGATGCCAATGGCTATATGCGCATTACCGATCGCAGCAAAGATGTGATCAAGTCGGGCGGCGAATGGATCTCTTCCATTGATATTGAAAACATCGCGCTGGAGCATACAGATGTACTCTCTGCCGCGTGCATTGCCCGAGCAGATAAAAAATGGGGCGAACGCCCAATACTCATTATTATGAAAAAGCCGGCAACCACCCCAACCGCCGAAGGCATTCTTGCTCTTTACAAGGATCGTGTCGCCAAATGGATGGTGCCTGATGACGTGTACTTTATCGATAACATGCCCATGACCGCGACCGGCAAGCTGCAGAAAACGACACTGCGCACCATGTTTTTTGAACCCCGGGAGCAAAGCGCATAGCGGTGGCGTAGCGCTGAAAACTTATTAACACTTACCCGCATGCACGCAGCGTGTGTGCGGGTATTTTTTTGGAGATTCAACATGACAACAAATTATCTTAAAACGCACGAGGCCGGCACCATTGGCGTCATTACCCTGAATCGGGCCAACAAGCGCAATGCGTTGGATGAAGCCGCCGTTGCCGAGATAGATGCCTACTTTTCGAACATTCCAGCTCATATTCGCGCTATCGTCATGTTGGCCGAAGGCGACCATTTCTGTGCGGGCCTCGATCTGAAAGAGCACCATGATCAAGAACGCAGCGCCGTTGATTTTTTGCGCGTATGCCAGGCCTGGCACCGTGCGTTTGACAAGATTCAGCATGGCGGCATCCCCGTCATTGCATGCTTGCAGGGTGCGGTTGTAGGCGGCGGGCTCGAGCTGGCCAGTGCCGCCCATGTTCGCGTGGCCGATGTCAGCACTTATTTCTCATTGCCCGAAGGCACGCGCGGTATTTTTACCGGCGGTGGCGCCACGGTACGCACCGCAAAAATCATCACACCAAACCGCATGGTTGAAATGATGCTGACTGGCCGGGTAATGGGCATAGAAGAAGGTCATCGCCTGGGCCTCGCACACTATGTGTGCAACACGCCCGAAAACCCCGTGTCTGCCAAAGATTTTGCCATGGAGCTTGCAGAACGCATTGCTGGCAATGCGCCTTTGTCAAACTACGCCATTGTCAGTTCCATTAGCAGAATTGCAGACATGTCGGCTACCGATGGCTTGTTCGCTGAAGGCCTGATGGCTGCCGTGGTGCAGACCGGTGCAGACGTACAAGGTCGGCTCAACGATTTCGTCACCAAGAAAGCCCATAAAGTAAAGCCAGGCTAAGACCGCGCCTTGCGCGTTACCGCGCCCTTACTTGCAAGAACTCGTAATATCACTTACAAGACGGATACCGTCGGCGGACAGGCATCAACACAATGTTGCGCCCATTTACTAACCAATAAACACAACGCCGTCGAGGGCTTTTACCTTAAGGAGTACCATGCTGAAAGACAAGAAACGAACTGTATCTCTACTCGCCGCGCTGATGACTACCCTGGCAATTTCAGGCTGCGCAACCATGGAAAAGCCCATTATTCTGGACAGTGACGTCTCGTTTGCCTTTGGCAGCGCAGACCTTACCCCTGAAGGCCGGAGTCGCATCAGCCAACTTGTACCATCGCTGATAGCACGCGGCGAAACCCGTCTTGACATCATTGGCCATACCGATCGCATTGGCGACGCGACAGCCAATATGCGTTTATCTGAGCGTCGGGCCGATTCCGTTCGCCAGCAAATCGTGGCAGGTGGTTTCAACCCTGATCGCGTACGCGCGCGTGGCGCTGGTGAAAGCCACCCTCTGGTTTACTGTGAACAGCAAAACCAGCGAGCACTTATTGAGTGCCTGGCACCCAACCGTCGCGTCGAAATTAACGTAACTGATATACGCTGGTAATCTGGCGGCACAATACAGTGCAAACCCCGGCCGGCAAACTTCAACAATGAGGTTTGCCGGCCGATTGCTGTGGTGTACACGCTTCAAGGCGCGAGCTCATCCCGGCGTGTTGCCTCCAGATGCTCATGCAGTATGCGCCGAATTTCAAGAATCGCGTGCCCGTTTTCCTGCACGCTATGGCCTGAAATAACCACGGCTTCCGATTGCGCGCCGTCAAGATGCGCACTAAGGTAAGGCACCAATCCGTCATCGGAGTCTTCCAACGGCGTGTTGGGGTCGGCTTTGGCGATGATGGAGTGATACATTACACGAGGCGAAATTTGCAACTCTGCCGCGACCTGCACAAAAGAATCTGTCGCGCTTAGGTTTTCGATGCTGTTCGGAATATGCAAATGGCTGCTTGCCCCTGGTCGCCCATCCTTGCCACGAGCCAGAGCGCTTGCCATATCATCCACGTTTGCCAGCAGAGTAAGTGGAATCGAAATTAAGCTTGCAAACCAGCGCCCCAGGCGTCCTGCCGCTATATCAGTGCCCCGATGCGGCGCGGCAATAAAAATGGCCCGGTTTACGCCCGGCATGGGCTCAAAGTAAAACGTGGCGCGTCTGCGCACTGGCAGTTTGGCAACGCGTTCTGCCGATACAGGATAGGTACTCTCAAACCACTGCCATATGCGATCGCCCGAGCTGGACAGCAAAAGCCTGGCAAGCACCCCACCCATGCTATGACCAATTAACACGATGTCGCGAGAAGCCGGAGCGACTCCTTCGGGATCAAAATGCCGTAACGCGCCCATAACGGTATAGTAAATCGACGTACGATTTGCGGCCAACGGCATATTGGTGGGGTAATACATTTGCCACACCTGATAATTTCTGCGCAGCGTTTCATCGCCCAGTATTTCATTAGCAACATTTACCCAGGCTTCCGGGCTACTAGCAAGCCCATGCAGCATGAGCAAAATACGGCGATTGGGGTCATAAGGCTGCATCAGATACAGATGGGGCTGGCCCAGGCCAGGACCGCGCCCCAGCAGCGTACGCAACGACTCTCGGGCAAAATCAGAGCGCGCCAGCCAAAGCCCGTAGCCTGCAGTAAAGTTGCCGGCCAGCGGTACGCGAGAACCCTGCACCATAAGATGGCTTTCGCGATAAGGGTCATGCACCGTCAGCGACGCATCATGGGTAGACAGCACCTGAGCGAGGTTTTCCCCCTCAAAATGCAGCAGCAATGTCATTGACGAATAAGGCACCTCACTGTATTGCGGCGCAATTCGCGACGACTTGTTTTGCTTTGCAGCTGCCGCGCCGTCCAGATTGACCTCTCCGTCTGCCTGTTGTTTATCTGTTTGATCTATCGCTGTACGTTTATCAGCCACCACAGACACCAACTCCGCACCAAAGCCGTCGCGCTGATACACATTGCGCAAGCCCGCGAACGACAAAGAAGAAGCAGGAATCAGCTCCAGAGGTAGCGTGGCGCCATTTGGCAGACGGGCATCGGTCAACTCTGGACGAATACGCCATTTCCCAAGTCGCAATGTCAGACTGCCTTTCGCATCATTACGCGCCGGACTTACCGACGACTTACCGCCTTCTCTGCTTTGTGCAAGGTTGGCGCGACTGGCCGCCGAGGCATCAACAGCCCCGTTGCGCCGCTCGAACAACAATGTGGTCGCCTGAAGCACGGCATAGTTGTAGTAGTCGCGCACCTGAGTCTGCCTGTCTTCAAACGCGCGTTCCCCAGGCTTACGTGCCGTAAAAAACAGGTACGCATAAGCATGCCGTGCAGTTTCCAACCACGCATCAATACGGGCCTCAAGGTTTTCGACGGCGTCGCGTACAGGGAGGTTCTGTGCCTGCTGTAGCCACAATTCGGCCAGGGCCGCCATGCGACGCTCATCGTCAATGCCTTTGGCATCGGTTAATGCGTGCAAACAGTCAGCAGAAAGCTTTACGCAGGCACCGTCGTCAAGCGCTGCCACACGCACTGTTTCACGTGCGCTCGCACTGATTTCACCGGTAGACAAAATATCGCCACGGCGCATGGCAATGTAGTCGCTTGTGCTCAGGGGCTTGACCTGTACCATGGCACACCCGCCCAGCAACAGACCGAACGACAGCGGCATCAATAACCGACGTACCAAGGCTACGCCCCGCCAAAATCTGTACAACAACATTTGATTATGCACATTGCCCTCCTCCCGGCGTCCGTACGGCTGATTTGACCACACAGTATTTATTTTTCTTCATGTTTCAGTGCAACAGAACAGCATCGCGGCTGTGCCTGTGAACGCGCGGGCGTTTAGAGCCCGATTTAACCAGTGTCTTCAGTGCAGCTGTTAGCGCTTCACATGTTCTCATGTGTTTTCAAGGCTGCTGTTAGCGCCTCACGTATCTTCACGTGTCTTCACGGCAGCTATTAGCGCTTCATATGTCATTACGGTTGCAAGGCTACCAATAAAAACTGGCGATGAGCGTCTCTGAGTTTGGCCAGCTCTTGCTTGTTTGTGTCTTCATCTGAAAGCAAACGCCACAATGAACCAAACACACTGGGTGCCAGGATCAGCGCGTAATTTGAGGCCACCACGCTGGCACGGATTACCCCACGCTCAACGCAGCGATCGACCAAAGCCTGCTGTTGATCAAGATAAGGCTCCAGGACCTCATTACGCCAGCGCTTGAGCAGATGTGGTGCACGCCCGCCCTCGGTAATCATGAGTCGGAATACAGACAAAAACGTGGGGTCATTGAGGCGGTCGTACGCCGTAGCGATGAATTCATCCACAATCGACTCTAACGACTCACCATCCAGGCTATGGGCCTCAAAGCCTGTGAACGACGGTACCAGCACCTTCATTAACAACGCTTCGAAAATTTCTTCCTTGCCTGAAAAATGCGCGTAGATCCCTGCCTTAGATAAACCGGCACGTTGCGCAATTTTCTCAACGGAGCTCGCAGCGTAGCCATGCGCACTGAACTCAGCCAACGTGGCCTGAAGAATCTGCTCTTTACGCACTTCGGGTCGCAGTCGAATACGCTTGCGCTTAACCTCTGCACTTTCATTCATGGCAACCGACTACCGAAAAAACCCGCACATTCGTGGCTACGGAAACACGAACCCTTGCCGAATACGACCTTAGTCGCACAAAACCACGAATTAGTAGAAACCCTAATTTCACCATGATAGACTCCCTTAAGCTTGCTTGATCAGGCGCCGGTCCGGTGAGATGCCTTCCACCCCGCGCGCCATTCCTTCAAACCATAACTATATATAACGACCATACGGTCGTTAGTTGATCTGGATCAAGCAGTGCCGCTGACGCAGCCGCGATAATAAAGGCATTACTCATCCTTAGCGTTGGGAGTCAGAACGTGAACAGTCCTCCTTTTTCCATGGCAAACGCCATCGACAGCCGGGCTCATGCCGCCCTGGCGCGTGCGTTTTCCTCAATTTCCCCTCATTCGAGCATGCTGGCCTGGCTAGACTGGGCCACGCATTTGGCGGCTTCGCCAGGAAAACAGGCAGAACTTGCGCGACTGGCACACGATCAGAACGGCCAATTGGTCGAATACCTGCTTCAGTGCCTGGTGGCAGGCCCTGGCGAAGCCCGCGCCTGCGTCGAGCCACCAGCCCACGACCGCCGTTTTAGTGATCCAGCCTGGATGGCCTGGCCATTTAATCTTATGCACCAGTCTTTTCTACTGAACCAGCAGTGGTGGGAAGAAGCGGCCCGCGGGGTATGGGGGGTAGAACCTCATCATGAAAACCTGGTCGCCTTTGGCGCACGACAATGGCTGGATGTTTTCTCACCCGGCAACCAGTTAGCCACCAACCCGGTCGCGCTCAAGCGCACGCTGGATGAAGGCGGCGCCAATTTGATGCGGGGTTTTGCGTACTTTCTCGACAATGCGCAACGCCGTATCGCGCAACTACCGCCACCGGGTACCGATGACTTTGTCGTCGGCAAAAACATGGCAGCAACGCCAGGTAAAGTTGTAATGCGCAATCGCCTGATGGAACTGATCCAGTACACGCCAACCACTGACAAGGTACACCCAGAGCCCATACTCATTGTTCCCGCCTGGATCATGAAGTATTACATTCTTGACCTGTCAGCGCACAACTCCTTGATTAAATATCTTGTCGACAACGGGCATACAGTATTTTGTATTTCCTGGAAAAACCCAGGCTCCGAAGAACGCAATCTGGGCATGGATGATTACCTTGAACAGGGTATTCAGGGAGCACTCACCGCCGTCAACACCATTGTGCCCGAGCGCAACATTCATGCCGTGGGGTATTGCCTTGGCGGCACGCTACTCGCCATCGCTGCGGCGGCCATGGCACGCGATAACGACACGCGACTGGCTTCCATGACACTGCTTGCAGCTCAGACTGAATTTAGCGAACCGGGTGAACTTGCCCTTTTCATTGACGAAAGCCAGGTCAGCCTGCTCGAAGCACAAATGGACACACGCGGCTATCTGCGTGCCGACCAGATGGCAGGTGCCTTCCAGATGCTCAATTCATACGACTTGCTGTGGTCGCGCATGATCAATGAATACCTGCTGGGCGAACGCCGGCCCATGTTTGATCTTATGGCCTGGAATGCCGATGCCACACGCATGCCCGCAAAAATGCATTCGCAGTATTTGCGCCGGCTCTTTCTGAACGACGACCTCAGCAAAGGCCGCTACCCCGTCAAGGGTCGCCCGGTTGCACTCGGCAACCTGACACTGCCCATGTTCTGTGTTGGCACCCAAACTGATCACGTGGCGCCATGGCGTTCTGTCTATAAGCTGCATTATCTGGTCCCAGCCGAAATAACTTTTGTATTGACCAGTGGTGGTCACAATGCCGGCATTGTCAGTGAGCCAGGGCGTCCTCGGCGCAACTACCAAATCGAAACCCGCCAAGCCCGTGGCGCTTATGTCGCGCCGGAAGAATGGGCCAGTACTGCCGCCGCACACGAAGGCTCGTGGTGGCCCGAATGGCAGACTTGGCTCAAAGCCCGCTCGGGCGACATGATCAAGCCCCCAGGCATGGGTGCCCCTAGCAATGGATACAAGCTGCTCGGCGATGCGCCGGGCACGTACGTCAAGGAAAAATAAAATGCCCTCACTCAAGGGGAAGAAAGGTTTGGTCGTCGGTATCGCCAATGACGACAGCATTGCATGGGGATGCGCCCGCGCCCTGCGTGAACAAGGCGCAGAGCTGGCCGCTACCTGGCAAAAAGAAAGCACACGGCCGCATGTCGAGCCTCTGTTCGACGAGCTGGATATAGACCTGCGTATGCCGCTCGACGTAACACAAGACGAGCAAATGCAGGCTGTGTTCGACACAATCAAACAGCAATGGGGAAAGCTCGACTTTATCGTGCACTCCGTTGCCTATGCCCCGCGTGAAGACTTGCACGGTCGCGTCGTCGACAGCTCACGCGAAGGTTTTATGCAGGCCATGGATATCTCCTGCCATTCATTCGCCCGGCTTGCACGCCATGCTGAACCACTGATGATTGATGGCGGCAGCCTGGTAACCATGTCTTATCTGGGCAGCGAAGAAGTCATTCCAAACTATGGCCTGATGGGGCCCGTAAAGGCCGCGCTAGAAGCGCTGGTGCGTTACCTGGCCTCAGAACTTGGCCCTGCAGGCATATGCGTCAATGCCATATCCCCCGGGCCGCTTGCAACGCGTGCGGCATCGGGTCTTCCAGATATCGACGGCCTCATCCAGGACAGCCTGCGTCGTGCACCGCTGCGCCGACCCGTCAATATTGATGACGTCGGCTACCTGTGCGCATTTCTTGCCAGCGACGAGGCCAAAGCCATTACCGGCACGACACAGTATGTGGACGGCGGGTATCACATCCTGAACTGACTATTGACGGCAGTGATCAAGCCTTGCATTGATTGCGTCTCCTAGGAACAACGAATACAAATGAAATTCCACCTGAGTACCACCCATGCGTTGCGGCTTGGTGCCCTGGCGCTTGCTGCAACCTTGGCAGGGTGCGCCCCGCTTTCGACGCGCGAACTGCCGGCCAACCCTGTGGCCGATAACTGGCCAGCAGATGCGACAGCCGCCGTACCAGAGCGCGGGCCTACTGCAGTGGAACTCCACTGGCGTGATTACTTTATAAACCCTGGGCTACAGCAAGCCATCGCTCAGGCTCTGGCAAACAACCCCGACTACCGCATGGCGCTGCTTCGTGTTGAAGAGGCACGTGCGGCATACAGCATACAGCGAGCTGATCAGTTTCCTACAATTGGGGTAGCAGGTAGCGGTGGCCGTTCGCGCGTACCCGGTGATCTGAATTTCTCGGGTAACTCTGTTGTTACCTCGCAATACGAGGCTTACGCGGGCTTGAGCAACTGGGAGCTTGACCTCTGGGGACGCGTGCGCAACCTGAAAGATTCTGCCCTGCAAGAGTATTTGGCGACCGATGCGGCACAACGGGCCGTGCGTATTACGCTGATTGCCAACGTTGCAAATGCCTGGCTGGGCTTGCGCGAACTGGACGAACGCATTGCACTGGCAAACCAGACCATCGCAACACGCGAAGAGTCGTATCGTATTTTTAAGCGTCGCCACGACGTGGGCGCCACCTCTTTACTTGAACTGACCCAAGTTGAAACCCTGCTGATCCAGGCCCGGGCGCTGGGCACCCAATTGGAGCAGGCACGCACGGCGCAGGCCCATGCCCTGGCCGTGTTGCTGGGCGAAACTCGCGTTGAGTTTCCAACCCTGAACGAACCGCCCTCCACCGACAGCAAAATCTTTGCGCCGCTGCGTGTTGGCTTGCCGTCAGACCTACTAACCGATCGCCCCGACATCATCGCTGCCGAGCATCGCCTGGAAGGCGCAAACGCCAATATCAAGGCGGCCCGAGCTGCTTTCTTTCCCACTATCAGCCTGACAGGAAATTTTGGCACGGCAAGTGTCGAGCTCGACAACCTGTTCAAAGGCGGCAGCCGCGCCTGGGCCTTTATGCCCTCGATTTCTCTGCCGATTTTCGATGCGGGCCGCCGACGCGCCAATCTGGACCTGGCCGAAGTGCGCAGCGACCTGGCTGTCGCCAACTATGAGCGAACCATACAAACCGCGTTTCGCGAGGTGGCCGACGCCTTGTCGGCACGCCAGTGGTTGACCGAGCAGGTTGCCAACATGGAAGCCTCAGTTGATGCGCAAACTCGGCGGGCGCGGCTGGCTCAGTTGCGTTATGACAGTGGTGCATCAGCTTATCTCGAAGTGCTGGACGCACAGCGCGATTTACTTGAGGCGCAGCAACTACTGGTACAGGCCAGGCGCAGTCTGCTGTCGACCCATGTGTCGCTGTATGCATCGCTTGGCGGCGGTGCCAGCACAGAAACGCCTGACAGCACCCCAACGATGCCGACGACGGGCAACATACTCGGCTCCTCGTCCGCCCCTGCCGCCGCCGCTGCAACTACCACCTCTTCCGGGGCGATCTCGCCCCCCGGAAACATCACAGAATAAGGTTTGAACGATGGCTATGTCCGCCTCTCTTAAAAAAACAGTTGTTGTCGCTGCCGTAGTTGCTGTCGCCGGTTTCGGCTGGTATGCCTGGTCTAACATGATGGCCGACAACGGCCCCGGCGAAGGCTTCGTCAGCGGCAATGGTCGCATCGAGGCGGTAGAAATTGACGTGGCAACAAAATTGCCCGGGCGGGTCGAAGAAATTCTGGCCAAGGAAGGCGACTTTGTGAAGAAGGCGCAACCGCTGGCCCGCATGCAAATCGACACCCTCGAAGCACAACGGGACGAAGTCAATGCCGGGCGCCAGGAAGCCCTGCACGCCGTCACGGCTGCAGAGGCCCAGGTTGCATTGCGCGAAAGTGACGTGGCTGCCATGCGCGCCGTGGTCAGCCAGCGCGAAGCAGAGCTTGATGCCGCCCGTCGCCGACTCTCCCGGTCAGAAACGCTTTCAAAAGAAGGCGCCTCATCCAGGCAAGAGCTCGACGATGACCGTGCGCGAGTCCGTAGCGCTGAAGCTGCGCTGGCGGCGTCGAAGTCGCAGGTTCTGGCCAGTCTGGCTGCCGTCGAGGCCGCCAAGGCACAAAAAATCGGTGCGCAATCACGTGTGACAGCCGTGGAGGCCACCATGAAGCGCGTGCAGGCAGACATCGATGACAGCCTGCTCAAATCACCGCGTGATGGCCGCATTCAGTTTCGTGTGGCTGAGCCAGGTGAGGTGCTGGGGGCGGGCGGGCGGGTGCTTAATCTCGTCGACCTGGCCGATGTGTACATGACCTTCTTTTTACCCGAGACTGTGGCTGGCCGGGTGGCCATCGGCACTGAGGCGCGCATTATTCTTGACGCCGCGCCAGAGCTGGTCATACCCGCACATATTTCATTTGTGGCCAGTACAGCACAGTTCACGCCAAAAACCGTGGAAACCGAATCTGAGCGACAAAAGCTGATGTTCCGGGTCAAGGCGCAGATTCCTCCCGCTTTACTGCGCAAGCATCTCGAACAGGTGAAAACAGGCCTGCCGGGCGTCGCGTGGGTCAAATACGACGCAGAAAAAACCTGGCCAGAGTGGCTTAACGTCAAAGTACCTGAGTGATGGGCACAATGACGAAAGAGACTTCTCTTGAGGTAGTCGCGCATCTGCGCGGTGTCGGGCAGCGCTATGGCAAAACGGTAGCGCTTAAAAGCATTGACCTGGATATCCCATCGGGCTGCATGGTCGGCCTGATCGGCCCCGATGGCGTAGGCAAGTCTAGCCTGCTGGCCTTGCTCGCTGGCGCCCGCGCCATACAGCGCGGCACCATCGAAGTGCTGGGCGGCGACATGGCAGACAAATCGCACCGCGTTGAGGTATGCCCTCGTATCGCCTATATGCCTCAGGGGCTGGGAAAAAACCTTTACCCTACTCTGTCGGTAGAAGAAAACCTGCAGTTTTTTGCACGGCTGTTTGGTCATAACGCCGCCGAGCGCCGGCGTCGCATCGACGACCTGACACAAAGTACAGATCTTGATTCGTTTCTGGACAGGCCTGCGGGCAAGCTGTCGGGTGGCATGAAGCAGAAGCTCGGCCTTTGCTGCGCACTCATCCACGACCCCGATCTGCTCATTCTTGATGAGCCAACAACCGGCGTAGACCCTTTGGCGCGCGCGCAATTCTGGGAGCTGATAAACCGTATCCGCCTAGAAAGGCCAGGCATGAGTGTTGTCGTGGCAACCGCGTATATGGACGAAGCTCAGCGCTTCGACCGCCTTGTTGCCATGGACGATGGATGCATACTTGCGCAAGGCACACCGGTCGAATTGCTGCGTCAGACGGGCACAGAAAGCCTGGAAGCCGCATTTATACGCCTGCTTCCTGAAGAAAAGCGACGCGGTTATGAGCCCGTGAGCATCCCTGCGCTGGATCTGGATGCCGACACCGATGTCGCCATCGAGGCCAAAAACCTGACCATGCGCTTTGGCACGTTTGTCGCCGTTGACAATGTCAGCTTTCGCATCCGACGTGGCGAAATCTTTGGCTTTCTGGGCTCAAACGGCTGCGGCAAATCGACGACCATGAAAATGCTAACGGGCCTGTTGCCCGCCAGCGAAGGTCGCGCCTGGCTTTTCGGTAAAGAGATAGACCCGGACGATATTGCTACACGCCAACGCGTAGGCTATATGTCGCAGGCGTTTTCGCTTTACAGTGAACTGACAGTGCACCAGAATCTGGTGTTGCACGCCCGATTGTTTCATGTTCCCGAGCAAGAAATCGCTCAACGTGTACAAGAAATGGCCACGCGCTTTAGCCTGGAAGATGCGCTCCATATATTGCCCGGCAATCTGCCACTGGGCCTACGCCAGCGTCTGTCTCTGGCCGTTGCCATGGTGCACCGCCCTGAGCTGTTGATTCTTGATGAGCCCACCTCGGGCGTGGACCCGGTAGCGCGGGACAATTTCTGGCGTCTGCTTATTGAGCTATCGCGTCGTGACAAAGTCACGATCTTTATTTCTACACACTTTATGAACGAGGCCGAGCGCTGCGACCGCATGTCGCTCATGCATGCCGGCAAGGTGCTAGATAGCGACACGCCTGCCGCGCTTACAAAGAAACGCGGCGCCGCCACACTGGAAGAGGCATTTGTAGGTTACCTGGTTGATGCCAGCGGCACCACCATGCCAGACTATTTCAAAAGCGCAACACCGGTTGCACACGATGCTAACCCAGACAGATCTGCGACATCACAGGTGAAGGAACCCGTTAGTAGCGATACGCCAGATGTTTCCACCACACCACGCGAAAGTGACACGCACAATCCGATCAGAAGCGCGACTACCCACACTTCGCGGCCGCGACCTGTCGCATTCAGCCTCCAACGCATGCTCAGCTATACCTGGCGTGAAGCATTGGAACTGCGCCGCGATCCTGTGCGCGCCACACTGGCGCTGCTCGGGTCGCTGATTTTGCTGGTGGTTATTAGCCTCGGCATCAGCATGGATGTTGAAGACTTGCGCTATGCCGTCCTTGATCTGGACCAGACCACCATCAGCCGCAACTACACGTCGAATCTGTCAGGCTCGCGTTATTTTATAGAGCGACCGCCCATTCTGAATCATGACGACCTTGACCGACGCATGCGCAGCGGTGAACTGGCGCTCGCCATCGAAATCCCTCCCGGGTTCGGACGCGACATCATGAGAGACCATAAGGTGCAGATCGGTGCATGGATAGATGGCGCCATGCCCACGCGCGCCGAAACCGTACAGGGCTATGTTCAAGGCATGCATCAGCAATGGTTGCAAGAGCAGGCGCGCGAAAAAATGGGTGTCACCATGGCCAGCCCGGCCGTCGTCCAGCCCCGGTTTCGCTATAACCCTGATGTTAAAAGCCTTCCGGCCATCACCCCTGCCGTCATCCCCCTCTTGCTGCTCATGCTGCCATCCATGCTGACGGCGCTGGCCGTTGTGCGCGAGAAGGAACTGGGTTCCATCATCAACCTCTACGTCACGCCGGTAACCCGCAGCGAGTTTTTAATCGGCAAACAGTTGCCCTATGTTGGTCTGGCCCTGATCAGCTTTCTGCTGATGACGCTGGTGGCCGTCGTGGCTTTTGGCGTCCCATTAAAGGGAAGCTTTTTGACCCTGCTGTTGGCAGCTGGTATTTTTTGCGTCATCTCCACCGGTCTGGGCTTGCTGGCTTCGTCGGTAACCAGCAGCCAGATCGCCGCCATGTTCTTTGCACTGATTGGCACGCTCATACCTGCCATTCAGTTTTCAGGGCTGATCAACCCGGTGTCCTCGCTGGAAGGAATGGGCCGCTTCATCGGTGATATCTACCCCGCCACCTATATGTTCACCATTAGCCGCGGCGTTTTCGCAAAAGCGCTCAGCATGAAAGACCTGTACGCCAGTTTCTGGCCGATGTTGATTGCGGTGCCGATTATCATGGGCGCGGCCATTGCCCTGTTGCGTAAACAGGATCATTAACATGCTGCGTCATTTATCAAATATTTTCCGTCTGGGCGTAAAAGAATTGTGGAGTCTGCTGCGTGACCCCACGATGCTGGTGCTTATTGTGTACACCTTTAGCTTGTCGGTTTACACCGCTGCAACGTCTATGCCCGAGACCTTGCACCATGCATCCATCGCGATAGTCGATGAAGATCATTCCCCTCTGTCTGCGCGCATTGTGTCGGCGTTTTACCCACCGCAGTTCGTAAAACCCGAGGCGATCAGCTACCAGGACATGGACCCTGGCATGGACTCGGGCATGTATACCTTTGTGCTGAATATTCCGCCGAATTTTCAGCGCGACGTATTGGCGGGCAAATATGCAGAGGTTCAGCTGAACATCGACGCAACGCGCATGAGCCAGGCGTTTACGGGTAACGGCCATATCCAGAACATCGTGCTGACAGAGGTTAATGAATTTGTTCAGCGCTATCGCAGCAACGTCGACTTGCCTGTAGAACTCGCCCTTCGGGCACGCTTTAACCCTACGCTGGAAAAAAGCTGGTTCGGTGGTCTCATGCAGATTATCAACAACGTCACCATGCTTGCCATCATTTTGACGGGCGCCGCGCTGATCCGCGAACGCGAACACGGCACCATTGAACACCTGCTTGTCATGCCGGTGACACCCACAGAAATTATGCTGGCCAAAGTGTGGTCCATGGGTCTGGTGGTGCTGATTGCGGTCGCGGCATCGCTGAACTTTGTGGTGCGTGGCTTTCTGCACGTGCCCATTGAGGGCTCAATCACCCTGTTTCTGGTCGGGACCACACTCTGTCTTTTTGCCACGACAGCAATGGGCATTTTTATGGCTACAGTTGCGCGCAGCATGCCGCAGTTCGGCTTGCTGCTGATGATTACCTTGTTGCCCCTGCAACTGCTGTCTGGCGGCTCAACGCCTTATGAAAGCATGCCTATTGTTGTGCAGAAAATCATGCTGCTGGCACCCACAACCCATTTTGTGGAATTGGGCCAGGCCATTTTGTACCGGGGTGCCGGGCTGGACGTGGTGTGGAAGCCGTTTCTGGCGCTGTTTGCCATAGGCGCCGCCTTATTTGCGCTATCGCTGAAACGGTTTCGCGCCACCATCAGCGGCATGGCATGAATCATGTCATAACACGCAGCCGCCATCCGTTTTTATTTTGTTCCACCGTAAATTAAGGAGCTTATGATGACAAACAAACACACTGCGCTGGTAACCGGCGGCATGGGTGGCTTGGGCGAAGCCATTGCCAGAAAACTGCACGACGCCGGCCACACGGTGCTGGTTACACACTCTCCTGGCAATGACCACGTAAAAACGTGGCTGGCCAAACAGGCCGAGGAGGGTTACAGCTTTCACGCCTATGCAACCGACATTGCCGATTACGATGCCTGCGAAGCCATGGCTGCGAACATTCGTGCTGACGGCCATCAGGTCGACATTCTTATCAATAATGCAGGCGTTACGCGCGACACCACGTTTCGCAAGATGTCGAAAATACACTGGGATACCGTACTGCGTACCAATCTTGACTCCATGTTCAATGTGACCAAGCCCTTTGCCGAAGACATGGCCGAGCGCGGCTGGGGCCGCATCGTCAATGTTGCGTCCATTAACGGCACCAAGGGGCAGTTCGGGCAAACCAATTACTCTGCGTCCAAGGCCGGCATACATGGTTTTACCAAGTCACTGGCGCAAGAACTTGCCCGCAAGGGTGTTACCGTTAATACGGTATCACCTGGCTATCTCGACACCCAGATGGTGGCCGCCGTACCCAAAGAAGTACTTGAAACCAAAATTATTTCGCAGATACCCGTGGGCAGGCTGGGCAAACCTACCGAGCTTGCCGCACTGATTGCATTTGTATGCAGCGATGATGCCGCATTCATGACGGGCAGCAATGTCTCCATGAATGGCGGGCAGCATATGTACTGACGAACATGGCATCCAAGACGATACATTACTAATGACAACGACTGCGACACTGTCGCGGTCGACAAATTCAGGCCCAGTTCATGAACGACAAAAAACCTTCCTCGATGTCCAAAGCCTTTTCCATGTTTGACCCCTGGTCTTTCGCCAGTGCCGTCAGCGAATACGGTGTGGACGCCTGGCAACGGTCTATTCTTTTTGCTGACGTGCGGCGCCAGCGAGGCGACCAGTACCGCGAGCATTTGCAGGAACAGGTGCCCAACGTGCTGAACTTTGACTGCGAACTGGTTATGTCGGGCCTGGAATTTACCCGGCCCATCAATTACGGCATGGTGCGCATTCTGCCTACGGCCGATGTCACCATAGACCCCGTCAAGCGTCCCTTTATCGTAATTGACCCTCGGGCCGGCCACGGCCCGGGCATAGGGGGGTTCAAGCCTGACAGTGAAATCGGCGCAGCCATGAAAGCCGGCCACGCCTGCTATTTTGTTGGTTTTCTTCCAGACCCCGTACCCGGTCAGACGGTCGAAGATGTTATGCGTGGACTGGCCCACTTTGTACGCCATGTAGGCGAACTGCACGATAGTTGCATTGGCAAACCCGCCGTCATTGGCAACTGCCAGGCTGGCTGGCTGGTCATGATGGCGGCATCGCTATGGCCTGAATTGTTTGGTCCGCTAATTGTTGCCGGCGCGCCGCTGTCATACTGGGCGGGCGATAACCCCATGCGTTACGGTGGTGGCCTTACGGGCGGAAGCTGGTTAACAGCGCTAACCAGCGATTTGGGAGCAGGACGTTTTGACGGTGCCTGGCTGGTAGAAAACTTTGAAAAGCTCGACCCCGCCAACACATGGTGGGCAAAAAACTACCATCTGTATGCCAACGTCGATACCGAAGGCCCACGCTACCTGGAGTTTGAAAAATACTGGGGTGGCTATGTTTTTCTCAATGATATCGAAATGCAGTATATCGTCGACAATTTATTCATCGGAAACCGACTAAGCAGCGCTGAGTTGATCACGTCTGATGGCCTGCGCATCGATTTACGCAATATTCGTTCGCCTATTGTGGTGTTCTGCTCTTATGGCGACAACATTACCCCGCCCCCACAGGCGCTGGGCTGGATCACCGACCTGTATCGCAACGACGAAGACGTTGCCAGCCACGACCAAACCATTGTCTACACCACCCATGAAAGCATCGGGCACCTGGGCATTTTTGTTTCAGGCAAGGTCGGGCGTAAAGAGCATGTTGAATTTACCAGCAATATTGATTTAATCGATTTATTGCCGGCCGGTGTGTATCAAGCCACGGTTGATGACAACCCTGACGCGGCACAGTCGCCACACGGGCCGGGTTCACATGACGGGTACTTTATGGCCCTGCATCGGCGCACGCTCGACGACGTGCGCAATATCGTAAAACCAGACCCGGCATCAGATCACCGCTTCAGAGCAGCCGCGCGTGTTTCAGACACCAATCTGGCCCTGTACAAGCGCTTTGTGCAGCCTTGGGTGCAAGGCATGGTTACGCCTGAAATTGCAAGCATGATGCAGACCTTGCACCCCTTGCGCATGTCCTACGAGTGGTGGTCCAGCACCAACACCCTGGCACCCACGGTTGCGGGTGCCGCTACCCGCTTGCGCGATGATCGCCGTGAAATCATGCCTGATAACCCGTTCTGGCAGGTGCAGGAAAACGTGTCAGCCATGATCGTGCGCCTGCTCGATTCCTACCGCGACCAGCGCGATCAGATGTATGCCTGGTTATTTGAAGGTTTGTACGGGTCCCCGTTAGTCCAGGCCCTCACGGGTTACCCGGCAGAAAGCGATTTGCCTGCACGCAATCACCCCGGCGACTCACCCGAGCACCTCGCATTTGTCGAGCGTGAACTCGCTCGCATCCGCGACCGTATGACCGAAGGCGGGCTACTTGAGGCCACCGTGCGCGCCATCTTCTATATTCTGCGCACCCGCGGCGAAGCCGACGAGCGGCACTTCCGCCATGCACTGAAGTTTCACGGGCCCGAAAGGTCCGGCGACTTTGACATGTCGTCTTTCCGCGCACTGGTGCGCGACCAGGCAGTACTGCTGGCCCATGACGCGAAGGCAGCAATGGAGGCCATCCCCACCCTGCTCCAGCGCGCCAATGCCGACGACATCCGCGAGCGTGCCCAAGACCTTGAGCGTCTGGTAAAGTCCAGCGGCACTTTGCTTGCTGAAGAAGAAGCCAGCCTGCAACGCATACTGGCGCTCTTCGAACAGAGCGCACCGGCTAAAAAACTCGACGTCGCCAAGTCAAGTATTTCTGCACCTACAGCGCCCGAGCCTAAGTTAGCGTCGATTAGCACGCATCGCACACCACTTCCGCACTCAACTCAGCCACAGAAGTCTGCGTTGCCCACAGCAACTTCAGCGACTGAAAAAATACCGGCAGTGCCAGCCAAGAAGGCATCTTCCGTCACCAGGCAACTTCCAACGTCGGCGACTAAAAATTCTTCAGCAATGAAAGACGACGTCATCGCCGCAGCCAAGCCTTCTTCTTCATTGAAAGACGACGCCGCTGAACTCGCTTCCTCAACGACGAAAGCTGCTGCGCCAGTAACCGACACTCCGGCCGCCGTTAAGACCCCCCCAGCGCCAATAACCAAAGCACCAGTCCCAGCGAAGAAGGCCGCAGCACCCGTAACCAAAACACCAGCCCCAGCGAAGAAGGCCGCAGCACCCGTAACCAAAACACCAGCCCCAGCAAAGAAGGCCGCAGCACCCGTAACCAAACCACCAGCCCCAGCGAAGAAGGCCGCAGCATCCGTAACCAAAACACCAGCCCCAGCGAAGAAGGCCGCAGCATCCGTAACCAAAACACCAGCCCCAGCGAAGAAGGCTGCAGCACCGACAGCGACCACAGGCAAGGCGACCACCTCGGCAAAACAACTCGCTGCGCTACCCGCCAAAGCGTTACCTTCGGCTAAAAAAGCCACCAGTGCTAAAACAGCGCACACCCGCCAACCGGCAGCGCAAAAGGTCTCCCGCACATCAGCTGCGAAGACTGCGCCAAAAAAAGGATCTGAAAAATGACCTCAGACACGCCACCCGACGACGCGCTGACCATCTTGCAAAACAAAGTGTTTGACGACATTGCCGTCGGCGACACGGCAACCATAGAACGTACGCTCACAACCCAAGACATACAGCTTTTCGCCCTGCAATCGGGTGACTTCAACCCGCAGCACATTGACCCGGAGTTTGCCTCGACCACACGCTTTCATGGTGTGATCGCCCACGGCATGTGGGGCGGCGCATTGATTTCGAGCGTGCTGGGCATGAAGCTGCCCGGGCCCGGCACCATTTACCGCAGCCAGACGCTGGAGTTTTTGGCTCCGGTCAGGGTGGGCGACACATTGCACGTCAGCGTCAAGGTGACCGCTCGCAACACCGAGAGCAAAGGCCTTACCCTGGCATGCAGCTGCGTCAACCAGGACGGCCATGAGGTTATACGCGGGGCAGCGGAGGTTATCGCCCCCACCGAGCAAATCAAACGTGAGCGCGCCACGCTACCCGAGGTACGCTTTGAAGTAAATACCAGCGACGGAATACGCCGCTTAATGGATCATGTGCGACCCATGGGCCCGATACGTACCGCCGTGGTCCACCCCTGCAACGCTCTCACCCTGTCCGCTGCCCTCGAAGCACGAGACCATGGCCTGATTGTTCCCATTCTGGTTGGCCCCCGTTCCCGCATTGAAGCGGTAGCCATCGAGGCAGGCCTAGACCTGACAGGCGTGCACATTGAAGACACACCGCATAGTCACGCTTCAGCCCGTGCCGGTGCGCATCTGGCCGCTTGCGGGCAGGCCGAGGCCATTATGAAAGGCAGCTTGCACACTGACGAGCTCATGGGGGCCATCTTGCCTTCTGCAGCCGGGCTGCGTACCAAGCGCCGCATCAGCCACTGTTATCTGATGCAGACAGCGTCATACCCGCGTCCCTTCATCATTACCGACGCAGCCATCACCATCGCACCCACCCTGCTGGAAAAGGCCGACATCATTCGCAATGCGATTGATCTTGCACACGCCATCGGCGTCAAGCAACCTTGTGTCGCCATTCTGGCCGCTGTCGAAACCATTAATATCGATATGCCAGCCACACTGGATGCCGCCGCACTATGCAAAATGGCAGATCGTGGCCAGATTACCGGGGCCCTGCTCGATGGCCCCCTCGCCTTCGACAATGCCGTTTCGCCCGTTGCAGCCGCCATCAAAGGTATAGATTCGCCCGTCGCCGGTAAAGCCGACATCCTGATCGCACCTGATCTTGAGAGCGGCAACATGCTGGCCAAGCAACTTGAATTTATGGGTAATGCATCCAGTGCCGGCATTGTGCTGGGGGCCAAAGTACCCATTGTGCTGACCAGTCGCGCAGACACCCGGGAAACCCGCATTGCTTCGTGCGCCATTGCCGTCTTGCTGGCACACCACTACCGGAACACGCCTCCATGAATACACTCACTGACCGCTACTCCACTCAGAGCGACCTGACTCTCGTGCTGAACTGTGGCTCATCAAGCATTAAATTTGCCATGTTCGACGGCGGACAAAACCCGCTGCCGCGTACACCCGTATGGAATGGCAAGGTTCAGGGCGTCGGTCGCACATCCAGCACCTTTGGGCAAACCGGCATGACGCCCATACCCATTACCCTTGATACCGAGCAACCCTACCATTCTGCCCTCACTTACATACGCGAACGTGTGACCGAGCGTCTGGCCGGGCGGCAGCTGCACGCCGTCGTCCATCGGGTGGTACATGGCGGCAACAAGTATTTTTCGCCGGTACGGGTCGACGCCAGCGTGCTGGCTGATTTGAAAAACTACATCCCTCTGGCGCCCTTGCACCAGCCCTTTGCGCTGGAAGCCATCGACATCCTGCTCAAGATCCGTCCTGATCTGCCGCAGGTTGCATGCTTTGACACCGCCTTCCACCACGACATGCCCAAGATCGAACAGATGTTGCCGCTTACCCACCGCGCATGGGATCGTGGTTTGCGTCGCTACGGCTTTCACGGGCTGTCGTATGACTATCTTTCAGTGGCCCTGCCGGAAAGACTGGGCGAGGTCGCACATGGGCGCGTCGTGGCTGCCCATCTGGGCAGCGGCGCCAGCCTTTGTGCCATGAAAAACCTGCAGAGTGTTGCCACCACCATGGGGTTTTCAGCACTGGATGGCTTGATGATGGGCACGCGCTGCGGTGCCCTGGATCCTGGCGCCGTCATCTATCTGATGCAGATCGAAAAACTCAGCCTGGAAGAAGTGGCCGACATTTTGTACAACAAGTCTGGCCTCCTCGGCCTGTCTGGCGTGTCCGCCGACCCTCCCGTACTGTTCCCGCTTGAACAGAATGACGACGAAACCGGAGAGCGCGTGCGTGATGCGCTGGCCTTGTATGTACGGCGTATTGTTCGGGAAACGGGCGCACTGGCGGCCGTGCTGGGCGGGCTGGACGTGCTGGCATTTACGGCAGGCATCGGCGAACACAGTGCCGAAATCCGCAAACGGGTGTGCCGCGACCTGGCGTGGATGGGCATAGAGTTAGACCCAGACGCCAACGAGCAGAACAAGCCCATTATTTCCAGGCCAAGCAGCCCCATTACCGTTGTGGTGGAACCCACCAACGAAGAATGGATCGCAGCGCGCCAGGCACTTGCATTGATCTGAGCCTGGCTGATTTCGGGGCGAATATCAAGCCTGCGTACTCGGGCTGGTATGCGCACCTGGCGGCCATGAGCCGGCCCATGCCGGCTCAGACAGCGCACGCGCTAGGCCGTAACCGCCTCGATGCGCGCCGGCAGCCCCTGCCGCACGGCAGCGCCCGAAACCCAGTCTACCCAGATATTGGCGTGTTCACCCCGGCTGGGGTCAGCAAAGCCCAAGTCGTTAAGGTTAACGCCCGCCGCCAGATGCGGGTTGTGAGGCAAGGCCTGACCATCAATCATGTGGCTTTTGGCGCCTAGCTCGGTATGGCCATAACCAAACTCCACCGCGATCGCACCCGGCATAATCCCCTCTCGCACCAACGCGACACCGCGTACTTCGCCGCCTGGCGTCACAATGCGTATCGCGTCTCCGTTCTTGATCCCCTGTTTGGCCGCATCAGCCTTGTTGATCGACACCGGGTTCTGCGGATGCAACTGCCGCAGTCTATCTACCCCGATAGACATCGAACTCATCAAGTTAGACTTGTAAGATGTCATCAAGAATGGCCACTGTTTTTCGTCGAACTGCTCGCGCATGGGGGTACCGTCGCCCAACCGAGTTGGGTAAAACGTGGGGCAGCCGCTATAGTGCTCACCCGTCATCGCGTGCCGCATGCGGGCTATGGGTTCGTTCCACAGTTGCAGTGGCGTGGTGTAGGCTTTGCGGATTTTGTCGCCATTCCATGCTGACTGCAGGTCATCAAAGCGCCCACCGCGCGACATAATCATGGCGACACGCCGCCATTCTTCTGGCTTTAGCTTTTGCTGCAGGGTTTGTTCAAAGCGTGACACCCCAGTCAAAACCATGTCGTCATCGCTTGCTTCACCCACTGGCTTGCCAGCCGTAAAGGCCATATTGGCCAGTGCACGCAAATAGAAATCTTCAGCCGTGAACAAGTCGTAGCGGTTGCCTTCCTTGTCCGAAATTGCACCTTTGCCAAAGCCAGGCATGCCCAGACGTACGGCCACACCGATCAAAAAGCTTTCCAGATTAACGGGCTGACCATCGGCCGTACGCGCAACTGCAGGGTCAACCACTGGCCAGCGTACCGTTGATGAACGGACGATAACGTCGGCCCAGGGGGCGCCAATACCCCAACTTTCATAGGTGACTGTGTCCGGCACAATGTAATCAGCCCAGGCATTGGTCTCATTGATGAAAGCATTAACGGAAATATGCAGCGGCAAAGCCTTGCTGTCACGCAGTTTGTCCAGAAATGCATTCTTGAAACCGCACAGGGCGTAGACCGGGTTACTCATGTGGTTAAGCCACACTTTGACCGGGTAGGGGTAGCCCAACAGTCCTGACCCCAGCATCTCGCTGCTGAGCGCGCCAACCGCCGGGTACCACGGAGCACGCGCTGGGTAAGGTGACTCGCCCTTTTCGACCTTGTTTTTGTACTCAGTCGTTTTCTCGTAAGGAAAGCGGCTACGCGACAATGGCACGCCTTTAGGCTTGGCCTTGCCTTCGAACTGGGCAAAGTTATAACGCGGCCCCGGGCCAAATGGCCCAAATGGCCCCGCATCAAGCACCAGCCCGCCTTTGACGTTCAAGTTGCCCACCAGCGTGTTCAACATGTAAATGGCATACGCGGTGTAAAACCCCGCACCGTTCATGGTGCCGCCGTGCATGTCGGCAACCGCATTCTTGCCATGGCTGGTAAATTCGCGGGCCAGCTCTTCAATGGTGTCCTTGGCAATACCGCACTGGGCAGCATACTCGTCACGCGAGAAGCGCCGGGCTTCATCACGCAGTTTGACGAAGCTGCTGCACACCTGCACAGCACCGCCGTCAGAAACCAAGATCACTGCACGTGGCTCCACAGCCAGCGTGGCCGGCTGCCCGACGGTGTGCGGTGCCAGGCTACCATCAGCCATCTGCACGACATAAACATCTTCAACATCGTCACCTTCAGGCTTTTTCCAGCCCAGATCACCGCCCCGCAAAAACGTGCCAAAACGCGGGTGTTCAGGCTCACTCACCAACAAATGGGTGGCGTTTGTCCATGAAGCCTCACCGACTGCCTGTGCAGCCTCGGGGCCAGGCTGCGACAGCATCGTGGCATCGTAACGGTCATTTTCGATAATCCAGTCAATCATGGCCATGGCCAGGGCCAGGTCAGAACCAGGTTTAACAGCTACCCAACGGTTGCCAGACCCCGAGGCCAGACTCGATGAGGTCGGAAGTATGGGCGACACTACGACATACTTGAATGGATTCTCTTTACGCGAACGCGCTTCAGCCAGCTCACGGCCCTGCCGCTGAAAGGGGTTGCCCGACTGAGCAGGCGCTGAGCCAATAAACAGACCAAAACTCGCGTGTTTCCAGTCTGGCTTGCCGTGTGGCATGCCGGGTAAGTCACCCAGTGCGGCGGCGGCACCCACGCGCCGGCTCTGGCCGCAGTAGGAACCATGATTGCTGCGATTCACGGTACCGAAGGACTGCTGAGCAAAGCGGTTCAGAAGCGGGCTACGGCCTTCGTTCGCTGAGTCGGATACGACCAGCTGGTTACAGACGGGGCCATAATCGGGGTTAGCGGCGTCGATCAGCGTCTTGTGATCAAAGAGTGGGCGAAGACCATCAACCTGCCCTTCACCAAACAGATCACCGCCCTCGCAGACCTCTTCGATCAACTGCTCGAAGGAGATGCTTTCCCACTTCCCGGCGCCACGCGGCCCAACACGTTTGAGTGGTTGCAGTACGCGATAGGGGCTGGTTTGCTGAGCCTGCATGGACGAGCCACGGGCACAGGCCGTAGCCCGGCCTTCTAGCCCATTGTCACCACCGAGCATGGCATACACCTGTCGCACAGGCATATCCATGGTGGCAGGGCTAGTGGTTGCCAGCGGGTGATAAGGGTTGCCGGCAATGCGCACAATGCGATTCGTCGCGGTATCAACCCGCACACGTACACCGCACTGCGTCCAGCACCCCAAACAACTCGAGGGGCTGACGATCTGGCCGTTGGCCGCAGACAGTTCGCCTTTTGCGTTAATGGCGAACTCCGGTTTAAGTGAGTTGCCGCGTAAGGAATCCGCCGTTGGCTCCCCTGCTGTGCCCTGCGTTAAACCTTTGGCAGCTTTGTAAAGCGTGTCACCGTATCCGACGGCGAAGGCGGCCAGCCCACCCGCCGCAACGCCACCGTGCATTAGCAAGCGACGGCGATCAAGGTCGGTTTTCGACGTAACGGGCTGTTCTTGCGATTCGTTATCGTGGTCTTTGTTGCTCATCGTATTCTTCCTTATCAAGAACGTGCTGCGGCGGTAGCATGCACCGAGCCAGCACGAAATTCATTGACTACCCACGTGACGATTGCAATCAGCGCAATGCACAGGCCCAGCACGCCGAGCATGCCCAACAGGCCATCGCTGCCCAGTGGCATTTGATAGATATAAAGCCCCGCCCCGTATTTGGGCACTTCCTGCACGGCCATGAAGACAATCCAGCGAAATACCCAGGCGACGGCCAGCAGCGCACCGGCAGTAATCAGCGAGTAAAACCAGCCTGCCAGACGATTGTTGCTGCATGCCAGTAACGCCATGACCGCAACACCGGCACCGATCGAGCCCAGAAATGCCAGACGCCAGGCCGGAAATTCCATAAACAAGCGTCGCGCCATGTCGAAGGCCGGATCCCCACCTTCGGCACCGACAACTACCCACGTCATGGCACACACGGTGAGTGCGATAAACCCCAGCCATGCAAGCTTGCGCACCAGGGCCACTGGCAATGCCAGCAAGCCGCCCGGCAACCAGCGTGCAACCAGCAACATGGCACCCAGTGAGGCCAGCCATGAGGTCAAGGCGAAGTTGACCGGCAAAAATGGCGTGTTCCACAACGGTCTGGACCGGATCACCATGACTTCGGAACCCGTATACACCAGAATCGACAGCGCGGACGCGATCAATAGAACACCTAAGACGCGGAGTACGCCGCGCCGCTCAAACCACCAGGCCGCGCAAAACGCCAGCGCCAGCATGACGAATGCTGGAAGCAGGTAGGCCCCCAACGACATCCATGACCAAGGGGTGAAATGCGCATAAAAATGCCAGAAACGCCCAGGCTGATGCAGGTCGGCCAGCAGCGAGACAGGCGCGGCCACCGCCGCCACCGCCAGCACAGCCACGGCGGCGGGTAACAGCCGGGCGCCCTGAGACCCTGGCGATGCAAACGCACAGCCCGAAGCAATTATGGCAGTGGTCGCCGCAATGCCGATAAGAAAAAAGTACTGTACCGCCCAGGGCAGCCAGGCCACCTCGTAAAACGGCGTCAACAACTCGATGATTTCCATGCCTGCCTCCTACATGTCCAGAATGGGGCGCACACTGGCTTGCCCGTCGATGCCATCCACAAACTCATCCGGCAACCCGATGTAGAACACATGAGGATTCGTGTTCATGCCAGGTTTGAGTACCTTGATTTCATCCTTGTGCTCTGCCATCTGACGCGATATGGCACTCTCGGGATCGTTGAGGTCACCAATGACACGCGCACCGCCGACACAGCTTTCCACACAGGCGGGCAGCAGGCCGACGTCCAATCGGTGCTCACAAAATGTGCACTTGTCGGCAGTCTGAGTCTCGTGGTTAATGAAACGGGCGTCATATGGGCAGGCTTGAACACAGTATCCACAACCCACGCAGCGGTCGTTGTCGACCAACACAATGCCGTCTTCACGCTGGAAGGTGGCCTGTACGGGGCACACCGGCACGCAGGGCGGCGTATCGCAGTGATTGCACAGGCGCGGCAGGCTCAGCATGGCGGCCTGTGCCAGATCGGGCAGATTCACCTCATACTGCAAAACCGTGGTGCGAAACTGGCCCAGAGGCGGCTCATTCTCAATAGAACAGCTCACGGTACAGGCCTGGCAGCCTATGCATTTACGCAAATCCACCAGCATGCCGTAGCGCTTGCCGGCATGGCCTGGACGCCGGGGTGGCTGGCTTCCCATTGCAGCCTGGGCCGGCGCAATCGGGATAACCGTGGCGGCAGCCCCCAAACCCAGCATTTCTTTAAGAAAACCTCTGCGCCTAACCTTTTCAGGCGCATCGGTGGTGCGGGAAACTTGGCGGATGTCAGTCATGGCGCTTCTCCAAAGTAATGCAGAGAGGTCGCACAAGCGTCGTGATACAGGTAGTTTGCATAGTGATATTCCAGCTTATGAGGGAATACCCTAAGGTTACAAAACATAAGGCCACAATGTAATTGTGGCCTTTATCTACCTGACTAGATGGTTTTACCTATATGCCTGATGTAAACGCATGCGTAAAACGCCTGATCGCAGTGTGCATTCAGCCATCAAGCGCCACCAGCTTGGCAACTTCGTCTTCGCGTGGCGAAAGCTTGTCGAGCAAGGCCTTGGCCTGCGCCTTAAGGCTGGCCTCTTTTCTGGCCAGGTGCATTTGCTGGACGGCCTGGTCAACGGCGTCTAGCAGGGCCTGGTCTTTGAAGGGCTTTTCAAGAAAATCACAGCACCCGGCCTTCATGGCCTGCACCGCCATCTGCACATCGCCATGACCCGTAATAAACACAATGCACAACGGCCACCCATTGCGATGCAGATGCTGTTGCAGTGCCAGGCCGCTCATGACGGGCATGCGTATGTCGAGCACCATACAACCCATGTCATCGGGCGGATCGGGGTGACAGGCCAGAAATGCTTCGGCACTGTCAAAGGCACTCACAGGCCAACCAACGGACTCTAGCAGAAACACCAGAGAGCGCCGAAAAGACTCATCGTCGTCGATGACATAAATAGTGGACGTGGATTGCTCAATCATATACAGGCAATAGTAGGGAAAAAATCATGCCCTTGCCATGATCCGGCGCAAAGGCAGTGAGCTTTCCACCATGCACTTCGGCAATACTGCTGCTGATCGACAGCCCCAGACCCAGGCCATTTTCTTTACTGGTGTAAAAAGGCTGGAACAAATGCTGGCGCTGCTCTGGCGTCAAGCCTACGCCATGATCACGCACAGCTATGCAGACATGCTCGTCTGCCTGAGTGAGGCTGATCTCAATAAGCCGCTGGTCTTCGGGCAAGGCGCGCATCGCGTCCATACCGTTTTTCAGCAAGTTAAGCAGTACTTGCTGCATCTGCAAAGCATCAACATCAACGCGCGTTTCGGGTGCCAGTTGGTCATCGATCTGAATTACGGGTGCCTGTGCAAGCATGCCGCAAAACAGCGCTACCGTGTCATGCACCACGGCGGCTATATGCCGGGGCTTTCTGACACTGACCCGTTTGCGCGCAAAGGCGCGGATGCGACCCAGCACGCCTGCCGCATTTTCTGCCTGGCGCGATATTTCAGTTGCAGCCTGGCATACGGCGTCATCAGTGAGCCGGCCGTTATCAAGCCGCCGCAAAAGGCTTTGCCCATAGTTGGCAATACCGGCAAGCGGCTGGCTTAACTCGTGCGCAAGCGTGGTTGATAGTTCACCCAGTATCGACAGGCGCGACATGTGATCCACCTGCTCCTGGTTAGTACGCATGCGAGCTTCAATCTCTTTGCGTTCCTGCAGCGCATTCCGTAACGCGTTAGTGCGTGCATGAATCAAGTGCTCCACGCGCAGCGTATACAAGAGCCACACAAGGAGTACGACGGCAATCAGAAGCAATATGCCCCAGTAACGCTTGGCCAGCGCCATCAGGCCTTGCTCACGCAAATACGAATAGGGGCCGATCTGCAATTCACGGAATAGATCATGCACAGACTGGTAGTCGGCTGGCACCGTCCAGCTAACCCCGTTGCTGGCCTCAGGCATTTGCAGCAGCGCAATGACGACATCTTTGGCTATGGTAGGCGAGGTATGGCGCAAACGCGCGATAGGCCAGTCAGGATAAAGTCGCGTTGACACCACGCAACCCAGACCAGACTCAGGCTGCGACGAGAGTACCTTGAAACGCTGCTGCCAGCCCGGCACAGACTCAAGCAGGCAGCCCCGCACAATGCCCACATCAGCCTGACCCTGCTCCACCGCGTCCAACACCTTACTCATGGGAAAGCCTACAAAGCGCGTGCCGGAAAAATCACTGGCAGGGTCTATGCCCAGCGTCGCCAGCTCTCGCCATACGATTTGATATCCGCCAAATCCTTCGTTGGTAGTGGCCGCAACCACTTTGTTGCGTATGTCTTCCAGACGAGTGAGGTCTGTGCGCTTTGCTGCGGCGACAACGGTCGAGCCCAGCCCAAGACCGTTCAGCGTGTGCGCGCCTTGCACCAGCGTGGCAATGCGACTGGCACCAACTGCCAACTCCAGCTCGGCATACTGACCGGGGTTGGTCAGCACAAAGTCCACCTCTCGCCGGTCGACGGCCCGGCGCAGCCCTTCCAGGTCGTAATAAAAAAATTGCACGCTGTATTGTGGCAACATTTTTTTTAACAAAACCTGAGTGGGCCGCCAGCCTTCCTCAGCCGCCTCTGTGCCCAAATAGGCGAGCACGCCCACGCGTACCTCAACAGGCTTAGCGTCTGACTTAACCACCTGACCCACAGGGGCGGTATCAGCGGCTACAACAGACTGTATAGAATACGTGTGAGCAGCGACGGGCTGTGGTTGAGCGCGGGCAGGTGTCGTTAAGTTAACAAACACCAGCATCAAGAAAACAAGCACCCCGCTTCGACTAAGCACGACGCAACCACCTCACAACCGGCGCGTTTGTTCGAGTCAGCACCCATTTCCACATTGACCTTACCCTCCGTATCTGACGCTGACTGTACGCTATTTTGCGGCACAGGCGGAGGCTTGTGCCGCAACGGGTCAAACGCTACCTTTTCGCTTTAACGGGCAAGAATTCAGGCCCAGCAGCCGGTAGGCAGGGCAAAAACCAAACAACCCCGTGACCAGTGGGACAACCCCGATCCATCCCCACACGCCTATGGTGCCCGAAAGCACCAAAGCAATCAGGACAATACCTACAATAATGCGTAGGGCGCGATCAATACCACCAAGATTGGTTTTCATGTGTATTCCTTATAAAAGATCACAAAGGCTCAAAATCAGTATGCGTTACATCGTCATGCCATGCCTTGCGCCAGATCACGAAAGCCCGGCCCTTCGGTTCCATGGTGCCTTCATCAGCAGGCGAGCCATACCGCAAAAGCCGCTAAGCCCTGCGAACACTAGCCCGGCGCCCACAAACCCGGACAAAATATAAAACCACGGCGAGACCACTGTTCCCAGTATGACGCCAAGCAAAACCAGCAAGCCGGCGGCAATGTGTACCTGACGCGAAAGCTCCATGGGTTGGGAAGCGTCCATAACTGTAGGCAGGCCTGAGCGCTTCCAGGCGTCCATTCCGCCGTCCAGAACATAAACGTCGCAGGACGCACATTCAGCCAGGCTTTCTGCCTGCATAAGCGTGCGGTTGCCAGACTTGCAGTGGAAAATGACTGCCGTTGCAGCGCTGCCCTCAAGACAATGACGACTTAACTGTTCCATGGGCATATGACGGGCCTGCGCGATATGTTCTCGCACGTATTCATCGTTGGCGCGCACATCCACAAGCATGGCGCCCTCGTCCAAAAGCTTTTGGGCTTGGACGGGTAATATTTTTTGATAGCTCATATAGACAAGCCTCTAGCGGTTAACGCGTTTTAATCAAGCCCTTTCAGGGGCAAAAAATATCTTTTAGTGCAGCAACCAACACTTTCACGTTGGGATTGACGATGCGGTAATACATATTCAGCCCATTACGGCGAACATCTACTATGCCCTCGTCGCGCATGCGGGCCAGATGCTGTGACACGGCCGACTGGCTGAGATCAACGTACTGCAGCAGCTCTCCCACCGTGAGTTCCTCGTGCTCAATCAACAGGCACAGCATTAGCAAACGATGCTCATTACCGACGGTGCGCAGTAACCCGGCTGCCTTTGAGGCGGCATCTTGCATAAACAACGGATCTGCGGAGGTTTTTTCCAACATAAAGAGTTCTTTATTAGTTTTCACTAATTTAGTATAATCTAATATAAATAGACAAACAAGTTTAAATAATTGTCTGCGCAGTAACAGATTGTCCTTAAAGGCATTGTTGTTCAGGGCTGGTGCACATTCTCGGCACCTTCGCCCTCAACCCTTAGCAAAAGGTGTCGCGTTATGAAAAGAAATACCGCCCTATCTTTGGCACTGCAATCCAGGCAAGCAGCTTGCCCAGACCCAAGTCGTCGCCTATTTATTCAAGCGGGCATCGCCGCCACAGGTGCGCTCGCCATGGGTCCAGCCGTGGCTGCTCGACCAGAACCCATCTCTACCAAAGCTCGAATCGTCATTGCTGGTGCGGGCGCAGCCGGCCTGGCCAGCGCATCGAGACTGGCCGCCCGGCTCAAAGGTGCTAGCATTACCCTTATCGACGCCCGGGCACGGCACTTATACCAGCCCGGCCTCACGCTGGTGGCAAGCGGTATCAAGCCTGCCGGCTATGTTGAGTCAGACACTGCAAGCTATGTGCCTCGCGAGGTCGAGTGGGTGCAGGATACCGTCGCCGAAATCGACCCTGAGGCCGACAAAGTGGTGACTGCGGGCGGCAAAACGTACACCTATGACTACCTTATCGTCGCCACCGGCATGCAATTGGATTATGCCGCCATTGAGGGTATGGATGAATCCTTAATTGGCAAAAACGGCCTGGGAAGCGTCTATCACAGCCCCGCTGCCGCCGCAGCTACCTGGCGTCTGCTGTCAGACTTTGCCGATCAGGGCGGCACCGGCCTGTTTCTACGACCTGCTACCGAAATGAAATGTGCAGGCGCGCCGCTTAAATACACCTTTGTCGCGGAAGATTACCTTACCCGCCGAGGCACGCGAGGCAAGTCGGAAGTCATCTACAACGCCCACAACAATGCCTTGTTCAGCGTGCCTATCGTATCTGAAAAAGTGCGCATGCTTTTTCACGAACGCAACATCCACACCAATTACAACCATGTGCTCAAAGCCATTGATCCCGCACGCCGTATCGCGCTGTTCAAAACACCAGACGGAGACACTGAGTTCGGCTACGACTTCATCAACGTTATACCGCCCATGAAAGCGCCTGATGTCATCCGCAACAGCCCGCTTACCTGGCAAGAAGGCGCGTGGGCCACCGAAGGATGGATGGACGTTGATCGAGGCACCCTACGGCACGTGCGCTACCCAAAAATTTTTGGTGTCGGGGATATCGCGGGGGTGCCCAAAGGCAAAACCGCCGCAAGTGTTAAGTGGCAAGTACCCGTGGCCGTAGAGCATCTGGTGGCCGATATTTCAGGCCGCCCCACCGACGCCCTTTATAACGGCTATACCTCTTGCCCACTCATTACCCGGCTAGGCCGCGCAATGCTCGTCGAGTTTGACTACCAGAACAACCTGACGCCGTCATTTCCGGGCATGATCGCCCCGCTTGAAGAGCTGTGGGTCAGCTGGGTAATGAAAACCATGGCGCTAAAACCCACTTATATCAGCATGTTGCGCGGTCGCGCGTAAACGGAGGAACATCATGAAAGATCTTGATCTTATGACGCTGGTCGCTGTATTTCAGGAGATGCTGGGCCTTTGGCTCTGGCCTTTAATCGTATTGTCGCTACTGGGGTTGGCTGCTTTCTTTAGCCTAGTACTCAAAGACAAAAGGCTGTTGTCCCGCCGCATGATGCAGGCCCAGATCGCTGGGCTGCCCGGCGGCGTATTGGCGCTGGTTATTATGGCAAAGGTATCGTCATCAGGGTTCACCGACGCCGGGGGGCCGGCGGACTGGCTGCTCATCGGCCTGGTGTTTTTGGTGGGCCTGGCCGGCACGACCCTGCTCACTTACTCTGCCCTGGGCTGGTACGCCCATTTCAAACGGCGCGGCAACGCTGTCGGAAGCCTCGCCCACCGCTGAGGCCACGACCATCGACTGCACTTGATGCAGGGGGATCGCGGCCCTGTGAAACCGTGCCAGCATATCGAATAGCACTTCACTGCGAGTTCTGGACGCATTACGTGGAGAGGCCACAAAGCAGCTCGCACTAAACGCCAGGCCATTGGCGTCGAACCCACCCAGCAACACAGAAGGAGCAGGTTCCTCGAGCACCTCCGGGTGCTCTTGCATGGATTCCAGCATTATTTGACGCACCTGTTCGACATCGGCGCTAACAGGCATATTGATTTTGACCGTGGCCACGCCCAGTGGATTACCCATGGTCACGTTGCGCACAGTCTTGGTAATAAATTCAGAGTTGGGAACGATCATGGTTGATCGGTCAAACATTTCAATTTCGGTCGCCCGTGCATTAATGCGACGTACATTGCCCTCAAGGCCGTTCAGGCTGACCCAATCTCCAACACGTATCGGACGCTCAACAACCAGTATCAAGCCAGAGACAAAGTTTTGAACAATGGCCTGCAAGCCAAAACCTATGCCTACCGACAGCGCGCTAACAATCCAGGCCATGCGCTCCAGGCCGAAGCCCAGCGACGAAATGGCCATCAGAACCACGACAAAGTACGCGACGTAACTAAACAGATTGGAGGCCGACACGCGCATACTGGCATCTAGTCGCGTAGCGGGCAGAAACTGGTTTTCCACCCAGCTACGTAACGCTCTTACGGCAAACACCCCCAGCAGCAGTACCCCTATGGCCAGCAAAACGGACACGGGTTTCAACACCACCTCTCCGATGCTAAACCCTTCGACAAGAAAGCCCAGGCGACGGTTAAGCCAGTCGGTTGGGTCTTCACCAAACGGCATCAGCACCAGCGTAAATGCAACTACGATTAACGCCAGTTGCGCAGCGCCAGACAGCAGCACCAGCAACTGACTGCGCGCCCGCCACTGTGAGTCCGATAGGCTATTGCGGGCATGTGCTTCTTTGACGCGCGTGATCAGGCTCTGGAACATATCGGCGACCAGTGCCAACAACACGTATGTGGTGCACCCCACTAGCCCCAGCCACACAATCTCTTGCACAATAAGTGTGCTTAAGGCCACGTAGCCAAGCAGCAATGCGGCCAGGCTTATGCCAATAACCAGTATCAGCACGGTTTGCATGGTACGAAACCAACCCAGCAATACACTGCTGTTTTCAGGCGCACTATCAGCGTCTGCAGCCCTTGCGTGCAAAGCACCGCGCAGGCTCCACGCGGTAATACCAATGAGCATGTTTAATACAACTGTGGCTACGCTGTTGACCATTAACGTTGTTGTAAGCGTTGCATTAATCAGGTCAAGAAATTGCTGAGCGATCCAGGCCACCGATATGGACAAACCCAGCGCGCCGGGCAACCAGGCCAGTCGGCTTGCGAGTTCATTAGGTAACGTGGGCAAACGCCAAGTAGGCCTGCGAGAGGCCAGCAACACCGACCCCACCCCCGTGATAAAGCCCGCCAAAAATGCCGCAGCGGTAAGCTGGTGCAAAAACTTATCTATTTCTACGCTGCCAACACCGTCCCACCGCAACAACGGCACAAGAATAATCGCAAGCAGCCCCGGCACCAAGGTGTACAAGACAATGCTGAGCGTGGCATATAAAGAACGCCGTAGTCGCGACGGCTTTGTGTGGTTTACGGCAAACGTAGCAAGGCCACGGCGTAGCACTTCACCCAACACCAGGAGCAATGCGGCCAGCGACAGCGCGATCATGCGTACCTTTAGTGGGGACGCCTGCACACTTGCACCAAGTTCACTAAATACCCTGCTGGCACGATCGAGATCTATCGGCAAGTCGCGCTGCTGGCCTTGCCAATAGCCCGACGACAATACAAACTGCGAGCGCTGCCCTAATTGAGCGCGAAACCTCATGCGACGAAACTCTGCAATTTTATCGAGCCCCTGCGTCGCCTCGACGCCAAGCAGTTTAGCTAGCTTGATCTGTGAGTCGAGCAGGCCCTGATTTTGCGTAAGCTGTGCGCGCTGCCCTGCAATTTCGGCAGGTTCGGGGATATTGGGATCAACGGTGCCCAGCTCGGTGAGACGCGCTTGAATGCTGGTTAACTCAGGCTCAAGCTGGGTGGCAATGTCAACGGCTGCATTTTTTGCTTGCTGTAACCCATCGCGCATTTTAATCAGGCCAGCGTCATCCATTTTTTCTGGATGGTTTTGCAGATTCTTTTGAATTTCTTCAACGGTTTTTTGTGCTTTGTCCAGCTGCTGTGCGGCATTCTTGCGAACATCCGCTGATGGCGCTGGCGATGACGACGGCGTAGCTGCAAATGTGAAGTTGGCACAAACCATGAGACTTAACAGCAGCGCCAAAAGCAGCGTGCGGTAAGACATGAATATTCGAGAAGAAAACAGCATGATTCGTCCTGATGTAGAAGCAGGTATTGATGTGTGACGTGGTGGAAGGGTTAAACGCCTGAGCGCTCGACTGCCGCACCCAACCGTAAGAATACCCTTATACGCGTGCCCCGCTGTGCATTGGCGGCAACGAGCGTTACGATATGTACATGATAATACGTCTCATTTATACTTTAGCAAGTGTGCGTGTTTTATAACCCGCAAAACAACTTCAGCCGCCGCAACGGCACCATTTTGTATTGCTCCTTCGTACTGCTCTTTCGTATTGCTCTTTCGTATTGCTCTTTCGTATTGCTCTTTCGTATTGCTCTTTCGTATTGCTCTTTCGTATTGCTCTTTCGTATTGCTCTTTCGTATTGCTCTTTCGTATTGCTCCTTCGTATTGCTCTTTCGAATCGCTCCTTCACCGCGTTCTGCTACACCGTTCTGCTACACCGTTCTGCTACACCGTTCTGCTACACCGTTCTACTACACCGTTCTACTACACCGTTCTACTACACCGTTCCATCATGAATTTACGCCAACGCATTCTCCGTCTCGTCGTCGCCGTGCTGCTCGGCAGTACTTCCCTATCTATTCATGCTGCAGGTGCTGACACGCCCGCACTACACGTTGTGGCCACCACAGGCATGCTGGCCGACGCCATCCGCGAGGTTGGCGGCAATCGCGTAAAAGTAGCTGCACTCATGGGGCCGGGTGTCGACCCCCATCTCTATCGCCAAACGCATTCAGATGTCACACGTCTGGCCCGGGCAGATCTGGTGGTTTATCACGGTCTCAACCTCGAAGCACAGTTGGTTCCGTTGCTGGCTGATCTTGCACGCACCAAACCTGTTGTGGCCCTGGCCGAAACCATACCTCGCGAAGCACTATTAGCCGATGAAGAAAACCCCACACTCTTCGACCCCCATGTCTGGATGAACCCTGCGCTTTGGCAACATGTGGTCAAAGCAGCCCGCGACGCGCTGATCTCGGTAGACCCTAAAGGCAAAAATCACTACGAGCAGCAGGCAATACGTTACAACCAGGCCATCAACGCCATGCAAAAGCGCACCCAAGCCATACTGCACACTGTTCCCTCCGACAAACGCGTACTCATTACCGCGCACGACGCTTTCCAGTATTTCGCACAGGCCTATGGCTATGAAGTGCTCGCCGCACAAGGCATATCCACCGAAAGCGAAGCCAGCCTCCATCAAATCGGGCACCTTGTTCAGACCATAGTTCAGCGCAAAATCAGCGCCATATTTGTAGAATCATCGGTTCCCGACCAAAGCATTCGTGCTCTGGTTGAGGGCGCTGCAGCGCAAGGGCAGCGCGTCGTCATCGGTGGCGAACTCTACTCTGATGCCCTGGGCCCCGAAGGCACCCCCGAGGGCACCTACCTGGGCATGATCGAACACAACGCCCTGACCATAGCCAAAGGGTTAAGCGGCACGTCAGTTTCTTCGCCCTGAAAGGTCAAACAGCACGTCAATTTCCTTGTCTAGAACGGCAAGATTTTACGGGTGAACAAATGGATACCACATGGCCAGATGCGGCATATCATGCCGACACCATGGAACCCGCTCTGACCATACATGGTCTTACGGTGTGCTATGCGTCAGCATCCGCCCTATTCTCGGTTGACTACACAGCTGCCACCGCCAGCATGAACGCCATTGTCGGGCCCAACGGCGCTGGCAAATCTACACTGATCAAGGCCGCCCTTGGCATTACGCCACGCGTAAGTGGTGATATCTTGTTTTTTGGCCAGCCGCTCTCTCGCGTTCGTGCCCGGGTCGCCTACGTGCCCCAGCGTGCCAGCATAGATTGGCACTTCCCCGCCACGGCATACGACGTAGTCGCCATGGGCATGTATCGCGAGCTCGGCTGGCTGCGTCCGTGGCGCCGGCCACACCGCTTGCGTGTGCTTAGCTGCCTCGACCAGGTTGGCATGGGCCGATTCGCATCGCGACAAATAGGCCAGCTTTCTGGGGGGCAACAACAGCGCGTATTTGTAGCCCGCGCTCTGGCACAAAACGCTGACCTATTCATACTTGATGAACCCTTCGCCGGTATAGACGCCGCCACCGAGCGAGCCATCGCCACACTGCTGCACCGGCTTGCAGGCACTGGTAAAACGGTTATCTGTGTGCATCACGACCTTGCCACCGTGCCTGAATACTTTGATTTCGTCATGCTGCTCAATGTGCGTAACATCGCAATAGGCCCGGTGCGCACCATTTTTACCCCAGAAAAAGTGCAAGAGGCCTATGGCGGCCAGCTTACACCAGGCCAACTAGACCGCCTGCGTCGCGACCTGGCCTGCCGTTCAGTAACTCCTGCCACCACGCCGGTTGCCGCACCATGACGTCACGCTTAGGCCGTAAACGGCACGCTGCATCCATCGCCTCTCTGATTTCTGCAAGGCTGCGCATTCTTGTTCAAAAAACTGAGAGCAGCCAATTCTTGCGTATAAGGGGCACTCGATGAATCATTTTATTGACGCCCTTCTTTTCCGTGCAAACTACAACACAACTGTCGTATGTCTGGGCGCGATTATGTTAGGTGCAGCCGCAGGCGCCTTGGGCACATTTATTCTATTGCGGCGACGTTCACTCGCAAGTGATGCTGTCGGCCATGCCACGTTGCCTGGCCTGACAGCAGTATTTATCATCATGGCCCTCTTAACAGGTGACGGCCGATGGATGCCTGGCCTCATGCTTGGCGCTGCAGGAAGCGCAGCCTTGGGGCTGTGGTGCCTGCATTTGTTAGTCAGCCGCACCCGCCTGCAGCAAGATGCCGCCATTGCAGCCGTACTCTCGACCTTCTTCGGCTTTGGGGTGGTCTTGCTCACAGTGGTTCAATCGCTAGGCACCGGGCGGCCTGCAGGCCTCAATGCATACCTACTCGGGTCCGCCGCAGGTATGCTGCGTCACGAGGCTGAACTCATCGCCGTTCTCTCACTGGCAACCGGCACCATCATTTATATGCTGCGCCGCCCTCTTACCTCGTTGTGTTTCGATGGCCAGCACGCCTCTATCGCAGGCATTCCCGTCCAGCTGCTTGACCTAGCGATATCTGGGTTGTTGCTGGCAACGGTTGTCACAAGCCTGAAAATCGTAGGCCTGGTACTCAGTGTTGCGCTTTGCATTATTCCGGCGGTCGCGGCGCGCTTCTGGACCAACCGCGTAACAGCCATGGTTTTGGTGTCAGCGGCCTTCGGGGCCACCGGTAGCCATATCGGCGCAGCACTCTCGTCGACAGCGCACTCATTGCCAACGGGGGCCATTATTACGTTGTCATTGTTCATTTTGTTTCTGATTTCAATGCTGGCCGCGCCGTCAGGGGGCCTGATTGCCATGGCGCTACGTCACAGGCACTACCAACAACAGGTACATATACGTCAAGGCCTGCTTGCCCTTGAAAAGCAGCAGCACATTTGCAGCCCTGAAACTCTGCGACTATTGCGTAAGGCGGGGTGGGTGCACGCTAACGGGCTCACTACGGCGGCCGGCGCGCTGGCTGCGCGCGGCGCGCGACGCGATGAAAACCTCTGGGCACTGTACAGACGGCTTTACCCGGACCATGCCGCCCACTTGCAACAGCCGCATATACAGCCTTTACACACATATCTCCCAGCCGCCCAGTTTCGCGAATTTGAACAACGCTACCGGCAGGCCAGCGCCGAACAAAACCCGGTAGGTTCGATGCCTCATATACCGACTACTGCTTAATGCTTTCAACACACCCGCGCCTCGACCCCAATGTATGCAGAATTTATTCAGCTAAGCCTCACACCTCTTGCCGTCGCCGTACTGGCCAGCGTGGTATGTGCGATTCCTGGCAACTTCCTGGTGTTGCGCCAACAAAGCATGCTCGGCGACGCCATCAGTCACGTAATATTGCTGGGGCTGGTAGGCGTCTTTGTATTGACCGGTACACTTTCCACAGGGCCCATGCTGGCAGGCGCTGCCGTAGCCGCCTTGCTGGCTGTCGCACTTATCGAAACCATACAGCGCTTAACACATATAGAACCCGGTGCCGCCATAGGCGTCGTGTTTACAACCATGTTTGCGGCCGGCGTGTTATGGCTGGAGCAGTCGCGCAGCGCCACCGTGCATTTTGATGTCGAACATGTACTGTATGGCAATCTTGAAAGCCTGATCTGGCTAGACGCAACCGGTTGGCGCTCATTGTGGGACCCAACAGCGCTGGCTACCGTGCCCGCTGCACTGCCACGGCTAATCGTGATACTTGCCGTACTAATCGTAATGACCAGTGTAGGTTGGCGGCCACTTAAAGCCGCCACATTTGACTCGGGGTTTGCTGCCAGCACCGGAGCCCATCCGGCCGTGGTCAGTGCCTTGTTGTTGGCAATGGTTGCCCTGGCAACGGTGGCGGCGTTTCAGGCAGTGGGAGCCATTATCGTGGTGGCCATGCTTACATGCCCTGCCGCAAGTGCACGCTTACTTACCAACCACCTGGCGGCTCAAGTTGGCATCAGCGTGTTGCTGGCCACTACAGCCGCGCTGGCCGGCTATACGCTGGCAGCATGGGGGCCACATTGGTTAGGCTGGCACAACAGCCTGAGCGCTGCAGGCATGATTGCATCAGTGGGCGGACTAATATTGGTGCTGGCCTGCCTGTATGGCCCTTGCCGCCACCGCCCCGCGTGATCAATGGCCCTGCTTTACCGAGCTGCGCACCCCGTCTAACGCGTGCTCGTCGCCAACTAGTACACATTGCCTAGAAGTTCGAGAGCAATTGTCGCCCTCTCGCCAATAGTTGCCATGGCTGACGCACCCCACCTGACATATGACCAGATCGGCCTCTGGCCATGCCACCTGGGCATCTTCTTGCACGACGACGTCACCGTTAGCCTGTTTTGCAGGATAACCACCCAGATGGTGTGCTCGCCTGGCGCTATTCCATTCGTGCGCGGTATCGCGCAAAAAGACCGCGATACGTAACTGCATCAGTTGATCTTGAAGCTGCATTAATTGCGCTTCAAGACGCGTTATTTCGCCAGCCTGAGACAGCAACATTTGACTGCAACGAACTTGTGCGCGGCCGTATTCGGCCACTAAGGCATGATGCTCGGAGACTAAACCTGGTACTTCACCGGACGACATGACCATAAGGCCCCCTATATATTCACAAAAAGCCCGCTCATTATAGATGAGAACTATTCTTATTTATAGAGTGTCGATTTATTGCACTACCGCAAAAGCCAGCGGCCCTATGCATGCTAGGATATAACGATGATATTGGCAGTACGAAGCATGCGGGCCACGCGCCAGCGCGCAACCCTCCATGCGCGCCGTTGCCCACTGTTAATTCAAATATCTCGCATTACGGGCTTTTAAATGATATCGAGCATAGATTTTGCGGAGCTCTACCGGCGTCATTTACTGCACAGCCAGCGTACGCCACGGCCTGCCAGCGTCTGGGATGCCCGTGCCAAAGAACTCAGCCGAAAAGCCCAACACAGCAGCTACGCCCAAGACTTCATTGCACACATGGATCTAGACGGCGTCAGCACTTTGTTAGACGTGGGCTGTGGCCCAGGCACTATTTGCCTGCCACTGGCTCATCGTTTGCAGCATGTTTACGGCCTCGATTACAGCGCTGGAATGCTCGACTGCCTTGTGGAAAGCGCTGCTGATCAAAAATTAACCAACGTCACCGCCTTGCACTTGTCCTGGGACAGCGACTGGTCGGGCGTGCCTGTATGCGATATTGCGGTAGCCTCACGCTCGTCCATGGTCAATGATCTGGCTTTGGCTATAGAAAAACTCAATAAACATGCGCGTAAGCGTGTGTACATGACGCATATCGTGGGTGGTCATTTCATTGACGCGCAAATTGCTTCTTTACTGGGCCGCGTTCACGCAGCGGTGCCCGACTATATCTACGTCGTCAATATTCTGTATGCCATGGGCATACACCCCACTCTTAGCTACATTGAGACGCCGAGCCGTCTGGCTGGCGCCAAAGACTTTACAGGCTTTGCGGAAAAAGTCGCCGGGTCGGTTGGTGAGCTGACACCGCCTGAACTTGCCACATTGCACGCCTGGTACAACGACAACCCTGAACGCGCGCAAAGCGGCGTTGCACCCATGCAATGGGCGTTGCTTTCGTGGAAGCCAAAAATTACCGTTATACCTGCCCGAAGGTCTGCCTAACTGCAGAAGCTGTACCATGACACCCGCCATTCAAGAACCTGACGCATTACGGACCAACGGCGTCACAAACCATGATCGAGACCAGCCATGACTGACGCAGAGCAACCCCTACCCGTCGCAGCCATCATGCATGAGAGCAGCGACAATGCCGATGACGTTCTCTTGCAGTTTGCCTTATCAATGAAAAAAGCAGGTCTGAAGGTACGTGGTGTGGCACAGGTCACCACATTGCGCCCACCTGCCAGCACACGCGATATGAGCATTATCGACATTTCCACTGGCGAGCGTCTGAAGATATCGCAGCATCGTGGTAACGATGCACGTGGCTGCTGTCTTGACTCCGCCGCCCTGTCAGACGCCAGTATTATCTTGCGCCGCGCCTGTGCCGATCAACCGGATCTTACGGTAGTTAATCGCTTTGGCAGAATGGAGGCAGAAGGCAGTGGGTTTGCTGAAGAACTGCTCGAACTGATGGCCATGGGGCTGCCTGTCCTGACAGTGGTTGACCATAAATACCTTGATGCCTGGCGTGAATTTACGGGCGGCATGGCAAGTGAGTTGGCACCTGACAAAGACGCTTTGAGCGCATGGTATGCCGGTCTTCCGAACGCAACCACCTTGGCAGACTGACTGGTCAAGCGTTAGTGCGTGACTCAATTGTCGCATCACGCCAAGTCAGATTAAATTGGTTTTCGCTCAAGCTGTGAGCGGGTGCCTCATGGTAACGTGCTCGATACCAGCATCCATGTAGGTGATGCCCTCAGCCACAAAACCACGGCGTGCATAAAACTTGAGGGCATGGGTTTGTGCAGAAAGCACCACTTCCATGTGGTGCCGCCGCCGGGCTTCGTTCATGAGCGCGTCAAGCAATTTAGACCCTATTCCCATGCCCCGGCATTTTGCCTTGACGGCGATGCGGCCAATATGCCCATCGGGCAGCAGACGCCCAGTGCCTATCGCCTCGCCTTGGCTGTTATACGCTACGGCGTGGATGCAATTTTCATCTTGGTGGTCAAGTTCAAGTTCAAGCGGCACCTTTTGTTCTTGTACGAATACTTCGTGCCGGATGACCATGGCATGGTCACGGCAGGCGGCCCAGTCGCCTACCTGAATTTTTACTGGATGGCTCAAGAGTAGCTCCTTAACTAATCAAGCAACCTTCAACTAACTGCCTGAACAGCGCTGATTTTACTCGACGATCATCTATGATGTTGAAACATAGCGAAACAAGGGAGACTGTATGCATCAAGTATTAACGCGCCACACAGCATTTTATGCCGTAATTATCGCCACCGGCGTATGCCTGCTGCTGGCGTTATTTATCAATGGCTGGTGGATGATCGCCGCCTTCATATTTGCAGCGCTGTCAGTGCTTGGCTATGTAGATCTCCACCAAACCAGTCATGCCATTCGTCGTAACTACCCCGTAATCGGCAACCTCAGGTTTCTCTTTGAATATATACGGCCTGAAATACGCCAGTATTTTTTTGAAGATGACACCACTTCCCAGCCTTTTTCAAGAGTGGATCGTTCGCTCGTTTACCAGCGCGCAAAAAGACAGGTGGACAAGCGCCCTTTTGGTACGCAACGCGACGTTTACCGCAGTGACTATGAGTGGATAAACCACTCCATGGAGCCTGTACACCCCGAGTCTAGCGATTTTCGCATCACGGTCGGTGGTCCAGACTGCACCCAGCCTGTTTCGCTATCGGTACTCAATATTTCGGCGATGAGCTTTGGCGCCTTATCGGCCAATGCCGTGCTGGCGCTTAACAAAGGTGCGGCCTTGGGCAACTTCGCTCATGATACGGGTGAAGGCGGAATCAGCAGCTACCATCTTGAACACAAAGGGCCTCTCATCTGGAACATAGGCTCGGGGTATTTTGGCTGTAATGACAGCCAGGGCCGTTTTTCAGAAGAAAGGTTTGCCGAAAACGCCTGTCGCGAAAATGTACAGATGATAGAAATAAAGCTGTCACAGGGAGCCAAACCCGGACACGGCGGCATACTGCCAGGCGCCAAGGTTACGACTGAGATCGCGGCCGCCCGAGGGGTCCCGGCGTGGCAAGACTGTAACTCACCGGCGCAGCACAGCGAATTTACGACCCCCATAGAGCTGATGCACTTTATCGTCAAGCTGCGTTCTTTGTCTGGCGGGAAGCCCATTGGGTTCAAACTCTGTATTGGCCACCCCTGGGAATGGTTTGCCATCGCCAAAGCCATGCTAAAAACGGGAATCACCCCCGACTTTATTGTTGTGGACGGCGCAGAAGGTGGCACCGGCGCTGCACCCATCGAGTTTGTGGATCATGTTGGAACACCCTTGCGTGAGGCGTTACGTCTGGTACACAACACGCTGGTGGGCATAGGGTTGCGCGACCGCATTAAGCTGGGTGCATCCGGAAAAATTATCAGCGCCTTTGACATGGCACGCACCATGGCGCTGGGTGCCGACTGGTGCAACAGCGCTCGCGGTTTCATGTTTGCCATAGGCTGTATCCAGGCCCAAGTGTGCCATACCGGCAAATGCCCTACAGGCGTCACCACCCAAGATCCAAAACGTCAGGCGGCCCTGGTGGTGGGCGACAAATCGCAGCGCGTCGAAGGTTTCCATCGTAATACGCTGGCGGCCCTGGCTGAGCTTTTAGGGGCTGCGGGTCTACGCCATCCAAGTGAGTTACGCCCCCATCATATTGCCCGCCGAATTTCCACCGGTGAGGTTCGCGTTCTGTCAGTGCTGTACCCCGATCTCGACAAAGGCGAATTGCTCGAGGGCACGTATCGCATGCGTATTTTCCGTACGGCGTGGCCCATGGCGCAGGCAGACTCTTTTGCACCGCTGTACAGCCTTAGCGCAGCACTGTCGGGCAATACAGAGAGCGCCCTGCCCTCCGACGCCACGGAGGCAAACCGCGCTGGAGCAGACTGATGATGTTGCTGCTGGATGCCGTGTGATGAGTTCGCGCCAGCGTCCTGGATGGACGTAAATTCAGCACACAATTTATAGGGTTTGCCCTAATATTATATGCACCATTATCTGAGTAATCTGGACTTGCTGTCACTGACAGCTCGGCTTTTTCTCTAAAAGCCTTCGACGCACACTCAATGTGTAGCGTCTACTGCTCACAGCAGCAGTAAGGCCCCGCCAAAAGGCGGGGCCTTTTGATTTATGGCTGCCTACGCAGTGGCCATTCACGATGTAAAGGTGGGGCTTTTCGCTCAAAACCGGTAGGCCGTTAGAACTATTCTGGTGGCTTCTGGTGGCAGATAGAACCCTCATTTGCACAAACATAAAAATCCATGTTAAAGTGCTGCTCTTTGGCGCATTAGCTCAGCCGGTTAGAGCGACGGAATCATAATCCGCAGGTCCCCTGTTCGAATCAGGGATGCGCCACCAAAGAATATCAAGGGCTTAGCGATCACTCGCTAAGCCCTTTTCTGTTTCGGCTCTTGGTTCTTCCCCATTAAAGGGGACTGCTAGGTAATATGATGCACAATCTTAAGTACCCACTAGGATTGTTCCTGGTGTGATCGCAGTAAGCTCGAAACAAAGAGAATTGTTCTGTTACTGCCGGCACTGGATATCTTCGAAAACGCGGAAAATACATCTTCTAAGGCCATTTCAAATGCGTACTGACCACTTAATACCTTTGGAAGGCAAATGACTGCACAACAAATCCAAATCTTTGTCAGCGAGGACGGCAATGCACAATTGGAAGTGACTGTAGACCAAGATACAGCCTGGCTTAGCCTTGATCAGATGGCGGCTTTATTTGATCGTGATAAATCAGTAATCTCGCGCCATATCCGTAACGTGTTCAAAGAGGCGGAACTGGAGCGGGGTTCAGTTGTTGCAAAAAATGCAACAACTGCGTCTGATGGCAAAACCTACCAGGTCGATTGGTAGCCCCCCATTTTAACGATCGTCAGTAGAAGCTAGGCCATGATGGCCATTTTTTGTTTTGTTGGCATATAGATAACATTGTTACCCAACAAGATTCGTTTCATGGAACGATGCAATGCAATTTCACACTCCGTCATTAAGTCAGCTTACCTTAGACGACTCATGGTATATGCACAGAAACGCGATAAATCTGAACAGCCAAGTACCCAACGACCCATTCTCTATGTGCTAACACTCGTGCCTTCATCCAAGATATCAAGAAATGACTGATAGGCAAAAACACGCCCACGCTGTTTGCCAGTAACTTCCTGGACAATGCCCAGTCTTTCCAATATTTCAAAAGCTTTATTCACGGTGGGCGCACTTAAACCACTTTTTTCCCTGGCCTGTGAAGCGTTCAGAAAAGGATGGCTTTGCATCAGCTCATGCATACGTATGATGGAGCTTGTCTGATCGCTGGCAGCAACAATTCTCTCCCGATCAGTCCGAAACAGGCTGATGATGCGAATAGCGCTGTCGTAGGCGTTATTGGCTGTTATGGCAACGCCTTCAAGAAAGAACTCAAGCCATGTTTCCCAATCTCCTTTCAGCCGGACATTCTGAAGGTGTTGATAGTAGGCGGTGCGATGCGTTTTCAGATACAAACTAAGGTAAAGCAAGGGTTCATTGAGTACTTTTTTTTCCACCAAAAAAAGCGCTATCAATAAGCGACCAAGACGGCCGTTTCCATCAAGAAATGGATGGATTGTTTCAAACTGCACATGGAGCAGCGCTGCCTTGACAAGCGGAACGATAGGCTGTGTTTCATCATGCAAAAAACGCTCAAAATCGTCCAAACAAACGTGCATTTCATTGACGGGGGGCGGTACAAACTCTGCATTCCCCGGACGAGTGCCGCCAAGCCAGTTCTGGGAACGTCTGAACTCTCCAGGGTTCTTATTAGCTCCGCGCCCTTTCTGGAGCAAACGGGTGTGCATTTCCCGAATCAGCCGCAAACTAAGCGGTAAGCCCTGCGGGTCACGAAGACTATTGAGACCGTACATCATCGCATCAACATAACTTGAAACCTCGGTGATATCATCAAGAGGTTGGCCGGGCAGCGCATTATTTTCAAAGCGCAGTAAGTCATCCAGGGTTGATTGCGTCCCTTCAATCTGCGATGAAAACACGGCTTCTTTGCGAACATACATGTACAGAAACAGCGCTTTGTCGGGCAGAAGCATGGCCACACCATCCAATCGTCCGATGGCCCGGTCTGCTTCACTCAAGTATTGCAATAACCTGTCAGAGAGCACCCGTGGCGGCACCGGAGGTAGCGGCGAAGGAACGTAGGCATTGACGGTTTCGTCGAATGCCACCGTCGAAACATAACGTCCCAGGCGCGTGGCAGCCACGTTTCCAACGGGCGGTTCCTGTCGAGTTCTTTGCATCACGATCCTTAGTTAAGGCTGCTTAACCAACGAGAACCGTTAGTTAAATTTTTGCTATTTATTTTACTAACAAGCATAACAATATCCAGTCTGAGTTAATCCACATCGAATAAGACAGACATCAAGCGACGCGGAAGGATTTGATCAGTTTTCCGGTCTACGTGACGACGCCAGCGCGTCAGCAAGCTGTTGTAAACACCCCATATGTCCTTCGCTGTGATCTCCGGCATGAGTGTGTCGGCCAAGGCCACGAGTCCCCCTTCGGCAAACTTGCGACCATTTTTGCCAACTCTGCCTGGTTCAATTAAGGCGAGGTATCCAGCTTTGGTATGTGCCTTGAGTCGACAGCATAGCGAAACAATGCACCTCTATAGCGAAATCAAAACAGGCTAACCCGTTGATTGCTAATATAAAGCGTATACAATGCAACGCCATGGTACGGAATCATAATCCGCAGGTCCCCTGTTCGAATCAGGGATGCGCCACCAAGAATACCAAGGGGTTACGTGAAAACGTAACCCCTTTTGCTTTGGTCGTATGTGAGGTTTTATCGGGCACGCTACCTATTTGGTAGCACCAGCCCACGATCGTTAACTGCCCCCCGACGGTTGGACACCCATCTGGCTTGGTCTGCGGCATTGAGGTTTTGGGTGCCGTTAAGTCGCGTGGGCTTTTTGCGCGCAGCCTCGAATAAACCTGATTTTCAAAGCAGCCCTTGAGGGGCCAGGCCCTGGCTTCACACCATGAACTCTCAGGCCAATAAACTTGAATATAGGACACAAAAAAATGAATATTACAGACACTGATGAAGAACTCTTGACTGCGGCCAAAAGTGGAAACCTGAACGCGGTGGCACGCTGCTTGCAGTCTGGCGCGACCAAACAAAACGTGGCATTAAATATTGGTGCGGATCAAGGGCATCTTGCTGTTGTTCAGCACCTCGTTGACCATGGAAGAAGCCAAGAAGAAAAAGATGAGGCACTCTGGTATGCAGCGGCGGTCAATCATTTGCCGGTAGTGCAATACTTGGTGAACGAAGGTGCCAATTACCGTGCAAAAGATAACCGCGCCGTTGTTGTCGCTGCCGAAGAAGATAACCTCGAGGTTACGCAGCTTTTTGCTCAACTGGGTGCTGATATCGACATTATCGAATCTTATGGTGGGCCTGACGTCCAGGAGTGGATTCATCGCTGAGCGCTGCTTATCTAACGTAGTTTCGATTTGATCTTGCAGCAGGGCCTTGCCTGCCAGCCTTGATGCTCACGGCAAGTGGCCGTATCCAAGGGCCAGCAGCGCACGGCATCGTCAGCACCAGGCGCATCAACGGCCAAACCCGCCGGCTCTGGACACCAGCGTGCATCTGCCAAACACCTGCCAGCAAACAACGCCAAGCGCATCTGCAACTACCGAGAAAACCTCGGTAGTTGCAGACGATTATGCTCTTCAGTTTTATTTATTAATCAGGCTCTTTAACCACGATTTCAATACTTTGATAATACGCGGCCAAATTCTCGATATCAGCCTCTGATAAATTAGCCACCATCATGGTCATCATCTCGTTGGTACGCACCCCAGATTTAAAATCGTTTAACGCTTTAACCAGATAGATTTCATTCTGGCCTGCAAGGTTAGGGGCTTCCGGCAAGGTTGCGATGCCCTTGGGCCCATGGCATACGGCGCACTGCACTGATTTTGCGCGCCCTGCGGCCACATCAGCAGCGGCAGCTGATGCTGCCGTGCCTAACGTGCCCAGGGCCAGCGCAACAAGCGCCAACCCCTGAAAGACTGGCCTACTTACCTTCATATGAGATTCTATAGATTGCGCCGGCATAGTCGTCAGACACCAGCAACGATCCGTCGGGCAGCATCGCTACATCAACAGGGCGGCCCAAATATTCGTTATTGGATGTCAGCCAGCCATCGGCGAACACTTCGGTCTTGTCAGCCGTACCATCTTCCTTCAGATTGGTGAACATGATTCGGGCGCCTATAGGCGTGGTGCGATTCCATGACCCGTGCTCAGCCACAAAAATGCCACCCTGATATTTTGCCGGAAACATTTTCCCCGTGTAAAACGTCATGCCAAGATCTGCCGCATGGGGGGCCATCTCAACCTGTGGGAACACAACATCTGCTGGCGGTTCTGCGTCTTTGTATTCGACTGTGCGAACATCCCCACCGCCGTAATACGGAAAGCCGAAGTTCTGGCCCATTTTTGTAGCCCGGTTAAGTTCGCCCGGAGGGGTGTCATCGCCCATCCCGTCAACCTGGTTGTCGGTAAACCATAACGTACCGTCTTTTGGGTTGAAATCTTGGCCAACGGAATTACGAACGCCGTACGCATATACTTCGCGATTTTTGCCGTCCCTATCCATACGGAGAATACCCATCATGCCGTACTTGTTGTACACCTCGATTTTTTCTTTGGGCGGTACATTAAAAGGATTGCCCATGGTGATGTAAAGCTTGTTGTCTGGGCCAATACGACAAGTACGCGCGCCGTGATTAAAGCTTTCTTCTGCTACAGGAATAAGCTCACCCTGAGGCACAACAACGTCGGCAGCAACGTCTGGCCCGCCATAGAAGAACTCAGCCGCAGGGTACGCCATGACCCGATTATGCTCAACACTGTACAAAATGCCGTCGCGCGAAAAGCAGACACCGTTAGGAACTTTCATGGTGACCGAGGGTGCAAAGCGCGTTACAGAGTCTGCAACCCGAGTTTTTGCGCTATCAGTAACCGCCCACATTTTTGTCTTGCGTGTACCAACAAAAACAACCCCAGTAGAAGGGCCAACAGCCATATGACGTGCATCAGGTACTACCGCGTACAGACTGATTTTAAAACCATCAGGCAATTTTACGTGTTCTAAATTGCGGGCCAACGCTTCTTGTTTAGCACCTGTTTGAGGCACACTCTCGAGGTCGAGTGAAGTGCCTGTTACTTCCATATTTAACAGCTTATTTACGTTATTCTCTGCGGCATGAACCCCATAGGCCAGAGCAAAGCAGACCATACCCACAGCAATAGGGGAAACGCGTATCTTCGCATTCATTTTATGTCTCCAGTTAGCTTATTTTATGTGCCTTCCACGTAAGTAGGAACGCATCCAAATACTACTGCGATTAAAACTATTTGAATACAACTGCCTGATCAATGACGATTAAAGTTTTTATGGATAAAAAATAAGAATTGCGGCCCTAGGCTAAACAGCCTATGGTCGTCTCCGCTTTTATGCGTAACAGACAATCAGATGCGTCTTGGGCGCATTTATATCTAGCCAGAGTTGTTGGCGTTATCAGGTTAAGGGGTTATCGGTTTATCGGATTTATAGGATTTATAGGATTGATCGGAATTATCGGTCTATTGGATTTATCGGTTTATCGGAGTTACGGGAGTTATGGAATTAAAGCGGTTAAAGAGGTTAAAGGGTTAAAGGCGCTGTCAGGATTACTACCGTTACTGCAGTCTCAGCGGCTGCTGCGGCCACTATAATTACTACACCTACTGCGGTTACGGTTAACACAGTAATTGCGGTTACTACGATCACTTAAGTTGTTCGGGTTACTCAAGTCGTTCAAAATGTTAGATTGTTCGCGTCATTGGGTGGATACTGGTTTATCAGACTTTCGGACTTGAAGACGGGTTGGTTCGAAACTGCATAACCTGCTTTCGCACTGCTGGCTTTTGCGCGTCTTCTACCGCTTGCGTGATGACGTGATGATGCGGTGACAAACTGCATACAGGGTCCGCGTTGGTGGCGTCACCCGTCAAAAGATAAGCCTGACATCGGCAACCTCCAAAGTCTTTGTGACGCTCGTCACAGCTTCTGCAAGGCTCTTTCATCCAGTCGTCGCCTCGATACGCATTAAACGCCTGGCTTTCATACCAGATGTGCTCTATGCCATCTGTCGCCGCATTGGGAAACGTAAGACCCGGCAATTCGCGGGCGGCGTGGCACGGCAGTGCAGCGCCGTCTGCCGCAATAACCAGAAATATCGCCCCCCATCCGCTCATACAGGGTTTGGGACGCGTTTCAAAATAGTCAGGGACAACGAAAAGTATCTTACAAGCGTCACCAATTTCGGCACGCCTTTGCTGAACCGTTGCTTCGGCCTCTTTCAGCTGCTCTGCCGAGGGCAGCAGCGCTGCTCTATTTCGCAACGCCCAGCCATAATACTGGGTATTGGCGAGCTCAAGGTAATCTGCCTTCATCTCAACTGCCATGTCGATGATTTGGCCGATATGCGGCAGATTCAGACGATGCAGCACGCAATTCAATACCATGGGGTAGTCATGATCTTTGATCATCTTGGCGACTTTTTTCTTTAGCTCGAATGTTTTCGTACTAGACAAAAAATCGTTAAGTTCGCGTGTAGAGTCTTGAAATGACAATTGAATGTGGTCGAGGCCAGCACGCTTCAGATCAGTTAGGCGCTTTTCGGTCAAACCAACGCCTGAAGTGAGCAAATTGGTGTAAAAACCCAGCTTGCGCGCATGCGCCACAATAACTTCCAGATCATCGCGTACCAGAGGCTCTCCACCCGACAAGCCAAGTTGAACAGCACCCAACGCACGCGCTTCATCGAGCACCTTAAACCACTGCTCTGTAGTCAGTTCAGGGCCTACGCCACTGTATTCAACCGGGTTGTAGCAAAAAACACAGTGAAGCGGGCAACGATAAGTTAGTTCAGCCAGTAGCCAGTATGGCGGCTGAACACCGTTATTGTTTTCGGGTCTGCTTTGCATCCTGTGTCTCCCGCAGATGCGCTTCAGGTGATAATCCAGCCACGCCCTTTTGCATGTTCGACAAACGTTGCAACTTCCGCGCCAAGACCTGTAGTTTCGAACGCAGCTTCCAGATCTGCGACAAGTTTTTCCAGAGTTCGCGTACCGTCACACAGTTTGAGGATTTCTGAAGCGCTTTGATTGAGCTTCACCATGCCCTCGGGGTAAAGAAGTACATAACCTTGCTGCGTTTCTTCCCACTGTAGCCTAAACGTAGCATTCATACGCAATATTTCAGCGCCCTGTTCGGATGTTGGCATTTATGGAAACTTCCTTTCGATAGCATCCAGCATAGACCACAGTATGTCGAGTTTGAACCGCAAAATTTGAAGTGCTCGTTCTTGGTCGTCGCGTGTTTTAAAGTGGGTTAGCGTAACCTCTAGTCCATGCTCGACGTCGCGCTCAGCCAAAGGTATACGAGAACGAAAGTAATGCAATCCTTCAGGCTCGATCCAGTTGTAGTGATCAGGCCATGTCGTGAGCCGGTCTTTATGGATCTGCGGCGCAAACATTTCTGTCAACGACGAGCAAACGGCTTCTTGCCACGACGCCCGCCTGGCAAAATTCACATAAGCATCAACGGCAAAACGCACACCGGGCGCAACATGTTCGAGCGACCAGATTTCATCCCGTGACAGCCCTGTTGCCTCACCGAGGCGGCTCCAGGCCTCGATACCGCCTGGGTTATCTTGCCAGCCATCATGATCCAGAAGCCGCAGCACCCAGCGCCGACGCGTTTCTCTGTCATCACAATTGGACAGAATTGCCGCATCTTTGAGTGGAATATTGATCTGATAGTAAAAGCGGTTAGCGACCCATCCACGAATTTGTTCGGGCGTGCAGCCACCACTGTTCATGCGAATATTGAACGGATGATGAATGTGATAATAGACTTCGAGTGCGCGAAGTTTCGTTTCAAATTCAATCGGGGTCCAGGCAGAGCTCATCGTTGTCATCGTGTTATAGCTCAAACGTCATACCATCGGTAGCCACTTCAATTCCGTTAGCAACAAGGCTGGCTCGCTCGACGGAATCTTCACGCAGTACCGGGTTGGTGTTGTTAATATGAACCAGCACTTTGCGGGTCGGAGGTGAGCGGGTGTCCAGCCCGTTTAACACATCAATCATGCCGCCCGCACCGTGCAAAGCCAGGTGTCCCATGTCTTGAGATGTTTTGGCAGAAAGCCCCAGCTGTATCATTTCATCATCATGCCAAAGCGTGCCATCAACCAGCACCGTGCTTGCACGATTCATCGCTGCAATAACATGAGGCTCAGGCTGCCCAAGCCCCGGTGCATAAAATACCGATGCGTCACTTTGCGTGTTCTTGATAAACAGGCCGATGTTGTCGCCTGGCGTCGGGGCCTGACGATTGGGCGAATACGGAGGTGCCTTGCTTCGCAGCGGAATTGCCGTGATCGACACGCCTGGCAAAATATCAATTTGCATGGCGCTACCGTCAAGCGGTATGGGGTGATGCCTAACCCCGCAATAATGCGACAATATTGACGTTATCGGGAAACCGGTCGATAAATCACGAAACACCGATTCGGTTGTGTAAAGCGGCAAAGGTGTACTGCGTTCTCGCAGCATCAATAGCCCGGTAACATGATCAATCTGTGCATCCGTCACTAAAACGGCGGCAATGCCTGTATCGCGCACCGTTCTTGCGGGCTGTAAAGATGGGTTATTGCGAATTTGAGCGAGTATATCGGGTGACGCATTAATCAATAGCCAGTCGTCGCCATCGACACTAATGGCAAGAGACGACTGTGTTCGCGCCTGGGCTTTAATCGTGCCGCGCCGAATGCCATCGCAGTTTGGACAGTTACAGTTCCACTGAGGAAAGCCACCGCCAGCGGCTGAACCTAATATTTTCAGCTTCATATGTGACGCGGCGGAATATAAATTCCGCCGCTTTTCCCCGTAAAATTATCGCGAAATCAGCAAAATCTATCGATTTGCAATATACATAGTGATTTCAAAACCGAAGCGAATGTCGGTGTAAGCGGGAGTACTCCAAGTCATGATGTCTCTCCTGTGATAATGTAATAATACGTGTACTTAGTAGCATTCGTTGCGCACCACAACACACCTCACAACACATCTGCTATCCAGAGTCTACGGCTTCTGCCAGTGCAGTTCAAGATCTAAAACTTGGACACTTCATAAAAATAAGCACCGATGCAATCTGCAGGCCAAATACATAGCAATATGTTTCGGAAATTACCTCGGTTTCGTCATAATCGCTGCACGCTCCGTTTCGTTAGCTTAGGGTATACGTGTATGAATCGCATCTTCTGCGTTAATCAGGCGGGCTCTACATGACTGTTATGCACCACACCCTGTCCGCTGGGCATGGGCATCGAATCCACATCAGCACAGCGGGTTCGGCCGACGGCATTCCCATCGTCTCTTTCCATGGCGGCCCAGGGTCGGGAAGCAATGCGTCGATGCTGCGACCATTCGATTTGTCGCGATTTTTTGTTGTACTGATTGATCAGCGCGGAAGTGGACGCTCCACCCCTTCAGGTCGTATCGCCCGAAATAGTACGTCGTGGCTTTTGCGCGACGTTGAAGCCGTGCGTACGCATCTGGGGATTTCAAGATGGTATGTATTGGGAGGCTCGTGGGGTGCGACGCTCGCCATTGCCTACTCAGGAAGCTATCCTGAGGCCGTCTTGGGGCTGATACTTCGCGGCACCTTTCTGGCAAGTGGTCGGGAAGTTCGCGGTTTACTCAGTACGTCACGCACTCGGGCTCCACGGGCCTGGCTTGATCTGTATCGTGCCTCCGGTGCTGATGGCCCTGACACAATGGTGTCAGCCATGTACACCCGCCTTCTACAAGGTGGCCCACGCGCGCGGCGGATCGCGCAGGCATATAGTGCACTTGAAAGAGCGATGCTGGCACGATGCAATCGCCACATGAGTAGCCGAACCCGCCAGCAAAACACGCTGCAGCAACGCCGCCAGACAGCAAAATACCTGATACAGGTGCATTATTTGTGGAATGCATGTGGTTTGCGTGGTGGACGCTTAGCCCAACTGGCAGCGCAAGCCCACGCTCATGGCATTGTCGGCACCGCTGTGCACGGCAAAAGAGACCCGGTTTGCCCTCTCGCCAACCTAGCCTGGCTCAAAACGCATATGCCCAACATTAAGCAAATATGCGTTAATGCCGGCCACCTTGCAAGCGACCCGCCAATACACGCAGCGCTCGTTAGCGTGCTGGATGAGATCGCTCGTCAGCACGCTCGAAACGTTATTTGACCGACGCCGGCATTTTTTGCCGCACGATCACACCAAAGCGAAACTGATCACCTTCGCTGTGCGAGCGCAGCCTAGTCAGCACGTCTGCGTGAATACGCACGGTAGTTGGTATTTTGATTGGTTTTTAGAACTTGCCACGCGCCCCCGCAACCGCATCGTCAATCGTGACACATCGCTGTACCCCACATTACCGTCGGGCCTGGACACCAGCTTGGTCAGTGCGGCCTTATGCTTTCCTTCAAGGGAGCCCTCTGGGTTGGCAAAGCCAATTCCAGACTCAACGGCTTTCTTGCCCATAACGCGGCGGACTCTAAACCTTCGGTGCGTGACACTGCAACATCTCCACCATACGCGTCTGCCAGCCTGCTCCCGTAGACTTCCACCGTGCCAATACATCAGGCGGCAAGCGCAAGCTGATAGCCACTTTTGGGTTATTTGATTTCGGGCGGCCGGGCCTGACCAGCTTGTCGTCTTCGTACAAATCGGCCTTTTTGAAAAAGTCGTCGGTTAACTCAGGTGCGTCATCCGGATCGACCCAAGTACCGCGCGTATTTCGCTTGTTCGCGGTCATTTGTTTTCCTCATGCTGATAATGCGGCGGGCTTCGCCGCGCGGTGTCCAGACAAGAACGACCATACGCTCGTCCAAGACACCGATAGTGATAAAGCGCGGCTCGGAATACGATATGCGTTCGTGTTGCAACGTAAAATTCAAGCCCGAGAAACCTCTGATGCGCGATGCATATCCAACCCGCGCGCCTTCAAAGTAGCGGCACGCTTAACCAGATCGTAGGTAATTTTCACTATTTATTGTATATACGTAATTTAACACAGTCAAAAATTTGGAAAGTATATTTTCTTTGCTGATCGCGTCAGGATGGCGGCTCGGGCCCTTCAACGTTCATTGGCGGCAATTGCGGTTCGGGCGGCCTGTCGCAGACCTTTGTGTCTGCGCTCGTTTTTGTCACACTCAAGATGATTGAATGCCTTTGCTAGATTATTTCAGACTGGCTTATGGGCATAGCTGACGCCCGCGATGTCAGACTTGGTGTCTTTAAGCCTGAGGATCGAATAGCCTAGATATGGTCGTGACAGGATGGCCGCATCTATTTAAATCGAAAAACAAGTGATCTTCTCTCGCTAGTTGCTTAGAGCCATAAAACACACCGAGTAATCGTTAACGAGAGAAACGGGCTCAATTATCGAAACTCAAATACTAGGCAGGCTCGAAGCAAATGGCAGAACCGGGTCAATCGGGGAAGTCGCGCCACGGGAAGCCAAATCAAAACACCAGGACACGACTTCAGCTGAGCTGCTGTCCGATAATTGTGCAAGACTCGCAATACTGATGAAACGCGCTTGCAGCTCCTCCCACGACCAAGGTGATTCCGGGTCGCCACGTCGAAAACTGCGCTCATTGACATGCTCCCGCCCATCACGGGTATAGATGGTCACCCGTGCAGGACGTTCGAGGGGAAACCGTTTAGTAAAGGCTGGTTCGTGTACTACCTGTACACGTTTTTCAAGATCGCAAGCCAATAGATTCTGTAACACGGCGTCATTAAACCCGACAAAGGATAGGTCGCCAGCGGGTGGCATCACGGGTGCCGAGACCCCGACGTTTAAAAACCATTGCTGGCCAGCCTGGCGCCGACGTGACACCAGTTCTTCCTGCATCTCGAACATGCCGGGCAATGGGTCAAAATCTCAAACTGGTTTATCTGCAAAGTGCATGTAGGCCTCACTCTCCGCATAGACCGGCCAGATGGGTCGGTCGGGGCCGGCGACCCGAACGCGCCGTACATTTGAACAGCACTTTCTTGCTGCGGGCCTGATCGCGCCGATGCCATACATCGAGTCGTTCTCGTTCCACGCCAGCCTCTGCATTGCAGCCAATTCAGGGCTGCTAACCTTGGCCCCGAGTAGCGCAGTCACGCACTACGAAAGGCTTGGTCGCGTGATAGATCTCACGCTGGATCACCCCTTTCCGCTGAGCAGCGTCGTCTTCGTCCGGCATCGCGACGTTGATTTTCCCGCGCTACGCAGTGCGGCGCATGAAGAGTAGAAGCGGAGGTTTCACTGCGCATGCCTCGCATCTTGAGTTAACCCAAGACGGTTCGAGTTTAGATAGTCAACGCCGCTACTCAAAGACCGATACATGGCAATTTGACTATATCCAAAGGAATGCCATCAAAATGGGGGCGTATATGGTCAAGCCACATGACTGTGCGCCATGCCATCAACAATCTTGATGTCAGTCAAATAAATTTATGTTACGATTTTCGCCAACACTTACAAGTACAAAAAATCGACGCGCGAAAAGCGGGTGATCAGCCATAACAACAAAGCTCAAATACCTTTACGGGCTTATCGTGCCGATCTTCGGAGACTGCCTTGAACAAAACGCTCTCACGCCTGCTTTTTGCCACACTGGTCTCAATAACGCTGGCATCGTGCCATAGCGGCGACAACGTCGCCTCCAGCGAGACACCCGTACAACAAAGCCCCAACATTTTGTTTATTGTGCTGGACGATCTTGGCGTCGATCAGCTACCCGTGTTCGGCTATGGCGGGTTAACGCCAGCCCAAACGCCAAACATTGACGCCATCGCCCATGCGGGCGTACGTTTCAGAAATGCGTGGGCTATGCCAACATGTTCACCTGGCCGTGCCACGTTTTTCCAGGGGCGCTATCCCTTTCGCACTGACGTTCTAAACGCAGTGGTTGCGCTTGATCTCGCCAATTCTCAGGTATCCCCCTACGAAATCACGACGCCAAAGCTTTTAAAGGAAAAGGGATACGCCAATGCCGTCATTGGCAAAATGCACTTATCCGGTTCGGATCTAAACCCAGCAAACAACCCACTTGGCAACGGTGTTATGCACGAGCTGGGCTGGGACTATTTTGAAGGATACCTGGACGGCGGGCCTTACCCTATCGACAAAACCGCAGGGGGCATCAGCCCGGTGGATCAGGTTTATGGTTGCGGCTTTGTTCCCAACGCTAAGGATGATCCGGCCCATGGCGCAGACAGTGGGGCTTGCTACCAGCCCACCGGCACGTGTACGACAATGTCAACCACCAACCATCCCACACCAGGGCGCACTTGCCTCGAGCAAGGCGGTCTTTTTGATCCAGGCCAGTCTTGTCACACCGCCCTGCCCGCCTATCTAGATTTCAAAACACAGAACGGCTACTACACCAGCCAATTAATTATCAATCGACCAGACGCCAGCGTGGAAACCATCCCCGTCTCAGATGCGCGTGGACGCGGCTACCGTAGCACCATAGAAACCGATAGAGCAGTCAAGTGGATCAACCAGCAGGCGCCAGGCCAGCCATGGATGCTCAGCCTTGGTTACTCAGCCATCCACACACCGCTACAACCGCCACCCGTATCATTGCTTCCGACCGACGCCGCCGAAACGGGCGCCTATACGTGTACAGGCACTGCAGAGCAGCGTATTCTCACAAACCAGATGACCGAGGCGATGGATAAAGAAATCGGCCGCCTGCTGGTTGAAGCCGGCCTGGCGAAGCGCAAGCCCGACGGCACCCTCGATTACCGACCACAAGATACCAATACCGTGGTCGTAATCATGGCTGACAATGGCACCTATGGCCCCAGTGTAAAGGCGCCCTTTAACCTGCTACGTGCCAAAGGCTCCGCTTACCAGACTGGTGTCTGGGTTCCACTTATTGTGGCGGGCCCAATGGTCAAGGAGCCAAATCGCGACGTTCCGCACATGGTGAACTCTGCTGACATGTTCAGCCTGTTTGGCGAAATCGCTGGAATTGACGTTCAGCAGAAGGTGCCACAGGCCCGTGGACTGGACGCTCAGCCAATACTTCCCTATCTGACCGAGCCTGGCCATGCCAGCATCCGCAAGACTAACTTCACCGAAATAGGCACCAACATCGGGTCCATCAACGCTGAGCTAGCGCCGCCCTGCGTCATTCCGTCGTCCAACGTATGCGTGCAGCTGTTTCCACAACAGGGCGTATGCGAGGATCAGGGGGGAACCTGGTACGGTCCGGGTGGCGTGGCCGGCAGTGCAGGGCTGACTTCTTGTTGTGCCGTGAACGACTATCTGACATCGCAAGGCGGCGACGCAGTGGATGTTTTTCCACACTCGCAGAGAGCGCTGCGCGACGAGCAGTACAAACTTGTGAGAATTGAGCGCTTAAATTGTGCCAGTGGCCAAGTTGAACCCGCTGACGAGCTATATGCGATCAACGAAGCTTCACCGTTGCCCAAGCTTGATAATGCGCCCGGAAACCTGCTTGCCCGTAAGGCCCTGACTGCAGAACAGCAAAAGCATTACGCAGCCTTGGTATCAGGCATGAATACGCTGCTAGACAGCAAAATCGAATGCCCCGGCGACGGCAACCTGGATCTGGTTGTCGACAACACCGACATCGAAAACTGGAAGCGCTTCAGCACGCGTAATAATGGAAACTCAAGCTGGTATGACTTTAACCACGACGGTCTGACGAATGAGGCCGACCTGGCGATCATTCGGCAAAACCTGGGTAAAGACTGCAGGCCGCCCACCATTTGAAATCAGTGCGGCTTGTTGTAGCGGGACTTTCGGGCATGAGTGTGTGAGGCCCCACTACGTGCAAGGCAAAGGCGTAAGCAACGCAAGACCTGTGCATTCAGCATTGCCCAAGACGGGCATGACCGCTGTTACGCCACGCTCTTGGCGTCGCAGTAGGCGCATCTTGCTCCAAACGAGCATGTCGTTCCGAACATTGGTCAGTAAGCGACTGTCGTGCGCAACCTGTTGTCTACTAAGCACGCTACGACCCTGAGTGCGTTTCTACTCTGCCAGAAACTACAATTAGTGCCTAAATATTCTGACTTCAGACAAACAAAAAGCACATTAAAGCTTAAAATATTCTGGATTCAAACAAATAATCTGGGCGAATAATCTTGCCGCTAAATTCAGCAGTAATTTCTACAATTATTGAGCTGAGAACCTAGCGCTGTTCTCGCCGACCTTCCCACTTGTACTTATAAGGACCCCTCTATGAGCCTGTCCCCGTTTCACCTGGCAATTCCGGTTTATGACCTCCCTGCTGCCCGTCGCTTTTACGGTGAGGTTTTTGGGCTTGAAGAGGGGCGATCCAGCACGCAATGGGTCGATTTTAATTTTTACGGCCACCAGTTGGTCATCCATGAGCACCCAAAAACGGCTTCTCAAGACGGTGCGCATACCAATCCTGTAGACGGGCACGACGTGCCTGTGCCACATTTTGGAATTATTCTGGGGTGGGAGCAATGGGAAGCACTTGCAGAACGCCTGAAGTCTTTCGGCACTCAGTTTGTGATCGAACCGTACGTGCGTTTCAAAGGCCAAGTGGGCGAACAGGCTACCATGTTTCTGCTTGATCCCTGTGGTAACGCCCTGGAGTTCAAGGCGTTCAAAGACATGAGCCAGCTTTTCGCCAAGTAAACGTCCAACGTTATCAAGGCTTCGACAGCCACCCACGTCGTGCGATACCCGTCGGCGTGGTTATTAGACCTTAGCGTAGCCTCAGCACGTAAACCAGAACACTGGGTGCTGCCGTCCGGCTCAGCAAACCACCGGCGAAAGGTCGGTTAGCCTCCGGCTGCTTGCTCGGCAACGAGGGCGAGCTTACGCGACTCTTTAAGAACGGTATTTGAATAACCGCGGGCATTGCCCGAGTATTTTTTCAAGGCTTTAGGCAGGCTGCCACCCGCCAGTTCCAGGTACTCTTCAAGAATGTCACTGCCAACCCGAATGTTGACCTCTGGGTCGAAAAGTGATTCTGAAGGCCGCAGTTTCTCACCGTGCCATTTACGAATAACCTGCATCAAGCCCTGTGCACCAAAGCGACTTTGAACCCGCGGACGCAATGAGCTTTCTTTTTGCATAATGGCGATAATGAGCTCGGGCTCGATGCCGTCACGCTTCGCTGCCTCAGCCCAGGCATAATCTACGTACTGGCGCACAATTTTTACGTGCTGGCCGAATTTTTTGGCCAAATACTGGGTTTGTGCCCGCTTGCTGGCCTCTTCGGCCAATGTTTGAACCCGCTGTTTGCTCAACCTTTCGGCAGCCGCATACGGCAGGGTCGAATAATCTGGCCACTGGTTGAGTTCAAATTTGCTGGAAAATACGCCATTATGCGAGTTGATCAACTCGTTGGCGAGAACACTGCAGGGGGCTAATGCACAGCTGACTGCAACGAGATGGACAGCGGCCTTGCTCCGAAAACGACGGAGCAAAATATGGCGAAAAATTTTAGATGGGGTATGTTGTTTTCTTGAGATTAACATTGGCTCGGGTGCGTACTGCTGTGCTGATTTCCGCGATTATCTTAACATCGTACGCAGATTAGGGGTTTTCAGGATGTAAGAAAAAGGTACCTGCAGCGCGTTTAAGCCAATCAATTCGACATAAAACCATAATAAAAACAACAACTTATAAAACTTACAATTCCGCCTCATGGGCTTTGCACAGTTAAACCGACGCCGTAATCTCGTGCAAGCATAAAAGCCACCAGCAAAACCGGTCCCGCCCAAGTTGGCAGCCAGGTCTACTTTTGCACCGGTCTTCTGAAGCAGCACAGCACAGCAGCTACTGAAAAGATACGCGCAAGCATCTGCGACCACACGATAGGCGGCAACCAGATCAACGTCGGGAACAGGCTGCGAAATGGGGTTTATATGGAGAACTTCATCTTGCGCCTTCTTCAGCGCCTGTGCGATAGAGTTCATAGGATCTTTAACCGGTCCATCGAGTCGTTTCTGAAGCTGCCGCAGGCTGTGGCCCACCAACAGCCACTTGGGTGGCGCCGAACGGCCCAGCAACTATACTGAACACCCAGCGCGATGGCCAGCAAGCCAAACAAAATCAACATGCTGAAGACTCAGTTCAGAATAAGCCGGCCGTGACCAGCACGGTATAAAACGGGAGGCACACCCATGCATCAAGACACCAGCATCACAAACCATCCTGAGTTCGTTAACCTCCAGCGGGCACATTGGGCTAATATCCGCGCCATTCTCCGTACCACAGATGCATTATTTGCCTTGCTGGAAAACGAAGGCGATCCCCCAAAACAAGAGGTCTTGCGGGTTGCGCAAGACCTGGTGCGCGATATGAAGATCAAATGGCAAGATGAAGCTTAGCCCGGGCAAGACTGGCGAGCGCGTTGCAACCACTATTTAGAATGTTTTGCTCAGGCGAGACCAGCGAGCATACTGCAAGCACTATTTAACGGGTTTTGGGGTGTCGAAACGTGCGCACTTTGCCTCTGGCTTCGCCCCGCAGTAGAAAACATCGGCATCTCCGCCTCTAGCCCGCCAACACCATGCGGCATATCGATCTGTTCAAGCACAGTGCCGGGCTCGCCTATCCAGCCACACTGACAACAACAGAAGCAATAACCCGCCCAACGCCAACAGGCTACCCACCCAGCCGGGCGAGGTCCAGCCCATCCCGTGAGCAATGGCCAGACCGCCCAGCCACGGGCCCAGCGCGTTGGCAAAATTGAATGCAGAATGGTTAAGTGCTGCGGCCAGCCCCTGGGCGTGTTTGGCGACATCCATCAGCCGAGTTTGCAATACGGTACCCAGCGCACCCCCAAAGCCAATGAAAAATATGGTGACGCTCAAGGCCCAGACATTTTCGGCTGCAAACACAAACAGGCCAAGCATGACTGCACTCCACAGCAACAGCCCGGCCGCCGTGGGCATAAGAGCGCGATCGGCAAACCAGGGCACGATGATATTGCCAACCGTCATGCCCACGCCAAACACAGCCAGCACAAGCGGTACAGCAGCCGGCGAGACGTGCGTTACCGTGAGTAGTATGTCGGCAAGGTAGGTGTACACCGCGAAAAGCCCGCCAAACCCGATGGCGCCAATGGCAAGGGTTAGCCAAACTTGCCCGTGCCGCAATGCCCCAAGCTCACGCCAGGGGCTTGCACCCTTTTCGGCCGGTGTGTCGGGCGCAAGCCAGGCTACCAGTATGACGGTAAGTACACCAGCCAGCGCGACCAGGCCAAAACCCCAGCGCCAACCTATCGTATGCCCGAGCCAGTTGGCAAACGGAACGCCAATCACGGTCGCAACCGTCAAACCCAAGAAAATACGCCCTACTGCCCGATTGCGTTGGTTCAGGGGCACCAGCGAAACAGCCACCAGCGAGGCAATGCCAAAGTAAGCGCCATGCGGTAGCCCACTGAGAAACCGCAGCACCAGCATCCAGCCGTAAGTGGGCGCAAAGGCGCACAGGCCATTGAACAGCGCAAACATGGCCATCAGCCAGATAAGCAGCGTACGCCGAGGCAGACGTGCAGCCAGCACGGTAAGAATAGGGGCGCCCACGACCACGCCCAGGGCGTAGGCGCTGATGACGTGACCAGCCGTAGGCGCATCAATACCCAGATCCTGTGCAAAATAGGGCAGCAGGCTCATGGTGGCGAATTCAGTTGTGCCAATGGCAAACGCCCCAATGGCCAAGGCAAACAGCACTAATCCCGGACTATGTATTTTGCGGCTTGTGCTTGAGCCCACCGGCGCCGGGCGCGGCGAGCGCGAAGAGCGGCTATGACGTAAACGCGACGAAAAGCGCGCAAGTGATGCGTAGAAAGACATTGTTGTAGCAAATCCCGGCCACCCTCGGAAATAGCTTCGCCCGTATTGGCGAATATCCCGCGGATGTGGCTGTAAACCCGTAATTTTAATGTGTAAGGCAGGCATGGCGCTTCAACCTTGTGCGCTAGTGTGTACAAAGCTGTTACAGACAGCATTTTAGGCATTGCTCACAAAAATTTAAGCCCATCGATTAAGCCTACGACCTCGAGGCTAGCGCATCACAGAAAAAGGCTGAGTCCGAATAAACGGACGAAGCTCAGAGACGCTTCATTGCTGTCGCGTACACTTGGCCCATCTATTATTGCCAGCAGTAGCTCAACTCATGCCGAATTCAACCTCCAATCCACGCTCCGCTGTAACCCCCAGCGATTTCTGGTGGACCGCACCAGGCGAGCTCGTCGAACCCGCCAACGAGCAACGCGGTGGCATTAGCGGCGTCTACCGCATTGTTGACCCACATACGGGCGCGCTGCACTATGTAAAGCGGCAAAGCAATCACTTATTTCGTGACCTAAGCCACCCCCTGCTGCGCCCTACACTTTTGCGCGAATGGAAAAACATGCGGCGTTGCGCGGCACTCGGAGTGCCAACGGCCCAGCTCGTCTTCTTCGATATGCGGCACGACGAAAAGGGATGGCACGCCGTGTTGGTCACGCGTGACCTGGCCGGTTATGTCAGCCTGGAAAACGCCATACGACAAGGCAACCTTACGCCTGATCAGCAATCCGCCGCACTGGCTTCGGTGGCCCATGCCCTGTTGCCCTTGCATAAGGCAAGACGCAAGCATGGGCATCTGTATCCTAAAGAGGTTTTTGTGGATATATCGACAACACCACCCAAAACTGCCGTAGTTGACTGGGAGCTTAGCCGCTATCGCTTCAGCCGCAGCAAAGCGGCAGAAACCGACCTGCGCCGGTTGCTGCGTTCATTGGTGCAAATGGGGCTGCCACAGGCCAAACTTACCGCAGTTGTCGACCTGTACCGTGAACACGGCATTGGGCTGCCCCACAATTTCATCGAAACCTGCACACGCTAAACGGGGCACCCACACCATAGCGCCGACGCCCAGCTAACAGCGTTTAGCCCTGTGCCTCACGAATCATGTTGCGCGCGATCACCAGTTGCTGGATCTGGGTTGTGCCCTCATAAATACGGAACAACCGCACATCGCGGTAAAAGCGTTCAATGGCGTAATCAGACACATACCCTGCGCCGCCGTGAATCTGCACTGCACGGTCAGCCACACGCCCACACATTTCAGTAGCAAACAATTTGCAGCACGAAGCTTGTGTCGACACATTTTCACCAGCATCACGTCTGCGCGCGGCATCAATGACCATGCAACGGGCCGCGTAAATTTCAGCCTTGCTGTCGGCCAGCATGGCCTGAATAAGTTGAAAATCGGCAATGGGCTGGCCAAACTGTTTGCGATCCATGGCATAGCGCAGGGCGTCATCAAGCATGCGCTCGGCAACACCCACGCTAATGGCCGAGATATGCAACCGGCCCTTATCAAGCACTTTCATGGCGGTTTTGAAGCCTATGCCTTCACGCCCGCCAATCAGGTTTTCCGCAGGCACGCGACAGTTTTCAAAAATAACGTCGCAGGTGTGAGCACCACGCTGACCCATTTTTTTGTCGATTTTGCCCAAGGACAGCCCGGGTGTGTCTTTTTCAACAATAAAGGCTGAAATGGCGCTGCCGCCCTTCTTTTCGGGATCAGTGCGAGCCATGACGGTGAAAATGCTGGCTTCGGGTGCGTTGGTAATGAAACGCTTGGTGCCATTGACCACATAGTGATCGCCATCACGAACGGCGGTTGTGCGTAATGAAGCGGCATCTGAACCTGCGCCCGGCTCAGTCAGCGCAAATGAACCAATAATTTCGCCTGACGCCATGCGCGGCAGATATTTGCGTCGCTGTTCATCAGTACCATCAATTACCAAGCCTTGAGCGCCAATCCCGTTGTTGGTACCAATCAGTGACCTGAAGGCAGGCGAAGTTTTGGCGATCTCGAACGCGAACAACACCTCTTCTTCCATGGTGAGGTCCAGGCCGCCATATTCTTCGGGAATGGCCAGGCCAAACAGCCCCAGTTCGCGCATTTGCGCTACCAGACGCGGCGGTATTTCGTCGGTGTCAGACACCTCGGCTTCGGCAGGCACCAACTGCTCGCGCACAAAGCGCGACACGCTGTCCAACAGCATGTTCAGGGTTTCTTGATCGCGTATCACTGATTTTTCCTTGAAATCTGAAGACTAAAATTTATGAAAGTAAGGCATCAGGGTCGGCCCAGGTTTTGCTCAACACTACGAACAAGCTCAACCAACCTTGGCCCAAGATCTTTTTCCAGCCTGTCACGGGACAGCAAAAATGCCGGGCCGCCACAGTTAAAAGCCATTTGCTTTTCGCCCGGCACGCCCACCAGCGGCACCCCAACAGCGCGAATTTCAGATTGCCATTCGCCGTAGGCGATGCAAAAGCCCTTGTTTTGGTAATCATCAAGTGCCTGATCCAGGTCAGCCTGTATGCGTGGCCAGTTTTCTTTGTCAGCCATTTTGATCATATCCATGATCTCAGCGCGCTCATCAGGCGGCAGGCCAGATATCAGGGCCTTGCCCATGGACGTTGTGGCAATGGGAATGCGTGAGCCAATATCGAGCCGCAAGGTTACCCTTGCGCTGCTTCGGCAGGTTTCGACGTAAATCATGTTGAGACGATCCCGTACGCCTATAGACACCGAAACACGAGAATACTCGGCCAGTTGCTCCATTGAAGGCCGGGCCAGACTGCGCAGATCTAGATTGGCCAGCATCGAGTAACCCAGCCCCAACACCCCAGGCGCAAGCATGTATTTGCCGATGGCCTCTGAGTACCCGAGATAGCCCAGTTTTTTGAGGGTATAGGTGAGTCGGGTAACAGTAGGCTTGGGAAACCCCGTTTGACGAGACAGCTCAGCATTGGTGAGATACGGCTTACCTGGCTGGAAGCAGCGCAAAATTTCAAGACCTCGCGCCAGCGCATTGACAAACTGGCGGTCTGTGCCGGCATCATCGGCCAAGATGGCGTCTTCTGACATGGGGTTTCCTGGTTGCAAAAGGCTAAAGCGCCCTCGCTGAAACAAGCGGGCAGCGCGCGCGGCTGTATTCTTTCACGCCAGCAAAATAACGGTCAAGTTAATGCGAAACAACGGTTCGCGTAGCGAAACATGCTGGCCATTCGGGGCTAGCGCGCGGTTTCACTATGCGCAACGCGTTGCATTTGACTCTCTGTGTCGATTTCAGGTATTGGCCCTTCACAGTCACGCGGGCCTGAAAAAATCAAACCACCAAGGGCCTCCGACCAAGCACTGCACCGCGTTAAATGTCGACCTTGTCGCGCTTCAGGTCAGGCCGTAATACCCTTCCAGAGCATGTACGCTGCCAGTACAAACAGCAGGCAGGCAAACACGCGCTTTAACGCCGTAACAGGCAGACGGTGCGCCACGCGTGCGCCCAGGGGAGCCGTAAACACACTGACACTTGCAATAAGCACAACAGCGGGAATCCATAGATAGCCGAATGACCCGGGGGGCAAATCGTGAACCGACCAGCCTGAAATGATATACCCCGTGACATTGGTAATGGCGATGGGAAAACCCAGCGCGGCACTCGTAGCCACAGCGGCGTGTATAGCGATATTGCACCAGGTCATAAAAGGAACGCTGATGAACCCGCCCCCTGCCCCGACAAGCCCCGAAATAAGACCGATGGCGCCGCCGGCCACCAGTTGGCCAGCCGTGCCCGGCATCTCGCGGCTTGGTGCCGGCTTTTTATTCAACAACATCTGGGTGGCCGAAAACGCAACGAACACCCCAAAGAATATGGCCAGATAGGCGCCGTTCAGCAAAGAAAATACCCCTATGCTACCCAGCAAGCTACCCAGGATAATGCCGGGCGCAAGCCTGACGACAATATCCCACCGCACGGCTCCCCGCTTGTGATGAGCGCGCACGCTGGACATGGAGGTAAAAACAATAACCGCCATCGAAGTGGCAATTGCCATTTTTACGGCAAGCCCGTCGCCCGCCCCTTGCCCCGAAAGAATATAGGTGAGGAACGGCACCATGATCATGCCGCCGCCAATACCCAGCAATCCAGCGAGAAATCCGCTGACTGCGCCCATTAGTACCAGCACTATGAATAAATAAAGAGTCATGAGGGGAAATAAGCCGCGAAAATGAAAGAGACACCACCGGCCTCCCGTGAAGCAACCATTCTAAAGGAATACATGCATATCAGGGTTTTAACTGGCTTACATTTTGTTGAACATAAGGCTATAAAACGTGAGGCTGCTCAGCCACCAGCGTTGTCGCTATTGCACTGAACCAATAAATATCTGTAGAAAGCCAGGAGACAAACTAATGAAGCAAGACAGCAAGAAACCGGTATCAACGTCATCCACCCGTCGCCGATTCCTTGGAGGAGCCGCCGCAGGCGCAGCCGCCACGGTGTCAATGGGATTCCCTGCAATCGTAAAAGCGCAGACCCCCACAAGTCTGCGCTTCCAGAGTACATGGCCCACGGTGGATATATTCCACGAGTACGCCCTCGACTTCGCACAAAAAGTCAACGATATGACTGGCGGCGAGCTCAAGATCGAAGTGCTGCCAGCCGGCGCTGTAGTGCCTGCATTTGCACTGCTTGACGCCGTTACCAAAGGGACACTGGACGGCGGCCACGGCGTACTGGGTTACAACTACGGCAAACAGAATGCCTTGGCTCTGTACTCGTCCGGGCCCGCTTACGGCATGGATGCCAATATGGTGCTGGCATGGCACAAGTACGGCGGCGGCAAAGAACTGCTCGACAAGCTTTACGCAGAAATTGGCGCTAACGTTGTCACGTTCCTCAGTGGCCCTATGCCCACACAGGCATTTGGCTGGTTCAAGCAACCCATTACAAAAACTGAAGACCTGAAAGGCTTGAAGTTCCGAACCAATGGTTTGGCTATTGACTTGTTTACCGCCATGGGAGCCGCTGTCAATGCGCTACCAGGCGGCGAAATTGTCCCCGCGCTTGACCGTGGTTTGCTTGATGGCGCTGAGTTCAATAACGCTTCTTCCGACCGCCTGCTGGGCTTCCCCGACGTGTCGAAGGTGTGCATGTTGCAGAGCTTTCACCAGTCTTCGGAAACGTTTGAGATTCTGTTCAACAAGAACAAATACAACGCCTTGCCCGACAACATGAAAGCCATTATTGCTAACGCAGTGGAAGCGGCGTCGGCAGACATGTCATGGAAGGCCGTCGACCGCTACTCTCAGGATTACATCAAGCTGCAAACAGAAGACAAGGTCAAGTTCTACAAAACGCCTGATGCGATTTTGCAAGAGCAGCTCACGACCTGGGATCAGATCGTTGCCAAAAAAGGTGAAACCAACGTCCTGTTCAAGGAAATCGAACAGTCACAGCGCGCATTTGCACAGCGGGCCGTGTCATGGGATATGGACACCAACAACAATCGGCGAATGGCCTACAACCATTACTTCCGTGGGAAGCCTGCCGCCAAGACGAGCTAACCGACCACGGTTGTCAAAGCGCCGCCCGGAATCCTGGCGGCGCTTTTCCGGAGCACTCACCTCCAGTTAACCGACCACACTCCCGCCGAACCCAGACCATGGCCGGCGGCAGTATGGCGGCTGAAGGCTTGCCAGCTCGCTGAGAAACACGTTGGTCTATACAGGCTAAACGGCGAACTTGAGCTATGGCCTGCTTTCCATAGCGAGTGTTCACCCGGGTTCTGCCACATTTTTTATTAACCGCAAGGTAGCCGCACCATGCCGAATATTTTGCTTGCGATCGACCGCATGAACACCTGGATTGGCCAGCTGTTTGGCTGGTTCGTTCTTGTATTAACGCTCTTTGTTACGTATGAGGTGTTTTCGCGTTATGCGTTTGCAGCACCCCATTCGTGGGCTTTCGATGCCATGAATATGATGTACGGCACGCTTTTCATGATGGCGGGCGCCTACACGTTGTCTAAAAACGGCCACGTCCGGGGCGACGTACTCTATGGCTTCTTTCCACCGCGCCTGCAGGCTTCGCTGGATTTGACGCTGTACTTCCTGTTTTTCTTCCCCGGCGTTATTGCGCTGGCCTGGGCAGGCTGGGGCTATGCCTCGGAGTCTTTCATGATTAACGAACACTCCACCATCACGGCTGACGGCCCACCCATCTACCCGTTCAAATTTGTCATCCCGTTTGCTGGCATTGCTTTGCTTCTGCAAGGCATTGTTGAAGTCGTGTCCTGCATTAAGTGCCTGAAGAACGGTGAATGGCCGAAACGTGAAGACGACGTGGAAGAAGTTGACGTCGAAAAACTTAAAAGCATGGTGCACGTAAACCCCAATATGGAAGAGCTGGATCAATACGTAATGAGCAGAAACAAAGAAGGAAGCCAGCCATGAGAAAAGAAGTCTGGTTCGGTCTCTCTATACTGATTGCTATCGTCATTGCCATCGCCGTCATGATGCCTGCACCAGCAGACATCACCAATGGGCATTTAGGCCTGCTGATGCTGGCGTTGATTGTGGTCACCATCATGCTTGGGTTTCCCACTGCCTTCACGCTCATGGGCATGGGGGTCATGTTTACCTATTTGGCCTATCGGGGAATGGGACCCGAAATCGCCATTAATCAAACATTGGACCTGATGGTGCTTCGCACCTATGCGGTCATGACCAACGATGTGCTGATCGCAGTGCCTTTGTTCATTTTCATGGGCTACCTCGTTGAACGTGCCAACCTCATTGAAAAGCTGTTCAAAAGCCTGCATTTGGCAATGGCTCGTCTGCCTGGTTCGTTGGCGGTCGCTACCATTGTTACCTGCGCGGTGTTTGCCACAGCCACAGGTATTGTCGGTGCCGTTGTAACACTTATGGGCTTGCTGGCCATGCCGGCCATGCTCAAGGCAGGCTACAGTGTGCGACTGACCGCCGGTTGCATTACGGCGGGCGGTTGTCTCGGCATTATGATCCCTCCGTCCGTACTGTTAATTGTGTATGGCGCTGTCGCAGGCGTTTCGGTGGTCAAGCTGTACGCTGGTGCTTTCTTCCCGGGTCTCATGTTGGCAGGTCTTTATGTCACATATGTCATCATCGTGGCGAAAGTCAGCCCCAAGTCGGCCCCACCCCTGTCTGAAGCAGAGCGCCGCGTCACCCTGCCCGCCTTTGCACAGTCCATTAAGCACGACTTCAGCAACCGTGCCTTACCCGGCATCCTGAGCGCGATGAAAGGCAAGCAGAATGCCGACGTGCCCATGTCTGTACTCTCCAGAAACCTGCTCATCGTCCTGCTTCCTGCGCTGTTTTTTATTGGCGCCATGGGCCTCACGCACAACATTGTCACGACTCCAGAGAAAACAGCTGACGCCCACCTGATGGAAATGGGCATGGGCTTTGACAGCTATAACGACTCGTCGTTGGGCGGAGGCTTGGCTGAACCGCCCCTTAGCGGCGGTTTGCAGGAGCCACCCGTTGCTGGTGGTTTGCAAGAGCCTCCAGGTGCGAGTGGTCTGCAAGAGCCTCCAGGAAGTGCCCTGGCTGAGCCATCCGGCGCCGCTACAGCGTCCGCTGCAGCAACGCCTGCTGCAACACCTGCTGCCAGCGAGCCAATGGTTGAACGGCTCGATACACCAAGGGGCTTCTGGATTGCACTTGCTATCGGCGTAGCATTGCTCATTGCCTACTATGCATTTCTGACCCTGGCTCGTCTTGAGATCTTCAAGATGCTGCTGACCTCGTTCTTCCCCCTGGCAATCCTGATACTGGCTGTGCTGGGCAGTATCGTCTTCGGGTTTGCCACACCATCTGAAGCCGCTGCCATGGGCTCGTTTGGCGGGATCTTGCTGGCGATTGCCTATCGCCGACTAAAGTATGATGTGCTGAAAGAGTCGGTGTACTTGGCCGCCAAAACCAGCGCCATGGTGTGTTGGCTGTTTGTAGGATCTAGTATTTTCTCTGCCGCCTTTGCGCTGCTTGGTGGCCAAGAAATCATCAACACCTGGGTTCTGGGCATGGACCTGACACCTGTGCAATTTCTGATCATGGCGCAGGTTGTTATTTTCTTGCTGGGCTGGCCGCTAGAATGGACAGAAATTATCGTCATCTTTATGCCGATCTTCTTGCCCTTGCTAGCGCACTACCAAATAGATCCGCTGTTTTTCGGTCTGTTGGTAGCGCTAAACCTGCAGACGGCGTTTCTTTCACCACCGGTTGCCATGTCGGCGTTTTACCTTAAAGGTGTCTCGCCGCCACATGTCACGCTTAACCAGATATTCTTGGGCATGCTGCCTTTCATGGGCATACAGATAGTGGCTATCGTGCTGCTATACATATTCCCAGGAATTGGCTTGTGGCTGCCAAGGGTGTTGTACTAACGTTAACGTCTAGCTGACCCTGCCACAAGCAGGCGTCAGACGCTCCTGCTACAAACCGGCTCCTAATTGGGGCCGGTTTTTTTTAGCGTTGCTTTTATGCGGCTTGCCACACTAAAGATACTCTGCACACGGCCGTAAAAGCTTCTGTACGGGAAGAAAGCGGCACTCACCTGCATGCCTGGCAACCGCCTGCATGAAGTGCTGGTTTCTCTCTGACATCAGGGCGAATGCACATTCGCCACGTCATTCAACCAGGAGCTATCCATGTCAGTTATCAACACCAACTCACTCTCACTGATTGCACAGGGCAATCTCAATAAATCGCAATCATCGCTTGGCGTCGCCATCGAACGCCTGTCTTCGGGCCTGCGTATCAACAGCGCCAAAGATGACGCCGCCGGTCAGGCTGTTGCCAACCGCATGACTGCCCAGATCCGCGGCATGACCCAGGCGGCCCGCAATGCCAATGACGGTATTTCACTGGCGCAAACCGCCGAAGGCAATCTGAACGAAATCAACAATAACCTGCAGCGCATTCGTGAGCTGGCAACCCAGGCAGCCAGCGGCACCAACAACGGTGACGACAAGGCGTCCATACAGGTAGAAATCGGGCAACGCGTTGCCGAAATCGCCCGTATCGCCAATGGCGCAACCTTCAATAACCAGGCCCTCTTCACCGGCGAAGCTGTCGGTATCCAGGTAGGTGCCAACGCCACTGACAACGACACCATCGAAATCGGTGCCAATGCACTGGTAAATGCCACAGATCTAACGGCCGGTACGTTTGACGTGGTCACCGACGCAAAAGCCGCCATTACCGCCGTCGACGCCCAACTGAAAGTGGTTGACGATGCCCGCAGCAATCTGGGTGCGGTCCAAAACCGTCTCTCCTCCACCGTCAACAACCTGAACAACACCATTACCAACCTGTCTGCCGCACGTTCACGCATCGAAGACGCCGACTACGCCGTAGAAGTGTCCAACATGACCCGTGCACAGATTCTGCAACAGGCTGGTACGGCAGTGCTGGCGCAGGCCAATCAGGTTCCGCAAACCGTTCTGTCGCTGCTGCGTTAATTCGCGTAGCCACGAAAAGGGCTGAATTCTGTGCAATACAGAATTCAGCCCAACCTTGCTTTTTCATCGTACGATTTGATCACCGAACTGCAGTCAAAATAACAACAACTATTCCAGCGTCGCAGCCCGGCAACCACTACCCCTTCAGTCACCCGTTTATCAGGCCACCATCCGCCAGCAGTGCGCACATCAGGTTATCACTGCGGCTTATCTGGCGCCTGCTGCCCACTTGCTAAACAAGACTATGTACGGCAGCTTCTTCAGGCCGTTCGTGCCAATGTTGGGCAGCCAGGCTCGCACGTATGCGTGCCACTGCCTGCGACCTTATCTGTGACACCCGCCCTTCTGTCAAACCCATTACCGCAGCGATTTCTCGTTGATTCAGGTTTCGCTCAAACTGCAGGGAAAGCAGCAACGCCTCGCGCTCAGGCAAGGCCGAAATAGCTGCAACCAGCGCCTGGCGCAAACCTTTTGAAACGAGCTGATTAAGCGGGTTGTCTTGCCATTGTTCCTCACTGGCCGGGCCACCTATCATGGCCACGTCAAATGCATGATCTCCATCCTGGCTCTGGCCAGCCAGGTCTTCATAATGAATGACCTGAGCACCCTGCGCCTCCTCAAGCAAAGACTGATAGTCACGCAGTGATAAGCCAAGCGCCTGCGCGGTCTCCGTCTCGGTGGGTGGACGCCCCAGGCTTTGCACCAGCTCCGACACGGCCTGCTCGATCTGCCTGGACTTGCTGCGAACCGATCGGGGCAGCCAATCTTGAGCGCGCAGTTCGTCCAGCATGGCGCCCCGTATACGGGCCACTGCATACGTATCAAACTGAGCAGTGGGCATTTCTCTGTATCGTCTCACGGCATCGAGCAAGCCCATCATGCCGGCCTGAACGAGATCATCAAGCTCGACACTGCACGGCAGTCTGGCCGCGAGTTGCAAGGCAAGGCGACGAACAAGCGGTACGTACTGCGCCACGAGAAGGTCTTCGGTGCTGGGCATGCAGTGGCATAAAAAAATTCTGGAAGCCTATTGTCGCCACGCACGCGCCCGCCCGTTACCAAGAGCTGCAATGCAATCGCCCAGCTGATTACACGATTAAACATCGGCTCCGCGCTGCCGTAACCAAAGATTATTACTCAAGGAATTGTTCATGGCTTTATCCTCAATCGGCGTCGGATCGGGTCTCCCCCTGAACGAATTGCTAAGCAACTTGCGTGCAGCAGAAAGTTCGCCACTGACGCTGCTCAAGAATCGCACTGAAGCCGTGCAAAATCGCATATCGGCGTATGGCACCATCAAAAATGCACTAGAAGGCCTTCAGACCGCAGCCAATGACCTCGCCAATGTTGAGGCGTTCAGCGCGCACGCTACCCGCATCAGCGGCGAAGGGTTTACTGCCAGCGCCTCAACCAAAGCCACGGTTGGCAACTACAGCATTAATGTGAACCAACTGGCCACACGCCAGGCATTAACCAGCCAGGGTCTTGACAGTCGCAGCCGCACATTGTCCACCACCGATGTCACGCTCAACATTACGGTAGGCACAAGCTCCCAAGCCCAACCACTTACGCTTGCACAAAATGCCACGACGCTCGATGGTATTGCCGCAGCCATTAATGGTCAGCCTGGCCTAGGCATACGTGCAACGGTGATCAACGACGGCAGCGCGCAACCCTATCGTCTGCTGATTACCGCAGCCGAATCAGGCGATGTGGGCTCGGTACGGGCCATAACGTTTACCGGTATTGGGGCCGAATCAGAGCTGGCCCGTATGTTTGGCTTTAATGCCAACACCCCTGAGCAAACAGGCGGCCTGACGCAGGCCACCGAAGGCAGACCAGCGTTAATCAACATTAACGGCATCAATATAAGCAACCAAAGCAACACAATTGAAAACGCCATCGAAGGTATAACCCTGCAGCTAAGCAACACCACAGGCAGCGTACCCACCACACTATCAGTCACCCGTGATGACAAGCCTGCCCTTTCGGTGGTCGAGCGCTTTGTGTCGGCGTATAACAACCTTCAAAACGTTATCGCAAACCTTACCAGCTATAACGTTGAAAGCCAGTCGGCCAGTGCGCTGACTGGCGACAGCCTGGCCAGGCGCGTACAAACCCAAATGCGTGACACCCTCAATGTTGCACTTGACTCAGGCGAGCTACGCACACTGTCCCAACTAGGCATTACAACGGAACCCAGCACCGGCATGCTTACTCTAGACCGCGGCAAACTGGCTTTGGCGCTTGATGCCAACCCGAATGACGTTACAAGACTATTTTCAGGTACCAACGGTATCGCTTCGCGGGTTACCACGGCTGCCAATTTGTACCTGAAGAGCGACGGCATTATCAATACCGCCACGGGCGGCATGAGCGCCACCCTTAAGGGTCTGCAAGACCAGTACAACAGCACCTCTGACCGTATCGATCGAAAGCTCGAAAACTATCGTCAGCAGTTCGTGCAACTGGACACCCTCATCGCCCAAATGAGCTCCGTCAGTAATTACCTTACGCAACAACTGTCCATGCTGGGCGCACAGAACAAGACCCGCTCATGACTTACTCCGAGGCCCGCAACTCCCATAACCGCCATGCCACTCAAGCCTACACGCGTATAGGCCTGCAGACACAAGTGCTTGGCGCCAACCCCGTCCATTTGATCACTTTGCTGTTTGAAGGTGCACAGGCAGCCATTTCCAAAGCACACCTCTATATGCAGCAGGGTAATATCCAGGAACGCGGCAACGCTATTTCCAAGGCCATCGAAATCGTCGGCAACGGCCTCAAGGCAAGCGTCAATCTGGAAGAAGGCGGCGAGCTCGCAAGAAACCTGGTTACGGTTTACGACCAGGTCATACACAACCTGCTACTGGCCAACCTCAATAGCGATCCCGACAAGCTCGTGATGGCGGAACGCCTGCTTGCAAACTTAGGCATTGCCTGGCGCACTGCCGTTGATTCGCCCAACCATCACGCTGCGACACCAACCCCAAGGGTTTGAAGCATGGACACATGTTCTCCCATACAGTGCCGCTATCAGACCATTGTTAACATCGCCGAGCGTATGCTGTGTTGTGCCAGATCCAACCATTGGAACGAGGTAGCATTGCTGGCCAATGAATATACGGCCGCAGTCGAGCTATTGCGGGCTAGTCCCACACTGTCCGAGCAGTCGCGTGCAGAGCGTCAGGCACTGCTTACTCGCATACTCGACGCCGACGCAGCCATACGCGCACTCATCTCACCCGAGATGGGTCGCCTGGGAAAACTTCTGGGTGACCTTCGTCGGCAGCGCCACGTTCTTGATGCCTACTCGGGGCGAAGCGTTCAATTCAAACCGCCATACCAGCCACTTCCTGATAGGCCGCCACCAGACGGTTGCGAACCTGAATAGTGGCCTGAAAAGCAATACCCGCTTTCTGCATGTCGATCATGACATTGTTAAGCGAGACACCGGGCTCTCCCACTTGAAAGGCGCGCGCTTGCGCGGCCGCTTCATTTTGCATGCTCGATACGCGCGCCAGAGAGCGTGACAACTCAGTAGCAAAGCTACCGGGCCCTGCTGGCACTTGTTCATGGTGAACAGGAGCCAATGATGATGAGGATTTGGCTGCCGCGCGCATTTGCGCAAGCAAATTCTGAACGCTGGAAATATGTTGGACTGTCATGGGAGTAGGCAAAACGATAAGACGAAAACACATGGCAAGGCCCGGACGGCCTGAGCCACAAGACTATACCTATGCATGCGCCATAAGCACTGCCTCAAAAGCTGCCAAAACACAGGGCTGTTTGACGTTAATGCACTGAGTGTAGACACCTATAGTGCCGTCTTTTGGGCGAGAGCCCATTAAACCTAAATAACACCCAAAAGCTGCGCTTTTCACCGCTTGCCGTCCTGGCTCAAGCAACCATAATTCAGGCTGTCCAAATCTTGTGTCACCGCATGTCTACCCACGCATCAGCATACGCCCCATGTCATTTGCTCTGTTCGTCCGCTCAAAAAGCACGAGGCGCTAAATGAAGACGAGGACCCAGTGGGCTGAGCGATTCCCCACACTGAGCCGGATCGCAGCGTGGCCACGTCCGGTGCAGCTGGGCGCCGCATCGGTAGCTGTCACAGTGGTTATCAGTGCCTTTTTATGGGCAGGCCGCCCAGATTACCGCGTGTTGTTCGCCAATCTTGAAGATCGCGACGGTGGCGCAATTGTGACAGCACTCGAGCAGATGAATGTTTCTTACCGATTGGCGGGCGCAGGCCAAGCCATTATGGTGCCTGCCGACAAGGTACACGAAGCTCGTCTGCTGTTGGCCCAGAAAGGCCTGCCACGTAGCGGCGAAACAGGCTTTGGCCTGCTGGATCAGACACGCTTCGGGGCCAGCCAGTTTTCGGAACAAGTCACTTACCAACGTGCTCTGGAGGGCGAGCTGGCTCAGTCAGTCGAAGCACTGCATGCTGTGCAACGTGCGCGGGTACACCTGGCCCTACCCAGAGAATCACTGTTTGTGCGGGAGCGACAGCCGCCTACTGCTTCGGTACTGCTCACACTTTATCCCGGCCGCAGCCTCACAGAAGCCCAGGTTTCGGCCATTACCTGGCTGGTTTCGTCCAGCGTGCCTCATCTTGACCCACAGAAAGTATCGGTGGTTGACCAAAATGGCCGTCTGCTGACCCCACCTTCCGGCGAGGCAGGCGCCGATGGTTCTCGCCGCAACCTTGTCAATGACATTGAGCAGCGTACAGCACAGAAAATTCTTGCTCTGCTGAGCCCCCTGGTGGGGCCCGAAAATGTACGCGCACAGGTCAGCGCAGATGTTGACTTTGTGCACCGGGAACAAACCTCTGAAACATACCGGCCCAATCAATTGCCCGGCGAAGCAGCCGTGCGCAGCAAGCAAACCAGTGCCTCAGCGCAGTCCAACACGCAGCCGCCTCAGGGTGTGCCTGGGGCTCTGACCAACCAGCCTCCTGTCAATGCCGTCGCTCCCATACAGACACCACCTTCGGCAGCATCTGCCAACAACACGCCCGGCAACCCAACTGCTCTCGCAGCAACAGGCGTTCAACAGCAAGGCAGTGGATCAACACGCGACGACGCGACCATCAACTATGAAGTCGATCGCACCATTAGCCACACCAAAAATCCTCTGGGCACCTTGCGTCGGCTCTCCGTAGCAGTTGTTGTCAACTACCGCCAGCTCGACGACAAGGCCGAGCCCTTGCCTGCCGATGAGCTGGACAGACTGACCGAACTGGTCAGACAAGCCATAGGTTACTCAGAAGAACGAGGCGACACGCTAAGCGTCATTAATAGTGCATTCAACGAAGGCACCGACACTGCAGTCCGGATGTGGCAAGACCCCATTTACCTCGAATACGGCATGCGACTTATTCGGTATCTGCTGATCGCGCTGGGGTTGTACTTGGTATGGAGAGCCATTATCAAACCGCTACTGGCCCCACCGCCCGTGGTGGCAGTGGCGGAAGACGACAGCCCTGTTGCCCTTACCGATGCACAAGAGCGCGACCTGGCAGAAGAACGATTGGCGGGTGAACTCAGCCGCTACGAAGAAAATCTGAATACCGCGCGTACTCTCGCCGAAAAAGATCCGCGCGCCGTGGCGATGGTACTGCGCACCTGGATGGAGAAGTCTAATGACAACGGGTGAAGCCAATCTGGATCGGTGCGCCATTCTCATGATGTCGCTGGGTGAAGACGCTGCTGCAGAGGTCTTCAAATATCTTACCCCGCCCGAAGTGCAGCGCATCGGCAGCGCCATGGCCAATCTGCGACAGGTCACACGCGGCGATGTAGACCAGGTGCTTGAAGACTTTCGTCAAGAAGCAGATCAATTCATGGCGGTCACGCTGGGCTCCGATGAATACATCCGCGCCGTGCTGACCAAAGCCTTGGGCACAGATCGGGCTGCTGGCCTGATCGAAGATATTCTCGAAGCCGGCAATAATGGCAGCGGTATCGACGCCCTTAACTGGCTGGAGGCAACCAGTGTCGCCGAGTTGATCTCGGACGAACACCCACAAATCATTGCCACCATACTGGTGCACCTTGAGCGCGACCGCGCATCGGCCGTACTGGCGCTGCTGAACGAAAGACTGCGCAACGATGTCATGTTGCGCATCGCCACGTTCGGCGGCGTTCAGCCTTCGGCCCTGCATGAGCTGACTGAAGTTCTAAACGGTGTGCTGGCAGGCCAGGGTGCGAAACGCAGCAAAATGGGCGGTGTGCGTACGGCTGCAGAAATATTGAACTTCATGAACTCTTCAGATGAAGAAGCGGTGGTGAACAGTCTGCGCGAACTCGATGCCGATCTGGCTCAACGCATTGTCGACGAAATGTTTGTGTTCGATAACCTGATACAGCTTGAAGATACCGCCATCCGGTTGATCCTGGCCGAGATCGATACCGCGTCGCTCACCATTGCACTGAAAGGTGCCGCGCCAGAGCTGTGCGAGAAATTTTTCCGCAATATGTCGAACCGTGCGGCCGACATGTTGCGCGATGACCTTGAGGCGCAAGGGCCAGTGCGCATGTCCACGGTTGATGCAGAGCAGAAGCGTATTGTGCAAGTTACACGAAAGCTGGCCGAAGCCGGGCAATTTAGCCTGACGGGTTTGGGCAATGACGAGTATGTCTAAACATACTACTACTGCCGAACACCTCAAGAAATGGCGTCGCTGGCAGCCTGCCCCCCTGCCTGGCGGCCCTACGGGCGACGTCGGCCGGCTCAACGGGCATGCACCTTGCGAAACGCCTGAGCCACACTTAAATGACGACGCGTCGCGCTCTGAAGCAAACCGCGTGCGAGAAACCGCCCGTCAGCAAGGACAAGCACAGGGCTATCAAGAAGGTTACGCGCAAGGGCTTGAAGAAGGTACACGTGACGGTCACCGCAACGGGCACTCGGCTGGTTATGATGCGGGCTATACCGAAGGCCATTCATCCGGCCAGGCGCTGGCGCAACAAGAAGCACAACGTCTCGCACATTTGGCAGACGCCTGCGCAGACGCGCTCCATACCCTGGAAGCAGAGCTTGGGCACCAGCTTGTCGAATTCGCCCTGCACATTGCACAACACATACTGCAAAGCACACTGACCACCCAACCCGGCCACATTACCGACTTGGTTGGCCAGATACTGCGCGTCAATGCAAACGACCAGGCTTTATTGACCTTGCGCATACACCCGGACGATGAAGCCGCGCTGCGTCCATATCTTGAAAGCCGTAGCACAGTACAACGCTGGTGCATCGTGCCAGACCCCACGCTGGAACGTGGCGACTGCATTGCGGAAACATCTGCCAGCAGCATTGATGCAACCCTGGCGAAGCGATGGGAGCGTGCCACGTCTTCTCTGGGCTACACGCTGCCCTGGATCGCGCAGGCTGACCATGCAAAAAGCTAAGCCGGCACACATGGCCCCTGACCGCTGGCGAGCCTTGCTTCGGTCAAGCGCACAACATGTTGCCGCGACCGATATGCTCGCTTTACACGGCAAGGTAACGCGCGCCACGGGTCTGGTACTGGAGGCCACTGGGCTTAGCCTCGCCGTCGGCGCTGCATGCCGTATAGAAATCACACCTGGCTCCAGCCACTGGGTCGATGCTGAGGTGGTAGGCTTTCATGGTCAGACTCTTTACCTGATGCCACACAGCGATATTTCAGGGCTGCAGCCTGGTGCCAGGGTAGCTGCCGTACCACCTGTTCCACAACACCAAACACCGCAGTCCGCATTCACTCAGGCCACGCACACAGCGCCAGTATTGTCCCGCCATCTACCCGTGGGTGAAGAACTTTTGGGACGCGTGCTGGACGGTGCTGGCCAACCTCTCGACGGCTTGGGCGATCTTCACGCTGTACCAACCGCCTCACTTTCTGCTCGGTACATCAATCCTCTGTTGCGGGCCCCTATTGATACCGTGCTCGACGTCGGGGTACGGGCCATTAACGGTTTGCTCACCGTCGGTCGTGGGCAACGCATGGGTTTATTCGCCGGTTCAGGCGTCGGAAAAAGCGTACTGCTGGGAATGATGGCCAGATACACACAGGCAGACGTCATTGTCGTGGGCCTGATCGGCGAACGCGGACGCGAGGTCAAAGAATTTATGGAACACAACCTGGGGCCGGACGGGCTGCGCCGATCGGTGGTGATTGCCGCGCCGGCTGATGTCTCACCGTTGCTGCGCATACAAGGCGCAGTGTATGCCACCCGACTGGCCGAGCATTTCCGTGATCAGGGCCGTCATGTGCTGTTAATTATGGATTCATTAACACGTTATGCCATGGCGCAGCGCGAGATTGCACTGGCCATTGGTGAGCCGCCTGCCACCAAGGGTTACCCCCCTTCGGTCTTTGCCCGACTTCCTGCGCTTGTCGAACGCGCCGGCAACGGCGCGCCAGAAAGTGGACAAGCCCCCGGCTCGATCACCGCGTTTTACACCGTGTTAACGGAGGGCGACGACCAGCAAGACCCCATCGCCGACTCAGCCCGCGCCATACTGGATGGACACATTGTGCTGTCACGTCGCTTGGCGGAATCGGGTCATTACCCGGCTATTGACATCGAAGCCTCGATCTCACGTGTGATGACGGCAGTGGTGCCAGCCACCCAAACAACGTTGGCGCACCGTTTCAAGCAACTGCTGTCCCGCTACCAGCGCAACCACGATCTGATCGCAGTTGGCGCTTATACACCTGGAAACGATACGCTGATTGATGAAGCAATTGCCCGCTACCCCTATCTCGAAGCATATCTGCAGCAAGACATAGCAAGCTGCATCGACTATGCCAGCGCTGCCGAATCATTGGCACACGCCACGGGCATACACGATACACCGATACCAACCGGGGATTACCAGCCATGAACAAGGCCCACGCCTTTCAACCTCTCATGAATCTGGCCCGAAACGCTGCGCAAAAAGCGGGCAAAGAACTATACCTGCTTGCGCACGAACGCCAGCGTGCCCAGGCTCAGCTTACGTTGCTGCACGACTACCGTCTCGATTATGCACGTCGCTTGCAACAGGCCGTACAAATCGGACTGCCCGCTTCAAGCCTAAAGAATTTCAGACAGTTCATCGCCACACTGGATGCAGCGATTTCACAGCAAAGCCATGTTGTTGCGCGCCAAAAGACGCAAGTGCGGGAAAAACGCCAATACTGGCAGACGAGAAAACGTCGCCTCAACGCCTTCGAAGCGCTGGAAACGCGTGCGCGTTCCCGTCAGCGTGAGCAGGAAAACCGCAGCGAGCAGATTGTCAACGATGAAATGTCCAGTTGCATGCACTACATGCACAACACGTGATCAGCGAGCCCTCTCATGACAATACCCACCATAACGTCTATTGCCAGCCAGCCTGCCACACTTACTGCAAAACACGATGCGGGGTCGCAACAGACAGCATTCGAAGATATTTTGGCCAACCATCAGACTAACAACGAAGATAAACCTTCGGTACACATACCGCGTTTCAAAAACGGTGGCGCAACCTCGTTTCCGGGGCCACTCTGGCGTGAACATCGCGCAGACGAAGCGTGCAGCACAGATGGCTGCAGTCAGCAGGCCCAAGTAGGCCTGCCACTTCTCGCTCCGTCTGAACGTGCTCACTCTGCACACGGCCACAACAAATCTGAAGAGAGCACCGCGCTCGCCATTGCCGTGCACAGCGTCATAGCCACTACTGCACGGGCCGCCGAGCAGCCTTCGCCCACCTGCAAGACCGAGAAGTGCCCAGAAGCTTTGCAAACCTTTAAGGAAACCAAACTGAAACACGTAAACAGTATGCCTACCTCCGGCGGCCCCATGAATGGCTCGTCGTCGCTTGCATTGGCGACGCCCCATACGGATGCTGTCAGCACGACTGACCTTGCGCCGCCTTCACACAACATGGCCAAATCAGCGGCCTTGCTTGCGGAACAAACATATAAACCTCGTCTGGCATCACACGTACTGCGGCGCGAGACTGTCGCTGACGGCGAAACAACAGCCGGGGCCTTGCGTGCCGTCACGCTGATGCAGACACGTCTCGAAACGGCGTTATCTGATCCTGCCATGACATCTTTGACGGACGTTATGGAGGCTCTGGAAAACATGGCTGAACGCAGTGCGCCGTCTGCGTCAGGCGGGTTCACTGATCGTCAACCCAGCGTAACAGGTAGCACCGCAGCTATGGACGACGACATTCTTCCCACCAACGACGTGCCAATACCGGGTAGCAGCGCAACCATACTGCCAACAGCAGCGCCTGCAGCCCCAACAATGTCGGCGTCTTCAGCCCCGCCCAACTTGCCTGTCGTCGTGGCGCCATCGCTGGGCAGCCCGGCCTGGGCACCCGAGTTCAGCCGCCAGCTTACCGCCCTGGCACACCGCAACCACGGTACGTTGCAAAGCGTGGATCTGCGGCTAAATCCTCCTGAACTTGGCCCCTTGCACATTACTCTTCAGGTACATGACAAGGTCGCTCAGGCTCTCATTGTGTCGGCGCATGCATCAGTGCGCCACGCTGTAGAACAGGCCTTGCCCCAACTGCAGCAACAATTGGCGCAAGCAGGACTGACATTGGGGCAGACCAGTGTCAGCGATTTTGGGCAGGAAAGCAGGGCTTTCAGTGAGCACGATCAGCGCAACGACCAAGCCGCCATACAAAAGCCAGACACCCCCGATGCGTCGGACGGCTCCGTCGCATCGGCACCAAACCAGACACGCGGGCCTCAGTCAACAGACGCACTGGTGGATACCTACGTCTGATCAAGCCAGCCCCGCATCGCCGCGCGCACGAGTCCATGCCTCACCACCGGCGTTAATCAACAGAGCTAACACAAAATAACTGCATTATTCCGTACCACGCGCTATGCCCGCATCCGGCACAATCACGTCGATACTTAAACTTCCCGCCGACAGGCTATGCCCCAGAGCACACCCAGCAAACGCACCAAAACACTCCGTTCCCTGCTTACCGCCGCCTTAATCGCGGCAGGCAGCACTGCAGCAACCATGTATTTTTATGATGCACTCGCCATCCGCAAGGCCAGTGCTGGAGAGAGCCCCCGCAAATCAGCGCCTGCTGCCATGCCCAGCCCTATCTTCGTCGAGCTTGACCCCTTTACGGTCACTCTGAACAGCGAGTACAAGCGCCGCATTCTTTACGTAGGCATCACGCTGCGCGTGGCGGACGACGATTCAGCCCGAACCCTGACGCGTTACATGCCCGAAGTGCGTGACCGCATACTCAGCCTGCTTGCCCAGCAAAACGCCGACACCGTGCAGACTGCTGATGGACGCCAGCATCTGGTACAGCAGTTGCGCAGCGAAATCAGCCAGCCCTATGTGCCCGAGCCAACAAGCCCGCGCGTTAACGATGTGCTGTTCACCGCATTCGTGGTTCAGTAATGTCGTATCAAAGCCAGCTCTCGCAAGATGAAGTCGATGCACTACTTGCGGGCGTAACGGGTGAAAGCCCTGACGCCCCATCGCAGCATGCTGACAGTGGTGGTGTCAGATCGTACGACCTTAGCTCACCAGACCGTGTCGTGCGCCACCGCATGCAAACGCTGGAGCTTATCAACGAGTTATTCGGCAGGCGTCTGCGGTCAACCTTACTTAGTTTTATGCGCCGCAATGCCGACATTACGGTGGGCCCCATACGCATACAAAAATACGCCGACTTCGAACGTAACTTGCCAGTACCCAGCAACCTTAATATGGTGAGCATGAAGCCACTGCGAGGTGCGGCGCTGTTTACGTATGACCCCAACCTGGTCTTTCTGGTGATCGACAGCCTGTTTGGTGGCCACGGGCGTTACAACACGCGTGTGGAAGGTCGTGATTTCACCATGACCGAACAGCGCATCATCCGCAAGCTGCTTAGCCTGACGCTCGACAGCTACGCCAGTGCATGGGAACAGGTTCACCCGATCGAGTTTGAATACATTCGATCTGAAATGCATACGAAGTTTGCCAGCATCACCAGCAGCAACGAGATTGTGGTGGTCACCTCATTTCACATCGAGCTTGGCGCAACAGGCGGCAACCTGAACATCTGCCTGCCCTACTCCATGATTGAGCCGCTACGCGATCTACTCACCCGCCCCTTGCAAGAAGGCGGGGCCGGTCTGGTCGATCAACGCTGGACACAACAGCTATCGCGCCAGATGCGCAGCGCCGACATTGAGCTGGTCGCAGAATTCACGCACATACAAAGCAGCATCGCACACCTCATGACGCTAAAGGCCAACGATATTCTTCCCATCGAAATTCCATCCACCATCACGGCCCATGTTGGCGGCGTCCCCGTCATGGAGTGCACCTATGGCACGTCCAACGGACGCTATGCGCTATGTGTGAAGCGGATGCTGGTCAACGCCGAAACCGAACTCACGTGAGCATTCCATGACAGACTCAGGCAACGAGCCACGCAAAGACACCACTCCCGCCGAAATACTGGACGCCGACTGGGCTGACGCCTTGTCAGAGCAAACCATGCAGGCACCCTCCGCAACACAGGCCGACGGCCTGGCCCAGGCATCCGACGATTGGGCCAGTGCGCTGGCTGAGCAAACGGCCAACCAAACGGCCCAAGCGCGCCAGCCCGATCCAGCCAGGGTATTTCCCCCAATACAAGGAAATATTGCTCAAGGCGTGGGCGAGATTGACATGATCATGGATATCCCCGTGCAGCTGTCAGTGGAGTTGGGGCGTACCCGTCTCACCATAAAAAACATTCTGCAATTGGGGCAAGGCTCAGTGGTCGAGCTCGATGGACTGGCCGGTGAACCCATGGATATCTATGTAAATGGCTACTTGATCGCCCAAGGCGAGGTCGTGGTCGTAGAAGAGAAATACGGCATTCGCGTCACAGATATTGTCACGCCTTCAGATCGTCTCAGCCGGCTCAACGGTCGGCGTTGAGGTTATGGACGGCGCAGACATAGCGAGAATCACCGGCAGCTTGCTGCTAATTATCGTGCTGATTCTGGCAGCTGCCTGGTGGCTGCGACGCATGGGCATGCTGAAAACAGCCGAAGGGCCCCACATCAGGGTATTAAGTTCATGCCATGTCGGTGCACGACAACAGCTGCTTGTCGTCGAGGTGGAGGGCGCGCGTCTGCTGCTAAGCGCCAATGCCCGACAGCTTGCGCTTCTGCATGTACTCGCACCTTCACCTGCTGCCGTGGCAAAGAACATCCCGGTCGCTATAGGTCAGCCTAAGGTAGGTGCATGGTCAAGGTCGCAGTCGCGGCCAACGTCACCACCAAAGCCGGAGCAACGCTAAATGCGACAACTTCTTACCGGTGTCCACACGCATGCACACCCCCGTCGTTGCGCCGGGCTGATGCTTCTGCTTGCACTGTGTTATCCCTCTGGCTGCATTGCACAACTTGCCGTACCCGCCATCACATCGGTAACCAATGCAAATGGCAGCCAGACCTGGTCACTGAGCATTCAGACGCTGGTTTTGCTGACCATGATGTCGTTCCTGCCCGCCATGCTCATGATGATGACGGGCTTTACCCGCATCATCATCGTACTGGGCCTGCTGCGCAATGCCATGGGCACGGGTGCCTCGCCGCCCAACTCAGTACTCATCGGCATCGCCTTGTTCCTGACCTTTTTTTCCATGTCACCAGTCTTCGACAAGATCTACGTCGACGCCTACAAGCCGCTAAGCGAAGGCGCCCTGGTATTTGAACAGGCACTTGAGCGGGGCATACAGCCATTACATGAATTCATGCTGCGCCAGACACGCGAAGCCGACCTCACGCTTTTCGCCAGCATGATCAACGCACCAGAGATCCAGCACCCCGCCGACACGCCGCTGCGCGTGCTCATACCGGCTTTCGTCACCAGTGAACTCAAAACCGCATTCCAGATCGGCTTTACGCTGTTTATACCGTTTCTCATCATTGACCTGGTGATTGCCAGCGTGCTTATGGCACTGGGCATGATGATGGTGCCGCCAGTAACCATATCGTTGCCTTTCAAACTGATGCTGTTTGTTCTGGCTGATGGCTGGCATCTGCTTCTGGGCTCTCTCGCCCGCAGTTTTTATCATTAGCGCTAGCCCATGACGGACGAAACGGTTATGGCCATGACCTACCTGGCCATGAAAATAGCACTCAGTCTGGCCGGGCCGTTGCTGCTGGTGACTCTGGTCGTAGGCCTGCTGATCAGTATTTTTCAGGCGGCTACGCAAATCAACGAAATGACGTTGTCGTTTATCCCAAAACTGCTGGCTGTAGGCCTTGCTGTCGTTCTGCTTGGGCCTTGGCTTATCAGCACCATGGTCGATTACATACACGAACTATTCAGCCAAATACCAGGGCTGGTCTCATAAGCGCACTCCCCTATGGTATCGATAGATATCACCCAACTGTATGCGTGGATCAACGCATTTTTATGGCCATTCTTTAGAATTCTCGCACTTCTTGGCACAGCGCCGGTGCTGGGAGAGTCTTCCATACCTGCCCGTGCCAAGGTCGGCCTGGCCGCTGTACTGGCGATTGCCGTGGCCCCTACGCTTCCTTCCATGCCGCAGCTTCCCGCAGGCTCTTACGCCGCCCTAGGTTTGGCCGCTCAGCAGATCTTGATCGGCATCGCACTCGGGCTGACCATGCGTATTGTATTTGCTGCCGTCCAGACCGCCGGCGAGTTTATCGGGCTGCAAATGGGGCTTTCGTTCGCGTCGTTCTTCGACCCTGCCACGGGTGCCAACACTGCCGTGCTCTCGCGTTTGCTGAATATTATTGCCACGCTTCTCTTTCTTGCACTAAATGGCCATCTAATCATGATGGGAGCACTGATCCGCACATTTGAGACACTGCCTGTGCAACCTGGCGCTTTGAACATAAACGGCTGGGGCGTGCTGCTTGAGTGGAGCTCGCAAACCATGGCCTCAGGCTTGTTGCTGGCGCTGCCTCTCATCATCACGCTGCTGACGGTTAACCTGGCTATGGGCATACTGAATCGCACGGCGCAACAACTGTCTGTCTTTGCGGTCGGGTTTCCGATCAGCCTGCTCACAGGTATGGTGCTGCTGGCGGTGATGTTGCCTCAGACCTCTACGTTTTTGTCAGGCCTGTTTGAAGAGGGTTACAAGACCATGGCAAGGCTGGCTGGCGCCCTCGCTGGTCATTAAGCAGCAAAAAAGCCCGACGCCACACTCGGTGGCGTCGGGCCAGAGTTTGCCCTTCAATAGTTTTAAGTCAACGCGGGCTGCGGCCCTGAGCCTTCGACATCCTCATAGCGGGCATGGCTTGCGAGGCGGGCAGAATCAGTTTCCAGTTCTATGACTTCACCGTCCCCAACCTTGAATACAGCAACCGCCTCAGACAGCCGCGCCGCCTGATCCTGCAGCGAACCAGCCGCTGCAGCTGCCTGTTCCACCAGCGCAGCGTTCTGCTGCACCACGCCGTCCATTTCCGTGACGGCCAGATTAACCTGCTCAATGCCTTCCGCTTGCTCGCGCGAGGCTGACGAAATCTCACCCATAATGGTAGTGACACCCTGCACGGAACCCACCACCTCTTGCATGATCTTGCCGGCCACTTCGGCTTGGGCCGCACCCGTTCGCACTTTGTTTTGCGAGTCTTCAATCAGGCCTTTAATCTCTTTGGCTGCCTGCGCACTGCGCTGGGCCAGCGAGCGTACCTCGCCTGCCACCACGGCAAAGCCTTTGCCCTGTTCCCCAGCACGCGCGGCTTCTACCGCCGCGTTAAGGGCCAGGATATTGGTCTGAAACGCAATGCCATCAATAACACCCACAATCTCCGCCATCTTGCTGGAGCTGCTTTCGATGTCACTCATGGTTGCTACAACCTCTGAAACCGCCTTGCCACCGCGCTCTGCAACATCAGATGCACATTTAGCCAGCGTATCGGCTTGAGCGGCGTTCTCGGTGTTCTGGCGCACCGTACTGGCCAACTGCTCCATGCTGGCTGCGGTTTCCTGCAATGACGCCGCCTGCTGTTCGGTGCGACTGCTCAAATCGGTATTTCCGTTGAAAATCTCCCGGGAGCCCAGCGTAATTTCGTGAACCCCCTCTCTGACTGTGCTCACAGTACGCGTAAGACTTTCCTGCATGCGGCGCAAGGCATCGAACAACATACCGATTTCATTGGAAGACCTCATCTCGACGCGCGTGGTCAAATCACCCGCCGCGATACGGTCAAAGTGCTTGCCAGCCTCAACCAGGCGATTGACCACAGTACGACGAAACAGCGAGCGCATAACCAAAAGCAGCAATAGGCCGGACGCCAAGGCGATGCTTATCGTAATGACGGCAGTGCGAAATGCCGCCCGGGCCTCTGCACGAAATTTCTGCTGTACCTCACTGCCGTATTCGGCAAACTCATCGATGGCACGCTGAAATGCCGTGGCCCGCGCAATACCCAGTTCATTATTTACATAATAAAAGGTAAGGTAGTCACGACCAGCCAGCGCATCAAGCATGGGGTCCACCCCGTCATCGATGTATGGGCGGTACGAGCTGTTAATGCTTGCAGCGCGCCTGCGCTCTTCTGCAGTATCTGGCGTGTGCTTGCGGAACTCATCATAAAGGCCGTTTACCACGGCCATGGTTTCACGAGCCGACGCAACCATAGCCTGTGCCTCCAGGGCCAGCTCTTCATCACCGCGCTGCGCAGACTCCTGAAGATAATTGGCGGCAACCAGCAGTGAAACCCTGGCTTCCAGCATATCGTTGCCTAGCTGCTGCACCAACAAAGTTCGGGCATTCTGCCTGTCCATCGCCTCAACACGTTTGAGATCCAGTGACAGAAACCAAGCGCCCATTGCACCGACAGACAGCAGCAACATCATGAATATAGCCAGCACTGTCGTCAGCACCGTGCTGACCTTGGCGTCACCGGGTCGGAGCAGGCTGCGCGGACTCATCCGGCGCGTACCCGCGTTCTTCGTAATTTTTTTGAAGGATTTTGACATGATAAAACCTGAATGCGATGAAAACGAAACGGGACCGGCCCGTTCACAAAAAAAAAGCAATTACTGTTCGTAGAGAAAAAGGCAGGGCATGTGCATACTTGCCTCGGCACCTGTACATGGACTGACGAAAACACACTGCAGCCATCGCTCACGGCTCATGTAATCAGCTGCAGTCAACAGCGACGGCGTGTGCACCCAGCTTGTCAGCGCAGCACCCTCGCCTGCCTCGCCATGCGCGCCGTCAAAATTCAGCCCACTCTTGTTCAGCGGCGGGTCGCTGCGCCGAGGCCTCTTGTGTTTTCATGACAAATGACGAGCGACCTGGCTCATTGGTATTTGAGTGCGACTGGCCACGCTGCCCTACTTTGTTTGCATGCTGATCCAGAGCGGGCGGGGCGTGTCGCATGCCGGTATCGGGGGCAACTTTTTGCCGCCTCCTCCGCGCCGGTACAGAGGGTTCGCACAAAAGTGGTTCACGTGTGGTTTGTTCGCGAAGCGGGTCAGCGCGGGGAAGCCGCTTGTCTTCATGCTTACTACGGTTTAGCTCACACGCGGGCACGTCAATAATTTGATGCGCGGCCACGCGAAAGCCGGCCACTACGTCAACAACATCTGCCAGTTTCCCGTTCAGATCGGTCACCGACTGTGTGGCATCGACCACCAGAACGGCGTTCTGCTGAGTAACATCTTCGAGCTGCGTAACCGCCTTATTGATTTGGTCTATGCCTGCCGATTGTTCTGCAGTGGCCGCTGAGATTTCGCCCATAATGTCTGTTACACGCGCCACCGACGTAACAATCTGCTGCATGGTTGACCCGGCATGCTCAACCTGTACAGAGCCCTCCGCGACCTTGCGCACGGAATCTTCGATTAACTGCTTGATCTCTTTGGCTGCCTGTGCGCTACGTTGGGCAAGTGCCCGCACCTCGGTGGCAACAACCGCGAAGCCCTTACCCTGCTCGCCCGCCCTGGCCGCCTCAACGGCGGCATTAAGCGCAAGAATGTTGGTTTGAAACGCAATACTGTCAATAACACCCACAATATCGGCAATCTTGCGCGAACTTTGCGAAATGCCTTCCATCGTTGCTACCACTTCGCCCGTCGCACGACCGCCCAGTGAAGCGACCTCAGAGGCGGCGACCGCTAATTGGTTTGCCTGCAAGGCATTATCGGCGTTTTGTCGCACAGTGCTCGCAAGCTGTTCCATGCTGGCAGTCGTTTCCTGCAACACGGCGGTTTGCTGCTGCGTGCGCGCACCCAGCTCGCTATTGCCCGACACAATTTTCCTGGCTCCTGCCTGAACAGACTCCATACCGACTCTAACTCCCTGAATGGCGCGCGCCACGCTATCCTGAAGTCGGTTGACTGAGTTTGCCAGCGCACCAATCTCGTTCTCGGCAAGCAGTGTGACGCGTTGTCTGAAATCGCCGGCAGCGATCTGGGCCAGACGCTCATCCAGTTCGCGAACGGGCCTGAGCACGCCGTTAGTGACCACCGCATACAGGAACAGCCCCGCAACCATCGTCACGACGATCAAAACGACCAACACATAGGGGGCCCATGCTGCAAAATTGTGGAAATCATCAATATTCGGCGTGGCGCCGGGCACAGAGGCCAGAATAAGCCCAGCCTGTTTCTGCCCATACCAACCGAGAGCAATCCCACCAAACGCGGTAAGACAAAGCAACAGCACGGCCAGAGGCAGGCCAATGCGCAGCGACATAGAGGTAAGCTTCATATCTACTTGGAACCCATCGTAAAAAGATTGGAGGCCTGGATCTTTCTGTAGGCCTCGGCGGCCGCTTCAAGCGCTGACAAACGCAGCTGGAGTTGTGTTGAGGCGGTGTAATAATCGAGATCTTGAAGGTCGGACATACGCTGGCGATAGCCCAGCTGCTGCTGGTTGCCGCTGGCCTCCAGCGCGTCAAGCTCATTCATGCGTGCACCCACAGAGGCACGCACGGTAAGAATATTGTTGTAGTTTTCGTCAATACGCTGCGATGCACTGATCAGCCTGTTTCTGAATGCGGTCGCATCAACGCCACCGATTTCAACCCACGCTTCCAGCGCTTCAACCACGCTGCCAAGCGTTTCAAACAGGTTTATGTCAACCGTGTCAGCCGGCTCAACGGTAAAGGTATCGCCAGCAACAGGTGCGCCGCGCAATGAGACCTGTACGCCACCTGGTAGTACCAGCGGCCGGCCCGATCCGGCATCAAAGGGCTGATTTTGGGTAACCTCGAGGCCATCTACCCACACGGTGTATATGCTGGCTGACGTAAAGCCAATAACAAAGCGGCTGCCTATGTTGCCACCCGACGGGTCGCTGATTTGCGGGCTGCTGATGACCCCGGTTCCGCGGTTCTGCGCGTCTGCTGAGGTAAGGTAAGCGTGAGTGCCCGGCACAGCACGGCTGAACACATCTGTGCCCACATCACTGCCTGCCACCTGCCGCGTTGGGTCTGCTTGAATGTAGCGCTGCCGCGTATCGCCCCTGTAAACCACCGTGCCGGTGTCAGTCAGCTGAAACGGTTCGACGTCACCGCGTGAACCAGAAAAAACATACTGGCCGTTGCCATCGGTGACGTTGGCAACACCCAGCAGGCTGATACGCGCATTGCGCAGCACATTGGCCAGCGTTGCCCTGTCGTTATCGGTCAGGGTTCCATTGCCCGCTTCGGTCAATCGCGTTTTAACGTCTTGCAACTGCAGTACGGCGGACGAGAGCGCGTTCTCTTCCATGCCAAGATTGCGTTGGGCAATCGCCCGGTTCTCTGCGTAGCGACGGCTCAGCGACAATGATTGACTCAGGTTAATAGCCTGCGCCGCAGCAAGCGGGTCATCTGCAGGCGTCACCATGCGCTGTCCACTGCCCAACTGTTGATATAAATGCAGAAAGTCAGCTTGCTGCCTGTTAATAGAATTCAGACCTGTCTGAAAAAACAAACTGGAGCTAATACGCATAAGAAATTCTCGAAAAACGGTAAGCGATCAGGCGTGCGAAAACGATGGCGTATCGGTCGATGTGATGATGCGCACGGTTGTGCGTTAATAACGAACATCAGAGCGCTGAGCGCCGACCCCTGGGGCCAGCCCATGATGGTTATGAACGCAAGCGCAGCAAGGTATCGAAAAGTGTGCCGCTCACATCGATAAGCCGGGAAGCGGCAATAAACTGTTGTTGGTAGTGCTCAAGGCTGACGTACTCTTCATTAAGGTTGACCCCAGAAACCGTCTGCTGCGCCGCATAGGTTTGGTTGATCAACGTAGCCTGCGCCCTGGAGGCCGTGGTGTTCTGCTGCGTATGCACAGCCAGCTTATTTACGATTTGTGAAAAGGCTTCGTTCAGGCTCATGGAACCATTACCCAATACCTTGGCAGTCTGGATTTTTGCCAGCGCCAGCCCGTTGTCGCCATTGGCCGTGCCCGTAAAACTGGCCGCTGCGGCAATGGCGGCTGGGTCATCAATTAACAGTGTCAGCCCGCTGGCCGCCGCGCGGGTGGGCTGCACCAGCCAAGCATCGCCGCTTGCAACACCATTGGCAGGCAAGCGCAGCATAAAACCATCGAGTGTGTAGGCATGGTCAGCAATGTTTACATCTTGCAGTGTGACCACACCGGCCCCGGGCAGACGGGTAATGGAGTAGCCGTCATCGGTGCGCTCTACACGATAATCGAGCCCCCTCAACTGGTTAACATCGACCAGTTCAACCGCAACCATGGCTGCCGACGAATTGGCGTCAGACGGTATAACGTTGATGTCGTTCAGGGCGAAGAAGTCATCACCGCGACGACCTGTTAAATCAACACCCTGAATATGCTGTGCATTAATAGATACGGCAAGGCCCATGGCCAACCTGCCCAGTTCATTTTGAACACTGTCCAGCGTATTGCGCCGATAGCTCATCAGGCCGCCCAGACTGCCGTCCACAATAAACGGTTCGCCGATCTCGACCTTTATTTTGCTGCCATTAGGGCCAGAAAGCGTGACCGCCACCACCGTACGCTCGGGGTCGTGATCGGACGCTTTTGCGTGCAGCGGATACAGGGTGTCACCGGCCAGCAGCACTTGCCCATTGCCAACCGTAAGGCTGATCTGGCTACCCTGCTCCACGGCGCGTACGCCGACAAGCTGGGCCAGTTCGGCCACCAGTTGTTCGCGCTGGTCAAGCAAATCATTAGGTTGGTGGCTGGACGCCGAAGCACGGGCATGGGTAATTTGCTGATTCAGAGCATGCACACGCTCAACATAGCTATTAATTTGGGCCACAGTCGTGGAAATATGGGTGTTGATATTGCTGCGTTGCGCTTCAATAAACGCGTTGGCGTCATTCAGCTGCGCAACCAGGCTGGCGGATCGCCCCAAAAGCTCCTGGCGTGCCGCTGCATCGGCAGGCGCCGAAGCTACGGCCTGTATGCCATCAAAAAACTTTTGCAAGGCGGGCGTAATGCCCACGGTGTTGTCAGCGAACAGGTTATTGATCTGGGCAATTTCAGTGGCATAGGCCGTCAACGACTGGGCGGTTGAGCGCGCGCTGACAAGCTGACGCTGCAGAAACCCATCGTAGGCACGCTGAATGGTAACGGGTTGAACGCCGCGACCAACATAGCCGCCGCTGGTCGCCAATGCACCCGCAGTGCCAACTAGCACCGATTGCCGGTTGTAACCCTCGGTCGCCGCATTGGTAATATTATGGCCAGCCGCCTGCAAACGACTTTGGGCGGCATTCAGGCCTGTCAGGCCAAGTTTGGCGAGATTCATCGCGGTTCCTGCTATATCGGGCGTTGAAACACCGCCCTCTGTTGTCTGATTAATAATGTATTAACGGACATCCGCCTTGAATATTTAGTATCTGATGCACCGCGTGCCAGGCAGCACCGCTCAAAGACGGCAGCTGCAGCCTCTTCCGGGCAGAAACACTGCCACTGTTCAGCCGCGCCCAGTGTCGAGATACCGCATGATGGCGATCAGTTTTTCAGCATACGCCGGGTCGGTTGCATACCCGGCGGACTGCATATGACGTGCTGCGTCCTCGGCGGTCAAGGCCTCACGCACACCGCTGTAGCGGCTGTTGTTGCCAAGCAGGCGGGCATAATCGGCAAACGACTCTGTGTAAGAACCATATGCCCGAAACGCTTGCATTACTTTGCGAGGCACGCCTTTCTCAAATTCGGTTGTAAGAATCGTTACCACCTTGCCCTGCCAACTGCGACCAGCCTTGATGCCGAACAAATTAAAGCTGGGCGTGCCATCAGCAGCGCGTATTTCTTTGCGGCCCCAGCCAGACTCAAGTGCTGCCTGGCTCAAAATCAAGCGAGCTGGTACGCCGCTTTCGGACGCCGCCACCCTCGCCGCCTCTGCCATCTTCGATACAAACTCCTGGATGTGGCCTGGCGCGCCCCTGACTGCTGAGCCAATATCTTCCACACCAGGCCGTCTTGAGAGTTTGGCGAGCAGCGCAGAAATGGAAGGTGCATCAAACTCACGTTCCTGCTGTTCCGCAGGGCGAGTACCGGCTGGACGCGAAACGGCGATTTCAGGTGTTTGAGCTGCTTGTGCCGGCGTACCTGCGAGCGCCGGCCCGATTCCGCTTGAAGCGCGTATTTGATCCAGCAGGGCCTGAGCCAGACCTATGCCGGGCGTGGCAAGCTGCAAAGCCAGTTGTTCATCGTTCAGGCTTTGCGCCATGCGTGTGTGCGCGCTGTCAAAAACCGTCGCACCCAGGCCAGACTGCCGTGCCTGTTTCAGCATCTGCTGAATAAACAACGCCTCGAACTGCCGGGCTACTTCCGTGTGCGTATCAACAGACCCGGCAGTGGTACCCGCTACATCGGTCTTCAGACGACCAAGCCCGTTAACGTCGAACACGGTTGCCTGGCCATCATCAGGCCGCGGTATGTAATGCACAATCTTCATGATGCCGCCTTCAAATCACCTCAAGATCGGCCCGCAACGCACCCGCACTCTTAAGGTTCTGCAGAATGGATAACAGGTCTTGTGGGGTCGCGCCCAATGAATTCAGCGCACGTACGACATCAGCCAGATTGGCGCTGGTATTGACCCTTTGCAGGCTTCCGCCTTCAGTGCGCATTTCGATCTGCGTGTTCTCGGCAACCACTGTTTGACCGCCGGCCAGCGGGGTATCCGGCTGGCTGATCTGGGTGTCGCGGCTAATGACCACAGACAGATTTCCATAGGCAATGGCAGCCTCATCAATGGTGACGCTGCGATTCATCACCACCGAGCCCGTACGCGCGTTGATCACCACACGGGCCCTGGCAGCAGGAAGCTTGATCTCAAGATTCTCAACACGAGAAATAAACAACGACTGCGCGGCTGGATCAACAGGCCCTTTGACCCTGACTACGCGTGCGTCCAGCGCCTGGGCTGTGTTGGCACCAAACTGTCGGTTGAGCGCCGCGACGGCACTCTGTACCGCACCAAAATCAGTGGTATTGAACTCCAGATTGATGATGCCATCGCGTGCATAAACCGTGGGCACGCTGCGCTCGACGATGGCGCCCCCGGGGATAATGCCGCCGTTAAGCTGGTTAATCTGCACGCTGGAGCCCCCAGCCTGGGCACCGGCTCCGCCAACAAGCAAATTGCCCTGAGCCATGGCGTACACCTGCCCATTGGCACCCTTTAGCGGGGTCATCAGTAACGTACCGCCACGCAGACTCTTGGCGTTTCCCATTGACGACACCACCGCATCGACACTTTGCCCCGGACGTGAAAACGCCGGCAGCGTTGCTGTGACCATGACAGCCGCCACATTCTTGACTTGCATATTGGTGCCCTGTGGCACCGTTACGCCCAGTTGGGCAAGCATATTGGTCAGGCTTTGCTGCGTGAACGGAGCCTGTCGCATCTGGTCGCCGCTGCCATCCAGACCTACAACCAAACCATAACCAATAAGCGGGTTGCCTCTCACCCCTTGTATGGAAGCGAGATCCTTGATGCGCTCAGCATGCGCCATGCTGCTGATGAACAGGCACAGTACGGCCACTGCCCAATTCAGACACCGCAAGCCAGGCCTGCACATAACAAACATAGAGAACCTCGGCCTTATTTCAGAAGGGTGAAACATTCAGAAAAAACCGCTGCAGCCAGCCCATGGTCTGAACTTCATCCATGGTGCCTTTGCTGCGAAATTCAATTCGCGCGTCAGCGACCTGGGTGGACAGCACCGTGTTTGAGCCGGTTACGGATCGCGGGTCGACCACGCCTGAAAACCGAATGTGCTCGCTACCCCGGTTGATGGCAATCTGTTTGTCACCGGCAATCTGCAGATTGCCATTGGGCAATACACCCACCACCGTGGTGGTCAGCGTACCCGCGAACATGTTGTTGGCACTGGTGGCGCCTTTGCCTTCGAGCGCATTCTTGCCGCGCATATCGAGGTTTTGGTTGGCCTTCAAGGCATCTGGCAGAAAGTCAGGCACCAGACTGGCCTCAAAACCTGCGCTGGCGTTACGCCCCGTCGATGTCTGGACGCTTTTGGCCGCATTGGTTTTTTCTTGAATTAGGACCGTCACGATGTCACCCACATTGCGGGGACGACGATCTTCGAACAAGGGGTAATTGCCATAAGCCGTGGGCTGGTAGATGGCGCCATTAGTTTCTGCTGCCGGCAATACAGCGGCAGGCTCAGGCGGCGCCGTGAGCGGCCCGATAACCACAGGTTCGGGCGGTATCATGGCGCAGCCCTGAAGTACCACAACAAGAACGCAGACGGCGTAACGCAAAACGCGAACAGACATGATCAAAGCTGTGTCAGGCGTGCCAGCATCTGGTCAGACGTCTGGATTGCCTTGCTGTTCATCTCGTAAGCCCGCTGCGTCGTAATCATATTGACCAGTTCTTCGGCCACGTTCACATTGGACGTCTCGGTAAACTGCTGCAGCACCAGGCCCGCACCATCAAGCCCAGGTTGAGCAACGTTGGCGGGCCCGGACGCATCTGTTTCTACATACAGGTTTTCGCCAGCACTTTGCAGGCCCGACGGGTTAACAAAGGTACTTAACTCAAGCTGACCGACCTGCACATTGATGCCCGTCGCACCCGGCTGGGTAACCGACACCGTACCGTCACGTGCAATCGAAATGGACAGCGCATTCTCAGGAATATTGACCGGTGGCTGCACGGGGTAGCCGCCCGCCGTCACCAATTGCCCATTCTGATCAACCTGCAGACTGCCGTCACGGGTATACGCAAAGGTGCCGTCGGGCATTTCAACCTGCAGAAAGCCTTGCCCCTGTATGGCTATATCGAGGCTGTTTCCCGTTTCTTTCAGATTGCCCTGTGTGTGTATGCGCTCTGTGGCCACAGTACGTACGCCCGTGCCTATCTGCAAGCCTGATGGTAGCTGATTGGCAGCGCCAACTTGCGCCCCAGGCTGCCTCAAGGTTTGGTACATAAGGTCTTCAAAAACAGCCCGACTCCGCTTAAAACCTGTGGTGTTGACGTTGGCCAGGTTGTTGGAAATCACATCCATATTGGTCTGCTGCGATTCCAGGCCTGTCTTGGCGATCCAGAGAGAACGAATCATTGGTTTTCCTTGCTGCGCGTCAAGCGCACTAATAAAGATTCAAAAACACCCGTCACGAAACAGACAAAATGGAGTTCGCACGCTCGGCGTTGCTGCTGGCATCCTGGATAAGCTTCATCTGCATTTCAAACTGGCGCGCATTGGCGATCATTTCAACCATGGCTTGCGCCGCATTGACATTGCTTTTTTCGACGAAGCCCGCGACCAGGCGCACCTGAGGATCTGCCGGGACAACGGCCCCGCCCGCCACTCTGAACAAACCATCGTCACCACGCTCAAGCCCAGCGACAGCTGGGTTAACCAGTTTTAGTCTTCCCAAAGCCTGAAGCGCATCCGGCCTGTCGCCCGCACCCAAGACCGTTATCTGGCCATCTCCCGAAATGCTGATGGATGCACGATCAGGAATCTCAATAGGCATGCCGTCCTCGGAGAGCACGGGCAAACCCTGACGGCTAACCAGCACGCCCTCGGCACTCACGGCAAATTCGCCCGAACGTGTGTAGGCTTCACCTTCTGGGGTTTGAACGCTGAACCACCCCTCTCCCGTAATGGCAACATCAAGTGCACGCCCCGTCTCCATCATGACGCCTTGACGCATGTTGCTGCCAGGCGTTGACGTGACGGTGGCAACACGTGTGGGCAAACCGGGCGGGCCCTCGACAGGCACGGCACGATAAATAGCCACTTGCTCGCGAAAGCCTGCCGTACTCACGTTGGCCAGGTTATTGCTGATAACAGACTGCTGTTCGAGTATGCGCGCAGCCCCACTGGCTGCGGTATAAATGAGACGGTCCATGTTTTATGTTCTAGCGCATGTTGATCAGGGTCTGCAAAACCTGATCTTGAGTCTGTATGGTTTGTGCGTTGGCCTGATAAGTACGCTGGGCAATAATCATGTTGACCAGTTCCTGGCTCATGTCAACATTGGAGTCTTCCACGGCCTGGCCCTTGATGGCGGCCATACCGTTGGAACCGGGCGTACCCAGCACAGGCTGGCCTGATTCTGACGTTTCGGCCCAGGCATTGCCGCCTACAGGCTTCAAGCCCTGCAGGTTGGCAAAATTGGCCAGCACCAGCCTGCCAACAGCACGCGTCTCGCCATTGGTGTAGCTGGCCACTATTGCACCATCGCTCGCCACCGACATGCTGGCGTACTCACCGGTGGGGTAGCCATCTTGTCCAAAACTGTAGGTAAACTGGCCACCAAACTGGGTTGAATTGGCGTAGTCAATGGCAAGATCCAGTGGGGCCGCAGGCGAATTGGCGGCCCCAATGCCTCCAATGGTCAGGTCTACCCTATCGCCGGGCGCGGTAAGACGGCCCGCTGCATCGAAGGCAAGCGCAATGGGGTTGTTATCGCCATGAGGATCGGGCAGCATATTGCCATCAAAGCGGTAGTACACATCCCAGTTACTGGCCACGCCTGCCGTACCATCGCGCTTTACGAAATACTGCGTGAGCTGATGCGGGTTGCCCAGCGAATCATAGACCGTAATGGGAAAGCTGTTGGTGTAGCTGGACGCATTGGCCGGGTCAAAATCAACGTTTGCGGCCACCACATCTGCCCGGGCATCGAGGTTAAGCATTGACTTGACGGCTGTTGTGGCTGCAGGCTGTAGGTTGCCCACCGGAACCATTACCGGCTCGGGCGTCAGACTGGTACCGATGTAGCCGGTAAGCCGCTGCCCTTGTGCGTTAACAATGTAATTGTCTTTGTCCGCCAGAAACTGGCCATTGCGTGTATACAGCACTGAACCAGACGAGTCTTCCACCCTGAAAAACCCGGATGCGCCGTCTATCGCCATATCAAACTGATTGCCCGTGCTGGATATCGTACCCACACTAAAGCGTTGGTTGACACTGGCTAGCTGAGTGCCCAGACCAACGCGCGAATTGGCATAAACGTCTGCAAAGCTGGCACTGCCCGCCTTGAAACCCACGGTTCCGGAGTTTGCGATGTTATTGCCGATAACGTCCAGCGATTGCGCCGCTGCGTTCAGGCCGCTAAGGCCTTGCCCAAATCCCATGATGATTCCTGATAAGTATACGAAGTTAAATGCCTGAGGCGCACGATGCGCACTAAAGAATCTTGCGAATATCCAGCAATGAATAATTGCCTGCCAGGCCAAGCTCCATCTGCAGTCCGGCTGACGAATACGCTACGCTCGACACCGTGCCCGAGGTCAGCGCCTGGGCAGGCACACGGCTGCCGTCTTCGTGAGTGGCTGTCACTTCGATGCGGTAAGCACCACTGACCAGTGGCGTACCGTCGTCACCCGAGCCATCCCAGCCAAGCGAGTACACGCCAGCGTCCAATGTGCCCATATCGATGGTGCGTACAGGCGTGCCAGCACTGTTCCTAACGGTAACAATGACGCTGGCGGCGGGCGAAATCAGATCAACACCAAACGGCGTGGCCTCGAGTGCTTGCTCCTCACCGCCCAATGCCACCCGGTTACCAGGCACCAGCACTTGCTTTCCAATAAGGTTGGCGGCTTGCATAGACTGCGACAAGTCCATCTGACCGGACAGCGCCAGCAATGTCTGGTTAAGCTGATTAATACCTGTCACCGTAGACAACTGCGCCATCTGCGAAGTGACCTGGGCATTGTCCATGGGATTGAGAGGATCCTGGTTACGCATCTGCGTGACAAGCAGCGTCAAAAACCGGTTCTCTGTTTCTTTAATAAGGCTGCTGCTGGAGGCGGTGCTCGCATGTCTGGCCAAGCCGTCTGTGTCGGTGATCGCTGTCATGGTGCGTCCTTTGACGTCAATAAAGTCATGCTTATTACTGACCAATTGACAGCGTACGAGCCATCAGGCTTTTGGCTGTATTGATGACTTCTACATTTGCCTGATAAGACCGGGATGCAGAGATCATATTCACGGTTTCAGCGACCACGTCAACATTAGGCATGGTGACGTAGCCATTGGCGTCGGCCAGCGGGTTGTGCGGGTCATAACGCATGCGCGGCGGCGCTGTGCTTTCCACTACTGCCACAACGTTCACGCCACCGACCGCATCGGCGTCACCCTGGCCTGAAAAAGGCCTCATCTGGAACACCACCTGGCGGGCCTTGTAGGGCTGACCGTTCGGGCCGATTACGCTATCGGCATTGGCGAGGTTGCTCGCGGTCACATTCATGCGTTGCGACTGCGCTGACAGCGCTGAGCCAGCAATATCAAAAATACTGAATGTACTCATGGGTTTTCTCCGAGGACAGTGGCGCGGTTTATTGCTGCAGCGCAGACATCATGGACTTGATGCGCGCTGAAATCAGCGCAAGGTCTGCCTGATAACGCTGGGTGTTGTCAGCGAACTGCACGCGCTCTGTATCCATGTCAACGGTATTGCCATCAAGGCTGGGCTGCAGAGGTTGTCTGTACAACAGCGAAGCCACGTCAGGCATATGCGCTTTGCCCGGAATGTGCCGCACTGATGTCAGTGCAAGTTCGGTAGCAGGCCGCCCCGCTTTCGGCTGCTGCATGGCCGCCTTCAGTGCCTGCGAAAACTCAAAGTCACGCGCCTTGTAATGAGGCGTGTCGGCGTTGGCGATGTTTGCTGCCAGCACTTCCTGACGGCGCTGCCTAAGGTTGATGGCCTCTTGATAAAACCTGAATTCCTCGCCAATGCGGTCTGTCATGCACGTTTACCTTTGATCTGATGCCGGCCGCAAGCCGGCCAAGCAATATGTAGTGGAGCAGCCAGAGGCCACACCACAAAGTCAGCATGGTAATGGGCCACCTCTTAACGCAATCGACAAAACAAAGCGTCAATAGCGAGCCAGTTTCGCGTAAGGCCGCAGCAAGACATACATAGAATGCCTGCATGCAGAAACTGTCCGCCCCCCTTGTTTTTATTACGTTAGCCTTCATCATGCACGGCAGTCTGGTCTGGCCGCAGGGCGTGGTCGCATCGAACGTGACAGAAAATGCCATAACCGCGCGAGCAACAGCAGCCGTCATGCCACAAGAGGCAGCGCAAGCCACGGCAATCGTCATGACGCAGGAATCAGTGCAAGCCGCGACAGAGGCTGTGGCTGCGGCGCAGGCTCCCCTACAAGCAGCGTCGGCTGTGATGGCGATCAGTTCAGCACAGGCAAGCGCAGCAGTCATGGCGACCGATCCGGCAGATCCCACAATGCTCCCCTTGCCCAGCGATTCAGGGCAATCAAAAGCGGCCGTGGCTTCAACATCGGCTAAACAGCGCCAGGATTCTGTCGATATTGAAAATATTGTGCGCGAATTTTTACTCGATTTTGCAAGCCACTACAAAGGGCAGGCCCGGATCACCATTGAAACCCCACGTCTGGGCAACCACGCCTCTTGCGACGACATGCAGCCTCAACTGTCTGGCAAGCAAGCGCTGCGCGCGCGCATGACCGTTACCGTGCGATGTGTTGCTCCCGCGCCGTGGGTTGTACACGTACAGGCCAGCATGAGTATTGAAGGGGGTTTTTATGCTGCCAGCCGCACTATTCAGGCGGGCAGCACTGTAAACCAGAACGACCTTGTCATGCGAGTGGGTGACCTATTGCGCGTTCCGGGCGACGCCGTGCTGAGTCCTGAATCTGCCATAGGTTTTATTGCATCACAGCGTATTCCAGCGGGCACAACAATAAAATCGCGCATGCTGCGCTCCCCTGGCTCGGTTGAGCGTGGCCAAATGGTGCGCACCGAAGTGCGTGGCCCGGGTTTTGTAGCCTATGGCGAAGGCAAGGCGCTGGAAAGCGGTGCACCTGGCACGCGCATACAGATTAAGACCGACTCGGGCCAGATTATTACTGGAATTGTGCTCGATGCGCATACGGTGCGTGTATTGATGTGACATCCAAAAAAATAGCGGGCGCCCATTACGCGAAATGCGCTTCTATGATTACGCTAAAGTTTTTAGCTGCCAGGGCCGTAATAGAACCTGCCGTCCCCCCGTAAACGCTGCACTGGAGAACACGTTTGAATATCTCACACTTGCTTAAAAGCCCCACCACTGCCACGGTCGCAGACACACGCCTTGAAAGCACGCCTCCAGCCGACACATCGCCCGCAGCCCTCTCGCGCAAAGGCAGTGTTGACCTCAGTGCAGCCGCACGGCATCTTTCCAGCCTGCAAGGCGGTGTCGCCGATATTGACGAGCACGGTGTTGAACAAATTCGGGCAGCCATCGCCGCCGGCAAGCTAAAGATAGACCCCACCCGCATCGCTGATGGCATTCTCGCCAGCGCGCGTGAGCTACTCAAGTAACGTACGCCTTATGCCTACATCAGCTGCCGATTTGCTGAACGTTGTTCAGAGCGAGATACAGCTGTTTCGCGACTTTGTGCTAACGCTAGAACACGAAGCACGCCTGCTCAGCCAACATGCCGACGATGACCGCCTCGCCGAAAACACCACCATCAAGACCTGTCTGAGGTTGCCCCTAAATGACGTAGTCCTTAGTTCCAGTTAAATTGGAACAAAGGAGCAAGAAATGTCAGATCAACAACGGCGTGGGAAATACACGGCGGAATTCAAACAGGAAGGTGTCCGGCAA
>JACCEP010000012.1 GCA_013416395.1 Alcaligenaceae bacterium
ACTACATCGAAATGTTCTACAACCCAATTCGTCGACATGGCCATGCCGCGAACCTTTCGCCGGTAAACTACGAACAGCAATACTTTTCTGAGGCAACGAACCGTCTATAAAAGCCTGGCCGATTCATCCCCCCCGCTGCCGTCAACTCGAACAATTCTCTTGCCTGAAAGACCGTCAAAATAAGCGCGATCAAACGTTTCAATTTCTCCGCATGTCTCTAAGCGAGCAGCCATCTTTTCGAAGAATAAATCAGCGGCAGATACCGTGCTTTCTGCGACTTCCCGCTTAATTTCAGTGTGAATATCTCGATAGAATTTTTCTGTGCCATCAGCAGTTGGCCGCTGAGTCACGAGCCCCATCAGTGATTCGAGTAACTCAGCTTCATCACCTAACTCGCTGTTGGACTCTATGGATAGTTCAGAGGACATGGCACTTCCATCGGATAGATTGTTGGCTGTCACTACAAAATGTATTTACGTGTAATAGACGCGGTACCGCTACTCTACTACCAAAGTACTAAACAGGTCTAACGGGCAATTGGGACGCCGGGAAGTTGCGGCATTTACCAGAGCGATAGATTTGCAGTCTCCTCAAACCTGGTGTGATTCAGATACGTCGGTTTTTTTGCTTGGTGAGTGCGCTGTCAGTCGCTTTCTCGTAGCAAGTGTAATGACCAACTCCGACATGGTGAGGCTCGGAACGTATAGGCCTTTCTGCAGTAGCCGATGGCACAATCAGGCTACCAAAGGCACCAACTAGTTTCTGGCACCTTTTGGTCTCCTGTTATGAAGTCAACCTATGATTGCGCTGAGCTACCCCGGGTATTCGATGCGATATTGCCTCTCGCTGATTCGGTACAAGCGCGCCTTATCGCCATCAGTAGCTCCTATCTCCTTTAGCCAGGCTTTGAAGGACTTTCGTGGGGATATCCGCACACTACTGCTATGACGGATGTCTGTTTCCTGCGTGATATTGCCCGCCTGAATGCTGACTGTCGCGCTCGCATGCTCGTCTTTGCCTCGCCCGCCAAGTGAGTCGGCAGGAAAGAAGTCGATATCATTGCTGGAAAAATAGATGCGGCCGTTATCAATGCTGGATTGAGTAATGACGAAGTCAATATGGGCTTGATTCAATGCTTGGGATGCGTTATTGGTATTCATAAGTGCTTCTTTGATCTCTATAAAAAGGAAAGAAAACAGTGGTGCCAGGATTGAAAAAGACAATATTCTTATAAGAGGTGCAATTCTCCAGGAATGGTTTTTTTTGATCAGTGCCGGTTAATTTTTTTCAGGCGATGCCCAGTGGTAATGACTTTGGAGCCGTTCACGATTGCATATACATTTAGGCCTTCGTCGGTGGCTTTGATGCGGCCCCCAGTGTATGACATCACATGTTTCCGCGATCGCTTATCAAAGAAGATCTTCTCGGTGCTTTTCCCCACAGGTACGCGCGCCCCAAATCGAAGCAGCAAGTCAATCACGAAGGGAGCGATGCCTCGTTGCTGGCACCGGATCTGTGCATGTTTGCTGGCTTGCATTACACCTCCTTGTGACCCAAGATCAGAAGTTTGCGTTCTTTCATCACTCGTTCGAGATCAGAAACAAGGACTGTTTCTTTGGCTCTTAGCGCAAAAATTTCAGGGCTAACTTGAACGACCTGGGCTAGGGCATGCATCAATGCTTCATCGCGTATTTGCTCCTCTGTCAACGACAGGGGTTTGCCACTGAAGAAGCCTGCTACAAGATCCACAGGTGTGCCTAGTCTTGCCAGGCTAGCCAATAGCTCGGCTGCTTTGCTCTGCTCGATTTGATTCAAAAGATTGGAAACGTGTTGAGCGAGCAAGCTGTTGAACTGATCTATCCCGTCAATTTCCTCTGAGTTCCAGTCGACTACTGTAGAGCTGCGGAAGTAAGTGACGGGGATATACCGTCCTTTATCAGCAAGCCATTCCTTGGCGACCTCAAAATTTACAAGGGTTCGATTGCCAGATTTAAAGGTGACGAGTGGTTTTGCGCGTTTGGGATTGGTTGCCGCTCGCACGCTACCTTCTTCCATTCCCGCCAACAAGGCAAGTTGGCGAATTGTCAAACCTTCGAAGTCGATGCTTGACTCCTTATTCGTCGCCCCGTGGAAATAGTAGAAAGGCTCTTCACCTTCCAGCATGTTGCGCGCATTTGCAGTCTCTGCAACCTGCACGCACCGAGATGCGTGTGTGCTGACATCGGAGCCATGGTCAATACGCTCTCTGCCTGTGGCGCCATCTGCCACGTCACAGCATAGTGTGGTGTACCAGACATAATCAGACTCACCCTCTGGTTTTTGTTGCGTTCTATCCAGGCGGCCAGAATAGGCGTAGTTGTAAAGGTTGATCATTGACTGCGCAAAACTAGTATGGGCGATCATTGAGAAGGTGAACCCAAAGCCTTTTGCCGACTCTTCGGGATTTAGGAATTGAAATGGAAAAATATCGAGCGGATCTTTGCTGATTAAAGTCCAGGCCGCCTCTGCATCGACTAAGCGTCCAATGTTTTGCAGATGGTGAAAAAAAACCTCTGCAAGGTCTTCTTGTAATTGGGAAAGTGGAAAAGGGGCTAAGTCGAGTTGATTTTCGGGAGTGTTTTTTTCCATTTCTACCCTTATATGCATATCGTGCATATGGATTATAGTGTTTATTCCCTGTTTTATCAGGCATGCCTATGAATCTTATGTATGTATATGTTTGTGGTGCAGCCTTCGTGCAGCACTTGTCGGATCATCAAGAAGGGTGGTTGTGGTCCAGGTGACATCTGGAGTGTCAAGTGAATCTACATTAGCCCATCAAGATGACGTCGTATGAAGGACATATTCAGACCGCCCCTTAGACGGTAGAGGCGCTCGCCGCGCGGGTCAGCATTCGCAATCAGTGCATATCGGACTGTCGTTTCCATTGCCCTGAGTGCGCCGCTCAAAACGCCGACTGTACCGCTATCCGTGTCTGCTGCCCTGGCTTTCGCGGCATAAACGGCGTCCTCCCCGCCAGGCGGGTCCCCTCCAGATATTCCACGGTCCCGTTCATTAGCCCCGGCCAGCAGTTCAAAACGGCAAGGCGACGAACTCATGGCAACGGCGGCAACCCCGCAGGAACCGTATTACTGCGAACGTCGAAAACCTACGATTAGGCTCGGAATCTTCGGCCCCGGTCAGCAGGAAAATCAACTGGCTTTTGAAGGATAGGGCTATGGAACACGTTAACCACAATGCAGCTTTGGGCTACGACAACATGAACGCAGGGCTGGGCTTTCCGTCTTTTGCCTTGACCAACAATAACGCGAATATTCGCCGTATTGGGCAACGGTTCAAATAATTACAGGCCAACCAGGAGCGCGCGCCAGTCAGCATACAGGGTACGGGGTATGCATACGCTGAGGACGTGGAAGAGAACTGTGTGATGTTTGTGTTCGAAGGCAAGCCGGAAAAAGCTACCCGCGAGATTCTAAAACGTCATGGTTTTCGGTGGAGCCCAACCCGTGGCGCATGGGTGCGTCAACTGAACAACGCCGCCATGTGGCAGGCAAAAGCCGTCATGCAGATTTTGAACGGATCAGCCGATAACTAAATCGAATCCCCAGGCCGCTTTATCGGTCTGGGCAATTTGTCGGCGAGATTACGCCGAACCACTACCAGGAGCAACGACATGGCATCAGTCAACAAAGTCATCATTATCGGCAACTTGGGCCGCGATCCAGAGATCCGCTATAGCGAGGATGGAGCCGGGGTCTGCACCATTTCCGTTGCCACATCGACAAGCTGGAAAGACTGGGCGACAGGCGAGAAACGAGAAGAAACCGAATGGCATCGGATTGTGTTCTATAACCGCGTGGCAGAAATCGCCGGCGAGTACCTGCGCCAAGGTAGTGCGGTCTATGTAGAAGGGCGCTTGAAAACCAGGAAATGGCAGGATAAGGAAACCGGTGCTGACCGTTATAGCACCGAGATCGTCGCTGAGCAGATGCAGATGCTCGGGGGCCGTGGTGCAGATGGCCAGGTGTCGTCAGCTAAGCCAGCAGCACGTAAGGCCGCTGCTGCCCCTGCCCCCACGAGTGGCGGTGCTGTCGTGGCGGATGATATACCGTTCAATTTGGCAGGTGCGGGACGCAGCTGGCAGTGCATGTAAGAAGGTCTGCCCTGGCTTCAGCTGGGGGCATCAATCATGACGGGAGAACAGTATGCCATCCGAACCAAGAAACGATTGGGAAAGCGCTGTATACGATTTGCTCAGTGAGCAGGGCGACATGACATGGCCAGATGCTCAGGCGATGATAGAAGCACAGGTATTACGGGAGAATGACGGAATGACAGTGTCGCAGAACGTAAAGCTATTGTAAAAAACTCCGGAGTAGCTACGATATTGGATACGGCCGGACACTCGGGCATCATGCCCATGACGCTAAGGTCCGATGCCCTGGTTGCGGGAAGTCTGCTCGTTGCCGAAGCCTATGATCAAGCCACCCGTTTGAGTGACTTGGACTGCTACGTGGTGGCAACGGTTGATCGCCTTTTGGTGGGCCCCATATGGCCAACGCCATACCGGGCAAGGTGGATTTAGTGCTGGAAGTGCGCAGCGATAGCGACACTGTGCTGGATAGCTTTCCCGAAGATCCTCTATCTACCATCGAGTCAGCCGCATCGGAGCTGGGTTACTCCACCATGCAATTATCCAGCGCGGGTTGGGCATGAGGGTGTGTATTTCAGCGAAACCGGCCCCATTGGTATGGTTTTTGTGACCTGACTGAATGGTAGAAGCCATTGCTCCTAAGAATGGGCCGGCCCTGAAGCAGTCGGGGCGGGCACCCAGGTGCTGCTTCAGTCTTTGTTTCAGTTGGACATTACCCCACTGTAGCATTAATCGCTTCCACGATTTCCGCCTGCCGTTTCGTTTCGGTCCTGATGTAGTCGCCCAGATGTTTAGGCGTGCCGCCTTCAACGGTGATGCCGCTGGCCTCGAGTCGCTCCTTCACTTTCGGGTCCTTCAGTACTTCGTTGGCGACGTTATTCAGTTTTTTGATGATGGCTTCAGGTACCCCTTGTCGCGTCAATAAGGCGAAGCAGGTGTCACTGACCAGTTCCGGCATGCCCAATTCTGCGGTGCTGGGCACGTCGGGCAGGACAGAGGAGCGAGTGTTGGACATGACGGCCAGCGCTTTGACCTGATTGTCATTGACGAATGGAACCATCATGACCACCAATGGAAGCATCGAGTCGAGCTGGCCTGAAATAAGGTCTATCGTTGCCGTGCCCGGAGAGGTATACGGTACGTGTACGAGTTTGGCGCCCGTTTCTTTCTGGATCATGGCGCCGGCGATATGCCATGAACTGCCGGTTCCGGTGGAGCCGTAGGTGATGCCCTGAGGGCGGGTCTTGGCCAGCTCGATATATTCCTTCAAGCTGTTTGCTGGCAGGTCTTTGTTGACTGCAATGAGGTTGGGAACACAGCCTATTTTTGTGATGGGCGCAAAGTCTTTCTGAGGATCAAAGTTCAGGTTGTTATAAAGCGCTACATTGGTTGCCAGGGGGCCCGTCCAGCTCAGCAAGATCGTATAGCCGTCGTCATCGGCCCTGGCTGCTTCTGCCATGCCGATATTGCCGCCGGCGCCGGGGCGGTTCTGTACGGCAATGGGCTGCCCCAGCCGTTTGGACATTTCGTCGGCCAGCAAGCGTGCTGTGGGGTCCGATGAACCGCCAGGTGCTGAAGGCAGGATCAGGCGCATTGGCTTGTTGGGCCAAGTGTCGCTGGCGAAGGCCGGGGTTACTGAGATGAGGCTCAGCAGGGATACCAGGCCAGTCAGGGTTGATTTCTTGAATAGGGACGTTAGCGCTTGCTGATGTTGTTTGTTGGTTTGTTGCATGGATTGTCTCCTCGAACAGCTTAGTTAGTTGTTGTATGCAGCGTCATGATGAAAGGCACTTTCTGGCGTGGAATCAGAGCAGAGCTCAGCCCCACTACCGGCTGGACCCTTGATCCGGGCGACATCGTGGCCCATTTTCCGGTTCCGTATGTGCCGTTGACCGCTAGGGGGTCAACCTCTTTACGAAGCTTTTCTGCTTCTGCTCTTGTGCTCGTACGCACGGCAATGCGCAGTACGACTTCGTAGGGGTCGTCCGGCGGGGCGGGTGTGGATTCCCGGTGTACGGCATTCATGCCTACATAGTCCATGCGGATTTCCTCCGCCTTCAGGTCCACCTTTTTGAAGCGTTCACGCAGAATGTCTTTGGTTAGATCAGCGCGGGCCAAGGCGCCAGGCCCAGCAAACAGCACCATTTCCTCGGCCGTGTACCCCTCAGTCAAGCCTATCAACACTTTCAGGCTGTCGGTCTTTGGGCGGCCCGCTTCATTGATGATGACTTCCACGCGGTCCTTGCCCGCCTGGCGAAACGAAACCCGGGTTAGGTCAGCAATGCAGTCCGGGCACATATAAGCGGATGGGTCCTGCACTTCGTAGATGAGCTGTTCCTTGCAAGTGGCCTCGGTAACTAGGCCGCCAGTCTCGGGCAACTTGGTGATGAGGCTGCTGCTCTCTGTGACTTCTGCGATGGGCGCGCCGACATTGGCTAGGTCGGGCACATCTTTGTAGCCGGGATCGGCAAAGTAGCCGCCCGTAATTTGAGTGCCGCACTCCATCAGATGCCCGATAATCATGCCCCGGGCGATGGCGTGGTGGTCGTCGAAAGACCAGCCAAACTCATGCACCAGAGGGCCTAGATAAACACATGCGTCGGCGACACGGGTTGTGATGACGACATCAGCGCCCTGTGCCAAGCCTTGAACGATGCCTTCCGCACCCATATAGGTCTCGGCCGATGCAATGCGGTCGCGTGCGTGGGCAATGGGTTCGCCGGTTTCAATGAAGTTGATGTCCATATCTGCTACAGCTTGGTGCAGCACGCCGCCCGACACGGCGGCGACCTTCAAGTCATTGATGCCCAGTTCTTGAGCCAGGCTGATCAGGCGCTCTGCGGCTGCAACGGGGTCGAGCCATCCCTGGTTTGTGATGATGCGGATACCCTTGCGCTTGCAGTCGCTCAGAATGGGCCGCATCCGTTCGACCAAATAAGGGTCGTAGGGAACCGTTGATGCGTTCTCCATCATAGCGACTTGTGCCGCGCTCATCGTCACTTCAGACATGGAATCAAAGCACAGATAATCAATGTTGCCGTGTTTGACCAATTCCACAGCATGTTCAAAACGGTCACGCGCCCAGGCAGAGCCGCATCCTAGCTTAATGTTTTTCATAATATCCCTTTGTTGTGTGCCTGGGATCGTTCGGGGGTGCTCTGGGGGACGGTCACGCGCAGCGTCAGTATGAGTGACGAGAGCGCCTTGCCGGACTCTTCGAAAACTAGGGTTCTGGAGCGTCCACCTTCAAGCACATTCTCCAGGACGAAATTCAATGCACCGATGGCGGGCAACTCATAGCGATGAATGGCGCCTTTAGTGATGGGGCCATACAGCCCCCTCACTGCTTCGATAGTGACCTGGTCTTTGATAAGCGGAAAAAGCGCCGGATCGTAGGCAATGACTGAAATATTGGAGTGATTGCCTTTTTCGCCAGATCTGGAGTGCGCCAACTCGCGCAGTGCGATGGTTTTCATGAATGTCCTCTGTGAAACGATGCAGGCCATCCTAGCAATAAGGTGAGTATTAATGAAATGAAAAATTATTTGTCATTTATTAGTTTTTATTATTAATGGTGTCTCGCAGTGATTGCAAGGGTTTCTCTGCCATGAGCAAGGCCAAGAAGGCTTCGGCTGAAGGTGACAAGGATTTGCTTTTGAGCATGATGATGCCGAGCTGCCGGCTGAAGCCGGGTGCCTCGACCTCCCGTGCCCGCAAGCGTGTGTCCACGGCTAGGTTGAAGCCGCTGGGAGGCAGCAGGGCGATGCCTAGCCCCGCCTGCACCATACCTATTGCCGTCGTGTTATATGATGCTTCGCACGTGGCCACAGCGGCCCGGCCTTGAGCCGCAAATGCCGTGTCTATGATGTGGCGCACGGTGCTTCCGTGGGCCATGAGAATCAGATCATGCTTGGACAGCTCATCAACATTCAACGCACGCGCGGCATGGATCGGGTGGTCAACCAGATGCAATACGGATATCGTTTCTTTCAGTAAAGGGTAGGACAATAGCTCAGGCGAGTGTGGTGGGATGTCGGTGATGCCGAAATCCACGTCACCTCGTTTGATCATGGATACGACCTGATCGCCCAGCCCGTCGCTCAGCATGAACGACACGCCAGGGTGATGGCGGCGGAATTCCGCGATCCGGCCAGGCAAGAAGAGCGACGCTACCGAGGGCAGGCAGCCCACACGTACCCGCCCAACACGTTTGTGCCGTACATCTTGTGTGTCTTCCAGAATATCGTTCAGTTGCTGCAGCATAGCTGACAAAATAGGAACGAGCTCAACGCCAATTTCCGTCAAACGCAGTTGGCGTGTGGTTCTGTCAAACAGCTTCAGGCCCAGCATCTGTTCCAGGGTGCGAACCTGTTGCGTCACGGCAGGCTGCGTTCGATGCAATGCCTCGGCTGCACGCGTAAAGCTGCCGTAACGGCTGACAGCCAGGAAAGCCCTGAGCTGCAGCAATGAGATGTTGGGAGGAGTGCTGGGTTCCAATGCGCGTTTCCTTGTGCCCGGTGTGTTGCTCAGGCTTACTCGCTACAGCATAGCAAACTCACTGAACCGGTATGCCCGCCCTCCTCATCACGTCGCCCAAAAGTTTGATTTCCGAGCTGACGAACTGCTTGAGCTGATCGCTGTTCTGCTAAAGGTGGTGAATGCCTTTACGATCAGGCGAGTAACGCAGCCACACAGCGGGCGCGGTGGTGTCACCGCTGGGGCGATCATCACGGGCATAAACCCACAGACGTGCTTCACGTGTTTTGCCGGTGCCGGGTGCAAGTAACTTGATCGGCGTGTCGACAGTATGCAGTTTCTCGGCTGCAAAGACATGGCGGCGTAGCGCCTCAATCAAGGGGCGCAGCAATTCGTGCACACCACCCACCCAATCACCCACCGTGCTTTCGCTCAAGCTCACGTTTTCACGTTCGTAGATCTGGCACTGACGGTACAGGGGTTGATGATCCAGGTATTTGCTGATCATCACGTGGCTAAGCAAACCAGGGCCCGCGAAGCTGCGGGCAATTGGCCGGCTCGGTGCAGGCGCTTGCGCTATCCGGTCGTCGGCGGACAGCCGCCTTATATAGTTAGAGAGGGATAGCCCAGAAAGAGCGACTGCCTCGCCCAGACGCGCAGCATGAGACGGGGTCACCCGGATGCGGATGACCTCGGAGAGAAGTTCGTTCATGGAATTTTTCCTGTGTATAAGCGGCTCATTTGGCGTAGGCCGACACTGGTCTCAGTTCCTGGTTGAGGCTGTAGATGCAGATCTGGCCTAGATGTCTGCGCGAATGTCGCCTTAGGCGTGTGTCAGCACCAAATGGCCGATTGATTCCGGCGCTTTTTGCACGCGGATTTCAATGTCGTAGCCATAAGCGATTCAAGCAATCCATAAGCTTACGTTCGGAGAAGTTCGAAAACTCACCACGCAGTAGACTCGACACCTTGGGTTGGGTGAGGCCCATGCGCTTTGCGGCTTCGGCCTGGGTCAATCCCCGCTCACGAATAGCCTTGGTGATTTCGACGGCTTGCCCTGATTTGATCTGAAGCGCGGCGGCATCGGGTAGGCCCAGGTCGGCGAATACATTGCCTGAACTGACCTCGACTTCGACCCCTTCAACAATACGTTTATTCATTTTTAAACTCCTGCAAGACAATCGCGACGGCCTTCAAGCGCTGATGGATGATATCCATGTCTGGCTTGGGTGTCTCAATACCGCGCATGCTCTTTTTTTGAAAGAGCATGGTGACTTGCTCATTAACTTGCTCACTGACTTGTGCATCCTGCAATGGCTTGCCCGGGCCGTTCAGCTTGTTGTACCCATATTGGGTTTTATCATGCTCATTTTGGGTTTTTGGCTAGCGCGTGGCTTGTCGCTGATTGTGGAGCGTTAATACCGTCAGGCTGATTCAAGCACCCGGATTTCTAGGTGAAGCCCGGCTGCGGCCGCCATGTTGACCAAGGTGTCGAGGCCAAACAGGTTAATCTTGCCTCGCATCAGATCAGAAACGCGTGGCTGAGTCACGCCCAAGAGCTTGGCTGCTTCCGCCTGGCTTATCCCTGTTCGTGCGAGGTGATTCTTAAGAGCGGTCATTAGGTTAGACCGCAATTTCATGATCTCTGCCTCTTCAGGGGTGTCTTTAATTGCGTCCCAGACACTATCGAATTTTTGCTTGCTCATGTCGAATTACTAAAATTATGTATATTTCTACAAGGTGATTGCCAGTCAGGTCGACCGCCTTCATGGTCACCACGGAAGTTCACATTAAATCCCTCTTTCACACTTTTGATTCAAATTAAACATTGCTTTGATATGGGGGATTGGTATGAAAGCAAACTTTAAAATGAATCGGATCACAGGTACATACGCTACTTCCACCACGCTTAGCCCTGTCTGACAGATGATGCGCATAATTGGTGGGTTGTTTTGTCTATGCAATACGCTATACCAAGCCTGCCCTGATATTCGAAGGTCAACTTGACCTGCCGACCGCCGTCAGACTGAACTGTCAAGGATTCCTTGACAGTTGCCTCAGGGGCTATCCGACCGCAATAACTGCCGCCAGCTTGGTGCTTGGAACAGGAATGTTGGGAAGGTCACTCATGGAGTATTCCTGTTGCGGTTGAAGCTAAAGCTGTATAGGAATGGTGACTGGGCCGTCATTGACCAGGCTGACCTGCATGTTTGCGCCAAAGGTTCCAGTTTCGACAATGGGATGGCGTTTTCGGGCTGCTTCCACAAAGTAATCGTACAGTTCTTCACCCATTTTTGGATGGGCAGCGCCGCTGAAGCCTGGCCGGTTGCCGCTCCACACGTCGGCAGCCAGTGTGAACTGGCTGACTATCAATAAGCCGCCTTCAACGTCCTGGACGCTGCGGTTCATCTTGCCAGCGTCATCACTAAAAATACGAAGTTTAAGCAGCTTGTCCAACAAGCGGTCGGCGGTGGCTTTGGTATCGGCTGTTTCGGCGCAAATCAGCACCAATAACCCCTGGTCGATACGGGCTGCAATATTGCCGTCAATCGAGACAGAGGCTTGGCTGACGCGTTGGATGACTGATTTCATGGTTTCATCTTAACCGGTCCTCATACAGCATTTCCAGCACGGCGAGTATCGATCCTAAGCGGCCGTGAGCCATACAGGCAGGAGCAAGGATTACTGCGATACCGCAGAACAAGGGCTTTATTGAGGAACACGTGAGCATGTATTCCTCCGGATATTTATTCGCCGTTCGAGGTGATGTTGGCATCGTGTCCACATCCATCCAGGGCTGATTGTTTGCGTCGATTATATTTAAGGGAACGCTGCTCCTTGTTCTCAAAACGGGAATTGTGTTTTTCCTGCCGCCCTGCGTCCCGGTCGGTATGGTTGCCTATACTTTCTTACATTATCGGAACTCACTGACGGGTATGTCTTCGCAACTATTTACTTCTTATACGAGTCGCAGCGTCGTGCTGAAGAACCGGATTGGCGTCTCGCCTATGTGCCAGTACTCGGCAGAGAATGGGATGCCCAATACCTGGCACACCGTGCACCTCGGTAGCCGTGCGGTGGGTGGGGCCGGCTTGGTCTTTGTTGAGGCTGCTGCGGTGGCTGCGGATGCGCGTATCTCGCCCGCTGACATTGGCATCTGGAACGATCAGCAGGCAGCGGCGTTCCTGCCTATTGCTCAGTTCATCAAAAGTCAGGGCGCTGCACCCGGCATACAGCTGGCGCATGCTGGGCGGAAAGGGTCCACGCAGGTGCCATGGGTAGGGCGCAAGGCGGTGCCTGCAAGGGAAGGGGGCTGGGCGACCTATGGGCCCAGCGCGCTGTCCTTCAACGATGTGTATACCGAGCCTCAGGCGATGAGCGCAGCAGATGTCGACAGGATCATTGATGAGTTCGTTCAGGCTACTCGCCGCAGTGTAAAGGCGGGTTTTGAAGTGCTTGAACTGCACATGGGTCATGGATATTTGTTGCACCAGTTTCTTTCGCCGCTAGCAAACCAGCGAGATGACGAATATGGAGGCAGTTTCGAGCACCGGACGGCATTTGCGCGAGAGCTGGTCGCTGCAGTACGGGCTGTCTGGCCTGAGCATCTGCCCCTTTTCGTGCGGCTGTCGGTCACGGACTGGCTGGATAACGGCTGGGATGTTGCGCAATCGATCAGGCTGTCCGCCGCGTTGGCGAAGCTGGGTGTGGATGTGATTGACTGCTCAAGCGGCTCCGTTGTGCCTGAGTCGCGTGTTGTTCAGACGCCTGGTTATCAGGTGCCGCTGTCAGCGGCGATCCGTAAAGAGGCGGCTGTGGCGACTGCGGCGGTCGGGAAAATCACCGATGCACGTCAGGCTGAGTCGATTCTTGAGGCGGGCGAGGCAGACCTGATCTTCATGGCGCGGGGCCTGCTGGTTGATCCTTACTGGCCATTGCGCGCACAACAGGAACTTGAAGGCGACGCCGTCTGGCCAGTACAGTACCAGCGGGCGGTCAATCCCAATGCGCCCAGTTAGCTTGTGCCGTGGGTGTTGCCGGTGAGTGGCCTTCAGCATCCCCGCCATGCTCGCTGGAGTGCTGACCAACGCGGTCGGACCGGGCGCTGCAGCCACCTATTACGGCCGGGCAATGGCAGTGCTTGCGGTTAGCAATCCCATTGACTACAATTGTGGTAAATTCATTCAGATTATATAAAGACCGTTATGAGCACCGTATCCGTACGTATAGATGAAGACCTCATTGCTTCCGCAAGAGTTGCTGCCAAGGCCGAGTTTCGCACTGTCCAGGGGCAGGTGGAGTTCTGGGCAAAGGTAGGGCGCGCTGCGCTCGATAATCCTGATCTTCCTGCCTCTTTCATCGCAGAAAGTTTGATGAGTATGGCGGAGCCGCGGGAAGACAGTACGCCGTTCGTACCACGCGAGCGTGAAGGAACATGAGTTGGAAGGTTTTGCAGACCCGGCGTTTTACGCGAGTCTACAAAAAGCTTCACGACACGCTTGTGAAGGATGTGGATGCTGCCATTGGCAAGGTGGCTGAGAACCCGGATATTGGCGAAAGAAAGAAGGGTGATCTGGCGGCGTTATGGGTGCACAAGTTCCGAAGCCATGGGCAGCTATATCTGCTGGGCTACACGAGAGACGACGGTGTACGTCTGGTCTACCTTGAAGCAATTGGTCCTCACGAGAATTTTTATCGCGATCTCAAGCGTTAGGGAGCGATTGACCATTTTCGTCGCTGACCCATCGCTCCGTCCACTTAGCGGCTTAAACGCGCACTTGAGTCCAGGACTGCATCTGCGGCGATACCCGGGGCCAGTTATACTGCCTTATTGCTGACCTCCCCGTCACTGCGGATCTTGACCCGCAGCGCATTGAAGAACACGACCAGATACATCCCTTCCAATGGGCGACTCTGCCAGGCCATCGCCTCTGCCATGACTTGGTCGTGCCAGGAAGCACATTCAAATATTCCTTCGTAGCGAACCCTTTTGCCTACCCAAAATCTTTAAAAAGCAGTAAGTCGTTACCATTTTTCCGATGGTCCCGAATAGCTTTGTTGCCACCGGTGAATGCCATGGGGCCGTTTTGCCCTTCACCCGTGTATTCAAAAACGCCATCTACCCAGTCGTCATGGTGGCCATAGGATTTTCCACTTTCACCAGAAAATAAAAAAACGACCGGAAAATCTTTAGGTGTCCATATGCCGGCTTGACGTTGAACAGCTGACGATGTATTCCCAAGAGCAGTTGGACGGCATTGCGGCAAAATTAAATACCTGGCCGAGAAAAACTCTGGGGTTTAAAACCCCGGCCCAAGTGTTTAATGAAGTGTTGCACTGACCGGTTGAATCCGTCACCACTAAAAAATGGGGGGTTACCGAATCAGTTCCGCCGGGAACAGTGCCACAGGTTGTGGCACAAATAAAAAAGGCCGCCTCTGAGTAAACAGAGACGGCCTTTCGGAATTGGTGCCGGGGCCGGAATCGAACCGGCACGCCTTGCGGCGGGGGATTTTGAGTTGGCGTGCGAAGGTGTTTGTCTAGGGAAATGGGGTGAAGGTGAGCGTAGGCTGAGGTAGGTAAAAGTAATTGTTAATCAGTAGGTTAGCGTAATTTTTTGAAATTAGTGAAAACTGATGTGTGTACCTGTACTGTACTGATAAGAGTGGTGCAGAGGTATTCCGTCATTGGAGACTGGCTTAAGGGAGGCTTGGCAAGTCGTCGCTTAAAAGGGTGGGCCCAGTTAGTAATGCCTTAGGCCCGCCTTTAGGTCAGAATGTTAAGGGTTAAAACCTCCTGGGAGCGATTACACCAACGCTGAATGATGAGGACGATTCGGAGGAATTGGTAAGTCCAATTGAGCATTTCCAAGCATATCTTGCACCATACCCTTTAGTGTTCCAGGTCCCTCCAAGAGCGCATTCAAAAACGGTTGTAGCTGAGCTCGTTGAGCTGGATCTACGATCTGAGGGATTAGTACATGCTTGAGGTCATCTTCATGTATTTCTGCGAGCCCATCGGATCCGCGAGCAAGCGCTCTCATTTGTGTTGCGTATGCTTCCGAACAAAAGAATACCGCAGCGTCTAACAGCTTTTCTCCCATGCCCTTTTTAAGCCTAAGCCGGTGACAACCATTTGTCACAATGGTGTTAGTCGAGGGGTTGCGGCCGATGAGACACCATTTAGTCACGCTGCTCCAAATAGACCCTACAAATACATCAAGCGGCGCAACGGTGTGGCGTGCTCTGCTGGGGAGTTGCCATCCTCGGTACGCGGTGACGCGGTATTCACCCGCACCCATATTATCAATATCTACGTAGTCGTAAACTTCCTCATCTTGCTTTTTAAATGAAGTTCCAGTGCTGGATTTTCCCTGAGAAATAATTTCAAATAGTTCCGTTAGCTTAAAGTGAGGCCGGGATTCAATGTCTTGTACCAAGGCCGCATATTTTCTCGAATGCCGCTTGGGATCGAACGTCAAGGTTTTATCGTTCAGAACATTTTCGATGCTTAGAGCCCAGCCCAACTTGCTAGTGCTGTGACTTGGTAGGTCCAAATCCTTAACTAACCAAGGGAAGTGGGAAACGGCTGGGCTCGTGCGCATGTCATCCAGTACAGCAGCGAAGTCAGATTTAACTATTTTCTTGCCATTTGAACCTACCAAGTAGCTGCCATCTGCTTCGGCACGGTCGTATACAGGGAGAGCCTTACTGTCGCCGACACTCCAGCCGACATTTTCGATCAGCTCAGCATTAAACATGTAATCGCTATCGTCACTGGACGAGGAGAGCGGTTTTGCACGTTTCTCCAGAAACAGTACGCTTGCACTGACGTCTGCCCCACTTGTTTTGAAGGTAAACCGTGGGAACCCGCACACAGATACAAGCCGACATTGCCGTAAAAGCCACTCGCGAAACCCCACATATCGATCGGAGCGATTACCCATATATCCATTAGGAAGGATGATGGCAATGCGGCCTCGACTGCGGGCCTGCCTTACGCATACTTCAGCGAAGAGTAGTCCTTTCTCCTGCTGGGGAAGCACGCGAGAGGATTTCGTCCATTGCCCCTTTTCGTTCTTTTCCCAGGTATGGCCTAGGTCAAACTGTTGAAGGACTTCGCGTCGTTTTTCAACAATCTTCACCCCAAACGGCGGATTACATACTAGTAGGTGATACTGAAAAGGTTTAAATTTTTTGTCTGTAGTTGCCCGGGCCTGATCGATGGCAACTGCAGATAGAGAATCTTCCTTTTTGACGTTGGTTTTACCGTCGCCATTCAGTAGCATGTTGAGGACTGAAATCTGGACCGCTTTCGTGTCATCATCGGCTCCATACATCATATCGGCCGCATTTTTTATTTTTTTTGCGCGGCTCCGATGAAACGTAGCGACGAGAAAATCTGCGCTTCCGCATGCGGGGTCTTTCACCAATTCACCCGATGTGGGGTTCAGTGCCTCAACAATAAAGTCAGTGACCGTCGGTGGAGTAAAGTATTGAGCAAGATCCCATCGATAGAGGTCTTTTGCAAACTTCATATAGAAAGTTTGAATAACTTCTTTATTTGCTGCTGTGATTAGGTGCGGCGCCATTATCTGACCGCAGTATGTCAGAACGTCTGGCTCGAGTTGAAACTGATCCTCGATGGCTTTCGGTAGATGAGCACTGTAAAAGCTAACGGCCGATGTCAGCGCATTATTCAGATCTTTAGCTGCATTTTTGGGCGACATTCCTAGTGAGTCGTAGTCTTGGAACGCGCACGGCCTAGTTGGATGCGATTCACTTTCATGTTCATCGTAGATTTTTGCGAGAATGAGCTGGAGCATTACCTCATAGCGTTCCTCAAGGGAGATCGAAGCGCCATGCAAAATGTCCTCTATCCTGGAGAAAATATCGAGTAACGAATCCGGTGGCAATAGGTCAGCATGCGTAAGAGGTTTGGCCTTGATGTTCTTTCCGGGCCTTGGCAAGAGAGCAAGTGGACCGCTTTTTATGGAGAACGAGCTCCCATCGTCTTCTTTCCAAAAAACTCGGGGGGTCACACCATCCCAATACAGCGCGATCGTATCTTTTCTTGGGGCGAATTTGAGGAGCGGCTCGACTTGTGTCTTACGCACGTAGTCAGCCTTGCTGCCATCACGTTTGACTTCAACGAGGACTCTCGCATGTTGAAGTAATAGGTCAACCGCGTCAGGAGCATGCATATCGATCGAGTCGGCATCCACGTCAAGGATGGCGAAATCACATCTAAAGCTATTCTTCCCGCTGTTGCCAAACTTTGCTACGACGGCTTCTATCTTGATGTTTTTTGGGTCGTAGCCTAAGGCAAGGCAATGGCGAATCGCATCAATGCGATGGCGCTCTTCTAAGGAGCTTAAGTCGGCAGACGCTTTTTTGCGGGGTTTGAGCAGGCCTCGGATAGGGCATGTCAGAGTGAGGGGCTCAAGTACGGTGGCCATAATGTGTCTTGGTGATTGCGTGGCCGTCCAAGACGGCAATGGATGAGAAGGAAATTTGGAGAAACAGACCGTGCGGCTGATTCTACTCAACCCCACGAAGTTTACACGACAGGCCTGGAGTCAATGTGCAAGGTCAAGCCGCTATGACGTCTTTTGGCAGAAGCCTCCCCTGTCGTGGTCCACACCTTTCCATTAATTTGGCCATGACCAAATACGGTAGACTCATCGAAAACATGATTTTCGGCGACATGCGACCCCATTACTTAGATTAAGCCGCATCGCTTCGTCGTAATGATGTTGGACCGTGGTTTTTCCCAATGCCGATAGAGCGCCGAATTATTGCGTCATCTTCTGGCGGGAATGCCTCTTCCGCTAGAGTTACTGCGCGTCTGAACTGTCGAAAGCGGAAAAACTCACTCATTGCCTTGCAATGTCGGTTAACGGTCTGCCGTGATACGCGTAGTTCTCTTGCGATTTCGGCCTGTGTCATGTCCACCGTCGTATGCATTTCGTAAATATGCGCCCGTAAAGTAGGAGTTACTTCACCGGTAGATAGCACTTTGAACAACCCGCTAACGTGCAGCACATCGTATACCGCCCGCCGAAGTGTTTGCTCGTTGGTATCAAAATCTACGCCGGGCAAAATCCACGGTTGATTGTCTGTTATATGGCTTGAAGTACCCGATCCGAACATGCCAGTTGGAAATGCTTTTCGATAGAGTCGATCTTTATCGTACTGAAAGTACTCATCGCGCATTCCGCTGATTTGAATGTCCCGCGATTTTATGTGGCTCGGATTGTGATACCAGCAAAAGCGATTGTTGAGTGAGCTGATTTTTCTATGGCGCTGCTCTTGAGACCAGCCGCTCATGCTTGGGAGTTCGACCGCACAAGCGATTGCACGCATGGTTCTGCGATAGCAAAGCTCGCAGAAGGAATCAGTTCTATGTTGCATTGAGTCCCACGTTTGAAATTGGCAGTCAACAGTACGATATCTGGTTGGCGCGGTAAAAATAATAAGTGCACTGAGTAGCGTCACACAGAAGTTTAAGGCCTCCAATAAGTTCTTGCTATGGAGTGTTTGCTGAGGCTCTGTGGCGCGTAGCGCTATGGTTAACGCGGTTAAATGTTTCCTCCATTCGACCAGGTTTTTGTGAGTTAGAGCGGCAGGCGACGGCGAGTAGTCGGTACTTTCTACGGAAGCGCAAGCAGGCGCCTTGCAGACGTTTGGTATAGGCTTTTGAGAATCAGACAGTCGAAAACGGCTCAGGGTTATATAGATCCAGTCTGTGGTTCGATAGGTCTCAGTAGTCGGATCCACGTGCTTGTTTTCAGCGTTGAACCATTGCATCCATGTACTGCTTTGCGTAGTGGTGCTTAGGTAGGCGCTCAGGCACTTTTCAATCGGTTCATCGAGATACTTGGCTATCAATTTCCAGACTGAATGGCGCTTGGATGTTATCGAGTGTGAAGGCGTTAATTCGTGCAGGAACTTTCGAATGCTGATCCAAAGCCGTTCGTCATATAACTCGCCCTCAAGCGCCACGGGTAGGATAAATCGCAAGCCTGCGAGGCGTTCTTCTCTTAAGTTCCTTTGCGCCATGTTGTCACCAAAAATGCCCGAAAATACGTCACAACGAAGTTGATCGATTACCGTAATCTTTATCTCGTATTAGTAAAACAAGTACGGGATAAATATGCAATCGCTAACTACAGAAAAAATGATACTTGACCGCTTCGGCGGCTCGCCTTTGTTGTCAACGCAGCAACTTGCAGAGATACTCCATCGCAGCCCTGAGGGCTTGCGTATCACAATAAGTGGCAGCGGCGACCTTGCCGAACGGCTCCGGGCGTGCAAGCTGAAAATAGGGCGTCGCGTCTATTTTCGCGTTGCGCTCATAGCCCAGCTGATAGACCAAGCCTAAGGCTTGTAGTGAGCGAACTTTTCCCTGCCGAATCATCGGCGCAGAAAGGTATTGCAAGCGATGCTTGGAATCGGGTCAACGCGCTAGCGGAAGCTCAGCGACTGCTTCAAGCCGACGGGGATAAGGTAGATAGCAAGCCAACCCGGTTATTTCTGCGTGGCCTTAACGAATTCATGCGAGCAATGCCCAACCATATCGCCCGGTCGAGCTTGTTCGCGCCTGTCGCCAGGGGCAGAAAAGCGATCCATAAAAACTCCTTGTTAGTCAGCCGAGGGGGTGCCACCATCAAGTTTTGGGGTGAGCAGCTGGATGAGGCTCAGGCAGACGTTTGGATGCAGGCAATACACGAGGCGACTAAGCAGCCATTGGGCGAGCCTATTGCAATCAACCGTGCTGGGTTCCTTCGCGCCATCGGTCGAAAAACCGGAAACTATGAATACAAGTGGTTGCACAGCACGATGCAGATTTTGAGTTTTGCCATGCTCGTAATCGACGTGTACACGACCGAAGGAGAAATGAAGCTGTCGATAGGAAAGAGCCACGCGTTGCATATGATTGATGGTTTTGAATACGACGAAAGGGCTAAAACGTATACGATACGGATCGACCCGCGCTGGCGTGCCATGTATAGCAACGACGAGTTTTCCCTCATTGATTGGGAAAAGCGCTTACGTTTCGGACGACACCAGGATATGGCCAAGGCTTTGCAGCGCCTTGTTGCCACATCAAATAACAAGCAGCAAAAATACCAAATCAGGTGGCTAAAGGGCAAGCTTGGCTACAACAGTCCAGACCACAAATTTCGCAGCTCCTTAACGGCTGCGATGCGCGAGTTGGAACGGCTAGAGATCATCGCTGACGGACAGATAGGGCATAACAAAAATGGCGATCAGCAAGCCCTGTGGATAAAGTTGTAAATCCGTCGGGGTTACGTTCCTTAGCCATCTGGGTTACGTTCCTCTGCATCAAGGTTACGTTCCTCTGCATCGAGGTTACGTTCCCTTTTATCGGGGTTACGTTCCTTTCGGATTTTTAAGACCCGCATAAACAGGGGCTTTCCGGAGGAAATAAATTCCTTTACCTTTCTTTTACCTTTCTTTTTACCTTATATTTACCAGAAGCGGTTGTGGATAATAGGTCGAGTTTGACGTCCCCACTGACATCGTGGCGGTCTACTGCAGGGGCGAGAAGGGCCACATAGCTCAAATAAAGGACATAACCGGCAACGGTCACACATCGCGCCGCGTGCGCTGATGCAGCTCATCAGCTCCAAATCGAGGTGCCAACTCCATACGAACACTAACGCACGGCGCCCTTTGCGCCCACAGGCACCTTTAGCGGCCACGGCTTCGCGTCGGCATTCAGGATGGTCGGGTGCATGCCCTGGCCAGGTGAGGCAAGCAACCGCGGCGGTAGTACCCGCCTATGCCTCTTGCATTTCGCCCGACAGAGCCTCGGCATGGGTAGGGGATCATATACAGCGAGCTCACTTGCTTTTCGGTGGTGCTGTGATACAAAAAGTGCATGCATCTAACAGGAGTTTGAAAAGTGGCAACATCTATTCGACTCGCGCCGGAAACTGAAAAGAGGTTGGATTCTCTTGCCGCTAAAACCGGGCGCTCCAAGGCTTACTACTTGCGCCAGCTCATTGAGCAAGGCATCGAAAAAATGGAGGATTACTATCTGGCCGCCGATACGCTAGAGCGAATCCGCAAGCGGCAAGAACAAATACATTCGGCTGATGCCGTAAGGAAAAGTCTAGAGCGTGACTGTTGAGATACGGTAAAACACCAAACTGCATGTCAACAGTCACGGCTTACCCCATCTCCATTTTTAGCATTTTGTCCTCGACTGCAGGAGTTCACCCTAAGGCAAGGCCTCGATTAGACGCTAAAACAGCCGCGAGGCGGCGCAAAAATGGATTTAGACTGGACTGGTCATGCCTATCAAGAAAACACAGCCTCGGGGCTGTACTGCGGCCTTAAGGGGGGCTCTGGTTGCTCAATTCTTTGTCCCCGGCAAGGTCGGGGGCTTTTTCCGCTATGTACGACCGCACGGAAATATCTCAACCGTCACGCTGGTATCGCGATTAGTGCTTACAAGAAAATCGTAGGCAGTTCCTAATGTACGGGCTATCCACAAGAAGACTACCAAGCAAGTTTTAGTAAATGCGGTGGCAGTGAGACTGTAACGATATCCTCACGCTGCACTATTCCCAGCCCTTAATTACGCTGGCTGCAGCTTCTCCAAAGCCAATCGCTTCTGCCTCGGTCTCGTCTCCGCGTAGGCTGCGACACTGCTGAGTGACTTTGTTGGGCACCAGTGGGATGATTTTGGACAGCGCAGTGCCGGCGGTCTGGCGTGCCTTCTCAAGATCGTATACGCGTTGCAGCTCCACCCAAAAACGCACCGTATTTACACCCGCTGCTTCCAGCCTTATGGCTAGGTCGTAGCTGATAGCGCAGCGCCCATTGATGACACGGGAAATTGAAGCTCGCGACATACCTAAGCGGTTGGCTACTTCGCCCACGGTTAGATTCAACGGCCTTAATACTTCTTCGCGCAAAATCGTGCCGGGGTGAGGGTGGTTGATGGTTTCGCCAGTTGCCACTACCCCTTGTGGGACGACCCCATTTGCATTCAACAATTCGGGGATTGTGCGATTGAGCTTTGTAGAGAGAATTTCTAGCGTTTCCGCTTCGGTCACAAGGCCGGGTACATCGTCAGAAGTGGCTACCCAAACTTCTGCTTCCTGATCCCATTCAGCACGTACAAAAAAGGTTTTTTGCATAAAGCACCTACGTTTGACGTTGATTGTCCGTAATCATTTGTTTGTCGTCACCGGCTTGTCGAATAATTTCAGTTTTGTCACCTGGCTGGCCGCGCACATAGTTGCCGGCTTCATCGTAGCCAACGCTGCCGCCTTTCTGGCGCAGGTCTGCCATGTGTTTGACCGCTGCCGCTGTTGGTGTCCTGAAGTTCAGCATGTCATCTCCGACCTTCTTCCATTCCTCGCGTTTTGGGTGATCTGCTGATACAGCAGCCAGTCCAAGCAGGGCGCCCAGCAGTTCCCTCCGGTCGATAGTCGGCTTGCCTGTTTCAGTGTCCACCAATCCGGCTAAGCCCAGCAAGCCCGCAGACTCGCATAACTCGTGCGTCCTGGCCTTCCTGGCTGCTATAGCCGCTGCCTGTTTTTCCGCGTGGATCATGGCCGATGCCACAGCCCGCGCCTTAGCTGCCCTCTCTGTCGCCTTCTCTGCCCTGATGATGGCGTTAAGTTTCTTTTTGTCGCTGGCATCCGGTGCCGATTTTTCGGCCAACAGAACCAGCAATTGCTGCTGTTCGCTGGGTGCCTTCAAGCCCTTTATGTAGTCGATTCGGTCATTCATCCATTCAGCTTCTTTGTTCATGGCCTAATGTCCTTTTTTGGTGCTGTTGATGCGTCTATTCTACCTTGGTCGTTGCCAGGCAGGGCGCTATACTGTCCTTTCAATTTAATGAAAGGCGCACTTATACGTTTCTCTTCGAGAAACGGTGCGACCCTCCGGGTAAAATCAAAAGCGGAGACATCTTGGCGTCTTATCATTGCTCCGCAAAGATCGGTGCCAAAGGCGGTGCTGGCCCTCATTCCGAGTACATTTCCCGTGAAGGGAAATACTCGAAAGAGAAGGGCAGCCGCTATGAAGACCTTGAGGCAGCCGGCGCGGGTAACATGCCAGCGTGGGCCGAGGAAAACTCGCTCCACTTCTGGCGTGCTGCTGACGAGTACGAACGCGCTAACGGTTCTACGTACCGTGAGCTTGTCGTCGCCCTGCCTCGCGAGCTAACCCCCGACCAACGCTGTGAGCTTGTCGAGGATTTCATCGCACAGGAGATCGGGGATCGCCACGCTTTCCAGTGGGCGATTCATACGCCCCGCGCCGCGCTGGATGGTGGCGAGCAGCCGCACGCTCACGTCATGTATTCCGAGCGTATCTGCGACGGACTCGAACGTGATCCGGCGCAGTATTTCAAGCGTGCAAATAAGAAGAATCCGGAGCGCGGAGGATGCGCCAAGGCCAGCGGCGGCAAGATGCCCGCCGAACTGAAAGCCGAATTACTGGCTACGCGGGAACGCTGGGCAGCTATTCAGAATGCTCATCTTGAGCGCCACGGCCACACGACCCGCGTTACTCACTTGAGTTTGAAAGATCAAGGCATCGACCGAGAGCCTGAGAGGCACCTTGGACCGAAGGCCATCAAGATGCTGAGCCCGAAGAGCATCAGCGCCTTGCTCGAACGCCGCGCCGCCGAGGGTGAGGCCGAACGTACCCAGCAGGCCGTGGGGTTAATCGACCTGTCTGGCGACATCGCCAAGGCGAAGGCTGAGCAGCAGCGCCAGCAGACCGCAGAGCGGGCGCGGGCAGCATCGGACAAGTGGCAGAATCACCAGCCAGAACAGAAACAGGACGGCTACGATTACGAGGCGATTGTGGCGCGGGCTCAGGCTGAGTTTGACCAGGCGCAGCAGCCCAAACCTGAACGCGACCCGGTGCACCCGGCCGAACCGGCCAAGGCTGTGCCGGTATCGCCTATGCCAGACGAGTCCATCGAGCCGGTGCAGGCGCGATATGCAGAGGCGAACCGGCAGATTGAGAGCCTAGCCCGGATGGCACAGCGTCCGCCGCCAGGCCAGCTGAATGTGGAACTGGTTGAGCTTGCCGCACGGGATGCCTACGTGCAAGCCTTTCGGATGCGGGAAATTGAGGCGCTGGGACCCCCCCCGGAGAAAGGCGGATTCTTTGACTTGAAGGCTAAGGCATATAGCCGCGAACGAGCCGACATCGAACGGCGGGCCGCATCCATCGAACGGGAAATAATGGGCACCAGCTCCAAGGCCGTAGACTTCCGGCGCCAGGCTGTGGAAAAGGCAAAAGTCGCATACAGCAAAGAATACGGCCAATGGCGTGACGAGGTGCTAGCCGCCCAAAACAAGCGGGAAAAAATCCGGCAAAGCCCGCAGTATCAGAGCGACAAGCAGCGTCTTGAGGCACATCGGGTGCAGCAGCGTCAGCGTGCTGAACAACTCGACCGGCAGCGCCAGCCCAAAAAGCACGGCCGTTAATGCGTGGATGGCTTGCCTCGCCTATCCTTCATCTTGCGTAAGTTCATAAGTGAATACTGATTTCAAGACAGCACGGGGATCGACGGGGCTTTCATACCTCTATCTATAGCTGGGAAAAGACGTAGGCACCAAAAGCCGCAACCAGCGCAGAATGCCAGTACAGAGTTTTCAGCATCCGGCGGCGGCGCTCCGGACTCTTGAGGTCTTGGTACACCGCAAAGCACGCCCACGCACCTATGACGTAGAAGAAGATCATCCGCAGGGTATCTGTCATATCCTCTCGCCTACTTGGTGACATTGCTCTGGCCACGACTTAGGGAACTGCCCGACTGAAAGCCCGCACGGGCAGCACTGGCAGCAGAGCGATGACTCATAGCGGTACGGGCACCACCGCCCATTTGAGACATGGCATTGACCCCTGACATGGCGTATTGCATGGCCCGCGAAGACCCCATCGCTTGACCTACCCCTGTCCTTGCTACGGCCCCAGCAGCGCGACCCGTGACATGGCCAGCAGCAGCCCCAGCTAACTTGCCTGCTGCTCCGCCTGCTTTGCCAGCAACCGATAAGGCAGCGCCTGCCGGATTGGCTGCCCATCGAGCAGCTTGCGCAAGGGATAAGATTTGCAAAGCAGCTCCGCCAGCCATTTCCGCGCCAATCGAGGCCGCTTTCGAGGTCAGAACTATCAAAATAATACCGCCAGCCAAGGACGAAAATGTCATGGTGACGTAGTCTGTCGATTCCGGATTTAATGTCGAGACCGCTTCTGCGAAGCCACTAACCAGGGACGTGCCCATACCAACCACTGCGGCTATGACGGCCGCTGTCATCACATATTTCAAGACAGCAGCGAACCATGTATTGAAGTAGCTGGATGTGCTTTGAAAGGCCAGACAAGCCACAAACAAGGGGCCAATGGCAAACAGCACCAACAAAGAAACGTCGATCATCAGAAAATTGACGGCAGCGGTAATGCAATAAAGGATTACGGATAATGTCATGACTCCGCCGCCCAATATCGCGATCAGCCCCGATAAGTCTGTCGAAGTGATACCAAGGCTTGTATGATCACTGCCCCATTCCAGAATACGCTTAAAAGCGCCAATGACTTGGCTTGCGGCAACATCCAGCGTAGCGTAGGAGTTCGTGGTCCCATCTGAAAACAGGCTTGTCAGTTCATTCCTCAACTCTTGCAACAAACCGATCACCGTAGTGGAGTACATGCCTCCGGTCAGACACAAGACAACCACAAGGAACGTGCGCGTGGAATTGAAAAAAACATCGAGTAAATGATCTTGCCCCCCCGCACCGCGAACGATCTTGTACCCATGCCACATGATCGAAATAGTAAGGCCAGCCAAGATCATCGGCATGACCCAGCTGATGATTTCGGCAGGTATGTCAGCCCAACCCTCGGTTGTGTCCAGAATTTTTCCTGACATTGTCTCGAAAATTCCCGCCATGATGCCTCCTTAATTTTTCTCTATAGACTCGGGGGCTTTCTTGGCACTCAAGTTATCAGCACCTAGAGAGTGAGTGATCGGGTCATATGTGTTTTCAATAAGCTTCTTCGACGTGTCGTTATCGCACCCGGTAAGCGCCCCAGCCAGAAACACCACAGCAATGGTCCCGGCCAGTTTTTGAACTTGGTTAATACGGATCATGGCTATCCTTAGTTAAAGCCGCCAAAGGGGTCGGCAGTGTTGGTCATGATGGCTTTCATACCTTCCTCGCGCTTGGCCTGAGCTATGAGCGCCGTCTGCGACTCTCGTTGAGCGAGGGCAAGATTCACCAAAGTTTGCTCGTTTTGGAGCATGGCCTGTTCCGCTGCAATGCGATTGGCCAGATCGGCAGCCGCCTTCATATCGGCTGCGCCGTCCACCTGGCTAAGAAGCTGCTGAAGCTGTTGAGCGCGGGCTTGTGCCGCACCCAACGCTCCATTGATGTAGGCCGCGTTTTCAGGCTGAGCGTAGGCGGACGCTTGACATGACAGCTTGGCGTCCGGGTCTTGGTAGTTGGCGCAGCCCAGCTTCTTGATTACGTCATAGATGCCTCTGGCACCATCGCTTACGCCGCCCCGTCCTAACGTCATAAGCCGGTTGTAGCTTTGCATGAAGTCGTCAGGCAGTGTCTGGCGGGTAGCGTTATTCATAAGCTGGCCCATGCCTCGCGATCCGGTAATAGCGTCGTACTGCGACTTCAATTGGCTGTATTGCCGTTCCATCGCTTTCAATTGATCAGCCCACTTCGCTATTTCTGCTAGATGGCCTTCCCATGATTTAGTGATAGCCGCCGTATCGGTTACGGGAATTTGAGCATGGGCTGGGACCATGTTCAACACAGCGACCGTAAATATGCCTGCAACTATTTTTCTCATGGTGTCCTCTTTCAGATTTTGGTATTCGCTTTTGCCTTTACAGGCTGGTATCGATCCTCTAACTGGATCATGCTCTTCCACCCAGCATCACGTGCAAAGTCATAGGCCGATTGCAGCCTAATCCAGCCTCGGCGCTCATTACGTGCAGTCTCTATCCAGGGGCCAGCACGCTCCACGCCTTCCCCGCCCTGAATCCACATTTCCCACGGCAGAAAAGCTCCGACCATCTTGTCGTCGGGGTCCGCACTCGGCGCATTGAATTCGCGGATGATTGTGATGGCTTCCACATCACCGGCGGAAATCAACAGTTCCAGGTCTTTCTTTTTCACCTATCGTCACTCCGAAAACACAGGGTTAATTTTAACAAAAATGGTCTTTTGTACAAACGAGTGTACTATTATGTTTACTTAAAAGTGTACTTTTGTATTGACTCAAGGAATGCTTTTACTGTTGCCAAGGCTCTGGGGATGAGCTTGTTGACGGGCAGGTTATGTGCGTCCACAGCTAATAAAACGCAGGGAGCTCGAACATCCAGCGTCTCCAGCCAAATAGGTCGAGCTGTGTGAGATTCGCCTCGGCTAAGGCCATATGTTCGCCCCGCGAATATTTCACGCATGCTCAACCGTCCGGGTCATTAGCGTGTTCGCGGGGCGAACATGGACAGCGAGGGTCTAGTCTGAAGCTGATTTATATGTGGTTCGCACTAGAGGTCGTGCAGTCACAGTGTGTTAGCTGCTGGCCTCCCAAATCATCAGTTGTACTGATTCAGACTTGGTCTCACACACTATCTGATCAGGTCTGAGTTGAGCTTGTCACAGCCGTTTTCGGCCTAGCCAAGGCTTGATCCCTTATAGTCTTGACGTGGGATTATTTTTTTGATGGTTGATTTCGGTAGAATGGATACAGTCAATTACACCTAGAAATAAAAACCATGCAAGCACGCGATGAATTTCTGACCCATATTCTGATGGGACCAAAACAGTTCTTGATCCCTATCTTCCAGCGCACGTATAGCTGGCCAGAGTCCCACTGTAATCAGCTCTACAAAGATGTATTACATGTCGGGAAAACGCCCGTTATTCCAGGCCATTTCATCGGCTCGGTGGTGCTCGCCCCTAATGAGCAGGCCAACAACGCTAGCATTCCTCAGTGGTTGGTGATTGATGGTCAGCAGCGTTTAACAACGTTCACACTGCTGATCATTGCGTTAATTCGCCGGGCTGATGAGCTTGGAATGCAGAGCGTAGGGGCCACCGCATTGGCAGCCATCAAGGACTACTACATTGCCAACGGCTTCGGTCAGGGGGAGGCGCGCTTTAAGCTGCTATTGACCCAGTACGATCGGCAAACCTTAAATAGTCTTATCGATGGCAAGACGCCCGCCAAACCAGTAAGTGATCGGGTAGTGGAAAATTTCATTTTTTTCTGCGAACAGCTTATCGACGTCGAAACGGTTGAGTTGCTTTATGCGGGTCTAAAAAAAATCAAGATCGTTGAGGTCATGCTTAATAGCCAAGATGATCCTCAGGCGATTTTCGAGAGCCTGAACTCAACGGGGCTGGATCTTAGCCAGGCCGATCTCATTCGCAACTATATCTTAATGCGCCACAAGCATGGGGAGCAGACGCGGCTGTATCAGGACATCTGGTTTCCAATGGAACAGCTCTTTAGCAAACAGCCGCCAGAGCGATTTGACCGGTTTATGCAGGACTTTTTGACGCTCGAGACCGCCAGTAACTCCCTGATCAAGTCGCGCGATGTGTATCCGCTATTTAAGCAGTGGTTCCTGACTGAGATAAATGCATCGAGCGCTCAGGCAGCGCTCGAGCGGATGTATACATTGGCCGGCTATTATTCTGCTTACATGTTTGGTCAAGAGGAAGATAAGAGACTTGCCCGCAGTTTTAGTCGCTTGCGCAGACTCATCGAGGTGGCCGCCCCGGTGGTGATGCGATTTTACGAGGCCTATGCAAAGCACGGGGCCAGGATGGATGATTTTGTTCAGGCGGTTGATCTTTTAGAGAGCTACGTACTCCGCCGTTCGATTTGCGCTATGCAAACGCGCTCGCTAGGTAATGTGTTTGCAACCATTGCGCAACGTATTGATTTAACAGCGCCCCTAGAGAGTCTGAAAGTGACATTCGCACGCTTTCAGTCAACCAACCGTTTTCCGTCTGATAAAGAGTTTTTCGAGCAGCTGTGCAAAGCAAACCTCTATGAGAAAAAGGGGATTTGTAAATTCGTTCTTGACCGGCTTGAAAATAACAGCAAGGAGATGATCGACACCAGCAATTTTTCCATTGAGCATGTCATGCCTCAGAATAAGAACCTGAATGCCGACTGGAAAAGAATGCTCGGCGACGACTGGGTACAGATCCAGCAGGACTGGCTACACCGACTGGGCAACTTGACCTTAACGGGCTACAACCCAGAGTACAAGGATTCGAGTTTCACTGTCAAAAAATCAATCGCGAATGGGTTTGATATGAGCCCATTGCGATTGAATAGATTTATGGCCACTCATAGTGATTGGACGGCTGTTCAGATGAAAAAAAGAGGGGAGCTGCTAGCTAAGCAAGCGCTTGGCCTGTGGGGGCCATTAGACATTGATGAGGCAATCGTGCGCCAGTATAGGCTGCAGGAGATCAAGCGCCGCGGGGAAAATAGCCGCTCGACCGACCTATTGCAACCGCAGTGGCTGCCGCTTTTCGAGCAATTGAGCAGCATGATCACGCTGATGGATGATGAGGTGACATGCGTGGTATCAAAGCGCAACATCTCTTTCTATACCCTCGACCCCTTTATCCAGGTCATCGATCGCCGAAACGGCATTGGTATAGTGCTGGCGATCGACTACGAGGATCTGGCGCCGGAATGGACCTCCCTAGTCAAAGACTCGAATCTTCGTACGTTCCGCAATGTTGATTTAAGCGGGGTGCTAACGGTCTTGACGTGCGAGGCGGATGTGCATGCTATCAAGCCCATTATTCAAGCGGCGTTAGACCTAGCGCAACAGTGATCTAGCTGCAATGGTCGGTATGACTGGCGATTTCCGTCCAAAAACGGTCAGCTATCACCTTCAAAAACATTATTCTTACAGGATAAGTAATGAGTCTGGAAGACAAGTTGTCCGGATGGACTGGCCCTTCGAGTAACACCGAACAGGATAAGCAAGATAGAACGGAGCGGATGATTCGCCAAGCGATCGATTCACATGAACCATTCAACAATTGCTCGTTAACGGTTTACGCGAAAGGTTCTTATGCCAATAATACTAATGTGCGCTCAGATAGCGATGTTGATATAACGGTGGAGTGTACAGAAGCTCTATATTGGGAAGAGAGCGAAAAAGGAATTCATACTCCGAGCGGAACATATCAGGGAGTTTGGACCCCCGAAAAACTGAGGGCCGAGCTTCTTTCTGCCATGCAAGCAAAGTTTCCCGGGCAAGTGGATTCTACTGGATCTACCGCCATACAGATAAATTCTAATTCAGCACGCGTAGATGCTGATGTCGTTCCATGTTTTAGTTATCGGCACTACATGAAGTATGAGTCGCGAAGTGGCACTAAAATATTCAAGACCGATGGCGGCAGCATCGTCAACTATCCTGCCCAACAGTTGGGGAACGGAATAGCCAAGAATAACCGGACCAATTATGCGTATAAGAAGGGAGTACGGTTATTAAAGCGCACTGAAAATGCCATGGCAGAAGATGGGAAATTTCGCGAATTACCATCCTTTTTTGTTGAGTGCTTAACCTACAACTGTCCGGACAACGTATTTGCTCACCCAACATGGACAGAATGTCTCCGAGCGACGCTTATGCATATCTGGAATAACCTGCAAGGTGATGAGCCTAACTCTGATCGCTGGGTGGAATCAAATGAATGCTTTTATCTGTTCCACCCCAATCAAAAATGGAATCGTGAAGATGGGCGTGAATTTGCGAAAGCGGCTTGGAACTACTTTGGATTCAAGTAATGCGTAACGCTACACTTAAGAGCTCGCTGTATCTTCTGGTCGGCATTTCAGCTGCTGCTTGGTTCTTCCTTGCTTATTTTAGCGAGCTTGATCTATCAAAGATGAAAGATTTTTTAGGGCTTATTCCGAAAGTGGTGAGCATCGACCTTTTGGTGGTGGCATGGTTCGTTAGATGGGGATGGCGGCTTAAGATATTTAGAGGATGGCTTGTTCCATTTCCAAATCTGAACGGAAGCTGGGTAGGTTCAATATACTCAGATTGGAAAAATCCAGAGACCGGTGAAAAGCCACCGCCCATACCTGTCATGCTAACGGTGAACCAGTCCTTCTTTCACATTAGCTGCATGATGCGCACAAGTGAAATGGAAAGCTCATCGTATGCGGAAGGATTTCTTATTGACCCTGAGCGACAAATTAAAAACCTAGCCTATTCATACACTAGCAAGCCTAGGCTAAGCTTGAGCGAACGAAGTATCACCCATGATGGAACAGCAGCTTTCAAGATTGTTGAGAATCCCAATAAAAAATTAAGCGGTAGGTATTGGACAGAAAGATTGACCAAGGGAGAAATATTGCTTCAGTATTACTCAGAAAAAATGCTAGAGGAACTTCCCGATGATTTGGATGAGCATCCTGTAACGGAACGTGGAAATCGACGCTAACAAGGCTCTGCTGTCAGGCAAATCGAAACTACTTCAGTTCATCCCATGGTTATCGGTCCACCAGGCCATGAAACTCATGCACAACGTATAAGACGGGCTTGTCAGCAATAGTTTCCACAAAGACGTCCACTATGAACGCCTTTTCGAACGGATGTGCAACATCGAATAGCATCCGTTTCTTTAGACTATCGCTAGAAAAAACAACTTTGACAGCACTTCGGTTTATGCTCTCGATAACCACCTTGTCACCCGACTTCGCTTGCTTGTCGTTCCTTGCTTGTGCCCAATACATAACTACGTTCTTTCGTTCGCCGGTCGTTGATGGCTTCATTTCAAGAATGGCGTGACGGATATTATTTTGTGCAGCGGAGCTATCCTTAGATGAAATAACGTATTGATGTATTACATTTCCATCTCCATTGACGTTAATAGCTCCAACTTCAAGACTGGAGCCGGGGTCCTTCGCTACCGGCTCAAGGATTTCTATCAGATTTTCCATCGATTTTTTACTGGGAATACCCTCCGGCCAAGTTGGAGGCTTTCGATTAATCGCGAACCAACTAATAGCTCTACTGAGATACTCGGTAAAACCAACCACCGAGTTAAAGGCGCCTACATAAAGCAACGCATCCGGCGCTGCAGCCACAAGATGTTGAATAATGCTTCCCGCCCGTACCTCTTTGATGTATAGCTTGACCTGCTCCGGGTCACCACAATCTGGGGATGCGCCTATGTATCTTGTATATTCATCGGATAAAGCAATCATTGATTGCGCGAGATCTAACAACTCAACGGGAGCTTTATTATTGATCTTGATTTCTAAAGTCATCTCGGAATCCATACCTGCCTCTTTGCGTCGATTGTTTAGTGAATGCTACCAAATATGGCGACAGTGGAGCGCGCAGAGCGGTTAACCTGTATTTATATACAGTATTTTATCTGATGCTTACATTTTATGTGTAGTCAGATACGCGAGATCCATCACCAACACGCATGCATCAAGGCCTTACTGTGTGGTCAAATCGAAATTATTTCAGGTTGGCCAATTTTCTGCGGCGCTTCTAATTTGACGCTGATTCAGGATTTGCGCGATCAGTCCTCCTTGGGTCATTCTCAACCTATACAGAAGGCTGGTTCACTCTGCGCTTACAATCAGCATGAGTTCGGCATTGCTTTCTAGACCATCACGTCTCTGTCGGTGAAAATTGAAGCAATTGTGGCCGGCTCAGCCTTGATATTTGTTTTTCGTCTGATTTCCTCAAGGGCCAGTTCTATCCTGTAATCTTCAATATTCTTGAGCATTGCTTCTATAGGTACCGTGAATTCTTCATCGCTGTTTTTGGCGAACAGAATATGCATGACAGCGGCGAGGGGCAGAGACAGGTAGCTTTCACTCTCAGCGTCCTCGGGGTCTTGCTCCCCATCAAAGCATCGTTCTATGTTCTGTTGAATTTCTGCCAACCAGTAATCGCTAAGATTAGACGGCAATGTTGCCTCTGGTCCTGAACGTAGAACTTCCTCTTGAAATCGTTGAAGTACGTGTTTTCCGCTCATCTATTCCTCCTCGGCCTTATGGCGGGTGTCAGCGTATTTGAAAGCAACAGCAGAAGAAAGTGGGCCTGAGCTTAACTGTTTGGAACGATAGTCGTAGCTTAGATGTCTTGCCGGAAATCTTCAAGGTTGGGCTCGTCATCCTCCGTTGTTGTTGAGTTTGTCTAGCTTTCTGACTAAGCATTCTGCTCTAAGGTGCGTATACCGCTTCAACATCTGCATAGACTTATGCCTGCTGATCGCGGCCACCTCCTGATCTGACAACCGGGCCTCCACCAAACGGCTAACCGCTCCATGCTGCAGATCATGAAATCAAAAATCCGTCAGGCCAGCTGCTTTCGTCCATGTTTTATTAAATAGATATGATCTCCGAGCCCCATTCCGGCCCAGCTCACCAAAGAAAACCAGATCGTTCTTCGGTGGCCGCAACGGATGATCCGACGCCACCTGAAACGTACTTGTAGCAGCTTTGGTCAGAGGTACGATACGTGGCGACGAGTTCTTGGTATTTTCAGATCTGGAAGTGTTTGCCGTTGCTCTTGTCGCAATTCGATACAGATAATGATAAAGTGCTGTGGACGTGCCCGAGTGGTGAAATTGGTAGACGCAGGGGACTCAGAACAAATTGAGCCCTTAGAGAGAAATCTTTGAGGTGAAGCCCGTCAAACTCGGCGAAGGCCCTGGATAATAATATCCGAGCTAATACCGAGCCAAGCCTGGTCTGACTGACGACAGGAAGGTGTAGAGAGCAGACGGCGGGCACCTAAGGTCGAAAGACTAAGGTGAAGGCGTGCTCCAGACCACGAACATTGTCCTATGGACAATGGCGGCGAAAGCCGAAGTGGTAAGAAAATCCCCCGCCGCGAGGCGTGCCGGTTCGATTCCGGCCTCGGGCACCAATGAATTTTGATGCTGAGATTTGTTTTTTGGTTAGTAATCGGCCAGAAGAGGATAGCGGCTTGAATCGATCAAATATCCGTCGAGCAATTCATCAGGTGTTCGTAAATTTTCGCTAGTAGCGCTACATTGTTTTGTATTGAGTTGTCCCACTCTTCAGTTTTTTTACTGTTTACCCCTCATCAACCACATCACTACTCGTCGAGCCATGTCTTATAAATCGCTAAATCTAGAACAGGTCAATATCGGCGAGGCCATACATCAGTTTGCGCAAGAGCACGGTGGAAAGGTTGTCGGGCCGATAGAAAAACCACGATTTGATGAGTTTCAACTATGTCTTGAAGGGCAAAAACCGGCGCTGCTGCATCTATACAAAAATAAGGATGGCAGCACAACCTTAATGCCGTCTGTAGGGCAAAATCAGGCTCTTTCGGAAGAACTCGCGAAGTATGTCGTCGCAATCACAAGTCGTCAGGACGCAGAGAGAAGACCGTTGACCCTTGGGAGTCTGCCGCAGGATACATGGGATTTCCTTCGTGAGTTTCTGGAGTCAAATGGGTGTGAAATTCAAGATCAACCTCTACAGCATGGGGTAAGAATTAGCGTTATAGGCCCTCAGCGAGACCAAGTGTTCCTGCACCGATATAACAGTGGCAAGTTTATGATGCAAGGACGGCCTATGGCGGTATATGCTATGGTTTCCTCTCTCCTTGCCGAATTGCATGAAGACAAGCGAGAGGTTCTCCAGGCCCAGCTCGAAGTAGTGCAGGTAGGTACAAACGTGGATGACCTCTATGAGGAATTGCAGCAACACCTTCCAACTGCTGCGGCTTACTTGGGTGATACAGGGTGTGCTGTGATTGCGCCGGCTTTGGCATTAGTAAAAATTGCAGGGGCGCTCCCGGACTTTTCTTTCGTAGCCTTCCCTGCCCTCCGAGGGCTGGAGTTTTATATGAAGCAGCTGCTTGTGGACAATCAGCATCCGGTTTCAGCGAAGCAAGGTCTGGGCGCGTTCTTCACGCAGCAGGGCGCTTTGCTGTCTGGTTGTGCGGCAAAGATAGGATGCTCTTCTACGATATATGCGTTAGAAACGTCGTACGCTTTGCATGGTAAGCACCGCAATGGGCTTTTCCACGCGGATGGACAGATTCCGGTAATGACCCGTATTGTTGAAGAAAAAAGGGAGGCTACCGATATTGTTTATAACGTTCTTCGTACAATCGAAGTGACCTACGCGGCCATACCCCAAAAGACACTGCAATGAAGGCGAATAGAGGCTACTCACTTCAGAAAGGCCCCTCGGAGGCCTACCCTGTTATAAGCTTCTCACTAACCAGTGAGCGGCCAGAGGTTTTTTTACCTAAAGTCGAACGGGAGCTCAAGAAAAAAGCTTTTCGGGGTACAGTCCTTGTCGATACATTAGCTTGTAATGGTATGACCTCACGCCGATTCTTCGTGGGCGAGTTCGACGGAGAGCAGTTGAGGCGATCATCTTTTAAAGTGCTTCCCCCATCGCGTCTGGACGCGGCGACTCAGCATTTTTGCTTACGGTTTTATGTGTCGCGCTTAAGTGATCTGGAGAACTCGGTCTTGACCGCTGTGCAGCGTTTTAAGCTCAAGCGCGATGCATCTCGCGTTGGCGGCGCATGAGGTAAAAGGGCGGGGGTCCGACCGCGATGAGCCTTCGCTCAGAGATTGCATCTGAATTTGGTAACACCATTTATCGTTCTAGCTATTCAGCATCTGCAGAGGCTGGAGCCGAGCAAAGTCTGAAGTCATGCGGCGGCAGGCGGGAGTAGAGTAAGGTACGGCGTATGATGCCTAACACTATGTAAGCCTATCCAACTTCCCTACCAAATCCTCAGCCCGCAAATGCGTATACCGCTTCAACATCTGCATAGACTTATGCCCGCTGATCGCAGCTACTTCCTGATCTGACAGCCCGGCCTCTACCAGTCGGCTAACCGCTTCATGCCGCAGATCATGGAATCGAAAATCCACCAGGTCGGCCGTTTTCTTCGCATCAATCCATGCTTTATCAAACAAATAAGGCCGTCGGACTCCATCACGACCGGGCTCACCAAAGAACACCAGATCAGTCTCAGGTGGCCGCAACGGGTTATCTAGTGCAGCCTGAAATGTGCTTGTTGCGGCCTTGGTTAACGGCACAGTACGTGGTGATGAGTTCTTGGTGTGTTCCAGTCTAACGACACGCTTTTGCATATCCACCTGGCCAACCCGCACCCCGGCAATTTCCGACAGGCGCATCCCAGTTTCCAATGCGATCCGCACTATCCAGCTAAACATCGGATTCGAATAAGCATCTACTGCGGTTAGTAGCCGTATAGTCTCTGCCGGTGTCAGCCGTCGATTACGTCCAGCACCCGGAGCAGGGCGGCGAATATTGGACACGGGATTGAATGGCAGTCCAATGCCCCATTCCTTGATCGCAACGGTGAATAGGTGGCCAAGCAGAGCCAACTCCAGCCGTACAGTGTTATTGCTACGCGGAACGCGCTTGCCCTCCGCATCTTCATCACCAGCCAGGCGCGCATCACGGTACTGGGCCACAATATCAGCACTTAAGCTAGCGAGCGAATATTTACCCAAATGCTTTATCAGCGCCTGGGACTTCTTATGTTCGCCAATTTGGGTTGATGCTCGCTTAGTTGGGGTAACTTCTCGCAGATAACGCTTCAGCGCCGCCTCAACAGTCGTCCGTTCAGCCGGTGCACGATGTATGTACATTCCGCGTACCATTTCATCTTCAGTACGACGCGCCCAGTCTTCGGCGTCTCTTTTAGTACGGAACGTTTTGGCGGTAGCAGGCCAGCCAGTTTTCCGGATTAGTGCCTTCCAGGTGCCGGAAGGAGTCTTGACGATAGTAGCCATTCGGGCTCCAGATGATGCTCAACGCTTCACCACTGTACCGAAACTGTACCTAACTCGCAATCTTGGAAAATCCCCCAGTATTGGGGTAGAGGTCTGAATTCAGTTAAATGCTTGTAAACAATAAGAATTTTAAGCTGGTGCCCGGGGCCGGAATCGAACCGGCACGCCTTGCGGCGGGGGATTTTGAGTCCCCTGCGTCTACCAATTTCACCACCCGGGCAATTCAGACAGTCGTTCTGTGGAGCACAGAACGTGGCAGGAAGGCGTAATTATATACGCACTATAAAAATTTGCTTGGATCACCCCCAAACAATGCTTTTCTTACAACGAAACCAGTCGTCGCATCCAGTCCAGCAGCACCGTGGGCAAGGCTTCAGGGCGGCTTAGTAGCGCGTATTGCCGCGCACCAAAGACCGCAGGCAAATACTTAGCGGCCTGCCTGTCTATGGTCAGGCAAAACGGGAACACACCCTGCATTTTGGCTTCGTCCACGGCGCGGCGCATGTCGTCGACGCCGTAGCGGCCTTCGTAGTGGTCCACGTCGTTGGGTTTGCCGTCTGACAGCAGTAGCAGCAATCGATGCTTGGCGGGTTGCTTCATCAGCATGGTGGTGGCGTGGCGCAGGGCAGCGCCGGCGCGGGTGTATTGCTGGGGTTCGAGCGCGGCAATGCGTTGGGCGATGGTGTTGTTGTAGGTTTCGGTAAAGCCTTTGATGGTGCTTACGGTAACGTGGTCGGGGCCATTGCCTGAAAACGCCTGTATGGAATAGGGCTCGCCCATGCGGTCCAGGGCAATGGCCACCAGCAGCAAGGCTTCGCGTTCTACGTCGATGATGCGGCGGTTGTCGGCAAGGTATGAGTCTGTCGACCCGCTTATGTCGATTAGTAGCATGATGGCCATGTCGCGGGCCTGTGTGCGTTGTTGCTGGTACAGGGCCTGGGGCATGGGCAGGCCAGAGCGCACATCAGCCGCGCCTTCTATATAGGCGTCCAGGTCGATGTCGTCGCCGTCCAGCTGGCGGCGCAGCAGCTGGCGGTCGGCGCGCAGCATTTCAAAGCGTTTGCGTATGGTGTCCAGTATGGTTTTGTGGCTGGCCAGGGTTTTGTCTATCCAAGCTTGGGGGCCCAGGTCGGCGGTAAGCAGGCGCACGGTGGCGCCGGGGTGATGGTAGCCGTTAATACGGTAGTCCCACTCGGGGTAGTGCAAGGCTTCCAGTGTGGTGGCCTGGGGTGCCGTCTGGGTGGTGCTGCGTTTGTCGGGTGGGTCTTCAGACAGCAGCACTTCTTTGGGTTTGCCGGGGCTGGTAATCAGGCGTGCTTCGGGCAGTTCTGAAAGCGCGTCGGCGTAGTCTTCGGCAGAGGTCTGTTGGTCGCGGTCTGTGGGGCGTTGCATGCCCATGGGATCTTCGGCTTTTTCCAGGGGCTCGCCGGGCTGCACCATAATCATGCCGGGGTCGTCGTTGTCGTCTTCGCTTTCTTCGGCTTTGCGTTCTTTGGGGCGGCGCTGCATGCGGGCGCTGCGCGAGCTGTCTGCCTTTTCATCGTCGCCGTCATCAGCTCCCGCTTGTTGCTGCGTAAGCTCGCCAAAGTCATCGGGCGGCAGCAGCTCGCCCGTCCACCAGTCTTTGTGCAAGGCGTGGGTATGCGGGGGTTTGGCTTTGGGGCCTGCTTTGTTCAGCATGGCCCGGGCCAAGGCCCGTGCGGCGCTCAGGCTTTGTTCTGGCGTCTCACACAGCGGCAAGCCGGGCACAACGCCGCTCACAGGCTGTTGCAGCACCGAGCGCACGTAGCCTTCAATGGGACGGCATAAGGGCGGTTGTCGCCCCACCTCTGGTCTGGCATTCAAAGCCCACTCACGTAAGTGGTCTATGGATCGCGCCATGCCGGGCAGGGTGGCGGCCAGGGCCTGGTCGCAGGCGTAGGCTTCCAGGATCAGGTACAGGGCGCAGGTGATGGGGCAGCCTGTACCTGCTATGGCCTGGGCGCTGCCGCGTTGTAGTCGCATGGCCTGCAACAGTGCCATGGCGCGGTAGCGTTCCAAGGCAATGGCCATGTCGGTGGTGCCGACGTTGCCGGGCAGCCAGATGTGGGTGCCGTTGGTGGCGGGCACGGCGTGGGGCGATTGCCGTATGTCGTGTCGCCTGAATAGTCTGGTTAGTACGGTAGGGATGGCGGGTGCCGAGGCCACGCGCAGCGTGGGGCTGTCGTTGAAGATGGCGGTAATCAGCAGGTCAAGGCGGGGTGATACTTCAGCCAGAATAATCGGGCTTGCCTCGGTGCGATCACCGCGTCGCCGCAGCCATAGTTGGCGGGCGTAAATGGTGGCGTGGCGCGCAGCGTCCTGCAGGACGTCTTCGGCTTCAGCCATGGCACAGCTCCTTCAGGGGGTACTACACAAACGTCAGCTCGACCAGGTCGTTCATGGCGCCTACCAATGCGGCGTCGTCTGACAGGGGTGAAACCAATGCTACCTGGCAGGCACGCTTAACGGGTATGCCGTGTGCGATCAGGCCGGCGGTGGCCACCAGCAGGCGCGTGCTGGGTACTTCGGCCAGACCGCGGTCTTGAAAGGCTCGCAGTTTGTGGGCCAGGCTGACCAGTGCGGTAACGGTGGGGCGGTCAATGCCGGTTTCTTGCATGACGATTTCAGCTTCGCGTTCTGCGGGCGGAAACTCAAAGTCCAGCGCCACAAAGCGTTGTCGTGTGCTGGGCTTGAGGTCTTTCAGCATGCGTTGGTAGCCGGGGTTGTACGACACCACCAGCTGAAAGCCAGGCGCGGCGTTTATGGTTTCGCCGGTTTTATCGATGGAAAGCGAGCGCCGGTAGTCTGTCAGCGGGTGCAGCACGACTATGGTGTCTTGCCGCGCTTCAACCACTTCGTCCAGGTAGCAGATGGCGCCATTGCGTACCGCAGTTGTCAGGGGGCCATCTTGCCAGACGGTGCTGTCGTGCTGGATAAGAAAGCGGCCGATCAGGTCGCTGGCGCTCAGGTCATCGTGGCATGACACAGTAATAAGCGGGCGGTTTAGCCGCCACGCCATGTGTTCCACAAACCGTGTTTTGCCGCAGCCGGTGGGGCCTTTAAGCATGACCGCCAGTTTGTTCTGGTGGCATTGCTCAAACAGTGACACTTCGTCGGACGAGGGCAGGTAGTAGGGTTGGGCGCCGGGGTCACGCGTGTCTAGCTCGCTTTCCCCGGCGGTTAATACATGTTCCTGCATATCATCCTGTCTGTTCGTTGGCCAACCGTGTGTCGCGCAGTTCGTGACGTGGAGGGCCTTCGCGTACGTCGAACTTTGGTGGGCAGCGGAAGAAGTCATAAATAAACAGACCCACGCCCGTGGCAAACAGTGATGCCGCAGCAATCAGCATAAGAAAGTGCACTTGTATCTTGAGCTGCACGTCGAGGTAGCCGATACCCATGACGCGCTCCAGGTACACCTGGCCTATGCCTGCGGTGGCAAACGACAGCACCATGCCAAACATGCCAGACATCTGCAGCCAGAAGGCCCAGTAGCCTATGGAGCTGCCTTCGTCGTTGCGGCCTGCCGTAATGGAAGGCATGGCGTAGACGATGACGGCCATCACAATCATGGCGTAGGCCCCGTAGAAGGCGCCGTGGCCGTGCATGGCGGTAATCAGCGTGCCGTGTGTCCATTTGTTGATGTCAGGAAACGTGTGTGCCAGCCCGAGCAGGCCTGCACCAAACAGCGTGAACAGGGCGCTGCCTATGGTCCAGTGCAGGGCCAGCATGTTGGGGTGGCGAATGCCGGTGCGCCGGATGGCGAAGTAGGCATACATGGCCATGCCCAGCAGTGCGAGAGGCTCAAGGGCACTGAAGAAACCGCCCAGTGGCAGCCAGTAGCCAGGCACACCCACCCAGTAGTAGTGGTGAGCAGTGCCCAGAATGCCTGCGATAAAGACCAGGCCCACAATCACGTATAGCCATTTCTCCATGACCTCACGGTCAGCGCCTGACAGACGAATCAGCAGGTAAGCCAGGAAGGAAGCCTGGATCATTTCCCACACGCCTTCCACCCACAGGTGTATCGTCCACCAGCGGTAGTAGATGGAGACGACGTAGTTCTGATAATGCAGCAGGGCAGGCAGGTATAGCAACGCCGAGCTACCCAGGCCCAGCAGCAGCACGCCTTCTGTGGTGGTGAACCGCCCTGATTTCTTTATGGTCATGCCGATGTTGTAAAGAAAGATCAGCATACAGATGACGATAACAATCTTGTGCGGCAGGGGTTGTTCCAGCAGTTTATTGCCGGTGCCGTAGCCAAACAAGTAGCCAATGACGGCGGTTACGCCCATTAGCCCCCAAAGTATCAACTGTATATAGGCCAGTTTCACGCTGTACAGCTCTGTGCGTGACTCGTCGGCCACGATCCAGTATGTGCCACCCATAAAACCCGTAAGTACCCACACAATCAACAGGTTGGTGTGTATGGTTTTGGTGACGTCAAAAGGCAATATGCTTAGCAGTGGGTCGGGGCCCAGGTATTTGGCGGCCGACAACAGGCCGAAAACCAGTTGCAGGCCGAACAGAATCAAGGCAAGCGCAAAATACCAGTAGGCGACTGATTGTGATCTGTATCGCATGGCGACTCCTGTGGGGGTAAGGCTATTCCGGTTCAACGAACCCATTATTTAAAGGAAGCGAGGTAAGCCACTAAGTGGTCAATGTCTTCTTTGCTCAGGTCCTTACCGTAGGAAGGGGGCATAAAAGACACGCCGTTGGCTGAAAACATGGGTCCTGGGTACAGATAGGCACTGGGTTCCACAATGGATTCGCGGATGAATTCCTCGGGCGTGGTCGCTTTGCCTTTGTAGTCGTCCGATTTAATGGTTTCTGCAGCGACCGTGGCAAGGTTGGCCAGGCTTGGGCCAGCCAGGTTTACCCCAGGCGCCATGGAGTGACAGGCCGCACAGGTGGGTACCGCTGATTTGAACAAGGCCTGTCCCAGAGCGATGGGGTTGTTGTCCGTGGATACAGGACGTGCGCCGGGAGGTGCGCTGCTTGCGCTTGACTGCTGGCTTTGCTGGTCTATGGCAAGGTCGGTACCCGGTATGGAGCCACCGCTCACTAGAATAGGCCTTGGTGGCCAGCCCTGGTTGTCAACCTTGCTTACCCAGTCCATGAAGGCGATGACGTCGGTGATTTCGTCGTCTTTCATGTTGAGGTTGGGCATGATGCGCCGGTGTTTCTGCTCGTCGTAAAACTGCGAGGGGTCTTTCAGAAACGCCGTCAGGTAAGGCACACCGCGCTGCTGGGTAATTTTGGTAAGGTCAGGGGCGTAGTACGCGCCTTCACCAAACATGGTGTGACAGTTAATACAGTTGTACGCGTGCCAGACGTTCTGGCCACGCACAACGGTGTCAGTAATGTTTTCTGAGTTTGTCAGCTTGGGAAACTGGCGGTGGCTATCTACCGTCAGGCCGAGAAAAAGAACGGCGGCAAAAGCCGTCGAGCCTATGGCAAAAAGTCGAGTTTGACGTTTATTCATTTTATGTCTCTCCCGGCTATACGCCGATACCGGTCCAGTACATGACCGCAATAACGCTTGCGTAACCGACGGATGCAACCATCAGTGCAATAACGACAAGGCCGACTATCTTCAAGACATTAAATAGCGCTAGCAAAATCGCACTCCTTTGTTCTGGGCTGTAATTCTAGATACGAAACTGACGGCAACCTGTCGGCTACGTTCAGTTATAGGTGCCACCCTACCGTACAGGCCTTGATATTAGCGTAACAACATGTGTCTGAAACCGGTGTCAGCACTTGAAAATTTGCGAGGTCACCCCATGTTGTTGGGACTTGCCGCCAAGCGCCTTCTGGTGCGGTGCGCTCATCGCTGCGCTGTTTCTTCGTAACAGTGCTCTGATTTCATTGTTAATTTTTTGTTTTTGCCAGGCTCACATGACTAATACCGCTACGCCCGCTGCTTCAGAAACCATGGGTTTCCAGGCCGAAGTAAAACAATTGCTTCACCTGATGATTCATTCGCTTTATAGCAACAAAGAGATCTTTCTGCGTGAGCTTGTCTCCAATGCGTCTGATGCGTGCGACAAGTTGCGTTTTCAGGCCATTGACGACCCTGAGCTGTTCCAGGGCGATACTGATCTTCGCATTCGCATAGAGTTCGACAAAGAACAGCGCACCATTACCATCTCCGACAACGGCATCGGCATGACGCGCGAAGAGGCCGTGTCCAACCTGGGCACCATTGCCCGATCGGGCACCAAAGAGTTCTTCTCTCAGCTTACCGGCGACAAGCAAAAAGATGCTCAGCTCATTGGCCAGTTTGGCGTGGGCTTTTATTCTTCGTTTATCGTCGCCAAGAAGGTTTCGGTACTTAGCCGCCGCGCGGGTGTGGCTGAAACCGACGCCGTGCTGTGGGAATCTGACGGTGAGGGTGAGTTTGAAGTCACCCAGGTCGAAAAAGCCGATCGCGGCACCTCGGTTACGCTGTATCTGCGTGATGACGAAGACGAGTTCCTCAATGGCTATAAGCTGCGTGAAGTGCTGCGTCGCTACTCAGACCATATTTCTTTGCCCGTCCAAATGAAAAAAGAAGAGTGGAACGAAGAAAAGTCTGAAATGGTCGAGACCAATGAGTGGGAAAACGTCAACCAGGCCAGCGCCTTGTGGACGCGCTCAAAAGGCGATATTACTGAAGAGCAATACAAAGAGTTCTACAAGCATATTGCGCATGATTTTGAAGACCCGCTCGCCTGGACGCACAACCGTGTAGAAGGCCGCAGCGAGTACACCCAGTTGCTGTACATACCCAAGCGCGCACCCTTTGATCTTTGGGATCGCGATGCCAAGCGTGGCGTCAAGCTATATGTAAAGCGTGTGTTCATTATGGACGACGCCGAGCAACTGCTGCCCATGTACCTGCGTTTTGTGCGTGGCGTTATTGATTCTGCTGATCTGCCGCTTAACGTGTCACGCGAAATTCTTCAAGAAAGCCGTGATGTACGGGTTATTCGCGAAGGTTCTGCCAAGCGCGTGCTGTCGCTTATTGAAGACATCGCCGAAAACAAGCCTGAAGAATATGCCGAGTTCTGGGGCCAGTTCGGTCAGGTGCTTAAAGAGGGCGTGGGTGAAGACGCCTCCAACAAAGAGCGTATTGCCAAGTTGCTGCGTTTTGCTTCCACACACAATGAAGGTTCCGCGCAAACGGTTACGCTGGCCGACTACGTGTCGCGCATGAAAGAAGGGCAAGACAAAATCTATTACGTCAGTGCCGAGTCGTTTGTGGCCGCCAGCAACAGCCCGCATCTTGAAATCTTCCGCAAGAAAGGGCTAGAGGTCTTGTTGCTGTCTGATCGCGTTGACGAGTGGATGCTGTCTTATCTGCGCGAGTTTGACGGCAAGCCTATGGTTTCCATTGCCAAGGGTGGGCTCGATCTTGACAGCCTGGCAGATGAGGACGAGAAAAAGCATCAGGCTGAAGTGGCTGAAAACTTCAAGCCGCTGGTCGAACGTTTGCAGGCCTCGTTGGGCGACAAGGTAAAAGAAGTACGTGTTACCGGTCGCCTGGTTGATTCGCCCGCGTGCGTGGTGGTGGATGAAAACGAGATCAGCCCGCATCTGCTGCGTATGTTGCAGGCAGCTGGTCAACAGGCGCCTGACGTCAAGCCCATACTTGAAATCAACCCCGAGCATGCGCTGGTAGGCCGTCTTAATGAGGCTGCTGATGCTGACTTTGGTGATTGGGCAGAGCTGTTGCTTGATCAAGCCATGCTGGCTGAAGGTGCAAACCTGCAAGACCCTGCCGCGTTTGTAAAACGCATGAATCGTCTGCTGTTGGGGCAAGCTGCCTAAGCACAGGCGGTAGGTGGCAGCGACCTGTGCAATGCGCGGGTCGACACTACAGACTGATTCGTTTTAAAGCGGGCAAGGCCGGGCATCTTTAACAGAAGCCCGGCTTTTTTCTGTGCGCTCGTGTCGTCACTGCAGCAGGTTCCGTGTTTTACGCCGATTGCTCGTATCACGACTGAAGCAGGTTCGGGTTTGACGCCGATCAGTGATGGTGTTTTAAATGCTTACCCACGCATACCTACCGATCTTGCTCAATCGCGCTGAATGTGAGACTTGGTTGGTGCGCACGGGCACGCCATGCTCAGCACGCCTAGAGCGCCGGCAGTTGCCTTCTGAACCAGTCGCTCTCGTGCTCATACCTGGCCCAGTCAAAACACGGCCCTGGGTCGGTCTTGCGGCCGGGGGCGATATGCTCGTGGCCTCGCACGGCCCTTAGCGGATGACGGGTACGCAAAACGTGCGTGAGCCTGTTCAGCGTGCTGTATTGCTCGTCGGTAAAGGGCGTGGTGTCTGTGCCCTCAAGCTCAATGCCGAGCGAAAAATCATTACAGCGTTCGCGGTGTTCGAACTGCGATACACCGGCGTGCCAGGCGCGCAGGCTGGTGGGTACAAACTGGATAACACTGCCGTCGCGGCGGATAAAAAAGTGCGCCGACACGTGCAGGCCGCGCAAGCGCTCAAGCCAGGGGTGCGAGTCGTAATTGAGCTGGTTGGTGAAAAGGTCGGCAACCTCAGGCCCACCAAAAACACCGGGTGGCAGGCTGATGTTGTGAATGACAAGCAGGGTGGGCTCTTCGTTGCCGGGGCGTGTATCGCAATTGGGGGAGGCATTGTGCGTAACAATGCCTGGCACACGTGTTAACCAGCCTTGTCGATCAAGAAGTAGTGGTGGGCAGCTCACTGCTTGTGGCCCAGACGGGCATGCTCTTGGCTGCACCAGGTATGCCCCCCAATAAGCACGGCCTCGGAACGCGGCAGATGTATGCCGCAGTGCTCACATCGCACCATGGCTTCAGCCGTATCGCCAACGCTGGGCGTGCCGGGTGCCTTGTCGCGACCGGCAGGGCGCGCGCGTTTGGCGTTGTCGGGGTTGTTGCTGTTTTCTTGATGGCGGGCAATGATGCGCGCGGCCATCAAGCCGGCAATAATGACAATGGCCCAGAAAATAAATTTACCCAACATAGCCTCGCTGCAGTATGACGTCGAGTACGAATCGGCTGCCTGAATAAGAAAAAAGCAGGAATGTGAAGCCTACGAGTGTCCAGCGCAGCGCAATGCGCCCGCGCCAGCCGCGTGTGTGGCGGCCCAGCAGCAGCACAACAAAGGTTGCCCAAGACAAAAGTGTGAAGACAGTTTTGTGGTCTAGCGGGAAGGCAACGCCGTAAAGACGCAGCGACACCACAATGCCGGTGAGGATGGTAAGTGTAAGAATGGCAAAGCCGATCCAGATGAGGCGAAACAGCAATACCTCTTGCAGCAACAGCGGCGGCATGGAATCAAGCGCACGGTCGAACATGGTGCGGCTGCCCTCGGCCTGCACGGGCCGATGCAGCTGGCGGTCTAGCGCTGCCATGAGCATGGCTTGCAACGCGGCAACGGTAATAAGGCCGTAGGCCGTGAGCGCAATGAGTAAATGGGTGCGCAGCCAATCACTGCTGGCATGTGCGATAAGGTGCCCGCCGGGGAAAACCGTGGCCAGCAGGGCGGCGATGGTGGCGGCTGGTAGTAGAATGAGCAGCAGGCCGTCGATCTGCATAACCAGGTTTTCAAGCCAGAATACGATCAAGCCCAGCCAGAAGGCGGCAGACAGTGCAATAGCCCAACCCAGGAAAAGCCCGTGAGTGGGGATAATGATGCTGACCAGGCCTATGCCGTGCAGTACGATGGCACCCGCCAGGCACACCCGCCTAATGGTGCCTGCTTTTACCTTGTCTTCGTTTTCTGCCCTGGCAAGAGGGCGCCACAATGCGACCGCGAGTATGGCGTATGACATGGCGGCCAGCAAGTGAAATACAATGCCTACAGACATAGTCCCTTGGGTTCTGGTTACAAAGCCGGGGCAAGCCCCAAACCGGATTATTTTAGTCTGGATTCCAGACTGCGACTAACTAGTTTAAGCGAAACTTCTTTATGCTCGACAATCTTACCCAACGTCTTTCGCGCGTCGTCAAGACAATGCGCGGTGAAGCACGCCTTACCGAAGCCAACACACAAGAAATGTTGCGTGAGGTACGGTTGGCCCTGCTCGAGGCTGACGTCTCCTTGCCTGTGGTACGTGATTTTGTAGCGCGTGTCAGAGAACGTGCGCTTGGCCAGGATGTGGTCGGTAGCCTTAACCCAGGTCAGGCCCTGGTGGGTATCGTCCATAAAGAGCTTACCGCACTTATGGGCGGTGATCTTGGCGAAGAGGCCGGCGAGCTGTCGCTGTCCACGCAGCCGCCGGCGGTTATTCTTATGGCCGGCCTGCAGGGTGCAGGTAAAACCACCACCACCGGTAAGCTGGCCAAATGGCTGAATGAGGGTGGTCACACCCAGAAGGGCCGCAAAACCGGCAAGAAGAAAGTGCTGGTCGTCAGCGCCGACGTGTACCGCCCGGCTGCTATTGAACAGCTTAAAACCGTGGCAGCGCAGGTGCATGTTGATTTCCTGCCGTCTGACACCTCGCAAAAGCCTGAAGACATCGCACGTGGCGCGCTCGATCATGCCAAGCGCCATCATTATGATGTGCTTATTGTCGATACCGCCGGTCGTCTGGGTATTGATGAGGCCATGATGCGCGAGATTCGTGCGCTGCACGATCTGCTCAACCCTATTGAAACGCTGTTTGTGGTCGATGCCATGCAGGGCCAGGATGCGGTTAACGTAGCCCGCGCCTTTGCCGATGCCTTGCCGCTGACGGGTGTGGTGCTTACCAAGCTCGATGGCGATGCACGCGGTGGTGCGGCGTTGTCGGTGCGGCATGTTACCGGCAAGCCCCTCAAGTTTGTGGGCATGTCAGAAAAGCTCGATGGGCTTGAGCCGTTTCACCCCGAGCGCATGGCGCAACGCGTACTGGGCATGGGCGACATTGTGTCGCTGGTCGAGCAGGCTCAGCGCAATATTGACGTGGCCGAGGCCGAAAAGCTGGCCCACAAGATCAAGTCGGGCAACAAGTTTGACCTGAATGATTTTCGCGATCAGCTGCAGCAGGTCAAAAAAATGGGCGATATGGGCTCGTTGCTCGAAAAGCTGCCAGCACAGTTTGCGCAGGCAGCAGGGCAGTTACAGGGCGGCCAGGCGGAAAAGCAGCTGCGCCGCAGTGAAGGCATACTCAACTCCATGACCGCCGCCGAACGGGCCAAACCCGAGCTCCTCAAGGCGTCGCGCAAGCGTCGTATTGCCACGGGCGCTGGCGTGCATGTGCAAGAGGTCAATCGTTTGCTTACTCAGTATGACCAGATGCAGGGCATGATGAAGCAAATGAAAAAAGGCGGCATGGCCAAGATGATGCGGTCCATGGGGGGCCTGAAAGGCATGACTAAGGGCATGGGGATGGGGAAGGGCTCTAAGCGTTAAGTGCTGGCCGAGGGCGGGCCTCGTCTGGCCCGGCCCCGTCAGGCTTCAGCCCCTAACGCTGACTGAACTGGTCAGTGGCCGCAAGTAGCCGGGCCAGTATGCCCGGTTCGTCAAAGGCATGGCCGGCATCGTCCACAATATGAAACTCGGCGGTCGGCCAGGCTTGGTGCAGATCCCAGGCCGTACGTGCTGGCGTGCATGCATCATAGCGACCCTGCACAATGACACCCGGTATATCTTTTAACTTATGGGCGTCGCGCAGCAGCTGGCCTTCTTCCATAAAGCCCTTATTGGTGAAATAGTGGTTTTCAATGCGGGCAAAGGCCAGCGCAGAATCGTCGGCTGCGTGTGACTGAGTATGGGCAGGGCTGGGCAACAAGGTAATGGTGTGGCTTTCCCATTGTGTCCAGGCATGTGCCGCCTGCAGTTGCGCCACGCGGTCATCGCCGGTAAGGCGGCGATGGTAGGCGGCCACCAAGTCGTGATGTTCGTCTTGCGGGATGGGCGCCAGGTAATGCTGCCACTGCTCAGGAAACAGCCACGACGCGCCCTCTTGATAAAACCAGCGTATCTCGGCTTGGCGTATGGTGAAAATGCCCCGTACGATAAGCTCACTGACGCGCTCGGTGTGCTTTTCAGCATAGGCCAGTGCCAGGGTTGAGCCCCATGATCCGCCAAATACCTGCATGCGGTCCGCTTTCAATACCTCGACACGTAGCCGTTCGATATCGCTGACCAAGTGCCATGTGGTGTTGTTGTCGAGGCTGGCGTGGGGCTTAGACCGCCCGCAGCCACGCTGGTCGAACAAGAGAATGTTGTAGTGTTCAGGGTTGAACAGCCGCCGGTGTGCAGGTGAACAGCCGCCACCCGGCCCTCCGTGCAGAAAGACGGTGGGCTTGCCCTGCGGGTTGCCGCAAAGCTCCCAATACACCTGGTGGCCATCACCGGTGTCCAGGAACCCTTGTGCGTATGGCTGTATTTCTGGGTACACGTGTGCTTCCTTGTTTTATTGTCGACGGAAGATAAGATCCCACACGCCATGGCCCAAACGCAGCCCGCGTGTTTCAAATTTGGTTTGCGGGCGAAACTCTGGCCGCTGCGCGTAGCCGCTGGCCGTGTTGGCCAGCAAGGGTTCTGCTGATAGTACCTCGAGCATTTGCTCGGCGTAGTTTTCCCAGTCGGTGGCGCAGTGTATATACCCGCCCGGTGCGAGGCGGCTGGCCAGCAGCGCGATAAAGGGTGGCTGTACCAGGCGGCGCTTGTGATGGCGGTTTTTAGGCCACGGGTCAGGAAAGTAAATGTGTACGCCAGCCAATGAGTCGGGGGCGATCATGTCGCGTACTACCTCGACGGCATCGTGCTGGATGATGCGGATATTGGTTGGCCCGCCCTCGTCGATGCGCTTGAGCAGGGCACCCACGCCGGCATTAAACACCTCTATGCCCAGAAAGTTGTCGTCGGGTCGCGCTTCGGCGATTTTTTGCGTGGTTTCACCCATGCCAAAGCCAATTTCAAGAATGAGTGGCGCATTGCGCCCAAAGGCTTTTTCGACGTTAAGCGGTGCTTTGCGGTATGGAAGCGACCACAACGGCATAAGCCGGTCGAGTGCTGCTATTTGGCTAGGCGTGATGTGCGCACGGCGGTGCACGAAACTGCGTATATGGCCTACGCCTGATGGCGTGGTAGATGTTGTTACCACGGGCGAGCCGTCTTCTTGAGGCGGCTGTTCTGTCGCTGGCGCGGTGTGTTGGTCGTTCGAGTTCATACCCGCAATTGTAGCTAGCCAGAGACCTGTTTCGGCGTGTTTTGCAAAAAAACTGCCAAGCTTGTTCAAAATGGGGTCGCGCTAGGGCTATAATGCCAAGCTTCGCAATGCGGGTGTAGTTCAATGGTAGAACGGCAGCTTCCCAAGCTGCATACGAGGGTTCGATTCCCTTCACCCGCTCCACTTCGCTATCCGTTCGGCATATCTACTGTTGTCGGCTAAGCAATCAAGTTCGGTTCTTCCCCATTAAGAGGGGATGGGCACTCATCACACTCATGGCGTAACCCTGTTACCGCCCAAGCAACGCAGCAGTCGCATCCATCTGCGCATGTTCGAAAGCTGCCGCAAAATCATCCAGCTCTAACGCATTTAGCCCCACCTCTTTGCCAAGAGCCACCTCTCGCCAGTTCACAATAGCGGCATAGACCTCGCTCAAGACGGCCAGAGCTTGCTCCGTATTCAATGCGAAGTAGGGCGCACGAGTCAGCAACATATGTATATCGGTAATCGGGCCGTCTACTTCGGACAGCCAGGTCTTGGATTCCCGTTCTTTGTCCGGAAATGGGTTGATGTCGAAGGTTGGCGCCAGGCGCCACAAGCCATGCTCGACGTGCAAGAAGCCGTGATTCTGTAGATGATCGTCTACGTTGGTAATCAACAGATTGAACACTAAACGCCGCCAGAGTTGGCGTAAATCACGAGTAGGGGTATGGCCGCAGGAGCGGATAGCGTCTGCAATTTCCGTGTAGCTGCGGTCTTCTTCACGCGAAGCCTGCAGCAATGATGCGGCCGACTGATACGGAATGCGGCCGTCGTCGCTATCGCGATCGAATCGACGGATAACGGCCACCGGTATCTCGGCCAGGGTGACGATGCGTGCAGGTGCGGCATCGATGCCGGCCTGTTGCGCCAATGTTAGCGCCAAAACTTCACCGCGCGTGACGCTGCGCGTATCGTTCACGCTTGGGAATTTGCCGATGGCCAACCGACCGTCTTCGTCCATTATCGTGCATTTTGGCCGCATGCCACCGAGCGACGTGCCCTTGCCCTGCAGGTAGCGCAAGTCTTCGGCTGTTTCTTCTCCACGCTCGACGGCGCGGCTGGCCCGGTAGATATGTTCGAGCTCAATCAACGGCGGGGTAGTGCGTCGGCCCTCAGGTACCGTTCTATGCCAGGTTCCGTCCGGATCGCACAGGCGCAGTGCACCAACCCGGCTGAAGTCATCGACCGCCAGCAATTGGTCAAGCTCAGTGAGGGGCGGTAGCTTTGGGTCGGTGCGGCGGCGTTTGGCATGATCACGTGCGATGACTCGGCGGCCCCAGGCGTCAGGGGCAGTATCGGCGATCGCCCCATGGAATACGGAATCATGGGGCGACGCTGCCTTGTGTGGCTGGTGGCCAGGCGTCAGTTGCAGGTCGGCTGACACGTTGAACCGGCCAGAACTGGCTAGCCAGGTATCGTTATATGCAAAGGCACAGTGCTCACGCCGGCCATGGCGGACGTACACGAGCGATCCGAGCGGCAAGCCAGCGTTGCCGATACATACTCGAACTTGTTGGCGGGTAGGTGCGGCGGTTGCCATCACATTGCGCCTGAAGAGCCGCCTGACTTATTGCGCACTCGCTTGGGCAAGTGCTCGTCCATCAGCGTTAGCCCAATCTCGTCGTTGGGCGTATCTAGCAGATACTCGAGCGCCTGGATTTCGCCAAATACATGTAACGCACGGGCGAAGAAGTGGATGGGTACGCGCATGTCGCCTTTCTCCATGCGGCGTATGGTGGACAGGGAAGCTCCCATGCGCTCGGCCAGCGAAGCCTGGGAGATGTGACGTCGTCTACGGGCGAGGGAAATGTCGCTGCCTAGTTTAGCGATTGCGCGTTCGACAGGTAGTGGCGTGAATGATTTCATAATAATAACTCTTGTAAGAGTCTTATTATAGTTTAAGAGTTCTATTTAGAGTTTTTAAATACAAATAATGAACCGCCTTGAGACTGTTGCTGTGGCGGCGAGTTTGTCAGATACACTTGACCATGAGCGTGTGCTATATGGCTAAGGTCTTGTTTAAAGGCTTCTGCGGGCTATCTGCCCGGCCATACCGTTTCGTCAACTGCAGGTTTCTGATCATCACCTACCGCACTGACCCCTAAAGACTAAATTTTACTGAGGAAACACCATGAAAATGCAAGACAAGGTCGCCATTATTACCGGTTCGGCTGCCGGCATCGGTAAGGAAATCGCCATCACTTACGCGCGTGAAGGTGCCAAGGTGGTAATCGCCGACATGAACAAGGCGGCAGCCGAAGCCACTGCTCAAGAGTTGCGCGACGGCGGCGGTCAGGCCATGAGCGTAGCCATGGACGTAACAGACGAGGCGGCCGTCAATGCAGGTGTGGCCGAAGTGGTTAAAGCCTGGGGTGGGATCGATGTGTTGGTGAGCAATGCAGGCATCCAGATCGTGCATCCTCTGCAAGATTTCACGCTGGCTGAGTGGAAAAAACTGCTGGCTATTCACCTTGATGGTGCCTTTCTTACTTCCAAAGCCTGCCTGCCGCATATGTACAAAAGCGGCCGCGGTGGCAGCGTGATTTTCATGGGCTCGGTGCACTCCAAAGAAGCGTCCATGCTCAAGGCACCATATGTCACCGCCAAGCACGGGTTGATCGGGCTATGCAAGGTCATTGCCAAGGAGGGTGCCGAGCATGGTGTGCGTGCCAACGTAATCTGCCCAGGCTTTGTGCGCACCGCGCTGGTGGAAAAGCAGATTCCCGAGCAGGCCAAAACCCTGGGCATCAGCGAAGCCGAAGTTATTAAAGACGTAATGCTGAAAGAAACCGTCGATGGTGAGTTCACCACAGTGCAGGATGTGGCTGAGGTGGCGTTGTTGTTTGCATCGTTCCCGAGCAATGCGCTCACCGGCCAGTCGCTGGTGGTGAGCCACGGCTGGTTTATGCAATAAACTCCGGCTGGTTATAAAGCGTGGCCTGGCAGCGATTGCTGCTGGGTGGCGCTCCTTGTTATCGTTATTTTGTTTTTGCAGCGGGCAACCTCATGATCGACCACCTGGACCATCTCGTACTGACGACTTGCGATGAGCGGGCCTGTATTCAGTTCTACACCGAGCTGTTGGGTATGCGGCTCGAAGAGTTTGGCAACGGGCGCAAGGCACTGTGCTTTGGCAATCAAAAAATCAATATTCATGTCAAAGGCCGGGAGTTCGAGCCCAAAGCGCATACGCCAGTTCCGGGCGCGCTTGACCTGTGTTTTATTGCCAGCCAGCCTCTTGATGACGTTATCGCGGCATTGCAGCAGCGCGGGGCCACTATTATCGAGGGGCCTGTGATGCGCACAGGTGCTACCGGCCCCATACGGTCTATTTATTTGCGCGATCCCGATCTGAACCTGATCGAAGTAGCAGAGTTAAGTTTGTAGCCATGAAGTACGGTTTCCGAAATGCCGCATAGGTCGGTATCCGTAAATGGCTGGTTTCGGGGTTTTGGAGCTTAACGTGTTGCAGACGGAACTGGCTCGGTATCAACAGATACGGCATGAAGGCATGCCGTATCTTTTTCGGATACTCAAACCTATACGTCGCCGTCATGCAGTGCGCGCAACGTTACCGCGATGAAACCGTCCTGGCTGCCTGTTGCTGCAACTGGCAGTTATGCGGGTTACCTGCAACCTTGACGAGAACATACCGCTTGTTGGCGTACAGCTGTTCAAGCGGCTTGCCGATGATGCCTGCGGCTTCCATTTGCGCCTTTTTTGGAATCGCCAGATAAAATGGCGCAGCACACTCAGAGGCTAGCTTCAGTTCGTTTTTCTTTATTTCGTGTGCTTTTCCCGCCGAATAAAATTCGGCAGAAAATGGCGGCTTCGACAGGTAAAGCAAAGGTGCTTCAGGCGTGTCGTGTTGCATTACGTAGTGAACCAGGCCGCGCTCAGAGTTGCGCAAATCAGGCTTAACCCACACGACCACACTAAAAATCAACACCACAGTTGGCACAATCGCTGCAACACTGAAAAAATTTCGCCGGGACACAACACGCTGTTGGCTTAATTGGTCTGCAAAAATCGCAGCAATTATGCTAAGCCCGGCCAGCGAAGGCAGTAAATATGTCCAGAGAATATTGGCAGAAAACGTAAAGAATAAGGGCGTGAACAGCACACTGGTCAGCCAGTAACAGAAAAGTGGGTCGTTGCCCACAGCCTTGGTGGCCGAACGCAGGCGTGTATTGCGCAGCGCGCCCAGCAACCCTGCCAACAAAGCAATACCCCACGGAAACGAAGCCTGCAACCAGAACAACCATATCTCGCCGTACGGACGCCTGTGGGCGGTACCATACAGGTCGCCTTTCCAGCCTGCGTCCAGAAACCGGCGAAAGTGCTCGCCGACAATAAAATAGTCGAGAAAGCCGGGAGTCTTGATTTCGGCCAAAATGTACCAGGGCAGGCTAAGTGCGGCCGTTAGCGCCAGCCCTTTTACCCAGGGCAGCGCCGCCCATAGTGTGGCGGTTTTGCGGGTGACGGCATACCAGACCACGATGGGCGCAAAGCTCACCACGACGGCCAGAGGCCCTTTGGATAAAAGGCCGATAACCAGGCCCAAAAAGAAGCCGTATTGCCACCAAAGTGTGCTCCATTTCTTCAAAATACCGCTGACTTGCGCGGGCTGGCTGCCTGTGCCCGCTGCTACCAGGGTGTGGTTGTGCACCGCCATGGCAAACGAAATCAGTGACAGCGTGGTTCCAAGTGCCAGAAACGGATCGGTAAGCACGGCGCCCGAGCTTACGTACACAAGTGCGAACGTGCTGTAGATAATGGCGGCCAATAGGGCAACACGCGGTGTTTGCAGTGTGCGCAATCCAGCAATAATGATGGCGTTGGATAAAAGCAGACATAGCCATGATGGAAAGCGCGCGGCAAACTCGGTGTAGCCGAACGCCTTCATGGACAGGGCCTGTGCCCAGAATGAAAGCGGTGGCTTGCCCCAGAAGGGCACACCGGGGCTGAACCACGGCGTGATCCAGTCTCCGGTTTGCGCCATGATGCGGGCTATCTCCGCATAGCGTGGCTCGCTGGTGTCATAAAGCGGCACAATGGTCATGGAAAGCAGTGGCAGCAGCAACACGGCCGTCAGCAAAAGCCATGCTGTTTTATTTGTACGTGGCATACGACTTTGTTCCTGCGGTGCTTGCTTTTGCTGTTGTGGCTGCTGCTGCGGCGACGGCAGCGGCAGCGGCGGCCGTTGCTGCTGTTTGCGCTTCAGCGTTTGCCGAGGCTGCCGCGCGTGCTGCCTGGCGTCGGCTCACGACGTCACGCACAAGGTAAACAGGGCGTTGCTTGGCCTCGTAATACGTTTTGCCTATGTATTCACCAAGCAGGCCTATGGAGAGCAGCTGGGCGCCGCCAAGTATCGTAATCATGGAAATTAATGATGGGTAGCCCTGCACAGGGTCACCCAGAACCAGCGTTTTGATCACTATCCAAAGTGTAAAGAGCACCCCGAAAAGTGCCGTCAGCAGCCCGACCCCCATGGCGATGCGCAGAGGGACAGTGGAAAATGATGTAATACCCTGAAAGGCCAGGTTAAACAGGCTGAGGTAATCCCATTTGGTGGTGCCTGCCGCTCGCGGCATGCGGTCATATTCAATAACCGTGGTTGGCAAACCGATCCAGGCAAACAAACCTTTCATGTAGCGGTTGCGCTCGTTCAACTGCTTAAGCATGTCGACCGCCTTACGGCTGAGCAAGCGAAAGTCTCCGGTGTCTGCCGGAATGTCCACATCACTGATGGCATTGAGCACCCGATAAAATTGGTGTGCACTGTATCGTTTGAACCAGGTTTCACCTGCTCTTGAGCGGCGTCGCATGCATACCACGTCTGCGCCATCCTTCCATGCCTTCAGCATTTGCGGAATAAGTTCAGGCGGGTCTTGCAGGTCGGCGTCCATGATAATGACGGCCTTCCCCGTGGCATGCTCCAGGCCTGCGGTAAGAGCAGCTTCCTTACCAAAGTTTCTGCTCAAAAAAACAGCGGTAACGCACGGGTCTTTTTTGGCCAGACTGTTCATCATATGGGGTGTGCCGTCACGACTGCCGTCATCCACAAGCACCAATTCATAGCACACGCCAAGGCTGATAAGCACGGCAGTTAGTCGCTCATGCATCATCGTGATGACTTCGTGTTCGTTGTAGAGCGGCACCACAATTGAGACTTCTACCTTGCGGTCAATGTGAAACCCGGTGCGCCAGTTCTCAATTAATGCATTCATGGAACACCATCCTTTTGTAAACGGTGAAATTGATAATTGCGACGACAGCAGTCGCGCAGATCTGCGCCATATACAGGCCAAAATGAGCAAACGAAATCAAAAGATAGAAAATGCCTGCATTCACACACCAACCCATGATCACGGCACAGACATACGCGGGGATGGCCTTGCCGTGCATGCCGTTGCCGCGAAACGTCCAATAAAACTGAAGCACGTAGTTCAAGGCTGAGCCTGCAACGGCACCCATGGAGGTCGCCCATACGGGCTGCATGCCTGCCTTGGCCAATGCAGCCATTACGGCCCAATGCAGCAGCGTCGCGAAACCGCCCGATATCAGGAAGTTAAAAATCTGGGTTGTAAGCGAAGCAGCCTCGGTGGTGACCGATCGCGGCTGTTTCTTCAGGTCGCTTTGTGTCGAATTCGCCGTAGGCGAAACAGGTTCCAATGCCGACATTCAATTCTTTTATTAATGTATTGATGCAAGAATACGAATATGGGCAACAAGAATTCGTCAATAAATAATCAAGGTTTTATCAAGATTCGATGACGCAAAATTTTTCTTGCCTCTGGACCTTAGCTGGGCGACTGTTAGAAGGGCCAAGTAGCCAGATAACATGGATTTGTGCCGCGTTGAGCGTTAAAACTATTGGCGCGCGCCTGGTGGCAGGTCTGGAAGACCCACAAGTGCCTGTGCGGGCATGCTGGCTGTGCAGCATGCATGCAAGGGGACACATGCGTTACCGTCGTGCCACGTGCTGCATCATCGCTCAGATGGAATACGTATTTGATTCGCTTGTTTTGGCGTGGTTGGCGAAAAGGTGTGGTCGATGGCCGTGAGCATTCCGGCGTTAAGCGACAACGCATGCCAGACACTGAGTGTGCTGCCGGGCGACGGCCCGTTGACCAAGGCAGTTAGCCGCTGAAAACCATCATGATTGCCAATTACTGTCTGCACTCTCGGGCGTCAGGCGTATTCGTGTCCCGATACTGTCGGTCTGTGCGATGTCCAGGCCCCAGCCCAGCCTTTCAGCCATTAAGGTCACAATATAAAGGCCTAGGCCGCTAAGCGTTAAACCATCAGCAGCGAGGTTTTTTTCGCCGCGCAGTATTGCCTGCTGCGTGGTGGTCAGCCCTGTTCCCTGGTCTTCAATTTCAACAATACCCGCTGATATCGTGACCCGGATATTTCCTTTCGTGTGCTGGATGGCGTTTTGTATAAGATTGCGCAGCAGCATGCGCACCATGGTTGGGTCACTGTTCACCGTAAGCGCACTCCTGACATCAAGTGTTACACGATCTTCCGCATGAAGGCTTACCTTCAGATCGTCAATAACCTGTTGCGCCGTGGAGCCTACGTCAAATATTTCGCGTACCTGGTTGCCCTGTTCACGTCGAGCCAACTTGAGCAAGATATCGACGTTGTCTCGCATTTCGTCGCACGACCTGCGTACCCTCTTCAGTGTGGCGCGGTCGTTTGGGTTCAACTGATCGCGTACTTCCAGAATATCCAGTGCGCCTGACATGACGGCAATAGGCGTGCGCAGCTCATGGCTGGCCAGGCTTAGCAGGGACTGTTCGCGGCGTACGTAAGACTCCAGTTCATCAAGAAAACGGTTAAACGTCGTGGCGATGGAGTTCAACTCGGCATCAACGTAATCGGTTTCCATCCTGGGCATGTTGGCGCCGACAGGAATTCTGCTTATTCTTTCTGAGAGCAGCGTCAGAGGTCTGACAATGCGGCGGCTGCTTAATAAGGCAAGTAAGAAGCTCAGCGCAATAATGATCAGTGCAATAAAAACCAGTGCCAGTTGGAATAGCGTCTCGCGCTTTTCAAAGTGGGTAATGTTTTTTGCGACATACAACAGGCCAGTGTCGACCGTGCGTATAGTGATCAGATAGGTTTCGCCGTCAAGTTCGATCTCTTCTGAATAATTATCTGGAAGACCACGAAATACACGTGGCAACACTGCAGGGCGGGGTTTGCCGGTGGGCACAAAAACAACCGCAAGATTGGGCGATTCCCACTGCAGCACGTCCTCGCCTGTGTGGTTCATGAGTATGAAGTCGCGTTCTTGCGCAAACTCTACCTCTAGCATGGTGCTTTCAAGGTCTTCGTTAACCAGCATCACGGTTACGACCATGGCGATCATGCTGATCACACTCACCGTCAAGATGGCGCGATAAATTCTGAGCGAAATCGATTTTCGAGTCATCAGTTTTCGGTGCCCGGCGCAATTAGCCTGTAGCCCCGGCCATGCAAGGTTTTGATCATGGGGTAGCGGAACGTCTCTTGCAGCAATTTACGAAGCGAGTACACATGTGTGCGCAGTGTATTCATGTCGACCTCGCGCTCACCCCATACGCTGTCCTGAAGTTGGGTGTAGGAAACAAAATCAGGATACGTCTTGATCAGCACTTCGAAAATACGCGCCGCTGTGCCTGATAGCTCGATTTTAATGCCATCGTCAGTGCGCACCGCGAACGAACCAGGGTTAAAGTGAATGCCCGGTATGCTAATTTCGGGTGTCTTGGAAAAACCGGCTTTGCGCCGGTAAAGCGCATCCACCCTTAATTGCAGTTCACGCAAGTTAAATGGCTTGACCAAATAATCATCGGCACCCACCGTAAACCCCTGCTCTTTATCCTGCATCTGGTCTTTGGCGGTCATCATAATGATGGGGGTAGAACAGTGCATGTCGCTGCGGATGCGGCGGCATACCTCAAAGCCCGAGACACCCGGCAGCATGACATCCAGAATGATGACGTCGTATTCGTTTGTGGCGATCAAATGTATCGCCGTCAAACCATCTGAGGCAAAATCAAGTATGTATTGGCTGTCGTCAAAATACTCCAGCAGGTTGGCAGCCAGGCCGGCATGATCTTCTACGATGAGCATGCGTATAGAGTGCTTTAGAGACATAAATAAATTTTCTGGGTGATGGGGCCGTCAGATGAGGAAGGGCCAGGCACGGTTGCGCGCTTTAGGTATGGCCTTTCGTATTTATAAGCCAATAGTTATCAATTATTTATCAAATTGATATCAAAATACTTTCAAACTGTCAGGCCTTTTGCGCTGACTCAGGCACTTTCTCGCTCAGCGACTCGTTCTTTAGAAGCAGCGTAAGAACAATCGACAGCAAGGCGATGGCAGCAGAAAGTAGGTACACGTTTTGAAATGATTGCTCGGCGATCTGCAACAGGCCGGTGCTGTCAATGCTGCTGTTGCCTGCGCCCGCATGAGTGATCAACGAGTTGATGATATCGGCGCCGTTTAGCGTGTCGCCAAACGCGTTTGCGCCAGCGCGCAGCCAGCCCAGTAAAAATGCCATCAACAGCGCAATACCCATTGCGGCACCCAGCGAACGGCAAAATGCGGATACACCAGTTGCCACGCCAACATGGCGGAAAGGCACGGCGTTTTGTATGGCAACGGTTGATGTGGGTAGCTGCAGGCCAATGCCCAGACCAATAAAGGTTAAGCATAGTGCCGTGAAGAAGGTGGAGTCGGGCGATGAGAGCGCCAACAAAAAGGTTGCTACAGGTGCCATCAGCGCGCCCGTTAGCTGGATATGCTTAAACGTACCCCAACGCGTCATGAGCCTGCCGCCGATTAAGGCGCCCAGAGGTACTGAAAGCGACAAAGGTATAAGACGCAGGGCGGCACCGTCAGCCCCCACAGAGGTCAGCATTTGAAGTTCTAGTGGTACCAGTACGGTCAGGGCCACCAGCTGCACAAAGGCGATAAACAAAATAAGACAGGAGATGGTAACTGTTCTGATGCGGAAGAGGCCAAGCGGGATAATGGGTTCGGCCGTGCGTCGGGCATGCCAGACGAAGGCAGACAGGCTGACAAGCGTGATGACGATCAGCCATGTGTTGATGTCATCGAACCACGGCGTACCCTGACCGGTGCGTGTGATCGCCAGCAGCATGGCGCTTAGCCCTGCCGTGAGCAAGCCGGCACCCAGGTAATCAACCGCGCGTTTAACGTGGGGCACATGCAGTTTGGCTAGGGCGCGACGTGAAATCAGCAGCGCCACCAGGCCTATGGGAAGGTTAATCCAGAACACCCAGCGCCACGACAGGTAGGTGGTTAATACCCCACCAAGAACGGGCCCGGAAACGCTGGCCACCGCAAATGCACCGCTTATATACGCCTGATAGCGACCCCGGTCGCGCGGGCTGACCACATCAGCAATCGTGGCCTGGGCCACCGATATCAGGCCACCTCCGCCCAGGCCCTGCAGAATGCGGGCCCCAACCAGAACCGGCATGGTGGGCGCCAGCGCGCAGGCCACCGAGGCCACCAGAAAAAGCACAATAGCGCTGGACAACACGATACGCCGACCATAGAGGTCGCCCAGTTTGCCGTAAATGGGCGTAGCAACTGCCATGGCGATCAAATAACCCGATACCACCCAAGCCAGCAGGCTAATGCCATCCAGATCGGCAGCCATTTTTGGCAAGGCGACCGAAATAATCGTCTGATCCAACGCACCCAGCAAAATCGCCAGCATTAAGCCGATGATGATGGAGCGGATGTCATCATGGTTTAGGGATTGAGGCGGGGAGGAAGAGGCTGCTGATGACATGAGCTACAACGTGATTAATATGGACGAAGTTGATCAGTATATGCTGGCATGTTGCTTTGCGGGCGTAGGCCGCCGCAGGCAGCCAGTGGAAGTGCTTTGAGAACGGCTGGGTAAGTGGCGGCGTTTGCGCCAGTGTGGGGGATCGGCAACACGTTCGTGTAGACGCCGCCCATTTTTGAAGAACTACTTTCTTTGCTGCACGCAGGGAATGCACAGTGGCCTTGTGGTCGTATGCTGACCATACAGGTGCATGCAATGCAGAGGCGTCAGTTACCGAGTCGCAGCGGGTGCTGAAAGCGTGCTGACGGTGTATCGTTGGCTTTGGAAAAAATTGCGGGGGCGGGTAAAGGCTCACCCTTTTCTCTGACGGAGCCTGTATGAGAAATCTGGATTTCAGTTCTTGGCACGCTGTGCTAACGACTTTGCTGGGGCTCGCCTTTATTACGCTGATCGGCGTCGGCGTACGCCTGTTCGTCATGCAGATCATACAGAGGCGTCGTGAGCGCGAAAATCGACAGATTAATGAGCGTCTGCGCACGCTGATTGCTGCCTACAAAACGCTGGGGGGTTCGTTTACGGGAACGCTGCATGTAGACCCAAGGCATCTGCGTGACTCGCGGCGCCGGCAACGTGTGGCTGACAGACCCGCTGAGGGCGAGCCTGCAACAGGGCTGGCGGATGAATCGTCAAGCTTGTCTGCAGAAGACAGCCCAAGTGCGGAGCGCGCGCGCCGTGTTCGCGATGCCGTTGAGGCGGCGTTGTCCGACATTATTCTGCTGGGGACCGAGGAGCAGGTTGTGCTGGCCGTTAATGCGGCAACCGAGCTTGCTTCTGGGCGCACGGTTCACCTTGCCGAGCTGGTTGTGTCGCTGCGCAATTTCATACGCCAGGTGCTTGATCTTGACCCTGTGCCAGAAGGCCTGCAGGTTCCTCGACAAGGCCCTGCGCGCGTGGCTGCCAGTGGCGGGCGAGGAAAGGGTGATGGCGGTGGTTCAGGCGGAGGCCGAGGAGGTGGTGGGGGTGGCGGCGGTGGTATGGGTATGGGGATGGGCGTCGGTATGGGCATGGGTGCCGCCACTGACGATCACCCTGATCACCCGCGATAACCGCTACCGGCCAATGCCGTTTTCTGGCAAAGGCGGCAACGTGGTCGCTATGGTTTTGGGGTGCCCGCCGCCTGCAGCTCGCCCTTGGCCTTAATTAAAGCAGCTTGATACGCTGGTTCTTGCCCTTTACTGTCAGCATGCCCAGGCGGCGAACCGTTGCGTGGGCGATTTTGCGGTCGAGCGCCACGTAGCTGACTTGTTCGGTAACATTGATTTTGCCGATTTTGCTGGGATCAACGCCGCCTTCTCCGGTAAGCGCACCCAATAGGTCACCCGGGCGCAGCTTTGCTTTCTTGCCACCCAGTACCAGCAGGGTTGCCATGGGGGCTTGCACAGCATGGTCACTTGTACGCTTTAGCGCACTAAGCTTGCTCCAGCGCAGTGGCATGCCTTGGTAAGCCTCAATTTTTTCGGCCACATGTTTTTCTTGTGGTGCACACAGGCTAAGGGCCAGGCCGTTTTCATTGACTCGGCCAGTGCGCCCTATGCGATGTACATGTACCTGTGGGTCGCGGGCCAGTTCAACATTGATGACAGCGCCCAGTAAGGGGATATCAAGCCCGCGCGCGGCAACATCGGTGGCAACCAGTACGTTGCAGCTCTGGTTGGAAAACTGCATGAGCACGTCATCGCGGTCACGCTGGTCTTTGTCGCCGTGCAGGGCAAGCGCGCTAAAGCCTTGCGCCCGCAGGTAGTCGGTAAGCTGTGCGCACTGAGCCTTGGTATTGCAAAATGCCAGGGCCGACTCTGGCCGGTAGTGGCCAAGCAGTTGCGCGGTGGCTTGGTAGCGGTACTGGTCGTCAACTTCAAAAAAGTGCTGTTCGATTTGAACTTCAGTGTGTTGCGTGTCGACTGTGACACGCACGGGGTCGTTAAGAAAACGGTCGGCGTCGTCGCGAATGGTGGCAGGGTAAGTGGCCGAGAACAACAGGGTTTGGCGCTTTACGGGGCAAGCGTTAACAATGTCGACCACGTCGGGGAAAAAGCCCATGTCAACCATGCGGTCGGCTTCGTCCAGCACCAGGGTGTGTACGCCAGACAAGTCCAGGATTTGCCGGTCGAGCAGGTCAAGAATACGGCCTGGTGTGCCGACGATAATGTGGGCGCCGTGTGCCAGCGATTCAATTTGCGGCCGGGCCGAGGCGCCACCCGTTAAGGTCAGTATTTTGACGTTGCCGTGGGCGCGAGCCAGGCGGCGCAGCTCTATGGCAACCTGTTCGGCAAGCTCGCGGGTCGGGCAAATAACCAGTGCCTGAATCGAAAACCTGGCGGGGTTAAGCCTGTGCAGTACGCCAAGCCCAAACGCCGCTGTTTTGCCACTGCCTGTTTTGGCCTGTGCGATGAGGTCGCGGCCCTCGAGAATGGCCGGCAGGCTTTCGGCCTGTATGGGTGTCATAGCCTCGTAACCCATTTGCGTCAGGTTGGCGAGTTGAGCCGGAGATAACGGCAGGGTAGAAAATGCGGGCGAAGACACGGTACGGACCACCAAATTAGACAATATGAAAGTCTAGCACTGCTTTGGTGGTAGACGCGCCCGCGTAGGCCTTCTTTGTGTAATACATAGACATACGCGGTCTGTATTGTGGTTTCAGGCCACGTATTCGGGCTGGAGGTAAGTGAACGGGCTTTACGATTTTTTGTTACGCGCGCCGCCTTGGCGGGCTTTGAAGCGAGGGTTGGATTTGCAGATAACATAAATGCGACCGCGCCGTTTTACAACCTGGCAGTCGCGGTGGCGTGTTTTGGCGTCTTTGAGGGAGGAGAGAACCTTCATGGCGAGTATGTGTAAGAAGAAAGGGAAGTTGAAAGGAGCTTGGGCGAAACTGTAAGAGAAGCACTGCGGCGGGGGTTATAACTAAGCATGCTCGTTTTTTCATCATCTACGCGATGTTATAACATAACAATTGTGGCTGAATGTGTTTTTTAAATCTATATGAACGGAGTTTTTAATGAACATCGATGACAGTCTGCGTCAGATAAGCACACAGACGCTGGGCCACTATGGCGATAATGCAGAAAGTTTCCGTGCAGGCACGCTTGGTCATGACGTCAGCCAGAATATCGACGCGCTGTTGCGCCACATTACCGCTGCCGCCCCATATACCGTGCTTGATCTTGGTTGCGGGCCTGGGCGCGATCTGAAAACATTTTCGTCTCTGGGGCACAAGGCCATTGGCCTGGATGGCTGCCCACGGTTTGTAGAGATGGCCCGGGCTGATTCAGGGTGTGAGGTCTGGCATCAGAACCTGTTTACGCTCGATCTGCCAGCCGGCTATTTTGATGGCGTTTTTGCCAACGCCGTGCTGTTTCATGTGCCGGCGCAGGTGTTACCGCGTGTGCTGCTTGAACTGTACGCCACCCTCAAGCCAGAGGGCGTATTGTTCTGTTCCAACCCGCGTGGTCAAAATCAGGAAGGGTGGAACGGTGACCGTTATGGCGCGTACCATGATTGGCCCAGGTGGAGCGCGTTATTAATAGAGGCCGGTTTCCAACCTATTGAGCACTACTATCGCCCGCCAGGGTTGCCCAGAGACCAGCAGCCCTGGCTGGCCAGCGTTTGGCGGCGCCCGGTGCAAGCGCTTTAAACGTTAGCGCCTCTTGGTTTGCAACCGTCTTCGGTTTACACAGAGCGCGTATACATGCCACTGGGTTCACTCCGGCGGTTCTACCTTCGCCGGATCGGTGGTACAGGGGGGCTTAACGGGGTCAAAGTGCGTCATCACATCCAACACATGTTCGTGCGCCATAACACGCTCACGGGCGCGCACCGCAATAGCATGGCCCTGGGCTATGGTCAGTTGCCCGTCCATTTCAAGGTCAACTTCAACCAGAATCATATCGCCGCTACGACGGGTTTTCAGATCATGAATACCCTGTACGCCGGGCGTGCCTACCAATTGCTCATGGATACGTTCGACGGTTTCCTGGTCGACGGAGCCGTCCACCAGATCATGAAACGACGCATAGGTAAACTTCCACCCCATGCGGGCAACCATGAGCCCGACAATAAGGGCGGCGAGCGGGTCGGCCAGGTGCAGGCCTGCCAGGTTGGCCACGATACCCACCGCGACGACCAGGGAAGAGGCGGCATCTGAGCGGGCATGCCAGGCGTTGGCGGCCAGCATTGATGAGCGAACCCGTTTTGCTACGCGCAACATGTAGCGAAACAACCCTTCTTTGGCGACCAGCGCGACCAGCGCGACAGCCAGGGCAATACCATGCACTTCGGGTATGGCCGCAGGGTTTTGCAGTTTGGTTAAGCTGTTCCAGAGCAGGCCAATGCCCACGGCCAGCAAAATTAAGCCAATAGACAGCGAGGCAGCGGTTTCAAAACGCAAATGCCCGTGAGGGTGATCGGCGTCAGGCGCCTTCTGGCTGTGCTGGTTGGCAACCAGCACCACGCCGTCAGAGACCAGGTCAGAGAACGAGTGCAGGGCATCGGCGATAAGCGCCTGAGAGTGCGCAAATATGCCGATGAGAAGCTGCAATACCGATAAAACGATGTTGACGGCGACGCTGACCAGCGTGCTGCGGCGCCCCGCAGCCTGGCGCTCCAGGCTGTTGTGCGCGTTCATGGTTCAACTACCTCATCGTTAATTGATGCGCATGCCAGGCTGCGCACCGGGCCATGGCTCAAGTACATAAATACCCGCATCGATCTTGTCATCGGCATGGCTGGCGGCCAGTACCATGCCCTCAGAAACGCCAAACCGCATTTTTCGCGGTGCCAAGTTGGCCACCAGTACCGTCAGCTTGCCGGCCAGATCAGCCGGTGCATATGAGGATTTAATGCCCGAGAAAACCTGGCGGTGGCGGCCTTCGCCCACGTCAAGTGTAAGTTTTAGCAGTTTGGTGGAGCCTTCAACTTCTTCACATTGCACAATACGCGCGATGCGCAAGTCGACCTTGCCAAAGTCTTTGATGTCTATGGTGTCGGCAATGGGTTCACCGCCTGGCACAACGGCAGGCGTTGCGTCGGCGGGTGGCTCGAACAGGTCGTCAAGCTGCTTGGGTTCTACACGCGTCATCAGGTGCTTGAATGCGTCAATATGCGTGGGCAGAACGCTTGCATCAGCCCACAGAAAGCAGCGTGGCTCACCAAACAGCTCTTTGGCTACGCGTTCGGTAAGAACGGGAAGCACTGGCGTTAGCATGACTGAAAGCGCCTTAAAACCAGCCAGAGCGCGCGAACATACGTTTTGCAGCGCGGCTTTTTGCTCATCGCTGGCGGTGGCGATGCCCTTGGCCATTACCCACGGTTGCGCGGCATCAAACGCTTGGTTGATCTGGTCGGCCAAGGCCATGATGCGGCGTATGGCTTTGCCGTACTCGCGGCTTTCAAGCTCTTCGCGAACGTTGTCGGCCACCTGCTGGCACTCGTTTTGCAGAGCCTGCACGTCGCCTGTATAGGCCAGCTTGCCATCGAAATGGCGGCTGATGAAGCTTGCAGCGCGGCTGGCAATATTGACGTACTTGCCAATAAGGTCGCTGTTGACGCGGGCGATGAAGTCATCGGGGTTGAAATCAATGTCTTCGACGTGCGAATTGAGCTTGGCAGCGATGTAATAGCGCATCCATTCGGCGTTCATGCCGATTTCCAGATAGCGCAGGGGCGAAATACCCGTGCCACGGCTTTTGGACATTTTTTCGCCGCTGACAGTAATGAAACCGTGAACATGCAGGCCGTCAGGCGTTTTACGACCCGAAAACTTAAGCATGGCAGGCCAGAACAAGGCGTGGAAATAGACAATGTCTTTGCCGATGAAATGGTATTGCTCGGTGTTGCCGTTGGGGTCGAGCAAGGCGTCATAGTCAATGCCTTGCAGGGCGCAATACGCTTTGAGCGATGCCAGGTAGCCTACAGGCGCGTCAAGCCAGACATAAAAATACTTGCCGGGCGCATCAGGAATGGGAATACCAAAATAAGGCTCGTCGCGGGAGATATCCCAGTCGGCCAGGTTGGCTTCGCTGTCTGCATCGCCTGTGCCCAGCCACTCGCGGGTTTTGGCCAGCACTTCGGGCTGCAGGTGCTTGCGGCCTTGCGCGTTGCTGCCGGTAGTCCATTGTTGCAAGAACTCAACACATCGCGGGTCAGACAGCCTGAAGAAAAAGTGCTCAGACGTTTTCAGTATGGGGCGGGCGTTGGTGAGCGTGGAGTAGGGCTCTATGAGCTCAGTGGGCGTGTACACCGCGCCGCATGATTCACATGAATCACCGTACTGGTCTTTGGCATGGCATCGCGGGCACTCGCCCTTGATGTAACGGTCAGGCAGAAACATACCTTTTACCGGGTCGAAAAACTGCTCGATTTCGCGCGTTTCGATCAGGTCTGTCGCTTTGAGGGCACGATAAATGTCTTGCGACAACGCCACGTTTTCGGGAGTGTCGGTCGAATGCCAGTGATCGAACTTAATGTGGAAACCGTTCAGATATTGCGGACGCTCGCTGGCGTAGCGCTTGACCAGCTCTTGCGGGGTAATGTTTTCGGCTTCCGCCTTAAGCATGATGGGTGCACCGTGCACGTCATCAGCGCCTACGAAATGTACCGTATGGCCTGCCATTCGCATCGCACGCACCCAGATGTCGGCCTGGATATACTCCATGATATGGCCGATATGAAAGGAACCGTTGGCGTAGGGCAGGGCAGTGGTTACAAAAATCGTACGCGACATGTTTGTGATTTCAGCTTTTTGAGGGTGAAGAGAGGGTAAAGCTGGATTTTAGGGCTTTCCCTCAGATTGTGCTTGGACGCGCCATGAAACCGGACGCGTTCGTATTGCCGTCATATACAACCTTGCCCCGGCCACGTGCGCAACAGTGTGCGCTCGTGGCCGAGGCAAGGTCAGGAAATGTTAATTTTGGCGGTTGGGCCTGGTGGCTTGCACCGCCAGGCGATACGCCGTACAGGTTTTGCGCTAAGGTATTTCGCGCATTTCGATGTCAGTGACATCTTTGGTTGGGAATATGGGTTTGCGCGCGGCTGGCGCAGCCTGGCGCCGTTGCTCCCAGTAAGCACGGGCACCGAAAGGGCGGCCCTTTACGCGGGCGACGATATACAGGATGCCCACTGCAATAGCGGTGGATATCATGAATATAAATGCCATCGCCATTCCGAATAGGGCGAGAGCAAAAAACAAGATGCCGCGGATAATTTGGTTAAATGTATTCATCGTATTTATGTTGACCATGATTGTGGGAAAAGATTCCTTCAATCCGTAATTCTTGACCTCTCAGTGTATTCTTCAGGGCCGGGTCTGTCGAACTCAGGGTAAATTCGTGGTTTCTTCCACTGTACATCCCGGCTTCTGGTTCTACAACAGCCAGTGACCACTACAGAAACGTACTGAAACGATTTTGGCGCCCAAGTGGCGTTACGCTTGTTTATTGATTTGGAGCAGTTATGCAGATTATCAGCCACGCGGTGCAACCCGGCCTCAAACCCATGCCTAATGTGCGCAACATTATTGCCATTGCCTCGGGCAAGGGTGGTGTGGGCAAAAGCACAACCGCCGTCAACATCGCTCTGGCGCTGGCGCGCTCGGGTGCGCGCGTCGGGCTGTTGGATGCTGATATATACGGCCCCAGCGTGCCCATGATGTTGGGCCTGTCCGGCAAACCCAAGAGTGTGGATGGCAAATTCATGGAACCCCTTGTTGGCCATGGCTTGCAGGCAAATTCCATTGGTTTTCTGATCGACCAGGATGCCCCTGCCATCTGGCGCGGCCCTATGGTCACGCAAGCGCTGACGCAGTTGCTCACGCAGACGAACTGGCATGATCTTGATTATCTGATTATTGACATGCCCCCAGGAACAGGTGATATTGCACTGACTATGGCGCAAAAAGTGCCATTAACCGGCGCTGTCATTGTGACGACACCGCAAGATCTGGCCCTGGCCGATGCCCGCAAAGGGTTGCGCATGTTCCAAAAGGTTAACGTGCCGGTTCTGGGCGTGGTCGAAAACATGTCTACGCATATATGTACGCAATGCGGGCATGTCGAGGCCATATTTGGCGAGCACGGTGGGCGTAACATGGCAGCCGAATTTAACCTACCCTGGTTGGGAGCATTGCCGCTGCAAATGCGCATTCGCGAGCAGACCGACTCAGGCACACCCAGTGTCGTGGCTGAACCTGAAGGTGAAGCCGCCCGTGCCTATGTTGAAATAGCACAAAAGCTGGCTGCCAATGTAGCGGCATTGCCGCCCGATACGGCCTCCAGTGGGCCCACCGTCATATCACGGAAGACCTGATTGCATGCAGAAAGAGGTAGCCGCTAGTTTGCTGGTGTTCGCGGGCGTACTGCAAGTCGCCCGCGCTGACGTTCCTGAGGTAATCATCGACCCTGGTGGTGTACCTCCGAAGGCACTGCAATCTATACAGAATGCGGTGGATGCCATCACGCGCCTGGCGGCTGATCAGGATGGCGGTGAGGTAACGCGATTGCGCAGGCGCGCCTATCAGGCCACCCTCTCGGCCCTGGAAACCCAGGGCTATTTTTCGCCTGTTGTTACCTTAGAGGTGGGCGAGGACGTGGGCGGTGAAACCTGGGACATCACCATCGAGCCCGGGGAACTCACCAAAGTTGAAGACGTGCAACTGGTGTTCAAGGGGCAGATCAATCAGCCTCAATTTGAATCCCGGGTCAAAACCCTGAAAAACGATTGGCCGCTAGATAAAGAAATGCCTTTTATCAACCAAGAATGGCGCAATGCCAAGGTTGAGTTGCTCGATGGCGTCAGTCGCAAAGACTTTTACTTCGCGCGTATTGCCAATAGCCAGGCGACGGTTGACGCCGAGGTGGCGAAGGCCGACCTGTTTGTTGAAGTAGACAGCGGCCCCCGCGTCACCTTGGGCCCCGTCAAGGTTAATGGGTTGAAACGGGTTCCGCAAAAGCTTATAGACCGCTATTTGCAGTACCACGTGGGAGATCCGTACAACCAAGATAAGCTCGATGATTGGCAGCAGGCCTTGCAGTCAACGGCTTTTTTTCGCGGCGCGTTTGTTACGCTTGATGCCAGCGATGAAGCGCAGAAAGTAGGGGCAGATGGCGAGGTGCAGTTGCCCGTTCAGGTGCAGGTATCCGAGGCACCCGCCCGGCGCGTCACGGCTTCCCTTGGGGTCGACAGTGATCACGGCATACGTGCAGAAGGTTTGTATCGGCAAAACGTCGTGTTCGGGCAGCCGGTCTGGATCGAAACCGGCGCCGGGGTCGACAAAGACCGTCAGCGTGCTTTCTTTGATGTACACCTGCCGCCCACACGAAAAGGTTATGTAGACAGCGTGGGCGTGTTGTTTGAGCACTCTGACATTGAGGGCCTGGATAATCGGCGTGTCGGCATGGGCTGGAACCGTACGCACGCCTGGAAGGCGAAGGACGGCAGTCGCGTTGATTATGAAACAGAATATGGCGTGGTGGCCGCGCACGACCGCACCCGGATCAGCGGCGCTGACGGTTACGACGTACCCACCATGGTCGGAACCGCGCGCTGGATGCGACGCGATGTTGATGCCAAGTACGATCCGCGTGAGGGTAATTTGATCGAAGTGGGCTTGGGCGCGGGTGTCACCCTCGACAAAGGAGAAACCTTTTATCGTGCGGGTGTTCGCGGCCAGAAGTGGTGGCCCGTGGGGCCGCGCGATGTGCTGACTGTAAGGGGTGAAGTGGGTCATGTCTGGAGCCAAACCGATCGTCTGCCGCAAGATTTTGGCTATCGTACTGGCGGCGCGCGCAGCATACGTGGTTATCGTTACAAGAGCATAGGACTGGATCGTGGTGATGCGGTGATAGGGGCAAATGCGCTGGCGGTTGCTAGTGTTGAGTACACCCACTATTACACCGAGCAGCTCGGTATGAATGTATTTCTTGACGTGGGTGATGCGGCGCAAAGCTTCCGCAGCATGCATTGGGCATTTGGGTATGGCGTGGGTTTGGCGGTGCGTACGCCGGCCGGTCCGTTTTTTGTTGACCTTGCGTATGGGCAGCGTGATAAAAAGCTGCGAGTGCATTTTTCCCTGGGTATTGCGTTTTGAATGTAGTGTCACGTTGGCTGCGCACAGTCGTTATCTGGCTTGGGCCCCTCATCGTGTTGTTTACCATGGTGCTGTGCGGTTTCCTTTATTGGGTTATTGCCTCGCCTTCCGGTACGCGCTGGGCACTCGTCACAGCAGCACAGCAGTTCGACGGGCAAGTCAGCCAGGTCTCCGGCACGTTGTGGGATGGGGTGAGCGTGGGCAGTTTTTCTGCAGCGTTGCCTGATGTGGCGGTGAAACTAGAAGGGTTTCATCTGCAGGTCGACTGGCATGATTTGCTTAATCGCCGTCTGCATGTGCTTGAGCTTTCGGCGGGCGTGGTTGATGTCGATCTAACCGGCCAGGCTGAACCAGACCAGCCCAAGCAACCCTTTAGCATGCCCGAGCTTCCTGTGAAAATAATCGCGGACAATGTCGCGGTTGGGCAGGTGCGCGTTAGCCAGAACGGAGAGCCTCTGCTACCCGTCGAGCTATCAAAGATTGCGACGGCACTTTACTTGGACCAAGAAGGCGCTCAGCTTTCGCTTCGCAGCCTTGACGTTACCCATGATCAATTGGCGGCATCCTTTGAGGGTGAGGCCCGCGTTTTAAGCCTGAATACGCCATGGCCCATGCAGGTAGATCTCGATGTGCAGGCCACCGGTCGTACGCAAGATTCTCCCCTATGTGCCCGAAACTATCTTGCCACGCTGCCTGTAGAGCAGACCAAAAGTGCAGCATTCAAGCCTGATGGCAAGCAGGCAAATAATGAAAAGCTGGCATCCAACGGGAAACAGGCCAATAACGGAAAACAGGCGAACGACAGCAAACGGGTCACTGAAGAACAGCGAGCAGTAAGTAACAAGACGGCGCAACCTGCCAGATCCGCTGCAGGCAGCAAAGCTTCAATAAACGAGAAGCCAGCCGCAGGCAGCAAGAATTCTCCTGGCGAGAAGCCAGTCGCAGGCAGCAAGAAATCCACCGGCGAGAAGCCAGCTGTAGAAAGCAAACCGTCGGCAGGCACCAAACCATTGGCGGGTAGTGGGCAGAGTAATGGTTCGGTCGAGGATAAGCGTATTGCCGATCCCGCTGCACCGGAGGTGGACGGGAAAACAAAGGCCGCTGCAGGGGAGGCGACGCAAAGCTTTACACCTTGCGTTCTTGACCTGCACACAGAAATAAAGGGCGATCTGAACGCACTTGATATCACGCTGCGTGGCAGTGGCCAGGGCATGCACGTCAATGCTGACGCTCATGTAACGCCTCAGGCCGCGTTTCCGCTGAAACACGCGGTGGCAGACCTTGAACTGGCCGACGGCTCGACGCTGCGCGGTAAGGTCGACTGGGAGGCAGGCGTGCAGGGCGATGCCACGTTAGACCGCCTGTTTGGCTCTCTGAATACACTCAATCTCAACGTAGGCCAGTTGGTTGGCCCCGTCATCCCCGACGCCCTGCTTACGGTCGATGCTGATTTTGATCTTCTGCTTCAGAACCGCAGTGCGGTGCAGTCTGCCAAAGTGGCGATGAACATTGCACAAGGCTCACGCTGGAACAAACAGGCCTTAAGTGGCCACCTTAATACCCAGGTAATCAGCAATAAAAAGGCGTCGCCCACCCCGACAGCTGCACCATCCAATACTGCCACGCCTGCGCCGGCCGACACTCCTGTGCAGGCAGCTGCAAAGACGCCGGTTACCGCAACTATGCCTGGAAAAACCCCCGCGTCTGGCAAGAAGGCATCTCAAGGCCTTGATCTGACAGCAATGCTTGACGGGCTGCAACTGGCCGACCTCGACATGGATCTGACACTGGGCAAAAACCATGTGAAAGCCAAAGGCGCCCTCGGCGTTGCCGACAACAGTCTTAATCTGAATGTGCTGGCTCCCCAGCTTGACGCCTTCTGGCCCGATATACCGGGCGGCGTTACGGCAAAAGGCCTGGTGGCAGGTACGCTTGCCGACCATAAGGCTGATTTAAAGGTCGTCTATACGCCCAAAGACAGCAAGGCCAATGATCCCGGCACGGCACCCGCCGATGTGCACGTTGTGCTGGATGGTCATTGGGGCAAGCGGCCTGGCTCGGATCGCGCCCCTGCCGCTGCATCAGGGGGCGGCGGCACTTCGCCTGCTCCACGTGCCAAGGCTAATACGGCAGAAAACGTTGTGACCGCGTCAAAGAGCGCCAGTGAGGCACAATTGCCGTCGAAAACGGCGCCGTCAGCTCTGGAGGGTTGGCGTGGCACCCTCAGCAAGCTCGACATCAAGCATGCCAAGTTTGCGGCTGATCTGAAGGCGCCTGTTGCCGTCAGCTTTTATCCCGGTACACAACCGCCAGCATGGGAATGGGAAGTGGGCGCTACAACGCTGGAGCTGTTCATGGGCTCCCGCAAGCTGGTTACCGTGGATCATGCGGGCTCGCGCGGGGGCGCCGGGCGCTGGGAAACCCGTGGCGATGTTAACCATCTGGTTGTGTCGCGTAAGCTTGTGGAAGACGTGCAGCAGGCCTTGGGTACCTTGGTGGAAACTGCTGAAACCAAAGGCGGCATCAAAATACGCGGCGCAGCCAAGGCCAGCACGACGGAAATCGATCTGGCACTGGATTGGGATCTGAAATTTGCCGGTGCGCTTGAAGGCAGTGCTCACGTCAAGCGTGTTTCGGGCGACGTTATTGTGCCCGCCGAGCCACCTTTCCCGCTAGGCCTTGAAACACTTACACTAGGCATTCAAGCCAGCCGTACCAACAACTCAACCAGTCAGATTCTTCTTGACCTTGACGTTGGCACCAAAAAAATGGGCAGCATTTCTGCCAAGGCCAAGACCTTGCTGCATGCTGATGGCATGCGGCTTTATCTGGAACCCAAAGATCCCAAGGCGGTACAGCTCAAGGCCAACGTGAACGATCTGGGCTGGCTCAGCCTGTTCACCGGTGATGCCATGGAGTTTGGCGGCACCCTTACTGCCGATGTGCAGATGGATAGCAAGCCCGACGGAAAATGGGCGAGTAACGGCACCATTCGGGGTGACAAGTTGCGCGTTGTGCGAATCGATGACGGCATTCGGCTGCTCGATGGCACGTTGCTGGCCAGGGTCACTGATGACAAACTGGTGCTTGAGTCGCTGAAATTTCCTGCACGCCTGCGTACAACGCCCAAAGAATGGCGTACGGCCAAATGGGTCAGTAGCAATCCCGATGCCAAAGACGGTAGCCTGACAATTACAGGCGACTGGAATCTGTTCGAGTCTACCGGCGATATTGATGTGGCATTTCATCGCTACCCACTGCTGCAGCGCTCAGACCGCTACGCCATGATTACCGGTGATCTCAAAGTCGCCCTCGCCATTCCCAAAATTGACGTCACGGGCTCGCTAGTGGCTGATGCCGGCTGGGTAGACCTGGATATGCTCAGTTCAATCCCTACGTTGGATTCTGACGTCGTGGTGATTCGGGCGGGTGATGACAGAAATAAAAAAGAGTCGGCCTCGCCCGTTCAGGTTTCTTTGGATATTGATGTCGACCTGGGGCCGCGTTTTTACATTACGGGCTATGGCGTCAACTCGGGTTTGATCGGCAAGCTGCACATCACCATGATAGGTGACAAGCTCACGGCAATAGGTGCGTTGCATACGCGTGGTGGGGCAGTCGAGGCCTATGGCCAACGCTTGCAGCTGCGGCGCGGAACCATTACCTTTCAGGGCGACATTACCAGCCCCGTGCTCGATATCGAGGCGCTGCGTACAGGGTTGGCCGTTGAAGCCGGAGTGCGGGTCGCAGGCACTGCGCGTCGGCCACGCATTGATCTGGTGTCTTACCCGGCGGTCAGCGAGATCGAAAAGCTGTCCTGGCTGCTGATGGGGCATGGCCCCGATGACTCGGGGGGCGACGCCGCGCTGTTATTCTCGGTGGGCAGCTCCTTCCTCAGTGACGGTGAGCCGTTTTATCGTCGCTTTGGTATTGATGAGGTCACGATGCGCTCGGGCGAGCTTGGCGGCGCCGGCAGTATTTTGCCCGCCGACAGCGTGGTCAAAGGTATGGACTCAGGTAACAGTAATATTGAACAGCGTTTTGTTGTGGCCAGCAAGGCGTTATCGGCCGGTTTTACCGTCAGCGTGCGCCAGGCATTGTCCGACACGGGTACGGTAGGTCATATCAGTTATCGTCTGGCGCGCGGCCTTACGGCCGAGCTCAGCGTGGGTACAGTTAATGGTCTCGCTTTGGTGTATCGCTGGTTCTCGCGCGATTAGCCAAGCAGGTCTGCGCGCTCTGTAGTGAGAGCTACGCGTTGCTGGCCTTATAAGGGGCTAAAATACGCGCCAACGTTTAAAAGGTAAGGTTATGAGCATTAAAAATGATCGCTGGATCCGGCAAGCCGCCGCCAACGGTATGATCGAACCCTTCGAACCGGGCCAGGTGCGCTCTGTCGATGGCAAGCGTATTGTCAGCTACGGAACCAGCAGTTACGGGTATGATGTACGTTGTGCGGATGAATTCAAGATATTTACCAATATCAATTCAACTATTGTCGACCCCAAGGCTTTTGATGAAAAATCGTTCGTCGATTTCAAAGGCGATGTCTGCATCATTCCGCCCAACTCATTTGCTCTGGCCCGCACCATAGAATATTTTCGTATTCCGCGCACTGTGCTCACCATATGCCTGGGCAAAAGCACATACGCCCGCTGCGGCATCATCGTCAACGTTACGCCCCTTGAACCCGAGTGGGAAGGCCATGTAACGCTGGAGTTTTCCAATACCACGCCCTTGCCCGCCAAAATTTATGCGGGTGAAGGCTGCGCACAAATGTTGTTCCTGGAAAGCGATGAAGAATGCGAAACCTCGTATAAAGATCGTGGCGGTAAATACCAGGGGCAGACTGGGGTTACCCTGCCTCGCACATAGCTGGAGCAGTACTGATGAAATTTCGCTTCCCCATCGTAATTATCGATGAAGATTACCGCTCGGAAAATGCATCCGGGTTTGGCATTCGCGCCCTGGCGTCGGCCATCGAGGCCGAGGGCGTTGAGGTGCTGGGCGTTACCAGTTATGGTGACCTCAGCTCGTTTGCCCAGCAACAAAGTCGTGCCAGTGCGTTCATTTTGTCGATAGATGATGAGGAGTTCGTGGTGGCGTCGCCTGAAGACGTAGCCAACGCCATCAAGAATTTGCGCTCGTTTATTGGCGAACTGCGTTTTCGTAACGCCGATATCCCCATCTACCTGTATGGCGAAACGCGTACCTCGCAGCACATACCCAATGACATCCTGAAAGAGCTGCACGGCTTTATTCATATGTTCGAAGACACGCCCGAGTTCGTGGCCCGGCATATCATCCGTGAAGCGCGTTCGTATCTTGATAGCCTGGCGCCGCCGTTTTTCCGTGAACTGGTCAAATATGCCTCTGACGGCTCGTACTCGTGGCATTGCCCCGGGCACAGCGGCGGGGTTGCGTTCTTGAAAAGCCCGGTCGGGCAAATGTTTCACCAGTTTTTTGGTGAAAACATGCTGCGTGCCGACGTCTGTAACGCGGTAGACGAACTGGGCCAGTTGCTTGACCATACCGGCCCCATCGCCGAGTCTGAACTGAACGCCGCGCGTATTTTTCATGCTGACCACTGCTTTTTCGTTACCAATGGCACCTCTACGTCGAACAAAATTGTTTGGCATGCCAACGTCGCCAACGACGACGTGGTCGTTGTTGATCGAAACTGTCACAAGTCGATTTTGCACGCCATTACCATGACGGGTGCGATCCCGGTGTTTCTGCGTCCTACGCGCAACCACCTGGGCATTATCGGGCCGATTCCGCTCGAAGAGTTTGAGCCAGAAAATATCCGCAAAAAAATCGAAGCCAACCCGTTTGCCAGTCAGGCGCCCGACAAGAAGCCGCGCATTCTTACGCTTACGCAAAGCACCTATGACGGCGTTATTTACAACGTCGAAATGATCAAGGAAAAGCTGGGTTCAGAAATTGACACCCTGCACTTTGACGAAGCCTGGCTGCCGCATGCGTCGTTTCACGAGTACTACAAAGACATGCACGCCATTGGCGAGAACCGCCCGCGTTCCAAAGACGCCATGGTGTTTGCCACGCACTCCACACACAAGCTGCTGGCCGGCTTGTCGCAGGCGTCGCAAATTACGGTGCAAGACTCTGAAACACGGCAGCTTGATCGCAACGTGTTTAACGAAGCCTATTTAATGCACATGTCGACCTCGCCGCAGTACGCCATTATCGCGTCGTGTGACGTGGCCGCTGCCATGATGGAGCCGCCCGGTGGCACCGCGCTGGTCGAAGAAAGCATTACCGAAGCCCTGGATTTTCGCCGTGCCATGCGCAAGGTGGAGTCTGAGTTCGGCAAAGACGACTGGTGGTTCAAGGTATGGGGGCCCAACCGTCTGGTGGCTGACGGCATTGGCGAGCGTGATGACTGGCTGCTCAAGTCGGGCGACAAGTGGCACGGCTTTGGTGACCTGGCCGAAGGCTTCAACATGCTTGATCCCATCAAGGCAACGGTGGTAACACCGGGTCTTGATATCTCTGGCACGTTTGCCGACACGGGCATCCCGGCGGCGCTGGTTTCCAAATACCTGACGGAACACGGCGTGGTGGTTGAGAAAACCGGGCTTTATTCGTTTTTTATTCTGTTTACCATCGGCATTACCAAAGGCCGCTGGAACACGCTGCTGACAGCGCTTCAGCAGTTTAAAGACGACTACGACCGCAACAACCCGCTGTGGCGCATACTGCCTGACTTCTGCAAACAGCATCGTCGCTACGAAAAGCTGGGTCTGCGCGATCTGTGCCAGCAGATTCACGAGGCATATCGCAAATATGACTTGGCACGCCTTACCACTGAGGTGTACCTCAGCGATATGGTGCCAGCCATGAAGCCATCGGTGGCGTATGCCAAGATGGCACACCGCGAGTCTGAGCGCGTCAGCATTGATGCGCTTGAAGGGCGTGTTACTGGTGTGCTGCTTACGCCTTACCCGCCGGGCATCCCGCTGCTGATTCCGGGCGAGCGCTTTAACCAGCGTATCGTCAGCTATTTGCAGTTTGCACGCGAGTTCAACGCTACCTTCCCTGGGTTTGAAACCGATGTGCACGGGCTGGCGCGCGACGTGCAGCCAGATGGTGAAGAGCGCTACTACGTCGACTGCATCAAAGAAGACTAACCGGCGTGGCGATAAGGCAAGGTGGGGTGGCCCAGGCCACCACCCACGAACCCGCCTCTGGGGGCGTACGGGCGAGCGCGAAAAAAACCGGCAGTCGGGGTGCTCGCGTTTCGGCGTCGGGCGGTTCGCTTAACCAGGTGTTTGATGTGGCAGTGGTGGGTGCTGGCGCGGCCGGAATGATGGCTGCGGCCGTGGCAGGGCAGCGGGGGCTGCGTGTGGTGCTCATTGACCATGCCAAAAAGCTGGCTGAAAAAATTCGCATCTCTGGTGGTGGCCGCTGCAATTTTACGAACATCAACACCAGCCCTGCCAATTTTATTTCGCAAAACCCGCATTTTTGTCGCTCGGCGCTGGCGGCCTATACCCCGCAAGACTTTATCGATATGGTCGGCAGACATGGCATTGCCTGGCATGAGAAACACCGGGGACAGCTGTTTTGCGATGAGTCCAGTGAAGACATTATCACCATGTTGCAGCATGAGTGCGATGATGGTCGCGTGTCATGGCGCATGCCCTGTGCGGTAGAGCGTATAACGCGTGCGGATGACGAGGTTTTTGTGCTGCATACGTCGCAGGGCGAGGTGCAGGCGCACCAGCTTGTGATGGCGACGGGCGGCATGGCCATCCCGCAATTGGGCGCGACTGATTTCGCCTTGGGTGTGGCGCGGCAGTTTGGGCTGAAGGTGATTGAGCCCCGGCCTGCGCTGGTTCCGCTTACTTTTGATGCAGAGGCCTGGAAGCCGTTTTCTGCCCTGAGTGGTGTCGCGCTGGAAGTGCTGGTGCGCGCTGTCGGGACTGCTACAACTGCTATCCGTGCAACTACTGCAACTGCAACAATTGCTACCAGTGACACCACTGCCACCGCTGCTACGGATGCTAGGAGTGTTCCGAGTGCTGTGGGTATCGATGCTAGCCGTTCGAAACTGGAAGCTGCCGCCGCAAGAAAGGCGAACCGACGCCAGAGGCCGGGCGGTAAGGCCGCACAGACTGAGTTTCTCGAAGACCTGCTTTTTACACACCGTGGGCTGTCTGGCCCAGCTATTTTGCAGATATCCAGTTACTGGAACCCAGGCGAGGCGATTTCTGTTGATCTTGCGCCAGGGCGTGACCTTGCCCGCGAATTACTTGAAAGCAAGCAGGGCAGCCGTCAGAAGCTGGGGTCGGTGTTGTCGGGTATGTGGCCCAAGCGCTTGGCTGACCAATGGCTGGCCAACGCGCAAACTACGGGTGACGGTTTGGGCGAGCAACGCCTGGCCGATGTGCCGGACAAGACTTTGCGCGAACTGGGCGCGTGCATCAATGCCTGGCAGCTGTTTCCCAACGGTACGGCGGGTTACAAGAAAGCGGAAGTGATGCGTGGCGGGGTTGATACACGCTGCCTGAACCAAAAGACCATGGAAGCCAATGCGGTTCCTGGCTTGTACTTTATAGGTGAAGCCGTGGATGTTACGGGCTGGCTGGGGGGCTATAACTTTCAGTGGGCGTGGGCTTCTGGTGTGGCCTGCGGCAAGGCATTGCTGCAGCATGGCGGCAAACGCTAGCCGGCATTAATACGCTTTCAGCGTAAGGCAGACAGGTGCCGTCTGCGGCGAGGCATTGTTGCAGCAACGCGGCAAACGCCAGCCGGTATTAATATATTTTCAGCGTAAGGCACGCAGGTGCCGTCTGCGGCAGGGAATTGTTGCAGCAACGCGGCAAACGCCAGCCGGTATTAATATATTTTCAGTGTAAGGCACGCAGGTGCCGTCTGCGGCAACGTATTGTTGCAGCATGGCGGCAAACGCCAGCAAGCATTAATATATTTTCGGCGCTGGGCCGAAATCTGTTTGTAGCTGCCTGGCTTTCGGGGTATGCTCTCGTTTGCTGTCGTCACACAGTGGGAGAGCGTCGATTTTTCGACCGCCGAAGGCGCAATTCGCCCGAAATCGCTCAGGCACCCCGTACCGCTCGTGTGTTGTCGCCAATTGGCTGGCAAGGCAGCATTCTGGAGAGACTCGTTCCATTGGCCCTCAGGCCTGGCATCGGGCGCCGAAGGTGAACCCCCTATATGGGGTCAACTCTCAGGCAAAAGGACAGAAGGGCGGCGCAAGAGCCAGTTGGCTCGGCGTCGTCGTTTCGTTTCCGGAGCCTCTCTCATGTCTACAGCACTAAAACATACCCCTCTGCATTCTGCTCATCTTCAGGCCGGCGCCAAAATGGTCGACTTCGGTGGCTGGGATATGCCTGTTTCCTATGGCTCGCAAATTGAAGAGCATCACACCGTACGCCGCGCCGCGGGTATGTTCGATGTTTCGCACATGCTGAATGTTGATGTACGTGCCAAAGAAACCACCGCGTCAGCGTCAACCGAGGCCCAGAGTGGCACCACGGGCGAAAAAGGTGTGCGTGCCTTTCTGTCACGCTTGCTGGCAAATGACGTGGCCAAGCTTACGGTGCCAGGCAAGGCCCTGTACTCATGCATGCTCAAGCCTGACGGTGGCGTCATTGACGACCTGATTGTGTACTTTTTTGATGAGACCAGTTGGCGACTGGTGGTAAATGCCGGTACGGCAGACAAAGACATTGCCTGGATGCAGCAGGTTGCCCATGATGAGGGCTTTGAGGTTCAAATTGAGCCCCGGCGTGATCTGGCCATGATTGCGGTGCAAGGGCCCCAAGCTCGCGAAAAGCTCTGGGCCGCGCGTCCGCACTGGAAAGCCCCCACAGAGCAGCTGGCGGCTTTTAATGGTGTTTACATTGATGCCGATACCCTGGTTGCACGCACAGGCTATACCGGTGAAGACGGCTTTGAAGTTGTACTGCCGGCCACTCAGGTTGGTGCTTTCTGGAATGATCTTGTCAGCCAGGGCGTGTTGCCTTGTGGTCTGGGCGCACGCGACACACTGCGGCTTGAGGCAGGCATGAATCTATACGGGCAAGAAATGAATGAGCAGGTTAACCCACTGATCTCGGGCCTGTCATGGACGGTTTCCTTTAAAAACCCCGATCGCCATTTTATCGGCCGAGACGCCCTTGAAGCCATTACCCCCGAGCAAACGCTGGTGGGCATCAAGCTGCTTGAGCGCGGTGTTATGCGGGCGCACATGAAGTTGCGCAGTGCTCAGGGCGAGGGTGAACTCACCAGCGGCTCCATGTCGCCTACCATGGGTGTTTCCATCGGTATGGCGCGCGTGCCTCTGGGCCTGCAGCCTGGCGATGCTGTCGACGTCGAGATGCGCGGCAAATGGATGCCTGCAGAAGTGGTAAAAATGCCTTTCGTGCGCAACGGCAAAATTTCGGTCTGATGCGCGCGCTCACTCTTATAACGAATACTGATTTTCACGGGGTACACCATGAGTCTTCCAACTGATCGCAAATACACGTCTTCCCATGAATGGGTCAAGCCTGAAGGCGACGTCTTTCTAGTGGGCATTACCGATGCCGCTCAAGACCAACTGGGCGATCTGGTTTTTGTGGGTGATGTTAACCCCGGTGCCAAGCTGTCTGCTGGCGATACCGCGGGTGTGGTTGAGTCAGTCAAGGCCGCTTCTGACATTTACGCGCCCGTCGATGGCGAGATTGTGGCCTTTAATGAGGCGCTGGGCGACCAGCCTGACCTCATCAACCAGGCAGCCTTTGATACCTGGATCTTCAAGATTAAGCCCAATAACCCTGACGACATCGATGACCTCATGGATGGCGACGACTACGAGGCGCTCGGCGCCAGCTAAGTACCTTTAGGCGCCTGCCGGCGCCTTTTGGTGTCTGTCTTTTTGTGGCGGTCGGCGCTCTGAGGCGTAACGCGACCTCAGCGGGCCAACTGCCCTGATCATGCCCACATGCCCCGCATTTCTTTCTGTTTAGGTTGATTATGTTGCGAGATTTAGACCCTCACTCTGACTTTATCCCCCGGCATATAGGCCCGGGCCAGGCTGACCAGGCCCGCATGCTGGAAGCCATTGGGGCACAAAGCCTCGAGAGTCTGGTGCAACAGGTAGTGCCGGCCAGCATTCTCGACCGCAAACCGCTTGATCTGCCAGCTTCGCGCAGCGAAACCGATGCGCTGGCGGGCCTGCGAGAAATTGCGGGGCGCAACCAGGTTTATCGCAACTACATTGGACAGGGGTACTACGGTACGCATGTGCCGCATGTGATTTTGCGCAATATTCTTGAGAACCCGGCATGGTATACGGCCTACACGCCATACCAGCCCGAGATCTCGCAGGGCAGGCTCGAGGCGTTGCTTAATTACCAGACCATGGTCGCTGATCTGACCGGGCTGGATATCGCCAATGCGTCACTGCTGGACGAGGGTACTGCCGCCGCCGAGGCCATGGCGCTTGCGCGTCGCAGTTCGCGTTCAAAAAGTAATGTGTTCTTTGCCTCGCAGCATTGTCATCCACAAACACTTGAAATCCTGCGTACCCGCGCCAGTGGGCTTGGAATTGAGCTGTTGGTCGGTGACGAGGCTGCCAGCCTGCCCGCTTGTTTTGGCGTGCTCGTGCAATACCCGCATAGCCTGGGCGACATTGCCGACTACCGTGCGCTGGCCGAGCAGGCCCATGCCATGGGCGCGGTGGTCGCCGTTGCGACCGACTTGCTGGCACTTGCTTTGCTGGCGCCACCGGGTGAGTGGGGCGCGGATATTGCTGTCGGCTCTGCCCAGCGCTTTGGCGTGCCGCCGGGCTATGGAGGCCCGCACGCAGGCTTTATGGCGTGTAAAGATGGCTTTAAGCGCAGTATGCCGGGCCGGCTGGTGGGTGTGTCTAAAGACAGTCAGGGTGCACCCGCCTTGCGTCTTGCGCTGCAAACGCGCGAGCAGCATATTCGCCGTGAAAAGGCCACTTCCAATATTTGCACGGCACAGGTGTTGCTGGCCGTGATGGCCGGCATGTATGCGGTATGGCATGGGCCCGCTGGCCTCACTCGCATTGCCGAACGCGTTGCCACGCTGACCAGCTTTCTGAAAGGCGCGCTGGAGCAACTGGGCGTTACCGTTGTCAATAAACATTATTTTGATACGCTGCTGCTCGATACGGGCGACGCGACGCAGGCAATTATTGGCGCAGCAAAGGCCGCGCACATAAACCTGCGTCAGCCTGGTGCAGGCCGCCTGGCCGTATCGTTGGACGAAACCGTTACAGTGGCAGATCTTGATGTGCTGTTGTCCGAATTTGCCCAGGGCCTGGGTAAAACCTGGGACGCCGCCGCACAAAAAGTCAAGCCCGCCGTTTTGGGCATCCCTGCAGGCTTGCGCCGCCAGGGTGCAATCTTGTCGCACGCCATCTTCTCGCGCATTCAATCAGAAACCGACATGCTGCGCTATCTGCGCAGCCTGGCTGACAAAGACCTCGCGCTGGATCGCACGATGATCCCACTGGGTTCATGCACGATGAAGCTAAACGCCACGGCCGAAATGATCCCGGTTACCTGGCCCGAATTCGGCAATATGCATCCGTTTGCGCCCGCTGATCAGGCACAGGGCTATAAAGAGCTTGTCGACCGTCTGTCATCTGCACTGTGCGTTATTACAGGATATGACGCGGTCAGCCTGCAGCCCAACTCGGGTGCCCAGGGCGAGTATGCAGGCCTTCTGGCCATACAGGCCTACCATCACGCCAACGGTCAGCCACAGCGTAATGTGTGTCTTATCCCCGCGTCAGCCCATGGCACTAATCCAGCCTCGGCGCAGTTGGCAGGCATGGATGTGGTGGTGGTGGCTTCTGACAGCAATGGCAATGTTGATGTTGCAGACCTTAAGGTTCGTATCACTCAGGTGGGCGATCGTCTCGCGGCGTTGATGATTACTTATCCGTCTACCCATGGCATGTTTGAAACCGCCGTGCGCGAGATCTGCGCACTGGTGCATGATGCGGGCGGGCAGGTATACATCGATGGCGCCAATATGAATGCCATGGTGGGCCTTGCCCAGCCTGGCAAGTTCGGCGGCGATGTGTCACACCTTAATCTGCATAAAACCTTTTGCATTCCTCACGGGGGCGGTGGGCCGGGTGTAGGCCCAGTAGCCGTGCGTTCGCACCTGGCGCCCTATTTGCCGGGCCTGGTCGACGAGACCGGTGTGCTGCCTGAAGGCGCAAAAGTCGGGCCGGTGTCTGCAGCGCCTTATGGTTCGGCCAGCATTTTGCCTATTTCATACATGTATATTTCGATGATGGGCGCTGAGGGGCTTAGAGAAGCGTCAGAAGTCGCCATTTTAAATGCCAACTACATTGCGGCACGTTTGCGCGAGCATTATCCGATTTTGTATGCAGACAGCAACGGGCACGTAGCGCACGAGTGCATTCTGGATATCCGTCCCATTAAAGACCGTTGCGGCATTTCTGCTGAAGACGTTGCCAAGCGTTTGGTTGATTATGGCTTTCATGCGCCCACCATGAGTTTTCCGGTGGCGGGTACGCTCATGGTTGAGCCGACCGAGTCAGAAGGGCTGGCGGAGCTTGACCGCTTTATTGATGCCATGATTGCCATCCGCGAAGAAATTGCACAGGTGGAGCGCGGCGAGAAAGACGCAGAAGACAATGTGTTGCGCAATGCGCCGCACACGGCACAAATGCTGCTGGCTTCAGCGTGGCATCATGATTACACGCGTGAGCAAGCGGCTTATCCGCTTGCCAGCTTGCGCCACAACAAATACTGGCCACCGGTATCGCGTGTGGACAATGCCTGGGGTGATCGCAACCTCATGTGCTCATGCCCCCCGATGGAGTCTTATCTGGATGATGAGGCGGTTGTAAACGTAGAATAGTGGTTTAGGGCGTTTTTGGCAGGCGCTGTGGTTACGGTCGCAGCCGCAGCCGCCGCGACCGTATCCGCATCCGCAATGACGGTAACCGAAGCAGCCGTCGCCTCTGTCGCAACGGCATAATGCCTAAGCGCCCCGTATACCCCGAGATATTTTTGGGGTGTACGGGGCGCTGCCGTTGCCCGCTGGCACTATGCTACGGTATCAAGTACCTTTTTGATGGTGTCGAAGATATGCGCGATCTGCTCTTCTTCAATGATGAGTGGTGGTGATATTGCAATGATGTCGCCGGTATAGCGCACCATAACGCCCGCATCAAAGCACTTGCCAAACACTTCAGCTGCACGGGCACCTGGCGCGCCTTCACGTGGCTTTAATTCAATTCCGGCAACCAGGCCAAGGTTACGCACGTCGATGACGTGACGGGCGTCTTCCAGCGTGTGTGCGGCGTCTTCAAACGTTTGCGACATATCTTTGGCACGTTTGAAGAGGTGATCTCGCTCGTAGATTCCCAGCGTTGCAAGCATGGCTGCCGTGGCGAGGGGGTGGGCTGAGTAGGTGTAGCCGTGGAAAAACTCAATGCCGTTGGCTGCTGCGGCCAAAATGGTATCGTGGATTTCGCGCTTGACGGCGACAGCACCGGCTGGCACGGCGGCGTTGCTAATGCCTTTGGCCATAGTAATGAGATCAGGCGTAACACCAAACAATTCGCTGGCGGTATTGGCACCCAGGCGACCAAAGGCGGTAATGACTTCATCAAAAATTAGCAAAATGCCGTGCTTTTCGGTGATGGCCCGCAGCTTCTGAAGATAACCTTTTGGGGGAAGAAGTACCCCGGTAGAGCCAGCCAGTGGCTCGACGATGACGGCGGCGATGGTCGAGGCGTCGTGCAGCGCGACAATACGCTCGAGTTCATCGGCAAAATGCTCGCCCCAGGCGGGCTGCCCGCGCGAATTGGCATTTTTCGACAAATCATGCGTGTGCGGCAGGTGATCGACGCTGGGCAGTAGGGCACCTGAGAAGGTTTTGCGGTTGGGTGAAATACCGCCCACCGAAATGCCGCCAAAGCCTACGCCATGGTAGCCGCGTTCGCGGCCGATAAGACGCGTGCGTTGGCCTTCGCCGCGGGCGCGGTGGTAGGCCAGAGCGATCTTCAGCGACGTGTCAACAGACTCTGACCCCGAGTTGGTAAAGAAAATACGGTCCAGACCCTGGGGCATCAGTTTGGCCACAGCTGTGGCGGCCAGAAAAGAGTCTGTGTGCCCCATCTGGAAGCTTGGTGCATAGTCGAGCTCAGCCGTCTGCTGCGAGATGGCGTCAATGATTTCCTGGCGACCATGGCCGGCATTGACACACCACAACCCCGCTGTGGCATCCAGAATTTGCTGGCCTTCCGTTGAGGTGTAGTACATGCCCTTGGCTTTTGCCAGCAGGCGCGGTTTGTCTTTGAACTGGCGGTTTGCCGTAAACGGCATCCACAGATTCGAAAGGTCGGGAAGATTGGCTTGGCTGGTCATGATCACCTCTGCACTGAAATAAAACCATGTTGGGGCTCCCTGCCGGTGGCTGGCCGCCCCTTACCTACGAGCTGGTGGCGCAAACTGTGCAGGAGAGAAAAGAATCTTGTCGAGCTATTCTCGTCCGTATATGATCAGGTTTAAATATACAGATAGATAATATCGACATGACTGTATAGGTGTTATTCATAAAACTGTACAGTTCAGGAGGCAACAGTGCGATTCTTCGAGCCCGTGCGTGATCGCACCGTGGGTGAAACGCTTTCAGATCAGGTGGTTGCAGCGATAGAGCTGGCAATACGTCAACAGCAACTCAGGCCCGGCATGCAGGTGCCATCGGTACGTCAATTTGCACGCACGCATGCCGTCAGCACCTTCACTGTATCGGCGGCCTATAGCCGTTTGGTTGCACGTGGCCTGTTGGTAGCGCGGCCAGGTTCTGGTTACCGCGTGCCGTCCTCGGCCAGGCAGGCACCGGTGCCAGAACGTGCGCCCGACTGGGAGCCTCCACGCCTGGGGGCGGCGTGGCTACTTGCCGACGTTTTTGCCGATCATTCCATACCCATTAAGTCAGGCTGCGGCTGGTTGCCGCCAGAATGGCTTAATGAAGCCGGTCTGCAGCAGTCAATACGGCAGGTGTCACGTACGCCCGTCACACAATTGGGCGGGTATGGGCATCCTTACGGTTACCACCCCCTGCGCGAGTATGTGCGTCAGGCGTTGGGCCAGCATGGTCTGCAGTTGGATATCCGCCAGGTGTTGCTGACTCACGGTGCTACGCAGGCGCTTGATATTGTTATACGCACACTGTTGCGGCCTGGCGATACGATTGCAGTAGAGATCCCCTGCTATGCCAACCTGTTGCCTGCGCTAAAGCTGGCCGGGTTGGTGGTGCGTGGGGTTGTGCGTAATGAAGATGGAATTGATCTTTATGCGCTCGAGGCCTTGGCCCAAGAAGGTGATGTCAAAGCACTGTTTGTAAATACGGCGCTGCAAAACCCTACCGGCACGACGCTGAGCATGAGTAACGCCTTCCGCCTGCTGCAGCTTGCCGAACGCTTTGATTTTCGCATTATTGAAGATGATGTATCGCGTGCTCTGCTGCCGGGGTTGGGGCCAATGCTGGCCGCCATGGCTGGCGCCGGCCGGGTCGTGTACGTGTCGGGCTTTTCAAAAAGTATTATGCCGTCGATGCGGGTCGGTTATGTGGCTGCCGACGCGGCGCTGACACAAGAGTTTGCCAAAACCAAGATGGCACTGGGGCTGACCACGCCAGAGATGATGGAGCGCACGGTGTATCAGGTACTGCGTCAGGGTAAGCATCAGCTTCATTTGCAGCGTGTGCAGGACAAACTGCGGCAGGCGCACGAAGAATTGGCTGGCTTGCTGGATGAGCACGGTTTTGAGGTGTTTGCGCGACCCCAGGCGGGCCTGTTTCTTTGGGCGCGCCCTGCCGGAAAATGGCGCGAGCGCGGCAGCCGGCAACTGGCAGAGCTGGCGCTGAAAGATGGCATCTGGCTGGCGCCAGGCTCGTATTTTTACCCTGACCAGCCCGATACCGGCTGGATACGCTTTAACGTAGCGTATTCCTTAAGCCCAGCGCTCTGGGCGTTTATGCGCAAGGCCGGGGCCTGTAGCGAAAACTAGAGGGCGCTTGAAACCGGGGGCAAACTTCTTCACCTGGGCAGGTTTCGCAATCGGGCATGCTACGTGGCTGGCGTTGAGCAGTGTGAAGCAGCGCCACTACGAAGCTACAGAATGCGCAAGAAATAGCAGATGCTGGCCGAAAACAGCCAAAACAGCAAAAACAGCCAAAACAGCAAAAACAGCAGAAACAGCAGAAATGGCAGAAATGGCAGAAATGGCAGAAATGGCAGAAATGGCAGAAAACAGCAGATGCCTAACCGTTTCGCAGATTAGATCTTGCGCTCATAGGTGACATAGTCGAAGGAAAGACCATTTTCTTCGGGCTGCGCCAGCCTTTCGGTGACTTCCCACACATTGGCGTCGAGAGCCGGAAACCAGGCGTCGCCTTCAAACTTGGCGTGGATCTCGGTGGCAATAATGCGGTCGGCTATATCGAGGGCGGGGCGGAAAATCTGCTCGCCGCCAATCACACTGATTTTTTCGACTGAGGCGTCTGCGCAGGCAGCCAGGGCGTCGTCCAGCGAGGTGTATACGCTGGCCCCAGGCGGTTGATAATTGGGGTTGCGGCTTATGACGATATTAAGCCGGCCTGGCAAGGGGCGACCTAGTGATTCCCAGGTATTGCGCCCCATGATAATGGGGTTGCCAAACGTGGTGCGTTTGAAATGAGCCAGATCGCTGGGCAGACGCCAGGGCAAGGCATTGTCGAGCCCGATGACACGGTTGTCAGAGTAGGCGACGACGAGCTGAACAAGTGGCATGGACATAGGCGTACGTATAAGCGTGAAAGTTGGGGATGCTTCTTTATACCAGAACTACCTGGCGGCGGTGACCGCCTGCGAAACCGTGGCTTGGTACGGATGGTGGTTCGCCCGGGGCTGTGCGCGAACCCGGGCGTGAGCCAGCAACTGGAAGTGTGTTGTGGTGCAGATGTTAAACGGCTACAGGCGCCTTGATGTGCGGATGGGGGTCGTAGTCAGTGATCTCGAAATCTTCGTATTGGTAATCGAAGAGCGAGTCGGGCTTACGATGAATGACCAGCTTGGGATAAGCGCGCGGTTCGCGCGACAGTTGCAGTTCAACCTGTTCGAAATGATTGCTGTACAGATGGCAGTCGCCGCCTGTCCAGATAAAGTCGCCCACTTCAAGATTGCACTGCTGGGCAATCATGTGGGTGAGCAGGGCATAGCTGGCAATGTTAAAGGGCACACCCAGAAAGATGTCGGCGCTGCGCTGGTACAGCTGGCATGACAGCTTGCCTTCGGCGACATAAAACTGAAAAAAGGCGTGACAAGGCGGCAGGGCCATGCGCGGTATGTCGGAGACATTCCAGGCAGACACAATAAGACGTCGCGAATCGGGATTTTGGCGGATCTGCTCAACCAGCTGAGATATTTGGTCAATGTGGCCACCGTCGGGCGTGGGCCACGAACGCCACTGCACGCCATAAACGGGGCCCAGCTCGCCGTCTGGCGCGGCCCATTCGTTCCAGATGCTGACACCGCGCTCCTGCAGCCAGCGCACATTGGAGCCGCCCTGTAAAAACCACAGCAGTTCAATGAAAATGCTTTTGGTGTGCAGTTTTTTGGTGGTGATGAGCGGAAAACCTTCGGCCAGGTTGAATCGCATCTGATAACCGAATACCGAACGGGTACCTGTGCCGGTGCGATCAGCTTTGAGTACGCCGTGCTCATACACATGACGCATGAAATCTTCGTATTGACGCATAAGGTAAGGCTCAGCCCTCAAGGACGGTAACAGAATGAGTGATCTCGGCAGTTTTGGCCAGCATGGCTGATGCCGAGCAGTATTTTTCGTGTGACAGTTGTACGGCGCGCTCTACGGCCGCCTGTGGCAGGTTTTTGCCGCTGACGGTAAACGCGAAATGAATCTTGGTGAATACTTTGGGGTCGGTGTCAGCCCGCTCGCTGGAAAGCTTTACCTGGCACTGCGTTACCTGGTGCCGGCCTCGCTTGAGAATGAGTACGACGTCATACGCCGCGCAGCCACCTGCTCCGGTAAGCATCATTTCCATAGGGCGCGGTGCGAGATTGTTGCCGCCGCCATCAGGGGCGCCGTCCATGGCTGTGACATGGCCGCTTCCCGTGCGTGCGACAAACAGCATGCCTTCGGGGCCACCCCAGTCGATCGTGCATTCCATGATTTTTCCTGGATTGAAGTAAGTCTCAATGATACCGAATAAATGTTACCGAATACGGGCGCAAGCATTGAGCCGCAGAGTAAGAAGGCTAGGCTGTTGCCTGGTGTAGTGCGGGCTGCCGTGCAGCGTAGGGAACAATGGCGTCGATTTCACGGCGTTTGTTGGCGATGGACGTGTGCTTTTCGCTGCCCCATGCTCAAGCATGCGCCGACATGGCGTTGGATAATGACCACAATACCCCTCTGCCCCAATGTTACCTTTTAGTACGCCCGGTTAACCGCGCACTGCGAAGTGCTAATTTGTAATGAGCGCGCGCATGGGCGCGAAAATAACTGAATACGCCGAAAATTACTAGAAAGACAATAAATTTATCAGGGTTTTCACTCGGTACATCAAGCTGATATCGTATTATCTTAAACGTTTCAATCCAAAACAATTCCATATGTGCGTGCATGGCGCACCGGCTTTTGTTTTTCGGCCTCCGCCTGGGAATTCCACATGAATACCATCACCATACTGTTGCTGACCTTTATTGTGTCCGTCACAGGCTTATTCATCTTCATCTGGTCGCTGCGGCATCAACTGTTTGATGACAACCCAGCGGCCGCCAACGTTATTTTCTCGGAAGGGGAAATTGGCCAGATCGAAGAGCCGGCCGCGACAGCCGAGCAGCATCGTGCATTACAAAAAACAGTCGATGCCACGCATACGGCTGAAATTGACCCGGTTACAAAGGCGCAAGCCGAGGCCGAGCTGGCCGCGCGTGTGGAGGCTGACCAATCCTCCGCCTGGGTGGTTTTTGTGTTGTTGTCCTGTGCGGTGGTTTGGCTGATCTTTGCGTCAGCGGCCGGTCTGATCAGCTCGATCAAACTGCATTCACCTGACTTTTTGACCGAGTACGCCTGGCTGACGTTTGGGCGTATACGCACGTTGCATCTAAATGGTGTGGCGTACGGCTGGGCGCCTATGGCCGCATTTGGTATTTCGCTCTGGATTATCCCCCGTGTGCTCAAGACCCCGCTGGTTGGGGCACGGTTCGCGCTACTTGGCGCCATGCTATGGAACGCGGCACTTATTGCGGGCCTGGGTAGTATCGCCGCAGGCTTCAACGACGGGCTGGAGTGGCTTGAAATCCCTTGGCAGATCGATATTCTTTTTGTCATCGGTGGTGCAATGATTGGCTTGCCGCTCGTGTTTACGCTGGCCAACCGCAAAGCAAAACACTTGTATGTATCGGTCTGGTACATGGGCGCGGCGCTGTTCTGGTTCCCGGTGCTGTTTCTGGTGGGTAACTTGCCGGGCGTGCATTTTGGCGTTGAGCAGGCCACCATGAACTGGTGGTATGGCCACAATGTACTCGGGCTGTTTTATACGCCGATTGCGCTGGCCTCCATCTATTATTTTCTACCAAAAATTATTGGACGGCCCATACAGTCGTATAACCTGTCGTTGCTGGGTTTTTGGGCGCTGGCGTTTTTCTATGGCCAGGTTGGCGGGCATCACCTTGTGGGCGGGCCTGTTCCTGGATGGCTGATCACCCTGTCTATTGTGCAAAGCATGATGATGATTGTTCCGGTTCTGGCTTTTTCAGTAAACCAGCACATGACCATGCGCCATCATTTCAAAACGCTTATTTATTCACCCACGCTGCGTTTCATTGTGCTGGGCGGCATGATGTACACACTAAGCTCGCTAGAAGGTTCTTTTGAAGCACTGCGCGCCGTCAGTACTGTGGCCCACTTTACGCACTTTACGGTGGCTCATGCCCACCTGGGCTTGTACGCGTTTTTCTCACTGACCATGTTCGGGGCGATTTACTTTGTAATGCCACGCGTCATGTCCTGGGAATGGCCTTACCCAAAACTCATTTCCCTGCATTTCTGGCTGGTGGTCATAGGTTTTGGTATTTACTTCGTCGGGCTGTCCATAGGCGGCTGGCTGCAAGGCCTGGCCATGCTGGATTCCACCCTGCCATTTATGGAGTCAGTCAAAATCACCATCCCTTATCTGGAAGCGCGTACGCTGGGCGGTAGCATTATGACCTTGGGTCACCTGGTGTTTGCCGTACACTTTGCGACCATGGCACTGCGATACGGCCGCAAGCGTATTGGCCCTGCAATGTTTCATGCACGCAGACTTTCTTCTGACCGCTCAGTGGCTGGGGAGGCCTGATCATGGAAAGCGAATACAAACTTCTTAGTGGTGCCATGGTGACATTGGCGCTGGCGACCGCCACGCTGGTTGTGTTGCCGTATATGCAGCTGTCTGATGTTAAACCGCCCGAGGGCCTCAAGCCCTACACCTCGCAAGAGTTGCGCGGGCGCCAGCAGTATATTGATAACGGCTGTGTTTACTGTCATACGCAGCAGCCGCGCTCCCAATCGCAGGCACCTGACTTCAAGAGGGGATGGGGGCGCGCGCCGGTGGCGGGTGACTACTATTACGATCATCCTCATTTGCTGGGTACCATGCGCACGGGGCCTGATCTGTTCAATATCGGAGCTCGCCAGCCCAGTGCTGACTGGAATCTCGGTCACTTGTACCAACCCAGGGCCTATACGCCAGGCAGCATCATGCCTTCGTATCCATTTCTCTTCGAAATCAAAGACAAGGCGGAGAAAGGCGATAAGGTCATCAACCTTCCACCTGGTTATGAACCTCCGGGCAAAGTGGTTGTAGCTACACCTGAAGCGCTGGATCTTGTGGCTTATCTGTTATCGCTTGATCATACTTACCCGATCCAGCCGCCTCCCGGCCTAATGGAACAGGCTCCGGCGGATAATGCAGAGGACGCTGATAAAGCCGAAAAGCCTGCTGAAGTGGGCAAGACGCAGGGTGCTGCCGAGCAGAGCGAGGCGGGTCAGAAAAAGCTGGCGCAACAAGCCAATGGCGTGCTGAATCAAAGCCAAGCTGCAGTTAATGCAGCCGGGACGGAGACAGCAGGCGCGAGTACGCCAGTTGCCGATAAACCGCTGGCAAGCAAGGGGTAACAAGATGTCTGACAAGTCTAAAAAAATTGATGCCCAACGCCGCGAAATGCCTGAGCCGTATGAAGGCAATCGTCCGGTGCCATGGGTGGTTATTCTTATTGTGTCTGCCCTGTTTATCTTTGCGATTTCCTATCTGGCCATTAACTATCAGAATGTACCAGCACAGTATGGCGACCATCGCATTGCGGCTGATTTTCATGTGGCAGCGGCTGGCGGCAAGGTAGATGGCGGCCAAGTCTACACGGCGCATTGTGTGGCCTGTCATCAGGCAACCGGGAAAGGCCTGCCGGGTGTGTTCCCGCCGCTGACTGAATCCGAGTGGGTGACCGGCAAGCCTGAAGTAATGGTGCAGATTGTTTTGCACGGTATTACGGGTGAGCTGACGGTAGAAGGCACAAAGTACAACGGCGCAATGCCGACCTTCAAAGATAAACTCAGTGACGCCGAGATTGCAGCAGTCGTCAGCCATGTGCGAACCAGCTTCGGCAATAGTGCGGATACGGTTGATGCAGATATGGTCAAGGCCGAGCGCGAGAAAACTGCCAGCCACGACGCTCCATGGAACGGTGATGCCGAGCTTGACGCAATGAAGTAGGCGGTTTTGGGTGGTGGTACGCAACGCGAGCCACCACCTTGCAGGGATATGTCATGAAGATGTTGATTGCCGTGCTGCTGGCGTGCCTGATGGGTATTGGCGCCCTGTATGCCCAGACAGACGGTTTTTCGGTACTGACGACCGAGGCTGCACGTCGTGCTGATGTTCGACGCCATCCACGACCGGTGCCGAACGCCGCACTGGCCTTTGCCGACGGCAATCATACTGACCTGGCGCAGGCCTTGCGTGATGATGGGCGGATGACTGTCATCAACTTCATGTACACGCGCTGCTTTTCCATTTGTCTGGCCATGGGCTCGGAACTTCAGCAGTTGCAGGACGAGATTCAAACATTAGGCCTGGATAAGCGCGTACGTATCTTGAGCCTCAGTTTTGATCCGGCTGATACGCCTGACTATCTTGCCCGTTATCAAGCCAGCCAGCGCGCCAATCCACAAATCTGGTCTTTCGCCACGCTGACAGATGCTGCGCAACGCCAGGCTGTGCTTAAGGCGTTCGGTATTATTGTTGTGCCGGCGGCAATGGGTCAGTTTGAGCACAACGCGGCTTATCACGTGGTGACACCTGAGGGCAAACTGGTGCAGATTGTGGATATCGGCACGACCGACACGCTGCTGACCTGGATTGAGCGCTACTTCAAAAAGAGAAACCCATGAGACGGCCGGCGTGGCAATGGTTGAAGAGTGTGTATGAACTTATCGACGCGCTGCGTGGAGCGGTCGGCGTCAGTCACCATGCAGCGGTACGCAGCAAGGTGCTCCTCTGGGGCGGTTGCGTAGTCCTGATCGTCGCGTTGGTGGGCAAGCAGTGGCTCACGCGTTCAATGTCTCTGCATATGCTGGTGCATATTCCTCTCATCTTGATAGCCGGCGTCATGCTGGGGCGCGGCTGGGCATTACGCGCGTTTCAGCTCGGGCAGCAGAGTCAGGAGAGTCAGGAGAGTCAACAGCCACAACAGCCACAACAGCCACAACAGGCACAACAGGCACAACAGGCACAACAGGCACAACCGGCACAACCGGCACAACAGGGACAACAGGCACAAGAGCGGTCAAAGGGACAGCTGTTACGGCATGGAGCGGCAGGGCAGATAAGGCAGCAGGCGGAAGTAGGGCAAACAGGACAAACAGGGCAAACAGGGCAAACAGGGCAAACAGGGCAACGTGCGCCCGCAGGTTTGTTACTCAGTGCGTCCCGACGGACTGCGGCCGATGCATCGCAGGCTAGCGGACCTCAGGCAGGGGGGCTGTGGGCGCAGCTGAACCAGCACGGTCTTGCCGGGCTATTACTGTGTTCTTTTATTGGTGCTTACTGGATGATTCCCAAGGCGCTTGATGATGTCTTGCTCAACGGGCAGGCCGATGTGTTCAAGTTTGTCAGTGTTCTGGCTGTGGGCTGGCTGCTGCAAGATTCGGCGCTGCGGGCCAACAACGTGATCCAGCTTTTTTTTCTGGGCAACTTTTGCTGGATGAGTGCCATTGTGGGCATGCTTTATCGCGAGAACCCCCAGCGTCTGTGCAACTTCTACTTGCTGGGTGATCAGGAAATCGCGGGTACGGGCCTTATCGTGCTGGCGATTCTTCTGCCCGTGGCGTGGCTCTGGATCCGTCGTCGCTACATCTGGCGCTTTTTGCAATAATGCAGGTATACGTCGTACTGGCGTAAGCGGTTCAGACTGCAAGACGACACCCGCGTGTGTGAAACTAATTTATCAAGGAAAGCAGACATGGCCATGGAAAATGCTGCGCCAACTCAGTCTCCGGTTCGGTTCGAGCGTCGCCTTAATCCACTTGATCTTATGTTGGGCGAGTTGGGAAGGGCGGCACAGGTATTGAGCGGAGCGGCGGTTGCCACGCGTCCTAACCCGGCAGGCAAGCTGCCTGCAGGCGGTCAGACTGAACTCACGCCCCAAGAGGCACGTCACGCCGCTGGGCTTATGCGGGTAAACCATGTGGGTGAAATCTGCGCACAGGCTTTGTATCGCGGTCAGGCCGTTTTTTGCGGCGATGCAGCAATTAAAAGCGTGCTGTATGCAGCGGCTTCTGAAGAGGTCGATCATCTGGTCTGGTGTGCTGATCGCATCGGCGAACTGCATAGCCGTCCCAGCTTGCTTAACCCCTTGTGGTATGTTGGTTCGTTCTCGCTGGGCTTGATCGCCAGTCGTGCAGGAACAGGAAAAAACCTGGGGTTCATGGCCGAAACCGAAAGACAGGTGGAGCAGCATCTTGACCGGCATTTGCACGAGCTGCCTCCGACAGATAACCGCTCGCGCGATATCGTGTCGCAAATGCGAGACGACGAAATCCACCATCGCAACACGGCTGAGGAGCACGGTGCCCATAAATTGGCCTGGCCGACACGGCTGGTAATGAAGGCGATGTCCAAAGTGATGACCGTAACGGCCTACCGTATTTGACGGCGCGTTAGCTACGCGCTAGTATGTAACATGTTCAAGGGTTAACCCCTTATTGCTTTTTTTGATGGGTTTGTAGCAAATGCCCAACAAAGCAAAATTGTTACACATTTTTAGCTCTTTTATCTTGCATCGCACAATAGTCAGCTATACAATTCAGTTATCGGATGTCGCAACGTGATTGCAGCGGGTAAACCCCAGTCACACGGCTCAGGCAGCAAACAACTGCTCTCGTAGCCCGACATGCCAAGGTTGTCTCCTCCACCCTCCTCCTTTGGTGGATTTAGCCCGAGATCTTACGATCTCGGGCTTTTTTTTTGTTTTTCTCCACAATTAGGTATTGTTACCTTTATTTCAGGCATCTACGGCAAATTGTTGCAAATGCAGCCGATAATAACGGCAATCACTTATAACGACAGGATTACATAGGAAACTCATCATCTTGCCCCAGCTTTCTGAATCTTTCACCTGGCTTTACATTTGCGTCGTGGCGTTCACAATTGGTGGCCTAATTGTGGCCTCCGAACGTTGGCACGGCGTATTTACCGGCGATAGCGATTTAAGCAAACCGCAGGCCAGTCATACACGCTCCACGCCCCGTGTAGGCGGGCTAGCGGTCGTGGCGGGCAGTCTGGCTGGGCTTTTGGTTCTTGGCCCCAGCAATATGACGCTGACCTGGCTTTGGCCTGTTCTGTTTATCGCAGCAATGCCAGTATTTGTGGCGGGGTTACTTGAAGACATTACCAAAGACGTGGGTGCCGGCAAACGCCTGCTTGCCGCCTTCGCATCGGCCGCCATCGCTTGGTGGTTGCTGGGAGGGGTGTCACGTGTAGGTATTTCGTGGGTAGACGCCGTACTCGCTTTCTGGCCCATATCACTGTTGTTCACCATGGTGGCAGTGGGTGGGTGCACGCACGCGCTTAATATCGTCGACGGCATGAACGGTCTGGCGGGCATGATTGCCACGCTAATGGCTATTTCGCTGGCGCTGGTGGCAATACAAGTACAAGACATTCCCATTTTTCTGATTTCTACCTCGTTGGCTTCGGCAACGCTCGGGTTTTTGGTCTGGAACTTCCCCTTTGGACGCGTGTTTCTTGGTGATGGTGGGGCTTACTTTCTGGGTTTCATGCTGGCAGAGCTGGCAGTACAGTTAGTAGTGCGTAACCCCAGTGTGTCGCCGTTCTATGCTCTGGCAGTTCTTTTTTACCCGGTGTTTGAAACCCTGTTCTCTATATGGCGTCGGCGCTTTAAGCGCGGCACGCCGGTTGATCAGCCCGATGCCCTGCATCTGCATCAACTGGTGTTTCGCAGGCTGGTTCGGGTTACCTTTAGTCGTGACCGGCGCCATGCCGTACCGGCACTGTGTAATGCCATGACATCGCCGTATTTGTGGGTGCTGGCACTTATCGGCCTGGTGCCTGCAACCATTTGGTGGGATAACGCGTGGATGCTTTGCGCGAGTATCTTGGTGTTCTCATTTGTATATTTGTGGCTGTATTCCAGGCTGGTGTCGTGGCGCCGTCCTTCATGGCTATTGCTGCCATCGATGGGACGTGATCGTGATCAACGTCGCAAATAGCGACGGCCTTCGAGAAACCAGCATATCAATTGTTCAGTTTGTTGTAGCGTGGGAGATACATTTTGCAGATTCAAGACGTGAAACTTGCAGTTATTGGCTTGGGCTATGTGGGCTTGCCGCTGGCTGTTGAGTTCGGTAAAAAACGGTCCGTACTGGGTTTTGACATTAATGCGCGGCGTATTGCCGAGCTCAAAGACGGGCGCGACCACACGCTTGAGGTCAGCACCGAAGAGCTGGGGGAGGCCAAGCACCTTGAGTTCACCAATGCGGTTGAGCATCTGGCTCAGGCCAACGTGTTTATCGTGACAGTGCCTACGCCTATCGATGAATACAAAAAGCCAGACCTCACACCGCTGGTGCGGGCCAGTGAGACCATTGGCCGGGTACTCAAACGTGGTGACATCGTAATTTATGAGTCCACGGTTTATCCGGGTGCGACCGAAGAAGAGTGTGTTCCTGTACTCGAGCGCATGTCAGGCTTGCGTTTTAACGAAGACTTTTTTGCTGGTTATAGCCCTGAGCGCATTAATCCTGGTGATAAAGAGCACAGAGTTGCCAATATTAAAAAGGTAACGTCTGGCTCGACGCCTGAAATCGCCGACCTGGTCGATGCCATATACAAAGAAATTATCGTAGCAGGCACTCACAAGGCGCCTTCCATTCGGGTTGCAGAGGCTGCCAAGGTTATTGAAAACACCCAGCGTGACGTCAACATTGCCCTGATCAATGAGCTGGCGCTTATTTTCAACAAGCTGGGCATTGATACCGAGGCTGTTCTGACCGCCGCCGGAACAAAATGGAATTTTTTGCCTTTCCGTCCAGGTCTGGTCGGGGGGCATTGTATTGGCGTCGATCCTTATTACCTGACGCATAAGGCACAAGCCATTGGGTATCACCCCGAAATCATTCTGGCGGGGCGCAGGCTCAATGACTCCATGGGCAGTTATGTCGTCTCGCAGCTGGTCAAGGCCATGACCAAGCGACGCATCCAGGTGCAGGGCTCCAAAGTGCTGGTCATGGGGCTGGCTTTCAAAGAAAACTGTCCTGATCTTCGCAATACGCGTGTGGTTGATATTGTGCGTGAGCTGGGCGAGTACAGTATTGATGTAGACGTTTACGACCCGTGGGTCGACGCAGATGAGGCGGTTCACGAATACGGCATCCGGCCTGTCGAAAAGCCGGCTGATGGCGCCTACGATGCCATTATTCTGGCGGTGGGCCATGGGCAGTTTCTCAAGATGGGCGCCAAAGCCATCCGCGCACTCGGCAAACCTGAGCATGTGTTGTATGACCTGAAGTATTCGCTGGCGCCTGACGAGTCTGATCTGCGCCTGTAAGAGGCGCACCGCAATACATAGCGCGCCTGCGCATAGCGCGGGCGGTTTTACCAGAATGGCTTATACAAAAGGTTTAAATATGAGTACGCGATATCAGGACATCACATCCAGTCTGCAGTCCGATTCCAAGGTATGGCTGGTAACAGGTTGTGCGGGCTTTATTGGCTCCAACCTGCTTGAGGCTTTGCTGCACTTTGGCCAGACCGTGGTTGGCCTGGACAATTTCTCTACCGGCCATCAATACAATCTGGATGAGGTTAAAAGAGTTGTTACGCCAGAGCAATGGGCCAAGTTCACCTTTCATGAGGGTGACATCCGCGACCTTGAAACCTGCAAAAAAGTTACGGCGGGTGTTGATTACGTGTTGCATCAGGCAGCGCTGGGCTCAGTCCCGCGCTCCATTCACGATCCCATTACCACCAACAACGTCAACGTCGATGGCTTCCTGCACATGCTGGTTGCCGCACGTGATGCGGAAGTGAAATCGTTTGTTTATGCAGCGTCCAGCTCGACCTATGGTGATAATGAGGCCCTGCCCAAGGTTGAAGACCTCATCGGACGTCCATTGTCGCCCTATGCCGTTACCAAATACGTCAACGAACTTTACGCAGACGTGTTTGCGCGTGCCTATGGTTTTGGCAGCGTAGGCCTGCGTTACTTCAATGTGTTTGGCAAACGTCAAGATCCTAACGGTGCCTATGCGGCGGTTATCCCCAAGTGGATCGCAGCCATGATCAAGGGCGAAGATGTCACCATTAATGGCGATGGCGAAACCAGCCGCGACTTCTGCTTTATTGATAACGTGGTGCAGGCCAATATTTTGGCGGCACTGGCTCAGCCTGAAGGAGTCAACCAGGTTTACAACGTGGCCTACAACGCACGCACCAGCCTGAACGAGCTCTTTGAGTACCTGGCAAAGTCGCTGGCCAACAACGGCATTGTCTATGACAAGCAGCCGGTGTATGCAGAGTTTCGTGCGGGCGACGTCCGGCATTCGCAGGCAGACATCAGCAAGGCGCAGCGTCTTTTGGGGTACGACCCTCTGCATGACATTGTGGAGGGGCTGGAAGTCTCCATGCCCTGGTACACGCAATTTTTGCGTTAACTTGAAGCCGCTTAAACAGCGACTCGCCAGCCTGCATTCTGATCACAGGCGCATCGCCCAAGGGGCCATGCGCGTTGCTTTCTTTTTGTTGCTGGGCAAAGCGGCCGGTGCCTTCAAAGAGATGGCAGTGGCGTATCGCTATGGCGTCAGTGATGTCGTGGATGCCTATCAGTTCACCATGGTCATGGCCAACTGGATCCCGGCAACGGTAGTTGGTGCCCTGTCTGTGGTGTTGATACCGGTGCTGGTGCGCATGCGCTACCAAAGCCGGCCTAGCAGGGCGCATTTTCTGGGTGAGTTGCAGGCCTGGATTATTCTCTTTGGCACACTGTTCGCCGTCGCGTTGTACGTGGCCTGGCCCTGGGTGCTTGAACTGGCAGGGCGAGAGCTGTCGGCCGATGTGCGCCAGATGAGTAGCCAGCTGATGCTGGCGTTTGCGCCTGCCGCGGTGTTTACGTTGATGACGGGCATTAGTGCGGCCCGGCTGCGCTCCCATGAGCGTCATATCAATACGTTGCTCGACAGCGTGCCGGCGGTTGTCATTCTTGTCTGGGTCATGTTGGCCACGACTGTTGATGGGGTGGGGCCGCTGCTTTGGGGCACGCTGGTGGGTTATTTTATCCAGTCGGTGTGGTTGCTCAAGCTGGCCGCGCGTGCAGACGGCATGTGGGGCAGGCCACGTTTCAGCTTCAGTGCCGAGCAATGGCCAGCGTTGGTCAAGGCCGCCGGCATTATGCTTGTGGGGCAGATAGCCATGAGCTTTGTCGGGCCAATCGATCAGTATACGGCCGCCAATCTGGGCAACAATGCCAATGCCACGCTGGGCTATGCCAGCCGTCTGCTCTCGCTGCTATTGGGCGTTGGTGCTGCCTCGGTGGGGCGCGCTGCCTTGCCGGTGCTGGCCGATATTCAGGAACGCGGTGATGCCTTAAGGGCACGCAGCACGGCGTTGAAGTGGTCTGTGTTGATGGTAGCTGCCGGTGTTGGCGTGACAGCGGTGGGTTGGGTGCTGGCCCCGTGGGGCGTTGCGTTTCTGTTTGAGCGGGGTGCATTTACATCGAGAGACACACTCCTTGTGGCCGATGTGCTGCGCTGGGGTATGCTGCAATTACCGTTTTATTTTGGCGTGCTTATTCTGGTGCAATTACTCGCCAGCCAGAACCGCTATCGCATCATGGCAGCTATTGCAGTGGCCAATTTCGGTGTCAAGGCCATCTTGAACCCGGTGCTCGCTCCCGTAATGGGGCCTGAGGGCATTATGCTGGCGACAAGCCTTATGTATGTCTCGTCATATACCTGCTATGTGCTGGTGGCGTTGCGTAAGCCTCCGCCGAGCTCGGCCGTGCCATAACGTCGCTGCCGCGCCAGGGTTTTTTCTACGATTTTTTTCTGTTCAAGAATTCCATCTATAGGTATTTGTCTTGAGTTACTCCCGTATTCAACCGCATCTGATGATCGTGATTCACTCCCTTGCGGGTGGTGGCGCTGAACGGGTTGCTGCTGATCTAAGCGCCTACTGGGTGCAGCGGGGCTATCGGCTTACTGTGGTTACACAAGAAGCTGAAAATACCGATGCGTATACCTTACACCCCAAAGTTCACCGGTTTGTATTGGGGACGGCGGGCGACAGTGCCGGCCCCATCAGCGCAGCATGGTCGAACTTGCGCCGCATCTGGCGTTTGCGACGTTTGATGCGCAAAGAACGGCCCACGATTGTGTTGGGCATGATGACGACGTCGTCGGTGCTGGCGATTATTGCAGCGCGTGGCCTGAAGTGCCGGGTGCTAGCCACAGAGCATACCCATCCTCCGGCTCAAAAACTGCCGCAGATCTGGCAGCGGCTTCGGCGTTGGGCCTACCCCAAGGCAACTGCTGTTGTGGCATTGACGTCAGGCACGGCCTCGTGGCTGGAGCAGCACGTGCCGGGTTGCAGGCTTACTGTTATCCCCAATGCCGTACGCTGGCCGTTGGAGCGTGTCGCCCCGATTGCTGAGCCGCCACCGCGCCGCGGGCGGTTTAGGCTCCTGGCCGTGGGCCGGCTTCATGAGCTCAAGGGCTTTGATGTGCTCATACACGCTTTTCAAGAGATTGCGGGCCATTTTACCGGCTGGGATCTCGTCATTCTGGGTGAAGGTGGGCTTCGCGACAGCTTGCAGCAACAGATTGATGAGGCAGGGTTGTCTGACCGAATCAGCTTGCCGGGGCGCGTAGGCAACGTTGCCGATTGGTATCTGCAATCTGACCTGTATGTGCTGAGCTCGCGCTTTGAAGGGCTGTCAAATACGCTGATTGAGGCGATGGCCAGTGGCCTTGCACCGGTGTCGTTCGACTGTGAGACCGGTCCGCGCGAAATCATACGGCATGGCATTGATGGTGTGTTGGTGAGCCCGGCCAGTGACAGTGAGGCGCTGGCAGCCCACTTGTCTGACATGATGGCGCATCCGATACAACGCGAGGCCTATGCCCGTCGGGCTGTTGACGTACGTGATCGCTTTTCGGTCACACGTGTCATGGCGCTTTGGGGGCAGCTTTTTGAAGGCCGCTGAATGCACACAGCTGACGGGTGTGGGTACTGTTTCGGACGATGCAAAAACCTCGCGTTAAGTTGTCTGACTGGGCTTTCTATTTTGGGAGTGTATTGATGACCCAAACCGGGCTTGAGCATCACGGTTTACCGGGCGTGCAGCCATGAAAATTCTTTTTTTCGTCAGTTCCATGCATGCTGGTGGTGCGGAGCGGGTAGCTGCCACCTTGGCCAATGGCTGGGCGCAACGCGGCGATACCGTCATGCTTGTGCCTACGTATACGGGTCGGGGTGACTGCTTCTATACGCTGAATGAAGGCGTGCAGCTGACCTGGCTGGCAGATCGGATGACCAAGCGATGCCCGGGTGTGCTGGCGCCTTTTGCCAAATGGTTTGCCATTCGCAAGCTGGTTCGCGACTTCAGGCCTGATGTCATCGTGTCGTTTCTTACCAATGTCAATGTCACTGTTCTGATGGCGGCGCGGGGGTTGAACGTGCCGGTTGTCGTGTGCGAACGCACCAATCCGGCTTTTAGCAACAGCTCTGGCGCGGTGCTCAAGCGTTTGCGCAAACTAACTTATCCGTCGGCGTCGGTTGTGGTGCTTCAGTCTGAAGACAGCGTTGACCTTTTTCACGACATGGTGCCCGGTCTGGATGTGCTGGAGGTCATGCCCAACCCCTTGCCTCCCGATCTTCCCGATGCCCGTTATCGTACGCGCAGCCCGGGCGATAGCACGCGCTTCCGGCTGATGGGCATGGGGCGGCTGGTCGCCATCAAGCGTTTTGATGTGCTGATCCGCGTGTTTGGTGCGCTTGCGCCACAGTTTCCGGATTGGGATCTGGTCATATGGGGCGAGGGCCCTTTGCGCGAAAAGCTTGAAGCGCAAGTACGTGAGGCTGGCCTGGCGTCTCGGGTTAGCTTGCCGGGGCGTACTTCTAAGCCATGGGAAGAATTGAGCGCCGCACACGTGTTTACCATGGTTTCGCAGGTTGAGGGCTTTCCCAACGTGCTGCTTGAGGCCATGGCGCTCGGGCGTGCTTGCGTGACGGTGGACTGCCCCAGCGGCCCCCGTGAGATGACGCTGGATGGCGAGTGTGCCGAACTGGTTCCTTTGGGTGACGACACCGCATTGAGTGATGCACTGGCGCGACTGATGGGTGATGCAGTTTTACGCGATGTTCTCGGTCGGCGCGCGGCGGCGTCGGTGCGTGAGCGCTATGGGCTGCCAGATATCATGTTACGTTGGGACAAAGTGTTTACGCGTGCCGGCGTAAGGCCGCAGAGGAAGGTGAATGCAGAGTAGCGAGTTTGGCGGTACAAAATTGAATGTTGTTCACATAATTTCAGGTCTGGGGCAGGGCGGTGCGGAAACGGTGCTGCACCGTTTGCTGACGGCGCCTGGCCAAACTGATCATCATTGTGTAATTTCCATGGGCGATGAGGGCCTCTTTGGTCCTCGGCTGCGTGAAGCAGGCATCACGCTGTACACGCTCAACATGCAGGGTGTAAAGGGCATGGCGGCAGGGTTGCTGCGTATGCATCGCCTGTTGCGCGAGCTAAATCCCGACGTGGTGCAAACGTGGATGTACCATGCCGACCTCATTGGTGGCATTGTTGCCCGCATGGCCGGCATACGTGCCGTGTCGTGGGGCATACGCAATTCGGGTGCTGACCTTGGCCTGAGCAGCCGGTCTGCGCGTATGTGCCTATGGGCGTGCGCGCGGGTGTCCGGCCTGGTGCCGGGGGTTATTGTGGCGTGCGCCGAAAATGCACGTGTGCGCCATCGGCAGTGGGGTTATCGTGATGATCGCATGTTGGTCATCCCCAACGGCTATGACTTGTCACGCTGGCGGCCAGACCCCGACGCGCGCACCGTGATGCGGCAGCAGCTTGGCGTCGAAGATGGCACGCCCGTAATCGGCAATGTGGCGCGCTGGAATCCTTTAAAAGATTATGAAAACCTGATCGCCGCGTTTGCGATTGCCCTGCGGCGTTACCCGCAATTGCGGGGTGTGTTAATCGGCGAAGGTCTGGTTGACACCAATGCTGACCTTACCAGCATGCTTGATCGTTATGGTGTGCGTGAGCAATTCAAATTGTTGGGTCGGCGTGATGATGTGCCGGCACTCATGAACGCCTTCGACGTGCATGTGCTCGCCAGCCGGGCAGAGGGCTTTCCCAATGTGGTGGCCGAGGCCATGGCAACGGATGTGCTGTGCGTCGCGACCGACGTGGGCGATGCAAGACTGATGGTGGGCGATGCCGGCTGGGTTGTTGCTGCTAGAGATGCAAAGGCTTTGTCACAGGGCATCGAGCAGGCGGTAGCTGTTCTGGGTACGTCTGAACATCGCCAGAGGGCTGAGCGGGGTCGCACCCGTGTTGAAAACCTGTTCAGTCTTGATGCCATGGTTAGTGCGTATCAAGTGGTATGGCGCAGGCTGGCGCAAGATTATCCCGCTGGCAGGGGCGTTGCTGGTAGTGGTCAACAGGCAGCTTCAGGCATGTCGGGTGTGGCTGGGGCTGCAGGTGCTCGAGATGCCTCACGCACTCCAAATACAACCAGTACAGCCAGTGCTTCTAATGCCTCAAATCCATCCAGTGCCTGGGATGCGTCGGGTACATCGAGTGCATCGGCTGTGCCGCCGCAGCAACGCATAAAGCGCTTGTTGATCGTGGTGAACAACCCTTTGTTTTTTCTTTCACACCGACTGCAGCTGGCGCTTGATGCAAAACAGGCAGGCTATGACGTGCATATCGCCACCATGGATGGTCCCGCCGTGGCGGATGTTGTAAGCCATGGGCTTGTTCATCATGTGATTCCCATGTCGCGCAGCGGCAAGAACCCGCTGGAGGAAGCGCACACGCTGTACGCGCTGTGGGGGCTTTTCCGGCGCCTGCGCCCTGATGTGGTGCATGCTGTCACGATCAAGCCTGTGCTATATGGCGGCATAGCCGCCCGTCTGGCTGGGGTAAAGGCGTATGTGGCGGCGATTTCGGGCCTGGGGTTTGTTTTTACCCGACAGAAGCAGGGGTTTGACTTCTTGCGGGTTGCCGCCATAGGCCTTTACCGCTTGGCTTTGGGTCACCCCAACAGCCGGGTCATATTTCAGAACACCAATGACCGAGATGTATTGCAGCGTGCGCACGTGGTGCGGGCCGGCCAGGCGGTGATGATACGAGGGTCGGGTGTGTCACTTGACGCCTTCCCGGCCCTGCCTGAGCCCGAGGGCCCGATCGTGGCCATTATGGTGGCGCGCCTGCTGCGTGACAAGGGTGTCATGGAGTTTGTAGAGGCGGCGCGTATTGCTTCGCGACGCAGTGATGTGGCAGGTGGAAGAGGCCTGCGCTGGGTGCTGGTTGGGGCGCCAGACCCAGGCAACCCGGCAAGTGTGTCGGCACACGATGTCGAGCAGTGGCGCCAGGAAGGTGTGGTGGAGTGCCTGGGCGAACGCTCAGATATCGCCAGCCTTTATGCAGACGCTCATATTGCAGTGCTGCCTTCCTATCGCGAAGGCTTGCCCAAGTCGTTGGTTGAAGCGGCGGCATGCGGCCGTGCTGTGGTTACCACGGATGTACCAGGTTGTCGTGATGCCATCGAGCCTGGCGCGTCTGGTTTGCTGGTGCCTGTACGCGATGCCAACAGCCTGGCAGATGCCGTACTGCGCCTGGCAAATGATAATGCCTTGCGGCAACAAATGGGCGCGGAGGGTCGGCGCCTGGCCGAGCGTGAGTTTGATATTGACCAGATTATTTCAGCGCATCTGGCTATTTATGATGCACTGACTAATCGGCCTGCTTGAGTTACCTGCTTCGGTTTTAGCTTAAATGGCCGGCCTAAGTTCAGCCTAGGCCGGCACCTCGCACCCCAAGCTCGAGTCGAGCAACGGCTGAAATCGAGGCCCAAGCTCCGAGCCCGAACCCCGAGCCCCGAGCCCCGAGCCCCGAGCCCCGAGCCCCGAGCCCGAACCCGAACCCGAACCCGAGCCCGAGCCCGAACCCGAGCCCGAACCCGAACCCGAACCCGAACCCGAACCCGAACCCGAACCCGAACCTAAGCGGATGCCCCGGCTTATGTCACTGTCCTATCTCAGCGCCTGCCGACGTCGGCGCTGAGGCTGCGCGTGTCAGGCCACGCGATCCAATTGCTTGCCGCTGCGGTAAACGTCGAGCAATTCTTCCCGCCGCGTTTGTGCAGCCTGCATGTTCTTCTCTTTTATATGACCGAACCCACGTATGGTGTCGGGCAGTTCAGCGAGCTGAATGGCGCTGGCCAGGTTGTGTTCCGACAAGCTGAGTGCGAACTCGTCCAGCAGTTCAAAATAATGCTGCACCAGTAAACGTTCTTGCTGCCTTTCTTGCGTTTTTCCAAACAGATCCAGCGGGGTGCCTCGCAGCCCTTTGAAGCGTGTCAGCATGGAAAAGGCTTTCATCATCCACGGGCCGTAGGCTTTTTTGACCAGTTCACCCTTGTCGTTTTTCTTGGCGAGCATGGGCGGTGCCAGGTGAACGTGCAGGGCATAGTCGCGACCAGGCTCACCTTCAAACTCATTGCGAAGCTTCTCAAGAAAAGCCGGATCGGTGTAAAGACGGGCAACCTCATACTCGTCTTTGTAGGCCATCAGCTTGGCAAGGTTGTTTGCCACTGCCTTGGCAAGCCGCTGGCTTTTGCCCGACGGCAGGGTGGCTTCTTTTTGCTGGATGCGTTCGACAGCCTGCTGATACCGTCGCGCATAGGCGGCGTTCTGGTAGGCAGTGAGGTGGTCGATATTGCGCTGAATGCTTTGTGCCAGCGACTCTGGCATGCTTACTACTTCGGCCTTGGCGCGCAGGCGTGGCAGGCCGCGGCTGACAGCCGCTACGCCGTGATGGGCAACCGCACGACCCCATTCAAAGGCGGCCAGGTTTTCTTCTACCTTGACGCCGTTAAGCTCAATGGCGCGCAGCAGGCTTTCGTAAGCCAGTGGCACCCAGCCTTGTTGCCAGGCAAAGCCCAGCAAGAGCGGGTTGGCGTAGATGGCGTCACCCAGCAGCCCTAACGCCAGTGTGTTGGCGTCCAGAAACTTGCAGGCGTCGCCCATGGCATCAGTAAGCTGGTGTACCGCTGACTGTGCCGGAAACTGCCAGTGAGGGTTGGTGATGAATTCGGCGGTAGGGGTGGGCGCATTGTTCACGGCCGCACTGGTCGTGCCTTTGAGGGCTTTGGACAACACTTCGGATGAGGTCGTGACGAGTGCGTCGCAGCCTATGATTAGCTGCGCCTCGCCTGTGGCAATGCGCGTAGCGTGAATGTCTTCAGGCCGTGCCGCAATCTGCACATGGCTGAGCACCGCTCCACCTTTCTGGGCCAACCCCGCCATATCGAGCACGGTTACGCCTTTGTTTTCAAGATGCGAGGCCATGCCCAGCAGGCCGCCTATGGTTACCACGCCGGTGCCGCCTATGCCCGTAACAAGCACACCGTACGTGGTGTCAATGCTTGGCAGTTCAGGCATGGGGAGGTTGGCGGTTAGCGAGATGTCAGCGCTGGCCTTCTGGCGTACGGGCTTTTTGACCTGCGCGCCTTCTGCCGTCACAAAGCTCGGACAAAAACCGTTGACGCAGGAAAAATCTTTATTGCAGGACGACTGGTTGATGCGGCGCTTGGTGCCGAAAGGCGTTTGCAGCGGCTCGACCGAAAGACAGTTGGATTTTACCGAGCAGTCGCCGCAACCTTCACACACGGCATCATTGATGAATACCCGACGGGCAGGGTCTGGATACGTGCCGCGCTTGCGCCGACGGCGCTTTTCGGTGGCACAGGTCTGGTCGTAGACCAGTATAGAGGTGCCCTCGATTTCGCGCAGCTCGCGTTGCACGCGGTCGAGTTCATCACGATGATAAACGGGCGGGTTGCCGGTCAGTTGCATGCCTTTGTACTTTTCAGGCTCGTCGGTCACCACAACAATTTTGCGTGCGCCTTCTGCATGTACTTGCGCGATAACGTCGGTGACTTTGAGCACACCGTCGACGGGCTGACCACCCGTCATGGCAACGGCGTCGTTGTACAGAATTTTGTAGGTGATATTGGCATTGGAGGCAATGGCCGCTCGTATGGCCAGCAAGCCTGAATGAAAATACGTGCCATCGCCAATATTGGCAAAAACATGTTTTTCAGAGGTGAAGTGATGCTGCCCTATCCAGGCCGCACCCTCGCCACCCATATGGCTGAATGTTTCCGTCTTGCGGTCCATCCAGATCGTCATGTAGTGGCAACCAATGCCTGCCAGGGCCCGTGAACCCTCGGGAACGTGGGTCGACGTGTTGTGCGGACAGCCTGAACAGAACCATGGCTTGCGCTCACCCACTTGTGAAGGTGTGCTCTGCTCCCGTTCCTTTGCCTCAATAATGGCCACGCGCGCATCAATGCGCGCCCTTAGCGCCGCTGGAAGATCAAGCTTTTTAAGGCGGGCGGCGATGGCCTTGGCAATGAGTGCAGGTGACAACTCGGCATGGGCAGGCAGCAGCCATTGGCCGCGTGGCACAGACCATTCACCGCCTGCATTATCTTTTTCATTGAACTTGCCGAACACCTTGGGGCGAACAACGTCGTTCCAGTTGTACAGCTCTTCTTTTAGTGCGTATTCCATGATCTGGCGCTTTTCTTCGACGACCAGGATTTCATCAAGACCATGTGCGAAATCATGCGCATCCTGGGCGTTCAGTGGCCAGACGCAACCCACCTTCATGACACGTATGCCAGCCAGCGCACAGGCTTCGTCATCCAGACCCAGGTCGCCAAGTGCTTGCCGGGTATCAAGATAGGCCTTGCCCGCCGTCATGATGCCAAACCGCGGTGTGGGTGAGTCAATGACGATACGGTTTAATTTGTTGGCACGCACATAGGCCAGCGCCGCGTACCACTTATAGTCAACCAACCTGGCTTCTTGATCTAACGGAGGGTCGGGCCAGCGTATGTTTAGCCCGCCTTCGGGCATCTGAAAATCAGCGGGGATGACGATCTGTGCCCGATCCGGGTCAATGTCGACCGAGGCGGTAGATTCAACCACCTCAGTGACGCATTTCATGGCAACCCACAGGCCGGTGTAGCGGCTCATGGCCCAGCCATGAAGCCCGTAGTCGAGATACTCTTGTACGTTGGAGGGGTAGAGCACAGGGATGCCGGCTGCGATCAGGTCATGTTCTGACTGGTGGGCCACAGTGGATGATTTGGCACCATGATCGTCACCCGCCAGCAAGAGCACACCACCATGGGGGGCTGTACCTGCGGCATTGGCGTGTTTGAACACGTCCATGCTGCGGTCTACGCCGGGGCCTTTGCCGTACCACATGCCAAATACGCCGTCGCGGGTCGCGTCGGGGTAAAGCGTTACCTGCTGTGTGCCCCATACTGAGGTGGCAGCCAGGTCTTCATTAAGGCCCGGCTGAAAGACAATGTCGTTTTCTTTCAGGTGTGACTTGGCTTTCCAGAGCGCCTGATCAATGGCACCCAACGGTGAGCCACGGTAGCCCGAAATAAAACCGGCGGTGTTAAGGCCTGCCGCACGATCCCGGGCCTTTTGCAGCATGGGCAGGCGTACCAGAGCCTGCGTTCCGCTCATGTAGGCTCTGCCGCGTTCGAGGGTGTATTTGTCGTCCAGACTGGTCGTGGCGAGTGCCTTGAGCACCGCAGGGTCAAGAGGGGCGTTCATGAGACCTGTCTCCTGTGTTCGGTCATTTCTATTTGAGTATGGCCCAAGTGTATGAGTTTGCGGTGTTATCGTAAAATCAAATTTTCAGGTATCAGGTATCAGAAAATCAGATGAAGGACGAAGTAACGCTCCGGCAATTCCGGTATTTCATTGCGGCTGCGACGACAGGGCAGTTTTCCTCTGCGTCGGTGGCCGAGAACGTGTCGCAGTCAGCCATTACAGGCGCGGTGCAGAGTCTGGAACGCCAGCTTAAAGTCAGGCTTTTTGAGCGGCTGCCGCATGGCGTCGCTCTGACGGCAGAGGGCCAGGCTTTTTTCCATCATGCTCGCCATGTGATGGATTCGGTCAGCGATGCCATGCGGCATGCGAGTCTGTTGCCCCAGTCTGCACAGGGCACCTTGCGGATCGCGGCAACCTACACGGTGCTGGGTTATTTCTTGCCCGATCTGCTAAGTCGCTTCAAGCGCAGTTACCCTCAGGTGGAAATTGATCTTGTGGATATGGACAGGCCCAAGATCGAGGCGGCGCTACTTGAGGGGAGTATTGATCTAGGTATTGGGCTGCTGTCCAATATTGAAAACGTGGATCAGTATGGGCACCGGCTGCTGGTGCGCTCGCGCCGCAGGCTTTGGGCAGGTGTAGGGCACCCGCTTGCCTCGCAGGCAGTGGTCAGTTTGGATGATATCGCGCAGCACCCTCAGGTTTTGCTAACCGTCGACGACGCAGACGTGGCCATTAGCAAACTTTGGCCGCAAGGTGAACAAGGCCTTAACGTTGCCATGCGCACCAGTTCACTCGAGGCGTTGCGCGGGTTGGTTGCTTACGGGTTTGGTGTGGCGATACTTTCTGATCTGGTGTACAGGCCGTGGTCGCTTGAAGGCAAGAAAATTATGGCGATACCGGTGTCTGATCCGGTTACCGCCATGGACGTCGGGCTGCTGTGGCCTAAAGATCATGTGCCTGTTGGGCTGGCAGATGTATTCAGACAGTTTTTGCTGGATGCCTGCGAAGGCATGGGTGAGGGCCATCAGGCCGCCTCACCCACAGGCCGCAGCCGTCGACTGCGGGGGTAGGCAATGGCACTTAGGGTATGAGTGCCAGGCCCACTCTGAACTGCGAGCCGACCTTCTGGTTATACCCCAATATGGTTTCGCCATAGCCCTTGAAATACTGCACGTGAAGGTAGCCATTCATGTTCAGAAAGGTTCGGCGCAGTGGCCATGCCGCCTCGATCTGGGTGCTGTTGCGCCCGGCCGTGCCCTGGCGATACAAGCCTGACAGCACCAGGCCGTTATCTTGAGCAAAGCGTAGTTTCCAGTCTACGTGCCCAGCATAGTCGGCGTAGTCGGGGTTTTTGTCGCCGCTACCAAAGTAAGCCTTGATCTTCGGTGCAAAGGTAAGTGTGCCGCCGCCATCAAATCGGTAGTTGAACTCAGGTTGGATGTAGCCAAAATTTACGGCACGCGAGTCGTCACCGTCTTTGCCGTTAGATTCATGCTCTACGCCTGTGGCCAGGCCAAGAAAGGCACTTTTTTCTGGTGAAAACAACAGGGCGTCTTTGCGCCAGAACAGGCTTGGTTTGAATGACGTGTCAACAAAAGGATGCGACTCGGCTGACAAATCCCACAGCGATGTCTGTGTGTAGCCCAGATAGAAGTTGTCGATGAAGTCGGGGTTAATTGGGTCTTTGGGCTGAAACAATCGGTATTTGAAGCTGATCTGAAACCGCGCATCGGTACGCCCGTGGTTTCTGCCTGCGTCAAAATAAATGGGCTCATAAGGTGAGATCGCATTGCGAAACCGTTCGAATGCATCCGACGTAGAGCTTGCCATGGCAACGCTGTTGTTGGGTGCTGGCCCCTGATTGGGCGACGCACCTGCCGCCACGACAACATTGGTGGGCAGCACGGGGTCGGTCTGGCCTTGAATACGGGCTGCCCCCGCGTCAACGACTGGCACGTCAGCTGCCGTACCAGCAATCGCGCTTTTATCAAGCGGGCTGGTGTCCAAAGCAAGCATGGTAGGCGTACCCTCGATGTTGACGGCCTGAAGGCCGTGCACCGTGCTGGGCACTACGGCTTTCCAGGCTAGCTTCACAAAGGTGTTGACGGGCACCGTCACCGAGCCGCCACCGCCAGCCAGGTAGGCGAGGCTGCGGATAGGCTGGCCATTCTGGTTTCGCCACTGAACGACGAGGTTTTTGGGTGCGGTGTATTCGAGCGCGTTGTCGCCGTCATTAAACAGCACTGCCGTAATATCGACGGTTTCTCCCGCCGAGGCGTGTGCCTGTTCGAGTTTATAGCTAATGCCGCCAAGAGCGGGGCCTGAACCCAGGAGGGCGGCCGACAGCAACAGCATTCCTGAAAAGTGTCTGAGTGAAATCGCCATATGGTTTTTGCTTTGTTAGGTGGGCAAAACGTTAACATCAGCCTTCGGAGTTGAAGGCAGGGTATTGTAAAGGGGTTTGAACACCGCCCGGGAAGCCAGCGCAGTGCGTGTAGCGCTTGAGTTGTAAGCAAGTAGCGAGCCCGGTAAGCGACGGTTTCTGAGTAATCGGCATGCATGGCATGCGTGAGGCCCCATTTTTTTGCGTTAACGGGTTAAACTGCGGCGCCGGTTAGTCATATAGCCGGATAGCCAAATAGCTAGGTATCCTGTTAGGCGTTAGCAGGTGAACCCGTTAACCGGTCAGTCAGCCAGTTCGCGAGTGAGTCAGTCGGCTAGCCAGCGGGCCTTGGCTTTTTGTAAACGTATTGTGGCTGCACCTGCGGACTGTGTATGATGTGCCCCTCGTAGGCGCATGCGCAAGCAAACTTGGCAGCACATTATAATTACGCGTTGTACTGGTTTTTTCATCCCGCCCTTAGCTCAGCTGGATAGAGCAACGGCCTTCTAAGCCGTAGGTCGCAGGTTCGAGCCCTGCAGGGCGGACCATAGAATATTTTTTTGTTTCAATGTTTTATGGCCGATTCAATCAGTAGTCTTTAGCTGTTCTAGCTACGGCTGTGCCCTGAACGTGACAACACTTACTCGCTGCGCGAAGTGTCCAGCAGGCAGGTCGCCTGCCTTTTTGTCATGTCGGTAATTCTCCAGTCGCGCAGCACTTTCAGTACGAAACGTTGCACCCTACTTGGGTGCGTAGCTCTCGTCGTGAGCGCTTGTCTGCTTATGTCTATGGCAGGCGCGGTATTCATTGATCCCCAGTAGATAAAGGGCGGTTCCAGTTGCCTCAGCGCCACGCTGGAATGTTGCGTAGCCGCAGACTGCACGTCAGAGCTTGCTATAATTTTTCATACCAATAATAATTATGGGTATGATCGAGCCTATACCACTCAGGATGAATGACGCGACTATGGTTCGTATCATTCGAAAGTTAGCGCAAGACTCTTGCAACGTTTTTGTGACGCCCCATGCAAAAAAGCGAATGCGGCAGCGCCGTATTACGCTTACGCAGGTTCTAACGTGCTTACGCAAGGGCTTTATTTCAGAGGGCGCCCATCAGGACATTAATGGGTCGTGGAAATGTACGCTGCAGCAGCTTTGTATCGTGATGAGAGTGGAGATTGGATTGCTGTTGTGACAGTATTTTGATGAGTGAGGGTGTTATGTACCACTATACCGAATCAGGATTACGCAACGTGTGGCTTGCCAATGGCTACAAGGTGCGCGATGTCGGCGGAGAAGCGGCGGTGGCAGTCCATGATGTTGACCAACTGCATCAGGCGATAGGGCGCAGCCTTGCCCGCAAGCCCAAACTAACCGGAACGGAAGTGCGCTTTTTGAGAAAAGAAATGGGCATGTCGCAAAAACGCTTGGCTGACATGCTTGGCTCGACTGAGCAAACCGTTTCATTGTGGGAGCGGCATGGGCGTATGCCGGTTGGTTATGACCGCTTGATGCGTGCGTTCTACCTGGAATTTTTGGATGGAAACGTAAAGTTGCTAGAGATGGTGGACCGGCTGGTCGACTTGGATCGGCCCTACCGGGACGAGAAGGCCGTGTTTGAAGATACCGACACTGGCTGGAAGATAGCCGCCTGATTATTTTTTGATGAGTCGGCCTTCCCATCCGTAGGTCGCAGGTTCGAGCCCTGCAGGGCGGACCATTCCGGTCCTTATTTTCCGAATTTCTCGTCTAGAGCGGCTCGGTGTGGCGCCAAGGCGGGCAAGTCTTGCTCGGCATTTTTTCGCAAGGCTACATTTCGCGCGTGGCCTTTTTCCATGCCTGCCAGCACAGCTCGTTTACTGGCTTCCGATAGCTTAGGGTCTTTATTTACATTGGCGATGCCTTGCTGATAGCCTTTTTCGACCTCGGCAAGTGTCAAGTTTGAGCTAAGAACCACATAGCCATTCATGACGCGATCCCCGACGTTTGCCCACTCTTCGGGGCTCGAAAAGCCATGCGCCTTGGCAAGCTTGCTGAGGTCTTCGTAGGCAGGCCCTGCGTTTTCCATCAACTCAATCCCAGAAGCCAGTGGGCGGGTGCGATCGATCTTTTTCCGTTTGCCATCATCGTGTTTCGCTGACAGCGCCTGTGCTTCTGGCATGCTGTTAAGGTAGTGTTCAACCTGTTGTTCGGTCAGGGGTGTAGCCAGCGCTGCGCCGACTGATTGGCCGAATAGGAAAAGGCACCCAGCAAAAACAATAAGCTTTCTGATCATGTAAAAAACTCCGTGGATGGAAGCGGTAAAAAAGATTGGAGCTTGTCACGGCTCGTTGTGGAGAGACTGCACGGCAGAACAAACTGGCAGTATGGTAAACGTTTGCCTGCCTCGCGGCACCGTCTGTATGAATAGGAAACGCAATGGTGGCTGCCACAGGCCACGTTTGTCGCAACGGGCTCGGGGAGTGTGGCGTAGGTTGTAGTGTGAGGGCTGATACGCACAAAGCTTTTTTTTGCCTTACTGGCCGTAACACGTTGAAAACTGCACTCGCACACCTCTTGCGCCGCTATGTTACTTATATACAAGCTTGTTGTGCCCAATATTCCGGGTGCGTGCATGAGGGAGTACATGAGTCAGAGCAAGAAGAGTTTTAGCGTTGCGATAGATACAGCCAGGGTGGTGGCCTGCTTTATGGTCGTTGTGCTGCACGTGGCCGCCATTAATTTTTATTCGTTTGATGACCACGGGCAGTGGTGGGCGAGCAATTTTTATGATTCGCTCACACGCACCTGTGTGCCGCTTTTTTTGATGATTACGGGTGTGCTCTTGATGCGTAAGCAAGAGTCGTTACCCGAATTTTTCAAGAAGCGGTTTGTACGGATTATTCCGCCCTTGCTGTTCTGGTCGCTGTTTTACATGGCGTGGAACAGTTGGCAGGGCGAGCATTATGGTCGCTGGTATGAGTGGATCACGACGATGGCCAATGGCCCGGTCACCTTTCATCTCTGGTATTTGTACGCCATTGTGGGCATCTATCTGTTCGTGCCATTTTTGCGCAAAATATGGCATGCCACAAAGCAATCTGAGCGCAAGCTTTATCTGGCGCTGTGGGCGTCTGCTTCCTGCTGGCCCACGCTCAAAGTGTTGTTCGATATCGACGTAGATGCACTTGAGGTCTATGGCATCGGGCCTTTCTTTGGCTTGATCGGTTATCTGTTTCTGGGAGCCTACGTGCATGATGTTTACGTAGAACATCCTGCGAAGCGTAGATATTGGTTGCTTAGCCTAGGCCTGTTTGTGCTCTTTAGCGTACTCACCATGTTGGCCACGTATGCGTATTCTGCCCGTGAAGGCGAGCCTGATCCTTTGTTTTATGACTATCTGTCGCCGTTTGTGCTGGTGTCGTCGATCTACGCGTTTAACGTGCTTTATGGTTTGGGCATACGGTTGGGTAAGTCGTTGGATGTCGGTGTCGACGTGCCCGGGCTAAAGCAATTGTCTGCCTGCACGCTGGGTGTTTATTGTCTACACATTTTTATTTTGCATCGTTTTGACTCGGCTACAGGCATTATGGAAGGCGATGCGTCGTCGTGGTGGGCCATCCCGGTGACGGCTGTTGTTGTGTTCAGTGTGTCGATGGGGGCCATTATGTTGCTGCGCCGCTTTCGGGCGTTTGAGTATGTGACCTGAGGGGCTGGGGGCAGCAACCTTAAATTACTACCTTAGTGCTCGAGCATGGCCACCACACCATGCCAAGCTTAGCGACGAGTGTGCCGCAGAACGCGTCAATCGCATCGCCGAACAGGTCTGCGGAGACATTGTTCTTGCACGACGCATGCAGGCCACTTAACGCCAGCTTGCGTGACCATGACAGGTGCGCCTGCATCAATAAGGACGATCCCCTTTGAGTGTAATGCGGTACATGGAACGGCGAAATCCGTGGTAGTCGTTGACCGGGTTGTGCATTGCACAGCGGTTGTCCCAAAAGGCAATGGCGTGAGGCGTCCAGGCAAAGCGACAGGTGAATTCGGGTTTTACCTGATGCTTGAACAGAAACTCTAGCAGCGGGGCACTTTCTTCGTTGGTCATGCCTTTGATGCCAGCCGTGTGTGCAATGTTCACGTACAGGCTTTTGCGGCCGGTTTCTGGATGGGTACGTACGACAGGGTGCTCTGCCAGGTAATCCTGCAACTTTTCGTTCTTGCCGTCAGTTCTGATGCGGTCTTCGCGTGTACGTGAAACGTCGGCCTTGGCCGATGTACTGATGCCGATCAGGCCATCAAGCAATTTTTTCATGGTGTCGGACAGGGCGTCGTAGGCCAGTTGCTGATTTGCAAAAAGGGTATCGCCGCCATATGGCGGAACCTCCCGAGACAGCAGCATAGACCCCATAGGCGGCTCCTGCAGGTAGGTGGTGTCGGAGTGCCATATGCCCCCGAAATTGATTGTTTCGGTTTCGAGTTTCTTAACTTCGATGATCTGCGGAAAGCTCTCTAAGCCCCGGACGAATGGATATTCGACGGGCTCCCCCATTGCATTGGCAAAGTCGAGGAAGCGTTGGGGTGAGATATCTTGATTTCGAAGAAAGATGACCTGGTGATCCAGCAGAGCCTGGCGCACAGCCTGCGCCTGATCCGGATTGAGCGGAGAGGACAGATCTATACCGGAAATTTCGGCACCTAATGCGCCTGCGATTTGTCGTGTTTCCATATGAGCTCCAGTCTGTTGGTTCGTTATGTCGCTGTTCTTCAGTGCGGTTTGTATCCGACTGTCATCCGATGAAAACATAGGGTGCCGTTGTCCTATGCGTACGCTGGTGCGCAAACCATTGGTGCCGACAAATTCAGGGCTTGAGGCCAGCGGTGGTCGAGAGTAATAGCTGTGATATTTTTTCGGCGTTCTGCTCCATACGCTGGCGCGGGCCCGCAACGGCTACGCCCAGCGTCATGGCACCAAAGGTGATGGGCGCTGCGATCGCCATGACGTCTTCCACGTTTTCTCCCCTTGTGATGGTGTAGCCGCGTTTTCGGCTGTCATCCAGGTCAGCCTGTAAGCGTCCGGCATCAGTAATGGTGTGTGGCGTGGCTTGCAACAATGCATGCGCTGTTAGCCAGGCCTGGCGTTGTTCGTCTGTTGCCCAAGCCAGCATTACTTTTCCGATGGAGCTCGAGTGCAGCGGCTTGAAGTCGCCCGCGCGGGACGAGTACCGTATCGTCTGCCCGCTTTCCAACACCAGGAGATAGAGCACGCGGTCGTCCTGACGCGTGCCCAGAATGACGGTTTCATTGGTGGCGTCACGCAGCCCCATCAGAGCGGGCTGGCATCGGATAGCGATGGGATCGTGGGCATTAATTTCGCTTGCCGTATCCCATAACCAGCGTGTTGGATACGACTCGCGGTTCGACAGAAAATACAGTAAGCCGTACTGCTCGAGTGAGCGGATCACGCTGTGGCAGGTTGACATTGGAATGCCGGCCATTTGAGAGATTTCAGACAAAGAAAGCGGCCGCTTTGCTTTGCGGAATGCTTCCAGCACGTAAAAAGGGCGTAAGGCAGAACGGCTCAGTGTGGTGGTCATAATTGCTGATGGTGTGCTCTACATAAAGAACTAGTCGGAACTGTAATTCTATATGCGGAAATATAATCGATAAAAATTCAATATACAGAATTTGAAATAACCATGTCAAGAAGTCTGGGCGGATGGGCAGGCATAAGCCAGACAGGCGATTTCGTCGTATTCTTCCAGTTGTCGCCAAGAATATTGCATGTATGAAAATTCTAAAGGTAAAATAAAAATCAATAATAATTCCGTATGCAGAATAATTGCACGGAAAAATCATAAAATTGGAGACAGACATGAATGCGAGCAAGAAGCGGTTTGTGGCACTTGGGGTAGCTGTCGGCGTGGGAGTATGTATGGCAACGCCCGCATCGGCCAAGGCAGTAACCTTGAAATTGGCCCATCAGTGGCCGCAGGCCGAATCGGATTACGTCATTGCCACAGCAATCAAGTTTGCGCAGGAAGTCGAAAAGCGTAGCAACGGCGATATCAAAATCCAGTTTTTTCCTGCCGAGTCGCTGGTCAAGGCCAGTAATACGCATACGGCCCTGAAAAACGGTGCGGTGGACCTCGCCATTTATCCCTACATCTATGCCGCAGGCGCCATCCCCGAGATGAACCTGCTTTTGATGCCTGGCGTGTGGAAATCACATGATGACGTCTTCAACTTCCGGACGACGGCGCCGTGGCAGAAAATTGAGGCCAAGGCCGAAGCCTACGGATTCAAGACATTGTCCTGGATACAGATTTCAGGAGGTGTGGCGTCGACCAAGAAACCCATCGTGTCATCGGCGGATGTGGCCGGCGAGAAGGTGCGTGCGGCGGGCAAATATATGTCGTACGCCCTGCAGCAGGCCAAGGCCAGCACGGTCTCCATGCCGTCTTCAGAAAACTACAGCGCCATGCAAATGGGGCTGCTTGATGCGGTATGGACCTCGTCCAGTTCATTTGGCGCCTATCGACTTTATGAAGTGAGCAAGTTTTACGTTTCGCCGGAAGAGTACAGCATCTACTACACCATTGATCCCATCGCGATCAGCATGAAAACTTGGAACAAGCTGACCCCTGACCAGCAGCAGATACTTTCGGAGGTCGGAAAAAGCCTGGAACAGTCAGCATTGGAAGGGGCGAAGAACGAAGACTCCCGCGTTGCCAAGCTGTTTGCCAGTAACGGCGTAGCCGTGCAACAGATGACGCTTGAAGACTGGAACCAGTGGCACGCTCTTTTCGAGAAATATGCCTTCACAAAGTTTAAGGAAGACAATCCATCCGACGCCGCCTTGCTGGATGAAATTCTCGCCTTGTACAAATAAATGGCCGTGGGTAGCAGAGGCCACTCGCGACGCAGAATTTTTGGCAGGCTCGTTGATATCTCGGGGATCTCGGTGGGCGTGGCCACCTTCCTGATTGGTCTGCTTGTGGCCTACGACGTCATTGCGCGAAGCTTGTTCCGCATGACGAATTCGTGGATATCTGAGGTGACGGTATACCTGATGGGTTATATCGCTTTCATGGGCGCCGCCTATGCGCTCAGGGAGGGCGCCCACGTTAGCGTCGACATGCTGGTGCAGAAGCTGTCGCCGCGTCCCCGCGCCATCGTGGTGGCCATCGCCAATCTATGCATGGTGCTGGTCATCTCAACCTTGACCTGGCTTAGCTTCGAGTTTTTTCTGGAAGCCTGGAACAGTAACGAGGTGTCGGATACGATTTTTTCCATCAAACTGTGGATTCCCTATCTGTCCTTTTTCGTGGGCATGGCCTGGCTGCTGCTGGTTTTGATCGTTCAAATAGCCGGGAAGTTTTGCCATTCCACGAATAACAAGGACATTGCATGATTGAGTTGTGGATAGGGCTGGCGATGTTTGTTGCGCTGCTGGGTGCCTTGTTAATTGGGATTCCCGTCGCCTTTGCCTTGATCGCCGTCGGGTTGGGGTCTCTTACTATCCTGGGTGGCGGGCTCGATGCGCTTGGGTTGGTCGCGCCTACGTTATGGTCGTCCGTCGCCAGTTTTACGTTGACTGCTGTTCCGCTTTTTATTCTGATGGGTGCGATTATCTCGGCATCAGGAATGGGGGCGCGTCTTTATGCGGCTCTGGCGACATTGATGCATGGGGTCCCGGGCGGACTGACTGTGGCCACTACGCTGGCCTGTACGATTATGGCTGCCGTGTCAGGCTCCAGTGTCGCTACTGCCGGCGCTATCGGGCGGTTTTCCGTGCTGGAGATGCGTCGTTTTGGCTACAAAGATGAGACTGCCTGTGGAGCGGTTGCCGCAGGAGGCACGCTGGGTATTCTAATTCCACCAAGCATTCCGTTGATTGTCTATGGCATCATCGCCCAGGAATCAATCGGGGCGCTGTTCATTGCAGGCATTGTTCCGGGCATCCTCATGGCGCTTGCCTTTGTTGCCTATCAGGTGTGGATTGCCCGGCGCGAATTGAAACGTCTTCCCGTTGTTGTAAGTGAACACGTTACGCTGCGTCATCGTCTTAACGCGTTGAAGCACATCGTGCCGGTGGCGGTTCTGATTTGGATCATTCTGGGTACTATTTATAAAGGTATTGCCACGCCTACTGAAGCTGCGGCGCTTGGCGTGATCGCAAGCTTGTTGTTGTCAGCGGTGATTTATCGGGAGCTTTCCTGGGCCAAGATGGTATTGATATGTCGAGAGTCGGCCAAGGGCAGTGTCATGGTGCTGATGATCATCGCCGGTGCGATGCTTTTTGGATACGCAATGACAACAAGCAACGTGGCACCGACGCTTTCGCGCGTGGTGGCCGATCTCGACGTTCCGCCGTGGGTCGCTTTCATCACCATCAACCTCTTGCTGGTGTTTTTGGGCTGCTTCATGGAGACACTGTCCATCATCGTGATCACCGCGCCCATACTCATTCCTATCATTATGGCGCTGGGCTGGGACCCTCTCTGGTTCGGTATTATCATGGTCATTAATATGGAGATGGCATTGATTACACCGCCTGTGGGTCTGAACCTGTTTGTCGTCCAAGGGGTGGTGGAGGATGTGCCGCTGACGAAGATTATTGCCGGCACGATGCCTTATGTGCTCATCATGGCGATTGTATTGGTGCTGGTGGGCGTATTCCCTGAACTGGCGACGTATTTACCCCAGCAATTGAAATAACACCGCGTGCCGGTGATGCATGCGTCATCGGCATCAGCGACACAGTATTCTGCAAAGCAAAGGAGTGAAATGGCCAAGGTAGCGATTGTGGGTTGTGGTGCAATGGGGTCGGTTTATGCAGGCTTGATGGCCTCTGCCGGTCACGAGGTTCACGGCATTACGTTGTGGCCCGATCACGTGGCGGCGATCCGGGCAAAAGGCCTGCACGTAACAGGTAAGAGCGGCGACAGAACTGTCGCGCTGGCCAGCGCGTCCACCACCACAGACGGCATCGGTCATTGCGATCTGGTGATCATTTCCACCAAGGCATTCGACGTGCTGGCTGCCGCTACAGCGGCGTTGCCGCTGGTCGGTCCGCGCACGGTGATTCAAACTATACAGAACGGCGTAGGGTCGCCCGAGCAGGCGGCACAGGTGTTGCCTGTTGATCAGATGGTGGTGGGCGTGGTCGGCGGCTATGGCGCGTCCGTACCCGAGCCGGGTCACGCTCACCATAATGGGCTTGAGGTGACGTGGTTCGGCAAGTATGGCAATGTTGCGGATGATTTGTTTGAGGGTGCTGCAGATATATGGCGTGGTTCAGGCTTCGACGTTAAGATCCACGACGATGTCAAAAGCATGGTGTGGCAAAAGTTGATCATGAATGTGGCGTACTCGGGCACGTCGTGCGTGACAGGTTTGACTATCGGACAGATCATTGATAACCCGCATGCCTGGAGCGTGGCGCGCGCCTGCTCGGAAGAAGCCGTGGCGGTATCCAGGGCGATGGGCGTGGTGCTGGGCTTTGACGACCCCATAGGGCATGTAAAAAACTTGGGTGGCAAAATCCCCAATGCCAAGCCTTCCATGCTGTTAGACTCGCAAGCCGGCCGGTATGGCGAGATCGACGCCATCAACGGCGCCATCAGTCGATTGGGTGCGGAGCTGAATGTGCCGACGCCTGTCAATGATGTGGTGGTGGCGCTGGTTAGGGCAAAAGAAAGTTTGCTGTAGGTCTCAGCGTGCGATGACCTGGGGACTGGAAGCGCTCTTGAAGCGTTACGCCTTTTTTCATTAACCACTACTCAGCCCTTGGCTGCCGCACCCTCAAGGCAGCTCATAAAACACGCACACAGCGCTTCCATGCCCTGATGGTCGTCCTCATCAAAGCGATCAGTAACGAAGCTGTCGCAATCCCACACGCCCAGCAATGTGCCGTCGGCGTGGACCAGCGGTACGACGATTTCAGACTGCGAGGCGGCATCGCAGGCTATGTGGCCGGCAAAGGCGTTTACATCGGCTACGACCTGAGTCTGGCGTGTATTCGCTGCGGTACCGCACACACCCGAACCGAGCGGGATACGCACGCAGGCGGGTTTGCCCTGGAAGGGGCCGACCACGAGCTCTTTGCCATCGAAAAGATAAAAACCAGCCCAATTCAGCTTGGGCAGGCTGTTGAAGATTAAGGCGCTGAAGTTGGCGGCGTTGGCGATCAGGTCATGTTCGCCAAGCAGCAGGCCGCGAGCTTGCAGCAGCAGGTCGGCGTAATGCTGTGACTTGTTGTCGTATTGCTGTGATTCGATATGGAACATCTGTGAGTCCTGGAGTGCGGATGTCGAATTTGATGTCAATATTGTAGAGAGTATCTTTAAACGATAGATGTTGGGCCAGTCTGCTGATACAGGTATTCACAAACTGCTTAAATAAAAATTAAAATCCAGGCATCGGTATTCTTATCTTTAATACCATGCATGGATACCTTCGCCAGATGCGTCAAAATCCTCATCGTTGAACAATTGCGCGAGCCTGTCGGGATATTCTGGACGTTTATCGCACCGGTACTTTATTTGTTTTACCGGATCAGCCCCGGCTCGTCTGGCTTTGTGTTTAGCGCCGACACTGCCGTTGCAGATTGCCTGACCTACATCGCGTTTTTCAGTTCAGCACACTGCTTCATGCACGATGTCTGTCAAGATAGTTGGAACATGAATCATGCGGCTTCTAAGAAATTGCTTTCATGATTGATGACAGTTTCCTTGTCCGGATTAAGCCAGACGCTGCCTACGGGCTGCCAGTTGCGTGTTTGCCGTGACCAGCGTGCTGGGTTTTTGGCCTTGGCTTGCTGATAGATCTGGTGGCGTTGACCCAATATGGCCTTGTCCAGTCCGCCATGGCGCTGGGCTGGGGTGACATAACGAATCTCGCTATGCCGATGTAGTTCGTTGTACCAGTGTACGAAGTTGCCCA
>JACCEP010000013.1 GCA_013416395.1 Alcaligenaceae bacterium
ACCGTGATCGCCGATCATCCGGTGAATCGGGTTGACGAACTGCTGCCCTGGAACGTTACGCTTTAACCATCGGTCACCGTCAATTATCTTGGCCGGTCCGTCAAGACGGCCTTGAGCGGGTGCTTACATTGACTACGCGCATGCAGCTCTTCCTCTTGCGCTCGAGCTTGGATCGCACTCGGCATGGTCACATGCTGCGACGAACAGCGCCCCAATAACGTCAGCATTTGTTCAACGGCGAGCGATCTGAAGCACTTTAAGCTCTTTCGGGTAAACCTTGGTGTGGGTGGGGAGTTAACGACGTTGGGCAACTGAAACTGGGTAAACCCGGCCGACGAAGGCCCACGGCCAAAGTCATCAAGTGCAGCGCACGAATAGTCTCACTGGACTTACGGAAAAGAGAGAGCATCTGGGCGAGCGCACGATAGCAATGCTGACGTGAACGGCCCACGATACAAACGAATTACCCCTCTTATCCGGAAGCAGGTCATATTTTCGCCAGGTGATCAAGAATCTCATTCGATATGGTGCTGATCAAGTCCAACAACACAATCCGACGCGAATCATTTGATCATTCAAACAAGCTCGTCACTACTTCTTGTCGAATCCAAGGCCCTCGATCAATGGAAATGACGAAAAAACAGATTCGTCCACATCCATTCCAATTCCGGGCTTTTCCTGCGGTGCCACGCAGCCGTCCTGACCAATCTCGAAGGGTGAACCGAATAGGTCCCGCAACGGGTTGACTCGCGAGACGCATGCTTCAAAATACCCGGCGTTATCGATAGACGCCAGAAAATGAATGGTACTGGCCATATTGATTCCACCTGCAGAGCTGTGCGGGTTGATCGGAATACGCCATGCTGACGCAAGCGCTGCAATACGCATAGCTTCCGTAATGCCTCCAGTCTTGGACAGGTCGGGCTGAAATATCATGACAGCTCGATCCTCGATGAGCCGTGCGAACTCATAACGAGTGTAATGATTTTCCCCAGCAGCAATTGGGACACGAAGGTCGATCTGCGCCGCAGATCGGTAGGACGCAAAATCATCACAGGCAAATGGTTCCTCGAGCCATTCGACGTTCAGTTCAGCCAAAGCCGGCATGACGCGGCGTACGTCCGCCAACGTGTAGGCCGTATTTGCATCCGTCAGAATGGCAATATCGCTTCCTAAAGCTTTGCGTACCGCAGTGATGCGAGCAATGTCGTTTGAGGTCGTGTCACCTATGCGCAACTTGACCGCGCGGTATCCTTGGTCCACATAGCTTTGCGCCTCGTCAGCCAAGTTGTCGGGTGACTGATATCCGAGCGCGACGCCACCTGCGTATGCTGGAATGCGTTTTGAGACTCCCCCTAGCATGCGATAGAGAGGCATGCCAGCTGCTTTGGAACGGATGTCCCACAGCGCCATGTCGATTCCGCTCAACGCCAAGGCAGCGCCAGCACCCAAACCGTGGCTTGCAAGCTGCATTCGATGGGCCAGATCCCATATGCCAACGACATTACAAGCGTCCATACCCAGCAAAAGCGGACCTAGCGTATTGTTGATTACGCTGGCCACGGCGCCCGGGCTGCGCCCGGGATGCGCTTCGCCGTAGCCGATCAAACCATCTGAGGTGCAAACTTTAACGATAATGACATCGCGCTTACGAGCTGTGCCAATTCCCATGGCAACGGATTGACCCTCCGGAAATCGAAACGAAAGAGGGATTGCTGTGATGCTGTCAATTTTCATGCTATTTTTCTCGTCAAGAATTATTCGAGCCTGGCGCCCGACTCTTTAGCAACTTTGCCCCAACGTTCGGTTTCAGCTTCCAGATATTTCTGAAATTCTTCCGGTGTGCTGGGCATCGTGTCTACACCCATACTTGTCATGCGTGTCTTGAAGTCAGGGTCATTGAGCACAGCCACCATATTGGTATTAACTTTGTCTATGACGGACCGAGGCGTGCCCTTGGGCGCAAGAAACCCAAACCAGACATTCACCTCAAAATCAGGCAAGCCTTGCTCGGCAATGGTTGGAATTTCAGGAGCACCTGAAGAGCGCTCTTTGGTAGATACGCCCAGCGCCCGTACCTTCTGTGCCCGCACATGGGGGTAGACGGCTGGCACTTGATCGAACAACATTGATATCTGACCAGCGAGCAAATCTTGCATAGCCTGTGCACCGCCTTTGTAGGGCACGTGCACGAAGTCTATACCCGCTTGGGAGCGCAGCATTTCACCTGCTAGATGGCTAGAGCTGCCGTTGCCGCTCGACCCTTGAGTCAGCTTACCGGGGTTCTCTTTAGCATATGCGATCAGCTCAGTCAGTGTAGTCACGGGCACTGCAGGGCTAACAGCCAGAATATTCGCTACACCACCGTAGAGGCTGATGGGAGCGAAGTCATGTATCGGGTCGAAACTGAGCTTGGGATAGATCGCCGGATTAATCGCCAGACCGATGGGCCCCATCAGCAGCGTGTAACCATCGGGCTTCGCGCGAGCTACATAATCCATACCAATGTTGCCTCCCGCGCCAGGGCGATTCTCGACAATGACAGTCTCTCCCATTTTTTTTGCGAGCTCGTCCGCCATCAACCTAGCAAGCGTCGTAGTGGTGCCCCCGGCACCAAAGGGAACCACTACCGTAATCGGCTTGTCAGGATAGGAATCCGTCGCTGCCGACGCGAGTCCAACGGTGAACAAGGATATGGCTGTTAACGAAACGGCGCGCCCAAGGCAGGCCTTAAAAGAAAATCGCATGAGTATGTCTCCTCGCGGACTATCAGAATAGGTGTGCACAAAGCACATTATAATTGGTACTACCAAACTGGTACCGCCAAATTATATGTTGCGAATTCAGGTTCGTCTAGTAGATAAACTCGTTATATAGAATCCTCGTTATGCTCTGGCATTTTGGCGCGCGTATTGAGTCTACCAAGGCGTTGCCCTGTAGATTTAATTTATAGAAAAGGGAAGGTTTATCAGAAAACAGCGCATAAAATAGAAGCAGGCAACGAATACTTCAGTACACACTCAAGCTGCAGCTGTTAAGAAGCTATTTCAAATGGGTTCTACTGCAGGCTCCCATACTTATCAAACACAAACCCCTTTTACGTACGGACAGCCAGCAGCAGTGCCCTCACCTACTCCGGCTTCAAACTCGAAAGGAATGCCGCAATATTGGCGATATCTGTGTCAGAAAGAGGTGCCGCCATGGGCTGCATGATCGGGTTCACGCGGGTTCCATCGTGAAAAGCCTTCAGCTGGTCGATCAGATATTGCTCTTTCTGGCCTGCCAGATTGGGGTAAATGGGCGCGATCGAAATCCCTTTTGCCCCATGACAGGCTACACAGGTCGTTTCAAATAATTTTTGGCCCACGGCTGCATCGGCTGCACTGGCAACCGTCGCCACCATAAGCCCTGCACTCATCGCACTAACAAGAATGGCTGTTTTCAACATAGCGTATTACTCCTATAGCTTCACTTTCTCTGTGGCTATCGGAGGATGTTATCTAGGAGGCCACAGGTTTTGGCTTACACAACGCCAACCACAATGCGACGTACGTAACGGCTCGGCCAATTTATACGTCGCCCCAAAAAACCAGCTTTAATAACGACCTCAATGACAATGACTACAAGGCCTTCAGCGTATTCGCGTACGTTGCCTCTACGTCAACTGCCAGATTGGCCGCCCGGCCACTTCGTACACCACAGTACAAAGTGGCCAGAATCTACTTAAGTCGTCGCCCGCATAGCACTTGGTGCCGTCTCCAGCGCCTTCTTTACGCGCTCTGGTGTAAACGGCGCCGTGCGCACGCGCCCGCCGGTGGCATCAAAGATGGCATTGGACAGAGATGAAGGAATCACGGCACAAGCTGGCTCGCCTGCACCCCAGGCTGGCTGATCTGGCCGATTGATCAGAACAATGTCGATTTTCGGTATTTCAGGAAAGGTGATGATGGGGTAGCTTCCCCAGTCCAGGCTTGTAATATGCGACTCATCCCACTTCATTTCTTCCATCAAGGTGCGCGACAGCGTCTGCACGACACAGCCTTCGATTTGCGCCTTCGTGCCGTCGGGATTAATGATCAGACCGCAATCATGCGATATTACAAACCGTGTAACGTGTACCTTGCCACTGTCGAGATCCACCTCGACCTCACACACAGCAGACACATAAGTGCGCTTATTGTCATAGAACACGTAGGTAAAGCCGCGGCCTTTTACCACGCCGCTGCCAATATCTTCGCGTGGCGACGGCCGAGTATCCCACCCCGCCTTGTCGGTACAGGCTTTGATACAGGCAATACCACGCTGGTCCTTCAGATACTTCAGGCGAAATTCCACGGGGTCTGCTCCCGCCGCTGCGGCCAGTTCATCCATAAAGCACTCATTGGCGAACGTGTTCTGCATGCGCCCCGGCCCACGCAGCCACGACGGTCGAAATGGCGTCGTGTCGACCTTTTGCACCGTGGACAACAGGTTAGGAAACTCATACGGTGGATAGGCATCGCTTTGCATGTTGCCCGGCATCATGTTGTCGGCATTCTGCACGCCGGCCAATCCTTCTTGCAGGCTTCTGGCCAGCAACGGAACCTCAGATTTGGCTCCCCAATTCGGTAACCAGGTGACAAAATCCCAGGCCACTACGTTGCCTTGGTCGTCCAGCCCCGCCTGCAGATCTGCAACATAGGGGGGTGATTTTGGATCCCAGCCGTGCTCGTCCTGCCGCATCCACTGAACCCGTACCGGACGGCCAACGGCCTGCGATAAAACAACGGCATCCGCTGAGGCGTCTTCGTGCCCGTTGCGTCCATAGCAGCCAGCGCCCTCCAGATAGATGATGCGGATTTGCTCGAGTTTCATGTTCAGCATGGCAGCCATCTGGCGTTGCAGCCAATGCGTGGCTTGCGAGGCTGACCAGATCAGTACCTTGTCACCGCGTACGTCCGCTACAGAACAGGATGGGCCTATAGAACCATGCGTTTGCACCGGGTATTCGTAGGTTGCGCTAATTTTTTTTGCGGCTGTGCTCAAGGCCTGACCGGCATCACCAACCTTTTTGGAAATCAGGGTCTGCTTGATCGGCGTTTTTTTGACGACATCATAAACTTTATCCATGGCGGGCAGACCATTCCAGTCTGACCACTCGCACTTGACCGCTTCCATGGCTTTGATTGCACCCCATTCGGTATTGGCGACCACGCCCACGAAATCACCCTTGACGACAGTTTGGACGAAGCCCTCCACTTTTTTTGCCTCGCTATCGTCCACCGACTTCAGACTGGCCTGTATGCCGGCCGGGCGCACGACGCGACCGTGCAACATACCTGGCAACCTGAAGTCCTGCATATACATAAATTCGCCGGTCACCTTACCGGGGATATCAACACGCGGGATGGACTTGCCGACGATCTGAAATGCATTGGCCTGTTTTAGCGGAACCTTATCGTCAAAGACCACATCAAGCACGTTTCTACTGCCAACCACGAGTTCGGCATAACTCAGTTGTTTGCCATTACCCGAAATTACACCGTCCTTAACGTGCAAATCAGCCACGGGGACATTAAGCTTGGTCGCTGCGCCCTCCAGCAAGGTTCGCCGCGCACAGGCCGCCGCCTTGCGTAGTTGAAGGCCAGCCGCTTCAATCGAAAGGCTGCCCCAGGTCGGGCCCTGATCGGGCGTGAGGTAGGTATCGCCCTGTACGATGCAAACGGCATCGAATGGCACGTCAAGTTCATCGGCCGACATTTGCGTAAGCGCTGTCTCTACGCCGGTACCCAGCTCCACGTGGCCACTGAAAACGGTTACCCGGCCGTTACCATCAATGGCCAGCCAGGCATTCTGTTGGCTAAAATCCTTTGGAGTCTGGCCAATTTCTGGAAGATCAGCCGCCAACACCTTCGGAATCAAGCCCTGCATAGAAAAACCCACCAGCACGGCGCCACCGGTTTTCAGCAGCTGCCTGCGTGTCATGGTCATCGTCATATCAAGCCTCCTGGGCTGCGCGCATGACGGCCGCAATAATTCTGGGGTGTGTGCCGCAACGGCACAGGTTCTCGGCAAGGGCCTGTCGCACGTCGTCCTCGTTGGCATCGGGATGACCATCCAAAAACGCCTTGGCGGTCATAATCATGCCGTTAATGCAATAACCGCACTGTGCCGCCTGCTCATCAATAAAGGCCTGCTGTATTGGATGTGGTTTGGTGCTGGAGCCCAGCCCTTCTAGCGTGACGATCGCCCTATCTTTCACCGAAGATACGGGCGTAATACAGGACCGTGTGGCCTTTCCGTCCAGGATGACCGTACAGGCCCCGCATTGACCTAATCCACAGCCAAAGCGAGGGCCTCTGAGATTAAGAAAGTCCCGCAAGACGTATAGCAAGGGTGTACTTGGATCGACTGCGACCGCCTGCTTACGGCCATTGACATCGAGCGTTATGGATTGCATGTGTTGTCTCCTTAATTAGTAGCTGTGCCTACTGGAGACGGGCCTGGGCAGTCATGCAGCATTACCGCGTCAAGTGCGTCCTCAGACGTTCGTCCGTACATCACAACATCGCCGTCATTGACCATGTGGTCATAGCTATTACAGCAGGGTAGCTGCAGCTCGCTGACAACCTCCTGACAACGCACTATGCACGCGTATGCGGCCTGCCAGACCGTGGCCTCGCAAGCCGTTACCCTATGCCAGTTCAGCCGTGTTTATCTGGCGGAAATAACAATCAATTTAAGTTGGTCGCTGCGACCTGCACACTCCAACCGCCCCCCAGCGCGCGCACCAGGTCGACGGCCAACGCGGCACGTTCACCGTCCAGCCTCACCGTTGCCAGCTGTTGCTGCAAAACGGCACGGTCGGCATCGATAACATCCAGATAGGCGATAGAGCCTTCGCGATACTGCGTGCGCGACAGGTGCGCCGCGCGCTCGGCCGAGACCAACGCCTGATCCTGCACTGCCGTCTGCTCAGTGAGAATACGCAGCCCCGAAAGGCTATCTTCCACCTCGCGAAAAGCCTGCAAAACGGTTTGCCTGTAATTGGCCACATCTTCGGTGTAACGCGCCCGCGCATTGTCCATCTGCGCCGTACGCGCACCGCCATCAAAAATCGGCAAGGTCAGCGCAGTTCCGATGAGCGGCCCAAGCAGAAAAGCCCGGCTGCCCCAGTTGAAAAGCTCTCCCAAACCACTGGACTCATAGCCGAACCCGCCGGTCAGCGTCAGACGTGGGAAGAATGCCGCCTTGGCGGCCCCTACCCGCGCATTGGCCGCCGCCATGGCATACTCGGCCGCAGCAATGTCAGGACGACGCTCCAGCAGCGACGAAGGCAACCCAGCAGGTATCTGTGCATTGACCCGCGAGATGGGCGCAGGTGCTACCGAAAACTCGGAAGGTGGCTCGCCCAGCAGTATGGCAAGCCCGTGCTCGGCCGCGACACGCTGCCGTGTGATACCTAGTGCCTGGGCGCGCGCCGTTGACAGCTCGGTACGCGCGCGTGCCTGGTCAAGCTCGCTAATTTCACCGAGCCGGTAGCGCTGCTCAATCAAGTCCAGCGTTTTGGCGCGCAATGCAACCGTGTGCGCCAGCAGCTCCTGCTCCGCGTCCAGGCGTCGTATCAGAAAATAGTTTTGCGCTACATCGGCCTGCAGAGCCAGACGCAAGGATTCAAACAATGCGGTGCTCTGCAAAGTGTCTGCCTGCGCCGCATCCACGGTGGCAGCAACGCGGCCAAATAAATCTGCCTCGTAAGACACACCCAGCTGCGCCCGCCAGAGCGTCTCAGGCGAATTTGCTGCATCATCAGACAAGCCTAGTGATGCATTGGAAGCGCGCTGGCGCGATGGCCCAAAACCCGCGTCCAAGGTCGGAAAACGTGCCGCTTTTGCGTTGCGCTGCAGCGCGCGCGATTGCTCCACCCGTGCAGCCGCAGCCTTGAGGTTTTGATTTGCTGCCAGGGCCTGGTCTTCCAGCTTGTCCAGCAGTGGTTCATTGAAAATTTCCCACCAGCGACCACGCGTCAGTGCCTCTGCAGGCTGGGCCGCTTTCCAATGGCGCGCCGCCTCAGGTGTGAGCCGCGCCTCCTTAAACACCGCAGGTACATCCTGTGCTGGGCGCTCATAATGCGGCCCGACGGCGCACCCGCTCAAGACCAGCAAGAGGGCAATCAAGCCGGAAAATCGGTGTAGCGCATGATTGTGTGTTGTGTTCATGTTTATTCCTTTCCTTACTGTCCGCTCGTGCCGGGCTGCTGGCTCGCACCGGATATATGGCTTGCTGCCGCATCAGGGGCCTCGTTCTTGCTACGGCCTTTACTCACGGCCTGCCCTGCCAGCCTTAGCACCACGTAGAACACGGGGGTTAAAAAGAGCCCGAAGAAGGTCACACCCAGCATGCCGAAGAACACGGCAACACCCATGGCATGGCGCATTTCAGAGCCAGCCCCGCTGGACAGCACCAACGGCAGCACACCCATGATGAAAGCAATAGAAGTCATAACAATGGGACGGAGACGCAAACGACTGGCTTCGACGGCGGCCTTGACCACAGTCAGGCCCTGACGCTCAAGCTCTCTGGCAAATTCGACGATAAGAATGGCGTTTTTGCAGGCCAGGCCTACCAGCACCATCAACCCTATCTGGGTAAATATGTTGTTGTCGCCACGCGTCAGCCATACGCCCGTTAACGCCGCAAGAATACCCATGGGCACAATTAATATCACCGCCAGCGGCAAGGCCAGGCTTTCATACAAGGCAGCAAGCACCAGAAAGACCAGCAACACGCTAATGGGAAACACCCACACGCCAGCATTGCCCGCCAATATTTGTTGGTAGGTAAGGTCGGTCCATTCAAATTTCACACCGCGCGGCAACACTTTTGCGGCAACACGTTCTGCTGCCTGCTGGGCCTGATCCGACGAGAAACCCGGTGCAGGCCCGCTGTTGATGTCAGCGGCGGTGTAGCCGTTGTAGCGCACCACCATTTCCGGCCCAAAGCCCGGCGACACCTGTATCAGCGAAGACAACGGCACCATCTGGCCATTGTTGTTGCGGGTTTCCAGTCGCAGGATATCTTCAGGCTGGGAGCGAAATGGCGCGTCGGCCTGGGCACGCACCTGAAACACGCGTCCGAAGCGGTTGAAATCATTTACGTACAGCGATCCCAAATAAATCTGCATCGTATCGAACACATTGTTAATGGGCACGCCCAGTTGCTTGGCCTTTATGCGATCAAGGTCAACGTCCAGTTGTGGAACATTAATCTGATAGCTGGAAAACGCAGGGCCAAGCTCAGGGGTTTTCGCCGCCTCGGCCAAAAATGCCTTGGCTGCCTTGTCCAGTTCTGCATAGCCCAACGCCCCATGGTCTTCAATCTGCAGCTTGAACCCGCCAACCGTGCCCAGCCCCATCACCGGCGGCGGTGGAAACACCGCAATGTAAGAGCCGTCGATTTCGGAAAACTTGGCGTTGAGCGCGGCGGCGATATGGTCTGCCGAAAGCCCGGCATGCTTGCGGGCTTCAAACGAATCCAACGTTACAAAAATAATGCCAGCGCTCGAACTGTTGGTGAAACCATTTATGGACAGGCCAGGAAAAGCGATCGAACTTGCAACACCCGGCTCATCCAGCGCAATCTGGCTCATCTGGCGGATCACCTTTTCAGTGCGATCCAGTGAAGCGCCACTTGGCAATTGGGCAAAACTGATTAAATACTGCTTGTCCTGGGCGGGCACAAAGCCACCGGGCACCATGTAAGAAACCCCCAGCGTCATGGCCAGCAGCAACACATACACGCCCAACGACGAAGCCTTGCGGCGAATTACGCCAGACACGCCTTTGGCATAGCGATCTGACGAACTGTGGAAAAAACGATTAAAGCGTTTGAAAAAGCCACCAAATAAACGATGCATCCCGCGTGTCAGCCAGTCAGGCTTCTCGTCACGGCCTTTTAGCAGCAAGGCGGCAAGCGCAGGCGATAGGGTCAAGGAATTGATCGCAGAGATCACCGTAGAAATGGCAATTGTGACGGCGAACTGCTTGAAGAATTGCCCGCTTAGCCCCGTCAGGAAGGCCAGGGGTACAAACACCGCCACAAGGGTCAGCGCAATAGCAATAATGGGGCCACTGACCTCTTGCATGGCGCGATACGTCGCCTCGCGAGGGTTATGGCCTTCTTCAATATTTCGCTCTACATTCTCGACCACCACAATGGCATCGTCGACCACAATACCAATCGCCAGAACCAGCCCAAACAGCGATAGCGCATTAATGGTGTAGCCAAAAAACAGCATCAAAGAAAATGTGCCTATGATGGACACAGGCACGGCCAGCAAAGGAATAATCGACGCCCGCCAGGTTTGCAGAAAAACAATCACGACGAGGACCACCAGCGCAATCGCCTCGAGCAAGGTCTTGACGACTGCCGTAATGCTGGCCCGCACAAACTGCGTCGGATCGTAAGCGATCCGGCTTTCCAGCGAAGCCGGAAAATCTGCAGACAACTCTTTCATCGCTGCCCGAACCTGATCCGACACGTCAAGCACATTGGCGCCCGGAGACTGCATAATGGCCAACCCAACTGCAGGTTGATTGTCCAGCAATGAGCGCAGGCCGTACTCGGAAGCGGCCAACTCAATGCGAGCAACATCGCCCAGCCGAGTCACACCGCCATCAGCAGAGGTTTTGAGAATAATGTCGGCAAACTCGTCCTCGGTCTGCAGGCGGCCACGCGCGTTAACCGAAAACTGTGTGGCCACCTCAGACGCCGTCGGCGAAGCGCCGATTACCCCCGCTGCCACCTGCACATTCTGTTCGCGGATGGCTGCGACAGCATCGCTGGCAGTCAAACCACGCTGCGCCATTTTTGCGGGATCCAGCCAGACCCGCATGGAGTAATCGCCTGCTCCCCATACCTGCACCTCGCCCACGCCAGGTATGCGGGCCAGCCTGTCCTTGACGTTCAGCACAGCATAATTGCGTAAATACGTGGCATCGTAGTGATTATCAGGCGACACCAGATGCACCACCATGGCCAGCGCTGGGGACGTCTTTATGGTTGTTACACCCAGGCGCTGCACGTCTTCAGGCAAGCGCGGCAAGGCCTGAGAAACCCGGTTTTGCACCAGTTGCTGTGCCTTGTCCGGGTCCATGCCGAGGTTAAAGTTAACGGTTACGGCAAGATTGCCGTCACTATTGGCCTGAGACTGCATGTACAACATGTTCTCAACACCATTAATGGCCTCCTCCAGCGGCGCGGCCACGGTTTCCGCAATGACTTTGGGGTTGGCGCCTGGATACTGGGCGCGAACAACCACCGACGGAGGCACGACCTCAGGATATTCAGAGATAGGCAGCTGAAAGAGTGCCAGCGCGCCAGCCAGCACAATAAGCACAGACAAGACCCCAGCAAAAATGGGTCGGTCAATAAAGAACTTGGAAATATTCATGGATGGTCTGGCTCAGGAACGGGAAGATGAGGCGGGAGATGCACTCTCGGTAGCGGGCGACTGCGCTTGACCCACCTTGGAGGACGCCGGGGAGCGCATTGCGACGTCGGGCTTGGCATCGCCCACTGCCACGCGCGCCTGCACAGAGTCGCCGGGCCGAACGCGCTGCAAGCCACCTACGACGATGCGTTCGCCTTCGGCAAGGCCGGACTCAACGATTCTTGATCCGTCGCGCACAGGGCCCAGGGTTACCTCGCGGTAATTGACGTGGCTCTTGGCATCGACCACCAATACATAACGCTTGCTCTGGTCTGTTCCAATTGCCTTCTCATCAACAAGCACAGCCTGACGGGCTGTGCGCGTGCTAAGCCTGACTCGTGCGTACAAGCCAGGCAGCAGCGCGCCGTCGGCGTTATCAAATACCGCGCGAACCCGTATCGTTCCTGACGCGGTATCCAGATGGTTGTCGATGGAGACGACATGCCCTTGTCTTGGGTAAGCTTGATCGTCACCCAGGCCCAGTTCCACTGGCATGATTGCCTGCGGATCCAGCCTGGCCTTGTTCAAGAAACGCAAAAAGCTTTGCTCGTCCATGTCGAACGAGGCATACACCTTATCCACCGACACCAAAGAGGTAAGCACCGGTGCACCCGGGCCCGCCTGCACTACGTTGCCCAGCGTCACTTCAGCGCGTGACGCGCGTCCCGAAATAGGCGCAACCACACGCGTATGTTCAAGATCGAGCTGAGCGGCCTGCAGTGCCGCCGCCGCCGAGGCCTCTTCGGCTTTGGCAACGCGCGCAGCATTGCGCTTTTCATCCACATCACGGCTGGCAATGGCATTGGCGGCCAGCAGGCGTTTGCCTCGCTGCAACTCGGAGGCGGTAAACGCCGCGCGCGCCTGGGCGGCTGCGAACCGTGCGGTGGCCTGATTCACACTGGCCTCGTAAGGACGTGGATCAATCGTAAACAGCTCATCGCCTTTGTGCACCAGGCCCCCGTCTGCGAAATGCAGCGCCGTGATCGCACCCGATACCTGCGGACGTATCTGCACGTGTTCTACGGCTTCCAGACGCCCTGAATAGGCGTGCCAATCGACGATGGCTTTGCTGTGAACAACGGCAACATCGACCACGGCGGCGAGGGGCTGGTCGGCGGGTGTGTTTTGGGTGACACCTGCATTCGCCCGATAAATGGTGATGGCGAACAGTGCCGCGGCCAACAAGCCCAGCGGCACCAAATAGCGTTGGCGAATCGGAAACATCTTGCGTCCTTGTAAGGAAAAGAGCACTCGACAATGAAGCTGCGACGACATGCGTAAGCGCGTCAGTTGCAATTCAAAACACGATCACGTGTATGCCGAGGCGGAGAAGAGTTGTATTATTGATTCTTTGCAAAAACAGATAAATATCGTTTTTACGGGAACACTGTTCCCGTTTTACGAACAATCACTTCACACGCTTAGCCGGACCCAGGAGAAGTTCATGGATCGTTTCCAGGCCATGCAGGTATTTACCCACGTCGCCGACGCCAATAGCTTCACACTGGCTGCCGACAATCTGGGTTTGCCACGCTCAACCGTCACCACCACTATTCAAAGTCTTGAAAAATCACTTCGGGTACGATTGCTCAACCGCACCACGCGCCGGGTTAGCCTCACACCTGACGGCGCGTCCTATTACGAACGCTGTCGACAGATACTGGCCGATCTTGAGGATGCAGAGTCACTTTTTCTGGATGGCAACCGCATCCCGCGCGGGCGTCTGCGCATCGATGTTCCGCCTTCGATAGGCCGCCTCATTCTTGTACCCGCGCTCTGTGAGTTTCACACGCTTTATCCAGATATCGAACTCGCACTGGGCATGAGTGACCGGCCCGTAGACCTCGTACAAGAGGCCGTAGATTGCGTAATACGGGTCGGAGAACTTGAAGACTCCTCTCTGGTGGCCAAACGTATTGGCACTTTTGAAGGCGTTACCTGCGCTGCGCCTGCCTACCTCGAAAAGTATGGCGAGCCGCATTCCGTCGAATCGCTGGCTGACCACAGGGCTGTTCATTATTTTTCGGGTCGCACCGGGCGAATTATCGACTGGAGCTTCATGATGGACGGACGCGCAACCGATGTCGCCGTCAAGGGAGTCATGTCGGTCAACGACGCCGAAGCCTATGTTACATGCGGCCTGAAGGGGTTCGGCCTCATCCAGCCTGGGCATTACATGGTCGCCCAACATTTGGAATCAGGCGCACTGCGCGAGGTACTTACACACCTTAAGCCGCCCTCAATGCCGATTTCTGTGGTCTATTTGCACAGCAAACATTTGTCGCCAAAAGTGCGCGTGTTTGTCGACTGGATTAGCGAACTCTTCAAGCGCTGCCCGTTGCTGGCAGGATGCTCAGAAGCACATGCCAACGACGAAGAGTGCAAGTTTGCAGGCAAGCATAAAACCCAGACTGCGCTGCATGAAATGCTTCGGCAGGCGGAGGTTGAAAGTGTGTTTTAGTTTGGGTGGTTTGTTTTGTACCAATCGTGTTGTAGAACAAATCAGCTATGGCGAGCTTAGTCGATCTTGTAGTCCATCCAAGTTGCTACCATCTCTTGCAATGCCGTAGCGCCGTGGAACTCCTCGCCGCGACCTTCAGCTTTGTTTCTACCGAGTTCCAGAATATAAACATGGTCCGAAACATTGATGCATTGACGCACGTTCTGATCGACAAGAATAATCGTCATGCCTTCGTCGGCCAGCTGTCTAATTAATCGATATATCTCTTTGGATAGCTTCGGGGCGATCATGGCTGTAGGTTCGTCCAGCAAAATCACTTTAGGGTCTAAGAGCAGCGCTCGCGCTAACTCCAGAAAGCGTTGCTGCCCTCCGCTCATACTTGATGCCATGTCTTTGCGCTTTTCGCGAAGAATGGGAAAACGTGCATACACCTGCTCAAGTGCGGACGCAATACGCAGTTTGTCAGACTTGAAAGGCCAGCAACCCAGCAATAGGTTATCCTCGACCGACAAATCTCCAAAAACGCTTCGATTCTGCGGAACGAATGCCACGCCGTGTCTCGCCCGCTGATGTGGCTGAAGCTGAGTGATATCCTGATTGTCGAGCATAATAACGCCACCCTTGTGTGGGCGTAAAAACCCAAACAGAGATTTCAAAACAGTCGACTTGCCTGCTCCGTTGGGGCCAATGATCCCCGTGACTTCGCCGCGCCTAGCCTGGATATCAACGTCCTTTAAGATCGTGATGTCGCCGTGGTAAGCAACCGTTATATTAGACATGGCCATGCGGATCGGATTCATCAGTCGGCTCCGAGATAGGCTTCAACGACCGCTGGGTTGTTTCTTATCATTTCAGCATCACCTTCGCACAGAACCTGGCCCTCATTTAGCACGAAAATATGGTCAGACAACCGATATACCGATGTCAGGTCGTGCGATACCAGCACCACCGAGCACTCGTGCTCTTTGGGAATGGACTGAATAACTTCGATCATTAGCAATGCAAGCTCGGGGTTGACACCTGCAAATGGCTCATCAAGCAGGATCAATTTGGGGCGCGCCACCATGATACGTGCTAGCTCAAGCAGTTTTTGCTGGCCGCCCGACAGTTCTTCGGCATAGTTATGGGCGAGAGTGTGCAAAGCCACTTTCTTCAGCCACTCGCTACTGCGCCTGTGAGCTTCGACAGGGGGTACGTTTAGCGGAATCTGAGGTATTTCAAGATTGTCCAGCAAGGTTAATTTGGAAAAAACCTTGGGTACTTGAAAGGTACGGCCGATGCCCATGGCGGCAACCCGATTAGGCGTCAACCCTATCAATGACTTACCGTCAAAGACGATCTCCCCGCTATCAGTCGTGTACAGGCCATTAACGCAATTGAGTAGCGTAGTCTTCCCCGAACCATTCATTCCAATAATGCCAACGATCGACCGATCGCGAACCGACAACGATACGCCTTTTAGCGCCTGCACACCCCTGAAGCTTTTCTTGATGTCGAGCAGTTGCAACATTGATTCAGCCCTTACCGTTGAGCAGCCCGGCCGAACAGGCCGCTGGGTCGCACATAGATGACCACTACAATCATCATGAAGCCAATAATAAGCGCGATGGACGAATTGAAATACACGGCTGAAACTTGCTCAGTCATGCCAAATAAAATCGATGCCACGAGCGCACCAACAGGATGGCCTAAACCTCCCAAGACAATCAGGATGAATCCGATCAAGGTATAGTCAGCACCTGAAAATGGCGAAAACGCCGGGAAAATTAATGCCGTCAACACGCCCGCCACAGCCGCCAAGCCCAGGCCAAGACCGAATGCGATGGCCGATAACTTGTGGACGTCGACACCCACGATCTGTACCGCGTCGCGATTCATTGTGATGGCGCGTAATGCTTTACCGGTGAAAGTACGGTACTGAAGCCAGAAAAGTGCGACTACCAGCAATAGAACAATAAGCAGCGACACAATGCGCAAAGTCGGAATAACTAGTGGCCCCATCATCACGAACGCGGGTTCGATTGAAAAATCAAGTGAGCGGGATTCTGCGTCGAAAATGAGCAGCATGCTCGCGCCCATGGCGATTGACAAGCCATACGTCATCAGCAGTGAAGCAGTCTCTGGATCATCCGATGTGGCTAGTCGGGCGATCAGCAAATAGTAAAGTCCATAACCCAGTACCGTAAAAACGATTAACGACAAAGGCACCGCAAGCAAAGGATTGATATTTAAAAAATGCATGGCAACATATGCGAAGTACGAGCCAAGAATAACGAACTCGCCATGCGAAAAGTTCACAACGCGCAGCACGCCGAAAATTATATTTAGGCCAACCCCTATAAGACCATATACGAACCCGACAATCAGACCGTTGACCAGCGCCTGCATCGTAAGCGTCAACATACAAATTCCTCGTACACAGGTGTTCCTGGCAATATGGTTATTTGCAATCTATGCAACATAGCGCCGCCACTCGGGTTTTCGTCTGAGAAAACTTCCGACAATGCCGCGCGGCAAGAACAAAATCAACGCCATGATGACCAAGCCCAATAGCAACATATTCACCAAAGGAAAGCGCATCCAAATAAGGTCGTCGATACTTAGCAGTACCAAAGTGCCCAGCACGGGGCCGATAATCGTGCCAAAACCACCCGCCATTGCGTAAACAATACTTTTGGCACTAATTAGAATGGCGAACGATGCTTCGGGGTCGACCACGTTTGTGTACCAGGCCTCAATCCCACCCGCCAACCCCGAAAATAGCGCCGTTACTATCCAGGCCTTAAGACGCACGCGTGGTACGTTTATACCCATCACCGATGCCGCTTCAGCATCGTCCCGGATCGCTTTAAGCATTTTCCCCAAGCGAGACTGGCTAAGCCACAAGACAAAGATCAACGTGACGGTAAATAAAACCAGAAGGGCGTAATAGCTTTGCAGAGGGTTGTTCGAACTGGCCAGAATCATGCCTTGACCACCTCCCGCAAACGAGCTGGGCAAGTTAGATATGACCAGACGACACACGACAGCCAGCGCCAGGCTAACAATGGCAAAATACGCGCTACGCAGTTTCAGAATGGGTGAAAACAGCAAAGACAACAACACAGCTGCCAGGCCGCTGGCACCGATACTGAAGGCAATCGGAAACTCAAACGTCTTGAAACACACGGCGGTTGCGTAAGAACCTATACCGTAAAACGCCACATAGCCGAAAGGCATATAGCCAGTAAACCCGACCATAATGTTCAATGCACTTGCCATAATGATCCAGAACATTGCGTAGAAGGCGAATGAGAAGTTACTCGTTACCTGCGGGGTAAATAAAAATATCAGCGCGAGAAAAAGAAAAAACCCGCCAGCTAGCCACGTCTTCGAATTATTGGTATGAATATTCTGAAGCTCCGTGTTCAGTGCGGTTTGACTCATGACGATTCTCGCAAACTCGGAGGTGTGCGCAGGTGCCAGTCAGTAGCCGATTGAAAAGTGCGCCCCGTCCGAAGTAAAAGGTTTTCGTGCCAGGGCTTGGCGATGAGCTGTACGCCGATTGGCAAGCCTTCTTTGGAAAACCCTGCTGGCAATGATAACGCACAGGCATCCAGATAATTGACGGTGCGGGTGAAGACCGCCGGTGAGGATTCTTCATCCACCTCTTTGACGGCGCACGCGACAATGGGTAACGTAGGTGTCAGCAATACGTCGAAGGACTCCATCCAACGGGTGAATTTCGCAATGGTTTGGCGGCGATTTTCCATGGCAAGCAAATAGGTATTCGCGTCGACTTCCTTGCCTTTGACAATCCGCTTTTGCACCCAAGAATCAAACGCCAACGCTGGATCTTCAATATAGTCGGCGTGAACCTGATACGCCTCGGCGGCGGCAATAATGCTCCAGTGCTGGAACAGCTCAGCAAAGTTCCAGGGTACTTGCACACGATCAATAATGTGGGCACCCAGTGATTCAAGCGTGCGAACGGCTTCATCAGTCGCATTCTGTATTTCATCCGTTATGGGCGACGGGTACTGCGATGGCGGCATAACCGCCACGCGGAGCCCCTTGATTGACGTCTGCGGGTTAATGTCGATGACATATGAAGCACGCCCATGTGTAAGCGAATCACGCTCGTCAAACCCGACCAACGCACTGGTTAGCAGAGCGGCGTCGTGCGCGGTACGCGTCAGTGTGCCAATGGTGTCGAAACTTGGCGACATCGGCATATGCCCGTACATGCTAATAAGGCCTTGCGTCGTTTTTAGCCCCGTCAGCCCGTTGAACCCAGCAGGTATTCGTATCGACCCACCCGTATCGGAGCCAATGGCGGCAGGAACGAGACCGGCAGCAACAGCAACACCCGAACCGCTGCTGGAGCCCCCAGGCACACGGTGGCAGGAATCCCAGTCCCAGGGGTTGCGTGGTGTGCCCATGTGCATATTGGTACCCCATCCGCCCAGGGCGAACTCAACCATATGCGTTTTCCCCAAAATGATCATGCCGGCTGCCTGCAGGCGATCGAATAGAGAACTGGTAACTTTACTGGTGCGCGTAGCCCAAGGCTGCGAACCCGCCGTGGTTATTTGCCCGGCAATTTCGGCCAAATCTTTCAGTGCAATAGGTAAGCCATGAAGTGCCGGAAGAGGCAAACCGCTAAGCCGTTGCAGATCGGCAGCCTTCGCTTGCAACAACGCAGCTTCTGCGTATACGTGCACATAGGCGTGCGCCTTTTCATCGTAACGGGCGATACGATCCAGATAGATCTGCGTTAATTCAACACACGAATAGTCTTTATTTTGTAGGCCAGCCATTAAATCGGCCAAGCTGGAAAAGGCGATGTTTTTTTGCATTTCTCTCAGACTCATTACAGCGAAAGCAAGAACCAGCCTGCGCGCTTCCAGCGGAACTGCGCAGGCCTGGCACAACCATGTTTACTTGCGAGCGTTCCATGCTGGCGCCGGGTCAATCGCCTTCTCATTGGCAACGGCTTCAGGCCATACGGCTACATATCCTTTGCCCGGTTGTTGTTGCAAAACAGCCCACGCCATTTCCAATTGTTTGCCCGTCTCATCGATGGCATATGGGCCTGCCGCCAAGGTCAGCTTGCCTGAGAGCTCAACTGCGGCCTTCTTCATCGCAGCGGCATCGGTAAATGTCCCAGCCTTTTGAATCATTGCCTCTACGATCGGGCCTGCACTGTATGCCAACATGGTCTGGAAGTCAGGCTCATAGGCGGCCTTCGGGTGTATACGATTGTAGGCGGCCAGAAACTGATCTCTGTCGTATCCGGCGTTCACTTTCCAATTTAGACTTGAGTGGTAGTTAGTCGATCCAAAGACGTAATCCGCATCTTTGCCAACAGTCTGAAATTGCGGCGTTGTTGAATAAAACATATACGTCATCGGGAAGCTAATATTCAACTGGCGCAACTGCTTGGCCATGCTCATTAGATCGCCCTCATACGAGGTCGGATAGAAAACATCGGCGCCCAGCGCTTTGGCTTTTTGAATAATGGTGCTGAAGTCCTTTTGGCCTTTAGGATACTTATCGAACATGACCACTTCCAGCTTGTTTTTTTCAGCAATCTCCTTGGCATTCTCACCAAAAGCCGTTGTAAACGGCTCATCGGAGTACATGATCGCTATTTTTTTATGACCCAGATGCGCGGCAAGCTCAAGACTTGGGCGCGGCTGATGCGATGCTGGCTCTTGAGTGGCCGAGAATATATTCTTAAATCCCTGCTCGTAAAGTTTATCGTTGGAAGCCGACCAGATAACCAGTAGCTTGTTCATCCTCTCTGTGATGGTGGCAGCCGCAGCCGTCAGGGTGGATCCGAAGGGAGAGAACAGGAAGTCGACCTTATCGTCTGTAATGAGGGTTTCGTACACTCGCGACACCATCTGCTTATCACTCCGGTCATCACGCTGAATGAGTTCAATTTTGTACTTCTTTCCATCCAGATCAAGACCACCGCGGCTATTGACCTCATCAACCCATACTTCCACCCCGCGTACGCCCGATTGCGAAGCCAAGGCAAAGTTTCCAGTTGAGGAAATCGTCATGCCAATACGGATAACATTTTTCTCCTGCGCCATAGCGCTACCTGTGCTAAGCAATAAGGCGCAACTAGCGCCGCAAATCATCTTTGTGACATACGATAGCTTCATTGGTGATCTCCTTTGTTGGGCAGGCGGCAGGTGATTTAGATTGCACCAGTTGTTACTAGCCGCTAGCTAAATTATTATGTTTTCAATCTAATGGCTGCTTTCGGGCACGGTCGAGCAAGTGCAATGCCGGCAACGATAAGCATGTAATCCCCCCCACGAACTCTGCAACGCAATTAACTCTTTTATAATTTATCGGACTGCAGTAAAACGGTCACAACAACACGAGCTCAGAACAAGCCTCAGAGCAAAAATCACATGAACAAGGTGCTCGTATTTTCGTAGACAAAGTAGTTGAATATTCTTTACTTGCCAGCTCGCGTGAGTCTACTCAGAACATAATAGCAAACCGACTCACCGCCAACTCCTAATCGTAAACGGCTGGCACAGATTTATTCAGCACCTTAAATAACACCATCTACGCCTACCATTTAACTGACATAGCGAACTGGCATAAATCCTGAATATTTTGCCCTACTTGAAAAAGGGATACGACCGGGCATTAACCCGTATATTGCTGTTTAAGATGAACCGTAACGATTGATAGTTTTCCCAATATACGAGCAGGTATAGCCTTTGAACGCCTATTTATGGCACGTTCACCCAATCAATGATCGTTCCAGCGCTTTACGATCGATTTTTCCGACGGAATTCTCAGGCAGCGACTCTACAAAAATCACATCTTCCAAGCGATAAATACGCGACAGTCTGTCGCTTACGAGATTCTGGATGGCCACCTTATCTTTACGGTTGGCGTCGGTCGGAACGACGAAGGCGACAGGTACTTCGCCCAAGTCTTGATCGGGCCGTGCCACCACGCAGCAATTATTCACATCAGGGCTGCTACTAATCGCCTGTTCGATCAAAGCTGGTGAAATATTTTCACCTCCGCGGATAATGACATCCTTCAATCGACCTGTAATGTAGAAGTAGCCCTCATCGTCCATGCGAGCTAAGTCGCCGCTATGCAAGGTAGCGGATGCAGCTTCCAACACTCCGTCCTCCTTCGTCCCCAGATATCCCAGCATCAGGCTGTCGCCCTCAATGCAGATCTCACCATCGACGTCAGTTTCCGTAATTTCTCGGCCATCGCTCCCGCGCAAAAACACCTTCTGAAATGCCAACGCTTGACCTATGGAGCCAACCTTGCGCTTCCCGGGCGGGTTAATGGTCGAAGTGCATGTAGCCTCTGACAACCCGTAGGACACAACAAGCTCGCACTGAAGAAGGCTTTCGATCTTGGCGTGCAGTGTTTCAGTGATGGGAGCAGACCCACAACGGGCGAACCGCAGGGCAGCCAAACTTTCATCGGTGAAATCTAAGCTAAGCATCCGGGAATACATCGTCGGTACGCCAGTAATAATGGACGGACGATGCTTATCCATCAAAGCAGGCATATCTGTCGCGCGGAAGCGCTCGCCCAATACCACCTGCGCGCCGACCAACAACGGGGTAAAGATCTGATTATTTAAGCCATTGGTGTGATGCAAGGGCATTACATGCAAAAGCTTATCTTGCGATGAAAGCCCCGTCGCAGGGATCACGCCTTTTGCATTATTCAGCAAACCTTTATGGCTTTGCAGAACCCCCTTAGGCCTACCAGTGCTGCCGGACGTAAATAACAACAGACCGGGGTCTTCTGCGCGTATATCCTTGCTCCAGTATTTCGCAGCTTCTTGCAACGCATCTACATTCAACACGGCGCACCCGGGGATCTCGTTGAAACGTACAAGATGAGCAGCGTCAGCTAATACCGTTGTAATGCCGACGGACTGCAGCCTGTCTTGTACTTCCTGCGTACTCAGGCGTGGTTCCAACGGGCAAGGGCAGGCTCCAGCGGCCATAACGCCCAAGATGGCAATTACGCTGTTCAGTGAGCGTTCCATAGCCACCGCCACACGTTGCTGCGGTTGTACGCCTGACCGACGCAAACCACCCGCTATGCTGGCGACCATTTCATATAAAGCGCCATAAGCCACAGTAGCCGTGCTTGCACAGTCCACTAGCGCCACGCGTTCGGCCCATTCGGGGGAGCGCCACAAGTGCGCGTAAGTATCCAGTAGACTGGTGTTTGGCGTCATGTCATATTCCTATCGCAAACTAACCGCTGCATCGCGCTCAAATACCAGATCTGGATCCAGTTCAGTCAAAGCCTGGATTTCGCGATCACTGGGCAATTCGGTTGGTACCGCTCCCTCATAATCGAACTCGAAACCTGTACGCTCCTTGACTTCCTCAAGACTGGACTCCGGATGCCACGATTGCAACGCTAGGCGATCATTCTTTTTGATGAATACGGCAATAGGCGTGACAACGCCATGAAAGCCACCCCAAGATGTCCGAAAGTGCAGCTTCTCTACAAAGGTACGGCGGGAATGCTCAGTACGCCAGGTACAAGCACGTTTGGCCGTGGGCAACATAACAGCCCCACCGCCTCCTCCTGGCAAACGCACCTTTGGCTGGCGCCAATCGCCAATGCAAGAGTTGTTGGCATTGCCTTCCCCGTCAATCTGTGCGGCGCCCAGAAAGGTAAGGTCCATGCGCCCCCGACAACATAAATCGTAGAAATCTTCGTTTGCAAAAATGGACGCAGTGTGCTCTGCCAGCACGGGATCAGAACTAGAAATGGGGATTTTAGATGGACGAGGGTTCACTCCACCTGCCACGTTTATGTAGACGAAATCCCAGTCGTATGCCTCTTTTGCCATCAAGCAGGCCAGCATGGGTATGGTGGAGTTCACACCACTGAAAGTGATCTCGTTTGGCCGAATGAACCGCGCCAAATTCGTGACAATATAGGAGAAAGGTGTCCAGTTCGTGTTCATTCAACATGCTCCTGCATAACTTCGGGTGCAGCATTAAGATGTGCCTGCAGCGCATCTGAGCCGTTTTCAAGGTATCGTTCCACTGCCGGATAATCTATTTCGTATTGAGGCCAACAAGACCCTGGCCAGGCCCCCTGCGGCACAATGGCATAGGCTTGGACCATAAAATACGGAATGAGCGTCACTTCTGGTTGAGCTTCGAATATCTCAGAATCCACCAAGCGTTCTGCCACAACTAGAACACTCTTGGCAGCACGGCTCATGATGTGATCCCAATGCGCGGTGCCCAACACGCGAACGTTGCCTTGCTTGTCCACTTCGTTAGCATGAATCACCGCAAAATCAGGTTGTATCGCGGGAATGACCCAAACTGGATCACCCTTGCCATAAGGGTCTTCCAATTGTTTCCAGTCATTGATCTCAACCAGATGGCTTCCGTGTATGCCCGCACAGGGCTGGAAAGGAATGCCAAAGGCCGCTGCGCGAAGACCAGCTGTCAATGTCGCACAAGCATGTTCTTCCAGCTCAAGTTCGCCCTGTTCAATAGCTTTACGATAATTGGGCGCCAAGCCGAAATTTCCTTCCATTGCCACTATGCCTGTACGAGCACGCTTGGCAACACCAGCACGACATAGCAAGTCTATATCGTAACCAGGCGATTGCTTGATAATTTCGAGGTTGGCCTTTTTCTGCCTAACTAGTTCACGCACAAAAGCAAATGGCCCGCGATGCAGAAAGCTGCCGCCAAGCGCAACTGAAGCCCCGTCGGGGATCAGCGCCGTCAGATCTTGGATTGACATGCGCTTTTCTTGCTGATTGAATCCAGATGACATAATTTTCTCCTTTGGGCGTATCACTCGCCCAGATATTGCCTAATACGCGCTTTAAATCCTGGTTGCGATGCTGAACGGGCCAATTCGGCCATATCCACATGCGCAGTGTTCACATCTAACGCTTGGTATAAGTTTGCACGCGTGGCCGCATCTAATGCCTGAGCGATCTGCATCGCCTGATCAAGTAGTAAGGGCCAATCGCTTTCCGGTGTTGCTTCATCCACAAAGCCAATATCCAGCGCTTCGTGCGCATCGAAGCTACGCGCGCTGCCCAGTATTGAAAGCGCGCGACCGGCACCGACAATATTGCGGAAGCGCCGAGACCCCAACACCAGACCAAACTTCAAGCCCGGCATGCGAAAGCTGGCGCCGGGCGTGCAATAACGCAGCTTGCAGGCAGCAAACAAATCAACACCCGCACCAAAATTTCGACCTTGTGCCAGCGCAACAGTCAGGCTGGACGAAGATGCGACGCTTTGCAGTAGGGTCTCGATACGAATCATGCGCAGAACCAAGTCTCCTTCACTTTGCTCTTCATAGCCAGTAAAGTCGAAGCCAGCACTGAGGTTTTTCCCAGCGCCTTGAAACACAAGAAGAGAGATGTTTTCGGCATGTGCGGCATCCACACCCGTTATCAAGGCCTCGACCAATTCTAAAGACAGCGCATTGCGCTTTTCGGCGCGATTCAAAGTGAAAGTCCAGCAGTTCAACTGGCGATCTATGATGAGCTGATCTGACATGGCCGATTACTCCGTCACCTGTGCGTTGCGAAGTTCAGCGATAATCTCCTCATTATGCTCACCAAGTTCTGGGGGACGACGCATAACGCCTGCTGTGCGCGCATCGAAGCGTACGGGCGACACGAAGGTGCGAGTACGAGCCCCATTGGGAAGCTCTAGTTCCTGCACCCACTCCATGTGATCCACTTGAGGATCGACCAACACATCAGAATAGTTGTTGATAGGCGCACAGGGAACACCCGCTTCGCGAAAGCGCGCCAACCAGGTTTCCGCATCTGTCTGCGCGAAGATTGCTTCCAGAATCTGCCGTAGCGCATCTTGATTTTTAGCGCGGTCTGTCGTGCTGAGGAAACGCGAGTCCTGGAATAGATCTTCACGGCCGACGACGATGCAGACCGATTTCCACAGCGAATTATTTCCAGCCGCCATGCCGAAGTAGCCATCTTTGCAGCAGAATACTTGGTAAGGTGCGTTACGCGGATGAGCTGAACCCAGCTTCACAGGATCAACCCCAGTACCAAAATACTGCGACGTCTGCAGTGCAGCAATACCCAAGGTCGCACCCAACATGGACACATCGATATGTGTACCCTGACCTTCCTGTTCAGCCTTTCTCAGCGCCGTAGCAATGGAAAACGCCGCGTAAAGACCTGCTGTGAAATCACACACGGGTACACCACATTTGACGGGCATGCCATTGGATTCGCCCGTCACACTCATCAGCCCACTCATCGCCTGGAGAGTCAAATCAAACCCCCCCTCCTGGCTACGAGGACCGCTTTGACCGTAAGCCGAAATGGAGCAATACACCAGACGCGGATTCAGTTCACGCATAGCTGCGTACCCCAGGCCGAGACGATCCATGACGCCTGGCCTATTGTTTTCTATTAATACATCCGCTTGCGAGACGAGATCAGCGGCCACTTGTCGATCTGTCGCATCTTTAAGGTTCAATGTCACTGACCGCTTATTACGGTTAAGTGAAGCAAAGTTTTCGCTGTAGCCATCAGTGATGGGAGACCAGCTTCGCAAAGTATCACCTGTGCCAGGCTGTTCGATTTTAACGACATCCGCCCCCATGTCGGCCAGCAGCACACCGCAAAACGGGCCAGCGGCAACATTGCAGATTTCGATTACTCGAACACCTTTCAACGTAGATTCTTGATTCATTTTTTCTCCTGCGGTGCAAGGCCAAAGTAGCCACCGCGATAACCCATATGAGCGGAAAGCTGTTGAGCCGCCTGCAGCACTGCAGGAGCACATTCCGCCATTTTTTGATTTGTGAGCCGCTCTAACGGACCTGAGATACCCAATGCCGCTACGACCTTGTCCAGGCCATTGAAAACGGGAGCGGCAACGCCCCCTATACCCGGGCGCCATTCGCCACGATTGATTGCATAGCCTATACGGGCCACATCGGCCAGCTCCTGTCTAAGCGCGGGTAACGAAGCATGCGTGTCATCTGTATGTTTATGGACGGCACTTTCATAAAGCTCGAGATAATCCGGCGCCTGGAACGCAAGCAGCGCTTTCCCTGTAGCAACAGCGTAAGCCGGCGCTCTGCCCCCCACTGTGGAATAAGCCAGTAACGGTTGCGGGCTATCGATTTTGTCAACATAGACGACATCTAAGCCATCCAAAACCGACAAATGCACGGTCTCGTTAGTGCAACGTGCCAATTCACGCATAAAAGGCGGAGCGAGTTTGCGCGCGTCAAGATTAGCAAGCTGGCGCGCGCCCAACTCGAACATTTTGAGGGTGCAACGATAGGCACCCGTTGCAGTGTCACGTCGCACGTATCCGGCGTGAGTCAGCGTCTGCAGCGTGCGATGTGTATTGCTGCGCGTTAGACCCACTGCGGCTGCGGTCTGCTCGAGAGTCAGGGCTTCGCCATCCAGATGACTGATTGCTTCCAAAACCATCAAGCCTTTCAATAACGTCTTATCCACTTATTTCCTATTATTTAGGATCTCTGAAATGAATTCTAGGTGATTTAGTTATAAATTCCAATTCCATACAGCCTGTCAAACATGTTATATATATCAACATGAAAAATCAAATAATAGAATTCTAATCCTATATATTAGGAAATTCAAGGAGACTGGTATGATGAAATCACTTCCACGCGTATTGGTTGGCGTTGCGCTGGCTATAACAACCACCATCGCTGCAGCAGCGACTTGGCCAGATGGCCCGGTCAAAATGATTGTTCCTTATCCACCTGGCGGCGCAACGGACTTCTCCGCACGAGCCTACGCCGACGAACTGGGCAAGATCCTAAAGCAACCCATCGTCGTGGAAAACAAGGCTGGAGCCGCCGGCGAAATCGGCGCCCAGTTCGTTGCAAACTCCAAACCCGATGGCTATACCGTTCTGCTGGGTGCTCTTGGCAGTCTCGCCATCAACTCACTATTGCCATCCAAGCAACAGCAGTACAAATTTCCTGATGCTTTTGACGGCGTATCCATGGCTACGTCAACACCACTAGCTGTCGTTGTGCGCAGTGATCTTCCTGTGAACAACATCCAAGAGCTCATTGCATTAGCCAAAAAGGAGAAAGGCCAACTAAGCTTTGGATCTGCGGGCTATGGATCTTCACAACACATGGTGGGAGAGAAATTTCAGTTGGCTACGGGCACCAAGTTGCTGCATGTTCCCTACAAGGGCAGCGGCCCCGCCCTAACAGACCTTATCGGCGGCCAAGTGGATATGGTGTTTGACACGATGCCCACCCTTATGGGGCATGTTAATAACCCAAAACTGCGCTTCATCGGCGTAACGACTAAAGAGCGAGCAGCCTCTTTGCCGGATGTACCGACCTTGAAAGAGCAAGGCGTTAATGATTTCGACGTCAGCACGCGCTACGTGCTTCTTGCGCCTAGCGGCACACCCAAAGCCATTGTCGAACAACTTTCGCAGGCTATGAAGCGGGCAGCCGAGGTCCCTCGCATTCAGAAAGCCATGGTGAGCCAAGGCGCCGATGCCGTTCCCACATCGCCAGCGGACACAGATAAGGCATTAAAGGATGAAGTCGAGATTTGGTCGAGCGTAGTAAAAAACGCTGACTTGAAATAATCCTCCTACCTATCGACCTATAGGTGCGTCGTCCTGCGTGACGCACCTATCACGGAAATTCAAATGCAACCACACGTCGATCTTGCGCTGGTGGGCGGCGGGTCCACCGCCACATCGTTTCTCGCCCAGCTCATTGAACTTCTGGATAATCGGGTACATTCTCAACCATGGCGCATACTCGTTTTTGAACCATCGAAACGATTGGGCCCTGGTGGGCCTTATGCGGAAGATCTGTCGACCAATCTACTGAATATCCCGGCGGGCAAGATGTCTGCCTATGCAAACGATCGCGGCCATTTTTTAAGATGGGTCAACAGCCAAAGCTCTACGCTCTTGGAGCAGCACGGCGTAGTCAACACAGATCCCGCCGCATTCTTGCCTCGGCCATTGTTCGGACTTTATTTAACCGAAGTATGGACAACGCTGCTGCAACGCGCTGCACGTGTGCGCATCGAAATTAAACATATACCCACAGACGTTCGTGGGATAAGCCTCGCTCCAGAAAACAGTGACACCCTGCTTGACACGCCCATGGGCCAATATCGGGCAAGACGTACCGTGCTCTGCAACGGCAATCTCCCATCGACTACCTTCCCCGAGCTAACAAGTCGCCCTGGCTACTTCAACACCCCTTACCCCGCGATTGATCTGGCCCGCAACATCCCGCACAACGCTAAAGTAGCAGTGCTTGGCACTAGCCTGAGTGCAATCGATGCCATCATTGCGCTTAAGGAGAACGGCCATCAGACACCACTATTAGCCGTATCCCGCAACGGCCGCCTTCCATCCGTACGCACTATCAATAGCGGCTTATTTCCCGTTAATGCCCCAACCTTGCAAGAGATCACGTCATTAGCCGACAACCAAGGTGGTTCGTTGACATTGCAAAGCGCATTTAGCTTTATTCAACAACGCCTAGTGGCTGCAGGTGGCGAACTCGATTGGGAGGATGTGCTTGGTCAGGGCGATCACCCTCATGATATTCTCAATAAAGAAATTACAGCTTCTACCAGCAAACCTCGGGTCTGGCAAAATATTGCTATTTCGCTGAATGAAATAATCGAACACATTTGGCGCTTACTGCCAGAAAGCGAAAAGCAGATATTCAATTCGAAGTGGCGATCATTGTGGATGGCTCGTCGCGCAACCTTTCCAATGAAAAACGCCCTGAAGATCAAGCACTATATTGATGCTAATCAGCTGCGTATTGCGGCCGGATTCGTCGACTGCCAGCCTTGCAAAGATACTGGCGGTTACACCATCACGCTAAACGACGCTCAGGGTGAAGTACAGACACATCAAGTGCAGTATGTCGTCAACGCGACCAGCTTTTCAACTAACGTCAGCCAGACAGACGTACCTTTAATGCGCTCGTTGATACTGCAAGGCTTAGCAGTTCCCGATCCGTACGGGGGAGTACGCCTAGACTTTGATAGCGGTTGCTTGATAAACGCGGAAGATAAAATAGTGAGCAACATCAGTTTAATGGGCAGCCTCGCCGCCGGCACCTACTTCTGGACCACGTCGCTTGATGTCAATTCGCGCTTGGCATATCAGCAGGCCAAGCGGATCGCTGAAACTGTACCGCATCTTGCCTGCGTCGAATCGACCTAATTTGAGGCAGTCGCTGGCCTCCTAATTACCAATAATAATAATAATCGAAGCCATCAGCCGCTGTAATGCTTACTTTTAATTATGGAAAATCGATCTGACGCAGTTGAGCGAGCCAGCAACTGCCTATCGTACAAACACCTAGCCCTTACCCACACGACACTTAGCTATACTTGTTAAATTAGGGATACAAGAACAAAAACAACACAGCGAAGCTATCACGAATGACCTCGATTTCAGTCCGCATTGCCACTGCCATACGCCTGGCATTACTTGGCTGCATGGGGTTTTTATTTGCTAATGTGGCAACCGCGCTGCCCCTACCCCCCTCCATCCACGATTGCAATGGCAGCAAAGACCTGATCTTCGCCGCGCATCTGGACGACGACCTGCTGTTCATGAATCCCGATGTTTCCGCCAACATTGATGCGGGCGGATGCATGCTGACGGTTTACCTGACGGCCAGCGAACGCCGGGCAGGCGAAGACTACATGCTGGCGCGCGAACGCGGCGTGCGTGCCGCCTATGCCTACCTGGCAAACAAGCCTGATGTATGGACGCAGGATACGGTTGCTGTAGGCGCTTACCACCTTACGCGCTTCACGCTGACCGGTGATCCAAAGCTGCAACTTATACATATGCGCCTGAAAGACCCCTGGCTCGGTAAGGGATGGGGCAGCCTGACCCCATTGAGCCAGACCGAATCCATAGCAGGCAATATGGTCGACACGCTGGGCTCCTACCATGAAACGTATAGTCGGGCAGACCTCGTGGCCACCATCGCCAGCATCATCCAGGGCTACGGCCCCACCACGGTACGACACCTGGATGACACGATTAACATCCCTTATACCGAGCTGTGCTGGCGCTGTATTGGGCATGGCCACCCCGATCACATTGCAAGCGCCAGACTGGTTCGCGACGCCATTAAGCTCGCCCATGGCAACTACGCGGAAGTCGCCTATGTCGACTACCCCACGCAAGAACGCCAAATCAACCTGAATGAAAAGGAAATCAACAAGAAGACCGAAGCGTTTCGCCGCTATGCCTGGAAAGACTACCACGCCTGCCCAGATCCACAGAATTGCATTGCGCCCGCTGGCCCCGAGGCATCGTGGGTCGGCCGCTCTTACTATGTATCGCGGCACAACATTACACCCGCACTCTTTACAGACCCAGAAGGCGGCATACTGATACTGGCCAAAGGCGAAGTTAACGACGCCGCCAATATCTGGAACAGCCGTAAGCAAACCTGGAGCGCACTAGGCGGTCGCACCCCCGATTCACTCGCTTCATTTGCATACCCGGACGCGGCGAACGGGTTTCTGGCACGTGACGCGCTGGGCATCATCTGGGCCAACAAGCAAAACCCTGATGAGAGCTGGCAAGGATGGCAAGCCATGGTGGGGGCACGATTTCCTCGCCTTCCTACCGTGACGTCAGAGGGGAAAACAGCAGCGGTTGGGCTTGCCAACGACGGGCTGCTCTATTGGGCGACCGCTTCCAGCACAGAAAACCGCTGGGCAGCCTGGCAGCCATTGCCGGTGCTGCATCAAGCCACCAGCGAGCTTGCCATAACAACCGACGCGGCCGGTCGACTGGTCATCTTTGCGACCGATGTCGAGGGCAGGCTTTTTACCGTGCAGCAGATTGCTGCCGAAGATGTAGAACACTGGTCATCGTGGAATGAGATCGCTGCACCGATCGCGCTAGGTGGGCTAGCGGCGCTACGTAATGCACACGGCCTGATCGAACTCTACCTGCGCGACCGGGCAAACAATCATTTGCTGCGGATCGCGCAGGCGGCCCAACCAGATAGCGCTGCAAACACGCCCTCCCCAGCCATTTGGAATACGGCCACCGATCTGGGCGTAAGTTTCGTAGGCAAGCCCGCCGTCGGCCTGAACGAGCACGGCGACGTCATCGTCGCCGTCGTCGATCACCCAGACGGTGCTCTCTGGCTTTACGAAAATGATCAGGCCAAAAAACTGTCGGTCAATGTGGTTTCTTCGCCCGCCTTGCGCGTAATAAATGGCGTTTTGTATATCGTGGCCCGTAACGCAGGCCAACTACAGACATATCAGGTTCAGGAATATCGCCAAGGTGTCTGGGGTACTGCGTTAACCATCGCCGTACCGCCTGCAGGAGGCGGGAGTGCGTTTTCTGTGGGGGTAAGTGGGTCGCCGTTAGCTGTCGTGACAGATAACGGGACACAGGAAAAAGACAATTAGTCAGACGGGAGAGTATCTCCCCTGCGTTCCGGCAATTTAGATACGTCAGCGCTCCGCCCCCCACCTCTAATTCTGTGCCCACACGAAAATCTGCTTGGATACCTCAGCCTTCCCTTGCTTGTTCGTCTTTCGACAGCTGCTTCTTTGTTGGTAAGGTGTGAGCTACTTCTCTTTGATGCCGTCGAGGAATGCCGTTACACCTATTTTGTCGGTCAACCTTTGTACAAAGAGCGCCAAATCACGTCAAACAAATACGCTTTCAATACTTTGGGCATCTAGCAGACTCAATGACCAGTTTTGCAATTGATCGATGCTGGCTTGTGAGAGCAGCGTTTGGTAACGCGACGGCAAGGGGCCGAACCTGTGTTCAAGCTGGCGCGCCAGCAGCTGTGCCTGGCCTTGCAGGATTCCTTGTTGCTGTCCTTTCTGTAGCCCTTTCTGCTCACCCTCGTATCGCGCCTGATCCAGCATATCTTCGGCATCAACCAGCGCCTGTTCTCGGCGCTCTGCTGCCAGACGTAGCTCTTCATCTGAATACAGCGTTTGCAGATGGGTCAGGGCTTCTTGTACAGGTGGGTGGGTAATTGCAGTCATGGCAGCCTCATCCAGGTTGTGCAACAGACATGCGATCCAGGCCAGCAACGGCGTAGGCAGTTCACGCAGCCCTTCAGCTTTACGAAGTTCAATTATATGCACTTGCAGCATTTGCCCCAACTGGATTTGCGGATACTGGCTGTCGCGTAACGTGAAGTGCCAGTTGGCCTTGGCAGGATGCTCGGTAAACAGGTCATGGGCCAGCAAGCTGATTCCAATTGCCGGTTTAAGATCACGGTAATTTTGCCCGGCCTTCAATTGCCCGGCCAGGCTGCGCGCCACGCCATACACGTTACGCTGGGGCCAGTGCCGAAAGGGTTGCAACTGCATTTCTATGCCCAAGCGCTGGCCATGGGCATCCTCAGCGAGAATGTCCAGCACGATGTGCTTGCCCTCCAGGTCTGCCGGCAAAATATGCGGATTCAGAATGTGCCGTACCGTTATGGCTGCGGCGGGGTAGCGTACAGCATTGATCAGGTCAGACAGCAGGTGTGGGTGGCGGCTGAACAAGGCTTTGAAAACCACATCGTTGCAAAATGAAAGGCGATGCGTGCGAGTTTGTTGTGCTTGCCTGAACGCATCGAAGCGAAACGCTTGCACGCCGCTAGTCAGCTGATCAAAGCCTGACCTTGCAGGTGCTCCAACCGCACATTGCGTCGCGTCTACGGACGGCCCTGTCGATGAAGGCGGGTTAACGGATGACATGCCTGTTTGCCCTTAAACAGTTTGCAAAACGGCAATCTAAAGCAAACTAAAAGGGATAAAAATTAGGCAAACTAGTCCATACGGACAAGAACATCATCAGTGTTGGAAGGGGCCTTATTCGCCAACCACACCACTTCTCGCCCTATTAGTCCTCCTCCATGGAGCCCAACCGCTCGCGCAATTCTTTCAGAACATCGTTATTGTGCTCACCCAGAACCGGTGGCGGTATCACTTCGGTGCTGCGCTCACCGTCAAACGAAACGGGAGAGCGTACAGTGCGGAACTCCCCCATGGTTTTGTGGTGGCCTGAAACAAGCAGCCCCAGATGCTTGGCTTGTGGATCTTCCAAGGCTTCACTGGCATCGTACATGGGAGCGTGCGGCACATCTTCGGCCTCCAGTCGGCGACACCATTCCGGTCGTGTCCGTTGTGCAAAAATTGAGCCAAGGATATCAATCAAGGCTTCTTGGTTCTCGATACGCCCGTTACGATCCGAAAACCGAGGGTCCTTAAACAGCTCGAATTGCTCCATCGCATTGGCAAGGCCTTGCCAGAACTTTTCAGGCGAAGACATATGCAGCGCGAGCCACTTACCATCGGCGCATTTCATGACGTACGACTGTGAGACGCTGGGCCGACTGTATGGCCCCATGACCTCACCTGCAGAATAAAAATGAGTAAACGCGTCCAGGTTAAAGTGCGTCATGGCTTCGAGCATGGACACCTCAACCTTGCGGCCAACACCTGTCTGATGGCGCTCGTGTAGCGCTCCGAGCACACCATACGCAGCATAAAAACCGGTAATGGAATCGGCCAGCGCGGGGCCAACAACACGTGGGTTTTCTGGGTTGATAAGAAGGCCTAAAAAGCCACTGGCAGCCTGAGCTACTGAATCATAGGCAGGTCGACTGGCGGCCGGGCCCGTAGGCCCAAATCCGCTAATCGAACAATAAATCAAGCGAGGGTTTAGCTTGCGCAGACGCTCCTCGCCGACATTCAATCGCTCAGCGGCCCCCGGTCGAAAGTTCTGAATATAAACATCAGCAGTGCTAATTAACTCGTCAAAGATCGCGAGGTCCTCAGCATTCTTGGTGTTCAACGTGACGCTGCGCTTGTTGCGATTGTAGGTTTGGAAGTGTGGGCTGTATAAGCCCCCTTTGAACGCGCGAAACGGGTCTCCCGTTTCAGGTTGTTCTATTTTGATGACATCGGCGCCCATGTCGCCCAGCAACATTCCCGCTGCCGGGCCGGTAATAAAGGTTCCTTGTTCCAATACGCGAACGCCATTCAGAACTTTAATCATGATAAAACTCCGGTGCAAATCGTAGATGCTAGGTGTGGCTCGCGGAAAAGCCTTCTGGCGTGTCTCCGTCGTAAACATAATCGCGCGTGGCTTGATATGACAGTGCAAAGCCAATGGGTTTCTGTAACTCTTCAGTCAGATGCCCGATAAGACCGGCAGTCCGGGCAAGAATAGGCACACCCCTCAAGGCAGTTATTGGAAAGCCCACACCGAGTAACGCAGCAGGAATAGCCGCCGAAACATTCAACATCAGGTTTTTGCCAATGATCTCCGGGATCACGTTCTCGATCGCGTCAGCTATTTGTATGTAAGTCATATCAGCACCGGCCGCTTCAGCCACCCTAAATAGCGCCGACACACGAGGATCGCGCTCTTTATGCAAGGGATGACCATAGCCAGGAATGGCGCGCCGAGCATTACGATATTCTCCGATCACCTGCTTGGCTGCCTCGCTGTAATAATTGTCGCCGTCAGCACGCACCCTCACCTCTTCAAGAAGTCTGCCAGCCGTTTCGGAGGCGCCAAGAATCACGGAACCACAACCTAAAATACCGGCCGCTACGGCGCCCTGCAGTGCGTCAGGGGCAGCCGCCAGCGTCATCCGACTGGCCTGCACGCTCGGAACGAGGCCATGTTCCGCGATGGCAACCAATGTTGCATTCAACACGGTTGTGGCGGCTGGCGTGGGCTCTTGACCAGTAACCAATAGAAAAAAATAATCTGTGAAGGATATTTTCCCAATAAGCTCCTGGGCCAGATCCTTTCCTCGCACTACGATAGTTTCTGAGTTCGAGGTGCAAATGGCCGAGTGCGGAATAGTTTCTTTACCTATTTTCATGTCGTTCCTGAAAAGCGTGTGCGCGGCGTTGTGCTGGGGCACTTTTCCAGCAAGGTGTGTGTTCGAAGCAAGCTAACTTATTCAGGCCGCAGCCCTTCGAACGCGTATTGCAAAAGCGTGCGGATGTGGTCGCGTTCGACAGGACAAGGATTCCAGTACGGTTGCGCGACCGCAATGTCTGCGGCCTGATCCAGATCGGCTGCACGCATGCCTATTGCGCGTAATGCCATAGGGGCACCCAGTTCTTGTGCGAGATCGTATAGGGCTGAAGCAGCAGACTGATTTGATCGCTGCAACGCGCGGGAGATGCGTTGCATTGCACTGGGTGCGAACGAGGCGTTATACGCCATGGCATACGGAAGAACGATGGAATGCGTCTGAGCATGCGGCAGATTAAAGCTGCCCCCCAAGGTATGGCACAGCTTATGATGCAAAGCCATACCAGCACTACCAAGTACAGTGCCACAAAGCCACGCACCGTAAAGGCATTGCTCCCGAGCGTTTACATCATTCTTCTGGTGCTGAAGTTGACGCAGGCCGCTTGCCATGGCTCGTATGCCCTCTTCGGCCAATAATGTAATCATCGGATTGCTGTCTTGGGCGTACAGGCCCTCTGCAGCATGAGCGATGGCATTCATGCCGCTGGTTACCGAAATATCATAAGGCAGCCTCAAGGTCAGTTGAGGGTCGTAAATAACCGTCTTTGGCAATACACGGGCATCCTTACCAGTCTTTTTTGTGCCGCCCTCGGTCACACCATACACGGACGTCATCTCCGACCCGGAATAGGTCGTGGGCACAGCCAGTATCGGGAGCCCGGTACCCAAGGCCAGCGCCTTCGCCAGGCCTATCGTGGAACCACCCCCAATTGCAATCAGGCAATCGGCATTTGACCTGGTTAATGCAACCCGCGCCTCTTGAACAACTGCCAAGGGTACGTGCATGGTTGCTTGGTCGTAGATGGCCGCAGCGCTTTTCCCAAGCGCTTCCGAAGCCTGCTCGGCCAGCCCACGCTGGCGTGCCGTGCAAAGCACGAGCGCTTTCTGCGCCCCTAGCAGGCCGATCTCAGCCTTGAGCATATGCCACGCGTCTGCACCAAAAACCACGCGCGTGGGCTGTGCGGTATAGACGAATGGTTCGGGCATACTAGTTAACTTTTGCACCTGAGTTCCTGACAAGTTCAGCCCATTTTTTGGTCTCGTCGGCCTCGAACTTAGCCAAATCTTTGGTAGATTCGCCACCTGGCTCTACCCCTTGTTGCTTCAGTCTCTCAATCAGGTCCGGATCGGCCAACACATCAGCAGCAGCCTCTTTCAGTTTGGCCATGACGGGCTCAGGCACCCCGGCAGGGGCATACATCATGAACCAGGCGACTAAGTCGAAATCACTGTTGGTTTGCTCTGCGATGCTGGGCACATCGGGTGCTGCAATACTGCGTCGACTGCTAGATACACCTATGGCGCGCAACGCGCCGCTCTTTACATGGGGTAACACGGCAGCGGGGTGATAGAACATGAACTGAACCTCTCCTGACATCACATCCTGCATAGCCATGGCCCCCTCTTTATACGGGACATGCAGCATCACTACGCCGAGCCGATCTTTAAGTAATTCACCAGCCAGATGACCCGATGTGCCGCTTCCAGCAGATGAGAACATGATGCCTTTCGGCGTGTTCGCAGCCTCGGCAAGCTCTTTTACAGAATGGTAAGGGGAATCGCCACTCACCACCAAAAATGTAGGCGTTTGCCCAACGAAAGCGATGGGCTTGAAATCTGTTTTTGGTTCATAACCTCGCTTGGAATACAGTTCTGTATTAATGGCATGGGTTCCAACCGTGCCCATCAGAATGGTGTAACCATCGGGAGCACTGCGTGCAACCTGCGCTGTACCGATTGTGCCACCAGCGCCAGCCTTGTTGCTCACCACAATGGGCTGACCCAGTTTCTTGGACATTTTGTCGGCGACGAGTCGCGAAATGGTGTCAGTCGTGGTGCCAGGACCAAACGGTACGACCAAGTTCACTGCCTTCGTCGGAAAGTCCGCAGACAGGGCTGGCGTCGCCATAAACGCTAAAGGCGCCGAAACAAAAGCGGCCATAAGACGGTACGGTGGATATTTATTAAACGGATTTTTTATAGATAGACTCATGATTACTCCTCCTTGTAGTAGGCCTGACTTCATTTATTCATTGTTCTAAAGCTTGAAGCTGGTATCAGTCTAATTGCCAGTTATGAAATACAGAAATGATTGTTTTAATCAGCTATGATCGATGGCATCGATAGCAATCTGAACATTCTCGTCATGGAACTGAGGCACTTACGATATTTCATTGCATTGGCGGGGTCACTTAACTTCACCCGTGCGGCCGAGCGCGTGCACGTAACGCAGTCGACACTGTCACATCAAATACGCCAACTGGAAGAGGAGATCGGCCAACGTTTGTTTGACCGCAACGGCAAGCGTGTCGTGCTGACCGAGGCTGGCGAATCGTTTCTGGCTTATGCCAACCGTGCGCTTGAAGTCATCGATGAGGGTCTGGGCGAACTAAAACAGGCCGTCGCGCCGATTACAGGTACCGTGCACATAGGCACTACATCCACCTTTAATCAGAGTTTTCTTCCCGATTGTGTTGCACTTTTTCTTAGAGAGAACACCACTGTCAAGATTGTCATTGACGAACTATCGGCCGACGCGATCACTGACGGGCTCATGGCGGAAGAGCTAGATATCGGCATTGGGTACCGACCCGAACTGCAAGAGACAATAAGGTTCGAACCACTATTCAACGAGGAACTCGCCTTGGTCGTAGCGAACAAGCATATATTGGCAACGCGCAAACGCTTGCGAATAGCCGAGCTTCATCGCGAGTCACTGGTTCTGTTGCCAAAGAAATTTTCTACCAGACGTCTGCTTGATGAATGCTTTAACGCAGCAGGTGCCCAGCCAAATATCATCGCTGAAATGAATACCATTCCGGCGATGCTGGGTTTGGTAGTACGAGAACATGTAGGTACTATTGTTGCGCCCAGCGCAATCGCACACCACAGTATTCCTGTACAAGTGATTCCGCTCGAAGGCCCCACCCCCATCCGCACCCATGGCCTAATGTTCAAGGATGCCCACGAGCAAACGCGAGCCAGCATGGCCTTCAGTGCCCTTATCCGTAATCACACAAAGCCTGGAATGTACGGTGCAAGACCAGCACAAGGCGCAGTGGTTTTTTAACGATCATCGTCTACGAATATGGGTTTCTTCAGAGCTTCGCCCACTCATCCAGGGTTATAGCTTTTTGGCAGCGTTTGAGGTACTGCTTTTTGGCTGAGATTGAGGACACCCGCTGGTTCTATCTGACGATCCACCTCTGTACACATAGAGTAAAATCACGTCAGACAAATACGCTTTCAATGCATTGGGCATCCAATAAGTTTAGTGACCAGTTTTGCAATTGATCGGCGCTGGCCTGTGAGAGCAGCGTTTGGTAACGCGACGGCAAGGGGCCGAACCTGTGTTCAAGCTGGCGCGCCAGCAGCTGTGCCTGGCCTTGCAGGATTCCTTGTTGCTGTCCTTTCTGTAGCCCTTTCTGTAGGCCCTTCTGCTCACCCTCGTATCGCGCCTGATCCAGCATATCTTCGGCATCAACCAGCGCCTGTTCTCGGCGCTCTGCTGCCAGTCGCAGTTCTTCGTCTGAATACAGCGTTTGCAGATGGGTCAGGGCTTCTTGTACAGGTGGGTGGGTAATTGCAGTCATGGCAGCCTCATCCAGGTTGTGCAACAGACATGCGATCCAGGCCAGCAACGGCGCAGGCAGTTCACGCAGCCCTTCAGCTTTACGAAGTTCAATTATATGCACTTGCAGCATTTGCCCCAACTGGATTTGCGGATACTGGCTGTCGCGTAACGTGAAGTGCCAGTTGGCCTTGGCAGGATGCTCGGTAAACAGGTCATGCGCCAGCAGGCTGATGCCGATAACAGGCTTGAGATCACGGTAATTTTGACCGGCCTTCAATTGCCCGGCCAGGCTGCGCGCCACGCCATACACGTTACGCTGGGGCCAGTGCCGAAAGGGTTGCAACTGCATTTCTATGCCCAAGCGCTGGCCATGGGCATCCTCAGCGAGGATGTCCAACACAATGTGCTTGCCCTCCAGATCTGCCGGCAAAATATGCGGGTTCAGGATGTGCCGTACCGTTATGGCTGGGGCGGGGTAGCGTACGGCATTGATCAGATCAGACAGCAGGTGCGGATAGCGGCTGAACAAGGCTTTGAAGACTACATCGTTGCACAATGAAAGGCGATGCGTGCGAGTTTGTTGTGCTTGCCTGAACGCATCGAAGCGAAACGCTTGCACGCCGCTAGTCAGCTGATCAAAGCCTGACCTTGCAGGTGCTCCAACCGCACATTGCGTCGCGTCTACGGACGGCCCTGTCGATGAAGGCGGGTTAACGGATGACATGCCTGTTTGCCCTTAAACAGTTTGCAAAACGGCAATCTAAAGCAAACTAAAAGGCATAAAAATTAGGCAAACTAGTCCATACGGACAAGAACATCATCAGTGTTGGAATGTACGTTTGCAAAATACTGGTTGGTGCAGGGCCTGGTCGTGAACCTCAGTTGTCTTCATCTTGAGTTGGCTACGATAAAAAAGCAGGGTGATCACCCACTCTTTGAGCTAGTCGCTCCTCACTTTGTTCAGCCATCCCAGCCATTGTCGATAGAGCCATATTTTGGGCGCGGGCAATGGACGGAGATTTTCATGGTCCCGCGTCCGATGCGCCGCGCTTAAAGCCTCGGTGTGCTTCTGCCTTGATCAAGCCATCAACGAGGCATTATCGATCACGAAGCGGTACTTCACGTCGCCTTTGAGCATGCGCTCATAGGCGACGTTGATTTCATCGGCGCGAATCATCTCGATGTCTGCCACAATGCCGTGCTCTGCGCAAAAATCCAGCATCTCCTGCGTCTCGGGAATGCCGCCGATCATCGAGCCGGCCAGACTGCGGCGCTTCATAATAAGGTTGAACACCTGCGGCGAGGGATGCGGTGTGGCGGGAGCCCCCACCAGTGCCATCGTTCCGTCACGTTTAAGCAGCGCGAAGAAAATGTCCAGATCATGTGGCGCGGCAACAGTATTCAGGATGAAGTCGAGGCTTTTCGCATGCGTGTCCATCTCCTCCGCATGACGCGACACGACCACATCGTCCGCGCCTAAAGCTTTGGCCGCCTCACGTTTGGACTCGGACGTGGTAAACGCCACAACGTAGGCACCCATAGCATGCGCCAGCTTGATGCCCATGTGCCCCAGACCGCCGATACCCACCACACCGACCTTTTTGCCGGGACCAACATGCCAATGACGTAGCGGAGAGTACGTGGTAATGCCTGCACACAACAGAGGCGCGACGGCGGCCAACTGCGCCTCAGGATGGGTGATGCGCAGTACATAGCGTTCGTGCACGACGATTTTCTGCGAGTAACCACCCAGCGTGTGGCCGGGTGCATCCTGTGTAGGACCATTGTAGGTACCCACCATGTTGTCGCAGTAGTTCTCCAGCCCTTCGTCGCACTCCTCACAGTGCTGGCAGCTATCAACAATGCATCCGACGCCAACCAGATCGCCGAGCTGAAAATCCGTCACATGCGCGCCTACCGCCGACACGCGGCCCACAATCTCGTGCCCCGGAACGCAGGGGTAGAGCGTACCTGCCCACTCGGAACGGACCTGATGGAGGTCCGAGTGACACACGCCGCAATAAGCAATGTCGATCTGTACGTCGTGCGCACTCGGCGCGCGCCGGGTGATACTCAGCAGTTCGAGAGCGCGGTCGCCTGCAAGAGCGCCATAAGCGTTGATAGTCATGATTTCGATTCCTGTGTCAATGGGAAAGCTAATTTCTAGAAAATGCGACGCGCACATCTTGCTGACCAAGCGTATGGGCCAGTTCGGCCAGATCATTCACACGCCCAATGCGTGTTTATGAGTACGTCGAGTGCTGTCGGCCTTCGCAAACGCTGAGCACGAATAGACCGAGTAACTCGCTCAGCATACGCCAGGCCTGCAGTCCTCGAGTTGTACAACGGTCGATCCCAAGGTCGATGTAACGCTGTTTACCGGCACCGATCCCGAGGCGGCGAACGTTTAATACAGGCCATCGGCCACCGCTTTTACGAAATTGGACGAGTTAACGGACATGCGGGATAAGCCTGCGGGCACGGTACGCATCACCTGCGCTGAATTTATTCTGCGCACAACACTACTACCCAAGCTCACCCTTTTATCAAATGAATATCCTGACATAAATGTCGAATTCGACGTGAACTATGGATTTCGGGATAACCAGGGGATTCTTTGTGGATTCTTTTTCGTCAATACAATTTGACGAGTCTGCGATTAGCGCCCCAAGCTACGTAGAAGACTTTGCTTCGAGCAAGCCACTTGTAACATCAGCAGTTAGCAGTAGGATCAGAATGTGGCCAATGATGAAAGACACCATATACTGGCCGTATCCGGCCACTTTATGGTGTAAGGCGCACAAAATAATGAGGCAGAGCCTGAATTTTATTGGTGGGCGGTACAAGGTTCGAACTTGTGACCCCTGCCGTGTGAAGGCAGTGCTCTACCACTGAGCTAACCGCCCCATAAGACGTCGTATTGGCAACATTGCGCTGCGCAAACGAGCTTTGGGAAGACCAGAATTGTACACCAGTTTTAAATGCTATCTGATTGAACACAGGCTGCCCGTAACCGACCGTCGCAGCAGCATGGCTCACGCGATATCGTTGCCTGCGTTCAGCCCCCTGCCACCTCTGTAGACACCGCCACAGCCACCTGAGCTTCGGCATCCACCACCCGCCACACACACGGCTTGCCTGCGGTTTCGTCCAGCGCTTCAAGGTAGTTCGCATGTGCCTGCAGTTCATCAGCACCGGCCGAAATCACCTTGAGCACAGAAACATCAACGGCTTCAACAGGCACGCCACCCGCGCGACCGCCCTCTTCTTCGTTGAAGTCCATGATCAGCGCGTCTTGACCGCGGGTCATGGCCAGCCATACGTCGGCCAGCAGCTCGGAGTCTAGCAGTGCTCCGTGCAACGTTCGATGCGCATTAGAAATGCCATAACGTTCGCACAATGCATCAAGATTATTACGTTTACCCGGATGTATCTCGCGCGCGTACAACAGCGAGTCGGTAACCTTGCCGCACAGCGCATCAAAACGGGGCAGACCAATACGCGTCAGCTCCGCATTCAGAAACTTGCAGTCAAACGCCGCGTTATGGATGATGACCTCAGCGTCTTTGACGTAGTCAACCAGCTGCTGCGCCGTTTCTTCGAAACGCGGGTGCCCTGACAGAAACTCAGTGGTCAGGCCGTGCACGGCCAGAGCCTCTGGGTCGCTGTCACGATCCGGGTTGAAATACAGATGCAGATGCCGGCCCGTAAGCGCACGATTTTCAAGCTCCACGCAGGCCAGTTCGACTATCCGGTGGCCTTGCGCCGGGTCGAGGCCGGTGGTTTCGGTATCAAGCACTATCTGACGCATATCTGAAAATCACTAAAAAGAAACAAAGCCATAGCCACGATGGGCGACGGCAAATAAAAGCAATGGGGGGGCGAAACAACAATGTTAACGCATGCGTCTCCATGGGCACACCAACCTCTTCGGTAGCATTGTCTTTCGGTCGAGGAAAAAGCCCGAACAAGAACGGCCAAGTCGGGCTGCCCAAACTCAGGCTCAACACCAACCTGCCGCAGGTCAATACACGCCCCACCTACGGAAGACTAATGTGTACCGGAAACCATTTGCGTTGGCCTGCAAGCTTCTGCAGACCTCAACACGCATTCAGAAGCGCGTCGAGGCTGGCCATCAGGCCTCAGTTGTACTCGCAACAGGCCGCGCTTTACCGGCAATCAGCGTATACGCCACTGGCACCACAAACAACGTCAGCACCGTGCCCAGGCTCAGCCCACCCACCAGTACCCAACCTATCTGCTGCCGCGACTCCGCACCCGCACCTGTTGCCAGGGCCAGAGGGACCACGCCCAACACCATGGCGCCGGTGGTCATCAAAATAGGCCGCAAGCGCATTACTGAGGCCTTAATGACTGCTTCCATCATTTCCATGCCTTCGGCACGCAACTGGTTGGAAAATTCGCAAATCAAAATGCCGTGCTTGGTAATAAGCCCCACCAGTGTGATCAGCCCGATCTGGCTATAAATCGAGAGCGTGCCGCCCGCGAGATACAGCGCTAACAATGCGCCCGTCATCGACAGTGGCACGGACAACATGATAATGAGCGGATTGCGCCAGCTTTCAAACTGGGCCGCTAGCACCAGATAAATAAAGGCGACAGCCATCATGAAAACCAGATAGATGCCACCGGCAGAGTCGCGAAACTCGCGCGATTGCCCATCCAGATCCGTCTGCACCGTGGGCGGAAGAATATCGCGCGCCACTGTATTCATGTGGTCCAGCACCTCACCCAGGGCGTAGCCCGGCGCCACCGACGCTTCGACCTTGACGGCACGCAGGCGGTTGAAGTGGTTAAGCGACTGAGGTGACACCCCCTCGTTAACCGTCACAAAGTTGGACAACTGCACCATACTGCCGTCACCGGCGCGTACATAGATGTCAGAGATGTCAGCCGGGTCGGCGCGGTCTTGCTTCTTGACCTGCACGATTACGTCGTACTGCTCACCGCTGTCGCGAAACCGTGTAACTTGCCGCCCACCCAGCATAGACTCCAGCGTTCGCCCGACCACATCCACATCGATACCCACGTCAGCCAGCTTGTCACGATGCACCACAACTTTGAGCTCAGGCGTATTAAGCCTAAGATCAGTGTCGATGTTTTGCAGGCCGGGATAATCGCGCAGCGCATCCGTAAAGCGCTTTACCATGGCATCCATTTCGGGATAAGACGCCTGGCTCATAATCATAAAGTTTACGGGTTTGGAGGTAGAGCGCTGCCCCAGCGACGGCGGGTTAACCGGAAACGCCCGCACACCCGACAGCGCGCCTAACTGCGGACGCAGTTCTTCAGCAATACTTTGTTGTGAACGTGTGCGTTGATCCCAGGGCTTGAGCCTAAGAATGGCAATGCCATCGGTAATGGTTGGAAAGCCAATAATTGACTGATAACCCGCAGACTGAGGGATGTCTTCGTAAATCTGCTCAACTTTTTCCATGCTGTGCAACATGTAGTCGACGGTCGCGCCTTCAGGGCCACTTAACATGCCGTAAATAACGCCACGATCTTCCAATGGCGCCAGTTCGCTTTTAACCGTATTAAAAAGCAACACACTGCCGCCCGCCACCACCAGGCCCAGCAACATGACCAGTGTCCTGTGACGCAGAGCACGGGCCAGCCCATTGCGGTAGCGTATGGTCAGCCCTTCGAGCAGGGTTTCAATAAAGGTATAAACACGCCCATGGCTAGTTTGATGGCGCAGCAGCGCCGCGCACATCATGGGCGTTAATGTCAGCGCCACAAAACCGGACACCAGCACCGCGCCGGCCAGCGTCAGAGCAAACTCGATAAACAGACGCCCCGTACGTCCGGTGGCGAAGGCCAGCGGCGCGTACACCGTAACCAGAGTAAGTGTCATGGCCACAATGGCGAAGCCAATCTCTTTGGAGCCAAGAAGCGCAGCCTCGACACGCGACTTCCCTTCTTCGATATGCCGATAGATGTTCTCGAGCATGACGATGGCGTCATCGACCACCAAACCAATGGCCAGCACCATGGCCAAAAGGGTCAGTGTATTGATGGAGAATCCAAAAAAATACATGACGCCAAACGCCCCAATCAACGATACAGGTATCGTCACGATGGGAATCAGGCTGGCGCGCAGGTTGCGCAAAAAGAAGAAAATAACCAGCACCACCAGCAGTATGGCTTCGCCTACAGTCTTGTATACAGAATTGATGGACTCCTGAATAAACACCGAGGTGTCGTAAGTCAGGTCAAGGTGCATGCCTGAAGGCAGGTTTTCATTGATGGCGGCAATTTCGGCACGGGCATAGCGCGAGAGATCCAGCGGGTTTGCCGTTGATTGTTTGGTAATGCCTATGGTCAGGCTGGGCTTGCCGTTGTAGCGTGCCAGGATCCGATCTGAAAGCGCATCAATTTTCACATCCGCAACGTCACCCAGACGAACCGGATACCCGTTGGCCATAGACACGATAATGTCGCGAAACTGATCAATCGACTGCAAGTCGGTCGTTGACATCACAGTGAACTCGCGCTCTTTCGACTCTATGCGGCCTGCCGGAATCAGCACGTTTTGCTGGCGCAGCGCGGTCTCTACGTCTTGCACAATAAGGCCATAGGCCGCCAGTTTCGACCGGTCGACATAAATACGCATGGACGGCAGGCGTTCACCAAACACGCGCACTTCAGCCGCACCAGGCATCACAGAAAGACGCGTTGTAACGTAGCGCTTGATGTAGTCAGACGCTTCGATCTCGGACATCTGGCCGGTGGAAACACCCACGTAGATAATCGGCGTGCTGTCCGCTTCTACCTTGCTGATAATAGGCTCGTCGACCTCGTCGGGCAGATAACGACGTGCACGCGAAACCTTGTCGCGCACGTCTGCGGCGGCAGCGTCGGGATCACGGCTTAGATTGAACTTGATGTTGATGTAACTGATCTCTGAGCGGCTGCGCGACGTCATCACGTCGACGCCTTCAATGGCCGACAGCTGATCTTCAAGCGGCTTGGTAACCTGAGACTCGACCACCTCGGGCGAAGCGCCTTTATAGTCGGTGCGTACCGAAACAACAGGCTCATCAATAGCCGGGTACTCGCGAACGGTAAGCCGCTCGTACGAAATAAAGCCAACCAGCACAATGATCAGCGACAGCACTGTCGCGAAAACCGGGCGCTTTATGCAGACTTCAGACAGTTTCATGCCGCGCTACCCTCAGGATGCCGTTGCGCTGACAGGAGGTTTTGTTATCTCGACTTCCTGACCCTGGGATACCTTCTGCAAGCCAGAGGTAACAATAAGGTCACCAGGCTGTATCCCGTCGATCACCTCCACCCGCCCATCCCGCCGCATGCCAAGACGCACGGCCACACGCTGTACTTTACCGTCGACAACACGGTATACAAATTGCTCGTCTCCCGAGGGCGAGATAGCCGTCTCGGGCACAACCAGGGTGGCATCATCGGCGAACTGCAGTCGTACGCGCGCAAAGATGCCAGGGCGCAAAACATCGTCCGGGTTGGGAACGTTGGCGCGCAACAACAGCGAGCGGCCACCCACATCTATCAGCGGACTGATGGCGCCCACCTCGCCCTGGCGGCTTTGCCCCGGCAGGGCATCGAAGCTGACGGCAAGCTTTTGCCCCAGCTTTATGTCACTGAGAAACTGTTCAGGAATACGAAAATCAACTTGAAGCGGGTCAATCGATTCGATAGGCACCAGATCTATGCCTGGGCTGACGTAATCACCCACTGACACGGTACGCAGGCCAATCAAGCCGTCAAAAGGCGCCACGATGACAGTCTTGCTAAGGTGGGCCTTGGCCAGCGCCAGCTCTGCCTGCTGCACCTTGAACTGGCTGGACGCCTCATCAAGCGCCTGCTTGCTGATAAAACCCTGCTTGGTCAGTTGCTGGGCGCGTCGGTACTTGCTACTTGCCAGGCTGAGGTTGGCCTGCGCCTGTTGCACCTCGGCACGCACAACACTGTCGTCAAGCCGCACCAGAACCTGACCCTTCTCGACTTTGCCGCCTTCTGCAAAATTAATCTCAGTGATGCGACCAGTGATTTCCGGGCGCAAAACGACGGAATCCCGGGACCGCAAGCTACCTACGGCAGAGACGCTGCGCGGCATTGAAACCTGGCGCACGGCCTCAACCTCCACAACTGTTTTAGATTTAGAGGAGGCAGGGGTACTCTTGCCCGCAGTTGGGGCTGACTTGACCTGCGCTGGCACGGTCTTCTGGCTGCGCTCCGCCTGCCAGCGGGAGCCGTACACGCCCGCAGCCACACCAAGGGCAAGGACCAGGATGAGCCCTAGGATAGAGAATTTCATAATTAAAAGCCATGCCAGCCCCAAAGTCAGCGGGCTAATAAACAATATTGATTGTTCGTGACTTTAGCACTTGTTATCAATTTATTTCAGTGAAGTTTCTCGCGGCGTCGCTCTGGCCTTTTCAACGCCCATATTGGCAAGTTCATCAGCGCGCTCATTACCGGGGTCACCGGCATGTCCGCGCACCCAGCGCCAGCTAACTTCGTGCTCGCCGACCATTTCGTCAAGCATTTGCCACAGGTCGGCGTTTTTTACGGGCTTTTTGTCCGCAGTGCGCCAGCCTCTTTTCTTCCAGTTGGCCAGCCACTCGTTCATGCCCTTTTGCACATACTGCGAATCGGTATGGACCACAACAGTACAGGGACGTTTAAGCGCACCCAGCGCCTGGATCACCGCCATGAGCTCCATGCGGTTGTTGGTGGTGGCGTGTTCACCGCCAAAAAGCGTTTTTTCGTGGCGCCCCTGGCGCAACAGAGCCCCCCAGCCACCTACTCCCGGGTTGCCCTTGCAGGCCCCGTCTGTCCAGATCTCTACTGGTTTTTGCGTCATTTAATACTGATTCCGTTTAATGCAGGTGTTCGCGTCATGATTTTGCATCTTCTTCCTTGAAAGCACCCGCCTGTGGCCTTCGGCTGGCCACCACAGCATGCCTTCTTGAGCGCCTCTTCTTGGTTTTCCAGGCGGGCCCCACCAGCCGCATGCCCGCAACCCGCTTAATGGCCGATACAACATACACTGCGCCGCACACAGGCCACCATCGGTCACCAGCGGCATCCATGAATGCCCAGCGCTCCAGCCAGACTTTGTCGCTGCAGGCTGGCCGGTAGCAGCCGAAGCGCCCCCGGTCGAGTTCGAGCGACAAAAGTTTGAACCAGTCTTTGATGCGCGGCAATGATACCTGCAGATGCGCTGGCACGGGCAGAAGCGGATCTATGCCGGGTATGCGATCACTGACACCCCAGAGGCTCCACGGATTAAACCCCGAAATGACCAGCCTCCCCTCGGGAACAAGCACCCGTTCTGCTTCGCGCAGAATACGATGGGGGTCAGAAGAGCACTCAAGTACGTGCGGCAACACCAAAAGATCTATGCTTTGCGATTCAAAAGGCAGATTTTCAGGCTGAGCGACCAGCGTCGCACCCATGTCAGACGCCTGAAACGACTCTATATGAGTACGTTCTTTATACGGAATGCGGTTGGCCTTGAGCAAATCCCAATGCGGAAGGCCCACTTGTATGGCATGATAGCCGAACACGTTTCCGACCATTGCATCGATCTGCTTCTGTTCCCAGCCTTGTACATATTGGCCGGGCGGCGTGTTCAGCCACTCGGCCAGATCCAGAATAATGGGTTGGTCTGCAGACACTTTTACTCCTGCTTTATGGCAAATACCGAACTCATTCCGATCCCCGCCTTCACTGATAATTACATTTGGATGGTGCGCAAAGGCAACCATGCGGTCGTTATTGACCCTGGGCAGTCTACGCCCGTTGAGCACGTGCTCGATCAGCACGACTTGACGCTGGACGCCATTTTACTTACCCACCATCACGGTGACCACGTAGGTGGCGTGCTCGCATTACAACAGCGAACCGGGGCAGCCGTCTATGGCCCCGCGCACGAAAAACTGCCAGCCTGTGATCATCGCCTTGTTGAAAACGATACGGTACAATTGCCCAGCGTCGACTTGAAGCTGCGTGTACTTGATGTGCCTGGCCATACAGCGGGGCACATTGCTTACTATGGCAGCATTGGCCAAAATACGTCTGTTGTTTTTTGTGGAGACACGCTGTTTGCCGCAGGCTGTGGGCGCTTGTTCGAAGGCACCCCTGCACAAATGGTCGAATCTCTGGGTAAACTAAGCGCTTTGCCGCCAGAAACACTCGTGTGCTGTGCACACGAATACACGCTAGCCAATTTGCGCTGGGCACTTAATGTCGAGCCCGGCAATAGTGCTTTGCAACAACGTTTTAAGCAGGATACCCAACGCCGCAACCAAGGCTTGCCAACCCTGCCCTCCACAATTGAGGCCGAACTGAACACCAACCCGTTTATACGGACACTGCAGCCTGAAGTGATAACAGCCGCCGCGCGGTACGCGGCAGCACCTCGAAACAACCCGATTGAGGTTTTCACCAGTCTGCGCGAATGGAAGAACAACTTTTGAAGACACGCACAAGCCCATGATCCGCCTGCGCCTATTTCTACTGGTAATCGTAGCAGTCCTGGCCGGCTGCGCTACCCAAAACTCCTCCGACAACCCTTACGCGACCTCCAAAAAGTCGTACACCGCCGCCGAAACCTCGCGCACGGTCGACCTTACCAAACCTCCACAAGACATGTGGGACCGCATCCGACGCGGGTTTGCCATACCTAACCTGCAGGACGACGTCACAGACCGCTGGACCAGCTACTACGCTTCGCATCCAGAATCAGTCAAGCGCATGAGCGAACGCGCAGGCAAATACCTTTATTACATTGTCGACGAGCTAAATCGTCGTGGCCTGCCTACCGAACTGGCGCTGCTGCCATTTATCGAAAGCGCCTATAACCCCACCGCGCTGTCCAGCTCCAAGGCCTCGGGCTTGTGGCAATTTATACCCAGCACCGGCAAGTACTTTAATTTGCAGCAAGATGGCTGGCGCGACCAGCGTCGCGATACCATCGCCTCTACCAATGCAGCACTCGATTACCTGGCCTATTTATACGACTTCCAGGGTGACTGGTACCTGGCACTTGCATCGTACAACTGGGGCGAAGGGGCGGTAAAACGCGCCATGGGCAAAAACGCACTGGCCGGTAAGCCTACTGATTACCTGTCGCTGAACATGCCTGACGAAACCCGCAACTACGTACCAAAGCTGCAGGCAATCAAAAACATTATTGCCGACCCCGAACACTACGGCATTGTTCTGCCCAGCGTCGACAATCAGCCTTATTTTGCGAAGGTCGAGAAAAAAGACAATATCGACATCAAGCTGGCGGCCGAATTGGCTGAAATGCCTCTCGAAGAATTCAAGTCACTCAACGCCTCGTTCAATCGTCCCGTCATTCTGGCCGAGCACAATCCCACGCTGCTCCTGCCTGCTGACCGTGTTGACATCTTCAACACTAATCTGCGTGCCTACAAGGGTCGTCTCAGCTCGTGGGATGTCTACAAAAGCTCGTATGGCGAGTCTTATGCATCCATCGCCAAAAAACATGGCGTAAGCGTAGTCACCCTGCGCTCGGTAAACGGCATCAGCACCAAGCAGAGCAAGGCGGTTGCCCAAACACTGCTTATTCCCACCAAAGACTCAGGCCCTACGGGCGGCATTATCCTGGCTTCTTATGAACAGCCGCCAAGTCGCGTCACAACTCAGGCTCGCCAGCGCAAAGGCGACGTAACTGTGTTAAAACGTCGCGCCAACGTGCGCACGCATACTGTCAGAAGTGGGGAAACCTTGTTCGCGCTCGCCAAACGCTACAACACATCCGTCACCGAACTGCGCCGGCTCAACAACCTGAAAAGCGACCGCCTTGCAAAAGGCAAGCGTCTCACGGTTCCAGGCACAGGCGTACGCGGGTAATCTAAAACCAATTACATATTTAATCGAAGAATGAAGGATCACAACATGGGTTTCCTTGCAGGCAAACGCATTCTTGTCACAGGTGTTATTTCCACCCGCTCAATCGCCTATGGCATCGCCAATGCATGCAAAGAGCAAGGCGCAGAACTGGCCTTCACATATGTAGGTGATCGCTTCAAAGACAGGGTTTCAGAGATCGCGGCGGGGCTTGGCAGCAACATTGTGCTTCCCTGCGATGTCGCCGACGACGGCCAGATCGACGAAGCCTTCAATCTGCTCAAAGACCGCTGGGACGGCCTTGACGGCCTGGTGCACTCTATCGGCTTTGCCCCGCGCGAAGCGATCTCCGGCAACTTCCTCGAAGGCTGCACGCGCGAAAACTTCCGTATCGCGCATGATATCTCGGCCTACAGCTTTCCTGCGATTACGCGGGCAGCCATGCCACTCATGAAAGGCCGCAAGGCCTCGGTGCTGACCTTAACCTATCTTGGCGCCGAAAAAGCCATCCCCAACTACAACACCATGGGGCTGGCCAAGGCATCACTTGAGGCCAGTGTGCGCTACATGGCATCTGCCCTCGGCCCTGAAGGCATCCGTGTCAACGGTATATCGGCTGGCCCTATCAAAACACTGGCCGCAGCCGGCATCAAAGACTTCCAGGTCATTTTAAAATTTGTTGAAACCCATGCACCATTGCGCCGCAACATAACCATTGAAGATGTGGGCAATGTAGCTGCATTTATGCTGTCAGACCTGGCGGCAGGCGTTACAGGCGAAATCACGCACGTTGATGGCGGTTTCTCCTGTGTCATTCCAGGCATGGGGTAACTCGCTATCTCACCCGGCCTGCTGCGGCAGCGGAAACACTTGCTCGGGGTTTCCGTCTTGCCAGGCCGGGTATTTGTTCATCACCGAGGCAAATAAAGCGCTTTGCTTCCAAGTTTGAAGCCACTGCCACAATCGCGGCCAAGGTTGCTGTTCAAACCATTCGACATCAACGTGAGCAAACTGCCTGACAAATGGCGCAACAGCCATGTCGGCCAGTGCCGGGCGTGCACCAAACAGGTAAGCGTCAGACTTTAGCCGGGTTTCAAGGCTCTGCAGCCAATCTACTGCCGCATCACGCCAGCTCTCGCCTGTTTCACAGTCATAACGTTGCGGGTACTTGTAGCGATCCAGGTGGCGTTTGAATGCGCCATCGCACTCAGCAACCAGGTCAAGCATGGAAGGCAGGTTACGCTGCTCGGGGGTGAGCCAGTTTTCGGGATCATTACGGCGCAAGGCCCACATCATGATATCCAGGCTCTGCTCAACCACTATCCCTTCAGTATCTACCAGTACCGGCACCGTGCCTTTAGGCGAAACTCGCAATAAGGCCGGCGGCTTTGCGCGCAGCACCACTTCACGCAACTCACAGCGTATGCCACTGACGGCAATCGCCAGACGCGCCCGCATGGCGTAGGGGCAACGTCGAAACGAATAGAGAACCGGTAGTGATGCGTGCACGGTAAGCCTCAGACCTGATGTATCAGCGTTTAGTGCCAGGCTTTTGCGCAGCCTTGCGGGCCTGGGCCTCTTTCAGCTTGGCCTGTGCCGCCAGCTCTGCCGCCCGTTTTTTTTCTTCTACACGTTCACCAATATGACGCTCTTTGCGCTGCAGCGCGAGCTCGACCTGTTTCTGGCGCTCGCGGAAGCGGGCCTTTTGCTCTTCAGTATGCGTGTCGTGGCAATGAGGGCAACTGACCCCTGGCTCAAAAAACGGGGATTTTTTGTCTTCGGGGCTAAGTGGCAGACGGCACGCTCGGCATAACTCGTAATGCCCCTGCGCCAAGCCATGCCCGACGGACACGCGCTCGTCAAAAACAAAACACTCGCCGTCCCAGCGGCTTTGCTCGGCTGGCACGGTTTCGAGATACTTCAGAATGCCGCCCTGCAAATGATAAACCTCGTCAAAACCTTGGGCGCGCAGATAGGCCGTAGATTTTTCACAACGTATGCCGCCGGTACAGAACATGGCCACTTTGTTGCCGCTGGCCAGCACGCCGCCTTCGACGGACTGCTCACGTACCCATTCAGGGAACTCTGTAAAACTGGTGGTGTGCGGGTTGACTGCTCCGCGGAACGACCCTATGGACACTTCGTAATCGTTACGCACATCGACCACCACTACGTTGGGATCATCAATAAGTTGATTCCATTCTTCGGGCGGCACGTAAGCGCCCGCCATGGTCGGTGGGTGCACATCTGGAACGCCCATGGTTACGATTTCGCGCTTGAGCTTGACCTTGAGCCGATAAAAAGGCATTTTTTCTGCCCGTGACTCTTTATGCTCCAGCCCGGCCAGGCGAGGATCGTTGCGCAAATGAGCCAGCACCGCCCTGATGCCGCCCTCACTGCCGGCAATGGTGCCATTAATGCCTTCTCGTGCGAGCAATAGCGTACCCTTGACGCCTTGCTGCTCGCAAAAATCGAATAAAGGCTGCTGCATTTCTTGAAAATCGGGCAGTTCGACGAATTTGTATAACGCCGCAACGAGGTAGCTGGACATAAGTAGGTATAAATTTGGTAATGATCGTTCAAAGATCAGTTAAAGCCAGTGGCTGCTGCATCATTCTACCAAGGGCGAACGATTTGCGATGCATACCCGGGCCTTAGTTGCTCTGTGATGCTGGGCTTAAAGTATGATTAAGGGCGCTGCGTCCCAACGAAAGGAAGTAAACATGATCTTGAAACCAACATCTTTCTTGCTCCTCACACTGGCCCTTCTCGCCGGTTGCGCGGGCGGTGCGTCTAACGTCACCCGCTCCGACACATCCCAAAGTTTTACTACGTCCAATGACAGCAAGGTGTGCGACGCAGACCCGGCTGAGTACGCCATAGGCCAGAAGCTCACGCCTCAGCTTGAGCAAACGCTGCAAAAAAGGGCTGATGCCAAGCAATTGCGATCATTGGGCCCTCGTGATGTCATGACCATGGAATACAACCCACAACGCCTTAACCTCATCGTCGACGACGAAGGCATGCTCACACGCGTGCACTGCGGCTAAACGCCGCAGTCAGCCATGGACTCCATCACTCAGGCCGTGCTTGGCGCCGGCATACAGGGCGCCATGCTGGGCAGGTTTCAGGGGCGCAAGGCGCTGCTCGTCGGCGCCGTGCTGGCTACCCTGCCAGATCTTGATGTTCTCATCAGGTATGCCGACCCCGTATCGGGCATGATCCATCACCGCGGGTTTTCTCACTCGCTGATTGTGCTTACCGCCTTGGCGGCCTTGCTAACGCTTTTATGGCGTCGATGGCGACCTTCACCCCACTATAGTGCCGGCTGGCTCTTCCTCACGCTTTGGCTGGTGCTAGCCACCCATCCCCTGCTCGATGCCTTTACCTCATACGGAACACAGCTGTGGTGGCCACTGCGCCCTATTCCCACCAGTTGGTCCAGCATTTTTATTATTGACCCGTTGTTTACCGTGCCGCTGCTCATCATCGTGCTGGCGGCCGCCATTATGGGTAATCGACCAGGCCTCTGGCGCGCCATGCGCTGGGCGCTTGCGTGGTGCTGCATTTATCTGGCTCTGTCGGTATTTGGAAAGCTGCTGATTGAACACCGTGTACGCCAGGTTTTGCGCCAAGATGGCACACAGATACAGGCCATGTTCTCCACCCCAGAGCCATTCAATATTTTCTTGTGGCGTGTGGTGGCACGCACCACTGACGATCATTACGTAGAAACCATTGCAAGCCTGTTCGACCGCAAACCACCCGAGCACCTGCGCCAGCCATTTAACACAGACCTTGTCTCGACGTTCTCTGGCTCCCCGCAATTGACTGGGCTGCAATGGTTTACCGGAAACTGGCTGCGTTACGATGCCATCGGCAACAAATTGGTCGTTACCGACCTGCGCATGGGCCTTGGTACCGGCTTGTACTCATTTCGGTTTCTAATGGCCACGCGTACAGAGCCTGGTGCGGCCTGGCAGGCGATTACCCCTCAGTACTGGCCACGGGAGCGGGGCCTTGATAAGTTGGGCGCTGTCATGCGACGAGTATGGTGGCAAGACCCGCCCTTGCCTCTGGAAAAATGGGCAGCCAACATGACACAAGAGCGCCCGGTGCCACGGCCACTTGATCACATTACCATCCCCCCTGGTCGTTAGCTTCACCTACAAGACAGATAAGTTCTGCTCTGATCCAAACCTAAGCATGCCAAAAGCTAACGGAGTCTCCATCCTTACTGCAATGTCCGGTACAGGCTGGGCAATCTACCTAAGCTTTAGTGGCAGTGGCAGTGCGGTTTTGTACGAAACCTGCTTTAGCGCAAAACTCGATCGTATTTTGTCGATATCTGGGATAGATGTGAGGTGCTCAAGAATAAAGTGTTCAAGTGCTGCCATGTCAGCAACGGCGACACGTATCAGGTAATCGGCATTGCCTGTCATCAGATAACATTCCATAACCTCTTCGTGCTCGGTTATGCGGTGCTCAAAATCAGCCAGTGATTTTCTGTCTTGTGACTTTAAGCTTATGTTAATAAAAACGGTAATGCCCAGACCAATGGCGGGCGCTTCAACCAGCGCAACATAACCCTTGATAATGCCCGCTGCCTCTAAGGCCTTGACGCGTGCAAGGCAGGGGGAAGGCGACAAATGTATGCGCCGGGCCAGCTCAACATTACTGAGCGACGCATCGCGCTGCAGCTCTTCAAGAATGCGAAAATCAGTCGCGTCCAGTTTGGGTACGGCGGCCTCATAGCTCATTATGCTGAACCTTATTAAAAACCAAGCATTTCATGCTGAAAACCCACGTTTACATCGCGTAGTTCAACACAAAATATGCCTGATTTCAATGCAAAATGACGTATATCATTTACCCCCTTATCAGGCTACCTCACATGCTCATGAAAACCCTCGGCCAGCGCATGCTCGACATTGATCCAGAAGAAACCAGCGAATGGCGCGACGCCTTTAGTTCACTGATCAACGCTGGTGGCGAACAGCGCGCCATTTTCATGCTCGATTTGCTGCATCGCATGGCGCATGAGCAACAGGTCGCCTGGAAGCCTGACGGCGAAACGCCTTACGTCAATACGATTGCGGCTGATCAAGAGGCTGACTTTCCCGGCGATCTCGCCATTGAGCAACGCCTGTGCGCCATCATGCGCTGGAACGCGCTGGCCATGGTAGTGCGCGCCAATGCGGCCTATGGCGAACTGGGCGGGCATATTGCCAGCTATGCCAGCGCCGCCGATCTGTTCGAGGTGGGCTTCAATCATTTTTTCCGGGCACGCAACGACGGTACCGGTCAATTGGGTGACCTGGTCTTCTTCCAGCCTCATAGCGCGCCGGGGGTGTACTCGCGCGCCTTTCTGGAAGGACGGCTCAGCGATGCCGATCTGTCACACTACCGCCAGGAGCTCGGCGGGTTAAGCAATGGGGCGCAAGGCTTGTGCAGCTATCCCCACCCTTATCTCATGCCCAATTTTTGGCAATTCCCGACGGGTTCCATGGGCATCGGCCCCATCAGTTCCATATACCACGCCCGTTTCATGCGTTATCTCACACATCGCAATTTGCTTGACTGCAGCGGCCGCAAGGTCTGGGGGGTGTTTGGCGATGGCGAAATGGATGAACCTGAATCCATGAGTGCTCTCACGCTGGCGGCGCGCGAGGGGCTAGACAACCTCGTTTGGGTGGTCAACTGTAATTTGCAGCGGCTGGACGGGCCGGTGCGGGGCAACACCCGCATCATCTCCGAACTGGAAAAACTGTTCTCTGGCGCAGGCTGGAATGTCATCAAGGTGCTGTGGGGCAGCGACTGGGACGGGCTGTTTGCCCAGGACCTCACGGGCGAGCTTGTGCAGGCGCTGACCAATACGGTAGACGGCCAGATGCAAACATTTGCGGCGAAAGATGGGCGCTATAACCGCGAACACTTCTTCGGGCAGAACGAGGCGCTTGGTCGCCTGGTGCAGGGCATGACCGACGAACAGATTGACCAGTTGAAACGGGGTGGCCACGATCTGGTAAAAATTTACGCGGCCTATGCGGCGGCGGCAAAGCACACGGGCCAGCCCACTGTTATTTTTGCGCATACCAAGAAAGGCTACGGCATGGGCGCAGCAGGTCAGGGGCGCATGACGACGCACTCAGCGAAAAAATTCGATGATGAAGCCCTGCTCGACTTTCGAGACCGTTTCGAGTTGCCCCTCAATGATGAGCAGACACGGCAATTGCAGTTTTACAAACCAGCCGATGACAGCCCCGAAATGCAATACCTGCACGCGCGTCGCAAATCGCTGGGTGGCTATCTGCCCGCTCGCCAGACCAATGCCGACACACTGCCCGTTCCCGTGACTGAGTCCTGGGCAAAGTTTGCACTGCACTCTGACGGCCGATCCATGTCGACCACCATGGCTTTCGTTCGCATGATGGGCTCACTGATGCGCGATGCCACACTGGGGCCGCGCGTGGTGCCTATCGTTGCCGATGAGGCCCGCACGTTCGGCATGGCCAATCTATTCAAACAGGTTGGTATTTATTCCAGCGTGGGCCAGCGTTATGAACCCGAAGACATAGGGTCCATTCTCAGCTACCACGAAGCCCGTGATGGGCAAATCCTCGAAGAAGGCATTAGCGAGGCGGGTGCCATATCAAGCTGGGTTGCTGCGGCGACCAGCTACAGTGTGCATGGCATGGCCATGCTGCCGTTCTACATCTATTACTCAATGTTCGGGTTCCAACGTGTGGGCGATCTTATCTGGGCAGCTGCCGACCAGCGCCCGCGAGGCTTTCTCATTGGAGCAACATCGGGCCGTACCACTCTGGCGGGCGAAGGGCTGCAACACCAGGATGGCACCAGCCACTTGTGGGCATCGGCTGTGCCCAACTGCAGGGCTTATGACCCGGCATTTAGCGGCGAACTGGCTGTCATCATTGACCACGGCATGCGCGAAATGCTTGAAGAGCAGCAAGACGTTTTTTATTACGTCACCGTCATGAATGAAAACTACGCGCAGCCTGCACTGCCAGAACAGGCATACAACGATGTCATACGCGGCGGCTATCATTTTGCCCACTACGGCCCTGATGGCGCGACACAGCGCGTCACCCTGCTGGGCTCGGGTGCCATTCTGGTTGAGGTAATCAAGGCAGCCGAAGCGCTTGCATTGCAAGGCATCGCAAGTGACGTGCTCAGCATCACGAGCTGGACTGAGCTGTCACGCGAGGGACGGCTTAGCGAAGAACAGGCCTTGCGCGGCGAAACCCCCAGCCAGGCTTTCATCGCGCAGCTTTTGCAGCAATGCGAAGGCCCGGTCATTGCCGCCACTGACTATGTGCGGCTGGTGCCGGAATCCATTCGTGCTTATATCCCCGATGGCCGACGCTACATAACACTGGGCACCGATGGCTTTGGTCGCAGTGACACGCGCGAAGCGCTGCGCCGCTTCTTCGACGTTGATGCACAGGCCGTCATCAATGCTGCCCGTGTGGCGCTCGGCATGACTTGAAAGCTGGTGTGATTGCGCTTACTGTACGAGATGACTCAGTATTTGGAACAAGGCGGCCATATGGATGCACCACAACAAGACCACGATTTTCTTCAGCGCGCGATCGATCTGGCCCAACAAAATGTGGAAAAAGGCGGCCAGCCTTTTGGTGCCGTGCTGGTCAAAGACAGCACAATACTTGCCGACGGTGTTAACGATGTGTACATAGACTGCGACCCAACCGCCCATGCCGAGATCCAGGCTCTGCGGCATGCCGGCCACACACACGGTACGCCCACGTTTGACGGTACCACCATGTACGCCAGTGGCAAACCCTGTGCCATGTGCATGTCGGCCATGATCATGGCCGGGGTCAGCCGCGTTGTATATGCTGCGGGTGACGACATGGGCGAGCCGTATGGCTGGTCAACGCTGGCCCTGTATGAGCGCATGCAGGCACCATTTGGCGAGCAAGGCATACAGGTTGAGTACTTGCGCAATGAGAGCAAACTAAACGCGTACAAGGCATGGAAAAAACGACACGTGCTCTGAGGCGGTAATAGGCGCACCTGCAAAGGCTCTGCATCTCGCCGGCGTCCCCGCCCTCGAGACCAAACGTCGCTTTCATCAGGTGCAAAATGAGTGGCAATAAGTGCCGCCAGCTTGGGGCGTTGCGTGCTTCGCAGACACAGGTCTGGAAAGATCGGCATAGTGCCGTGCCTTACGCCTGGCGGCGATAACGCAGCAAGCGGCCTTTATACTCCTGCGCACCTTCTTCGGTAATGACAGGCATGTCGTCCAAGCGCTTGTCTTCTTCGAGCGCAAAGCCAAAGTGCGTCATGTTGCGGCTAAAAGCGTTGCGATGGCCACGATTAGGGTCCACGATCCAGACTTCGGCATCGGCGTTCGCATGGCGATCAATGAACGCGGATAGCGTCACCGGCATATCGGGTTCGTACAAGAGATCGCTGCCAATGATGAGGTCATAGCGCCCGCTAAGCGTTTGCTCGCTGAAACCGGCACCAGGCACGGCACGGTCACGAACAATGGGGTCACCATCACTGACATCACCTGTCCGGGCGTGGGCTGAGCCGAAGGGCGAGACCCCCTCCTCATGCAGCGGTATCCCTAACAAACCATGGCGTTCAACGTATTGATCGGCGGCTGGCGCACTTTCACCCCATTGTCCATAACGATACGTTAGCAAAGATAAATCATTAAGTTTGGCGTTGGCATCGAGAAATGTCTCTGCCAGGGGATGGCAGTCGCTGGCCGTAATGTGCGCACCCCGTCGCTGGCCCACAAGACTGGCAAGCCCTAGACCACAACCGATCTCGAGTATGCGTTCGTCCGGGCACACGCGCCGCTGGGCAAGTTGCGTGGCAAGCTGCACGCCAGAGGGCCACATCAGACCAAACAAAGGCCAGGATGCGGAGCAAATGCCTCTGCGCAATGCTTCGCCAGTGGGATCGTAATATTGCTGTCGATCCAGCAAAGACTGGATAACAAGCCTTCCAGCGCCCGCGATGGCGATGTGCTCAAGCTTAGTTTTATAGCCAGGCATCGTCATGAAAGGCAACCTTAATAACTTAAAGAAATAAAACGCCCTTGAGTATGCGCTATTTCAGCAATAAAAGCCAATAAAAACAAATACCTGTGAACCCATGGCGGTAGATGCTGGAGTTCGGGCTGGTGCTGAGCCTGGGCTGGGTTGGGCGGGCCATGAGGATCTGACAGCCACAAACGTCGGCATTATCTGCCATAGCGCCATTCGCTGAAATTTTAAAAATTGTGGGAGCTTTAAGAAATAAGGGGCTATGGGAGCTGTGGCCATTAAACAACCAAAAAATGGCCTAATGGGAGCATGAACGCTACACTATGCGCCTAGTTAGCCGCCGAAGAGGCAAAAGGTGGATTCTGACAGATGCAGTCGATTGTGTGGCACGGCCTCTGCATAGCAGGATCAGCGGGCGTTGCTCTTCTGCTCCGTTCTGCAAAAGGATGTGGCGCGCACTGGCCAGTTCTGGCCCAATTAGCACGGCTTGCAATATGGCTAGGCTTGAGCCTGATCGTGTGCTGTTTAACACACGTGCTGGCTTTCCTCTACCTGTTCCCACTACTGGCCGGCAACGTGCGTCAAAGTATTCATTGCCTGCTCTCGGCCATTTTTCGGGAGCGCTGCATGCCCGAAAACCCTAAGTCCCGAGGGCGGCAGACGCAGGCAGATTTCCTGATTTCATAGTTCTCTCTGCAGGCAGGCTATGTGGAAGGCCCCTGATTTCATAGCTCTCTTTTCAGGCGGGCAGGCGGTTTAGCAGGCTCCCTGACGTCATAGCTCTCTCTTAGGAAAAACTGTGTGGCAGACGCTCAACTTGGGCCTTCCCCACACCAAAGACGCATCGCAACCCACGCCTCGGCACGCCTTCTGCCGGGCTAGACGTATTGCATAAATCCCCCAGAACACACGAGGGCGTACACCACGCCAAGTCAGAAAGAGAGAATAAGAATGTTTTCAGATACCTTAATCCTGCGCGTCCAAGAACTCCTTTACAAGAAAGACTCTGCCGGTGCAGCTGCCACTGTCAACGATCTTCAGTCGGTGGATGCTGCGGCGATTTTGCAGGAGATTTCGCATAACGACGCACTATGCCTGTTGTTGGCAATGAAAGTGCGCAGGCGCGCGAGCGTGTTCGGATACCTGCCCCCGCAAACGCAAGCACAATTGGCGCAAAGCATGAGTCGCACAGAGCTTGCCACGCTTTTTGAGCATATGGAGCATGACGAGCGGGCCGACTTGTATAACAACCTTACGCCTGACGAACGCCTTGCGTTGTTACCTGGGCTTGCCCACGCAGAGCGGGAAGACGTGAGGCTGCTGGCCAGCTACCCTGAAGGCACCGTTGGCTCGGTCATGACCTCTGCCTATGTCACGCTGCAGGCCGATCAGACCGTACACGAAGCCCTCAATACCATCCGTCATGAAGCCCCCGATAAAGAAACCATTTACCTGGCGTACATCATTGATGAGCAACGGCACGTACTGGGCACGGTTTCATTGCGGGAACTGATTCTCGCCTCACCCGCCGAACGCATCGACACCATCATGACGCGCGGCCTGATATTCTGCTCGGCCGACTCAGAGCAATCTGAAGCCGCTCGGCTAATCGCCCACTATGACTTGCTTGCAGTACCTGTCCTAGACAGCACCGGCCAGATTGTTGGCATCGTGACGCACGATGATGCCTTGGACGTCACGCAGGCGGAAGACACCGAAGATCAGTTGCGACTAGGCGCAGTGGGCAAACTAACTGGATCGCTCAGACACGCCACCGTTACAGCCCTCTACAAAATGCGCGTGGGCTGGCTGGTCGTTCTGATATTTGGCAATCTCTTCTCTGGCGCAGGCATTGCTCACTTCGAAGACCTGATTGCCAGCATGGTGTCGCTGGTCTTTTTTCTTCCTCTGCTGATAGACAGTGGCGGCAACGCGGGTTCGCAAAGCGCCACCATGATGGTGCGCGCATTGGCTACCGGCGATGTCAGGGCAAAAGACTGGATCAAAATGTTAGGCAAAGAAATGACGGTTTCTATCCTGTTAGGCCTGACCATGGCCGTGGCGGTTTCCTTTATAGGTGTTTTTCGAGCAGGTACCGACGTGGCAATCGTTGTGGCATTGACCATGGTGGTAATTGTTGCCGTGGGCAGTGTTATTGGCATGTCACTGCCTTTTATTCTGACCCGCTTCAAGTTCGATCCCGCATCGGCCAGCGCCCCGCTAATCACGTCCATCTGTGACGGCGCTGGCGTACTTATTTACTTCAACATTGCCAGCCTGCTGCTCCCGCTGCCGGGAGCAGCCTGATTGTTTGTCATGCATCAATGGCCTGCGCGCAGGCTCTGCTAGACTCGTCGGTTTTGTATTTATTCTGGGTACCAACCCAGGCGTCGTCGAATTACCCCGGAGTTCAGTTTCACATGACAAGCACTCTTGCTATTGTTGTTTCGCTGTTGCTACTGATGTACCTCGCCTACCGAGGCGTTACCGTTCTGCTTCTGGCGCCTCTCATGGCGGCCCTGGCTGTTTTGCTTTCGGGTGAAATTGGCCTGTATCTGCCTATTTACACAGATACTTTCATGAAAGCGCTGGGTGGCTATGTCATCCAGTTTCTGCCCATCTTTCTGTTGGGCGCCCTGTTTGGCCAGCTTATGGCCGACTCAGGTGCCGCTCACACTATTTCAAACGCTATCGTGGAGCGTCTTGGCCACAAGCAGGCCATTGTTACCGTCGTCCTCGCCTGTGCCGTTCTGACGTATGGCGGGGTATCGTTATTTGTGGTGGCGTTTGCCATTTACCCCATTGCACGCGACCTGTTTCGCACCGCAGACATCCCCAAGCGCCTTGTTCCTGCCACCATTGCGCTGGGCTCTTTCACCTTTACCATGACGGCCATGCCTGGGTCTCCAGCCATCCAGAATGCCATCCCCATCCCTTACTACGGCACCAACGTGTTTGCCGCGCCTGGCCTGGGCATTATCGCGTCAGTCATTATGCTGCTCGGTGGGCTTTGGTGGCTGCATTCACGCGCCGCCAAAGCGCGCGTGTCGGGTGAAGGCTATGGCCAGCATGCTGAAGGCGAAGCAATGGCCAGTTCAGATGTGGACAAAGGTGCCATGTCCCGCATGCCGCTGGCGCTGGCGCTGCTGCCACTCGTGCTGGTGATAGGCGTTAATGCCATTTTTACGTACCTGGTATTCCCAGGTATTGACATGAGCTCGCTGACAGCACGTTTTCCCAATGTCTCGCCCGCCAAAATGGCTGGGCTGTGGGCATTGATTATCGCGCTCAACGTTGCGTGCGTCACATTGGTCGTGTCGCGGTTGGGACACTGGAGCAATCTGCGCGCCTCTATCAACAAAGGCGTTTACGGCTTCATGTTGCCGCTGTTCAACACGGCTTCGGAAGTTGGCTATGGTGCGGTTATTGCAGGCTTGGCGGGCTTTGCCATTATTCGCGATGCCGTGCTCAACGTGACCCCCGGCAACCCGCTGATTTCTGAAGCCATCGCCATGAACGTGCTCGCAGGCATTACAGGCTCATCGTCTGGTGGCCTGAGTATTGCACTGCAAACGCTCGGTGCCGACTACCTGCGCATGGCAGAGGCAGCAGGCATTAGCCCCGACCTCATGCACCGGGTGGCCGTAATGGCTGCGGGTGGATTCGACACGCTGCCCCACTGCGGCGCCATCATCACACTGCTGTCTATCTGCAACCTCACGCACCGCCAGTCTTACCTGAACATTGCCGCAGTAACCATGGGCGTGCCAATGGTCGCCCTGATTGCGGTGATTACGCTGGGAACGATGTTCGGCTCATTCTGAACGGCGAGTGAGCTGCCCCCAAAAGGCTGGATTGGCGTCCAGGTTTAGGGGGCAGTTGGTTTATGCGCAGTGAATGGGACTTAGGTCGTTGCGTTAGTCAGCCCCTCTTCACAACTTGGGCTGACTGGCCTTTCAGCTCTTTTTAACAAACTTGCAGCTCGACTCACTGAGTGGGCCGTAGATGTCTTCAGCTGGCAACTTGGAGATGGCTGTGTGATAGTCCCATGGGCCCGAGCTTTCAGACGGCTTTTTCACCTGCAAGAGTGTCATGTCATTCATCATGCGGCCGTCCTCACGGATGACACCATTTTGCACAAAGAAGTCATTGACGGGGTTGGCCTTGAGCCAGGCCATAATGGTGTCCGCATCATCAGTACCGGTTGCGCCAACCCCCTTCAGGTAAGCCTGCGCGGCCGAATAATCACTGGCCTGTATATACGTGGGCATGCGCTGGTTCTTTTCTTCGAAGCGTTTGGACCATGCCGTCGCCTCTTCTGATTGGTTCCAGTGCCAGGGCGTCGTAAAGTACATGCCTTGCGTCACGTCCAGACCCAGTGTATGAATATCAAGCACAAAAACGGTCAAACCCACAGGGTTCATGGTGGCGTTCAGCCCAAATTCTGACGCGGTCTTGATGGCATTGACGAAATCGCCGCCCGCATTGGCCAGGCCCAGTATTTTGGCACCGGAGCTTTGGGCCTGAAGCATAAATGACGAAAAATCAGAAAGCGCCAGTGGCACGCGCACCTTGCCAAGCACTTTGCCGCCGGCTGCCTCGACGACCTCAGACGTTTCGCGCTCGAGTGCGTGACCAAAGGTATAGTCTGTCGTAATAAAAAACCAGGAGTCACCACCGTTTTTTACCACCGCTGCGCCAGTGCCCTTGGCCAACGCACTGGTTGAGTACGTGTACTGGACGGTGTAGGGATTGCACTGTTCATTGGTAAGCGCCGAAGTGCCTGCCCCCGTCGAGATAAACAGCTTTTTCTTTTCTGCAGCAACGGCTGACATGGCCAGACTGGCCGCCGAGTTGGTGCCGCCAAACAGCACGTCAAGCTTGTTGCTGTCAAACCATTCTCGCGCCTTGGCCGATGCCACATCAGCCTTATTCTGATGATCGGCCACCAACAGCTCGATTTTCTTGCCCTTAATGTTGCCACCCGCATCTTCAATAGCCATGCGGATTGCTTCGGCACCAGCTGCCCCATCGTAATCAGAATAAACACCTGACATGTCCGTAATAAAACCGATACGGATAACGTCGTCAGAAATATCTGCTGCCAACGCCTGCATGCCATAGGCGGCGAATACCGTGCCCAACAGCACGCACATTTGTCGCTTTTTCATTATGTCTCCAGATAACTATCATCAATCAAAAGGCAACGTTGTCTTTGCCTTTGGTTTGAAGCATCGCCCGTGCTTCTTCGGGTGTCGCTATTTCCAGCGAAAGCTCTTCGAGAATGGTGCGTATTTTTGTGACCTGCTCAGCATTCGACGTGGCGAGGCGACCTTTAGACAGATACAGGCTGTCTTCCAACCCAACTCGCACGTTGCCACCCAGCAGTGCACTCATGGTGACAAACGGCATTTGATGCTTGCCGGCCGCCAATACAGAAAGGTAGTAATCATCGCCAAACAGTTTGTCGGCAATGGCGCGCATATGCAGCAGGTTTTCTTGATGGGCGCCCACGCCACCGAGGATGCCGAATATGCATTGCAGAAAAAATGGCGGCTTGATCAAACCACGATCTGCAAAATGCGCCACGTTATACAGGTGGCCGAGGTCATAGCACTCGAACTCAAAACGAGTACCCATGGCCGACAACTCGTTTACGCCGCGTTCAATCTGTGCAAAGGTATTGGACAGAATGAAATCAGTCGTCATATCAAGATAGGGCTTTTCCCAGTCGTGCTTGAATTTTTCAATTCGCGCACCCGCGCCCGAGATATTGAAGTTGAACGACCCCATGTTCATGGACGCCACTTCAGGTTCAGCCGCTTTGGCCGGAGCAAGACGCTCATCGAGCGACATGCCCAAGCCACCACCGGTGGTAATGTTAAGAATGGCGTCGGTCTGGCTTTTTATGACAGGCAAAAACTGCGCAAACAACTTGGGGTCTTGCTTGGGTTGGCCTGTTTCAGGGTCGCGCGCATGCAGGTGCAGCATTGCCGCGCCGGCTTCCGCTGCCGCTACCGCGTCACGTGCGATTTCTTCAGGCGTAATCGGAAGATACGGTGACATAGTGGGCGTATGTATAGACCCCGTCACCGCGCAAGTAATGATAACTTTCTTGGATTGTCTCAAAGCATGCCTCCTTAGAGAGTGTGTTCATCAACGTGCAGAAAAGCTCACTTAAAGGCTACACGAAATAACAAACATACGCGCCCGTCGACATTCAGAAGGTATTGCCACCCACAACCTGCACCCTCTCGCCGGCAAGCATGACCTCTAGCGCGTCACTGGACAAAACCGCAAACTCAGCTTGCCGCTGCGCACCAAGCGTGTCATTAACAGCGTGGCCTTTTGCCGGGTGACACATCAATGCGTCGCCGTTTTTGCACTGTGCCAGCCACAGCCCCACCCAACGCAGATAGGCCTCCTGGCCTCCGCTAAAGTCATACACACCGCAAAAACCATTATTCATGGGAAAGCCTGCAGCCGTCGCCTCGCGCCTGAGCGGACCTGCGCCCAGCAGGGCTATCGTATAAGCCTTGGCTTTGAGCGCCAGCGGAAAGCCCGCGCTACGCACGTTGCCGCCATGCCTTATCCATGGGAGTTGTATGTCGGCATATCGCCGCTGCAGTATGGGCAACAAGGCGCTGCGAATCTGCGGCAACTGATGAACATGCTGGTGGCCATCAATATAATGCGGCGGATGCCCGGTTACGCGCTCAAACCGCTGCAGCTGCCGCTCAATCGCACCGGCTATCGCCATGGCTGGCAGGCTGCGGACGAGGCTACGGGCAATGATGGTGCGTAATGGCCAAACTGGCCCGTCTTGCCCCAAAGACTCCGTAAAATTCAGATGTAAACCAATTTTTATGCCCGTAGCTTGTAATTGGGCAATATCCTGTTCAAATAAAGGCCCATCCACAAGACAGCTCGTGCCGGTCAACCGACGACGCAAGGCCAGCGATACAATGCCGGCATTAACGTGGGCATTCATGCCAAAGTCATCTGCACAAATATGAATTTCCCGCTTCATTTATCTCTCGCTATGCGTCGCTTGTATCGCAGCCAAATCATCCGATTTGTAGCTGTTGGTTGTGCAGCGGCCGCCACACATTGGGCTGTGGCCATAACCTGTGTCAAGCTGCTTTCGATGCAACCACTGCTGGCCAATGTAATAGGCTGGGCGTTGGCGTTTATCGTATCGTTCAGCGGGCATTACGGCCTGACCTTTCGCAACCAGAACACAGTATTCTGGCAGGCAGCCAGGCGGTTTTTTGTCGTGTCGCTGACCGGCTTTTTAATTAACGAAACCGTGTACGCCTTGGGGCTAAAGTACTCGGCATTACGTTATGACGTGCTGCTGGCGGCAATATTAGTGGGTATGGCCATCGTCACGTATGTCGTGGCGCGTTTCTGGGCCTTCCGCAGCACCCCTGCTCCGGGTAGGTGCTCCTGCGGGAAAACGGGCAACCATTGAAGCGTCATCCATTTGTTTAAGCCCTTTTCCACGCCGTTCGCGCAACAAGTAAATGGGGCGTTGTTTTACCTCGGTAAATATTCGGGCAATGTACTCACCCAATATACCTACGGAGAGCAAATTAATACCCGCAAAAAATAGCACTACGGTAATCAAGGTTGACCACCCTCGCACTGCATCCCCATAAAGCCAGTACTTCAGAATAATAAACAAACCATACGCAAACGACAGCACCGCCAGCGACAGCCCGGCAATGCTTAACAAGCGCAGCGGCCACGTTGTAAAGGCAGTAAGCCCCCCCACTGCAAACTTGAACAACTTGGAAATACGAAAATTGCTTTTGCCGTGCATGCGTTGAAGCGGCTCATAGAGCAGTGGCCGCGCATCAAAACCCACCCAGGCAAAAAGCCCTTTCATAAAACGATCGCGTTCGGGCAGCGTCAACAGCGCATCCACAACCACACGGTCCATAAGCCGGAAGTCGCCCGCATCTGCCGGCACCTGCAGCCCGTCAGACGTTCGCATCAATGAATAAAACAGACGGGTTCCCCACCGCTTTATTGTCGTTTCGTCTTTACGGTTGGCGCGTACACCATAAACCATATCCGCGCCGTCGCTCCATGTTCTGATCATGCGCGAGATAAGTTCAGGTGGGTGCTGGCCATCGGCATCCAGACAAATGACGACCTGCCCTTTGGCGGCCTTAAGCCCTGCCGTCAGCGCGTTTTCTTTGCCAAAATTGCGGGCCAGACGCAGATAGACAATTTGCGGATGCAGGTTAGTCCAATGCTGCAACAATGTCGCCGTAGCATCTGTACTACCATCGTCGACAATAATGATTTCGTAGGCGCATGCCAGTTTGCGCAATACATCCATTAGCTCGGGCAGCAAAATGCTCAGGTTATCGTGCTCGTTCAGGCACGGAACAACACAAGAGATCGACGCCAGGCTACGCCGCTCAGGCGACGCCCCCGAAGGGAGATCAGACGTTACCGAAGTTGCCGGTTCGATTGTGGTCAATGTAGTGGCCTCAGTCGTGTAGTGGTTTCTGTTTGCCGGCAGAAATGGGATGGGAAATGGCAGCTGAACATGCATCAGACGGCGGCAAAATACCCCAGTGAATCTTGATCAAGGGGCTACGGCTTGATGACCAGCGCAGGTCTAGCTCGCCCTGGGTGACAGTTTGTTTGTACAATTTTTCGAGTTCAGGGGACAGATAACCGCGCGGCTCGGTGCTATAGGCAACCAAAGCGCCACACTGCAAGGCGGTCTGCGGATCCAGCCATGGAGCATGCCGGTAATCAGCATCAAGAAACACCTCAACATGTTGCCCAGCATGAACGACAATATTGCCGCCCAGCCACATATCTGATGCCACAACCCGCAAAGGAACGCCTGGCACGTGTTCCTTCCAGATAGACTGCATGGCCTGCGATACCTGCTGCCCCGGGTACGTAGATCGTGAAGCGTTACCCCAATGCCAGGCAACAGGGCCTCGCGCAATGCCATACCCCACGGCCATGCAGACTTGCATCACAATAACAGTGAGCAACACGGCATGCAGCACGGCGGCATCATCACCCCGTAACCACCAAAAACAATAAAAACCAAAAAGAATAAAAAACGTCGTCGCCCACGACGGCTCCAGATTGGTACCCATCAGCATGGAAATAACAACGGTTGAAACCAGTGGTGCCAGCCCGACCCAGAGCAGAAATGAACGATCCCAAGGCGATAAAGCGCGGGCCCATACAGGCTGCCCGTCTTGGGCAGGCTTTTTAATACGAGTGAGACGTTTGACCACAAGCAGCGCCAGAATCATCGGCGCCACACGCGCTAGCTGATCCACGAGAAAACTGCCAGTGGATTTAAGCGCGACCAGTCGTGAGACAGAAACAATTGATTTGTCGGCGTACAGCACAGGCTCGAAATTATGTTGCGCCAGCCAGTATAGATGCGGCGAAAACACCAGCACGCCAACAACCACGGCAATGATTATGCCTTTTACGGTGGAGGCGTTGATCAGCCGATACTGACGCAGCAAGAAAAACGCAAAGGCCGCAAACTGAATGACCGCACTGTATTTGGTCAGCAGCGCCAGCCCCGACACTACGCCAAGAGCGACCCACGCCCCTGTTTTGCCAGTGCGCAACGCGCGGTAAAACAGCCAGGTCGACGCCGCAATCGACCACAACTGCGCCGTGTTGTGATTGAAAATGGTACCGCGCATGCCGAAGTAGGCAATGGTGGAAAGCAATAGCACAGCTATCAGCGAACGCGCGGGCGTGGTGAATTCACACCCTATTTTCCAGACAAACCACAATGCCAGCGCCGAGAAGAGCTGCCCCATCAAAAAAGGCAACCATACAGGGCGCCCAAGCAATTGGCTTGCTGCATGCATTACCCAGGACGGTAGCGGCGGGTGCTTGCTGTAACCCAGCTCTAAGCTCGACGCCCAGACGAGTTCTTCCATACCGTCTCGATCGGGTGCCGAGTGGCTCCAGCCGACAGCCAGTGTCCAGAGGACAACCATACCCAACAGCAGAATAAATACCGTGAAGCCGGTAACCCTTTGTGGCGTCAGGCGTTGGCGCAAAAAAAATGCACGCGCCCCAGTAGTGGCGAAAGAAAACGTCATGCTGCGGTTGCAACCCAAGAATAAATAAATATTGGCCGTGCGCGTTAGCCCGAAAATATCTGCCACATGATCTGTGAGGTCACCAGAAAACCGGCACCGAAGCGGGCAGTACATACGACGCAGTCGATGCCGTAAATACGCCATCGACTGCGTCGTCAGTTTACGCGATGTAATTGTTTGTGTGCACCCACCGTCGGCGTAAATGACATGCGGTCTATGCGAATGCACAGGTACTGAGAGACCCGACACACCACCGCAACGCCACTGGTCGCGCCAGGCCACTTATTCTGAAAGGCGCCGTTATCACATTTCACACACGTATAGCACAGAGCCTCATTCTTGCTCTTGCTGCGACATCGCAACCCCGATATCACTCTCCAAAAAAAGGTGCAACCTTTTTCTAAAAATAAGGGTAAACCCGATTGCACCAAAAACGAAAGTTCGGTTAAAAACCCCTGCTTTTATTTACAAACCCAAGCAATAGCACATGAGCTGTTGAGTATCGATGGGTCGACAACAGCCTGCGGGTCGCCAGCAATAACGCGCGCCCAGCGCTCTGGCATTTGCCTGGTGGCTTCGGTGCTGCCATAAGCAGCTCAATGCTATTGCCTGTCAACCACACCACTCTTATAAGGCCAAAGCATGGGTGCAAGTCACGAAACCATGGTCACATTCGTGATCTATATCGTCGCAATGATCGCGATCGGCCTGATCGCCTATTTTTCAACCAGAAATTTTTCCGACTACATACTTGGCGGCCGACGCTTGGGCAGCTTTGTTACGGCGCTTTCAGCTGGCGCATCTGACATGAGCGGCTGGCTACTGATGGGCCTGCCTGGCGCCATTTACTTTGCCGGTATTTCTGAAAGCTGGATCGCCATCGGCCTGCTCGCGGGCGCCTACCTGAATTGGCTGTTTGTAGCGGGCCGACTGCGAGTACATACTGAACACCACAATAACGCCCTGACGCTACCTGACTACTTTACAAGCCGCTTCGAAGACAAAAGCCGTTTGCTGCGCATTTTTTCGGCTCTGGTGATTCTGTTCTTTTTCACGATTTACTGCGCCTCAGGCATTGTCGCCGGTGCACGACTGTTCGAAAGCACCTTTGGCATGCAATATGAAAACGCCCTCTGGGTTGGTGCGGCCGCGACCATTATTTATGTGCTCATCGGCGGCTTTCTGGCCATTAGCTGGACCGACACCGTGCAGGCAGCCATGATGCTGTTCGCGCTGTTACTTACACCGCTCTTCGTCGTGCTGGCCCTGGGTAACTGGGACACCGTCGTTCAATCAATACAAAGCATAAACCCCGCCAACTTCGACATGACGCGCGGCCTGTCCTTTGTGGCAATTATTTCACTGCTAGGTTGGGGCCTTGGCTATTTCGGCCAGCCTCACATTCTGGTGCGCTTTATGGCGACCGACTCTGTCAAAACCATACCGGCGGCGCGCCGTATCGGCATGACATGGATGCTGCTCTGCCTGCTCGGCTCTGTATGTGTCGGCTTCTTTGGCATCGCCTATTTTGCCCAGCACCCAGAGCTTGCCGGCCCCGTTACCGAAAACCATGAACGCGTGTTCATTGAACTGACCAAGATACTGTTTAACCCATGGATTGCGGGTGTCGTGCTGTCTGCCATTCTGGCAGCAGTAATGAGCACATTAAGCTGCCAGCTTCTGGTCAGCTCCAGCACGCTAACTGAAGATATCTATAAAGCCTTCCTCCGACAAAACGCCTCACAGCGCGAGCTGGTCTGGGTTGGTCGGCTAATGGTGCTAACCGTGGCGCTGGTGGCCATCGCTATTGCCCATAACCCCGACAGCAAGGTGCTGGGCCTCGTCTCCTATGCCTGGGCCGGGTTTGGCGCCGCTTTTGGCCCGATCGTGCTGCTGTCCCTGCTCTGGAAACGCATGACCCGTAACGGCGCGCTCGCAGGTATGCTTGTAGGTGCCATTACCGTTGTAGTCTGGAAGCAGTTTATTGGGCTGGGCCTGTACGAAATTATTCCAGGATTCTTGCTCGCCACCCTGAGCATCGTGCTCGTCAGCCTGATGGGCAGCGCCCCCAGCGCGAGCATGGCCCAGCGTTTCGAGGAAGCCGACCAAAAATACCGTAACGCCCACATTTAATTGATATAAAATTAGGTTGCACCGGGTTGCACCTTTTTGCTCACGGCGCTACTCTCTGGCCCGGCTCGCCCCCGGGCTGCTGATATACACGACTCTGTACCAGGAGGTCTTCCCATGGCCAGTACTACCCTTGGCGTCAAGCTGGACGACGCGTCCCGTGAGCGTCTGAAAGCCGCTGCGCAAAAAATCGATCGTACGCCGCACTGGCTCATCAAGCAGGCGATCTTCAACTACCTTGATCAGCTTGAGCGCGGCCTGACGCCCCCCGAAATTACGGCGGCTTCTGCCACCAGTGTTGAAGAAGACCCTGTCGCAACATATGGCACAAGCACAAACGCCGCCTATCAGCCCTTCATCGATTTTGCAGAGAGTGTTCAGCCCCAATCTGTATTACGCGCCGCCATCACGGCCGCCTACCGCCGCCCCGAGCCCGAATTATTGCCCATGCTGGTAGACCAGGCGCGGTTGGCGCCGGACGCGGCCGAGGCGGCACACAAGATGGCCATGCAACTGGCCGAAACACTGCGCAAGCAGAAAAATGCCGGCGGTCGCCAGGGGTTGGTACAAGGCCTGTTGCAAGAATTTTCCCTGTCCTCGCAAGAGGGCGTGGCCCTGATGTGCCTGGCCGAAGCCTTGCTGCGCATACCAGACAAAGGCACACGCGATGCGCTCATCCGCGACAAGATCAGCAATGGCAAATGGGATCAGCACTTAGGGCAAAGCCCCTCCATGTTTGTTAATGCGGCATCCTGGGGCTTGCTCTTCACTGGCCGTCTGGTGTCCACGCACACAGAAAAAGGCCTGTCGCGCTCACTTAACCGCATCATCGCCAAGGGCGGTGAGCCCGTCATCCGCAAGGGTGTAGACATGGCCATGCGTCTCATGGGTGAGCAGTTCGTCACCGGCGAAACCATTGCGGAAGCATTGGCCAATGCCACCAAAATGGAAGCACGCGGGTTTAGCTATTCGTACGACATGCTGGGCGAGGCCGCGCTCACAGATGAAGATGCCAAGCGCTACCTTGCTTCGTACGAACAAGCCATTCATGCCATTGGGCGTGCATCGGGCGGACGCGGCATTTATCAGGGCCCAGGCCTGTCCATCAAACTTTCAGCGCTCCATCCACGCTACAGCCGTGCACAATACGACCGCGTCATGGCAGAGCTCTACCCCATAATTCGTTCGCTGACGTTGCTGGCCAAGTCTTATGACATTGGCCTGAACATTGACGCCGAAGAGGCCGACCGGCTTGAGATTTCTCTCGATCTGCTTGAAAGACTGTGTTTCGAGCCCGAACTTGAAGGCTGGAACGGCATAGGCTTTGTCATCCAGGCCTATCAAAAGCGTTGCCCCTACGTTATTGACTATGTCATTGACCTGGCCCGGCGCAGCCGCCACCGCCTGATGATTCGCCTGGTCAAAGGCGCTTACTGGGATAGCGAAATCAAGCTGGCACAGGTCAATGGCCTGGAAGGCTATCCCGTCTACACGCGCAAGCCCTATACCGACGTGTCTTACCTGGCCTGCGCGCGCAAGCTGCTTGCCGTGCCCGAAGCCATTTACCCGCAGTTCGCCACGCACAACGCCTACAGCCTGGCCGCCATTTACAACATGGCAGGTCGTAACTACTACCCTGGGCAATACGAGTTTCAGTGCCTGCATGGCATGGGTGAGCCTCTTTATGACCAGGTGGTAGGCCCGGTGGGCTCAGGCAAATATGGCCGCCCCTGCCGAGTCTATGCGCCGGTGGGCAGCCACGAAACACTGCTGGCCTATCTGGTGCGCAGGCTGCTGGAGAACGGTGCAAACACGTCGTTCGTCAACCGTATCGCCGACCAGAGCATCTCATTGCAAGAATTAGTGCGCGACCCCGTTGCACAGGTCGAAGAAATGGCACGGCAAGAAGGCCGTCTGGGCCTGCCGCACCCACGCATAGCCTTGCCGTCGCGACAATATGGCGAGCTACGTGCCAACTCACAGGGCCTGGACCTGGCCAACGAGCACCGGCTGGCATCGCTGTCTTCAGCGTTGCTGACCAGCGCTCAGGAAAAGGTCGACGCTGCACCCCTGCTGGGTTGCGCCCGCGACACAAGCGCCCAGGCCCAACCCGTGCTAAACCCTGCCAATCACAGCGACGAGGTCGGCCTGGTGTACGAAGCCACCTCACAAGACGTAGACAACGCCTTGAACTGCGCCATAGCTGCCGCCCCCATCTGGCAATCCACACAGCCAGCAGAGCGCGCTGCCGTGCTGGAACGCGCGGCCAGCCTGATGGAAAGCGAAATGCAGCACCTTATGGGCATTTTGGTGCGTGAGGCAGGCAAAACCTTTGCCAACGCCATCGCTGAAGTGCGTGAAGCGGTTGACTTCCTGCGCTACTACGCCATGCAGGCACGCACGCATTTCTCCAACGACACGCATCGCCCACTGGGGCCTGTTGTATGCATCAGCCCCTGGAATTTCCCGCTGGCAATCTTTACCGGCCAGATCTCTGCTGCGCTGGCGGCGGGCAATACGGTACTGGCCAAACCTGCCGAGCAGACACCTCTCATCGCCGCACAAGGCATACGCATTCTGCTTGAAGCGGGCGTACCGGCCGGCGCAGTGCAACTACTGCCAGGCCGGGGCGAAACCGTGGGCGCACGTCTGGTCGCTGATGAACGCGTGCGTGGCGTCATGTTCACCGGCTCTACCGAAGTAGCGCGCATTCTCCAGCGCAGCATAGCCGGGCGTCTGGATGCCCACGGCCGTGCCATCCCTCTGGTTGCAGAAACCGGCGGCATGAACGCCATGATTGTTGATTCGTCAGCACTGGCCGAACAGGTTGTTGTAGACGTGATGGCCTCGGCGTTCGACAGCGCCGGCCAGCGCTGTTCCGCACTGCGCCTGCTTTGCATACAGGAGGACGTCGCCGAACGTACTCTGGCCATGTTAAAGGGTGCGATGGGCGAATATGTGCTGGGCAATACCGACAGGCTATCCACCGACATCGGCCCCGTTATTGATGAAGAAGCCCGCGCCAATATTGAAAAGCACATTCAACAAATGCGTGACAGCGGGCATAAAGTGCACCAGCTGGCCCGCATGGACGGTGCAGCCCTTAAAACCGGCACCTTCGTCACGCCAGCCCTTATTGAGCTAAATGAAATCAGTGAACTCGAACGCGAGGTCTTTGGGCCAGTACTGCACGTCATTCGCTATCGCCGCAACGAACTGCCCGCGCTTCTTGATCAGATCAACGCCAGCGGCTATGGGTTGACGCTGGGTGTTCATACGCGCATTGATGAGTCTATTGCGCAGGTTGTCGATGCTGCCCATGTGGGTAACCTCTACGTCAACCGCAACGTGGTTGGCGCCGTGGTTGGCGTACAACCTTTCGGCGGCGAGGGTTTGTCGGGCACCGGCCCCAAGGCCGGCGGGCCTCTTTATCTGTATCGACTGCTGGCGGCCAGGCCTGCGGGAGCGGTTGCTGAACACCTGAAGACCGAACCCGAAAACGTGCAAATGCCCACGCTGCCAGATGCACAAGCTACTGCATTTACCGCATTGCGCAACTGGGCGCAAAGCAATGATGCGACCTTGGCCCAGACCTGCGAACAGTTTGCCGAGCAAGCCCTGAGCGGTCTCATACTTGAATTTGCCGGGCCCACCGGCGAACGCAATACCTATTCGCTGCTGCCACGCGCCCGGGTGCTGTGCCTGGCCGAAAGCAAGGCCGATTTACTGACGCAAATTGCTGCCTGCCTGGCAGTAGGGTCCGAGGCCGTAGTGCCCGAAGCGCACCGCGACACCTTTGCCCTGCTACCCCGCGAAACGCAAGCCCGCGTGCGCCTGGCACCAGACTGGCAGGCCACCGATGCTGGCTTTGAGGCCGTACTACACCATGGCGATTCTGACCAGTTGCGAGACATCTGCAAGCAGGTGGCCCAGCTACCCGGTGCCATCGTCAACGTGCACGGCCTGAGTCGCGGAGAGCGAGATGTACCACTGGACAGGCTGCTAATCGAACGCGCACTTAGTGTGAATACGGCTGCTGCGGGGGGTAATGCAAGTTTGATGACGATTGGGTAGTTGGTGAGTGGGGTAAAAAGGCCGCAGGGAAACCCTGCGGCATAACCATCACGCCCCCGCCGCCCCCTCAATCGCCTGGCGCTTGTGGCTGACCTGATACGCCGTCAGCACAACATGAGCCACCATATCCAGCCCGGGCCGATATTCTCCGTCTTTGGCCTGGTACACCTTTGGGGTCAACGTACCAGACATGGCCACGCTATCGCCGTCTTCCAACGCCAGCAGCGCCGCCTGCGCCACGCTGTCGAATACGATTACGCCGCACAGCAGCATATCGCCGTTACCTGCGGCCACCTTTACTTTCGCCGTGGTGTAGGGGTTGCCGGTTTTGTCCTCACCCTGCTTGGGCGCGCCGTACAGCTTGCCCGATATCAGTGCATCAATCATTAAATATCTCGCTTAGTTTGAAATCTAGGCAACGGTATAGCACGTAGACGCCTAGTCTGGTGGCTGTCTATTGAGCCACTCACATAAAACCTACGCTTCGCAGCATGCTAAGCCAGTGTCAACAACGTCATCTGCTCGAAATTCATCACTATCACGTTATCAACCATTATGACGCCAAGTCTGTCGAGCTAGTCCCGCAGCGCAGCTGCCGGCTGTGGCACACTACCTTCTTATTCCAACCCATCAAGAAGGCCATCATGAACGAGCTGCACACGCTATCAGCAACCGAGTTAATGACACTGATTCGTCATAAAAAGCTTTCACCGGTTGAAATCGTGCAAGCCAGCTTAGACCGTGCGCAAGCCCTGCAACCAATACTAAACTGCTTTATAACGCTGTGTGGTGAGCGAGCGCTGCAGCAGGCCAAACGGGCAGAGCGCGATATCACTGATGGAAAGCCCTTGGGCAGCCTTCATGGAATTCCCTTTACCGTTAAAGATCTCGTGAACACGGCGGGGGTGCGTACCACTTTCGGAACTGTGCTGTATCAAGACAACGTGCCATCCGAAGATGCCGTGTCCGTGGCGCGCCTGAAAGCGGCCGGCGCAATCTTGATCGGCAAAACCACGACGCCAGAGTTTGGCTCTCAGCCCTTTACCCGTTCGCCACTATTTGGCGATACCCGTAATGCGTGGAGTGCTGAACGCACATCGGGTGGATCCAGTGGCGGCGCTGCCGTCGCCACGGCGGCGGGTATCACACCGCTGGCGGTCGCCACCGATGGTGGCGGTTCGACACGCATTCCCGCCGCATGTAATGGCGTCGTCGGTATTAAGCAAAGCAGCGGGGTCATTCCACATAGCCAGGCACAAGACATCTTTGGTAATCAGACCTACGTAACGCCTACCACGCGCACCGTGGCGGACACAGGGTTGATGATGCAGGCGATGGCTGGCGATTACGATGAAGACCCCTGGTCTATCGGGCTCAAACCCACTGATTACGCGGCAGCATCGCAACGGCAGGGTGACTTGCAGGGGAAACGGGTACGTTATTGCTATGGCCCGGTTGGTCGCCCGCTAAGCAATGATGCCAGACAACGTTTTGATGCAGGGCTCAAGATACTGGAAGAACTAGGTGCCACACTAAGCCCGTTCGAAGCCGACGATCTTATTGTGGAGCCCATATGGCGCACCATTAATCACACGGTCTGGCGTGCCCGGTTTACACAGCTTGTGCAACAACATGGTGACACGTTCAGCGCAACCTTCCGTCAACAAATACTTTCTGCAGAACAATTTAGCGCGATTGAGTATCAAGAGGCTATGTTCGCGCGCACGGTACTGTTCAAACGCCTGCAAAAAATGTTTGAAACTGCCGATCTGTTCGTGACGCCTACGCTCACGCGCACGGCCTTGCCGCTTAATATGGATTTGTTCGATCCGTTTGAATTAGATGGGGCCCATTACGATGGCGTGCGCACGCATTGGTATCCATGGACCATGGTGTTCAATATGACGGGGCACCCTGCCATCACCTTGCCCAATGGTTTTGCCAGCGACGGTTTACCCACTGGCATTCAGTTTACGACGCGCTTTGGCGCAGATGATGAGCTGCTTGGCTACGCTTCCATTTTTGAACAGGCTACCGGCTCTGACAAAGCGCCACTGCCGACATTTATGTAAAAAAGCCAGGCCGGGATGGGTTCTCGGCCTGGCTTTTTCAATTAACGCATGCTGGCTCACATGGCCATCGCTCTCGATCTCAACCGATGGTTACCGCTTAAGCGAGAAGGGCCAGGCCGTGTGCTTTGTACCTTGTCCCTTGTGGGTTGTGCCCTGCCGAGCCCCGGGTTAATCCATTTGTATTCCCGCACGCTTGACCACAGGGCGCCAGGTTTCCAGCTCTGCTGCGCCACGCTTTGCGGTGTCTGCACCGTTTGCCGGAGCGACCAGCAAGCCTTTTTCACCCAGCTGCTTTTTTAGCTCTTCGTTTGCAGATGCCTTCATGAACGCAGCTTCCAATGCTGCGGCCGTGGCATCAGGGATTTTGCTTGGCGCGACAATGGCGTAAAAACTGGTTGCGGCTTCAAACTCTGGAAAGCCCTGCTCTGAAAGCGTTTTTACGTCGGGCAGCGTATCAAGCCGTTTCGTGCCGCTAACTCCCAGAAACTTGATTTTGCCGGCTTGGTTTAAAGACATCATGCTGGCCACTGCGTCCCAGCCAATAGGAACCACGCCACTGGCCACGTCGATCAACATCGGCGAGGCACCACGGTAAGCGACAGGCTCAATTTTAAGATTGTGGTTGGTATTGACCGCCAAAATTCCCAAGTGCCCCGAACTGCCGAGTGTGGCAACACCCATACTGCTGCCCTTAGGCTGTGTGGTTTTGACCCATTCCACAAACCCTTTCATGTCGTTAAAGGGTTGGTCTGCACCGGCTGAAATGGCTGTAGGAATATCAACAAGCGTGGCAATGGCGCGAAAGTCTTTCTTGGTGTCGTAGCCCGGATCTTTGTAGGTCAGCGGAAAAATAGTCATCAAGGGTGACGCCATCAGGTATACCCGGCCTCCGTTCGGCGCCGAGTCTTTGACGTAATTCAAGCCTATACGCCCCGATGCGCCCGTGCGATTCTCCACGATAATGGTACCGGCACCGTCTTTACGCAGCTGCTCAGCATATGCGCGTGCCGTGAGATCTGCCGCCCCTCCCGGAGCGTACCCGACAACAATGGTAAGCGGATCCGGGATCTTGCCGTCTGCGGCTTGGGCAACGAGTGGAAGTGCCATCAAGCTGGCCGCAATGCAGGTCAGTGTGCGGCGATAAACGGCGGAAAATTTGGACAAAGAGTTGTCTCCAAGGGTCGGTTTTATTAAGCGAGAAATTGAAAGTATGCGTTCGATTGTATAGAAAGTGTGCTGTCTGCGTACTTGGTTAAAACTGTGATTCTGTCGTTGTACGACCTTCACCCACCAGTACCCTCCTCACAAAAAATAGAGCTACTACGCAATCAGAAAATTTTGGTTTGCAAGCTGAACCGGAAGCTATTTTTTAATGAACAGCACTTGATACTTAGTGGCGCAGCGCTCTAATTACCACCTCTGGGGCGCTGGCGACTGCCTTCAACAAGGCAGCGGCCGGCCCAGTAGGCACACGCCGGTGCTGCTCCCAGTTCTGAAGTGTTCGCACGCTCACATTGATCGCTGCCGCGAACTCCCCTTGAGTTAGCTTTGTTTGCTCTCTTACCTGCTTAACATCCAGCACATCGACTTTAAAACTCCGTGCAGGCTCAAGCTCACCAGCTCGAATAGCTTTGGCTTCCTTCAAGCTTTGCCGCAGTTCGGCAAATAGTTTGGGATCCATGCTCATAACTCCTTGACCAATGCGCGTAACTCGCTCAGTTCCGCCTGTAACTGACTGTAGTCATCGTCTGGAATCAAGCCGTTGATCTGACACGTAAAAATTGAGGTTTCAATAAATTTCATAAGTCTGAAATATACGCCAATGGCGTATTTTCTAATGCTAACACGCTTACAAAGATGCCGAAGCATCAATCATCAGGAACGATCATTACCCGGACGCAGCCCACCTCTAGCGCCTTTCTACCAACCCCTTACATCTTAACGATTCGCTATGCCTCCGCTCTATGATGGTGCGAACAAAATGACACTACGGCCTTGTCGACAACTCGTTGACAAGGTCGCGAAAAATCGCGCGACTCCTTCTTTCGACGCATGCGGCAGAGCGCGTTCGGATCATGGTTACCGCCACTATTTTCGCTCCACTCTCTACGCGTCACTTCTTCGACCAGACGTAAAAAGCCAATCTCATCTCTTACTCCAACCTCGGGCAATTAACCATCAGCGGTACAGGTCAATTTCTTTGCTGCTGAAGTTGGCATAGCGCATGCCATCAACCTAAAACCCGTCGCACGATTCCCTATTGACTTATGGGCATGCAAACAATATTATCCGGTAAGCGGATTTAATAATCCGTCAAGCGGACAATCATTTCAATAATGACGATAGCCCCCACGGAGACAAACACATGAATTCCCTACACAAACGGCTGGTAAAGCTGTCAGTTCAGGCGCTGGCTGTACTGGCCTTAGGCAACACCGCTCTGGCAACGGCGGCAACTGATGCGGCAAGCTACCCACAGAAGCCCGTAAAATTGGTGGTGGCGTTTCCGGCAGGCGGCGGCTCCGACACGTTGGGGCGTGTCTTGGGTGCCAAGCTCGCTGAACGCCTGGGACAACCCGTCATTGTGGAGAACAAGGCCGGAGCAAGTGGCGCCATAGGTGCCGGCGCGGTCGCGCACTCTGCACCCGACGGTCTGACCCTTTTGTTGGGCACCACACCTGTCATCCAGGCACCCGTATTCTACAAAGACCTGCCGTATGATCCCTTCCGCGATTTTGCGCCGGTGGGGCGTATCGCGCTGTCGGCCGATGTACTTATTGTCCCGTCAGATTCCAGCATCAAATCGGTCGACCAGTTGGTCGAAGCCGCCCAGAAAAACCCAGGCACCTACAACTACGGCTCATACGGAAACGCCACTTCCGGGCACATGCATGGCGAGTTGTTGAATTACCAGAAAAAAATCGACCTGCTGCATATCCCATACAAGGGCACCGGCCCGCTGATGCAAGACTTTCTGGGAGGCCGCCTGACCTCTGCCCTTCCTGAAATCGTTGGCGCCCGCGCGCATCTAAGCAACCCCAAAGTACGCGTGCTGGCGGTCAGCGGCGAGCAACGCCTTGCGGCCCTGCCCGATACGCCCACCTTTACTGAACTGGGCTACGTCGACTTCGAGCCCAATGGCTGGTACGGCATCCTCGCTCCTGCAGGCACCCCAAAGGAAATCGTCGACAAGCTGTCAACCGCGCTGGGCGAAGTCATTGCACTGCCCGACATGCAGACCCAGCTCATCGGCATGGGGCTTACACCCGCTTACGGCAACGCCAAGCAATTGAGCGACTGGATGCACCGCGACGCGGAAATCTGGGCCCGGATGGCCAAGCTGGGCAATATCCAGATTCAACAATAAAGCCGGGTTCGCCATGTATTTGACACAAGGACTGCACCGCGCCGCCAGACAAAGCCCCAACGGCATCGCCGTTATTTTCGGGGAACGCAAAACGACCTATGCTCAACTGCTTGAGCGCGTGCAGCGCTTTGCGGGCGCGTTGGTCGATCTGGGGCTCAAACCGGGGGAGCGCGTCGGGCTTATTTCACTAAACTCCGAAGAGTATGTGGCGTATTACCTGGCAGTCTGGTGGGCAGGTGGCGTGGTCAACCCCATCAACACGCGCTGGAGCGTCGCCGAGATTGCGTATTCGTTAGACGATTCTCAAACCGAAATACTGCTGATGGACGAGGCGTTCGCGCCGCTTGCAAGCGACATACACGCCAAGTCTTCATGCCTGAAGACAGTCGCCACATTGGGCTGCCCATCCTCACAGAACGACGTGGTTGAGATGGATCCTCTGATCGACAGCGCCACCGCCATCGCAGACCGCTGCCCTAGCGGCGATGCGCTGGCTGGCATCTTCTATACCGGCGGCACAACGGGGCACCCGAAAGGGGTGATGCTTTCACACACCAATCTGTGGACATCCGTCATCGCACGCATGGCGACCATTCATTCACCTCAAGACTCAGTCGCACTGCATTGCGCCCCTTTGTTCCACCTTGCTGCAGCCGGGCGGCTGATCGGCCAGCTAACATTGGGCGCGACCAGCGTATTGCTGCCGCAGTTTCGCGTTAATGAAGTCCTCGACAGCATCGAGCGCCACCAGGTCAGTGAAGCCACGCTCGTGCCCAGCATGCTGCAGATGCTCATGGACGACGCCGCTTTTTCATCAGAAAAATTCACATCACTCAGGCGCGTTACGTATGGCGCTTCACCCATGCCAGGCAAACTGTTGGGCCGCTTGGCTCAAGAGCTACCTTTTGTGGAAATCGTGCAGTCTTACGGCCAGACCGAAGCCTCGCCGGTCATTTCCCTGAACGCCACCACGCCCGGCAAAGGCATACCCGACGCGCGCTTCAAGTCAGCTGGCCGCGCCACGCTGTCGATTGAGCTGCGCATACTCGACGCCCAGGGCCAGGAAGCACCGCCCGGAACCATTGGCGAGATCACAGTCAAAGGCCCAGGCGTCATGCTGGGCTACTGGAACAAGCCGCAAGAAACGGCACAGGCTCTGCAAAACGGCTGGCTGCACACGGGCGACCTCGGTTATCTGGACGAAGACGGCTATCTTTTCATCGTCGATCGCCTCAAGGACATGATTATTAGTGGCGGCGAAAACATCTACTCAGCCGAAGTTGAAAACGCGCTAAGCCTGCACCCCGCCGTTTCGCAGTGCGCAATCATAGGCGTGCCGCACGACGTCTGGGGCGAGTGTGTCCATGCCGTGATCGTGCTTAAAAGCGGCTACGCCGCCACTGACGTGCAACTTCTCGAACACTGCCAGACCTTGATCGCAAAATACAAATGCCCCAAAAGCTTTGAGTTTGCCGACACGCTTCCCCTTTCTTCGACGGGCAAAGTGCTCAAGGTCAATCTGCGGCGCGCGTTCGCCGCACAACACGAAGGCACCGTCGTGCCCGCCTCTGAACAGAAATCAACCTGATAGGTATCCAAATGTCCCGTGCTTCGTACGTTGTCGGTGTCGGCATGACACCCTTCTCCAAACCCAGCCAGAATCAGCCCTACAACGAGATGGGCAAGCACGCAATTAACGCTGCCCTCAAGGATGCGGGTCTGGACTATACGCATATCCAGGAGGCTTACGCTGGCTATGTGTATGGAGACTCGACCAGCGGTCAGGCTGTGCTGTACGAAGTCGGCCTGACAGGCATCCCCATCTTTAACGTTAACAACAACTGCGCCACCGGTTCATCTGCCCTTTTTCTGGCGCGTAGAGCCATAGAAACTGGTGCCGCAGAATGTGTACTGGCCGTGGGGTTTGAACAGATGTCGGCAGGCGCACTAAAGAGTGTGTACAGCGACCGGGTCAACCCATTGCAGCGGTTTGTTGACGCTACCGACTCTATACAGGGCTTTGAAAATGGGGTTCCGCGTGCCGCCCAGCTATTTGGCGGCGCAGGCCGCGCTTACAAAGCCAAGTATGGGCTCGCACCCGAAACACTGGCCAAGCTCTCGGTCAAGTCGCGCCGCCACGCCGTAAACAACCCTTACGCCGTATTCAAGGAACAGCTCACCGAAGAACAGGTGCTGGCCTCGCCCATGATCTTCGACCCCATCACACGTCTGCAATGCTGCCCGCCCACTTCAGGGGCTGCAGCGGCCATTGTGTGCTCCGAAGATTTTGCCAAGAAGCATAATTTGCAGAACGGCGTACTCATTGCCGCCCAGGCCATGACCACTGACACCGACAGCGCCTTCACCGGCGACATGCGTGATGTCGTCGGATACGGCATGTCGCGCAGCGCGGCTCAGCAGGTTTACGAGGCGGCTGGCATTGGCCCCGAAGACGTAAACGTGGTCGAACTGCACGACTGTTTTACTGCCAATGAGTTCATCAGCTACGAAGCCTTGAGTCTGACGCCCGAAGGCACGGCGGAAAAATTCATTATCGACGGTGACAACACCTATGGCGGTCGCGTCGTGGTCAACCCATCGGGTGGCCTGCTGTCCAAGGGGCACCCATTGGGCGCAACGGGGTTGGCGCAATGCGCCGAGCTGGTATGGCAACTACGCGGCCAGGCAGAAAACAGGCAGGTCGATAACTGCCGCGTGGCCTTGCAACACAATATTGGCATCGGCGGCGCCTGCGTGGTGACGATGTACAAACAGGTACAACCATGAGCGCGGAAAAAAGCATGGACACCATTACCTATACCGTATCCAACCATGTCGCCACCCTGACACTGAATCGGCCAGAGCGTCGTAATGCGATCAATGCCGATATGCGCACCGCACTGCGTGACGTTGTTTACCGTATCAAAAACGACCCAGACGTACGTGTGCTGGTGCTCGCCGGCAGCGACGGCCATTTCTGCGCGGGCGGTGACCTCAAAAGCATGCAGGGCGAGATGACGACCACTCAAGGCCGGTCACGCATGCATAGTTCCCACGAGTGGCTGTCTGTTTTGCTCACGCTGGACAAACCGATTGTTGCTGCCGTGGACGGCAGCGCGTACGGTGCCGGCTTCGGGCTTGCTCTGGCTGCCGACATCATCCTGGTTACCCCCCGCACACGATTCGGCATGGCCTTTCTGCGGTTCGGGCTAATTCCCGACTTCGCACTCCTGTATACCCTGCCACGCATGATAGGGATACAGCGCACCAAAGAACTGGTTTTTTCCACCAGAGAGCTAACCGGCGAAGAGGCCTTGAGCCTGGGCATCGCCACAGAGCTGGTAGCCGCCGAATCGCTCACGGAACGCGCTGCAGAACTGGCCAACGCGCTTGCCACCGCTTCGCCCGACGCGGTCAGCCTGATCAAGCGCGCCCTGAACAGCACATTCGACCATGACCTATCGACCATGTTGAGCATGGAAGCGGATGGCCAAGGCATTGCGCTGGGCACCGACTATCGCAAGACGGCCATCACCAACTTCATCAACAAGCAGCCTCCTTCCTATAAGTGGCCCGAATAAAGGCCTTACGAAATACCTGCACCCTGTCGACATTCATTGCCAACAGGGTTCGACAAGAAACCTTGAACCTCAATCTGGAAATGTAATGGCCTTTAGTTACGATGCGATCAAGAACCGGGATTTCGCGCCGGTTGAACAGAACTACACGCAAAAAGACACTATTTTGTACGCGCTGGGGCTGGGCTTCGGTAGCGAGCCCACTAATCCCGACCATCTGCAATACGTCTACGAAAATGGCCTGCGCGCCCTGCCCTTCATGGCAGTGGTACTGGGCTATCCGGGCTTCTGGATGCGCGAGCCTTCAACAGGCATCGATTGGGTAAAGGTTCTGCACGGCGAGCAGCGTCTGCGCCTGCACCGCCCTCTGCCCACCAGCGGACGTGTAATCGGTTATTCAAAAATTAAGAGCATCGTCGACAAAGGAGCATCTAAAGGTGCCATTGTGGTCACCGAACGTGTGCTGCGCAATGCTGACAACGGCGAAGACCTGGCGACCATAGAGCAAGTATCCTTTTTGCGCGGTAATGGCGGCTTTAGCACGCCAGAGCAGCCCGGCGATACGCTGGAGCCCTACCCTAATGCCATCGCAGACCGGGCACCAGACCATGTCATGGAAATCGCCACACGCCCCGAGATGGCACTGATCTACCGCCTGTGCGCCGACGACAATGCCTTGCATGCTGATCCAGCGGTTGCACGCGCAGCGGGCTTTGATCGCCCGATTCTTCACGGGCTGGCAAGCTATGGCGTGGCAGGCCGCGCGATTCTGGCTGCATGGTGCGACAACGACCCCACCCGCCTGCATGCACTCAATGTGCGTTTCACCGCACCTGTCTATCCAGGCGAAACCCTGCGCGTTGAAAGCTGGAATGAAAACGGCGTCATCGGCTTTCGCGTCTATGTCACCGAACGCAACATCATGGTCCTCAACAACGGCTATGCAGAAATAAGCTAGGCAGGCGGGCTCTGCAGCCCGGCCCGCTTACTTCATATCAATTACCTACTAAGGATTCAAACAAATGAGCAAACTCGAAGGCAAAGTCGCCCTGATCACAGGGTCTGGACGCGGCATCGGCAGGGAAATCGCACTCAAGCTGGCATCCGAAGGTGCACGGATCGTGGTCAACGACCTGGACCGCGACCCGGCTGAAGAAACAGTGGAAGCGCTGCGCAAATTAGGCGTGGAGGCCGTTGCCTGCACCGGTAGCGTCACAGACCCGGAATTCGGTAATGCGTTTGTTAAGACGGCGCTGGATAACTTTGGCGGCATCGACATCATCGTGAACAACGCCGGCTACACCTGGGACTCCGTCATCCAAAAGATGACGGATGAGCAGTGGTACGCCATGATAGACGTGCACATGACCGCACCATTTCGCCTGTTGCGTGCCGCCTCTGATTACCTGCGCACGCAAGCCAAGAAAGAAGCGGCTGAAGGCCGTGAAGTATTTCGCAAAGTCGTAAATATTTCCTCTACATCGGGCATTATGGGCAACCCGGGCCAGGCCAATTACTCGTCGGCCAAGGCCGGCATCAACGGCCTGACGCGCGCACTGTGCAAGGAATGGGGCCGCTACAAGGTCAACGTTAACTCCGTGGCCTTTGGTCTCATCAAGACCCGACTGACAGACGCTGTTGCAGGCGAAGGCTCTACCATCGACGTCGACGGCAAAACCATTAGTGTGGGCATCAGCACCCAGTTCATGTCCAATATCGAATCCATGATCCCCATGGGCCGTGCAGGTTTACCAGAAGAAGCTGCGGGCGCAGTCTATCTGTTCTGCATCCCTGAATCCAACTATGTCAGCGGACAAGTCATGATCTGCGGCGGCGGTCGCCCCTGATGTGGGTGGGCCGCGCTGCGGCCCGCAAATAGGCCAAGCATCAATGCCACGGGCCCGAACACATTAGTTCGGGCCCGTGGTTTTTCATTGAACAGATAGCCTGGGCATAGGCGTATCCCTATTGCCGGGGCCGATTCTGGGGCTAATGCCAGCGCCGATGCCGTTGCCGTTACCGTTGCCGTTGCCGTTGCCGTTGCCGTTGCCGTTGCCGTTGTCAGTATCAGTGCTGTGCTGTGCTGTGCTGTGCTGTGCTGTGCTGTGCTGTGCTGTGCTGTGCTGTGCTGTGCTGTGCTGTGCTGTGCTGTGCTGTGCTGTGCTGTGCTTGGCCTGGCTTGACTGCACAGTTTTATCTCAAGACTCGCTCAACACACCCTTTTCAAACAAGGCCTCGATGGCACCCTGACTCCAGCCGTGTTCGCCCAGGATCTCGCGGGTGTGCTGCCCCTGCAGTGGCAGCGCCGCTTCGGTGCAAGCACCATCCGCGCCCCCACCGCGCAAAACGCGGACCGCCTCACCTTCCGCCGCAACCGTGCGCCAGACCGGCGCATTGCGCTGGTCAGCACTCGCCAGCGCTTCGGCAGCCGACCATACAGGACCAAGACAGACGTCCCAAACCTCACCCAAGGCCACCCATTCGGCCTGCGTGCGACTGGCAAAAATATCGGACAAGGCTGCGCGCACACGCGTCGCCACCGCCGGATCCATAAGATCGTCTTCCTCCAGCAACTGTTCACACCCCGCTTTCTGGCAAAACGACACCCAGAATTTTTCCTCCAGCGCGGCAAAGGTCACCTGCCTGCCATCGGATGTGTCATAAAGCCCATAACAGGGGTGCCCGCCATTCAGGCGATCGGTGCCCGGCGCCGGCGGCACACAGCCTTGGGCCACCTGCGCGGCATCCAGGGGCGCGAACATCAGCGTGCTGTCCATAATAGACTGGTCAATATAACGCCCAAGCCCTGTCGCCTGACGCTCCAGCAAGGCCGCCATGATGGCCAGCACGCAGGAGTAGCTGCCTCCGGCAAGATCAGAGGTAAGGGTTTGCGGCATGCTCGCGCGCCCGTCCTCGGTATTGCGCGGCAGTACGCCGGCATAGCCCTGATAGTTCAAATCATGGCCGCCCAGATGAGCCAGCGGGCCATTCTGACCGTACCCCGTAAGTGAGCAATACACCAGACGGGGGTTGATGGCCTTGAGCGCTTCGTAGGACAAACCCAATCGCTCCATCACCCCTGGTCTGAAGCTCTCGGTCAAAACATCCGCTTGCGCGGCCAGCTCACGCAACACCTGCCGGCCTGCTTCTTCTTTAAGATTTACCGCCAGGCTGCGTTTGCCTGGATTAGATGCCGTAAAAGCCGTACCCATGCCCGTCGCCGGCAGAGGACGCAAAAAGCGGGCGTAGTCCCCCGCGCCTGTGTCTTCTATTTTGATGACGTCTGCACCCATGCCTTGCAGCATGTGCATGGCATACGGGCCGGGCAACAGTCGCGTCAGGTCCAGCACGCGCACGCCTGACAAGGCCCGCTGCGTCATGCCGAGGCTACCGGTGATCCGGCGTCATCAGCAATCACCTTGTACTGGATCAGCGTAATCTCATCGTTGACCGCCTCAAATACCGCCTGAACCCGCGCGCCTATGGCAATGGCATCCAGATCTGTATCGACAATATTTCCCATCAAGCGTACGCCTTCATCGAGCTCTACCACCGCCACGGCGTAAGGCGTGCGCCCCTTCATATAGGCGTTGGCAGCACGGTGGTTAATCGTATAGGTATAGACACGACCTAGCCCCGAGCAGGTTTTCCAGTCGAACCCATCGCTCATGCACTGGGTGCATATTTCCCGGGGGTAAAACTGCAGTGTGCCACAGGCCTTGCAGCACTGCACATCGATACGCCCCTCGCGCGCAGCGCGCCAGAACGGTTCGGTCAGCTCGGTGGGGCTGGGCAAAGGACGGTTAGTGGTGTCCATTATTGCGCTCCAAGAATCATCGTCGTATTGCAGGAAAACACCAGACCTGGTGCGTGGCACAGTGCCAACTCATGGCGCGGTAATTGGCGGTCGCCACATTCGCCGCGCAATTGGCGTACGGCTTCAATGACCAGGAATATGCCGAACATGCCCGGGTGTCCGTAAGACAAGCCACCGCCGGAGGTGTTGATGGGAAAAGCGCCACCAGGTGCCAGTGCGCCATTTTTGACGAAATCGCCGGCTTCGCCACGTTTGCAAAAGCCCAGCTCCTCCAGCGATTGCAGTACGCCTATGGTGAAGTGGTCGTAGATCTGCACGACATCAATGTCTTCGCGCTTTACGTCCGCCATATCCAGCGCTTCCTGCGCCGTTTTGGCCACGCCTGTTTCCAGCCAGTCGGCCGTGCTGAACGGCGTGTAATGATGGGAAAACGACTCAGACAAGCCCTTTACGCTCACCGGCTTCTTTTTCAGGCTGGCTGCCCTTTCGGCCGTCGTGATCACCAGCGCACCACCGCCATCAGTTACCAGACAGCAGTCACGCGCACGCAGCGGGTCAGCCAGCACCGGCGACTGCATCACGTCCTCAAGGGTCAAAGGTTCGCGTCGATAGGCCTTGGGGTTAAGTGCAGCCCACTTGCGCGCTGCCACTGCCACCTCTGCCAGGTCTGTCAGCGTCGTGCCATAACGATGGAAATGCAGTTGGGCCACCATGGCGTAGTAGCCAATCGGGCTGAGTTGGCCATAGGGCAGAACAAACTGACCACGCGGCGTGCGTGGGTTCTCGACCACACTGGCCAGCGCACGTGAGCCATCAGAGGCTTGGGTGCTGCCATACGTGATAAGTGCCACTGAACACATGCCGGCGGAAATCGCCGCGATGGCATGGCGTATATGAGAAATATTCGACATCCCACCCATATTGGTGGAGTCGATATAGCGCGGCTGTATGCCGAGGTATTCGCTCAGCAGCACGGCCGGAAAGCGATCGTCGGTATGGGCAAAAACGCCATCCACATCTGCCAGCGACAAGCCCGCGTCATCCAGAGCCCGACGCGCCGCCTGACCCTGCAGGTCTAACGCTGTCTTTCCTGGCACCTTGCCCAAGTCAGATTCTGCCACGCCCACAATGGAGACGGGCGCCCATGATTCTTTATGCATTTGTTGTTTCCTATACGTGTTTCACGCACGGCGGCGCACCAGGCACCACCCCGCGTGATTACAGCGCGCGCGCGATCAGTTCGCGCATAATTTCAGAAGAACCGCCATATATACGGTTGGGTCGAACGTCAGTAAGCGCCCGTGCAATCGGGTATTCGCGCATGTAGCCGTAGCCGCCATACATCTGCAGCAGGTCATCAATAGCGCTGGTGGCTTCTGACGCCCACAACTTGGCCATGGCGGCGCCGTCCGCGTCCAGATCTCCGGCCATAAACTCTTCCAGACAGCGGTCTACAAAGGCACGCGTCGCGCATGTCAGTGCCTTGATATCGGCCAGCTTGAAACGAATATGCTGATTCTCGATCAAGGCTTTGCCGAAGGCCTGACGCTCCTTGGTATAGGAAATTGTCCATTCAAGCGCAGCTTCCAGCGCTGCCGCACAACGCAGTGCAATCATCAGGCGCTCGCGCACCAGCTCGCCCATCAAATAGGAGAACCCCTTGTTCGGCTCGCCCAGCATGCAGTCGGCAGGAATACGCATATCGCTGAAGAACAGCTCAGCAGTGTCTTGCGCACGTTGACCCAGCTTATCCAACAGCTTGCCGCGACTAAAGCCTGGTAGCGTGGTGTCCACCCAGAACAGGCTGATGCCTCGGGCACCTGCGGCCGGGTCGGTCTTGGCCACCAACAACACGCGGTCCGCATGAAAACCATTGGTAATAAACGTCTTCTGACCATTGACGATGTACTCATCGCCGTCCGGAAGCGCGGTAGTGCGTATGGCCTTTAAGTCGCTGCCAGCCGACGGCTCGGTCATCGCAATCGACCCCACCACCTCACCCGTGGCCATGCCGGGTAGCCAGGCCTTCTTCTGCTCCTCAGTACCAAGATGCAGAAGGTAATTTGCGACGATGTCCGAGTGCGTCGTAAAGCCCGTCACACCTGTTGCCAGCGCTGTGGCGATTTCCTCAATGACCACAGCGGTGTACAGAAAGTCACCACCGCCGCCACCATATTCCTCAGGAATATTCGGGCAAAGTATGCCCGCGGCCCCGGCTTCACGCCACAGCTCGCGCGGCACGCGACCATCTTCTTCCCACTGGGCATGAAAAGGCATAATGCGCTCAGCAATAAAGCGGTGCACGGAAGTCCTGAACATGTCATGGTCAGACGTAAAGCTTTTTCTGCGACTCACAAAAGTCTCCTGGATAAGTTGGCTATCAGTGCGCCACGCGATGCGTGTCTCCTGCTGGCCAGTATTTATTACGAACTTCTCGCTTGAGCAGCTTTCCGCTGTCTGTGCGCGGCAGGCTGCTGACGAAGTCCACGGTTTTAGGTGTTTTGACGGAGGAGATACGTGCGCGGCAATACTCAATAAGCTCGCGCGCCATCTCAGGCGTAGCGTCATCCGGGTTCACAAGCTGCACCACCGCCTTGGCCGACTCGCCCATATCTTCATCGGGCACACCGACGACAGCGACGTCACTGACCGCCGGGTGCGAAGACAATACGTTCTCGGCCTCTTGCGGGTAAATATTGACGCCACCCGACACAATCATGTTGGCCAGTCGGTCTGTAAGATAAAGATAACCATCTGCATCCAGGTAACCGATGTCGCCGTAGGTGGCCCAGCCCTTGTCGTTATAGGCTTTACGCGTTTTTTCGGGGTCGTTGTGATATTGAAAAGAGCCGCCGCCTGAAAAATAAACCACCCCTGGCTCACCCACACCAACCTCTTCGCCATCTTCGCCAGCTATGTGCACGGCGCCAAATTCCGGACGGCCCACAGAACCCTTGTGCGACAACCACTCATGCGAATCCAGAGAGGTGCGCCCCACCAGTTCGGTGCCGCTGTAATACTCATAAAGAATCGGGCCCCACCAGGCAATCATCCGCTCCTTGAGCGGCACGGGGCAAGGCGCTGCCGCATGAATGGCAAACTTCATGCTGCTGATATCGTGGCTTAACCTGTCTGCATCAGGCAGGCGCAACAGTCTCGAAAACATGGTGGGCACCCATTGCCCGTGGGTAACGCCATATTTTTCTATGGTTTCCAGCGCAAGCACGGGGTCAAACTTTTCCATCAACAACGATGTACCACCCGCACGCATCACCGCCATATTCCACCGAACCGGCGCCGTGTGATAGAACGGTGCCGTAGACAAGTACACCGACTGCTCATCAAACTGCTTCCAGCGTGTGCGCACATCGCCAGGCTTGCTAAAATACGCGTTGGCCGTAACCAACGCGCGCTTGATGCCCTTGGGTACGCCAGTGGTGCCAGACGAGTAAGAAAAATCTGCGCCTTCAGGCAAACCCTGGGGCAAAACGGCATCGGCTGGCACGCCGGCCAGCCACTGCTCGTAATCGGTAAAAGGCTGATCATCGCCACCTTCGAGCACAACGCACTTTGCGCCGGTTTCAGCCAGCCACTCTGGCGTTAAACCTTGCGAGGTCTTGGTCGAACAAAACATTAATCGCGCGCCGCAATCTTGCAAAATATACGCCAGCTCGGCCGGTTTCAGATGCAGGCTGACCGTTGTGTAGTAAAGCCCGGCGCGGTGCGCAGCCCACATCAACTCAAAGTACCGGGGATGATTTTCCAGATAAATAATGAAGCCGTCCCCGGTTTGAAAACCCTCCGCCAACAGGCGCGCCGCGCAACGGCGCGACCCGGCTTCAAGCTGAGACCAGCTTACTTCCAGGCCCGACGGAATCATTTTGTATGCCCCCCTGTCAGGGTGATCTTTGGCCATTCTCTGTATTACCGACTCTGCTTGGTTCACACGCTTTCCTGTTGGTTCTGTATGTTGTCGTGCGCGACGTCTGTCATACCGACGCCGCACGGCGTGGTTAGTCTGTGCCGATGTTTGCGTCTTTAATGACCGTTGTCCAGCGCTGGATCTCACCGTTGACGAACTTGCCGAAATCTTCGCGGCTGCCCCCGACTGGCACGCCGCCCTGCTGCGCGAATCGTTCAGCAACCTCAGGCCTGGCCAGTGTCTTCTGCAAGGCCTGGTTCAGGGTATCGAGCACGGGCGCAGGCACCTTGGATGAGGCGAACAGGCCCAGCCACACGTTAACGTCGAAACCCGGATAACCCAATTCCTCCATAGATGGCGTATCGGGCAGCTGCGAAGCACGCTTGGCACTAGTGACCGCCAGCGCGCGCAGCTTGCCATCCCTGATCAGCGGCAATGCGGTGATGAGGTTGTCAACCATAAAATCTACCCGACCCGCCATCAAGTCGACCAATGCAGGCGAGGCGCCTTTGTAAACCACATTAACTGCCGGAATACCTGTTCTGGACTTGAACAGCTCGCCTGCCAGATGGCCGGATGAGCCGCTGGTCGACACCGCCATCGACAGGCCACCCTCCTTGGTTTTGGCATAAGCGCGCAACTCATCAAGCGTCTTGGCAGGAACGTCCGGGTTCATCACGATGACATCAGGCATGGATAGCACGTAGATCACCGGTGCCAGCTCATCTGGCGTGTAAGAAATAGTCTTTTGCAACGTGTAGTTAGCGGCGTTAGGCCCCAAACTGCCCATTACCAGCGTCGTGCCGTCTGGATCAGCCCTGAGCATAGTCTGTATACCCAACATGCCGCCTGCGCCTGCCTTGTTTTCCACGATAACCGTATGCCCCAGCTCAACCGACAGCCGCTCACCAATAAAGCGGCTGGTCTGGTCAAGAATGCCGCCTGGTGCGGCAGGGGCAATAATACGGATGGGATGGTCTGGCAACTTGGCAGTCGACTCTGCAGCCAGCGCCTGGCCCGCGATAGCGCATGCGAGCGCCAGGCCCAGGCTTGATACACAGTAACGTAAGGGTTTGATCATGAATGGTCTCCTGATTGGCGTTGACCAGGCGGCCAACTCCTTATAAGTAGATGCGGTATGTTGGAAATCGCCACTAAAAGGAGACGACACCACTTGATTTGTCCGCTAAGCGGATTATATAATCCGCCATACGGTTATTTAACGGTATTTGATTTAGCCTGTCAATCCCGATCAGCACGCACTGAAGTAGAATTTTCAGCATCTCGCACTTACCCAGAGGACTTTGTATGGCAACGCCAACCAGCGAAAGCTTTATCCGATCATTTGCCCGAGGCCTTACCGTCATCGAAGCAATGGGACGGTCTGGCGAAGCGCACACTGTCAGCACGTTGGCAACAGCCACATCATTACCTCGCACTGTGGTGCGCCGCATCCTGCTCACACTTTGCGAATTGGGCTACGTCGCCACAGATGAGCGCGAGTTTCGCCTTACGCCAAAAATTCTGAATCTGGGCATGACGTATCTCACCTCTCTGCCTTTCTGGGGTCACGCACAGCGTGCACTTGAGGATTTGTGCGCACAAATACAAGAGTCTTGTGCCCTGACGGTATTCGACGGCGATGCCGTCACCTATATTCTGCGCATACCTTCACGCAAAATTCTGTCGCTGCGGCTGGGCGTAGGATCACGCATCCCGGCCTATGCCACGTCACCAGGGCGCCTCGCACTGGCGCATCTGTCAGACGAAGCGCTGAGCGCCTACCTTCAAGACAGGCAGTTTCGACGCTACACACCCAAAACCGTAGATACCGTCGACAACCTGCTGCCGCTGCTGTCAGAAGTACGACAAAATGGTTACGCTTGGGTCGAAGGAGAATACGACGAATCGGTATGCGGTCTGGCCGTCCCAATTTACGACACACAACGCAATGTGGTGGCCGCGCTTAACGTCAACATGCTTTCACGCCAAACTTCGCGCGACAAGGCAGTAGAAACAATACTTGGCCCCTTGCTCGACGCGGCACATCGGCTCGACGGCATCGCGCCGGCATTCTTAAGGCCAAATTGAAAAGCTGAGCATGGCGCAAATAACGTAACCACCCGGCCTGTGACCGCCTACTGGCAAATTTGCGCCACCTACGAATACCTGCCCAATGACCGCAAACGGGCAATCTTGGACTACCTACGAATACCGAACCAATGACCGCAAACGGGCATTTTTTGACCTCCTTGGGATTCTTCGGCCGAGATCTTTAAATCTCTGATATGAATAGTTATTGTCACCACAACAATAACTATTACCGATCAGTTTAGTATTGATACGTCAGTGTTACACGCACGCTGCGCCCCGGCTGGGTGTAGCTATCGATGGGTGCCACGTCTCTGCCGCTGGAGCGCGGCACGTCCAGGGCATTCCAGTATTTCTTGTCAAACACGTTATACACACCGGCCTGAACCCGCAGGCCTTTAGCTATTTGTGGCTTCCACCATGCGGCCAAGTCCAGCAGGCCATAACCAGGTGCCTGGAAATCACCCGCAGGTGACTCAGGCGAGCTGGCTTCTGGGTATTCTACTTGGGTGCGACGCTTAGCCAGAGTCGTTATCGCTTCGGCGCCCCACTGATTGGTACGATAGCCAAGTGCCAGAATGGCTTTAAGTGGTGCCACCGAATTCAGATAGCGCCCGGTGTCCTGATCGCGGCCATGGGACCATGCCAAAGAGCCCCACGTATACCAATTGCTGTCAATATTCCAATGCGCAGCAAGCTCAGCACCATAGATGCGCACACGCGATCGGTTAACAAAACCCGTTACCCCCATGGGGTATAGCCCCGACCACGCTGGATTCCACCCTGGCGAGCTAGACGTCAAAGCGACATCCTGGTCAATAAAGTCTTTATAACGATTATCGAACAGGCTTACGCGACCGCCCAAATCAGCGTTGCCCACATCCATGCCCAATTCCCAACCACGACTTATCTCCGCCTTTAAATTTGGGTTACCTGTACGTAAATACGTACCAGGGCCACCGTAGTTCATGAACAGCTGCGCAGCGTTAGGCGCTTTATAACCATAGCCATACTTGGCATAGAAAGACAGATCATCCATGGGTTTGTATGCCGCCAATAGCGACGGGGACACGCGCTGCCCGCTGCTGGACTCCAGTGACGTAATCGACGCATTGGGGTTGCTGGAGTAATTACCGCCAGACTCGGGCGTTTGACGATAGGAATCAAAGCGCACTGCGGGTGTCAACGCATACATGCCATCGGCCCACGCGATCTCATCTTGCACCCACAGCGCCCACTGATTGCCCTTGGCTTTAGGAACATCAGCCTGATTGGTATGCAGCATTGCGCAAGGAGGGCGCATAGACATACTTGGCGTGCAGCTATCATAGCCAGAAGAGCTCTGTTTATTTTTGCTGCCCACCCACTCAGCACCTGCGCTCCAACGGTGTGCCAGCCCTAGGCCACCAAAATAGCCCGACACGTTGCCCACCACACCAACATCAGACTCTTCCACAGAATTGTTGCGGCCATAGGGGCCTAGCGGAGCAGCTATGCGTATGGCATCTTGGGCAGCCTCCTGGCTGGAACGCTGCCAGAACAGGCTGATGTCAGCGGTACTTAAAGGGCTGAGGGGTTCACTAGAAAGATAGTCATACCCCAGAACAATTCGTTCGCGCTCGTTTTCACTCGATGTACTGTTGCCACCGATTGGATAGGTGCTTGTTCCCTGTTGGCGTACATTGTCGATATCGCGTGTACGACGGAAGGACTCACCACTCAGGGATAGTTTATGTTCGTTATTCCACGCATGCTGCAGCTTGAGCATGACATTGCGTTGTGTAAAGTCTTCCGGGTTGGCTTCGTCTCTGTCTGTGCCATAACCGCCCTTTTCGCCCCTATTTTTGAGCTCATGGCCTTTTCGCTGACCAACCTGCAGCAGCCAGCTAGTATCGCCCTGGCCCATACGCCCCGCCAAGGCGGCATCAGTGCCCCAGCTGCGATCCGCACTGTCATAGCCCCCTTTCACCAAAGCGCCAAAATTCTGGCTCGCGCTTAGCAAGTCATCAGGCGACAGCGTGCGCAGATCCAGATAGCCCACTAATGAGCCCGACTGCGTAGCGCCAGCTCCACGCACCACATCAATGCTGGACAAACTATTGAAGGCTATCGTATCCAGACCGCCCTTTTCGCCACGTGCGCCATCATCGAGCCAAGGTATGCGGATCCCGTCGACCCGCGTTACAACACGATCCTGATCCATGCCGCGGATATTGACACTATTGTTAGTGCGATTGAAGTTCACACCCGGCTCACCCCGCTTGGCGAGGTCTTCCCAACTATCAATGGAGCGCTGGTCCAACTGCTCGCGCGTGGTAATGGTGGAGCCTTCAGGAAGTGCCGTCCCCAGCTGCTGGCCCTGCACACGCAAAGGAGCCAAAGTACGGGTAGCGGCGGTGCCCGATGCGTCAACAGCCGAGCCCCCATCGATCGTCATGCTTTTTTCCTGTGCGCTCACGTGAACAGCAACGATCGCCATAAACACCCCACCCCACCAATATCGCAATGTTGTCGTCATTCTTCTTCCAAAGGGATTAAAAACAAAGACGCAAATGGTAACCACTCTCATTACGATTCGCAACAAATTCTTGATGGAAATCAAATATTTGCCATGACTTGAACCAGAATCATGCAAATAATCAGGCAACAAACGTGCTGAAACGACGTTATCTGTGCATTTGACAATCTCGCTCAAAAAATGTCTCTTACGTAACACCAATGTAAGGCACGGTGCGCAAGACCAGACACCGAAATGTCAAGCAACTACCTGCGAAAAATAGACAAAAATGCAATCTATCTTTTTGCACTAACGTTGCTGACCTGCACCCTCAAAGTGGAGGCCCAGAGTTAGATCTAATGATGCGACTCGGGCCAAAATGCCGAGAGCACCGATTCGCTGTTAACCAGCAATGGTGGCGACGAAGTTGGCGAATATGGATCGACTGGATACGTTGGCGCAAAACCGTTCTGCAAATTTGCAGAACGAAGAAAAGAAGGTTTGCCAACAAGGGGGTGCGCAAATTTGTGCAATTAGCCAGGATTGCACTGCGCCAATCTGCGCACCGCAATGCATTGCCCCCCCCAAAACGCGGGAGAGGGGGTGATGCTATCGCACGACCTCTGTGGTTGCTTCGCACTATGTTTGGGCCTGACAACGCAGATCTGTCTGGGTACGTAGTCAAGAGCGAAGAGGTTTACGAAGTTGCGCGTAGATATGGATTCTACAAATCGGAGATAATTGACACCTATAACCTTCAAAAGCTATTGATTTTCCTATGTAAAATTGAAAAAATCGAACTTTTACATATTGATTGGCGTAGAAAACCAAACCCATGCCTGAATTTACCCATCACGACCTTCGCTTGTTAAACCCTTCGTTTAACTCACCGCTTGTAGACACCCTAGAGGAGCTGAGTTATTTGCGACGTTTGGCTATGGGCGGCACCACACCGGCGCCAATTTTTTTTCAATTAAAAGAGATTTTTCATATTCTGGAAAGCCTTGGGTCAGCTCGCATAGAAGGAAATCACACCACGTTATCTGAATACGTTGAGCATAAAATTCGCGCAGACAGAAATGGGGAGTTTGATCAGCTCAAAGAGATTGCAAATATTGAGACGGCAATGGACTATGTTGAGAAGACGGTCAAGCCGGGGGGGCTGTTAACAGAACTCTTCATTCGAGAGCTCCATGCGCTCACTGTTAAGGATTTAGACCGAGAGGGTGACCGAAACCCAGGCGCATACCGTACCACTCAAGTATTAATTGCCCAATCTAAGCACTTGCCTCCAGAGGCTTTCAATGTTGGCCAGTACATGCAAGAGCTTGTCAAGTTTGTGAACCAAGAAGATCCGCAAAAATACGACTTAATGAAAGTCGCATTGGCCCACCATCGCTTTGGCTGGATTCACCCGTTTAGCAATGGCAATGGGCGAGTTGTGCGGCTATTGACCTATGCGTTAATGATGAAGTATGGATTTAATGTTCAAGCTGGAGGCAGGATCCTAAACCCAACTGCGGTGTTCTGCAATGATCGTGATAAATACTATGAGATGCTTGGTGTTGCTGACACAGGCACCGACGAAGGGCTGGAACGATGGTGCACATATGTTTTGACCGGAATTTTGGTTGAGTTAAAGAAGGTGGATAAATTAACTGATTTTTCCTATTTGCTGCCCAAAATTCTTGTTCCCACGATCCATTATTCCGTGGAGCGAAAGCTGATAACCCGTCTTGAGGAGCGAGTGCTGATGTTGGCATTAAAGGCGCCAGGTGGTGCAGTGAAATCCGGTGATTTAGCGGACGCAATGCCCGACTTGTCGGCTCCCCAGAGAACGCGAAGAATAGCCAAGCTCGTAAAGGCTCGCATGCTAGTTCCCACTGCTCCAAAATCACGTATCTACACTGCAGGGTTTGCCAATAGTTATCTCGTCAGGGGGATAATGCGGCTTCTGACTGACGAAGGCTTTATTTCAAACAAGCTAATCGGCTAAGGCAGGGCAATACCTCCTCCTATCGTTGCGATGTGGCGGTTCTCAAGATCTAACGAGATCACCGAGGGTTTCCACACAAAAATGGAAATGATCTCGCGGCGTGCGTTTGGCTTCAGGAATTTTGAAAATTACCGCATGAGCGTCTTGGCTCTGTGCTCAGTGGGTTAGCCACCCGCTTCAACTGTCCAACTAATTGGGGTCAGTTCATTAATGGGGAAGAGCCCCCCCCGATTGTGAGGTGGAGCCCAGACCGCCATGCCCTACCGTAGCCAACAAAAAGCCCGCAGAGCAGTTAACTGTGCGGGCTTCGTAGACTTCTGTGTACTACCGTAGACATATTCTTGGCGGACAGAGGGGGATTCGAACCCCCAACCATTCAAGTAATTTTAGGGTGTATGGCGCCTCCGCTGTCATATACGTGGCATTCCTTTTTCACTTTTGGCTTGCATATGACCGAACCACTCTCAGAGCTGATCCGGCTACGCATCACGCCTAGCCATTATCAAAAGCTGACAGAGGCTGCCGCGCTGGCAGGGCTGTCGCTATCCGAATATTTGCGACGAATTCTTTCCACTGTTGAGCACTACCAAGCAGACAGGTCTGCAATTCACAACACGGAGCGGGCTGCCATGGAGGCGTTGTTAATCCTTAGGCAAACCATCGATGCTCAAAGCCTTGCCCAGGTCCACGAACAACTCGTATCCCGGGGCGTTTCGCCACTACCCATGGAGGACTAGTAGATGTCTATCCCATCTGAAGCACCAAAGACCAAACACAAGGGCCTTCAGCGTCCCATCGTGGCGTTTGTCTTGGGTGTTGCATTTACCCTGTTCGTCACAAGTGCCGTTAACTCAGCCAACGACTCGCAAATGCATGGCGTTCTGTGGCTTGTTTCTGTTCTGGCCTATATCTTCTGGGGTATGTTCATCGTCGCCACCGTTGTGAAGTTCTTCAAAGCCCTGTGGCGCGGGCTCACCAAGCCTGGCCCCGAGGACCCAAACATTCACTTGTATTAGTCAGCCGAAGAGCGGCCTGACCCTTACGTCGCTGCTGCCAACCTCTGCGCAGCACGCTTAACCAATCGGCCAATCACCTCGGCCCGACCTCTGAATCTTACGGAATAAATATGAAACAGCTCCCCACCCTGGTGGGCGCGCTGGCGTTGTCCTGCGCGTCCGTACCCTCTCACGCTCAGTCTTCTGAAACATTAACCGGCACGGTGCGTTTAGCCTGCGAAGCCATTTTGTGCTTATCCAGTGGCGTACGTCCTGGTCAGTGCTCTGCCTCCCTGAATCGATACTTTGATATACGTAAATACCGCAAGGGCGCGCTGGACTGGAGCGCTACGGTTAATGCGCGTCGTGCCTTTCTCGGAATGTGCCCAGCCGAAACGGCGGCAGGGATGGGACCACGGCTCGACGCCATCGCGCGAGGTGCTGGTAAATGCGATGCCGAATACCTAAATACCACGTATGCGGCAACCTCCTACCGCTATCCGTACTCCCTCGTTGAATACTACCCAAAGGATGTCACGCCAATAAAGACCGTGGCGCAAAACAAGCTTCCAGCCTACTGCGTCGCCTACAACGACCACGCCTGGACCTATGACCTGACGATCAAGTATGTAGGCGATCCGCTGCGCGGTGGACACTGGGTCAAGGCCAGTGACTATGCGGCGGCGCAAGCAAAATGGGAGGCAGAACACGGTGGTATGTGGGCCAAACGCTGGCGTTATTCCTGGCAGCATCCCATTACCGGCGAGTCAGGCCGCCAGCAGGGGCGCTTTTTCTCCTCTAACTAGCAGAGGCGAATAATGATCGCAGAACTCGCTGGTCTGGCATCGGCCTGCGCGCCAAACATCCATCCCACAACATTACTGGCCTTGGTCCAGCACGAATCCAGGGCAAAAGCCTACGCAATCGGTATCAACGGAGCAGGAGGTGGCACACGTTATGCCGACAGCGCCGAGCACGCGACCAGCATTGCGCACGCGCTACTAAAGGCGGGCACCAACTTTGATGCAGGCCTTGCCCAGATCAATGTACGAAACTGGGACTGGCTCGGCTTGGATGCTGAAACCGTGTTTGACCCCTGCACCAACCTGAAAGCGGCACAAACCGTGCTTACCGAATGTTATGCGCGCGCCCTGCAACGCCATCACGAGGAGCAACAAGCGCTACGGGCAGCCCTGTCTTGCTACAACACCGGGCATTTTGAACGGGGTTTTCGCAATGGGTACGTGAGCAAGGTGCTCGCACAGGCGGGTATCAAGGTGCCAGCCCTGCAGGCAGTGCAAGTGAGCCAACCCGCTCAGCCGGATGAAGCCGCGACCCCCCAACCCAAGGCCGAGAAAGGTTCGGCTGACGGTTTTCAGACAAACAGCACTGCCGACGGTTTCAGTCGCAAACCGACCAAGTCCGACAACGACGCTGACTCGTCACAACCTCCCAGCAACCGTTAACCCTTTTCTTTTCCATTCATAACCACTCACCCGACGCCTCCCCCAGAGTCTCGGGTAAAGGAGCTAATCATGTCAATCAAAACACGGTTCTCACGCTTGTCGCATGGCCCAGTGCGCCAAGCATGGACTGCAGCAATGGTGGCCTCGTTGACCCCGGCCATAGCCCTGGCTCAAACGGGCGGTCTCGTTAAAACGCGTACCGCCATGGAACTGCTGCGCGATAACCTGTACATCATCCTTCCGATCGTCTGCGTGATTATTGGCCTAGTCATATTCGCCCTCTACGCCGCAGAAATCATGCGCAAAGATGATGCGGTACGCTGGCTGATCGCCGTCGTAGGCGCTGGCTCCGTTGCCGAAGTCGTTGCTCTGCTCTGGAAATAGCCATGGACGGGCAGCACGAACGGCACACCACGCCCTATCACCACCCCGTTTTCAAAGGACTGGGCCGCAAAGCCACCTTCATGGGTGTACCCACCATGCTCTTTCTGGGCACCCTGGGTAGCGTGGCATTTACCGCCATGATATTTGGCCTTATCTGGTGGGTGGCGCTCTTCGTGCTGCTCCCCACGATTGCGCTTATCACGCGCAGCGATGACAAGGCCTTTGATATCTGGGCGCTGGAGATCAAAACCCGGCTTCGCAATCGCAACAAGCGATTCTGGAACGGATCCAGCTACACACCCGTCTCTTACTCTTCGCGCCGCCCGTGGCGCAAATTGCCGGAGTCACCCTCATGAGCATCCTGGCTTTAAAAGAACGCCCGGTATCGCACTATGTGCCATACCTGCACCACGTTACCGACAAAATCATCGCCAGCGACAACCATGAGTATCTGGCGGTCATCAAGATAGGAGGCCGCTCCGCTGACGCAGCCAGCCTGGCGGATCAGCATGAATGGGTCGAAGCGCTACACAACGTGCTGCGCGGACTGCCCTTTGGCAAGCTTGGCCTGTACTCGCACGTGATCAGGCGACACGTCAGCGAGTACCCCGAAAGCCACTTTCCCCAGCCCTTTGCCAAGCAGTTCGATGATAACTACCGCGCGACGTTTGATTCGCATGGGCTGATGATCAATGAGTTGTACCTGACCGTCCTGATCCACCCGGTCTCCGACGCCCTGCTCGGCACGGTAGCGTCACTGGAGAAAGCAGACCCACAGCGCCTGGCTGCCTGGCAGGCCGAATCCATCGAAGACGTGAACGCTGCCCTACGGGCCCTCATGGCAGGCTTTCATCGCTACGATGCCCAGGTGCTAAGTATTGTTGACCGGGAAGGCTTTGCCTTTAGTGAACCCGCCGAGTTCTTTGCCTATCTACTTTCGGGGCAATGGCAGCAAGTGCCCGTCACCCGTGATTACCTGTACGAGACCCTGCCTAGCGCGCGCCCCATCTTCTCGCGCTACGGCGCACTCGGGGAGCTCCGATCTGTCGATGACACACGCCGCTTTGGCATGATCGAAGTGCGCGACTACCCCGAAGAAATGCGCCCTGGCCACCTGGACCCACTGATGTCTTCGCCGCACGAGTTCATTCTGACGCAATCATGGGGAAGTTTTACAGGAGCCGCTGCCAAGGGAATCACCAAACGCCATCGCAAACTACTCATTGATTCCAACGACGATGCGCCGGGCCAACTGAAGCAACTCTCCGATGTCATCGAGTCATTGACGGCGGGCAGCCTGGGTCTGGGCGATCACCACGCGACGCTTCTCATCTGGGGTAACGACCCTGAGACGCTGCGCCGCTCAATGGCCAATTCCATCGCCCTGCTAGCCGAACGCGCCATCATCACCAAAACGCTGGAGCGCGGACTTGAGGCGGCGTTCTGGGCTCAGTTACCCGGCAATTGGCAATGGCGTACACGCCCAGTGCCGATCACCAGCTACAACTTGCTGGATTTGTCGAGTTTTCACAATCAGCTCACCGGCAAACCGACAGGCAACCCCTGGGGACCGGCAGTCACGATGTTCAAGACCCATACCGGCTCGCCGTACTTCTTTAACTATCACTCTTCCCTGGAGGAGGTCGACGAGGAAGGCAAGCGCCGCCCCGGCAATACGCTGATCATTGGACAAACTGGTACCGGCAAAACCGTTCTGCAGGGCATGCTGCTTACTCAGGCGCAGAAGTTTGGCGCGACGGCAGTCATCTATGACAAAGACGAGGGCATGCATGTGCTGGTACTGGCGCTGCGGGGCCAGTACTTCACGCTCAAGCTGGGCGCCGCCACCGGCTGGAATCCCTTTCAGATGGAGCCCACCAGGCGCAACGTCGCCTTCATGCGGCGCTTGGTCACGTTTCTGGCCGAACTGCGAGGCGAACCTGTCACCACAGCCCAAGCCGAGCAGATCACCAAGGCCATTGGCCAGATGGTGGCGTTGCACGAGCTGCACAACAGAAGCTTATCGACGCTGAACACCCTGCTTCCCAATCCCTATACGGAAACGGGACCCTCTTCTGTGCACGCCCGCCTGACAGCGTGGTGTCGCGGTGGTGAGTACGGCTGGGTGTTCGACAACCCCAGCGACCAACTGAACCTGGCTGCTCCCGCCGGACACAACCCCATCTTCGGGTTTGATCTGACCGAACTGCTCGATGATGCCAAGGTACGGGCGGCTGCAACCATGTATCTGCAGCATCGCGTCCAGGGGCTGCATGACGGGCGACGCATCATCAACCTGATCGACGAATGCCAGCATCCCTTACAGGACGCGCATTTCCAGGCGGACATGCAAGATGCCGCTCGCACCATTCGTAAGAAAAACGGGGTCATGGCTCTTTCCACCCAAGAGCCAGAGGCGATTGCGGCCAACCCGATTGGGTCGTCCCTCATCCAGCAATCGGCCACGCTCATTTTTCTGCCCAACCCCAAGGCAAAGCGAGAGACGTATATCAATCATTTTGGCCTGACGGAAAGCGAATTCAAGCTGGTCAAGGATCTGGGCGAAGCGAGCCGGCGGTTTGTCATCAAGCAAGGTGCCAATGTCACCGTTGCCGAATTGGATCTGAGCCAATGCGAGGATGCGCTGCTGGTGTTTTCTGGCAGCAGTGACATGGCCGAGCTTGCCCAGGCGACCATCGCGCAAAACGGTGAGGACCCGCACAACTGGCTGCCCATGTATCTGGATCACGCAAGGCACGCACGCCAGTAACCCCTTGGAATCACACTTTTGTTTGTTTTATTATCACGACCGCAGCGCTAGCTGCCGTTCGAAGAGAGGAAATCAATCATGAAACGACGACACTTTCTGATCGCGGCGACAGCCGTAACCGCCATGACATTGGCGGGGTGCAAAAGCGATGCAGGCGACAAATACGTAGGCTACTGGGAATTAATTGATAAAAATTTCCCTCACATCATCTTCCAGATAACGCGCGACGGGGACACTTTTCTGGTCGAGGAGTCCTATTGGCGTGGTGGCTTACAGTCTGGAAAGTATGTATCACTTCGCTTTGCGGGAAAGCTGCAGAATGGCGAACTGAAAGTAAACCGCACCGCCAGCGTTATCTGGACCTATACGTATCTGAAAGACTCCGACCACATCTTGAAAGGTGATGAGGAGTACAAACGGACAACTGCCGAATCTTACAAGGAGATCCGTTCTAGAACCGCACAGTAAAGCGCGCCATCAAGAACTTAATCCGACAAAGACCTTCGTATGCACTAGAGTTCCTGTGAACCCTACTCAGAATGATAAAAATCATTCATGGTTCGCGCTGGTTACTTTGTCATTAAAAAATGCTCGTACGCTTTGATTAAGATTGACAGCGCGTGCGTGGAGCACGAGCGCTTACAATTAAACAATAATCGCTTCGTCAAAAAAAAATAATTTCACACCAAATCTCTGTCGATGAAGTGTCGCGATTGAGTAGGGGGATATATGCTCCAAATTGCTGTTGGAAAGCTTTTTACTAAACCTGCCGGCAGGGAAAATCTCTTGCGCGGCATGCTCTACACGAACGCTATTTGGCACAGAGAGGAAATCGTCGAAACAATTGCGGGCCGACTACTGCCATCATCGAGTAGCTCAATACGCCCCAGTGTCCTGGTCTATGAATTAACTGAGCGCATGGAGAGTGATCATCTAGCGCCAGGAGTGATTCTCTCTTCGGGCGTAGAGCCATATCTTCAAGACTATTCCGTGGTGGTCTCTTTTGCTCTGAACTGCATTTGTACGCCCGACGTTGACTTAGCTCGGAGATTAACGAACGGCCAGCGCGGATTGGCCACAAGAGTTGCTCCATCCGCGCTTGTTCACGGTTTTTTCGATAGAGAGATCCGGTGCAAGCCCGATGATCTGAAATTCCTAAAGGATTTTATTGAGCAGCTGATCGGGTTGCCACGACGCGTTTTTTTAGGAGTTATGCGCGCGCTTCGAACCTATGTAAACGGAATGCATCGCATTGCTGATGATCTGGAGCTAGCTTACACGCTGATTGTCGCTTCCGTGGAGTCACTTGCTCAGGAATATGACGGCCATGAGAGTGACTGGGAGTCATTTGACGAGCGCAAGCGCTTGGCAGTGGATGAGGCCTTGTCAAATGCTGACGACGTGACTGCACAACGTGTTAGGGAGGCACTACTCAAAGTTGAGCACGTCTCGTTGGCACGTCGCTTCCGCGCGTTCACAGTGGACCATACTCCGTCCGCATACTTTCGTCAGGCCTCCAGCACAACAACTGCTCCCCAGTTGGGGAGATCGGCACTAACAGATGTACTCGAAAAAGCTTATCAATCACGATCCAAATATGTGCATCAACTTCAACGACTACCGGATGCCGTGACATTGGGCCATGGCTACGGCGACACCGCGACCGCAGGTCGGACCACGCACCTGACACTTCAAGGACTTTCTCGCTTAATGCGTAGTGTCATTATTGAATTCGTCATGCGTCAACTCACTGTGCCGCATGAACCGTACAACTATCACATGGAGCGATGCGGCGTTGTCCGACTGCCCTTGGCCCCACAATACTGGGTTGCTCACGCCGAAGGCGATATTACAGGAGCTGGTAGAGAGAAGCTAGAAGGTTTCCTGCAGCAGCTAGCATCTTGCCTTCTTGGTGAACCGGACGCGGTCTTGTCTGATTTAAAGCCCGTACTGGCACTTTCCTGTCAGTTTGCTCCTCGCATTGAGAAGCGCCTCAGGTTGCCGTACTTGGCTTTACATGAACTATTCAATGGGCACGTAGCGATCGAGGATTGTGCTGAAAAGACATCGGCAATCGATGCGTTAGTTGAAAAGGAGCTGGGAGAACCATCCTCAGAGGCTCTGATCGCTCATACACTATCTGGACAAGCTGTGGCCTGGCCTTTGGAGACCCACCGAGCGACTCTTGACACCTATTTTCGTCGCCGCAACGCTGCGAACGGCCTGAAGTTTCCAAGACTGTTCGAAGCTGCAATTACGTTAGATTTGGCAGAGCGATTTCGTTGCGTCGACGATATAGATGGATGTCGAGAAGTCCTGGCACTGGCGGTGGAGAACTATCCAGGACACTCTAGGCTATTGGAGGCTGAGACAAGTTTTCTGCCTGCTGTCCCGATTAATTGGAACAACATCATGCTGCCCCCAGCAGAGCAGCCACAACAATCAGAAGGAGATTAATAGAGATCACACAACCAACCCAGACCTTGAAGCCGGGTTGAGTACATCCTCAAACTCGCCTCATAATCGAAATAGTAGGTTCATCCCACAGGTGCGGCTCCGCACCACAACCACTCTCTTCCCGGAGTCCCCCCCATGAAACGCACTGCCATCATGGCCGCGATTGCGCTGGCCGTTGCCACACCTGCGTCCGTCGTTTACGCAAGTGGTGGCATTCCAACCCTTGACATCAACTCCGTTAAACAACTCAACGCCCTCTTGGATCAGCTAGAAACGGCAAAATCCCAACTCGAACAAACACGCGCTCAATTGCAGGCACTCACGCATTCCTCGGGCTTTGGTTATGTCCTGAACAACCCAGGCGTTCAAGACGCTATCCGCGCTTCCCTTCCTGCTGATGCCAGCGCGTTAATTGACCGGCTGCAGGGCCAGAACGTAGCACTTTCAGGCGCAGTCGACTCAATCATTGCTGGTGTTGATGATCCCGTTGACTTTCAGCGCGACGGACGTGCTTTAGGTGAGAAATCCCTACGTATTGCGGCGACCAAGAAAGCCTTGACCGAGCAGGCGTATAACGCGATGACCAAACGACTGGAGATCATTGATGGCCTGCAGGCCAAGATCAATGAAACCACGAACCCCAAAGAAATTGCCGAGCTCCAGGCACGCATTGCCATTGAGCAAGCCAACATCCAGGCAGACCAAACCCGCATCGGCCTTGCAGAGCAGCAGTTTGCAGCGGAGCGTGAGCTCCTTGCGGCGCGTTCAGAGCGCGTCTATAAAGGCTGGTTCAGTGGCCGCAGCAGTGCGAGCAATCAATAGGCGAGGTTGCTATGGCATTCGACGCCAATAAAATCACCAAACCCGAGAGTGTCGATCGGGTCGGCGAATGGCTGATGAGGCAAGTGGACACGATCCTCAGTTCCGCCGTGTCCACACCCATCGAACAGCTTGCCAGGGCGCTCGCACCCGTCATTGTGGTGGCATTGACCTTACAGTTCTTGTTCTATGCCATGGCGCTGGCGCGCGGGCATGGCAGCATGACGGTCACCGAGTTCGTCTGGAAAGCATGTCGTGTTGCACTCATTGCAGGTGTAGCCACGGCGGGAGGCTTCTATCAGACCACCATTGCTGACACCATGATTTCCCTGCCCGATGATATGACCGCTATCGTCGCTGGTAATACTACGGTCGCCAGGGAGATCGATAAGCTCAGAGCGGATGCTAGCTCCGTGGCGGAAAATATCGAAGAGCGGAACAGCAGCTTTTCAAGTTTTATCCCCGATAGCAAGCAGCTGATCGTTGCACTCATGGCCGCTGGCGTAGAAATCAATGCAATGCTGGTGAGCTTTGTGATGGCGGTCCTGATGGTGGTCGTAAAGGTCGGGATGGCGTTGATCGTAGCAACCGGCCCCATCTTCATCTCTGCCTTGGCCTTTGAGCGTACTGAACGACTCTTTGACAGTTGGGTGTCGCAAGCATTGAACTTCGTGTTTTTAGCGCTTCTGGCCGGACTCATCTTCGCCATCTTGCTGCAATTGAATGTCTCATATGTCCAGATGATGGGTGAGCTGGTTGCCCAAGGGGACGACCGCCTTTTCGGGCTGATCGCAGGACAAGCCCTTGTCGGGTTGGCCAGTGTCTTCGTCATGATCATGATTCCAGGCCTGGCTCAAAGCCTCTCAGGTGGCTTTGGGGCCCAGTTTGGCGTCGGGATGGCAACACGCGGTGCCATGGGTAGTTTGCGCACATACAGCACGATAAAAAGCCTTTTGCGCAGGCGGTAAACCTCTCTCTTTCTGAAACATCACATTGCCCGCCCGGCGCATCTGCGCCCGGTGGGTCAGGAGCCTTTTATCTATGAGAACCCTTCTTCCCATCCTGTGGGTGGCAGCGCTGCTGACCGGCTGCGCGTTCAATCCGCCTGAGCCGCCTGTTCCTGCCGATACGCCGCGCGTACCGGTCAATGCAACCGCCCCACTTCAAGGAACCTGACCCATGAGTACCCGTATAAAAAGCGTGGACGTGGCCGCTGAGCTGGAAAAGGCCCGTGGCCTGGAGCGCGACTATATCGGCGAGCTGGCAACAAGCCGCCGCCGTGCCTGGCGTGTCACCGCAGCCTTTGGCGTAATGGCGCTGGGTGCGCTCGGGGCAGTCGCAGGCCTCACGCCTTTGAAACAACCACCAGAAATGTACGTGGTGCGCGTGAACGACGCCACCGGAACCATTGAACATGTCAGCAAGTTGGGCGAACCGCTAGAGAGCTATGGCGAGCGCATCGACAAATACTTTTTGAATCGCTATGTCCTCAGTTGCGAAGGGTACAACTGGCAGACAATTCAGGAGCAGTTTGATACCTGCGCGCTGCTTTCATCGCCACCCATACAGGCGATTTATGGCAAACGATTCGAAGGCCAGCAGGCCCCCACGACTCGCCTGGGGCAACTGGGCAATATCGATGTGTCCGTGCACTCGATCACCCTTGGCCAGAACCAGTCAGCCATCGTGCGCTTTTCAACGACAGAGCGCGACGCCACCAACGGTCGGGCAGAACGTGAGCGGCATCTGATCGCAACCATGGCCTATACCTACGCAAACGTACCGATTACCGAAGCGGTTGCCCGGCGCAACCCGCTGGGCTTTCAGGTAACGCGCTACGACCTGGCCGCCGATCTGGCCCGCTGACCAGTCCCAATCGCAACGAAGGAACACACCATGAACCGATTTTCCCAGGGGGCACTGGCGGTGGCCATGGCTTGCGTGCTCGCAGCCCCGGCTATGGCGTTAGATGTCCCCAAAAACTCACGCGCCGACCATCGTGTGCGCTATGTCGACTATGACCCCGCCAACGTCATCCAGTTAGATGCCGTCATTGGCGTCGCCTCCCTGATCGTGCTCGAAGACGGTGAAGAGTACAAATTTCATGTCTTTGGCGACAGCCAGGCGTACGACTTTACGCATCACGCCAACAACCTGTTTTTTAAACCCATTGCCAACGATGCCGATAGCAACCTCATCGTCATCACCAATAAGCGCAATTACACCTTTCGAGTGAGCTACCACCGGGATCGCGCCGCTCGGGCTTTGTATAAGCTCGTCATTCGCTACCCAGACAGCCAAGTGCTACAGACTCGACAAGAAGCCCGCAAGGCACTGGTGCAAACGGCCTTCGCTAAGGTCGGCACACCCGTTAACTGGCAGGCCTATACAAAAAGCGGGGATCTGGCGATTGCTCCCGTTCATGCCTGGGATGACGGGCATCAGACCTGGCTGCAATTCGCCCCAAACGCTGAAATCCCTGCTGTCTACCGCGTCACACCCGATGGCCAGGAAGTTATCACCAACGGGCATATGGCCGACCACCGCACGATGGTGCTGCACCGCACAGCCAGCCGCTGGCATCTTCGTCTAGGCCATCAGGTCGTGGCCATCCACAACGAAGCCTTCGGTAAGACCCCGACAAAACCCCATACCGGCACCGCCTCGCCCCAAATACAGCGTGTGGTGCAAGGGGCTGAACCCCAGAGCTTGCCGATGCCGCCGCGACCGCCAGAGACAGCACCCGCCGCACAAGCGGTTACCCAGGAGGGCAAGAAATGACGACTGAAACAATGAGCGACCCACGCCCCGAAATGGATAGGACGCTGGGCCTGGATGACCGAGGTCCTGCCGACCTGGGCGACACCCGCCGCCCCTTGCCACGCGGCGCACGCGCCTTTCTGTGGCTTGTCATGCTCTTTGCCGTGGTGATTGTCGCGCTGATGTTCTGGTTTGCGTGGGGTCCCAAATCTTCTGAAGAGGCGGCGAGCAACCCCGAGGCAAACACCAGCGGCATCTACAACGCGCTGCGTCTGCCCAAGATTGAGCCGATGCCAGAGCAGGCGATAGCGCCTACCCCCGTTCAAGAGGCGCCCGTACAAATGCCTGTGATTGTTGGGGGAAACGCCCCACTGCCGACTTCCCCATTTCTTGACGAAGTCGCTGCCCGACGTTTAGGCAGCCGACTGCGCAGCGACTCGGCAGCACAAGGTGGCGCGGATCAAGCACCCACTCAGCAATCCGACACAGGCGGTGATGCCGGTCCACTGGCCGACAAATTGCGGCCCCTGGAGTTGGCACCTTCGACAGCGGGCCAATTGGGCAACCGGAACATGCTCGTTACCCAGGGCACCATGATCGATTGCGTCATGCAAACGCGCCTAGTGACCGCCCAAGCGGGCATGCTCACCTGCTTTGCGACGCACGATGTGATGAGCGCCAATGGCAAGGTTGTCCTCATTGACGCGGGCACCAAGTTCACGGGGTACCAGAGCGGCGGCATTGTCCAGGGCCAACCGCGCGCCTTTGTCACCTGGAACCGACTAGAGACACCCACCGGCGTGATTCTAAACATCGGCTCGCCCGGCACCGGCCCCTTGGGCGAGCCGGGGGTTGATGGTGCGCTCGATCATCACTTCTGGGATCGCTTTGGCAATGCCATCTTGCTCAGTCTCGTTGGAGACCTGGGCAACTGGGCTTCCAACCAGGGCAACCGGGGGGACAACAACATCCGGTTTGATAACACCCGCGAAGGCAGTCAGGAGGTGATCGCCAAAATCCTTGAGCATTCTCTGGATATTCCTCCCACCCTCTACAAAAACCAGGGCGAGCGTGTTGGCATCATGGTCGCCCGCGATCTGGATTTCAGTAAAGTCTATGACCTGCAACCCACCCCAGAACGCTATTCCCTTCGATAGGGGGATATCGGTCAGAACGTTTCTGCGGCCACTGGCCGCGCACCTAGCCAACCCACAGGTGAGCGAAATCGCCATCGTACGCCCTGGCAGTCTGTTCACCCGCGAGCGCGGGGCATGGCACCCGCATACGTGCGAGGCCTTAACGATCGAACACTTACAGGCATTAGCCAATGCCTTGGCTGTGTATAACGGCCTGGGCTTGGCCCCCATCATGTCAGTGATTTTGCCAGGCGGTGAACGAGGCCAGATCGTGCAACCACCCGCCTGCCTGGACGGGACGCTGGCCATCAACATCCGCAAGCACGCCAGTGCCGTCAAAACACTGGAAGAGCTGGACGCAGAAGGCGTGTTTGCGTTGGCCCAGGACTGCACGGCGCTCCTTGATGCAGACGGCTTGACGCCGACCGACCGCAAGCTGCTCGCACTCAAAGAGGCAGGACACATCTCTCAATTTCTGCATGAGGCCGTGCAGGCCCGGCGCAACATTGTCATCGGCGGGGCCACCGGCTCAGGCAAGACCACCTTTGCCCGCTCGCTCATCGAACGTGTACCGCTTGATCAGCGATTGATCACCATTGAGGACGTGCATGAATTGCACTTGCCTAATCATCGCAATCTCGTACCCATGATGTACGGCAGTGCGCAAGGCAGGGTTGACCCTACGCAATGCGTGGCCGCCTGCATGCGGCTCTCGCCCGACCGGATTTTTCTGGCGGAGCTACGCGGCGGCGAAGCCTGGGAATACCTGACGGCCCTAAACACCGGTCACCCAGGGTCAATCACCACGACACACGCCAACAGCGCCCTGGATACCTATGATCGGCTGGCCCTGCTCATCAAGCAGTCGCCTACAGGCGGCCAGCTTGATTTAGAGGCCATCCGCGCGTTTCTTCACAACACCATCGACATTGTGCTGCACGTTGAGCGGTTCACGTTGCGTGAAATCCACTACCAACCCCGTAGTCGGCTGCCGGCAGTGTGACCACGCCCGCCGTCTTTGTGCCCCAACCCAAGCCTAACAAGGAGACCCAATGGCTGAACCCTATGAAGGCGTAGGCTTTGCTGTCATCGCCTACAGAGTCATAAACAAAGTCTATGACGAGTGTCGCGCCGAGCGCCAAACCCCCGAACAGATTGCTGCTGCCATCGATGCGAGCTATCCCTGGCAGTTCCGCATGGGCCATTGCTACAGACAGTGGCTACGCGCCCGGCGCGAGTTTTTCGAGCAACACAATCTACCGGGCCTAAAACCCCGGCGCAATCTGAAAGCGGCCAGCCGCGAGCACGTCTTAGGCTGATACGCACCGCGCCTCGCATTCCTTTCACCCTGTGCCCGCCCCACGCGCTTAGCGCCCGGCGTGGCTGATTCTGAAATTGATACGGGGCGATGCGGCCAATGCGTGCATGGCTTCGTATTGCTATGCACGGACGATACCCACCATGATTTCACAAGCTCAAACACCCCGCATTGCACTGATCAATACCCTGGCCAGGCTGTCTGAGTCAGCACAGCAAAGAGCTGCCCAAAACGACGATACGCTGGATCTGGCGCGGCCTAAATTCAAACGTGTATTTCTACCCGGTATTGCTGAGGATATGCGCGCCATGCCCAATTACATCGCCCGCAGCAGCATCTTTGCACCCGTGCGCAGAGGCCATCGCGTAACGCATGACGATGCAGTGTTTCTGCGCAGTGATCGGGTACTTATCAAGGGTTCTGGCAAGCAGCTCGCAGAGGACCATGCTGATATTTGGATGCAGGCCATGTACTTGCAAATGACATGCGCCTCGGGCGAGCAGCCTGTCATCAACCGTGCGGATTTCCTGCGCAGCCTGGGACGTAATACAAGCGGGGCCAGCTACCAGTGGCTGCATGACGGCATGAAGGATCTGGCCCGATTCACACTCTCCATTGAAGCCACGCGAGCCAATGGTACGCTCAAATACAGCTACGGCCACCACCCTGCCAGTCGGGTTCTGCCTATGCTGGGCGGCTTTGATTACGACGATGAGAACCAGAGCTATCGGCTGTACGTTGACCCGCGTTGGGCCCAGATTTTTAGCAACCGCGAATTCACCCTGATTGATTGGAGCAAGCGCCTGAGCATGCGCTATGAGCTCTCTAAGAGCTTACAGCGCCTCATCGGCACATCCAAAGACCCAGAGCAGCGCTACAGCCTGCAAATCCTCAAAGAACGCGCCCACTATGCCGGTCGCTTACGCGATTTTCGACCCGCCCTGGAGCGCGCATTGGACGAGCTGGCCGAGCTCGGATTGATCGGCTCCCCACGTGTCGAAACGAGTACACGCGGGGTACAACAAGCAGTCTGGTTCCGGGTCAATGAACCTCAATAATCGGGTACAAAAAATCGGCTTTCCATCGTAATAGCATCGCGCTTTTTGATCACTTTTTGACCAAAAACAGCCTGTGGATAACTGGGCTTGAGCATCGTAATAGCATCGCGCCCCATCGTAATAGCATCGCGGTTTATCGTAATAGCATCGCGCTTTATCGTAATAGCATCGCGGTTACAATTTCAAAACCCGCATGAATAAAGACTTTCCAGCCGTCTTTTCAGCCTCTACCTTTCTTCTACCTTATTTCTACCATATAGGGCTGTGGATAACTTTGTCTGCAGAATCAAAAAAGTTACGATTCAGTAACAATCGTCAGGTTGATCAATCTCACTCTCCTCGCATGCACGATGTCAGTTTTTACACCCGCATGCGAACGACGTTGACCATGCACTGAAACTTCAGTCCCCGCCCTTCGGGCGGGGATGGATAGGCCCCTGGCCGCGGAACCCTTGCCGGGTTCCTTGTCCAGCCCGCCTTGCCTTGCAGACGGTCTGCGGCCTCGACCCTTGCCCGTGGGCAAAGCCCCCCATGGCCGCACACGCGGCCATGGCTCCCCCCTCGCACGGCGAACGCCGCGCGCCCGGTCGGCATCGATCAGGGTGCGGTGTGTTCGTGCGTGCTTTTTCGACAGGAGAACGACATGAACCCAGACACCGATGCCGTCGTGCAATGCCTGCGCGAGGCAGAACATGGCCATCTCAGTGCGCTCTCGCCAGGCGAAATCCTGCTGGCAGCGCTGGTCTTAAACCATCCCGAGTGGCTAGCCCAAATGGGCCACACAATCGCCAGCGCCCTGGCCTACATCGGCCCTGAGTGGGCCGCCTGCGTTCCCAGACTGGCTGCCATGCTCTCGGAGACCACCGCATGACGCCCGAGCAGTACGTCGAACAGTTTCGCACCGTGTTGGCAAACGTGGACACCCGGGCCAGCGTGGCCACGCACATCCGAGCGGTACTGCCCCTCATCGAAGCGCGGCTGGCAAGCGGCTCGCCTTACCGGGCGATTGTGGAGGATCTGAACGCGTGTGGTGTCACCATCAACCTCAACACGTTCAAGGTGGCGATGCGGCGCGCCCGCGCAGTCCACGCGCAGACGCGATTGCACCAAGGCGGCGTCAACCCAGCCTCAGCAGCATGCAAAGCGACTGCGACAGAACAACCCACCACCGCACCACGACGGGACCCGGCACCTGTGCGGCCTGGTCGCATCAACACGCCCGAGGACCTTGCCAAGGTCCGGGATCAGACGATAGACCTAGACGCGTTGCGCGAAGAGGGTTTATCCCTGCGCCGCGCCGCCAAACGCAACGCCCTTGAACCCGATTAATCACCCTTTTGAACGAAGGAAACGACCTCATGAAAATTGCTGTTCTGAACTACTCGGGCTCGGTGGGTAAGACCATCGTGGCCTCCCACCTGCTTGCCCCGCGCATGCGCAACGCGCCAATCTTTGCCATCGAATCAACCAACGAAACGGCCAGTGACCTGGGTCTGGACGTGGATCAGTTGCGCGGTGAGCAATTCGGGCAACTGTTTCGCGAGCTGCTGATGCTCGACGACGCCATCATCGACGTGGGCGCCTCCAACATCGAAGAGTTCCTGGTCCATATGCTGAACTACGAAGAGTCCCACATCGAGGTCGATCAGTTCGTGCTGCCGGTCGTGCCCTCGGGCAAAGCGCAGCGTGAAACCATCAAAACCGTGGGCGCATTGACGGGTCTGGGTGTTGCGCCCGAGCGCATCCGGCTGCTGTTTAACCGCGTCGACGTCAGCGTGGAAGACGAGTTCCTGGCCATCTTGACCTATGCCAGAAAATCGGGCGACTGCATTGCCAATGCGCACGCGGCCATTTTTGAAAACGAGGTGTTTGAACTGCTGGCCGATCAGCGCACCACCATCGCCCAGGTGCTTGCCGACCAGACCGACTACCGGCAGAAGCTGCGCGAGGCCGACCGCAGCGACCACAAGCAAATTGCCCATCTGTCCAACATGCATGCGCTGCGCGCCCTGGCCCGTCCCGTGAACCGCCAGCTTGATCGCGCCTTTGCTGCGCTCTTTGCTGACACGCCCATTGTCGCAACCGAGCAGGAACGCAGCCATGGGTGAGGATCAAAAGCTCGCCCGTACCAAGCTCGATGTGGTGTACCAGGAGGTGCTGGGCGAAGTGGCGTACCTCATCGGGCGCATTGATGAGATCAACGAGCGTGCCAATCAAACCACCGCCTCGCTGGCATCCGCCGTGGATGCCTTGACGGCCACCGCCGGGCAGCTGCACGACTTGCCGCCGCATATGGAGCAAACCTTGCGCGACACCATACAGGAGACGGGAACGGCATTGAACAACCAGGCGCTTGACCAGATGCGCGCCGCCCTGGAAGGCACGCGAGTGCAACTGGATCAGCTTTCGCTCAGTACCGCACGCTATGCACAGCTCGCGTTGGCCTCAGCGCGCAAGATGGCGCTCATCGCCCTGGCTGTAGGCGGGGCAAGTGGCGCAGGTGCAGCGCTGCTGGTGTACCTCCTGACCTGATCCCCTACCCCAGGCCACGCGCTGCGCGGACGGCCTGCCCACTGGAGCAAAACATGTCTCCCATCACCAAACGGCGTCTGGCCGTCCTGTTCATCGTCCTTTTCCCCGTGCTGACCTGGCTTGGCGTGGCGTCGCTCGCCAGCGGCATCTGGGTCAGGCACTGGGACTGGCGCATCTGGCTACACATGATCCAGGCCACCCTGGTGTATCCACCGCTGTACCTTTGGCCGGCATTAAGCCTGCTGCTGTCCTTAGCCGCCATCGTCTACATTGGCCGACGCTATAAAACCGAAGGCTTTGATGGGGCGGGCTACAAGCGCTTTATCCGTGGCACACGCGTGGTGCCGGTGCAAAAGCTGCGCAAGCTATGCCATGAACCCACCGCGCAAATCGAGGTAGCGACCGTACCCATGCCGATCAAGGTGGAGAATCTGCATCTGATGATTGGCGGGGCCACGGGTTCAGGCAAATCGGTGCTGCTACGCGCCATGGCCAAGTCGGTGCGCCAGCGCGGCGAACGCATGTTCGTCATCGATCCGAATGGCGACCTGATGAGTAAGTTCTACAAACCCGGCGATGTTGTACTCAACCCGTACGACACGCGCAGCGTGGGCTGGAGCTTCTTTAACGAAATCCGTGCCGACTACGACTGGAAACGCTTAGCCCACTCCATGGTGCCCATGAGCCAGGACAAATCGGCTGAAGAATGGAACGACTTTGGCCGACTGCTGCTGCGCGAAACGGCAAAAAAGCTCTACCGCCAAGACCCTGAGGGTGTAAGCATCATGGAGTTGTTTCGTCTGTGCACCATTGAAGATCCCGGTGCATTAAAGCAATTTCTGGCGGGCACGCTGGCGGAATCGCTTTTTGTCGGATCGTCCGAGGCAAGCAAGGCCCTGTCTTCTGCGCGCTTTGTGCTCTCAAACAAGCTGTCCGAACACACCAGCATGAAGGCGGGACGCTTTTCCATCCGCGATTGGCTGACCGACCCCAATGGCGGAAGCCTGTTCATCAACTGGCGTGAAGACATGGCACCGGCGATGAAGCCGCTGGTGTCGGCCTGGGCCGATGTCTTCATCACGGCGGTCCTGTCCATGCCCGAGGACCGGGACCGGCGTTGGTGGATGTTCATTGACGAGCTGGCGAGCCTGGATGCCCTGCCGTCACTAGAGGCAGGGCTTACCAAGGGTCGCAAGAATGGCCTGCGCATTGTCGCGGGGCTGCAGAGCACATCGCAGCTCGAATACATCTACGGGCGCACCATGGCGCAGACCATCCGCGCGAGCTTTCGTAACCTGGCCGTGCTCGGCGGCTCCAAGACGGACCCGCAGACCGCCGAGGACATGAGTAAAAGCCTGGGTGAGCATGAGGTGCAGCGCTTTGAGTACAGCGTTTCTCGCTCGGTAGACACCCGCAACACCTCAGACCAATCCCGGCGCGAGACCGAACGCGTGGTAACGCCCAGCGAAATTCAGGCATTTCCTGAGATGGCGGGCTACATCGCCTTCGCGGGCGATTACCCCATTGCCAAGGTCCAGATGAAGTACCGACACTTTCCCCAGGTCGTAGAGCCCTTCATGGAATCAAGGCAGTTACGGCGTATCGATCCCAGCCCCAGACGAAAAGCGGCATAACCACCCCATAGGTACCCCGCCTGGCCCGCAAAGGAGCAACCATGATCACCAAGAAAATACTGTATCGCAGTGATGCGGCGAAAAACACCCACTACTACGAAGACCAGGCCGACGACTACTACAGTCGTGATGGCAGCGCTGCCCTCTGGCAGGGACGCGGTGCACAAATGTTGGGAGCCTCCGGCCAGGTCGATATCCGCCGCTTCCAGGCAATGCTGCAAGGCAATTTTGGCCGAGGCGTCAAGACATCAGCGCGCATCCGCAAAGACGCCAAAGCCCGCTCGGCGCTGGACCTGACGATTTCCGCCCCAAAAAGTGTGTCCCTGGCCGCGCTGGTCGGTGGCGACGAGCGCATCATTGCTGCCCATGACAAGGCGGTCACACGCGCGCTGACCTATGCAGAAGCGCACCTGGCCCAAGGCCGCAAAACCATCAAGGGCAAGGTACATGTGCAGCGCACGGGGAACCTTGCGATTGCCAAGTTTCGGCACGAAACAGCGCGTGAAACCCCAGATGCCGTTCCCGACCCTCAATTACATACCCATGCCATCATCATGAACCTGACCAGACTGGACAATGGCAGCTGGGTGACGCTGAGTAATGACCAGATCGTAAAACTGCGACCGCTTCTGGATTCCGTTTACATGGCAGAGCTCGCCCGCGAGCTCACCGACTTGGGCTACGACATCCGCTTTGAAAAGCAACACATCGAGTTGGCGCACATCAGCCGTGATCAGATCGAGCACTTTAGCAAGCGTACGGCGCAGATCATGCAGCAGCTTTCCGACCGGAGCCTGAGCCGTTCCACCGCCAGCCATGCCCAACGTCAAGTGGCCACCTTGGCGACGCGCAAGGCCAAAGCTCCGGGGCTAGCCAGAGCGGACCTGCATGCCAACTGGGTACAACAAGCGCGAGACGTTGGACTTGATCTGGGCAAGGGGCTCGCTACCGCAAAAGAGCGCGCCCAGCATCTGACTGCAAAGGACAAGGCTGCCGTACAGGCCGAGGCCCGCCAACGCGTCGCCGATGTCGCGCTCCTGTGGGCCATCAAACATATGGCTGAACGCGAAACCGTCATGCCACATGCAGAACTCATCGCCACCGCCGGGCTACACGCGCAAGGCGTGGTCTCTACCGAACAGATCGAGGCCGCGCTGCAACGCCTCGTGCGCGAGCACGCTCTGGTGGTTCGCCCTGACCATTACCAGAGCAATTCTGATCTGAAGGCCGCTCCGCGCACGCGTCAAGCCTGGGCGCAGGAGCTCGCACAAGTACAACGCGTGCCGCTGGCCAATGCCTTATCAATGGTCGATCAGGCTATCCACGTTGGGCGGCTCAGCAGAACCGAAAGGCTTTATGCCACCCGCACTGCGCTAGAACGTGAAAAACAGATCATTGCCATGGAGCGCGAAGGCCGAGGAACCATGGCACCCATTATCGAGGCGCATGCCTTGCAAAAGGCACTGGCAGGCACAACGCTCACGGCAGGCCAACGTGATGCCGTCAATCTCATGCTGGCAGGTCAAAACCAGATCGTGGGTATCCAGGGCCTGGCAGGCACGGGCAAGTCCTTTGCCCTTCAGAGCACGCAGGAACTGTTGCGTGAGCAAGGCTATCGCATGCTCGCTTTGGCACCCTATGGCACGCAGGTTGCGAACCTGCGCCGTGACGGAATTGAAGCAAACACCGTGGCCTCACGCCTGGAGGCCACCGACACCGCCCGCCAGCAGGCCAAGATAAATGAGAAAACGGTTGTCGTGATCGACGAGGCGGGCGTCATCCCAGTGCGTGAAATGCAGCGCTTGCTTACACAACTCAAACCCACCGGCGCGCGCATTGTGCTGCTGGGCGACACCGCCCAGACCAAGGCCGTGGAAGCGGGTCGCGCCTTTGCATTGATGCAGGAGAATGGTATGAAAACTGCCCTCATGGGCGATATACAACGCCAAAAAAATGAACGTCTGAAGCGCGCTGTGGAACTGGCCGCTAGCGGCAAAACACGTGAATCCCTGGCGCTCATGGACCAGGTCGTTGAAATACCCGACACATTTGTCGAGTCTGAAACAGGTAAGCGCACCCGCGACGGCACAGCACGCTATGAAGCCATTGCCCGCCAGTATGTAGCATTGTCGCGAGCCGATCAGGCCCAAACGCTTATCGTGACGGGTACCAACGCCTCAAGAAAAGCCATCAATGCCCTGGTGCATCAGTATCGCGGCCTGCAGGGCAAAGGCCGTATGGTCAAACTCCTCACGCGCCATGATACGACCCGAGCGCAACGCCGCTGCGCCAAGTACTACACGGTGGGCGATATCGTTCAACCAGAGCGTGACTATAAAAACGGCATGAAACGCGGCCAGTTGTATCGCGTCACCGAGTGCAGCGACCGGATCGACCGAATTACCGTCGAACCGCTGCACACCGACTCCGGTGAAAATGCCCAAGCCATTCAGGTCATACCGAAAATGATGAGCACGCTTTCGGTTTATCGCCAGCATGAAGCGGAAATATCACCCGGTGATGTGGTGCGCGTGACGCGCAACAACGCCGAGCTTGATCTAGCCAATGGGGAGCGCTATGAAGTGCTGCAGGTAGGCAAAGACCAGATCACGATCGCCGCCAATGGTCGGGCGGTGACGCTGCCAGCTGATCAACCATTGCACCTTGACCATGCTTACGCCACGACTGCGCACAGCGCCCAGGGATTGACCTGCGACCGGGTGTTCTACAACGCGGAAAGCGCCTCCAGAACGACCGCGCAAGACACGTACTACGTGAGCATCTCGCGAGAGCGGCATGAAGTGATCGTCTTTACTGATGATGCCGACAGGCTACCCAGTTCAGTGGCCAGGGTTCCTTACAAGAGTTTGGCGCATGATCTGCAAGCGCCTGTGCAGCAGAGGCCACCCCATGAAGTTGGCCCGTTCGAGGCGGCGGTTCAACATGTTGAAATGGAGCTAAGTTAAGCTGGACTAAAGCCTTTGTATCCAACCGACAATTGCGTATGGTTTGTCGTCTAAATTTAGTTATGTTGAAATAGGACCCGCATGAAAATTCTCGATGAAATCCAAGCTGAGGCTTGGCACATCCTCATATCAATATATACCCATCAGCGACTGATGGAGGCTCTGCCTAAGAGTGCCACAAGATATGACCTTGCCAACCAACTTGTAGCACTAAATGCACTGGGTGAAATCCTGGTGATTCGCATAGCCCGCCTAGCGGACAAGCGAAAAGAAGCTAGATCTGTTTCGCTTCTTTTGAAACGAGGCACCTTCTCGGCATCCAAAGCTAGCGTTAAATCTGCGGCGGAAAAATTTCTTTCACTTGCGGAGCCTGTCGTTAAGATTCGGCATGAACAGATTGCGCATATGAAGCCTGGCATCCTGAGCAGCTTAGAGCCTCAAGATCTGCCAGTCGAAGCGCTAAGAGCGACTGAATCACTTATCGAATTGATTGATACTGCCAGAGAGAAGCGCATTTCATACACGTACAAAGTTGGGTCAATGGAGCTCATCATTGATCTAAGAGCTTCATTAGTAGCTGGTGCAATGGTTGCAGCACAATAATTCATTCATGCTGGAGCCTCTTCGCGGCTCGGCTTAATTCAGGCGCAAGGGCTCAAATGAGACATCCAGACATCCCACTAACTTCAGAAGAACTCACATTGCTCTCAAAGATCCATTTTGACTGGAAAAACCATGATGAGCTGAGAGAATCACTTGAGCCAATGGAGGCCCTCGCGTCAAGAATTCTGGGGCGAGGCGTCGTCCCACAAATTCGGCTCGCTTATTTCACTGACGCTGACTACAACCCGGGCGGCAGGGGCAAGTCTCGTCAAGAAGTATTTGAGAGAAACGGAACGTCTGGCGACGAAATACTAAGACACCCTCATTTTCTCAAACATCTTGAGTACTTTATCTACGGCCCAGATTTGCCCGCAGACGCAGTCAATAGGTTCAAAAAAGAATGCTCCTTTTCGGGCCACCTGACCGGAAGTGATGTCCACGACCTCACTCCCTATGCGCGATCGTGCGTGCGAGAGAACCGTTTAGATCCGCATCAGGCTGGCGAGGAGTTCTTCAAACTTGCCATTGAATGCGGAGCAATGCCGGGCTTCGCGGAAAACGTTCGGAACTCCGTACGCGCGGTCAAGCGGAGTTAGTGGCTGTCTACTATGAGCCGTTTGCTACCGGGTAAATCAGACAGCACCCGTCAGATCGAATCAAAACTATTTCAGCTATGCTAGCCGTGACCCATCAGAACTTAAAATGCATCCCGAACGTACTCGTCCTGTGCCTCTAAAGCTATCATCTTGTGCACCACCTGCATACCGAGCGTACGCCAGAAGAAACCATCAATACTCATACAGTACTCCGGATGAAACTGATTGGAACCAGCCCAAATGTCTACGTCGTCACTCGCCACGGCTGTAGAACAATCTTTGTATGATGGGCGCGGCATTCCATAAAAGCATGGCCCTATTTGTGGCACAAACTGTTGTCAGACGTATTCTCCCGAAAGCCAGCATTCATGCGGCTTTCGGGAACATCCTTGATGTGCGTCCTGTGTGGGCCTTTAAGGGCCACAACATGGTTGGGGAGCTTGAAGGCCCTGCCAGGCTGAAAGACTGGCGATGTCCCCAAATTAGGGCCCCATTTCTATGGGAAAGTATTGCATTACCTATTTCCTTATTCCACCCCTGAAACGTAAGCACCCGCTCAAGGCCGTCTTGACGGACCGGCCAAGATAATTGACGGTGACCGACGATTAAAGCGTGACGTTCCAGGGCAGCAGTTCGTCAACCCGATTCACCGGATGATCGGCGATCACGGTCAAGACGTGGCGCAAGTATGCATCAGGGTTCACACCGTTCAACTTGGCGGTTCCCAACAAGCTGTACATGG
>JACCEP010000014.1 GCA_013416395.1 Alcaligenaceae bacterium
CTTCAAGCTTGGCCAGAATCGCCTCTCGGCGCTCAAGGGAATATCTCATGGAAACCTTCTCTGTGCCCCGGGTTTGGACTTCAGACTCTAACATCAGTAGAGGTTCCAACTATTCTGACAGGCGGGGTGCTGTATCTGATCGGCAGACGAGAAAGTGGGTTCTGCCGTTGTTTCCTGCCTGGCAAGAAACGACTAGCCAGATTCTTATGCATGCAGTATCTCGCTTCATTGGCTATCGCAAGTCTGTCTGCGGCGCTGTTTCTTCTTGTGGCAGATGTCTTTATTGTTGATCTGCCGGCTCGCCCGCTAATCCCCGTTTTTATCCGCTACCTGATTGTCTGCGCCATATTCATGTTTGGTGGCATGGTCACGTCGGCGCTGCCGCTGACTTTTCAGGCAGCAGGTTCGATATTTTCCATATGCCTGACGCTAATCGTGGTGTTTGGCTTGGCCAGCGAAGCGGGGGACGGCCCGCCGCATCATTGGATTCAGTACTTTAATGTTTTTGCTATTGCCAGACAGTTTCTGGTGGGGGGCAGTCAACCCGATGGCATTTGGGTTGCTATATGGCTCTACACGGTGGCCTGCATTGTGCTGGGCATTTATGGGTTCAAGCACTTCAGGATGAATCCAGAGTGGAGCAATCGGTGATGGCTGACACTGGCTGGCTTACGCGTTGAAGGACTGTGCTTCTCATATGCACAGCACAATGTGCTAAATGGTATTTCGCTGGCGATTGTCGAGGGGAGTATGGTCGGTTTATTGGGCGCTAACGGCGCCGGCAAAACGACCTTGTTCGACGTGATTTGTGGGTTGCGAAAACAGGCAGATGGATGTGTATTCACTTCGGATACTAAGTGTGGTATTGCTTATCTGCCTCAAGCGATAACCGTTCCTGACGCCCTCAAGCTGGGAGAGGTAGTGGATCTGGTACTGGGCGTCTCAGGCGCTAATAAACACCAATTGGATAGCCTGCTTGTCGAAGAACCGGAAAGAGTCCGTTCGCGCTTTAAACAGCTTTTGACCCGCAGGGGAAACAACTGCAGCTATGGCGAAAAACGCTGGCTGATTGTGATGCTGATGCTGGCCATGGATGCCAGCGTGTACTTGCTGGACGAACCTACTGCCGGAGTCGATTTAGAGTTCAGATACTTTATGTTCACGACATTAAAGCGGCTGGCTGCGCAGAAGAAGTCCGTGCTGTTCGCAACTCATATCGTCCAGGAAATAGAGCAATACGCCGATTGTTTTTATCTGCTCCACGACGGAAAGGCGCGCAGGTTTGAATCTTCAGGCGAATTCATAGCGCTGGCGAAGGCCTCGACTATGGAAGAGGCCTTTGTTCGGCATATAAGCGATGGTGGCTTGGTTGGGGTGTAGGCCTGGGGCGGCGGTTGATCGGCGCGGTAACGCCGGCCCGTTGCAATGCTTGTGGGCGGCAGACGTTAAAATCGTCAGCTTTGGCACTACAGGAATAGACCGCAATGACAAATGCCGGCGATGCAGCGGCCTGCGTGAACGACGGCGTGAGGGGCGAAGACCATGAAGTGATTCTGGTGCTGGACTTGGGCTCGACCTGGCTCAAGGGCGGCCTTGCGCGTGCTGATGGTAGCCTTCTTTATATCAACCGCGTCGCGTCGCCCTTGCGAGGTGCCACTGCGCTGGATGCCGAAACTGTGTGGCAGGCCGTACTGTCCATGCTACTGCGGCTGCACGGCAAGGCCGGGCAGGGTAAGGCACTGGCCATTGCGATTACCGGGGCGACGCGAACCCATGTGTTTCTAGATGGTCAGGGTCAACCTTGCGGGCCGGTCATGCTCTGGAATGATCCCGCTGGCGCGCAGCATGGCGACTGTGTAGCCCAGGCCTATGGTATTTCGGGCAGCAGCGCTGGGTATGGTGCTTTCCATCCCCTGTCGCGCGTGCTGCAGTTTGCGCAGGATCATGATGGTGTGTTGCCTCATGCCATGGCCGAGATCAAAGACTGGCTGAACAGTCGTCTAACCGGGCGGCTCGTGACAGACGATGTGGCGTACGGCCGCATTGTGTCCGGGCATGGCGGCGATACCTGTTTGTTCGACGTGCTGGGTCGACTTGGTCTCCGCACGTCGGTGGTTCCGTCTCCTGCCTCACCAGTCAGTGTGCTGGGCATGGCCACTTGCAGTGGTTTGCAGGGTGTGCCCGTCGTCGTTGGCAGTTTCGATACGTGGGCATCCTGTCTGGGTATGGGTGCCATGCTCGATGGCGGCGTCTACGATATTTCGGGCACTACTCAAGTGCTGGGCACGTTCAGCGTTCGGCCACGCCCAGTTAAAGGCATGGTGTCCATGCCCTGGACCGATACACTTTGGCAAACCGGCGGCCCGTGCCAGACGGGCATGGGCTCTCTGGCCTGGTTTGCACGCGCCTTTCTGGGCAGCGATGATCCGGCTGACACGCTTGCTGCCGCGCAAGCCTCGAGCGCGAACGATGTGCCGCTCTGTCTTCCCTATTTGTCGGGCGAACGCATGCCTTTGTGGAACGATACACTTTCTGCCAGTTTCCACGGCGTAAAATCTCATCACGTTCGGGCCGACATGGCGCAGGCGTTGGTTGAAGGGCTGGTGTTGGCGCACAGGCTGGCGCTAGACGTCATGCAAGTACGTGGGCCCGATGCAGTGCTGCATATGAGTGGAGGCGGGGCACAATTACCGCAATGGGTTCAGGCGCGCGCAGACGGTTTCGATATGGCCATAGAATTATGCTTGGCTGAAGAAACGGCGCTGGCCGGCGCCGCGCTAGCGGCAGGCGTTGCGACGGGGCGGTACGATAGCATCGCTGCGGCGCAAAGCGTCGTGGCGGCGGGCCACAGCCGCATTTTGCCCCGAAGGGAACGTGCCGCCTATTTTGAATCCAAGGCTGCCGCTTTTTCATCGATGTTGAGCAGGGATGTTTCTCTATCATGAGCACCACGCAGTTTCACACCTGGTTGAGCCGTTATGGCACCTGTATTGCAGGCATTGCCTTGTTCGTCTTTTTTGCGTTGGCGGCACCCAACTTTCTTTCCATCCTCAATCTTTCTAACATCGTCAAACAGATCAGCTTCATGGCCATCCTTGGGCTGGGGTTCTCGCTGGCGTTGCTCGTGTCCGAGCTTGATCTGTCCTTTGCCAATGTGTGCAGTCTTTGCGCTGTTTGCGTTGGCTGGTTCATCCACAATGGGCATTCACCCGAGGTGGCCGTGGCGGCGGGGCTGGTGGTTGGTGTTGGTGCGGGCCTGCTCAACGGTTTGCTCGTCACGTTCTTACGCATTCCCTCTTTGATCGCCACGCTGGCCACCGCATCGGTGGCTAATGGCTTTTCGTTTATGGTTACCGAAGGCGTGGCCTTTGTCGGCCAGTGGGATCCGCGTTTCCTGTGGCTGGGCCGGGGTTTCATTTTCGGCATACCGACGCTGATTGTTGGGTTGCTGGTCGTCAATGTACTGGCCTGGTTTATGCTCAAACAAACGCGACTTGGATTCCGTATGTTGGCAGTGGGCGAAGCCACGGAGGCAGCCAGACTGGCGGGCGTGAATGTGCGGGCGATCAAAATCATTGGCCTGACATTGTCGGGGCTGGCGGCGGGTCTGACGGCAGTACTCATGACATCGAGTCTGGCGTCAGCTGCACCTAACTCTGCCGCCGACCTGATGCTCACGGCCATCGCGGCCGTATTGCTGGGCATGACCATGTTCGAGCCGGGCCGTGCCAATGTGCCGGGCACGCTGTTCGGCGCCATGATCATAGGTATGTTGGGCAATGGGCTGGTTCTCATGGGTGTCCAGTATTACTTTCAGGATATTCTTCTAGGTGTCATCATTGTGGTCTCGGTCGCGCTTTCTTCATCCGTTCTCAAGAAGGCTGCCTTTTCCATCTAGACCTTGTGTCGTCAGACTGTTCCAACTCTTATCAAGACAACCTCCTATTACAGGGAAAACCATGCGCACTTCTCTTTTCCGTCTTCTTGCCGCTACGGCGCTGTCCATAGGTTGTGCTGGTGCAGCCCATGCCACCAAACTGGCCATAGTCGGCTTCCAGATGTCGTCCGAAACCCATGCGCGCGTGGTCAATGCCGCCAAAGCGCAAGCCGAAGCTAAGGGCTGGGACGTGCAAGTGCTAAACAGCAAGGGAGATATGTCGACACATATCAACCAGTTGAACAACCTGATCTTGAGCAAGCCGGACGGCATCATTGTGGCCATGGGCAAGCCCCTGCAAGCGCAGGAACAGTTTAAGCAGGCCAAAGAGGCTGGCATTGCGCTGGTCACCGTCATGAGTGGCACCAGTTCTGATGCATTGGTAGACGTCGCCGTCAATGAATACTCTGCAGGCGCACAGGCTGCTCTGTATCTACTGGACCACTTGAACTATCAGGGCAACATTCTGACGCAGCGCTTCGAAGGCAATGTTGGCACTCGAATTCGCGGCAAAATCCTGGACGTTGTGCTGAGCGAGAATCCGGCGGTCAAGCAGATCGGTTCCCATACCATGGCGCGCACGGCCTCCTGGCGCGACGATGTTCAGGCTGGCATGAACGCCTTGCTGCTCAAGAACCAGGGCAAGGTCGATGGTATCTGGGCATCTTTTGATGCGCAGGCTTATATCATTGATGACATTCTTCAGCAGCAGGGCGCCAAGAAAGGCAAGCCGGTGCTGGTCAGCATAGATGGCGGACCGGAAACCTATCGTCGAATTGCCGATCCGGCATCGCTCATGATGGCGACGGTAATGATTCCCTTCGAGAAGATGGGCGTCAAAGCGGTCGATGTCATTGATGCAGTCGCTGTCCAAAAAGTCGCGCTGAACAAGGTCGTTCACGGCCCATATCTCTACCTGGACGCTGAACTTGTCGATGCGGACAATGTGAAAGATTTTCTAAAGAACTGACTCGTTGTGAATAAAATCCTGGAATTGCGGCAGCTTACCAAGCACTACGGTGCAGTACAGGCTTTGCGCGGCGTTGATGTGGTTGTCTATGAAGGCGAAGTGCTGGCTATCTGCGGTGACAACGGCGCGGGTAAAAGCACCCTGATCAAGGTGGTGTCTGGCGCTCATCCTATGACGTCAGGCCAGTTGTTGCTTTCCGGGCGTGCGGTACGCTGGGCCTCTCCGCATGACGCGCTCTCCAACGGCGTGGCTACGATTTACCAGGATTTGGCCCTGGCACCGCGCCTGACCGTATGGCAGAACGTATTTCTGGGGGCTGAGTTGCGGCGCCGAGTCTTGCCAGGGCTGTCCGTGCTCGACAAGCGTTGCATGCGCGCGCAGACAGCACACTATCTTGAGCGGTTAAATCAGGATATTGATGATGTGGATCGTCCGGTGTCGGATTTTTCCGGCGGGCAGCGACAGGCAGTGGCAATTGCCCGTGCTTTGCGCTGGCAGGCCCGTATCGTCATCATGGACGAACCCACCGCCGCGTTGGGCGTTAAGGAAACGGCAAGAGTCCTGGCATTGATACAGCAACTTAAGAGCGAAGGCGTGACCGTATTGCTGATAAGCCACAACATGGAAGATGTTGTGCACGTCGCCGACCGGGTAGTCATCCTCAAGGCGGGCAGGGTTGCAGCGCAAGGCCCAGTGCTGGGCCTGCGTCCAGCATCACTGGCGCAGGCCATCATGACCGGGCAATGGCCGCAGCTGCCCGCTACTGCCTGACCCGTCGTCTTTCAGGCAGCAGAAAGGCAGCGAACCCCAGAATCGGCAAGAAGGAACACACCTTGTAGACGAACTCTATGCTTGTTGCGTCGGCCAGGTTGCCCAGAGCGGCTGCGCCAATACCGGCCATGCCAAAGGCGAGCCCGAAGAACAGGCCAGAGATCATGCCGGTTTTGCCGGGTACTAGTTCTTGCGCATAGACCAGAATGGCCGAGAACGCCGAGGCGATGACCAGGCCGATAATAAAGATAAGCACAATGGTCCAGGTCAGGTTGGCATAGGGTAAGGCGAGTGCAAAGGGGGCGGCGCCCAGAATGGAGCCCCAGATTACGCGTTTGCGACCGATGCGGTCACCCACAGGCCCACCAACCAGTGTGCCCAAGGCCACGGCAAAAAGAAACACGAAAAGACAGTACTGTGCGTTCTGTATGGTCAGGCCGAATCGGTCCATAAGATAAAACGTCAGGTAGCTGTTCAGGCCAGCCAGGTAGAAGTATTTGGAAAAAATCAGAATCAGCAGTACGCCCAGCGCGCCCATGACCTGCCGTCTGCTCAACCCTGTTTCTGTGCGACCAAGGCTGGAACGGCCACGCACCGTGTTTACATTGGCGGCATACCAGTGGCTGACCCGCATAAGGATCAGCATGGCGACCAACGCGGCCAGCGAGAACCAGGCAACACTGCCCTGGCCCAGCGGCACGATAATGAGCGCTGCCAGCAGTGGGCCCAACGAAGATCCAATATTGCCGCCAACCTGAAAAATAGATTGCGCCAGGCCGTGTTGGCCCGCCGACGCCATACGCGCCACGCGTGAGGATTCAGGATGAAAGACCGAGGAGCCCATGCCGATAAGTGCGGCTGCTGCTACAACGCTGGGGAAGTTCCAGGCTTGTGAAAGAAGCAGCAGGCCGCAGAAGGTGAACCCCATGCCGATAGGCAGCGAGTAGGGTTTGGGCCTTTTGTCTGTGAACGCGCCGATCAGCGGCTGAAGCAGCGAAGATGAAAACTGGAAAGCCAAGGTGATGATGCCAATCTGCGCGAAGCTAAGCGAAAAACTGCCCTTGAGCACGGGATACAGTGCCAGCAGCACCGACTGCATCATGTCATTGAGCAGATGGGAAACGCTGATGGCCGCCAGGATTTTGTAGACCACACCAGTGTCCTGGCTGCTCGCCGGCATGTTGGGTGCTACCGGATCGGCCAGCGGTGCGCCGGCCTCAACCAGTGGGGCGTGCAGGTCTTGCGCGTCGGAGCTGGGCGAAGGGGGGATTGTTGCTGTGGCTGGATTCATGTTGCGGGTGGCCGACGGCCTGAAAGGGTGTAGCGATGAAATTTTAAATTTCAAAGACTTAAACACAAAATATAGACGCGTACGAGTTGGCTGTCGTTAGAATATGAGACATTCATCAGCGAATTTCGGACAGCCCATGCCTCATACGATAGACCTGCTTGAACAAGCCGACCGCGACGTCGTGGTTGTGGAGTCAAGTTATCCCGATGGCCATGTGGTGGCCACTCACACGCACAAGCGTGTACAACTGCTGCATGCGATCAGCGGCATCATGCGTCTGGAGACTGACGCAGGCACATGGATTGTTCCTCCCGGGTTCGCTTTGTGGATACCTGCGGGAATACGGCATCAATTGCGTACGACCAGGGTAACCACACGCAGTCTTTATTTTCGTTTGAATGCATTGCGCAATGCGCCGCAAGCTTGCCAGGTGATCGAAGTTTCGCCTTTGCTACGGGCGTTGATTGACGCAGCAGCCCACGTGCCCGTGTTGTACGACACCAGGCAGCGCGACGGCATGCTCATGCGCTTGCTGTTGCTCGAGGCCTGCCAATCGCCGGCCGCACCGTTTCATTTGCCCATGCCGCACGACAGCCAACTGGCGGCGCTGTGCAATGCGTTTTTTGCGGCACCTATGCAGACAGTTACCCCGTCGCAGTGGGCACAAGTACTGCATGTCAGCGAACGCACGTTTTACCGGCGGTTTCTGGCGGGAACCGGGTTGAGCTTTATGGAGTGGCGCCGAAAGGCTTGCGTCTTCGTCGCCATCTCCCGGCTCACGTTGGGCGATAGCGTGACGCGTATTGCACTGGATATGGGTTATGAAAGCTCGTCGGCGTTTTCGGCGATGTTCCGCAAAGAGACCGGCAAGCCGCCGAGCGCCTATGCGCGCCATGCGGTACAGGACCGCCTCAGCTTGCCAGCTTAATGCGCGGGCGTCGTCACCATGACAATCTTGGAGACGAGTTCGGCGGTATTTTTGGCGCCCAGTTTTTTCATGAGTCGTGCTCGGTGTACCTCTACCGTTCGATGCGAAATGCCCAGCACCTGGGCTGTCTCTTTGCACGTTAGCCCATTGACGATATAGCCTGAAATTTCTTGCTCGCGCCTGGTGAGATCAGCCGTTTTGGTCTGGTTGTGATGGATGCGTTCAAAACTCCATATCATCAAGCTGAAGGGATCTTCGGGGGTCAGGGTGACCCCTCGCGCACGCGCCCAGAAAATCTGCCTGTCGCTGTGCTGCATAAAGCGTTCGTCTTCATAAGTGGTCATGGTGCTTAGAGCCCGCAGACATCGCTCGCCAATCTGGTAATAGTCAGCACTGCTTGGGTAGAGCTTGAGGATCAACTCGCCTTCCATATCTTGCACCTGATAGCCGAACAGCGTGGCAAATGCTTTGTTGCAGCGAAGAATGGTGCGGTTCTGGGTGATGATTTGCGGAGCTGGCGATTCTCGAAAGGCGAGTTCTTCGAGGTTGGATTCAAGCATGGCTTTCCCCTGATGCTACGTACGTGAATACGTAATTGCACGCATAGACATACGTATGCTAGCGGGCGACTATAAAAAAAACAAATGCAAGGAGATATTCATGAGACCGAATACCGTTTCAAACGTAGGCAGTGGTCACACATTGACACCAAGCGGGGAGTAAGCGACCATGAATATTGCACAGTGGTTACAGGCGCGAGCGCTGCTTACACCCGATGCGCCGGCATTGTTCAGTGGCAGCGAACTCAAGGCAGACTACCGTCAGTTTGCTGCACAAGCCAGTGGTCTGGCCGAAAGCCTGCGGCGTGATTACGGCATACAACAGGGGGATCGCATTGCCCTCTACATGCCTAATCGCATAGAGTTGCTTGTACTCATGTATGCAGTCTGGTGGGCAGGGGCTGTGGTGGTCCCTATCAATTACAAGCTACACGCCAAAGAGGCGGCATGGATTGCTGAAAACGCGCAAGCCTCGTTGTTGTTCAGTGACCAAGGGCAGTCTATGTCGGAGGTTGGCCTGCCCGAAGGGTGTATGGAACTGGGTGTTGACACGTCTACCGTTCGCGCCATGCTTGAATACAAAAAAATGTTGAGTGCGCCAGCCGCTCTGGCGCCTCACACACTGGCCTGGCTGTTTTATACGTCAGGCACAACTGGCCGACCCAAGGGTGTGATGCTCACGCATGACAATCTGGTGGCGATGTCGCTGTGCTACACGGTTGATGTCGACAACGTCAGCACCGACGACGCCATTTTGTATGCAGCGCCCATGTCACATGGCGCGGGTTTGTATAACTTTGTTTTTGTGCGGCTTGGCGCTCGCCATGTTGTGCCTGAGTCACGTGGATTCGATAGTGCGGAGATACTCGATCTTGGCAAACGCCTCGGCGGGTTGTCGATGTTTGCCGCGCCCACGATGGTCAAACGCCTTATCAGTGTGGCAAAGGCTGCAGGGTCTGATGGCGAAGGCATAAAGTCGATTGTGTGCGGCGGCGCGCCCATGTATGCGGCTGACTTTGTCGAGGCCCTTGATGCCTTCGGCCCCAAATTTATGCAGATTTACGGGCAGGGTGAAAGCCCGATGACGATTACGGCGATGCGACGTGAAGTCATCGCTGACCGTACTCATCCGCAGTGGCATGAGCGTCTTGCATCAGTGGGTACCCCACAAGCGTGTATTGAAGTGCGAATTGTGGATGAAAAATTGTGCGATGTGCCCGCAGGCACGCACGGTGAGGTGTTGGTGCGCGGGATCACTGTTATGCAGGGGTACTGGCGTAACAGTGAAGCCACGCAAGATACGCTGGTCGATGGCTGGTTGCGTACAGGTGATATTGGCTTTCTCGACGAAGCGGGGTTTCTGACACTGACTGACCGCTCTAAAGACGTGATTATCTCCGGTGGCTCCAATATTTATCCACGCGAAGTCGAAGAGGTCTTGCTGCGCCATCCCCATGTTTTCGAGGCTGCTGTCGTGGGCAGTCCACACGCAGACTGGGGGGAGGAAGTGGTTGCCTTTGTAGTGGCATCTAGCGGTGCACAGCTCGACGCCGTCGAGCTGGAGGCTTGGTGCAAGGCGGAAATAGCTTCATTTAAAAAACCCAAACGCTACGTGTTTTGCCCGGAACTTCCTAAGAACAGTTACGGGAAAGTGTTGAAAACCGCATTGCGGGATAAGGCCAGAGAGCCTGCATAAGAGGGCGGGTAAACGCTCATCGTCATTCGTTGAGCACAGCCACACCGACTTTCGGTGTGGCTGCTGCAGGCCTTCGCGAAATGGCAGTGGTGTTTGCCAGCGCGCGGGCCTTGAGCGTAATGGTTACAGTGCGCTTAGGCCAGCATCGAGATCCGCTTTCAGATCGTCGATGTGTTCCACACCGACAGACATCCGCACCGTATTGCTTTCAATGCCGGCGGCTTCCATCTGCGCGCCTGTCATGGTGCCGGCCCACATGGCGGCGGTGTGCACCACCAGTGTTTCTACACCGCCGAGGCTGACGGCCTGCGTTGCCAGCTTTAATGACGATACAAACCGGCTGGTCGCTTCAAAATCACCTTTTACCGAAAAGGCGATAACGGCACCAAAGCCTTTCATCTGACGGCAGGCCAGCGCGTGCTGTGGGTGGCTCTCGAGGCCGGGGTATAAAACCCGCTCAATGCCCGGCTGTTGCTCCAGCCAATGGGCGACCGCCAGCGCGTTGGCATTTATGCGCTCCATGCGCAGTGACAGGGTGCGCAGGCCACGTAGCAGCAGCCACCCGTCCATGGGTGAGAGCACCGAGCCCAAGGTTGTGTGCATGCTCCAGATTTTTTCGGCCAGCGCATTGCTGCAGCAGACAGCACCCGCTGTGACGTCATGGTGGCCGCCAAAATACTTGGTGGCGCTGTGCACTACGACATCAACACCGTGCGCGTGCGGCTTCTGGTTAAGTGAATTGGCAAAGGTGTTGTCGGCCACTGTGATGATGTTGTGCTTTTTGGCAATCGCGGCAACAGCGTCAAGATCGGTGATGGACAGTGTCGGGTTGACGGGTGTTTCGAGCATGATTAGCCGCGTGTTGGGGCGTATTGCGGCAGCGAAGGCTTGCGGGTCGGTCTGATCCACGGTTGTGAAGTCAACGCCGAAGCGCGGAAGTATTTCTTCGAACAGCTTGGACGTACTCATATAGTGGCGCTGCTGCGCAATCACATGGTCACCCTTAGACACCAGCGCCAGAATTGTGGTGCTGATGGCACCCATGCCCGAGCCCATCAGCAATGCCGTCTCTGTACCCTCGAGCTGGGCCAGTATGGTTTCTACGTGCTCATGCACGGGGTTGCCGTAGCGGCTGTAAAAGGCGTGGTGGCGCGGCGTTGTGGCCATTTCGGAAAACGCCTCGGCGCTTTCGGCACGATAGGTGGCGCTGTAATAAATGGGCGGAACAACCGAAGACCCCTCCAGTATCGCCGCGTCTCCGTGAAGCACAGTTGTCTCTTCGTGCCAGGCGGGCGTGTTGGGTTTAGACGGGGAGGACGCAGCATCTTTCATTTCAAGAAATCCAGAGAGGTTGAGTTATGAAGTTATGGGTGGCCGTGAGCAGACTAAGGGCGGTCACGATTGTGAAGCCGCCTTGGCAAACCATGATACGCCTGCGGTGTGTTGACGTGCATACGCACATTGCTTATTGCCGCTTTAAAGGGCTGTTGAGTTTGATAGTGGGTCGATTTGGTAATGGTAAGTGTCACCAATCGCGTCTACAGATTAGGCACACAAATTGCTTATGTCCCCGTGCCGCAGCGTTGCGCATTAACTTAGGATGAGAAATGACCAACAATCAGCAGCCAGCACAGCAGCAACTCAATGAACTAATTTCAGATATACGTTTTGCGATGTTTACGACTGTCAACTCACAGGGCGTGCTCACCTCCAGACCCATGACCGTGCAAAAAGATCCTGATGATGAAAAAGAGAACGCTCAAGCCGCCACGCACCTGTGGTTTTTTATGTCGCGAACGAGCGAGACGGTTGCAGAATTTAGCTTATCGCCTTCTGTGAACGTGTCATTTGCGGATACTGGCGATGATATATACGTTTCGGTATCAGGCCATGCTCGCCTGGTGGAGGATATGGCTCTGAAACAGAGATTATGGTCCAAGATGAATGAGGCGTGGTTTCCACAAGGCGTGAACGATCCAGATTTAGCGCTCGTACGTATTGAAATCGAACAGGCTGAGTTCTGGAACGTAAAAGAAAGCAAGCTCGTTCAACTATTCAAGTTAGCAAAAGCGGCCTTCTCAGATGAGCCGCCGACACTGGGAACGCATGGAAGATTGACTCCTTAGTGGTTGTGGGACTCTGCAGCGCTTCCTGAGGCATATCTGTCGACCCTAGATGTGCTGGGCTTGCCCCATCATGCGGCTTCTGATTTGGATCTGGGCCTCTCTATCAGGGTGATCTTACGGCTAAGGCACTCATTGCACAGGCTGATAACATAAAACTTAGTTTGACTGAATTCTTATTTTTGATTAAAGTTATACAATGTAAAACTAAGAGCAGTTGACCATGGAAACCACACTTAGAAAGTTCGGAAACAGCATCGGGCTGGTCATCCCCAAGGCATTGCGGGAAACCCTAGGCTTAGTAGAAGGGCAATCGGTGACGATTGAACAATCTGGGGATGGCTTCATCCTGCGCCAGGCGAAGCGGCGCTATACGCTGGATGAATTGCTGGCTCAATGCGATCCAGCGGCCCCTATGCCCGCTGCACTGGCAGAATGGGACGATGCCCCGGTAATAGACGGTGAGAAATGGTGAGGCGTGGCGGTTTCGACCGAGGCGACATTATCCGTATAACGCTTAATCCTACGGTTGGGCATGAGTTACAAGGTGATTTCCGGCCCGCTCTGGTCCTCACAAAGCGTCAGGTCAATGCATTGGGCCTGACGATGATTGCACCGATCACGCAAGGCGGGGATTTTTCAAGAATGGCTGGGTTTACGGTGTCTCTGTCTGGAACGGGCATGGACACACAAGGCGTTGTCCTCGTCAATGGCGTTCGGGCGGTCGATGTGGAAAAGCGCGGGGCCAAGAAAATCGAGGTTGCGCCAGACTATGTCGTGGATGACGTTTTATCAAAGTTGGCTGCTTTGATTGAATAAACACACGATGTACAGTCGGTAGCTGTCTGGTGCAGACTTAACAAAAAAATCCGCATGTCGGGTGCTATCGCGTGATTCATCGGACGCGATTAATGACATGGCCAAAGCTACGATCTGCAGATGAAGACCCTGGCGTAGCGGATTCCCTCAGGGCCAGCACGCTAACGTCGTGCACCAATAGGTCGGATATAAGATTGCTTTCGATCATGGTGTTAGGTTCTTTGACATCGCTGAAGCTTGTTGGGCAGGAGAAGGCATATGCATTCTCAGAACAGCGAACAGCCGAGCCCATGGTAAAATACTTTGCATGCAAACAATCTCCCCGATTGACCCCTTTACTGCGCCTGACATTGTTCAGGCGCGTTCGCGTTTTGGGTTGTTGCTTGGCAGCGTATACAGGCAATGGCGCCGTCAGATCGATTTCGCCTTCAAAGACCTGGGCTTGTCCGATGCCACGCGCATGCCCCTGCTGATACTGTACGTACAGGGCGAAGCTTTGCGCCAGAAGGATCTGGCCGATGCCTTGTACCTGGACACGTCATCCCTGGTCCGTGTGCTGGCGCATTTGCGCAAGGCTCAGTTAGTCGATTGGGCCAGTGACCCCGCCGACCGGCGCACCAAATGCATTGCCTTGACTCCTTCCGGGCGCGAAACGGCCAAATTGATCCTGGCCAAGAGCATGGAGATCGAGCGGGCCGTTCTGGATGGTCATTCTCTGCAAGATCTGGAAACCACGTACCGCGTACTAGGCACGATTTCACGGCAATTCAGCGCAGGGGAGTCTTGACCTCGCAATATCAAATTCTGAGCCTCCCTTTATCTTCCTTCCCCCCGCTTATCGCCCTCAAAGACAGTTAAAAAATGAAGTTGAAATTTTCGCCCTATGCCTGGGTGAGTTTTGCCATGATCGTCGGTGTCATGGGCACCGCGCTCATCAGCCCCCTGTATGCGCTATACAAAGAAACATGGCAGCTGCAAACGAGCGACATCTCGCTCATTTACGTGCTTTACATGGGCGGTGCGTTGTGTGGCTTGTTGTTTTTGGGGCGCTTGCCTGATCGTGTGGGATTTCGCCCCATGATGCTATGGGGCCTGGCACTGGCGGTGATGGGCACGCTCATCAGTCTGATTGCCTGGGACATGGCCAGTCTGGGTGTCGGGCGCGTTATTGTTGGCGTTGCCTCCAGCATGCTGACGACCAGTGCCACGCAGGGCCTGTCCAAGTTGTCCCGATCTGGAGATATGCAGCGCGTAGCCATGATGACAGGTTTTCTCATGGCTTTTGGTTTTGGCCTGGGGCCCTTGGTGGGTGGCCTCTTTGGCCAGTGGGCGCCAGCCCCATTGGTAAGCACGTACGTTCCCACCGTGCTGTTGGGCGCGTTAGGCTTCACCGCCTTATATCGCCTGCGGCTGCCGCACAGCGCCAGGCCCCATTCCGTCCAGTCTTTGAGTGTGCGCGATGTCCTGCCCAAACTGACCTGGCCAGAATCAAACACCTCCATGGCTTTTGTGCTGACGTGTTGCTTGCCATTTCTGGCATTTGGCGTGTTCGGCCTGTATGCGTCCATGGCACCCTTGTTTCTCGATCAACTGGTGCCCTGGCATGGCCCGATTGTCAGTGGCACAACCATTGCATTGATCTTGTTTGCCTCAGCGGCTGTCCAGGTAATGGCGGCGCGCATGCCTGCCCACTATTGCGGTACGGCCGGGCTGATTAGCCTGGCGTTAAGTAATGCGGTACTCATGATGAACCTGTGGGCGAGTTCAGCTATTTTGTTCGCCTTGGGCGTGCTGTTCACCGCAATGGGGCACGGTATGTGCATGCTCGCTGGCATAAATATGGTTAACCGTCTTGCCACACCCAGCAATGGCTCAGGGTTGCTAGCCACTTATCTGGTCATCGGCTACTGCGGCAGCATGGTGCCCATGATGGGCATCGGTTGGATCGCCGACCATTGGGGTTTGGACGTGGCCGTCTACATATTCTGCACGTTCGTCATCGTGACGTCGGCTATTGTGGCCGCGCTTTTCCATCGTCACCCACGCATCCGCATGTCGATCGCTTCGGCTTGAGTTTGCCCGTGTTGTTCTCAACATGACGAATCGCTACGATCGAACCTGCCACGTCTGAAAGGTCGTTGGGGTGACAGCGGCGCGTCAGTTTTCGCGCCTTGGATACAACAGGCGACGGGCCGCCAACACCCCAAGGCTGAGGCTTTATGAGTCTGCGCACTTAAAGGCCGACTCGAAGTCGACCATATCCGTACCACGAAAACCCAAGCTTCTTGCCAGAATGCGCCAGCCATCCAAAGCTTGAGAGACTTCATTCCAGATCGTGGTCGCTCGTTCTGCATCTAGTCTGAAGTATTGCGCAGCCTCCAGCCTCCAGCAGCCATGCTGCGGTTATCGATAGGGCCTGAGTCTTCGGTCAGCCACGTTTTGCTTTCGCGGCGGCTGCCCGGCATAGGGTTTATGTCAAAGACTGGTGAGGACGGTACCACCTGTTAAGTCTGCTCGCTATGCCTGGATTGTTCTGATTCTATAAACAGTGATGACATGTTTTCCATGTTTATTAAGTTACCTGGAATATATACAGTGGGGGCTCCATCAACTAAGAGCCCGTTTTTGGCTCGCTCAATAAGGAGCTTTCATGTCAAGCCGCGACGTAGTATTTCCAGCCGGGGACCGCACGCTTTATACGCGTAATCGATATTCGCCAGCAGTTCGTGCCAACGGCTTTCTATTCGTGTCGGGCCAGGTGGGAAGCCGAGCAGACGGCTCGCCGGAGCCAGATCTGCAGACTCAGGCCAGGCGTGCTTTCGAGAATCTTAATGCAGTGCTCGCCGCAGCAGGTTGTTCTTTCGACGATGTTGTGGATGTCACGGTGTTTGTTGTTGATCCCGAGACAAACCTTGAGACGATCTGGCAGATCGTTCCGGAATACTGGGGTGAGGCACCTTATCCGGCGTTGACCGGTGTGGGCGCAACATGGCTGTCTGGTTTTCAGTTTGAAATAAAGGTAATCGCCAAACTGCGGGAGCCGGCTGCGCTGTGAACGCCTGACCTTTCAAGCATTGGCGTTGTTTATTCGTTGCGCAAGTTGCATGCCGGGTTTTTGGCCAGGCCAGAACGGACGGCAAGCCCGACGTGAGCGATGGCGGCCAAATTGAACGAAAGTTTCTGGGGCGAGCCAGCACCTCTCGTCTGTTTTAAATCCTTTTTTTAGTCAGAGATGAAATCATGAATCAACCATTTGGCCCCAAGACCACGGCCGACGAAGTGCTCACCGGCGTTGACCTTAAGGGAAAACGATTTCTCATTACAGGTGCATCATCTGGCATTGGGCTTGAAACCGCTTGCTCGCTGGTCTCTCACGGCGCTGACGTGGTTGGAGCGGTCAGGGACCTCGCCAAAGCTGAGCTGGCCATTGCATTGATTCGTGACGCCGCAGCGCAAGCAGGTGGCAGCCTGGAATTGATCGAGCTAGATCTGGCATCATTGCAAAGCGTTCTAGACGGTGCGGATCAGCTGTTGGCTGATGGCCAGCCGTTTGACGCCATCATTGCCAACGCTGGCGTTATGGCAACTCCGTTCGAGCGGACAGTCGACGGCTTCGAAGTGCAATTTGCGACGAACTATCTTGGTCATTTTGCCCTGATCAATCGGATCGAGCCGCTGCTGGCCAATAACGGGCGTCTGGTGATGCTGTCGTCACAGGCTCACCGGATCACCGATCTTGACCTAAACGATCCAAATTTCGAACAGCAGGCCTACGACCCGTGGGTCGCCTATGGACGGTCGAAAACAGCCACTTCTCTCTTTGCCGCGGAGTTCGATAAACGACATCGTGATCGCGGCATCCGAGCTGTCTCAGTAATGCCTGGAAATAGTTTCACTGACCTCGTACGTCATCTGGCACAGGAAGATTTGCAGGGTCTTTTCGAGACCATTGGCAAAGCGCGGGCCGAAGCGGGTCTTGCGCCCGCAGAGCTGAAAGAAATCCCGCAAGCAGCCGCAACGTCGGTTTGGGCCGCAGTCGTCGCCGACAAGGACGAAATCGGCGGGTACTATCTTGAAGATTGTGCAGTCGCGCCGATCAATGACACGCCCAACCCGTTTGCTGACGGCGTCAGGTCTTATGCGCTCGATGCTGACATAGCCAGACAGCTATGGGTGAAAAGTGAAGCGTGGTTGAGAGCTGTGTCGTGATGATCGAGTGATGGGCCGACAAGCGTTCATGATGTCATGGATTTGATAAGCATTCGGGGACGGCCTTGGTTTTGTGAAATATTCTCACCAAGGTTCCATGGGCTAATCAAAAAGCATCGTCCAAAGAAACCGAAATTAACACAACAAGAAATTAGCTGATTAAAGCCGCTGCGTCGGTAAAACATTTTCTTAACCAGCAATGGCCATCGTCGAACTGTGCTCTGGCGTGCCAAGCCATGCCCAAGTTGAAGGGCGGGATATCGAAAGGAAGATCAAGAATGTCGATAATCGACGAATAACGCTTGAGTAACTGAATGGGAAGCGTTGCCACACATTCGCTGTGAGCGAGCACCACCGCTATCTGGTTGTAATTCGGCACGACGACAATAACATTTCGGGATTTGTGCAGCGTCGCGAGAACGTCGTCTACCGGGCTATGGAATTGAGCAGTCTGTGACACCATTACATGAGGTAGTGCACAGTATTCGCCGAGCGTTGCACACGTATTGCCCCGAGGGTGTCCGATTTTTTGGGCCATCCGGAAATGGTCGCTGAGCAAAAAACGGACTTTCAGCGAATCTGGCGCTTTGGCGATATCACCCAAAAAGAGATCGACCTCACCACGCTCCATTTGCTCGGGCAGTTGAGCGCTGGTTGCAGGGATGACTGCAATGCGTAAACTGGGATTATGCTGAGCGACCACAGCTTCCAGAGCGCCCAGGCCGACCATGGTGAAGACGCTGTCATGTGCAGCGACGACGAATGTACGACTGGCAGTGGCTGGGTCGAACAACGGAACAGAGTAGACCGCGTCGCGTAGATGGGCCAATGCATCTCTTAAACGTGGCCGAAGATCAATGGCGCGTTGCGTAGGCACCATTCCACGGCCGCTCTCTGATGGAACCAGAAGGCGATCATTGAAGAGGTCTCGAAGGCGCACGAGCTGCCCTGAAAGCGCGGATTGGCTTATGTTCAGACGCTTGGCCGCCCGAGTGACATTAAGCTCGTCAAGTAAAACATCGAGTGAGATCAGTAGCGGAAGGTCAGAACGCTTTATATCCATATAGGTGATACCTCGTATCGGGAAATTCAACTAACTGTCGGCGCGGATCAAGCGTAGATTAGGACATGTTTTTTTAACACGGGACACCATCATGATTAGCTTTTATTACCACCCTTCGCCGAAATGGCCAATTGGCGACCTGTTCGCGACCAATAATTCTCAATTATTTTAGGAATACTAATGCGTTATTACTTGCAACCGTTCGCCACTGCATTGACAGCGATGGCTTTGATCACCAGCATATTTTCCGTTGCCGCGACAGCTTCCGAAGTACAAACGCCAAGCGCCGGGGCTGCAGCGCAGGCTCAGCAAAGTGGCGTTTATCGTTATCGTCTTGGTGACTTCCAAATCACGGCACTGTCCGACGGTACAGTTCCGCTGGATGTACACGATTTGCTCCAAGGCGTAAAAAAGGAATCTATTGATGGCCATCTGCGTCACGCTTTTCTAGCTAACCCCGTTGAGGAGTCGATCAATGCATTCGTGATCGATACAGGGAAAAGATTGGTTTTGGTGGATACCGGCGCGGGTGATTTTTTTGGGCCTGAGGCAGGTGGAAAACTGATTGCTAATTTGAGAGCAGCTGGGTACGAACCGAGCCAGATCAGTGATGTCTTATTGACCCATGTTCACACCGACCACAGCGGCGGCCTGGTTCACAATGGCAACATTGTTTTTTCGAACGCAGTCATTCATGTGGGCAAACCGGACGTCGATTTTTTTCTTGACACTGCGAACCAGAATGGCGTCAATGGTTACCCAAAGGAATACTTCGAACAGGCAACCGCCTGCCTTACGCCTTATTTAAAATCTGGGCAGCTGCAGCCATTTTCAGGCCCCACACAAATTCTACCCGGCGTCCGTTCAGTCCCAACGCCGGGGCACACGCCTGGTCATAGTTTTTACCGTGTGGAGAGCAAAGGAGAATCCATTACGTTTATTGGCGATCTTGTTCACGTTGAATCGATTCAGTTTGAAAAGCCCAAGGTCACCATACAGTTCGATGTGAATCAGGCCGAGGCTGCCAAGCAGCGCATCAAACAGTTTGGCATTTTCTCCAAGAGCCGTGAGCTGGTAGCGGGTGCACATTTTCCTTTTCCAGGTATTGGCCACGTAGACACAAATAATCACGACGCCTATCGGTTCGTAGCTGCCAATTACAGGAACAGGTAGGCGTTGTTCAATCATGCTGCTCCTGATTTGAATCCTGGCCTCTATCAGGGCGATCTTATGGCCAGGGTTCGCACTGCACCGGATGATGACCATGACTTCTAGTCGATACTATATTTATTTGGAGCATGCATGAAATACCTTAAAGGCTACCCATCCGACCTGCAGGCCAAAGTGCAGCTGCTGGTCGAGCGCGGGCAACTGGGTGACGTATTACGCAACCGTTATCCGACCAGCCATTCGGTGCGTACTGACAAAGCGTTGTACGACTATGTTGTAGGCTTGAAGAACGAATACATTCGCAACGGTGCGCCCATCAGCAAGGTCGCATTCGACAGCAAAATGCAAGTAATTGCCCACGCCTTGGGCACGCACACCACCATTTCGCGGGTGCAGGGCATGAAGCTCAAAACCAAGCGCGAGATACGCATAGCCACGGTGTTTCGCGCTGCACCCGAAGAATTCCTGAAAATGATTACCGTGCACGAGCTGGCGCATTTAAAGGAAAAGGAACATAACAAGGCGTTCTACAACCTGTGCGAACGAATGGAACCGAATTACCATCAGTATGAATTTGACCTGCGCTTGTACCTGACGCATCTGGACTTGCCTGATGGTCAGGGTTTGTGGGTGGCCGGCACCCCAAAAGCAGAGCACTAATCTGGCTGTTGGTAAATCGTGAAGTTTGGCCCAAATGCCTTTAACACAGTGTGCAGCCAAGACCATTGCCCGCACACTGCTTACGCGAGGCTTTTATTAACGGTTGGCGGGTGTGAATCCGTCGCGGTTGGGCATTTGAACTTTGGGCATGGAGTCCTGATCAAGTGTTGCATCAGCCGGAATGATATGTGCCTGAGAAAGAATATAGGCTGATACTGCGTAGACATCATCGTCCGACATGCTGTTTGGCGTCGTGAACGGCATCGCCCTTTTAATGTAATCAAACAGCGTTGTGGCATAAGGCCAGTAGCTTTCCACTGTTTTAATGGGCGCCTGGACACCGTCTTTAATGGTCAGTGAACCACGCCCGCCGATTAGCCGGTCGCCTATCCCTCCTTCTAATTTTGCGCCATGACAGGCCAGGCATTGCTGCATGTAAATTTTTTCGCCCTGCATGACCGTGCCGGTGCCTTTGGGCATCCCGCGACCATCGGGCAAGGGCGACGTGAACGCTTTAAGATCGGCCTCGGTAATGTTGGTGCCAAATCCGTAAGCGTGATTGGTGGCCGTTTGTGTCTTGGTGTCTTGCGCGACAGCGCCAGTCGACCAAAGGCCGGCCAGCGCCAGGGTGGCACAGGCGAGCCCGGTTTTAGTAGTGATGTACATTTGACACCTCCCCGGTTGCGGCAACCTTCCAGCTTTGAATACCGTTTAAGTGGTAGACCGATGACAGTCCGCGTTCGTCGACAAGTTTTTTAATGGTGGGCTGAACGTAACCGGTATCGTCGGTGCAGCGGCTTTGTAAAATGGCCTCTTTTCCGTCCCATTCCCAAGGCAATGAAAAGCGGGTATGGCATATGGGCAGAACCGGGCCGTGCAATACGGCGTCGTGCCATGTTTTACCGCCGTCGGCCGTCACTTCCACGCGCGTGATCGTGCCTTGGCCTGACCACGCCAAGCCGGTAATTTCATAAAACCCAGGTTTTTGCAGCAGCATTTCGCCTGACGGGTAGGTAATAACAGATTTGGGCTGCATGCCGAACGAAAACTGCAGGGCTGTGCCGTCGGGCAGCAGGTCGGTGTATTTAGCTGTTTCTTCCCGCGTCATGAAAGGCTTGTCGGAAACCTCTAAACGGCGCAGCCACTTGATGCACATATTGCCTTCGTAGCCAGGAACGATCAGACGCACGGGATAGCCTTGCTCCGGGCGTATTGCCTCGCCGTTCTGGCCGTATGCCAACATGCAGTCTTTAAGGGCTTTTTCAATTGGAATGCTACGCGTCATGACCGCGGCGTCGCCACCTTCGGCCAACAGCCACTTGGCACCAGGGCGCAGGCCGGCTTCATTTAAGATTGTTGATAGTGGCACCCCCGTCCACTCTGAGGTTGAGGTCAGCCCATGCGTGCCTTGAACGGTTTTAAGCGTGGGCTTGGCCCATTCGGTCAATCCGTTGCCCGAGCATTCCAGGAACATGATGCGTGACACAACGGGATAGCGCTTAATGTCGGACATCGAAAACTTTTTGGCCTGCTTGACCATGCCGTGCACATAGAGCAAATGTTTGCTGGGATCTATGGTTGCAATACCTCCGTGGTGCCGCTCGTAATGCAGGCCCGATGGCGTGATGATGCCCATGCTGTTTTGCAGAGGGGTAAAGCTCCAGGAGGATTCTGTTGTTTTGGTTGCATAGCGCGTACGCACTTCGGTTTCAAACTGTGAGCGAAAACCATAGCCGCCGTCGTCGGTGGCCACCCCTACCCCTTGTGTTTTGGTTGCATCAGACGGAACCGGGCGCTCTTTGGAACCAGGAGAGGCAGCAAACGCGGTCTGGGCGCCTGCAACCCCCATGCTCGCGATGGCCCCTAGCATGAAGCGTCTGCGTGGTGGCGCTTTAGTTTCGTCTGATTGCCCGCGAAAGTATGGCGACTGCGGATCTTGTTGTTCGACTTCAAGAAAGTGTTGCTCTTGCTGCTGCAGTAATTCTGGTTTTATTTTTATTGAAAAAGGTTGTTTGCTGCTCCGAGATTTATTCATATAACACTCCGTAAAACAGATTCTGCCAGGACGGAAAAGATTACTGAACTAAAGTGGGGATATACAGCGACTGCGATAAAGAAGAATAGCTATAGGCTTTGGCGGGATATTAAAATGGCAAAGAGAGCCTTTTAATAGTAAAGATATTACTTGGCATAACTGCCAGACTCAAGGTTGAATGAATACTTCGAGCTGAGGGTGGGGCAAACATGGCCACTCCTTAGCCAGACACACTCAAAGTCAGCTCACGATAGAGATAAGCCAACTCGTCTCAACCTTACATTGCAAAACCAAACGTTAATCAATGTTTAAGGGAGGCGACGACGGACTTTGGTTGGCGCCTATTCCCTGCAAGACCGTATCCACTATCGTAAGAATGTAGTCATCCATATGCCCGGCAAAGCGATCACGCAGATGGGCGGGTGTGTTGCGAACATGATTTGACACTGCCCCAGCAATCAAATCTGCGACGAGCGCGATCGAGGTTCCCGAGGGAAGTTCGCCACGTTCGATGCCACGGCGGATGAGTGCTCGGGTGCTGCGCGAGTGGTCTGGGTAGGGCTTCGCGCCCAGCGCCTTACGCAAGTCAGGGTAGAAGCGTGCGTCTATAGTAAGTCGGTAGGTGAGTACCCCTTCGTCAGTTTCCAGGTGCGCATGCCAGCGCCGAGCGAACTCGATGAGATCAGTGCGTACATGCCCGGTGTCGATGCCTGCGATGAAGTCTGTCCGCGACTGAACGAGTTCGAAGAGTAGCTGAGCCTTGTTGTGCCAGCGCAGATATAAAGATCCTTTACCGACTTTGGATCGCCTGGCGATCTCATCAAAGTTGAAGCCAGCCCACCCGCGTTTGGCGTAAAGCGCGCAGGCCGCTACGAAAACTCTCTGCTCTAGACCGCCCGTTCGAGGACGTCCGACAGGTCTTGATTCCATGTGTGAGCTCCTGTTTTCGGATTACATTAGAAGGTCGTTATTTTTTTTGGACGGAAACCGTCAGGAAATGATAGACTAAAAAAAAATTAAAAAACATTGTTAATTAAATTTATAACAATCAAAGGAGTAGACATGAGACTAAATGTGATAATGGCCGGGTTACTGACGATTATGGGAACCGGAGCGGCACTCGCAGCAACTCCGGGGATTTCAGATGACGTCATAAAAATCGGCGTCATGACCGACTTGAGTGGGCCCTATTCGGCAACCGGCGGACGCGGATCTGTAGTCGCGACAGAGATGGCCGTAGCCGAGTTTGGAGGGGAGATCAATGGCAAGAAAATAGAAATAATTACTGCTGACCACCAGGGCAAGCCTGATATCGCGGCAGGCACTGCGCGCAAGTGGCTAGACGTGGATCACGTTGACGTTATCACCGAAATCAACAACAGTGCCGTTGCGTTAAGCATCTACAACTTGGCAAAAGAAAAAAATGCTCTGGTGCTGGCAACCGGCCCTGCAAGCGATGCCCTAACGTATACCAGTTGCATTCCAACAGGCATTCACTACACCTATGACACATTCGCCTTCGCCAACAGCTCGGTAAATGGCTTGGCACAAACCGGCAAGAAAGACTGGTTTATGATCGCCGCGGACTACGCGTTCGGGAAGGCAGGAGAAGAAGCCACCCGGGCTGCACTGGCCAAAGTGGGTGGAAAAGTGGTTGACGGGCTGAAATTCCCACTCAATACGACCGACTTCTCGTCCTTCATTTTGTCGGCGCAAAGTTCCAATGCTTCGATAATTGGGCTGGTAAGTGCCGGTGCCGACACCGTCAATGCGATTAAGGCTGCGAAAGAATTTGGCGTGACCCAGATTGTTGCGCCGCAGTTTCTCTTCATACAGGATGTGCATGCGCTCGGGCTGGAGACAGCACAAGGTGTGGTATTTGGAACAGCCTTTTATTGGGACAGAACCGCTGAAACACGCAAGTGGTCCGAAGAGTTCTACAAGAGGATGAATCAGACATCGATGCCGTCACAGGAGCATGCAGGCCAGTACTCGGCGGTTTATCAGTATTTGAAATCAATTAAGGCATTGGGCACAGACGATGCACGAGCGATCGTCGCCGATTGGCGTGGAAAGCCGATCAATGACATGTTTGCGCAAAATGGTCATCTGCGCGAAGACGGCCGCTTTGTGCACGATATGTACGTGGCCAAAGTGAAGTCTCCGGCTGAATCGAAAGCGCCGTGGGACTATTACGACATCATCGCGACCGTGCCGGGTGATCAGGCGTTTCGACCCATGGATCAAGGGAAATGCGACCTGAAAGCTCAAGCGTTGGGGAAATAATATGTCGCAGCATGTGAACTATCCGAAGTTGGAAATGCTTATCGACGGGCAATGGCTTGATTGCACGGGGCGAGATTCCGAACCCGTGATCAATCCTGCAACCGGTGAAACCATTGCTCAGTTGCCGCATGCAACGCAGGCTGACCTGGATCGTGCAGTGAAATCGGCGAGTGCGGCGCTCCCACTATGGCGAGCACGCGCGCTCGCAGAAAGAGTGGGTATTCTCAAACGTGCGGGGCAACTGATTCAGGAGCGCAGCGGAGAGATTGCGCGGTGGCTAACCATGGACACCGGAAAACCGCTTAAAGAGGCGACCGGTGAAGTCATGGCTGCGGGCACGACACTTGAATGGTATGCAGAGGAAAGTCGGCGTCTTTACGGAAGGACGATCCCTGGTAAGAATCCGGAGCACATCCTTTCCGTCTTGCTGCAGCCCGTGGGGGTTTGTGCGGCTTTTTCTCCGTGGAATTTCCCTGCTACCTTGAGCGCACGAAAGATCGCAGGAGCGATCGCGGCAGGATGCAGCTTGGTTATAAAGCCCGCTGAAGAAACGCCATCTGCCGCCATCGCAGTCGCGCGCGCACTGATGGACGCCGGGCTGCCCGCCGGCGTATTGAATGTTGTGTTCGGTGCACCCGCAGAGATATCAGACTACCTTCTGAGCAGGGACGAAATCCGGAAATTCTCATTTACGGGTTCTACCGCCGTGGGGAAGATCCTGGCAGAAAAGGCAGCCCGAGGGTTGAAAAAGGCAACGCTAGAATTAGGTGGCCATGCTCCCACGATCATCTGCGAAGACGCTGATCTTGAGAGTGTCGTGGAGGCTTTGGTACAGGCTAAATGTCGAACGGCAGGCCAGGTATGCATTGCTCCAACCCGGGTTATGGTTGCCGAGCCCCTCTACGAGAAATTCATCGCCGCGATAGTACCGAGGATGGAGCGCGTTCGGGTTGGTGATGGCCTGAACCCAGAGTCTGAAATGGGACCATTGATCGGGCCCAGGCGAGCCAACATCATGAAGGAGCTTGTTGAAGACGCCCAATCGAAAGGTGCTCGGGTCCTATGCGGCGGAAAGGCACCAGACGCTCAGAAGCGTGGTTATTTCTGGATGCCGACGGTTCTGGCAGACGTGCCGCACGAGGCCCGTGTGATGAACGAAGAGCCGTTCGGGCCCATCATGCTCGTACAGAAATATAAAACACTGGACGACGCCATCAGCGAGGCGAATCGCCTCCCGTACGGTTTGGCTGCTTATGTATTCACGCAGAACAGCATCACACGCCGCAGGGTTGTGAACGAAATCGAAAGCGGCGCGATAGGCATTAATAGCTTTTATGTCTCTATGAACGAGGCCCCCTTTGGTGGAATCAAAGAGAGTGGCTACGGTGTGGAAATGGGCAGCGAAGGCTTGCGAGAGTACCTGAACATTAAGTTGGTCAGTGAAGATTTTCTCGGGCTACGTTAGGTTGAAAAGGAGCCACGATGATTAGTTATAAATTGTTTGGATATGGTGAATCCCTGCGACGGATCGAGTCCGATTTGCCGGAAGTTGGTGAGAACGAAATCCTGTTGCAGGTCAAAGCAGCCGGCGTGTGTCATTCTGACTTGCACATACGGCACGGCTCTTACGACCTGGGCAATGGGCGGCAGCTGAGTATGGCAGACCGGGGGCTTCCATTGCCTTTAACCCTTGGGCACGAAATAGCTGGTACTGCAGTACAGGCAGGCGCAAAGGTGATCGGTATCGAGCTCGGTCGCAATTATCTGGTTTACCCGTGGCAGGGGTGTGGGTCTTGTGCAATGTGCACATCAGGACACGAAAACTTATGCCCCAATGCAAATCGCTCAATGGGTGTGTACCAGCAAGGGGGTTACTCGGATCATGTCCTTGTCACTGATGCGCGGTATCTCATTGACATTGGCGATATGAAGCCTGCTGAAGCGGCCCCTTATGCATGCTCAGGTGTCACAACCTATTCAGCCATGCGCAAATTCGATGCCGAAATCTTCTCCAGAGAATCGTTAGTCGTCTATGGCGCAGGCGGGCTCGGGCTCATGGCGGTAAGCATCGCCAAGGCAATGGGGTGTGCTTGCATCGTGGTCGTAGACCCCGATGTGCGCAAGCGCGACGCGGCACTGCATGCGGGGGCAAGCACGTTTGTCAGCGCAAGCGGGCAGGAAGCTGCCGAGCAGATCCGTACGGGTGCGGGCGGCAGGGTTTATATGATTCTGGATTGCGTTGGGTCGAGTGACACGGTTCAACAGGGATTAGATTTGCTTGCGAAGGGCGGCAAGCTGGTACAAGTAGGCCTGTTCGGCGGGCACGTCGATGTGCCCACGCCGAGTATGCCATTGGGCGTCAAAGGTTACCAGGGGAGTTATGTCGGAAGTATTGATGAGACCAAGGAGCTGATTGCGCTTGTCCGCGACAAGAAGATACCGCAAATTCCCACAACAATACGGAAGCTGGAAGAAGCGAACGATGCCCTGGAAACTTTAGAGAAAGGCAACGCAGTGGGACGACAGGTCTTGGTTCCGTAATCCATTGGAAGATCAACTGAAGCAGTGTGATTACCAAGGAAAACTGACGGGCTAATTGCCAAGGGGCTTTGACGTGGCTGCGTACTAGCCCTTTGGTGATTAAGCAACGTGGCCACAAGTAGCTACTGTGCATGTGGCTCTATAGACCGTGGTGGTGGGTTGATCGGCAATATCTTGCATCAAAATAGTGCTTTGTTCCAGCTGCCCGACCAGGCGTCATGAAGCAGTTATGACTTACTCGCGCACTTCATTACGGCATCGGCTAATTGGTGGTATTTAATGCGTCCAATACCAAGCTTTTCCAATGACGACAAACTGATTGATTTTTGTACAGGGAGCTCTTCGTTTAAGAAGCGGCTTGAGCAAACAAGAAAAAACCATTGATTAATGTCCAGCTCATTAGCTTGTTCGGGGGTTTTAGTGAAAAAGACACAAAAGATATAAATGTTAGCTGGGCGTATTAACTCAGTCCGAAAAGCGTTCTCTTTTTCGCACCATGCGTATTTGGGTGCAATATCGAAACGTATCTCACTAGGCCTGTTCTGTTTCCATACCTGCAAATAAGCAGAACTTTTGACCTCGACCTTTATACCGCAATTTGTAATGAGATCGTATGCGTCCCATTGCATGCGTTTTCTACCCACACAGCTCAAAGCCCGCGCAACGATGTATTCAGCCAATACACCTCGTTGGGCATTTGATCGGAAATCAGAATATGCCCATTCCCAAAACTCCTGTTTGCGAAATAATATATCCGTCATTTCTCGTTGCTCTGCCGTTCAATAGATACTGCTCATAGACAATTCCTCGTCCTCCTGAACCCCACTTCCTGCGCGCCTTGTTCTGATTCAAATGGTACCCGGTTATGCTTACCCACCTGGTTGTAACTTGGGCGACCTTAAGGCAGGTGGTACACGCAGCTGTTCTCGTTGCCAACGATCAGTTCCCTGTCAGTTGAAGCAGGTTGACGGCTCGTCTGGTGCGACGAGAAAAAAACCTTATTTAGCATGGTCAGTCACTGTGTCATGGTCAACAAATCAGCACTGGCTCTCAGACGGCCCAAAAGCGTGTACGTGGCAGCTGACCGTCATGAAGATTACTACGAGTGGGATCGATTTAGCCAAAAACGTGTTTAAAATCCATGGTGCTGACGCGCGCTCAGTTGCTGGCATGCACTGCTAGGCTTGAGCCGTGCATGGTTGCGATGGAGACGTGTGTTAGTGCTCACTACAGGGCAAGAAAACTTGGCACTCAGGGTCATACAGTAATGCGTATTGCGCACAGTATGTCAAACTCTTTGTTAAGCGCAATAAGAACGGTGCGGTCGTCGCTGAAGAGATTTGCGAGGCGGCCCCCAAAGTGCACGCTTAATATGAGAATGCAGGCTTTATCTGGAGAGGAAGCTTTCTATAGCTTTAGCCAGGGCTTCGGGCTGATCAAGATGAATCATATGACCCGCTTGATTGATAACCGTGCGTTCAACGGACCGGACCTTGCTTAAGCGGTCTTCAAATTCGGAACGAGGGTATGCGCCACTGCTGCGGCGCTCCTGGGCAGTCTGTTCACCTTCTACCCAAAGGACGGGCGCCTGAATCTCTGCCCAAGTGGCAACTGCTTCATCGCTTCGATACAGAATGGGATTGACGCGTTTGTGCGCGGAATCAGCCGAGATGTGCCAGCGGCCGTCCTGCCCAGGCTCTGTCCATTGACGCGCGAGCCAGCTTCCAAATTCTTGCTCCAGCCGCGGGCTTCTGATTTTCAAATGATCAACGACATCTTGCTCACTTGCGAAAGATCGCCATGACGTGGGGGATTTTAGCTCTGAAAGCCATTGAGCCAGCCGGGTCGGTGCCTTGGACGGGTCGGACTTGGCAAGCCCAAAACCCTCAACATTGATCAAGCGGCGAATTCGTGTGGGGCATGTGCCTGCGTAGGTCATCGTAATATTGCCGCCCATGCTATGACCAAGCAAATCAATGGGATGGGTCGGTGATATGTAGTCGACTATGGCATCCAGATCGCCGTAGTAGTCATAGAACCAGTAGCTGTCGACGGGCTGGGGATTTCTGCTTCCGCCGAAACCCCGCCAGTCCAGTGCGATGACTTCGCGACCAGCGGAAAGATAGTCGACGCAGCGTTGAAAAGAAGCGCCAACATCCATCCAGCCATGAGCAAGAAGGAGCGGTGGCGCATTCAGCGAAGAGCCGTTTTCAGGAGCCCATCGGCGAATACAGTAGGGCACGGCACCTCGGATGGTGATCTGCTCGACGGTACAGGTTCTGTGGGGGATATAGGGCGGGGGTTGCATGCTCATGGGTAAAGTATAAGCTGTCTTCCTTGTCGAATCGGCCAAGGTACAGTTGGCCGGCCCGTTCTGTGGATTGTCCTTGGCTCATTCGTGCGAGCCCCGCAAGCAATGGTATGGATGCCCCTAGCGTGCTGATTTCTACTCGGACTGCGGCGCCACCGGTTTTTGCTCGGCGTCCCGCCACTTCGAGCCACTCCATTGATTGCGCTCGGCGTTGATTAGTCGTTGCCTGATCTGGAAGATGAGGGCTGCCTAAAAGCATTTCGTGAAGCGACCCGGGCGTGCTGAGAGAAGCAAAGCCGTAAAATTATTGACTGTTTCGATTTTTAACTGAAATTGGCCCATTTTAAAGAAAAATTATCTAGTAAATGAACGGAAAAGATGTAGTTTATAAATCGAAAGGATTTATATTATGTTGACTTTTTTAGTTTTTGAGAAAACGATTTACAGTCTGTCGGGGGGGGGGGCGGTCCGCACGGTGCACATAGCAAAATCTCGGTACAAGCTGGGTTTTTTGCGTCCACACTGGCAAATTTTCAGTGGATCAGTTGGGCAACTGACTTTCATAGGCACTACCACCGTTCCGCGATGGGGTGGCGATCTAATAGTGAAGCAGAGCAGAATTAATTATTAGCCGCTTTTCCTGCTTCTGCGGCCGCGCTTCTCAGGATCTACAGAGCCCGTCTTTTGAGGTCGTGCCGTAGGCATCGTAGCGCCCAGAAGGATCGACACTTGTTGACCGGCGTCAAGCATGATTTCAATGAACTGCGTCTCTTGAATATCGACCCGTACGCTCGGTCCCGTAAGGGCTAAGCAGTACAGCTCAGGAAGTTGAGGCGCGACAAGGGCAACCGCAATGGATGTTACCCCCGGAATTCGTTGACCGCGGGTCATGGCGTAACCTTGTCTACGGTATTGCTCCAACTCCCGTCGCAGGGCTTCGCTGTCGATTCCCCGCCCATCGCTGGACGAATTGAGGTGTTCTCTCAATGTCTCATCGGTCATCGAGGCAAGAAGAATGCGCCCCGTGGCCCCAAATAACATCGGTACGTGTTCTCCAGGACGTACGATGGCCATCAAAGGTGCTGGAGTGTCAACCACTTCTAGACAAACCCGGTCGTTACGAGATGCGACATTTAACGTAATGGTTTCGCCAGTAATCCGGTTCACCTCCGTCATGATTGGGAGAGCGGCGTCTCGTACGTTCAACTTTCCTCTGGCGATGTTGCCAAGTCTGGAGAACTTGCCCGACAGGCAATACCGCTGGTCGTCCAGTCGGACCAGAAATCCGGCGCGGCTAATCGTATTAACCAGTCGGAACGTCGTGGCTTTGGGCATGCCAACAAGATTACCGATCTCCTGCAGCGAGAGGCTGGGATTCACACTGTCAAACGCGTCTAGGATTGATAGCGCGCGAACGACGGCTCGGACGTCGTTATCCCCTTTCACAGTAGGGCTGCTTTCGTTCATGATTTTAATGACTGAATAGGTCCGCTTGCGCAGGTTTCTCAATTTTAAGATAGCCTGAAGTTTAGCATGCGCACAAATCAATTTCACTGTTAATTTCATTGTGCGAAACCGATTCTGAAATATTTGACTTATATGGACTTATCCATCATCATTTCTGATTCGCTAGATTTACAGGAGACGGGCGTGAGCGTGCGATACGCTGTGGAACGGGGCAACGGCCAAGTGGGGTGGCAAATATCGGTCTCTCTTTCGTCCGATGGGCTGAGGCTTGGAGCATATATTTTCGGCTGCGGAGATCGAAATGCCCCTTGATCCGAAAATACTCTTGCAGTGGTCTTTTCCGTTGATGCGCTGCACCTATACTGAGGACGATGCAATCAGATACGCGTTGTCGGTCGGGGTGGGAGCGGACCCAACGGATGAGCGGCAACTGGCATTTGTTACTCAGGAAGGCGGGGGCGTACTTCCTGCCTTGGCCACGATTCTGGCCCCCCCAGGGCCATGGACTCGCGATAATCGTACTGGCATAACGCGGTCCAAGTTGGTTCATGGCGAGCAGACACTTAAGCTATTTAAACCTCTTCCCTCAGCCGGGAACGTAGTTAGCCAAACGCGGGTGGAGGCTGTGGTCGACCGCGGTAAAGATCGAGGCGCGGTCATCTACGTCGCGCGAGACATTCGCGTGGAAGGTACGGGGGAGCTCCTAGCCAAACTTCGGTCGGCCAGCGTTTGCCGAGCCGACGGCGGATTCAACGGATCCATGCAAGCCCCTTATCGATTGCCCGAAACTCCTGTGGGCCCCTTTGACGAGTCCGTCCACCTGCAAACGCAACCTAACTTCGCCCTTTGGTACCAGTTAAATGGCGACCGTAATCCGCTCCACACCTCACCCAGGTACGCGAAGAACGCTGGTTTTGAGCGGCCAATACTACATGGGCTTTGCACTTTTGGGATCGCGTCCCAGTTGCTGCTGGGGGTTCTGGGAGAGTACAGACAGAGCGCGTTTCAAGAAATTGGTGGGCGGTTTTCAGCGCCAGCCTACCCTGGCGATACATTGGAAGTCCGCATTTGGCGAGAAGATAGAGAGGCTTTTTTTCAGGTGTGGGCAGTCGAACGCAATGTCAAAGTTTTAGATAACGGGTTTGTATTATTTGCAACGGACTGAGTATCGAAATGTCAATAGTTACAACTATAGAGGACGGCGTCGCGACCGTCATGATTAACCAGCCACAACGCAAGAATGCGCTAAGTGCCGAAATGCGAGAGCAGTTGGTCGGCAGCATGAAGGATCTCGCTGAGAACGACGATGTTCGCACCGTGATTCTTACGGGTGCTGGCAATGCTTTTTGCGCAGGTTCGGACGCGACCGGCATGGGTGGACGTGATGCGATAGCAAGTCGAAAACGCCTTCGTTCTCTGCAACGCAGCGTCTTGTCCATTTATGCGCTTGAAAAACCGGTGATCGCCGCAGTGAACGGGGCGTGCGTTGGGGTGGGCTGGAGTCTGGCTTTAGCTTGCGACCACATTATCGCTAGCGACACCGCATTTTTCAGCCAAATATTCGGCCGAATGGGGTTAGCTCCAGACGGAGGATCAGCATGGTTTTTAATGCAAAATATCGGCGTCTTACGGGCTAAGGATCTTGTCTACTCCTGCCGTCGCTTACCTTCGCACGAAGCGCTGGATTGGGGGCTGGTGAACTGTGTCGTACCTGCTTCTGAGCTGTTGAGCGAGGCGACCAAGCGCGCACGTGAGCTATCGCAAGGCCCATCTATGGCGATAGGCCTGTCGAAAAGTATGCTGCACTTGGCGGCGGCTCCCAACTTGGAAGCTTTTCTCGAGTCGGAACTGCTCATCCAGACACAACTTACTCAGTCCGACGATTATCGAGAAGGCGTGGCTGCATTTCGAGAAAGTCGTAAGCCGGTGTTTACCGGAGGCTGAGCCCGTTTGTCAATACTGAATCAATCTCAAGGACTCCCAATGAAGAACAGTAATCCCATGTCGCTGGAAGGTAAAAATATTCTTGTAACCGGCGCGGCAAAAGGTATAGGTCTCGAGCTCACGCGGCAAGTGATTGCCGCTGGTGGCGCGGTGACCATGGTCGATATCAATGCCGAAGAGCTGTCTGCGGCCGCCTGCGATCTGGATCCGGCTAAGGTCATGCATCTGGCCGGTAACGTTACGGACCCTGATTTTATGTCGAATGCAGTCAGCGACTCGGCAGAGCGATTCGGGGCGATACATGGGCTGGTTAATAACGCCGGGATTGTTCGCGCGGCCATGATCACTAAGATGACGATGCAGGAATGGCAGCAGGTTATCGACGTGAACCTCACCGGCGCCTTCGTCGCGCTGCAGGCCGTTGGACGGCATATGTTAGACAGGGCGAGCCTCTGTAAGACGAACGTTGGTTCTATCGTGAATGTATCGTCTGATGCGGGACGCCGCGGTACCATCGGGCAAATCAACTACGGGGCAGCGAAAGCTGGTCTATTCGGATTGTCGATGTCTGCTGCGCGGGAGTGGGCGCAGTATGAAATCCGTGTTAACACGGTTTGTTTTGGCCTAGTGGAAACTGACATGACCGAAGCTTTGCGTAGCGATAAGTTCCGCGAGCGTTCGCTCGCGAAAATTCCGATGGGACGCTGGGTACAGGCGGAGCAGGCCGCTCGTTCCATTGTTTACCTCCTGTCCGACGCATCGGAGCTTGTGACGGGGCAAACGTTCTCGGTGAATGGCGGTGCCCATATGCATTCATAACATAGTTCGCTATATGTCAATGGGCGAGGGAGCAATTAGAATTTTTGCTCCCACCGATTGTTTGGCCACCGACATGGCCTCCTTGAGGGAGGTTAAAGGATAGATCGCAGTAACGGGAAGCTGTAGCTTGCCTGCGGCTATGTTGGCCGCTAGCTCGGCGTACATTTGGTGAACGCTTTGCCATGTCATGCTACCTATCGTACGGCCGAGATTGAAGCCGTTTACTTGTATTTGGCCGAACGTCAATTGCCGGGAAGGAATGCGGCAGTCTTCACCCGACAGATGACCGTAAACGCAGAGTGTTCCGCCGACGGCTATACCACTTGCAAGCCGGGCACTCGCTGGCCCAGCAACGCAATCCAATGCTAAGCGAACACCTCTTCCTTCTGTGAGTTGTCGCATTTTTGCACCCAAAGAATAGTCGTCGAGCAACGCGGCGGAGACGCCCAGATCCAAAAGTTGTTGGAGCCTTTGTGTGTCGCGAACGACAGCCACCAGATGGATACCTGCTGTGGCACCGAACTGTGCTATGAGTCGCCCAATAGCGGAATGGGGGGCGTTGTAGGCAACCCAGTCCCCGGACTTGCAGCTAGAGAGTAATAGGGAGGCGGTTGCCGGATTGACTCGCAACATTGCGGCATGTTGGAGCATGATGGCATTTGGCAACACGATTAAATCCTTGTGGCTCAACACGCGATAAGTTTGCCAGTTGCCTCGGGTAAGGGGCATGACGATATTCCCTGGAAAGATCCCCTTCACATTGCGTCCACAGCGAAGAACGCGTCCAACGCCCTCGGCGCCTGGCGTGAGTGGTAACGCGCTCTGAGCATAATTCCCATGAACCTCCATCAGGTCTGCAGGATTGATTGGGCTAAACAGAAGTTCGATCAAGACGCTTGACTCATTGGGCAAGCCAGGAAGTGACTGTAGCTCAATGCAGAGTACTCCATGCTCCCGCACCACTGCTTTTCGCCCAAAGGATTTGTGTGTAAGTTTCATTCAATGAACCCGGTTCCAAAAATATATAGTATACTTCTCTTTATTGAGCATGTTATGGATGAAAAAATGGATTGCTTTGTTTACGGTGGAATTCGTAGTCCGATAGCTCGCCGGGCAGGCGCATTGGCCAGTGTGAGGCCAGACGATTTGCTTGGTCTGTGTATTGATGCGGCGATGCGTGGTTCCGGCTTGCCTTCTAGCCACGTTGACGACGTGATTGTTGGCTGCACCAGCCAAGCTGGTGAGGACGCACGCAATGTGGCGCGCCACGCATTACTGTTGGCAGGTCTGCCGGTTGGGGTTCCGGGTCAGACAGTTAATCGTCTATGCGGAAGTGGCATGCAGGCCGTTCTAAGTGCCGCACAGGCGGCGAGTTCCCAACAAGGCGAGCTGTTCGTAGCGGGCGGGGTTGAAAGCATGACCCGTGCGCCCTTCGTGATCTCTAAGAGCGAAACCGCCTTCGCTCGTGAACCTAAGATTTTTGAGTCGCTCGGCGCACGGTTTCCCAATCCGAAGATCGTACATGAATTTGGCGGGGATGCGATGCCGCAGACAGCGGAGAACCTAGCGCGTGAATTTGGCATAAGCCGTCTTGAGGTTGACGAGTTTGCCATGGCATCCCAGCGGAAGTACGCGGAGGCGGCTCAAGCGGGTTTCTACGAGGAAGAGATCCTTCCTATCGAACTTAAAGGTCGCAAGGGGGCGTGGACGATTGTGGCGCAAGACGAACATCCGCGTGGCGACACCACCATGAAAGGACTTCAGGCGCTGAGGCCGCTTTATGCGGATGGTGTGGTTACCGCAGGTAACGCATCAGGAGTCAATGATGGGGCCGTCGCGTTGGTACTAGGCTCCAGGGGCATAAGCGAGCGCTTTGGTGTGAGGCCGCGTGTCCGGATCGTCGCGGGCGCCGTGTCAGGGGTAGCACCTAGGGTGATGGGATTGGGGCCAGTCGAGGCGTCTCGGAAAGCGCTTGAGCGCGCCGGGCTGGCCCTGAATCAGATGGATGTGATAGAACTTAACGAGGCGTTCGCGTCACAGGTATTGGCTTGCCTGAAGTTGATGGGGCTTGCATCAGACGATGTACGTCTTAATGCGAACGGCGGCGCTATTGCCATTGGTCACCCTCTGGGGGCCTCAGGCGCACGTCTGATCCTGACTGCCATGCGTCAGCTTGAGCGTATCGAGGGGCGTTTTGCTCTGGCCACCATGTGTATTGGTCTGGGCCAAGGAATCGCGGTGGTTCTCGAAAGGCGCTGATAGGCACCAAAAGACTGTAGTCAGTTTAATGAAGCATAGTTGTATTTCGTCAACGCTATAAGGATGAGTGGAATGAACGTTTCCTACGATCAATATCAATACATCAACGTCGAAAACCGCGATGGTATCGCGACTGTGACCTTGAATCGCCCAGAACTGCTTAATGCGGTAAACCCCGAAGTCCATGCGGAACTCGAATACATCTTCGTGGATATCGCTCGCGACGAAAGCATCAAGGTGGTCGTGCTTACTGGGGCTGGAAAGGCATTTTCTGCGGGGGGTGACATCAAGCGCATGGCCGAGCGTGCGGGTACGCAGTATGGCTTTGAGTATGCAATTCGGGTGCCGGAAAAGACCCGTCGGATATACAACTCCTTGCTTGAGGTCGAGCAACCGATTATCGCAGCCGTGAACGGTGACGCTATCGGACTGGGTGCGAATATTGCGCTGTTCTGCGATATCACCATTGCCTCCGAAACCGCCAGGATCGGCGATACCCACGTGAAGGTGGGCTTGGTCGCAGGGGATGGAGGGGCCATTATCTGGCCTCTACTGCTCGGACCACAGCGTGCCAAGGAGTTCCTCATGCGTGGACTACTCGTCAAGGGGGCAGAGGCGGCACGCATCGGCTTGGTCAGTCACGCGGTGCCCTCAGCAAAGGTCATGGAAAAGGCATACGAGATCGCGGCTGAACTCGCAGCGCTGCCCAAGTGGGCTGTCCGTTGGACGAAACTTTCGATAAACAAGAATCTCAAGCAGCAGCTCAATCTAACTCTGGACACTTCGATCTCATATGAGGCGCTGTCGATGCAAACAGCAGACTACAAAGAGGCTGCGACGGCATTCGCAGAGAAGCGCAAGCCCGTATTTGTCGGCCGCTAAGCACTGCGAGGAACGCTATGGAATTGAAGTTCACTCCGGAAGAGAATGGTTTTCGCGAGGAAGTTCGTAGGTTTTTGAGCGAGGCTTTGCCTGAAGACATTAGGCAAAAGATGTTGCAGCGTCGCCACTTAGAAAAGAAGGACTGGGTGCGATGGCAACGAATTCTGAATGCTAAGGGGTGGGCGGTCCCCGCTTGGCCTGTAGAGTATGGCGGTACGGATTGGAGCCCAGTTGAGCGTTTCATTTTTCTGGAAGAACTGCAGCACGCACCTGCTCCTGAGCCGCTGTCGTTCAACACAGGCATGCTGGGGCCGCTTCTGATTGCGTTCGGCAGCAAGCAACAAAAAGATACCTTGCTGCCACGTATTGCCAATCTGGACGATTGGTGGTGCCAAGGATTCTCCGAGCCTGGGGCGGGCTCGGACTTGGCGTCCCTGAGTACAACAGCAAGACGTGAGGGTGATTTCTATATCGTCAACGGACAAAAACTATGGACTACGCAGGCGCATTATGCGGATTGGATGTTTTGCCTAGTGCGCACCGATCAGGCGTTGCGTAAGCAAGAGGGCATTACCATGCTGTTGATCGACATGAAAACGCCGGGTGTTGTTGTCCGGCCCATCCATACAATTGATGCCTATCACGAGACTAACGAAGTCTTCCTCGACGATGTGAAGGTGCCTGTAGGGAACCGCGTGGGTGAGGAGAACAAGGGGTGGTCATACGCGAAGTACCTTCTTGGTCATGAACGTTCGGGCATAGCACGGGTAGGTGTGTCAAAGGAGCGGGCACGTCGGATCCGTCAGTTGGCAACGGCTGTACTGGACGACGAGGGCAAGCCGATGTCCGAGAATGTGCCGTTTCGCCGTCGGCTCACGGAACTGGAGGTGCAGATCAAGGCATTGGAGGTCTCCCAGCTTCGGGCCATCGGCGCGAGCCGCAGTGGCGGGCACGATGCATTTGCATCTATTTTGAAAATCAAAGGCTCTGAAATGCAGCAGGCCTCCATGGAACTGTTGATGGACCTGCTGGGTCCGCTCAGTTTGCCTGACGTTGAGGCGATTCCCGGTCAAGAAATTGTTCCCGAGTGGGCGCCTGCGGTCGCACCTAGCTATCTTTTTTCCCGCACATACTCGATTTTTGGTGGGTCAAACGAGATTCAAAAGAACATTATCGCCAAGGTCGCTCTGGAGTTGTCATGAACTTTGATCTCGAAGAGGATCAGCGCGCACTCGTTAATACGGTTGAACGGCTGGTGGCAAAGGAATACACGTTCGAGCAGCGACAAAGGTATGCCGAATTGCCGAATGGTTGGAGCCCAGATGTATGGGATCGCCTGGCCGAAATTGGCGTGATGGCGCTTCCCTTCTCGGAGCATGACGGTGGCCTTGGTGGCGGCCCTGCAGACTTCATGCTTGCCATGCAGTCCTTGGGAAAGGCCGCACTGTTAGAGCCATTCGTTTCCAGTATCGTTCTCTGCGGCAGCATCCTGAAGCGCGGTACCATCGCAGAAGTCCGGTCTCACTGGATTCCTCAGTTGTGCGACGGATCTTTGCGTCTTGCTTTTGCTCATGCGGAACCGGGTAGCAGACATGGCATGGAAGCGGCCAATACGTGCGCGCGCCGGGATGGCGATACGTGGCTTCTAGTGGGTAGCAAGAGGCTGGTTTTGCACGGTGATTCCGCAGACGGCTTCTTCGTCAGTGCCCGGATCCAGAGTGTTGCAGGACACAGCGGAGTATTGGGGATCTTTCATGTGAACGCAGATGCGGAGGGATTGCAACGTAAATCTTATGCGCTACTGGACGGTACGCGGTGCGCGGACCTCCAACTTAATAACGTTTCCGCGCAAAGTATGGTGATCGAGGGTGCTCAAGAGGTTCTGGAGAATGTATGGTGCGATGCAGCGTCCGCCGTTTGCTGGGACTCGATCGGAAGCATGCAGGCACTCCTGGATTTAACGGTGGACTATCTAAAGACGCGACGCCAGTTTGGACGTGCCATCGGTAGCTTCCAAGTTTTGCAACACCGCGCGGTCGATATGCTGATGGCGCTTGAACAATCACGAAGCATGGCGATGTATGCGGCGATGACTTGCGATGGCTCCCTTGAGGAGCGACAACGGTCGATCTCCGCTACCAAGATTCAAATATGCGATTCGAGTCGATTCATCGCTCAGCAGGCAATCCAACTGCACGGCGGAATCGGCATGACTCAGGAATACCAGGTCGGGCATTATGTTCGACGCCTCCTGGTGCTGGAGTCATTGTTTGGCGACAGGGAATTCCATTTATCACGACTGTCCCGGACGGATGGCGTGTTCTCAAGATAACAATATTGATGTCGGGCCCTGGCTCGATGACCAAGGAGCAGTACGCATGAACTTCGAGTTCACCGAAATTGATCGTATGTTTGTAGATGCGGTGCGACGTTTTGCACAAGAGAAGCTTGCAGCTGGTGCGCTGGAGCGGGCGCATTCGACCGAATATCCGGTGGAGGTTGCCGGGATGCTGGCAAGCCAAGGCTTGTTGGGTATCGCCTTTGATTCGGATGATGGTGGCGGAGGTGGCACGTTGCTGCAATCCGTCTTGGCAATACAGGAAGTCGCATTGGCGTGCCCGAAAAGTGCAGACATCGTCCAAGCCGGAAATTTCGGCCCGATTCGAACATTCGTGCAGTATGCAACGCCGGAGCAGAAAGAGCGCTTTCTGCCGGATTTGCTTGCGGGGCGGTCACTCATTGCCTTGGGTATGAGTGAGCCCGACGCGGGTTCCGCTGTAACCGAACTCAAGACCTCAGCCGTACGGGATGGCGACGAGGTCATTATCAATGGTAGCAAAGTGTTCTCTACCCACAGCCCGCACGCGAACCTGTTCCTGATTTATGTGCGCTTCGGTCCCGGCGTGAATGGTATCGGCTCGGTCTTGGTTGAGCGGGGTAGCGTTGGATTCGAGGTAGGAAGTCCCTCTGAATTCATGAGTGGGGAGCAATGGAGTCAACTGTATTTTGACAATTGTCGCATTCCCGCCAAGAACATTCTTTTGGGAGAGGGGGGCTTCAAGAAACAGATATCGGGCTTTAACGTAGAGCGACTTGGCAACGCCTCGCGGGCGCTGGCGCTTGGTCGGTATTGCTTCAATACAGCGCGTGACCATGCAAGCGACCGCAAGCAGTTCGGCCGACGTCTCTGCGAGTTTCAGGGCATTCAGTGGAAGTTTGCCGAGATGACGCTGAAGCTCGAATCTGCTCAACTTCTGCTGTATAAGGCTGCGATGGAAGGCATTACGGGGTTGCCATCGGCGCAGAGCACTGCCGTGGCCAAGCTCGCGTGCAATACGGCAGCCTGGGAGGTTGCCAACGAGGCTCTGCAGGTAATGGGGGCCATGGGTTACAGCAAGGAGATCTTGGTCGAGTATTGTCTGCGCAGGATCCGTGGTTGGATGATCGCCGGAGGATCTCTTGAGATCCTTAAGAACCGAATCGCCGAAGGCGTTTTCGGTGAGAGTTTCCCCCAAAGATTGCGAAGCGAGACATAATATGATTGATTCGGGCTCCTCAAAGCTTGCCGATCATATCTTCAGACCACAGAGTATTGCACTCGTTGGCGCGTCGGACAATAAGAATAGTCCCGCAGGTAGACCTTTAGCCTTGCTTAGGGAGTCCGGGTTCGAAGGGCGCATCTACCCGGTCAATCCAAAGCGAACCCAAGTGCAAGGAGAACGCACGTGGAAGAGCTTGGAGAGCTTGCCCGAGGTGCCAGAGCACGTCTACCTGCTGGGCAGTGCGCACACTGTGCTAGACACGATTGCATACTGTATTGAAGCGGTGGTGCCCGTGGTCACAATACTTGCCAGCGGATTGAGCGCAACAAGCACGAATGGTATTACGCTTGAACAGAAGCTTGGCGCCATGGTCTTGGATTCTCGCACTCGAATTTTGGGAACAAGCAGCCTTGGCGTGGTTAGCTTCGGAAATGGTTGCCGGTTGACCGCGAACGCGGCTTGCAGTGGTGAGTTCCCGCTTGGCGGCGATTTGGTCGTTTCTCACAGCGGCAGCATTGTCGGCGCTTTGGTCACTCGTGCCAGAAGTCGAGGTGCGGGCTTTGCGGGCTTGGTTTCTGTTGGAACCGAGCTTGATCTAACAATGGCGCAAATCTGTACGGCCACGCTAGATGACCCGTCTGTGTTGGGCTATGTGTTATTTTTGGAGCACCTACGTGACGCTCCTGCATTGCGACAGTTCGCGGCAGAAGCAGCTCGGCGGAATAAATCGGTTGTCGCGTTCAAACTTGGTCGCACGGACGAGGCCGCTACGCTTTCGCTTACGCACACTGGCGCGATGGGCGGGGATGATCAAATTGCGGACGCATTTCTTAAGGATTCAGGGATTCTGAGAGTCCATTATCTCGATGCTCTTCCTGAGGTTTGCATGCTTGCGCGGACTTTATCGCAGAAACGGCAAGGGCACAAGTTGCGTACAGCGATAGTTACAACCACCGGTGGTGGGGCCGCAATGCTAGTAGATGAGCTGGCCCTACGGAAGGTGCCAGTGTCAACGTTGCCCGACGATACGGCTGCGGCGTTGCGGACTGCTGGAATTGACTATCACGGCGGTCCCATTCTGGACTTAACCCTGGCAGGAACCAGGGCCGACATCATGTCGAAAGCCCTCGACACCCTTGTAAGCTCCGGTTATTTCGATCTTGTGCTAATCGTGCTCGGATCTTCGGCGCACAGCCGTCCGATTGAATCAGTTGAGCCCATTATTGAAATCACGCATCGGACAACTTGTGCGGTGGCTGTGCTAGTGATGCCACATGCGCCTGTGGCTCTTGCGCTTCTGGTTGACGCAGGTGTTCCCGCATTCAACACGCCAGAGGTGTGCGCAGATGCATTGCATACTTTTACCTCAAAGCGTGAACGCGTTGGTTACACTCCAATCGGTTTAAAGACTGCAGAGATGACAGGGACGGTACTTGATGACTTCGGAATCAATCGACCACCTGAAGTTTTTATAGACTTGTACGCTGAAGCATTTTCAGCACTTCCTTTCGACTACCCTGTGGTGGCGAAACTGTCTGGCGTGGAGCTTGCGCATAAAACAGACGTTGGCGGTGTTGCGTTGGGGGTGACGAGCGTCGAGGATCTCTTGAGTGTCATGTCAAAATGGAGGGCTGACAAGAGATTCAAAGGGAAATCCTTTCGTGTGCAGGTTCAACCGATGGTGCGGGATGTTGTTGCGGAAGTTCTCGTTGGCTATCTATTGGACAAAGAGGTTGGGCCTGTAGTTACACTTTCTGCAGGTGGCGTCTTCGCCGAACTCAGCGATCGCCGAAGTGTCCGCATGGCTCCTGTGGACGAAGGCGAAGCAATGTCCATGATTAATGAGCTTCCGCTTTCTCGTATCCTGGATGGCTATCGAGGAAAGGGGCCTGGTGATAAACAGGAACTGGCTCGCTCTATCTCAGCCTTTTCACGGTTAGCTGAATTTGCCCGAGTTGTCGAGGCCGAGATCAATCCGCTTATGGTGTTGCCGATAGGGCAGGGCGTGTCTGCAGTGGACGTCCTTTTTCGAGAGGCTGTGCCGCAATATAGAAGAGCCGGTTAATTGAGTTTTCTGCTGCAATAGACGATGATAGTCGCCTGTGAATCACCCCGGGAATTGCGGAGGCTGTTTGGTTAAAGTAAAACAGGTTCCGCAGCCTGTGCTGCAAGTTTTCGATAGTAACGTTCTTCGGCTTCAGCGGGTGGGATATCCCCGATCGACCCCAGCAAGCGCTGGTGGTTGAACCAGGACACCCATTCCAGTGTGGCCAATTCCACGGCTGCCTTGGTCTTCCAGGGTGCCCGACGGTAAATCAATTCGGTGTTGTACAGACCGTTGATAGTTTCAGCTAGGGCGTTGTCATAAGCACTGCCTGTGTTCCCCACAGAAGGATTAATGCCAGCCTCGCCGAGGCGCTCGGTATATCGAATGGATACGTATTGGCAGCCACGGACGCCCTTCTAAGTGTCAAGCGGCGATTTGCGTCTGACTGATTGTATGGTTACGTCTTTGCAAGACATAAAATAGCTCCCGTGCGATGTAACGCTTCAGGCAACGAATGGCCTCCAGCTTGGAGAGTCCTTGCTCTGTCCGCTTTGCGACATAGTTTTGAGTTCTTGGGTCCAGTCGCAATCGACCAATGGCGATGATGTGTAAGGCGCTATTTGCCGCTCTATCACCACCTCGATTGAGACGATGACGCTGGGTCTTGCCAGAGGATGCCGGCACGGGGCTATCCCCGCACAGTGCGGCAAAGCCGGCCTCCGAGTGCACGCGTTCTGGATTATCACCAGCGGTTATTAACAACTGTGAGGCAGATTCGTAACCCACACCTAGGCGGGACACAAGCTCAGGCGCTAACTCATCCACAATCGCCTTAATCATGACGTCCAAATCAGCGATCTCATCGTGCAGTTCAACGTAGCGGCGAGCCAGCGATTTGAACGCAATCCTGTACGCCGTTGTCACATTTCGGTAGCGACTGAGGTGAGCCGCATTTTCTGCATCAATCGTGTCATCTTTGCCGCGTTTTCGTCGCACCGTTTTATCGGGTGCCGTCACTTCAAGGGTTGGAATATCACTTTGCTGCAAATAACGCAGTAAGCCCGCACCGTAGGTGCCTGTACACTCAACACCAACCCGGCTGACAGTCCCAAAGGAGCGCACCCAGCTAAGCAGTGTTTTATACCCATGCCGGGTCGTGGGAAAACTGGCTGTCCCCAAAAGGCGATCATGATGATCGACAACGGCGGCGACGTGCAAGTCCTTGTGGGTGTCCACACCACCTACTACGGTTGAACTGTTTTCTTGCGGCTGATCCATAACAACTCTCCAAGCAATTGAAGTTGTAGGCGGTATCACCGTGGTCGATGGCGTGGACATGACAGTAATGAGACAGGTCATCAGGCCCTTCTTGAGTCACAAGCATCGATGAGGCGAAACCTCAACGATCCAGCGGCGCAATACGTTGGCATTCATGCCTTGCTCGAGAGCCAGGGATGCCACAGACACATTGCCTCGCAAGCATTCGGCCACCATCTCAGCTTTAAATTGGTCGGTGTAGCCGCGCCGAGCGCGATGTGGTTTAAGAGCGTTTTGATCCATAACGTCCACCTAATTTCGTGGACACCATGCTCTATTGAATTCAGCTCGCGCTCAAGGTGCCTTCACCGGAACGTTGCGGAAAGCGTGCCGCTGCCGTCATGAGTCTGATCCAGTCAGCAAAATTAAATGGCCATGATCCGTGTGCATATCTGAAGGACATTCTGACCCGGTTGCCTAGACACAAGGCCAGCCAGATCGACGAACTGTTACCGCACAACTGGCAGCCTGGCACACCTTGACTAAAAACTACGCCTGTATCAGCAGGCGTCAATGGGGGGTCGCCGGAATCTTACAGCGATATTCGCCGCGATGTTCTTGCCCCAGTCGCACCGCGCGCTCCCGGACTTCAGGTGAAAATTTGTTGGTCTTGTTCATGGCTCCATTCTCTCAAGATTTGGAGCCTCCTCAAAACGCGGTCCGATTCAGGTTAGAGCTTCTGTGGTGCAGCAGGATAAACTAGTTCATCACGCTCACCGAAGACAATCTTGTACGCTACACCGTTCAGCGTCTCGTCAATCACGAGCTTGATTATTGCTTTAGCCACATCATCCGGCTCAAGAGCGGGATTGTCGATTCTGCCCGCACGCCCAGAGAGAAAGGCTTGGCGGCTGCTCTCGTCATAAAAGCGTGCGCTATTTGCTTCAAGAGTTGTTTTGACTAGAGCAGGGCAAACACAATTAACACGGATGTTACTCTCGGACTTCAAGAAGGCCAGAGAGCGGGTTAGGTTGACGATCCCAGCTTTGGTCATGGCATAAACAGGATCGATGAGATTCGGCGTCAATCCTGAGGTTGATGACGTATTGACTATAACCCCAGCGCCCCGTGGCCGCATATGTAGCAATGCCGCCTGGATGCAGTTCAGCGTGCCGATCTGATTGACTGCGATGGCCCTCAACCAGTGATCTCGATCACCTTCAGGGAATCGAGGGCCACCTAAAATACCCGCATTATTGATCAGTATATCGATACCGCCAAACAGGCTCTTGGCCCGGTCCATCAGGCGCTGGACTTGAGTTTCATTAGTGACATCCGCTGGTATGAACACTGCAGTTTCAGGGGAGGCGCCTATCGCGTCGAGCGCGACCTCGCCGTTTTGGTCATCCAGTCCGCTGAGCACCACTTTGGCGCCATTCTGATGCAGTAATTTTGAGACAGCTAATCCGATACCGCTCGTTCCGCCGGTGACTACGGCCACTTTCAGATCTATGTTCATTGCTTAGCTACTTTATTTAGAGTTCAGTTGCGGACCGGATTCAGTAGACGGATTAACTCGATTAATCGCTCGTCCTGATGCATGGCAACCTCCTTCACCGCCTTGCCGTCCAGATACTCGCTGAGCTGTTGGAGGAGGCGCTCTTGAATTGCAGTATCGGAGAGATCTGGCGTTTTCATTGTTTGCCATCTTCCGATCATTCCCGGAGCAAAGTGCGTTAGAAAATGAGCAAATCCCCCTTCACCCCCAGTCGTGTGGAATGAGGTGTATTGGCCTTGTATTGCCCACTTGAGAGCAGGACCGAATCGTAGAGCATCATCGATCTCTCCTACGGTCGCGTACCCGTTCGCTACAAGCCAAACAGCTTCACGGAATAGTGCACTAGCCAGCCGATTGGTAATGTGGCCAAATATTTCCTTCCGTACGCGGATAGTATGCTTGCCCATTGAAAGATAGAGTGCCTCGATCGTATCGACTGCGGCCGGGTCGGTTGCATCTCCTCCGCCGATCTCGACCAGGGGCATCAAATGGACGGGGTTGTAAGGATGTGCAAGAGTGATGCGCTCTGGGTGCAGGCACTGCTCTTGCAGTTGTGAAATCGCAAGGCTCGATGTGCTGCTTGCTATTAGAACGTCAGGAGGCACAAGCGCATCAATGTCACGAATCAGCGCGATTTTGGATTCCAAATGCTCTGGCGTGCTCTCGTGTACAAAGTCTGTGGCACGCACGCAATCTTCCAGTGTACTGTGAAATGTCAATGCATGAAGGGGAGCTTCCCCGCTGCATGTGCCCAGACTCGCCATGGCGTTCCAGGAGGTGGCGACGTGACGTCTCACGCGGCCTGGCGCACCAGGTGACGGATCGTAGGCCTTTACGGTATAGCCTCGTGCCAGATAGACGGCGATCCAGCCTGCGCCGATAACACCAGCCCCCACAGCCGCGACGCACTTGATCCTGTCCTTTCCTAGAAATTCCATGGTTTTTTCTTTTTTAGATTATTCCGCCAACGCGCAGCTCGCTGATTTCTTCGCGAGTAAGTCCCAACACATCGCTTAGGACCTCTTCGCTGTGCTGACCAAGCATCGGTGGCGCAAGGTACTCGGTAATAGGAGTTTCAGAGAACTTTACTGGGTTAGCGACCATACTGACTTCGCCGGATTGTGAGAGCGGATGCGGAACTCGAACTTCCATTGCGCGCCACTTAATTTGCTGATCGTCGAAGACCTGGCGAAGATCGTTCACAGGGCCACAAGGTACGCCGTTCTGTTCGAGTCGGGTTAATAACTCATCACTTTTCCAGGTTGCGATGATTGGATCAAGGATCTCGGCAAGTGCCTTTCGGTTCAGTCCGCGTCCCAGATTCTTTTCAAATCTTGGGTCGTTTGCAAGCTCTGGCATGCCAATCAAGCGGCAGAAACGTACGAACTGGTCGTCGTTGCCGATAACTATAACTATGACTTGATCCGCACACATGAACGTCCGCTGTGGCATGCCCCCATTTCCTTCATTGCCTCTGCGAATAGGCACTTCGCGTCCGATGAGGTAGTGGCTGGAATAGTGCGATATAGAAGCGACGATGGAGTCGAGGAGCGCGATGTCTATGTGCTGTCCTTGGCCACCATTTACATCCCGATGATAGAGTGCTGCGAGAATAGCGGACAGCGTAAAATGTCCGGCTTGGATGTCGGCCAGGCTGGGGCCAACCTTCATAGGGCCCGCTCCTGGTTGATCGTCTGCCGCACCAGTGACGCTCATCAGCCCACCCATTGCTTGGAACACGAAGTCGTAGCCGGGGCGATGGCTATAAGGCCCAGACTGGCCAAAACCCGTCACGGAGCAATAAATGAGCTTTGGGTTGAGATCGTGAAGAGTCTCATAGTCTAAGCCGTAGCGCTTCAGATCGTTGACTTTATAGTTCTCGATGAATACATCAGACACCGCAACTAGCTTGCGAACGAGCTCCTGGCCTTCGGGTTTCGAAATATCCACAGTAATGGACTTCTTGTTGCGATTAGCGCTTATGTAGAATGCCGATTCCTGCGTATCATCACCATTCGAGTCTTTAAGGAAAGGTGGACCGAACCGCCGGGCATCATCGCCGGCGTTTGGACGTTCTACCTTGATTACCTCCGCGCCTAGGTCACCCATAATCTGGGCGGCCCAGGGGGCAGCGAGGATCCGGCTCAAGTCTAAAACACGAATTTGCTTAAGAGGTAAAGACATAAAAAACCTTGTGTTACGGGCTGTAGTGGGACGTCGACGTCAATAAAACAAAATAGATTCGGGATTTCGCTATGCATGTATTCGAATCACAAGATACACAGTTGGCCTTTGCCTGGACAATCGGACAATGTTCCTTTGTGGCTCATCAGTCAAGATATCGCGGACGTGTTCGCCACCCTTAAGGAAGTCATTCCGTGGAATTATATGGATGTCGTGTGCGCTGCCATGAGAAGCACGTATGGTGGAAACGCTGCTCATGCTCCTCTCACGTTATCCCTGTTTCCAAAGCTTTACATCCAGAGATCTGAGCCCCGCGGAAGAGTCGTTAATCTGGACTGTGGGTTTGACAAAGTATGAACTTTCGATGCCCTGGAGCGTGAAGAGCTGATCCATGTACAGTTCCGTCTTTTCGCCGCAGGGTACCAATCTGGCGGAGTTCGTTGCTCTTGGAATGTTTCGATTTTGTCGAGTTCCGCTATGCGGCCGGTAATCGTCGCGCGGTGATTCGCCCTGAATCTGTAGGAGGCGTAACCCCAAGGTTCCTAAAGCCAATAGAGTGGCGGGTCGCCGCCGCCCTCTTACGTCTATTTCCGCTTAAAATTTATGTTTTTCGTCACCTCGCTCCAGCGATCGATTTCATGACTCACGAAATCCGCATAGGCTTTGGGGCCCGTTGATGGAATGGACATACCGCCGCTCTTTACTCGTTCTTGGTAAGAGTCGGAGCTCACGGCCGCCGCGGCTGCGTCGCTGAGCTTTTGGATGACCCCTGGCGGAGTGCCTCGCGTAACGTTTAGTCCACCGAAAGTATAAACTAGCATGTTATCCAGCCCTACGCTCTTGAGTGTCGGAAGTTCCGGCATCAGTTCGTTCGGCTTTTCACCGGTTGAGGCAAATGCCTTGACCTTCCCAGTTTTTAACATAGCTGCTGCCGTGGTGGGCGTAGCAAGCAAAAGATCCACTTGGCCGGCGGCAACGTCAATGGCTGCTGGTTGCTCGCCTTTGTAGGGGACGTGCAGCATCGGAGATCCAATTGTGTTTGCTAGCATCGCGAGTCCAAGATGTTGGATACCGCCTACGCCGCTAGAACCATAAGTGTATTTGTTGGGATTCGCTTTTATGTCGGCAAGTAGTTCTTGGATGTTGTTTGCCTTCAGGTTGTTCCGACCAATCAAAATATAGCCATTTACATATAAAAGACTGACCGGTGCCAAATCTCGGGGATAATTTTCTGCAGTTTTGTCAATAAGAGGCAAGAGGACCTGAGGTCCAGAGCCACATAAGCACATCGTGTAGCCGTCTGGTGGGGAGGCTATCGTTGCATTTGCCATGATCGATCCGGCACCTCCTGCGCGGTTTTCAACGACAACCGGCTGTCCCAACACCTTAGACATCTCTGCAGCAGCGGCACGTCCCATGACGTCGGTGTTGCCGCCCGCTGAAAACCCGATAATGAGATGGATGGGGCGAGTGGGATAGTCCTCTTGAGCGGAGGCGAAGTTGGCGACAGAAAGCGCCAGGAGCGTGCCAGTCACTGCAGCAAAACGCTGAATTCGGGCGAAACGCAATGAGGGAAGGGGTATTTGTCTCATGTAAGTTTTATCCTGATTATTTTCACTAAACCACTAAAATAATAGTTCCATTAGGTGAAACTAGAGTCTTCTGGTGAAATCGTAGTTTAAGCGATTGCTGCTAGATGTCAAGGATATTGGCGATTTTTATAGGCGATACATTCCACGAGTTATAGTTACCATTATCGAAATCATGATTGAAAATCTGAATTACGGCGGCAGAATCCTTGGTGTTGAGCAGCATCGATTCCGAGAGTGAATACATGGTGTGCGATAGAAAGCCCTAAGGGTTCTTGTACCTGGGCCACCGCACCGTCGATGCTAAGAACGCGATGATCTCCGACATGCATGTAACGCCGGCCAATGTTCATGACAGCCAACCGAATATCCATCTGTACTATGTTCTTGATCTGTGGACACGCCAGTGGCGTGCTCGTAATGCTAATAATGCAACGGTCGATGGGCACTACGCCGATGATAGTGTTTAGCGACAATGAACTTGACACGACTGGCCAAGATGGTTGATGTGCGACAGATAGTGCGTTTCGGCTGCAAAATGAGTTGCTTGCCAGGAACTCATCCAGACCTACAGCAGCGAATGAGCGAGTTCGGGTTAAGCTTGAATGCGCCTAAGACGCGGCTTATCGAGTTTGGGCGATTTGCAGCGCAGCAGCGCAAGCGTTAAGGTCTTGGCAAGCCGGAGACGCTTGACTTTCTGGGGTTCACACATTGTTGCGGCACCACTAGACCGGGGCGATTTACGGTCGTACGCCTGACGTTGAAAAAGCGCATGCGAGCAACACTGGCGGCGTTGCGAGAACAACTGCGAAACGCAGCCATCAACCAATTTCTGCAGTAGGCAAATGGTTGTAGCGTGCTATCAGAGGCTACTTCGCGTACTACGCAGCGCCTACAATCCTGCTGCACCTGGATGGCTTTCGTGCTGAAGCGTGCCGAAAATTGAATCCCCCGGGTTTTGAGGAGGCTTTAATTCCTGAGAGATTGAATCCATGAGAAAAGCAATCAAATTTTCCCCTGAAGTGCGCGAACGCGCTGTGCGCCTGCTGCAGGAACATCGCAGTAAGTACCCCCCCCCACGCAAAGTCACTTGGCAAGACGACGCAACCATGTTGGCCTGGGTGTCGTCGCTGTGATGTAGTCCTGGTGCTGGGCGGTCAGACTGACCACCCAGCTTCAAAACAATCATCCATCAGGCAAATTGGGGCAGATACGTCGGCCTGCGCTATTCGCCGTTATGTGCCGATTTCCTGACTAGAGATCGTTGATTTACGCCACCTGGACGCACCGAGGGAACATAAGATAACGGTGCACATAAGTCGCATAACCACCCCAGCGGCGTACCCGAATCCAGCGAGGCCGATTTGGCATTGACACGGCACCTAAAACAATAGTGTCAAGCTTGGCATTATTGTTTTTATGCCAAGGAGTCGGTAATGTGAAGGAGTTGCGGTCAGGCCTTGCTGCATGGGCTCGGAAGACTCGTCTGCTTGTCATTACTAGGCCGATTCGGGAGATTTCGATGACGAGTTGTGCGACGATTTCTGGGTGTTCAACCCCAGGAGATCGTCATGGAACGATTGGAACTTACCGCTGAGATACAACTCGCCCAACTGCGAGAGCATCTACAGGCGCAGCGCTACAGCTGCGTTGTCACCACCAACTACGTTGTCAACGCCAGGGCCTTTCTGCATGCTCTTGGCCGTAAAGGTATTGATGCACGGGTTGTTTTGCTGACCGATGTGGATCGCTACCTTGCTGGCCTGACCCGCAGACGAGGCCAATGCAAGCTGCCTGCCATGTGGCTGCGCTCCCATCGAGCGGCCGTGCAGATGTTGCTGCGACTGGTTCAGGGACAGTGGCCTCCGAAGACCATGCCCTAAAGGATGGGGATCCCTCCTGCGAGACGCTCACGACCGAGCGTAAGAATGTTTTTTGCAGCGATAAAAAAAAACCAAAGACTGTAATGTTCCGGTGAAGACACCTTGAGCGCACCCTCCTGATAAGAGAATATAAGCGTCCGCCTATTTATCGGGGGAACCCCATCCATACCGCCAAACTTGGCTTTCCACTTGTAAAAAGTAGAGCTGCCAAATCCATGCTTGCGGCACAGCGCATCCACAGCTAAGCCCGCTTCAGCATCCTTGATGAAGCCGATGATCTGTTCTTCGGTAAACCGTTTCTTCATGTCCGTGTTTCTTTAAACGGACCCTACCTGATTTTGTGCCTAACTTTGGGGGCAGGTCAAGGTTCTTGCACTTATTTTATTGCTCAGGTTATGTGATTCAGATCGGGTTTTATCGTGTGGTTAATAAAAACAAAAGACCGGGTTAATCAAATTGGAATTCACATAATTGATCATTGTTCGTAAAGTTGAACAATCCGAAATGCAATTGTTCTCGCATTTCGGGTTCGTTAAGGCATGCTAGGGCGAGGGGAAATGGAACTATGAGCTTGGGAGTCGTATGCCGCGCATTGGGCGGCCCGGATCTACTTAGATTGGAGCGAGTTTCGTCGCAGCCTGTTGGGGATGGTGAAGTTAGAGTGGCTGTTCATGCTGCAGGAATCAACTTTCCTGATCTGTTGACAGCGGCTGGTAAGTATCAAATCAAGCCTCGTTTGCCCTTTGTTTTGGGTATGGAAGGTGCAGGCGTGATTACTGAGGTTGGAAAAGGGGTTGATTCAAAGCGTCTTGGTGAGCGTGTGATGGGCTGGGCCTGGAATGGGTTCTATGCAGAAGAAATAGTTGTGCCGGAATCGAACATTCTGGTCATACCTGATCGATTTGGTTTCGTTGAGGCTGCGTCGTTTGTGGTGGCAACGTCAACAGCAGTCAATGCGCTTCTGCAGCGGGCAGGTACGAGGCAAGGAGAAACCTTGTTGGTTCATGGCGGGGCTGGAGGGGTTGGACTGGCTGCGGTCGAAGTTGGGAAGTTGCTGGGAGCAAAGGTAATCGCTACCGCATCAAGCCCAGAAAAGCTGAGTCTTGCGGCTAGCCGAGGTGCTGACTACTTGATTGACTACTCGCAGGAAGATTTCCCTAGCCGCGTAATGGAACTTACTTCTGATAGAGGGGCTGATGTAATCCTCGATACGGTTGGCGGCGATGTGTTTGATCAATCGGTGGATTGCATTGCATGGGGTGGACGGCTGCTTGTGGTCGGTTTTGCCAGTGGGCGAATTCCTCAGATCAAAACCAATAAGGCGTTATTGAAGTGTTTCAGTCTTGTAGGAGTCAGAGCTCTTGAGCACGTGAAGCAAAAGCCGGAGGAAGGCTTGGCTTATCGCGAATGGATGTTGTCGTTTGCGGAAAAAGGGCTATTGCGTCCGTATGTTTCCAAAGTGTATCCACTTCGCGATTTTCGAGATGCGTTGTTCGAACTGGAGTCACGGCAAGCGCAAGGGCGAATAGTTCTTCAGGTCCGTTCGGACTGAAGTGCCGTGTGCAAATCAGAATTTGGAGATGTTTCTTAATAAAGTTTTTGGGAAACATAAGCCGGTTATCCGCGTGATTGTTGTGATGAACGATTGCTAGGTTTTGTGTGGTTATTGGTGAGGAATCATTTGTGTTTACGGAAGAACAAATTTATATCAGAGATCTGATACGCCGCGTCGCCAAAGAGAAAGTGGCACTTAGAGCCGATCAGATTGATAGCAGTGCAGAGTACCCGCAAGATATGTTCGACTTACTGCAAGAGTTGGGGTTGTTCACGCTTCCCTTTCCGGAACGATATGGCGGTACCAATAGCATGGTGTCCGCATGTTTGGCGATTGAAGAGCTTGGGCGTGTTTGCTACAACACGGCATATCTTCTACTTCTTCAATGGGTTCCTTTTGGAGCCATTCTTGCCGGCGGGAGCGACGAGCAGAAAGAGCGCTTCCTGCCAGACTTGGCAGCGGGACGGATACGTGGCGCAATATCAACGACCGAGCCGCAAAGCGGATCGGATGTCGCGGGTATACGGACAAAGGCCACGCGTGTCGCGGGCGGTTACCGCATTAGCGGGTCGAAAGCTTGGTGCACGAACTCCCATATTGCTGACTTCATACTGGTTGCTGCTAAGACCGAGAGTAAAGGAAACGAGAATAGTATTGATCTCTTCATCGTCGAACGCAGAAGCGAAGGTCTGACCATTGGCCGAGCAGAGAAAAAAATGGGTGCTCGTGGTGTTCCTACATGCCCCTTGTTCCTGGATGATGTCTTCGTTCAAGATTCCAACGTGCTTGGACAAGCCGGCACAGGCTTCAAGTTGGTGATGGAAACATTTAATAAAAGCAGGCCGCTTATCGGAGCCAGGGGCATAGGCTTGGCCCAAGGAGCTATCGATCATGCCAGCGAATATATAAAAAGCCGTGTCGCATTTGGCAGGAATGTAGCCGATTTCCAAGGCGTTCGCTGGATGGTGGCTGATATGGCGATGCAGACGGAAGCGGCAAGAAATCTGGTCTACCGAGCGGCTGCTATGACCGACGCAGGCGAGAGTGGAACAGAGTTCGCGTCAATTGCGTCGATGGCTAAGTGCTTCGCGACCGATACAGCAATGAAGGTTGCTACGGATGCTGTGCAGCTGTTCGGTGCGTCTGGCATTTCCGACGAGTACCCCATTAACCGGTATTTTCGCGACGCGAAAGTGCTGCAAATCATTGAAGGGACTAATCAGATTCAGCGGAATATTATCGCCAATCAGATTTTGGGACGGGTATCGCGTTAAGCACCCACTTGCAGCTAACTGAAGTAACTATCAAGGAGTGAGTATGAAAACCGTCGGACTAGGGCTTTACTTTGAGGATCTTCCTGTAGGCACGAAGTTCAGAACCCTGGCAAGAACCATCCAGGACGCAGATATTTGTGCTTTCTGCAACGTGATTCATATGACTGAAGTCCTCTTTACTGACATGGAGTTCATGAGGAATGAGTCTGATATCAAAGGCCGACTCGCCCCAGGCGCACTGAGCTATTGTTTTGCAGAAGGACTGCTCGCGCAAGCAACGATGCAGAAAACCGGTTACGCGTTTCTTAATATGGAGTTAAACATTGAGAACCCGGCGTTTGCGGAAGATACTATTCACGTTGAATGCGAGGTGATAGAAGCGCGGCTCTCAAAGAGTCGTGCAGGTCGGGGATTGATTCGAACCCACAACAAGGTTATCAACCAAGACGGGAAAGTCATTCTGACTTATACACCACTTCGCATGATCAAGTGTCGGAGCGACGGGGGAGTCAAATAGTGGACCACCTGAATTCTGAAGGCCCTGGCGGGCCGCTTTCCGGTATTCGAGTTCTTGACCTTACGATTAATGTGCTCGGACCAGTTGCTACGCAGCTCTTAGGAGACATGGGGGCCGATGTCATTAAGATAGAACCGCCGCAAGGGGATCCGATGCGAGAGAGCGGCCAGGGAAGGAATCCTGGAATGTCAGCTTTTTTCCTGAACATGAATCGGAATAAGCGAAGTGTAGTTCTTGATCTTAAAGACCATGACGGGCGAGAGGCACTGCTAAGGTTAATAGCAGGGGCTGATGTCCTTGTTCATGCGATGCGGCCTCGTGCCGCAGAGCGGTTGGGCATTGATTACGATTCTCTCAAGGCGGAGAACCCGCGTCTTATTCATGCGTCTGCTCCCGGATATGACCCAGACGGACCCTTTCGAGATAGGCCTGCTTACGATGATGTTATTCAGGGTGAAAGTGGTCTGGCCGACATGGTTCGACTCGCAACTGGAACCCCCGGCTATCTGCCTACCGTTAGCGTAGATAAAACCTGCGGAGTGTACCTAGCTATGGCAATCAGTATGACCTTGTACAACCGTGAACGCACGGGAAAGGGCCAGCAGGTACAGATTCCGATGCTTGAGTCGATGCTGTCGTTCAACCTTATCGAACACCTGTGCTCCGGCACCTTTGATGATGCGGGGGGAATAGGCTATGCGCGGGCGTTATCGACGCATCGAAAACCCTACAAGACCAAAGATGGCTACATATGTTTACTAGCCGTCAATGATGACCAGTGGAAGCGTTTATTGATCGCGCTTAAGCGCGCGGATGTCATTAACGAGCCGAAATACTCGACGATTACCGAGCGCACTCGAAACATCAATGATTTGTACGCGACTGTGGCAGAGGCGGTTGAGCAATTCTCTTCCGCTCATTTACATCAGGCGTTGACAGAGGCCGATATTCCTCATGGCCCTATGAATCGCCTAGTTGAGCTCCTCGATAATGAATACCTCCAACAAACTGGTTTCTTCAGGCGATATGAGCACCCTAGCGAAGGCCTTGTCGTCACTACGGAAATACCGCAGAGATTTTCTGGGACACCCGCTCGTATCCGGCTCGCGCCTCCTCGGCTCGGGGAACACACAGAACAGGTTCTACGCGAGGTTGGATGCTCTGCGGCGGTCATAGCGAAGATCATGGGGCCGTGTTCTAAAGCACAGCACTGAATTTATATTTATGAAGAGGGTAGGAGGCTGACATGCAAGGGCTTAAAGGAAAAACCGTAATCATCACCGGCGGAGCTGGTGGCATAGGGGCTGCATTGTGCCGGCGATTCTCGCAGTACGGCGCCAAAGTGGCCATATTTGATCTTAATGGCGAAGCTGCGAGTGCGCTGGCAAGCGAGCTTGGTCAATCAGGAGGAGAGTCGGCTGCCTATGCGGTTGACATCACTGATAGTTCAGCCGTTCAACTTGCAGTAGATAAAGTAAGTAAGGAGCTGGGGTCGGTTGATGTGTTAGTCAATAATGCGGGCTGGGATTACGGCGCGCGCTTTATCGATACAGAACCCGATATTTGGCAGAAAATCATCGCGATCAATCTGGTAGGGCCCTTAAATATGCATCGCTCAGTTCTTAAGATCATGATTGAGCGGGGCAACGGTCGAATCGTCAATATTGCTTCTGATGCCGGTCGGGTGGGTTCTTCCGGCGAGGCGGTGTACTCCGCGTGTAAGGGGGGGGTTATCTCCTTTTCCAAGACTATCGCTCGAGAGGTCGCTCGTCAGAAGATCAATGTAAACGTTGTCTGTCCAGGACCGACGGATACGCCGCTTTTCCGCGATTTTGCTGGCGAAGGCGAAAACGGGGAGAAACTTAAGAACGCTTTGACTCGAGCGATTCCATTCGGGCGGCTGGGGCAGCCTGAGGACTTGGCAGGAGCCGTCTGTTTTCTTGCCAGCGATGATGCCGCTTTCATTACGGGTCAGGTTCTCAGTGTTTCAGGTGGTTTAACTATGGCGGGGTAGACAAAAGATGGTTGCCAAGTCTTTGCTGAATATTGGTTGTGAAGGTCGGGTTGGGGTTATTGAGTTGGCCAGACCCGAAAAGTTCAATTGCCTTTCAATAGATCTGTTCAAAGAGCTCGGGTCTGCTCTCGATGTTTTTGAACAATCGGATGACATTGCCGCTTTAGTGATTTGTGGACAGGGGAAGAATTTTTGTACGGGTGCGCAGTTGGATGAAGTCGAGCTGATCCGAGCAGATGAGTCTCGTCTAAGGGAGTTCATGGAGCTTGGGCACCATGTCTTGGATCGTCTCGAGAACAGCCGACTTCCAGTGTTTGCCGCGATTGAGGGGCTGTGTCTTGCCGGCGGGCTGGAGCTCATGCTGGCTTGCGATATTGCCTTCGCGGGGCGGTCAGCGCGGCTCGGGGATCAGCATGGCCAGTTTGGTTTGGTACCAGGATGGGGTGGAAGTCAGCGTCTTCCAAAGGTGGTGGGTCAACGCCGGGCTTTGGATTTGTTTTTAAGTGTGCGATGGCTTGATTCAAAGGATGCGCTGGAGTGGGGACTGCTGAATTATGTTGTTGATGATGGAGGCGCGAGGGCAGCCGCGCTGGCATATGCACAGAAGATAGGAACACGAAGCGCCGCTGGAATGGCGCTCATGAAGCAACTTGCGCGCTTCGCGGATCGGAATGCGGTGAGCGTCGGAAAGAAGGCGGAGATTGACATTGCTGTCTCAGTATTGATGTCCGCTGATGTGACAGAAGGATTAGCAGCTTTTAAAGAGAAACGAAAACCAAACTTCGGCCAAGATGTCACGAAGTGAATCTTTAGTCTTGGACTCAGAAAGAACGGGAGAAAATCATGATAAATTTTTCTAAAGTAATTCCTATTTGTTTGCTTGCCATGGCGGTCGGTGTTGGACAGAAGGCGTCCGCTCAAGGTACATATCCACAAAAGCCAATAAAGGTTGTGATCGGGTTCAGCGCTGGCGGTGGAACGGATGCTGTTTTGCGTATATTAGCAAGCGGAATGGCGAAAAATCTCAAGGTTCCAGTCGTTGTGGAGAACCGTCCTGGAGCCAATGGCAACATTGCGAATCAGGATGTAGCTCATGCGCAATGTGATGGCTATACGTTGGTCTACAACACATCTTCAATGGTTCTGAGTCCGTATCAGTATAAAGATCTGGCGTACGATTTTCGAAAGGATCTCAAGCCAATCGTTTTGGCAAATAATTTTCCCTTGCTTCTCGCTGCGAAGCTTGATCTCCCGGTACAAAACGTGCAAGAGCTTGCGCAGTACCTCCGTGATCACCCCGGATCAGTTAACTATGCATCGGCCGGCCTGGGAAACATCACACACTTAGGAATGATTCAGCTGCTTGAGAAGATTGGTGCCCAAGCCTCTCACGTCCCCTATCGCGGCGAAGCCCCAGCTATGACTGATTTGATGGGGGGGCACGTTGATATCTATATGGGAACCTCAGCGGGGATGCTGCCTTTGGTAAACGATAAGCGGGTAAAAGGTATGGCAGTTACCAGTCGATCAAGGATGTCTCAAGCCCCAAGTCTGCCAACGCTTGCTGAGACTCTGATGCCCGGTACCGAGATCGGGGCCTGGTCTGGATTCATGGCGCCAGCTTGCATTTCTGAAAAAATCCTAGCGAAGTTGAACAAGGCTATCAACGAAGTACTGGAAGATCCAGAAATTCGTGCGAATTTAACTGCCCAGGGTGCCGAACCGCGTGGTTCCACTGTGCAAGAGTATGCAGACTTTATCCAGTCCGAGTACGAGCGATGGGGTAAAGCTTTCAAAGCGGCAGGCATCAAACCTGAGTGATCGATTTGCGAACAGCCCGACGCGGTGTATTGAGTCGGGTTGGCTAGCTTCTAGATAACTATTTCTTTCGCGAGTCGCGTCTGTGGTATTCGTGATACGCCTGCGAGTCAATTCGAGGTAGATAATATGGCAGGGCCCTTAGCCGGATTTAAAATTATTGAGTTTGCAGGTATTGGGCCAGGTCCCATGTGTGCGATGCTGCTTGCCGACCTTGGTGCGACCGTTCTGAGGATTGATCGGAAACAGCCAGCGAACCTCGGAATTCCAAGGCCACTAAAGTACAACACCCTTTTGCGGAATAGGTACTCGATCGCTTTAGATCTCAAAAATGAGAAAGCAACGGCGCTGGCTCTCGAGATGGCTGGGCAGGCAGACGCGGTGTTGGAAGGATTTCGGCCAGGAACCATGGAGCGTCTGGGACTCGGGCCGGATGATTGTATGGCCATCAACTCGAAGTTGGTCTATGGGCGAGTGACAGGATGGGGACAAGACGGTCCACTATCTGCTTATGCCGGCCATGATGTTAATTATTTAGCGCTTACTGGCGTACTGGATGCGATCGGACGATCTGGTCAGCCCCCCTCTATTCCGTTGAATATTATTGGCGACTATGCAGGTGGTTCTCTTTATTTGGCAGTAGGGATGCTGGCTGCCCTGCTTCATGCACATCAAACCGGTCAGGGACAAGTCGTGGACGCGGCAATTGTCGACGGAGCAGCACACCTTTCGTCCACATTTTTTGGGTTGATTGCTGGCGGGATTTGGCAGCATGAGCGAGGTACGAATATCTTGGATGGCGGAGCCCCTTTCTATGACTGCTATGTTTGTAGCGATGGCAAGTACGTCAGCGTGGGACCGGTTGAATCGAAGTTCTATGATGTCCTATTGTCTGCGCTTGAAATTAATCCGTCCTCTTTCGGTCCACATAGCGATCGCGAATCATGGCCTGCGATAAAGGAAGCGTTAGCTACTCGTTTTCGGGAAAAGAGTCGCGACGACTGGGTAGCGTTGCTTGAGCAATCAGATGCATGCGCGGCAGGAGTGCTCAGCTTTGCGGAAGCGCCAGAGCACCCCCATTTAAAGGCTCGGAAAACGTATGTCGAAATCGATGGGATCGTACAACCTGCGCCAGCACCAAGATTTTCTCTTACGCGACCGGAGCGACCTCGCCCTCCCCAAGGCACAAGCTCAGCTTTGAATCAGGAGGCGTTGGCTGCGTGGCTTACGCCGGACCGGATAGCCGAGCTTCGAGCAAGTGGTGTTTTAGACTGATCGATTTTTTACATATAGTTTCTCGCCGGTCAGCTGACCTTGCACAGGAGGTGCGGGGCCTGAGAGGGCCGACTAATTTTTAAGGTAGACACAATGACTAATCGTTATGACCGTTATCAGCGACTCTCCTTTGACAGGCCGCACCCACGCGTATTGCGGATCACCATACGATCTCCGTTGAAAATGGGAGCAATGGATTCGATTTTGCATCGTGAAGTATCGGAAATATGGCATGACGTAGACACGGATGAGAGCGTGTCTGCGGTGATTATTACAGGGGAAGGAAAGACGTTTTCAGCGGGCGGCGATTTGAATCATGAACGTAAGGTGTGCGACGACTATCGCCTGCGAATGGAAGTGATGGCTGAGGCCCGCAAGTTAGTGACTGGTATGCTCGATTGCCGTAAGCCCATCGTCAGCGCGGCACGTGGGTGGGCCGTGGGAGCTGGGTTGGCTTGCGTGATCTTGGCTGATGTTTCAATCGCTGCAAAGGATGCGAAGTTCTCAGACGGTCATCTCAAAATCGGCGTTGCTGCAGGTGATCACGCCACAATTATCTGGCCCCTGCTTTGTGGAATGGCAAAAGCGAAATACTTTCTTATGACCGCAGAGGCCTTTACCGGTGAAGAAGCAGAGCGGATGAACTTAATATCATTGGCAGTTCCCGATGAAGAGGTGGAAGAGCGTGCAGTGGCAGTTGCAACTCGCCTGGCTGAGTCAGCCCCAGCGGCAGTTCGTTGGACAAAGTTGATGTTGAACCATTGGACAAAGGCAGCTTTACCCATTTTTGACGCGTCTTTGGCACTGGAGTTTATTGGTTTCGGCGGTCCGGAAGGAAAGGAGGGAATCGATGCGTTCTTGCAAAAGCGTGAGCCACAGTTCGATCAGGATAACGTTGCTTGATTATCAGGTTGTACTTGCAAGAGGCTACTGCACGTTTGGTTCCTTAAGCGTTCGATTTCCAGTAACATCGCTTTGGTTTGACTATGGTCGAGCCAGAGCGGTTTTAATTTCCTGATAATAATGAATGGACTTATGACAGTAAAAGAGCAGGGCGCTCAGCGTGCGGCAGGAGCGGGCCGTGAGCCTGGAGGGGGGCCTCGCTCTCTTACACGAATATTAGGAATTTTCGGTATCTTGTCGAAGTCTAGTGACGGTTTGTCCTTGACGGATTTGAGTCTGGAGTTGGAGTCACCGAAAAGCAGCCTTTTGAATCTGCTTCGCCCACTTGTGACTGATGGGTACTTGGTAAATGATGGTGGTTGCTACAGGCTTGGCCCGTCGATATACCGTCTTTCCGCACACATACTCGCAAGTTGGGATTTTCCCCGTTTAATTCGTCCGTTCATGGAGGAGCTGGCAGGGAGATCTGGTGAGTCTGTCTTGCTGAGTGTCCTCAATCGTGACGCTGAGGTCGCAACTTACGTTGAAATCATACCCAGCCCTCATCCTGTTCGTTATCAAATCCCGGTGGGGACGACTCGGCCGTTGTACGCGAGTTCGGCGGGCAGGCTGTTACTGGCGTATGCGGACAAAGCATGGCGCGACTCCTATCTGAAATCAGTGACATTCAAGTCCAAGACTGCTGTCCCCATGAACCGGGCATGGCTGAGGCAAGATGTTGAGCAAATCCGGATCGCGGGAGCGGCATCTTCTATCGATGTTTATACGATTGGGCTCGCTGCGGTTACAGCGCCGGTATTTGAAGTGGACGGACATTGTGTAGCAGCGCTCACGTTGGCAGGACCGACGGAACGATTCCGTCATGAACTGGAGAGTAAGAAGGCGATGCTACTGGATGTCGCTGCGAGGGCCTCTGGAATTGTCATAGCAAAGGGTGGGGAAGGCGGTTTTTATTAGTGGGCGGTACATGCTGAGACTGTCCACCCTTGTTGTCGAGGTCGGGTCATTTACCTGTGGGGATAAATCTTGAAGAAGTATCTGAATCTACTTTCGCCGCTGATCGTCGCTGGTGTTGAGTTGCCGAACCGGATGGTGATGGGCGCCATGCATACTCGCATCGAAACCCTGGATCGCCCGACCGAACGGCTGGCAGCCTTCTACGCCCGCCGTGCCCAAGGGGAGGCAGGCATGATCTTGACAGGTGGATACTCTCCCAGCCCCGAAGGCGTCATGGATGAAGGTGGGCTTTATCTCGATAACGAGGAGCAATTGGTTGAGCATAAATGGATCACCTCTGCGGTTAACAAGGCAGGAAGCCGTATTGTTTTGCAGATTCTGCATGCTGGCCGGTACGCAAAGGTAGACACTTGCGTCGCTCCGTCCGCCCTTAGCGCACGGATCAATGTGTTTCGTCCACGAGCCTTGACCACTGCTGAGGTCTGGGGACTGATCAAAAGCTACGCCCGTACGGCAGAACTGGCCAAGAGAGCCGGTTATAGCGGCGTCGAGATTATGGGATCAGAAGGGTATCTCATCAGCCAGTTCGTCTCGGGCATCACTAATCGGCGCGGGGACGAGTTTGGCGGCAGCTACGAGGGGCGCATCCGTTTCCCAGTCGAAATCGTGAAAGCGGTCAAGAAGTGCGTTGGCGACGACTTCATTGTGGTTTACCGGATTTCTGCCATTGACCTGATCGATGGTGGGATGACGGGCGTGCAGGTTGCCGAGTTGGCGCGCCGCGTCGAGACTGTAGGCGCAGATATCATTAATACAGGAATTGGTTGGCACGAGTCGAGCGTGCCAACCATTGCCGCCAGTGTGCCACGCGCCGCCTGGATAGCGGCCATTCGCAACGTGAAGGAGGCCGTCTCTATACCGGTGATGGCATCTAATCGTATCAATACGCCCGGCGTTGCCGAAGAGATTATCGCTAGCGGTGCGGCAGACTTGGTGTCGCTGGCTCGGCCTCTGCTTGCAGATCCGGATTTCCCTAAAAAGGTTCGCATGGGAATTGATAATGAAATCGCGCCTTGTATCGCTTGCAATCAGGCCTGTCTGGACATGATTTTCACAGGCCGAACCGCGAGTTGCCTTGTCAATCCACGAGCCGGTCACGAGGTGGAGTTTCCCTCGGGTAAAGCAGCCGTTAGCAAAAGAGTAGCTGTTGTCGGGGGTGGCCCTGCGGGGATGGCGTTTGCAATCACTGCCGCCGAGCGCGGCCATAAGGTTACTCTCTACGAAGCTACTGCTCACTTGGGTGGTCAGATCAATCTGGCCAGACGGGTGCCGGGTAAAAGTGAGTTCAACGAACTGCTGCTCTACTTCAAGGTGATGCTCGATAAATTCAAGGTGACCGTCCATCTTGGCAGGACGCCGACCGTTCAAGAGTTGAAGGCGGGGAATTTCGACGAAACCGTCGTTGCGTCTGGGATTGTGCCGCGCAAGCCACACATATCGGGTGTGGATCATCCCAAGGTCTTGAGCTATGTTGATGTTCTGGGGCGAAACATGCCTGTAGGTCAAATGGTTGCCATCCTGGGTGCAGGTGGTATCGGTTTCGACGTAGCTGAGTTCCTAGTCGGCGATTTTGAAGAATCATTGCAGACCGACGTGTTTTATAAGGCCTGGGGCGTCACGATCGACCTAGATACGCCCGGTGGCGTAGTTGCGCCAGTAAAGCGGCAACCGACTCGCGCTGTCCATATGTTTCAGCGCAAGAGGGAGCCGTTGGGTAAGAATCTGGGTAAATCGACCGGTTGGATTCTTAAGACAAAACTCAAGGAGGCCAATGTAATCATGACGCCTGGTGTAAGCTACGATCGAATTGATGACGGAGGCCTGCACTACACCGTAGACGGCAATTCCCATGTGTTGGGTGTGGATAATGTTATCCTTTGCACCGGACAGAAACCCCAGAGAAGTTTCGCTACTGAACTCCTAGAGGCGGACATGCAATATCACGTTATCGGTGGCGCAGATCACGCAGAAGAACTCGATGCCGTGAGTGCCATCGATCAGGCGACTCGGTTAGCGGTGATCATTTGATCGGACGTGAGGGATTACCGACGAACAGGGGAGCGTTGTGGTGTTTGCCGCACCGCTGGAGACGAACCAGTTCATACAAGCTTCCCTTTCCTTGTGGGCACTCTTTCTTGGGGGCACGCCTTGAGGCAACAGAGCTTACCCTCCATCATTCACCGCTATTTTCTGGAGTATCTGCCACTACACAAGGGCCTGCAATCGAGCGCGATCCGCATCTATCGGGACAGCTTGCGCCTATTTCTGATGGTTAGGTACTAAGCCTTGCTGACGTTCTGACCTGTCCCCTAAGCGCGAAAAATTCGCGATTTCCGTGGCGCAAGGCATGGACTTGGCTTCTGCGTACCGCACCGCGTTCAATGTCAGACCAGGGACAACGCTAGAGACGATCTGGTCCGCCGCCAGTCGACTTGCGGCTAACGCCATGGTTTCTACAAGGGTCCGAGAATTACGCGAGCAGGTTGCACAGCACACGGTGCTCGAAGTCGCCGCTCTGCTCGATGAGATCGCCAAGATCGCTTTTGTGGACCCAGGGGGGATCATCGGCGAGGATGGCAAGGTCGTCCCGCTAAACAAACTCGACCGGCCCTGCGTGCGGCCGTGGCCGCCTACACGGTCAAAGCCGACGGCACCATCATCTATAAATTTTGGGACAAGAACTCAGCACTTGAAAAAGCCGCACGTCACCTGGGGTTGTACGAAACCGATAACCGTCAGCGTGCCGATGCGCTGGGCGATCTGCTGGAAAGCCTGTCCGGTAACGTGAAGGGTGTCTCGACCGGCGCCGACGAAACCAGCACGGACACGATTGGCGTGGGTAGGTCAAGTGACTCCGACTGATCTGATCGAACACCTGGACAATCCTGACTGGCGCTTATCCAACCTGTACAAGATCATCGTCAAGAGCGTCGAGTCTGATTCTGGCCTTATCGTCACGTTCAAGCCCAATGAGGCGAAGCGCTTGCTGCTCTCGCGGCTCTGGTGCCGGAACATCGTGCTCAAGGCCCGCCAGCGCGGGATCACCACGGTCATAGCGCTGCTCTGGCTGGACACGGCACTATTCGCCAAAGGCCCGATACACTGCGGCACCATCGCTCATGATCAGGCCTATCTGCAGATAAGCCGCTCGTGGTCTACCACGGCACGATAGCGCACATCGATTCATTCGCGCCTGGGTCACTTTTCATTGAAAATCTAGGTGAGACGAGCGCCAATCACTCGCTTAGCCTCGACATCAAACAGTGCGCGCGACCGGCTGCGAAGAAACGCACCGGGTCAGAACTTGATCTCAGGCGTGGCACTCGACGGCGCAGCAGGCTGGGCACCTGCCCCGCTCTGCGGATGGTTCTTGCGATAAGCCGTTAGATAAAGGCCGATATCCGTCAGGCTCAAGTCGAGCTGATCGTTGCCGCCGGCGTTCTTCGCCGAGAGCGCGGTGGCGGATACGAAGGGACCGCAGCGCATCCAGCTGCTGCTGTCCTGGGCAAGAGGCGCAAAAAGCGGGCTGGGTAGTATGGGCAAACGCGCGACCGCCAGCTTGGCAGCCGTCCAGCCAGTCCAGAAATCGGCGAGGATACGGTTCGGACCATACTGGTAGATTGTGCGGCAATCCCCGCCGGCTAGCCCATACCAAGAGATCGGCTCACCGATATGTAGCGACTGGTAGCCCTGCAGAGGCCCATACTTCTGCTTCACACGCTCGAGCAGGCTGTCCAGCGAAACCGTCCCAGGCGGAAAGGTGAGTCGGCGCCATGCAGCGAGCACACGGTCTTTGGAGGCGGGTGGTTCGTCGATGATGGCAATCATGTCGTGGCCACCCTCGGCGATGAAAAGCCGTCCCGAGGTAAGTGGTGCAATGTTGGCCGGATCTGAGCTCCGCTTGCCCTCGAGCACGCGCCCTACCTTCATGTTCTTGCGAATGGCACGCTCGGCCTCGGCGAAGCTCATCCCAAGCTTGACACCGCTCAGATCCGGGGCAAAGGCGTCGGCCACCACCGCAGGCTGGGTCTCGTCCGTGTGGAATGCCTGAACAAGGGCAATGATGCTATCACCCTGGTCCGGCCCAAGATGACCGAGATCGTGCCCGTCTGCAGCACGATAATCCGCAGACAGAAACTTGGCACCGAATACGACGAACTGTGGCGCGGGCGTACCTGGCTGCTGGGCAGGCGCGGGTGCATTGCTCTCCAAGCCAGCTAAATCGGCAATGTCCTTCGGTAGCAGATCGGCAGCGCTCGGCGGCTTGTCTGACAGATCGACAGTGTCGATCTCGAGGCTGGCCGACGCGCTCACCTGCTGCCTGCCGCCGAGCACATGGGGAAGCTCTGGCAGCGGCAATACGTGTGGGATCTCGATTCGCATAACAAGCGGATCCGGAAACGGTTGTCCCGGATCGTGCGCTCGGCACTGGTTCCCGAAGCCGATAATAGAGGCCGATGCGGCGCTCGCGATGGCCAGTGCCTTGCAACGCCGCGCATCGGCGCCCGTCCACGACGTCTGCCCAGACTTGGCCCGCCGCTTCTTGTCTTCGCACTCAGACAGCGCAACGTTTGCCGCCATCGAAGCGTTCGCGGCGCCCATCAGCTCGGAGAAACTGCTGGGGCCAAAGCAATTCATTGTCCCCCAGGGGACTCGATCTGGGTCTCCCTCTACGTTGACTTGGCCGCTGACCATGACCTGAAGCGGCAGCGTCGGCGCGTTGGCCTTGGCCCACTGCGCAAACACCGGCCCCATGGCGACGGCCTGAGTCGACGACGGGCTGGGTATGCCCAGTTTGAAAAAGCGTGGGCCTTTCAACAGAAGGCCACGCGCATCCTCATACTGCCAGCGTCGCAAGACGAGATATGCCTGCGCTTCCGGCGACAGGCGCTGGCCAACTGATCTGGCTGTCAGCAGGTCGATCAACGCAGCGTTGAGGGGGAGTTCCCTGGACGGCGGTACGGTCTTCGTTTGTGTCTCTGCAGCGCTGGCGAGCATCGTGTCACCGCCATCCAGATGCGGAATGTTCTCGTAGGTCTGCCGCAAAATCGATTGCTCACCGGAGGTGACATCGGTTTCCAGCGGCTCGAGGTGCAACGCGACAACCGGGTCGGATCGGCCGGGCTGTGTAACGATCTGGGCGCTGCCAAGCCGGTAACGCGTGGTGGCGATCATGGGCTGCTTACGCCGAGGCTGCGCCGGCAGGACGGGGCTGTAGAATTTACTGAGGTTCGGCAGGATCGCCACGATTGATGCCCTGTCCGCCGTGAGCTGGATAAGTTGCCCGGCTTGCAGTCCGCTTGTTGCAAGGGCAGCAGGCACAGACGAAAGCGGGCTTCCCTGCAGCACCGGGATTTTCGTATCACCGTTCGCAGTATCCCCCCAGAATTTGTACGGCTGCGACAGCATCTCGTCTGGCAGTCCATCAGCGTAAGCCTGCGCCCAGACCTTGATCCGGGCCAGCACAGCCTCTGAGCGATCTTCTTTATTATTGGGGGGAAAGAACGGGCGCCGGGCGTCGTTCGGCTGCAGATCCGTCAGGTGGTCCGCCTGTTGATAGAACTCGCGATCAGCCTGCGCCTTGAGCTGCCAGAGGTCACTAATCACCCAGCCAGGCGTGCGATTGCGTAACGAGCGAAGAATAGCGAGATGCAGCACCATGGCGTCCATCACCGTCGGCGTCGGCACGATGAGTTTTGCCGGAATCTGTGCGGTGAGAAACGGTGGCAGCTCCGGCTTGATCAACGGAAACTCGTTCAACTGAGTGCGCAGGTCGACCGTCTTGACCGAGACCGATTTGAGCTCAAGGTCGGTCTTGCCGTTTTGCGGATCGATGTGCGTGGCTTCCAGCACTGCGACAAGGGAGACGGCCCGGCTCGGTGGTAGTCTGAAAAGATCCTTCGTCTGAACGCTGCCGGCTGCGGCAATGCTATGCAGCAGATGTTCGGCAGATGCTGCGCCGATGGGCCAAAATACGGAAGGCGGCCTGAATTGCGGCGCCCAGTGCAGTCCCGCGGCTGCAGCCGGCAGCGATTGGGCGATATCGACCTGCCCAAAGTTGAAGCCGCCGCGCGCCACGTCGTACTGCGGCAATGGGATCTTGAGGGCAATTGCAAAGCTCAGCGGCGGCTTCGGCGCAAACGCACGGATCACCGGAAGGTAGGTCGCCTCAAAGCGCTGGCGCGTACGAGCCCGCTCAAATTCGTCCTGACCTGACCAGTTGGCGGCAGAAATGAGCACGGATCGCGCGCTCGGTTCGAGTAATTGCTGGGCGAGATTGATTTCCTGGTAGTCGACCTGACTCCCATTCTTCCGCTGCTCGAACAGGCCCGGGACCGACCCTGCGACGATCAGCGCCAGGAAGCGTGCCCAGCTCTGGTCCGTGGTGAGTAGTGGCCAGCCATCGAGGCTGCGTAGTCGGATCGCCACGATGCCAGGCGGAGGGTTGAGCAAGTGTGCAGTAATTGTGTCAGGTTTCACGGACCCGACGTCGGCCGCGACAGTCTGGCCCGCGACCGAAGCAGCATCAGCCGAAGCCGCAGCCGACGCGGTCGCAGGGCCAGCAACAACCTGCAGTTCCGCGATCCGATTCTGGAAGCTCCGCTGCAGGCACGCGACGTTGTGGCTGCACGCGCCACGCTCTCTCAACCAGGCGCGCTGCTCAGCGGCCAGGCGCCGGCTTGCTGCGGGCGAGGACTTCGCCCGGGAATCTGTGTATACCTGGCTCAGTTCGACATCGAGATGCGCCAGCGTCGGGGTTCGGCAGATTGTGATCTCCGCATCGGTCGTCGCGCGGCTGCAGTCGAAGCTCGGTTGCTCGGCCTCTGCCAGCTTCGGCGCGGCACCGACGGCATCGTCCACTGTTCCCGCCTGCGCCTCAGCCTGCAGTGCGGCGACCGTAGTGGCGGTCGGAATCCCGTCGGGCGGCAGGTGCCGGCTGCGTTGGAAAGCGCGAAGCGCTTCAGTTGTGCTCGGGCCAAGCTCGCCATCGACCGCACCCGCGTCAAAGCCGAGCAGGTTCAGGTTGCGCTGCAGCTCCGCGATCGTCTCAACGTCGTAGTGTCGGGGCGGGGACGCAACGCTGGGCGCATGTACATAGGGCTGACTGGGCGCGGAGACATGGGGCGGGCTGGGTGCAGGGACGGCGGGCGAAGTGGGCGTAACTACATTTCTCAGGATTTGCAGAAACGGGGCAAGTTGAGCGTGCGCCGCAGGCGCGGCCAGAGCGAGTGCAAGAGCGGCGGCGACACCGATCCGCGAAACAATTCTGCATCCTGCGGTTGCCGACCATCTAAAGGAACCTACTACCATGCTTAATGTCCTGATGCTGTCCGGCAATCTCATTGCCGATCATTTGACCGCTGCACGAACATATTCCTGTTTTCAGTATATTCCTCTGCGTGCAAGCTGCATAGCAAGAACACTCAACGGCACCATGCACGCGAAGCACAACTAGCAGGTGGCCCAACGCCGCGCTGTGGTCCCCGCGGTCGTGGCGCGTGGGTCCAGAACACTTGCAATTGGGAAGATGACTGTCGAGGAACTCGGTGATCGCTCCTTCGTCGATCCGGGGCAGTCGCAGGCGTCTGCTACGCGCCCAACGCGCAAAATGTGTGATGCCGGTAACATAGCTTGCGACCGTGTGTTCAGCGTACCGGCGTTCGGTCAGGTACTGCTTGAACGCATCAACGTACGGCCCAATCGGCCCGTCAGCAAGACGGTTGATGTCCATGTGTGATTGACGAGGAATTCCCAGGGTGATCTCCAAAAGTGAAGTCACCAGTGCACGCCTCAGCAGAAACTATGTCCAGATCACCGTCGACCAGTATCTATATGCACCGCACCAATCCTACCGAAGCTCCGTCCGCGTCCAACCACCTGCACATAGTTGCGACCTGCGCATAGGGGGCGAATAGAGACGCTAGCCATAGACATCCTGCAGAATATTTCAACGTGTTCAGCCAAGTTTTCTGCAGATAATACTGGAAGTGATGTAGCGCATAGCGAGCTGAACTCTACTCGGACTGCGACGTGGCTAGTTTTTACTCGTCGCTCAGCCACAACGAACCACTCAATTGACGGGACATACCGTTGATCACTCATCGCTTGATCTGAATATATATTAGGTCTACCTAAAGGCATTTCTTGAAATGACCGAAGCAAGCGGAGAGAGGCAAAGCGCGTAGAATTCTTGGCGATTTTGATAGTTAGCTGGGATTGATGAGTTATAAGACGGTTTTAAATAATAAATAAGAGATAAAGCCGTCTTTTATAGATCGACGGACTTTATTCCCTATCGACAGCCTTTATTCATCACCCTCAGGATAACCCTCAGATCGAACGCTTGTATTCACTCCACAAATCGTCATAATTATGAATTATGGCTACACGAATTGTTCAACAAGTGCTCTACCTGGAAGTCGCCAACCGGCTGCGTGCCTTGATTCAGGCGGGTGAGCTGGCGGCTGGCGAGTGGGTAGACGAAGTACGTCTTACCCAAGAAATGGGTATCTCACGCACCCCTTTGCGAGAGGCGCTGAAGGTGCTGGTGTCAGAGGGCCTGGTCCGGCTTGAGCCGCGTCGAGGCTGTTTTGTTAACCAGCTCTCTGGGCGGGATCTTGACGATATCTTCCCGCTTATGGCCATGCTTGAAGGCCGATGCGCCTTTGAGGCGGCCCGCAAGGCCACCGACGCTGATCTGCAGCAGCTTGAGCCCTTGCATGACCGCCTGCGCCAATTTGCCGCCAGTGGTGAGGTCGATAAGTATTACGCTGCCAACGCCGTCATTCATGAAGCCATACAGGCCTTGGCCGACAACCGCTGGCTTTCTGATCTTATCGATGGCCTGCGCCAGGTATTAAGCCTGTCGCGGCATAAAAGCCTGGCTTTGCCGGGGCGCGTAGCGCAGTCATGCGCCGAGCATCTGGCCATTTTTGCCGCCATTAAGGCGCGTGACCCCGAAGCGGCTGACACGCTCACGCGTGCGCATTTAATGCGCCAGCTCGATGCCTTGCATGTGCTTGCAAAAGGCGATGCCGTCGCTCAAGACCCTCTGCCATCAAGCACCGCGTTGCAGGGCGGCGTATCCCAGGCGGCAACCCAGAACACAGGAGAGTAACGATGGCTGAATCTGATACGCAATCGAGCCCGGTAGCCGATGAGGCAGCAACAAAGCGAGCAGGCAAGCAAGTCGATAAGGAGGCCGTTAAGGCGAAGCAGAAGGCACCTCAAGGGTTGATGGCACGGTTGGGGCGATGGCTGGAGCGCGACCACAGTGGCGATATTGCAGAAATTCGGCCCCTATTTACCGCCCGACTCACGGATGTGGCAGCCAACAGGTTTGCCAAGCAATGGGGTGAGCGCTACCTGGCTGGTGAGGGCGACCTTAGGCGCACCATGCTGGCGGGGCTGGCCCAGGCCAGTGCAGAGCTTGAACCCCGGGGCGAGCAGGGGCTGCGGTTGTTTCGGCGGCTTTACGCCCAGGCTGACAACTTGCGTTTGCTGGTCGACTTGCGGGCTGACATGCTGCGTTGGCGAAATCAGGTGGCAGGTTTGGCAACGCTAGAGGGCGAGCTGGGCAATCTGTTGTCCAGCTGGTTTGATGTGGGCATGCTTGAACTGCAGCCTATTAACTGGGATTCTCCCGCCTCGCTGCTCGAAAAACTCATTCAGTATGAGGCGGTTCATGAGATCCGGTCGTGGGAAGAGCTCAAGCACCGCGTAGCCGCCGACAGGCGTTGCTATGCGTTTTTTCATCCGCGTATGCGGGGTGTGCCGCTAATCTTTGTTGAGGTCGCCTTTGCGGCTGATATGGCGGGTGATGTGCAGGTTTTGCTTGACCCGCTGGTGCCGGCCGACGATCCGCAGAATGCGCGCTGGGCCATTTTTTATTCCATATCGAATACTCAGCCGGGCTTGCGTGGCATCAGTTTTGGCAATTTTTTGCTCAAGCGTGTCGTGGACGAGTTGCTGCGTGAACTGCCCAAGCTTAAATCGTTTGCCACGCTTTCGCCGATTCCTGGTTTTGTGGCGTGGCTGTCCAAGCAAGATGGCAAGGCGCTGCAACCGCTGTTGCACGAAAAAGGCGACAGACAAGAGGCGCTGGACGATGCAGAGGCTGGCAAGAAGTGGGTAGAGCGTTTACAGGCAGCCGCCGGGCAACAGGCTTCTGATGCTGTGCGACGCTCCGGTCTGCGCATGGCATTTCATTATTTGAAGTCTATGAAAGACGGGCACCCGCTTGATCCGGTGGCACGCTTTCACTTGGGCAATGGTGCGCGCATTGAGCGGCTTAACTGGTCGGCAGACAACTCGTTAAAAGGCGTCTCTCAGTCGTGTGGAATTATGGCCAATTATCTCTATGAGCTTGACGAGCTTGATGACAACCTGGCGCAGCTTGCCGCAGGCAAACCTCGAGTAGGGCGCAACATGCGATGGCTATGACTTCACCTACAACATCTTCCGTAAGTAAGGTTCACCTTGAGGTCGACGGCGCGGTCGCGCTTGTGACCTTATCTCACCCGGGCCGCCTCAATGCCATCACGGTGGCCATGTGGCAATCGATCGGTCAGATTTTTACCCAGCTGGCAGAGCAAGACCATATACGCTGCGTTGTTTTGCGTGGTGATGGCGGCAACTTTGCGGCGGGTGCCGATATTTCCGAGTTTCCGCACCAGCGTGCTGACAAGGCAGGTGTCATCAATTACCACACGCGCATTCTGGCGCCAGCACTGGCAGCCGTTGCGCGCTGTCCTCACCCCGTGGTGGCACAGATTGAAGGGGTTTGCGTTGGGGGTGGGCTTGAGCTGGCCAGCCAATGTGATCTGCGTATTGCGGGCCGCTCTGCGCGCTTTGGTGTGCCCATTAACCGACTGGGTTTTCCGATGGCGCCTGATGAAATGCGCGGGTTGCTCGCGCTCGTGGGGCGGGCTATCACGTTAGAAATTTTGCTGGAAGGGCGTGTGTTTGGTGCCGATGAAGCCATGGCCAAGGGCTTGCTTACCCGCATCATGCCTGATGACGACGTTGCAGCAGATGTATTGCGCTGTGCCCGGCGCCTTGAACACGGCGCGCCGCAGGCAGCCCGAATCAATAAAAAGACAGTGGCGCTTTTGAGTGCGGCACCTGATCCGCTCAGCGAGGCTGCGCTGAACACTTTATTTGATTATGCAGAAACAAGTGATCACCGGGAAGGCGTGGAAGCCTTTCTTGCTGGTCGACCCCCCGTATTTACAGGAGATTGATGTGGGCACGAATGCCAACCTTTACGCCATTCTGGCAACGGGGTTTCCCGAGGATCATGCCAAAGTCGCGATCGAAACACCTGACAGGCAATATAGCTGGTCAGATATTGATGAGATGAGCGGCCGAATTGCTAACCTGCTGCAGGCGCTTAATTTGCCGGCAGGGGCGCGTGTTGCAGTGCAGGTGGAAAAGTCACCAGAAGCGTTGATGCTGTACCTTGCCACGGTCAGGGCAGGGCTGGTTTATCTTCCGCTGAACACCGCGTATAAGGCGGGTGAGGTTGAGTACTTTTTGACGGATGCCGAGCCCTCTGTGGTGGTGTGTGACAGCAAAAACCAGGGGTGGATCGGCGAGCTGGCAGTCAAAACAAACACCCCTCATGTGTTTACCTTGGATGCTGACGGCAGCGGCAGCCTTGCTGTGGTGGCCTCCAGCCAGGGTACGGCGTTCAGTACCGTACAAAATCAGCCCGATGACCTTGCCGCCATTTTGTATACCTCTGGTACGACAGGGCGCAGCAAGGGGGCCATGCTGACACACCAAAATCTTTCTTCCAATGCGCAAGTGCTTCACACGTATTGGGGGTGGCGTGCCGACGATGTGCTGCTGCATATGTTGCCGATTTTTCACGTGCACGGTCTGTTCGTCGCATCGCATGGCGCGTTGCTGGCCGGAGCAAAAATGATCTGGCTGCCTCGGCTTGATATTGACCAGGCATTAAAGTATTTGCCGCAAAGCACTGTGATGATGGGCGTGCCTACCTATTACGTACGTCTGCTGGCCGATCAGCGTTTTACACGCGAGGTATGCAAAGACATGCGCCTGTTTATTTCGGGGTCGGCACCTTTGCTTGATGAAACCTTTATCGCGTTTCGTGAGCGTACGGGGCACACCATACTTGAACGCTATGGCATGAGCGAAACCATTATGCTCACGTCCAACCCCTTTCACCCGGCAGATGGCGAGCGACGGGGCGGCACAGTGGGCAAGGCGTTACCCGGTGTATCGGTGCGCGTGGTTGATGACGAGGGGCAAGCCATTGCCGTGGGTGAAATTGGTAATGTGCAGGTGCGTGGCCCCAATGTTTTTTCGGGCTACTGGCGCATGCCTGAAAAAACGCGTGAAGAGTTCACAGCAGATGGCTGGTTTAAAACTGGCGATGTGGGCAAGTTTGGCGGTGACGGCATCCCTGATGATTATGTGTCTATCGTGGGGCGCAGCAAAGACTTGATTATTTCGGGTGGCTTTAATGTTTACCCCAAGGAAATCGAGCTGGTCATTGACGCGTTGCCCGGCGTTAATGAGTCAGCGGTTATTGGCGTGCCACACCCCGATTTTGGTGAGGCTGTTGTGGCGGTCGTGGTACCGCGTGAAGGCCAGACGCTGGATGCCGACGCCATGTTGGTCAGCTTGAAAGCCAGTCTGGCCAATTTTAAGGTGCCCAAACATATTTACTTTGTTGATCAGTTGGTGCGCAACACCATGGGTAAGGTTCAGAAAAATGTGCTGCGTGATCACTACAAAAATGTCTGAAGCATGCATCTAAACACCCTGACGGAGGCGCTTGCCATCACTTCTCTAGCAAGGAATCAACTTAGTACAACCAAAACGATAAAGCAGTAACCCGGCAGTAAAAGCAGTCATTATTCTTATAAATCAAGGAGACAACCATGCAGAGTCTTTTACGTAATGCAGTTGCGGCTGCAATGTTGATCGCCGTGGGAGCGGCATCAGGAGTAGCGAGCGCGGAGACAACCCTGCGCGCTTCACATCAGTTTCCGGGCGGGCAGGGTGACCCGCGCGACGAAATGGTGCAGATGATCGCGCGCGATGTGGGGGCCGCCAACGTCGGTCTGAAGATACAGGTTTTCCCATCTTCTTCGTTGTACAAGGCCACCGAGCAGTGGGGCGCCATCACGCGCGGTCAGCTGGATATGTCAGCGTTCCCGCTTGATTATGCCTCTGGGCGCGTGCCACAGTTTTCGGCAACACTCATGCCCGGGCTGGTACGGAATTATGACCATGCCCAACGTCTGAACAAGTCTGACTTTATGAAGGAGATAAAGCAGATTATTGAGGACAAGGGTGCGGTCGTGATCGCTGACGCCTGGCTGGCAGGTGGCTTTGCGTCGAAGGAGCACTGCATTACCAGCCCTGACACCATCAAGGGCCAGGTGATCCGTGCTGCAGGCCCCGCCTTTGAGCAGATGCTGTCGGCAGCGGGGGCATCGATTTCATCCATGCCTTCGTCTGAAATCTATACGGCCATGCAGACGGGCGTGCTTGATGCCACCAATACGTCCAACGACAGTTTTGTTTCATACCGGCTGTACGAACAGGTGAAGTGCCTGACGGCGCCTGGCGACAATGCACTCTGGTTTATGTACGAGCCCGTGATCATGTCAAAGAAGGTGTTTGACAAACTCACCCCCGAACAGCGCGATGCCATTATGGCCGCTGGTAGCAAAGCCGAAGCGTATTTCGTTGGTGAGTCGCGCAAAGGTGAGCAGAAAATGATCGATACGTTCAAGAAGGCGAACGTCGAGGTCGTTTCCATGAGCAAAGACGACTTTGATGCATGGATGGAAGTCGCCAAGGCGTCTTCCTACAAGAACTTTGCCGAGAAGGTGAAGGGCGGCGACGAGTTGCTGAAGAAAGCATTGGCCGTTCAATAACGCGGTTCCGTAAACCCGGCCGTCCAGCAAGAAGTTTTGCATGATGGACGGCCGACCTTGCCGTCACTTTCTGACAAGGATGTTTCATGACTCGACGATATATCGCGTTGGTCGAGATGTTGTCACGCGCCTGCGGCGTGTTGTCAGCGCTGCTGCTGATCGCTGCCATGGTTGTTGTGTGCGAAATGATCGTCATGCGCTATGTGCTTCGTGCTGCCACGGTATGGCAGACGGAAGCTGTGGTGTTTAGTGCCACTGCGGCCATTTTTCTGGGTGCGCCGTATGTCTTGCTGAAAAAAGGCCATGTGGGCGTTGACGTCATCCAGTTGCTGGTTAAGCCCAAGATTCGACGAAAATTGGAATGGATTGGCGCAGTATTCGGTTTTGTGTTTTGCGCCATTATGTCGGTCGCAACCGCCATTCATCTTCTCGAGGCCATCGAAGGCGGTTGGACCACGCCTAGTGTGGCGGCCGTGCCGCTATGGATGCCGCTTTCCCCCATGTTTGTGGGGCTGCTGTTGCTGTGCCTGCAATACACGGCTGAATTTGCCAAGTTGGCTGGAGATCAAACATGAGCCCAACTCTTGCGGGTATTTCAATGATTGTGGGCCTGTGCCTATTGCTGGGCACGGGCATGCCCATCGCGTTTGCACTTGGGTTGGCGGCCGTGACCGGTCTGTTTTTTGACATGGGGTTTGACGTGATCTACGTGCTTACGGAAACCATGTTTGCCGGCATTGCCAACCTGGCTTATGTGGCCATACCCATGTTTGTGTTGATGGGTGCCATTGTTGCCGGAACGCCAGCGGGTGGCGATTTGTACAAGGCCCTGGATCGATGGCTTTACAAGGTGCCCGGTGGCCTGGTGCTGTCCAATATTGGCGCCTGTGCCATATTTTCAGGCATGACAGGGTCTAGTCCTGCTACCTGCGCAGCCATCGGCAAAATGGGTATCCCCGAGATGGTCAAGCGAGGCTATCCCAATTCTGTCGCCACGGGCTCCATTGCGGCAGGCGGTACGCTGGGTATTTTGATTCCTCCTTCTGTCACCATGATTGTGTATGGCATAGCCACCCAGACATCGATAGGCAGATTGTTTCTGGCGGGTGTGGTGCCGGGCATTATGCTGGTCGTCATGTTTATGGCTTGGTCGCTGTTTGACGCCAAACGCAAGGGGTTTCATTTCAGGGTTGATTCGCTGCATTACACCCTGAAAGACAAGCTGGCCACGTTGCCACGCGTGCTGCCGCTGCTGCTTATTATTTTGGGCATGCTGTTTGTGTTGTACGGGGGTGTTGCGACACCGTCTGAGGCGGCAGGTGCTGGCGCGATGCTGACGCTGTTGGTTGTGGTGGTGGTATATCGCCTTGTGCGTATCCGCGACTTTACCGGCATATTTGGCTCTGCCATGCGCGAGAGCGTCATGATCATGATGATTATGGCATCGGCAGAACTGTTTGCCTTTGCCTTGTCATCGCTTTACATCACGCAAAGCCTGGCGGAGACGATTGGGGCGCTGGACATCAACCCCTGGATGCTCATGCTGGTTATAAACGTGTTTTTACTGGTGGCCGGCATGTTTTTGCCGCCGGTAGCAATCATTGTCATGGCCGCGCCTTTGCTCTTTCCGATTATTACGCAGGCAGGTTTTGACCCATACTGGTTTGCTGTTGTATTGACCATAAATATGGAAATCGGGCTAATTACCCCACCTGTGGGGCTCAACCTTTTTGTGATCAACTCGATAGCGCCCGACATACCAACTCGAGACATACTGCTGGGCGCAGTGCCCTATGTGCTGGTAATGATGCTGGCCATTGTGTTGCTCTGCATCTTTCCCGAGATTGTGACGGGATTGCCCGAGCTGGTAATGGGGCCGGCGATTTAATCCTTGCAGATGCCGGATGCCGGATGCCAGAAGGCAGGTGGCAAGCAGCAAGTAGCAACTAGCTAGTAGCAGGTAGCAGCTAGCAGCTAGCAACTAGCAAGTAACAGCTAGCAAGTAACAGCTAGCAAGTAACAGCTAGCAAATGGCGAGGCCAGCCCGTTTTACAGATAAGGGCTGGCCAGCCAGATAATACGGTTGCGCAGACGTTTTCGAAACGGCGTGGCGGCGAGGCTTTCAAGCGAGACCAGTGTGGCGTTTTCAATTTCGTGGTCGATCAGCCTTTCGATTTCGCCGGCGGTTTCGCGGCTGTAGATTTCCATATCAAGCTCAAAGTTTAGCCGCAGGCTGCGAGGGTCAAGGTTTGAAGAGCCCACGTAAGACCATGCGCCGTCGATGGTGATGAGTTTGGAATGGTTGAAGTTTCCACGCGAGCGCCACACCCTGCAGCCTGTGCGTATGATTTGATCTAATTGCGCCGTCATGGCGTAATTGATAAGACGTAGGTTGTTGCGCCCGGGTATGACGATGTCAACGATAATGCCGCGCCTTGCCGCCGTATTGATGGCACCCATTAGCACTTGATCAGGCAAAAAATAGGGCGACTGAATGCGTATATGTTTTTGCGCCACAGCCAGGGCACCCAGCAGCATGTTGTGCGTGCCGACAAGGTATCGGTCTGGGCCTGAGCGTATGCAGCGTGCGGGCGCGCAGGGGCCTGGTACACGCCAGGCGTCGCACGACCAAGTTTGATACGGAAGTATTTCTTTGGTGGTGTACGCCCAGTCGTGTGCAAAAACAGCCACCAATTGCAGCACCACTGGCCCATCAACCCGAAAATGCGTATCAATGGTCGTATCTTCGCCGGCGTAGTCGGTGACAAAGCCTTCGCGAATGTTCATCCCGCCCGTAAACGCGGTGCAACCGTCAATAACCAGTATTTTTCGGTGGCTGCGCAGGTTTGCGTAGGGCATGCGCATAAAGCCCAGCGGGTTGGTCATAAACAGGGCGCAGGGTATGCCTTGTTTGCGCAACAGCCGGATAATGGGCGGGTGCGAGTACTTTGACCCGACGGCGTCAATAAGTACACGTATTTCGACGCCGCGCTCGTGGGCGCGGCTTAGCGCGTCAACGAAAGCTTTTCCGGCCCTGTCGTTGTCAAAGATATAACTTTGCAGCGCAACCGATTTCTGGGCTTGTTCGATGGCTTCGATCATTGCAGGGTAGGCCTCGTCGCCACCACGCAAAATCTGTATGCGGTTGTCGTCGCGCAGCGGGAAGCGGCTGACCCGATCGCCCAATACCCGCAAGGATGTAAACTGCGGCGCACCCAAATCGCCGATATCTGCTTCGGGCAGATCAGGGTTAGCGAAGTAATCTTGCAGGCTGCGGTTGCGTTCTTCTGAAATGTGCTCTTGGCGTACCCGGTTAATGCCGGCGATAAGGTAAAAAAATGGCCCAACCAGCGGTGACATCAGGCAAATACCTACCCAGCCGATTGCCGCTCGTACATCGTGTTTGGTCATTGCCGCATGCACGGCGGCGGTTCCGCCAGCAGCCAGGCCCAATATAAAGGCCAGGTGCGGCCAATACGCTTCAGCCAGCGATTTTAGCGAACCCATGTCGAGCATATTTGTATTTTTAAGCAGAGGGGTGGGCGGGCCTATGGGGCCCGTCAGATGAATGGTAAGCGTTAAGTATATCGGTTAGATGACGACGCGTCAGGATGCCTGAGTAGGGCGTTCGCTTAACGTGTCAAACCAGTTGCTGTTGGGCTGGCCTTGGCAGGCGAATTGCTGCGCTCGTGATGGCGACCGCCATATGCCGCCTCCGGCCCCCAGTACGGGTTGAACCCGGTACCAGAACCAGCGCCCGTCTTCATCCTGGGCGAGCCAGTTCCACCCGGGTGGTGCGTCAGACCAGGATGGGCAAGTTTGATTAGTTGTCATGCCTGTAATGATATCGCTTAGGGTGGGGTAAATACACAAAGCCCCCACGAGGAGCTACAGCTAAGGGTGGGCAGTCGTTTCGCCGTTGAGGATGGACAGGGTGTTAACTATTGAACATGACGTTAAACGAGAATATTTGGCTTTGCAGGGCTGCAATTTAATTTGGGCTGATTCAGCTACGCGTTGGCGCCAACTTATGCTTTGCTTAAGCAAGGGTATATGGACGTATCAGGCTTTCGGCCGGGATGCCAAGCTCTTGATGCAATTTCCAAATCATAGGTAGGGTCAGGGCACGTTTGCCATTTAATATTTCGTACACCCTGTTGCGCTGGCCTATCATGGGCTCCAGGTCTTTTGCAGTCAGGCCAGCCTGTTCCATCCGAAACTTGATAGCCTCGATGGGATCAGGTGATTCAATGGGAAAGTGTTTTGTTTCATAAGCCTGGACAAGCGTGACGAGTACATCAAGACGATCGCCCTCTGGAGTGCCTATATCAGGATCATGATCCATGAGACGCGACACCTCTTTCAAGGTGCGTCTGTAGTCGGCTTCATTGTGGATTGGGCGGATTTCCATGCTTTACTCCATTTCTATAGTTTCTGCATCGATGCTGTCATACACGGCATGTGTGCCGATGAACTTTACATAGACGATGCCGAGACGGTAGGCAATTGCTGCGACGATGCGATAGTCGTTGCCTTTAATATTGAATACGACCCTTCGATTCTTAAGAATGCTGGCGTTTCGGTATTGGGCTTTGATATCCCACGGCTGCGTCCATTGAGCCAGTCTTACTTCATCTACCCAGGCTTTGATTGGGTGTTCTGCGTCGGGATGGCTTTCCCAAAATTGACTAAAGTGCTGATCGCTATCACACGCATAGATTGATTTTAGTCCCAAGGCGGGACTGTTGAAATGGGTTTCCATTATGTATCTATTGTATGTGTTTCTGAGTGGCTGGCACTCAGTTGGACGCTGAATTTGCCCGGTGCTTCGGCTACCATATTGCAGACACAAAAAAGCCCGCACGAGGCGGGCTGGTTTGCGGAGCGTGTCACCATTATGTGGACATGTCACCATTTTTGGGTTTTGAGTAAGACTCAAAACTTAAGTGTTTGGTGGGGTGACCGATGGGGCTCGAACCCACGACAACCGGAATCACAATCCGGGACTCTACCAACTGAGCTACGGCCACCACTGAAGTTAAGCTTTAACCAGAAAGTGTATCATTTTTTCTGGAGAGCACTAAGCTAACAACTGAGAGCAGAATTCTAGCATGAAAATTGCTGACCGTCTTTGCTGGGCGGGTTTTGTTAAATTAGCCGGGTTGAAGGCCAGCCATGAAGAAGCGGGTTAAACGCCTTTGCCAACGCTAACCGCGCTTGTTATTGGCTTATGGCCCGTGAAAACTGCAACGAGCTGTGACACTCACATTTGGATGATATGGATCGTCCTAGGGATAACCCGGATTTTTTGATTGGTTTGGGGGGAGGCTGTCACGAATAGATACGTTTTCCGGCTCACAGCCTGTTTTGTTTCATCTACGATGAATATTCAGCGATCTTAATAACCAAGGAGCTGTTACCGTGAAAATTCTTAATAAAACTCTACTGTGTTCAGTGCTAATCATTACCCCCATAGCAGTCGTGCAAGCACATGAAACAGAATCCCAGCACCAGGCATGGATCAGGGCGCAGAAAATTGATATTCAGCCGACGCTCACCATTACGGAAACCCAGATACCCGCGAACTCAGCACCAGGCTCATATAGCCAGCAGGGCGCGCAGCCCTCGGGGGGGCAATCGGGTTATACCGTGCCGGGCATGGGCAACCATCAGTCTATGCCCGGCAGTGCGCCCATTGAGAATCACTCTGGCATGCAAAACCAAGGTGGTATGCAAAACCAGGGTGGCATGAGGACGCAATAGCGGTTGCCCGGCGCATGCACAGCCCTTACTAATTAGAGGGTTGATGCGCCGAAGGTATCGCAACGTGCGGGGTCGCCGCTCTCAAAGCCTTGCTTGAACCAGCGTACGCGCTGGGCAGAGCTGCCATGGGTGAATGAGTCGGGAACAACATACCCTTGTGCCTTTTTTTGAAGCCTATCGTCACCAATGGCGGAGGCGGCGTTGAGGGCTTCCTCAATGTCGCCGGCTTCGAGAATGTTGCGCTGCGAGTCAGAATACTTGCCCCATACGCCTGCCAGGCAATCTGCCTGAAGCTCGGTACGAACTGAGAGCTGGTTGGCCGCTGAACCACCGCTGCGCTGACGGGCGTGTTCAATTTGATCGGTTATGCCGAGTACGTGCTGTACGTGGTGGGCAACTTCGTGGGCTATTACATAGGCGCGGGCAAAGTCGCCCGGTGAGTTCAGCTGTTGTTCCATTTGCTGGAAGAAGCTGAGATCCAGGTATACCTTGCTGTCTGCAGGGCAATAGAACGGGCCCATTGCCGATTGCCCCGTGCCACAGGCGGTGGGTGTGGCGCCGTTAAACAGTACCAGCTTTGGCGCTGGGTAGGTTCCCCAACCCTTTTCGTTAAAGATGGCAGTCCAGGTGTCTTCGGTTTCGGCAAGCACCTTGGCAACAAACTGACTTTCGGCTGTTGCCTGGGGCGGCTGGCCTTCTTCGCTGACGTAGCTGCTGCCCGGATCCGTGGCATTTTGCAGAACAACGCTGGGGTCAATGCCAAAGTACATGGCAACCAGTGCCAGCACGATGGTGCCCAGGCCTATCTTGCCGCCGCGCCCACCCAGACGCATGCGGCGGCCTCGGCGGTCTTCGATGTTTGAGCTTTCGCGTGAGTTGTCCAGACGCATGATGATCTCGCAGGCTGTAGTATGAAAGGGTTAGCGAACGCCGACTGCCGTTAACAAAGAGCTGGTCGGCACGGGTTGCAGGGCTTATTCTATTTGCCTGCGCGATGTTTGACCCGTAAACTTGCCTTATAAAAGTGTTAGGATACGTTAAATGGCCCAACTATTCGTTGTACATCCCGAAAACCCGCAATCCCGCCTGCTCAAGCAGGCTGGTCAGCTGCTAGCCGATGGCGCGCTGGTCGCCGTGCCTACCGATTCCAGCTATGCCGTTGTGGCGCGTCTTGACGACAAGCAGGCAGCCGACGCGTTGCGCAGGCTGCGTGGTCTTGATGATCGCCATCATCTTACGCTGCTGTGCCGCGATCTGGCCGAAATTGGTCATTTTGCGCGGGTAGACAACCGACAGTACCGATTTCTCAAAATGGCCACCCCAGGGCCCTGGACCTTCATTCTCGAGGCAACAAAAGAGGTGCCTCGCCGCGTGTCCCACCCATCCCGTAAAACCATAGGTATCCGCGTGCCCAATCATCGCGTCACGCTGGCGCTTATCGAGGCGGCAGGGTCTCCCTTGATGTCCACCACGCTTATCCCTCAGGGCGAAGAAGATGCCCTGAACGACGCCCAGGCCATTTTCGAACGCTATGGCAACGAGCTGGCGGCGGTTATTGATGGCGGAGCATGTCCACTCATGTCGACCACTGTTATCGATTTGACGGGCCCGGCACCCGAAGTCGTACGCCGCGGTCTGGGCGATCTTTCCGCTTTAGGGCTCGATTGACGAACTTTTTCCCCAGGCTGCAGCCTTATCCTTCTGGCCGCTGCAGTCGTAGTGGCAATTTCGAGCCCCTATGGATTCTCTGATACAAACAATTGCCGTTTACGCTCTGCCTGTACTCTTTGGTATTACGCTGCATGAGGCCGCCCACGGCTATATTGCACGCATGTTTGGCGACCCCACGGCCTACGAGGCTGGCCGCATTAGCCTTAACCCAATACGCCATATAGACCCCGTCGGCACGATTGTTGTGCCTCTGGTGCTGCTGTTTGCCACCAAGTTTATGGGTGGCGGCGGCTTGCTGTTCGGTTGGGCCAAGCCGGTACCGGTCGACTGGAGCCGGCTGCGCCGACCCAAGCGCGATATGCTGTGGGTTGCCTTGGCGGGCCCTGCGTCCAACTTGATCATGGCGGTTATCTGGGCGGTCGGCCTGCGTCTGCTTTCAGAAGCAGGTGCCACACAGGGCGAATTCTGGGTGCAGATGAGCATCGCCGGCATACAGGTCAACCTTATTCTTATGGCGCTCAACCTTGTGCCCCTGCCGCCGCTGGACGGTGGCCGTATTGTGTTCAGCTTGCTGCCCGCGCGCATGGCATGGCAGTATTCCCGTATTGAGCCTTATGGCCTGCTGATCGTCATTGTTCTTATGGTTACGGGGGCTTTGTGGGTCATATTGCAGCCTTTCCTGGCTCTCGGACAGCTGGTGGTTGGCTGGTTTTTATAAATACGGCCACGAATCCGGTAAACTTGCATGTTAGCTGACCAACCACCCGATTCACATTATTATTTAGGCCTTTCAGGCGCAGTCACCCACGCGGTGAGTTCACGGAGATTATTCCTATCATGTCAACAAGTACGGATTCGGCCATTCCAACGTTTCGCGGAAGCCTTGTGGCGCTCATTACGCCAATGCACCCCGATGGCACCCTGGATTTCGAGGCCTACCGAAAACTTATCGACTGGCATGTTGCCGAAGGCACCGACGGCCTGGTAGTTGTGGGCACAACGGGTGAGTCGCCTACGGTCGATGTCGATGAGCATGCAGAACTTATCCGCGTTGCGGTCGAGCATGCGGCCGGGCGCCTGCCGGTTATCGCTGGTGTGGGCGGCAATTCCACATCAGAGGCTATAGATCTTTCGCGCCATGCGCTTGAGGTGGGTGCCCAGGCGGGTCTTTCTGTGGTTCCTTACTACAACAAGCCCACCCAAGAGGGCCTGTATCAGCATTTTCGTACCATTGCCGAAGCCGTTGAGCTGCCGATGGTTCTGTACAACGTACCGGGCCGCACGGTTGCCGACATGGCTCACGATACCGTTGTAAGGCTGGCGCAGGTGCCTGGCATTGTTGGCATTAAAGAAGCTACAGGCGACATGGGCCGTTGTGTATTGTTGTTGCGTGATGTGCCCGAAAGCTTCCAGGTATTTAGCGGTGACGACCCTACGGCTGCCGCCCTCATGCTGTTGGGCGGCCACGGCAACATCTCGGTAACTGCCAACGTCGCTCCCCGTCTCATGCATGACATGTGCATGGCGGCCATCGCAGGCGATGCGCTGCGGGTACGTAAGCTCAACGCGCAGTTGGCGCAGCTGAACAAAGTGCTTTTTGTCGAAGCCAACCCTATACCCGTCAAATGGGCAGTGGCCCAGCTAGGCCTTACCCAACTTGGCTATCGCTTACCCTTAACACCTCTGAGCGAGCAGTACCATGATTTGGTGCGCGCCTCGTTGAACGATGCAGGCTTAATTTAAATGGTGACTACGCGCATGAAGAAACACTACGCGAGCATGGCCGTGGGGCTAAGCTTCCTGTTGATGTCAGGTTGCTCCACATTCAACCAGCTTACGGGCGGTGAAGAAGCGGTCGATTACAAAAGCACGGTTCGTGGCGACCCTCTCAGCATTCCACCTGACCTGACTCAGGCCAACCAGGATGCACGCTACAAGGCACCAGAAGGTACCGCAACATTCAGCGATTACGCACAAAATCAACAGGCGCAGCAAGGCATTAGCGATCGCGACCGTGTGTTGCCACAAAGTTCGGGCATCTCGGTTATGCGCGATGGCGATCTGCGTTGGCTGGTCGTTGATCAGTCAGCCGAAGCGGTATATGCCAAAGTGATCGACTTCTGGGGCGATCAGGGCTTTACCATACAGTCGCAAGATCCAAAAGCTGGCTTGATGGAAACCGACTGGGCCGAAAACCGCGCCAAAATTCCTGAGGGCTGGATTCGAAGTGCACTGGGTTTTGTTTTGGATCAGGTCTTTGACAGCGGCGAGCGTGAGCGCTTCCGTACTCGTCTTGAGCGCGTCAACGGCAAAACCGAGGTGTACATTAGCCATCAACAAATGGTTGAAACACCCACGCCTGATGGTGCAACATTCAAATGGGTGTTTGGCAAAGAAGATCCGGGCCTGAATGCTGCCATGTTGGCACGTTTGGTGGTGTATCTGGGTACTGATGTAAAACGCGCCCAGACGCTGGTAGCGCAAGCTGAACAAGATCCTAACGCGGTGCAGGCAGTTAAGCTGGCAGGCGATCAGGCCACCATTTCGCTCAATGAGCCCTTTGACCGTGCGTGGCGTCGTGTTGGCGTGGCTATAGATTCGGCACGCTTCCAAGTGACAGACCGTGATCGTTCAACGGGTGACTACTACGTACGTTATCTCGACAGCGATTCTGGTCAAAAAATCGAACAGCAAAACTTTATCGGTCGTCTGTTTGGTGGCAAAAATACAGCTGAAGCGGCAACTTACCGTATTCACGTCGGCGACCAGGGCGGCAACACCCTGGTGTCAGTGCTTGACGATAAAGGGCAGCCTCAGTCTGATGACACGGCCCGCCGTATTATGTCGGTGCTGGTTACGCACATGCAATAAGGCTGTCGGCCTCGCTGCGTGAGCCTGGCTCATGCAGCAGGTCTGCTTCACCTGCTGCGGCACGGGTACCAAACCATTCAAGTTTGGGTGCCAGTGCCGTAACTTCTCCTATCAGCACCATGGCGGGCGACACAATTTTGTGCTCGCGGGCGGCACCGGCCATTCCTTCAAGGTTGCCGTGCAATACGCGTTGCTCAGGGCGTGTGCCATTTTCGATAATGGCAAATGGTGTGTCGCCTGGTTTTCCGTGCTTTAGCAGCGCTTGCTCCAGCCATTCAAGCTGGCTTACGGCCATGTAAAACGCAAGTGTCTGTTTTTCGTGCAGCATTGAGGCCAGTTCGTCGGGCAGAGTGTCCTGGCGGCAATGGGCGGTGGCCAGCCGTACAGACTGGGCGTAATCGCGATGTGTCAGGGGTATGCCTGCATAGGCTGCACAAGCCAGCGCGGCGGTCACGCCGGGCACAACTTCGTAGGGCACATCGTGCTCACGCAAAAACTCCAGTTCTTCACCGCCACGCCCAAACACGAAGGCGTCGCCACCTTTTACCCTGACCACGAGCTGGCCTTGGCGGGCATGGTTTAGCATCAAAGCATGAATGCGAGCCTGAGTGTGATCATGGTTTTCGCCGGGGTTTTTGCCCACCTCTATCTGTACGGCGTCGCGTCTGGCAAGGTCCAGAATCGCCGGGCTCACCAGGCGATCATGCAAAATGACATCCGCCTCGTTGAGCGCGCGCAAGGCGTTCAAGGTTAACAGACCAGGGTCACCGGGGCCGGCGCCTACCAGTATTACGCGGCCTTGCGGTGATGCCAGTGGTTCAGATAGGGCCGTCATAAGCAGCTGCTCTGCCTGTTGCGGTTGCTGCTGGCGCAAGGCTGCACTTACAGGCCCATCGAGCAGCCAGTCGTAAAATTCGCGGCGTTGGCGCAGATCGGGCCGGGCTTTGCGGATAGACGGCCGGTAACGCGCCGCTAGCGAGGCCAAAGCGCCTATGCTGTGATCGAACAGGCTTTCGATGCGTTCGCGCACCCGGCGCGCCAGCACCGGTGCATGGCCTGCTGATGATATGGCAATGGTGAGTGGTGCACGGTCAACGATGGAGGGCACCTGAAATGTCGACAGCGCGGGGTCGTCGACCACATTGATAAACACTCGGCGGTCGGAGGCAAGTGCCGCGATGCGGCAGTTAAGTTCACGATCATCGGTGGCCGCAATCACCAGCCATGCGGCTTCAAGCCATTTTGGTTCGAAGTAGCCTTCGACGTAATCGATTTGATGCTGTTGTGCATGGGTGCGCAAGGTGTCGGTCAGCGTGGGTGAACCCACAGTCACGCGTGCTTCTGAGGAAAGCAGGCTTTTGACTTTGCGCTCGGCGACGGCACCACCGCCAACCACCAGGACGCGCCGGCCGCGTAGATCGGCAAATAGGGGGAATAGTTTCATGATAGTTTGTAAGGCGGTTGTTTGGTGAAGCCTTCCGGTCGGGCCGTTGGGTTTCTTCACCGCAGTGCAGGTAAGCCTTCAGGCTAGGAAGGCGGATGTCTTGTTTAACTTCGTGCCACAACGCGCGGCATGTGTGTAGCGTTTCGGTCGAGCACAATAGGTATAAGTTGCTGCGAAGGTGCAGCAAGTGTGCCATGGCGGATGAGGAAATCACCAAACTTTTCGTCACGTTGGCGCTCTGAAGCCCATTTTTCAAAAAGCGTATCAAGTGCCTCCAAAATACCGACTTCGTCCACATTTTCACGATACAAGGTATTGAGCCGCTCGCCCGTAAAGTCGGCACCCAGTCGCAGGTCGTAGCGCCCGATTGCGCGGCCCACCAATGCGATCTCTCCCAGATAAGGGCGTGAACACCCATTTGGGCAACCAGAAATTCGCAACACAATGGGCTCATGCAGCAGGCCGTGGCGATCAAGCATAGATTCGAGTTTTGGCAGTAACACAGGCGCATAGCGCTCACTTTCTGCCATGGCCAAGCCGCAAGTGGGCAGGGCGACGCAGGCTATGCTGAAACGACGTATGCCGCTGTAAGATTTATAACCGTCCAGCCCATAGTCGTGCACCAGGCTGTCGATAGTATCGCGGTCTTGCGCGTGCACATTGGCAATGACCAGGTTTTGATTACAGGTCATGCGAAACTCGCCCTTGAGTATTTTGGCGATCTCGCGCACCCCTGTTTGTAGCCGGCTTTCTTCAGTGTCCCACAGCCGGCCTGAATCAATATATAGGCCCAGGTGCCACTGACTATCTTCGCCTTGATGCCAGCCGTAACGATCGCCATTATGCTCGAAGTGATACGGGCGCAACGCTTGCAGCGTAGTGCCTGAACGGGCTTCGATCTGCTCCGCAAACCAGTCCAGTCCTTTGTTGTCGATCGTGTACTTAAGACGCGCGTGCTGACGCTCCACGCGATTGCCGTGGTCGCGCTGTAGCGTGACGATAGCCTCGGCAACTGCTATCACTTGCTCTGGAGGCACAAACCCGATCAGGCTGCCCAGGCGCGGGTAGGTGCTTGGGTCACCGTGCGTGGCACCCATGCCGCCACCGATGGCAACGTTAAAACCTTGCAGCACGCCCTCTTCAGTAATGGCAATAAGCCCAAGATCCTGCGCGAACACATCAATGTCATTAAAGGGGGGCAGGGCGATGCCAATCTTGAATTTGCGCGGTAGATACGTGTCGCCGTAAATAGGCTCGTGCTCGGGTTCATCGGTAATTTTTTCGCCATCGAGCCATATCTCGTGATAGGCGCGGGTGCGCGGAATAAAGTGATCAGAAAGTGCTTGCGCCCATTTCTGTATCAGGGCGTGCTGGTTCGATAGCAAGGGGTTTACCGAGCAGACAACCTGCCTGTTGATATCACCGCAGGCCGCTATCGTGGTGGCCATGGTTTTGTTGATGTCTTGCATGGTCGCCTTGAGGCGGCGCTTGATGATGCCATGCCATTGAAACGTCTGGCGTGTCGTAATGCGCAGACCTCTGGAGGCATAAGTGCGTGCTATGTCATCGAAGGCCAGCCACTGCTGCGGGGTGACCACGCCGCCCGGCAGGCGCGCACGGATCATGAACGCGTAGGCTGGCTCAAGTTTTTGTCGACGACGCTCGTCACGGATGTCGCGATCGTCTTGCATATAACTGCCATGAAACTTGAGCAGCTTGGTGTCATCATCACTGATGGCACCGGTCACGGGGTTGGCCAGACCATCTTCGATGGTTCCGCGCAGATGCCGGCTTTTTAGCTTGATGTCTTCAAGTGGGGAAAGTGTATTGCTCATTGTGTTCCTGATCAGTAAACGTCACGGGCATAGCGGCCTTGCGCTGCCAGTTGATCCAGCCACGCCTTGGCCTGTTCTGCGTCAAGCCCGCCTTGTGCTTGCGCAATGCTTAGCAGTGTCTGCTGCACATCTTTGGCCATGCGCGTGGCGTCGCCGCAAACGTACACATATGCACCACCCTGTATCCATTCATATAGGTCGCGGGCGTGTTCCTGGAGGCGGTGCTGCACATAGATTTTTTCTGGCTGATCTCGCGAAAAGGCCACGTCTAGCCTGTGCAGACTGCCTTCTTGCAGGGCGCGCTGCCATTCGGTCTGGTACAAAAAGTCGCTATCGAAACAGGGGTTGCCAAAGAACAGCCAATTGCGGCCGGTCGCGCCCACGGCACTGCGTTCCTGTATGAATGCGCGAAAGGGGGCAATACCGGTTCCTGGGCCAATCATGATGATGTCGCGTGCAGTGTCTGTGGGCAGCCGAAAACGATCGTTTTCTTCAACAAATACCGGTACTGTCTCGCCTTCGCCGAGCTCAGCCAGAAAATGCGAGGCGACGCCCCAGCGCGCTTGATCTTCGCGGGTGTAATGCACATGGGCCAGCGTCAGGTGAACCTCATCGTCAACGGCCTGCCGACTGGATGCAATGGAGTACATGCGCGGGGTGAGCGGGCGCAGCGCGGCGACCAGATCCTGGGCGCTCCAGGCGGCTGGCCAGGTATGCAGTACATCGATTAATTGCCGGTTTTCTAGCAGGTCGCGCAAGGCCTCGGCATTGCCCTGTTCCAGCAAGGCGCTCAGCTCCGTGCTACCCGAACGCTGTGCATGGGCAGTCAGAAATGGTCGTGTCAGTACGGTCAGTTCGCGGTGATGGCGCAGCCACTCCCCAAGCGGGCGGGTGACGTCGCCCAGCGGGATGGGTTCGTCCTTATCCAGATCAAGCTGTTTGATGATCTGCTCAACCAGCGTTAATGACTGTGTGGGCCACACGCCCAGGGCATCACCGGGCTGGTAGCTGATGTGGCTGCCTTCCAGTGAAAGCTCCAGGTGGCGAGTGTCTTTTTGGCTGTCTCGCCCTGTGATGCGTTGGTTAAGCAAAAGCTCGGCATGATAGGGGTGTTCGCGTGTCGCGACGGCGGTTTTCGGGCGCAGGGCGGTGATGCTGGCTTTGTGAGGTTCAGTCTGGGTTAGCGTTTGCCGGGCCAGTGTGATGGCGGCATCTCGCCAGGGCAAGGCGACGGTGTCGATATCCAGATCGGCCAGCCCGGTTTCATGCAATCGCTGTGCGCCCAGTTGGGTGAGGCGCTGGTCAAGGCTTTGCGCGATGCCACAGAAGAAGGGGTAGCTCGAATCACCCAGGCCAAGCACCGCGTATTTGAGTTGGGGTAGTTTGGGTGCGCGGCGGCTATTCAAAAATTCGACAAAAGCCAATGCATCGTCAGGCGGGTCACCATCCCCTTGCGTGCTCATGACAATGTACAGCAGGCGTTCGTCTTTGAGTTCGCGCGAGGCATATCGGTCGGCGCGTACCAGGCGCACGTCCAGGCCCTGATCGCTCAGGCGTTCTGCCAGTGACTCGGCAAGACGTTTGGCATTGCCCGTCTGGCTGCCGTACAAAACGGTCAGCCGTTGGCTCGTTGCGGCCTCGGGCGTGGTTGCGACGCTCGCCAAATCCTGGGTTAAGGGCGGAACACCTTGAGCTTGTGCAACACCGGCAAAATAGCCGGAGAGCCAGCTGAGCGCACCGGGCTCGAGGCCGTCGGTCAGCTGGGAAATCAGCGTGTGTTTGGATTGAGGAAGATAAGAAGGAGCAAGCATCGGACACTCATAAAGAATAAGTATCTGATCATTCTAGGGATGACACGGGCCAGACGGAACGACTGCTTTATTATTTCTATATAGCGTCTGGCCGTATATTTAGAGGAAGTATATAAGAAATTCTAATTATATATATAAATATTATTGATTGTTTAAGCGTAAATTTTTAGTCTTCGTGATAGTGAGCCCAGCCATCGTCCAGCCACGCCAACAGGGTATCCAGCTCTGCTTCAGACAACCGCCGCGACGCCGGGGCATGACAGGGCAGCTCACGATCATCTGCCAACTGACGCAGTGATTTGGTGGCCCCGACGGGTGCGACTTCACCATTAATAAACAGTTCACGTTCGCGGTACATCATGCGGGTGCAGCGGTCTAGCGTGATCCGGCCGGTTTTGGGTAAGCCGCCTGTAATGTCAGGGATGTCATCGCCAGGCGCAAAGTAGGCATTCTCGGGCAGATCGGTTAGCCATTGGCCCAAAAAGCGCGAGGCCAACGCGCTGTCGAAGCGTACTTTGTTAATGGCCGCCAGTGTGGCGTCGATCAACGGTTGTGGCATGGATGCGGGTGCATCGGTGGCTGCGATGCCACGGTCTTTATAGGTAGCCGATAATTCTGGCCCTTTGATGACGGGGTAGCTATACATGCCCTTTGGGGCTCCAAGGTTGGCCATGATCTGGTCGTTGGCCGCTTCAAGCAAGCCGCAGGCCAGTGTGGCCTGGGTTGGTGCACGACAGCCGATAGAGATAGTCATGCTGTCGCCTAGCGCAACGCCGTCTTGTGCCACATGGGGTGGCAGGTAAAGCAGATCGCCGGGCTCGAGCACGTACTCTTCGTCGGGCTGGAAATTAGCCAAAATATTGAGAGGCAAACCGGGTTCGAGTGATAGGCCTTTTTGCTGGCTGATGCGCCAGCGGCACGTGCCATGCGCTTGCAGCAAGAAAACATCGGCGCTGTCAAAATGCGGGCCTACGCCACCGCCGTCGGTGGCAATGCTGATCGTGGCATCGTCGAGCCTGGCATCTGAGATAAAGCGAAACTGATGCATTAGCGCGGCCGTGGCGTCATCGTGAAGGCTTACATTTTGTGCGAGCAAAGTCCAGCCAGGCTGGGTAGCGGCAGGCAGGCGCGAATGTGGGCCTGCCTTCGTCTGCCATACGTTCGCTTCACGCCAGACCAGCCGTGACTCAACCTCTTGGCGTCGTACCAGCTTGCGGATGTCAGCAATAGACAGGGTATGCTTGAAATCAGGGATGGCCTGACGGATCACCAGTGGCTTGCGTTGCCAGTACTCGTGCATGAATTGGCTGGGCGTAATGCCACCCAACAGGGTGAGAGGCTGATCGATTTTCATGGCGTGGGCGGCTCCAGATTATTTATGGTTGTTCTGCACCGCTTCGTCTTGCCGCTGAAGTGTGCGGAGGGGCTTTGTTTCTGCAGGCTAAAGAAATTCGTTGCGTAGCCGGTACAGTACTTCAAGCGCTTCGCGCGGGCTGAGCTGGTCGGGGTCTACATCGCCCAAGGCGTCACGCAGGGCGAGGGCGTCGATGCCAGCGTCCTCGGCCTCTGGCTCAGAAGGCGGTTCGGCTGCGGGTGCCGCAAACAGGTCAAGCTGGGGCGTAGGCGCGCCCTGCGCCTCCAGGCGAGAAAGCTCACGACTGGCGTGGCGTATGACTGCGGGCGGAATCCCTGCCCGCTGTGCAACCTGTATGCCATAGCTGCGGCTGGCCGGGCCCGGCTGAACCTCATGCAAAAAGACGATGCCCGCTGAAGACTCGGCCGCTGCCAGATGCACGTTGGCCGCTGCCGGTGATTCGGCGGGCAGTCTTGTAATTTCAAAGTAATGGGTGGCAAACAATGTGAGCGCCTGGTTATGCGTAAGCAGGCGGTAAGCGATTGACCATGCCAGCGCCAGCCCGTCATAGGTAGATGTTCCGCGCCCGATTTCATCCATTAACACCAGGCTTTGTGGCGTGCTGGCGGCCAGAATAGCGGCGGCTTCGGTCATTTCCATCATGAACGTGGATCGCCCGCCTGCCAGGTCATCAGCAGCACCTATGCGGGTGAAAATGCGATCTATAAGACCGATGCGCGCCGCGCGCGCCGGCACAAAACTGCCGATGCGAGCCAGCAGTGCGATGAGCGCAATCTGGCGCATATAGGTTGATTTACCACCCATATTGGGGCCAGTGATTAACAGCATGCGGCGCTGCGGGCCCAGTTCGCAATCATTGGGTGTGAACTGCTCGATGCTGTGTTCAACCACCGGGTGGCGTCCTGCCTCGATCATAATGTCGGCGCTGTCGACCAACTCGGGTGCTACCCAATTATTGCTGCGTGCATGCTCGGCAAGCGCAGCCAGAGCATCGATGGATGCCAGCGCCGAAGCGCACAGCGAAAGAGGCTGGGCATATTCGGCAAACTGTTCAAGCAGGCTCTCGAATAGCCATTTTTCGCGACTAAGGCTGCGATCCTTGGCAGACAACACTTTGTCTTCCCAGGTTTTCAGTTCAGGTGTAATGAAACGCTCGGCGTTTTTCAGGGTTTGGCGACGGCGATATTCAGCCGGTACTTTTTCGGCCTGGGCACGCGACACTTCGATGAAAAACCCATGCACGCGGTTGTACTCAACACGCAGTGTGGGTATACCAGTGCGCTCACGCTCGCGGGCCTCAAGTTCGACCAGGAAGTCGCCGCTGTCGCTTGCCAGGCGGCGTAACTCATCAAGTTCTGCATCGTAGCCCGTGGCCACAACACCACCATCGCGTATCAGCAGAGCGGGTTCTTCGGCGATGGATGCTTGGATCAACGCGGCAATAGCGGGGTCGATATCGATGCGTTCAATAAACCCCGCCAATTGAGGTGTAGAAGGAAAGGCCTGTTTCAGATGCTGGCTGAGCTCGGGTAACTGGGCCAGTGCATCGCGCAGGCTTGCCAGTTCGCGCGGTCGTACGGTGCGCATGGCCATGCGCGTGGCAATGCGTTCAAGATCAGGGCAGCGGTCAAGCATGCGGCGCAGTACGTCGAGCGATGGTTCGGCGTTTAGCGCATCACGGTCAGGCGGGGCAGAAAGAAAGGCGGCAATAACCTGTTGGCGCTCACGTGCAGGTTGATTGTCGCGCAGTGGGTGATGCAGCCAGCGCCGCAGTAAGCGGCTGCCCATGGGGGTTTCACAGTGATCCAGCGTGGAGAACAGCGTGGGGCTGGCTTCGCCGCTTATGGTCTCGGTAAGCTCCAGGTTTTTTCGGGTGACGGGGTCCATGACCACGTACTCACCGGCATGATCGACCTGTATCGTATGAATATGCGTTAGTGACTGTGTTTGCGTGCGGCTGACATAGCGCAGCAGGGCACCCGCTGCACACATGGCTGCAGGCAAATCAGTTAAGCCGAAGCTACCCAGTGTATCGACCGAGAAATGGTTTTGCAGTACATCGCGTGCACCATCGGTGTCAAAGTGCCAGTCAGGCACCGGGCTGAGGGCAAAGCCATCGTGCGACGCGGGCCGGGCGCTTTCGGCACACACCAGCTCGGCAGGATCAACGCGGTGCAGTTCGGTGTCGAGCATGTCGGGCGTGCATTCACACACGCGGAAGTCGCCGTTTGCCAGGTTCATCCAGGCCAGCCCTGCGCGCTCGGTGCGATTAATGCGGGTAACCCACAGCGCCGCAATGATGCGGTCGGCCTTGGCCGGCAGCAGGGCATCGTCGGTGAGCGTGCCGGGGGTAACAATACGAACAATTTTGCGCTCAACAGGCCCTTTGCTGGTGGCAGGGTCGCCGATCTGTTCACAGATGGCCACTGACACGCCCATCGCAACCAGCTTGGCCAGGTAGCCTTCCATGGAGTGCACCGGCACCCCGGCCATGGGGATGGGCACGCTGTTCGAAGAGCCCCGCTTGGTCAGCGTGAGGTTAAGCAGTTTGGCACCCCGCTCGGCGTCTTCGTAGAACATTTCATAGAAGTCACCCATGCGATAAAACAGCAGATGCGGGCCAGCCTCGGCCTTGAGCCTGAGAAATTGCTGCATCATGGGGGTGTGCGCACTGAGATCGGTGTTTGTCATTAAGAAATCAATGAGTTACTTGGGCTGATGGTGGCAGGCTGTAGCAGTCTGCGGGCGTTCAAGGCGTCGTGACGCGCTGGGCACGCAAGGGGTTGGCGTGCGCTTGAATCAACATTGTAGTATGCGGCACTTTTTGCTTGGCTGTAGGTGTTTTGAGGGGCCGTTGATCGAGAATCTAAACGTACCGCTATGAGGAGTGTCTATGCACGCGCCCACCATCATTTGGGAGCTGTCACGATAGACCGAAAGTTCCTACGCAAACGCCCATTAACCACGCTAAACACCCGCCCAAATCACCGCATCGCCGCGGCATTCCATTTTCGTATTTGATCAATGCTGGCAGTGACGCCGCCGCAGACGACAATCACTATGGTGCCAAACCCTTGCAGGACAGTGGCTTGTTCATAGGCCAGCGCCAGGCTGGCGCCACAAGCAGGTTCGACCAGGATGCGATGGTCGTCGAGAAAGTGTTCGCAGGCATTTAGTGCGGCATGGTCGTTAACAACGGCACTGAGTGTGGGATACGTTTGTGACAGCGTCCAGGCCTGTTCACACACTTGCTCTGCACCCAACGAGGTGGCAATGCTGGTAATGCTGTCTAGCGTTATTCGCTTGCCTTGTTGTATTGATTGTGCCAGAGAGTCGGTCCCAATGGTTTCGGCGGTAATGACGGGTATGTCGCCCCAATTATTGCGGCGCAGCCCTTCAACGACGCCGGCATACAGGCCGCCACCGCCCACTGACAGCATGATGGCATCAGGCTTGACGCCTTCGGTGACAAGTTCATCGACCAATGTGGCGTGGCCCTTCCAGAGCAGCGGGTCATCAAATGGGTGAAGGAAAGCATCGTCCTCACCCATTAGCGACAGCGCCAGTGTATTGGCCTCATCCCAGGCTTTGCCGTGCACAATAACCTGCGCATGTTCTGCCTTGATGAGTGACCGTGCACGCTCAGTTGTTGTTTCGGGCACGACGACCGTAACAGGTATAGACAGGCAGCGTCCTGCGTAGGCCACTGCAATACCTGCATTACCGCCCGATGACGAGATGAAGCGCCGCTTGCCAAGCCGTGCATATTCCTGGCATGCAGCGCCGATGCCGCGAATCTTGAACGATCCCGTTGGCTGTAATGCTTCGATCTTGAGCCATATCTGGCTGCCAGTAATGAGACTGAGGGGCCGAGACTCAATCAAGGGGGTGTGAATATGTAAATTCAAGGCTGACTCCTGAAGAACAATCCGATATTACGCTGCTTTGTTGCTGCCCGAGATAAAAGGCCTGTCGTCGTAATGGCGCCGTTTGCTATATTGCGGTAACTACGTGGTTAATACTAAAGGCAAGAGACAATGAGCGAATTTTTATTATGGGACGCAGTGGACCAGCGGCGTGCCATGCTGAACGGCGAAATCGGTGTTCGTGAACTGATCTCGGCGTATATTGCCCGGATCGAGGCGCACGATACAACGATAAACGCCGTTGTCACGCGCACATTTGAAACAGCACTTGAACAGGCCGATGCGGCGGACAAAAAACGGTTGCGTGGCGAGGCAGATGGAGCACTGTTCGGGCTGGCTGTTGCTCATAAGGATACCCTGCCTACAGCCGGTGTGCGCACCACCTTTGGTTCACCACTATTTGCTGACTCTGTGCCTGCCATCGACCATGCAATCGTTGCCCGCCAAAAGAAGGCGGGGGCCATCTCGCTGGGCAAAACTAATGTGCCCGAGTTCGCGGCAGGGTCGCATACTTACAACCCTGTTTTTGGTGCAACACATAATCCTTACGACACTTCACGTTCGGCAGGTGGCAGCAGTGGCGGGGCGGCAGCGGCGCTCGCCAGTGGCTTTGTTTCATTGGCCGATGGGACTGACATGGGCGGCTCATTGCGCAACCCCGCCAGTTTCTGCAATGTTGTTGGCCTGCGTCCAACTCCGGGGCGGGTGCCTAATTTTCCGTCCGCCATGCCCTACAACGCGCTGAGCGTGGCAGGCCCAATGGGGCGATCAGTGCAAGACGTGGGGCTGCTGCTAAGTGCCATTGCGGGTGAACATCCGTATGACCCGCTATCTTTCGGGTCTGGTTCGGTGTCGTTTACTCACTTGCGCGAGCGTCAATGCAAAGGTCTGCGGGTGGCGGTCAGCCGCACCCTGGGAGGTTTGCCCTTTGAGGCTGCGGTACGCAAGGGGCTGGATGACGGGGTGGCCACCCTGGTCGATATGGGGTGTGTCGTTGATGAGGCCGAGCCTGATCTTAGTGGCGCTGATGATGTATTCGACGTTATGCGCGCGTTGTCGTTTGCAACGGGTTATGGTCCGCTGCGTGCAAGCAATGGCGATCGCATGAAGGAGTCGGTACGCTGGAATATTGATATGGGACTGGCCCTGACGGGTGAGCAATTAAGCCGTGCCGAACGCGAACGTACGCGATTGCTGGCTGCGGCGCGTAGTTTTTGGGATACCTACGAATTCTTGGTGGCACCGGTGTCGCAGGTGTTGCCTTTTGCAGTCGGCGAAGACTACCCCCGTAGTATCGATGGGGTACAGATGGAAAGTTATATTAGCTGGATGCGTTCAAGTTCGCGTATTACCGTTCTGGGCTTGCCGGCAATATCGCTGCCCTGTAGTTTTACGGATGACGGGCTGCCTGTCGGCATCCAGATTATTGGCCGACCCCGTCAAGAACACGCTCTGCTAAGTTTTGCGCTGGCTTTCGAAACGGCAAAGCCAGTGGGCAGGCGGCGTCCTTTCTGATGTATGGTTCAAGAATCAGGCGATAGCCGCCTGGCGGGCTGGCAGACAATAACCCTGACGCGGCAAAATCAGCGCAACGCCGCCGGCAACAAATAGAAAAAATGCCGCACTGCCAAACGCAAGCCAGTGTGTGCCAAAGGTTTCATAGCCCCATCCGCCCAACCATGAGCTGATCATGCCGCCCACCTGATGGCCAACATAAGAGGTGCCATACAACACACCTACCAGTCTTACACCGTACACATCGGCCAAAATGGCTGAAGAGAGCGCGACGCTTCCGGCCCAGACGATGCCACCAACCGCTGCAACCGTATACAGTTGCCACTGCGTGCCGGCAATCAGCAAGCCGAGAAAGCCCAGACCCCGAACGAAGTAAATGGTGGAAAGTATGTGCTTTCTGGGCAAAATGTCGGAGATTCTGCCTAGTATCAGGGTACTGAAAATGGCGACCAGGCCAATCAGGCCTATACCCAGCGAGCTTGTGGTGGCATCAAAGCCGTGGTCAATAAGCATAGGCACGCCGTGCGTGCCGAGCAAGTTCATGCTGTAGCCACAGGCAAACAAACCCAGGGTGATTTTCCAGAAGGGGCGTGTAACCAGCGCCTCACGCAACTTCAGGCTGGGCGCTGCGGCCCGGCTTGTGGCCGATGAGGCCCCGCTAGTTGTTACGCTCTGACGGCTAGGCGGCAGGTCGGCATTTTCTGGTGCATTTTCACGCACGACAAATACCGTAGTGGGTATGGCAATTAACGCAAAAACGGCGGCATACCCCATAAGCGTAGATTGCCAGCCAAACATGCCAATCGACCAGGTAAACAGTGGGGTGACGACAGCAATGCCTGCCATTGAACCCGTGGATAGAAAAAACAAGGCCATGCCTCGTTGCCTTACAAACCAACGGCTCAGTATTGGGGTCAATGCCACCGGGCTGACAAAGGCCAGTCCGATTGAAAGAAAGACGCCAAAAGCCAGAAAAAAGTTCATGGGCGTGTGGGCATTGACAGTCCAGATGGCGCTGGCGACCACGATACTGGTGCCTAGCAATAGCACGGATCGTGTGCCTATACGTGCCACCAGATAGCCTGCTAATGGCATGGCAAGCCCATAAAACAGCATACCAATGGCAATAATGCCGGAAAGCAGGCTGCGGCTAAAACCCAGGCTTTTTATCATAGGCAGAAAGAAGGGCCCGATGCCCATGCGCAGGCCGACTGTAAGTAGCGTAAGGGTTGCCGCTGCTGCGACGATGTTCCAGCCAAAATACCACTGTCTTGCGCTACTGGCGTTACTCAAGGTGTTCTCCTGCCCTGTTCGGCTGCCGTGCCTCGCGGCACCAGAATATGCTGTCTGAAAACGGATCAGGCGCCTGCGATTCTGAATCGCAGACGCCTGTTTTTAGCTGAATGCTACTTTATTACTTTACTACATTACTAAATTACCCGTTCAGCCATAGACGCAAAAGTACTTAGCCGCATGCGCCTATAGCCCCGCAGGCCGTGCAGAATTCGCAGCCATCTTTTTTGTAGGTTTAAGCGTAAAGTTAAACTTCTCTGCCTGTTTCAGCACAGGCCACTAACGGATCCAACATTGTTATTCGTGCGGGCACCCATCTCCGATGCCATTTTGGGCGGATATCTTTTGGAACCATTTTTGCTTTTTGAACAAGTCAACCGCTTGTTGTTTTCGTCCCTGATAACAATGGACGATGGTGGGACGCTAGCAGGCTGCAAGGAAGTCCATCGCCACGGTTTCAAACGAAGCAAATGATTCCTCGAAAGTTGGCCGGTTCGTATCATACACGAGAGGTATTAGGTGTTTAGAGTACTGTTTCAGCAGTTCTCCATTTGTTTTAGCGACGTTCAGAGTACGCTTAAGAACGCTAACAGGGTCGGAGTCAAACTCGGGGTTCTGACCGTGGAATTCGTTTTGGTCGCTCTGCACCAGCTGTGGAAAAATGCTTCGTGCGCTGGCTAGTGAGTCTCTCGAATGCTCAAAGATGCGCGCAACGTCGTAGACGTGGCGAACCAATGTAGGGTCAATGTCCCCCTTGATTTGGTGGCCGTCCCATTTGTATGCACAGCGGCGCAACAATGACAGCACCTTCTCGGCGGCAGTCTCGGCAACGGAGACGCAATCAATAGCAACCGTCGAAGTCGCTTGTAGGCCTGCAAGTGTCTCGTAGAGGTAGCCAAATTCACGCCGCTCCAGCGGCAGCAATGGTTGTCTTTGAATAAGCTCAAGCTTGAGTTCAGGACGAAGGCTTGGAAATTCTGAGTAGGTGGATTTATATCTGGCCCCGACGACATAGTACCGATGCGCATCTCGGATGCTAGGGTTAAGCTCTCCGTTCAGGTACTCGAGAGGCGGAAAACCCAGACCGTTTAAGAGCGATGGGATGTGCTCATGTAGCGACTTGAGCCGCACCCGGTCTCCCCGGCCTTTCTTTAAAGGACTTTTGGTGGCTGACAATACTACCTTGATGTCAATGTCTTCAGACATTCGGTTGATTAGACCGTGGGCCTTAGATAGGCATGTACCGCCCGCGAAGATGAGCCGAATACCCTCATCATGGCGGGTATGCTCGCCTCGACGCGGGTCGATATCGCTAAAGTGGTTGTGGTGAACCTGGAGTTTGCTCAATTTCTTGAGCAACTCAGTTATGTGGATGTCTTTTTCAGCAGTCTGTACCGGCAGTCCTCGTAGAAGGCCTTCTGCTGCCAGGTCTTCAAGCGCTTGCTTCTGGGCGGCTGTAATTATTCTCATATACGACCGAGCGGCCTCCAACTGCAATCTTTCTACTGATGCGGCGTTGCCCAGTGTTAGCCACGAATGTTCCCGGCAGCTGTGTTGTCTGACCTGAGTTGTATGCGGCAGCTGCGCTTCCAGCACTGACTGAAATACCTAGTTTTCTGAGAGTTTCAGCGGCAAGTGTTTCTAAACTACCTGCAGGGATAGTCGAGCCCGTGACTGAGCTTTTGCGGGTCTTGGCATACACCCCCGTTCCGATACGAACTAGTACACCCTTGCTTTGGAGTTCTTTGAGGGCCCAAGAAACCTGGGAAGGACTGCCCATCTTAGCGACATCCGCCCTAAGAATAATGTTGCCAGTTCGCTGCTTGATGGACCGCAGCATTCGTTCTTGCAGTCTCATAGTAATATTTCCTTTTTTGAGCTATTTAAGTATATGGTAACTTGCTCTTTTATATCAATATTAATGATTATATAACAACGACTTATGCCATCAAGATTTGCCGGTGTTTCGGCAAGGTTTGAAATCCATTTAGGGTTTATTAACCCCTTTTTTTGTCGACACGTACGTTTACTCGTTTGTCGAAATCGGCTGCTGGAACAAGAGAGCAAGCTAATTGGCACGCCGTGTCGATGACCTTCTCTCAGCAGATATTTTGCAGGAGTTTCCAGCCATAGACGCAAAAGTACTTAGCCGCATGCGCCTATAGCCCCGCAGGCCGTGCAGAACTCGCAGCCATCTTTTTTGATGACGGCGAGGTTGCCGCATTCGGCGCAACGCTTTCCGTTCATGGGGGTGGTTTCAAGCGCAAGCCGGCCTTGTCTGGGGTCTTCGGCCACGACACCCATGGCGTTTACGGGCATGCCTTCTTCGGTAAGAATGCCCAGCATGGCGTAGCGGTGGATAACAAGCTGTGCAATATAGGCAACCGTAGAAGGGTAGTTGGCTTGTTTCTCGCTGCCGGGCACCCGTGCCAGAAAGTCGCCGCGCGGCTCGGCATAGTTGAGCAGCTTGCGCAGTTTCATGGCGATCCAGGCCGGGTCGATAACGCGCATATCCAGGCTAAGCAGTTTGCACAACCCGTCGAGTGCGCGCGGGTGTGCGCCGGTTAGCCACATGCTGTAGGGGCGCCGGCTGCCGTCGGGCATTTGCAGCTCTTTCAGCATGAGCACAAAATCGTCATCGGTGGCCGGGTTGCGCACGTCTGCCACCCAGGCCAGGGTGCCGTCGGTACCGGTCTTGGGCTCGCGCGGCGCAAACAAGGCATTTAGAACAGGTGAGGGGTCATTGGCGCGGGGTTCGAGTGCGCCAAGGCTGTGGTACCGCCATTCAACCAGACGTGCCAGGGCAGCAGTGGCGCTCGGTACGGCTACCGGTTCCCCCTCTGGTGGCATGGGCATTTTAAAGCCGTCGCCATAGGCACTGGCCAGCACGGAAAGCTTTTTGCGCAGCCAGCCGCGGTCGTTGGCACGCATATCGCTTGACAGTGTTTTTGCGATGGCATCCAGCCCGCGCGGAGGTTGACCACCCAGCACCCAGACTTCGAACGGCACTTGGTCTTGATCGGCCACCACAATGGCAAATTCGCCTTGGGGCGTGGCAATGGTTTCGCTAACCCATCCCGACGCGCCAGCGGGCAGGCTGGGCCGTGAGGGCCAGCGTAGCGATGCCAGGGGCGGTGACATGGCGACTTCGGTGAGTACGATACGCTTGTCTTGTTCGGACAATGTAATGGGTTTGGGTGCCAGAGCGCCAGGGTCAGCAGTGGTAGAAAGCACGGCGCCCAGAATAGTGTTGGGCCTATAAGTGGTGATGCCCTTCAAGCCTTTATGCCAGGCTTGTGTATAAAGATTTTTGAAGTCTTCATAAGGGTAATCGACGGGTACGTTAACGGTTTTGGAAATGGCGGCATCCACGTAGGGTGCGACGGCCGCCACCATGAGCATATGATCAATGGCTGAAATATTGAGTGCGGATACAAATGCTTCAGGCAGGTTGTCAACATCGCCATCCATAGCGCGGTAGACGCGGTAGGCATGATCTTCGACGGTGTAATCTTTTTTGCTGCCGTCATGCATGCGCTTGGTGCGCGTGTAGGCCCACGAAAAAGGTGGTTCTATTCCGTTGGAGGCATTATCGGCAAATGCCAATGAAATCGTGCCTGTAGGTGCAATAGATGTAAGGTGCGAGTTGCGGATGCCATGTTCGCGGATGGCAGCCTTCAGTGCATCTGGCAGGCGCGAAGCGAACCCGCTGGCCAGGTATTTTTCGGCATCAAACAGCGGGAAGGGGCCGCGCTCTTTGGCCAGCTCAACCGACGCCTCGTAGGCCGCGTCCCGTAACTCACGAGCCATACGGGCTGCCAGCTCGCGCCCTTGCTCGGAGTTATAACGTATACCCAACATGATCAGAGCATCTCCCAGCCCTGTAAAGCCCAGGCCAAGACGACGCTTGGCATCGGCCTCGCGCTTTTGCTCGATCAGCGGCCAGTTGGTGACGGTGAGCACGTTGTCGAGCATGCGCACGGCCAGCTGTGCTGCTTTAGCCATGCTTTCGTAGTCAAAACTGGCTTTGTCGGTAAATGGGTTATTAACGTAGACGGCAAGGTTAAGGCTGCCCAGGCAGCAGCACCCATGGTCAGGCAGGGGTTGTTCACCGCAAGGGTTGGTTGACTCAATACGCTCGCAATAATCAAGGTTGTTGTCGGCGTTGATGCGGTCCATGTAAAGTACGCCGGGCTCGGCTGCGGCATAGGTGCTTTGCATGATGAGATCCCACACCTCACGTGCACTTACGCTGCGATACACCCACAAGCCATCGTCACGCAGGTATGCGCCCTGTTTTTTCAGATCGTCGTTGGGTTCGGCGACATGCACCAGTTCGAATTGGCTGTCGGCTTCGACCGCATTCATGAAAGCGTCGGTAACGCCGACGGAGACATTAAAATTGTTGAGCTGGCCGCGCTCTTGTTTGGCAACGATGAACTCGGTAATGTCGGGGTGCGTAACATTAAGCACCGCCATTTGTGCGCCGCGCCGCGCACCGGCAGATTCAACGGTTTCGCATGAACGGTCAAAAACACGCATGTAAGAAATAGGGCCAGAAGCACTGCTGCCCGTGCCTTTGACCAGCGCGCCCTTGGGGCGTATGGCAGAAAAGTTGTAACCCACGCCGCCGCCACGACGCATGGTTTCGGCGGCCTGGGCCAGTGCCGTATAAATGCCTGGTTTGCCGTTGTCATCTTCGGTGATGGAATCGCCCACCGGCTGCACAAAACAGTTGATCAGCGTGCTGTGCAATTGTGTGCCCGCCGCGCTGTTGATGCGGCCGGCAGGAATAAACCCATGCCGCATAGCCCACAAAAATTCTTCTGTATAAATTTTTCGCTGTTTGGCCGGTTCTGCTTCGGCAAGTGCGGCCGCAACACGTGCGCGTACTTCGTCAATGGTGGTTTCGCCGTTTTTGGCGTATTTCTCGATCAGAACTTCAATGGAAATGTCTTGCGGCTGAGCCAGTGAAATGGCTATGTTTTCAAGCTGTTGCATGGCTGGTGGGCTCCTGGGGCCCGGCGGCGCGTGCGTGATGCAGCACGCCGGTGTTCTGGGCGCTATGGTTAGGTGCTCAATGATACGAATACGCGTGTGGCGGCGCATTGACCTGCATTAACCTCACAAGCACGCGGCGGCAGAGTGCAGGGCGCGTGCCTGGCTTCAGTTGGCCTATGCGGCCGGGGGGGCTACAAATACACCTTGTATCTGGTGGTTTTTAAGGGCTGTTTGTACAGTGCCGTTTGACTTCATCTCTTCGATAAAATCGCACAAGTAAGCAATTGCTTCGGGGCTGCGGCTTTTCGGCATGCCCATGGCCTGCCGGATCACCATAAAGTGCCCGTCCAGCACTCGAAGGCTTCCAAGCCTTTTGGCGTCGGCCTCCAGTTGCTGGCGCACGCCAGCAGCGACGTCAGACTGTGTCGCCATAAATGTATCGACAACCGTCGGTGACGAGGGGGCGTGTTCAATCATAGCTTGCTTCAGTTCTCGAGTAAGAAACAGGTCGTAAGCACTGCCTTTGCCCACCGTAACACGTATGTCTTTGCGGTCGATCTGGTCCATGCTGGTGATGGGGGAGTCATGACGCACCAAATACGTGCCTTCGATATGCACGTAGGGTGCCGTAAAGGCTATCTGTTCGCCACGCTTGGGGTCAATGGCAAAGAAGCCTATGTCGGCATGCTCTGTGGCGACAGCATCGACGGATTCACGAGCTGTTTTGAAGATGACAAGTTCAAGCTCTACCCCTAAACGACCAGCAAGTTCACGAGCCAGGTCGACGGAGACGCCTTTGGCGCCGGCCCCGGCAGGATCAGCGGCGGCCAGAATGGCATTGCCGGTATTGATGGAGGCGCGAAGTTTGCCTGTTGGCGCAAAGGCCGCGCGAAGATCCGGGTTCGTCATAGCATCATGCTCCGATGGTTGGTTATGAGGAAGACGGCGTTGCGGCGTCGGTGGGGTTAGCCCCTGCGCCGCTGCGCGCGCGCTAAGAGATACTCTACCACCTCTTCGTGGCTGCCACTAAACACGGTGCGGTCGGCCTTGGTATTGCGTTGATACGCGTACATGGGGTCATAGTACTCAAGCAATAACGCGCTGATCCATTCGCGGTGAAGGTCGAGATCGCCATCTCGTTGTTGCCGTACCAGCGCGTCATCCATAATTGCCGCCAGGCGTTGGTATCGTTCATGGCCCAAGCGTTTGACGATTTTTAGAAGGCTTTGCCGCAACTGCTCCGCAAAGGCCTCGAATCCAGCCTCTTCACCGTCACGTGCAGTAAATTCTGCAGCAAGGTCAATGACATAGTCGCGCAAAATGCGGTTGATACGGTTTTCCAGGCTGTCTTCGAGCCACACTCGCGGGTAGTTTTGCATACCGGCATGCAAAGAGGGTGGTACAAAGCAGCGGCCCACGGTACGGCTTTCTTCTTCGAGCACAAACTCGTCAAAGCCTTGTGCGCGTTTTTTCAGAAAATCAATGGCCAGCCTGTTTTCAAAATCAATTTGGGGGGGTTGTGGGGTGGCGTGTTTGCCAAAGCTGGAGCCGCGATGATGAGCATGACCTTCAAGATCAATGGCGTGGTCCAAACGATAAAGCAGTTCTGTTTTGCCGGAACCTGTTAGCCCGCCAACGAGGATGAAGTTGCATTCGGCGACGGCAGCTTCATTGGTCTCTACCAAAAAACCGCGTAAGGCCTTGTAGCCCCCCTCGACACGAGGATAATCAACGCCTGATTCGGCCAGCCACTGCTGGGCAATACGGGAGCGTAACCCGCCTCGAAAGCAGTACAGCATGCCGTTGGGGTGCTGGCGGGCGAAGCGCTGCCATGCGTGGATGCGTTCGTCGCGCTTGGCGCCGGACACCAGGCGGTGCCCCAGTGCAATAGCTGCTTCCTGGCCCTGCTGCTTGTAGCAGGTGCCAACCAGGTGGCGCTCCTCGTCGTCCATGAGGGGCAGGTTGACGGTGTGCGGGAAAGCGCCTTTCAGATACTCTGCCGGTGCGCGTAAATCGGCCATCGGTGTGTCAGCAAGAAACAGATCGCGATAACAGTTGGTGGTGTTATCCATCAGGCGATGACCACTCCGTGTTCTTGTCGGGCCATCATCTGGCCAATGGGCGAGAGGCTGAGCCCGATATCATTGGCCATAGACAGAAACTGGTCTACGCCCTCGGGCGCAACCGCCACGAGCAGCCCGCCACTGGTTTGCGGGTCGCATAGAAACTGTTTTTGAGACTCTGTGATGGTGCCTACGCCATGCCCATAGCTGTCAAAATTGCGCAGTGTGCCACCCGGTACGCACCCTTCGGCCAGATAATAATCTACACCTGCCAGGCGCGGGACAGCATCGTAGTGTAAGCGGGCAGTAAGCCGGCTGCCGTCGGCCATTTCGAGTAAATGACCGAGCAGGCCAAAGCCTGTGACGTCGGTCATGGCCGTTACCGCGTCCAGCTTGGCAAAGTGGCTGCCTGCGCTGTTGGGTGTGCACATGCACTCGCATGCCACGCCCAGGTCTTGGTGGCGCAGCTTGCCCTTTTTTTCGGCCGTGGTCAGTATGCCTATGCCCAGCGGTTTGGTCAGAAACAGAATGCTGCCTTCGGTGGCGGTATCGTTGCGCTTCAGATGACGACGTTCGACCGTGCCCGTGACGGCAAGCCCAAAAATAGGCTCAGGCGCATCAATGGAGTGGCCCCCAGCCAGGGCGATACCTGCTGCGTCGCAGGCCGCGCGCCCGCCACGAATAACGTCGCGTGCGACCTCGGGCGGCAGCACATTAATAGGCCAGCCCAGGATGGCAATGGCCATGATGGGGGTGCCGCCCATGGCGTAGATGTCGCTGATGGCATTCGTGCCCGCGATACGACCGAAATCGTAGGGATCATCGACAATAGGCATGAAAAAATCAGTGGTAGAAACAATGCCGCGCTCATCGTCCAGCCCGTAAACGGCGGCGTCGTCACGCGAGGTATTGCCTACCCACAATCTGGGGTCGGCATTTTGCGGGCCACTGCCTGCCAGAATGGTATCAAGAACGCGGGGTGAAATTTTGCAGCCACAGCCAGCGCCGTGACTGTACTGGGTGAGACGGATGGGTTCGTTCATGAGAAAGCTGGCCTGTGGTGTCAGTGGGTGGTGTATAGCGTTATTTTACAGGTGGGGTTTCTGTCTCTGGCCAGTAGTAGTCATCGTTGTAAATGCGCCCTCCAAAGATGGCCGTGCCGATGCGCACTTCGGTAGAGCCTTCTTCAATGGCGATTTCAAAATCGCCGCTCATTCCCATAGACAGGCGTTCCATTTCAACCCCGTCTACGGCTTCTTCGCGCATGCGGTCGCGCAGCACACGTAATGTGCGAAAGCAGGCGCGTACGGCGTCCTGATCGTGCAGATTGATGGCGAGTGTCATCAAGCCCCGTATGCGCAGCGTGGGCATATCGCGTGCCACCTGGCGCAAAAACGGAAGCAGCTCGTCGGGCGGCAAGCCATACTTCGTGGGCTCGGTCGATGTCTTGATTTGTACCAGTGCGTCGATGGCACGCCCTTCATGCTGAAGGCGGCGCTCAAGCGCAACAGCCAGGTCGAGACGATCAAGCGACTGGATCTCGGAGGCCATGCGGGCAATGTCTTTGGCTTTATTGGTTTGCAGATTGCCAATCATGACCCAATCAATGCCGCAGTCTGCCAGCGGTTCGAACTTGCTGCGTATCTCTTGCGCTTTGTTCTCGCCCAAGCGCCGCACGCCAGCAGCCACAGCCTCTCGAATGGGTGCTTCGCCAAAGGTTTTGCTGACCGGGAGCAAGGTGACTGAGCCTGCAGCCCGCCCGGCGCGCTGTGCGCTGTCGTCAATGCGTTGCCGGATGGCGGCTAATCGCGAGCTGATTGAGTCTTGATGTGCCATGGTTATAAGTGTTTATGCGAAAGTGGAAAGGCTCGCCGTGATTTCATACGACTTGAGCCTGGCTTCAAAGTTGAATGTGTTTGACGTGATCATGAGCTCGTCGGCGCCCGTGCGGTCGATGAAGGCCTGCAACTGTGATGCAACGGTATCGGGCGCACCAACGGCTGAACACGAAAGGGTGTGATCGAGCAGTGCCTGTGCCTGTGGGCCCAGGTTTTCCAGGTAGCCGTCTACGGGCGGTGGCAGCCGGGAAGGTCTGCCACTGCGCAAATTTACAAACGACTGCTGCCATGATGTGGCCAGAAAGCGCGCCTGCTCGTCGGTGTCTGCGGCAAATACATTAAAGCCCAGCATGACATAAGGTTTGGCAAGCTGTGAGGAAGGCTTGAAGGTGCTGCGGTACAGCTGTATGGCCTGCATCATTTGCTGGGGGGCAAAGTGTGAGGCGAACGCGTAAGGCAACCCGAGTGCGGCGGCAAGTTGAGCGCCGAACAGGCTGGAGCCGAGTATCCATATAGGCACATTAAGGCCTTTGCCTGGCACAGCCAGTACGGGCTGACGCGGCTCGTCTGACATGTAGTCCATGAGTTCGACCACATCGCGCGGGAAGGCGTCGGGGTCGGAGGAGAGATTGCGACGCATCGCCCGTGAAGTGACTTGATCCGAACCGGGAGCCCGACCCAGCCCCAGGTCGATACGACCAGGGTAAAGCGACTCAAGCGTGCCGAATTGTTCGGCAATAACAAGAGGAGAGTGGTTGGGCAACATAATGCCCCCCGCCCCAACGCGAATGGTTTTGGTGCCAGCGGCTACATGCGAAATTAGAATGGCGGTGGCGGCGCTGGCAATGCCAGGCATGCCATGATGTTCGGCCATCCAGTATCGCTTGTACCCCCATTGTTCGGCATGCTGGGCCAGGCTTAGCGTGTTGCGAAATGAGTCAGCGGCGGTACCGCCCTCAATAATAGGGGCAAGGTCAAGTACGGAAAAATGCGTCATGGATACGTAATGGCTACCAAAGCAAAGGAGGTGGGCGGCGAATTAGAGTGGTTGGTCAGGCAGTGTGCCAGCGTAGACCGACAGGCGTGCTGAAAACCTTCTTGATAATCCAGTTTATCAGTAAGGAAGTATAGGCTTCCTGGCTATTTTTTTTGCCCCGAGTGAATCGGCCAGGCTTTTATAGACGGTTCGTTGCCTCAGAAAAGTATTGCTGTTCGTAGTTTACCGGCGAAAGGTTCGCGGCATGGCCATGTCGACGAATTGGGTTGTAGAACATTTCGATGTAGTC
>JACCEP010000015.1 GCA_013416395.1 Alcaligenaceae bacterium
CCGGTTGCCCACACACAGGGCCAGCCAGATCGACGAACTGTTGCCGCATAATTGGCAGCCTGCCACACCCTGACTGACAACTACGCCTGCATCAGCAGGCGTCAAGGTGTGTTCGCCGGAATCTTACGCTGCGCCAGGGCGTTCTCACGATCTGCCAATGACTGACGAGTCTGGACCAGCTGCTGTTCGCGCTCGAGCAGCAATGCACGTAGTGCACAGGCATCCAGGTGTTCAAGGTTCGAGGGCAGCGGCGAATTCATAGAAACGAAGTTTGCCACAGAGCGGCTCATGCCACTATGAGCGCATGCCCGAATTGATTTTATCGCCTGCTTTTATACCTATATGACGTCGATGATGCCGCTGTCCCCCATACGGTGCCAGGGCAGCCAGACGCCCAAGCCGTCATGCACCAGAATCTTCATGCGATTGGCCCGTCGATTGGCAAAGAGGTAGGCATGGTGAGGTCGCGCTGCTCCGAAGTCCTTGACCACACGTGCTAAGGCCGTATCGGAGCCAGCACGCATGTCCATGGGTTCCACAGCTAACCAGATCTGATCGACACGGATCACGTGAACAGCTCCCGCGTCCACTGTGCCAGGGCTTTGTGCTCGCTCGTTGGCCAGCGCACCTTCGTGGTCAGCCCCTGATTCGTCAGCTCGAGTTCGATAGTGTTCTTTACACCCTCTGGCTCAGGCGTTGGCATAGCGGGCCTGGCTGGCGCAGTCTTACAGTCATCGGCAACTTGCAGGGGTGTAAACGGAATCCAGTTAGCCGGTGCCATATCAACCGTTGGTCGCACTGACTCCACGTCTTCATCCTGCAAGACATGCTTGCTATAGCGCTCGTGCTCAACGATCCAACGCCGCAATACGTTAGCATTCATGCCTTGCTCGAGAGCCAGGGATGCCACAGACACATTGCCTCGCAAGCATTCGGCCACCATCTCGGCTTTAAATTGGTCGGTGTAGCTGCGCCGAGCGCGATGTGGTTTAAGAGCGTTCTGATCCATAGCGTCCACCTAATTTCGTGGACACCATGCTCTATCGAATTCAGCTCGCGCTCAAGGTGACTTCACCGGATGCTTACGTACTACGCAGTGCCTACCAACGTGCGGCGCCTAGATGGCTTTCGTGCTGAAGCGTGCCGAGCATGGCTGCATGCCTTGCGTCGACGCAGCCAAAGGCATCGAATGCCATGGAAGCGCTTTGCCTCCATCGCCAATCGGTATATACCACGACCGCGTAAATTGCACCCTTACCCTGAAGAGCGCTTCCATGCGTTACACCCGAGGTAGGAGCCGTATGCGGTAATTCTGCACGTACGGATCTGTGCGGGGGGCACTGGGTAACCGGTGTCCCTACCGCGACCCGAATACTGACACTGGAGACGTGCCATTTGTCTGTATTGCTGCGAGCGCGTCGACATAGCGACGCCCCGATTTGCCACGGCCAGACGAGGCCTGAAACTCTTTATCGAGAAAAACAGGTGGATGTGACCAATCGATTACGGCGTGTAGTGTCGGTACAAATAAAGCAATAAAACCATCAAAATACTGCGCAAGCGCTTCCTTCCATGGGCTGTCGTAGTCGCAGGGAGTGTCGGCCATTTGAGCTGCTCTGGGTAGACCAAAGCGAGCACTTTAAGCGTGATCTTCCGTCTCCAACAGACGTAATTTCCGATGCTGCGACTATTTGCCTACAACAACCCCATGCCCTTCAGAAACGCGACCGACAACTCGTGCGCCGGCAGGTCTCGTGTCTGTCCTTGCTCCTGCCCTTGTCCCTGTCCTTGCCTCACACCTGACTCCATTCCCAGCTCCGACTCAAGCTCCGCCCCTTGCTTTACCCCTTGCAAACGACCTGACACCGAAGCCCGCAACGATTGGTTGGCCCAGTAAAAATAATCGGTGGTGCCATCAGGCTCCCCCATACTGGCATACACCGCAGGCATGATGGGCACGTGGTCACCAAACACACACATGCCACCAGGGCGATCAAGGCTGTCCAGCGTAGCGGATACGGACTGCATCATGCGATCGGCATTGACGATATGCCGGGCATAAGCCACGACATCATCACACCCGGATGGTAGCGGCTCGGTGAAGTAGTGCTGCTGCTCGCCATCCGCCACGGTTTCCCAATCAAGCGGGCCGTGGTTTTCCATGGTGATGGCGTAGATGAACAAAGGCTGCCGTCCGTCGTCATCTCTCGCTTCGCCAAGCAGCGCCGCGATTTTATCGGCGACGGCTTCGTCCGAAATATAGGGCCCGAACCGCTTGGCGTCTGGAAACGCTTCTTGCCCAAGAAAAACATCAAACCCCATACCCGGAATCGTCAGCGTACGGCGATAAAATTCTGCGACGTATGGGTGCACGCAAACGGTTTTATACCCGAGGCTGCGCAGATAAGTGGCGATTGTCGGCACCGCATGCCGCGCGTACCGGCGATAAGGGTTGTAGCGGTGTACCCCCAATCGCGCAGGGTCCACGCCCGAGATCACGGCATACTCGGTACGTACAGTATTGGCGCCCCAGGCTGGAACATGCAAGCGCCCTTGCCCCTGTGCCTGCCCTCGCAAGGCGTCAAACGCCGACAACAGCTCAGGCTTTGCCGTGGAGAATGTTCGACGAAGGTCGAAGAACGATTCGCATTGCAGCATGACGAGGTCTGGTCGGTCGGTTGAACCAAGCGGCATGCGCACGCCACCGGAAGCGTTCGCGACATGATTTGCTGCGTCTACAACCTGAACCGTGGCCCTCTCCAGATGGTGTGTCGAGGAGCCCTCGCCCACGCCAGTAACCGCTGCCGCGGCAGGGTCACGCCCCGCGCCCTTACTTGCTTTAATCTCTTTCGTCTCTGTCGCGTTGAGAAGCTTTCTGAACGGCGCATACTCATCAACCGGCGGCCGCACGCTTTCTTCTTGCCGGTAACGCCACAAGAAGTACAGAAAGCCCAGTTTGCGTTGATCTTGCCCGGCATTAAAGCTAACTGGCAACGGGGCCCGGCCTGCCGCAGCCAAGAGCGCCGCGCCGACGGCGACGAAACCCGCCATCACAACCAGTAATTGCAACACCCGCCCCAACCAGGAAACCTTCCATGCTTCAGGCAATATCCCCGTTACCCAGGCGACAGCCGAAAGGTTAAGCGCTGGCTCAAAATACAGCCCCACCGCAAGCGCCAGCCCATACCCTAGGGTCGCCAGCACGGCATTACGCACACCGAAAAACGGCAAATACAGCCGGGGGTATTTAATGGTGTCAGTAAAGTACTCAAAATCGGGGTAAATAAACGGCTCGCGCAGCATTACCCATTTGATGTTGCCGATTTCTATCAGTAAAAACAGAAAGGCCAGCAGGTTTATCGCGCCAAACCAGGGGCGCTGAAACACCAACAGCATAAGGCCAAAGAATGCCGTCCACAGCCCCACATGAACCAGCAAAGCCTGCCACCCGCGAATTATTGGGTTGACCGGCCGCGGTAGCGCTACCCATTCCATGGCAAAGCTAAGCACCAGGCCAAGCAGCCATGGGGCCCATAACGACGACAGAAGTGACGTATTACTCACTGTACCCAAGTCGGTTCAGTATCCAGCCCGAGAAGGCGGAGGGGATCACGCCTAACAGCCAGCAGCCAAAATTGAGCGGAAACGGAAAGCTGATGCGTGCCTTGTTGCGCGCCAACCCTGCCTTGATGACGCGGGCGGCTTTTTGTGGTGGCCATAGAAATGGCTTGGGGCCGGCCATGCCATCACACATGTCAGATTTAACATAGCCAGGCAATATGACATTGACCTTGACGCCATCAGGTTCCAGCCAGGTGCGCATGGCCTCGCCATAGGCACTGATGGCCGCCTTGCTGGCGCTATAGCTTGGGGTGATGGGTAGGCCTCGGTACGCGGCCAGCGAGCTCAGCAGAGCGATTTGCCCGGCGTTGCGGGCACGCATGGCAGGCAGCACACCTTGTACCGTTGCCAACGCCGCCTTGACGTTTACATCTAGCAGTCGCTGGATGTCTTCCCAGGTTTCGCCCCGGCGCTCTGGCCCGGTATCGATATTAACGCCCGCGTTAACAATGACCAGATCGGGTGACGTGCTTGCCGACACATCGCTCAACCATGCGATCAATGCGTCCGCGTCACGGATATCCAACACTTTGGTAATAACCTGGCTGCCCTTGTGCGTACATATGGCGGCGAGCTCTCGAAGCCGGTCTTGCCGGCGTCCTTGCAGTATCAGAGTAACGCCTGGCGCCGCGTAAGTTTCTGCCAGAGCCCCACCAATACCGCCGGTTGCACCGGTAATCAGTACGGTTGATGGCGCTGCCGTCATGCGGACAGCGCTTCCAAGGGCGATTTTTCGGCCATGAGCCGCTCTACGGAACGTTCGACTGCCATGCGTATGCTGTCCTCCGAATAAAAGCCGCCGTTTATCTGCGTAGTATGAATAACGACGTTACGGAAATGATGAAACAACCTCATGTCGGGCATTTGCAGCTCGTGCCAGAATTCATCAAGCTGCCCTTGAAAGGTTAACCCGGCCATATCGTAAATAGGCTGGCCCAGCGCAATAAGTGGGCGCGCATGCCACAGGGCTGAGCCACCTACCGTACTGTTAACGGTAATTACGCCTGTTGCATGGCTGAGCAGTGTGGGCAAATGACCACTTTCTAAAAACACAATTCGATGCTGTATGTCCAGCTCTTTCGCGAGCGCCAGTGCGTGGCGCTCATGATGGGCCAGACCGGGATCCAAAGGATGATTTTTGATCACCAGCCAGGCATCACCCGCAGCCTTGGCCGCAAAGGAACGCATGACACGGTCCATGAAGTGAGACATGTCTTCAAAGCAGGAATGCAAGCGTATTTGAGTGTCACTGTCGAGCTGCAATGGCAGCAGGTAAAACACACGGTCTTTGCGAACCAGGCTCGCGATGGCATCGGCGTCTCGTCGCTTGCGGCCACCTAAACGCACTGCACGTTTAACGTACCCGCTGTATTCAGTCCAGACACTGTGAGGCGCATGGCTGACATACTCAGGAAAGGCCCACCGGTTGCGCAAGCTGCATACGTGGTAAAGCACATCATGCCAGGCGCGCGCGCTAAATGACGCGCCAAAAGTTTCCCCGTTGCGGTAGCGTGGCACCTTTTTGCCTGCTTCAAGGTAAAACTCGGGGTCTTTGGGCAACAGTGAATGAGCATTAACGCCACTGCGTTCCAGCGTCAGCCAGAACGGGCGAAAATAACCCTCTTCGTACACATGCGTGCGCACCCCTTTTTGCCTGGCCAGCTCAATGGCGGGCTTATGCACGGGGCGCTGGTCACCAAACAATACGATGTCGGTAATGCCGTGGGTCTGGTAATAGTCTTGGTAGAAGTCAGCAAGCCCGTCTAACGAGCCCGCCCAAGGCGTAGCCTGGCCAGCGCGCCAGAAGGCTGCGTCACCACCATTGAAATTGATTTTAGAGACGTCTTGCCCTTGGGCTTTCAGCTTTTCGCCGAGCCGTGAAAAGAAAGGGGAACAGACTCCCTGAAGAAACAGAAACGAACGCGTCATTGAATACGTAGTGGACTACTGCGGAAATATCCCGGCCAAGTCGGATCAGTCGCACTGACTAATTATTAATGTGCTGAACCGCAGACATAACAGGACGCAAAAAAATGCCATTGTATCAAAGACTAGATGCTGACCGGGAACTTATAGCTGTTGCCCACTTATGCGCTACCACTGGAGATGCCACACAACTGGCGTCAGCAGTGACGACACGCACCGCGCGCTCCAGCAATTGGATATCAGCCTCATGCTGTCGGGCTACATGGGGGTCTTCGAAAAAAATGACGCGCTGGCAGCGGCGTTCTAGTACAAGCTCGGCGATTTGGGCATCGCCGCCCAGTGGGCCACTGAGGTAGGGTTGTACCCACGGCGTTTCGCGTGGCCAACCGCGTGACCAGGCCAGTTCATTAAGACGCCCGCTAGTCGTGCCAGTACCTACCCGGTTTGCGAACTGCGACAGCAGATCAAAGTGTTGGTCTGCGAATTCAACCATTTGCCCCTTGAGGGCATCGTGGGCAATGAGTGCGACGGTTTGATGGCCAAGCTCGAAAACGTCATCAAGCTTGCGGTCTGCCGGCAACCCTCGGCTGATGCGCTCGATTTCTACCCATTCAATGGCACCAAGCAGGGTTGATACAAAGGGTCGCCCGTGTGTGATGCACTGCCTTTTGAGGGCCAAGGCTTCAGGAAAGATGGAAGAAGGATCCACGGGGTCGATAAGATAAATGGCGCCGTCAAATGGCGTGCCGCCGTCTTCGCCTTCAGTGACGCGGGCAACCAGCTTCATGAGCCCGCCCTCGCGACCATAGGGGTAGCGAACTAGCCCCGGATACCCCTGCAGAAGATCAGAACGCTCGATGGCGTCACAGGTACGCCCGACGGTGTACAGCTCTACCCCGAGCTCGCGCAAGCCGCCTGCAGAGCGCTGCAGCCATTTGAACAGGGTTGCGTCAGCACCCTCGTGGTGAAGACGGTTGGCGGCAAGACCGAAACGCAAAATACTGGAAGATGACACGCGTGACCCTGGAGTGCTTCAGATTGGTTGATACGTATTGCATCAGACTGGATGATGCAGAGTAACTGAGACGGATTACGTGAACGTTACTTTAGCCTGACTTATACCGTAAAAGACTCACCGCACCCGCAGGTGGCTTTTTCATTGGGGTTGCTGAAGCGAAAGCCTTCGTTAAGCCCCTCTCGACCGTAATCAAGCTGCGTGCCTTCAAGAAAGGGAAGGCTTTTTGGGCTGACGAACACCTTGACGCCGTGCTGCTCGAAAACAATGTCTTCGGCATCAACGTCATCAACATAATCTAGCTTGTAGGCCATGCCCGAGCACCCGGTAAGGCGCACGCCGAGCCGTAGGCCTACGCCCTGCCCGCGTTTTTCTATGTAACGATTGATATGGTCAGCCGCCCGTTCTGTAAGCGTAATAGCCATAATTACCTCTGATGTTTGGTTTGGTAATCCTGGATGGCCGCTTGAATAGCGTCTTCAGCCAGGACGGAACAGTGGATTTTTATCGGTGGCAACGCCAGCGCTTCGGCGATTTGCGTATAGCTGATCTGCCCTGCCTGCTGAGGCGTTTTGCCGATAACCCATTCTGTTGCCAGGGAGCTGGCTGCGATGGCGCAGCCGCACCCGTAGGTTTTGAACCGTGCATCCTTTATGATACCCGACGCGTCAACCATAATCTGCAATTTGATGACATCACCCTGAGACGGCGCACCCACCAGTGCGGTGCCGACGTCTGGGTTAGCCGCATCGAACGAGCCCACATTGCGCGGGTTTTCGTAATAATCAAGAACTTTAGCGTTATACGATTGCATAGCCCTACACTGCCCACTGTACGGCGTTAACGTCTACACCCGCCTGGGCCATTTCCCAAAGCGGTGACATGGCGCGCAGCCAGGCGACTTTCTCGCTGATAATATCGACAGCGGTGTCGACATCTTGTTCGGTAGTGAAGCGCCCCAACGAAATACGCAGCGAGCTGTGTGCCAGTTCGTCGCTGCGACCAATGGCTCGCAACACATATGAAGGCTCAAGACTGGCAGACGTGCAGGCCGAGCCGCTTGAAACCGCAAGCCGCTTGAGCGACATCATGAGCGACTCGCCTTCAATGTAATTGAAGCTAACATTAAGATTGTGTGGCACGCGCTGGTTAAGGTCACCGTTAAGATACACCTCGGGTATGGCCGACAAGCCCGCCCACAGCCTGGCCTGCAACTGACGAATGCGCTGGCTTTCTTCATGAAGTGATTGCCCTGCCAGTTGAAAGGCTTCGCCCATGCCCACAATTTGGTGGGTAGCCAGGGTACCCGAACGCATGCCGCGCTCGTGCCCGCCACCGTGCATTTGCGCCATAATGCGGGCGCGCGGTTTGCGTCGTACGTATAGAGCACCTATACCTTTAGGGCCATAGGTTTTGTGCGCTGAAAACGACATAAGATCAACGTTGACGGCCTGCAGGTCTATGGCAACCTTGCCAGTGGCCTGGGCAGCATCAACGTGAAACATAACGCCTTTTTCGCGGCAGATTTCACCCAACGCAGCAATTTCTTGTATAACACCGATCTCGTTGTTAACCAGCATGACCGACGCGATGGTGGTGTCGGGGCGCAAGGCGTTGCGGAACACATCCACGTCAACAAGGCCGTTTTCTTGTACATCTAGAAAGCTAACCTCAAAGCCCTGGCGTTCGAGCTCGTGGCAGGTATCTAGCACCGCCTTGTGTTCGGTTTTGAGTGTAACAATGTGCTTGCCGCGCCCGACATGAAACTGTGCCGCGCCTTTAATTGCAAGGTTGTCAGACTCTGTGGCACCTGAGGTAAAGATGATTTCGCGCGGGTCGGCGTTCACCAGTTGGGCTACCTGGCCACGTGCGCGCTCAACAGCCTCTTCGGCGTCCCAACCATAGGAATGGCTGTTGGACGCAGGGTTACCGAACCGCTCGTAAAGCCACGGCACCATGGCATCAACCACGCGCGGATCTACAGGCGTGGTCGCTGAATAATCAAGATAGATGGGGCGTGACGTCATTAAACATACTCCAGGGCCGTGTCGCTATGCATTGATTATATGAGCCATACACCGCTGCAAACAATTGGCTTCAAACGGCCCCAGCCATGAAGACGCCAGCAACGACATATTTACTGCGTTGCCCGGCACACGGCATTGGCGACAAACTTAACTTGTAAAAGCCATCGCCATGGGAGCACCCGGCGCACGGTGTACGCGGATTGGCACTTCTTGCCCGTTGTTGGCTTCTTGCAACTGACGCATGCGTTCTTGGTCGGCCAGGTCTTGCAATGAGACAGAATCAAGAAAATCGATCATTTTGCGGTTTAACGAGGCCCATAGCTCATGCGTCATGCATTTGCCGGAACTGCCGTTACGCCCGATATTGCAGTTTTCTTTGCCACCACAGTTGGTGGTATCCATAGGCTCGTCGACCGCAAAGATAACGTCAGCCACGGTAATATTGCGAGCCAGCTTGGCCAACGAATACCCGCCGCCAGGGCCACGCATGCTGTCGACCAGCTCGTGCCGACGCAACTTACCGAATAATTGCTCAAGATAGGAAAGCGAGATGTTCTGGCGTTTGCTGATGGCGGCCAGAGTTACAGGCCCGCTGTGCTGCCGGAGCGCCAGATCAATCATGGCGGTAACAGCGAAACGGCCTTTGGTGGTTAAACGCATGGTGCGCTCCTTTTAATACCCGACTAATTAGGTCAAGTATATCACGATACCCGACTAAATTCGTAGGGTAATCAGGAACTGCACAAAGACACACCCACAAAACAAAAGCCGCGCCCGATTAAATGGCACGGCATTGTTTGCGAGAATGCCCCGCAAAGGGGTAAAACAAAAGTTACGGTAGAATGGTGCTTACGCAGCCTGGTACTGAAGTGCCCGCTTGCGTACAAGCTCGAGCACGCCCTGACAGGCATCTTCGAGGTAGTCGAGTACTTTGGCGAAGCCATCTGGGCCACCGTAGTAAGGATCAGGCACCGTTGCTTCTTCGAACTCGTTGGCAAAGCGCATAAGTAGCATGAGCTTGTGCTGGTATATTTTGGGACACTGCTGTTGCAGTGCGGAGAGGTTTTCCCAATCCATTGCCAAAATAAGATCGAATTCGCGGAAGTCATCGGCGGTTACCTGCCGAGCGACGCATTGCGAAAGATCGTAGCCACGCTTGCGCGCAGCAGCCTGGGCGCGGGCGTCTGGCGCCTCGCCAATATGGAAGCCGTGGGTACCGGCGGAATCGACACCAATGGCGCCCGAAAGCCCCGCCTCGTCGACGATATGACGGAATACGCCTTCTGCGCTCGGTGAGCGGCAGATATTACCCATGCAAACGAAAAGTACCTTAGTCATCATAGACGAGAGTGTGAGGGAAAACCCGTTGTAAGGCAAGGCTTTTTGCAGAACCACAACGAGTTCTAAAGCCTTGTTGACAATAATTGAGAAACGGCAAAGCGCTGGGGTTTAATGCTGTTGTGTACAACCTACCCGGTACTGATAACAAGCCGTGCGAAATGCTGTGTGGGCCAATATTTATGCACTGCAGCAAAAACTAATAGCTGCAAGAAAGCCCACAAGGTTGTTATGGTAAACCCTAGGTAATTGGAAAGCAATAACTGTTTTGAAACGGCGCGGCGGTTACCCGTAATTATCATGAACTTATTACAGATTGTTGGTTGTTTCCAACAATTTACAAAAGATATCCGCCACCCGCGCATCCCCAGACGCCCCTCGACTACCCAGCGCACAACTCGCGCGTGCCGCGTCCTGAGACGCAAGAAGCCGGCATGCGCCGCGTCAAGACAACAACGCCCTCTCTTTGAGCCGGTTGAGTGCATCGCGCGCTGCCGCCGCCTGTTCAAATTCCAGGTTTTTGGCATGATCGGTCATTAATGCGCTTAGCCGTCGCATCTCGCGGGCCAGCGCTTTGTCATCACGCAATATTTCGAGTGGAATATCATCATCAGGCCTGGGCTGCACAGGCGCGCCCATGACGCCATCAATAAGTTCACGTACCGCCTTGTTGACGCCGCGTGCGGTAATGCCGTGCTCTTCATTAAATGCCAACTGCTTGAGACGTCGCCTTTCGGTCTCGTCCATGGCCCGCCGCATCGAATCGGTAATACGATCGGCATACAAAATGGCGTGCCCGTTAATATTACGGGCTGCCCTGCCTATCGTCTGGATCAGGCTGCGCTCTGACCGCAAAAAGCCCTCTTTGTCAGCATCAAGAATGGCCACCAGTGAAACCTCAGGGATATCAAGCCCCTCGCGCAGCAAGTTAATACCCACCAGCACGTCAAATATACCGAGCCTGAGGTCGCGAATAATTTCAACGCGCTCTACCGTGTCGATATCAGAATGCAGGTAACGCACTTTAAGGCCGCTTTCCACCAGATAGTCGGTAAGGTCTTCCGACATGCGCTTGGTCAGCGTGGTAACCAGTACACGCTCGCCTGCGGCAATACGTAGCTTGGCTTCACCCAGTAAATCATCAACCTGTGTCACGGCAGGCCGTATTTCTACCAAGGGATCAACCAGGCCTGTGGGTCGCACCACCTGCTCGACGACATTATCGGCGTGCTCGTGTTCGTATACGGATGGAGTTGCCGATACAAACACGCACTGTCGCATGCGCTGCTCAAACTCTTCAAGTTTTAGCGGCCGATTGTCCATGGCAGAAGGCAGACGAAAGCCGAATTGCACCAGGGTAGATTTACGTGAACGGTCACCCCTGTACATGGCACTTAACTGCCCCATGGTGACGTGGCTTTCGTCGATAAACATGAGGGCGTCGCGCGGCAGGTAGTCAATAAGTGTGGGCGGAGGGTCACCAGGTGCCGCACCCGAAAGATGCCTGGAGTAGTTTTCAATGCCTTTGCAAAACCCCAGCTCCTGCATCATTTCGAGATCAAAACGGGTGCGCTGCTCCAGCCTTTGCGCTTCGACCAGTTTGCCCTCTTGCGTTAGCAAGGCCAGACGCTCGCGCAATTCAACTTTAATGGTTTCGATGGCACGCAATATGGTTTCACGGGGAGTGACGTAATGCGAGCTTGGAAACACCGTAAACCGGGGGATTTTCTGGCGTATTTTGCCGGTAAGCGGGTCAAACATCTGCAGCGATTCGATTTCGTCATCGAATAACGTAATGCGCAAGGCCAGCTCGGCGTGTTCTGCCGGGAACACATCAATGGTTTCGCCACGCGCCCGGAAATTGCCTCGGGTAAATTCGACGTCGTTGCGCTCGTACTGCATGGCGACCAGCCGACCCAGCAGTTGCTGACGCGGAATGCGATCACCGCAGCGTAGCGTAAGCACCATGGCGTGATAGTCGCCCGGGTTACCTATACCGTAAATACAGGAGACGGTACCCACAATGATGGTGTCGCGGCGCTCAAGCAGGCTTTTGGTGGCCGACAGCCGCATCTGCTCGATGTGCTCATTGATGGATGAGTCTTTTTCGATAAAGAGATCACGCGCTGCCACGTAAGCTTCGGGCTGATAGTAGTCGTAATACGACACAAAGTACTCAACGGCATTGCGCGGGAAAAACTCGCGCATTTCAGCATACAGCTGAGCTGCCAGCGTTTTGTTGGGCGCAAGCACGATGGCCGGTCTGCCCGTGCGGGCGATCACGTTGGCCATGGTGTAGGTTTTGCCTGAGCCAGTTACCCCAAGCAGCGTCTGAAACATAAGCCCATCATCAATGCCATCAACCAGGGCATCGATGGCCGCCGGCTGATCACCGGCCGGCGGATACGGCTGGTAAAGTTGAAACGGGCTGCCTTCAAACTCAAGAAAACCGGGGGCTGCAAGATTAACACTAGCCATCGCGTACTAGACTTTTTAAGGGTAAACCCCTTATTATCACATTAATACTCTTTCTTTTCCCCACTACTTTTTGCTTCCCTAACATGACATCTCTCTTTGAAGGCGTCGAACTGGCGCCGCGCGATCCTATTCTTGGACTTAACGAACAATATAACGCCGATGCGCGCACCAGCAAGGTCAACCTTGGTGTAGGTGTTTATTATGACGACCAAGGGCGCATTCCGCTGCTCGACGCCGTCCGCAAGGCCGAAGACGCCTTGGTACAAGCGCATTCGCCGCGCGGCTATCTGCCTATCGACGGTATCCCCGGCTACAACTCGGGCGCGCAAGCCCTGCTGCTTGGCAAAAACTCTCCTCTGCTGGCTTCGGGCCGTGTGCTAACAGCACAAACTCTGGGTGGTACGGGTGCCCTCAAAATCGGGGCTGACTTCCTCAAGCTATTGCTGCCCAACTCCAAAGTTGTCATCAGCAACCCCAGCTGGGAAAACCACCGTGCACTGTTCCAGGCCGCAGGCTTTACGGTAGATACCTACCCCTACTATGACGCTGCCACGCATGGCCTGGATTTTGCCGGCATGCTCAGCGGTCTGCAGGCGCTGCCCGAAAAAACCATTGTCGTACTGCACGCGTGCTGTCACAACCCCACAGGCGTTGATCCCACACTTGATCAATGGAAGCAGATCGTTGAGGTGGTCAAGCAAAAAAATCTCGTGCCTTTCGTCGACATTGCCTACCAGGGCTTTGGTGACGGGCTCGAAGAAGACGCTGCAGTTGCGCGTCTGTTTGCTGACAGCGACCTCACCATGCTGATCAGTTCGTCATTCTCCAAGTCGTTCTCGCTGTATGGCGAACGCGTGGGTGCGCTGACTTTAGTATGTTCGTCCAAAGAAGAAAGCGCGCGCGTTCTCAGCCAGCTCAAGCGCGTTATTCGCACCAACTACTCCAACCCGCCTACACATGGCGGCAAAATTGTGGCGTCGGTGCTGAACACGCCTGAGCTTAATGATGTCTGGACAGCAGAGCTTGCCGGCATGCGTGATCGCATCCGCACTATGCGAACTCAGTTGGTCGAAAAGCTAAAGGCACACGGCGTCAGCCAGGATTTTGACTTCGTCCTGAAGCAGCGTGGCATGTTCTCGTATTCGGGCCTGACATCCGAGCAGGTTGATCGTCTGCGCGAAGAGCACGGTGTATATGCGGTCAGCAGCGGCCGTATTTGCGTTGCTGCACTAAACAGCGGCAATATTGATGCCGTGGCAAAGGCGATTGCAGCGGTTATTGCCTAATCGTTTAGCCCAGGGGCCAGTACACCGCGAAGTAGCGGCCTGGCCCTCTATGCTTTCCCAAATGCTCCGTCTCATGCAGTGAGCCACACCCCAAAATTGGACACAGATCCAATCCTTGGGGTGGATCAGCTCAAATCAGTTTGAAGCTCTGCAAAGTTAAACGTTTACGCTTAACTTTATGCCCACAAGATTAAGTCTTCCCCAGGCTTTATAAGCCGTCCAAATTCTGGAGGCCTGCTCACTTATGCTGCCGAGCATGTTATTGACGTGCATAAATTGAACTCAGCTTGTTTTTCATTAGCGCTGTAGGCTGCCGCTTTGTGGATTCCGGCCAGACCAATGCGTTTTCACCATATATTTACTTGATTTAAGGCTGCTCTGGCTGCTTTAAAACCCGCTTTAACTGGCCAATGCCAAGAGATACGCGGTCAAAACGGGCCAAAACCGCTCAAAACCCTTATGTCGCTTGATCTTCCGTCAAATATGTTGCAGAATTCAGACTGTATAAAAATACAGTTCGGAAGACTATGGCCGTCAAACTCACCGCTCGTCAGCAACAAATACTCGATTTGATCCGCAGCGAGATCATACGCACGGGTTTTCCACCCACGCGTGCCGAAATTGCCAGCGTACTGGGTTTCCGCTCGCCCAACGCTGCCGAAGATCATCTTAAGGCACTTGCCCGCAAAGGAGCTATCGAGCTAACTCCTGGCGCCTCACGCGGCATCCGGCTTACCGACACAGGCCCGGTCGGGGGCCTCGCTGCCGATTTGGGCGGCTCTTCGCTTTCCAGAGCCTTTGCACCGCTATTGGTGCCACTCGTCGGGCGTGTGGCCGCAGGTAGCCCCATACTGGCGGCTGAGCACGTTGAGCGTGAAGTCGGTATCGAACCTTCTTTGTTTACCCAAACCCCAGACTATCTATTACGGGTGCGTGGCCTAAGTATGCGTGATGCAGGCATACTTGATGGCGACCTGCTGGCAGTACGCAAGTCACCCGAAGCCCGAAACGGCCAGATTGTCGTTGCACGGCTGGGTGATGAGGTTACGGTTAAGCGGTTTTCGCGTCACGGCCGCCATATACAACTGCTGCCCGAAAACCCCGATTTCGAGCCTATTAACGTAAGCTCTGATGACGAGTTTTCGCTGGAAGGCATTGCTGTTGGGTTAATTCGCAGTACACCGTTGCAATAGTTGCTGTTGGTTTAACTCGCAGCGTACCGGTGCAATAATTACTTGACGCTCTAGTCCACTGCTTTCCGTGCTGAGCGCTGTAGCGGCCGGCATGCCCGGCATACCGCGTCCGCTATATGTTCAGATCATTTAACGATAGTTGATGCGGCACACAGAGGGCACTGATGCCATGAACGTTAGGTATGCTCGGCCCACAGCACCCACTGGAAGTTCAGATCGTTTAACGGTAACTGGGGCGACACGCATAAGGCTCAAATGCCAACGCCTTAAGTTTTTTAATATTGTCAGGTGCGTATCGCGCCCTATTGGCATTATTCAAAAACAGCCTCAAGACGCTCAGCCTCCAATATGTTGAGCGTCCAGCTTTGAAGAGTTTCTGTGTCTGCCTGCGCAATGCGGGTGGTTACCCACGCGGGCAACTGACCAAACCGGCGCTCAAGCATTGCTGACAGCAGCCGTGCGGCGCTGTTTCTACCTTCTTGAAGCCCCTCTTGAAACCCCTCTTGACGTCCTTCTTGAAGGCCTTTTTGCAGGCCTCGGGCCTCACCTAAACGTTCGATGCTAGTTACATAAGGCATGTTGAGCTCCGTTTCTATTGCTCCTACGGCCTGTTCAAAGGCCGGTTCAAGATCCTGAGGAAGACACATTATCCAGTCAATGATGTGGAATAATTGCTGAATAAGCTGGCAGGACCTGAAGCACTGTTTCTTCTGAGGTTGCAATTACTCAAAGACAGCTTCGAGACTCTCGGCATCCAATACGTTGAGCGTCCAGCGTTGAAGAGTTTCTGTGTCTGCCTGCGCAATGCGGGTGGTTACCCACGCGGGCAACTGACCAAACCGGCGCTCAAGCATTGCTGACAGCAGCCGTGCGGCGCTGTTTCTACCTTCTTGAAGCCCCTCTTGACGACCTTTTTGCAGGCCTCGGGCCTCTCCCAAACGTTCGATACTAGTTACATAAGGCATGTTGAGCTCCGTTTCTATTGCTCCTACGGCCTGTTCAAAGGCCGGTTCAAGATCCTTGGGAAGACACATTATCCAGTCGATAATGCGGAATAGCTGCTGGATGCGCCGGCGATCGTACCGATGCTGAAACAGCAAGCGAATAAGCCTGACTTTAGTCAACAGGCGCTCGCTTGCACCATGATGCGCCTGGGCATCTAGCTGAGCCATTACCACTAAAGCAAACGGATTGAGCGCCGCAAGATCAACCAATGACACTCTGTCGTCCTCCCAACGGCGCAAGTGTACGACGGGAAAACGAAAACACATTTGACATTTGCCCAGACGTTGACGGTGTACCAAAACGGATGGCCCGTCTGTGCTTGAAGTAAGAATGGCCAGGCTATAAAACGAAGTATTCTTGGCATCAAGCTCGATTGGGCCTGAAGAACCCACGCCCGCCATTTTCTGCCTCACGTAGCGGTCCCATATGCGATAAAAATAGGTGAACATGCGTTGAGCCAGCTGGGCAAGGCTTGTGCCGCTTGGCGGGCCGCTTTCAACTTCAACATGCACCAGAACCCAGGCTTGGCCATTATCAAGGCGATGCAGCTTGACGAGTTTGTCAGCATAGCGACGCCCATTTGGCGAGTCGGAGGCAAGGGCTTGCAGCTCGGTATCAAGAAACACCGGCGCGACGGACCAGTCAATAAGCACATGCAATTCGGGCGCCAGTAACGCGACAAAATCTTCGAAAAAGTAATCGAGCGCCTCTTTCCAGGGGCTGTCGTAATCAGTGGCTTGCGTTGGCATCGGGAGCTTTAGGCTATTGTTGTAGAGGACATTACTTTAATGTCGCGCCCTACTGCCCCACACGCTCGAAACTAGGCAATGTCCATCCGTAAATGTTCTGATTGCCACCACATTTTGGTGCAAAAAAACCCGTCTTGCCCTGAATTTACTTCTGTTTGGACATTGTCCAAACAGAAGTGTTGTTCAGTTGCAGGACGGGGTTTCAGGCTTGCTGTGTGATCGCTTAGTGCTTGATCAAACCATCAGACCCAACATCGGTAACGGGGTTGGCCCGAGCCGCTGCCGCTGCCTCTGCCGCCAGACGAGCCACTTCTTCGTCAGACAACGGCGTTGGCATGGTTTCGAGTGCCACTTCAAGTACGCGATCGATCCAGCGCACAGGAATGATTTCGAGGTGGTTCTTAACATTGTCTGGGATCTCGGCGAGATCTTTGACGTTTTCCTCTGGGATCATTACTGTTTTGATGCCACCACGGTGCGCCGCCAGCAGCTTTTCTTTCAGACCACCGATGGGGAGCACTTCACCACGTAGGGTGATCTCACCCGTCATGGCCACATCTGCGCGCACTGGGATGCCAGTAAGCGCCGATACCATGGCGGTAGTGATGGCAATACCTGCAGACGGCCCGTCTTTGGGTGTTGCCCCTTCAGGGAAGTGCACGTGCAGATCACGCTTTTCGAAAGCCGTGTTGCCAATGCCCCATTTTTGGGCACGCGACCGCACAACGGTACGCGCAGCTTCGACGGACTCTTTCATGACATCGCCCAGTGAACCGGTGCGTTGTACCAGACCTTTACCCGGCATGTCTGCAACCTCAATGGTGAGCAGGTCGCCGCCGACTTCAGTCCAGGCCAGACCAGTAACCTGACCGACCTTGTTTTCTTTTTCGGCCAGGCCATAGCTGAACCGTCGCACACCAAGGAAGTCTGCCAGGTTTGCAGCCGTGACGTCCACATGCTCGACGGGCTGAGCTGTTTGGCTTTTGGCTTTCTTTTTGGCAACGACTGGGTTTGTGCTGAGCAGGCGCTTGACCACTTTACGACAGATCTTGCTGATTTCGCGCTCGAGCGCCCGCACACCTGCCTCGCGGGTGTAATAACGCACGATGTCACGGATGGCTGACTCTTCGATGGTGAGCTCGCCTTCTTGCACGCCGTTGTTCTTCATGAGCTTGGGCAGCAGGTGATCGAAGGCGATATGCACTTTTTCGTCTTCGGTGTAACCGGACAAGCGGATGACTTCCATACGGTCGAGCAGGGCCGGCGGTATGTTAAGCGTGTTGCTTGTGGCCACAAACATGGTGTCGGACAGATCGAAGTCGACCTCAATGTAATGGTCTTGGAACGTATGGTTTTGCTCAGGATCAAGCACCTCAAGCAATGCCGACGACGGGTCGCCCCTGAAGTCTGCACCCATTTTGTCGATTTCGTCGAGCAAGAACAACGGGTTGCGCACCCCTACCTTGGACATGTTTTGCAGAATTTTGCCTGGCATGGAACCAATGTAGGTACGACGGTGACCGCGGATCTCTGCCTCATCGCGCACGCCACCCAGGGCCATCCGCGTGAACTTGCGGTTGGTGGCACGTGCAATAGACTGCCCCAGCGAGGTTTTACCCACCCCAGGAGGCCCTACCAGACAGAGAATGGGCGCCTTGAGCTTTTCAACGCGCTGCTGCACGGCCAGGTACTCAATAATGCGTTCTTTGACCTTTTCGAGGCCGTAGTGATCCGCGTCAAGCACCTGCTCGGCGTTGGTAATAGAGTTGTTGACACGGCTTTTTTTGCGCCATGGCAGGCTAATGACGGTGTCGATGTAGTTGCGCACCACGGTTGCCTCGGCAGACATGGGCGACATGAGCTTAAGTTTTTTAACCTCAGCGTCTACCTTCTTGCGGGCTTCTTTGGGCAAGTGAGCAGCTTCGATTTTTTTCTCGAGCTCTTCAATGTCGGCACCTTCTTCGCCCTCGCCCAGCTCTTTCTGAATAGCTTTTACTTGCTCATTGAGATAGTAGTCGCGCTGGCTTTTTTCCATCTGCTTTTTGACACGGCCACGAATGCGCTTCTCAACCTGCAGTATGTCAATCTCAGACTCGAGTTGCGACAACAGGGTTTCAAGGCGCGGGGCGGTGCCCACGACCTCAAGCATGGATTGCTTTTGCTCGAGCTTGAGCGGCAGGTGGGCAGCGATGGTGTCGGCAAGACGCCCTGCATCGTCAATACCTGCCAAGGACGTAAGAATTTCTTGGGGGATTTTTTTATTGAGTTTGACGTATTGCTCAAACTGGGCAACCACAGCACGTCGCAGCGCTTCGGATTCTGCGCCTTGGTCGGCATCGACCTCAACAGGTACGACTACCGCCATGAAATGCGTTTCGGCATCGCTGACGCTTTGAATGCGCGCGCGCTGCACACCTTCTACCAGCACCTTAACCGTGCCGTCAGGCAATTTGAGCATTTGAAGAATGCTTGCTGCACAGCCGATCTCGTAGAGATCTTCGGGGGTGGGGTCATCTTTGCCGGCTGACTTTTGCGCCACCAGCATGATGTTGTTACCGGATTCCATTGCCAGCTCGAGCGCTTTGATGGAGCGTGGTCGACCGACGAACAGGGGAATCACCATATGCGGAAACACCACGACGTCGCGCAATGGCAACAGCGGCAAGTCCGTAGGTTCTGAAGTGAGAATCTGGCTCGCAGACATAGTAATTTCCTTAAAATTTACCTCTAGATGAAAACGGGAGGCCGCGGCCTCCCTATTTCAGTTCTACCTGCAGGTATATATAGTGGCGATCGCCCGAGTTTCAAGCCCACTCGATTTCGAGTTTGCCACAAACAACCGGTTTGGGCGATCTTTCATGCTATGCGGCGGCATCCTTTAGCTTTTTTGCGGGGCTGTCGGCCTGCTCGGCTTTTTTACCCTTGGCATCATCTTCGTAAATAAGTATGGGCGTACCTTCACCCTTCACAGATTTTTCATCAAGTACAACTCGTTTGACATCTTTTTGGGATGGGAGTTCATACATGGTGCCCAATAACGACTGTTCTACGATGGAACGCAAACCGCGTGCGCCTGTGCGGCGCTTGATGGCGCGCTGGGCAATGGCGGTGAGGGCCTCGGGGCGAATTTCAAGCTCGACATCTTCCATTTCAAACAGTTTTTGAAATTGTTTGATGAGCGAATTACGCGGCTCGGTGAGAATGCGCACCAAGGTAGCCTCGTCGAGCTCTTGCAGCGTAGCGACCACCGGCAACCGACCGACCAGCTCGGGGATAAGACCGAATTTGATAAGGTCTTCGGGCTCGGCTTCTGCGAAGAGCTCGCCTACACCGCGTTCGGTTTTGGCGCGCACAGATGCTGAAAAGCCAATACCAGAGCGCTCGGTACGGTCACGAATGACTTTTTCCAGGCCATCAAAGGCACCGCCAACAATGAACAGAATGTTGGTGGTATCGACTTGCACGAAGTCTTGATTGGGGTGCTTGCGCCCGCCTTGGGGTGGCACCGAGGCAACCGTGCCTTCGATAAGCTTGAGCAGAGCCTGCTGCACACCTTCACCCGACACGTCGCGAGTAATGGATGGGTTGTCAGCTTTGCGCGAAATCTTGTCGATTTCGTCGATATAGATAATGGCCTTTTGGGCTTTTTCTACATCGTAGTTGCAGTTTTGAAGTAGCTTTTGAACGATGTTTTCAACGTCTTCGCCCACATAGCCAGCTTCGGTAAGCGTGGTGGCATCAGCCATGACAAAGGGCACGTCCAGCATACGCGCAAGTGTTTGCGCCAGCAGCGTCTTGCCTGAGCCCGTGGGCCCGATAAGCAGGATGTTGCTTTTGGACAGCTCTACGTCGTCGCCTTTGACTTCGCCATAACGAATACGTTTGTAGTGGTTGTAGACAGCGACCGCCAGATTACGCTTGGGGGTGTCTTGACCAATAACGTAGCCGTCAAGAAACGACTTGATTTCATGGGGCGTAGGAAGATCGTTACGAATGGCATCGCGAGCGGCCTCCTGGCTTTCTTCTGTGATGATGTCATTGCAGAGATCAATGCATTCATCACATATAAACACCGACGGGCCGGCAATAAGCTTGCGCACTTCGTGCTGGCTCTTGTTGCAGAATGAACAGCGCAACACTTTTTCGTCCGCCGATCCTTTTTTTTCGGGCATAAAACTCTTCGTTCAGTTCAGTGGACAGGGCCTAAGCCATGTCGGGGAATAAGTGGCGGACAAGTAATTTGCCCGCCCCAACTGGCTCACTATACCGAATCGGTGCGAGAGACCAGAACTTTGTCTACTAAACCATACGATACCGCATCTTGGGCAGACATGAAATTATCGCGCTCGGTGTCAATTTCAATACGCTCGATGGGTTGGCCGGTATTCTCGGCCAAAATTTCATTGAGACGCTGACGCAGACTGAGAATTTCACGTGCCTGGATCTGGATATCGGAGGCCTGGCCTTGGGTTCCGCCTGATGGCTGGTGGATCATGATGCGCGAGTTGGGCAGAGAGTAACGCTTGCCCTTGGCCCCTGCAGCAAGCAGGAATGCGCCCATGCTGGCCGCCAGACCAGTACACAGCGTGGATACGTCAGGCTTGACGAACCGCATGGTGTCGAAAATGGCCATGCCGGCGTACACCGACCCGCCAGGCGAGTTGATGTAAAGCGAGATGTCTTTTTCGGGGTTCTCGGATTCGAGGAACAGCAGCTGCGCCACGACCAGATTGGCGGTATGGTCGTTGACCGGGCCCACGAAAAAAATGACGCGCTCGCGCAGCAGGCGTGAATAGATGTCGTAGGACCGCTCACCGCGGCCGGATTGCTCGATCACGATGGGCACGTAGCCCAACCCCGTTGGGGCTACCGAATGCCCTCCATGCATGGAAGCGTAAAAATCGGTAAATCGTGACATTGACATTTAGTTGGTCCCCATGATTTCGTCGAACGGCACTTCTTCGTCGGTAACCTGCGCCTTGGAAACAATGTGATCAACAACGTTGTCTTCAAGAACGATGGCTTCGATTTCGGCGCGACGTTCACGGTCGGAAAGGTAATAAGCCACGACTTGCGCTGGCTGCTCGTAGTTTTGTGCGAACTCTTCGATACGTTGGCGAACCTGTTCTGGCTTGGCTTTCAGGTCAGCCGCTTGCACCAGCTCGGAGACCAGCAACCCCAGACGTACACGACGCTCGGACTCTGCCGAAAAGGCTTCGAGGGGGATTGGCACGGACTCGGCATTAGGCACACCGCGTTGCTTGAGCTCTTCGCGTGCAGCCTCTACACGGCCTTGGGCATCGCGCTCAACCAGAGACTTGGGCACGTCAAAGGTGCTGGCTTCAGCCATGGCGTCCATGACGCTGGCTTTGGTACGGGCGTGAGTACGAGCCTTGACTTCGCGTTCGATGTTGGCGCGTACGTCGGCGAGCAGTTTTTCAACGTCGCCTTCTTGCTGGCCCAGCGATTTGGCGAACTCAGCATCAAGCTCGGGCAGAATCGGCTCGGCCACTTCGGTGACGGTAATGGCGAATTCAGCCGTTTTACCAGCGACTTCTTTGCTGCCGTACTCTTCAGGGAAGCTTAGCGGAAATGTTTTGCTTTCGCCGGCTTTCATTCCGCGCACTGCAGTTTCGAACTCGGGCAACATACGGCCCTGGCCCAGTACAAACGGGAATTTTTCAGCGGAACCGCCTTCGAAAGCTACGCCATCGATGGTGCCGGTGAAGTCGAGCGTGATGCGGTCATCGTCTTGCGCTTCGCGGCCTTCGCGGGCCTCGTAGTTGGCGCGCTGCTTGCGCAGAATGTCGATGGTGCGCTGCACTTCTTCGTCGCCCACGGGGGTGTTTGCACGCTTGATGGTGAGCGTGGAAAGATCAGGTACTTGTACCTCTGGGTACACCTCGAAAGTAGCGGAGAAAGCCATGATGCCTTCTTCTACGCCTTCAGTTTTGGGTTCGAGTGACGGTGAGCCGGCAACGCGCAGATTGGCGTCTTCGACAACTTTGTCGAGCGAACGGCCTACTTCAGCGTTGATGACGTCGTAACGAATGCCCGGCCCGTGGCTGCGCTCGATAAGAGACAGCGGTGCCTTGCCAGGACGAAAGCCCTGAACTTTGGCTGTACGGGCAACGCGCTTCAGTTGCGCCTGGACTTGTTTTTCTACGTCGGCAATCGATACCGTCAGATCAACACGGCGTTCCAGGCCGGACAAAATTTCAACCTCGGGCATTGGGAACCTATTTAAAAAGTAATTGAAGAAATGAACAGAGCATTTTACCGGAAACTTGCACATGACATGCAAAGTGCCCAAAAAACGACTTTTCGTCGGGTGTCGCGGCGTCTGATGGGCTGGGTGGGCTAAGTTGCAGATAAGTAAAAAAACGCTATAATGCTTGGCTACCTGCAGCGAACGTGGCGGAATTGGTAGACGCACCAGATTTAGGTTCTGGCGCCGAGAGGTGTGAGAGTTCGAGTCTCTCCGTTCGCACCATAAAATGGCTTAAACAGTGGTTTTGCAGTGATTTGCGGGGCTTTTTTGGGGCCATTCAAAAAAGCCTTTGCTACATAGATTGAAAGCAGCCATCCTTTGGGGTGGCTTTTTTTCGTCTGAACTACGGTACAAAGACTAAATAGTAATACCAGTATTTGATCATGCAACCAACCTAATCCGCAGTAACCTGATCGCCATACGAAATGGCAACCAACACATCAAGAATAGTCGCACACTGTTGCGCCATCTATTAGCCATACCGAGGCCGGAGCCAGCGCTTTAGCGGCGGCAGGTTACCCGAGCAATGGAAAATAAACGGTACCACTTGGCAGACGCGAGTGAGCCAATACGTTTATGACAGTCAGTGGGCTTTACTCAACCTTTATAACGATCAACGGGCTTTACTTAACCTATTTGGACGAGCTAGTGGTGACCACCGTCGGCGGAAACTCAGTGGCGCCGAACATGATCACCCCTGTGTATACGCACAACCAAAATACCACCACAATCGCAACGATCAGGCGATGAGAAGCAATATATTTTTTATCAGTCACAAGAGCTCCGCGGTAAGTTAATTAACTAAACACGCTATTCTGACCAATACGATGCGCCAGGCGCATTACCACTATAGATCAAAGGCGTAGACGCTGTGCAGTTATTACGACCCGCCACAATGTCGTTGTGCACACAACACGCTCACACTCTTTTCGCCCGATACGCTGCCCGGGCACACAATTTTATAAAGCTCGCCCCCCCCCGTGCCTGCCAGTGCACGCACTTTACTGATGCAAAGCCTGTTTCGCCTGGGGAGTAAGGTCAGCATTGCAATCGCTAAGCGCCTGGCGTAACTTACTCATCAAGGGTGATGGGGCTCCGGTGTTTTTGCAGTGTTAACAGAATTTGGCCACATTTCAGGAGACGCTATGTCTTTGACCGTTCAACAAAAACGCGCAGCATTTAAGGCGCTTCATAACGAGGGCTGTTTTCTGCTGCCCAACCCGTGGGATATTGGCAGCGCTTTGTACCTGCAGTCTCTAGGGTTTAAAGCGCTGGCTTCGACCAGCTCGGGCTTTGCCTGGTCGCGGGGCCATCCGGATGGCGGGGTTGCGCTGGCCGATGTGCTAGCCCATTTACGTGCGCTGGTAGAGGCGACAGATCTGCCCGTCAATGCGGATTTCGAGGGCGGTCACGCCGCAGACCCCAAGGGGGTCGCCCATAATGTGCGTATGGCCGTAGACACGGGCATTGCCGGGCTTTCAATCGAAGACTCTACAGGCAACCCTGACGCACCATTACGCAATATTGAAGACGCCGTAGCGCGCATGCGTGCAGCACGTGCTGCAATCGATGCCGCCGGTGGCGACACATTGTTGGTGGGGCGGGCAGAAAACTTTATCGTGGGTCGCCCCGATCTGCCCGACACAATTGCGCGCCTGAAAGCCTACGCCGAGGCAGGCGCTGATTGCCTGTATGCACCGGGCATCCATACCCGCGAGCAGATTGCAGCGATCGTGGCAGCTGTTGCCCCAAAACCTGTCAACCTGCTGGTCGGGTCGGCCTCTGATCTGACTATGCAAGACATCGCTGCACTAGGCGTGCGCCGCGTCAGTGTAGGTGGTGGCCTCGCCAGAGCCGCCTGGGGCGGAATGCAAAGAGCCGCCCGCCTTTTGATGGAAGAAGGTCGCTTCGATGGGTTTGCCGACGCAGCGCCCTACCCTGAACTAAATGCGGTGTTTAACGACAGGTAGGTGAATACGGTGAGGTTCCCCCAATAAAACGGGTATTGTCGTTGCATACTTGTAAAGAACGGGGGATTCTACGCGCCAACGCAGATCAAATTAAAAAAAGACTCAAGCGCGAAGCAGTAAGACTGGCACATCGCACCAGCTCTAGCACTAGCCGAGCCAAGCCAGGATGGTGCGTGAGTCTGGGATTAACAGTCACCTGCTCAAGCGCTGGGTATCGAAGCCACTGCACGCCCGGCGCGTGTGGCAGTGCCTAAAACCTCCAAGACACCACTACCAAAAACTGCAAAATCTCACAAATTAGCCGGCGGGCTAAAAAGATGCTCGCCGGATTCACTCAGGACGTCTTGCGATTTCTGTCGGTCTTTTCTTGTGGGTAGTTGTCTTCTTCGATGTCAGCCAGCGCCTGTGCAGCCTGCCGGAGCGCAGGCAGGCAAGACATGATGCGCTCGCCATGAAAACGTATTGAGGGTGCCTGGATGGCCACAGCGAGGTTGGATTTTGCCTGACCCACAGGGACCAGCACGGCAATGCAGGTCAGGCCTGGCAAGAACTCTTCGACGTCCAGTGCATAGCCTTCTCGGCCAACACGCTGCAGCTCAGCTTCAACGGCTTCACGGGTGATCAGGGTTTTTTCTGTGTATTTTTCAAGTGCGGATGGCACCAGCAAGCGCTTGCGTTGTGCTGCCGTCATCTGCATGAGAAACAGCTTGCCGCTGGCTGAGCAATGCAGCGGCACGCGCGAACCTGAATGCAGATAGAAGCGTAGCGGCGCAGGGGTCTCGACCCGGTCAAGGTACAACACCTCGTTACCGGCGCAACTGGTGATATTGCCACTTTCACCCACCTCAGCGACCAAGGCACGCAATACATTGCGGCGCGCCCCTTGCAGCGTGCTATTAAGAAGCAGCTTTTCGGCAAAGCGTTGCAGCCGAACGCCGGTGCTGTAGTGCCGACCATCACCGTCTCGCTGAACCATGCCGGCATCGTCGAGCTGCTGCAGCATGCGATGCAGGGTAGGTTTGGGTAGGCCGAGTTCCTGTACCAGATCTTGCAGCGAAAAATACTGATCTTTTTCTGCAATCACTTCCAGCAACGAGAACAGACGTATTGCCGGGGTATCGCCTTCCAATTTCGGGAACTTAGACGCCGGATGATTTAGACTCATGACAGCTCAGGCTTTATATTTCAATAGCAGGATTTGAGTATACCCATATCAATAAATACCTCCAGATCAATCATGTAGATAGTCAGTAACGGTGTGAGGTTATCTGGCAAGGTTAGGTAGCCACAAGGCAATACTGGGGAAGAAGAAGATCAGTAAAAGCCCCAGAAGTTGCAGCGAAATAAACGGCCATACCGAGCCATAGACGGCACCCATATTGACGTCGGGGGGCAATATTCCCTTTATCCAGAACAGTACAAAACCAAAGGGTGGCGATAAATAGGCGATCTGGATATTAACCACGAACAGCACGCCAAACCACACTTTGTCGACGCCCAGCTCGTTGATGATGGGCAGAAACAGTGGTGTGCACAGCATGATGATGGCCCAGTCATCCATGACGGTGCCCAACACTAAAACGATAAGCATCATCATGGCCAGGATGCCAACAGTGCCGCCAGGCACACTTAACACCAACTGCGTGAGCAGATCCTGTGCCCCAAGGGCATTGAAAATATTCAGGTAAATATTGGCGCCGATCAGAATCCAAAACCCCATGCCGCATAACTTCAGGGTGCTGATGACGGAGTCTAAAAAAATCTTCCAGGTAAGCTGGCGGTAAATCAGGTTGATGATGAGCGCGCCGGCAGCACCGAAGCTGGCCGATTCAGCCGGTGTGGCAATACCACCCCAGATCGAGCCGAGCACGATGACGATGAGGACGACGAAAGGCCATATATCCAGTACTGAGCGGGCTTTTTCAGCACGCGTAAAACGCTGGTCGGGCGGCAGCGGTGGCCCGATGTGCGGCTGAAAGTGGCAGCGTATGCCGATATACAGCACGTAAAACACGGCCAGCATAATGCCCGGCACAACGCCAGCCAGGAACAGATCGCCGATAGATGTGTTGGACAGCAGGCCGTAAAAGATAAACGGCACGCTGGGCGGGATCAACGCACCTAGCGCACCGCCGGCACCGATGGACCCGATTGCAATCTTGCGACTGTAGCCAAACTTCATCATTGATGGGTAGGCGATTTGCCCCATCGTGATGGTGGCTGGCGGTGTGATGCCAGTGACAGCAGCAAAGATTGTGCAGACGACCACCGTGCCCATGGCCAGGCCTCCGGCAATATGGCCGATAAGCTTGTAGACCGCCGAATAGGCTGAGTCTGCAACGCCAGAGAAACGGATGAGATTCCCCATAAGCAAAAACAAGGGGATGGTAATGAGGATGGAGTTCCAGGGCGTGTAATAAAAGGCGCTAGGAATTGCCAGCAAGGAGCGTGGTGAAAAAATCGCCGCAAAGAGCACGGCCGTACCACCCAGACCGAAGGCTACCGGAAGCCCCATGAACAGGACAAGAAACATGGTGCAGAAATACAGCACCGTAATGACTTCCAGGCTCATCGGATGTCCTTATTCATGATTTGGGCAGAGGCAGACGAACTGCCGCGAGAAGCAGGCCCGGCAACATACCGGGCCAGACTAGCAGGTGCTTTACTGATGGTCTTTAAAATACTGCTTCCAGAGTTCTACGCCTTTGGCATTGCGCTTTGATTGCTCGGCAACCTTGGGCCAGACGTCAGTCATTGCCTTTTCGCGCATGCGCTGTACTTCTTCTTCAGGCATGACAATCACTTCGCCGCCAGCATCTTTAAGCGCTTTAATTGAGCTGTCGACGGCATCCATGTGCATTTTGCTGGTCTCAAAGTACATCTTCTTGAAGATCCCTTCGATTTGCTTGCGCTGCCAATCGGTAAGCTCGTTCCACTTTTCCAGGTTCACAAAGGTTTCCTGGTGCTGAGCTGGGTTCCAGCCAGGCATGCTGGCGTATTTGATGACCTCGGGGAAGTGCATGTCGGCAATGCCACCGGTATCCCAATATGTGCCGTCGATTGTGCCCAGTTTGATGGCGGTGTAGATATCACCGGCATCCATCGAAACCGGCGCGCCGCCCATGGCGGCATGAAAGATGGCTTGGGGGCCGCCGGCACGCATTTTCTTGCCCTTCAGGTCCTCGAGTTTTTTAATGGGAAAGGTGGTGAACATGGAATTGGGACCTTGGTCGGTCCAGCCTATCCAGTGCAGCCCCCGCTCGTGGGCGGCTTCTTGCACCAGGTCGCCTATGCGGTATTTGGGGTCGCCCCACATGGCATCCCAGGCTTGCTCCGGCCCATTTGCACCCATGGCCAGGCCATAAGCCAGCATACCTTCAGGCATTTCCCCGCCATAAACGGTTGCCCAACCTGCATAGCCGTCGGTCATGCCGGCGGCAGCAGCGCCAAACGCTTCAGCACCACTGGTCAGCGCCCCGGCGGGTTCAACGCGAATGATTACTGTGCCTTGAGTAGCCTCTTCAACAGCTTTGACCCAGGGGATAAGCCCGCGCCCCCAACCGGCGTCTGAGCTATCGAAGGCGGGCTGAAAAGTCCATTTGGTGATTTTGTCGGGTGGGCCATCTTTGTCTGCCGCAAACACCGTGCCGGGCATGGTCGCAAAGCCTGTAAACGCTACTAGCATTGAGGCAATAAACAAACGTTTTTTCATGTCTCTCTCCTGTTTTTACTGTCTTTGCTGTCTAGACGCAGCTTGGTTGCTTGGGATGAAATCGGGTTTATCTTCTGAAGAGTGTTCTCAGATCACGGAAGAATTGACGTATGACGAGCAGCAGCATGACGATGGCGCTAAGCGGAATGATGGTCTTGATGGGGTAAATGGGAATGCGTATGGCCGTTGGCGTAACCTGCTGCAATTTGATGGAGATCATGGCAGATTGCCAGCCTTTCCAGATGAGGACGATCAGGAACATGAACGTGAAAACGGCCGTGATAACGTCACAAAAGGCTTTGGTGCGGGTAGAAAAGTTGGCGTAGAACAGGTCTAGTTTGATGAAATCGCCGTGTACGTACGCGTAGGCCCCTGCCATACACGCCAGCAAAACCAGAGCGGCTTGCAGGGTTGTGCCTATCCACAGCGAGGGCGAGTTCATGACATAGCGCAGAAACACATCGGTAAGCGAGAACGTCATGCAGTACAAGATGAGGATCACCCCTATCCAGCCCATCCAATTGGTCACGCGATCGAGCAGTCTGCTGGAAACTTCGGTGATTTTCATGGTGCACGCATCCCGGTTGGTGTTTGCGATCTCCTTCCCAATATAGAAAGTGAAACGCCATGTTCCTATTAGTGAAATCCCTATCGACATTTCAATAATGCATTCTTTACCACGTGTGGCCTGGTGTAACGCGGCGTGTCTAAACGGCCCGCGCTGCAGGGCGGCGATGATCTGGCGGCGGGATATCAGCAGCAGCTTTTCGGTCTGCGTTTTTTTTCGAGTATCGGGCAAAAAGTGCAAAAAAATACGCCAGCTCTGCGCGGGCTGGCGTATTTATGTGCTGTGTAGTCGTTGGTTGGAAGTAGTGTCAGCTTGGCGCCGATGGTAGGTGGGAGCAGGCGGATAGGTGGACAGGCGAACCGGCGAACCGGCGGCTGCATCCTACCCCGCCGGGCTGTTGCTTGCGGCGTTTGCAACTTGCCACGTGCGGCTTTGCGGCTTGTTACTTGCAACTTGCCGCGTGCTACGGGCTGCTTGCAACTCACCGCTCGCTACTTGCTACTTGCTAGTTGCTAGTTGCTAGTTGCTAGTTGCTAGTTGCTAGTTGCTAGTTGCTAGCTGCAACTTGCTACGTGGTGCTTGCAACTCACCGCTTGCTGTTTGCTGCTCGTTGCGCGATGCTTGTAGCAAGCCGCTTACTGTTTGCGGCTTGCTACGTTCTACCACTGCTCGTTGCGGCTGCGGCCTGGCTATTCTTTCTTGGCGCTAGGCTTACGCAAGGATTGCGTGATGCGATCCAGCAGCATGGCCAGGATTACAACGGCAATACCTGCTTCAAAACCGTCGCCCGGTCGCAGGCGTTGAATGGCGCGCCACACTTCGCTACCCAAACCTTCGGCACCGATCATGGCGGCGATAACCACCATGGACAAGGCCAGCATAATGGTCTGGTTGATGCCGGCCATAATCGTGGGCAACGACAAAGGAAACTGAACCTTGAGCAACTTCTGGGTGCGCGTTGCCCCATAGGCATCGGCCGCTTCGACCAGCTCAGCTGGAACCTGACGAATTCCAAGAATGGTCAGACGAATGGCTGGCGGCATAGAAAATATGACCGTGGCGAAAATAGCCGATACCGAACCAATGCCAAAAAATGGAATCGCGGGGATCAGGTAAACAAAGGCTGGCATAGTCTGCATGAAATCAAGCACTGGCATGACCACGCGATATAAGCGCGACGACAAGGCAGCCATGATGCCAATAGGCAAAGCGATCAGCACCGCAACGGCGGTGGCGATTACCACCAGCGTAAGTGTCTGCACCATGGGCTGCCACAAGCCCATATTAAGGATGAGCTCCAGGCCTAACACAGCGCCCAAAGCCAGCCGCCAGCCCGATAGGCGCCAGCAAATCAGCGCGATGATGGCGATCAAGGCCCAGTCTGGTACGGCCAGAAGTGCGCCATCCAAAACATCAATGCCGCTTTGTGTCAGGCGGGCGATGGCGCGTGTGACCCCGGAGTATTCCGTTGTCAGCCAATCTAGCCCAGCCTCAATCCAGTCGCCTAGCGGTATGCGGGGAATAATTGTTTCCATTATTGCTCTCCTCCGGCTTTGGCCAGTTCATCAAGCACGGCGCCCTTAACGACCACACCCAAAAGACGGCCAACTTCATCGACAACCGCTACAGGCACACTGCGTGCGTCAAACATGCCGAAAATGGTGTTGAGCGGCTCATCAGGCCCGACCTTTGGCACATTGGGGTCGATCAGGTCGCGAATAGTGTCTTGCTTTGCCTGCATGGCCTGGCTGGCCGTTGCAGCGTCAACCAGGCCCAACAGGCGGCGGTCTCGTGTGGTGATGTAGATTGAATCTATGCTGTTTTCGCTCATTTTTCGCAATAAAGTTCGCGGCCCATCGCTCTCATGAGCGGTAGCACGCACCGGGCGCATGGCACTGCTGGCCGTCAACACCCGCGCCTTGTCCACCCCTTCGATGAAACGGGCCACATAGTCGTTGGCCGGGTGAGTAAGTATTTGTTCTGGCGTGCCTTCCTGCACGATTTCACCGTCTTTCAACAGAATGATCCGATCGCCAATATTGATGGCCTCGTCCAGATCATGGGTGATAAAGACCGTGGTCTTTTTGGTGTGGTACTGCAGTTCTTGCAGTTCGCTCTGCATGTCTCGGCGGATCAAGGGATCCAAGGCGGAAAAGGCCTCGTCCATGAGCAGCACCGAAGAATCATTAGCCAGCGCACGAGCAAGCCCCACTCGCTGCTGCATGCCGCCTGACAATTGATGAGGGTAAGAATCTTCCCAACCCTTGAGCCCCACCTGCTCAAGCGCTTCTTTGGCTATCTTTATGCGCTCAGCTTTGTTGGTGCCGCGAATTTCCAGCCCGAATTCGGCATTTTGCTGAACTGTACGGTGGGGAAATAGCGCGAAATTTTGAAACACCATGGAAAAATGACGACGCCGGGCTTCCAGCAGTCGTTTGTCGCTGATGCCGGTAATGGGCTCATCATCGACCCGTATGGTGCCTTCCGTGGGGTCAATAAGGCGGTTCAAGCAGCGTATTAATGTGGATTTACCCGACCCAGACAGCCCCATAATGACCAGGAGCTCGCCTTCATACACATCAAAAGAGATATTGGACAAAGCCAGTGTTTGCCCTGTTTTTTCGAAGATTTCGGGGCGCTTCATGCCCGAGTCGCGCAATTTGAGTGCGTGCTTTGGATTGGAACCGAAGACCTTGCTTAGATCGCGTACTTGTATCTTTACGGTCTTGTTTTCATTGTTATTTTCATTCATGTGTAATGCCTTGCTCGTCAAAAAACATCAGGCCAACGCTGCCTGTTAATGTGCTGCGTTGGCCTGCCTTGGATATGGCTAAAAATCTTAGCTATTACCCATCCATTTTTTGACCAGCTCTGGGTTTTCTTCAACCCATTTTTTAGCGTTTTCGTATGGGTCACCGCCCTGCTCATTGGCGAGCATGACCTTACCCATGTCTTCTGCCGTCCACGAAAAATTATTGAGGATGGCATAGGCTTGAGGCATATCTTCTTTTAAGCCCTTGCGTGCGATTGTGTGGATTTGCTCAGCACCACCATAAACGCCTTTGGGGTCATCAAGATATTTTAGATCCCAACGAGAAAACATCCAGTGCGGCGTCCAGGCCGTAACCACGATATCTTCTTTGTTTTTAATGGCGTTGCCCAATGCGGCGGTCATGGTGGCGTCACTGCCATCACGCAGGCGCAGTTTTAAATCGTAATCTTTTACGACTTGGCCACTGAGGCGCTGCAGACCTGCACCGGGGTCAATGCCGATGATTTCGTTATTGAGGTCTTTGGCATGATCATTTAACTGATCGATGGAATCGATTTTTGTATAAGCGGGTACTGCCAGGCCAAGCTTGGTGCCGTCGAGGTTGACACCAAGGTCGTCGACTTTGTCACCGAGCTTTTTGAAATAATCTTCGTGCGTGGTGGGCAACCACCCTGCCAGCAAGGCGTCGGCGTCTCCGGTAGCTACGGATTGCCACATTGCCGCCCCGGCCAATGATATGTTTTTGACGTCGTATCCGGCTTTTTCTAATACGACCTTAACCACGTTGGTGGATGCTACCGTCGAGGACCACTCGACATAGGCTAGTTTTACAGTGCCTTTGCTCTCAGCATGTACGGGCGCCGCGATGAAACTGGCCCCGACAACTAACGCCGACACTGCCAAGCGGGCACGTGGGCCGAATATTTTTGATATTGGCATGGATGCTCCTTTATTCATTGTCAAGCTTTTTATAATGCCAGACCATGAGCAAAAGCGCAAATGACAAATATTCAAAAACATATTACGGAGACCTGAATCGTATATCGTTTGAGCAAACCATTTGTGCACTACGCAAGCGTTTTGGCAACTACATCTTATTGTGGAAGAGCGGGAAGATAAATCTGGAAAAGGCCGTTAAATTAATCATTGCGGACATTCTTTCTGATAGTTCTGCCATGCTTCATTTATCGCCTCTGCAAGCTTCATAAGAACGGATCCATAATGGACAATCCGATCCTTGGCCCACAGTTCATCAGAAGATGAAAAACTGATATTCAACGCATAAATGGCTTCCCCCGGTGTTTTGAGTGTTGTGGCAATGGCAATCATCCCCGCGTGCCAATCTGCTACGCAATATCCGAGCATATTCAGGTCTTGGCGCGCGCGCGCTATTCTGAACAGAACCGCATCCTTAGTGCCTGGATATTTCGGCAATATGTACTGCAGCAACCGAGCAAGCGACGATTCGTCCAAGGCATTTAGGTAGCACAAGCCCAGCGACAATGTTTCCATAGGCCTGCGCGACCCCGGGACAATATGCCTCAAAACCCCACCGCGGCCGTATCTCACTGAAGCGAGGTAAACCATGTCACACAGGTCCGGTGCGGCCAGCCCGACATTGATCTCTTCACGTTTTGCAACGGCCTGCATATATGGAAGTGCAATCTGATATTCGATCAAGCCTTCTTGGTATGCGAGAGCGAGATTCAAGAGCACTGGCGCCAGACGGTAGGCACGCAGCTCTGGATCAAACATGAGAAACCCACTGTCTACCAAAGAATGGGTCAAACGACTGATTGTTGGCCTTGGCAAGCCTACCCGTTCCGCCAGGTCGGCATTTGTCAGCGCTGACCCACCGTGCCTGAAAGCACGCAAAATGGCCAGCCCGCGTTCGAGTGATCGACTTCCTGGGGTAACCCTAGTAAACGGACACCCGGTCACTGCAAAGGGGGTTTTGCCACAGATCATGGGGTTGCTGGTCAATTTGTCCATGTGTCTTCCGTCTGCTTGACTTCAGCTGCGATTTCCACTGATCGGCTACCGACTCCGGCCGAAATATAGGCCGACTCCAGAGGGTCGGCGCATATATCAACCAACCGGGGCAACTCAGCGGCAATGTTCGTTGCTAATTTCGTATAACGAAATTCAAGGATGGTGCCATTACGACTTGTTGTCAATAATGAATCAGCGTTATTACGCGGACTGACCGAGGTGGTTTCTCCGGCACATGGATGCCATAGAGAGTTGCCCGGCAGACGGCAGCCTGTGAAAAGGAGGCAATCAATGCAGATACTCAACAGAGTGCTTGCGGCAGTAGAAGGCCTGCTGGTCTTCATCTCCGGTGTCTGCCTGATCCTGATGATGGTGTTAACCACTTTCGATATGCTGGCGCGAAAATTTTTACATTTTTCAATCCCCAGTCTGTTCGAATTCACCGAAGACTATCTCATGGTCGGCCTGGTTTTCCTTACGCTGAGCTACGTCTATGTACGGGGCGGGCACATAAGGGTGAATCTGTTCGAACGATACATTCCACCTCGAGTTGAAGCAGTCTGGCGGCGAGTGCATCAGGTAATGTCTTTCGTGCTGTTTGCAATCATCACCGTGGAAGGCTGGGATGCCGCCATCGAAGCATATCGCTTCAATATTCTGTCCAGTAGTCTGCTGGCCTACCCCATGGCGCCGGCACTAATGCTCGTGCCCATCGGTAGTGCCATGCTGTGCTTGCGAATTCTCCAATCCATGTTTGTAGCATCTGAGGACGAAGGAATTGATGAAGCATCAAACCTGACCGACGATTCGCGACCACCAGCGCAGCATCTGGACGGAGAATGACCATGCTAGGCATCTCTCTCATAGCGCTCATGCTCCTGTTCCTGTTTTTAGGAATGCCTGTGGCATTTTCGCTTGGCGCAGCTGGGGCAATTGGTTTGTTTTTCTATGGCGGAATGGATACGGTGCTTGGCATTCTTGGGACTGTACCCTACCGATCAGCAGCAAGTTATGCGTTAGCCACAATACCGATGTTCATCCTGATGGCTCAGTTTATTTCTGCCTCGGGCATTGTTGATGACGTTTTCACTGCAGCACAGCGCTGGCTCGAACGCCTGCCAGGTGGGCTCGCAATAACAACTATTTTCGCCTCCGCAGCCATGGCAGCCATGTCCGGATCGAGTACAGCCTCAGCCGCAACATTATCTATGATGGCGGTACCACAGATGGTTAAACGGGGTTATTCCCGCAGTCTGGCTACCGGAGTCGTCGCTGTGGCGGGCACGCTGGCCATCATGATTCCGCCCAGCATCGCATTCGTGCTATATGGAATCATTACAGAAACGTCAATCGGTAAGTTGCTAATCGCAGGGATTATTCCGGGGACAATCACAGCCGCCATGTACTGCATTGGCATTATTTCCTGGAGCAGAGTGTCGCCCCACAGCATGCCGCCATCGACAAATATGTATTCCTGGAAGGAGCGATTTAGCACACTACGCAACCTCTGGCCGTTCCTTATCTTGGCGGTGATTGTCGTAGGCTCAATGTACGCTGGCCTGGCCACTCCGACCGAAGCGGCCGCTTTCGGTGCCTTCGGTGCCTTTGTAATTCCGCTGCTCATGGGCCGCATGAGCAAAGACGCCTTCCAGACTTCAATCCTTAAGACGATCGAATCAACGACCATGATTTTCGCCATCATCATCGGTGCAATGATCTTTGGCTATTTTTTGACAATTACCGAATCGACCCAAAACCTTATCCGATATATCGGAGACTTAAACGTAAATCGGTGGGTAATCATGGGGCTGATCGTTGTGCTCTATCTGCTGCTGGGCTGCATTATGGATCAGGTCGCCATCATTCTGGTGACATTGCCGCTGGTATTTCCTCTCGTGACGAGCCTGGGGTTTGATCCGATCTGGTTTGGCGTCATCTGCACAAAGACGGCTGAAATTGGCATGGCAACGCCACCCGTCGGTATGAATGCCTACGTGGTGAGTGCAACCACAAAGGTTCCACTAGAAGAAGTATTTCGCGGTGCCGCTCCCCTTATTGGGATCGACCTACTGACTCTGCTGCTATTGCTGGCGTTCCCGGCGTTGTCTACCTGGCTACCGTCCACCATGATCCAATAGGAGAAATCAACTGTGTCTCAACTGCCTGATGACCGCCACGTTCTACAAACGGAGGACGGCTTTTCGAATCCACTTGAAGGTATCCATGTTCTCGATTTGAGTCACGTCCAGGCTGGCCCGATATGCGGCATGATGTTGGCGGATATGGGTGCTGAAGTGATCAAGGTTGAAGCTTTGTCGGGCGATATGTATCGTCACCCCATAGAAGGTGCTTATTTTCAGAACTTTAACCGCAACAAACGTGACATTGCGCTTGACCTCAAGTCTGCGGAAGGCCGGCAGATCGCGCTCAAGCTGGCTGAGAGAGCCGACATCCTGCTCGAAAACTATCTGCCCGGGGCATTGCAGCGACTTGGTCTGGGATATGAAACCGTGCGCAAAGCAAACCCGTCTATTATTTATGGGTCTATTTCAGGCTTCGGGCAGACGGGGCCCTGGCGCACACGTCCTGCTTTTGACCCGATAGTACAAGCCATTTCGGGCTGCATGGACGCCACAGGCGAACCTGGCCGGCCGCCTGTGCGTACCCGTGCGGCCATGATTGACTATTGCTCGGGTACCACAATGGCTTTTGCCATTGCTGCAGCGCTCGTCCGACGTGCAAGAACGGGAGCTGGGGAACACATTGACATTGCGCTAATGGATATCGCCTTGTATGCGATGAGCCCATACGTGACGCATTTCCGCAAACGTGGAAGGGTCTTTCCCCGCACTGGTTCCGCACATCCTGCAGTCGTGCCGAATCAGAACTTCAAGGTTTGTGATGGCTACATCTATATAGCTGCCACCTCTGATCAGATGTGGGAAAACCTCTGCCGTGTTCTCCATCTCGAGCAGATCGGGGCGGATTCTCGGTTCAAATCCCGAGCCCTCCGTACACAGAATTCCGCAGTGCTCATCAAGGCCATCAGCCCGGCGATTGAAGCGCTGGAGGGGCGAGAACTTGAAGCTCAGTTGCTCGAAGCGGGCGTGCCCTGTGGCAGGGTGCGCTCAGTGGCCGAGCTTTTTGATGATGCGTATATCGAAACGCGCGGCATGCTTGAGCAATCCATACACCCCGATTTGGGAGTGCTGGAAACCTTCAAAACCCCTATACGCTTGTCGGGCAAGTCTTCCCCATTGCGCAATCGCGCTCCATTGCTTGGCGAGCACACGGATGAAATCCTGCTCGAGTTGGGCTACAGCACCGAAAAGATCGAAGAAATGCTCACAAAGGGCGTGATCATGGGCCCTCTGGGAACCGCAAAATCTGGAAAACCTGCACCATGAGGACGTCATGAACGAAAAAAGCGTAATTCTAAGCAAAGACGGGCATGTTGGATTGTTGACTCTTAATCGGCCAGAAAAATTAAATGCCATTGATCAAAGCATGCGGGTTGAGCTCTCTCAAGCTTTACAGGCTGCACAAGACGATAATGGTACGCGCGTTCTGATTATTACCGGTGCAGGCAAAGGTTTTTGCTCCGGCGCCGATCTGTCACAACGAAAGGCTGCTCACGCTGGACAAGAACCTGGAAGGCAGGAAAAATTACGCCTGGTTGGCGAATTCATTCTGGCATTTGAAAATATCAATAAGCCAGTAATCGCCGCTGTCAACGGCGTCGCAGCTGGGGTTGGGCTATCGTTAGCCCTTGCCTGTGATCTGCGCATCGCTAGCACACTGGCGCGCTTTAGCGCCATCTGGACCAAACGTGGTTTGATCCCCGATGGCGGTGCAACCTTGCTGCTGCCATCAATCGTGGGGCTAGAGAAAGCGCTGGAGCTCACACTGACAGCTGATGTGCTGGACGCGGCCGAAGCTGAGCGGATCAAACTTGTTTCTCGTGTCGTATCTGCCGAGAACTTATTGGAAGAAACGATGCGGCTCGCCCGACACATTGCTTCACTTCCACCAATAGCAATCGAACTGACCAAGCGCGTCATGCTGCAAAAGGCCAGGGAACAGACGAAAGCTCAGCTATTGTTCGAAACCTACGCCCAAAATCTGTGCAGGGAGACAAACGACCACCGTGAGGCGGTCAAGGCCTTTCTTGAAAAGCGCGACGCTATCTTCACAGGTACGTGATGGGTTTCAGATGCCGTGCCCGACGGAATGCAATGGCCCACGTTCACCGATGTTCAAAGCGTGGTGGGCGCTTTTCAGTAAAAGCCAGAACTGCTTCGTGCTGATCATGCGTACTTTGCACCAATGCCTGGGCGCTGGCAGCGAAATCCAAGGCGACAGGAAGCGTCATCTGGTGCGAATCTCGAAATAGACGTTTGGTTAGCCTTAGCGAATGCGTGGGATGACTTGCGATCCTTCTGGCCATTGCCAGTGCCTCGTCCATGAGCGCGTCATCATCAACAAGCTTTGACACCAGCCCAATTCGCGCTGCTTCCTGTGCATCGATGAAATCTGCAGTAAATGCCATTTCATACGCTTTGGATGTTCCAACTGCACGCGGCAAGAACCAGGCTCCTCCATCGCCAGGTATAAGGCCAACACGCAAAAAATTTTCTGCAAACTTCGCACTCCGCGCAGCAATACGAATATCGCACATTAATGAAAGATCACAACCAGCCCCAGTAGCGGCACCGTTCACTGCAGCAATCGTCGGCACTTCCAGGTTATACATAGCCAAAGGAATTCGCTGTATTCCAGACTCGTAATCGCGCCTGGTTTCCGCCGGAGTCCGATCGCGCTCAACTCCTCGCTTCTTCATATCCTTGACGTTTCCTCCCGAACAAAAACCCTTGCCGGAGCCCGTAACGATGACACAGCGAATCGAAAGATCCTCATTGATGCGATGCGCATGGTCTACGATTTCGTCAACCATACGTGCCGAAATGGCATTTCGCGTTTCTGGCTCATTAAGCGTCAGGATGACGACACCTGCATCGCACTGATAAAGGACTGAATCGGGCATGTTGAAAAGCCTCATAAGCGGTTGTTATGGCAATAACGACTCACGGGTTCTTATGCCATCTACGTTTCGACGAGAAAAATCAATTTCGAAACCAACGATCAACAACCCGAATACCGAATACAAATTTATTTGACGACGCGTGCAACCTCAGACTTGTACTGTGTAACAACGTTGCGTATTTTTGTGAACCCGCGTTTTTCCATTTCGGCGATATATTCGTCGGTCAGGCCGTCGAGTTTTTGCGCCCATGTTTTCTGCTGCTCTGGCGTCAAGTCGTAGATCTGGATGCCCTGCTCTTTGAACTCTTTGCGTACAGTGTCCTGTTGCTGATCCCAACTGACCCCAGCAATATTCGCAATATCATGAGACGCTTTTTCAATTGCCGCCTGATATTCTTTTGGCAGTTTTTCCCAGGTTTTCTGGTTAATAATCATTGCGTCGGGGTAGCCACCTGCTCGCATACCAAAGGTAATATACTTAAGCAGATCATTTAGATGGTAGGCTTTGATGCTGGGGTAGTTGAAGACTACGCCATTTACGACACCACGCTGTACCGCCTCGTAGGTTTCCGACGCAGGGATGCTTACGGGAATAATGCCGTAGCGCTTTGCAATGTTGTCGAACAGGCCGCCGGCGGTTTTGAGCTTTAGACCGGACATATCCTCCAATTTACGAACTGGCTTATCTGTCGTTGCAACGTTGTAACTCCCAGTTGTGTTGCCCTCAAGCGCATGGACACCATATTGCTTGAACTCTTCCTGAAGCTCAGGGACATTTTCCAGCATCCATTGATAAATGGTGGAGCCCTCTGTTCCGGTTGTCCAAAGCGGCAGGACGATAGTATTGTTATAAGGCAACTGACCGGCAAAGTAAGTAATATGAATCTGGCAAATATCGGCGATTCCTCTGCCGCATACAGATAGCATGTCTTTGGCCTTGCCCAATTGTTCAGCGGGAAAGTAAGAAACCTCAACCTTTTTACCCAAAGACTTTTCAATTTCAGCTATAAACTTCTCGGCCAGAACCTCCGAAGGATGGCCCATTGGAAACGGGCTGGCAAATTTCAGTTTTATGGTTTCGGCTGCATGAGTTTGCCCAACAGCCGCGAACAACAAGCCTGTGGTCGCCAGGGCAGTAAGCAAAGTCGAGAGCTTTAAAAACGTACGCATAGCACTGTCTCCAATTTTTCCCGTGCCGACCATACGGCGATTTGGCACGGATTTTCTGAAAGCTCAGTTTTGGGCGAGTTATCGTCGTTTCCAAACCCCGCTGCCAACGAGCTGGTAGGGATACACAACAATTATTCTCTGTCCGTCTTTTGACCGCCATACGATTGTTTCGGTATTCGAAATTGTGTTCGCCCCGCCGATATCGTCACCACGTTTGCCAGCGTTGCATATGCTTCAACATATGAATCTTCTCGTTCGGCGGCTTACTATCCTCTATAATTTCGGTTTTACGCGTGTCGGCCCATAGCACGGCCTCCCGTCTGGTTGAGTACACCTTGCTGTCACGGACATCTTTGGGCTTGAACCAGACGCGATACCCGGGCTGGTCACACCAACCCACAGCAGCACCCGACGGCCACCATGAACCCTCGTCTACGCGCCTTGCACCCCTACCCGTTTGCCAAACTTCGGGAGCTGCTTGCGCAAGCAGGCTCGCCGCCCGCTGGGCGAGACGCCATCAATCTTTCGATTGGCGAACCACGGCACGCTACGCCTTCCCTTATTACAGACGCGCTTAAAAACGCCACCGCCGGGCTGGCGGCATACCCGCCCACCAAAGGCGATGCTGCCTTACGTCTTACCATCGCCAGCTGGCTGGCAAAACGCTACGGCATACCGCAACCAGACTCTGACACGCAGGTGCTGCCGGTGCTGGGTTCTCGCGAGGCGTTGTTTGCCTTTGCCCAAACTGTCATCGACCCTGGCGCGGGCGCTCTGGTGGTATGCCCTAACCCGTTTTATCAAATATACGAAGGCGCAGCGCTACTGGCTGGCGCTACGCCTTATTACGTCAATGCCGATGCCGCTCACGGTTTTGGCTGTGACTGGGCCAGTGTTCCCGCCGACGTGTGGCGCAACACGGCTCTGCTGTATGTATGTTCACCCGGTAATCCCGCAGGCAATGTCATGTCGCTCGATGACTGGCGTACGCTGTTCACGCTCTCCGATGAGTTTGGCTTCGTCATTGCTTCTGACGAATGCTATTCTGAAATTTATCTCGACGAAGAGTGCGCGCCACTTGGCGGCCTTGAAGCGGCCAGCAAGCTGGGGCGCACTAACTACCGCAACCTGGTGTGCTTTTCCAGCCTGTCAAAACGCTCCAATGTGCCCGGTCTGCGTTCTGGCTTTGTGGCGGGCGACGCGCAACTGATTGAAGCATTTTTGCTGTATCGCACCTACCATGGCAGTGCTATGAGCGCCGTGGTGTCTGCCGCCAGTGTGGCGGCCTGGGGCGATGAAGACCATGTTGTTGAAAACCGTCGGCTTTATCGCGCAAAATTCGATGCCGTGCTGCCCCTGCTAAGCCCCGCACTTGATGTTACCCGACCTGACGCCTCATTTTATTTATGGGCGGCGACACCCGGCAGCGACACCGAGTTTGTGCGTCAGTTGTACGCCGCTACCGGCGTCACTGCCCTGCCCGGCAGCTTTCTTGGGCGCGAGGCGCAGGGTGTCAACCCCGGCGTGGGCCGCGTCCGTATTGCGCTCGTGGCGCCATTGGCACAGTGTGTCGAAGCGGCCGAACGTATTGCTTTCTTTGTGCACCAAAACCGTGCGTAGTACGGGCCATAAAGCCCCTGCGCCAATCCGCTGGCAGCCCGCGTGCAGACAAAATCTGTCGTCGCAGGCGACCAGCCCTTTTTCTTAACATTTATGCAGCATCTGCCTATGAAATCTGACTTGCAAAGCATCATCGAAACCGCGTGGGATATTCGCAACGAGCTAACCCCTGTATCCGGCCACGCCGACATCTATCACGCCGTCCAGGAAACACTGGTCGCGCTGGATCGCGGAAAGCTTCGCGTAGCTGAAAAGCGCGAAGGTGACTGGGTTGTGCATCAGTGGGTTAAAAAGGCCGTCTTGCTGTCGTTCAGGCTGCAAAAAAACGGCGTAACAGGCTCCGGCCCCCTGCAGTTCTACGATAAAGTGCCGACCAAGTTTGAGGCCTATACTGCGCAACAGTTTGCCGACGAAGGCTTTCGTGTTGTGCCGCCGGCAGTCGCCCGGCGCGGCGCATATATTGGCAAAAATGTGGTGCTCATGCCGTCGTACATCAATATTGGCGCCTACGTCGACGACGGTTCCATGATTGACACCTGGGCCACAGTGGGTTCGTGCGCACAGATCGGTAAAAACGTTCATTTGTCTGGTGGTGTTGGCATAGGCGGCGTACTAGAGCCGCTGCAGGCCAACCCCACCATTATCGAAGACAACTGCTTTATCGGTGCCCGCTCTGAAGTGGTAGAAGGCGTAATCGTTGAAGAAAACTCCGTGCTCGCCATGGGGGTGTTTTTATCCCAAAGTACCAAAATCTACGATCGTGAAACCGGTGTCATTACCTATGGGCGCGTGCCTTCGGGGTCGGTCGTAGTACCAGGCTCACTACCTGCTGCCGACGGTTCGCATAGTCTGGCCTGCGCCGTTATCGTAAAACGCGTCGATGCGAAAACCCGTGCCAAAACCAGTATTAATGATTTGTTGAGGGCTTAATGTCTGATTCTGCTGTACTTGACCTGGCCCGCGACCTGATCGCCCGGCCGTCTGTCACCCCCGACGACCAAGGTTGCCAGGCGCTGCTGATCCAACGCCTGGAAGCCATGGGCTTTGAGTGTGAAACACTGATTTTTGACGATGTCACCAATTTGTGGGCACGGCGCGGCCACACCAGCCCACTGCTGGTGTTTGCAGGCCATACTGACGTAGTCCCCCCGGGGCCACTCGATCGTTGGCGTAGCGATCCTTTCGTGCCCACTGAGCGCGATGGTGTGCTTTATGGACGCGGCGCAGCTGATATGAAAAGCTCAATTGCCGCGTTCGTTGTGGCCGTTGAAGAATTCGTAGCCAGCCACGCTGACCACACCGGCTCGATTGCCTTACTGATCACGTCTGATGAAGAAGGCCCCTCAATCAACGGCACGATCAAGGTCTGTGAAACGCTGACGCGCCGCGGCACACGGTTCGATTACTGCATTGTTGGTGAACCCACCTCATCTGAAACGCTGGGCGATACCGTCAAAAACGGCAGGCGGGGTTCATTGTCGGGCCAACTGGTGGTCAAGGGAAAGCAAGGGCATGTGGCTTACCCGCATTTGGCACGTAACCCCATCCACATGCTGGCCCCTGCCCTGGCTGAGCTCGCTGCGCAAACCTGGGATGAAGGCAATGCGTACTTTCCGGCCACTACGTTTCAGGTGTCCAATTTACACTCGGGTACCGGAGCAACCAATGTGGTGCCCGGTACGGCGACCATAGACTTCAACTTCCGTTTTTCAACGGCCAGCAAGCCTGAAACGCTAAAACAAAGCACGGAAGCAATTTTAAGCAAGCATAATCTGGACTATGATCTGGTCTGGACGCTGGGCGGTGAGCCATTTTTAACGCCTCCGGGTGAACTCAGCGCGGCACTGACTCAGGCCATTCTCGAAGAAACCGGCGTGCAGACGCAGCTGTCCACGACAGGCGGCACGTCTGACGGGCGTTTTATTGCACGTATGTGCCCGCAGGTTGTCGAGTTTGGCCCCATCAATGCCAGCATTCATCAAATAAACGAACACGTTCGGGTCGATACCCTCGAACCTCTCAAAAACATTTACCGACGCACGCTGCAACACCTCTTGGGCGTGCGCTAATTATTGGAACCAACATGCACGATTCCGCTTACCAGGCACTTTTGACGCTGCGTGATCTTTTGCGGTACGCCGTCAGTCAGTTCAACGTCGCCCGGCTGTCGTTTGGCCACGGCAGTGATAACGCCTGGGACGAGGCGGCTTACTTGCTGCTACACACACTCAACCTACCGCTCGATACGCTAGAACCATTTCTTGATGCACGGGTACTGCCCGAAGAGCGCGAGCGCTTTCTCAAGCTGCTCGATCGCCGCATCAATGAGCGTATTCCGGCGGCCTATCTTACGGGTGAGGCCTGGCTGCAGGGGCACCGTTTTGTGGTCAATTCCAGCGTTATCATTCCACGCTCCCCCATTTCAGAGCTGCTTGCAGAAGGTTTGAGCCCGTGGGTGCCCGATGCCGACAATGTCGATTACGTGCTTGATCTGTGCACGGGTTCGGGTTGTCTGGCCGTTTTGTCAGCGCTGGCCTTTCCCAATGCCCAGGTCGATGCTGTCGATCTGTCTGAACGTGCGCTTGAGGTGGCCGACCAGAACATTGAACTGTCAGGTCTAGATGGCCGCATCACCACGCATTGCAGCGATCTCTTTGATCAGTTGCCCCAATGCGAGTACAACCTCATTGTCTGCAACCCGCCGTATGTCAACACGCAGTCTATGGAAAACCTGCCGGCGGAGTATAGGCATGAGCCTACCGAGGCATTGGCTGGGGGTGAGGACGGCATGGAGCTGATCCGACGCCTTCTTGTCCAGGTGACCGATTACCTGGCACCGGACGGCGTGCTGGTACTGGAAATCGGCAATGAGTATGAAAACTTCGTGGCTGCTTTCCCGCATCTGGAGCCTATTTGGCTTAGTACGGCCAACGCAGAAGACCAAATTCTGCTGCTAACGCGGGATCAATTAGAGTCGTGATTCGTGCAACAAACCTGACACTGCGCCGCGGCTCCAAAGTATTGCTTGAAGACGCTGAATTCGTTGTAAACCCCGGTGAGCGGGTAGGAATCGTCGGCAAAAACGGCGCTGGTAAGTCCACGCTGTTTGCCTTGCTTCAAGGACGGCTTGACGCCGACGCAGGCACAGTGACCATGCCGCCGGGCTGGCGTATCGCTGCAGTTGATCAAGAAATCAGTGACAACAGCATGCCTGCGCGTGAGTTTGTTATTGACGGCGATACGCAACTGCGGGCGCTGCAGGCCGAGCGCGTTCAAACACCAGACAGCGAAGGCCAGCGTATTGCCGAGCTGGAGTCAGCACTGATAGAGGCCGACGCATGGAGCGCGCCCTCACGTGCGGAGCAGTTGCTCGCAGGCCTGGGCTTTGCGCCAGACCAGTGGATGAACCCGGTACGCAGTTTCTCGGGGGGCTGGCAAATGCGCCTGGCCCTGGCCCGTGCACTGATGGCACCTTCTGACCTGCTGCTGCTCGACGAGCCCACCAACCACCTTGATCTCGACGCCATGCTTTGGCTGGAGCGCTGGCTCGCCGCTTATCAGGGCACTGTCATACTGATTTCGCACGATACCGAGTTTCTCGATACCGTAGCAAAAAGCATTTTGCACTTTGATCAGCAAAAGCTGGTGCGCTATCGCGGGGGTTATGAAGACTTTCTGACGCAACGCGCCGAGCGCCTGCGACAAACTCACATTGCCTGGGACCGTCAAACCCGCGAGGCCGCACGGCTGCAAGGCTTTATTGATAGGTTCAAGGCCAAGGCCACCAAGGCCAAACAGGCACAAAGCCGCGTCAAGGCTCTGGCCCGCATGGAGGCGCTGGCGCCTATACAGGCCGAGTCAGGCATTGATATTCGCATCCCTGAGCCCCTGAGTATGCCAGACCCGCTGATCGTGCTCGACAAGGTGGCTACGGGCTACGCCGATGACATCCACAACGGCACGGTGCGGCGTATTCTTGAAAACGTAACCCTCATGGTACGCGGCGGTGCGCGTATCGGCGTGTTGGGTGTCAATGGTGCCGGTAAAAGTACGCTGATCAAGACGCTTGCGGGTTCACTGCCCGCGCTAGAAGGCGAGCGGCGTGCCTCCAAAGGCCTGGAGATCGGGTACTTTACCCAGCATCAGCTGGATATGCTGGATCTTGACGCGACCCCGCTGCAACACCTTGCCCGGCTCGCGCCACAAGCACGTGAACAAGAGCTGCGCAATTACCTGGGTGGTTTCGGTTTTAGCGGTGATACGGTAAATAGCAAGGTTGCACCCATGTCGGGCGGCGAGAAGGCGCGACTGGCTCTTTCGCTTATCGTATGGCAAAAGCCCAATTTGCTGCTGCTTGACGAGCCCAGCAACCACTTGGACGTAGACACACGCGAAGCCCTGGCAACAGCGCTGGCAGAGTTCTCAGGCAGTGTGCTGCTGGTTTCACATGACAGGCATTTGCTGCGCACCACGGTTGACTCCTTCTGGATTGTCGCCGATGGCAAGGTACACGAATTTGACGGCGACCTTGAAGACTACCGGGAGTGGCTCAATGAGCGCAATGCTGCGGTTCGCGCCGAAGCGCGGGCTGAGGCACAAAACGATGCGTCAGGCGAAGCCCCTCTTGACCGCAAGGCGCAGCGCCGTGCCGAGGCAGAAACCCGCCAGCGCCTGGCCAAGCTGCGCAAGCCGCTTGAGTCAAAGCTGGGCAAGGTGGAAACCGACATGGACCGTGTGCGCCCTCGTCAGGCTGAACTTGACGTTCTGATTGCCGACCCCGACCTGTATTCCGACGAACGCCGCACTGAACGGCAAAAAGTCATGGCCGAGCATGGTGAACTGAGCAAGCGTCTGGGCGAACTCGAAGAACAATGGCTGGAGCTCCAGGAAGCGCTGGAAGAGATTGAAGCAGGTGTGATGCAGTAGGGGTTGCTGGCGCCGTCGCGCCCGCGATCATTCTGGCTTCAACTGCTAGTTTTTCTTGACCCGTATAGCGGCCCACCTTATTATTGCGAATAATTCGTATTCGCATATAAATAAGGGTACGAAGATGTTTAGAATTTCACTACATTTCTAAAACCTCTTTTTAAATATATTCGCTATTTGGCTACAACGAGAAGCTAAACGGTAGGCCCGTGCACCGACTTTAAAATGTACCAATCCCCGCGCCGCATCGGCCTGCCTATTCTGCGCACCCAGCCGCACTATGCACCTGCGTACACCGTAGCGAGGTAATCGTCGCCAACAAATCAATGCGATGTCACAAACTTCTGAGTGCACTCGTATGTCTATGCTTACACCGGTTTTCAAGGCGCAGCAGGGCCCCACTGACCAGGACCGCTTGTTGGTGCGCGCGGATCAGGTCTTGCCCGGCCTTCGATTTCCGCTACCGACTCCAAGCGGCTTAGGGCTAACGACCGAACTGGGTGATCCGGGTCTATGCGCGATGTGTGACTTCTGGGCGCGTGCATACCCCGAGGCTGGCCAGCACTACCTGGCGATGCGCTGCTGGGGCTTAGCCATATGGCAACCTGTGTATCTATGCGTGTTAACAGCGCACTTGGACAATCAAGTTCCAAAACTAAACGGCGCATGGCAAAGCTGGTCAGACAAAGACGGCTTTACTCATGGCCTGTGGCTGCCTTCTCACAACCCACTAACCGGGCTGCTGACCGACCGTATTACATTTGGTGCCACTGAGATTGCGCATTTTTGTAGCCAGATGCGTGACGCCATGCAATCTATGCTGAACCTGAAGAACAAAACCGTTGACGCCACCTTGGCCGAATGCGTACTGGCTGCCTTGCTACTGGCGGGTCGCTATACGCACGCGGACACCAACTTGATCCGGGCGTGGGCAGATCGGTGGTTGGACGGCATAGGTATAACCAATGGTTGTGGTTTATTGATTTACGAGGATGCTTGGGGAAATTCGGCGCTTATGCTGAATAGAACCATTTGCTGCCATAATTTTCGTCGCCGTGATGGTGACAAATGTGCGAGCTGTCCCAAGTTGACCCATAAGGAACGAATCGCTCGCACACTCGCAGAAACACGCTAACTACTCTGTTGCATTTGTGGCACGCATCGAAATAAATGAGCTAAGGAGAACTTATCGACATAGATGCAATTACACCTCATTTTAATTCTTATTAGATATTTAAACTGATTGCGAAAATCTAAAAAGGGAACGAAATGGCTCTGACAGCAAAGAAATTAAAACCGGGAAGGAAAGCACCACCAAGAATCCTAACGCCGCTGGCTACAATTATTCTCACGGGCTTCGGCGCAGAACATTCAGCACATGCGCAAGCAGTCACCCCTACGACCAAAGCTCCATTCCAGTTGCCGCAAGTTTCGATAACCGGCGACCGCGTAAATGACCCATTGCGCAATGCCCTATCTCCAGTTCAAAGTGGCGCACTGGGCATACGCAGCAAGCTTGAAACACCGTTCTCGTCGTTCGTAGCCACCAATGCCGACATCAAAGAGCGTCACGTCAACACGTTGGGGGATGTGTTCATGGCAGATGCCTCGGTGTCCGACAACAGCGCTGCCTATGGCGCTTGGGCTAGCTACCTCAGTGTGCGCGGGCTGCCGCTAGACTGGCAAAACTCCTTCCGTATCGATGGAAAACCGTTCATGAGCTATGCCACCACGTTACCGTATGAGCACTTTGAACAAATTGATCTTCTCAAAGGCGCAACGGGCTTCATGTATGGTTTCGGCTCGCCCGGCGGCTTGGTTAACTATGTATCGAAAAAACCTACCGAAGAACCCATTCGGGACTTAAGCATTGGGTACGATTCAAAAACTCTCTGGCGTGAACATGCAGATCTGAGTGGTCGCGTGGGCGATAACAACCGCTTCGGATATCGACTCAATGCCATGCACCAGCAGGGGGATCTATACACCGACGGTGACATCAACCGAAACGCTGTTTCGCTGGCGCTGGATGCGCGCTTGACCGACCGTCTGATTTGGGATTTCCAAGGTATTTATCAGGATTTCAAAGCATCAGACATTGAACCGACAATCTACACCGGATTGTTGACTGGACTTAATTTACCGTCGGCAGTGCATAACGAAAATGGACGATTCGTAGGTGATGGCACGCATCTCAACAACGCATTCCGTTTTTATTCCACGGGACTGAAACATCAGATATCACCTAACTGGACCCTTGGCGCCAGTTACAGCCAATCATCTACCAAAACGCGACGCAATGAGGAGGTAATACAGATTACGGATGCGCGCGGCAATTACAACGACATCCGCTCCGATTATGGCGAGGCTTATCAGTTCAACTATTGGCAAGCCATGTTGCAAGGACGCTCCCAGACTGGGGCACTCACGCACGATATTGTAGTAGGCGCGTCTTGGCAAAAACAGAGAAATGATTACGCAGGCAACGGTTTCTATCAGCAGGTAGGCAACGGGTCTCTGTGGACGCAAAATACCAATACATATCGAAGCGTCGGAACTATGAATAGCCTGGGCATGTTCCGCGGTGCTGAAATTACCCAACAGGCAGTTTTTGCCAGCGACACGGTACAGCTGTCTAACCAGTGGTCACTATTGGGCGGGCTGCGCTATACCAACTACGACCAGATAGCCTTCAGTCCTGGCGGCGCCAGGACATCGTCTTACGACAAAAGAGGCGTGCTGACGCCAACGGTGGCATTGATGTACAAGACCACACCGCAGGCTATGGTGTATGCAAGTTATATGGAATCACTGGAACAAGGCACCTCAGTTGGATCCAGTTATGTCAATTACGGTGCGCAGCTAGCCCCACTCAAAAGCCAGCAATACGAAATTGGCATTAAGTATCTGCAAGAACGTTGGGCGGCGACGGCGGCGTTATTTCGTCTTGAAAAAAAGGCGGAGTATCCAAACGCCACCAACGAATTCGTACAGGATGGTCTATCGGTATACCAAGGCGCAGAACTAGGAGCCTCAGTGCGATTTGGCCCTAATTGGGATGTAGGCGGCAATGTAATGTGGCTGGATGCGACCTATAAGAAAGGGGCTACTAATATTGGAAACCGTGTTGTAGGTGCACCAAAACTCGTTGCCACGACTCAGGTTTCATATCGGGTACCAGCGGTTCCAGGTCTTAAGCTTTGGGCCAATGCGAAGTACACCAGCAGCACCATGTTGCGGCCAAGCAATGACGTGGAGTTAGGTGGCTATTCCGCTCTCAATGTTGGTGCCAGTTATGATACCGCTGTCAATGGCTACGACACGACATTTCGTTTGGCAGTGAAAAACATCACGAACAAACGATACTGGGCCTACCAACACGCGGACTATGTCAAAGCAAGTGATCCTCGCAGCGTAAGCCTGACCGCCACCATGCAATTCTAGGCTTATACGCTCTCGTGCAACGCTCTTTGTACGACCGCGCATCTGCACCGAGCGCCATCCTTCTGGCAGTCTGCGCGCTATACATAGCGCAAAGCGTCATTGGCGGGCTGACGATGCTCGGCCTGCCTGCTGTCTTGCGCAACCAGGGTTTGCCTCTCGATCAGATCGGTCTGCTCCATCTCACCCTTATACCGTGGTTCCTGAAATTTCTCTGGTCGCCTTATGTTGAGCGGTTCAGACATCTTGGCGTCGGGAACAATGGAACGAAGTCCATCACGCTTATGGGCAGTACTCTTTGCTCTTTAGGACTCGTAGCGCTTGCCGTCCATGGTCCTGCCATAACAGGCACGACGGTCTCCATACTGCTTTTCATCGCCCTCATAGCGTCAACCGTCGACATTGCTTGCGACGGGTACATGGTGGAAAACCTTAGACCCGAACATCACGGCTGGGGCAATGCCGCTCAGGTCGGCGGGGCCTACATCGGTTCAGCAATAGGTGCTGGTGCATTTCTGTTGATAGCGGCTGAGTGCGGCTGGACGTTCTCGGTGCTGATAATGGCCGCAATTGTCGTTGGTCTTGGATTACCGTTCAACTTCATACACACCTCTAAGGCTGCGCCAGCGACACCTTCGATACAGCCATCCTTGATGAATGCCCTGAAGAGACGCGAAGTTCAACTCGGATTATTAATTACCGGTATTTTCACTGCTGCCCAGAAGTGGGGCGTCGCTATGATCGGGCCGTTCATGGTCGATTATGGTCTTGATTTAAAAACTATCGGCACTCTCACGGGAGCCGGGAGCATGTTCATTGGCTCGTTCGCTGCGCTGCTCGGTGGGGCGATGGTGCGTTTAACTGGCGTTAAATTTGTGCTCGTCCTCGCAATCGTATTGCAAGCTTCTCTATTTACGGGCTTGCTGATACTGTCTGTCTTGGATAAGCGTTTTAGCAGCATCGTTTTGCTACTTGGCATCCTAAGCTCTTCCGGTGTTATGGCATTCGGCTATGTCGCTCTTTATTCAAGCTTCATGCGATGGTCCAATAACGCGCAAGCAGGTGTCGATTTCACACTCTTTCAGTGCGCCGACGGGCTCTTCAGCATGATAGGCGGAATAGTGGCCGGGTTTATGGCCCACCATCTGGGCTACACCACATTTTATGGCGCCATCTTATTAATTTCGTTTGTGGCCATAGGGGCGATTTCTGCTGTGAGAGTTTTCCCAAACGGTCATGGGATTCAAAACTAGCGCCTTCCAACAGCAGCTGTAGACCACAAGGCGACTGGGCGAACTCGAAGAACAATGGCTGGAGCTCCAGGAAGCGCTGGAAGAGATTGAAGCGGATGTGATGCAGTAGTTGCCTGTGAACACAACTACTGCCGTCTTATTGCAGCGGCCGACCTGACACCGGCAGGCTCAATTCATAGACTCGCCGCTAACAGGATAATCCACGCACTGACCTGGGTACGCCAACGTACCGGAAACAGAGCTTAGCGGGACGAACGGCTTGCTTGCCGTCCGTCCATCTTGCTTCACCCATGCCAGGCTATTTAAGCAAGGCCTTTACACAGATAGGCATCGCAGCTATTACTGCATCAATATCTCAAGCTTAGCCACGCCCAAGGCCAAGGTTTTCATGCCGGCATCGCGAAATTGAATCTGTGCCTGCGCGTCCTGACCCGAGCCGCTCAGGCTGATTACCGTACCCTCGCCGAACTTGGGGTGTTTTACGCCCGTGCCTATGCGGTAGACGCGATCACCCACGGTGACACCGTTTGACTGGGTGCGTGGCGCGCGTGGTGCGGCACTGCCTGTACCCGGACGATTGTAGGCATCGCCGCCACGGCGAAATGCGCCACTCCAGCTATGCTGTTGCGGTACCACACGCCCTTCTTTGGGGGTGAGCCACTTTAGGTGCTCTTCGGGGATTTCGTCGAGAAAGCGGGAACGCATGGCGTAACGGGTTTGGCCATGCAGCATGCGGCTTTGCGCCAGCGTAAGGTAAAGACGTTCGCGTGCGCGTGTAATGGCTACGTACATGAGGCGACGTTCTTCTTCAAGACCGGCAGATTCCAGCAGGCTGTTTTCATGAGGAAAAAGGCCGTCTTCGACCCCGGTGATAAACACCGAGTCAAATTCAAGCCCCTTGGCGGCGTGCACTGTCATTAATTGAACCGCGTCTTGGCCTGCCTGGGCCTGGTTGTCGCCCGCTTCAAGCGACGCATGAGTAAGAAACGCCGCCAGTGGCGACATGGGGCCGCCTTCTATTTCGCCGGTTTCTATATCGATGGAGCGCATCGTGCCAGACTCGCCCGCTGCGATGGCGGCGGATGAGATCGGCCCTGATTCGTTGCTTTCGCTCTGAGCCTGCCGCATTGTTGCCGACACAGCGTTTTCGTTATCGATCGACGCAGTTGCTGCTGGAAGATCACTTTCGCCCTGGACGGAGACACTAGAACGAAGTTCTTCGCCCGACGCTGCTTCATGGCTGGCATTTTCCGCAGCTGGTTGATTATCCGCCTGTGGCTGAGCCGCATTGGCCGCGCCAGTTTGCGCCGTAGGAACGGGCATTTCTGGAATACGCCCTGCAGGCAGCCCTTCGAAATTTTCTTCAGCAGCAAATGCCGCAGCGGCATTGACCAGCTCTTGCATGTTTTCAAGACGCTCGGCGCCTTCACGCTCGCCCTGGTAATGTGCAAGCAGCCCGCTATGATGAACAACATGCTCGACCAGCTCGGGCAGTGACAGAATTTGTGCTTCATGCGCCATTTGCTGGATAAGTTCTGCAAAGCGCATGAGGTTGGTGCCGCCCTTGCCCGACATGGCTGGAACTGCCCTGAACAGGCTGGAGTTTTGCTGACGGGCAATGTCACCAAGCTGCTCAAGCGTGCGCGCGCCAATGCCGCGGGTGGGAAAATTGACGACACGCAACCACGCCGTATCGTCGTAGGGGTTATTCATAAGCCGCAAATAAGCCAGCACGTGCTTGACTTCTTGCCGCTCAAAAAAGCGCAGGCCACCGTACACCTTGTAAGGAATGCCTGAGGAAAACAGGTGATGCTCGATGATGCGCGACTGGGCGTTACTGCGATACAGCACGGCAACTTCGCGCCGCAGCCGCCCGTCGTTGATCAGTGCCTTGATTTCATCGACCACCCACTGCGCTTCGATCTGGTCGGATGGCTGCTCGATAACACGTACGGGCTCGCCTGCACCGTGTTCGGTCCACAGGTTTTTACCCAGCCGCGACGTATTGTGCGCAATAAGCGCGTTGGCTGAGTCAAGAATATGGCCGTATGAGCGGTAGTTTTGCTCTAGACGTATGACATTGCCATGCGCGAAATCACGCTCAAAATCTGCCATATTGCCAACGTTGGCACCCCGGAAGGCATAGATTGACTGGTCGTCATCACCCACGGCGAAAATGGCCGCGCCACCGCCGGCCAGCAGCGTTAGCCAGCGATACTGCAATGAGTTGGTGTCTTGAAACTCGTCTACCAGTATGTGCCGGAAGCGGCGCTGGTAATGCTCACGCACGGGCGCGTTGCGTTGCAGCAGTTCGTATGCGCGCAATAACAACTCTGCGAAATCTACCACGCCCTCTCGTTCACACTGCTCTTGGTATAGCGTGTAGATCTCGACCATGCGGCGCCGATAGGCGTCCCAGGCCTCAACAGACGCAGGCCTTAAGCCTTCTTCTTTGGCGCTATTGATGAACCGCTGCACGTCGCGTGGCGGAAACTTGTCATCATCAATACCCGCCCCTTTGATAAGGCGTTTGATGGAGGCCAGTTGGTCGGCACTGTCGAGAATCTGAAACGTTTGCACCAGGCCGGCATCGCGGTAATGGGCGCGAAGCAAGCGATTGCAAAGACCGTGAAAGGTACCTACCCACATGCCACGTGTGTTGATGGGCAACAACGCAGAAAGGCGCGTGAGCATTTCACGCGCCGACTTGTTGGTAAAGGTAACCGCCATAAGCCCGAAGGGGCTGGCCTGCCCGGTTTGGATTAGCCAGGCCATACGGGTGGTTAGCACCCGTGTTTTCCCGCTGCCAGCGCCGGCGAGTACCAGCGCGTGCTGCGGGGGGAGTGTTACAGCGGCTTTTTGTTCGGGGTTAAGGCTTTCGATCATGCCGCGTAGCGGCGCAACCGGTAAGCAAACTGCTCAAGGCTTTCTATACCGCTTTGCTGGGCACGCTGGCACCAGGCTTGAAGATCAGCAAGAAGCTGCTCGCTGCTGGCGCTGGAGCTTTCCCATACACGGGCCAGATCACGGCGCATTTGCACCAGTGTAGACAGTGACTGGTTTTGTGCCAGTACGGAATCAACCTCGGCAAGCTGTTCAGGCTCGAGCACTTCTTCGCTGCGTGACAACCAGGTACGGCAACGCTTGAGCGAGAGCCAATTGGAGTTGGACTCAGCTTCAGGGGTGTGCTTTAGCTTGGCGAGCTCTTCGCTGACGGCATGGCGAACGATGTCACCGTAACGTGCCAGGATTTCATAGCGATGGGTAATAACACCCTGCAGCGTACTTGCATTGACATCAGCAGCCTGGTTGGCGGGTTCAAGCTTGAGCTTGGGCGCCCGCTTTTTGACCGTGGCCAGACCCAAGGCACTTAGTACTGAAATATAAGCCCAGCCCAGATCGAACTCGTACCATTTGGTAGAGAACTTGGCCGAAGTGCCATAGGCGTGATGGTTGTTGTGCAGCTCTTCACCACCAATAATGATGCCCCAAGGCGATACGTTGGTGCTGGTGTCGGGGCTTGCAAAGTTGCGATAGCCAAAGGCATGACCCACCCCGTTAACAACACCGGCCGCCCAGAACGGGATCCATGCCATTTGAACTGCCCAGACCGTAAGGCCCAGTACGCCGAACAAGGCAAGGTCAATACCCAGCATGATCAGCACGCCGAGCAAGCTGTGCTTGGTGTAGACGTTGCGCTCCATCCAGTCATCGGGGGTGCCGTGACCAAAGCGCTTGAGCGTTTCGGGGTTGTTTGCCTCGAGGCGGTACAACTCGGCACCACGGAAGAAAACCTTGCCCAGCCCGAATACGACGGGTGAGTGAGGATCGCCCTCGCGCTCTACCTTGGCGTGGTGCTTGCGGTGTATGGCAACCCACTCTTTGGTGACCATACCGGTGGTCATCCAAAGCCAGAAGCGGAAGAAATGCATGACTGCAGGATGCAGGTCTAGCCCCCTATGCGCCTGGCTGCGGTGCAAAAACACCGTTACGCCAATGATAGTGATGTGGGTGAGCACAAGCGTCACCAGAGCGACCTGCCACCATGTCAGATGAAGAAAGCCGCCCGACAGGAAATTTAAGATTTGTTCCATAACCCTTTCTATAAGGCCTAGTAATGTGTTAAGCAAGTTTAGCTGAGTTAGACGTGCAAATACAGATAAGTTTCAACCCAGACTTAATACATATCAACATACAGGCTTAATTTATGTCAATTTCTGGGTCCACAGGCGACTCTGCAACCGCCTCTTCGAGCGGCTCAGCCGTCGTCTGTTTTGCGGGTTTGGCCCTCTCGAAGACGGCCGCGAAGAAGCCATCGGTGCCATGCACGTCAGGACGCATTTTGAGGTTAAGTCCTTGATCTGTCAGATTTTTGCAACGTTCGGCTACAATTTTGCCTGCATCGATCTGTGTGAACTCGGGGTTTTCGGCCAGAAACAGCGCAACCTGGTCTTCATTTTCTTCGGGCAGGATACTGCAGGTGCCATAAACCAGGCGACCACCAGGTGCTACCAAGCGTGCAGCCTGACGCAAGATATTGGCTTGTGTTTGCTTGAGGGCATCAAGTGAGCCAGGGTGCTGGCGCCATTTGAGGTCGGGGTTGCGCCGCAATGTACCCAAGCCGCTGCATGGGGCGTCGACCAGAACACGGTGCGCCTTGCCGCGCAAGCGCTTAACGCGCTGGTCGTTTTCTGCGTTGATGACAACCGGCACAATATTAGATAGCCCGCTGCGTGCAAAACGTGGCTTGGCACGCGCCAGACGGGCGGCCGACACATCGAAGGCATACAGACGGCCGGTTGAGCGCATCAGTGCACCCAGCAACAGTGTTTTCCCGCCTGCGCCTGCGCAAAAATCAATAACCATCTCACCGCGCTTGGGCGCCATGAGTGCTGTCAAAATTTGGCTGCCTTCGTCCTGCACCTCAATAAGGCCTTTCTCAAACATAGGCCAGCGATTCAGTGGTGGCCTGCCCTGCAAGCGAATGCCCCAGGGTGAGTACGGCGTGGGCTCAGGGTCATTGCGCGCGGCCGGGCCGTCACGCAATTCTTTGAGCACTGTGTCGCGGTCAGTACGCATGGGGTTAATGCGGATGTCGAGCGGCGCAGATTGATTCAAGGCCTGGATGAGGCTGTCAGGCGCTTCAAGCGCTGCAAGGCGCTCTTCGAGCCAGTCAGGAATGCTGTCGCGCACGACGCGTGGCAATGAGGCCACGTCAATATTGTGTACGTGCGAGAGCCAGTGCTGCTCTTGCTCGCTCAGCCCGGTATCGAGCACGGTGCGGTGAAACACCGATGCCAAACCCAATATGGCAAGACGACGTGCGGCAGGCCCGGTACCGCTTTCAGCAAAGTTGCGATAGCGGCGCAGGTGACGCAGTACATCAAAGACGCCGTTGGCCACTTCGGCACGATCACGCATCCCGACCTTGGGATGGCCGCGAAACCAGTGCGAAAGCACGGCATCGGCAGGGTATTCCCATTGCAGCACTTCGCCCAGTACGCTTTGTACCTGGTCGATCCGCACTGCAGCCATGACGTATGGCCCTTTTACTTCTTCGGCACTATCACCACGGCGTTCGGGGCGCCGTGCCGTTTTTTGAGGACGACTTGCCCGACGCTCTTCGTCGGTTGTGCGGCCTGCTTGCCGTCTGGCTTGCGCCGGACGGGTGCCCGCAGCACTACGCCCGGGAGTATTTGATTTATTCATGATTTAAAGCTGTTCCGACGAGACAACGCCGACAGGCGTGAGGACAAAGGAGCGGCTGGCGATGCCGCGCACTTGAACGCGCTGCATGGCATCGAGCGAAACACGCTCCTCAGCCAGCCAGCGTACCACGTCTGCGTAAAGTCGGTGTTCAACCAGCAGAAGTCGGGCTGAAAGATCGTCAGGCGTGTCGTTTGCCTGCACCGGCACAATGCCTTGTGCAATGATGGGGCCGTGGTCGAGCACGGGGGTGACAAAATGCATGGTGCAGCCGTGCCACTGCACGCCTAGCGCCAAGGCCTGCTGATGGGTGTGCAGACCCGGAAATGACGGCAACAGCGAGGGATGAATGTTGATAAGCCGACCGTTGAAGCGCTCAACAAAGCCAGGCGTCAGCACACGCATAAACCCGGCGAGCAAGACATAATGTGGCTGGTATGCCTCTATGGCCTGTGCCAGCGCGGCATCGAAGGCTTCACGGTTGGCATATTCGCGGTGAGGCACCACCTCGGTGGCGATGCCCTGCTCGCGGGCCCAGGCCAGACCCGCCGCGTCAGCCTTGTTGGCAATAACGGCACACACCTGAGCCGCCAGGCCTTGCTGGCGTACGGTTTCAACTATGGTCTGCATGTTTGAGCCGCGCCCTGAAATCAGGATGACAAGGCGGCAGCCCGGGGTGTTTTGTGGGTGCAAGAGGATAATTCCTGAGTAGATGATCGCAAAATTGTAAACTCTCATCTGTGAAAAATAATCTGACCATTTACCGCAACCTTCCCCGCTTCGATACACAGCGCCCTAGCGCCGTGACAATCGGCAACTTTGACGGCGTCCATCGCGGACATCAGTCTATCTTGCAGCGCGTGCACGACGAGGCCGTCAGGCGCGAACTCGCGCCTACGGTCATGACCTTTGAGCCGCACCCGCGGGCCTATTTTGCACACCGCGGCCAGCGTCCCGAACTTATCCCTACCCAGATCAGCAGCTTGCGCGGCAAAATTGAAGCGCTTGCGCGACACCGCATCAGCCAGGTAGTACTTGAACGCTTTAATCAAACCCTGGCTGACATGTCGCCCGAGGCGTTTATTGAAGAGCTGCTGGTAAAAGGCCTGGCTACGCGCTGGCTGCTGGTAGGTGAAGATTTTCGCTATGGCCACAAACGCAGCGGCGACATCGACATGCTGCGGCAGTATGGTCAACGCTTTGGATTCGAGGTAGAAACCATTGCCGACGTCGCCGACGATATGGGTCGGCGCATTTCAAGCTCTGAACTGCGGGTGGCGCTTGCCGTGGGCAATCTTGAGCTTGCCCAACATCTGCTTGGTCACCGCTACTGTATTAGCGGGCATGTTATTCACGGGCAAAAGCTTGGACGTACGCTGGGCTTTCCTACGCTCAACCTTCGCGTTCCGCCGCGATGTGCGCTGCGGTCGGGCATATACGTGGTGCGTGCCCACGGGCTGGGCTCCGAGCCATTGCCCGGCGTCGCCAGCCTGGGGGTGCGACCCACTGTACAAGATGGCGGGCGACTTATGCTTGAAACGCACTTGCTCGACTGCCAGGTAGAAGCTTACGGTAAACTCACACGTATTGAGTTCCTCGATTTTCTGCGGGACGAAGAAAAATTTCCCGACCTTCCCACAATGACGGCTGCCATCAACACCGATGCGCAGCGCGCTCGCGATTACTTTGCCGGCTCCCATGGACTATAGAAACACCCTGAATTTGCCTGACACCCCGTTCCCCATGCGTGGGAATCTCGCCAAACGTGAACCCGGCTGGGTCGCAGAGTGGGAAGAAAAAAAGGTCTATGCGGCCATTCGACAGGCCAGCGAGGGGCGCCCCAAGTTCATACTGCATGACGGCCCTCCTTATGCCAATGGCGATATCCATATCGGCCATGCCGTCAACAAGGTGCTGAAAGACATTATCGTCAAAAGTCGCAACATGGCTGGCTACAACGCCGTGTATGTGCCCGGCTGGGACTGCCACGGCATGCCCATCGAGATCCAGATCGAGAAAAAATACGGCAAACACCTGCCTGTGGCTGAAGTACAGGCCAAGGCGCGTGCCTATGCGCTTGAGCAAATCGACCGCCAGCGCGAAGACTTTAAACGGCTGGGGGTACTGGCCGACTGGGACAACCCTTACTTAACCATGAACTTCAGCAACGAAGCCAACGAGCTTCGTGCGCTGGCCCGCATCATGGAAAAAGGGTATGTGTTTCGTGGGCTAAAGCCGGTTAACTGGTGCTTTGACTGTGGGTCGGCATTGGCCGAGGCTGAGGTTGAGTACGCCGACCGCAAAGACCCATCTATTCATACCGCGTTTGGCTTTGGCGACAAAGACAAAATCGCGCAGGCCTTTGGCCTTGATGCGGTCGATGATGGCGCCGTCGTTATCTGGACCACCACGCCCTGGACCATACCGGCCAACCAGGCGCTCAACATGCACCCAGAGTTCGATTACGCTCTGGTCAGGCTAGATACGCCCCGCTCCACTGGGCCCATGCTTATTCTTGCGGCTGACCTGGTCGAAAGCTGCCTGCAGCAATGGGGTTTGTCAGGCCAAATCGTTGCCACAGCCAAAGGTGAGGCGCTGGCAGGGCTTGAATTTAAACACCCGCTATGGCAAGCGGACGAAGGCTATCGCCGCATGTCGCCGGTGTATCTGGGTGATTACGTTACGCTCGATACGGGTACTGGCGTAGTGCACTCGGCCCCTGCCTACGGTGTTGAAGACTTTGTGTCATGTAAAGCGCACGGTCTGGCCGACACGGACATCATCAACCCGGTAACGGGCAATGGTCGCTATGCCGAAAGCCTGCCGCTGTTTGGTGGCCTTAACATCTGGAAGGCCAACCCCCTCATCATCGAGGCGCTCAAACTGGCCGGCAGCCTGCTGCTTACCGAAGATGTTTCGCACAGCTATATGCATTGCTGGCGCCATAAAACACCCATTATCTATCGCGCCACCAGCCAGTGGTTTGCAGGTATGGACGTGATCCCAACGTCTGGCCGTTCACTGCGCGAAACCGCGCTTGAAGGCATTGAAAACACCACGTTTTACCCAGCCTGGGGCCGCGCCCGTCTGCATTCCATGATTGCCAACCGCCCAGACTGGACGCTCTCCCGCCAGCGCCAATGGGGCGTACCCATGGCATTTTTCGTTCATAAGGAAACGGGCGAACTGCACCCGCGCACAGTTGAGCTGCTTGAACAAGTGGCATTACGCGTCGAAAAACAAGGCATTGAAGCGTGGCAATCACTTGATCCGGCCGAACTGCTGGGTGAGGAAGCCGCTATGTATGAGAAAAACCGCGACACACTTGATGTGTGGTTTGACTCAGGCACCACGCACGCCCATGTGCTGGGCGGCAAAGACGGCGAGCTCAATGGCTCGCACGTCCACGACCTGGCATGGCCAGCTGATTTGTACCTGGAAGGCTCAGACCAGCATCGAGGCTGGTTCCATTCTTCGCTGCTGACCAGTTGCATGATGTACGGTCGCCCGCCTTACAAAGCCTTGCTGACGCATGGGTTTGTAGTTGATGGCAAGGGCCGCAAGATGAGCAAGTCGGTAGGCAACGTCGTGGCGCCACAAAAGGTGTCGGACACGTTGGGCGCTGAAATTTTACGGCTCTGGGCCGCTGCCACAGATTACTCTGGCGAGCTGTCGATTTCAGACGAAATCCTGAAGCGAGTGGTTGAAGGCTACCGTCGTATTCGCAATACGCTTAAATTTCTGCTGGGTAATCTGGCCGACTTCGACGTAGAAAAAGACGCCGTCGCTGTCGAACACATGTTTGAGATAGACCGTTATGCGCTGGCCATGACGGCCACCATGCAAGAAGAGCTACTTGAGCATTACAAACGCTATGAGTTTCACCCCGCTGTCGCTCGCCTGCAAATCTTCTGCTCTGAAGACTTGGGTGCGTTTTATCTTGATGTGCTCAAAGATCGCTTGTACACCGCCGGTGCCTCCAGTGTTGCCCGTCGCTCTGCCCAGACAGCCATCTACCATGTCACACATGCACTGCTCAAGCTGATGGCGCCCATTCTGTCATTCACGGCAGAAGAGGCCTGGAAGGATCTGCACCCCAATCATGATGGCCTGCTCACCATTTTTACCGAGCTGTATCATCAGATTCCGGAACAGGCCGACGCCGCACAGCTCAGTGAGAAATGGGCCAGATTGCGCGACATTCGTGCAGAAGCCATGCGCAATATTGAGGCAGTGCGCAGTACGGGTGCCATTGGTTCGTCGCTGGATGCCGAAGTCGACATCTATGCCAGCGGCACAGACTACGCACTGCTGCAAAGCCTTGAAGATGATTTGCGCTTTGTATTGATTGTTTCGCGTGCCACCTTGCATGCCTCCGACGCGTCTGACGCAGCAGAAGAGCAACCACGCATTGAAGTGAGCGCCACTGAGGCACCCAAATGCGAGCGTTGCTGGCATCACCGCCACGATGTGGGTCGTGATCCTGAGCACCCCGCATTGTGTGGGCGCTGCGTAGACAACCTGTTCGGCCAGGGCGAGATCCGCGCTTATGCCTGACATCGGTAAACAGCGCCCGCTGCGCGACAGCACAGACAAGGCGGTCGATACGCCGCCTTCGCGGCCTGCATCAACTGCACACGGGACGGGCGCACCCGTGAGGTCTGGTCAACACGAGAGTACGGGTTCTGGCGAATCTGTAAAGGCAGCTCAGCACACGGGTACGAGTGCCGGTGCATCCGTGAAAAGCGGGCCGCGCGCGGGCACAGGTGCTGGTGCATCTGTAAGTGCTGCTCAGCACGAGGGTAAGGCGGGTATTTCGCCCGCTGCTCCTGAGGCAACCGGGGTTGTACCGCGTGGCACGAACCGCCTTTGGCGCTGGCTGGTGCTGGCCGCACTGATTGTGCTGCTCGATCAGGTTACCAAGATATGGTTTGATGGCAACCTGCAGTTTGGCGAACGCTGGCATATATTGCCTTTCTTTGACTTTACGTTGCTGTACAACACCGGTGCGGCGTTCAGCTTTCTGGCCGACGGCCATGGCTGGCAACGCTGGTTTTTTACGGCAATTGCCATTGGTGCAGTCGGCCTCATTCTGCATCTATTGCGACGCAGCGTGGGTGAGCCTCTGTTTTGCACGGCCCTGGCCTGCATACTGGGCGGTGCGGTGGGCAATGTTATTGATCGCATTCAGCACGGTCATGTTATTGATTTTTTGCTGTTTTATTGGAACACCTGGTTTTTTCCGGCGTTTAACATTGCGGACGTTTCCATCACCATAGGGGCTATTCTTCTGGTATTGGATGAGTTGCTCAGAATGCGCCGCCAGCGACGCAATCCCAGCAAAGGCTGAGCGCAAGCCATCGGCGAAAAAATGGCGTGACAGCCAGAGTTTCGCCAGCCAACCCCATGTTTCCCGCATGTCTATACATGCGTATGACTAACGACCGAGGTGCCTGAACCCATGCTTGAATTAGCCAATAAACGCATCGTGCTGGGTATGACCGGCGGCATAGCCTGCTACAAACTGGCTGAATTTGTACGCCGCGCCCGCGACGAAGGCGCAACCATTGATGTGGTCATGACGGATGCGGCCACGCAATTTATAACGCCGGTTACCATGCAGGCCCTTTCGGGTCGCCCTGTGTTCGTCAATGCCTGGGACAACCGCGTGCCCGACAATATGGCGCACATTCATTTGACGCGCGGCGCCGATGCCATTCTTATTGCACCCGCCAGCACTGACTTTATGGCCAAGCTGGCCCACGGCAATGCTGACGACCTGCTGTCTACGCTGTGCGTCGCCAAAGGCAATTGCCCATTGCTGGTCGCCCCCGCCATGAATCGTGAAATGTGGCTGCACCCGGCCACGCAGCGCAATGTACGCCAGCTGGCCGAGGACGGTGTTGTGGTTCTTGGGCCAGCCGAAGGCAGTCAGGCATGTGGCGAAGTCGGTAATGGCCGCATGATTGAATCGCACGAGCTTCTGACCGAGCTAATTGCATTCTTCCAGCCCAAGCAGCTGGCGGGGCAACGCGTACTGATCACAGCAGGCCCTACTTCTGAAAAAATCGACCCGGTGCGCATGATTACCAATCGGTCTTCCGGGAAAATGGGGTATGCCATTGCCCGCGCGGCGCGCGAGGCCGGTGCTGACGTGGTGCTTATCTCAGGCCCTACCGCCCTGCCCCTTCCCTATGGCACCACGCGCATCAATGTTGAAAGTGCGGCGCAAATGCATGCTGCCGTCATGAATGAAGCCGCGAGCGCCGATGTGTTCATTTCTGTGGCTGCTGTTGCCGACTGGCGTGTTATTAACCCCAGCGATCAAAAACTGAAGAAAGACGCCAATAAACAGGCCCCCGAGCTTCAATTTGCTGCCAACCCCGATATTCTTGCCGATGTGGCCGCACTACGCCCAGGCCCGTGGTGTGTAGGGTTTGCTGCCGAAACTGAAAACCTGCATGAAAATGCCGATGCCAAGCGCAAACGCAAAGGCGTGCCATTGCTGGTCGGAAACCTGGCGCAAGACGCCATGAATGCTGACGACACCGAGCTTGTACTGTTTGACGAAGGCGGCGCGCATGCGCTGGCACGACAGCCCAAGCTTCAGGCTGCACGCGCACTGGTGCAAGCGATAGCCAAGCGATTGCCTCAGCGACACGCATAAAGGGCATAGGCGCCATCTCGTGTTTACGCCGATTGCGCGCCCGCCCTTTGCATACATATAAAAACAGTGCCGGTTGTCATGTTCTGACGCCGGCATACGCATAAAAACAGCGCTGGCTGTCACGTTCTGACTTCGGCACACATGTACAAACAGCGCCGGTCGTCTTGTTCTGACTTCAGCATACACATACAAACAGCGGCGGTTGTCATGTTCTGACGCCGGCCTACACCTTCTGACCGATTGGAGATTACATGAGAAAGATTGCCCTGAAGATTCTTGACCCACGCATGAACGACTATCTGCCGGCCTACGCCACGGCAGGCTCGGCAGGCCTGGATCTGCGGGCATGCGTTGAGGCACCGCTTACGCTGGCGCCGGGCGCAACCAAACTGATACCAACCGGGCTTTCTATTTATATCGGTGATCCGGCCTACGCGGCCATGATTTTGCCGCGCTCGGGCCTGGGCCACAAACACGGTATTGTGCTGGGCAATTTGGTGGGTTTGATCGATTCTGACTACCAGGGGCCACTTATGGTGTCGGCCTGGAATCGCAGCGACACCGAGTTTGTGCTGCAGCCCATGGAGCGCCTGGCCCAATTGGTGGTGGTACCGGTTCAGCAGGTGGCGTTCGATATTGTCGATGAGTTTGATGACAGCGAACGCGGCGCTGGTGGCTTCGGCAGCACCGGGCGCAGCTAGGTAGTTGCTGCTGCGCAACGAGGGGTGGCGTGTAGCCAGGTGGCATCTTCCTTACCGGGGTAAGTTACGCACATCAAGACTGCATCTTTTTTGCATGAGTAAGCTACGCACACCCAGCCAGTACCTTTGCCTGACTAAGCCACGCACACCCAGGCAGCACCTTCGTTGCCTAGCTAAGCCACGCGCACCCAGCCAGTACCTCTGCCTGAGTAAGCCACGCACACCCAGCCAGTACCCTTGCCTGACTAAGCCACGCACACCCAGGCAGCACCTTCGTTGCCTAGCTAAGCCACGCCCAGCATGACAGCTTCTTCTGTGCCAAGATGCGCTGTCAGATAGCTCACATCTCTTTGCTGTGGCAGGCCGTACAAAACTATGCGGCTTCTTCTTCTCCAAGGTAAGCGGCGCGCACTTTGGGGTCATGCAGTAATTGGCTGGACTGGCCCTCCAGAATTATCTGCCCCGACTCCATGACGTAGCCTCGCTGGCTTAGCTCTAGCGCCAGCCTGGCATTTTGTTCAATGAGAAGAATGGTCACCCCTTCGGCCGCGACGGCTTTTACGACCTCGAAGACTTTTTCCACCATCAGCGGCGCCAGCCCCATGGACGGCTCATCCAGCAGCAACAGACGGGGCCGGGAAATCATGGCGCGACCCATGGCTAGCATTTGCTGCTCGCCACCTGACAGCGTCCCCGCAGACTGAGTGCGACGCTCTGCCAGGCGCGGGAAGAGTTCAAAAACATGATCGATGTCACGATGAATTTGTGCCGTATCATTGCGCGTGTACCCGCCCATGGCAAGGTTTTCGGCGATGGTCAGTTGGCCAAAAATACCCCGTCCTTCGGGCACCATGACCAGGCCCTGGCGCACCAGCATGTACGATGGCACACCAACCACTGACTTGCCATCATAAAAAATGTCGCCGCTGGCCACAGGCACCAGGCCACAAATGGCCCGCAGCGTGGTGCTTTTGCCAGCCCCATTGGCGCCGATCAGACTGACCAGTTCGCCGTTGGCAACTTTAAGGTCTAGGCCCCGCACGGCACGTATACCGCCATACGACACATCGATGCCGCGTACATCAAGCAAATAGTTAGCATCATCCATTAGGTGTCCTTTTGCTTTCGTGCCGTGTCAGTGGAGGTCGGTGAACGTGAGTGCGAGTCGTCTCCCACCATGTTCAAAGAAGTTGAACGTGTACCATCTCCTGCTTCGCTCGACGGGGCTAAGCTCGTTTTGTCTTTCTCGATGCTCGACAGGGTTGAGCTTGTATCATCGCTTACTGCACTCGACGGTGCTGAATCTATGCCATCTTCTGCCAAGCTCGACGGTGTTGAGTTTATGCCTTCCGCTGCCATGGGTGTCAACGTTGAGTTTGCACCAGTTCCTGCCGTGCTTGACGGGGTGGCGTTGCTCCCTTCTTGGGCTGCCCCTACACCCAGGTACGCTTCAATCACACGCGGGTCATGCTGCACATCGGCCGGTTTACCTTCTGCCAGCACTTTGCCGTATTCGAGCACCAGCACGCGATTGCACAGGCCCATGACCAGCTTCATGTCATGTTCAATTAGCAATACCGTCACGCCGTCGTCACGTATTTTTTCAATAAGTCGGCGCAGCACCAATGTTTCAGAGGCATTCATGCCGGCGGCCGGTTCGTCCAGCGCCAGCAGTGATGGCTCAGTGGCCAGCGCCCGTGCGATTTCAAGCCTGCGCTGATCACCATAGGGCAAAGAATTTGCCAGATTATTCGCCCTGTGTTCTATGCCTACATAAGCGAGTAACTCAAGGGCGTGTTGCTCAATGGCAGCTTCTTCATCGCGGGTACTTCGGTTGCGCGTGATGGCACCCCACACGCCAGCGCGCGTGCGAATATGACGCCCAATCATCACGTTTTCGATAGCGCTAAGGTTGCCAAAAAGCCTGATATTCTGAAACGTGCGGGCTATGCCGGCGATGGCTATTTCGTGCGGCTTGAGGCGGGTTAGATGATGCCCTTTGAAAATGCACGTGCCAGACTCGGGCACATACAGGCTGGTCAAAACGTTAAACAACGTAGTCTTGCCCGCACCATTTGGGCCGATCAGCCCGTAGATATCCCCTTTGCAGATGGAGAAGCTCACTTCTGACAGGGCCTGCAGGCCGCCAAAGCGCTTGCTGAGCTTGTTGGCGACCAGCAACAGTTCGGGCATGGAGCGTGCATCGGGGTTGGACCCAGTCACCGTCATCGTGGACTCAGTAGTCGTGGCCCCCATCGTGGATTCAATTGCGGTTGCCGCTGTCATTGAGGTCGCGGTTGTCGTTGCGTTTGCGGTTGCTGTAGATGCTGTAGCCATCATGCCGAGCCCTCCCGATTACTCGTGAGCTCACGACGCCGCACGGCAGATGGCCATAACCCTGCCGGACGGAAAATCATGACCAGAACCATGGCGAGCCCGAACATCAGCATGCGTATGCCTTCAGGGTCAAAAATAACATCGCCAAACACAGACTGCTGTATGGGCACGACCACCGCGCGCAATATCTCGGGAAAGATAGATAACAGCAAAGCCCCCAGTATTACCCCCGGTATATGCCCCATGCCGCCCAGCACCACCATGCTGAGTACAGAAATGGACTCTGTAAGGCTAAAGCTTTCTGGGCTGACAAAACCCTGCATGGACGCAAACATGGCCCCGGCCACACCCCCAAAGCTGGCGCCCATGGAAAATGCCAGCAATTTGATGTTGCGGGTGTTGATGCCCATAGCCTTGGCAGCGACTTCATCTTCGCGCACGGCCTCCCAGGCACGGCCTATGCGCGAGTTTTGCAGGCGCACGCACATAATAATAATGATGATGGTGAACAGCAGCAGCAGATAGTAGTATTTTTCGGGGCCAGTAATGCGAAAGCCGAACATTTCCTGAGAACGCCCAAAGGCAAAGCTGCCGACCTTGAAGGTGTCGATGCGGTTAATACCCTGCGGGCCATTGGTAATGTTAATGGGCGCATCAAGGTTATTCATGAAAATGCGCACAATCTCACCAAAGCCCAGGGTTACGATGGCGAGATAATCGCCCCGCAATTTTAGGGTTGGCGCACCAAGCAAAGCCCCCGCAAGGGCCGCCATCAACACACCAATGGGCAACACCACCCAGAATGGCAGATGCAGCCCGAAATGCGGCGAGGCCAGCGTGGCCCATATGTACGCGCCTACGGCATAGAACGCGATGTAGCCAAGATCAAGCAGGCCTGCAAAGCCCACCACAATATTCAACCCCAGCGCCAGCATGACATATACCAGGGCAAAGTTAAGCAGACGCACCCAGCTTTGCCCGGCCATACCAAGCACGAACGGCAGTACAGCAAGCACGACGCCAAACAAGGCCACACCAAGCCAGACAGAGGTGGGTACCGGCGTACGCCGGGAAATGACGGTACTCATGCCCGATCTCCCACACGCTCGCCCATCAACCCTGATGGCCTGAACACCAGCACCAAAATGAGTACGATGAACGAAAAGACGTCCTGGTAGTTACTACCAAACACGCCGTTGGTAAGGTCGCCAATATACCCGGCGCCCAGAGACTCAATAATGCCCAGCAGCAGCCCACCCAGCATGGCGCCACCCAAGTTGCCAATGCCACCGAGCACTGCCGCCGTAAAGGCCTTGAGGCCCAGCATAAACCCCATGGTGTACTGCGCTACGCCATAATAAGTCGTGACCATGACGCCCGCGACAGCGGCCAGCGCCGAGCCAATCAAAAATGCCGCAGAAATAACGGTATTTATGTTTACACCCATTAAGCCAGCCACCTCGCGGTTTTGCGCGGTTGCCCGCATAGCCGTCCCCAGACGCGTACGATGCACAACCAGCAGCAGGCCGGCCATAATGGCCGTGGCAGACAGTACGATGATAATTTGCAGCATACTGATGCGCGCGCCGCCCAGTTCAAAAATATTGGGCTCAATAATGTGCGGAAAGCTAAGGTAGTTACGACCCCACACCATCATGGCGAGATTCTGGATAATGATGGAAACGCCGATTGCCGTGATCAGGGCCGCCAAGCGTGGAGCCCGCCGCAAAGGCCTGTAGGCATAGCGTTCGGCTATCCACCCCAAGGCCATGCATACAGGGATGGCTGCCAGCAGCGAGGTCACTACGGCCAGCCACGGCGTCATCCCCCCCGCGTCACCGCCAATTAGCGTTACGACCAGCGTGGTCGCCACCATAGCGCCCACCATGACCACATCACCATGCGCAAAATTGATCAGGCCAATAATGCCGTACACCATGGTGTAGCCCAGCGCGACCAGCGCATATACGCTGCCCACAGTCACACCGTTTATAAGTTGTTGTAGGAGTATGTCCATGCGTTATGACTCGCTGGTTGGGCCGACCTGATGGCCGGCCCGGCAAAAAAAGACTGCAGGGGTTATTCGGCGGCCTTGCTGACCATGGTCTTGACCATTTCCCACTTGCCATCTTTAACCTGGTAAATGGTCACGGAAATTTCCTTCAGGTCGCCGTTTTTGTCGTACTCAATGCTGTTACTGGTGGCACCACTGCGCTTGAGCGAAGCCAGTTTTGGCAGATAGGCGTCGGGCTTGGACGAACCCGCCTCTTTCATGGCGGTAATCATATTCCAGGCCCCGTCGTATGCGTAGGGTGCATATACGCCGGGGTTGACGTTAAAGCGGGACTTGTAGTCGGTTTCGAATTTTTCACCCGCCGCCATTTGCTTCAAAGGCACACCCGCCAGCGAGGCATAGGTGCCGTTGGCGGCATCACCTGCCAGCTTCAAAAAGGTTTCGCTGCGCGTCATTTCGCCCGAGACCAAAGGTGCTTTGATGCCGAGCGTGGCCATCTGGCGGCGCATAGGGCCTGACTGAGCGTCCAGACCACCGAAGAAGATGGCGTCAGGCTCATCATCTTTGATATTAGTGAGAATTGCCGTGAAATCGTTGGCCTTATCGTTGGTGTATTCACGTGACACAACTTCGCCACCATTGGCCTTTACGGCACCGGCTACCTGATCAGCCAGGCCCTGCCCATAAGCCGTACGGTCATCAATAATGGCAACTTTTTTGGCCCCCAGATCTTTGACAATAAATTCGCCATCTGCTGCACCCTGCTGCGTGTCGCTGGTCATCATGCGAAACGTGGTGTCATAGCCCTGCTGGGTGTACTCGGGCGAGGTTGCCATGGCAATCTGTGGCAGACCGGCATCGTTATACACACTGGATGCCGGAATCGTTGTTCCCGAATTAAAGTGGCCGAGTATGCCTTGCACGTTTTCGTCCACAATTTGTTGTGCTACCTGAACGGCGGTACGCGGGTCAGCCTGGTCATCACGTGAGACCAGCTCAAACTTGGCGACCTTACCGTCAAGCTTGATATTTTGCTTGTTGGCTTCTTCGATGGCCAGTGTCAGGCCATTTTTCATATCTTCGCCATAATGCGACTGCGGTCCTGTCAGCGGTGCGGCAAAGCCGAACTTGACGACTTCTGTGTCTGCCGCATGTGCCGGGGCCGCTGATACGGCAGCCATAATGGCTGCGGTGGCAGCGACAAGTTTGAATCCGTGAGTGGGTTTCATTTATTGGTCTCCGATATTGTTTGAGAGAACTGCGATCAAGGCGCATGTTACGCACCACGATTGAAACAAAGGCACAACAAGCGATTAATGGGTCATTACCCTATAACACCTGAACGGTCATGCTACCCGGCTGTGCCAAGCCGAGAAAACGTCAAAAACACCTTATCCAATCATCATCAGGCTGGCATTGCCGCCTGCTGCTGCGGTATTGGTACTAACAGACACCTCGCGCAACAGACGCTCAAGCCGGTAAGTCTGCCCAGAAACAATCTCTTCAGTACTCAGGCCTTGCATCGATAAAATAGGGCCAGGCCTGGCCGCCACCAGACGATTGAAGTCGCGCAAGGCGTCACTATCGCCTTCAAACAACACCGCCTGATAGGCAGCGTGCGCGACATCATCCGGCCCAATAAGACGCAGTTTCTCATTGCCAGGCTGCACCGTGACAAACTCACTAGCCGCTTTTGTATCAAGGAACAGGGCTGTGTTTCCGCTGGTGTCGCAGGCAAACTGCTGAGCCTGTGCGCCTTGTGCGCTGGCAGCAATGCACAGTACTGTGCCGCGCGGCGTCAGTTGGTAGATATTGCTTTCACCGGTGGGGCCACACAGCGTTACCGCAGACACCGGTTTGCCATCTTGCTGCAGCCCCATCGGTAGCCCGGGTGGAAGCTCGCGCAGCATGCGCCGCAGGTAAAGCGGGCCTCCAGCCTTGGGGCCGGTACCAGACAGCCCTTCACCGCCAAAAGGTTGAACACCGACCACAGCGCCCACAATGTTTCGGTTTACGTAAAGATTACCCGCACGTATGCGGTCGGTCACATACGCGACGGTTTCATCAAGCCGTGTATGCACGCCAAAGGTCAGACCGTAGCCGGTGGCATTGATGGCTTCGATCAGTTCATCCAGGTTTTCACGGCGATAACGCAGTATGTGCAGCACAGGGCCAAAAACTTCCTTTTTCAGCTCTGACACCTCGTTAAGTTCGATCATGGTGGGGGGTACAAAGACGCCGTGCCTGCATTCGGGGCCCACAGTGATTTCATCCACCTTATGCCCCGCCTTGCGCATGGCCTGTACATGCTGCTGTATGGCCTGACGGGCATCCTCGTCAATAACCGGCCCCACATCGGTACCCAGCCTGTCAGGGTTACCCATGCGCAGCTCCTGCATGGCACCACGCAGCATGGTCAGCACGCGATCGGCACAGTCTTGCTGTACACACAGCAAGCGCAGCGCGGAGCAACGCTGCCCTGCCGAGTCAAAAGCAGAGTTCAGCACATCAAACACCACCTGCTCGGATAAGGCTGATGAATCAACCACCATGGCGTTTTGCCCGCCTGTTTCCGCCACCAGGGGTATGGGGTGGCCAGTGTCATCAAGCCGTTCAGCCAACTGGCGGGAAATCATATGGGCGACGTCTGTCGAGCCTGTGAACATGACACCCTGCACCACCGGGCTGGCAACCAGCGCAGCGCCCACTGTTTCGCCCTGACCGGGCAACAGTTGCACGGCGTGGGCTGGCACACCAGCCCTGTGCAGCACTGACACGGCCGCCGCCGCAATCAGGCTGGTTTGTTCTGCAGGTTTGGCCAGCACCACGTTACCCGCTGCCAGCGCGGCAGCCACCTGGCCTGTAAAAATAGCCAGGGGAAAGTTCCAGGGGCTGATGCATAACACTGGCCCCAAGGGGCGATGGGTGTCATTGGAAAATTTCTGTTCGATTTGCGCCGCGTAATAACGCAGGAAATCAACGGCCTCGCGCACTTCGGCAATGGCATTAGGCAACGATTTACCTGCTTCGCGCACGATCAGCCCCAACAGTGGCTGCATCTCGGCTTCGAGCAATTGCGCAGCCTTATTCAGGCACTGCGCACGTTCGGGTACTGACGTGGCTGCCCAGATGGGGGCTCCATGACTGGCCGCTGCCAGCGCCTGCTTAACATCGTTATCATCGGCTTCAATAACGTGACCGACGATATCACGGTGATCGGCCGGGTTGCGCACGGGTCGGGCACGAATACCGTCCCAGGCTCCGTTTTGGGAAGCCACCATGGGCATAGCCCGCCAAGCATGTTCAACGCTACCCAGCAGTGCAGCGGCCAGCGAGCCCAGCCTGTGTTCATTGCTAAGGTCTATGCCTGCAGAGTTGGCACGACCGTCGGCCTGCCGAAAGAGATCGCGAGGCAGCGGAATCTTCTGGTGCGGTGCACCCAGGGGAGCTATATGTTCTGCCTGCTGTACAGGGTCGGCGATAAGCGTATCAATGGCAACGTTTTCGTCGCCTATCTGGTTAACAAACGAGGTATTGGCGCCGTTTTCAAGCAGACGGCGCACCAGGTAAGCCAGTAATGTTTCATGCGTGCCCACGGGCGCATAAATGCGGCAGGGGCGATTGAGTTTGCCCTGAGCAACGGGGCCAGTGACCAGCTCATACAATGATTCGCCCATGCCATGCAGGCACTGAAATTCGTACTGACCGGGGTAATAGTTTTGCCCTGCCATATGGTAAATGGCCGACAGGGTATGGGCATTATGGGTGGCAAACTGCGGGTATACCGCCTGGGGCGCTGCAAGCAGCCTGCGTGCGCAAGCCAGGTATGAAACATCGGTGTGTACCTTGCGTGTAAATACCGGGTAGCCTTCCAGGCCATCAACCTGGGCGCGCTTTATTTCAGTATCCCAGTAAGCCCCTTTGACCAGCCGCACCATAAGCCTGTGGCCGCTGCGGCCTGCAAGGTCGATGAGATAGTCAATAACAAAGGGGGCACGCTTCTGGTAGGCCTGTATGACAAAGCCTATGCCATTCCAGCCGGTAAGCTCGGGGTCAAAGCACAAGGCCTCCAGCAAATCGAGCGACAGTTCCAGGCGGTCAGCCTCTTCCGCATCAATGTTCAGGCCGATGTCGTACTGATGCGCCAGACGTGCCAGCGCCGTCACGCGAGGCAGCAGTTCGTCCATGACCCGATCGCGCTGAGCCCGTGAATAGCGGGGATGCAGCGCCGAAAGCTTAATGGAAATACCCGGCCCTTCATAGATGCCCCGCCCCTGTGCCGCTTTGCCGATGGCATGTATGGATTGCTCATAGGCCTGGTAGTAGCGCTGCGCGTCATCGGCGGTTGTGGCCGCTTCGCCCAACATATCGTATGAATAGCGAAACCCCAGTCTTTCCCATTTTTGGCTGTTGGCGAGTGCGGCGGAAATGGTCTGGCCGCATACGAACTGCTCCCCCATCATGCGCATGGCCATGTTGACACCCTTGCGCACCAGCGGCTCACCGCCTTTGCCTATCATGCGGGTAAGCGCATGAGACAACGATTGCTCGCTATTGACGCTAACCAATCGCCCGGTAAGCATGAGGCCCCAGGTGGCAGCGTTGACAAACAGTGATGACGATTCGCCCATGTGCGAGCGCCAGTCACCGCGGCTGATTTTGTCGCGTATAAGCGCATCACGGGTTGCGCGATCGGGGATACGCAGCAATGCCTCTGCCAGACACATTAGCGCCACACCTTCCTGGCTGGACAGTGAAAACTCCTGGATCAAGCCTTCGACAGCACCAGCCTTGCGTTTGCCACGTATCGCCTGAACTAGCCGAGATGCCAGTTGGTGCACCTCTTGCGGGCGCGTGCTGCGTGCTTTGTCGATGAGCATTGGCAGGCATTCGGTTTCAGGCCGACGGTAGGCCGATGTAATGGCTGCGCGCAGCACTGATTGCGGTTGAACGTCTTGCGCGAAATCATAAAAGGGAAGCGGCCCGTCTGGCACAGCCACATCATGATCGCCGGAGTCAACCTGTTCAGCCAGTTGGGCGATTTCGGCGGGCACCTGACCCCGCTCCAGGGCATCGATATACGCCAGCAATGCCTGCTTGTGCAGCCAGTGAGGCGTACACCCAAGCTGCGCAGCGACAGTCTTGAGGCGTTCACGCAGCGTTTCATCAACCTTGACACCCAATGTCGTCGTTGCCATGCCGTACCCTGTGCCATAAAACAAGAATGCGATAACACCCCAAACAGGTGTTAACCATTTATGGACAAAATACTAACCGGGTTGTACCTTGTTCCGCATCGCGGTTAACCCGCATCAAGCCAGGTTAACTTTGTGGCGGCAATCGCCGTAAAATATGGGCGCTAGGTACAGTTATTGACACGGCTGTCTGCCGCAGGCTTGCCACCGCGCAACTGACCAGCAATGATGGAAGACAGGTCTAGCAGGTTTTTTTGCTGCCCCGCAACAAGCGCCGACATCCCTTCACCCACCGTGGTACTTAGCACCGCCCTGCACGCCAGTTGCTTGCGTTTAGCCACATTAACCGGGCTCAGGCGCCAGGTGGCCTCAAGCACCGCCCGCTTGCCGTAAATTGACTCAAAACGCTGTACCAGCACATTAACCTTCCAGAATGCCTGTTTTTCGGGCGCACCCGTAATCGGCATGTCGATGGTACCAAGCTGGTCTGCCAGATCGCGCGCCAGCGTACTGCGGATTTCATCGGCCAGCGGCCCCGACCATAGTGAACTATTCAAAAGCATAACCTGGGTAGAGTCTGGATCAGTGAGTACGATCTGAGGCCGATCTACCTGCACCGGGATGACAACAGGCTGAACATTAATAGCAAATTTGACGGGTGTACCCGTAATGGAGCCCTGCTCCGTCGTTAACGGCACCAGCGAATAGTAATTACTGGTGGGCTTGGATGCGCAGGCCGTCAGCGCACCGCACAGCAAGGTAAGAATCAGGGCTTTCTTGGCGGTCATTAAACTCGTGTCCATTTAAGGTGTTACCGGCATGGGGTCAGCTGTTCGTCCGCGGATAAGCGACGAAGGATGCGTCTGCAGGTAATCAGCCAAGGCCCGCAATGAACGTGCAGCACTACTCAGCTCACGCATGGTGCTTTCAAGGTTGTCATTAAGCGGCGAGTTTTGATCCAGCATGCGGCCAATGCGTGCTACTGACTTTTCTGCCGTACGCAACAGAGATGTTGCCTGCGGTGCGACCTTGCCATCAAGATTGCGTATGAGCAGATCCAGCGACTTCAGGCTTTCATGCAACTCTTTGCCAAGATCATCAAACGGTATGGCCTCTACCTTGTCGACGATGCTGCTGATCTGCTGCTGAAGCCGATCAAAACTGCCCGCTACGGTTGGTATGGGGAATGGGGATAGCGTGGTATCCATGGCAAGCGGAGGCGCATCGGGGAAAAAGTCGAGCGCAATGTATTGCTGGCCAGTTAGCAAATTGGCAGCACGCATTTGGCCGCGCAGCCCATGCAGTATCAACGATGACACCAGGCTTACGCCCGGTTTACCATTTTTACCTGCCCGCTCGACCATGCCGTCGTAAAGGTCACCCAAACGCAAGGGGTACAGGTTAGCCTGCACCCGGGCATAAAACCGCTTTTTGTCGGCATCATAGGCCAGATCAATATCGGTGACGTTACCCAGTTCAAGCCCGCGAAAGTCGATGGGGGCACCCACTTTCAGGCCCCGAACTGACTGCGCAAAGTTCATGACAATAGGAAATGCGACCCCATCGGGATCAGCCAGCGCTTTGTCGCGGGTGCTTGCCAGCGCAAAATGCGTATTGGGTGCTGCTTGCCTGGCGTCGCTGCCCTCAGGCGACGCAAATGCAACCCCACCCGCTATTACCGACACCAACGAGCCGGTTTCAACCTTGAAACCGTCAGCGTCCAGTGAAACATTAACCCCACCCGCATTCCAGAAGCGTGTGTCGCGGGTTACGAACTTGTCATGCGGCGCATCAACAAACACCTGTATGTTGACGGCGTCTCCCTTGGCGTCAAGCGAATACCCCACCACCTGCCCAACCTGGATTTTACGAAAATAAACGGGTGCGCCAATATCAAGCGAGCCCAGGTCGTTGGAAACCAGCACAAAGCGTGTTCCAGGCCGACCACTGCGGATCTCGGGCGGCTGCTCCAGTCCTTCAAACTGGTATACGGGGCTGGCTTTTTCGTCGAGCTTTTGGGGAGCGTCCACGCTAATGTAGGCGCCTGACAAAAGCGTTCCTAAACCCGTAACGCCGCTTATGCCCAGACGAGGTCTCACGACCCAGAACCGGCTGTCTTTCTGTGTAATGTATTCAGACCCATCGCGATCAAGCTCGGCGCTGACCAGCACTGTTTTCCGGTCTGGTGCCACCTTGATGCCGGTTACCATGCCGATGACCACGTCTTTATAACGAACACGTGTCTGCCCTACTTCGAGCCCGTCAGCCGAATCAAAACTGATGGTAACCGTAGGCCCTGTGTGAAGCCAGTCGCGAAACAGCAAAGACGCGCCAACCAGCACGGCGACAAGAGGCACCAGCCATATCCATGAGAAACGGGTTTCTCGGCGTGTTTTTACTCTGGGCTTTTCAACCCGTGCAGGTGGCGCAGAATCTGTATTATTTTCGTCTTCGTTCATGATGTGGCCCTGTCATGGGCACCAATTGGGCCTGACTGCTGTGGTTGGTCGACGAGCGTAGCGGCCTGTACAACGGCTGTGCTACGGCCTGGTGCGGTATCCCAGCCCCGTCGCGGATCATAGCTTGCTGCGGCCAGCATCGTCAAAACGACCACCATGCCGAAACTGGCAGCCCCCGGCCCGGCGACAACCTGCGACACCCCTGGAAAGTTGGCCATGGTCGTCATCAGTATTACAACAAACACATCAAGCATGGACCAGTGCCCAATAAAATTGATGAACTCATACTGACGAGTGCGCTGTTGCTGTATGGACGCGCCGTTCCATCGGCGACGCAGCATGAGTAGTATAAGCACAAGTAATTTGGTGCCGGGCACGACGACACTGGCCACGAATACGATAAGGGCGAGGTCCCATGAACCCAGGCGCCAGAACTCAATGACGCCGCCAAGTATGGTGTGCTCACTAACCCCTGTCGGAGTACGGATACCCATGACCGGCAGTACGTTGGCCGGTATGTAGACCACGCAGGCTGCAATAATAAGGGCCCATACCCTGGCAAACATATGTGGCTTGCGCACATGGACATGTGCACCGCAACGCTGGCACCCGGCATCAGTACTGGCCTCGCCTGCGGGTTGCAGATATCCGCAGGTTTCGCATTGTGCGACACCTTGCCGCACCCCGCCTTCACCCGAAACCGCCACCAGCCCCGCATCTTCGGCGTAATGCCAGAGATGATGGGCCGACATACGGCTGAGCGCCGTCATGATAAAAGCCAGTACTGCGAAGGCCCACGTGGCAGGCCCTACCGTGAGCAAGGCGATGCCAGAGAATTTGACCATGGCAACCAGAATACCCAGCATGAGCACGGGAATCATGCTCCAGGGTTCACTCCATTTAAGCAACCGCATGCCTGCACTGAAATCCATGGGCAGACGCCCTGAACGCACGGCTGACAAAGCCCAAAACACCAAAACCAACTGGGTAAGTGGCATCCAGAAGCCAGCCAGCCCGGTCATGATGGAGAGGGTTCGATGCCCTTGCTGCCAAGTAAGGTACAAGGCCTGCGGCAACGACGCTTCAACTACCATGCCCTGGAGCCGCAGCGTGGCAATGGGGTACAGATTGGCAATGGCGAATACCACCAGGCCTGTGACAACCAGCGCGAGCCAGCTATTAAGCGTTAAGATGCTTTGCCTATACAGCTCGGCGCCGCAGCGCCTGCAGGCAGCTACGGCGCCGTTTTCAAGACGCACACGCTCGTGTATCGTGCCACATTGCGAGCAACCTATAAGTGGCACTTCTCCCATTAATTGACGAGCTCGGGTTCCGGACGCGATGATGAAGGCTGGCTGTCTGGATCAGGCTTACCCGGAAATATCAGCTCGACCTTGCCGTTGGCATCGAGGCCTACTTCGACATGCCCGCCATCGACAAGACGGCCAAACAACAACTCGTCGGCCAGCGCACGCCGGATGGTGTCCTGAATAAGCCGCTGCATGGGACGCGCGCCCATGGCGGGATCAAAGCCCTCTTTAGCCAGATGATCGCGCAGCGCCTGCGAAAACACCACTTCAACCCGTTTTTCGTGCAGCTGGTCTTCGAGCTGCATGAGGAACTTGTCTACCACGCGCATTATGATGTCGCGCGACAGCGACTTGAAGCTGATGATGGCGTCGAGCCGGTTGCGGAACTCGGGTGTGAAAAGCCGCTTGATGTCGGCCATTTCATCGCCGGTTTTTTCTGGGGTGGCGAAACCAATGCTGGTGTGGTTAAGTGCCTCGGCCCCCGCGTTAGTCGTCATAACAATAATGACGTTGCGGAAGTCAGCCTTGCGACCGTTGTTATCGGTAAGCGTGCCGTGGTCCATGACCTGCAGCAAAATGTTGTAGACGTCAGGATGCGCTTTTTCGATTTCGTCGAGCAGCAGCACGCAATGTGGCTGCTTGCTGACCGCTTCGGTAAGCAGCCCACCCTGATCAAAGCCCACATACCCCGGAGGCGCGCCTATAAGACGCGACACGGTGTGGCGCTCCATGTACTCTGACATGTCGAAACGCAGCAGTTCAATGCCCAGGGTAAATGCAAGTTGACGGGCAACCTCGGTTTTGCCCACACCCGTCGGCCCCGAAAACAGGAAGGAACCTATGGGTTTGTCTGGGCGGCCCAGGCCTGAACGCGCCATTTTAATGGCAGCAGCCAGCGCTTCGATGGCGTTTTCTTGGCCGAAAACCACGGTTTTCAGATCTCGTTCTAGCGTTGCCAGCTTGTTGCGATCATCATTGGAAACCGATTGCGGCGGAATGCGGGCGATTTTGGCGACTGTCGCCTGGATTTCGCTTTTGCCAATGGTTTTTTTCTGACGTGACTTGGGTAACAAGCGCTGTGCGGCACCCGCCTCGTCGATGACATCAATGGCTTTGTCGGGCAGAAAACGATCGTTGATATAACGAGCTGCTAACTCAGCAGCCGTAGTGATGGCAGCGCTGGTGTACTTGACCCCGTGGTGCGCCTCAAAATGCCCCTTGAGTCCGCGCAGAATTTGAATGGTTTGTTCTACGGTAGGCTCGGGCACGTCGATTTTTTGAAAGCGACGCGATAAGGCGTGGTCTTTTTCAAAAATACCTCGATACTCGTTGTATGTAGTAGCGCCCAGACATTTAAGCTGGCCCGATGACAGGGCCGGCTTAAGCAGGTTGGACGCGTCAAGCGTGCCGCCCGACGCCGACCCGGCACCGATGAGGGTGTGGATTTCGTCAATAAACAGCACTGCATTGCGGTTTTCTTTTAATGACTTGAGCACGCCCTTGAGACGCTGCTCGAAGTCGCCACGATACTTGGTGCCGGCCAGCAACGCACCCATGTCAAGCGAATAGACCTCAGCGTCTTTGAGTACATCGGGCACTTCGCCTTTGGTGATGCGCCAGGCAAGGCCTTCGGCAATCGCAGTTTTACCCACGCCTGCCTCACCGACCAGCAAGGGGTTGTTTTTACGCCGGCGACACAGCACCTGGATGACGCGCTCTACCTCTTGCTCGCGCCCAATGAGCGGGTCAATGCGGCCACGCCGCGCCTCGCCATTAAGATCGGTGGCATAAAGCTCAAGCGGTGACTTTTGCTGATCTGACTTGGGTTCAACGTCAGAGACCTGCTGAGCCTTGGGCTGTTCGACCGGCGGCTCTTCAGCGGCCTTGGTAATGCCGTGCGACAGATAATTGACGACATCAAGCCGACTGACGCCCTGCTGCTGCAGAAAATAAACAGCGTGAGAGTCTTTTTCGCCATACATGGCCACCAGTACATTGGCGCCGGTAACGGTATTTTTATTGGAGTTACCTGACGAGACATGCATGATGGCGCGCTGGATGACGCGCTGAAACCCGAGCGTAGGCTGAGTATCGACGTCATCGGGGCCAGGAAAGATAGGCGTATTTTCATTGATGAATTTACGCAGATCTTGGCGGAGTACGTCGATATTGGCCGAGCACGCGCGCAGCACTTCAGCGGCCGCTGCATTATCGAGCAAAGAAAGCAGAAGATGCTCGACGGTAATAAATTCGTGTCGCGCACTGCGGGCTTCAACAAACGCCATGTGCAGGCTGACTTCAAGTTCTTCGGAGATCACGCTTCCTCCATGACTTATCGGAGCGGACAAACAATTCGATAAATTCTATTCTATGACTAAATCGACGTTGCGTATCAAGATTAACAAACCGGGATCCCCAATGTAATGCCAAAAACACACACTGGGGGCCATGTCTTTACTATACCCGCTCTTTTTAGGCTTTGTGGCGTTTGCTTACCAGAATAGCAGAGCCAGTTTGCGCCCGCACAAACCCAGGCAGGCTAAGTAGCGCCAACAGCCCGGGTCACAGGCAGGGCAAGGCAATGGGCCCACGCACTTATGCATCGGGCGCGGGTTCCATTATGCATTGAAGGGGGTGCTGGTTGGCGCGTGCCATTTGGCGCACCATTTCAACCCGTGTAGACGCAATGTCTCGTGTGTAAACCCCGCATACACCGCGCCCTTCGTGATGCACTTTCAACATGATGCGCGCGGCCTCGTCTTCCGTCTTGCCAAATATGCGCTGAAGCACTGCGACCACGAACTCCATGGGTGTGTAATCGTCATTCAACAGCACGACCTGATACATGGGAGGCGGCGCTAGCTTGGCTAGGCTGCGCTCAACAACTGTATCGCGCTGATTATCAATCTGTGTGGCCATAACAAATACACTAGTGGTTTCCATAGTTGACGGCACATGGGCAATTGCCCATTATCAAAGTATTCTGAGTGCCAGGAAGCAGTATGCGTGCCAGAATCCGTAAGGCTAAAGGTAACCCTTGTAGTCAAGTTTCAATTTAACACTATAGTCGAGAGGCAGTCCGCATGTCCGATTCCACCACAACCTCCGCCCCCGGGGAAACCCAAGCGCTGACTGGCACAGTCAAATGGTTTAATGACGCCAAAGGGTTTGGGTTTATTACCCCAGACAACGGAGGTGAAGATCTTTTCGCACATTTTTCATCCATACAGATGAATGGCTTCAAAACCCTGAAAGAAGGCCAGAAAGTCGCTTTTGAAATCGCGCAGGGGCCCAAAGGCAAGCAAGCGCTTAACATTACGGCGGCCTGAATCCAATAACTGGAAGCCTCGGGCTCCTTTTACCGCCATCAGCATTTAATAACAATGTATAAAATAATAAAAACTCCAGGGCCTATTGGCCCTGTTTTTTTTCGTAGACACACTCTCATGACAAGCAACATGCCGCCCTGCCACAGCCGCCGCCGCGAAAACCTGACCACCCGCAAAGGGCTTGTACGCATGGCGCAGACGGCTTGCATGGTGGCCATGGCTGCACTGCTCATGCCACTGGCTGCGTCAGCCCAGCAGGCCTTCTTGCTGCCCAGAGCGCAGCTTGAGATCAACAACGTGACCATACAGGCTGAGGTGGCTGCAACCGATGCGTCACGATCGTATGGGCTGATGAACCGCATGTCGCTACCCGAAAACCAGGGCATGCTATTTGTATTTGAACAAGTGGACGCGCCGTGCTTCTGGATGAAAAACACACCGCTGCCGCTGTCCATTGCCTTTATCGACCCAAACGGCACCATAAGCAACATTGCCGACATGCAGCCGCTCAGTCTTGATGCTCACTGCCCTACCGCGCAAGTGCTGTACGCACTTGAAATGGAACAAGGCTGGTTCGCCCGCCATGATATTAAAGCGGGCGACAGGGTAAAAAACCTTCCGTAGCTATTTGGCAGGCACAAGCCCACGGCCAAGGCCGATTGTCAGACTCAGACGCGTTCGAGAATGACGGCGATGCCCTGGCCGACCCCAATACACATGGTGCACAGTGCATAACGGCCACCGGTGCGATGCAGTTGGTTGACAGCCGTAAGCGCCAGACGCGCACCGCTTGCGCCCAGGGGGTGACCTAAAGCAATGGCACCACCATAAGGGTTGACGCGCGGGTCGTTGTCTGCAACGCCCAGCATACGCAGCACGGCCAGGCCTTGGGCGGCGAAGGCTTCGTTCAATTCGATAACGTCCATTTGGTCGATGCTCAAACCTGCAAGCGCCAACACTTTTTCAGATGCGGGAGCTGGGCCAATGCCCATAATGCGCGGCTCAACGCCAGCGGTAGCCATGGCTACAACCCGTGCACGCGGTGTCAGGCCATGCTCTTTGGCCGCTTTCTCAGAAGCGATAAGCAGTGCTGCAGCACCGTCGTTTACACCTGAGGCATTGCCAGCGGTGATGGTGCCGTCGGCACGGACAATAGGCTTGAGGCGGGCCAGTGTCTCGAGCGTGGTTTCACGGGGATGCTCGTCTTTATCGACGATAAGCGCATCGCCTTTGCGCTGAGCAATGGATACCGCCGTGATTTCATCTTTGAAATGGCCGGCCTTCTGGGCAGCTGCCGTCTTGGACTGGCTGGCCAGTGCGAAGGCGTCTTGGTCTTCACGATTGACCTTGAACTGATCCGCCACGTTTTCAGCGGTTTCTGGCATGGAATCGACACCGTACTGCTGCTTCATGAGTTTGTTGACGAAGCGCCAGCCTATGGTCGTGTCGAAAATGGCGGCATTACGCGAAAAGGCGGTGTCAGCCTTGCCCATGACAAAAGGCGCGCGGCTCATGCTTTCAACCCCGCCAGCAAGGATGAAGCTGGCATCGCCAGCCTTGATGGCGCGCGCAGCGGTGCCCACGGCGTCAAGCCCTGAACCACACAAGCGGTTAATCGTGCCACCCGGTGCAGAAACCGGAAGCCCTGCAAGCAGTGCCGCCATGCGGGCCACGTTGCGGTTGTCTTCGCCTGCCTGATTGGCGCAGCCCATGAGCACGTCATCAAGACGCGACCAGTCTACGTCTGGATTGCGTTCCATCAGCGCCTTGAACGGAATTGCCGCCAGGTCATCGGTACGTACCTGGGCCAGTGAGCCGCCGTAGCGTCCGAATGGTGTACGTATGGCGTCACAGATAAATGCGTCAATTGTCATGGAAGATGCCTGCAGAGAAGTTGTGGGTCAGTGTGTTTTGCACTGCGAAACACATGCATTGAGCGGGCGCGCAAAGCGCTGCCGGAAAAACGCAATGATAGCGCACCACATCATTATTGAGACCGGGTAAAGGCCTGTTGTCCACACCATGGCCGTTTCGCGAACTTGATACAGAAAGCCCCGATTAGTAGGTGACCGTATTCTTGAAACAAAAAACCCCCGGTTGTATGCGACCGTCTTTACGATGGTATGCAACAAACCGAGGGCAGTGGAAGCTTGGCGGCTGAACCAACCGCGTCAGACCTAGCCTGAACTGATCAGTACATGACCGGCAGCGTCTGACGCATAGCCGTCAGCGGATTAGCCCAGATTGGAGGCGGCAAAATCCCAGTTAGCGAGCTTCCAGAAGCTTTCGAGGTACTTGGGGCGTGCATTACGGTAATCAATGTAGTACGCGTGTTCCCAGACGTCACAGGTTAGCAGCGCAACGTCGTCAGTCGTGAGCGGTGTTGCGGCATTGCTGGTGTTGACGATATCAAGCGAACCGTCTGTTTTCTTTACCAGCCATGTCCAGCCCGAGCCAAAGTTGCCAGCTGCCGACTTGTTGAATGCTTCTTTGAAAGCATCGACACTGCCCCACTTGGCGTTGATGGCCTCGAGCAGTTTGCCGGATGGCTCGCCAGCTTTAGGCGACATGGAATTCCAGTAAAACGTGTGATTCCATACTTGGGCTGCGTTGTTGAAAACACCACCGGAAGATTTCTTGACGATTTCTTCAAGCGAAGCGGACTCGAATTCAGTGCCGGCGACCAGATTGTTCAGGTTGGTGACGTACGACTGATGGTGCTTGCCATAGTGATACTCGAGGGTTTCCTTGGAAATAGTAGGAGCCAGCGCATCAAGAGCGTAGGGGAGCGGAGGAAGCGTAAAAGCCATGTTCAATTCCTTTATAAAAGCCAGTCGAAGTGATCGGTACACATTCAAGCGTGTTGTGTCAGGCGCAGCCTGGCGCGTAAAGCGCAAGACGCGAAGCACGGGCTTGCAAACATAAAGCCTGCAAGCCGCGACCTGACGTCTGGAGCTTTAAGCATACGGCCTTAAACCAGCGGAGCCCAGATAACAAACCTGAATTGACCGCGAGTGTGCCGCAAGCACAGACAAGGGACTCAGAGCAAACCGTGTGCCTGTAAAACACTGACATGCACACTGCCTTGATCCAGTTCAACGCCGAGCTGTTCGCCAACACTTAAGTCTAACGCATTTTTTACAATGGTCCCGTCGTCTTTACGGACGATGGCGTACCCTCGATTCAGAATGGTGCGGGGATTAAGCGCCTGCAAAGTTTGCCGTGCGGCTACCAGGCGCTGCGCCCTGCGCTCAATCAATCGCCGGGAAGTGGCGAGCAGATCACGTCGGGAACGCGCCAGACTCTGCTGCCGAGCGGCCAGATCAGGCCCGGCATACAGCAAACGTGAACGCAGGGCCGCCAAGCTGGTTGCCCGCCTTTCCTGAGGATGCGCTGCAGCGCGTGCCAGGCGCTGTTTAAGCTGATTCAACTTTTCGCCCTGCTGACGCAAGCGATCTTGGGGCGACACCAGCAAGGCTGCTGCGCGGTCCAGCCTGAGTGTGGCCCGCTCGAGCAAACGGGCATGGCGCGATGCCAACCCTGTACTTAACACTCTGACGGCATCCAGACAGCCTTCCCGGCTGCGGCAACACAGCTCTGCCGCCGCTGTCGGTGTGGGCGCACGAAGATCGGCGACAAAATCGGCAATCGTAAAGTCGGTTTCATGCCCCACCCCGCTTATAACGGGAATGGGGCTGGAAGCGACGAGACGTGCCAAGGCCTCATCATTAAAGCTCCACAAGTCTTCGAGGCTGCCGCCGCCGCGCACCAGTAGCAGAGTGTCGACCTCATTGCGGTCTATCGCCTTTTGCAGCGCCTGGCACAACTGCCCCGCGGCGTCCATGCCCTGCACGGGCGCGGGGTAGATAATGACGGGCACATGCGGGGCACGCCGTGCAAGCGCCGACAACACGTCACGCAAGGCAGCCGCCGCCAGTGACGTTACGACCCCCACTGCCCGAGGCATGGTTGAGATCGCCCGTTTACGGCTTTCATCAAACAGCCCTTCAGCAGCGAGCTTTTCTTTGAGCGCCAGAAAAGCCTCGTGCAGATCCCCACGCCCCGCCCGTCGCATCGCTTCGACCTGCAATTGGTAATCACCGCGGGGTTCGTACAGGGTTACCGTGGCACGAAATTCAAACTTCTCACCGGCCTTGGGCACAAACCCAACTGTCTGGGCTCGACCCCGGAACATCACTGCACGGACCGCTGCACGCTCATCTTTGATCGAAAAATACCAATGACCGGACGCCGCCGACGTAAAGTTGGACACTTCGCCGCGCACCCAGATTCTTGAAAACTGCCCCTGCAGCATATCGCCCACACGGCGGTTCAGTTGCCCGACCGTCCAGACCTCATCTGCCCTCTGTTCTGAGCCGTTTTCTTGAGAAAAGCCACTTGCCATCATTATTCTGTCCACAGAAGAATTGGATTTGTCAAATCAATGTAATATCAATCCAATTGCGGCAACTCATTAAATACTGCTTTAATAGAACCGTATAACTAGTTGATAAATAATGATTTTATAAAAATATGAAAATTGATCGGAAATTACCCACTGAACCTCTAGAGCCGGTAAACAGCGCCTGTGCGGTAAGTTATGCACAGAATTATCCACAGATTTTGTGGATACCCTCTGGAAAGCTAGGAACCACGCCAATCTAGGTCTTTATTCAGCTGAAATTCAGGATTTTCGACGACCACCTGCCGGTCGATTATAGTGTCGGCACGGCGACGTAAAAGGCTAAAATGCCCGCCATCCTCTGACACATTCCACAAGAGCGGAGAAAACCTTGCTCGAGATCATTCACGCGGCCGGCTGGCCAGTTTGGCTATTGATAACCACTTCAGTGCTATGTCTGGCCGTTATCATCGAACGCTTTTTATCACTGCGCGCCAGCGTGGTCTTCCCTGCCCGCTTGCCTGCGCAGGCGCTAGACATGCTACGCCAGGGCAAGCTGGGCGCTGAAGGCCTGGTCCGGCTTTCAGATCAGGCCCCGCTAGGGCACGTGCTGGCCGAAGTGCTGATGAACCGCGACGAAAGCAATGACTATCGCGTGGCCGCCGCCGAAGACGCCGGTAAAGACGTTGCCTATCGGCTTAACCGCTACCTGCCAGCCCTGTCTACCATTGCCGTGGTAGCGCCGCTGCTGGGCCTGTTTGGCACGGTTATTGGCATGATAGAGATTTTTGGTTCATATACCCCTGCCGGCGGTGACCCGTCACAGCTGGCGCGCGGTATTTCGATTGCGCTCTACAACACGGCGTTTGGCATTATTATTGCCATCCCGGCCCTTGTTTTCCATCGCTACTTTCGCTCGCGCGTGGAGCAATACCTGCATCGCATGGAGCGCGAGGCCAGCGCACTCAACCGCATCATCAACCGCGGAGCGCGGGCATGAACTTTCAGCGCCGGCGCTATGACGACGAGCCAGAGATCAACCTGATCCCGCTCATTGATGTGCTGCTGGTTATTTTAATTTTTCTGGCGGCCACCACATCGTTCACGCGCTTTAACCAGCTGCAGCTCGATCTGCCTCAGGCCAGTGCCGACGCACCTGACCCTCAGGCCATGCAACTGGCAATCAGCCAGGAAGGCCTTTATGCGCTCAACGGCCAACTACTCTCGGCCACTTCGGCCGAGGAAGTCGCTCGCGCCTTGAGAGCCGCCGCCGGCAGCAACGAAAAGGCCGTGCTCGTCATTAATGCCGACACCCTGACTAGCCACGGCTCAGTGGTGCGCGTCATGGAGGCGGCACGCCTGGCCGGCATTGCGCGAGTAAACTTTGCCACGCAGAATTCGCCGTGAGCATACCGGCCCGCTTACATGCCGCCATCCAGCACGCCTGGCAGCACAAAGGCCTGGTCAGTACACTGCTGTTGCCGCTCTCCTGGGTAGCAACAGCCATCATCGCCCGCAAACAGCAGCGTTACCAGCATCAGCCACAACACGTGCAGCAAAGCCCATTGCCGGTTATTGTCGTTGGCAACCTGTATGTGGGCGGTACCGGCAAAACACCCGTCGTGATCGCAGTGGCGCAAGCCTTGCAACAACGCGGCTGGAAACCGGGCATTGTCAGCCGCGGCTATGGCGTGCGCCTTGGTGTCCAGGCCCGCACCGGCCAGGGCGCCCTCAAGGCCGATGAGTTTGGCGATGAGCCGGCGCTTATTGCACAGCAAACACAGGCGCCCATCGCCGTTCACCCGCGCCGGGCGCTTGCGCTGAAGGCCCTGGAACACAACTACCCGGACATCGACGTTGTCATTTCCGATGACGGCCTGCAGCACCTGGCATTGGGCCGTGACCTGGAAATCGTTGTGCAGGACGCACGAGGCGTAGGTAATGGCCGCGTGCTGCCAGCCGGGCCCCTGCGCGAGCCCGCCAGTCGCCTTAGCGACGTTGACGTCATTATTACCAACCTGTCGCCAGGCCAGAAAGCGCCGCCAGCCGCAGCGGGCCCGGCATTACAGATTACTATGCGCCTGGCACCCACACAGGTCACGCAATTGACAAGTGGGCGGCAAATACTTTGGGCCGACTGGCTCACCCAGTTCGGGCAAACCCCCGTGAGCGCGGTGGCGGCCATTGGTCAGCCTGAGCGTTTCTTCGCTATGCTACGCCACCATGGCCTCACCCTGGAGCAGACACTGGCGCTGCCCGACCATGACGCGTATGAGCACTCGCCATTTTCCGCCATGTCCGCTTCCTGCATTCTTATTACCGCCAAAGATGCCGTAAAGTGCGCACGCTTTGCCGATGAGCGACTTTGGGTCGTACACGCCGAGCCTGAATTTTCAGACACCAACTGGCTTTACTGGCTGCATAAACGCCTGAGCGTACTGGCACCAAAAAAGGCCAACATGGCCGCGCCGCCCTCAAGCGATTAAACTTTGGCATTTATCTGCCTGATTACTGGAGCCACGCATGGAATCCCGCCTGCTCGAAATTCTGGTCTGCCCAACGTGCAAAGGCCCTCTGCGCTACGAGCGCGCCCAACAAGAACTGATCTGTCAGGCTGAGCGCCTGGCGTATCCGATCCGTGACGGCGTGCCAGTTATGCTGCCTAACGAAGCACGATCAATTACTGGCACGAGTTCGTCTGGCAGCGCAAAGTCTGCAGCACACGCGCCGGCACACCACGCGACCGATGCAGCGGCACACACGCATGCAGATCAACCTACCGCCTCTGTCGACAAAGACAGCACACAGAGCGGATCGGGCACAACAGCGCAACCCAAGAGCGATGAGAATAGGCACGCCGGCACAAAGGCGTCAACACCTGCCGACGCACCGCCTGAAGCCCCCTCTTCAGATAAACCCACGGGTAGCCAGCCAGCAGGCAAAAACGAGCAGCCATGACGTTTATTGCCGTCATCCCTGCCCGCGCAAAATCCACCCGCCTGCCAGACAAACCGCTCAAAGACATTGGCGGCAAGCCAATGGTGGTTAGAACAGCCGAACAGGCTGCACGGTCTGGCGCGAGCCGCGTTATTGTGGCCACCGATGACCATCGCGTCATGACGGCCGCACAACTACACGGCATTGAATCTATTCTGACGCGCGGTGACCATGCCACGGGCACAGATCGCTTGGCAGAAGTTGCGAGCCTGTTGACGCTGGCTCCCGACGACATTGTCGTGAACGTTCAGGGCGACGAGCCGCTGATTGACCCGGCGCTGATCGACATGGTGGCTAAGCTGTTGCAAAGTGTGCCAGATGCCGCCATCGCAACCTGTGCCTCGCCCATTACCGACGCAAACACCCTGTTCAACCCCAACGCCGTCAAAGTGGTCTGCACCCGTGACCGTCGCGCTCTTTATTTTTCGAGAGCACCGATTCCTTGGGCGCGCGACGCCCTGGTTGCCAAAGAGCACACGCTTGCCGCTGGCCTGCCTGCGCTGCACCACATTGGCCTTTATGCGTACCGCGCCTCATTTCTGGCAAAGTTTCCGGTGCTGCCAGTAGGCCCGCTCGAAACCTTTGAAGCGCTCGAACAGCTGCGCGCTCTGGAAAATGGCTACATCATTGCCGTAGAGGTTACTGATGCGCCACCTGCGCCCGGTGTCGACACGCCCGAAGACCTGGAACGGGTGCGGGCTGCGTTCTTAAATCGGTTATAAAGCCATGTCCCACATGGTTTAGCGCGGTGGCCAGATCTGCATTGCTGCGTCGCGGCATATAATCCGTTTTTATAAAATCAATCAATAGGAGAAACTTCATGCGACTGATATTGCTCGGTCCTCCCGGTGCGGGAAAAGGCACCCAGGCAGCCTTTATTACACAAAAATTTGGTATCCCGCAGATCTCCACGGGCGACATGCTGCGCGCAGCCGTCAAGGCTCAGACGCCGCTGGGCATTGAAGCCAAAAAAATCATGGACGCCGGCGGCCTGGTTTCCGACGAAATCATCATTGGGCTGGTCAAAGACCGCCTTACACAACCCGATTGCGAGCAGGGCTACCTGTTTGACGGCTTTCCGCGCACAATTCCACAGGCTGATGCCCTAAAGGAAGCCGGGATCAAGCTCGATTACGTAATCGAAATTGTGGTGCCCGAAGAAAACATTATCGAACGAATGAGTGGTCGACGCGTGCACCCGGCAAGCGGGCGCAGTTACCACGTCAAGTTCAACCCACCAAAGACGCCCGATGTTGACGACATAACCGGCGAACCGCTGGTGCAGCGCGACGACGACCTTGAAGAAACGGTTCGCAAACGCCTGACCGTTTATCGCGAGCAGACACGTCCGCTGGTTGACTACTACTCCGGATGGGCCAACTCTGGCGACGCCGCCGCACCCGCCTACCGACAGCTTTCCGGTCTGGGTGCCGTCGATGAAATCCGCGAGCGCATACTCGAGGCGTTCAAAGCCTAAGCACCTGACTTGTCTGCGGCAGGGCCTGGCCGGCAAGGTGTGCCGGGCCCTGTCGCAGACGATTCAATTCAGTACGTGCGGCAGGCAGCCGCCCACAGCCAGTTCAGTCGCCCAGTGCCAGGCACTCGGTGTTGCTGATCTGGTCGGCGGCATGATTTGTTTTCCACCCATAAGAGGCTTTTAGAGACAGACATGGATATCAAAGATAAAGTATTTGTTATTACCGGCGGCGCATCGGGTTTAGGGGCAGGCACTGCCCGCATGCTGGTCGAAAACGGCGCTCGCGTTGTGCTTGCCGATGTTCAGGATGAAGCGGGCGAAAAGCTTGCCGCCGAACTGGGTCAAACCTTTGAGCATTGCGACGTAACCGAAGAAGCCGACGGCCTGGCCGTTGTTGCCGCAGCTCAAAAGGTTGGGCCGCTGTTTGGCCTGATTAACTGCGCAGGCGTTGCACCGGCTACCCGTACCGTCGGCAAAAACGGCCCCCACCCGCTAGACCTGTTCAAGAAAGTGGTCATGATCAACCTGGTCGGCACGTTCAACATGACACGTCTGGCAGCCCAGGCCATGAGCGAGAACACGCCAGAATCTACCGGCGAACGCGGCGTCATCATCAACACAGCCTCTGTTGCCGCCTTTGATGGCCAGATCGGTCAGGCCGCCTATGCATCCTCCAAGGCGGGTGTTGCCGGCATGACGCTGCCTGTGGCGCGTGATCTGTCAAAGCTGGGCATTCGCTGCGTTACCATTGCTCCCGGCATTTTTGGCACACCCATGCTGTTTGGCATGCCCCAAGAAGTTCAGGACAGCCTGGCTGCCAGCGTGCCCTTCCCCTCACGCCTTGGTCGCCCCGACGACTACGCCAAGCTGGTGCACAGCATCATCATCAATGAAATGCTCAATGGTGAAACGATTCGTCTGGATGGCGCCATCCGCATGGCGCCGAGATAAGCTGACCATTTTATGAGCTTGCTTCGTTCAGCGGCTACGGTCAGCAGTTTTACGCTGATTTCACGTATAACCGGCCTAGTTCGCGATGTGCTCATTGCGAGCACGTTTGGCGCAGGGCCGCTGACCGACGCATTTTGGGTGGCTTTTCGCATACCCAACCTGCTACGTCGCCTGTTTGCCGAAGGCGCATTTGCGCAGGCGTTTGTGCCCATATTGGGCGAGGCGCGCAATACCCGCAGCGCCAGTGATGTACAAATTTTGCTCGATCGGGTGGCGCTACTGCTTACCGTTGCGCTAATGGTTGTTACCGCGCTGGGCATGCTGGCGTCTCCGTGGGTGGTAAGCGCCATGGCCAGCGGCATGCGAACCGCCGCACGCCAGACAGAATTTGAAGCCGCCGTGTGGATGACTAGGTTGATGTTTCCGTACATCATCTGCATGTCGCTGGTGGCGTTTGCCTCGGGCGTGCTCAATACCTGGAGTCGTTTTGCCGTACCGGCGCTTACGCCCGTGCTGCTCAACCTGTCCATGATCGGGGCCGCCCTCTTTCTGGTCAACTACTTTGACACCCCCATTTACGCGCTGGCAGTGGGCGTGATGATAGGCGGAACCTTGCAGCTGGTGGTGCAGTGGTCGGCGCTGGCCAAGCTAAAACTGCTTCCGCGCTATTCGCTGCGCGTGGGGCAGGCATGGCAAGACCCCACTGTGCAACGCATACTGCGCCAAATGATGCCCGCCATACTGGGCGTCTCGGTTGCCCAAATATCGCTGTTGATCAACACCAATATTGCAACCTGGCTGACACCAGGCAGCGTAACCTGGCTGTCGTTTGCCGACAGATTAATGGAGTTTCCCACTGCATTGCTGGGCGTGGCGTTGGGTACTGTGTTGCTGCCCACGCTTTCCGCTGCACACGCCCGGCAAGATCATGCCGGCTATAACGCGTTGCTGGACTGGGGCCTGCGCATGGTGTTTCTGCTGGGGCTGCCGGCAGCGCTGGGCCTGGCCATGCTTTCTGACGGGCTGGTGGCCACACTGTTCAATTACGGGGCCTTCAGCGCACATGATGTCATGCAAACCCGTATAGCCGTCATGGCGTATTCAACAGGCCTTATCGGGCTGCTGGCCATCAAAATACTGGGCCCGGGTTTTTACGCCAAGCAAGATATACGCACTCCCGTCAAAATCGCCATCTTCGTGCTCATACTGACGCAAGCGTTTAACCTTGTTTTTGTACCCATTTTTGCGCATGCGGGTTTGGCGCTTTCCATCGGGCTGGGCGCCATCACCAACGCCCTATTCCTCGTCGTAATGCTGCGCCGACGCGGCATGTACGCGCCCAGGCCAGGCTGGCTACGCTTTGGGCTGCGCATTGTGCCGGCACTGGCAGGCCTGGCTGGTTTGCTGTGGTATGTGGGGCAAACGCTAAACTGGGTAGCGCTTGGCGCTCACCCCGGACAAAGAGCGTTATGGCTGGCAGCAGTGATGCTTGCCTGCCTCGTTACCTACTTCAGTCTGCTGCTTATATGTGGGTTTAGGCCGATTGACTTTACACGACGGGCCAAATAATTTAGAATAGCGGTCTTTGCCGAACAAACCTTACTAATACGGATTACCTAATAAATGGCCAATACCGCCCAAGCCCGTAAGCGCGCGCGCCAATCGGTGCAGCTTAACAAGCACAATTCCAGCCTGCGCTCCATGCTGCGCACTTCGATCAAGCGCGTTCGCCAGGCTATTGAAGCCGGTGACAAAGAAGCTGCTACTGACGTGTTGCGTAAGACCAGCAGCGTCATTGATCGCATTGCCGACAAAAACATCATTCACAAAAACAAGGCGGCTCGCCATAAAAGCCGTCTTGCTGCTGCAGTCAAAGCAATAGCCTAAGATTGCTGTAACGGTTTGATCGGCAAGGTTGCACGCTGGCCTCTTGCCGGCGAATAAAAACAGGACGCTCTAGCGTCCTGTTTTTTTGGTAATGCGTTAAGCTAAGGTATAGTCTTTAAGAAGACAACCCCATCCATTACCAAGAACCATGACCAATAAAAAACCAACACTTATCCAACTTGCGGCGATTGTCCACGCCGATACTGAAGCAAAACTCGCAAAACATTACAACGTCGTTCAGCTCAAAAATGGGTCTGACAATGACGCCGCTATCGCTGCCGTGCGCGACGAGGCTGTGGTAATGGTTACCAGTGCCACTCAATCTACGCCGGCCGACCTTATTGACCAGTTCCCAAACCTGCGGGCTATCTGCAGCTTTGGTGTAGGGTACGACTCCATAGACGTAAAACACGCCCAGCAAAAAGGCATACAGGTCAGCAATACCCCTGACGTGCTCGACGACTGTGTGGCCGACCACGCCTTTGGCTTGTTGCTGGCTACGGCCCGGAACCTTGGCTATGCAGATCGCTACGTACGCGACAACCTGTGGGGTTCTGGCACACGCTTTCCGCTAGGGGTAAAGGTTAGCCACAAGAAACTTGGTATTGTTGGCCTGGGCCGCATCGGCCTTGCCATCGCGCAGCGGGCGGCGGGCTTTGACATGGAGATCCGTTACCATAACCGCAAGCCACGCAACGACACCAAGCTGGGCTACGAGCCCTCGCTTCATGAACTCGCGCAGTGGGCAGACTTTCTTGTTATTGCCACGGTCGGCGGCCCAACCACACGCGGGCTAATTGACGCCAAAGTGCTCAAAGCACTAGGCCCTAAAGGCATTCTCATCAATATTTCGCGCGGTTCTGTCATTGACGAAGCCGCATTGGTGCAGGCATTGCAAGATGGCGTAGTGGGCGGCGCAGGCCTGGACGTTTATGAAGAAGAGCCCAAAGTGCCCGACGCGCTTAAAACCATGGATAACGTGCTGCTGGCGCCGCATATTGCCAGCGCAACGGTTGAAACGCGCATCGCCATGGCAGAATTGGTGTTTGATAACGTCGATGCCTATGCCACAACAGGCAAAGTAAAAACGCCGATACCAACGCTATAAGCCTGAAAACGCGCTATAAGCCTAAAACCGCCTCAGGCCGAAGACGACTGTAGTTGCAATTGCTGCTCTGTGGTCTGCAGGTGGTTGTCTGTGGCAAAGTCACAGACAAACTTCCAGGCCAGAGGCTCAAGCTCGCGCAAGCGGGCATCGACGACGACGCAGCGTATGCCATCGACAAGCATCGGCACAACATACGGGGAATACGTCAGGTGGTCAGCGATCGAACCTGCGGGCCTGAACTGGGACATTACGCCAGCAAGACGCTCAGCCCAATCGCTTGGGCGAAAACGCTGGCCCTCTTTTGTGAGGCCGTGAATCACCAACTGCTGTACACACTGTGTCATAAACTTCCAGGAACAAATAACCGCCCTTTTGAGGCGCCCGGGGTTTTTGCAGCAACAGGCACGCACTGGAGAAGGCTACCGGCTGCTGTATCAGACACCCCGCGCCGTGGATTGTAATCTATCGCCACGCCGGATGCTGGCCGAACCCTACCGCGACAGGGTAAGATTAGCCTTTTACTCAGGGTAACTTATGTCGGACGCCTCATCGCACACTGGCCCCTTGCGGCATTTTCTGCAATTTCGCGATTTTTCCACCACAGAGATACAGTACGTACTGGATCGCGCCCGTCTAATCAAAGACAAATTCAAGCGCTATCAGCCGCACCACACTCTACATGACCGCAATCTGGCCATGGTGTTCGAGAAAGCCAGCACACGCACACGGGTTTCGTTCGAAGCAGGCATGTACCAATTGGGTGGGTCTGTCATCCATCTGACGACCAACGATTCGCAGCTGGGCCGCTCTGAGCCTATTGAAGACACCGCACGCGTCATCTCGCGCATGGTTGATCTGGTCATGATCCGTACGTTTGAGCAAAGCCGTATCGAACGCTTTGCCGCACATTCTCGCGTACCGGTTATCAATGGCCTGACCAACGAGTACCACCCCTGCCAGATCCTGGCCGACATCTTTACCTTTATTGAGCACGCCGGCCCCATACAGGGCAAAACCATTGCCTGGATCGGTGACGCCAACAACATGGCGTACACATGGCTACAGGCGGCTGAGCTGCTTGGCTTTTGCCTGCATGTGTCGGCCCCCAACGGCTACAAGCTTGACCCACAACGCGTAGGCCCGGTAACGTCCAGCGTACTGCAAGAGTATGCCGACCCCATGGAAGCCTGCCGCGGCGCGCACCTGGTCACCACTGACGTGTGGACCAGCATGGGTTACGAAGACGAAAACGAAGAACGCCGCAAAGCATTTGCCGACTGGTGTGTTGACGCCGAAATGATGGCCGCCGCCGACCCCAAGGCCCTTTTCATGCATTGCCTGCCTGCCCACCGCGGTGAAGAGGTTACCGGTGATGTTATCGACGGACCGCAAAGCGTGGTGTGGGATGAGGCTGAAAACCGTCTGCATGTGCAAAAAGCGTTGATGGAGTTTTTGCTGTTGGGCAAAATTGAAGATTAAGGCGGATCATTGAGCGTGCGATGTTGCTGACGCCACAGGTAAGTGTTCAGCGACAAACACTGCGCACCGTGTATTAACTTACCAACTTTTCTACCTGTGGCGGCGCGCTGCCTATTTCAATATCGTGCCCGTCGGGTCATCCGGCGGCAGCAATACAAATCAAGACAAATCAGCACTACACCTCGCTAGCAAGTAAACAACCGCGTAATCTGCAAAACACACACAGGCAGTGCCTTCCACAAAAAAACGCCCCAAAGGCTGACAGACAGGTCTTTGGGGCGTTTTGTTTGCGGCAGCCCCATATGGAGTAGGCCGCGCTTTAGTTTTGTAGCTGAGCGGCTGCTAAGGGCCGCAAACTACTTACTCGTTTTCTTTGCCTTTGAGCTGCGGCAGTGCCGAGCTGTCAGAAGGCGCCAGCAAGCCAGCCTTGGTGTACGTGATGAGTTTTTCACGCGTATCGACAATGTCGAGGTTGCGCATGGTGAGCTGGCCGATGCGATCGCGTGGCGAAAAGGTTGACTCGCCCTTCTCCATCGTAAGGCGCTCGGCCTTGTAGGTAAGATTGTCAGACTCGGTATTGAGTATGGAGTAATCATTGCCGCGACGCAGTTCGATGGTGACTTCACCCGTGATGGCACGCGCCACCCAGCGCTGGGCCGTCTCGCGCAACATGATGGATTGTGGGTCAAACCAACGGCCCTGATACAGCAGACGACCCAGACGCAGGCCATTGATGCGGTACTGCTCAATGGTGTCTTCGTTATGGATGCCTGACAACAGACGCTCGTACGCAATATAAAGCAGTGCCATGCCTGGAGCTTCGTAGATGCCACGGCTTTTGGCTTCGATAATGCGGTTTTCGATCTGGTCGCTCATGCCCAGACCATGCCGGCCACCGATGCGGTTGGCCTCGAGCATAAGGCTGACACTGTCAGTAAAGGTTTTGCCGTTTAACGCAACAGGCTGGCCTTCTTCAAAGCGTACACGCACTTCTTCGGCCTTGACTTCAACGTCGTCACGCCAGAACGCCACACCCATAATGGGCTGCACAATCTTGATGCCCGTGTTGAGGTACTCAAGGTCTTTGGCTTCGTGCGTGGCGCCCAGCATGTTGGAATCGGTGGAGTATGCCTTTTCGGAGGACATTTTGTAGTCAAACCCTGCCGCCCGCATGTACTCAGACATTTCGGAGCGACCGCCCAACTCGTCAATAAAGGTTTGATCAAGCCATGGCTTGTAAATTTTGAGATCAGGGTTGGTTAGCAGGCCATAACGGTAAAACCGCTCGATGTCATTGCCCTTAAAGGTGCTGCCATCACCCCAGATGTTGACGTCGTCTTCTTTCATGGCGGCGACCAGCATGGTGCCGGTAACTGCCCGCCCGATGGGCGTGGTATTGAAGTACGTGACACCTGCGGTAGAAATATGGAACGCGCCGCACTGCAAGGCAGCAATGCCTTCAGCCGCCAATTGGGGCCGGCAATCTACAAGGCGTGCATCTTCAGCACCGTACTCTTTGGCACGACGCGGGATGCTGTCATAGTCGGTTTCATCAGGCTGACCCAGGTTGGCCGTGTAGGCGTAGGGTATGGAGCCTTTATTGCGCATCCAAAGCAGCGCGGCACTGGTGTCCAGCCCGCCAGAAAATGCGATGCCGACCTTCTGGCCGACGGGAACGTCTTCGAGTATGGTTGTCATGAGTTATGCAGGCCTTGTACAGAGAGTTTTTTCTAACCCGCCATTATAAGGCCCTGCGCCAGACGCTGCCCGTTGGGGCTGGTTGGGCGGTAAACCCTACACTTCCTTGCAGCCATGTTGGGCCACACGAAATCGAAATCTGCAACTTATAAGCGGCAAATGCAGGGCGCCCTTACGCCGCATAAATACGCATGTGGTGCCACCCTATTGCTTGTCCAGAATCCTTCCTATATTTTGTTAATTTATCTGGCCTGTGCTGGCAGCAGCTATGCGCCCTAACCTGTTGATCCATATAGTTCCCAGTGACGCCCACCGGAGCCAAAAGCTTGTAGAATATCGGTTCAGGGGACGTAGCTCAGCTGGGAGAGCGTCGCGTTCGCAATGCGAAGGTCGGGAGTTCGATCCTCCTCGTCTCCACCAACATCCAAGCCCTGACTGGTATCAGTCGGGGCTTTTCGTGTGCGCCCAGCATGGGCGCACTCTTGGAGGTGCAAGTCCTCCCGTAAGTTGATCACAACGAACGAAGTGAAGCGCAACTGCATGAGGGCGACCGAATGTGGGAAGGAAGCGTGGAGCATAAACTGCGAGCCGATGAACAAGAATCGGATAGAAGGTGCTGCCAAGCAGGGCAAGCGGGCACGAAACCGCGAAGCTCTCGTGATCAAGGCGAAGTGGCGTAGATCCGACGGTTGTGCAGTGAAGGAGTGCGTTGTTACCTGGGGAGATCTCGCCTTGATCCTGAAAGGGTAACGGCGTCGAGCCGGCGCGAGAAGTCAGCAGAGGTCGTAGCAGCTGGAGGCTGGGCCGATAAGGCTGAAATCGACAGCAAAGGGCCAATCGAGAAGGAGTATTACTCACTATGTCGATGCAGTTCGTATTGCCTCAGATGTGCGTGGTGCGCAGCGGGCGGGTGTAGCGCGCGGTGAAGCCGTGCGCGATCCGGTCAGCGAGGAAACAAATTGCCCGCGTCATGGCAATGAGGATACGGGGTCAGCGCTGCTGCACGCGGCGCTAACAAGAGAGAACCTGCAAGTAGCGTTTAATCGCGTGCGGTCCAATAAAGGCGCGGCCGGGGTGGATGGTCTGGATATTGACCAAACAGCCCGATACCTCGTCACAGCGTGGCCTGTCATGCGCGAACAACTGCTATCAGGCACGTACCGGCCAAGGCCGGTGCGTCGGGTGATGATCCCCAAGCCCGACGGTAGCCAGCGCGAGCTGGGTATCCCGACGGTGACGGATCGACTGATCCAGCAGGCACTGCTGCAAGTGCTGCAACCCTTGCTTGATCCTACCTTTAGCGAGCACAGCTACGGCTTCAGGCCCGGGCGTCGTGTGCACGACGCGGTCTTGGCCGCGCAATCGTATGTGCAGTCGGGTCGCCGTATCGTGGTGGACGTGGACTTGGAGAAGTTCTTTGACCGCGTCAACCATGACATTCTGATTGACCGCCTACAGAAACGTATCCCGGACGCCGGAGTCATCTGGTTAATTCGGGCGTATTTGAACAGCGGTATTATGGCTGACGGCGTTCTCCAACAGCGCGAACAAGGCACGCCGCAAGGCGGGCCGCTCTCGCCGCTGTTGGCCAATGTATTGCTTGATGAGGTGGACAAAGAGCTGGAACACCGAGGCCATTGTTTCGTACGCTACGCGGATGACTGCAACGTTTACGTGCGTAGTCTGCGTGCGGACGAACGCGTAATGGGCTTGCTGCGACGGTGCTACGCTAAGCTGCGTTTGAAGGTCTGACCTAATGGGATGGTCACCCCTGCCCGAACTGGCATAGATGTGCGAAAGTGACGATGAACCTCCACTTGAACGCAAGGAGCGACCGTCATGAAGATTACTACGATTGGGATCGATTTAGCCAAAAACGTGTTTCAAATCCATGGTGCTGACGCGCGCGGGAAGACGGTGCTGCGTCGGCAATTGAAACGCGCTCAGATGCTGGCATTCTTTGCCAGGCTTG
>JACCEP010000016.1 GCA_013416395.1 Alcaligenaceae bacterium
GACAGTGAAACGCCTTTGCGCCGATGATAGTGGACTTTCGTCTGTGAAAGTAGGTCATCGTCAGGCTTTTATTCCCAAAAACCCCCTCCCGTGATCGGGCGGGGGTTTTTGCTATGGAAAATCAAAACTCAAAAATCAAAACTCACAACTGCAACACCTCCCATCCCCATCGCATCACAGCCCCACATCCTCACATCCTCACATCCCTATAGCATCAGACCCCTATAGCATCACACCCCTACAGCATCACATCCCTACAGCATCTCACATCCCCACCGCGCTACAGCACCCCTCCATCTCCACCTCCATAGCGCCACAGCGCGGGGCCCTGTGTGAGACGCGCTGCCTGGGCGAGCGGGGTACAGTGCAAGGCCTGATCCTAACGGCCTGAACACAGAAACGCTGACACGCTGCGCACCCAACGTCTCACACCACACCTGTGTAACGCCCAGCCTCTGTAGCGGCTCGATACGCGTCATTTCTACATTCCTACACTGCTCCTGCGCCGACATCCTCACACTGTCTGTCAGTATTTTTTGTAGTACTTAGTATGTGGACGTTAATTCCCGCAAATCAGCAAGGACAGCGCAAATGAGAATAGTCGAGCCATTCGAAGTTGGTCAATCCGAATAGGCCGTTGCCAAGTGTTTGATTGATCTCAAGTCGTGCTATTGCGTGCGTGCCATAATCAGGGCAGTTTCCCCTTCATGTCGCAGTCCTACTGGCAGATATTCATGGTGGCTTTTTCAGGCTCAGCATTTCGGTGCAGGCAATCGACGGTTTTCCGTCTGATTGTGAGCTTGGTGTTGCTCGTCTGCCTGGTGGCCAATGGAGGGATTGCACATGGGTATATGCCGGGTGGACAAACTGGCGATGCTTACATCACTCTTTGCTCAGCAAAGGGGGATGTCAAGCTGGCGATCCCCGAGCTTACTGATGAACGGTCGTCTGAGGATAGTCATGGATGGCAGTCAAACCATGACATGAACGCTTTGGTTTGCCCCTTCGCTGTGCTGTCGCACGCGGGGGCATTGATCGATGTGCCTCCAGCTGTAGCGATGGCTGGGCGCTTTGTGTGGCTGCGCCTAGTTTGGCAGCGATCAGAACTTATACACCCGCCATTTGTGGTGGGTATTCCTATAGGGCCACGAGCTCCCCCGATTTTCTGACTCTTATTCTTCACATCGCACGGCAGTGGGCGTAGCTCCTTTTTTACGTGAAGGGGCGCAGCAATGTTTTTACGCTTGTGCGTGTGCAGTAATTGGTCAATTCTAATTGGGGAGAGTCAGAATGTCGAAACATCTCGTGGTGGTGCGGTTGTTTCTTTATAAAGCTATTGCTGTCCTCGTGCACAGAGATTGTGCATCGGCTGCTTTTGCGAGCGCATTGAAAAACAGGTTCTATTTTGTCTTGATGAGGTCAGCCGCAAACCCCGGTAGCGTGAAAACGTTTATGCAGCGGAGGGCTGAGCCATGTTTTTAACTAAGATCGCTCCGGATGGCCTGTCAGACAGCCGCTCCCGGGCTATTCATTCAAAACGTATTGCTCGCGGAGATAATGTTTTTCGAGAAGGCGAGAGTGGTACCGCGTGGCTTATTACGCAAGGGGCAACCCGGCTTGATCATCGGGCAAAGATAGGTTGTGACGGCTGGACGAGCCTGGCGGTGGCGGGTGATGTTATTGGTACTGGCGTATTGCTGTCGCGTGATTACGATCATACGGCGACTGCGCTTATCTCGTGTGTGGTGAGACCCTGGCTTCCTTCTGAATTGGAGGATGGCAAAGCTGCTTTGCTTCAGACGCTTGTGAGGGCGGAGCATCGAGTTAGCGAGGCCGTGCTGCTCAGGAGTGGTACAGCGCAGCAAAGAGTGCATCGGTTTCTGGCTTTGCTAGGGAACATACCGCTTGAACTGCCCACCTTGCAGGACACTGCGGACATCACGGGCCTAACCAAGGAAACAGTATCACGAACCCTTAGTGCTATGGCACAGACCGGTCTTATCGGGTTGACGGGTAAACAGCGGGCGCAATTTGTAGTCAGTATCGCTTGACGGGGTGTCTTGCTATACGAGAAAGGTAGATTGGTGTTGCACTGATGTAATACTGGCCCCGCAGGCGGACCAGTATTACAGTGCCGATGACCACGTTTTGTTGACGCGTAATCTTCTTTTTAGGGGGGAAGGGGTGCGGCTGAGGTATGGACTGTACCTATGCGGCAATACCGTCTGATCAGCGATAATTAACACGTAGCCCAGATAGTTGAGGCACGACATACGTGGGCAGCGGTAATTCATTGGAGCGACTCACGAACGACCCACTGCTGAGGGGTATTATGTTGAGGGTTGTCTGTGTGACCAGTCTATTTTATATATTTGGCTGATTTGTCTTCTGTTAATTGCTTGTCTCGGCATTGAAATAATGCCGGGTCATTTTACACTTGTCTAATGAAAGAGAAAAAAAGCGAAAGCAATGTCAAGACGGCATTGCGGGTTATTGAGATTATTGAAGTTTTTGCCCGGGAAACCAAACCGCTGGCTTTGTCAGAGTTGGCCAGACATCTTAATGCGCCTGTTTCCAGTTGTCTTGCCTTGCTGCGCACGTTGGTCAGCTTGGGGTATCTGTATGAAACGTCGAGGCGCCAGGGGTATTACCCGACTGGCCGGTTGCTGGCGATGGCACAACGTATTTCTAGCGCTGATCCGATACTCGAGAAGGTGCAGCCCAGTCTGGAAGAGTTACGTCAAACGACATCTGAAACCATTGTGCTTAGCAAGCTAAATAGAACGATGGATGTGGTTTACCTTGATGTGCTGCCTTCTTCCAACCCTATCAGTTATATGGCGGTGCCGGGCGAGAAAAAAGGCATTCATGCTAACTCGATGGGCAAGGCCTTGCTGTCTGCATTGCCTGCCGAGGAGCGGCAACGTGTGTTGGCGTCGCTGTCTTTAACTCGCTACAGTGATCGAACACTGGTCACTGTGGAAGCCATCGAAGATGACATAAAACTGTCGCTCTCTCGGGGCTGGTTCGCAAATTTGGGTGAATCTATTCCTGATGTTGGAGCCGTTGCCTGGCCGCTTCGCTTGTCTGATATTGACTACGCGATTGCGATTACTGGGCCGCTATATCGCATTGAAAACCATGTTGAAGAGCATGCCCGCAAGCTGCGGGTAGCATGTCGGTTTATTGAAGACAGTATGTAGCCTGGTGTATAGCTAACAGTTATAACTACTCAGATTTTTGGGCGGGTAATGCGGTGAGTAGCTTTCCGGTTTCGAACATGGGTAGCCCCATTACACCGGTATAGCTGCCTGTGATCGACGCTACGAACATACCTGCTAGGCCCTGGATGCCGTAGGCGCCGGCCTTGCCCATGGGTTCTCCGCTGCTGCAGTAATGCCTGATCTCTTCGACGGTAAGGGGCTTGAATCGAACAGTGGTTATTGATACGTCTTCGTACAGTTGGCCATTGTGCATGAGCGCGATGGCGGTATGTACGGCATGTGTGCGGCCAGATAGACGCGCCAGCATGTCACGGGCGTGCTGCTCAGTCGCGGGTTTTCCCAAGATGTCATCGTCAAGTATGACGGTGGTGTCGGCGCAGAGAATCGGTCGCTGAGCGTGAGTGGCGTTTGTGTTGTGCTGTTCGGCGAGCCAGGCGGCAGCGTGCAAGGCCTTGTCTCGCGCTGTGCGGCAGACATAAATAGCTGGGGATTCACCCGGCAGTCTGGGTTCATCTTCGCCGTCAGGTGCTGGCACGCGCAAGACTTCGTGCGGCACACCCATAAGCGTGAGGATTTCATGGCGACGAGGGCTGGCTGAAGCGAGGTAAATTGGCAGGAAATTCATAAGACTATAGGTTGTTACTGGACAGTGAGATGTACAGCAGTGAGATGTACGACAGTGAGCAGCTGTGCAGCTTTCTGCTGTGTGTTGCGGTGAATGTCGTAGTGTAATGCGTGACGCTTGGTCAAGGGTGAGGTACAGGGTAATGCGTTACCGAGCAATAGGGTTCCACATAGTGGGCTGCCAGGATAGTGCATTACGACGCGAAGGATACGGGGTGACAGGGTACGGGGTATCAGGGTACGGGGTAACAGGGTACGAGGTAACAGGGTACGAGGCAACGGGGTACGAGGCAACGGGGTACGAGGTACGGGGTATGGAGTACGAGGTATGGAGTACGAGGTATGGAGTGATGGGTGATGGGTGATGCATTACCACTCGATGAGGTATGTGGCGATGTGTTACAGAGTGATGGCGCGCAGTGAACGAGGTAACAGGGTAATAATTTTTGCTGCAGTCATATGGGGTGCAATGAAATACGGGATGATGAAATACCGTTTGGCTAGCTACCCTGCGACGGGATATGGAAACGTGGGATACGGTGCGTCATGATGATAGGGAGATCAATGATTTGTCTAAACTGCCTTGCCCAAAAAAATACGGATACTCTCAAAAATTCTGACACTCGCAATTTTGGTGTTCAGGCAGCTTAGTTAAAACATACGGGCCTGGCGAGAGGCCGATCCAGCTGGACTGGCTCAGTGTGAGGTATCGCGATCACGTCATACCAAGCAGTTTCATGAGCACGCTTTGAGCGGGCTACTTTACCTTGAGGATCTTCATGCCGTTGGTGCCGCCGCTGTTGGAATAGAAGTCGCCCTTGGTCAGGATGATCCAGTCACCTTTGTGGAGCAAGCCTCGTTCTTTCAGCTTGTCGATGGCCTGATCGCTGACTTTGGCAGGGTCTATTTTTGCCGCGTCGAAGGGTACGGTATAAACGCCTCTGAAGAGGGCGGCGCGTCGTTGGGTGGCTGGGTGCCGCGTATAGCAGTAAATAGGTACACCCGATCGGATACGCGACATGATCAAGGGTGTGTGGCCACTTTCGGTCAGGCTGATAATGGCTTTGATGCCGGGAAAGTGGTTAGCTGCGTACATGGCAGACAGAGCAATGGTTTCGTCGCAGCGTGAAAAGGTTTCTCCTAGGCGGTGTTGCGACCGTGTGGTGGTGGGTTCTTGCTCCGCGCCCAGGCACACGCGAGCCATGGCGGTTACCGCTTCTACCGGGTACTGCCCTGAGGCACTCTCGGCCGACAGCATGACGGCGTCGGTATAGTCGAGCACTGCATTGGCCACATCAGAGACTTCAGCACGCGTGGGTAGCGGGCTGGAAATCATCGACTCCATCATTTGCGTTGCAGTGATGACCAGTTTATTGAGTGTGCGCGCGTGCTGGATGATGCGCTTTTGTATGCCTACCAAACGGGCATCTCCAACCTCGACCCCGAGGTCACCTCGGGCCACCATGACGCCGTCGCTGACCTTGATGATGGCATCGAGTGCGTGATCGTCTGCTACGGCTTCGGCGCGTTCAATTTTGGCGATGATCCAGGCTTTGCTGCCTGCTTCTTGCACCAGTTTGCGTGCCTCTTGAATGTCACTGCCATAGCGTGGAAAAGAAACGGCAACGTAGTCCACCTCGATCTCAGCGGCGAGCCGAATGTCGTCGCGATCTTTGTCGGTGAGGCTTGGGGCCGAGATGCCGCCGCCACGTCGGTTAATGCCTTTATTGTTGGATAGTGGGCCGCCAACGGTAACGGTGGTGTGTACAGCGTGTTCTTCAACGCTGTCGACGGTGAGAACTACTCGGCCATCGTCAAGCAAGAGTTCATCGCCAGGATGGCAGTCTTGTACCAGGCTGGGATAATCAATGCCGACGATTTTGTCGGTGCCGGCCTCGCTAGGGTGCTGGTTGGACAGGGTAAAAGGTTGGCCTTCTTTGAGCTCAACCTTTTGTGAGGTGAAGCGTGCAATGCGAATTTTTGGGCCCTGGAGGTCACCCATAATAGCGACGTACTTGCCGTGTTTTTCAGCGATCTCACGTACCAGCTTTGCCCGTTCGCGGTGATCGTCTGCGGAGCCGTGCGAGAAATTGAGGCGGGCAACATCCAGCCCGGCAACAATGAGTTGCTCGATTTTTTCAGGGCTGGAACTGGCAGGGCCAAGTGTGGCGACGATTTTTGTGCGACGGACAATCATTGGGCAGTTTCCGGGAAGAAAAAGCGCGATCAGGCGCGGTGGTAAGGGTGCCCCGTCATAATAGCCCATGCCCGATAGAGCTGTTCGGCAAGCACAATACGTACCATGGGGTGGGGTAATGTCAGGGAAGAAAGCCGTAATCGGGTTTGGCAGCTTTGCTTGAGTGTGGCGTCAAGCCCATCAGGGCCGCCGATGAAAAAGACGACGTCCTGGCCTGAGCCCCGCCATGTCTGGAGTTCGTGCGACAGTTCGACCGTATCGATGTCTTTGCCGTGTTCGTCCAGCGCGATGCGTAGTGCGCCGGAGGGGGTAGCCGCTTCAATACGTCGTGCTTCGGCCTGCATCATTTGGGTGGCTGTTTTGCCGGAGGTGCGGGGCTCGGGCTTGATCTCTTTAAGTTCAAGCATGCAATCTTGCGGCAGCCGCTTGGCATAGTCTTTCCAGCCGGTTTCAACCCAGCTGGGCATGCGGGTTCCGACAGCAATAATGATTAGTTTCACTGGGCGTCTTCATCCGAATTGAGATGCTTATGCCGTGTAGCCTTCAGGTGCGGCGGAACAGGCTGTGTGCCAAACGGGGCCGTTTTTTTAGTGGATACTGTTGCCCGTTGGCGACGGCAGAAAGCAGCTAGTTGTTGTCAAAATCATAGGTTTCGGTGATAACCGGCTGGGTGGACTGTGGCAGCAGTTTGACCCGCACGGGTTTGCCGCCCCAGATTTCTTCAAGCTTGTAATAGTTGCGCACCATGGGCTGCATGACGTGCACGACGATATCGCCGAGATCAACAAGTACCCATTCGCCCGTTTCTTCACCTTCAAAGGCAATAACGGGGATTTTGTGCTTGCGGGCTTGGTCTGCCACGTTTTTGGCTATGGATCGAGTTTGCCGGTTTGACATGCCTGTGGCAATGACAACGCGGTCGAATAGGCCAGTAATATGGGTGGTGTTGAAGATTTGTATGTCATGTGCTTTGACATCTTCAAGGGCGTCAATAACGAGACGTTGCAATTTTTGTATTTCCATGTATGGACTATAACGCGTACGTTAGGCGACAGGAGGCTGGTACAGCCCATTTTGCTGAATATATTGCGCGACTGCAACACTGAGCAGGCGATCGGTGGGCTGGCCTGCGGCCAGGCGCTGGCGAATTTGGGTGGATGAAATAGGCGTGGGTTGGAACGGCAGTGTGATCAACGGACGGTTTTGGCGCGCGAGATGGTCACCAAGCGGCGGTGGTACGGTCAGTGTTGTGCCAGGGCGCAGGGCCACGGCCAGACGGGCGAGATCTGTTATTTCTTGCCAGTGGTGCCATGTGCAAAAGTTGGCCAGTTGGTCGGCTCCGAGTATCCAGTAGTAATCTGGCCCGGTAGGCAGTTGGCAAAGCGTGTCGAAGGTATAGGTTTTGCCTCCCCGATTGATTTCAATCGGGTTGACGCGCAAGTGAGGTTGCTCGCGTACGGCCAGCTCAAGCATTGCCACGCGGTGCTGTGCGCCAGCAGCCAGTGGTTCGCGCTGCCATGGATCGGCGGCTGGTATAAGCTGTACTTCATCGAGTTTGAGTTCTTGCAAGGCGCAGAGGGCCAAGGCCACGTGAGCCAGATGCACTGGATCAAAGCTGCCGCCGAGTAACCCGATCTTCATTTAATGCCTTTGGTACGCATGGGTGAACAGCCTAAAACCTTTTGTGTCACAGCGAAGGCGACTGGTTGAAGCGTTGCCAGAACGCTGCCCGGGTTCATAACCAACTGCGCGGCTGCAAATACTGCGCCAGTGCGGCTTCGGGCGTGCCTTCTTTTGGGGCCCAGTTATAACGCCAGGTGGCCATGGGTGGCATGGACAGCAGTATGGATTCTGTGCGCCCGCCGGACTGCAGGCCGAACAGGGTGCCCCGGTCGAAGACAAGATTGAATTCTACGTAGCGGCCACGACGGTAGGCTTGGAAGTTACGCTGGTGTTCGGTGTATTCGAGGTGACGTCGTTTTTCGACGATGGGCATGAAGGCCTGTAAAAAGGAGTCACCTACGGACTGCACCACGGCAAAGCTGGAGTGAAAGCCTTCTGCGTTCAGATCATCAAAGAACAGACCCCCAATACCGCGGGTCTCGTTGCGGTGCTTTAAAAAGAAGTACTCATCACACCATTTTTTGTATGCCGGGTATTTGTCTTCGCCAAATGGGCTGACGGCGTCGTGGCAAACGCGATGGAAATGGCGTGCGTCTTCTTCAAAAGGGTAGCAAGGGGTGAGGTCGAGGCCCCCACCGAACCAGAACACTTCGTCATCTTGATCGTTGCCTGGCGCGGCGTGCGCGACGAACAGGCGTACGTTCATGTGGACAGTTGGTATGTAGGGGTTACGCGGATGGATTACCAGCGATACGCCCATGGCCTCCCAAGGACGGCCGGCAAGCTCACGACGATGGGCTGATGCGGAAGGGGGCAGCGTTTTGCCTTTGACGTGACTGAACAGAACAGCCGCTCGCTCGAACAGTGGCCCATCTTCGAGATAGCGCGAGATGCCGCCACCGCCTTCTTCACGATCCCATTGCTCACTTTCGAAACGCGTGCCATCTGCATCTTCCAACGCCTGGACGATACGGGCCTGCAGATCGAGAAAGTAGTCATAGGCGGAGGAAATGGGGATGGTCATGGGCAGTTGATCCTTTTTGGGAGGAGTTCAGTTTTGTTCGGAAGGTGATGGCAGAGCCCGCCAGCCAATGTCGCTGCGATATTGCTTGCCCTCAAAGCGTACTTGTGAGGCGGCAGCGTAGGCGGCAGCCTGAGCCCGCTTGATGGAGTCAGCGAGTACCGTTACGCACAGCACCCGGCCTCCGGAGGTTTTGAGGGTGTTGCCGTCGAGCCGTGTGCCCGCATGAAACACCATAAGCTCGTCGGTGTTTTCAGGAAGGTGCTCTATGACATCATCAAGGCGCGGGGTGGCAGGGTAGTTGGCAGCTGCCATGACCACGCCCATGGCACAGCGGCGGTCCCAGTCAATGTTGGCTTCGTCAAGCTTGCCGGCAATCGCCTGCTCAAAAACCTGAGTGAGATCGCTTTTAATGCGCATCATGATGGGCTGTGTTTCGGGATCGCCCATGCGACAGTTGTATTCGAGTACCTTGATGGTGCGGGTAGCGTCAGGGCCATCGCCTATCATGAGCCCGGCGTAGAGAAAGCCTGAGTATGGCAGCCCATCTTTGGCCATGCCGGCCATGGTGGGGTGTATGACTTCGCGCATGATGCGGTTGTGCAGGGCAGGCGTAATGACGGGGGCGGGCGAGTAGGCGCCCATGCCGCCTGTATTGGGGCCCAGGTCGCCATCAAGAAGGCGTTTGTGGTCTTGGCTGGTGGCCAGGGGCAGTACATGGCTGCCGTCGCACATGACGATGAAGCTGGCTTCTTCGCCCAGCAGGCACTCTTCGATGACTACACGGGCCCCTGCGTCGCCCAGAGAACCATCACCAAGCATGGCGTCAATGGCTGAGTGTGCCTCGTCGACAGAGGTGGCTACAACGACACCTTTGCCTGCAGCTAACCCGTCAGCCTTCACGACAATGGGTGCACCCTGTGAGGTTATATAGGCTTTGGCTTGGGCGGGATCGGTGAATGTCTGGTAGAGCGCTGTGGGGATATTGTGACGCACCATGAAAGCCTTGGCGTAATCTTTTGAACTTTCAAGTTGTGCTTCAGCCTGGGTGGGCCCGAATATTTTGAGACCCGCTGCGTGGAAGGCGTCAACAATGCCACCGGCAAGTGGTGCTTCTGGCCCTACCACGGTGAATGCGACGCTTTCGTCGCGTGCGAATTTAATAAGCGCATCGTTGTCGCTGATAGGCACATTTTGCAAGGGTGAAGCCAGCGCTGTACCACCGTTGCCAGGGGCTACGAAGACCTTGTGCACGCGTGGCGACTTGGCCAGGTGCCAGGCCAGGGCATGTTCGCGGCCCCCGCCGCCGATTACCAATATTTTCATGATTATTTAGTCTGCTTCGTCGAAAACGGCGGTTGTGTAGATTTCTTGAACGTCGTCGAGACCTTCAAGAACGTCGAGGATTTTTTGCATGGCCTCGGCATCTTCACCGGTAAGCTCGGTTTCGTTAAGTGGCTTCATGATGAGGCCATGTACTTCGGGCGCGAGCCCGGCCTGTTCAAAGGCAGTTTTTACGGCGGCATAGTCAGTAGGTGCCGAGATAACCTCAATTAAGCCGTCTTCGTCGGTAAGAATGTCTTCGGCACCCGCCTCAAGTGCGATCTCCATGACACGGTCTTCAGATGTGCCGGGGGCAAAGAGAAACTGCCCGCAATGCTGGAACATGAACGCAACAGAGCCGTCTTGCCCCAGGTTGCCACCGTTTTTGGAGAGTGCATGACGCACCTCGGCGACGGTACGGGTGCGATTGTCGGTGACGCAATCAATGATGATGGCAGCGCCGCCCACACCGTAACCTTCGTAGCGCACTTCTTCGTAGTTGGCGCCATCGGCACCGCCTGCGCCACGCAAAATTGCCCGTTGTATGTTGTCTTTGGGCATGTTGGCAGCGGTGGCTTTGTCCCAGGCCATGCGCAAACTAGGGTTGGAGTCAGGGTCGGGCCCGCCGGCGCGTGCCGCAACGGTTATTTCACGAATGATTTTTGTCCAGAGCTTGCCACGCTTAGCGTCTTGGCGACCTTTTCGGTGCTGGATGTTCGCCCATTTACTGTGTCCGGCCATAATCCTGTCTTGTAATCTAAACAACAGTTAAAGTGTCATTTTAACCCGTGCATGATAATAGGCACGGAATTACACTTGGCCATCCTTGGGAACTCCGTTTTAACCCCTGAAATTGTGGAATCTTTAACTATGGCTGATCCTGTCGTCATCGCAAAAAATGCCTCGCTCGAATGCTGTCTGCTGCCACGCCTTGCCAATAGGCATGGTTGCATCACCGGCGCTACCGGTACCGGTAAAACAGTCACGCTGCAAGTATTGGCCGAGGCATTCTCACGCATGGGCACCCCGGTGTTCATGGCCGATGTCAAAGGCGACTTGACCGGTATTTCTCAGGCTGCCCAGCCCAACCCCAAACTCGAAGAGCGTCTTAAACATCTGGATCTTCCCACGCCAGTATGGGGTGGCTGCCCGGTCGTACTTTGGGATGTGTTTGGCGAGCAGGGCCATCCAGTGCGTGCAACCGTGTCCGACATGGGCCCGCTATTGCTATCGCGCATGCTCGAGCTTAACGACACGCAAGAGGGGGTGCTTACGCTGGTATTCAGGGTGGCGGATGACGAAGGCCAGCTGTTGCTCGACATGAAAGATTTGCGTGCCATGCTTCAAAATGTGGCTGACCGGGCCTCTGAGCTGCGCACTCGCTATGGCAATGTATCGGCCGCGTCGGTTGGCGCCATACAGCGACGCCTTTTGACGCTGGAGTCACAGGGCGGCGAAAAATTCTTCGGCGAACCTATGCTCGATATTCATGACCTTATCCGGGTTAATGAAAAAGGGCAGGGAATGGTAAATATTCTGGCGGCTGACAAGCTCATGATGTCGCCACGCTTGTACGCTGTTTTCCTGCTTTGGTTATTGGCCGAACTCTATGAAATTTTGCCTGAAGTCGGTGATCCAGATAAACCCAAGCTGGTGTTTTTCTTCGACGAGGCCCATCTGCTGTTTAATGATGCGCCAAAGGCCTTGCTCGAGAAAATAGAACAGGTGGTGAGGCTGGTGCGTTCCAAAGGGGTGGGTATATTTTTTGTTACGCAAAACCCTGTAGATATCCCTGATACCGTGCTGGGGCAACTGGGAAACCGTATTCAGCACGCTCTGCGTGCCTTCACGCCACGTGATCAAAAGGCAGTGCGCTCAACCGCGCAAACGATGCGGCCCAATGCAGGGCTTGATATTGAGGCCGCCATCACTGAGTTGGGGGTGGGAGAGGCTCTAGTGTCTCTGCTCGATGAAAAGGGTAGCCCGTCGCCAACCGAAAGAGTATGGATGTTGGCGCCAGGCAGCCGTATCGGGCCGGCAACTGATGCAGAACGCCAGGCTATAAGAGCGGCTTCGGTGGTGGGTGGCAGGTATGAACAGACTGTTGATCGCGAATCCGCGTATGAGCGCCTGCAGCAGCGTGCCACAGACGCGTCACAACAGGCTCAGGCTGAAGCGACGGCTGCAGCTACGACGTCGGCTTCTGGTTCAGGCAAGGGTTCTGCAGGTAATGCTGCACCGCCTACGCAAGAAAACGGCGTGCTTGATGCAGTTAGTGACTTTCTTTTTGGTTCGGTTGGGCCGCGAGGCGGCCGCCGTGATGGCGTTATGCAGTCTGCCGTGAAGAGTGCCGTGCGAAGCACGACGACTAGCCTGTTAAGAGGCGTATTGGGGTCGCTAATTGGTGGGAAAAAGCGGCGTTAAACGGCCTGCGCCGAATTTGTCTGCATCACATTTAAACATTGTCAGACTAAGGCTAAACCTGCATGGTCGGTGCGGCTCATGTGGAATACGCCTTGCGGTGCCGGCGCCATGTGAAAAGCAATCACCCTGAGACGCGGCCTGTCGTGCGTATTATGGCCTGGTGCTCACGTAGCCCTGGCGGGGTAGCAGGGCCATTGTCGGCATCGCTGTTTGGGTTATGCGGTGTGCGTCTTGTCGACTTGTCGCAGCCCCGACCAGATAATGGCGCCAATCATTAGTATCCCGCCGGCAATCATACGCAGTGTCGGGTATTGGCCGAACAGTACGGCTGCAAACAGAATGGCGTAAATTGGCTCGAGCGCGATGACAATGCCCGCACTGCGAGCGTTGAGTACAGACAGGCTGGCGACCATAAGGTAATGGGACAACGCTGTGCACATAATGCCCAGCAAGGCCAGCCAGACCCAATCAAGGGCACCCAGTTGGGCGACAGTTGATACGGCAAAGGGTGCAGTGAGCACTAATACGAACAGGTTTTCCCAGCAAGCCACCTGTTGCGCTGGAATCCCAGCTGCTGCGCGACGATTGATCAGGGCAAACAGCGCAAAGGCCAGCCCTGAAAGCAAGGCCCAGGCCAGGCCTATGGTGGCGTCGTCGCGAAAGTTGAACGAGGGGGTGACCAGTACCAGACCGGCGGTGACCAGCAATAGAATGAGCCACTCGTCTTTGCTGATTTTTTCTTTGAAGAACAGGCTTTCGCATAGCGTGATAAATGCCGGGAAGCTGGCGAAACCCAGAGTAGCCACCGCCACGCCGGCGATTTTTACAGCCATGAAAAACGTAACCCAGTGCACAGCCAGCATAAGCGCAGCCAGAGCCATAACCCGCATATCGCGTTGTTTTATGCCGTGCAGTGGCGAGGTACCCTGAAAGCGCATGAAGGCAACGAGCGCCAGTACCGCAAAACCGGCTCGTCCTGCGGTAATGACCGAAGGATCACCTTGAATGAGTTTGCCAAAAATGCCCGTTAGCCCGAACAGAATCGCGGCAACATGGATGGACAGAAGCGCACGTTGACGGTTCATGCCAGAATTGGGAAAAAAGACTTGTCGCTGTGCTTTGCAGCAGAAGAAAGAGCCCGGCGAAAGGAGTACAGATCGGCCATAAAGATTTAAACTAGGCGCCTTACGGGGTAGTGTGAACTTAAAGGAAGGAGATTCTCTTGGAAACCCAGGTTAAAGCTATACGCATCGAGCAGCACGGCGGCCCAGAAGTGCTTAAGCTTGTTTCTGTCGACGTGCCGGGCCCGGCAAAAAATGAGGTTACCATACGCCAGAAAGCGGTGGGACTGAACTTCATTGATATCTATTTTCGCACCGGTCTGTATCAACATGCATTGCCGCATGGGCTGGGGTTTGAGGCCTCAGGCGTGGTTGAGGCGGTAGGCGCCGACGTCCGTCATCTAAAGGTGGGTGATCGTGTTGCTTATGGGCAAAGCCCCATCGGCGCCTATGCCGAAGCGCGCAATGTGCCTGCCGATCGCGTGGTCAAGATCCCCAAGGCCGTGGGGTTTGATGAAGCCGCTGCCATGATGCTCAAGGGGTTAACCGTTCAGTATCTGTTCCGCCAGACTTATCGTCTTCAGGGCGGTGAAACAATTCTGTTTCATGCCGCTGCCGGCGGTGTCGGGCTTATTGCCTGCCAGTGGGCCAAGGCGTTAGGTGTCAAGCTGATCGGTACCGCATCCACGCCTGAAAAGGCGGAGCTGGCCAAAGCACATGGTGCCTGGCAGGTTATTGACTACTCGCGTGAAAACGTCGTCGAGCGTGTACTTGAGCTTACCGATGGCAAGAAGGTTCCAGTAGTTTATGACGGCGTGGGTAAAGATACCTGGCTTGCTTCGCTAGACTGCCTGCAACCGCGAGGGTTGATGGTTAGCTATGGAAATGCTTCGGGCTCGGTTGAAGGCGTCAACCTCGGTCTGCTGGCTGCCAAGGGGTCGTTGTATGTAACCCGGCCCACGCTTGGTACGCACGTGCCCACACAAGAAAAAATGCAGGCGGCCGCTGACGACCTGTTTGATCTGATCAAGAAGAAAAAAATGCACATCAATATTGGCCAGCGCTTTGCACTTGAAGACGCGGGTCAGGCGCAAGATGCATTGGCGGGTCGCAAAACGACCGGTGCCACTATTTTGACGCTCGATTAGGCGTTATGTGCGTTACGCCGGGCTGCCTTGTGTAGGGCGCCCGGCGGGACGGCAGGATCAGTTTTTCTGAGCTTCGTCGTGGTAGCGTGTTACGCGCTCCACTTCTTCTTTAGAGCCCAGCACGACCCCAATGCGTTGGTGCAGTTTATGGGGCTCGATATCAAGAATGCGACGATTGCCGTCGGTGGCTGCACCACCTGCCTGCTCCACAAGGAAGCTCATGGGGTTGGCCTCATACATCAGTCGCAGCTTGCCTTCTTTGCCGTTGGGGCGCTCATCGCGCGGGTACAGAAAAACACCACCTCGTGTCAGGATGCGGTGTACGTCAGCCACCATGGAGGCAACCCAGCGCATGTTGTAGTTTTTGCCCATAGGGCCGTTTTCGCCGGCCAGACAGTCATCGATGTAGCGTTTAACTGGGGCTTCCCAGTGACGCATGTTCGACATGTTGATGGCAAATTCTGCTGTTTTTTCGGGAATCGTGATGTTCTCGTTGGTAAGCTGCCAGGCACCCATTTCGCGATCGAGCGTAAAGGCGACCACGCCGGTGCCAACAGTAAGAACAAGCATGGTCTGAGGGCCATAAATGGCGTAACCCGCAGCAACCTGTTTGACACCAGGCTGCAGAAAATCTTGCTCACTGACTGCTTGGCCAGAGACATGGTGTGGTGCCTGCAGCACTGAGAAAATTGTGCCAATGGAAACGTTGACGTCAATATTTGAAGACCCGTCGAGCGGGTCGATAAGCAGTAGGTGTTCGCCTTTTGGATATCGATTGGGTATCAAGTGGATGGTTTCCATTTCTTCGGACGCCATCGCAGCCAGATGCCCACCCCATTCGTTGGCCTCGAGCAAAATTTCGTTTGACATGACGTCAAGTTTTTTCTGCACCTCGCCTTGAACGTTCTCGGTATCAAGACTTCCCAGTACATTGCCCAGCGCGCCTTTTCCAACCGCATGACCGATGGCTTTGCAGGCACGGGCCACCACCTCGATCAGCAGGCGGACTTCAGCCGATACGGCCTGTTCTTTACGTTGTTGTTCAACCAAATACTGGGTGAGGGTTTTACGAGACATGTGTACTCCGTGGATTAAATATTCAAGGCTTTTGTAATGATTTCGTTTACGTTGCGCGACAGGTTGGCGTGCTGGCTGATATGTTCGAGCGTGTTGCGCATCGCGCTTTGTTGTGGCTGGGCGTAACGGGCCCAGTTGTCGAAGGCGCGCGCTAATCTGGCCGCGATTTCGGGGTTTAGTGCATTCAGCGCCAAGACCTGTTCGGCCCAGAAGGCGTACCCGCCAGGGCTGTGGATGCCCTGCAGATTGTTGATGCAGAATTGAAAAACCACTGAACGCGCGCGGTTGGGATTGCGCAGCGAGAACGCAGGATGCAGCATAAGCGAGCGTATGGTTTCGACCGTTGCGCTGGGAGCACTTGCCTGCAGGGCAAACCATCTGTCAACGACAAGAGGGTCTTGTTGCCACTGCTGATAAAAATGCTCGAGCACGCGAGCCCGGTCTGTTTCACTGCCATAGTGCACCAATGCCGTCAGGCCGCCCATACGCTCAGTCATATTGCCGGCGTTATTGTACTGATCAAGCGCCAGTTGGCTGGCACCGGGGTGGCCACCAGCCAGCAGATAGGAAAGTGCCAGGTTCTTTAGCGCACGATGGCCTGAGGAAATGGGGTCGGGGTGATACGGTTTTCCATGGGTGGCCGCAGCGCATTCTTGCCATAGTTTGAGCCAGTGGTCGGCAAGTGCTTTGCCTAGCGTGGCGCGCAGGTGCTGCACCGCGCGCACGGCACCCAGTGGGTTTAGCGGTGAGGTTTTCTCGAGCAGCTCTTTGTCGCTGGGGATGGCCAGTATGCGGGTTTTGTACGCATCAGTAATTTGCTCGTCTTGTGCCAGAGCACGCCAGGTGTCCAAAAACACGGGTGCGATGACGGGTGTTTGGTTGCTGGAAAAGGCTTCGGTCAGCGCAAGCAGCTGTCGGGTGGCCAATGCCTGGCTGGCTTCCCAGCGGGCAAATGGGTCTGGGTCATGTTGTGCGAGCAGTGCCAGGTTGGCGTCGCTGTATTCAAATTCGACAATGACCGGTGCAGAAAAATTGCGCAACAATGAGGGGACGGGCTTTTTGTCGATATTTGGAAATACCCACGTTTGCTCTTGTTCAACCAGCTCTAGCAATGCAGTTTTGCAGGGTTGGCCTTGAACCTCAAGTTGAAGAGGGCGGCCTTCATTGTCAAGCAAGCCAAGTGCAAAAGGGATATGCAGGGGTGGCTTGGGTTGTAGTGGAGTCTGTTGCCTTTCTATGCCTGCGGGTTCGCAGCGCTGGCGCAAAGTGAGTGTGCAGGTTTTGGCGTGCGCGTCATGGTGCATGGTGACGTTGACGCGCGGCGTGCCCGCCTGCTGGTACCAGCGGCGAAATACGGTAAGGTCTTTGCCTGGGTGTTGCTGCGTGTAGACAGATTCCATGGCGCTGACAAAATCGTCGCAGGTGACGGCCTGCCCATCATGTCGCCTGAAGTACTCGGTCAAGCCTTTACGAAAGCCGACTTCGCCCAGCAAGGTATGCTGCATGCGTATGACTTCGGCGCCTTTCTCGTAAATGGTAGCGGTATAAAAGTTGGCGATTTCCTGATAGCTTTCAGGGCGAATGGGGTGAGCCATCGGGCCGGCATCTTCGGGAAACTGCGCAAGTCGCAATGTGCTGACGTCATCAATGCGCTTGACGGCGCGTGCCGATATGGCTTCGTCGTGAGGCAGATCAGCAGCAAGCATGTCTGCAGAGAACTCCTGGTCGCGGAAAACTGTCAGGCCTTCTTTCAGCGAAAGCTGAAACCAATCGCGGCAGGTAACACGGTTGCCTGTCCAGTTATGGAAGTACTCGTGGCCAATGACGGCTTCGATATTTCGATATGCACTGTCGGGGGCGCTGTGGGGGTCGGCCAGTACGTAGGCCGAATTGAAAACGTTCAGCCCTTTGTTTTCCATGGCGCCCATGTTGAAATCGCGTGCGGCGACAATCATGAAACGATCTAGGTCAAGCTCGAGGCCAAAACGATTTTCATCCCAACGCACTGAGCGATTCAGGCAGTCGAGTGCCCACGCAGTTTTTTCGCGAGAACCCTTGTCGCTATAAACCTGCAACAGTGCCTGCCGCCCACTTCGTGTGCTTATGGTTTGCTCGCGACAGTCGAAGTCTCCGGCGACCAATGCAAAAAGATAGCTTGGTTTTGGGTGAGGGTCTTCCCAGCGTGCTTCGTGTTGGCCGTCAGGCAGATCTTGCTGGCTGATCAAGTTGCCGTTGGAGAGCAGCAATGGGTAGTGGGCTTTGTCAGCGCGCAGGCATACCGTGTAGCGGGCCATGACATCTGGTCGGTCGGGAAACCAGGTAATACGCCGGAACCCTTGCGCTTCACACTGCGTGAACAGATGGTCTCCTGATACATACAAGCCCATCAGCGTGGTGTTTTCAGCGGGACGACACAAACTGGTAATGACCACTGTGAAGTGGCTGGCGTCAGGGTGCAGTGTTAGTGTGTCTTCAGCTAGCTCGTAGTCGTCGGGCGTAAGTGTGCGGCCGTCTATTGTTACCGACTCGAGCGCGAGATCTTGTCCGTCGAGAACCAGAGGCGCTTTTTTATCGCCAACTCTCTCGAATACAAGCGTTGCCTGCACACGGGTTTGGCCCGGCTGCAGGTCGAAGCTTAGATTAACTGTGGGAACCCGGTAGGGATAGGGCTGGTAGTCATGCCGCGAGATGGCGGGTACGGTATCGGTGCGCATGCTGGATAGTGTCCATTACGAAGATATAATTCTATTGTAGTGTTTGCCCGGTATCTACGCCGGGAAGGGTCTTTTACCAGTAGTGCATTTCGTAATGCCAATGCAACCTTTTTGATCATAGTATGGTCATACACTGCTAGCATGGCGCCGGGAGCCTGCAGGTGTACACGGGCGTCTTAGACAGCACAGGATTGCGGCAGGAGGTTTTATGTGGATGAAGTTCAATCAGTGCCGACATGCGTTAATGCGGGTTTTTGTGATTCTGGCTGGTGTTGTTCTGGTTTCTGGATGCGCCTCAACGTTATCAGCGCGCGTAACCAGCTTTCAACAATGGCCCGCCGGCAGCCAGGGGCAAACCTATCGCATTGTGCCGTATGAAAATCAGGTAAATAATCTGGAATTTCAGACCATTGCTGATATGGTGCGTGCCGCTATTGGCCCGGTGGGGCTTGTAGAGGCCCAGTCAGAGAAACCACGGTTTTCTGTGCATATTCGTTATGAAAATCCGGCTTCACAGACTTGGGTGCAGCAGTATCCTGATCCGTATTTAAATGATGGTTGGGGTTTTGGGCCTGCGTTTGGCTGGTATGGCGGAGCGCGATACTGGGGCGGTGGCATTTATTACTCGCCGCCGCCGACCAATGTGCCGGTTGTCGTATATAAAAATACGCTTACCGTTACCATTAATGATGATCAAAATCACAATGCCGAGGTATATCGCTCAACGGCTATTAACGTAAGCCGCTACGATAATCTGATGCAGGCCATGCCTTATCTTGCGCAGGCCGTGTTTGATGAGTTCCCTGGCAATAATGGGCAGGTTCGCGAGGTTGAGTACGAACGTAGGCGTTAGCGGGTTTTGCATGATTGGGCAAAACCCGCTGTACAGACTTAATTTTGAATAAGGAATTGGTCTCTGCTTTTACCCTCAGACTCGGCAGCGGAGACCCAGCGGGGAGCTTTGCCTCGACCTGTCCAGGTGTCGCCGGTTTCAGGGTTACGGTATTTGGGCGGCACAGTGCGCTTGACGGCCTTGGGTGCCGTGGCGGCTGATTTGCGGGTGGTCTTGCGCGCTTGGGTTTTGCCGAGCGCAGCAGTGATTTCTTCGGGGGTAATTTCATATTCGCGCATCGACTGCACGATTGATGTAATGACCGGGCCACGCCGCTTTTCTTGCAGGGCCTGAGCCTGCTTTTGAAGTTTGACTATTTCTTTTTCAATCTTCTGTTTTAGAGCCGTATAAGTATCGCGAGTCATTATGCTTCCTGTAGTATTGGCAGATATATGGAGCGGCTGGTCGGTTGTTTTTTAAGTGACCAGCATGCATTTTAACGTAATTTCGTATTAATCAATTGCCAACACTGGGTACATATTGCATTATTTATTTTCAGTTTATAAAGGTATGTTTTGATGAGCCTAAATGAACACTTTCGCGTGGCGGCGGTGCAGATGGTGTCTGGTGCCAGTGTTGATGATAATCTTGAGCAGGCGTGGCGGCTTATTGCAGATGCCGTGCAGCAGGGTGCTAAGCTGGTGGCGTTGCCAGAGTATTTTTGCTTTATGGGCCGTCGTGACAAAGATAAACTGTCCATCAAAGAAACTGCCGGTCATGGCCCAATACAACAGTTTCTTGCACAATGCGCACGCGAACATGGCATTTGGCTAGTAGGTGGCACGCTGCCGCTTGAGAGCCCTGATAGCGAGCGTATATATAATTCTTGCCTGGTTTTTGATCCAGAGGGTAATCAAATCGGCCGCTACGACAAAATCCATTTGTTTGGTTTCAAAAAGGGTGAAGAGTCGTACGATGAGTCAGTTTCCATTCGGCCGGGTGAAAATGCAGTGCAAATGGTTTCCCTGCCTTTTGGTCAGGTTGGCTTGTCAATATGTTATGACCTGCGGTTTCCTGAGCTGTTCCGGCAAATGAAAACTGTGCAGCTTGTTGTGCTGCCCTCTGCCTTTACCTATACGACCGGTGCCGCCCACTGGGAAATATTGTTGCGCGCGCGTGCTATTGAAAACCAATGTTATGTGTTGGCACCGGCGCAAGGTGGCAAACATGAAAACGGCAGACGTACCTGGGGGCACTCCATGTTGGTAGACCCATGGGGGGATGTGGTCGATGTTAAGGCGACCGGGCCCGGCATTGCCATTGGCAATATAGAATTGCAACGTATTGATGAGGTGCGCACGGCGCTGCCTGCCTGGTCTCACCGCACCCTCTGAACATTCTTTATTAAAGAACTTATGAAACTTGTTGATCCTTCCATACACGCCTTGGCTACGGCCAAAACCACACTACTTGACCCGTGGGGGCTGACCGAATCTGACATGGCACGAGCGCTAGGGGCCATTTTTACGCATAAGGTTGATTATGCCGACTTGTATTTTCAATACACACGCAGTGAGAGCTGGGCGCTTGAAGAGGGTATTGTAAAAACAGGCAGTTTTTCCATTGAACAAGGCGTGGGTGTCAGGGCCATTAGCGGTGAGAAAACGGCTTTTGCCTATTCTGACAGTTTGTCGCCAGAAGCCTTGATGTCCTCGGCCGAAGTGGTGCGCACTATCGCACGCAGAGGTGCAGGCCGACAAAAAGTAACCGGTGCCGATTTGCCTGCGGCACGCAGTCTTTACCCCGCACTTGATCCGGTTGCGACACTTACTGCGCCTGAAAAGGTCGCCTTGCTTGAGCGCATTGAACATATGGCGCGCGCGTCTGACCCGCACATCATTCAGGTAATGGCCAGCCTTGGGGCTGAATATGATGTCATCCTGGTTGCCGGCAGCGACGGGCGTCTGGCAGCAGACGTGCGGCCACTGGTGCGGCTGTCACTTACCGTTATCGCGGAACGTAACGGGCGCCGCGAGGTCGGGTCTGCAGGGGGCGGCGGACGGACAGGGCTGGCTTACTTTACGGACGACATCATGCGCTCGTATGTGCAGCGCGCGGTTCACGAGGCCATGGTCAATCTGGAAGCCCGAGCCGCGCCAGCTGGCGAAATGACTGTAGTGCTGGGTTCAGGCTGGCCCGGCATACTTTTGCATGAAGCTGTTGGTCACGGCCTTGAGGGTGATTTCAACCGTAAAGGCTCCAGCGTGTTCGCAGGCCGTATCGGTGAGCGTGTGGCATCCAAGGGGGTTACGGTTGTTGATGACGGCACGTTGGCTGACCGCCGCGGCTCGCTCAATATTGACGATGAGGGCAACGTGAGCCAACGTAATGTGCTGATTGAAGATGGCATTTTGCGTGGTTATATGCAAGATTCAATGAATGCACGTCTTATGAAAATGCCCGTAACCGGCAATGGCCGACGTGAATCCTATGCTCATTTGCCCATGCCCCGTATGACCAATACCTATATGTTGTCTGGCTCCACCCCACCTGAAGAGGTACTGGCATCGGTCAAAAAAGGCCTGTATGCCGCCAATTTTGGGGGCGGGCAGGTCGACATTACCAGTGGCAAGTTTGTTTTCTCGGCGTCTGAGGCCTATATGATTGAAAACGGTAAGGTCACCTACCCGGTAAAAGGAGCCACGTTAATCGGTAACGGACCAGATGCGATGAATCGGGTGAGTATGATCGGCAATGACATGCAGCTTGACTCTGGCGTGGGTACTTGCGGTAAGGAAGGGCAGAGCGTTCCGGTTGGCGTTGGTATGCCCACCGTACGCATGGATGGCTTAACGGTTGGGGGCACTGGCCAATAAGGGCTTAGTGCTCTGTAATGAATGCAGCCGGAGGGCATTTGCCCCCCCCGGTCTGTAGGGCTGCCTCTGGCAGCCTTTTTTGCATACCTCGTAAGCGCTACTGGTTTGGTTATGGGCCATGTTTGACACAAATTGTTCGCTGGCTTATGATTTCAGTAGAAATCAATCTGATTGAATTCTTTCTAACTCTTATAGATATGTCGATGCTAAATAACTCTGTTGAGCAGTACGATTTGCGCATTTTGCGGGCTATCCGTCGCATCACGCGTTCGGTGGCACTGCATTCGCGCCAGCTGGCAGCGTGTAGCAACATTACAGCGCCGCAGCTGGTCTGTCTGCGCACCGTTATTGATGACGGCCCGATGACGGCTACAGCCATCAGTCGCGATATGCATGTCAGCGCAAGTACGGTGGTGGGTATTCTTGATCGTCTGGAAGACAAGGGGTTGATCCGCCGTGAACGTGGGCGCCAGGATCGACGTATTGTTTATGTAACGGCGACCGATGAGGGTCGGCAGTTGGCTGCAAGTACACCTTCGCCGCTTCAAAAAAAGCTTGCCGATGCCCTTAACGCTTTGCCAGAGTCGGAGCAAGCGGCCATTACGATGTCGCTCGAACGTATTGTCGACTTAATGGAGTCAGACGGTATTGTGTTAACTGAAGCGCCTGGCGAGCACGCATCACCCATTCTCGATGTGCCGACGACGCCTGGAGCGCTTCCAGAATCAGGATTGGTGGTGTGAGAAATTGCAAAACACGAACTACTTCACAACTCTCTCCCTCTGACCATACGGAGGGTTCCGACGACACAGAGTCTGATCTGTGGCTCAGAGCCCCTACCAAATTCGACGCGGCAGGCATTCACACTCTGATTTCAGAATGTCCCCCGCTCGATCTTAATTCTCTATATACCTATCTGCTTCTCAGCGAGCATTTCTGCGCTACGAGCGTGGTGGCCGGCTCTGCAGATAAGCTGCTCGGCTTTATTTCGGGTTATAGACGGCCAGAGGCTGCCGACACACTCTTTGTCTGGCAGGTGGCGGTACATGCAGACGCACGTGGGCGCGGCCTGGGCCAGCGCATGCTGCGTTATTTGCTGGATCGGCCTACGCTTGAAGGCGTGCGTTATATCGAAACGACGGTCGGTCCCGAAAACCAGGCTTCGCGCGGCATGTTTGCAAGTCTGGCACGTCGGCTAAATGCCCCAGTGCATGAGAGCCCGCTGTTCGATCGCAGCCTGTTTGGCGAACACGGACACGACGATGAGCCGCTTTTGCGCATAGGCCCGTTTCGGCCCGCCGCAGACCAGCTGAAGTTAGCCAGTTAATTTGAAATCGAAACGCCCCAGCGGTGCCCGGTTCTGGCGCGCCGTGGTCGGATGAGCGTTTTATGTAACCAGGAGGATTTATTATGGATTTGAAAATTTTTGACCGGATGGAGTCAGAGGTAAGAGGCTACGTTCGGTCGTTCCCGGTCGTTTTCAAAGAGGCCAGAGGGTCGTTGCTAATTGATGAGTCGGGTAAGGAATATATCGATTTCTTCAGTGGCGCGGGTACGCTTAATTATGGCCATAACAACCCGGTATTCAAAGAAAAGCTCATTGATTATTTAAATACCGATGGTGTTGTGCATGGGCTTGATATGGCGACATGCGCCAAGAAAGAGTTTCTGGAAACTGTCGACCGTGTTTTGTTCAAGCCGCGTGGCTGGAATTACACACTGCAGTTTACGGGCCCCACAGGCACTAATGCGGTAGAAGCAGCGCTCAAGATTGCACGCAAAGTAAAGGGTAGACAGAATATTATTTCATTTACCCATGGGTTTCATGGTGTGAGTGGCGGTTCGTTGGCTGTGACGGCAAACGAGAAGTTCCGTAACGCGGCAGGCGTTGCGTTGAGCAACACCTCGTTCATGCCCTTTGATGGCTATCTTGGGCCTGACGCCAATACCATGGCCTATCTGGAGCGTATGCTGGATGATCCCAGCAGCGGCATGGATCACCCTGCGGCCGTAATTGTTGAAACCGTGCAAGGTGAGGGTGGCGTTAATGTTGCCAGTAAGCGCTGGCTTAAAGAGCTACAAGTCCTGTGCCGCAAGCACGACATGCTGCTTATTGTTGATGATATTCAGGTGGGTTGTGGTCGTACCGGCAACTTTTTCAGTTTTGAATCACTCGGTATCGAGCCTGACATTATCACGCTTTCCAAGTCGCTCTCTGGTTATGGATTGCCCATGTCGCTGGTGTTAATGAAGCCGGAGCTCGATATCTGGAAGCCGGGCGAGCATAGCGGTACGTTCCGCGGCAACAACTTGGCCTTTGTAACGGCTACGGCGGCACTTGAGCATTACTGGAGCGATGACGCTTTTGCAAAGGAAACTGCCCGCAAAGAGCGTATGGTGCGTGACTGGCTTGAAAATCTGGATCATAGCTACCCGATGGCGGGCCTTAGCGTGCGCGGACGCGGCTTGATTCAAGGCTTGGTTACCCCGGTAGGTGATGACCTGGCCAATAAGATTGCACATAAGGCGTTCGAGGAAGGCCTGGTCATTGAAACGTCTGGAGCGCATGACGAAGTGCTCAAGGTTCTTCCGGCACTGACGATTGAAGATGACTTGCTGCGCCGCGGTCTTGAAATTATTGAGAGCTGCGTGGCTCAGGTGCTGGATGAAAATGGCGTAAGTGCCCGTGTACTGAAGTTTGGAGGTAAAGCTGGATGATTGTACGTAATGTGAAAGATGTAATCGGCACCGAACATGAGGTCAAGACCGATAACTGGCTCAGCCGGCGTGTCTTGCTTAAGAAAGATGGCATGGGTTTCTCGTTTCATGAGACGGTTATTTTTCCTGGTACAGAAACGCATATTCATTACCAGAACCATCTTGAGGCTGTGTGGTGTGTCGAAGGTGATGGCGAGATTGAAACCATTGCCGACGGCAAGAAATATGCACTGGGCCCGGGTGTTGTGTATGCGCTGGACGAGAATGACGAGCACTGGCTGCGCGGGGGCAAAGAGCCCTTGCGGGTAATATGTGTTTTCAACCCGCCATTGACCGGCGACGAGGTACACGACAAAGAAGGTGTCTACCCGCTGGAGACTGATGCCGCCTAAATCGGGCTCAATTTCGCAAGGAGTATACATTTACATGTCTACAACTATTAATGATTTATATGCATCGCGCGGCAGCAGGGCTGCCGCCATCATCGCGCGGCAGGATCCCGTTGTTTATGACGGTGGGTCTTATGCAGACGCTTTGACTTCCGAGCAGCTAGCGTCTTATGAGAATAATGGCTTTCTGCTGCTCGAAAATATATTTAGTGCGCAGGAGATTCAGGGGCTTCTGGATGAAATCAAGCGCATGAGCGACGATCCTGAAATCAGAGCCATGGAAGAGGCCGTTACCGAGCCCGCCAGTGATGAGGTTAGATCCATTTTCAGGGTGCATCAGCTTAGTGCGATGGTGGATAGGCTTTCGCGTGACCCACGTCTTATTCATGTGGCACGTCAGATTCTGGGTTCAGAGGTTTATATACATCAGTCGCGCGCCAATATGAAGCCTGGTTTCAAGGGTAAAGAGTTCTACTGGCATTCTGACTTTGAGACCTGGCATGTTGAGGATGGTATGCCCCGTATGCGAGCACTAAGCTGCTCTGTTCTGCTTACTGATAATAATGCGTGCAATGGGCCGCTCATGCTCGTACCAGGTTCGCAGAAGCAGTTTATTTCTTGTCAGGGTGAAACGCCTGATGAGCACTATAAGCAGTCTCTGAAAAAGCAGGAGCTTGGTGTGCCTGATCCGCTCAGCCTGCAGTTGCTGGTAGAGCAGGGGGGCATTGAACAGATGACGGCACTCGCAGGTTCGGTGGTGTTTTTCGATTGCAATACCATGCATGGGTCTAACGGCAATATCTCGCCGTGGCCGCGCGCCAATGTTTTCATGGTTTATAACAGCATGGAAAACACGCTTGAGGATCCCAAGCACGAACTGAAACCACGCCCCGAACATATTGCTGCACGCAAACGTTTCGAGCAGTTAGAGCCGCTCGATACACCCGCTGTGGAGCCAGCTCACTAAAGCTTATGATGGGTGGCCTGGTAGGTTGCCGGGCTGTCTGCCAGGCCGCTGCAGGAGGCGCAGAAATCGCCCCAGTCATGCAATACTCGATTGCTTGGCTGGGGCGATTTTGTTGATGAGCACTGCAGAGATAAAACGTGCTCAGGAGTGGATAGATATTTGGCCCTGAGTAAGTGCCTTAAGACTGCATTGATGCGCATTTTTGGATGCGCTACATCGTTAAAAATTACAAAATCTTGGGCCATACAGTATTGTTTTCTTCCAAGTGTTTTCGGAGTTTCCCATAGGCCCGATGCCTTTGACCCCAGATAACCGACTGTTGTTTGGTTATTTGCTACGTGAGTCTCCCGAGCTGAACTGTCTCTTGGCTAAGATGAAGTTGATGAGCTGGAGCCAGGTGAGAGAGCAGACTTTAGTACTGGCGAGGAGCAACTCTTTTAGCCGTTGTTGATAGCATTTAGATACGATCTTGCTTGCAATAGAATTATTTATTTGCGGCAGTTGCACAGCATATAGTCGAATCTGATGAGGACGTCACCTTTGTGGCATGGTATACAAACTGAGCTAATGCATTAATAATGACCTTTGGGTGGTTCTCGCCTGTCTTTTAATGGCTTGGGGTTTCCATCGATAACGTCATACAAAACAGTTTGCACATTGAGCAATAACATTCGACCACCCTATGGTTTTTACCCAGGAGATAGAAAGTTTCATGCGTGACTATGATGAGATATGCCAGTCACTGGAAAAACAGGGTTGGGCTATTTCTGACACCGTTGTTCCGTTGTCTTGGCACGTTACCTTGCTTACGCAAGCTTGGAGCCAGTGGGAGGCCGGCCAGTTCTACATGGAGGGTGTTGGCCACGGCACACGCGGTTTGCGACGGTCTGATATCCGTGGTGACACGATTTGCTGGATTTACCCTAACTCGCCTCAAGCCAGCCACCCTTTCTTCAAATGGATGGCACAGTTTCGTGAAGAGCTGAACCAGCGCTACCAGCTTGGCCTGCGTAGTCAAGAGTTCCACTTTGCGCGCTATGGCAAGGGGCAGGGCTATATAAAGCACATTGATCAGCATCGGGATAGTGATCACCGGAAAATATCGATCGTGCTGTACCTGAATCTGCAATGGAACCCCATGTATGGTGGCGAGCTTTGTTTGTACGAGCCCGATAATCCAAATATAGAAATACGGCGCGTGCCTCCCATGGGGGCGAGGCTAGTTGTTTTTCACAGTGGCTTGATCCCGCACGCTGTACTACCGTGCCAACAAACACGCTGGAGTCTGACAGGATGGCTGCGCTCAGATGAGCCTGCCACGTAAGACTCAATGTTTTTGGGAGAAAATGTGCACGGTTCCACGCATCATGAAGAAACTGTACCATCCAGCGATGGTGCGGGGGTTTCGAAATTATCCAGATATCGCTTGAAAATAGCATTTCGAGATCCGACGGTTGTCGTAGGTGTTTTTGCTGCACTGCTATTTTCTTACTTAATCGTTGCCCCCATAGTCTCTTTGCTTGACGACGCGTTCCGGGTTCAGTTTGCCGATGCAGCACGGATAGGGCAGAGCGTCGGGGCATTGACGCTTTATAACGTGGGCCGGGTGTTCAGCTCTATCGTTGCGCTTGATATCCTCTGGCTTCCGTTGGTTCACACGATGAGCGTGGCGCTCGGTGCCATGGCGATCGCGCTTGTCGTCGGCGGCGTTATGGCCTGGTTTATTAGCCGAACGGACATCATGGGCCGCAAGTGGTTCGCCACCGCGCTCATCGTTCCGTACATGCTGCCTTCCTGGACGATTGCGTTGGCATGGAGTTCGGTTTTTCTTAACCGCACTGTTGGCGGCCAACCTGGCTGGATGGAGTCTCTCGGCTTTGAGCCTCCAGACTGGCTCGCCTATGGCCAGCTTCCTATTACCATTGTTCTGGCCCTGCATTACACGCCTTTCGTCATACTGCTCTTTGGCAATGCGCTACGTTCTTTTGACGCACAGATGGAAGATGCGGGGCGTATGCTGGGTGCAGGCCCATCAACGGTTGCTCGCCGCATTATCATCCCATTGATGCGGCCGTCTCTTCTGTCGGCCGTTACGCTGATATTCGCCAAATGTCTGGGTGACTTTGGCGTGGCCTATGTGTTGGGGGCGCCGGTCAAGTATGACGTGCTTGCAACGTCGTTGTTTCGCAGCGTGACCGCGCGGCAAGGCGGCGAAGCCGCCGTCCTGGCGGGGGTGATTATTCTGATCGGAACCATCTCTGTTCTTATCGATGCCCGACTGGTACGTGAGGCGCGTCGATTCGTAACCATCGGGACCAAGGGGGGCATGGACAGGACGCGCCGCTTGGGGGCATGGCGTTTGCCCATGACCACTGTCGCCGCAATGGTATTCCTTATTAGTGTTGTGATCCCTCTGATGGTGTTATTCCTGACCACGGTCATGCGAACCCCGGGACAGTTCACCCTGGATAACCTCACCTGGGCTTACTGGGTTGGCCACGATCTCCCCACCACAGCGCTGCGTAACGGGATACTGGTCACCGCAGATTTTTGGCACGCTGCATGGAACTCCCTCTGGATGGTAGGCATTGCGGCAATATGTGCGGGTGTGCTGGGCGTCTTGGTAGGGTACGTAGTGGTGCGTACGCCGTTGAAATCAATAGGTGCTTATCTGCGATATGTGACGTTTCTACCCTATCTGGTTCCGGGAATCGCCTTTGCCGCAGCCTGTTTGTCGATATTTGCCGTACCGCATGGGCCGATTCCAGCCCTTTATGGCACGGCGGCCATTTTGATCCTGGCCTTGATGGCAGACCAAATGCCGTTTGCTTCGCGTGCGGGGATCTCCGCCATGATGCAATTGGGCAAAGATCCCGAAGAAGCTGCGCAGGTCGCGGGTGCCGGCTGGTGGAAACGCCTGCTGAAAATCGTCATTCCCATTCAGAAGGGGCCGCTCGCTGCTGCTATTTTGCTGCCATTTATATCTGGTCTGAAGGGCTTGAGTCTTGTGATTATGTTGGCAACACCAGGAACGGACCTGCTGACGACGTATGCGATACGGCTTGTAGACTTTGGCTACAGCCAGGCTGCCAACGCGGTCGTACTTATGTTGTCGGCGCTTGCCTTTTTTGGCACGTTATTTTTGCAAAAGGCGACGAAGACCAGTCTTGCGTCGGGACTAGGGGGGTGATGGTGCCAAGAATTACGCTACGTGGAATCCAGAAGTACTACAGCGCAAGCAGCGCGCCTGCAGTGAAGGACTTGGACCTTGACATTGATGATGGAGAGTTTCTGTGTATTTTGGGGCCTTCGGGCTGCGGTAAGACCACGACGCTTAGAATGATCGCAGGGCTTGAGCACCCAACGTCGGGTGAGATACAGGTAGGTGACCAGGTGGTCGATTCGGTTGAAAAGGGCGTTTACGTGCCACCCGAGAAACGGAATATGGGTTTTGTTTTCCAGAGCTATGCTCTGTGGCCACACTTGACGGTACAAGATAATGTCGAGTTTGGCCTTGAGCTTCGCAACGTAGACCGTGCAACCCGAAAAGCCGCTGCGGACGAGGTTTTGAATAAACTCGGTATTGCCAAGTACCGCGATCGCTACCCGTCCGACCTGTCTGGCGGTCAGCAGCAGCGCGTGGCGTTGGCACGGATGCTCGTGGTACAGCCCAGCGTAATCCTTATGGACGAACCCTTATCGAACCTGGACGCCAAACTAAGGCTTGAAATGCGGGCCGAGCTTAAGAGAATTCATCTCGAAACCAAGGCGACTATTTTGTTTGTAACGCATGATCAATGGGAAGCCATGACTTTGGCCAGTGTGATTGCCGTCATGAACGAAGGGACGCTTCAGCAACTTGGCTCTCCGGACGATATTTATAATCACCCGCGCAACAGGTTTGTGGCTGAGTTCGTGGGTAACCCGCCTATCAATTTTGTGGAGTTTGCTGCGGACGAAACCTCGGCGTTATCGACGTCAATGCAAAAATATATGGATGGCGTGCGTCCAGGGCACGGCGTGGATGCAGTGGGTATCCGACCCGAAAGTATTCGACTGCTGTCATCAGGTGGTGACACGCCTAATACCGCCTACGTAGGGCAGGCTACTGTGACCAGTATTATGCCAACGGGGGGGAGCTGGATTGTTGAGCTAGTGGCGAACGAGCAAAGGCTATTTGCCACGACCAATACAGTACCCGACGTTAAGGCCGGGGATAACGTGATGTTTTGGGTTGAACAAGAGAGCCTGCATCTGTTCGATGGAAATGGGAACAGGTTGCCGGACGTCGATATGCTTCGTGAGTTGCCCGAGGGTAAGTATTATAGAGAGCAAAACGTTGTCAGTAGCGTAGACCATACGGCATGAACGATCTAACAAAGGAGATGATTGTGAGGCATTTGAACAAAAAGCATGAGAGCAGTGTGGGGCTTGTGACGTCTATCTTGGCGGCAACGCTAGCGATCGCCGGATATGGCTTGCCTGCACATGCAGCGTTGAACAGCGAAGGTGCGGCGGCTTCCAATGGTAGTACTGGGCTGGGTATTTCTGACGCGGATTACAGCCTGGATGCACTTATTGAAGCGGCCAAAAAGGAAAGCCCCATTACTGTGGTGGATGCGACGGGCAAGATCAAGGTGATGGCCGAAAAATTCTCGGAAAAATACGGCATCAAGGCCACCGGAGAAAAAATGTCGGCGTCTAACCAGGAAGAAATACTGGTTAGAGAGGCTCAGGCACGTAACGTACGTCGTGACGTTTTTAATATGAGCAATTTGCCTGATGTGACGGCACAGTTCTTGCCACAAGGTATCGCCGTAAGCTGGATGCCGCCTGACTTGAAGAGCCAGACGCCGCAGGTGTACCAGCACCCTGCCATTACCAGCTTGAACCCCTGGGTATGGGTATACAACCCTGCGGTTTATGGTGAAACTTGCCCGATAAATAATATGTGGGCACTGACCGATAAAAAATGGAAGGGAAAGATTAGTATTCCAGACCCGCTGCTGCGTAACGAAACCATGTTTTGGTTTAACCAGATCGCAGACAATGCCGATAACAAGATGAAGGCGGCCTACCAAGAGTATTTTGGCAAGCCTCTGGAAACCAAACAGCCTTCAGCAACAGCCGAGTGGGCAAAACGTTTCGCTGAAAATAATGTGAAGGTACAAAAAAGCGATACGGATGTCGGGCCTATTGTGGGCGCCAGCACATCTGAACACCCTGTTATTGGGTTTGTGAGTTCGGCGATTTTTACGCATGCCAAGAACGAAAACTTCAAGATGGCCATCTGTAAAGAAATGATGCCCTGGATCGGCCAGCTAACGCCCCGTGTCGCCGTCATTGCAACAGGAACTAAAAGCCCGAATGCTGCAAAATTGTTTGTTCACTACATGATGTCAGCCGAAGGCATGGAGCCACAGATGGAAGACGGCAAGATTTCAACAAATAGTAATGCAGTAATGCCAGAAAACGAAGCATCCGGCGTGAGTAAGCTGATGGATAAAATGTACGTCAATAACTCAGAAACCACCCCAGATGATTTTAAGAAGCTTCAGTTCTGGCGAGACCTCTGGACCGTGGGAAGTCGCTAAGTATTAGTCTGGTATTTATAAAGAAACAGCTTTTGGTTTTTCAGGAAATACCGGATTACGGCGCTGATGCGCCTGATCCGGTATTCATTAATCTGAAAGACGGGTGCTAATCAGGCTTGACGTGCTGGATCAGTTTTGTTTTCTAATGCCGTTTGGTACGACGAGGCCTGCGCCAATACTCGGGCCGGCGCCTGGCCGCGCAGCTTTGTCATTCAGGGTCAATAAAGCCTTTAAGAAACTCTTGGGTGCGTGTTTCGCGCGGCTCGACCAGTATCTGCTCGGGTGGGCCGTCTTCGACGATACGTCCTTTGTCGAAGAAACAGATCCGATCAGAAATCTGTTTGGCAAATTGCATCTCATGTGTGACCAGCAGCATGGTGAGGTCGTGCTCGCCTGCCAGTCGCTGAATCACGCTCAGTACTTCGCCCACGAGTTCGGGATCCAGCGCTGATGTAGGCTCGTCAAACAGCATGATGTTCGGTCGCATGGCAAGGGCTCGTGCAATCGCAACCCGCTGTTGCTGGCCCCCCGAAAGCTGGCTGGGGAACTTGTCAGCCTGATCGAGCAAGCCGACGAGATCCAGATATTTTTCAGCGCGCTCTGCGGCTTCTTCCTTGGAGAGCCCGAGCACGTGCACCGGTGCTTCGGTTACGTTGCGCCGAACGGTCATGTGCGGAAACAGATTGAACTGCTGAAACACCATGCCCATTTCTTTGCGCATGGTGCGCAGATGCTCTTCGCTGGCCGGCACGAGTTCGTCATTCTTGTATTCGTGCCAAAGTGGCTTGCCCGCCACGTAGATGACGCCTTCGTTAATGGTTTCGAGCGTCATCAATATGCGCAATACGGTCGACTTGCCAGAGCCAGACGGCCCGATAATGGTAACTTTTTCACCTTTTTTTACTTCAAAATCAAGCTCGTCGAGCACGGTGACATCACCAAAGCGCTTGACCACTTTCTCGAACTTGATAATGGGTGCGCCGATTTCGCCGGCATGTGCGCCGGCGATTGCTTCGGTTTCGGTGGGTTCTGTGGTGGTTGTGTTCATTTGAGCGGAATTCCTTGCTTGGGCAGACGGCGATCTACTTGACGTACGGCGGCGGAAGCCAGCAGTGTCATCAAGAGATACAGGCCGCCGACCATGGAGAGCGGGATCAAATAATTGAAAGTGCGGTCACCAATAATTTTGGCGACATTGAGCATTTCTAGTACCGATACAACGGACAGCACGGGTACGTCTTTCATAATGGAGACGAGGTAGTTACCCATGGCCGGAATAATGCGAGGTATGGCCTGTGGCACGATAATTACGGCAAATTGCCTGAGTGGTGACAGGTCAAGCGCGCGTGCTGCCTCGGTCTGACCATGGGCTACTGATTCAATGCCAGCACGATAAACCTCAGAGGTATATGCACTGTATTGCACCCCCAGTGCAAGCGCACCGGTCAAAAAGGCCGGCAGTACGATACCGTAGTCGGGCAGTACGTAATAAAGAAAAAACAGCTGCACCAGTAAGGGCGTGTCACGGATAAACTCCGTAATAAATCGGGCTGGCCATGAAATAATACGCAATCGGGCAGACTTCAAGGCGGCAAGCACTAGCCCGAGCACGGCTGCCACGAAAAAGCCTACGACCGTGGCCTGAATAGTAATGACCAGGCCTTTGAGCAGTATTGGAAGTATCGATGCGGCAAACACCCAGTTATTGGCGGTGTCCCATTCAATGCCAAACAACATATCAAACCCTCCCTGCGCGCCAGCGCCCAACCGAGCGCTCAAGCAGCTTCATGATGGCGGTGAGTACCAGCGCCATACCAAAATACATAAACAGCAGGAGGGTGTAGACGGTGACACTGTCTTGGGTGAAGTTACGGATCTGTTCGGCCCGGAAAGCCATGTCGCCCAAGCTGATCAGCGATACCAAGGCTGTGTCTTTCAGGTTCTGGACGGCCAGGTTGCCAAAGCTGGGCATCATTTCTGGAATAGCCTGTGGCAGCGCGATACGCCACATAACCTGCCGTGGCGTAAAGTCGAGGGCCTTAGCCGCCTCATGCTGGGAAGATGGTACGGCCTGTATCGCACCACGCACCACCTCAGCGCCGTAGGCGCCAATGTTCAGGCTGAGCGCCAGTGTGCCCGCCACGACGGGGGGGAAGCGCAAGTCGATACCCACCATCTGGCCAAACACGGGCAGTGCAAAATAAAGCCAAAATAACTGGACCAGCAGAGACGTCCCTCGAAAGACCTCAATAAAGCCGATAGAGATGCCTTTGATGGCCCAGTTGTGTGAGAGTTTTCCGATGCCGAAGGCAAAGGAGAAGAAAGCGCCAAATAGTGTTGAGTAGACGGTAAGCTGTGTCGTTACCCAGGCGCCTTCCAACAGCGGAACGCTGTAAGAAATCCAGTCCATCAGGGGTATTTCCTGGTTGAAGGCAAAATGCCTGCACGCAACCCTCCGCCTGCTGGCCGGCGGGCCGGCAGGAAGAGGGCGCGTTCAATCGCAGGCATGGTAGTCACACGTTATTTGGCTGCGCAGAGCTGCTCGGTTGTCATGCTGAACGACTCTTTCGCATCGGCTTCGCTAAACCCGTAGGTTTCAAGGATTTTTTTCCATTCAGGCGTTTGCTTAAACTTTTTCAGTTCGCCATTGACCGCATCACGAAAGTCTTCTGAACCTTGATTAAATGTGAAGCCGCCCCAGCTGCGGGCAGGCTTGCCACCAATGACGGGGTCGGTAAAATCGGCGGCCGGTTCTACTTTGTCGCTTTTCTTGGCCAGCTCACTGACGGTGAGGCTGGTCGCAGCATAGGCGCTGGCACGACCAGTAGCGACAGTAGAAATGGCATCGGCGTTGCTTGCAATGGTAACCATGCGGTCTTCAGACACACCCAGTTCTTGCAGCATTTCCAGTTGGTCAGCACCGGCCATGATGGCGATTTTCTTGTCGTTTTTAGCGAACGACTCAAAGGTGTGGATGTTGTCAGGGTTGCCCTTGGCAACGAGCAGGCCTTCGCCATACGACGTGTCAGGTTCTGAAAAGAGCACCTCTTTACAGCGCTGCGGCAATATCGCCATCTCGGCGGCCACCATGTCGAAGCGATTTGCGCGCAGGCCAGGGATAAGTGAGCCAAAATTAGTGGTGATCCATTCAACCTTCTTGATCCCCAGCTCGTCCATGATGTGCTGGGCGACTTCAGGCCCTGCACCTTTGGCCTTGCCGCTCATATCCATGTAGCCATACGGGATCTCGTTCGCCACGGCGATACGCACTGTGCCGCGATCCTGAATTTCTTTCAAGGTAACGGCGCTGGCGCTTATGCCGAAGCTGACAGCCATCGTAGTCGCCAGTGCGGTAAGTAGCGTTTTTGTTTTCATGTGAGTGTCCTTTTGATGTCAGATCGATTGAATTTCTGATCGATTTGTTATGGGGCACTGACCTTGAGCCAGCGGATGATGATGAAAGAAATCATACCGCACAAAATCATTTCTACTCAAATTAGTTTGGCGTTAACTATTGAATAACAGATACGCTTAGTGAATGCCTAATTTATTTTTCTGTGTTAGTATCAGTCGCATGTGTACCGTAAACCGTTTTTACTTTTATTTTTTTACGTTTCCTAAGCCGCTGGCGCAGGAAGGGTTACGCTGTACACGTTTGAACTAGCTCCCAAATTCCTCAAAAAAGCCGCCAGCTTCGCTAGGCGGCTTTTTTGTTCCGCAGGCAGGCAGGCATAACCCTCCAGGAGTCACACCGTGTCGCATAACACCGATGATTTACGAATTCGAGAAATCAAAGAACTAAGCCCGCCCGCCCACATCATGCGTGAGTTTGCATGCACTACCGCGATTTCTGCTACGGTCTATGATGCACGCAAGGCAGTGCACAAGGTGCTCAAGGGCGATGATGATCGTCTGGTCGTAATAGTAGGGCCATGCTCCATCCACAACCCGGTCGCTGCACTGGATTACGCCAAACGTCTTGCGGCAGAGCGGCAGCGTTTCAATGGCGACCTCGAAATTATCATGCGTGTGTATTTTGAAAAGCCACGCACCACGGTAGGCTGGAAGGGGCTGATCAATGACCCAGGGCTGGACGGCAGTTTCAATATTAATCAGGGTTTGCGAACAGCACGCGAACTGCTTATCAATATAAATAGCCTTGGTTTGCCGGCGGGTTGTGAATTTCTGGACATGATTACACCGCAATACATCGCTGACCTGGTGTCTTGGGGGGCTATTGGCGCGCGTACTACCGAAAGCCAGGTTCACCGGGAACTGGCCTCAGGCCTGTCCTGCCCGGTTGGGTTTAAAAACGGTACAGACGGCAACACTAAAATTGCGCTTGATGCCATTCAGGCAGCATCCAGGCCGCACCATTTCCTGTCTGTCACCAAAGGTGGTCACTCGGCGATTGTCTCTACCGTAGGTAATGAAGACTGTCATCTTATCTTGCGAGGCGGAAAGGCCCCCAATTATGATGCTGAAAGCGTAGATCTGGCTTGCCAGATGCTCGTAAAAACAGGTTTGCAGCCGCGCATCATGGTTGATGCCAGCCATGCCAACAGCAATAAAGATTATCGCAATCAACCTCTGGTGCTTGAAGACGTAGCCAAGCAAATGGAGGCAGGTAGCCACTGTCTTTTTGGTGTTATGGTAGAGAGCAACCTCGTAGGCGGGCGTCAAGACCTAGTCGAAGGGCAGCCGCTTACGTATGGTCAAAGCATTACCGATGGCTGCATAGACTGGGATAGCACTGTGCAGGTGCTTGAGCGGCTAGCTCTCGCCGTGCAAAATCGTCGCCAGAAAACGTCGAAATCGGCCAATGCCGTTGCCGGAACCCACGTATAAAGCAACTACTATCCGTCATTGCGGCGTGCTAACTGAAATGCTTGCCGCGACAGACCTCAGCAAGCATCAAGGAATCAGCATGAACGCTCCAATTTCGGTTCAATCAGTGCGCCGTGAAATCCCATCAGGCTTTCTAGACGCACTGGCTTCGCATTTTGGTGACCGGTTTTCTACTGCTCATGCGGTAAGAGAGCATCATGGTCGCGACGAGTCTCCGTATCCGGCCATGCTGCCTGATGGCGTTGTTTTTGCACAGAGTACTGAAGACGTCGCGTGGGTGGCGCAACACTGTCATAAGCACAGTGTGCCGCTCATCCCTTATGGCGTAGGTTCGTCGCTTGAAGGGCATTTACTGGCTGTGCAGGGCGGCATCAGTTTGGATCTTTCAGGGATGAATCGTGTAGTGGCGATCCATGCCGAAGACTTTACCGCGACCGTTGAGGCTGGCGTCACGCGCAAGCAGCTAAATGATGAGATCCGCAATACGGGCTTGTTTTTTCCGATAGACCCGGGCGCTGATGCGTCGCTGGGTGGGATGGCGGCCACGCGCGCGTCGGGCACCAACGCCGTGCGTTATGGCACGATGCGTGAAAATGTTATGTCGCTCAAGGTAGTTACGGCAGATGGCCGTATTATCGAAACCGCCAACCGGGCGCGTAAATCGTCCGCAGGCTATGACCTTACTCGTGTTTTTGTGGGCAGCGAAGGTACGCTCGGCATTATCACTGAGGTGACCGTACGGCTATACCCCCAACCCGAAGCAATTTCAGCGGCCATCTGTAATTTTCCGACGCTCGATGCCGCCGTGCGCAGTGTTATCGAGATTATCCAGATGGGTGTGCCCGTAGCCAGGGTCGAATTCATGGATGCCTGGGCCGTCAAGGCCACTAACGCCTACAGCAAGCTGACACTGAAAGAGTCGCCGCTGCTACTGTTTGAGTTCCACGGAAGCCCCGCAGGGGTAAAAGAGCAGGCCGGCATTGTGCAAGACATTACACGTGAAAACGGTGGTCTTGACTTTGAGTGGGCTGATCAGCCCGAAGACCGTAGTCGCCTGTGGACTGCTCGGCATAATGCCTATTTTGCCGGCCTTCAGCTGCGGCCCGGCTGCCGGGCCAGTACAACCGATGTTTGCGTACCCATATCGCGCCTGGCTGAATGCGTGAGCGAGACGGCCGCCGAACTCGACCAGGCAAGCTTTCCGTATACTATTGTCGGCCACGTGGGCGATGGCAATTTTCATGTGCTTATGCTGCTTGATCCCGACAACCCGAATGAGTGGGAAGAGTCTGAGGGCATCAATCATCGTCTGGTTCAACGTGCTATTCGCATGGATGGCACCTGCACAGGCGAGCATGGCGTAGGACTGCATAAAATGGCCTTTATGCTGGAAGAACATGGGCAAGATGCGCTTGATTTAATGTCTAGCCTGAAGCACGCCTTTGACCCCAATAATATTCTTAACCCCGGGAAAATGATTCCACAGCGCTAGTCTGTGGGTCATGTTGGACGGCGGGGAGGGGCTTGTCCCAGGCTCTCCCTCGCCGCCCATATAGTTTGGTATCTACTTCTTTTCTTCATAACACCTGTGCTGCTCAAGCGATCGCTTTGCCGTCACGTAGTTTTCGTAGCGCGTGCGTGCAGTGAGTAGCAGCTTATTCAATTGCACACACAAGACTCGGCCTGCGCGGGGGCCCATACCCGTTTAAAATATCTTTATGACTAAAATTGGATCAAAAGGGCGTGTCGTAGTCGGCATGTCGGGCGGGGTTGATTCCTCCGTAACGGCCTGGCTGCTAAAGCAGCAGGGCTACGATGTGCTCGGCCTGTTCATGAAAAACTGGGAGGACGACGATGACTCTGAATACTGCTCTTCCCGGCAAGACTGGCTGGATGCAGCCAGCGTCGCAGACGTTATTGGCGTAGACATTGAAGCCGTTAATTTTGCGGCCGAATATAAAGACCGGGTGTTTGCTGATTTTCTGCGCGAGTATTCGGCTGGTCGTACCCCCAACCCAGACGTGCTCTGCAACGCCGAAATAAAATTTAAGGCCTTTCTTGATCATGCCATGACGCTGGGGGCCGAGTACATTGCTACAGGCCACTATGCTCGGGTGCGGCGAGTTTCGGTTAATGGAGGTGACAGCTTTCAGTTGCTGAAGGCTGTTGATCATACAAAAGACCAAAGTTATTTTTTGCATCGGCTAAATCAAAAACAATTGGAGCGTACGCTGTTTCCTCTTGGTGAAATTGCTAAGACCGAAGTGCGCCGTATTGCTGAATCGTTGCAGTTGCCTAACGCAGCAAAAAAAGACTCTACCGGTATTTGTTTTATTGGCGAGCGCCCGTTTCGAGAGTTTCTAAACCGTTATCTGCCCACAAAGCCCGGGCCGATTAAAACACCCGAAGGTGTCGTGGTCGGCAAGCACCAGGGGCTGGCGTTTTATACCTTGGGGCAACGCAAGGGGTTGGGTATTGGCGGGGTTAAGGGTCGCCAAAAGGACGATGGCACGTCTGACGCATGGTTTAGTGCGCGCAAAGACCTTGCAAGCAACACCCTATATGTGGTGCAGGGGCATGACCACCCCTGGTTGTTGAGCACGACACTGCAAGCTCAGGATGCCAGTTGGGTCGCTGGTGAGCCTCCTGCGGCAGGCACGTATGCGGCCAAAACCCGCTATCGACAGCCCGATGCCGACTGTGTTCTGGGTGATCTGACTGCGGAAGGTTTTAGTCTTGGCTTCAGTGAAAACCAGTGGGCCGTGACGCCAGGGCAGTCAGCGGTGCTGTACTCGGGGGATGTCTGCCTTGGGGGCGGTATTATCGTGTAAGGCTTTGTTCTCACGAGCTGCATGCAAAAAATAACCGCCATATGGACTCATTTCATATGGCGGTTATTTTGTGTGACGGCGACTTTTCGATGCTTACCAGCCTGCGCAGATGTTTAGGCGGCGGGCGGCTTGGTGGTCGTGAAAGACGGGCGTTCTTGCAGCTTTTCGTGAAGCCGGTGCAGATTGGGGTGCAGCGATCGCCAGTTAAGGTCTGGCATGCGCAGATCAAGATAGCTGAGGGCGCAACCGACAGCGATATCAGCCAGGCTGAAGTTAACGCCCATGCAGAATGGCTGGTCGCCCAAGCTGTGATCCATAGAGCTGAGCGCAGCAGTAATTTTGCCACGCTGGCGTTTTACCCAGTTTGGGGCGATGGGCTCGTCAGAGGCAGGAAGGCCTTCGATGACAGGCTTGCGCTCAAGCTCGATGACGATGCCGACGGCAGCGTCGAGTACCCCGTCAGCGATGGCTTCCCAGCATTTTGTGGCGGCGCGATCGCGGCCCTGTTGCGGAATGAGCCTACCAACCGGAGACAGCGTGTCTAGGTACTCGACAATGACGCGGGAATCAAACAAGCTGCCGTTGTCATCCATAAGGAGACAGGGCACTTTACCCAGCGGGTTGTGATCCTGAATATGAGTGTCGGCGGCCCACACGTTTTCGAGGACGAACTCGTAGTCGAGCTTTTTCTCGGCCATCACGACACGCACTTTACGAGTGTAAGGACTTGTGAGCGAACCAATGAGTTTCATGAGGATGGCAGGAAGTTGCAGGCCAGAAAAGTATAGCAGGATACCGTGATGAATCCTGCGCTGGGGCAGGACAAACAGCTAACACCCGTGCAGAGCATCTGAAACTGTCGTTTATATACGTCTGACTAGGCGAAAACGCCTGCAATGGTAGAATCTCAGCTGTTTTTCTTTAACTGTAAAACCATGCAAATTGCCTCGAATCTCAGCCATCTTAATGCTTTGTCGCCGCTAGACGGCCGTTATGCTGCCAAGTGCGACGTGTTGCGTCCGCTTCTTTCTGAAGCCGGTTTTATGGCTCACCGGGTCGAGGTTGAAGTAGCCTGGCTCATCGGTTTGTCTGATGCTGGCCTGCCCGAGCTGGCGCCGTTTTCGGCGTCTGCCAGAGCAAGACTGAAAGCGCTGGTTGATAACTTTTCAGAAGATGATGCTGGGCGTATCAAAGAAATCGAAAAAACCACTAATCACGACGTTAAGGCCGTTGAATATTGGCTTAAAGAGTGTGTGGCAGACAACGAAGAGCTGGCCGGTGCTGCTGAGTTCATCCATTTTGCCTGCACGTCTGAAGATATCAACAACACATCACATGCTCTCATGCTCACGCGTGCACGATCACAGTTTATCGTGCCCAAGTTGGTCGAGCTGTGCAATCGTCTTAAAGAGCTGGCTCGCCAGTTTGCTGACCAGCCTATGCTGTCACGCACGCACGGCCAGCCAGCCAGCCCAACCACGTTGGGCAAAGAGTTTGCCAACGTAGCCGCGCGCCTTGATGGTGCCATCGCCGCTGTTGAGGCTGTGCAACCATTGGCGAAAATGAATGGTGCCACGGGCAACTACAACGCCCATATGTCAGCCTACCCCGAAATCGACTGGCCGGTATTCAGCGCCCGCGTTCTGGGAGAGCTGGGCCTTACGCAAAACCAGCACACAACGCAGATTGAGCCCCATGACTGGATCGCCGCGCTGTTTGATGCGGTGACACGAGCCAATACGATTATTCTCGATCTTGATCGCGATATCTGGGGCTATATTTCATTGGGTTATTTCAAGCAAAGGCTTAAAGAAGGCGAGGTCGGCTCTTCCACCATGCCACATAAAGTTAACCCAATAGACTTCGAAAACTCCGAGGGCAATATCGGGCTGGCCAATGCGGTGTTACGCCATCTGTCTGACAAGCTGCCGCTTTCACGCTGGCAGCGTGATCTTACCGACTCAACGGTTTTGCGTAATCTGGGCGTCGCGCTGGGTTATTGCGCTGTCGCCTATGACGCCTGCATGCGTGGGCTGGGTAAGCTCGAGCTTAATGCAGCGGCCATAGATGAAGATATTGACGCATGCTGGGAAGTGCTGGCTGAGCCCGTGCAAACAGTTATGCGCCGTTATGGTTTGCCACAGCCTTATGAGCAGCTCAAGGCGCTTACCCGAGGCAAAGGCATTACTCAGGAGGCCCTAACTGGTTTTATCGGTGGGCTCGACCTGCCACCAGAACCCAAGGCCAGGCTGCTGGCGATGACGCCTCGCAGCTATGTTGGTCTGGCTGCGCAGCTTGCCCGCAAGGTTTAACGCCTTGCAAAATGTGTCGCCAGGCAGGCGATGTGCGCCTGGCGATTTTGATTTGTTGATTGCATCTTGAGGTTAGTTATGAAGAAATCCATTGCTTTGTTCGCGATTGCGACAGTTGTTGGTCTAGGCTGTTCAACGGCCAGTGCTCAGTTCAAAGACGCTGACGCGGCTATTGATTACCGCGAGGCAGCCATGACGCTGATGGGTTCGCATTTCGGACGCATGGGCCCAGTGGCAAAAAAAGAAGCACCGTTTGACGCAGAGGCTATCCGCGCCAACGTTGCTATTTTCAGCACCATTGCCGCCTTGCCATGGGTTGCCTATGGCCCAGGGACGGAAGGGGGCGCAGCAAAGCCCAACGTCTGGAGTGATGCCAAGGGCTTCAAACAGAAGCAAGATGATTTCAAAGTGGCCGTAACAAAGCTGGACGCAGCCGCCGAGAAGGGCGATTTTGATGCATTCAGGGTGGCGTTCGGCGCTGTGGGCAAAAGCTGCAAAGCCTGTCATGACAGCTATCGCGAGAAAGATTAATCTCGAAAAAAATCGGGTTTCTTAATAATTGGGCTGTGTTTTCGCGCTAAACTGTTGTCCTTTGCAGCGCGGGGCTGTTAGCTCAGTTGGTAGAGCAGCGGACTCTTAATCCGTAGGTCGGGCGTTCGAGCCGCCCACAGCCCACCAGAATTATTTAGTAGAATCAGTATGTTATAGCCGCCTCTCACGCGGCTATTTCTTTTTCTGGCTCCAGCTTTGACCTAAACGTGACATTGTTTACGTGCGCGGCGAGGTGGCCAGCGTCGAGATGGGCATATTTTTTGACCATCTCTATCGTTTCCTATCCGCCCAATTCCTTCAGTACGAAGAGGGGAGTGCCAGCTTGTACGTGCCAACTCGCCCCGAAGCAACGGCTAAAAGTAACCACTAAAGGGCCAAGAATGTTGGGCCGTGTATCGACACGAGATACAATTTAAGCATAATCAAGAGCTTCCGCCAGAAAGGTGTTCAGCTATTTTTCGAGACGGGCTCCAAGGCCAAGATACAGACCGCCCATGCAAGCCGGTTGCAACGTCAATTGCTCGCATTAAATCGAACAACTAAACCTGAGGATATGAATGTCCCTGGATGGCGGTTGCATCCTTTGCACGGTGCTGGCCTCAAAGGGCATTGGTAAGTATGGGTCAATGGAAATTGGCGTCTGACCATCGCATTTGACGGGCACGACGCCTTCTTGGTCGATTACCAGGACTACCATTAGGATAGCGACAATGCAGATGCATAATCCTCCTCATCCCGGCAGCCTCCTGAGGGAGGATATTCTGCCGGAGTTGGGCTTGACGGTGACGCAGGCCGCCGAGCAACTGGGTGTGTCGCGGGTACAGTTTTCGCGCTTTATCAATGGCCGCGCAGGCATGACGCCCGATCTGGCGATTCGTTTGTCAAAGTGGATACCGGCGCCGACCGCCATAATGTGGCTGCATATGCAAGCCGACTATGATCTGTGGCAGGCGGAGCATTCGGGACGCAAGCTTACGGTCGAGCCTGTTCACGCTGTATCAGTCTGAGTAAGGAAAAGAGGATTTTCACAGTCAATCTTGGCACATTATTAGCCTATGCAAGGCAAATAGCCGGGAGATAAGTTTCTATGCCAAAGCTTAAACCGCGAACTATATTCCCCAGAAAAGAAGAGGACGATACGATCAATAGAGGTATCGCATCTGACCCAGACACCTATGAGCTGGGCGGGGATGAAATGAAACATTTGAAGCGGGTAGGCCGACCAAACAGCGACAACCCAAAAGTGCTGATCAGTGATGGGCAGCCCACCTATGCTCTTGCGCACATGAAAGGCGATTTGGATGTCATGCAGGCATGCATGAGGGCGGAGATTGAGAATTACTGGCGACAGCCCGATGGCGATCGATTAACTGCCGCGCCTTACTTTTTTGAGCGGACTGCAATCTTGCAGCGAAAAGCCAAAAACTATGGCGCCGAAGTGGCGGCGTGTGAAGCGTGGGTTGAGATCGTGGAGGATTACAAGAATCAAGACTCAGTGAAAAATGGAAGCGGTACGAAAGTGTGGCTGGGGTCGCGCTCTAGGAAGATTGAGGACCGGCCGCCAAAGGCCCGCGATCTGTTGAAGCGACAGCACGAAAGTGGACAAAAGAGCGGCTAAGCCAAGAGGTCGCCCCGGGCGGCTACTGTTAAGCGTTGGCTGGCATTTAGGTCGTAGCCAGTTCTTGCGTTAGGTCTGGATGTTTCGCAAGTAGGCGCAGCAAGCACACAACGCCGCCGGGTGGCTGGAATCGGCCTTGCTCCCAATCGCGCAGCGTGGCAACAGGAGTGGCAATTCGCTCGGCAAAGGCAGATTGGGTTAGGCCGGATCGTTGCCGTACTTGACGCACCAGTATTTGTTCGGGCGTAGTAGCCCTACCGATGCCCGACTTTGCCTCGTTAAGCGCTTGCCGCAGATCAGGCAATGATTCGCCAGCGTCGGCTTCAATGGCTTTGGCTACGTCTTCGATGTTAATTTTTTTGATGCTCATGTCACACCACCTTTCGGATTTCAGCAGGATTCATATTGGCCTTGTCCTTTTTAGCGTACACCGCCACCAACAATACAACCTCCTCTGCTGTTAGGTTGAAGTAGATTACTCGGGCACCGCCTGATTTACCGGCGCCGGATCGATTCCAGCGCACTTTGCGGGCACCGTCCGCGCCGGGGATTACATCGCCTGCCTGTGGGTTGGTTGCAATCCATGTGTTGAACTCCAGCCTCTCATCATCTGGCCAAATTTTGCTGGCCTGCTTTTGGAATGTAGGAGTTTCGACTACGGTTCGCATGATTTAAATTATACGGGATTCCCGTATTTGCTGCAATAGCTACGATTGTGGTTTTTTCATTTCCAGCTCTGCTCACGCAGGGTCTTTTTTATTGGCGCTCTATGGCAAACGAAAGTCGCTTATTAATTACGCTAGATAGCCGATCCGCTGAGCAGCAGGCTAAAGTCCTTGAGATAGTGCTTGAGGCGGCCACAAAGGCTGGTATATAAGTTTCAGCGTCTGCTGACAAGGCGGGCAAGTCAACCAAAGACGCCGGTACGCACTATTCCAATGCTCGGCGTGAGACCAAATCGGACGCATCGGGCGTAGACAAGCTCGGTAAGTCAATGGAAGACGCGAGGTCTGCTGACGTACCGCCATTTCTTTGAAAGGTGCGATAACAGGCGCTTTCATAAGGGCATCAATCGCCGGGACAATCGGCAAGGTTATTTCTGAGACGCAAGAGTTTGAGCAAGATCAGGCACAGCTAAAGGCGGTGCTTGTATCGACATGCCAAGCCGCTGGATACACGCGAGGCGAGCACAATGATATGGCGTCTGCTATGTCTTTGCTCTCGACCGTACGACGCGGATATCATCAATGCGTTCAAAGCTGGAGGCGACGGATGGCTGAGCCGGATGAATCTTGCACTTCGGGATTAGCTCATGACCCATCAGACGCAGACAAAAGAAAACCCGCCGCAGCGGGCTGATGCCAACGGTTTAGTTCAGCTATCTTTTTGGGCAATAAGTCAGGCTGAATATGCTCAGATCATCTATAATTCTTACCCAGAAGGACGACCTTCACACTTGACCATATTCGGGACGACCCTATTTGATAATGGAGGTCGTGATGGCCTGGGTATTTGTGGTTATGGCGGGTGGGCTGGAAATCGTTTGGGCGTATTACATGAAGCAGTCAGCCGGCTTCACTCGTCTTGTGCCTACTGTCGTGACGCTCGTTACGATGATTGCAAGCTTCGCCTTGCTGTCAGTAGCCATGAAAACTCTTCCGTTAGGCACCGCTTACACCGTGTGGACGGGCATTGGTGCAGTGGGCGCGTTTGTCGTGGGCATTACAGTGCTTCATGAGCCTGCAGGAACTGTTCGTCTAATCGCAGCGTCTCTGATTGTGGCTGGCATCGTTTTAATGAAATTTTCGTCGCCCTAGACTCTGCCCGGCTCCAATAGGTATTCTCGCCTATTCAGGATGAGCGCCCACAAAAAATCCTCGTGAGGGGCTGTTGTCTTTATAGACAGGGGGGGCAGCGGACTACAGCCGTGGTGGTGGTCGAACAGGCTGAAGCAATGTGTTTTGAAGCGGCCCTTTATGTTCACGAACCTTTTCTATTTTGTACTCGCTTTTTAGCCCCGTATCGGCAATGGACTGGACGCGCCTAAGATTAACTATAAGAACATCTCCCTTTCCAAATCGTGCTTCGCCCGTTTCTATTTGTCCGAGAAAGTCTTCGTCTGTTATTTCCGCGAAAAAGGATGTTGTTCCGTCAATAAGTCTCCACTTGTTGCCGTCCTTAAAAACGGCTGACTCAATTTGAAGCAGCGCCCCTTCTGTAAGAGTATTTGATACCTCCTCAGGGCTTCCGTCCAGATCCGTAAAGGCCACTGCATCCGCTTGCGTAATGACCACCTCGGCCTTGCCATCTCGCCCGGACGCAAAGTAGTCGATTCCTGTCTGGGTGAGCGGCTTTATGACCTTGGATAAGGATTGGCGCACAACTCTGGTGGAATATAGCCGTCCAACCGCTATATCAACCTCAAGCGTTTCAGTTTCGCTTGTTTCCTCAATGATGAAAATCGCCTTTTCATCTTTGTACTCTATCCTGGAAGGCTGTCTTCCATTCAGCCACAGAACCAACCCAATCAGTCCACCACCCCCGACCAAGCCAAGGCCTCCGAGTATGCCGAAAAGGTTCGATAAAGCCGTAGCATCAGCGCCTGACAATAACGATACTAATTGTTCTTTGAAAGTAAGTGCAGCGGATAAATCGATCTTGAACGATCCAGACTGAAAATTCCCTTTTACGTTTACCCTTATTTCTGGCTTATCGCCGTTTAGTGCCCGATTGGACTCCTCTAACAACGATGAAAGGGCGAGCAGCGCTGGGGCCAGCTCACGCACATCCATTTCATGCGTCTCAAGGGCTGGCCCATCGTATTTAATTGAAAATTGAATCGATGCGCTCATGGCTGACATTCTATCGTTTTCCTGTTTATTCATACAGAGTCTGATGGACGGTAATATTCTCTCATCAAACTAAATGTTTGTGACTTTGTGCTCACGTTAATCGCGGTACGGCATCCAACTAATGACAGTGAACTGTTCCCTTCTTTTTATCCATGAGGCAGCATTTGCCCGGTGGTTAGTCTTTACGACAGTTGCCTCCATGCGAGTAAGCCTGGAATGGGTAGACTAGTAGGCTAAACAACATGGCTGAAACGAGTAAACGAATGGTTTTCATGCTTTTGTTTCCTTGTTGTTCCTACCTTTGCATTAGCCCAACTCAAACAGCGGATGAGCCATTACCGAACCACATCAGGCTATGGGTTGGTATTGCTCGGCGGGCAGCCCCCGACTCTTCCAGTTGGTGACGTGCTGAGGAAGCACCCCCAATCGCGCAGCGAAGGCGGACTGATTCATACCTTGTTCTTTAGCCCATCGAAGTGCTCGGTTTATTACAGTCGTGTTCATTGCAGAAGAATATACAATTCGTCGAATTTTTCGTTACACGATTTGTTGATTAAATATTAAACAATTTGTTTATATTTGCCATGCAGAACGCAAAATCCATCGTTCAAATGCTTGGCGGCCTAACCAAGGTTGCCCGTTTGCTTGGACTCGAAGAGTCTGGAGCTGTCCAGCGTTTATACGTCACAGTTGATTGATGCATACGTTCAGGCAATCTCGCCTTATTCTGCCTAAGCGGTGTTTTATGAGTGCTTCAAATGGCACAAGAGTCTCGCTTATTCATTGTCAGAGAGTCCAGAAGTGCTGAGCAACAGTCCGTCGATACTCAGGCAATACGTGAATGAGCTCGTTGGCACGCTGGCGTCCCATGCATGCTCCCAATTTTTCGTAGGGACTGAATAATGAAATCATGTTTCAGGCCTTTCTGTAATCAGAATTGAAGCCTATATTGAGCTCCATGGACGAAGATAAAGGGCTCTGGTTGGTGAATTGGATCAGGAAATTGAACATACAACGCTTGCCGGGAAAAGTCGCCATCATTACCGGTACTGCTTGGCTGGTTGATGATGGCGTCTCAATTACACGCACGTGCCCCCCTGACGGCATCTGACGTTCAAGGCCCTGTGTCGCTGCTTCTATTTCATCAACCTAAAGGAAACCACTCATGGACCTGAATCTTAAAGGCAAACTTGCGCTGGTGAGCGGCAGCACGGCTGGCATCGGTCTGGCTATCGCGAGCACGTTGGCGCAGGAGGGTGCCCATGTGATCATCAATGGCCGCGCTCAGTCATCTGTGGATAACGTGGTCGCGCAACTTAAAGCCGACACGGGTAGCGATATACACGGGTTTGCAGGCGATCTCAGTACGGCCGTTGCGGCCGATGAACTTGCGCGACGCTATCCGAACGTAGAGATTCTGGTCAATAACCTGGGCATCTTCGAGCCTAAGCTGTTTGAAGATATTTCTGATGCCGACTGGCAGCGCTTCTTCGACGTCAATGTCTTGAGTGGAGTACGCCTCGCGCGCCTGTTTTTACCTGCGATGCGACATGCCAATTGGGGACGCATTATTTTCATTTCAAGCGAAAGCGCGGTGCAGATCCCAGTCGAAATGATCCATTACGGGATGACGAAAACAGCGCAGCTTGCAGTCTCGCGCGGGCTCGCCGAAGCCGTTGCTGGCACTGGAATCACCGTTAATAGCGTGCTGCCGGGCCCGACAAAATCGCGCGGCGTCGGCGAATTTGTGGAGAACCTCGCAAAGGCTGAGGGCAAATCGTTTGAAGCATTCGAAAAGGAGTTCTTCGAGAAGATCCGTCCTACCTCGCTTATAAAGCGATTTGGGTCGCCGCAGGAAGTTGCGTCTCTGGTGGCCTATATCGCCAGTCCGCTTTCGTCAGCAACAACAGGCGCTGCATTGCGGGTCGATGGGGGGGTGATAAAGAGTGCCTTTTAGACGCTACGACTCAATGAGCACACGCGCTGTACGCAAACTCGTGAGCCAATTATCGTTTAAGAATTCGTCACGGTATTTTCCATCGAAACTCTCAGCGTGGGCGTTTTGTGTAGACCTTCCTGGTTGTAGAAAGGCTTGGGTCTCTTTGGTGTAATCGCCCGCTATATTCAAACAATGACCAAGCCGGCCATCGGCCGCTCTATCGTGCACAAAGTCTATTGAGCACGTGTCGTTAGCCAGGTCGCGCGAAGCCGTTGGTGACCCAGTCCGTTGCGCTTTGGCGCGTTAGTTTGAAACCTGGCGATACGCGTACCCGTGCCTGCTCTTCGCCTAAGTCATCATGGGCGCTCAGTTCTGCATACGGTTCGTATTCATCGGGGACGATGTCTAGAGCAATGCGCCATCGACCGGACTGCGAGTCGATGGTCAGGTTTTTGTGCAACAGGGCGTGTAATTGCTGCTCGTGCCGGCGCAGTACTTCAGACGCGGTCTTCACCAGCGTGATGAAAGCCGCAGAGTCGAGCGGCTTGGGGTTCTTCTTGTCGCGTCCCATGGTCCAGGGGCCGACCAAAGCTGGTTCATCTTCTCCGTCCATGAACATTTCAACGGCCCACCCGTCATCGTCTTCATTCTTGATAACGCGCGCGGTCCAGCCGTCGTCTCGCCACAGCCTGGCTTCGTGGGTTCGGGTGGTCGGCTCGAGATCCTCGTTGGCGTCGTCGGGTACGGTTGGGGAAAGTTCATTCACTGCGATGGGCTCTACTGGTTTGGCTTATAAGGATGATCGGCTCGGCACGATGCGTGCGGCTGACACTGCGTATGCATGCGCTTGACCAATGGTAGCCTATCTGGCGCTGAAGTATGGGAGCAGTACGAATCCGTTAGCCTTGTACTGAGCTTATCTATGGTTGTTGTCTGGCAGCGTCTGCCCGAAGCGCCTTTTGCAATAGTTGATCTAGAGCGTTGGCAAAGGCCCGCCTGTCGGCTTGGTTGAAAGCCGCGGGCCCGCCTGTATCAACGCCTGCGCTACGCAACTCTTCCATCATGTCTCGTATCGACAGCCGCTCGCTTATGTTCTCGGTGGTATAGCGTTCGCCGCGCGGGCTGAGTACCAGCGCCTCTTTTTGCAGAGCCTCGCTTGCCAGGGGAATGTCTGCGGTAATGACCAGATCGCCGGCACAAGCTCGCTCAACAATATAGTCGTCCGCCACATCGAACCCTCGCGGCACCTGGACGGCCCGTATCAAAGGCGATGGCGGCGTACGCAGCATTTGATTGGCTACTAGGGTGAGTGGTTGCTGCGATCGTAGTGCCGCCCGATACAGGATGTCTTTGATGACGACGGGACAGGCGTCGGCATCGACCCAAATATGCACGGACTAGTCCTTCAGCGCCTCGGCCAGCAGCGTGTTTACCAGCTCGTTGACGCTGATGCTATCCGCTTGCGCCTTGGCGTTTAAGGCCGCAATCAATGGCTGGTGCAGTTTGACGGGGAAGGAAACCAGGCCGGCAGCTTGGTCCAGGCGGCGTTGCTCGCGACGATCCACGGCAGGTGCGGCGTCGGCAAGACGGTTTAATGGGTTGCCAGCATTGAGCTTGCCCTTGAGTTTCAAGGCTTTCTGCTTCTCGAGATCGGTTTTTTTCATGAGGTGCTCAGTGTTGTGGTCTGTCAGCGGAAAATTCGCCAGGCAGCATAGTAGATGATATCGAAGATGAAATGGTATGCGGTGTTTATATTTAGTGAGTATTGGCTTAATTAAGCGGCGCCGGAAACCTGCAATAAATGAACGTTGAGTGCGTTCATGAAACAGAGAAACTCGTTTGTAATCTCAAAGATGCCCTCATAACCGAGGTTGCTTGCGAAACTGTAATATAAGCAACGCAATTACCGAGAGCACCGCAGCAGCGATAGCGAAGCCGGTGCCGGCCAGGCGCAAACCCAGCGCGTTAGCTGCGACGCCGACGCCAATGACAGGAATAGAGATGGCAATGTAGAGCACGATAAAGAAGGTCGATGTGACCTCTGCGCGTCGATCAGCAGGACAGGCCGCAGCCACGCTGGCCAGACCCGCGCGAAATGCAAGCCCTTGACCCAAACCGGACAAAACCGCACCCAAAATGAGGAGTTTCAGCGACTCGACGTTAATTGCTGTACCCACTAGCAACGCACCCGCCGCGAGCACCAGGCAGCCGACAGGCAGGGCCAGCTTCAATGGTACGACCTCCAAAGCCAGTTGGCCCAGTGTGGAGGCTGCGAACACAATGAATACCACGAACCCGATCAGGGCGAGATTGGTCAAGCCGAGTATGCTGCCTAAGAAAGCTGGCGTCACGGCGCTGAAGAGGCCAAGCACGGCGAACCCCGCGAAACCCGCGATGCTGGCCGGAATGAAAACGTTGAGGACCTCTCGTGGAACACTTAGCCTTTGTATATGAAGTCGTGGTTGTTTCGCAGTGACAACCGTCTCGTGGGTCTTCAGTAATCCTCCGACAGCAATCACGATTAACACTAGATGGACGATGAAAACCAGATGCATTGGCCATGGCGCATATTGGGCGAGAATGCCGCTGAGCAACGGGCCGAGGCCGAGTCCACCCATATTGACGGCCGTTGCGATCAGTGTTGCGATGCCTCTGCGGTTGTCTGGGGCAAGCTCAATCACCATGACGGTGGCCGTACCTGTCGCGAGGCCGGCCGAAATGCCTGATAGCACGCGCCCCAGCAACAGTGAAGCCAGATTCAGGTCGAGCAAAAATATAAACCCACTGACTGCGGAAAACGCCAGCGCCGTGAACATGATGACGCGGCGTCCTAGCTGGTCAGACCAACTCCCGGCGACGATGAGGGCTGCAATTGTACCGCCGGCGTATACCCCGTAGATGACGGTAATCATCATCTCTGAGAGGGAAAATTGGTGTCGATAGAGCGGATAGAGTGATGTCGGTAATGTGGTACCTATCATTACCACGAGAAACGCGAAACTCGCCAGTAAGAAGTCTTTATTCCAGAGCTGCTGTGTCGCTCGCGCAGCGGCGGGTGTGGTTTGCGTCATAACCCTGTTACTCCTACTTGCTCGTAAGAATGGGTTGAAAACCAGCCGCGCCTTTGAATTAATGGATTGTTGCAGCAGATCGCCAGCACACGGCAATAACTGCAGCTTAAATCAAACGTAGCGGGCCCTGACATACCGATGGTTCGTTCGTGGGCGGGTTGTGAGTGCGGGGTATGCCAATTCAAGAATAATACGTCGATGTGCAAGTGTCTGTATAGCTCGCTCTTCAATGAGGCGAACATCGCCGTGAGCAATGGGGGGGCTGTGTCTGTGCAGGTGGAGACGCTATTTCTCGACGCCATTGGTACAGTCAAAATATTTCGGCTGTTACGGGTAAACGAGTGGTTGGCTTCCACGGACTCAAAATAGGCTGATATTTAATTGCTTCGCCGTTATCATGGCACATGGCTGGTGATGCTGTTTTTCAATAATCGTGAAACAGCCGCACTGTAACCCGCAAAGAAGCGGACTCTCGCGACTATCAGTAATAGGTCGACCGTTCTTTATGCTATCCCTCGAAGGAGGATCCGCCATGGCGCGATCTGTTATCGCTGCAACGCTGTCTGTGGTGTTTACCGGGGTAGTTGCCCTGGTTACGGCACCTTTATCTGTCGCCCAGGGCCAGACGGAAAACTCCTCGGCCAACACTGCTTCGGGTTCGGCCAATGCCATGTCCGGTCTGACGGATGCGCAGCTCGGCGATCTGGTTGGGCGCATTGCGCTGTATCCTGACGACTTGCTGGCATTAATCTTGCCAGCATCGACGGTTCCATTAGAAATCGTTCAGGCCCAGCGGTTCCTCAAGCAAGCCAAGGGGCAGAAGAACCCCCAACCACCAGACTCTTTGAGTGAGCCGGTGCGGAATCTGCTTAATTATCCCGAGATCATTGATCAGATGAATGCTGATCTGGACTGGACCCAAAGGCTCGGCGAAGCCGTGTATGACGACCAAGAAGCGGTAATGGATGCCGTGCAACGATTCCGCATGATGGCCTATTCTGCAGGTAATTTGAAAAGCGATAGCAAGCAGAAGATCGAGGTCAATAACCAGACAATCATTATTGAACCTGCCAAGCCCGATGTCATCTACGTGCCGCGGTACGAGCCGACCACTGTCATCTACGCCTCCACGTCCCCGACCTGGAATTATTGGCCGACTCCGTATCCTGTTTATTATTACCCTTACCCTCCAGGCTATACCTTTGCCAGCGGGTTCTTCTGGGGGGCGACCACCGCCTGGGCTTTTAATTGGCACACCGGTGGCATCGGCTGGGGCAATAACTGGCATTCAAATACCAATATCAATATTGATCGAAACACCACTATCAACCGAAACACTAATATCAATCGGTATGGTGGTGAATCGGGCACATGGAGCCCCAAGCATACTGGCTACGGCAACTCAGCGCGACCTGGCGATGCTGGCTTCAAACCTAATATCGATCACAACAGCGCGGTTAAGGGCGCCAATCAAGTGGGTGCTTCGGGTCGCTCAGATGCAGGCAAGGGTAATCGGGCCGAAGCAGGAAGTCGCTCAGAAGCAGGCAAGGGCAATCGGGTCGAAGCAGGAAATCGCTCGGATGTAGGCAAGGTCAATCGGGCTGAAACAGGTAGTCGCCCAGATGCAGGCAAGGGCAACCGGGCCGTTGCGAGTACTGGGAGTAGCAGCTTCACGCCAACCACACGGCCAGCGGCACGTCCATCGAGCAGTACCGGATCGCATTCCTCCTCATCAGATACGACACGTCTCTCGAACAGTACAGGGTCGCGGCCGTCCGCATCGGGGGCTTCTCGTTCGGCAGGAAACTCGTCTTCGCGCTCCGCATCGCCGCAGGCCAGTTCCTATGGTGGCATGTCCGGTCAGCAGTCACGTGCAGCCAGCCAGCGAGGCAACATGAGTCGTAGCGGTGGCGGACATCGAGGTGACGGTGGGCACAGGCGCTGATATCCGTGCGATTTAGCTCCCAGCCTCTACTTAGGATTCCAATCACATGAAAAAGCCACAACGCTCCCTTCGCTTTGCCAGCCTCACTGCAATGCTTGTCTTGCTCGTTCCGCTCACGGCGGTTTTCGCCGCAAGCGCACAGCAGGATTTTGGTACGCCTGATGAAGCGGCCCATGCCTTAATTGAAGCGGCCGGCGCAAATGACAATGATGCGATGGCCGCGATCCTCGGCAAGGACAGTGCGGAGATCGAACAAAAGGGTAGCGATCCCGGCATCGCAGCAACTCGAGATCGGTTTGTCGACGCCGCCAACAAGGTTTTGCTGATTCAGGAAAGCTCGCCCGATAGTGCCTGGTTGATCATTGGCCCAGATGCCTTTGTGTATCCAGTGCCATTGGTTCGCAAAGGCGAGCGCTGGTCGTTTGACAGCGTCGCTGGTGCCGAAGAGCTGACCAATCGCCGAATTGGTCTCAATGAGTTGATGACCATGACTGTGCTTGAAGAGCTACCGCTTCTGCAACGCGAGTATGAAGAAGTCCCGCGTGATGGGTCAAACGTTCGGGCTTATGCGCAGAGATTCCTGAGTACCAGCGGGAAACACGATGGTTTGTACTGGGATGCGGCCCAGGGCGAACCACAAAGCCCACTGGGCCCGATGTTGAAGGACGTAGACACCAAGGCTGCCACCAGCTACTACGGCTACACCTATCGCATGCTGACCAGTCAGGGGGCTGCAGCCCCTGGTGGGGCCTACGACTATATGATTAATGGCAACTTGATTGGTGGGTTTGCAGCGCTCGCAGTTCCGGTTCACTATGGCAAGACGGGCGTCATGTCTTTTATTGTCAATCGCTATGGTGTGGTCTATCAGAAGGATTTGGGCGAGAAGTCTGACGAGGTAGCCAAAGTCATCGCCAGCTACAACCCAGATTCCACCTGGAGTCTGGCCAGGGAGGAGATTGCCAAAGATTCGCCCACGCTACCCTAGACTGGCGGGTTTATTGCGTTCTCGTGATCTGTCATTGAATTATCCCTAGGGTTATCCCCAGGTTCTGGGGATAAGTTTGAGGCGAACTTGGCGTCGAGCGTGCCTAGCGTCGCAGCGCCGCCTGCAAGTACGGGTCAACGTCAGGCTGGCGCAATAGCCATGCCTTGTAGTCTGCGGGTACGTCAGCGATGGGCATTCCCTTGTGTTTGCCAAACGTCATGACTTTCGGGATGCGGGCCTGTTCTGAAAGCTGCCATAACGCCTCCCAATCTGCCACCGGACCTGCAAGGTTAATTAGATTGGCCAGTAGCGACCGGCAGTTCTGGGTGTCTGCCAAGGCGGAGTGTGCTGCTCGCAGCAAGTTTCTGGCGTTTGGCCTGTCGATCAAATAAATCATGGCTGACTGGCTATGGCTGTCAGCGTCAGGGTAGTAACGGCGGGCAAGTGCCAGCGTGCAGATGCGTTTCACGTCGGGTTGCCCGGCGACTTTCCAGTCATAATCTACGTTGTGCCCAATGATGTATTGCACGTCGGACGGTAGCCTGAAGTCTGTATGTAATGGGCAGTCGACCAGCTCTTCATCATAAATATGGTGGACAGCAAGGGCGCCCAAGGTAATACGTTGGGATGGGCGGTAGCGTTGCTCGAACTGTTCGGTAACGTTCAGAGTGGCAGGTGAATCCAGTCGCAGCCAGGCTGCTTCGATAATTTGTGGTTCGGCCGTGCCGGTGGTTTCAGTGTCAAAAATAACGGCGGTCATATAAAGTCTCTTAAGTTTATGCTTTGGCACGAGACGCTGGAGTTAATCAGCGCCCAGGCTCGCATCCCTGGTCAGAAGGAATGTCGTCGTTCATGTCTGCTAGCTTAGCAGTTGGCAAAGCATAACGCGGTGTCGGCTTAACTTGTCCGTATGGTGTGCTGTTGTTGTTGTTGTTGTTGTTGTTGTTGTTGTTGTTGTTGTTGTTGTTGTTGTTGTTGTTGTGTCTGGCGTATGGCCTCCGCGATGTCGTGACTGGCCTATATGCAAAAAAGTCCCATAGGGCATAGTCACGTTCGCGTTGACAAGCTGAGCACTGAAGCGGGGGGGCAAGTGTCTATCGATATTTTGAGAGATGCCAACGAATCACTCACGGAACCCTACACTGGCTGATTCAGTGTGTTTGCGTGATCTGTCATTGAATTGTCCCTAGGGTTATCCCCAGGTTCTGGGGATAAGTTCAGGGCAAGATCCAACGGTGACTGTTCAGCGCGAGTAGGAAAGCGGATGAGTCAGTGCACCGGCCAAGGTATGAGGCAACACGACGGCCAAGATAGTTGTGCGCGACAGGTGACAGACGCTGTCGTTATTTGCCGTATTGTGTTCTGGTATTGGTTGTGCATTGTTCAGGTGTATGGTCGCGGCCAGCGCTGGCATTGTCTCGCTACAGCTGACTGACAAAAAACGTTTGATAATACGCTTAAGCGGCGTAAATAGCGTGATTGTGTAACTCTTTACGATACGTAAGTTATTTTGTATACTAAGGGTTAACACTAGGAGACTGATATGAGCGATTTACTACCATCGGTCTTGCTTACCACGTTCGCCGTTCTTGCCGGTGGGGCTATGTTTCTCGTAGCATTGCTCGCCATTGCTAATGTTGAACTGCCAAAGATAGTAGGATGGATGCATCGAATCAGGTGCCGGTTGCCGTTTGATTGCGCTGATCGTTGTGAAGAAGCGTGTAAGGTCGCATAATGCTTCCTGCTGGCTTCCGGTTACTTTACAGAGCCAGCCCGTGTTGCAGAGTGGCCACACCAAGCCCCAAGAGAATAACTCTTCGGGGCTTTTCTATTTGCTCCACCGCCATTTATATGTGCGCGTTGTGTACTCATAGCAATGTTGCCGTATAGCGTTCGTTTTCGTCGGCCTAATCATGTTGACTTAAATGATTTTGGATACAAGGTGGCTACGGTACGTCGATAATCAATTGATTTTCCCTGTTAATTAACCACAAAGTTTTACGCGCAGAAACAATAAGCCATGCTACGATTCAAGGCATTTTTACAACTACCCTTTAATGTTGGATGCTGCGGTCAGGCAACGGCATGGTCATAATTTATGTTTCTTGTTTTTCCTGACACCTCTACTGTTGCCGATTACGTCAGCTCCACGCTGATTAATACGGTTAAAAGCAAGCCCAACGCGGTCCTGGGGGCTGCAACAGGCGGAACTATGGAGCCGATTTATGCGCGTTTCATAGAAAAAACCCGTCAACTGCAGTTGGATGTATCACGACTCACTACGTTTAATCTGGATGAGTACGTAGGGTTGGGGGTTGATCACTCACAAAGCTATGCTGCCTATATGCGCGAGCATTTGTTCGGGCATCTGGGTTTCAATAAAGCAAGACTGCACTTGCCAGACGGGTTGGCTGAAAGTCTGGAAGAACATTGTCGTGACTATTCCGCCAGGATGCAGCAGCACGGGGGTATAGACCTGCAATTGCTGGGGGTAGGCAGCAACGGGCATATTGGTTTCAATGAGCCTGGTACGTCTTTCGACAGTCGCTGTCATGTGGTCGAGCTCTCTGAGCGCACACGCATCGACAACAGCCGGTTTTTTGCTGAAGATGAAATGGTGCCTGGGTCTGCCATTACCATGGGTATGAAAGACATTACCGATGCGCGTGAAATTTTATTGGTCGCGACGGGAGAAAATAAGGCGCCAATTTTGGCCAAATATTTTGAGAGTGATGTCACTGAGACCATTCCTTTCACCGTATTAAAACGGCATCCTCGGGCGAGAATAATTCTGGATGAGGCCGCCGCAAGCCTGTTGCCTGCCAGCGTATTTCAGCGTGCTGCTGCGGCTTAATATCTGGCAATAGAGCGGGGCATCACGTCGCGTCAGAGACGCCGCCTCGCTTTGGTTTCTTCTGTATTTTGGCAAATATTTAAGTTTCTGGGATGCTTCACGCAGCGGGCTTTAAGCCATTGCTTACAATAGGGCGATCATCGGCCGCATTATGGGGTCATTTCGCAGTCCCCTTATATAAGCAGTATGGCGAGCAAGAAAAAAACAACCCCACGCAAGAAACGTTCAACGGCCACGCCATCATCTCGCAAAGCACACACAGGGCAATCTTGGCGATTTTTTCGGATAGTCTGTGTTTCCGCAATCACTTCGTTCAGTGCGGCAACCTATGCGTTGCATCCTCAGTGGCGTGATTACGTAAATGTAGAGTATGTCCTCGCAAAGCTCTCGGTTCCAGGTCGAGAGCAGGTGGCGCCGCGCGTGCTACCTGTGGGTGCCCAAGTCCAGACGCATTTTTCACAGTGTCAGCAGTTTTTCCCTAGCGGGCATGCGCCGGTTGTTCCGACGGGTCAGGCGTTGCGAGAGCTCTGTTTTTCTTCTTTTGCGATTTTGCATAGTGGCAAGACCAAGACCCCGGTGTTTGTTGTTCAGCGCTTGAACCGTCAGATGCTGGCCAGCAGCAAGTTGGTGCAGAGAACCGACCGGTTTTATGCAGAAGCGCGATTGCCTGCTGCTGAGCGCGCCGCGTTGGCAGATTATCGCGGTTCGGGCTATTCACGTGGGCATATGGCACCAGCCGGGGATATGCACAACCCAGAGGCGATGGCGCAGAGCTTTTCGCTTGCCAATATGGTTCCTCAGAACCAGCAGCATAATGCAGGAGCTTGGAATAGCATTGAACAGGCCACGCGTAAGTATGTCATGCGCGCAGCGGGTGATGTTTATATTTTTACCGGCCCTGTTTACAGCGCAAAGCGTCAGACGATCGGAGATGGGGGGGTGGCCGTGCCTGATTACCTCTATAAGGTGGTACACGACGCCACCAGCGGTCGCACATGGGTGCACTGGCAGGCCAACAGCCTGGGTGTCAAGGCGGGGTCGCCAATTAGCTACGATGAGTTTGTGCGGCGCACAGGGCTTAACTTGCTGGCCCCGTAAGCAGTGAGCGCTGCCTTGACGCACTGAGCCTCTCGTCGTCATCGCAAATATGACATAGAATCAGAGTAACCATGTGGGAGACTGGCATGAGCGACTTATTGATACTCGTATCGGTAGTGTTTACGTCCCTGGCTATTCTGGCTGGTGGTGCCTTTTTTTTACTCGGGCTCATCCTTCTGGCCACCACTTCGCCGGCAAAACTGCACGCTGCATTTCAGCGGTTTTTATGCCGTATCTCTTTTGACTGCTTTGGTCGAGGCGGGTTTGGCGGTTAGCTGGCTTATCTTGCACTGACACAATGTGCCGCACAAGTGCTCACAGTGTGCGAAACCGCGTGCTTAGTGCGTTTGCATAAACTGTCACAACGTTATCCCAAGACTTGTTCACAGTTTGTGGGGATAAGTTTGTTGGGATGCATACCGTTCACAGTTTGTGGCGGTAAGATTTTGGTGGCGCGTACGGTTCACAGTTTGTGGAGATAAGTGTGTGCGCGCGCACCTGTTTAATCGCTTACATAAACGATGAAACATTATCGGTGGGTGCCATATTCGATATCCACCATACCAGGGCTGCAATGGCGACAGCCAACAGCAGCGCCTTAAGACGAACCTTCCAGTTGTCTTGCGCACTGACCACCTGATGGGTGGGTGCCACGAGGGCGTCTCCGTGGATCATGGGAGAGATAATGTTTTTGCGTTTGATGAATTGATACCAGGCTATGGCAACGATATGAAGCCCCACGATGCCGAGCAATACCCATTCGTTCAGCTTGTGCAAATAGGTAAGCCTGCTTGACCATTGGCTGTCAATATAGGCCAGAGGGCCAGCTGTAAAAATGTCATCGTTGGCAAATAACCCGCTGACTGCCTGAAACCCGATAAATAACAAAAGTGCCATGACTGACAGCGCACCCAGGGGGTTGTGGCCGGCCACGCTGTTGTAACGCCCTCGCAGATAGCCGATGAGCTTCTGTGGCCCCCGTACAAACTGGGTAAACCTTGCATAGTGAGGGCCAACAATACCCCAGGTCAGCCGAAAAATAATCAGCCCCAAAGCCGTCAGGCCAAAGCGCGTGTGCCAGTCCATCCACAGGCCGCCAAGCTTGATGGTGACGTAGGCGCCCACCACGCACACGACCAGCGCCCAATGAAAAATGCGGGTGGGAAGATCCCAAACCCGTACAGAGTCGTAAGGGGAGTTCATGTTAGTTGATGCGTTGATTGGCCTGTTCTTCTTGTACCTCAAGAATAAGCTGTTCAAGATGGGGCGAAGTGTGCAGTGCCAGTATGGATTTTTCGGGATCGTTTTCGTCGTGCTCGATATGCAACGTAATGCTTTGGCCTGCGAAGGCCTCAGGGTTAGCCTGGATTTGCACATACTGGTTTAGCAGACGGTTTACTGCCTTTTGGGCTTCGTAGACCCGCATGTCAATGGGTGCGCTGGCATGAAGCGTAAACTGCTCTTCGATTGTGCGTGCCAGATCCCAGCTGAAAAACATGAGTGCGTTGCGGCCATGGCATTCAGGATGGAGAAAACCCCAGGTTTTTGTTTCGGATGTAGTCAATGCGTGTGCTCACGGTTTAAGGGAAGCGACGGTATGTTTGATGGTTTTACCATCATACGTGTATACATCGATTTTATCCGGCTTTTGAGGGCTGGGGGTTTTCAGGGTGAATTGGGTGCGTGTGGCTGAAACCAGAATTTGCCCGGAGCAAGAACCAAACGCGGGTGACAGCGTATAGCCTGCCTGATCAAGTATTACCCATCGGTATGAGATGGGGCATACGTCATTACCGGTATCGATGGAAACAAGTGCTGCACCGGAAGTGGGTAGGTTAAATGCATAACTGATATTTAGCCTGCCGCGGATGGTTGGGTCAACCTCGTAGCCGTTAATGAGCAGACGCGACTCGTACACGTATTCGCTGGTATCTATGCTTACGATGCCATAGGTTGTGTACAGCTCAAGCAGAGACGGGCTGGCAGGCCAGGTGGCAGGCGCGCTGGCCGTTGCGTTGCTTGCGCAAAGCAATGCAACAATGGACAGGAGTTGACGCAAAAGAACGTGCATATCGAAACCTTTTTCGCGGCAAGCGAGCATTAACACGTTACAGAACTTGCGGAAAGCGCTGTTTTTGTAAATTGTATTACATTTTATGTTTTTTCGACCAGTAGCAAAATTATAAATATTTGCCTGCCACTCTTTTTGCTTGCCTGGCAGCCCTTTTGAGGGCGCCCTTTGCCTGTCATTCAGTCGGCCGGGTTAGTTGGTCAGCATTAAATACAGCAGTGCCAGGCCGATCAGCACGAAATACACCACCACGCCAGCCATCAGGCTTTTTCCCAGAATTTTTATTTTTTGCGCGAGCGTCAATTGACCATCGCGTCGTGCGCGTGTGCCCAGCCGCCATGACAGAGCGACAGCCAGCAGGCTGAGTAGAAAAATCCAGGTTTTCATTATTTAGTTCACGTTTTTCACAAAGTAACGAAGCGTACGTAAGTTGTACGTAAGTTTCAGGCGTTATTTCTTATGCAAAGCCCGAAAGTGCGCGAATAGTGAAATGGGGGCGCGACACAGACTCAAAGGCAAAAGCCGAAATCGGGATGACAGGGTTGGCATAGACCAGCTTATGAGAACCAAGCCGAAAGGCATATATTAACCAGGAGACGTTCAGATGGATAAGACCAAGACAGGAAAGACTCAGAGCGGTGTAGACCGCCGCGCCATGTTGAAGCTGGGTGCTGCAGGTGCTGCAGGCAGTTTACTTCCGGGCGTACCGGGTATGGCATTGGCCGCTGACCAGGAGAAAAAACCAATTGGCAATTTCCCGGGGGGCGTAGAGGGTGATACGGTCTACATAGGCCTGACACTGGATATTACCGGGCCATATTCGGCACAAGGCGCCGATCAGCAGAAGGGGTATGAGCTGGCGGTTGAACAGTTAAATGCTGGTGCTGAACAGGTAAAGAAAATATCGCCATTAACCAAAAAAGGGGTGCTGGGCAAAAAAATTGAGTTTGGTGTGGCAGATGCCGAAACTAAACCCAATACCGCCGTGCAGGCCGCCACGCGTTTCATTCATGACAACAAAGCCATGATGATTTCGGGTAGCACCAGCAGTGCTGTGGCAATTGCTCTGCAAAAAGTGTGCAATCGCGAACGCACAATTTATCTTCCTGCCATCAGCGGATCAAACGAAACAACCGGGGTTGATTGCCAGCGCTATGGTTTCAGGCTGTGCTATTACGCCTACCCGGCATGCAAGGCGATTGCGCCTGTACTTGCAAAGAACCTGGGCAAAGACCGCAAGGCTATTTATCTGGTGCCTGATTACACCTATGGCCATACCACCTATGACTCGATGGTCGAGTTTACCGAGAAGGAAGGCTGGAAAACGGTGGGTGAGCAGGTCCATCCTTTGGGTGCCAAGGATTACAGCTCCTTCCTGATCAATATCGCCAATAGTGACGCTGACACCCTGGTGGTGATCGCGTATGGCGCTGATGCGGCCAATTCCATCAAACAAGCCAAGCAATTTGGCCTGCTTGAGAAGATGAATATCGTGGTTCCGTATATGTCGGCATTTCTGGAAAAAGAGGTGGGTGCTGACGTGATGCAAGGGGTTTATGGCGCAACAGGCTTCTGGTGGACTTTGCAAGACCAATACCCTGTCGCCAAGGATTTTGTGACGGCTTTTGAAGCAAAGTACAAAGCCAAGCCACGTGATTCGGCCTACATCGCTTACCTGACCACTGTGCTGTGGGCCGATGCGGTGGAGCGTGCTGGTTCGTTTTACCCTCCAGATGTCATCAAGGCCTATGAGGCAGGAGTTGTCAGGCAAGGCCCAGTCGGAGATGTGACCTTCCGTGCCGAAGACCACCAGGGCGTCATCAATTTTCCCATTGTGAAAGGGAAAAAGAAGGCAGACATGAAGAACGACGACGATTACTTCGAGATCGTCGAAGTGGTGGATGGACGTAAGGCACTGCCAGCGCTTGGCGTGCTGGGCTGCAAGCTGGGTGACTACACCTAGTATCGCTGCCTTGATTGCCTGACACATCACTGAGACAAAAAAAGGAGGAGACCTGCATGCCGAGCATGTCGTTGTTTTTATCGCAACTGTTCAATGGCCTGGCCATGGGGTTGCTGTTGGCGCTCATCAGTACGGGCCTGACCATCATCTACGGCACGCTTGGCGTGGTCAATTTTGCGCACGGTGCCATGCTGGTGGTCGGTGCCTATGCTGGCTACTCGGCCTATGGATTGACGGAGTCGTTTGTTGCCGCCGTTGTCATAGGGTCGCTGGTTTCGCTGGTCATAGGACTGATCATCGAGCGTGGACTTATGCGTATGTATTACAGCCGGCCGCCTGAAGACCAGATTCTGGTGACGTTTGGAATCGGCATCATTCTGGTCGAAATCGTGCGGTCTATTTACGGCGGTATCAGCCTGTCTATGCCGACGCCTCAATGGGGGCAAGGCATTGCCCATATCGGGTCACTGATATACCCACTGTACCGTCTGCAGGCCTTGGTGATTGCGACGGGTACGTTGGCTGCACTTTATTTTGTGCTTTATCGCACCAGCCTTGGTCTCATCGTTCGCGCAGGCATTGAAGATGCGCAAATGGTGAGTGTGCTGGGCATTAATGTGAAGCGTACTTTTCTGCTGGTGTTTGGTCTGGGCGCAATGGCTGCCGGGTACGCCGGTGTCATCGACTCACCCATTGTGACGCTGTCGCCCGATATGGGCAGCAGGGTTTTGGTCGACTCGTTTGTTGTTGTCGTCATAGGTGGCGTCGGGTCATTTCCGGGAGCAATTGTGGGCGGCATTATTGCGGGTCAAATTTTGAGTCTGACATCCATATTTAACCCCGCTTACTCTCATGTCATGCTGTTTGTGGCGATGGCTCTGGTTCTGGTGTTCCGTCCACAAGGTCTGATGGGACAGGAGGGACGCGAATGAACACGCATCACTCTTCTGTTGGTCGCAGGCTCCTGCCTGAATTGATTGTGGCTCTGTGTCTGCTCGCGGCCCCATTCGTTTTGCCTCACTTGGGCATGAGCGCCGACCTGCTGACACGCATTCTGATCTGGGGGCTGTTTGGCCTGGGTTTTGACTTGTTGTTCGGCTATACCGGCCTGCTGTCATTCGGGCAGTCGGCGTTTTATGGCACAGGCGGCTTTGTCGCGGCTTATTTGCTGACGTCCGGTATTGTGCCGCACATGCTGCTGGCCCTGCTCATCGGCGTGTTGGCGGCAGCAATGGCGGGTGTGGTCATAGGGTATCTCACGCTCAGGCGCACAGGCATTTACTTTGCCATGAGCACTTTGGCATTTGGCGAGATGTTTTATTTTCTCGAGAACTCGGCATTCAAGCAGTACACGGGTGGCGAGAACGGAATTGCAGGTGTTCCTCCACCGGAAATTGAGCTGGGCTTTACTACCATCCATATCAGTAGTGGATGGCCTATGTACTGGTTTGTGGCGATTTTCTTTTTCATTGGTTACTTCATTGCACGTCGAATTGTGCGCTCGCCCTTTGGCGCCGTGTTGAAGGCTGTACGCGGCAACCCTCGCCGTGCGTTGGCGCTCGGGCACAAGATCAGCAGCTACAAGCTGACCGTATTTGTCATCGCAGCGGCCTATAGCGGGCTGGCGGGTGGGTTGCTGGGGGTGTTTCAGTCTTATATGCCCCCCGATGCATTCTCGCTCGATACCTCGGCCCAGTTGGTGATCCAGACGGTCATGGGCGGCGCTGGTACGCTTTTGGGGCCTCTGCTGGGCGCCACGATCTGGCTCTATCTGTACGAAGGCCTGCAGCAAGTGGCCAATATTGGTGCTTACTGGAAGCTGATACTCGGCATTGTGTTTGTTGTGCTTGTGACGGTGTTCAGGCACGGTGTTGCGGGGGGTATTCTTGATTGGATGCGACGCCGCAACTCGCGAAAGGAAATCGTAGACTACGAGGCAGATACGCAAGCCATTGCTCAACTTGACATCGTGCCGCCCATCGATGGCAGCCGCCGCGGCATGCCGGTGCTGGAAGCGCGGGGCATTACCAAACAGTATGGCGGTCTGACGGCGGTGGGTGATGTGACATTCTCGCTTTCTGAAGGTGAAATGCGTGGTGTGATCGGGCCCAACGGCGCAGGCAAGTCCACGTTTTTCGCCATGCTGGCGGGGGAACTTGCCACGACGTCTGGCCAGGTATTTTTTCGCGGACAGGAAATTACCGGTATCGGAGTAACGGCTGTGTGTCAGCTTGGCATGAGCAAGAGCTATCAGATCAACCAGTTGTTCGAGGCGCTGTCAGTGCGACAGAACGTGATGATCGCCGTGCTTGCGCGCCAGCGTGGAAAGTTTCGCCTTGACATGTTGCGCGGGCTGCATGACGCGCAAGGAATGGATGAACAGGTCAATGCCGCCATAGAACTCGTTGATCTGAGCAGGCAGGCAGACTCAGTAGTTTCCGAGCTTTCATACGGAGAAAAACGGCGACTGGAGATCGGGCTTGCGCTGTCAACCGGGGCCAATGTATTGCTGTTTGATGAGCCGCTGGCTGGGCTGGGGCCTGAGGAGCGGGTGCACGTTGTGGCCTTGCTTAAATCGATACGTAAAGGACGCAGTATGGTAATTGTCGAGCATGACATGGATGCCATGTTTGAACTGGCTGAACGCATCACTGTGCTGTATGAAGGACGCAAGCTTGCCGAAGGCACACCGGACGAGATCCGGACCAACCCGGCAGTGCAGTCTGCCTATCTCGGAGGGATGGACGACCATGAGTCTGCTTGAAGTCGAAAAAATCAATAGCTTCTACGGTGACTCACATATTCTGTTTGATGTCTCCATGCGTGTAGAAGAAAACGAGGTGGTGGCATTGCTGGGTCGCAACGGCGCAGGCAAGAGCACCACGCTAAAAACGCTCATGGGCATGATTCAGCCCAAGAGCGGCGTGATCCGGCATCAGGGTACGCAAGTGCAGAAGCTGCCGCCGTTTCAGCTTGCTCGTCGCGGCATCCAGCTCGTGCCAGAGGAACGGCGCGTGTTCGGGCAAATTACTGTTCAGGAGAACCTGCAACTGGCTGCGATGACGGCCAAGCCTGCTCGTACGCTTGAAGAGATTTATGAGACGTTTCCAAGGCTGGCCGAGCGGCGGCGCAACAAGGGCAAACAGCTTTCAGGTGGGGAGCAGCAAATGGTGGCCATTGCACGGGCCATGATTCGCAATGCCAACATTATTATGCTGGATGAGCCTTTTGAAGGGTTGGCACCCCTGATTGTGCAAGACTTGATCGAGGTGTGTCGCAAATTGGCAAAAAGTGGTCACACGATTATTCTGGTAGAACAGAATGTCAGGGCGGCGTTGTCGCTCGCGGACCGCTGTTACATTATTAATAATGGCAATATGGTGTATGAAGGTACACCGGCGCAGCTGCAAGGTGATACGGATACCATTCAGAAGTACCTGGGCGTAAAAGTTTAAGCTGTGATGGCCTCTTCTTTCATGCAGAGGCCATCGGTGCAGCTAATCTGAACGCGTTGTTTTCCGGGTTTTGCGGGTCGGGTGGGCAAGCAGGAAGTATTATGGGGCATCGCCACTGGGCGACGCATACAGGCACGCACGGTGTTAAGCTTGCGTGCTTTCCATTTGAGGTTGTTTATGCCGCCGACTTCTGGCAAAGATTCTCATCTTTCCAACCAACAACATCCTGCTGCTGCCAGCGATATGGCCGCTGCTTATAGTCTCGACTACATTGCCAGCAGCAAGCTTCCAACGCCATGGGCCGTTTTCCAGATCCATATTTTTGTTGACCCTGCCACTGCTAAAGAGCATTTGCTGCTTACGCTGGGTGACGTCAGCAACGGTGAGTCGGTGCTGACGCGCGTGCATTCTGAATGTTTGACGGGTGATGCGCTGTTTAGCCAGCGTTGCGACTGCGGCGCGCAGTTACAGACTGCCATGCAGGCCATTGCGCAAGAAGGGCGGGGGGCGTTGCTGTACTTGCGTCAAGAGGGTCGGGGTATTGGTCTGGTGAACAAAATACGTGCATATCAATTGCAGGATCAAGGCGCTGACACGGTTGAAGCTAATGAGCGTCTTGGCTTTCCGGCCGATATGCGACGTTACGACCTGGCGCGGCCCATGCTCGACCATTGCGGTATTACATCGCTGCGTTTAATGACCAACAACCCGCGCAAGGTGGCTGCGATGGAAAAAATCGGCATTAAGGTCGCAGAACGCATCCCGCTGCGCGTCAACCGCAACCCTTATAACGAAAGCTATCTTGATACCAAAGCCTCAAAGCTTGGGCATTGGCTTAAAGACAAACTGTAGCGGCGCATTACCAATGCTGCCAAGATCGGTCGTTGGTTCAAAGACAAGCGCCCATCGACGCGCATCTTTGATCGCGCTGCCGGCTGTAGGGTGAAGAGCGCGGGCGACAATAAAGTCTGACACGTAAGCACTGCACACGTCGCAAAAGGCACGGGCAGATGAATAGCCATCCAGCCCTGCCTGAGAGGGTGCGCATTGGCGCGCCTCACGTGCAGGGCCGTCAGAGCGTCAGGCTGCGACGGTATCTTTTTCGACAGTCAGGGGCAGCGCTACGACCTTGTCTATGGCCATGATGGCCTGCTCTATGGCTTTTGCCCGGCTGTCGGGCCCCAGGTCGGTGCCTTCCGCACGAATGATGCGTATGTCAGTCACCCCAAAAAAGCCGAATATCGTTTTCAGATAAGATTCTTGATGCTCCATGGCCTGGCCAGCTTCGCTGTTCGAATATACCCCTCCGCGTGTGAGTGCAACGATAATTGTCTTGTCACCTGCCAGCCCGACGGGTCCGTTTTCCGTATAACGGAAGGTGCGGCCTGCCTGCGCCAGCCGGTCTATCCACGCTTTTAGCTGGCTGGGGATAGAAAAGTTATAAAGTGGCACACCCACTACGATGACGTCGGCTTCCAGAAATTGACTAACCAGTGTTTCAGAAACATGGTTTTCATGCTTCTGTTCCTGACTCAGGGTTGCGTCGGAGGGCGGCAACCGAAAGCCCAACGCGTGGCGGGAAAGATGGTTGGGCGTTTCGTTAGCAAGGTCCAGGTAGTCAACCTGTGTTGCAGGGTGAGTGGCCAGCCACTGAGTCACAACGGTCTGGCTCAGTTTTCGTGAGTTGGAAGTAATGCCGTTAATGCTGGAATCGACGTGTAATAGCTTCATAGGTACTCCGTATCTGTTGATGTATGTACAGGCCAGTGGCGCCGCTGTGTCATAAGGGTGAGGCCACGGTGCGTAACGTGTTTTGAGTTCTCATTGAGAAGAACATGGAGCTAGTATGCATTCATGTTGTTTTAATGATAAGTACCAGTAAATGCGATAGATTGTTCTATTCTTGATGGTAATGAAGGCTGGGTGGCTGGCTGTACGCGCATGAAGGGTGACGAGTATGCAAGACCTGAACGACATGATGTATTTCACTGAGATCGTGGAACAGGGCAGTTTTGCGGCGGCCGGGCGAACACTTGGTATTCCCACGTCAAGGCTTTCCCGTCGAATAGCCCGGCTGGAAGGCCAGCTTGGCGTCCGGCTTCTGCAGCGCACCACGCGCAAGCTGTCACTGACAACGGCCGGTGAACTCTATCTGCGGCATTGCACGGCCATGCGGGAAGAGGCTGAAGCTGCTGCCGCTGCGGTGGCTTCTATGCAATCCGAGCCTCGTGGTGTTATCCGCGTAAGCTGCCCGGTAACTCTTGCTCAAACCATGGTCGGTGAGCGTATGCCCGACTTTCTGGCTGCTTATCCTCACGTGCATGTACATTTGCAGGTGACCAACCGCGTGGTCGATGTCGTGGACGAGGGCATCGATATTGCATTGCGAGTGCGCCCGTCTCTGGCTGAAAGCGGTAGCCTGGTTGTAAAGCGCCTGGGGCTGTCGCAAACCGTGTTGCTCGCCAGCCCCGAGCAGCTCGCGCGCCAGGGCAAGCCTGAGCAACCCAGCGACTTGAGTCTGCTTGATTCCGTCGCCATGTCAGCCAATGAGGGCCGCGCGGTGTGGGATCTGGCTGGGCCAAATGGCGCTCAGTATCGGGTCACTCATCGACCGCGTTACGTCGCTGATGACCTGCAGACGCTCAAGTTTGCGGTGTTGAGCGGGGCGGGAGTGGGGTTGCTGCCTGATTACCAGTGCCATGAAGAAATCGCCAGTGGTCGCCTGGTGTTGGTGCTGCCAGGTTGGGCGCCTAAGCCTGGCATTGTCCATGCGGTGTTCAGTTCCCGACGGGGCATGATACCGGCGGTACGCGGTTTTCTGGATTTTCTTGAGGAGCACTTTATCGAGCAGGTATGACACTTGCCGGTCATTGACATTCACCAATAAATTCGGAGGTGTGAGATGGCATGGCAGGCACTTTTCGGCGAGCGCGCCACAACCAAGTTCGCGGTAATCGTTGACTCTCATGATGCAGCAGCGTCAATCGTGGAAGACCTTATGGCAGAGCCGGCAGGGCTGCAGGCCTCTCAGGTTCGGCTGGTCAATCCGCACGAAAAAGGGTTCGATAAAAAACTTGAGCCTGAAACACAAGGTGTTGTGCGTACCGCTGTGCGTGCTCATTTGATTCTTGGACTTATCGGTGCAGTGATTGGGCTGGGTGCGTGGGTTATTGCCTATTTTGCAGGCATTGCCGCACTGGTTTTGTCGCCTTTTTTCTCAGTGGGCGCATTTGTTATTTTGGGTGGTGTGGGTGGTTTGTTTCTAGGTGGGCTAATAACCGCCCGGCCAGACCATCAAATCGTGATTCACCGTGTTAAAGCGGCCACGAATGAGGGGAAATGGTCGGTCATCGTGCACCCATTCACACCCGCACAATGCGACGTCGTGGCCCAGGTATTACAGACGTCAGGGGTGGAAGTCGTGCGAACGGTGTGATGGCGCTATTCCATTATGTGGGAAGGTGGGGTATAATTCAGGTTCTGGGGTCGATCCGGCTTCGACGTGGGTCGCGAAGCAGAGCAGGGCATGTCGAGCACCAGTAAGCTCGTAAATCCACTGGAAAACTACAAACGCCAACGACGAGCGTTTCGCTTTAGCCGCTTAAGTGCGGTAAGCCGCTACACTGATTTGTCTTTGGGTCAGGTAAGGTAACACTTACAGTAGCGTCATTTACAAAGAATCGGGTTTGTCTGGGTCACTCGTTCAAACCTTAACTTAATGTGAATCGCCAAGGAAGGGCCGGTCGGTAGGCATGATCCAAGGTTAAAACTTAAAATTATCCGACTAAACATGTAGAACTGCCTGTAGAGGGCTTGCGGACGCGGGTTCAATTCCCGCCGACTCCACCAGAAAACTCCCCATTACACCAGGGGTTAAAAGGGCCAGATGAAAATCTGGCCCTTTTCTTTGGTGCGCCCAGCATGGGCGCACTCTTAAACGCGACGGCCAAATCAGTTGGTGTCCGCGCTGTGGCAGTTATCGTTACAGCGTCGGTTTTTGTTTAGAAGGCGGATGCACGACTACGGATTGACTCCAATTGCAGAGTTTAGGTCGGCGTCACGCTGACGGACGTTCTCTTACAAATTAAAAAGCGGCGTGAGTGCTGTTTTTTAATTTCATATGCTTTTTGTTTCACGTTTGAGGCGCGAACTGGGCGGCGGGAATTGAACCCGCGTTCGCAAGCCCTCAGAGTTGCGTTCAAATAGACACGGTATCATCCGCATAGCACTACGTTCCGGTTTTTCTGGCGTTCTGCTGTTTCGACAAGCAATTTTCTCTGCTTGGCTTATAGACGCCTTCCGTATATTCGCTAGGCCTGCATTATCAAAACTGGCTTGGCCGTACTATGAAAATACTCTACACGAACTTTCACAAGCGTAACGGTGGCGGACACGTGTCATATATTGTCAACCTGGCGCGGGCTCTGGCGGCCCGGCATGAGGTGATAATTGCCACGCCTGATACCAGTCGGCTTTATGCGGCGGCCGGGGCACTGCCTGGGGTGCGCCGTATTGGTATGACATACGCACGACGTATTACCGGCATGCTGCAAGATGTTAAACGTTTGCGAAAATTGTTGAAGAGAGAAGCGTTTGATGTGGTGCATGTGAATGGGGTGGCTGACCATCGCAATGTGATGCTGGCTCGCATGACGCTGCAGAAAAAGCCTGCCATCGTGTGGACCAAACACAATACCTTTGCTGCCGACAGCGTCGGCAACGTGATCAGAGCCCGATTAGGCACTGATGCCTGTATTGCCGTCTGTGATTTTGTCGCTCGCATACTTCGTGATTCGCCCTATGGGGCCAAGCCCGTTCAGGTGGTCAGATTGGGGGTAGATGTCCATCATTTTGTACCTGCCGGGGTAGGCGAGAAGACACAACGACGTACTGAATTATTCGGCGATCTACCTGCCGATACGCTTGTGCTGGGCAGTACAGGGGGCACAGACTTTGATAAGGGCTGGCTGGTACTGGTTGAAGCCATTTCGCGGCTGGACGGGCCGCTTCGTGCCCGTTTTCGCGTGGTGGTGGCGGGCGATCCACCACCTGAGGCGCGGCGTGCTCAGGTTGCTGCCTTGGGCATGCAGGATCAGGTGGTGTTCCCGGGCTTGGTCAAAGATGTGCGTAACGTACTCGGCGCCTGTGATATAGGTTTTGTTGTCTCGTTTCATGAAGCAGGCTCTTATGCAACCTGTGAGTCGCTTGCCAGCGGCCTGCCCACGCTGGTATCTGATGCAGGTGGCTTACCTGAGTTGGTGACGGAGGGGCAAGATGGCTGGGTGGCGCCAGCGCGCGATGTGGATGCCACGGTGACGTGCCTGGCACAACTGCTGAGCGATGAGCCGCGTTTTCCCCAAATGGGCCTTGCCGCCCGCCAAAAGGCGATGAACATGCTATCTACAGATGTACTCGTTGAGGCAACTGAACAGGCTTACCAAAACGCCTTAAATAAAAGAGGCCTGCGTTAGCGCAGATGCTGGTATGAAGGCGATTGCGGCCGCCAAGCTTGGTACCATGCCCTGGGAACGGAGTCTTCTGTAAACCATCGTAAACTTTGACGCATAGTCCTTGCAATGTCTGCAGATACAGGCAATATTTAAGGTTCTTCTTCGATGATAAAGGAATAAAAATGGGACTCTTCGGTACTATTCTGGAAAAACTCGGCATTGGCAGCGCAAAAGCAGCACCTGCTCCAGACGTGGCTGCAGCGCCAACAGCCGCACCTGCTGAAGCAACATCGGTACCAGCATCAGCCCCCACTGCAGGGGCAGCATCCCAGGGCATTCCCGTTGTTGACGTGGTTACCCAACTGGAGCAAAAGGCAGCTGCTAGTTCCCAGAAGCTCAACTGGAAGACGTCTATTGTTGATCTGCTCAAGCTACTTGATATGGATAGCAGCCTGACAGCGCGTAAAGAACTGGCCACTGAACTCGGGTGCCCCGCAGAGCTTATGGCCGACTCGGCACAAATGAACATGTGGCTGCACAAGAAAGTGCTGGCGCGCATCGCTGAAAATGGCGGCAACGTCCCGGCTGACCTGCTTGACTAACTTTACAGGGTTAACAGGGCGGCTAGGTTAAGGAGTACAAAATGGAAATTTCAGAGTTTCTAACGCAATCTGGTGCAGTTTCTGCCATGGCGCGAGATCTGGGTGTAACGGAAGACGAGGCTTCCCGCGGTGCGGGTGCTTTGCTTCCTGCGCTTATGGGTGGTTTCCGCAAACAGAGTCAGACGCAAGGTATTGCCGGTCTGGGTGGTTTGCTGGAGCAGTTCGGCGGATCCGCACTGCTTGACAATGTATTGGGTGACCAGTCTACCGATGTTGACCGTGGCAATAACGTATTAGGGCAGGTTTTTGGCTCTCCTGATGTCAGCCGCACGGTTGCACAAGATGCATCCTCAAAAAGTGGGCTGAGCTCCGATTTGCTGAAAAAAATGCTGCCGATTCTGGCTATGTTGGTAACAGGCTTCTTGGCACGACAAAAGAATGGCGAAGCAGCGGTCGACGGTGTCCATGCGGGTGGTGGCGGGTTGGGCGGTATGCTTGGCGGGCTTTTGGGTGGTAAGGGGGCGACCGCTGGTGGTTTGGGCGGGCTAGCTTCTCTGCTTGACGCAAATGGCGATGGCAATGTGCTGGATGACATTATGCGGATGGCTGGCAAGACGCCGCGTTAATTGGCTTTTATAACGCCAGAACGGCGTGCAAACAAAACGGGGCGCCCCTTACAGGACGCCCCGTTTTGTTTATTGAGTCGATTTTTGAAGAGCTTATTTATCTTAAATAAGCGCTAACTCTCTTCATCTTCTTTACTTGCTTTATCTGCTCTGAGTGACGGGTTGTAGATTTGCCGGGCTCGCAAAATAATCACGTGTCAGCTTGAGCACCACAGGGCTGAGCAGCAGCAGAGAGATTAAATTGGGAATAGCCATCAGGCCATTAAGGGTGTCAGCCAGCAGCCAGGCAAAATCGAGCTGGGCGATTGCACCGAATGGCACGGCAACTACCCATATCAGGCGATACGGCTTGATAGCACGAGCGCCCAAGAGAAATTCCCAGCATTTTTCCCCGTAATAACTCCAGCCCAGAATTGTTGTAAACGCAAAAACAACCAGCGCAATGGTGAGAATGGCATCGCCATAGCCTGGCAGGGCTGATTCAAACGCCAGAGCAGAGAGCTCGGCGCCACTTTCACCGCTACTCCAGACACCCGAGCACACGATGGCCAGGCCCGTCATGCTGCATACAATAATCGTGTCGATAAAGGTGCCGATCATGCCGATCATGCCGGAACGGACAGCACTTGTCGTGGTGCCCGCAGCCTGAGCGATACCTGCGGTTCCCAGACCAGCTTCGTTTGAGAAAATGCCACGGGCCACGCCATAGCGAATTGCGGCCATAACAGCGGCACCCGCAAACCCGCCTGTGGCAGCGATAGGGGTGAAGGCATGGGTAAAGATCAGGTCAAACGCACCCGGAATGGCATCGGCGTTGATAATGAGCACGGCCAGGCCTGCGAGCACATAGGCCACGCACATAAAAGGAACCAGTGCAGCAGCCACCGAACCAATACGCTTGATACCCCCCAGAATAACCATCCCCACGAGTACCATTGCCACCGTACCGGTGAGCCACATAGGAATGGAGAACGTTGCCTTCAATGCCAACGCCATGCTGTTGACCTGCACCATGTTGCCGATGCCAAAGCCGGCAAAGCCGCCGAAAATGGCGAAGGCGGTTCCCAGCCATACCCATCGACGGCCCAGGCCGTTCTTGATGGCGTACATGGGGCCGCCAACATGTTCGCTGCGTGTGTCTTTTTCTCGAAAATGAACGGCCAGCACGACTTCGCAGTACTTGGTGGCCATGCCGACCAGCGCTGTGCACCACATCCAGAATAGTGCACCGGGGCCGCCGAGAAAAATAGCCGTGGCCACGCCTGCGATGTTCCCCGTACCCACAGTTGCGGCAAGGCATGTCATCAGGGCTTGAAACGGGCTTATTTCTCCGGTGTCTTCAGCGCCTTTTTCGCGGCCACGCCACATGAGAGCAAAGCCCCTTCCGATGCGCAGCAAAGGCATGAACTTGAGTATGACCATCAGGAAAAAGCCGGTGCCCAAAATAAGCACCAGCATGAGCGGCCCCCACACAAGGCCATTGACCTGGTTGACCATATTTTCCAGAAATTGCATTGAAAAGCCTTTGTTTAGTCTTTAAATCGTCAGACGGAACGTGCCTCGAGCATGGCTGAACGCCCGAGCGCATAGGGTTACAAAGCGCGTGCGAAACCACGAGTTGCTCCCCGATCACTGACTGCTGTTTTATTGGTGTTAGAAAATGCGCGCCCATGCTACCACTGCACCACTACCTTGGCGCAAGACTATGAAACTGTTTGTTTCATTTTTTTGATTAGGGGGCGAGGCATGGAAACAGTAGCGTAATGTCTCCATCACTAGGAAAAATGTGAGACAGCGGCTGACAGGTGCCGTGCATGCACCAATCGTAATCTGCTGTATACACCGATCGCGTCAGCCTCAACGTAGCAGGCAATGCGTCGTGGGGCTGGTATTCAAACCAGCCATCATGCAGAACGGCATCTGGTGGAGGTTCCATACCGGCGCCAGAGCCGTGAATTCTGGCTTTGCCTGCAACAAGGCGGGGCGGCTCATTGGGCTGTGCAGGCGGCAGAACACGGTAGTCTTCTTCCCAGCGAATTTTTTCTATGGAATGCGTCCATGCCAGGGTGAACTCGTGTATAGGTATGAAATAGGGTGCGGCATCAGGTGCCGCCGCCAGCGCCAGGCAAACGCCCAGCGCGGGGGCGAGCGCCATCATGCGGGTTGTCGCCCGGGTTTAGGGGATGAGGTCCGCAGCCTCCACAGATGCCATGCCACCAAGAGGCCGCAGGCGGTGATACCTAGCTCATCGGTTAACGGTAGCGCCGTAACCAGTAGCGCTGCCGCACCTATGGCAATTACACGGGCCAGCCAGTTGAGGGGGCCAAACAAATACCCAGTGACGCCAGCTCCCCACAGGCCGATAGCCAGCACCGCTTTGAAGATAATGTAGGCAATATCGAAAAAGCTGTCGCTTTGCAGCAGCAGTGCGGGCGAGTACACGGCCATGAAAGGCAGCACAAAGCCCGCAGCGGCTATTCGCAATGCCTGCATGCTGATCTTTAACCCACTTTCGCGTGCGATGGGGGCAGCTGCAAACGCGGCCAGTGCAACAGGCGGTGTGAGGTCAGCCATGATGCCGAAGTAAAACACAAACATATGCGACACGATGAGTGGCACGCCAAGTTTTAACAAAATGGGGGCGGCCAACGAGCTGGTAATGATGTAGTTGGGGATGGTGGGTATACCCATGCCCAGTACCAGACACGTAACCATGGTCAGGAGCAGGGCCAGAAACAGGCTGTGCTCGCCGATTGCGATTATTTGCCCACCAAACTCGGCCGCTACACCTGTAAGGTTGATGATGCCGATAATAACGCCCACCAGTGCGCATGCAATGGCCACGGGCAACGCATGGCGCGCACCTTCAGAAAGCGCTACCAATGATAATTGCAATGCGTCTTTGCCTTTATGCAGCAGCTTTAGAAAAACAACGAGTACGGCAGAGATGACAAAGAAGGTAATGACGCCAAATTCCAGGAAACCCGCACAGGCGAAACCGAGCAGAATCCAGAATAAATAACGTAGTGCACGTTGATTGACCCCGGAGATCAATGCGGCGCCAAAAATGAGAATAACGGTAAGCCCCAAGCCTACGGTACCGGAAAATAGCGGGGTATAGCCAGAAAACAGCAGAATAACCAGCCCGATCAACGGAAGCAGCAAATGCCAGCGTTCGCGTACTGCAGTCCAGGGGTTAGGACAGTCTTTTTTGGCCAAGCCCAGCAGGCCTTTGCTGCCGGCCTCCAGGTGCACCGTCCAGAAGGCGGTACAAAAATACAGAATTGCCGGAACAATGGCCGCCTTACAGACCTCGATATAAGGGATGTTGAGGGTTTCGGCCATGATAAACGCGACGGCCCCCATCACCGGAGGCATAATTTGCCCCCCCATGCTTGAGGTGGCCTCGACGCCGCCAGCGAAGGCGGGGGAGTAACCAAACCGCTTCATCAACGGGATGGTGAATTGCCCGGTAGTGACCACGTTGGCAACGCCAGAACCATTGATGGTGCCCATTAGCCCCGAGCTAATCACTGAAACTTTTGCCGGGCCGCCACGGGTGTGGCCCACGGTTCCCATGGCAAAGTCGTTGAACAGGGAGATCATGCCAGCCTGCTCAAGAAATGCGCCGAACAGGATGAACAGGAAAATATAGGTGGACGACACATAGGCGGGTATACCGTAAATGCCCTCAGTGCCAAAACTCATGGTGCTAATGATCTGGTCGAAACCATATCCGCGATGCGCCAGAGGGCCCGGCAGATACTCGCCAAAAAGGCCGTACAGAAGAAATATGCCGCAGATCATGGGCAGAGCCCAACCCATGATGCGACGGGCGGCTTCAAACACCAGCACCAGAATGACGATGCCGACCACCATGTCGGCATCGGTCATCTGGCCCGCACGCGCGGTAAGGTCAGACTCAAACACCCAATGATACGTACTGAACACGAACCCTATAAGCCCGACTGCCCAGTTCAAATGCCGGTTTTTAATACCCAGAAACCCAGGGCTGAGGGTAAAAACCAGCAGTATGACAAAGCCTACGTGTATGGCACGTACGACTTGGCTGGACAGGGGGCTGAATGCCGCGGTGTATACCTGGAACGCCGAGAACAGAATGGCGATCCAGAATACGGCGCGAGGCAAGGGGGTGGCGTGATCGTGGCCTGTGCTCATTGGGTGTTACCTTTGGAACCTTAATTACTTGATGAGGCCGACTTCACGGTAGTATTTTTCTGCGCCAGGATGCAGAGGAACAGGCATACCTTTGATGGCGTTTTCAAGCTTGATGGCCTTGGCTGCGTTGTGGGCGGCATACAGCACGTCAAGATGCTCGTACAGCTGTTTGGTCATCTGATACGCCAGTTCATCGGATACGTCTGACTGCGTCACCAGAAAGTTGGGGATGGCAGCGGTTGGCATGTCTTCGGTTTGCCCCGCGTAGGTGTTAGCTGGAATAACAGTAGCTTGGTACGCCTCGTCGCCAATTTTTTTAACAACATCAGCAGGCACCGGGATAATGACGATGTCCACCGAAGTAGCCAGGTCGCGTATGGACGATACGCCCAGGCCTGCCGACTGCAGGGTGGCGTCAAGCTGTCGGTTTTTCATAAGCTCGACAGACTCGCCAAAAGGCAGATACTCAACCTTGGCCAGATCGTCGTAACTGATGCCGGCAGCCTTAAATACGGCGCGAGCATTAAGTTCTGTGCCCGACCGCGCCGCACCAACCGAAATACGTTTGCCTTTCAGGTCGGCCAGTGTGCGGATGCCAGACTCTTTGTTCGCCACGATCTGTACGTAGTTATTGTAAGTAGCTGATAGCCCGCGCAGTTTGTCCAGTTTCTGGGTAAAGCCTGCGTCGGTACTGCCTTTCCATGCGTCTGAAACAGTATCAGCCAGCGCGAGTGCGAGTTCGCCACGGCCTGCCTGCAGCAGGTTCATGTTTTCGGCAGAGGCCTTGGTAACTTGAGCAGTTGCTTTGACGTCAGGGATGTTTTTTGCATAGACCTGCGATAGCGCTACGCCCAGCGGGTAGTAGACGCCGCTCTGGCCCCCGGTAAGAATATTAATGAACTGCTGCTTGGCCATTGCCGGCCCCGCCGCCAACGTCGCTGCGGTAAGCGCAGCCGTTGCCAGCCATTTGAATGCCCTCATGGTGTCTCCTAGATGTATTCGTACTAATAATTTAAAAAAGAAAGCACTGCCCCCTATAAGGGCAGTGAAAAAAGCAGTTTCCTTGTTGAAATGCTGTGTGCAATGTAACGAATATCGCAAGGCCCTGTAAGTAGGGATTATCCACATGCTTGAGCGCAAGTTAGCCGAATGCGCGTAATTTCAGAAGGTGCGCCCAGTCGTAATGGTGGCCCCCAGTACCCCGTGCCCCGGCTAACATAAACGTGCATGGCCCCCAGGCGGTGCAGGCCCGCTGTAAAGGGTTGCTGTAATGGGATAAAGTATTTCCAGGGCCAAAACTGCCCCCCGTGCGTGTGGCCCGACAGTTGCAGGTCAAACCCTGCAGCCGCGGCGGCACTCGCGCTGCGAGGTTGGTGAGCCAGCACAATTCGCACTGCGGCCTGGTCAGGCGCGCCCCGCAGGGCGGCTTTGGGGTCGCTGGCTTGTGTGCGATCGAAGGCGCCGGCACCGTAGTCGGTGACGCCAGCCATAACAAGCAGTGATGTATTGTGTGTAATGACGCAATGTTCATTCATCAACACGGTAAGGCCGATGCGTCTGAACTCATTGACCCACTCTTGGGCCCCCGAATAGTATTCGTGGTTACCCGTTACTACATACACGCCATGTTGCGCGACCAGTTTTGACAATGGTTCGACGTCGTTGCGCAGGCTGGCGACACTGCCATCGACCAGATCACCTGTCAGTGCGATGGCATCTGGCTGCAGTGCATTAACCGCTTTCACAATACGTTCAATGTAGCCGCGCTTGATGGTTGCGCCTACATGCACATCGCTAAGCTGCACGATGGTGAACCCTTGCAGGCTCGTGGGCAGGTTTGTGATGGGTACGTTAACGTCCACCACGCGCGCAACCTTGCGGGCCTTGTACAGGCCGATCAGTACGGCGGCTATCGCAAGCACCGGCACGGCAACTGCACTGGCACGATAAATTGGTTCAAAGTACAGAACCGAGGCGGCAGGCGCGAAAAAGGCTGTGGGAACAAGTAACAGCAGTACGATGTCACGAACCAGGCACAGCACGAACACCCAGGCGAAAAGTCCGAGCGCGACGAATCCGGCCCATGCCACCAGGTCTCCGCCCGCCTGGCCCACAGAGCGACGCATGCGAAAACCAGCCACGACCAGCAGGTACATGACCAGAATTGCGGCAAGAATGAGTGCACGCTCGGTGGCGTTAGACGCCGCAATCGCCAGGCGCCATCCTGCATAAAGATGGCCCAGGCCAAGCAGAACGGGTACGCGCAGTAAAAAAGAGAAGTAACGCAGCATGGCTCAAAGACAATAGATGATGACGGTATTGTAGGCCGACCAGGGTCGCACGATGGTCAGGCCCAAAAAACCCGTGCTTGGGTCGACAAGCCGCGCTCCAGGGGATGGCGAAAACGGCAGGCTGTCCATACCTGCACAACCTTGGCGTCCCGGTACTTGCCCCTTTCCCAGACCCTTGTATTGTGGGCCTATGATCAGAGTAGCCGTACACTGAATACGGGCAGGCTGTCTGACACTGAGCAATCCTTTTATCAGGCTAGCCGTTTTTTCTTTATATGTTGAAGGAGCTGAATGATGGACAACCCCATGTACCCCGCAGCAAGCCGCGATCTTTCACGTCAGCGTCACGAGCTCGCGCCCGAAACGTCCGACGCGTTCAAGGCATTTAGCGCCGCCGTCTTTGCCGACGGCGAAATCGACAAAAAAACCAAGCAATTGATTGCCGTTGCGGTTGCCCACGTCACGCAATGTCCTTATTGCATCCAGGGGCATACCAAAGCTGCGCTTAGTGCAGGCGCGACCGACAAGCAGATTATGGAAGCCATTTGGGTGGCAGCCGAAATGCGTGCAGGCGGCGCCTTTGCTCACTCAAATCTTGCGCTCGACACCATTAACCATGTTGGGCACCGAAGCACCACCTGAGTCGTCAGGCCAGGTCCAGTCGCGGATTTCTGGCCTGTCTTGACCTTCGCGGTGGGCATATTCCACACTTTCAATGATTTGACCTTTTAACCATTCTTTGAGGTGGGCCGCGCGGTCTTTAAGGTGTGGCACGCGGTCTATGACGTCAATGGCCAAGTTGAAACGGTCGACCTGGTTTTCGATAGCCAATTCAAGCGGGGTGTTGATATTGCCCTTTTCTTTATAACCGCGCACATGAAAGTTATTGTGGTTGTTACGGCTATAGGTAAATTTGTGAATCAGCCACGGGTAGCCATGAAAGTTGAATATTACTGGCTTGTCACGCGTAAACAACGAGTCGAAGTCGGCATGCGACAACCCGTGCGGGTGTTCGCTATCGGGCTGGAGCCTGTACACGTCAACCACATTAACAAAGCGGATCTTTAACGATGGCAGGTGGCTACGCAAGATAGCAACCGCAGCCAATGCCTCTTGCGTCAGAATATCGCCCGCGCAGGCCATAACGACGTCGGGCTCCATGCCTGCATCGGTACTGGCCCATTCCCAGATGCCTATGCCTTTGGCGCAATGGGTGGCGGCGTCGTCTATATTCAGAAACACCAAATGCTGCTGTTTGTCGGCAACGATGACATTTACATAGTCGGTCGTTCTCAGGCAGTGGTCGGCAACACTGAGCAGGCAGTTTGCATCAGGCGGCAAATAAATACGGGTTACTGCAGCGCTTTTATTGCTGACAACGTCAAGAAAGCCTGGGTCCTGGTGGGTGAAACCATTGTGATCCTGACGCCAAACGACCGATGATATCAACAGGTTCAGCGAGGGCACGGGCGCACGCCAGCGCACCTCATTTTTTGCTTTTTCGAGCCATTTTGCGTGCTGGTTGAACATGGAGTCGATAATATGTACAAACGCCTCGTAGGTATTGAACAGGCCGTGGCGGCCTGTTAGCACATAACCTTCTAGCCAGCCCTCCAGCGTATGTTCGCTCAGCATCTCCATGACACGCCCGTTGGGCGAGAGTTCGCCACCGTCGTCATCCTCGGGAAGCCGCTCTGCCAGCCAGGTTTTGCTGCTGGCCTTATAGATGCCTTGCAGCTTGTTTGATGCATTTTCGTCAGGACTGAAAACCCTGAAATTCTGCATGTTTGTGCGCATGACTTCGCACAGATAAGCGCCCAAGGTTTGTGTGGGCGATGCCTGCCGAGTGCCGGGTTGTTCGGTAGCGATGGCGTAAGCGCGAAAGTCGGGCAGGTTTAGTGGCTTGAGCAGTTTGCCGCCATTGGCGTGGGGGTTGGCGCTCATGCGTCGGTCGCCGAGCGGTGCCAGTTTTCGCAGGGCAGGCAATAGCCGGCCGTCCTTGTCAAACAGCTCTTCGGGGCGATAGCTGCGCAGCCAGGTTTCGACAATGCGCAAGTGCTCCGGGTTTTGCTTTACATCAGTAATCGGCACCTGGTGGGCGCGCCATGAGCCTTCAATTTTATGGCCGTCCAGTTCAGCCGGGCAGGTCCAGCCTTTGGGCGTGCGCAAGATAATCATGGGCCAGCGCGGTCTTTCGGGGTTGTTTGTTAGTCGGGCGTGTTGCTGAATGGCACGAATACGCAGCACGCAGGCCTCAACGGCAGCCGCCATTTTTTGGTGCATGTGTGCTGGGTTATCGCCTTCGACCAGTATGGGTGACCATCCATAACCGCAAAAGAGTTGAGTGAGTTCTTCAGTGCTGATGCGCGCGAGAAGGGTGGGGTTGGCAATTTTGTATCCATTAAGATGCAATATTGGCAACACAGCACCGTCATGAATTGGGTTTAGAAATTTATTAGAATGCCATGAGGTTGCCAGTGGCCCGGTCTCGGCTTCTCCATCGCCAACCACCACCGTGACGATGAGGTCGGGGTTATCAAATGCGGCGCCAAACGCGTGCGATACGCTATAACCAAGCTCGCCACCTTCGTGTATTGAGCCAGGTACCTCCGGTGTGCAGTGGCTGCCCAGTTGGCCTGGAAATGAAAAAGCCTGAAACAGGCGCAGCATGCCGGTTTCATCCAGGCTTTTTTCAGGATAAATTTCAGAATAGGTTTCTTCAAGATAGGTCTGAGAAATCACGGCGGGCGCACCATGCCCGGGCCCCGACAGATAAATCATGTTCAGATCGTACTTGTTGATCACCCGGTTCATGTGCACCCAGGTCAAGGTTTGGCCTGGGGCTGATCCCCAATGGCCCAACAGTCTGTTCTTAATGTGAGCCGCTTGCAGAGGCTGGTGCAGCAGGGCGTTGTCACGCAGGTAAATCATAGCCACGCACAGGTAGTTGCTGGCACGCCAATAGGCGTCGATCAACTGCAGTGACTCGGCGTCGAGTGGTGCCGTATCTAGGTTGCTTATATCTGAAGAGCCCGTGACAGCGGGCGTTTGTTGGTTTTCGGATGTCATGGGCGTCTCCTTGGGGCGAAACGCCAGCGGCAGTATGTTCTGCTCGCGGCGTTGTCATGACGCGGCCGGTGCACTGCTCCGTCAACGCAGAAGGATCAGTCAGTACCGCCCGGACCGCGATGGCCTGGCGTTAATTGGTAGAAGTCACGCAAAATTTCCATGGCTTCTTCGGCTTTTTCAACAACGGTAACCAGGCCCGCGTCGTTTGGTGCAATCATGCCTTCTTCTACAAGAAAGTCAAAGTTGATGGCTTTGCTCCAGAAATCGCGTCCAAACAAAATAATGGGTATGCGCTCGACCTTGCCTGTTTGTATGAGCGTTAGCACCTCAAAGAGCTCGTCCATCGTGCCATACCCTCCCGGAAACGAGACCAGCGCACGTGCGTGCAGCAGCATGTGCATTTTTCTTAGCGCAAAATAATGGAAGTGAAATGCCAGCTCGGGCGTAATGTAAGGATTGGGCCTTTGCTCATGGGGCAGGGTGATGTTGTGGCCAATTGATAACGCGCCAGCTTCATAAGCACCGCGGTTGGCTGCCTCCATGATGCCAGGGCCGCCGCCTGTCGTAATAGCGAAGTCACGCCTTTCAGTCAGCTGGAATTGCTCTGAGAGCATGCGTGCAAAGCATCGGGCTTGTTCATAATAGCGCGAGTAGCCAATGCGACGCTCGGCGTTGATCAGGTCTTGGACTGCGCCGGCATCATTCGGGCGCGCCTCGGCGGCCGCTTTCGCGTCGTGGTAATGAGCCTGGGCAATTTCGGGTGGGTTAATGCGGGCGCTGCCAAATACGACGACAGTCGATTCAATGCCATACTTGCGAAGATAAACTGAGGGTTTCAGGTACTCGAGTTGCAGGCGCACAGACCGCAGCTCTGGCAGCGCCATAAACTCGGTGTCTTCCTGAGCGATGCGATAGGCCGAGCTACGGATTATCTCCTCTTGCTGGGCTTTGAGTTCTTCGGGCGTACTCATGCGGGGTTGTTTTGGATCAAAAGGCAGCATTGGCTTTAAAGGGTATTCACCGTAATTACAAGAACTGTTAAGTGTAGTGCTTTGGCTGCTGGCATGAAACTGTGGCACACGTTATTAAATCTGCTTGGCCCACATTTACCGCACCAAGGTGGCTGGCGTGGTTATCCAACTGCGTTCTGGGTACGGGGTTTGCTGTCGGGTTTATGATCAGAGGTGTGCACGGCACGAGCCATGACCCAGCACAATTGCCTGCGTCTATATACATTGCGGCAAAACGGAGAATAAAAAATAGTGGAAGACGATAAAAAGAATGAGCGTGGTTTAGGGGCGCGTGTCGAGAATCAGGTGCCACACCATCGCCGAAACATGGCATCTGAGCGACGTGGCAGAAAGAACAATGGACCGCGTCGGTGGGGGCATGCTCGTGGCCTAATCCCAGTTACTGAGTCCGATACCATCGCAGAGTCGGCCGGCAAGCCAGAATCACGCGGTATCGCACTGATTATTCTGGCGACAATTGCCATTATTTTTGCGCTGCAATGGGCCAAAGCTTTTTTTATCCCCATTGTGTTTTCTGTTTTTGTGGCCTACACGCTGAACCCTATTGTGTTGTGGCTCGAACGCATTAAGCTGCCTAGAACGCTGGGGGTTGTCATCGTCATGAGCGCGTTGCTGGCAGGCACCGGAGGAGTCGCTGCCTCACTTTATAACGAGATGGACTCTATTTCGAACGAGTTGCCGTTGGTCACTTATAAGATCAAACGTGCGATGCGCAGTCTTCATGGCGGAGAAACTGGAACTATTGAGAAGCTGCGCAACATGGCTGAAGAGCTTAAAGAGGCAGCTTTGCCTGATAAACCCGCCGCCTCTCAGCCCAGCCCCTCTGCACTCGTTGGCGAGGCAGGGCAAAAGGGTGCCATAGCCGATAAACCGCCACCTACGGTCATTATTCAACAGCCCGAAAAGAGCTCCAACGACTGGCTTGTGGCTGGATCCATGGGCGCTGCCAGTTTTTTTGGCCAACTGATCATGGTGTTGTTCATGGTGTTTTTTGCACTGTTGTCGGGTGACTTGTTCAAGCGAAAACTGGTCAAACTGACCCCTTCGTTGTCGAACAAAAAGGTGGCTGTGCATATTCTGGATGACATCAACACCTCCATACAAAAATACATGTTTATGCTGTTTGTTACCAATGCGACGCTGGGCCTGCTGACGTGGGTGGTGTTGCTGGCAATTGGGCTGGACAACCCCGGTGCTTGGGCCGTGGTCACAGCATTTTTACACGTCATTCCATACTTCGGCGTCATTCTTACGGCTTGCGCCATTGGCCTGGCCGCTTTTATTCAGTTTGAATCTTTTTCGATGATGCTGCTCGCCGTGGCGTTGGTCTTTACGCTTTCAACAGTGATCGGCATGCTTATTACTACCTGGATGACAGGCAGAATCGCCAAAATGAACCCTACTGCAGTGTTCGTGGCCTTGCTGTTTGGCGGTTGGCTTTGGGGCGTGTGGGGCTTACTGCTGTGCGTGCCAATGGTGGTCGTCGTTAGAGTGGTGGCGGATCGTATAGACGAAATGAGCACTGTGGCTGAATTGTTAAGTGAATGATAACGGGCCATTAAATGGCGTGACCGCGTGTTAGGCGAGTCGCCTGGTGCGCGACAGGCCCTGTTGTCTAGGGTGAAGAAAGACTTGGTTCCTCGCCCTTTCCATGTAAGCGGTAGCCAATGGACTAGGGCGGGGCGGTTTTAAGGCCTATTGATTGGCCCAGCCGCGAATTACCGGCCATAAGTCGTCAGGCTCATCGGCGACGGCATCGGCGTTCCAGGTTTGCCGGGCGATTTCGCGGTCACAGTACCCATAGGCCGCCACCACGGTGGCCATGCCGGCAGCTCTTCCTGCGATGATGTCGCGTTCGTCGTCACCGATATAAATGCACTGCTCGGGTTCAAAGCCTGTCTTCTCGGCCGCGAGTAGCAGCGGATCAGGATGAGGCTTGGCTCGGGCAGCGGTGTCTCCGCCTACGGTAATGGCGCAGTGTTGGGCAAGGCCCAGGTACGCTACCAGGGGTACGGCCAGGTATTCGGCCTTGTTGGTCACAATGCCCCAGGCAAAGGTATGGTCTTGCAGCGTTGCCAGCAGAGCTGCGATGCCAGGAAACAGCCGCGCGTGGTGTGTCATGTCGTTTTCATAGTCGACGAGAAACTGCTTGCGACAGGCTTCATATTCTGGGTGGTCGGTGCTCATGTCCAACCCCGCTTTCAGCAACCCGCGTGCACCATGCGAGGCATAGGGCCGCAATGCCTCATAGGGCAGCGGTTCAAGGCCTCTGCGTTCTCTTTGTTTGTTGGCCGCAGCGGCCAGATCTGGGGCTGTGTCGGCCAATGTGCCGTCGAAATCAAATAAAACCAGCTTTTTCATTGTTTTGGGCTCTTAGATATCGCGGCGCGTGGCGAAGAGATAATTGACTGATGTATCAGACGAAAGCTTGTAATGCTGTGTGAGTGGGTTGTATTCGAGGCCGGTAAGCTTGACGGCCGTAAGGCCCGCCTGCCGCGCTGCGGCCGCCAGCTCGCTGGGTTTGATAAAACTTTCGTAGTTGTGTGTGCCGCGCGGTAGCATACGCAGTAAATACTCGGCGCCTACGATGGCAAACAGAAACGATTTGGGGTTGCGGTTGAGCGTAGAGAAAAACACCCAGCCCCCCGGTTTTACCAGTGTGGTGCACGCCTGTACGATGGAGCCGGGGTCGGGCACGTGTTCAAGCATTTCCATGCAGGTCACCACATCAAACGATGCGGGTTGTTTGCTGGCGAGTTCTTCGGCGCTGATGGTTTGGTAATCGACCTGCACACCTGACTCGAGCCCGTGCAATCGGGCCACCTGCAATGATTTTTGGGCCAGATCAATGCCAGTAACTTTGGCGCCTTGTTTGGCCATGCTTTCAGACAGTATCCCGCCACCGCAGCCAACGTCGAGCACCGTTTTATTGTGCAGGGGGCCAGCCAGATCTAGTACCCACCCCAGGCGCAGAGGGTTAATGGCATGCAGCGGTTTGAACTCGCTTTCAGGGTCCCACCAGCGAGAAGCCAGTGCACTGAACTTTTCAAGTTCGGCATGGTCTACGTTGGCATTGTCAGTGGCTGGGGAAGAGGCGGTGGCATTCATGGCTGTCCCGTAATAAATAAAGGCCCCCCGAAGGGAGCCCTTATTGTAGCGTTTAACGCAGCAACTAATACCAGAAGGTATTACTTGCGGGTACCAACAATCTCGATTTCCACGCGACGGTTTTGTGCACGGCCTTCGCGGGTAGCGTTGCTGGCGCGTGGCTGCAACTCGCCCTTGCCTTCAACATAGATACGGTCGGAAGGAATACCCTTGCTCAGCAGATACGCTTTGACAGAGTTAGCACGACGCTCGGACAGGCCCATGTTGTAGGCTTCGGTACCGATGGAGTCGGTGTGGCCGGTAGCAATCAGGGTTTCGAGGTTGATAGTGTTAGCTTGCGAAGCAACCTGGTCGAGGATTTGACGGCCCTCAGGCTTGATCGTCGACTTGTCGAAGTCGAAGAACGTGTCAGCGTTCAGGACAACTTTGGTTGCAGTGGGGGCCACTACAGGAGCTTCGGCCTGAGCGACGGGTACGCCGTCACACCCGGGGATACCGGTAGCAGGAGTCCAGAAGTTGTCGCGCCAGCACAATTCGTTGGTGCCGTTCATCCAAACGTCGCCAAACGGGTTGCGCCAGTTGTCGACGGTTTGCGCAGAAACTGCGCCAGCGGCCGTAGTGGCAGCAATGGCGAGTGCTAATGCGATTTTAGAGGGTTTATTCATGTTTCTCCTCGTTGAGCTTAATGCTGGTAAGTGACCGCAGCGAACCCCCGCCGCATATCAAGAAAATGGAGCCAGTATAGCAACGCTATGACTATGAGTGAATCAAAGAATTGCGCTGGGTTTCATGCGTGTTAGGAGGAATCTTAAGGCATTTCGGGGTGGGAAGTTAAGAACCAGCGTTACATATGGGCCAGATAGCCCGTTTTTGGGCTTCTGGTCGCAAATAACGTTGGTTTTTGGCAACAAAACGGTGTTTGGCATGTGTAGCAGCCCTGCCCAATCTTAAAGTGCTTTATCAAAGTGGGCGGCAATAGCGATGCAGGACGGGCAGTTCGGATGCTCGCCTCATAACGCACAAGGCCGCTCCGGATACTAATGTAATAGAGGGGCGGGAACTGGTCAGCAGTAATTGGGGCAGGGGAGGTTGGCCTCCCGCATTGGGGCCGTAGGCTGGTCTGCGTCGCTGCGGTTTGAAATGTCTCTGGGCAGGCCAGAGGGGTGCTCAGATCACCTGACTGAGTGTTGGCAGGGGGAAGTGCTAGAATTTCCTATTCGCCCGATCCCGGTCAGATATAACGCTTTTTACTGTCAAGATTCGCTATGGATGCCTTCGCAAAGGAGACTCTTCCCATCTCGCTGGAAGAGGAAATGCGCCGCAGTTACCTCGATTACGCCATGAGCGTGATCGTCGGGCGGGCTCTTCCCGATGTACGGGATGGCCTCAAACCCGTGCACAGGCGGGTGTTGTTCGCCATGCACGAACTTAATAACGACTGGAACCGTGCCTATAAGAAGTCGGCTCGTATCGTCGGTGACGTCATCGGTAAGTATCACCCTCATGGTGATTCTGCGGTGTACGACACCATCGTGCGGATGGCGCAAGACTTCTCGTTGCGGTACATGTTGGTAGACGGGCAGGGTAACTTCGGTTCCATTGACGGCGACAATGCCGCTGCCATGCGCTATACCGAAATTCGTCTTTCCAGGATCGCGCACGAACTGATTGCCGATCTTGATCAAGAAACCGTCGATTTCGGCCCCAACTATGATGGCAGCGAGCAAGAGCCTCTCTTGTTACCATCTCGGTTGCCTAATTTGCTGGTTAACGGCAGCTCAGGCATTGCGGTGGGCATGGCGACCAATATCCCTCCCCATAATCTGGGTGAGGTGGTTGATGGTTGTTTGTATTGCCTGCGCAATCCAGAGTGCACCATTGACGAGCTCATCGAGTTCATTCCTGCGCCAGATTTTCCCACTGGCGGCATTATTTATGGGCTCTCCGGCGTGCGCGAGGGCTACCGCACCGGGCGCGGGCGCGTCATTATGCGCGCTAAAACCCACTTCGAAGACATGGAAAAAGGCCACCGCCAGTCCATCGTTGTCGACGCCTTGCCTTACCAGGTCAATAAAAAGACGTTGCAAGAGAAAATCGCCGAGCTCGTCAATGACAAGCGTATCGAAGG
>JACCEP010000017.1 GCA_013416395.1 Alcaligenaceae bacterium
TGATGTTCGGTGATTTGCTTTACCGCTTCGAGTTTGAATTCTTCCGTAAATCGGGCCGTGCTCATAATCATCTCCTCACTGAGTATTATGAGGCTAAAAACTGTCTAGCAAACCCTGGCCGATTCAACCATCAATGCTGTTCAGCATGGCCTTTACGCTTTTGAAGAGTGCTGGATGCAGCCACGGGCTGAGGGTTATTCTTTTGATCGCCTGTAGGTTGATCTGTAGTTCAAAGGATGCTCGTTCCTCCTCCCTCGACTCCCAGAGCAAGCGCACCTCACTTTCTTGGGAGTATGGATAGCGTTTGAGGAAAGGCAAGCGATGCCGATCAACAGGGGTACTGCGGATATCGTCGATCTTTACGTACTCCACTTCTTTTATCTGCAGGCCGGGAACTCCAGAAATGGAGGATTGGAGAAGCTGCGCATCAAATGTGATTCGGACGCCAGAAGATGTTGGAGCAAAGATGCGCCAGTGATGATACGTCTCCGAGGCGCGTGTAAAGCAGAGTGCAAGCACCGACTTAAGCTTGCATTTTTCCCGGTACAGAGTCACGAAGCTTGAGTCATTCTTGTCATCCCAGGTCATCGGGTTGAGGAGAGTTAGCTGCTGATTTTTAAGTATGTGAATCAGTGACGGAAGGTCGGTATACCTAGAAAAATTAATTTGACCCACGTGATAGCCTCCCCACGAGATAAAAAAATGGACGACATGCCACAGACTAAGGGCGACCGGATAAGCATATTAAATCTATTAATCTTCATTGAGCAGAAACTGCTATCCTGGACTTAGGGGAGCCTAAAAAGTATTGGATAAACGAACCGTCCGCTTCTGGCCGAAAACCGCTTTCCCCAACTAGCAGAAAACGCCTCTGACCGACTATTTTCATGCTCCCATCTCAGAGGATCAAAAAAGCAGTGCTGTGTCTTCTGCTGTTCTTTTTACAGCAGCCATTACGCACTGGTGTTCGCTGTGAGCTATCAACAGACCGCTTGGGCGATGAAAGTTCGCAATACGTTTTCCACTTTGCACATCATAAATTCTGATTGTGGAAAAACCATTGAGACTTCCCCAAGTTTTGTGGCTAGTTACTTTCCCCATAATAAGAACACCATAACCCTTATCTCGGGCAATCTTCAAAGCGATCTCGTCTGGCGCCAAATTGCCACCGGAATGAATATCTGTGGACTCGTGCCTTAACACGCTACCTTGAACAATCCGATTATCTAGTTTTGCTTCAAGAAAAGACACAAAATAGTCAGTGCTTTCTTCTACAAAATCTGGATTGCCTTCAAAGCGGGGAATGAAAATCACCGCGTTAGATTGAATGTTAGAGATCTGATCTTGTTTGATATTTACGATGGATGGATTCGCACACGCTTGTAGTAAAACTAAAAGGAATACAAAAAATGCTTTGAAAATCGCCATATCACTCCTTGAATGATTTTTTTAACTAACAGTTAAGAATTCTAGGCTACTTCCATGCGTCATACTGAGGTGTGGCCTCAAGCCATTAACCCAAAGGTTTCGGCACTAATCACCCTCTTTGCGTCAACGTCGGCTTTTGGCCTAGTGTGTTGAAAAACTCGAAATTTGCCGAGCAACCTGCAGCCAACAAAAAATCGACCCTTCAGATCGCTCCACACTCGACGATCTGACTCGCGGTAATGGGTGAGCGACCCTGGGAAGTAGGATTGAGTGAAGTTAAATCGAGTTTTTCAACACACTAGGCCGAAAGCGGCCGTTATGAGCTCTATGAAACTTGATGAGACAGTGTATGTCAGATCAAGTCTGAGTTAATACAATTTATATTTCTACACGTCGAGCTTCCATTCCCCCCGGACTGTGTTGATCTGCACTGTGTTCGAAACTCCATTGAAATTCAGAGACGCACCAAGGCGCGTCTGGTGGCGCTCGCCGCGCAGCCGGTAATCGCAGTCAGTTTCTTATGGCTTGGGTCCGTTGCCATGAGTTCGCCGTCTAAAGCGCCGACTGTATCACTTCGCTTCGCACTTCAAGTGACTTTCGCGGCATAAACCGGTCGCGTGCGCTCCCTATTTATTCCACGTTCCCTTTCCGCTTGTCGCTGCATGATCCAGCACGGCAGGGCGACGAACTCACAGCAACGGTGACAAACCGAGCCAAGCGTAGTACTGCGAAGACCGCAAAACCTACGTCAGGCTCGGAATCTTCAGCCCCGGTAGCAGTGGAGAAAATCTGAATAGGAGCGTAAATGATGCAAGACGACAATCCCACCCAATCCCTCGGCTATGACAACATGAATCAAGGCCGACCCCTGTATGTACGCAGTAAGACGGGGCGCTACAAGATCGCGACGGATGCTCAGGTGTTGGCAGCCGCCCGAGCTGTCGCCGAAAACCTTATAGCTGGACGTGATTTGATGGATAAACCACAAACCGTTAAGGCTTATTTGCGGGCAAAGCTGGGTGGTTTAGGTCATGAGGTGTTCGCCGTGCTATTTCTCGACAATCGGCTCAAAGTCATTCGTTACATGGAAATGAGCCATGGCACGCTAACACAGACCAGTGTCTATCCCCGCGAAGTGGTCAAGGCGGCGCTTCGCTTGAATGCGGCTGCTGCGATCATCGCGCATAATCATCCTAGTGGAACGCCAGAAGCGAGTAGCGCAGATATAGCCATGACTGCCCATCTAAAACACGCGCTAGGGCTTGTCGATGTGCGCCTGCTTGATCATGTCATTGTTGCTCAAAGCAGCACAAACTCACTGGCAGAGAAGGGCCAGGTTTAATTGTTCTGTCTTGCAGGCAGCAGCTCAGTAACGTTCCAGCGAACACACCTTGACACCTGCTGATGCCGACGTAATGATTAGTCGGGGTGTGACGGGCTGAGATCTCATGGACCAGCAATGTTTTGAAAATACTGTCGAACAGTATTCGCTAGACCGGACGGGTGAGAGGTTTTATTCTTGCTAAAATAGTCCATGGCGCGAAAGGGCGATCCAGCAGCATTAGGCGGACAGCTCTGCGTGACTCGCGGAACGGCATATTTTCTAGATCTGCTTGTCGACGATGCTGTGGGCTACTGCTGCGAATACCCTTGAGATGGACTAGTGTCTCGCCTATATTGAATGACTATCCCAATATCCTCAGCATACATAAAGGCATTAACCACCCATTCTGTAACCAGCTTATCGCTGAGAGCCCACGACGGCTTTCCAGTCTCCATTATGATTTGCATTTGAATGTCTGCGCCGTATGCGTCATTACGGCAAGCTGGCGCCTTCAAGGGTAGCCCTTTGCTTACGTTTTCCAGTGCCCTAGATTCAGAAAAATGACAGGCTATTACTGCTGGTGGCATGTTTGCTGTTTGCGATAAAAGGCCGAGCCGCCCAACAACAATTGAGGAAATTAACATAAGCTGTTGCTGGTTGAATTTTCCTGACTCTTTTTTATCAGCAATAAGCCTGTTGATCTTGCCAGCAGCAACAAGAACAGCTAACTCCTTATTGGGAAGTGCCGCTATGGCTTTTTCCGCCTTGAGTGTATTGTCTAAAAAGTAGGCAGCGGACTTGGTTCTAAACTCTACCTCCTGCTCTCTAGTCAGCTTCTGACCTTCTACATGCAGAGAAGCTGGGTGCCTCAGCACGACTGCATTTTCGGTTTTCACGGGTGAGTCGATAAGAGCAGCGCCTTTATTGCTGGACGGCATGAGAGTAAGCTCATGTATTCTCTTTAGGTATGCGCTTCGCAGGCATTCCAAGTTCTCGCACTGATCCCGTTGTTTCAGCCAGGCTCGCTGGGCGTCGCGCAGTATAGATTTATTGCTCTGCGTTTCACGCGCCTTACGGTAGTGCTCAGCCAGGCGAACATCAAGTGCAGAGAGTTCTGGGACACCGCAGATAAGAATCTCAGCTTTGTTGGAGGCTTTCGAACAGTCAAAACTGGCTGCGTACGTCGCAGAATATTGCACGATAGAAACAGCGGTAAACGCAACGACAGCCAGTAGCGGTACAGGGATTTTCATTCAAGATGACCAAGTTATGTCGAAAGGCAATCGCACCGATTTCGCACGTTCATCGTATTTGAGATGCCTAGTCAGCATTAGTTAACGTATCTTTCTATTCGCACAATAAAGGCTAGTTATGGATAAGTTTAAGCGTTACTTAGGAGTGATGCTTTGCGTCATGCTTCTGGGGCTGTTTATTCCCGTCCCACAAACATATGACAGTGAGTACACAACAGGCGCTGAGCACCCCCAACGACTTACACCTATTGATAACACCATCATTACTAAGTTGTGGATATCGAATGATGCTGACTGGATGTTGTGGCGATTTTCAACCAGCTATTTGAATATTTGTGACAAGGAAATGCTCGGTCTTCTAGATCGTAAGCCTCGCTGGCCTTGTTCTGATTTTGGCTTAATGGTTGCATTGGGCCATTACTCATTTTATTGGGAGAACATTGAAGCGCTGAACAGATTGGAGCCATCTTTAAATGAGAAGCAGCGCGCTGCATCAAATTTATCCAGGAATGCGAAAAACCTTACTTCTGATGAGCTCTGGAGTACAGCAGAGTTCCACGAATTGAACGAGGTGGCAGGAAAGGCGGTCGTCCAGTATCTCGACTCAATTAAAACCCATCTTTCGGTCAAGATTTATCTTATCAACTTCGCTCTTTTGATTTTTATTGCTCTTGGACTTCGCTACAGGCAGATACTTGGCAATTTGATTTGGATGCCATTCTCGTCGCTTGGGCGTGTGTTCGTTAAAGGTGCCAAGAAAGCAAAGGACATTCATGACAAGATATGAAAGAACGGCTACCTCGAGTTGCGCAACAAGATCGGTCGCTTTCTGTCTGTCGTCAGTTCAAGTCTGAACTAGGACGTCTGGACTACGCTTGGTGTCACAAGGGCGGCGTAATGAAGTCGCAAGAATTCCCCATTGAAATGGGGCCCCATTTGAGGACATCGCCAGTCTTTCAGTCTGGCAGAGCCTTCAAGCTCCCCAACCTAGTTGTGGCCCTTAAAGGCTCACACAGGACGCACATCAAGGATGTTCCCGAAAGCCGCATGAATACTAGCTTTTGGGAGAGTAAGCCCGGTGACAGTTTGTGGCACGAATAGTGCCACAGTTTTGCTGGCAGCCTCTCCACTGCTGCAAAGACTGTTCTACGGCTGTGGCAAATCATGTCGTAGACATCTGGACTAGTTTCAATCAGTTTCATACGGGGTACGACATAGGTACTGATTGTTTCTTACGGAATACGTTCGGTATGCAGGTGGTGTGCAAATCGATAACTTTAGAGATTCATGATGCGTACGTTATGGATGCATCTTGAGTCCTGATGGGGTGTGGCTAGCTCAGGCGCGAGCTAACAATTCATTCAAATCGCCAGTTGTTGGCGTTTTAACTCAAAATTAGGTTGCAAACGGATGAATTTCATCAACGCAATTGCTGCAGAGGCTTTCCGGGCGATTACCGGTCGCCTCTTTACCGAAGCTCAGATCCGCCAAGTTGCGACTCATGCTGTGGGAAGATACTTGACCGATCTTCTGCCTGAGCCTGCAGATGATAGAGCGGCCCGTGAGCGAGCCGAAGAGGCGCGAAGCCATATTGAACAGGCCAGTTCAATCATCTCGCAATTGCAATATGAACTCGGTTCGCAAACTAAGCAATTAGACAACGTTCTGGCAGAGATCGAAGAGAAGAAGCGGTTGGCTATGAAGTATGAAACGCTCGCAAAGACTGGACAGGAACAGTTCGCGGCATTTAAGTCCGAGATCGAAGGCGCTCTACGGCAAGAGCTAGCCAATCAGTCAGAGAAGGGTAAAACTGTACGTCGCCTCGCTTCTGGCTTTCTATGGCTCGTGACTTTAGTACTTGGTGCCGCACTGGGGGCCTATTTCAAGGAGTTACTCGCATGGCTTTACACATTTTTGGTCTAAGTATTCGTTACAGCCGACGGGCTCACGCCATTGCTGAATTCCAACGCTGAACGAGGGCTTCTGATTTTCACTGATGCCCGCTTCTGGCCGTAAACCATCATCCGCTAATCATGATGCTCTCCCCATGTGGGAGCGAGCCGAGAAGGGATGGGCTACTCGGCCTGAGATTGATATCCCGTACGCAAGTCTTGGCTGTACAGCCCACCGAGCGATCAACATGACCAAGGCTAATTCTCCTCCCGACTCCAATACGCGATCTGATAATTGAAGCGTGGTAGGTTTTGCTGTGCGAGGATGCGGAAATTCACCTTTATTTTTCCGGAGCTAGAGGCAATAGGCCAAGGCTAGGGGCCTGATCTGTCGACTGTAATGCATGATATGGTCTCCCGGACGTTTGAATGGGAAATATCCTGTGTCGTAAGGGCGACCAAGAACCGCACATCCGCTATTCGATAGATAGTCGGTCAAACTTTGCTATAGTGAATGTAAATAATATAGACGAAATAATTCTTGAAGTTACTCCGAGACGAATGAGGCCTAGCGCTAGCTGCACACCGGAGTGCACTAGCCTGTGTCTGTCGGCTCGTGGATAAGTCCAACCTGTAGCCATCTCACATGCAGATTCCGTACACAGCCACTAATTTCCCAACAGGATCGTCAACCCGCCTGATTGGCGACCAGACATTGACTTCAACGTGGACTGACATCGTTTGGTCCGCGATAACTGCAGGGAAACCTGGAGCCGCACACTTGTTGGCACACCGTTGGCATTCAATGGCAGACGTGGTCGTGCGCTCACACACGATATATGCCAATCTTCGCCAAGATGGGGCGGGAATTGGCCGCTCAACGCTCTACGACTCTCTTGATCCAACCGAAAAGGGAGCTACGTCTTATTTTCTGGGTATGGCGATGGCAAAGCTCTTCGCCGCAGAACTCTTTGGCACCCCTTGGCTATTCCATGTCTCGCAAGCAACCTCCGGCGGAGCAGGCATCGTCTTCAATCGAGGTTCTAAATCCCAGCCAGATCTAATTGGTCAGAGTTTGTCCGGCGATTGGATTGTCGTGGAAGCGAAGGGCCGAACTAATGGTTTGGACGGTAAGGCTCTGGAGAAAGCCAAGCGGCAGACAGAAATGATTCGAACAATCAACGGAAGTCTACCCACCCTCCGTGTCGCTCTTCAGGCTTACTTTGAAGATCGGTTACGAGTAAGGATTGACGATCCAACCGATGCCAAGCCGGAAGCTCTTGAGGTGGAGCTGGATCTAAATGCCGCGTTGGCGAAGTATTACGCAGTGGCAACTGCTATCACTGCGAGGGATCCGACGATAGAGCGAGTGCGGGATCGAGAGTTTATGACACGTGTCGACAATGACTCTGGCGTGACAATAGGACTGCAGTCCTCTGTCTGGGAGAGCGTGAAAGCTGGCAAGTTTCAGGATATTCGAGAGAACAGCGACCGTCTGGACGAGCGCATGACCGGCGCTGATGGGTCGGCGAACATCTATCCAGATGGTCTATTAGTAAGACTGGATGCTCGATGGTCGCCACAATTTATGAGTCGTGAGCCAGAGCTTAGAGATGGTTAGCGACCCGAGGTGGGTTCCCAGTAAGATCTTCCTATGACCGTTTCTGGCCGAAAGCCGCGGCTGCTAACTCAACTAAACCACCTCATAGTATCTATCAGATCAAATCTGACTCGGTCTAGCTTAGCTCCGCTCCATGTCAACATGCTGAAGCGTCGCCTCGAACCAGCTGGCTTCAAGCGTTGGTCCCTGCCGCCCAGGCGCTTGCAGGTCGTGTGCTAAACCCTTGTACGGAACCCTGGCAACTGAACTGGGCAGCCTGTGGGCGTCATCAGTAAAGACGATCACGTCATGGCGCTCTCGCGAAATGCTCACGTAGTAGGTGTCCTGCGCTGTCGTCCTGGACGCGCTTTCCGCGTTGTAGAACACCCGGTCGCAGGTCAATCCCTGGGCACTGTGCGCGGTCGTGGCGTAGGCATGGTCAAGATGCAGGGGTTGATCAGCCGGTAAGGTTACCGCTCGGCCATTGGCGGCGATGGTTATCTTCTCTTTGCTGACCTGCAGCACTTCGTAGCGCTCGCCATTGGCCAGATCAAGGTCAGCATTGTTGCGCGTCACGCGCACGACATCGCCGGGTGATATTTCAGCCTCATGCAGACGATAAACCGAAAGCGTGCTCATCATTTTTGGTATGACCTGGATGGCTTGGGCATTTTCACCGGAGTCGGTGTGCAGCGGTTCGACGGTAATTCGGTCGATCCGGTCGCTGCACTCGGTGACGCGATACAACTGGCCGCGTTTCATGCCGTTTTTATAGTCACGCTCTGGTTGAACGATATCGCCCACCGTGTAGTACTTGGCGCAGCGGCGTTGCGCTCGCGTTGTGTCATGACGCGTGAGGAGTTTGACCGTACGGCCTTTGCCCTGCAGGCCACGATACTGATGCACCAGGGCATTGATGGCTTTTCGTGAGGCGTTGGTGCCCGTCACGATAAGCGTTTGGGCCTGATCGGTCCGCGACAATGCGACATACTCACGGGCAATGGCCTCATATCGCGCTGTGCCATCCCGGGTGCGCTTGCCTGTCTCAGACTCGGTAAACGTATCGGGTATTTCAACGACCTGGTCAATGAGCTCCAGGGATTCACGCGTTTTGCCGCTAGCGGCCAGTTCCACGGCGCGCTTGAGGCGTTCACTCTTCTGCCGCTGTATATCGCCCATGAGGGCAGTTTTCATACCATTCTCCTGCAACAAAGCAAAGGCGCGACCCGCTTCCACGGCTTTGGTCTGGGCGGTGTCGCCCAGCAGCACGATGCGTGCGCCGGTGGGTTTTAGTTGTGCGAGCAGGCGCTGCATTTCACGTACCGGGATAACGCCCGCCTCGTCGATGACGACAACCGTTTTCTCATTGATTTTGGCCTGCTGGCGGGCCGTGTCGGTTGCCTCCAGGCGTGAGGCCACGGTGTTTGCTTCAATCCCGTCACGACGCAGGTTCGCAACCTGCGTGCCATAGGGGGCAAGCGCGACCATGCGATAACCTTGCTCACGCAACAATTCTTGTGTGCTCTGGAGCGCAAAGGACTTGCCCGTGCCTGCCAAACCCTGGATGCCCACGATCTGGTTTTGGCCTGCCAGCATGAGATTGACGGCATCACGTTGGCCTGCCGTGAGCGTTGTGCCTGCCAATGCCTTTTGCAGAGCATGCGCCTCGATAATGGGTGCCATTGTTCCCCGGCCTTCGCACTCCATTGCAATGATCTGCTTTTCACGGTCTAGCGCTGTGCGGGTGGCATAAAGCCGTTCGGTTTTGCTGAGCCGCCCAACCTGGATCGCCTGATCGACCATCGACCGGGCACTGGCCAGTGGCACGCCTTGTGCTTGCGCGAGTTCCTGTGCCCAGGCCCCGCGTGTGCGCGGTGCAATCTTCAGATCAGAATTGCTCTGGTAAGTGTCGGGGCGCACCACCAGCGCGTCCTCGCGAATGAGCCGTTGCAGCGCGGCTTCGATCTGTTCGGTAGAGACGACGCCTTGCGCGTGCAGCCCGGCGGTGGCGATGATTTCAGCATGTGGTATGACGGTTTCTCGTTCAGCCATGTGTTTGATGGCCCACAGGAGAGCGGCATCGGCAACACGCTGGCGGGCCTCGGCCTGTACGGGAGCCTTGTCCTTTGCCGTCAGACGCTGGGCACGCTCTTTCGCGGTGGCGAGCCCGTTTCCCAGGTCAAGGCCAACGTCTCGCGCTTGTTGTACCCAGTTCGCATGCAAATCCGCTCTGGATATCCCCGGTGCCTTGGCTTTGCGCGTCGCCAAGGTGGCGACCTGCCGCTGAGCATGACTGGCGGTTGCACGGTTTAGGCTTCGGTAGGAAAGCTGCTGCATGATCTGGGCCGTGCGCTTGCTAAAGTGCTCGATCTGATCGCGGCTGATATGCGCCAACTCGATGTGTTGCTTTTCAAAGCGGATTTCGTAGCCCAGGTCAGTCAGCTCACGGGCGAGCTCTGCCATGTAGACCGAATCCAGAAGCGGTCGCAGTTTTACGATCTGGTCGTTACTCAGCGTCACCCAGCTTCCATCGTCCAGTCTGGTCAGGTTCATGATGATGGCATGGGTATGCAATTGGGGGTCGGGAACCGCATCTGGGGTTTCACGCGCTGTTTCGTGCCGAAACTTGGCAATCGCCAGGTTCCCCGTGCGCTGCACATGCACCTTGCCCTTGATGGTCTTTCGGCCTTGGGCCAAGTGCGCTTCTGCGTAGGCCAACGCACGGGTGACTGCCTTGTCATGGGCAGCAATGATGCGCTCGTCGCCGCCGACCAACGCAGCCAGGGACACGCTTTTCGGGGCGGAGATCGTTAAGTCCAACGCCGAGCGGGCCTTGGCGTCTTTGCGAATACGTGCTGATGTCTTGACGCCTCGACCAAAATTGCCCTGCAGCATTGCTTGGAAGCGGCGGATATCGACTTGCCCAGAGGCCCCCAGCATTTGCGCGCCGCGTCCCTGCCAGAGCGCTGCGCTTCCATCACGGCTGTAGTAATCGTCGGCCTGATCTTCGTAGTAGTGGGTGTTTTTCGCGGAATCACTGCGATACAGAATTTTCTTGGTGATCATGGTTGCTCCTTTGGGGGCCAGGCGGGGTGCCTATGCCGCTTCTCGCCTGGGGCTGGGATCGATGCGCCGTAGCTGCCTTGATTCCATGAAGGGCTCTACGACCTGGGGAAAGTGGCGGTATTTCATCTGCACTTTGGCAATGGGGTAGTCGCCTGCGAAGGCGATGTAGCCCGCCATCTCGGGAAAGGCCTGGATTTCGCTGGGTGTCACCACGCGCTCGGTCTCGCGCCTGGATTGGTCTGATGTGTTGCGGGTGTCCACAGACCGGGAAACGCTGTACTCAAAGCGCTGCACCTCATGCTCACCCAGGCTTTTACTCATGTCCTCGGCGGTCTGGGGGTCCGTCTTGGAACCCCCGAGCACGGCCAGGTTACGAAAGCTCGCGCGGATGGTCTGCGCCATGGTGCGCCCGTAGATGTAGTCCAGCTGCGACGTGCTTTGCAGTCCGGCGACAATGCGTAGGCCATTCTTGCGACCCTTGGTAAGCCCTGCCTCCAGAGAGGGCAGGGCATCTAGGCTCGCCAGTTCGTCAATGAACATCCACCAACGCCGGTCCCGATCCTCGGGCATGGACAGTACCGCCGTGATGAACACATCGGCCCAGGCCGACACAAGCGGCTTCATCGCCGGTGCCATGTCTTCACGCCAGTTTATGAACAGGCTCCCACCGTTGGGGTCGGTTAGCCAATCGCGGATGGAAAAACGTCCCGCCTTCATGCTGGTGTGTTCCGAGAGCTTGTTTGAGAGCACAAAGCGCGCAGAGGACAGCGCTTTGCTCGCCTCGGACGAGCCGACAAAAAGCGATTCGGCGAGTGTCCCAGCCAGAAATTGCTTCAAGGCCCCCGGATCTTCGATGGTGCACAGGCGAAACAGCTCCATGGTGCTGACGCCCTCAGGGTCTTGGCGGTAGAGCTTTTTGGCTGTTTCGCGTAGCAGCAGTCGACCAAAATCGTTCCACTCTTCAGCCGATTTGTCCTGGCTCATAGGCACCATGGAGTGGGCTAAGCGCTTCCAATCGTAGTCGGCACGGATTTCGTTGAAAAAACTCCAGCCCACGCTGCGCGTGTCGTACGGATTGAGTACGACATCGCCGGGCTTGTAGAACTTGCTCATCAGGTCGCCATTCGGGTCGATGACGAACATGCGCTCGCCACGCTGGCGCACCGACTTTGCCATGGCGCGTAGCAGCACCGATTTGCCTGAACCGGTGGCTCCGCCAATCATCAGGTGCAGATTCTCCACCTTGATCGGCATGGGTACGGTGGCCACCTCGATCTGCGCGGTGGGTTCATGGCATAGCTTGCGAAGCTTTTGCACCGGCACGACGCGCGTGCCACGGATAAAGCGCTTGTAGCCCGCCCCATCAAAGCCTTCGGTTTTATAGCGTCGGCCAATGTAGACGATGGCGGCCAAAGACAGCAGCAGGCTTAATGCCGGCCAAAGGTACAGCGGTGGATACACCAGGGTGGCCTGGATCATGTGTAGCCAGATGCGCCAGTCCCAGTGCCTGACCCAGATGCCGCTGGCGAGCGACGCCACGCCAAGCCAGGTCAGCACGGGAAAAAGGACGATGAACAGGACGGCCAGACGCCGTTTGGTGATGGGAGACATGTTCTTCTCCGAGGGTCAGGTTAGGAGGTACACCAGCAGTGCGGCACCTGCGCCACTTGCCCCGCCTACAGCCAGGGCGATGAGCGCCATCTTGCGCGCCGAGACCAAGGCGAGCTGTGCATAACGCGCGGTACTGAGCGAGAGCTGATCCAGTTGCACGCGGGTGGTCTCCAGGGCGGCGCGTATCTGGTCGAGCGCCTGGTTGTTCAACGCAGCGCCTGTTTGCTGCATGGTGTCGCGCAGGGTTTGCTCCATGTGCGGTGGCAAGTCGTGTAGCTGCCCGGCCGTGGCTGCCAAGGCGTCCACGGCGGATGCCAGCGAGGCGGTGGTTTGACCGATGCGCTCGTTGATCTCCTCAATGCGCCCGATCAGGTACGCAACTTCGCCCAGCACCTCCTGGTACACCACATCGAGCTTGGTGCGGGCGAGCTTTTGATCCTCACCCATGGCCCCGTTCCTGCTCGGTTGCGACAATGGGCGTGTCAGCAAAGAGCGCAGCAAAGGCACGATCGAGCTGGCGGTTCACCGGTCGGGCCAGGGCGCGTAGCGCATGCATGTTGGACAGATGGGCGATTTGCTTGTGGTTGCTGCGGTCGGCCTCGCGCAGCATTTGCCGGTAGTCGGTCTGGTCGGCCAGTACCTGCGCGATGGTGGTGCGTTGATCGGCCAGCAGTTCAAACACCTCGTTTTCAAAAATGGCCGCCTGTGCATTGGCGATGCAGTCGCCCGATTTTCTGGTGTAGGTCAGGATGGCCAGGAATTCGTCTTCGACGCTGACGTCGACGCGGTTAAACAGCAGCCGGATGCGTTCAGGCGACACACCCAGACCCGTCAATGCGCCCACGGTTTTGATGGTTTCACGCTGCGCTTTGCCCGATGGCACCACCGGCAGCACGAACTGATCGACCTCGATGTGCGACTCTTCGTAGTTCAGCATGTGGACCAGGAACTCTTCGATGTTGGAGGCGCCTACGTCGATGATGGCGTCGTCGAGCATCAGCAGCTCGCGAAAGAGTTGCCCGAATTGCTCGCCGCGCAACTGGTCCACGTCCAGGCCCAGATCGCCGGCCGTCTCGTTGGTTGACTCGATGGCGAAGATTGGCGCGTTGTGCATGCGCGGAGCAAGCAGATGGGAGGCCATGATGGTTTTACCCACCGAGCCGGAATAGTTCAAAACAGCAATTTTCATGAGGTCGTTTTCTTCGTTCAAAAAGGTGATTAATCGGATTCGTGGGCGCTGCGTTTGGCGGCGCGGCGCAGCGATAAGCCCTCTTCGCGTAGCGCGTCCAGGTCGATCGTTTGGTCCCGGATCTTGGCAAGGTCCTCGGGGGTGTTGATGCGGACAGGCCGTTCGGATGTCTGGTTCTGCGTCGATGGGGTCGTGGGGTGTTCCGTCGCAGGCCTTTTGCGTGTTGTGGGAGCTGGTGTCCCATCGCCTTCGTGCAATCCCGTCTGCGCCAGGACTGCGCGGGCGCGCCGCATCGCCACCTTGAACGTGTTGAGGTTGACGGTGACACCGCATGCGTTCAGATCCTCCACAATCGCCCGGTAAGGCGAGCCGCTTGCCAAGCGCGCCTCGATGATGGGCAGTACCGCTCGGATGTGTGCGGCTACGCTGGCTCGCGTGTCCACGTTTGCCAACACGGTGCGAAACTCATCGATGTACTGCTCGGGCGTCATGCGGTCGCCTCCGAGAGCATGGCGGCCAGCCTGGGAACGGCTGCGGCCCAGTCAGGGCCGATGTAATCCAAGGCGCTGGCGATTGTGTGGCCCATTTGGGCTAGCCACTCGGGATGGTTCAAGACAAGCGCTGCCAGCAGGATTTCGCCTGGCGAGAGCGCGCTGAGATGGCCGTGTTCTGCCTCGCGCAGGCATTGCACGACGGCTTCGGTGTCTGGGTTCATGTCGTTCTCCTGTCGAGTAAGCACGCACGAATGCACCGCACCCTGATCGATGCCGACCGGGCGCGCGGCGGTCGCCGTGCGAGGGGGGAGCCAGGGCCGCGTGTGCGGCCATGGGGGGCTTTGCCCACGGGCAAGGGTCGAGGCCGCAGCCCGCCTGCCAGGCAAGGCGGGCTGGACAGGGAACCCGGCAAGGGTTCCGCGGCCAGGGGCCTATCCATCCCCGCCCGAAGGGTGGGGACTGAAGTTTCAGTGCATGGTCAACGTCGTTCACATGCGGGTGTAAAAACTGACATCGTGCATGCGAGGAGAGTGAGATTGATCAACCTGACGATTGTTACTGAATCGTAACTTTTTTGATTCTGCAGACAAAGTTATCCACAGCCCTATATGGTAGAAATAAGGTAGAAGAAAGGTAGAGGCTGAAAGGATGGCTGGAAAGCCTTTATTCATGCGGGTTTTGAAATTGTAACCGCGATGCTATTACGATAAAGCGCGATGCTATTACGATAAATCGCGATGCTATTACGATGGGGCGCGATGCTATTACGATGCTTGGACCCAGTTATCCACAGGCTATTTTTGGTCAAAAAGTGATCAAAAAGCGCGATGCTATTACGATGGTCAGCCGATTTTTTGTACCCGATTATTGGGGCTCACTGACCCGAAACCAGACCGCTTGTTGTACCCCGCGTGTACTCGTTTCGATACGTGGAGAGCCGATCAATCCGAGCTCGGCCAGCTCGCCCAATGCACGCTCCAAGGCGGGTCGAAAATCGCGTAAGCGACCGGCATAGTGGGCGCGTTCCTTGAGGATTTGCAGGCTGTAGCGCTGCTCTGGGTCTTTGGATGTGCCAATAAGGCGCTGCAAGCTCTTGGAGAGCTCATAACGCATGCTCAGGCGCTTGCTCCAGTCAATGAGGGTGAATTCGCGGTTGCTAAAAATCTGGGCCCAACGCGGGTCAACATACAGCCGATAGCTCTGGTTCTTATCGTCGTAATCAAAGCCGCCCAGCATAGGCAGAACCCGACTGGCAGGGTGGTGACCGTAGCTGTATTTGAGCGTGCCATTGGCTCGCGTGGCTTCAATGGAGAGTGTGAACCGGGCCAGATCCTTCATGCCGTCATGCAACCACTGATAGCTGGCACCGCTGGTGTTGCGCCCCAGGCTGCGCAGGAAATCGGCGCGGTTGATGACGGGCTGCTCGCCCGAGGCGCACGTCATTTGCAAGTACATGGCCTGCATCCAGATATCGGCGTGATCCTCTGCCAGCTGCTTGCCAGAACCCTTGATAAGTACCCGATCACTGCGCAGAAATACCGCGTCGTCATGCGTTACGCGATGGCCTCTGCGAACGGGTGCAAAGATGCTGCTGCGGGCAATGTAGTTGGGCATGGCGCGCATATTCTCACCAATGCCGGGCAGGTATACGCGTTTGAATTTAGGCCGCGCCAGAAACAGCGTATCGTCGTTTTGGGCAGCTCTTTGTTGTGCTGACTCAGACAGCCTGGCCAGGGTATTGACCAGTGCGATGCGGGGTGTTTGGGCTTGTGAAATCATGGTGGGTATCGTCCGTGCATAGCAATACGAAGCCATGCACGCATTGGTCGCATCGCCCCGTATCAATTTCAGAATCAGGCACGCCGGGCGCTAAGCGCATGGGGCGGGTACAGGGTGAAAGGAATGCGAGGCGCGGTGCGTATCAGCCTAAGACGTGCTCGCGGCTGGCCGCTTTCAGATTGCGCCGAGGTTTTAGGCCCGGTAAACCGTGCTGCTCGAAAAACTCGCGCCGAGCGCGCAACCATTGCCTATAGCAATGGCCCATGCGGAACTGCCAGGGGTAGCTCGCATCGATGGCAGCAGCAATCTGTTCGGGAGTTTGGCGCTCGGCGCGACACTCGTCATAGACTTTGTTTATGATTCTGTAGGCGATGACAGCAAAGCCCACGCCTTCAAAGGGTTCAGCCATTGGGTCTCCTTGTTAGGTTTGGATTGGGCACAAAGGCGGCGGGCGTGGTCACCCTGTCGGCAGCCGACTGCGCGGCTGGTAGTGGATTTCACGCAACGTGAACCGCTCAACGTGCAGCACAATATCGATGGTGTTGTGAAGAAACGCGCGGATGGCTTCCAGGTCGAGCTGGCCGCCAGTCGGCGACTGCTTGATGAGCAGCGCCAGCCGATCATAGGTATCCAACGCGCTGTTGGCATGCGTTGTGGTGATTGATCCTGGGTGGCCGGTGTTTAGCGCCGTCAGGTATTCCCACGCTTCGCCGCCACGCAGCTCCGCCAGAAAAATCCGATCGGGCGAGAGCCGCATGCAGGCGGCCACGCATTGCGTGGGGTCAACGCGTCCTTGCGCGATGCCGTACATCATGGGTACGAGGTTGCGATGATTGGGTAAGTGCAGTTCATGCACATCCTCAATGGTGATCAAGCGCTCATGAAGCGGCACCCGTTCGATGAGCGAGCGGGCAAACGTTGTTTTGCCAGAGCCGGTGGCCCCACCAATGACGATGTTGCGTCGGGCCTGCACGGCCTCATGCAGAAATTGAGAGATTTCCCCGGCTTCTTTGAGTCCCAGCAGCTTGCGGTCGGTCGGCGTCAAGCCGTCTGCATCAAGGAGCGCCGTGCTGTCTTGAGCCATCTCAAACGCACTTTCTGCGTCCAGCTCTTCCAGTGTTTTGACGGTACTGGCGTGCTTGCGGATGTTGATGGCCAGCGTCCCGTCCAGGCAGGCGGGTGGTTGCACGATCTGGCCTCGTTCACCGCCTGGCAAAATCACTGACATGATGGGGGCTAAGCCCTGGCCGTTATACACAGCCAGGGCATTGGCTAACGCCTGTAAGTGTTCGAGCGTCAATGTCTCGCACGTATGCGGGTGCCATGCCCCACGCTCGCGGGTGAACAGGCTTCCCGGGCGCACGATAGCGATTTCGCTTACCTGTGGGTTGGCCAGGTGCGCGGCCAGTGGCCGCAGAAACGTTCTGACCGATATCCCCCTATCGAAGGGAATAGCGTTCTGGGGTGGGTTGCAGGTCATAGACTTTACTGAAATCCAGATCACGGGCGACCATGATGCCGACACGCTCGCCCTGGTTTTTGTAAAGGGTGGGAGGAATATCCAGAGAATGCTCAAGGATTTTGGCGATCACCTCCTGGCTGCCTTCGCGGGTGTTATCAAACCGGATGTTGTTGTCCCCCCGGTTGCCCTGGTTGGAGGCCCAGTTGCCCAGGTCTCCAACGAGACTAAGCAAAATGGCATTGCCAAAGCGATCCCAGAAGTGGTGATCGAGCGCACCATCGACTCCCGGTTCGCCCAAGGGGCCGGTGCCGGGCGAGCCGATGTTTAGAATCACGCCGGTGGGTGTCTCTAGTCGGTTCCAGGTGACAAAGGCGCGCGGTTGGCCCTGGACAATGCCGCCGCTCTGGTACCCCGTGAACTTGGTGCCCGCGTCAATGAGGACAACCTTGCCATTAGCACTCATCACATCGTGGGTGGCAAAGCAGGTGAGCATGCCAGCCTGGGCGGTCACAAGGCGGGTTTGCATCACGCAATCGATCATCGTGCCCTGGGTAATGAGCATGTTCCGGTTGCCCAAATGGCCCGCTGTCGAAGGTGCTAGCTCCAGCGGGCGCAATTTGTCGGCCAGTGGACCGGCATCGCCGCCTGTGTCGGATTGCTGAGTGGGTGCCTGGTCCGCACCACTTTGGGCTGCCGAGTCGCTGCGCAGTCGGCTGCCTAAACGTCGGGCAGCGACTTCGTCAAGAAAAGGGGAGGCCGAGAGTGGAGCACTCCCCCCAACGATGACAGGCATTTGTGCGGGCGCTTCTTGAACGGGGGTAGGTGCTATCGCCTGCTCTGGTATAGGTTCAATCTTGGGCAGACGCAGCGCGTTGTAGATGCCGCTGGTGGTTGCTTCGGGGTTGCCCGCCACCTCTTCAGAAGAAGAGGGCCCCCACGCGAACCAGAGCATCAGCGCGACAATCACCACGGCAAAGAGCATGACAAGCCACAGAAAGGCACGCGCGCCGCGTGGCAAGGGGCGGCGGGTGTCGCCTAGGTCGGCAGGACCCCGGTCATCCAGGCCCAGCGTCCTATCCAGTTCGGGGCGTGGGTCGTTCATTGTTTCAGTCGTCATTTCTTGCCCTCCTGGGTAACCGCTTGTGCGGCGGGTACTGTCTCTGGCGGTCGCGGCGGCATCGGCAAGCTCTGGGGTTCAGCCCCTTGCACCACACGCTGTATTTGGGGCGAGGCGGTGCCGGTGTGGGGTTTTGTTGGGGTCTTACCGAAGGCTTCGTTGTGGATGGCCACGACCTGATGGCCTAGACGAAGATGCCAGCGGCTGGCTGTGCGGTGCAGCACCATCGTGCGGTGGTCGGCCATATGCCCGTTGGTGATGACTTCCTGGCCATCGGGTGTGACGCGGTAGACGGCGGGGATTTCAGCGTTTGAGGCGAATTGCAGCCAGGTCTGATGCCCGTCATCCCAGGCATGAACGGGAGCAATCGCCAGATCCCCGCTTTTTGTATAGGCCTGCCAGTTAACGGGTGTGCCGACCTTAGCGAAGGCCGTTTGCACCAGTGCCTCGCGAGCAGCTTGTCGAGTCTGTAGCAGCAGGCTGTCCGGATAGCGGATGACGAGCTTATACAAAGCCCGAGCGGTGCGATCCCGGTGGTAGCTCACGCGAAAGGTGTAATTGCGTTTGTTGGTGATGACAATCAGGTTGCTATCGGCATCGTTGGCAATGGGTTTAAAAAACAGGTTATTGGCGTGATGCGTGAAGTCGTACGCCTGACTGTCGCCAAAGACATGAAATTTGTACTCTTCACCGTCTTCGAGCACGATCAGGGAGGCGACGCCAATGACGGCATCTAACTGGATGACGTTGGCGGGGTCATAGTCGACATAGCGCACACGATGGTCGGCGCGTGAGTTTTTGGGGACATCTAACGCCATAGCCGGGGCTGCGAGCGCGCAAGCCATAGCCACCGCCAATGCCCCTTGGGTAAATGGGTTCATGGTGTGTTCCTTCGTTGCGATAGGCAGTGTTTAGCGGGCCAGATCGGCGGCCAGGTCGTAGCGCGTTACCTGAAAGCCCAGCGGGTTGCGCCGGGCGACTTCTTCGGTAATCGGCACATTTGCGTAGGTGTAGGCCATGGTGGCGATGAGGTGCCGCTCACGTTCTGTCCGACCATTGGTGGCGTCACGCTCGGTCGTTGAAAAGCGCACGATGGCTGACTGGTTCTGGCCCAGGGTGATGGAATGCACCGACACATCGATATTGCCCAGTTGCCCCAGCCGCGTCGTGGGGGCCTGCTGGCCTTCGAACCGTTTGCCATAAACCGCCTGTATCGGTGGAGAGGAAAGCAGCGCGCAGGTATCAAACTGCTCTTGAATCGTCTGCCAGTTGTACCCTTCGCAACTGAGGACATAGCGATTTAAAAAATACTTGTCGATGCGCTCGCCGTAACTCTCCAGCGGTTCGCCCAACTTGCTGGCATGTTCAATGGTTCCGGTGGCGTCGTTCACGCGCACCACGTACATTTCTGGTGGTTGTTTCAGGGGTGTGAGGCCTGCTACCGCCCCGAGCGCACCCAACGCCAGCACGCCAAAGGCGATGGTGACACGCCATGCACGGCGGCGGCTTGTTGCCAGCTCGCCTATATAGTCGCGCTCCAGGCCACGGGCCTTTTCCAGCTCAGCGGCCACGTCCACGCTTTTAATACGGGTACTCATGGGTCAGGTTCCTTGAAGTGGGGCGGTTGCATTGACCGGTACGCGCGGCGTATCGGCCGGAATAGGGGGCTCAGGCGGATTGAATGCGCAGCCGCTCAGCAGCGCTGCCACCCACAGGATGGGGAGAAGGGTTCTCATAGAAAAAAGGCTCCTGGCCCACCGGGCGCAGGTGCACCGGGCGGGCAATGTGACGTTTCAGAAAGAGAGAGGTTTACCGCCTGCGCAAAAGGCTTTTTATCGTGCTGTATGAGCGCAAACTACCCATGGCACCGCGTGTTGCCATACCGACGCCGAACTGGGCCCCAAAGCCGCCTGAAAGGCTTTGAGCCAGGCCTGGGATCATGATCATGACGAAGACACTGGCCAGACCGACAAGGGCTTGTCCTGCGATCAGACCGAAAAGGCGGTCGTCCCCTTGGGCAACCAGCTCGCCCATCATCTGGACATATGAGACATTCAATTGCAGCAAGATGGCGAAGATGAGTCCGGCCAGAAGCGCTAAAAACACGAAGTTCAATGCTTGCGACACCCAACTGTCAAAGAGTCGTTCAGTACGCTCAAAGGCCAAGGCAGAGATGAAGATGGGGCCGGTTGCTACGATCAACGCCATCCCGACCTTTACGACCACCATCAGGACCGCCATCACAAAGCTCACCAGCATTGCGTTGATTTCTACGCCAGCGGCCATGAGTGCAACGATCAGCTGCTTGCTATCGGGGATAAAACTTGAAAAGCTGCTGTTCCGCTCTTCGATATTTTCCGCCACGGAGCTAGCATCCGCTCTGAGCTTATCGATCTCCTTGGCGACCGTAGTATCACCAGCGACGATAGCGGTCATATCATCGGGCAGGGAAATCATGGTGTCAGCAATGGTGGTCTGATAGAAGCCACCGGCCGTGGCTACACCTGCAATGAGTGCAACACGACATGCTTTCCAGACGAACTCGGTGACCGTCATGCTGCCATGGCCGCGCGCCAGCGCCATGGCATAGAACAAGAACTGTAAGGTCAATGCCACCACAATGACGGGTGCGAGCGCTCTGGCAAGCTGTTCGATGGGTGTGGATACGGCGGAACTGAGGATCGTGTCCACTTGCTTCATCAGCCATTCGCCGACCCGCTCGACACTCTCGGGTCTGGTGATTTTATTGGCGTCGAATGCCATAGTGACCTCGCCTATTGTTTGCTGGCACTGCTGCGGCCACTGAACCAGCCTTTGTAGACGCGCTCCGAACGTGCAGCAAGAAGCTCGCGTTCCGCTGCAAACTGCTGCTCGGCAAGTCCGATGCGAGTTTGATCTGCCTGGATGTTGGCTTGCTCAATGGCAATGCGTGCCTGAAGCTCGGCAATCTCTTTGGGGTTCGTGGTTTCATTGATCTTGGCCTGCAGGCCGTCAATGATCTCCAGCCGCTTGGTCATCGCGTTATAGGCTTGCTCGGTCAGTGCTTTCTTGGTCGCGGCAATACGTAGAGACTTTTCCCCCAACGCTCGCCCATCACGCTGAAAATCAACAGGATCGTCAATACCCGCGATGATTGAGTCAACAGCGCCTGATAGGGCAACGTTCTGGCCCTGCAGTCGGTCGATCAGTGCACTGGCATCAGCAGGAAGGGAGGCGCGGATAGCGTCTTGAACGCCTGGATTGTTCAGGACATAACCAAAGCCCGAGGATTGCGTGAGCGCCTGCAACTGAGCGCGCGTTTGTTCGAGCTGGGATTTTGCCGTTTCCAGCTGATCCAAGAGGGCGTTGAGCTGTTTAACGGAGTTGATGTCAAGGGTTGGAATGCCACCGCTCGCATAAACAGCGGATGCAGGTGTGGCAACGGCCAGCGCAATCGCGGCCATGATGGCAGTGCGTTTCATGGGGAACTCCAGAAAATGAGTAAATAATGGCTATGGTGCGGCGTCGCTCCTAGGAGGCGAGGCGAGCGAATCGGTTGGGAGAGCAGCTGAGGATCGAAGTGCGAGTTTATTGATGTATGGCGTTTGGCAGCAGCTTAATCAGTCACACTTCTGGTAGTACCAGTCGGATGGTTTTCTATCCAATGAGCAAGGGGCGAGCTGCGTAGGTACACTTTTTCTGTCGCAGTAATCCACCAGGACTCGAGCCGAGATCGAGCTTGCACTGTGACAGGCGACGTGCAAGGTAAGGCTATATAAAGAGATGCTTCTGCAACGCAGCGGACAAGCCGCCACCCAGCTCACTCACTGTCGCTGACAGTGAGGAGAGGAACTTGACAATTCTATGATCTTTGTGTGAGAGCTGGCAGTGAGAGCTATTCGGTTCTTATCGTTCGAGACCGTATTTCTTTAAAACCCGACCGGATTTTGCATCATATAGCCACAGTTGCTTAGCATAGATACCGATTCGATAGATCTTGGTAAAGGACTCGTATGGCTTCAGATAGGTAGCTTCTGTGTAATCTTCTCCCGCAACGAACGGCACTGGCTCGGATATTTGAGAAATCAACGCGATATTGATTGTCTTGTCCTTCAGGGCTCGGGCCTCGGATGCGTCCTGACGAAGGAAAATATCAAAACTGTCTGAAGTGTCGGATATGCGGTACGCCCAAGTTGTAATGGCAGAGGGACTCTTAACGGCTGCCTCCATCATTTCGCGAGAGTCTGATCGGACTGTTGTTCCGGCGCCGTAGGAATTGCTAGCCGAATATTTTTTTGAACTAAGGGTCAAGCGGTCAGCCATTTCACAATAGATTTGATCAAAAGTTGGGAACCCCTTGCAGATTGAGTGGACCGAGTAACCCCCCTTTTCCGCGTTATAAAGAGGTGTTGCCCTCAACTTGAGAGCGTATAAGGCTTCAGGATTGAATCCCATTACACTGCCGGCAGCGGCTCTTCTCGCCAAAAATTCGTCTTTTGTCTCAAACTCGTCCTTCTCGAAGTTTCTTAATGAGCGAGGGACTAATTTTTTAAATGCTTTGAAATCATAGATGGCATCAAGCGGTAGTTGAGTGGCTGACGGAGAAACCGAGATTGGATGCTTATCTTTGTTCGTTTTGATCGGCGGGTTCTGATGTTCCGAGACTTGGAAACCTATCGTGGGAGGGCTTGGGCCCCTCATGATATTGCCACGAAGTCTTGCGAGTTCTGCGGCTGCGCTTTGTTGCTGTGGCTGGCGTGAATAACTGTACGGATAGCTACCAAGTAAATCTGCACATCCTGCTAGGATTACGATCGCCAATATTGATGTGAACCTCAGAATTCTGAACACATCCAACTCCTGTTAAAAAATAATTAATTATTGTAATTCATTGTAATTTTTCGGGTTGGGTAGCCGATTAATGAAGCCTATGGCGAGCATCGCGGAAAACTGGCACATGAAGTAACGCTACCACTTCACCAGACGGACACTGTTAGAGCAAGCCGCTTTCATTTCATGGAATTTACTGCTTCGTTCTTGATAAGACGTCTGCATATGATTTGGCAGTTGTCCGTTTGTACTCTTCATCACCTTTCAATATGTGGTCGGTGTCTTTCAGATACGTATAGGTCCAGATAACGCTGGCGGTGCGGTTTACTTTCAATTCGCCATCCTGCAGCTTTCCTGCAAAGCGAAGTGACACATACTTTCCAGACTGTAAGCCACCACGCCAATAGGACTCCTCGACCAGAAAAGTGTCCCCGTCGCGCGTTATCTGGAAGATGATGTGAGGGAAATTTTTATCAATTAATTCCCAGTAGCCTACGTATTGGTCGCCTGCATCGTTTTTGCATCCCCCCAATGTCATGGCGGTTACGGCAGTGGCCGCGATCAGAAAGTGTCGTCGTTTCATGATTGATTTCCTCTCTTCGAACGGCAGCTAGCGCTGCGCTGGTGATAATAAAACAAACAAAAGTGGGATTCCAAGGGGTTACTGGCGTGCCTGTCTGGCGTGTTCCAGATACGTGGGCAGCCAGGTTTTCGGGTCCTCACCGCCTTGTGCGATAGCCGCCTGGGCAAGCTCGGCCATATCGCTGCTACCCGAGAAGACCAGCAGTGCATCCTCACATTCGCTCAGATCAAGTTCGGCAACGGTGACATTGGCACCTTGTTTGATGACAAACCGCCGACTCGCCTCGCCCAGATCCTTGACCAGCTTGAACTCGCTTTCGGTCAGGCCAAAATGATTGACATACGTCTCTCGTTTGGCCTTGGGGTTGGGCAGAAAGATCAGGGTGGCCGATTGCTGGATGAGCGAGGAGCCGATTGGGTTGGCCGCGATCGCCTCTGGCTCTTGGGTAGAAAGAGCCATGACTCCGTTTTTCTTGCGAATGGTGCGCGCTGCATCTTGCATGTCGGCCTGGAAATGCGCATCCTGAAGGGGGTGCTGGCACTCGTCGATCAAATTAATGATGCGTCGTCCGTCATGCAGTCCCTGGACGCGATGCTGCAGATACATCGTTGCAGCCGCCCGTACCTTGGCGTCATCGAGCAGTTCGGTCAGATCAAACCCGAAGATGGGGTTGTGTCCGGGGGGAGCAGCCAGGTTCAGCTGGTCGCTGGAGTTGTCGAACACCCAGCCGTACTCGCCACCGCGACACCACGCTGTCAGGCGGGCGTGCACGGAAGAGGGGCCGGTTTCCGTATACGGATTGGGCAGCAGGGTGTTCAGCGTTGATAAGCTTCTGTTGTGCAGTTCGTGCAGCGCCACCATCTGGTCAATGGCCTTGGTGATCTGCTCGGCCTGGGCGGTGGTGACGGATTCGCCTCGCAGCTCTGCCAGAAACGTGACCAAGCGCCGCATGAAGGCCACGTTGCGCTTGGTCGGCTCCATCTGAAAGGGATTCCAGCCGGTGGGTGCGCCCAGCTTGAGTGTGAAATACTGGCCCCGCAGCGCCAGTACCAACACATGCATGCCCTCGTCTTTGTCATAGATGACCGCTGTCGCGCCAAACTTCTGCGCTTGGGTGAGCAGCATGCCTTGAAGAACCGTCTTGCCGGTGCCGGTTTGACCAATGATGAGCGTATTACCGGGGCGGCGCTTGCCTTCTTCGTCGACCTCTTCCAGGGAAGAGTGATAATTGAAGAAGTACGGTGAACCGGTATGCGTCTTGAACATCGTGACAGCCGGTCCCCAAGGATTACCCGTCGGTTTGCCCGTCAGCTGATTGTGAAAGCTCGACAAATCCAGTAGGTTGTAGCTGGTGATCGGCACCGGGCGGGTACGCCAGTGCCAGTTGCCGGGCAACTGAGCCCAGAAGGCTGCCTCAAGTCCGCGCTCCAGCGGTTTGGTGATGATGGCGCGCTCGGCCAATAGGGCGATGGAATTGGCCATTGAACGGCGCAGCGTCTCCGGGTCGTTGCCCCAGATGAGAAGCGTGGCGTGATGGTCTCCCAGGCCCAGGCTGCCCGCCGTCAATGATTCGATGACATTGGAGAGTTGCCTCAGCTGGCCCGGCGCATCGTCGTTCGAGTCGATGAGCAGTTTTCGGTGGCGCTTGGTTATTCCCTTGGCGGCGGCCCCTGTAAAACTGCCCCATGATTGCGTCAGGATGAATTCATAAGACGAAGACATCAGTGGGTCCAGGTGCCCAGGGCGCATTTCTTCGGGGTAGTCGCGTACCTCAATCATGCCAAAGCGGCGTGTGTTATTGACAGATCGAAGCTCGCCGAGTGCGCCGTAGCGCGAGAAAATGGGGCGCGCGCTAGGCAGGGTCTCGTAGAGATAGTCACGGGTGACGGGCACCTGTTGCCATTGCCCCGAAAGCAGATAGGCAAAGAACTCGGCGGGTTCACTAAAGGCAAAGCCTTCCCGGTCAACAATACTTAGCACCTGGGCATCGTAGCGATGAAAGCCTGCCATGAGGGCCCGTAGGGCAGCATTTACGTCTTCGATGGACTCCGCTTGCCAGGCGGCCAATCGCTGCGGGTCTGCTTTTTCCAATGACGCCACCGTACCGAGCAGGGCGTCGGAGACCGGGTGGATCAGGACGGTCAGGTACAGCTCATTGATCATCAGCCCATGTGAATCAAAGGTCGCACGGTAGTTATCATCGAACTGTTTGGCAAAGGGCTGGGGAAACTGGCTTTCGGGGTACTCGCTGACGTGTCGCCTGATCACGTGCGAGTACAGGCCTAGCTTGCCAAAGGGCAGTCCCCGCAGCACGTTGTGTAGCGCTTCAACCCATTCATGTTGGTCAGCCAGGCTGGCTGCGTCGGCGGAGCGTCCTCCTACCTTTATGACTGCCAGATACTCATGGTTGTCGCTGGCGATGATCTTGTCGGTGACGTGGTGCAGGTACGGCACGTAGTGCGATACCGGGCGTTCATTTAAAGCCAGGATACTCATGCGTGTGACTCCGGCAATTTGCGCCAAGGGCGGCGCGAAGAGTAAGAGATGGGTGCGTAGCTGGATCCGTTCCAGAATCGCTTGTTGCGATTGCGAAGCCGGGTTCTGATTTCCAGCGCCCAGATATCAAAGGCCTTGTCGTCGCTGCGCGTGATAAGCGCTATCGTCGGAAGCAGCACGAAGAGCGCCGCCCACCAGATAAGGCCAAAGATCATGGCAGTGAATGCCACGCCTCCCAAAGTGCCCAGAAAGAGCATGGTGGGTACACCCATAAAGGTGGCCTTGCGGCCCAGTCCTTTGAAAACGGGATGGTGATAGGGCGTGGTGTGCCGTTCGTGCTGCCCGTCCATGGCTATTTCCAGAGCAGAGCAACGACTTCGGCAACGGAGCCAGCACCTACGACGGCGATCAGCCAGCGCACGGCATCATCTTTGCGCATGATTTCTGCGGCGTAGAGCGCGAATATGACTAGGCCAATAATCACGCAGACGATGGGAAGAATGATGTACAGGTTATCGCGCAGCAGTTCCATGGCAGTACGCGCTTTGACGAGACCGCCCGTTTGGGCCAAGGCCATGGCCGGGGTTAACGAGGCCACCATTGCTGCAGTCCATGCTTGGCGCACAGGGCCATGCGACAAGCGTGAGAACCGTATTTTGATTGACATGATTAGCTCCTTTACCCGAAGCCCTGGGGAAGGGTGTCGGGTGAGTGGTTATGAATGGAAAAGAAAAGGGTTAACGGTTGCTGGGAGGTTGTAACGAGTCAGCGTCGTTGTCGGACTTGGTCGGTTTGCGACTGAAACCGTCGGCAGTGCTGTTTGTCTGAAAACCGTCAGCCGAGCCCTTCTCGGCTTTGGGCGGAGGTTTCTCTGTTTCGCGAGGTGGGGTGGGCTCGCTGGCAAGGGCCGCCTGCAGGGCTGGCACCTTGATGCCCGCTTGTGCAAGCACCTTGCTCACGTACCCGTTGCGAAAACCCCGTTCAAAATTGCCGGTGTTGTAGCAGGACAGTGCCACGCGCAGCGCTCGTTGCTCGTTGCGATGGCGTCGCTGGGCGCGCGCATAGCATTCGGTAAGCACGGTTTGTGCTGCTTTCAGGTTGGTGCAGGGATCAAACACGGTTTCTGCGTTCAAACCCAGCCAGCCCCAATTGCGTACGTTGATTTGGCCAAGGCCTGCATCAAAGTCGGTGCCCGATTTTAGTAGCGCGTGCGCAATTGAGGTCGCGTGCTCGGCGCTATTGGCATAACGTGCGCCGCCTCCTGGTCCGTTGATACCGATTGCGTAGGCTTTTGCCCTGGATTCGTGTTGGACCACGGCCAGTAATGTGGTTGGATGGATGTTTGGTGCGCAGGCCGATGCCAGAACAGCGAGTTCTGCGATCATGATTCGCCTCTTCTAGTTAGAGGAGAGAACGCGCCCCTGCTGGCGGCCTGACTCGCCGGTAATGGGATGCTGCCAGGAATAACGCCAGCGTTTGCCCCATACACCTCTGTGTTCCGCCTCCCATTTTGCTTGTGCTGCCGGATATTCACTGGCCTTGACCCAGCGCCCACCGCGTAGTGGATCGCCTACGTACTTAATCGTCAGGTCATAGGTCCAGGCGTGGTCGTTGTAGGCGACGCAGTAGGCCGGAAGCTTGTTTTGCGTTACGGTTTTTATGGGCGTGACATCCTTTGGGTAGTATTCAACGAGAGAGTACGGATAGCGGTAGGAAGTTGCCGCATACGTGGTATTTAGGTATTCGGCATCGCATTTACCAGCACCTCGCGTGATGGCGTCGAGCCGTGGCCCCATCCCTGCCGCCGTTTCGGCTGGGCACATTCCAAGAAAGGCACGACGCGCATTAACCGTAGCGCTCCAGTCCAGCGCGCCCTTGTGATATTTGCGTATATCAAAGTATCGGTTCAGGGAGGCAGAGCACTGGCCAGGGCGCACGCCACTTGATAAGCACAAAATGGCTTCGCAGGCTAAACGCGCCGTGCCGGTCAATGTTTCAGAAGACTGAGCGTGAGAGGGTACGGACGCGCAGGTCAACGCCAGCGCGCCCACGAGGGTGGGGAGCTGTTTCATGGGTATTCCATAAGGTTCAGAAGTCGGGCCGAGGTGACTGGCCGATTAGTTAAGCGTGCTGCGCAGAGGTTGGCAGCGGCGGCGTAAGAGTCAGGCTGCTCTCAGACTGACTAATACAGGTGCGAAGACTTGGGTCGTCGGAACCTGGGTGGGGTTATGTTGCAAGTGGCTGATCTGTACAAGAACGGGGAGCGCCGGCCTGATAAGCCATTTCATGGTCTCCTAAGTATTATCCGTACAAGCGTGCAAGGTCATGACGGTTTAGTGTCATTGCGTGCATAGACGTTACGCCGTAACGGGATATTCAGCGTCACGTATGAGCTTTTCTATCATGGCGCGTTTAGTGAGGCCATGCTTTGCAGCAAGGCGATCTAACCCAGCCTTAGCCTGGAGGCTGACAACCATGTTCAACCGTTCGCCTTTACCGTCCACATCTTTTAACTGGCGTTGGCGGCATTCCGCCTGACTCACGCTCTGCTTTCCACCAGCCGCGTTGTCGCCCACAGGCGCTACATAAGTTGCCACAAGCTGCGCAAACCCCGCTCGGGCATCATCGTGCGCCCTGCAAGTCGCTGGCGACCCATCGGTGATCATGAAGTAGTATGCCTTTTCGCAGTGCTGCATGGCGTCTATTAGGGCTTCTCCTTTACTGGTTGTCATCGCCTGCATGAGCCATTCGTAATAGTGACGAGTGCGCGGGTCAAATGTTTTGATCGCAGCGCCAGTTGCCAAAGATTCGCTCATGCCACCTTGGAGTGGCGGGTTCAGTACGTTCTCGTGGTTTGTCATTGAATTGTCCCTAGGGTTATTCACAGGTTCTGGGGATAAGTTCATTCGTTACCTCGCACTGCAATAAATGCAACACCCAAGACACATGTCACGATGGGACGCTGAAGGCCCTTGCATTTGGTCTTTGGTGCTTCGGATGGGATAGACATCTACTAGTCCTCCATGGGTAGTGGAGAAACGCCCTGGGACACGAGTTGTTCGTGGACCAGGGCAAGGCGCTGAGCATCAACGGTTTGCCTAAGGATTTGCAACGCCTCCATGGCAGCCCGCTCCGTGTTGCGAATTGCAGCCCGGTCTGCTTGGTAGTGCTCAACATTGAAAAGAATTCGCCGCAAATATTCGGATAGCGAAAGCCCTGCCAGCGCGGCAGCCTCTGTCAGCTTTTGATAATGACTAGGCGTGATGCGTAGCCGGATCAACTCTGAGAGTGGTTCGGTCATGGGTAGTAGTCCGTTGGGAAAAGAAAATATTCCTGTCGGGCGTGTCGAAATGCAGCAACGATTAAAAAAGGAGGAAGTAGCTGTCTTAGCTCAACGCCTGTAGCGCCGCTTCTGGCGCACGGTCCAGAACCGTGAGCAGTGTTTTGGCAGCACCGGTCGGATAACGCTTTCCTTGCTCCCAGCTGCGAATGGTCTTTAGCGAAACGTTGATGCGCTCAGCAAACTGAGATTGACTGAGGCTCAGGCGTTTGCGGACACGACGCGCAAACTTGGCGGCATCCTGCAGGGCCTCCAGTTCGTCAATCGCCTGATGTTCGGTGATCTGCTCCTCTGTTGTTGCATCAACCCGCGCAAGATCAACCCGTCCTTCTGGCAATGAGACCGGATCTGTCGGATCAATTTGAACTCGTATTGTTTTCATAGCCGTGGCCTCACATTGACTGGCCTTCCGGATTGAGAAATATCTGCGTCGTATAGGCGCAGCTGACGCCGCGCCGCTGCAGGAGCTAGCCTTTCGGTGACACAGCTTTAAGCATGCTCCAACGGCTGTATCTCTTTGAGAATGCGCTGGACGACCTGCTTATCGACTGATTTAAGATCATAGGCCTGCTGCAGGTTCAGCCAAGAGTTTGCGTCACCGCCGAAGAAGGCCGCTAGACGTAGTGCTGTGTCCGGCGTGATACCGCGACGTTCCCGTACGATTTCGTTCATGCGGGTTGCTGGTACGTGTAGATGGGCGGACAACGCATTGACGCTCATGCTAAGGGGGGCCAGGTATTCCTCGCGCAGGATCTCGCCTGGATGAATGGGGCGCATGCCATTTTTGATCATGATGGACTCCGTTTCAATGGTAGTCGACGATCTCGACTTGCTCGGGACCTTCAGGGGTCCATACAAAACATATACGCCATTGCGCGTTAATGCGGATGCTGTGTTGCCCGGCTCGGTTGCCCTTTAGGGCTTCCAGTCGGTTTCCAGGTGGCGAGCGTAAAAAACTTAGCGTATTGGCACTATCCAGCATTTGCAGTTTGCGTTCGGCGACCGCCTGAAGACTGGCAAAGCGAGCAACACGCTTGCCTTCGTAAAGAGCTTGAGTGTCGAGACATCGGAAGCTTTTTATCATGATGTATATTCTATATTTCTTGACGTTTAACGTCAAACGTTAAATGTGTGCATTAAATCTTTCATACAGTTTCGATTCCTGTCGGGCGCGCCAGTTATTGTAAGAAAGCAGCCTTTGGGCTGCTTTTTTTGTGGGTGTTGAGAGTGGGGTCGAGCGGCCCGTGCAGCACTTTTGCTGTGTGCACATCATTAGCCAAGTCTTGCCTTGCACCAAGAAAAAAAGGCCCTGCATAAGCAGGGCCTTTAATAAATGGGGGCGTGAGCCAATTGGAATCAGTATGTAAAATGCAACTTCCGCTTGGGTCGTACCCCGCGTAGACGGTGAGCCGTTAGACCTTTGGCTGAGATACCATAGTAGCCCCTATGCTTAAATACATCAGTCCACTAGATCAAATAGCAGCGTCCAGTCACCCAGCGATGCAATACATTCGGATTCATGCCGTGATCCACAGCAAGCGAGGTCAATGACGTGTGACCTTCAAGGTGCTGGGCAACCAGCTCAGCTTTAAACTGCTTGCTATAGGTCCGCCGGGGCTGTTTGGATTTAAGAGAGTCGTTAGCCATAAATAAGCATCCACGATAAATAGGCGGATGCTTATATTCTCTTATCAGGAGGGTGCGCTCAAGGTGTCTTCACCGGAACATTACGCAAGAATTACCTGTTTCTGGATTCAGATGCCGGCGGCGAACGCGCTGCCACCATGTACAGCTTGTTGGGGACCGCCAAGTTGAACGGTGTGAACCCTGATGCATACTTGCGCCACGTCTTGATCGTGATCGCCGATCATCCGGTGAATCGGGTTGACGAACTGCTGCCCTGGAACGTCACGCTTTAATCGTCGGTCACCGACCGTTATTTTGGCCGGTCCGTCAAGACGGCCTTGAGCGGGTGCTTACCATAGTAGGCAAAGTAGCCTCGCACCACGGTGCGCAACCATTTTCCAACAACGGGCACCGGTTGGTGCCTGCGGCGCATCAATTCCGTCCGTATGGCGTCAAGGGTGGCACGCATGCGCTTTTTCATCGTCAGGCGGATCACTTGAAACTTTCCGCCTTTATGTCCCACGCCCGCGTCAAGCACATCCTTATCCTGAACGGCGCTTTTATGCGTTACACCCGAGGTAGGAGCCGTATGCGGTAATTCTGCACGTACGGATCTGTGCGGGGGGCATCGGGAAACCGGTGTCCCTACCGCGACCATTTGATCGTCTCATTCTTCTGACGGCTAGACAGTGGCTGCAGAAATTCTCTTGATCTACGCCTATTGAAAGTTGGGATATAGTATCCGCTCAACATCGCGCATAGTAACGGGTGTATCTTCCAGCATAGCTGTCAGTTGCAGCTGCTCTATCAGCTCAACGTTATTGATCCTGGCATTCATTTTCGCCTGTTCATTAAAGGACTGGTTTGTTATGCAGACTAGATCAAACTTTACGCTTGGGTATTGCTTGGAATAAAAGGCACGTCCGCCAACCACTTCCTTTATTGCCTCCCAATTCAGTTTACGCCCCTCTGCTCCCGATGATTTCGCCTGCACGAGCAGGCCTGATCCGCTCGAACGAGGAAGTGCGACAACGTCGATTCCGTTATCCCTGGAGCATGGAGTGAGTCGAGCATCGTACCCTCGCTTTGCGTATAAGGCTGTAATGAGGGCTTCAAAGTGAGCCCATTCCATGGTTCGTACAGCCTCGAGCGTAACAAGTTCGTCTTCAAAGGATGTTCCGGGGGGGGAAGTGTCCTCTATGTTGAATTCACCTGGAGAGAGCTCACCAGCGCCATTTAACATGTCGTCAGCCAGTATCCGTTTAGAGGACAGCAACTGGTCCAGCCTGACATCGAACGTAGTGAAGTCATCAGCACAGACTACAGGATAGTAGACATAGACATCCTTCTTCTGCCCGATACGATACGCACGGTCGGTGGCTTGGTCCTCCTTAGCTGGATTCCACGTACGTGTGTAGTGCACTACATGATTTGCCGCCTGAATATTTACGCCAAAGCCAACCGCAATAGGTGAAAGAATGATGACGGCGAAGCCGGGCTTCTGTTGAAAAGCTCTGAGCCTTTTTTGTCTGCTTTGAGAATGCGAGGTCGAAGTTGTTGTGTCCCCGTTAATGATGTCTGGCTTAAACTCAAAAACCTCATCTATGTAGTACTGCAGCAGTCGCTGAATGTTACGAAACTCGCAGAATACAATGACTTTTTCGCCCTTTTTCTGAATTTTCGCTAATTCAGCCAAGAGCCAGTGGAGCTTGGGTGCACGGCGTCTGTACTCTGCCAATGGTTCTGGCTGGAAGATGGTTAATCCATGACGGCGCGGGTCAGTGCAAATGAGACGAAGGTAATGAAGAAGACCCAAGTGATTCTTGAATGGAACAGTCGCCCCGGGGTTATTTCGTTGTTTGAATAGTTCTATTGCCTCGCTATAGAGTTTCCTCTGTGTCATAGAAAGTGGGAGCGTCCGGCAGGCCTCCACAACGATTTTCTTCGGCAAGTCCTTAGCAACTTCACTTTTAGTACGTCGGAGAATCTGAGGTTCAATAAGCCGGCGAAGCTCTTCGGTTTTCGCCTTTTCTTCATCTGTGCGAGCTTCAATGGGCCTGCGGTACTGTCGTCCGAACTCATTGAGGGCTCCCAGGAGCCCAGGTTGAACAAAGTCGAACAGACACCAAAGGTCTGCGAGCGTATTCTCGACGGGAGTGCCGGTGCAAGCAATCTTAAAGTCAACATTTTGCTTCTTCGCGGCACGAGTCACCATTGCGGCGGGGTTTTTGATTTTCTGTGCTTCATCACAAATCATCATCGACCACTTTTGTGACGCGAACGAGAACTCAAGATCACGCAAGGTCTCATAGGTCGTTAATACAATGCGCGAACTACCAAGCCAACCGGGTTTAAGAAACTTGGTTAACCCATCCTCGTTGCGTAGCCTTTCATCGATGTTTTCCCGAGACACCCGAATGCGCGTGAGCCCCTCTCCGTATGCCGTTAGAAGGGGTAGAGACCCAGGCACAAAAAACTTATCTACTTCCTCTTTCCAATTCTCAAGTAACGAAACCGGGGCAACAACCAGCATGGGAGCAATCTCGGAATCTTTTTCGATGGCCCATGCCATTAGGGTAAGAAGCTGAAGTGTTTTTCCCAACCCCATGTCGTCAGCAAGAACGGCACCTCGACAGTTGTAGTTCAAATGCGCTTCGAAAAGAGTCTGTAGCCAAGCAACTCCTTCTTGTTGATGCGGCAGTAGCGCGATTTCTGGGCGCAGTGAAGAAGGTAGTTGAAGCGTGTGCCCAGAGGTTGACAGCGCATTTCGCCGCTCCTCAATGTAATCAACGCCCTGAATATTCGAGTGTATAACTGGGCTCTTGCGTTTTACTGGAGAGATTGGCTCCGCAGCTGGTAAGTTTCTAGGGTTCAGGGTTCCGTTTTGTGCATCATCTAAGACGTTTCTGAATGTCTCGACAACACGCCTGGCCTCCGCTACAGGCATCCTGGTAGGGGTGCCCGTCACGCTTATGTCTGGCCTGCCTGCCGCCTCTGCCTCCGACAATTCCTGTTCAATGTTTCTCAGCGCTTCTGGGCTGATCGGCATCGATACTATTTGAGACTCGCCTTCAGGTATCCAGGAAATGATATTAATTAGGTTCTCGGGGAACCAGCCATCTCCTTCGACTTTCTTCGCTATGTATGGCGAGTAGTATGGCTTTTCAAAGCCGATTTCCTGTATACGGGATGCATAATGCGTTAGGTCATAAACATGGTCGTAGGAGATAAGAACCTGCGGCTGGTGTCGCTTGGCCTGAGCCTCTTCGAGATCCCTCAAGTGTATTTGTACGTCACCTTGAAGCTCTAAATCGAAACCTCGCCATGCCAATAACTGAAAGTGTCGATCCAGCGCCCGCTTCAGGGCTGTGATAAAGCTCGCCAGTTCCGAGTCATCAAGCCAGACTGTCTCTGACGAGGCGAGACCCTCCATTGATGCGGTCTCTATCAGTAAGCCTACTTTCTGTGGATACCCAAGTTCATCCCGTTCAATTTGAGGTAAAAATCGTTCATAGCCTAACCCTGCCGCAGAGCGTGCAGTTTCGAACTGCTCCTCATCGATGACTTCATTTGCATCGGGACCGAGCACTGCATAGGGGTTCAGAGCAAATGCTTGTGCACGAACTCCAGCAACTCGCCGGCTCGGAAGTCGCTTCATCTCCTTCAGTACAGTGCTGACTTTTGGCGATATGACAATCTGGACTACGCCATCCTCTGTTGGAATGTCGTAGCGGTCTTGAACGCTGCTTTGGCGATCAAACCTCTCAAGCCAATCTGCGGGGGCCCCCGCAAAAGTTGGTTGTAGTTCAACGACGGTATCGCTCCCAACTTGCGATTTACGAAATCCAATCTCAAGTTTTTCTGGGGTCAGCACTACCGTCTTATGCAGGAATGAATCCAGATTTGCGGAAGCGGCCACAGCTAATCGACGAATTCTCCCCCAAGCCAAGCGATGGGCTTGACCATTGCGCTCTGATGTGTCGCGCAGAGCAAAGACTTTAACCTCCCGGAAAAGCGCCCAATTGGCAGGTGCCAAAAGTACCCGTACTCCTTCGCACGTAAGCACAGCGCCCTGGATAAACGCATCATTTGTGGGCGAGGTTTCGATCCGCCAGTCACTAATCGCAATGCTAAAGTTGGAGTCCTCAAGTGAACCCCTGCTCGACAGCGAGCAGCTGACCTGGCGGATGGGTGGAAGCTCAAGCATGATACGAGTTTCATCATGCTCCTGCTGGCCCTTTAGGCTGTAAACCGCGTCCCACGGAAGGAGAACCCCACCATCTATTGGCAGGGTATAACCTTCTTCCTCCAGTTGCTCAAGCCAGCCACCGATCAACACCGACGTTAGAGGCCGCGCGTCGGGCTCTGGCTCAGTGACAATGCGAACCCCATCAAAAGTTTCATGGGCGTACCATATCTTGCCAGGACGATTTTTTTCGGCTTTAAAGAATCGAAACATCACCCCTCCGATTTCCACCATCCTCGTTTACTGTTTCTATACGTAAACCCCCAGGCACGGAGCACGGGACCAATATCTTTATTAGATTCATGCAGATAAACCCACAGGTTCCCATTCTTGTACGTCAAGTCTTTGGTTGAGAGTTCAAATCTCCGGGCAAATTCCTGCAATCCGGTAAATGAGTACTTCACCTTCAGCCACGCCCTAGGGCCTGCACTTTCGTCAGGATATACATCAAGCTGTGCAGATAAGCTTGCAGCATCTTCTGCAGACGTATCGGACAATGCTCTTGCTCTGCTTAAAGTATTGGTGTTCGGAACTGACGACAGACCCTGCGCCTCATGTGTTCCCACCTGTTCACGTCCGTAAGGTGTCGCGAGCCTCTGTTCTTGTTGCTCGTCAACTCGCGAGTCTCCTCTGCGCGGTATAAGCACTTCTCGTTCAACGGCTGAATTTGGATGAACCCCATATCCGCTGGCTAGAGTTTGCTCGAACCTATCCTCCCAGCGCGAGAAGCCATGGTTACCGTCCTGGTGCGTGAGCCATAATTTTCGGTGAGAGCGTTTAAGTGAGTTGTTGGCATCGACGCGCATTACCATGGGTTCTCCATATCTGAAAGGCAGAGAAACGCTAGCGTCGTAGCCATAGCAAGCGTTGCTATAGCCACTGAACTCGACGATTACGAGTGGTCCCATACGCATAATGAAGGCATTATTCGACCTGGCCGTGTCATGGAGTGGCGTGACCAATCCGGTCATTTTTTTACGTAACGCGACGAAATCTGGTGAGTTAGCGCTACTGGCGTCAGAGCCTAATGCGAAGTGAATCTCATCAATAGCGTGAACATACCGTTTCCAAAAATTTAATCGGCGTGTATCTCCTGATTTATCTTCTGCTAGCAGCGTGAAAAACGCTTCGATGAATGCGAGCTTCAGCCATTCAGTGACCATTTCTCGGGCATCGGCCGACACTCGTCCCCACCGCATCGAATTTGATGGCAACCAGGGGTTTCCCCACCAGTTCACAGCGGCATCGCGCAAAGGCGGCGCCAGAGGACGTGAGCTGAGCAGCGCGAATCTGTTCAAGACAATAGCTAGACCGTCGTCCTGTATGCGCTCGTTGTCATGTAGTAGATTCAGCACTTGATACAAGAGTTCGAGAAATTCAGGGTCGCGCTTCTGAACGGCTGCTTGAACCTGCCCAAGATAAAGCTTATGCATGAACCAAGAGGTATCGGAAATGCACAAGACTTCGCGCAACTCATTGACTTCTGTCCTGTCTCCAGCTAACAGATTGGGACCGTAGTGCGCTCCGGGGTTCTCTCCGAAAATTGTGGTGTGCTGCTGCAAGGACTCAGCCCAAAGCGGGTTTCTAGCACCATCCACGACGTTGCCTGCACGTGTACGCAGATACTGCCGCAGATGCTCCCAATTTTCCTGGCCAGTCTTTCTCGCATTCCTATCTTCGGGGTCATAAGCGAAATACCCAGAAAGCAGTCCCTGATAACAACGTCGATACTGTTTGGGCGCTGACAGGTACTGGTCTACGCCACGAAGGAGTACGGGAAATCTTTCTTTGTCTTCAATAATACGCAAACGCTCAGACCCGATCGGCATTGCCACGCCGTATGAGACCAGCCGAGCTTCTTTCAGGGAGTCTAGACGCTTGCTGGTCCAGAAATAACGTACTGCTTCCTCCTGCAGCGCCCTAGGCACGTAAGCGTTTACTCCTCTGCTTAGGCGCTCTTCGAGTTTGGCGATGTGCTCATCAATGTTCTGCTCTGAGCGCCAGGGCCGTGTGAGTACTGAGTCAAGGTTGGCCTGCAATGACGCTTGCAGCTGCTCCAGTGCTTTCATTATCGCCCCAACGCACAGGTACCAAAGTTTCCGGGTTCCAGAACTTCGGTAGGCTTACGCATTTCGTTAACGCCAAGAAACTGGAGCCGCATCTCGACCCTGCGACTCTTTTCGTCAGTGTCCTTTGCGGCATTAAATGAGTAGCCACCCACTACAAATAGTCCTCGGACTTGCTTTAACTCATCTAGGGTCATTGGCGTTTCGCTAGGCGTGGGTGTAGCGAATAGGGCACAAAGCACCCGCTGACTACGTTGAAGACTTAAATCCAAGTTGGCCAGATAAGTGCCGGTGCGGTCGGTAAACCCATCAACTACAATTTCTTTCAGAACCCGGCGGCCAAGGTCATCATCGGTTATTTTGAGAATGGCGGGCACAAAATCACGAAGCAGTTTCTCTTGTTCAATCGTCAATGTGGACCGAGCAAATGGAAATTGAGCTCGTGAGCCGAAGTCAATGACACTGCGGCTTCGATCAATGGAAATACCTGCAAAGCGTTCTTCTCCCGCGACTTGCTCAAAGCGGGCAAACATCTTTTCGATGTCCTCTCGATGTGCCTGCTCTACCTGCTCCCGCTCGGTAACGGTTTTCGTGACCGCGAGAAGTGCAACAGACATGACTACCAAAAACAGAATCATGAGAGCCGTCATTAGGTCAGCATACGAAATCCAAAAAGGCTTCTCGGCCTCATCGCGAGACCGTCGTGCGGAAGATGAACGCATTCCAAGCATGACCTACCTCCGCACGCCTGCAGCCCCGGTAAGGCTGACATCCAACTCCTCGATGGAAGAACTCAATAATCCAACAGCTGTGCTCAGTTTGTTGTGGAAATCAGTGTTCGAACGCTCCAGGGTCTTGATTAGTCCGTCCTGGAATGATCCTTGCGCTCGCGCCAAGACTTCAGAGATATCCTCAAGGTACTGTTCTGTATCTTGCTGGGCGACAGCCAATGCTGAGGCTGCAGTCTCGATGCCCTTCATGAAATCCACAGTTAGCGATGCCTCGTGTTTTGCGCTTTCCACTACCGCCCGAACTTCCGTAAGCAACTGCGTGGTCGCATCGCGATTAGATTTGTAGTCTGCCAATACGGCCTGTAATGCAGATGAAGACACCGTCAAGGATCCGCTGACTTCGGTCATCTTGTCCGCAACAGTCGCTGCTTGATTCAGTGCTCCAGTCACCTTTTCCCCGGCATTGGAAAATGCTGTTGCCCCCAACTCTAGCGTCCGCGCGCCGGCGTTCATCTTATCCATCGAGGAGTTTGTCATTCGCTCCAAGGAGGCTACACTTTGCTGCATCTGCTGCGTTGCTGCCGCCATCTCTGAGACTACTTGGGCGACTGAGCCACCTAATGATGTAATCATTTCCCCAGTACGGTCAGAAATGTGTTGCTCCCGTTGATGCTGCTTCTCCATCGAAAGCGCGGACTGCGTCTGAAGTGCCGTGACCATCTCGGTAACTTGTGTGCCTATCATTGATACAGCTTCGCTTAGCTTAGTATTAGTCTCATTATGTGAGTTTTCTACGGTCTGTTTCATGGACTCAACAAGCGACTGCGTCTGCTGAGTAATTTCTGCCTGGCGATGCTCCATCTGTTCAACAGCATTGGCCATTTTCTCGGCCATGGTGTCTCCTGATTTCTGGCTGCTTTCCTCTAGTCGACCGACCAATTGATTTAATGATGTGACGGCATCCTGCATCGCTTGAGCACTTTTGTTGTTCAGGTCTTGGATACCTGCTATTTGCCCGCCAAAAAGCTCATTGAGTTGCTGACTGAAGCTAGTCATGGCATCTTTCATAAGGTCAGCAGCAACATTGCTCTGATCGCCGCTAGCCTTCGCTACGAGGGCACCAATCTCTTTTAAGGGTTCCTGCAGACTCGCCTCGATGCCGCTAGCGATCTGTCGTCCCAGTTCTTGTGAGTTCCGGGTCTGGGCTTCAATTTGGCGGTCAGTCAGCTCCTGGAGAAGGACCCTAAGGTCACCCACTAGCGAATCTTTTAGAATTCTTGTCTGACTGGCCGATTCTTCTGAAGCAGTCACCAGGCGTGAAAGATACTCCTCTCCAGCACCAGCCGAGAAGAGGCTGTCGAGATACTGTGCAATGCGCTCCGTACACCGATAAAGTGTTGCCAGAAGCAGTTTCTCAAAGAACGTAACGAGCATCGCTACGGTAATGGCCAGAGCAGAGACGAGGAAAGCCTCGAAAACACCGTTGAGTAAAAACTCGAGGCTCTGTCGAACGCCTGCGGGGTCCTCTGACACTTTGAATGATTGAAGGCCAGAAATAACGCCAAGGAAGGTTCCAATAATCCCTACACCGGTGAAAATACCGGGGAAGTGCTTGAAAAATTCTGTTCGTAACCTCGTGTCTACAACATAGCGTTCATTGAAAAACAGTTCAGCTAGCGCTGTGGAGCGTACTGCGACCGTGATGATCTGGCCATCACGCTCCTCCTTCTGTTCGTGGAGTGTGGCTCGAAACTCATTCCAAAGACTTCTCAGTTTTGGGTCCGAGTCAAAAATTTTCTGCAAATCACTGCTGTTATTCGATTTTCCTCTGGACAGGCGTTTTAGGACTCTCCCCAAACGAACGCGCAAAAACACCCCTGGCACGAAGAAAAAGAAGAAAGACACCAAAAACAGCAGGAGCAAGACGCTCCCAGTAGCCATAAGTGTGGGTGGCGCTTGAAGGAGTAGCCCCCAATACTTAAGCAGTTGCTCCGCCAACATCAGGCGTTCTCCAATATATATGAATCGTTATCATCTAACCGTCTGCGATGCCTTATCGGAGAAGCCAGCAATCAACCTATTTGCGGAAAAGTTACCTATTTTTGGATGGGGCTTGGCAACGCAATAAATGATGCGCTTTTTTCGGTAACTTAATCTCTATTTTGTGTAAGCGCGTTTCCGGTGCGCTAAGGCGTACGTAATTGTAACCTTGGGTGACCATGCCGTACATTGACAAGACTAGCACACCGGATCCTGACCGTGCGAACTGCGGGTGTCACAGTGCATAGGGTTTACAGGCACGGGCAAATTGCAATTTCATGTCTTTGCGGCATTGGCCGAATTTGAGCGCGCCCTAATCCGTGAGCGTACACGGGCGGGATTGGCTGCTGCGCGTGCACGCGGTAGGCGAGGCGGCCGTCCTCCTAAGCTTAATGACAAACAGGTGCGCACGATCAAAGCACTATTACGCGACCCTTCCACGTGTGTGGCGGAGGTTGTCAGGGATTATGGCGTTTCACGCACGACTATTTATAAGCACTGTGGCGTCATTCAGCCACGCCGGGCTGGCTGATAGCTGCAGATTAGCGCGGCTGAGAGATTGATGAGCGAACAAGCGCAAGCGACGAGTTATGGCGTCAAGTTGGCCACAACGGACGCACTGGTAGAGCTAGCCAACGAAGGACGCGCGCTAGCCAAGGATGAACTTAGGGCACGACTGCCCCATGAATTGCACCGGCTGCTGGGGCTATACCTGGCAGCCTACGGTCAGGATCGCAGTGTTGCGCTTAGTACCCTTCTTTCGGATATAGAGCAGCTACAAAGAAATATTGAGCAGGCAATCTGTGTTTATATTTCTACACGTCGTAGCTCCTATTCCTCCCTGGTCGGTGTTGATCTGCACTGAGTTCGAAACCCCATTCAAATTCAGAGATGCGCCAAGGCGCGTCTGGTGGCGCTTGCCGCGCAACGGCATTGCCCTGTGCTGCAGCCTTTTCAAACCATTGCCTTGCTGTTGCGTAATTCTGCCGTACACCTAAGCCGTATTCATATAGTGCTCCAAGGCTGTATTGGGCATCAGCATTGTTATGTGCAGCTGAGTCTTCATATCTCTGCTTTGCTACTGCTTAGTCCTGACGCACACCTTGGCCGTTGTAATACATAACCCCAACCTGATCGCCCTGTGCTGCATCATAAGTTGGCGTATCTTCTGGCTTACCATGGTTCATCGCTCTGCGCCCAGCGCGCCACCCAAGGGGCCTTTACCGATAGCGAAAGACGTGTTCTGGTTAAGATGTCCCGGAGATGGCATAACCCATTATCGTGCGACTCTTGCCTGACAGATTACCTTGTTTGCCTAGCCAGAATTGGTGGTTATCTGGCGCGTGCGCACGATCCTCCGCCAGATAATTTGGTGATATGGAGAGGAATGCGTCGGCTTGGTGATCTGGTACTTGGTGCAAAGCTTGGGAAAAGTTGTTGGTAATAGCAAGGTTTGCCGGAACATTACACAATTCGGTGGTGATTTGGGGTGTTGATAATTCTTTCTCGTCCCTGGAACGCTTGAAATTTTCTTCTGAAGAACTTGGTCGTCTCAACCTGTGAAGCATCCTTGTGGTGTAAATTGCGCTCCAGTTTTTACATCCGTTTGCAATTAACCTCTAACAACTCTGGCTGTCGACTGGCATTCTGCTTAGCTCGCTCGTTTCCTTGCTCGGGTACCATCTCAGGCGCTTTTTATTGGACCAATGTTATTTTGGGTAAATATTTTCAGTTATTTGCAAATCTTTCATTTCGGTTTTCGAGGTTTTGCAGCAATTAAAATAATTTAAGCTCTTGATTATATTCGGGACGTAGCCCCTCTTGAATATATTTTTCGATTTCATAAGATAAATGGGAATCTACCATTTCTGGCCCAAGAGTTTCATTAACTTGGAGAAATTTCCACGCAATTGTATTTAACGTACCTGCTGGCAGCTGTTCATTGCGTTGTCGCGCCGCTTCTCCGAACTCAGATAGAACCTTTCGATATATCGAAATTATCTCCTTATCTGTCGTGCTTTCCGTTGGTGCTACACCTTCTTGTTGGCTGGCAAGGCTTCGATATCCAGATACGATGAGCTTTTCACTCAATACTTTGGCACGATCTAGGGGTGTCTCTTCTTCCCGCATATGTGGCGCAAGGTTTTTCTCAAATCGTTCAAAAAATCGCTTTAATTCGCGTTGCGGATTAACACCCTGTAGGCTAATAAACATGTAGAGGCCAGCGTCTCTGGCGGAGATGGTGTGGACAATGTTTTGTCCTCCAAATTCAATCACCTCTGGCAAAGCAATTTCCAACCATCCGTTCACCACTCGAATGGGATCCTCCTTTTTCATTGCTCGATCGAGTTCTTTTTTTTCCTCTTGGCTTATAACTCGCATCTTTCCCGCAAGGTGAATTGTTTGTACTAATAGACCCCTGGAAAGGGTGTGACGTCCTATATCACTTTCTGATTCATATTTTGTCAGCCAGGTGGAGAAGGGTATTAAGGTGGCTTTGTTTGATTTGTTTAAATTAACCTTGATAATTAAATAGATTATCAATATGGTAACGATAACGCCAAGTAAAAACTCCATGTGTAACCTCTTTATGAGAGAATTAAAAAAGCAGTTCTTTTGACCTGCTCCAGAGATGTAGTCACAATCCGATGCGGAGTTTATGGCTAAGTTAGTGTTGCGATCTGCGAATGCGCAAGGTGTCGAGTCTCATTGTAATCTTGATGCCATGCTTAAATAAGTACATGCGCCTCGTGCAAACTCGTGAACCAATTATCGTTTAAGTATTCGTCACGGAATGTCCCATTGAATCGCTCAATGTTGGTGATCTATGTAGGCTGCCAATTGAGTTAAGGCAAGTGTCACGCTGTCGTGATGGCGCTTCGTTCCCATCGCCAAACCAGTAAATTCAGGGTCATGATCAAGCCGCCGTCGACAAGGTAAGGGTCGGCTAAAGCCATTGCAGTCCAACATGCGTGCTACATGTTGGCTCGACAACCACGTATCAATCTCAATCGTCATTACTTTCGACCCCTCCCCATTTTCTGTGGGGCCCCTACTAGGGACATCGCCAGTCTTTCAGCCTAGCAGAGCCTTCAAGCTTCCCAACCTAGTTGTGGCCCTTAAAGGCTCACACAGGACGCACATTCAGAATGTTCTCGAAAGCCGCATGAATACTAGCTTTAGGGAGGTTGCACTCAACGACAACTTGTGGCATGAGTAGGGCCGTGTTTTTATGGAATGCCGCATCAATCATGCAAGGATTGTCCTACGGCTGTCCACTGATCGAGAGACGCTGTACTCAAAGCTGCACCTCATGCTCGCCCAGGCTTTTACTCATGTCCTTGGCGGTTTGCGGGTCCGTCTTGGAGCCCCCGAGCACGGCAAGGTTACGAAAGCTCGTGCGGATGGTCTGGGCCATGGTGCGCCCGTAGATGTATTCGAGCTGCGACGTGCTTTGCAGTCCCGCAACAATGCGCAGGCCATTTTTGCGGCCCTTGGTTAGCCCTGCCTCCAGGGAGGGCAGAGCATCTAAGCTCGCCAGCTCGTCAATCAACATCCACCAACGCCGGTCCCGGTCTTCGGGCATGGACGGCACCGCCGTGATGAACACATCGGCCCAGGCCGACACAAGCGGCTTCATCGCGCGGGGCATGTCTTGGGTAGTATTCAACGAGGGAGTACGGATAGCGGTAGGAGGTTGCCGCATACGTGGTATTTAGGTATTCGGCATCGCATTTACTTGCACCTCGGGCGATGGCATCTAGGCGTGATCCCATTCCTACCGCCGTTTCGGCTGGGCACATTCCGAGAAAGGCACGACGCGCATTAACCGTAGCGCTCCAGTCCAGCGCTCCTTTATAGTACTTGCGTATATCAAAGTATCGGTTCAGGGAGGCGGAGCACTGACCAGGGCGCACGCCACTGGATAAGCACAAAATGGCTTCGCAGGCTACCGGATCAAATGGGCATGATTTCCAGCTCTTTCTACTTGTGACATAGTCGATGGCGCTTTTGCCCGGAAGTAGTTGTGGTATGAGATGTGGCCGGAGCTGCGGGGGGAGTGTACTGAGGGGGCTGGCGAGGCGTGTTGAACCGAGCGCGAAGACAGATTACTATTCACCCAAGTCAAGACTACGTACAAGCGAGTGCAAAAAACGTAGTGCCGCCCGAAATCGGGTCCCACTTGGAGTGGGAGTTCTACTCAAGTAGCTAGAGAGCCTCGCATGCAGCGGCTGCCATTGGCAGCCGTTTGTTTTTGTGGTCTGGTTTTAAGGTCGAATGCCGCCCCTCGTAAGCAGCCTTAAGAAGCACATTGAAATTGACCTTCTTTGCTTATTTTTGCCGTTTGGTCAAGCCGTTGGCCAGGCAATAGGCAGATTGGACCCGAAGGATCAGGCGCCTTCGACGGTTTTGATCTTTTTTCGCATCAAAGAAAGCAGCATAGTTCAACTCTGAGCTATCCTCGTTTTTTACTTCGACAGTCATAAAATTCCGACTGCTTTCATTGGCTACAACGATACGCCGCTGATCGAGAGTTAATAGTATGGACTTCAATAAGCGGCAGGAAAGTTCATACCTGACTTTGTCTAGAACTCGTTCTTCACGGCCATCATGATAGATTTCTTCTGCGGGAATCTCTGATCGCTGACGTGTGTCCCAACGGAAACTATGGGTAAAACAATGGCTAGAAAAAATGACGAGTACATTGACCTCAAAACCCACATCTCTTTTAAAAGTAAACGCGTCCAGATGGGAGAGATCCCACTCCGCGTCTTCGCAACTAGCATTTCCACCGTTGCCATCTCCCTTGAGCATCGCGTCTAGTTTTTTTCTCAATTCCGCTTGAGATCAAAAAACGGCAGTACCTCAACTCCGGGCGGTTACACAGAATTGTTTACACCCCCATAACCGAACCTCAAAAGTACATGTAATTGTCATCTCGCCAGGCTGCACCGTGTCAGTCACAGCATTCTGGATTTACAAAAAAAAGGAATATTTCAATGGATATCGCTTTCGCCACAAAATTCCTGGGCGCGTTGTTCGCCATCATGAATCCTTTTATCAATCTTCCTATTTTTCTGTCTATGACGGCCGACAAAACTGTCGCCGAGCAGCGTAGTCTGGCGATGAAAATACTGATCTATACCACAGTCATGTGTGTCGTCATTTCGCTGGCGGGCAGCTACATTATTGGTTTCTTCGGCGTCACTATCAATTCCTTTCGCGTAGCCGGCGGCCTTGTGCTTCTAGGGATTGCATTCTCCATGCTTAATGGCCATCCAATCACGTCTCATGAGCGAGGCGAGCATGAGAAGCGTGCGGATGGTGTTGCAAATGGCGAGGATGATGACGGTTTTGCGTTCTATCCGATGACCTTTCCGATGATAGTCGGCCCGGGAACCATCGCTACTTTGATTATTTATGCGGCGCAAGCACGTGAACAGGCTCAATATATATCGTTCGGCATCGTACTTTTGGCGGTGCTGGTCGCGCTGTTTGTCGTTCTGTTCTTTTCCTCGTCAATTGGCAGGCTTCTCTCGGTCAAGATGAGGGTCGTCATGACTCGACTCATGGGAATGATCCTGGCGGCCATAGCAATCGAGATGGTATTTGGCGGTGCCAAAGCAATGTTACCGGGCCTCGGGTGAGGCTTGTCGGTGGGGCGCTTAGTGCGCGGGTAAATCTCCAGTAATTACCCATCACGATAAGCGTTTGGGCCTGATCGGCCCGCGACAATGCCACATACTGTCGGGCAATGCCAGTGCCTCGCGGCAATAGTCTCGAGCAGATATTGGCTATTTGAAAAGATCGTCCAATCCATCTCGTTGCTGAACTTGGGGCTGCGTTTTATTCACTTCGATAACTTCTTGATCTGGCGTAGACGATGTGTCGAGCCTCGGCCACTTGTCGGGTGCATGTTTAAGGTCGGGCTCCGCCAGGTCAATTTTCACTCGTACTGTTTTCATAGTAGAAGACCTCACGTTGACTGGCCTTCCAGGCCAAAAGGGCATTCAAATCTCATGGGGCAAGATATAGCGCCTCTGTTGCAGGAATTAGCGTTTCATTGACGGATGTTTAAACATGCTCCAACGGCTGTATCTCTTTGAGAATGCGCTGGACGACCTGCTTATCGACTGATTTCAGATCATAGCCCTGCTGCAGGTTCAGCCATGAATTTGCGTCACCGCCAAAGAACGCCGCTAGCCGCAGTGCCGTGTCCGGTGTAATGCCACGACGCTCTCGTACGATTTCGTTCATACGAGTCGCCGGCACGTGTAGATACTTGGACGAGACATTGTCTGCAGGCCTGCAACGCGAGCAATGCGCTTGCCCTCATGAAGCTTTGGACATCCTCACGTTGTACCAATACCTGCTTGAATCCCGGATTGACATCAGACAAGTAAGACTATGTAATGAAGCTAGTTTCCATGGGTCATTGCTTTTGATACCCAGGCCCGCACGAGACTGTTTCATAAGTACCCCATCCGGGTGCCAGACTCCAATGCGTGCGAGCTTTTCGCGTTTGCCTGCCATCCAGTCAGTCAACAGAAAGGAGACAACTACATGTCTGATCGAATCCCTTCCGCACAATCACGCCGTCATTTTCTGCAGTCCGTCGGGGCCGCTGGCGGCGTCGCAGTGCTCGGCGGCGTGCTTCCGCTGCACCGTGCACTGGCTGCGGGCGCCCCGCCGGCCATCATCTTGGGGCAGATTGCACCCATGACAGGCTCTGCTGCCGAATTTGGCCCGTACTATCGCGACGCCGTCCAGCTCGCCGTGGACCAGATCAATATGGCGGCCAAAGAAGTGTTTGGCGGTCCCATTATCGCCAAGCACCTGACGGCCGATAGTGCCACCTTGCCCACCGTGGGCGTTCAAGCTGCCCGCCAGATGATCGACACCCAGAAGACACCCGTCATCATCAATGGTTGGTCCAGCGGGGTGACAGTGGCTGTTGCAACGTCTGCCACCATTCCTGCCGGCGTTCTGCAAATCGGCAACGGCACCACGTCGCCGCTGGTAACGGTATTGCCGGCTGACGCCAAAGCCGACCTGCTGTTTCGCACCAGTGCTTCGGACGCAATGCAGGGTGTCGTGGCGGCCCAGTTCGTCAATGGCGAATTCGACCCGAACTACAAGTTCAAGCGTGTTTCCACCATTTACATCAACAACCCTTACGGGCAGGGTCTGTCCAACGCGTTTACCAATGCCTTCAAGAAGCGCGGCGGCACGGTTCTGGCCGAAGTGCCCCACCCCGAAGAAGTGCAGCCTACCTACAAATCCATGCTGTCCCAGGCCTTGAAGGACAAGCCTGACCTGCTCCTCATCGTTAGCTATCCGGCGCACACCATTGCCATCTGCAAAGAATCCCGCGATAGCTTCAATTTCACCAATTGGCAATTTACCGACGGCAACGCCAGCATCGACATCATCAAGGAGGTCGGTGAGAAGGACATGGACGGACGCTACGGTACCGCGCCTGGCGAAGACACGAGCACCCAGTCGTACAAGGACTTCTCCAAGAACTTCTTGTCGACATACAAATATGATCATTTCCCGCCGTTCACCACCTGCTCTTATGATGCAGGCATGGTTGCGGGGCTGGCCATGGCCGCTGTGGTCGCTGCGGGCGCAACCGACGCGTCGAAAATCACGGGCACGGTACTGCGCGACCAGCTGCGCAAGGTCGCCAACCCTCCGGGCGAAATGATCGATGGTGGTGACCAGGCTCGAGTCACCGAGATGCTGAAGGCCCTGAAAGCCGGAAAGGAAATTAACTACAACGGGGCAGCTGGCCCCTGCGATTTTGACAAGAACGGCGATGTCATCACGCCGGTCAATATCTGGAAGTACTCGGGTGACAAAATCGAGACCGTGAAGATGATCCCTGCCAAGGACATCCCGGAAGCATAATCGTTGTTTTCTGCATTGAAAAAGGCCATGCAAATGGCCTTTTTTCATACACCTCAAGTTCCAGCCTACACCTGCGCTTTAGTTTGTATACGTTTCGGCTCGTGTCTGTGCTTTGATCCCCCTCCACGTTCCAGCCTGCGCCTGCACTTCAGTCTACATATATACGTTCCGGCCCGTGTCTGTATGAACGGCCAGGCCCGGGGGGGCGTGGCCGTACACAGGTTTAATCTTCGGGCACGTCTTTCAAGAAGCGGGACACGCGCTTTTTCTCGGGCAGGATGCCCTGTGGGCGATACAGCACGATGATGGCAAGCAGCAGCCCCACAAAAGCCCAGCGCAAAAAGGACATGCGCGAAGCCACATCGGGCGCGACGCCCTGCAGGGCGGTCTGCAGGTAATCAGTGACAAAACCCGTGCCGCTCCAGACGGCCCAGATAACGAAGGCCCCCAAGATGGCGCCTTTGTTGTTGCCACTTCCGCCCAGCATGAGCATCACCCAGACCAGAAAGGTCGCAAACAGCGGCTTGAAGTGGCTGTAGTCTATGGTGACCATGTAGGGCGCATACAGGGCTCCGGCCACGCCCATGACGACGGTACCGAGCACAAAGGACTGCACGCGCAGCGATTTAACATGCTTGCCATTCATGGCAGCGGAGTCTTCTTCGTCACGTACCGCGCGCAAAGCCCGCCCCCACGGCGAGCGCACCATGGACTCAAGAACCATGTACACCACGGCCAGGCTGACGGTCACGATGACAAGATACAAATAGCTGTAGTCGCCGGGCTGCATAATCGAGAGCACACGGTTCAGCCCGTCGGGCAACCAACTGCAGCCGCCGCTGTCAAACACGCAAGACAGGGGCTGGGGGATGCCGGACAGCGGTTGTGGCCCGTTGGCCAGCCAGCGTTCATTCTGAAAGATGAGTCGAATGATCTCTGCGATCCCCAGCGTAGCAATGGCCAGGAAGTCAGCACGCAGATGCAGGATGGGCTGCGCGATCAGGTAGCCCAACAGGCCCGCCAAGATGCCTGCGGCCACGACGCCCACCAAAAAGGGCGCATTCAGGCCGAACCACTGCTGGGCATACGCCGCCATCACGCCTGAGGGTGGAGAGGTGACGAAAAGCGCCATCGTGAAGGCGCCCATGGCAAAGAAGCCGGCGATCCCGAAGTTCAGGTGCCCGTTGTACCCCCATTGGGCATTCAGGCCCAGCGACAGGATGGAGTAGATGGTCGCCATGATGGAGAAAGACACCAGGTAATCCATGGCGCCTGGCGCCCAGGCCGCAATGCCGAAGGCCAGCACGCAGCCCAGGGCGACCGCTGCCGGTAAACGCGCAAACCAGCGCCAGCGGGAAAACAGCAGACATCCCAATAGAGTGGCTGGAACCAGCAGGAAACAGGCCTTGAGCACATGCAATGAGTCCATGGCGCATAGCTCCTAGTGTTGAGCGAACAGACCCTGGGGCCGCATCAGCAGCACCAGGACCATCAGGATGAAAGCGACCGCTGGACCATAAGCCGGATTCATGAAGGCTGAAGTCAGTTGCATGGCCACGCCGATGATGATGGACCCCACCAACGCGCCCCATGCACTGCCGATCCCACCCATGATGACCGCCGCAAAGATGGGCAGCAGCAATACGAAGCCCATGTCTGGGCGCATCTGTGACGCCAGGCCATACATGACGCCGCCAATGGCGGCCAAGCCTGCACCGATGGACCACGTCCAGGCGATCACCTGCTCGGTATTGATGCCACGCACCTGAGCCAGATCGGGATTGTCTGCGGTGGCCCGCATGGCCTTGCCCATACGTGTGCGGGTCAGCATCCAATACAGCATCACCACCAGGATAATGGCCAGTGCAAAGACAAAGAGCTGGTCAGCCTGCAGGCGCAAGCCAAAAGGCAGGTATAGCGCCGGATTGGCACGGCCGGAATAATAGAAATGGTAGTCTGACCCCCAAATCAGATAAACGATGCCCCGCAGCAAAAATTCCATGCCCAGCGACGCCATGGCCAGCAGGACGAGCGGCGACTGGTGCTTGCGTAGCGGCCGGTACAGCACGCGATCGATCACGACGGCCACGATGGCCGTGACAACGGCAGCCAGCAGCAAGCCGATGACCAATTCCCAGCCGAAGGAAAACAGCCAGATTGGATTGGACTTCGGCAGAACCAGAATCACCCCGTAGGTAACGTAAGCCCCCAGAGTGAGGAATTCGCCATGAGCGAAATTTGGGAATTTCAGCACCCCGTAACACAGGGTCAGCCCGATGCCGCCCAGGGCGATGATACCGCCCAGCATCACGCCCCATGCCGTCAGGGACAGCATTTCTTCGGTGCTGGTGCCGGAATACCAACCGCCGATCCACATGGCGATCAGAATTAGCAGCAGCACGGTGCCTACAAAACGGCTGCTGCGCGCGCCACCGGAATCCCGCGCATCGACGGTAGGGGTATCGGCTTCGTCCTGAGTAGCCACGTCTGCCGTAGATTGCGCTGAATCGACCATTAAATCATCCCCCAAGATAAAGACGCCCGACATTGGGGTCGTCGAGCAGAGAGCCGCCCGTGCCTTCCTGGCGATTTTCGCCATTGGCCAGTACATAACCACGATGGGCCATGCTCAGGGATTGCCGGGCATTTTGCTCGACCATTAGCACACCAATGCCACTTTCATTGATTCTTGCGATGCGTTCGAAGATTTCGTCCACCAGCTTGGGCGACAGGGCCGCCGTGGGCTCGTCGAGCAGCAGCAGCTTGGGGTTCATCATCAGGGCGCTGCCCATGGCAACCATTTGTCGTTCACCGCCGGACATCTTGCCGGCCACCTGACGGCGGCGCTCGCGCAGCTTCGGGAACATTGCATAGACGCGGCCCTTGCTTTCTGTCAGGTCGGCCGAACCCAGCGGAAACGCCCCCATTTCCAGGTTTTCTTCTACGGTGAGTGCGGTGAAGACGTTGGCTACCTGCGGCACGTAGCACATGCCCAGCCGCACGATGCGGTGTGGCGCTACGTGCGTGATGTCGTGCCCATCGAAGGAGATGGACCCCTGACGCGGATGCAGCAGGCCGAAGATCGTTTTCATCAGGGTGGATTTGCCGGCCCCGTTAGGCCCGATTATGGACACGACTTCGTGGGAGTCCACGACGATGGATACGCTGCGCAAAATTTCGGTGTCACCGTACCCTGCGGTGATCGAGTCAACCTGCAGCAGCGGCATATTGCCCCCCCAGATAGGCTTCGAGCACGGCCGTGTTGCTGCGCACCGACTCTGGATCGCCTTCGGCGAGCTTGCGGCCTTCGCTCATGACGATGACGGGATTGCACAAGCTCATGACCATGTTCATATCGTGCTCGATGAGCAGGAACGTGATGCCTCGTTCGCGGGACAAGTACTGGATGTTCTGGATAATGGCCTGCAGCAGGGTGCGGTTGACGCCCGCAGCCGGTTCATCCAGCAGGATGATCCGTGGGTCGGCCATCAGCGTGCGGCCCATTTCCAGGAGCTTCTTTTGGCCGCCGGATAGGTTGGCGGCGTATTCATTCTGCACATGGGTAAGCTGCAGATACTCCAGAACTTCGCGAGCCTTTTCCAGATTGTGCGATTCTTCGACCCGGATTTTTCTGCCGTGAAACAGAGCGTTCCACCAGCGTTCACCCGATTGCCCCGTCGGCACCAGCAGCAGATTTTCCAGCACGCTGAGCGAGCCGTGTTCGCGCGGTATCTGGAAAGTGCGGCACAGGCCCCGGGCGAAGATCTGATCGGGCCGCAAATGGCCGATGTCTTCGCCATCGAGCAGGATTCGCCCCGAATCGGGTGGAATGAAGCCGGTAATAAGGTTGAATACGGTGGTCTTGCCTGCGCCATTGGGGCCGATCAGACCGGTGATGGTGCCCTGTTCGACACGAAAGGAGCAATGATCGACGGCACGCAGGCCACCAAATCTTTTCGCAAGATCGCGAACCTCGAGCAGGCAGGGGCCCTGGCCAGTGGACCCAGCCGGCGGAGAAGATGCTGCCGTGTCTGTCACCCATGCCTCCTGCAGACCGTGCGTTTCAAAATGTGAAATCAGGTTATCACAGCACTGGTGCGAGCCGTATGCGGACAATTCCCTAGTAAGCTCGTTGGATGACGCATGCGCGCCACTTAGGTTCGTCCGCCCGCATTCGAAGAGCGGGCATCGGGTGCTGATGAAGCGTGAAGCTGCTTCGGCCATCCCATTTTTCTGTCACTGAAAAGCCGTGACGGCGCAGACGCAGTGGAAAGGTAAAATCGATCACGATCTCGCCGTGGCCTAATTCGCACGTGCATACGGCATGTCTCGCAGCTCAACACCAAGGACGGCTTCAATGACAAGCACTGATATGAAGTTGGACGAATTTTCAGGTATTGCCCGCTTGTTTTTCGAACACAGGCAATTGGCATCAAAAATAATTCCATTTGCAATAGACGCAGAATCCAGCGATGGCGCACATGACTTAGCGCATATTGCGCGTGTTTGGGCGAATGCAAGAAGAATAGCCGCGGTTGAAGGAGGCGATCTTGAAGTCATTGTTGCTGCGGTTATTTTGCATGATTGCGTCGCGGTTGAAAAAAACTCACCGTTACGCAAGAAGGCTTCGTTTCTTGCAGCAGAGCGTGCAACAGAGATATTGCAGAGTATTGGCTGGAGCGAGGATCGTTGTTCATTAGTGGCTCATGCCATACACGCGCATAGTTTTTCAGCTGACCTCAAGCCCCAGACTTTGGAGGCGTGCATTGTGCAGGATGCAGACAGGCTTGATGCCATTGGGCTTATCGGGGTGGCGCGCTGTTTTTATACTGCAGGCCGCATGGGCACTGAACTCTATAATATTTCTGATCCAAAAGGTGATAGCAGAGAGCATCAAGACAGTAGTTTCGCTCTGGATCACTTTCCAGCCAAGCTATTAAAACTCAGCGCAAACTTTCGCACAAAACAAGGGGCAAAGATAGCCCGGCAGCGCCATCAGTTGTTAACTGATTTCTACACTGGTTTTCTTGATGAACTGGCTGGCAATGGATCTGTAGCTAGCTGAGGTGTTTTTTATGCCCCGCCCCTGCAAACAATGCACACACACCGGGCGTTGCGCTGACTTGGGCGCGCTGGGGTGTTAGCGCTAAAAAATGAAGATGGCTTACTGCGAAGAGCAGGGGCATAATATTTATGTTGAATTAATTGGGGGACACCACTCACCAGCTTCTGTTGCGTGACTATTCAGGTACTTATTCGTGCAGCAACACGATGTGCTCGCGGGGTCTTGCGCCTTCCTCTCTCACGGCACTCGAATAAATCATTATGTCGTGCATAGGGCAGAGGCAAATGGCGATCTGATTGGGCTACGAAAGAACCCATCGAGCGACAACGCCTCACACTAGGAAAGCCGAGTTTTTACCGATAAAGGCGTTCAGGGCAACCTGAGGAGCCACCTCTGCTAAACCGCTTTTTTTGCAGGGAGGACCGGGTGTATAAGCGTTTCGACGCAATGCGGGCCAACTTGTTCCGTGAGACGCGGGCCGAGATCGCCACTGCAGCGCTGGCGGTGGCGATGGGAGTTATCGCCGGTCTCGGTGCGGTGGGCTTTCGCAAGATGATTGCTATATTCCACAACCTGTTTTTCTACGGTCGCTTCGACACGGTCTACGACAACCTGCAGCACAGTCTTCCCAGCACCTGGGGCGTCTTTATCATCCTGGCACCGGTGGTGGGGGCGCTGATCGTAACCTTTTTAGTCAATCATTTCGCGCCAGAAGCCAAGGGTCATGGCATACCCGAAGTCATCGATGCGGTGTATTTCAAACGCGGCGTGATCCGTGCGCCGGTGGTGCTGATCAAGGCATTGGCTTCGTCGATCTCGATCGGTTCCGGCGGCTCCGTAGGGCGTGAGGGGCCGATTGTGCAGATCGGTGCGGCATTCGGCTCGCAGCTTGCGCTGTGGATGAAGATTCCGGAATGGCAGCGCTTGGTGCTGATCGCCTGCGGCGGTGGCGCAGGCATTGCCGCAACCTTCAACTCCCCACTTGGCGGAGTGTTGTTTGCCGCCGAACTGCTGTTGGTGGAAATCAGCGCACGTACTTTAATCCCGGTAATGATTGCGAGCGGTACTGCCAGCCTGATTGGTCTGGCGTTTTTCGGCGATAGCGCGTCTTTCGTGATGCCGCCGTTGATGCTGTCGCATCCAGCAGCCATACCGGGGCTGGAACTGCTCAGCTACATTCTGATGGGGTTGCTGACCGGTATCGCGGGCATGCTCTATATCCGCTCCATCTACTGGTTTGAGGACTTGTTCAAGCACATACCTGGCAAGGGTTACCTGCGGCATGCGCTGGGTATGTTGCTGATTGGCGTGCTGATGTACTTGATGCTGCGCTATACGGGCCACTACTACACCGAAGGTGTTGGTTACGCCACGGTGCAGGACGCCCTTGATGGCACGTTGACCATGGGCTGGCTGGCCCTGCTTCTGGCGGTGCTGAAGGTGCTGGCGACATCGCTAACCCTGGGCTCAGGGGCATCGGGTGGTGTGTTTTCTCCGTCGCTGTATATTGGCGCCATGCTGGGTGCAGCATTCGCGGCCGGCGTCCACGCGCTGGTTCCCGGCGCCAGTATTACCATAGGCACGGCGGCAGTGATCGGCATGGCCTGCATGGTCGGTGCCACCACGGGTGCGGCGGTGACCGCAGTGGTGATGACCTTCGAGATGACGCGCGACTATCACGTGATCATTCCGCTGATCATTAGCGTTTCAATGGCCTATGCAATGCGTCGGCTGTTGCTGGCGGACACGGTGTACACCATGAAGCTGACGCGACGTGGGCAGCACATTACCACTGCGATCCAGAGTCAGTTGTACCTGACGCGGCTGGCAATGGAGTTTATCAATGCACCATTCTTGTGTCTGGACGCAGACGCGATCCTCGGCGATGCCTTGAAACGCTGGCGTCGGCTGCGCAAGACGCCGCGCGTCGTGCTGCTCGATGGTGAGACGCTGGTGGGGATAGTGCCCGCACACACTCTGCGTGCCGCCGTTGACCGTGGTGCTGCCCGTTCCACCTCACTGCGGGAACTGGCCGACCTCAAGCCTGTTGTGGTGGAATCGACCATCCAGGTATTCGACCTGGTGTCGCTATTGCGGCGGCAACGCGCCCACAACGCCTTAATGACACGTGACGGGACAGTGGCGGGGCCAGACAGCGTGCTGGGGGTGGTGACATGGGAGGATTTGGTTGAAAATGTCAATTTGGCGGGTAGCCTCGACTTAGGCAATGAGGTGCCGAAGCCTCCTGATCAGTCCACACCACCATAGTCGGCTCCGGGGTGGAAGGGGGCGGTAGGGTGTTTACACATCTCCTTGATTACATGCACAATAAAACAAGGATTCCAGGCTAACGAATAAGGAGCCAGACATGCAAAGCATGACCCTGGAGCAGCTCCGCGCTGCGAATAACGCTGGCGGTGTGTCAGGCATTACATTGAAGGGGCAGGGCGGGTCGTTTCTCGTTCAGATTGACCCAGCGAATACGACCCGGCCGATAAGAAGCTAGACTCAGGCAACCGACGCAGGGCCAACGCCATGCGCGGAGCACAAAAAGCGGCCGCCTATAACCAGTGGCTGGTTAACGAGATTCAAGCATCCATTGATGACTCTCGGCCGAGCATTTCGCACCATGACGTAATGGCCGAGATGGATGCGGATATTGCCGGCATGGCCGTCCGGGGCCGTAATGATCAAATTGCCGCTACAGGCGGTGATGGCCTGTTGAATTAGCAAGCGCTCGCCGTGTTCCACGTTGATGGCTTTACTCTGGAACCAAGCTTGCGCTCCTAAGTGGGCAAGCATTGTGCCGATGAAAGCAGGCCACGGTGCCTGCGCTTCAACTCACCCCTCACGTATCAAGACCCCTTAAACTTTGGCTCCCGTTTCTCAAGAAAAGCCTGGAGCGCTTCTTTGGCATCGTCGGTCTTGGAGATGGCGGCTGTCATGTCTTGCTCATAGCGATAGCCGTCGCGCAGGCTCATTTCCTCGATTGCATTCAGTGTCTGCTTGGCCAGGGAGACGGACACCGGGCTTTTGGATGCGATTTCCTGTGCGAGCGACACGGCCGTTTCTACCAGCGTCTCTGGTGCCACGCTGGCTTCAACCACGCCGAGACGATAGAGTTCGTCACCATCCATGCGCAAGCCTGTCATCATCATGCGACGTACACGCGAGTGTGGAAAGAGTCGCATGGCGTGCCGGCCGCCACCCAGCAGGCCTACGTTAATTTCCGGCAGGCCCACGGCGCAATTTTTGGCGGCAATGATAATGTCGCACGACGCCATGATGGCAAGCCCAGCGCCCAGCGCGGCACCATTGATTGCGCCGACGACAGGCTTGGTGCATTCGCGGATTGCATGAAAGCATTCCCGGGTGCGGCGCGAATGTTGGGGCAGATCGCCCGGCCCCTTGATCGTGTCTTTGCGAGACTTCAAGTCGGCACCGGCGCAGAAGGCCTTGCCCTCGCCCGTGAGCACAACGGCGCGCACGCTTGGGTCTTCCGAGATGCGATCGAGCTCGAACGTCAGTTCATTCATCATCACGGTGCTCAGCGCATTAACGGGCGGATTAGCCAGTTGAATAATCGCGACATGGTCTTGCATCTCGACTTTAATCGAGGTGTATGTTGGCTGCTGCATCTCTTCTCCTTTGTTTATGTTTTGTCAGGTCTAGGGCGATCATCTTGCCCCCATTTACCAATCAAACTACACCGCGCTCTCGCAGCGATTCGACTTGTTCATTGGTGAATCCTAGCGTTCCGAGAATCTCTTCCGTATGCTGACCCAATATGGGAGGCGCAATGTCCTCTTTCACCGGGGAGTTTGCAAATCGCAGCGGGCTCATCACTTGCGGCACCTCGCCCGCTGTCGGATGGGGCAAGTATTTCAGCATCGCGCGGTGTTTCACTTGCGGCTCTTCGAACACTTCTGGCACCGTGTTGATGGGCCCGGCAGGAATCCCTGCACTCAACAGCCTGTCCAGCCACTCGCCGCGACTGGCGGACATGAATACCTCATCGAGAATCGGGTCCAGCAGTTTCTGGTTCGTTACGCGCTGGCCGTTGCTGACAAATCGCTCGTCATCTTTCAGTTCGGGATGCCCGATGACATCACATAATGTTCTGAACTGCCCATCATTGCCCACCACAACAATCATCTGGCCATCTGCGCAGTCAAAGATGCGCTGCGGCTGAATGTTGGGATGTGCGGTTCCAGTGCGACGTGGCGTCTTGCCAGAGAGCAAGAAATTCATCGCCTGATTGGCCAGCAGGCTGGTCTGAACATCTAGCATGGCCAAGTCTATGTATTCGCCGCGTCCCGTTTCCGTGCGGCCGAGCAGGGCGGATACCACGGCGAGCGCTCCGTATACACCCGTTACCAGGTCGACAATGGGTACGCCAACTTTTTGTGGCCCCCCCCCGGGAAGCTCGTCGCGTTCGCCCGTAACGCTCATTAGACCGCCCATCGCTTGAATTAGGAAGTCATAGGCAGGTTGCTTGGCGCGCGGGCCATCCTGGCCGAATCCGGTCACAGAACAAAACACCAGTTTCGGGTTAATGGCGGACAACTCCTTGTAACCAATGCCCAGCCGGTCCAGCGTGCCTACCTTGTAGTTCTCGATTACAACATCGACGTCTTTTGCCAGCATCTTAATGATGTTCTGGCCTTCTGCCGTCTGCAAATCAAGGGTAATAGATCGCTTGCCGCGATTGGCAACCACGAAATACCCACCGTCTTCCGTTGTGCTGCCATCTTGTGCTTGCAGGAAGGGAGGGCCCCATGCACGGGTATCGTCACCTATGCCTGGTCGCTCCACTTTGATGACTTCCGCACCAAGGTCGGCCAGCAGCTGGGTGCACCATGGGCCGGCCAGCACGCGGCTTAGATCCAGGACTCGAATGTGCGACAACAGGGTTTGCATAACTTCTCCAGATATTGCGACGCCTTCACGTCGATGTAATGAGTCAAAGTCTAAGCCGCTGTCATCCTCTCTTGTAGCAGGCCAGCCATAAAGCAGATATATCAATACGGATAACCCTGACGAAGTCTGCGCCGCGCACCTTGCGCAAAATGGCAACTCTGGATTGTGCGAGAGGTTGTATATATGCTTCGACGATCTACCTACACTGTTCACATACATAGACATGAATGGGCTGGGGAAATATGACAAACACGGACCTGCATGAGGCTGATGAACTGAACGAGGCAATTCGGGCGAGTGCGCGTGACTTACTGCGGGCGGTTTCGCCACTTTCTCGTTTGCGTGCATTGCGAGAAACCGACCCCGGTTACGAGCAGGCTGTATGGAAGAAACTTGCCGAGGCCGGCTGGACCGGCCTGATGATTCCGGAAGAAGACGGCGGTTTGGGGCTGGGCTTGGGCGCGGCCTGCGCGGTGGCATCCGCGCTTGGTCGCCATCCTCTTCCAGAGCCTTTTGTTGCCGGATGCATTCAATCGCTGACGCTTCTTTCGCGTTTGCCTGCATGCAGTTTGAAACAGACACTTCTGCAGCGCGCAGTCTCGGGTGAACTTGTCATAGGTGTTGCGTGGCAGCATGAGTCAGGCCAACAGGAACCCGGCCAGCAGCAAGCGGTTCGGCAAGAGCAGACGGGATTGTCTGATGAAGCTACAGTGAACAAAAACGGCAGTCCGGCGCTGAACACAGTAAAGCACTGGGCCTATCCTGCGCGAGCCGATGGGTGGCTGGTGATGGATGACGCCCAGAGCGCTATCGTGTGGGTCCCCAGCACTGTGGATGGCCTTCAAGAAACGGTACACCCGCGGGTCGATGGGACGATGGCGTCAACGCTCACGTTCAAGGGCGTCCAGATCTGTGCGGACCAGATCCTGGTGCAGGGAGAGGCTGCCCGCGAAGCGCTGAACTATGCCAATAATATTACCCGTGTCGTACAGGCTGCGGAGTTGCTGGGTATTGCCCAGGAAACCTTCGATCAAACGCTGGAGTATTTGAAAACCCGAGTCCAGTTTGGCAAGCCCATCGGTGCCAATCAGGCCTTGCAGCATCGTATGGTGGATGCTTATCTGCAGGTGCGGATGGCAGAGGCGGTGATGGCAGAGTTTTTGGCAGATCCCCAGCTTGATGATGATCTGGCCACGGCGCACTGCGCCCGGGTAAAAGCGCGTTGCGCGCATGCGGCATTGCTCATGACGCGCAGTGCAGTACAGTTTCATGGTGCCATTGGCTACACGGATGAGCTGGACATTGGCCTCTATCTGAAACGCGCCCTGCACCTTACAAGCTGGCTGGGCGGTGAACGTGAAAGCCGTCAACTGGCGATGCCGCTCACAGTGCGCGAGCCAGCGTCGTCGAACGAAGGGCGTCAGGACGAGATACCGGTGGGGATCGATTGGAACGAACGGTCAGAAGATGAGTTCCGATCCGTCGTCAGGCGTTTTATCCATGCGAACTATCCGTCGGCGCTCAGGAATCCTCCCAAACGGCTGCATTGGGAGGAGATTCAAGGCTGGTATATGACGTTGTCCCGGCAAGGTTGGTTGGCACCCGCCTGGCCGCGTGAGCATGGGGGTATGGGTCTGGCGCCTGCCAAGTTGATTGCTTTCATCGAAGAGATGGAAGCCTACGGTGTGGCGCGCACGCCAGACCAGGGGATCATCAACATCGGCCCAGTGCTGATTCGCCACGGCACCGACGAGCAGCGCAAAAAGTATCTTCCCAAAATTCTCAGCGGCGAGCATATCTGGTGCCAGGGCTATTCTGAGCCCAATGCCGGCTCGGACCTGGCATCGCTCAGGACTGAAGCGGTCCAGGAGGGTGACGAATTTGTAGTCAATGGCCAGAAAATCTGGACGACGCTTGCTCAGGATGCCACCCACATTTTTATGTTGGTGCGCACCGACAAAACCGTTAAAAAGCAGGCGGGCATCAGCTTTCTGTTGGCGGACATGAAAACGCCGGGCATCACGGTGCGGCCTATCCGCAATATTGGTGGGGAAGAAGAATTCTGCGAGGTGTTCTTCGATAACGTTCGCGTTCCGAAAGAGAATCTGGTCGGCAAGCTGGACGAGGGCTGGACAATCGCCAAGGCCTTGCTTGATTTTGAGCGTCTCTTTGTAGGCAGCCCAAGCCAGTGCTGGCTCGCGCTGAACCAGCTGCAGCGCATCGGGCAAAAAAGAAAGTTGTTCGAAGACGCGGCTTTCCAGGATCAGTACATCGTTTCGTTCCTGGATGTGCTTGACCTGCAGTCCCTGTACGGTGAGTTTGCAGACGTCGTAAAACGTGGCGACGCACTGCCGCCCAGCGTGTCATTGCTCAAGATATGGGCGACGCAAACATATTCGCGGATCTGCATGGAGTCCGTTGAAGCTGCAGCGGAGTGGGGCGGTGACGACGTGAGCCTGCAATTGGGTGAAATGGATGTGCATCCGGCGCGGCGCTTGTATAACTCGGCCATCACTACGATCTACGGCGGCACCAACGAAATTCAGAGAAACATCCTGGCCAAGCTCGTTCTTGAGCTTCCCACATGAAAAGCAATCTATTCAGCCCAGCAACAACAAACGAAAGTAACAAGCCTTAAAGGAGAGACAAAATGCTCAGAAATAAAGTGTCCTTGCTCACATCTGCAATCGTCATCGCCACAATGGCGTCTTCCGCAGTTGCCCAATCCGATTATCCCAACAGGGCTATTACGCTGATCGTGCCCTTTGCACCCGGCGGTGGCGCGGACCTGACGGCACGCCTGGTGGCCGCACCGCTAGGCGAGGAACTGGGGCAAACCATTATTGTGGAAAACAAGCCAGGCGGAGGTGCGACAGTTGGAGCGCGCATGGTGGCTGATGCAAAGCCAGACGGCTATACCTTGCTTTACACTACGCCCGGCCCTCAACTTACCAATCCGTTTCTGATGGATAGCGTGCCTTATGACTACGTCAAGGGTCTCACGCCCATCTCCACCATTGCAGTGGTTCCAAGCGTATTGGTTGTCAACAAGTCTGTGAAAGCCAATAGCGTTCCGGAGCTTATCGAATTGGCCAAGAAGAACCCACACAGCATCCGCTTTGCCAGTGCCGGTATTGGCGCGTCAAGCCACTTGTCGGGTGAGCTGCTCAAGGTCATGGCCGGGGTGCAAATCGACCATGTTCCGTATCGAGGCACAGGCCCAGCGATTCAGGATGTTGTTGGCCAACGCGTGGAAATGGCCATCGACAGCCTGACGGTCTATGCGCCTTATATCCAAAATGGCGATGTTAAAGCGCTAGGTGTCACAACTCCGGAGCCGCTGGATAGCTTGCCGGGTGTGCCGCCTATTGCAGAGTTTCTGCCGGGCTTTGATTCTTCGCCGGTTAACTACCTGAGCGCGCCGGGCGGAACGCCTGAACCCATTGTTCAACGCCTGAACGAGGCATTGAACAAGGTTCTGGAGAAGCCCGAGTTGCAAGCGCACATGCGCAAGGTAGGCCTGTTGCCTGGGGGAAACACTGTCGCTGAAATGCAGAAGCTGGTTGCAAGTGAGCAGGCTAAGTGGAAGGACGTTATCGAGAAATCGGGCGCCAAGTCCGGCTCATAAAATCACTCGGCATATTGCTTTAATACCTTTGATTTAGACACGATCTCCCGCAGCACCTTCGCCACTGTGCGCGTGGCATAAGAGGGGGGATGGGCGTTTGTCTGTACAAGCTTGATCTGGCGAACAATCACCGGGTCCACAATGTGTGAGGCCTGGAGTTCGCCACGATCTATTGCATCCGTGACAGCAAGTTCAGGAAGCACCGTGTACGCGCCACGCAGGGCAGTAATCGTTGTTTGCAGCTGAGTCGAGTCCGCTTCAACCACGATATTCAGCTTGATATTCTGTTTGCGTGCCAGTTTGTCCAGCGTGGTGCGAACCCCGCTGGGTGCACTGGGCAAAACCAGCGGCAGGCCGTCCAGCAGCTTAAAGGCAACACTGGCATTTTTGGTGAGACGATCTCCGGCTGGCCCGATCAAACACGAATCGGCTGAAAATATCGGATCGCCCTCCGGTGCTGTGCTCGCACCGTATCGGTAGGGCAGGCCTAGGTCCAGCGTTCCGGCCGCCAGCCAAGTATCAATTTGGCCCGCAGATCCCTCAAAGAACTGCAGGCGTATGCCGGGATAACGTGCCCGTAGCTCGAAGAATAACGGTACGCCAACATGCCGATAAAGAGACGGCAACGCGCCAATACGGACATCCCCAAAAGGCAGGCCGCCCGTTTCGTTCAGGCTGTGCGTAAGCGCTTGGGCCTCACTGAGCAGCCGCTCTACCAAAGGTAAGGTCTTGGTGCCCAGCTCCGTCAGTACCATACCTCTGCCTGTGCGGTCGAACAGCCGGCCCTTACATTCGGCTTCCAGCCGGGCGATCTGCCGGCTGATGGCTGGTTGCGGCGCGCCCAGTTTGATGGATGCAGCCTTAAGGCTACCGTGTTTTGCGACCGCCACAAAAATATTCAGGCGGTTCAGGTCCCAAAGGGAAGAAGGTATTTCTGACATGACGCGAATAGCAATCCTGCGTTATCTGTTTCGTTGTGGATTGCCTCGATAGGCATTCTTATACTGAATTTAAACCAAACATCACCCGTATGCACCTGAAACGGGAAATTCCATGCCTGTCGTGGTGGAGAACCGGCGGGGAGCGGGTTCATCGATCGGAGCGGCGTATGTGGCCCGATCCAAGCCAGATGGCCACACCTTGCTGCTTGGTAGCGTGGGTATGGTCACCAACCCAGTCATGCTCAAGAGTATGACTTATCAAAGCAAAGACTTGAAGGCGCTGGCGCTGCTGGCGGTTGCGCCGAATGTGCTCTATGTGCATCCTTCGCTGCCTGTCACGACGACGGAACGCATCGACGAGGCGCCGGAACTTCCTACCGTCGCTGAGTCGGGTGTCGAGGGGGTGATCTCCGGCAGCTGGTTTGGGATCTTTGTACCGACCGATACACCTGAAGCGGTGCAGCAACAGATTCTGGCGTCCATCAAGCGCGTTGCCGACCAAGAATCCATTAACAAGAAAGTCATCACCCTTGGTCTCATCCCGCAGTTCGAGGATCAGGCCAGCTTCAAGCGTTTTGTCGAGAACGAAGCCACGAAGTGGGGAGATGTCATCCGGGCGCAGAATATCAGTCTGGATTAATCGTGTTTGCCTGCCCGGTAAATACCGGGCAGTGGCGACGCCGACAACACATCACTACCCGTCGCGTTTGTGCTTGGGCATCATGTCATGCAGCAGTAATACCAACTGATACTTAGCAGCCGCCCCACGCCGCTGCTGCGGCTGAAACCATCACAACACCCGTCGCGACAAACCATAACGCCCCATTTTGAAGTAAAGCGTGCTCTTGGCGATATTCAGTTTTTTTGCCGCCAGGGTCAAATTGCCGCTACAGGCGGTGATGGCCTGTTGAATTAGCAAGCGCTCGCCTTGTTCCATGCTGATGACATTGTTGCAAAGCGCGGGCTCGCAGCCCTTATGGCTAGCTCGCACTATTTCTGGCGGCAACATGTCGCGCATGAGGGTGCAGCCGCTACTCAAGAGCCTGGCGCTTTCAAGCACATTGCGAAGTTCTCGCACATTGCCTGGCCAGGAATAGGCCTGCAAGGCTTGCATGGCCGCGTCGTCGATGCCGGCGGATGGCAGCGCGTGTTCGCGGCAGAACTGATGCCAGAAATGGTGGGCAAGCAATGAGATGTCGCCATCCCGGTTGCGCAGCGGGGGTATGTGCAGCGTGAATACCGCAATGCGATAGAAGAGATCCAGGCGGAAGCGTCCGGCTTGGGCTTCTTGGCGCAGATCGCGATTTGTGGCGGCAACAAGGCGAAATGTCACGTTGCGGGGCACCGTTTCGCCGACACGATATAGTTCTTTTTGCTCCAGCACACGAAGAAGATGGGCCTGCATCTCAAGCGGCATTTCTCCGATTTCGTCCAGAAACAATGTGCCCCCGCTGGCAGCCTCGATTTTGCCGGGCATGCCCCCCTTGCGTGCGCCCGTAAATGCACCGTCTCCGTAGCCAAACAGTTCGCTGGCCAGCAGATCACGCGGCAAGCCGCCGCAATTGATGGCCACAAATGGGCCGCCGGTGTGCAGGCCACGTGCGAAAAGCTCCTTGCCCACACCGGTTTCGCCATGCAGCAGAACAGGTGCGTGCGCGTTGCGCAATACTTGTGCACGCGTGACCAGCTCGAGCATGGCCGGGTTTGCGCTGACAAGCTCAGCCCATCCCTGATGTTTTTCAGGATTAGTGAGTGCGCGCAATGGTGCAGGTTTGGCGCGGTTGGCCTCACTTCGCATGGAGAACTGGTCTTGGTGTGCGGGTGTTGAATCTTGCTGTGAATGCGGCGCAACCGTGGCGTTGCGGCAGCACTGCCAGGCAGTATCCGCGATATTGCGCCGTGGCTGCGGGGCAGGCCTGTGTGCCTCGCGCAGAAGAACCTCCCAGGCGTTTATCATGTCAGACTCTGCGCCTGGTTCAGGATGAAACTGGTTGCCCGGATCTGCCATATCTGCCCCTAGTCAGGATGGCGCGCCTCATCGCCTTGGCAAGCGTGAGCACGCGCAACAGAGGGTTGATGGAGATAAATATTATCGAGCCCGCAGATTAATTTCCATACTGAAGCCACAGAAAAAAGTAACCAAATACACTTGTGCTCAATCGACCCGCTCGGGCAAGGGAATACGCAACCACTCCTTGTAGAACGTATCGATATCTGGCTCGAAATCATGTATGACCGGATACCATGGCGTGGGTGCTTCAACGTCGAGCATGGCGGCACATTGGGGGCAGTAGTATTCGCGGTAAACCTGCCATTGCGTGTCTGGTGCCATCAGCGCCGGATACACCTCCTTCATGGCCTGTTCATCCTCGCGCACGTAGATGTGTGCGTGCAGTTTCCAATTTTCTTTCCAATCGCACAACACATGGCCGCAACCGCATTTGATCTGCCATTTTTTTGTCTTGGCGCACTGGGCGATATAAAGCTGTGGCCCCAGGGGAAGGATGATCAGGTCGTCCCAATCTACCTTCTGCTGCAGTGCCGCCAGATACTGCTGGAACCGTTCTGCATCCTTGGGCATGGCGAGCATACGCATGGTCGTGTCCCAGTCCAGCTTTCCATCCACGAGCTTGCCGATCTGCTCTTGCGTGTACTGTGTCATTGTCTGTCTCCTTGTTGGTTTTTTGTTGGCTTTTTAAGCACATGTGCGCTATGACTACTCGTCGACCAGCACCACGGTCTTGACGTCGGGCATACGTGATAAGTCCATGCGGCATTTCGCGCCGTAGGTCGGAACGTCAAGCTCTTCCTCAGTAAGCGTCCAATTCTTCGGCAGGCTCCAGAATTCTCGGAATGCGTGTTCAAACCTGGGCGACAGTCCGAAGCTGGTGGCGTACATATGCTTGACCTGCACCGAGGCCTGTTTGGCGAGAATGCGTTCGCGCTCTGCTGCCATCCATTCCTTTACCGGGACGGCGCGTGCAAGTCGGCGCTTGCGGATTTCCATGCGCTCGGCCTGGGTTGCCTTGTCATCCACCTGCCAAACCCCTGTGGCGGGGTCTTGGCTGACGACTGCGCCATAGACCTTAAGCGCGTATTCCGGCAACAGCAGACCGCCATTAAGGTCTCGTGCAATCGCATCGACCGCGCGCTCCAGCGGATCCCCAAAGCCTGGCCCGCCACGGAGATAATTCAGGTAAAGGTCGTAGTTCTCGTAGCAGTCTTCTGTCGTCATGCACTGGTGGTCGCGCTTGACGATGGCGCCGGGCTCCAGATGGTGCTCATAGTCGGGCTCGTCGGGGTTGCGGTCAGAGCCCAATGGCAGGCTCTCGCCCTTGGCGATGCGCTGCTTTAAGCCGGTTTTGTGGGCCTCAAAGCGGTATCCGGTAGCGGCCGGATAGCCGCCCATAAAGCCCCAGTCTGAGTTCATGTAGCCATTGCCCATGAAGAACATCGTCCAGTCTTGCGCTTTCCAGACCATGCGCAGTGACTCAAACCCACAACCGCCTCGGTACTTTCCATAGCCAGCAGAGTTGGTCTTGGCGTTGCGGCCCAGATAGAGCAGCGGTTCGGCCATTTCCCAGATTTCCATATCGCCCATGTCGCCTTCGGGGTTCCAGATGGCGGCGGCGTGGTTCAGGCCATCGCGTATGGCGCCCGCGCCGGTTCCGCATGAGCTGGCCTCGAAGCTGTTGACGGCGTGTATTTCGCCTTCTTGGTTGATGCCGCCACCCTGCAACCAGTTGCTGGTGTTGGCGTTGCCCGCATTGACCTCTTCAAGGTAGCCGCGGCTGAAATAGGCCTGCCCCAGCGCGCGCCACAGCGCACTCCAGCCTGACACGAGAAAGTGCCAAGCATAGGCATGGCCGGTGCGCCGGTCGTCGGGGTTCATCCAGGTGCCTTTGGGCAGATGGAATTCGGTACCGTAATACGCGCCGTCGTTAATGCGTTGCGTGGGCACCAGCGTCTGCGTCATCATGACCCAGATACCGCTGGTAAAGGCCACCTGATTGGCGTTGTAGCTATGCCAGCCCCAACGGCTGGCCCCTTCAAAATCCAGACGCCACGAGCCATCTTTGCGCACGTGCATTTCAACCGGCGAGTGCATGATGGAGTCGAGCTTGGCAAAGGCGTTGGAGGTCTGCACGTCGCCATGGCGGTAGGGCACATCCACAAACGCCACCTTGCGGTATTTGCCGGGCAGCGTCATCGCGCGGATGCGCGACTGCAAGCCACGGCGTCCCTCTTCTATCACCTCAAATGCGAACTTGAGATAATCGTCTACGCCTTCTTCGTCTATCACCTCTTCGACCAGGCTGCGCACCATGTGGCATCCTGCAATACGGGTCTTTTCGTCCAGTATCCAGTACTTGGGCGTGCGCACCGAACGCTGGCTTTCGTGCAGCCAGTCGCGCAAGGGCGTGTCGTTTACTCCCGTCTTGCGGCAGGTAATCATGTAGCCATCGCCAAAGCGCTGCGTCTGGCCTGTAGACATTGAGCCCGGCGTCACCGACCCGGTATCAATCACATGCGTTACCCCGCCCACCCACCCGACTAGCCTGTCTTTGGCGAATATGGGCACGATGGTGGCGATATCGCAGGGGTGCACATTGCCTATGGCGCAGTCATTGTTGGTAAACATATCGCCCGGCTGGATGCCAGGATTGCGCTCCCAGTCGTTTTCGATCATGTACTTGATCGCCGCGCCCATGGTGCCTACATGAATAATGATGCCGGTGGACGTCAGCACGCAATCGCCGGCGGCGTTATAGAGGGTAAAGCACAGTTCTCCCTCTTGCTCGACGATGGGGCTTGCCGCAATGCGCTTGGCCGTCTCGCGCGCATGCACCAGGCCGCCACGCAGTTTGGAAAATATCTTCTCGTAGCGTATTGGATCCTGTTCCCGCAACGCCAGCTGCGTCAGGCCGTTGTAATGGCCTGTGCGTGCGGTGCGATCAAGCACGCCGTCACGAAATTGCTTGAGGGTTTCGCCTGTTCCCAGCAGGTCGGCGAAGCCTGTCGTTGAATACATATCCATGTTCGTGTCTCCCTATTTGTCTTCTTTCAGATGGAACAAGCGGTGCTTGTCGAGCGTTGTAACAAAGCCCTTGGGCACCACAAAGGTGGTGGCGTCTGACTCGATGATGGCCGGGCCGGCGATGACGTTGCCCGCCTTGAGTGCCTCCATTTTCCAGACCACGGCGTCATGCCAGGTTTTGTGGCGATAAAGCCGGCGCACACCCAGCCTTGCCGTTTCGGGCGGCGTGGGCCCGCCATCCGGGTCTTCGGGCAAGACGGGTTTTTGCGTGACGACCATGCCGCGCATGATGGCGCCCGTTACCGAGAAGCCCAGTTCCGGCGAGCGGGCCGAACTGGCATAAACCCGGCCGTAAGTGGTTTCGTATGCGTCGGTGATGCGGTCCCAGTCTTGGGCCGTGTCAGCACGGGTGACGGGGGAATCTATCTCCAGATCATTAAGTTGCCCCATGTACTGCATGCGGTAGCCGGGCCGCAGAATGACATCTTCCGTCTTGAATCCATTAATCTGAAATTCCTCCACCACCTTGCCGGCCAGCTCAGACCACGCCTCTTGCAATGTGCGCGCAGCGCCCGCCTTTTCGTCGTCTGACGCGTGTTGCGGTAAGGCCAGGTCCACACTCTTGTCATAGCGGTATTCAAAGTCAGCGCAGGCGCAGCCGAAAGCGGAAAACCCGGCGGCCCAGGCAGGAACAATGACGTCGCGAAAGTTCAGGCCTTCTGTATACCCATAGGTGTGCACAGGCCCGGCGCCGCCGTAACTGAAGCAAACAAAATCCGTGGGGTTATAGCCTTTGGCGCTAACGTTAGAGCGCAGGTATTCGCGCAGGTGCAAATCGAGCAGCTCAATAACGCCCGCCGCCGCTTCCTCCACCGGCAAGCCCAGGGGCTCCGCAATCTGCTTGCGGATATGGTCGTGCGCGCGCTTGGCGTCCAACTTGATGGTGCCGCCCAGGAAGTTGTCGGGGTTCAGGTAACCCAGAACCACGTGACAGTCAGACACCGAGACAGTGTCCAGGCCGCTGTTGGCCCAACACGTTCCTACCCGATAGCCCGCGCTGTCTGGGCCTGCCTTGATCGAGCCACTGTAGGGGTCAAGCCGCACAAAGCTTCCCGCGCCTGCGCCCACGGAATCCATGGCGACCAGCGGTAACGAGAGGACTAGTCTGGCCATATCCGGATCAGCCGCAATGGTGAAATTGCCTTTGGTAATCAACGCCATGTCGAAGGATGTGCCGCCGATATCCGAGCAGGCAATATTTTCATACCCCAGCGATTGCCCCAGCAAGCGTGAACCGATCACGCCGCCGATGGGGCCCGAAACAATAGTGCGCGCCAGTTCCTTAGCCTTCCAGCTGATGGTGCCCCCATGCGTGGCCATGACGCGCAAATCGAATTTGGCGCCATGCTTGCGCAGCCGATCACTGACTTGCTTGAGTGTCTGGCGAGATGGTTCTGCGGCGTAGGCCTCCAGAATGGTGGTGTTCATTCTGTGGCTTTCTTTACGTTGGGGGTAGTAATCGACCGAGGCGAAGACGGGGATATCCTGGCCAAGGCGCTTTAGTTCTGCCTGGGCCAGATCCCGTGCACGTCGCTCATTGGTGCCGTTTTTATGCGATTGCAGCAAGACAATGACGATGGCTTTGCTTCCTGCTGTCACCAGCTCACGCACGGCCTGAAGCACCTCCTCTTCGCGCAGGGGGATCACGATCTCGCCCTGAACGTCTGTGCGTTCGGTTACGCCGCGCGTACGGTGCAAGGGGACCAGCGGTTCGTCGTAGCGGTGGGTGTTCAAGTGCAGGCGTTCTTCCAGGGCGTAGCCAAGATAGCTTTGGATGGCGCGGCCCATAGAATGGACGTGCTCGAACCCTTTGTTGACGATCAGCCCTACGTCCAGGCCCTTGCGCTGGACGACACGGTTGAGCATGGCGGTGCCAGAGTACACGCAGGTAAGTAGTTCGGGATACACATCGTCGACATCGCGTTGCCAGTGTGACAAAGCGTCGACAGACGAGTTATAGATGGCGAGCGATTCGTCCGCCGGATTGCTCTGGGCCTTGCCCACGACGAAGCGGCCGTCCTCCCGCACAAAAAAGGTGTCGGTCATCGTACCGCCCGCGTCGATGCCCATCACCTGTACCGGTGCTTGAATTTGCATGGATTGTCTCCTCTTGTATGCAGGCGTTGTCTATGCCTGCCCAAGAGAATTACGCAAATTAAATGCCAGTTTTGGTCGCCGCCAGATCAGTTTTTTTAGTGCTTTGAATTAGTTATGTTTTTTTGAAAACAAGGCAGACAACTGGGCTGGCTGCCCGGGCCAAGCCGCAGTGCTGTACGACCGGATTCCATACGCTGACTGGAATCCGAACGCGGCTATTTATCCACAATATGCCCTGACGACGACATCGTGAGCGTCAAGCTGCAGATTCAAGCGTGCAGCGTTGGGTTCGGGGGTTATGGTTTGCCCGGGCCGGATGACACGCACAACGTTGGCACCGCTCAATTGCTGCGCCTTTTGTTGCAGTTCCGAAGAAATATGATGCCCCTGTATCGGACTGTCGGGCGGCAGGCTGCAGACGCCCGGTGTAGTGGATGCCGGCGGTGGGGCACTGCTGACACAGGCAGCAAGCCCCGTTAACAGGCAGGAAGCAAATATAGTGCGCAAAAGCATGGAGTCTTCCTTGTTCAGCGTCTGCCGCATGGTTGCGGCAGACTTAAGTTGTAGCGCTGCGAGCGCCGGAGTCGTTATGCTGTTCAGGCCCAGTCAGCGGCATCCGAGTTTCCGCCGTAAAAGTCACCCCTGTGAATTTACACCTACACTGTAATGAATTACTGGCCTCGCGTATCTATGCGCGTTTTTGTATTGGTATGAGAGGCATCCGCACTGCGCCAGAAGGGCAGCATATTCCTCAGCGTACTGTCGTGCAGTAAGAAGTGATGCATCAACGCAATTTCAGCCAGTTAAAGCCGATACACACCATGATATTGCCCTACACTTAGGCCACGCTTAGATGGCCTGTTTCGCCTCGACACGAGGAAATACTATCGTTACGCGCAGGCCAGGCGTCGGTTCTTCACCTGCTGACTGGTCCAGTGCTACCTTGGCACCTATGCGTGCTGCAATTGCACTCACAATAGACAGCCCCAAGCCCGAGCCCACCTCGTCGTTGCCCAGTACACGATAAAACGGATCGAACACGCGCGCACGCTCTTCTTTTGCAATGCCCGGGCCGGTGTCATCAACCTGCAGTATTACGCCATCGGGTGTGACGCGTACCGACATATCGACCTGCCCTCCGTCAGGCGTGTACCTGATTGCGTTTTCTACGATATTTTTGACTAGCGTCTTTAGATCAATTTCAGACGCCGAGACCATGGCGCTCGCGTCGCCAACCACACCCACGTCGATATGTTTAGCCTGTGCCAATGGGATTAGGTCTTCGAGCACTTGACGAAAAACATGGCCAAGGCAAACCTCGTCAGCCCGCTCGTCGCCTGACTCTTGGGCGCGGGCCAATGCCAGTAATTGTTCTAGCAATGTTCGCGTTCGCCGCAGGCCATTTTGCAATATGTCGAGGCGCTGTCGACCTTGAGCCGACATGTCGGCTGCACTGAGTAACTCGGCTTGAAGGGAAAGCGCCGTGAGTGGTGAGCGAAGCTCGTGGGCGGCATCGGCGACAAAACGGCGTTGCAACGCGATTGATTGTCCAACACGGGAAAGCAGTTGATTGATTTCGCGGACAAAAGGGCGAATCTCGGAGGGAATATGCGCGTCACTGAGTACGGTCAAGTCTTGCTCTGAGCGCCGGCTGAGCTCTGAAGCTAGTTGCTTTACGGGTTTGAACATCTGGCGAATCAATACGCCCACGAGTAACAACAGAATGGGGACAAGAACCATAAACGGCAAAACCGTTCTTAATGCGCTGTCTTGGGCGATTTCATCGCGTGTGGTTGTGCGTTGTCCTATTACTGCTCGAGTGCCTTCGCTGGACGAGGCCACAAACAGTCGCCATGCTTCGTCGTGTACGCGGAAAGTCTGTATGCCATCGGGCAGGTGTACGGGCGAGGAGAGGGCGAGGCCTTCCCATACTGTTAAGAGGGCATTGTGACTGGGTAATATTTGAACAACGATTTGTGATTCGGGGTCCGTGCCAGGCACTTCTTGAGGCATTGCACCCTGGCTGATAGGCAATGGATAGCGATGCACCAGCGCCGCCATTTGCCGGAGCTGATCATCTTGCAATTCGTTGGCTTCCTGAAACGCGGAGGCGAAGGAGAACACGCCAGCAGCGATCGCAATGCCAAGAATGGCCGTCGAAAGCCAGACCGACAGCCGAAGCTGCAACGATTTTTTTATTTTCCCTTGGATACCATCCATCCCATACCTCTGACGTTTTGGATGGCCTCCTTACCCAGCTTCTTTCGAAGAGCATGGATCAAAAACTCCACCGCGTTACTTTCAACCTCTTCTCCCCAACCGTAGATACGATCTTCCAAGTCGCTACGGGAAAGAATGGCGCCAGGGCGTGTTAGCAAAGCTTGCAACAAGGCAAACTCGCGATTGGAGAGTTGCATGGCAGGGCGGTCGCTGACAGTCACCTCCCGGGTCGACGGATTAAGTGATACAACCCCGTTGCTGAGAGCGGGCGTTGCGCTTCCACCCTTGCGTCGCAGCACAGCGCGCATACGCGCCAAAAGTTCGGCCATCTCAAAGGGCTTGACCACGTAGTCTGAATCGGCCAGGGTTTGCTAGACAGTTTTTAGCCTCATAATACTCAGTGAGGAGATGATTATGAGCACGGCCCGATTTACGGAAGAATTCAAACTCGAAGCGGTAAAGCAAATCACCGAACATC
>JACCEP010000018.1 GCA_013416395.1 Alcaligenaceae bacterium
ATGGAACGGCGGTTATCTCATTGCCGTACCGCCACAGAACACCAGCCGCACCTGTCCGGCTTGTGGGCATGTGTCCAAGGATAACCGGCAAACACAAGCGCAGTTCGCGTGTGTGGAATGCGGTTTCGAGGAAAATGCTGATCTGGTCGGCGCGATCAATATTCTAAGGGCGGGACACGCCCGGTTCGCCTGTGAAGTGAGCGATGCAGTAAGGTCGCCAACAGCAGGAACCCGCCGAGGTGAGTCAGTCCCTGCGGACTGAACACGGTAGGAATCCCCTCACTTAAGGGAGGGGAGGATGTCAAGCCTTACTCACAACCACCGGTATTCGTATCCCAGTGCTCGGCCAGGTAGTTAACGAAAGAGGCGATGCGTGCGGTCAGCGCCGTGTTGCGGTAGTACACGGCATTGATGGGCTGGCGTATATCCAGGGTACGGCTGCGAAACAGTTGAACCAACCGTCCGGCGGCAAGGTCACGGTGGGTCATGAAATCGGACAGGCAGACAATACCGGCCCCTTCAAGTGCCAATTGCCGCAAGGTTTCGCCGCTTGATGCCGCCAGGCTGGGCGTAATTTGCAAAGGCATGTCGTCACGGTCGGGCAGTGGCCATTCGTTGAGTGTTGAGGGTCGGGTAAAACCAAGCAATTGGTGTTTGGCCAGATCGGCAATTTGCCTGGGCTTTCCGTGCTGCTCCAGGTAAGCCGGCGCGGCCAGCACCCGCAGGCGACTGCTACCAATAGGGCGAGCGTGCAGTGTAGAGTCTTTGAGCCGACCAATGCGAATGGCCACATCAGTGCGGTATTCGAGCAAGTCGATCAACCCGTCGTTGCTGTTGAGCTCAAGTTGCACGTGCGGGTAGCGCGCGCGATAGCCTGCAATCAGTGGTACCACCGCATGCAGCATAAAGGGTGATGCAGCGTCTATGCGAAGGCGTCCGGCAGGCGACTCACGGCGTGTGGCCATTTGTTCTTCGGCGTTGCTGACCGCCTCAATGATTTGACGAGCCTGTTCTAGAAAAGCGCTGCCTTCCTCGGTGAGTTCCAACCTTCTGGTTGTTCTGCGCAGCAGTGTTGTTTGCAGCTTGCTCTCCAGTCGGCTCAGGGTGCGACTGACTGCCGACACCGCCAGCCCCAGCTGTTCGGCTGCGCGAGATAACGCGCCGGTATCTACCACCGTTATCAATACCTGCAATTCGTCCAAAGTAATTTTCATTGTTTACCTAAAAGCAAAAATCATTTGTGGATAATAGTCTTTTTCCATCAGAGTGAAACGGCGAAACTGAGTGTCCTTTGATTATTGCTGGACATCATCATGCCTATTGCCTTGTTGGCACTTACCATTAGTGCCTTTGCCATCGGGACGACTGAATTCGTAATCGTTGGCCTGATTCCTACTATTGCCACCGACCTTAGCGTGAGCCTGCCGGCCGCAGGCTTGCTGGTTTCACTGTATGCCTTGGGCGTGGCCGTGGGTGCACCACTGCTGACAGCCTTGACTGGCAAGGTGCCACGCAAAGCGCTGCTGCTCGCGTTGATGGCGTTGTTTACGCTTGGCAATCTGGTCGCGTGGAAGGCACCTGGCTACGAAACTCTGATCGTTGCGCGCATCCTGACTGGGTTGGCACATGGGGTTTTCTTTTCGATTGGCTCCATTATTGCCGCCAGCGTGGTTCCGAAAGAGAAGGCTGCCAGCGCAATTGCCATTATGTTCACCGGCCTTACCGTAGCGCTGGTAACGGGTGTGCCGCTGGGTACCCTGATAGGACAGCACTTTGGGTGGCGCGAGACATTTCTGGCTGTTTCTGCGCTGGGTGTGGTGGCTTTCTTCGGTAGCCTGCTATTCGTGCCCAAGAGCGTGCCACACAGCAAGCCCGCAACAGTGCGCCAACAGCTCGGCGTTCTGGCGCAACCGCGCCTGCTTCTGGTCTATGCCATGACCGCGGTCGGCTACGGTGGCTCGTTTATCGCGTTTACCTTTCTGGCGCCTATGCTGGAACATGTTACGGGCTTTTCTGCCAGTGCAGTCAGTGCGGTGATGCTGGTTTACGGTATATCGGTGGCGGCTGGCAACCTGTGGGGCGGCAAACTGGCCGACCGCCACGGGGCGATCCCGGCACTCAAGCTGATCTTCGCGTTGTTGGCGGTGGTGTTGCTGGTACTGACCTTTACCGCAACAAACAAGTGGTTGATGCTGGCCACGGTGCTGGTGTGGGGGGCGGTTGCCTTCGGCAATGTGCCAGGCTTGCAGGTTTATGTGGTCAAACAAGCACAGCGATTTACGCCTCAAGCCGCTGACGTGGCGTCGGGTTTGAACATCGCCGCCTTCAACCTTGGCATCGCGGGAGGCGCCTGGGCCGGTGGCCTGATCGTGGAACGATTCGGCCTCATCCATACCGCCTGGGTGGGTGCGCTCGTGGTACTGGGTGCGCTACTGCTTACGGCATGGAGTGGCCGTCTGGATCGCCGAGACAGCGAGGGGGCGGATGCCGCCGCCATGTCGCACGCCGTGCAAGCATGACCTTATAAAAACAGCAACACACGGCTGTGCGCGCAAGCACAACTAACCTGGCCGGCGTGTTGCATCAAGAAGCTATTTCAATACGGGTTTGTTTGTCGATAGATTGCAGCAGCACCGATGCCTGCAACTCAACGACAACGACTTCAGATCGACTGCTTGCCACCTTTACGTATGGCTAGCATCTGTTTCGCTTTTTACCTTTTTATCAAACCACGGAGAATTATTATGAACATCCCCGCCTTTGGACTCGGCACCTTCCGCCTTCAAGGTCAGACCGTCATTGGTTCAGTGCGCAATGCACTGGACGTGGGCTATCGTGTTATCGACACTGCCCAGATCTACGGCAACGAGGCCGATATTGGTCAGGCTATCGCTGAGTCTGGTGTACCGCGCAGCGAGCTATTCCTTACTACCAAGATCTGGATCGAGAATATGTCTGCATCCACGTTGATACCAAGCTTGCGTCAAAGTTTGGAGAAGCTGCGCACCGACCACGTAGATCTGACCTTAATCCATTGGCCGTCGCCTGGCGGTGCTGTGCCGCTGAAAGAGACGTTAGATGCGCTGCGCGACGCCCAGACAGATGGGCTTACCAGCCAAATCGGCGTCTCAAATTTCACGACTTCTCTGCTGGCTGAAGCCATTGCGGTAGTAGGACGTGAGAACATCGCCACCAATCAGGTGGAAATCAGCCCTTATCTGCAAAACCGAAAATTGGCAGCTTTCGCGCGTGAACAGGGTATACATCTGACTTCATACATGACCCTGGCTTATGGTGGTGTTCTCAATGACCCGTTGCTTGGCGAAATTGCCACGGCGCATGGTGCTACCCCAGCGCAGATCGCCCTGGCCTGGGCATTGCAGCAAGGCTATGCGGTGATTCCGTCGTCGACGCGCCGTGAAAACCTGCAAAGCAATCTTAACGCGGTGAATATTGTGCTGACAGACGAAGACATGGCCCGCATAGCAACTCTTGATCGCGGCGAGAGACAGGCCAGTCCGGAAGGCATCGCGCCAGAATGGGATTGATAGTGCGGTAGTTGTTAAATGTGTGACCTTTGAGGGGTTTTTACGTCCGGTTCACCACGCTGTGAGTTTATGGTTTGGTGGACCTTTAAGCAGTCTCAATGTTCTTTTATTGGCTTGGCTGCTAGTGTGCGGCTGGCGTTGCGTTTTATCTCCGTCAAAAATGCTTGAAGGGCCGGATGACAACGGTCTGCCTTGCGGTAGGCGAGCAGAATACGCCGATGGATTTCAGGGCGTAGTGGCACAGCTTTAACCCCGTAGAGAGGCTTAATTAGGCGCAGTCCCGATGCAATCGAAATCGAGCAGCCCGAAGCAACCATAGCGGCCACCATTTCAAAGCCCGTGCAATGTGCATTGATCCGTGGCTCAAACCCAGCGCGCCGACATAAATTAGCAATGAATTCACCAAACGAACTGGACGTTGAGTCCAACGCCCAGGCAGCTTCCCGTAGTTCTGATATTTGTAGCGAGGAGCGGTTGGCCAATGGATGATCGACCGGTAGCAAAATATGCAATACGTCTTCAGCCAGGGGAACCAGGTCATACGCATCATGATGCACGCCGGGATCGGCAGCCAGGTCGTCAATGACCGCAACGTCGGTGCGCCAGGCACTTAACGCCGTCAGGCCTTCTTGTGGTTCCATTTCTTGCACTACGATCTGCAGGCGCGGATAGGCAGCCTGCAAGGCTTGCACTGTGTCCGCCAGAATTGCAACGGCGAGTGAAGGGAAGGCTGCAATCCGCAGTTGCCCGGCAATGTCGCTGCGTAACTGAGCCAGCTCAGACCTGGCCTCATCCAGTATGACCATGATGCGCTCAGTGTGGCGCACGAGCGCGTCACCAGCGGGAGTTAGAGCGACTCCGCGCCCGCGCCTTTCGGTCAGCAGTGTATCCAGGCTGCATTCAAGTTGTGTAATCTGCTGTGATACTGCCGAGGGCGTTAAGTGCAATGATTCAGCGGCGGCCGCCATGGTGCCGCAGCGGGCTAGTTCGCGCAGAGTCAGCAGACGGCTGATATCCATGGTCTATATTCAGCCCTAATCAAAATAATTAGATTTTTTAATGGATATATAAAAAATATATCAATAGACGTAACGATACTATGTTTTTACCATGGATATCAGTGCTCAGTGCTCAGTGCTCAGTGCTCAGTGCTCAGTGCTCAGTGCTCAGCATCCAGCATCCAACATCCAGCATCCAGCATCCAGTATCCAGTATCCAGCATTCAGTGGTCAGCGCTCAGAGTTCAGTAATCAGCATTCAACACTCAGAAATCGCGTAAGTGTGGCGAAGATTGCGCTGCAAGGAGAACGAACAATGGCCATTAGTGTATTTGACCTCTTCAAGGTTGGAATCGGTCCCTCAAGTTCACATACCGTCGGGCCTATGCGTGCGGCCAGACAATTTACGCGGGCGTTGCAGCATCATGACAAAATGACTCAGACAGCACGCATACACGTGGCGCTATACGGCTCACTTGCAGCAACGGGTAAGGGCCATGGCAGCGACAAGGCGATTTTGCTGGGGCTCGCCGGCCATGCGCCCGACACCGTAGACGTAGACCAGATTTCAGCCATTTTGCAGGCCATCCGCAGCCATGCCTCGATTCGCCTGGGTGACGTTCACGATATTTGCTTTGACGAAGCAAAAGACATCGTCTTTTACCCTTTTGAATCACTACCATTTCATGTCAATGGCATGAAATATGCGGCGTTTGATCAGGACGGTGCTGTGCTGCACGAGGCGACGTATTATTCCGTGGGTGGTGGGTTTGTCGTCAGTGATGCGGTGGCGGCCGATGACGCCAAGCAGAAAATTATCGCGCCTGATATGAGCATTTTGCCCTTCACGTTTCATCATGCCGACGAGATGCTGCAATTAACCCAAGAGCATAGGATCAGTATTGCAGAACTGATGCGACGCAATGAACATCATTGGCGAACGGATGAGGCAATCGACGCCGAACTCCTGAAAATCTGGGCCGTCATGCAGGCTTGCGTGCAACGTGGCTGTCGTACCCAGGGTGTTTTACCGGGTGGTTTCAAGGTGCGGCGACGCGCAGCAGAATGGGTGCAGCGTCTGGGGGCTTTCGTTCGTACACCAGAAGACCCAATGCGCATGTTGGACTGGGTCAACGTATGGGCCTTGGCTGTTAATGAAGAAAACGCTGCGGGTGGTCGTGTGGTGACTGCTCCGACTAACGGTGCGGCCGGTATTATCCCTGCCGTATTGCATTACTACATGCACGCCATTGCAGGGGCCAACGAGCAGGGCGTCATCGATTTTCTGCTGACGGCGGGTGCCATTGGTATTCTGTACAAAGAGAATGCTTCAATTAGTGGTGCCGAAGTCGGTTGTCAGGGCGAGGTTGGCGTAGCTTGCTCGATGGCTGCAGGTGCCTTGTGCGCGGTGTTGGGCGGCTCACCCGCCCAAGTCGAGAATGCCGCCGAAATAGGCATGGAACACCACCTGGGCCTGACCTGTGACCCGGTGGGTGGATTGGTGCAGATTCCCTGTATAGAACGTAATGCCATCGCCTCAGTCAAGGCCATAAACGCCGCACGGATGGCGTTGCAGGGCGATGGTGTGCACCATGTCAGCCTGGACCAGGTCATCAAGACGATGCGCGAGACCGGTGCCGACATGAACAACAAATACAAGGAAACCGCGCGTGGCGGGTTGGCCGTGAATATTGTTGAGTGTTGATGTGTGCGGCTTAGATGGCGGTGATGGGCTTGCGGCAAATCTTGCGCGCTCACTAGTATGCGTGTGCCATCAGCACTGCTTAGGCTATATGTGCACCGCATATTAAATGCGGGATCGATGGCGATAGGTGTAATCTGTAGCGTCCACAGTTTGGCTTCCTGCTCTGATCAACACAAGGTATGACTTCTTGTACCGATCAACGTAAAAATTAATCGAGATATGTCTATGCCGGAACCCCGTCCCCCTTTTCCACCTTTTACCCGCGAGACCTCAATCCAGAAGGTGCGCGGTGCTGAAGATGGCTGGAATACCTGCAATCCTGAGCGCGTTTCGCTCGCGTATACGCCGGATAGCCGTTGGCGTAACCGCAGTGAATTTGTAGTTGGTCGTGCCGAAATCGTCGGCTTTCTTACGCGTAAGTGGACGCGCGAGCTGGATTATCGACTCATTAAGGAATTATGGGCGTTCAACGATAACAAAATTGCCGTTCGATTTGCATATGAGTGGCATGACGACAGCGGCCAGTGGTTCCGCTCTTATGGCAACGAAAACTGGCAGTTCGATGCGGCTGGGCTGATGGAGGTCAGACATGCCTGCATTAATGATCTTCCGATCAAAGAAACTGATCGCAAGTTTTATTGGGATAGGAGCGGCCCTCGTCCTGCGGACCATCTCAGCCTGAGCGACCTGGGCCTCTGACGCCTTGCCGCGTATCGTAAATGCGCGTAGCGATGCGCTCCCGACATTTGCAGACGTGCTCTTCGGTTGGCTTTGGGTTTTTGGGGAACAGGAAAAATCAGCTGGGTTAGGCTTTTTAAGATCATCTACTGGTGGCAGAGCTCAATATGTGCTCCATCATCTTCTTGACATAAACCGGCAGTTCCTCAGCAGCGCGAACACACAACACCAGATCTCTGGACGCCCATGTGTCGGTAAGAGATAGTCGTTTGATTCGTGCAGACCGCGCGTATCGCCTGGCAGCTGCTTTGGGCACTACGGCGATACCAATGCCTTGGCCAACCATGCGACAGACAGCGTCGATATTGCGCAGGCGTATGCGATAAGAAAGTTGCTTGCCTGCTCTGCGCGCATGATGCGTCACGTGTTCCTGCAGCGCACTGCCCTCGAGTAAACCTATGAAGTCATAACCAGCAACTTCTGAAAGGCTAATCGAAGCGCGCGTAGCCAGCTCATGGCTGTTGGCAACAATTAACACCAGCGGGTCAGGACGAAAGGCATACACTTCCAGGCCTTGTAAATCGGCGGAGTTGGCAACAAGCCCAATATCGGCCATTCCGGCCCGTACCGCATCGGCAATTTCATAACTGGGCCGTTCTTCAAGGTCTACCGAAATTTGGGGGTATTGCGCCAGAAAAGCACTTAATATTTCGGGTAAATACTCGCTGAGCGCAGAGGTATTGCAAAGCAGACGCACGTGCCCCTTTAGCCCTTTTCCGTAATGGTCAAGCTCGCCTCGCATGCGGTCTATCTGTTGCAGAACACCGCGCGCATGATGCAACAATGTCCTTCCGGCTGGTGTTACCTGAACCCCACGCCAGTCGCGCACCAGCAAGTCCACACCCAGTATGTCTTCCATTCCCTTGATGCGTTCGCTTGCCGATGCCAGGGTCATGTGCGAACGTTTGGCACCACCAGTGATAGTGCCAGCTTCGTGAACATCCAAGAACAGGCGTAGATCGATCAGGTCAAAGCGCATAAAAAATCATAGCATGTAGTCACTCAGGCGCAGCCTGAGGCTTTCTTTGTGAAATCCTGATTCCCAAGACGTGCCCACCACTTCAAAATAGATTCTTGTGTAAATGGAATGAGCCTCGCCTTGAAAGTTTCGATTCTGAAATGCCTTTATCGTTTGAGGCCGCACGGCCCAGGTAAATTAACAACAAGACGGCGGGTGAAAGTAACAGCAATTGGCATAGTCCTTAAATGGTCAACGCTTAACGTCGGCGACAGCAAGGCAGGCCGCACAGGGCATGGGTTGTTCGCTAATCATTGTGAACATCTGCGTGTATATACATAAAAGCTAGGGCATTTCAAAATGTTTTCACATTTTTTTCCAGAATCGTTTTTATTGATTGCCGTCGTCTTTGTGCTGGCGGGCTTGATAAAAGGGGTCGTTGGCATGGGTTTGCCTACGTTCTCGATGGCGCTATTGGTACTGTTTATGGATCCGGCAGAAGCCGCCGCCTTGCTTATTATTCCGTCACTGGTCACTAACCTTTGGCAAGCAGGGCCTTTGCGTTCCCTGGTACCTTTGCTTTGCAGAGTCGGTCGAATGCAGCTAGGTATTGCGATTGGTACTTTAGTGGGTGCATTGGTTCTGGGAGCCCCGACGGGCAGATCGGCATCCGTAGCGCTAGGTGCGGCTCTTATTATTTATAGCGGATGGACGCTGTTTGGCACACAATTGAGCGTACCGGCCCGCTCAGAAAAGTGGCTCGGCTCAATAATAGGCGTATTAACAGGAGTGATTACCGCAGGCACTGGGGTATTTGTTGTACCCGCAGTGCCTTATTTGCAGGCTTTAGGTCTTGATCGCGATAAGCTGGTTCAGACTATGGGTATTTCATTTACTGTCTCTACCGTGGCATTAGCGGTAGGTTTGTGGATTAACGACAGTTATTCAGCCGGAGCGGTTGGCGCATCGCTGGTAATGCTCATTCCTGCTTTGCTTGGCATGTATATTGGCCAATCTTTGCGCAAGTCACTTTCAGCCAAAACGTTTCGTCTCTGCTTTTTAACAAGCTTAATTGTCATAGGTGTTTATTTGGTTATTTAGCGATGCACACGGCGAGAGAGCCTGATAAAAAAATAATGTGTATTCCTGGTAGCGCAATAAGGCGAGCAACGGAGAAGACGAAGGCTAATGGCGCCGATTGCGGAGAACATAATGGTGATGACGGCTAACGGCGCGGTTGTGAAGAGCATAGGGGGTGATGACGGCTATCGGCGTCGGTTGCGAAGAAAATACCCTAATCTTGCCAGTAACAAAAATGCCAGAATACCGCCATACACATAAGGTTCAAAAAAATCATTCTTGCCTGAGCGAACCAGCCAGAAGTGCCAGACCGACAGGGCAGCAATCGCATAGACACTTCGATGTAAAGTCTGCCAAGAACTCCCTAAACGCCTCATCCAGCCGTGCGTTGACGTCAGCGCCAAGGCAGCCATGGGCACAAACGCAAGCATGCCTATCGTGATAAAAGTGCGGTCGACCACGTCTTGCCACATGAGCGCCAACGATGCGCTACGTTCCCAGAAAGCCCATCCAAGCAAATGTACAAAGGTATAAAAGAACGCAAACAGCCCAAGCATGCGACGAAAACGCACGAGTACTGGCTGGCCAATAAGCCGACGCAAGGGCGTAATACAGAGCGTGAGCCCAAGTGCTACCAACGCCCAGATGCCTGAGGAACGAATCAGGAATTCGGGAGGGTTGGCCCCCAGCTCTGCGGACAGCCCCAAATATACCCAGCGCAGCAAGGGATAAAGGGCGATCAGAAAAACCAGAGGTTTAACGCGTGCCACCTCGTTGGCGGTCCATTTGCGCTGGCCCATCACAAACATCGTTGATGACGCCATCTCAGTAGTACCTCTTTAAATCCATGCCAGAATAAAGATCAGCCACCTGCTCGCCGTATCCGTTAAACATGAGGGTATCCACACGTGGCGAAAAAATGCCATCACCGATGCGCCTTTCGGTGGCCTGACTCCAACGCGGGTGGGGAACCGATGGGTTGACGTTGGCATAGAAGCCGTACTCTCTGGGCGCTATCTTTACCCAGCTTGTTTCGGGGAGATTTTCCAGCAGACGGATCTTGACGATAGACTTGCCCGACTTAAAGCCGTACTTCCAGGGAATGGCCACGCGCATGGGGGCACCATTCTGGTTGGGAAGCAATTTCCCATAGACGCCAAAAACAAGCATGACCAGTGGATGCATGGCCTCGTCAATACGCAATGCTTCTACATACGGCCAATCGATGATTCGGCTGCGCAACCCAGGCATGTTTTCTGGTTGCACATCAGAAACAAACTGCACGTACTTTGCCTTGCTAGTAGGCCGAACCTGCTTCAGCAGCGTCGACAGCGAATAGCCGCTCCATGGAATAACCATGGACCACGCCTCCACGCACCGCAATCGGTACACGCGCTCTTCGATGCTGGCAAGCTTGAGCAAGTCATCCATGTCAAAACTGCGCGGCTTTTCAACTTCTCCTTCAATCTCAACCTTCCAGGGCCGGGTTTCCAGTTTTTGTGCGTATTGTGAAGGGGCGGATTTATCCGTCCCGAACTCGTAAAAGTTATTGTATGTAGTGACATCCTTCTCGGACGTAAGCTTGTTCTCCAGCCAATAGTCAGAATTGGGCGTGCCAGATAAACGGCCCTTCTCCTGGCCACCTAGTGCAGCGCTGCTATGTAACAGCATAGCGCTACCCGAGACGCCGGTGGCTCCTAACGCGATAGCGCCGGCGCCCGCTCTCTTTAACCATGTGCGCCGTGATTTCCAGATGTGCTCAGAGGTGATCTCGGAAGGTGGGATGTAAGGCTGTTTTATTCGCGACATGTGCGGGACTCCTGTGTGGGATGCGTGGCTGGCAAGAAATGACAATTGGTGGGAACAAACCTTGTCGCCACCAGTGCACAGGAGTACACGTTAACTAAAAGGCGCTGACCGTTTAATGACGACTTGATGACAAATTTGTCATCAAGAAATTAGCCTGCTCTCGACGGGCCTGTCGCCTCGTATATAAATGTTCTGAGCATGTCACGTATAAAACGGCGTACGGATCAAGGCATTTCTTGACCCGCACGCCTTGCCGCTGGGGAAACTACAGATTGACCAACACCGCTTTTTTGGCATTGACCGGCGCGTTACCCTCCATGACGATAATGCTGTTTTTCATCGTGCTTGCTTTAGCGTCAGGTTTTGCCAGCTGCCTTAAAGGAGCGATCATTGTGCCCGTGGCCTTGCCGTTGGGGTCGGTTTTGAAGCTGGCTGCAGGTGCGTCAACGCCATTCAGGTACACGCTGTAAACCGTCTCGGGCTTGAGCTTGAACAAATTAACCTCAAGGGCGTCGACCACGCCCAGGTTGCGCAACACGACAAAGCCACGACCATCTTGCTTGACCGCCTTAAGCGCAATATTGGTGGGGTCGACATTAACGCGGGAAACCAGGTTGCTGTCACCTTTGCCCTCAGATACGACATTCGATACAAACGCCATAGCCTGTGGAGCCTGACCAACCGGAATCCGTTTAATAACCTTGTTGGCCGCCGTATCGATGACATCAACCGCATCGCCGTTTTCCAGCCCAACATATACACGGCTGCCGTCGTCCGAGGTCCATATGCCGTGTGGCAACGCACCAACCGGGATGGTCTTGACGAGCTTGGCTGTCTTGTCTGTTGTATACACCTTGACGATGTTTTCGCCGCCGACGGTTACATACGCAAAGGTCTTGCCATCGACATTGGCAAAGGAAATATGGTTGGTGATGAACCCGACATCCATCACACCGGTCACTTCCAGTGTTTTGGTGCTGATACGGGTGATTTTGCCCACGTCTTTGTGCGTCATCCAGATTTCGCTGTTATCCGGCGTAATCTGCAAGAACGGCGAGAAAGGGCTGACCACATCTATCTTTTTGATGATTTTGTGCGTCTTCACGTCGATCACATCCACTTTGGGTGTAAAGCTCGACACAACAAACGCAAGTTTGCCATCAGGATGAAAAATCACCATGCCCGGGCCCAAGTTGGTCTGGATGCGGCTGGTTTCCTTGTAAGTGGTCGGGTCAATGACAGAAATGTAGTCCTCGCCGCGTACGACGACCCAGGCTTCCTTGCCATCAGCGGTGAAGAAGCCCTCATGTGGGGAGCGACCCAGATAAGTGGTGCCTTTCACTTCGTTAGTGGCGGTATCGATAAACGTGGCCGAGTTTGAGCCGTTTGATATGACCAGCAAGGTTTTGTGGTCTGGTGAGAAACCCATGCCATGGACGTTGATCTGTCCTTTGTACAGAGGCGAGAGTAAATCTGGCCGCTGGTTTCCCAGCTTTATCTGCCCCAAAAGAGTATTGGAAACGGGATCAATGACCGACACGGTGTTGCTGTTCTGGTCGGCGGTGTAAACGCGATCGTGAGAGGTCGGCAGCGCCCATGCACTATTCACAAACAGCACAGTCGCAGCGACTGCGAAGAAAGTAGTACTTTTTTTCATGATGATTTCACTTTCGTAAACTGGGTTGAGAAAAAGACGAGGTGTTTATTTGCCAGAACCGGCAGGGTGGTGTTGCAGCCAGGCCTCCATAACCTGAATATCGATTTGCTGCTCAGTAATGATTCCCAGCGCCAGATTTCTGATTTCAGGGTCATCGGTGTACAGCAGTACTGCCTTGGCCATGTCCACCGCGCCCTGGTGATGGGGCTGCATCATGGTGATGAAGTCGTGGTCTGCCACGCCGTTCATGGGCGCGCTCAGCATGCCGTCGTCCATCACCGCCATGGCATCGTCCATAAGCGCGTCAAATGTTTTGGCTGTGGTTGCGATAAAAGCAGGTGGGGTGTGTACTTCAGAAGTTGAAACCGCTGCGCCATCTTGCGCCTCCTGTCCGTGATGATGGCCTTGGTGAGCACTTGCGCACGTGCTCGCCAGGGCCAGGAAAATGATTGCTCCTAATTGTTGTGGGGAATGGCGAAACGGGTTTCTTTGCATTATCTGCATGACTGGCTCCGGGAGTAGACGGTTGGATAACGGTGGCCTGAGCATGCTATGTGTGCACGACAGGTAGAGCCATCGTAAGTGCCCCCAGCTGTCAGCTCGATGGCATTTTGATGACAGTTTTGTCATTAATAAAAATAGATATGTTGATAATATGTATTAACTATTTCCCAGGAAAACATCGTGAGTATTCTTGTCATCGAAGACGACGTAAAAACCGGCGACTACCTCAAAAAGGGGCTGTCCGAATCCGGATACTCCGTCGATCTTGCCCGCAACGGCATCGATGGTTTGTATATGGCGCTTGAGCACGATTACGATCTCCTGCTCCTTGATGTCATGCTGCCCGGCAAAGACGGCTGGCAGGTTATGAGTGATCTGCGCCAAAAACGCGATGTACCGGTAATTTTTTTAACGGCGCGCGATCAGGTCGACGATCGCATAACAGGTTTACGGCTTGGTGCCGATGATTATCTGGTCAAACCGTTTTCATTTACTGAGTTGCTTTTGCGTGTGCGCACGTTATTGCGACGCGGGGTGGTACGCGAGTCAGAAGTATTCCACCTGGCAGACTTAAAGCTCGATCCTCTGCGACGTAAAGTTACTCGCAAAGGTGTCAATATTGTTCTAACCAACAAAGAGTTCATGCTTCTGCATTTGCTGGTAAGAAGGCAGGGGGAAGCCCTGTCGCGCGCGGTGATTGCGTCACAGGTATGGGACATGAATTTCGATAGCGATACCAATGTGGTAGACGTGGCCATCAAGCGCTTGCGCGCTAAAGTTGACGGGCCATTTGAGACCAAGCTTATCCATACTGTTCGCAGCATAGGTTATATGTTTGCGGAGCAACCTTGAAACATTTTTCATTGCGCTCGCTCACGGTACGAGCGACGCTGGCGTTCGCGCTTATCTCATGCCTGGTGGTGTCGGGGCTTGGTCTGTATTTATATTCTTCCGTCAAACAGGCGCTGAATATGCGGGCAGACTACACGCTTATTGGTCGGGTCGAGCATTTTCGCAACCTGCTGCACGATCTCTATAACGTCAGACAAATGGAGGCGCGGCCTGCCATTTTTGAAAGCATGTTGGGCAATGAGCAAGACGTACGCATTTTCAGGCGACCGGGCGAGCCACCGTTCATAAAGATCAACCCAGATGGGATGGAACCACCCAAAATGGTGCCCATTCCGGTCGAGCAGTCGTTGACCATCAACTCACTGTATACGGGTGAACGGCCAGATGGTATTCGGGTAAGGTGGGTAACTGCTCTAGCCGATGTTGGAGATAATGGCGGCACGGTAGAGATCACCGCCGCCTATGTGATGGTGCAAGAAGAAATGGTGCTTGCCTCATATCGGCGGCGAGTCATTGAGTCGATAGCCCTCACTATTTTGTTGACTACATTGCTAGGCTTTTTGCTTCTTAGACGAGGCCTTCAGCCTTTGACCACGATGAGCAACCGCGCTGCCGAGATCTCGCCAGCCAATCTGTCTTTGCGTCTGCCTGACAACGATGCACCATCAGAACTGCGTGGGCTTGTTCTTTCGTTCAATGCCATGCTGGATCGTCTGCAGACAGGTTATGAACACCTGTCGCAATTTTCGGCAGATCTTTCGCATGAAATACGAACGCCTATCAATGTATTGATGGGTCAGACCCAGGTAGCGCTCGGCAAGACACGAACCGTGGACGAGTATGAGCAACTGCTGGAATCGAACCTCGAAGAATTCAGGCGCCTGGCGCATATTGTCGAAAACATATTGTTTCTGTCTCGCATAGATCAGGATTTAACCGCTATTGAGCGCACGCCGCTGGTGTTGTCAGACGAACTCCATAAGATCGCCGATTATTTTGAAGGCCTGGCACAGGAGCGTGAAATAGATTTTGAGGTATTGGTAAGCGGTACGGGCTATGCCAACCCCGTAATGTGGAGGCGCGCCGTTAATAATCTGGTTATTAATGCTATCCGTCATGGAGAGTCGGGCAGCACAATACGACTATATGCTCAGGCCGATGAACGAGGGTCGACTGTGACGGTAGAGAACAAGAGCTCTGCCTTGCCACAAGGCGATCTAAGTCACTTGTTCAGCCGCTTTTATCGTGGCGACAAATCGCGCAGCGAGTACACCGAATCTAATGGGCTGGGGCTGGCGTTGGTCCAAGCCATTATGACGATACACGGTGGCAGCGCAACAGCGTCAGCCTCAAGTGAAGGCCTTGTGCGGTTCAGCCTGTGGTTTCCTGTAGCGTCTTCGTCGGAAACGCATCACAAAGATATTCCACAAATCTGACAACCTTGGGGCTGGCAAGCCGGCGCGAGTGATGCAATACCCACAGCTCTATGGGCCGGTCTGGCACCGTGCCCCATACGGCCAGGCCAGTGTTCGGCCCTAACGGTTTTAGCAGTGAGCGTGGCAACAGCGCTGCACCTGCTCCGGCCATTACCGCGTCTCTGACCATAAGCAGCGAAGACAGGCCCAGACGAACGTCAGGTATAACGGTGCACATGGTTTCGCCATCGTGAAAGTGCCATGGGCTTGTAGTGACGCCGTTAGGAAGCAGTGCAACGGCGGGCACGGTTACGGGCTCGGTAGACGTGTTTGGGGGGCGTGGCAGCGACGCGGGTGCTACCAGTACGATCTCATCGCGTGCAAAACACCGGCCTACCAGCGTGGCATCAGGGCGTGGGTTTACTCTGATGACGACATCGTAGCCATCTTCGATCAGATCAACATTGCGGTCGACAGCGGTAATTTCGAGCCGCACTTCGGGGTACGCCTGCATAAACCCCACCGCAACTGGCCCAAACATGGCGTGCGAGAACAATACGGGGGCATTTACGCGCAGTAGCCCGCGGGGTTCGGCGATACCTGCTGCCACGTCGGCGCCAGCCTCGACAAGTTCGCCCAAGAGCCCATGTGTGCGCTCATACAAGGTTTGGCCTTCTTCGGTAAGACGTAGCGAATGTGACCCGCGCTCAATAAGGCGTACGCCCAGGCTTTGTTCCAGATCTCTTACCCGTCTTGACAGGGTGGCTTTGGATCGCCCACTGATACGGCTTGCCTTGCCAAACCCTTCGTGCATGGCAACCAGATTGAAGTCTGTCAGCGATGAGAGATCCATGATTGTTTCAATTTTAAGACAGTATGTACAAATTATAGTGTCTTCACAACGAATATGAAACGGCATATTGTGGTGCTAAGTGCAGTGCACAACTTCGAATTTACCTTATTCAGGACAATCACTATGACCGTCAATACCTTATGGAATCCGGTAACTATTGGGCGCCTGACGCTGGCTCATCGCCTGGCGATGTCACCCATGACACGCAGCAGGGCGCATGCCGATGGCACGCCGGGAGCGTTGGCCGCCCAGTACTACGCGCAGCGTGCATCGCTTGGGTTGCTGATTTCAGAAGGAACCCAGCCGTCTGACGACGGGCAGGGTTACCTCACTACCCCGGGCATCTACACCGACGCACATGTGGCGGGGTGGCGCCAGGTGGCTGACGCCGTCCATGCCAATGGCGGGCACCTGTTCATCCAGCTGATGCACGTAGGGCGGGTATCTCATCCAAGCAATACGCCTCATGGGCGCCAGGCCGTTGCGCCGTCTGCCATTCTTCCAGAGGCCCAAATATTTACCGCTGCAGGCATGATGGATATTCCCATGCCGCGCGCGCTGACAACCCAAGAGATAGCGACCACCATTAACGATCACCGCCTGGCTGCCAGAAAGGCAATTGAAGCGGGCGCTGATGGTGTGGAGATACACGGCGCCAATGGCTATCTGATCCAGCAATTTCTGTCGCCCAATGCTAATCACCGTTCGGACGCCTATGGCGGTAGTATTGAAAACCGTGCACGTTTTGCGTTGGAGGTGACAGCGGCCGTTGCCGACGAAATTGGCGCAGATCGCACAGGCATCCGTCTGTCCCCAGGTTCGCAGCTTGTTGGCATTAACGAGGGGGATCAAAGCGACGATCAGTATCGCTATCTGGTCGCCCAGCTCGCGCACCTTCATCTGGCGTACTTACACATCGCGCACAATGGCAACGATGCGTTGTTAAGCGACCTTCGTCGTGCCTGGCCTACGACGCTGCTGGTTAATCGTGGCAACCGGCCGCTAGAGCTGATCGCCAAAGACATCGAAGCGGGGCTGGCCGATATGGCGCCGGTAGGGCGCTGGGCACTGGCCAACCCTGATTTCGTATACCGCTTGCAGGAAGGCTTGCCCCTAAACCCACCCGACCCCACAACGTTTTTTGGGGGTAGTGCTGCAGGTTATGTGGATTATCCTGCGGTGCTTCCTGAGCCCGGTTGATTACCGGGCCAAAGCCTACAGTCATGACCAATTAACTATTTCGCATTTTGAAGCCAACTCAGACAAAAGGTTAGTTATTAAGAATGATTTGCGCAATCAAGCCTGTGGCGATGGCTGTAAGCAGAAAATCGCTGCCGGACTGTACCCAGTAATAGCCGCGAGGAGGGGCATACAGATGGTAGTGGTGCCAATCGTGAACAATATATTGCCTTTGGCGATACTGGGCTGGAACCCATCCGCCTCTGTAATAGTTGTGTTGAGGGCCTGCTCCGCGCCCGGAGTAGGCAGGGTGGCCATGGGCGTGGTTGTTGTAACCACGCGCATGGTTGTCATGTCCGCGCGCGTAGCCGTCGCGGTGAGTTGGGCCGGGGTGAACCATGCGCCCTGGTTGGTTATTACGGGGGCCCTGCCGGGCTGACGAATTATGCTCACTATTTTGGCGGTCGTGATGGCCCTCAGCGAAAGCCGTACCGCTCATTGCCAGGCAGGCTGCCACTAAGGCAGAGCTAAGAATTTTACTGATCATAATTAAACTCCTGTAGTTGCTTCGCAATCGGTGGAGTCCAAAACGTGTCAATGATTTTGCTCTGGCATTAGCGTATTGACTGTTACCGATGGTCTGCTCAGTTCCTATCTGAACATTCAAGGTGTTTCAAATCTGTTGCGATGTGGGTTATTTTGATTGCAATAGATGTCCAGCACCGCACGCCGCCGTATGTGCTGATATGGGCTGACCCGGGGTAGGGCCAGCCCGCTCGCGGCCCATCATACTCGGTAGCCACTCCATTTCGATGACCTATGATCGGTCCTTGCAGTCAGTAGACCATGCTTGGTCGATATGTCTACGCGGTACCCTTGCCACCGAACACCTTCGTGAGAACCGCAACATCGCTGCGCTCTGCAGCCCAATCTGCGGCAAGGTCTTCGTATACCCGCGCAATACTGTTGTATATGCCAGACTCTGGACGTTCTCCCAAATAAGCAGAAATCTCATCCATCTCGGCAACCCAGCGATAGGCCTTGGGTAACATGTCGGGCACTGCACGTTTGAGCCAGGCAAACAGCTGCGGCTGGCTGGCGGCCAGCTCGCTGTTTAGTTCGTCGCCTACCCCGTACCGCTCGGCTGCCAGAATCATCACTGACCCTAATGCGGTAAGGCCTTTTGTTATGCCACCGTAGCTCATTTTCAGGGCCGATGCGGCACCGACTGGGGCGTCAAGCGGTATCACGTTCAGGCCAACGCTTTTCAGTTTGAGGGCGGTATCCCCCATTGGTCCAGACAGGTAGAGCTTGGTGTGGCTGCCGTCCCCTCTGGGTGGCGGGCCGATAATACTGCCGTCCAGAAAGGGTGTGCCTGTATCTTGCACCACCTGCATAATGGCTGTAACTGTATCTGGTGACACCGCATTGCAATCGATATATACCGGCTTTCGAGAAGCGGCCCGCAATGTCGGCGCCAGACGCAGGGCAATGGGTAATGCATCTTTGGGCGGCAAAATGGAAAGCAGAAAGTCTGCTTCGATCAGTTTCTCGTCTTCAACAGCCACCATGCCTGCTGCTTCAGCTCGCATCGCGCTGGCTGCGCTGCGGCCCTGCAGTGAGGTGAGCACGTTGGCACCGTGCTGAACCAGGCGGGCGCCAACTGCTGCCCCCATGTTTCCGGGTGCTGTGATGGCAACGGTAATTGTCATGGAGTTTTCCTTTGAAAATGCATGCGCAGTCGGGCAAGCCCGAAGATTCTGTGATGCGATACATGCAACTGACGGACGCGTTGCAAGCAGCAAACAGCAGGTTCACTTTGTACGTGTTGTGTATTGCAGTGTCCACGTGACTATTTCAGCAGCCAGCCTGTCGGCGGCGCGCCCAAAAGCTTCTACCACTTCTGGTGCCTCTTTGCCTTGTACAGGCTCAGCCACTTCGAAGCGGCGTGTGGCGATAGTGCGATTACCATCAGACCGCGTCACCGATGCGTCATAGTGGATATGCACAACAGGAGCATCGTCTTGGTATACCACCTGAAACTCCACTAAGTCGCCCCCAAGCTCAAAGTCGGCGTTTGCGCCGCTGCTGTCAATACTGACTGAGGTCAGGCGGCCGTCGGAACGAAACGCACTAACGAGCCGGTTGCGCACCAGGATGGGCGCTGGGTCGCTCCAGCGAACGCCACTGTATGCGCTGACCTGGCTTCCTTGTGGCACCACTAATATACGTTGGCTATCGATAACCTGGCTGCTGTAAGGCGTAGCAACACGCAATGAGCGGGACGGGGCACGAGGCGTTATCGCGTCGGTTTGCCTGGCAAGCGGCGTAGCCGGAAGCTGGTACACGATTAGCGTTTCTTGCTTGGGCAATATCGAACAGGCCGATAACATAAGCGCAGTTATTACAAGCCCAGTGCGGCATATTATTTTTGCGCAAGATGCAGCAACAGTCATGGTCTAAACTCCTGGATTTTTTCGCGACCCAACAGATAATTTGCCGGGTTTTCTTCCAAACGGCGAATCATGGTGTGCATAGAGGCCAACGTATTGCGCAATTCTTGTAGCGCCGGCCCAATTTCGTTTAAGCCTTGCAGGCCACCATTGATCGCGCTTTTATTTTTGCGCACTATCTCATTAATGCTGGCAGTGGTTTTCTCCAGTGACACCATTGCCCGCTGTGCGCTATTAAGCGTGCCGGCCCCCTGGTTCTTTACCAGCCCATCGGTAGTGCGGACCAAATCGGATGCTTGCTGCAGCGCCACTGTGGCTTGCTTGCTCGCGGCAGTCAAAGATTTCAACAAAGCGGAAACGTCATCTTTCTGCTCGGCCATCGCATTGGCCACCTGCTCAAGTGACGCCAATGTGCTGTTCAGACTTTTCGCAGTCTCTGGAGACAAAATAGCCTTGGCGTTCATCACCAGTTCGGTAAGGTTTGTCGACAGGTTATCGCTATTGGCCAGCAATTGGCTTATGGCTGAAGGTGTCGCCACAATAATTGGGTCTTGCCCGCCCTCGGCAACCAGAGGAGGGCTGGCGGGCGTTCCACCACGCAACTCTATGACAACCGTGCCCGTGATGCCAGTCAACACAAGTTTGGCCCGTGTATCTTGATGAATTGGAATATTGCTATCGATGCGGATGCGTGCCCGTACTTTGCTGGGATCTTGGGGGTCTAGCGACAGTTCGGTTACATCGCCTACTTTTATGCCGCTGTACTGAACGGCACTTCCTTTGGTCAAACCCCGTACGGTTTCATTAAAAATTACGGTGTAATTTCGCAGGTCTACGTCTTTATACGATTTGCCTAGCCATAATGCGAACCCCAACGCGGCGCCGGCGACAATGAGCGTGAAAAGACCAATCAACACATGATGGGCGCGTGGTTCCATTACTTAACCTCCCGAGCCTGGTTAGTGGCCCTGCTTGCGGCGCGTCCGCGTGGCCCGTGAAAATAATCATGTACCCATGCGTCTTGGGTGTCTTCAACGACCGGTAGTGTGTCAGCTACGAGAACCTTTTTATCCGAAAGCACCGCTACACGGTCGCAAATGGTGTAAAGCGTGTCAAGGTCATGGGTGACAAGAAACACGGTGAGCCCCAGCGCATTGCGCAAAGTAAGAATCAATTGGTCAAATGCGCCCGCGCCGATGGGGTCCAGCCCTGCGGTAGGCTCATCCAGAAAAAGTATTTCAGGATCCAGGGCCAAGGCGCGGGCCAGCGCGGCGCGTTTGACCATGCCCCCTGATAAAGAAGCAGGGTACTGATCGCCGGCGGCGGCAGGTAACCCGGCAAGCGCAATCTTTACGCCAGCCAAATGCTCGGCCTCGGGTCGGCTTAGCCCGGCATGTTCGATAAGGGGCATGGCGATGTTTTCAGTGACAGTCAGCGAAGAAAACAGCGCTCCACGCTGGAACAGCACACCAAACCGGCGCTCCATTCGTGAACGTTGCTCCGGCGCCAGCGTAAGCGCGTCTTCGCCGAAAATATGCACCGTGCCTTGCGCTGGCTTTTGCAGCCCAACGATTGAACGCAGCAGCACTGACTTTCCGCTGCCCGAACCGCCCACCACGCCGAGAATCTCTTTGCGGTATACATCCAGGTTCAAGTCTTTGTGCACCACATGCGTGCCAAACTGATTGGTCAAATTGCGCACTTGGATAATCGCTTCGCGGCTTACTGACGCAGGGGAGGTCACCATCCCATCTCCATGAAGAATAATGCCGCCAGCGCGTCAAGCAAGATAACGATAAAAATCGTCTGTACCACGGCAGAGGTGGTGTGTTCACCCACTGACTGAGCGCTACCAGACACTTTGAAGCCTTCCAGGCAGCCAATGAGTGCAATGACGTAGGCGAAAATCGGCGCTTTGACCATACCAAGCAGAAAATGCCGCAGCTCAATGCCTTCTTTGAAAATAGAAAAGAACATGGTTGGCGTGATGTTGAGCGCCACGGCACATACCAGGGCTCCACCTAATATGCCTGAAATCATCCCGATAAAGGTTAATAGTGGCATCGACACCAGTAAGGCAAGTATGCGTGGCAACACCAACACGTCGATCGGATTTAGCCCCAGCATGCGAATTGCGTCGATTTCTTCATTGGCCTTCATAGACCCTAGCTGTGCCGTAAAGGCGCTGGCGGTTCGTCCTGCCATCAAAATAGCGGTGAGCAATACGGCAAATTCACGCAGAAACGAAAAAGCGACCAGATTGACGGTGTAAATGGTAGCGCCAAAGTCAGCCAGAACTGTTGCGCCCAGAAACGCAATCACCGCACCCACCATAAAGGTAAGCAGCGCCACAATAGGCACGGCATTTAGCCCTGTTTCTTCGATTTGTGCGGCCACCGACGTCATGCGCCAGCGGCTCGGATGGACACTGTTTCGTACCAGCGCTTCGAGCGTAAGCCCCATGAACCCCAGCAACATGCCACTCTGCCGCCATAGCCGTTCCATGCTGAGCCCGATACGCCCCAACAACGCTGTTACGAGCGATGATTTGGCTGCAGCGGGTTTAGTGCCTGCGGTGCTCTTGGTAGCCGCAACCGCCTGCAAAAGTGCTCCCCGCTCGGCGGGCAATGTAGCGAGCAGGCCATTAAGTGCTTCGTCAGAGCCCAGCAATTCAACCAGGCGTGAGGCACCGGCCGTATCCAGAGCAGTAATGCCTTCAGCGTTGACGTGGTCAGCTGATAGAGACCCCATGTCGGCGTACTGTACGCGGAATCGCTCGATTTGCCGTCCCAGCACCGTATAGTTGTCAAGCGTCCAGTCGCCACGCAGGTGCAACAGGTTGGGGGTGCTTTGCGTATCCCAGGCGAAAAAGTCAGAAACGGAAGCTTGTGTCATAACCATGCCCAAGAAGGGCCAAATTCACGCATAGAAAAGCCCCCCGTTTTACGTACGTGCTGTTTTTGTGCTGCCCTTAGGACGACGGACATGGCCGGCAGAAAGACTCTCATCAAAGGGAGTGCGACGGCCATTGATAACACATGACGACGCAGACTGGTTTTTGACCGTGGGGCAAACGCTAGTGTTCGTCGTCACAAAGCAAGTTCAAATCATAAGCTGCTTATTGTGCGCCATACACCTTTTTACCCGCAAAACATGTGTTTAGTACCTGGGTATCCTTCAAAGACTTAACATGGAGGTCAAGCACGTCACGGTCGATGACGGTGAAGTGTGCTTGTTTGCCTTCGATGACGGCGTCGGTGAAATCGGCGGCCGGTTCTACTATGTCGCTTTTCTTTGCCAGCTCACTGACGGCTCACTGAGCCGGCATCACGATCCTGGCTTATTGCCTGTGCGGTATGACGGGTTATGTCGAGTCTCTAGGGGGCAATGTGCGCAAACCACAATTTTTGGCAATATTGGCAATAGCACAGTATGCTAGACACACCGTAACTGCCATTAAGGAGATAGCCCATGTCCAAATATAAAGCCGATGACACCAGCGCAGCAGGATCCAACCCATTTGGTGACCTCACCAAAATGCTCGAGCAATTCAAAATACCAGGCGTTGACATGTCGGCGATTGCCGATGCGCGGCGTCAAGATGTCGAGTCTTTGGTCCAGGCGAATAAGGCAGTTTATGAAGGCATGCAGGCGCTAGCCAATAAGCAGACTGAAATGCTGCAGCAGGCGATGCAAGGCTTTCAGAGTGCAGGTGCTTCCGGCATGTCTGACCCGGCTCAGCAGACTGAGTTGGCTCGCAAGGCTTATGAAAAGGCGTTAACTGATATGAAAGGGCTGGCCGAAATTGCACAAAAGTCACAAGCCGATGCCATGGCCATCATTATGGAGCGGGCGGCTCAAAACATGCAGGAAATCAAAAAGATGACGCAGCCCAAGTAAACCTTTGCCGGCACACTGAGACGTCGTTATTTGAGTTGAGTTTTTCCGACGCTCAGTGGCTGCTTCTGGCCGAACATAGCCGTGCTTCCATCCAGAGTCGAAGTAGCACGGTCAGCTTATATCATTCACTTTTTTATGCGGGCAGCCACCTTACAGTCGCTGTCCGATCGTAAGTGGCCGTCTGCCTGCTCGCCGTGCAAAAGGTTGGTAGAGCATTCATAAACCGGATTGATTTAGGACACCACTATGACCGACGAACGTCTAAAAGATGTCCGTGTGCTTGCTTTTGATGTGTTTGGCACTGTGGTGGACTGGTGTAGCTCAATCGCATCAGAAATAGAGCACCTAAACCCAAAAATTGACGGGCGCGTATTCGCAAGAGCATGGCGGGCAGGTTATCAGCCCACCATGCAGCGTGTGAGGGCTGGCGAATTGCCATGGACGCGTATCGACGATCTGCACCGAATGATTCTTGACGACATTCTTATAGAGTTTGGCATGTCAGAATTGGACGGATCGCAGAGGCATCAATTGAATAAGGCCTGGCACCGGCTGCAGGCTTGGCCCGATTCGGCGCAGGGGATTACACGCCTAAAAACGCGCTACATCACGACAACTTTGTCCAACGGCAACATTAATTTGCTTGTCAATATGGCAAAAGCAGCCAACTTAAACTGGGACTGCGTCTTATCGGCAGAGGTATTCAAAGCATACAAGCCTGATCCAAAAACTTACCTTGGTGTGGCACGTATTTTTGATGTGAGACCTGATCAAGTGATGCTGGTCGCAGCACATCAAGATGACTTGGATGCGGCACGAGAATGCGGTTTGCTCACGGCGTATATTGAGCGGCCCACCGAATTCGGTACTGATATGCTTAAGGATGTGAGCCCTCATCCGGCCAACACCCTGCACGCCCGCACCATTACTGCGCTCGCTGACACCTTGCTTTCCTGACGAACAGCTTTCTTCAATTCGTGGCCGCTTATAGCCCAGCGTTGCCAAACACAGAGCGCCGAAGTCGTCGCGAAGCTATCCGCGGTCGACTACCGCCTCTTGATTAGGGTGCGCCCTGCCATAGATGTCTGCAGCGCCAAAGCCGTCAACGGCTGGGTGGCCTCCGGGCAAGGCCGGCCACTGTCCCTGTCACTACCTTTTACACCGGGCAACCAACCTCATCGTGGCGATGCCGTGCGTGCCTACTTCGAGAATCTGCTCCCAGACAGCAAGAATATCCGCGAACGTGTCGCTCGCAGGTTTCACGCAGGCTCGACGGATGCCCGAGAATCACCTGAAGGCCCGGTATGCGGTCGAACGTGCCGGCGAGCACGAGACGAAGGAACTGTATACCTGCTTCATAGTGCCAGCCCAGGGCGTAGGTGGCGAAAGCCGCATCGACCTCGGGCGTGAAGCCCGAGTAGTAGGCCGCCCTGACGGCTGCGTCAGGTACACGGGGATGGATCAGTATTGGCCCGCCTGACGCTTGCGCGCTTTGAAAGATCGGCGTGAGGGTCGGATCATCGAGATTGCGCTGGCCCACTTTTCCGCACAGTACCGTTCCTTTGAAACCCAGGGTCCCGACACAACGCTCCAATTCGAGAGCTGCCTCTTCCGGCATGCTCACGGGCAATGTTGCCATGGCCTGGAAGCGTTTAGGATGGCGCGCAACCACCTCTGCCAGGGCGTCGTTGGTTCGTTGTGCCAAATCGACGCTTTCCAATCCAAGATCGTGGAGTGCAGGAGTCGTCAGTGACAAGACCTGCACATCTAGTCCAGTTTCGTCCATCAGTGCGAGTCGGTCTTGCGCGAGATCAAGCAGGCGTCCTTTGATTGCGCCGGAATGAAACGCTACGCTTGGATCGGTTGCGTCCAGGCCAATGGCGCTCCAGGCATCGCGGATTTCTGCCGTCAGGAAGTGCTCTTCAATTCCGATAAGTTTCATGACTGCGACTCCGTTCACCATGGGATCGTGCGCCCCATGCGGTCGAGGTAGTCCAGGCCGGGCTTTCCTTGTTTCGAGAGCAGCGTGTTCACGATTTCAGGAACGGCTTCTTCAAGTCTAAACGGCGCATTCGGCCCGCCTAGCGCGGTACGTATCCAACCAGGAGCCAACAACAACAAGGCGCGCTGTTCTCCGGCGTGGCGAGCAGCGTAGCTGCGCATGTACTGGTTTAGAGCCGACTTGCTGCCACGATAAACTTCGTGTCCGCCTTTATCGTTGTTGGTGATGCTGCCTTGCCCCGACGACATGATGCCGATCAGGCCATCGGTCGGCACTAGGCCCTGCAACGCTTCGATGACGCGCATAGGAGCAAGGGCGTTAGTGATCATCACCTGCACGAACTCGTCGGTGGAGACCTCCGCGATGGTTTCGTCCTGATCATTATTCGCAGTGCCGGCGTTTACGAACAGAATATCAAAGCGACGTGTAGACAACCGGTTACGCAGCGCCGTGATCTGGTCAGAGTGGGTTACGTCAAGGTGTTCGACCTGGACGCGGCCCACATAGTCTTCGGCCAGATCGTGCAATTCAGTTCGAATGCTGTCGCGTACCGTACCGACGACGTTCCAACCTCTATTCAGGCATTCCGCTGCCATAGCGTGCCCGAGGCCGCGTGAAGCGCCGATGATCAGAATGGCTGGCGCGCTATCGCTACTTGAGTTTTTCATAAAGACTCCTTCACATTAGACAATGAATACGCCGGGGAGCATGCTGGCGTTTCCACTCACCCGCGACGAACTTGTTTGCTTCTTTCATCCTGATTCTAAGGACGGGAAATACATTGCACCAGACGCTTAGCATGCAATAATTGATTGCATGGAAATCAACGAATGGACAGTGTAAGGACGGCTTTGCATGAAAAACGTGGACTTGAATCTCCTCACTGCACTGGACGTATTGCTCGCAGAGTGCAGCGTGACCAAGGCTGCGTGCCGACTCGGTTTGAGTCCCTCTGCCATGAGCAGGACACTTTCGAGACTGAGGATTTCGACAGGAGATCAACTGCTCGTGCTAGCAGGGCGTACCCTGGTTCCGACACCGTATGCCGAACAAATCCGTGAGCGCGTCCATGATGCTTCCCAAAACGCCAGAGCCGTGCTTCAACCCGCCACCAGCTCCTTTGACGTTTCCAAACTAGAGCGGACGTTCACGATTCGTGCGAATGACAGCTTCGTCGAACTGATCGGCGCGCCGCTAATGGCGGCGATCACTCAAACCGCACCCCGCGTCAGAATCCGGTTCGTTTCGAAGCCAGACAAGGATGCACGACCACTCCGAGAAGGCATGATTGACCTGGAGGTCGGCGTGCTCGGAACCGCGGCGCCGGAACTGAAGACACGGGTGCTGTTTCGCGATCGATTCGTGGGCATTTGTCGAGTAGAGCATCCTCTTTTGAACAAGATGACTGCGAAACGCTACGCGAGTTACCAGCACGTGGTTGTATCGCGCAAGCGGCAATACTCAGGGCCCGTAGACGACGCGCTTGGCCAGTCGGGTCTGTCCAGGACCATAGTTATGGTGGTGCCCACTTATGCAAACGCGATGCAGATCGTACGCTACTCCGATCTTCTCGGGCTAGTCCCGCATTCGTGCCTTGACAGTGACTTGATAGGCCGCCACTCGCGCAGTGCGGGCATTCAGCACTTTGAACTCCCGGTACAAACGCCTGAGATCAAGGTCTCAGCCATTTGGCATCCTCGCCTGCATGCTGATCCTGCCCATCGCTGGCTGCGCGATACCATTTTTACTATTTGCAAAGATGCATCTTCATAAGGTCGCCATCGCTGCACGGGTTTGAGGCAAGTTGTCGGCTGGGTGGCCTCCTGGCAAGGCGGGCGCTGTCCCTGTCACTACCTTTTACGCCGGGCAACCAACCTCATCGTGGCGACGCCGTACGTGCCTACTACGAAAACCTGATCCCAGACAGCAAGAATATCCGCGAACGCGTCGCTCGCCGGTTCCGGGCAGGCTCGACGGATGCATTCGCGCTGCTGGCAGAGATTGGACGGGATTGCGTAGGTGCGCTGCAAGTACTCCCTGACAACGTCCCACCCGAGAGCGCTCAAGTGGTGAAGGCAACACCGTTGAACGATGCCGAGGTGGCCCAAGTGTTGCGCAACACCCTGGGGCCGGCATCACTGGTCGGCCGAGACAATGATGATGTTGACTTTCGAATTTTCCATCTCAGGTGCGCAGGAAAAGACTGCCCTGTTATGGCTCAATGACCAGTGGTGTCTGCCACATGGCTCGACGCCGACTACGCATATCTTCAAGCTGGCAGGTTAGAGCCTGTCGTCAACGTCTGAAAGCGGCCCGAAGTGGCCGGTCACCCAATTTTCCGTGCAACGCACAATTGGGTATTTGTGTTCAGAGCTTATTTGTTAGCAACAGCAAGCGCCGCCTTTGGATTTGTGTTTGCAATCGCCAGATGGGTATGAGTGGCACTAAAATCTGTTAAGACTCTGGATTATGCACTCTTTCGACCCACAAGAAACATACGCCTTGCTCCAAAGCTGCCATATAGTGACAGCAGGCGGATTTAATTCTCACTTGTGGTTAACGCGTCGAAAGTGCCTCGTTGGCCTTCACAAAAGAGCTGCCGGTATGAAGACGGTGAAGTGTGCAGCTGCCACTCAAAAATGTACCTTGACGGTTTCCGGCTCGGGCGCTATTTCAGGCTTCTGCCAAAGACTGGGAATACACTCGCGTCGCCATAGTCTTTGATTTGCTCCATATGCTTCAAGGCATCCATATCTTCCTTGGATATGGAAAAATCAACTTCTGCGTTGTTCTTCATATGGGCCGGATTGGCGGTTTTTGGCAGAGGAAGTAGTCCCAGTTCCAGACAGTAGAGGATGGACAATTGCGCTACGGATACCCCGTATTTTTCCGCCAGACTGGCGACCTTCACATTCTTCAGCAGCTGGCCATGGGCGACTGGAGAGTAGGCCTCCACCAAGATGTCCTTGCTTTGGCAATAGTCGATCAGATCAAAGGGAGTGTTGCCGATGTGTGCAAGAATCTGGTTCACCATGGGTTTCACAGTGCACGATTCCAAGATGTTCTCCAAATCAGGTTTCTCGAAATTGGAGACGCCGATGGCGCGGAGTTTCCCCGCTTTATATGCGTCCTCGAGGGCTCGCCAAGCCTCGCTGTTACCTTCCAGGAAACGCTCTGATTCGTGAAATTTTTTCCACGGTTTAGGACTATGAATAATCATCAAATCGATGTAGTCCAGTCCTAAGGTCATCAGGGATTGATCGATGGCGGCGACCGCCTGTTCGTAGGACTTAATCTCTGCAGCCAGCTTGGTGGTCAGAAATAGGGACTCTCTGCTCGTGCCGCAGGCACGTATCCCATTTCCGACGCCGTTCTCGTTCCCGTATGCCTGGGCCGTGTCGATGTGCCGGTATCCAAGCGCCACTGCGTCTTTCACGGCCTGCGCCGCATTCTCGTCACTGATAAACCAGGTTCCCAAACCGAGCTTGGGGATGGTTTGTCCATTAGAAAGTAAGTAGTTTTCTCGCAATTTCATTGGTCTATCTCCTATGTTCACAGTCTGTTGTAGTCTTCGTCACTGACCGGTTCCAGCCATTCATTCCTGCATTCGGTGCCCGGTATCTCGATCGAAATATGGCTGAACCAGCTGTCGGCCTTTGCACCATGCCAATGCTTTTTTCCGGCCGGGATATACACGATGGAGCCCTCTTTCATGCTGACGGCTTCTTCTTTTTCTTGCTGGTACCAGCCTTCTCCGGCTGTGCAGATCAACATCTGGCCGCCGCCGCTCGTTGCTTGATGTATATGCCAGTTGTTCCGGCAGGCCGGTTCAAACGTGACATTGGCGAGAAACAGGGGGGTCTCGCCCGGTTTGACGAGAAAATTCAAGTAGGAATTTCCGATGAAGTATTTGCTGTAGGCATCGTTCGGCATTCCCGTTCCGAACATGTTGGCCTTTTCGAATGCCGCTTTGTTGCTGTATTTCATGATTCTTTTGTCCTTGCTGTGACTGGGCTATCCTCGCTCGGCGATTCGTGATTATTGGTTCCAGATGTCCTTGGCCATCCGGAAAACGGCCCAAGCCTTCGGCCAACCGGTATAAAAGGCCAAGTGTGTCAGAACTTCGGCAATTTCATCTCGGGTAATGCCGTTTGTCTTGGCGGTCTGCAAATGGAAGGCCAGCGAGCTGTCCAATATGCCGCTGGCCATGAGTGCGGTCACGGTGATGAGGCTCCTGTCTCTCTGTGAAAGCTCCGTATCCCGTGACCAGATCTGGCCAAAAAGGACGTCATCGTTGATCTCTGCGAATTTGGGTGCAAAGGCCCCCAGTTGGTCGCGGCCTGCTGTGACTTTGGGTTTATTCATCGCTGTACCTCGTGTGTGGTTGTTAAGTAGCCCTCTTTACGCGTGGGGTAGCTGGTACTTGGAAAACGACACTTGTGTGTCCCCTTGGCCGAGTGCCTGGGCCAGGCTAGCGGGGTCATCAACGCTGCAAAGGCGAGAATTCGAAGATGTTCGATCTCCATGTTGAAGAGAACTTGGCCGATCATACGGGCCCTTACGTTGTTCATCGTAATACCATTTTTCTTTGTTTTGCACCTGGTTCAGGCTGCCTGTGATGTTTGCGAACATGAGGTCCGGAAAGTCAGGAAAGCCGCGAGCAGTAGCACGATCGCGCTCATTACAAACGTACTCTGGTATCCGCTCGCGTCGAACAGCAAGCCGCCGAAGGTCGAGCCCAATGCGATGGCGAGCTGAACCACGGCGACCATCAGGCCACCGCCGGCCTCGGCATCTCCGGGCAATGTTTTTGCAAGCCATGTCCACCAGCCTACCGGCGCTGCAGTAGCAACCAGCCCCCAGAGGCCCAGCAGCGTCGCCGCTGCGGCGACACTGCTGCCAAAGACGATGAGTGCCATCGCGATCACAGCCATTAACAGTGGAATACCAATCAGCGTGCGGTAGAAGTCCCACTTCAGGAACGTGCTGATGGCAGTGGTGCCGATGAATCCAGCGGCACCGATAATCAGCAGAACAAGCGACAGCGTGGGAACGTCCACGCCTGTCACCGTTTCAAGGAACGGGCGCACATAGGTGAACAACGCGAACTGCGCCATGAAGAAGGTTCCAACAGCCAACATACCCAAAGCGACCATCCGATTTTTCAACAGCCTGAGGACGTTGCCGGAACCCGTCGAGCGAACCCGAGCTGGCATGGATGGCAGGCTGATCCACTGCCAGATAAAAGCGACCAACGCCACCGGCACCAAGCAGAAGAACGCACCACGCCATCCGATGATCGAACCCAGGTAGCTACCCAATGGGGCGGCGACTACCGTCGCCAGCGCATTACCGCCATTGAAAATGGCCATAGCACGCGGCACCTGATGCGAAGGCACCAACCGCATCGCAGTCGCCACCGACAAGGACCAGAAACCACCGACCACCACCCCGATCAGCGCTCGCCCGACCATGTATGTCAGATAGTTCGGTGCTAGCCCAACAACTGCCCCTGAAAGGGCCATCAGCGCAGTCAGCCCCAGCAAAAGAGTCTTGCGGTTCATGCTGCCAGCAATTGCCGCGATCGATAGGCTAGTTAAGACCGCGAATGCGCCTGATATGGCGATCCCCTGTCCGGCAAGACCTTCGCTGATCCCAAGATCGTTAGCCATGGGCGTCAGCAGACTGACGGGCATGAACTCAGAGGCGATCAGCGCAAAGACGCACAACGTCATTGCGAAGACACCACTCCACATGGCACACTGCGTTTCCGGTTTGCTCCGTGTTTGGGCGCCATAAGCAGTGCCGCTGACTATTTTCGCTGTCATGAAATGCGCGATTGTGACAGGTTGCGGTGGAAGAACGAGTTCAGGCGGCCTGCCGCCATCGACAACGTCGGCGCAGCAATGAGGCCACGTAAAACGACATTCACACGGATGCCTTTGTGGCGTAGAACAATTGATTTTTCCATAGCCTTTATTTTCGCGAATCAAGATACATTTGATAAGCTACTAAATGCTTAAAGAGCCTATAAGCTGTGCTAATCAAAAATCCGTGGCAAACTGCATCATGCTCAGACGAAACCTCAGCGATCTCTTATCCTTTGTGACGGTAGCCCGGGAAGGCAGCTTCACCCGCGCCGCCGCACTGCTAGGCGTGACTCAATCAGCACTCAGCCAAGCCATCAGTGGTCTCGAAGCAAAGCTCGAAATCAGGCTGCTCACGCGCACCACACGCAGCGTTTCGCCCACGGTGGCGGGTGAGCGGCTTTTGCAAGCCATCGGACATCGCTTTGATGAGATCGAAGCAGAGCTGGACATGTTGACCGAGATGCGCGACAAGCCAGCTGGCACGGTACGGATTACTTGCGGCGATCACGTCGTACGAACGACGTTGCTGCCGAGGATTGCCCCCTTGCTGAAAGAGTTTCCCGACATCAAGGTAGAGTTCGACGTTAGCTACGGTTTCAGAGACATCGTGGCAGATCGCTTCGACGCAGGCGTGCGTTTGGGCGATACCATCGACAAGGACATGATTGCGGTACCCATAGGCCCGAAGCTGCGGATGGCCGCCGTCGCGTCACCCGCCTATTTTGCAAAGAACCCCACGCCGAAGACACCAAGAGACCTGGTTGCGCACCGCTGCATCAACCTACGTTTTCCGACGCACGGCGGGCTGTATGTCTGGGAGTTCGAGCGCCGAGGCGAACAGTTGAATGTTCACGTCGATGGGCAGGTCGTCCTCAACAGCACCCCCCACATTGTGCTCGCGGCGCTTGAAGGCTTGGGCATCGCATTCCTCCCAGAAGGGGAGTTCGCTCCGCACATCGAGGACGGAAGGCTGGTGCGCGTACTGCAGGAATGGTGTGCCCCATTCGAGGGCTACTACCTCTACTATCCCAGCCGGCGACAGCCATCCCCAGCGTTCTCGCTTGTTGTCGATGTTCTCCGTTTCTCCAAACGGACGCAGCGGAGATGAGCCTGCATATGCTTGCTCACAACCTCAAGTGGGTGATTAGCAGGTTGGGCATCGCAGGAGCGATGGAATCGGTCAGTTTAGCGAGGGCGTGAGCCCTTTTATACGTTGTTGAGGCCCACGAAATAGATAATGGCTTCAATAACGTGACTTTTGACCCCGAAAAAATACGGACAGGCTCGCCTACAAGTTGGATGGTGGCACCCAGGCAAATAGTTAAATGACTGCTACGCGCTTTGCATGACCCTGCGTCAAATACGTTTCTACACAGCCTCAAGCAGTTCTGCTGCAAGGTCACGATCTGCTTCATAAGCAGCAAGCTGTTGAGATTCTGGGCAGTGAACTCTTTCGACCAAATGTAGACGTTCGCGAAGATAAGATCAACGCCCATCAATGAGCGTAAGATGCCACATTAAGGTTAAATCAAGATGAAGCAAGAACTTGACACGTCGCCAGATACAATTGCCTTCCACGGTCTGTAGAACAGATGCGTCGCACTTGTAACGGGTGGCGCGATGGGTATTGGGGCGGCTATGGGTTTAGCTGCCTTGCTTTGAATTGCGGCGCATACCCTGACTATCTACAACCGTCTTAAATATTTTCAAAATTTAATATGACAATTTCTAACTCTTCTCTACCGGTCAGCGTCGTAACTGGCGCCGCGCGCGGCATCGGGCTCGCAACCATTCGATGGTTTCTGGCTCACGGCCACCAGGTGGCTATGCTCGACATCGATGCCGACGAACTCTCAAAAGCCGCACTCGAATATCAAGGTGACAAGCGCGTACTTGCGCTGCCCTGTGACGTGTCGAACCCCGATCAAGTGCAAGAGACCATGGCACGGGTCGAGGCACACTTTGGCCGCATCGATGCGCTGGTGAACAATGCCGGCGTTGCTGTGTTCAAGACGTTGGGCACGACCTCATTCGAAGAGTGGCGCTACGTGATGGCGACAAATCTGGATGGCGCCTTCCTTTGCTCGCAAGCCTGCGTCCCCGTGATGTTAAAGAACGGCGGCGGTTCAATCGTCAACATCGCGTCGATCTCGGGATTGCGCGCCAGCACCTTGCGCGTTGCCTATGGAACCAGTAAGGCCGCGCTCATCCACCTTACGCGTCAACAGGCGGTTGAATTCGGAACCATGGGAATCCGGGTCAACGCAATCGCGCCAGGGCCTGTCGAAACCGAAATGGCCAAGCAAGTCCATTCGGCAGCAATCCGGGCCGACTATTACGACAGTATTCCGCTCGGTCGCTACGGCACTATGGAAGAAATTGCGTCGGCGGTCGGTTTTTTGTGCACACCGGGCGCCAGCTATGTGAATGGCCAAGTGCTTGCCGTCGACGGCGGGTTCGATGCAGCGGGCGTCGGGTTGCCGACTCTACGCCGTGAGGCCGGTGGACGCTAAATGCTTTGAAGTCTTCCTTAGACCACTCACCAGTCACGCCCTGAAACTGTGGCAACGGCTGACCGGTTTCCAGCAGCGTTTTGAGGTTGGACAGGCGGCACGGCTGCCAAGTGTTCGCACTGGGATTGTTAAACCGGCTGTGGGGCTCGGTAGTAAGCAACAAGGGCATTAGCATGTCCATGGCCAATCTTGTGCTCCGATTTCAGGAGCGCAACCTGCTCCATATGTTTTTGGTCTTTCACGGAGTCGAGCACTTTGAACCAGTGAGCAACGGGCTTACAACTCTGCTATGAAAGCGTAGGGCGTATCGCTGCAATTAAGATAGGTCGCCCGGCTCTGCTTTTAAAAAATCAAGTTTGATGTCACGGTTGTCGCTGTAGTTTGTCTAGTTCTTTAACAGGCATTCAATCGGCTATCGGTAGCAGCTGAGGATTCCAGACGATTTCCCACAGGTGTCCGTTAATATCACGAAAATACCCAGCGTACCCCCCATAGAAGGTATCCTGCGGAGGCTTGATAATTTCAGCACCTGCGCGTTGCGCTGCGTCCATCGTTTCGTCAACTTCCTGCCGATCCAGAACGTTATGTCCGATCGTGAAGGAAGTGGAAGAGATGGGTTGCTTTGGTAGGCCGGTGTCGTAGGAAATATCGTCCTGTGCCCAGATCGCGAGCTTCAGCCCACCCGACAGATCGAAGAAGGCAACCGCACCATGCGCGAACTCCCGACCGACGATGCCTTCGGTCGGGAGGCCTAGCCCGTCACGATAGAAGGCAAGCGATTTCTCGAGATCGGTAACGCCCAGCGTAATAACGGAAATTCGAGGTTTCATGTCCACACCATTGTTATCGGGGGGGGAGGGCCAACCTTCCCGAAGCTAAGCTGTTTTCGACGGGAAGAGTAAGCCTCCAGGGCACTGAGCCTCCTGATGCTCAAGCACGACGTAATCTACCGGCTTGGAAAGTACGAATTCTCATCTGATTCACTTCCATGCAAACTAACCAAATGCATAAACACATAGTCAAGCGACTTTTTAATACTGCGGAATACGCCTTAAGAGTATAGTAAACTATGCTAACAGTCGTCGAAACACTTATCTTCCAACGACAGTGGCCGCTCTATTGGACTGAAGAGGAAAGAGGTGAATTTGCCGCCTACATAGCTGAACATCCAACAGCCGGAGATGTTGTGCCCGGGTCCGGCGGCATCCGAAAGGTGCGTTGGTCTCGTTTCGGTTCGGGCAAGTCAGGAGGCGTGCGTGTGATTTATTTCATCCGTACACTTGAAGGTGAGGTTGTATTGCTAACGCTATATGCAAAGGCCAAAACTAACAATATCACCGGCGCCAAGTTAAAGGAGATCCGTCGTGTCCTCGAAGAATAGATCCTTCACAGATAAAGAGCTTGCCGCTTATGAAGCAGATCGCGACCTTGCTGCAGAGCTGCTTGAGGCTGTGCAGCAGATGAAAGTCAGCCAGACGCATGTCGTTTTATCGCCAGCTATCGAGGCGCGTAAGAAAACGGGCCTATCTCAAGCTCAGTTTGCCACTTTGCTCGGCGTTTCCGTTCGTACCTTACAAGGCTGGGAGCAGGGGCGTAAACAGCCGAGTGGTGCCGCCCGTACCCTTCTAGCGATTGCAAACACAAATCCAAAGGCTGTGCTCGCTGTTGCTAACAAATAAGTTCTGTGCAATGTCACTAGAACCAGCCTTAGTGAGCGTGCGTGGCCGGCAATCAACACGTCGTAAGGCCCGATAGGTGTTCCTTTTTTCTTCAATTCTGACCTGATCTGGCCGCTGTGCGAGGCAGCAGCACTGTCGAACGGCAACACTTCCAGTCGCGCGGCCATTCCTTCAACATCGGAAAGATTTCGCTCTGGCGCTCGTGAATTCTGAGGCCCAATGGCGGTGATCTCGACTTGCTTCACGTCATCAGGCAAGGCTTTGTGTCAGATGGTCAAGCAGAAAGCGTACTTTTGGTGAAAGGTGGCGATTGTGCGGGTAGACCGCCCAAATGCCCTCATCTGGCTGCTGATACTGTGTCAGCACCGCAATCAATTGCCCCGAGTCTAGGGATGGTTGCACGTAATAGTCTGGAAGTTGCACAATGCCCACGCCTTTTAGGGCCGCGTCGAGTAATGCCCAACCGCTACCACAAACAAGGTTGCCCTTGATGCGAAGATTTCTCGTCTTATTGTTTTCCTGGAAGCGCCAATAGTCATGGTTGCCCTGCAAGCAGTTATGACTTTCTAAATCAGGTAAAGCGTGCGGGGTTCCACGGGTTGCCAGATACTGGGGCGAGGCACATACGTACTGGGTTCTTGAGGCCAGCCGCTTGGCCATCAAGCTGGAACTTTCAAGCGTGCCCATGCGTACCGCCATGTCATACCCCTGTTCAACCAAGTCTAGCGTTATATTCGTCAGGTTTAGTTCGACCTGAAGTTCAGGGTAACGAAGTACAAAATCGTTGATCAACGGCGCGATTGTTTTTTCTCCATACGTCACGGGCGCAGTAATTCTAAGCTTGCCGCGTGGAGCCATCTGAAGGTTGGTGACTATGCGCTCGGCCTCCTCCAGGCCGTCCAGCACTTGGCGACAATGCTGGAAGTAGATCTGCCCAGACTCCGTCACGGAAACCTTGCGTGTGGTTCGGTAGAACAGCTTGGTTGCCAACCTGGCCTCCAGGGCACTGATCTGCCGGCTGACCTGCGCCGTCGAGATACCCAGCCGTTTTGCGGCCTGCGTAAAGCTCTCTGTTTCGGCGACCGCCACGAATTCTGTGACGCCTACCCATGCAAACATCATCCCTTCCTTGTGCGCCAAAACGGCGATCGCTTGGCACACCGTTATTGTTACCATATGGAAATAGTATTTTTATTATAAGGGGTATTGTCATTGTTTTAATCAATAGTAAACTCCTCATAATCGGACAAAGCCACTGCTGCGTAGTAGCGCCTCAATGCCCCTAATTCCACTTACTCAAAATGACGAGATCGCGATGTCCATACCTATGGCCGTCTGCCCGTTACTTGAATAAGGCTTGCACTGTGCAGATCAAGAGTCTGCCACTGCAGCTTCACCGTATATTGCAACCTATCAAGAAGAAACTATGACTCAAATGATCAAATCCAAGGCCGCTATCGCGTGGGGGCCAAATCAGGCCCTGTCCATCGAAGAAGTTGATGTGATGCCGCCGCAAGCCGGCGAGGTGCGCGTTCGCATTGTTGCCACGGGCGTCTGTCATACCGACGCATTCACGCTGTCGGGTGATGATCCTGAAGGAATATTTCCTGTCATTCTCGGTCATGAGGGGGGCGGCATTGTGGAGTCGGTCGGTGAGGGCGTCACCAGCGTTAAGGTGGGTGACCACGTCATTCCGCTGTACACACCCGAGTGTGGTGAGTGCAAATTCTGCAAATCAGGCAAAACCAATCTGTGCCAGAAAATTCGTGAAACCCAAGGCAAGGGTCTGATGCCGGACGGCACAACGCGCTTTTTCAAAGACGGCAAGCCAATTTTTCATTACATGGGTTGCTCGACGTTCTCCGAATACACGGTTCTGCCCGAAATCTCACTGGCCAAAGTCAACAAAGACGCGCCCCTAAAAGAAGTGTGCTTGCTGGGGTGTGGCGTAACCACCGGCATGGGCGCTGTGATGAATACGGCCAAGGTCGAGGAAGGCGCTACCGTGGCCATCTTCGGCATGGGTGGCATCGGTCTGTCGGCCATCATAGGCGCGACCATGGCCAAGGCCAGCCGCATCATCGCGATCGACATCAATGAGAGCAAGTTCGAACTGGCGCGCAAGCTTGGCGCTACCGATTGCATTAACCCGAAGAGCTTCGACAAGCCGATTCAAGATGTGATCGTCGAGTTGACCGATGGTGGCGTTGACTACTCGTTCGAATGTATCGGCAACGTCAACGTAATGCGCTCGGCGCTGGAGTGCTGCCACAAGGGCTGGGGAGAGTCGGTCATCATCGGTGTGGCCGGTGCCGGTCAGGAGATCTCGACCCGTCCGTTCCAGTTGGTAACTGGTCGCGTCTGGCGTGGCTCCGCCTTTGGTGGCGTCAAGGGTCGTTCAGAGCTGCCAGGCATCGTCGAGCAGTACATGCAGGGTGAGTTCAAGCTCGACGACTTCATCACGCACACGATGGGGCTGGATCAGATCAACGAAGCGTTTGAACTGATGCATGCCGGCAAGAGTATTCGTAGCGTGATCCATTTCGATAAGTAAAGCAGTGCGGCTACCCGGGCTTTGGCTACATGGTCATGCGTAGTGAGTCCGTTATCGGCGCAGGCAATCTTGCAACAGATGACATAGCAAGGGCACCGGCAAAGCCCACCGCCTCGCCAAGCACGATGACGGCAGGGCTTCCCAGATTATGCGTTCTCACGGTACAGGCCGTCTGCGCCAGCGTGGTGAATGCATGGCGCTGGTCTGGCCGGGAAACATGTTGCACGATGGCGACGGGAAGCGTTGGCGAGAAACCCGCCTGTAACAATTCATCCATAAGAGTCTGTGGATCGCGCATGCCCATGTAGCAGACTATTGTCATGCCGCTTTGAGCAAGTGCGCGCCAGGCCGGCCTCGCCCTGTCCGCAGTGTGCGCGGTGACAAAAGTAACGCCACGTGCTACTTCGCGATGTGTCAGCGGGAGCCCGAGCGCTGAAGCGACCGCCAGGCCCGCCGTGATGCCGCTCACATGGTCAACGGTCACCTCCCTGGCCTGCAGCCAGGCAATTTCTTCGCCGCCTCGCCCAAAGATAAAAGGATCACCGCCTTTCACTCGGGCCACAGTATGCCCCTGCCGGGCATAGCGAGCCATGAGACGCAATATAAAAGGCTGTGGGGTGGATGACTTGCGACCGCCGCGCTTGCCGACCTTGATAATGCGTGTGCCGGGTGTTGCCAGCGCCAGTATTCCCTCGCTGACCAGATCATCGACCAGCCAGAGTGTGCATTCGCGCAAAATACGCAAGGCTTTCAAGGTCAGCAGCTCGGGGTCGCCGGGGCCGGCACCGACCAACCAGACTTTACCCGCAAGCGGTTCGTTGTGTGCTTTGATGTGTGGCGCTAAGGCGGGTGAGGTGTTGTGGTCATGCATGGCTCGAGTACTCCGTTTGAGTGTGCTGGCCCACCATGCGGCGAAGCTCAGGCAGGCAGGAGCCGCAAGTAATGCCGCATTCCAGGCTTGATTTCAGGGCATCAAGGTCAAGGCCGCGATCTAATGCCTGCTGAATGGCTTGGTCGGTGACGTTGCCACAGGTGCAGATAACGCGTGCGCGTACGGCGGGGGCGCTGCGACCCGTGAATATTTGGCTGGCATTTAGCGGCGCGTGGCCGGTGTCGGCCCACTGCAGTAGGGCATCGGCGGCTATTGTGTCGCCAGCCAGTAGCCAGGCGCGCAACACGCCGTCGTCGCGGACAAGTCGGCGAACAACGCCACGTGCGGGATCGTCAAAGGCGAGGTCGGGCGTGTCCAGTCCTATATCGCGCACCAGTTCATCGAGAAGCTCAGGTGCAATGCGAGATGGGCCTGCCAACCGCAATCTAACGCTTTCGCCGCCAATGGCGGACGGGATGAGTACCGCATAGGGAAAGCGGCGCAGCCAGGGAAGAAGCTTCTGGCGCAAAGCTGGCGCACTGCCTTGTAGCCACGCCTGCGCATGCCAGGGAAAATGCAGCGCTTCCACGCCCGCAGCACTGTGCTTGAGCTCAGGTTGTTGCGAAATGGGATCGCGCGCGCTATTGGCCAGCGTGTTTACTCCGTCGCCAGCAATAAAGCTGCTTCCCCAGTGCATGTGTACGAAGGCATGACCGGGTCTTAGGGTTGTATCAGCGCTTGCTGGCAGGATGACACTGCCCCGGCGTGTACGGACTCTGGTCAGCGCACCATTGCTTATCTTGTGCCGCTGCATGTCGTCAGGGTGCAAATAGATCAGCGGCTCATCAACGTGGCGGGTGAGCGATGGCACCAGACCGCTGCGTGACATGGTGTGCCATTGGTCGCGCATACGGCCCGAAGTCAGGCGCAGCGGAAATTTGGGGCTTACGCTTTCGGCGACCGGCACATATCCAGTATCGAAAAAGTGGGCCCGCCCGTCTTTTGTGGCAAAGATGCCGTCTTCGTACAGACGCGCGGATGGCCGTCGCACACCGTTTGCTGGCGGATAAGGCCATTGCTGCGGGCCCTCGCGTTCGAGTACGCCATAGTCCAGGGCGCTGTAGTCCAGATCGCGTCCGGCGGTAGTACGAACATGCTCTGCAAAGATATCGACCTCGCTTTCGTAACTGAACATGCCAGCCTTGTGCGGTGCGATGCGTGCGGCCAAACGTCGTGCGATGTTGCACACTAGGTCCCAATCAGGGCGGGCGTCGCCGGGTGGCTTGATTGCGGCGCGTACACGGCTGACGCGCCGCTCTGAGTTGGTCATGGTGCCGTCTTTTTCAGGCCATGTGGCCGCCGGAAGGACCAGGTCGGCATAGGCCAGTGTTTCGGTGTTATCGAAGGCTTCCTGCACGATGACAAGTTCTGCCTTTTCCAGGGCGGCGCGTACTTTGGCCTGATCGGGCATGGACTGCGCCGGGTTGGTGGCGGCGATCCATAAAACCTTTATTTTGTCCTGCAGCACGGCGTCGAAGAGATCGACGGCCGTTTTGCCCGGCGTATCGGGCAACTGGTCTACACCCCACAGATCGGCCATCGCGCTCCTGTCCTCCGCGTTGTTTGGGTCGCGATGGCCTGGAAGCAGGGTTGCCATAGAGCCGGTCTCTCGGCCGCCCATGGCATTGGGTTGGCCCGTCAGTGAAAAAGGCCCGGCGCCGGGCCTGCCGATGTGGCCGGTGGCAAGATGCAGGTGGATGAGGGCCGCGTTCTTGGCCGTGCCGCTGCTCGATTGGTTCAGACCCATGGTGTAGAGCGACAGTGCAGCGTTTGCCTGCCCGAACCATCGGGCGGCCAGTACGATGTCGGCGGCGGGCACACCGCAGATATCCTGAGTGGCGCCGGGGGTGAATTCATGTATGCGCTGCTTGAGGGCGGCAAAGCCTGAGGTGTGACGCGTGATGTAGTTCAGATCGACCAGACCATCCCATACCAGCACGTTAAGCATGGCATGAAAGAGCGCGACATCGCTACCTGGCAGTATAGGCAGGTGCAGGTCGGCAATCTCGGCAGTGTCAGTTCGACGCGGGTCCACCACAATTATTTTCATGCCAGGCCGGCGCGCCTTGGCCGCTTCCAGCCGGCGGAACAGCACCGGATGCGCGAATGCCATGTTCGAGCCGGCGATCAGTACGGTGTCGGCATGATCCAGGTCTTCATAGCTGGCGGGTGGCGCATCGGCGCCAAGCGTCAGCTTGTAGCCCGAGACGGCGCTGGACATGCACAGTCGCGAGTTGGTGTCGATGTTGTTGGTGCCCACTAACGCGCGCGCTAGTTTGTTGAAGACATAGTAGTCTTCGGTGAGCAGTTGACCCGACAGATAAAAGCCTATGGCATCCGGGCCATGCCTGCTGATAATTTCGGCCAGCCTGTCTGCCGCCAAGTCGTAGGCATCAGTCAATGCGATGTTATGGCGCGGCCCGGCTTTGTCGGTTCGCCACCGCGCCGTCAGGATGCGGCTGCGATCATGGCGTACGGTGGCGGCCAATGCGCGGCCTTTGCTGCATAGCTGGCCCAGGCTGGAAGGGTGGCTGTCGTCGCCATCGACCGCCAGCACTTGCGCGCCAATGGTGTGTATGCGCACCCCACAGCCCGTGCCACAGTAACAGCAGACGGAGTGCGTGGTGCGTTGGCCGGGGCCGGCCAGCAGTTGCTTTCCACCCGTTGGGTCGTGCATTGCATCGGAGAGTGAATGCGCCACTTTCTTGCCATTCATGATTTACCCCAGACCAGGCAGTGCAAGGTATACGCGTTCTTCGGCAATGCGCACGTCAACCGTACGCACGCACCCAGTATCTGGTTCGCAGGCCTGCCCGTCCTCCAGGTTGATATTCCAGCTGTGTAGTGGGCAGGTGACGGTATGCCCGTGCACAAGTCCATCGGACAACGGGCCGCCTTTGTGTGGGCAGCGGTTAATGACGGCAAAGACATGGTTGTCCGAGGCCCGAAAGATGGCGATGGGGTCTGATCCCTGGTGATGTACGACGCGTGCTCCCAGTTTGGGAATGTCATCGATATGGCAGACAGCGGTCCAGTTGTCAGAGGCTGTGGTGTTCATGAGCGTATTTCCTTGTTGTGGAGGCGGTTCAATCGTGTGCTGACGCCCGTGCGCCGAAACGTCAGGCATGTTCACACCGTAAGCGCTTCGAATTCGCGTCGCTGTGGAGTTGCCGCTACGCGCTCGGCCCACGGGTCCGTCACGAAGGACAGAGCAAACTTCAGGCGTGCATAAAGCTCGGCGCGATGAGCCGCATCGCTGACTACGCGCGCCTTGGCGTGTTCAAGCCCAACGCGGGCCAAGTAATGGCAGGTGCGTTCCATATAGAAGGCCTCTTCGCGATAAAGCTGTAAAAAGGCGCCACAATATTCGAGCACCTCTTCAGCGGTCTGCAGCTTGACAAAAAACTGTGCGACTTCCGTCTTTATCCCGCCGTTGCCGCCTACATACAGCTCCCAGCCAGACTCCACGGCGATGATGCCAATATCCTTGATGCCAGACTCTGCACAGTTGCGAGGGCAACCCGACACAGCTAGCTTGACTTTGTGCGGGCTGCCCATGCCGGCCAACTCTTTTTCCAGTGCAATACCCATGCTGGTTGAGTCTTGCGTGCCGAAGCGACAGAACTCCTTTCCCACACACGTTTTGACAGTACGCAGGCTTTTTCCATATGCATAGCCAGAAGGCATGTCGAGGTCTTTCCAGACTGAAGGAAGGTCATCCTTGCGTATGCCCAGCAAGTCAATGCGCTGACCACCTGTAACCTTGACCATGGGCACCTTGTATTTGTCGGCTACATCGGCAATCCGGCGCAGTTCCGCAGGCGTCGTCACGCCGCCCCACATCCGGGGGACGACAGAATAGGTGCCGTCTTTCTGTATGTTGGCGTGAACCCGTTCATTAATCAGACGCGACTGGCTGTCGTCACGCGCTTCGCCAGGCCAGGCCGATAGCACGTAATAGTTCAGCGCTGGCCGGCAAGTGGCGCAGCCATCGGGCGTCCGCCACTCGAGGAAACGCATGGTGTCCGGAACGCTGGTTAGATGCTGCTCAAAAATGACCTTACGCACATTGCCATGCGTAAAATCGGTGCAGCCACACAGCGGCTTCTCGGACTTGGGCTTGATGTCTGCCGCGCCGCCTATGCAGTTGATGAGAATCTGTTCAACCAGGCCGGTGCAAGACCCGCAAGAACTGGCAGCTTTGGTGTGTTTCTTGACCTCGTCGACGGTGAACAGGCCCTGTTCCCGTATGGCCTTGACGATGGTGCCCTTGCACACGCCGTTGCAGCCGCACACCTCAGTGCTGTCGGGCATGTTGGCAATGCTGTTTTCGCCCGCATGGCCGGTATCGCCGACCGAGCCTTCGCCGAACATCAGGTGTTCGCGCAATTCGGCGATCGACTTGCCTTCGCGGATCAGGCGAAAGTACCAGGCGCCGTCAACCGTATCGCCATAGAGGCAGGCACCCACCAGCTTTTCATCACGGATGACCAGCTTCTTGTAGACACCGCCGACGGGGTCGGCCAGCGTAATGGCTTCGGTTTGCGGCCCGCCGACGAAATCGCCGGCAGAAAATACGTCGATGCCGGTGACTTTGAGTTTGGTTGACGTCGTGCTGCCGGCGTAGCGCCCGATGCCGAACATGGCCAGGTGGTTGGCGGCAACCTTGGCCTGTTCGAACAGGGGTGCCACCAATCCATAAGCCATGCCGCGATGGCTGACGCACTCGCCGACGGCATAGACGCTGGGGTCATAGGTTTGCAAGGTATCGTCGACCACGATGCCGCGATCGGTATGAATGCCGGCAGATTGCGCAAGGTCTGTGTTGGGACGAATGCCCACCGCCATCACTACCAGCCCGGTTTCGAGCTCGCTGCCATCCTGAAAGCGTATAGCGCGCACCGCACCGTTTTCGTCGCCCAGAATGGCTTGTGTCTGATGTCGCATCAGGAAGCGTAGTCCACGCGCCTCCAGGCTTTTTTGCAGCAAGCTTGCAGCCGCAGTGTCGAGCTGGCGATCCAGTAGTGCAGCGCCCAGGTGCACGACGGAGACGTCCATGCCGCGTGACGCCAAGCCATTGGCGGCTTCCAGGCCAAGCAGGCCGCCGCCGATCACGACGGCGCGCTTGATGCGGCCGGCTGCGTCTATCATCAGGTTGACGTCGCGTATGTCGCGAAAAGTGATGACGCCTTCAAGGTCATGGCCAGGCACGGGCAGAATAAAAGGATTGGAGCCCGTGGCCAGCAGCAGGCGGTCGTATTTGGCGACCAGGCCATTGCTTGCGACAACCTCCTTGCGTGCGCGATTGATCTGCGTCACCGTACTGTCCAGATGTAGCGTAATGTGGTTGTCGCGATACCAGTCCAAATCGTTTAAGACAATGTCTTGCAGCGTTTGCTCACCGGTCAGCACCGGCGAGAGCAGGATGCGGTTGTAGTTGGGATGCGGCTCGGTGCCGAACACCGTGATGTCGTAAAGATCGGGATCGAGCCTGAGCAGCTCTTCCACGGTGCGGATACCGGCCATGCCATTGCCGATGACGACAAGTTTGTATTTCTTCATAATGCGTCTGCTGTGCTGGAGGTAAGTTCGAGTTCGCTTGCAGCGTCGTGTTTGGGCGGCGCATCCGTCCCATGGTGTTGCCCATGCCGTTCGTGCAGGAAGCCGAGCACGGCCGCGCGGCAGGCGGTGTATTGGGGATGGGTTTGCAGTGCCACCCGATCGCGCAGCCGCGGCAGGTCCACCTTCAAAATCTCGCCTATGGTCGCAGCGGGGCCGTTGGTGAGCATGACAATGCGATCGGACAGCAACACCGCTTCATCCACATCATGCGTCACCATGATGGCCGTGGTGCCTGTGGCGGACACAATACGCAGCAGTTCGTCCTGCAATTGCGCGCGCGTCAGTGAATCTAGCGCGCCAAACGGTTCGTCCAGCAACAGAACCTGAGGCTCCATGGCCAGCGCCCGCGCAATACCAACGCGTTGTTTCATGCCGCCTGAAATCTCGCTGGGGTACTTGTTCATGGCATGCGTCAGCCCCACCATGTCTAGCGCAGCCTTAGAACGGTTTTGCAGCATCGCACGCGACTCCTGCACGCCAAATACGCGCTCGACAGCCAGGTAAACGTTCTGGAGGCAAGTGAGCCAGGGCAGCAGGCTGTGGTTCTGAAACACCACCGCGCGGTCCGGCCCGGGGCCCGTGATTTCCTTTTCTGCACAAAGCAGCACACCCTGCGCCGGGCGATCCAGGCCCGCGATCAGATTCAGCAGCGTCGACTTGCCGCAGCCCGAATGCCCGATGAGCGATACGAACTCGCCCTCGTAGATGTCCAGGTTGATGTCGCGCAAGGCAACGAAAGGGCCGTTGCGGGTGTCATAGCTTTGGCCCACATATTCAATACGTACAAATTTCTTCATGATGTCTATACCTCGCGGTGATCGAATCGGCGGGTTAATGCCAGCAATAGGGCGTCCAGTGCCAGCCCTACGACGCCGATAACGATGATGGCGATCAGGATGTTGCTGACATTCAGGTTGTTCCATTCATCCCAAAGCCAGAAGCCCAGGCCGGTGCCGCCAGTGAGCATCTCTGCGGCCACAATCACCAGCCACGCCGTGCCGATGGAGAGCCTTACACCCGTCATCATGTAGGGCAGGACGGCAGGCAACAGGATGCGGGTGAATACGCGCCATTCGGTCAGGTCGAGCACGCGCGCCACGTTCAGGTAGTCCTTGGGAATGCGGCGCACGCCGTCAGCCGTATTGATGATCATGGGCCAAATAGAGCAGATGAAAATTGCCCATATGGCGGCAGGGTCAGCTGCCTTGAACAACAGCAGACCTAAGGGCAGCCAGGCCAGTGGCGAGACAGGGCGCAACAGGCTTATGACGGGCGAGCAGATCTTGTCCAGCATGGGTATGCGGCCAACCAGAAAGCCGGCGGGGATGCCGACCAGTGCAGCCAGAAGAAAGCCCACTGCTACCCGGCCCAGCGAAGCCAAGATATTCCAACCTATGCCCACGTCGTTCGGGCCGTTGTCATAGAACGGGTCGCGAAATAGCTCTACTGCCGCAACCAGCGTTGTTTCGGGCGGAGGAATTTCGACGATGCGTAGTGACACCAGCTTCCAGACCAGAAGCAGCAGTGCCAGGCCAATAACCGGGCCGATGCAGGCCTGGGCAAACTGACTTGCCTTCTCTTCTAGTTTGCGTCGGCTCGACGGGACAGGTAGCGTGATTGAGGATGTATTCATAATGTGTACCTATCCTGCCTTGATGGCAAAGCCGTCAGCGTAGGCGACCGGATTGCTGCCATCCCACACGATGCCGTCCATCAATTTGCTGGAGCGCGTTTCGTTGGCGGGCAGCGCCGTGCCGGCGGCTGACGCAGCCTGCTTATAAAGATCGATGCGATTGATCTCGGCTGCAATCTTTTCATAAGCTGGATGCTCCTTGAGCAGTCCCCAGCGCTTGTGCTGAGTCAAGAACCACATGCCGTCGCTCAAATACGGAAAGTTCACCGCACCTTCGCCGTAGAAACGCATGGGGTGTTTGTCGGCCCAGGTCTTGCCCAAACCGTTGTCATACTGGCCCAGCATGCGGCCTTCGATGGTGTCAACGCTGGTGTTTACATAGGATTTGGCGGCGATAACTTTGGCCGTTTCACGCATGTTCTGCGGTGAGGCATCGATCCAGCGGCTGGCTTCCAGGATGGCGGCAGTGACCGCGCGCGCGGTATTGGGGTGTTGCTCAACGAAGTCGCTGCGTGTGCCAAGCACCTTTTCGGGATGGTCGGTCCAGATATCCTGCGATGTGCAGGCAGTGAACCCCAGGCCGTCTATGACGGTGCGGGCATTCCACGGTTCACCCACGCAAAATCCATCCATATTGCCTATGCGTACGTTGGCCACCATTTGCGGCGGCGGCACGGTCACGTTGCGCGTGCTTGCCGGGTCGATGTCATTGGCGGCCAACCAGTAGTACAGCCACATGGCGTGTGTGCCGGTGGGGAAGGTATGGGCAAAGGTGTACTGGCGTGGATCGGCCGTCATGTGCTTGCGCAGGCTGGCGCCATCGACCACGCCGACATCACGCAGACCATTCGATAGCGAAATGCCCTGGCCGTTCTGGTTCAGGCCCATTAGCACAGCCATGTTTTGTTGCGCGCCCGCCAGGCCTATGTGCATGCCGTAGACAAGTCCGTAGAGCACATGCGCAAAATCAAGATCGCCGTTGGCGAGTTTTTCACGCACGGCGGCCCAGGAGGTTTCCTTGCTGGGGATAATCTTGACGCCGTGCTTTTTATCGAATCCCATGACCGAAGCCATGACGACGGATGCGCAGTCAGTCAGGGGGATAAAGCCGATTTTGACTTCTGTTTTTTCAGGAGCGTCCGACCCCGCAGCCCAGGCTGCAGCGCGCGTCCAGGGGTCTAGCAGAGACATCAGGCCGGCACCTGCCACCATTCTGGCCCCAATGCTCAGGCAGGCTCGACGGTCCGTGTCGAGACTAGTCGGCACGCGGGTGACTGCGGTTGCATCAATAGCAGGGTGATCGGTAGATGCGTGATTGGCACTTGTGTTGGGCACAGTGCAATGACTGGTGAAGGATGGGCGGGGGTGTTTCATGAGCTTCTTTCCCTCAAGAGTGAATCATAGTGAGGATTACGCAAGACTCATGCCAGTTTTGAAAAGGCCAATTCCCGGGCAGACGTGGGTCGATAAGTGTGTACTTCGTGTGGCAGTGCACCAATTGCGTGCGCGTCGCGATCCCAGGCACCATTGTTGTGCCGGGGCTTATAACTTTGTACGCCCATAAACCCTGACTTCATTGGCAAACAGATCAATCCCGCCGCACGGCGTATTACGCCCTTATACAGAAGCCTTCTATGTTTGATTAGATGACGAGTAAGTCGTGCGCTTGCATAACTTCGCGAAGGCTCAACTCTTTGCGTTATCTCATATGAAATGAGAATTAATTACATATGTGATTTTTTTATACTTTTGGTTCTAGGTAAACGAGCTCGTACGTATGTTACGTGCTGGCTTCTTCAGAGAGCTCCTCTTGACCGGAAACCCACAGATCCTATATCAAAAGCACGCCGCCGAAATCAATAGTTATTTGCGCCGGTGCGGCCACAGCCGTGACGACGCAGAAGATCTGACGCAAGAAGTGTTTACACGTTTATTGGGTACAGCGCGCCCACTTCACAGGCATCATCTTCGGGCCTATCTTTATACGGTTGCACGAAATCTATCCACTGACGTGTACCGTCGACAGCAGATTGCCCCAGTTTCTTACGTGCCCCAAGAGCACTATTGCGACGTTCCCGACCCCACACCATCACTTGATCGCGTCGTTTGTGGGCGGCAGCAATTGATGACGGTACACAATGCGCTCGCAGCCCTGCCTGTTAACACTCGCCACGCCTTTGAGCTGTATCACTTCAGTGATCTCACCATTGCTGAGGTCGCGGCAAAACTAAACCTTTCCATCTCACGCGCCTGGTTACTGGTTAAGCGGGCCAACCTTCACGTGCACGCCAGCTTGCACAAACGCGCAGTAGGGCATAACGAACGAAATTCGCAGCCCTCGCCCTTATGAATCAGGGGAGAAGAGTCCGCAGTTAATTTTTGCTGGAACTTGCGCACTTATAGTGGAGAAAATTATCCACCCTCGTTCGTTTCATCCTCAAGGCCCTGTAAGGCGATAGTTTTCAGCATCGCGTGATCAGGGTTGTTGCAACACACCGGGGATACGATGAAATCAAACCGCAAAATCAAGCGGGCAAAGACCGCCCGTCGCCTGCGTCCTATCGCTCTTTTACTAAGCCCAATTTTTACTTCACTGGCTATTGTGTCGACAGCCTACGGGCAGTCCTCCCCAACCATAGCGTTCAAAATCCCTCCGGGCTCGTTGTCCGACGCAATCGATGCGTTTGGCCAGCAGGCAGGGCTGCGCATCTCATATCCAAAAAGCCTTGCAGCCGGAAAGCAGTCGGCTGGCATTACGGGCCAGGTCTCAGCCACGCAAGCTCTGGCGAGCATTCTTGAAGGCTCAGGCCTCTCGTATAGTTATTCAAATACCAATACGATTTTCATCCGCAGCAGTGAGAGCAACACCGCTCGTAACAGCGGCAGTGAGCGCGCTGACAGCAACAGCAGCGACAGCGATAGCCGCTCCGACAACGCCAACAGTGGCACCAGCAGGAACATCACCACCGATACAAGCAACGTCAACGACGGAACCGGTCGAAACAACGACAGACCCGCTACAGCCACCACTCGTTCCACCAGTGTGGCCAGCCCATTGAGTGGCACCATGGGTGACCACCTCACGCTAGACACCATTACTGTCAAAGGCAAATTAGAGCTAGACCCCGCCGACGAGCCATACCGCACACCTGGCTCCAGCGCGTACCTGTCCAGCGAGGATATCGAGCGTTTCCGCGGCACATCTGTAGGCGACTTCCTCTCCGGCATTCCCGGTGTCATGAATGCCGACAGCCGCAACTCCGGTGCGGTTGATGTCAATATACGCGGCATGCAGGGGCAGGGTAGGGTGCCTGTGCTTGTTGACGGTGCTACACAGGAAACTGCTATATGGCAGGGATATAACGGTGCTACCCCGCGTACCTATATTGATCCTGATTTCATCGGTTCAATATCGATCGAAAAAGGTATTAGCTCGGCTCCAGACGCCACTGGCGCAACGGGTGGCGTTGTACGCGCTTCCATTATTGGCGTCGATGACATTTTGCTGCCAGGTAAAACCTACGGCATACGGCTTAAAGGCGGGCTTACGACTAATAGCTCTCGGGTGCCCACGGCAGGCACTGAGGGTGGGTGGAATAGTCTAACTACCGACTTAAAGGTTTATGGCGGTGCCTTGCCTCCAGACGATTTGGTCTTCCATTCCCGCGGAATGCGTCGCCCACCATTGTTTAAACCCACCGGTGGATCCGGCAGTATGGTGGTAGCTACGACAACCGATTACATAGACTTCGTCGCGGGTTTTGTGCGGCGAGAAAATGGTAATTATCATGCGGGAAGGCATGGGGGCGGCAGTGCGCATCTCGTCGCTGAGCGGAATCCCAGGTTTGGGAATTTACAAGTAGGTAATGGAGGTTTAAGTGATTACCGAGCCGGTGAAGAAATACTCAACACTTCTCTTGACAATAAATCATGGATGTTGAAGGCGACAGTCAAACTTGTGCCTTCACAAAGTCTTGAGTTGGGCTATCGGAAGTATTTAAGCGACTACGGTCATCTACTTTCTTCCAGACTTTTTGGTGCACCTTATCAAAGCTGGTTGAGTTCGATCGACCTCGACACATACACAGCTCGCTACCGTTGGAAACCGCAGGATAATAATTTAGTTGATCTTAGAATTGATGCTTATCTGTCTGCGGTGGATAACCGCATTAACGTCCTGGACTTGATTGAGTCACAGGTTGGCAGTGGTAGCAATCAGCATACGGTCAAGACGTTCCACCCATTTTATCAGTGGACCGAATCAAAACGCTGGGGTGCACGGGCTTCCAACACGTCGCATTTCAAGGGGGGAGCTGGTGATTTTACGCTGAGCTACGGTGCAGCATTTGTGCGTGAAGATACAGGTCTGCCTAGCGGTGTTGACCGAAACTACTATATTTCGATGGTAGGGGGTGGTGCACCGAGGGAGGGGTGGCGTGAGGAAGGCAGCGGCTTTGCAAAACTTGACTGGCAACCTTATAAGTGGCTTACGGCTAGTGCAAGCACGCGTTATTCGCACTTTACTACTTTGGACAACTACTTTGCCAGAACAACAAAATTTAGACGCCAAGATGGTGGTTGGTCGCCGATTTTTAGCCTAATGGTGGAGCCGCATGACGGATTTCAAGTTTATACAAAGTTTGGTAAAGCAGTGCGCGCGCCCAGTATTTTTGAGTCACTTACTGGTACTTCACTTTATGACACTGTAGAGGACAACAACCTCAAGCTTGAGCGAGCACGCAATCTGGAAATTGGGGCCAATTTCGTCAAGAAGGACGCATGGCGGAGCGGCGACAAGTTGCGTATCCACGCAGCCTATTTCAATAATCATATTGATGATTACCTGACGCGGGTTGGGAAGGCTCGCGAGATACTTGGAAGGCCGGGAAGATATATCGAAATGCTGGCGCGAGCCAATCTTGATTACGCTGAGATGCGCGGCTTGGAGGCTTCCATGGATTACGATACAGGTCGCTATTTTGGGAGCATTGGTTGGAGTCATTACACTCACGTTATGTTCTGCGCCCGGAAGGGAGTGCTTTTAGCCACAGAACCTATCTGCCAGGCAGGAGGACTTCCACACAGTTATTCGCTGCAACAGGTGCCGCCGCGAAACACGGTTGCATTGAAAGTTGGTGCCCGTCTGCTGGAGAAAAAGCTGGAGATAGGTTCCAGGGCGAGTTATATAGGTAGTCGCTTTGCGCCAGGTATTGGCAGGAACATTGGCGTATCAGGGGTGGTGCCCTCCCGCTGGAAGCCATACACCATGATTGATGTTTATTCGAGCTACAAGCTTAACGATAACGTTAGCTTCGATCTTGCCATAGACAATCTGACTGACCGTTATTACATGGATGCGCTCAATGCCGCTCAGATGCCAGCCCCGGGCCGTACCATTCGCGGCAACGTCACCATAACGTTTTGACTGTGCGGATCGTAAAGAGATGCTCCTGCACTGTAAAACCGCCGTCTTTAGGCTTTGGTTACATCGAAAAGCGGCCTTGCCGTGAGGAGCTCCAAGTCGCCTGCTGCGATCACATGCCATATTCATAGGTAGACAAAAACATCTTATTGCAAATGAGATACGTTCTTATTTAAAATACATCCCATGCAGGTCGCACCAGGCGCACTCGGTGTCATCCACGGTAAGGCCTGCTGTACTTCTTGGTCGCTTCGCGCCATATAACGGGGGTTCTTATGAGGCGTGTGTTCTGTTTTAACTTCATTTGCAAGGAGCTATTATGAATGGCGCTTTGAGAAAAGTAGTACTGACGCTTGCCGTTTCCGGCATGGCCAGCATGGCCGGTATGGCGCAGGCCGAAGTGGTATCGGGTCTAAGCTACTCTGATGCTGGCGGCATACGTGTCGGGGCATCTACCTATCCTAGAGATGATCGTGGCAAACCGGGTGCTGGCGTAGATGGCCAGTTACGTGGTGCAATCGCTGCAACGTCGCATTTCGCTAATGCTGCGTTTAAAGACGATACTGGTGTTTATAACCACAGCGGTCGCCTGATCGTAGCGGCTGGCGCGCCATCGTCCGGTCCTCAAGACCACAGCAAACTCGGCGTATGGTCGTTCGCCCAAGCGGGTAGCCATGATGTTTGGTTTGGTGAATGGAGTGCAGAGTCCGCTACGGGCGATGTAGGTACCAAAACTCCAGGCACACATACGGTTTGGTATGTGGGTGAAAACGACGATGTCGCCAGCACCTTGCCTACCGACGCACCCGTTCGCTGTACCGTGCGCTCTATCAATAACTACACCGGCTCAGCGCTGCCCACCAGCACGCTTACGGCTAACTTCGATACCGGTGTAGCGCGTTCGCGAGGCGATATTCGCTTTAGCCGAGGCGAGATCAGCACGGTTGATAAAGACGTGCGTCTGGCTGCTAGTAACGTCCGCGTGACAAGCAGCGGTGGCACAGGCGGTAGCCTCGAAGGTAAGTTCTTCGGCACAGGCGCCGCAGCGGTTGCCGGCATTGTTAAGTTCGCAGACCGCGATCGCGACACTGCCTTCGGCGGAACCAAAACTCGCTAAGTAAAAGGGGCGCAGTCTTGTGGCTGCGTCTCTTTACTGCACATTGATACGTGCATCTCCTAAATGATGTTGCTAGAACAAGGGCTTGCTTCGGCAAGCCCTTGTTTGCTGCGACCCATCTTATTGTGCTTTGCGGCGATCTCAAATCGCGTACTGTCAGCACGCCATCTATTTTCAGCATATTCAGGTCTCATGAAAAACGTTTACTTGCCCTCTCTTTTTTTGGCAGGCGCGCTTGGTGCTGTGCCCGTGTTTGCACAGTCAGTTGACGATACTCGCCAAGTCTTGCGACAGCGCACTGAGCAACAGGCTGTAGAGCGTGGGCTTCAAGATAATTCTTTTGTTAAACCGGTGCCGCAGCCTCCAGCCTCACAAGTAGATAATCAACCACAAAGTGCAGAACAAAGTACTTCAGAGTTGGGCCAGGCACTCTATTTGTCGCTACAACATCGCCAGTGGATGACGGCGCGCTCGCTGCTGGCACAGTATCTGACCCTATCTGATCGTGACCCGCTACTGGTTTATTACACGCAAGGTTTGCTTGCCCGGGCAGACGGCAAGCTAGGGCAGGCTGAGGATCAGTTTCGTGCACTGTTGGCTTTGCAGCCCACGTTTCTTCCGGCACGGCTTGAACTTGCCAGGGTTTTGTTTGAGAGCGCGCAAGACAGGGAGGCGTACCAATCATTTTCAGACATTGATGCATTTCTTGGTACAGCTGGCGCCGGTGCAGCGGGCATTAGAAGAACTGTCGCCACTTATCTTGATGCCCTTGAACGACGCAAGGCCTGGCGCACATCGATAAGCATGGGTATGCGTTGGTCTGATAATGTCAATCGTACATCTGCAAGTCGCACCTGCCTGGTTCCCGCTAGTCGCGGCCTATGTCTTATTGAGCGTGCGCTTCCCGAACCTATTAAGGCATTCGGGCCAGAGTTTGCAGCCAGCACGCAGCGGCGCTTTCCGTTAGCAGGGCACCATGGTCTCTATGTACGTGCGCAGACTGACGGTAGTTGGTACCGAAATCACCGCGACTACAACGAAGCGTCGTTGTCTGCCGAGGCCGGCTATAGCTACCGTAATGCCAACCACCAAATTACCGTTGCGCCAACGTATTCACATTACGCATGGGGTAAAAGCTCTTTTTACGATAGCTGGGGGCTAAATACAGGCTGGCGATACACACCCTCACGGCACTCTCTGGTTACGCTGCAGGCTGACTACACAAGCATGCAGTACCGCCAGCAGGCCTACGCTCGTTACTTCAACGGCCCTAACCGAAGTATCAGCGCTACCTATTATCGCGATCTGGACATGGGCTGGACGCTATTCGGCGGCCTTGATGTCGAAGACAGTCGCGCCAAGGCCAGTGTGCAAAGCTACCTTCAGCAAGGTGTGCGTCTGGGCGCATCACTACAAACGCATGGTTTTACAGGCACTGCCTTGGCCACGCTCAGGCAACGCAGTTACCGTGCCTATAACCCCTTGCTCGAAGCCCGCCGCCGCGACCATGAACAGAGCTACTCTCTTGTACTTTCCTCACCACGTTGGTCTGTGGCGGGCTTTGTTCCAAGCCTGACACTGCGCCACAACAAGGTGCGCAGCAACGTAGGTTGGCTGTATTCCTATGACCGCAATGTAGTTGCTGTGACGATGGAATATGTGATTTAACACGGATGTCGGGGGGGGCAGGTTCACGCCGCCTATTTTGATGCACTGCGTGACCGAGTGCGGTGTGAACACACCTGCAAGTGACGCGTAATTAGGCTGCTGTTATGGACATTGCGCTTATGGCGAGTTCTGGTGACAGGTTTGCTGAGCAGGGTATAGGCCTTCAATAATGGGTGCAGTCAATCGCAGAGCGCAAAAATGGCACCTCCATTTTGTGTCTCTTGTGTATACAGACTTATCCGCATTGACAAGCCCTCCCGTGGTTGCTGATAATCGCGTCTTTGTTTTTATACTGAGCGGAGCGGTTTAATGAAACCCCAATTAAGATTGGCCTTGTTTACAGTCGGCACGAGTTTGGCTGTTGCCCTGGGCGGTATTTCGCAGGCGCAGACTTTAACCATCGCCCTGTCTTCCGAGCCGACGGCTGCTGATCCGCACTATCACAAGCAGACCCAGAACGACGCACTGGCTGCGCACGTGTTCGAGTCTCTGATTAATCGTACTGCCGACATGAAGATGATCCCAGGTCTGGCGACGTCATGGGAAAACGTTGACGATCTCACCTGGAAGCTAAAGCTGCGAGAGGGGGTAAACTTTTCCAACGGCAAACCCTTTACGGCTCAGGATGTGTTGTTTTCCATTTGCCGCACATTGAATAACAAGGGCAATATTTCGGCGTCATACACGACGGTCACCAAGCTGCTCACAGATGTGCAGACACCCGATGACCATACCGTGATTCTCAAGACTGCCGAGCCATTTCCGCTTATGCCTGCCGAGCTGGCGCGCCAACTGCCCGTCATCTGGAACGGTATAGTCGAACACGGCGCTCTTACATTCGCACCCAAGGAAGGCTGTGGCGTGACAGGCCCTTGGCCTGCTGTCGCTGACTTCAACAACGGAAAATTTGCGATTGGCACCGGCCCTTACACGCTCAAGTCATACGTAAAAGGCACGGGTATTGAACTGGAGCGCAACGAGAACTATTGGGGCACCAAGCCTGAGTGGAAAACCGTTAAGTTCGTGCCAGTGCCTAGCGCCGGCCCTCGCCTGACCGGGCTGCTTTCGGGAGACTTTGATGTCATCGAAAACCCGGCTGCGCGCGATCTGCCTCGCTTGAAAGATGGCGGGTTTGAATATATTGCCACACCATCCACACGTCTCGTGTTTTTCCAACCTGATATTGGGCGCGACACCAGCCCATTTGTTAAGGCGGCTGACGGCAAAAACCCACTGCAAGATTTGCGCGTACGCAAGGCCATCAATATGGCTATAGACCGCAAGGTGATCCAGGATCGCATCATGGATGGCCTGTCTACTCCCGCTTATCAGTACATGCCTGATGGCATGTTTGGTGCTCTGCCTAATGCGCCGGAAATCAAGTACGACCCCGAAGGCGCGAAGAAGTTGTTGGCTGAGGCGGGCTACCCGGATGGCTTCGAGCTGACCCTGTCTTCGACCAATAATCGCTACGTCAATGATGGTCAGGTAACCCAGGCCGTTGCCCAGTACCTCTCGCGTATTGGCATCAAGGTGCATGTGGACGCCATGACGGCTTCGATTTACTTCCCCAAGCGTGCCAAGCGTGAGTTCAGTTTTGCTATGGGTGGCTGGCCGTCCGAAACGGGTGAAGCATCGGCATTGTTTCAATTGTGGGTGGCTTCCACAGATGCGCCAAAGAGCTTGGGTACGAGCAACTATGGTGGTTTTTCGAATGCGGAATTCGATAAAGTCTATCGTCAGGCGATCATGACCGTAGATCCCGTCAAACGCGAAAAATTGCTGCAGCAGGCTACTCAAATCGCATTGGACAACGTGCCGCTGATTCCTTTGCACTTTGAGAGCAGTGTTTGGGGCTTCCGCAAAGGTCTAACTTACGAAGGCCGACGCGACCAATACACGCTGGCTATGTCGGTGCATCAGGCAGCCGGTAAATAGCGCTACATACGCTTCTGTGCTCCCGCCCGCCTTATCGTGGGCGGGAGCATGTGTGAAATACGTATAGCAACTCTTTGGCATCATTAAACGAGTCGTGCATGACCTGGTCACGAAGACAGAAGCTCATCACGACGCACGGTTGTCATCCCCTCCCGACCAGATTGTTTGCAGGATGGCCAGTCAGTAGTGCCACGCACTCACCATAACGCTGTAACCGTCGTGGCTTTCGCTTGGCGGGATGCGGCAGGGCGTAACTGTGTTTAGATATGGCTCACATAACTGCCATTTCTTCCATCCAGTCAAACTGCAAGTTTGCGCCGTAAAGACTGTATTCATGACTATCAAGGCCTTTTAACGTGGCATTGTTTACCTTGCGCAGGTTGCTCCAGAGCCTGTTTGTACTGCTGGCTGTTTCGATTGTTGTGTTCTTCGCCGTCTATGCGGTGGGAGACCCTATTGAGCTGTTGGTAAGCCCCGAAGCCACGGCCGAAGACCGATTGGCAACGATTGTGCGGTTAGGGCTGGACCAGCCCATCTGGAAGCAATACTTCGTTTTTCTGTGGAATGCCCTACACGGTGATTTGGGTACATCGTTCGTGCATGGCATTCCGGCTATATCGTTGATTTTGCAGCGGATGCCGGCCACATTCGAACTGGTGATTGTTGCTATTTTTCTGACCTGTTTCTTGGGGATTCCACTGGGCTTGGTTGCGGGCCTGTATCGGGATCGCCCCCTGGGTCGTGGAATCATGGCGAGCTCTGTGCTGGGTTTTTCTTTGCCTAACTTCTGGCAAGGCATGATGCTGATCCTGCTATTTGCCGTTTTGCTTGGCTGGCTGCCTGCATCGGGTCGGGGCGATACCGTTCAGGTACTGGGCGTACCGTGGTCAATTTTTACGGCTAATGGCTGGGCACACATCGCCATGCCAGCCGTCAATCTGGCATTGGCCAATATTGCACTGGTATTACGCCTGACCGCATCAGGGGTGGCTGAGGCCCAGTCACAGGAATACGTAAAGTTTGCCCGCGCCAAGGGGGTAAGACCTGGTCGTATTGTGCGGCGGCATATTCTTCGCAACATACTCATTCCAGTGGTGACGGTAGTGGGTATGGAGTTTGGCAGTCTTATTGCCTATTCCACAATCACCGAAACAGTATTCGCCTGGCCTGGCATGGGCAAGCTCTTGATCGACAGTGTTTATCAGTTGGATCGCCCGGTCGTGGTCGCTTACGTGATGCTGGTAACGCTGATTTTTGTGCTCGTCAACTTCATTGTTGATCTTCTGTACGCTGCGCTGGATCCTCGTGTTCAGTTGGTGGCGTCTGCACAATAAACGGAACAACTTATGACACATCCCGCAAATAGCGAGAACGCGCGCACGATCGAACCCTTGATCGAGACGCCACACCGTAAAAGTATTCTAAAGAAGCTGCGCAGTCGTCCGACTATAAGCGGGTCGGTCATCGCGCTGGCTGTCCTGATTGTGCTGGTCATGGCCGCGCCGTATTTTGCGCCGCAAAATCCTTACGACCTTGCCAGCCTGAATCTGCTCGATGGGCGACTGGCGCCGGGCGCAGAATCAATGGATGGTCACGTCTACTGGCTCGGTACTGACGATCAAGGCCGAGATATGCTTAGCGCCATTCTTTATGGGCTGCGCATCAGCCTGATCGTGGGCTTGTCTGCAGTAACCTTGGCCGCCACCATAGGGAGCCTGGCGGGCTTAATGGCGGCATATATCGGCGGGTTTGTCGACACGTTAATCATGCGTGTGGTCGACTTCATGCTCGGGTTTCCCACGATATTGGTTGCCTTGGTACTGTTGGCCATGATGGGGCGTGGCGTCGATAAGGTGATTCTCGCGCTTGTCGTGGTGCAATGGGCACATTACGCGCGCATCATGCGAAGTCGTGCTTTGCAAGAGCGGCGTAAAGAATACGTGGAAGCCGCTGCCAATTTGGGTTTTCCCGCCTGGCGCATCATGGTCTTTCATCTTCTGCCCAACTGCCTGGCGCCTGTCATGGTATTTGGAACGATTCAGATCGCGACCGCCATTGCGCTGGAGGCAACGCTGTCGTTTCTTGGGGTGGGTGTGCCCATTACCGAGCCGTCGCTGGGTTTGCTTATTGCAACTGGGTTTGAATACCTGTTGTCGGGCGATTACTGGATCAGCATGTTCCCAGGTGTTGCGTTGCTGCTGTTGATTCTGTCCATCAATATCGTGGGTGATCGCCTGCGCGCCGCTCTGGATCCTCGTCAATGAATAATGAAATACTGCTGCAGGTAAGCGGACTGCGTACCGCGTTTCATACGGAACAGGGGGCATGGCCGGCTGTGGACGGCGTCGATCTGACAGTGCGTCGCGGCGAGATCCTGGGTCTGGTTGGCGAGTCTGGCTCGGGCAAATCCGTGACGGGTTTTTCGCTGCTGGGCCTGATTGACCCGCCGGGCGAGGTGGTTGCCGGCGAAATCCTGTTCAAGGGTGAAGACCTTCGCAAGTTGGACGAAGAGCAAATGCGTCGACTGCGAGGCAACCGCATTGCCATGATATTTCAGGATCCACTGATGACGCTAAACCCCGTTTTGCGCATCGGTGAGCAGATGATGGAAGCCATTTTCACGCATGAGCGCGTTTCGACGCGCGTGGCCCGCGAACGATGTCGCGAGGCACTGGATATGGTGGGTATTCCGGCTCCGGAGAAGCGCCTTGACAGCTATCCGCACGAATTTTCGGGTGGAATGCGACAGCGGGTGGCCATTGCCATTGCTTTGCTGAATAATCCGGACCTGATTATTTGCGATGAACCGACGACCGCTTTGGATGTCACGATTCAGGGCCAGATTCTGTATCGCATGCAAGAGATCTGTCGCAAGAACAATACTGCGTTGATCTGGATTACGCACGACTTGGGCGTTGTGGCCGAATTGGCCGATAACATCGCTGTCATGTATGCAGGGCGCATTGTTGAGGCTGGCCCGGTCGATGATGTGCTTGACGCGCCGCGTCACCCCTATACCAAGGGGTTGCTGGAGTCCATGCCGTCCACAACCGAACCCGGCGCGCGTCTGTACCAGATAGATGGGATGGCACCCAGCCTGACCGGACGCCCATCTGGTTGTGCGTTCCGGCCTCGCTGCACCAACGCCATTGCCTATTGTGCAGAGAAATTTCCCGATGTTACCCATGAAGGATCGCGTAGCTTTTGCTGCCACGTTCCTGTTGTCTCTCAGGTGGAACAAGCATGACCCAAAGTGACACGCCTGTCATTGAGTTGCGTAACGTTCACAAGCGTTTTGAACAGCACCCCGATCTGGCACAACGCATACTATCACTGGCCGGCAGACCTATGGATCGCCGTACTGTGCATGCAGTAAATGGTGTTGATCTAGCCATTAACCGTGGCGAGGTGCTCGGCTTGGTTGGAGAGTCTGGTTGCGGGAAGTCGACGTTGGGCCGTGTCGTGGCAGGCCTGCATCGACAGACTGAGGGAGAGCTGCTTTACCAAGGGCGCTTGGTTGCTGCGATGAAGGGGGCGGAACGTCTTGACTACACCCTGGGCGTGCAGATGATCTTCCAGGACCCGCAGGCGTCACTTAACCCGCGTCAGCGATTACACCAGATTCTGGGCGAAGCCTTGCGTGTACACAAGTTGTCGCCTACCGGGAAAATTGGCGCACGTGTCGATCAGGCGCTGTCAGAGGTGGGCTTGCACAAGGAATATCGCGATCGTTACCCACATCAGATTTCGGGTGGGCAACGTCAACGGATAGGCATTGCTCGCGCACTGATGGTTGCGCCAAAGTTTCTTGTTTGTGACGAGCCTGTGGCGGCCCTGGATGTATCGATACAGGCCCAGATCATCAATTTGTTTATGGATCTGCGCGAGCAGCACGGATTCACGTATTTGTTCATCAGCCACGATCTAGGTGTAGTCAAACATATTTCTGATCGCGTTGCGATCATGTATTTGGGCAAGATTGTCGAGCGCGCTTCTGCGAAGGAAATTTTTGCGCGGGCCAATCATCCGTATACTCAGGCCTTGTTGGCCGAGGTGCCCGACGTTAAGCGGCGTGGCCGTGCATTTGTTCCGATTCAGGGAGAAATTCCATCGCCTTTGAATCCACCTACGGGTTGTGCCTTTCATCCTCGATGTCCACGTGCGATGCCACGTTGCAGCGAACAGGTGCCAGAGTTAAAAGAAATCGCACCGGATCACTGGTCGGCCTGTCATTTGAACGATTGAGAACAGCATGAACTCCCCTGACAATTCCAATATCTTTCGCATGGAACGTGAGCTTGCCCATTCGGGTTGCAACGCAATTGTGTATATAGACGAAGAACACAATGCAGACCGACCCGTCACGCTGCATACTTATCGTTCGGGCGCTTATACACCCGGGCAGCCCGTGGTCATCGTGCAGCACGGCATGTTGCGCAATGGCGATGAATATCGAGATTTCTGGATACCGGCGGCGGATAAGCATAAATTGCTGATCATTGCACCCACCTTTTCCGATGAAGCATGGCCCGATGTAGACCATTACAACAACGGCAGCGTCTTTAGCTCGACAGATGGTAAGCCCAGGGCGGGCGATAGCTGGGCCTATGCGATAGTTGGTCGCATTATCGATTCCCTGCGTGCTTCGGGTGTCGTCGACCATAATAAGGTTTATTTGTTTGGGCATTCGGCCGGGGGGCAGTTTGTACATCGGTTAATGAGCAGTCAGTCGCATGAACTATTCCACGCTGTGGCACCTGCCAATGCGGGCTGGTACACCATGCCTACGTTTGCCCATGCCTTTCCGGAAGGCATGGATGGTATTGGCCTCAACCAGCAAAACTTACAGCGCCTGTTTGCTTACCCCATGATGATTCTGGCCGGCGACCAGGACGTGGCGACAGACGACCCCAACCTGCCGTCCGGTGCCGCTGCCTTGCGGCAAGGCCCGCATCGATATGCACGGGCGCATCACTATTTTGAAACCGGCAAGCGAGAAGCAAAACGCCTTGGCGTGCCGTTCAACTGGACCTTGCAGACCGTTCCTGGCATCGGGCATGATGGCAGAGCCATGTCAGCCGCATGTGCGAGCCTGTGGTTTGAGAACCGATTGCCCAGTGATAAAGAACTTGACGCCTTGGCTGGCCAGCACGTTGCCTGATTATTTAACCTTTCACTTAGCGAGCACACTCCATGACCTATACACAGAAAACCCAAGCGCTTGTTTCGGGTATCCAGGAATGGATACGCTGCGAGTCGCCCTCTAGTTCAAGTGAGGGTGTTGCCGCCATGGCGAAGCTCGTTCAGGCAAAAGCGGCAGAAGCCGGCTTGAGGGTAGAGGTTACGTCTATTGGCGACGAGGTAGGACCGCTGGTTTACGTGACTAATCGCGCTAAGGAAGATGATCGCCCGGGCATACTCATTCTTGGGCACTTGGATACGGTGCATCCGATCGGTACCTTGCAGGAGAATCCTTGCCGTATTGAGGATGATCGTTTGTACGGGCCAGGCAGCTACGACATGAAGGCCGGCATCTATCTGGCATTGACAGCAATGATGGACCTGGCAGATCCCAATGCTACGCGGTTGCCAGTGGACTTTCTGATGGTGCCAGATGAAGAAACAGGCAGCCATGCATCCCGACCGTCGATCGAACAGTATGCGGCCAATGCCAAATATGGTCTGGTCTGTGAGCCTGCCCGTCCAGATGGCGGCAAATGCGTGACGGCACGTAAGGGAACTGGCATGCTTCGCCTGAACGTTAAGGGGCGGCCAGCACACGCCGGCATGCAACACGAAAAAGGCCGCAGCGCCATACGCGAGATGGCCCACCAGGTTCTGGCACTGGAAGGGATGACCGACTACGAGCGTGGTGTGACCGTCAGCGTAGGAACCATCGCAGGCGGTACAGTGACCAATACCATCCCGGGGCGATGTCGTTGCGTTGTTGATTTTCGTGTGCCTGACATGGATGCGGCAGACGGTGTGATAGGCCGCATGCGCAGCCTGCGTGCTGTAGACCCTGATGTTGAGCTAGATATCGACGTTGAGCTTAATCGCCCGCCCATGGTCAAGACAGAGGCATCGGCAGCGTTGCTTCAGATGGCGCAAGCCTGCGCGAGCAAGGCCGGCTTTGCTCTCGAAGATGCTCCCATGACTGGCGGCGGTAGTGATGCCAACTTTACCTCTGCAATGGGTGTGCCAACGCTAGATGGGCTGGGTGCCGATGGTGATGGTGCTCATACGCTAAATGAATATATCTTGGTATCGACGCTGGAAATGCGCCAGGAGTTCTGGGCTAAGCTGTTGTGCGAGCTGGATTGAGCGGCTTTGGGTTTTTACCTAACTTTGCATAAAGTCGGGCACGTTGCTGCCGCGCCTAACTACGCGAGCTTGAAGGTCGCGCTATCTGTTGTGTCCGCTTTTGGGTCAAGGGGTAGCGCGTTAAAAATTAATCTGCCAGCCATCGAGCAGATGGCCAGTTTTTTGTTGCGACAGAGTCTTTGACGCATTGAATTAATTCAGTCATGACGCAACGCACGCTGTTTGAGTGAGGATGTGCGGTTGAAGCGCCGATCACAATGCGACGTGTCAAAACCGGTTGGCTTACCGGTGCAGCCGCCAAAATGCCGTTGGCTACATCTTCGACAACCGCAATTGAGGGCAATATCGTGTAGCCGTGTCCATCGAGTACCAGACGCTTTTGGACGCTCATTGCGTTAGTTTCCGCCTGAATGAGCAGTGTGCGAGTATGAGCCTTTGCTGCTTGTTCCACCAGAGTGCGAAGACCGTGAGGAGAACTGGGCAAAATAAGTGGCCGATCCAAAATATCGATAAACGGCACAGAGACTGTCTGGTTCAAGCCGCTATCAGGCGGTCCGACTAGCCAAAGGCTTTCTTCCAGTAGTGGCTTGGTTTGAATGGCTGGCGTGTGTTTGTTTTCGTATAAGAGTGCCATGTCGACATCACCGATCTTGAGCCAATTGGCCAGATGACCTGCATATCCGGTTGTGATGCGAAGCAGTATGCCTGGATAGCGCTCCTTGAGTGCACGCAGTAGCGCGCTCGATAGTACGTCACTGGTGCTCGGCAGTAGGCCGACCGTCACAATCCCCCTGATCCCATCTGGCGAAGGCCGTATTTCTGCCATGGCCCGTTCTATTTCGTTGAGGACTCGTCTGGCGTAGCCTTCCAGAACCCTTCCCGCTTCGGTCAGTTGCATGCCGTGCCGTCCACGAGAAAAAAGCGTGGTGCCCATATCTTCCTCCAGCATGCGTAATTGTCTCGATACTGCTGGCTGAACGATATTGAGTAGTGCGGCGGCCTTGGTCACGTTCCCCGTCTCTACGGTGGTGAGAAATGCTCGAAGTTGCTTCAATTCCATAATTTTGCTTTCAAGTATGCGGAAAAGGCATTGATATGATCAAAAAATTCTATTTATGGATCGATTAGATAGCGATATAACATGGAACGCAAGCACGGATATACAAGAAATGGCGAATGAACGGTTTGTTGAGGGCTGTTAGCCCGTGGCTATGATTTGTTTTCTTGAAAAGACAAATCAGTACTTAGGGATCCGCCATTGAATGTTTTTGGTGACTAAAAATGGATTCATTTTCAATGAACGGAGACAAACGACATGGGTATAAAACTTAAGTACACGGTGTTGACCTTGGCATCAGCCGGGCTGTTGATTCCACTGGCAAGCCAGGCAGAAAATAGTTCGGTGAAAATCGCATTTGTTACGGATATGTCTGGCCTGTATTCCGATTTTGATGGTGCTGGCGGGCTTGATGCCGTCAAGATGGCAGTGAGTGATTTCGGGGGGAAAGTGCTGGGCAAGCCGGTTGAGGTGCTCTTTGCGGATCACCAGAACAAGGCTGATATCGCGGCTAATCAGGCCCGACAATGGTGGGATCAAGACAACGTCGACTTGGTAATTGGCGGATCAAATTCATCTGCGTCATTGGCGATTAGTAATATTTCTAAGGAAAAGAAGAAAGTCTTTATTAGCGCGGGGGCCGGTGCAGACAGCCTTACTGAAGAGGCTTGTCAGCCATATATGGTTCGCTACACCTATTCGACTTCGGCTCAGGCTATCGGTACCGCCACAGCTATAGTGCGTGCTGGCGGGAAGAAATGGTATTTCCTGACCGCCGACTATGCGTTTGGCCACTCCCTAGAGAAGGCCAGCGCTAATGTAGTGAAAGCACTTGGTGGCGAGGTTTTGGGGGCTGTGCGCCATCCGCTTGCTGCGTCCGATTTTTCCGCGTTCTTGATGCAGGCCCAGGCTTCGGGTGCTGACGTCCTGGGACTGGCCAATGGCGGCGGCGACCTTATTAACTCAATTAAGACCGCCAAAGAGTTCGGCATTTCAAAAACCATGCGTCTGGCCGGCTTAATGGTGTTCATCACAGACGTCCACAGCCTGGGGTTGGATACTACTGCGGGTATGTATCTCACGGCTGGGTGGTATTGGGACAAAAATGATGCCACACGCGAGTTTGCGAAGCGGTTCTATGAGAAGCATCAGAAAATGCCCACAACATTCCAGGCGGGCGATTATTCCGCGACTTTGACTTATTTGAACGCAGTGAAGGCGGCAGGTACCACTGATACCGATGCGGTCATGAAAGAACTTAAAACAATGAAGATAGACGATATGTTCGCCAAGGGTTATGTACGTGCCGATGGCACGATGGTTCATGATATGTATTTAATGCAAGTGAAGACACCAGCTGAGTCGAAAGCGCCGTGGGATTATTACAAAGTGATTGCAACGATTCCAGGTGACGAGGCCTATGTCCCCACCAGGGCTGGAGCTTGTTCGTTGATGCCTGCAAAAAGCTGATTGCTGAAGATAAGTGGATGTCTTGCTGCGAAGCGGTGCAGTAAGACATCAATTTTCCAACGAAAAAAAGGATATTTTTCAATGAGCAAGGATTGGGTTCAAGACGTATATAGCACGATAAAAAAGTTGGATATACAGCAAGTTGCTTACGTTCCTGATGCGGGCCATTCTCAACTGATCACGTTATGCGATGCTGATCCTGATATCCATTCGGTTTCGCTGACGACTGAAGAGGAGGGTGTGGCGATGCTGGGCGGTGCCTGGCTCGGAGGTCACAAAGCAATGATGCTGATTCAGTCAAGTGGCGTAGGAAATTGCATCAACATGCTCGCACTGATCCAAGAGTGCCGCATGCCATTTCTGGTAATCGTAACCATGCGGGGGGAGTGGGGAGAATTTAATCCCTGGCAATGTCCCATGGGCCAATCGACGCAGGCGGCCCTAGAGGGCGCCGGCGTTTTCGTAGTGCGAGCGGACGACCCGGATGACATACCCGAAACAGTGCGCGCGTCGGCCTTGCTGGCGTTCAATTCGAATCGTGCGGTGGCTGTTTTGATAGGACAGAGAGTCCTGGGCATCAAGGATTTTAATAAGTGAGAGAGCGAACGTGATGAGCCTTACAACAGAAACGACATTGAACCGGCGAGAAAGCGTAGCGAAAATTCTTTCTCATCGAGGCGACGCTCTATTGGTAGCCAGTCTAGGAAATCCCACGTATGACACATCTGCCGCCGGTGATGATCCCCGCAATTTCTATGTATGGGGCGCGATGGGTGGAGCATGTATGGTGAGCCTGGGGCTGGCATTGGCGCAACCGAACCGTCAGGTCCTGGCCTTTGTTGGCGACGGTGAGATGATGATGGGCATAGGATCGCTTGCCACCATAGCCGTGCAGCGGCCCAAGAATTTGAAGATTATTGTTATCGATAATGAGCATTATGGCGAGACCGGCATGCAGCCAGCTCATTCTGGGCGTGGTGTTGATATAGCCAGGATTGCTGCAGCCTGCGGGTTTGCGGCCACATCGACGATCACCTCCCAGGCCGAGCTGGAGCAAAAGGCAGAAACAATCTGTACTGTGCCAGGGCTTGAATGTGTTGTTCTAAAGGTTAAGGCCTCAATTGAACCCAGTTCGCTGCCATCGCGCGATGGCCCTTATCTGCGCAGCCGTTTCAGAGAGGCTGTGCTGGGCGAGGGCAAGGGCGGACATAATTGATGATTGATCTTGCAATCAATTATCAGAAAGGAAATGAATTATGAGCAAGCAGTATGGAAATTTTATTAATGGTGCCTGGATAGATGGCGATCAGGCCATCGATAATGTCAATCCCTCCGATACAGATGACATCGTCGGATGCTATGCGAGTGCGTCAGCGGAGCAAATGCAAGCAGCAGTGGCTGCGGCCCGCAGCGCTTTGCCGCAATGGGCAGACACGACCACACAATTTCGCAGCGATATTCTGGCTCGGGTTTCCGCAGAACTGACCGCACGCAAGGAGGAGCTGGGCGAGTTGGTTTCTCGTGAAGCGGGTAAGACACGTGCGGAGGGTCAGGGCGAAGTTTTGCGTGCAGCGCAGGTCTTTCAGTTTTTCTCGGGCGAAGCTGTGCGATACGGTGGAGAAAACCTACCATCCACTCGGCCAAATATAGGGATACAGATCAGCAGGGATCCAGTCGGGGTGGTCGCTGCAATTACTCCGTGGAATTTTCCTATCGCGATCCCTGCATGGAAGCTTGCTCCGGCACTGGCTTTTGGGAACACCGCCATACTCAAGCCCTCCGAGTTCACACCGGCGATTGCGGTGGAGCTAATGAAAATTCTGGAACGCAGTGGCGCGCCTGCTGGCGTTGTAAATTTGGTCAATGGAACAGGCGCCACGACGGCGCAAGGTTTGTTGCAGGGCATTGATGCAGTGAGTTTCACAGGTAGCGTCGCAACGGGTCACAAAGTGGCTCAGATCGCGGTCGGTCGCATGATACGCGTTCAGCTAGAAATGGGTGGAAAGAATCCACTGGTGATCCTGGACGACGCGGATCTGGATGTTGCCGTGGAGTGCGCGCTCAACGGTGCTTTTTACTCTGCTGGTCAACGGTGCACTGCATCGAGCCGCCTTATTGTTGCCGAAGATATTCATGATCGGTTTGTTGAAGCATTGCGCAAGCGTATACAGGCCGTGAAGGTCGGGCATGCACTGGATGAGGATACGACGATAGGGCCCGTCATCAATCAATCTCAGCTCGACAAGATTCTCGAGTACGTTGAGGTCGGCAAGAACGAAGGCGGAAAATTGCTTGAAGGGGGCAAACGGCTCGAGGGCCGCACACCAGGTTACTACATGGCACCAACCCTGTTTGCCGAAACGGTTAATTCCATGCGCATTAACCGTGAAGAGGTCTTCGGGCCGTTTGCAACAGTGATCCGTGTTCGGGACTACGATGAGGCGCTATATGTGGCCAACGATACCGACTTTGGGCTGTCGTCGGGTATTTGCACCACTTCTCTGAAGCATGCCAATCACTTCCGTCAGAACATCCGTAGCGGGCTAACAATGGTGAATCTACCCACCGCAGGTCTGGACTATCACGTGCCGTTTGGTGGGGTGAAAGGGTCAAGCTATGGGCAGCGTGAGCAGGGCCAGTACGCTGTTGATTTCTACACCAACACAAAAACGGCCTACGTTGGGTATTGATTGCCTGACACAACCAAAAAAACGAATTAAGGAGTAGGCAATATGGAAAAGATCGGATTTATCGGACTGGGCCGAATGGGCCTTGGGATGGCATCAAATCTGCAGAAAAAGGGGTTCAGCCTTCTGGTTCTGGATCTAAACCAGAAGGCGGTGGATGTACTTGTTTCCTTGGGCGCCACAGCGGCACAAAGCGTGGCCGATGTGGCACAGCAATGCAAAATTGTCATCACGATGCTTCCAACGTCTGTTGAAGTGGAGAAGGTTGCGCTGGGCCCCGCTGGCATTTTTGAAAATGCCAGCGAAGGCACGATATTGCTGGATATGAGCACAATCGATCCCTTGGCAACTGACCGCCTGCAGTTACAGGCGATCCAACAGAAGATGTCGGTGGTGGATGCCCCTGTGGGGCGACTGGCAGAACACGCTGATCGCGGCGAATCTCTGTTTATGGTGGGCGCCAGCGACGCAGACTTTAAGACGGTGGCGCCTTTGCTAGACGCCATGGGCACCACTACTTATCATTGCGGCGACGTGGGCACAGGTGGGCGGACCAAACTGGTCAATAACTACGTTGCCATTACCTTGTGCCAGGTCAACGGGGAAGCGTTGGCCTTATCACAAAGATTTGGTTTGGACATCACTAAAACCATGCAGGTGCTGCTAGGTACATCCGCCAATAATGGTCAGTTGCGCATGAACTTTCCAAACAAGGTGCTTAAGGGTGACACCACGCCAGGATTCACGATAGATCTTGCGCACAAAGACCTATCTCTTATTGTCTCGGCCGCTCATGCCGCGAAAGTACCCATGCCGGTTGCTGCCGCCGTGCATGAGTCATTTAGTCTCGCCCGTGCCGCTGAGTTCGGTGCAACTGATTTTTCGGGCATTGCAGATAGCATTTGTGAGCTGGCAAAAATTGATAAGCCACGTCTTCCGTCAGGTTGGAAGCCCAGTTAAGGATATATGTTCGTGGCTGAGCTGGGTGGGAGGCCCCCATCCGATATAGGCTAATTAAAGGATTTGCAATGCGGCAGTATCAGATGTTTATGGACGGTGGTTACGTTGGTGCGGCTTCTGGACACTATTTTTCGTCAGACAATCCTTACACGGGCGAACCCTGGGCTGAGATCCCGCGCGGTGATGAGCAAGACGTAGACCTGGCGGTACAGGCGGCGCACCGTGCCTTGACGACCGGTCCCTGGGCCGAGATGACGGCAACTGAACGCGGTGCGC
>JACCEP010000019.1 GCA_013416395.1 Alcaligenaceae bacterium
TGAAACGCCTTTGCGCCGATGATAGTGGACTTTCGTCTGTGAAAGTAGGTCATCGTCAGGCTTTTATTCCCAAAAACCCCCTCCCGTGATCGGGCGGGGGTTTTTGCTATGGAAAATCAAAACTCAACGCACCACCGCAGCACACCTCCCATCCCCATCGCATCACAGCCCCACATCATCAAATCCCTACATCCTCACACCCCTACATCCTCACATCCTCACATCCCTACAGCGTCACACATCCCCACCGCGCCACAGCACCCCTCCATCTCCACCTCCATAGCGCCACAGCGCGGGGCCCTGTGTGAGACGCGCTGCCTGGGCAAGCGGGGTACAGTTCAAGGCCTGATCCTAACGGCCTGAACACAAAAACGCTAACACGCTGCGCACCCAACGTCTCACACCACATAGGCGCATTGAGCCAAAATGTGCGAGCGGCTTAATGCCGTATGGAAAACTCGCCGGCTAAGTAAACAAGTCAAATAAACGAATCAAGTTAACGAATCAAGTTAACGAATCAAGTTAACGAATCAAGTTAACGAATCAAGTTAACGAATCAAGTTAACGAATCAAGTTAACGAATCAAGTAAACGCGTCAGGCGAGACTGGGCTAGCGATATCAGGCAGGGGAAGCGCTGCCGAGGCTGTAAAGCCAGTCATCCGGTCATCCGGGCGGTTCAGCGCGGCGGTGTATAGCAATTCGACACAGCAGTGTGTTAACACTTCTCGCCAGTTTCTTTTATATGACTTGGTACGTACACGTTGATCCACGCGATTCAACGGGGTGGGCAACGCAGACGAGTTAGATTAGCCGACTCTATCTACTCAAACGAAGCGGTCTCATAACGATATCGGCAAAGAACAGTCATGCAAGGAAGGGCGTAGCTGTTTTTGAGGGCGACACGAAGACGGTCTATTGCCGTTGCCTCCAAGATAAATGGTCTTTTATGTAGGCCGACGGCAATTATCGGTTGCAGGCAAATAGTTCAGGATGGGGACTGACGCCGCTGCAGTGTGGCGGGCAAGTCAGATAGTGCACGAGGCATTGGTTCGTTGCGTGGCGAGGAGACGGTGCGGCACGCGACATTAATTCGTTGCTTGGCGAGGACGCGGTACGCCACGCGACACCCGTTTCGTGGCTAAGCCTAGCGTCTCGGGTAAAATAAGCAGCGATCAGCCAGTTGGCTGTTTCTGTTTACTTTGCTACCGGAGGTTACTGATGACCCAGGCGTTTCCGCCAGAAGACAACAAAGGGTTGTCGATGCGCAATTTGACGCACCTAATTTACGGCCTTTTTGCTGCGGGCCTGTTGAGCGCCGGCTTTTTTGGTGTAGCAGTCATTGCGGCGATTATCTTGGCCTATCTTAAACGCAGTGACGCAGCCGGTACCGTATATGCCAGCCACTTTGACTGGGTTATCCGAACATTCTGGTGGGGGCTGCTGTGGATTGCGCTCAGTGGTCTTGCCACGCTGATTTTCATCGGATGGCTCACTGGCGTTGTTGCTGTGGTCTGGGTTGTATACCGGCTTCTGAAGGGCTGGCTGGCACTTGCTTCGGGGCAACCCCCAGCAGAACAGTATTAATTCTGTTCATGGCCTGAAAAAAACGCCAGTTGCTTGTGTGCAACTGGCGTTTTTTTGGGCACGAGACTGAGCTGCCCCCAAAGTGGGCAATATTGCCGACGCGGAGCGTGGTGACAGCGTAGAGCCTGGCGGCGTTATTTTATTTGAGGTGGGTGCTGACCAGTTTGGTAAGCTCAAACATGGATACTTGTTCTTTGCCGAACAGAGGGCGAAGCTTGTCGTCGGCATTAATGTTGCGGCGATTTTGCGGATCTTGCAGATCGTGCTTTTTGATGTATTCCCAGATTTTTTTCGTAACTTCGGTGCGTGGCACGGCTTCGGGCCCGATAATGGCAGCGAGGGTGGGGCTGGGCGTAAGTGGCTTCATGAATGCCGCGTTGGGTTTGCGAGCTGGTTTATCGGTTGTTGCCATAAGACAGGGCTCCTGACTGTGTTGTTGAAAAAGCGTTTCTTTCGCAGCATAACGTGAGATTCCCCTAAAGGCCAAATAAATTATGCAAAGAAGTTGAACCGGGCCGAGCGCGTGGGGCCAGATTTCAGCATGGTGGGGCCCTATGTTATTGTTTTGATATGGTGTGAATACGGTTATCGCACGGGCTGCGATGCTTCATGATAAGTGAAAGGAGTAAGAGTCGCATGCAGGCACAATCCGTATTCAGCGCCATCAGGTTATTCCATGATGACCTGACAGCTATTCGCCAGGATATCCACACTAACCCCGAGCTGGGTTTCCAGGAAGTGCGTACGTCGACCATGGTGGCCCGTATGCTTACTGCACTGGGGTATCAGGTGCATTGCAATGTCGGCAAAACGGGTGTTGTGGGTGTGCTTGAGGGGCGGCGCAACACCAGTGGTCAAAGCATAGGTTTGCGTGCCGATATGGATGCTCTGCCGATTCTGGAGCAGGGCCATGCCGCTTATGCTTCGGCCAATCTGGGGGTTATGCATGCCTGTGGGCATGACGGTCATACCGCCATACTTCTGGGCGCCGCGCGATATCTGGCCGAAACACGCAATTTTGATGGTCGCGTGGTGCTGATCTTTCAGCCTGCGGAAGAAGGCTTGGGCGGCGCGACGGCTATGATTGAAGATGGTTTGTTCACCCGGTTTCATTGTGACGCTATTTACGCATTGCACAACTGGCCGGGTCTGGCTCCTGGAGTAATCGGTATCAACCCTGGGCCAATGATGGCCGCTGCAGATCATTTTGAAATACACATAGAAGGCCGAGGTGGCCACGGTGCGCATCCTTACCAGACCAATGATCCGGTTGTTATTGCTGCGCAGTTAATTACCGCGCTGCAGACAATTGTGTCGCGCAATGTACCTGCACCAGAGTCTGCCGTTGTTACAGTGGCCGCGTTAAATGCCGGCAACTTGCAGGCCATGAATGTCATACCGCAAGACGCGCGTATGGTCGGCACTGTACGTACTTTTAGCCCAGTGATTCAAGAGCAGGTAATTCGGCGGATGGAAGAGGTCGTGGCCGGAATCGGCGCAGCCTTCAAGGCTAAAATTGAGATGAAGTATCACCGGTTGTTCCCCGCCACCATTAACTCGCCTGAGCATGCTATGTTTGTCGCTGACGTGGCAACGGAATTGTTCGGTGCGGAAATGGTTGTCGATAATTTGACGCCGTCTATGGGGTCGGAAGACTTTTCCGTTATGCTGCAACACCGTCCGGGTGCTTATTTCAGACTTGGACAGGGTGGGGCCGAATCGGGGTGTGTATTGCACAGTGCATTCTTTGATTTCAATGATGCGGTAATTCCTGCAGGAAGTGCCATGTTTTGCCGAATTGTCGAGCGCAGCATGCCTTTGAATATCGCAGACTGAGCAAGCTCTGGCTATACTTGCCGTTTGCTTTTCATGGCTGCACTGAGCGAGCCATTCGTTAGCTGCTGTTGTTGCTCTATTCGCCGACTATTTGTAGTGGGGTGTCATACGCTGATTTTGCCGACAATGATGTGGTGCACCGTATATGTGCAGCACGCCAGGCGGCATCTGAATAGGCATGTTTAGCCTCTTTTCTCATTTTCTATTTTTTATTTTTATCCATGTCCAGCACAAGCCCCAGTAAAGTATCGGAAGTAACCCCAGGCATCACTTTTGAAGCCGCTGAAACGCTTACGATTGTCCGTCCTGATGATTGGCATCTGCATTTGCGTGATGGCGAAGTACTTGAGGCCGTCGTGGCTGATACTGCGCGTCAGTTTGCCCGGGCCATCATCATGCCCAATCTGAGGCCGCCGGTTACTACAGTGCAGCAGGCGCAGCAATATCGTGATCGCATTCATGCTGCATTGGGCAAAGCGGGTATTCCTTGGGGTGAGAATTCGCGAGGCCAGGTTCCTATTGGCGGCTTCACCCCTTTAATGACGCTTTACCTTACTGACAATACGACGCCGGATGAAATCACTCTAGCCAGCGAGTCGGGTTTTGTGCACGGAGTGAAGCTGTATCCGGCGGGGGCTACAACCAATTCTGATGCGGGTGTGACCGATTTGCTGGGCCGATGCTCGGCAGCGCTCGAGGCAATGCAGCGCACTGGCATGCCCCTGTTGGTTCATGGCGAGGTCACTGACCCTGCGGTTGATCTGTTTGATCGCGAAGCAGTGTTCATTGATAAGGTCATGATTCCGCTGCGCAAGGCATTTCCTGAATTGAAAGTGGTGTTTGAGCATTTAACGACGAGCCAGGGCGTTGATTATGTGAGCGAGGCTCAGGGGCCTGTAGCGGCCACAATTACTGCTCATCATCTGCTGTACAACCGCAACGCGCTGTTTCTCGGTGGCGTGCGGCCTCACTGGTATTGCTTACCAGTACTCAAACGTGAGCAGCATCGTGTGGCCTTGCTCGAAGCGGCTACCAGCGGCAGCCCGCGCTTCTTTCTGGGTACTGATAGTGCCCCTCACCCCAAGGGCCTCAAAGAGGCAGCCTGCGGCTGCGCAGGCTGTTATACGGCGCTGCACGCCATGGAGCTGTACGCGACAGCGTTTGATGCGGTGGGCAGGCTTAACCGGCTTGAGGCGTTCGCCAGCCTCAATGGCCCTGCGTTTTATGGGCTGCCAGTTAATACGGGCACGCTGACGCTGGCCCGTGCCCAATACATCATCCCTGACGAACTGCCCATGGCGCAGACCACGGTCGTGCCGTTGGCTGCGGGTGAGTCACTGGGCTGGCGTGCCATGCCAGCCTCGGCCGATTTAGAACAGGGCTGAGTAAAAAAGAGTCGAGCCGATCGGGGTTCAGCAGATCAGGGTCCAGCGGGCGAGCACCAGGCGAGCCAAAATCGAACAAACCTGCCCCCCCCAGACCCACTAGGCCACAGTCTAAGCTGGGATCAACTGGGGACAACCAAGCAAGTCTGACCTGGTTAGGTCGGCCAGGCTAGTGCGGGCAAGTTAAGACCGGCAAGCTCAGACGGGCAAGTTAAGTCGGGTAAGTTAAGGCCGGTGAGTTCAGACGAGCAAGCTAAGATGGGCAAACCAAGCCGACTAAACCGGGCGGACTAAACCAGGCCGGCCAAACGAGAGTGGACCCGACCCGACCCGACCCGACCCGGGTCAAACAGCCACATCACGACGCGTTCTGTTTTTCCTCCAGCGCTTCCCAGCGTGCGAACAGAGTGTGGAGTTGTTGTTCTATATCGTGCACCTGTGCGTTGATTTGCTCGACCTCGTCAGGCGCATCGCGGTACAGGCTCCCGTCGGCCAGCTTGCCAGCCAGCTCGGCTTGCTGTGCTTCCAGTTTGGCAATAGCGTCAGGAATGCCCTTCAGTTCACGCAACTCCCAGGGGGTAATGCGGGGCGGCTTGACGGCTTTGGCGTTGCGGGCAGCTGCTGCAGACTCTTTCTTGCGAAGCTTTGCACCGGGCTCTTCCTGAGACGCAGGGCGTTGTGCCAGCCATTCGTCGTAGCCTCCCACGTATTCGCCCCAGAGGCCATTGCCTTCCGATGCGATTGTCTGCGTGACGACGTTGTTCAGGAATGTGCGGTCATGACTTACCAGCAGCACCGTTCCGGCATAGTCTTGCAGAAGCTCTTCAAGCAGTTCTAGCGTTTCGATATCGAGATCGTTGGTGGGCTCGTCGAGTACGAGTATGTTGGTCGGGCGGGCGAACATGCGGGCGAGCACCAGCCGCGCACGTTCGCCACCCGACAGACTGCTGACGGGCGAGTGTGCCCGTGCTGGAGGAAACAGAAAATCTTCCAGATAGCTCATGACATGCTTGCGCTGATCACCGATTTCAATCCATTCGCTTCCTGGATTGATGGTGTCTGCCAGCGTGGCGCTTTCATCAAGCTGGGCGCGCATCTGGTCGAAATACCCCACCGTAAGGTTGGTGCCCATCTTTACATGGCCTTCGGTAGGCTCGAGCTTGCCCAGAATGATTTTGAGCAGGGTGGTTTTGCCTGAACCGTTGGGGCCGATCAGACCAATGCGGTCTTTGCGTAAAATGGCCGTGGAGAAATCACGGATCAGCACTTTGTCGCCATATTGATGCGATATGTTGTGCAACTCGGCTACCAGCTTTCCTGAGCGCTGACCTTCAGCCACAGCAAGGTTTACGTTGCCCTGCCGTTCGCGTCGGGATGTACGCTCAATGCGCAGTTGTTCAAGCCGTCGAACCCGGCCTTCGTTGCGAGTGCGTCGGGCTTGAATGCCTTTGCGTATCCATACTTCTTCCAGAGCCAGTGCTTTGTCGAACCGGGCATTTTGCTGCTGCTCTGCCTCGAGCCATTCTGCCTTGCGTGCCTGCCATTGCGTGAAGTTGCCCGGAAAGCTGATTAATTTGCCGCGGTCGAGTTCGACAATACGGGTAGCGACTGAGTCGAGAAAACGTCGGTCGTGAGTAATGATGACTACGCTGCATCGGGCATTGAGCAGCATGTTCTCAAGCCAGGCAATGCCGATGAAGTCAAGATGGTTGGTGGGTTCATCAAGGAGCAGTAAATCAGGCTCATCGGCCAGAGCGTGAGCCAATGCAACGCGTTTGCGCGATCCGCCCGAGAGCCCTGCAATCGGCGCGTCGGCCGCAAGTTCGAGTTGATCGATGAGCGAATTGACCCGCGCCGGGCGCTGCCAGTCTTCGCTTTCAGTAATGTCGCCACACAGGTATTCGAAAACAGTGAGTGAGTCGTCGAGCTCGGGCTCTTGTTCAACGGTGGACGTGGTGAGGCCGCCCAGTCGCATGACCTCTCCATCATCAGGGTCGGCACGGCCGTCAAGTATTTTGAGCAAGGAAGATTTGCCCGCGCCATTGCGCCCTATCAGGCCTATACGTTCACCTGGCTGAATTGCAAAGTCGGCATGGTTGAGGAGTGGATGATGCCCAAATGCAAGCTGGACATCAGTGAGAGTGATGAGGGTATTTGCCGCCATATAAATAAAAGCCTTGAAAATCCAGTGTGTTCCGATAATCTCTATTGTCGCAGGTTAGAATAGATAGTGTGAGGCAGGTTGGGCAATCGCGGCGCCATGCGCGTCGAGGAAGGTCCGGACTCCGCAGGGCAGGGTAGCGGCTAACAGCCGTCCGGCGGGTTGGCACAGCAATGTGATAACCCGCCGAGGACTAGGGCCACAGAGACGAGTCGGTGGCGAGGGCAGGCGCAAGCCTGCACCAGTACGGCTACTTCCGTGCTGCATGGCTGGTAACGGCCATGGCGTTATCGGGTGAAACGCGGCAACCTCTACCCGGAGCAACATCAAATAGGCATGTGCTGGCCTTCGGGCCAAAAGGGCGGCCCGCCCGAGCATGCGGGTAGATGGCTAGAGCTCGACAGCAATGTCGAGCCCAGATGAATGATTGCCCACCTGGCTTGCCAGGTGTACAGGATCCGGCCTATAGGCCTGTCTCACACTTCTTCTTCCGCCTTCCCCTTCTAAATGTCAGCAATTGCAAATGACGTGACACCATACGGGGCCGTCTTCTGATAAACAACTTTCAGTTGACGACACAATTTCTTGATTTATCTACGTATTTTCTTTTTCTCATTTTGAGGAAGGGTCGCTAAGTGCTTGTTGTAATTGGAAAATCCATGATTTTGCGCTTGACCAGTTGCTTTCCATCCCGTAGAGTGGGGAAAAGTAGGATTTTGTGCAAAAAAGTGGGGAAGAATCTTGTTCCAGGGAAGCAGCGCTCTAACGTTGGATGCGAAAGGTCGGGTCTCGATACCGACCAAGCATCGTGACGCGCTCGTTTCTCAGGTCGAAGGCCGTCTCACCCTCACCCGTCACCCCGATGGATGTTTGCTTGTCTATCCCCGTTCCGAGTGGGAAAAAAAGCGTGAGCAGATTGCCGCTTTTCCAATGTCTGCGCGGCCGTTACAGCGTTTGCTTCTGGGCAATGCGCAGGACGTTGACATGGATGGTTCGGGTCGCATTCTTATTGCGCCTGAGTTGCGTAATGCGGTGGGGCTAACGCGGGAAGTCATGCTTTTGGGTATGGGCAGCCATTTTGAATTATGGGATGCCACCGAGTGGGCACGTCGCGAGGCAGAAGATCTTGCCAAAGGCATGCCTGATGTCCTGGAGCAGTTTTCGTTCTGAATCTGATATGGCGTTTGTGCATAGATCCGTGCTGTTGGAGCCTGCGGTTAACGCCCTCGTTGACCGGGATTTTGGCGACCGAACTAAAAAACGTGGCGACGTTGCTGTAAGCGCTACGCCGGTCGATGGCATTTTTGTCGACGCCACGTTTGGGCGCGGAGGGCACAGCCGTCTGTTGCTTACCCATCTGTCACCGCAAGCCCGACTGGTGGTGTTTGATAAAGACCCTGAGGCCATTGCCGCCGCTGAGGCATTGAGGCAGGAAGATGGCAGGGTAACGGTAGTACATGGCGGGTTTGCCCGCATGGCCGAGCATCTGCAAGAGCTCGGCATAACAAAGGTTGATGGCGTGCTACTGGATCTGGGGATTTCCTCGCCTCAGATTGATGACGCCGGAAGAGGGTTTTCGTTTATGCGCGAAGGCCCTCTCGATATGAGGATGGATACAAGCAGCGGCATCACCGCTGCGCAATGGCTGGCTGAGGCCAGCGTTGACGAAATAAAGGAGGTCATAGCTCATTATGGCGAAGAACGGTTTGCTTTCCAGATTGCAAAGGCGGTTGTTGCTCGCCGCGAATCCAGGCCGCTGTGCACAACGCTCGACCTCGCCGAGCTCGTCGCCAGTGTCGTCCGTACGCGCGAAAAGGGTCAACATCCGGCCACTCGTACCTTTCAGGCTATACGGATTTACCTCAATCAGGAACTCGAAGAGCTCGCGCACGCCCTCGCGGCACTTCTGAGGGTATTGGCCCCGGGAGGGCGTCTGTCGGTGATCAGTTTTCATTCTCTTGAAGATCGTATGGTTAAGCAGTGCATCGCCGCGGCCGCAAGGCCCGGCGCGGCACAGGCTCGCCTGCCGATTCCCGAGAAAGATATGCCGCAGCCCATACTGAAATCTCTGGGGCGTATTCTGCCTGATGCGGCCGAGATATCTGGCAATGTGCGTGCGCGATCGGCCGTACTGCGTGTGGCCGAACGCACCAGCACGCCTCTGCCGGCTGATGATGGTGTTTCTTTTGTGCCGGTTTCGGGGCTGATCCAAAAAACGACAGGGGCCAAGCGTGGTGCCGGAGCACGGCGACCGGGTCGGCCGACGCAGTCAACGAGGCGTGGCTCATGATACGGCTAAGCTTTCTTTTCGCGGCCTTGCTTACCATTTCCGCGCTGTCATTGGTGACAGCGCGTTTTCAGTCACGCCAGTTGTTCGTGAAGTTGGATCGTCTTGAAGACAAGGCGCGCCAGCTGGATACTGACTGGCGACGTCTGCAGCTGGAGCGCGCTGAGCTTCAGCGCAATGTGCGTGTCGACCGCTCTGCCCGAGAGGAGCTCGGCATGGTGCCGACAACGCCAGATCGCACACTATATGTTGAGGGGCCGCAGCCCTCTGCGCCAGGTGCTGGCAAAGCGGGGCGCCCATGAAGCGAGTCAGGTTTTACGATAGCCCGGTACTAAACAAGCAAATGCCGTTGTGGCGGGCGCGTCTGGTGATGGTTTTGCTGGTTTTGGGTTTTGCCGCACTGGCTGGTAAGGCTTTGTACCTGCAGGGGCTTTCCAATGAGTTTCTGCAGCAACAGGGCGAGCGTCGTTACGAGCGCACTCTGGTGTTGCCTGCAACACGTGGCAAAATATTTGATCGAAGCGGGACCGTTGTTATGGGCTCCAGCGTGCCTGTTCGCGCGATTTGGGCCATACCTGAAGATGCGCGCAACGCATCTGACGCGCAAATTGCCAAGCTGGGCGCGCTGCTTGATATGTCGCTGGCAGACATCAAAGGTCGTATCGCAGGCGAAGAGAAAAATTTTGTTTATATCAAGCGACAGGTTTCCATGGATGTCGCCGGGCAGATTGGCGCACTGAAAGTACCCGGGTTTCATCAGCAGGCCGAGATGCGTCGCTTTTACCCAGAGGGTGAGGTCGCGGCTCACGTCATCGGCTTCACCAATATTGATGACAATGGCGTAGAGGGGGTTGAGCTTGCCTTCAATGAGGCCTTGTCAGGGCGGCCAGGTTCCCGCCGCGTCATCAAAGATCGTCTTGGGCGGGTCGTGGAAGATGTACAGGCCATTGTGCCGCCCGTCAACGGTCAAGATCTTATGCTGTCGATTGACGCGGGCATGCAGTTCGACACCTACACCGCGCTGAAAGAGGCCTTGAAAGAGCACAATGCGCGTGCTGGTGCCGGCATTGTCATTGATGTTCAGACCGGAGAGATCCTGGCCCTGGTTAATCTGCCTACCTATAACCCCAATGATCGCGGTGACCGTAAAGGCCCGGCGCTGCGTAACCGTGCACTGACCGACACATTTGAGCCTGGCTCGATCATGAAGCCGTTTACGGCGGGGCTGGCACTCGATATCAAACGTATTACGACCTCTACGCTGTTCAATACGGGCAATGGGCAATACCGCTATCAAGGCTCCACCATCAGTGACGTCAGCCGTAATGGCACGCTGAACGTAGCGGGTATTTTGAGGCGATCGAGCAACATCGGCATGACCATGATCTCCGAGAAGCTCACGTCCGAAGAAATGTGGACCAGATTCACCGAGTTGGGGTTCGGGCGGCCGCCGCAAGCCAATTTTCCGGGCGTCGCGTCGGGCCGTCTGCGGCCTTGGGAGCGTTGGCGACCCATTGAGCGCGCGACCATGGCCTATGGCTACGGGCTTTCAGTGTCACTGATCCAGATCGCGCACGCTTACACTGTGTTTGCGCGTAACGGTGATATGGTTTCGCTGACGTTACTGAAGCGCCAGGGCAAGCCAACCAGTGTGCAGGTCTATCGTCCGGAAATCGCGGGCCAGATTCGTGCCATGCTGGAAGCGGCGGCTGGGCCTGAAGGTGCCAAGCTGGCTCAGGTGCAAGGCTACCGGGTTGCTGGCAAAAGTGGTACAGCGCGCAAAATTGTTAACGGCAAGTACAGCCGGTCGCTTTATCGCAGCTCTTTCGTGGGCTTTGCGCCCGTATCCAACCCCCGTATTGTGGTTGCGGTCACACTTGATGAACCCCATGGCAAAGGCTATTACGGCGGTCGTGTGGCAGCGCCGGTGTTTTCACAGGTCGTGTCTAGCGTGCTGCGCCGTATGGGCGTGGAGCCCGACGCACCTATCGAGTCATTGGTGGCACTCGGGCCTGACGAGGTGGCTCCCCGATGAACGCGCACGACATTATTCGTTGGCTTGAACAGCATGTGGCCCGACAGGCTGATTTGTGCCTGGATACCCGCCAGCTTAGGGCTGGCGATGTGTTTTTTGCATGCCCAGGTAAATCAACCGACGGGCGTGCGTTCATCGAGAAGGCGGTCGCTCAGGGGGCCAGCGCAATTGTTGTCCAGTCTGACGACGCCGCCCCTATTTTGACGACGTCGGTGCCATGGCTGTCTGTACCGGGCTTGCACGATTTGCTGGGGGCAGTGGGAGACCAGTGGTACGGTCGACCTTCCGCCGCTTTAACGATTGTTGCGGTAACCGGCACCAACGGCAAGACTAGCTGCGTGCAGTGGCTAGCCGCCGCCCTGAATGCCGATGGCGTAGCATGTGGCAGCATCGGCACATTGGGTGTGTTGCTCCCAGATGGGTCCAGCCTGGGTGGGGTGTTGACCACCCCCGATGTGCTTACCATGCACCGTAGTCTGGCTGAATTGCGTGACGCTCAGGTGCACGTTGTGGCCATGGAGGCTTCTTCAATAGGCCTGGACCAGGGGCGGCTGGATGACGTGGCAATTGATATAGCCGCCTTCACCAACCTGACACGTGATCATCTCGATTACCATCAAACCGAGGCCAACTATCGGCAGGCCAAATTTTTGTTGTTCAAAAAGCCCGGGTTGCGCCGCGTGCTGGTAAACGCTGACGACGATGCGGGCAAGGTGTTGCTGACTACGCTGTCGCCGGATCTGGCATGGTCATATTCTGTTGTTGAGCCTACGGCCGTTCTGTATGCGCGAGATCTCCATCCCTCGGGTAACGGGCAGGTGTTCACGCTGGTGGGGCCCGAGGGAAGTGCGCAGATACTTACGCGCCTCGTGGGGGAACACAACGTATCCAATCTGCTTTTGGTCGCCGGCGTGTTGAAGGAGCTGGGGTGGAGTATCGGACGTATCGCCCGTACTTTGCCTGCTCTGCGCGCTGTGCCCGGGCGTCTGGAAGTTGTAATGGCTGTACCTGACCGGTCTGTCACAGATGCCGCTGCGCCGCAGGTTGCCGCTGTTGAATCAGATATGCGACGAGCTAATGTCGGGCCAGTGGTGCTTGTTGATTATGCGCACACGCCTGACGCGCTGGAGCGCGCATTGGCGGCGCTTCGCCCTATGGCTGACGTGCGTGCAGGCAGGCTGGTCTGCGTTTTCGGCTGCGGCGGAAACCGTGATGCAGGCAAACGCCCCATAATGGGTCGTATCGCCGAACAGGGTGCTGATGTGGTTATCGTGACAGACGACAACCCTCGCAGTGAAAACCCGAAAGATATTATTGCTGACATTGTTGCCGGTATGTCTGCACGGCCGCGAGCTATGAGTGATCGGGCTGTAGCGATCATGATGGCAATCTGGGAGGCAAAGCCAGAAGATGTCATCCTTGTCGCCGGTAAAGGCCATGAAACTTACCAGGAAGTAAACGGTGTGCGAACGCCGTTTGATGATAGAGAGTGGGCACGTGCAGCGCTCACATGGCGATCGGGGCAGCAAGTCGGTATTTCTACCGACTCACGCACGATAACGCCTGGCCAGATATTTGTTGCCCTCAAGGGAGAAAACTTTGACGGGCATGGCTATCTGGCAGCAGTCGCCGACGCTGGCGCGCGCGCAGCCATAGTCGAAGTCAGCAACCCGGCTATAGCGCTGCCACAGGTCGTTCTCGGCGATACGCGCCAAGCCTTGATTCGCATGGCGACGGCGTGGCGTGCACAGTTCGATCTGCCCGTTATAGCGGTCACTGGCAGCAATGGAAAAACCACGACCAAGGAAATGATTGCGTCCATTCTTCGAGTAGCGCTTGGTGAGGCTGCAAGCCTGGCCACGCTTGGCAACTTGAACAATGACATTGGTGTGCCGCTGACCGTGTTGCGGCTACGAGCTGGCCACCAGGCCGCTGTTTTCGAGCTGGGCATGAATCACCCGGGTGAGATTGCCGTGCTGTCAGCGATCGCAAAGCCCACGGTAGCACTGGTCAACAATGCACAACGCGAGCACCAGGAATTTATGCACACCGTAGAAGCGGTTGCCCAGGAAAATGGCGCCGTGCTGGAAAGCCTTGGCGTCGATGGCGTCGCTGTGTTCCCGGGAGACGATTCTTATACCGGTTTGTGGCAGGAGATGGCGACGGAGCGTCAGGTACAGCGTTTTGGGCTTAATGCCGCGTGCGATGTCTTCGCTGAAGAGATTGTCGAAGCACCTGATGCCACTCGGTTCCGTCTGTGCACGCCTACGGGCAGTGCATTACTCACGCTGACCGCGCCAGGTGAGCACAATCTGCGAAATGCCTTAGCTGCTGCTGCCAGTGCTATTTCGGCCGGCTTTTCGTTGAATGCCGTCGTCAAGGGGCTTGAAACATTTAGCCCAGTGGCCGGGCGCATGCGACCGCGATCGCTTCCCGGCAATATCCGTCTGATTGATGACACGTATAACGCGAACCCTGATTCGGTACGTGCGGCCATTGATGTACTGGCGCGTCTTGCAGGCACCAAAGCATTGGTGCTGGGCGACATGGCAGAGGTCGGCGATAACGGGCCAGCCATGCATGCAGAGGTTGGGCATTATGCGCGCGAGCAGGGTATAGACACTTTACTTGCCTATGGCGATGCATGCGCTCATGCGGTTGAAGCATTTGGTCCCGCCGCTCGTCGGTATGGTTCCGTCGAGGAGCTTGCACAAGACTTGATGTTGCAGCTCCCGGCCAATATTCTGGTTAAAGGTTCACGAAGCATGCGCATGGAGCGCGTCATTACGGCGTTAGAAGAAAAACTATCCCCAACCCAAGGGAGGGCCCATCATGCTTCTTGAACTGGCACGATGGTTGTCGGATGCGCATATTCGCGCATTTGGGGTTTTTGAATACATCACATTTCGGGCGGTGCTGGCCTGCGGGACGGCATTGATGATTGGCTTGTTTGCTGGCCCGAGCGTAATTCGAAAGCTGACCGAATTGAAGATTGGTCAGGCGGTGCGTGCCTATGGCCCTGAATCGCATCTGCAAAAGAACGGCACCCCCACCATGGGTGGAGCGCTGATTCTTATTTCTATTGGCGTCAGCACCTTATTGTGGGCTGACTGGACCAACCGTTTTGTTTGGGTGGTGCTGCTGGTGACATTTGGCTTTGGCTGGATTGGCTGGGTAGATGACTACAAAAAAGTCGTCAACCGCGATCCCGAAGGGATGTCATCGAGACGCAAATTCTTCTGGCAGGCATTAATTGGCTTTATCGCGTCGGTGTACCTCACCTTTGCGGTGTCGGCGCCTGCCAATGCTGAGCTGTGGCCATTGTTTCGTGATTGGGTTATGAGTGGTTTCACCATGGAACTGCCCACCCGTGCCGACTTGATTGTTCCATTTTTCAAATCGGTAAGTTATCCGCTAGGCGCTTTTGGCTTTGCCACGCTGACCTGGTTGGTAATTGTCGGCTCAAGCAATGCCGTTAACCTGACGGATGGGCTTGATGGCCTTGCCATAATGCCGACCGTCATGGTGGGTAGTGCGCTGGGAATTTTCGCTTATGTCGTGGGACGTGTCGATTATTCCAAATACCTGTTGTTTCCGTACATACCGGGTGCATCCGAGCTTATGGTGCTATGTGCGGCCATTGCCGGCGCAGGTCTTGCATTTTTGTGGTTTAACGCCTATCCGGCCCAGGTGTTTATGGGTGATGTCGGTGCGCTGGCGCTTGGCGGCGCGTTGGGAACAATCGCTGTGATCGTCCGCCAGGAAATCGTGCTGTTTATTATGGGTGGCGTATTTGTTGTCGAGACGCTCTCGGTCATGATGCAGGTGGCTTGGTTTAAGTACACCAAGAGACGATATGGAGAGGGGCGACGTATTTTCCGTATGGCCCCGTTGCACCATCATTTTGAGGTCTCCGGCTGGAAAGAAACCCAGGTTGTGGTCCGGTTTTGGATTATCAGCATGATGCTCGTGCTCATTGGTCTTGCGAGTCTGAAACTGCGATGAATATCATGTCCATCCCCTCCGTGCGTATCGATGGCTTGACCCTGATTCTGGGTTTGGGCGAAACCGGTGTTGCGGCGGCATTGTGGTGCGCGCGTCATGGGGCGCGTCTCAGAGTGCTCGACACGCGTGCACAACCGGGTGGCCTGCAGGCGTTGCAGGACGGGTGCGAGGCCGCTCAGGTCGAATACGGGTTAGGGCCGGACGCGTTCACCGACGAGGCGCTGGATGAGGTTCACACCATCGTATTGAGCCCAGGGCTGACGCCGTCGCACGAGCCAGTCAAGACATTGCTTGCGCAGGCTGCCGAACGCGGCATTGAGGTTATTGGCGAGATTGAGTTGTTTGCGCGTGCGCTTGCTGATATGGCTAATCAGGGGTACGAGCCCAAGGTGCTGGCCGTTACGGGTACCAATGGTAAAACGACAGTAACCGCCATGGTGCGCCAGCTTGTCGAGGCCAGTGGGTTGACCGCAAGGTCTGCGGGCAATATTAGCCCTGCGGCTCTGACAGCGTTGGCAGACGCCATTCAAACCGGATCGTTGCCCGATGTATGGGTACTTGAGCTTTCTAGTTTTCAGCTTGACGCGATCACTTCACTTGCTGCCGATGCAGCGGTGGTGCTCAATGTGACGCAAGACCATCTTGACTGGCATGGCAGCATGCAAGCCTATGTAGCCGCCAAGGCGCGTTTGTTGAAAATGACGCGTATTGCCATTGTTAATCGCGATGATGCGCTTGTGTCTGCCATGGTGTCTGATGTGCGAGGGGCTTACGTACGCAGCTTCGGCTCCAGCGTGCCAGAGTTTGAAGGTGATCTTGGGCTTGAGAACAGCAATGGTGTGCAATGGCTTGCTGCTGCGGAAGCGGCTGATTTTGACATGCCTGTCACGTCTTCGCGGCGTAAAAAGGCACAGGCCGAATTGCAGCGGGCTGAAGGGCGTATGAGCAGGCTTATGCCTGGTGACGTACTGCACCTGCGTGGTCGGCACAATATGCTGAACGCACTTGCTGCGCTGGCGCTGGGCCGCAGTATAGGCCTGGGGTGGGCTGGCATGCTGCGCGCCTTGCGCGAGTATGGTGGTGAGCCTCATCGAATGGAGTTCGTGCGTACAGTGGGTGGCGTCGATTTCGTCAATGACAGCAAAGGCACTAATGTGGGCGCAACCGTGGCTGCGCTTGAAGGCCTGGACACGCCTGTGGTGCTTATTGCCGGTGGATTGGGTAAGGGGCAAGATTTCTCGCCGTTGATCAAGCCTGCGCGTGAACACGCTCGTGCAGTCGTCTTGCTGGGGCAAGATGCTGGGCTTTTGGCGCAGACTCTGGCTGAGGCTGAAGTTCCGATGGAACACGTCGCATCTCTGCAGGAAGCCGTTGTGCGCGCGCACGCCCTAGCCCACGAGGGCGACACGGTGCTGCTGTCGCCCGCCTGCGCAAGCATGGATATGTTTAAAAATTATGGACATCGTGGTCAGTGTTTTGTCGATGAGGTTCAGGAACTGGCCTTGAGCCGGGGAGAGGTGGCATGAGCCTTTTTGCCGATTTTTCCTCTGGCGTGAATGCGGTTCGACCCGGGCGCACTACCATGCCCAGCGTGGATGTCCCGCTGTTGATGATGTCCAGTGCTCTTGTGGTGTTTGGGCTTTTGATGGTGTATTCGGCGTCTATCGCCCTGGCCGATGGCCCCCGCTACGAAAGCTATGGGCGTTATTATTTCGTGCTGAGACACGGGATGTTTATTGTCGTGGGGCTGTTAAGTGCACTGGTCACGTTCAGCCTGCCGATGAAGTTCTGGGAGCGTTTCGCTGCGCCCCTGTTCATACTCTGCCTGTTGCTGCTGGTGGTTGTGCTGATACCGGGGATAGGCCGCGAAGTGAATGGTGCCAGGCGTTGGCTTCCTTTTGGTCCCGTCAATTTCCAGCCGTCTGAGCTGATGAAAGTTGGCGTGCTGCTGTACGCGGCCGATTACACAATGCGCAAGCAAGAGCACATGCAGAACTTTCTGCGCGGCTTTCTGCCCATGGCCTGCGCATTGGCGGTGGTTGGCATGCTGTTGCTGCTTGAGCCTGACTTGGGCGCGTTCATGGTTATTGTTGCCATCGCGGTCGGCATACTTTTTATTGGTGGCATTAACGGCAAGCTTTTTTCTATGCTGCTGACTATATTGGTTGGCAGCTTTCTGCTGTTGATCTGGTTGTCGCCCTGGCGTCGAGAGCGGCTCTTTGTGTATTTGGACCCGTGGAACCCTGAAAATGCATACGGCAGCGCCTATCAGTTGTCACATTCGCTGATTGCACTTGGCCGTGGCGAGTGGTTTGGCGTGGGCTTGGGGTCCAGCGTTGAAAAGCTGCACTATTTGCCAGAAGCCCATACCGACTTCATCGTGGCAGTCATTGGTGAAGAGTTGGGGTTTGTCGGGCTGATGTGCCTGCTTGCCGTGTTCATGTTTTTGATCTGGCGTGGCTTCGAGATTGGGCGTCAGGCCATCGCCATGGATCGTATTTTCAACGGGCTGGTGGCGCAGGGTGTTGCCTTGTGGTTTGGTGTGCAAACGTTTATTAATGTGGGTGTATGCCTTGGGCTGTTGCCAACCAAAGGCCTGACGCTCCCTATGGTGAGCTATGGTGGCACAGGCATCGTCATGAACCTGGTGGCCATGGCTCTGCTGGTGCGCGTTGATTACGAAAATCGTAATCTCATGCGAGGGAAACGCACATGAACGCACGTACCTTACTGATCATGGCGGGTGGCACGGGCGGGCACATTATGCCGGGCCTGGCCGTGGCGCACGAGATGAAAGCCCGAGGCTGGCGCGTGCAGTGGCTGGGCCATCCCGACCGCATGGAAGGCCGGCTGGTTCCTCCCCAAGGGTTTGACCTTGTGCCGTTGCGTTTTGCCGGCGTACGAGGCAAAGGCGTTACTGGTTTGCTCAAATTGCCCCTTACGCTTCTTCATGCGTGCTGGCAGGCCCGCGCAGCGTTGTCCAAGGTGCGTCCTGATGTCGTGTTGGGCATGGGAGGCTACGTGGCCTTTCCTGGTGGCCTGATGGCGGCATTGCGTCGGATTCCGCTGGTCATTCACGAGCAGAATGCAGTGTCAGGCACGGCCAACCGCTGGATGGCCAAATTTGCCGACAAGGTGTTGGTGGGGTTTCCGGGTGCATTGCCGGGTGCCGTCATGGTGGGCAATCCGGTGCGCGAAGCCTTTACCCAAATAGCACCTGCGGCCCAGCGCTATGGTGCGCGGCAGGGCCGTCTACGTATTCTGGTCGTGGGCGGCAGCCTGGGTGCCAAGCCCTTAAATGTCGTCATGCCCAAAGCGATTTCGTTATTGCCAGCCGAGGCTCGTCCACATATTACGCATCAGGCAGGTGAGCAACATCTGTCGGGTTTGCGCGAAGCGTACAAGCTTGCCGCTGTCGAGGCTGATTGCCATGCCTTTATTGATGACATGGCTCAGGCCATGGCTGATGCCGATATTTTAATCTGCCGTGCCGGAGCGATGACAGTTGCCGAAGTTGCGGCCGTGGGCGTTGCGGCATTGTTTATTCCACTTCCGCATGCGATTGATGATCACCAAACTGCCAATGCCCGCTATCTCAGCGATTGCCACGGCGGGTTGTTGTGCTCTCAGTCGACACTAACACCTGAATGGCTGGCGCAATGGCTGGGCAACGTTACACGCGAAGAACTGGCTGCGATGGCGGCCCATGCGCACGAGCACGCCTGCCTGCATGCCTGCAGCCAGATCGCCGACGCATGTGAGCAAGCTGTCAGGAGACAGGCATGAAACACCGAATTCAAAGCATACATTTCGTGGGTATTGGCGGCTCTGGTATGAGCGGCATTGCCGAGGTGTTGCTTAACCTTGGCTATGCAATCAGTGGCTCCGATATTCAGGAAACGGCGATTACCCGAAGGCTGGCGCAGCTGGGCGCACGCATTGTCATTGGGCATGATGCCGCTAATATTGAAGGTGTGGGCGCCATTGTTACCTCCACAGCCGTTGCGGGTGATAACCCCGAAGTGCTTGCTGCACGCGCCTCACGCATCCCTGTGGTACCGCGAGCCCTCATGCTGGCTGAGTTAATGCGTCTGAAGCGCGGCATTGCCGTTGCAGGAACGCATGGCAAGACGACAACGACCAGCCTGGTTGCCAGCGTACTGGCTGCCGGTGATCTTGACCCTACTTTTGTGATCGGCGGGCGATTGAACTCGGCAGGTGCCAATGCACGCCTTGGTCAGGGCGAATACATTGTTGTGGAAGCGGATGAGTCTGATGCCTCATTTTTGAACCTGCTGCCGGTAATGGCCATTATTACCAACATCGACATGGACCATATGGATACCTATGGTCATGATGTGGCCCGGCTTAAGAGTTCATTCATTGAGTTCACGCAACGCCTGCCGTTCTATGGTTCGGCAGTGGTGTGCGCGGATGATGCCAATGTCAGAGAGATTATTCCGTTTATATCCCGTCCTGTAACAACATACGGCATTGACAGTGATGCGCAAGTGCGGGCCATCAACGTACGCCCTGAAGGGACGATGATGCGCTTTGATGTCGAGCGTCAGGGGGCGATGGGGGCACTGCCTCCTATGTCGGTGTGTCTGAATCTTCCGGGACGGCACAATGTGCTTAATGCGCTCGCTGCCATTGCGGTGGCTACCGAGCTTGGTGTTGCTGACAGCGCAATTGCACAGGCGCTGGAAACCTTTCATGGTGTTGGCCGACGCTTCAGCCAAGTGGGTGACTTTGATGTTTCCGCTGAACGGGGGGGCGGCCGGTTCACGGTTGTGGACGATTACGGCCATCACCCCGTCGAGATGGCAGCCACGCTGCAAGCCGCGCGCGGTGCCTGGCCTGATCGCCGTATTGTTCTGGCGTTTCAGCCACATCGCTACACGCGTACACGTGATTGCTTTGAAGACTTTGTACAGGTTCTCGGGCTGGCTGACGCGGTCTTGTTGACCGAGGTATATGCCGCCGGAGAAAAGCCACTGATCGCCGCAGACGGAAGGGCGCTAATGCGCGCCTTGCGTGTGGCCGGCAAGATTGAGCCCGTGTTTGTTGAAGACGTGGCAGATATGCCGCAGGCCATCCGTAGTTTTGCTTGCGATGGCGATGTGGTGATCATTATGGGGGCGGGTTCGGTCAGTAAAGTGCCTGCTCAGCTGGGAGAGGCAGCATGATCGGAGAATTCGGTCACGTAGGTGTGTTATATGGCGGTAGTTCCGCCGAACGCGAAGTATCCCTGATGTCGGGTACGGGGGTGCACGAGGCTTTGCGCAGCAAAGGTATTGATGCGCACTTGTTTGACACGGGCCGGTACACCCTGGTTGATCTTATCAGTGCGGGCTTTGATCGCGTGTTCATCGCCTTGCATGGTCGCCATGGTGAAGACGGCACTCTGCAGGGGGCGCTGGAGTTGATGGGGCTGCCGTATACAGGCAGTGGCACGCTTGCCTCATCCTTGGCCATGGACAAGATCATGACCAAGAAGATCTGGTTGCAGGCGGGTTTGCCAACCCCGAACTATGTTGCGCTGACTGCCGAATCAGACCCTGAAGCCGTGGCGCGTGAGCTTGGTTTGCCTTTGATCGTGAAGCCGCCTCACGAGGGGTCAACACTTGGTGTGACCAAGGTTGAAACGGTCGAAGCGCTGCAGAGCGCGTATGAACTTGCTGCCCGCTACGACGATGAGGTGCTTGCTGAGCAGTTTATCGATGGGCGCGAGCTTACCGTGGCGGTGCTGGGCAAGGGCAAATCGGTTCGTGCGCTTCCTGTCATCGAAATTATTGCGCCTGATGGCAACTACGACTACGAGCACAAGTATGTGTCGAATGAAACGCAGTATGTCTGCCCGGCGGAGCTGGATTCTGCCCTGACTGAATCCATTCTGCGTGTAGCAGAGCAGGCTTATGTGGCCCTGGGTTGTGAAGGCTGGGGGCGGGCCGACTTCATGCTGGATCAGTGGGGCAAGGCCTGGCTGCTTGAAATTAATACTTCGCCCGGGATGACTTCGCATTCGCTGGTGCCTATGGCAGCAAAGAGGGCTGGCATGAGCTATGCCGACCTATGTGTCGAAATTTTATCGACGGCGAGCTGCAAAGTTCGCACGCCGTCTGCTAATTGAATCGGGGATATTGACGTGTTTTCAGACGCTCGCCTGACTAACTTCATTGCAAATACGCTGGCCTTGCTGGCGGTGTTTGCTTTGCTGGCGGGTATTGTGGCGTGGATTGCGCAACGTCCCTATTTTGCGATCTCGCGGCTGCAGATTGAGCCTGTAGAAGAGGCGAGCAAGCTTGCATTCGTTTCTCCTGCCAGTGTGCGTGCCACGATTGCGGGCAAGCTGGCCGGCAACTTCTTTTTCGTCAGCCTCGATGAAACCCGGCAGCTGATTGAGTCGGTTCCATGGGTGCGCCATGCCAGCATTCGCAGGGTGTGGCCAGATACTTTGCGCGTGCAGATTGAAGAGCAACAGCCTCTCGCGCTGTGGAATGAAAACGAGATGATCAATACCTGGGGCGAAGCGTTTGTCGCCAATCAGGGAGAGTTGCCGGATGACGCGCAAATGCCGCAGCTGAACGGTCCCGAGAGCTCGGAGCGCCTGGTTGTGCAAAGGTACGCTGAAATTGCGCGCTGGTTTGCACCTTTGAGCCTGCGCGTTGAAGAAGTCACGCTGAGCCCGCGTTACGCATGGGAAGTGCAGTTGTCTGACGGCATGCGCCTGAACCTTGGGCGTGACCCCGCTGCCGACGTGGCCGACCCTCACGGGCGCGCCGGCGCGCTGCCCTTTGCAGCCCGAATTGAACGATTTGTCAGTGTCTGGCCTCGGCTGGCCCCCAGAATGGAAGGGCACACCATCAGCACGGCAGATCTACGCTATCCCAACGGTTTCGCCATAACGTTGGCCCCTGTTCCAAACACCTCTACAAAGCACTGAAAACTATGACCCGTGACATCAAGGACCTGATTGTTGCACTCGATATCGGCACCAGTAAAGTGGTGGCCGTAGTGGCTGAGATCTTGCCCGAAGGACGCTTCGAAGTGCTTGGGCTGGGTCAGCATGAATCCCAGGGCATGCGCAAGGGGGTGGTGGTAAATATTGAGTCTACCGTCAACTCCATTCAGCGTGCTCTCGAAGAAGCTGAGCTCATGGCTGACTGCAAAATCCGTGAGGTATACACCGGTATTGCAGGTAGCCACATTACCAGCTTTAACTCCAGCGGCATGGTGGCTGTGAAGGACAAAGAGGTTACGGCAACCGACGTGGCGCGCGTCATTGAGACGGCCAAGGCGGTCAACATTCCGACCGACCAGCAGGTGCTGCATGTTTTGACGCAGGAGTTTATCGTCGATTCGCAGGAAGACATTCGCGAGCCTATCGGCATGAGCGGCCTTCGCCTCGAGGTGCGAGTGCACATCGTAACGGGCGCGGTCAGTGCAGCACAAAATATTGTGAAGTGTGTGCGTCGCTGCGGTCTCGAAGTGCAAGACCTTATTTTGCAACCACTGGCCTCCAGCTTGGCTTGCCTTACTTCGGATGAGAAAGAGCTGGGCGTCGTACTTGTCGACATTGGTGGTGGTACCACGGACATTGCCATTTTTACGGGTGGAGCCATACGCCATACCGCTGTCGTGCCTATCGCCGGGGATCAGATCACCAGCGACATCGCCGCCATGTTACGCACGCCGACGCCTGATGCCGAAGAAATCAAGCTGCGCTTTGGTATTGCCAAACAGATGCTGGCCGGCGCAGATGAACTTATTGAAGTGCCTGGCCTCGGGGATAGGCCCAACCGACAGGTCAAGCGGCAGGCGCTTGGTGCCGTGATCGAGCCGCGCATTGAAGAGCTGTTTACGTTTGTACAGCAGGTTGTGCGCCAGTCTGGCTACGAAGATTTGCTGGCCTCCGGTGTGGTGCTTACCGGAGGCACGGCGCTCATGCCAGGCATTATCGAGCTGGCCGAAGACGTATTTTTGAAACCTGTGCGTGTGGCAGTGCCTGCCTATGAAGGCAGTCTGGCCGATGTTATGCACAATCCGCGATTTTCCACGGTAATGGGCCTGCTGACCGAGGCTCGTTTGCAGCGCGCCCGTGGGCGCAAGGTCGCTCAGCAAAAGGGCAGTTTCAAGACCCTGCTGGCACGCATGAAAGAGTGGTTTATGAATTAGAGCTGTGGTGGTTCTGATTGACAGGCGGGATAAGCCTGCTCACGGAAACGCTTCAATCCAGGTGCGAGCAATTTTACGTTGGCATTTCGTTTGAAGTCATTCCGGACAATAAGTAAGTAGTACTGGGGATTTGTTCTTGGGTTTTATGTTTTCTTTGGATCTGTGAGGGAGTCAGTCATGATGAATTTTGAAATGCTCGATACGAGCTCAAACGGCACCGTTATCAAGGTGGTCGGAGTGGGCGGCGCAGGCGGCAATGCCGTGGCGCATATGATTCGATCTGGTGTACAGGGAGTGGATTTTATCTGCTGCAACACCGATTCGCAGGCGCTGGTTACCACTGAAGCGCCAGTGCAAATCCGCCTTGGCCGCACTGGCCTGGGTGCAGGTGCGCGACCAGAGCAGGGGCGTGCTGCAGCTGAAACTGCACGCGAAGAAATTCGTGCCGCTCTGAACGGTGCGCACATGGTGTTTATTACCGCTGGTATGGGTGGTGGCACGGGTACGGGTGCTGGCCCTGTGGTCGCTGAAGTGGCCAAAGAGCTTGGGATTTTGACGGTTGGTGTGGTCACTAAGCCTTTCTCGTTTGAAGGTGGCAAGCGCCTGAAGATGGCAGAAGAGGGTATTACCGAGCTGTCCAAGCATGTGCATTCTTTAATCGTCGTGTTAAACGAAAATCTGTACGATTTGATGGATGACGACGCAACACAAGAAGACTGCTTCAAGTCGGCTGACGATGTGTTGCACAATGCCTGCGCAGGCATCGCTGAAATCATTAACGTTGAAGGCAATGTCAACGTCGACTTTGAAGACGTCAAGACCATCATGGGCGAGCAGGGCCAGGCCATGATGGGAACGTCGATTGCTTCGGGTGTCGATCGTGCACGTGTTGCCGCTGAGAATGCAATTGCCTGCCCGCTGCTCGAAGGTGTTGACCTTCATGGTGCGCGTGGCATGCTGGTTAACATTACTGCCAGTCGCACACTCAAAATGCGCGAGACCCGTGAAATCATGGATACCATCCGTGGCTACGCAGCTGACGACGCTACTATCGTCTTCGGTACTGCGTACGACGAGGCCATGGGTGAGAACCTGCGCGTCACCGTAGTGGCCACAGGCCTTGGGCGCGCCCAGGCGCGCCCACAACTGGTAGCGCATTCCAACGAAGATCTGCGCACCGGCACCGACAATATGTCAGTGTCCGGCGGCTATGACTTCAACACTGATGTACCTGCTGTCATTCGCAACCCCCGTGGCCAGGCTTCGGCGCAGGTACGGGCTCTTGAAACCGCTGGCATGGATCATTTCGATATCCCCGCGTTTCTGCGCAAGCAGGCCGACTGATATTGATTTTGCCGGTCCACCGCCCGGCAAGATCCAGCCTCTCTCATTCTTGACGGGCTGTACGCCGTCAAGATCCCGGCAGGCACACCTCCGTACCCCAGTGGAGGTGTGCCGTCGCGCATATACGTCGTGCACATGTTACTGAACGTTGCGCTGAGTGGTCCCTGTGCCATGTCAAGCCATTTTGTCCAGGGCACGTCCTTTGAAGTACCGCGAATCCATCGCAGAAAAGGGCGAATTGCCTTCTCCGTCCATTGAAGCCGACTGAAACAAGTATAGTTATGGGTTAACCCTAGGATCGGTTACACTGGGTTTTAATGAAAAGTGCCAGTTTTTTGCGGGCGCCATCACAGTGAAAACCGATCATGCTACGTCAACGCACCATACAACAGCCCGTCAGTACCAAAGGCGTCGGCCTGCACTCAGGCCGTAGGGTCGAGCTTACGCTGCGCCCCGCTGAGCCCAATACGGGTATTGTGTTTCATCGCATTGATTTGCCCGAAATCGTCGACCTGCCGGCCAAGGCTGATCAGGTGGGTAACACCCGTATGGCGTCGGTGCTGCAAAAAGGTAATGTGCGTGTTTCAACGGTTGAGCACCTAATGTCCGCGTTGGCCGGGTTGGGTGTCGATAACCTGCACGTTGATCTTACCGCCGAAGAAGTACCTATCATGGACGGCAGTGCAGGTACATTTGTGTATCTGTTGCGTTCAGCAGGTCTGCAAGAGCAGGCGGCGGCCAAACAGTTTTTGCGCGTCCTAAAGCCAGTCGAGGTACGTGAAGGTGAGGGCGACGACCTTAAATGGGCAAGGCTCGAACCCTACGACGGCTTTGCCTTGTCATTTGCCATCGACTTCCATCATCCAGCCATTGACTCCACAGCCAATTTTGCTGAGGTTGATTTCGAGAAAGATTCTTACGTCAAGTCTATCGCACGGGCGCGTACATTCGGCTTCGTCAACGAGGTCGAAGCCCTGAGGGCTGCCGGTTTGGCTCGCGGCGGTAGTCTTGATAACGCCATCGTTATGGACGAATTCCGTGTGCTTAACTCAGACGGCCTGCGTTACGATGACGAGTTCGTAAAGCATAAAATACTTGACGCCATTGGCGACCTGTATCTCATTGGCAAACCTCTGGTTGCACGCTACGTAGCCTGCAAGTCGGGGCATGGCCTTAATAACCAGCTGGCGCGTGCGCTGCTGGCCCAGAGCGATGCCTGGGAAATCGTTACCTATGCTTCGGCCGAGTCAGCGCCCAAGGCATTCAGCTACGAATGGAAACTGGCCTGAGGTCAGCTTCTGTGGTGGGCCAGCAAACGGCTTACTGCATCGGCCAACGGCCCTGGTCGCAACTGGCTTCTTAATGTGTCGAAGGCCTGTAGAGCGTTTTCGTCCAGCGGTACGGCCTCTCGTGCAAGTACCGTTGTCGTATTCTGGTTCAGCGCGGCCTGCACGCGCACTTGTGCATTTTCCAGGTTCCAGCCCTTCTGGTTCAGCAAATGTATGATGCGTGGTGCCATCTGTCTGAGCTTTGAGGCGTAGGCGGCACTGGGAACTGCCAGCGTCAGTTGCTGTCTGTCTATACGGGCTACCCGGCAAACCGCTGCCAGCGCAGGTGGAAGCACCGCTTTTGTCGCTTCTTCGGCTGCCAGCAAATTGCGCGCCATGGCGAGCACGCTCGCGCCATGCTGGTCGCTGCCCAGCCAGCTGAGTGCCAGCGAAGCGGGGCTGGCCTTGTGGCCGGCGGTTGCAGACGAAGAACGTGGCATGCGCGTCATGTCAAAATATTTTTGAAAGAGATCTCTGTTTATGCGGAATCGTACAGTTCATTCTAACCCTAACGGCTTGCGGCGCGTATTCATTGCGCTGGCGGCCATTACTGCCATGGGTGTTTCGGCAGCAGCAGGCGCGCTGGTTCAGTCACGCCTGGCTGAGACCGACCAGATCATGTTAAGCCCCCATCAAGAGCGCATCATCAGCGATCAGGTCTCACGAGATTCTGCCTATGTGCGCGAAAACGTCAATCAGCTCGCTGTCAAAGTGGGCGATCTCAAAGCGCAGCTTATTGCCATGGATGGCCTGAGTAAGCGTGTTGCGGATGCGGCCGGGGTTTCGTACACCGACCCCGAAATACTCACCAGCCTGGCCCAACCTGTCGTTGACGAGCCTGTCATCATGGACGACATACAGGCTGGCATACCCACCCAAGTTGGGGCAAGGCCTGCCGAAATTAGCTGGAGTGCAGAGGGTCTCGGTCGTCAGCTAGACGAATTAACCCATCAGCTCTCCGAGCAGAAAGACTGGTTCAGCATGCTTGATCTGGTGCTCACCAAGCGTATGGGCGCTGAAGCGGGCCTGCCCGATATCATGCCGGTCGATTACCCCTACCTGAGCTCATCGTTTGGCTGGCGCCGTCATCCCATCAGTGGCCGCCACATTATGCACGAAGGGCTTGATTTTGCGGCTCCACGTGGCACTCCCATTCACGCTGCGTCCGGCGGGGTAGTTACCGAGGCCCGCTATGTATCAGGCTACGGAAAACTGGTCGAAATCAATCACGGCAATGGTGTGGTTACTCGTTATGCGCATGCCTCTTCTGTTAACGTCAAGCAGGGTGATCTCGTCGAGAAAGGTCAGATGATTGCACGGGTTGGCTCCACAGGCCGTTCCACAGGCCCGCATTTGCACTTCGAAGTGCGCATGGCCGGCCATCCGCTAGATCCCACGCTATTTCTGCCTTCGCAAGAAGATTCTGCCCCTATGGTGGCCAGTGTCTCTGACAGCAAAAAAGCCAATGTGCCGCAGCTGCGTTAAACTGTAGCGTTTTCCTGCGGAATCTTCCGCCAACCCATTGACATAGCATGCAAGGTTGCGCCGTGACGGGCGTGCCGGCATCGACGACACAAGAATGGTTTCTTTGCTCAAAAAGCTGATTGGCAGTCGCAACGACCGCATCCTCAAGCAATTTCGCAGACAGGTGGCGCAGATCAACGCGCTTGAACCTGCCATGCAGGCGCTGTCTGACGAGGAGCTGGCTGGCAAAACGCCGGCGCTTCGCCAGCGCTTGGCAGAGGGGGCCTCGCTTGACGACTTGCTTCCCGAGGCCTTCGCTGTGGTGCGCGAGGCAAGCAAGCGGGTGTTCGGCATGCGGCATTTCGACGTCCAGATGATGGGTGCCATCGCCCTGCACAATGGCAAAATTGCCGAAATGCGCACGGGCGAAGGTAAAACGCTTATGGCGACGCTGGCTGTTTACCTGAACGGGCTCACCGGTAAAGGCGTGCATGTTGTAACGGTTAACGATTACCTCGCCAGGCGTGACGCAGAGTGGATGGGTCGGCTTTACAACTTCCTGGGTATGTCAGTGGGTGTGGTCGTTCCGCAGCAAGAAAACGACGAAAAAAAGGCAGCCTATCAGGCCGATATTACTTACGGCACCAATAACGAATATGGCTTTGATTATTTGCGCGACAACATGGAATACCGCGCAGAAGATCGTCGCCAGCGCCCACTTAGCTATGCCATCGTCGATGAGGTTGACTCCATTCTTATCGATGAGGCGCGTACTCCGCTCATTATTTCAGGGCAGGCTGAAGACAATACCGAGTTGTATATACGCCTTAACGTCGTGCCGCCCATGCTCAAACGCATGGCTGCCGAGCCTAAACCCCAAGAACCTGAGCCAGAAGGCGATTACTGGGTAGATGAAAAAGCCCAGCAGGTGTTTTTGTCTGAGGCGGGCCAGATACGTGTAGAAGGGGTACTGGCCGAGATTGGTGTGTTGCCAGATGGCGAGTCGCTTTACGACCCGCGGCATATTTCGCTGGTGCACCATCTTATGGTGGCGCTACGTGCCCACACGTTGTTCTTCCGTGATCAGCAGTATGTGGTGCAAAACGATGAAGTCGTCATTGTTGACGAATTTACCGGGCGTCTCATGGCAGGCCGACGCTGGTCTGATGGCCTGCATCAGGCGGTCGAGGCTAAAGAGGGCGTCAAGATCCAGAACGAAAACCAGACGCTGGCATCCATTACTTTCCAGAATTACTTCCGCATGTACGAGAAGCTGTCCGGCATGACCGGTACGGCTGACACGGAAGCCTACGAGTTTCAGGAAATCTACGGACTTGAAACCGTCATTATCCCCACCAACCGTCCAATGGTTCGCAATGACCAGAACGATCAGGTATTCAAGACTGATGACGAAAAATACCACGCGATTCTGGACGATATCAAAGATTGCCATAAGCGCGGCCAGCCTGTTCTGGTAGGTACCACCAGTATCGAAAACTCTGAGCGCCTTTCTACTCAACTTCAGAAAGAAGGGCTGGTCCATGAAGTGCTAAACGCCAAGCAGCACGCGCGTGAGGCCGAAATTGTCGCCGAGGCTGGCAAGCCCGGCCATATCACCATTGCAACCAACATGGCTGGCCGAGGCACTGACATTGTGCTGGGCGGCAGCGTCGAGAAGCAGGTAGCGCTCATATGGGCTGACGAATCTCTGAGCGATGCCGAGAAAGAAGAGCGCGCGAAGGCGATCAAGTCAGAATGGGCTCCGGCCAATGAGGCCGTCAAGGCTGCAGGTGGGCTGCGCATTATTGGTACCGAGCGCCATGAGTCGCGGCGTATCGACAACCAGTTGCGCGGACGTGCAGGGCGACAGGGTGACCCAGGGTCATCACGTTTTTATCTGTCTCTTGAAGACTCGCTCATGCGCATTTTTGCGGGTGACCGTGTGCGTTCCATTATGGAACGTCTGCGTCTGCCCGAAGGCGAGCCTATTGAGGCCAAAATGGTTTCGCGCTCCATCGAGTCTGCGCAACGCAAGGTAGAGGCTCGCAACTTTGACGTGCGTAAGCAACTGCTTGAGTACGATGATGTCGCCAATGATCAGCGCAAGGTGCTGTATACGCAGCGCAACGAAGTGCTTGAGTCTGAAGACGTCTCTGATACCATCGCAAACCTGCGCATGGCCGCCATCTCTGATCAGTTCAGGGCGTTTGTGCCTAACGATTCGGTCGAAGAACAATGGGATATCGCCGGACTGCAGGCCGTGCTTGAGTCTGAATGGCAAATTTCGCTGCCGTTGCTCGATATGCTCGAGAAAGAGCCTAATCTTACCGATGACGATCTGCTCGAGCGTACGTTGGCCGAGGCTCATCGTCTTTATCAGGCCAAAGTTGACCTGGTAAGCAAAGAGGGCTGGGCGCCGTTTGAGCGATCCATGTTGCTTCAGGCCATTGACACGCACTGGCGCAACCATCTTTCCTCACTTGATCATCTGCGGCAAGGTATACATTTGCGCGGCTATGCGCAGCGCGACCCTAAGCAAGAGTACAAGCGCGAGGCCTTTGAGCTGTTTTCCGCCATGCTTGACCGTGTGCGCGACGAAGTCGTTAAAACCTTGATGACGGTGCGTATTCAGTCGCGCGAGCAGGTTGAGGTAGAAGAAGCCGAGCCCGCTCTCGATAATGTACGCTACCATCACTCCGATTATGATGCGGCGCTCAGTGGCGAAGACCCAGGTATTGCTGAAGACTCTGCCCAGGGCCGTGCAGGCGCAGCGGCGGGTGCTGCAGCAGGTGTTGCCGGGGCCGCAAAAGTGGGCCGTAACGACCCATGCCCATGCGGAAGTGGCAAAAAGTACAAGCATTGCCACGGGCGCCTGGCTTAAGGCGCAAATCAACCACGCGACCCGTTTTGAGTACATCACTCAAGGCGGGTATTCGTGGTCTTGATGATGCGAGGCATGTCCCGTCTTTCAGGCGTTGGCTGCAATTTATACGGCAAGCGTGCCGGTGGGTAAACATTGTGCTCAGGCGCGGCACTGAGCCGCTCCTGAGGCGCCTCAGTGCGATGTTGCGTGCAACAGGGCAGCGAGGGTCGTTCCACAGAACGGTCCGACGTACTGAACCCTCAATGGCATGGCCTGTCGCGCGCGGGAGCAGGTGCCTGGTAATGCAAACATCTGGTGGCCGGCTATAGCCTGATCAAATGATTATCCGGTTGCTTGAGTGCTTGCATGTTGGAGCGTGCGACTGATTTAAGTGTGCGCTTCAGCGCGAAGCCGATACACTTAAATCAGAAATATCGTCGCTAGCCCCAGAAATATAAAAAAGCCCAGCGAGTCGGTGGCGAAGGTAAGCAGTACCGATGAGCCCATAGCGGGATCTTTGCCAAACTTGTCGCGCAGCATGGGTATTAAAACACCCAGCGTCGCACCGATCAGCATGTTGCATACCATAGCCGCCATCATGACGCCGGCAATAGCTGCTGACCCAGAGATAGCCCAGGCGAAGGCGGCGGCGACAAGACCGCCGCACAGACCAACCAGCAGGGTAACGATTAGCTCGCGCTTGACCAGTGTCCACGCGTTTGAGCCTGTTACGCGTCCCACAGCGAGTGCTCGGATAATCATGGTCATGGTCTGGTTGCCCGAATTACCGCCTATGCCTGCCACAATGGACATAAGGAAGGCAAGAATCACGATGTGGCTAACCGTACCTTCGAAACGTGAGGCGACCAGCGATGCAATAGAGGCGGTACACAGGTTGATAAACAGCCACGGTGCACGGTTGCGTAGCGCGTCGGTTAGAGGGGCAAAGATGTCTTCTTCTTGCAAACCTGCACGCGACAGTGCTTGCTCTTGTGAGTCTTCCTGGATAACGTCAACAACGTCGGCAATGGTGACGCGGCCGATCAGCCGGCCCTGATCGTCCACCACAGGTGCGGACACCAGATCGTAGCGCTCAAAGGCGCCTGCTGCGTCGGCGTCGGAGTCGAGCGGATTGAGCGTCAGGTAATCGGTAAGCATAACTGACGACACCAGTGTTTCTGGGTCTTTGACCAGCAGCGATGTCAGGTGCAGCGTGCCCTGAAGCTTGTCCTGACGGTCTACGACAAAGATTTGGTCAGTGTGGTCGGGCAGCTCTTGCAGACGGCGCAGATAGCGCAGCACCACTTCGAGCGATACATCTTCCCGCACCCTGACCATTTCAAATTCCATGATCGCCCCGACCGTGTCTTCGGGGTAACCCATGGCTTCGAGTAACTGCGCGCGTTCGCCTTCAGTCAGGCCTTTTTGTACTTCGGCAATGACGTCGGGCGGAAGGTCTGCCGCCAGGTCAGCGATTTCATCGGCATCCATGGTGCCGGTGGCGGCCACCAGATCTTGGTGGTCCATGGATTCGATGAGTGACTCGCGGGCCCAGTCATCGACTTCGAGCAGGACGTCGGCGTCATGTTCGGCACTGACCTGTTGCCATACAACCTGTCGCTCCTGCACCGGCAACGATTCGAGAATGAAGGCAATGTCAGCCGGGTGCAGATCGTTGATAATCGCCCGGATCTCGTTTTCGTGCTGCTTGTGCAGCAGGCCTCCGAGCTGATGCGATTTGTCGTCGGACTCGTGACGCTGCGCGAGCGATTCGACAACATCTTGACGCTTCAGGATGGTTTGCAGCTCTTGCAGTGCCAGCTGTGCATCTTCAGGCTCGAGACGGCGCGGAATGGAGAGCGGGACGTTTTCCGCCCGTTGCTGGGGATCCGGCATGTGTGGCCTTGCTTTAAACAGGTGGAATGGCGCGGCGTTTGCGCTGGTCGTCGGTCGCGACGTAGGTAAGAATAGCCTCGGTTACTTTGACGACTTCGGCTTCCATGCGCTGGCGCTCGGCATACACTTCAACGGAAATCGTGATTGAAGTGGTGCCTACTTTGATGATGTCGGCATAAAAGCTGAGCAGATCACCTACGAATACGGGCTGTTTAAACGTAAATGAGTTAACGGCGATGGTAGCGACGCGCCCGCCTGCACGGCGAGTGGCCGGTATGGAGCCGGCGATATCAACTTGCGACATGATCCACCCGCCAAAGACGTCTCCATGGAGGTTGGCATCAGAGGGTTGTGGCATGACGCGCAGTATGGCGCGCCGCTCGGGTGGGGGTAATGTAGTGTCGTGGTTCTCGGTATTCAACGTCGCAGTTCCATAAATTACGGTGCTCAGGCGGGTTGTGCTGCCAGCCATTGGCGGGCCAGTTCCACCCAATACGTGGCACCTAGCGGGATAAGGTCATCGTTGAAATCGTAGCTGCCATTGTGCAGCATGCAGGGGCCCAGGCCGTGACCACCTTCGCGATGGTCGCCGTCCCCGTTGCCGATCCATACATAGCAGCCCGGTTTTTCCAGAAGCATGAACGCAAAGTCTTCGGCGCCCATGGAAGGCCGGATTGACTGTCTGACATGCTCTTTACCGACAATGCTTTCGATGACCTGGGCGCAAAATGCCGTGGCCCCCTCTTCGTTGAGAGTGGGGGGGTACTTGCGATGAAAGGCAAAGTCGACCGAACATTTCATGGCCTGGCAGCTCAGCGTGGCGATGTCGCGCATGCGCGTTTCGATGAGATCGAGCACGGCTTCTGAAAAAGTGCGTACTGTACCGCGCAGAAAAGCCTCGTTAGGGATGACGTTGTCGGCTGAACCGCTGTGTATTTGCGTGATACTGAGAACGGCATTGTCGAGTGGGTCGAGCTCGCGTGAAATAATGGTTTGCAGGGCTTGTGCCAGCTGCACGGCGGCCATGACTGGGTCGTTGCCCAGGTTGGGCATACCGCCATGGGCGCCTTTGCCCTCAATGCGGATTTCGAACGTATTGCTGGACGCCATCATGGCCCCTGGGCGTAGAGCAAACGTGCCTACCGGCATACCAGGCCAGTTATGCATGCCGAAAACGGCCTGCATGGGGAAGCGGGTAAACAAACCGTCGTCGATCATGGCCTTTGCGCCGCTGAAGCCTTCTTCGGCAGGCTGGAATATAACGTAGACAGTGCCGTCGAAATCACGGTGTTGGGCCAGGTGGCGTGCCGCAGCCAGCAGCATGGCGGTATGGCCATCGTGGCCACAGGCGTGCATTTTTCCTGGAAACTTACTGGCATGCTCGAAGGTGTTGGCCTCTTGCATGGGCAGGGCGTCCATGTCGGCGCGCAAGCCCAGAGCGTAACCATTTTGGGTGTTGCCTTCGATGACGCCCACTACACCTGTTACGCCAAGGCCACGATGAACGGTGATGCCCCAGGACTCAAGCTTTGAGGCTACAAGGTCGGCAGTACGGACTTCTTCGTAAGCCAGTTCGGGGTGTGCGTGTATATCGCGGCGTATGGCAGCAATTTCGGATTTCCATCCAACGATAGTTTCAGCAAGTTTCATGGCCAAGTGTCCTATGTATTGTCAGGGTGAAACCGTTGGCGAGCTAAATCGGTATTTTAGATTTTTTTCATGTGAGGCTGGATCATGGCGTCAAGAGCCGGTGCCGTGTGCTCGTTACCTGCATAGACATAGCCTTTGATGGGCCATGAGTCTTGATGGCGGATATCTTCGCATATGCCACCCGCCTCGCGCACGATAACAGTGCCAGCGGCAACGTCCCACGGGGCCAGACCCATTTCCCAGTAGCCGTCGTATCGGCCGCAGGCTACCCAGGCAAGATCCAGCGCTGCGGCACCATGACGCCGTACACCACGTGTATGCCGTATGGCATGATGCAGTGTGGGCATGTACTCATCATAAAACGAGAAATCGCGAAACGGGAAACCCGTACCCACGACCGACTCTGCCAGCGAACTTGCGTTTGACACCGTGATGCGGTGTTCATTAAGCCACGCGCCTACGCCGTACATTGCTGTGAAAAGCTCTTCGCGGTTGGGGTCGTATACCACCCCTATAACGGGCGTGTCGCGCTCAAGAGGCTCGTCGCCATCGACCAGAGTGCCTGCATGCGCAATCAGTGCAATGGACACCGCATATTGCGGAATGCCATGCAAGAAGTTGGTGGTGCCATCAAGCGGGTCGATATACCAGCTCGCCAGGCCTGCTGTCTGCCCACCGCTCTCTTCGGCCACGATGCCATAGTCGGGCGTGCGCTGGCGCAATATTTCGATGACGGCGTTTTCAGATTCGCGGTCAGCCTGCGAGACCAGATCATTGCGCATTTTGGTGTCGATAACCAGATCTGCCCGGTTATGCGAGTACGCCTGTAAAATGGCTGCAGCGGCGTGCGCGGCTGTAACGGCGGCGTCCAGGCAGTCGCTGAGAGGAAGACGGGTTGGTTGCATCGTGTTTAAGGCCCTTTGTTGACATGAGCACTGTGCGCTCAATCACACCACGCATTGTACGTGATGACTATTCAGTTTGGGTTTCAAAGGTTTATGCCTCGTTCCTACCAGCCGCTCATTCCGGCCACCCTGTCGTTTAATGAAAATGGGGTTCCATTCAGTACCAGGTTTGGCGATGTGTACCATGCGCGCGCCGGTGCACTGGATGAAGCCCGCAATGTCTTTCTCGCCGGCAATGACCTGCCAGAGCGTTGGCGCGGAAAATCCACCTTTACCGTCTGCGAGGCGGGTTTTGGCCTGGGCCATAATTTTCTGATGCTGTGGCATGCATGGCGTAATGACCCAGCCCGCCCTGCGCGTCTGCACATGGTGTCGTTTGAGGCGTATCCTTTTTCACGTGCTGATATGAGCAGCTTTCTGCTGACGTATCTTGATGGGCCCGAGCGCAGGCTGGCGGCGCAATTAGCCGAAGCCTGGCCGCCGATGCTGCCTGGTATGCACAGGCTTGAGTTCGAGGGTGGGGCGGTTACGCTCACCCTCGCATTCGGGCCCATCCAGCGCCTCGCCCGTCAAGTGTCGGCCCGTGTAGACGCATTTTTTCTCGATGGTTTTGCGCCCCGTCTCAATCCCGATATGTGGTCGCCCGCTTTGTTCGGACAGATGGTGCGCATGGCGAATAAAGACGCAACGGTCGCTACATGGTGTTGCGCGGGGCAGGTAAGGCGTGACCTTGCCAATGCTGGCTTTCTGGTCAAAAAGGTGGCAGGCTTTGGCGGTAAGCGTGAAATGACGCTTGCAGTGCTCAGGCCCGAAATACGACGTCCGGCAGGTGGTCAGCGTGTGCTTGACCCCGTAGCGATCATCGGGGGTGGCCTGGCAGGGGCGGGGGTGGCGCAGGCGCTCGCCCTGCGTGGGCACGAAGTGACCGTCTTTGACCCCGTCTTCGCGCAAGGTTTGGGGGCCAGCCACCTGGGCCATTTGGCTGCTGGGCTTACCCCTCTCATCAGTGGTGATGACGATTTTCGGGCGCGACTGAGTCGCGCTGGCTGCCTGCGCGCGCTGCAACGATGGCAAGGCTTGGGGCTGGGAGCTCGTCCCAAGGTCTGCGGCACACTTGATATTATGCGAGCACCCGAAGACGTGACCACGTGTCACAAGGCGCTCGCATTTTTAAAGTTTCCTCCCGATTGGGTCCGCTGGCTCGATGCCCAAGAGGCATCTGATAGAGTAGGAGTGTCACTGGACGCCGGGGGGCTCTGGTTTGAACGGGGCCAGGTTGTGAGGCCTGAACGCTTGCTTGAGGCCTTGTTCAGTCAGCCAGGCATACGGTGCGAGCCGCGCGCGGTCGGTGCACTGCGCCGCGATGCGTGTGGCATGTGGCAGCTGTTTGATACGCAACAAAGGCTGTTGATGCGTACCTCTCAGGTGGTGCTGGCCAACGCTCGGGCGGTACCGAGTTTGTTTTCCTCGATTCCGGGGCAGACGCTCCCGCCGCTACTTTCGGCCATGTTGTCCATGGCAGGCCAGGTTAGCTACCTGCCGGCCGATGATGCGCCCGCACTGAGCGCGATTGTGGCAGGTGCAGGTTATGGTCTGCCGTCGGTTCAGGGGCGTTATGTGGCCGGCAGTACGTATGAGCCTGGTGCTGTCGCCAGTGTCATTACCGAGCAGGGGCATCGCGAGGTGATGGCAAGGCAGGCCGCTTTGCTGAATCAGGCTTTTCCGCCGTCGGGGGTCATGCCGGGTGTGCTGGATGGCTGGGCTGGCTGGCGTGCAATGCTCTCTGACCGCCTGCCAGTTGTTGGCAAGGCGTGCAATGTTTTACCTCAAAGTGTGCAAGATGTTGCACAGCGGCGGGGGATGGTGGATGATGTACGGGGGGAGACCGGCCTGTGGCTAACTTGCGCGTATGGCTCGCGGGGGTTGAGCTGGGCGGCGCTGGCAGGCGATATTATTGCCGCACGCCTGGGCAATGAGCCTGTGCCGCTGGAACGTGAGCTTTTGCACCGAATTTCGCCACGCTAGCAGGCTTTACTGTAATTCAATTTGCAGGTCTATTCCTGTTCGGGGCAGTTTTCAGGCGTTTTGAAAGGCGCATGAATACTGTCGATTTTATTTTATAGCTCAAATCCGTCAAAATAATGGCTTTTGAATGCTTTACGGGCGAAAGCCCAGAGGATTGCGCTGTGCCGCCCAAGTCTAATCTTGAACACGTGACGCAACTTGCCGACCTGGACTTCCTGTCATCCAAATCGATGCGCGCCGATTTTTCTGCGGGCAATGTCGGGCTGCAGCTTCAAATTGAAGCGCATGCTCCGGGGGTCTACCGGGTTCGTTGTGCAAAACCTGATGAACTCTTGCCCGAAAAGGCCAATGCTCGCGCCAGAGCCAGGGCGCAAATGCTTCTGGCACGCGAAGAAGCCGTTGGCGAGCTTGCCGTCAGCTCAGTAACCGATCTGTCTCACGAGGGATGGCGCATTGAGCAAGGCGATATTGCGCTTGAACTTACACGTTCTTCCATGCATATCTCAGTATGGCGCAACGACGATCTGGTGTTTTCCACCGTCGATGGGGCTACATTGGGGCTTGCCGAGGGTGACGCACCAGTCTGGCAGTTCTGTGCAGAGCTCGATGGCGACGATCTGCTCTATGGCGCGGGTGAGTCCCCCGGTCAGCTCGATCGCAATGGTTCGCATCTTGTTACTGATGACGCTGCCGCACGGGCATTACCATTGGTCTGGAGCACGCGTGGCTGGGGGTTGTATCTGAACACGCTTTCGCGCGTCGAGCACGATTTCGGTGCGACCGATGCCGGTCAGTATCAGCTTACGCTGCACGACGAAATCTTCGATCTGTTTATATTTATCGGTGAGCCTGCCGAAATCATCAACCAGTATACGGCGCTCACTGGCCGTGCAGGTCAGCCTGGCCTGCCGCTCATGGGGGTTTGGCTCGATCAGGCCAGCGGCCAGTCGGTTGATGAAATTCTTCAGGTCGCACAAAACTTCCGCACCCAGCAATGGGGGCTTGATGTTGTCAATCTTGCTCCGCCTGCGCTCAATGGTTTCCAGACCGACAAGCCAGCGTTTGAGTGGGATGCTTCACGCATCACTGACATGCGCGAGCTCGCGGGCCGTTGTGAAGAAGCCACTCTGCAGCTGGCCGGGCCTACGTTTCCGGGCGTACTGGCAGACACCGATTTGTTTTCCGACTGGGAAGACCGGGGTTGGCTGCTCATAAATGACGACAGCGAGGCGCTGGTATTGCCAGGCATTGAGGCCACGGGCGGCAGGCCGTTTGGTCTGCTCGACCTCACTCACAAAGATGTCTATAAGCTGTGGGTTGAGCGCCAGCGTCAGAGTTTTGAAGATGGTCTGGTGGCACCTTCCTGCAACGCGCAATTCGATATACCTGACGACATTACTGCCCGCGGGGGTGAGAGCGGCGCGCTGCTGCGCACGCTTTATCCCATGCTGGTACGTCAGGCATTGTTTGATGCCGTCGCGGGCCACAAAACGCCGCAAGAGGGCGTGGTCTGCAGTGCCGACCTTTTCCCTTCCGTTCAGCGCTTTGCGTGGCAAACGGGGCCGCGTACCGGCAATAACTGGCAGGCCATGGAGCACACGTTGCGCACGGCGCTCTCGCTGGGCAACAGCAGCGTGCCTGTACAAATGCATGCCTTGGGTTCTGCGGTTCATCCCACTGATGACATGACACCAGAGCTATATGTGCGTTGGCTTGCCATGTGTGTCTTTTCAGGAAACTTCAGTTTTCAAGCCCTGCCAGGCTTGTTGCCATCCAGCTTTGACGAAGCCACGCAAGAGCTGGTGCGCCACTGGCTGCAATGGCGATATCGTCTGGTGCCTTATGTGCTGGGCATTATCGAAGAAGCTGTGCGCACTGGTCAGCCTGTGCAGCGTTCAATGGCGCTTGCTTTCCCAACTGACTACGTAGCCCAGCAGTGGGATACGCAATATATGCTTGGGCCTGCCTTGCTAGTGGCACCGGTGGTTCAGCCCGGTAACAAGGTGCAGGTATATCTGCCTGCTGGCGACGCATGGTGGGATCTGAACACCGGCTGGCGTTACGAGGGTGGCACAACCTGGACTGCCGAGGTAGGGCTTGATAGCTTGCCGCTGTTTGGGCGCGAGGGGCATATGCTGTGTCTTGGCCCCACCGTACAGCATTCGGGGGACTTCAACTCGGCCCGTATTCTTGATGAAGTATGGATGTTCGGCATGCCCGAGCACAGCCCCGTTGTCATGCGCAACAAAATTCGCGTTATGCAAATGCAGGGCTCCAGCTATATCAAAGGCCTTGAAGGGCTGCGCATATTGCCTTCCGAGGGGCTTGAGGTCAAGCGGCGTGGTGCTGAGGTACGTATTTCACGCGCACGTTGAATGCGTGTTGGGGGCACGGCCGTTACCGTAGCGCTGACGACCTCCCCAGCTGCCTCTTTCCTGCAGCGACCGCTACGGCGGTTCCTGCAGCGATCCTGGCAGCGACCTCTACAGCGGATCCTGCAGCGATCCTAGCAGCGACCTCTACAGCGATTCCAGCATCGATCCCCTGCAGTGATCCTTACAGTGATCCCAGCAGCGATTCCCACATTACTCTTCACAGCAACGCCCTCACAGCAACGCCAGCAAGCGCTCTAGGCGCTGGCATTGCGACAGGGGTGTCAGGCCTAAGAAAAGGCCGTGGTGGTGGGTTTGAGGCTGTTTACACTATGCCTTGGCGCCTTCCTTGCTGTCTGTGGATGATAAAACAGCAGCCTGCAGTGGTACATCAATCGTTAGTGTGGGATTGAAGGTGGCATTTTCTATTGTGTCGCCGCGTACGTAGCCACGAGGGTTGCACACTACCCGGGTGCCATTCACCGTATAGTCAAAACTGTCGTGCGTGTGGCCGTGTATCCAAAGCGCTGTGCGGTCGGCGCCCATAAGGTGGTCGCTGTCTGACACAAAGCAGCAGTTGATCAGCGAACCTTCAAAGCGTGGATGCACGCTTTTCGTCGATGGCGCATGATGGGTAATGACCACAGTGGGCCCGGCGTGGGGCTGCGATAGCTTGTTTTCAAGCCATTGGCAATTTTTTACGAAGACGCGCTCCACCTCAAGAGGCGTTAACGTGGTGCCAGCTTTTTCGCTTGAGCCAATACGCGAAAAATCACGGATCATTTCAACTGCTTTCTGCATGGCTTGCTCACGGCGTGGCCCTGAGCCGTAAAGATTGAAGCCACTCCACAGTGTGCTGCCCAGGAAGCGAACGCCGCCCAAGATGATTTCGTCATTGTCGAGTACATGGATCTGCGTGCCACTGGCCAGTTCTTTTAACTGGTTGATGGTGTCAGGAAGATTGCTGCCGTAAAACTCGTGGTTTCCGGGCACATACAGCACAGGCTGGTCGAAATCGCGTGCCCACGCGATAGCCTGGGCTGGTCGGCTTATGTCGCCTGCCAGGATAACTATGTCTGCGTCAGTATGAGGATGAGCCATGCCGGCCACCCCCAAATGCAGGTCTGACAGAATATGCAGCCGACAAAATGGGCTATTTGCACAGGTTGATTTGACAGCTGAAAAATATTCGTTCATAATCTCGCTTCTTCGGTTGGGTCGTTAGCTCAGTTGGTAGAGCACCGGACTTTTAATCCGTTGGTCGCGCGTTCGAGCCGCGCACGACCCACCAACCTGTTTTGGAAACCAGCCCTCGTGGCTGGTTTTTTTTTGCCTGCAATATGCTCAGTCTACATGCATGTTTTTTTGATGGGTTGCGCCGTTACTGCATACCATAGGCATAGCGGGCGGCTGATGCAAGTGCAGCCTTATTGGCAAGGCATGCCCGCAACGGTTTATATGCCTGTGGGCTATAAGCAATTACTAATTTGATAATATCTGTTATGTTAAATTAGGCAGGCGTTTTTGTAGCGTACGCTTGTTTCCTGAAAGCTGTCATCTTGATCCTCCTAGAAAACATCCACAAAACTTATGCTTCGCCAGGCCGTGTTTCGCATGCGCTGGCGGGAGTCGACCTGACTATTGCTCAGGGAGAAATCTTTGGCATTATTGGCCGCTCCGGCGCGGGTAAAAGCACGCTTATTCGCATGCTTAACCTGCTCGAACGCCCGACTCAGGGGCGTGTTGTTGTCAGCGGTGAAGACATTACACAGTACAACGACGCCCAGTTGCGTGCTTTCCGGCATCGCGTAGGCATGGTGTTTCAGCATTTCAACCTGCTGCGTTCACGCACCGTACTGGATAACGTTAGGTTTCCGCTTAAGCTGGCAGGGCTTGACCGTGCCAGCCAGATTAAGCGCGCGCAAGAGATGCTTGACCTGGTGGGGCTTACCGATCATGCCAACAAGTATCCGCGCCAATTGTCGGGCGGGCAGCAGCAGCGCGTAGGCATTGCCCGCGCACTGGCCAACCACCCTGAGCTTTTACTGTGTGACGAAGCCACCTCAGCGCTAGACCCCGAGACCACACAGTCGATTCTTCGATTGCTGCTCGACATCAACAAGCGTCTGGGCCTCACCATTGTTCTCATTACGCATGGCATGGATGTCATACGCAGTGTGTGTGACAAGGTAGCAGTCATCGACGCTGGCATTATTGTTGAAGCGGGCGACGTGCTAGATGTTTTTCTGCATCCGCAGCACCCGGTTACTCAGTCTCTGCTTTCCGAAAGCGGTATTGATGCTGAGGGTTGGCGCGATATGGCGCACCAGGTGCAAGGGCGGCTGGTGCGGCTTAGTTTTCGGGGCGACGCAACTGTGCAGCCCATGCTAAGCCGTGTTAGCCGCGAGCTGGGCGTTGATCTGAGCATTTTGCAGGGTTCGGTGGGCAGCATCAAGGGCACCCCCTATGGCCAGCTTGTGATCGCGGCTCAGGGCGCCTCGTCGGCGTTGCAGCAGCTTGAATCACTGTTTGCTTCCGAAGGTGTTGAATGCGAGGTACTCAGGGCATGATGTTTTCAAACGTAGACTGGCCGCTCATCTGGGAAGCGACCGTAGATACCTTCTTGATGACAGGGTTTTCGTTGCTGTTCACGATCATCATTGGGCTGCCGCTGGGCATTGTGCTGTTTCTGACAAGCAAGCACCAGTTACTCGATAACGCACCGGTCTATCATGTGCTCTCGTTTGTCGTAAACGTATTGCGCTCCGTGCCGTTTCTCATTTTGCTCATCGTCATGATCCCGTTCACGCGCGTTCTGGCAGGCACCTCGCTGGGTGTGCAGGGGGCGATCCCCCCACTGGTGGCGAGCGCCGCCCCGTTTTTTGCCCGCTTGGTAGAAAATGTCCTGCGCGAGCTTGACCCCGGTGTGTCAGAAGCCTGCCGCGCCATGGGCGCGAATTCCCGCCAGACCGTATTGATGGCGTTGGTGCCTGAAGCCACCACAGGTATTGTGGCGGCCGTCATTGTCGCCGCCATCGCGCTGGTCGGTTACTCGGCGATGTCAGGGGTAATTGGCGGTGGAGGGCTAGGTGACCTGGCCCTGCGATTTGGTTATCAGCGTTACCAGACAGACGTCATGGTCGTGACGGTTGTCATTCTTGTTGTTATGGTTCAGCTTTTGCAAGTGTTTGGCGACAGGCTTGTCGCCAGGCTGAACCGCAAATAAGCTCACTCAGGAGTTGCTCATGTTGCTCAAAAAATTCGTCCCCGCCCTTGCCTTGGGTATTGCCGCCGTGCTGGCAGGCCCGGTTCATGCCGAGAAACTTAGCGTTGCAGCAACGCCGGTTCCGCATGCCGAACTGCTTGAACACGTCAAGCCAATATTGGCCAAAGAGGGTGTTGAACTCGATATCAAAGTGTTTACTGACTACGTGCAGCCAAACCAACAGGTTGCCGATGGGCATATCGATGTTAATTTTTTCCAGCACCAGCCTTATCTTGATTCGTTCAATAAAGAGCATGGCACCAAACTCGTTACCGTGGGGCTGGTTCATGTCGAGCCCTTTGGTGCTTATTCGACAAAAATCAAAAATATTGCTGACCTGAAAGAAGGGGCCTTGGTTGCTCTGCCTAACGACCCCTCCAATGGGGCGCGGGCGTTGCTGTTGTTGCAGAAAGAGGGGCTGCTCAAGCTGAAAGACCCGTCCAATATTTTGGCTACATCGCGTGACGTGGTCGAAAATCCCAAAAAGCTCAAGTTTCGCGAGCTTGAGGCGGCGACACTGCCCCGTGTATTGCCTGACGTTGATCTCGCATTGATCAATACCAACTATGCACTTGAGGCGGGCCTTAACCCTCTCAAAGATGCGTTGTTCATCGAAGGTGCTGATTCGCCTTATGCCAATATCATTGTGACAACGCCCGCAAAAAAAGACGACCCGGCTGTCAAAAAGCTGGTCCAGGCCTTGAATAGCGCTGATACCCGCGAATTTATCAAAAGCCAGTACAAAGGCGCGATTGTTCCGGCATTTTGATGTTTTATTGAATCAGTAGGCAATTTAGCCTTGCCCATCAGGGCAAGGTGGCTGGTATACGAGCTGTGTCAGTTTGCCCATACAGCATGAAGTTCCTTCCACGGATGGCAGGCCATGCTGTTTTTATTGCGGGATTACCCTTATTTGACCAGGCTTTTGGTGTTTTTTGCAGGGTTTTCCCGCCAGCCCTTAAATGGCTTTCGGTTACCATACTCTTTTTGCAAAGGAGCCTCCTCTATGTTCAAGAATAAAGTCAAAGCTGTACTGGTCGGTTTGACGCTGGCAATGGCGCTGCCTGCCATGCATGTCTCGGCACAAGAGAAGGAGCTGCTGGTTGCGACCGATACGGCGTTTGTGCCATTTGAGTTCAAGCAAGACGGCAAGTACACCGGTTTCGATATTGATCTGTGGGACGCCATCGCCAAAGAGGCTGGCCTTAAGTACAAGCTGCAGCCCATGGACTTTAACGGCATTATCCCTGGCCTGCAGACCGGTAACATTGACGCGGCGCTGGCCGGCATTACCATACGAGACGATCGTAAAAAAGTTATTGACTTCTCCGACCCGTATTATGAAAGCGGCCTGGCGATTTTGGTCAATAACGCGACCAACGACATCAAAACCGCCAAAGACCTTGAAGGTAAAACCGTGGCAGTAAAAATAGGCACAGCCACTGTCGATTACCTGAAAGAAAACGTGCCTCAGGCCAAGCTCAAGCTGTTTCCCAACATTGATAACGCATTTCTCGAGCTCGCGACAAACCGCGTCGATGCAGTTGTGCACGACACGCCCAATGTGCAGTATTACGCCAACACGGGTGGCAAGGGCCGTGTAAAGGTTGTTGGGGCATTAAAAAGTGGCGACTACTATGGCATTGCTTTCCCCAAAGGTAGCGATCTCGTGCCAACGGTAAACAAGGCGCTCAAGGCTCTGCACGATAACGGCAAGTACGACGAGCTGTATACCAAATGGTTTGGTGACAAGGCCGCAAAGGTCGATTGATCGAGCTGCTTTTGTCTGCACGGCGATCGGGTGAAAACACCGGGTCGCCGTTTTTCGTTCAGAAGCACCGGTGCTGCAGAACTGATCTGCTCTTTTTAAGGCGATTAACGTGGAATTTGACTGGTCTGTCATCTGGGCTGCAATGCCCAGCCTTTGGGAAGGTACCAAGCTCACCATTCAGATTACCTTACTGGGCCTCGTTGGTGGCACAGCCATAGGTTTTCTGACGGGCGTCACGACAACCTATGTGCGGGTGCAGGTCACCTGGAAAAGCCTCGCTGTGGCGGTTGTCACCTTGATTGTGCTGTCACTTTTGTGGAAGCTGCTTGCCTGGCTGGGTGCCATATTAAGTGTGCCGGGTTGGGCCTGGGCGGCGATGCAGGTGTTGATTGCCGTTATCTTGATCTGGCGCTTTGCTGCATATATACCTGCTGCATTGTCTTTTCTGTCGCAAGTGTATATTTTGGTGATACGCGGCACGCCCATTGTGGTGCAGGTCATGTTTATTTATTTTGCTGTTCCGCTTATTTTTGGATGGCGCATCGAGGCAGTACCGGCCGCCATTTTTACTCTCGTTATCAACTCGGGCGCTTATATAGCCGAAATTGTGCGGGGGGGCCTGCTGTCAGTGCCTAAGGGCCTGAAAGAGGCCGGGCAGGCCATGGGGTTGCCGTTTTACAAGATATTGGCGTACATAATCGGCCCGGTTGCATTGCGCCGCATGATTCCGGCCATGGGCAACCAGTGCATTATCAGTCTTAAAGACTCGTCACTATTTATTGTAATTGGCGTGGCCGAGCTTACGCGGCAAGGCCAGGAAATTATCGCTGGTAATTTCAGGGCAGTGGAGATCTGGGGGGCCGTGGCTGTAATTTATCTGATTCTCACGGGTATTATTGCGCTCGCGCTCAAAGTTATTGAACACAGGACGCAAATTGTATGAGCATCGTCGAATTCAAAAACGTCGTTAAGCGGTTTGGCGATACAACGGTACTCAATGGCATTGACCTTACCGTCGATAAGGGTGAAGTCGTTGTTATTGTTGGCCCTTCGGGTTCGGGCAAATCAACCATGCTGCGTTGCATTAATGTGCTTGAAACCATTGAAGGCGGTGACCTTACGGTCAATGGCCTGAGTGTACGTGGCAAGAGCGCACAGGTTCGTGAGCTGCGTCGCGAGGCGGGCATGGTTTTTCAGCAATTTAACCTGTTTCCGCAGCTTACTGCCCTGGAGAACGTCATGTTCGGGCCGCTGCATACGCGTGGCATCGGCAAGACGAAAGCACGTGAAGAGGCCATGGCCTTGCTCGACAAAGTAGGCCTGGCAGCCAAGGTAAATAGCTATCCTGGAGAACTGTCAGGGGGACAGCAGCAACGCGTGGCGATTGCCCGGGCGCTTGCCATTCGGCCAATACTCATGCTGTTTGATGAGCCCACCTCGGCGCTCGATCCCGAGCTGCGGCATGAGGTTTTGACCGTTATGCAAGATGTGGCCGAAGAGGGCATGACCATGATTGTGGTGACGCACGAAATGGGTTTCGCGCGTAAAGTGGGTACCCGGCTTATTTTTATAGACCAGGGCAAAATTGCCGAAGATGGGCCTCCGGGCGAATTGCTGGACAACCCGCCCAGCCAACGCTTGCGCGAGTTTTTACAGCACGTAGCCTGAGTGTTTGGTGCTTTACTTTGAGACTATCAAGGTGCGGGTTGCCACAATTTTTTCAGCACCATCGCGACGGATTTTGACGGTGACCTGACGTGGGCGGAAACCCTCGGGCAGATCCAGTTCGCCTTCGGCTTGTACGTAACGCTCCAACGCCAGCTCAAACGGCGGCAAGGTAATGCTGCCCGATTTGCCGTTGCTGTAGCGTCCGGCAACTGTAAACTCGGCATTGCCATTGAACATCGCTGTTTTGCCTGCGTCTTGCATGACCAGAATCTGATATGTAAGTTTGTTGTTGTCGAAGCCAAATGTTGCCGCGCGAATGCCTGGCGATGTACCGCGTGGGTCTGCGGGCATGGCCTCGGCGAACATCTTGATGTCCCCGATTTGTTTTGCGATCTGCGCTTGCGCCTGTGAGAGCGATTTTCCCTGAGACTCAACCTTGGCTGTAGCCTCGGCAAGCTCGCGTGTGGTTTTTGTAAGCTCTGATTGCAGACGCTGTTTGTCCATGCCCAGACTGTTCAGATCATAGTGCAGCTGTTCTGACTGCTCCACTGTGAGGCGCGTGGGGCCGTAGCTTTTTTGCAGAAAGAGCAGCCCGCCTGCGCCAAGAACGATGCCTGTAAGCAAGAGCACCAGCCAGCGCGGAATGCGCCGGGTACGTCGAGTAGCTCCGTAAGCGGTGGGCTTGAAAACATGGCGTTGCTGACGACCAAACATAAATTGAGTATTCCTTTTGTTGCTGAAAGCGCGCGCAGATTGATGTGCGCAGCAAGAAAACGTTAGAGAATAGCCCGGAATGCGTTAGTGTTACAGCGTCAGGCAGGGCTCGTTTCATTATGAATACCGTTGAAACATATTGTCACGCTGTTTTTCACGGTACGAGACCCCGTAAAGTGTAACGTGAGGCTGCTGCTCGGCCAAGCGTGTCCCGTCTTTCCTGGCGGGGCCAGTAGGTGAGTCGCCTGTGGACATAAGCCGTGAGCTCATCGTTGCAGGGTGGTAGTCTATACGCGGGGCTTGTGGAAAGTTAATTGCTGTACTGGGATTCGGCGATTGCCTCGCCATATATCTAGCCAGCGCTGAGGCGGCGGTCTAACGAGGCTAGACGTGCCGGGGTGCCAACATCTTCCCATTGGCCGCTATAGCGCATGCCGACAACCATACCCGCTTGCATCGCCTGACGCAGCAAAGGCGCGAGCTTGGCAAATTCCCCTTTTTGTACAGACTGGAACAGAGTGGGTCGATACACACCAATGCCTGCAAAGGTGAGGGCGTGAGCGCGCGAGTCGGCTGTGTTGCATGGTTTGTCGGTTAGCCTGCCATCTGCGTCCAGAACGAAATCACCCTCGGGGTGCTGAGGAGGGTTGTCTGCCATGAGCAGCCACGCTAGATGATTTTCAGTAAGCATACGCAGGCCCTGTTGAATAGCTTCAGAGGGTTGCCAATCGCACCATACGTCGCCATTAACGACAAGAAACGGTTGGCCCTGAAAAAATTCAAGGGCTTGTGCAATGCCACCTGCGGTTTCAAGGCCGCCTGCGGGTTCGGCCGAATACTGTAGTCGGGCACCGAATTGCGAACCGTCTCTCAGGGTTTGTTCAATTTTTGATCCCAGCCAGGCGTGGTTGATAATGATGTCAGTGAGGCCGGCATGAACGAGACGCTGTATGTGCCAGACGATAAGCGGCTTGCCGCCGACAGGCAGCAAGGGCTTTGGGGTGGTGTCGGTGAGAGGCCGCATGCGAGTGCCGCGACCGGCCGCAAGAATCATGGCTCGCATCAAAACGTGAAGCCTGTAGTGGTTTGATGGTTTTCAAGCCTGTCGAGAATACGCAACAGTGGACGGAATACGCCGTATCGGTTGGCCACTTGCCGTGTATAGGTGCTGACGCGGGGAATGTGGTCAAGATAATGATGCTTGCCATCTCGGTGCGACAGCCGCGCAAAGACCCCGAGAATACGAAGATTACGTTGAAGGCTCATCCATTCGTAGGCGCGGTGAAATGCCGCGAAATCGTCATCCACAGGCAGGCCTGCGGCGCGGGCGGCCTCCCAGTAACGGATAGCCCAGTCTAGTTGCTGTGGCTCTTCCCAGGTGGTGCGGGCATCCATGACCAGTGACGCGATGTCATAGGTGATGGGGCCGAAAAGCGCATCTTGGTGATCGATGACGCCAGGGCAGGCGTCATCGGGGCCCACCATGAGGTTCGGGGAATGAAAATCGCGATGCACCAGCACCGAGGGTTGACGTGCGTTGTCTTGTACCAGCGTGTCAAAGATGCTGGCCAGTGCTGTCTGTTCGGCGTCGCTGAGCTGGCTCTGGCAATGTTTTTGCGCATACCACTCTGGAAATACAGTAAGCTCTTGCTGCAGCCGCACGACGTCATAAGATGCCAGGCCGGTAGCATCGGCGTGCTGCAACTGTACCAGTGCGCCGATGGCGCCCTTATACATGGCCTGTAGGCGTGAGTCGGGTAGCCCGCTCTGGATAGCCTGGTAAAACGTACTATTGCCCAGGTCAGAGAGCAGCAGAAAGCCTTGCGCCAGGTTTTGCGCCAGTATTTTCGGCACGTTCAGGCCCGCCTTCGCCAGACGTTGGCTGACATCGACGAAGGGGCTACAGTCTTCGTGAGGAGGCGGGGCATCCATGATGATGACAGGCCCTTGGCTGGCGTTGATGCGGTAGTAGTGGCGAAAGCTGGCGTCGCTTGACGCCGGTTGCAGCGTCTCGGGAGCGAGGCCCAGGCTTTCGGGCAAGTCATGCAGCCATTGTTGCAATGCAGCAAGACGCTGGGTCGCGTCGTGTGTCATGGTTTGTTCCATATTGGGTGTGTAGACGAATACGTTAGGCGTTGCGTCATGCTTTAATCACGCATGCGAAGGCTTCTCTATAATACCGGGTTGCCAATCCTGGCGGTCGGGGGTTGTGTCAAAATATAGTCTGTTTCAGGAGACGAGATCCTCGTGCGTTCGGTTTTGTGGGCAATTCTAATCGCGTTCGGCAGTGTGCCGGCGGCGCAGGCGCAACAGCCGGCGTCGGGAACGCTGTCGTCCCTCACCTCCAGCGGCCTCACTGTTGCTCCCAAGCTAAATCTGCACCAAAATATTAATGAAGACGAAATGTCTTCCTTTCTGGTTGCTGACAAGATCGAAACCGATCAAAGCGGCAAGGTCATCATGACCGGCAACGCTGAGGTGCGTCGTATTGATTCGGTGGTAAAGGGCGACTACATCGACTATGACCGCAGCACCGGCGAAGCCCGTGTGCGAGGCAACGGCCTCATCATGCGTGACGCCACCATTGTGCAGGGCTCAGAGCTCGACTACAACATTAACAGCGAAACGGGTGAAGTTACTGATCCCAATTTCTGGCTGGGTTCGACGGGTGGTGCAGGCAAGGCGGCGCACGCTGACATCTTGAGCCGCACCCGGCTGCGACTTACTGATGTTAATTACTCTGGCTGTCCTTGTCCCGATCCGGCCTGGTATATCTCATCGCAGCAAGTCGATCTTGATTTTGATAAAAACGAAGGCATCGCCCGCAACGGCGTGTTGTACTTCAAGAAAGTACCCATTCTGTATTCGCCCTATCTGACGTTTCCGGTCAAAAAAGAGCGTAAATCGGGGTTGCTGGTGCCCACTTACGGGGCGTCATCCAATAGTGGGTTCGATCTCTCAATACCGTATTACTTCAATATTGCCCCTAACTACGATGCCACGCTTACGCCTCGCTACCTCAGCAAACGCGGTGTTCAATTGGGCGGGCAATTTCGCTATCTAGGGCGTAAATACAGCGGTCAGCTCGACGGCACCTGGCTGGGCCGCGACCATGTTACTGGTGAAGACCGCTGGATGCTGCTCGGTCAGCACCAACAGAATCTGGGTAATGGGTTCAATGCCTATCTCGATTATCGGCGTGTGTCAGACGACGATTATTTTCGTGATTTCTCGTCATTTGGCATGAGTGACGCGTCTGTCAATTATTTACCCAGTTCGGCGCGCGTTACCTGGAGCGGCTACAAATATTTCAGTGGCTCGTTGTCGGCATTCAAATACCAAACCTTGCAAGATAAAACCACCAACTATGAGCAGCCGCAGTTTGACAAACTGCCTGAGCTCTACATGCGTGCTGCGCGATATAACTGGGGTGGGTTTGATGTCGTGTCTGAAAATTACGCCACACGCTTTAGCATGCCTTTTTATTCGGGCAGACTGTCCAAGTTTGATTACTGGCGCAATCATCACATTGCACCCGATGGTACGCGCCTTAGTTCGTACACAACGATAGCCTACCCCATTGTGCGTGCAGGTTGGTATGTAACGCCCAAGATGGGTTTGCACATGAGCCAGTACAATACCAATTGGTATGGAGCCGATACAGGTTTTGTGGGGCGTCCAGATTCGCAAAGCCGTGTGCTGCCCATTATGTCGCTTGATACCGGCATGACCTTTGAGCGCAATACCACGCTGTTCGGCAATGACTCCATTCAAACCCTTGAGCCTCGTGTGTATTATCTGAATGTCCCGTATCGGGATCAATCAGATATCCCCATCTATGACACCAGCATTGCCTCATTCAATTATGCTCAGGCCTTTGGTGAGAATATTTTCAGCGGTGGCTGGGATCGTATTTCCAATGCAAACCAGTTGACTATCGGTCTGACATCGCGCTGGCTCGACGCTGAAAGTGGCTTTGAACGCGTGTCGCTGTCTGCTGCCCAGCGGCTGTACTTTGAGGATCAGCGTGTCACTCTGGGCGCAGAAGCACCCCGCACAAACACGCGGTCAGATTATCTTGTTGGTGCCAGTGCTGCGCTAACCGACAAATTCAATGTGCGGTTCGACGCGCAATTTAACCCAGAGTCGCGCGAACGCAATCGCATGTCGGCAGGGGTTCGCTGGAGCCCCAAACGTCTGACCTCATTGTCGGTATCGTATCGTTATGAACGTGACCCGCTCATGGTTGCCAACCCTGACGTCTATGTGGATCCCGAAGATGATCGCACGCGTGAACAGATTAGCCTGGCGGGTCAATGGCCGTTGACCCGCAATCTGTATACCATGGGGCGCTTCGATTACTCATTACAAGAAAAGCGTAATACTCAGACCATTGTTGGTCTGGAGTATAAAGGCGACTGCTGCTGGACAGCGCGCATGGTGCTTCAGCGCTATGCCGTATCCCGCGGTGACACCAATACCGCAGTATTTTTCCAGCTGGAGCTGGCCGGACTCGGGTCTCTTGGTACCGACCCAATGCGGCTGCTTAGCGACAGAGTTATCGGATACGAGCCGGTAACTCCTCCTATATCTGAAAAAACGACCTTCGAGAGGTATGAATAATGCATAGACTGCCCGCCAAACGCTGGATTGTGTCTTTTTTGGTTGCCCTGGCGGGAGCCATATTGCTGCCAGGCACCTCCCTGTTAGCGAAGCCGGCAACGTCTTCTGTTAAGAGCCCTGCAGAGCCTGCAGTCAAGCCCGCCGGCGCCCAGTTTGTCGACGGCATTGCGGCTGTCGTCAACACCAACGTAATTACTTTGCAGCAGGTTAATGCCGAGATGCAGACTGCACGACAGCAGTTGCAGCATCAGAATATTCCGGTACCTGATGAGGCAACGTTACAAAAACAGGTATTGCAGCGCATGATCACGCAAGAGCTTCAGCGCCAGGAGGCAGAGCGCATGGGTATTCGGGTTTCCGAGGCGCAGCTTGCCCAGGCCGTGCAGGCCGTAGCGGGTCGCAATAATCTTACCGAGGCTCAGTTGCGACGCGAAATCGAAAAATCAGGCGTCAGCTGGGACCACTATCTCGACAGCGTGCGTACTGAGGTTCGCATGGATATGCTGCGCCAGCGCGCCGTCGACAGTACTGTCACCATATCCGATGGCGAGATTGACTCGTTTCTGAAAAATCAGGATCGACAAGCTGGCCGTACACCTCAACAGGGTAGGCAACAGTCGGTTGCGCCATCGCGCGCGTCAGCCCAGTCTGGTCCTCAGATGCTGGGTATTGCCCAGATTCTGGTAGCCGTCCCCGAAGGCGCGACGGCCTCTCAGGTTGAGTCGTTGCGGCAAAAGGCCGAGGGCCTGCTGGCCCGAGTTCGTAGCGGTGCTGACTTCGCCGGCGTGGCTGCGGCCTCTTCAGATGGCCCGCAGGCACTTGAGGGCGGCAATTTGGGTGTGCGCCCCGTTGATGGTTGGCCCGATCTGTTTGTGCAGGCAACCCAGTCTCTGAAAGCAGGCGAAGTGGGTAAAGTTGTCCGCAGTGCTAATGGTTTCCATATTCTCAAGGTAACTGCCAAGGGTGCCGCGTCGGCCCGGCCGCAGGCCAGGCCTGCGGCGCCACCTACGATTGCCGATGCATCGCCCACGCCGCAGCAGCAGGGGCCCATGATCGTCACGCAAACGCATGCACGCCACATTCTTATCAAGATCAGCAAGGTCATGTCTGATCAGGCCGCGCATGATCGCGTCGAACAACTGCGTCAGCGCATTCTCAACGGTGAAAGCTTCGAAGACCTTGCCAAGCGTTATTCAGAAGACGCAAGTGCGCCACAGGGTGGTGATCTTGGCTGGCTTACACCTGGCGAAACCGTGCCAGCGTTTGAACAGGCCATGAATGCGCTGCAACCCGGTCAGGTCAGTGAACCAGTTCGTTCGCAGTTTGGCTGGCATCTCATTCAGGTGATCGAGCGCCGCAATAAAGACATGGGCGACGAGTTCAGGCGTATGGAGGCACGCAAAACGCTGTTCGAGCGGCGCATCGAGCCTGCGTACGAAGAATGGCTTAGCCAGTTGCGTGGTCATGCTTATATTGACAACCGCCTCGATCCCGAATCGAGCAGTGGCAGGCGTTAAGACGATGGTGCATCAGGCGCGCAAGCGATTCGGTCAGCATTTTCTCGTTGACCAGGGCGTTACGGAGTCCATCGTCAGGGCAATAGACCCAGGCCGCGATGATACGGTTATTGAAATCGGGCCTGGGCTTTCGGCCCTGACAGGGCCGCTGCTGCAATCGCTCAATCATTTGATTGTGGTTGAAATTGACCGTGATCTGGCGGCACGCCTGCGTAGGCAACATCCGGCTGATCGGATCACTGTTATTGAAGGCGATGCACTAAAAACTGATTTTTCTGCGCTCGGAAGCCGTTTGCGTCTAGTGGGCAACTTGCCGTACAACATTTCCAGCCCATTGTTGTTTCATTTAATCGATTGTGCTGATCAGGTCGTCGATCAACATTTTATGTTGCAACGCGAGGTTGTAGACCGCATGGTGGCCAAGCCTGCCACCGGCGACTATAGCCGCCTGTCTGTCATGCTGCAGTCGCGCTACCGCATGTTCAAGCTGTTTGATGTTGCGCCTGAAGCGTTTGATCCGCCACCGCGGGTGGTGTCGGCCATTGTGCGTATGGTTCCGTTGCCAGAATCCAGGCCACGTCCGCGTAGCGACCGTGTATTTGCACGCGTCGTAGCGCGTGCATTTGCTCAGCGGCGCAAGATGCTGCGTCGTGGGCTGGCAGATTGGGCTGAACACATCGACTGGGATGCGCTGGGTATACCCCCGACGGCTCGCGCCGAGGAGCTTTCCGTGTCGCAATTTATAGCACTGGCAGATTGTCTCCTGGATGCGGGCGTCATAAAGGCCGAAACCGCCTGAGGGCAGTTCACGTGTTGTGAGAGAGGGCTGTTGGACGTATCCGCCTGCGGCTGATATGGCCGGCAGGCCAACACATGGGCGCAGAGGCCAGCACCATGTGTCGCAGGCAAGAAGAGCAGGTGAGCCCAGGCTGCACCTTGCAGCCCGGCGCACTTTTTATGAGAGCCAGTGTTTCAAGTCGTAGTAGCGCACCGTGGTGCCATCATCGACACGGGTGCCAGCTGGTATGCGGGCAAAGCCACTGGCCCAAGGCAACGAGCTTATGATGCCTGATCCTTGTTGAAAGTATGGCCGCAGGCGAGGCTGGTCGTCGGCCACGAACTCGGCATGAACACGCAGAAACTCTTCACGCTTTTCTTCAAAAGGCCTGTCAGCCATAATTTTGCCGAACTGCACATCTGGGATCACGGTGGCACGGCCCTGCATGGTGCGAATCAGTGGCGTGACCAGTAAAGTGAACACGGCGAAGGCAGAAACGGGGTTGCCGGGCAGGCAGACAATGGGCTTGCTGCCGATGTGGGCGAGGGCTACGGGTTTGCCCGGTTTCATGAGTACGCGCCACAGGTCGAGTTTGCCTCCAGCCTGTTCGATGGCAGGCTTTACCAAGTCTTTTTCGCCGACTGACACGCCGCCTACGGTCAGCACGACATCGCAGTCATTTAGCAGCGTGGACAAGGCGTTATCAAGTGATTCGGCGGTGTCCAGCGCATGCAATGCGTGTACAACCTCGACCCCGAGGTTTTCTGCCATGGCTGTCAGCATGGGGCCATTAGAGTTATAGATGTTTTCATCGCTTCTTTCTTGCCCGGGCAGAATCAGCTCGTCACCTGTGGTCAGAATGCCCACACGTAGCGTTGGGTAAACATGCACTTCGGCATATCCTTGCGAAGCGAGCAGGGCGATTTCAGCGGGGCCCAGCAAGGTGCCCTTGGCAAATAGCTGTGCGTCAGTGGCAATGTCTTCACCCTGGCGGCGTATATGCGCGCCAAGTACAGGCGGGACTGAGATCGTAAAACCTTCTTCAGTTTCTGCGCCATCTTCTTGCATGACGACAGTATCTGCACCCTCAGGAATCAGGCTACCCGTAAAAAGCCGTATGCATTGACCTGGTTGTAGTGGCTCTGGGCGTACCCCGGCAAAGCAGCGCTGTTGTACGGGTAGAGGTTTGCCTGGCTCATAATCGGCCAGACGTATAGCATAACCGTCCATGGCGCTGTTGTCGGCCGGGGGCAGATCCAGCGATGCAAACAGAGTTTGCGCCAGAACCCGGCCTCTTGCCTTGCGTATCGGGCAGACTTCGGTGATGTTGGGAGGTGTACCGGCCGAGGCCATGCGGGCCTGGGCTTCATCGAATTCAAGCATTTTAAAACACTCCAGAATGACCGGGGGCAGTTAGGTTTTGTCCGCTGGCGCGTCCAAACTCTTTTTAAGTTTTGTTCGCTGGCGCGTCCAAACCCTTTTTAGGTTTTGTCCGCTTCGCGTCCAACCCCTTTTTAGGTTTTGTCCGCTGGCGCGTCCAAATCCTTTTTAGGTTTTGTCCGCTTCGCGTCCAACCCCTTTTTAGGTTTTGTCCGCTGGCGCG
>JACCEP010000001.1 GCA_013416395.1 Alcaligenaceae bacterium
TCCTACTAAAAACGACTTGATAATGCCGCTTCCCAATCCTGAACCGCTGCCCTAAAAACCGGGGCGCTGTGTTCAGCACAGAAGCGAGATTATGAAGCAGTTTTAAAAGCTTGTCAACTCGGTGAGGACGGTGGCGAAAACCGAAGTTTTTACCGCTGCCCGCTTCGAACCGTGCTGCGGCGCTACGCACCCGCCAAACACCCTTCAAAGACCGACCTAAACAACTGCTGCAATTTCTACGCAGAGCCAAGAAGTTTAACACAGAATCTTGAACACTGCAACTCGAAGCTGCCATCACCTCACCGAGAGCCTGACCCCCTGGCACCGGACTAAACGCCCTAACTGCCTAAGTGGCGGCCCTCACACTGCGGGAAAACCCTAGGTGTTTGTGCTGCGAAGAACGAGACTATAGCAAGCCGTTTTAAACCACGCAAATCGATTTACCCCAAAAACGCCCTGGGCTGCCGCTGAAGATCGCCTGTTTTACCACCAAGCCCATGAATAATAAGGAGAATAAATAGATTAAAAATAAATGAAATTAATTAGAAAAAAGACGGAATTTGCGGACGAGGCGTGCGGTTTGCGGGAATATCGTGCGATTTTGAGCTTGTGTAGGATGGGTATTCGCTGGGTAGCAACTCTATGACGGTAAACGCGGCGGGGCCAAGGTGTTTCTGAGCAAGCTCGGCAATTTCGTTTTATATGCTCGCCATCAGCAGGATAATCGTCTGCGGTTGGCCTGTCTCTAGTCTTTGCTTGTTACATAGAAGCGAATGGTCTGTATCTAGATAGCTTCGCCCATACTTATATAGCTTCGCCCGTATCTATAGAACTTCGCCGGTGTCGATAGTGCCTCGTCACCATCTATAGAGATCTGGTTGAGTTTATATCGCTTTGCCCGAACCTATAAAACTTCAACTAGGGCCATATCACCCCGCCTGCACTTGTCGAACTTCATCTAGGCACATATCACCCCGCCCGCACCTATCGAAACTCATCTAGGCCCATATCGCCCCGCCCGCATCGACGGGGCTTGATCTGTAGCCATGGAAGCTTGCCTGTATCTATATAGCTTCACTCTTGTGTATAGATCAGAATAAAAGACTGTCTGCAATCGAGCGTAGAAGCCATCTGAAAGCGGAGGAGTCCAAGCGCGGCCTAGTCAAGGCCGAATAGAACAAACCTTACACGGGAAAGACTGTCGTTTGTTTTATGTGTTGCAACGCAAAACTGGATCGCATGTCGACAACAGCGGGATGCTGCATTAGTACATCCATGGCGAATGCTGAAAACTGTGTCAGGTCTTTTACCTGCACGCGCAGCAGGTAATCCATGTCGCCAGACAATGCACAACATTCAATCACTTCCGGCCAGCTCTGCACATCACGTGCGAAATCAGAGACGGTGCCCGGGCTACGCAGGGTTTTGTTAAGCCTTATCGATACATAGGCCAGCAGCTTGAGCCCTATTTTTTCAGGATCAACCAGCGCCACATAGTTTTTTATATAACCTTCGTCTTCGAGGCGTCGCACACGTCTGAGGCAGGGGCTGGGCGAAAGTGCCACCTGCTCCGCCAGGTCTTGATTACTAAGACGTCCGTTGGCCTGCAATAGCTCAAGAATGCGCCTATCGGTTCGATCAAGCAGATCTTTTGACATAAAGTTGTCTCTAATATTAATTTCCAGCAATTAAATAGCGTATACCCCGCATTATCAAGCTATCTTCGCAATCGCCTGCCAGCGAGTTTTATTTAGAATTCAACTATAGGCACGCCACGTGCCGCTAATCAAAATAATCACATCTGGAGACCTACCATGAGTGTCACCTTTGAACCCTGGGACAACCCCATGGGTACGGCTGGATTCGAGTTCGTTGAATACACAGCACCTGATCCAGTCGCACTCGGCAAGGTGTTCGAAACAATGGGATTCAAGGCCATCGCCCGCCATCGAACCAAAAATGTCACGCTGTACCGCCAGGGCGGCATCAACTTTCTGATCAACGCCGAGCCCGACTCGTTCGCGCAGCGCTTTGCGCGACTTCACGGCCCATCTATCTGCGCCATCGCATTTCGTGTCAATGATGCGGCGCTGGCATACAAACGCGCCATCGAATTGGGTGCGTGGGGGTTTGACTCTGGTAGCGGGCCGATGGAGTTGAATATTCCAGCCATCAAAGGCATTGGCGACTCTCTTATTTACCTGGTCGATCGCTGGCACGGTAAGCAAGAGCACGGGGGTATCGGCGACATCAGTATTTACGACGTTGACTTCGAGCCGGTTGATCCCTCTTCGGCACGGGCAGATCTAGAGCACAAGGGCGCCGGGCTGACCCTCGTTGACCACCTTACACACAATGTGCACAAGGGGCGCATGGATGAGTGGGCTGAGTTTTATGAACGCCTGTTTAATTTCCGGCAGGTTCGTTACTTTGATATTGAAGGCAAGTTGACCGGTGTGAAGTCAAAGGCCATGACGTCGCCTTGCGGGCATATCAGGATCCCGATCAATGAGGAAGGCACTGAAGAAAAGGGTCAGATACAAGAGTACCTGGATCTGTATCGAGGGGAAGGCATACAGCATATCGCACTTGGCACTGATGACATATATGGAACAGTCGAGGCGTTGCGTGCACGAGGGCTGAAGCTCCTGGATACGCCTGATACGTATTATGAGTTGCTCGACCAACGCCTGCCGGGCCATGGTGAAGATGCAGACCGTCTGCGGCACAATCGCATTTTGCTTGATGGCGCCCCCGACGGCGGGCTGTTGCTGCAAATATTCACAGAAAACCAGATTGGCCCCATTTTCTTTGAGATTATTCAGCGCAAGGGAAATGAGGGGTTTGGCGAAGGCAATTTCAAGGCGCTATTCGAGTCCATTGAGCTCGATCAGATGCGCCGTGGCGTGCTAAAGACGGTTAAGTAGCGTGTTAATGGCCAAGTAAACTGCCTCACAGGTCAAAAGTCATGGCCATTGACAAGTAACGCGACGGGTCTATACCGTCCATCAGTGGATCCGAGTGCCGGAAGTTCTGCGGCACTCGGGCACGGCATTACATCGTGCCTGAATCGTGCCCTGAGTCGTGCCCTGAGCCCTGAGCCCTGTGTCCTGTGCCTTGTGCCTTGTGCCTTGTGTCTTGTGGTGCCCGGTGTGTGGTATCTGCTGTGACTAGTAGCGTATGGCTTGTCATCGCACAGCACTTATAATCGCCCTATTCCCATAAGAAGTGGCCCTGCAAGCGTCAACAGGCTGTGCTTTCGGCAACAGCCTGTTATCTTCTGCAAACGCACCATAACGGGTCACTACACATACATTGCTCCGGAGACAAGATTGTTGACGTATGTCCTCACGCTGCTGCGCCGCAGTTGGCGCATGTTTATTACGATCGCCCGGATCATGCTGCCCGTGATGGTAATCGTGAAAGTGGCACAAGAATTTGGCCTGGTTGATCTGGTGGGCCGGCTCATCACTCCAGCCATGGGTTTGTTGAACCTGCCACCTGAAGCCGGGCTTATTTGGGCGACAACGGTGCTTACCGGCATGTTTGGCGGCATTGCCACGCTGAGCACGCTCGCTACATCAATAGACATGACAGTTGGGCAAATGAGTGCTCTGGGCGCCATGATGCTGTTTGCGCATGGCCTGCCAGTAGAACAGGCTATTGTTCGACGCGCCGGTGCGAGTTTCTGGCTAACGGCAGCGCTACGCCTTGGTACGGCTATCATTTACGGAGCGGCAGTCGGGTGGGCGTGTCACTTTACAGGCGCACTCTCAGAGCCCGTCTCTTTTGCATGGCTAAGCGGCTCTTCGTTCACGCAAGGGGCCGGCGGCTATCTCGGTTGGCTGCAGGCTACCGCCTACTCACTGGGCATTGCTCTATTGATTATTATTGTGCTGGTGGCCGTACTTGACGCATTTGAACGCCTGGGCATTACGCGGCGCATTACATCAACCATTACCCCCCTATTGCGTATATCAGGGCTTAGTGCGGAAGTGGCGCCAGTAACCACAGTAGGCGTATTGCTGGGTTTGTCGTATGGCGGCGCCTTGATTATCGACGAGTCTGAAAGGAAAAACTTCTCCCGGCGCACGCGGTTTCTGGCGTTGTCGTGGCTGTGTTTGTCTCATTCGCTGATCGAAGACACGTTGCTGATCATGGCGCTAGGCGCAAACCTGTGGGTGGTGTTAGTCGGCCGGGTTGCCATCACGCTGGCGATTATCTCGCTGCTGGCGTGGCTGACCGACCGAGGCAACTGGCGCACGGCGGGCATCCAGACCCAACAGAGCTAATCGAATAGACGACACACATTACGCAGCGATGAGGCTAGCGTAGCGCTTGCGAAACTTGGCCATCTTGGGTGATATAACCACATGACAATAGCCCTGAGCAGGATTACGGGCGTAGTAATCATGGTGATATTGCTCGGCAGGCCAGAAAGGCTCATTGCCCAGTAACCGCGTTACGACGGGCTCACTCAGATCAGCCTGCACTTCGTCTATAACTTTTTGCGCAGTGTCTTTTTGCTGTGTAGTCTGGCAAAAAATTGCCGACGCATATTGCGACCCCACATCATTGCCCTGGCGATCAAGCGTCGTTGGGTCATGCGTCGCAAAAAATACCTGCAGCAGGGTCTCATAGCTGATGACGGTGGGGTCAAATGTTACCTGCACCACTTCGATATGCCCGGTGGTTGTCGAGCACACTTGTTCGTAGGTGGGGTTTTGAACATGCCCTCCGGCATAGCCGGGGATTACGGCGGATACGCCGCGCAATGATTTAAATACAGGTTCAAGACACCAGAAGCAACCGCCTCCGAGAATTGCTGTTTCAGACATGACGCACTCCTTTGAATTCAGGACGATAGTTGATGATGGCAGCGAGAAGTACAAGTACTTGAAGGTCGGCCACCCTGCCCTGCACTGCATATACCTATTCTTAACGTAAAGCGTTGCTCTGGCCGCGTCGCAGCCCCAGGGCCCGAGTTACGGCTTGGCTTGCTTTGTATCTGGCGAAGTAAGCGACAGAACCCACGCAGCCAGCAATTGCGCGTCAGCCGCGCTGACTTGAGGCTGAGCGGGCATGGGGACTGCTCCCCAGCGCCCGCGGCTACCATTGCGTATGGTGTCGGCAAGATAGGCCTGTGCGCCTTCAGATGCAGCAAACCGCTGCGCAATGGCGGTAAACGGCGGACCAACCCGCTTTTTATCTATTTGGTGGCAAGCCAGACAGCTACTGGCCTTGGCCAGGGCCTCACCGGAAAGCTGCTGGGCCATGGAGGCTGGCACCACAACAAATAGCGTGGCAATTCCTGCCAACGCAAAAGACCAGGTTGAATACATAGTACTGCACTCGATATATTGATTGATGTTGAACCGTGGGACCTTACCCGATAACCAGAGGTCTGCCCCATATCGCGGTATTATCGACGAAATTCAAACAGGATGACACCAAGCATGCTTCAGTACCCCAATATTGACCCCATCGCCTTGCAGATAGGCCCGATTGCCGTCCACTGGTACGGCTTGATGTATCTCATTGGCTTTGCATTGGTATGGCTGCTGGGGCGATGGCGCATTAATCAGGGAAAAACTGATCTTACGCTGCGCGACCTCGAAGACATCATCTTTTACAGCGTTTTGGGTGTGGTCATCGGTGGCCGCCTCGGATACGTATTCTTTTATAAGCCAGACGAGTACCTCGCTCACCCGATTGAGATTCTTTATCTGTGGCAGGGGGGCATGTCTTTTCATGGCGGGCTTATTGGCGTTCTCGTGGTGCTGTTTCTGTTCGCCCGCAAGCGTCAAAAAACCTTTCTGGAAATTGGCGACTTCATAGCCCCACTGATTCCCCTGGGTCTTGCTGCGGGGCGCATGGGCAACTTCATTAACGGTGAGCTCTGGGGCCGCCCCACTACCTTGCCTTGGGGCATGGTGTTTCCGCAGACCGGTGACGGTATTCCACGACACCCTTCGCAGCTTTATGAAATGGGCCTGGAAGGTTTTGCGTTGTTCGCACTGCTGTGGTGGTTTGCGCGCAAACCCAGGCCAATCGGTCAGATCAGTGCCGTGTTTTTGATGGGATATGGAACGTTCAGGTTCTTGGTGGAATTTACCCGCGCACCGGATTATTTTCTTGGCCTGCTCGCGGGAGGGCTATCAATGGGGCAGCTGTTGTCGCTGCCCATGATTGCCATTGGCGCTGTTATTTTTTATTGGAGTGCAAAAAAATCGAGCCATGCACCGTCACCGTAATACGCTCAGTGCCCGGCTCAAGCGGCACTGCGACCTTGCTGTCGGCAGACATGGCCATCATGCGGGGCGCTGATTCAAAGCGAACCCCCGCACCTCCGAGATCAATCTGTTTGATCGCGTAGCTTTGATAGCCGAACGCAGTAACCAGCGCTTGGGCACGATCACGAAATGCCTGCGCGGCCTGTGCCAACAGCGCGTCTTCTTGCTCCGCTCGAAGTTTGGGCGACACTGAAAATGCCAACCCATCGATAGGCATGCGATCGCTCAGCGCTGAAGCAAGGCGTGAAGCTTCAGCAAAATCGCTAGATTCAAGAATAATCTCGGCGCGACCACGCCAGTCGCTGATCTTGCCGTCTTTATCGTTCATGGGCCACACACGATAATCGCCCGAAAACGCCTTGACCTTGGCATTGCCTTTGGCTTGCTTCATAACCTTGTCGAGTGTCTGGGTAAGCGTCTGCGCCACCGCTGCCTGCGTCGCATCACTGACTTCGGTCGCCAAGGTAATGCGCACGGTATCGTGAGCAACCTCGCTCACCGCCTCAGCCTGCAAGGTTGCCTGGGGCCACTTGTGATCGCGGGCATGATGTGCCGAGGCCGCTTGTGAGTCAGAAGCTCTTATGTTCTGCTGCGCCCCGACTGGAGCAGCCACGGCCCACATACTGGTAGCCAGAACAGCCGACAACACGGCATTACATTTATATCGTGACAGGTACATGTGTGGCTCCTGATCGGGATGAGGGTCAGTCATTGTAGACTGCCCCTCAGCACCCAGCATGCGTATCTGCATCGGTTAGCGGCTGATTTCATCGCTAAACTACTTGAGCTTGGCTTGGCTTGGCTTGGCTTGGCTTTGACTGCCCCGCCATGCCGTCGCACTTGACTGCACCGGGGGGTATCAACTTGCAGATGGGTGTACTGCCTTAAGGGCGCGCTTAGGCTGAGCCCGCATCGAGAGCAGGGTGAGGGGTTACCCCCCTTAGCCCTCTGACACCACCGTACGTGCGGTTCGGGCGAATAAGGGACTTGCACTCACTATTGGGTGCGCCCTGCTGGGCGCACCAAAGAAAAAAGCTCGTCCGAAGACGAGCTTTTTAAAAAATGCCCCGCATGTGCCGTCTAGGCCGGCACCCTGGAACCGGAGGTTCACGGTGGTCGCCTTCAGTCAAGCTTCGGGTTCGCCAGTTAAGGAGAGCACTCCAGCTTGTCAATCCAGCAACCTTATGCCAAAAGACATTGGTTCAAGGTTTATAAAGCCAAGTCACGAACACTGCAGGGACAATCGGTTAGGTGCGCCGCTTTAGCAGCGCACCCAGAATTTGGTACTGTGCAGGGGATTTTAACGCAGAAGAACTACCTTGGTAGAACTACCGCAGCTGAATTACCGCTGCTGAACGGAATTTATGGAGACTTCATCAAGCGTTGCGTTCATGTCATCAATTCTACGCTTGAAATCGCCAAGTGCAATGTCACCCAATGGGCCATCTGGCGCGCGCATGGATAAAAGCTCGACCGCGATCTGGATTGCAGCCATAACAGCAATGCGCTCATTACTCGATACTTTACCAGAACCTTTAACACCTAGCATGCGTTGGTCAACATGGCGTACGGCAGCGAGCAAGGCATCTTTTTGCTCTGGCGGGCAGGCCAGCGAATAATCGCGGCCGAGTATGGAGACGTCGATACGTTCCATGGGTTACTCCTGGGGCGCGCCGGGCAGGCGCACAAGAATGGAATCAATCTGCGTACGGGCCTTGTCAGCAACCTGGCGCAGCCGGGATGTATCGGCCTGGCTGGCTTCGAGTTGGCGACGGGCCTCTTCGCAGTCAGCTTTGTACCGTGCCACCTCAGCCTGCAACTGCGCATGGCTGGCCTGGGTTTCGGCCTGCAGCGATTGAATCTGCGCCTCATGCGTGGCATTGCGCTCGGTGACGACGGAGAACTCGTCTTCACGGCGCTGCAGCTGTTGGCGAAAGGCTTCGCAGTCTTGCTCCAGCGTTTTCAGACGAGTTTGCATAGCAGCCCGCTCGTCTTGCAACTGGCGAGTGAACTGCACGAGTTGCCCGATACGGGCGGCGAGAGAGTCGAGATCTTGCAACATGGGCGTTATCGTAAACCATCCAACCCTTTCATGGGTAGGGAAAACTTAAAGCCAGACTATAACCTTTCACGCGTCTTTCCAGAACCTTTCAATTGTCTTTCAATCTGTGCGCAAAAGCACACACCAGACGCAGGAGATATGTAACAAGCCCGAGATTTCGGGGTAAACCCTAAATATTTACGGGGAAATCAGGGTATCCACAGCGGAAACCGTCCTTTACCATTTCTCACCTTTTTGGGGTGTTTCCAACATGCTTGCCTGTTCGGGCGAGCAAATTAGAACCCGCCCCTTTCATCTGCAGTGAGGGAGAAATCATCAACATGCGGCTCAAAAATCGACAGAACTTCTGGTCGGGAATCATGTTCGTCGTCATAGGCGCCGGATTCGCGTTGGGCGCGACCAGCTACTCCATGGGAACAGCAGCCCGCATGGGTCCAGGATATTTTCCATTCTGGTTGGGCGTAATTCTCGCGCTGCTAGGCGCCATCGTAGCCATAAGCGCGCTGTCTGAGAAGGCAGAGGAAACCGAACTGGAACACTTTGACTGGAAGATTGCCATTATCATCATCGGCGCGGTAGCGCTCAGTGGTGTTCTGCTCAATTATCTTGGCGTGTACATCACCGTATTTCTTCTGGTCGTGCTCAGTAGCTTTGCCAGCCACGAATTCAGCTGGAAAATTGCCATCACCACGGGACTGTTTCTCGTGCTGTTTGTATGGGTGGCCTTTATTAAAGGCCTGGGCCTGATCTTCCCGCTCTGGCCCACCTTTTTAGGCAATTGAGGAGCATCGACAATGGAATTACTCGAACATCTTGCGCTGGGATTTTCGGTTGCATTCACTTTGCAAAATATCGCTTATTGTCTTCTGGGCTGCCTGCTGGGCACCCTGATCGGCGTGCTGCCTGGCATCGGGCCGGTGCCCACGATTGCGATGCTGCTACCTATTACCTATGTACTGCCGCCCGTGGCGGGGCTGATCATGCTGGCGGGCATTTATTACGGTGCCCAGTACGGTGGATCAACGACGGCCATTCTGGTGGCTCTGCCGGGTGAAACATCTGCCGTAGTGACGGTGCTCGACGGGCACCAAATGGCGCGTAATGGTCGTGCCGGGGCGGCACTTGCTATTGCTGCCCTCGGTTCTTTCTTTGCCGGTTGTTTTGCCACAGTGCTGCTTGCCGGCTTCGCGCCTCCTCTTGCCGAGGTCGCCTTCAAGTTTGGGCCGGCGGAGTATTTTTCGCTTATGGTGCTGGGTCTGATCGGCGCGGTGGTGTTAGCGTCGGGCTCATTGCCTAAAGCTGTCTGCATGATTCTGCTCGGCTTGCTGCTGGGCATGGTCGGCACCGACGTGAACTCAGGCGTTGCACGTTACGACTTTGGCATCCCCGAGTTGCAGGACGGCATCAGCTTTGCTGCGGTTGCCATGGGTGTGTTTGGCTTTGCTGAGATCATGAGCAATCTTGAACTGCGTGATCAGCGTGTTGATATCACTGACAAAGTGGGGTCGCTGTATCCTAACAAGCAAGAATTCAAAGAGGCCTGGCCCGCTTGCGTGCGTGGCACGGCGTTGGGTTCGTGCCTGGGTATTTTGCCAGGTGGTGGTGCGGTGCTTTCATCGTTTGCGTCGTACACGCTGGAGAAGAAGATATCCAGAAATCCCGAGCGCTTCGGCAAAGGTCATCCAGCAGGTCTGGCCGGCCCCGAGTCGGCCAACAATGCAGCCGCACAGACAGCGTTTATTCCTTTGCTCACGCTGGGTATTCCGGGTAACGCCGTCACTGCGCTGATGATTGGTGCGATGATGATTCACAACATCCAGCCTGGCCCACAAGTCATGACCAGTCACCCCGATCTGTTCTGGGGCCTGATTGTGTCGATGTGGCTGGGCAACCTGATGCTGGTCATTCTGAACCTGCCGCTGGTGGGGTTGTGGGTCAAGCTGCTACGCGTCCCGTACCGCATTTTGTTTCCGGCTATTCTTGTGTTCTGCACAATTGGCGTGTATTCGCTGAACTACAACGTGTTCGATATATGGATCACGGCGGCGTTTGGTCTCATCGGTTATATGTGGGCCAAGCTTAAATGCGAAGGCGCGCCTCTTTTACTGGGCCTGGTCCTGGGCCCCATGATGGAAGAAAACTTCCGGCGGGCGCTGTTGCTGGCTCGAGGTGATTACACGACATTTATCACCCGTCCACTGTCAATGTCGCTGCTGATTGCCGCGCTGATATTATTGATTATCGTGGCCCTGCCATCCATACGCAAGAAACGTGACGAGGCCTTTGTGGAAGAAGATTAACCGTCTACAGTTTCAGGCCTGTAAAAAACCCACCATGAATTGAACTGCACCCCAAAAGTTGGACATCTGTTCCAATCTTTGGGGCCTTTTTTTACTGGGAAGTGCGGGAAGGCCAAGCGTACCTGCGGGCGTGAGTTCATGGGTTAATCTATTACGGTATGCCATAAACCCTGTTTTCAACGGAGTCGAAACCTATGTCTTCCATCAGTGCCAGAAGTTATGAGCCACAAAGCACGACACGCGTCGCATTTCTTGGTCTGGGTGTCATGGGCCTGCCCATGGCAGGTCATTTAGCCGCTGCGGGCCATGAGGTAACAGTCTACAACCGCACATTCAGTAAGGCTGAAGCCTGGGCCAGTGAGTTTGGCGGCAAAGCTGCGCGTACGCCACGCGAGGCAGCTCAAGGCGCTGCCATAGTGTTTTGCTGCGTGGGCAACGACGATGATTTGCGCAGCGTTGTCCTGGGCGAAGACGGCGCCTTGGCTGGTATGCAGCCGGGTACTATTTTTGTAGACCACACAACGGCATCCGCCGAAGTGGCTCGCGAACTATACCAGCAGGCAAAGGCCAAAGAAATTGGCTTTGTCGATGCTCCTGTATCCGGGGGCCAGGGGGGCGCCGTTAACGGCAAACTCACCGTTATGTGTGGAGGCGAGCAAGAGCACTTTGACGCCATCCGGCCGTTGGCGTTGAACTTCGCCCAGGCAGTCACCTTGCTGGGCGAATCGGGCGCCGGGCAGCTATGCAAAATGGTCAACCAAATATGCATTGCCGGATTGGTGCAGGGCCTGTCAGAAGCCATCGCCTTCGGCGAAGCCGCCAAGCTCGACATGAAGCAGGTGCTGGATGTCATCAGCAAAGGGGCGGCTCAAAGCTGGCAAATGGAAAACCGTGGCTCAACCATGGTCGAGGGCAAATTTGATCATGGTTTTGCCGTCGACTGGATGCGCAAAGACCTGGGCCTAGTGCTCGACGAAGCAAAACGCAATGGCGCACGGGTACCTGTTACCGCCTTGGTGGATCAGTTTTATGCGGATGTACAGAACATGGGCGGCAGACGCTGGGACACGTCCAGCCTGATCAAGCGCCTGCGCTAGTCAGGTTTGGCCAGCCAAAGCAGACAGAGTTTGGCTGGCCGTGTAATGCTTTTTACGCTTGCCAGAGCGGCAGCCACAATATGGCACACAGGCCGCAACCGCCATCAGACGAAGCGTCACCGTCACGCAGTTCTATGGTGCCGCGGTTGCGCTCAGCATAGGCCAAGGCAATGGCAAGCCCTAACCCTGATCCTTCGCCGCGATCGGTGGCACTGCCACGGTTAAAACGGGCAAACACGCTATCGCGTAAAGCGCGGTCAAGGCCCACACCGTTATCACGTACGCTGACCCAGGCTCGCCCCCCTTCCACACCGGCAGACACCGTAATAGAGCTGGCAGTGCCAGCATGGTTAATGGCGTTGTGCACCAGGTTGGCAATAGCTTCATGCAACTCGGCCTCGCTTCCCAATATGAGTACTTTGGCCGGGCTTGCACTGCTGTCTGCCCAGCCAAGGTCTTGGTTCTTTTCACGCGCAAGCGGCAAATACTGCAGCACAATATCGCGCGCCAGGGCATTCAAATCAACCTTGCCCTGTGGTGCTGCGATTTTTCCGCTTGCATTTGCCAGTGACAGCAGTTGCTCTGTGAGACGTGAGGTTTGCCCAAGCTGGCGCACAATTGCATCGAGGCTCTCGCGCACCTGCAGAATATCCGGTTCACGTCGGGCGTACTGTGCCTGCGTCAACATAATAGCCAGCGGTGTGCGCAACTGATGTGAAGCATCTGCCAGAAACTGCGCCTCTTTGTCGAGCACCTGACGATACAAGCCAATATGATGGTTCACGGCCTTAACCAGGGGCACGATTTCACGTGGCACCTCGTCGACTTCAAGCGGCATCAGGTTCTCGACTTCACGCGCCCTTATTTCACGGCGTAGACGCCCCAACGGCTGCAAGGCCCATTCAACACTGAACCAGACCAGCAGCACTGCCACGATTAGCATGCGCGCATCACGGAACAGCCCCTGACGCCATGCCTCTTGTTGCGTAGCTAGCCGCAGACTGAGGCTTTCGCCCACCAGCACGAGAATTTGCCTGTGCCCGCCTTCGTAATGCAGGTCACGCCAGAGGCCGACCATGCGTACTTCGTCGTTGCGGTACATACCGTTGTAGTAAACCGGCACCCCCTCTTTCTGCGGCAAGGCCTCAGGCTTGGGCAGCCCCTCCATGCCGAGCAAGGTCTTGTTTTCGAGACCAAGGGCTGAAATACCACCCAGCTTCGGAACGGGCGGATAGATTTCTTCGACTCTGAAATATTTTCGATTGCCCGCCTTTGACTCAAGCATGACCTGAGCGTAAAAGGGTGGATCGATACGCAGCGTGCCATCAGAATTAAACTCGATGCTGGTTTCGAGCACCTTGGCAGGCTCAAGCAACGCGGTGTCGTAAACCTCTCGGGTAAGCCTGCTGACCACCTGATAGTCGCTCCAGCTGTCGACGAGCAATAAAATTATGGTGCCAGGGATGAGCAGCACCAGTAACCAGAAGTGCATGCTGCCGCGCGGCTGACGGGTGTGCCAGGCCATAGCGCTAATGGCTGCCGTCTATGCTCTCGAGCATGTAGCCCAGACCACGCACGGTGACAATATGCACATCGCTGCCAGCAAGTTTTTTTCGTAGTCGGTGCAGCACAACCTCGATTGCATCAAGGTTTGTCTCACTGTCGTGATCAAAAACACGTATGAATAACTGGTTTTTTTCAACAGGCGCCCCGCTGCGCGTAATAAGTACCGCTAATGCGGCATGTTCACGCGGCGTAAGATGCAACAGAACGCTATCCAGCATAAAGGCGCGGCTGTCACTGTCATAGAGCAGAGACCCACACTGTACACGCTGAGCCTGGCGTCCGCGGCTGCGCCTGACCAGTGCGGCGACCCGAGCTTCGAGCTCTTCGAGTGCAAATGGTTTGGTAAGAAAGTCATCAGCGCCCAGGTTGAGGCCACGCACCCTATCTTGCAATGCCCCCTGTGCGGTAAGAATCAGCACCGGCGTGATGTCGCCACGATTACGCATCTCGCGCAACAAGACCAGCCCGTGTTTGTCGGGCAGGCGCAAGTCCATGATGACAGCATCGTAGTCATTGATCGCAAGCAGACGCTCAGCTGAAGCGGCGTCTGGCGCATGCTCGGGCAAAAACCCGCTTTGCGCCAACGCACGCTCCAACCAGGCAGCCATTTCGCGTTCATCTTCAACTAATAGTACGCGCATGCCCTTTTCCGTTAGGCTGCGCAAGCGTACGTTGGTTGTGAACGCGCTGACGCAGATAACGCGAATCGTGGCCACGTTTGAACAACACCATGGAAAGCTCGTTGAGCGCCAGGGTGTAGACCTCACGCTTGAACTCGATGACAGCATCAAGCGGAACCCAGTAAGGGCTCCAGCGCCAGGCATCGAACTCGGGCTTGTCGGTTGCGCGCAAGCTGACGTCACAGTCGCGACCAAGCATACGCAGCAAAAACCATATCTGTTTTTGCCCTTTGTAGTGCCCACGCGAATCACGTCGGATAAAGTTGTTCGGCACGCTATACCGCAGCCAATCGCGGGTCCGGCCTAATATTCGGACGTGTTCGGGCAGCAACCCCACTTCCTCGTGAAGCTCTCGGTACATGGCCTGTACTGGACTTTCGCCGTACTTGATGCCCCCTTGGGGGAATTGCCATGCGTGCTCCCGGATACGTTTGCCCCAAAAAACCTCGTTCTTTTGATTTACGAGGATAATGCCGACATTAGGACGGTAGCCTTCACGGTCTAACATAGGCCACCTCAAATCGAATTTACAATTATCATTGATTATACGTATCCGCAGAGATCCTCACCATGTATGCAAGCAAGTACCACATAAACACCCTGAAAGAAGCCCCCTCCGAAGCCGAAGTTGTGAGCCACCAGCTTATGACTCGCGCCGGTATGATCCGCAAGGCCGCGGGCGGCATTTACACCTACATGCCTCTGGGCCTGCGGGTAATCCAAAAAATTGAAGCCATTGTGCGCGACGAGATGAATCGTGCTGGCGCCATAGAATTGCTGATGCCGGTGGTTCAGCCCGCCGAGCTCTGGGTCGAATCGGGTCGATGGGAACAATATGGCCCTGAACTGCTACGCATCAAAGACAGGCATCAGCGCGACTTTGTATTGCAGCCTACCTCTGAAGAGGTCATTACCGATATCGCCCGCAATGAAATTCACAGCTGGCGGCAACTGCCCCTGAACTTCTATCACATTCAGACCAAATTTCGCGACGAACGCCGACCGCGCTTCGGCCTGATGCGGGGCCGCGAATTTACCATGAAGGATGCTTATTCATTTGACCGTGACGAAGCTTCAGCCCAAGCCAGCTACGACGCCATGTACGACGCCTATATGCGTATTTTTACGCGCATGGGTCTTGAGTTCAGAGCCGTGGCAGCTGACACGGGATCAATTGGCGGCTCGCGCAGCCATGAGTTTCAGGTTATTGCCGATACCGGTGAAGACCTCATCGTATTCAACCCGCAATCGCAATACGCGGCCAACATTGAGCTGGCAGAAGCGCCGTGCCTGGTGGCCACGCGCGGGCAGGCAAACGAAACGCTGAACAAAACAGCCACTCCCAATGCGCCCAAATGTGAGCTGGTGGCAGAGCAGCTTCAGCGCCCGCTCACCGACACCGTAAAGTCGGTAGTACTGGCCACTGAAAACGCTAAAGACAAGACAGTGGCAAAAATCTGGCTGTTGCTGGTGCGTGGTGACCATGACCTGAACGACATCAAAGTGGCCAAACTGCCTGGTCTGGAAGGCTTTCGTCTGGCCAGTGAGGCCGAGATACTCGACACCTTCGGCTGCGTGCCAGGTTATCTGGGGCCTATTAACCCCCTCAAACCCGTTACTGTCATCGCTGACCGCACGGTCGCCAACATGAGCGACTTCATCTGTGGCGCCAACGAAGAGGGCTATCACTATACGGGAGTCAATTGGGGCCGCGACCTGCCTGAGCCTCAGGTTGCCGACCTGCGCAACGTGCGGGCGGGTGACCCTGACCCCAACGGTGGCACATTGGCCATACAACGCGGCATTGAGGTGGGGCATGTGTTCTTCCTGGGCGATAAATACTCCCGGGCGCTCACTGCTACATTTCTCGAAACCGACGGCAAACCCGCCATGCTGCAGATGGGTTGCTACGGCATAGGAATCAGCCGCATTGCCGCTGCCGCCATTGAACAACACCACGATGCAAAAGGTATTGTCTGGCCTCGCGCACTCGCTCCTTATGAGGTGGTAATCTGCCCAATGGGCTGGAATAAAAGTGAAACAGTCCGCAACACGGCCGTCGAGATCTATGAGGCTCTGCGAGGCCACGGCATCGATGTTATTCTCGACGACCGCGATACTCGACCGGGCATCATGTTCGCCGACTGGGAGCTCATCGGTGTGCCATTGCGCATAACCGTGGGTGACCGGGGCCTGAAAGATGGCATTGTCGAAGTGCAACCACGCCGCGCCGAGGCCGCCGACAAGGTTGCGGTGTCGAGCGCAGTCGCGCACGTGCTTCAGCAGCTAGAGTCACTTTAATTAACCGCCAGCGTCGGCTGGTCCGGCCTTCTGCTTACCGAAGGCCGGAAAGATGATGACACACCACTTAACGAAAGTCATGACAAGTGAAACACTCGATACGCCCCACCAGATAGATATTCGCGTATATTACGAAGACACCGACACGGGCGGCGTTGTGTACTATGCCAACTATCTTAAGTTCTTTGAGCGTGCCAGAACCGAATGGCTGCGTCGCCTCGGGGTAAATCAGTCAGAACTTGCCACAAGGGAAAATCTCATATTTGTTGTCAAGGACGTCGAGCTAAACTATCGCAAGCCGGCCAGGCTTGATGATTTGCTCAGAATTAACAGCACTGTCACACGCCTTGGCGCCGCCTCGATGCGTTTCTGGCAAACTGCCATGCGCGACGGGCAACTTTTATGTGAAAGCAGCATCCAGGTATGCTGCATTGATGGTCGCAGTTACCGCCCTGCGCCCTTTACTCCCGAACTCAAAAACCTATTGGAAAAGGCCAAGAACTAACCATGCAAGCCCCTAGCGACCTATCGTTGCTCTCACTGCTGACAGATGCCAGCATCCCCGTCCAGATCGTCATGCTGGTGCTGCTGGCGATCTCCATTTTGTCCTGGACATACATCTTCAGCAAGCACATGGCCCTCAAACGCGCCAATGAGCAAACCCGCCGCTTTGAAGACGATTTCTGGGCCGGTGGCGACCTATCGGTATTGCAACAGGCGGTCAGTACCCGCCGGGCCGAACACGGTGCGCTGGCACGTGTTTTTGATGCCGGCATGACCGAGTTTTTAAAGGCACGGCGCAACGCCAGCGCCCCCGATGCCATACTTGACGGACCTCGTCGCGCCATGCGGGCAGCCTACCAACGCGAAATGGACAGCCTTGAGTCACGCCTTAATTTCCTGGCCACGGCGGGCTCCGTCAGCCCGTATATCGGCCTGCTCGGCACTGTGTGGGGCATTATGCACGCCTTCATCGGTCTGTCATCGATGCAGCAAGCTACGCTGTCCGCTGTCGCTCCAGGCATTGCCGAGGCGCTCATTGCAACCGCCATTGGTCTTTTTGCAGCCATTCCTGCGGTCATTGCGTACAACCGCTATACCAATGAAATAGACCGGTTAGCCATACGTTTTGACAGCTTCGTCGACGAATTTCTCAACATTCTTCAACGTCAGGTGCGTTAATGTCACTGCGCAGCAGCCTGCGGCGCGAGCGCCGCTTGAAAAATGAAATCAACGTCGTGCCATATATCGACGTTATGTTGGTGCTGCTGGTTATTTTCATGGTCACGGCCCCCATGATCACGCCAGGTCTGATCGAATTGCCTACCGTGGGGCAAGCATCCGAAGTCCAGGCGCAGCCTGTCGAGGTTCAGCTCGACCATAACGGTGATATTTCGCTGCGTGTTCGTGACGCGGGCGCAGAGTTCGAACCCATCAGCCCCGATCGCCTCGTTATTGAAGTCCGTTCACGCATGACGGCCGACACACCTGTTGTCATTGCCGCAGACGGTCGGGTGCCTTATGAAACAGTTATGAAGGTTATGGATCAACTGCGTACCAGTGGCATCAGCAGGTTAGGCCTGTTGGTTGATCAAAGCGGCGCCGGCGAAGCGGTTTCGACAAATCCTGACCACAGCACCACCGCTGGCGCAACTGCCCGGCAAAATGCCGGCACCAATAAGAACTAATCTGACTGCCAGTAGGTGTCGCCCGTAATGCAGCCAGGCTTAAAGACCGAATGAAGCACATAAAGAAAACAGAAGGCACACACTACAAGACTCCGGAGCAGCGGGAAGAGCGCCGGGCGCTGGGCTATGCGTTCGGCATTCATGCGCTGCTCATTGTGTTTATGTTGGTTGGCTTTGTTTCAGCGCCAAAAACACCCAATCCGGTGCAGGTTGAATTATGGGCCGATGGTGTCGCGCCCAACGCCTCGGAGCCTGAAACTGACCCGCAGGCTGACAAGGCAGAAGCGCCACCTCAGCCACAAGCCGAGCCTGAACCTGCTCCTGAGCCTGAGGCTAAGCCAGAACCAGAACCTGAGCCTGAGCCGCAACCTGCGCCACAGCCCGAACCACAGCCCCAGCCAGAACCAGAGCCAGAGCCACCACCTCCTGCTGTGCAGCCAGATGTCGCAAAGCCGGCACCCGAGATAGATCCCGATATCGCGCTTGAAAAGGCACGCAAAGAACGCGAACAACAAGAGCGCGCTGCGGCGGAAAAAGCGGCAGTAGAAAAGGCGGCTGCTGAGAAAGCTGCAGCCGAGAAGGCGGCCAAGGAAAAGGCAGCTGTCGAGAAGGCTGCTGCTGAAAAGGCTGCCGCCGAGAAAGCCGCTGCTGAAAAGCTGGCCACCGAGAAGGCCGCTGAACAAGCGGCCAAAGAAAAAGCTGCCGCTGAGAAGGCTGCTGCAGAGAAGGCCGCAGCGGACAAAGCTGCTGCCGAAAAAGTTGCTGCTGAAAAAGCGGCCCAAGACAAAGCTGCCAGGGAAAAGGCTGCCGCAGACAAGGCCGCGGCCGACAAAGCAGCTGCCGAGAAAGCCGCCAAAGATAAAGCCGCCAAGGAAAAAGCTGCCGCCGAGAAGGCTGCTGCAGATAAGGCCGCAGCGGACAAGGCTGCAGCCGAGAAAGCAGCCAAAGACAAGGCCGCCAAGGAAAAAGCCGCCGCTGACAAGGCTGCTGCAGACAAGGCCGCGAAAGAGGCCGCTGAGAAAAAGGCGGCTGCTGAAAAAGCGGAGAAAGAAGCCGCTGCCAAAAAAGCTGCCGCAGACAAAGCCGCAGCAGCCAAACGTGCCGCGCTGCGCGAAGCTATGCGCGGCGACGTGCTTGGCGCAGCTGGCATGCCAGGCGGATCTGCCGATCGCAACCAAGCTGGTGGTGGCGGCGGGGATGGCGGGTACGCATCCAAGGTAAGGTCATGCGTACGCCGAGGAGTTATCTATAACGTGCCACCGCAGCGCGGATCTCGTAACCCAACAGTACAATACACTGTCCAGCTCAATCCGGATGGTACGCCGAACAATGTAAGCATACGGGGGTCAGGTGACGCACGCTTTGACGAGGCTGTCCGCAAGGGCATCCTGGGTTGCTCGCCTTTCCCCAAACCACCATCAGGCAAGTACCCGTCGTCCATCACGGGTGACTACCGCATGTACGACTAACAGGAGATAGTAGATATGACAGCTGTCACTCCAGTAAAACTCGCTGCGCTAACGCGCGACTGGCGCACATGGGCAAGTGGGCTTCTCGTGGTTATGGCGGGTGCCGCCGTAACACCGGCCCACGCCCAACTGCGCGTTGACATTTCAGGCGTAGGCGCCACGCAATACCCCATTGCCATTGCCGATTTCGCAGGTGACGCCAAAGGCGATGCGGTTGCCGAAGTTATTCGTGCCGACCTCACCCGCTCGGGCCAGTTTCAACTGGTCAATGCGACAGGCGCTAACCTGGACGTAAACAGCTCTATTGATTACGACCAGTGGCGTAACCGCGGTGCTGACTACCTTGCCTATGGGTCTATCACCCAGTCGGGGGGGCAGTACAGCGTCAGCTACAAACTGGTCGACTCACAGGGCAGGCAACAAATGGACGGTGTTGCATTTTCGGGCACCGAGAAAGAGCTGCGTCGGGTTTCGCACCAGATTGCTGACCGTATCTATGAAAAAATCACCGGTGTTCGTGGTGTTTTCTCCACACGTATTGCCTATGTGTTGCAAACGGGCAACACATACGAGTTACAGATTGCTGATGCCGATGGCCAAAATCCACAGGTCATGTTGCGTTCAAAACAGTCAATTATTTCACCTTCGTGGTCACCTGACGGCAAGCGTTTGGCCTACGTAAGTTTCGAGCTAAACAAGCCTGTCGTATACGTACAAACCCTTGCATCGGGCCAGCGGGTGCCGCTCGCCAACTTCAAAGGCAATAACAGCGCGCCTAGCTGGGCACCAAACGGCCAACAACTAGCATTGGTGCTGTCTCGCGACGGTATCTCACAAATCTATACCATCAGTGCTGACGGCTCGGGGCTACGTCGTGTCATGCGGTCTCCACTCATCGACACCGAGCCCCAATTCACCCCTGATGGGGGGTCGCTCATTTTCACCAGTGACCGGGGTGGCAACCCACAAATTTACAAAGTGCCACTTAGCGGTGGAAACGCCCAACGTATAACGTTCAACGGGAGTTACAATATTTCACCGGCCATATCGCCAGACGGTAACAAGCTGGTGTACGTTACAAAAAGAGATGGCGCTTTCCGTATCGCATTACAGGATATGGCTTCCGGGTCCGAACAGCTACTCACTAACGGACCCGATGACCAGTCACCCAGTTTTGCGCCCAACGGCATGCAGATCCTCTATAGTTCAGTTCAGGGCGGCCGCAGCGTTTTGGCCGTAACCTCTGTCGATGGCCGGGTGCGTCAAACGCTCTCGGCGCTAAACGGGAAAGTACGTGAACCGACCTGGGGGCCATTTACAAATTAGTTTTTAATGTGACTCTATTTCAAAAGGAACTTAAATGAGCTCGCGTATCGTAAAAAGCTTCACCATCGCAGCCTTTGCAGCCTCTCTGGCCGCCTGCAGCTCAGTCCCTCTGGACGAGTCGGCAAGCGGTACAGGCACAGGCATGGGTAACGAATCGGCCTCTTCGGGCCAGGTCATGGACCCATTCAACCCGCAAAGCCCGCTGGCCCAGCAACGCTCTGTCTATTTTGACTTTGACAGCTACTCTGTTCCAGAACAATACCGCAGCCTCGTCGAAATGCACGCAACGTATCTGACCGGCCACGGGCAACAGAACATCCGTATCGAAGGCAACGCCGACGAACGCGGCGGTGCCGAGTACAACCTGGCACTCGGCCAGCGCCGTTCTGAAGCCGTAGCGCGCATGATGACCGTTCTGGGTGTCAATGCCAACCAGATCGAAGCGATCAGCTTCGGCAAAGAGCGTCCACGCGCTCTTGGCCATACTGATGCCGATTACGCCGAAAACCGTCGTGCGGACATCGTCTATCAGCGGTAATATCCGTTAATGGGTCACAGCTGTGCCGCGGCGGCTCCACCGTCGCGGCTTTTTTTTATTAAACGGAATACTGACTATGAGCGTTTCTTTTTTGCCCCTGCGTACTGTTGTACTCGGCACAGCGGTTGCAATAGCCTCGATCGTGTCATCACCTGCGCAGGCTTTTTCTGACGATGAGGCTAGACGGGCCATTCTGGAATTGCGTGAGCAGTTCAAGCAATTCAGCGATCAAAGCCGCAGCATTCATTTACAGCAATCTGACCGTATCGAGATGCTGCAGCAAGAACTGGCAACCTTGCGCGGCCAGATCGAGCAGCTAAATTGGCAGTCCAACCTGCAACAGCGTGCCAGCCAGGACCAATCAGGTGGGCACACCACGCATGTGGCTGACCCTCAAGAACAGGCCGCCTATGAAGGCCCCATGGGTCTATTCCGTAGCGGTAAATACAAAGAAGCAGCAGGTAGTTTCGGGCAATTTCTTGACGCCTACCCCAATAGCCAGCTGGCCGCCGAAGCACGCTTTTACCAAGGCAGCAGCCTCTATGCCAGCAAAGATTTCAAAGGCTCTGTTCAGGGTCTGCAAGAAATGTTGCGTTTGACACCGAAAGACCCACGCGCCCCCGATGCGCTGCTGGTTATGGCAGCAAGCCAGATCGAGCTTAATGACTTGAACGGTGCCAAAGCCAGCCTGCAACGCATTATTAAAGACTACCCCGACTCATCGGCCGCCGAAACCGCAAAAAGTCGCCTGCAGCTGCTGTAGCCATCACAACATGCAGTTTCCACCGGCTGATCGCACGCTCGTCTGCGCGGACCATACCCATCATTTTGCGCAGACGGGCAGTGGCGCAACAACGGTAGTTCTCATTCACGGCTCGCTGTGCGATTATCGCTACTGGCGCTGGCAGCTAAATGGCCTGTCAGACACCTTCCGCGTTATCGCACCCAGCCTTCGTGGGTACTGGCCAAATGCGTTCACGCGTGCCGACGCCAAGTTCAGCATCGCCCAGCACGCCCGCGATCTGAGGGTGTTTATCTCAGGTATCAATGCTGGCAGACCCGTTCATCTCGTAGGCCATTCACGCGGCGCACAGGTCACCCTAGAGCTCGCGCTGGCAGCTCCTGATCTGGTGGCCAGCCTCACATTGGCTGACCCGGGCTTCCGACTGGCTGGCGAGGCCGAAGCCCCCTTGCCTCACCGCGACATGGCTGCCCTGCTGCAGGGCGATGATGCCGACGCTGCGCTATCGGGTTTTGTCGACAGGGTAAATGGGGCAGGCACATGGCGACAGATGACGAGTTGGTTCAAAACCATGGTCAGGGACAACGCTGCAACCTTGCTCTCGCAAGCGCAAGAGCCACAGCCAGTGGTTGACCCAGCACACTTTGCTGATCTGCCCTTCCCTTTGCTGCTGCTAGGGGGCGCCAATAGCCCGTCACGCTATCGCACGCGGCTTGACGCACTGTCACTTGCCTGCCCGCAGGCACATAGGGTGACCATACCGCTCGCGGCACATGGCATGAATCTGGCCAACCCAAGAGCTTTCAACACGGCGCTCAGCTCGTTTGTCGAAAACACAGAAATATACACACGAGTTTAAGCTTGCCACTCTGCACAAGCCCCGTCCTTCCAGGACACGTGAACCGCTTCCGCGTGCAGAACGCTTAGCGACTGCAAGATCTTCTCAGCCCCATGCTGCGAGGTAAGTGGCGTGCACCCCAGTCGACTTGACGAAGCGCACCCAGTACGACAACCATGGCCACATCAAGCTGAAACGACAAGGGCTGAACCCTGTGCAACACAGAGCCCAGCCCGATTTCTTGCCCGACCACAGCCTTATAAGACTGGGTCGGTGCTGGCCATGCTTAGTTTATACGCGTATTGGCCGGTTTTACTTCACACTGCACACTCGCCTTCTCGCCATTGTCGAACAACAGGTCAAGATCAACCTTGTCGCCAACCGCCGGGGCCTTTTCGCCCAGTTCGAGCATGGCATGGTAGCCGCCTGGCTTAAATTCAAGCTGACCACCAGCAGCAATGGCGATGTCATGGGTTTCGGACATTTTGCTCATGCCGTCTTTTTGCGTGGTCTGGTGCAGCATGACCATTTTATAGGCCGACGAAGCAGCAGCCTGAAGCTTTACTTCTTTGTCGCCCTTGTTGTGAACCACAAAATAGCCACCTGACGGTGCTGGTGCGGGGATAGCGCGTATCCAGCACCCGCTTACGGAAATAGTGTCGGAGACCTTAGCCTTGGACATATCAGGTGCGTCTTGCTGCGCCATATGATGGCCATGATTGTGCGCCTGAGCAGAAAATGCCAGGCTCGCGCCAAGGGCCAGAGCGGCGACAAGTGTAAATTTTTTCATCAAAAACCCCAGTAAATCGTGCAATATTGCGTGTCGTAATTTGAATTTGAGATCAGAAGACTACGGACGCAATCGGCGGGGCTCGAGAACCGACAGGTGGGCCGCGCACAGCTGGAGCACGACGTTGAGCCATGGCACGCCATGGCGTGGCCCACTGGGCAAGCACCAGCAAAACCATAAGGACCAGTGCGCCCATGAGCATCGCGATCGGGCTGATCGAAGCCCCAAATGCGCATAGCAGCATAGGGGGCTCGTTATGAGCGCCAGAGGTATCAAGCGATAGTGCTTGAATCACGGTGGTGGGCAAGCCTGATACACATAGCGTCATGCTTGGTGCGCCCTGCCCCTGACCAGGCATATAGCCGAGCGGAATCAGCGCTCGCAGCAGGAACGCCAGCAATATCAAACGCGCAAGGTTTACATATACCGCTTTCATTGCTTCGCAGTGTACTATGCCAAGGTCATTTGTTTTGTGTCGCAGGACAAACACCATGCCTAGTAATGCCAGTGCCCAGACCCCAGCGATTACCGTCGCTGAGTTCGAGCAATTATTGCAAACCCATCACCCTTTCTCGGCCCTACTTGGCGCTGAAGTTTTGGAAATCGGGGTTGGCACGGCCACTTTGCTGCTGCCTGACGACGCAGCGCATAAACGCCTGGGTGGCATTGTTGCTGGCCCTATGCTCATGGGCCTGGCAGATTTGGCCTTGTATGCGGCCATTGTTGGCGCAACCGGCAACGCGGAGGCTGTAACGGCCAGCCTGAGCATAAATTTTTTACGCAAGACCCCGCCTGGGGGCGTGCTGGCTCATGCCCGCGTACTTAAAACCGGGCGAACCTGTGCCGGTGATGTAACGCTGGTGCCGGCCGTTGGTGGCGAGCCCGTAGCCCAGGTAATTAGCACCTGGGGGCTGCCCACCCCACGCGCGACCTAATTGCTCAGGCTTGCGTCGGCAAACAAAACACTAGCCCCTGGTCACGCAACTATTGCACACTCCACGCTTCCAGGGGCACTTCAATTACTTCGTAGGCATCTTGCTGGCGACGCCCTGCACGTAGTAATTCATTTTATTCAGACCGTTGTCGTCCAGCACGCCCGACTCCAGTTGAACCTTACCCTCATTATCAGTAATTGGGCCGGCAAAAGGAGCCAAGGTGCCGGCAATGATTTCTGCCTTTTTCTCAAGCACAAGCTGCTTGACGTCATCAGGCAGTGCAGGACCGAAGCCTTCAATTGCTGCCATGCCTTGCTTCAGGCCACCCCAGGTACTGGATGTTTTCCATGTGCCATCGAGCACAGCCTTGGCTTGCCCCGTAAAGTAGTCACCCCAGTGATGCGTCACTGCGGCCAGCTGGGCGTGGGGGCCGTACTTGGACATGTCTGAATGATAGGCAATGGCATACTTGCCTTGTTCTTCGGCAGCTTGCACCGTGGCGGTTGAGTCAGTGTGGTGGCTGACCACATCGGCGCCCTGGCTCATTAATGCAAGCGCTGCATCACGTTCTTTACCCGGATCAAACCAGCTGTTTACCCAGATAACCCGCACCTCAGCCGCAGGGTTGACGCTGCGCATGCCGCGTGTAAATGCATTAATACCTTGCAACACTTCAGGGATGGGGAACGCACCCACATAGCCCGCCTGGTTGGTTTTGGTCATTTTGCCTGCGATGATGCCGGCAAGATATCGTGCCTCATAGAAACGGGCATTGGTGGTTGCCACGTTAGGCGCCGTTTTATAACCCGTGGAATGTACAAACTTGACATCAGGAAACTGCTTTGCCACCTTGAGGGTGGGGTTCATGTAGCCAAACGATGTCGTGAAAATGAGCTTATTGCCTTGCTCCGCCAGGTCGCGAATAACACGTTCGGCATCAGCACCCTCAGGCACGTTTTCTACGTATTGTGTTTTGATCTTGTCGCCCAGTTCGGCTTCCATTTGTTTGCGGCCGAGATCCTGCTGCCATGTCCATCCGGCATCACCAATTGGGCTGACATACACAAAACCTATTTTCAAAGGCTCATCGGCCGCCAGGGCGCTCGATGAGACGGCAAATGCGGGCAGCAGCACTGCAGCGCAAAGCGCCTTACGGAATAAACGGACTGACATGATTAACCTCCGGTGTTCGGGTTGAAGTTTTTACCAAGCGAAGCAGGCATGTTCAGCCTGATCCAGTTTGCGTTTCTTGAAATAAGGACCAGCACCAGAATCGTTGCCAGATACGGGAGCATGGAGAGCAGTTGCGACGCGATTGGAACACCCCGCGCCTGCATATGATAGGTAAGAATGGTAATGCCGCCAAACAGATAGGCACCAGCCAGCACGCGCAACGGCCGCCATGTGGCAAAGGTGGTGAGGGCCAGAGCGATCCAGCCACGACCAGCCACCATGCCTTCTACCCACATGGGTGTGTAGACCAGTGACATGAATGCACCGGCTAAGCCGCAGCAGGCGCCGCCAAACAGCAAGGCGCCCAAGCGTATGCGTCGTACATCATAGCCCAGAGAGTGCGCCGACGAAGGGGATTCACCTACGGCTTTGAGCACCAGACCGGCGCGTGTACGAGCCAGAAACCAGATGATCAGCCCACACAATGCGATGGCGAAATACACCATGGGATGATGACGGAACAATGCTGTACCGAAAAATGGGAGGTCTTCGAGCCAGGGAATGCCATACGGCTGCGCCTGCAGTGTTTCGGCAGAATAGTCTATGCCAAGGTAGGCCGAGGCCCCTGCACCAAACAGCGACAGCGCAAGCCCTGTTGCAACCTGGTTGGCGCCCAGCCACACGGTTAGCCAGGCAAAAAAGCCCGCCATGCACATGCCAGCCAATGCACCCGTGATGAAACCCAACGCGGGGCTGCCTGACTCGATGGCGGTCGCAAAGCCGGTAATAGCCGCGACCAGCATCATGCCTTCCGAACCCAGATTGATGACGCCCGACTTCTCATTGATGAGCAGGCCCAGGGCTGCCAGCATGAGGGGTGTACCGGCGATCATCGCCGAGGCGATAAGCGGAGCGAGGCCGTCCATTATGTCCTCCAGCGCAGGCGGTTATAAATGAGCACGTCACAGGCCAACAATGCAAACAGCAGTATCCCCTGGAAGATGCCGGTGATGGCGCTGGGCATGCCTAGCCGGCTCTGCGAAAGCTCACCGCCTATGTAGAGCAGCGCCATAATGAAACTGGAAAAAATCACGCCTATGGGATGCAGCCGCCCGACAAACGCAACAATAATGGCGGCAAAGCCATAACCGGGTGATATCGACGGCGTGAGCTGGCCTATGGGCCCCATGATCTCGCAGGCACCCGCCACACCCGCAAGCCCGCCCGACACCAGCATCGTCGTCCACAACGATTTGCGTGCAGAAAAACCTGCATACCGGGCTGCCAGCGGCGCCATCCCGCCTACCTGAAGCCTGAACCCGGAAAAGCTGCGCGACAAGAAAAGCCATCCGAGCAAAGACGCCAGAAGCGCCAGCACAATGCCCATGTGCAGTCGCGTACCCGGCAGCACCATAGGCAAAAGAAAACCATCGGAAAACAACCTGGACTGCGGGAAACCAAAGCCGTCGGGATCGCGAAGTACGCCATGCACCAGATAACTGAGCAGCAGCTCTGCCACATACACCAGCATCAGGGAGACCAGAATTTCATTGGCATGATAACGATCACGCAGAAACGCAGTGATAGCGCCCCAGAGCGCTCCGCCAATGGCGCCTGCCAGCAAAGCCAGCGTGATCATCCACCAGCCGCCGTTGGTGTCATCGTCGACATATAGGATGAGTGCGCCAGCCAGAATAGCGCCCACCACAAACTGCCCTTCTGCACCAATATTGAAGACATTGGCACGAAAACACATGGCCAGCCCGACGGAAATAAGTAGCAGCGGCGCCACCTTGACCCCGATCTCAGCCCAATCTTGCGCGCTGTTCAATGGCTCAATAAAAAATACGAACAGGCTGGCAAAAGGGTCTTTGCCAACCACCATAAACAATACGAAGCCACAGAGCAGCGTCAGCGCAAACGCGAACAAGGGCGATAGCCATGCCATGGCTCTGGAAGGTTGGGCGCGTGGTTCAAGCCTGAACATGGTGCGCCTCTGCCTCAGCGTGAACAACGTCTTGCCACAAGCCACTCATCCACTGACCGAGTTGGTCCAGCGTGGCCTGAGCTCGCGGTATGGCGGGCGACATTTTCCCTTTTGCCATCACAATGAGCGTGTCTGAGATTTCAAGTAGCTCGTCAAGCTCCTCGGAAATGACCAGAATGGCACAGCCCGCATTGCGCAGGGCCAGCAGTTCAGAGCGAATCTGGGCGGCAGCGCCAACATCAACACCCCATGTAGGTTGAGCGACCAGCAACACACGTGGGTTGCGTGTGACTTCGCGACCGATTATGTATTTTTGCAGGTTACCGCCCGACAGGCTGGCCGCTGCCGCGTTAGGCCCAGCCGCCTTGACACCAAAACGGCTGATGATGCCAGCCGCCAGATCGCGGATGGCACCGTTGCGAATAAAACCGTGACGTACGGTAGTCGGCCCCTGATGCGATAACAACATGTTCTGCGCCAGCGAAAGCTCTGGCACGGCACCACGACCCAGGCGCTCCTCTGGCACTAGCCCCATACCACGAGCACGTCGCCAGGCCGCTGAACGGCCTCCTACAGGCGTGTTATCGAGCAAGATACTGTCGGTGGGCGCACGCGTGTCCTCACCCGACAGCGCGGCCAGTAGTTCTTGTTGGCCATTTCCTGATACGCCGACCACACCAACAATTTCGCCGGCACAAACATTGAAGCTGACGTGCTCCAGAGCGGTAGCGAAGGGATGTGCCTTGGGCAACGAAAGATTGCGTACAGCAAGCATGACAGGGCCAGGCGTGCGCTGAACATGAGCAATGGCGGATGGCTCGGCGCCTATCATAAGGCGCGACAGGCTGGCTGCCGTTTCGTTGCGCGGGTCACAAACACCTGTAACCTTGCCGCCTCGCATCACCGTACAGGTATGACACAGGGCCCTGATTTCATCAAGCTTGTGGCTGATATAAAGAATGCTGCAGCCTTCGGATGCGAGCTTGCGCAATGTATCAAACAAACGTTCCACGGCCTGCGGTGTGAGCACAGATGTGGGTTCGTCCAGAATTAGCAATTGCGGTTTGCCCAGTAATGCGCGCACAATTTCGACGCGCTGGCACTCACCCACCGACAGGGTATGCACATGACGCTGCGGCTCAAGGTCAAGGCCGTATTGGCTTGCCGTTTTGGCAATACGTTGCGACAGTTCGTCCAGGCGTGTGTCTGAAGGCAACCCCAGCGCAATGTTCTCGGTCACTGTCAGCGTGTCGAACAGGGAAAAATGCTGGAACACCATGCCGATGCCAAGTCGGCGCGCAGCCGCAGGGCTGGCAATGGATACTTCGGTGCCATTCCAGAGCATACGGCCACCGTCGGGCTTGATTACCCCATAGATGATTTTCATCAGGGTAGACTTGCCAGCGCCGTTTTCGCCCAGCACCGCATGTATTTCGCCAGGCTGCACCGTCAGATCTACCGCGTCGTTCGCAACAACAGCGGGATACTGCTTGGTGATCTGATTTAACGCCAGGCGAAAAGTCATTCTGTTTTTTGCTTATGTGAAGGCCCGAAGACAGGCACAGCTTCGCGCATGCTAGGGGGAAATTCTACCGTCAATCGATGGGTAGCCCTGAAGGGGATAACCCCTACTTCGTACCCCGTCCCACACGGCATGCTTAGCGGCGGCCGAGGGCTTTTTCGATTTTTTTGTCGGTTTTGTATTGGCTTAATGCGTACACGGCCCAGATGGTGGCCGGCAACCAGCCAACAATTGTGATTTGCAGAATGAGGCAGATAATGCCTGCAATGGGTCGCCCAATGGTAAAGAAGGTAAGCCAAGGCAGCAACAGCGCAATCAATAGTCTCATGTAAGAATCAGTATGAAATTAGAAAGAGGCCGTTATTCTACCGCGCACACTGCGATCACGGCTTGGCCTGCGACGATGGCCAGCTCTGGCGCTCTTTGCGCTCCGCACGTTTCTGGCGTTCTTCGGCGCTTTCTTTGGCCTGCTTGGAAGAGCCGCCCTTGGCCTCACCTTGCCCCAACGACACGCAACCCGAAGACTCGTTAGTGCCCATATTGAGCAATGGCAGCAATGCAGCAAATGGGGTTGCGATCACGCCCAGTGCAATCGCTGCCCCGGCCCGCAACGCCAGTGGCCCTTTTTCAACCCCAACATCGGGATGCTTGAGCGTACCTCGTGCATAGAGCGGCGACCGCAGCGTAAAGACGCGCAGCGTTTTGTTGGCTGGAACAATCTTCATATCGATTTTCTCTGTCGCCAGATTGATGGTGCCGGTAATATCGACAATGGTATCGTCGGTTTCGAGTCTGAACGCCTCAGTCTGCATAAGACCGTTCTTGACGTCAAAATCGCTGGCCATGCAATTGAGCACGATCTGGTCGTCACCAAATAACTTCAAAATGATCATGTTGGCAAGATTAAGCCCCGCCGCCTCGAGCAAATACTGGCTGATGGTGCCTCGGCTGACCAGCGCCTGCAGGTGGCCATTTGAATGCCCCAGTATCTCGGCAATCGAGACGCCTTGCCCCGTCAGTTTTGCCTGGCCGTGCAATTCACCAAAACTGGCATCCATGGACTCCGCCCCCGGAAACAGCTTTTTCAGCTTCATATGGCGTGCTTCAGTATCAAGCCTGGCCGCTATTTTGCTGCCGCTGCCGTCCAGCACCAGGGTATTGGCAAGTGTGCCGCCCGCCATACCAAAGTTTAGCGGCTCAAGGCTTAACACCTTGTCTTTAAGCACGACATGGGCCTGCACGTTGTCCAGTGGCAAGTCTTTATTTCGCAAAATACGCTTGCCCTTGAACTGAACGTCTGCATCCATGACGCCCCAGGCTTTGGTATTGATGGGCTGTACCGGAAACACCTTATCTGCTGGCTGCCCCTTGGCTGACTCTTTGGCGGCCTTGGACTCTACATCACTGGTGTCGAGGCCTATCAGAGGACCAAGATCTTTGAGACGCAACTGATCTGAGGTGACGCTGCCGGTGAGGATGGGTCTGGGCGCCCGACGCGTATAGACCAGCGAGCCATGCACATCGCTCTGGCCCACTTTGCCGTCGAAATCGTCATAATGCCAGACGTCTTCATTGTCACCTAACGTCGCCGTCAGCCTTCCGGCGGTGTTGTAAGGAGGCGTTTGCGGTAAAGCCACGCCGAACAAAGGCAGCAGATCAGACATGCTGTCACCCGCCAGCTTTAGCTGGACATCAAGGGCAGCCAGGGCCTTAGGTTGGGTTGCTGACCCTTCGACCTCAATGACTGTGGTGCCGATACTAAGCTTTCCCTGCAAGGGAAAGGGTTCCGTGCTTTGCCCAAAGGTCAGGATACTGCCGGCCTTGCCCTCTCCGCTGATTTTGGCATCGTTATAAACGCCGTTCGCTTTCCACGCGAGGCCATAGTGTTGGTCATTATCTACCGTATCAAGCTCAGCGTTCATATCAAGCTTGCTTGATGTATCAACCAGCCTCGCATGCACGCTTTGCAAGGAAAGCGACTGTAGGTTTACCTTCCAGGAAGGCGATTCGTCTTTGTTGTCTTTTTTACCAAACGTCCAGTTATTTTCACCCTCAGCATTGCGCTCAAGGTACAGGTCAGCGTCTTCTACTTCAAGACTGGCAATTTCAACCGTGTGCGACAGCAGCGCCAGCGGATTGATCACCGCTGATAAGCTGGAAACATCAGCCATGCCGCCATCATGCTTGCTCCATGGCGCATTGCCCACTTGCACGTTATGGGCGGTAATCTGCGGCCAGGGCACCCAGCCACGCCAGCCTTCGGCTGCGTCGCCAGGCTGCAACCAATCTATATCGAGATCGCCCTGTATAACCACAGGCCGATCAGCCAGCTGGGAGACCCGCTTGCTCACCCAGGGACGTGCATGGTTCCAGTCAAACGTGGCGAAAACGATGCCGCACAATGCCAGCACCAGAATCAAGCCCAAGACTACCCACAACACAATTTTGCCAAAACGCCGCATGACTGCCCCCTTCGGTATTCAGGCGCCAACACGCCCTATGACGCGTCTTTATTGTAGAGAGAGACTCTAAACGCATTGCAACGGAATGTACACGCTGTCGAGCCAGTTTCCGCGGAACTGATTGCAACGGCATGGCCCAGGAAGCAAGCCGTGTTCCTGCGTGCAGATACAGACGAGGCCAGAAGCGCTTTGTATGCACGAAGCGGCGTATGTGGCAGGCGAAAAACCAGCGGTAAGATCAGACAAGATCAGCAAGAATGAACGCGTCTCTGTTGACGTGCTCCATCAGATTCAGGCCGCCAACGAAAAAAGCCGGCGCAGAATGACTGCGCCGACCTATTTCTACAACACGAATACTGCCTGCCGCGTATTGCCGCTGATCAGACCGATACGACTTCGTTTGTGACAGAGTCTTCGGTTTCTGTCACCGAGGTGCGGATCAAATGATCAAAGGCGCTAAGTGCTGCCTTGGCACCGTCGCCTGCAGAAATAATAATCTGCTTAAATGGTACGGTGGTGCAGTCACCTGCTGCAAACACGCCTGGTATCGAGGTTTGCCCTCTGGCGTCGATTTCAATTTCACCAAAGCGCGACAGCGCTACGGTATCTTTAAGCCACTCAGTATTAGGCACCAAACCGATCTGGATAAACACGCCGTCAAGATCGATTTGCTTCATTTCATCAGTCAGGCGGTCTTTGTAGCTAAGCCCGGTAACTTTTTTGCCATCACCATGAATTTCGGTGGTTTGCGCCGAAGTGATAATGGTGACGTTTTTCATACTGAGCAGCTTACGCTGCAATACGGCGTCGGCACGCAGCGCGTCACCGAACTCAATGACGGTAACGTGCTTAACCAGACCAGCCAGATCAATGGCAGCCTCAACACCGGAGTTTCCACCGCCAATAACGGCAACATCTTTGCCTTTGAACAGCGGGCCATCACAGTGCGGGCAATATGCTACCCCGGCGTTGCGGTATTGGTCTTCGCCCGGTACGTTAATTTGGCGCCAGCGAGCACCCGTAGACAGAATTACCGTCTTACCTTTGAGCGAGCCGCCGTTTTCAAGTTTGACTTCAATTAGGCCTTCGCCGGGTACCAGTTGCTCGGCGCGCTGCACATTCATAATGTCAACGCCGTAGACATTGACGTGTTGCTCAAGCGCCGCCGCAAATTTGGGGCCGTCGGTTTCTGGCACTGAAATAAAATTCTCGATAGACATGGTGTCAAGCACCTGCCCGCCAAAACGCTCAGCGACGATACCAGTACGGATGCCTTTGCGAGCAGCATAAATGGCTGCCGCAGCACCTGCAGGCCCGCCACCCACGATAAGTACGTCGTAAGGGTCTTTTTTGCTGAGTTCTTCAGCCTTGCGACTGGCTGCACCGGTGTCTAGCTTGGACAGCAACTCTTCTACGCCAGCACGACCCTGCCAGAATGCTTCACCATTAAGGAACAAGGAGGGTACCGACATGATCTGCCGCGCCTCAACTTCGTTCTGGAACAGTGCCCCATCGATGGCCACGTGGCGGATGCGAGGGTTAATGACCGACATGGTATTAAGTGCCTGCACCACATCGGGGCAGTTCTGGCACGACAACGAGAAAAATGTTTCGAACAGATAGTCGCCATCGAGATTTTTAATTTGTTCGACAACGGATTCATCAAGCTTTATGGGGTGGCCGCCCACCTGCAGCAGCGCCAGCACGAGCGACGTAAATTCGTGGCCCATGGGGATGCCTGCAAAGCACACACTGATATCAGTGCCGCTGCGACGGATATCAAAGGAAGGTGTGCGTTCGCTGCCCTCAGGCTGCTCCACCAGGCTGATTTTGTCGGACATCAGTTCGATTTCAGTCAACAGCTCGCGCAGCTCCGCCGACTTGGCGCTGTCGTCGAGATGGGCGATGAGTTCAATAGGCTGAACAATCATCCCCATGTAGGATTTCAACTGCGATTTGATATTTTCGTCCAACATAATTTTGCCTACCTTCAGGATAAGAGGGTTTATGGTGGCCGCGCGGGCTTCTGGCCCATGCGCGGCGCGTTTTATGTACTTACCTGCTTATCGCAAGTGCGGTCGCAAAATTAGATTTTGCCAACCAGATCAAGCGAGGGGGTCAGCGTTTTGGCGCCTTCTTCCCATTTGGCGGGGCACACTTCGCCGGGGTGAGCGGCAATGTACTGTGCAGCCTTTACTTTGCGCAGCAGTTCGGAAGCAACGCGGCCAATGCCGTTATCGTGAACTTCCATTACCTTGATTTCGCCTTCAGGGTTGATGACGAAAGTACCGCGCAGTGCAATGCCTTCTTCTTCGATAAGCACTTCGAAGTTGCGCGACAGTTGCTGGGTTGGGTCAGCAATCATGGGGTACTGCACCTTGCCGATGGCTTCGGATGTGTCGTGCCATGCTTTGTGCGAAAAGTGAGTGTCAGTGGAGATGCTGTAGACCTCGACGCCCATTTTCTGGAATTGTTCGTAGTTTTCAGCCAGATCTTCGAGCTCAGTTGGGCAAACAAACGTAAAGTCTGCAGGGTAGAAAACAAAGACCGACCATTTACCGGCGATGCTTTCATTGCTGACTTCTACAAACTTGCCATTGTGAAATGCAGTAGCTTTAAAAGGTTTGATTGTGGTGTTGACCAGAGACATGAAGTTTCCTTTTTGAGAGTTGAACAAAAGAGCATGGAACCAGTATAGGGACAGCCCAGTCATTTGTAAAATTGATTAATTTTATCATCGTAATAGCTAAACGCTATTGATATTACGCAATAAAACGAGGCGCGGCCTCGTCTGCCTGCATTATACGTCGTCACCTCGATCCAGTTCAAGGGGGGTACCTTGCGCGCTGGCTGAGCGGTACGGCAGCAACCCCGCATACGCCATGTGCACCCGTTTAGCATAATGGCGATGAGATTACTTTGCAGACGATGCTCTGAGTGATCACCCCGCCAGTGTTTCACCCAGCAGCACCTGCGGGTGTCCGGCCAGTGCGCGCGCCAGCCCCATCAGGCGCCGCTGCCTTGCATCATGCCTTGACCATTGCGGGTGTCCTCAAGACCTGCCCGACATTTACAACGAAACACAAACAGGCTTTGTAACTAGGCGTCAATCGCCGCACTGCGCGCCTTGACCAGCTCGGCGCGGCCGGCGCCCCAGCCATTGAAGGCAGCGGCCAAACCCAGCGTTCCAAACAGCCACGCTGAAGCCTCATACCCGCCTGACAGACTGTGCAGCACACCAACCAGCAACGGGCCCACGGCAGCCAGCACATAGCCCACACCTTGCGCCATGCCCGAAAGATGAGCCGCTACGTGTGAATCAGAAGCGCGCAGCACGATAACCGTCATGGCCATGGCAAACAAACCACCCTGCCCTATGCCTTGCAGCAAGGCCCAGAACCACAGCGTAGACACAGGGGCAAAGAGCAACATAATCAGTGACAGAGATGCCACCAGCGCCAACAACGCGTTGGTCAGGCGTTGGTCGCGAAAACGCACTGCCAACGGTGGCATGAGCAGACAGGTTGCTACCTGCACCATGACCGACATGGACAGCATGAACCCGGCGTCAATGCCATCCAACCCCCTGCTGCGTAGAATCGGCGCCATCCAGCCCAGCACGCAGTAAGCCAGGGCCGATTGCAGCCCCATGAAAAACGTAACCTGCCAGGCCAAGGGGTCTCGCGTCAAGCCACTGACTGTGCGTCGACTGTGCCGGGGAATGACTGTGGCACGCAGCGCCTGAGGTGCCCAGACAAGCAATACGATGGCAGCCGGAACAGCCCAGACGGCGAGGCCAGCCTCCCAGGAGTTACCAAAAAAATGGGCAAACGGTAGCGTAAAGGCAGCCGCAGCTGCAGCGCCCCCGCAAAGCGCCATGGTGTAAACCCCCGTCATAAGTGCCGCGCGATGCGGGAAATCGCGCTTGACCACGCTGGGCAACAAGACATTGCCGGTAGCGATGGCGGCCCCGGCCAGGGCTGAACCCAGAAACAGGGCATACATATCACCCATACCGCGCAAGGCGGTGCCGGCCACAAGAAAAAGCAGAGCCAGCAACAGACTGCGCTCGGGCCCTATCCGTTGAGAAAGCCGTGGTGCCAATGGCGCAAAGATTCCCAGACAAAGAACAGGCAAGGTCGTGAGATAACCAGCGCTGGCCGCCGACAGTGACGTGCGATCGATGAGATCAGGCAAAAGTACAGAGAGACTGGAAAACAAGGGGCGCAGATTGAAAGCAATCAGCATGAGGCTGATACCAAGAAGGATCTGACCGGCAGGGCCTCGGCTTACTGCTGTAGCCAGAACGGCGCCTTTGCGCTCATCGACTTCGGTCTCTATGCCCCGGCCTGCGCCCTGCTCTGCACCGAACCCACCATCGATCTCTGCTACAGGTTGGACTCCAGATTCAGTGGTAGCGTCGACACTACGCACGGCGTTGGCAGCGGCGGCGGAGCTGGGGTGGTGGCCGTTGCTGGATTCAGAAGGGTTCATGCGTCGGGTTGCTTTGATCAGGATGTGGATATCTGATCATACTGCGTTGCGATGCCACAAAAACCCTGACCCCGTGCGAGCATGTTGCTTCAGCAGGTTGAGAGAGGTACGCCCAGTGGAGCAGGTACCAGCTTTCGCTGATACCTCACTTTACACAATGTCTGTTGTTGCTAGTGCTACGGCAACATGATTCAGAGGCCTGCATTTAGTGCATGTATCTTCAACAAGCAGTGCGCGCCTGAATTTACTGCATGTTTCTTCGACATGTCCTGGGTGCCTGAATTTACTGCGTATTACTGCCTGGGCCAGCGACGGCACGTGCAATCGCCATGGCCTGCTCGCTGTTGGCAACCGATACAACCATCGCCCCCTGCGTCAGCGGTTCGCTAATACGAGGTACTGCCACGAGGTTATCTGCAATGGTCACCACCATTAACTTGCCCTGGTAACGACGGCTCAGCTCGGAGAGCTTGCGGGCGCCTTCCTGATTAAACCCAAAGCGCACAAGGGCCTGGCCTTGCTTGGTCTGCAGCGGTTCTACACTGGCCAGATCTGCCCGGCTTAATACGGGTTGAGGCAAGACCCACAGCGAACCATCAGACAACTGCAATTCACTCAGCCCCTCGGCCGATTCGGTTTGGGCCAGGCGAAAGAACACTTGCGTTGCCTGCGCCTGCTGCGAGGCAGCGGGCTGTGCAGCCGCTACGGTGGCGTTATTGGCAGCGGCGGCCTTTTGTGCAGGCGCCGTGGTTTCGCAGCCAACCAGCAGAATGGCGGTTGCGATCAGTGCTGGAAAGAATAAAGTGCGTTTCATATGACTCTCTCTAAGTAGGAGTAATTGATTCCAAGGGTGCTTAACGGCGCGCTGTAGCGGTGATGTCGACGCGGCGGTTAGGTTGCAGGCAGGCGATCAACTCGGCACGCGGGCCTTCGTTGCAGTGCACGACAGGCTGAGTCTCGCCTGCGCCGCGGGCCGTGATCACGTTGGCTGGAACACCGTTGCCGATCAATGCGTCACGCACGGACTGTGCACGGCGTTGCGACAGCGTCATATTGCTGGTGTCACTGCCGATGTAGTCGGTGTGGCCCACGACATCAACCGATGAATTGCCCGTATTGCCCAGCGCCGACGCCACGCGTGCAACCTCGGATTGCCCGGCTGTGGTGAGTGTTGCACTCCCAAAGGCAAACAAGACATCACCATTTAACGAAAAAGTCTGGGGCTCTGGCTGAGCGCCACCAAGCATGGAGGCGCAGGACTCGGGCTGCCAGAAAAAGCTCTGTGCACGTTTGTCGTTGTCAAAAAGAATTTTGTACTGACACGTGACGTCGCCTTGTGGGGTTCTGAAGTGGAACAGGTAGTCCCACTCGCGCACACCGACCAGGCCTTCTGCAAAATGCGGGCGTCCAAGAAGGTTATACAACTGGTCTTTGGTCATGCCGGGCGCGACAAGGCGCAAATTGTGCAGCGTTGGGTAAGCGCCCACATCGAAAGTGGCCTTGCCCGCATCAGGCCAGACGGGATTGTCGGTCGTGCCGTGTTCGCTGACTTTGCTCAGGCTGCCGCATGCGGCAAGGGTTAGAACGAGCAGTACACCACTCGTACGACGTGTGAAGGTTTTCAGTGATTTGAACATTTGATTTTTTTCCTAGGGTTGCCAACCCCGCCGGCACGCGACCGGCGGGTTGCTCACAGAGTGTTAGGGGCGCACGCTTACCACTGGTAGCCCACGCCGACCGAGCCGCCGTAGTCACCACGTGATGAGCTGGTGGCGCTGCCCTTCACGACCCACTTGCCGTTGTCAGACACCGTCGACAGACCCATGGCGTAGCCAGTTTCACCTCGCCATGTACCGCCTGCAACACTAAACATGCTCTTGCCCGGCAGGTAAGCCTGGGGCAGGCCTGCGGTAGCCAGAGCCGCTGCAATACCAGCGCTTGCGCGGTTATCTACTTGGTTGACCTTGCCACTCAAGTTGTCGACCCTGCTGTTCAGGTCGCCGGTGGCCTTATTCAGCTGGCTGACGTTGACCGCATCCTTGTCGTCGACCCCGGCGGCAAGATTGGTGATGCGTTTATCATGCATATCAATGCCGCCCTTGTTGATGGTCGGGCCGTCCTTGATGGCCACTTCCTCGGCAGTAACCTTGCTCGCCGTCACCGACTTGACGGTGATGTGATCGGCGGTGGCAACGGTGATGTTCAACCCATCATTTGTAATCTTGATGTTCTGCCCATCTTTGAAGTTGACGGTCTTGCCCGGTGCAACCTTGCTGGCATCGCCACCGTTGGTCTGCACGTTCCAGCCGGCGTTGGCTACATTGCTGACATTCTCAAGATCGGTATTCAGCCCAACGAGTGCGTCGTTGACGTTGTTATAACTGTTGCCGCCCACGTTCAGCTCAGTCACAAGCTTGCCACCCACGAACTTCGAATTGCCGCCCAGCGAACCGGCCACTTGCTCACCCATGTCATGCAACTGACTACCGTTAATGGCCTCCGTACTGTTCTTGGACACTTCGCCCTGAGCCAGATTGGAGATGGTCGTACCACCGGTTTTGCCACCGTCTAACGACTTGGTGTCTTCGAGCGTGATCTGGTTTTTCGGATCACCTGCCTTGCCGTCATACTTCACGGCGCGATCGCCCAAGTCGTCCACGTTCTGCTGAACGTCCTTAAGCTGGCTAACGTTGACGGCATCGGTCAGGGCCGTGCCAGCCGCCACGTTGGTGATCTTGTGGCCACCGGCATTAATGCCGCTGATCGACGAGATGATCACGCTGCCTGCTGTCAGACCCTGGTTGGTCAGAGAGATCGGGCCATTAGGACCGCCGGCAATGGTAATGCCCTCGGTGTTCATGACCGTATTGCCCGTAGTGACCTGGTCGATGCTGATTTCACGCGCCAGATTGAACAAGACTTTATTCGGATCGGTCGCATCTTTCTCGATCACAATGTTCTTGTCGGTATTGGCCAGATCAACTGTGCCACCCGGCGCAACATTGCTTTCGTTTTTGCCATCAGCCTTCAGGTTCCAGCCTCGGTTAGCCACTTCGGAAACATCATCCAGCTGGCCGACGTTGACGGCGTCCGTTTTGTCGGTACCTGCAGCGACATTGGTTACCTTGTTGCCGCCCATGTTGATGGTGGCACCGTGCTTGACCGTCAGGCTTTTGTTAACCGTCAGATCGTTGGTAGCGACTGCCTTGAACTCAGGCGCTTCAGCCATCTGTATGTTGATCGCCCCCGTTACCGGGTCGGTCACCGTCTTGAGGTTGGCACCGCTGTAAGCACCTGCCGTCGTCGCCCCGCCCTGAATGGCAAGCGTGGTGCCCAGGTCGCGATGAACATCAGCGCCTTCGTTACCTGCAAAGTTCAGACCTTTGGTCGTCACTGCGTCGTCCAGCTCACCAAGCTGCTCGTACACCACTACGTCGCCGTTGTTTTCAGCTTTGGCCACGTTGGTGATCTTGTTGCCACCCATGTTGATGGTGGTGCCACCGGCCACGTTGATCGCGCCAGGAGTTACGTAGAACGTATCGCCCAGATTGGTGTCGCCTTTAACTGTCAGGTTTTTGTTGACGTTGACAGTACCCAGATTCAGGTCGTCCGCCAGCGCAAACTTGATGTCGTTATCGGTAGCCAGCTTCTCGATGATAATGTTGCCGTCGGTGGGTGACAGGTCAACCTTGCCATCAGGCTTGACGTTGCTGCTGTTGGCACCCGATGCCGAGATATGCCAGCCTTTGTTGGCTGTTTCATCAACCTTATTGAGCTGGTTCACGTTGACAGCGTCAGTACCTGCAACGCCAGGCGCAACGTTGGTGATGACTTTATTTCCTGCGTTGATGCCTGCCAATGTGATGTTCGGGCCACCCAGTATCGTCAAGCCAGTGCCGTTGATCAGCGTATCGCCCATCTGCACACTGCCTGCAGCGCCCAGATCAAGGTTCTTCGCCAGTGCAATGCTCAGACCATCTGGGTTGGTTGTGGTGGAGATATTGCTGTCTGCACCCGTGATGGCAACCGTTTCGCCCAGTTTGCGATCCAGATCGGCACCCGCATCAGCCTTGAACGTTAGCGGCTTGTTCGCCAGCGTGTTGAGCTGACTTACGTTGACCGCGTCTGTATCGGCCGTACCCGCATCCACACCATGGACTTTGTTGCCGCCCATGTTGATGTCGGTGTTAGGGCTGACGATCAGCTCTTTGCTGATATGCGCACCGCCACTCAACGAAGCCAGACCAGTGACGTTAAGCGCACCGCCTACGTTGGCGTTGTTGGTGACCGTCAGGTTGTTGGCAATGGTGACGTTGTCCGCCAGACCAAAACGTACCTGGTGCGGATCGGTAGCCGGGCCTTTGCTGACAACAATGTTGTTGTCGGTGGCGTTGGTCAGATCAACCTTGTCGGAAGGCTTGACGTTGGTCGAATCCGCACCATTGGCTGTCAGATGCCAGCCTGCGTTGGCTACATCAGACACATCATCCAATTGCCCCAGGTTAACGGCGTCCGTCTTGTCGGTACCGGCTGCAACATTAGTTACCTTGTTGCCGCCCATGTTGATCGTGGCACCGTTCTTGACTGTCAAGTTTTGGTTGACTGTCAGATCCTCGGTGGTAACCGCATCGAACACAGGTGCCTTAGCCATCCGGATGTTGATCGCACCTGTTGCTGGATCAGTCACCGTCTTGATGTTGGCTCCGCTGTAGCCACCTGCTGTCGAGGCTGCACCCTTGATGGCAAGTGTGGTACCCAGATCGCGATGCACATCAGCGCCTTTGTTGCCGGCAAAGTTCATCCCTTTTTTCGTCAGCGTGTCGTCCAGCTCACCAAGCTGTTCGTAGACCACAACTTCGCCGTTGTTCTCGGCTTTGGCCACGTTGGTGATCTTGTTACCACCCATGTTGATGGTGGTGGCAGGTGCCACATTGATCTCACCAGGCTTCACGTAGAACGTATCGCCCAGGTTGGTGTCGCCCTTGACCGTCAGGTTTTTGTTGACATTGACGGTACCCAGATTCAGGTCATCAGCCAGCGCAAACTTGATGTCGTTATCCGTGTCGACCTTCGTGATGACGATGTTGCCGTCTGTCGGCGACAGGTCTACCTTGCCATCTGGCTTGACGTTACTGCTGTTGGCGCCCGTAGCCGTCAAATGCCAGCCTTTGTTGGCCGTTTCGTCAACTTTTTTGAGCTGACCGAAGTTGACGGCATCCAACTTGTTAGTACCCGCTTTGACATTGGTGATCTTGTTGCCACCCATGTCGATGTTGGCACCCTTCTTGACTGTCAGATTTTGGTTAACTGTCAGATCTTCGGTGGTCACCGCATCGAACACAGGGGCCTTGGCCATCAGAATGTTGATCGCACCTGATGCCGGGTCGGTCACCGTTCTGATATTGGCACCCGTGTAGGCACCCGCTGTCGAAGCTACACCTTTAATGGCAAGCGTGGTACCCAGATCGCGATGCACATCGGCACCTCTGTTACCGGAAAAGTTCATCCCTTTTTTCGTCAGCGTGTCGTCCAGCTCACCAAGCTGTTCGTAGACCACAACTTCACCGTTGTTCTCGGCTTTGGCCACGTTGGTGATTTTGTTGCCACCCATGTTGATGGTGGTAGCAGGTGCCACAGTGATTGCGCCAGGCGTCACGTAGAACGTATCGCCCAGGTTGGTGTCGCCTTTAACTGTCAGGTTTTTGTTGACGTTGACCGTACCCAGATTCAGGTCATCAGCCAGCGCAAACTTGATGTCGTTATCCGTGTCGACCTTCGTGATGACGATGTTGCCGTCTGTCGGCGACAAGTCAACCTTGCCATCAGGCTTAACGTTGCTGCTGTTGGCGCCCGTAGCCGTCAGATGCCAGCCTTTGTTGGCTGTCGCGTCGACGTCCTTGAGCTGGTTGACGTTAACGCCGTCAGTGCCCGCTACGCCTGGCGCAACGTTGCTGATGACTTTACCGCCCGCGTTCACACCGCCTGCCAACGTGACACTCGGCCCGCCTGCAATGGTCAACCCATTGTTATCGACCAGCGTATTGCCCATCTGCACGCTGCCCGTTGGCCCAAGATTCAGATTTTTCGCCAGCGCAATGTTCACGCCATCTGGCGTGGTAGTCGTGGAGATATTGCTGTCTGCGCCCTTGATGGCAACTGTTTCGCCCAGCTTACGGTCGAGATCAGCCCCTGCATCAGCCTTGAACGTCAGCGGTTTGTTGGCCAGCGTGTTGAGTTGGCTTACGTTGACCCCGTCAGTGTCGGCAGTACCTGCAGCCACGCCATGGACTTTGTTGCCACCCATGTTGATGTCGGTGTTAGGGCTAACGATTAGCTTTTCGCTGATGGTTGCCCCGCCCGCAAGATGGCTCGCTCCGGCCACACTCATGGCGCCCGCAATGCTTGCGCTGCCACCGATTGAGGTGTTACCGCCAATCGTTGCATTGCCGGCAACTTCCGAGTTGCCGCCCACTTTCAGGTTATTGGCAATGGTGACGTTATCTGCCAAGCCAAAGCGCACCTGGTGGGGGTTGGTCTCCGTACCCTTGCTGACAACAATGTTGTTGTCGGTGGCGTTGGTGAGGTCAACCGTCTCGGTAGGCTTCACGTTAGTGGACGATGCGCCATTGGCGGTCAGATGCCAGCCTGCGTTGGCTACATCCGATACATCATCCAATTGCCCCAGGTTGACGGCGTCTGTCTTGTCAGTGCCGGCTGCAACATTGGTGATCTTGTTGTGGCCCATGTTGATGGTGGCACCGTTTTTGACTGACAGGTTGTTGTTGACTGTCAGATCGTTGGTGGTGACAGCCTTGAACTCAGGTGCTTCAGCCATCTGGATGTTGATCGCTCCATTGGCTGGGTCAGTTACCGTCTTGAGGTTAGCACCGCTGTATGTGCCCGCTGTAGTGGCATTACCCTTGATGGCAAGCGTGGTACCCAGATCACGATGAACATCGACACCTGTGTTACCGGCAAAGTTCATCCCTTTTTTCGTCAGCGTGTCGTCCAGCTCACCAAGCTGCTCGTAAACCACAACTTCGCCGTTGTTCTCGGCTTTGGCCACGTTGGTGATTTTGTTGCCACCCATGTTGATGGTGGTAGCAGGTGCCACAGTGATTGCGCCAGGCGTCACGTAGAACGTATCGCCCAGGTTGGTGTCGCCTTTAACCGTCAGGTTTTTGTTGACGTTGACCGTACCCACATTCAGATCGTCAGCCAGCGCAAACTTGATGTCGTTATCTGTGCCTGCCTTCGTGATGACGATGTTGCCGTCTGTCGGCGACAAGTCAACCTTGCCATCAGGCTTAACGTTGCTGCTGTTAGCGCCTGAAGCAGTAAGGTGCCAGCCTTTGTTGGCTGTTGCGTCGACGTCCTCGAGTTGCCCAACGTTGACGGCATCTGTCTTGTCGGTGCCTGCTGCAACATTGGTTATCTTGTTGCCACCCATGTTAATGGTGGCACCGTTTTTGACCGACAGGTTGTTGTTAACCGTCAGATCGTTGGTGGTGACGGCCTTGAACTCAGGTGCTTCAGCCATCTGGATGTTGATCGCTCCATTGGCGGGATCAGTCACGGTCTTGAGGTTAGCACCGCTGTAAGTGCCCGCTGTGGTGGCGTCACCCTTGATGGCAAGCGTGGTACCCAGATCACGATGAACATCGCCACCTGTGTTACCGGAAAAATCCAGACCCTTGGCCGTCAGGGCCGTATCCTGATTTTTGAGCTGGCTTACGTTAACCGCATCCGTATCGGCAACACCGGCAGTCACGTTCGTGATCTTTTTATCACCCGCGTGAATGCCCGTTGCCGCCGAAACGACTACCGTGCCAGCTTTCAGGCCGTCATTAGTCAACGTGATAGGACCGTTGGCACCATTATTAATGGTGATGCCTCCGGTGTTCATCACGGTATTGCCTGTAGTCACTGAAGTAACGGCCAGATCCGGGTTCAACTTGACCTGAAGCACCGCATCATCGTCTGCACCAGTTTGGGCGATTGTGACGTTGCTGTCACCACGGAAATCAACGTTGCCATTGGGGCTGATGTTGTTCGTCGTGGTACCGCTATTGGAACTTACATTCCAGCCCGCGTTGGCTACATCAGAGACATTATCCAATTGCCCCACGTTAACGGCGTCTGTCTTGTCGGTACCGGCGGCGACATTGGTAATCTTGTTGCCACCCATGTTAATGGTGGCACCGTTTTTGACCGACAGGTTGTTGTTAACCGTCAGATCGTTGGTGGTGACAGCCTTGAACTCAGGTGCTTCAGCCATCTGGATGTTGATGGCACCGTTGGCTGGGTCAGTCACGGTCTTGAGGTTAGCACCGCTGTACGTACTCGCTGTGGTGGCATCACCCTTGATGGCAAGCTTGGTACCCAGATCACGATGAACATCGGCACCTGTGTTACCGGAAAAATCCAGACCCTTGGTCGTCAGGGCCGTATCCTGATCTGTGAGCTGGCTCACGTTGACCGCGTCGGTCGGAGCAGTACCTGCAGTCACGTTGGTGATTTTCTTATCACCCGCGTAAATTCCGCCCACCGTTACGCTTGGCCCGCCCGTAATGGTCAGCCCTGCGTTATTGACCAGGGTATTGCCCATGGTCACACTGCCCGCAGGCCCAAGCTTCAAGTCTTTCGCCAGAGCAATATCCACACCCTCTGGCGTGGTGGTCGTGGAGATATTGCTGTCTGCACCATTGATGGCAACCGAGTCACCAAGCCTACGTTCGAGATCAGCCCCCGCGTCAGCCTTGAACGTCAGCGGTTTGTTGGCCAGCGTGTTGAGCTGACTTACGTTGACCCCATCAGTGTCGGCAGTACCCGCCGCCACATTGGTGATCTTGTTGCCGCCGAAGTTCACATTGGTATTCGGGTTGACCGTCAGGCTCTTGCTGATGGTTGCGCCGCCGTTCATATTGGTCATGCCGGCGATAGTGGTGTCACCACCTACCGTCAGATCATTTTTCACCTTCACGTCATCGGCCAGGTTGAACTGAACATTCCCACCTGCCTGGGCAATCTTAATATTGCCATCGGTATTCGCCAGGTCAACCTTGCCACCAGGCGCCACATTGCTGGCGACCCCGTTGTTGGTGGAAAGATTCCAGCCCTTGTTGGCCACGTCGCTCACTTCAGTCAGCTGATCAACGTTGACCGCGTCCGTGCCGTCTGTGCCCTTGGCAAGGTTGGTGATCTTCTTACCGCCCATGTTGATGCCGGTGTTGTTGATCACCGGGCCACCGTTATTGATGCTCAGGCTGTCAGCCGTCAGATTTTTGGCCAGCAAAATTTCCATATCGCCCGCCGCATTGACCTGCGTGCGAATGTTGTCCGACGAGGCGGCGGCGGTGTTGGCCAGCGATCCACGTATGATTTGAGTTTCGCCCAACTTGCGGTCGACGCTGCCCGTGTTACCGGCAAACGTGATGGGTGAGTTCTTCACCGTGTTGAGCTGACTTACGTTGACCCCATCAGTGTCGGCAGTACCCGCCGCCACATTGGTGATCTTGTTGCCGCCAAAGTTCACATTGGTATTCGGGTTGACCGTCAGGCTCTTGCTGATGGTTGCGCCGCCGTTCATGTTGGTCATGCCGGCGATGGTGGTGTTGCCGGCAATAGCCGTGTCACCACCTACCGTCAGATCATTTTTCACCTTCACGTCATCGGCCAGGTTGAACTGAACATTCCCACCTGCCTGGGCAATCTTAATATTGCCATCGGTATTCGCTAGGTCAACCTTGCCGCCAGGCGCCACATTGCTGGCGACCCCGCTGTTGGTGGAAAGATTCCAGCCTTGCGCTGCATACTTGATGGCATCGTGAACATTGTCTTTACCGGTGTTGCCAATATCGGTCATGCTCAGGCTGCCGTTCGGGTTTAGAGCCGCGTTGCCACCCAAGATTTGCTTTGTTGTATTGGCAACATTCCCCAGCACGGCATTTGTAGCGTACAGCTGACTACCATTTATCGCATCGGTACTTGTGCCGCTGATCCTGCCAGCAGCAACATTGGTAATGGTGCGTTTCTCGCCTGCCGTTCCAACACTGACCGTAGCAATGGGCGCCGTACCTGCGAAGGTGCCATAAGTTAAATTGTTAAGGGTTGCATTTGTAGTGTCTACTGGACCATCGGTTGCGGCACCGTCACCCAGAGCGACCGAACGCCCATTTCCTGCAGTCGCGCCCCGCCCGATCGCAACTGCACCGGCGGCAGTGCTCTGTGCTCCTGCACCCATCGCAATAGCGTTGCCAGCAGTACTCTGTGCGTCTGTACCCATCGCCATAGCACTCGCAGCGGTAGTCTGTGCCCCTGTACCCATCGCCATAGCACTGGCAGCGGTACTCTGCGCACCTGTACCCATCGCCATAGCTTGCTGCCCCAGAGCAAGAGCACTACTGCCTTGTGCAATGGACTCTACGCCGCTGGCTTGAGCCTTGTACCCAAGAGCTTGAGCAAAATTGGCAGTCGCTTTGGCTTCTCTACCTGTAGCAATGCTGCTATTCATCTCAGCGACCGAATCCGAGCCAATCGCAATGGAATCACGATTACTGCCCAGATCACCCACGTTAGGGTTCTCCTGACCTGACCGGGCCTTGGCCCCCAACGCGATACCACGTTCCGCGTAACTGCCTGCACCCGTGCCACTCGCTTGCGAATCTACCCCGGCCCCATGCGCGTCAGTACCGAATGCCATCGCATTTGCTGCTGTCGCATGTGCCGCACTACCTTGCGCAATACCTCTGGCAGCATTAACAACAGAATCTTTTCCGATGACGATACCTTCAACCGCCGTCGACGTGGACGCAGTACCGATCACAATCGAATTTTTAACCGATGGACCGTTGCCCTGACGGTCTGTATACGAGTCTCTACCAATAACGATGGAGTTTTCATCGCGACTTATCACATGCGTGCCGATAGCTACGCCGCTTTCGCCACGCGCTTCTGACTGCGAATTACCGACTGTGGTGGAGTTCTTACCCAGCCCTTTGATATTATGGCCAAGCACCACAGCAGAATCACCTTCAGCGCCAGCCATATGCCCGATGGCAATTGCATCCCGATTCTTTGTGGTTGCGTCCGGGCCTATAGCGATTGAGTCAATCGCGGCCGCGCCATTGTTGTTTTTGTTGCCCTTGTCTGTGCCGCCATCGTTGATGCTGACATATTCCTGCATATTTTGATCAATTTGAGTCTGCAGGTTATTGATTACACCACCGGCAAAATCAATATCGCTCAGACTAATGCCCGACACCGCTTGCTGCAACTGTCGAACGTTTACCGCATCCGTTTCCTGTGCGCCATCTTCTACATTGACAATACGCCGTGTAAACACGCCCCCTGGGTCGCTACTACCTACAGAAACGGCACTCCCCGAAAACGAACGATTGGTGAACGCACTGCTTCCGGAGACGTCAGCCTGAGTCGCCTGAGAGTTCAAACCTAAAGCTACGTGACCGCTATCCGCATGGGCGTTAGGGCCAACTGCAGTTCCTGTTCCTAGCGCCGTTGTCTGACGCCCCAACGCAACCCCCGTATTACCGGCGGAAGCCAAATACCCAATCGCGACGCCTTCGGTCTCCGACTTGGAATCTTCCCCGATACTGACAGCTCGGTTCGCTGTGCGACCGGTATTCGCATTAGTGCCGATACTAACGTTTGCGTCGCCGTCCACGCCGACACCAGCCTGGCGTCCAAAAGCAACGTTTTCGTTGCCGTCAACACCACTGCCAGCCTGGTCACCCATCGTCACATTAAACTGGCCTTTGACGTTTTGTCCTGACTGAGCACCAATGGCAATATTGTGCGACCGATCATTCGGAAGGTTTGAGGTCGTGCCCAGACCAGCGGCACTACCGATTGAAATATTATTCTGAGCCCCTGCCTCTGCCCCCTCACCCAGGGCAATTCCGTTGGCACCACTTGCTGTTGCGCTTGTTCCGAACGCAAGCGTGTTACCGCCCGAAGCACTTGCTTGATGACCAATGGCTGTACTGCCCACACCGCTACTTACACTATCTTTTCCAATAGCGATCGCAGCAACCGGGTCGCTGCCGTCTGTTGGCGTTAACGCTTTAGCGCCGTCACCCACTGCAACCGAGCTCACGCCTTCGGCGATGGCCCCTGCACCAATGGCTGCAGCCTTGCCACCGCTGGCTTTGGCGCCAGTGCCCGCGGCCAATGCCCCTGTAGCGCTAGCATTCGAATTAGCCCCTACTGCCACTGCATTAGTAGCGCTCGTGCGTGCATTGTGACCGGCCGCAAAACTACCAGTGCCACCCGACACGGAGTCAGGGCCGATAGCGATGGAATCCACACCCGCCGCCTGAGCATCAGGCTTGGTGGAATTGGCACGGAAGTACTTGATGCCTTTGCCTTCTTCATTCAGCAAGTGATAAACCTGCCCCGCATTGATGGCGTCAGTGCTTCCGGCTGCAACGTTTCCGTTGCCCACGTTAGTAATCTTAGTGCCACCCACATTGAGGCCGCCATTCAACGTCGTTTGGCCTGCAACAGTAAGGGGACCACCTACTGTTGTTGCGCCTGTACTCGTTAAGGTGGTTGCTGAAATATTATCTTTTGTTTTGACGGTTAGCTCCGCCCCCGAGCGCGTAACGTCAATGTTCTGGCCGCCTGTGACAGTTACGGTGTCACCTGGCTTGACAGTTGCAACACCGCCCGTGCCACTGGCCTTAAGATCCCAGCCTCGATTGGCCGCAGCTGACACGGTATCCAGCTGCCCTTTGTTAACAGCGTCCGCAGCATTCGTACCGTTTGCAACATTGACAATTTTCTTGCTCTTCATGTCAATCTGGCTTTGACTGATAACAGGCCCACCACCATTCATGGTGAGCGTATTAGCCGTTACCGCAGCCAACGCAGACGTTCCGCTGGCGGTTAACCCAGCAAGTGTCGTAGCACCAGTGACATTGAGCCCGGCCAATTGTGTAGTACCACCCGTGACGGTCAGCCCCGACAATGTGGTTGTGCCCGCAGTCAGCGCACCCAGCGTACTTTGCCCCGCAACACTCAAGGTCCCGGCAAGCGCTGTAGCACCAGTAACACCCAGGGTCTGGGCCGTGACAGCCTGCAACGAGGTTGCTCCTGCAACCGTGAGCTTCTTCTTTACATCCAGATCATCTTCAAAGGTGGACTTGCCATCGACAGTCAGATCACCACCCACGGTTGCATTACCAGTTACTGCCAGGCTGTTACCCGTCAATGCCTGCGCAAAAGCCACCTGCCCACCACCCAGCAGGCCAGCTCCCATTAGAGCGAGCGCACACAACGTAAGTGTCCATGCGCCCGCAGGTGCGGCGCCTCTTGCGCCAGTGCCTACTGAAGAGCCCGATCGCTTGCCGCGTGACTTGGCAATCTCCGGAACTGCAACATAAGTTCCCGTTTGTTCATTCCATAACGTTCTGTAAATTCGATTCACAATACTCTCCGTCCGTGCAGAAGTGAGCCCTGCCGACGTCACGTACGAGGTGAGCAAATTCGGTATGGGCAGCTATTCAAGGTTTTGTTACCAATCGTGGTGCTTTGGTGACACTTTGCGTGATATTGAGAGGGGTGACTTTTGATTTCTGCGCAAAAACTTTTGTTTCTTCGCTAATCTTTTGTGACAAACGTCAAGAATCTAAAAAAGATTGTGAATCAGCAGGCGGAGCGAAAATTTAAAAAAAAGGACGCAAAAAGCGTCCTTTGGCTGCTACCGATTTCCGGTCATTCCGGTAAAAGCATTCAAAACATATCACCCTGTATAACGTGGATTATCTCGTGATAAGGGCTCTGTCTAAATGACCACGGGTTCACCCCCACGTAGTCATGGAAGGCAGCTGCAAACTCAGAGGTATGCTCAAAACCTACCGCTGCAGAAATCTCATTTAAGGTGAGCGAACTTTGCACTAAAAGCCGCTGAGCCGCCAGAAAGCGCGTTTCAGCCAGCAAAGAGACAACATTTTTCCCACACATTTTTTGTACGGCACAATCGAGAATCGCTGGATCTGTGCGCAGCAAAGCTGCCAGATCCGACAGTGATTGAAGCTTGCCGTAATGCTGTTCAATACAGTTACGGGCATATCTTGCAAGCAACAAATCGTCTTTCGAATTGTGGTTGGTGCTGTTAGTTGCAGTTATTTCTTTTGTAGTCATTTTTATTTTTGATCACAGCACACCTTGGGCAGAAAAACTGATCTTTTTTATGTTTCACAATGATGCATTTAAGCCAGACATATTCAGATCGAAAGCTCGTCACAATAAATTCTCAAATTGATTCCATTTGATACATATTGGACTGTTAGGTCTCCATGTTCTTTTGAAAACAGTACGAACTCTTTTGATTTCAGCGTTTTTTCACTTACGTCTGTCACATTTATTAAAATTTTCTTCAGCCACCGTGCAGTCATGCTATGTTTCACTCAGCGTTGCCGTTTTGCGAAATTCAGACGGAGACTTTCCGGCATATTCTCTGAATGCTGTAGAAAAATTCGCCGCACTTGACGCCCCGATCTCGTCAGCAATGGCCACCATGCTCAACGACGAATTCAGCAATAAGTGTTCTGCGTGCATCATGCGTCGCTGACGGATATAGTCGGCCATGGTCATATTCAGGCGCAACTCAAACGCCCGCAACAAACGGCGCTCTGAAACACCCAGTTGTTTGGCAATGTCGGGCGACCGAGGTGGGTCAGTGAGCTGTTCGTGAATAATCTGGGTTGCTGCACGCAGCAGAACACGGTCGCGTTCAAGGTTTATGGCGTCTTGTGCTGATTTAAACCCACCGGCCTTGCCACCGGTGGCTGCAGCAAGCTGGCTCTCAGTCAAGATCGAATCCGCTTCTGCGATGTCTGTAAACGCAGGCAAGCCGCCACTGTTCTGGCTGTTCGTTGCATCATTTGGGCCGGTAAGCGTTTCTGAAGCATTGCTGGCCGCCGCACGCTGCGCCAAGTCCAGGTGAATTTTGACACGCTCCGTCACTTCCTCCGCCTGATAAGGCTTGACGATGTAATCGACAGCGCCACTGCGTAAGCCGAGCAATCTTTGCTCCAGTTCGACACTCGAAGTCAGAATAAGTATCGGAATGTGCTGCGTTTTAGGGTCTGCCTTTAAAAGTCGGGCAACGGCAAAGCCGTCCATTTTGGGCATACGAATGTCGAGCAAAATCAAATCGGGCAGGCTTGCCTGAGCGCGTGCATACCCTTGCGCGCCGTCGAAGGCCACGCTAATGCGGTAGTCATTCTGGCGTAGCATTTCTACCAGAATTCGAAGCTGCTCGGGGTTGTCATCAACTGCCAGAATATGGGCGCGAGACCGATTTTGTACATTCATAGACAATAAATACCTTTGGTAACGTTTGCCACGTTACTAGCACCTATCCAATCCGTCTATGTTTAAGGCTGAACTTTTCCAATTGTTGACAAATGACGTTGTATCTAGACTTTTAACTGTCAGTAAAACCGATTAACCACTGTCCTTTAGATACCGGCTGCGGTTTTGACCAACACAATTATGGCGACCAGGGCACAAACCGTAGCAAAACCTAGCTGGAGTAATCGCGGCGAAAGCCGGGGCGACGCCACCCTGCCGACCAACATGCCAACCACGGCAAACACGACAAATGCAGTCATGTTTGCAGGCCATTGAAACTGTGTAGACAACAGGGCATTACCCACAGTTGCACCTGAAATAAGCGCGATGACCATGAGCGATGTGGCAACGACACTGTGTATGCCAACATTGCTAAACTTTTGCAGAGCGGGCACGATGATGAAGCCTCCGCCCACGCCCAGCATGCCGGTAAACAGCCCTGAGGTCGCGCCAATCGCACCGATTGTGGCCGCAACACGCGGGCTCCAGACAAAGCGTCCTGTTTCAGGTGAAACCATACAGGGCTTGATTGCGCTTTCGGTCACCATTGTGGTGCCTCGCGGCAAGGCCTTCTGATAGCTTCTAAACGACACAAAAGCCATGATGCATGCAAACATAATCATGAGCCATGCAGAGGGCAGGTGTCTGGCAATCATTACACCTAAGGGTGCCGTTACGGCCCCCATGATGGACATGAGTGCGGCAGCCTTGTACCGAACCCAACCTCTGCGCAAGCCGTCGATAGCGCCCAATATACCCGCCAGGCTCACCGCGACCAGGGTGACCGGGGCAGCCACCTTGATGTCGGTGCCGAGCACGAGTACGAGCGCAGGCACGGCAAGTATGCCACCCCCCGCGCCGGTGAGCCCCATGATGAGCCCCACCACCATGCCCAGTATGCTTTCGATAATCATGCATCGATTATATAAGCAGAAACGATATGCTTATTTCTACAAGAAATAAAGAATCATAATGGAACGGCTGGAACTCATGATCCACAAGTAAAAAACCACACGCTACAAACTATCAGCGTGAGGTTTTTTTGAGAGGACATCGTCGCATTCAGTGGCAGGTTGATTGTCGCTGAAGAGGCAGGTAGAGACATGTATGCATATGCAGACGCTTGGGGGGGGTGGCCCTCCCCCGTGAACCATGACTTGCCGCTTGCTGGAAGCGTAAAAGAAAACCCACCGCGCTCAGAAACCATGGTTTCAGGCCATTGCGGTGGGTTTGTGCTGCCGGTGGCAAGACTGCCCCGCCTTAAACTGCGGGGCTAGTCTCACACTGGCTTGTGGGCTAACCGCGCCTCAAAGCCCTATGCACAGATACTTGACCACAAGATAGTCGTCCAGCCCGTACTTGGAGCCTTCACGCCCCAGGCCAGATTGCTTCACGCCGCCAAAAGGTGCAGCTTCATTGGACACGATGCCGGTATTAATGCCGACCATGCCGTATTCAAGCGCCTCGCCCACGCGCCAGACTCGGCCGATGTCGCGACTATAGAAGTACGCAGCCAGACCAAACTCGGTGTCATTGGCCAGTTTGATGACTTCTTCGTCTGTTTTGAAGCGGAACAGGGGTGCCAGCGGGCCAAAGGTTTCTTCTTTGGCTACTTTCATGGCTGGCGTGATGTCAGTCATGATGGTCGGCTCGAAAAAAGTACCGCCCAAGGCATGAGCCTTGCCGCCTGTAAGCACTTTTCCGCCTTTTTCCAGCGCATCAGCGATGTGCTCTTCGATTTTACGCACGGCATTTTCGTCAATAAGAGGGCCTTGTGTAACGCCTTCTTCGAGGCCGTTGCCAATCTTTAGCTTGCTGACGGCCGCAACCAGCTTTTGCGCAAAAGCATCGTACACCGCTTCGTGAACATAGATTCGGTTGGCACAAACACATGTTTGCCCGGTATTGCGGTACTTGCTCGCCATGGCCCCTTCGATCGCGGCATCTAGGTCAGCATCATCAAAAACGATAAAGGGCGCATTGCCCCCGAGCTCCATAGACACTTTTTTAATGGTGCTGGCGGTTTGCTCCATGAGTTTTCGACCCACTTCAGTGGATCCGGTAAACGTCATTTTGCGCACAATAGGGTTGCTGGTCATTTCGCCGCCAATCGCGCTGGCCGACCCGGTCAAAATGGAGAAAACGCCAGGTGGCACGCCCGCCTCTTCGGCAAGCACGGCCAATGCCAACGCAGAGTATGGCGTTGCTGTTGCTGGCTTGACCACAAAGGGGCAGCCTGCCCCTAATGCTGCGCCCGCTTTGCGGGTGATCATGGACGAGGGGAAGTTCCAGGGGGTAATGGCGGCGCATACGCCTATAGGCTCTTTGATCACGACCACGCGGCGGTCAGGCGATGGGCCCGGAATGGTATCACCGTAAGCGCGTTTGCCCTCTTCGCCATACCATTCAAAATAGGAGGCCCCGTAGGCGATCTCGCCCTTGGATTCAGCCAGTGGCTTGCCCTGCTCGACCGTCATGATGGTGGCAAGGTCGTCGGCATTGGCCATCATCAGGTCAAACCAGCGGCGCAATATGTTTGCGCGCTCTTTGGCCGTTTTGCTGCGCCAGCCTGCCCAGGCGGCATCGGCCGCCTCAATGGCGCGCCGAGTTTCGGCTGCACCCATTTTGGGTATGGTGCCTATGACTTCACCCGTGGCGGGGTTAGTTACGTTTATGGTTTCGCCACTGTCTGCGTCGCACCATTTGCCATTGATATAGCACTGTTGCCGAAATAAACCCGGGTTTTTCAAATTAAGCATTTTGCCCTCCTCTCTGATTGTGCAATGACTGTTCTGATTCGCGTATAGAGCAAGCCTCAGCGCCATACAAGCAAAGCTTAACTGTACGCTTTTTTCAAATAACTTACCTATGGTGGCACCGTGTTCCGCCTGTGGCACGGCCGTTCTGCCCGCAAACGAAAAACCTGCCTGCTAGTACTGCGCACGACATCAGTGCGTATCACGCCCCGTCGATTAAGACGGCGGCATCCTCACTCCAGTCACGAGCTCGTGAAAACCGCTTGAGCCCGGTGTTCACGTTTATGCCGAAAGGTGCCAGCGTCTCTGCCAAATGACCCGCGTTGCGAGCAAGGGACTGATCGTCAGGCAGATCCCCCCGGGTGGCGATGATCACGCGATTGCCTTCGCGCAGGTTAAAGAAATTACCGAATACGGCCGCATAGGTCGCAGATTCTTGCTCGTACATGTGGCTATTGGTAAAGGTGTTGGCCACCAGAACACCATCCGGACTGAGAATAGTGCGCACCACATGCAGGAACTCAACCGTAAGCAGGTGGGCTGGAATGTAATCCACGTCAAATGCGTCCAGCATCACCATGTCGTACTTGCGGCCTTCCCGGCTGGCACGCTCCACAAAATCGCGGCCATCCTCGATAAACACACGTTGTTGTGGGCCCTGCTCGTACCCGAAAAAGCGTTCTGCCACGCGGACGACGGCGGGGTCAATTTCAACGGAGTCAATAATCGCGTCTGGAAGTATTTTGGCAAAGGCACGCGGGATGGTCGCCCCGCCAAGACCCACAATTAATATGTTCTGCGGGTTTGGCCTCACAAATAATGCGGTGGTCATCATGCGCGTGTAGGCGAACACCATCTTATCGGGGTCAGCCAGGTCAAAACAGGTTTGACGACCATCGTCTTCTGTCTGCTCGAAGTTCATGCATCGTTCCCCGTCTTCCTCAATGACCAGAACGGCCGCAAATTCAGACGGCTCGACATGAATGACATGCGTGTCCGGGCCGGTAAACAAGGCATAAGTAATGAGTACAGGTGCCAAAACGGCCAGAACGCCGCCGAACACGGCGATGAATGGTAGTTGGCGACGGGAAAGTTGCATGAAGGTGGGAGCCCTGGTTGTCGAGGCGGCGGACATGGCAGATAACGCCGAACGAGATCATCTGCCACTACATTGAACAACAGCAAACCCCGCGCTGACCGCACCCAAAGGGTACCGTGCTGTGCTGTGCTGTGCTGCGCTGTGCTGCGAGACTGATACTGCCATTAAATTGCAACACCCTGCGAGGCTTTGTACCTGCAGGGTGTATTTAGGCTTTTGACACGGAGTCAGCCTGTCGCTTTATATCTCGATGAGCCGTCATGGTAGCGGCCCAATTAAAACCATACGTCAGGCGTAAGAGACGAGGCCTTTGATCTTGGCGGCATCGTAGCCCGACCATGTGTCCTGATCGGTCTCGACGACTGGGGCGCTGCGAAAGCCCAGGCTGCTCAGGCGCTCGAGGTGGTCTTGCTGCAGCGTGATGTCGATGGTTTCATATTCGATACCCAAAATATCCATGTCACGCTTTGTGAGATCGCATTGGGGGCAGTTGGGTTTGGAGTAGACGGTTACAGCCATGGTGAAGTCCTTGTTTTAGTTTATGAGGGCCGACAGAGTTTAGAAATCTACTTCGAAGACTTGGTCCTGATCGTCGCGCCGCATGACGCCGACTTTGTACTGGGCTGTGTCCTCTTCCTGGTTGGATGCCTGGATTTTGCTCATGTTCAACCAGCTTTCCATGTATTTCAGGGGGTTCTCTTCGATGATGGGGAAGGGCATCTCGTCCTCAATGCCAAAGAACCGGGCTACGTCAGTAGAGCTGAAATGTACCCAGTCTTTCATCATCTGGCAGGTCACGCCGGTAAGCTCACGGCCTTCAGAGAAGGCGTAATCTGTCCATTCGATTTCGCTGGCAGTTACCTCGGAGACCATGGCGATGATCTTTTCGCGGCATTGTTCGAAGGCAGTGCGACCGCGTTCGGTCTTGAACATGGCACGCAGAACCTCTTTGCCGTACTGCACATGGATTTCGAACTCATCCTGGGCAATTTTTTGAACGGCTTTGCCGATAGGCTGGAAGAGACCCGTACCGTCGCAGATGCCAAAGGTTACGGCAAACGATGCCATAAACTGTATACGCTCCATGCACAGCAAGCCAACGATAAACATGTAGACATCGTTGTAGGTTTCTTGATTGTTTTCGCGCTTACCGCGCGCATAATCGTAGCTGGTTTCGAAGGCCTTGTTAAAGACGTTGCTCACCACATGAAGCCGGCTCATGGCCTCTTTGACAGACAAGATCTCGCTGAGGATGTCATCCGGGTTGTCAAAGCTGTTGCGCACGATCTCAGAATACGTCGCTGCATGGACAATCTCGTTTCTGGTAATTTCCACCCAGCCGGCCCAGCCTTCCGCACTGGTACAAACCGGTGCCAGCACGGCAGCAATAGAACGAGACGCCACGCTATCAGCTTCCCACTGCCAGGCTAGCGTTTTTACCATCATGTCATAGGTGTGCTTGTCGCAGGTTTTGAACTGCACATTGCACGTGGAGTAGTCGAACTCGTTTTCGTCCCAGTCCTGGTTCTTCAGCGTCTTGTAGAGCTTCCAGAGTTCTGGGTACGACTTGTTGATGGTGTCGAACAGGCCCAGGTCTTGTCCGAGGATGATTTCCGGAAACTCATAATCGGATTTTTCGGTATTGAAAATTTTGCTTGGTAGTGTGGTGGTCATGTAATTGTTCGTGTAAAAGCGATTAATTGTCTGCAAAGATGCGAATGTGATTGCCGCAGCCGGGCCACCAAAAAAGGGGGTTGGCTGCGCTGCGGCGGGTCACTACATCGTGCAACCTTCGCACGCCGCGTCTTCCAGGTCTTGAAGACTGCCGGCATTGTCCAGGCCCTTATCGGACGCCACGTTTGAGTTGTAGTAATAGCGGGTTTTCATCCCGTACTTCACCATTGCGAAGTAGTGGCTAAGCAACTCTTTACTGCCGATAAGGTCGTCGTCCTTGATCCGGCGCCACAAATCGGCGGAGATGGCCTGATCTGTAAACTTTTGAAATACCGCATAGGCCTTGATCATGTTTACCTCGGAGATGTCCCAGGCAGACTGATATTTCCAGTTGGCATCGTCGCTGTTGGGTGCCGCCCAGCGGATGGTGACGGAACCGTCTGTTTTGTTGAGTGTGGTGTCTCTGACGGGGTAGATGGAATTGGGCTTGCCCAACGCCTTGGAAGACGATTCACCTGGCATGTAGGCAACCAGGCAAGAATGCCCGATACCACCGTTCTGGATAATCTCGGTGCGCAGCGCTTCCCAGTCGTAGCGGTATTCGAAGTCACCCAACTCGTCTACGTTGCGATTGTATGTGTCGATAGGCAACCAGCCCTCGGGCCATTTGGTCTTGTGCATCCAGCGCGGCAAACCTCTTTCTTTGCTGATGCGCAACGAGGCCCGGATTGCATGATACATATGGCGCTCGGCAACCCGATGCAGTTCTTCGCGGCCTTCTTTGGAGTCGTATGTCAGACCTTTTCTGGCCATATGCGCGGCCACGCCCATCAAGCCCACACCCGCGTTCATGCGCGCTTTGGCCGTAACGGCCACGTGCGGCAGCACATAGTGCGAATTATTGATGCAGTAATCGATCATTTTGAGTGACAGATACATGGCCTCTTGATAGGCCTCGTCGTCATTTTCATCGATGGAGTCATAAGCCGTAGCGCCTAGGGAACACAGCGCAATTTCAGGCTCTTTGTGCAACTCGACGATACGCACGACCTCATAGCTTGCCCCATCAGACAATATGGTGTCACCTGCCTGGACTTCGCCGGCAAAAACCACACGGGGCAGCATTGAGCCGGGTACGGCGAGCGTCAACGGTTCGTTGAAGTTAAACGTTTTGGTCGACGAGTCAGCCAGCTCGACCGTGACATAACCGACCTCGCTGTCTGAGTACAGGTCGCGCATATCTTGGTAGGGCCAGTTTGGCTCACTGATCTCCAGGCACAGGTTACTGGAGTGAATGGTTTCTTTGAACGGCGTATGACGGTTCATCTCATCAATACTGGCCAGGTAGGCTACCCCGGTTTCCAGTGCTTCGTTCAGAGAAGTAAGAATCAGGTCACGTGGCTTGAAATATTCTTTTTTGAACGACGGATCTTGTTCCAGACGCTCGTATTCGCGCTTGAAGGCCGCCGTGTCGGCGCTGAAAAACAGCCGGGTCAACTGGGGTGCCGTGCGCACGTTGAATGAAAAAGCACTTTCGTTGCGTGCAACTTTCTCGGCGAAGAACTTGTTGGTGACCAGGGCGTAATGCAGATCACGGTTTTTGCGGTCTTCAGTGCTGCGCGGGTTGCGCAAGTGGGCGATGATCTCGGCCTCGGGGTCGAAACCTGAGTAGTAAGTGGTGCACGCACCGCCCCGCCCTGCCTGCATGTTGGCATGTACCGCCTTGCCCAGGGAAGCCAGATAGGGCAGCTTGCCCTGATGCTGGATGAGGCCACCACGCACGGAATCGCCCTTGCTGCGGGTGATGAGGTGGCTGCCGATGCCGGCCGATGCAGCCGTCATGCGGTAAGCAATATGGTCGCCAATGGCCAGAGATGCTTCGCTGTCATCGACAACGTACAGGCAACACGAGGCGAAACCACGCAGCTTGGTACCCAGGTTTACGTAGTTGGGTGTAGGGGCAGAGATGCGTTTGGCGGCGAATTCGTTATAAAAGCGCCGAACTAGCTCCATACGCTGCGCCTTGGGCTCCTTCTCGGACAGGGCCATGGCCATGCGCATGTAAACAAACTGCTGCGTTTCGTATTCTTGCCGGGTAACGCGGTTCTGCAGACTGTATTTCTTACGAATATAGTGCAGGGAAAAATGCGGGGTGTCGTAATCTAGCTCATGGTTGATAAAGGATTGGACCAGATCGTATTCAGACTGGTCGTAATCCATGCGAACCATAACCTGGTCGGCAATCATTTTTTCGTGCAGCGCCTGAACAGTGGGGATTTCTGCACCATGAATGGTTTTGTGCAGGTGCGAGGCATAGAGCCTGCCTGCCATCAGGTAATAGCTCCAGGTGCCTTTATCGAGGCAATTCTGGATAAGTTTTTCTTGAAGGTCAGCGGTTTGGACCGTATCGGGCATGGTGCTGACGGCCTGGATTACAATGCTGCTCCAGTCGACTTTATTACCCAGGTTGGCTGCCGCCCAGCGGCCCCAGCCATTCAGTTTGCTGGGGATATAAGGTTCGACGCGTCCATCACGTTTGACGATATTTTTGATCACTACTTGCTACCTTGGTATTTGATGTGGAGGTGTTTTCTTGTTTGATGTTTTCTTATTAGAGGCGCTTGGCGCTTGCTTCTTTGGCTTGTTGCCAGGGCCTAATTCAGACCGTAGGACTCATTCACGCTAAGGTGAAGTCTCTACATATGGTGTGAATTGAAGAGTATAACCACTACATGTAGTGGCATCAAGTTCAAATCCCTGGCAACGGGTTACAAGTTGTGCAGTCAGCTTGCCAAGATATTGAAAAAGATGGGCTTTCTCTGAATGTAAGCATGCGTTGCCCATCTCATCGGGAAAATTTTTGAGGCCGAACGTTAGCAGATTCCCAAGATGGAAGAAGTAACCGTTCGGGATTTCCGCCGAGCGTGGCAATTACGCCTTATATATCAAGGCCATACAAAATTTAATATTTTTACGTTGGGCAGAAGATACTCATTCAGCTTGGCTGACTTACGCATTTTGCGTCATTCCGATTGACCATATCCGCCCCGAATACTCAGCCAACTCTACTTGTCGAAATATAAAGCGTTCCTGTATTCTGGGTCATCACTGACATTTTTTGCTGGATGTTTGAACCAATTGAGCTCGGATATCGGCAAGGCAAGAGATCAGCTGAACAAACAGGAGACGCCAATGGTTTGCAAAAAATCTCTTAAATACGGTCTGAGTTCGCTGTTTTTCGCAATTGGCACTTTTACACTTCCAGGGTCGGCTGTGGCCGATATTGTGTCAGACGGACAGGCGATCGCCACTTCTGGCGTCAAAGGCGTGGTCGCTTGCGCTACCTGTCATGGCGCCAAAGGCGAAGGCATGGCAGCGGCTGGCTTTCCCTATTTGGCAGGGCAAGGCGGCGCCTATCTAATGCTGCAGCTGCAGGGCTTCGCCAATGGCACGCGACACAATCCCATCATGGAACCTATCGCCAAAGCGCTTAGTCCCGTTCAGATTGCAGCGGTGACTGCCTATTTTTCGCAGCTACCCAAAATCTTTGATGCAAAAGCCTTAAGCGCGCAAGCCCCCACCTACCCCGACAAAGACGGCATGGGTGCATGGGTGGCCAATCGCGGCGACTGGGACAACAACATACCCGCCTGTGCGCAGTGCCACGGCCCAGGAGGTATTGGTATTGGCCAGAACTTTCCCGCCCTTGCAGGCCTCCCTGCCACCTACATTCGAGAGCAGCTCAATGCGTGGCAACAAGAAAAGCGCGCGCCAGGGCCATTGTCTCTCATGGGGGATATTGCAAGCCGCATGAGCGAAGCGCAAATTACCGCTGTCGCCGATTATTTTTCAGGCCTGCCCGAAGCCGTAAAAAGCGCAGCACCGGCGGCTGCGCCTGCAACGCAAGGAGCACAGTAATGAAGCCGACATCCATGCGCCTGATCCAGACAGCATTTGCGCTGTCGGTCCTAAGCCTGGCGTGCACAGCCGCTGCGCAGTCCAAGCCGCCCGCAACCGAAAGCGGCACTCCAAGCACGCCCGCAAAGCCGAGCAACAAAGCCTTCACGCCACCACCCGCTACATCCATTCCCGACAACGAATTCGGTCAGGTCGTAAAGAAGGGACAAAATATCTTTCTGCACACTGGGGAGTACGCCAAGGAGTATGTTGGCAACACACTCAATTGCGTCAGCTGCCATTTGGATGCCGGTCGTCGTGCGAATGCCTCGCCGTTATGGGGCGCATATGTGCTGTATCCAGCCTACCGCTCCAAAAACAAGCATGTCAACACGCTTGCCGAGCGCCTTCAAGGCTGTTTTCAATACAGCATGAATGGCAAAGCACCGCCAGCAGATAGCGAAACAATCGTCGCGCTTGAAAGCTACATGTTCTGGATGGCTCAGCAAGCACCTACGGGGGTCAAGCTCGACGGTCAAGGGTATCCTCGCCTAGCAAAACCTGATCAAACGCCCGACTATGACCGCGGACTCGCTGTCTACAAACAAAACTGCGCACTGTGTCATGGTGCCGACGGCCAAGGGCAGAGCGTAGAAGGCAAAATGGTTTTCCCGGCCTTATGGGGAGACGAGTCTTTCAACTGGGGCGCAGGGATGCACAGCGTTTCGACGGCAACGGCGTTCATCAAAGCCAATATGCCGTTGAGCAGAGGCGGATCGCTCTCCGACCAAGAGGCCTGGGATGTAGCGTTTTATATGAACAGCCACGACAGACCGCAAGATCCTCGCTATAACGGCTCGGTGGAAGAAACGCGCAAGAAGTATCACGACGACCCTTCTGACCTTTATGGACAGACCGTAAACGGCAAGATATTGGGCGAAAACTCGACCCCCTCAGGCCCAAGATCGCAGCAAAAGCCCGGCTAGGAACTGCGCGCATGGTCGGAACTTGCCCGAAATTCTGAAACAGAGGTAAACCTCATGACTATTCACGCACTCATGGAGACGGCCAACGCCATGGTGGCCGACGGCAAAGGCCTGTTGGCCATGGACGAGAGCACAGGCACCTGCAACCGGCGGTTCGCGAGCGCAGGTATCCCGCAGACAGAAGAAGCCCGACGTGCCTACCGTGAACTGCTCGTCTGCACACCAGGGCTCGCGCAGTACATCAGCGGCGCCATCCTGTTTGACGAGACCATCCATCAGCGAACGACGACCGGTGTGCCATTTACCAAGGTGCTCAGCGATGCCGGCATTATTGCGGGCATTAAGGTTGATCTCGGTGCGCAAGCGTTGGCCGGTCACCCCGGCGAGAAGGTTACCGAGGGCCTTGACGGATTGCGCCTGCGACTCACGACGTACTACTCAATGGGCGCAAGGTTTGCCAAGTGGCGCGCGGTGATCACGCCCGGAACCGGCCTGCCGTCGCCTGCGTGCATGGACGCCAATGCCCACGCGCTCGCGCGTTATGCGGCGTTGTGCCAAGAAGCTTCATTGGTCCCCATTGTTGAGCCCGAAGTGCTCATGGACGGCGACCACACGCTCGAACGCTGCAGTACGATCACCCATGAGCTACTGCTGCGCGTGTTCGAGCAGCTCGATCGGCAAGGAGTCATACTCGAGGCCATGATTCTGAAACCCAACATGGTCTTGCCCGGCCTGGGCTGCGCGTTACAGCCTGATGCCGAAACAATTGCCGAGGCTACCGTAAGCTGCCTGCTCAGATCCGTACCAGCCGCCGTGGCGGGCATCACGTTTTTGTCAGGGGGGCAGTCTGCCGAGCAGGCATCCGCACGCCTCAATGCAATGCACCAGCCACGCTTTTCGATGCGGCGTCCCTGGCCGCTGTCGTTCTCGTTTGCTCGCGCACTGCAGCAACCTGTTCTGGCAGCCTGGGCTGGCAACGACGCGAACCGTACCGCCGCACAAGCCGCCCTGCTGCACCGGGCTCAATGCAATAGTGCGGCGCTGCGTGGCGAATACCGATCGGCGATGGAAAACGCGTAACCGCGTAGGGCAATTTTTAAATACCTGCATCTGCCCAAGTGTCATGCAACTCGCTTATTCTTTAGCGGAAAAGAGTGAGCCAGGATCAATAGTGACAGCGGCAAGAAATGACCGTAAAAAATGGGGGGGCTACCCACGAACCGTCTTGGCTGGCTATTTTTCCAGCCAGTTCTCTACGTGGAGGCCACGGATGCGGCTGAATTCGCGCGTGTTGCCTGTCACTAGAGTGAGGCCGAGCGCATGGGCGTGCGCAGCGATCAGTAGATCGTTCATGCCGATAGGCTGGCCAGCCGCCTCCAGCTCAGCTCGGATGCCGCCATATTCGACATCAGCCGGAATATCCAGCGGCAACACCGGGATGGTTTCAAGGATGCCCTCTACCTTAGTGAGCAGTTTGGGCGATCCCTTCTTTGCGCAGCCATAGCGCAGCTCGGATGCGACGACGATGCTGGTGAAAATAACCTTCGCTCCGACCTGCTCAATACGACGTGCGGCAGGCCCGCCTGGGTTGCGGATCACGTCGCTGATGATGTTCGTGTCCAGCAAATAGCCTTTCAAAATATGTCATCCGGCCGGGCGGGCATATCATCAATGACGGGAAGCTGATCTTCTGGCCCAAGCGGCGCCTCCTTCCTCCACAGGGCCAGCAGCTCGACGATGTTCGTTGGCCTGGTCACTGGCTCAATGATGAGTTTGCTGCCTTCGCGGTGGATCATTACACGATCCCCTGGCAACTCGAACTCCACAGGAATCCGCACTGCCTGGCTGCGGTTGTTGCGAAACAGCTTGGCCATTTTGGGTCTGGATGGTGGCGATAGGATAGGCATGTTATTGCTCTCATTTGTATATGTCATATTGTATATACCAGACTGCACTGCGTCAATCGTGATGGCGAGGCTTCTCCGTACAACTATTGACAGTGTCCTTGTCCGTTAAACGACCAGTAGCCGGACATCAGAACAAGAAACAGTTCCAGCTTACGTTCGAGCCTGACTGATGTCGAGCGCCACTCACGCGGCTGGCCAGAACGCCCAGGCAGCTCACCCATGCGGCTTCGATTGCCAAACTGAATGACCTAATTGCCAAACTCAGTGGCAATCGACAGCTCGACAAAAAACTCGACAAGAACAGCACGCCAAACGTATCAAATTGCAACCGTTTCATCTTGCCCTCTTGAAGAATCAGACTTCGTCCTTATAATTAGCACTCGTAGGGGTAGAGTGCTAACAAAGCTGGCCTACCCCTCGGCCTTAGGGCTTTATCTCAACTAATTTTATATTTAACAGGAGTTCCTCCATGGCACTGCGTCCTTTGCACGATCGCGTGATCGTCAAGCGTCTGGACAACGAGCGCACAACTGCCTCGGGTATCGTCATCCCTGAAAGCGCTGCTGAAAAACCCGATCAGGGTGAAGTCGTGGCTGTAGGCCCCGGCAAAAGAACCGAAGACGGCAAAGTACTTCCTGTTGACTTGAAAGTCGGCGACAAAGTTCTGTTCGGCAAATACGCCGGCCAATCGGTCAAAATTGATGGCGAAGAGCTGCTCGTTATCCGCGAAGAAGAAATTCTCGCCGTGATCCAGTAATCCGACACCCAATCAATAAAGGAATTTAACAATGGCTGCTAAGCAAGTCCTATTTGGCGATGACGCACGTACGCGCATCGTCCGTGGCGTAAACACTCTCGCCAACGCTGTTAAAACAACATTGGGCCCTAAAGGCCGCAACGTTGTGCTCGATCGCTCTTTCGGCGCACCTACCGTCACTAAAGACGGCGTATCGGTTGCCAAAGAAATCGAACTGAAAGACAAGTTAGAAAACATCGGCGCCCAACTGGTCAAAGAAGTTGCTTCCAAAACTTCCGACGCTGCTGGCGACGGCACCACCACGGCTACCGTGTTGGCTCAAGCTGTTGTTGAAGAAGGCCTGAAGTACGTTGCTGCTGGCATCAACCCCATGGATCTCAAGCGCGGCATCGACAAAGCCGTAGCTGCTGCTGTGGCCGAGCTGCAGAAGCTGTCCAAGCCTTGCACCACCAGCAAAGAAATCGCTCAGGTTGGCTCCATCTCTGCCAACAGCGATGCCTCTATTGGCGAAATCATTGCCAATGCCATGGACAAGGTCGGTAAAGAAGGCGTCATCACAGTTGAAGACGGCAAGTCGCTCGACAACGAGCTCGACGTCGTTGAAGGCATGCAGTTTGACCGCGGTTACCTGTCGCCCTACTTCATCAATAACCCCGACAAGCAAGTGTCTATGCTTGAAGACCCGTATGTGTTGATCTTCGACAAGAAAATCAGCAACATTCGTGACCTTCTGCCAATTCTTGAGCAAGTTGCAAAGTCGAGCCGTCCGCTGCTGATCATCGCTGAAGACGTCGAAGGCGAAGCGCTGGCCACTCTGGTTGTCAACAACATCCGCGGCATCCTGAAAACGACAGCAGTCAAGGCTCCTGGCTTTGGCGATCGTCGCAAGGCCATGCTCGAAGACATCGCTATCCTGACGGGTGGTGTGGTCATTTCCGAAGAAACCGGTATGTCGCTTGAAAAAGCCACAATCGAAGACCTCGGCCAGGCCAAGCGCATTGAAGTCGGCAAAGAAAACACCATCATCATTGATGGCGCAGGCGACAGCAAGTCGATCGAAGCGCGTGTCAAGCAAGTACGTGTACAAATTGACGAAGCCACATCCGACTACGATCGCGAAAAACTGCAAGAGCGCGTTGCCAAGTTGGCAGGCGGTGTTGCCGTGATCCGCGTTGGCGCTGCTACCGAAGTCGAAATGAAAGAAAAGAAAGCCCGCGTCGAAGATGCTCTGCATGCTACCCGTGCAGCCGTCGAAGAGGGTATTGTTCCTGGCGGCGGTGTAGCACTTATCCGCACCAAGGCAGCCATTGCAGCCGTCAAAGGCGACAACCTCGACCAGGACGCCGGCATCAAGCTGATCCTGCGCGCTGTTGAAGCTCCCCTGCGCACTATTGTCGCAAACGCTGGCGAAGAGCCTAGCGTTGTCGTCAACCAGGTAGCGGGCGGCACCGGTAACTACGGCTATAACGCCGCTACCGGCGAGTACGGTGATCTGGTTGAGCAAGGCGTTCTTGACCCAACCAAGGTTACCCGTACAGCGCTGCAAAACGCTGCTTCGATTGCCAGCCTGTTGCTGACAACTGAAGTTGCAGTGGCCGAAATCGCAGAAGACAAGCCTGCTGGCGGCGGCATGCCCGACATGGGTGGCATGGGCGGCATGGGTGGCATGGGCGGTTTCTAACCTGTCTTGCTCACCTGCCAGGGCCTTGTGCCCTGGCATCGCACTGCGTTTACGCACTAACCTCCGGCTTCGGCCGGAGGTTTTTTGTATTGGTGCGCCCGGCATGACGCACTCTCGGAGGTGAAAGTTTGCTGATCAATGAATAAGAGCATTTATTCGAATATTTAAAGCCACTTCCAGCACCGCTTCAACACCCATGACCTCTGCATACTTCGCGGCGAGGTCCCAACCTGCGACAACGCTGGTACCAGCAGGCGCAGCGTAAGAAATAGCGGCTGCGGTGAGTCGTTAGGTTGCAGGTACAATCGGTAGCTGGTCGCCTTATCGACCACAACCTGTTCGCCGTATGAAAATCAGGCTTGGTATCCTTTGCCGCTGGGTCAGCAAGGATTGCAATGTTCAAAGGCCAATAAACCTGAAAATGCTGACTGGCGCGAAAGATGCAGCGCTTACCAGAGACGGCCGGGTAATCTCAGCGCCGCCTACCCTCCGGCACTCCACCAAACTGGCGTCGCAGTTCACGCGGCCGCCTGTCCAACATTAGGGCACGGATATCTGGCCTTTTCAAAGGAGAAACAAACGTGTTGCGCATGTTGGCTTTATGGGTATTGTTGAGTGTAGTCGCAGGATTTCTGGCTCGAGCCCGCGGCCGCAGCTTGATAACATGGTTGTTGATCGCCCTGCTCGTGTCGCCGCTCATTGCGGCCGTACTGCTGCTGTCCATCAGGAATCTTGTGGTCGAAGATACTCCCCAGCCACAGCCATCCCGCAAAAGCCGCTTTTTCCGTAACGTGCTGAATATTATGATGGCCGTGGCGGTGCTGGGAATCTTCTATGGCTTATTTAATCGAGGCCCGATGCCGGTGATTAAACTTTTCTAGCATCAAGATCGCTTCGCTGCCGGGAAGCAGATTGTCAAAATAGTTGTAGATCGCAGGCCCCATCCAACCTCAGCAAACACGGAACGCCGTCCAGCCTCAGCGAGCTGTCCAAGCATGCATAGACTTTATTGCCGCTCATCCCATCACGACACGGTAAGCGGCGGCACGTCGGTGAAACAACGCATCTCTCTCTATAATGCAAGGCTGGCATTCCGCCTTTATGATCGACACTGATGCATTCCACCTACAAAAGCAAAGGCGGCCTGGGCCGCATTTTCAAAGCATTCCGCTATTCGGCCCAAGGGCTAAGCGCCGCTATTCGTCATGAGGCGGCGTTCCGGCAAGAGCTATTTCTGGCGCTTGTACTGACCCCCATCGCATTCTGGATTAGCCGCACAGTGGGAGAGCTGCTGTTGCTGCTCGGCACGCTGGTGTTTGTGCTGGTGATCGAACTGCTCAACTCCGCCATCGAGGCCATCGCCGATGCCGTCACCATTGAGCACCATCCATTAATCGGCCGCGCCAAAGACCTTGGCAGTGCAGCAGTACTGTTGTCTTTGCTGTTTTCTGCCGTCGTGTGGCTGGCAGTGATCGGCTCGATAGTGCTCAACCGCCTATAATCGGCTCTGCTTATATAGACAAATACTCATGAACTTTACGCAAAAACTAGAGCACGCCTGGGCAGGCACAGACTCCATGCTCACGATCGGGCTAGACCCTGATCCACAACGCTTTCCGGCAGAACTATCGGGCCGGCCAGATGCCATTTATGAGTTTTGCCGAGCCATCATTGATGTCACCGCGCCTTATGCCTGCGCCGTCAAACCACAGATTGCTTACTTTTCGGCAGCACGCGCCGAAGAGCAGCTTGAAGCGCTGTGCGCCTACATTCATGATGAGCATCCCGGCCTACCCATTATTCTGGACGCCAAGCGTGGCGATATCGGCTCGACAGCCGAGCAATATGCACGCGAGGCGTTCGAGCGCTATGAAGCCGACGCGGTCACAGTAAGCCCGTATCTTGGCTATGACAGCCTTGAGCCTTATCTGGCCTGGCGCACCAAAGGCGTTATCGTGCTCTGCCGCACGTCCAACAAAGGCGGTTCTGACCTACAGTTTGTCGAGTCGCGAGACGGCGTGCCGCTATACCTGCATGTGGCAGGCCTTGCAGCTGATCAATGGAACACCCACGGCCAATGCGCATTAGTCGTTGGCGCTACGTTTCCAGAGGAAATTGCCAAGGTTCGTGCACGCGTTGGCGATATGCCTTTGCTGATCCCCGGCATTGGCGCACAGGGTGGTGACATACCCGCGACAGTGAGTGCGGGGCGCGACAGCAAAGGCACCGGCATGATGATTAACTCGTCACGTGCCATTTTGTATGCAAGCGGCGGAGATGACTGGCGCGAGGCAGCGGCACATGCGGCGAGAATAACCCGTGATGCCATCAATGCCGCTAATGGCAAAGGCCCTGACAACGCCATTGCCCGTTAAACAGCCAGGGGCTGGTTGACCGCCGGTTGACCAAGCCCATGCATCAACGCCATGAGCCTTGCTGCGGGGTACGCTCGACCGCTGCACGTGCAAGCCCGCGCCATAGCCCTGGCACCGCTTATGGCCCGCTACTGACAGCTAGCCAGACGGTTACAGCTCGATGAGTTCAATGGCCTTGCGCAGGGCAAATTCGACCGTAGCGCGGCGTATGGCCGCCCGGTCGCCGCCAAAAATATGGGTAACAGCACGGGTGGTTACGCCTTGTGCTGTGCGCTGAGCAAAGCCAAAACACACCATGCCCACGGGCTTTCCGGGAGTGGCGCCACCGGGCCCCGCAATACCGGTTATCGAGATGGCAAGGCTGGACAGCTGTGTTGTCGTCAGCACACCCGCCGCCATTTCCATGGCTGTTTCTTCGCTGACCGCACCAAAACGGTCAAGCGTGTCTTCATTGACCAGCAATTGCTCTACTTTTGCCGCATTGCTGTAGGTGATAAAACCACGATCAAACCACTGGCTGGAGCCCGGCGTTTCTGTCATGGCGGCGGCCAGCAGCCCGCCTGTGCATGACTCTGCGCAAGAGAACATCCAGCCGCGATCGATCAGAAGCCGACCCAGATGCGGTGCAAGCGACGTGTCATTGTTTGTGTTCATGCCAACACCCTCGGTAAACGTTAACCCAGCAGCCCAAACCTGACGAGCACAGCCACGACCAGCAAGCTGTATACGGCAGCGAGGATATCATCCCACATAACGCCAAAGCCGTTTTTTAGATGGCGGTCAAAATAACGTATGGGTGGCGGTTTGACGATGTCAAAGGCACGGAAAAGCACGAATGCCACGACCTGCGCCTCGATGGCCGATGGCGTCAGCCACAGCACGATCCAGAACGCGACAATCTCGTCCCACACCATGCCACCATGATCGGGCTGCCCCATTTCTTTGCCGGTACGATGGCAAACCCAGCACCCCAGCACAAAGGAAAGTGCCAGCACCACCCCAATGAGCGTGTCGGGAAGGCGCGACACGGCGACAAACCACAACAGCCACCCGGCCAGCGTGCCCCAGGTGCCCGGTGCTGGTCGCAGCAGACCACTGCCGAAGCCAAATGCGACTATGCGCGGAAACGACCGGAATACCCAGCCAGCATGTGGCTTAAAACCGCGTTCAGGAACGGAAGAATTGCTGGTATGGAGCATGAAATAGACACTTTCGGCTACGAAAAGAGAAATCAAAGAATCAGGAAAAATGGTCGAAGCCTGCCGCCCCCAACTGCATAAGCGCCCCCTGCGAATTGACCACCTGTGTGCCTGAGCCCTGAACAATGGTGCCGATACGGGTAACCCGTGTCGCCGTCTGGCTAGCCAGCGCCTGGATGGCATTACGCCGGCCAGGCAACGCTGTAAAGCATAATTGATAGACGTCGCCGCCCGCAAGCACCGCGTCTTGTACGACGGCAGCATCCACACGGCTAAGGTCGGCATGCACAGGCATTGCCGGATACTGCAACTGGGCGCCGCAGTGGCTGGACTGCAGGATGTGGCCCAAGTCTTGCAGCAGGCCGTCAGAAATATCAAGCGCCGCGTTGGCTATGCCCGCCAGGCCCGCAGCAAAGGTCAGTGGCGGCTCTGGCCGTTCAAGGCTGGGCCGTACGGCGGCCAGTATGGCATGGTCGACTGGCAGGCGCCTCTGCAGCATGCGCAGGGCGATATCGGGGGCTCCAAGTGTGCCCGTAACCCAGATGTCGTCACCAACCTGGGCAGCGTTGCGGCGCAACGCCTGTTCGGCACGAACCTGCCCCATGACGGTGACACTTATGACAATACCCGTATGGCTACGCGTGGTGTCGCCACCCACCAGAGGGCAACCCGCTTCATCGGCAAGATGGTAAAAGCCTTTGGAAAATGCCGCCAACCATTGATGGTCAACAACCGGCAGAGAAAGGCCAAGCAGGCAGGCCAGTGGCGTGGCTCCCATGGCAGCCAAGTCGGACAGATTGACGGCCAACGCTTTGTGACCCAACGCCTGTGGATCAACCTCAGGCAAGAAATGACGACCCTCAATGAGAAGGTCTGTACTGGTGGCAAGCTGGAAACCGGACTCGACCGTAAATAGCGCGCAATCATCACCCACGCCCAACATACCTGCAGGCGCGGGCCTGGAAAAATAGCGCCCTATCAGGCCGAACTCGCTTTCCATCGAAATACCGCTTTAACGGCGTGCCGCCGCGCTGACCTCGGCACTACGCACGTCTGCCGCCATTTTATCGAGCACACCATTGACGAACTTGAACCCATCGGTGCCACCAAATGATTTGGCTAACTCTACCGCTTCGTTAATGGCCACCTTGTAAGGCACCTCGACATGATTGACAAGCTCAAAGCTACCGATGAGCAAAATGGCATGTTCAATGGGCGAAAGCTCTACGAGAGGCCGGTCTAGATAAGGCGTGAAATGTTCGCGCAATGCCGGCGCTTCGCGCATGACACCGTGCAACAAGGTGCTGTACCAGGCCATGTCGGCCTCGTGGAACTCAGGATCATCGCGCAGATGCGCGTCGATTTCACCCGCTTCGCGCAGGCTTTCATCGCCATGCAACAACCATGCATAAACGCCTTGCAAGGCGAACTCCCGCGCGCGACGACGCGCGCTACGGGCGTTTACTCGAGCGCCCTGCGATTTACCGTTTGTCAAGATCTTCGTCCTCGTCTTCGTCGTCTTCGTCATCTTCGTCGTCGTAATCATCATCATCTTCAGAATCAGGCTCGAGTGCGGCGACAAGATTTGCCATTTCAATGGCGGTGCGTGCACAATCACGACCTTTTTCAGCGGCACGGGCCTGAGCCTGCTCATCTGTATCGGTGGTGAGTACACCGTTGGCAACCGGAATACCCGTTTCAAGCGCAACACGGCTAATGGCTGAGGCACTTTCGTTGCTGACGATCTCGAAATGATAGGTTTCGCCACGGATCACCGCGCCCAGCGCGATCAATGCGTCGAACTCAAAGGTTTCGGCCATTTGCGCCAGGGTCACACCCAGTTCGAGCGCGCCCGGTACTGAAACAACCATGATATCGCGCTCATCGACGCCCAGCTCGGCCAGCTCAGCCAGACACGCCTCGATTTCGGTCTGCCCGATTTCTTCGTTAAAGCGGGCACGCACGATGCCGATGTGCAAGCCTTCCCCGTTCAGGTCGGGAGTCAAAACATATGGGTTCATGGTGAGGGTTCCTATCAGGCGGTTGGTAGAGGGTCACTATCGTAACCTGTTATTGTCAGGGAAAAGCCGGCCATGCTTGGCATTTTACGGGGACGAGCCAGCAGTCTGGCCTTGCCCACGTTAAGGTCGCGCATTATTTGCGCGCCAATGCCGTATGTGCGCAGCCCGTAACGGCTATCGCGGTCGGACATTACGTTTTCTGCGTTATGAGCAAGGTTCCAAGCTTCAAACTGGCCAAACAGCAATTCGGCAGACTCTTGGCAGTTAAGCATAATCATTAAACCAGAAGGCGCAGCGGCAATTTTCTGAAGCGCCCGCGGAATGCTCCAGCTATGCGTACTGCTGTCTTCAATTAGTACATCAACCAGTGTAGTGGGCTCGTGCACGCGCACCAGTGTTTCTGTGTCTGGCTGAATTTCGCCGTGGCTCAGTGCAAGATGCAGGGCTCCTGAGGCCAGATCGCGGTAGGCTGTCGCCTGGAACGGGCCCCAGACGGTTTGCACCGCGCGACTTGCCAGCCGCTCGACCATGGACTCGTGCTCGCTGCGGTACTGAATGAGGTCAGCGATGGTGCCGATTTTAAGCCCATGCTCGCGGGCAAACACCATGAGGTCGGGCAACCTGGCCATGGTGCCATCAGGTTTGAGAATTTCACAAATGGCTGCAGCGGGGGTCAGGCCGCCAAGTGCGGTAAGGTCACAGCCGGCTTCAGTATGGCCGGCACGCACCAAAACGCCACCGCGTACCGCCTGCACCGGAAAGATGTGGCCTGGTTGCACCAGATCAGAGGGCTTGGCATCGTGAGCCACGGCAGCCTGTATGGTGCGCGCGCGGTCGGCTGCCGATATGCCGGTATCGACGCCTTCGGCGGCTTCGATAGACATGGTGAAGTTTGTGCCAAAGCGCGTACCATTATTGGACGCCATGAGCGGCAGGTTTAGCTGCTGGCAGCGCTCTTCAGTCAGGGTAAGACAGACCAGACCCCGAGCATGTGTGACCATGAAGTTAATGGCTTCTGGGGTAACAAATTCGGCAGCCATGAGCAGGTCACCTTCGTTTTCTCGGTCTTCTTCATCCACCAGAATGACCATACGGCCAGCTCGAAGCTCTGCCACAATTTCGGTGACGGGAGAAATCTCACAGGCGAAGTCTGTATCAACAACGGTTTCAGGGGAAGTGGACATTACTCTAGCGCTCGGTTAACTAAGTTGGGCCATTTTAACCCCGTAGCCGCGGGAATACCCGAAGCCACTGTAAAGACGCGGGGCGACGTGCTGTTGTGGGCGTTGTATAGTCCAGAAAGTGCGCAGCCGCGCCACTGCTTAACGCTATAACAACAAGCCCTGCGCCGCACAGCAAGGGCTCTGCCACAATGAAAGAAACCAGACCAGATACCAACGACGGACGACGCAGCATCCAGTCAGTGGAGACCGGCTTTCGTCTTCTGCAAGCCCTGGTCGAGGCCGCCGTTCCGCTTAACCTGCGTGATCTTGCTGCGCGGGCCGCCATGACATCGGCCAAGGCACACCCTTATCTCGTAAGCTTTACGCGGGTAGGGGTGGTGCAACAAGATGCCATCACCAGCCAGTATGAGCTGGGCCCTTTTGCCTTGCAAATGGGCCTGGTCAGCCTGCAAAGACTAGAGCCTGTGCGGGTCGCCCTGCCCCATGTAAAACGCCTTGCCGGGCAAATAGGGCACACCCTGGCCATCGCCGTGCTGGGTTCGCACGGCCCCACCATGATCCATATCTCAGAGGCCAGCTACCCGGTGCATGTCAACATGCGCCAGGGTACGGTGATGTCCATGCGACATACCGCAACCGGCCATGTCTTTGCCGCATGGCTGCCACACAAGGTGGCAAAACACTATATCGATCGCGAGATCGGCGATCTGGCTGTGGTAACCAGCATCAGCCCTGATCGCCCCGACGACGCCGAACTACACGCATTGGCCGCAAACGTGCGGCGCGCCGGCCTTGCGCAAGCTCTGGGCAACCCCTTGCCGGGCATCGATGCGCTCTCGGTACCCGTGTTTGATCACTCGGGCCACATTGTGCTGGCCCTTACCAGCCTTGGCCCCAGCTCGCTGTTTGATGCCAGCGAAAACGGGCCGCTGGCGCGTGCCCTGCTAGCTTGCGCGGCCGATATTTCGGCGCAACTAGGGCACAGGCCATCGGGATAACCCCCGTAAACTCACAGCCACGATGCATATTCATGGCGGATTAATTTTGTTAGCATGCTCCGACGGCATACAAAAAATAATGCCTAATAAAAAAATGACATCAGGAGACAAAACATGAAGCTTCGCACCACGCTGATGCTGTCAGCGCTTCTCGCGTTTTCCGGGCTTACCGCCACCGCCAGCGCGCAGGACAACTGCCCCAACCGTGGCGATCTGGACACCATGTACTGTGACGCCAACAAGGACCTGGTTGCGGATGCTCCTACAGACCCTTCCAAATGGAAAGATCCGTCGACGCTGGTGTTCACCTACACGCCGGTTGAAGACCCCGCCGTTTATGCCGACATTTTTTCGCCGTTCACCAAGTACCTGTCTCAGTGCGTAGATCGCAAAGTTGTTTTCTACCAGGTACAGAGCAATGCGGCCGAGATTGAAGCCATGCGCTCAAACCGTCTGCATGTGGGCGGCTTCTCCACCGGGCCAACTAACTTCGCGGTGAACCTGGCAGGCGCCGTTCCCTTTGCAGTCAAAGGTTATGCCGATGGTTTTCAGGGCTACAACCTGATCGTAATCGTCAAAAAAGACAGCCCTTTCCAGAAGCTTAGTGACCTGAAAGGCAAGAAAGTCGCGCACACGTCGCCGTCATCCAACTCGGGCAATATGGCGCCGATTGCGCTATTTCCTGAAGAAGGACTGGTTCCAGGCACAGACTACAAATTTTTGTACTCGGGTAAACATGACCAGTCGGTCATGGGTGTGAATTCGGGCGACTATGATGCGGCTGCAGTGGCGTCTGACGTATTCCATCGTATGGCAGAGCGCGGCCAAATCAAGGAAGATGATTTCCGCATCATTTATACGAGCCAGAAGTTTCCGACCTCTTCGTTTTCGTATGCCTACGATCTGAAACCTGAGTTCCGTGACACTATGCTCAAGTGCTTCTACGACTATCGCTTCCCCGCCGAAATGAAAGAAGCCTTCGGCGGCGCAGACCGTTTCTACCCGGTCACGTATGAAAAAGACTGGGCAATTGTGCGCCGAGTGGCCCAATCGGCCGGTGAGAGCTTTACCCGCTCTGCCTACGACGAAGCCGCCAAGAAGAAGAACTGAGGCATTATGGGGGCATCGCTGCACATAAAAAACCTGGTCAAGGAATACAGGGCTAACACCCCTGTTCTCAAAGATATCAGCCTTGATATCAGCGGCGAGGGCCTGACGGCCATTATTGGTCCGTCAGGCACTGGAAAAAGCACGCTGCTGCGCTGTGTGAATCGTCTTGTCGATCCCACCCGGGGCAGCATTGTGCTCGATTACGACGGCGCGCGCGTCGACCTTGCCAAGGTCCGGGGCGCGGCCTTGCGCAAGGCAAGGCGCAGTATCGGCATGGTGTTCCAAGAGTACAACCTGGTCGAGCGCCTGACGGTCATGGAAAATCTGTTGACGGGCCGGCTGGGATATACCTCGGCGTTCAATGCCTGGCGACGTCATTTTGAAAAAGAAGATATCGAGCACGCCTTTGATCTGCTCAATACTGTGGGGCTGGGCGGGTTTTCCAACCAGCGGGCCGATGCACTGTCGGGTGGTCAGCGCCAGCGTGTGGGTATCGCGCGGGCCCTGATGCAACGTCCGCAACTGCTGCTGGCCGACGAGCCCACCTCATCGCTTGACCCCAAGACCTCCGTAGAAATTATGGAGTTATTGCTGGAGCAAGGTCGCGCTTTCGGTATCCCGGTCATCGTAAACATGCATGATGTCGAGCTAGCCAAACGCTATGCCAGTCGTATTGTCGGGATGTCGGGGGGGCATATTGTCTATGATGGTCAGCATGACGGCCTGAGTGGCGATGTACTCAAGCAGATCTATGGAGGCGAGTCGTGGCTGCAGTAAACACGCCACCAGCAACCCTTGATCACCCTCGCCCGTTCGCCCTTTCTACAAAAGCAAAGCTGGCGCTGGTGCTGGTTGTCATCTATGCGATCTTTGCCGCGACCCAGCTGGGTTTTTCATGGGAGCGGTTTGAGGCCGGGCTGGGCCATGGCGCCCGCTTTCTGGCCCGTATGTTTCCACCCAGCACCGAACGCCTGGGCATACTTTGGCAAGGTATAAGCGAAAGCCTGGAGATCGCCGTTCTGGCTTCTACTGCAGGTATTTTGCTGTCACTACCTCTGAGCCTGCTGGCTGCGCGTAATTTGATGCCTGTTTGGGCAACCTGGCCTGCGCGTGCGGTAATTTCACTTTGCCGGGCATTGCACCCGGTGATTGTCGCGATTCTGTTCGTGAAAGCCGTAGGCTTTGGCGCCCTGGCTGGCGTGCTGGCGCTTACCGTGGCATCCATAGGCTTTATCGGCAAGCTGTTTACCGAATCTATTGAAGAAATTTCCCTCAAGCAAGTGGAAGCGATTCGTGCTTCGGGCGCGTCTTTTGCCAACGTGATTACGTTTGGTGTGCTGCCGCAGGTGTTCGCGCGCTTTGTGGGTTTTTCGACCTACCAGCTTGACTCCAACCTGCGCAACTCAACCATGGTAGGTATTGTGGGTGCAGGTGGTATCGGCGGCACGCTGTTTTCGGCCTTTCAGCGTTTTGATTATGACTTTGTTGCAACCATACTGATCACCATCATTGCCATCATTATGCTGGGCGAGGTGCTGGCTCGCATTGTGCGTGCCATCTTGCTCGACAACGTGACGCTAGGCCAGTTGCTGCGGCGCGCCCCACGCGGCGCACCCAGCACCTTGCGACCCGAAGGAGATGATGCATGAGTAGCGCAACAGCCGTCATTGGGCTTAGCAGCAAAGTATGGATCAGATACTCACCCGGGCAGCGACTGCTGCGTTTCGCACTGTATCTGGTCTTCGTGCTGGCGGTCGTGCAATCTGTACGCTCGATCGATGTTATCCCTGAGTTTTTATACGATGCGCCCACGCAAATGGCTGATCTGCTGCACCGCATGTGGCCCGTGTCGTGGCAAAGCTTTCGGGGAGAAATCCAGAGCGCCCTGATCGAAACCCTGCATATGGCCACCCTGGGCACCATCCTGGCTGTCATCATGGCTGTGCCTGTAGGCTTGGCCGCGGCCACTAACCTTACCCCGAATCGCGCCATCAACTTTCTGGCCAGGCTTATTCTGGTATCGAGCCGCTCCATCAATTCACTGGTGTGGGCCTTACTGTTTATTGCCGTGTTTGGGCCGGGCGCACTGGCCGGTACCATCGCCATTGCCTTCAGATCGATTGGCTTTATTGGCAAGCTTCTGGGCGAAGCCATTGAAGATGCCCAGCGTGGCCCTGTCGAGGCCTTGACCGCAACCGGTGCCAGCAAAATGTCTATTATTTTGTATGGCTACTGGCCGCAGATCAGGCCGGCCTTTTGGTCTATCGTGCTATTGCGCTGGGACATCAACGTACGCGAATCGGCGGTGCTGGGGCTGGTGGGCGCGGGTGGCATTGGCATGGCGCTTAACAGTGCCATGGACTTGTTTCAGTGGGACAAAGTCTCGCTGATTCTCGTATTGATCTTCGCCATTGTTATCATTGCAGAAGTGATCATAACGCGCGCGCGTAAAACCTTGCTCTGAACGCAGGGGGTGCCGGCGCAACCCCAACGACATCTTTGGACAAATGGCTGACTTCGCAAAACTTCAAGGGCGGCAAGGACGCTGGCGGGCCCGATGCCTGTACACGGGAGTGTGCAAACGTGCTTGAGCGCGAACTTAAACTCCATGTACCAGGCCCCAGTCGCGAGCCACTAGCTAACGCGTTACGCCATATGGGTGCCCGTGATCAGCGCCTGCGTGCCTGTTATTTTGACACGCAAAACCGCGACCTGGCCCGTGCTGGCGTTGCGCTGCGGCTGCGCCTGGAAGGCGACCAGTGGGTGCAAACGATTAAAGCCCCCGGCCCTGACGAGCTGTCGCGTATAGAGTTAAACCACCCACGCCCCAATTCAGAGCTCGACCTGACGCTCTATAAAGACAGCGTTATAGAGCCTATGCTGGCAGGCCTGGAGCATGCCCTCAAAATACGCTACGAAACCGATGTTAACCGCCTGACGCTGGTTCAGGAAACCAGCCAGGGCGTGGTTGAACTCGCCTGCGACCGTGGCGTCGTCAGATCGGGCAAGTTGGTGTTTGAGATCTGGGAACTTGAGCTTGAGCAAGTGTCGGGGCATATGAGCGCCGTATTTACACTTGCCAGGCAATGGCTGCAACAGTATGGCCTGATTCTTGACCTGCGAAGCAAGGCCGAGCGTGGTGATCAGCTCGCACGCGCTATTACGATGCCAGCGCCCAAGCGCGCAGGCAAGGTCAGGCTGGAAAAAACCATGACCGTACGGCAGGCCTATACGCTATCCCTGGGAGAATGCGTCAGCCAGATCATTCGCAATGCCACCAGTTTGGCTGGCGTCGATACCGCCGAGGCAGACACTCATGCAAAATTTGAGTACGCGCAGTATTTGCGGGTGGGCATGCGGCGCCTGCGTTCTTGCCTTAAGTTTTATGGCAAGTGGGAAAAGGTCAACAAGCTGCTGAATGATCAGCGGCTGCGTGATTACTTTGATTTTCTGGGCGATGTGCGCGACCAGGACGTTCTGCGATTTCACATTGCGCCACAACTGGCTAAAGCAGGTATGCCTGATCTGCCTGTGCCCGTTACGGCGCCGGCAACGGCGGACACCTCCGCAGGTTCAGCGGCAGCACGGGGAGCAAACCAGAACGCGCCAAAGAATGGCGCGCCGCCGCAAACACAAACATCACTACCTGCGGTTTATACCGCTTCGGCCGGGCCAGCCCAACTCGCGGGCGATGTTGCATTCCAGCAATACCTGCTCGATTTGCTCGAAACCTTGCTCTCGCTGGGCGACCAGCAAAAGCCCAGAAAGATCGACGAGCGGGAACTGGGCGAGGTGCTGGGCAAACGTCTGAAAAAATGGCTGAAACAGATATGCCGGCGCGGTGTCCATTTTGAGCACTTGGCTATAGACGCCCAACATGATTTGCGCAAAAAGCTCAAACGACTGCGCTATTGTGTAGAGCTTTCCTCGTCTGTCTTGTCTGACACAAGACTGGTGGCGCTGCGCCCCTTACTCAGACAAATGCAGCACACCATGGGTGATCTTAATGACCTGTATAACGCTGAGGTCGCCTATCAGGGGCTGGCAACCACCGATGCAGCCGCGTTCAAGGCAGTGAGCTGGACCAGAGAAAGGCAAAGTCAGATAAAGCACCAGATTGAGGTGGATTTCAGGACGCTTACCCGGGAAGTTCTTGGAGAAGAACCGGACGAGGCTTGATGTTGCCGCAGGCTTGGTGTTGCCGCAGGCTTTTTTGGCTGCGGTAAACGCCTTAGCCAAAAATGTCTGCGGTACTTCTGCCGTATCTCTGCTGCCTCGCTGTGACCCGGTGGCAATCTTGCTGCTGCCCTTCTCCCACCTCTCAGTCACCCAACAGGGCTGCGGCAAATTCACGTGCAACAAAGGGCTGGAGGTCGTTTAGCCCTTCGCCCACACCTATCCAGTAAACCGGAATGGGGCGAACTCCCTGACTGCCTGCGGCAACGGCGGCAAGGGTGCCACCTTTGGCCGTACCATCGAGCTTGGTCACTACCAGGCCAGTCAGGTTGATGGCGGCATCAAAAGCGCGAATCTGTGCGAGCGCATTTTGCCCGGTGTTGCCGTCAACCACCAGCAACACCTCATGCGGTGCATTGCCGTCAGCCTTGCCAATGACGCGCTTGATCTTTTTGAGCTCTTCCATCAAGTGCAGTTGCGTGGGCAGCCTACCGGCCGTATCAACCATGACGACATCGGCCTCACGGGCACGACCCGCGTTAACCGCATCGAATGCCACGGCTGCGGGGTCACCACCCTCTTGTGCGATGACAGTCACGTTGTTGCGCGCTCCCCACTCCATCAGCTGTTCTCGTGCAGCGGCGCGAAAAGTGTCTCCGGCAGCAAGCAGAACTTTGGCATTCTGGGCCTGAAAGAGGAAGGCAAGCTTGCCGATTGACGTCGTTTTGCCCGCGCCGTTCACGCCGGCAATCATCATGACCAGCGGTTTAACCTGCCCTAGCGGGAAGGCCTTTTCGAGCGGTGCAAGGTGATCGGTCAAGATGTCACGCAGTGCATTTTTTACCTGGGCGGCGTCCTCTAGCCGCTCTTTGCGAACACGTGCACGTAATGCCGCAAGCAATTTATCAGTCGCCTCCATACCCGCGTCCGCCATGATGAGTGCAGTCTCGAGCTCTTCAAACAGGTTTTCGTCGACTTTTACGCCTACAAACAGGCCACCAATGCTCTGACCTGTACGCGCGAGGCCTTTTTTCAGACGCGCCAGCCACGAAGTTTTTACGGGGGCTGCGGGCGCAGTCTGAGCTGCGGCCTTTTGATCTGCTTCGGCTTGACGTTCTGCCTCGGCCTGTCGTTCTGCCTCGGCCTGTCGGTCTGCTGCTGCCTGACGCTCTGCTTCGGCCTGTCGCTCTGCTGCTGCCTGACGCTCTGCTTCAGCCTGTCGCTCTGCTGCTGCCTGACGCTCTGCTTCAGCCTGTCGTTCTGCTTCAGCCTGTCGTTCTGCTTCAGCCTGTCGTTCTGCTTCGGCTTGTCGCTCTGCTGCTGCCTGACGTTCTGCTTCGGCTTGTCGCTCTGCTGCTGCCTGACGCTCTGCTTCAGCCTGACGCTCTGCTTCAGCCTGTCGTTCTGCTGCTGCCTGACGTTCTGTTTCGGCCTGACGGTTCGCTTCAGCTTGTCGCTCTGCCTCAGCTTGTCGCTCTGTTTCGGCCTGACGGTCCGCTTCAGCTTGTCGCTCTGCTGCTGCCTGACGCTCTACTTCTTCCTGGCGCTCCGCCTCAGCCCGTCGCTCTACATCAACCTGCCGCTCCGCCTCGGCCTGTCGTGCGGCTTCAGCCAGTCGTTCTACCTCAACCTGCTGTTCTGCCTCAATTTGCTGCCCTACCCCAGCCAGACGTTCTATCTCCGCCTGCCGTTCTGCTTCAACCTGACGTTCTGCTCCAGCCTGCTGCTCTACCCCAGCCAACCGTTCTACCTCGGCCTGCAGCCCGTCGCCCGCCTGTCGCTCTACGCCAGCCAGCCGTTCTACCTCGGCCTGTCGTGCTCCCGCGTCATCGGCAACATGGGCGGATTCTGCCGCCTCTGTTGTCGGCTGTGCGGTGGCGGATTGGTCGCTCTGGCCAACAGCAGGCGCACCCTCGTCGGGAACCGACGCTGGGTCTACCTTGTGCTCATCGTTTTCAGAGGCCGCACGCTTTTTTCTTTTAAAAAAACTGAACATACGTTTTACACTACCCAATTAAATACAACTCGGCCCGGCATTACGCCCGGGCCTGAAGAACCGACCACGCATGAAAAAACATGTAATCCGTATTGTAGGCGGTGATTATCGCAAAACGCCCATTGCGGTTATTGATGCCCCCGGCCTGCGACCAACTCCCGATCGTGTCCGTGAAACACTGTTTAACTGGCTGCGCCACTTCTGGGCTGATGATTTTACGCACAAGCGTGTATTAGACCTTTTCGCCGGCACAGGCGCTTTGGGCTTTGAAGCGGCTTCGCACGGCGTAGCGCATGTACAAATGGCTGAAACCAACCCTGCCGCGGTAGTTGCCCTGCGTGCCCTGCGCACACGACTCAAGGCTGATTGCGTACGTATCCATGCGGGTGACGCCTTGACGGTTCTCGACCGCAGCAGTGCCCCTTTTGATCTGATTTTGCTTGACCCTCCTTTTGGTCAAGCGTGGCTAGACCTCCTCTGGCCGCGCTTGCCCGCTGTGCTACACCCTGATAGCCTTGTATATGTGGAGTCAGAAGCGGCATTCATACCACCCGAAGACTTCCAAGTATTACGCCAATCGCGGGCTGGTCAAGTGCATTTCCAACTTCTGCGATTTGCTGCATTGCAAAAAACAGTCAATAATTAGCCGTCAGAATTAAAATCGGCCCGGCCTCGGGATCTTCCTGCGCTGGGCTGCCATCGTGGCGAGACAACACACTTTTCAAAGCGCACTACCCCATGATCATTGCAATCTACCCCGGCACATTCGACCCCATGACACGCGGACATGAAGATCTGGTCAGAAGGGCAGCTGGTCTTTTCGACCAGGTGGTAGTTGGTGTTGCCCACAGCCATGCCAAAAAGCCTTTTTTCAATCTCAATGAACGGGTAGAAATCGCCCAAGAAGTCCTCAGCCATTACCCAAATGTTCACGTACGCAGCTTTGCAGGCCTGCTTAAAGACTTTGTGCGCGAACAAAATGGCCGCGTGATTGTGCGAGGTTTGCGGGCGGTGTCTGACTTCGAATACGAGTTTCAGATGGCCGGCATGAATCGCCACCTGTTGCCTGAGGTCGAAACCCTGTTCATGACGCCCTCCGACCAATACCAGTTCATATCGGGCACGATTGTGCGCGAAATTGCCACGCTGGGCGGCGATGTCAGCAAATTTGTGTTTCCATCAGTGGAGCGCTGGCTGCACACCAAGGCCAAGCAAGTACGCAGTGAGCGAGAGCAGAATAACAACGGGTAATCGCGACGCCGGCGCGCATCGGCATTACACTATCAGGTGTAGTTGCCGACTTCCGGCTGTTTTTCACTTTTGCAGGAAACCATCATGGCGCTTCGCATTACCGAAGAATGCATCAACTGCGATGTCTGCGAGCCGCAATGCCCTAACACCGCAATTTACATGGGCGAAGAGATCTACGAGATCGACCCTTCGCTGTGCACCGAATGCGTGGGCCATTTTGATGAGCCCCAATGCCAGGTAATATGCCCGGTTGAGTGCATTATTATCGACGAAAACCATACTGAAAGCCCCGAGCAGTTGCAGGCCAAGTACGAGCACCTAATCGCCGAAGCCTAAAAGGCTAGCCAGGCCAGGTTACTGGTTTCTGCTCAGGGTGCAACTTCATGAGCCGGCATGGCTGCTTCAGATAGGTTGAAAACCACACGGCCGCCATCTCGCCCTCATCAACAACATCGAGTGTCTGCGCCCCCAGCGTGGCTTTTGTGCGCACACTGTCATCGTCTTCGATGACATCAAGGGGAATATCAAGGCGCAGCATGCCGGGTGCGCGCAAAACCAGATACCCGAACCGTAGCTGTACATCGATCTTACCCAGATCTGGCTGCTGAACCGGCGACATCCAGACACCTTGCGGATCAACAACCATCCAGCGCCTGTCATAGCTGGCAGCATCATCGCTGGCGACACCGCCGCAGCCAGCCACTGGAAAATAATCAGTAGTCATTGTTGTCATTGCCCCAATAGCCCTTTTAGTGCATCGCCGATACTTTTGATCGTGTCTGTTTGCTTGCCCGATGCCGCCGGCCCGTCTTCAGCCTCGGCGGCACCTGCTTTTGCTTTCTGGTTGGACAGCATATCGATGAGCCCTTCCTTGACCGCTTGCTTGACCACCTTGCTGCGGATGTCTTGCCACTGCACCTGATAAGACGGTTTGGAAAACTTGCCCGAGATGCGTACCGGCACGGTTACGCCTTTGAGGTCTGCGAGGCGCTTGCCCTCGTCGCTGCCGCTGTCCGTGACTCGAACATTAACCAGCACATCAAGCTGGCTGTTAACCAGATCGAGGGTTGAGGGGGTGCCCTGTGTGATGCGCAGCGGCGGCGCCTGAACATCAAGCTTGCTGATCTTGCCCTGCCCCAGACTGAAGTCAACACGCGCGTCAAGAAGACTAAAAGCAGTTTGACGCGACATATCAACTTGCGAAACCACTTGAGGCAACTGGCCGCTGAATACATTGCGTACAACTTCGTTGACCTCATTGAGCGTTTTGGCCAGATCAACCCCTCTGACAGCGCCATCGCGCATCGTGATACTGGTTGAGCCCGTTAACCCTGCCGTAAGCGCCGCAGTGGTTGCCCCTTTCGAGGTTAGGTCAAGGTTGACAGTGCCATGCCCCACGAGACGATCTTCGCCCAAGTAGTCGTGCAAAAACGCGCCAACATCAACATCTTTTAGTTCAAGGTTCAAGCCAATGTTGTTTTTTGACGTAGCGGTAACCATGCCACTGAGCACACCGTCATAAAGCTTTGCATGTATGTCGGAAAGTTGCAGTTTGCCCTCGGCGGCCTGCAGTGTTGTCTTGAAACTACTGGCGTGCAACGCCTTGACCTGGAGCTGGTCTATGGCAAACGTGCCGTAGACATCAACCGCATCGAGAAAGCCGAAGTCAAATTTTTCTGGGGGTGCAGCGGGTTTAGTCTGGGCGGGCTTGGCCTGAGCCGGCTTGGGGGCAGGCTTGGCGGCAGGTTTTTCAGATGCCGAAGCCTCTTGGGATGGCTTTTCGACCTCAACCAGAGCTGCTGAGGGAAACAGTGTATTGAAATCAAGCGTATCGGCGACGAAGGCGAAGTTGACTTTAGGATCTTTGAGCTGAGTGGCGCTGAGTGTGAAATTAAGTTTACTGCCACTAAGCACCGCATTGATCTCAGTATCAAGCCGGTCTTTGAACAGGTCAGCTTGCAAGCTGCCTATAAAGGGAAACTCGAAATTGCCACCCGGAAGTGCCTTGTCTTCAATACGGATATCACCCCGCATGGCCGATAGCCCTCCCAGTTTTCGGAACACCTGCCAACTGGCGGGGGAGGTCATCTTCAAGCGCACGACCCGGTCACCTTTTTTATCGGTGGCATCGACCTTGAGTTCTTTAAGCGTGAGTTTGCTGGCGTCTCCGCCCAGGCCGTTCATGGCCATGGAGACACCCAGCACACCTTTGGGGTCAACCAGCTTAAACGTGGCCTGCACAGGCTCGCCCGACGCTTTTTCGGGCGAAACCGCCAGACTGGGCGCATCTAGCGCAATGTCAAAGGTCTGGTCTTTCTGTTTTCCTTTGGCGCGATAGGCGAGCTTCTCAACTTTAAGCTCTGCACGACTGCGATCGATCTTGAGCTTGGGTGCCACCAACGTCGTGTCGAGCCCCGTAATAGGGGATGCTCCACCTACCTCACCCTGCACAGAGAGCTCAAAGTTGCTGACGTTAAGCATGCGCGAAAAGGCTTCATAGGCAAGATTGCCTCGAAGCGTCGCCGACTTGGCGTCAAGGTCTGCCAGTTTGCCCTGCACTTGCAAGTTAAGTTTTTGTGCTGAGTAGGTTTGCTCTGCCGGATCAAAACGTACCAGAGCCTGGCCGGCCAGCGCTGCATCGGCAGCGGGGTACTGGCCCACCAGGTGGCCTTTCAGGGCCACGTCAAATGCCTGATTGAAGGTAACACGACCGGTGTTCGCTTCTAGTTTTTCAATACGGCCCACGGTGCCAGAGGCCACATCATAGAAATGAATTTCACCGTTTTTTACTTCGAGCCCGGCGATGTCTATCTGGAAATCGGTTTGCTCGACGCCGTCTTGCGCACTCGCCGTTGAAAACGGCAGCAAACGCCCAAGAAGGTTGGACAAATCAAAGGTACCTGACTGGTCTTGCGCTGCCGCGTCATCGCGAGCAGCCCCTACAGAGGGGCTCTGAGCAACGTCGGCCGTCGTGATGCCCGGTTGAGGTTGTGCCGCCACGCCTGCAGGTACCTGGCTATTTTTATGACCCGCAGCGCCTACCAAGGTGCCGGGCGCCGCCAGAGATACGGCTGCCGGTGCGCGACCCAGCAAGTCGTCAAAATTGAACTTGCCATGCTCATTACGGCGCACCCATGCCTTAAAGCCGGACACGGCCACATGATCGACGACCAGACGATTGGACAGCAAGGGCCAGATAGCGACAGCAAAACGCGCGCTATCAATGGACGCAAACGTATCTTCGCCCTCGCGATCAGACAGAGACACGTCTTCGACCGCAAGCCCGATACGTGGAAACAGCGACAACTGAATGTCGCCCTTAATGGTAAGCGTGCGATGAAATCGGTTGTAGACGATTTCTTCGAGTTTACTTTTGTACGCGTTGGGATCGAACGTGAGCAGAAAGATCGCTATGCCTACCAGCGCGACGATCATCAGAGCGACGATACCAATTAGTACCCGTTTCAACCAGAATTTCATTAACAGCCTCAAAAACCACCGGAGAGCTCCCCGGTGCCGGTTACGGCAAATACCGAGAATGCTAACCCATCATAGGGGTAAACGATAGGCAAAACCAAACTGAATGTACACGCTGAAGGCAGGCAAGCACTTCGTGTCAGGCTCTAAGCCTGACGCTGGTTAATGCAAGGATACTGGCAAACCGCACACTACTTTATTACTATGGCTTATAACAAAAGAAAACAATTTTCTATCGGTTCACGTGCAATGCCCGTTACGATGCAACATGCTCGCCCATTTTTCAATTCTTTTCCAAGACCATAACTACAAGCCATGAAATTTGAAACTCTTGCCGTCCATGCCGGATTCAAGTCCGACCCCACGACCAAATCTGTTGCGGTGCCTATTTATCAAACCACCTCGTATTCGTTTGACAACACCCAACACGCTGCTGACCTGTTTGACCTGAAGGTACCAGGCAATATTTATACCCGTATCATGAACCCCACCAATGCCGTGCTCGAAGAGCGCGTGGCAGCGCTGGAAGGCGGCGTCGGTGCACTGGCCGTTGCATCGGGTATGGCTGCAATTAACTATGCGATCCAGACCATTGCGCAAGCTGGTGACAACATTGTATCGGTCGCCAAGCTATATGGTGGCACGTACAACCTTTTCGCTCATTCATATCCGCGCCAGGGTATCACCGTTAAGTTTGCGCCACACAATGACGTGGCGGCTATCGAAGCACTTATCGATGAAAACACCCGCGCGGTATTTTGCGAAAGCATCGGCAACCCGGCCGGCAATATTGTCGACATCGAAGCCATCGCCGAAGTCGCCCACCGACATGGCGTACCGCTAATTGTGGATAACACCGTTGCCTCGCCCGCCTTGTGCAAACCCTTTGAGTACGGTGCCGACATCGTCGTGCATGCGCTTACCAAATACATGGGTGGGCACGGCACCAGCATTGCCGGCGCCATTGTCGATTCGGGCAAGTTCCCGTGGGCTGAGCACAAAGATCGATTCGCCATACTCAATGAGCCTGATCCTTCATACCACGGTGTCGTCTACACCGAAGCGTTTGGCCCGGCTGCCTTTATCGGGCGTTGCCGCGTCGTGCCACTGCGCAATACCGGTGCTGCGCTGTCGCCATTCAATGCATTTTTGATTCTTCAGGGTATTGAAACGCTGTCCTTGCGCATGGAGCGTCACACCGAAAACGCCCTGCGCGTTGCGCAATACCTTAAAAACCACGAGCAAGTGTCGTGGGTGCAGTATGCAGGCCTTGAAGACCACCCCGAGCATGCCTTGGCGCAAAAGTACTTTGGCGGCAAGCCAGCCAGTATTCTTTCGTTTGGCATCAAAGGCGGCAGCGAAGCTGGCGCACGGTTTATTGACGCACTGCAGCTTATCCTGAGGCTGGTAAATATTGGCGACGCCAAGTCGCTTGCCTGCCACCCGGCTTCAACCACCCATCGTCAGCTCAGCCCCGAAGAGCTCGAGGCGGCGGGCGTGGGCGAAGACCTGATCAGGCTGTCGGTCGGCATTGAGCATATCGATGACATCCTTGCCGATATTGAACAGGCTCTGGTTGCCAGCAAAGGCTAACTAACCCTACCCCGTGGCAGACGACTGCAGAGTCCAAACTATGCAGCCGTCTGCCCTTGCTTGCACGCACACAATTCGGCTTCGTCCGTAACCCGCTTCAATCGCCCTGCCCACTCATGCAAAGCCAGGCTCAAGATACGCGTTTACAGCTAAAAAAGAATGCCCTTACATCCTGTATAGTTATTGGCATTACTAAGAATTAACTTACCGAGAGGAGCCATATGCAGATAGGAATTCCCCGCGAAACTCTGCCGGGTGAAACCCGTGTGGCCGCGACGCCCGAAACTGTTAAAAAATATATTGCTGCCGGGCATACCGTAGTCGTTGAACGCGGCGCCGGAACCCAGGCACATTTTCCTGATGACGAATACGCGCAAGCGGGCGCACAGCTCGTCGACCAGGCCCAAGCGCTAGGCTCGGCGCTGGTGTTCAAGGTTCGCTCTCCGTCCGCCGACGAACGCAGCATGATGAAGCCAGGCACAGTGCTTGTCGGTATGCTTGACCCATTTAATGCCCAAGGGCTGGCTGATCTGGCCGCTGCGGGCCTTACGGCTTTTGCGCTTGAAGCTGCACCGCGCATTACCCGCGCGCAAAGCCTTGATGTGCTGTCATCCCAGGCCAACCTCGCCGGCTATAAAGCGGTGCTGCTGGCTGCCAATCAATATGGGCGCCTCATTCCCATGATGATGACGGCAGCAGGCACCCTGAAGGCCGCCCGTGTGGTTGTACTTGGCGTTGGCGTAGCAGGCTTGCAGGCGATCGCCACGGCCAAACGCCTGGGCGCAGTGGTTGAGGCCTCCGACGTACGGCCAGCTGCCAAAGAGCAAGTACTGTCGCTGGGTGCCAAGTTTATCGACGTACCGTTTGAAACTGACGAGGAGCGCGAAATTGCTGAAGGCACGGGCGGCTATGCCCGCGCCATGCCGGCCGCCTGGATGGCCCGGCAGGCCGCACTGGTGGCCGAACGGTGCAAGCAGGCCGACATTGTGATCAGCACGGCGCTCATACCCGGCAGGCCTGCACCCGAATTAATCAGCGCTGAAACCGTACATGGCATGAAGCCTGGCTCGGTCATTGTTGATCTGGCCGTTGAACGTGGCGGTAACTGCCCTCTGTCAGAACTAGACAAAGTCGTGGAAATAAACGGTGTGGCACTCATCGGGTTAAGCAACCTGCCTGCACTGGTTCCTCATGACGCCTCGGCCCTGTATTCCCGCAACGTGCTTGATTTCAGCAAACTGATCTTTGACGCAGAGGGCCAGTTGGCCATACAGAAAGACGACGAAATTATCGCCGCCTGCCTGGTCTGCCAGGACGGCAACGTACTTAGGAGCGCCTGATGGAAGCGGTTAACCCAACTCTGATCAATCTTATTATTTTTGTGCTGGCCGTGTATGTGGGGTTTCACGTGGTCTGGAATGTTACGCCGGCACTGCATACGCCACTGATGGCAGTAACCAATGCCATCTCAGCCATTGTGATCGTGGGCGCCATGCTGGCGGCCGCGCTCACCCAGGACAGTCTGGCGCATTACATGGGCATCTTTGCCGTAGCACTGGCTGCAGTCAACGTGTTTGGCGGCTTTCTCGTCACCCAGCGCATGCTTGAAATGTTCAAGAAAAAAGAAAAGAAGACGGGAGGTAAAGCATGATTTCCGCGAATCTCGTCACCCTGCTGTACTTGGTCGCCTCCGTGTTTTTCATACAGGCACTCAAGGGGCTGTCACACCCGACCACTTCGCGAAAAGGCAATATATTTGGCATGGTGGGCATGGCTATTGCGGTGCTGACCACTGCAGCTCTTATTGTCAGCCTGGCTGTTGAAGGAACCGTGGGCATAGGTCTTGGTCGCGTCATCATCGGGCTGCTCATTGGTGGCACTGTCGGCACCATCATGGCAAAGCGCGTCGAAATGACCAAAATGCCAGAACTGGTGGCCTTTATGCACAGCATGATAGGCCTGGCAGCGGTAGCCATTGCCATCTCTATCGTGGCCGAACCTTCTGCATTCAATATCACCGCTCCTGGCGGCCCCATACCCATGGGCAATCGGCTTGAGTTGTTTATTGGCACGTTTGTCGGGGCACTTACTTTCTCCGGGTCTGTCATTGCTTTCGGCAAGCTGTCTGGCAAGTACAAGTTTCGTCTGTTTCAGGGCGCACCAGTGGTGTTCTCGGGCCAGCACATGCTCAACTTGGGCCTGGCGATTGCCATGGTGGCGTGCGGCTTGTGGTTTGTGGCTACCCAGGCATGGATGCCGTTCATCATCATGACCGTGCTGGCCTTTGTGCTGGGTGTCATGATCATCATTCCCATTGGTGGCGCCGACATGCCGGTCGTGGTGTCCATGCTTAACAGCTATTCTGGCTGGGCAGCGGCGGGGATCGGGTTTTCGCTCAACAACCCCATGCTGATCATCGCCGGCTCGCTGGTGGGGTCATCGGGCGCCATTCTGTCCTACATCATGTGCAAGGCCATGAACAGGTCCTTCTTCAACGTGATTCTTGGCGGTTTTGGTGGTGCAGGTGCTACCGCCGCTGGCGGGGCAGACCAGGCCCAGCGCAATGTGAAATCCGGCAGCCCTGACGATGCCGCCTTTATGCTGAGCAATGCCGAGACGGTCACGATTGTTCCAGGCTACGGGCTGGCAGTCGCACGCGCCCAGCATGCCCTCAAAGAGCTTGCCGAAAAGCTGACTGACAATGGGGTTACGGTTAAATACGCCATCCACCCGGTTGCCGGCCGCATGCCAGGCCACATGAACGTATTGCTGGCCGAGGCAGAGGTGCCTTATGACCAGGTGTTCGAAATGGACGATATCAACGGCGAGTTTTCACAGACCGATGTGGTTCTGATATTGGGGGCCAATGACGTGGTTAACCCGGCCGCAAAAAACGACCCGGCCTCGCCCATTGCTGGCATGCCCATACTTGAGGCCTACAAGGCACGCACCGTAATCGTCAACAAACGCTCAATGGCCTCCGGCTACGCCGGGCTGGATAACGAGTTGTTCTACATGGACAAAACCATGATGGTGTTTGGCGATGCCAAGAAGGTTATCGAGGATATGGTCAAGGCCATTGAGTAGCCGCCACACGGCCATTTAGCACATGCCAAAAACCCAAACCCCGTACAACCAGACATTGTTCTGGCTGTGCGGGGTTTGAGTTTATGAGTGCCACAGAAACAGGGCGCTTTTCAGACTAACGCGCTGGACGCAGCGTTATAGTGTCGCGCACCCTAGCTTTATCTTACTGAAACACTAATATTCATCAAGCTTGTACTGCTCTGCGCCACGCGTAGTGAGCGCGATTTACGTCGACTTACGTCGTAGCGTTAGCCCACTGTTGCTTTAATCATCACCAAACTTAATGCCCTGCGCCAGGGGTAGTTCGCGCGAATAGTTAATGGTGTTGGTGGCACGCCGCATGTAGACCTTCCAGGCGTCAGAGCCAGACTCACGGCCGCCGCCGGTTTCTTTCTCGCCACCAAATGCGCCACCGACTTCAGCGCCCGAGGTGCCGATGTTGACGTTGGCAATACCGCAGTCAGAACCAGCCGCCGACGTAAACTGCTCAGCCTCGCGCAAATCAGTAGTAAAGATGGCCGAGGACAGCCCTTGAGGCACGTCGTTATGCATGGCAATGGCGTCTTCAAATGACTCGTAGCGCATGACGTACAAAATGGGAGCAAAGGTTTCGCTGCATACGACGTCGGTTTGGCCGGGCATTTCGACCAGCGCGGGCTTTACATAAAACGCGTCGGGATACTGATCGGCCAGCTGGCGCTCGCCACCATATATCGTACCGCCTTGCGCACGAGCCTGTTCAAGTGCAGCCTGCATGGCTTCAAACGAGGCGCGGTCAATAAGCGGGCCAACCAGCGTGTCGGCGTTTAGCGGATTGCCTATGCGCGCGCTGGCATAGGCTTTTTTAAGCCGGGCGACGAGGTCGTCAGCCACGCTGGCGTGCACGATGAGGCGGCGCGTGCTGGTGCAGCGCTGCCCCGCTGTGCCGACGGCACCAAAAAGAATACCGCGTGCGGCCATGTCAAGATCTGCCGAAGGGGTGACGATAATGGCGTTATTGCCGCCCAGTTCAAGCAGGCTGCGGCCAAAGCGCTCGGCGACACGGGGGCCAACTTGCCGGCCCATGCGCGTGGAGCCCGTTGCCGACACCAGCGCGACGCGCGTGTCTTCAACCAGGGCTTCACCCACCTCTCGACCGCCCACCAGTACATGCAACAGGCCTTCAGGCGCATCGCCAAACTTATCGAGCGCGCGTTTGAACAGCGCCTCGCAGGCAAGCGCGGTAAGCGGTGATTTTTCGGATGGTTTCCAGACAATGGGGTCGCCACACACCAATGCCAGGGCGGTATTCCATGACCACACCGCCACAGGGAAGTTAAACGCCGAAATAACCCCCACCACACCCAGCGGATGCCAGGTTTCCATCATGCGGTGACCAGGTCTTTCTGATGCAATCGTAAGGCCGTAGAGTTGGCGCGAAAGACCAACGGCAAAATCACAGATATCGATCATTTCTTGCACTTCGCCCGCACCTTCGGCCAGAATTTTGCCGGCTTCGACCGACACCAGCTTGCCCAGCGACTCTTTATGCGTGCGCAGCTCTTCGCCAAGCAGCCGTACAAGCTCGCCACGCCGGGGCGCGGGCACCTGGCGCCAGGCCTCGAACGCCTTATGGGCGGAGGCAATGGCATCGCGTGTTTGCTGGGCAGAATGTTGGTGAAGCTGAGCAATAACTGCGCCATCTATGGGCGAATGCACTGCCAACGAGCCCCCCTTGAGCGTTGCGCTGTCCACACCCAGAGCGTGAAGCAGTTGATTGGTATCCATGGTTTTGTCCCCAAGAAAGTGGGCGCCCGGCCACACTGCGTGCCGCGCGCTATTTAGCCGAAAGCCAGCATAGCACACAGATATTTCCGATAGGAAATTATTTGTCTTAAGGGAAAACACCAAGTCGATACGCGAAATTTTCTGGAACAATAGGCGGCACGTTGCCATAAACAAAACACCGCCAAGAGCCATTGCAACGCCCGTGCACAAACGCGCAACAGGAGACAAGCAGTATGCAGAACAGCCGATATGATGTGGTCATAGCAGGAGGCGCGGCGGTCGGCAGCGCCGCTGCCTATTTTTTGACTGCAGACAGCGGTTTCAAGGGCACGGTGCTGGTGGTAGAGCCCGACCCAAGCTATCAGCACTGCGCTACCGCACTTTCGGCAGCATCCATACGTCATCAGTTCTCCACTCCCGAAAACATTCGCATGTCGTTATTTGGCACGGCATTCTTGAGGCAGTTTGGCTCGCGCCTGGCCGTCAATGGTGAGCAACCTGATCCGGCTTTTCACGAAGGCGGCTACCTGTTTCTCGCCACGAGTCAGGGCGCGGACACCCTGCGCGAGAACCACACCACGCAACTTGCAGAGGGGGCCGATATCGCCCTGATGGATGCGGCAGAACTTGCCAGCCGCTATCCGTGGATGAACACTGACAACCTCGCCGCAGGTGCGCTGGGTCTGTCGGGTGAAGGCTGGCTGGACGCCTACGGCATGATGCAGGGGTTCAGAAAAAAAGCCATCGCCCAGGGGGCAACCTATATTCAGGACAAAGTAACAGGCCTGAAGCGTGATGGTCACCGCATCGTGGGTGTAGAGCTGGCCAGCGGCAGCACGGTTGCCTGCGGTGCAGTCATCAACGCTGCCGGCACCGGTGCGGCCACACTGGCCAGAGCCGCCGGCATTCAATTGCCGGTCGAGCCCCGTAAGCGCAGCGTTTTTTATTTTTCGAGCCCGGCAACGCTCGCTAACTGCCCCATGGTTATTGACCCCAGTGGCGCGTACTTCAGGCCCGAAGGCCAGGGTTATATCGCTGGCATCGCACCTTCTGAAGACAATGACCCATGGTGTGAAGACTTTGAGGTGCAACACGAGCTGTTCGACGACGTGCTGTGGCCACTGCTTGCCGATAGAGTGCCTGCATTTGAGGCCTTGCGTTGCATACGTAGCTGGGCCGGCCATTACGACATGAACATCATCGACCAGAACGTCATTCTGGGCCCCCACCCCGACGTCGACAACGTGTATTTTGCCAATGGTTTCAGTGGCCACGGCATGCAGCAGTCGCCAGCCGTAGGCCGGGCACTGGCTGAGCTGATCACACATGGCCAGTACCAGACGCTCGATCTGAGCCGCATGGGATGGGCCCGCATTCTGGAAAACAGACCAATTATCGAAAAAAACGTTGTGTAGTTTGCAGGCCTGAAAAGGCCTTTAACCAAAAAGGATGGGTGCTTCAGACGGGCGCAGCCCGCAACAGCAGAGTATGCAACCCCAGCCAATAACATCAGGAGACACTACTATGAAACATCACCTCAGACACTTTCTTGCCGTCACCGCGCTCGCCAGCGCGCTGCCTTTTGCTGCACACGCCGCAGATGTGGTGAAGATAGGCGTTGCAGGGCCATTCACCGGTGCCAACGCTGCATTTGGAGAGCAGCTGTGGATAGGCGCTACGGGTGCGGCCGATGCCATCAATAGCAAAGGAGGTATTAACGGCAAGAAGATCGAACTGATCAAGGCAGACGACGCTTGCGAACCCAAGCAGGCCGTGGCTGTAGCCAACCGGCTGGTTGATCAGGACAAGGTAGCCGCCGTTGTCGGGCACTTTTGTTCATCAAGCACCATCCCCGCCTCAGAGATCTACGATGACGCTGACATTCTCTCCATGGCAACCGGGTCAACCAACCCCGAGGTTACCGAGCGCGATCTGCCGACCGTAACCCGCATTTGCGGACGCGATGACCAGCAAGCGCGGGTCGTGGCTGATTTTCTGGCCAAACATCTGAAAACAAAGCGCATTGCCGTCATTCACGACAAGGACACCTATGGTCGCGGTGTCGCCGACGCAACCCGTGAAGAAGCCAAACGCCTGGGTGTTGAGACCGTGCTGTATGACGGCGTGACCCGGGGCGAACGTGACTTCAATGCGCTGGTAACCAAGATCAAGGCGGCCGATGTGGATGCCGTGTTCTTTGGCGGCCTGTATGCCGAGGCCGGTACGCTGGCACGTCAGATTCGCGAACAGGGGCTGACCATACCGTACGTATCGGATGATGGCATTGTTGATCCGGCATTCGTCACTGCTGCCGGCGGCAAGCAGTTCGCCAAAGACGTGTACATGTCGTTTCCCGCTGACCCACGCAAGCTTCCATCGAGCAAAGACATCGTGGCCAAGCTGACGCAAGAAGGCAAGAAAGCGGATGGGTTTGTTCTTTATGCCTACTCAGCCGTAGAGGCCGTGGCAGCAGCCCTGGCAGCCACCAACAGCACCAGCGGCACCGAACTGGCTGACTGGCTCAAGAAAAACAAGGTAGCGACCGTACTGGGTGACAAAGAGTGGGATGACAAGGGCGACCTGACCGTTCCGAGCTATGTGATGTACCAGTGGGACGCCGACGGCAACTATGCCGAGTTTGCCTACTGAACAACGCCGTAAGGCACGAAGGGCGATGACCGCGTGAGCGGCCTCGCCCCGGCAACCTGCTTTGAACAAAGAGGCGAATGAATGGATGGCTACATTCTCGGCCAGCAGCTCATCAATGGCTTGACGCTGGGCTCTATCTACGGCCTGATCGCCATTGGCTACACCATGGTATACGGCATTATTGGCATGATTAATTTCGCCCATGGCGATGTGTACATGATCAGTGCCTACGTAAGTGCCATTACCCTGGCCGTTGTTACGTTTTTTGGGCTGCACTCAGTGCCCGCCGCGCTGCTGGTGACACTGGTGATCACCATGGTGATTACCGGGCTTTACGGGTGGTCTATAGAGCGCACGGTGTACAGGCCTTTGCGTGGTACCAACCGGCTCGCGCCGCTGATTACCGCCATCGGGGTTTCACTGGTGCTGCAGAACTATGTGCAGATTTCCCAAGGCCCGAATGTACAGGGCGTACCCACGCTGATAAATGGAAGCCTGCGCCTGGGCGATGCTGAGCATTTTATTCAGATTAAATACATGAGCCTGATGATTATCGTGATCAGCCTGCTTGCCATGGCCCTGCTGACCTGGCTAATACACGGCACCAGCCTTGGGCGGCAGTGTCGTGCGACACAGCAAGACCGAAAAATGGCCACCATACTGGGCATCAACACGACACGCGTCATCTCGCTGGTGTTTGTCGTGGGCTCCGTCATGGCCGCCATTGCTGGCGTGCTGGTCACCATGAATTATGGCTCTTTCGATTTTTTTGTCGGCTTCATCATTGGCATCAAAGCCTTTAGCGCGGCCGTGCTCGGAGGCATTGGCTCGCTACCTGGCGCCATGCTGGGCGGCCTGCTGTTAGGTTCGCTTGAGTCACTGTTTTCAGGCTATGTCAGCAGTGACTATAAAGATGTGTTTTCTTTTTCGGTGCTGGTTCTTGTGCTGATTTTCAAACCCAGCGGCCTGCTCGGCCGACCCGCCGTAGAGAAGGTATGACATGACGACACTCGAGTCTACCCAAACGCTGGACACGCCACAGGGGTTTGACACGCCCCGCATCGATATCATGCACTCGATTAAAGACGCACTCATTGCAGGCGTGCTGACAATGGTGGTGCTGGGCCCCATTACCAATCTGGTGCTGGATCAGTACGAGTTCGGGTTTGAACTGCTGCGCACTCCGCTTCTGGTCAACGGCATCATGCTGGGCGTTGTGGTGGCCATCGGACGGCTTGTTTTTTCACTGTTTTCCCAGACGAAGATCGGCCTGAACTTGCTGAATATGATGGGACGCAAGTCGGGTAAAGTACAGACCGAAAACAAAGGCTTTACGCTGAAGAACAAGCCTGGCGCGCTGCTGGGTCTAAGCGCTCTGCTCTGTGCAGTGCTGGCAGCGCTGGGCCTTACGGGTGTAATGCATGTCGGCGCGGCCTTTGCTCTGGTGTTGCTGGTCGTTTTCATGTTGCTCAGCTACGGTGTGAGCATTCCGAAAACACCCGGCAAATTCAATATATGGCGGCATTTGACCCCACTGCTTTTTGTGGCGGGCTTTATTCTGCCTATTCTTTTGAATCAGTTAGGCGTGCTTCCAAGGGTGTGGGTCAGCAATCTGACGCTGGCGCTTATTTATGTATTGCTGGGGCTGGGCCTGAATATCGTCGTGGGCCTGGCCGGGCTGCTCGATCTGGGGTTTGTGGCATTTTATGCGGTAGGTGCGTATTTTCTGGCGCTGGGTGCTCAGTATCTTGACATTGGCTTCTGGACGGCACTGGTTTGCGCTCCCCTGCTGGCGGCAATTTGCGGCGCGATACTGGGGTTTCCGGTACTGCGCATGCATGGCGACTACCTGGCCATTGTGACCCTGGGCTTCGGAGAAATTATCAGGCTGGTGCTAACCAACTGGATCGATTTTACCGGTGGCCCCAACGGCGCCTCGGCGCCCGCCCCCACGCTTTTTGGGCTCGCCTTCAGCCGACGGGGCAGCGAAGGCAACCCGCCTTTTCATGAGTTCTTCAATATTTCATACAGCCGCGACTACGAAGCCTTGTTTATCTATCTGACGCTGTTCGTGGTGGTGGTGATTATGCTGCGGCTGTTCAACCGCTTGCGCCACATGCCTATTGGCCGTTCATGGGAAGCCTTACGCGAAGACGAGATTGCGTGCCGCTCACTGGGCATTAACCATGTGACGGTCAAGCTCTCGGCATTCATGATGGGAGCAATGACGGGCGGTATTGCCGGCGTATTTTTCGCAAGTTATCAGGGCTTCATCAACCCGTCTTCTTTCAACTTTTTTGAATCCGTGCTGATTCTCTGCATTGTGGTGCTGGGCGGTATGGGCTCCACACTGGGCATTATTATCGCCGCGCTGGCGCTGACGCTTCTGCCAGAACTGATGCGCGATTTTGCCGATTACCGCGTGCTGATGTTTGGGGTATTAATGATCATTATGATGATCTGGCGACCACATGGCCTGATCCGGCCCAAACGCCCCGTATTTTCAAGAGGGAAACCGTCATGAGCGCACCGGCCTTATTGCAGGTAAAGGATTTGACGCAACGGTTTGGCGGCATTATTGCCAACGATCACATCAACTTTGAGGTAGCACAGGGGTCGATCACGGCACTCATAGGGCCAAATGGCGCGGGCAAAACAACGGTGTTCAACTGCGTCACGGGGTTTTACCGTGCTTCGGAGGGCGAGATCTTCTTTCGCGATGGCGATAAACAGCTTGAAGTGGGTAAGCTGCTGGACCGGCCATTTATCGGCGGGTCTCATCTGGTGGCTCGTGCAGGCATCGCTCGAACCTTCCAGAATATCAGGCTGTTCAAGGAGATGACGGTTGTAGAAAACCTGCTGGTGGCCCAGCATCGGCGCATGGACGGCAATTTGCTGCGCGGCATGATTGCCAGCCCGCATTTTATGCAGCGTGAAAACCATGCGCTAAATGAAGCTTACCGCTGGCTCGACGTGATGGACTTGCAGGCAGAAGCCAACAGGTTGGCAGGGGAGCTTTCATATGGGCGCCAGCGCCGCCTGGAAATTGCCCGCGCCATGTGCACAGCACCTAAGCTGATCTGCCTGGATGAGCCTGCCGCCGGCCTTAACCCCAGCGAAACCGAGCTGCTGTCTGATCTCATTTTAGAACTGCGCGCGCATCATGACGTTACGGTGCTGCTAATCGAACATGATATGGGTCTGGTCATGGACATCTCAGATCATGTGGTTGTGCTCGACCATGGCCAGGTCATTGCTCGTGGTGACCCCGACACCGTACGCAACTCACCTGAGGTCATCACGGCCTATCTGGGTGCCGACATCGAAGAGGTCTTATGACGCAAGCCGTACTCGAACTGAAAAACGTAAACTCAGGCTATGGATCTATTCAGGTTTTGCATGACGTAAACCTGCATATCAACAAAGGCGAAGTGGTGTCGCTGATCGGCGCCAACGGCGCTGGCAAGAGCACATTGCTCATGACTATTTTCGGCAACCCCAAGGCCTGGTCAGGGTCGATCTTGTACAATGGCCACGACCTGACGAGCCTGCCGCCGCACGATATTGCCCGGCAAGGCATAGCCCAGGTTCCCGAGGGCCGGCATATTTTTCCCTCTATGTCGGTAGAAGAAAACATCGTTATCGGCACCCTGCCCGTAGGCATGAAACACGTGGACGAAGACCGGCAGGCCATGTTCGATATGTTCCCGCGACTCAAAGAACGGCGTAATCAGCGCGCCGGTACACTTTCAGGCGGCGAACAGCAGATGCTGGCCATTGCGCGGGCACTCATGGGCCGGCCCGACACCATTTTGCTCGATGAACCCAGCCTTGGGCTGGCGCCGTTGGTGGCACGGCAAATTCTCCAGACACTCAAAGAAATTGCTGGTTTGGGCAAAACGATTTTTCTGGTGGAGCAGAATGCACACCACGCCCTGCGCATGGCCGACCGGGGGTACGTGCTGGTCAATGGGCACATCACGCTTACGGGCACAGGCGCGGCACTTCTTGACGACCCGCACGTGCGGGAAGCCTATCTGGGCAAGAAGAAGGCAGCCGCCTGACCACAATCGCATTTTTTATGGAAACCCGACCGTGAATGAAACGGCCTTACAACAAAGTGAATCAGCGCTCGCCGACCGCCTGAAAATGCTGCGCGTTCAGCGCGGCTGGACGCAAGGGCAGGTTAGCAAGGCCAGCGGCATTGCCACCTCTACGCTTTCAAAAATTGAAAACGGCCTGATGTCGCCCACCTACGATGTGCTGCTAAAGCTGGCACACGGCTTGGGCGTCGATGTCGCCGAGCTGTTTGCACCGGCTCAGGCGCATATGGGTGCGGGGCGACGCAGCGTGGAGCGCAAAGGCCACGGTGAGGTTCATAAAACCCCTTTGTATCACCATCGCCTGCTCTGTTCACAGCTTTCGCATAAGCGCATGATGCCTTTCTTTACACGCATCAAGGCCCACCAGATCGGGGAAAACGAAGGCTGGAGTCACCATGAGGGTGAAGAGTTTGTTTACGTGCTCAGCGGTGTCATTGAGCTGCACACTGAGTACTATGCGCCCGCCGTTCTTGAGGCTGGCGATTGCTTTTATATCGACAGTCGCATGCGTCACCGCGTTATCAACCGTAGCGATGACGATGCCGAAGTGATTTGGGTCAGCACCAAGCCCGATGTCCACGAGCACAGTCAGTCAGCAACCTGATCAGCCAGCCTGATCCTTTTTCATGAGCCCGTCTATGTCTTCAATCAATGTCTACAATGCCGAGCAAACGGCTGCACTTCTTGATTTCCCGAGCCTGGTTGCTACGCTGGCCGAAAGCGTCTCCGAATACGCACAGGGCGGCATAAATGCTCCCGAGCGTCAGGCCGTCACGTTTCCGCAAGGCGGCATTATGCTTTCAATGCCGGCCACCGCACACGATATTGCCGTTCACAAACTGGTAAACGTAGTGCGCGAAAACCGTGCACGGGGTATTGCAACGATTAATGGCGTTGTCAGTGCTTACGACGGCGCAACAGGGTGCCCGCTATTCATGTTGGACGGGCCCACGGTCACGGCCCGCCGCACAGCAGCAATATCGATGTTGGGGCTCAAGACGCTGCTGGCAAGAACACCCCACTGTGTGGTGTTGATTGGTACAGGGGGCCAGGCTTCCGGCCATCTGGACGCCCTGAGCGCGCTTTACCCTGGCTTGCGTACAGTAATTATTGGTCATGCTGAAGGCAAGGCCGAAGCGTTGATCGCCGGCCACACGCACCTGCCATTGCTGTTGGAAGCCGCCACAACCATCCCCAATGAGGCAGACGTAATCATTACGCTGACCACCAGCGCCACCCCGGTTTACAACGCAGTGGCAAGGCCTGACCGCCTGATTATCGGCGTAGGCGCCTTCAGGCCAGACCTTGCCGAGATCGGTGCCGACACCCTGAGTGGCAGCGTACTTTATATTGATGACCCAGAAGGTGGGCGACATGAAGCCGGTGATTACATACAGGCAAACGTAGACTGGAACACGGTGCGCAGCCTGGACGACGCCCTGCGCCAAGGCCCTGCCGCAGGCCAACCCATGGTGTTCAAAAGCGTAGGCTGCGCCGCATGGGACCTGGCGGCCGCGCGCTGCGCACTGAAAAACGGGGCGGCCCAAAGCGAATAAAACCGTGTCCGGGTTCGGCTGGCCATGCGCATTGGACGTTCTGGCCATTAGTGTGCAAAGATAACAACTACCAGAACAATCACAAACCCCAGGGCGCAGTCGCTCAGCCAAGGCCAAAGCGGCCCGCGCCATGCGATTGCAACGTGGGTGGAGACAACATGGCAAAGCCGCCGTTATTGCGCTGTTTTGTCGATGGCCAATGGGTCACGACCAAACAACGTTTTCCCAATATAAACCCCGTCGACGGGCAAGTCGTCAGCCATGTGTGCGAGGCAGACGCCCAAACGATAAGCCGCGCTGTCACGGCCGCTCGTGCGGCCGGGCAAGGCCCCTGGAAGACGCTGACAGCCAACCAGCGTGCCGCCATACTGCATCGCATTGCAGACGGCATCGAACAACGTTTCGAAGAGTTTGTGGCCGCCGAGGTACTGGACACCGGGCGGCCCATGCATCAGGCCCGCACCCTCGACGTGCCGCGCGGCATCGCCAACTTTCGCACTTTTGCTGACCTTGTTTCTACGGCAGGCAGTGAAATGTACGACAGCACGGCCCCCGATGGCGCGCGGGTGATCAGTTACGTTAATCGCAAGCCCGTAGGCACCGTCGGCATTATCTGCCCATGGAATCTGCCGCTGTTGCTGCTAACCTGGAAGGTCGCGCCCGCATTGGCTATGGGCAACTGTGTTGTGGTCAAGCCTTCTGAAGAAACCCCGTCTTCGGCAACCTTGCTGGCCGACGTGATCAGAATGGCCGGCCTGCCCCACGGGGTTTTTAACCTGGTGCATGGATTCGGCCCTGAATCCGCTGGCGAGTATCTAAGCACCAGCCCAGATATCGACGCGCTTACGTTTACAGGGGAATCCCGCACGGGCACGACCATTATGAAGGCCGCCGCCGAAGGCATCAAAAAAGTATCGTTTGAGCTGGGAGGCAAGAACGCCGCCTTGGTGTTTGCCGATGCTGATTTCGAGGCGGCTGTGGCCGGGGTGATGCGCTCCAGCTTTACCAACTCAGGCCAGGTATGTCTTTGCTCCGAGCGCGTCTATGTCGAGCGGTCTATTTACGCCCGCTTTCTGAACGAGCTTAAAATACGCTGTGATGCGCTTGTCCTTAGCTACCCACAAGACCCCGATGTCGACATGGGTCCGCTGATTTCGCATGCGCATCGTGACAAGGTGCTGTCGTATTACCAGCTTGCACAAGAAGAAGGTGCCACCGTCATCAGTGGTGGGGGCGTACCCGAATTTGGCGATGATCGCGATCAGGGCGCCTATGTACAGCCCACCATTTTTGCGGGGCTTCCCGATTCGGCCCGCTGCGTACGCGAAGAGATTTTCGGGCCGGTATGCCACGTGGCACCGTTTGACACGGAAGAAGAAGTCATCACGCGCGTCAACGACAGCGCCTATGGCCTCGCGGCCTGTATCTGGTCGACCAAGCTTTCGCGCGCACACCAGGTGGCTGCCCGCCTGAACACAGGCATTGTGTGGGTGAACACATGGTTTACACGCGACCTTCGCACCCCATTTGGTGGCACAGGCCTGTCGGGCCTGGGTCGTGAAGGCGGGCGTTACTCACTTGATTTTTATTCTGAACTGAGCACCGTGTGCATAAAACTCTGATATTTTGTGCCGCTTAAGGAGTCGCGCATGAGCAACACTGCAAAATCCACCGTCGTAAGCGGCAAAGCCACGCCACGGGGGGCTTTCCCTCATATCAAGCGGGCTGGCGACTTTTTATTTGTGTCGGGTACCAGCGCGCGCCGCCCGGATAACAGCATCGCAGGTGCCACGGCTGACGCCATGGGCACAACACAGCTCGATATACGCGAACAGACGCGCGCCGTCATCGAAAATATTCGCGACATTCTGGCCAACGAAGGCGCCGGGCTGGAACACCTGGTCGAAGTTTCGGCCTTTCTGGTCAACATGAATGACTTCGGTGGTTACAACGAAGTATACGGTCAGTTTTTTACCGCCGACGGCCCTACCCGCACCACGGTTGCCGTTCATCAATTGCCACACCCGCACCTACTTGTGGAGATAAAAGCGGTGGCATGGCTGCCTCAGCCTGCAGTTAAAGCATCCCCGTTGAAATAAGCTCCCAGCCCCTTCACCACATATGGAGACCATGATGCTGGCCTACGGAAAACCCTTCAATTTTGTTCGCTGGATAGACGAGCACGCACACTTGCTGCAACCCCCCGTGGGCAATCAGCAGATCTGGCAGGACAGCGATTTCATTGTTACCGTGGTCGGAGGCCCCAACCGCCGCACCGACTATCATGACGACCCCTATGAAGAGTTTTTTTATCAGATGCGGGGCAATGCCTTTCTGAACCTTTGGATCGAAGGCAAGCGCGAGCGCATCAACCTGAAAGAAGGCGATATATTTTTAATGCCGCCGCATGTGCGTCATTCGCCCCAACGCCCGGAGGCGGGCAGTGTCTGCCTGGTCATTGAGCGGCAACGCCCCGAGGGCGTCAAGGACGGGTTTGAGTGGTACTGCGAAGGCCCTGAGGGCTGTGGCAGCCTGGTCCATAGGGTAGAAACCCAGCTCAAGAGCATTGTTGCGGATCTGCCCAAGCTGTTTGATGCCTTTTATGCTTCTGAAACACAGCGCCGCTGCCCCGGTTGCGGTACCGTTCATCCTGGCAAATAAACCACTGCCGCTGGCCGGGCGATAGCACACCATCTGGCCCAATCATTTTTTCTGAGCCCTCAGCCCCGCCATGACAAAAATCGATATACATGCACATTTTCTTCCACCCATTACGCAACAGGACGCCGCTTTGCTCGACGAGCACAAGGCACCCTGGCTAGCCATCGACAGCTCGGGAGAAACCGGTCAGATCATGAAAGGAAGTGAGCCTTTCAGGCCGGTATACCGTGCGCTGTGGGATTCCTCTTTGCGGCTTGAAGAAATGGACCGGCAAGGCGTGTCTGTACAGATTATTTCTGCCACGCCCATTATGTTTGGCTATGAATTTGACCCCGTGCGCGCTGCATCGTGGTGCGAACGCATGAATGACCTGGCCCTGGAACAGTGCGCCGCCAACCCGCGCAGGCTAAAGGCCCTGGCACAGGTGCCTTTGCAGGATCTTGACCTGGCCTGTGCTGAAGCATCACGCGCCAAGGCGAGTGGTCACGTCGGAGTGCAAATTGGCAACCATTTGGGGCCTCGTGATCTCGACGACGAGCATCTGGTGCAATTTTTGATCCACTGTGCCAACCATGACATCCCGATTCTGGCCCACCCCTGGGACATGATGACAGACGGGCGCATGAGAAACTGGATGTTGCCATGGCTGGTGGCCATGCCTGCAGAGACACAACTGGGTATTCTGTCGCTGATACTTTCAGGTGCATTTGAGCGTATACCCGCTACGCTCAAGCTGTGTTTTGCTCATGGCGGTGGCAGCTTCGCTTTCTTGCTGGGGCGTGTTGACAATGCCTGGAAGCACCGCGACATCGTACGGCAAGACTGCCCTTCTTTGCCTTCCAGCTACGTAAACCGGTTTTACGTAGACAGCGCCGTCTTCGACCCTGGTGCGCTGCGACTGCTGGTGGATGTTATGGGTGCCGAGCAGGTAATGTTGGGGTCAGACTACCCGTTTCCATTGGGCGAACAAAACATAGGCAGCCTGGTCAACGAGCACCCGTCACTAACGCCTGCACAAAAGCAACTCATAACGGCGGACAACGCGGCACGGTTTTTTTCGCTTGAGGTGTAAGGCTGTGGCCATGCTGCTTATGTCACGGCCACGCATGCATTTACGCCACGCGTCTGCGGCCTGGCCGGCCCCTGCGTTCAGGCGGAGGCTGGAGAGCCCTACAATACCCCATATCAAAACACAGAGAGACACACGATGGACGCAGAATTCTGGCTCGAACGGTGGCGTGAAGGGCAAACCGGCTTTCACCTGCAGCGCGTAACACCCTTATTGCAAAAGTACTGGCCCACACTGGCCATACCGGCAGGCAGTCGTGTATTGGTCCCTTTATGCGGCAAGTCGCTCGATATGGCCTGGCTGGCGGGTCAGGGCTTTCAGGTGCTGGGCGTCGAGCTTTCGCAGCTTGCCGTCGACGCGTTTTTTGAGGAAAACAAACTGCATCCCGAGGTAAGCACGTCACCATTCGGCAAGCATTACACCGCGGGTGCGATAGAAATCATCTGTGGTGATATTTTCGGGCTGGATGCACAAACCTTGGCAAACTGCGTGGGTGTGTACGATCGCGCTGCGCTGGTTGCCTTGCCTGCAGACATGCGCCCCCGCTACGTCACGCATATATACAGCCAACTGGCCGACAGTTATCAAGGCCTGCTACTGACGCTGGAATACGAGCAGTCACAAATGGACGGCCCGCCCTTTTCGGTGGCTGAAGACGAAGTGCAGGCGCTGTTTTCCAAGCACTCTGATGTACGCCTGACAGACCGTCGCAGCATTCTCGAGAAAGAGCCAAAGTTTAAGGCGCGCGGCCTCACCAGCCTGGATACGGCTGTGTATCAGCTGTCACGCAAGGCAACCGCATAGTCTGAGCAGCCTCACCTTACGTTGCGGCCAGGGCTTCCTGAGCCGCAGCGCATAAGCTTTTACCTGTACATCCATCGACGGGTGGTTCCTGAACTACCCCCATTAAGACCCATTAAAACCCATTAAGACCCAGCAGGCCGAAGGGCCGACGCTCATGGCGTTTATGCATTAACGGTTCAGCAAACCACACTCTCCGGCCCACGTTGATGTGCTCGCCACTGTGCAGTACTGCTCAACAAACCACGCCACATAAAAGCAAGCTCCTCGTGTCAGGCATACGCCAACGCCTGCGCAAAACCCAATGCATCATTCCCGCACCCAGCGGTCGGCAATCGTCCGCCGGAACAAGAAAACGACCTGCTCTGCGCCCTGTCCCTTGCATATAAGCCCATGCGGCCATCCCCCAGCCAATCCAATCAGCCTGGATCGTAGCAATCCTTGCGGTGGGTCAAACTCGGATTCAAATAACCATGTTGCAATTGTGGTAATCCGATAGACAGCTTAATCACCCTCAGGAGAAACAGTCATGTCCAGACGTATTGCAACAGCGCTCTGTCTGGCCCTTGCGGCCGCCATGCCTGCCGTAGCAAGCCAGAACAGTTCAGAGCTTCGGGAAACGGCACGGGCACTTTTTAAGCCCGTTCCGGAAGTCAATGTAATTATTGAAGAAAAAGGCCTGACACCAGACCAGATCGAACTGGGCAAGTGGCTGTTTTTTGAACCCCGGCTTTCGAAGAGCCATGTGATCACCTGCAATACCTGCCACAGCGTGGGCACCGGGGGTGCCGACAACGTGCGTACCTCTATCGGCCATGGCTGGCAGGCTGGCCCGCGCAACTCACCCACCGTACTGAATGCCGTGTTCAACATAGCCCAGTTTTGGGACGGGCGCGCCGCAGACCTGAAGGAACAGGCCAAAGGCCCAATCCAGGCCAGCGTCGAAATGAACGCAACGCCTGACCAGGTCGAAGCCACCTTACGCAGCATCCCCGAATACGTGGAAATGTTCGCAAAAGCCTTTCCTGAAGAGAAAGCACCCGTAAACTTCGAGAACACGGCCCGCGCCATCGAAGCTTTTGAAACCACACTGGTTACGCCCAACTCGCGCTTTGACAAGTTTCTGGCGGGCGAAGATGTCATGAACGACATGGAAATCAAAGGCCTGGGGCTGTTCATCAACAAAGGGTGTGTTGCCTGCCACGCCGGCATCAACGTGGGCGGCCAGGGTTACTTCCCGTTTGGTGTGATCCAGAGGCCGGGCGCCGAGATACTGCCTGAAGGCGACAAAGGCCGCTTTACCGTCACCAATACCGCCACCGACGAATATGTATTCCGTGCCGGACCGCTACGCAATATTGCGCTGACAGCGCCCTACTTTCATAGCGGTGAAGTGTGGGACCTCGAAGAGGCCGTTGCCATCATGGGATCAAGCCAGCTGGGTCACGAACTGAACGGCGATGAAGTCAAGGCCATTACCGTGTTCTTGCACACGCTGACAGGCGAGCAGCCCAAGGTGGAATACCCCACGCTGCCGCCCAGCACCAAAGACACACCGCGTCCTTCTAACTGAGGCACGGGGCCAGTCGGAACCGTCCAAAGACAGATCCCGACGTATGTCTGAGCTTGCCTACGGGGCGCCACGGCGTCCCGTAGGCGTTTATTGATACCAACGCGCGCTAGTATCGTATTCGTCTTACCTGTCTGGCTGGGAATGAAGACATAGGTTTATATGAACACCATGCAACGCAATTACTTGCCAAAATGCACCCGTAAAACTGGAGGCTCAGTTTAGGCGGGGCGTATGCCACCCTGACGACCGGGGCATTCAAATGGGCGTGGCCGGCAGCGCGCGTTTGTGAGCGCTGTTTGCGTGGGTACGGACAATAATTTCATACGCCTTGGCATCCACGTCTTTACCCTCGAGAAAATCATCAATAATGTCGTAGCTGACGCCAAATGCGTCTTCGTCAGGCTTCAGAGGCGAGAGCGACTCAAGATCGGCAGTAGGCACTTTAAATGCCAGCGGCCGTGGCGCTCCCATGGCCACCGCCATGGCGCGTACACGGCGTTTATTAAGACCTGTCAAAGGCATGACATCGGCCGCACCATCACCAAACTTGGTGAAAAAGCCCATTAACGCCTCAGCAGCATGGTCTGTACCCACTACAAGGCCGCCATGTGCACCCGCTACGGCGTATTGCGCAATCATGCGTTGACGCGCCTTGATGTTGCCATGCAGAAAGTCTTGCTGTGGGGCATCGCGAAACGCAAGCTGCGCACTTAACAACGCCGCGAGCATGGCATCGCTGGCGGGGCCAACATTTACGGTCAAGGTTTTGTCGGGCTGAATCAGCTGCAGTGAAGCCTGGGCGTCGGGTTCGTCTTTTTGTTCACCGTAAGGCAAGCGCATCGCCACGAAGACGGCATCGCCGCCCCCGGCCCGCACACGCTCAACCGCACGCTGCGCCAGACACCCGCCAACCAGCGAATCGACCCCACCGCTTATGCCCAGTACCAATGCGCGAGCATGACTTTTTACCAGGTAGTCGGCGAGAAACGCGACACGTTGTTCGATCTCGTCGTTGGCGTTAAAAACTGCTGTCACGCCAAGCTCGGCAATAATTTCGCGCTGCCGGGCGCGTTGGTCGAAGGTGAGCACGATGTATCCTAAGGATGAAATAAATGAAAATCGGCCCGAAACGCTGCCGCCTCAAGCATCAGGTTTATGATACGACAGAAGTTTCTGATATATCTCGCACACCGGCAATGCCTTGCCTCTAACCGATGTCATCACAACACTAACCGTATCCTGCCATGCCGCCACTGTCATCCGGCTTTATTGTCCTTACCGCCACACTTTCCGCGCAGTCTCTTGTCGCCATGAGTCTGCTGACACTGCCGGTAGTCGCTCCGGCGGTAGCCCAGACACTCGGTGTGTCTCCGGCCTACGTGGGGCTGTATATCGCCCTGGCCTATGCTGCTGCCATGTTTGCCAGTCTGACGGCGGGAGGTGCGGTACGACGATTTGGCGCCATACGCGCCAGCCAGGCCGGGCTGGTTCTATGCGCCGTAGGCCTTGTACTCAGCACCTTGCCGCACGTAGCAGCCACCGCCGTTGGCGCTCTGCTGGTCGGTCTGGGCTATGGTCCGATTACTCCTGCAAGCTCCCACCTGCTGGCACGCACCACCCCGGCCCATCGCATGTCATTTGTGTTTTCGATCAAGCAGACGGGTGTGCCGCTTGGCGGCGTATTGGCCGGGGCCATCGTACCCGGCCTGTCCGACTTCACATCGTGGCAATGGGCCTTTGTCATTGTCGCGGCAGCCAGCCTGGTCTGTGCCGTAAGCCTTCAGCCTTTGTGTGCAGAGTTTGACGCCGACAAAAACCCCGCCCAACGCATTTCGCTGGGCAACGGTCTTGCGGGGCCACTCAGGCTGGTCTTCAGCCGACGCAGCCTCACGGTGCTGGCGGCCATATCATTTCTGTTTTCCATTTCCCAGCTTTCACTGACCACTTACATGGTGACGTATCTGCATGAAGACATGGCCATGGGCCTTGTGACCGCCGGGTTCATGCTGGCCGTTGCCCAAGCTGCAGGCGTGGCAGGCAGGCTATTGTGGGGGTATGTGTCTGATCGCTTTGCAGGCCCCGTAAAAACGCTGGCACTGCTTGCCCTGCTGATTGTTGTCAGCGCCGCAGCGCTTCCGTTTGTCACCGCCGACTCAATGGGGCTGCTGCTGGTGCTGCTGGCCGTGTTTGGTAGCTGTGCAATCGGCTGGAATGGCGTATATCTGGCAGAGGTAGCACGTCAGGCGCCACCGGGCCAGGCCAGCATTGCCACAGGGGGCACGCTTTCAATGACGTTTCTGGGTGTTGTGGTGGGCCCGCCCCTGTTCGGCCTTATTGCCAGCGCGTCGGGTAGCTACGCCCTGGCTTACGCATCATTGGTGGTGCCCAGCGGGTTGTGTCTGTGGCTGCTGTGGCGCTTTCGCACCGCGTTTCAGAGCCCGGCCGAATCGCTGCAGCCCGTCCCTGAAAAACCATAAACCCCGCGCTCAAAAAAATAAACCCCACTGTACAAAAACAGAGGGGTTTACCAGCAGTCTGCGATGCCCCTGAAGGGGCGTCTGAGTACTTAGTCTGGGTACTTACTTAGAAGGCATCCAGCACGGCGCCGCTACTGGCCGGCGATGCATTGAACGCAAACTTGGCTTGTACACCCCGCATGTAGCGAGGCTCTGGTGCCTTCCAGTTTTCTCGCCGTGCAGACAATGTGTCGTCAGACACATTGAGCTGCAGCACCAGTTGGTGCGCGTCGATGGTGATGGAATCACCCTCTTCGACCAGTGCAATCGTGCCGCCCACTGCCGCTTCGGGGCACACATGACCAACCACCATACCCCAGGTTCCGCCCGAGAACCGGCCGTCAGTGATAAGGCCTACGGAATCGCCCAGGCCTGCGCCAATGAGCGCACCCGTAGGTGCCAGCATTTCTGGCATGCCTGGCCCACCTTTGGGCCCAAGATAGCGCAAGACCATGACATCACCGGCCTTGATCTTGCCATCGAGAATGGCCTTGAGTGCTGACTGCTCGTCATCAAACACGCGCGCAGGGCCTGTAATGACGGGGTTTTTAAGACCTGTAATTTTGGCGACTGCACCGCCGGGGGACAGATTACCCTTCAGTATGGCCAAGTGGCCTTTGGCATAAAGCGCCTTATCAATGGTGCGGATGACGTCCTGATCGGCAGGAGGCGTGTCAGGCACGTCAGCCAGCATCTCGGCAATGGTTTGCCCGGTAATGGTGATGCAGTCGCCATGCAGCAAGCCGGCGTTGAGCAACAGCTTCATGACCTGGGGTATGCCGCCCACCCTGTGCAGATCAATGGCCAGGTAATGCCCGCTGGGTTTAAGGTCACATATGACCGGAACGCGCTGACGTACACGCTCAAAGTCATCAATGGTCCATTCGACATCGGCGGCATGGGCGATAGCCAGAAAATGCAGCACGGCATTGGTAGACCCGCCCGTTGCCATGATGACACTCACCGCATTTTCGATAGACTTGCGCGTAACGATGTCGCGCGGCTTAAGATCCATTTCTATGGCCTTGAGCAACACACGTGCCGACTCTGCAGCCGATTCGGTTTTTTCGTCTTCAACGTTGGCCATGGTGGATGAGTACGGCAGGCTCATGCCCATGGCTTCGAAGGCCGAACTCATGGTGTTGGCGGTGTACATGCCACCACACGAGCCACAGCCCGGAATGGCGTGCTTTTCAATTTCTTTGAGCTGATCGTCGCTCATGCGCCCGGCGGCGTTTTCGCCCACAGCCTCAAACACGCTGACAATATTGAGATCTTGCCCGTTAAGGCGGCCCGGCAAAATGGTGCCACCGTATACATAAATAGACGGAACATTGGCACGCAGCATGCCCATCATGCCGCCTGGCATGTTCTTGTCGCAGCCGCCGATGACCACAGCACCGTCCATCCACTGGCCCTGCACGCAAGTTTCAACGCAGTCGGAGATCACTTCGCGCGAAACCAGCGAGTACTTCATGCCCTCGGTACCCATGGCCATGCCATCGGAAACCGTGGGCGTGCCAAACACCTGCGCGTTACCGCCGTTAGTTTCTATGGCGTTAATCGCCGCATCTGCCAGTTTTTGCAGGCCCGAGTTACAGGGCGTAATGGTGCTGTAGCCATTTGCCACGCCAACCATAGGCTTGGAGAAATCTTCTTCGGTATAGCCCATTGCGTAATACATCGAACGGTTAGGCGCGCGCTCTGCACCTTGTGTGATGTGGGCAGAACGCAAGCGTCGGGGAGTGCTCATGATTTTCCTTTGTTAGTGGGTGGGGCCGCGTACCAATGCAGGCACCGCTACCCTGCAGTTTACCCTCTGATGTGCGCCTGCAACAGGGTGTGCATGCAACTTGACTAACATCAACTTGATCAGCAAACCGCCGTGCGACAATTCTTAACAAATGCGAACCATTATCAATATCAGCAGCAACAATTGGTTCGTTCACAACCACCCTTAATACTTCTCGCTCATGCCCAACTCTTTTCGTCCCAGCCGATTTACCGTCGGCGCTGCGCTGTGCTGCCTTTCTCTGCCGGCATTGTGTGCTGACCCGGTCGCCACACTACCCACGGTTACCGTCACCGGCGAGGCCGCCACACCGCTACAGCCAAGCGTTTACCAAGAACAGCTGCGGCTGGATCGCGTGCCAGGCGGCACCAATTTGATCACGCCCCAAACTGAGATCGGCACGTCGACACTACGCGACGTTACAGATTTTCAGCCCGGCATTATCGTGCAAGAGTTTTTTGGCGGGATCGACCAGCCCCGAATCAACATCCGGGGTTCTGGCATACAGAGCAACCCCGTCAATCGTGGTGTACTGTTGCTGCAAGACGGTCTGCCCATTAACGAAGCCGATGGTTCCTTTGTAATCGGCCTGCTTGAGCCGCGTAACGCCAGCCTGATCAGCGTACGACGCGGTGCCAATGCGCTCTCGGCCGGCGCCACGACGTTGGGCGGCGAAATGGATTTCCAGTCATTAATTGGTACGCAGGGCGATGTCGTCAGCGTAGAAGGCGGCAGCTTCGGGCGACTGGGGCTGCACGCAGCCAAAGGTTTCACAGGTGATCAGCTTGATGGCCGCTTCAGCATCAGCCACGACAAGTCTGATGGCTATCGGCACCACTCCGACGGCGAGCGCACCAACCTGTCGGCAAATTTTGGCGTGCGTGGCGACAACTTTGAAAACCGCACGTATCTGTCTTACACCGACCTTAAGTTTGACATCCCCACCGTCATACCTCGCGACCGCGCCTATAGCGACCCCAAAAGTGTCATGGGCGACTACCCCGGCGACGCGCCCAATGTGTACAACAGCGACCCCAACCGCAAGACCAGGCAGCTTCGCCTGGCCAACCGTACCTATGTGGGCAACGAAGATCTGAATCAAACCTTTGGCGTTTACTGGCAGTCCATAGACGACACGTTTACCGATCCATCTACCTCTACCGCCACCACAGGCAACACCTGGGGAGCCCAATGGCAGCTGGCCGGCAAGCTGCAGTCGCTTGACTACCGCGTGGCGCTAGACTGGGCGCGCAGCGACATGGACCGCGAGCTTACCCCCCAGAACCCGGTAACAGGCAATCGCATGCCACGCATCGCCGACTTCGACCTTAAAGCCGAAAATCGCAGCGCCCTGCTGGGCCTTGAATACCACCTTACGCCCCAACTTAGTCTGGTGGGTGACCTTAAGTACACGCAGGCAATACGCGATGCCAGCAATCGCGACAACGGCATGGGACGCGACCAAAAATGGTCGTATGCCAGCCCCAAGGCAGGCATTGTCTGGAAACCCGCCGACACCATGCGCTGGTACGCAAACATAAGCCGCAGCAATGAAGCCCCCACCTATTGGGAGCTGCTGTCAGGTGCGGCCGTCAACGAGCTCGACCTGCAGCGTGCCACCACTTACGAAATTGGCGGCGACGGGCGCCTGTTTGCCGACACGCTGTATCCCGTCAATTGGGCTATCAGCCTTTATCACAGCAATGTCGATGATGAACTCATGGAAGTTGCCGACCCCACCGACCCTAGCGGCTCCAAATCCATCGTTTACAACTACAGTGACCGCACCGTTCACCAAGGCATTGAAGCCGGCTTAAACGGCAGCCTGCCCTCTCCCGGCGCCGGCAAGTTCGATTACCGGCTTGCTTACACGTACAGCGACTTCCGTTTCCGGGGCGGTGAGTTTGACGGCAACCGAATCGCCGGGGTGCCCCGTCACGTGCTCAGCGCCGAGATTCTTTATCGTTTGGGTGGATGGCAGATTGGCCCTAATGTGCACTGGATGCCGTCCGACACGTATTCAGACCATATGAATACCCAAGGCATGGAGCAAAAGTCTTATGCACTACTGGGTTTCAAGGTGGCGTACCAGCACAGCAAAAACTGGACAGCCTGGGTGCAGGCTGACAACCTCACCGACAAAACCTATGTCAGCAGCTATCGCATAGGCCGGCAGAACAAACCGGCGCAACCAAGGTTCTTGCCGGGCAACGGCCGCAGCATCAGTGCGGGCCTCAAGTACCAGTTCTGATCTCACCGTGTTTAAAGCCGGCCCGAAGCCCTTGGCTCGGCGCCGGCATCACCGGCCTCATCAGCTATTTCCTTTCTGTCGCTGACGCGATGAGTGCCAGGTGTTTACCCGGTTAATGTGCCACGGCTTGCACCATGCTGTTTGCTTCTGCCTAAGGGTACGCACGCTTAAAGGCAGACACCGCACCCGCTGACAATCACCCTCAGCGGGCCAGCATGGCCTGCGAGCCAGCCCCCCTCTTGCATGAACAGGTAGTTTAATTGCGCACCTACGGTGATAATAAAGCTTGAGAACTGTCACACGGAGGCTCACATGGCGCCAGCAAACAACACCGTCCTGATCACTGGGGGCAGCCGCGGCATAGGCGCGGCGACTGCCGTAATCGCCGCGCGTGAAGGCTTCGACGTCGCCGTCAATTACCTCACCAACGCCGCCGCCGCGCAGCAGATCGTACAGGCCGTCGAGCGCAGAGGCCGCAAGGCGGTCGCCATACAGGGCAACATGGGTAATCCAGCCGATATCCCACGCATTATTCATCAGGCCGAAGAGGCCCTTGGCCCACTTAGTGCACTCGTCAACAATGCAGGCATCACCGGCCCCATCGGCCAATTTTCTTCAACCGCTGACGAAATGATTGCGCAGGTCTTTCAGGTTAACGTGCTGGGGTTGATGCAGTGCTGCAGGCTCGCCATCGAAAGCTTCATAAAAAACAATATTGACGGCGTTATTGTTAACGTTTCATCGGCCGCCGCCCGCACCGGCAGCCCGGGCGAATATGTTCACTACGCGGCCAGCAAGGCGGCCGTCGAGACATTTACCATAGGCCTGGCACGCGAGATCGCTGTCGAAAACATCCGTGTTTGTGCTGTTTCGCCGGGCTCAACGCTGACTGACATCCATGCCACGGCAGGCGAACCAGGCCGCCCACAACGGGTGGCACCACGCATTCCCATGGGGCGGCTGGCCCAGCCCGAAGAAATCGGTGAGGCCATTGTCTGGCTGCTTACGCCGCAAGCGTCCTATATGACAGGTACAGTGCTCAACTGCGCTGGCGGCATTTAGGCCGACGGCCTCTGGCATTAACCAGACGACGCGAGTGCTCTGCGCAGCAGTCATCATGCGCAGGCCTTGTCGTGCTTTTTATTTTGCCAAAACATCCTGACAGGGAGCCTCACATAACCGCCAGGGCCGCCAAGCGATTTAGCAGCGCTACGACCCATCGCGCGCTGCACTGGCCATATTGCAACCAGACCTGAAAGCGCCATATCGCGGCACAAAGCGACGCTGGAATAAGGCAATGCGCAATACTTCCGAGAATAAACCATCGTATAGTTAGTGTTTGGCCATATTCCGCAACCCTGCAGGAGACTACGTGAACCCATCGGCACCTTCCAACACTGAACACAGCGCATTACGCAACGACATACGTCAGCTAGGACGCACGCTGGGGGCTGTAATCAATGCCTGCGAAGGCAAGGCGATTTACGATGTCATCGAAAAACTGCGGCGGGCCGCTGTCAAGTTTCGACGCGAAGGCGACCTGAAGGAAGGCAAGGTGCTTGAGCGCCAGATCAGCCGGCTGGCCGACGAGGAAGCCAACTCCGTCGCGCGCGCATTCAGTTATTTTCTGCATCTTTCCAATATTGCCGAAGACAGAGACCAAAACCGCCGACAACGCCATCACGAGCTTGCCGACCAGGAGCCCATGCGCGGCAGCCTTCAACATGCGCTAGACCTGCTGCAAGCCGAAGGGGTAACACCTCGCAAGGTGCTGCGCCATCTTGAGCAAGCCTGCATCGTGCCTGTGCTTACCGCACACCCTACAGAGGTGCAACGCAAAAGCACGCTTGACCTGCACCGCAATATCGCCCACCTGGTCGAGCACAGCGGCAACACCCTCACACCCACCGAGCGCAAACAACTTGAACAACAGCTCACCGGCCTGGTCGCCACACTGTGGCAAACACGTATGCTGCGGCGTGAGAAGCTAACGGTACTTGATGAAATCGACAACGCGCTCAGCTATTACAACAGTACGTTTCTTACCGCCATACCGCGCCTGTATCACGATCTCGCAGAGCGGCTTCGGCCAGCACGCGGCACGGCATTCGACATTAAAACGCAGCCACTGCCTGCATTTCTGCGCATGGGCAGCTGGATAGGCGGCGACCGTGACGGCAACCCCAGCGTGGATGCCAACACACTTGAACAGGCCCTGTTGCGCCAGTCTCGTCTGGTATTGCGACACTACCTGCAAGAGGTCAAGGCACTAGGCACCGAGCTCTCAATGTCGCGGTCACTGGGTACCACCAGCCCCGAACTGCTCGCTTTGTCGCTGGCAAGCCAGGACGCCTCTGCTCACCGTATTGACGAGCCTTACCGCAGGGCTGCCATACACATTTATGCCCGTATGGCCGCTACCGCACTCAAGCTGACGGGGCAAAATCTGGCTGAACGCCCTACCTACCCGGCCCCGGCCTACCCAACCCCAGAAGCCTTTCAACATGACCTGCAAGTCGTTGCCGACTCCCTAGACTTACACCAAGGCGGCCCCATTGGCCAATTGCGCCTGTCCGGTCTTCTGCAAGTGGTAAGCATTTTTGGCTTTCATCTGGCCACGGTTGATCTGCGCCAAAGCTCTGACGTACACGAGCGCGTACTGACCGAGCTGTTCGCCGCTGCGGGCGCCACGCTAAACGGCCAGGCGGTTGATTACAAGGCCCTGAGCGAAGAGGATCGCATCACCCTGCTGCGCCAGGAAGTTCACGAAGTACGGCCACTGGTATCACCCTGGATCAGTTATTCGGACGAAACTGAAAAAGAACTGGCTATCTTGCGCATGGCGGCAGCATGCCGCCAGAAGTTTGGCGCTGCCGCCATCCGGCAAAGCGTTGTGTCCCACACCGAAACGCTGAGCGACTTGCTTGAAGTGCTGGTGCTGCAACAAGAAACCGGGCTTATTTCCCCTACCGGCGACGACCCGTCCAGCGCAGGGCTTATGGTTGTACCGCTGTTCGAAACCATTCCTGACCTTGAGCGCGGCGCCGAGATCATGGCGCAGTGGCTAGACATGCCCGAAGTATCGGGCCGTGTACGCCACGCGCAGCAAGGCATACAAGAAGTCATGCTGGGGTATTCCGACAGCAATAAAGATGGTGGCTACCTCACCTCTAACTGGGCGCTGTATTGTGCCGAGCGGCAGTTGGTTCAGGTTTTCAGAAAACGCAAGGTACGCCTGCGCCTGTTTCACGGTCGCGGCGGATCGGTGGCCCGTGGCGGTGGCCCAAGCTTTGACGCCATTCTTGCGCAGCCACCCGGCACCGTTAATGGCCAGATACGGCTCACTGAGCAGGGTGAAATCATACAAGGCAAGTACAAAAACGCGGAGGTGGGCCGCTGGCATCTTGAAAACATTGTCGCTGCCACACTTGAAGCAAGCCTCGCGCCAGCAACATCCCTGTCCAAGGCCGAAGACGAAAACATGGCACAGTTTGGCGCTGCATTAAACTTCATGTCTGAAGCGGCACAGCACAGCTATCGCGACCTGGTTTATGAAACGCCGGGCTTTACCGAGTACTTTTTTACCTCCACACCCATCCTGGAAATCGCCGGCCTTAACATTGGGTCGCGCCCGGCATCACGCAAATCCAGCCAGAAGATCGAAGATTTGCGCGCCATACCCTGGGGGTTCTCCTGGGCGCAGTGCCGTCTCATGCTCACAGGCTGGTACGGCATGGGTTCCGCCCTGCACAGCTATGTAGAGCAAGGTTGTGAAGGCGCCCCAACCACGCGCGCAAAACGCCTGGCCCAGCTACGCACCATGAACGACGTGTGGCCATTCTTTAGAACCCTCATGTCCAATATGGAGCAGGTGCTTGCCAAGACTGACCTGGGCATTGCCAAACGCTATGCCAGCCTCGTGCCTGATCGCAAGCTGCGCAACACAATTTTCAATCGCATACAGGCAGAGTTTGAGCTAACGCTCGATCTGTTCAAGCAAGTGTGCCAGCACGATCTGCTGGCCAACGACAAGCAGTTGCAGGCGGCTTTGGGTGAACGCTTTGCCTATATTGACCCGCTCAACCACTTGCAGGTAGAGCTACTGCGCCGGTACCGGCTCAGCCAAGAGAAACCTGGCAATAATGATGAGGAAGAAACGCGCACCCAGCGCGCCATACACATGACCATTAACGGTGTGGCGGCAGGCCTGCGCAACTCTGGGTAAACCGTCGTAGCGGCCGGCTATGCAACGCGGGCGAGGCCGTTGTGTGGGCGGCAGGCCAGGCGGCTCAAGAAAAGCTGCCATGGTGTGGCCTGCCTTGCCCAGGCACCCGCGCTCATCCAGACAAAAACGCGGCGATACCTATAGGGCCTCGCCGCGTTTTTGCAGATGACGTGCGAGTGACTAGACCATATCTTTGCCACTTTTACGCGCCTTGCGCATATCTCGCACCAGAGAAATAACAAGCAGTGCGAGAACACCGGCAGAGAGTACCGGCCAGATCAGAATGTACAACGTAAGCATATTGGCTGACATAGCATTACTCCTTAATTGCGAACGGGCGCAAGCTTGCCCGAAGGAACACGGCCCGACGGCTTTTCGTGCTGAGGCTCTGTGTGAAACGACGTGACACGATCAGCAAGTACGCTAAAGTCAAAGCGTTCCTGGCTGCGCCAGCTCATCAAAGAACACACAATGGCGCTCACACCATAGGCCGTCAATGAAGCCAGCAACACAAGATAGTCACGCAGAAAGCCCACCATGAACGGCAAGGCGATCAGACCGGCCAGGACGCCAATCGCCAGGCCTATGCGAAAGTTTGAAAAGCCGAATGCCATCAGCCCGACAACAACCGTAATACCGGCCACCGCGCACAGCTCAAAAAACAGCCCTATGAGACCTTCCATGGGAAGAAGTTCGAATCGCACCGTGGCAAAGAGCAGAACAGCAATAACCACCGAGGTCGTAAAGGCTTTATTGGTGACGCGATCCCAATAAAAGCTCGCGATGACCGGAAACACAATGGCTCCCCAAAGTGCACCCACAAACACCAGCATGACCAGAATATCAAGCTTCAAACTGGCGAAAATGACGCCAAGCATGGTAGCGACAACCATGGTCGCCCGACCCCACCACAGCATACGCTCAGGTTTGACCTTGCCACGCGCCAGGTTCTTGCCATAGATATCCGTCATTACAATGGCCGACAGCGCCGACAGGTCAGAATCAGCCGTTGACGACAGCGACCCGATCACCAATACAAAGAACAACGCAATACCAACAGGCGAGAGGTATTTGGACGCCATCTGGGGAATAATATTGTTCATGTCGCCGCCTGCGGGCTCAATACCCACAAACAGAGCGAGCATCCCCAGCATACCCAGGCCAATCACGACGGCGCCATAGCCTAGCGTTGCAGTCAGAAAGGTAGGCTTGATCAGGTCTTCGCGTACAGCGAAAAGCCGCTGTGCAATGGTCTGGTTACCGATGGCATAGGCAAGTACTGCCACAAAATAGGGCGCACCCTGCTCCAGAATGGCTGTGGTCGAAAAGAAATTATTCTGCTCTAGGGTCAGGTTGGACATGTTGGCCATAAGCATGTCTGTACCGCCGGCTTTAAAGAAAATCATCGGGATAATCACAACCGCAGCCAGAATCATGGCAATCAGTTGCGCAAAGTCGGTCATTACCGACGCCCGAAACCCTGACCACAAGGTGTAGGACAGCACGCCCAGCCCGGCAATGAGCACACCCTGAATAAACGTGAGCGGGCTTAATACCGATACCAGCGCCCCCGCTGCCGTAAAGTTGACCATTAAACTGATACAGCTTCCAACTATATTGGACCCCGCCATAATGAGCTGGCTTGACGTGCCATGGCGCGCCTGGATAACCTCGGCCAGCGTGTGCGCTTTAGGTGCAAGCGCCCTGAATCGCCGCCCGAACGGGTAAATAAACAAAATCATGAGCGCGCCCCAGAACCCATAATGGATGGGTCCTGAAAGGCCATATCTATAACCAGACGTGGCGCTGGCATAAAAAGAGGCGGCCCAGATCCATGTGGCGATCATGCTGGCCGCTGAAAGCCCAAAACCAATGGCATTGTTTGACACCATATAGCCATCTACGTTTTCTTTTTTCTTTCCGATCAGTAGCGTCAGTAGAAAAGTCAGGGCATAGAAACCGGCGAGCAACAGCAACGCTGTCGTTGTCGAAAGTTGAAAAAAATCTCCCTCGTGCATGGGTTTAATTCTCCTTTTTCCTTCATGCGGGCACTTTATGGACGCGCGCAATCACACAGGCCCGCTCTGGCGCCGTGCCATAGTGAGCCTGCTGAAAGACACGTCTGGTGCCTTGGGCAGTTTCAGATATTCGATAGACGAAAACCGGCCACGCCGGGCGCCTAAGGAAAGCTTGAATCTGCGAAGTTGGTTAAACATCAACCAACCTGGTTGTTCCGCGACCAGAAAACGGTCGGGCATATTGTTTCGGCACGGTTGCCGGGCTGCTGCGTAGCAGCCTTAAGACGGGGGCAAACCCCAAAAAAACGCTCTGGCTTTATTGCCGCGCGATTACGGCATGCACAGAGCTATGTAAGTTATGCATTGTACGCTGGCACCCGGTTAAGGTCTAGTCTGACTGGTGTACAGTACTGATATGACAGGGTCGCCAGCCACGGTCGACCTATGGCTCTGCGAACAATCGGGGTTGCACTATGGATCAGCATCCAGTCATCGCGGCGTTTCTCCGGGCCATGCGCCCACCAGGTGAAAACACCGTCGATACAGCACATGATTTGAGCACATTGCGTGTTATCGGCAATGGCGCTTTACCGTCTGTATATCCTGTGACGGAGCTGGCCGTTGCCACAATCGCAACAGCTGCCCATGCACTTTCTGACTACATGGGCCAGCAGTTTGGGCATGCCCCCCAGGTTACGGTAGACCGACGCCTGGCGTCGTTCTGGTTTGCGTCAACGCTGCGGCCCCAAGGGTGGCAGTCGCCCAGTGCGCGCGACCCCATTACCGGCGACTATGCCACACGCGATGGATGGATACGTGTGCATGCCAATGCCCCACATCACCGCGATGCGGCCCTTGCGGTACTGAAGTGCTCACCCGAGCAAAGCGCCGTCAGTCAGGCTATATCGTGCTACCAGGCACGCGAGCTTGAAGATTTGTTGGTGGCAGCCGGCGCATGTGCGGCCGCCATGCGAACGCCCCAAGAGTGGGCAGATCATCCCCAGGGCAAGGCGGTAGCTGCCGAGCCGGTTTTTGCTGTGCACCGTTACCCAGCGCGCTCATCATCCCAGCCGCAACCGGCCAGCCACAACACTGCGCCTGATGAAACCGACGGCATGCTGGCCCCGGCGGGTACGGCTCTTAGCAACAGCCCCTTTGGTGATTACCGTCATCTCGAAAAACCCGTTGATCTTGTCACGCCCGACCGCCCTCTGGCGGGGCTACGGGTACTTGACCTCACCCGTGTGCTCGCCGGCCCGGTTTGTACGCGTTTCCTGGCAGGTTACGGTGCGCAAATACTGCGCATAGATCCCCCCTTCTGGAACGAGCCAGGGCTAGAACCCGAGATGACCCTTGGCAAGCGCTGCGCCAGCCTTGACCTGCGCATTCCCTCGCATATGGCGCAGTTACGTGGCCTGCTGGCCGATACCGATGTACTGGTACATGGCTACCGCCCCGACGCGCTTGCACGCTTGGGCTTGAGCGAGGCCGAACGCCAGGCCATCCGGCCAGGCCTGATTGATGTCTGCCTTGATGCCTATGGCTGGACAGGGCCGTGGCAGCACAGACGCGGCTTTGACAGCCTGGTACAGATGAGTTGCGGCATTGCCTGGGCTGGCATGGCTGGCGCAGACGGCCGTACCAAAGACGGCTTGGCCTCGCACACCCGCTCGCAAGCATCGCCCCCAGCCCCACTGCCCGTGCAGGCTCTGGATCACGCCACCGGCTACCTGATGGCGGCTGCCGTGCTGCGTGCCTTGTCAGAACAAATGGGAACAGAATGTGGCTGCGTCACGCGCCTGTCATTAGCCCGCACGGCCTGCCTGCTGATGTCCCAGCCTGCCCAGGCAGCAGACAGCCTGGCTCCCGAGAGTGAGGATGACTGGGCCCAAATCAGCGAAGCAACAAGCTGGGGTCCCGCCTACCGCCTCAAGCCACCGTGCATCATCGATGACGTCCCGCTGTACTGGGACAGCCCCGCAACCGCATTGCGCACGCATGCGCCTACATGGCAAAGTCAGCCCTGAGCCAGGCCGGGCATCCGCTATCATCGCTTACTTAGCGCACGATGGTCTTCAACGCCTCGGAGCAACACCTCGTCTTCCGCCATCTCCCGGATCACACCTATGCCAGCTGCGTTACCTACCTCTGAAAGCCGCGCATCGAACTTTGCACAGACCGCTCTGCGCCTTAGTGTTATTGCCTATGTGGTGTTGTGGGCCGGCCTGGCCATTGCCCCCTCCGACCGCGCCGACTGGCTGCTCGAAAATGCACTTGTTGTGGCGTTTTTTCTGGCGCTGTGGGCCATGCGTCGGCAGTTCCGCTTTTCAAATATCTCGCTAATACTGATTGTTGTGTTTCTTGCCCTTCACGCGGTCGGCTCACACTACACGTATTCTGAGGTACCTTATGATCATTGGTGGCAGGCACTGACGGGCCATACGCTTAACAGCGTATTGGGCTGGGAACGCAATAATTACGATCGGCTGGTGCACTTTTCATATGGCCTGCTGCTGGCGTACCCGATTCGCGAGTTTTTTCTGCGCGTGGTCGAAGTGCGTGGCTTCTGGGCCTATTTTCTTCCACTTGACGTCACGCTCAGCACGTCAGCACTGTACGAGCTCATTGAATGGGCAGCTGCCGAACTATTCGGCGGCGAATTGGGCATGCAATACCTGGGCACACAAGGCGATATATGGGATGCACATAAAGACATGGCACTCGCGGCGCTAGGCGCGCTGATCGCCATGCTGATCACCGCCGCCCTCAATAAAAAGCTGCGGCGTGATCCTGCGTGGGAATGGTCGCAAGCCATGAGAAGCAAGTAATACACCCTGAGCGCCGAGATCAGGCCGGGCTTCCTAGCCGCGACGGGTGCCCACTCAAAGACGTTGGCACACACCTCAATTAAGATTAGCCAGCCGGCCTTAGATCTCAGGTCGAAGCACAACAACAAACGTAAACTTGGTTACAGGAGAGAAGCACATGAAGGATCAGAAAGTCGCATTGGTGACGGGCGCAGGCTCCGGCATAGGCAAGGCCATCGCCTTGGCGTTAATGGAGGCCGGGTACTCCGTAGTACTGGCTGGTCGTCGGCGCGAACCGCTTGACACCGTGGCGGCGCAAGGCCAAGCCCTAGGGGCACAGACCCTGGTGGTGCCTACCGATGTCAGCGACCCCGCTGCTGTCGAACATTTGTATACCCTGATCCAGCGACAATTTGGCCGTCTCGACGTGCTGTTCAACAACGCAGGGGTTTTCGCACGTACGGTTTCGCTCGAAGAGCTCAGCTACGAAGAGTGGAAGACAGCCGTAAACGTCAACCTGACAGGCATGTTTCTGTGTACCCAGGGTGCTTTCCGGCTAATGCGAGACCAAAACCCACGTGGCGGTCGCATCATCAACAATGGCTCGATTTCTGCCCACGCACCCCGCCCGCAGGCGGTGTCGTATACAACAACCAAGCACGCCATTACTGGGCTCACCAAAGCCACCTCACTTGATGGCCGCAAATATGACATTGCCTGCGGTCAGATCGACATCGGCAACGCCGCCAGCGAAATGACGGAAGCCATGGGCAAAGGGGTATTGCAGGCTGATGGCTCAACGCGCCCCGAACCGATTATGGACGTAAGCCATGTCGCGAAAGCCGTGCTCTACATGGCCAGCCTGCCACTCGACGCGAACGTACAGTTCATGACGGTGATGGCAACAAAGATGCCGTATATCGGGCGAGGTTAGGTTACAAGGCGGCGACAACCATCTCTGCCCGTGATAAACGCAAAAGTTCTAAATATAAAAGCCTGGGCCTGAACTGACACAAGACGTTGCACAGTAAAAAGTAAGGATTAATGGAGAGGGCTTAATCTTCCCGACACGACGTTAAACGTGTTATCTCAACTTCGTGCCCAGATTTCCCTCACCTTTCCAAAAGGCCTGAATTCGGTATTGCACCGGACTCAGGCCTTTTAGTTTCGTCCGTCTTGTAATTATGTCTGTATACATCAGCCCCCATAGCCTGAATCTGCTGCTCGATCAGCACATCAAACGGAACGAGCACCGGGCTGAAATCCTGCCCGGGCTCCAGGGCCGTTAACGTGCGCACGATTGCCTCTATGGTGGAAACTGCTGCAAATTCCCCCGTTTGCCGTATCCGGTATGTAGAAGGTTGGCCTGCTTCAAGGGCAAGGCGTGGCAAGCTATTGAGCACGGGGTTTTCGTGCAGAATCTTGCGGGCCTTGCGCCAAGTGCCATCAAGCACAATCAGCAACGGTGCAGCGTCTTCGGGTCCAGGGGCCAGCGGCTGCGGTGTCTGGGCCTGCTCACCAGGAAACAGCAAAAACACGCGGGCTTCTGCGGCAAGCAATGAGCCCAGCTGCGCAAACCGCTCGCCCACCAGCAACTCGGCTTGCTTCAAGCCCAACACGGCCAGACGCCCTGTATTTAACGCATGCCTTTGCTCGTCGGGGTGCTGCAAAATAAGTACACGCGTACGGCTTGGCACGACAGTAATGTGTTCGCACAGGCAATACGAGACGGGCCGCAAACATTGCTCGCACCGAGGTCGCTTAAGGGGGTTAGGTATGGGCATGGCTTGCATGATACCGCTGCATTACCACTGCGCTTGTGTTTTAACTTGCCATTCGTTCAGTACAAACCAATTATCGTACTGTTATACTTTTTGCGAATCATTATCATTAGCTTTATCGCGCAAATCAGCCTTACTGGCAAAACGACACACCGCCACTAATTGTTAATCGCTGCGCCATGACACGGCTTCACTTTTAATCGCTGCGTCATGCTGCACCGTGACACGGCTTCACACGCTTTCATTGGAGAAACTATATGCTTACTGCCCATCGGGTTTTCGGGTCATTGGCTTTATTGGCGGCGTTGGCCGCGCCAGCCCACGCTGACCAAGCTGCCCTGACGGTTCCCGTCATACCCGAAGCCCAACAGGCTTACAAGCTAACAGCCGAAGGCGCTCTGCGGCGCGAGCTTGCCCACGGCGTGTACCAAATGGCCTATAGCCCGCTAACAAAATCCATTTATGTAGCATCAAGCGAGGCCATGGAAAACGTACACGGTGGGGTTGTGTACCAGCTAAACCCAGAAACGCTCGAAACCACCGGGCTTTACCATTTGGACGAAAAAAGCTTTGGCCTGGCAATTAACCCGGCCGGAGACACCCTTTATGTAACGCACAGCCTGGCTGGTGCAGTCAGCAAAATTGACTTGAAAACCGGCAAAGTCATGGCACGCGTCAAATTTACTGACACCAGTAAAGACGGCACGCCTTATGGCCCGCGCACTGTTCGGTATGAGCCCAGCACAGACACATTGTATGTAAGCGGCGTGGGCGACCCCGGCATTATCTGGGTTATAGATGCCAGCAGTTTCAACCTACGCGCCAAAATCGAAAACGCCGGAAAGTGGGTTACCGGGCTGCTGTCTGTGCCTGATGCCAAGCATCTGTATGCCGCCAATGGCGGCGGGGAAATTCTGCTTATCGACACAGACAGCAACCAGATCCAGCAGCGCTGGAAGCCTGCTGGCAATGATGCTGCCCTGCTTCTGAACATGGCCCATGATGCAGCAAACCACAAACTGTATGTCACCGACAATTCCAAACTAAAAACCGTTCTGGTTCTTGATGACCGCACAGGTCGGGTTATTAAACGCCTTCCTCTGGGCGACTCGCTCGACATCATCTATCAGGCCGACAACAACACTCTGTATGTCAGCCATCGCGATCAAGGCACGGTCAGCATTGTCGATGCCGACACCTACAAGGTCAAGGCCACGTATCATCTGCAACAAAACCCCAACAGCCTACTCACCATCCCCGAGTTGAACAGCCTGTATGTAACGGTGAAAGCACCTTTCACACCCAAGTACACGGCCAGCGGCCCGGGCAGCGTTGTGCGCATCCCGCTGCAGGGTGCTTTGCAGCAGTAAGGCGGACTACGGGCACGCCAAATCTGTTTGGGGCTTTGGGATCTTGAAGCTTTGGGATCTGGAAGCCTTGGGATCTTGGGACGCTGGGACTCAGGCAACCAGTTTGCTTGCTGACGCAACGCCCCTATGGATGCTGTCGGCCCATGACAACGAAAAACCCCGGCAAAGGTTAAACAGACCTCGCCGGGACAGTACAGCATGCTACGTAACTTCAGCGTGCAGCCCGATTGAGCCTACGCTTTTTAATGTAGCGCAGCAGCGGCGGCACGACCACGATGAACAAAGACACTAACCACAAACCTTTGGAAATATTGCTGTCGAACAAAATGTGAATGGCACCATCGGTGATAGACAAGGCGCGTCGCAGATTCTGTTCCATCATGTCACCCAGCACCACGCCGAGTACCAACGGCGCCATGGGCAGACCGGCCTTACGTAGTAAATAGCCGATGCCACCAATGATGGCGGCCATCATGAGGTCAAAGCTTCCCGCATTAATGGCGTACACGCCGATATAACTAACAATGAGAATACCCGGCACCATCAGCCACCCCGGTACCGACAACACCTTGGAGAAAATGCGAACCATGGGCACGTTCATCAAGAACAGAATCACGTTCGCGATAAATAACGAGGCAATCAGCCCCCACACCAACTCAGGTTTGGTATCGAACAATACAGGCCCTGGTGTAATGTTGTAGAGCGTAAGTGCCCCCATCATTACCGCCGTTGTGCCCGAGCCCGGAACCCCCAATGTCAGCATGGGCACGAACGATCCGACAGCAGAGGCCGTGGCCGCCGCCTCTGGCGCGGCAACTCCTCGCAAGTCGCCCTTGCCGAACTTGGAATTAACAGGGTCCTTGTTCTCGCAGATCCGCTTTTCATTGGAATACGCAACCGCCGAAGCAACACTTGCGCCCGCACCCGGCAATACACCCACAACAAAGCCAATGAGTGAACTACGCACTACCGTCCACCAGGTGTATGCGATTTCGCTGAGATTGAATATCTTGCGGCCACTGGAATCCACTTCCACATCCTGACCGGCAATCAGTTTTTCCAGCATTTCCAGCAGTTCTGCGACAGCGAACAGCGCAATGACCACGACAACAAACTGTATGCCATCAAACAAATGCACCGAGTCAAAAGTGTAGCGATATACACCGGAGTTTGAATCTACGCCAACCGTTGCGATTGCAAGCCCCAACAGTGCCGATAACGCACCCTTGACGGGCTGGTCGCCCAATAGACTAGTGAGGCAGCAGAAGGCAAATATCATTAGCACGAAGTACTCGGCAGGGCCGAAGGCCAGCGCCCATTTCGCCAGCAGCGGTGCCAGGATAATCATGCCGATAACGGAAACCAGCGAACCAAAAAATGCAGACCAGGCGGAAAGAGACAACGCCACATTCGCCAGACCCTGCCGTGCAAGCGGATAGCCGTCCAGCGTGGTCATGATGGCGCTGGCCTCACCAGGCACATTAATAAGTATGGCCGTGATGCGGCCGCCATACTCGGCGCCCACATAAACTGCCGCAAGCAGAATTAATGCGGTTTCGGGAGGAAGGTTCATCGCAAACGCGATGGGGATGAGCATGGCGACGCCATTGATGGGGCCCAGTCCTGGCAGAACCCCCACCATGGTTCCAAAGAACGCGCCGGCCAGAGAGACGGCAAGGTTGGACCACGAAAAAGCGACGCCAAAACCCATCTGCAGGTGGGAGAGTATTTCGCTCACAGCACGAACTCCAGTATGCCCAGGGGCAAGACCACGTCAAGCACACGGTCGAACAGAACAAAGAAAAAGACGCTCATGACAACACCACCCAGTATGACCTTGCCCCACGCACCTCCGAACAGACGCCCGATCAGGATAGTTACCACGGTCGTCGCGACAATGAATCCCAAGGGGCCGAACAAAAGCGCATAGCCAAGGCAGTACACAACCATCAAGGCTATGCGCGCATTAGTCCCTGGGGGATTGGCTGGGGCCTGAAACTTGCCCTTGATCACCAACCAGAGCCCGCACAGGCCAATACAAAGCGCCAACAAGAGGGGAAAGGCACGTGGGCCCACAGGTTCGTAGGAAAATGGGGCTTCGATGCCCCACCCGAACCAGACCATGAGCGCCGCGAAGACGATCGCGGCAACACCCAGATAACGGTCAGTCATGGCTTACTTTTTGATCAGACCAAAGGTGTCGGCAAGCTCGGTGTAAGCCTTGACACGCTCCTTGACATACGTATCAAGCTCGCTGCCGTACATGCGGAAAGGGAACAGACCCAGTTTCTGCTGCAGTTCGGTGAACTTGGGGTTGTCCTGCATGTTCTTGAACGCGTCCACCCACCAGTTGTAGTCCTCGTCAGACACCTTGGGGCCAACATAGAAACCGCGAATAATGGGCCACTGGATGTCATAGCCCTGTTCCTTGGCCGTGGCCACATTGGACATTTTCCCAGGCAGACGCTCTTCGCTGAAAACAGCCAGTACGCGAATAGGCGAGCCACCCTCGAGCATGGTGTAGGCTTCGGCTGCATCACCCATGTAAGCTTGTATGTGACCGCCACGCAACGCGGTGTTAGCTTCACCGCCGCCCTCAAATGCCACAAAACGCATCTTGCGATAATCCACATCGGCGGCACGGGCAGTGAGCGCCGCCTTCATCCAGTCTTGACTACCCACGGTGCCGCCAGCGCCAAGCACGATTTTGCTCGGATCAGCCTTGAGTGCTTGCATGAGATCCTTGAGCGTCTTGTAAGGAGAGTCATCGCGAACCACAGCGACGCCATAATCGGAACCCACAGCCGCCAGCCAGCGCACATCATTGACGTTGTATTTACCGAACTTACCCTGGGCCAGGTTCAGCAGCGACCCGCCCGAGAACGCCACAATGGTGTTTCCGGCATCCGGCTTCTGACCGACAACGTGGTTATAGGCCACAGCGCCGATACCACCTGGCATGTACACAATGCGCATCGGCTCCTTGAGTTGTTTGGCCGCCTCCAGACCTTCCTGCGCCAAACGGCAAGTCAGGTCAAAGCCGCCACCAGGCTGAGCCGGCGCAATACATTCGGGCCGGCGCGGCGCATCGGCCGCCGAGGCCGATACCGCGACCAGGGCACCGCTGGCCAGCAGCAGGCCCGATACAAGCTTACTAAGAAAAGTTGTTTTCATATGTCGTCTCCCAAATTGTTCATTGCACGCTACAACACAGCGTACGAAAGGATGCCGGCTCAGGTTTGCCGGTCAACTAAGGGACAAGCGTACGCACAGCAAGCTTTCGGAATGCTTTCAATTTGATGGTTTTGTTTTTGCAAACGGTGCAGCACGGGGGGAGACAAGGGTAAACACTAGTGACGCACGACAGCCACGGCCGGGTGACTCCAGTACAAACTGGCCTTGTAACTGCCGCATAATGGCCTCAACAATAGCCAGGCCCAGCCCTGCACCGGTCGTATTCTTGCCCGACTTACCACGCCGAAAGCGCACTCCGGCTTTCTGAATATCAGCGGGTGTCATGCCGGGCCCATTGTCCTCTACAACGACACGAACGTCGTCTGCGCTGCGGATTACGGATAGCGTAATGACACCACCAGCCGGGGTATAACGTAGGGCGTTATCCACCAGGTTGACGATCGCTTCGCGCAGCAGCCATTCGGGAGCACGAAGCCATACCGCGCCCGCCGGGCAGTCCAGCCCGAGATCCTGGCGGCGTGCTCGTGCGGCCGGATAGAGTTGGCGTACGACATCATGCGCCAGCGCAACCAGATCAGTATCCTGCTGCTCGTCGTCAAACGCCGCCATTTCGCTCGCTCTCGCCAGTGACAGCAGCTGATTAGCGGTGCGCTCGGCCCGCTCCAGCCCCTCTCCCATCGCCAGCAACGCAGACCGCACCTCCTGGGGGTCGGACTCGCGGAGAGCATAGCTAAGTTGAGCACGCAAAACCGTAAGCGGAGTGCGTAACTGATGCGAGGCATCATCCAGAAACTGGCTCTGCAAACGAGCCTGTCGCTCATAGCGGGCCATATGCAGATTGACCGCCTTCACCAGCGGTTGCACTTCCGAGGGGATATCTTCGGCCTCGATAGGGCGTAAGTCATCGTGGTGCCTGCCTTCCAACTCCTGCTCCAGACGCGTAAGAGGCCTCAATGCAAAGAGAACGGCCAGTACCAGAATGATCATGATCATCAGCACCACCACAATATCGCGCTCGACCGACTGCCAAAGCATGGACTCTATGAACGCCTGGCGTGTGGCAACATCCTCCGCCACCATTACGATGACACGCCCTCCGACATCGTTGTAGATCGGCGGGTCCATGCTTCGCGCAAGTGCCGCGACGCGAATACGCTGCCCCAGGTAAGTCGCCGTGTAAAAGTAAGGACTATTTGAAATGAGAGGGTCGCTGGGCAGCGGCAACTGCTGGTTGCCAATGTCTGCCAGACCGTCTTCGGTCATCACGCGGTAATAGACGTTTTCGTTCGCTGTCAGTTCGAAGAACTCAAGCATCAGATAGGGCAACTCTATCGACAAACCGCCGCTTTCCGTTGAGATCTGATGGTCGATGGAACGCAGTGCGCCAGCCAGTGACCTATCGTAAGCAAGGTCTATCTGCTTGCGCAGCTGATGATTGGACAGCCACAGGGCAGCCGTCATGAACAGCAGCAAGGTCGGAATCAGCGACCACAGCAAGATGGATTTCAGGCTACGCTTGCCCGACGAGCCAACTTCAGTCATCACGAGCAGGTTCCAGGCAATAACCCATCCCGCGCAAGGTCTCGATGTGCGTACCCGTATTCATTAGTTTTTTGCGCAGGCGATGCACCAACACCTCGATTGCCTCCAGATTGATTTCGCGGTCATCGCCGCTGATCCTGTCGAGTATCTGCTGCTTGGAGACGGGCTCTCCGCTTTTTTGAATGAGCACCTTAAGAACGGCAAACTCACGCGGGGATAGGCCCAACTGTTGCCCATTAACCAGAAAGCGCTGCGCGGCCGTATCCAGCACCAGATCTCCGAGTGCAAGTCGCGGGTGCTCGCGCCCGCGACTACGTCGCACCAATGCGATCAATCGGGCTTCGAGCTCTTCAATGATGAAGGGCTTGCGCAAAAAATCGTCAGCGCCTTTGTGCAGGGTGTCGATGCGTTCGACCAGCGAATCGCGTGCAGTCAGTACCAGCACCGGCGTGCGATCATCACGTGCACGAAGCCGGGCCAGAAATGTGTGCCCGTCCATGCCTGGCAGGCCCAGGTCAAGGATAATGGCGTCAAACTCTTCAACCGCCATGCGACGTTCTGCAAGCTCGGCATCATCAGCCCAGTCTGCAACGAAACCGCCATGCCTGGCCAGGCTGCGCGTTAGCCAGTGAGCCAGCTCACTTTCATCTTCTACCAGCAGGATGCGCATGGGATGAGTATTCTCCGTGATTAACAGCCGCATGCCTTCGGTAATGTAGGTGCGCGAAAAGCATTTTTCGGCACTTTGGGAACCAGCCGTGGCTGTATTATTGGCAACCTGTGTAATGTCAGTCGTAAATTCAGACTGTATGAACGAGTCTTCCTGAACGTCTTTGTGAGGGCGAGCGATTTCTCGCTAGAGTTTCAATCTCATAGCATTATCCCGTTACTGTCCAGCTCATATTGGCTGATAAATTATGTTGATCAACAATCTTCGGATGGGCGTCGACAGCACTCAATGTCTGGCCAAGTTTGATTTTGAGATTGGCCGGATCGACTACTCGAGGAAATAGCTTCGAATGTTTAATCGGCTGTTCAAGATGCAGAACAACATTAATACGCCGTTTAGCTAACGCCTGCCTTGCCCATCGCCTTTCCTGATGTTCATTAGCGTTGCTCTTGGCTGCCACCAAACCTGCCAGAGTATCCCGAACCTTGGTAGCCACCTCAGACCCAAGATCAATAGCCTTAGTACGCCTATTCGTTCGATAATCCTTGACCTCGATTAACCAGGTTGCCTCCGCGTCCACATATAAAAGATCGATCGCCTTAGTACCCCCAAAGCAGCTATTAAACTGGTTTCGGTAAAATGCCCAGTCGTCATACTGGCTGACGATAGCATCGTCAGGGAACTGAAAGATTAATCGCCCCTCATTCAAAGACACAGGCATCAATCACTCTCCATGAAACGATCAGACTGAGCGAGCTCTTCGTCGAGCAAGACCAAGGTTTGTAGCTTTTCGAGGGCATCACCCTGCTCGACAACGACTCCATCCTTAGTGGGCTTCAGAGCAAAAAAACGATGCTCAACATTCGAGAAATCTTTCCCTAAAGCCAGTATCTCTAGTTCACGTAGAAGAAACAACGAGTGGGTTGCAACAAACACCTGAATACCTTGCTGGCAAAGATGGTAGATCACATTAGCCACAAGCCGAATGAGCTTTGGGTTCAGGTTGGTCTCAGGCTCATCCCAGAACAGATACCCTTTATCTAGTAACGACCCTGTGCTGATCAGCCTTGCGATCATCGCCAGTTTTCTGAGCCCCTCTGCCACCAGTGGCATTTCCATATTGCCCTGACCGGGGATGCGAAGATAGAAACGACCATTCTTGTCGAGTACCACCTTGCCCCCCATCGCTTCCTCTAAAGGTTTCAGGATGCTGACGATTTGATTTTCACGCGGGCCTTTAAGGGCAAGTGCGCCAAGCAGCAGGCAAGTATCTCGGTAAGTTTCTTCAAACTCCAGATAATGCCCCTCATAAACCGCCACAAAGTTCGGGTATATGGTCAGCAGTTCACGAGTCGGAAGGAATACGGGCACCTTCGACTGCCAAATTTTGGGTAATGTTTCAATCTGGACTTCGGACTTGCTGGAAGTCGCAAAGCCAAAAGAGCAATTAAGCCGGGGATCAGAGAACTTTAGCGCGACCTCACAACGTTCCCTCCCCTGTTTACGTCGGGCCAGACGTCCCAAAGATTCGGGACGCATTACATGAATCAATTTGTCTGCCAACACCTTCTGCAAGAGGGTTTTGGTCGGCTCACTTGCGGTTGGTTTTTTGCCTTCTTCCGCGCTCGCAGCCATTACTGAATAGACGACTTTGAGCAGGTGCGACTTGCCGCAGCCATTCTCGCCGACAATGACATTAAGCCCTGGCGCGAAATTCAGCTCGACGTCCTGAAACACCGTCAAGTTTCTTGTTGAAAGCGACTTCAGCATGCTGTCTCCTTAAAAGTCCAGGCCGTGCTGCTTACCTTTATGGCCAGCACCATACGAGGCAGTCACGATGACGTTCCATGAGTTGGCTAGGCTGCGTATAGCTATCCAATTCCCAGGCATTCTTTCTGGGTCTGACTAACTGGTGGTGCCCCTCAAGACGTTTGGCGTGAAGCGTTGCATCGAAACACGATGGCAAGTTTAGGAAAAAAACATAAGCCCCTGATAAACAAGGGCTTAATATAAAGCTAATGGTCGGGGCGACATGATTCGAACATGCGACTCCTGCGTCCCGAACGCAGTACTCTACCAGGCTGAGCTACGCCCCGACGGGAGCGCTAAACTGCCAGCAAGTTTTGTGGAATACGGCTGACAGCCCCGGGAAAACCTTGTCAGCCATGTTTGACCAAGAAGGAATAAAATTTTAACAAAAATTCATAAAAAGTGGGAACAACAGGCTTGATCAGGCGCAAACAAATGCTTTCACCAAAGCTGGCCAGCACAGACGAACCAGATGCCTGCGTGTGCACCACTGCCAAGGCCAAAAAGGCCATTGACGACAATGCACACGGCCTTAATTAACGATCACGTTCAACGGCGAAGGCACAAAAACTAAGCAGCATTTCTTGGTGTGCAGAAGCCGGAAATTCAGCAAGGGCCTGGCGGGCCAGCTCGGCTTCAGCCACGGCAGCCGCGCGCGTATAGCCCAGCGCGTCGGTGTCGCGAATGGCCTGCGCCACAGCGGCGAAATCACCCTCACCGTGGCGAATGGCGTCTTGCACCAGTTGCCGCTGCTCTGCAGTACCGATTTCCATAACACGTATAAGGGGCAAAGTGGGCTTGCCTTCGCGCAAATCGTCGCCCACGTTTTTGCCCAATGCTTCGGCATCACCGGTGTAATCGAGCACATCGTCAATCAGCTGAAAAGCGGTGCCAATATGCCGGCCATAGGTGGCGGCGGCGGTTTGCTGAGCCTGGCTGGCGCCGGCGACGATGGCGCCAACCTGGGCCGCTGCCTCAAAGAGCTTGGCCGTTTTATAGCGCACCACTTGCAAATAACGATCAAGCGAGACCTCGGGGTCATGCACATTAAGCAGTTGCAGCACCTCGCCCTCGGCAATGACCGTGGTGGCGGCAGACAGCACCGACATGGCGTGCATGGAGTCAGACTCGACCATCATCTCAAACGATCGCGAGTACAGGTAGTCACCCACCAGTACGCTGGCCGCATTGCCAAACATGGCATTGGCGGTACTGCGCCCTCGGCGCAGGTCGGATTCGTCAACCACATCGTCATGTAGCAGGGTGGCGGTGTGAATGAACTCAACAACCGCCGCCAGCAGATGATGCGTGTTGCCTTGATAACCCAGCGCCTTCGCCACCAGCAAAAGTAATGCCGGCCGCATGCGCTTGCCGCCAGCACCGACAATGTACTCACCAATGGTGCGGATAAGAACGACATCGGAATCGAGGCGGGCGCGGATGACCGCGTCAACCGCTTTCATGTCGTCAGAAATGGGGGACATTAAATCGGAGAGGCTCAAAACATGGTCCGGCGAGAAGTGGATAGAACGTTGCTAGACATACCAAGTGGAGGATTATACGTGAGCGCGCCCTTGCACACGCTACCCACCACACCTGCAGCTCAAGATAAGCTGGGCCAAATTAGCGATAATGCTTCTTTTGTCCGAAAAAATTCTGCTGGAGACATCTGTGAATTCATACGACCTGTCCACGCTGATCAGCCGAGCCGAGCGCGTTCTCGCCCAGCTCGAGGCCTGGCTGCCCCCTGCCCCTCCCGAAATAGACTGGTCTGCCCAGGCCTACCGGTGGCGCAAGCGGGGCGCACGCGGCTGGCTTGACGCCGTGCGCAACGTATCCAGCATCAATCTTGAAGACCTGCAGCATGTAGAGCGCCAAAAAGACATTATTGATCGCAACACACGGCATTTTCTCGAAAAAAGACCGGCCAACAACGTGCTCATGACAGGTGCGCGCGGCACAGGCAAAAGCTCGCTGGTCAAGGCCATGCTGGCCGCGTACGGCGAAAAAGGCCTGCGGCTGATCGAAGTCGACAAATCTGACATGGGCGATCTGGGCGATATTGTTGACCTTGTCAGCCAACGCCCCGAACGCTTTATCGTCTTCTGCGACGATCTGTCGTTTGAGGAAGGCGAGCCCGGCTACAAGGCGCTCAAATCCGTACTCGACGGATCAATCAGTGCCTCCGGTGACAATGTGCTCATCTATGCCACCTCGAACCGACGTCATCTCATGCCCGAATACATGAGCGAGAACCTGACCGCAAAACACCAGACTGACGGCGAAATTCACCCTGGCGAAACGGTAGAAGAAAAAATATCACTGTCTGAGCGATTCGGGCTGTGGTTATCGTTCTACCCCTTCAAACAGGATGACTACCTGGACATCGTCAACTACTGGCTAGGTGTTCATGGCTGCTCACCCGAAAGCATTGCGACATCGCGTACCGAAGCACTGCAATGGGCGCTGGAGCGCGGGTCACGCTCAGGACGTGTAGCCCGCCAGTTTGCCCGTGACTGGGCAGCACGACAATTCAGTGCTTGAGCAGGCTTATCAATGAGCAAACCATTTATTGATGTTGCCGCAGGCCTGATCCTGCGGCCAGACGGCTCGCTATTGCTTGGGCAACGCCCCGAAGGCAAGCCATGGTCGGGCTGGTGGGAACTGCCCGGCGGCAAAATCGAACAGGGCGAGTCGGTGCTGCAGGCGCTGGCGCGCGAGCTGAACGAAGAGCTGGGTATTACGGTTACCGAAGCCACACCCTGGGTCACCTATACCCATGAATACCCCAAAAACATTGTGCGCCTGGCTTTTTGCCGCGTTACTGGCTGGGAGGGCGAGCCTCAAGGCCTTGAAGGTCAGTCGCTGGCATGGGTAAACCCAAAGCTGCCCACGCTCAATGTGGGGCCGTTACTGCCCGCCACACTGCCCCCGTTGCGATGGATGCGACTGCCAGAGCGCTATCTGATCACCGCCATCAACACCTACGACGGGCTGCCAGCTTATCTTGAAACCTTGTCGCAGGCGCTGCAAAACGGCATAGCGCTGGTGCAGTTCCGCGAGCCAGGCACCGCCATTACGGCCGAGCAACGGCGCGAGGCTTTTGTACAGGTCTTGCAATGCTGCCGACATTACGGTGCACGCTGCCTCGTCAACAGCGTACACCCCGAAACTTGGTGGGCCGAAGCAGATGGCGTGCATTTCAGGGCCACTGATGCCCTCAGTCGCTACACCGCTGCCGCCACACCTGCTCGTACAGACAGCCCGGCAGACACCCCACGCCACACCAAAGAAGGGGATGTGGCCGCCGATGTCACCGCCCCCACCCTCCGTCTGACAGGCGTTTCTGCCCATACGAAAGAAGAACTGCATGCCGCACTGGCATTGGATGCCGATTTTGTGATGATCGGTCATGTGCTCGACACTCCGTCACACCCCGGTGAACCTGGCATAGGCTGGGCCCGCTTTGCCCAGTTGGCACGAGAGGCCGGCTTGCCGGCTTTTGCCATAGGCGGGCAGTCACCGGCAACCCTGGCCGAGGCGCAGCAGCATGGCGCCCACGGCATTGCGGGCATCCGCTACCTGGCAGGCTAACCCGGTTGGCTGGGCGTTGCAGCCTCATCAAGCTGCTGCACATCCCAGCCGCCCCCCAGCGCGGCAATTAAGAGCACACTGGCCGCCAGTCGATCTGACTGCAATGAGAGCGCCGATTGTTCGGCATTCAGGGCTGACGTTTGCACCTGCACCACACTCAGGTAGTCAATCAGGCCAGCGTCATACTGATTTTGTGTCAGGCGCAGCGACTCACGAGCGGCTGCCAGGGCCCGACCCTGCGTAGCCTGTTGCTGCGCCATCACTGCCAGTTGCACCAGGTAATCTTCCACCTCTCGCAACGCAGTCAGTACGGTCTGACGATATGATGCCGTTTGGGCGTCATAGGCAGCGCGGGCTTGATCCAGTTGTGCTTGGCGTGCGCCGCCGTCAAAAATCGTCAGGGCCAGCGCTGGCCCCAGCGACCAGAACTGCGCTGGTGCCGCCAGCAACTGGGCCCACTGCGCACTGCGGAACCCTCCTTGCGCCGACAGCGTCAGGTCTGGAAACCAGGCGGCCTGCGCCACCCCGATGTTGGCATTGGCCTGCGCCGTGAGCCGTTCTGCAGACGCCACATCTGGCCGCCGCTGCAGCAACTGCGCCGGCACGCCCACCGGAACCACCGGCGCTTTCAACGTGTCACGAGTTTCAGCCAGTGAAAACTGCGACGGGGCAAGCCCTTGCAGCACGGCAATCGCATGCTCATACTGGGCTCGCTGCCAGGTCAGTGCCTGCAACTGCACACGCGCATTTTCAAGCTGAGTGCGAGATGCCTCAACATCCGCCTGCGCGGCAACACCTGCTGCAAGGCGGTTTTGTGTGGTGGTAAGCGAACGTTCGTAGACATCAACGGTTTGGCGCAGCAAACGCTGCTGGGCATCGGCAAAACGCAGGTTGAAATAAGTTTGGGCGAGCGTAGACTGCATGCTGAGCCGCACATTGGCAACATCGGCGGCGCTGGCCTGAACGCCTGCGCGGCTTGCCTCTACCGACCGGCGCACTTCACCCCATAAGTCAGGCTCCCAGCTAACTGTACCGCCAAGCTGATACTGATTGGTGGGGCCGCCCGTAGCCCTGACAGTCTGGTTACCTCCGCCTGAGCGGGTGCCCGAGCCCGACGCACCTATCACCGGAAACAGCCCTGAACGCGCCGATTGCAGCAAGGCCTGCGCCTGTCGGTACTGCGCCTCGGCCTGCGCGATATCGAGATTATCGTCTTGCAGAACTTGCATCAGGTTGGTGAGGACCGGGTCGTTAAACAAAACCCACCAGTCACTTCGCAAGGTGGCAGCGTCTGGCTGGGCCTGCACCCAGCCTTTGTTAAGCTGGCCGCCGGCATTGGCCTGCGCCGCCTCTTTGTACACAGCCCCCACGTCCAGCGTGGGCCGCTGGTAATCCGGCCCAACAGCACAGGCTGCCAGCACGGCACAGGTAATGGCCACCATGCTCATCCGGGCAGGCAAGGCTAGACGACGGTAGGGTTCAGACTTTATTTTCATTGCTCTTCCTGAATCTGCGCCGCGCTCACTTTGCCGCGCCGACGGTTTACCCAAAGGCGGAATTGGTCCAGATACAAATACACCACCGGCGTGGTGTACAGCGTAAGCATCTGGCTGACAATCAGGCCTCCTACAATGGTGACCCCCAGCGGGCGCCGCATTTCAGAGCCTGCGCCAGTTGCCAGAATAAGCGGTAAAGCCCCCAGAATAGCCGACAGTGTAGTCATCATAATGGGCCTGAACCTGACCAGGCATGCCTGATAAATGGCCTCTCTGGAAGACAGCCGCTCACGCCGCTCCGCAAGCAAGGCATAGTCGACCATCATGATGGCGTTCTTCTTGACGATACCGATAAGCAGAAAAATGCCGATCAGCGCAATCAGCGAAAAATCTTCGCCCACCATTATCAATGCAAGTAGTGCACCAATGCCCGCCGAGGGTAGCGTAGACAGAATCGTGATCGGGTGCACGTAGCTTTCATACAGCATGCCCAACACTATGTACATGGTGACGAGCGCCCCCAGAATCAGCCAGGGTTGCCGCGACAATGTGTCTTGCAGCATCTGCGCCTCGCCCAGAAAGCCCGCCTGAATCTGATCGGAAGGCAAGCCGGTGCGCGCTACAGCCTGATCGATGGCCTGCGTTGCCTGGTCCAGCGACACGCCGGGTGCCAGGCTGAAAGAAATACTTTCTGATGCCAGCAAGCCCTGATGCCTTACGCTGAGCGGCGCACTGCCCACCTCAAAGCGCGTAAAGGCCGATAAGGGCACACGATTGCCTTGCGCAGTCAACACTTCAACCTGCTTGAGCGATTCAGCATCCTGCGCATAGGGCGTATCCACACCCATAATCACATGGTACTGATTCAGCGGCCCGTAAATTACCGACACCTGACGCATGCTAAATGAGTTGTTCAGTGTGGACGCAATCAGCGACATATCAACGCCCAGTCGCGTCGCGGCGTCGCGGTCAATAACCAGTTCAACGCGCCTGCCCTTGTCTTCAATGTCAGAGTCGACATCAACCAGCTCGGGAAGACCCACCATGGCACGCTGAACCTGCGGCAGCCATGTTTTCAGCACTGTCAGATCGCTAGCCATCAACGTGTAGCTGTAAGACCCGCTGCCTCCCTGTGTTCCGCCCACAAAAATATCTTGCTGAGGAATCAAGGTGAGCCGGGCCCCAGGTACACCGCTAAACTTCGGTCGCAATCGATTGACTACGTCTGTCGCGCTAAGCTTGCGCTCGGACAAAGGCTTGAGCTGAATCATGAGAAACGACGAGTTGCTTCCCCCGCGCCCGCTCGCAAAGCCCGCTACCGTTTCAATGGCAGGATCCTGCAACAGGATGTCGCGAAAGTGGTCAAGACGGGGGCGCATGGCCCTGAAAGAAGTACCCTGATCAACCCGGAAAAAACCTAGCAGCTGCCCCGTATCTTGTTGCGGCAAAAAGCCTTTGGGCACCACCGCGTAGAGATACAGGTTTAGCCCCACGGTTGCGGCGAGCAAAAGCATCATGATCCGGCCATGCCCCAGCGCCCATCCAAGCGATCGCCGGTATCCACGCCATGCCATCGAACCCAGCATGTTGAAAAACCGTGTCAGCAATCCGGCTCGGGCGGGTTCTGTATCACTGCGTCGCAACAGCTGTGCACACATCATTGGCGTAACCGTTACTGAAATCACCAGGGAAATCAGTACAGCCACCGAAAGCGTGACGGCAAACTCTTTGAACAGGCGGCCAATCAAGCCACCCATGAACAACATGGGAATAAACACTGCTACCAGCGACAAACTCATCGCCAGTACCGTAAAACCCACTTCTCTAAGGCCTCGAAGTGAAGCGCGCAGTGGTGTTGCGCCACGCTCCATGTGCCGCATAATGTTCTCGAGCACCACAATGGCATCATCGACCACAAACCCGGTGGCCACGATCAACGCCATCAGCGACACGGTGTTGAGCGTGAACCCCGCCCAAAGCATGAACGCGAAGGTAGTAATTAGCGAAGCCGGTACCGCAATGGCCGGCACAAGTGCCGCGCGTATATTACGCAAAAACAAGAGCACCACAAGCACCACCAGTACGACGGCAATTAGCAGCGTAATCTCTGCCTCATGCAAGGAAGCGCGTATGCTGGGCGAGCGATCCTGGGCCACGGTCAGCGTAACGTGTGCGGGCAACATGGCTTCGAAAGCCGGGAGCTGTTCACGTATGGCATCAACGGTTTCAATGATGTTGGCAGACGCCTGCCTGCGAACCAGCAACAACACGCCGGGACGGCCATTGAAAAACCCCACGCTGAACTCATTTTCAACGGCATCCTCGACACGGGCAACATCTTCAAGCCGGATGGGAGCACCGTCACGCCAGGCAACAATCAATGGTTTGTACTGTTCAGCACGGGTCAGTTGCCCGCCCGAATTCAACTGCCAGTTGTACTCATCGTTTTCAACCACCCCATTGGGGCGCATGCTGTTTGCCTGCGACAGCGTGGTTCGCACCTCATCCAGCGCAACGCCTGCAGCCGTGAGCGCCTTTGGGTTCAGGCTGACGCGAACGGCCGGCAATGAGCTGCCCCCGACCTCAACCTCGCCAACGCCCACAACCTGCGACAACTTCTGCGCAAGCACGGTGTCAGCAACGTCATACAACTGCCCCTGAGTCGCCGTGGCCGATGTCAGTGCCAGCACCATGACGGGTGCTGATGACGGGTTAACTTTGTGATACGTAGGATTGTTGCGCAGCCCCGAAGGCAGTAGCGTGCGCGCCGCGTTAATGGCGGCCTGAACATCGCGGGCCGCCGCATTAATGTTGCGGTCAAGGTCAAACATGAGCTGAATGCGCGTCGACCCTTCAGAGCTGCGGGAACTCATCTCGCTAATGCCTGCGATTGAGCCCAGTGATTGCTCCAGTGGCGTTGCCACACTGGACGCCATGGTTTCCGGGCTGGCCCCGGACATACTGGCTGATACCGAAATCATCGGAAAATCAATCTGCGGCAAAGGCGACACCGGTAATACCAACAGCGCCAGCACGCCGGCGAGCACCATTGCCGCGCAAAGCAAAGTGGTGGCTACCGGGCGCATGACGAACACGGCGAGCATACGCATTACACCACCCCGTCTTCGGCTGGGCGTACCCCCTGCCGGGCTTTGACGCGGCTGGCCATGCGTTCGAACATCAGATAAATAACCGGTGTGGTGAACAGTGTCAGCAACTGGCTACAGAGCAGCCCGCCTACCATAACCAGCCCAAGAGGATGACGCAATTCAGCGCCCGAGCCCGTCGCCAGCATGAGCGGGATGGCGCTGAAAAAAGCCGCCAGCGTTGTCATCAATATGGGCCGAAATCGCAGTAATGCCGCTTCATGAATGGCTTCGGTAGGGCTCAGCCCTCGTCGGCGCTCGGCATCCAGCGCAAAATCAATCATCATGATGGCGTTTTTCTTGACAATGCCGATCAGCAAAATAATGCCGATAATGCCTATCATGTCGAGTTCACCACCCGATATCAGCAACGCCAGCAGGGCACCAATGGCCGCCGAAGGCAGGGTCGAGAGAATCGTTATGGGGTGAATGTAACTTTCATACAGCACCCCCAGCACAATGTACATAGTGGCTACTGCAGCCAGCAGAAGCCAGAGCGTGCTGGTTAGCGACATCTGGAAGGCGCGCGCTGCCCCCTGGAAGCGCAGGTCAAGCGAGGCTGGCATGCCAAGCTCTGCCTGAGTCGCCCTGACCGCATCGACAGCACCCGACAGTGCTGCTCCCGGTGCCAGATTGAATGAAACAGTCGTAGCCGGAAACTGCCCCAGACGCTCTATGGCCAGTTCTGTGCTGTGCTCTTCGATGCGTGCCAGACTGCTGACCGGCACAGGTGTGCCCGACGACGTCTTCACATACACCTGGTCCAGCGCGTTCGGGTCGGCGCGAAACGACGGCGCCACTTCCAGTACCACGCGGTATTGCGCCGATTGCGTAAATATGGTCGATATCAGCCGCTGACCAAATGCGTCATACAACGCATCATCAATCATGCCCATGGTCACGCCCAGACGCGCTGCCGCATCGCGGTCTATAACCAGCATGGTCTGCAGCCCATTGTTCTGCAAACTGTCCACCACATCCTCAAGCTCAGGCAACTCGCGCAAGGCCTGGACCAGCTTGGGTGTCCATTCTGCAAGCACTGCGCTGTCAGGATCAGACAGCGTCATCTGGTATTGCGTACGGCTGATCTGATCATCGATCGTCAGGTCCTGAACTGGCTGCATGTAAACACGAATGTCTGTCAGGCTCGCGAGCCGCTCATCCAGACGTCTGATTACCTCTGTTGCAGTGCTGCTGCGGCTGCTTATGGGCTTAAGGGCAATCTGCATACTGCCCGTGTTAAGCGTGGCATTGTTGCCATCTATACCTGTAAATGACGTGACGGTCTGCACGTCAGGATCTTCCATGATCACGCTGGCTGCCTGCAATTGCCGCTCTGCCATGGAAGAGAACGAGACGGTCTGCGGCCCCTGACTGATGGCCTGGATAAGACCGGTGTCTTGTGGCGGAAAAAACCCCTTGGGTACGGCCACATACAAGAGCCCTGTGAGCACGAGCGTACCCAATGCCACCAACAGTGTCAGACGCTGATGCGCCAGCACCCAGATCAGCCAACGGTCATAGCCCTTGATCAGGTTGTCCATCCACTGCCCCGCCTTAATCTGAAAGCGGGAATGCTTGATCTGAGATTCAGGCTTTAGCAATCGGGCGCACATCATGGGCGTTAGCGTCAAAGAAATGACCAGTGAAAGCAAAATGGCCACCGCCAGCGTAATCGCGAACTCGCGAAACAGACGTCCAATTACATCGCTCATGAACAGCAGGGGTATTAGCACCGCAATCAGCGACAGCGTCAGGGAGAGCAGCGTAAAGCCAATTTGGCGCGACCCTTTGAGGGCAGCATTCAGTGGCGTGTCGCCCCGCTCGATATAGCGGGCAATGTTCTCGATCATCACAATGGCATCGTCGACCACAAAACCCGTTGCAATGGTAAGAGCCATCAGCGTCAGATTGTTAACGCTAAAGCCTGCCAGATACATAATGCCAAAGGTGCCAACCAGGGAAAGCGGCACCACCACACTGGGGATTAGCGTAGCCGTCCATGTGCGCAAAAACACAAACGTCACCAGTACCACAAGGGCAATGGCGAGCAGCATCTCGATCTGCACGTGATTAATCGCGTCGCGTATCGTCTGCGTACGATCCGTCGCCACACTTACATCCACCCCCACCGGCAACGCCTCTTGCAGGCTGGGCAGCAACGCCTTTACACGATCGACCACCTCAATAACGTTGGCCCCCGGCTGACGCTGAATATTCAGCAGTATGGCCGGCGTATTTCCCACCCATGCCGCCTGTCGAAGGTTTTCGGCATCGTCCCGCACCGTGGCGATGTCGCGCAGACGCAGTGGCGCACCGTCCTGATACGCAACAATCAGCTTTTCGTAGTCTTCACGGGAGCGCAGCTGGTCATTGACATTAATGGTGGTAGACCGTTGTGGCCCGTCGAGATTGCCTTTGGGCTGATTGACGTTGGCGCTCACAATCGCAGTGCGCAGGTCAGACAGGGTCAGCCCGTGCGACGCCAGCGCCTGCGGGTTGGCCTGAATACGAACGGCGGGACGTTGCCCACCTGCAATACTGACCAGCCCGACACCATTGATTTGCGACAGCTTCTGCGCGACCCGCACATCGATCAAGTCTCTGACCTGGTGCAATGGCAGTGTCGGGGAGGTAACAGCCAGGCTGATGACCGCCGTGTCAGCAGGGTTAACCTTGTTATAAATGGGTGGCGTGGGCAGATCGCTGGGAATCAAGCTGGATGCGGCATTAATGGCCGCCTGCACCTCTTGCTCAGCAACATCGAGCGGCAGTTCAAGATCGAACTGCAGCGTAATCAGCGACGCACCACCTGAACTGGTGGACGTCATCTGGGTAAGCCCCGGCATCTGGCCAAACTCCCGCTCCAGCGGCGAGGTAACCAGCGCAGTCATTACCTCAGGACTGGCGCCGGGGTACAGCGTAGTAACCTGTATCGTCGGGTAATCAACCTGAGGCAATGCCGATACCGGCAGCATGCGGTAGGCAATAAGCCCTGATATCAGCAACGCCACCATCGCCAGCGTCGTGGCAACAGGGCGAAGAATAAACAGGCGGGATAAGTTCACGGCAGCGCCCTATTGGCCACTGCGGTTTTTCGTATCCGCCTGATTTTTCGTGCCGGGCTGACCTTGTGCACCTGACTGGCTTTCCGTACCCGATTGGCTGGAAGGCCCTGGCTGCGTTTTCGCACCCACCTGGCTTGCCGTGCCGAGCTGGCCTGGTGCACCCGGCTGGCTGGCTGAGCGTGGCTGCGTTTTCGCGCCCACCTGGCTTGTCGTGCCGGGCTGACTCTTTGCACCGTCAGGCCCCGTAGCGGGCAGAGAGGCAGCCGGCGCATTGGCACCCGGCTTAACGACCTCCACCTTTGCGCCTTCGCGCAGGCGGTCAACCCCTTCTACCACGACGCGCTGTCCTTGAGTAAGCCCTGACACAATACCTATCTGGCCATCATCGACGCGCCCCGTTTTGACGGTTTGAACATGCACCTTGTCTTCGTCGTCAAGACGGTACACAAACGCACCGATGGTGCCCTGCTGCACGGCGATAACCGGCACCTGCAGCGACTCGGTGGTGTCGACCCGCACACGCACATTGACAAACTGATTGGGAAAAAGCTGCTCATCGTCGTTGTCAAACCGCGCCTTGAGCTTGACTGTGCCTGTTGTCACGTCAATCTGGTTATCAACCGCGACGAGTGTTCCACTGGCCAGACGATTAACATCATCGCGATCATAGGCATCGACCACCAGCGTCTTCCCCGCCCGCAGTTTCTGCATAACGTCAGGCAATTGCACCTGCGGCAGCGAAAACATCACGGCAATGGGCTGGGTCTGGGTAATGACCACCAGTCCTTCTGTATTGGAGGCGTTAATGATGTTACCCGCGTCCACATTACGCAGGCCGGCACGCCCCGAAATAGGCGCAATAATCTTGGTATAGCTCAGCTGGAGCTTGGCGCTGTCGACAGCAGCCTGATCGCTTTTTACGGCGCCCTGCAGCTGGCTAACCTGTGCCTGCTGGGTATCAACCTGCTGGCGGGCAATAGAGTTTTGCTTAAACAGTTGCTGATAGCGCTGCAGATCACGCTGCGCATTGCGCAACAGCGCCGCATTCTGAGCCTGCTGGCCCAGGGCCTGATCAAGCTGCACCTGATAGTCACGAGGATCAATCTCGGCCAGCACGTCGCCCTGTTTGACAGCTGCCCCCTCTTCAAAGGCGATGTGGATCAGCTCGCCATCGACCTGGCTACGCACGGTCACCGTGTTAAAGGCGGTTACCGTGCCTATGGCCTTCATGACGTAATGCAGTGGCCCCGACTCAGCCGTGGCAACCTTGACCGGCACCGCCATGCCCGCCATCATCCCACGGCCAAACCGGCCACCAGACTTAACGGGCGCATCCGGCTGCCGTGTGGCCAGCCAGTAGCCGCCTCCGATCAGCAGCAGGGCAAGCACCAGTGACAGTGCGGTACGCCAGCGCGGACGATGAGCCTCGGCACTAGGTGCAGACATACAGGGTTCTCCGGATTCGAACGAAACAGGCGCTATTTTCGCCCATCGCGCGAGTGCGGGGCATTCAAAAATTGAAAATGAAATGGAATGCAACAACTATCGTGACCACCCGACCAGCAGAATCGGAGGTTAATGTTCGATATTTTGCTGCCTTTTCAGAAAGTTATACGTTGCAACGCGCCAGTTTAAACGACACATCGCTCGTGACCGACTGGGGCTTTAGATCTGCATCTTGTGCCGAAAAACGTACCCAGATCACGTACTTGTTGGCGCTCATTTCAGGGAATATATGATGCGTTCCGTCTATCCACACCCGCAATAGCTGAAACAGTTTACCGCCCAGCATCTCCTGGTAGGCCCCGCTGCGGGCCACGACGTCAACGACGTCGCCCGAGTCGCGCAAAACACGCAATATAAGCGCCAGACCCTTGTACAGGGGTAAAAAAGGCGTGATCCAGTTTTTGAGATAGCGCGCCCTTACTTCGGGCGGATTGATTTGCCAGGAGTGATACGAGGGCATGTCGATCTGCGATGACCCACCCGGCACGGCAAGCCGGCCCCGCAGACTGGCCAGCCATTCATTGTCGCGCAGCTCTTGGCCTATGCGCCCCTGCGCGCCCAGCTCAGCGGCCGCACCCTGTATTTCAGCCAGCATAGCATCCAGCGCACGGGCATCAACCCCCGGATGCTGACGCAGGGCATTGAGTGTCGTGCGTTGACGCTCGAGATCTTGCAGAACTGCACCTCGCAGATCGGTACGATCACAGATATCGAGCAAATCAAACAGCGTGGCGATAGACACCTGATGATGATGTACGTCTGATCCCTTGGCGAAGAAAAAAAGCCGCTCGAAAAGATGCTCTACCCTCAACAGGGACCTTACGCGCTCATTGCATGGATATTCATAAAGAATCACGCGGCCAAAAACCTTTTTTGAATGACTAGGAAGGACTGCAACCTTGGCGCGCCTGCACACACCAGCCATCATGCAACACCCGGGTGCGACGCACCAGCTCGTCAGCCCCCGTAGTGCCATCGTTGATGATGACATCGTCGGCTGCCGCGAGGCGGGTTTCCCGCGGGACCTGCGCGTTAATGATACGCGTAATAGCTTCGCGCGTCAGCCCACTGCGGGCCTGTACACGTTTGAACTGCGTTTCGATATCACAGTCAACCACACAGATGCGGTCGACTCGATCACGCCAGTGACCGGACTCAACCAGCAATGGCACAACATAAACAAGATAACACCCCCGCGCCAAACTGGCCCGCTGTTTGGTAACGGCACCTATCATTGGATGTAAAAGTGCTTCGAGTTGCTGCCGTGCCTCGGGGCTTTCAAACACCAGATCGCGCATGGCCTGCCGATCGAGCGCGCCGGTAGCCGCAATGACGTCAGGCCCAAATAGCTGGCTTATGGGTTCAATGGCAGCGCCACCAGGCGCCGTGAGGTCGTGGGCAATGACATCAGTGTCGATGATGGCAGCCCCCCATTCGGCCAACAAGTCAGCCACCCGGCTTTTGCCAGACCCTATTCCACCGGTCAATCCAATTTTGTACATGCAAGGTTACCCGTGTGCCCAAAACACTGAATGTAACTCAGACCACCGTCCAGTGACACTGGCCATCGCTTGCCAGCGAGCAGGCGGCGTAGCCCGACCTGCGCTGGCTGGCTGTAGAATGCCTGTATTGTCCATTACTGCTACCGGAATTAACCATGTCCAGCACGTTTTCGCTTCGATCTCTTCTCAGCCGCAAAGTCCTGGTTCTGCCGTTGATGGCCATGGCATTGGCCGGCTGCGCGCAACTTAGCGCCCCTGGCTATTACGACACGCCTCGCGACAGCACCCAGTCAGACGCTCGCATTCAGGCACAAGGCCGCAGTAAGGGTGAGCCACCCTCGCAGTTACGATTTGGTTTTGGAGCAGATGCCAAGTCACCCAACGAGGCAGCACAAATGCAACGCGAAGCCCAGATCGCATCGGCCCGGGTTCCGGCCCGCCCTCTTGCCGAAGCAAAAACCTTTCTGGGCACGGTGCCCTGCCTCAACGAAAAAGACATGGCCTGCCCGGCTTCACGCATTACCCTCACGCTTGCTCCGACAGGCGAATGGCGGGCTCGCAGCATTTCGGTCACCGATGCGTCGGCTGGGGGCACACGTTTGGAACAGGGGTGCTGGGAAGTGATCGGGTCGCGTCCACTGCGCATCATGCTGCGCATCAACAAAGAGGGTAGTAAGGCCGACCTAAGCTTTGTCAATGACAACGTCTTGCGCATAAACAGCCTTGATGGTGCCCAACCAACGCTTGATTACCACCTTACCCGCCAGGCCGATGTTGACCCCATCAAAGAGTTGGCCGACCGCCCTGCACTTTCTTGCGGTCAAACAAACTGACACCGGCAGCATAAAAAAACGCCCTGGCGGGCGCATATGCTGCCCAGGCAGCGTATGCGCCCGGGCCGGTTAACCACGTTACTTTAACCCGGCACAGTACTGTCGCCGGAATCAGCCTCAGACGGCTGACCGTACCTCATAACGCACTGCGACAGTTCTACGGCGTTGCGCACGTGAAGTTTATGGAAAATACGGGCCCTGTGCGCTTCAACGGTACGTCTAGACACGCCCAGTTCTGCCGCGATCACTTTGTTGGCCTTGCCATTGGCAACATACACCATGACATCGCGCTCGCGCGCCGTCAGCACGGAAAAAGGTGAATGGTCCTGATTTCTTGACTGCTTCATGACGCCTCCTGTTCACAGACGTTAAAGGAGACGTCATATTGTCACAGCTTATTACATCTGTCTTGTGTCAGGAGTGACAGTTATCTCCAGATTATCAATGAGTCGCGTATTGCCCAGTTTGGCTGCCGCCAGCACAACCAGGGGCTCGCCGTCGCGAATCTGGGCTGGATCAGGAATACCCAGATCACTCTGGCGACGCAGCGAAATGTAATCGACCTTCCAGCCTCTGGCCGCAAGATGCTGTACTGCCTCACCTTCTATATCGGCAAAATCAGTAACGCCTGAATTGACGCGCTGCTGCACTTTTTGCAGTGCTGCATAAAGCTGCGGTGCCTCAGCTCTTTCGGCCGGTGCAAGAAACCGATTGCGCGATGAAAGCGCCAGACCGTCGGCATCGCGCACGGTCTCATGGGCATAAATGGTGACCGGCAACTGAAATTGCCTGCACATATTACGCACAATCATGAGCTGCTGATAATCTTTCTTGCCGAATACCGCCACGCTAGGCTGCACACACGCAAACAGTTTCATGACAACTGTCGTAACGCCCACAAAAAAATCAGGCCTGAACTCGCCTTCCAGAATGCTGCCCAGATCTGAAGGAGGAAGTATTTTGTAGCTTTGCGGCTCCGGGTACATTTCGCGCTCATTGGGTGCGAAGAGCACGTATACATCGCGTTCACGCTCCAGCTTTTCTATGTCTAGCGCGAGCGTACGTGGGTACTGGTCAAAGTCTTCGCTGGGGCCAAACTGCAGGCGATTCACAAAAATACTTGCCACGACAGGGTCGCCGTGTTTTCGTGCCAGCTTCATCAGCGATAGGTGCGCCTCATGCAAATTGCCCATGGTAGGAACAAACGCCACGCGTAACTGCCCGCTCAGCTGGGCACGCAACTCTTCGATGGTGTGAACGACTTTCAAGAAGTTCTCCGTTCAGGGTGGATGGGGTGGAGCCGCTCAGGCGGCGGCGCGCAAATAAGAAAGGCGCACATAAATGGGGGCGTAGGGCTCGGCCTGCGTAATTTCGAGCAAGGATTCACGTGCCAACTCAAGCATGGCCAGAAAATGCACGACAACAATAGCCGGCCCATCACCCTCGTGTATACGATCGAGAAAGAGATCGGTAAATTCCATGAACCGCACATCATTAAGCTGGCGCAATATCTGGCTCATGTGATCGCGTACCGACAACTGCTCACGGGTGATGCGGTGATTGGCGTTAAGACGTGCACGACGCATAATATCTTGCCAGGCCGCACGCAAATCGTCAGCATTGACCTCTGGCAGTGTTTGCTCAAACGTAACGTTGGCCAATGCATGAGTGCGGTGAAAGTCACGGCCCAACTGCGGCAATGCGTCAAGTTTTTGGCCGGCAAGCTTCATTTGCTCGTATTCGAGCAAGCGCCTTACCAATTCGGCGCGCGGATCATCTACTTCTTCGTCGGTATCTGATTTTTTGACCGGCAACAGCATGCGCGACTTAATCTCGATAAGCATGGCAGCCATCAATAGATATTCGCCTGCCAGTTCCAGATTGTGCTTACGTATTTGCTGAACATACGAGAGGTACTGTTTTGTGACCTCGGCCATGGGTATGTCAAGCACGTTGAAATTTTGCTTGCGTATCAGGTACAGCAGCAGGTCCAGCGGGCCTTCGAAGGTTTCAAGAAACACTTCGAGTGCATCAGGCGGAATATACAGGTCTTGCGGCAAAGCGAACAAAGGCTCGCCATACAGACGTGCAAGCGCCACGCTGTCGAGGACGTCAGGCGTACTGTCAAACTTGGGCTCGACCAATGCGTTCAACTCAGCGGCCGCGTCCTTGGGCAAAGACATGCGTAATGATCAATCGATCGGGTAGTACACATAGGGAGGCTGTGGCACCTTGCCGGCCTTGTAGCCTTCTTGTTGCTCGGCGTCTACGTGTTTGTCCCAGAGGCGACCACGACCTTCGCGTTGACGCATTTCAGTATCGGAATGGTCGGTTTTGTATTTTTTGAGAAACTGGGTAATCTCGGATTCGTAATTTTTTGCCATAATGTTTGCTTGTAAACGCTATTGAACCAATAAGGTTGAGTGTACTTCACCCAACGCCCCCGCACCGAACGGCCGCAGTCTGGCAGCCAAAAACCGTGATTACCGGTATTTTACTGTGTACAGACAGCAGCGCACACTCAGGCTGCGCCGACACGGGCTCACGTTATACCGGCGTCAGCATCCAGCAACATAACCAGCTTGCAGTCTGGCCGCGTCGCCAGGCGAAACGTAATCTGCTGATAACGCAGCGTGCCATCGGTGGGGTGGCTGAACTCACGCAAACCGCCGGCACGATCAACCACCGTATGACGCGTCCACCAGTGGGCAAACACACTGCTCGCCTGCCGGAGTTCATCGCGAATATCCTGCACATCGCGCTCTTCGGCATAGGCGCCCGAATCAGCCCGAAACTCTGCCACGATACGACTGGCCCGCTCTTCCCAATTTATGACCAGCTTGCGGGCGGCTGGGTCCAGAAACACATAACGCAATAGGTTAGGCGTTTCATCGCGCGCTGGCCACCCGTCAAAAAGATGCAGCAACGGCTTGTTTTGGGCCAGCACATTCCAGCAGCGATCCAGAATATAGGCCGGGGCCGTAATGGCATGCACGCAGTCTGCCAGACGAGGCGGCAATGGCGTGACAAGGTCGCCCCCATGATCAGGGTCGGCACACTCTGCCAGCTCAAAAAGATAGTGGCGCTCCGCCCGCGACAGACGCAGCGTCGAAGCAAGCCGCGCCCAGACACCCGCAGACACAGAGACGTCTCTACCCTGCTCAATCCAAGTAAGCCAGGTAACACTTATATCGCATAACTGCGCCACTTCTTCGCGCCGCAGGCCAGGCGTACGTCGTCTTGCGCCAGGCGGCAGGCCGACCTGTTCAGGCTGAACACGCCCCCGCACCCGCCGCAGGAAGTCGCCCAGCGCCTTGCGCCTCAATGACCCCGTGTGCTCGGCAGAATCGGGCAAAACGGATGGGGGTTTCTGCATGATTGACCCTCGGTTCTCACAGGCCTACCCGAGCACGCTGGCCAGTGTACGGCGCACGTCTTCTTCGTCGCGGCCGCTACGCTGCACGTAGTCAGCCAGCTGGTCTGCCCCGATCTGCCCCACATTAAAGTACTTGGAATCAGGGTGGCTAAGGTAAAACCCGCTGACACTGGACGCCGGGTACATGGCAAAGCTGTCAGTCAGCTGCATGCCGATTTCTTCGGCATCGAGCACCCTGAACATATCCTTTTTTACCACGTGTTCCGGGCATGCCGGGTAGCCAGGCGCCGGCCGTATGCCTTGGTACTTTTCGGCGACAATCTCTTCATTGGTTAACGACTCATCCGGCACATACCCCCACAGATCGCGCCGCACACGCGCGTGCAGGGTTTCAGCAAAGCCCTCGGCCAGCCTGTCGCCGATGGACTTGAGCATAATGCTGGAGTAATCATCCATATCATCAAGAAAAGCCTTGTCGTGTTTCTCGATGCCGATACCTCCGGTCACCGCAAACATACCAATGTAATCGGCCACGCCGCTGTCCTTGGGTGCAATAAAGTCAGCCAGGCACTTGTTATCTACGCCTTCGCGTTTGCCCGTTTGCTGGCGTACGTTGCGCCATGTAAACAGCACGTCACTACGTGACTCGTCACTGTAAACCTCGATGTCTTCGTCATTGACGGTGTTGGCCGGGTAAAACGCCACGACACCACTGGCAGTCAGCCAGCGCCCCTCAATGACTTTCTTGAGCATGGCCTTGCCTTCGGCAAACAGCTTGCGAGCCTCTTCGCCCACCACTTTGTCGTCCAGAATGGCCGGATACTGCCCGAACAGGCTCCAGGTCTGGAAAAACGGCGTCCAGTCCAGGAAATGCTCGATTTCGCGCAGGTCGTAGTTTTGAAATGTGCGTCGGCCCAGAAACTTGGGGCGCGGGGGCGTATAAGACGACCAGTCAATGACCGGACGCGCCGCCCGAGCCTCGGCCAGCGGAAGTATAGGCGTTGACTTGCGATTGGCATGGCGCTTGCGCACCAGCTCATATTCTTGCGCCACACTGGCTACATATTCGTCGACCTGATCCGACATCAGGTTGGTGGCCACACCCACCGAACGGCTGGCATCGGGTACGTAGATAACCGGCCCATCATAGTTGGGCGCAATTTTGACGGCGGTATGAACCCGACTGGTCGTGGCCCCTCCTACCAGCAACGGTATGTTGCGCTCCTTAAAATAAGGATCGCGCTGCATCTCTGACGCCACATACGCCATTTCTTCGAGGCTGGGGGTAATCAGGCCAGACAACCCCACCATATTGCAGTTTTCTTCCTTGGCCTTGGCCAGAATTTCGGCGCAAGGCACCATGACGCCCATGTTGACGACTTCATAGTTGTTGCACTCGAGCACCACGGACACAATATTTTTGCCAATGTCGTGTACGTCGCCCTTGACCGTGGCAATAACGATTTTTCCCTTGGAGCGCACATCGCCCCCGGCGGCCTCGATCTGTCTTTTTTCTTCTTCGATAAAGGGAATGAGATGCGCCACGGCAAGCTTCATGACCCGGGCTGACTTAACCACCTGGGGCAAGAACATTTTGCCGGCGCCAAACAGGTCACCCACAATATTCATGCCATCCATCAACGGGCCTTCAATCACCTGTATGGGTCGACCGCCGGCATCGGCGATCTTCTGACGCACTTCTTCAGTATCTTCGACAATAAAATTGGTAATGCCTAACACCAGCGCGTGCGAGAGCCGCTTTTCAACCGATTGCTCACGCCATGTCAGGTCTTCTTCTTTTTTGGCACCAGACCCCTTGACGCTTTCTGCGAGCTCGACCAGACGCTCAGTGGAGGTAAGCTCATCGGCCGGATCGGTTTTACCCAATGGTTCAGGACGGTCGAGCACAACGTCTTCGACCATATCCAGCAGTTTTTTATCGATATCCTGATACACCCCCAGCTGACCGGCATTGACAATGCCCATGGTCAGGCCTTTTTGGATGGCGTAATACAGAAACACGGTATGGATGGCTTCGCGCATGGCCTCGTTGCCGCGAAACGAGAAGCTGACGTTGGAAATGCCGCCCGATACACGGGCATGGGGAAGGTTTTCGGTGATCCAGCCCGTGGCCTCGATAAAGTCGACGGCATAGTGGTTGTGCTCGTCGATACCCGTCGCGATGGCGAAAACGTTAGGATCAAAAATAATGTCTTCAGGCGGAAAGTTAACCTCATCCACCAGCAGGCGGTAAGCCCGCTCGCAAATAAGTTTGCGCTTTTCAAGGTTGTCGGCCTGACCTTGTTCGTCAAAGGCCATAACCACAACGGCTGCGCCATACTTGCGACAAAGACGGGCATGCTCAAGAAACAGCGCTTCGCCCTCTTTCATCGAGATTGAGTTGACCACCGCCTTGCCCTGAACCGTGCGCAGGCCCTGCTCGATCACCTCCCATTTGGAGCTATCGATCATAATGGGCACGCGAGAAATATCAGGCTCGGAAGCGATCATGTTCAGAAAACGGCGCATGCACTTGGCCGAGTCGAGCATGCCCTCGTCCATGTTTACGTCAATAATCTGGGCCCCGTTTTCTACTTGCTCACGCGCCACAGACAGCGCTTCCTCATAGAGATCTTCACGGATCAGGCGCAAAAATTTCTTGCTGCCGGTCACATTGGTACGCTCGCCCACGTTGATGAACAGACTGTCTGCGTCAATGTTGAGCGGCTCAAGCCCCGACAGCCTGGTTTTGATGGGCACTTCAGGCACAATCCGCACCGGAAGCGATGCCACCTTGTCGAAGATGGCTTTTATGTGCTCTGGCGTTGTGCCACAGCATCCGCCCGCCATATTGACCAAACCCGAATGCGCAAATTCTTCAAGCAATGACGAGGTGTCTTCAGGAGTTTCGTCAAAGCCGGTTTCTGCCATAGGGTTGGGCAAGCCGGCGTTGGGGTAGACACAAATATACGTGTCGCAGATTTTGGACAGCTCAGCCACATAAGGCCGCATCAGTGCGGCACCCAGTGCGCAGTTCAGGCCTATGGTAATGGGGCGAGCATGGCGCATGGAGTTCCAGAAGGCCTCCACGGTCTGCCCCGAAAGAATACGGCCTGACGCGTCGGTAACCGTGCCTGAAATCATGACGGGCAAACGCACACCGCGCGTTTCGAACACCGTTTCAACCGCAAAAATGGCCGCCTTGGCATTAAGCGTGTCGAAAATGGTTTCAATCAGCACAACATCAATACCGCCATCAAGCAGGCCATTTAGTTGCTCGGTATAGGCATCGCGCAGCTGTTCAAAGGTGACATTGCGTGCGCCCGGGTCATTGACGTCAGGTGAAATAGAGGCCGTCTTGGGCTGAGGGCCCAAAGCGCCGACGACAAAACGCGGGCGTTCAGGGGTGCTGAAACGATCACAGGCTTCGCGTGCCAGCCGCGCCGACTGTATATTGAGCTCGTACGCCAGTTCTGGCAGGCCATAATCACCCTGGGCAATGGCGGTGGCGCCAAAGGTATTTGTGGTGATGGCGTCTGCGCCGGCCTCGAGATACTGGCGGTGGATGTCACTGATGATATCTGGCCGCACCAGCGACAGCAGTTCGTTGTTACCTTTGACGTCTTTGCTGTGCTCTGCAAAACGGCTGCCACGAAACTCCGCTTCGTTCAGCTTGCACTGCTGAATCATGGTGCCCATGGCACCGTCCAGGATCAGAATTCGCTCGGCCAAAAGGCGTGCAAAGTCGCGACCGTGGGTGTAAGCGGAGAGGGGATATGGCAAAGAAGGATAGGACACGGGATACCTGCTGAATGGACTAGGCTTTGGGGTGAAGCCCTCTATTGTATCGCCGCCCGCACAATTCTTTAGTGTTCAAGAGTCTGGACTGCCTGCTGATCCGGCCAGCGGGCCGATCTGAATCTATTCTATGTGGCCGTTGCAGGCGGCCAGGCCAATATGCTGGCCGGGTGCCCATGGCTAACCCAAAGAGCCAGAAAGCGCATGTCTGAAGGCATTCAAACCCCGTGACGGCATGCCGCGACACCGCCCCGGCCATGCGGGGAAAGCGCTTCGCCTCGCAAGGCCCCGTGTTAATATTTCGTCACGAAAGAGGTGCTTGTCGCAGCCGCTCCCACGCCACACAGTTGGCCTGGAACGCTCTGAGCAAGGTAAACGGGAAACAGCGACGCTTAATTTATAACGCCAAACTGTGCTGCCCCCGCAACGGTAAGCATGCTTGCATGCCAGCCCGACACCGGCCTCGATCACCCCTTGGGTTCGTTTCACGCCATTCCCTTCTTGTAGCGGTCACTGTCACCGCCGCTGGCGCGTCACGATTTTTACGCTTTCGATGTGCGGGGACGCACGTCTTACCAGGTTCATCATGCCTTTCATCATTAAACGGCACACACTCGCCGTACTGTCCTGTTTTGCCACCGCAAGCGTCTTTGCGCAGACCAACACCATCCCCAGTCTTGACAACATCGTGGTTACACCTGGCCGCATGATCCAGTCAGAGCAAGATGTTATTGGCGACATCACCGTAATCGATCACGAAACACTGCAAAAAGCGGGCAGCGACAGCGTGGCCGACATACTGGGCCGCCAGCCTGGTGTGCAGTTTTCTTCACAAGGTGGCCCTCAGACCGTCACCAGCGTTTTTCTGCGCGGCACAGCGCCCCAGCAAACCCTGGTATTGCTTGACGGCATGCGTATTAATGGCAATGCAACCGGCAGTATTGCCTGGAACGCCATTGACCCGGCCATGGTCGAGCGCATCGAGATTGTGCGTGGTGCGGCCAGCAGCCTGTATGGCTCCAACGCCCTGGGCGGGGTCATCAACATAATCACCAAAAAAGACGGCGATCGTCCGCTGTCGGCCTGGGCCAACATAGGCATGGGTACCTACGACACATTCAAAACCAGCGCGGGTATTTCGGGCGCCGCTCAGGGCTGGGATTACGCACTGGCCGCCAGCAAGGCACAAAGTGAGGGGTTTAATGCCACCAACCGGCACAATGCCTTTGGCTACAACGCTGACAAAGACGGCTACGACCAGCATGCACTTTCTGGCTCTCTGGGTTACCGATGGGCACCCGGCCAGCATATTGGCCTGACCGCCTACAACGGCTACATAAATGGCGACTACGACGCCGGCGAGTTCTCGAACCCGGCATACTCCCTGACGCGCCAGCAGGCCTATACGCTGACCAGCACCAATGAAATTACCTCATGGTGGCAAAGTGTGCTTCGTTATGGGTTTTCCAAAGACTATGGCGAAAGCCGCTACGGCCCTGATAGCGCCGCTTATGGCACGCTGCAGCGCAACTACGCGTGGCAGAACAATTTCGCGCTGGGCCAGAACCAGAAACTTGGCGTGATACTCGAACGCCTGGAAGAACGCCCACGCGCATCATCGTCGTATACCACCAATCGCCGCAACACCAACTCGGTCGGCCTTACTTATCGCGGTGATTTCGGCCCACACCATCTGCAGGCCAGCGTGCGCAATGACGACATTACCGGCTACGGTGACGAAACCACGGGCGGGCTTGGCTATGACTTTGACCTTGCCCCCAACTGGACGATAGGCCTGGCCGGCAATACCGGCTTCCGGGCACCTACGTTTGCCGACATGTACTCGCCACTTAACTGGGGCTTTCAGGGCAACCCTGATCTTAAGCCCGAAAAGTCGCGCAATATCGAAGCCCACATTCAGTACGCAACCGACACCACCCGCATCGGGCTGGTCGCGTACCAGAACAAGATCCGCAACCTTATTGAGGGCTATGTCTGTGACCCCGTCACCTGGGACTGCACGGCCAAAAACGTTGACGATGCCACCATACGGGGTTTAACGCTTACCGCTTCGCAGCAGTTTGGCGACACCACCCTGCGTGCAAGCGCCGACTTCATGAGGCCGCGCAACAACGGCACAGGCAAACAGCTGATCCGACGCGCCAAACAGGTGTACAACCTGAGCGCCGATCACCGCATCGGGGCCTTTAACGTGGGGGCTGAGTATCAGTTTATCGGCAAACGTTATGAAGACGTCGATAACACCGTCAGCCTTGGCGGGTATGGGCTGTTCCACCTGACGGGTGCCTACGAGGTAAGTAAAAACGTCGCCGTACAGGTACGCTGGAACAACGTCTTCGACAAGTATTACCAAAATGCCTACGGATACAACATGCCAGGTTCCAGCGTCTTCGTAAACTTCGCGCTGAAGATGTAGTGTGATGAGGACCATTTTGCACGCGGCTTGGACAACGGCGTCACGCCTGACCTGCTGCGTGCTGGTGGTGGCCAGTTTCTCGGCCCAGGCACAGGTTCAGGCTCAAACTCTGGCTCAGACTCAGAGCCAGGGCCAGCTTCTTCGGCAAGAGGTCACGGCGGTTCGGGCACAACCCGCCGTTGCGACCGTCAGCAGCAGCATGCCTGGCGCCTCCGACACTTCCGCCGTCCCCGGCACCAGCACCACACCGCAGCGCGCTGTGGTGCTGGCACCTCATATTACTGAGCTCATGTACGCCGCCGGCGCAGGCCAGTATATTGTGGCCACCATAGACCGCAGCGATTTCCCCAGCCAGGCTCTGGCTATACCGCGGGTTGGCGACGGCATCAGCGTCAGCGCCGAGGCTGTTTTCGCCGCACGCCCCGACATTATCCTCGACTGGCGGCCTTCGGGCGCCTCCAGCACGCTCAAACCCCTGGCAGACCGCCAGGGTATTCCTATCGTCTATGTAGCGCCACGCAGCCTGGATGACATCTCCAACCAGGTCGAGCGTCTGGGCCGTCTGTTTGGCACGGAACACCACGCCAACGCCCGGGCGCAGGCGCTGCAGCAGCACATCGACAGTTTACGTAACCAGTACGGCCAGCGCAGGCCTCTGAGCGTTTTCATCCAGATCGGCGACCCGCCGTTGTTCACCATCGGCAGTGATCCCGTATTAAACGATGCGTTAAAGGCTTGCGGGGGCAACAATATCTTCGCAGGCCTCACGACTGAAGCCGCACAAGTCAGCCGCGAAAGTGTGCTGCTGAAACAACCTGATGTCGTTATTACGCCCCAAACTGACACGCAACGCCTCCAGGCATTGCGCAGCCGTTGGGCGGGCTTGGGCCTGGGTGCTGCACGCGACGGCAAAGTCTATGCCATCAATGCCGACCAGCTTTTCCGGCCGGGGCCACGCCTGATCGACGCCACCCAACGCCTGTGCACGTTGCTCGACGCGGCGCGCTAATCAGGGGCAAGCCTGCGTCTGGACGGGGAAATGGATTATTCTTCCATGTTTGATCACACTGCATATTGCTGAGAGCCATGATTCCCAACACGCTTACGATCGCCGGTGTAGACCCTTCAGGCGGGGCCGGTGTACTGGCCGACATCAAAGCCATGAGTGCCCTGGGCGCATATGGCACGGCCGTTATTGCCGCCCTTACCGCCCAGAACACGCTGGGTGTTACCGAAATTTCGCCTGTTCCCGCTGAATTTGTCACGCAACAGATCAACACCCTGTTTGCCGATGTGCGCATAGACGCCGTCAAAATCGGCATGTTGGGACAGCAGGCTGTCATACGGGCTGTTGCCGACGCCATGGCGCGTTGGCGGCCGGCCCACCTGGTGCTCGACCCCGTCATGGTCGCCAAAAGCGGCGACCATCTGCTCGAACGGGCTGCGGTCAATGAGCTGCGAGAAAGCCTGATCCCCCAGGCAACCATGATTACACCCAACCTGCCTGAGGCGGGCGTGCTGCTTGGCACCTCCCCCGTCGACTCTTTGAAAGACATGCGACGTGCTGCAGAAAAACTGCGCCGGCTGCTCGCTGATGATGGCGATCGTTGGGTATTTTTGAAGGGCGGGCACCTGCCAGGCAATGATACGGTTGACGTGCTGCACAATGGTGACAAGCTTATCGAGCTGCCCGGCAGACGCATTGAAACCCGCAATACACACGGCACCGGCTGCACGCTATCGGCAGCACTTGCTGCGCTACTGCCCCGCTGCGCCAGTGTGCCTGAGGCCGCAGCGCAAGCCAAAGATTATCTGGTTAAAGCCATTGCACGCTCAGGCGATCTATCGGTAGGCAGTGGTCACGGCCCGGTGCAACATTTTCACGCCTGGTGGCCTCAACCAGACCAAACTTGATCCATCCCAAACACGCTCACAAGCAATCAGGCTATATTTATTCGTCAACGCCCCTGAAACACGGGGCGTGCCGCGCACCATAGTCAAATAAGCTATAGTAGCTTTCGATGGGCGCAGCCGCGCCTGCAACAGGCACCACACGCCTTTGCACTAAAATTTCTATTCTTCTGTTTTTCTCAAGACACTATGAACGTCACTGCCCTTTCAGAAATCGAACAGGCCCGGTTCAACATGGTCGAGCAACAAATTCGTCCGTGGGATGTGCTCGATGAAGACGTGCTTCAGGCGCTCTTCCAGGTGCCGCGCGAGCGTTTTGTGCCGGCCCAGCTACAAGGGCTGGCATTTTCTGACGTCGAGCTGCCCTTGGTGATCAACTCGGTTGATACGCGCGAAACCATGCTCACACCCAAGCTCGAAGCCCGTCTTACGCAAGAGCTGCAGCTCAAACCCACTGATTGCGTGCTTGAGATCGGCACAGGTTCGGGCTATCAGGCTGCCCTGCTTGGGCAGCTTGCACAACAGGTAACCAGCATCGAAGTCGACAGCCGTCTTGCCGCGTTTGCGCAAGAAAACCTGCAGCGCAATCAGGTTGGCAATGTCAAAGTTGAGCTCGGTGATGCACACGAAGGCTGGGGCACCGCAGAGTTCGACGCCATTCTCGTCACCGGCTCTGTGCCTGTGTTGCCCGACGCGTTCAAGTACCAATTGTGCATTGGCGGGCGCCTGGTCGTCATTGTGGGTCAAAACCCCATCATGACAGCCTGTCGCATTACGCGCACCAGCGCAGCCAGTTTCGAAACCGAAAAGCTGTTCGATACGGTCATCAAGCCGCTTCGTGGCGTGGCGGTGTCACACTTCAAGTTTTAAATGAACCCCTGGGCTGCACGCACCGGGCTGGCCCTGCTGCTGTCAGCAGGCACATTGCCCCTCTGTCATGGCCAAGACCTTCTCGAGGTCTGGCAAATGGCCAAAGTGCGCGACCCCATCTATGCCGCCGCAGGCGCTGCCCGCCTGGCAGACCAAGAAGTTGTACCTCAGGCCCGCGCACGCCTGCTGCCTTATATTAGCGCCAGCACGGCAGCCCAGGCAGATGAAGCCCGCCGCACACGCGGCCTGCACAGACATCGTACCGAGCGCCGTGCCCTGTGGGCACTGACACTCACCCAGCCCATTATTGACCTGGGCGCATGGAATTCTCTGAAACAATCTGAGTACATCGCCAGCTCCGCTGATGTGGCTCAGGCTGGGGCCTACCAGGATTTAATCCTGCGCGTCACGCAAGCGTATTTTGATATCCTGGCGGCGCAAGACACCCTGCGTGCGCTTATGGCTGAAAAGTCAGCCATCAAAACACAATTGCAGGCGGCCCAGCTCGGCTTTGAACTCGGCGGCGTCACCATTACTGACGCGCAAGAGGCTCAGGCGCGACTCGATCTTATTAACGCCCAAGAAATTCTGGCGCGCAATATACTGCAAGTCACCCAAGATCAGCTGGCGCGCATTATTGCCGAAAGACCACAACAGCTGGCCGAACTAGCGGCCAGTACCCAACTGCCCGCCCCCGAGCCCAATCGTCTCGAAAACTGGACGACGCAATCAGCACAGGCCAACCTTGCAGTCGCCCGCGCCGAGCTCGCCACGCGCATTGTTGAAAAGCAAATCGACATTGCCAAAAGCAATCATTACCCCCGCCTGTCTTTGCAGGCCCAAACAGGCAGCGCTTCAGACCAGGGCATTAATCCAGATCGCAGCGGCCCCCGATCACTCAACAGTTCGATAGGGCTGCAGTTATCCATCCCGATTTACGCTGGTGGAGAAATCTCTTCCACGGTACGAGAGCAAACCTCACGCCTGCAACAGGCGCGTTACGAACTCGAAGATGCACGCCGTGTGGCAGTCGCTTCGACACAGCGGTATTTTTCGGGTGTTACGTCAGGGCTGGCCCGGGTGGAGGCCTTGCAGGCAGCAGAAAAATCCAGCCTGGCCGCGCTACAGGCCAATCAGACCGGATACGAATTGGGTGTGCGGGTAAACATAGACGTGCTCAATGCCCAGCAGCAACTGTATGAAACCCAGCGTAACCTTGCGCTGGCCCGCTACAACACGCTCATGGACAGCCTGCGTCTGAAAGCGGCGAGCGGCATTTTGACTGACGCCGACATCGTGGCCATCAACCAACTGCTGACGCACGGCAGTAAACCGTAAACGCTACAGCCCGCAAACCGCGCCCTCAACTGCCCCGTATTTTGCTTAATAGAGCCGTGGTGGATCGCTGGTGCCGAAACGGTATGGCTACTGCACGCCCCCCCCAGCTTTCAACGCTGGCCGTTTCAGGCAGCTCTGACATGATGTAGTCGCCACCTTTGACAATGACATCAGGCCTTAGCTGCTCAATAAGCGCCTGGGGCGTGTCTTCATCAAAAGACGTTACTAGCCCGACACTTTCAAGTGACGCCAGCAGCGCCGCCCTATCGGCCAGGGTGTTTAACGGCCTGTCGTCACCCTTGCCCAGGCGCCGCACCGAAGCGTCAGTATTGATCGCCACGATCAAGCTTGCACCCAACTGCGCCGCCTCATCAAGATAGGTGACATGGCCGCGATGCAGAATGTCGAACACACCATTGGTAAAGATAAGCGGTCGGGGCAAGCGACCGCTGCGTACCGCATCGATACACGCCTGACGCGACAAAATCTTGGATTCAAAACGTGCTGTCATGGCAGGTTTGTGAGTGTATGTTCAGGCAGCAGGAACCAGATCTTTGTTCAGCTGTTTGCGATAGCGGTTAAGGTCTTGCACCGTATTAAAGGTGTTGTCCATTAACAAAGACATATTGTGCAAAATGCGTGAGCTGACTTTGCCTTCCCATTCTTTATCAAAATGAATCTGGTTATCAAGCCAGTTTTCAAGCCAACCCGGGGACGGCAATTGAGACTGCACGGTATCCATCGGGTAGAGTTCTTTATTGACGTGCAGATTGGTGGGGTGCAAAGCCTGGGGCGTACGGTGGGCTGAAGCCATCAACACGCCGATTTTGGCAAATGCCATGCGTGCCTGCTGACCGTATTCTTGCCCCTGATGCATTAACGCACGCTTCATGTAGCGCAAGTAGGCGCCAGCGTGACGTGCTTCGTCTTGTGCCACAATTTTGTAAATAGCCTTGATGACCGGCTCAGTGTGCCAGTCAGCCGCGCGGCGGTACCAGTGGTTGAGACGTATCTCGCCGCAAAAATGCAGCATGAGGGTTTCCATGGCCGGCGCCGGATCAAACTCAAAACGCACCTTGTGCAGCTCTTCTTCGGTAGGCACCAGATCTGGGTAAAAGCGACGCAAGTACTCCATAAGTACGAGCGAGTGCTTTTGTTCTTCAAAAAACCAGATTGACATAAATGCCGAGAAATCACTGTCATCGCGAAAATCGCGCAGAAACATTTCAGTGGCCGGCAACGCTGCCCACTCAGTGATGGCATTCATTTTGATGGTGTATGCCTGGTCATCCGTAAGCTTGGAACGGTCGAAATCATCCCATGGGATGTCGGCGTGCATGTTCCAACGCACGGCTTCCATTGATTTGAATAATTCAGGATAAAGCATGGAATTCTCTCTTTGGTCCGGGGCACCGCAGGCCAGTATGGTATACCGGCGGCTTGGGGCGGCGTGTTAAAGGGTGGGCGAGCCTGCGGGTGTATGTGGAAATATTACCTGAGCAATGATTACCTGACTATTACACCCGCGTAAGGGCCCATATGGCGACACCTACCGCCACGGCGAGGATAGCGCACACGGTCATGAGCAGCCGGTTGGTTTGCTCTTGGGTACGACGCATGCGCTCCATCTGTGAGTGTAACTCAGGTGCAAACGAAGGCTTGCTAAGGTGCGCGTGCACCAGTCTGGGGATCTGCGGCAAAAGTTGCGACCATTGCCCCGCTTCTTTCTCCAGCTGCTTGCGCACCCCAGTTAGCCCTACCCGTTCGTGCATCCATTTTTCGAGGTACGGCTTGGCAGTTTTCCAGAGATCAAGCTCAGGATCCAGCTCGCGCCCCATACCTTCGACATTTAGCAGTGTTTTTTGCAATAACACAAGTTGCGGCTGAATCTCGACATTGAAACGACGTGAGGTCTGGAATAGTCGCAGCAACACCTGACCGAGCGAAATTTCGGAGAGCGGGCGGTCGAAATAGGGTTCGCATACGGCGCGTACCGCCCCCTCGAGCTCTTCTTCGCGTGTGGTCGCAGGCACCCAGCCTGACTCAATATGCAGTTGCGCGACTCGATGATAATCGCGACGGAAGAAGGCAAGAAAGTTTTGTGCCAGATAGTTTTTGTCAAACTCGGACAGCGAACCTACGATACCGAAGTCGAGCGCAATATAGCGACCGAGGCTTTCAGGCTGATCAGACACAAAAATATTGCCGGGGTGCATGTCGGCGTGGAAAAAGCCATCGCTAAACACCTGCATGAAAAATATTTCGACGCCTTTGCGACCCAGCTCGCGTGTATCAATGCCTGCCGCCTTGAGCTGGTCCATGTGACTGACCGGAATGCCACGCATACGCTCCATGGTAAAGATGGTTGTGGTGCAGTACTCCCACACCACCTCTGGAACCATAAGCAAGTGTTCGCGCCCGGTTTCGGGCGCAAAGTTACGGCGCAACTGGCTGCAGTTGGATGCTTCACGAATAAGGTCGAGCTCATCATGCAGATAGTTATCAAACTCGGCAACGACCTGACGCGGCTTAAGTCTGCGCCCGTCAGCAGCCAGGCGCTCTACCAGCCCGGCCAGAACACCCATGAGCGCCAGATCTTTTTCAATAATGTCGCGCATGCCCGGCCTGAGCACTTTAACGGCGACATCACGACCATCGTGGAGTACGGCAAAATGCACCTGGGCAATCGACGCCGACGCCACGGGGTCGGTTTCAAAATGCTTGAACAGCGTGTAGGGCGATGCCCCGAGCGCGGCCTCAATGGAGGCGGCTGCCTGTTCTGACGGAAACGGCGGCACACTGTCTTGCAGCAGAGCAAGCTCAATGGCAACGTCCAGAGGGATGAGGTCGCGGCGCGTGGAAAGGACTTGCCCAAACTTAACGAAAATTGGCCCAAGCTCTTCAAGCGCCATCCGCAAACGAACACCTCGGGGGGTGCGCGGAGCCCGCCCAAACCGCACGACACGCAACAGGCTATAGGCCATCGGGTGCTTGATACTGGACAGCACCAGCTCATCGAGTCGGTAGCGTAGTGCTACCCAGACGATGCGAAAAAGACGAAAAAATATAAACATGTATCAGGCCTTTGCCGAGGGGGTGCCCCTCTGGGCGGGGTTGAGCGCGCCTACACGCGCTTCAAGCAACTCAAGCCGCTGCAGCATGGAGCGCATATCGGCCGACAGCCCCTGAAATGCCGCACGCCCTGTCATCAGGCCGCTTTCTTCGGTCATATACTCGGAGACATTGCCTGCAAGGCGTTCGGCGGCCTGCTCCATGCCGCTGGCCGCCAGTTTGCCGGCCCCCACCAGGCGAGCGGTGGCCACATCGCCCACGACCCGCGAAAGATCGTCTTGTAGATCCCAGCGCAAACTGCGTGCCAGCTCAGAAACCACCTGAGCCAGCGCCGCGTCGCCTTCCACATGCAGCAACGCCGTTAGTGCCGACGGATCACGGCTGCGCAGCACACCGGGCAGGCTGGCAAGCCTGGCGACCGGGATGGTAAACGTGGCATTGGGAACAATGGCTGGGTCAGACGCCGCCACAAACCCCGAGCCCTGAATAGACAGATTGACGATGCCAGGGCCAACGATGAAACGCACTGATTTACCCGCATGGGGCTCCAGGCGTTCGCGCGCCCACGGCTCGCGCCGAAGCAAAGCGTTCAACGCAGAAACGGGCAGTTGGGCGGGTTTGGGCAGAAAAGGCAAAGAAAACATGTTTGGCGCGGGCGGCAGTGCCGAAATCGAATTAGCCTGTATAGCAAGACGTCAAGTTTAACGGTTTTACACGCAACTGAGAGATACAAACCAAAACGATAAGGTCTGAAGGCGGCCGTACGAGGTGTGCGGCCGCCTTCAGACGGATTAACGGGTTGCCGCCTGGGCCAGGCAGAGCCCTGGCAAACAACCCGCCAATGCCCAGCCCTGTACAGGCTTTCAGGGGCATGGGCCAGCTTGCCCGCCCCTGCCCACCTGGGCTTAACTGGCGTTATCGAGGGGTATTTGCTGAATGCCCGCAAGCAGCCAGCCAGCGCCGTCAGCCTTGTAGAGATTCCAGACTTCTTCGAAACGGAAGGCCTCGGTATTGGGTGACTCGCGCAGCATGCCGGAGTAACGGACGCTGGCCAGATGACCACCTGAAACAGTTTCAATACCAAGCAGCTCGGCGTTAAGCAGCACCACTTCGGTGACATTGCCGGCATCGCGCTGCATGAGCTCTGGCTTGACCTCGGCAATGAGGTCGTCAGTCATGTAGTCGCGAAGCTCATCAAGATTGCCGCTGTCCCAGACCGATTGAATTTTAATGAACTGTGCCTTGGCGTTGCCCAGAAAGGTTGCCGTGTCGAAGTCGCCGGGAATAAACCAGGACTCATCTACGGGAGGTGCGGGCACCGCCGCCACTGAAGACGCAGCGGGGACGGCAGCCAGCGGAGGCGTAGCTGCACGATCTTGTTGTGCAAGACCTTGCCGTTGCATGGGGCTGGCCCCATGCGCGCCGTGGCCGGACTGCTGCATGGCAGGCCGCGCCATGCCCCCACGCAGTTTGCGTACCAGGAAGATGACAGCGAACACCACCAAGCCTATGAGCAGCATACTGGACATGAACTCGAGGAAGGCGCCGGACAGCCCCATGCTGGAAAGCAGGGCCGCAATGCCCAAGCCGGCGGCTATGCCGGCGAGAGGGCCAAGCCACCGGGACATGCCGCTTTTTGCAGCGGCACCGGCAGCTGCAGCACCAGCGGCAGGTGCGGCGCTGCGTTGTGCGGAGGAGGCGGCGGCAGGCGGCTTCGCAGCCTGACGCTGTTTCATGATATTGCTGGACTGCTTGCCGAAGCTTCTGCCGCCGCCCATGCGGCGAGCTTCTGCATCGAATGAGACCGTAAGCATGGCGCCAGCGGTAACCACGAGCAAGAGCGCGGCCAGCAGACGTGAACCTTTGTTAAACATGTAGTGCTCCTGTATATGGCGCGCATACCAACGCGCCACCAGATTGAATGTATGGTCTTGGTAAGGCAGCAACAGAACGACTATGCGCCAGGCTCCGGCAACCTTACGAGAACCTGAACATTATCATAAAGCGGGCGGCGGTGGGAATGAATTTTGCATCAAACGATACATTGCCCGCATGAACAGGCGCGCCGCGAATGGAAGGACGATATTGTTTTGCCTAGCCGCATAACCCTGCAACCAGACGCGAGCCGGTTCAATCGAGCCGGACACCCTCATGCAGGGCCACAAGCCCGGCGTTGAGATTGAAATACCGTACTCGTGACAGCCCCGCATCACGAAGCATGCCTGCCAGGGTTTCCTGATCAGGATGCATGCGAATAGACTCGGCCAGATAACGATAGCTTTCTTCGTCACCCGCTACCTTGCCACCCAGCCACGGCAACACGTTAAACGAGTACCAGTCGTAGACTGGAGCCAGAGGCCGCGCAATGTGGGAGAACTCTAGCACAAGCAGCTTGCCACCCGGCTTGAGCACGCGACGCATTTCGGCCAGTGCATGCTCTTTATGGGTCATGTTGCGCAGGCCAAAGGCTACGCTGACCCGGTCAAAATACGCATCGGGAAACGGCAGCTTCTCGGCGTCGCAGACAGATACGGGCAAAAGCATGCCCCGATCAGCCAGCCGGTCACGGCCAACCCGCAACATAGACTCATTAATGTCAGTGAGCCACACCTCGCCGGTTTGACCGGCACGCTTGGCAAACGCACGTGCCAGATCACCGGTGCCGCCAGCAATGTCGAGCACCTTCATGCCCGAACGTACATCAGCCTGACGGATGGTAAACGCCTTCCAGATACGATGCAGGCCGCCCGACATCAGGTCGTTCATGACGTCGTAGCGACTTGCCACCGAATGGAACACCTCGGCAACCTTGCTGGCCTTTTCGCCTTCTGCAACCGTTTTAAAACCAAAGTGCGTGCTGGCCTGCTGATGCGTGGACGCACCCTCGGCAGAAAAGCGATTGACGGCGTCGGCAGCCGCGCCTTCGGACCGGGCCCGGTCTTCTGGGGAAGAAGTGGTATTTTGCATGATTAGATAATCGTACATCATTATTGAAAGTCGGCTCCATTTTCACAAACCTGACATATTCGCGACATATGATGCATGTCATGAAAAACTACTATCATCCCGCACCATGAGCACAACAATCCTTGTCGTAGAAGATGAACCCGCCATCCAGGAACTGATCTCGGTCAATCTATCGTTTGCCGGGCACAAGGTATTGCGCGCTTTCGATGCCGAACAGGCACAGACGCTCATCAGGGCCGAACTACCCGACCTGATACTGCTTGACTGGATGCTGCCAGGCGCCTCGGGCATTACACTGGCGCGCACGTTGCGCAGCGATGAACGCACCCGCAATGTACCGGTTATCATGCTGACCGCAAAAGGGGCTGAGCATGACAAGGTCGAAGGCCTGGAGGCGGGTGCCGACGATTACATTACCAAGCCCTTTTCACCCAAAGAACTGGTGGCACGCATTAAGGCGGTGCTTCGCCGACGGGCCCCCCAGTTAACTGATGACATTATTACAATGGGCACACTTGCCCTTGACCCAACCACCCACCGGGTTACCAGTGATGGCCTGGCGCTCACCGTGGGTCCCACCGAGTTCCGCCTGCTACACTTTTTCATGACGCACACTGAAAGAGTGTTCTCACGTGCGCAGCTTCTTGACCAAGTCTGGGGTGACCATGTTTTCGTCGAAGAACGTACGGTAGACGTGCATATTCGACGTCTGCGCAAGGCGCTGGAGCCCGGCGGCCACGATAACCGTATAGAAACCGTTCGTGGCGCGGGCTACCGCTTTACTGCAAACCCTGTAAAAAAAGACTGAACAAACACATGCCCCATGGCTGCGGTGGTTCCAGAGATATGAAGTCATGACCAAAACCTTGTTTTCCATCGGCGCCTGGGCGCTATTAGGCTGGCTTGTCGGTTCATGGCTGGGGCCCAAGGTTGGCTGGGGTTTGTTCTCGCTCGGTCTGCTGATCATGATACTGGTCAGCGGCTGGCAGTTGTCACGCATCGCCCATTGGGTAAAAAACGTTGATGACCCGCCCCCGCCCTCTGTGGGCCCATGGGACGATATTCTGGCGCCTATTTATCGCAAGCTGCGCAACTCGACGCGCGAAATGGATCTGCTAAAGCGTAATCTCGACAGCCTGATGCAGGCAGCTGAGGCCTTGCCCGATGGTGCCATCACACTCGACGAGGCCATGCAGGTAACGTGGTGCAATCAAACTGCCAGCGAGCACATTGGGTTAAACCTGGAAACCGACCGCAACCACAGTATTTTGAACATTTTGCGCGAGCCTGAGTTTGCACGCTACGCCCGCCAGAACACATGGCCAGGCCCCGTGCTGCTGCATCTTACCTACGACGGACACGAAAAAAGCCTGCTGGCACAGTTGACCCAATATGGCGTAGGCCAGTTTCTGCTGGTAACCCGCGACGTGACACAAGTCGAAAAGCTGGAAACCACCCGCAAAGATTTTGTCGCCAACGTGTCGCACGAATTACGCACGCCGCTTACGGTGTTGGCAGGCTTTCTGGAAACCCTTTGCGACATGCCGCCCGAGGCATTCAGCCAGGCGCAGCGCGACCACTACCAGCGGCTGATGCTGGAGCAGGCTCAGCGCATGCAGGCCATTGTGGCTGATCTGCTGACACTCTCGGCGCTTGAATCATCACCGCAAGCGGGCGGACGACCCATCCAGCTTGGTCAGGTGGTACACGAAGCCCTGCAACAAGCGCGTATTTTGTCGGGTGGGCAGCACGTGTTTGTAGAGAACATCGCCCACGATATCTGCGTGACCGGCAGCGAAACCGAACTGGCCTCAGCCGTCTCCAACCTGCTGACCAATGCCATTCGCTACACCCCTAAAGACGGAACCATTACCGTAAGCTGGTTTATGACTGAAGATGGCCACGCCTGTTACAGCGTCCAGGACACCGGCATCGGCATTGCCGCCCAAGACATCCCTCGCCTGACGGAGCGCTTCTACCGTGTAGATCGTGGCCGTTCACGTGCCACCGGCGGCACCGGTCTGGGCCTTGCCATCACAAGACACGTGGCCCTGCGTCACAACGCCGAATTAACCATACACAGCCGGCTAGGGGCTGGCAGCACGTTTTCGCTTATCTTCCCTTCTTCGCGTCTGAGCACAGCCCGCTAGCCAAACAGCCTTTGCATAGGCAGCCCGCTGCGGCGCATGCACTAAAGACAGCCAGGCGGGCACGAGGGCACATTGGGCATGCCGATCAAGCCCCGCTGCCTTAAAATCAGGCACAATATCTGACGCGCGCATTAAACAATAACGAATGGAGACCCCCATGCCTGCAGCGACAAAACACGCCTGCCCGCCATGGGCGCTCGCCCCGCAGGGCGACCGCTGCCTCATACTCACTTTTGGCGACATCATTGATGTTGCCGTCGGAAGGCGTTGCGCCGCTGCAGCCTGGGCACTGCGACAGGCTAACCTTTTGGGCGTTACCGATATTGTTCCTGCCTTTACCACGCTGGCTGTGCACTATCAGCCGCAAGTCGCCGACCGTGGCAATAGCCTGAGCCGGCTCACCAGCGAAATCGAGCAGGTACTCGCCAGCGAACTCGCCGACGAAGTCACGGCCACACACGGAAAGCAAGTGGACATACCCGTCTGCTACGGCGCAGAGTATGGCCCTGACTTGGCCGACGTGGCCGCGCATACGGGCCTGAGCACCGACGAAGTCATACGCCTGCACAGTGCAGAGCCTTGCTATGTCTTTATGCTGGGTTTTGCACCCGGCGCCCCCTATCTGGGCGTGCATGATGCCCGGCTCGATATAGGGCGTCGGCCCACACCCCGCACGCGACTGCCGGCGGGCTCCGTCGCCATCGCCAACCGCCAAACCATGATCTACCCTAATGCCTCGCCCGGCGGCTGGCATATTATTGGCGCAACGCCTGTTACGCTGTTCAACCCCGTTGAAAACCCGCCCACGCTGCTCTCTCCTGGCGACATGCTGCGGTTTATTCCTGTGTCGGCCGAGGAGTTTCTTGCGATTAAGGGTGGCCAGTCATGAGCATTACGGTAATCAAACCGGGCCTGCTGTCCACATTCCAGGACAGTGGCCGTCTGGGTCATCAGCACCTGGGCGTACCTGTAAGCGGTGCCATGGACACGCGTGCCCATCGTCTTGCCAATTTGCTGGCGGGCAACAACGCCGACGAAGCCACGCTCGAAATCACACTGACCGGGCCTGAACTGCACTTTGATGCGCCCGCCTGCATCGCCATCAGTGGCGCAAGATTAAGCCCGTCTCTTAACGGGCAGGCTGTACCCAATGACCGCCCTCTGGTCGTAAGCGCCGGTGACAGGCTGACGTTCGGTGCGCGCCAATCAGGCGTTCGCGCTTATCTGGCATGGCATGGTGGCGTAGAGATTCTGCCTGTGCTGGGCAGTCGCAGCACCTATGTACGTGGCGGCTTTGGTGGGCTTGATGGGCGGGCGCTAAAAAAAGGCGATACGCTGACGCTACGCCGCTCGCTGCAGCAGCACGACCTGCAAGCCCTGGACCGCGAGCTTTGGCACATAAAAATATACCTGCCCGCCATACTCGGCCTGCAGCCGCGTGCGGCCTTGCGGTTACTGCGCGGCCCTCATACTGGCCTGTTTACCGAGGCAGCCATAGACACCTTGTTTTCAGCCGAGTACCGCGTCAGCCCTGATTCCGAACGCATGGGCTATCGGCTGCAGGGGCCATTATTGCCACTGAAGCAAGCGACCCAGTTGCTGTCTGAGCCAACCGGTTTTGGCGCCATCCAGGTGCCGGCCGACGGGCAACCTATTATTTTGATGGCAGACCGGCAGACCACAGGCGGCTATGCCAAGATCGGCCATGTTGCCACCGTTGACCTGCCGCTGGTTGCGCAATGCCTGCCCGGCGAGAAGCTGAAATTTACCGAATGCACGCTAGAGCAGGCCCAACGGCTGGATGCCCAGCGCGAGGCTGCGTTTGAACAATTGAATCAAATGCTAGCACCGGTACGCGCACTATTAAATGGCGGGTCGGCAAGCTGAAACCCCGCCACCCGTTAACTCGCTACGCTATCCGGCCTCGCCGCTCAATGCGAGGCTGAATACGACAAAAAGAGCGACTCTTGGTTTTACACAGGAGTTTGCTGCCGATCAGCCTACAAAAACAGCTTGTATGCCGGGTTATCGGTTTCGTTCCAGTAGGTATAGCCCAGACCATCAAGAAATGCCCGAAACTCTTTTTTGTCTTCGGGCGGAACCTGTATACCCACCAGAATACGACCGTAGTCGTCGCCCTGGTTGCGGTAATGGAACAGGCTGATGTTCCAGTTGGGGCTCATGTTGGAAAGAAACCTTGTGAGTGCGCCGGGACGCTCAGGAAACTCAAAACGAAACAACATTTCATGCTTGGCCAGTACCGAACGCCCCCCCACCATGTAGCGCAGGTGGGTTTTGGCCATTTCATTGCCCGTCAGGTCAAGCGTAGGAAAGCCTTTTTTCTGAAAATTGGCAGCCAGCTTATGCTGCTCGGCCTCTGAGCGTATTTGCAGGCCTACAAAAACATGTGCCTGCTCGGCTTCGGAAATGCGGTAATTAAACTCGGTAACACTGCGATCACCCACTGCCTCGCACAAGCGCAAAAAGCTGCCGCGCTGCTCAGGTATGGAGAGCGCAAACAAAGCTTCGCGCGCCTCGCCAACGTCGGCCCGCTCTGCCACAAAGCGCAGGCGGTCGAAATTCATGTTGGCACCACAGGTAATAGCAACCAGCGTTTTGCCTTTCCATTTGTGGAGCGCAGCGTAACGCTTGGCCCCGGCGAGCGCCAGCGCCCCGGCGGGCTCAAGTACGCTACGGGTATCCTGGAACACGTCTTTGATTGCGGCACAGATGGCGTCGGTATCGACCTGTACGTAGTCATCGACGTACTCGCGGGCCAGCTTGAAGGTTTCAAGCCCCACCTGCTTTACCGCCGTACCGTCTGAAAAAAGCCCAACGTCGGTAAGCGTAATACGCCTGCCGGCCTTAATGCTGCGGATCATGGCGTCTGAGTCAAAGGTTTGCACACCAATAATTTTAATATCTGGTCGCAGTTGCTTTACATACGCCGCCACGCCGCTTATAAGGCCCCCGCCGCCAATGGCAACAAAAATGGCATCGATGTGCCCCGGGTGCTGGCGCAGAATTTCCATGCCGACCGTACCCTGCCCGGCAATGACATCAGGGTCATCAAAGGGGTGCACAAAGGTGAGTTTTTCTTTCTTTTCGATCTCTTTGGCATGCGCGGCAGAATCAGTAAAGCTGTCACCAAACAACACCACTTCGCCACCCAGCGCACGCACAGCATCAATTTTGACCGAAGGCGTGGTAACGGGCATGACGATAACTGCCCTGCACCCCAGACGTTTGGCTGACAGCGCAACCCCTTGAGCATGGTTGCCGGCCGATGCGGCGATAACACCGCGCTTGAGGTCGGCGGCGGACAGGTTGGCCATTTTGTTATAGGCCCCGCGCAGTTTAAAGCTGAAAACGGGCTGGGTATCTTCGCGTTTCAGCAACACGGTGTTCTGGATACGGGCAGAAACCTGGCTGGCCAGATCGAGCGGAGACTCGACCGCAACGTCGTAAACCTTGGAGGTAAGTATGCGCTTTAGATAGTCGGTAGACATGTATGAGGGGCGATGAGAACGGCGCGGAGCAAAAGCGCTCAAGAAAAAGCTCAAGTCAGACAGAATACCATTACACTAGCGCGCTATGGAAGCTTGGCTGCATGCATCAATTACCTGGCTATTGGCAACGTTCGCGTTGCCAAGTGTAGGCCTGAGCGCCATATTCTTCGTCAGCCTGATATCTGCCACACTCTTGCCGCTGGGCTCCGAGCCCGCCGTGTTCGGCTATGTAAAGATTGCGCCTGATATGTTCTGGCCGGCCGTACTGGTGGCCACAGCCGGCAACACGATTGGTGGCGCGATCAGTTACGCCATGGGGCTGGGTGCCGACAAAGCCTATGAACGCTGGCGAGAAAAACACCCTTACCAGCCGCGCACCAAGGCCGGTGGGCGGTGGCACGATTACATTGGGTACTGGCTAAAACGCATGGGCCCGCCTGCACTGCTTTTCTCGTGGCTGCCTGTGGTGGGCGACCCGCTGTGCGCGGTGGCAGGCTGGTTGCGCATGCCCTTCTGGCGCAGCATGGTGTATATCGCCATCGGTAAATTTATGCGTTATCTGGTCATGACTGCTGGGCTACTGTGGATCTTCCCGCAACAGATTTAAACCACGTTTTAGCAATGGCCAAACCTCCTGCCAACCACGGCACCAGCTACCGATGCTTAGCAACCTTGCCCGCAAAGCCACGCCTACAGCCAGATTGCAGACATTCCAATAGATTAAAAACGCAGTTCCCCGTACACTGCGTCTTTAAGGGTTCTCTTTTTTTCTCCGCTCATGAACGCCCCCCTAGCCAGCCACCTGTTAGCCGCTGACGTCTCCCAGACCGCAGCCCGCCTTCGCGAAATCCCCTACAACTATACGTCTTACTCAGATCGCGAGGTTGTTCATCGTCTGCTGGGTGAAGAGTCCTGGCAACTGATTTGCCAGTTGCGCGGCGAGCGCCGCACAGGGCGCTCCGCCCTCATGCTCTTCGAGGTGCTGGGCAATATCTGGGTGGTCAGGCGCAACCCGTACCTGTTCGACGACTTGCTCAACAACCCCAAGCGGCTGCATTTGCTGGTTGAAGTACTTGAAAACCGGCTCAACGCCATTGACCAGCGTCGCAATGCCGAGGTTGCCGATCGCGACAGCAAGGTGGCACGCCTGCTGCATGCTGCACGCACCGCCGTGGCAGATTTCGAAGCCTTGTTCGAGCAAACACGTCAGCGGCGCAAACTGGCGGTGCGTGTGCTTTCGCGCATTACCCACAAAGACAACATCAAGTTTGATGGCCTGTCGCGCGTGTCACACGTTACAGATGCCACTGACTGGCGGGTTGAATACCCTTTTGTGGTGCTTACCCCCGATCATGAAAATGAAATGGCCGCACTGGTGCGGGCCTGTATTGAGCTGGGGCTGACCATTATCCCGCGTGGAGGCGGCACCGGCTACACAGGCGGCGCCATTCCACTCACACCGCTTTCTGCGGTCATCAATACCGAAAAACTTGATGCCATCGGGCCGGTCGAGGCCACCACGCTGCCTGGCGTGGCGCAGCCTGTGCGCACTGTGTTGACGGGCGCCGGTGTGGTTACGCGCCGTGTCGCCGAAGCCGCCGAAGCGGCCGGCCATGTATTCGCCGTTGACCCCACCTCGGCCGACGCTTCCTGTGTGGGCGGCAACGTGTCCATGAATGCGGGTGGCAAAAAAGCAGTGCTATGGGGCACAGCCCTCGACAACCTCGCCTGGTGGCGCATGGTTGACCCACAGGGCAACTGGCTTGAGGTTACCCGCCTCGACCACAATCTGGGCAAAATCCACGATGTCGACCAAGCCCGCTTCGAGCTCAAATGGTTTGATGGCGCTGCCACACCGGGTGCCGTGCTGCTGCGCCAAGAAGAGCTTAACGTCGAAGGCTCGCGCTTTCGCAAAGTCGGTTTGGGCAAAGACGTTACAGACAAATTTCTTGCGGGCCTGCCTGGGGTCCAGAAAGAAGGCTGCGACGGCCTGATCACCTCGGCGCGCTGGATTCTGCATCGCATGCCGGCCCATACGCGTACTGTCTGTATGGAGTTTTTCGGGCAGGCGCGCAATGCCGTGCCATCTATTGTCGAAGTCAAAAACTACCTTGACGGCCCGGGCCGTGAACGCGGTGCCATTCTGGCCGGGCTGGAGCACCTCGACGAACGCTATCTGCGCGCCGTGGGTTATGCCACCAAAAGCAAGCGCGGCGGCCTGCCCAAAATGGTGCTCATCGGTGATATCGTGGGCGACGACGCAGACGCAGTGGCACTGGCAGCCAGTGAAGTGGTTCGTATTGCCAACTCACGCCATGGCGAGGGTTTTGTGGCGGTAAGCCCCGAGGCGCGCAAAAAATTCTGGCTTGACCGCGCACGCACGGCAGCCATCGCACGCCACACCAATGCCTTCAAAATTAACGAAGACGTCGTTATTCCGCTGGCCCGCATGGGCGAGTACACCGACGCCATTGAACGCATCAACATCGAACTGTCCACCCGCAACAAACTGCGGCTACTGGATGAACTCGATACGTTTCTGCAGGGTGAACTACCTGTCGGCAAGATCACGGTTGACGACGGCGCTGACCAGGCCCACGAAGAAGCCCTTGCCGACCGAACTCGTGACGCACACACGGCGCTGACGCAGGTGGGCCAGCGCTGGCACTGGCTGCTGAACAATCTTGACCTGCCACTGGCCGACGCCCTCGATACGCTCGGTGCTCTTGGCCTAACAACCACACTGCCAGCCCTGCAAGAACGCCTGTCAGGCCAGCCCGATGCTACGGTCTTCGACATTGTTCAAGATCACACCATTCGGGTTTCCTGGAAAACCGAAGTGCGCGCCGAAATGGAGCGCTGCTTTGCCGGGGCTGATCACGCCGCCATTCTGGCCGAGATCCAGGCCATTCATGACCGGGTTCTAAGAAGCCGCGTTTTTATTGCTCTGCATATGCATGCCGGCGATGGCAACGTACACACCAATATCCCCGTCAACTCTGACGACTACGAGATGCTGCGCGAAGCCAATGAGGCGGTCGCCCGCATTATGCAAATCGCACGCAGTCTTGATGGCGTCATCTCGGGCGAACACGGCATAGGCCTGACCAAATACGAATATCTGACGCAAGAAGAACTCGCCCCCTTTCAGGGCTATAAGCAGCGCATTGACCCCAACGGCCACTTCAACGCGGGCAAACTGCTGCCAGGCGCAGACCTGCGCCATGCCTGGACGCCCAGCTTCAATTTGCTGGGTCACGAATCACTGATCATGCAACGCAGTGAGATCGGTTCAATTTCGAACGCCATCAAAGACTGCCTGCGTTGCGGCAAGTGCAAGCCTGTGTGTGCAACCCACGTACCTCGTGCCAACCTGCTTTACTCGCCGCGCAACAAAATTCTGGCAACCTCTTTGCTGATTGAAGGCTTTCTGTATGAAGAACAGACGCGTCGCGGCATCAGTTTGAAGCACTGGGAAGAATTTGAAGACGTGGCCGACCACTGCACGGTTTGCCACAAATGCTACAACCCCTGTCCGGTCGACATTGACTTTGGCGATGTCTCGATGGAGATGCGTGCACTGCTGCGTCGAATGAATAAAAAATCATTCAACCCCGGCACCACTGCCGCCATGTTCTTCCTGAACGCCAAAGACCCGCGTGTTATCAACGCCACGCGCAAAGGCATGATAGGCATAGGTTACAAGGCACAGCGGATCGCTCACGACTTGCTTGCCCGCCCTGCGCGCAAACAGGCTGATCACCCGCCCGCCACCGTGGGCAAGGCGCCCATACGCGAACAGGTTATCCATTTCATCAACAAAAAGATGCCGGGTGGCCTGCCCAAACAGACCGCACGAAAACTGCTGGACATCGAAGATGCCAGCTACATACCGATTATCCGTAATCCGGCGCGCACTTCTCCCGACACCGAGGCCGTATTTTATTTTCCTGGCTGCGGCTCTGAACGTTTATTTTCACAAGTGGGGCTGGCCACGCAGGCCATGCTCTGGCATGCCGGCGTACAAACTGTGCTGCCGCCCGGCTACCTGTGCTGTGGCTACCCACAGCGCGGCAACGGCATGACCGACAAAGCCGAGAAGATTATTACCGACAATCGCGTGCTGTTTTCACGCATGGCCACGTCACTGAACTACCTTGACATCAAAACCATTGTCGTAAGTTGTGGTACCTGCTACGACCAGCTGGCCGGTTACGAGTTTGAAAAAATCTTTCCGGGCTGCAGGTTGATCGATATCCATGAATATCTGCTCGAAAAAGGCATACAACTGCATGATGTGAAAGGCGTACGCTACATGTACCATGACCCCTGTCACTCGCCCATGAAACTGCAAGACCCCATGAAAACCGTCAAGAGCCTGGTGGGCGAAGGGGCGATCAAGACCGACCGCTGCTGCGGTGAGTCAGGCACGCTGGCGGTATCAAGGCCAGATATTTCAACGCAGGTACGCTTTCGCAAAGAAGAAGAGCTGGCCAAAAATACGGCCACGCTGCGCGAAGACGGTTATAGCGGAGAAATCAAGATGCTGACATCCTGTCCTTCGTGCCTGCAGGGTTTGTCGCGTTATGAGCAGGATACCGGCATGGACGCCGATTACATCGTGGTCGAAATGGCGCGTCACATACTGGGCGCCGACTGGTTGCCCAATTACGTGCGTGATGCCAACGAGGGCGGCATAGAGCGCGTACTGATCTAACATTAAAAGGCCAGCGGCAGGCGCATGGTGCGCCCTCGGGCAAAAAAAACGGTGCTGCCCATCGCGACAGCACCGGTCGGAGAAAGTTGTCGCGCATGCGCGGACGACAATCTATTGCGCCGCTTGTGGGCGACGCTGTTGGCACGACACGCAGTCAAGCCGCGTGTGCGCCCTGTTCTTCTTATTCGTCTTGGGTCGTGCAGTCGGCGCTGTCTGCCGCATCAAACTGACATACCGTATACAACGGAAGGCCTGTTTCTTTCAAGGCTTTGGATCCGCCAAGATAAGGCAGATCGATAATGGCTGCGGCCTCAATAACATTGGCGCCAAGACGTTGCAACAGTTTGGACGCCGCCACCATGGTGCCGCCCGTCGCAATCAAATCGTCAATAAGCAGCACGCGTTGCCCTGGCCGCACTGCGTCAGTGTGCATTTCGACCGACGCATTTCCGTACTCGAGCGTATATTCTTCGGCAACGGTACGAAACGGCAGCTTGCCTTTTTTGCGAACAGGTACAAAGCCCAAATTTAGCTCGTAAGCCAGCACCGACCCCAGGATGAAACCCCTGGCGTCCACGCCCGCCACCAGATCAAGACGGTGCCGCATGTAACGGTACACAAACAGATCGACCAGTACGCGAAAGGAACGCGGATCCTGGAGCACGGGAGTAATATCTCGGAACATGACGCCGGGCTTCGGCCAGTCGGGTACGCTACGTATGGTTTTGCGTACGTAGTCTGCAGGATCAGTATGCATTTGCTTTGCCAGAAACAGAAAAAAGCCGGAAGCCCACACTATACGCTTCCGGCATTACACGCAGTTTACCAAGTTACCGGCTACTGCGAGCAGGTTTCTGCCAGCCATCTGAAGGCCACAGCCAGTATCCCTCTAAATGATACGCGCACGGTATTAAAGTATTGTTTAAAATCGGTGGATGGAACCAAACCCCACGCTCGCCAAAGGCGATATTCTCGCCTCGGCCCACCGCAGTTTCGCCATTGAAATCCAGGCACTTCAAGCCCTGGATACACGCCTCAATGGCACGTTTGAAGAAGCCGTCGACATGATACTGGCGTGTCAGGGGCGGGTGGTCGTCACCGGCATAGGCAAGTCTGGCCATATTGGTCGAAAAATCGCCTCCACGCTGGCCTCCACCGGAACACCGGCTTTTTTCATGCATGGCGCCGAGGCCATTCACGGCGACCTTGGCATGCTGACACGGCAAGACATCGTTCTGGCGCTTTCCTACTCAGGCGAAGCGCGTGAACTCATCACTGTGCTTACCATCACCAAACGCATGGGGGCTCGCCTTATCGCCATAACGGGTCACCCCGACTCCGAACTGGCCCGCAACGCTAACCTGCACCTTGACGCCCATGTGGCGCAAGAGGCGTGTCCACTGAACCTGGCCCCTACGGCCAGTACAACAGCCGCACTGGTTCTGGGCGATGCGCTGGCAGTGGCCTGTCTGGAAGCGCGCGGCTTCAGTCGTGAAGATTTCGCCCGTTCCCACCCTGGCGGCGCGCTGGGTCGCCGTTTGCTCACGTTTGTACGCGACGTTATGCGCAAAGGCGATGCACTGCCCATTGTGCACGCACATACGGCCATCCCCAACGCGCTCGAAGAAATGTCGGCCAAAGGCATGGGCATGACCATCGTCGTAGACGCAGAAAGAAAACCGGTTGGTATATTCACCGACGGTGACTTGCGCCGCCTCATCGTCAAACAAGGTGACATCCGCACGCTGACGGTTGCCGACGGCATGACGGCCCATCCCAAAACCATTCCGCCGGGTTCTCTTGCCGTCGAAGCCGCCACGCTCATGGATGCCGGGCAACTCAGCCAAATGCTCGTGGTCGATGAAGCCGGGCTATTATTGGGTGCTTTACATATGCATGACCTGCTCGCGGCCAAGGTACTTTAATGACTCTCTCTCATATTTCTCATCCCGTCGAAGCCCTGATTCTCGCCAAAGTGGCTCCTGCCGTCGTCGCCCGTGCCCGCCAGATCAAACTCATGGCGTTCGACGTAGATGGCGTTCTCACTGACGGTAGCCTCTGGTACGGTGAGCACGGCGAGCAGATAAAACGCTTCAATGCCCTGGACGGGCATGGCCTACGGTTGCTACGTGAAAGCGGCATTACCGTTGCGCTCATCACGGGCCGCGAGGGGCCTATTGTTGACCGGCGCGCAGCCGAACTGGGTATCCCGCTGGTGCAACAGGGCGTGCGCGACAAGGCACAGGCCCTGACAGAGCTTGCCCAAAGCCATGGCTGCACACTGGCCGAAACCGGGTATATGGGCGACGACATCATTGATCTGGCCGCCATGCAGCGGGCCGGGTTCGCCGCCAGCGTGCCCAATGCTCCCGCCTATATAACGCAAACAGCACACTGGGTATCGTCACTGCAAGGGGGGGCTGGTGCAGCACGCGAATGCTGCGACCTTATCCTGGCAGCACAAGGCAAGCTTGGCGTCTTTTTTACACCCAATGCGATGTCCATGAGCGGAGCGATCCAATAGCTCATGAAAGAACGCGCCCCAGCCCTGGTTGCCCTTTTTCTGCTTCTTGTCCTGGTGGCGGGTACGTGGTGGGCCGCCGACTACGCACAACGCGCCATCACCTTCGAACCGCCACGACGGGTTACCCACGAGCCTGACGCCTGGGCCACCAATTTTTTCATGGTGCGTACCGACGAACACGGTGTGGCCATAAATCGGCTCGAAGGCGACGAGATGCACCACTTCCCTGATGATGACTCGTACGAAATAACGCATGTTCGCGCCATAGGGCAACAGCCGGGCTCACCCATTACGGTCGGCACTTCAGACACCGCCGTCATGGATGACAATGCAAGCGATAAGGCAACACGCATTATCATGAAAGGCCATGCCCATATACACAGAATGCCAGATGCCGATAACCCGCCTCTTGACGTTACCAGCGATCAGTTGACACTGCTTCCTGACCAGGACGTAGTCTATACAAACCTTCCGGCACTGGTTGTTCATGGCAAATCCACCATGAACGGTACCGGTATGCGCTACGATAACAAGACCCGCCAGCTTCAGGTGTTTTCTTCCTCTGATGTAAAGATATCAGGCGAAGAGTCACAACCGAAGTCGTCCTCCTCCAAAGCCAATGGCAAAAAATAACCATGACAATATTGCGCTCATCCACTTATTTGGCCCGCCTTGCCGGCCTCGTGCTGGCCTGCATGACGGGGCTGGCATGGGCCCAGAGCAGCACTGCCCCCGCAGCCGCCCAGCCGTCCGCCACAGAGGCACAACCAACCCACGGCACAGCAGCCCCCACAGCCGGCCAGCCCAATGGCAAGGCGCCGTCTGCCACCGCGTCGAAAGACGACGCGCAAGATCCAGACACTATTATTCTTTCTGACACACTTACCTACGATGACGTCAAGAAGCAAAGTGTCTTTACCGGCAACGTCATCATGACGCGAGGTCTCATGACCCTCACGGCCGACAAGCTGGTGCTCAACGAAGACGCCGATGGCAATCAGTTTGGCACGGCCACGGTTGCGCCAGGCAAGCTGGTCAAGATCCGCCAGGAAAACCCCGAAAAATTTGAAGTTTTGGAAGCACTCGGCCTGCGCGGCGAATACGATGGGAAAAAAGAACAAATCGAAATGATTGGTCAGGCTGTCGTAACGCGCTATGTCTGTGGCAAGCCCTTTGACAACGTCAAGGGCGAACGCGTTATTTATCATCAAAAAACCGGCACCTACGAGGCATTCGGAGGGCCACAATCGGCCGCCCACGGAGGTCGTGTACGCTCAGTGGCTCAGCCAAAGACAAAAACCGACGCAGCCGTTGCTGAGTGCAAGAAAAAATCCGCCTCCACCCAATAAACGCCTGACACCTGTTGCCTATGTTTCATTCAAATGCGCCGAAATCCGGCGCCCTTCGCCCACTTAGCGCCACGCCGGGCAGTCTGCGTGCGACGGGCCTGGGCAAAACCTACGGCAAGCGCACCGTCGTACACGATGTATCACTATCGGTTGACAGCGGCGAAGTCGTAGGCCTGCTTGGCCCTAACGGGGCCGGCAAAACGACCAGCTTTTACATGATTGTGGGCATTGTGCCCACCGATACCGGTCGTATCGAGATCGACGGCACCGACATCACTAGCATGCCCATGCACAAACGTGCACGGCTAGGGCTTTCGTACCTGCCGCAAGATGCGTCGGTATTTCGCCGCCTTACCGTCGAAGAAAACATTCGTGCCGTACTCGAGCTGCAGGTCGACGAATACGGCCACTCGCTCAGTTCTGCCAAGATCGGCGAAAACCTTGAGCTGCTGCTTGATGAGCTGCAAATCGGGCATATACGACGTAACACAGCCATTTCGCTGTCGGGCGGGGAACGTCGTCGGGTAGAGATCTCACGCGCGCTGGCAACCAACCCGCGCTTTATCTTGCTGGACGAACCCTTTGCAGGGGTAGACCCCATTGCGGTCATTGAGATCCAGCGCATTGTGCACTTTCTGAAGGGCCGCAATATCGGCGTGCTGATCACCGACCACAATGTGCGTGAAACCCTGGGCATTTGTGACCGCGCTTACATTATCAGTGAAGGCAAAGTACTTACCAATGGCCACCCCAGCGAGATCATCGACAACGAAGCCGTACGCAAAGTGTATTTAGGCAAGAATTTTCGTATGTAATTGTGTACTGCTCGGCACCACACGGCGTCAGGCTAACCACTTACGAAAGCCATGGCGCATCGGCTGGCGCATGCCCCTGTCGCCATCGGCGCTATGGCAAATACATGTTTGAGCAATCTCATATGTCCTATCAAAAACCTGCTCGCGCCACTTGATTTGTTTGGCATATTCTATACACTGAAATCATTACCAACGCACTACAAGGAGAACCACCAGGCAGCTTTCAGCGCATTCCGCGCACCCCTATTCCCATTGCAAGGAGAGTCTTTTATGAACCTGAGCATCACTGGTCGTCACCTCGAATTAACCCCCGCCATACGTGAATACGTACTTAACAAAATGGCAAGGGTCACGCGGCATTTCGATAATGTTATCGACACACAGGTCATACTCTCAATCGAGCGTTTAAAACATACGGCTGAAATCACGATGCGTCTGAGGGGCAAAGACATACACTGCGCCGCCACCGACGAAAACCTTTACGCCGCCATCGATCTGCTGGCCGATAAAATCGACCGCCAGGTCATCAAGTACAAGAGCAAGGTGCAAGATTACACCCAGCCTCAACCTGTAAAAAAACTAGAGATACCAGCAAGCGAATAGCTTGCGCTGCAGGCCTGCGTCCATAGCTGTCTAAGCACGGCATGAACTCAGGAGCAGACCACGTCGGGCCTCAGTCATGCTTGTGATTGAGGCCTCTGTGTTTTCAGTCGCTGGTTTGCCCCCTTAGTCATCGGTAACCAGGGTCGTAACCAGGCGGCGGCTCGCCAAACCACTCAAGATGAAACCATAGGCATTTCTGGCCCAAGGCCACATGGCCAGCAGGTGCACGACCGCACCATGATGCACCGTCAGCTGTCTGAGCGTGACCCCTCGCGCTTTGTGGTACTGTATTGCGTTGGCACCCAGTTCAAATATCGGTGTTTATGGAATTAATGTCGCGTATCTTGCCGCTGTCGAATATCGTTCTCGACCTGCCGGCCACCAGCAAAAAACGGGCTTTCGAACAGGCCGGTCTGCTTTTCGAGAATAATCAGGGTATTGCCCGGACGGCTGTATTCCATAGCCTCATCTCACGTGAGCGCCTGGGGTCCACCGCACTGGGGCACCACGTCGCCGTTCCGCATGGCCGTATCAAAGATCTTAAAGAACCCTGCGCGGCGTTCATCCGTCTGGGCGATCCAGTGCGCTTTGACGCAACAGATGGTCGCATGGCCAATCTGCTGTTCATCCTGCTCGTGCCCGAAACCGCAACGCAACTTCACCTTGACCTGCTGGCCGAAATCGCTCGCTTAATGTCCGACGCCCATCTACGCCAGGCACTCGCAACCGAAACCGACCCCAAAGTCATCCACAGGCTGCTCACCAGCCCTTCCTGACAAGCCGGCCATGCTTACTATCCAAGAACTCGTCAGTGACAACGCCGACAAAATCCCGTTCACCTGGATCGCGGGGCAAATGGCCGCACATCGGCTTATCCCAGACTTGGGCATGGCAGCGGCCGACCTGGTGGGTCACCTGAACCTCATCCACCCTTCACGCATACAAGTCTTCGGCCGCGAAGAGCTCTCGTATTACGAGCGCTTCGATGCCAAAAGACGTATTCACCACTTGGATGACCTGGTAACTGGCGGGGTGCCTGCCCTGTTGCTGGCCGAAAATATTCGCCCACCAGACGACCTCATTCAGTTTTGCGATGAACAGAAAATACCCTTGCTGTCCACCTCCATTGAGGCGGCACAGCTAATCGACCTGCTGCGTATTTACCTGGGTAAACGGCTGGCGCCCCGCACCACCGTGCATGGCGTCTTCATGGACGTACTGGGCGTAGGCGTGCTGATCACGGGCGAATCAGGCCTGGGCAAAAGCGAACTCGCACTCGAGCTCATATCGCGAGGGCATGGTCTGGTAGCAGATGACGCCGTCGAACTCTCGCGCACGGCACCTAACGTCATTGAAGGGCAGTGCCCGGCATTGCTGCAAAATCTTCTCGAAGTACGCGGTTTGGGTCTGCTCGATATCCGCACCATTTTCGGAGAAACTTCAGTTCGACGTAAAATGAATCTCAAACTGATCGTGCACCTGATCCGATCAACACCTGATGCATTCGAGCGGCTACCCGTCCAGGACCAAACCGAAGATATACTAGGCATAGGCATACGTCGAGTCATGCTGCAAGTGGCTGCGGGCCGTAACCTCGCCGTATTGGTCGAAGCGGCAGTGCGAAACACCATACTCGCACTGCGCGGCATAGATACCATGGGCGACTTTATAGAACGCCAGGCGCTTGCCATTATGGAAAACAGCCGCAACGAATAACACCTGCCCGTCAACTGACAGAGCAGCGTTACATGAAAAAGTCCGCGGGGTACCTCCTGTGCCCCGCTCACCGGAGCGCCCCTCTAACCATGTTGAAAGTTGTATTAATCACAGGTATCTCGGGCTCAGGCAAATCGGTAGCACTGCGTCTGCTCGAAGACGCAGGCTACACCTGTGTCGACAATTTGCCAGTACGCTTCCTGCTGGAATTCATTGCCAATACGCGCGACAGCGAGCTTGAACGGGTTGCCGTCGCCATCGACGTGCGTTCGCCCGGCGAGCTCGACGAATTGCCAGGTGTTATTACCAGTCTGCGTGCCATGGGCACCGAGTTTCGCGTCATTTTTCTCGATGCCAACGATCACACGCTGATCCAACGCTATTCTGAAAGCCGACGTCGGCACCCCCTTACCGATCGCCTGAGAAACGGCGAAAAGTCTCCCTCACTGCAAGAATGCATAGACCGGGAACGTGAGATGCTCGCCCCCCTGCGTGAGCAGGAACACGTCATCGACACCTCAGACCTCACACCGGGGCAACTGCGTGCCTGGATACGTGATCTGGTCCAGGCAGACCGGGCCCCCGTCGTGCTTACCTTTGAGTCGTTCGCGTACAAGCGCGGAGTGCCCGGCGATGCAGACCTGGTCTTTGACGTGCGCTGCCTGCCCAACCCGCACTATGACCGCGATCTGCGCCCGCTCACCGGGCGCGACGCACCTGTGGCCCAGTGGCTGGCGCAGTTTGGCATTGTCGAAACCATGATTGAAGACATTGCAGGCTTTATACGCCGCTGGCTACCCATGTATATGCAGGACACCCGCAATTACCTAACTGTCGCCATTGGCTGCACAGGAGGAAAGCACCGCTCGGTTTATGTAACCGAACAGTTGGCCCTGCGCTTTTCTGATCACTCACCCCTGTTGATAAGGCATCGCAACCAGCCGCCGCCCGAAACCCCATGACGCTGATCCGCCCTTTTCTCGCCCTCAGCCTGTCTCTGTGCGTGGCCATTTTGGCTGGGTGCGCAGGCACAGACACATCGGGCAAGGGGCGGGCAGTCAGCAAATCTGGAGGGGGGTACTACAAAGATGACGGCCCTGGCGATCATATTCCTGCCAATATCGCGGCCATCCCTAATGCCGTACCCAAGGTCGAAACCCACCGCCCTGCCAACTTCAGGCCTTATACCGTGCTGGGCAAGCGCTATGTACCGGTCAGCGATGAGCGGCCCTTCCGGCAGACTGGCCATGCCTCATGGTACGGGCGCAAGTTTCATGGTCAGCACACCGCCACCGGCGAAAAATACGATATGTATGCCATGACGGCGGCACACCCCACCCTGCCTTTGCCCAGCTACGCACGGGTCACTCGTGTCGCCAACGACAGGTCAGTCATTGTGCGCATCAACGACCGGGGGCCGTTTCACAGTTCACGCATTATTGACCTTTCGTATGTAGCAGCTGCAAAACTGGGCTTGATTGCACCGGGTAGCGACAAAGTCGTCATCGAAGCGATCACCAACCAGGACATTCGCCAAGGCGCTGTACCGCGTGCCACGCCTATCCCACCTGCCATGCCCTTACCCACACCCACGCTGGTTACTGACGCATCACCCACCCCCAGCCTGCGTATCCGCGAAGCATCCGCACGCCCCCAGCTGGGTAACTCAGGCAGCCAACCGCATGCGCCGGCCAATATAGCTGCGCATAACGGGACAACGGGGCAGCCCTATGCACCGGCCAGCGCCAGCACAGCCAGTGTATCCAGTACGCCAAATTCAGACCCGCTGACACAATGGCTATCTGCGCGCAATAGCGCCTTGGCCAACGCCACAGCCGATACGGTAGCGGTTGCCACTGTCGAAAGGCCCGTTCACGCGGCTGCAACAACCCCATCAACCACTGCAACAGTCTCTGTGCCCGGCACAGAACCACACGTCAGCATGGCATTACGCAGTAATGCGCCGGCGGCCACCAGCATGCTGGCCAATGCCCCTGAAAATGCCAGAGATGCCGCACAGCATGACAACGAGGCCAATCAACTGCTTTACCTGCAATTCGGGGCATTCAGCGCCGTCCAGTCGGCCGACCAACTGGCAAGCAAGCTAAATGCACAGATTGCGCAGGTCGAATCACGCAACGCAACCGTGCAAGCAGGCAGCAGCCTTTATCGCGTGCGCATAGGGCCTTACCCGTCGCGTACCGCCGCCGTCAACGCGGCTGTGCGTATTCAGGAAGCGACTGGCATGACGTCGACCATGGCGTCACGCTAACGCGCCACGCCCGGTCATTACCCATCTCTTTCGATGTACTTTGGGCGTAAGCACCAAAGCTGGGCCTGCACTCAGTCGACACCGTCTCCGTTCTTTTGCCCGCTGCCCTTGCGACTAAGCCCCAACGCTGCGCCCCCACTTAGTCGGCGAGGTCTTCGTTTTTGTGCGTGTTGCCCTTGCGGCTTAGCGCCAGCGCATACAACGTATCTCTGGGCAGGCCCGTAACCTTGGCGGCCACCCGGGCAGCATCCCGCAGCGAAAGGCTTTCAAGCAGCGCATCAATCAACACCACCGTCGAAGCATCCGTGTGCTCAACGGCTGCGTCAGGTGCCTGATGCACAATAAGCACAAACTCGCCCTGGCTACGATGGGAATCTTCCGCCAGCCAGCTTGCCGCATCAGCGGCCCGCACGGTATGGATTTGCTCAAACCGTTTGGTGAGCTCACGCGCAAAGGTAATGTTGCGGTCAGGCCCGCAAACACTGGCGATGTCTCTGACGGCTGCTTCCAGCCGATGAGGAGACTCAAACATGACCACAGGTGCGGCAATGGCACACCAGTGTTGTAGCCATTTTTGTCGTGCGGTGGGCTTGGGGGGCATGAACCCGGCAAACACAAAGGCCGGGTTTTCATCGGTGGTAACGCCCGAACCCATCAGAGCAGCAATAACAGCACTGGCACCCGGGATGGGCGTTACGCGATAACCCGCTTCGCGCACGGCCCTGACAATGCGTGCGCCGGGGTCGCTGACGGCGGGCGCTCCTGCATCCGAAACCAGCGCCACCCGCTCGCCCGCGCTCAAGCGTGCCAAAATGGCCTGTGCAGCCTCTGCTTCGTTATGGCGATGTGCGGCAACAAGCGGTGTTGACACACCCCATGCATCTAATAAAGCACGGCTTGACCGCGTGTCTTCGGCAGCAATCACGTCACAGCGCAGCAGCGTTTGCCAGGCCCGGATACTGAGATCGCCCAGATTGCCTATAGGTGTTGCCACGACATAAAGCGTTGACGCCGGCCATTGCTGGTCGTGCATGCGCTGGGTGAGACGATTCCATGTCGATTCGGAGCCGATGTTGTCTGAGAGTTCATTCATACTATTGAAATGTAGCCTACCTGGAGTCACGGCAAGGTGACGGACGACGCAATTGTGTATCAGTTGGCGCTGGCCGCACGCCAGAAAAAGCGGCGCAAACGCCCCAAAAGCCTGGCCAGCCCGCAGCAGCGGGCAACACCACAACGCCTGCCTGAAGAACGGGGGTACTCGCCTGCGCAAAGACAAGGCCGCCAGGCAGAAGACAGGGCACTGGCCTTGCTCGAGGCAGAGGGGCTGCGCATACTTGGGCGCAACCTGTGTTGCAAGGGTGGTGAAATCGACCTGGTTGCCTTAGACGGCAACACCCTGGTGTTCGTCGAGGTGCGACATCGCACCCATTTGCAGTTTGGCAGTGCCGCCGCCAGTGTAAACCTTCAGAAGCAGCGGCGGCTCGTACGGGCGGCGCATTATTTTCTGCCCACTCTGGCCAGACGCCATTTTGGTGGCCATATGCCTCGCTGCCGTTTTGATCTGGTTTGCGACGAACCCGGGGGCCTGACATGGTTACAGCATGTTTTCAATGAATAAGCACAAGCCCTTCTGTGCTTTCCGTTACGACTCTTAAAGCCGTTTCTAGCTGAACATGAGATAATGTCAGACATGGACATGACCTCTCATATGACTAGTCATTTCGATGACGCAATCGACACAATCAAGGCGAGCGCCACCGAACTGGCTTCGCCGCTTGCTGCGGCTGTCGACATGCTTTTTTCCGCGCTTGCCAACAATGCCAAAATACTGGCTTGCGGCAATGGCGGTTCGGCGGCCGACGCACAACACTTTATTGCCGAACTGGTAGGGCGTTTTGAACGCGACCGTCTGCCGCTGGCAGGCATCGCGCTCAATACCGACACCTCCATCCTCACGGCAGTGGGCAACGACTACGGCTTTGACAGCATCTTCGAGCGCCAGGTCACTGCCCTGGGTCAGCCTGGCGACGTGCTGCTGGCCATTTCCACCAGCGGCAACTCGCCCAATGTCATCAAGGCCATCGAAGCGGCCCATGACCGCGAAATGTCCATCGTGGCGCTTACCGGCAAAAATGGTGGTCTTATCAGCGAGCTGCTCTACGAAACTGACATTCATTTATGTGTTCCGCATGACCGCACCATGCGCATCCAGGAGGTTCATATTGTCCTGCTGCACGCGCTCTGCGACGGCATCGACGCGCTACTTCTCGGAGATATCCTCTAATGCCTGCACGCACTAACACCCAACGTCTGCTTCTTGCCAGCCTTGCCTTTGCATCCCTGGCCACCGTCTCGGGCTGCGGCCTGCTGGTGGTGGGCGGGACGGCGGTGACTACTGCTGTCGTTGCCACAGACAGACGCACAACAGGCGAGCAGGTTGAAGACCAATCCATAGAATTGAAAGTCGCTGCCGAAATGCGCCGCCTGTTCGAAGATCGTGCACGGGTTGCAGCCACGTCTTATGCTGGCCTGGTCCTGCTTACGGGCGACGTGCCTACCGAGGCTGACAAACAAAAGGCGCAAAGTGCCGCTGCGGGTGTCGAAAAGGTCAAAAAAGTCATTAACGAACTGCATGTTGGCGAACTCGCGTCGCTTAGCGTGCGCTCCAACGACACCTGGATTACCTCCAAGGTACTCACTACGCTCATCAATACCAAAGAAGTCCCTAGCCGTACCATCACGGTGCAAACCGAAAGAGGTATCGTCTATCTGTTGGGCAAGGTCACTCAAGACGAGGGGCAGCGCGCTGCCATTGCTGCCTCGCGCGTCAGCGGCGTCAACAAGGTAGTAAAATTGTTTGAATACGTTGCGGCAGAAAGCCTGGCCCAGCCTCTTGCTCCTGCTACCCCGGCCCCGGCTGCCAACTCCGGCGCTTCACCTGAAGCAGCAACGGAAGACGTCCAATCAATGCCAGTGCAATGAAAAAAATTCTCATAAGCCTTGTCGCGGTTGCTGCCATTGTGGCTGCTGGCCTGTGGCAGTTTCAGGGCTCGGCGCAAGCCGCACCCGACGTCACATTTACTTCGCTCAGCGGCCAAAAAATCACCATGCAAGATCTGCGCGGCAAGGTGGTGCTGGTCAAGTTCTGGGCCACCAGCTGCACTACATGCATTGCGCAAATGCCGGGCAATATTGCGCGCTACAAAGAACTGTCGCCCCAGGGCTTCGACATCATTGCGGTGGCCATGCAGTATGACCCGCCCAATTACGTAAAAAACTACGCCGACACCCGCGAGCTTCCCTTTCCTGTCGTCATTGACGCCCAAGGAAAGCTCGCCAAGGCCTTTGGCGATGTAAAACTTACACCCACCGCTTTTCTCATCGACAAGCAGGGGCATATCATCAAGCGCTATCTTGGCAATTATGACGAGATAGCATTCATGAAAACCGTTAAACAGGCATTGGCCAGCTAAGCACATGACATCTTCGTCCGACCCCGGCGGTTACCCCGCCAGCGTCAAGGCAGACGTACTTTCTGAAGCACTGCCTTATATCCGCCGTTTCCATGGCAAAACCGTCGTCATCAAGTACGGCGGCAATGCCATGACCGAAGAATCACTTCAACGCAGCTTTGCACACGACGTGGTGTTGCTCAAGCTGGTAGGGCTCAACCCCGTCGTCGTCCACGGTGGCGGCCCTCAAATTAATGCCGCCCTCAAGCGTATCGGCAAAGAAGGTACGTTTGTACAGGGCATGCGCGTCACCGATGCCGAAACCATGGAAGTGGTCGAGTGGGTGCTGGGCGGCCAGGTACAGCAAGACATCGTCATGATGATCAATGAGGCCGGTGGCAAGGCAGTAGGCCTCACGGGCAAAGACGGCAGCCTTATCCAGGCCAGAAAAAAAATGATGGCTGATGCCGACAACCCTGGCCAGTGGCTCGATATTGGCTACGTTGGCGACATCACACGGGTAGAACCCGCCGTCGTCAAAGCCCTGCAAGACGACCAGTTCATACCTGTCATCTCGTCCATAGGTTACGGCGAAGACGGCCGTGCCTACAATATCAATGCCGATGTGGTTGCGGGCAAAATGGCCGAGGTGCTGGGCGCAGAAAAACTCGTCATGATGACCAACACCCCGGGGGTGCTCAACAAAAACGGCGAACTATTGCGCAGCCTTTCTGCCCAGACCATTGACGAGCTCTTCGAAGATGGCACAATTTCTGGCGGTATGCTGCCAAAAATTTCGTCTGCACTCGATGCCGCCCGTAACGGCGTCAATTCGGTACATGTTGTTGATGGCCGCGTCCCACACTGTCTGCTGCTAGAGATCCTTACTGACCAGGGCGTCGGCACCATGATCAGCTCGCACTGAGCTTATGCCTACCTTACGTGTTCCACGGCGGCTGCACCGCATGCCAGCCGCCGTCGGGTCACACGCACCCATCTGGCTGTTTGACCTCGATAACACACTGCACGACGCCTCCAAAGGCATTTTCGGTGCAATAGACGGTGCCATGTCACACACTGTGGCAGCTATGCTGGACGTCGACGCAGACACCGCCGACCGATTACGCAAAGAATACTGGAAACGCTACGGCGCCACGGTTATCGGTATGGTGCGCCATCATGAGATCAAGGCATCGGTATTTCTCGAACGTACCCATGACTTTGACGTGGCTGCACTGGTGCATTCAGAAAATGGCCTGAAGCGTAAACTGGCCTGCCTGCCCGGGCGAAAAATTCTGCTGACCAATGCGCCACTTGATTATGCCTGGCGTGTGCTTAAGGCATTGGGCATTGCACGGCATTTTGAGTGTGTATGGTCTATTGACCACATGGCGCTTCAGGGCCGCCTGCGCCCCAAGCCTTCGGCCGCCCTCATGCGCCAGATTCTGGCAAAAATCGGCGCACCAGCACAACAGGTTGTGCTGGTTGAAGACACGCTACGCAATCTTCGCAGCGCACGCCAGGTAGGCATGCGTACTGTGCATGTATTTCATGCGGGCACGCCATTTTCTGCACCCTATAACGGACGCAGTCAGTATGTTGATGTACGCGTTACGTCGGTGGGGCAGCTGCTGTCTGGCCAGGGTGGTCACCGCATACGGCGCATAATGGGTCACGTTTAAATCGCACCGTCTGCCACTGCATGGACAAGGCATCCAGGCATAACAACCGCCCGACGGCGGGCTCACCCATACCAGCAATAAGCTTGATCGCTTCAGCCGCCTGCATGCTGCCAATAATGCCTACCAACGGCCCCAGCACACCCGTAGTGGCGCAGCGCAGTTCTTGTGCACCGTCAGATTCTGGAAACAGGCAATGGTAGCAAGGCGATTGAGGCTGACGCGAGTCATAAACACTAACCTGCCCTGAGAACCGTATGGCTGCCCCTGACACCAGAGGCTTGCTGTGCTTGACGCAGGCACGGTTGACCGCATGGCGTGTGGCAAAGTTATCACAGCAGTCAAGCACGAGGTCAGCCTGAGCGACGGCATCTTCCATGGCCTGACCTTCAAGACGCTCAACCAGAGGGATTACACGCACCTCTGGGTTAATTTGTTGCAGCATGTACTGGCCCGAATCAGCCTTGGGCCAACCCAGCCGCTCTGTAGTATGAAGAATCTGGCGTTGCAGGTTACCCAGATCAACTTCATCATCATCGGCCAGTACTATCTGGCCCACACCTGCAGCGGCCAGGTAGCTGGCAGCCGGAGAGCCCAGGCCGCCGGCACCCACGATGAGCACGCGGGCCGCCAGCAGTTTCTCTTGGCCCTCCACACCAAACTCGTCGAGCAAGATGTGGCGGGCATACCGCATTAACTGCTGGTCGTTCATTGCTTCAGGGGCACCAGCCCGTTTGGCGTGATCTTAAAACGCTCTATCTGCTCACCGTTTCCGGTCATTGGCGTTTTTTTTTCAGCCGCCTGAGTTTTCTTGCTGTCTTTTGCCTTGGTTTTATCAGTGGCTTTGTCAGTGGCTTTGCTGCTCTTGGCCTCGTCCGCTTTTGGTTTGTCGGCGTTGGCAACCAGACTGGGATCATTGCGCATTACAACGCGCCCTTCAAGCAGATTGATGGCCTGTTGCAGCTGGAAGTCATCACTGCCGCCGAACTCAAACATTTTGGCTTCGGCTTCAGGCGCGTCTTCGCTGGGGGTCTTGTTTTCACCCTCGGCAAAACTGGCGTTAGACAGGTGACGTTCGAGATCAACCTCACGTGGCAGGCGGAACAGATTGCCTTTTGCCGTGTCGTCGACCGTTACGTCAGGCTCAACCCCGGTGACCTGGATGGAGCGCCCCGATGGCGTGTAGTAGCGTGCTGTTGTCAGCTTAATGCCGGTGTCGTCGCTGAGCGGCAGCACGCTTTGCACTGAGCCCTTGCCGAAGGTGCGATTGCCAAGCACTTTGGCGCGATGGTGATCTTGCAGCGCGCCTGCAACAATTTCGGAAGCCGATGCAGAACCTACGTTGACCAGCACAACCATGGGTACCGTTTTAGCCCAGTCGGAAACCTTGGCACCCGATTGAGACGCTGCGTCGTCGAAATAGCCACGCATGTAGTCGGCAGGCTTGGCATAGTACTCACGGTTTGATGAAGGAATACGACCTTTGGTCGACACCACCAGCACATCGGGTTTCAAAAATGCGGACGACACACCGATGGCGCTATCGAGCAGACCACCTGGATCATTACGCAGGTCGAGAATAAGCCCTTTTGGCTTTTTGTCTGCACTGAGCGTACCCAGCGCCTTGGTCAGGTCTTCGACCGTGCGTTCCTGGAATTGCGCAATGCGCACGTAGGCGATGTCATCGGCCAGCATTTTGCTGCGCACGCTGCGCACCTTGATGATGTCACGCACAATGGGCACTTCAAGCGGCTTGTCGCGACCGGCGCGTTGTATGGTGAGCACAATACGGGTATTGGGCTCGCCACGCATGAGCTTGATGGCGTCGTTAAGCGTCATGCCTTTGGTGGGCTTGCCGTCAATTTTGGTGATAACGTCGCCGGCCAGAATGCCCGCCCGTGCAGCGGGGGTATCTTCAATGGGCGAGATGACCTTGGGCATGCCATCTTCGCTGCCGATTTCTATGCCCAGCCCGCCGAAGCCACCTTGCGTAATGGCTTCCATCTCTTTAAACGCATCTTCGTCGAGGTAAGACGAATGCGGGTCGAGATCGCTGAACATGCCTTTGATGGCGTCGTTGATAAGTTGTTTATCGGTTACGGGCTCAACGTAGCTGCCTTTGATCGCGGCAAAGACGTTGGCAAATTGCTGCAATTCTTTAAGCGGCAAAGGCCCGCCCCGCTGCGCTGCGGCCGTCAAGCCAAGGCTGATCAAGACACCACCCAGCGCCCCTACCAGAACCAATCCGAATTTGCCTAACCTACGAGTGCCCATGCACGTTCCCGAAAAATTGCAAAAAATCACGCATTCTGCGTGTCAGGTAAATAGTAACGAAATTAGCGCGTTATCCAAAGCAGAGGATTTACGGGTATGCCCTTATGGCGTATTTCGAGATACAACCCCGGCTCGACCTGCCCGCCTGTTGCGCCAACGGTCGCGATATTATCACCCGCTGCCACGATATCACCCACTTTCTTCAGCAGGCTTTGGTTATAGCCATAGACGCTAAGATAGCCTGCGCCGTGATCCACAATCATGATGTTTCCAAACCCCGAGAGCCAGTTTGCATACACGACACGCCCGGCTGCAATGGCGTGCACCGAAGTACCCTCGGCGGTGCGTAACACAATGCCACGCCACAAGCCGCCTTCAGGCCGCTCGGCACCGAAGCGCCCCTGAACTTGGCCCTGGACGGGATAAGGCAGGTTTTTGGGCAAACCCTGAAACCCACCTTGCGGCGCCAGACGTTGTGAAGACCCGGCACCCGTGCCCGCTATGGTACCGCGAATTTTTGTGGGTGCCTGTTCGGCTACCTTTCGCTCGCGTTCTTGTGCCTCACGCCGGGCCGTACGTGCCTGGGCTTCGGCCTCACGTTGACGGGCCCGCGCCTGCTCGACCTGTTGTCGCGCCTGCTCTGCCTCTTTCTGGGCTTTTTCACGCTGAGCCCGTACCTGGGCTGCGCGCGCTGCCAGCTCGGCTTCACGAGCCTGCTCACGTGCGCGCTCTATGTCTGCCAGGCGCTGCGCTTCAGCCGCGCGCCTGGCTTCTTCTTCACGACGGGCCTGCTCGGCCTTGCGTCTGGCCTCTTCAGCGCGAAGTCGGGCCTCCTCAGCTTGCCGGGCAATTTCAACATCGAGATCGCCAATAAGTGATCCCAAGCGCTTGTCATTTTGCGTAAGGCGCTCGGCTTGCCCGCGCTGCGCCACCAGCGTTGCCTCAATGCGTGCCAGTACCTTTTGACGCTCTGCCTTTTGTGTTTCCAGTGCCTGCTTCTCGGATACGGTTTTTTCTTGCACTGCTGCGAGTTCCTGATGGCCTTCTTGAGCCCGGGACTGCAAAACGGCAAGTTTATCGATTACCTGCCTGACAGCACGCACGGCGTTGGCCTGGGCGTCTGTAACATAGCCCAGATAACTGAGCTCACGACCTATGGCCTGGGGGTCGTTGCCAGAAAGCAAGGCCGTCCAGGGGGACAGCCCTCCGGCATACTGCGCACGCAACTGATCAGCAAGCTCGTGTTGGCGCTGTGCCAGTTGCTTCTTGCTCTGGACGGTTTGCGCCGCAATGTCTTTTAGTTCGGCCTCGATGTCACGCTCGCGTGCAGCCAGCTCGGCCAGCCTTAGATTAATATCTGAAATAGCAGACTCTGACGCCCGCAGTTCATTGGCGGCATCACGACGGGAGGACTCCTGGCTGTCTATCTGCTTTTGCAGCGCTTCGATGCGTGTCCGCAGGTCAGTCTGCTGGCGACGTGCCTCGGCCTGCCTCTCGGCTAGGCCGGGTTCCGCCGCGCAAGCCAGACCAACCCACATTACTGCAATGACTGCACCGAAGCGATAGCGCATGCTTAAGCCTGAGCCTTGCCCTGGCTGGCGACGGCGGCGGTTGCAGCATCAATTTCGGCTGCATCAGCCAGATAGTAGTGACGCAAAGGCTTGAGGTTTTCGTCGAGTTCGTACACCAATGGCTGACCTGTGGGGATATTGAGCCCGGCGATGTCTTCGTCAGAAATAGCGTCAAGATGCTTGATAAGCGCTCTGAGGCTGTTTCCGTGCGCCGTAACAATGATTCTACGCCCAGACTTGATGGCGGGGGCAATGGAATCATTCCAGAAGGGCAACACGCGCTCCACGGTGTCTTTCAGGCACTCGGTTGCTGGCAGCCGGGCCGGGTCAACTTTGGCATACCGGCTGTCAAAGCGCGGATGGCGCGGGTCGTCAATAGCCATTGCCTCTGGCGGGGTGTCGTAAGAACGTCGCCATACCAACACTTGCTCTTCACCGAACTTTGCAGCCGTCTCGGCCTTGTTCAGGCCCTGCAGGGCACCGTAATGGCGCTCGTTAAGGCGCCAACTGAGGCCTATGGGCGTATACATGGCATCCATGGCATCAAGCGAAATCCAGAGTGTGCGTATGGCACGCTTAAGCACTGAAGAAAACGCCAGATCAAATTCAAAACCTTTTTCTTTGAGCAGCTGACCAGCCTTCCAGGCCTGCTCCCGACCAGCCTCGGAAAGATCAACATCTTTCCAGCCTGTAAAGCGGTTTTCGAGGTTCCACTGGCTCTCGCCGTGCCGCATCAAAACAAGTTTGTACATGATAAAAATTCGCCTAAAAGTTGAAATTCCCAGACCATTTTATAATTCTCTGATTCTGCTCCGTTTTCAGGGGCATATTTGGGAACAATCGTGGACTTTTTTCTTGAACAAACCAACCTCCTTTTGGTATTTGTTGCGGTCGCAGCTGGCATCATGCTGCTTCTTCCAACTATCCTCAAGGGCAACGCCAAATCCGTAGGCGTACAACAAGCCGTACAGCTCACCAACCAAAGTCAGGGCATCTTTATCGATGTCCGCTCTCAAGAGGCCTTTAAAGCTGGCAGCATACCTCAGGCGCGTAATGTGCCCGCAGCCGACATTCAGGCTAAACTGGCTTCACTGCCCAAAGACAAGCCTATTATCATTGTTTGCGAACAAGGGCGCGACTCCACGAACGTGGCGGGCTCTCTGCGCAAGCAGGGCTATGATCAGGCAGTCAGCCTCGAAGGTGGCCTGCGCGCCTGGATGTCGGCAGGCATGCCGGTATCAAAAAAGCACTGACACATACAAACCTCACTACCCATTGCGCCCACAAGGAAGTAAATGGCCAACGTAACTATGTATAGCACCGCCGTCTGCCCATACTGCATACGCGCAGAAATGCTGCTCAAGCAGCGAGGCGTGACCGAAATTCAGAAAATCCGCATCGATATCGACCCCTCGGAGCGCGATGCCATGATGCAACGTACGGGTCGTCGCACTGTGCCCCAGCTTTTTATTGGTGACACGCATGTGGGCGGCTATGATGACCTCGCTGCGCTTGACCGCGCCGGCAAGCTCGAGGCTCTGCTTGCCGGGTAATGCCGCGCGCATTCTCACTAATTTATTAACATTTAAAACGGAAACACCATGGCCGAACAGCAACCCAACAGCCAGGACCAAGAAAACAGTGCTCCCAGCTTCAGTCTGCAGCGTACTTACGTAAAAGACTTGTCCATAGAAATGCCCAACGCGCCACAGATCTTCCTTGAGCAGGAAGCACCGGCCGTCGAGGTTTCCATTAATGTGTCCGGTCAGCGCCTGGCCGAAACCGTGTACGAAGCAGCGGTTACCGCCACTGTCACCACACGTATTCAAGACAAGGTGCTGTATCTTGTCGAGGCAACGCAGGCGGGCATCTTCGAAGCCGCCAATATTCCTGCCGATCAGCTCGACCCGCTCATCGGCATTGTGTGCCCCACCATGCTCTACCCTTACCTGCGTGCCACGATCGCTGACGCCATCAACCGCACGTCGTTGCCTGCCTTGCATCTCACCGAAGTCAACTTCCAGGCGCTGTACGAGCAACGCCTGGCAGAAGCCGGTCAAGCGCAAGAAGAAGAAAAAGACTCCGGTCTTTACGTGCCTCCTGGCGCTACACGTCAATAAAGGCAGCAAGCTATGAGCACCCAGGTATCGCGACCGCGCGTGGCGGTGCTGGGGGCAGGCAGCTGGGGCACCGCCCTCGCTGCCCTGGCCTGCGCCCAGGCTGACACGCTGGTGTGGGCCCGGCGCGCTCAGGTGGCTGACGCCATCAATCATACGCATGCCAACCCACGCTATCTTGAAGGCGTCGTCCTGCCGTCGGCCTTGCAGGCCACGACAGACCTCGCGCAGGCCATTAACCACGTCTGCACGCCGTCCAGACCAGACGGCCTCATTATTCTTGGCGTTCCTGTAGTTGGCCTGGCTGACACCTGTCATGAGCTCGCTGGCCTACTCGCCGCGCGGCCTGACTGTGCGGCACATGTGGTCTGGACATGCAAAGGCTTTCAGCCAGAAAGCGGCCAACTACCGCATGAAATCGCACAAAATGCATTCGCCGCGCTGCCTGGCGTCGGGCTGGGTATTCTATCGGGCCCCTCATTCGCGCGTGAAGTAGCTCAGGGCTTGCCTGTCGCGCTCACTATTGCCACGCAAAGCGACGCCACAGCGCAGGCCACCATCGCCGCATTACATGGCACCCTTGCCCGCATATACAGCAGCCACGACCTCATCGGTGTCGAAGTAGGCGGTGCCCTTAAAAACATCATGGCCATCGCTTGCGGGGTGTCTGATGGGCTGGGCCTGGGCACCAATGCTCGTGCAGCACTCATTACGCGCGGCCTGGCAGAAATTCAACGCCTGGGGCTTGCCATGGGCGGCAAGGCAGAAACGTTTTCAGGCCTTACCGGCCTGGGCGACCTGGTGCTAACGGCGACCGGGCCCCTGTCCCGCAACCGGCAGGTAGGCCTGGCCATCGGCCAAGGCAAAACTCTGGAGCAGGCACTGCACGGAGGTGTTACGGCCGAAGGCGTTCGTTGTGCGCAGGCAGCACTGGCGCTAGGCCGTCGCTATGGCGTCGATCTACCCATCACCGAAGCAGTCTGCCGCATTCTGTTCGAAGGCCTGGCCCCGCAGCAGGCTGTCTCAGGCCTGCTCGCGCGTGAAGCCAAATCTGAAATATCCCACTGATTACCCCTACACTCAAGGAACAACCATGGCTGGATCCCTTTCTTCCTTTCGTCTGCTATCCAGGCTGCTGGTGGGCGTGGCAGGTGCCAGCGCACTGATGATGTCGCTTTCGGCACATGCGGCATCGTGGCCTTCACGGCCCATTCAAATGGTTGTACCGTTTCCACCTGGCTCTTCACCCGACGTTCTGGCGCGCGCCATCGCCGAGCCATTGTCTAAAGATCTGGGCCAGCCTGTAGTGGTTGAAAACAAGCCTGGAGCGGGCGGTAATATCGGCACTCGCTACGTCAGCCGTGCCAAGCCCGACGGCTACACCATATTGCTGACGATTAACGGGCCGATGGTGACTGCACCCGCCCTGTACAAAAAGACACTGGGCTACGACCCGTTGAAAGACCTTGCACCCATCAGCCTGATCGGCACCAGCCCCAACGTACTGGTGGTTCCCGAGGCCCTCCCGGTAAAAAATGTTAAGCAGTTCACTGCCCTGGCCAAAGAAAAACCGGGCGAGCTCAACTATGGCACGGTAGGCCCGGGCAGCTCGTCGCATCTGGGTATGGCCATGCTTGAACACCAGGCGGGCATTCAGTTGCAGCAAATTCCTTACCAGGGCTTCCCGCAAGTGATCACCGCCATTGTGTCGGGCGATGTACAGGCCGGGTTCATGGTGCCGGGCATTGCCATGCCGCAGGTCAGCGCCGGAAAAGTCAGGGCACTTGCCGTAACCAGCCTGGAGCCCAGCGATGTGTTGCCCAACATTCCCACCATGTCGGCAGAAGGTTACCCCGGCTTTGAGTCCATATCGTGGGATGCCATGTTTGCACCTGCTGGCACGCCCGATGACATCATCACCCGGTTGAACACCTCTATTACCAAGGCGCTCAAGCGCGACGATGTACGCCGGCAAATGGCAACGCTGTACTTCACACCCGCTGGCGGCACACCTCAAGCACTCACCAAGCTGATTGTTGACGAAACAGCCCGCTGGGGCGAGGTCATAGATCGGCTGAACCTGTCGCTGGATTAAGGCCTGATCCGGCCACAAGCGCAGGCCTGTGTTTACGACCAAACTACCGCCTGAGCCTGTGGACCGGCCAAGAACTTAATTGGCCGCTGCGCTAAAACCGGAGCCTGTCGACGGGCTCAAGCCTACGTCTGTCACCAGTACAAGGCCTGAGTCTGCTGCTACCCTAAGGCTCTGATACTTCGCCGGATCAAGACTTCACCTATTTATTCAAACCCAGCCAATAGCCTCGCGCATTGGCCTTATACATCGCATCATGACCCTCGATACGCAATCCCTGGCTGAGACCACAGGCCTGGACGCGCTGGAACAACGTCTGGCGCAAGATCTGGCATGGCTGGAGCTGCCAGCGCAGCCCTGGGTGCCTCAAAAATCCATTCATGGCCATCCCTTGCTGGACGCCGTCATTATTGGTGGCGGTATGGCTGGCCTGGCCGTTTCGGTAGCATTAACCAACATAGGCGTACGAGCGCCCATTTTTGACAGCGCACCTGAAGGTTACGAAGGCCCCTGGGCCACGACAGCCCGCATGGAAACGCTGCGCTCGCCCAAGCAGCTCACAGGGCCTGCAATGGGTTTGCCAGCCCTGACCTTTCGTGCCTGGTACGAGGCCCAGTTTGGCCTGCAAGCCTGGGCAGAACTGGACAAGATTCCGCGCCTGCAATGGATGGATTACTTGCGGTGGTATCGACGCGTTATGCGCATAGATATGCACAACGAACACCAGGTGGTAAACATTACCCCGCACGCTGACTATGTGCAGCTAGACGTACAAACGCCACAAGGCGACAGGTCTGTTTATGCTCGCCGGGTCGTGCTGGCCACCGGCCGCGCCGGGCTGGGCGGCGCCAGTGTCCCCGATTTCATCCAGGGCATAGCCCGCTCACGTTGGGCGCACTCCTCGGACGACACCGATTACGCCGCACTGCGCGGTTTACGTGTTGGTGTCGTGGGCGCTGGCGCATCGGCCATGGACAGCGCCGGCACCGCGCTCGAACACGGCGCCGGACGTGTTGATCTGCTTATACGCCGCCCTGACCTGCCTCGCGTCAACAAAAGCAAGGGAGCCGGGCACGCTGGCTATGTGCAGGGCTTTGTTGACCTGCCCGACCACTGGAAGTGGCGGCTGCGGCATTACATCAATGTTAAGCAGGTGCCACCACCACGCGCCAGTGTGTTGCGCGTATCCCGCCATGACAACGCCTATTTCCATTTCGCGTCGCCAATACTATCGGTAAAAGACAACGGCAGCACGCTAACGGTCACGACACCACACAAAAATTTTGAGTTTGACTTTCTGGTTCTATCCACCGGCTTTCGCATCGACTGGAGCCGTCGACCCGAGTATGCAAACATCGCTGCGCACTTGCGCGTCTGGTCTGACCGCTTCGAGCCAGACGAAGGCGCAGACGATGCAGAGTTGCGCGACTCACCCGATCTTGGCCCCGTGTTTGAGTTTCAGGAAAAAACGCCAGGCACCATACCCGGTCTTTCACGGGTGCATTGTTTCTGCTACCCGGCAACCCTTACTCACGGCACGGTGTCAGGCGATATCCCGGCCATCAGTGATGGCGCGCAACGACTGGCACGCGGTATGGCCAGCCTGCTGCTCAATGAAGACATCGACACACACTTTGAACTGCTGACCGCCTACGCCGACCCTGAAGTGTTCGGCGATGAATGGGTACCGGCGCGCTAACGACACCGCTTATTTTTTTCAGGAAGGGTTTCATGACCACGACGTCCACGCCATCCAGCCCGCCCCAGACCACTGGAGCAGACCTGATCGACACCCTGGTAGGCCTTGACCCTGCCAGTGCCCTGTACGCCACGCGGCATGCCCGCCATAAGGTCGTCAATGCCACTCAAGCCAGTCAAGACTTGTTCTTTTCGTCGCACACCGACAGCCTGCCACGGCACGAACGCCTTCTGATTGCACTTTATGCCAGCCTGCTCTCGCGCTCACAAGCCATGGCGACGTATTACAGACAGGAACTCGCTGAGTCAGACGCGGCCACCGTCGTGTCCGACGCCGTTGAGGCCGACACGGTCGACTGGCTGCCGGCTTCTCGCATTAAGGCAATGTTGGTATTTACGCGAACACTGATTACCCGACCCATAGACGGCGACAAGGCTGCTCTGACGACATTGCGCGAGGCAGGCGTTTCTACACCCGACATCGTGACGCTCGCGCAACTGGTCGCCTATCTTTCCTATCAAATTCGCGTTGTTGCAGGCTTGTCAGCCATGAAAGCACTGGAGTCAGCATGACCACGATTATCAAGAAAAACGGGTTTACCAACGAAACGCTAGACTGGAAAGCATGGCTGGATGTGGTTGACCCGAACACGGCCACCGCAGAGCAGGTCAGCGTACTCGAGATGAGCCACCCCAAGGCCAAGGTTTCAGACTACTACCTGTTTCTGGTGCACCAGCCAGCCATTCTGCAACAGCGGTCAGAAGCCTTCAATGCCATCATGTATGCGCCTGGCGGCTTGCCCAGGGCAGAACGCGAGCTGGGCTCACTGGTTGTGTCGTGCATTAACGGCTGCGTTTACTGTGCGTCGGTACACGCACAGCGATTCGAGCAGCTAGCCAAACGTGCCGACACCGTAGAACAGGTTTTTGACAACCCGCGTACCGCTGGAACCAACGAGCGCGAGCAAGCCATTGTGGCGTTTTCTGTGCGGATTACCGAAGAACCCGAAAACATCGGCCCGGACGACATCCAGGCCCTGAAAAATGTGGGCCTGGATGATGCAGAAATACTGGACCTGCTGCATGCGGATGCCATTTTTGCCTGGGCAAACCGCTTGATGCTCAATCTGGGCGAGCCCGTGTTCCCGCAGGAACAGGCTGCAGACTGAGCCCAACCGCTTACTGGGGCGTGAGGCCTGCGGCCTCAACGACCCCAGCCCACTTGCTGCGGTTTTTATGCACCAAATCGCGAAACGCGTCAGGCGACGAGACATGAACCGTATTGCCTGTACTTACAAGACGCGTGGCAACATCGGGGTTCTTCAGGGCCTGGGTGGCCGCCGCGTTGATTTTGGTTACCAGCTCAGGGCTCATGCCTTTCGGGCCAAAAAGCCCAAACCATATATAGCTGTCAAAGCCGTCAATGGCCTGCTCAGCAATCGTGGGCACTTCTTTGACGACATCGATACGCTTGGCCGTCGAAACACCTAACAAACGCACTGTGCCAGCCTTATGCTGGCCCAACACCGTCTGCACCTGATTGAAAATACAGCAGGTTTCACCCTTGACCACTGACTGCAGCGCCTCAGGCCCACCCTTGTAGGGCACATGCACCATTTTCAGACCCGCCCGGGCGTTGAACTCTTCGAAGGCAAGTTGAGTACCGGTACCAATACCTGTGGACGCAAAATAATACTTATCAGGGTTGGCCTTTACTTCGGCGATAAACTCACCAACCGTATTGACGTCGATAACCTTGGGGTTAATGGTCAGCACATTTGACACATCTACCAGCGGCGCGATGGGTGTGAAATCGTCTTCGACATCGAAGGGCAGGTCTTTGTAGATCGCCGGGTTAATACCGTGCGTTGCCGCTGTGCCCAGCAAGAGTGTGTAACCATCGGGCACGGCACGTGCGACTGCGGCCGATGCCAGGTTGCCGCCAGCACCCGGGCGATAATCAATGACCACTGGCACACCCAGCGCCTCTTGCAGAGGCTCTTGTATGCTGCGCGCAATAACGTCAACGCCTGAACCCGCTGAAAACCCCATCATGAGGGTAATGGGGTGGTCAGGCCACGTGGCCGCAAAGCTGGCCGTGCTTGCGCACAAGGCGGCAACGGCGGTGAGCTGTTTGGCAAGCCGGGGAAGTCGGGAAAGTGTTTTGGTAGAGCCAGAGGATGAGGTAGCCATTTTTAGGTTCTTGACACGGATCAAATTGAATGAAGATGCAACATTAACAGGCGTCAGAGAAATGAGCCACGACTTACTGAACCAATGCTTATAACCAAAAGAAATAATAAAATCATGCTAATTGGATAATCGGCTTAACCACTGCAGCCGACGAAGGGGTCGGAAGCCTGGAGGCCTGGGCGGTGCGCTACGAACAATGAGCTAAGAGCCATGAGCTATGGACTGCCGACTACCGACCGCCAAGAGGGCCTGGCTTCCATGATGTAACGAACAAGTGTGCGTCTGGCACGGGCCACCTTGCGCCGGCAGCCTCGCGCCAAACACGGTTCAGATTTCGTGATGGCACAGGCTTGTGGTGCAAACACCTATACGGAGCCGGCGTAATCGGCCTGACGCCACGCTTCGAATAGTGTTACGGCGACGGCATTGGATAGATTAAGGCTGCGCTGCTGCGGCACCATGGGCAGGCGCAGGCGTTGCCCGGGCGCAAACAACGCAAGCTGCTCAGCCGATAAGCCCGCCGTTTCACGACCAAACACAAACACATCACCCGGCTGCAGCGGTGTTTCGCCCAGACGCTGCTCTGCTTTGGTGGTGAGCGCAAAACAGCGCTCAGACGGCACACCCAGGCTGCTGAGCGCGGCCTCCAGCGACTCATGCACCTGCAGCCTTGCCCACTCGTGGTAGTCAAGCCCCGCCCGCTTGAGCTTTTTGTCATCAAGCTCAAAGCCCAATGGCTTGACCAGGTGCAGATAGGCCCCGGTATTGGCAGCCAGACGTATGACGTTACCAGTATTCGGCGGGATTTCAGGTGAAACCAGAACAATATGAAACATGGGTAATCCAGTTATTCTAAGCGTGCAGGTGGGCGAGGCGTGCGGGCAAGCGCCAGGCCATATACGGTTGCCGCGCCAGCGCGCTTGAGCAGCGCCGCAATCGCGTGCAACGTGCTGCCCGTGGTGATGACATCGTCAACCACGGCAATGTCGGCGTGTGGCACGCTGATCGGGCAGCAGTATAAATGCTGCACGCCGCGCATGCGCTCAAGCTTGGGTAAATAAGCCTGGCGAACGCCTTCGCGGCTACGTTGCAGCAACGAAGGCTTGCATGCAAGGCCGAGATCGCGGGCCAGATAACGAGCAACTTCGGCGGCGGGGTTAAAACCACGCCGACGGATGGCGGCACGGCTAGACGGTACCGGCACCAGTATTGTAGAGCGAGGTAGTGGTGGCGCTGCAGTGCGCACGGCATCTGCCAACAGCCCCGCCAGCATGGGTGCGTCAACAAAACAGCCACGCTTGAAGCGCTGGATCAGCAGATCACCCGGGTTGTCATAGTCGAACGCCGCAATAACCCGATCAAAGGCCGGGCGACGCGCCTGACAGTCGGGGCAACTTCCGTCTGGGTTCAGGGCCAGCGCGCATACGGCACAGCGCGAAGTCGTCGCGTCGCGCAGCGAGTCAAGTACATCTGTTTCGCACTGCTGACACAGCCTGCCACCGCGCGACGTGCACTGACACAGGCTGCATTCGGTGGGGATGCTAGAAATGATGCGCCGCCAGGCCCGGTACAAATAGGCGTCTGCAGGCAGTGCGTGGCTGCTGCCTGGCTCACCAGGCATGACGGGAAACCGGCCGGGCATAGCCCGGTCAGCAAGGCGGCGTGCGCATTCGCGCAAGACAGTAAGATGGGCCATAATAAGCGTTTTGCCAAGGCGAGCCAGCCGTTATCTGAACACATCATGTGTCAGTGGCACCATCCCTTTGTAGTCATACATGTCACTACCACCCTCTTTACCCATCGATCCGCGCCACGTCAATCTGCAATTTAGTCGGCGCCGGCCGCTGGATGCCGCCCAGTTTCTGTACGGAGAAATCGCACAGCGCATGCTGCAGCGGCTAAGTTATATACGTCTTACACCTACCTGCGTACTCGATGCGGGTTGTGGGGCCGGGCATGCTATTGAGCCCCTGCGCGCACGCTATCCGGGCATGGACTACACCGGCCTTGATGCCTGCGCCCCCTTGCTTGAGGTTGCGCGTGAGCGGTATGAAACCAGGCCTAGCTTCTGGCAGAAACTGCGCAACAAGCCCACGCTGCCCGTGCATTTTATGCAGGCAGATCTGGCTGACACCGGGCTACCCTCAGAACATACTGATCTGGTCTGGTCAAATATGGCCTTGCACTGGCATGCCGAGCCCCACCGCGTGCTGGCAGAATGGCGCCGCATTCTGCGCCCAGGTGGTCTGGCCATGTATTCGTGCCTGGGCCCAGGCTCATTAATTGAGCTGCGCCAGGCGGTTACCGACGCGCACGTTGACACCACGGCAATGGAATTCGTCGACATGCACGATTTTGGCGACCTCATGCTGGTAAACGGCTTTGCCGACCCCGTCATGGATCAAGAAATTATCACCCTGACGTACCGCACACCCGAAAAACTGCTAGAAGACATTAAAGCTTTGGGCGGCAACGCCAGCGCCAACCGCCGCAAGGGGCTGGCAGGGCGAAAATGGAAACAGCGCCTGCTTGACGCACTAAATGCGCGGCGCAATCTGGACGGCACCATACACCTTACCCTTGAGGTCGCATATGGCCATGCTTGGCGTACCGATGCCAAATTTACGCCATTTGGCGGGGCAGACGGTTCAGCAGGGTCGAAAGGCCGCAAAGGCCCGGATGGCCCAACAGTGCGGCCACGCGACGCCGACAGCAACTAAGAAAACGGGCCGGCCGACACGCCAACCCACCATGTTGCTGTTATGTTTCGCCCACCCACGAACCGCCGCAGCAGAACACAGGCACCATGATGGCGCCTGTTATTGCAGCCCCCGATGACAGCGCGGCGAGCGGCACACGCGCTTATATACAGGCCATTATCGCGCTATTGATTGGTATTGCGCTTGCGCGAAGAGTCAATGCCAAGCTGCTTGAGTTTGCGATAAAGATGTGTACGCTCAAGCCCGGTTTTTTCGGACACCCTGGTCATGCTGTGGTTTTCACGCCCCAGGTGGTATTCGAAATAAATGCGCTCGAATTCATCGCGCGCCTCGCGCAGCGGCTGGTCAAGCGGAATACTGCCCAACCTGGAGTTATCGACCTCAGCCACCGGTTCTGTATGACCAGCACTGATGGGCGTGGTGGTTAGCGGCTGGTTAACGCCGGTGCTACGCTGATCAGGGATGGAAACCGTGCTCGCTGCCATGGGCGACACCACCGGGCGCGCCAGCGCACTGGAGATGGTTTTAAGCAGCTTTTGCAAGGTAATGGGCTTTTCGAGGAAGTCTACAGCGCCAATGCGCGTAGCCTCGACCGCAGTGTCAACCGTGGCATGCCCACTCATCATGACAACCGGCATGTCGAGCAAGCCTTGAGAGTTCCATTCTTTAAGCAAGCTGACCCCGTCTGTGTCGGGCATCCAGATGTCCAACAGCACAAGATCAGGACGCGATCGCAAGCGTGCTGCACGCGCCTGCGCGGCGTTCTCGGCCAGCTCTACCGTATGACCTTCGTCGTACAGAATTTCTGACAACAGCTCACGAATACCGATTTCATCATCAACAACCAGAATTCTGGCCATATGGCATCACCCTATCTATTTTTCGCATTATCGTACCCCTGCGTTTGTTCGTCCAGCGAAGAGCCTGTATCGGCAAGCCGTGTAAAGAGAATAGAGACTCGCGCCCCCCCTTCACGACGGTTTGAAATGTCGATACGCCCTCCGTGCTCCTCGACAATTTTTTTAACTATAGCAAGACCGAGGCCTGTTCCGCTTGCTTTGGTGGTTACGTAGGGCTCGAATACCCTCGTTAACACTTGCGGCGCGAACCCGGAGCCGTTGTCGGCAACGGTTAGCCGTACCGCCAGCAAGCTGGATTCATCCTCGCCTTTCGAGTGAGTTAGTGTCGTACTTACATACACGTACGCCTCGTCAGCCGGTCGGTCTTGTGTCGCTGCGTCACGCGCATTGGCAAGCAGATTATGAATGATCTGGCGCAATTGTGTCAGATCGCCCAATACCAACGGCAGCGCTTCGTCCAAATGAGGCTCAATGTGCACGCTCTGGCCGTGGTCGCGTGCCATGCCGCCCACGGGATCCCACCCATAAAGCGCCAGCACATCGGACACCAGTGCATTGAGGTCAACAGGCAGCATTTGCGCTGGCGGCGTGCGCGCATACTCGCGGAAGTCATCGACCATCTGCTTCAGTGACGCGACCTGATTAACGATGGTATTGGTAGATCGCACAAGCATGGCCCTGTCATCCTCACCAAGGCGGTCGGCCAGCTTCATGGCCAGGCGTTCGGCCGAAAGCTGTATGGGCGTTAGCGGGTTTTTGATCTCATGTGCCAATCGTCTGGCAACCTCACCCCAGGCCACGGTACGGTTGGCCGAAATAACCTCGCTGATGTCATCAAACACCACCAGGTAGCCTGTGCCACGCCCGTCTACCGTAAGGTGCGTGCCGCGCGCCAGCAATGTGACCACATGCTTTTTGCTTTCGTTGTCAGTGGCGACATCGCGCTCAAGCTCAAATTGTTGCTGCCAGAAATGGCGCTCTGAGCCTACGGCAGCATGGGCGGCAAACGCTCGACGTATAAGTTGCGATAAATCGAAGGCGCCGTCAACGGTCTCAAGCGGACGGCCTTTCACCGAGCGCAGATCAACATGAAGAATATCTTGCGCTCCCTGATTGAACAGGGTTACACGGAAGGTTTCGTCGAACACCAGCACGCCTGACGACATGTGGCTCAGGACTGATTCAAGATAAACGTTGGAGCGCTCGATTTGCTGCCGGTTGTTTTCGACCATTTGACGGGCTTCGTCGAGCTGTCGCGTCATCGCATTGAATGAACGCGTAAGCTGCCCCACTTCGTCTTTTTCGGGCGGCTCAGGCAGTGGCCGGTAGTCGCCCACGCCCACAGCCTGTGTACCCGCCGCCAGTGTCAGCAAGGGGCGGACCAGTCGGCGTGACACCGACAGGGCAACCACCATGGCCGCGAACACGGCAAGAATGAGGCCTAACGTTAGCGTAATACCGTACAGCTTGCGCAGCCCAAGCCGGGAGAGCGCCAGTTCTTGATAATCGCGAAAGCCCTGCTGTACTTGGTTGGCATTACGGGCGATTTGCTCTGGCACAGCCTCTATAACCTGCAGCCAGCGCGTGTCTGTCGACACCCCCAAATTGGCCACAAGCCGATCAGGCGTATCTATGGGCACGACAACACGAAGGTGCAGACCTGTGGACGCCGGCCCGTCGGAGTCTGCAGGTTCAGGGTTTTCGTCAGCCTCGGCAGCCGCATAGGTGCCTGAAACGCGCAACTGGTTCAGTACACTGGAGGGAGGCATGTCGGGCAGCAACTGGCCATAGGCGGATGACGAAAACGCCACCAGACGACCATTTCCGGTAAATGCCATGGCCTCTGAAACCCCACTGCTTTCGCGCAGCTGCGTAATAACCAGTGCCATCTCGGCGTCGCTCGACTTGCCCAGACGCAGCGCCATTTCTCGAGCGCGCCCCTCGAGCTTGCCCAGCTGGGCGTCAAGGGCAGCACGACCCAGATTAAGCCCCGCCTCCAGCGCCGTGTCGACCCGCACGTTAAACCACGACTCGATGGAACGCGACATGAACTGCACCGAGAGCAGGTAAATAATTGCGCCTGGCAATACCCCGATGAGGGCAAAGTAAAGCGCAAACCGCCCGGTCAGCCGGGCACCGAACTGCCGCTTGCGAATCTGATTGAGCAGGCGCGCGGCGAGCGCAACCACCCAAGTAACCAGCGCCACAGCCAGCACGGCATTGAGCAGGAGCAAGGTGTCGTACTGCTGCGCGTAACGCGAGGCGTTGCCGGTCGACCACACCAGCATGACCAGCAGAGCCAGCGCGCTACAGCCCGCGACAACAAGCGCAATACGTAGAGCCCAACGCACTAGTGCTGGAGCTCGTCGACGGAGATCGAAAAGGTGAAGTTTTTCCATGGAGTGGCCAGTGACCAGGCACTACTGTTAAAGGCATCTATCTGGAACGGACGCGCCAGCATCGACGTATCCAGACGCAAGCGTATGCGGCCTTGGTATTCTTTTCCGACCTCGAGGTCGGCGGTATCGGCAACCGCCCAGCCACGGATGTGCCGCACCACCGACAGCGCGTCATCGAGCGACGATTCAGGAAGAGAGAGCTCGCCCGATCCGGCGCGCCATTGCCGCGTAAGCGCGTTATACACAATACGCCAGGTAACTTGCTCGTCGACAACGGTTTTATCAAACCACCACCAGCGTCCGGTAACGATTTTGAGATCGGCGGTGAAATAAATGGGCACGCCTCGCGCCGCCACATTGCGCAGATCGCCGGTTACGTCGAAGTCGATATCAGCATTTATATAAAGCTTGCCGTCTTCAACAACCGGCTCGACCCGCACGACCTGCTCGCCCTGTTCGCCCTTTTCGCTTTGCGACGGGCCATCAGCGCCTGCATAAGTCGCCACGCACAGCGTAAGCAAGACGGAAAGCAATAGTCGCAGCATCAACTAATCACCAAAAGGCTAAATGGGGCCAAACCGCTATTTTTGACGAGTCAGGCCTGCTTGGCAAACAAGGCATAAAAAAAGCCGTCATGTGCAACCCCTGTGCCATCATTAAGCGGTAATAGTTGGCCAGGCGCCGACAAACGTACAGCATCGGAATGATGCTGTACAAACCAGGCGGCCTGCAGCTCGCCTTCTTCGGGAAAAATGGAACATGTTGCGTAAAGCATATGACCGCCCACCTTGACAGTGTGCCACAGAGCACTGGCAATGGTGCGCTGCAAGGTGACGGTTCGTGCGATATCGGCTTCTCGGCGCAGCCAGCGTATGTCGGGATGCCTGCGCACAACACCGGACGCGGTGCAAGGCACATCGGCCAGTACGGCATCAAACGGTGTGCCATCCCACCACGACGAAAGATCGGCGGCATCGGCGCATCGCACATCGACACGGCCCTGCGCGTCCAGGCCCAGCCGCGTGAGCGTAAGCGACACCTTTTCAAGACGCTGAGCGTCGGCGTCGAGCGCCGTCATGATAACGTCGGCGCGCTCAAGCATATGGGCCGTTTTTCCGCCCGGCGCAGCGCAGGCATCAAGCACACGCATGCCCGACTGCAGCGGCAACAACCTGGCCGCCTGTTGCGCCGCCAGATCTTGTACAGACCACCACCCCTCTTCAAAACCGGGTATGTCGTGCACCGGCTTGGGTTGCGTCAGCACCAGTGCATCGTGGCCAGCGTCAGCCGCCCCTATGCCGGCCGACGTGAGCGCACGCATGACGTCGCCCACCTCGGCACGGCGACGGTTAATGCGCAAAACCATGGGCCCCGGAATATTCGCGGCCAATAACAAAGACTGCCATTGCGCTGGATAAGCACGGCGCAAACGCTTCACCCACCAGTGTGGATGGTTGTACAAGGCTTCGGGCTGATGTTCAATACGCTCAAGCAAGCCCGGCCGTTCACGCAAAAAGGTGCGCAGCACCCCATTTAACAAGGCCTTGTAGGGCTTGAGCTGCCGTTGCCCGCCTGCCGCCGTAACTGCCTGATCAACCACCGTATGGGGGGCATAAATCGGCGTATAACGGCGTTCAGGCGCGTCAGCAGCAGCCTCGTGCTGAAAGTGCACGGCGGCGTCGAGCAGGGCCAGCGACGTAAGCAGCAAGGCGTCAAACAAGGGGTTGGGTGGCGTGCGCTTGACCAGTTCAGACCGAAAAGCCTTTGCCCGCCCTAACTGTCGCATGACATGAAAAGACACGGCTTGTGCGGGCGCGCGCAGCGTGGCGGGGGTGTCAGCCAGGCTGTCCGACAACGACCGGCCGTCCAGCACCGCATGCACATTGCGGGCGCTGGCCAGGATGATGTCGGAGAGCGCGGCACTGCGAGATGAACCGGGAGAAGGGTCGGACACGGGAAACCTGAAAAAAATATGTGGGTCCTGCACTTTATCATTTGCAGGCACTGCAGGGCACGCGCTATGCAACGCGTAAACCATCTTCAAGGCCGATGTTGCCAACCCTGCACGAATACACTGGCGGGCTGACGCTTACCACCGGCCTTCTGAAGCTCCAGCAGGCGCAACAGGCCATCAGCCGTGACGATGTCAATGCCATCAGGCCCGGCATGCGCCACGCTGCCCGGCGTCGCGCTTTCATTTGTGGCGGCCCCGGAGCAAGAGGCTGCCTCGGCTGTTCCTGCTGTTCCTGCTGTTCCTGCTGTTCCTGCTACTCCTGCCGCCACGTCAGCAACAGGGTCTGCAGATGTGGTGGCTGATGAGGACGCAGCGTGAACCAGGTTAGCGTCGCGTGAAGCGTCTAGCGCCACAGCATTCCAAACCTTGACGGGCTCAGGGATGCCCGGCAGATGCAGCGTTGCACCCGGCACAGGATTAAACGCCCGGACTCGCCGTGCCAATTCTTGTGCGGGCCGTGAGACGTCGAGCGGCGATTCAAGCTTGCTCAGCTTGTCGGCGTACGTCACACCCTGCTGAGGTTGCGGGACGGCCACCAATTTGCCGTGCGCCAGCGTCTGAACCGCTTCAACAATGGCCCGCGCGCCTTCGGCCGCCAGTTCATCGTGCAGTACAGCCGCCGTGTGTTGGTCAGAAATGGGGATTTCACGCCGCAAAAGCATGTCTCCGGTGTCCAGGCCTTGATCCATTTGCATAATGGTGATGCCTGTATGCGTATCGCCCGCCTCAATAGCGCGCTGAATAGGTGCAGCCCCGCGCCAGCGCGGTAACAGGCTGGCATGAATATTGAAGCAGCCGTACGTTGGCAGCGTGAGCACCCATGACGGCAAAATAAGGCCATATGCAGCCACTACCATGAGGTCGGGGTGCGCTTCGCGTAGTGCCTGCTGTGCCAATATTGCATCGTCGGGATACTTGCCATCAAGCCGCAAACTGCGGGGCTGGCAAACAGGAATTGCCGCAGCAGTGGCAGCCTGCTTGACGGCGCTGGGCGTAAGCTTGAGGCCCCGACCAGAAGGACGATCGGGTTGCGTTAATACCAGCGGTACCTCGTGGCCTGCGTCGAGCAGGGCACTGAGCGCTATCCGTGCGAATTCAGGCGTGCCTGCAAATACGATACGCATAATATAAAAACCGGTTCATGGTGATGAACCGGTCATATTACCAAGCATGGACACGGGTGTGGGCCCAAACGGCTTGCGGCCAGGGCGGCACACGCCAGCGTCAGGCCTTTAAGGCCTCGCGCTCTTGCTTGCGCAGACGCGTCTTGATGCGGTTTTGTTTGAGTACGGAAAGATACTCAACAAACACTTTGCCCAAAAGATGATCGAGCTCATGCTGCACACATACGGCCAGCAGGCCGTCAGCCTCGAACTCGAAGGGCTCGCCTTTTTCGTTAAGTGCCTTTACGCGAACGCTGGCTGCACGCTCAACCTCGTCATATATACCGGGTACCGACAGACAACCCTCTTCGTAAACCTGAACGTCGTCGCTTTTCCAGGTAATTTCGGGGTTAATGAGAACACGCAGGTCGTCGCCATTTTCAGACACATCAATGACTACCACGCGCTCGTGCACATCAACCTGGGTAGCGGCCAGGCCGACGCCAGGCGCGTCGTACATGGTTTCAGCCATGTCACGCACCAGTTGGCGAATGCGGTCGTCAACCACCTCAACGGGGCGGGCAACCTTGTGCAGGCGCGCATCTGGGTAGCGAAGAACGGGAAGAATAGCCATTTAAAAGTCTCGATAATGCAGGTAATTTACGCTTATATGATAAATCAAACTTCAACTTTTGACTGGACAGTACGCAAGAAGTTCATAGCCGGCATGCTTGCCGGCGCTTGTATGTGTCACACTTAGACATATTCACACCTCAATAAGCCATGCCTGTTCATTTGCCCATCGAAGAGCTTCGCGCCTGGATACGTCTTTCGCTCGAGCCGGGGCTTGGCCCCGTCCAGGCCAGGCAGCTACTGGCCACGGCCGGCCTGCCCCATGATGTGTATGCCCAGTCGGCTGCAGCGCTAAGCAAAGCCGTGCCTGAGGCTATGGCCCGGCAGCTGGCAGGCAGCGCTGATGCACGTACGCTGGCCACCATAGACGCCACGCTGGCCTGGCTAGCCCAGCCGCGCCACCACATGCTGACGCTGGCCGACGCCAGTTACCCAACCAGTTTGCTCGACACCCATGACCCGCCCCTGCTGCTGTATGTCAACGGCGACCCTGCCCTGCTTTCACGCCCGACCATTGCCATTGTAGGCGCACGCAGCGCCAGCCCCGCAGGCCAAGACAACGCGCGCGCTTTTGCCCAATTTCTGGCGGCCGAGGGCTGGTGCATTATCAGCGGTCTGGCAGAAGGCATCGATGCAGCCGCTCACGAGGGTGCTCTGCTGGCCGGCCCCGAAGGCGGTGCCACGGTTGCGGTCCTGGGCACCGGCATAGACATTGTGTATCCAGCGCGCAATTTGCGCCTGGCCCACCAGATTGCCGAGCACGGCGCGTTGGTGTCTGAATTTCCGTTGGGCACCCGAGCCATCAAACATCAGTTTCCACGACGCAACCGGCTGGTTGCCGGCATGGCCCGCGGCGTACTGGTGGTTGAAGCGGCCAGGCAAAGTGGTTCGCTGATTACCGCGCGTCTGGCCGGAGAACTAGGACGCGAGGTGTTTGCCATACCCGGGTCGATTCACTCTCCGCTATCGCGCGGTTGTCATGCCCTCATCCGCCAAGGCGCAAAGCTGGTCGAATCAGGCCGGGACATACAAGATGAACTCGGTCAGCCCCGCGCCAACACCTTGCCGCGCGATCGAGGCGCTGGCCACAACAAATCTGGCAAGCCGCACGGCCAGCACGCAACCCCGGCCAAGGCAGCCGCCCCATCTGACTATGCACCGGCTTCCGTGCCCGCCCAGGTTCTTGAAGCGCTGGGGCATGACCCTGTGCATGTAGACCTTCTGGCCACACGCACGGGGCTTGCTCTGCCCGAACTGCAGGCAGCATTGCTAAAGCTTGAGCTGTCTGATGCCGTGGCACGCCTGCAAGATGGCCGCTACCAGCGCAGGCAGCCCTAATGCGCCAACGGGCTCGTACCCGCCGCCGCAGCGTAAAGCCAGGAATGGCCGCCAGCGGCCTGTGCCCTCACTTACAGGCTAAAATCAGCTCAGGCGGGCTCGAGACACCCGCAGCACCGCATTATTAAAGGAATACAACCATGTCATTGCCGGATAAAGTAAAAATTGTCGAGGTGTCGCCGCGCGATGGCCTGCAAAACGAAAAAAACTTCATTGACACCGCTATAAAAATTGAACTGGTAAACCGGCTTTCACAGGCAGGGTTCGCCAACGTCGAAGCTGTATCATTTGTTTCTCCCAAGTGGGTGCCGCAAATGGCTGACGGGGCCGAGGTCATGGCCGGCATACACCGCCGCCCTGGCACGATTTATTCAGCCCTAACGCCCAATATGCGCGGCCTGGAGGCAGCTCTGGCTGCTGGCGTGGATGAAGTGGTTATTTTTGGTGCCGCCAGCGAAGCGTTTTCGCAAAAAAACATTAACTGCAGCATTGAAGAATCCATCGCCCGGTTTGAGCCGGTAGCTCATGCCGCCAAAGAAGCCGGCCTGCGCTTGCGCGGCAGCATCAGCTGTGCGCTGGGCTGCCCCTACCAGGGCGAAACCCCGATCGCATCCACGGTTAATGTTGCCCGCCGCTTTCTGGCGCTGGGCTGCGACGAAATCGACGTGGCCGACACTATAGGGGTGGGCACGGCCCGCCGCGTGGGCGAAGTAATGCGCGCCGTTACCGAAGTGGTCGATGCCTCACGCGTCGCCGGTCACTTTCATGACACCTATGGGCAGGCATTGGCCAACATTTTGGCCGCCATGCAAGCTGGCATACACATTTTTCACAGTTCAGTGGCTGGCCTTGGCGGATGCCCCTATGCCAAGGGTGCGACGGGCAACGTCGCCACCGAAGACGTGTTGTACATGCTGCACGGCATGGGCATAGAAACCGGCGTTGATCTTGACGCCGTCATCGACATCGGCCAATGGATTTCTGGCCATGTCGGCAAAAAGCCCGCCAGCCGCGCGGGCAACGCAATGGCAGCCAAAAAAGCGGCCTAATCACGTATGCATCCGCACCCGCCCGGCCCTCTTGCCGACGAACACGCCCAATTGCTTGAGCAGATTGGGCCTCTACCTATCAAGGGCAAAGCCTGGCCCACGTGGATCAAGGCTCTGGCTGTGGCTATTATGGTGCTGATAGGTTTTCAGATTGTATATACGGCCTCCGGCCCCATCGGGCGCACCATTAGCCCGATGGTGTCTGGCAGTATTATTTTGTGCTTTCTCGGCCTGGTCGTGCTTACCCGCTACATGCTGGTTTCCGAAACCACAATTACCGAATCCGGCATAGAGCAATCGTGGCTGGGCCGCCGCGAAGTGGCCTGGGAAGACATTCAATTTGCCAAATTTGTGCCGCTGCTGGCATCGAAGCGACTGATTTGCTTTACCCGCCGGGGCCGCCCGGTAAGCTTTCAGGCAGGCACGCGCGAATTGCAGACCGCCTTTGCCTATATTTCGCTGGTATACCGGCGTCGCCGCTAGGCCACGCCGGTAGCAAATAACGAAGCGCTGCGTTACCTGATGGGCAGGCCGTACATAAGCCCGCCGTCTGTCCATAAGGCATTCAGGCCACGCTGTATTTTAAGCGGGCTACCCAAGCCTACGGTTCGATCAAAGCTCTCACCATAATTGCCAACCTGCTTGACGATGTTGTAAGCCCATTTTTCGTCAACGCCCATGTTTTTGCCAGCGCCTTCAGTAACCCCGAGCAGACGCATGATATTGGGGTTAGTGCTTTTAAGCTGCTCATCGACATTTTTGGAAGTAACGCCGTACTCTTCAGCGTTAATCATGGCATTGAGCGACCACTTTACGATATTGAGCCAGCGGTCATCGCCCTGACGCACAAATGGCCCCAGCGGTTCTTTTGAAATAATTTCGGGCAGCACCTGGTAGTCATCGGGGCTGGACATTTTTGAGATACGAATAGACGCCAGGCCGGACGCGTCGGTGGTGAATACATCGCAACGCCCGGAAGCAAAGGCATTGACCACCTCATTAAACTGCTCAATGACCACGGGCTGATACTTAACACCATTGGCGCGGGCCCAGTCAGCCATCGTGTTTTCATTGGAAGTGCCCGTCTGCATGCACACTGACGCACCGTCAAGCTCTTTGGCGCTCTTCACGCCCAGCGACTTATTGACCAGAAAGCCCTGGCCGTCATAAAAGTTGACGCCGGCTGCGATGGCGCCCAGTGCGGTATCACGCTGCTGGGTTACGGTGGTGTTGCGCGCCAGCAGATCGATTTCGCCAGATTGCAAGGCCGTAAAGCGTTGCTGCGAATTAAGAGGCACGGCCTTGAACTTGGCGGCATCGCCCAGAACCGCAGCCGCCACCGCGCGGCACATATCGATGTCTAGCCCCTGCCACTCGCCTTTTGCATCGGGCGCAGAGAAACCCGCAAAGCCAGTTGTTACCCCGCAATGCAGAACGCCGCGGCTTTTAACAACGTCGAGTGTGTCGGCCTGTGCCGCCTGAAAGCCAGCCAGCAGCGCGACAGCGCCCACGGCATACCTGAAATAGCGCATAACATTCCCCTTTTTTGAAAACACGAAAGTTTTCCTGAATGTTACTTCAATCGGCCCGGGCCGACAGTTTATAAGCTTATGCCACGGGCCGAAGACGCCAAGGGCACTTATTCGTAGCTTCTGACGTCGTCAATGACCTTGCCGTCGTTGGGCAGACTGCCTACGGCCACGGGCTCAATGTTGACGCGCAACTTGGTCAGTTCGCGCACCGATTCTGCCAGATGATCGAGGGTTTCAGGCTTGACGCCGTCAAGCTCGGCCTTGAGCACCATAACGTCATTACCCATGCTGCCACTGACTACCAGACGAGCCTTGAGTACTTCGGGATGGCGCTTAAGCACGCCTGCTACCTGCCCAGGATGCACGAACATACCTCGCACTTTGGTGGTCTGGTCTGCCCTACCCATCCAGCCCTTGATACGCAGGTTGGATCGCCCGCAGGGTGATGTACCCTGCAAAAGGGCCGACAAATCGCCCGTGCCAAAGCGCACCAGAGGGTAATCAGGGTTGAGCGTTGTAACCACCACCTCGCCTACCTCTCCGTCTGGCACTGGCTCGCCCGTACCGGGCCGCACGATTTCCAGGATGATGTCTTCATTAACCACCAGCCCTTCCCGTGCTTCTGTTTCGTAGGCCATCATGCCCAGATCAGCGCTGCCATAGGCCTGGTAACCCTCTATGCCATGCTCTGCGAACCAGGCACACAACGAAGGTGGAAAAGCCTCGCCGGAAAACAGCGCGCGTTTTAACGACGGCAGCTCCACCTGCATTTGTGCCGCCTTTTCCAGGATGATTTTCAGGAAGCTTGGTGTGCCGGTATAGGCGGCAGGCGCCAGATCAGCAATTGCCTGAACCTGCAGTTCAGTTTGCCCCACACCGCCCGGAAAAACAGTACAGCCCAATGCATGGGCAGCGGTCTCCATCATCGACCCCGCAGGCGTGAAGTGATAAGAGAAGCAGTTATAAACCAGGCCACCATGTTCAAAGCCTGCCGCATGGAGTGCCCGCGCAAACCCCCAATAATCCGGGCGGTGGCTTTCAGGCTCATAAATAGGGCCTGGAGAGGCAAACACGCGAGCGGCTTCGCCCCAGCCTATGGCCGAGAATCCACCGAAGACCCGTTCTCCTTCAGGCAAGTCGGCAGCACCTGCGCCCTGCCTTACCGCCAGTTGTGTCTGGAGCAGATCGCTCTTGCGGATAACCGGGATACGATGCAGGTCAGACCGCTGTCGTATGGCCTCTGGGTCAACACCCTGAAGCTGCTGCGCAATCGCCGGCGCACGTTTCTTGGCGCGCTGCAGTGCTGCAGGAAGGCGTTCAAACAGCAAACGCTCGCGCTCGTCCAGGGGAGCAGCTTCGCGCTCCTCAAAAAAATGTCTCATGTTCATTCCTGTCGCTAGGCTAGCCAGCGTTTGCGTCGTCGATAGAACTTGGTGTCGCGGAAACTCTTGCGTTCGCCGCTGGACACACCGAGATAGAATTCTTTTACGTCTTCGTTTTCGGCCAGCTCTTTTGCTTCGCCGTCCATCATCACGCGGCCGTTTTCAAGAATGTAGCCGTAGTCTGAATAACGCAGCGCAATATTTGTGTTCTGCTCGGCCAGCAAAAAGCTGACACGCTCACGCTGGTTAAGGTCGCGCACAATTTCGAAGATTTCTTCGACAATTTGTGGCGCCAGCCCCATTGATGGCTCGTCGAGCAAAATCATGTTGGGGTTAGCCATCAGCGCCCGACCAATTGCCGTCATTTGCTGTTCGCCCCCTGAGGTGTAACCGGCCTGGCTGGTTCTACGCTGCTTTAGCCGAGGAAAATACTGATACACCTTGTCCAGTGATGCAGTCAACTCACCCCGGCTGATTTTGCGCGTGTACGCACCGGTGTACAGGTTTTCTTCAATGGTCAAATGGCCAAAGCAATGACGCCCTTCCATCACTTGCACGACGCCGCGCTTGACCAGGTCGGCAGGCGTCAGCTTATCGATGCGCTCGCCCCGATAATCGATACTGCCTTTGGTGACATCGCCCCGTTCCGCACGCAGCAGATTGGACACTGCGCGCAGCGTCGTTGTTTTGCCGGCGCCATTGGCCCCCAGCAACGCAACAATCTTGCCTTCAGGCACGCACAGCGATACGCCTTTGAGCACCAGGATAACGTGGTTGTAGATGACTTCGATCCCGTTGACGTTCAGCAGAATAGTCTGCTCCGGCGTCTCGACATTCGCATTCATGATTTGGGTTCCTGCCGTTGATTCGACCAGCCGCCGGAAAATCCCGGCGGCCGGTTCAGCGCGTCAGCCTAGCCTTCGCTTGCGCAGTCGCGTACTGTCAGCTTCTTTTCCTGCGCGTATTTGGCGCTCAGGTCTTTGATCAGCGGATCGACATACTGCTTGTCGGACTGATACCAGTCAGAAACCACGTTGAACTTCTTGCCGTCCCACTGAATAATGCGCGCCCAGTCGTCGCCCATGTGGTTGGCGCATGAGGTTTTGACCGGCTGCATCAGCTTGGCAAAGCCTAGCTCTTCGAGCCGCTCTTTGGTGAGGTTGAGGTTTTCCATGCCCCACTGCACTTGCTCAGGCGTCATATGCTTGCCCTTGCCGTACTTCTCTTGTGCTGTACGTATGGCTTCAACCTGCAGCATTGAGATCATGAGGCCGCGGGTGTAGGCGATGGTCCCAAAGTATTTGCCATCATCATCTGTGCCCTGACCCTTGTCGTACACATACTTTTTCAGGTCTTCATGCACTCGGCCATGCTCGGCACTGTTGTGGATAGTGATGCCGTTGTAGCCCTTGGCAACGTCACCCAGATCCTGTACGTCGTTTTCGGAACTGGCCCACCATATCGCATACATTTTGTCGCGCGGATACCCAACGGCCTGCGCCTCACGGATTGCCGTGGGCGTCATAATGCCAGCACTCCACAGCAGCACGTAGTCAGGACGCTCTTTGCGGATCTGCAACCAGGTTGATTTTTGCTCCACACCTGGTGCTGTTACCGGATACAGCAAGAGATCAAAACCATTTTTCTCCGAACGGGCCTTCAACAAATGAATGGGCTCTTTACCGTAAGGCGAGTCGTGATAAACCAGCGCAATCTTCTTGCCCTTGAGTTTGTCTTCGCCCCCGACCTTCTTGGCAATGTCCTGGATCATGACGTCGGCGGCCGTCCAGTACGACCCGAGCAAGGGGAAGTTCCACTTGAACACCGAGCCATCGGCAGACTGCGACAGCCCGTAGCCCATGGTGACCACAGACACATGATCGTTAAAGGCCTTGTCGGTCACGGCAAAGGTAATACCTGTGGACTGGGTATCAAAGCTCGATGCCCCGCCATTCTTGTCTTTTAGTCTTTCGTAGCACTCAACGCCTTTGTCTGTCGCGTACGCGGTTTCGCACTCTTCGTAGACAATTTTTACGCCGTTAATGCCACCATCACGTGCGTTGACAAGCTTGAGGTAATCCATTTTGCCGTCCGCCCAAGGTATGCCCAGTGGTGCGAACGAGCCCGTGCGGTAAGCGAGCAGCGGTATAAATTGCTCGTCGGCGGCGGCGGCCGGCAACGAGGCCGTCGCCAGCGTGCTACCTGCGGCAAGCAGAGCAGCTGCCAATTTAATAGATAGTTTCATCTCCTGGTCCTCCTGAAGGTGTCTCAATGCACCGTTTGTATGTGGCCGGTCGATCCGGGATGGCCCGGCCGGGTTGCTGCATTACTGACTACTAGAAAAGCTGTAGCGAACTGCGTAAAAATTTATAGGGCGTTGTGGCTTATTAATAACCCCTGGCCGCGCGCTAATGCGGAAAAGGCCAGAGTCTCAGTTTTTCTTTTCCTATGCTCCAGAGTCGGGCGAGGCCGTGCGGTTCAACAATAAGGAAGAACACAATCAATGCACCGAACACCATGTGTTCAATATGCGAAGCAGTGTCTACGCCCAGGTTAAGACCGAACATATGCGGGACGTTGGTAAGAAACACAGGCAGCAATACCATAAAAGCCGCTCCGAAAAAGCTGCCAACAATGGATCCCAACCCGCCGATAATGACAATGAACAGTAGCTGCAGCGAACGTGTCAGGTCAAACGCCAGCGGCTCCCACGAACCCAGGTGAACGAATGCCCACAAAGCGCCCGCCACACCGATAATGAACGAACTTACGGCGAACGCGGTCAGCTTGGCATACATGGGGCGTATGCCGATAACGGAAGCCGCCACGTCCATGTCACGTATGGCCATCCACTGCCGTCCGATGGCGCCGCGCACCAGGTTCTTGGCCAGAAGTGCAAACACGACGACAAAGATCAGCACAAACATATATCGCTGCACGGGCGTCTGCACGGGCAACCCGAACGCATACAGCGCGGGAACCGACACGTTGCCTGACGACGAATAGTTGGTGAAATAAGGAATGCGCAGAAACGCCCAGTCCATGAAAAACTGGGCAGCCAGTGTGGTCACGGCCAGGTACAGACCGCGGATGCGCAGACTGGGTACGCCGAACACGACGCCAGCCAGGGTGGCAAACACACCACCAAGCAGTATCTGCAGCACCAGCGGCATGGCCGGAATGCGTACGCCGAAGTTCCAGGCTGCATACGCACCCACGGCCATGAAGGCGCCCGACCCGATAGAGATCTGACCGCAATACCCCACAAGAATATTCAGACCGATCGCTGCCAGCGACAGTATCAGAAAGGGAATAAGTATGGCCTGCAAGAAGTAACTGGACGCAAGCAGTGGCGTTGCTATAAATGCCAGCACCAGCACCAGCAGCATGAACACCCTGTCCTGACGGATCGGGAAGATCTGCTGATCAGCACGATATGTACTCTTGAATTGGCCGTTTTCACGATAAAACATAGTCTATTCCTGATCTTATGTCGTTAGACGCGGTCAATGATTTTTTCGCCAAACAAACCCTGGGGGCGGAACAACAAGAACACCAGAGCCAGCATATAAGCGAACCAGATCTCGATACCACCGCCAACAAACGGTCCAAGATAGACCTCTGACAGTTTCTCACCCACACCGATAATCAGCCCGCCGACAATCGCACCCGGCACCGAGGTCAACCCGCCCAAAATGACCACCGGCAGGGCGCGCAAGGCGGCGGTTGACAGCGTAAACTGCACGCCAAACTTAGACCCCCAGATGATCCCGGCAACCAGTGCCACCAGCCCGGCCACTGTCCAGACAACTACCCAGATTCGATTAAGCGGAATACCTATCGATTGCGCGGCCTGATGGTCGTCGGCGACGGCGCGCAATGCACGGCCTGTAGACGTGTACTGAAAGAAGAATGCCAATGCCACTACGAGTAAGGCCGACACTGCTGCTGCCGTCAGGTCTTCGAGGCTGATCAGAATGCCGCCCTCAAACATGGATTCCAGAATGAATGCAGGGTCTTTGGGCATGCCAACGTCAATGGTGTAGACGCTGCTGCCGAAAATAAGCTGCCCCATGCCATCCAGAAAATAGCTGATGCCTATGGTAGCCATGAGCAAGGTGGTGGGTTCCTGGTTGACCAGAAAACGCAACACCCAACGTTCAATGACGACGGCAATCAGCCACATGAAAAGGCCACTGACCACAAACGCCAATATATTGCCCAGCAGCCCTTCCTCTATGCCCAGCCAGACGGGAATCCAGACCGAAAATCGCGCCATGCACAGTGCCGCGATGAGCACCATGGCGCCCTGCGCAAAGTTAAAGACGCCTGACGCCTTGAAAATGAGTACAAAACCCAGCGCGACCAGCGAATAAAGCATGCCTGACATCAGGCCGCCAAACAGGGTTTCCAGAAAAAAAGCCATGTTCTTTTTCCTTGTTTAGTGGCCGGCGCCCAGATAGGCGCGAATGACGTCCGGGTTCTGACGAACCTGGTCGGGTATGCCGTCGCCGATCTTTTTGCCGTAATCAAGCACCACAACGCGATCGGAGATGTCCATAACCACGCCCATATCATGCTCGATCAGCACAATAGTGGTGCCATATTCATCGTTTACATCGAGAATGAAGCGGCTCATATCCTGCTTCTCTTCGATGTTCATGCCCGCCATGGGCTCATCCAGAAGCAGAATGCGTGGCTCCATGGCCAGAGCCCGCCCCAGGTCGACCCGTTTCTGCAGCCCATAAGGCAACCGCCCCACAGGTGTCTTGCGAAAGGCCTGGATCTCAAGAAAATCAATAATATTTTCGACGAACTCGCGATTCTTGATTTCTTCTCGTTCTGCCGAACCCAGCCTGAAAGCCTGCGCCAGCACACCGCTCTTCATGTGCAGGTTGCGACCCGTCATAATGTTATCCAGCACACTCATGCCTTTGAACAGCGCCAGGTTCTGAAACGTGCGGGCAATACCCATTTCTGCGGCACGACGTGAGTTCATCTTCGTAAAACTCGCACCATCGAGCGTAATCTCGCCCTGCTGCGGCGTATATACCCCATTGATCACGTTAAGCATGGAGCTCTTACCTGCGCCGTTCGGCCCGATAATGGCGCGAATCTCATGTTCTCTTACGTCGAACGAGATGTCGGTCAACGCCTTGACGCCACCAAACGCCAGTGAAATAGTGTTCAGATCGAGAATCACATCCCCGATTCGTTGATCTCGTACGTCTTGACTCATTACGCAGCCTTCCTGGTGGCATCGTGCACGGGCACTCTGGTTGCGGGCATGATTTTCAGATCAGCCGATATATGGCCAGACCTGCCATCTTCGAATTTCACTTCCGTTTCGATGTACTGGTTTGCCTTGCCTTCGAACAATGCGTCCACCAGCACGCCATATTTCTGGGCAATAAAGCCCCGGCGCACTTTGCGGGTACGGGTCAGTTCGTCATCATCAGGATCCAGTTCTTTGTGCAGAATCAGAAAACGGGCCACCTGTGAACCCGCCAGCATGGGGTCTTGCGCCAGGTCAGCATTAACCTGATCGACACAGTCACGGATAAGCTCATAGACCTCAGGCTTGGCAGCAAGATCGGTATACCCCGCGTAAGCAAGCCCACGGCGCTCTGCCCAGTTACCCACGGCCTCAAGGTCGATATTGATAAACGCACACACCTCGGTCATGCCATTGCCAAAGGCCACCACTTCTTTGATGTGCTGAAAAAACTTGAGCTTGTTTTCGATGTACTTGGGCGCGAACAGGCTGCCATCAGCAAGCTTGCCCACATCTTTGGCGCGGTCAATAATTTTTAGCTGCCCATCGTCATCGAGGTAACCCGCGTCACCTGTGTGATACCAACCGTCTTCGGTATACGACTCGGCGGTCGCCTCAGGGTTTTGGTAATAGCCTGAAAACAGACCAGGGCTTTTAACCTGGATTTCACCGTTGGCGGCAACTCTAATTTCCACACCTCGTACGGGTGGCCCAACAGTGTCTGAACGCACTTGGCCATTTTCTTGCACACATACAAATACCGAGGTTTCTGTAGAGCCGTACAACTGCTTCAGGTTGACGCCAATAGAGCGATAAAAGACGAACAGGTCAGGCCCTATGGCCTCGCCAGCGGTATACGCGACGCGCACGCGGCTCATGCCCAGGGCATTGCGCAGCGGCCCATACACCATCAAGTTCCCTATGCCATAAAGAAGGCGGTCCCACAGGCCAATGCCCGGGTCTTTATCGAGGATGCGTACACCAACACGTTGCGCCAGACCCATAAACACTTGAAACATCTTGCGCTTGATGGCGCTGGCATCTTCCATGCGAATCATCACATGAGTGAGCAGCTCTTCAAGCACGCGCGGCGGAGCAAAATAGTAAGTCGGGCCGATGTCATGCATGTCGATGGCAACGGTTTCAGGCGACTCAGGATGGTTGACCGTAAAGCCTGACACCAGAAACTGTGTATAAGAAAACATGTTCTGGCCTATCCAGGCGGGCGGCAGATACGCCAGCACATCCTCATGATCAGTGAGCCCTTCGAGGTCCTGGATGGCCTCGGCGCGATCGATCAGCGCATGGTGCGACAACACCACCCCCTTGGGCTTGCCGGTCGTACCCGAGGTATAAAACATGGCCGCCGTATCGCTGGGGTCTATGGCTGCGATCGCCGCATCGATGTAATCAGGATGCGACGCCGCAAATTCCTGGCCCAGCTCAATCAGGCGCTCGAAGGAAAACAGTTTTTCTTTATCGTAATGACGAAGCCCGCGTGGGTCGTCGTATACAACATATGTCAACGAAGGGCATTGCTCTGCCACTTCCAGCATTTTGTCGACCTGCTCCTGGTCTTCGACCACGGTGACACGGACGTCAGCGTCCTGCAACACATAAAGCATTTCCTGGGCCACTGCGTCTTGATACAGCGGCACGGGTATGGCGCCCAGGCATTGAGCCGCCATCATCGACAAGTACAGACGCGGGCGATTCTCACCTACAATAGCCACATGCTGGCCGGGCTTGACGTCCAGCGCTGCAAGGCCATTGGCAAGCGCTCGTACTTGCTGTGCCAGTTCGGCCCACGTCATGGTCTGCCAGATTCCAAGGTCTTTTTCACGCATGGCTGGGCGATTGCCCCGCACTCGTGCATGATGCATGACCAGCGCAGGAAATGTCTGCGGTCTGACTTGTGTGTCTTGCGTAGGCAGAGTCTGCGCCACGGTGTCTCCTCCAGCCAGTAATCCGCCCTTTTGCAGGGCTGTGGTTTTCGTTAGCCAGGCGGTTATCGTCCCGGCTTCATGTAAGTTAACGGGTTGTCGTATCCTTAACTGTCTCCAACATGACATTCACGTTTTTTCGAGGGTAAATCCCCATGCTTCTGAAAGACTGTCTGCCTGATAACGCGGCCTGGTTCAGTTTGCTTGATGCAAGCCAGCAAGACCGGGTATTGAGCGACGTCACGGTGACACGCTACCCTGCGGGAGCAATTATTGAGCGCAAAGGCGAAAAAGCCTACGCATGGATGGGTGTGCTCAGCGGCCTGGTCAAAGTGTCGGTTGGCAGCCGCGAGGGCAAGATGGCGTCGCTGACGGGGGTGCCGCCGGGCGGGTGGATAGGCGAAGGCTCGTTGTTAAAGTCAGAAGAGCGCAAGTACGATGTGGTTGCACTGCGCGACTGCGCCATCGCGCGCCTCCCTGCTGCCACCTTCAACTGGTTGCTCGACAATAGTATTCCATTTAATCGCTATTTACTGCACCAGTTAAACGAACGTGTTGGCCAATTCATTGGCAAGGCCGAATACGACCGCCTGCTTGAGGCAGATGCTCGGGTAGCCCGATGTCTTGCAGAGCTATTCAACCCGCTGCTTTACCCTGGCAAAAACATGCGGCTGGACATTACCCAGGAAGAAATCGGCTACCTTGCCCGTACCTCGCGCCAACGCACCAACCGGGCGTTGCGCACGCTCGAAGATGCCAGGCTGGTCAAGGTTGAATATGGCGCAGTTCATGTTCTGAATTTAGAGGGGCTGAAGCAATATGGCCTTTAATGGCCTTCATACCACGTGCACGCCGACTGCCACACAAACCCGTTGCAACGCACTCTCAGACCGTCACACAGACCCGTTACAGCGTGCTCTCCAACTGCCACACAGATCGGTTACAACCTGCTCTCTAACTGTCATGCAGACCATTGATACGACCCTAATATGACAGCAATCAGAAAACAGGGGACGCAATAGCGCAGCTTGTCCTAAAATACTCGCAAAACCCCTGGTGGGTAGCCACGTGGGTCACGCAACAATTCTTCCATCTCCAACATCGCGCAAGGTCAAGTCATGACAGAACATCCGACGCACGCCATCCCTTCCTATCTGAATGCAGAGGCTCTGGGGCCGTGGGGCAGCTACCTCGAACAGGTAGAACGCGTCACCCCCTATCTCGGCAAGCTGTCCAAATGGGTCGAAACCCTGAAAAGGCCAAAGCGCTCGCTGATCGTAGACATACCCGTAGAACTCGACAACGGCACCATCGCCCACTTTGAGGGCTACCGTGTTCAGCACAATACGTCGCGCGGGCCTGGCAAAGGTGGTGTCCGGTTCCATCAAGAAGTCACGCTATCCGAAGTCATGGCGCTGGCAGCATGGATGTCGGTAAAATGCGCCGCCGTCAGCCTGCCTTTCGGTGGTGCCAAAGGCGGCATACGCATCGACCCACGCAACTATTCCCGGGGCGAACTTGAACGCATCACGCGTCGCTACACCAGCGAAATCGGCTCCATTATCGGGCCCAACAAAGACATTCCCGCCCCCGACGTCAATACCAATGCCCAAACCATGGCCTGGATGATGGACACGTACTCCATGAACGAAGGTGGCACCACCACGGGTGTGGTTACCGGAAAACCTGTATCACTGGGTGGCAGCCTGGGCCGCGTTGAGGCAACGGGGCGCGGTGTCTATGTGGTGGGCTGCGAAGCCGCACACGATGCCGGTATCGCCATAGAAGGCGCTCGCATTGTCATCCAAGGGTTTGGTAACGTAGGCGGCACAGCCGCGCGGCTGTTTTATGATGCAGGCGCTAAAGTGATCGCTATCCAGGACCACACAGGTGCCTTGCATAACGCCAATGGTCTTGATGTCCTGGCCCTGACCAAGCATGCGGAAGAAACCGGCGGTATCGCAGGCGCGCCCGATGCCGAGCAAATCAGCCCCGCTGACTTCTGGGCACTCGAAACCGAGCTGCTGATTCCGGCGGCACTTGAAAGCCAGATCAACCTCGAAAACGCCAACACCGTCCGGGCCAAAATCGTTGTTGAAGGCGCCAACGGCCCCACCACACCTGATGCCGACGACATTCTCACCAGCAAAGGCACCATCATTGTTCCCGACGTACTGGCCAACGCCGGCGGCGTTACCGTCAGCTATTTTGAATGGGTGCAAGATTTTTCCAGCTTTTTCTGGACAGAACCCGAAATCAATCACAGGCTTGAGGCCATGATGCGCACGGCGTACACGTCTGTTTCGGCCGTGGCCAAAGAACATGCGGTCAGTCTGCGCACCGCCGCGTTTATCACGGCCTGCACACGCATTCTCGAAGCTCGCGAAGTACGCGGTCTGTACCCCTGATCAACCAGCGGGGTGGTATGACATAAGCCACCCCGCCATTAACCAGACATCGGCGTCAGCAAGGCAACAGGCAAGGCCGACAACACATCAGACAGCAACAACCTTCCATCAGCATCGACGCCACTTAAGACTTTGCCAGCGCTGCCTGCCAGCACATCCGCAAACCGTGCACCTTTAAGCTGGGCGGGTGGCGTCACAGCGGTATCTTGCCACCAGGCAGGTTCTGGCATCGGCAATGCCGGCACCCTGGCCATGACAGCCTCTGCACATACGCGCGGCACAATAACCACAACACTCTGATCACGCCAGGTACGTATAAAGGCCAGTGCATGCTCTTTGCGTGCGCCGGACACGTCCAGCGGCAAATAACTGCCCACATCAAAAAGCTCGGGCTGCTTGCAACGCAAGCCCAACACTCGGGCAATCAGCGCCTGTTTGATGGCTCCCGTACGCCACTCAGGCAGTAGCTGCGCCAGATCAGTCGTCGCGTCCAACAATGCCAACATGGCTGAGCGGGCCGTAAAATCAACGGGACGACGGTTGTCGGGATCGACAAGACTGAAGTCCCAGCCTTCGGCCCCCTGATACAAATCAGGCACCCCGGGAACAGTAAGCCGCAATAGGGTCTGGGCCAGGCTGTTCATGGCGCCAGACGGTGCAATGCTGGCAGCAAAACGCCCAATATCGCCAATAAGTGGCCGTTCGCTGCGGTCGAGCACCAGGCTTACCAGATAGTCTTCTGCTTTTTGCTCATACCATCGGTCAGGCACCAGCCAGCCCGAACTCTGTTTGGCCTCGCGCAAGGCTTTGAGCCGCCATTGCGCCAGGCGCTGCACGTAAGCAAGCAGACCCGCATGATCATCCGGGCTCAGATCAAGCGGCCATGCACCCACCATGGTCTGAAAAAGAATATAACGCTCCCCTGCCTGTAACTTGGAGGTCAATGGAAAGGCCAAACCCGGGCGATGCAGCCAGCTGCGACTGGCCTGTATCCAGGCAGCGGGGATTTCGCTTAGCACTGCCAGACGGGCACGCACGTCTTCACCGCGTTTGTGATCATGCGTAGCAGTCGCCAGCATACTGCGCGGCGCATGGCGCGCACGCCATACATTTGCCGCGTGAAAAGCCGCCGGCGACAACGCAATGGTATCTGGATCGGAACCCACTTCATTGCGCGAAATCAGTCTTCCATACCGATAAAACACGGTATCTTCCAGCGACTTTGCTGCCAGGGGCGGCGTCAGCTGCTGAAAGCGCTTGACGGCGTCACGCTGCGGCCCAGGCGGCATAGTATTCAGATCTATGTAGCTGCGATATACCGGTAAGGTACACAACACCCCATCAAGCATGGCAGCCGTCAGGGACGGCCCCCACGGCAGTGCCGGGCCACCGAAACGCTTGGACGCTTCAATGTTTTTCAACAGCGTACGGCGTTCGGCCACAAAGTGGCGTCGCAGCAAGCGTCGGCGCACCTGCCAGACCTGCTCGGCGGCATTGCATGGGTCTCCGGACACCTCTTGCCAGGCATGAGTAAGCGCGGTTTCACTGCAGGCATCATGCAACACGGCAGAAACCTGATCCATAAAATCATAGCCAGTGGTGCCGTCAGCCTTCCAGCTATCCGGCAGGTGTTCATCAGCTGCCAGGATTTTTTCGACCACTAGCCAGGCCTGATGATGGCGCCGCCCCTCAGGCCGGCCTGGCGTGCGCACATCAAGCGCCTCCCGCAGGCGCTGGCAGTAACCGGACGGGTCAGCCAGCCCATCAACATGATCAATGCGAACCCCATCAATAACACCCTCTTCATACAGCCGCAGCGTCAAGGCATGCACGGCATCAAACACAGACGGTTCCTCAACACGCACGCCGATAAGGTCGTTAATTTCGAAAAAACGTCGCCAGTTGATGCAACGCGCGGCGAGACGCCAGCCTGACAAACGGTAATGCTGACGCGCCAATAGCGCTTCAAGCCGATGGCGATTGGCAAGGGTATTGTTTTCGTACAGTTTCAGCGTATCTTGCGGGAACTCTCCATTCTCGTCGAGCGAGCCCGGTGCAATCGGGTAACGCATGCCCTCGGCCTCGATAAAAAAGGTTTCGTTGTCCTCGTCCAGAGCCAGGCGTATGCGGCCGGCAGCCAGCACGCTGCGGCACGAGCCAGACAGAAACGGGGCGAGCACACGCCCCTGCAAGGTATGCACAGGCGGCGCCCAGTCAATATCAAACCAACTGGCATAGGGGCTGTCGAGACCGTGACGCAACACGTCTGCCCACCAGACATTGTCGGGATGCGCCGCCATATGGTTAGGCACGATATCCAGAACAATTCCGATATCGAACGCGCGCGCTGACTCGGCCAGGGCACGCAGGCCGTGCTCGCCGCCAAGCGCAGGGCTTACCGCGCTGTGATCGATCACATCATAGCCATGGGTTGAACCTGGGCGCGCAGTGGAAACCGGTGACAGGTACAAATGGCTAATGCCCAGCGATGAAAAATAGCTCAGATGCTGACGCACGTCGGCAAATGTGAAGCCTGCGCTTAATTGCAGCCTTAATGTGGCTCTGACAAGACTCATGGTTGCTCCGGCACAATGGTTGCCAGTGTGGAGCACGCTCGCAGTGTACGGTTACGCGCGTCGCACTGGCGGGGCCCCTCAAAAACCACGATTTCATCCAGGCGTGCTGCTTCTATAGCTATGTCTGCATTGGAAAGATTGCAGTACACACTCAAGACCGCGCCATTATTCAGTTTCCAGGACGCCTGTACAGCCATGGGGCCAAGCACCCGCGCCGACAGGCTGCAGGCACCGTTAAGATAAGGCGTGATGAATGCATGGCGCACCCGCAGCAATTGACCATATAGGGTACGCCATGCCCGATCGCGCTCCACCGACAGACCCGGAAGCGCCATGCAGGCGTCCCATGTTTTCTTGTCATTGGGGTCAGGCAATCCAAGTGGTGCACCATCCGGATGCGTGGCGTCGGCATGCTCGCGCTGACGTCCTTCTCGTATGGCTTGTACCAACCCTTCATTCTTGAAACTGGTGAAATAAAGAAAAGGGGCCAACGCGCCGTACTCTTCGCCCATAAAAAGCAGTGGTATCTGGGGCGTCAGCAACTGCAGGGCTATTGCCGCCCTGAGCGCATCTTCATTGTGAACACATAGTGTGCGCAGGCGCTCACCCCATGGCCGATTACCGGTTTGATCATGGTTTTGCAGAAAGAAAACAAACGAGGTCGGCGGCAAGCCTGCCGACGGCTCACCGCGTCGACGGCCTGCACGAAACGGGCTGGGCTGGCCCTGGTAGTCAAACCCTTGGGCCAGGCATCGAGCCAGACGGGAGGCAGGCTCGTCGGCATAATCAGCGTAATAGCTTTGCGCTTCGCCGGTAAGCATGTGGTGCAGCACATGGTGCTCATCATCATTCCATTGCGCATCGAAGCCAGCCTGCAGCAGCGACGCGCAGTTGTCATCGTTCTCAACAACCAGATGCACATGACGTCCGGGCATGATGGCAGCGATTTCGCGGCGTACGAACGCCGCCATTTCAATCAGCCAGTCGCGGCTCTCAATTGCATGCACGGCATCAAGGCGCAGGCCATCAAAACGGTACTCTCGCAGCCAATACAGCGCGTTCTCGGCAAAAAATGCACGCACCTGGGGTTGGCGAAAATCAATGGCAGGGCCCCAGGGAGTCTGGATATCATCCCGAAAAAAGGCAGCCGCGTAGGTATGAAGAAAATTTCCTTCCGGGCCGAAATGGTTGTAAACCACATCGAGAAACACCTGCATGCCCAGGCCGTGCGCCGTATCAATCAGTTCTTTCAGTTCGCCGGGGCTGCCATAAGAATTTTCTGGCGCAAAAGGCAGCACACCGTCATAACCCCAATTGCGCGCACCTGGAAAATCAGCAATTGGCATCAGCTCTATCGCGGTAACGCCAAGATCAGCAAGATCAGGCAGACGCTCTTGCAGCCCACGAAACCCGCCGAGCAAACCCACGTGCACTTCATAAAGCACGGTTTCAGACCATGGACGCCCCATCCAGCCAGCATTACGCCAGGCATAATCAGCCACATCCACGACCACGCTAGCGTCCTGCGGGTCGCCGTCCTGCAGACGAGAGGCCGGGTCAGGCACGGCAAGACCGCTATCAAGACGAAAACTATACTTGGTGCCCGGCGCACAGTCGACGTGAACTTCGTACATGCCGGCACCCACACCACACATGGGAATCGTCTCACCCCCCGCTACCTCAAGCGCAACGCCAGACGCATCGGGAGCCCACAGCCTGAAACGCACCCGACCGTCGGCCTGAATGACCGGCCCGTGCGTGTACTCATAGCATGGCAACCTGGAAACCACGCCAGAAACATGTAGTGGTTTGCTTACTGCTCGCAACGACATAGTGCTCTGCGCCTTTCAGTTTATTTATCAGGCGACAGACGGGCCGCGTTCTGTTATCGAATCTGACCTTATTCCGTGTGAGATACGGCGCGATGCCAATGCCGTAGCGCCACTCTGCGACGATGGCACGGCAACGAGCGTAGATGAGGCCTTTCCCAACTGCCAGTTGCGAGCAGAAAAAATACCACGCCGACGTTCTGGAATGCGATCCAGAGCCACGTCAGGCCGTAAGCTTTGGTAAGCACTTAGGTAGGCAGGTGCCACCCGACTCCAGCTGAAATCAAGACGCATACCATTGGCCTGCATGGACCGCCAGATAGCTGGCCGGTCATAGAGCCCCACCGCCCGGCTTATGGCATTTATCATGTCATCTGGACGGTCTCCGCTAAACAGCACGCCGGTCGCCGCCTGCATAGACTGCACCGCACACTCGGGACCGGGGTCACGTATGGTATCGACCATACCCCCGACACGCGACCCTATCGGGATGGTGCCGTAACGCATCGAATACAGCGGGGTGAGCCCAAACGGTTCGAACCGGCTGCCATGGAGCAAGATATCACCCCCTGCGTGCAGCAAATGTGCACGCTGCTCGTTAAAGCCTATACGCACACCACACCGCCCAGGGTATCGCTCAGCCATTTCCTGCAGCGCCCGCTCAATAGCCTTGTCGCCTTGCCCCATAAGGCAGACCTGCAGGCGCGGATAGGCATCCAGCGCCATGGGCAAAGCGTGCAGCGCTACATCTGCCATCTTTTGTGTTGTCAGACGACTGCCCATTATCAGAACAATACGCGAGCTATCCTCATCAACATCAAACACCCGCTGCAATTCAGCTTTGCAGAAAGACTTGTTTTCCATATGTCGGATTGAAAATGGTCGATTCTTCAAATATCGGTCAGCCTGAGGGTTCCATAATGCCATGTCTATGCCGTTGGGAATGGCAATGGTCTGCGACCGTCTGTGTAGTAGATCTTCTTGAAGCCCGCACCCAAACTCAGGGGTGAGAATCTCTCTGGCATATTGATGGCTCACAACGGTGATCAGGTCTGAGCAACGTATGCCTGCCTTAAGAAAATTAATACGTCCATTGTGATCCAGACACGCTTCCTGCAGCAAGGCATCTTCGTTTATGCCTATACGTGATGCACGATCGACAGAAAAGTCTCCCTGAAAAGCAAGATTGTGCAAGGTAAGCACAGAACGAACGTCATCCACACGCAGCTGACGCATAAATAGCGGCGTCAGTGCGGCATGCCAATCATGAGCGTGTACCACGTGGGGGCGCGGTACCGAAGCAATGCCGCGCGCAAGCCGTGCCGCAGCACATGACAGTGCGGCATAACGTAAGTCGTTGTCATCAAAGCCTTCGCCATCAGGCCCCACATATAGCATATCGCGGTCATACAGGGCGTCGTTCACCAGTGCCAGCACAGGTATACCCAGCTCAGGGCAATCGCCAGACAGCAATACTGCATCACCACCCGGCAGGCCAGACAGTTTCGCGACTTCATGCACGCGCTCCAGTTGCTCCACCACGCCCCTGTAGGCGGGCAAGAGCAAGCGTACATCTACTCCATCCTCAGCCAACGCATAGAGCATGCCACTCACGGCATCGCCGAGACCCCCTGTTTTTGCGAGAGGGTAAGCTTCGGCACTCACAGCCAGTACTTTTAGTGTCACGATTATTCTCCTGTTTAGGCATCAATAGCCACGAATGTCGCCGAATGCTATGGGTCGCCTAAGACATCACGCCTGCCCAGGTGTCTGAGCTTTTTCCCTCGGCTGCACAATTTCTGCAAAAATTACCGGTAACGTAAAAGCTGTCGTGGCGATACGTCCCTTTATGCGGGGCGACAGTTGTATACCTGGTATCAAGCAAGATTCATGCCGGGTGACGGCTGAACGCGCGTCGGGAAGTGCTTTTATTCTTTTCGGGAAGGTGCAGATTCACCCGCGAGGGGATGCGTGTGCGCTCCCTGCTGCAATGCTTTAAGGCGGGCTCCCTCCAGCGATGCTTTCACGTGCCAAGATAACTTCAGCACACATGCCCAGCGCAATCATTCATTACACGCTAAAGAGGCGCGAGTAACTGTCTGAAATGCCATATCCCATGGGTGAAAGCCCTCAGGCCTGAAGCTGGGCATGCAACTTGCCTGCAGAACAGGACGCGATCAAGGCTGACATTAGGATTCGGCCGATGATTCATCGACGCGGCATTTTTTTCGGGAGGCACAACCATGCAGAAACACGTACAGCCCAACCATGAGACGCGGCCACACCCAGACTTTTTGCGGGCACATGTACCCGAACCGCCAGACTCAAACCCGGAGGTTCCTCCCGAACAACCACCTCAGCCAGCCCCGGACAGGGAAGTAGACCTTCCCCCGCGAGAGGCTCCTGAGCGGATCAACGATCCGCAATCCGGCAAAATGAGATGACCTATTTATCGGATGCCAGAAGCTTCCTGGATGTCGTCTTCGTCGCTCCCGTATTCCTCAAGACGGTTATAAAGCGTCTTGAGGCTGATTCCGAGCATTTTCGCGGCTGTTTTCTTGACGCCGCCACACTGCTTGAGCGTGGCAAGAATAAGCTGACGGTTGGCTTCAGCCAACGAGACACCCACGGCAACCATGACATCGTTATCACGGGCTGGCGCGTATTCGCCAAGCCCAAAGAAGTTGGCATCGCTTTTTATGAGGTCATCGCTAAGTATGTAGCTGCGATACACGTAATTGCGCAATTCGCGGATATTTCCCGGCCACGAATAAGCCTGAATGGCTTCGATGGTTTCAGGGGCAAATCGCTTGCGGGTTTTATGCTCTTCATTGATCCGGGCCAAAAAATGCTCGGCCAGCATCACCACGTCGCCATCACGTTCGCGCAACGGAGGAAGTTCCAGCGGAAACACGCTAAGCCTGTGGTAAAGGTCTTCGCGCAGCACACCGCTGTCTACGGCCTGCTCGGGGCTGCGGTTGGTGGCCGCAACAATACGGACGTCGGCTTCGATTTCTTCGTGGGTACCCACACGCATGAAACGCCCGGTTTCGAGCACACGCAGCAACCTGACCTGAAGCTCCATCGACATTTCGGTAATTTCGTCGAGAAAGACGGTACCGCCTCGAGCGCGCTCAAAGTACCCCTTGTGCTGACGATCAGCGCCGGTAAAGCTGCCTTTCTCGTGCCCGAACAGCTCACTTTCGATCAAGTTGGGCGAAATTGCGCCACAGTTGATCGGCAAAAAGGGTTTGTCGTGCCGGGGGCTGGCCAAGTGTATGGCTTCGGCGGCCAGCTCTTTTCCGGTGCCGCTTTCGCCCACAAGCAGCACCGTCGCCTGCGTAGGCGCCACTTTTCCAATGTACGTGCGCAGCAACTGCATGGCCCGAGAGGCACCTATCATTTTGTCGAATGCCTCGCCGCTGCCCGGGGCGGGCGTGGACACAAACGACTTGAGATTGTCGAGGGTAGTGCGCAAACGCCTGAGGCTAACGGGCTTGGGCAGATAATCGGCAGCACCGCACCGCAGCGCCTCAATGGCACTGTCAACACTGGAATGGCCCGTCATAAACACGACCTGGGTACCCGCCAAATCAAGGCCCTGCCAGAACTCCATGCCATTGCCATCGGGCAAATTCATATCAAGCAAGATGACGTCTGGCTGCTGTCGCTCTATTTGTATACGGGCTTGGCGGATATCTCCGGCCATCGCAGTGGTGTAGCTTTCATCGTTTGCTATCTCAGCGATCAGTTCTCTGATGGCGGTGTCGTCATCCACAATTAAGAGGTGAGCCATATTATCTTCTTGAAAAAACTTCTCCCTGGCGGAAAATACCGCTTACTTTACCTGCAAGGCTTTAAAAAATGTAAGCCTAAGCGTTCCACCTGCTCTACTGATTGCAATACAACTACCATTACACATATCGTACGCGGTTTGCACTTTGCAATGGCAAGCCAACCTTGAAATTTGTAAGAAAAAGCGAATTTTGATACAACAATTAGCGCCTACCCATCAAAGACAAAACATATGATCAAATCTTCTAAGATATTGGGCCGATCAGCCGCTGCATTCGACCTGGCAAGGTCGATTGTAAAAGCGGCGCCCACCGACGCGAGTGTACTAATTATTGGTGAAAGTGGCACAGGCAAAGAAATCGTTGCCCGTGCACTGCATAACCGTAGCAACCGAAGCGAACAAGCTTTTGTGGCCATAAACTGCGGCGCCATCACACCGACTCTGGCCGAGAGTGAGCTGTTCGGGCACGAAAAAGGCAGCTTTACCGGAGCAGCCGCCACCAGCATTGGCTGCTTTGAGCGGGCCAACAATGGCACGCTTTTTCTGGACGAAGTAACCGAAATGCCACTCGCCATGCAGGTGCTGTTGCTGCGCGTACTGGAAAGCGGCTCCTACCACCGCGTGGGCGGTTCAACATTGCAGGAAGTGAACGTGCGCATTATTGCCGCGACCAACCGAGACCCCAAAGAGGCGATTCAGGCGGGGATATTCAGATCTGATCTTCTGTACCGGCTTGCAGTCTTTCCGATCAGAGTGCCTTCGCTGCGCGAACGTAAACCTGATATCGCTTACCTGGCACAGCGATTTCTCGACGAATTCAACCTTCAAGAAAACACGCAAAAGACGTTTTCCGCCGACGCGCTTCAAAACCTGGAGGCGTATAACTGGCCCGGCAATATACGCGAGCTCAAAAACACAGTAATGCGCGCCTTCATTCTGGCAGATGACAAGCTGGCCATTGCGCCCATAAACCCTGTATTTAGCGCCACCCCTCCGGAAGTCAAACACGGCTACCTGAAGATACCTATTGGCACCCCACTGAATGACGCCCAACAAGCCATCGTTACCGCCACCCTGGAACACTACGATGGTGACAAGCGGCGCGCTGCGTTAGCACTGGGCATAAGTACCAAGACGTTGTACAACCGACTGGGCCAGCCCCACAATGCAAGCAAAGATTAAAAATCATTTCAAAATGACTTATGTTTCGACTGGCATTTCTTACACCGATCGGTAAATATACGCCTTCTTGATACCTGTTTTCATGCGTTATCCCTTAGTTTCTCTGAAAAAAAACTGGCATGATTTTTGCTTGATGTGTTGGTAGACATCGTTTTTTTGTCATTCAGAAAACACAGGAGATACAAATTGGCACAGATAAGCCATGAACTGCAGGCACGTCAGCAAACTTCACTGACGCCGCGCCTCCAACAGTCTGTCAAGCTGCTGCAGATGTCTACGCTAGACTTCAACCGTGAAGTGCTTCAGGCATTGGCAAGCAACCCTTTTCTTGAAGAGCCCGATGAAGAGGCCGCAGCTTCCGCATCCGAAGACGTAAGCGTCGACGACGGCGCGGCTCCTGCCGAGTTTGACAGCGCTCACGACACAAACGGCCGAGACAACGCTGAAAATCTGGGGGCGTCAGATCAGCCAGAGATACAGCAAATCGAAGCTTCGACCGACGGCCCCACTGAGTATTCGGGGGACTACCCATCGACCAGCCAACAAAGCCATGATGGCGCCGGCAGCGATGTGGGCGAGTGGGCTCGCAGTGAGACCAGCCTGCAGGAAGCCCTGCTGGCTGACCTGACCGGACGCGCACTCAGCGAGCGCGATCACCTTCTGGCACTCTATATAATTGAAGCCATCGACGATGATGGGTATTTGAGGGTTCCATTTGAAGAGCTCGCCGCCCCCTCTCAGTTCCAGCCGCCCGTCCAAGCCCACGAATGGGAATGCGCGCTTTCGCTGGTTCAACATTTAACAACACCTGGTATCGCTGCACGTTCATTAACAGAATGCCTGACCTTGCAACTTGAGGCCATGCCCGACGACACTGCAGGCCGCGATGCAGCCTTGCGTATTGTTGATGGCGAGCTTGAGCGCTTGGGCAGGTGTGATTATGCGGGCCTGGCACGTTTTGCAGGATGCACCGAAGAACAGGCGCGCGAAGCCGGTATGCTCATACGGCAGCTTAGCCCTCGCCCAGGCCGAAACCATACAGCCATAGACCCTTCGACCTACATTATTCCGGACGTTATCGTGCGCAAAGTCGGTCGTTTGTGGGTCGCCACCAACAACAGGGAAGCGGCACCGCAGGCCCGCCTAAACCACGCCTATGCCCAGATGTTCCGTAAAACACGCTATGACGAACGCGGGCTGATGGCACAGGCTTTGCAAGAGGCCCGTTGGCTTATGCGAAGCCTGGAGCAACGTTCGCAAACCATACAACGTGTGGCCCAGGCTATTGTTGCCCGCCAGCAGACATTTTTTGACTACGGTGAGATCGCGTTGCGCCCGCTCATGCTCAGTGAAATTGCAGAAGAGCTCGGCATGCATGAATCCACCGTTTCACGGGCAACCAGCCACAAATACCTGGCATCGCCACGAGGGGTATTTGAATTCAAGCATTTCTTTTCACGCGAGCTATCGACGCGCTCGGGGGGCACCTGTTCAGCGGGTGCCGTTCGCGCATTAATACAGGAAATGATTGATGCAGAAAACCCAAAAGAACCACTTTCGGATGTAACCCTGGCCAGCCAACTGGCTCGCGAAGGCATTGTCGTGGCGCGTCGCACCGTGTCAAAATACCGCGCCCAGATCAAGTACCCACCGGCAGAGCTGCGTCGGGCTCCCTAAATCTTATCGTTAAACCTGGTAGCTTGGGGCAACACACTACAACCTGCGTGGGCTCTTCCTGGTTGCAGAGCAGAAAAGACTTGAAACATGCTCCTCGCCTTCGCGAGAGCGCTTACGCCACCTGAACGGCAGAAATAGCTTCGCGCATGCAGCCTGCATTCTAGCCCTCGCCTGCACGCAGGAGTCAAGCTGCTTGCGCGAAAACTCCCCACGCTTTTGCTCCCACAAGAGCCGAAGATTCAAAACGATGAAGATGGCAAAATGACGGTTGCCGATTAAAAGGAAACCGCCATGCAACGCCCCTCATTGCCCGTTATCGCCCTGATTGGTACCGGTGGCACCATTGCGGCTACGGCTGATACACGCACTCAGCTTTCGAACTACACCGTCACTGAACCCGTTAATGCCTTGCTGCACGCTGTACCGCAAATCTCTGCAGTCGCTTCCATACGAACACAGCAGGTATTTAACGTGGACAGTCGGGAGATCACCAGCACCATGCTGCTGCGTCTGGCCAGGTTAGTGCGTCGTACGCTGGCACAGCCCGATATCGATGGTGTGGTCATCACGCATGGCACAGACACACTCGAAGAAACCGCGTATTTCCTTAGCCTGGTCGTGCGCAGCGAAAAGCCGGTCGTGCTGGTAGGTGCCATGCGTCCGGCATCGGCCATTAGTGCCGACGGCCCACTTAATCTGCTTAATGCTGTACTCGTGGCAGCGTCACCCGGTGCGCGCGGCCTGGGCGTTGTGGTAACCCTTAATGATGAAATACACGCAGCTCGTTATGTAAGCAAGACAAATACAACGCGTGTTGATGCCTTCAGCTCAGGCCAGCAAGGCGCCCTCGGTACCGTTGACAACGGTGTCGTGCAGTTTGATCAGCTACCTGCGCGCGGCTGGCCGCTGGCTGTGTCGCCTGAAGAAGGCTTTGATCTGACGGGCCTGCGGCAACTACCCCGCGTGGATATTTTGTACGACCATCAAGACGCCGGACGCCACCTTTATGAAGCATCGATCAAAGCTGGCGTACAGGGCATGGTCGTTGCCGCATGCGGCAATGGTGGGCTCACGCCCCGCGCGTCCCTCGGTTTGCGTCTGGCGGCAAAGCACGGCATTGTATGTGTGCGTGCCAGTCGCACCGGCTCTGGCATGGTGTCTTGCGCGCCCGATGACAGCCGCTACAACTGGGTAGCGGCCAATTCACTTAACCCGCAAAAAGCGCGCCTACTGCTTATGCTGTCACTCACTCGCACCACAGACTGCCGCATCATTCAAGCGTGGTTCGATCACCGCTAAGCCGGGCGCGTCACTTTGCAAACATGCCTGGCCGCGTCGCTTTACAAATATATCTGGTCGTACCGCTATACAAAGATGTCTGTTTACGCCGCTTTACAAAAATGTCTGGTTGCACCACTGTACAAATGTGTCTGGCCGCACCCTGAACAGAAAACGCCTGCTCAGCCCGCCTTGTCCCAGTCGAGCGAACGCTGACTCTCAAAGCGGCGCATGCTACCCGTATAGGGGTCTTTAAACTCGATGGCACGAGACAACAACTGCAGTGGCCTGCTGAAATCATCAGCTTGCGCATACTCGCGCAGCACAGGGTAAAACCCGTCATTACATATGGGTATGCCCAACGCACTCATGTGCACACGCAACTGGTGCTTGCGCCCGGTATGCGGGTAAAGGCGATACAGGCCCAGCGCCGAGCGATGCTCAGCCAGATCAATAAGGGTTTCGCTATTGGGTTCGCCCTCAATCTCTTCCACAACAAACTCGTCCACCTTGGCCTGCAAACGACTGCGATACACCATTGGCAGCGACAGATCAGGCCTGATGGGCGCAATGGCCTCGTACTCTTTTTGCACGGCACGCTGTTGAAAAAGACTTTGGTACGCACCACGATGCTGCGGATCAATGCAAAACATCAGCACCCCTGCAGTGTCGCGATCCAGCCTGTGCAACGGGCTAAGTAACGGCAGGTCAAGCGACTGCCGTAAACGTGTCAGCGCGGTTTCTTTCAGATGGCGTCCACCCGGTATGCTTGCAAGAAAATGGGGCTTGTCCACAACCACCAGGCAATCATCGCGATACAAAACAGGCAGATCAAAAGGTATGCTGACTTCGGCGAGCACCTCACGGTAGTACCACAGCCAGTGCAAAGGCATGTAGGGGCTGTCGAAGTGCTGTGCAGTGCCGTCCCCATCAACGATCTCGCCGCGCGTCAGCCTGTCGAGCAACACCTGTGCCGGCATATACGGAAACCGCTGCACCAGAAAGTCACGCAACAATAGCCAAGGCCCCTTAGGCAAAAAAACCCGGCTGGGTGCCACCCCTTCGCGCACAGGCAAAGGGGGCGTAGACCCAGCCTTGTCGGGCATACTCATGCTACGTCAGGCAACACTGGGCTGCGCGGCGCCAATACGACGACGCTGCTCGCGCCCGCCCTGCCTGAACCAGACCAGCATCAAAATAGCCAGTGCCGGTATATATACCCAGAACTCGGAGGGCCTGGCCTGGTTAGGCACCAGCACTTGGGCAATGTCCCAACCTTGCTCCCAGCCAGCCCGCCGCGCCTGACTTCCAAACCGTACCGACGCTATTTGAGCCTGATCACCAAACGCCATGACTGTAATCCCCGCCGCCATCAGACGTTGCTGCGCAGCGCTGTCACCTGTAGCGGAACTGCCTTCAGGCAACAAAGGCAACGGCACCGCGACTGTTTTTTCAAGCTCGTCACCCTCAATGTTCATGCCTTTGAGCACGGCAACCAGACGGCCTTTGGCCGGCATGTCTGCAACGATCTGGAGCAGCTGCGAAGCCGGCTCGGCTGTGTATTTGGCGTAAAGCTGGTTCATGAACCAATCTGGCCTGAACAGGGCAAAGGTAACCAGCAACAGCAACGCGATTTCGATGACGGTTGCCTTGATGCGCATCCACCCCATGGTCGCCGCCGCGAAGGTCAATGACGCAATGGTTGCCCCGCTGACGACAAGAAACAGCTCCCACCAACCTGTGACGTCGATGAGCAGCAGCATGGGATTAAAGATAAACATAAACGGCAACACGGCGGTACGCATGGCGTATGTCACGCCCTGAATACCTGTTTTGATGGGATCTTCACCCGAAATGGCAGCGGCCGCAAACGTTGCCAGCCCTACCGGCGGCGTAATGTCCGCCATAATGCCGTAATAAAAGACAAACATGTGGACAGCAATAAGCGGGATCACCAGCCCGCTCTGCGCCCCCAACTCCACCACGACGGGCGCCATCAACGTGGCCATCAGAATGTAGTTGGCTGTGGTGGGCATGCCCAACCCCAGAATCAGGCAGACACCCGCTGTAAAAAACAGCATGGCCAGCACGCTGCCCATGGAGATGATTTCCACGAACGAGGTCATGCGCAGCCCAAGGCCAGTGAGCGTAATAGCGCCCACAATAAGCCCCGCCGTGCCGCACGCAATCGCGATACCTATCATGTTGCGCGCGCCCTCTTGCAGACCCAGAATGGCTTCCGACACCCCCTTCTTGATCGCCGGAGCAACCTGCTGTTTACGAAACCAGGCGATCAGTGGACGCTGTGTGAGCATCTGGAACAGCATGGCAACCACAGCCCAAAAGGCGGACAACCCTGCCGACAGGTTTTCAATAGCCAGACACCACACCAGAATGCCGATAGGAATCAGGTAATAAAGCCCGGCACGTACGGTAGGCCATGGCTCTGGGCGAACTGGGTTGGTAATGCTTATTTCAGTGGACAAGTCGGGATGCGACGCGGCAACGTAGAGCAGCCACACATACAGAACCAGCAGTATGCCAAGCAGAATCCAGATGGCCGCCGCACCCGCAACGGCCTGCACGCCCATACCTATCCAGTAGATCAGGCCCATCACAATAAGCGTACCGGCAATACCCATGCCCCAGCCCGCCATCTTCTGCAAGATGGTGCGAGGCTTGCCTGCGCCCATCATAGGCTGTATACCCAACTTGAGCGCCTCAATGTGCACAATGTAAAACAGGGCAATATAAGAAATCGATGCTGGCAACAAGGCATGACGAATAACATCGGTATACGGTATGCCCACGTACTCGATCATGAGGAACGCCGCCGCCCCCATCACGGGCGGCATAATCTGGCCATTGACCGACGACGCGGTTTCAATGGCACCCGCACGAATGCCACCATAACCCGCGCGCTTCATCAGCGGGATGGTAAAAATACCGCCAGTTACCACGTTGGCCACCGACGACGCCGAAACCAGGCCATTTACTGCCGACGACACCACCGCCACTTTTGCGGGGCCACCACGCAAATGGCCAAGCAAGGCAAACGAGACCTGCATCATGTAATTGCCGGCACCACAGCGGTCAAGCAATGACCCCAGCAACACAAAAATAAATATATAAGACACCGAGACACCCAGGGCAACGCCGTATACCCCTTCCGTCGTCAGCCACATATGGGAAACCAGCCGCTCGATGGAAGCACCGCGATGCGCCAGCGCATCGGGCAGCCACGGGCCAAGAAACACATAGGCAATAAACACCATACCCAGAATCGCCATTGGCGCACCGAGCGAACGCCGTGTTACCTCAAGCAGCAGCACCAAGCCTATGGCCGCCACCGTGATGTCCATGGTGGTTGGGATGCCCGGACGCATGGCAAGCTCGTTGTACATGAGAAACAGGTATGAGCCGCACAACCCCGCAATAATGGCCAGCACCCAGTCATGCCACGGCATGACATCGCGTGGTGACGATTTGCGTGCTGGATAGGCCATATATCCAAGAAACATGGCAATGCCCAGATGAATTGCGCGCGCCTCAGTATCATTGAATATGCCAAAGCTGAACGTGAACGGCAGCGGCGATGCGAACCAGAGCTGAAACAGCGACCAGAGTACAGCGCCACCAAAAAGCACCGCGCCAGCAATGCCGGCGACGTCGCGTCCACCCCGATCTACGTCAGCAACGAGTTGCTCCAGGTGAGCATTAGCCTGCTCCTGCGTCTCGGATATCGTGCTCATGAATGTTTTCCTGATGTATTGTTGGCGCTGTGGTCAGCACATTGCAGACAACAGGCGCACCTTACTGATGCGGGTGTTATTGCAGCACACGGCAAATGGCGGCGTTGCCGCCAGGCGTGGCCCCAAAGCATGGCATGACAGCCCGGCCTAGAACACCGACGGGCGGCCTGCAGCCGCCCGATGGCAAAACCATTTAAATGCTTACCGGGGCGTGCCAAACGGCATTATGCCCCGAACCTCTGACCTTTACAGCAGGCCTTTTTCTTTGAAGTATTTCTCAGCACCCGGATGCAGCGGTGCTGACAGACCGTTTCCGACCATGTCTTTGGCTTCAAGGTGACCAAAGGCAGGATGCAGCTTTTTGAAGTCTTCAAGATTGTCGAATACCGCTTTGACGACCAGGTAAACGGTTTCGTCAGGTACGTCTGACGACGTTACAAAGGTTGCCAGCACGCCGTAGGTTTCGGTGTCATTTGGGTTGTTGGGGTACAGGCCAGCCGGTATGGCTACCTTGGCATAGTACGGGTAGCGATCAACCAGGGCATCCACGGCCGGGCCTGTCAGCGATACGAGCTGAGCAGCGCAAGTAGTGGTGGGGTCCTGAATGTTTGCAGATGGGTGACCTACACCGTAGAAAAAGCCATCGATCTTGCCGTCACACAATGCCGAGCCATGCTCATCAGGACGCAGCTCGGAGGCCAGTGAAAAGAAGGAGTAGTCTGCGCCACGCTCTTTCAGCAGCATATCCATGGACGCGCGCGTGCCAGAGCCCGGGTTGCCGACGTTAAAGCGCTTGCCTTTGAAATCATCAAAAGACTTGATATTGGCTTCTTTGCGTGCCACAACGGTAAAGGGCTCGGGATGAAGTGAAAAAACCGAACGCAGTTTCTCGAACTTGCCCGCTTCTTTGAACTGACCTTCGCCGTTATAGGCGTTGTAGCCCACGTCAGACTGCACAACGCCAAGATCAAGCTCACCGGCCTTGATGGTGTTTACATTGAACACCGACCCGCCGGTAGACTCGACGGAACAACGCACGCCGTGTTTGGCGCGGTCTTTATTGACCAGTCGGCAGATCGCCCCGCCCGCTGCATAATACACACCCGTTACGCCGCCCGTGCCGATACTGACGAACTTTTGCTGGGCCGCTGCTGGCAATGGTGACAGCATGGCGGCAAACATCGCTGCTGCCCCTGCCGTGAGTGCCAGTCGCTTATTGAGCGATGACGGAAAAAACTTACGCATAACGATCTCCCTATACTTTCTAATAAGCCGACTTATGTCAGCCAGTTGCGCCACATTTGCGCGTTTGGCCCAAATGCTTGCAAAACGTGCGGCGTGTGGCCACAAGAACAGCGATTTTCTCGCATGATGTATCCCCGACCCGTATGCTACCTCGACTATTCGCGCAACAACAAAGGTTTACATGAGGGTTTGTACGGAGAGTGTGGTGATTCTGTTGATGACCAAACGCAGGCTGAAGGGCACACCGGGAGACATGTGCCCTTCAGCCTGCAGCCCGACGCAAAGCCTCAGCGCGGTTTTAGTGTTTGCAAACGGAAGAAGACTGAGGATCCCCTCAACATTTCAGCGAAATATGGCGATGTCTTCATCTTCTAAAACCGCTTGGCCCTCAACAACCAGTATCTCAGAGATCGTGCCCGCTTCTTCAGCTTCCACGGGGATCTCCATTTTCATGGATTCAACGGTAATGATAACGTCACCCGGGTTTACTACCGTGCCAGGCGCTACACACACACGGGCAACAGCCCCCGAAACTATCGATTTAATGGTATTCACAATTTTAATCTCTATAAAAAATGGAGCGTTACTCTTGCAGATAGAAAAATTGCCCGCGTCACTCTGGGCCAACTGTGGCGTTGTCATGAACACTGGCAAGTATGCGATCCACTATCGTGATATCCAGCTGCCCATCGACATACTCTGGGAAATCTAGCGCTTGTAGAAGAAAGGGGATATTTGTTTTGATGCCATCGATCCGAAACCGGGACAGGGCGTCACGCAAAATCGACAAAGCCTCGTCCCGATCAGCACCGGTAGCGATCACTTTGGCCACAAGCGGATCATAAAAACGCGGCACTTCGCAACCTGCCGCGTATCCGGTTTCGACGCGCACACCATCGCCTACTGGCGCTTCGAACCGTTGAAGCAGACCCGGAGAAGGAAAAAAACGCTTCGGGTCTTCAGCGTAAACACGCGCCTGGATAGCATGGCCCCGGGCTAACACGCTCTGCGGCAACACTTCATCAAGCCGTTCGCCAGCGGCTAGGCGAATTTGCGCCGCGACAATATCGACACCCGTAATCTGCTCTGTAATTGCATGCTCAACTTGCAATCGGGTATTCACCTCCAGAAAGCTGAAACCTGTTTCGGGGGTGTAGAGCATTTCCACCGTGCCGATCACGTCATAGCCGGCTTTGCCCAGCATGCCCTCCAGCTTACGTGCCATCGCATCCAGCACGGCAGTCTCGACATGGGGCGCGCGGGTTTCCTCAAGCACTTTCTGATGCCGACGCTGAACACTGCAATCGCGCTCAAACAAAGCCCGCACGTTGCCATGACGATCGGCCAGAAACTGGAACTCTATATGTCGAGGTCGTTCAATGAGTTTTTCCAGATAGAGCGACGCCTCGCCAAAGCAGCGCTGGGACACTGCAGATGCCGTTCGCCATGCTGCCTCAAGCCCATGGGGGCCAGCGACCGGCATCATGCCAATACCGCCACCACCTGTTGCCGGCTTAATCAGCACAGGATAGCCAACCATCTCTGCTGCAGCCGCGACCACGCTCATATCATTAGGCAGAACCTCCGAGCTGGCCGTCTGCGGCATTCCCAGACTCTTCATAAAACGCCGTGCACCCGTTTTCTCACCCAGTTGCTCTATCCAGCGAGGGTCAGGCCCAATAAAACACATACCCGCCTCTTCCACTCGGCGGGCGAACCCAGCATTTTCTGACAAGAACCCATATCCTGGATGAATGGCCTGCGCACGCGACTGCAAGGCGATATCGAGTAATGCATCCTGGTTTAGGTAAGTCGTGGCAGGCTCATTGCCTGGCAGCAGGTAAGCCTGAGTAGCTTGCTGAACATACGGCAATTGTGCGTCGATCTCCGAATACACCACAACCGACTCCAAACCCAATGTATTGAGCGCTCGTAGAATGCGCGCTGCAACGGCACCTCGGTTTGCGATTAATACCCGGTTCGGAAGCGCTGGAGCTTTCCATGCCAAAGCTGAGGTCACGTTAACACTCCCTTTTGATTACAACCGCATCGACCACCACTGGTGGCGCAGTACGCGACACCAGTACCGGGTTTGCATCAACCGACAACAATGCACCCTGCTGGCTGGCGAACCAGTCCCCCAATCGCTGCACCATGCCGGCAAGAACCTGGGTATCAACAGCAGGCAAGCCCCGAGTTGCTGCGAACCCCCGTGCCATAAAAAGCTTCCCAATGGCGTCCTGCGCCTGCTGCCGAGAAAACGGTGCTACGAGAAACTGCGTATCTTTCATTACCTCAACCAAAACACCACCCTGTCCCACCATGATGACGGGACCGAACATGTCATCCCAATGTGCACCGACTGCCAACTCGAAATCGCTACTGCATTGCTGCGCCACGAGCATGCCCTCAAACTCTACGCTTAGGCTACGCAAAATGGACGTGTAATCATTCCAAGCCTGCCCCATCTCGGATATATCACGCACTCCCAACCGGACAAGTCCGTGGTCCGACTTATGCGTTACGGCTGCCGACACCCCCTTGAGAACAAAAGGCGCTTGCATGGACTTGTAGGCAGACTCAACATGATCAACATAACGACAGTACTGATGCGCCACAACAGGTAGTCCTGCCTCCGCGAGCAGCGCAAGACTATCGGGCTCACTCAGGGCAACCCCTGCCCCCGATTGCCGATCGCTCGTGATCATCCCTGACTGGGGCAGTGCCCTTCCCTTGCTATATTCCGCCAGCAGCGCAAGCCCTCGCATAGCACGAAACTCGCTAGCGAAGACTGGGATGTCATACTTGTAAAATGCTGAGGCAACCCAATCTTGAGCAGCACATACAGCCACCGGCACTCCAGTCTGCTCGACAAAATCTGCCGTCTGCGCAGCAAAACCGGACATGTCGTAACCTTCACCTCCGATGGGAAAACCAACAAAAAAGGCTTCTGCGGCACCACTCTTAGCGACTGCCCGTAATGCATCGCCGTATATGGCAGGCTGACCAAGTAGTGCAGTGGTCATGTCGATGGGGTTACGGGCCGCAACATACGAAGGGAGCACGGCGCGCAAAGCATGCACGTCATGGTCGGAGAATTCCGCTGCCTGCATTCCATTCTGCTCCATGGCATCGGCCGCCAGTACGCAGGTTGCCCCTGAATTGCTGATAGCAACGACCCTCCTTCCTTTTGGGCGTTCTCGCCGCTCGAAAAGTCGAGCGTATTCCACCAGTTCGTGAAAGTCCTGCACTCGAATGATATTGCGCTGGCGGAGAAATGCATCGGCCAACGCATCTTCGCTAGCCATTGCGCCGGTATGTGAGCTCGCGGTTAGCTGTCCTGTTTGCGTACGACCCGATTTCACAGCTAGGATCGGTATGTCGCGCTCTGTTGCAACACGCGCAGCCTCAGCCAGCACGGCCGGATGTTGCAGCGACTCGGCATACATAAGAACAAGCCGCAAGGAAGCATCATCAAGCACACCCCGCACGGTTTCAGCAACACTGATATCAGCTTCGTTTCCGGTTGCGATCAAATATCGGACTCCCAACCCTTGACGACGCAGCCCACCGTAGACGATAGCTGCCCCCGCGCCACTCTGGCTCACAATCGCAATGGAACCATCCTGCGGTGGGCACTCATTGATCATTGTGGAAAAATTCAGAATTGCGCCCGACTGAAAATTTGCTATGCCCTGAGTGTTCGGCCCGAAAATCCTTAAGCCTCCTTCTTGCGCGCGAGTCACCAACGCCTGCTGTGCGCGGCGACCCTCTGGACCCAGCTCGGCAAACCCGGACGAATACACAACGGCACCGCGCGCACCTACTTCAATACACTGCCCTAAGGCCGCCCCGACCTCACTACCAGGCAGAGCAACAACGACAACATCCGGAGGGTGGGGCAAGTCAGCCAGGCTGGGATATGCGCGCAAGCCCTGTACCTCGGCACGGTTTGGATTAACCGGGTAGATTTCACCCGTAAAACCATACCTCTGCATATAGTGAATGGGCCGCCCACCTGCCTTGAGTGGGTTGTCGGACGCACCCATAATGGCCACGCGCCGGGGAGATAAAAGTGCCAACATATCCAGGGACGATGTGCAGTTATTCAACCTTTACCCCCGCACGGGTGACAACATCCTTCCACTTAACAAGTTCGTTATCGACGAAGGCTTTGTACTCAACCAGATTCATTTGACCAGGCTCGGTGCCGTTCTGCTCAAACCAAGGACGAGCTTTATCACTGTTCATACTGGCCTGGGCAATCGTATTCAATTTTTCGGCCACATCTGCAGGCATGCCTGCAGGACCATAAAAACCAATCCATGTAATTGCCTCATAGCCCGGAATACCTTGTTCAGCAATCGTTGGCACATCAGGCAGCGCTGGACTGCGTGTCTTGGATGTCACGCCCAGAGCCTTGACCCGATTGTCACGAACATAGGGAGCCATTGTGGCTACATCATGAAAGAGTGCAGGAATCTGTCCACCCAACAAGTCTGTCAAAGCTGGTGCAGCACCTTTGTATGGCACGTTGGTCATGGTGAGCCCAGTTTCCAGCTTGAACATTTCACCAGACAAGTGAGTCGCCCCACCAATACTGGAAGAGCCAAACATTACGCCCCCAGGCTCTTTCTTTCCCCACTCGATAAACTCTTGGACGTTAGATACCGGCAAGTCCTTGTTGACCACCAGCAGATTGGGTGTGGTAGCCATCAGAGCGAGTGGCGTAAAGTCTTTGCTGGCATCGTAAGGGAGATGGCTGCGCACAGCTGGGTTGATGACATGATGTGTGGCGGACACTAACAGTGTGTAGCCATCTGGCTTGGCCCTGGCTACGTACTCTGTGCCGATCTGGCCACTGGCCCCAGCGCGGTTTTCAACTACGATTGTTTGACCCACCTGTTGTTGCATATCTTGTGCCAGTCGCCGAGCAATGACATCTGTCATGCCGCCTGGCGGAAAGGGCACAACAATCGTAACAGGCCGTTGTGGCCAAGACGACTCGCTAGCCGAAGCAGGCACTGACATAGCCACAACGACGCCGGATATAGCGATGACAGCCAGTCGGCTAACGTGCTTTGTATAAATCTTCATAATGTGTAGTCTCCTTGTTTTTTGTGGCGCCTTTGCGCCGGTCTGACCCTTTGCCTGTGCTACAGGCTTAAGGCCTAATTCCAAATGAACACTGACCTGGCTCGCGAAGTCGCACTGCCAGATTAACGAACTCCACCAGCCGCTCACGTGTCTCACGCGGGTCAATAATGTCTTCGATCGCAAATGCCTCAGCACTGCGAAATGGCGACGTCAAACTACGCACTCGCTGCTCAATCTCGGCACGCATGCGCACAGGATCATCAGCGCCTTCAATCTCTGCTTTGTAGGCCACTTCAAGTCCTCCCTCGATAGGTAAGGAGCCCCAATTGGCTGAAGGCCAGGCATAGCGAAAGTTATGGCGGCCCATATGCTGGTGGGCCGCCGCTGCCACGCCATATGCCCGACGAATAATGACTGAGCACCATGGCACGGTCGTCTGATAGACGGCTGCCAAGGCCCGCACTCCCGCCCGCATTACGCCCGATTTTTCAGCGGCCACACCAATCTGAAAACCGGCAATATCCACCAGGTTGACGACGGGCAAATGAAAAGCCTGCGCAAGATCCACGAATCGCGTAAATTTCTCGGCGGTCGCACGATCCCAGCCTCCGCCGTAGTGATAGGGATCGCTGGCCACTACAGCCACTGGCCATCCGTCAATACGTGCTAAACCTGTGACGACGGCCTTTCCCCATCGACGTCCAATCTCCATGAACGAACCCTCGTCAACCAACGACTCAATAATGGAACGAACCTTGTAAACCACACGAGGATCACGGGGAATTGCGGACAGCAGCCACTCTTGGTCTGCTACCTTCACTGGCTCATCAAGGCGCGGTGGTAATTCAAACACCGAGGTAGGCAAATAAGATAGGAAGCGTCGTGCGCACGCGAACGCTTCAGCTTCCGAGTTCACTTCATCGTCGACGACACCATTGCGTGCATGAATCTGACTACCACCCAACTCATTCTTTGTGACGTTTTCGCCGATTCTTGCCACTACCGGCGGGCCAGCGTTAAAAAGCTGAGACGTGTCCTTAACCATGACTGAGTAATGGCTGGCCGCAACCCGGGCGGCCCCCATGCCGGCCACCGAACCGAGCGCAAGAGATACCACCGGCACCAGTGTCATATTCTCCACAACATGCTGCCATACTCTCATGGTGGGTATCAGCGTATGCCCCTTGGTTTCAATATTGCGTACAGAACCTCCACCGCCAGTCCCATCTACCAGGCGTATCACGGGCAGACGCAAGTCTCCCCCCATTCTTTCGGCATATACAAGTTTTTCGCCAACTGCACCGTCGTTGGCCCCGCCGCGCACAGTAAAGTCGTCCCCCATCAGCACAACTGGGCGCCCATCAACGCGGGCACGACCAACGATAAGATTGGAGGGTGTCACCCCCAATACCTTCCCACTCGAGTCATAGTGCCCAGTTCCTGCCAAGCCGCCGATTTCCTGGAAGGAATTAAGATCGGCGATCGCCTCAACACGTTCTCGAACCGTAAGTTTGCCGGCATCCTTGTGGCGCTTCACCTTTTCCGCGCCACCCAGTTGCAATGCAAGTTTCTTGCGATACGTCAATTCATCAATTTCAGGCTGCCAGGACACAGAGAACTCCTTTGATAGTGTCTTCAATATAAACACTACAAAGCAAAACTCGTGCCAACATTGCTTTCCCTACACCACGAGGTAAACTCACACAAATACCGTCCTCAATAAAGACACTCAATAGCTAGCAAGGACACTATGTCTTCAATAACGACACGACAGCAGCCTCATATGTTGGGTGTTCTAGTACTGAATCACGCCATGCAACCCATCTGGAGACATGGTGCCGCCTGTGATGATGATCTCTGTGAAGCTGCAGTAAAAGCACTGGCGGCCGAGGCGAAGTATGCTGACACCGATCAGACGCTGCTCGAGGTTTCTCTGCCTGGAGGTCGCCAATACTTGGCTGCTGTTGTGCAAGACGCCAGTAGTACCCTGATGCTGCTCCGATCCGCGGATGACGCAGATCCTTTGTTTTCATTTATTGCAACTGTGCCATTCGCTGCCGAGATATTTCGCTATATCATCAGCAATCCATATCAAGCAATGACCGTCGCGGACTCGAAAGGCAAGCTACGCTTTATCAGTGAAGTGCATGAGCGGTTTCTGGGCCTGGAACCCGGGAGTGGAGCGGGACGTAACCCTGCCGACATCATCCCTAACTCACGGCTTGCTGAAGTTGTTCGCTCAGGAAAAGCAGAAATTGCGCAGTTACAAACTATGCACGGAGTCACACGGGTGGTGAATCGTCTCCCCATCCACCGCCATGGAAAAGTAATCGGCGCCATAGGCCAGGTACTATTCAAAGAACCGGAAGAAGTCTTCAGATTACATCGCACAGTGGCACAACAGAGGGCCAAAAATGAGCCTGCCGCTCAGGCCACGACAGGCGATTTGCTACCGTTAATCGGCCGTAGCGCTCCCATGCAGAGGCTACGGCGCGAAATTGAAACAGTTGCTCATCTTGACATTCCCGTCCTAATTCTTGGCGAAAGCGGCACAGGCAAAGAGTTGGTGGCACAAGCCATCCACAACAAGGCCCATCTTGAAGATGACTCTCCACTAATCAGCCTCAATCTTGCCGCGCTTCCGGCCACGCTGCTCGAAGCGGAGTTGTTTGGGTACGAGCCGGGCGCGTTTACCGGGGGAAGCCGAAAAGGGCAACGGGGCAGAATCGAACAGGCTGAGGGTGGCACGCTTTTTCTTGACGAAGTCGGTGATATCCCACTAGAGATGCAAGTGAAGTTGTTGCGGGTGCTGGAAGACAGACAGGTACAGAGGCTAGGCGGAGGTACAGGCCAGCGCGTCAATTTCAGACTAATTACAGCAACCAACCGCCGCATGCAACAGCAGATCGACGCCGAACGCTTTCGCCTTGACCTCTACTACCGCATCAGCGGGGTAGTGCTGCACATACCAGCGCTCCGGCATCGCCGGGAAGACATCCCCGAACTGCTGAACCACTTCGTACTGTCATTCTGCCGACGCAACAACATGCCCGCACCCTCCATCAATAACGAAGTGGTGCGCTATCTAGCCAGCCAAGACTGGCCAGGCAATGTACGTCAACTGCGACAGCGTATTGAGGAGGCACTGGTATTTTGCGATCTACGCGAGCTGCACGTCAGCAACTTCGAACGGTACAGTGATGATGACGCGGCTAGGCCATTTAATAGCCCCCCCCAAAACACTCAGCCTAAGCACGAGCAAGATTCCTTAAACCCCGGAAGCCTGAAAGATCTCGAATATCAGGCTGTCTTACAAGCTGTTGCGCAATGCGACGGCAACAAAAAACGCGCGGCCGAACAGCTGGGCATCTCTCGCTCGCATCTTTATAAAATACTCACTCGTTGAAACTGCCAGACATCGGCGCAATCACCTGGCAGCCCTTACCCCAATGCTGTGTCTAGCAGCATCATTAGGACAAAGCCAATGATCAGGCCCTGAGTGGCGGCCGACTCGTGCCCTTGACGGTGTGATTCGGGAATGATTTCATGGCTGATGACAAACAGCATGGCACCCGCCGCCGCAGCAAGGCCCCAAGGCAGCATGGCTTCAGACAAGCCAACAACCACCACACCGATGATGGCGGCGATTGGCTCAATAAGGCCAGACAGCACGGCCACACCCACTGCCAGCAAGCGGCCGTAGCCCACGCTGGTCAAGGCCAGCGCAATGACCAACCCCTCTGGAATATCTTGCGCCGATATGCCTATGGCCAGCACCCGCGCGCCCACGTCGTCTGGCCCACCAAAGCCCACACCAATTGAAAGGCCCTCGGGAAAATTATGCAGACAGATGGCAAATACAAACAGCCAGACACGCTTTAATTTTTGCGTGCTGGCACCTTCGACCCCTTTGACGAAATGCTCATGCGGCATAACCCTGTCGAGCAAAAGCAGACCAAAGGCACCAAAAAGAATGCCCGCGCTGACGATACCGCCGGCGTGCCATGGGCCCGCCACCTGTTCGCCAGCAATGGTGAGTGCGGGCAAAATCAACGAAAACGAACTCGCCGCCAGCATGACACCGGCACCAAAACCCAGCATGGCGTCATTGGCGCGTTGTGAAAACTTGATTGATAGCACCACAGGCAGCGTCCCGACACTCGTAGCGACCGCCGCCACAAACCCCCAGCGCACAGCCCCCAACAGTTTGGCGTCATCGACAACCAGCCGGGCATACATATCAACAAGCACCAGCACAATCAGGATGGCAACGGACAGCACGGCAACCAGAAACTCTGGCCTAGAGGTACTTGAATTTGGCAGAGTAGACACTGTTTTATTCCACGATACGGCCTGAGGCCTGGTCGGTGTCGGGCTCAGGCACCGGCGTTACGATGAGATCGAGTCGTTCGCTTTCAAAGTCGGCATGCAGCGGCTCAACGTCAGGCATGCGCTTGTGGGCTTTCGAAGATAGCTCACCAAACCTTGCCGCTTTCCCGTGCAGGCCTTGCTGGCCCGCAACGGCTGTTACGGTACTGTTGTACTGCCGCCGCACAGTTTCGAGCGTATCACCCAGTTTCTTCAGCCGCTCTGCCACCACCACCACTTGGTTGTAAACATCACCGGCTCGATCACTGAGTGCCTGAGCTTCTTCGTTGCTGTGCGCCATCATCCACAAATTGGCAACGGTTTTTAATATGGGCATGAGTGTGGTGTGAGAGACCAGAATCACACTGGACCGGTAACCATACTCAAACAAGTCAGGGCTATGCCTGAGCGCCTCAATATACGCGGGCTCAATCGGCATGAACATCAATACAAAACTGGGGCTGCGCATGCCGACCAGATTGGTATAGTCTTTGCGGGCCAGGTCATCAATATGGTGGCGCACGGCCTTGACGTGGGCATCAAGAGCTGCTTCTCTGCCAGCCGTTTCTGTGGCGGCAACGGCACGTTCGTAGTCAACCAGCGATACCTTACTGTCGATGACCATATGCTTTTGATCGGGCAACGTCACCACGAAATCAGGCTGACGGTTATTGCCTTCGCCATCCTTGAAACGCGGCTGGGCCTTAAAGTGTGCGTCTTTTACCAGGCCAGCAAGCTCAAGCGTGGTTTCCAGCTGGATTTCACCCCAATTGCCCGTGGTCTTCTTGTCACCCTTGAGCGCCTGGGCCAAGGTATTGGCTTCTGCGCTAATCTTTAACCCCATTTCCATGACGCGGCGCACTTCAGACCCCAGCGACGCGTTGCCTCGCACGGTTTCATCATGAACCTGGTTGACCCTGCTTTGAAAACTGTCGATCTGATCGCGCAACGGTTTAAGCATGGCATCAAGCGAGACGCGGCTATTGTGGGCAAACACCCTGCCTTTTTCTTCAAGTATCTGGCTTGCCAGGTTTTCAAACTCGGTTTTAAGCTGGACTCGCGACTGTTCGAACCCCTTCTTCATTTCCTGAAAGCCAGCAAGTTTCTCGGTATGCACCGCCTGCAGTTCGGCCAGAGATTTTTCAAGCGTGGAAACTTGCAATGCAAGACGATTGCGGTCGAGCTCGCGGGCATCAAGATTGGCGTGGGCCTCAGCCAGCCGCTCGCGCAGGTTTTGCACGGTAGACTCGGCAGCAGCCAGTGTGCGGTCGGTATGCGCATGCAGCTGCTCGTGTTCCGCCATGGTATCTCGCAACGCTTGCAGCTGGCTGCGCGCCTCATCACGTTGCTCGGCGTGCTGTGCCGCCGTCGCGCTTGCAGCCACCTCGGCAGCGTGGACCCGAGCCAGGCGTGATCGCGCAAACATAGCCACAACCACCCCGCCCGCCACGGCGCCTGCCAGTACCAGCACGAGTTCTATTACGCCAAAAGCAAGATGCTGCATGTTTTTTTGCCCATTTAACGGATAAAGCCGATCTTGCAAACTCGCAGACCGGCAGGCCTTTCATCATGATAAATTATTACCCCTGAACCAAGCATTCACGGCGCATTATTGCAGCGGCGGCCTTTTACGCCCCGCAATGCCAACGGACGATATCATGCGCAACACCATTCTACGGATGGCAGGCCTGACAGCACTGGTTGTTTCGTGCGCTGTCAGCGCAGCGGGCAGCGTATGGCCGCCGCCGGGCAAGCCAGTACAAATCGCCGTACTTTCGCCAGCCGGTGGGGGCATCGATGCGCCACTTGCCAGGCTGCTCGCCGAAAAACTAACGAAGCGCCTAAACACACCCTTTACCTTTATCGGTCATGCCCCGCCGTATACCTCCTCTCAGCCCAACAAAGCCTTGCAATTAGTTTTAACTGGCGTAGGCATGCAGGCAACCCGGCTGGGTATGTACAAGGCTATGCCCTTTGATCCGCGCGAACACTATGTGCCTGTCAGTCTTGTGGCCCGGTTTCCAAATATTGTTGTGGTTACCAAGGCATTGCCCGTAAACAGTCTTGACGAGTTCACCCGCTATCTGCGGCTTAACCCGGGGGTCATCAACGTTGCATCCAGCGGTAATGGCAGCGTTTCTCATGTAGCGAGCATGCTGTTCATGACTCTGACCGACACCAATATGGTGCCTGTTACGTTCAGCTCTGCCAGCCAGGCCACAAGCAACCTGGTTTCAGGAGAAATCCAGTCTATGTTTCATGTCGCCCCCGATATCGCTGAACAGGTAAGGCAGCACAAGATAAAGGCACTGGCAGTTATGGGCAACAAAAGGCTAAGCATCTTGCCACACGTGCCCACCACCACTGAGTTGGGCCACCCAGAGCTGCAGCAGGCACTATGGCTCGGCCTTATGGCGCCCAAAGAAACGCCTGCTGAAATCATAAAGAGCGCCAATGTGGCCCTCAATGAGGTGCTGGCTGAACCTGATGTCATGGCACGCATAGCTTCTATGGGTGCCATAGCCCAAGGGGGCACCCCACAAGAATTCGACAGGCGGCTAAACACCGAGCTTGCCAAATGGCGGGCGTTGCTTACAAACGGCCACGGCCCACCACCATTTCCCTAGCAACCTGGTTTGTGGTGATGCTTACAATGGCTTTTTGTGGTGCTCGCAAGGTGCGCGAGGCGTGATTTCCGCGCACCAACTGCCGTTTACTTTTTCACACCAAAACAGTTTTCAAGCCGGGGAAACTCTCCGTTGCGCACCTCATTGGCATACTGCTCCACTGCCAGACGTATCTGCGAACCAATATCGGCAAATTGTCTGGCAAACTTGGGGATGCGGTCGCCGCTCAGGCCAAGAATGTCTTCTGTGACCAGAATCTGGCCATCACATGCCGGCGATGCCCCAATACCAATGGTTGGAATATCAAGCGTTTCTGTAATGCGCCGCCCCAAAGCCTCAGCCACACCCTCAAGAACAACCCCAAATGCGCCCGCCTGCTGATGCGCAATGGCGTCCTGCAGAATACGTTCGGCCGACTCGTCGGTCATGCCCTGGGCCTTGAAGCCCCCCATGGTATTGACGTACTGTGGCATTAGCCCTACGTGAGCGAGCACCGGTATGCCGCGTTCAACCAGAAACCGTGTCGTTTCGGCCATGGTTACGCCGCCTTCCAGCTTGACACCGTCGGCGCCGCTGGCGGCCAGAATGTGCGCAGCGCTGGCAAATGCCTGCTGAGGAGATTGCTGGTAGCTACCAAACGGCATATCGGCAATAATGCAGGCATGCTCGGTAGATCGCACAACCGCGGCGGCATGGGCAGCCATTTGTTCAGCCGTAAACGATAGTGTATCTGGCAAACCGTAAGCCACCATGGCAGTCGAATCGCCGATTAGTATCATGTCCAGCGCCTCATCCAGCAAGCGCGCGAAAGGGGCGCTATACGACGTCAGGGCGGCAATTTTGCGCTCGCCTTTGTAAGCCATAAGTTGTGGCACGCTTATACGTTTTGCTTGGCGGTGAACACTCATGTAGATCTCCTTTACATAGATGGCCCGACGGAGCCTGTAGATATATGCTACCTTGCATTGCAGCAATCGTATAACCAAAGATATTGCGGCCTGACACAGCCCCGTGTCCACCTGCCGCACTCACGTGTATCAGCAAGGAGGAAAAATGTCAGTGCATCCAAACATGATCGAATTCCATGACGGTCGCAGCGCTCCGCAACTTGGGTTCGGAACATGGCAGATCGATGACGACAAGGTCACTTCCGTAGTACAGACCGCCATCGAGGCCGGATACCGCTCCATCGACACTGCGGCCATCTACGGCAATGAAGTCGGCGTAGGCAAGGGTATATCACAGTCGGGGGTTGCACGTGATGAGCTCTTCATCGCGACCAAGCTCTGGAATGATCGCCACGGCCATGACATCTCGCGAGCAGCTTTCCAGGAAAGCCTGGAAAAGCTTGGCCTCGACTATGTTGACTTGTACCTTATCCACTGGCCTGTTCCAAAAAACGACCTTTATGTACAAGCCTGGGAGGCCATGATCTCACTGCGCGATGAAGGCCTGGCCAAATCTATTGGCGTGTGCAACTTTAATATTCCGCACTTGGAGCGCCTGCTGGACGAAACAGGCGTGTTGCCCGTGGTCAACCAGATCGAGCTGCACCCCAACTTTCAACAGGCCGCCCTGCGTGAGTTTCATGCAGAGCACGACATCATCACCGAGGCGTGGAGCCCATTGGGCCGGGGCAGGCTCTGGGAAGACGCCACCCTAAAGCAGATCGCGGGCAAGCATAAGCGCACTGCCGCTCAGGTTTTGCTGCGCTGGCATCTGCAGCTTGGCAATATGGTGATCCCAAAGTCAGTAACACCCAGCCGTATTGTTGAAAACTTGCAGTGCTTCGATTTCGAACTTGACGATCATGACATGGCAGCCATCGCAAGCCTGGATAAGGCCGACGGGCGCAGCGGCCCCGACCCTGACCTGTTCCATTTGCCTAAATAGCATCGCCACTACAAGGTTGATGCAACCAGGTCACCCCTCTCGTCTGACCTGGCTGACCACCTCGCCGGGCTAGGGCGAGGTAGCTTCCTTGTCGCCGGGTCTGGCAGCACGTCGGTCTGCCACAGGGCCAACGCCGCGCGTTGTGTACCAGGAAGGCGATGCAAACATTCAGACCAGCCAGCGCGCACTCTCGGCGCCAAGGAAAACAGGCCCGCAAAACGGGCCTGTTACACCGGAGAACCGGCTACGTAAAAGCAAACCTTAGGCTCAGTAATGCGGAGGACGCTCTTCGGTGTAGGGCTCAGGCCCGTCACTGTCGGCAGCCATCTGGCCCAGACGCTTGGCAAGGCTTGTGCACAGCGCACGCAGTTCGGCAATTTGCCGTTGCTGCGCGTAAACCTGTCGGTTCAGCTCGTGCACCAGGTCTTCCTGCTGCGTCAGCTTAATTTCAATTTCTATAAGACGATCCTGATCTGACACAGCACACCCAAAAGAGTTAAATAAACTGCCGCCTGCAAGGGCGGCAGTACAGCATGGTCGACTGCCTACTGCAGCAGATTGCGCAAGGCAAATTGCATAATACCGCCGTGTCGGTAGTACTCTGCCTCGGTCGGGGTGTCAATACGTACGACTGCATCAAAAGCCACGCTGCCAGCCAGTACACGCACGGTTTCCGGGATGCCACCTTCATTTAGCCCGGTAATGCCGGTAATAGTGAATACCTCTTCACCCGTAAGCCCCAATGTCTCGGCATTTTGCCCCTCGGGAAACTGCAGCGGCAACACACCCATACCCAGCAGGTTAGACCTGTGAATACGCTCGTACGATTCAGCAATGACCGCGCGCACGCCCAGCAATACCGTGCCTTTGGCCGCCCAATCTCGCGAAGACCCTGAACCGTACTCTTTACCTGCCAGAATCACCAGCGGGATGCCCGCTTCAATGTAATTGCGCGAGGCATCAAAAATGGTCGTGACCGGACCGCCCCCCTGGGTAAAGTCGCGGGTGAATCCGCCTTCGGTACCCGGAGCCAGTTGGTTACGCAGGCGAACGTTGGCAAACGTGCCGCGTATCATCACTTCATGGTTGCCCCGACGTGATCCATATGAGTTGAAATCTTTGGGTGCCACACCATGCTCGGTAAGATAGGCCGCTGCAGGTGATGTTTTGGAAATGGAACCCGCCGGGCTGATATGATCGGTAGTTACCGAATCGCCCAACAAGGCCAGTACGCGCGCACCTGAAATATCGCCAACCGGTGCAGGCTCGCGTGGCATATCGACAAAATACGGCGGTTTACGCACGTAAGTAGACGCCTCGTCCCATTCAAAAATATTGCCTTCGGGCGTGGGCAAACCTTGCCAGCGCTCGTCACCCGCAAATACATCGGCATAGCCTTTTTTGTACATGTCAGAAGCAATGGAGTTTTCAACAACGGCGGCAACGTCAGCAGCCGAAGGCCAGATGTCTTTAAGAAAGACCGGCTTGCCGTCTTTGCCTGTGCCCAGCGGCTGCTTGAACAGATCGATGTTCATGGTACCGGCCAGAGCATAGGCCACCACCAGCGGCGGCGACATCAGGTAGTTCATTTTAACTTCAGCGTGAATACGGCCTTCGAAGTTACGATTGCCCGACAGCACCGACACCACAGACAGGTCATGGCCAGTAACAGCCTGGCTTACCTCGGGAATGAGCGGGCCAGAGTTGCCAATACATGTGGTACAGCCATAGCCCACCAGGTTAAAGCCCAGCGCTTCAAGATAAGGCGTGAGGCCGGCTTTGTTGTAGTAGTCTGTGACCACTCTGGACCCAGGCGCCAGGCTGGTCTTGACCCAAGGTTTGCGGCTCAGGCCACGCTCAACCGCATTTTTGGCCAGTAGCGCCGCAGCAATCATGACTGTCGGGTTGGAGGTGTTGGTACACGAAGTAATGGCGGCAATAACCACAGCACCATGATCAATTTTGCATGCTGTGCCATCAGCGAGCGTGATGGCAACAGGGTCGGAGATTTGCGCATCCGGACCTGTGTCGTCGCTTACATGATTGGTAGGTTCTTCGGAGCGTACCTCCCACTTGCTTTGCGAAGGAGGATCAGAGGCCGGGAAAGACTCAAACACACCCTTGTCGTAGCCCTGGGGCTTTTGCTTGGGCAAGCCTAACAGAGCGGCCAGCGCACCCCGGAAGGCCTCTTGAGACTTGGACAGGGCAATACGGTCTTGCGGCCGTTTGGGGCCAGCGATAGACGGTTGCACTGTCGACAGGTCAAGCTCAAGGGTCTCAGAATAGCTGGGCTCGTGCTCAGGGTCGTGCCACATGCCCTGCTCTTTGGCATAGGCCTCGACCAGTGCAATCTGGTCTTCGCTGCGGCCTGTGAGCCTCATGTAGTCAAGCGTAACCTGGTCTATAGGGAAAATAGAGATTGTGGAGCCGTACTCTGGGCTCATATTGCCAATCGTGGCGCGGTTGGCCAGCGGCACTGCAGCAACACCCGGGCCGTAGAACTCAACAAACTTGCCCACCACGCCATGCTTGCGCAACATTTCGGTAATAGTCAATACCAAGTCGGTGGCGGTAGACCCTTCAGGCAGCGAGCCCGTGAGTTTGAACCCCACAACACGCGGTATAAGCATGGAGATAGGCTGGCCCAGCATGCCTGCTTCGGCCTCGATGCCGCCAACACCCCAGGCCACAACGCCCAGACCGTTGACCATGGGGGTATGTGAGTCAGTGCCCACACAGGTATCAGGGTATGCGGTCAACTCGCCATCGGTTTCGCGCGTGAATACGACTCTGGACAGATGCTCGAGGTTAACCTGATGGACAATGCCTGTGCCGGGAGGCACGACTTTGAAATCATCAAAGGCGCTCTGGCCCCAGCGCAAGAACTGGTAACGTTCGATGTTGCGCTGGTATTCAATTTCTACGTTTTGATCAAAGGCCGAAGCGGTACCGAAAGCGTCGACAATGACAGAGTGGTCGATAACCAGTTCAACAGGTGCCAACGGATTGATAAGGGATGGATCGCCACCCAAATCTTGCATGGCCTCGCGCATGGCGGCGAGGTCGACCACTGCAGGTACGCCGGTAAAGTCTTGCAGCACAACTCGTGCAGGGGTAAAGGCAATCTCGCGGTTAGGCTGTGCCGATGGATCCCATTTTGCAAGGGCACGAACATCGTCGGCAGACACCGAACCTTGGCCTTCATTGCGCAACAGATTCTCTAACAGCACCTTAAGCCCGTATGGCAGCTTGGACACATCAAGGCCCTGATCGCGGAGCGCGTCGAGCTTGTAGATTTGATATTTTTTACCGCCGACATCCAGCGACCCTCGGGCCCCGAAACTGTTGGGATTATTCATTGCTTTTCTCCTGCGGAAATGAATCTGCCCCGTACCGCAACCGCTGGTTCAGCGAAGCGATAACGCTTGCAGCATGAATGACAAAGCAAAGGCCGGTCACGGTTCAGGGCCTGTAATGCGGCGCCCTAACCCTGACACAGTACTGTGTGCTGCAGGCCTGTATCGGCGCGCCGAACATGCTTATCATGTTACACGCTTTGCCGGGTGTTCTGCCAGCCTACTTGCTTTTTGCATCGCCACTCGGGCGTTATGGTTAAGCAATCGCCTGCTCACTGTAACCACTACAATCAGATGTACTCCCTCACGTTACGCCGTTACGCTTCACCCTGCCTGTCGCGCCTTGCACTTGGCGTCACGCGGCGACACACGCAGACAAGGTTCGACGTACACAGGACGCATTATTTTCAGGATTCTGTTATGAGCTTTCCCGCATTTTTCGACACCGCTCCCACCATCACGCTTCGTGACCCGCTGGCCGACCTGCTCGGCGCATCGGGCAATGGCATCATCGAATACAGCTATGGAGACATCGTAAAGCTGGCCGGCCACTCGTGTCCGACTGTAGCAGGGGCTTACCTCATGACGCGCAATGCGCTAAAAAAGCTTTATGGCGATGATCTGCCAGAACGTGGCGGCATCAAGGTAGAGTTTCAGGACGACCAAACCAACGGCGTTACGGGCGTAATCGCCAATGTCATCAGCATGATCACGGGTGCCACCATTGACACAGGTTTCAAAGGCTTAGGTGGAAAATACGACCGGCGCGGCCTGCTGTTTTTCAATGTAGACATACCCGGCGAGATACGCTACACGCGGCTCGATACCGGCGCGGCCATTACCACCAGTTACCACGCAAGCATTGTGCCTCCCAGCCCCGAGCTGATGCCAGCATTACGTACGATTATTGCAGGACAAGGCGATAGCGTTCGCACTGATGAGTTTGGCCAGGCCTGGCAGGAACGGGTTCGGAAAATACTCGAAAATGCCGACAACCCGGCGCTGGTTACTTACGCTTGAGCACTTAGGCTTGAGTGCTTGCTGGCTACGGCTAAAGTCAGATGAAGCCCCCCTTCCGGCGACCGGAGTGTTTCTTGAAGAAGGAGCACTCACTACTATAGAAAATGAACGGCCAGGCTGAACTCGTCCTGCAGAGCGCAGGCTTGCGTTTAAAGATGCGTGATCAAAGTCCTATTTGCAGCGATACAAAAACAGCGCGCTGCTGGCCGGGCGTAAAGTAGCGCTTATCGCTTGTTTTTCGGGCATCAAGCACATACTCGCTCATGGCCGCATAACGTTTGCCCGTCAAATTGCGACCATCAAGCGCTATACGGTACTTGCCGTCAGGCGCTTCATAGCCCATGGTGAAATTAACAACACCGTAGCCCGACGCCTTCACGCTGTTGGCCTGATCCACATACCACGCTGATGCCATCTCTATAGCTGGCCCAGCATAAAGCCCGGATGGGTGTCGGTACAGCAGGTTGAACTGCGCCATATGGGGTGGCACGCCCGGGATCGCGTTATTGCCATAGACGGCATCATTGGAAAACCGAAAGTGGCTCCATGTGTAGGCGGCGCGCCAATCCAGATGGCCCGGCAGCCCCGCTGGGCGCCATCGCCCGTGTAAGCCCAACTCAAGACCCACATGTCGTGTCGCTCTGGCATTGTGCGCACGCGCCGGCAAATAGGGGTTTCCAGCGTCGGCCGCCAGCAGGATCTCATTGCTCACCCACGAATGATAGGCAGCTATCTCCCAGCCCAGATCGTCACCCCCTCCGCGTGTACCCAATTCTGCAGTCGTGGCACGCTGCGCTTTGAGCAAGCCTTCAAATGTATAAAAATTGAGACTATTAGGCGGCTCATAACTGCGGCTAACATTGGCAAAGGCCTGGGCATTGGTGGCAACATTCCACACCACTCCCACCCTGGGACTAAGCCCGGAATAGCGTGCTGTTGCATTACCATCAGGAAAATAGGCCGACGCGAGCGGTGCGACGCGATTTTCAGTGCGTCGCCAGACCCTGCTGGCCTGCGCGCCAAAAATTAATGCCAGATCATGCCGTGCCCAATATGTGTTCTCTGCGAACAACTCCAGATTGGCACGCCGCGCTTCCAGCGTAGCCAGATTGGCGCTCAGCGGGAACGGCAGAGGAGCCAGATAGTCTGGCCACGTGGCGGCGTCATGACTACGCCCCTTGCCAAGGTTGCCGCCCCACACAAACTGGTTATCCCGGCCACCTGGCCGACGGTTGATTTCATGGCGCCATGACACGCCATAATCCGTCGCATCATAGCGACTTACAAAACTCGTCCCGGGCGACACAAACTTCGTGCCGGTGTGAAAAGCGCCCAGCGACAAAGAGTCATCGGCACCCAGGTCGATTTCATGTACATAGGCCGTATGCCAGCGCGGATGCGTGCGTATGCGTGTGTCAGCGGCAACGTGGCCTGCATTGGCCTGCGATGGGTCATGCTGCAACTGCGACCACGTAAGCGGCCCGGGCATTTCCACCTTGTAAAAGTCGCGTGTCAGGTGCAGACGCCCCCGCGAAGTCGGGCTGAAACGATAGCCTATGTTGCCGTAAAAACGCGATATGGTCTGGGCTGAATGCTCGCGCGCGCCCTGTGAATGCAGTGCGCTGGCCGATGCGTAGAAATCAAGGCCGTTGTCAAAAGCTTGGCCGATGGTCGCAGCACCTTTGGTGTAGCCATGAGTGCCGCCATCCACACGCAGTGTCACTCCCGGGCGCGAATAGCCTGTGGGAGACACGAGATTGATGGCACCGCCTAGTGTCGCAACCCCCAGGCCCATGGCGTTAGCACCGCGAAACACCTCTATATAGTCAGCCCCTGCCGCGTCGGCATAAATAGAATCACCCAAATCGTCGAGCCTGCCCAGTGGCAAGCCATCACGCAGCAGGCGCAGGCCACGCACGCCCTCTGAAGACAGGCCCGAGCCGCGTATTGAGACACGGGCACTTTCCTGGCCGGAGCCACTGGGCGCGAAAACTCCTGGCACGCCCCACAAGGCATCTGACAAACTCGTTACCGTGCGTTCACGATAAGTTTGTGCATCAATAACCGAGACATTGCCAGGCAGAGCACGCAACGCCTCGCGCGCGTCGTCAACCGTGATGACTTTCGACATGCGTTCAGGCGTGATTACGATTAAGTCGAGTCGCGACGCCCCCTCGGGCCCCGTTTCTGCCTGCGCACCCGACATAATAAATTGGCTGGCCGCCACCCAGGCGCAGAGTACGCATACACCTGCAGGCCATTGCTTCATAAACATTGAAACCACTACATTGAAACCACTATCCTGTTATTGGTATTTGCCCGCACTGTCGCGTAATGCAACTTCACCGTTCGCGTGCCTGCGTCGTCGGAGTGTCCCAGCACCCGCTGCAAACCCAGAAATCTGCCGTCACAAAGTGACCAGGGACTTGTTTCTTGTTGAACCTGTTACAGACCACTATCGCAGCATGTCGGGTTGCCTGCACAAAGCCTGGATCGATGTATCGCCATCATCCTGACTTTGATGCAAAATAACACTTATTGACACATTATTACAGCAATACCCGTAAAATTGGCTATCACCCCACTTTCCGTAGGCGCAGCCATACCCCCACCCCTGCGCTTACAGCCGATAACAGTGACAGGAGAGGCCAAAAGCCATGATGCGGTTATTACTGACACGGCAATTGCTGTGTCTACTGCTTTGCCTGTTGCCCATCGTCCAGGCCTCTGCTGCCGGCCCGCAAGGGGTTCTACACATCACTGACCCAAACTTCGAGCCAGTAGCGCTCGAATACAACGCTTTAGTGTACGAAGATGCTTCAGCAGCAATGGGTTTTGGCGACATACGACAGTTGTCAGTCGGGACTGAAAAAGGCTTTGTGCCAATGCAGGGCGATGCCAGCCGAGCCCGTTACTCGCGCTCGGCCTGGTGGCTAAAGCTGACCCTGATCAACGACACCAGCGAGACGTTGCCCATGCGTTTTGCCGGCGACACGTCAAGTATTACTTATCTGGATTTCTATCAAAGCATGAGCGGCAACAGCTGGTCGCATACACATTCGGGCGAAGCTGTGCCCTTATCAGAGCAACCTCTCGGTGTTTTCCGGCGCGAGGCATTCCCATTGGTACTGATGCCCGGCCAGCAAACCACTATTTTTGTCCGTATCCAGAGCGACAAGGCCCTAATGCTCGCACCGCGGCTTTATTCAGAAAAGAGTTTTACCGCGCATGAAGCCAGCCTGTCATTGTGGAATGGTCTACTTATAGGAGGCCTTCTGGCCCTGACCGTCGGCACCTTGCATGTCACCGTGTTTTCACGCAGTCGCACATTTGCCTGGCTAACAGCACTCTCGCTGGTGATCGCGCTGTACGAAATGAGCGGTCGTGGCTATTCAAAGCTGTTTCTATGGCCTGAAAGTACCGACTGGGCTGTGCGCGCCACGCCTGTGTTTGGTTATGCATCGCTGGCGATGTTTCTGATTTTTGTAATGAGCGGAGCGCGATTGCTCCAGATAAAACTATCAGGCAAAGCGTGGCTCGTTGCGCTCGTGACCTTCGAGTTGGGCCTTGCGGCGCTGGCGGCAGCGGGACAAGTGCATATCTCAGTGCGGCTCGGGTACTTCGTCATGGTGGCGCACGCTATCATAACCTTTGTCATTGCGGTCGTGCTGATCAAGCGTGCGGCACCTGCGGGACGAGTAATGCTGATGGTTACATTGTTCTTCGCATTGCAAACCGCGCTTCGCTTTTCAGGCGACGCCAGCTTTCTGCCCGACTGGGTCACCATGCTGAACATGAGAGACTCTACCAACAACCCGGTGATTGGCCTGCTTGGTCTTTACATTAACCTGGCATTTCTGGCCGCTTGGATCGTCATCGTCGCCAAGCAACGCCGCCGGGCCGAGCGGGCACTGCTGGAGCACCGCACACAGGAGAAAAATCGCCTGCAGACAGAGGTGGAACGACAGACGGAAGCGTTAAACTCTGCGCTGCAATATGCCAATGAAAAGAATCAGCAGAAAACTGAGACGTTAAGCTACATCGGCCATGATCTGCGGGCACCGCTGGCGACCATCGCTGGGTACGCCCAATTGCTCGATATCGACAAAAAGCCTTCGCAAGCGCAGTACATTCGCGCCATTGAGCGCAGCGCACAATACCAGCTCACACTGATCGACGAACTGCTTGATTACGCAAAAAATGAGCTGCACCCCCTCAATCTCAACCCCGAACCCACATCACTCACCTGCCTGCTGGATGATGTCGTCAACTATATGGCCGCGCTGAGTGCCCAGCACAACAATACTTTCGCCTGCACAGCCATCAGCCCAATTCCGGCACAGATTGTCATTGACCAGCGCAGACTTCTACAGGTGCTGTTAAACCTGGTGTCAAACGCAGCAAAATTCACCCAGCATGGCCATATTGCCCTTAATCTGAGTGCTGTCGACAATGGGCGCAAACACTGGACACTCACATTCTCAGTCAGCGACTCTGGAATAGGTATCGCCTCAGATCAACAGACCACCATTTTTTCGGCATTCACCCAGGAAAGATCCAGCTACGGCGGGCTTGGGCTGGGACTGTTCATTGCTCAACGCATTGTCGAGAACATGGACGGGAAGATATCACTGGACAGTGCCCTTGGCCTCGGAAGTACGTTCAGCTTTAGCATTAAGACGCTTGCTGCCGGGGATGCCGTAGCATGGTCGCAGCCCATGCCGTCCGCCGCCAACGTCATCACCGAAAACACAGCAACCACTGAGCATCTCATGTCAACGCCTTTGCCACCGGCTTACGAACGCATGACGCTTGCCAAACTTGCACGCGATGGCCAGCTTACTGAAATTGAAGAGTGGCTAATGAATATGCATGCAGCGCTACCTGATTGCGCGCCTTTTTTTCATCGCATTCAGGACTTGTTGGCTACGCTCGACCTGGAGAAGATTGAGTCACTGGCACTGGCGCCAACTGCACATCAAGCTCGAAGCGAAGGCGCGGTTTAACGCCTAATAACGATAGGTGTACTGCATCTGTATAACCTGAAGCCCAGGATTGGGCTTTTTGATGTTGGCATTGGAAAAATGCGAGAGTCGCACCCCCAGGCTGCTGGCACTGGACAGCATGACACCTGCACCAACATGACTGCCAAACTGAAGAGCAGTGCTTAGCGCTTTATCAGCAAACCGCGTGCGCGAGAAGATCGTGGGGCCACTGCCGACCTCAAGGTAAAAGCGGTCTTGCAGCGTCCAGCGCAACATAGGAATCGCATTTAATTGCCAGACACTAGACGGCGAACGTGCGCCATCAGCATGCCAGTATGCTGCACCCATCTCACCGACCAAATCTAGCCGGCCCCAGTTTCCAGAGAACCGGTGCGTCCATAAAGACGGTGACACCCAGGCAAGCTCATAACGCTGATAATTGTTGTTTAAGCCGGCCCTCAGGCTAACGCTGCTGGTTTCGGCCCAGGTAGACGACACACAGCCAACTGCCAGCACCGCAACCGCGAGCTGCGCACAAATTATTGGTGTTTTTTTCATGATGAGTGCCTAGTGGGCGGATGACCCTAAAAGTACTGTGAGCAAGGCTGCAACAAATTCTAGCAGGGATTGTGAGCAGACACGCGCTTCACAAAGACACCCGGGCTTCTATATGATGGGGCGTTAATTTTCACCCTAAAACGTTAAAAGAACGCCCCTCCCATTTTTATCAGGGGACATTCCGGAGCATATGCATGAATCAACGACCTCTCGATGGCATTCGTGTCGTCGAAATGGGCAGCCTGATCGCGGGCCCTTTTGCGGGCAAAACACTGGGCGACTTTGGCGCGGAAGTCATCAAAATAGAACCACCCGAGGGCGGCGACCCATTGCGCTCATGGCGTACGCCTGCAGGTGAAACCTCGATGTGGTGGCATGTGCAGGCCCGCAACAAAAAATCACTGGCGCTAGACTTACGCCAAAAAGAAGGGCAAGACATTGCACGCAGGCTCATCCTGGAAGCCGACGTCCTCATCGAAAACTTTCGCCCAGGCACGCTTGAAAAGTGGGGGCTAGACTACGAGACGCTGTCTGCGCAGAACCCTCGCCTCATCATGCTGCGCATCTCGGGCTACGGCCAAACGGGCCCCATGCGCGATCTGCCAGGATACGGTGTTGTGGCCGAAGCCATGGGCGGGTTCAGGTATATCACGGGCGAACTAGGCAAAGCGCCGGTGCGGCCAGGCATAAGCATAGGCGATTCATTATCAGCGCTGCATGGTGTTATCGGCATCATGATGGCGCTTTACCACCGGGATAACGGCTCAGGCAAGGGGCAAGTCATTGACGTAGCCTTGTATGAGTCAGTATTTAACATGATGGAAGGCGCCGTACCCGAGTATGACCGGCTGGGCATGGTGCGCGAGCCCGCTGGCAGCGCCATCCAGGGTATCGCGCCCACCAACGCCTACCCTTGTGCTGATGGAAGCTATGTACTGATCGCGGGCAACGGCGACAGCATTTTCAAACGCTTGATGACGCTCATCAATCGGGATGACCTTGGCAGCGACCCCACCCTAGCCCGCAACCACGGCCGTGTGGCCGCCATGGCTCAAATCGACGAGGCCATCGCCGTCTGGAGCCGCCAGCACACACTGAACGACGCTCTCTCCTTGCTCGCAAGCGCAGGTGTGCCAGCAGGAAAAATCTACACGGTAAAAGACATTGTGGAAGACGGGCAGTACCAGGCGCGAGAGATGATCCAGAACATTACTCTTGCGGACGGCTCTGCACTCAAGGTGCCCGGGGTCGTACCAAAGCTTAGCGCCACGCCGGGAAGCTTTAACAGCGGGGGGCCGGCGCTGGGGGAGCATACCGAGTCGGTATTGGCAGAACTGGGGTTTGACCAGGATGCCATTGAGCGTCTAAGAAGCGCTGGGGTTATCTGAGCGGCTTGATGTTCGGATGAATAACTGAAGTGTGCAGGGCGTTGCTGCTGCATGCCCGGGCCAGTACCAACGCGTATCGGGCGCCGCTGCTGAATGTCTGGGCCAATATCGAAGCGTACCAGGCGCGGCTGTTGAATGCCCGGGTCAAAACTGAAGCGTGCTGGGCGCCGCTGCTGGATGACTGAGCTAACACTGAAGCGTACCGGGCGCCGCCCCTAACTGCCTGAACAATGACCCTGCATGCAAGGCGTTGCCGCTACGAGGCAGACTGCGACTGAAAACGACGACGCAAAGCTTCACACGGATCTGGGCGGTCGAACGCAGGAACGACCACATCACGGTCATAGTCTTCGGATGCTGCAGGCGTTTCAGTAAAACCTACAGCAAACACATCTGCGTGCCCCAGCCAACGGGGCACGCCGCTCTGCTTGAGAATATGCCCATTGCCGGCCAGCAAAACAACTGGCTTGTGACCACCCAGTGATGCCTGGCGCACGATGAAAGCCATAACCGCATCCCGCGCGATCTGCGCCTGCGCCATGCCATTTACCATTTGCTCAGGAAGCAAACCGCAATGCCCCTGCTGCACATCACGCTCCTGCATCTGCAGCAGATCAGGTGGTAACGAGGCATCTAAGCCAAGCTCATGCATGACCTCAGCCGAGAAAACGGAAGAAAAACCATGTTGCATAATGCTGGCGGCGTCGGCGCGAGAAAGATTGGCTGCCAGAATCCGCAGGCCATGCTTTAACGCCAGATCAATCACCGGTTCGTAGTAAGCCCATTCCCACCCTTTGGCGTCAGGCGCAGCTTTCTGGATTACGCACCTCGCATCGGTGCAGGTTTGCATGGCGTCATCCAGACTCGACTGCTGCTGCCGATCAAACTGCTCCATGGCAATCACTGGACGCCAGCCATCGCGCACAGCCTGCTGTAAAGCCTGAGTTCGTTGACGATGCGCCTGCGCGTTGTCATGCACTTCGCCCAGCAAGACGATGTCATGCACGACAAGCTGTTTAGCCAAATTAGAAGACACGCCCTGCCTGTTGGGCGCACAGGCGGCAAGCAGGCCACAGGCCAGAACGGCCGTGGCCAGTTTTATTGCATTCGAGATTGCCATTACGCACCCAACCCATGGTCATTCACGCCGCCGCACTGGCAGCGCGGGGCCGTCTGTACCGCCATTTTGCGGCTGAATTTGAGACGGCCTTGCGAAGGTCGAAGTATAGCGCCATGCTGCAACACACAGGCGCTCCTACATACACATGCTAGGAATCAGACAAAGCCCAGATTTGTTCAAGAATCGTATCAGTATCATTATGGCACTGCAAAACGGCTGCACAATGATGCGCACGTCTTAAATACAGGTGCAGGCCAGATTCCCAGGCAACACCCAAGGCTCCATGGGTCTGAATCGCCTGAGCAGTTGCCGTCGAGGCTTCAAGAACAAGCAGTTCCGCCATCAGCAAATAGAGCGTCGCATTTTCGGGGCCGAGCTCGTCATCAAGGCGTACACATGCATCATGTAAAACCAACCGGGCATTATCCAGCGCCATCCAGTTATCCGCGAGCGCATGCTTGACTGCTTGGTTTACGCCTATCGGCTTACCAAACTGCTCACGCTCGCAGGCGTGAGCCACAGCCTTATTGAGGGCGGCGCTTGAAACACCTAACAACTCGGCAAGCCGCAAAGCTCTACTTCGCCCTTTGTACTGACGCCAGTCACGGGATGTACATGGCAGCTCCCACGCAGCATTAACGTGAGCTTCGCCGGGGCGTGTGAGCGACGCGGTAGCAATAAATGGATCAAGCCCTTGCCCGGAATGCCGAGCACGCTGAATTTCAAGATGAAGCTGGCCATCTGCCCAGCCGGTGGCCAGCACGTCTTCTTCTGCGCATACATATTCGGCCCAGTTGTCTGGCTCCCCGACCTCTTTGACTGCAATAGCGCAGTAACGACTGCCATCCAACCAACTCTTGAGCGCATCAAGATTATTGTCTTCGTCCAGCGCCACTTGCGCTAGGAGACCTGCAAACGCCATGGCCTGCGACACGGGCAAATCCAGCAAGCGTTGGCCCATCTCCTCGGCCATGGCCGCCGCATCAAGTGTCGATAGGCCCAGCCCTCCATGTTCTTCGGGCACCAAGACTTGCAGCCAGCCCTGTGCTGCACTATTTCGCCAGCGCAATCCCGCCTCCGTAGTTGCTACGGTGCCCGGACTAAGGCTATTTATGGCCGCCGACGGGTTCGCCTGCAAAAATCGCCGCACTGATTCCAACAGCAGTTGTTGGTCTTCACTTGCCGCACTGTGCATGCTCACGCTCCTTTGGGCAAACCGAGCACTTTCTCGGCAATAATGTTGCGTTGTATCTCCGAGGTACCGGCCAGAATGGTTTCTGCCTTAGACCACAGAAAAGCATGGATAAACAAAGCAGCCTCTTCGTCATCGGAAAATGATGCAGAAAGGCAGGCTCGCGGCCCCAGTAACTCAAGTGCCAGGGTCAGCATGATCTGGTGTGCTTCACTCCAGTGCACCTTTGTCGACGAGCCCAGCGGCCCGGGAGGTTCACCCGACACTGCCGATGCCAAGGCCCTGCGTGATTTGAGCGCCAGCACATGGCTGTCAATTGCCAGCCTCGACCATCGTCGTACCAAACTGGACGCCTGCTGCCCCAGTTGCTGTCTGTCTGAGATCCACTGTCTGATCTGCATAAGCTCTTGATGAAACCGTACCAACCGCGGAATAAAATACGTGCCACGCTCATAGCTGGCAGCCGCCATGGCGATTTTCCACCCCTGGTTTTCCTCGCCGACCAGATCCTCCCGACGCACCTCGGCATTCTCAAAAAACACCTCACAAAACTCAGCCTCACCCGTCAACTGACGTATAGGCGACACGCGAACCCCCGGTTGCCTCATATTGACCAGCAAAAAGCTCAAGCCTCGATGGCGGGGCGCGTCAGGATCTGTGCGCGCCAGCACAAAACACCAATCTGCCTGATCTGCAAAAGACGTCCAGATTTTGTGCCCATTTAGCCGGTAACCGGTGGCCGTGGCCTCAGCGCGCGTGCGCAGAGAGGCCAGGTCAGACCCAGCACCGGGTTCCGAGTAACCCTGGCACCATATCGTCTGATTGGACAAAATACCTGGCAGGTAGGCACGTTTTTGTGCTTGAGTGCCAAAATGCAACAAGGTCGGCGCCAGGATGCCATGGCCAATCAGGTTGATGCCCAACGGAGCACCACATAACGCATGTTCCTCATGAAAGACCGCTTGTCTTCTCAAATCAAGCGCGTGACCGCCGTACTGTTCGGGCCAGCCCAAACCCGCCATGCCATGACTGCAAAGGTGGTCTTCCCATCCACGGCGAAAGGCCATGGATCTTGGGTCAGGCAGATCGTGCCACTGCGCCTTGAACGTGGCGTAGTGGGCCGTAAGCCATTCACGGACGGCAATGCGGAACGCTTCTTCATGTTCCGGGAAGGAAATGTCATTCTGACTGCTGGCTAGGTTGGGCTGTGGGTTCATATGCGTCTCGGGTTCAATCGATGCGAATATTCGCCTCGCTGGCGACCTTGCCCCAAGTTCGAATATCTTGCTCAATAAAGGCTTTGAATGTCTGCGGATCACTGGCAATAACATCAAGGCCAAGCCCAGTAAACTTCTCTTGTATTTTTGGCTCCTTTACTATCTTGGACAGGGTTGCATAGATCTTCTGAACAATAGGCTCCGGGGTACCCGCCGGCGCAACCAGACCCAACCAGGGCATGGCAGCAAAACCAGGCACAGCCGTTGCAATAGGCGGCACATTGGGTACCGAAGGTGACGGTTCGGCGGTCGTCACCGCCAGCACTCTAACTTTGCCGCTTTTTACGAATGGGCCGGATGAGGCCCAGGCATCAAACATCACCTGCACTCGACCAGCGACCAGATCTGTCAGAGCGGGAGAACTGCCCTTGTACGGAATTTGCTGCATGTCAACGCCAGCCATGCTCTTGAACATTTCAGCTTCGAGCTGCGTTGACGTCCCGACGCCAACTGAGGCGTAACTGAGCTTGCCCGGGTTCGCCTTCATGTAGTCGATAAGCTCCTGAACTGTTTTTACAGGCAGGTCGGCATTGACTTCCAGCACATGGACAACAGAGGCCACTTGCGAGATGGGAGTGAAGTCCTTGACAGGGTCGTAATCAACTTTGCTGTACACACTTGGTGCAATACCCAACGACGAGGCGGCGAGCAGCATCGTATAGCCATCTGGTTTAGCCCGTGATACATGGTTGGAGGCAATCATGGTCCCCGCACCCGGCTTGTTTTCAACCACCACAGGTTTGCCCCACTCGTCACTCATGCGCTCAGCCAAAATGCGCGCAAGAATGTCGGTTGCACCGCCTGGCGAAAAGGGCACCACAATGGTCACCGCACGTTCGGGGAAGTTGTCGGCGGCAAACGCCCCATTCATCAACATCACACCCAGGCACAAAGCGCCCGTCAATTTCTTCATCATGTCTCTCTCCTTTAGGGTTTCGTTGTTACTGCTGTTAATTGCCAGTCACGATCAGCGCGTCCAGCGCTACCGCGCCGTCGCCCTTTCGCCGCACCAGCAAGGGGTTAACTTCCACTTCATTCACATTCGCTGGCGCGGCTACCATGGCATCGCCTAACGCCACAATGGCATCACACGCTGCAGCCAGGTCAGCTGGAGGCGCGTTGCGATAGCCATCCAGCAACGGAAACGCAATCAGCTCCCGCAACAAGGCTTGAACGCGATCCGCATTCACGGGCAAAAGACTGTGTCGCACATCCTGATACAGCTCGGTCAGAACGCCGCCCAGCCCAACGGTCAGCATTGGGCCGAACACCGGGTCTCTGCGTGCACCCACGATCAACTCGACACCACTGGTCTCCATCTTTTGCACCAGTACGCCCTCCAGCCTGGCTTCAGGTGCTAGCTGTGCGATCCGCGCCATCATGTCGCGGTACTTCTGCTCAAGCTCAGTCTCGGTACGGACGTTGAGGACAACGCCTCCCACCTCCGTCTTGTGGGCGATATCTGGGCTGACAATTTTGAGAACAACCGGATATCCGAGGGCCGCCGCCTGCACCCGCGCATCATCCAGACTGTGTGCACTGCTCATTTCCTTGACAGGCACACCAAAGCGCGACAGGTAATTTAAAGCCTGTGTTTCGGTAACGGTGGTTGAGATCGGGAAAGCTGAACTGTCAGCTACCAACACTTGGGCCGGGGCTACTGCATTCATGCCTGTCTTAAAGGCGGGCGACAGGGCCGCACACCGTCGCCTTTCCTGCCATAACAAGAATGGGCCCAGTGCCGACACCGCTCTGCCAAGATCGTCAAATACCGCCACGCCCGCGTCGCGCAACATGTCGCGCGTAGCTGCTTTACCGGTATCAATGGCGGCCATGAATCTGGGGTACTCTGCCGCGACAGCCGCAATGCTATCGGCCATGCGGTCCAACATATAACCAGGCGCGTAAATCACTACTGCATCAAGCGCGTCGGTATTAGCCAGAACCGCCAACACCTCGTGCACAAAACCAGGGTTATTGACCACATTGCCCGTCACATCGACGGGATTGCCGACCATTCCATAGTCGGGAATGCCTTTGCGAAGCACTGCCTGTACATCTGCCGGCAAATCCGGAAGATCCAACCCCGCGTCAATGAAACGATCGGCCAAAATGGCACCCAGCGCCCCCGACATGGTAATAACTGCAACGCGACGTCCGGCAGTCCTGTGGCGCAGTCGCGCCAATTGTGCCAGCAATGCCATCTGTGCAAAGTCATTGGCTTCGATGACGTTCGCCTGTTCAAAAACCGCTTGGTACACACGCCTGTCGCCCGCCAGCGCAGACGTATGGGACTGCACAGCCGCCGCACCTTTCGCCGTTGTCCCTGCTTTCAGCGCGATCAGCATTTTGTCCCGCTGTCTCAGTGTCTCGCAGGCCGCAAGAAAGCGCGGACCATTTCGCAATTGCTCGATATACCCAACGACAACATCCGTGTCGGGGTCTTCTGCGAGATACTCGAGGTACTCCGAGAACTCAACACAAGCTTCATTACCCGTATTGATAAAGTGGGACACCGGTACATCAAGCTGCCTGAGCAGCCCGTAAACGGCTGCGCACACGTTGCCGCTTTGCGTCAACAGACTGACGTGTCCTGCACCCTGCTGCATTGACGAAGTATTGAACACTGAGGCAAACGCCGTATGCGCCTGCGTGTTGAGGTTGGCAAAGCCCATACAGTTAGGTCCGGCCACCGCCATGCCAGAGGCATCGGCAAAAAGCTCCACCTCATTCTGAAGGGCGGCCCCTGCTTCACCCTCTTCGGCGAAGCCTGCCGCATAAACAATGGCAGCTTTAACACCCACAGCATGGCAGCGCTTCAGCATAGCTAACACGTCAGACGCAGCAATGGCCAGCACGGCCAAGTCTACTGGCTGCGGTATTGACTCGATATCGGTGTAGCAAGGCAGACCAAATACTTCCTCGTATTTGGGATTAACGGGAAACACCTTACCCTCATATCCATACCGGGTAATGAGCGATATTGGCATCCCACCAATACGACCTTCTTTCGAGCTGGCGCCCACAAATGCGATCGACCTGGGGTTCAACAGAGGTTCAAGCCGATGGATCATGCCGAATCACCCGCCTTATTGCGCTGTATTGCCCCGGCCAGCCCGCGATCGCGAACGGCCTTGAACTCCTCACTCATATGGGATAACTGATGCGTATCGAAATGCGCAGATAAGGCGGAACGATATCCCTGAATATCAAGCGTGCGATTCAGCGACTTCTTGATTAGGCGAAGCCCGAAAGGCGGGGCCTGCGCGATGCGCTGGGCCATGGCCAGAGTTTCCTGCTCGAGGTCCGCGCGAGGCACCACACGGTTAACCATACCAATTCGCAAAGCCTCTTCAGCCAGCATCTTGTCGCCCGTAAACAGCATTTCTTTTGCGCGACGCAATCCCATCACCCATGGATGCACCAACACCTCTGTCGCAGCGGCAGCCAGCGTCTGTCCGACGGGATCAGAAAAGAATGCATCCTCAGAGCACACCACCAGATCACACATATTGGCCACCATGAAACCGGCGGCGACGCATGCACCCTGTACCTGTGCGATCGTAGGCTTAGGCATGTCCCACAGTCTCAGGCAGTAGTCAAAATAGCGCAGTGACTCATACTCCCAGCGCTCCTCCACCGTGAAGTTAGCCCTACTGGCCTGGGCCTCTTTAAGGTCGTGTCCCGCCGAAAAATGATCTCCCACGCCCGCAACAATGACCACTCTTACGGAATCGTCATGAGCGGCATCCCCCACGGCACAATCAAACTCATCGAGCAGCTGTCGGCTTTGTGCATTGCGTGCTTCAGGACGGTTGAGTGATATTCGCCTCACCGCGCCTATGTTTTCTATCAACAACAATGTCTCACTCATAACGTCTCTCTCCAAACCAGAAGTTGGCAAACTCATGGAATCGGATTAAGTCAGTTATATTCCTACATTACAAACATTATGTTGATAAAATCCCACTATATGGACAAACCAAGCAAATCTGGTACGCAAAGCGTACGTCGCGCCCTGCAACTCATGCGGTTTCTTGCCCAGCACGATGTAGCAGGTCTTTCATTGCAGCAAATTACAACGCTTAGCGGCCTTGAACGCTCTACGGCACACCGTCTCATCTCTTGCCTGGTAGACGAAAATTTTGCACACCGCGATAACACGTCACGGTGTTATCACCTGGGCATCGACGCCATGCAGATTGGCTTTGCAACCATGCATCGCGTTCCTATTGATGACACGCTGAAGCCATTGACGAAACGCCTGTGCCGGCTATCAGGGGATACGGTTTTTCTGGTGGTTCAACAAGGAGACCATGCGCTATGTTTATCACGCGAGCACGGCGACTTTCCCGTCAGAATTTTTACCATCGATGCAGGTGAAAAGCGCCTGCTGGGCATGGGGGCTGGCGGGCTAGCGCTATTGGCCTCCTATGATGAAACGGACATCAGCGCGCTCCATGCGCGGCATCAGGCCGAGTATGATCAAGCAGGCCTCACACTGGCCACGTTATTGCAGAAAGCCTGTATCACGCGCGAAAGAGGGTTCTCTGAAATTGTGGAAGGCATTACGCCCGGAATATCAGGCGTAGGGTATGCTTTTTCAATATCCCAAATTACGCGAGTAGCAATAAGCTTTGGCGCAATAAGCCAGCGGCTCGATGGTGCACGTCGTCGCGAAATGGGCGAACTACTGGTTTCAGAATGCACTCGCTGGGCCCGTACGTCCAATACCAAAACATCCTGAGCCGCTTGGCGCAGGATACTGTACTGTCGTCCCGAAAGAGGCGTATGGGTTCGACATCGACTTAGTCATAGGCCGCGACCATATCGTAATGTCTGTGCTGTGGCCGTGCTTTCGCACAAGTCACAGAACAGGCGCCACAACTTAGTGTTCAATAAACTGATTTTGATGCGTGGCTTCATACTGCTGCAAAGCAAGCTCTACCTGACTGCGAGTTTTGGTACTAACAGCCATGTGAGGGGGGTTGTTCATGCCAAATTCGTTAACCTCGCCGTCCTTGAACGCTGCTTGCAACTGGGCCTGCACCTGGGCATGCGTTTCTTCTGGCCCTGGAGCACGCTGTACTGGGTAGCCAAGTTCGCCTTCGCTAATCAGGCCTTGCGTCTCTGCCTGATCTAATTGCTGCACGACTTGCGCACGTGTTTCGGTGGCTGCCTGGGCGACAGTGATACCCGCCGACATAGCAACAGCAACCATCACTGCGGAAATTACGGTTTTCATACTAAAACTCCAATAAACGTAAAAAACCAAATGGCTTTTCAGGTCTTTTCCACAAACATTTATGTGTTGAGATTGGCTTTAGTATGTGACAAAAGCGTTGACCGATAAATAACGAAATCAGAATTCATTTTTCCATAAACATCAATAATCTATGGAGTATTAAGAGAACACTTGCTACCATTAAAGTTAAATTTGATGCAAACCATGCAATCCAAGTCAACCTCTCTTGACGACATTGCCCTGTTTGTTGCGGTAGCCAGGCATAAAAGTTTTACCCACGGTGCTGACGCCCTTGATATGCCTGCGTCTACACTGTCACGTCGCATCAGCCTGCTCGAACGCGCAATCGGAGTACGTCTGCTCAAGCGCAGTACTCGCCGGGTCGAGCTCACCGAGGCCGGTGCCGTTTACTTCGAGCGCTGCCAGCATATTGTTGACGAAGCACGTATTGCTCACGAGCAACTCATAGAAGCTGTCAGCCAGCCCAAAGGTCGTTTACGCATTTCCATGCCCTCGAGCTTTGCCCTTATGTTCCTGCCCGCAGCAATGCTTGAGTTTACCCAGCGGTATCCTGACATTGAGTGCGAGTACGACCTGGGCATAAGGCCTCTAGATCTTCTTGTCGAGCCCGTAGATATTCTCATCCGCATCGGCAATGCACCTGATTCCGGGCTTGTGGCGCACCAGATGGGTAGCATACGTCTGGGGCTTTATGCATCAACGCAATACCTGGCCAGCCACGGTACGCCCACAACACCTGCCGAGCTTGTTCACCACGAGTGTCTGCGCACATCAACGAGCCGTGAAGACTCCCTCTGGAAGCTTTATAATGGGAAGGTCATGCATGAAGTGCAAGTCAGAGGCCGCATGGCCCTTAACAACGTCATCATGCTGTCGCGCATGGCGGGTCTGGGGGCTGGTATTGTTCCCCTGTCGCTCAATGACCTTGCGCACTTGGGCCGGGTCGAGCCACTCACACGGATACTGCCCGACTGGCAGTTCGCCCCAATTCCGCTGATGGCCTTGTTTTCTTCTCGGCTTCTGCCGGCACGCACACGCGCTTTTATTGATTTTCTAAGCAGCAAATTTGAAGAAGGCAGCAAGTAAAAATTAGCGTTATCCCATGCGGCCAGGTCTTCCGGGTGTGCCTATCTCGACCAGGCCGGGCTCAGCGGTTTCCCATCGTGACTGCCACAAACGCAACCCGACACGGCCAAAGGTAAGCGAAGCCAGGCCACCAGGAACCTTCCGGGCACATAAGCGTCTAATTTCACTATGTTTTCGGCGTTAGCACTCTATAAGCCACAGTGCTAATATAATGTTAGGTATCTTTCAAAGGATCGTTAATATACGATGACAAACAACACGCAATCCTTAGCACTCACCAACCAACAGTTGGCAGTAGCGGTATCCAATCCAGGCGCCCTTGGCACAATCGAGGCGTATATCAGCGCTGTCAATCGTTTGCCCATGCTTACAGCGGCTGAAGAGGTATCACTGGGAAAGCGGTTGCGCGACGAGTCTGACCTAGACGCAGCCCGCCAGCTTATTACCTCACACTTGCGTCTCGTGGTATCTGTAGCGCGCCAGTACCTCGGCTATGGTCTGCCCCATGCTGATCTTATTCAGGAAGGCAACGTAGGTCTGATGAAAGCCGTTAAGCGCTTTGACCCAGAGCGCGGCGTACGGCTGGTTTCTTTCGCTGTACATTGGATCAAGGCCGAGATCCACGAATACATTGTGCGCAACTGGCGTCTGGTCAAAGTGGCCACCACCAAGGCCCAGCGCAAATTGTTTTTCAACCTGCGCCGCATGCGGCCTGACGACAGCGGTCAAAGCCTTGATCCTGATCAGGTAAACGCCATCGCCCAAGAGCTCAACGTGCGCCCACAAGACGTTGCCGAAATGGAAGTGCGCATGTCTGGCCGCGAAATGGCGCTTGACGCCCGCGAAGGCGACGACAATGATTTCGCGCCCATCTCTTATCTGTCAGACGAAGGGCAGCAAGAGCCCTCCCGGGTACTTGAGCGCCAGGCTTACGACACACTGCAAAGCGAGGGGCTAACCCACGCCATAGACGGGCTTGACGACCGCTCACGGCGCATCGTGCAGGCACGCTGGCTGCAAGATGAAGGCGGAGCCACGCTCCATGACCTGGCGGCAGAATTCGGCGTTTCGGCCGAGCGCATTCGCCAAATTGAAGCAGCCGCTTTCAAAAAACTGCGTGTCGCACTGGCGTCATAATTTCATACCCGCCCCGCCCGCCGCTGGCAGGTGGGGCACCCACTGACACAATTACATACATCTTAGTTTCTCAGGCGGGAACTTAACGCCGACAGCGGCCCCTAAGCTACATGAACGCGGAATTTGCTCTCAACATGCGTGAGCCCCCGTTCATCATCCGCTTCGGCTTCTCCTCTTCCCCTCCCTATTGAAGCGGATGTTTCGGGACACCACCATGGTGTCCCTTTTTTCGTCTTAAGCCATCCTGTTTCCAGTTTTCAGGCCAGTCAGATCAAGGGCTTGATTACCCCGCAACGTCAAAAGCGCAAATTAGCACCCAGGCATGCCCCAGCACTCAGTGTCACGACCAAAATCAAGTATTCTTAGTACTCCCAAGCTCTAAAGGCGTGACGAGGCGTTCATGGATGTAGGACACGTGGTATTTGGCCTGGCGGGTTTGCTCGCCCTGGTGTCATTCATGCCACCGATAGCCGGGCGTCTGCAATTACCCTATTCTGTTCTTCTGGCCATCGTTGGCTTTATTCTTGGGCTGATCATTCATGTTCATGGCTGGGCGCCCATGGTCATGTCCGACTTTCTCGATTCCCTGCAAAACTTCGAAGTCTCGTCGGAAACGTTTCTGTTTGTCTTCCTGCCTGTTCTACTGTTCGAGACGGCATTGTCCATGAACGTTCGGCGATTGCTGGACGATATCGGCCCTATTCTCATGATGGCCATCGTGGCGGTGGTGGTCTGCACTCTGGCCGTCGGGTTCACCCTCAGCTATATCTCTGACTATGGACTGATCGTCTGCCTGATGCTGGGCGCCATTGTCGCCACGACCGATCCGGCAGCCGTCGTCGGCATCTTTCGTGATGTGGGTGCACCAAAGCGGCTCACCACGTTGGTCGAGGGCGAATCGCTGTTTAATGACGCCGCGTCCATCGCGCTGTACTCGGTGCTGCTTTCCGTCTTGTTTGGCGGCGAGGCGCTTTCCACCGGCAAAGTATTCAACAATTTCTTGTTCTCTTTCATCGGTGGCGGCCTCGCTGGCTTTCTCATGGGCAGGCTGGCAAGTGGGCTATTTATCTGGCTGCGCGGATGGCCAACGGCCGAAATCACGCTTACCGTAGCGCTGGCCTACCTTACCTTCTATGTGTCTGATCACTATCTTGGCGTCTCGGGGGTAGTGGCAACCGTAATCGCCGGATTGGTCGTTGGCTCAACAGGGCGCACCCGTATGTCGCCCGCCACGTTCGAGCAATTGTCCGGCGCGTGGTCACAGTTTGGTTTCTGGGCAAGTTCGCTAATTTTCGTATTTGCCGCCATGCTGATTCCCCGCATGATGGCCGACATCACCTGGGTGCAGGTAGGTTTAATCATTGTCGTGTTTGTCGTCACCCTCATCGCCAGGGCGGCCATGGTTTTTGGCATGCTGCCCTTGCTCGGCCTCACGCGCTTTGGCACCCGCGTCAGCCGGTCATACCGCATCGTCATGTGGTGGGGCGGGTTGCGCGGTGCCGTCTCACTGGCTCTGGCACTGGCGGTCACTGAACAGCACAACGTGCCGTATGAAGCGCGCCAGTTTGTGGCTGTCGCCACCACGGGCTTCGTATTGATGACGTTGCTGATCAACGGCATTAGCTTGCGCACGCTCATCCGTCGGCTTGGCCTGGATCAACTACCACTGTTTGAGCGACTCTTGCGCAACCAGGCGGTGGTAATCGCGCTTGATGACGTGCGCGAGCGCACCCAAGCCATTGCCGATAACGAGCAAATTGGCGGCGAAGCCTGCAGCAAGATCAATGCGGTATTCGATGCGGCGCAGGCTGGTATTGATGGCGGCAGTGCAGCCCAGCTTACGCTAGACCAGAAAGTTTCAATAGGCTTGGCCATCGTCGCCGCCCGCGAAGAAGAAACGTTCTTTGACACCCTGAAGGCCCAAGTTGTGGACTGGCGCGCTGCCGAATCTTTGCTGGCACGTGCAGAACGCCTCAGCGATGCTATTCGCGCAGGCGGTCTTAACGGCTTTCGCAGTGCCATTACGGCCGATCTACGCTATTCGACCGCATTCCGCATGGCACTTCGCGTGCACATTTTGTTTGGTTATCAAGGCTGGCTGGCCAGCGAGCTCGCCAAGCGATTCATCAACCTCATGAACAAACGGACGGTTACGCGCTCCCTTATCCAGTTTGCTGAAAAAGAGATACAACCCTTGCTTGGCCCGGAAGCAACCCAGATCATTGTCGACGCACATCATTATCGGCTGACCCAAACCGAAAAATCGTTGCAGGCCATGAATCTTCAGTACCCTGAATTCGCCCGTTGGCTACAGGAGGCCTACCTGGGGCGCATGGCGCGAGCGCTAGAGCGCCTACGCTACCGCGACATGCTGACGCAGTCTCTGATTACCGGTGAGATGTATGCCGATCTTATAAAGCAAACCAACCTTAAATGGCTGCACGTGCAGCAGCACCCCGCGTTGGATATGGCGCTGAGCACGGTAGACCTGGTCAAGCGCGTGCCCTTGTTTGAAGGGCTGGACGCCGCCTCAATGAAGTCGGTCTGCCGTCTGCTCAAACCTCGTCTGGCATTGCCAGACCAGGAAATCCCGATGCATCATCGCAGAGGCCACGTCATGTACATTGTTGCATCCGGCGCCGTCATTATTCATCTGCCAGACAACACAACCGTCGAACTGGGTACAGGCGAATTCTTTGGCGAAATGAGCATGATGACGGGGCGCGACTTTACCTACAAGGCCACGTCGCTGGGCTACAGCCGTCTGCTTATGTTGCGGGAGCGCGACATCGACAAATTGATGGCCCGAGAACCTGTATTGCGCGACGCCATCACCACAGTGGTCAATCAGCGTTTGCGCGCCTTGCAGGTATGGGAAGAGTTTGAGTCAGGCAAACGCTCTCACGAGCCTTTGCCTGATCTGACAAACACAGGTACCGAACCCGATGAGCAGCGAGATGATGCCGGGGAAGACGCACTACCCCGGCCCATATAAGGCCCAACAGCCTACAGAAGCTGCTTTATGTCGCTGGCAATATCATCGGCACTGGCGTTGCCAGATACCAGAACACGCGCCTCACCTTCTTTATCGAGAATATAGAACGAGGCGGCGTGGTCCATGGTGTACTGCTCAGGCGTAGGGCCTGCTGATTTAGCGTAGTACGCCTTGAACGACTTTGCTGTGGTGGCCAGCTGTTGGTGTGTGCCGCTAAGACCAATGAAACCTGGGTTAAAGGCACTGGTGTAGGCCGCCAGAATTTCAGGCGTATCACGGTCTGGATCAACGCTGATCATAATGACCTGCACCTTATCGGCGTCATCACCCAGCAGTTCCATGGTTGCAGCCAGCTCGGCCATGGAGGTGGGGCACACATCAGGGCATTGGGTATAACCAAAGAAGACAACTTTAACTTTGCCCTTGTAATCGGCCAAGGTGCGCTTTTGACCTGAAGCGTCTTGCATGACCATCTCTTTGCCGAGATGGGTGCCGGAAATATCAGAACCCTTGAATTCAACCTGCTTGTCGCCGCAGGCGACAAGCGTTGCAGAAAGCGCCAAAGCAGCTGAAAGAGCCATGATGCGGCGACGCTTGAATGAGAAGGCAAACATAAAAACTACCAAAAAACAGCTTAAATAAGGCGGATCCAGTGATCGACAAGTAGCGCACCGAACAGCAGGGCAAGGTACAAGATTGAAAACCGGAACAGCTTGCGGGACAACTCGTCAGAATACTCTTTATACAGCATCCATGAATACCTGACGAACATACCACTGAGCACAATGGCCGATGCCAGGTAAAACACGCCACTCATGCGAATAACAAAAGGCAGCAGTGTCGCCGCGAACAACACCACGCTGTAAAGCAGAATATGCAGGCGTGTAAACCGCTTGCCATGTGTAACGGGCAACATGGGCAGGCCCGCTTTTTCGTAGTCGTGATTGCGGTACAGGGCCAGCGCCCAAAAATGGGGCGGTGTCCAGATAAAGATAATGAGTACAAGCAACCACGCCTCGGCAGGCACGGAGTTAGCCACCGTGGCCCAGCCCAGTGCAGGGGGCATGGCGCCCGACAACCCACCAATGACAATGTTTTGGGGGGTGAGCGGTTTAAGCACAGCCGTATAAATAACGGCATAGCCCACAAACGTGGCAAGTGTAAGCCACATGGTCAGTGGGTTGACCAGGTGATAAAGCACCAGCATGCCCAACCCGCCCAGCAGGCCCGACATCATGAGAACGTGCAAGGTGCTTATGGTGCCCTGAGCCGTGCCACGCCGTTTGGTGCGCAACATGCGCGCGTCGACCTCGTGCTCAATAAGACAATTAATGGCAAATGCCGCCGCTGCAAGCAGCCAGATACCCACCGTGCCCGCCACCACAAGGCCCATATCTGGCAGACCGGGGCTGGCCAGAAACATGCCAATAACGGCACAGAACACCGCCAGCTGCGTGACCCGAGGTTTGGTCAGGACCAGATATTGGCGGAGTAAAGACGGGGAGTGAGCGATAGCGGTCGTCATGTTGGTATTCTATCCTTGGCGCGCGCAAGACGCACCAGTAACGTGACGCAGACAAGGGTAAGCCCTGCCGCGCCGCCATTGTGCAGCACTGCTATCAGCAGCGGCCACTGGAAAAAAATGGTGGTCAAGCCGGTCAGCAACTGCGCCGCAAGCAACGCCAGCAGCAAATGCGCAGGCCCGCGCAGACCAGGGTCAGTGCGCATCTTCCAGCCAAGTAACCCCAAGTAAACAAACACCAGCAAGGCGAAATTGCGATGTACCCAGTGTATGGCTGTAAGCGCCTGTTGTGAAATCATCTCGCCCGAAGGCAGCACCCCCAGGCCACGCACCAGCGAGTAGCCGTTGCGAAAGTCCATATCAGGCACCCATTGCCCGTGGCAGGTTGGGAAGTCCATGCAGGCCAGCGCGGCATAGTTGGTACTTACCCAGCCACCCAGGGCAATCTGCATAAACAAAAGTGCCAGACCGCAGGCCATCCAGGGACGCCAGCGCACAGCTAGCGCTGATATGGGCGCGTGTGTTTTCTCACGGGCCGCCAGCCACGTCATCAAGGCCAGCAACAACATGCCGCCCAGCAGATGTGAGGTCACGACCAGTGGCATAAGCTGATGAGTGACCGTCCATGCGCCAAATGCGCCCTGCACACACACGGCAACCAATGTAACCACCGCCAATCTGGGAGAATGCCCCAGTTCGCGCCGATAGCGCCAGGCAAAGTAGACAATAGCAATAATCAGCATGCCCAGAATAGAACCCACATAGCGGTGAACCATTTCTATCCAGGCTTTGGAAAAACTGACCGCCCCATATGGCATTGAGCTAAGTGCCTGCTCAATATGCGCACTGGCTCCCACGGGCGTGATCTTGCCGTAGCAACCTGGCCAGTCTGGGCAGCCCAGGCCTGAATCGGTCAGGCGCACGAAAGCGCCGAACATGATCAAGTCCAGCGTCAGAAACCAGGTAAAAAAGACCAGCTTCCGATAGCGAGCTATGATGCGTCCAGTCATGCCAGGCTACCCTATACGCGAGTTTTTCAATAACTTGCGGATATCGTCCCTGACCTCGATAGGGTCAGCATCGGCAGGAAACTGCATCATCAGGTTGCCCAGCGGATCAATAATCCACATGGGCTGCTTGAGCGCAGCTTCTCTTTCCTGTGGCGTGGCCTTCGGTGCCAGAAAGGCGGCCAATACAGCAGGATCAGCCCTCAACATATTGGTGCCTCGGTAAAACTCCAGTATCTCTTCGGATACAGGCGCTTTGTCGGTGACAAACCAGACGCGTGACAGTCTTTCCACTTCTTTGCCCTGGCTAGCGTGCGAGTTGCGCAAGATGAAGAGCTTTTTGACGCAGGATTCGGGGCAGGCAGCGTCATCGGCACTGACGAGCAACCATTGGCCCCGCAGGCTCTGAAGATCAAACGGTTTGCCGTCCAGCGTATGCAATGGCAAGGCTTTGCTATCGGGCATGGGCCGTTGCGGCTGTATCAGTGCGCCATAATTGGTATGCCCCTCGGGCCGCAGGCCCAGTGCCGGCACATAGTAAGCAAGCACCGCAAACACCACGGGTGCCAGGCACATTGCAACAATCAAGTATAGAGGCCAATTTGAACGTGGGCGCTGGCGTTCAGCGCCAGAAACGGAAGGTGTGCTTGGCACAGATGTATCCTTGTGATTCATGAGTTTTTCTTACGACGCAATGCGCGCCCGGCGACTACCAGCCAAGCAATGGCTGCAATGGCGGCAAAGCCGAACCATTGCAGTGCATAGCCCCGGTTCTGGTCAGAATCGAGCGATGGCGTCGGCCAATCGTAGACCAGGCTTGAGTTGGCTGCTGGGTCAGTTGCCGGGGCGGCCACTGCGTCTGCGGTGGCGTCGGCGTGTTGCGCCTGACTACTATGGGGTTGAGAAGCCGGGCCATCTTGTGAGGGCCTGGCCGCGTTTGCTTGTACTGAAGCACCAGCGGCGTGGTCCGCTGCGGTCTGCGCGAGCACAATGGGTATAAATGTTAAACCAGTTGCTGCCGCGTAGTCATTGATTTCAAGATTTTGCACTGCCGGCAAACTGCCATTTTCAAGCGGCAAGGTAGACGGCAGGTGGGTTGCGTGCTTGCCCGCGCCCCACTCACCCAAATCAAACAGTCGCGGCACATGCTGCAATAGCTCACCCTGAACCATGCGCTCCCCCTGAGGCAACGCAAGCGTCTTGAGTGCGCCCCGCACTGTGCCCGACGTCGATGCCCCTGGAGGCAGGCCTGGTGCGTCCTGGCCCTGCTGCGAGCCACCTGCAACCGCCAGCGCCTCTCTGGGCAACCAACCTCTCAACACCAATACAGCGGTGTCGGCAGGTTGCTGCAAGAGCAAAGGCGTAGCAACCCAATAACCCGGTTTACCTTGATAATTACGGTTCTCCAGCAGTACTGTAAGGTCTGGACGCCAGGTACCCTGCGCTGTGGCTGCACGCCAGGGCGTAAGCGCCTGTACAGGCGTGTCTGCAGCCAGTTGCAGAGGTGTGCGGCTCCGCCCCTGTTCAATGGATGCGCGGATGGCGTCGCGCTCGGCGGCCCTGTCCAGCTGCCAGTTGCCCAGCGAGGTACACACAACGGCCAGCACAGCCAGCAAAATTAATGCGGCCAGCGTGCGATAAGAAAAAGAAGGACGTGCCATGTCTGCGATAATTCGGTTTTTCCCGGAGGCCAAATGCGTATCATAGTAATCTTAGCGTTCTTGGGTATTATCGGGAGCCTGTTTTCTGCCCTGTACTACCTCATGACCGACAAGGGCGGCACCAACCGCACCGTCAACGCATTAACCGTACGCATAGGCCTGTCTATTGCGCTGTTTCTGTTCGTACTGTTTGCCCACCATATGGGGTGGATCCAAAGTACCGGCTTCGTCGCGCGCTAGCGCTGCGCCAAAAAGCCCGTAACCATACGGCTCCCGCACATACTGTGCTGCAGGATCCGTGCGGCATCGCCGCACGGCGGGCCAAAAAAAGGCTGGCAACGCCAGCCTTTTCTGGTTGTGAGCGCTACCCTGCCCAGGTTAGAACCAATATACGAACAGGTACAAGCCCAGCCAGACCACGTCAACAAAGTGCCAGTACCACGCAGCACCTTCAAACCCAAAGTGGTGCTCTGCGGTGAAGTGCCCTCTGATCAGGCGAAACAGTATCACCGTCAGAAAGGTTGCGCCCAGGATAACGTGAAAACCATGGAAACCGGTAAGCATGTAGAACAGCGAACCGTATACACCTGAATCAAAACGCAGATTTAGTGCATCGTATGCATGGTGATACTCATAGGCCTGACAGGCCACAAAGCTAAAACCAAGAATAACCGTAAGCGCCAGCCAGAAAATGGCCTTGCCACGATTGTTTCCACGCAGCGCGTGGTGCGAGATAGTTAGCGTTAGCCCCGAGGTGAGCAGCAGCGCGGTATTAATCGTGGGCAGCCAGAACGGGCCTACAGTTTTGAACTCAGGCACCACACCAGCGGGCCCCAGGTTGGGCCAGGCGCCAGAGAAATTGGGCCACAACAGCGTCTGATGGTCAAAGTTGCTGAGCATGGGCGTTGTGATTTCACGCGCATACCAAAGTGAGCCAAAAAACGCTGCAAAGAACATGACCTCAGAAAATATAAACCAGGCCATGCTCCAGCGATAAGAATGATCAACCCGCTGGCTGTTTACGCCATGTTCGGATTCACGAATGGCGTCGCCAAACCAGCCATACAGCACAACAAACAGACTGAGGATGCCCACAATGAACAGCCAGAAGCCTGGTTCGTAACTATTGATCCAGAGTGCGGCGCCCAGCAAGGTGAGCAGCAACGAAAAGCTTGCGCGAACCGGATGGACTGAATCAGCAGGCACATAGTAGTACGGTGCCTCTTTAACCTGAGCCGAGTGACTTGCACCCATGGTCTTCTCCTGCAAATTTATTAGAATAGAAAAACGCTATCAGGCCAAACTGCCAGTTAACCAACGGGCGATCATGACCAGCCCCACAACAAAAACAACGGCCGAAAGAATACCGGCGATGATCAAGTGCACCGGGTTAATCCGGGCAATGTCTTCGTCGTACCCTCTGTTCTTTCTGACACCAAAAAACCCCCAGGCCACCGCTTTCATGGTCTGAAAAAAATTAAGCCTGCGTTCGGCGAGTTTTTTGATGTCTTTGGACATTCGGCCCTAACCCCCTAGGTTCGCGCCACGCCAGAACGTCCAGCCAATCACCGCGACCACAAAGATCACCAGTACGATTGCGGTATTGCGGTTCTTGCGGCGTTGAGCGGGTGTCATTACGTAACCTTATTTGACGATCGGAGGTATAACAAAAGTATGGAATGGTGCGGGTGAAGGCACAGTCCATTCGAGGCCGGTCGCGCCTTCCCATGGCTTGGCGGGCGCAGGTTCGCCCTTGCCATTCCAGGCTTTAAGCGCGAGCCACAGAAAGATCAGCTGCGAGAACCCGAAGAAGAAGGCCCCGATGGTAGCAATTTCGTTGAAGTTGGTGAACTGTGCTGCGTAGTCGGCATAACGTCGTGGCATACCAGCCAACCCAAGGAAATGCATGGGGAAGAAGGTGATGTTGAACGAGATCATGCTGGCCCAGAAGTGCCATTTGCCCAGTCTTTCGTCGTACATGCGGCCTGTCCACTTGGGCAACCAGTAATAGGCCCCCGAGTACATGCCAAACAACGAGCCTGCCACCATGACGTAATGGAAGTGACCGATCACGTAATACGTATCGTGTACAGCGATGTCGATGGGTGCAATGGCCAGGATCAGACCGGTGAACCCGCCAATGGTAAATACAAAGATAAACCCGATGGCAAACAGCATGGGGGTTTCAAAACTGAGCGACCCGCGCCACATGGTGGCTACCCAGTTAAACACCTTGACCCCGGTAGGTATGGAAATGAGCATGGTGGCGTACATGAAGTACAGCTGCCCCGTAACCGGCATGCCCGTGGCGAACATGTGGTGCGCCCAAACCAGGAAAGACAGAATGGCAATGGCCGCCGTGGCATAAACCATGGATGCGTAACCAAACAGCAGCTTGCGTGAAAACGCAGGTATCACCGACGAAACAATGCCAAAAGCCGGCAGAATCATTACGTACACTTCAGGGTGACCGAAGAACCAGAACACGTGCTGATACAGCACAGGATCACCACCTGCTGCCGCATTGAAAAAGCCGGTGCCAAAATGGCGATCAGTAAGCAGCATGGTGACTGCAGCAGCCAACACAGGCATGATAGCCAGAAGCAGGTAAGCCGTGATCAGCCAGGTCCAGCAGAACAGAGGCATTTTCATCAATGTCATGCCCGGTGCGCGCATGTTGAGCACCGTGACAATGATGTTGATGGCGCCCATGATCGAGGACGCGCCAAGAATGTGGACGGCAAAGATGTTGAAGTCCATGCCTGGCCCCATCTGTATGGACAGGGGTGCGTACATGGTCCAGCCAGAAGCGTTGGCGCCACCAGGAACAAAAAACGACACCGTAAACAGAATGGCGCCGATGGGCAACAGCCAGAAGCTGAAGTTGTTCATACGTGCAAACGCCATGTCTGAGGCGCCAATTTGCAACGGGATCATCCAGTTTGCAAAGCCCACGAACGCCGGCATGATGGCGCCGAAGATCATGATCAAACCATGCATGGTGGTGAACTGGTTAAACAGTTCAGGCTGAAAGAATTGCAATCCGGGTGCAAAAAGCTCTGTACGCAGCAATAGCGCAAGTACCCCGCCCTCAAGCAGCATGCAGAAAGAAAAGATCAGGTACATGGTACCGATATCTTTGTGGTTGGTGGCAAACAGCCACCGACGCCAGCCGTGCGGCTTGTGGTCGTGATCGTCATGCGAGTGGCTCGCTGGGACGTGATCGGCAGTGACACTGCTCATGATGTGCTCCTTCCTGTCTCACCCAGCCGCCTGATTAGGCAGCCGGGCAAATAAATTCGAATTTGTTTTACGCTTGCCTGATTCAACGCAGGGCTGTAACAGCCGAAGGCTGAACCACCGGATCTTTACCCTTGCCCTCATTACCCCACGCATGGCGTGTATAGGTAATGACGGAGGCAAGTTCGACATCGTTCAGCACATCACGAAATGCCGCCATCGCCGTACCCGGATGACCGTTGAGTTCAGTGAGAATCTGGTCTTTCTGAGGGCCCATTACGATAGGGCCACCATCAAGCGCCGGGAAGGTGCCTGGAAGCCCCTTGCCATTGGCCTGATGACAGGCCACACAGTTGGCTGCGTAAACTTTCTCACCACGAGCCATCATCTGGTCTTTGGTCATGTCTTTGGTGGGGTCGTCAGCCGCTGAAGCCAGCAGTTTCTTCTGGTCTGCTGCCCATTTATCATAGTCGGCCTGGGAGACCACGTCGACCACAATGGGCATGAAGGCGTGATCTTTTCCACAGAGCTCGGCGCACTGACCGCGGTAGCTGCCGACTTTGTCTGCACGAAACCATGTGTCGCGCAAAAAGCCTGGCATCGCATCTTGCTTCACGCCAAATTCGGGCACCATCCATGAGTGGATGACGTCGGTGGAGGTGAGCACGATTCGCACTTTTTTATCGACCGGCACGACCAATGGCTTGTCGACTTCCATGAGGTAAAACTCACCTTTGGGCTCTTTGTTTTCGATCTGGGCGCGTGGCGTGGCGAGATTAGACAAAAACTTGACGCCCTGTGCAGGACCATCAATGTATTCGTACCCCCACTTCCATTGGTAGCCCGTTACCTTTACCGTAAGATCGGCACTGGAGGTGTCTTTCATGGCAACAACCGTGCGCGTGGCCGGCAACGCCATACCAATGACAATAAGAAACGGGATGATTGTCCAGGCGACCTCGATACCCAGGTGCTCATGGAACTTGGCCGCAACGTGCCCACGTGATTTGCGATGGTAGATGATGGAGTAAAACATTACCCCGAACACGCCAACGAAAATGATCGCACAGATGATGAGCATCATCCAGTGGATCCACATAATGTCGTGCGCTATCGGCGTAACCCCCTCATGGAGGTTTAGCTGATTGACCCGTGGCCCACCCGGCATGTCTTTTACCTGAGCTATGGCTGCGCCCCATGCGAGCAACGTCCCCATACCCAGTAACCATCTCCACTTCTTCATGCTGACCTCGAATTGCGACGTGCTTTGCGCCAAACGTTGATTTTGATCAATCGACAGATCGAAAAAAACGCAGGAGAGCACAGAATTATTGGATGGCAGGCTTACAATGTAGGAAGCTGACCCTACCTGCTCTATTTTTACTTATAGTGGCGGAATTATAACGAACTCAAGTGCCAGTGGGGCGTTTGCGACAGGTTAGGGCAAGGGCCATGCGTAAAATAAGCATAATGTCCATGGTCCATCCCCTACAATCGCTCAATGAACAACGCACTTTCCCACGTGCCTGACGAAGCGCTTGCATTGCGCTATCGCCAGCTTACCAGACGCATACAGCAACTGCCTCCGAGCGGTTCACGCCCTCTCACCGTCTCTGGGCGCGTAGCAGGGTGGGTGTCCGCAAAAGCCATCCGATATCTCGATGGTCTGCCCGGCATAGCCATCGACCCTGAAGCCGTACACATCACCGCCGCACCGCGGCGGCGGATGCCGCTTAACGCTGTACTGGCGCACCTTGCCGAGTCCCTTAAAGATACCGGTTGCCTGCGCGGATGGCGTAACGAACTGCTAGACGTTTATGGTGAAGGCCGCTGCCTAGGTGCCATTGAACGTGCCGCCGTACGGCCACTGGGCTTACTTACCAAAGCGGTGCACCTGACTGCCTGGGCGCCTGACGGGCGCATGTGGATTGCACGCAGGGCAAGCAGCAAAAGCACTGACCCAAACATGTGGGACACCCTGGTTGGCGGCCTCGCTTGCACCAACGAAAGCTTGGACCTATCACTGTTGCGAGAAAGCAACGAGGAGGCTGGCCTGTGCGAAGCTGACCTGGCTGGCCGCGAGCCTCTGCACATTATTTTGCGCATGCATCGCCGTCTGCCCGAGGGCTATCAGGTCGAAGATGTACTCAACAGCGAATGCGTACTGCCAGAGTCGGTGCAGCCTCACAATCTAGATGGCGAAGTCAGTGAGATACGGCTGACGTCGGTAAAAGACGTTTGGGCCATGATTGAAGCGGGTGAATTCACCCGCGAAGCAGAACTGGTCATACTTGACAGCCTGCGACGCAAAAAGCAGCACGAGCCATCCTGCATCTAACCCAGTGCGCGGCAATAGCCACTATTATGGCGAGCACTCGACAACACGAAGGCGCAATCTCAGCCGGGGCTCGCGCCGCCAGTAAGCAAGTAAGCAAGTAAGCAAGTAAGCACCATGGGCAAACCACAGCGCAGCCAAGCATGCCGTCTTCAATTAGACGAGCAAGCCGCTTCCGTTTAAGCTATACATACCTTGGCGCAGGAAGGCTCTGCCACTTGCCGGCACGACCGAATGCGCCAACCGCCACCCCTTCAGTTATTACTCCAAGGACTCGTCATGGCATCCGACAACAACAATCCCTTCATCTTGCCAGGGCTCGGGCAAACTGGTGATATGGCTCAAAACCCTATTCTTGCAAGCATGGAAATGATGCGACAGGCGTGGCAAGGACTTGCCGGCGCAGGCGGCATTGGCGGATCGCCCATGGCAATGCCCACCTCCACCGAAGAGCTGGACCGACGCATTAAGGATTTGCGCGCCGTCGAAAACTGGCTGCGCATGAACCTATCCATGCTGACCAGCACCATTCAGGGCCTGGAGGTCCAGAGCGCCACACTGTCCACGCTGCAATCCTTTATGAGTACTGCAACGGGTGCGGCGCACGCCCCCACTGCGTCCACCGACGGCCCGTCGCCACTTGAAGTAGCACTAGGCATACGCCGCCCGGGTCAAAACCCAGCGTCCAACCAAGAAGCGCCTGCTGTCACGCCCCCAACCGCATCGCAGCCTGCAGCAGCCGAATCTGCCACGCAGAACACCGAGACAAACAGCGCTGACGCCCCCCAGCCCGGCACCGACAGCGCTTATGCTGCCCAGGCAGCTTCTGCGGCACAGGGGTGGTGGGATATGCTGCAAACGCAGTTTGACACCCTGGCAGCGGCAACAGCCGCCACCCTCGAGGGCGCGCAGACGGCAAGCCAAGAAGCCCAGGCTCAAGCTATGGCTTCGCCGAGCAAAGCAACCAAGGCTCCAGCCACAAAGCGCTCACAGAGCACACGCAAAACTGCCAAGAAAGCCGCCACAAAGTCCGCAGGCAAAACGACGCCCAAGCCCGTCGCCAAAAAAGCGACCAAGGCTGCCGCCACAAGCACTTCCAAAACAAGCGCAAAAGCCGGCAGTGCTGTGGCAAGCGCCCCAAAGCGCAGCACAGCCAAAAAAGCCGGAACAGTTCGCGCACGTTCAAGCAAAACCTGATTAACGTAAGCGAAGCAACCAAACCTTGCGCAAGGCGTGCGCCCGTCGATAACAGTCAAATACTGTAACAGCGCGGGCCGCGCCAGCGGCTTGCTCACGCCTGCAGCCTGTGTATTATGTGACCTTGCGGTATACGCACCGAATTTCGTCCATTACTTTCCCACTATTCAATACGCGACCACATGCTGAATATCGTCATACTCGCTGCCGGACTCGGCAAGCGCATGCAATCAGATCTTCCTAAAGTCTTGCACCCTCTGGCCGGCAAACCTATGCTGGGCCACGTTCTCGACAACGCAAAACAGCTTAACCCTGGCCGCATTATTGTTGTGGTGGGCCATGGTGCCGAGCGGGTGCAGCAGGACTTCTCGGGGCACGAAGAGCTGGAGTTTGCCCTACAACGCCCTCAACACGGCACCGGGCATGCCGTTCAGCAGGCTGTCCCGCTGTTGCAGGAAGACAGCAACGACGACGTCACCCTCGTACTTTATGGTGATGTTCCACTGGTACAGGCCGACACCCTGCAGCGTTTGCTGGATGCCCGCGCTGGCGGCATGGCTGTGCTCACAGAAAAACTCGATGATCCGACGGGTTACGGGCGTATCGTACGCAACGAGCAGGGTGAAGTGCAGCGCATCGTCGAGCACAAAGACGCCACGGCCCAGGAACACATCATTAACGAGGTCAATACCGGCATACTGGCGGCGCCCACGGCACACCTTAAAAACTGGTTAAGCCGCATCGACAACAACAATGCCCAGGGCGAGTATTACCTGACCGATATCGTAGGCCTGGCTGTCCAAGACAACGTACCCGTCCACGCTTCGCACCCGGCTTCGGGCTGGGAAACACTGGGTGTCAACAGCCGTGTGCAGCAGGCACAGCTGGAGCGCCAATGGCAGGCCGAACAGGCAAGACGGCTACTTGAGCAGGGTGTCACCCTGGCTGATCCAGCACGCTTTGATCTGCGCGGCGAACTCATTTGCGGTCGTGACGTATTTATCGACGTAGGCTGCGTATTTGAAGGGCGGGTCGAGCTCGCAGATGGCGTGCGGATCGGGCCACACTGCGTTGTGCGTGACGCCACTTTGGGCCAAGGCACTCATGTCGAGGCGTTCAGCCATATCCAGGAAGCCCAGGTTGCTGACTCAGCACGCATCGGGCCCTTTGCCCGCCTGCGCCCAGGTGCACAAATTGGTGCCGAAGCGCATGTGGGCAACTTTGTCGAAATAAAAAAAAGCACGTTGGGCAAGGGTTCCAAGGCCAACCACCTGGCGTACATTGGCGACGCCGATATCGGAGCGCAGGTCAATATCGGGGCTGGCACCATTACCTGCAACTATGACGGGGTAAACAAGTACCGCACGGTTATTGAAGACGGCGCGTTCATAGGCTCCGACACTCAACTGGTCGCACCTGTACGCGTCGGCGAAAACGCCACCATAGGCGCAGGCACCACGCTGACCAAAGACGCGCCAGCCGGCAAGCTAACTCTCTCACGTCCATTTCAGAGCACTCTGGAAGGCTGGAAACGTCCCGTCAAAAAGACCTAACGTGAGTGCCGTAACGCCGGAACGCGTCACAGAGAGTTCGCACACGCTGCCAGATGGCCTTGATCAGCCCAGACGTCGATGGGCTGTCATTACCCTGATGCTCGCGCTCACGGTTACCGTGCTCGATGCAACCATGGTCAATGTTGCGCTGCCGGCGGTGGCCAAGGCGCTGGAGATCGACCGGGCGGCCGTGGTGTGGGTGGTCATTGCCTACAGCCTGGTCGTCGTCATTTCGCTGCTGCCACTTTCTTCAGTGGCTGAGCGCATAGGCTTTCAGCGCATGTTTACGCTGGGCCTGGCGTTGTTCATGGTTTCGTCTCTGGCCTCGGCTGCGGCCAACTCACTGACCTGGCTAGTGCTCTCGCGGCTGTGCCAGGGGGTGAGCGCATCCATGCTTATGTGCCTGTTTGGCGGGCTGGTGCGCAATATCTACCCGCTACGCCGACTGGCCATGGGCATTAGTCTTAATGCCATGATGGTTGGCCTTATGTCGGTGCTAGGCCCAACCATAGGTGCCTTCATTCTTGAAGTGGCCTCGTGGCACTGGATTTTCCTGCTCAACATACCCATATGCATCGTGACGTTCTTCGGTATACGTTATCTGCCGGAGATTCCTCGCAACAAGACGCGTTTTGACTGGATAGGCTGTGCGCTGAGTGTTCCATTTTTCGGCCTGACAATAATCGCGCTCGACGCTATCGTCAAAGACCCGCTACGCGCCGCGATCTGTATTGTGCTGGCCGCCATTTCAGGCTGGGCCCTGCTGCGACGCTCACGCAATCAGCATGCGCCCATCGTGCCCATTGATCTGCTAAGAATCACGCCCATCGCGTATGCGGTAGGTGCATCAGGCTTTTCTTTTGCGGCACAAATGGCAGCGTTTATCGCATTGCCCTTTTATTTCAGACAAAGCCTGCACTACTCTTACGCAGACGTAGGCCTGCTGCTGGCCGCATGGTCGGTAGGGGTTGCAGTCATGGCTCCGGTAGCCGGCTATCTTTCAGGGCGTTTTAAAGTCGCCATGCTTTGCGGCATAGGTGCAGCCAGCATGGCACTTGGCATATTCCTCTTGTTATTGTTACCGGCCGATGCGGCATTTGTCTGGCCCATGCTCGCTATGCTGATCGGCGGCGTTGGATTTGGTTTCTTCCAGACACCCAATAACCGCGCCATGCTGCTGGGCGCACCCAAGCACCGCAGCGGTGCGGCAGGCGGCCTGCAAGCAACAACTCGCGTATTCGGGCAAAGTGTAGGCACGGCCCTGGTGGGTGTGGCATTTAGCCTAAGCTCCAGCAATAGTGTGGTGATCGGCGTTTCTGTATCCATAGCGTGTGCACTCGCTGCCATGCTGATTAATGTTGTTCGGTATTTCAGCCCGATTCCAGACGTCGAGCTCTGAGCGCCTTCAGCGCCGAGCCATCTGCACTATGCACAACCACTTTTAACAGCAGGTTGCCATGAAAATACTGCAATTAAACTTTGAACGCGGCTGGCGTGGAGGCGAGCGCCAGACACTGCTCTGTATGGACCGCATGCGCGCTCAGGGGCATGAAGTGGCGCTGCTGGCCCGCAAAGACGAAGCCCTCGCCATGCGTGCCCGCGAAGCAGGCTTTACGGTTCATGAGTTTTCAGGTGTGGCGGGGGTTAGCAACTACTTGCTGCGCCACGGCCGTTCGTTTGATATTAAGCATGCCCAGACGGCAAACATGGTCACCTGGCTCGCGGCACTCAAGCCCTGGTTGGGCGGTGGCTTGGTTTTTACCCGTCGCACCGCCTTCCCTGTGCCCCCACGCCGTGAAAGCCGAACTCGCTGGAAATGGCGACGCGTCGACGCCCTGGTTGCCATCAGCGAAGCCGCTGCCGCCGAGCCACGTCGCCTGGAAATCCCAACCGCCCTCATCCGTAGCGCCATCAAAGCCAGGCCTTTTGATGAAGCCCACGCACAGCGCTTCGCCCGCGAATTTGCGCTGCAAGGCCAACGCGTCCTGGCTACAGCCGCCGCCCTTACACGCGAAAAAGACCCCTTCACGCTTATGCGCGCCGTCGCGCGCCTCAAACAGGAACGTGACGACTTTGTTTTCCTGCATCTGGGTGCTGACGGCGACGCCAAAGAAGAGGCCCTCGCGCTGCATAAAGAACTGGGCCTGGGCGACCATTATGTATTTGCGGGCTTTCAGTCTGATGTCGAAAACCTGTATCGACTGATGGATGTGTTCGTGCTGAGCTCACGCGAAGAAGCGCTGGGCTCCAGCGTGTTGGATGCCTTCTTGTATGCGGTGCCGGTTGTGGCTTCCGACGCCGGTGGGCTACCAGAACTGCTGGCCGATGGCCGGGGCCTGCTCTGCCCCGTAGGTGACGATGCCGCACTGGCAGTGGCCATGAACAAGCTACTGGATGACCGCAGTTTACGTGCCGCCATCACCGAACGTGCAAGCGCGTATGTTGTGCGTGAGCATGACCCAGATGCCATGGCGTCTCGCTACCTGTCGCTTTACCAGGAAGTGCTGGATAGAAAATAAGTACGGTGAGCCAAGCACAGTGCAACAGCAACAGCGATTACGACTAAGTCAGGCGAGTCGAGGCCCTCAATGAAACATGCTGACGTCATAAATGCGGTTGCCGACAGAACAACACGCTACCGCGTGAAACGATACGCCAAGGCATTGTGAGACGGGTCTGGCACGCATAATTATGCCCCTGAAGAGCTGACCACCGTGCGCGTATCGAACTTTGCCCTGTGCATCGAAAAAAACGTACGCACATTGCGAACATTGGCCTGTGACGTAAACACCCTGTGCGCCACAGCATGGTAAGCAGGCATATCGCGAACCTGCATGATCACGATAAAGTCAGGCCCCGGTGAAACTCGATAACACTGAGTGACTTCGGCCACGCCTGCAATGCTGACTTCAAAGGCATCCATCTGCTCGGCAGTCTGCACATCAAGCGTAATTTCAATAATGGCCGTCAGGCTGTTGCCAACTTTGACGGGGTTGAGCACGGCAACCTGTTTTTCGATAACACCCTCTTGCACCAGCCGACGTACGCGCCGCAGGCAAGTTGGCGCCGAAGCATGCACCCTGCCGGCAAGCTCTTGGTTGGTGAGGCTGCTGTCGGCCTGCATTTGTTCGAGTATGCGCAGATCAAGGTCGTCAAGAGAAGGTAAAGCGGATAAAGGTTGTGACATTTATATTAATAAGTTTACTTTTTAATGAAATAATATTTCACGATTATATGGCGATGGAATAAATTACCATAATAAGTCTAATTTAGAAATCTAATTTCTTAGTATATTGCGCACAATAAGGCCTGTATTGAAACTTCACTAGGGCTTCTACATTATGTGTGGCATTGTCGGCGCTGTGGCGCAACGTAACATCACTCCTATTTTGCTCGAAGGCCTCAAACGCCTTGAGTATCGTGGCTATGACTCCTGCGGCGTTGCTGTTCACGCTGGCGGCGAATTGCTTCGCGCCCGAAGTACGCATCGCGTAGCTGAGTTGCAGCAGCAAGTCGACCAGGCTGGCATCGAAGGCTTTACCGGCATTGCACACACCCGTTGGGCCACCCACGGTGCCCCCGCCACCAATAACGCGCACCCGCACTTTTCGGGGCATGGCAAAAGCAAGGCGCGCATTGCTCTGGTGCACAATGGCATCATCGAAAACTATGAAGAACTACGCACAGAGCTGCAGGCCGCAGGCTATTTTTTCGAAAGCCAAACCGACACTGAAGTTATTGCCCATTTGGTCGACCACCTGTACGCTGGCGACCTGCTTGAAGCTGTGCAACAGGCCACAAAGCGCCTGCTCGGCGCCTATGCCGTCGCCGTATTCTGTCGCGATGAACCGCACCGTGTGGTTGGCGCTCGCCAAGGTTCGCCCCTGGTCGTGGGCCTGGGCGAAAATGAAAACTTTCTTGCCTCTGACGCGCTGGCACTTGCTGGCACCACCGACCAGATCATCTATCTTGAAGATGGCGATGTGGTCGACTTGCAGCTGGCCCGTGTCTGGGTAATCGATGCCCAAGGGCGTGAAGTTAGCCGCGAGGTGCATACCGTACAGGCGTACACCGGCGCGGCTGAGCTTGGCCCTTATCGGCACTACATGCAGAAAGAAATTTTCGAGCAGCCCCGTGCCGTTAGCGATACGCTGCAAAACATCGAGAACATTTCGCCCGAACTGTTTGGCGACAAAGCCTACAAGGTTTTTCAAGAGATCGATAACGTGTTGATCCTCGCCTGCGGTACCAGCTATTACGCCGGCCTCACTGCACGCTACTGGATAGAATCCATTGCGCAAATACCTGTCAATGTAGAAATTGCCAGCGAGTATCGCTACCGTGACAGCGTACCCAACCCGCGCACACTGGTCGTGACCATTTCACAATCAGGCGAAACCGCCGACACGCTTTCAGCCCTCAAGCATGCCCGCAAGCTGGGCATGGACCACACGCTAAGCATCTGCAACGTTGCCACCAGCGCCATGGTGCGCGAATGCAAGCTGCATTACATTACACGTGCGGGTATAGAAATAGGTGTTGCCTCGACCAAGGCCTTTACCACTCAATTGACGGCGCTGTATCTGCTGGCCATGGCGTTGGCACAAACCAAAGGCCGACTCGACGAGCAAAACGAAGCCGAGATGCTTAAAGCCTTGCGACACCTGCCTGTTGCCATTAGCGCCGTGCTGGCGCTTGAGCCACAGATTATGGCCTGGGCCGACCGTTTTGCCAGCAAAGAGAACGCCCTCTTTTTGGGTCGCGGCATGCATTTTCCCATTGCCCTTGAAGGTGCGCTCAAGCTTAAAGAGATCAGCTACATACACGCCGAAGCCTACCCTGCCGGCGAGCTAAAGCACGGCCCGCTGGCGCTGGTGACAGAAGCCATGCCTGTGGTCACCATCGCACCACGCGATGAACTGCTTGAAAAGCTTAAGTCAAATATGCAAGAGGTACACGCACGCGGCGGCGAGCTGTATGTGTTTGCTGATGCCGACACAAAAATCATTAGCAGTGATGGCATGCATGTAATCCGTATGCCTGAAAACTACGGCAAGCTGTCACCGATTCTGCATACGATCCCATTGCAACTGCTGGCGTATCACACGGCATGTGCACGGGGGACAGATGTGGACAAGCCGAGGAACTTGGCTAAGAGTGTGACGGTGGAGTGATTGGGGGCGGCTTTCGACCCAGAGCGCAAGTAGGCGCTTCCCTGTGAGCAGGTGTTCAATTACAGAGGATCCAATGACTGCTTTAGGGGCGCGGCTCGAACGACCTCTCGTGACCGAACATGGACCTTATCTACAGTAGAAGTGCCACGATCAGCCTATATCATTCATTCTTTTATGCGAACAACCACATGATTAGCTCGCGACATGAGGCTTGGCCGTCATATCAACGCCAAGCGCTCGCATCACGGCTAGGGTAGTCTTCAAAGTTGGATTGCCGCGCTCACTGAATGAGCGATAAAGCTGCTCGCGGGAAAGTCCGGTTTTTTTGGCTATTTCTGACATCCCCTTGGCGCGAGCAACCACGCCTAGGGCCTTGGCGATATAGGCTGCATCGCCTGTTTCAAAGGCATCAGCTATGAAGAATGCGATTTCCTCATCATCTATCAGGGCTGCGGCAGGGTCGTAAGTTGTCAGCTTCTCAGTCATCTTGTTTACGCCATTCGTTGGCCAGTTTCTTTGCGGTAGCAATGTCGCGGGCCTGGGTACTTTTATCTCCGCCGCACAGCAGTACAACCAGAAGGTTTCCCCGTCGCTGAAAGTAGAAGTGATAGCCGAGGCCCTAGTGAACCCGAAGCTCACTAATCCCTTCGCCTACCGGTTCAACATCGCCCGGTAAACCTTCCGCCAAACGCATTAAGCGCGCTGCGATGATGGTTCTTGCTCGCTTGTCACGGAGCTGGGCTTCCCACTTCTCGTAGGTTTTTGTCTGCTTTAGCTCGATCACACATCAAATGTAGTCAATAAACTACATTTTACAATCCTTCCTACTACGGCAAGAATGCAACTGGCACTTCAGAGATGGCAGCAGCCCGGGCACCCGACAGGGCTTCGGGCGACCGAGCCCAACGACTTCCAGCTCGAATGTAAATACAATATTTCCCTGGCACACCCAACACATACAAGCTCAAACTTATCCTACAATTCTTTAGATGCAAGTAACCACTACTACCTCCACTCCACAGGCAAGCAAAACAGCACAGTCTCCCCAGGAGAAGCGTTTTGATCAGGCCTGGCAGCGGGTGACCAACCAGCAGAAGGAAAATGATGGGTTCCGTGAGGATGCCCAAGCATTTGCCCAGGCTACACGCGCACGCATTCAGGACAAGGAAAAGGCTTACATGGACGTCATGTACGGTCTCTGTCTTCATCTGCTTTCTTTTTTCAGCAGAAAGTCTCTGGCGCGGTGGCAACGCGAAACGCTGCTGGAATGGGTGGGTCAATATCTGCAGATTATGCAAAACAACCCTTTTGGCTCACATCTGAACATGGAGCCCATTCATCAGGGTCTGGAAGATGCGTTGGCTGTCACCTATCCCGATTCGGAATATGCTGCAGACCCCGGCGACGAGGAAGATCTCCTTAGCGAGGAGCTGTTTGAGGAATTGTTTGCCAAGTTTGAGCAAGCCGGCACGACAAGCGGCTCAGGGCAAAACGCGGATGAAGCAGATGCCGACGGGGCATACTTCGAGCATGAGCGGGCTCATGATCAGCAGCGCTATGATGAAAGCTTGGCATTGAAACGCCTTATGAAGTCTTCTTCAATGAATAAGCTGTTTCGCAAAGTCGCTGGTATTTTGCATCCGGACAAAGAGCCTGATGAAACGGAACGCCAGAATAAGAACCGCTTAATGGGCGAACTGATTCAGGCTCGAAACACCAATGACATCCCACGTATATTTTCGTTTTACCTCGAGTATGTAGGCCAGTCGCCATTACAAGAACTGGGAGAAGATCTTGATGGTGCCACCCAACTGCTTGAACGGCAATACCGGCATCTATGCGATGAGAAAGAACGCATTCTGCACGAAGATCCAACAACTGGCGCTTTATATCGGCGGTTTCACAAAGAGACGTCTGCAGCAACCCAACGCGCCATTACCAGGCATCTGAAAGAAACTCAGACCCAAACCGCCGCCTTGCAAGCCCTGCTAGAAGAGACTACCAGCCTGAAGAAGCTTAAGCCTTACCTGGAATTGCATTATGAGATGCTTCTGTAGCATCAGGCCTCTGCAGCATATGTTGCCCGCTTGAATGAGCCTTGTGCCGTTGCAATAACCTCACCATCCTCATTGCGCAATTCTGCGGAAGAAAAATAAATTTTCCGCCCTTTCCCCATCAATTTGCCTATGGCTTCGACGCGACCCTCGCGTACTTTGCCAATGTAACTTATCGTCAAAGCAATTGTTGCTGCATGCTGCTCTGTTTCACTGGGTGCGGAGTAAAGGCCAGCGTATCCGCAGGCTGCGTCCAGCAATGTAGCGACAACACCCCCCTGCAGGTTCCTCTGACGATTAAGGTGTCGCGCGTCAATATCCAGAATAAATCGGCACTCCTTAAGCTCCCAATGCGCGAGTCGTATTCCTAGTCCTTGTAGAAAAGGGTTGTCCATCATATGCCCATCATTTTCCGTAGCGCTCATATTAATCATCCATTCCGATATAAATTCGCATCGACTTTACGGTAAAGCCGGTGTCCTCTTTTATGTTCTTTGCCAGAATAGACTATACGCACTGAGCGTGTAGCGTGTCGCGAACTAACTACCTTGACATGTACGGTTAAGTTAATCGCGCTGAACCTGCGACCGTACACACTGACGCGGACAAGATTGACGCGTTATATAGTGTCGGCACAAATCGGGGGGAAGGCTTGGGTGGCTCGCCCAGGCTCCAGTGCGGAGAAATTACCATTTATAAAGCCTACGCGCTTCTTGCTTTGACCACGCTCTTCTGGGCGGGTAATTCGATTGCCGGCAAGTTGGCAGTCGGCCACGCCTCGCCCATGGTTCTTGTTACGGCGCGTTGGGCGAGCGTAATGGCGGTGCTATATGTGTTCAATCGGGGGCATGCCGCTTTTCGTATTCGCGGCGAGTTTCATTTTATTTTCCAGCCGTATAGGTGTAGAGCAAGCAGTCGGTTTTGTGTTCTCTTTCATAGGCGTAATCATCATCGCCATGCGGGGCGATCTGGCCAATCTGATTGAGCTAGACGTTAATGTTGGCGATGCGCTCATGCTGGTCGCCATCATTGCGTACGGCATTTATACTGCGGCACTACGCAGTAAGCCTCAGGTGCACTGGACGAGCCTGATATTCACCTTGTGCCTTGGGGCTACGCTGGCGTCCCTTCCTTTGCTGGCCGTCGAGGCCGTTCAGGATGAGACCATGCTTCCGGATATGCGTGGTTGGGCGATCATCGGCTATATCGTTATCTTCCCCTCATTGCTGGCCCAGGTCTTTTATATTCGGGCAGTTGAACTCATCGGCGCGAACCGGGCTGGCCTGTTCATCAACTTGCTACCTGTTTGGGGAACCCTGTTGGCGGTGACTATCCTCAGGGAGGCCTTTCACTTTTATCATGCGGCGGCTTTGATCATGATTCTGGCGGGAATCAGCCTGGCCGAATATGGTGGACGAAAGCTAAGTAAACGCGCGTAGTTGGTTCGCAACGAATGGGCGTTACTGCTGATAGCCCACGATCATGACCTGGAAATCTCTGCACAGCCCTCTGTGCCCATGTCTGCATCAGCGCCTGCAACCCAAAGGTGCTCCGTCGTATTGATGGCATGCTCGGCATTAATAGACTGCCCGGCGAGTAAAAACCCCAGCAACGCCAGAAACAAGGGTGCCGTCCAGCGCAGGTTTTTTTCCAGGACATTAGGTACGCCCACATGACCAGGACGCTCTCCAAGAGCTGCTTCATGCGGCTGATATATGGACGTGCCTGTCCGCATGGACCAGTTTGCCCAATTTTTTTCCATTTTCGTGTGTTGTAGATTGCCGGCTTGCAAACTGTTTAAAGGCACGCAAGCATGTCATCGTTTAACCCCTTCTCATCGCAAGGCTCCTCCGCAGAGGGGGTGGCGCACAGGCGAGAGCGGGTGCGCCACTCACATGGCCTCTCGCTGTGCAACGACGTGGTCTTCAAGGCCTTGTTCAGCCGCCACCCGCACCTCTTGTCTGATCTGATCAATGCGGTACGCCAACCTGCGGCACCGATAACGGTGCAGCGTATCTTGAACCCGACCATTTTGCCGCAAGATCTGGAAGGCAAACACATCGTGCTGGACATTCTGGCCGAAGATGCCGATGGGCAACGCCTGGGCATAGAAATGCAACTACAGCCTTTTCGGCACTGGCCGCAGCGCAACGTCTATGGTGTGGCGCGCAGCCTGGCCGGGCAATTAAAAGCCGGACAAGGTTATCGCGACCTTAAGCCGGCGATAGGAATTAGCCTGCTGGCGCATGACCTGTTCACCGAACATTCAGCCAAGGCCAACTGGCACTTCACGCTACGCGATAGCCAGTACCCACACATACAGTTGGAACAGGTACTGCAAGTGCATATAATCGAACTACGTAAAGCTGAAGGGCTACGCACATTACCTGAGCCGCTGTTGGCCTGGACCACATGTATGTTGAATAACTTGGATGAGGCTGCCATGACTGCAATCACCCACCCACCTGTACAAGAAGCCCTGACCCACCTGCAAACCTTGTATTCCGATGAAGAGCTGCGCCTGATGGCCGAGCGCCGGGAGCAGGCGCTCGTCGATGCAGAAGACATGCTCGATCAGGCGCGCTATGAGGGTGAGCAAAAAGGGCAGCAGCATGGCCAGATACAGCTTCTGGCACGTCTGCTCGAACACAAGTTTGGCCCCTTGCCCCCGCAATACCAGGCGCAGCTTTCGCGCGCCAGCGCTGATCAATTGCAGAACTGGTCACTAAACCTGTTGGATGCCCAGCGCGTTGAAAACGTCTTTTTATGACCCTGTTTGTTCAGTACGCCATAACGCTGGCAACGTCGCATGAGTTCGGACATCACGTTCGTATCCAGGACGATCATGCATCGAACTCCGGCGGATTACGAATAGCTTCTCTAGGCGCCAGCACCAAGTCAACCTCACCCAAAAGACCCATCCAATACAAAAACACCCTCCAAAATATATTTAATGCAGCCGAGGGGCCTGCCTCGATTGGCGATTCCTACCTTGGCATCGCCGACCTAGACGCGAACGAAGTTATCCACGTTATCCGCACGGGTGTGCCAGCCAAAATACTCGACACCATGGCCCGAGACATGCACGTGCCCAGGGCCCGGGTACTCAACTGGATCGATGTGCCTGCAGGTACCATCAAGCGCAAAATCACAAAAGGTGAATTGCTGGATAAACCCGGGGGTGAAAGGGCGCTGGCACTGGCCACCTTAATTGGGCAGGTCGAGCGCATGGTCAGTGAGTCCGGCGATCCACATGGGTTTGATGCACCCGCCTGGCTCGCTAACTGACTCTCTGAACCCAACCCGTCATTTGGCGGCGCGTGCCCTGGCCAACTCATGGATACGGCAGAAGGCATGCAGTTGGTCAGCTCCATTCTGTCCAGGATGCAAACCGCGGCCTATGCGTGAGCGAGGATGTCCATGTGTGGCGCATTGCCACTGATACCCCAAACTATGTTACTGAAGACTTAACAGGGGAAGGCGCGAGAATACTGCGTTCTTATCAATCCCCGGCATGAAGAGGCGCGTCGCATCAACGCCCAGAAAATTCGGCGTTGGGTGTACGACCCAAGACTGTGCATCCGATGCCAGATTGACGCCAAAGCGCCGTTGATGCGCGGCCGACATGGGGGCCCCCCTTCCAAAAATATACCTTACATCCTTTGATCTTAGACATGGCGCCTCCAAGAGTAACCTCAGCAGAGTGATCTTCGAGAACCCGTAAGCGATGCTGCGCAAATTTATCGTGCCGCGTCCCCGAATGCGGCGCGCATGCACATGAAACACGTATTCTGGACATCACTAAGGCCTTGCGTATATACTTAGCATACTAACTATTCTAATCAGAACAAATAAATGTCCTCACATTCTTTCACTCCACGCGAGCAGTTTGGCGTCACCTTTGTCGATTTGGCGCGCCGTTGGCGCCGCGCCCTCGATCACAGCCTTGCCCAAACAGGCTTGACCGACGCCACGTGGGCACCGCTAGTAAGATTGCACGAAGCCGGTGATGGTGTTCAACAAAAAGAACTGGCCTTGCGAGTTGGCCTGCGGGAGTCCAGCCTGGTGCGCTTACTGGATATCCTTGAAAGCAACCACTTGATCGAGCGGCGCACTGACGATGCAGACCGCCGTGCCAAGCTCATCTTTGTGACCGAGGCCGGACGAACGGCGGTCAAACGTATCCGCAAAGTTTTGGCGCGTGTCGAAGGCGACATCCTGTCCGACTTGAGCGACCAGGATGTTGCAGCCATGTTGCATGCCTTTGCTCGCATTGGGGAACGCATCCAGCCTATCCTGGATGACGCAGAGCACACAGCATGACGGTTGCCCAGGCGCTCACCCACACCGGGTTCGATACCGGAAGGCTGCAATTTACCTTGCGCACGGCGCTGGCATGCTGTCTTTCGGTGTTGCTCGCCTGGCTTTTGGGGCTGGAACATCCGCAATGGGCGGGCATGACGGTATGGGCGGCTTCTTTACCCATTCGTGATCACATGCTGGAAAAAAGCTTTTTCCGGGTCATGGGCACCGTGACCGGCACGCTCGTTGGGGTATTGCTGGTGTTCGTCGCAGGTGACCAGCCACTATGGCTGGTCATTGGGATGGCAATCTGGCTAGGGTTGTGCGCGGGCATCGGAAACCTGCAGCGCAGTTTCGTCTCGTATGGCACGATGCTGGCGGGTTACTCGGCCATCATGGTGGCCATGCTCGGCACGCCGCACCCTGATCACATGCTTGGCCTGGGTGCCGACCGTATGCTAACCGCACTCTTGGGTGTAGTCGCGGCACTGGCTGTGGGCTGGCCATTTGCCAGACGACAAACCCGAGAAGCCGCCACCCAGCAGGTGCAACACATGTCTGGCACCATTCTGAGCCATATCGCGCAGCGGCAACGGCACCAGGCTAGCCATCCTGATCGTACCGTCGACGCGCTGTTGTGCGAGATTGCCACCATTGATGAACAGCTCGATTTATTGGCAGCAGGCTCAGTACAGTCGTATCGCTCCATCCGCCCACTGCGCACGCTGCTCTCGGCGCAAGTGTCGGCCCTGCTCTGGTTAAAGCGTGGTCAGAACCTCGTTGCAGATGAAACACTGGCGCTTGCGCTAACGCACGCTGCCGACGCCCTTGAGCACCGTCACGCTGCAGAGCCAGCTGCGCAGATCATGGCAAAGGCAATCACGCTTCCATCATGCGAGCCGTCATTGAGGGCTGTCCTGCAGGGACTGCAGTTGGCACTAACGGGGCTCTCAGCAGCACCACGGGGCCGCACACAGCACACAACAAATACCCAGCGTGCTGTCATCCACCTGGATTGGGTCGGTGCCCGTCAAGCGATGATCCGCGCCACCCTCACATTTCTGTTTGTCGGGCTGATCTGGGTCTTTACCGGATGGCGAGGTGGCCCCTACATGATGATAGGCACGGCAGTCATGATGTCGATTTTCTCGTCGTTCGATAGTCCGGCCAAAATAATGGGGCAAGTTATCTTTTGGGGGCAGTTCTTTGGGGCTCTTGTCGCACTGGCTTGTCATTGGCTGGTCTGGCCATTTGCCACCAGTGAGACAGGGCTGGTTCTGTTGATGATGCCATTCATACTGTTTGGCGGGTTAGTGGCGGGTAATCGCCGCAGCATGGCATACAGCTATGACTTCAATATGATCATGCTCATTCTCTTGCAACCTGCATTCCCCCTGACGGGGACGTTTGGCGACTCTCTGGTCAACTCCATCGCCGTCGTCCTGGCCCCGCTGACCGCCTTCGTTGCGTTCCGGCTTATCTATCATTCCACCCCGACCACCCGCATAAAGACACTCATCGGCATGATGGTCCAAGACATTCAAGACATCGCTGGTGGCCAGAGGCTAGCAGCCGCCAGCCACGAAACTCGGCACGCGCGGCTGTATCACCGTCTGATAACACTGGTTCGGTGGATGAACAAGTCGGGCGAGCAGAGCATTCCGGCGTTGGGCGGCGGCGTTGCGTTGCAAAGCCTGAGTACTGTGGCGCTACGCGCCCAGGTGTTGCTGCATAGGCCAGACATTACGCCTGGAGCTGCACGCCGCTTGCAAATCTTACTTAAGCGCATGCGCAGCCTAAGACAGCAGCCTGAACGCGTTATTCGAGCGCTGGAGCGCACCGCGACCCGCCTTACGCGTGATGCGCCCGTTGAAGCCAGACTGCTTCGCGAGACGGCGCACGTCATGCAGTCGAATGCGGCTTTCTTTGATCAGGCGGCGAGAAGCGCTAGATAGCGCGAAGCGCTTGGACTAAGCGCGAAAACACCTACTCGCTGCCTGCCAAAGCAGCCGTCTTAGAAGCAGGCGCTTTTGACCGGTGGCACAGTAATTGCTATGGGGAAGGTGACAGACTTTGTCGCCACATAGGAGATTATTAGTATGAAAAAGCTTATTGCTATCGCTGCATGCACAATGCCCATGGTCTTTGCGTCCACGGTTCACGCACAGGATAAAACAGCGGACACGACTAAGACCGCTCCTGCAGCCACCACGATGCCGAGCACCCCGGCCCCGAACGCCGCAACACCGGCTCCGATGAATCATGAAAAGGCGGATATGGACAAACAACACCAGAACATCTCAGGCATAAGTGTCAAAAAATCAATTATGGGCAAGGCGGTTTACAACGAAGCCGATGAAAAAGTTGGGGATATCAACGACGTAGTCCTTACGACTGATGGCCAAGCTGCCTACTTTGTTGTGGGTGCAGGCGGTTTTCTGGGCATGGGCGAGCATGACGTCGCCATCCCTTACGAGAAAATCAAACAAAATGGTGACAAGCTCGTGTTGCCAGGCTTCACTAAAGATCAGCTGAAAGCCCTTCCAAAAGTGGAAGTTAAAAAGTAAGTCTTAGCTACACCTACTTTTTGGAGGCCCGCCTCCTAGAGTAATACCGGCCGCCGAAAGCCTGCACCAATGGGCTCGGCGGCCGCTTTCATTGGTTCGACCGTGAAGTAAAGCAACTAATTAACGCACTGTGCACAGACCCGAATACTCGCCCGAGATAGGCATTTCAAAACGGTCAAGTGCGCTTCCAATAGGCCATATGCAAGATTAACCAAACTCCGTACAGTTAGCCTTGTTAATCAGTTTGCCGTTCTGCACAAAATCGACGTAGAAAATCGTTTGTCGTTGCCAGATGCCAGATGCCAGATAATCTTATTTCTAAGTAAAAAAATTGCGCCAGCTGCGACTGAGTCGGTGTAAATTTTTATAGAGCTTGTATTTACTACTGCTTCCTACCCGCTCACTCTAGCAGTTTGGAACCAGAGACATCAGAAGTGATACCTGGCCTGAGCGCGAATACTTAGTTTTTTGGCTTCTAGTATCGGCCTGGCCAGCTCCTGCAGGTCTATGCCCTGGGATATGACTTTAGGAAACACTCCACCCTCTTCTTCCGAAATATGCTGATTGGTAAATTTTTCAAGCACGGTAAATCGAGCGTCATACAAGGCATCACCCGGCTTCATATTCTTCAGCAACGCGATTAAATCCCTCGCACTGCTTACTTCTACTTTGGCTTCGTCCAGGAGATGGCTGAACGTCTCAGGGTCAGCGTCTCGCAGATATGGATAAAGATGTTTTTCTTCAATTTCTGCATGTTCCGTAAGCGCCAAACAGGCCTGCTGCACGATTGCATGCTTTTGGGCGTTGTTGTTGGCCAACTTGAACTCTTTGAACAACGCTTCGGCCTCACAATGATCATCGATGAGCATCCCAAGTACGCTTTTTTGGGCAGCAGCGGCCCCAATTATGTTCATGGACATGTTTTCTCTCCTTGATATTGTGACGACAGATCTACTCAACGTTAAACATCTAGGCAAGGCCTGTGCCCGCCATGTTGATAGACGTTGTCGTCGGCTACGGGCACGCCATTTGCTTAGGCAGATACAAGCTCTGAATTGATGGCACTTCAAAACACCCAATTCAGAACGAGCAGGAAGGAGGACCAGTCGGGCCCTTCCGGCCCACTAAGACGATTAGCAAACAATTAAGATGAGGATTAGATTATGAGCTTCAAATTAGTCCAACGAACCGCACTGATTGGTGCCGCATCAATGCTCATGGCGTTCTCCAGTTTCGCAGGTGCGGCGCAGGTGCAGACACCAGACCAGATCAGCACCCAATACGATGCCGCGATGGAGCAATGCAAGAGTCTTAAGGGCAATGACAAAGACGTGTGTAAAAAAGAAGCAAAAGCCCAGCGCGATTCCGCCAAAGCGGATGCCAAAGCAGGCAAAAAAGAAGCTGAAGCACGACACGATGCCACTGAAGAAAAGCGCGATGCGGCTTATGGCGTAGAAAAGGAAAAATGCGATGCCATGTCAGGCGATGCCAAAGATCAATGTGTTGCCAACGCCAAAACGAAATACGGCAAGTAATTTATAGTGCAGTTCAGAGAGCGTGCTTGTTCGGTAAACCAGCGCGCAGCAAAGCGCTAGGCGTAAGCGTTAGCTCGAGGCAATACCTTAAAGGCCCAACAAAAACTGCACCCTAAAAGCCGGACATCAATCCGACCTTTGGGGTGCAGAGGGTTTAATCTGTACACGAAGTTAAATGTTCTCTATTAACTTCGTGTACAGTTTTTTCATCTCTGCATGGTGTCGTTTAAATGCCGGGTTTCTTTAGCGTGTGCCGAACACATGAAGAACGGGAGAATGACGCGCGATGGCGGCACCATGAAGCCGGTGCGCCTGATGGGCTTATAGCTTTGATGGCGCTGGCACTGTTGCTCCTGGCACGCTTTGAGTGCGCTGCGTGCCCAGGTAAGTGCCCAGCACAATACCCAGCAAGCCCACCAGGTGCCACAAGGTGAACGACTCACCAAGCAGCCAAAGGGCAAAGCCCACACCAAAGACGGGTATCCAGTACTGGAACACAGACGTACGTGCCACGCCCAATTCGGCGATGGCGCGATTCCAGTACATATTACAAATGGCGGTGGCGAAAATACCCGAAAATATCATTAAAACCCATGGCCATATGCCAGGGTGCGACATGCTTTGACGCGTCAGATTAATTGAATCGTCAATGGCCAGGTGCAGGCACAGAAGACACGCTCCCAAGGTGTAGATAATGCTACTGATCACGATTGCATTAAATCTTCTGGCCAAGTCTTGTATGAGCATGCCGCCCGCCACGAAACTGAACATAGCGCCGAAGATTTGCAGATCGCCCAACCCTGGACCAGATAAAGATGCGCCTGGACTGCTGAACACAACGGCGAACACACCACCAAAGCCAAGTGCAACGCCTAGCAGGCGCATGCGGGTCAGTGGCTCGCGGAAGATGATAGCCGCCAAAATTGATGCTACCAAAGGGCTCAGAGCCATGATCAGCGATGAATTAGAGGCGCTTGCGCTCTGCATGCCGGTCGTGAAAAAAATCTGGTTTACATAAACCATTAAGGCGGCACACAGAAGAAAGCGTAGCCATTGCCACCGAGATATGTTCAATAGCTTTATTGGTTGCCGCGACCATATCAACGTAAGGTTAATAACGATAGCCGCCAGTACCATGCGCACGCACGCAATAATAAGAGGATCCAGGTAGGTGGTTAGCACCTTAATGGCCGAGATGTTCAGCCCCCAGATGGCCATGGTGCCAATCAACAGCAATTGCATTCGTGTGGGTTTCATTGGGGCGCTGGATCATTATGCGAGTCGTATGACTAGCATATCAGCAAGCGCGCAGCTTAGGTGCGGCAACACGGAAGCGCCCTTGATTCCTCCGTAAACGTTTCGATGAGACCACACTTGAGCGAATCGGTAGCGCCTTTCAACAGGCCGCAGGCTGGCCAAACCTGCACCAAGACTTCCGTTTACCTAGAAACTGGTGGCACCCCGGTATGTACTGCAAAATGACCACGACCGACTTCGTCTTCATGGCGCGGCGCGGCAGATGTGCGAAATACAAAAGCGCTGACGTCATCCAGCACCGGTAAATAGGAGCGTAACAGAGGTGCGAACGCACCTACCAGCAGACCATGGCCTACGCCATCCAGGACGACGGTTTGCACTGGCACATGCACAGCGCGAAGAGCGACAGCCAGGCCGGCTGAGTTGCGCACCGGGTTCACCACCTTGTCTGCACTACCCGAAATCAGCAAGCTGGGCGGCGCGGCCGCCGTGACATGCCTTATGGGTTGTGAGTCTGGGGGCGTATTTGGATAAAGAAATGCTGGCTTGATGGATGGGGCAACAATAGGAAGAAAGTCATACGGGCCGGCTATGCCTACCCACCCTTGCAATGCAGCAGGGCTCTCACCATATTTTGCCAGCCAGCGCGGATCCAGCGCTACCATTGCTGCGTTATATGCGCCTGCGCTATGGCCAGCCACAAACACCTTACTGGCGTTGCCACCGTACTCGCCAATATGCTTTAGCGTCCATGCCACAGCTTGCGCCGCGTCTTCGACAAAGGCGGGGTAAGTCACTTGCGGAGACAGGCGGTAATCAGCAACCACCGTCATAATGCCGCGCGAGGCCAGTGCCTTGCCGACAAAACCATACTGCTTGCGCGAGCCACTGTTCCAGTTTCCCCCATAAAAAAACACGACTACATCGGGCGGCACTTCGGTGTGTATGGGGCTGTAAATATCAAGCTTTTGGCGCGTCTCATTGCCATAAGACAGATTTTTTATTGCAACGCTTTTTGTGTCGCTCCATGCAAGCGCATTAAGGAGCGTGAGCGGAGAAAATACCGCCAGCGCTGCCAGAAACAGCAAGGCCACCAGAACTGCATAAATGATGAGGCGAAATGAGGTCAATTTAGCAACCATAGCGAAAGATTCAATATCGAGGCAAAAGCTACCCAGGCCAGATAAGGCATCATTAAATACCCCGCCACGCGATCACGACGCATAAACGAAATCGTCGTCAGCGCAATAAGAACAAGTAAGACACCAATGTCGATCAACCCCAATCCGGTGCGATGCAGACCAAAGAAAAACCAGGACCAAAGGCCGTTAAGCACCAGTTGTACTGCCCACAGCACAATGGCAGTTTCAACACCGCAACGACGCCATATGCGCCAGGCGGCGACCGCGATCATAATGTACAGAATCGACCAAACCGGCGCAAAAACCCAGTTGGGTGGGTTAAAGAACGGCTTTTCCAGCGCGGCGTACCACGCTCCGGGCAGAAACTGGCTACCCACCAGTGCAGCTGCCCCCGTCAGGACGAGAAAGACGATCAACGATTTGTATTGCTGCATGGCTGCTCACCACAGGTAATAGAGTTCAAAGTCTACTGACCGCCAGCTACAACCGACGGCAAAGGGGTTAGGGATCATCGGCTCCCCATCATCCGCACCAGGGCGGCAAGACGCAAGCGATAGGGAAGCAGGCTCAACGCTTTAAGCAATAGCGTAAATCGCTTGGGAAAATGAATCTCGAACTTTCCTTTTTCGATTCCGCACAGTATCTCCCTAGCAGCTTCATCTGTAGAAATAAGAGCAGGCATGGGAAACGTATTGCCCGCCGTCAGCTTGGTTTTCACAAAACCGGGGTTTACCAGATAGACGCCTAAACCTTTGGGGTGCAGTTCGGCATAGAGTAATTCTGCCAGATTAATGAGGGCGGCTTTGGTCGGCCCATACACCGTTGCATTGGGCAGCCCCAGATAACCCGCCACGCTGGCAACCAGAACAATGGAGCCATCTCCTTGCGTGATCAGGCCTGGCAGGATCACCTCAAGACCGTAAAACACGCTGGCAAGATTGGTTTGTATCGTTGCATGAACGCGGTCGGCATGCAGCTCCCATGAGCGTATCTGCTCATATTGCGCTGCGCAGAATATGACCAGATCCACCCCACCCCACTCTTGCGTCAAACGCTGATGCGCAAAACGCCACGCCGAGGGGTCGGTCACATCCATGGGCAAAACAAAGGCCGATACCGAACCAGCAGCCACTGCCATGAGGGCATCCCGTCTGCGAGCGCTCAGTGCAACACGCGCCCCCTGTTTTAACAGGTCGCGGGCAATGGCCGCACCGATCCCGCTCGAAGCGCCGATAAGCCACACCCGTTTGCCCTGCCAGTCTGACCAGCGCGGATTAAGTGGCGTCAGAAACATGATGATCTCGATTTGCCAGCGGCCAATTATTGGTCACGGCGAAAAAACACAGTGACTTGCCCGACCTCGAAGCCAAACTTGGTCACGCTGGCTCGGTTGACGACGGTTTGTTCGTCAATCTTGAACATCCAGTCATCAAACTTAACCTTGTAGACGGAATCGCCAACAGGCAGCTTGAGGGTGTAACGCATGCGAAAAGCATTGCCCGACGCATGGCCTATGGCCACACCCACCACATCGTGCGCCTTGCCGTGCAGCGACCCATCTGGCTGCGGGGAGAACGTCCACTCACGTTCATCGTCAGTTCCGTCGTTATAAAAGAAGTGTTCTTTGAGTATGAAGTTGTCACCCTCGTTATGCCCTTCCATTTTGATATGGAATCGCTTAACGACCTCGCCACTGCGCTTCTGAAACATGCCCCACGCCTCCGTCTTGCCCTGAAAGTACTGGGTGACATCAAGCTTGGGTTCTTCTTGCGCGTAGTGAGCCACATCCGGCATTGCACATGCTGTCAATGCCAGCACGCTACCTAACATCAGCAATGTTCTCATGGTGTTCTTTCTCCAGTTGAATCGTCAAGAAAATGCAGCCGCCACATGGCCAGAAGCTTCAGCAAACAGGGCAGACCCCCGTAGGTCCACGCGAGCGCGTGCCCGCCACTGCCCGTAACACCAGGCTGATAACCGAGAATTGCAAGCCATGGCAAGGCAAGGCCCGACATCGCAAGCGTGAGTTTCCCCAACAAGCTCCATACGCCGTAATAGGCTGCGGGGGACTCACGCTCGGGTATAAGACGAGCCAGCAGCACGGGGGGCAAGACCAGATCTGCTCCCAGTGAGAGCCCCGCTGCTACGCAGATAACCAGATAGGGGTAGCGGTCTCCGGGACCCAGCGTGGCCGCCCATACAAAGGTGATAACCGCCAGCACCATGCCCAGTCGCCACGCGGCTACAGGACCGAGACGCGATGCAAGTGCCATCCACACAGGCATGCCAACCGCGCCAGCCAGAAAATAAACGCCAAGAAAGTAGCCAGACCATTGCGGCTCAACCAGTACATCGGCAATAAAAAAGAGAGCGAGCGTCGCAGGAATGGACACAGACAGCGCGTTCAGAAAGTATGGGAGCAACAGACGCCTGACCTTCTTGTTCTGCAGACAGGCGCGCCACGAAACATTATCTGGCGTGTCTGAAGCGTGCGCCCAAGCTGGAGCCCTGTAGAGCAAGGCACCCACGCCAACCACGAGCAGCAGGGCAAACACGACTGAATAGGCGGCCATGCTCTGCTGCGGGCTCTTGCCTGTGGCATTGATTAGCCAAATCGGCAGCGTACTGGCGAGCATCACGCCCAAAAGGCCAAACGCTTCGCGCCAGCCCGAGGCCAATGTCAATCCGGCAGTGTCAGGTGCCAATCGCGCGCCCCACGCCAGATAAGCGATATTAAGCACACTGTGAGCCGTATACACAACGATGAGCGCCACAGCTAACCACACCGCCAACATCAGGCCAGAAACAGGTGCAAGCCACAGCCCAGCAAAAGCCAGGATCAAAACGACGCTCGCACCCCATAGCACTCGCCCGAGGCGCGACTGACGCGCAAGACGATCAACCCATTGCCCTATCCAGGGGTCTTGAACCGTATCAACAATGCGTGCTGCGAACAGTACAAACCCAGCTAGCGATAGCGACAGGCCGAGCTGGCTGGTGTAGTAAATAGGCACCTGAATGTAGACGGGTAAAGCTGCCATGGCCAAGGGCATACCGAGCAGGCCATAAGACGCAAAGGATGCAGCGCCGCGTCTCATGGCTGTGTTCGCAGAAGATTTTTACGCAATTCTGGCGCTTGTGTATCTGGGTCAAGCCAGATGCGGAAAAACATACGGGCAAACTCAGCGTCCTTGATGTCGGCCGTAAGCTGTGCCCCCATAAAAAACCTGACACCACTGCCAGGCATATATACGCCGGTAAGACTGTCTCCTGGCTTGACGTCGACAAAAGCCTGTTCCAACAAAGTGCGCCAGTGCTCAAGCGTAGCCTCGGATACCGGCGATACGGCCAGGCGCTTCATCTCGTCCAGACTGCTTTCGACAATTTTGCGGCGTGAGATCGTGCGATGATAAGTGAGCTGGAGAGCAAACGCCGCGTCCAGAGGTGCCGATGCACACGCCCCCCACAGTTGTGCCTCATAAATGTCAAAGCCATACTTGCGAAACTCACCCTGCCCGCACAGTTGTGCATCAGGCAGCGCACCTCTCCAGTCAGCCCATGAATGGGAACTAAACAGGCTCAGTGCGAGAGCAAGCAGACAGGTTCGCATGCTATTCGGGCCTGGTGAACACAAACTGAACAACGTCTGTGCGTCGTTCTTCAAAACCGGCTTCGCAATAGGCAAGATACAGCCGCCACGTGCGTATGAACCTTTCGTCAAAACCCTGTCTGCGAATGTCTGAAAGATGCTGCTCAAACGCCTGACGCCAGTGTCTGAGGGTTTCGGCGTAATCCTTGCCGAAACGCAGGGTGACATGGCCTTCAAGGCCGGCGCTGCGCCCCACCTTAAGCAAGCGCTCTGGGCTGGGCAGCATGCCACCAGGAAAAATAGATTGTCTGATGAAATCACTGCTGCGACGGTACTGCTCGAACCGCGACTCGTCGATGGTAATGGACTGCAGCAGCGCACGCGCACCGGGCTTAAGTCTATGGTGAAGAATTCGCCCGAACCCCGGCCAGAATTTTTCACCTACCGCTTCAAACATCTCGATGGATACGACCGCGTCGTATTGACCGTCAATATCGCGGTAGTCGCACAGCTCGACCTTGGCCAGGCCATCTAGCCCTGCCTCTGCAATACGTTTTTGCGCCAGTTCGCACTGTGCCTGAGAAATCGTTACGCCGTGCACGTGTATCCCTCGACGGGCAGCATGCAGTGCAAAGCCACCCCATCCACAACCTATTTCCAGCACACGCATACCCGGCCGCAACCCCAATGACTGCACAATGTGCCGGTATTTATCGTCTTGGGCCAGCTCCAGGCTTTTTTGGTGATTGCCTGCAAACAGTGCGCTCGAATACCCCATGCCTTCATCCAGCCACTGCGCGTAAAACGCATTGCCAATGTCATAGTGGGCGTGGATATTGCGTTTGCTTCCAGCCCGGCTGTTCACGCGCAAACGATGCAGCAGCCCGTACCACAACCGCGAGATCAATTTGCCTCCAATCGCTTCGGGAAAGACGGCTTCATTGCGAATGGCAAACTGCAACAGCATGGTCAAATCAGGGGTATCGAGCCAGCCATCCTGGTAGGCGTCTGCAAAACCGATATCACCATTTCTCAATATGCGTGAGCAGCTACGCCAATCATTAATCTGCAAGGTGGCGCCAGGCAAGGCCACCGGCGATCCGAACATTTTCCGTTCACCTGTTGGCGTGACAAGAACCAGATGTCCGACCCTGATGCGCTCGAGCAGCGAGAGGAACACACGGGCTGCAGCAGGGGTGCGATAAATGACGGCGTCAGAGGTGGATTGTGATGTCATAGTTTCTTATCTGTTGGGTCACGTTCGGAGACCACAGTGCTGGACACCGTATCTTCGCGTGAAGGCTTGGAGAAAAAGGGGACTTTGCGCAGCCAAAGACGTAGTGCCTGCCAGTAAATGCGGGCAATGACAGAGAACGTCATAAAAGGCTGACGCGCGACGGCATGCAGGGCCGATCGGCGATTGAGTTCACGATTACGTCCACCTACCGACGTGCGCAGCAGCAGACCCTCTATGTCGAAGTAGTCGATAGCTACAAATGAGGTGTCAGCCGTGTCTCGCAGGCGAAACTGATAACGCCCTTCAACCTGGCAAAAAGGCGATACGTGCAACTGCTTGCGGCATTCGAGAACGGTATTGCCCGTGATGGGTTCTTCGTTGGGCCCCGTCAGCAAATAACTGTGCCGCTCTCCAAAGGTGCTTGTTACCTCGGCAAGCAAAGCGCGCAGATTTCCGGCTCGGTCATGGCAATACCAAAAACTGACAGGGTTGAACACATAACCCAACACACGCGGAAACGTCTGCAACCAGATATCGCCGTCGGCCTGCACGCCCGCGTCAGCCAGCTGACCGCGCACCCATGCGGCCAGATCAGAGCCATCACATGCACCGTAGTCGCGTGTGCGAATGCCCATAAGACCTCGGCGATCAACGCCAAACCACCAGCTATTGAGCTGCGCCAGTTGATCAAGATTGAGGCGAACGCAAAATATGGGATACACGAACCGATTGCGCACCGGACGCAGCCGCTCATGCATGACGCGTCCCGAAATCAGCACGGCGGATTGGGTTGGTGCCGAATCGGAAGACGAGATATTCACACTGTGGCCCACTCAGGCGATACGCCAAAACTTCTGGCCACACGCAGCGCTGACTTCAGCCCATCTTCGTGAAAGCCGTAACCCGTCCAGGCGCCAGCGTGCCAGGTATGCCGAACACCCTGCAACGACGCGAGCTCGCCCTGCGCTTTGATCGCAGGCAGATCAAGAATGGGGTGCTCATACTCCATGGACAACAGCCTTGTTTCTGGTGCTGGCAGGGTAATGGGGTTGAGCGTGACCACGACAGGCGTTTCGAAGGGCAGCGGCTGAAGCTGATTAAGCAGGTAGCTTACGCACACAGGACGCCCTCCATCGACTGCGTTGGCGCCCAGATAATTCCAGGCAGACCACACGCCACGGCGCTGCGGCAAAAGCGAGACATCAGTATGCAGCGTTGCCAGATTCTTCTGGTAGCGCACCGCAGCCAGTGTGGCTCGCTCTTGCTCGCTGGGGTCTTGCAGCATGTGAAGGGTTTGCGGTGCATGCGTGGCCATGACGATGGCATCGAATTGCTCGACACCCGACGCAGTACGCAAATTGATTCCATTGTTGTCGCGCGAAACACCTAATACGGGGGTATTTAGACGCAAGTCTGGAATGCTGCCAATCAATCGACGCACATACTCACGTGAGCCACCTGCAACCGTTCTCCATTGGGGACGATCGCGCACCTGCAACAGACCATGATTGGCGCAAAATCGAAGAAAAGTCTTGGCCGGAAAATTAAGAATGTCTGACGCGGCGCTAGACCAAATCGCCGACGCCATGGGAAGAAGGTAGTTATTCTGAAACGTTGCGCCATAATTGCCCTGCACCAGCAGTTCGCGCAGCGAACACCCACTTGCCTCCGCCATAGCGAGATGACGCGGCGCCGCCTTGTTGAACCGCATGATGTCGCGCAACATACCCATAAAACTGGGCGAGAAAAGATTGCGTCGCTGTGCAAATACCGTGTTCAGGTCGCTGCCCGCCCACTCAAGCCGACCATTGTCGAGCGACACGGAAAAGCTCATATTGCTGGGATGCGTCTTTACTTGAAGCTCTTCAAATAAGCTGATCAGGTTGGGATAGGTGCGATCGTTGAAAACCAGAAACCCAGTATCAACGGGGTGCGTCACACCATCAAGCGTTACATCAACCGTATTCGAGTGCCCCCCAGGATACCCGGCAGCCTCAAACAGGGTGACTTGATAACGCCTGCCCAAAAAATAGGCGCTGGCTAGCCCGCTGATGCCCGCCCCAACCACGGCGATGCGAGCGCCAAAATTGGGTGCGCTAGGCATGTGGTGTACAGAAAAAATCTGCCTCTTTTGCGCATTGGGTACCCTCGCGACTTGGTGCCAGCGAACTACCGGATGCGTACGACGCGGAACAGGCGATTTGAAACATGGTGCGCACCTTCAACATTCAGTGATAAGATTGAATCTACTTAAGTGTTAAAACCAATTACTAATCAGTAGCCTTATTTACTAATGAGTATTCTAAATCGATCTAGCTTTAAAGACAAGGCGTTCAAGATGCGTGAAGACGCAATTCTTGACGCCACGACCACCACGCTGGGCGTCAAAGGTTTTGACCTGATGACGATGGACGACATCGCTGCCGAGGTGGGAATCTCTAAGCCAAGCCTCTACAAGCACTTCAAGTCGAAGGAGGATCTGGTCGGTGAGGCCATGATCCGTCTGATGGACGGCGCGCTGGAGCGGCTTGAAGCAATGCCGAAATCAGCCACACCTGTGGAGCGATTAAAGTTGTTGCTCGAGTGGGCGTTGCGAGTGCGATTAACGGGGGGGCTGCCGTTTCTACCTTCCACAAGCCCACACGTTCGCAAAATGCTGACGCGCAACTTCAGATACGTTACCCGTGTGCTCAAACTGCATCAACGGCTCAAGAAGATCGTCAGCCAGGCCAAGGCTAAAGGAGAGCTCAGCGACACTCTTCCCGATGATGTGATCCTGTTTTCGTTTTATGCTCGCACCTGCGACCCATCCGTGGAGTATCTTCAGCTCTACAGCAAACTCGACGAAGATGCCATCGTGCAGCACATGCTTCAGGTGTGCTTTCAGGGCTTGCAATAAGGCGGTTGCGCAAATTTCGGGCAATATTGGGGCCATCATCGGCCATGTAAACGGTCAAGCCCCACCCTTTTCAAAATAAGATTGCCTCCAGCATCTGCAATATGCCCCATATGCTTGCTATGTAAACCAGCGTGCGCAGATAGGGTATGCCAGCGATGTAAATAGGCAGGTAAAGCACTCGTGCAATTAGATAAATCTCGGCCCCAAGTGCAGTTTGCGTACCGGTTCGATCAGCAACAACTACTGCCAGCGTGGCAGCAGCAAAAAAGGGAAAGGTTTCGAGAAAATTTCGACTTGCCCTGTTAGCACGCTGGGCGTGCTTGCCTAAAGGCTGCGACACGTCATCACGATTGCCGGTATTCCATTTCAGCCCGCGCTGCCAGGTAGCGAAACCGATGGCCACGAACACATACACGAATCCGAGAGCCGTGGCCCAGCCAAGCATTTGCAATTCAATTGTCATTGTTGTTACTCCCCAAGGGTAGTGCCTGACGGGCCAAGTTGTCGCTGTACGTCGACATGATTGAAAGTAGCACACCAGGCACACCACCGATCCATGCCGCCACGGTGAATCTAACAGCGAAATACCACGAACAACTTGACCGATTCTGGTACCTGAGTGACGTCGAAATTGACCTTATATTACTACCAAGAAAATAAAACTACTAATGAGTATTCTTTTTAACTAACTGGTGTTAGACTTAATTCTGACTTTTAAATAAAGGTCAGTTTTATCCCCGGTATGTTTCTTCAGTAGTTTTTCTTGCACCTAAAATTTGTTCGGAGATCCGTATGAAACGCCTTCTATCTGCTATTGCACTTTCGACTGCATTCATTGTTCCTTCTGCCTGGGCCGCAAGCGACATCGTCGACACTGCCGTCAGTGCCGGTTCATTCAACACCCTGGTAACCGCCATCAAGGCTGCCGGCCTGGTGGAAACACTTAAAGGCCCCGGCCCATTCACTGTTTTCGCTCCAACAGATGAGGCCTTTGCAAAAATCCCTAAGGCTGATCTGGATGCCTTACTGGCCAACAAAAAAGAACTCACCAAGGTGCTGACATACCATGTAGTGCCCGGCGCCATGATGGCCGCAGACGTTAAGCCAGGCATGGTCAAAACCGTGGAAGGTAGCGATCTGAAGATCAGTGTGGTTGATGGCAAGGTCATGGTAAATAACGCCCATGTCATCAAAACTGACATCAAGGCAAGCAATGGCGTCATTCACGTTATTGATACAGTGTTAATGCCCAAGTAATGAGAACAGGCCCTGACATCAACGATAAAGCCCGGGCCATGATGTTTTGCGAATAAACCTGATGGACGATTGTCATGGCCACTGAAGAACCCAAATTTAAACAACTGGCTCAGGAAGACAAGTTTGAAGTTCGCGAATACAACGCAGTGGTTGTTGCTGAAACTGTGGTGCAAGGCGACATGGACACGGCATCGCGCGATGGCTTCAAGCTAATTGCCAATTACATTTTTGGCGAAAACCATAAAGGCGAGGGTCTTGGGCAAGGCGCATCAGAAAAAATAGCCATGACCGCGCCAGTTATCGCTGAACCTGAAACAGGCTCCCACGCTATCTCTATGACGGCACCATTAACGACCGAAGCGGTCGGTATAACTCAGACCATGACGTTCGCCACGTGTTGGCGTATTCAATTTTTCATGCCTGGGCAATATACCGTAGCAAGCTTACCCAAACCCAATAATGAAGCGGTAGTCTTGCGCGAAATACCCTCTTCACGTTATGCGGTTGTACTTTTTTCAGGCATGGCTTCTACAGCAAGGATTGAGATAAAAACAGAAGAGTTATTTCACTGGATGAGCGTAAACCGCTTGATTCCTGCCGGCGCGCCAAAGCTGGCGCGCTATGATCCGCCATGGACGCTGCCTGCATTAAGGCGAAACGAGATACAAATTCAAATAAGGTCTGTGTAGGCGTGTAAAGTGCTAGAGCACATAAGCAAGACGTGATTTTTGGATTTTCAGTGGTACGTTACCAAAAAAGCGGCGTCAGATGGACGTCTGTCGGGCTGGAAGACAATCAACAGGAAACAAATTCGATCAAGGATTTATGCGCTGATGCCAGCAACCACAGAAATCTCAGACAAGCAGGTAAAGCGCGTACTCATAGCCGGTTGTGGCGACGTGGGCGCTCGCGTGGCTCAGCTATTACACGGCTCTGGTGCCGAGGTATGGGGTTTGCGGCGTTCACATGCCCCCCTTCCGGATGGCGTCACCTTGCTGCAAGCCGATCTAACCAATGCTGACACTCTGCGGCAGTTGCCCGAGCGTATCGACCAAGTGGTGTACCTGCCTACACCTGAAAAACGTGATCGCGCTGCCTATCACCAAGTGTTTGTGCAAGGGTTGCAGAATCTCTTGCAGGCACTGGATAAACAAACAATACAGCGCATTGTGTTTGTTTCTTCCAGCGCTGTTTATGGCGAACATAACGGCGACTGGGTCGATGAAAATACACCTGCGTCGCCGCTTGGGTTCAATGGCGAGGTGCTACTCGAAGCCGAACAATGGCTGGCCGGCAGCGGCTGCCCAGCCACGGTCTTGCGTCTGGCCGGGCTCTACGGCCCCAGGCGCACACAGCTGTTCGAACGTCTGCGGAGCGGCCACGCGCGGGTGCGCAACGAGCCGCCCTTCTGGAGCAACAGAGTACATGTCGACGATGCTGCTGCCGCCATTGTGCATATCCTCGGGTTACCCGATCCAGAAACGCTTTATCTAGGCGTGGACAACACGCCGCTCCCAATTGCCCAGCTGTATGGTGAGCTAGCAGACAAGCTCGGCGTGCCCCCGCCTGGCGAAGGGCCCGCACCGCAGGGTATCGGGAGCAAACGGCTTTCCAATGCTCGCTTGCGCGCATCCGGATTCTCACCGCGATGGCCCGACAGCCGTGTTGGCTATGCCGCACTCATAAATAAGTGACGATCAAGATTTCTTGTTCGCCTTCTGAGCCGCCATCGACTGTTTTTTCGTTTCTAACATGGGGGCCTCCAGCTCTCGCAAATCAATGTCCTTGGACACGACCTTTGAAAACATTTCATCCTCTTCCTCTGTTATGTGGTGATTGGTAAATTCTCCAAGCACGGTAAAACGGGCGTCATATAAATCATCGCCCGGCTTCATTTTTTTCAGTAGTGCAATGAGGTCCTTCGCACTGCCGTGCTCTACCTTACCTTCGTCCAACATATCGCCAAAGGTATCCGGATCAGCCTTTCGTAGAAATGGATAAAAATGCTTCTCCTCGATTTCTGCATGCGCCGTGAGCGCCATACAGGCGTGCTGAACTATTTGATTCTTTTTCGCATCATCTTTGACTGACTTAAACTCTTTGAATAGCGTCTGGACCTCTCGATGATCATCAATGAGCATTCCAAGCACACTTTTTTGAGCGGCAGGCGCATGTGTTTTGTTCATAGCCATTTACATTTCTCCTCGTCTATTCCACGATATGTGCTCGTGGGCGGAAGAGAATAAGCAAAAGCCGTGCCCATCTCACAAAATGTGCAGAGCCAATTGCAAGATCGCACCACACTATGGTTTACACGACTGGCCAGCCGGAACTAGGCAATAATCGCCCGCAAGCTCAATATGCAAGTAAAGCGATACAATGAGTGTGTCAAAACTTCAAACAAGGATAACGTGAAGACTACGCTTTTTACGCTGCTGCAAGAACGCCTCGACGGTAAAGAGTTTATTGAAATAAAAATTTCTGAATTGGAAGCCATTGCAGGTGATGATTGGCTTTTGGAGGTAAATGAGCAAGCGCTAAAGCTGAACATTTTCGTTGAACCACATCCTAGCGAGCCGTTATCAGTGCTTGTTGGTCGATCATGCTCGTAAATCGACCGGGCCTTTCGGGGTATCCAGCGTCACCGTAAAATACGGATCAACCGCAGTCGCCAGCGGCATTTTGAAACCAATTTCATCCCATAAGGCCTGAAGCCTCTCTGGTTCAGGATGGCCGGCTGAGCACGCAACCACGCTGCACGGAGCACTTGGCAAAGTACGGGCGGGGTGTGTAGCGGTGCCCCAGTCAATAAACAGCGGCGCAAAAATCCCATACTCGTTCACGGCCGCTGGCATAAGCAATTGCCAGCGTAGCGTTTCGCCAGAAGCAGTTTGGCGGCTGAGGTGCTTCACCTCTGCGGCTACCCCGACGCGTTGGTAAGCGCTCAGAATGTCAGGAAAGTGATCCGCCTGACTTTGCACAATGAAGCGATGCAGATGTGGTTGGGCCATTTGTTCGAGCACATCACGCAACCCGGTGCGCATGTCTGAAGCGGGGTTGGGGGCTATCAGTTCAAGATAGATATCGCTGATGGTGGCCACTAATTTGTTGTGCGTGCCCAAATCAGGATGAACACCACCACTGGCAACCGGAATACCCGTCAGGTCAGTAAAGTACTGCGAAAGGCTATCAAGGTTGTTGCCAGCCAGCATGAAGTGGTCAATGTTGTACATCGGCTTTTCCTTAGCTTTGTTTATTTGTGGATTTTTAGCGCAATCAATCTTGATGGGTGGGAAAAGTTATTTGTAACTGTATTTTGTTATTTTTTTGGCAAATTCCCAAGATTATTTTATTCTAGGGCAAAGTACATAGATGGCCTGTGGGGTACATACCCAAGGGATGCCGCCATAAAGAGATAACGCACCTCATATTGAGTACCGTAGAGTACGTGAGCAATTTCACCAAACCACATGCGGACGCACTCGTTGACGTGTGGTTTCGTTAATGCTGCGTTGCCAACCAACCCAACACCCCTCGACCAGCCACCCGCCCACTGGCAAAGCTAGCCGTCAGCAGATAGCCGCCTGTCGGCGCCTCCCAGTCCAGCATTTCTCCCGCGCAAAATACCCCGGGCAGTGCCTGTAGCATCAAATGCTGATTCAACGCTTCAAACTGCACACCACCCGCAGAGCTAATGGCTTGCGCCAGGGGCCGCATACCATCGAGGCTTACGGGTAAGCGTTTGATACCCGCCGCCAGCGCCTGCGGGTCGTTAAACACGGTTTTGGGAAGGCATTCGTGCAGAAGCGCTGTTTTAACGCCGCGCAGACCCAGGCGACTGCTTAGGTGGCTGGACCATGACCGGCTGCCGCGCGGGCGGGTGACTTCAGCCAGCACCTGCGCCGGATCGCGATCGGGCAGTAAATCAATATAGAGCGTAGCGACGCCCTCGCGCAGCAGGGTATCGCGCAGGCTCGACGACCACGCGTAAACAAGCCCACCTTCCACACCATCTGCCGTGACCATGCATTCGCCACGACGCATGTTGAAGTCGCCCTGCGGTGCCATGGCTATGGCTTTGAGCGGCTGACCTGCAAACCGCTCTGAAAAATGCCCCGACCACTTGGTAAGAAAACCGCAGTTGGCGGGGAGCAGTGGTGCGACGGCCACGCTACGCGCCTCGAGCACGCTTTGCCAGGCGCCGTCTGATCCCAGGCGCGGCCAGCTGGCCCCGCCTAAGGCCAACACCACGGCATCCGGACGCGCACTGACCGCACCCTGCGGCGTATCAAACGACAAAGCGCCATCCTCAGACCAACCGTGCCATTTATGCCGCGTGTGAAACTGAACACCGCTGGCACGCAGCCGATGCAGCCACGCCCGCAGCAAGGGCGCGGCTTTCATCTCTTGAGGGAACACGCGGCCGGATGAACCCACAAAGGTTTCGACACCCAGATCCAGGGCCCACTGGCGCAATGCCGTTGCATCCAGCTGATCCAGCCAAGGCGAGACTTGCTCTGCACGATCGCCAAAACGAGTCCTGAACGTGACCGCTGGTTCACTGTGCGTTAAGTTCAAGCCACCCCGCCCAGCCAGCAGAAATTTACGGCCTACCGAAGGCATGGCATCGTACACAGCAACGTGCAAACCCGCGTTGGCCAGCTCTTCGGCCGCCATCAGACCGGCCGGGCCAGCGCCAATTACGGCTACAGTATTAGAAGGCATGAGATCAAAATTAATGAATTGCGTAGACATCGTCAGAGAAATGCCACGGTATCACACGGCATGCCAAGTATGACTGCCACGCGTCAACCATCTTGGCTGGCGTGTCCAGTTAATTGTCGCTGAACCTATGACTTTGGGCCGGAACACCAGAGCAGCTTGAGCTATATTGTGATGGTGTTTTTTTTCGCTATCGACATAGTGACTGACGCGCACGGACTCGTGCGCGACTATGCTTTCAGCCCACCGGAGCAACAGCCTTGCCAGTAATCGTACTTCTTCCAATCGCAGCCTGTATTTGCGCGTTTTTTGCTTTTCGCGCTGCAAAACGCGCTCGAGTAGCATGGATAGCGGCTGCCGTCGCACTGCTGCTGCTTTGGGGGTGGTACTTCTTGGCGCTGCTAAACATGAGCTTGCCGGACTGACTCACACGTTTTCGAAATAACACCGTGCTATTTAGCGCGTACCAATCAGACAGCGAGCCGACTCAACAATGGTTGGTTCGAGACGTTTTCCGCCCCCAAGGTAGCCGCCGGGCATAGGCTTTTTTTAGGATAGACATGAGCATTCATTCGAGTTTTGCAGGCGTTTTCCCCTATCTGGCGTCTCCGATAAAGGAAAACGGAGAAGTTGATACGGAGGTCCTTCATCGCTTATGCGTTGACCTCATTGGCCATGGCGTGCACGGATTGACGCCGCTAGGATCGACAGGTGAGTTTGCGTATCTAAACCCCGATCAAAAGCGCGTCATTGTTGAAACCACTGTTGCAGCCAGCGACGGCCGCGTACCGGTCGTCGCTGGCGTTGCTGCCACGACGACTGCAGATGCTGTGCGTCAGGCAAAAGAATACGAGCGCATGGGGTGTGATGGCATTCTCGCCATGCTGGAGGCCTATTTTCCTATAGACCAGGAGGGTGTATTTGATTATTTCAGGCAAATTGCCAATGCGGTAGACCTGCCCATCGTCATCTATACCAACCCCAATTTTCAGCGCTCTGATCTGACTGCAGGCGTTATTGAGCGCCTGAGCCATATACCGAATACTCTCTATTTGAAGGATGCTTCAACGAACACAGGCCGGCTGTTGACCATCATGAACCTGGTTGAAGACCGCATGCGCATTTTTGCAGCGTCATCCCATGTGACGACCGCCGTCATGCTGCTGGGCGGCGCGGGCTGGATGGCTGGCCCGGCATGCATCGTACCCAGGCAAAGTGTTCAGCTTTATGAGCTGTGTCGCGACGAGCGCTGGCAGGAAGCCATGGTGCTGCAACGCGAGTTGTGGCGGGTTAATCAGGTTTTCGCGGATTATCGGCTGGCAGCTTGCATTAAAGGCGCACTGCAAATGCAGGGTTATGACATGGGTGTGCCGCTGCATCCGCAGGCGCCATTATCAGATGAAGGTGCACGGGCTGTTCGTGAGGCTTTGGTGTCGGTGGGGGCTTTGTGAACTAAGAAAAGCGTGAACCGCGCACTTGCACGGTTCCCATCTGATTCACCAGTGCACGACCCAGAACCCATCAGTTTAAAACACCCAAATCAGACTCTTCCAGCTTTTGCACCTCTCCTAATTCGAGAACAGCGTCCACTGCCCACGCCCCTGTCGGCGTCGCGATCACGGGGTTGATATCCACCGACCTAAGCCGTGACCCAGCCTGGGCGGCAAAGACGGAGAGCCGTGACAGCATTTCGGCCAATGCATTGAGATCAACGGCGCTACTGCCACGAACGCCTTCCAGCAGTGGCAAGCTCCTTATAGACCTAATAACCTCATGCGCCTCACTGACACCGAAGGGACAACGGCGCAGAACGACGTCCTTGAATACCTCGACGTGCACGCCACCCAGCCCGAATAAGGCCATGGGGCCAAAGATGGGGTCATTCTGAATACCCATGATGCACTCCACACCCTGTCCGATCTGCTGGGACACCAAAACACCATCTATTCGCGCATCCGGTACTGCCGTTCTTGCACGAGAAACCAGCGTTTCATAACCACTAGATACCTCTTCGACGGAACTCACATTAAGCAACACGCCGCCAATCTCAGTTTTATGCAAGATATCGGACGAGAGGATCTTCATGACAACGGGGTAGCCAATTTGTGCGGCGGCATCTATGGCTTGCGCTGCGCTTGTGCACGCATAGTCTCGCGTAACGCTTATGCCCGCCTCGGCCAGCACACGCTTGCTCATTGCCTCGTTTTGGGTTTGCTCGGGCAAAAAAAAGTGGGGAAGATCATGGGGTAGAGATGACTCGCCGGCCGCAAATGACCGGCCCAGTCTACCCATGGCACCAAGTGCACGTACTGCACGGCCTGGGTCGTCGAAAACTAGAAAGCCGTCTTCTTCGTACCCAGCGATAACATCGTCTGGTGCCAGTACCGACAAGATATAGAGTACGTCGGGTCGCGCATTACGAATTCGGCGCAACTCAGTACGCAGACCGGGCACAATCGACGCTACGCCTCCAGCATGGCTAAAGAAAATCAGCAGTGCACTGTAGAGATCGGTTTGCACCATTTCAATGCCGAAATTACCCGTTAGCGTCATTTCATTAAGGGCTTGCGCCGTGCAATCAACAGGATTTTGTGTCGCCGCAAACGGTAACATGGCTTGCATTCGAGCACGGGCATCAGACGGGACTTCAGGTAGCGCGACACCGTACTGCTCTGCATCATCCGAAATAATGATGCCGGCCCCGCCGCTAACCGTTAGCACCCCCAACGTGCTTTCCTGGGGATATATGCCCCGCGTTGCCACTTTCGCAATGTCCAGGGCCTCTTGCGCGCCGTTGACTCGAATAACGCCAAATTCGCGCAATATTGCATCTATTACCGCATCGTCACCCGCCAAAGCCGCCGTGTGTGACTTTGCAGCCTGCTTGCCCAGCGCGGATCGGCCAGCTTTAAGCATGATGACGGGCTTACGGGCGGCTTTAGCCAACTGCAAGGCGGAAATAAGCTCAGGGCCGTTACGCACACCTTCGATGTAGCTGATGATGATGTCTATGCCATCATTTTCGGCCATCCAGCCGATCACCTCGGCCACCGTGATATCAACCTCATTGCCAGTCGCAACAAAAGTGGATATTCCAACCCCCTGTTCGCGAGCAGCACAAAGCATATGTGCTCCATAGGCACCAGACTGCGTGGCGATTCCTATGCGGCCCGGAAGAGGCCACCCCGTCTCAAGAGTGGCCGTGAACGTACCCCAAAAATTATTCTCCGCATTGAACACGCCAAGGCTATTAGGCCCCAGAACACGCATGGAGCCTGCCGCACGTGTTATCTGCTGCTGCAGAAACTCCCCTTCCTGCCCGGTTTCCGCGAAGCCCGAGCTGAAAATTACAGCATTCTTGACACCAATGGATTCAAGCTCCTTGAGCGCGGCAGGGACTTGATCCGCCGCCAGGGCCAGAATTGCCACGTCGGGGCATGCTGGCAACAACGACACGTGAGCATAAGCTCGCAGACCCTGGATCGTCTCACGCTTCGGATTGATGGGGTAAATGTCTCCGGCGAAACGCCGCTCAAGCATGTACTTAAGGGCTCGACCGCCTATTCGATGCGGATCGTTCGATGCACCGATAATGGCCACGGATTTGGGTGCTATGAGTGAAGATAAGGAAGAGAAGTTTTTCATGGGGAGCGCTTAATTTTGGTTAATGTTGAGGCTGACTTCTACAGCGTACTAGCGGTCCCGAATAAGGTGCTTACCTGACTGGAAAGCACACCACCATTTCCATGACATAGCGCTATTTCGGGCTCTTTCAGTTGCCGCTCCCCAGCATCACCGCGTAACTGTCTGACAGCTTCAATGATTAGAAACAGCCCGTACATGCCCGGATGCATACATGAAAGACCACCTCCGTTGGTGTTTACTGCCAGCCTGCCTCCAGGCGCCAAAGCACCATCCTGCACAAACCGTCCACCCTCACCTTTGGGGCAGAAACCTAGATCCTCAAGAAACAAGATCGTATTGATCGTGAACGCGTCGTACAGCATCAGAAGATCGACATCCGACTGTGAAACGCCTGCCATATCAAACGCGCGCGGCCCACTTTCTGTTGCTGCAGTTACGGTGAGATTGGGCATTTCTGAAATAGATCGATGCCATTGCGCCATGCCACCACCCAAGAAATAGACAGGTGGCTGCTTGAGATCTTTGGCACGATCTGATCGGACCATGACGATGGCACCTCCACCATCGGTGACCAGGCAGCAATCCAGAACAGACAACGGATCCGACACCAGCCTCGCCGAGAGAACGTCATCAAGGCTCAAAGGTCCCCGTGCATATGCTTCAGGGTTAAGATTAGCCCATGCACGAGCAGCAACCGCTACCTCGGCAAGCATTTCCCGAGTGGTGCCATATTCATACATGTGGCGAGCAGCGGCCATGGCGTAACCGTTGATGGGCATGCGAAAACGATAAGGCTCTTCTTGCCACTGTTTTTCCGCCATTGAAACCAAGCGCCCACCGGCACTGCGCTGATTCGACCCATAACAAATCAACGCAGCATTACAAAGCCCTGCTTCCAGAGCCAGGGCTGCTTCAATCACATGCATTTCAAAGCTGGATCCGCCCACGTTAGCGCCACCCACAAAAGTCGGTTTTAGCCCTAGATATTCGCAAACTGACAAGGTAGGGAAAGCATGTGCAGAACTGGCCGAGAAAACGGCATCAATATCTTGAATGCTAAGGCCTGCATCACTTATGGCTCGTAGTGCCGCACCGCCTAAGTTCTCCATTGCACTGAAACCAGGCACGCTCCCCACATTGAAGCTGCCGATACCAGCGATCGCGACTTTTCCTCTAAGAGTACGGGTCATTATTCTGCTCCTTGCAAGGGTGTGAAGACGACTGCCGGAGCATCGTTGATATCAACAATACTTGCCTGGACGGGCGTACCGATCGGCACGGTTTCCTGACCCACTATGAGCGACATCATGCGCACACCTTCTTCCAGATCGATCAGTGCGACGTTGTAGGTTTCGCTCTTACTTCTGTTGACGGTGATGGAATAAACCGAACCACGGCCTGATGCCTCGACCCAGTCAAGGTCGGTCTCACCCGTGGACGGGATCACAAGGCGCGGATAGAAAACGTACTTTCCGGTAGCTCGCGATCTTTGGATCATGAATTTTCCTTGCTGTAGGTAAGACTTGAACTGCGCTTCAGGGCCCATAACTGGCTGCTGGTTCATCAGATGTTTCCTCTACTTTAGTAATTCAATATTTTTGTTCCGTACTACGAAACACAATTCTATGTGTTTTTAATTTAATTTAATAAATTTAATTTTTATGATTGCATATCACTGTATATCATTGATAATACTGTATCAGAATAAGTGATACTTGCTTATTTAAATACCTATATGTTCCGTATTACGGAACAATATTCATGCTGATAAGAATCAACGGGAGATGAAGCCTCCTGCATGTCAAACCCCAAGCGCAAACGGGCAAAGGGTTCGCGCGCCTTATAGCGCAGAGACATGCAGCAATCTCTCCAGAAGATCAACCCAACAAGGAATAACGAGTATGTCGTCTCTCGATACTGAGCTAGATGAAACCGAAGATCTGATTCGGATGATTGATGAAAGCGCGGCACATGTACTGAAAGACGATCTCCTTCGTGCACGCAAGCAGCGATTCACCACTCCGGGGTTTGAAAGAGCAAAATGGCTCGAATTTTCTGAACTCGGTTGGCTCACCCTGTCTATCGATGAGCAAAAGGGAGGGCTGGGGCTGGGTATGCGTGAGCTCTGCACGCTGGCACATAGACTTGGCCAGCAGCTGACACCCGAGCCGATATTGGCTTCAGCCCTGATTGCCGACGTTCTGCCCGAAGCACATCAGCGAGACCTGTTGGAATGCAAGCAGATCATCCTGCCTGCGTTCGCAACCTACGGGCGATCCATGCCTGTCTTTAACAACGGCAAGATAACCGGATATATAGACTGCATCCCCTATGCGCTGGGTGCCGATGCCTTTCTCGTTCAGGCTGAGGGTGGCGCTGCCCTGGTTCTACCCGGCGAAGCCGGTATATCGCTGATTGAGCACAAGACTCATGACGGCGGGCACTTCTGCGGCTTGCGGCTCAATGAGGCGCCGGCACAGTGGCTATCGAGCGACATGACAATTATTCGGGAACAAGCCACGCTGGTTGCTGGTGCTTATCTGTCTGGCCTGTCTGAAAGAGCTTTCCAGATCACGCAAGATTTTATCAAGGAGCGTGTGCAATTCGATAAACCGATCGGCTCCTTCCAAGTCGTGCAGCATCGCATGGTTGACCTGTTTCTCGAACTGAAACTGGGGCGTGCCGCACTAAATGCAGCAGCCAACGGCTTTGCCGATGGTCTACGAAGCAGTGCGTTGGAGCTTGCAGTGTCATTGGCCAAGGCGCGTCTGAGCAGAGCCAGTAGCGTGATCACCCGAGAGGCTATTCAGCTTCATGGCGGCATCGGCTATACAGACGAAGCCGACATTGGCCTGTACTTGCGGAAGAGCATGACTATGTCCGGTATGTTTGGTACGGAATCATTTCACCGGAATCGTGCATTTTCACTGATGGGAGCCAATCATGGCTGATACACAAGACATGAACACACTGGATAACGCCGCGTTCCGCTCCATGTTGAGGAGCTGGATCGAAGCCAACTACCCTCCTGAGATCCGCTCACCTGCCAAACGCCTGCATTTACGGGATAACTGGCCTTGGTACAAAGCCCTTTCAGAAAAAGGCTGGCTGTGCCCTAGCTGGCCACGTGAACACGGTGGCATGGGGCTATCGGCTGAAAAGCAGGTCATTATGACCGAGGAGTTCGAACGGCACGGTTGCGCACGCCTGAATGACCATGGTGCCACCATGCTGGGGCCACTACTCATTCGTTATGGCACCCCATCGCAACAGCAGCACTTCTTGCCGAAAATCATCTCGGGCGAACACATCTGGTGCCAAGGTTACAGCGAGCCAGGTGCCGGGTCAGACTTGGCATCACTTCGCACAAAGGCGGATCGAGACGGTGATGAATGGGTTGTCAACGGCCAGAAGATCTGGACCACCATGGCAAATGACGCAAACTGGATATTCCTGCTAGTACGCACAGCTTCTACGGCGCGAAAACAGGACGGCATCAGTTTTTTACTGGTGCCCATGGACAGCCCAGGCGTTACCGTCAGACCCATACTGAACCTGGAAATGCACGATGAATTCTGCGAAGTCTTTTTCGATAATGTACGGGTACCGATCGACAACCTTGTCGGCGAAATCAATAAAGGCTGGTCCATGGCCAAAGCGCTACTGGGCTTTGAGCGCATATTTATCGGCTCTCCGCGTCTGTCCGATTACGCCTTTTCACGTTTGCTCGAATTAGGCCGCCTTTACAAGCTTGAGGACGATCGTGCCTTCCAGGAACGGGCTTCTCAACTATTCCTTGACCTCGAAAACCATAAGACGCTTTTTGCTGAGTATCTGGACTTGATTTCACGCGGAAAACAACTTGGGCCCGACGTGTCATTACTAAAAATCAACCAGTCTGAATTGTTTCGGCGCATCACCGAATACATGCTGGAACTGACCGGAGAAATGGGTGGGGTAATCGAAGGGCTGGGCCATGACGGCGCGCTGAACGCTTCCGCACAATTCTTACAGGCCCGGGCAGCCACCATATATGCGGGTAGTTCTGAAATACAGCGGAATATCATTTCCAAAACAGTCCTCAACTTGCCTTCCTGAGTAAAGAAAGCCAAACAGAACGCCCGAAAAAACACATAGAAATAAAAACAAATGAATCAAAGAAGGTTGTGATCGTGACCGATGCCGATGCCGATGCCGATGCCGATGGCAGTGTAGGGCGCGAAACCCCATCCAACACTTAACAGCTATTTTGATGGCCAGTGTACCCATTGATTAATTTTCGCTACAACTTTTATCGCACTACGGAGGAGACACCACATGCGTAAATCAACCTTAATAGCAGTAGGTTTTGTTAGCATTATGAGCACCTTGGGTTCAGCCCAAGCAGAAAACTATCCTGAGCGCCCCATCAGCCTGATAATTCCGTATGCGCCAGGCGGCATTACCGATGTATCCATGCGCATGCTCGCCCAGAAGCTGGAACAGCAACTGGGCCAAACAATAGTCGTTGAAAACAGAGCAGGTGCAGCCACAACCGTAGCAAGCAACTACGTCAGCCGCCAGAAACCTGATGGCTATACGTTATATGCGGCATCAGTTTCTCTGCCTTTGAACAAATATCTGCAGAAAAGTGTGCAATATGATGCATTCAAAGATTTCACAGTGCTCTCGGGCCTTGCCGACTCGCCTTTCATTCTCGAGGTCAGCTCTACGTTAGGCATAAAGACCATGGACGAGCTGGTCAAGCAAATTCGTGAGAACCCAGGCAAATACACCGTAGGTGCTTCAGGTGTTGGTGCCATGAATCATATTGCAGCAGAAACCTGGCTGAAGCAGGGGAACCTGGACGCATTATTGGTGCAATACCAAGGTGGGGCTCCGGTGCGCCAAGCCATTTTGGGAGGCGACATTCATATGACTTTTGCCACACTCAACGAAGCGCTTCCATTGAAGAAAGATGGCAAAGTAGAGTTTGTCGCTGTGACTACAACAGAAAGACTCAGCGCGTACCCCGATGTTCCTACTGTTCAAGAGTCAATGGGTCTGGATAATTTCGAAGCGGTTTTCTGGACGGCGCTGCTGGCGCCACAAGGAATGGATGAAGCTCGCGCAGAAAAAATCCGCGCGGCCATGCGAGAGGTTGCCAAAGACAACGAGTTGCGTGCAAAGTTGAAAAACCAAGGGGTCACGTTGAACGTCACAGATGCGCAAACCACTGTAGAACGCATGAAGGGAGCAGAGAAAACATTCGGCCCGATCATCAAGGAGTTTCAAAAAGCTCAATAAACTCGCGGCACACGATCTTTGCGTAAATTAACAGGGAGGATCGAAGTGCTCGATTCCGCCCTGTTAATTTATTTGGCGGTTCTTATTGGCCTTGCTTCAGCATCAATTTAATGCGGTGCTGCTCCTGTATCAAGGCGGTGGCAAGCTCGGCTTCACGATCGGCAATTCTTTCCCTTAACGCCGTTACGCTAATAGCCGCAATGACATTTCCGTGTAAATCGTAAATTGGGCAGGCAATGCCACCAAGCTTTTCTATCACGACATCAAGTAGCATGACATAGCCCTTATGGCGGGCCAGCTGAATTTGCTCCACGATGACCTCGCGCGTCAATCGAGGATAAGACTCGGCAGCACGGCTCAACGTAATCTCTATGATGGCATCATGCTCTGAGGTAGGCGCCCATGCCAGCAGTGCCATGCTGCCTGCTCCAATGGCGAGCGGGCGACGGGTTCCGATTTCCATCATGCGACTATTGATAGGATAATCTCCGGTCATTCTGTCGACGCAAATTGCCTCTGTTCCCGAGCGAACCGATAGCAAAGCAACATCACCAGAAAGATCAGCCATACGCAACAGACTGGGGCGCACCAGCTCCCGTAGATTGGGAAGCCGCGAATTTACCGCCATGGCGGTGACTTCGGGGCCAAAGGTGTATCTGGGCGGGTTCCCGGAACGCTGTATGAAATCGTTTTTAGAAAGTGCGTCCAGAATGCGTAAGGCCGTAACGCGATTTAAGCCAGTGGCATGGGAAATCTCGCTAAGACGCAACGGGGCGCGTTCGGACAGCAAGCTGAAAATCGCACAGACCTTGTCAATTGAATTGCCTTGAGCCAGTTTCATGGCTTTTGACATGGAGGCCGGTTTCTTTGTGACCATAAATTGCTATTAGTGAGGTGGAAGTCGTACCCACCAGACGTTACGGGCCAGGTGGATGTCCCCGGCCGCAAGGTACTGCAGAGTTTCTGTTCGCTCCAAGTTTGGTAAGTGCCAGTTTATTCAATACTGCATACGCTTGCGTCATCGGACGAGGTTCACAACAAAACCTGAAATGGGCCGCCTATTTGATCAACGCAAGGCTACTTGGTCGCACATGTTAGCACTCTCATCCCTGAGCGACAAAAAACCGTTTACGTCACCTTATGCTTATATCGCGCGATCACGGACGCTCGACTGACCAATCTTGCAACGAGCAAATATAACGTGGCATTGCACATATAGAGGCCGCTTACTTCACATAGTGCGGCAAAAACAATGTCAGATCAGGAACGAGAATCAAGATTAGCAACAAAAACAGGTCTGCAATAATAAACCAGGTTACTCCGGCAAAAACTTGGGCCAGCGTGACCTTGTTACCCAAAATTTCCTTAATCACGAATACATTTAGCCCGACTGGCGGCGTAATTAGCCCAATTTCAAGAAACTTCACGAGCAGGATACCAAACCATATTAGGTTAAGGTGTTGCGCTTCCATGATCGGCAGCACGATGGGCAGTGTCAGCAGCATGCACCCAAGCGGGTCCAAAAACATGCCAAGAAAAAGGTACAGCACGGAGATGATAAGCATGAGCACAATTGGCCCGACATCCATGCCAGTGATCAACTCAGACAGAAAGCTCGGCACCCCTGTCATGGACAAGAATCTTGTCAGCAAAGCCGCGCCTATAGCAATAAAGAAAATAGACGCTGTGCCTCGGATTGTTTCGACGACGGCTTGGCGCACCACGCTGCGGGTCAACGCACGCTTGAGCAATGCGATAAGAAATGCCAGAGCAGCACCAACCGCACCCGCTTCGGTCGGCGTAAAAACGCCAGAAAACAAGCCACCAAAAACGCCAACGACCAAAAGCAAAAACGGCCATACATCGAGCAGGGCACGGAACCGCAAAGACCAGGACGGTTTTTGAGCGAGGCCTGGCGCCAGGCTGGGTGTGATTTTGACGCGAACAAAAATGACAATGGAGTAAAAAAGTGCCGTTAATATGCCGGGCACCACACCTGCGATAAATAATTGGCCAATCGAAACTTCCGCAAAAACCCCATACACAATCATAATAATACTGGGCGGAATCATCGATCCTATCGTTCCTGCTGCGGCAACGATGCCAGCCGCAAATCCGGGCGCGTATCCCATGCGCATCATTTCAGGGACCGCTATCCGACCCATAGCCGCTGCAGCGGCCAGGCTGGAGCCAGTGACGGCAGCAAAGCCGGCCGCGCCAGAAACCGAAGCCATGCCCAAGCCTCCCGGAAGGCGCCCCATCCAAAGCTGTGCGGTTCGAAACAGGCTTTCTGTGATCTTGGAGTAGTAGGCCACATACCCCATTAAAAGAAACATAGGGATAGAACTGAGCGTCCAGTGGGCAGTAAACTCGTAAGGAATCTGGGCCAAGGTGCCCCAGGCTGCCCTGGAACCAGCCAGTAGCCAAATACCACCAAACGCTACGCCACCCAGCGCTACACCAACGGGTATACGCAGCATCAAAAGCAGAACGACGACACCCAGCCCCGTCAGGCCTAATGTTATTTCATCCATCAATCTGCGCCAGTTCATCTGGCACTTCGTCGGTTTCGACCATGCCGGTACGGATGCTGTCTATGCCTTTAAATACCAGTACAATGGCCAAGAAGGCAAACCCCGCCACAGGCAGGAATCGCGAGGGCCATGTAGGTATAACAATAATGCTGCCGGCATAAGAGCCAACACGAAGAGCTGAGAGGGCCGGTTTCCACGCGGCAAAGGCTCCACAGGCGCAATAAATGGCGGCAAGCAGCAAGGCCGCCGGATAAACAACCCGGCGAATCCGATGCACCATGTGCGCGTACACAATCTCCACGTGCACCAGACTGCTACCAGGCCGCTCCAACGCCGCTAGCGGCAAAAACGCGACGGCTGTCATGTAGTAGTAGCTAACCATCTCCATGGTCAAAGGAACGGGATAGTTAAAAATGTACTTGGACACCACGTCGATGCTTACATGCAGCATCATCAAAATCAGGCCAACAGCACCGACGAACAATAGGATCCGGTCCAGCAATCGGAAAATTTTCATATGAACTCCGGGCTGATCACACAGGCCAAGTTACATACCATAGGTCGCTGGGTCGACTTTGGCATAGATTTCGTCCTGCATCGCCTTCACCAGAGCGGCCTGATCACCCTGCGATTTATCGACGAGGCCTTCCCACTTTACGAGTAAAGAACGGTATTGCGTAATCCATTTGTCTGCGTCGTCGATTTTCAGACGGTCCTTGGCAATGGAGGAAACTTGTTTCAGATCTCGCTCAACAAATTCATTCTTTTGTTTGACAATGGACTCGCTGGGTTTAACGATTTCGACGCCATGCTCTTTTGCATTTGCAAGCGCAGTATCGTCACTTTTCATATACCCAAACGTCACGCCCATGGCTCCGACTGCCGAGCCATCAAGCAGGATTTTCCGCTGTTCGGTGGTCAGGTCGCTCCAGAAACCCTGATTCATCGTAAATAGTGACATCGCGGCATAGGTACCCAGTGGCAGCATAATGTCATACTTTGCAACATCCCAAAGACTGTATGACTGCAGCGCCGATGGCGAAAACACCGCGACATCGACACCGCCTCGGTCCAGAGCCTCGAACATCTCCGCAGCCGACACGTTAACGGATGTTCCGCCTATATCCGCCGTCCAGCGATCCCAAACAGTGCCAGCAGATCGGTATTTTTTACCCTTCAAATCTTCTGGGCTGTTCAGTGGCACCTTGGAAATCAAGGTATATGGCGTTGTGGAGTAGGAAGATGTAAACACCAACCCTTTGTCGGTAAATTCTTTGCGACAAGGCTCACAATCGAGCATGACGAACTCAGTGACCGCAGCGGCAACGGCTGGCGGATTACTGGACAGCATCGCTAAATTGGAAATAAGCTGAAAATAGGGGAACTCGGCTGGAAAATAGGTTAGCGCTAGGACTCCGATATCGGCAATACCGTTCTCGATACCAGGCAGCGTATCTTTCGCACCCAGCAACGCGCCGCCAGCCCAAAACTTGAAATCAATTTCGCCTTTAGACGTCTTTGTCACATAATCCATAAACGGCTCATACCCACCCGTGACTCCAGGATGCTTGGGCGGATGCCAGCTACTTGCCCGGATAGTCGTCTTTGAAATAGCCGAGCCCGCAACTCCCATTGCCAATACGCCGACAATAAGAACATGGGTAAATCTAGAATTTAGTTTCATGATGTTGTCTCCTAATGAATATCATTGTTCTTCTATGCAAAATGGTGCGAATAAGCAACTGCTTCGAAGCCCGACACTATTTCTGCGAGGTGCAATACCGTGCAGGTATCGTCCGACTACACCCGGTAGCGCTCAATAACCTCTGGATCCGGATCACAGCCCAGACCTGGTCCCAAAGGAATCGCTATCGAGCCATCACTGCCTACGGTTCCGACCGAACCAAAAAGCGGACTTTCCAGATCGACACCAAATATTTCTATCCCCCCGATGTTAGGGAAAGCGGCAGCAAGATGCAGAGTGGCCAGCAAGCCTGGCCCGAAATAAGGCGAGTGAGGTGCCAGCTTGCGTTCATGTCTGGCCGCAGCTTGGGCAACCAGAGAAAACTCGCTGATGCCTCCCATTTTCGTAACGCTAGGTTGAAAATAATCCACCACACCTTCATCGAGCAGAGGAAAAAACGACCAAGCATTAGCTAGATTCTCTCCGAGAGCCAGTGGAATGTCGACTGTTTTTCGGAGTCGGGCCAGTCCGGTCATGTCTTCCGGCGGCCATACCGGCTCCTCGAGCCACTTCAACTTGTAAGGCAGCAACTGATTCGCCATACGTATGGCTTCGTCAGCGGACCACTCACAGTTCACGTCCAATGTCAGACCAATCGTGTCTCCTATTGCCTTGCGAGCAGCGGCAACGGCCTCGACTGTGATCTCGTGCAGCTTGATGCTTTGATATCCTTGCCGAACGGCACGTTCGCATGCCCGACTGACGATATCCGGCTGTTGCAGGCGCATAAAACTTTTATAGGCAGGTACCGTTGAACGCGGCTCCTGTGCGAGCAGCCCAGCAACAGGCTTGCCAGCGCGCTTGCCCGCTAAATCCCACAACGCGATATCCAGACCGCTCAATGCATACTGCACTGGCCCGCTGCGTCCGAATAAATGCAAAGACTTTTTGAGGCCGGCCATTAATGTTGCGAGGTCGGTCGTATCTTTGCCCAGAGCCAGGGGTTTGACAACGGTCTCCATCGCGGCGATGCTCGCCGCGATGGCGTTATAGCCAAACGTCTCTCCCCACCCGACCAAGCCATCTTCCGTCTCTACCCGGATTAACAGATAAGACAGCTTTGACCACACGGTTCCACCAAACCCCGTCAGGGGGCCATCGTGCTGATAAGGGATTGAAACTTGGATAGTTTCGATAGCAGTTATTTTCATAAATAGTCTTCCAGGAAGCGCCTCAAACCTCGTTTCATGCTGCGGCTTCGCGAGCTCCACCTAAATAAATACGACGGATCAAGTCGCTATTTTTGATTTCCTCTGCCGTCCCTTCCCCGCCAATGGTGCCAGCTTCGACCAGATAGCAGTAATCGGCAACCTGAAGCGCTTCTTTGACCAGTTGCTCCACCAACAAAATAGCGACGCCCCGAGCAGTCAGATCTTTGGCAACGGCAAGAATGCGATGCACTACCAGTGGTGCGAGTCCGCCTGAAGGCTCGTCCAAAATTAATAACTTGGGATCGCCGATAATGCCCTGGGCAACTGCCAGAATTTGCTGCTGTCCACCACTCAGGCGCGAAGCAAGTTGTTGTCGTCTTTCGCCTATTTCGGGAAACAACTCGTAGACGCTTTCTAAGCGGCTGCGGTCGCCATGAGGATTTTTAGCGTAGGTTCCTAACAGCAGGTTGTCTTCCACAGTTAGATTGGTGAAAACGCGATGCCCTTCAAGCACACTTACCAATCCCTGTTGAGCAATGGAGCGCGTATTTGTCCGGGTAATATCCTGACCGGCAAAGATCACTTTGCCGGCCTTCTTTGGAATGAGGCCTGCGGCAGCATGCAGCATGGTGCTTTTCCCTGCACCGTTGCGGCCCAAAAGCACAACAAACTCACCTTGGTGCACCCGGAAGTCCACGCCATGGACGACCTCGGCTTTATCGTAGGCAACATGCAAGCCGGAAACCTCCAACAAGACGGGAGAAGAAGAATGGACTCGTTGACTCGAAGGCACTTTACGCTCCCAGATATACGCGAATCACCTCAGGATCATTTCTGACTTCCTCTGGTGTGCCGCTTGCAATGCATTTGCCAAGATTAAGTGTGGTGACTTGATCGCTAATGCGAAAAACGAAGTCGGTATGATGCTCCACGATCAGCACGCCCAGCCCAGCCTCGCGCATTGCCATCACGATATCCGCCAATTGTTCTATTTCGTGGCCTGTCAGCCCACCTGCGGGTTCATCAAGAAGAATGAAACGGGGCAACATGCACAAACCTCTGGCAATTTCCAGGAAACGCTGCTCGGCATGATCCAGCTTACCCGCTGTGGTATTAATGATGTGACCAAGCCCGACACCATGCAAAATCTCTTGCGCGCGGCTCCGCATTTCGCGTTCTTCTGCTCGCGTGACGCCCAACGCGAACGCAGTTTGCAGAAATCCTGACCGAGTATCTTTCCAACCACCCAGCATGGCATTGTCCACCGCACTCAGGCTGTCCAGTAATCTGGGCTTTTGGAATGTCCTGGCTATCCCCAAGCCGGCCCGCGCCTGAACAGGCAGCCCGTGTAAAGGCGTGCCGTCTATCTTTATGGTGCCACTGTCAATCGCGTAATAGCCGGACAAAAGATTGAGTAGTGTGGTCTTACCACTGCCATTGGGGCCAATGAGCCCATGGATTTCACCCTCTTTTAATGCAAGCGATACACCATCGACGGCATGTACACCCCCGAAACGCTTCTCGACTGACTGAATTTGTATACCTGGCATAGGTTAGTCTCCCCCGCGAGCACGAACTAACGATGGCATCCCCGAACCCTCGCCCGGTGTCACCGGCTTTTGAGCCTGCTTATCTTTTTTGATCGCTGCAATTAACCTGGGCAGATCGGGACTGACCACCTGCTTTTCTCGATGCTCGGGCCAGAACTTTTCACGGAGCATGGAGACGACACTTCCTACGCCCTCAGGAATGAGCAACACAACGATTAACAGCAGGGTCCCGTAGAAGAACTGCCCCCACTGAGCCAGTGCACCCACCAACTCTGGTAACGCCGCCAGAATAATCGTGCCGATGAAAGGGCCCCACATCGATCCCCGGCCGCCGATGACAATACATACAAAAAAGAACAGACTGAGTTCGAAGACGAATGTTTCTGGAGTGATGTAGCTTTGCAGCGTTGCGAACAACGCCCCTGCCAACCCAGCAGCCACCCCGCTGAACGTGAAGATACTAAGTTTTATCGTAAAGATAGGCACGCCGACAGCAGCGGCAGCAACATTGCTGTCTCGAACCGAAATCAACGCCCTACCCCACATGAATCGCACTAGATTCCACGACAGCCAACTGATCAGCGCAGCAAAGCCAAGTACCAACCAATAAAGCCCCGAAGGCGTGTCAAATGGTGCAGGGAACGAAGGCACAGGCAAGCCGGCCCCGCCGCCTGTCAGCCCATCCTGAGCAAGCGAGAACTCCATAGCCATCATGGCAAAGGCAATGGTTGCCATGGCGAAATAAAACCCGGGCAATCGCAAGGACGGAAGCCCAAGAAAAAACCCGCATACCCCACCGAGCAAGGCTGAGCACGCGGTGGCGAGCCACGGGTCAACGTCATAATGCCCTGTAAGTATGGCATAGCAGTATGCACCGATCGACAACAGAGCGACGTGTCCAATAGACAAGATACCCGCATAGCCAACTGCTAGATTCAAGCCGCAAATCAATACCCAGTATGTACCGATAAGCGTGGCAATATGGAGGTGGTAAGGATTGGCAACCCAGAAAGGTAAGGTCAGCAGCACAGCTGCCATTACCATAAACCTTCCACTAGTTTTTGAGAGTATGTTCATACGTGCCTTACCTGTTTACTTCCGAACAAACCTTCTGGTTTGATAAGGAGAAAAGCCATCAACAACCCAACCGCAATTGTTTGTTGATATTCGCCGCCAAAGAAATAAGTGGCAAAGGTCGAAAGCAACCCCAAGGCCAGACCGCCCACAATGGCGCCCAGGTTGCTGCCTAGACCGCCGGCAGCCAGCGCGATGAAGCCGTACAGAGTGAGCGTAAGCCCCACAGCAAAATAAGCGAAGGTCAGCTGTCCGGCTGCAAACCCGACCAATCCACCCAATAGGCCGGCTATCCCGTATGAAAATGCCCTGATCCGATCCGTTGCGATCCCTCGCGCGCGTGCGGCGAATGGGTCTTCGGCCACAGCAAGAAAGACCTTGCCGAAAAGGGTGTAGCGATAGAAGCAATCGAGCGCCAACGCAACCAGCACCACCGACCCAATTACCAACCAGTACTTTTGATCCCATACCCCCGCTGTGTAGTCTTGCTCCAGCAATCGAGGAAATGCGCGTGGCTCGGTTCCCCACCACAAGCCCACCGCCTGCTGCACGATGGTAGCTAGGGCTAGAGTGCTAAGCAGCCACAGATGCTCCTGCGAGCGAGCCAGGATGCGACGGATCGCTATGAGCTCCGTTAAAATGCCAAATACAATGGCCACAGCAATAGCGCCCAGCAGACCAACAACTTTGGGAAGACCAAGATCTCCTATCAGAAACGCGCCAGCCACGCTGCTCACCATAAAAATGTGACCAGTCGTGATGCTCAAAACTTTTGACGTTGAATACATGACGTTGTACGCGAGCGCAGCGGCAGCGTACAGAGATCCGATTGCAAGTCCAATGACCAAAACACCAAGCATGTGAACTCCTTGCACGGGTGCGTAGACGGACCGCGCTGCTCCGGCTTTTTGAAACGAGCCGGCAACAGGCGGTAATTAACTACGGAGCGATCTGGAAGCTGCCATCATCAAACGTATTGGCAAGATTCAGCACCATGGCGTCATCGGGAAATCCATTATGGCTTTCAGGTGACCAGGTATAGGTGGCGTACGCACCTTTGAAGTCTTTCGTACCCTCAAGCACCTTCTTGACCTCTTCCGGATCTGTGCTGCCTCCCGTTGTCTTCACGACGTGCTCAATAATCTTGACCGTGTCATAGCCGAGGGCAACCCACCAGAAGGTGAAATTGATTTTTTCGGTACCAAGCGCCGGACGGATCTCGTCCATCAGCTTTTGCGTGGCTTCTGGAAGCTTCCCGTCCTTATAGGTCGTGCTCACATAGCCAGCAGCAAACGTGTTGTCCCAGTATTGTGGTTTGTTGAGCAGGTCGCGAATGGGCGAGCCCATCAGCGCCGGATGACCGACTATGGGTACATCCCACTGCATATCTCCGCGGGCATTCAGGATACGTGCTAGCAGTCCCGTCGACGCGGACCAGGGCATCAAGACATCGGCCCCTGCCTCTCGAGCCTTCTTTATTTCGTCGTCTACGCTGGTTTTGTTGGGATCAATTAGCACGGAGTAAACAGGCTTGATGCCATCTTTTTCCAGAAGCTGCGCCGCGCGCTTGGCCGAAGACGCACCGTAACCTGTAGTGTCGCCAATTACCGCTATCTTTTTATGATTGAGCTTCTCAATGGCATAGCGATTGGCCGAACTGATCCACTGTTCATTGGTATTGATTACGCGAAATGCGTAGGGATACTTCTTGGGATCAGTCAGCTCATCCACCGTGCCGATAATCAGGTTAGGAATTTTGGCGCGTGTGAGGATAGGTACCGTCGCCAACGACTCGCCTGAGTTCACAGGCCCGATGATAAACGCCACTTTCTCACTGAAAGCGAGTTCCTTGGCGAAGTTTACGGCTTTGGTGGGATCACCTACTGTATCGCGCGTAATTAACTCAAGCTTCCGACCCTCAACCCCGCCCGCCTTGTTGATTTGATCAACTGCAAACTGCACACCCGCATTCTCGGCAATCGCGGCAGATGACAAAGGGCCGGTCAGCGACGAGAGCCAGCCAATCTTAATGGGCCCTTCTTCTTTCGCCTGCGCCGTAGCAACACCCAGAACCAGTGCCAGTGTCGCAGCGCCTTGTACGGCCAGCGTAAATTTTCTGAAAAAATGTCTCATCCTGTTCTCCTTGATATGTTTTTTATAATTCACACTCAGGCGCCAAGCTTGGGGCCAGGGATTCGATAACGGTCTATCCGGTTCCAATCAAAGGTAAAGCCAGCTCCTGGACGATCTGGAACCCTGATCATCCCATCGCTCTCAACCACCATTTCTTCGTTAAAAAGACGCGCAAACCAGGGCATATGCTCACACCATGTCGCGTTGGCTGCCGAAGCCACGATATGCAAACTATGTTCGGTAAATATGTGCGGCGATACAGGTAGGTCCAACGCTGCAAGATATCGCACCGCCTTGAGCATTTCGGTATACCCACCCATCCGCTGCAAATCGGGCATAAAGACTGACGCCGCCTTGTTCTGCACCATGCGCTTTATCCCATTGCTCGTATATTCGGTTTCTGCGCTGGCGATGGGTGTATCAAGTTTGCGAACCAGCATCGCAGCAGCGTCATCATCCCAAGTCGGAACGGGTTCCTCAAACCAAGCTAGCCCAAATCGGCCCAGTTCCTTACCCAGCTTAAGCGCCTGTGCTGCCGTCAAGCCTTGATTGGCGTCAGCCATCAGTGTGACCCCTTCTCCAATCGTTGAGCGCACTGCTTCAACCCTGGCAATATCGTCTCGCCAATCAGGCGATCCAAGTCGCATTTTCATGGCCTTAAACCCTTGAGCCACGAAGCCCTGTGCTTCTTCGCACAATTCGTCCTTACTCGAAGACAGCCAGAGCCCCCCACTGGCGTAAACAGGAACGCGTTCGCGATAGGTGCCAAATAGCTGATGCAGAGGACTATTGGCGGCCTTGCCGATGATGTCCCAGCAGGCAATGTCTATGGGGTTGTACGCCAGTACGGAAACCCCACTCTGCCCGTAAAAATTACAGCTACGAATGAAGTCATGCCATAGCGCCTGCACATCATGTGGATTCCGATTTATGACTAGCGACGCCATGGACTCCGTAAATTGTGCAATGGCCGCTAATCGGGCTGGATCGAAACAAAAGCCATAGCCTTCTCCCTTAATTCCAGCGTCTGTCTCAAGTGTGACAAGAAGACAGCACACAGACGATATTTCGTGAATGGAAGTCTTGAGCGTTCGTTCAAGCGGTAGCGCCACCAACGTGGTTTTCAGGGCTGTAATACGTATATCCAAAGACACCACATCTACTCCTCGGTTGAGTAACGGGCGTGCTCTAGCTGATCTAAAGCAACACCATCTGGAATCGTTTAATACCTGCTCTTTGTACTTGTGCCTTTGTCGTCGCTGGATACGCTTGACGTGGCAAATCAACAGAAACTTCACTCTATCTTTTGCTCGAATTACCGCAATGCCGTCACTTCACGTTGTTCTTGCTATATGTCTTCCTGGCCATTACACATCGCTAGGGCCGGCTCCCGCTTCCGCGCTTTCCCGGACGAAAAAGACACCTCTGCGCCTGCAAACACACTTAGCTCCCTAAGTGCAGACGACTGAAAAGGCATCAGGCGCGCACAGTTGGAGAGCTCCTGCGATACCCGCTCGGTTGACTCGGCATCCAGTTGAGCAGAGTGCCCGGTTACCACTATGCAACCCAACACATTTCCGTCTTCATCCGAATAGTTGGCCGCAACAGCGGTCAGGCCATCGTAGAACTCATCGCGAACAGTAATCACGCCTACTTTCTTGGCCGCTTCGAGGTTTTCAGAAAGCGCTTGCCATGTGCGCAATGTTTGATCGGTGAACGCCTGATACGGTTCAGGGCCCAGCAACTTTCTTCTTGTTTCGACGTCCAGAGATAGCAATAATGACTTGCCGGGCCCTGATGCGTGCAAAGGCCCACTAAGCCATGGCTCGTAGTAAGGGCTTAGGGAACCAGGCGCCTGAATCACATCAAGCACCAGACGTTCACCGCCGAAGAACACCACCAACACAACCGTGCTGGCTAATTGGGTAGACAACTGTCTCAACAAGTGTGCTGATTCACGCCGAAACTGCTCAAGAGGATGCCGCAAAGACAAGGGCCTCATCGCCTTAGGCGAGGCCAAATACCGCTTACCGTCGCCAATGCGCAAGACTTGGCGGGCCGCTTCAAGCGCACGCAGAAGGCGCAGTGTGGTGCTTTGATCTAGCTCTACACGCCCAGCGACTTCACCCAGAGACATAGGCTGCCTTGCTGACAGCAGCACGTCCATCACAGCCAGCCCACGCAACAACGTTCCAGCCAGCGCTGGGCTGCGCTGCCCGTTTATAGATTCCGACATATCGTTGGCATTCTGAACAACATTTTTTACCATTTTGCTATCTTCAATTCATTAACGCTTTGATCGATGAACGCCAGGTCTCGCGGCGCGATTCGGTGAATAACCGCACCCAGAGCAGCTCCGCCGCCGTATAGGTATGCTTTGTCCCCGCGCCCAGCAATGAAATTCTCATGCCTGTCTCCTGATGTCACCAAGAGGAGCCGGTAGCCCCTTACATAAAGTTCGGCCATCACGCCTAAAACTTGCTCCCATATTTATCCTGCCGACGCGTAGGAAGTTTTGACAACGGTATAAAACTCGGCGGCATATCGACCCTGCTCACGAGGACCATAAGAAGAGCTTTTGCGTCCGCCGAACGGAAGGTGAGAATCCAGGCAGGGATAGCGATCGGAAAGTTCCAGGGCGTGATCACGCCCACAATGCCCACGGGCTCCCATGTCATAACGTTTTTTCATCGCTGTCCCTGCCGGTAAGTTAGCGCCCAGCCGCGATAGCGGCTTCGCGCAAGCTCGTAAGCGTGTACGAAGGATTAATTGCCTCCGGATCGATAAAACAATGGATGATAGAAGGCTTGCCTGATGCCCGAGCACGCTCAAAAGCCGGCGCAAACTCTTCGGTTCGTTCAACCCGCTCGCCGTGGCCACCAAATGCAGTTGCATAAAGAGCAAAGTCCGGGTTCTTTAACGTCGTGCCACTAATACGCCCGGGGTATTCGCGCTCCTGATGCATACGTATGGTGCCGAACATGGCGTTATCGACAATAATCACGATGATGGGAAGGTCGTACTGAACGGCTGTCGCAAATTCTTGGCCGTGCATCATAAAACAGCCATCGCCGGCAAACGCCACAACCATACGTTCGGGTAAAACTCGCTTCGCGCCCACTGCTGCTGGCACGCCATAGCCCATGGATCCGGAGGTCGGCGCCAACTGGCTGCCAAACTTCGTAAAATGATGGAAGCGATGGACCCAGGTGGCATAGTTACCGGCACCATTACAGATAATGGCGTCTTCGGGCAGCACATTATTCAGATAATCCATCACCTCAGCCATTTGCAGTGATCCTGGCGAATGGATTCCCTTGGTATCGCTCCATGCCTCGTATGCCTCACGTGCACGCGCACGATATTCACTTCGTGATTGCGATGGGGTCACATCCAGCTTATCCAGCTCTCTCACGAATAAGGCAGGCGCAGTATTGATGGCCAGATCAGGCTGATAGACCCTGCCAAGCTCGGACGGATCAGGATGCACATGCACCAGTGTTTGGTCACAAACGGGAATATCAAGCAGGCTGTAATTCTGGCTAGGTACTTCAGACAGGCGACTGCCAATCAAGAGCAATAGGTCAGACTCCTTTACCAACTCCACAAGCTTGGGGTTGGGTCCAAACCCGAGATCACCGGCAAAGCTTATGTGATTAACCGGAAAAAGCATCTGTCGGCGCAAGGATACAGTTACCGGAATGTCCCATTTGGCAGCGATGTCTGCAAATTTTTTTACTGACGCTTCCGTCCAGCGCGATCCGCCCAACACAACTAGCGGCTTCTTGGCCCTGACAAGCAATGCCCGCAAATCATTCATTTGCTCGGCGCCCGGATAAGACTCGACAGCTTGCGCAGGCCGGGCATCCTTAACCGAGGCTGTATCAACCAACATGTCTTCGGGCAGCGCGATTACTACAGGTCCGGGACGCCCTGATATCGATAAATGAACCGCGCGGGAGACAATTTCGGGGATACGTGCCGCGTCGTCAATTTCTGTAGCCCACTTTGCCATGGGCTTAAATACGGCACGGTAATCCAGTTCTTGCAAGGCATCGCGCTCACGTACACGCCGTTCGACCTGCCCCACAAAAACCAGTAGCGGCGTTGAGTCGTGATAAGCAATATGCACGCCGGATGCTGCATTGGTGGCACCTGGTGCCCGTGTCACAAAACAGGCGGCAGGTCGTCCGGTCAGTTTGCCATGCGCCTCGGCCATCATCGCTGCACCACCCTCCTGCCGGCATACCGTGAGCTTGAAATCGGTTTCGTGCAAAGCGTCTAACACAGCCAGAAAGCTTTCTCCTGGCACACAGAAAACATGATCTATGCCATGGATGCGAAGCTGATCAACAAGAATTTGTCCGCCCGTGCGTTGCGGGGGAGGCAAAGATGCATTGTTCATTATTTGGCCCCGTGTATTATTTTTGGCGCTGACTTGGAACGTACTGCATGAGTATCATCATGGAACACAGTTTCAATTAATGCAAGTAAGTTTTCGCACAATGAAATAAATTAATCAGACAGCGCAAGTACATCACATCCAACATCAACAGCGTTGCGCACGGCGCCCCGCTCGTTGTATGGATGCTGGCCAAGCGCTGTAAGTAAGCACAGGAATATCGAAACAGTATCAATCGACCGAACTTTACTATTGGCCGAAAACGGTAGATGAGCCTATTGTTAGGTTTCACGCCATACGCCCATGCCAACATCAGGCAATCACGAACATGGAGAATCACACAATGGATCTAGGACTGAACGGGAAATGGGCAGTCGTCTGCGGGGCCAGCAAGGGTCTGGGCTATGCCTGCGCCCATGCGCTGGCTCAAGAGGGCGTCAATATCGTGATGGCCGCACGCTCAACGGACGCGCTTGAAAAAAGTGCCGAGCGACTTCGTCAGGAGTTCGGTAAAGAAGTCATTACTGTTTCCGCTGACGTGGCGACTGCAGAGGGACGCGCGCGCATACTGGCCGCCGCACCACACATCGACATATTGATCACCAACGCCGGCGGGCCACCTCCTGGTGATTTTCGCTCACTGCAAAAAAGCGACTGGCTGTCCGCGATTGAAGCCAATATGCTCGCTCCCATCGAACTCATTAAGGCTGTCATTGACCCCATGATCGCACGCAAGTTCGGCCGAATCATCAATATCACTTCTGCTGCAGTCAAGTCGCCGGTCGACATGCTGTGCCTATCAAACGGCGCACGAGCGGGGCTGACCGGATTTGTTGCCGGAGTGTCACGACAGGTGGCAGAGCACAACGTCACGATCAACAATCTTTTACCCGGAAAATTCAACACCGACAGGCTACTGTCCAATAACCAGAAGCGGGCGGAAACCGCCGGTGTTACGCTAGAGCAAGAGGCTGCTCGACAGGCAGGCCTTATCCCTGCAAGACGTTTCGGCACCCCACCTGAGTTTGGCCATGCCTGCGCTTTTTTGTGCAGCGCCTACTCGGGCTATATCACTGGACAAAACTTGCTCATCGACGGCGGTGCTTACCAGGGTCTGCTGTAGCGTTACTGCTCATCGGCAGGTGGACCGACTGATAGTATCGGCTTGAGTTGCTCCATGAGCATCTTGCTTTACGCGGTCTGCCAAAATATTGACCGCCCACTTTCCCGAATACGCCAGCAGACACCTGCCTCAGGTGTCTGCGTCGGTCAGAGTGCGAAGCGTAGCAGGATCAAGATAGTCTGCGTCCAGATCCGAAAGATGCGTGCAGCCTAGCAACGCCAGATTTCGGTCGATTTCCTGACTGAGAATATCCAGGACTTTCCCCGCGCCCTCAACACCCGCGACCGAAGCACCATAGAGCACCGGCCGCCCGATAAACACCATACGCGCGCCAAGCGCTATCGCCTTGAGCACATCGGTGCCGCGTCTGAACCCACCGTCAATCATGACTGGATAGGCATCAGGAACGGCTCTCTTGATTGCCGGCAGCGCATCAAGTGGCGCCATCGCGCCATCGAGTTGACGCCCCCCGTGATTGGACACAATAATGCCGTCCATGCCCCGCTCCACAGCAATCTGTGCATCCGCTGGATGCAAGATGCCCTTAATTACCAGCTTGCCAGGCCAGCGCTGACGAAGCCAACTCATGTGTTCCCAGGTGAGCAACTCTCGGCCACCACGAAATCCGTGGGCGGGCTCTTCGGTAATGCGGGGGCCATGCTCCTCATACAAGTTAAGGAACCGCGGAACTCCTTCATTAATCAAGGTTTTGAAAAACACATTAAACAGCCAGTCAGGGTGACGCACACCATCCAGAAGCAGGCGCAGGCTGGGCCGAAAAGGAATCGTGAACCCGTTGCGCTGGTTGTTCTCCCGGTTGGCGGCCACGGGCGTATCACTGGTAACGACCAGCACGTTGACATCTGCCTCCAGCAGGCGTTGCACAATGCGCTCCAGTCTGTCGAGATCGCCCGGAAAGTATCCTTGGTACCATGCTCCACCAGCGCCCGCCTGTATGTCTTCCAGTGCCACATTTGATGCACCGCTCAGCACATAGGGCAGCCCCCTGGATCGTGCCGCTATCGCAAGTGTCATATCGCAATGCCGACGGCAAATCGCCGTGACACCCATAGGAGCAATACCAATGGGTGAAGCATATTCATTTCCCCACAGCCACACAGACTGCGATCGGCCCGCAACTCCAGTCAGCCCACGTGGCCGGAAACCGAGACGATCAAAACACGCACGGTTCCCGCTTACACTCAGACCATCCTCTGTACCTCCGCACACATACTCGTATACAGCATGCGGCAGTTTTCGGCGAGCAGCCTTATCAAAGTCTGATAAACAAAGAAAACCGTTGAGACTCAAGGCGTCGCCTCCGTTAGGTTGCGCTCATCACGCGGAAACAAGCCACGTCTAGTGATTGGGAAATCTTCCCCGAAAAGACTCATGTTTCCGAGCTAGCAATAAAATCAAACTCCAGCTGATGCTGTCCAAAACTGGGGGGTAGCATGCGATAGCTGGCAGGAGTACGATTCAGTTTGATCGGCGAAGCCACTCCAGCGTATCCGTCACGCTCTACAACCATTTTGCGATGTGCTGTGTGTGGGTGTTGTAAGGCTTGCGGAATACTCAGCACGCTTGCACAAGGAACGCCAGCTTTCATAAGCCGCTCCGAAAGCGTCTGCGCATCGTGTTGCTTCAATAGCACTGCCAACGTCTGCGTCAGTATTTGTCTGTTACCTGTTCGCATACTGTTCGATGCGTACCGCGGGTCGTCTGCCAGATCTGGCGTGCCCAGCTCTACACATAACATTCTGAATTGCCTGTCGTTGCCGACTGCCAAAAAGATGGAATCCGTTGCCGTCGGGAAAACATCGTAAGGCGTAATGTTCGGATGTGCATTACCAGTACTTTGAGGCGTTTTTCCAGAGGCAAAGTAATTAGCGGTATATGGGTGCAAGATTGATAGCGCACTGTCAAACAGCGCCATATCAACGAACTGCCCTTGGCCACTGCGCTCGCGCTCTTGAAGCGCCAGCAGTATACCTATTGTGGCATTCATGCCCGTCACCATATCTACCACTGGCACACCGACTCGGGTTGGCCCACCACTAGGATCCCCGTTGATACTCATGATCCCGGACATTGCCTGGATGGCCGCATCATAGCCCGGCATACCGCCCATTGGCCCATCGGCACCAAAGCCGGATATCCGACAATGGATGAGTCGCGGAAACTGCTTGCTCAGGACGTCAAAGCCCAGCCCCCACCGTTCCATGGTGCCGCTTTTGAAGTTCTCTACCAGGACATCAGCATCTTCGAGCAGTTTTAACAAACTGGTGCGCCCGACAGGTGACGAAAGATCAAGCCAAACACCACGTTTGTTGCGATTGATACCCTGGTAGTAAGACGCGACATCGCCTATAAATGGAGGCCCCCATGTTCGCGTCTCATCTCCAGAAGGCGGTTCCACTTTTATAACGTCCGCCCCATGGTCGCCCAGTATTTGAGTACAAAACGGGCCGCTGAGAATACGCGAAAGATCCACAACACGTATGCCGCTTAAAGCGCCTTCACTTCCCAGCGTCATTGGAATTTTTGATTCTTTGGTCATCATCGGATTTAAGATATTTTTATAGGAGTGAAAAACTCACACGCGTAATGCTTCTATTGAGTACTAACCGAGTCTGTCACGACTACTTTCTCATCATCATTAATCCAGAATCACAACCGACGCCCCCGTGGTTTTGCGCGACTCCAGATCCGAATGGGCTTGTGCAATCTCGTCGAAAGCATATCGTTTGGTGATCGAGGCATGGATCTTCTTTTCGCGCACCAATTCAAACAGCTCCTGGGCGGCTGCATCTAGTGCCTCGCGAGTCGAAATGTACGTACCCAGGACTGGACGCGTAAAGTACAGAGAGCCTTTATCTCCGAGCATGCGGGCATCTATGCCCGTTACTGCTCCAGACGAACTGCCAAAGTTAATCATGAGCCCACGGGGCCGCAGACAGTCCAACGAGGTTTCGAACGTAGCCTGCCCTACACCGTCGTATACGACTTCGAGCTTCTTCCCGCCCGTCAACTCGAGCACACGCTCGGCCACGTTCTCAGTCGTGTAATTGATAATTTCCCAAGCGCCATTTTCCTTGGCTATGCGAGCCTTTTCGGGACTCGACGTCGTGCCTATCAGCTTGACCCCCAGAGCACGTGCCCACTGGCAGGCGATCAGGCCCACGCCACCGGCCGCAGCATGAAATAGAATGGTCTCGCCCTCTTTCAGTCTATAGGTCTGTCGGAACAGGTACTGGACAGTCAGGCCTTTTAGCATGAGCGCGGCGGCTTCATCAAAACCCACGTCATCAGGCAGTCGAACCAACTGACGTGCCGGCACGTTGCGAACTTCCGCATAGGCGCCTATAGGGCTTTGTGCATAAGCCACCCTATCACCGGGGTTGAAGCCATCAACACCCGCTCCTACGCTCTCTACGATACCAGCGCCCTCAAAACCCAAGGGGTGTGGCAGCGGCCGCTTGTACAAACCGGTACGCCAGTAAATATCTGTGAAGTTGATACCGATGGCGCGCTGCTGGATCCGGACTTCACCCGCCGAGGGAGAAGGCACGTCAACGTGCACGGTTTCGAGTACCTCAGGCCCACCGTGCGCACTTATTTGCACAATTCTGGAGCGAACTGTCATGATTTTTTTCCTTGCTATCAATTGCTGTAACCAGGGTTTTTTCGGTCTAGATAGCGCAACATCGCAGGCCACTCCATCAGCCCAAAAGGTCGGCGCGTGGTTGGCTGATACAAATGATGCGTCTTGTTTATGACCGCTTCGGGGGGCATGATGAGGCGTGCGCCTGAAGCCATGGCGTCAACCTGTGCGCGACAGGCCATTTCGAGCCAGTAGATCGTATTGAAGGCTTCGGCAATGCTTGGCGATGCCACAAGCAGGCCGTGACTGCGAAGAATCATGACATCTTGCGTTCCCAGGTTGGTAACCAGACGCTCGCGCTCATCTATGTCGATAGCCGGGCCTTCATAATCATGATAGGCGATGTCTTTGAACCGCATGGCGGTCTGGGTGATAGGCAGCAGGCCGACCTCCATGGCTGAAACCGCCATGCCAGCGCGAGAGTGCGTGTGAATCACGCAGCCTACATCGTGACGAGCACTATGGACAGCACTGTGGATCACATAACCCGCCACATTGATGCCATGGTCGTCATGCGGATTGTCCAAAATATTGCCCGCCAGATCGATCTTGACGAGACTGGACGCGGTGATTTCGTCGTACATGAAACCATAAGGGTTTATCAACAACTCGTCGTCAGTGCCCGGAATGCGGGCAGTGATGTGGTTGTAGACCAGATCAGACATGCCATAGAGAGGCATCAGGCGATAGCACGCAGCGAGGTTGACGCGCGTTTCCCATTCTGTTTGGCTATATTTTGAACTATTGGTCTGGCTACCGAGTTCGGACGGATTTACACTCATGATCAATTCCTTGAAATATTATCAATTTAATCAACAAGAATTTAAGGCTGATTGTCGAAGCCATCGGCCACCATGACTTCGACCAGGTTTGGCTCGCCACTTGCAAAAGCGCTGCGCAAAACACTGGCAAGCTCACGTGGATCAGTCACACATTGCGCTGTCATTCCCAGACCGCGTGCGACCGACACGAAATCGATGGGTGGGTCTTTCAAATCCATGGCGACGAAACGGTCTGTATGCCGGCTCGCCAGGAGCCGTTCCTTGATGATCCGGTAGCTGCGATTATTGATGATTACATAGGTGATAGGGCGTTTAAGATGAGCTGCAGTCCACAACGATTGAATACTATACATGGCGCTGCCATCGCCTATCGTGGCCACGATGGGCCGTTCAGGTTGTGCAAGACTGGCTCCGACTGCGCCCGCCATGCCGAACCCCAAACCTCCGCTCGATAAACCATAAAAGCTGTTTGGATCCCGCATCGGCAGAAAATCCATAAGTGCAGGCGTTGAGGTAAGCGCTTCTTCAACCACAATGGCGTTCTCGGGCAAGGCATCAACGATGGCCATCATGAGGAAGCTTGGATCAATAGGCGTGTCGCCAGCCCTGGCAAACGCCGCCTGACGGGCGGCGTCGCGTCGTACTGACCAGTTGCGAGAACTCAACGCCGCAGTGCGCTCACGCGCGGCAACTGCTTGCGCCTCGCTCTGGCGGGAGCGCAACACAGGCAACAAGGCATCGAGTGTTTCCTTCACGTCAGCACGCAATGCCATCTCGGTCGAATAATTCTTGCCGAGCTCCCAGTCTCTTTCACTGATGTGCACTACCGGCATGCCCTCTGGCAGAGGCTCGACTGGGCTGGAAGGCGACATCCGCAAAAGGTCGCCACCCAAACAAAGTAGCAAGTCATGTTGCCTCAAAGTTTCGTGCACGCGCTTCTGGTTCCGCGTAAGGTCACCCATGCAATTTGGGTGCTCAGAGGGAAAGCGTGCGTTATAGCCTATGGGCTCTTGGTAAATTGCCGCGCCCAGCAATTCTGCTAATTCGGCCGCCTGACGAAAGCTGTTTCGGTGCGCGAGCTCGCGTCCGGCAATTAGCACAGGGCTACCAGCGCCGAGCAAGCGATCTGCAAGCTCGAGTATTACGGCGTCCGAAGGCCTTACTCTTGCATCTACACGGGTTGGCGTTCCAAGATCAAGCTCGATTTCATCGTCCAGAATGTTGCCGGGCAAGCTGATAAAGACAGGCCCCATGGGTGGCGTCATGGCAATCTTGGCTGCGCGATGCATAATGCGCGGTAGGTCTTGAATGCGCGTGACCTCTGTTGCCCATTTGACCAGGGGCTGCGCAATTGGAACTAACGGCTCATACAAAAGAGGCTCCTGCAGGCCATAGCCGACCTCGTACTGACCAGCAGTGACTATTACCGGGGAGCCCGAAAACTTGGCACTGTAAAGTGCACCCATGGCGTGGCCTAGGCCAGGCGCGCAGTGCAGGTTAACGGCCACAAGCTGATTCGATGCGCGCGCATAGCCATCCGCCATGCCAAGCACCACAGATTCTTGCAGGCCCAATACATAATTAAGCTGAGGAAACTCAGGTACGGCTTCCATGATTGCCAGTTCCGTCGTGCCCGGATTACCGAAAAGATGCGTAACGCCTTCGTCAAGCAATAACTGCAGGAAGGCCCGACGGCCGCTAATCTTTCGAATTGACATGGGATAGGCTCTCAAATTAAGACGGGGCATCGTGTTCGAACCCGACGCGGGGTGCCAGAACATCAGCAGTTATGTCATCCACCGACGATACTCCGCACAACCGCATGGTGCGCACCAGCTCGTCGGACAAAATCTCGAGCGCGCGACGAGCGCCCTTCTCGCCTCCGGCTGCGACACCATACAAGGCAGGTCGCCCGATCAGAACGCCTTCAGCGCCCAGAGCGCGCGCTTTTATAATATCTGCGCCTCGGCGCACACCACTATCCAGCAGCACCGAAACGCGCCCAGCCACAGCATTGACAATTGCAGGCAGCGCGTCGAGCGACGCTAACGCCCCATCCAACTGCCGACCACCGTGATTGGAAACCACCAATCCATCGCAGCCAATCGCGGCCACACGCTGCGCATCAGCAGCCCGCAATATGCCTTTAATGATAAGTTTGCGCGGCCATCGATCTCGAATGCTCTGAATGAAGTCCCAACTGAATGCGTCGTCATAATTCTTGCCCACAGACGAGGCAATTCCTGAAACACTCTTCGTATCCGGAACGAAATCGATCAGGTTCTCAAGCACCGGCATGCCGTGACGTAGCATGCGCAGCCCCCAACGCGGACTATGCGCAAAATCCAAGACATTACGCGGCGTGTAGCGAAATGGCAGATCAAAATCATTGCGGAAATCGCGTTCTCGCTTTCCGCCCACCGGCATATCGACCGTAATGATGAGCGCCTCATAATCGGCAGCCCGGGCACGCTCAATAAGCGTGTTCAGAAACGCTTTATCACGAAACACATAGGCCTGAAACCATAAGCGGCCCGGTGCTTCGCGCGCGATCGCTTCGATAGACGCCGTAGATGACGTCGACAGCGAGAACGGGATGCCGAAAGCAGCAGCAGCCTTGGCAATTTCAATATCACCACGCGGCCAGCCGAAGCCGATGGCCCCTGTGGGCGCGATCGCCATCGGCAGATCTGAGCGGCTGCCCAGTAGCGCAGTCGATGCATCGATGGTCGACACGTTGACTGGCGACTTCGGCATAAACTTCAGACGACCAAAGGCCAGTCGATTGTCACGCAAGGTGCTTTCGTCTTCGGCGCCGCCGTCGAAGAAATCGAAAACGGCACGAGGAAGACGTCGCCGGGCAAGCCGGCGAAGATCTTCGATGCTGTAAGAGCGCGAAATCTCATCAGCCATGGAGGGTTTTTACTTGACCGCAGACACTGCTTTACGCATTGCGGCCAGTGTGTCGCTACCCGGCTTGCCACGCTCGTCGAGCGCCTTGGCCCAGTACTGTGACGATTTCTCGAACGCCTCGTCCACAACTTTGTTGCCGGCATCATCAAACCGTATTGGTTTCATGCCCTGCTCTTCCATTCTTACGATCGCCTTTTTTTCTGCCTCATCGAAACCTACGCAGCTGGTGGTAGAAATTTTCTTGCCAACATCCAGCAAAATTTTCTGTGTTTCGGGATCAAGCTTGTTCCAGGCAGCCTTGCTGATCGAATAGGTCAAAACCACACCCGCAAAGTGTTTCTTCACCGTGCCGCTCTTGATCAGTTCGGTCAAGCCGTAGTCAAAGGCGCTTTGAGCGGGGAAAATCGCACCGTCAATCGTGCCACGCGACATACTTTCATATGTCTCGGGAGCGGAGACACTCACGGGAATCATGCCCAGCTCTTTGACCGTGAAGGCCATAGCGCCGCCTGAAGAGCGCATCTTTAGACCTTGAAGGTCCTGCACTGTTTTAATGTCTTTCCCATTGGACACATAGACATGGTGACGCGTAATGAGCGATAACAAAGGAATGACACCATTAGGATCCCACTCGTGTTCCTGCAGGAAACCGCCGTCATGCGTCATGTTCCAGAAGGCTTTGAACCCCTGACAAGAATCATCTGAGAACGCGCCCGGCAGCTCGAAAGTCGACGATAAAGGCATCTTGTCAAGAATATACGACGGCCCTATATAACCAATATCAGCCATACCGGTCTGGGTAAGCTTGAGCATGTCCTTGGCCTTACCCAACTGCTGTCCAGGGAAGTACTGAAACTTGATCTTGCCGTTGGTCTCTTTTTCAACTTGCTCCATGAACGGTTGCGTCACTAGCTTATAAATGTAGCTGCCATTGGGCAAACTGTCGGCAATGCGTAGGGTGGTAACAGACTCAGCGGCGAATGCAGTGGCGCCGACTGAGCCCAGTAGCAGTGCAGCCAGCGCACTGCAAAGAGGACGAGTGGTAAAGCGTTTCATGTTTGACTCCTCATTGTGGCCGTAAATGGCTCTGTTTGTAATAAGCAAGTTTCTACAGAACCCTCATTTCATCATCGAGGGCAACCAGAGAATTATTTGTGGGAAGGCCAACATCAAGCCAATGGCTATAACGTGGGCAAACACATGAGGCCAGATTCCGGCGAACACTTCCGACACTGGGCGTTTCGCATAAAAGGCAACCACGAAACAATTCAGGCCCATAGGCGGTGTAATCAGGCCAACTTCTGCCGTAACGATAACGATCACACCGAACCATATCGGATCGAAACCCAGTGCAACGACCAGCGGCAACACAATGGGCACAGTGAGCACCAGAATCGCGAGCTGATCCATGAATGCACCCAGAATCACATACACGAGCAGGATTGCGACCATCACAACCCAGGGTGATGCATCCATGGCACCGACCCATTGCACCAGATTCTGCGTGACCATGGTAAGCGTAAAGAAATAACCAAAGATGTGAGCACCCAGCAAAATCATTGCAATCATGCAGGTGCCCTGTGCTGCTCGCTTGGCCGCATCCATAACCTCACCAGGCCGCGCCTTGCCTCGCAAAATGGCGATCAATAGTGCCCCAAAAGCACCGAGAGCCGAAGCTTCAGTAGGTGTGGCGACACCCGTATAGATGACCCCGGTCACCATCATCATGAGAACCACCATGGGGCCGATTACGCGAAGCAACGAGATTTTCTCTCTGAGAGACACTCGTGGGCTGACTGGAGCCGCCGCCGGGTTACGCACAGCCAACACGTACACAGTTGCGATGATGGTAATCGTAATGAGAATGCCTGGAATAATGCCCGCGATCAGCAGTTTTCCGATATTGGCCTCGGCCAGTAGCCCGTAAATAATCAACACGATGCTAGGCGGAATCAACATCGCCAGCGTGCCCGAGATCGCTACCACACCCGATGCCATCTTGGGCTCGTAACCATGGCGCAGCATGGCCGGAAGACTGGTTGCCGAGAGCGTTGCTGCCGAGGCCGTGCTCGTGCCGCAAATAGCACCAAAGCCCGCACCAGCCATAGCCGTGGCCATGCCAAGGCCGCCTCGTATGTGACCCACCCAGGCGGCTGCCGCCCGGAACAGATCGTCAGCAATACCACTCTTGAGAACTAACTCGGCCATGAGCAGAAACATGGGAATAGTAATCAGCTCATAGGTGCTCACAGTAGAGAGTGGCGTGGTTTGCAGCACGCCCAACACCATGTCCCAATTGCCTACAATAAACAGACCAATTGTCCCAGCGACGCCCATCGCAAACCCAACAGGAACCCCCAGTGCGAGTAAACCGAACAGCAGCACTATTATTAAGAATGCGGTCATGTTCTATTCAGCTCCGTCGGTCGTGATCACGGGAATGATGTCAACCACATCGCGGCCAGTCACCAAGCTCAGGATCTGTCCAACGAGTCGGAGCAGCATGCGCAACACCAGCAATCCCACACCCAGCGGCACAAGTGCTGAAGCGATCCAAGTCGGCCAGGCAATGAGCCCGGACATGGCATCGCCGCTCACGAAGTTTACATAGGCACGCTCCGCACCCACCTGCGCAATAAAGAAGAACAGTGGCAGGCTCACCAAGCATGTCAGCACCTCGGCAAGCCGGCGACCTCGCAGACTGAAGCGTTGGAGGAGGATATCGAGCCCGATATGCTTGTGTAATGCGTAAGTGCCTGATATGGAAAGAAAAAACACGCCAGCCATGAGGTAAAGACCAATCATGTCGTAAGCCCAGATGAGCGGACTATTGAAAACGTAGCGCATAGTCACATCAGCTACCACGATGATCATTATCAGCAGCATTAGCAAAGCCGCCACGCCATCAAAGAGCTTCTCAATGCCGACAATCAGTCGCTCAATCGCGTTCATTCGCGCCCTCTTTCTGTACTGATGCAGGCATACGTGCAGCGGGCAAATTAGTCTTCACCTCAATGAAAAACGGCCCCTCAGCACGCATCGCCTCTCCGATCACTTCACCAATTTGCGCCGTCTCGTTGATTACGCGCACAGGCATACCAAAGGCACTGGCGATACTGGCAAAGTCGGGATTGAAGAGCGACGTTCCAAGATGACGTCCTGGATAATTCTGATCTTGGTGGACGCGAATGGAGCCATAACAACCATTGTTCAACAGAATGACGACTATAGGCAGGCGACGCTCGATCGCGGTAATCATTTCATTGCCTGTCATCATGAAGCCGCCATCGCCTACCATGCAGATTACTTTGCGATCTGGAAATCGTAGCTGACTTGCCACTGCCGCTGGCATGCCATAACCCATCGCGCCCGATATCGGGGCCATCAGACGTTGTGGCCAAGCAAATCTAAAATGTCGATATACAGGTGCCGCAAACACGCCCGCGTCAAGACACACCATGGCGTCTGCCGGTGCCAGGCGCTCAATCACGTGCGCCACGGAAGTACTGCTCAAGTCATTGCTGTGGTTACTCGGCCATGACGCAATGCCTTCAAGGGTGTTACGCACCTTATCGTTCCAAGATTCGCGCGCCGCAGCCAGCTTCACGGACTCAGGCGGCATCAGATCTGCAACGAGCGAGACGGGATCGCACACCAGCCCAATCTCGGGCGCAAAATGCAGGCCAACGATGTGCGGATCAGGATAGCAATGCACTAAAGCCTGGGCCGGTTGTGGCGATTTCGGAAAGGTATAACCCTGGCTCGTAATATCGTCGAGTCGGGTTCCAAGTGCAAGGATCAAATCGCTAGAATGAAAGACACCCATCTGATCACTCGGATTTGACAGGCCCAAGTCACCGGCGTAAAGCGCATGCGTATTCGGAAAAATATCGTGCCGTCGAAAGGATACGGCCACTGGGATCTGCCAGCCCTCAGCAAAAGCCAGCAGCGACTCGCGACCGCCAGGCTTGTCAAACGCACCTCCGGCAATGATCAGAGGGCGTTGCGCCCCCGTAATAAGCGCCTTTATCTGATCCACTGTCGATGGTGTAGCAGTGGTGGGGATATTTGGCCGTGCCACCCAACTCTGAGGCGCGACGGCCTGCTGCTGCACATCTTCAGGTAGTACGATCACCACGGGCCCCGGCGTGCCGGCGGTCGCCATGCGAACTGCTTTGAATGCAATCTCGGACAGCTGCTCAGGGTCTGTCGCCTCAACCACCCATTTAGCGATCCGGCCAAACATATGGTGGTAGTCGATCTCCTGAAACGCTTCCTTGCGCAAATCTTTCTTGGGAATTTGCCCCACAATCAGGATCAGCGGTATGGCATCTTGCTGCGCAGTGTGCACAGCGATTGAAGCGTTCGTCGCTCCAGGTCCGCGACTGACGAGCACCACACCGGGTCGTCGTGTTAAACGTCCATCGGCGCATGCCATGAAACCGGCCCCGGCCTCATGCCGGCATGTGATCACGTCAATTTGGGGGAACTCGTTTAACGCGTCGAGAATCCCGAGGTAACTCTCACCGGGTACGAGAAAAACACGATCCACACCATTGGCAGCCAGCACGGAAAGCAGGGAGTGAGAGGAAGTATTCAATTCGGCGACTTTAAAAAAAGCTGTTGATCTGGCGGGAATTGGCACCTTTCTGTCTATAGGCTGGACAATAATATGGGTCTTATATTATTTACACAACATGGTATTTTCGAGCCTTTTTCATATACAAACACGCACTTCTAAAAACCAAAAGACTTTGCTCATAATTTAAAAGCGACAAAGCCAAATAGCATTAAACGAATCAATTTGTAGTGGCATTAAGCACAGCTGAATGCTTCATTGTTGATAAATGCCTGAGTCGCTCAGGTCAAGGCAATAAATGTTCCCTAAATTGACGAGGCCAGCATCTTCGAATAATCGTCTCGGCTTGCCTCTCTGGGATTCGTCTTATGGCTGTGATCAGCCAAAGCGCCGTCTATTATTTTCTCGAACTGAGATTCGGTCACGCCCAGCTGCTTTAAGCCCGTCGGCAAACCGAGACGCTTAATCATTTGCTCCAACGCTGGTATGACTGCGTTCGCGCCGTCAATCGCCATTGCTTGAGCTAAACGTGAAAGCTTATCTTCTTGTATTACAGTGGACGCAGTGCGGTTGAACTCTACCACCGCAGGAAGAAAAATTGCATTGAGTGTGCCATGATGCAATTGCGGGTTAATACCACCTAAAGAATGGCTTAGGCTATGCACGCATCCCAAGCCTTTTTGAAAGGCAAGCGCACCCTGCATCGACGCGCTCATCATATTAAGCCTGGCGTTTAGGTCATTACCGTCATGCGTCGCCTGCTCTATGTTGGCCCATCCTCGTCGCAGACCATCCAATGCAATACCGTCTGCGGGAGGATTAAACGATGGGGACAAGAATGTCTCAATACAGTGCGCTATTGCGTCCATACCTGTCGCAGCCGTTAGCATCGGTGGTAGCTTCACAGTAAGCGCAGGGTCACAAATCGCAGACTTTGGTACGACATGAGGTGAAATTATGCCAACTTTCCTGCCATCGTCCAGGATAAGTATGGCGCCACGCCCCACCTCACTACCCGTCCCAGCCGTAGTCGGCACAGCGATAACTGGTGCCGTTGCTGCTGTAATGCGGCTTGCGCCATCTTCAATAAGAGCAAAGGAGCGTAACGGCCCATCATGTTGTGAGCAGACAGCGACACCTTTCGCCAGATCAATTGATGAACCCCCGCCGACCGCAATGATGCCATCGTGCTTACCTGCTCGATAAACCTGAACAGCGTCCCGTATTACGTGCTCATTGGGGTTGGGAGGTGTTTTATCGAACACACCAATGTTGGTTGGGTTGTTTAGCTTTTGAAGAATGACATCGACGATCCCTGCGAGCCTGACTCCAGCATCGGTAACAATTAACGGACGCTTTATACTCAGTCGATCGCATTCATCTTGTAGCTTATCCACTGAGCCATATCCGAAGTGAATCTGCGTTATGTAGCTAATGAGTGACATTTTATTCCTTAATAATATCAAGCGTACCCATCAATTCAAATCAAGAGGTTGTAACTCTAGATCATTAAGTGGTGGCAATTCAATCTGAATATTGCTCGTGTCAATAAGCGCCCTGACTTTATCTCTCTGGACTACCTCTGGAAACACAACCAAAATACCAATCATAATCACCTGGATAACAACAAACGAAAGACCAGAGCGATATATATCAATAGTCTTTATCCCTTTTATAGTTTTCCCGGAAATTTTATCGACGTAGTCTTTTATTGGTGTTACTGAACGCATGAAAAATAGCGCAAAACCGAAAGGAGGAGTCAAGTAACTTGCTTGCAAGTTAACCGCAAGCATCACGCCAAACCACACCAAATCGATTCCCAAAGCTGCAGCAGCGGGAGCAAGTAGCGGAATCAAAATAAAGGCAATTTCGAAAAAATCCAGAAAAAAGCCCAGGAAGAAAATAATAAGATTTACGAGGACAAGAAACCCGATGACACCACCTGGTATGCGTAGAAGAAGCTCCTCCATCCACACGTGACCGTTGACACCGTAAAACGTTAACGCAAAAACACGCGCGCCAATCAAGATAAACAATACAAATGTGGACAGCCGGGCGGTACTATCAATAGCTTGCGATAATAGTGAAAATGTTAGGCGTCGCTTGCCAAGAGCCAATAGCAAGGCGCCCACGGCCCCCATGGCACCGCCTTCTGTGGGCGTCGCGATACCGAGCAAAATTGTGCCAAGCACCAAAAACACCAAGGCCAATGGAGGCACCAGTACAATTACAACTGCTCTCGCAATTTGCGAAAATAGACCAAGTTTAAACTCGCGATCTAACAGCGCCAAGCAATAGCCGGCAATGACACCAAGCCCGCTGCCATATATATTGCGATCCGTCTCCAGCATGTTTGGCGCTAACTTTCCAAGCCCATAAATGCATCCGGCAATGGCGGCGAAAATCAAAGCAATAAGAACAAATAATGATTTCAGACCGATTGTGCCGTCCGGCTCGTTGAGGCGACGTGCTTCACGTGGCAATGCGGGCGCAGCGTGAGGTCGTAGCATCGAAAGACCAAACACATACAAGGCATAAAGTGCTGTCAGTATCAACGCGGGCACTAGCGCACCGCGATACATATCACCAACCGACGTACCTAATTGGTCTGCGAGCACGATCAGAATAATGGATGGCGGTATCGTTTGCGACAGAGTGCCCGCTGCCATAATGACCCCGGTCGCGAGAAAACGGTCATAACCATATCGAAGCATGATCGGAAGCGCAATCAAGCCCATAGATATTACTGACGCGGCCACGACACCCGTCGTTGCCGCCAGTAATGCTCCGACAAAAATTACAGCGTACGCAAGGCCTCCACGAACGGGGCCAAATAACTGCCCTATCGTGTCGATCAGATCTTCGGCCATGCCAGACCGTTCAAGGATCAGGCCCATCAACGTAAAGAAAGGTATGGCAAGCAGCGTCTCATTGGACATCACACCAAATACACGCCCCGGCAATGCTCCCAGGAAATTTTCTGTAAACAAGCCTAACTCAATACCTAACCACGCGTATGCCATGCCCACAGCAGCAAGCGAAAACGCAACCGGGTATCCGAATAGTAAAACTATGACAAGGCTGGCGAACATGACAGGAGCCATGTTATCGATCAGAAACGCGATTAGCATCGGCACGGCCCGAAACCATTATGAAACCGAATAGTCGTCAATTTATTTATCAAGCAGAGTCCTTTCTGGCGACTCGATCGTTTCATTCACTGGAGGCCGCTCTGAATCATCTTCAGGATCGACCATATCTCCCCGCAAGATTGCGATTCGCTTTATCGTTTCCGATACCGCTTGTGCGAAAAGCAACACGAAGCCTACTAATATCAACATTTTCGCAGGCCAAACAAGCAGCCCACCCGCATTGGCAGATGCCTCTCGCAGCCTAAGCGAATTTATTACAAACGGATAACTGTGATAAATGAAAAGAGTAGTCAGTGGCATCAAAAAGAAAACGTGACCAAACACATCAATCAGATCGCGAGTGCGTTTACTGAAGCGAACGGTCAGAAGATCTATTCTGACGTGGCCGTTCTTTAACAAAGTGTATGCGGCACAAAGCAAAAAAACCGCACCAAAAAGCTGCCACTGTGCGTCCAGCCAGGCGTTGGAGCTAATTGAGAACACCTTCCTGACAACAGCATTGGTTGCACTAATCACAACTGCTGCAAGCAGTAGCCAACCTGCGAGTCGTCCGATCACGGTATTTATCGCATCGATAATTCTGCTGAGTTGAAGCAACATACGCATACGCAGTCAGGCCTTGTAAGACTTGATGGTATAGCGGGCATAATGCCCGCTATCTTGGACAGCTATGAACGGCGTAGTTGACGAATTATCGTGCTGTCGTAGGCGAACTCAGAAACCTGGTTCCATAAGCTAGCGTCCTTCTGGAACGCTCTCTGACTGTCGTACAGCTTTTTGAATTTTGGATTCGTAGCAGATAGTTCTTCGTATAGCTCCATGGTCGCTTTGTAAGCAGCGTCCAGAATGTCGCCGGAAAACGCGTGAAGCTTGACACCGGCACCAACAAGGCGTCGCAACGCTGGAGGGTTCAGTATGTCGTAATGCGCAATGCTGTCGATGTGCGCATACGCAGCGGCCGAACTCAATGCGGCCTGATAATGCTTCGGAAGTTTCTCCCATTGGGCAGTATTAACGAAGAAATGCTGCATGGATGTTCCATCCCAGAAACCAGGATAGTAATAGTTGGGTGCAATCTTGTAGAGACCTAGTTTTTCATCATCGTAAGGTCCATTAAACTCAGCAGCGTCAATAGTGCCTCGCTCTAACGCCGAATACAGGTCACCCACTCCAATTTGTTGAGATACCACGCCAAGCTTTGCAAGAACCAAGCCTCCCAAACCTGAGATTCTAAATTTCAAGCCCTTCAGATCGTCGACTGTTTTAATCTCTTTACGGAACCACCCACCCATCTGAGTCGTCGTATTTCCGCCCGGAAAACCCACCACGTTATAGTCGCGGTAAAAGTCTTCAAGCAATTTTTTTCCTTCGCCATGGTAAGCCCAGGCTGCTTGCTGGCGAGTGTTCAGCATGAAAGGAGCATGCGTTCCAAAGGCAAAAGCAGTGTCCTTGCCGGTGTAGTAATACGATGCCGTATGGCAAATCTCGACCGTGTTATCAGACACCGCATCAAAGGCTTGCCCGCCGGGCACAATCTCGCCCGCAGCAAAAACCTGGATCTGAAATTTGTTATCTGTCGCCTCAGCCAAGGCCTTTGACATCACTTCAGCACAGCCGTAAAGCACTTCGATATTTTTTGGAAAGCTGGATACGCATCGCCATTTAATGACGGGGTTGGACGACTGCGCGATTGCGGGCGACGCAATGGCTGCCATGCCCCCCATGGCAGCAGCCGATTTCACCGAGGCGCTAAGAAATTTACGTCTTGAGGTCATACATTGTCTCCACTTGTGTGGCCGAATGTTTCGGCCTTTTTTAGAATAATTATGATGCAGTCAGTCTCGTAGAAGACTGCGGTTCAAACCTCGTAAAACTGGAAGCACAGCGTCAATTGCGGGGCATGGAACCTTTGCCTCTCTCGCCAGAGCCTGGACTTGCCCTAGCACTGCTTCGACTTCCAAAGGACGGTTTGCTGATACGTCTTGCAGCATGGAAGGGCGTAGCCCACGAACGGGGGGTGTAGAGGCTTCTGCGCCCCCACGTCTCAGCTGCTCAAAAGCAGCAATACGATGTTCGGAAATGTCATACCCTTGTCCTTGAGCAACAGCAACGATGTCATCAACTATGGCTTCCGCTTGTGCCAGTAATTCTGGATCATCCGCCAGACCATCAATCGGCAAGCGCGTCAATGCACACAATGAATTGACCGACGCATTGCGTAGTAGCTTGATCCAGATTTCTTCATGCAAGCGCGTACTGGCCTCAGCATTGACGCCACTTTCTAATAACAACTGCACGACGTTTTTCAGCCGGGTGCTTACGTGCCCATTTGGTTCGCCCAACACCCATCGATTATTACCCAGATGCCGCACGACGCCAGGAGCAATAACCTCGTTGGCGGAATAAACAACACAGCCCAACGCGCGCTCTGGAGTCAGGCGGTTCCATAATGCGGCGTCTGGATCCAATAGTGGCAAAGATTCTGGCTTATGACTACCAACTTTCCACCACCACGGAATACCATTTGCTGCAAATACTGCATAACCGTTTTGTCCAGTTAAGTGGCATAACGCATCTGCAGCAGCAGGCTGCCCCATTGCCTTTAACGCAACAAAGGTCACATCCTGCTCTGGGAGATCTGAAGGCCGGTCGGTAATGAAATCTGGTCTGGCGATGATTGTTTCGGTGGGCGTCTCAAGACGCAGGCCGTTCATTTCAATTGCTTCTTTCTGGGCACCACGAGCAACTACTGACAGCGTTGCCGCACCAGCATTACCCATGCGCCCCAGCAAATAGCCGCCAACAGCGCCTGCGCCGAAAATACAAACTTTCATACGGCTAATCCTAACAATGTGTCGAAGACGATAACTTCGTTTTCTGTAGCATATTTGATTGGCCCTGCTTTGAATGCAGCAAAATATTAGAGGGCCTCCCGCAACCATTTTTATGACCGTACCCACTGACAAACAAGACACCACCAGACACTTATCAAGAAATAGTGTCTCAATACTACCTTCTAGACGTCACCCCTCATGGCCTGCGTTAGCAAATGCCGCATGTCGTCGCGCGTCGGTGATCGTGGATTGACCGCGATATTTCCCGAGAGCAATGCCTCATCGATCACTTCATCAAAGCGATCCTCAGTCAACCCAAAGTCGGCCAAGGTTTGAGTAAGACCAATGTCTTTTTTAAGTTGCTGCACCGCGACAACGGATTGATGTGCGGCATCTCGTAAGCTCAGTCCGTCGACCGGCTGACCAAACAGCTTGGCTATGCGTGCATAATAATGAAAATTGGCAGGTAAATTAAACTGCATGACTGGCGCTAACATGATTGCGTTTACCAATCCATGCGGGATGTGAAACAGGTTGCCCAGAGGGAGCGCAAAGGCATGCGCCAAACCAAGTCGCACGCGGTTAAACGCAATGCCAGCTAGCGTACTGGCAACAAGCATATTGCAGCGCGCATCTAGGTTATCGCCTTGCAAAACTGCCTTTCTTAAATTGTCTGCAATCAGTGCTATAGATTTCTCGGCAACGGCTTCTACAATCAAATTGCTGTTCTTATTTACGTACGACTCAATGCTATGTGTCAACGCGTCCATACCTGTTGCGGCAGTAATGGGTGCAGGTAGCGTTACTGTCAGTTCGGGATCGAGCAGGGCAATACGTGGGCAATTAAAATAACTGCCGATGTTTACCTTTACATCATTTTTAGTATCTGAAAGTACGGACCAAACGGTCACTTCACTGCCCGTGCCGGCCGTTGTCGGGATCGCAACAACGGGGGCACCGGCTCGCACTGCCTTATCAACGCCAAAATAATCTTGAATCGAACCAGGATTAGTCAGCATAAGCGCAATTGCCTTTCCTGCGTCAAGAACGCTACCTCCTCCGATAGCAACTACCCCGTCACTCCCGTTGCTTCGCGCAATGACGAGACCCGCGTTTACCGAATCCACAGTGGGATCACTTTCAATATCGGAAAAGACCGTGAACGGAATATTCGCCTGCATTAAGACTTGAGCAGCGCGATCCTTAATACCTGCCTTAACAACACCCGGATCACAAACAAGAAGGACAGACTGCAATCCAAGCTCACGAACCGCATTCGGTAGCGTAGACAAAACGCCTTGCCCACACCGAATTTCCGTCGGCGTATAAAACTCAAACGTTTTAGAAGTCATAGAGGTACCGGGTTACTGTACTCATAGGTCATAAAAGTATGAGACACATGTGCCTACTCGCCAATTCCAATTAAGTTAAGGCTGAGTTTCCATCTGCTTAATTCGGATAAACCCTTGAACGCGATGCTATTACGCACGCACGCCACAAGTTGAGCAATACTGTTCACGTCGCCCTCATTGCACGCTTGTTCTGTTTAACCCGTAACTTACACTTTGTCGACTTGAAACTGACAACACTGGTCGACTAGAACACATAAGCCCACATTGCCCATGAGGCCTACCGATGACAATCAACGTTATGCGACTGAAGCACTGGATCGACCCAAGCTTTGACGAAATAATCCGCGCACATCCAGAGATTCAGTTATCCATCCTCGACCAAGATAGTGCGCCGGAAATCAATTGGGAAGTTCTGAGTCGAACCAACATTTACCATATCTCTGTTGCCAAGGATGAGGTGCCGCCGCAATGGCAGGTGACAGCGAGTCTCTTGGAAAAATGCCCGCAACTGAAAGTAGTGTCTACCGCCGGTGCTGGATACGATACCGTTGATGTCGCCGCATGCACAGAAAGAGGTGTGCTGGTGGTCAATCAGGCGGGAGGCAATGCGGAGTCAGTCGCCGAACATACCTTTGCGCTGATGCTGGCATTAAGCTGCCGCATCGTAGAATCAGACCTTGCCTTGAAGCACAAGAGCGGTTTTTCACGGGAAGACCTGATGGGGCACGAGCTGGCCGGTAAGGTCCTGGGGCTAGTGGGGATCGGTCATATCGGCGCGCGTGTAGCAGAGCTGGCGAGTGCGTTCAGGATGAAAGTATTAGCTTTTGACCCGCATCTTGACGACGCAACCATACGGTCTAGAGGCGGGATACCATCAACGCTGCAAAAGCTTCTACACGACAGCGACATCGTCAGCCTTCACTGCCCACGCACTACCGAAACGACAAACATGTTTGGCGCTTCACAATTTGGTCAAATGAAAAAAGGTGCTCTGTTCATCTCGACCGCAAGAGGCGGCATCCATGATGAAGACGCCTTGTACCACTCCTTAATCGACAGTGATCTGGGAGGGGCGGGCCTGGATGTCTGGCTCACCGAGCCCCCTTCCCAAGACCACCCTCTCCTCACACTGCCCAATGTCGTTTCAACGTACCACACTGCAGGCGTGACACACGAGGGCAGACGTAATATCGCCACGATCTCAGCACAGCAGATTGTTGACATTTGTTCCGGACGCAAACCGCCGCGGATGCTTAATGCGGAGGTATATCCGGAAGCTGTTTCGGGCCTTGTCTGACACCTTACCTCACGGCAATAAGCGCACCAGACAGAAAACCCTTTTTCAGGTTAATTCGGAAAGGGCAAAAACTCACTGCCCTTCTGGTCAGGTGAGTAGGCTTTTGTGAGGATAAATAATGAAACGTGCCAAGCTCATTTTTTGTAGCTGACCGATAAACCGGCGCGTACATCTTGTTGAATCCCATATTGTGGAATCGGATAACGCAAACCATTTTTTGAAAGCGCCTGCATTCCCTCTAATGCTTTAACGATATCAAGCGGGGTCAAAGCCATCAGCATCTCCTCGTCAAGAACGCCACCGTAGCGTCTTTCGGCATAACAGGGTATCGACAAACTTGGCTCCCGAGTTTGCAGCGCACGCCCCCAAGAGTCGGCGCATGACGACTCGCCCACGACACTCCAATCAAAACGTTTGTATCCAGCCCACTGGAGTCCGTTAATGAAATAAATCATTGCCCCTGGTGTTGCATAAAATAGTGCGATATCGGGCGCGGCAAACTCGGCAGATGCTTGCTCGCCTTGCCCCCATTTGCTTAACGGTGCCGCAACAAGTGCCTTGTATTTTCCTTTGGGCACGCAATGCATCGCTTGCTGATGTTTACCCGCATCCTCCTGTGTTGCAAACCAGACGCCTGTCATGTGCTTTCCGGATATCCAATCTGGGTCTTGCCCGCCCAATCCAACGACAGATCGACATTGGTCTCCAACAAGGTCATCCGCGGTAATTCCCACGGTCCAACCTAAGCGAGACGCTTGGGCGACTATTTGATCCATAGTGTGTACCGCTGTCGGCCTTCTCACTCGCGGTACGGACTCCATCGCCTCAACCGACTCATAGAGACGCATTCCAAAAGGAATCGCCTTTAATTTGAGCGCTTTTTCGAGATCAGCGGAGACTTTGGCAAAATCAATTTCATGCTCAAGTTTTTTGCTATCCATTTTTTTCCTTGGAAGGGTTAACTAATCAGGCTTAATCATCTCTTTAGTAATACGACTACGACCCGCCTCCTCACTCTGCAGCGCCTCCGTCTCCTGCATAGACCCCAGACATCGTTTTGTTAAACGCTGATATACCCGCGTGCCAAAATTTTTATTTGAAATTTCTGTATCGCTCAGACTGCGAGTAACACGGGCGGGCGACCCTACTACCATGCTGCGAGGTGGAATCTGCGCGCCAGTTTTCACAAACGCCATCGCCCCCACTATGCTTGATTCACCAATACGAGCGTCATCCATGACGACTGCATTCATGCCTACCAGTGCATTCTTGCCAATGTAGCAACCGTGAAGAATAACGCCGTGCCCAATGTGGCCATCCACATCCACAACCAGCTCACCCTCCACAGGCCCATGCAAAACACAGCTGTCCTGAATATTGGCACCCTCACAGATCACAATTCGACCAAAATCACCACGCAAGCTCGCCAGAGGGCCGATATACACACCGGGCCCCACGACAACATCCCCGATAAGGACGGCAGTGGGGTGAACATAGGCTGATGGATGTACTACCGGCGTAATGCCGTCAATCGCGTATACCTTAACCATTTAGCTATTCCTTTTCACCATTAATAGTGCTTAAGTCGAACCCTCGGGCAGCGTCCGCTTTTTCTCGCAGGGCGCACACATCATCGAATTGAAGGGGGGATACGGCAGCCCGTTTGCTGGCACGCACCAGCACACCACCCTTTAACTCTGATTCTTCGACGAACAAGAAGATCAATCCTATCTCATTCGGCTTGCGTCCGGTAAGCAACTTGAGCCCGGCGCCTTGATGGCAATCACCAACCGCCTGGCCCTACAAATTCGCCAAACATCGCCTTCCGAAAAAATTAAGGGTAGCCAAAAGACCTTGCTCTACAATCGACTCATAATTGCCTGCAGCGGTAAGGTGTAACGTCACAGTCCAAACACATCCGTCTGACAAGAAGCAAATTACTACAGGAGGAGACGCGGATGTTTTTGAATATCCTGCCATTGGCGCTCGTCGATGGCATCGCCTATGCAAGCTTGCTGTTTCTTGTGTCCATGGGGCTGACATTGATTTTCGGCGTTATGGGCATACTGAACGTCGCACACGGGTCCTTTTACGCCTTTGGTGGCTACGCCGCATCAACCCTTGTGATGCTGCTTGCACCCTCTACGCAATCAGCCCTCATCCCCTTACTAAGTCTATTCTTGACGGCAATTGTGGTTGGCATCGTGCTGGGCGGTTTGATGGAAGTCGTGCTTATACGCCGAACACTGCGGTACGACCCTACGCTCAAGTTGCTCATTACGTTTGGTGCGTTCCTGATGCTCGAGGATGTTCAACGCCTGATCTGGGGAGCTCAACCTTATAGCGCAAATGAAGTGGTCAGTCGTCTGGGCAATATCGAATTGGGCGATATCACCTATACAACATACCAACTCGTCGTGGTGCCCGTGACGGCGCTGGTGGCCTATGTCGCACTTGAGTACTTCTTGAAACGCACTAACCTGGGCAAACAGACAGTCGCGATTACGCACAATCGCGAGGTGGCTACAGCATTGGGCATCAATGCACGCAAAATCGGATTCATCACCTTTGTCATTGGCGCGGTATTAGGCGTGCTGGGCGGAGCCATGGCGTCGCCCACCACCTCGCTGGTGCCGGGCGCAGGCACAGACATGATTGTGTTGTCTTTTGCCGTAGTGGCCACCGCAGGCCTGGGCCAGGTGACGGGGGCGCTGATCGCCGCCTTGCTTATTGGCATCGTACGGTCCATTTCCGTGTATATGGCACCTGAGCTAGAAGTGGCCGTCCCGTACATCATCATGGTACTGGTGCTCATCATTCGGCCTCACGGCCTGTTCACTGTTGCACAAGCGAGGACGATCTGATGTTAGTGCCGGTACTTTCGCTTGCCAGTGCGGCGCTTGCCTTAATCTGCGGCCTGCTACTTCCCTGGACCATCACACCCATTGTCATCGGTCTGACTTACGCCATCGCCGCTTTAGGCGTATCGGTAATGGTGCGTGCCGGGCAAGTGTCGTTTGGTCATGCCATGTATGCGTGCATCTCGGCATATACGGTCGCCTTCCTCGCACGCGCCTTTCCTCAACTGGACGCCATCGTGCTGATTGTGGCGGGTGCAGCAGCCAGTTTGGTATGCAGTGCCATCATCGGTGTGTTCATCGTGCGCTACCGCGGTATTTTCTTTGGCATGCTCAACCTGGCGCTCAGCATGGTGTTGTATGCACTACTGGGCAAGCTCTATCACCTGACAGGCGGCACCGATGGCATACGCCTGAACCGCCCCGAAATTCTGGGTATGGCGCTGGAGCGCGGCCCCTTCGAAATCGCCTTGCTCGTTCTCACACTGCTGCTGTCGCTGGTACTGGCCTGGTGGGTGCAACGCTATTTCCGCTCAGGCAGTGGCGAGGCGCTTTCTGGAATTAAAACCAACGAAACTCGGCTCGAATATTTGGGCTTTTCGGCTTGGTATGTCATGTGGAAGGGCTACCTGCTTTCAGCCGCAGTCGTAGGTTTTTCTGGAAGTTTGCTGGCGCTGATGCAAGGCTTGGTCACGCCTGATATTGGTGCCTGGCTAAGGTCGGGCGAATTTGTGTTCATCACTATCCTGGGTGGCGCAGGGCATGCGGCCGGCGCATTCTTGGGTGCATTCGGATTCGAGGCTGTGAAGCTGGTGTCGGCAGCATGGTTTCCTGGGCTGTGGCAGTTTTTGCTCGGTTTTACGCTGGTTGTGGTTATCTTCATCTTCCCTACTGGCTTCGTCGGGCAACTCATGCGGCGCAAACGCACACCGGCGAGGGCATAGCAATGGCAGCGCTAATCCGTACTGAAGGACTGCATCTCACGTTTGGCGGTGTGGTCGCGGCCGATCACATCGATTTCGAACTGCACACCGGCGAGCGTCTGGCCGTAATCGGCCAGAACGGCGCAGGCAAAACAACCTTTATCAATATCTGCACGGGTTATCTGAAGCCTGAGGCAGGCCGCGTGCTGCTCGAAGGCGTCGACATTACCGGCATGGCACCGCGCAAGATCGTCCGGCTGGGCGTAGGACGTTCGTTTCAGTTGCCGCAGCTGTTCACTGAGCACACGGTGCGTCAATGCATACAGATTGCTGCCGCTCGTCAAAACAAGGACTTAAGCTGGTTCCGCCCTCTGGCTAGCACAGTCGACGCGCATGAGGTTGAAGAAACACTTGAGCTGGTCGGGCTTCACGCCGATGCCGAGGAGTTATCCAGCGATTTGCCCGAAGGCAAGCGCAAGCTGCTGGATGTGGCAATGGCACTTGCCTTGCGTCCCAAGCTGTTAATTATGGATGAACCCACCAGCGGGGTAGCATCCGAGGACAAGCACGGGCTTATGCAAACGGTAATGCACGCGCTGGACCAGCGCAAGGTTACAAGCTGGTTCGTGGAACACGATGTCGAGATCGTTGCTCGCTACGCCACGCGCGTGGCGGCATGGATCGCAGGGGCCGTGGTTGCCGACGGTACGCCCGAACAAGTGCTTAACAATCCGCAAGTTAAGAGCGAAGTGCTGGGGACTTGATTCATGCTGACGATAACTGATTTAAATGTGGACCTGGCTGGAAATCAAATCTTGCGCAACATTAACGCAAGCTTTGGTGCTGCGCAGACGATTGCAATCGTGGGGCGCAATGGCGCCGGCAAGACAACTTTGTTGCGCAGCATCATGGGGCTGACGGGCGTGAAGTCTGGCGTGATCATGTTGAACGATATCGACCTGACGCGCCGGCCGGCACATATTCGCGCCGCCTACAACATTGGCTACTCACCTGAAGATCGCGTTATTTTTCCAACCATGACGGTCGAAGAAAATTTGCGGCTGCCCTGCATTACGCAAAAGCAATCACGCAAAGAAATCGATGAGCGCCTTGCCGTCGTGTTGAAGGTGGTGCCCCAGATCGAACCAATGCTCAAACGCTCAGGAGCGGCATTATCAGGCGGCCAGGGCAAGATGGTGGCACTTGGACGCGCTCTCATGGTAGGTACGCGCATGTTGTTGCTTGACGAACCGTTCCAGGGCCTGGCACCTAAGCTCAGCATGGACTACACGCAGGCGCTGAGCCGACTGAGAGTCTTGCAGCCCGAGTTATGCATCGTGATTACCGAATCGAACATAAAGCTATTAGGAAATATTCCGGATCAGACGTGGACCATAGAACGCGGCTCCATCGACGCCCAGGCAATTACCATGAAGGAAGGCGTATAAATGCAGATGATTATTGACGGCAAAAATACCGATGCAATCGGCGGGCAATCGTTGCAAGTGCTGTCCCCCAATGACGGCAAGGCATTCGAAACCATTCCTCGGGGACGGAAAGCCGACGTTGACCTTGCCGTGAAGGCGGCGCGCCAGGCACTGTCGGGTGCCTGGGGCGAGTTAACCGCCCTGGAACGAGGCCGCCTCATGATTCAGCTAGGCCAGAAGATACTGGAGAATCATGAAGAGCTTGCGCAACTGGAATCGCGCGACACGGGCAAGCCAATTTCCACATCACGCGCGGACATCTCTGCCCTGGCACGTTATTTCGAGTTTTATGGCGGCGGTGCGGACAAGGTTCACGGACAGACGATCCCATTTCTTAACGACTACGCCGTTCAACTCGTGCGCGAACCCCTAGGTGTGACAGCGCATATCATCCCCTGGAATTATCCCGCTCAGATGTTTGGCCGCAGTGCTGCGCCCGCGCTGGCGATGGGTAATGCGATCGTCGTAAAGCCCGCCGAGGATGCGTGCCTATCTGTTCTGCGCGCCGCCGAGCTCGCTCAGGAAATCGGTTTTCCTCCTGGGGCCATCAACATTGTTACAGGTCTGGGCCATGAAGCAGGTGCGGCCTTATCGCAGCACCCTGACATCAACTTTATTTCGTTCACCGGATCGAATGAAGTTGGTGTGCTGATCCAACAGGCTGCTGCCGTTAATGCGGTCAAGTGCACGCTTGAACTGGGTGGCAAGTCTGCCCATATCGTGTTCGAAGATGCCAATGTCGAGCGGGCAATACCCGCTATCGTTAAAGGCGTTGTATACAACACAGGGCAGACATGCACCGCTGGCAGCCGCTTGCTGGTGCAGAGGTCCATCTTCGACGACTTCATGGTGCGTCTTGCCGAAGAATTCTCCAAGACGCGTGCAGGCACACCCGACATGGACCTGACCTGCGGGCCGGTTGTGAACAAGGACCAGTTTGACCGGGTAAATCATTATGTCGACCAAGGCCGTAAAGACGGGCTGAAGATCGTGGCACAAGGGACTATTGCCGACGGCGTGCCTGCAGGTGGCTACTTTGTTACGCCGACACTCTTCAGCGCACCTGATCACAGCAGTTGCCTGCTGAGTGACGAAATTTTTGGGCCGGTGTTGGTCGCTGTCCCCTTCGATACAGAAGCTGAAGCAGTCGCGCTATCAAATGCGACCAGCTATGGCCTGATGGGCGCTGTATGGACGGAGAACGGTGGCCGCCAGCAGCGTGTGGCCAAAGGCATGCAAGCAGGGCAAGTCTATATCAATAGCTTCGGCGCGGGAGGCGGCATCGAACTGCCCTTCGGTGGGGTGAAACGCAGCGGTCACGGTCGTGAAAAAGGCTTCATTGCCCTGGAAGAAATGAGCACTACCAAGACCATCATCAACTTTCACGGCGAGTAATCAACCGTGATGACACGCAAAGGGGAATAGTTAATGGATCAACTCAAAGACAAGGTCGCTATTGTTACCGGCGGCGGTAGCGGCTTCGGCGAGGGTATTGTTCGTCTGTTTGCAAAAGAAGGCGCAAAAGTCGTCATTGCAGACATCAACGAGCAGGCGGCATCCCGTGTGGCGTCCAGCATTGGCAGCAGTGCGCTCGCCATGAAAACCGACGTCACCAGCCGTGCTGATATTGACAAGCTGGTTGCTGCAACGCTTGAGAACTTTGGCTCCGTAGACATTGTAGTGAACAATGCCGCCATCACGCACAAAAACCAACCTATGCTGGACGTGGACGAAGCGATGTTCGATCGCGTGTTCAACACCAATGTAAAGTCCATTTATCTGATGACGCAGGCGACGGTGCCTGTAATGCGCAAACAGGGCAAAGGGGTGATTCTTAACATTGGCTCTACGGCGGGAATTCGGCCGCGCCCGGGCTTGTCTTGGTATAACGCGTCAAAGGGTGCGGTTAATGTACTGTCCAAGTCCATGGCCGTAGAGCTGGCTCCCGAGAACATTCGCGTCAATTCAATCTGCCCGGTCATGGGCGTAACCGGCATGTTCGAGTTGTTTATGGGGTTACCCGATACGCCGGAGAATCGCGCCAAGTTTCAGTCAACCATACCCATGGGAAGATTCTGTCAGCCATCAGACGTGGCAGCTGCGGCGCTCTACCTGGCTAGCGATGCAGCAGAATTCATTACCGGTGTCGAGCTTCCGGTGGACGGCGGTAGAACTATCTAGGCGTATCAGTTCATGGCAGTTAACCGCGGCAACATGCCGCACGAGTGGCTATAAAACCAAATGAGGAGACACATTATGTTGATGACTAAAATTAGTTGCCTGCTAGGTGCTGTGGCACTGGCTGGGGCAAGTATGACGACGATTGCGGCAGAAAAGCCCCAATCGTTGCAGGTAGGTATTTCGACGTATCTGTCGGGGCCCGCCTCGGTATTTGGGGTGCCAGCGCGTGATGCTGCCGATTTATTGATTGCTGATATGAATGCCAATGGTGGGATCGGCGGCGTCAAGATCGTGCCTACCTATATCGACGAAGGTGGCGGCAGTGAAAAACTGTTGTCTGAATACCGTCGTTTGGCGGCAGGGGGCACTGATGTAATGCTCTCAGCCATTTCCAGCGGGCATTGCAATATCGTTGCGCCAGTGGCCGAAGACCTGAAGATGCTCAATATTCTGTGGGATTGCGGTACCGAAAAGGTACTGGAACAGAAGCAGCTGAAGTACGTGGTGCGTACTGAAGCCAATGCGACCACCGAAATGGTCGCGACGGTGCTGTATCTGCTCAAGCAAAAGCCAGACTTCAAAACGTTGGCAATCGTCAACCAGGATTATGCCTGGGGCCGCGACTCACGAGAAATTTTTGTTGCAGCGCTCAAGAAGTTCAAGCCGGACGTAAAAATCGTTGCCGAGATGTACCCCAAGTTTGGCGCGTCAGACTTTTCAACAGAGATCAGCCGTCTGCAGGCACTGCGCCCAGACGTGATCCTGTCGACGTCCTGGGGCGGCGATTTGGATAACTTTGTGCGCCAGTCGGCACAGCGCAATCTGTTCAAAAACTCGCTTTTCGTGCTGCCCCTGGCGGAAAGTTCGCTCGAGCGTCTGGGCAACAGCTTGCCTGATGGTGTAATTATCGGTGCGCGCGGCGACCATTACTTTCTGCATCCTGAGACCAAAGACGATCCTGCACACAAGGCGTTCGTGAAAAAATTCCACGACAAGACGGGCGCATATCCAATCTATTCGGTCTATCACATGGTGCAGGCACTGTATGGCTTGAAGGCGGGCTACGACAAGGCCATTGCCGACAACAAGGGCGAGTGGCCCAGCACCGAACAGGTGGCAGCTGCAATGCATGACATCGACTTTAAGGGCTTTGGCCGCGAACTGCACCTGCACCGCAAAGACGGTCAGGCGCTGGAGGCGCAACTGCTGGGCATCACCAAAACCAGTAGCGACTACCCCTTCAAAGTACTGGGTAACATGATGATCGTACCGGCAGAGTTAGTCACGCCACCCGAGGGCGAGGCATCACTCGACTGGATCGCGAAGAATGTCGATGCCAAGTTGCTGGACAGTGATCAGCTAACCACCTTTAAATAGCACTATCTTAGACAGGCGCGGCGCAATTCGCGCCTGTCCGAAAAAAACAAGCTTTACTCAAAGGGGTTTGAGCACCGTAGTTCTCTGTACAAGCGTAGACTTTATGCGTCTTACGTGGTTTGTCGTATCGCTACTCGATAACCGATAGAACGATGCTTCCAGAAAAGACACATCGACTTAACGTCACCATCAACCTCACACCGATCATATGGAAGCAACACCATGTACACCCCCGCCCATTTCCAGGAAACAAACCCTGACGAAATCACTGCCCTCATCGACGCGGCACCCTTGGCCTGTATCGTGGCCCAGACGGCAGAGGGGCTAGTTGCCAATCATTTTCCGCTTTTGATTGGCAGCGACGGTGCGCTCATTGGTCACCTTGCACTCGCCAATGACATGCATCGATTGGTTGCTGATGGTCAGGAGGTGCTGGTAATTTTTCGAGGCGACGATGCGTACGTTTCTCCTAACTTTTATCCGAGCAAGCAGGAGCATCATCGGCACGTGCCTACCTGGAATTATCAGGTTGTCCATATATACGGTGACATTACCTTTCAGCACGATGAGCGCGCCAAACGCACGGCGGTCGCACTATTGACGCGCAAACACGAACGGCGTGTAAACGGCGACCAGGCCTGGAAAATGACCGACGCCCCTGCCCAGTATATTGACGAAATGCTGTCCAATATTGTGGCCTTCCGTATTGATATACGTCGCACCCTCGCCAAATCAAAGCTCAGCCAGAACCGGGAAGCGCGCGATTACGTTGGTGCTATCGACGGTTTGCGAGCAAGCGGGCATGACGCGATGGCGGAAGCAATGGCGCAACGCCTTTCCCATTCGGAAGACGCCGATCGCTCGTAACTAACATCGCGGCCTGCCGTTCGGGAAGCCGACTTCGCGCCCTGGCAGCAACAATGATTAAAGAATGGGCCTGTTGTCTTTTTTGCTGTTCTTGGGCTAACTGAGCAGCACAGATTAATAACGCGCTCAGAGGGCTGGCCCTGGAGCACGACGTCAAACTCTGCGCGCAATTTTGCTCGGCGGGCTTAAATCGATCGTTGGCGGCAATATTCCAGCCAAATAGAGTGCTGCCGACTATATCTCCTTATAGTTAAAGACGGGCCTGGCAGGCTAAAAATCTCGCCCTGCCCGCGACAACAACTGGCATCAGGCGATCCGAAAATAGCAACATTACAACGCCTGACGCACATTGGCTGCGCTTGTGCACCGCATTCAAGTAACAATTGCCATACGTATAACGAATGAGAATAATTGTTGTTTTTATACAATTATTTTAATATTCAAGTGATCTTGGGAATGCTGGACTATACAATTCACCACCAATAACAATCATTCGCATCTCCATTCTCAGGAACTTTCCCGTGTCCGATCAACACTCTTTAAGCTCATCCAGCAACTTACGGATGGGCGGCAGCCTCGCCATGGCCTTGGCTACGCCCTCTTTACTCTTGGGCGCTTCAGCGTTTGCGCAGACTCCCTCTACAGACCAGGCCAGCCAATTGGCGCCTATTAAGGTGCGTGGCGAATCGAACAATACCTACGACGTGAAGCAATCTGCCTCGCAGAAATTTACCGCGCCATTGCTCGACACGCCAAAGTCCGTACAGATCATTCCCCAGGAAGTAATCCAGGACCAGGCAGCTTCCTCGCTAACGGATGTGCTTCGCAATACGCCCGGCATAACCTTTGGCGCCGGCGAAGGTGGCAACCCCCTGGGTGATCGTCCTTTCATTCGTGGTTTCGACGCGCAAGGCAGCACGTTTGTAGATGGCATGCGCGATATCGGCGCCACCTCACGTGAAGTGTTCAATCTAGAGCAGGTAGAAGTGATCAAAGGCTCTGACGGTGCATACGGTGGCCGTGGCGGTGCGGGCGGCAGCATTAACCTGATTAGCAAGACAGCCAAGCTGGATAATTTTTCAAATGCCAGCCTGGGCATTGGCACAGACAACTACTATCGCGGTACCGTCGATGGCAACTGGATGCTGTCGGATACGTCGGCGTTCCGGCTCAATGGTATGTATCACAAGGCAGATGTCGCCGGGCGCGATGTCGTGGACAACAAGCGCTGGGGTATTGCGCCTACCCTCAGTTTTGGTTTGGGCACGCCTACCCGCGTTACGCTGGGCTACTACCATCTTGATACCGATGACATACCCGATGGCGGTATTCCCTATGAGTACCCGCGAGGCAATCTTAGCGGGCCGGTTGATGTAGATCGCGATAACTTCTATGGCCTGACCAGCGACTACCGCAAGACTACCAGCGACATGGTCACTCTGGGCGTTGAGCATGACTTCAACGACGCGCTGACGTTACGCAACACCACCCGCTACACGCACTCTGACCAGCGCTACGTGTGGACGCAGCCCGACGACTCCAAAGGCAATGTCGCCAATGGCCTGGTCTGGCGTCGTGCAAACACGCGTGACAGTGCCGTTAAGAGCGTCGCCAACCAAACTGAACTGGTGGGCAAGGCAGTTACGGGCTCGCTCAAGCACAGCTTTAACGTGGGTGTTGAACTGTCGCAAGAAAAAGGCCACAAAGACAGCCTGGATATCGCTCGTGGCACAGGTAGTGGCGCAAACAACGTCTGCAATTTCGGCGCAGGGGCAGCGTCGGGCTATAACTGCACCAGCCTGTACAACCCTAATCCGCGTGACCCATGGGTCAATACCGGTACGGGCGACCCAACGGGCAACCGGACTGAAACGGAAATCACCACCAAGTCCATCTACGCCTTTGACACGATTGAGTTCAACAAGCAGTGGCAGGCAGGTCTGGGGCTACGCGTGGACGATTACTCCACAAAATTTATTAATACGCCCGCCAATGGTTCCACAACCGTGCGCCGTCACGACACACTTGTTAACTATCAGCTTGGCCTGGTCTACAAGCCCGTAGACAACGGCAGCATCTATGTGTCGTACGCCACGTCGTCCACACCGTCCAACTCAGACTTGAGTGAAGGCGCTGGCAATAGTTTGGCACCTGGACGCGGCGGCGCAGGGGCTAACGCTGACGACATGGCACCCGAAAAGAACAAAACCTTCGAAATCGGCACCAAGTGGGATTTGTTCAACGACAACATGACGTTTACCGCTGCCATTTTCCGCACCGAAACCACCAACGCGCGTATTACGCTGCCTGACAACAGCTACGCCATGGCGGGCAAGAAGCAGGTAGATGGCCTGGAGCTTGGTCTTTCGGGCGCGATCACGCCCAAGTGGCATGTGTTTGGCGGCTATACGTACCTGCGCAGCAATCTGAAGGACAACGGCCCAGGCAACGCTTCGGCCAACGACGGCAATGACTTCCCGAATACCCCACGTCATAGCTTCAGCCTTTGGTCGACATATCAGCCAATATCAAAGCTTACGCTGGGCGCGGGCGCCTATTTTGTAGATAGTCAGTTTGGCGACACGGCCAACAAACTTGAAATACCTTCGTACTGGCGCTTCGATGCCATGGCGGCCTATAAGTTCAGCAAGAACGTGAGCGCACAGCTGAACATATTGAACCTGACCAACAAGACGTATTACGACAAGGCCTACCCGGCTCATTATGCAAATATTGCTCCCGGGCGTAGTGCAATTCTTAACTTGAACCTTGCGTATTAAGCGTTCAAGTTAGCGCACCTCTTTCAGGGGTGAGCATGCCGGGGCCAGCACATAGTGCAGGCACCCGGCCTTTTTTTCGATCAACAGCACGCACCCAGACATGAAAGAAATTCCCATACGAGATTTCAACAACACAACGCCTGAACAGTTTCTGGAAATACTGAAAGGGCCCGCTGACGAGGCGGCACGGTGGCTACATACCGCCGCTGAGCTCGGCATCGTCGAGGCCCAGGTGCATTACGGCCAGGTATTGCTGGATGGCACGGGCGTGGAAAAGAACCCGGAACATGCGTTTCAATGGTTTAAGTTAGCCGCCAACGAAGGCCATGTGATGGCCATGAATATGCTGGGTCGTTGCTACGAGAATGGCTGGGGCACACAACCCGATATGCTGCTGGCCAATTATTGGTTCAAGCTTGCCGCTGCGGCCGGACTGGATTGGGGTATGTACAACTATGCCACGTCACTGGCGCTGGGGCGCGGTACTGAGATGAACCGCGGGCAAGCGCTGGCGTTGCTGCGTGAGGCGGCAGCCATGGGGCATGTTAAGTCATGGAATCTGTTGGGTGGGTTTTATGAGGACGGCTGGGAAGTCGATGTAGACATGGATTGTGCACTGGATTGCTATCACCGCGCAGCCATAGGGGGTGATTTTCGCGGCCAGTTCAACTACGCCCGGTTATTGATAGCACACGGCAGACCAGGAGAAGCGCCCAGCTGGATGAACCGTGCCTATGAGAATGCAACGGAAGCCTTTCGAGCGAAGATGCGACAGTTTCTGGCTGCAAGCAGCGACCCTGAACTCCAGGGCCTTTTGTAAGAAGCACCTAGAATTATCTGCCTGCCAGAGCGATCCGCTACTGCCCTTGGACCATGGCTCCGGCAAGCAGCCCCCCACCGCTTCTACGCGCAACACCACCCTTCTGCGCGGCTGAACGAATCTAAAATCACTTTGACATCCTCCTCGGACTTGAACGGCGGGGCCTGCCGCGCACCGGGTCAAGAAAGCCCGCAACGCGTGGATTGCAGCTGCACGCGCCCGCTGCGCGCATCGAAGAACTGTTGGATTCATGTAACAAAAAAACCACAAAAAGAAATAATAACTGAATCTTGATGGAAATCATTATCATTTGCTTTTACTATTTGTCTCTAACTTTTTCTATCAAACTTCATACAAGAGCTCGCCATTTATGAAAAAATTATCTCTGTCCACGCACGCGGCTTCCGCGAGTTGCATTCTCGCAATGAGTTCACTCGCGCTCTCGAGCGCGACCTTTGCCCAGTCGATGCAGACTCTCAAGCCTATTACCGTGCAGGGCAGCGATGATGATGCACTTCCGGCGGTTGCACCAGGGGGGCAGGCAGCCACTGGCGCCAGCCTGGGCATTCTGGGCAATCGAGACATTCTGGACGCGCCGGTCAGCATCAACGCCTATACCGAGCAGCTCATCCAGGATCAGCAGGCGCGCACGGTGGGCGAAGTACTGCAAAATGACCCCGCCGTTCGCTACACCACCAATAGCGGGCATATGCTGGAGCATTTCAGGATCCGAGGTCTCGATGTAAACGGGCCAAGCGTTGCCCTCAATGGTTTATTCGGGCTCGCGCCGAAAGGGCATATTCCTACGGAGTTTCTGGAGCGTGTCGAGGTGCTGCGAGGGCCAAGCGTCCTGCTGGGCGGCATGGCCCCTGACACCAACCTGGGCGGAACGGTCAACCTGGTAACCAAGCGCGCTACGGCTGAGCCCATCACGACACTAAGCACTTCTTACTCATCCAAGTCTTACGGTGAGGCGCATGTGGATATCGGTCGTCGCTTTGGCGAGGAACAACGCCTGGGCCTGCGTTTCAATGGTGCGTACGGCACCGGCGATACCGGGGTGGCTGATCAGAAAAAAGGACGCCAGTTGGGCGCAATCGCGCTGGACTACAAGGGCGATGGGTGGAAGCTTGCGCTAGATGCCTACAGCTCCCGAGAAAAAATCGAAAACGGCAGTGCTGGCATGTATGGCCTGGCAACACGACGCGGAAATGTCGTCGGCGTAGGCCAGCTTGTCGATGTTCCCGATAGCGATTCAAACATGTTTCGCGGCACGCACGGAACCTTCAAAGACACGGGCTTTATGCTGCGTGGTGACATCGACCTTACTGACAACTTAAGCGCATACGCCAGCATGGGTGCTGCCAACAGTCGCGGGCAGGGCCTGATGTTCGGAACACGCGTCATCGTCACTGAACTCGATGGCAGCGCCAAAGGGTATGTGTACAACGTGGACACCATTAATCACAGCCGTGTTGCAGAAACCGGTTTGCGCGGTCACTTCAACACCGGCAGCATCCGCCACGATGTCACCGCATCGGCCTCGTTTCTTAGCTACAAAGACGGTTCGTCCAATACTGCCAACCAGGGATGGGACCAGAATATTTATGACCCTGTAACACCGAACTTTCCCGATGCGCCGGACGTACCCGACTTTACTACGGACAACATTCTGTCATCGTATGCACTTACCGACACCCTGGACATGATGGACGGCAGGGTGTTGCTTACATTGGGTGCACGACTGCAACGTGTCAAGCAGAAAGGCAGTAATTACGACGAGTCACGCATTTCGCCATCAGTCGGTTTGGTCGTAAAGCCGTGGGGCGAGAACACCTCGCTGTACGCCAACTACATGGAAGGGTTGTCGCCCGGCCAGGTCGTAGGCGTTGGCTATGACAACGAGGGCGAAGCGTTCAAGCCGCTGCAGACTAAGCAATCAGAAATCGGCCTGAAACAGCGTCTGGGCGGGTACACACACACCCTCAGCGCCTACCAGATCGAGCGACCCACCTTAATCAGCAGTGCAGACGGCCGTCGTCTGACCGAGGGTGGCAAGCAGCGAATTCAGGGGCTGGAATGGAATATGTTCGGCCAGATCACCCCCACGCTGAATTTACTGGGCGGTGTTGCGTATACCAAAGCCAAACAGCGAGACACCGGCAAGGACAGCTATGGTGTACCAGACTGGTCAGCCAACTTGGGCTTGGAATGGTTAACTCCCGTGCAAGGGTTAAGCGTTGGTGGCCGGGTAGTCTACACAGGCAGGCAATGGGTTGATTCAGCAAACACGCTGGAGATCCCTTCATGGGTGCGCTACGACTTGACTGCCAAGTATGAAACGCGCATTGCTCGCACACCTGTCACCTTCAATCTGTATGTAGAGAACCTCGCAAACCGCAACTACTGGTCAGGTATGTTCTCGGATGGCTATGTCATGCCTTCCGCCCCCCGCACTGTTCGTCTGGCTGCGACCTTCGCGTTTTGATAAAGCTTTCCCTTGTTTCCGGGCCGCGATTGAGCGGCCTGGCCCTGGCATGGTCACTGCTTCTAACTGGCTGCAGCACGGCATCACTTGACGTCGCCCGGCACGGCGACGATGCGGGTACTGTTCTGAAGGCTGGTCAACGCACGGCGACATCCGACATCATCCAGGCTGGCGGCAAAGCCAGTGCAAGCCCGACATCTGCGGATCCATCCAGCCCGCGCCTTCGCGCCCTAAAGCAAACACTTGCCAGCGGTGGCGGTACCGAGACATTTTGGAAAGAGCTGGCTTCTTCCGGCACACCCCTGATAGAGCCCGTCGCCGAAAACGAATCGCTTGTTACTTTTCTGTGGCGAGGTGCGCATGACAGTGTGCGCCTGTTTGGCAGCCCTTCGGGTAACCACGATGCGTTGCAGCGGTTGGGCGACAGTGACGTGTGGTGGGTGTCCTACCGTATGCCCAATACCGCCAGACTAAGCTATCGCCTCGCACCCGATGTGCCCGCCATACAGGGCAGCCCCATGGATCAACGGCGGGCTATTCTGGCGACCGCGCAACGCGATCCGCTGAACCCCAACGTTTTCCCTCCCGGCGACGATACCCGGGTCGATGTTTTCCAGGGCGACTCAGCCCTGAGCTTGCCCGATGCACCCACTCAAGCCTGGATTGCCCCCCGGGCCGACGTCAAGCCGGGAGTTTTGCAGTCTCACCGCTTTATCAGCACCCTGTTGGGCAATGAGCGCAACGTATGGACCTATATTCCGAACGGTGCCACGCCAAAGGCCCTGCTCGTACTGTTCGATGCACAGGCCTATCTGGAACGGGTACCCACACCCATTATCATCGACAACCTCATCGCGGATGGCCTTATCCCAACCACAGCGGTCGTACTGATTGACAATCCGAGTCGGAATGCGCGCAGCAAAGAACTGCCGCCAAATCCTGAGTTTGCCGGCTTCCTGGACAAGGAACTCATGCCGTGGGTTCAGGCGCAAGGTCTGTTGTTCCCGGCGAACCGAACGGTAATAGCCGGCTCCAGCTATGGGGGCCTCGCATCGGCCTATGCCGGGCTCACCAACCCTCAATGGTTTGGCAACGTGCTCAGTCTGTCAGGCTCGTACTGGTGGGCGCCGGAAAACAGTATGCCGGGTTGGATGATGCGGCAATATGCCCAGGCACCCCGAAAAAATGTACGGTTTTACCTGGATGCAGGCCGCTATGAGTCAGGCCGTACCGGGCAATATGGCATTCTGGAAACGTCACGTCATCTTGGTGATGTGTTGCGCGCCAAAGGCTATACCGTCACGCAAGTGGAACACGATACAGGGCATGACTATCTGCACTGGCAAGGTTCACTGGCATGCGGGTTGGTGGCGCTGCTTGCACCCAAGAAATTTAATGCGCTGAAACAATGCGCAGGCCAGGCCCCACCCGCAGATTGAGGCACGTCCACGCTTGTAGGCGGATGCGGGCTACCAGGTCGTCAAACCGTCTAACGAGGCCGCGACAGCAAGCCTCGCCTTCGAGCGAGCCTTGATCAGCTCTGACGACGCGGGCGAGGTCAAGCCTGCTTGGCCGCCTCTAGTATCTGCGCAAACAACGCATCAGCGTGCGCTGAATCCAGCCAACGCACGATCACCACCAGCTGATGCTCAGGCTCGACCCAGGTAAACGAACTACCCGCTCCTATACCGAAAAAACTGCTGGCAGGCAGGCTGGGGAAAATCTTGCGTTCATGGTTAAGCCAGATCAGATACCCGTAGTACGGTGCAATATCGCAAGGCTGGCGCATTTGCGCAATCCATTCTGATGAAAGCACACGTTTGCCACCCGCCATGCCGTCGTCGAGCAGCATTTGCCCAACCAAAGACTGGTCGCGCGCGCTGACTGACATCCCGCCACCCCAATGGGTGCCGCCCGTTACCGATTGAACGCGCTTTCCGGCTATATCGACCCAGGCATTGTCGTACCCCACCCATTGCCAGTTTTCGCTAGCGCCCACTGGTCGCATAATGGCCTCGCGGAACACGTCGGGAAGCGAACGCTGAAATAGATGCAGCAGCGCAAACGCCAACTGATTGATGCGCACATCGTTGTATTCCCAATAACTACCTGCGGCCTGTAGCGGCCGCGCATCGCCTTTCTTCCCCGCCGGCGGCTCGCCGAAGGTGACAGCGCGGTAGTGATCTGCCTGATCAGGGATGTCCCAGAGTGTGCCTTGCCATTCACTGGTCTGCTGAAGCAGATGCTTCCAGGTAATGCGTGCATTGTTACCCTCGTCAAAACCTATGCCAGGCAGGCGCTTGCCTATTAGCTCATTTACATCAGGCAGCAGGCCGCGATCGAAGGCGACCCCAGCCAGCAGGGCAAGATACATTTTGGCGACACTATATGTAAGGTCTGCCCGGTCTGGCTCGCCCCAAGCCACCAGCTCCTTGCCCTCGCGCAAAATAACACCTGAAGCAGGCCCTCGTGAATGAATGGGCCCGTAAAGGCGGTTCCAAGGGGGAGGATCGTTCAGGTGTACACCGAATTTTCCTGTGGCATCGCGATCCCAGCTTGATTCATGTGCCTGCGCGAAAGAAATGGCCTGAGCTAGTGTTGTCATGCTTGATTCTTGTCTCTCGTCTATCCGTCGTTTAATGGTATACAAAATTATTATGCATAACCATAATAGGCAAGTCCATCTTGTTATGGCAAGATAGATTTTGAATTTGCCGCAGAGCACATCACTTACAACAGGCCAAAATGGTATACAAGGCCGCCTACCGCTACACGGAGGAAGACAATGAAGACATTGCTACATAAGATGGCCGCCGGCCAGCGAGGCGTCTTGCGCACACTGGCCACAAGCATGGTTATGGCTGGGCTGCTGGGTGCCAGCGTACCTGCCCTCGCCAACAAAGCTGACGACACGCTACGCATGGCCTATGATCAGGCGCCCGAAAGCGTGGACCCTTATTTCAACAACGTGCGCATTGGCGTAATCATTGCAGCGAATGTATGGGATACCCTTCTGTACCGCGACCCGCTCACCAATGAATACAAAGGGCAGCTGGCCGAAAGCTGGAAGCAGATCGACGATCGCACGCTGGAGTTCAAGCTTCGCCACGATATTAAATTTCACAATGGCGAGCCTTTCAACGCCGACTCTGTGGTGTACACGCTCAATTTTGTATCTGACCCGGCCAACAAGGCCACGACACAGCAGAACGTAAGCTGGATAGATCGCGCCGAGAAAATCGACGATTACACCGTGCGCGTGATCAGCAAGGAGCCCTTTCCGGCAGCCAAGGAATTTCTTTCGACCACAGTTGCCATCCATCCTGCCAAGTATTACAAGGAAGTCGGCCCCAAGGGCATGAGCGCCAAGCCCGTGGGTACTGGCCCCTACAAGGTTATCGAATACCTTCCCGGCAAGTCCATTACGCTGGAACGCAATACCGATTACTTCAAGGACTCGCCCAAGAATCAGCCCACGATAGGCAAAGTCGTTATCCGCTTTATTCCTGATCGCCAGACCCAGATGGCGGAGGTGATTTCGGGCGGCGAAGACTTTATCATGCACGTGCCCAAAGATCAGGCCGAGCAGTTAAAGACCATGCCTAATCTTCAGGTAAAGAGCGGCAACACGATGCGCATTGTTTTCATGCAGCTGAACATTCGCCCCGACACGCCTACCCCACAATTAAAGGACGAGCGCGTACGCAAGGCCATTGCACACGCTATCGACCGCAAAGCCATTATTAAAAATATCGTGGGTGAAGGCGCCGAGCTGCTTGAAACCATTTGCACGCCATCACAAACCGGCTGTACCCATGAGGGTGCGCCAAACTACAATTACGATCCCGAGCTTTCCAAGAAGCTGCTTGCCGAGGCCGGCTACCCGAATGGGTTCGAGACCAGCATTGTCGCCTATCGCGAACGCAATCAAACCGAAGCGCTCATTAACTATCTGCGCGCTGTGGGTATCGACGCCAAGCTCAACTTCCTGCAGTACGCCGCCATGCGCGACATGATACGGGCGGGTAAGGCCTCGATGTCGCATCAAACTTGGGGTTCGAATCTGGTAAACGATGTGTCGGCTTCCACACCCGTGTATTTTGGCGGCGGCGCGGATGACGTCACGGAAGACAAGGACGTTCAGGCTCTGTTGGAAAAGGGTGCCGTAACCATCGACGAAGGCAAGCGTAACGACATCTACAAACAGGCACTTACCCGGATTGCCGACAAAGCCTATGCGATTCCATTATGGTCTTTGCCGGTGTATTACGTTGCAAGCGAAGATGTGAAGTTCAAACCTTACCCTGATGAGCTTGTCAGGTTCTGGGACATGGGCTGGAAATAGCAACAGGCAGGCAACATGCCAATATATATGCTCAAGCGTTTGGGATTGTCAGTGCTGGTGGCGCTGACAGTTTCCATCATCGCCTATCTGTTGCTGCATTTATCTGGAGACCCAGCCATTGCGCTGGCCGGTGAGGGCGCGCGCCAGGCAGACATTGACATGATACGCAAGACCTACGGACTGGATCGGCCAGTGGTCGTCCAGTACGCTGATTGGCTCTGGCATATTGTGCGCGGAGATTTTGGCACCTCGGTCTACTTCAAGACCGAAGTCGGCCCGCTTATTCTGGAAAAGCTTGCCACAACCGTCAAACTCGGGATCTTTGCCCTGGCGTTTTCTCTGTTCATTTCGATCCCGCTGGGTGTATTGGCCGCCATCTATAAAAACTCATGGATAGACCGCTTGTGTCTGGCCGTGGCGGTATTAGGCCAGGCTCTGCCCAATTTTTTCTTTGCGCTGCTGCTCATTATGCTGTTGGCCGTCACATGGCGCGTTCTGCCCGTTTCGGGCAGTGGTACATGGAAGCACTTCGTCATGCCCGCCATTGCCTTGGGCTACTACGTGGCACCTGCCTTTATGCGCCTTATCAGAGCCGGCATGATTGAGGTGTTGAGCGCCGACTATATTCGTACGGCCCGAGCCAAAGGTTTGCCCGCCTCAAAGGTTATCTTTAAACACGCCTTGCGCAATGCCATTGTGCCGGTCGTGGCCCTGGCGGCTGTCCAGCTGGGATACCTGCTTGGCGGATCAGTGGTCATCGAAACGATATTCGCGCTGGACGGATTGGGCTATCTGGCCTACCAAAGCATCACTTTCAAGGACTACCCGGTTATGCAATCCATTGTGCTGCTGCTATCGGTCATCTATGTATTGCTGACGCTCGCTGCAGACCTGGCCAACGCATGGCTAGACCCTCGTATACGGGTATCGTAATTTATGGCCAGCCTACCTCCTGTTACCTCGCCACCTACGCTTGAATTATCGCCGGCATTTTATGGGCGCCGCCCCCTATGGCGACGCGTGCTCGCCAACCGCGCCTTGTCTGTGGGCGGCGGCCTGCTTCTGCTGATTATCCTGCTTGCCTTGCTGGCCCCCTGGATCTCGCCCCACGATCCCTATACACAGGATCTGGCCTACCGGAACGTGCCACCCTTCTGGTATGACAAGGGGACCTGGCTGCATCCACTGGGTACGGACCAACTGGGCAGGGATTATCTGTCAAGAATGCTGTTCGGGGCTCGCATCTCACTAACCATAGGCGCCAGTGTCGCATTGATTTCCGGGCTTATCGGCACATCCATGGGCCTGCTGGCGGGCTATTTCGGTGGCAAGACAGACATGGCGGTTTCCTTTCTGGTTACGACCCGTCTGGCCATGCCTGTAATTTTGGTTGCCTTGGCCACGGTGGCTATTTTGGGCGGCTCTCTAGGCGTCGTGATTGTGGTGTTGGGGCTGCTGAAATGGGATCGCTTCGCCGTCGTCATGCGCGGCGCGACGCAGCAGGTACGCACGCAAGAATATGTGGCGGCCGCTCAAGCCGCAGGGGCCTCCACATTGCGCATCATCATGACCGAGGTGTTGCCCAATGTCATCCCGCACCTCATCGTCATCGCTACGCTGGAAGCGGCCAGCGCGATCCTGCTCGAAGCGGCGCTGTCCTTTCTTGGCCTGGGTGTACAGCCACCCCTTCCCTCGTGGGGCCTGATGATTTCCGAGGCCAAGGCTTATATGTTCTTCTCCTTCTGGCTGATTGCCATTCCAGGAACTGCATTGGCCGTGCTCATTTTCGCCATCAACCTGGCAGGAGATGGTCTGCATCATTTTCTGACACCCGAGGAGCGTGCATGACGTTGGCTAAAGGCGATCCCGTATTGAGCGTGGAAGGACTTGAAGTGGATATCCCAACGACAGGCGGCATACTGCATGCTGTACGCGATATCTCATTTGAAGTCAGGCGAGGTGAAACACTATGCCTGGTCGGTGAATCGGGTTGCGGCAAGTCACTGACCTCGCTGGCGCTCATGGGTCTGCTGCCTCGCCAGGCAAAACGCAAGACGCGACGCTTTATGTTTCAGGGGCTGGACATGAGCACTGCCAGCCAACGCCAAATCAATACGCTGCGCGGCAACAAGATGGCTATGATTTTCCAGGAGCCCATGACGGCGCTCAACCCCGCCTACACCATTGGCGACCAGCTGACGGAACACTATATCGTCCATCGCAAGGCGACTCAGACACAGGCGCGTGCCAGAGCGGTTGAACTGCTTGAAAAAGTCGGGATTGCTTCGGCTGCAAGCCGGCTGGGCCAGTATCCGCATCAATTGTCAGGCGGCCTGCGCCAGCGTGTCATGATTGCGATGTCGTTAATGTGCGGGCCCGAACTGTTAATCGCAGACGAGCCCAGCACAGCCCTGGATGTGACCATTCAGGCGCAGATACTACGCCTGCTGGCAGACCTGCAGGCCGAACTTGGCATTGCCATGATACTGATCACCCACGACCTGGGCATCGTCGCCAGAATAGCGGACCGCGTCGCCATTATGTACGCAGGAGAAATCGTCGAGGAAGGTGAAGCGGTCGATATCTTCAAACAACCTCACCACCCTTACACGCGTGGTCTCATGAGCTGTATACCGGTGCCCGGCAAGACCGAACCGGGCGGCAGGCTCGGCACCATTCCGGGTACCGTCCCCTCAATGGTCGGCCCCCAACATGGCTGCGCCTTCCGCGACCGCTGCAGCCATGTGCAGCCTCAATGCGCCAGTACCATTCCTATTCACAGCAACGCATCGGGCCAGCGCTGGCGGTGTATTCATGAGCAGTTGGAGACACTGACATGAGCCCCATTCTTTCCACACATGGCCTGATGCGCGAGTTTTCGATAGGTGGCGGCATGTTCAGGCCACGCAAAACACTGCATGCCGTAAACGGCGTCGATCTTTCGGTGAACCGCGGGGAAGTGCTGGGTATCGTGGGTGAGTCAGGCTGCGGGAAATCCACCCTGGCACGCATGATGCTAGGTCTCATACCTCCCACGCACGGCACCATGGAACTGGATGGAAAAGACATCGCCGGCATGAGCCGCCGAGCCATGTCCCGGCGTGTACAACCTGTATTCCAGGATCCGTATTCATCTTTGAACCCGCGGCGTACAGTGGCACAGATCGTCGCGCTTCCACTGGAGGTCCATGGCATAGGCACGGGTGACCAGCGACGCAGCCAGGTCATGGAAATGCTTGAGCGCGTCGGACTGAGTGCACGCCATGCCGGCAGCACACCGGGGCAATTATCCGGCGGGCAGCGCCAGCGCGTGGCCATTGCACGCGCTCTGGTCATGCGCCCTGACGTGGTCATTTGTGATGAACCGACCTCGGCACTGGACGTCTCCGTGCAGGCGCAGATCCTGAATCTATTGCTAGACTTGCGCAAGCAGTTCGATCTGACCTATGTTTTTATCAGCCACAATCTGGCCGTTGTCGAGCATATCGCCACCCACGTTGCCGTGATGTACCTGGGGCAAGTCGTCGAGTACAACCTTACCCGCGAGCTCTTCCGCCAACCCCGCCATCCCTACACGCAAGCACTGCTGGCTTCTGTACTGACACCCGAGACAGGCCAAGGCCTGCCTGACATCGGGCTTGGGCTGTCTTTTCCCGACCCCATCAATCCGCCCCCGGGTTGTACCTTCCATCCACGCTGCCCGCAGCGCCTCGCTTATTGCGACCACGTGATACCCCAGCCTGTCACCCGGGACGGGGCCATGGTCGCCTGCCACTTGTACCCTGAAACGATTGAAGAAGGACAGCCGTCATGACCCGCGAACGAGCCCTTTCCCAAGCTGGTGCCTGCTTTGACGCAGGGGATTTCAAGACGACATTGGCACGGCGCATCGCCATGCCCACAGAAAGCCAGAACCCCGAGCGCAAACACGTGCTTGCTGACTATCTGGAAGCGGAAATCAAGCCTGCATTTGAATCCATGGGGTTTCGCTGTCAGACACTCACGCACCCCGACGCGCTTGCACCTTTTCTTTATGCTGAACGGTTGGAAGGAGAGGCCCTGCCGACTGCGCTGGGCTACGGCCATGGCGACGTCATTCGCGGGCTGGAGTCAGAGTGGAAGAATGGCCTGAGTCCGTGGGCGCTGACCGAATCAGAAGGCTTGTGGTACGGCCGGGGCATCGCCGATAACAAAGGGCAGCACACGGTCAATATGGAAGCGCTGCGCATCGTGCTGCAAACTCGGGGCAAGCTGGGGTTCAACGCGAAGTTTCTGATAGAAATGGGCGAAGAAACAGGCTCACCAGGCTTGCGTCAGATCTGCGCCGAGCACCGCGACATGCTTCAGGCCGACCTGCTGCTGGCTTCAGATGGGCCACGCTTGAGCGCGCAGCGTCCAACCCTATTTCTCGGCTCTCGCGGCAGCGTCAATATCGATCTGGTCATAGCGGCCCGCGAAGGAGGCCATCACTCCGGCAACTGGGGTGGTCTGATCTCCAACCCCGGCATCCAGCTGGCCCACGCCATCGCCAGCATTGTGTCAGCCACGGGTCAAATCCGCATCCCGGAGTGGGTGCCCCGGGAACTGCCCGATTCTGTTCGCCGCGCCCTGGCCGATTGCGAAGTGGACGGCGGTGAAAATGGACCAAAAATAGAACCCGATTGGGGCGAGCCCGGCCTGTCACCCGCCGAACGCGTTTTTGGCTGGTGTTCGTTCGAGGTGCTGGCATTCAAGACCGGCAATCCGGAGACGCCGGTCAACGCCATACCGCCCCGAGCCTGGGCACGCTGCCAGTTGCGATTCGTGGTGGGCATAGACCCTGAGCAGATTCTGCCGGCCTTGAGGCGTCATCTGGACAGACAGGGATTTCCCATGGTGCGCATCGAATCCACGGGAGAAGACATGTTTCAGGCCACTCGCATCGATCCCGATGACAAATGGGTGAAGTGGACGGCAGACTCGCTGGAGCGCAGCACCGGCAAGAAGCCCGCGATTCTGCCAAATCTTGGCGGCTCGCTGCCCAACGATATCTTCACCGACGTACTGGGCCTGCGCACTGTGTGGGTGCCACATTCTTATCCGGGTTGCTCGCAGCATGCGCCCAATGAGCATTTGCCGCCTGCCGTGTTGCGTGAGGGCTTAGTGGGTATGACTGGCATTTACTGGGACCTGGGAGAAGGTGGACCCGATTAATTCGTATCCGCCAGTGCATACAAGGCAGCAATGAAATAAGGGCAATCCCTAGCGGCTAAAAATGCAATAATTGTTTACGCTTTGACCTTTGATGTTTGATCAAAGATCAAAGTGACCTCCAACCCTGAACTGACCTCTCTTGAGCACACCTCTATCAACGAGGCCGTCTACCGCCGTCTGCGGGATCATCTTATGCGGGGAGACTACGCTGCGGGAGAGGTATTGGGCATCCAGGAACTGGCCAATGCTTTCGGTACCAGTGCGATGCCTGTGCGTGAAGCCTTGCGTCGTCTGGCCGCACAACGTGCCGTCGAACCCATGAAAAGCCGGTCGATGCAGGTGCCGATGATTTCCAGAGAACGCCTCGAGGACATTCGTCGTGCCCGCGTGTTGATTGAAGGCACGGTTACTGCATGGGCAGTTGAACACATTACTGCCGACGAGCTCGATACCTTACGCGGTCTGGCCAGCCAGATCGGGCAGTCTCTGTCTCGGGCAGACTCGATACGGGAAGGCCTGGAGCATAACCAGCGATTTCATTTCTTCATCTATAAGACAGCACGTTCGGACTCCATGCTGGCCACCATAGAAAGCCTCTGGCTGCAGTCTGGCCCCTATTTGCGCGCAACACGGCAGCTCATGCATTCTGAAGAGCGTCCCATTTCAGAATTTCATGCCGCCATCGTCGATGCGATCGCCCGTGGCGATGCACAGGCCGCACAGCAAGCCATGGCGAATGACGTCTGTTGGGCCTTCGACAAGCTTTGGGCTGCATGGCCGCCCCAGTAATCTCGACGCATATTCATTTGATTTATTCAGGAAACAGGAATGACCCTCCATAAGCACCGCTCCCGCATGGTCACCGATGGGCTCACGCGCGCACCCCATCGCGCATTTCTGCGAGGTACCGGTTTTGATGACGCTGCCATGCAAAAATCCATTGTTGGCATTGTCAGCACGCAGGGCGATAACACGCCTTGCTCAATGGGGTTGACGCCGCAGGCTGACCGGGCACGCCTGGGCGTCGCCGCTGGCGGCGGGGTGCCCGTCAGTTTCTCCACCATCTCCGTATCAGACGGCACATCCATGAACCACAGTGGCATGCGCATGAGCCTGGTGTCGCGAGAAACCATCGCCGATAGCGTAGAGATTGTGGTGCGGGCCCATGCGTATGATGGTCTGGTCGCTTTGGCCGGTTGCGACAAAACATTGCCGGCCATGATGATGGCGCTGGTTCGCGTTAATGTACCGGGCGTATTCCTTTACGGCGGCGCCACCTTGCCCGGCTTTGCCTTGGGCAAGCAGGCCACCATTCTTGACACCATTGAAGCCGTGGGCAGCGTTCAGCAGGGCGAAATGACGCGCGAGGATCTAAACCTTATGGAACGCAGCTGTCTGCCGTCCACGGGTTCCTGTCCGGGGCAGTTCACGGCCAACACCATGGCCATGGTGGGTGAAGCATTGGGGTTGTCAATGCTGGGTTCCGCCATGCTGCCCAATGTATATAGCGAACGGTTGTCTATCGCCCAGCGTGCAGGTGAGCAAGTTATGCGCACCATCGAAACAGGCGGCCCACTACCCCGCGATCTGGTCACGCGCGCCAGCCTGGAAAACGCCTGCGCTGCCGTCGCTGCGACGGGTGGTTCGACTAACGCCGCCCTGCATATCCCGGCGATTGCTCACGAAGCAGGTATTGCGTTCACGCTTGATGACGTTGCGCGCGTGTTCCAGCGCACACCCCTGATCGCGGACCTGCAGCCTGGCGGGCGCTTTCTGGCGCGAGATCTGCATGAGATAGGCGGCGTACCGGTGGTGCTCAAGGCCCTGCTTGAGGGCGGCTATATTGACGGCGACGTATTGACACTGGATGGACGCACATTGCGCGAGGCCCTGGCAGACGCCCCCGATCCCGATGGAGAGGTTGTGCGGCCGTGCTCGAAAGCAATCCATGCCTCAGGCGGCGTCACAGTGCTGAAAGGCAATCTCAGCCCGGAAGGCGCACTGCTCAAGATTGCTGGGCTCAAGTCGCTTAAATTCTCCGGCCCTGCTCGGGTGTTCGAAAACGAAGATGCCTGTATGAAGGCCGTTTCACAGCATGCCTACGAGCCGGGTGAGGTACTGGTCATCCGCAATGAAGGCCCCAAGGGCGGACCAGGAATGCGCGAGATGCTTAGCGTCACGGCAGCGCTGTATGGTCAGGGTATGGGCGAGAAAGTCGCCCTGCTGACAGACGGACGCTTTTCCGGTGCCACCCGCGGGCTATGCATAGGCTATGTTGGACCAGAAGCCGCAGCAGGCGGCCCCATTGGTCTCATACAAAATGGGGACATCATCCACATCGATGCAGATACTCAGCGACTGGATGTGGAGCTGACAGATGAAGAGTTCGATCAGCGCAGGGCCAGCTATAAGCCACCTCCCCGCGTCAGGCTGGCGGGCGCACTTGAAAAGTACGCCCTGCTGGTACGCCCCGCCCACACAGGCGCCGTCACGCACTCAGGCGCGGTAGATTGGCCCTACGAAACACCGGAGTCAGAATGAGCGGCGTCGTTGGGTTTTGCGGCACAGGCCTTATGGGTGCACCCATGGTGCGCCGTCTGCTTGCGGCGGGCTATCGCGTGCGCGTGTGGAACCGCAGCCCTGAAAAAGCCCAGGCACTGGCGGCCGATGGTGCCATCGTCGTCGACTCGCCCCAGGCGGCGGCCCAAAACGCAGCAGCTGTCTTCCTTTGCCTCACCGATGAAGCTGCCGTGGAAACCACGGTATTTGGCGACAAGGGCATACAAAATGGGTCGGGCAGTTGGCTGGTCGACCATTCGAGCATATCGCCCGCTGCCACCCGCGTGTTTGCGACACGACTCGCGAAGCGCGGAGGCCGCCTATGGGTCGACGCACCAGTGTCGGGTGGCGTTGCGGGCGCATCTGCAGGTACCTTATCCATCATGGCAGGCGGCAGTGAGCAAGCCGTGCGAGCGACGACAGCACTCATGCAGGCCTATGCGGGCCGCATCACGCATGTCGGCGAGACAGGCGCCGGGCAGATCGCCAAGCTATGCAACCAGACCATCGTGGCGTCCACCATTAACGCCATCGCCGAAGCCGTTGCGCTGGCACAGAAAAGTGGCGTTAATGCGTCCATTCTGAATACAGCACTGGCTGGGGGCTGGGCCGACTCAGTTTTGCTGCAAACCTTTGTGCCTCGCATGACGGGCCCCATCGATCGTCCTATGGGCACGGTATCCACCATGCTCAAGGACGTGGAAAACATCGCCAGCCTGGCCACTGAAAGTGGAGTCTCGCTGCGTGGCCTTGATGCCGTACTGGCCAGTTTTCGTGAGGCGGCCAACCAAGGCTTGGGCTCCGCCGATCTGTCCGAAATCGTTCGCGTTGCCTGGCCGGACAAAACAGGTGCGTCAACGCAGCTCGATGACAGTACTCATCTTAATGCCACGAACAACCCAGGTGCCACACCATGAAACTCGCTGCCAATCTCTCCCTGCTCTACCCCAACCTGCCTATTTCATCGCGTATGGCCTGCGCCGTGCGGGATGGCTTTACGGGTGTGGAAATTCTGTTTCCGTATGACATCGAGGTAGATGAACTCGCCTATCAGCTAAGAAAGAAGCGCCTGACGCTTGCACTGATCAATACGCCACTAGGCCCCAAGGGTGAAAAGGGACTAGCGTGCCTGCCCGGCCGCGAGGCAGAGTTTATGCGGGCCTTGCGACGAGCACTGGCAGTATGCGAGGCGACAGGCTGTCGCAGCCTTCATGTTATGGCAGGTATGGTTGAACCAGACATCAACCGCACACAAGCCCGCCGCACGCTGATCCACAACCTGCGGCTGGCCGCTACGCTTGCTACAGAATTTGACGTGACCCTTACGCTTGAAGCCCTGAATCGCCACGATATGCCTGGCTATTTCTATTATTTGCCCGAGCAGGCCGCCGACATTATTCAGGCCGTTGACCACCCTTCGGTACGCCTGCAGTTTGATTTCTACCACAGCCAGTGCGAGGGCCTGGACCTGCCCGCAGAGCTGGGCAAACTGTTGCCACTGGTGCACCACGTGCAGTTTGCAAGCCCGTTGGGCCGACATGAGCCTGACCTGTCTGACCCACACGTGCGATCAGCCTTAAGCCTGCTGGCAGGCTCAGGCTACGACGGCTGGATTGGCTGTGAATACACGCCAATTATTGACGCCCAGACGGGCCTGGCGTGGCGCGATGACTATTACGCACTGCTTGACGAAGCGCGGCCATGAATATTTTACTCACCGGCGCAAATGGCTATATCGGCCAGGCCCTGACCGAACGCCTGTGCAGCATGCAAAACCTGCCTGGCCACGGCGCCATTGACCGCATTGTCTTGTGTGACATCGCCTTTGATAAGCCACCCGCCGACCCGCGCGTGTACTGCCTTGCGGGCAACATTGCCGATCCGGCGACGCTGGCGACAGCCATGGATCCCAAGCCCGACGTTGTATTCCATCTTGCCAGTATTGCCAGTGGTCGTGCCGAACTGGCGTTCGAGCAGGGGCTGGAGACTAACCTGCTAGCCCCGATTCAGTTGCTCGAGCATCTGCGCCGACAGGGCAACTGCCCCACCGTGGTGTTTACCAGCAGTATCGCGGTTTTCGGTGCGCCACTTCCTGATGAGATCAACGACGACACGCCTCTGGCCCCTGCACTAAGCTATGGGGCACACAAACAGGCTATGGAGATTTTGCTGGCCGACTATACGCGGCGGGGTCATATTAATGGCCGTGCAGTACGCTTGCCGGCTATTGTGCCCAGGCCGCCGGCATCCAACGGTGCCTGGTCGTTGTTCTCCAGCGATTTGATCCGGTCACTGCTGCACTCGCAGCCCTGCACCATGCCTGTCAGCCCAGATGCCACGCTGTGGTTGATGTCTGTGCAGTGCTGTGTAGACAACCTGCTGCATGCGGCCGCACTGGGTGCCCAGCCGGCAGGCGACCATATCGTGTGGACACTGCCCGCGTTGCGTGCATCTATCGCCGAGATCGTGGCCGCGTTTGATGCGCGCACCGAAGGCGCATCGTCGCCCCTGGTCAGCTATGCGCCCAAGCCCGATATCGAAGCCCAATTTGGCCGTTTGCCGCCTTTGCACACCCCCGCTGCCGACAAGGCGGGGTTTCACCATGATGTAAGCCTGGACAACCTGATAGATCGCGCCTGCAGTAATGCGCAGGCATTGCAGCACCCAAGTAGCGCAATTTAAACCCATAACTAACAACACACCTGAGGAGACGCCATGTACAAACCTTTTGCTGCCGCCCTGATCGCGGGCGCCACGCTGGCTGCGCCGCTCGCCGTTCATGCAAAGAACGTGCAGTTAACCGTATCAAGCTGGCTACCGCCAACCCACGCCGTCGTCGCGGATTTTCTCGTCCCTTGGGGTGAAGAAATCAAGAAGGCCACGGATGGCCGCGTGACCCTTCGTATTCTTCCAAAACCCGTCACCAACCCGGCCGGCCATTTTGACGCCGTGCGTGATGGGCTGGTCGACATTACGTTCGTCTCGCACGCTTACTATCCGGGCAGGTTCGAACTTACCAAGTTCGCCGTCATGCCCTTTTCGGGCGACACAGCCACGTCACGCTCCATAGCAGCCTGGGACACGTATGAAAAATACCTGCTCAAGGCCGACGAACACAAAGGGGTACGCTTGCTGGGCATGTATGCACACGGCCCGGGCATTGTCTTTACGACCAGCAAACCGGTCGACAGTATCGATGACTTCCAGGGGTTGAAGGTACGCGTGGGTGGAGGCATGGCGGCCGATGTGGCCAAGGCTGTCGGTGCCAACCCTATCGCCAAGCCCGCTCCTGAGTCGTATGAGCTGCTAAGCATGGGGGTGGTCGATGGCGTATTCTTTCCTGCAGAATCGCTGGTGTCCTTCAAGCTCGATGCCATCATAAAAAACGCGACGGTGTTCCCTGGCGGACTCTACTCTGATACGCATGCCGTCATCATGAACCCCGACGCCTTTGATAAGCTTTCCAAAGAAGACCAGCAAGCGTTGCTCAAGTTGTCCGGGCGCCATCTGGCTGAGCTCGCTGGCAAGGCCTGGGACAAGCATGACATCGAAGGCCAGAAGGTCATGCATAGCGACCAGATCAACCTGATCAAGGCTGACGAAACCTTCGTGAACGCCGTACGCGAGAGAACCAAGGGCTTCGAACAGACATGGTTAAAAGCCGCTGCAGACAAAGGCATTGATGGCCAGGCCGCGCTGGATTCCTTCCGCGCAGAAATCAAGAAGCTTGACGCGGGCACTTGATGCATTTGCTGAATCGCGCCATTGTCGCGGCACTTAAAACCATAGCCGTGCTTGGCCTGTGTGGCATGAGTCTGTTGACGGTGGTCGACGCGGCGGGACGCTATTTGCTGAACCGTCCCGTCTCGGGCACTGTTGAACTGATTGAGCTGATGATGATAACCGTGATTTTTTCGAGTATTCCGCTGATGACGCGGGTACACGGTCACATTACCGTCGACAGCTTCAGCCATTTTATGTCTCCCGCCATGTTGCGGGCCCAGGACAGGCTGGCCGCCGTGATTGCTGCGGTGGTCAGCGGCTTCCTGACCTGGGTCACGCTGCAAAAGGCGCGCAGTACGGCAGACTACGGCGACATCACGCCATTACTGCACATACCGCTCGCTCCGTTCGTGTATTTCATGGCGGTTCTGCTGGCCCTGGACGCTGTCTATCAGCTTATCAATCTATTTTCCCCGCCCGGGCAACTGCAGGACACGCCAACTTATGACTGAATCTTTGATCGCGCTGGCGGCGATGCTTGTGCTGGTTTTTGCGCGCGTGCCCGTTGCCTTCGCCATGGCCCTGGTCGGCTTTATTGGACTGGGTCTGCTGCGCAACTGGAACTCGGCCTATGCCATGGCAGGGTCAGTTATCTACGAAAGCGGATTCCAGTATCTGCTTTCGGTGCTGCCGCTCTTTATCTTGATGGGCAACTTCGTCACGAAGTCACGCATGTCGCGCGAGCTGTATGCAGCCGCCCACGCCCTGCTTGGGCATAGACGAGGCGGGCTGGCCATGTCGACCGTACTCGCCTGCGGCGGCTTTGGTGCCATATGCGGTTCAAGCCTGGCGACCGCCGCCACCATGGCCAAGGTGGCCTACCCTGAAATGCGCAGGCTAGGTTATAGCGAGGAGCTTGCCACGGGTTCCATCGCCGCCGGGGGTACCCTGGGCATTCTGATCCCACCCTCCATCATCATGGTCGTGTACTGCCTGCTTACCGAGCAAAGCATAGGCAAGATGTTCGCGGCCGGGGTTTTGCCCGGTATCGTTGCCATCTGCTGTTACCTGCTTGCCGTGAACTGGGTTGTGCGGCGCGACCCCAAGGCGGGCCCAAAAGGTGAACGCAGCACCTGGCCGCAAATTCGGCAAGCACTTGCTCGAGTCTGGGCCGTGCTTGCGCTCATCGCCATGCTGATGGGCGGCATTTACGGTGGTGTGTTTACGCCCGCTGAAGCCGCAGGCATCGGCGCATTTTTGGGGTTTTTGTTTGCGCTTTTTCGAAAGTCTCTGACCTGGGCTGGCTTTGTTGAAGTTGTTGTTGAGTCAGCCAAAACCACAGGCATGATCTTTATGGTGATGATAGGCGCGCTTATGCTCGCCAATTTCATCAACTTTACGTCGCTGCCCCAAGACCTTCTGGAAGCCGTCGAGCATTTTCAGCTGAACCCGCTGGTCGTGATTGTGATTATTTGCCTGATCTACATCGTGCTGGGATGTGTACTGGAAAGCATGTCGATGATACTGCTGACCGTGCCGGTTTTTTATCCGCTGGTTCAGGCACTTGGTTTCGATTTGATCTGGTTTGGCATTATTGTTGTTACCGTGACTGAGATCAGTTTTATTACGCCGCCCTTCGGCATGAATGTTTTCGTGTTGCGTGGTGTCTTGCCCAATGTTTCTACACCGACCATTTTCCGGGGCGTCATGCCGTTTGTGGTCAGCGATTTTTTCCGGATCGCCATTTTGATCGCGTTTCCGGCCATCAGCCTGTATTTGCCGTCGTTTGTGCGGTAAACCGTTTTATCTTTATATTCATTGCAACCGCGTATCAATGCCGCCTGACACGGGTGTGTCAGGCCTCATTGCACATCACTTACCCACGCGTGCCTGCAGGTGTGCGGGGTAACGTTCCCCTTGCACTGCAATCTTCGACACGGCGTCGTCGATCTGACGCAAGTTGTCAGCAGTCAGCGCAATGGCTGCTGCACCCGTGTTTTCCTCCAGCCTATGCACTTTCGTCGTGCCAGGGATGGGAACAATCCACGGCTTTTTCGCGAGCAGCCAGGCAAGCGCGACCTGGGCAGGCGTGGCGTTCAGACTGGCAGCAATCTGTTTGATAGCGTCCACCAAACCTTGATTGGCTTTGCGGTTTTCTTCAGAAAACCGAGGTATGCCATTACGGAAATCAGATTGATCGAAGTGCGTTGACGCATCAATGGCGCCGGTCAGAAAGCCTCTGCCCAGTGGGCTGAACGGCACAAAGCCAATACCAAGCTCTTCGAGCAAAGGAAAAACCGCTTTCTCAGGTTCACGCCACCATAACGAGTACTCGCTTTGCAGTGCCGTTAATGGCTGTACGGCATGAGCACGTCGGATCGAATCCGCCCCTGCCTCAGACATTCCGAAATGGGCAACCTTGCCCTGCTCAATCAGGTCTTTAACGGCACCTGCAACGTCTTCGACGGGTACATCAGGATCAACACGGTGCTGATAGAACAAGTCAATGCGGTCAGTGCGCAAGCGCTTCAAAGAAGCCTCGACAACTTCGCGAATACGCTCGGGCCGACTGTCTTGACCCTTGCTGCTATCACCTTCCTTAAAGCCGAACTTGGTGGCGATTACGACCTGGTCGCGAAACGGTTCAAGCGCTTCTCCCAGCAAGGTTTCATTTGCACCCTTTCCATACACCTCTGCCGTGTCAAACAAGGTTACGCCGCGATCGAACGCGGTGCGGATCAGCTTGATCGCATCTTCTTTATTGGCTGCAGGCCCGTAGCCGGAACTTAGCCCCATACAACCCAGGCCAATAGCCGATACTTCTAGTCCACGCTTGCCCAGAGTACGTTTTTTCATTTGATTGTCTCCTTGTCTGTTAGTGGCGGAGCACCGCCAAACCGTTCATCCATGACTTACTCCACCCAGTTGAACGCCATCGTGTTCATCGTTCGCGACGCGACGATGCAGGCCATCGTGTTTGCCGGGGTCGCACGATAGGTCCCGGCTGCTCAAACTGTGTAGCACCAAAGACAACTGTAAGCCCTGGCAACAGAACTTCTGCGCACTGGCAAACGCCCTGAATGCGGTGAAAGGCCTAGCTTAGACCACCTTATACTCGTGAGTACATCGTGCAAAAATTTATGATTTGTCTTCAGTTGCTCGACCGCCACGAAGGCGTTCCCAGTTCATGCTGAACCACCATAGACTAATGCATAGCACTGCGCTGCAGCCCATACCCAGAGCCAGCAACAGCGCGCTGTGAAACAGCAGCGGCGCTAACAGGCCCGATACCAGCGCAAAAATAAACATTTGCACAAAGCTTTGCAATGACGAAGCCAGGCCGCGCATACTTGGAAAACTGCCCAGAGTTACCACCGTCATGCCCGGCAAAGCTACCGACATGCCGACAGCATAGATAAAAATGGGTATTACGGCCCAGGGCACGGCGGCAACCGACATGGCGTTGTACAACACGTTCAGGACGGCACCCAGCGTCATGATGCCCAGGCCAGCGCGTATCAACAGGGCAGGCGCAATACGGCCCGCATTGCGCGAACTAAACATCGAGCCGATGACCACCCCGCTGATAAACGGTAAAAACAGCCATGCAAACGCGGTGTCTGGCAGGCCCAGTATGTTCATGATGAAGCTTGCCGCCGACGAGATGTACAGGGCAAAACCCGAAAACGCAAAGCCTACGGCAAGAATGGCCAAAAGAAATGGCGGATGCATCAATGCCTTGATGTAGTTGCGAAATATATTGCCCACGTGTAGTGGCTGCCGGTGCTCCGGCGTCAGGGTTTCGGGCAGCCAACGCACACACATGGCGATCAGTATGGCAACAATAATTACCATCAGGCCAAACGTGCCTCGCCAGCCGGTCAGCGAATTGGCATACCCGCCCACCACCGGGGCGATGGCCGGTGCAAGGCTGAACACCATGGTGATATTGGCAAACAGCTTCTGAGCCTCGGCGCCGTGATACTTGTCGCGCACAATCGCCATCCCAACAACCCGTCCCGCACCGGCAGACGCCCCCTGCAGGCCTCGGAAGAACAGCAGCCAGCCAAAACTGGGGGCCAACATAGCGCCCACCGAGCCGATGGCAAACAGAATGAGCGAAAACAAAATCACGGGACGCCGCCCGAAACTGTCGGAGAAGGTGCCGTAAAACAGGCTCATGAAGGCAAACGTCGACAGATAAATACTGAGTGTTTGCTGCACCAGGGCCTGACTGATCTGAAAGTCTTCGCCTATGCTATGAAACGAAGGCAGATAGGTATCAGTAGCGAAAGGCCCCAGCATGGCCAGGCCGGCGAGCATCAGGGTGAGTGTGCGAATATTCACGTGCGATCAGCCTCCGAAGGCCTGATATGTGGCAACCAGCGCCAAAAGAGCGCGGCGGCCAGAAAACCAAAGCTGCCGGTGACAACAATACCGGCGCCCAGCGACACCAGCGCTGTCATACCCGAAAGCAGAAAAGGGCCGGCACTGGTGCCGACATCGCTGATCAGGCGCCATATACCCAAAAATTCGGTACGGCCTGTTGGCGGCGAAGCATCGGCGCCCAGGGTCATGGCAATGCCCGAGCCAAAGCCGTTGCCAAACCCAAGCAGCATCGATGCCATGACAAAGGGAGCCAGGCTGGTCGTGAGTGGCATAAGAGCGAGCGCCAGGCCCATGAGCAGGGTACAGGGCAACGCCACCCACAAGCGCCCGTATTCGTCCATGATTTTGCCTGCCGGATAAAACATCAGCATATCAACGGCAGAAGTAACGCCAAAAATAAGCGCGGTCGCAGTCGGGCTCAGGCCAATGCTATCAGCCCACAAAGGGATGACAATTTGCCGGGCGGCCCGCATGGCGCTGATGAGCAAAATACCCACACCCAGTGTCAGGTACACCTTGGCATGCGTCACAGCCATGGTCGCCATTTTGGGCTTGATCGCAAGGCCCGCGCCTTGCCCGGGCGCCAGTTCAAGCTCGGGCACGGCAAATGAAAGTATGCCGGCGCCAATCAACGCCACAATGGCAACCCAATACGCACCCGATAGCCCCATAAAATGCATGGCACCCGCTGCGGCAAATGGCCCCACAAACATACCTATGCGATGCGTGCCGCCCAGCGTCGACAGAGCGCGCGCGCGCAACGCAAATGGTACCGCCTCAATGAGAAAGGTTTGACGGGCAAGATAAAACACCGACGTCGCCAGCCCTATCATCAATGTGCCCAGCGCCAGCATGGCGGGATGGACTGCGAACACACAGAGCAGCAATGCCACAATGGTAAGGATAGAAGCCCCGATCAAGGCCTTGCGCTCGCCAATGCGCGATGTGAGCAGCGCGGCGGGGATGTTGCCAGTAAGCGAACCCAGCCCGATGAGCGCCACCACCACGCCTGCCATGGCGGGCGATGCCCCCATATCACGTGCGCTCAGCGCAATGACAGGCAACACTGCACCGTTGCCCAGCCCGAACAGTACGGTAGGCCCAAATGCGGGGATGGCGATTTTTCTGAGACTAAATTGGGCATCGCCCATGTTTGACTGGCCTTGAAACGAATTTTGCACAAGCTGCCTGACAGATTTTATAGGAAGCAGAAAGACATGCCCCATCGTATAAGAACCCGCGAGTCAGGGGGCAGCGCAATCCGAGCAACAAATAAGCGCTGGTAAGCCTGGTCAGCTTATGGGGTGGCGCTACCCCAGGCCCGCTGCCGGATATGTTCATGCAGGTATTGCACAAACGCCTCTGCGGCTGGAGGCAGGCTGGCGTGTTGCCGGTGATAAACAAAAAACTGGCGGCGAACTTCTGGATCTGCCAGCGGGCGCATTCTTAAGCCATACAGGTCTACCAGTGTCTGGGCATAAGGCAGGCACGTGGTCACACCCAAGCCCGAGTTGACCATGCTGAGGGCGGTACTCATAAAGGCAACCTCATGGGTGGGCCGTATGGGCGGCACGGCTGAAATACCTTGTAAATCCATGGACAGCCGATCGGTAAACTGGCCCTGTAGTGAAATTAAAGGGTATCGAACCAGATCTGCCCAGGCGATGCGGCTGTTGGCCTCGAGCGGGTGGCCAGGCGGGAAAACAGCCATAAAGGGCAAGTCAAACAGGGGATCTGCGACCAGCTCGGCCACCGCTTCACGCTGAGGGCCAATGCTGATGTCCACCTCGCCGCGCAGTGCTTGCGCGATCACGGTTTCGACGGCACAGTCCACCAAATGAATGCGCACATCTGGATAAGCCTGCCGAAACCCTGCAATGACCTCGGGTACCAGCGTGCTGGACATAAGCTGTGGTGCAGCAATCCGGACAATACCGCGACGCAGGCGTTTAAGGTTGTCCACGTTTTCGACGGCGGCGTCCAGATCGCGCAATACCTGGGTGGTCGCAGAATGAAATTCGCGCCCCACTTCCGATAAGCGGATGCGTCGCGTACTGCGATCCACCAGTCTTACACCCAGCTGGTTTTCCAGCTCTTTGATCAGGCCGCTGAGGGCCGATTGCGTGATATGAAGCGATTCGGCAGCGCGCGTGAAGCCACCTGTGCGGGCCAGCGCAGCGAAGGCACGGAGTTGACGCAAAGTGACTTCCATCATAATTTCCTATAAATACATGGGAAAAAACTGTTTGAATGATATCTCGAATCTGGCTCTAATAGAAAAAAATCGCCAGAAGCCAGTCGACCGGAGACAAATCCATGCAGTATCTGACTTTGCGGGGCAATCATGCTTGAACGTATTGCTCGCCTGCTGACTCGCACCTTTGAAGTGTTAATCGTCACCGCGCTCGTCATCATGGGCGTGCTGGTCTTTGGCAATGTGATCCTGCGTTATGGGTTTAATTCTGGCATTGCCATCTCTGAGGAGTTGTCCCGCCTGCTGTTTGTCTGGCTAATCTTTATGGGTGCCGTCCTGGCATCGGCTCAACGCACCCATATCGGTTTTGATTCATTGCAGCGCCTGGCCGGCCCGAGATTGCGTCGCCTGCTCGTGGTCTTCACCGGTGTGCTGATTTTGATCGGTTGCGGCATGTTTATCGTGGGCGGGTGGGCACAGATGCGCATCAACCTGGGTAACTTCTATCCGGTCATGGGGATTTCCTATGGCTGGCTGTATGCGGTTGCACTTGTATTTGGAATTGCAATGATCTTTCCTGTGTGCAACAACATTCGACGTGCCTGGCTGGGAATTGATGACGCGCTGACTGAAGACCTGGCTGATCGTATCGAAAGCCATGCCGATCGGATGTCTTCCAACCGCCCTGATCAGCAGGCAGACAAGCCATGACCGCACTCGTGTTTCTGGCGACGTTGCTGGGCCTGATTATGATCGGCCTGCCGATTGCTTTTGCGCTGATGTATGCAGGCATCGCCCTCATGCTGGTAACAGGCCAGTTTGATTCGCAAATTGTGGTGCAAAATGCCATCGCCGGGGCTGACAACTTTGTGCTGATGGCCGTGCCATTCTTTATTTTGGCCGGTGAGTTCATGAATGCAGGCGGCTTGTCGAAACGCATTGTCGACATGGCCGGAGCCTTTGTGGGCCATTTGCGCGGCGGTCTTGGGTACGTTGCCATTTTTGCCGGCATTTTGCTTGCCAGCCTTTCGGGCTCTGCCGTGGCCGACACAGCGGCGCTGGCGGCCATTTTGGTGCCCATGATGCGCCAGGCGGGCTATAACCCGGCCCGTGCTTGCGGGCTGATGGCGGCAAGCGGCATTATTGCGCCGGTCATACCCCCTTCCATTGGCTTTCTGATCTTCGGGGTAGTGGCCAACGTTTCTATTACGCGGCTGTTTCTGGCCGGTATTGTGCCTGGCGTGCTGATGGGGCTGTTTCTGATTACCGCCTGGTGGATAGTTTCGCATCGCCAGCAGGTTGCCGTGTCACCCCGCGTGCCCTGGAGTCATCGTCTGCCCTTGCTGGGCAAGGGTATCTGGGCCTTAATGCTGCCCGTTATCATCATCGGCGGCCTGCGCTTCGGTATCTTCACACCAACAGAGTCCGCGGTTGTGGCTGCGGCCTATGCGCTATTTGTGGGCCTGGTGGTGTATCGCGAACTGACATGGGGCACGATTTACGAGTGCCTGCTGACCACCGCACGCACGACATCGGTGGTGCTGCTACTGGCCGCGCTGGCCATGATCGCGTCTTACATGATCACCATTACCGATATTTCGGGCCAGGTTGGCGATTGGCTCACCACGCTGTCCGATAACCCTATGGTTTTGATGGCAGCGATGATGGTGGTGGTGTTTTTTGCGGGGATGGTGCTGGACTTTATCCCCGTGGTTTTGATTTTCACGCCTGTGTTTATGCCCATCGTCAAGGCAGCCGATATCGACCCTGTTTATTTTGGTGTCGTGTTTATTATGAACTGCTCTATTGGCATGATCACGCCGCCTGTTGGTGTCGTGCTCAACGTCATAAGCTCGATCGGCAAAGTCACACTGGCACAAGCAGCACGAGGCATCGCCCCTTTCTTATTGGCCCTGATGTTGTTGCTGGTCGCCTTGATTGTGTACCCGCCACTGGTAACTGTGCCTGCCCAATGGTGGCGCTAATGCGCCCCCGCTTATTACACCCGAGGAGACTTCAATGAAAATACGTACTTCACTACTGGCTGGCCTGCTGGCTGCCACACTGTCCAGCTCTGCCTGGGCTGTTGTCACCGCCAAATTTGCGGTAACACTGCCCGAAAAATCGCATCAGGGCCAGGGCGTGGCCAAATTTGCTGAACTGGTCAAACAGAAAAGCAATGGTGAAATTGTGATCAAACCCTATTACAGCGGTGCACTGGGCAATGATGTTCAAGTGACATCAGCCTTGCAGGGCGGCACCATCGAATTTACCGTACCGCAAACCACTACGCTCACGGGCATGGTGAAAGCCTATGAAATCCTCGATTTTCCTTTCCTGTTCAAGAACAGTGCCGAGGCTGATAAAGTACTGGACGGCCCGGTCGGCGATAAACTGCTGACCACCCTTCCCGCCCACGGTCTGGTGGGCCTGGCTTACTGGGAAAATGGTTTTTTCAATGCCACCAATAACAAGCATCCTATTGCCAAGGTCGAAGATTTTGAGGGACTGAAGTTCCGCTCTATCCAGGCGCGCATCACCCAGGAAACCATCAAAGCGTTGGGTGCCAACCCAGTGCCTCTGGCTGTTCCCGAGCTTTATACAGCACTGGAAACCCATACGATTGACGGTCAGGGAACGCCCAACGCGGTAATTGCTGCGCTCAAGCTTTATGAAGTGCAAAAGTTTCTGTCCATCACGCAACACAGCTACGGGGCGTTTATCCCACTGGCCTCCAAGGCATTCTGGGACAAGCTCACCCCCGAACAGCAAAAAATCGTCAAAGACTCCGCCTTTGAAGCGCGCGTGTACCAGCGTGAGGTTGCACGTGCGCAGTCAGACTCGGCCAGAGAGGCCATGGCCAAGCACGGCATGAAAATCAACGACGTCAGCGATGCCGAACGCGAGCGCATGCGTGAGCGAGTGCAGCCTGTATGGAAGATGTTCACGCCCGATGTGGGCCAAGACTTGTTTGACCAAGTGATGAACGAACTGAAATAAGCGATTGACTACGGGTTCCGCAGACGCGGGCCCGTATCCCACACCCGGCCATGCAACCCGGGCGCACGAAGTTTGCATAGGCGTGACGACTGAAAACCGACAGCGCATCACGCCAACCATGCACGTTAAGAACCAAGCTCGTTTCCACATGGAAAGCGCGCAGGGTAGGGATTTTTTCGACGTAATTGCACTGACAATTACTCAACGCAAGGAAGCATGACATTATGCGAGAACTCTACGCTTATTTTCGCAGCTCGGCCGCCTATCGGGTTCGGATTGCACTGGCTCTCAAAGAGCTGGAATATCAGGTTGTGCCTATTCACCTGCTGCGTCATGGCGGCGAGCAGCATACGCCAGAATATCGACACCGCAATCCCGAAGGCCTGGTGCCGGCATACGTTGAGAACAACCATGTGCTAACTCAATCTCTGGCAATCATGGAATACCTGGACGAGGCCTACCCCGAGGCCGCGCTATTGCCTGCGGACACACTGGCACGCGCCCGCGTGCGGGCACTGGCGCTGCACGTGGCCTGCGACATCCATCCGCTGAACAATTTGCGGGTGCTGCGCTGGCTGGCAAACGAACTGCAGGTGGAACAGGCTGGGCGTGATCAATGGTATCGGCATTGGGTCGCGTTGGGCTTTGAGGCGCTCGAAGCCCAGCTTCAGTCTCCGGATACAGGGCTGTGCTGCCATGGTGACACGCCAGGCATGGCAGACTGCTGCCTGGTACCGCAGGTATATAACGCCAGACGTTTTGATGTGGACGTGTCGGCATATCCAACCATTGCCCGCATTACCGAGTACTGCGAATCATTGCCGGCCTTTCAGGCGGCTCATCCTGACAGACAGCCAGACGCTGCATGACACACAGAAGAGCAAGGCCCATGGACTCTTAGCCCATGGGCTGCTGCCGTTATTCCTTCCAGGAATCCGCGTAGTTGGGGATTTTGACGCCGTCGGGCAGGGTGTCGACTTCAAGCGCATGACGGGAGTCGATCATGACTGCCACTTCATCTGTGTATTTGCGCTCGCCCTGGTTGTTGGCAGCGGCAGCGGCAAAAGCCTTGGGGTGTGGCCCGTGGTGAAAACCCGAGGGGTGCAGGGTGAACATGCCGGGCTTGATATTGTCACGGCTGAAAAAATTGCCCTGATGATAGAAAATGGACTCGTCGAATTCATCATTATTGTGAAAGAAAGGTACCTTCAGGGCACCGGGGTCGCTTTCTATGGGGCGCGGCGCAAAGGTGCAGACAATAATGGTGCCGGACAAGAATGTGGCATGTACCGTGGGCGGCAAATGGTAGCGATCAGACAGCAGTTCGCGAATGTCGCGCCAGTTCAGTTTTACGGGTACACAATCGCCGTGCCAGCCGACGGCATCCAGAAAGTTATACGGGAAGGTAACCGTCGTAACTTGCTGCAGGCGCTTTGCACGTACGCGTGTTTCAAACTCGCCCTGCTGATCCTTGAAGGCGTCATCAATTTTGGGCGTATCCAGAACAGCCAGATCAAACTGCGCATGGCGGCCTGTAATGCCGCGCTCGGGCAGCATGAACAGGTCATCGGTGGCTTCAATGGTTAGCACCTCATTGGGAACCTTGGTTTCCAGACGCCAGACGGTACCGCGCGGGATATTGATGTAGTCGCCCTCCCGATAGCTCATGTGGCCGTAATCGCAGAAGAACTCGCCCTCACCCTTATGAAAGAACAGAATCATGTCGCCATCGCCGTTACGGGCAAGGTCAGGCATGGAGGCCCCGAACTTCCAGAAGCAAACCTGCGTGTTGGCGTTGTGCATGAAGCGGCGCGCCTTCCACGGGCAGGCCTCGCCATTGTCAAGTCGGTTCAGGTCTAGCAGCGTCAGTTCAAAAGGGCCTTCCCAGTTTGTCCACCCTGTGGGCTTGTGCGCGTGCAGGATATGGCTGGCAGGGCCAAAAAAGCCGTTACGCCCATGTTCTCGTTCATAGAGACCATCAGGGATGTCGCAGTGTGCCTGACGGGTATGGATGCCTTCTGCCAAGGGAAATGTGATGTAGTTCTTCATGCCTTTCTCCTAAGGGGAAAATGAAATTACTGTTACTCTATACGTAACGCTGTTATGATTCTGATAACACATTAAAGCAGGCTAGTTAAAGCGTCAAGCACTTTACGTCGCAAAAAAATTGGGTTTACAAATTACTGTGCGTGGCGTTTCGGGTTAAAACAGAACGCAGATGAAAAATGAAATAACGCACACCAAAAACAGCGAGCCCGGCCAGGGCGTCCAGTCGGTGGAAGTGGGCCTGGCCCTGTTCCATATCCTGGCGCAACAAGGCACGGCCGTGGGCCTGTCTGATCTCGCCAGACAGGCGGGCATGCATCGCGCCAAGGCATATCGATATTTGATCAGCCTGGCGCGGGCAGGATGGGTGGTGCAAGACCCTCAAACCAGTATGTACAGTGTGGGGCCGGCCATGCGGGATATGGCGCTGTCGTGGCTGGCAAATCAAGATCCCATCCGTCTGGCCAGCGCAGAAGCGCAGGCGCTCGCCCTGTCGGTGGGTGAAACGTGTTTTGTTGCGGTCATGGGGCAAAACGGCGCGACGGCGGTGCGGGTCTGTCAGCCGGGCCGGGCCATGTCCATTAGCGTCAATGAGGGTGCCACATTTGATGCGCGTTCGTCCGCGACAGGACGTGTGTTTGCCGCCTGGGGCGATGAGGCAAACCGACAGCTTCCGTCGGCCTTGCGTCGCGAGATTCGTTCTCAGGGTCTGGCCGTGGTCGAAGGCGAACACGTGGTTGGTATTAATGCGGTCAGTGCGCCGGTGTTTGATGCACAAGGGCATCTGGTGCTGGCACTGACCCTGGTGGGGCCGGCGTCTTCGCTCCAGGCTAGCGCTGAGGGTACGGCAGCACAGGCCCTGCTGGCCGTGTGCCGCCGTATGTCGATAGCCCTGGGTTATCAAAATGGCTAACATAACGCTTCTGGCTTAGTCCACGAGCGTCCAGTCACCGTTTTTAATCTCAACCATACGAAATGCGCTCAGGTCCAGGCCCATATGGTCTGTCGCTGACATGTTGACCACGCCCCCGGTGCCAATATAGCCGTGGGTCTGTTCAATCGCATCGCGAACCTTGGCCTTGTCAGTCGTGCCGGCTCGTTTCATGGCGTCAACAGCAATCATCAAGCCATCGTAGGCATGGCCGCCAAACGTTGACACATCGGTCTTCCAGCGTTCTTTGAACGCATTAGAATAAGCAGTGACGACCGCCTTCTGCGGATCGCTGTCTGCCAGCTTATCGGCCACGATCAAGGCCGCAGCGGGCAAACGTACTCCTTCGGCGGCATCGCCGGCAAGCTTGATGAACTCTTCAGAAGCCACCCCATGGGCATGATAAAGCGGCAGTTTGATGCCAAGCTGGCGATAGTTGCGAGTGGCCAGCGCCGGCCCCTGGCCCATGCCAAAGATGAACACGGCCTGGACATCCGGGTTGTTCTTCATCTTGGTCAATTGCGGGCTCATATCGGTGTCTTTGGGCCCATAAGACTCCTCAATGACAATCTGGATACCATTGTCGCCCGCCACCAGCTCGGCCTCTTTTTTCCCCGATTGACCGAAGCCACTGGTTTCACTGAGCAAGGCAATCTTTGAGATGCCTTGTTTTTTCATGTCCTTAAAGACTTTCTCGGCGGCCATTCTGTCTGTATGAGGCGTCTTGAACACCCATTTTTTGACGGGGTCAATAATGACAATGGCGCCTGCCAGAGAAATAAATGGAACCCCGGTCTTTTCAACAAGCGGCACCATGGACATGGTGGATCCTGTGGTGGTGCCACCCACAATCACATCTACCTTGTCGTCATAAATCAGACGCTTGGTAAAACTGTTGGCCTTGTTGGCATCACTGCCGTCATCGTAGTGGATGAGTTCCAGCTGGCGCCCCAGTACACCCCCCGACTTGTTGATGGCGTCAACATACATCTCCATGGTCTTGACCTCTGGATCACCCAGAAAGGCGGCCGGCCCGGTGGCCGACAGTACGGAACCGATTTTGATGGGGTCTGCAGCCGTTGCGGTCATGCTGAGGGTGGCCAGGGCAATGCCAGCCACCCAGTGCTTATAAGAATGTTTCATGACTTGTCTCCTCGTGTGAGGTTTGGGTTCTTAATGACCAGGGCGATACCCTGGCCGACGACCATGCACAGGGTGCACAGTGCATACTGCCCGCTGCGGCGGACGAGTTCGTAGGCAGCGCTCGTCACCCGACGAACGCCGCTCATATACAGGGAGTACACGACGATGCCGTGCAGCGCATTGCAAAGACGGACATCCATGACTTATTCCTGCCTGGGGCGTTGGTCATAGACGCGACGGGCCTTGCCCGTCTGCGTGCGAGGAAGCTCGCCGTAGTGCATGATGCTGACCCGGGTCATGATGCCGATATTGGTTTTTATATGATGTTGCAGGCGCTTGATAACCTGGTTGATCTGATCCGATGAAGCACTGTCAACGCCGTGCTGAAGCTCACAGCGCACTTCTACATGATCCAGGTGGCCGTCGCGTGTGATGACGATCTGATAATTGCCATTGAGCATAGGGTCACGCATGATCTGCTCTTCAACCTGAGTCGGGAAGACGTTTACGCCACGAATAATCAGCATGTCATCCGTGCGTCCCGAGATGCGGCCCATGCGACGGAAACTGCGTGCCGTAGGCGGCAACAGCCTGGTCAGATCACGGGTGCGATAGCGGATGATGGGCAAGGCCTCTTTGGTCAGCGAGGTAAAGACAAGCTCACCTTCCTCACCGTCAGCCACGGGCAGGCCGGTATCGGGGTTAACGATTTCCGGGTAGAAGTGATCTTCCCAGATGACAGGGCCATCTTTGGTTTCTATGCATTCAGAAGCCACCCCTGGCCCCATGACCTCCGACAAACCGTAAATATCCACGGCATCCAGCCCGAGCTTTGCCTCGATTTCGCTACGCATGCCTTCACCCCAAGGCTCCGCACCAAAGATACCGACTTTCAGTGGGATATCCTCGGGAGCAATGCCCCTGCGCTCCAGCTCTTCGGCAATAACCAGCGAATAGGACGGCGTCACCATAATGATTTCTGGCCGCAGATCCATGATGAACTGAACCTGCTTCTCGGTTTGACCGCCCGACATGGGAATCACCGTACAGCCTGCACGTTCAGCACCATAGTGCGCGCCCAGACCGCCCGTAAACAGACCATAGCCGTAGGCCACATGACAGGTGTCGCCGGGTCGGCCACCCGCAGCGCGGATCGATCGAGCCGTCAGATCAGCCCAGGTGTTGATGTCGTTCAGGGTGTAGCCGACCACAGTGGGTTTGCCCGTGGTTCCGGAAGAGGCATGTATGCGGGCCAACTTTTGACGCGGTACGGCGAACATGCCAAAGGGGTAATTGCGGCGCAGGTCGTCCTTGGTCGTACACGGGAACTTGTGTATATCTTCCAGCGTGTGCAGATCGTCTGGATGAACCCCTTTCGCATCAAAGGCTTGTCGGTAATGCGGCACGTTTTCATAGGCGTGACGCAGTGTCCAGCGCAGACGCTCGAGCTGCAGGGCGGTAATTTCGTCCCGCGAGGCGGTTTCTATGGGAGCGAGGTCTCCCGGGTTGGGGTGTTTAACGGGCATGTTTTGTCTCCTGGTTTTTTTCAGTTTTCATTCGTGCCGGATTGCAGGGTTTCCGTCACCAAGCCTTGAATGCGGTGTGACTTTCCCCGGAACAGCGCAATATCCTGGCCAGTGCTCAGGTTGTGTACGGTAATGTCATAGACACCCGTGCGTCCACCATGTGTTCGTGCCTGGGCGTCAGCCTGTAAATGGTCACCGGCGTGGGCGGGTTTCAGGAAATCAATATGGCACGCCGAGGCTACTGTGTTGTGGTTATCGCTATTGCAAGCATAGGCAAAAGCAGTATCGGCCAGGGTAAAGATCATGCCGCCGTGACACATGCCGTGTCCATTGAGCATGTCAGTGCGAACAATCATTGATAGCCGGGCGTTGCCGGGTGCAATGGTATCCAGGCGAATTTCCAGCGCCTGGGCGGCACGGTCGCGCTCCCACATGGCTGCCGCCACAGTTTCGGCGAGGGATTGCGAGCTTAAGGCTTCATGCGTCATGGTTTAATTTCCCGTAAAACGTGCTGGCCGTTTTTCCATAAAGGCCGCCACACCCTCGGCATAATCCTGGCGCCAACCCAATTCACGCATAAAGCCGGCCTCCATGGATAGCTGTTGGGCCAGTGTGTGAGAAGGCGCTGCCTGCATTGCCTGACGCGTTCGCACCAGTGCGCGCGTAGGTGCCTTGGCAAGATATGCAGCCAGGCGTTCTGTTTCCGCTTCAAACTGATCATCAGCAACACAAGACCAGATCAGGCCCCAGTCAGCAGCCTGACGGGCGGGCAAACGTTCGGCCAGCATGGCCAGACCCATGGCGCGCGCCATACCAATGCGTTGCGGCAGCAGCCAGGTTCCACCGGTATCAGGAATAAGGCCCACTTTGCTGAAAGCCTGCAAAAAATAAGCCGATTCTGTAGCAATCACCAGATCGCACGCCAGGGCGATAGAGGCCCCGGCCCCTGCCGCAATGCCGTTAACCGCTGCCAGCGTAGGAACCTTCAGATCTTGCAGTGCGAGAATCAAAGGCTTATAAAACCGCTCCACGGTTTCACCCAAGTCTGGCGCCTGCTCTGATCCGCTCTGTAGAGCCTGGTCGCCCAGATCCTGCCCCGCGCAAAACCCACGCCCCGCACCGGTTAGCACCAGCACGCGGGCTTCAGCGCTACGCTGAATCTGCTCTAACGCCTCACGCAGCGCTTCATGCATGGCTGCATTAAAACTATTGAGCTTGTCAGGGCGTGCAAGCGTAATACGGGCGATGCCATCGGTCAGGGAAAACTGAATCGTTGAATTGTTCACTGCTCGGTCTCCAGGTCAGACGTGTTGACGTCGCTGTACGACGCGGAAGCGGTTTGCGACGAAGGCCGAATCCGCGTACGAAGCATTGCCTGCGGGGTTACCACCAGTGCCATGAAAATCTGAGTAGGCGGCTGATTGGTTAACAAATACGCCCCCGGTCAGGTTGATCGAGAGGGCAACCTTGGCGCGCCACGAAACCTGGGTCGCCGCATCGATCACCTTGTCGTTCGTGCTGTAAATAGCCATGGTCAGGGCCCCGTGTTGACGGGTAAGGTCTTCGACCAGGGCCAGTGCAGCCTGCGTATCGGCAGCGCGAACCAGAAAGCTGATGGGGCCAAACTGCTCTTGGGTGAAAAACCCGGCGTCAGTGGCGTCGCAGGCCAGCAACACCGGCGTACGGACGCGGGCCTGAGGAAAATCGGGGTTGGTCAGGCTGCGCGGAGCCAGTATGACCTGACCCATGGCACCGGAGGCCGCCTTCTCAATGCGTGCCAGGGTTTCGTCAGACTGGATCGCACCGAGCACCGCATGTGCGGTTTCTGGTTTGGACAGAAAGTGGTCGACAGCCTGGGCCAGATCCTGGCAAACCTGCTCATAGGTCTTGTGACCGTCGTTTGTAGCAATCCCTTTAGCAGGAATGATCAGTGCCTGAGAGGTGGTACACATCTGACCCGAATACAGTGACAGCGTAAAAGCCAGATTACGCAGCATGCCCTGATAGTCGTCAGTTGAATCGACCACGATACTGTTGACGCCCGCCAGTTCGGCATACACCTGCGCCTGGCGGCAGTGATCTAACAGCCATTTGCCAAATACGTTGCCGCCTGTGTAATCAATCGAGTGCACATCTGGGTGGGTATACAGATCACATGCGGCCTCGCGCGAGGGAGGCAGACACAGCGACACCAGATCAGGGTTCAGGCCGTTTTCCTCAAGCACAGCGCGTATCGTGCGCACCGTGATGGCGGCAGGCAACACGACCTGACTGTGCGGTTTGAGAATGACAGGGTTGCCGGTGGCCAGGGCTGCAAACACGCCGGGGTATGTGTTCCAGGTGGGGAAAGTAGCGCAGCCAATTACCACAGCCACGCCGCGTCCAACGATCTCAAAGTGCTTGCGCATCACCAAGGCCGGGTGCTTGCCCTGCGGTTTTTCCCAGGTGCTTTCGGCCGGGATGAAAGACATCTCGCGCCAGGCATAGGCCACCGCTTCCAGGCCACGATCCTGGGCGTGCGGCGCCCCCGCCTGGAAGGCCATCATCCACCCCTGACCGCTCGTCATCATGACGGCATGAGCGATCTCGAAACTCTGGCGATTCAGACGCTGAAGAATTTCCAGACACACACCAACCCGCCCTTCAGCGCCCAAGGCTTGCCATGCGGGCATGGCCTGCATGGCTGCATCGACCAGCGCCTGTGGGTCGGAGACCGGATAGCTGATGCCAAGAGCCTGCCCGTATGGTGAATTTTCGTCTTTATGCCATGCACACTGGCCGGGCTGACTCAACTCAAAAGCATGGCCCAGATGTGCCTCAAAGGCTGCACGGCCGGTTTCTGCTGCGTTTTCACCATAAGCCCTGGGGCTGGGAGACTCAGCAAAGGCCGACCAATAGCTACGATCTGCAATCGTCTGGAGTGCGCGATCCAATAGTGGGCGGTGTTGTTCCAGCAGGCGGTGCGGCATAGTGACCTCCAAGTCTGCGTTGCTCGCAAGGCGAACAATAAAATACGAATATGATTGTTAATATGCTAATTAATGTATCACTTATCCACCAGCATTTTTTATATTGAAATGATTTATCTGAAACACGAATGAATCCATAGCTATTTGTGATAACAAGCATATACAAGGCTTCACGAGGATAATTCGACGATATACCCAATAGGAAGAAGCCAATTAATGGAAAACCCTAGCCCTTAAACGATACAAATACTTTGACAAGATAGATGTTTACGTAACATGATTAAGGCGCCTGAGAAGAAGGCACGTGCAGGTCATCTGCCTCATCCACACAACCACACCTTGAAGGAGGTGCTATGTCCAGCAAAGAACGCTATGCGGACAAGATGGAATTCCCGCCCGAAATTGAACAACCCAATATCTATCCGTTGTCCTGGCACCGGAAAACTGAAAAACTGCAAGAAGTCTGGGAGGCTTCCCTGCGTGAATACTGGGAGCCCGAAAAACTCCCGTGGGACACCCTTGATGTCGAGAGCTATACCTGGGAAGAACGTGAAAGCATCGCCTATTGGTGGACATTGCTTTCGGTGTTCGATGCGTCTGCGCCACCCGTCTTTGCCGAGGCACTGATCAAGACTTACGAGGTGCACGAAGAAGACCCCGTACGCAAGTGTTTCTTCTCGGTCACCAGCGACGAGCAAAACCATGAAATCATGTGCGGCCTGGCAATCACCAAGTTGCTGGATCACCCAGACCCACTGACTTATCAACCCAAGACCGAGATCGGGCGCAAATTACAGAAGAATGCTCGCTGGCTCTACTTCAATGGCGCGCGCTACTGGAATGGCTACAAGAGCGCCGTGCCTAAATACGATCTGGCCGTGCTGTTCAGTTCGTTCCTGATGGGCGAGATCGCTGCAGCAACGATCTTCAAGCAAATGTTTGATAACACGCGCGAGCCTGTATTTAAGGAGGCGTTCAAGAACATTGGGCGTGACGAAGGCCGCCACATGGCCATCTGTATGGCAGTGATGGAGCGTGACTACCCTGGCATCAGCGCCGAGCACAAAGCCATCGTCACCAAGCAGATTCGTGCGGGCTACCTGTTTCTGTCGGCAGTCCTGTTCGAGCCGCCCATGGAATTCTGGGATCTGCCGGAAGATTTCATCGAAAACCAGCGTGCTGGCGAAGACATCGCCCGTAATGCCGGGTTTGGCATTCCTACCTACGAAGCCAAACTCGAAAACTGGCGCAATGCGATGATCAACCTGAAAGGTGTGCTGGATCGTTACGACATTCCATTTCCAGCCATCCCGGAAGTCGGGATCACCGGTGAAGAAGTCTCGGAAGTCGACATGCAGGACATTATTCCGGTGTTCTGACCAAGGCTTCATGGATAAACGCTTAATGGCCCGCAGTGGCCGCTCCGGCGGCCGGGCCTTTTTTCAATCTGATTCGGAAAGACTATGGCAAAGATTGTCATTCAACCCTCCGGCAAGACTGTGGAATGCAAGGAAGGCGACACCGTATTGATGGCGCTGGAAAAGGCTGGCTATGCATTACCCAACAATTGCCGTGCAGGCGCCTGTGGTGAGTGCAAGGTCAAGGTTCTCGAGGGCCAGTACGACCAGGGTATGGTGCTGGATATGGCCTTGTCTGCAGAAGAACGTCGCCAGGGCTGTGGCCTCATGTGCATGGCCAAGCCGATTTCCGAAGAAATGGTGATCGAATGGGGCACGGCTGATGCACGCCCCAAACTATTCCCACCTCGGGAAGGCGCCCTGTTCGTGGTGATAGACCGACGGGAAGTTGCCTCCCGCACGCTCGAGTTGCGGCTCAGGCCGGTGGGGCAACCCATCCGCTACTGGCCCGGGCAATACGTAACGCTGGGCGACGAGCGGCTTCATATTCCGCGACGCGCCTACTCCATTGCCAACGCCCCACGCCCCGATGGTGAAATTACCTTGCAGATCGCACGCGCCGATGAGGGCGTGACCAGCGCCTGGATTCACGAGACGCTAAAACTCGGTGACAGCATCAAGGTCAATGGCGCTTATGGAACCTTTATCGGGGATCCGTCAGCAGAAACCCCGGTTCTGTGCCTGGCGGCTGGCACAGGCCTTGCACCTATCCTCGATCTGGCTGAGGCAGCGCTAAGGCGCGGTTATCGCAAGCGTGTGGATCTGATTTTCTCCGCGCGTACGCCTGCCGATGTGTACGGCGAGGGTATGATGGCATGGTGGCGAACCAAGCACAGAAATTTTGACTATAAAATAGCCCTGACGCGCGAACAGCAAGATGGCTATTTACACGGGCGCATTGATACTCTTCTGCCCGGTCTCTTCCCTGACCTGTCCGCGCACAGTATTTTTATCGCCGGCAGCCCCGAATTCGTTGATGCCTGCGTGGTGGCAGTCAAAGCCCTGGGTGCGTCCGACGAACTCATCCACAAGGAAGGTTTCTTTGCACTACAAAACATCCGCGCAGAGGGCCGCCCTTCCTGAACTTCTCTAAGAGCGGCCCAGCCGCATGCCAACTGCCTTGATCTCATCCATTCAGCATCGCCTAGACCGTTTTCGCCAACAACAACGGGTGCGCGCCGGTTCGCTCATCATGACGGTCTTTGGCGATGTCGTGCTGCCGCGCGGCGGTCGCATCTGGCTGGGCAGCTTGATCCGCCTGCTTGAACCGCTGGGCTTAAATGAACGCCTGGTACGCACCTCGGTATTTCGCCTGGGCAAGGAACAATGGCTGCGGGCCGATGCGCATGGGCGTCGGGCAGAATACGTACTCACATCATCGGGTCGCCTGCGCTTCGAGGAAGCATCTCGCCATATTTATGCGTCACATGCACCGATCTGGGATCGACGCTGGCGCTTTATTTTGGTGGTGCGCGAGCTCGATGCTCGCCAGCGCGATCGCTTGTGCCAGGCACTGCAGTGGCAGGGCTTTGGCTCGCTGGACAATGATTGTTTTGTGCACCCCTCAACAGATCTGGAAGCCGCTTTCGATACCCTGGTGGCCGAAGGGCTGTCTGATGTCATGGGCGGCCTGTTGCCGCTGGTAGCCGCGACAGCCCGCACCGCCTTAACGGGCTCAGATGCCGATCTGGTCGCGCGAGCCTGGAACCTGGACAGGCTGGCTGAATCTTATACAAACTTTGTCTCAGATTACCTGCCAATTCTGGCCGAACTGCGCCGTGACCGCATGGCCAGCATAGAACCTGAAGAGGCCTTTCTGCTGCGGGTTCTACTTATTCACGATTACCGCCGCCTGCTACTGCGCGACCCTGAACTGCCTGAAGTGCTGTTACCTGCCGACTGGCCCGGGCAAACAGCCCGCATGCTGTGCCGAGAACTGTATCGACGCCTGACAGAACCTTCTGAGCTGCATCTGGACACCCATTTGCTGCTGGCAGATGGAACCGTACCCGAACGGCTGATCGAATGGGCCCACCGTTTTCCATCGGATGATCCCCTGGCCTCGATTTCTGCCTGAATTTTTCCGGCATGATACACGTTTAAGATAAAAAGAATGACACTATGTCATTCTTTTTTTGCCTGGATCAAACAGTAAATCTGATGAATGAATCAGATGAACCTCCAGTTGCATTGATGGTTTTCCCCAATAAGTGTGGGTAATTGATCAGCATCTATTGATTGCGCCTGCCAACTCCTCTACCTTTCTAATAACACCAAACTTTGAAAATTTCTTTTAAGTTTGTAATACATTAGGTCGCTCATGCGAAGTTCTGTATGCCGCAGGCCTGGTACAAGAAAATGGAGGCGGTCCGTGCAAGCAGAATTTCTGCAATTCCTGTTTTCTGGCCTGACAGTCGGGGCGACCTACGCCCTGGCTGCTTTAGGCTTCAACCTCATCTACAACTCCAGTCACGTGATCAACTTTGCTCAGGGCGAGTTCATCATGCTGGGGGGCATGCTGGCCGTCTTTTTCACGCAAGCAGGCTTGCACTGGGCACCTGCCTTCACGCTGGCCATTGTGCTCCCGGCGCTTGTGGGTATTCTGCTTGAAAAGCTTGCGATCGAGCCCGTCAAAAACGCAGAGACCGTCAGCCTCATCATCATCACCATTGGCGCTTCGCTGGTGATCAGGGGGCTGGTGCAAGTCTGGCTGGGCAAAGGTGCACATAGCTTGCCACCTTTTTCCGATCATGAGCCCCTGTTCCTGCTGGGTGCCATGCTGTTGCCTCAAAGCCTGTGGGTGTTCGGCGTGACCAGTATTGTGATGGTCGTGCTCTGGTATTTTTTCAACCGCACCCTGGCCGGCAAGGCCATGCTGGCAACCGCCTACAACCAGGTGGCGGCGCAGCTTGTGGGCATCAGTACGGGCTGGGTTCTTTTGATGAGTTTTGCACTGGCCGCCGCACTGGGGGCTGTAGGCGGAATTCTGATCACACCGATCACGCTAACGTCGTATGACGTCGGAATCATGCTCGGGCTCAAAGGCTTTGTGGCGGCGGTGCTGGGCGGCTTGGGCAATGGTCTGGGCGCTGTGGTGGGCGGCTTGCTGGTGGGTGTACTGGAAGCCATGGGCGCAGGCTACATCTCGTCGGCCTACAAGGATGCCATTCCTTTCGTGTTGATTCTGCTTGTTCTGTTCTTTATGCCACGCGGCCTGTTCGGCGGGCGCTCTACGGATCGGGTGTAACCATGCGCAAACGTTCCATGTATGGGTTGGCCATTTTGGCGCTGGTACTCTGTATCACCCCCTTTCTGGTGCCCAACAGCTATTACCTCGACATCGTGATACGCATGGGCATCAATGCCGTCATTGTGCTCAGTCTGAACTTGCTGGTCGGCTACGCCGGCCAGATCAGCCTCGGTCATGCAGGCTTTGTGGGCATAGGCGCTTACGCGTCGGCTGTACTGCCCTCGCATCTGAACTGGCACCCTCTGCTGGCCATGCTGGCCGGGGCTGTTGGTACTGGCTTGCTGGCGCTGCTCGTGGCCAGGCCTATTTTGCGGCTCAAGGGCCACTACCTGGCCATGGCCACTCTGGGCCTGGGCATCATCATCAATATTGTCATTCGTAATGAAGCTGCCTGGACCGGCGGGCCTGATGGCATGCCGGTTGATTCTTTGTCTTTGTTCGGTGTTGACCTCGTGCACGACAGCCAGTGGTACTGGGTCATGGCCATCGTTCTGCTGCTTAGCGTCTGGGGCGCCCTGAACCTGATTGACTCGCCATTTGGCAGAGCCCTGCGTGGTTTGCATGGTTCTGAAATCGCTTCCCAGGTCGTGGGGGTCGACGTAACACGCTACAAGGCTGCCGTATTCGTGCTGTCGGCGGTGGTTGCAAGTGTCATGGGCAGCCTCATGGCGCACTACATCGGCTTTGTAACGCCTGAAGTTGCCAACTTCTTCCATTCAATCGAATTGATCACCATGGTTGTTGTGGGGGGCATGGCTTCGATTTTTGGCTCGGTGCTGGGGGCGGTGCTGTTGACCGTATTGCCACAGCTGTTGGCCACATTCGAAGGCTGGGAGATCGTGGTTTTCGGTGCCATCCTGATGCTGTGCATGATTTTCCTGCCTCGAGGCCTGGTGCCCACACTGGCTGCCCGCTTGCGGATGGAGGACTAAATCGTGGCAATGCTTGAAGTCCAGAACCTATCCATCCATTTCGGTAATGTGCGGGCCGTGCAGGATGTCAGCTTTTCGGTGGAAGAAGGCATCGTCTATTCCGTCATTGGCCCCAATGGTGCCGGCAAGACGACGCTGTTCAACCTCATTACCGGGATTTATCGGCCCAGCGCCGGCAAAATCCTGCTAAATGGCCAGGAAATCCAGGGTAGCGATCCCTGTTCGCTGGCCCAGTATGGCGTGGCGCGCACCTTCCAGAATCTTCAGATATGGATGAACATGAGCGCCCTGGAAAACGTCATGGTCGGGGCGCATCTGCACCTGGATCGCAATATGTTCAAGGCACTGTTTCGACTGCCCTCATTGCGGCGCAGCGACGAGGCCTTGCGGCGCAAGGCCGCCGAATACATGACGTTTGTGGGGCTCGACACCTACGTCGGAGCCCGTGCCGACAGCATGCCTTATGGCGCGCTCAAGCGCCTGGAAATTGCACGCGCATTGGCCATGCAGCCTCGCCTGCTCTTTCTGGACGAACCGGCTGCCGGGCTGAACCCCAAAGAAACGCAGGAAGTCGACACGCTGGTGCGCCGTATTGCCGACACCGGCGTCACCGTCGTTTTGGTGGAGCACGACATGAAAATGGTGATGAATCTCTCAGACCGTATTTTGGTGCTGGACTACGGCAAACGTCTGGCTGAAGGCACGGGGTCAGAGGTCCGGCGTAACCCGGATGTTATCGCTGCTTACCTGGGCGGCTACGCCTGATCGGGGGACTTATGCACGCACTGGACATTATTCAGGAAGAACACCGCAACCTCTGGCGCATCGCCATCACCATGGACTGGGTGGCTGATTCGCTTCAGAACGGCGAACAGGTAGAAGAAGGATTCTTTGTTGCCCTGTTTGACTACATCCAGGAATTCATGGATGGCTGTCACCATGCCAAAGAAGACCAGTATCTGTTTCTGGCCATGCGACGGCGCAGCCCTGAGGCAGCGGTGATACTCGATCGTCTGGAGGCCGAACACCGCGATAGCCCGCAGTTGCTGCAGGCATTACGGGGGTTTCTGGGGCAAGGGCCGCGGGCTCTGACAGGCAATGCCGAATTCATTGACGCCCTGCGCCACTATGCCGACACCCTAAAGCAGCATATTCGGCACGAGGAAAAAGATGCCTTTCCTCTGGCTCGTGAAATTCTGCAGCCCGACGACTGGGCTGGCATCACGGCGGCTTTCAGCGACCACCACGACCCCTTGTTCGGTAAACAGGCCCGCGCAGAATACCGCGAGCTCTACCACCGCATTGTGTCCCTGGCGCCAGAGGCCATAGGCCTGGGAGGGCGCAGTGCGGGCGGGTTCGCGCATTTATCCTCGTCGAGTGGGGCACCACAACCCCTGCTAAAGGTGGACGGGCTCGAGTCCTGTTACGGCCGGATCAAGGCGCTCAAAGGCGTCAGCATGGAAATATTCAAAGGTGAACTGGTCGCACTGGTTGGTGCCAATGGCGCCGGAAAAACCACCTTTTTGCGCACATTATCAGGCATACAGCCTATGAGCGCCGGCAAGATCCGGTTTGGTGGACGTGATCTGTCTCGTGTGCGCTCTGATCGACGTGTAAAAGCAGGGATATGTCACAGCCCCGAAGGTCGCCAGGTGTTCGGCCCATTGTCGATCGAAGACAACCTGAAACTGGGTGCCTATTTGCGCCCCCCTGAACAGTTGGACGAAGACCTGGAGCGGGTTTATGCCATGTTCCCGGTTCTTCATGAAAAACGGCAGCTACCGGCCGGAACACTATCAGGTGGCCAGCAACAGATGTTGGCTATAAGCCGGGCCCTGATGGGACGCCCACGCCTATTGCTGCTCGACGAACCATCCATGGGCCTGGCACCCCTGTTGGTCGAAGAGGTTTTTAACGTGATTCGCACCCTCAAGAACCAGGGGATGACGATTCTTCTGGTTGAACAAAACGCGTTCGCCGCCCTGGGCATTGCCGATCGCGCCTATGTACTGGAAACCGGAAACATTGTGTTGACCGGAACAGGACAAGAAATGGCCAATAACGAGCAGGTCCGCGCTGCATACCTGGGTATGTAGCCATACGTTTGTGCATTATTTTTAAGGAGTTCCAAATGAGTAAGCAGTTTGCCTCTGTGGCCGATCTGGAAGAAAAAAAGACCACGTTCGCCCGCCTGTCCGAGCATTGCTGGTCGTATACCGCCGAGGGGGACCCCAACACAGGGGTCATCATTGGCGAGGAGGCCGTGCTGATCTGCGACACACTGGCCACACCTGCGATGGCGCAAAACCTGGTGGCAGAAATCCGCAAAATTACCGACAAGCCTATTAAATACGCCGTACTGTCGCACTACCACGCAGTGCGCGTGTTGGGCGCTTCGGGCTATCGCGAGGAAGGGCTTCAGGAAATCATTGCCAGCCAGGGTACCTACGAGATGATTGTCGAACGGGGCGCCCAGGACATGCAGTCTGAATATGAACGCTTTCCGCGTCTGTTTCAGGACTTCGATTCCATCCCGGGGCTGACCTGGCCAACCCTGGTGTTTCAGGACGGCATCAGTCTGTGGATGGGCAAAGACCTGGAAGTGCGTATTTTTCATCCGGGCGCCGGGCATACGCGCGGCGATACCGTGGTCTGGGTACCGTCCGAGCAAATCCTGTTTTCGGGCGATCTGGTTGAATACGACGCCGCCTGCTACACGGGGGATGCACAGCTTGCTCAGTGGCCGGCCACGCTGGACGTTTTGGCTGCCCTGAAACCTGCCAAGTTGCTACCTGGCCGTGGCCCGGTTCTGGACACCCCCGAAATGGTGGCTGCTGGCCTGGCCTACACGCGCGACTTCGTCACCACCCTATTCAGTTCAGCCTGTGAGGCGCAAGCCCAGAACCTGAACCTGAAGCAGGCCATGGCACATGTGCGCAAGGCCATGGATCCAAAATTTGCAGATGTCTTCATCTACGAGCATTGCCTGCCTTTTGATGTGGTCCGGGCGATGGATGAGGCTGCTGGCGTACACCACCCACGCATCTGGACCGCCGAACGTGACAAGGAAATGTGGCACGGCCTGCAGGCCTAGCTGACACCGTACCGGGCAGGGCGTTGAGGAGACAAATTTCATGTTAAGTACCTACCAATATCCAAAATATACCTATCACCCCCCTCAAGAAGTGCATACGGGGACAGTAACGCGACATCCCGTCGTTGTCGTAGGAGCGGGGCCAGTCGGCCTGGCGGCTGCCATCGATCTGGCCCAGCAAGGTGTGCCAGTGGTGCTGCTGGACGACGATGACACCGTATCCTTAGGTTCTCGCGGCGTGTGCTACGCCAAGCGCGCCCTCGAAATTCTTGATCGTCTGGGCGTGGGCGACGACTGCGTCCGCAAAGGCGTAAGCTGGAATGTCGGACGCACCTTTTTCCGTGAGGAAGAGGTCTACAGTTTTAACCTCCTGCCCCAGCCCGACCATCGCCGCCCCGGCATGATCAATCTGCAGCAGTACTACCTGGAAGAATATCTGGTGCGGCGCGCTCAATCGTTGCCGTCACTGGATCTGCGGTTTCGAAATAAGGTGCTGGCCCTGCAGACGCATGGAGAATCGGCAACGCTTCAGGTTGAGACGCCCGACGGGGTGTATGCGCTGGAGGCCGACTGGCTGATTGTGGCCGATGGCGCTCGCAGCAGCATCCGGCGCATGATGGGGCTGGATGCCGAGGGCAAGGTATTCATGGATAGGTTTCTGATTGCCGATGTGGTGATGAAGGCCGACTTCCCCGCTGAACGCTGGTTCTGGTTTGATCCCCCTTTTCATCCCGGGCAATCGGTGCTCCTGCACCATCAGGCAGACAATGTCTGGCGCATTGACTTTCAGCTTGGGTGGGATGCTGACCCTGAAGAAGAGAAGCGGCCCGAAAAAGTCATTCCGCGAATCAAAGCCATGCTCGGCGAAGAACACGAGTTTGAGCTGGAATGGGTCAGTGTATATACCTTTCAGTGTCGAAGAATGAAGCAGTTCCGGCATGGAAATGTTCTGTTTGTCGGAGATGCTGCCCATCAGGTGTCACCATTTGGTGCACGAGGTGCCAACTCGGGAGTCCAGGACACTGACAATTTAATTTGGAAGCTCAAGCTGGTGCTGGAGGGCAAGGCGCCTGAGCGGCTACTCGATACTTATTGCGCGGAACGCACCTACGCGGCGGATGAAAACCTGCTGAACTCTACGCGCTCGACAGATTTTATTACGCCAAAAACCAAAACCTCTCTGGCATTTCGTAACGCCGTACTGGATCTGGCACGTCAATACCCCTTCGCGCGAGCACTGGTGAATTCAGGGCGTCTGTCGGTGCCGGCATTCCTTGAAGCGTCACCGTTGAACACACCCGACTCTGCATCGTTTTCCAGCGAGATGGTGCCGGGAGCACCCTGTGATGACAGCCCAATGCGGGCGCAGGTTGACCATTTCTGGCTGCTGGATCGCCTGGGCAATAAATTTCAGCTGCTGGTCTATGTAGAAAACCCCATGGACGTTCCGCAGGCCACTGCGCTGCAGGGACTGATCGCAGGCCCGATTCCGGTCGACGTAATTCTGGTATCGCCGACGGGAGGGCGTTCACTTCATGGCCTTAAGGTATTCGAGGACTACACCGGGCGATTTGCTGAACGCTATGACGCTCGCCCAGGATCAGCATGGCTGATCCGGCCAGATCAACATATTGCCGGCCGTTGGCGCACGCCGGATGTGCAGCTTGTGCGAGAGGCCCTGGCCCGGGCCACCTGCAACCTTGAGGAGTAAAAACGTGGGACTGAAACTAAACCTCAACCTGAAAGAGCCTGGACGTCGCTATGTGCGCGCCTACACCCCGGGAGATGATTTTTATGAATCCTTGATCGAAATGCATAGGGATCTGAATGACGAGCAAAGCAGTCAGGTCAATGCACGCCTGATTTTACTGCTGGCCAATCATATCGGCGACCTGTCGATTTTGCGTGAGGCCATGGTCATCGCACGCGAAGGCGCATAACGGAAAGCCCGCGTATCACGCCAGAGGCATGGCATTGCCAGCAACGCGTTTGCGTGCACGGAGGATTACTCCGTTGACTGATGTAATGTGGGCTCGGCCAGGGACCCGAATCGGCCACGACAGAGGTACTGAGCATGGCTTGCAGGCACACTGGCTTCTTGCTAATTTCAGTCGTCCTCCATGCCGCCATTGCGCTCGGGGTTGGGCGGAGTATGCGCCAGACCAGCCTTTTCTTCTGACACGATACGATCGGCTTCGATGTCGTCGTTCAGAGGCTCATCGCCCGTATTTTCCACTTGCGCGCGCCCGCCTGTATTGGCGCGGTCACTGTCGGTATCCGGGCCCTCGCCGATTGCGTCACTGCCAGAGTCTGACGAATCGCTGGGGCCAAACGCCGGCTCTGTAAGGCCGGTTTTCAGCAACGTGCCTTCTTCATCAATTTCGCGATCTTGCTGTGCACGCTCGAACTCTTTATGGGTAACCATGATGTGCTCCTGTTTGATGACCAACAGCACAGCAAGTGCGATGCCCGCGCTGTCAAACCAGGGGCACGCGAGCGATGACTTTATAGTAAGAACCTGTTTCATGGGGCTGCGAAGCTACCAGCACGCATTGCTCTGGCTTCCATGTAAAAGCTGGCCGATGCAGTGCGCCAAGGTCAGCCGGGCCTGCGCGACGCAGCAGTGAAACGTGGGGACGAAACCCCACAGCCGTGCCACGCGGTCGTGTGTTAGTCGGCGCCCCGCATGTTTGTGCTCGGCCTATCTGTGCATCGCTTGTCTGTGTCTGGCCTGTATGTGGACCGTGTGTCTGTGCTTCGCGTGCTTGCGCGTTGTCTGTCGATGCCCCGCTTACCGCATGACCATCCTGCTTTACGGCAATGGCAGGCTGCGGACGCTCCCACCCCAGAGTTTGAAGATTACGCCACAACCCCTCGTACAGGGCATCGAGCCACTGCATGCATTCGACCTCATCGGCGCCTGGCCCCGCCCACACAATGCGCGGCCCCTGAAAACGGCCGAATCGGCTCAAGACGACCTGGCCTGAAGGTGCCTGCCATGTGGGCGCCGCCTGCACTAGCTGCTGAACCCTGTTTTGGGGCGTGCTGCCCAGAAACGCCAGCGTAAGGTGCAGCGTATCTTCGCGCATCATACGTCCGCCACAAAGCGCATGCGCATCATGCACCCATGCCATCATGGTGCTGGCATCTTGCGGGGTGGGCCACAGGGCGAAAAAAAGACGTTGTGATTTCATACGCTGATTATCATGGGGATTACCCACCCTTTGCAATTCAGTTATCCCTCACTACACTGACCGCTTGCCGCAAGGCACGATGGCGGCGCAGCCTGCGCCTGTATTTGCGCCCAAAAGGCCATACCGCACCGGTGCCGCAATGCGGCAAAGCAGAAAAAGCAAAAAAGCCGGCCCGTATACACATAACTACGGAGAATCGCTGCAGTGAAGCCTCAATCGCTCGAAATGATCACCCGCCTTGTCGGGTTCGATACCGTATCCCGTAACTCCAACCTCGAGCTCATCCATTACGTTCGCGACTACCTCGCCACGCATGGCGTACAGAGCCATCTTGTGGCCAGCCCAGACGGCGCCAAAGCCAATTTGTTTGCCACGGTAGGCCCTCAAGTTGAAGGCGGCGTGGTCCTGTCAGGACACACAGACGTCGTACCCGTAGATGGCCAGCCGTGGACAACCGACCCCTTTACCGTTACCGAAAAAGACGGCCGCCTGTATGGCCGCGGCACGTGTGACATGAAGGCGTTTACGGCCGTTGGTCTGGCCATGGTGCCCGACTTTATCGCACGGGGACTGAAGCGGCCCATACACTTTGCGCTCAGCTACGACGAAGAGATAGGCTGCTTTGGCGCCCCCTCGATGATAGACAGGCTGGTCAGTGATATTCCCAAACCTTCGGCCGTAATCGTGGGCGAGCCTACCAGCATGCGTTCCATCGTGGCGCACAAAGGCATTGCAGTATTGCGCACCACCGTCATCGGCCATGAGGCGCATTCCAGCCAGGTACAGCGCGGGGTGAGCGCCGTCATGACTGCCGCACGACTGGTGGCCTTTATCGAAGACATGATGGCCGAAAACAAGGCAAACGCCGACCCAGGCTGCACCTTTGTGCCGCCTTACACCACGCTGCACGTAGGTGTCATGCAGGGCGGAACAGCCGTCAACATTATTTCGCGAGCATGTACGTTTAGCTGGGACATACGCACGTTGCCGGGCGATGACTGGCGCACGTACCTGACCCGGTTTCAGGCGTTCGCCAACACCTTGTTGCCAGCCATGCAAGCCATATCGCCCCAGGCGTCCATTACGACGGAAGTGCTCGCCGATGCACCACCGCTTCAGGACCAGGGTGGTGAGGCTCAGGAACTGGTCTTTGACCTGTGCGGTCATCGCCACACCGATGTGGTGCCCTATGCCGCCGAAGCCGGCCAGTTTCAGGAACGCGGCTTTGATGTGGTGCTATGCGGCCCGGGGTCTATAGATCAGGCGCATCAGCCCGACGAATACATCGACATAGAACAGGTAAGCGCCTGCGAACAGTTCATGGAGAAGCTGGCAGACCGCCTGGCAAACTAATAACACACCGACGGCAACGTTTTATAAGGCAGGAGACAAACAATGAAACTGCAGAAATTTATCGGGCACACGGCAATCGCCGCCATGCTCGCACTGACCGCTGGCGCAGGCCACGCTGCTGAAGGCAAAACCTTCAAGTGGGCCTACCAGGGCGACATGATGTCGCTGGACCCCATGTCACTGAACGAAACCTTTACATTGGGCCTGCAAGGCTGGTTTTACGAAACCCTTGCGGGCTACGACAAAGACCTGAAGCTGGTGCCCCAACTGGCTGAAAGCTGGGAAAACACGGAGCCCACCAAATGGGTGTTTCACCTGCGTAAAGGGGTCACCTTTCATAACGGCAATGCGTTTACCGCCGATGATGTGATTTTTTCATGGAAGCGCAGCCTGACCCAAGGCTCCGACATGAAGGGCTATGGCGCCAAAGCCGCTGACATCAAGAAAATCGACGATCACACGATTGAAGTGACCACGCCCACGCCCAACCCGATTTTGCCCCGTGACTGGACGTTTCTGTACATCATGGACAAAGAGTGGGCCGAAGCGAACAAAACGACCGAGGCCAGTAATGTGAAAGGTGGCGAAAGCGAATACGCCACCATGCATGCAAATGGCACAGGCCCCTTCATGGTCGTGGAGCGCCATCCCGACGTAAAGACAACACTCAAGCGTTATGACGGTTACTGGAACAAGAACATGCCCAGCAACGTCACTGACGTGATTTTTCAACCTATCACTCAGGAGTCCACGCGGGTCGCGGCGCTGATCTCGGGCGAGATGGACCTGGTTATGCCTGTTCCGGTGCAAGACTGGCCACGTCTTGAAAATGAGAAAGACGTCAAAGTACTGAACGAACCTGAGGCGCGCGCCATCTTCATCGGTATGGATCAAGATCGCGATGAACTGCTGTTTTCCAGTGTAAAAGGTAAAAATCCGTTCAAAGACAAGCGCGTGCGTGAGGCCGTCAACCTTGCCGTGGACACCAAGGTGATCAACCAGAAGATTATGCGCGGCGCTGCCAATCCGCTGGGCTCACTGGTTGCCAACAAAGTTAACGGCTACGACGATTCATACGGCAAGCCTTATGTCACCGACGTCGAAAAGGCCAAGAAGCTACTCGCCGATGCGGGCTACCCAGACGGTTTCAGCGTGCAACTCGATTGCCCCAACGATCGTTACGTTAACGACGAGAAAATCTGCCAGGCTGTCGCCAGCATGCTGGCCAAGGTAGGCATCAAAATTGACCTGTTGGCGCAGACCAAGTCTAAGTATTTTGCCAAGATCTTGCTTCAGGCAGGTAATGAAACCAGCATGTACATGCTGGGCTGGACACCAAGCTCGATCGACGCGGCCAATATACTGACCAACCTGGTTGATTGCCGAGACGCCAAGGCCGGTATGGGCCAGTTCAACTTGGGCGGCTACTGCAACAAAGAGATCGACGCACTATCCGCCAGAATCGATGTCGAAACTGACCAGGCAGCGCGTAACAACCTGATCAAAGAAGCCTTCACCATGATGCGTAATGACTATGGCTATCTGCCGCTGCACCAGCAGCCGATGTCATGGGGTGTACGCTCAGGCATCAAGGTGTCTCAGCGTGCCGATGACGTGCTGGATATCCGTAACGTAATCATGCCGTAAGCGTCATGTTGGGTTTTATTGGCCATAGGTTGCTGCAATCTGTTTTCGTGATGCTGGCCGTCGGCCTGATCGCGTTCAGCATGTTCCGTTATGTGGGAGACCCGATCAGCAACATGGTCGGGCAAGACACCACCATGGAACAGCGGGTCCAGCTGCGTGAGCAGCTGGGGCTGAACGACCCGTTTCTGGTGCAATACGTTCGTTTCATCAAGAACGCCGCGCAGGGCGACTTTGGCATTTCGTATCGCCAGCGTCGCCCTGTAAGCGAAATGATACGCAGCCGCATGCCCGCCACATTAGAGCTATCGTTTGTTTCGGCAATGATGGCCTTGTTTCTGGGCATACCCATGGGTGTGTACACCGCCCTGCGTCGCAACGGGGTGTTGTCCCGATCATTCATGACGCTATCGCTGATCGGCATCTCTTTACCGACCTTTTTGATCGGCATACTGATGATTCTGTTGTTTGGCGTGATACTGCGCTGGCTGCCCAGTTTCGGGCGTGGCGAAGTGGTGCAGATTGGCTGGTGGTCTACCGGGCTGCTGACAAAAAGCGGGTGGCAGTCGTTGATCATGCCTGCGTTTACGCTGGCCCTGTTTCAGATGACGCTGATTATGCGGCTGGTACGCGCCGAAATGCTCGAAGTACTGCAAACTGATTTCATCAAATTTGCGCGCGCACGCGGCCTGCCTGAACGCATGATTAACTTCAGGCATGCGTTGAAGAATACGCTGGTGCCCGTTATTACCATTACTGGCTTGCAGCTTGGCGCGATTATTGCGTTTTCCATTATTACCGAAACCGTCTTCCAATGGCCGGGCATGGGCCTGTTGTTCATCCAGTCTATCGGTGCGGTCGACATACCTGTCATGTCCGCCTATTTGCTGATGATTGCCCTGTTCTTTGTCGTTATCAACCTCATCGTCGATCTGCTTTATTTTGCCGTTGATCCGCGCTTGCGCGTACAAAAGAGCTGACCGCTGCGTATGTCTCAAAATGCCTTTTCTCGCGCCTTTCAAAGCGATCTGTTTTACAGTTTCAGCCACTCGCCAACCGCCATTATTTCGGCTGTTGTAGCGCTTGCCATTTTTTTTGGTGCGCTGTTTGCCCCGCTGATTGCACCCCACCACCCGTTTGACCTTGCCTCACTCGATTTGCTCGACGCAAACCTGCCTCCCGCGTGGAACCCCGACGGCGAGGCGCGCTTTTTGCTCGGCACGGATGATCAGGGCCGTGACATGCTCTCGGCGATTTTGTATGGCGCGCGCATTTCGCTGCTGGTGGGTTTTGCCTCGGTAATTTTTTCGCTGGTTGTGGGCGTGACGCTTGGTTTGATCAGCGGCTATGCAGGTGGCCGTATTGACGCCTTTATTATGCGCATCGCCGATGTACAACTTTCATTTCCAGCCATTCTCATCGCGCTGCTCATTGACGGCATCGCACGTGGGCTGTTGCCGCGCGACCTGCACGACACGCTGGCACTTTATGTGCTGATCTTTGCCATTGGCATTTCGGGGTGGGTGCAATATGCGCGCACCGTCCGCGGCGCCACCATGGTTGAACGCAATAAAGAATACGTGCAGGCGGCGCGACTGATCGGCATGCGCCCCTTCACCATTTTGCGCAGGCACATTCTGCCCAATGTCATGGGGCCTGTGCTGGTGATTGCCACCATACATCTTGCCATTGCCATCATCACCGAAGCCACGTTGTCATTTCTGGGGGTCGGCATTCCCCCCACCACGCCGTCGCTGGGCACGCTGATTCGCATTGGCAACAGCTATCTGTTCTCGGGCGAGTGGTGGATCACCATCTTCCCGGGTGTTGCCCTGATCTTGCTGGCGCTATCGGTCAACCTGCTGGGCGACTGGCTGCGCGATGCACTCAACCCCAAGCTACGCTGAGTATTGCCCATGTCATTGCTCGATATTGAAAGCCTGCGCATTGAGTTCTTCAGCCGTCACGCACAACTTGTCGCGGTGCAAGATGTAAGCCTGTCGCTTGAAAAAGGCGAAATTCTGGGCGTCGTGGGTGAATCGGGCGCCGGTAAATCTACCATTGGCAATGCCGTCATCGGCCTGCTTGAACCCCCCGGCAAAATGACGGGCGGCAAGGTGCTGCTGGACGGCCAACGCATAGACCAGCTGCCTAAACAGGCATTTCGCAAGATACGCGGGCGGCGTATTGGCATGATTTTTCAAGACCCGCTCACCTCGCTTGATCCATTGCAAACCATTGAGCAGCAACTGGTCGAAACCATGCAGGTGCATCTGGACATGACGGCGCACCAGGCCAGAGACAAAGCGCTAATGCTGCTGGAGCAGGTCGGCATCGAGCACCCCGAGGCACGCCTGCACCAATACCCGCATCAGTTTTCAGGGGGCATGCGCCAGCGCGTGGTGATTGCCCTGGCGCTGTGCTGCGAGCCCGAGGTGATTATTGCCGACGAACCGACGACGGCCCTTGATGTGTCCATACAGGCGCAGATTCTCGACCTGTTGCGCAAACTGTGCAAAGACCATGATGTAGGCATGATTCTTATCACGCACGATATGGGCGTGATTGCCGAGGTCACTGACCGGGTGGCTGTACTGTATCGCGGCAGGCTGGTGGAACAAGGCCCGACACGCAAGGTACTTGGCGAACCCGAACACCGCTATACAAAAAGCCTGATCTCGGCGGTACCTCGATCCAACATCAAGTTGCGCCGATTTCCGATGGTGACCTATATCGAAGACGTGCAGGCACCTGTCGACCACACACGGTCCGAGCAGGCCTTGCAGTGGCTGCGCGAACACCGTAATTTCGATCAGCATGCCGGTCGCGCACTCATCGAGGTTAAAAATCTGGGCATGCGTTTTATTTTGCGCAACGCCTTCTTGCCGCGCAATCGGCTGTCGCTCGATGCCGTCAAAGACGTCAGCTTTACCATTCAAGAAGGAGAAGTGTTCGGCCTGGTGGGTGAGTCAGGCTCGGGCAAGTCTACGATTGCACGCCTTATCGCCGGCCTGTACCAGGCAAGCAGCGGCACGGTCAGCTTCGACGGCGTCAACATCACTGGTTTAAAAGATCACAAAGCGCTGAATGCCTTCCGGCGGCAGATCCAGATGGTGTTTCAGGACCCCTTTTCTTCTCTCAACCCACGCATGCGTATTCTGGACATCGTGGCAGAGCCCATTCGTTTCCATCGCCTGACTCGCAGCGAGACCGAAACACGTCAGATTGTCACGGGCCTGCTCGACTACGTAGGGCTGGGCGCGCAGGCGCTTGCGCGCTTTCCCCATGAGTTTTCAGGGGGGCAGCGCCAGCGTATAGGCATTGCCCGGGCATTGGCCACACGACCCCGTTTTCTGATTTGCGATGAGCCCACCTCGGCGCTTGATGTGTCGATACAGGCGCAGATACTGAACCTGCTGAAAGACCTGCAGGAAACACTGGGGCTGACCATTATGTTTATCAGCCATGACCTCCCGGTAATACGCCAGATGTGTAATCGTGTGGGAGTAATGCGACAGGGCAAGCTGCTTGAGGTGGCCGACACCGAAACGCTTTTTTCCAACCCGACGTCTGATTACACACGGCATTTGCTGTCGCTGATGCCCACCCTGGATTACCTGTCGCGAGAGGGGCTGGAGCTAGAGCCAGAGCCGGTTTCCTGAGCTACGTGACGGGAAGGGGCACGGACGGTTTGTGGTATTTATCGACGATGCGCTACCGCGTTCTTTAAGCTGACTGCATACAAAAAGTAACGATTTGATGTTGCCCAAGGCGCACGAAATTATCGCCATCCCCCTATGATAAGTACGCAGGAAGCACTGCTGCGGTATGCAATGCAGCCGTGCTATTCGATTGACAATTTAGAAGAAGGAAAACGCTATGGGCATTATCAGCATGATCGTGGTTGGCTTTATTGTGGGTCTGCTCGCACGCGCAATTATGCCGGGTGATCAGAAGCTTGGCATCATCATGACCATTATTCTTGGTATCGTCGGTGCAATAGTCGCTGGCTACCTCGGTGCCGCTCTGGGGTTTTATCAGGCCGGAGAAGGGGTAGGCTGGATAGCCTCTATTATCGGTGCGATTATTGTGCTTTTCATCTACGGCCTAATCGTTAAGAAACGCTAAGTTTCGACTGAAAAACAAGGCTTGCCTAAACCGGCAATACGCTGCTTTCTGTTTGAGCTTTACGCCCCGCACACCTGGCACTGCCCCGGTCTGCGGGGCGTTTTCTATAGAGCATGCGACGCTAAACCACGTCGTTGGCCCATGCACAGCCCAACACGATTCGTTCACGTATACCGTCTTGCAGTGCGTGTCGGCCGGCCCTATTATTTGGCAGCAGCGATTTGACTCAAATAATTTGGCTGCAGTCATTTATCGCCTGTGCGACCACCACGTGCAGGACAGATTTAACCCTATACAATAAGCCGGTACTTACTCCTGACGGAGATATCATGACCAACACCCATTACCAACGTGCCTATTCGCCGGCCCGGTTCTGGAAAAAGATAGGGCCTAAGGCAATTAGCATCGGCCGTGCCACCCTGGAAAAAGCGCTGTACCTGTTTTATGCGGCACAAAGCCCGTCAACGCCCAAATGGGCCAGACGCGTTATGTATGGCGCTCTGGGGTATTTTATTTTGCCCCTAGACGCCATCCCCGATCTGGCACCTCTTGTCGGGTACACCGACGACATTAGCGTAATGGCCGCAGCACTGGCCACGGTCGCCTTTTACATCACGCCCGAGATCAAACAACAGGCACATCAAACCCTGGACAAATGGTTCGGCAAACCGGCAAGCACCCACATCACGGATGTCTGAAACACCTCAAGCACACCACGCAGCCCGTCCCCGATTCGGCCAACTCTGGCTGGCCGAATCGTTACGTCTGCGTGAAACCCTGTGGGGGCCTCTCGAAGACACCAGCGAAGTAAGACGCGCACGCAGCGAAGGGCGCAGCTTCACTGAAAGGCTGATTCTGCGGGCGCAATACCTGGCAAAGCGCGAAAAACTCGACCAACTTATCACCCGCTGGTCAGGCGCATCGCGGTTGACACTTGCGGGCATGGCACTGATCGCAATCTTTGCGGGCATAGCCGCCGCGCTGGGCGCACTCGGCGACGGCACACGACCCGTTAACGTCAACCTGGCACTGGCTGCCCTGCTGGGGCTCAATACACTCACCTTTGTCCTGTGGCTGCTCAGCTTTTTTATCTCTGGCGGTGGATCATGGCTGGGTGAGTGCTGGCTCTGGCTTACCCGCAAACTGGCACGAGGGCCTGACGTGGCGCTGGCCCCACGCGCGCTGGTTGAGGTGCTGGGCCGCAACAGTGCCATGCGATGGCTGTTTGGCACTATCAGCCATGGGCTATGGACCATCGCCCTGTCGGCCATGCTGCTAACCATGGCCACCATACTCGCCACCCGACGTTACAGCTTCAACTGGGAAACCACCCTGCTGTCGCCCGATGCCTTTGTCACCCTCACCACGGTGTTGGGCTGGTTGCCATCAAAGCTGGGGTTTGCCATGCCTGCCGAAGACATCATCCGTGTCAGCGATGGCCTGCAGGCATTGCCACCCACGGCTTACGCCTACTGGTCCAGCTGGCTCATTGGCTGTGTGGTGGTTTACGGGCTGGTGCCGCGCGTCATTGCAATGTTCGTAAGCGGGCTGATGGCACGCCGCAAGCTTGCCGCCATTACGCTCGACCCCAGCCTGCCTGGTTACGCTGAACTGCGCGACCGCCTTGAACCCTTCAGCGAGCATACTGGCATCGACAGCCCGTCCACGCCTGGCTTTCAGGCACATGTCATACACCAAGAGCAGCCCGTCCACCGGCCAGGGCAATCCGTATTGGTCGGTATTGAGCTGGCACCCGACATGGTGTGGCCGCCTCCTGGGTTTCCCGGTCATGTCGCCGACCTGGGCATTATTGACAGTCGGCAGCAGCGCAAGACACTGCTCGAACATCTGCAGGCGTGCCCGCCCGGCCGGCTGCTAATGGTTTGTGACGCCCGCCAAACGCCCGATCGCGGCACGATCGCATTGCTGGCCGATCTGGGCAGCCTTTCTGACATGCCACAAGTCGTGTTGTATACCGGCAGCGGGCAAAGCAACCCTACCGAAACAGCACGCGTAGGCATGTGGCGCCAGCGCCTCGCCGCCGCCGACTTCCAGCCCGAACAAATACAAAACGACCTGCGCAGCGCCATCGAATGGCTTTCTGACACCACACCTGTCAGGCAGGAGCCCAGGCCATGACAACATCCGCCACCTCCTCCCGACGTGTATTGCGCCTCGCCGTGGTTGGGCACACCAATACCGGCAAAACCTCGCTGCTGCGCACCCTCACACGTGATGCCGGCTTCGGGCAAATTGAAGACAGCCCGGGCACCACCCGCCACGTTGAAGGCACCCGGCTTCTGGTCGAGGGCGCAGTCGCCATTGAACTCTTCGACACGCCCGGCATGGAAGACGGCATTGCCCTGCTCGATTACCTCGAACGGCTCACCCCACCGGGCCAGCGTATGGACGGGCCGGAACGCATACAGCGGTTTCTTCAAAGCCCCGAAAGCGAACGCCGCTTTGAACAAGAGGCCCGTGTGCTGCGCCGCCTGCTCGACTGCGACGCAGGCCTGTACGTCGTCGACGTTCGCGACCCGGTGCTGGGCAAACATAAAGACGAACTGGCACTGCTGGCCAGTTGTGGGCACCCGTTGCTGCCCGTGCTTAATTTCACCAACAGCCGCGAACAGCGCCTGGGCGCATGGCGGTCAGCGTTGGCCCGTCTTGGCCTGCACGCCATGGTCGAATTCGACACGGTGGCACCTGCGCTTGATGGCGAGGCACAACTCTATGACAAGCTCGCATTGCTCATGGATGAACACGCTGGCTTACTGGTAGAGCTAAAGCAAGACGTTACACGCCAAAAACAGGTACGCCATGAGGACGGCCTGCGCCTCATTGCCGAACTCATGGTTGACGTGGCGGCGTGGCGGGTATCGGCCGAGCCCGGTGATGAAGAGATCAAGGCCGCCACCCAGGCGTTGCGTCGCCAGATCCGCGATCGTGAAGCCGCCTGCGTCAGTGCGTTGCTCAAGCGCTATAACTTCAGTAGCCGCGACTTTCCCGCACACACATTGCCACTGGAAGGCGAGCGCTGGGGCATGGACTTATTTCATCCGCAGGCCCTCAAAGACTACGGCATTCAAATTGGCAAAGGTGTTGCTGCCGGCGCCATGGCAGGCGCAACCCTAGACGTGTTCACGGCAGGTCTTAGCCTGGGTGCAGCCACGTTGCTGGGCGCCGCCGCTGGCGGGCTCTGGCAGGGTGCCGACAGGCTGGGCAAGCGCATTATGGGGCGTATGCGTGGGTACCAAGAACTAAGCGTCGACGATGCCGTGCTGCGTTTGCTGGCCATACGGCAGCTTGCTTTGCTGCACGCGCTTGAACGGCGGGGGCATGCTGCACAAACGCCGATAAATATTGAACTCGACCCCATGACAGCAGCCGGTGCAACACCAGGAGCCAGCGACTCTGATCTTGATTTAGCCCACGACAAAGATTTTCAAAGACAGCTTGAACGCTGGCGCAAGCAGGAGCTGCCTGAGGTATTGGTAGAAGCCCGAAGCCAGCCGCAATGGTCAGCGCTGTCTGAGCACTATGAAAACCAGTCTCGGCGCAAACAGGCTGTACGCACATTGGCGCAAAAACTGGGGCAGGCGTGAGTGCGGGCGGCGTAACCCGGGATTCATTCACATACAGGTCGTGACGTTGCGCTATGCGGAGCGTCACTGCACACATATCGGCCCCGGCATCTGGCCTCGGTAACCTGGCGCCAGCTTCAGCAGCATGGCGCGCAGCGAACAGGGCGCAGCATCGAGCACACCACACAGGCCTCAAGATCAGAGCAAGACAGGTGTGTTGGGTAAGTCGTCGGTGTTGCGGCCGCCTTCAGGCACTGGCGGGCACGCAGACTTCAGAATAATTTCGATAGTGTCGATGGCGGCAAACAGACCAGCCTCGTAGCGCTGCTGCACAAAACATTGCTGCAGCCCCGCACACACATCGGCCCACTGCGCGTCAGACGCCTTGACGCCGCGGTCAGCGATAATCTGCATATATTGTCGGTCAAGCGCCAGGTAAAGCAACACACCGGTGTTTAACGGCGTATCCCATACATGCAACTTGCCAAACACTTCGAGCGCGCGCTGTTCAGAGTCTGATTCATGAGACGGGCTAACGGCTTCAATGGCAACCACCAGCTCGCCCGTGTGGCTGATCTCGCTTTGCCGGATGCGCTCGGCCAGGCGATCGAGCATGGCCGCGTTGAAATGCTTGCGGCGCAGCCACTGCCCGGCCAGGCTGGACCAGCCCGTTAGTTTTTTCCAGTTGTCTCGTCTTGAGGACATTACGATTCCTTTATCTGCGACTACCAACTGCCCGAGGCGCCGCCGCCACCGCTGCTGCCGCCTCCACCGCCGCCGAAACCACCACCTCCAAAGCCACCACCCCCGCCAAAACCGCCTCCGCCACCAAAGCCACCGCCGAATCCACCACCACGTCGCGATGCGCGCCCCACTTTACTGGAACTGCGTCGGCTGCGCCCAACCAGGCTAAGTATCAGCCCGACGAACGCAGCCACCATGGCCGCCAGCACGTTGTTAAACAACAAATAAACAAAAATACCGGCCATAAAAGGCGCGATAAAAGGCGGCATGAGGGTGGTCATGAAAGCAATGGGAAGCAGCATAAAGCTTGCTTCAGAGTCTGAGTCATTGCCGGCAGATGCAGATGCGGGTGCAGGCAACGGCTCGCCGTCGATAAGTTTGGCCAGGCTTTCAACCCCGGCAGTAATACCGCCGGCATAATCGCCAGCCTTAAAGCGTGGCGTGACCTGTTCACGAATAATGCGACCCGCCAGAAGATCGGGCACGGCGCCTTCCAAGCCATAGCCCACTTCTATGCGCAAATTACGATCGTCTTTGGCCACCACAAGCAAAATGCCATCATCAACTTTTTCGCGGCCGATACGCCATTTATCAAAAGCACGCCGTGCGTAGCTTTCTATGGTGTCTTCACCCGTGGTGGGAACCATAAGCACGGCCAGCTGCGCGCCCTTGCGTTTTGCGACGTCTTCGCTGATCTGCTCGAGATGAGTGCGAGTATTTGAATCTAGCGTATTTGTTGTGTCGACAACCCAACTGGTGAAGTCGGGCACGGGTACCGGCGCTGCGAGCGCCGGCCTGAGTGTCAGAAACAGGCAGGCCACACACACCAGTAGCCAGCTGGCTGACAACAGAGCCAGTCGACGCGCAGCGAACAATGGCGAAGTGGTGGCTGCCATCAGGGTTTGGCAGGGCTAGTGATATCAAACTTGACCTCGGGGTCACGCGTGATCTCGGCCTGCTTGGATACGCCGTAGTTTTCCATGGTGTGATAACCAAAAATCTTGGCCGTAATAAGTGTGGGAAACTGCCGCACGATCAGGTTGTAGTCGCGTACAGCTTCTACATAGCGCCCGCGCTCGGTGGCAATACGGTTCTCGGTGCCTTCGAGCTGTGTCATCAGGTCTCGAAACAACCCATCGCTCTTGAGCTGGGGGTAGTTTTCGGATACGGCTATAAGACGCGATAACGCCGACGTCAGCTGAGCCTGTGCCTGCTCGAAGCGCGCCATAAGCGCCGGATCCTGAAGGTCATCGACGTTGATCTGTATGCTGCCGACTTTCGCCCGCGCCTCGGTTACCTCGGTAAGTACGGTACGCTCGTTAACCATGTAGGCGTTTACCGAATTAACCAGCTTGGGTACCAACTCGGCCCGGCGTTCATACTGATTAAGGGTCTGCGACCAGGCTGCCTTGACTTGCTCATCAAGACGCTGAATGTCGTTATAGCCGCATCCTGTGAGCAGTGCCGCAACAAAGGGAAACACAAGCAAGAGAAACAGTCTTTTCATCATTCGTAACCCACGAAAACGTACAATGTCCGAATTACAACATACATAGTGTCTGGTACGTAAAGCCTTTACGGAAAATGACGATCTAGGCTACAATGGTCGATTGTGCGTTGTGCCAATCAGCGCGCTGCCTGCAAGCTGTTCTAGTCTTGCCATTGGCTTTTTGCCATATCAACCTTTCACATCGTCTGCCTGATTGGTATCTCTCAACTCGAGCGATAGGCTGTCGCTGGAGTTATTCTTGACTACCCAAATAAAATTTGCCGACCTCGGTCTGGCTGCACCCCTTTTGCGTGCTGTCACCGATGCTGGCTATGAAATACCCACGCCTATTCAGGCGCAAGCCATACCACAAGTACTCAAAGGCGGCGACCTGCTTGCCGCTGCACAAACAGGCACAGGCAAAACTGCTGGCTTTACCCTGCCCATTTTGCACCGCCTGCTAGAAACCCCTGCTCCTGCAGGTCGCAAGGCCGGCCAGCCCCGGGTGCTCATTCTTACCCCTACGCGCGAACTTACAGCCCAGGTTGAAGAGTCAGTACGCACGTACGGCCAGCACACGTCCATACGGTCTATGGTGATGTTCGGCGGCGTTAATATCAACCCGCAAATATCCAGCCTGCGCAAGCCGCTCGATATTCTGGTAGCCACCCCGGGCCGTCTGCTTGACCATGCACAGCAAAAAACCGTTGATCTCTCTGCCGTCGAAATTCTGGTGCTCGACGAAGCCGACCGCATGCTCGACATGGGCTTTATTCGCGATATTCGCCGTATTCTGGCACTTCTGCCAAAGCAGCGTCAGAACCTGCTGTTTTCGGCCACATTCTCCAATGAGATCCGTGAGCTGTCGAAAGGCGTACTCACCAACCCCATCGAAATCTCGGTTGCACGACGCAATACCGCATCAGAACTGGTCGATCAAAACGTGGTGCTTACCGAGCAATCACAAAAACGCGACCTGCTCAGCTTCATGATTCGCGAAAGCGGCTGGCATCAAGTGCTGGTGTTCACACGCACCAAACACGGTGCCAACCGTCTGGCTGAAAAACTGGTCAAAGATGGCCTGGCCGCCGCCGCCATACACGGCAACAAAAGCCAGGCTGCACGTACGCGCGCGCTGGCCGGCTTTAAAGATGGCAAGGTTGCTGTGCTGGTTGCCACCGACATCGCGGCGCGTGGCATCGACATCGATCAGCTTCCTTATGTGGTCAACTTTGAGCTGCCTAACGTACCCGAAGATTACGTACACCGCATCGGTCGCACAGGGCGTGCCGGCAGTACTGGTCTGGCCACGTCGTTGGTCGACCGCTCCGAGCTCAAGCTGCTGAGCGCCATTGAAAAAGTCATCAAGCGCACCATTGATCGCACCACCATATCCGGTTGGTCGCCTGAAATGGCACAGGCAGCCGCCGCACGTGCAAGCGCCGAGCCCCGTGAAGTCGAACGTGACATGGGCCGCAACGCCGGCAACCGTGGCGGCAGCAGCCGCAGTACAAATGGCCGTGGCAACGCTGGCCGTACCACGGGTGCACGCACCAGCACCGATGATCGTCCGCGCCGTTCCTCCGCACCTGGCAACCCGCGCAGTGGCCCATCGACGGCCTCAGGCAGACCTGGCCGCAGCGGCGCCGCTGCGGGCGGAAACGAAGGTGGTCGCGCCAACACACGCACCAGCAATGCACCACGCAGCGGCACTGGCCGCACTGATTCCGGCCAGCGTCACACCGGGCAGCGCGCGGCCTTGCTGGGCAAATAAGGCGTATTATTCGACTCCCCCCCGCTCCTGACACGCTGAATCATGTCACTGTCCACCTGGCTCGCTTTTTTTGCTGCATCCTGGGCGATTTCATTTTCGCCCGGCCCGGGTGCAATCTCGGCCATGGCCTCGGGCTTGAAGCACGGCTTCCGGCGCGGGTACTGGACAACCATAGGGTTGCAAATCGGTTTGCTAATACAGTTTGTCGTCGTGGCCGTGGGCCTTGGCGCACTGCTTGCAGCGTCCGAAACAGCCTTTGGCATCATCAAGTGGCTGGGGGTCGCGTATCTTATTTACCTGGGGTGGTGCCAGTTTCGCACCGACGCCGCACCTGTAGCGGTGTCTTCAGGTCGCCAGCCACATGTCAGGGTGCGCGAAATCGTAGCGCGGGGCATATTAATCAATGTCACCAACCCCAAGGGCACAGTGTTTCTGCTGGCGGTCGTGCCACAGTTTCTGGATCTGTCCAAACCCATGGCCCTGCAATATGTCATTATTGCGGCCACACTCTGTTTTACCGACTTAATCGCCATGGGCTGCTACACCACGCTCGCTTCACGCATGCTGAAGGTGTTTCGCAGCCCTCGCCATGTACGCTGGCTAAATCGCGGCTTTGGCGCCCTGTTTGTTCTTGCGGGTACAGTACTCGCCTCGTTCAGCCACCACCGATGACCGGGCTGGCGGCCCTTAAACGCTAAAAATAGTCTATGAGCATTAAACAAGAAGTCGAACGACGACGCACGTTTGCCATTATTTCTCACCCTGACGCGGGCAAAACCACGCTGACCGAAAAGCTGTTGCTTTTTGCAGGTGCCATCCAGATCGCGGGCAGTGTTAAGTCTCGCAAGGCGAGTCGTCATGCATCGTCCGACTGGATGGAAATCGAAAAACAGCGTGGTATCTCGGTGGCGTCCTCCGTCATGCAGATGGAATATCGCGACTGTGTCATCAATTTGCTCGACACCCCCGGCCACCAGGACTTCTCCGAAGATACCTACCGTGTGCTGACTGCGGTGGACGCTGCGCTCATGGTCATCGACGCCGGCAACGGCGTCGAGCCACAGACCATACGCCTGTTGCAGGTATGCCGGGCACGCAATACGCCCATTATTACGTTCATCAACAAGCTTGACCGAGAAGTACAAGAACCGCTAAACCTGCTTTCAGAAATTGAGTCACATCTGGGCATGGACGCGGTGCCTTTCTCGTGGCCAGTCGGCATGGGCCGCTCATTTGGTGGTGTGTACGATATCCGTCGCAACCGCATGCGCGTATTCCGCGCCGGCCAGGAGCGTCGCGAGGACCACGATGAGTTTATCGATGGACTCGACAACCCGGCCATTGCTGCACGCTTCGGCGACGCGTTTGCCAAAGCCCATGATGAAATCGAGCTTATCCAGGCCGCCGCCCCCGAATTTGAACTCGAAAAGTTTCTTGCGGGCAAGCAGACGCCGGTATTTTTTGGCTCGGCCATCAATAACTTCGGCGTGCAAGAAGTGCTGGATGCACTGGTCGACCTGGCTCCACGCCCCGGGCCCCGCACCGCACTGCAGCGCATCGTCCAGCCCATTGAGCCAAAATTCAGTGGCGTGGTCTTTAAGGTGCAGGCCAATATGGACCCAGCACACCGTGACCGCGTGGCATTTGTAAGGGTCAGCTCAGGCCGTTTCGAGCGAGGCATGCGGCTAAAAGTGTCCCGCACCGGCAAAGAGATACGACCCAATAACGTCGTGTCGTTTCTATCGCAGCGTCGCGAATTGCTTGATGAGGCCTATGCGGGCGATATCATCGGCATACCCAACCACGGCATATTGCAACTGGGTGATGTGCTTACAGAAGGCGAGCAGCTTCAGTTTACGGGTCTGCCGTTTTTCGCACCCGAATTGTTTCAGGGCGTCGAGGTCAAAGATCCATTACGTACTAAACAGTTACGCGTGGGTCTGACACAACTGGGTGAAGAAGGTGCCATACAGGTGTTTCGCCCCGAAATCGCCGGAGGCACATTGTTGCTTGGCGCAGTGGGCCAATTGCAGTTCGAGGTCGTGGCCCATCGCCTGAAAACCGAATACGGTGCCGATGCCCGAATGATGCCTTCCCGTTACAACCTGGCACGTTGGTTTACAGCTGAAGATCCCAAAATATTGCGAAAATTCATGAATGCCAACGCTGCCAACATCGCCTATGATGTCGTCGACGCGCCTGCATTCCTGGCCACTTCCCCGGCACAGCTGCGTGTGGCGCAAGAACTCTACCCCGATATCGCCTTCCATGCCATGCGCGAGCATGGCGGCCAGGTTTTTGGCCAGCATGGGTAAGCCCAGCGAGGCGCTGGTGCGCCCGCCGCTTATAGGCTTGTACACTTGGGGTTGTTTACCAGACCGAGAGCAATAATGTCCTGGCGTTTTATCTTAGCGATTTTACTGATTGCCGCGGGCGCATCTGCCTGGGGCGGTTTACAGCTCGGCAACTGGCTTGTGGCTCACGGCCCGTCGTCTCCCGTTGAGTCTACCGATCTCCAGTTAGCCAACACGCCTGTGCTTGATGCCAATGGCCAGCCTTTCATGGCCATGCCGCCTCAACCATTGGTCAACGGCCGACTGGGTGTGCCAGAGCTTCCCGCTCAGGTCGCCTGGCAAATCCCTGAAGAGTCTGTGCGCGAAATGGAGAGCAACTCTGCCATCCAGCTTTCCAGAACAACCATTACCATGGACGTTGCGCGACAAATTGCCCAGGGCGATTTCGATGTGCCAGGCCTGAGTGGTATTGCCGATGTAGGCAATCTGGTGGGCGGCGGTAGTGGCAGGCAGCCATTGCAGCCGGTAGACATGGCACCGCCACCGCCAGCGCCGTCCACAGCCACGCCGCAAAACGATCAGGCATGGCAGGCCAGTCTCAGGCGAGAACTGCAGGCTTGCAGCGCAAAAAGCTTTTTTGATCGTCCCAGTTGCGCATGGGCTGCCCGCAACAAATACTGTGAGCCAAATAACGCCTGGGGCCGTGTAGGCAACTGCCCGGCCAAGTCGTTTTAATACATAAATGCATAGAAGCCGTGCTATTTACGGCCTCTAAAAGTTGTGGCGGTTAAAGGTTAAAGCCATTGAAAGGTAATACCGTTAAGCGTCAAAGCCATCGAAAATTAAGACCGTTAAAAGTCAAAGCTTTTGAAGGTTAAGGCTGTTAAAAGTTAAGGCCTGGGTCCGGTGTAACACCGGACCCAGGCCTTTTAGTTTTTTACGCTTGCAATGACAGTATGAGCACGTATTCGCGAATACCGGTCAAGCCATATGTACACAGCAACCAGCGAAGTTTGCCGGCAATACATTAATGCGCGGCGCCGCAGCGCAGCGCTGGGCAGCACGGGACGGGACAGCACAGGGCGGCACGGCACAGCAAATTACTTAAATGCCCGCAGTCCTTACTCGCCCATTTGGGATTGCAGGTAATTTTGCAGGCCTACGTGTTCGATAAGTTCGATCTGGGTTTCCAGATAATCAATATGCTCTTCAGTGTCATCCAGTATGGTCTGGAACAGATCGCGCGATACATAATCACGCACTGATTCACAATGCGCCATGGCTTCTTTTACGGTTTCTTGTGCGCCGGTTTCTAGTTTGAGATCACAGGAAAGGATTTCAGGCACGTTTTCGCCGATCAGCAGCTTATGCAGATCTTGCAGATTAGGCAGCCCATCAAGCATAAAAATGCGCTCTATCAACATGTCAGCGTGCTTCATCTCGCCGATAGATTCTTCATACTCATGCTTGCCCAGCTTTTTAAAGCCCCAGTGATTGAGCATGCGGGCATGCAAAAAATACTGGTTAATGGCTGTCAGCTCATTCTTGAGTTGCGCATTTAAAAACTGGATAACCTTGGTGTCGCCTTTCATGGCCTGCTCCCTTTATTCATTGATACACACTGCCGCTCGCGTTGACACGCGGGCAGCAGCCCAAGACATTAAATGCCTAGACCATAAGGCTACCATGCCCGACCGCTGAGCTGACGATTAGCTTGTTGAAAATCAACACCTTATAAACAGGGCTGACAATGAGAATGACTCTGTCTACGAATACTGGGACAGTCTGAATCGCGGCCGTATCGGCTGGGGTATCGGCTGGGGTATCGGCTGGGGTATCGGCTGGGGTATCGGCTGGGGTATCGGCTGGGGTATCGGCTGGGGTATCGGCTGGGGTATCGGCTGGGGTATCGGCTCGGGTATCAGCTCGGGTATCAGCTCGGGTATCAGCTCGGGTATCAGCTCGGGTATCAGCTCGGGTATCAGCTCGGGTATTGGCGGGGTATTAGCCTAGGTGCTGGCTGAGCTACTGGCCCGAGTATTAGCGGAGGTACTAGCTGAGTTATTGGCGGGGAGGGGGTGGAGCGGTGAGGTAATGGTGGTGGGGATTATGTGAAAAGAATGATGCTTGAGGAAATCAAGCGAGGCATGGCTCTGGGCCACGCGTTTATCAGGATGAGAGGCGAGCCGTTTTTACAGGTGGCGACAAGCTATGGCCTTTCGCGCACCGAGCGACTTGCAAGGAACACCTTGCCAGCCGGAAACAAAGAAACGCCGTAAAAAACAGAAAGCTTAAGCGCGTCGAACGGCGACCGTGGCCATGGCTGAAACGCTGACCGCGTCGTTGGCGGCCTGCGTGACCTGTGTGGCAGCCTGAACCTGCACCGGATCGGCGTACCGCCCCCCGGGCAAGTACTCAACCGCCGTGTCGGCGCAACAGCCGCAACACGATGCAACACCCAGTTGCCCTTGCAGCTCGGACAACGTAGACGCCCCGTCGGCGACAGCGGATTGGACTTGGCGCTCTGTAATAGCGTTGCAGATACAAATAAACATGCGAACCATTATCAGCTAGAACCAAGATCCAGACAACTTACAAGATGTAAAAATCCCACAATATTTCTAGGGGTATACGCGAAAAGCCAGTTACTCGAGTGCCGCACGGGCTTTGCGGCGTATGGCCGGCTCGATACCAGCCGCTTCCCGGTATTTGGCCACCGTACGACGCGCAATGACCACCCCTTGCTCCGCCAGCAAGGTAGCGAGGCGGCTATCAGACAGCGGTTTGGCGGGCGACTCGTCTTCTACAAGCTTGCGCATCATAATTTGTACAGCCGTTGCCGATGTTGACTCACCATCATCGGTGGCCAACGCCACACCGAAAAACCGCTTGAGCTCGATCACACCCCAAGGGGTTTGCGCATATTTTTGCTTGGTGGCACGCGAAACGGTGGACTCATGCAGTTCGAGCTGCTGCGCAATATCGCGCAAAATCAGCGGCCGCATGGCCTCGGGGCCTTGCTCGAAAAACGCCTGTTGCCTGTCGACGATGACTTGGGCCACCCTCAAAATTGTTACAAAACGCTGGTTTACGCTTTTAATTAACCCATGTGCCTGCTGCAGCTGCGCGTACAACTCGGGCGAAGCCCGCGCGCCGGTAAGCAAGTGTTCGTAGCTTTGGTCCACACGCAAGCGTGGCATGACGGCGGGATTGATGGCTGCCTGCCAGCGGTTTCCCTGCCTGCGCACCAGCACTTCAGGCGTAACATAGTCTGCGGTAGAGGTAGACCAGTTACGCGCTGGGCGCGGCTCAAGCTGCAGCAACAAGGCATGCGCAGCGCGCAGCGTGTCATGCGTACACGAAATTGCCTCGCGCAGACGGGCAAGATTGCCGGTGGCCAGCAAAGCAAGTTGCGTGTCTGCAATGATACGCGCGCATGCCAAGACCTCTGGGTCAGGCTTGGTGTCAGCATGTGCCTTGATCAGATCAAGTTGCTGCACCAGACACTGCCCCAGCGATGTGGCAGCGATACCCGGCGGATCAAACGACTGCAGCAGCCGCAATGCGGCCTGCAATTCGTCAGGCTGCACCTCGAGTTCTGGCGGCAGATACTGCAGCACTTCTTCCAGCGGCGTAGCCAGGTAGCCGTTTTCGTCGAGCTCGTCGATCAGCACACTGACTAATGCCATGTCGCGTGGCTGGGCGCGCGTGAGGCGCAGCTGACTCAAAAGATGCTCGTGCAGGGTTTCGGCCGTGGCCGTCTCTGGCCTAACGGTATCGTCGTCGGCTCCGCGGGCTGAAGTCCGGTTGGATAAACCCAACACCGGCCAACGTTCTTCCTGACGTGCTACCGTATCAGCGTTATCAATGTCATACTCTTCCTCACGTTCGAGCAAAGGGTTCTCTGCGAGAGCCTGGGCCACCTCCTGCTCCAGATCGTGAGTCGACAGTTGCAGAAATCGAATTGATTGCTGCAACTGTGGTGTCAACGCCAATTGCTGGTGCTGACGAAGCTCTAATGACTGGCGCGAATGCATAGATAAAATACGTGTATGAAAGCAACTTCACTGCAACAACAACAGCCTACCAGACAAGACCACACTTTATTGCGCAATACCTTGCTCAAGCTGACAGCAAGGCAAAAGATTCTGTGTGTTGTGATTGTCGTCGTCGTGGCGATTATCTGGTACAACCTTCTCACTCGCCTGGTGTTATTTGGACGCGGCATCGATTACAACGGTCTGCACGCGCTGGGCGTACAGGCCGTGGCCCTGCTCAACCAGTACAACCCATTTTTCTGGTGGGCGGTTGTTGCCTTGTGCACACTTATTATTGCCTATTTTCTGTATGGCTTCGTGCAAAACACCAGCCGCCAGGCCCGCGCAAAGCTGGTCGACGAAGACACCATTGCACAGCTTTCCCAGCAGCTTTCACCACCCGCCCTCGAAGTATTGCGCTGGTCGTGGGACGATCGGCGTCGCCCCATCTGCGTAGGCGATCTGCAGCGTGCCGCTGCCGAGCTGCGTGCAGGCCGGTCGGGCAAAATCACGCTGGCGCGTCGCCATGCCGCCCTGTTGGGCCAGCGCGGCACGGCGGTAACCTCTGTCGAGCCCGTATACGATAGCACCCCCGTCACCGCCCTGCCCTCTGAAGACAACCCGGGCTAAGCCAGTTCCTCGCCGTTAAAGCGTATGCCTGTGTTCACACGGGCAGTGCTTAGCCATGAAACACTTAAAAAAACACATCCAAAGCTTGCCACACGCTTTCTTTTGTGTTTGACTATCACTTATGAAGTCAAAACGCGCACAATTTAGCATTTCACGCACCGGCACCCTCGCCGCTGTGCGTGTGCGTGTTTCTTGCGAACCCACAGCGGTTCTCTCTCCCCTCGCGCTATCCCTGCTACTACCGATCGGTTGCCGGGCCTAGCGTCTCGTGGCAGTTCGGCAGCCTGTTTCAGCCACACCCCCCTAATTCCAGTCAAGTCCATGTACGCTGCGCCGTGATCCGGCGATACGCGACGACGCGACAAAAATAGAATCAACAAAAAACCGCACAGGTGCCCCATGCCCATGATCTCTAATCCTTCCGACAAATACCGTCCGTTCGTAGCGTTTACCCGCGACTTCTCTGAACGAACCTGGCCCAGCAAACGCATCACCCATCCGCCAATCTGGATGAGCACTGATCTGCGCGACGGCAATCAGTCGCTGATCGAACCCATGAGTGTTGACCGCAAGCTGCGCTTTTTCGAGCAGCTTATCAAAATCGGACTTAAGGAAATCGAAGTTGGCTTTCCTTCAGCCTCGCAGACCGACTTTGATTTTGTGCGCAAACTGGTCGACGAAGACCGCATACCTGACGACGTCACCATTATTGTGCTGACGCAGTCGCGCGAAGACTTGATCCAACGTACGGTAGAGTCCGCCGCAGGGGCCAAGAACGCAATTGTTCACCTCTACAACGCCTGCGCACCCGCCTTCCGCAAAATCGTCTTCAGCATGAGCAAAGACGAAGTAAAAGACATTGCGCTGACCGGCACGCGAATGGTCAAGGAATACACGTCACGTCACCCTGAAACAAGCTGGCGTTATGAATACTCGCCTGAGGTGTTCAGCACCACGGAGCCTGAATTCGCATTGGAGGTATGCAATGCCGTCGCCGAGGTGTGGCAACCCACGCCTGAATCAAAGATTATTTTCAATCTGCCGGCCACCATTGAGGCGACCACGCCCAATATGTATGCTGACCAGATCGAATTCATGCACAACAATCTCAAGAATCGCGACTGTATTGTCTTGAGCCTGCACCCACACAATGACCGCGGAACAGCCGTGGCTGCGGCCGAGCTTGGCGTCATGGCCGGCGCTGATCGCATCGAGGGCTGCCTGTTCGGCAGTGGCGAACGTACCGGCAACGTATGCCTGGTTACCCTGGCGCTCAATCTTTACACTCAGGGCATACATCCTGGTCTTGATTTCTCTGACATCGACGAAGTACGCCGTTGCGTCGAGTATTGCAACCAGCTGCCGGTGCACCCGCGCCACCCCTATGCGGGCGACCTCGTGTTTACCGCGTTTTCGGGTTCGCACCAAGACGCCATCAAAAAAGGTTTTGCACGCCAGGAGGCCGACGCCCCCTGGGAGGTGCCCTACCTGCCCATTGACCCGGCCGATCTGGGCCGCAGCTACGATGCCGTCATCCGCGTCAACAGCCAGTCAGGCAAAGGCGGGGTTTCGTACTTGCTTGAGCAGGAGCATGGCCTGGCATTGCCGCGCCGCTTGCAGATCGAGTTTAGTCGCGCCATTCAGCGCGTCACCGACGATACCGGCGCTGAAGTCACGGCCCGCGATGTGTACAGCATTTTTTCACGCGAATACCTCGAAATGACAGGTCCATGGAAACTCATCCGGCACCGCATCACGGGTAGCCCCGAACAACGGGACGGCAAGCAGTTTGCCATTGAGGTGGAGCTTGAAGAAAAAGGTCAGGTACGCCACCTGAGCGGCTCAGGCGATGGCGCACTCTCGGCGTTTATTGACGCGCTCGACGTCCCTGCACGTGTTATGGACTACACCGAGCATGCCATCGGCACGGGCACCGACACGCGGGCGGCCAGCTATATTGAGTTGCGTGTAGGCGATTCGCCCACTGGCTTTGGCGTGGGCATACATGGCGACATCGTGACCTCGTCATTTCTGGCTGTGCTGAGCGCGATCAATCGGCATGATGCCTTGCAAAAGGCCGAGGCCATGGCGGCATAAATACAAGCCAGGCTTGAGCATCAGCCCGTGCCTGGCTGCAACCTTGCCTTGAATGAATGCCCGCGATATAAAACAGAAGGTCGCGCCTTCGGCGGGTGGCTGAGCGCCTAGGCCTGCCCCATACAATTTGGGCCAGCCGTTCGGTAAAAACCCTGCAAAGCTCACGAAGCCTTGCAGGGTTTTTTTATGCCAACTTACCTGACAGATGCGGCTTAAAAACCCACAACCCGACCAGGCAGATCAACATTGATATGCGGCTTGTTGAGCGAAAGCGCAGTTTGCTGCGCAAATTGCTCGGCCAGATCTTGATTTTGCGACAGCTCCGTATAACCCAGCGAGTCTGCGATACCCAGAATTTTATCGAGCAGCAAAACTTTACCGCTGAGCCGGAAAGGCTCGCAGCCCAACCTGGCCCAGGTTTCGTCCAGCCAGTCTCGGGCGGCTTGCGCCGCCGCATTGTCGGGCTCGACATCGGCAACCAGGTTGAGCGTCTGATGTTTATTGAACACGATAACGACCGTGCTTTGCATGGGTATTCCTTTTTTTGTTCTGACCACTTAAAACGGTGCCACGCCTAAGCGGGCTTGCCGTCTTACCAGATGGGGGCCGGTTCCCAGACCACATCAGCGTCTTGCTCTAGCGAAAGTCGCAACATGGCCAGCAGAGGGAATGCACGTCGACGAAAACTGACGGGTTCCGAAATAGGATGGGTTTTGGAATCGTTTTCATCAACGTCGTCGGGCGCGTCAGGATCTGGTTCTAGCGAGATCGCCTGCTCAATGCCCTGAATGGCGGCTGCCAGATGGTCGCGGGTGATAACACCGCGTTCAGGCAACGCGTCGGTGTAAGGCTTGCCCGCCGCTTTGAGAATGGGCAGCGCGTGCTGCGAAAACATAAGCACTTCTGCCGCTGCCTTGGAATGAAAAACCACTAGCATATTTTAGTTTCCTTCAGTGGACACATCTCTACACTACTCTAACTTCGTAACACTGCCAAGCATCAGAACAGTATGTTTGACCCCAGCAGAATCGAGCTTATTCTAACCGTAACACGCGGTAAGGTGGCGCAGGCACGGGCAGGGAAATCACGCTATCATTTACCCGTCGCAGCCCAAGTCTGGCCTGCATCCGCTTTTGCGCCAAAAATCAACGGCCGGCGGCTCCAATTATTTCGAATACAGATCATATATGCTCCCAGGGCAACAACAACAGCTCATCGCACTTATCACTACCGTTATTGGCGGGCTACTGCCCGATGCCACACCCGCTGTAAAGCTTGAGCGACCCAAAGTCGCCTCGCATGGTGACATCGCCACCAATGCCGCCATGCAACTGGCCAAGCCGGCACGCCGCAACCCTCGTGAACTCGCACAACAAATTATTGACGGGCTTTTGCAGCACGACGAGGCCACGCAGCTCATCGCTTCTGCCGAAGTTGCCGGCCCGGGCTTCATCAATTTCAGGCTTACAACGGCGGCACGTCAGGCTGTGCTGCTGGCCATAGGCGAAGAAGGCACAGGGTTTGGTCGGCAAGCACCTCGGGCTGACAAAGTGCTGGTTGAGTTTGTATCAGCCAACCCCACAGGGCCGCTGCACGTGGGCCATGCCCGGCAGGCAGCATTGGGCGACGCTCTGTGCCGGCTTTTTGCCGCGCAGGGCTATCAGGTAACACGCGAGTTCTATTACAACGACGCTGGCAACCAGATCGACAACCTTGCCATCAGCGTGCAGGCGCGCGCCCGTGGTATTGAGCCCGACTCAGACGGGTTTCCCGCCGACGGCTACAAGGGCGACTATATTTTCGAGATCGCCAATGACTTTATCGCTGGCGCATCGGTGCAGGCTGCCGACGGCGAGTCGGTCACCGCTACCGGCAACCTAGACAGCCTTGACGATATCAGGCACTTTGCCGTGGCTTACCTGCGTCGCGAGCAAGACCTTGATCTGCAGGCCTTTGGCCTGAAGTTCGACAATTTTTACCTCGAAAGCTCGCTGTATACCAGCGGCCGGGTTGAGCAGACTGTTAACGCGCTGGTCCAGTCTGGTCACACTTATGAAAACGAAGGTGCACTGTGGCTGCGCACTACCGAGCTGGGCACGGGCGATGACAAAGATCGCGTCATGCGCAAATCGGAAGGCGGCTACACCTACTTTGTGCCCGATGTGGCCTACCATGTGGCCAAATGGCAGCGAGGCTTTCACACCGCCATCAACATTCAGGGCAGCGACCACCACGGCACGGTGGCACGGGTGCGCGCCGGCCTGCAAGCGCTAAATATAGGCATTCCCAAAACGTTTCCCGCCTATATTCTGCACAAAATGGTCAAGGTCGTACGTAACGGCGCCGAGGTCAAAATATCAAAGCGTGCAGGCAGCTATGTCACCATGCGCGACCTCATCGACTGGGTAGGGCGTGACGCCGTGCGTTACTTCCTGGCGCAGCGTCGGGCCGACTCCGAGTTTGTGTTCGACATTGATCTGGCGCTCTCAAAAAGCGAAGAGAACCCGGTGTACTATATCCAGTATGCACATGCCCGAATCTGCTCCATGCTGGCGCAATCGGCCCAACTGGCAGATCAGGTTCCTGACGCTCCCGTCGAAACACTGGTCGCACCGACCGAGTTTGCACTCATGCAGCGCCTGGCTGAATACCCCCAAACCGTAGCCCTCGCTGCACAAGATCTGGCACCCCATCACATGGCTTTCTGGCTGCGCGACTGCGCTGCCGACTTCCATGCCTGGTACAACGCAGAGCGGGTACTGGTCGACAACTTACCTCTCAAACTGGCACGATTGCGGCTGGCCCGCGCAACCGCGCAGGTCATCGCCAATGGCCTAGAACTACTTGGGGTGTCCGCCCCCGAAAGGATGTAACGCGTTTATATGGCTCGCACACGCAGCAAATCTTCTCGCACCAAGTCGGGCAGCAATACGCTGTTCGGCGTTATGGTCGGTCTAATACTTGGCTTGATCGCCGCAGTGGCAGTGGCCCTGTTCGTCACACAGGTTCCCATGCCTTTTGCCGACAAGTTTTCGCGCGACCCTGCCGCCACCCTATTGCCCGATGTAAAAGACGCGCCTGATCCCAACATTGGCTTGTACGGCAAAAACAGCCCCGGCGGTGTTTCACCCACAGGGCCCATAGACACCGCACCGGCGCCTTTGCCTAGCCTGGGCGCTCCGGCACCCGCCCAGGGCAGCCCCACCAAGCCAGAAGATGATCTGGGCAATTTTATTGCCGGCCTGGTCAAACCTACTGCGCCCGCACCCACGCCTGCACCTGCGCCACGTGCCAGCACACCGTCTGCGGTGGTACCTGGCACCGAGGCGCCCGCCAAGGCGCCTGCAACCCCTGCGGGTACCCAGACTACGTATTTTCTTCAGGCCGGGGCATTCCGGTCGGCCAGTGATGCCGAGGCTGTCATGGCACGCATTCTCATGATGGGTCTGCCAGCACAGGTGCAACAGGCTACGATAGACGGCGGGGTTATCAACCGCGTTCGGGTCGGCCCATTTAAGGGTATCGACGAGATGAACAAATCACGCGCACGACTGGGCGAAGAAAAGATTGCCACCTCTGTCGTGCGCCCTTGAAACTCTCCGTTTGTTTTCGGGTCATACGGGCTCACGTTAACCAGGATTAATTAACCATGCAAATCAAAAACCTGCTTCTGCGCGCTCTTGCCATTGCCACTGTCGGGGCTTCCGCCATGTTTGTGTCCAGCGCGCCAGTCATGGCTGCTGAACCCTATACAACGGTTGAACCCGCACAACCCTCTGACACCACCGGCAAAATCGAGGTACTTGAGTTTTTTGCTTACTCATGTCCGCATTGCGCCCGCATGGAGCCACTGGTTGAGGCGTGGGCCAAAACCTTGCCTGAAAACGTTGTGCTAAAGCAGGTGCCGGTTGCATTCAACGCCAGCATGAAAGACCTGCAAAAGCTTTACTACACACTTGAGGCACTTGATCGTCTGGATCTGCACGCTAAAGTGTTCGACGCTATTCATCAACAACACCAGCAAATTTACGACGCCAAAGCCATTGCTGCTTGGGTTCAAGACCAAGGCATAGACGCCAAGGCCTTCCAGGATGTCTACAACTCGTTTGGCATTCAGTCAAAAATCTCGCGGGCTGACGAGCTTACCAAGGTGTACAACATCGAAGGTACGCCTAGCCTTGCCATAGGCGGCAAATACGTCACCTCGCCCAGCCAGACGGGCAGCTATGAGGGCACCATAAAAGAAGCCCAAAAACTGCTAGAGCAAGTCAACCACTAGTCACGGCATACAAGGCGGTTGCCAGCGCTCCTGCAAGGGGCAGGCAGCCGCATAGCCTTAACGCTGCCGCATGATCTGCCTCGATAATCATGTACCTTGCCAGGCGCTTGTATGCTCACCCTTGACATCGCACTCTCGTTTTTTGGCGTCGCTGTACTGCTGGCACTGGTCCCCGGCCCTGACAACCTGTTTGTACTGATGCAGTCGGCGATGTGGGGTCGCATATCCGGGCTACTTGTTGTGCTGGGCCTGTGTACCGGGTTGGTGGGCCATACCATTGCAGTAACAGCCGGCCTGGCTGCCATCGTGGCAGCGTCGGTCACAGCCTTAACCGTACTGAAGCTGCTGGGTGCCGCTTATTTGCTGTATCTGGCTTGGGGTGCGTTCCAATCGCAGGGGCACGATCACAGTGAACAGCCGCCCACGCAGCTTGGAGCATGGGCACTGTATCGGCGCGGCATCATCATGAACCTTACCAACCCCAAAGTATTGCTGTTTTTTCTGGCTTTTCTGCCGCAATTTACGTCACCACAACGTGGCCTTGTGGCATTGCAAACCCTCAGCCTGGGTGGGTTGTTCATACTCGCCACCCTGCTTGTGTTCGGGCTGATCGCGTGGTTTGCCGGAGGGTTGGGCCAGCGCATGCAGACGTCGCCCAGAGCGCAAATAGTGCTGCATCGCATCGCGGGGCTCGTCTTTTTGGGGCTGGCAATCAAACTTGCACTGACACACCTCTAAAGCCTGGCATATCTAAAACCTGACACACCTCAAAAGCGCGAGGGCAAGCGCGGACGAACCCGCGCCACAGCACGCCCTGGCTGCACTACTAGACGCGCGTAAAGCGAATAACCCCATCTTCACCCGTGTTGCGCACAAGCTTGCCCTCAAAAAAGAGTGCATGCAGGTGTGCCAGCGCCTCGCCCATGGCAAAGCCCATCTGGTGGTGATCAAGTTTGCGATGAAACATGACTGGCAAGACATCGGCCGCACTGGCGGGCTGGGCACAGACGTCAAGCACTTCGGCAAGCCGCTCGGCGTGATGCGTGTGCTGCTGCATAATGCGCTCGTGCAAACCTTTGAAAGGCCGACCATGCGACGGCAGCACCAGCGTGTCTTCAGGCAGGTCGTCGTACTCTCGCAGCGAGTTCAGATACAGCGGCAGGGGATTAGCCTCAGGCTCATGATTGAATACGCTGATATTGGTAGAAATACGCGGCAGCACCATATCGCCCGAAATCAGCACGCGTAGCGTGTCGCAATACAGGGAAGCATGCTCGGGTGCATGGCCGTAACCCACGATAACCCGCCATTGCCTTCCACCGATATCAATGTTGTGCCCGTCCATAATGCGGTGAAACGTCTCTGGCACCTCAGGCACCAGATTAATGTAGTAACCGCTGCGGGCACGGATAAACTCAAGCGCTTCTGGGTCGGCAAGACCATGACGCGCAAAGTGTTCCATGGCGCGCTGGCCGTTGGCACCGGCCGCACCGCCGTCAGGCCTGGACCACAGTCGTGCTGTGACAAAGTCGGTGTTGGTCATCCACAGGGGTGCATTCCAGCGCTCACAAAGCCAGTGAGCCAGCCCGATGTGGTCAGGATGCATATGCGTGACGATGACACGCAGTACCGGCAGGCCATCGAGCGCCTCCTGAAAAATGTTTTCCCACGCGGCTTTTACCTCGTCACGTGCAACGCCGCAATCGATAATAGTCCAGCCCTCGCGGCCATCGATTTTGTCGCGCAGTAGCCAAAGGTTAATGTGGTCAAGCGCAAAAGGCAGTGGCATCCGCAGCCAGCGGACGCCGTCAGCCACCGTGCGCAGCGTGCCTGTGGCAGGCAAGTCGTCGCCCCAGGGGTAATTAAGCTTTTGTTCGTTGGGATTCATCTATGTCTCCAGCCTGCTAAAGAGTGAGAGTATGCCTCATCTCATGATTATGGCACTATACTTTACGTTAACGTAAACTGCGGATACTGCGTCATGACAGAAACAACCTGGAGTATCTCCGAACTCGCCCACGAGTTTTCCATTACACCCCGCACCATACGGTTTTATGAAGATCAAGGCATCGTCAGCCCCAGCCGCATTGGTCGCACCCGCGTTTACCACCCCCGTGATCGCACCCGCCTGAGGCTTGCACTGCGTGGCAAGCGCCTTGGCCTGCAGATCAGCGAGATCGTCAGCCTGATCAATATGTACGACGGCCCGAAAGACACGATTGCGCAACTGGAGCGTTACCTGGCGCTACTTGCGCAACATCGCGATTTGCTGACGCGCCAGCGCCAGGATATTGACCTGACGCTCACCGAGATTGCAGAACAAGCATCCGCCTGCGAAAAACTGTTGGTCGCAAAGCGTAAGTCTGCCTAGTTTACGTTTACGTAAACGTCATATAAAATGCTCGTGCAACGTGCGCGATATCAACGAAATAATGCGGCGCTCATATACACTTGCCTGACTATGTTGCTGCCTACTGGAGACACACCATGAATCTGCCTGGCCTAAACTTCGACCTCGGCTCTGATCTTGACATGCTGCGCGACGCCGTGCATGACTTTGCCCAGGCTGAAATCGCGCCCCGAGCGGCTGAAATCGACCACAGCGACCAGTTTCCCATGGAGCTATGGCGCAAGTTTGGCGACCTCGGCCTGCTGGGCATGACCGTAAGCGAAGAATACGGCGGCGCCAACATGGGTTATCTGGCGCACATGATCGCCATGGAAGAACTCTCCCGGGCCAGCGCATCGGTCGCTCTGTCATACGGCGCCCATTCCAATCTGTGTGTCAATCAGATTCACCGTAACGGCACCGAAGCACAAAAGCAAAAGTATCTGCCCAAGCTCATCTCTGGCGAGCATGTGGGTGCACTGGCCATGAGCGAGCCCGGTGCCGGCTCCGATGTCGTCAGCATGAAGCTGCGCGCCGAAAAAAAGGGCGACCGCTACGTGCTCAATGGCACAAAAATGTGGATCACCAATGGCCCCGACGCCGATACCATGGTGGTGTATGCAAAAACTGATCCAGAGGCCAAGCAGCGCGGCATTACCGCCTTCATCATCGAGAAGGGATTCAAGGGCTTTTCGGTGGCACAAAAGCTCGACAAGCTGGGCATGCGCGGCAGTCACACAGGTGAGCTCGTGTTCCAGGATTGCGAAGTGCCCGAAGAAAACATTCTGGGTCAGCTCAATGGCGGGGTAAAAGTGCTAATGAGCGGGCTCGACTACGAGCGCGCCGTGCTGGCGGGTGGCCCCCTGGGCATTATGCAGGGCGTCATGGACGTCGTCGTGCCCTACATTCACGAGCGCAAGCAATTTGGCCAAGCTATTGGCGAATTCCAGCTTATCCAGGGCAAAGTGGCAGACCTGTACACCACGCTGCAGGCTAGCCGGGCGTTCTGCTATGCCGTTGGCAAAAACCTTGACAAGCTCGGCAACGGCCATGCGCGCGAAGTGCGCAAAGACTGTGCCGCCGTCATTCTGTATTGCGCCGAAAAGGCTACCTGGATGGCCGGCGAAGGCATACAGATTCTGGGCGGCAACGGCTACATCAATGAATACCCCACAGGCCGCCTCTGGCGAGACGCCAAGCTGTACGAGATTGGCGCTGGCACCAGCGAGATCCGCCGCATGCTCATCGGTCGTGAGCTCTTTAACGAAACCGCCTGACCACGCGCCGCGCCATGACGTACATCGGAGACCATCAGCGCATCGAGCCGGCAACCAAGCCGGGGCTAACGCCTGCAGCGGTTGCGCAAGTCATTCTTGATGGCTTCAACCGCCACTACTCGCTGTTTCGTTTTGGCGCGCAGCGCGCCAAGGCTCTGTTCGAGTCGGGCAACTGGCATGGCATTCAGCAATTGTCACGCGAGCGCATCGAGTATTACGACACCCGTGTGCGTGAATGCACTACCACGCTAAACAGTGCGCTCAAGGGCAGCGGCACTCGCCCTGCGGGCGGCCAGGACGGCGCCACACTCGCTGACGCCAGCGACCATCCCGGCGAGTCTTCCGATGTTGCGGCGGGGCTCACCGCAGAGCAGGCCACCTTCTGGCAAGATGTAAAAGGCGAATTTGTGGCGCTGCTTCCAGACCATCGCCAGCCTGAGTGTGCCGAAACCTTTTTCAATTCGGTTTCCTGCCGCATTCTGCACCGCGACTACTTCCACAACAACTTCATGTTCGTGCGACCGGCCATCGCCACTGAATACCTCGAAAGCCGGCTGCCTTCGTACCGCGTTTATTACCCCACACGAGAAGGCCTGGTCAAATCGCTGCTGAAAATGATGGCCGATTTTGGCCTGGCCGCACCCTTTGCTGATCTGCCGGCAGACATGCGGGCCCTTGTACGCCGGGCAGTGCAAAAGCTGCGCCGTGATCTGCCTGGCGACGGTGGCCCTCGTATTGCGCCCGACTGCCAGATACATGTTTTAAATTCGCTATTTTTTCGCAACAAAGGCGCCTATGTTGTGGGCCGTCTGGTTAACCAGACCTCCATACACCCCTTTGCTATCGCACTGGTGCGCACACCTTCGGGGCATGTGCGCGCCGACGCACTGCTGCTTGAGGCTGACGACCTGAGCACGCTGTTCAGCTTTACCCGTGCTTATTTTCTGGTCGACATGGAAACGCCGGCGGCGTATGTCAACTTTCTGAATACGCTGCTGCCGCGCAAGCCCAAGGCCGAGCTCTACACCATTTTGGGCTTGCAAAAACAGGGCAAAACCTTGTTTTACCGTGATTTTCTGCAGCATCTGGCGCATTCGCACGATAACTTTGACGTGGCGCCCGGCATTCACGGTCTGGTCATGGTGGTGTTTACGCTGCCCTCATACCCCTACGTATTCAAGCTTATACGTGACCGCATCAAAAAAGACGGTATGGATCACCCCACGGTCAGGCGCAAATACCAACTGGTCAAAAAACATGACCGGGTGGGGCGCATGGCCGACACCTGGGAGTACTCACAGGTTGCCCTGCCGCGCTCGCGCTTTTCGCCCGCCCTGCTGCAAGAGTTGCGCAAAGAAGTGCCCAGTCTGCTCGAAGAAAGCGACGACACCATCGTACTGCGACACGTATATATCGAGCGACGCATGACACCGCTCAATATTTTCCTGATGCGGGCCAATGACGCGGCACTGGACGTCGCCGTAAAAGGTTACGGAGACGCCATACGCGAGCTGGCTGCCGCCAATATCTTTCCGGGCGACATGCTGTTCAAGAACTTTGGCGTCACCCGGTTGGGCCGTATCGTGTTTTACGACTACGATGAGATACAGCGGATGACCGAGATGAACTTCCGCCGCATACCGCCCGCCCCCAATTTTGAAGCTGAAATGTCGGGCGAGCCGTGGTACCCCGTAGGTCGCAATGATGTATTTCCTGAAGAGTTCAGCGTTTTCCTGCTTGGCAACCCGCGAGTGCGGGCGGCCTTCATGAAATACCACGCTGATCTACTTGAGGCAGAATGGTGGAACATGCGTCGCCAGCGTGCTGCGCATGGACGTATCGAGGATATCTTTCCTTACCCCGACAGCCGACGGCTTTCTGCTGCGGCTGTCGGTCGAAAAACTGAGACCGACTCAACGCACCCCTAGGAGCAACTTATGTCCGATCCTATTGTTATCGTATCCATTGCCCGAACCCCCATGGGGGGAATGATGGGCAGCCTTTCAGGCCTTTCAGGCCACGAACTGGGCTCGGTGGCCATCAAGGCAGCCATGGAGCGCGCCGGCATTAAAGCCGAAGACGTCAATGAAGTCATTATGGGTAACGTGCTGCAGGCTGGCCAGGGCCAGGCTCCGGCACGCCAGGCGGCACTCGGCGCTGGGCTGCCTCTGGGCGTAGGCTGCACCACCATTCATAAGGTGTGCGGCTCAGGTTTGAAGGCAGCCATGTTCGCTCACGACATTATTGCTGCCGGCAGCGCCGACGTGGTGGTGGCGGGCGGTCAGGAAAGCATGAGCAATGCGCCTTATCTGCTGCTACGCGGTCGTCAGGGCTACCGTTTTGGCCACGACAAAGTGTATGACCACATGGCGCTCGATGGCCTTGAAGACGCCTACCAGCGTGGCACAGCCATGGGCGTGTTTGCCGAAGACTGCGCCAGCAAATATTCGTTTACCCGCGAGCAACAAGATGCGTTTGCGCTCGAGTCACTTCGCCGTGCCCGTGCCGCGACCGAAGACGGCAGCTTCAAATGGGAAATCGCACCCGTAACCATTAAGGGCCGCAAGGGTGACGTCGTGATCGACATCGACGAGGGCCCCACCAAGGCCATGCCCGATAAAATCCCCGGCCTCAAACCTGCCTTCAAAAAAGACGGCACCATCACGGCGGCCAATGCTTCGTCTATTTCGGACGGTGCTGCAGCCATGGTGATCATGCGCGAATCTACAGCCAAAAAACTGGGCGCAACACCCATCGCACGCATTGTCGCGCACACCCAGCACTCCCAAGAGCCCGAATGGTTTACCACCGCTCCTGTGGCTGCCATCGAAAAACTGTTGGCCCGCACTGGCTGGAAGGCCGACGACGTTGATTTGTATGAAATCAACGAAGCCTTTGCCGTCGTTACCATGGCTGCCATGACCGACCTGAAGCTGCCACACGAAAAGGTAAATATCCACGGCGGCGCCACCGCCTTGGGTCACCCCATCGGCGCTTCAGGCGCTCGCCTGCTGGCAACATTGGTAGGTGCGCTACGCCAAACCAAATGCAAACGTGGGATCGCTTCCCTGTGCATTGGCGGCGGTGAAGCCGTTGCCATGGCCATAGAGATGGTTTAAGTCTGTCGTGTCTGCGTCGCAGTCATCCTCTTTCATTTAGTTAGCCAGGATTAGCAATGCCCGTCATCCAATCCCGTATCAACCCGCGGTCACAAGGCTTTATCGATAATGCCCGCGCTATGCAGGAACAGGTCGACGACCTGCGCGAAAAACTGCGACAGACAGCACTGGGCGGGGGCGAAAAAGCCCGCGCCAAACACCTTGCGCGGGGCAAATTATTGCCACGCGACCGGGTCGAGCGCCTGCTCGACCCGGGTTCGCCGTTTCTTGAGCTGTCGCCCATGGCAGCCTTCAATGTGTACAACAACGATGCTCCCGGCTCAGGCCTGATCACAGGCATAGGCCGGGTGTCGGGCGTCGAATGCATTATTGTGTGCAATGACGCCACAGTAAAAGGCGGCACCTACTACCCGCTCACCGTAAAAAAACATTTACGGGCGCAAGAAATTGCCCGTGAAAACCGCCTGCCTTGCATTTATCTGGTTGACTCAGGCGGTGCCAACCTGCCCAACCAGGACGAAGTGTTTCCAGACCGCGAACACTTTGGCCGCATTTTTTACAACCAGGCCACGATGTCGGCGCAGGGCATTGCCCAGATCGCCGTGGTCATGGGCTCGTGTACGGCGGGGGGGGCATATGTACCCGCCATGAGCGATGAGTCTATTATCGTCAAGGATCAGGGCACGATTTTTCTGGGTGGGCCACCGCTGGTCAAAGCCGCCACCGGCGAAATCGTTAGCGCTGAAGACCTGGGTGGTGGCGACGTTCACACCCGTCTGTCAGGTGTGGCAGACCACCTTGCCAACAACGACCTGCATGCGCTGGCCCTGGCCCGCCAGGCCGTCGGCCGCCTCAACCTCAAAAAGCCCACGCCACAGCAGTTAAAGCCTTGTGCCGAGCCACTATACGACCCCCTAGAGCTGAACGGCATTATTCCAAATGACACCCGCAAGCCCTATGACGTACGCGAAGTCATTGCCCGTATTGTCGATGGGTCAGAATTTGACGAGTTCAAGGCCCGCTTTGGTACCACGCTGGTAACCGGCTTTGCCCACATACATGGCATGCCCGTAGGCATTATTGCCAATAACGGCATCTTGTTCTCAGAGGCTGCCCAAAAAGGCACGCACTTCATCGAGCTATGCTGCCAGCGCAAGATCCCGCTGGTGTTTCTTCAGAATATTACCGGCTTCATGGTAGGCCGCAAGTACGAAAACGAAGGCATCGCCCGCCATGGCGCCAAAATGGTAACCGCTGTGTCCACGGCCTCGGTGCCCAAATTTACCGTGCTCATTGGCGGCTCATTTGGCGCCGGCAACTATGGCATGTGCGGGCGGGCCTTTGGCCCCAGGCTGCTGTTTTTATGGCCTAACGCGCGTATTTCGGTCATGGGTGGCGAGCAGGCGGCCAGCGTACTGGCCACTGTAAAGCGCGATGGCATAGAACGCCGCGGTGACACCTGGCGCGCAGACGAAGAAGAAGCCTTCAAGGCCCCAATACGCGATCAGTACGAGCGGGAAGGCCACCCTTATTACGCCACCGCAAGGCTGTGGGATGACGGCATCATCATGCCATCCGACACCCGCCGCGTTCTGGCATTGGGCCTGGCGGCAGCGCTAAATGCCCCTATTGAAGACACGCGTTTCGGCGTGTTCCGCATGTAATCGCAAGGATCCGACGTGTTCAATACTCTTTTAATCGCCAATCGTGGCGAAATCGCCTGCCGCGTTGCAGCAACTGCCAGACGCATGGGCCTGCGCACCGTTGCGGTCTATTCTGATGCCGACGCGCGTGCACGGCATGTTGCCGCATGCGACACCGCCGTTCATATTGGCGGCTCCGAGCCGCGCGCCAGCTACCTGCGCGTTGACGCCATTATTGAGGCCGCGCGCCAAACCGGCGCTCAGGCCATACACCCCGGCTATGGCTTTCTGTCTGAAAACGAAGGTTTTGCAGAAGCCTGCGCCGCTGCCGGCATCGTGTTCGTGGGCCCGCCCAACAGCGCCATTGCCGCCATGGGCAGCAAGTCAGCCGCCAAAACACTTATGGCAAAGGCCGGTGTACCCCTGGTGCCCGGCTACCATGGCGACAATCAGGATGCTGCGTTTTTGCAAGAACAGGCCGATGCCATCGGCTACCCTGTCCTGATCAAGGCCAGTGCGGGTGGCGGCGGCAAAGGCATGCGCATTGTCGAGAGCAGCGCGCACTTTGCTGAAGCCCTGGTTTCATGCAAGCGTGAAGCAGCCAGCAGCTTTGGCGATGACAAGGTCCTGATCGAACGCTATCTGCAAAAACCCCGACATATCGAAATTCAGGTATTTGCCGATACCCACGGCAACTGCGTCTACCTGTTTGAACGTGACTGTTCGGTACAGCGACGCCATCAAAAAGTCCTCGAAGAAGCACCCGCTCCCGGCATGACCGAAGCGCGTCGCAGCGCCATGGGCGAAGCGGCCGTGGCCGCCGCTCGCGCGGTCAACTACGTGGGGGCTGGCACTGTCGAATTCATTGTGGAGCCTGATGGCCGGTTTTATTTCATGGAAATGAACACCCGCCTGCAAGTCGAGCACCCCGTAACCGAAATGATTACTGGCCACGATCTGGTCGAGTGGCAGTTACGGGTGGCTGCAGGCCAGCCATTGCCAGCAAGCCAGCAAGAACTAACCATTACCGGCCACGCCATCGAGGCGCGCATTTACGCCGAGAACCCCGACAACGGCTTTCTGCCCTCTATCGGCACCCTGGGTACGCTGCGCTTTCCTCCCCATGTTGAGTTTACCGACGGCGATATCCGCGTAGACGGGGGCGTCAAGGCCGGTGACACCATCTCGCCGTTTTACGATCCCATGATTGCCAAGCTCATCGTGCGCGGCTCGGATCGCGACCAGGCACTGGCACGCATGGCGCGTGTACTGGGTGAAATACGCTGTGTCGGTGTACAGACCAATATTGCCTTTCTGAAACGGCTTATCGAAGACCAGGCCTTTGCTCAGGCAGACCTGGATACCGGCCTGATCGAGCGCCGCCACGATGCGCTATTTCCACCTGCTGCGCCCGCATCCGAAAAGGTACTGGCGCTTGCCGTTGCCGCGCTACTTGCACGTCAGGGTATGGCTTGCTCTGACACAAATCGCTCACCGGCACCCACCGACCCCTGGTCGCTGCCCGATGGCTGGCGCGTCAGCGGCGACTACGGGCAGGTGTTTGGGCTTATCGAGGACAGCACGCATCACGAAATTGCCATTCACCACATCGAGCGGCGCTGGACGCTCATGGTCAATAATCAGCCTCTGTCGTTTGATTGGACAGTTACGGGGGCGGCTGACAACGACATGAAGGTGCGTGTACGGCTTGACGGTCATGACGTCGTGGCCACCGTCATCATCGCAGACGGGCGAGTGCATGTATTTGCAGCAAGCGGCGTCAAGACACTGCAAATTCACGATGCCGTTGCCCATGCCGATGATGAGTCCTCCGCCCACGATGGAGGCCTGACCGCCCCCATGCCCGGGAAAATCATCAGCCTGACGGTCAAGGCGGGTGACAAGGTGAGCCGCGGCGACGCACTGCTGGTTATGGAAGCCATGAAGATGGAACACACCATTACCGCACCGGCTGATGGCACGGTTGAAGAAGTGTTTTTTAACGTGGGTGACCAGGTAACTGATGGTGCGGAGCTAATCTCCATAAGCCAGTAAAGCTTGAACATGGTCTGGGCATTATGCGTTTAACCGCATGATGCCCCGGACGGAATCCGGCGATACACACCCCGCACCCAGCTACGTGCTCAAGCCGCGCGCGCTAATGGGCCAAATGGCCTCAACCTTGCCACCGCGCATCGCCACCACCTGGTCGTGCAGATTGAAGGTAGGGTCACAATGGCCAGGAATAAGCCGCAGCTTGTCACCCAACCCGGGCAGCGAGCCTGTATCGGCCACGATAAGGCTATGCTCATCATTGACCGCCACGCAACGCAGGCCCGCGTGGTCAGGGATGAGCGGCACGCCGCTCTCGGCAGTTAACGACTTAAGGCCTGCATCGACCACAACACGTTCAGACGTCGGTGTACTGATGACCGACGCCAGCACAAACATGCTGTGCCTGAATTTAAGGTCTTCGCCCCAATCCAGGGCACCGTAATCAGCGTCCATAAAGGCATATGACCCAGGCTGGATCTCGGTATATACCCCTGCGGCGATATCAAACACGGCCGAGCCAGTACCCCCACCGGTGACGACGGCGCACGGCAAACCTGCCTGTTCCAACGCACCGACAAACTTTTGAACCAGCCGCGCCGCTTTTTCACAGGCTTGGCGGCGCTGTTCAAACACGCGCTTGTGCTGCAGGCCACCGTGGTAGGCCTGTATGCCCACAAACTCGAGGCCCGGAAGCTCAGCCACCAGCTGTGCCAGGGCCACCGCTTCGGCGGTTGTTTGCACCCCGCAGCGTTTTTGCCCGACGTCGACCTCGACCAGCACCCGCACGGTCGCGCTGCGACTTGCCATGGCGCGGGAGAGGTCTTGTACTGCCTGCGGGTTATCGACGCAGACAGACATACGCGCCTGCAGTGCAAGTTGCGCCAGCAGCGCCAGCTTGGGCGCCCCCACCACCTCGTTACTGATGAGGATGTCGCGCAGGCCGGCCATTACAAATGGCACCGCTTCGGATACCTTTTGACAGCATATGCCCTGCGCCCCCAGCGCCACCTGGCGGTGAGAAATTTCAGGACAGCGATGCGCCTTGGCGTGAGGCCGCAGCTTAATGCCATGGCGCTCTGCCAGCGCCTGCATGGCTCGCAGATTTTCTTCGAAAACGTCCAGATCCAGAATAAGACTGGGCGTATCGATATCGGCAATAACACTGCCCACCGAAGCGGCAGGCGGTATGATGATGCCTTCTGGCGCGGGGGTTTCTATGGCTTCAAGGCCTGCACGTTTCATGGCACCCTCTGCTCGACTCGACATAATTGATCATCCCATCAAAACTTGCACAACCGCAACAACCCTATTTGCCCGATGTAAAAAATCAGCGTACAGTCATCGGTAACTAACCGGTTATCCCACCCTATTCATCCAGACACTCACACGGCAACCGGAAGCGCACTATGTTCGACATACTGGTTTATCTGTTCGAAAACTACTATACCCCGCAAGCCTGTCCTGAGGCCGACGTTCTGGCGCACAAACTGGCCGCCGTCGGGTTCGAGCACGAAGACATCAATGAAGCACTGGGCTGGCTTCACGGGCTGGCTGAAACCACGGAGCAGTGTGGCCCACTGGCGAAACTTCCGCAAGGGGACAGCCACCGTATTTTTACCAATCTTGAGTACCAGATACTGGGCACTCAAGCTATAGGCTTTATAACCTTTCTGGAAAACTCCGGGGTGTTGCCCGCTGTGCTCCGCGAAATCGTCATTGAGCGCGCCATGGCTACTGAAACACCTATTTCACTGGCCAAAATCAAAATTATTGCCTTAATGGTGCTGTGGAGCCAGGAGGCAGAAGTTGACCACCTGGTATTCGAAGAACTGCTGGCAGACGACCGAACTCGCCTGTCGCACTAATTTCGGCTTTCGCAATGGCATTTAACCCCTTGCACGCCGTTTCGCATTATCGAGGGCGGTTTGCGCCCAGCCCCAGCGGGCCGCTGCACAATGGCTCGCTGCTTGCCGCCATGGCAAGCTATCTTGACGCGCGGGCGCACCAGGGCCAGTGGTTGCTGCGCATCGAAGACATTGACTCACCGCGCATCCTCCCCTACGCCGCCCGGTACATCATGCAACAGCTGGCAGCGCTGGGCATGTATTGGGACGAAGAACCCGTGTGGCAATCGCGTCGTATCGATATCTACCAACAAACGGTTGACCGTCTGCGCGAACGCGGGCTGGTCTATGACTGCGCATGCACGCGACAAGAGCTACCGCCCGAGGGCGCTTACCCCGGAACATGCAGCCAGGGGCTGCCAGAAGGCCGCCAGGCGCGCTCATTGCGCGTGAGGGTGCCATCAGGCACAGAACAGTTTGAAGACCGCTGGAGCGGCCCACAGACACAAGACGTAGCCAGAGTGGTGGGCGACTTTATTATCCGGCGCGCTGACGGGATATGGGCGTATCAACTGGTGGTCGTCATTGACGACGGTGAGCAAGGCATTACCGATATTGTGCGCGGCGCCGATCTGCTTGACTCCACGGCGCGCCAGCGCGTGCTGGCCCGCCTGCTGGGCTACCCCATGCCACGCGTCATGCACGTGCCATTGATGCGTGACGAAATGGGGCGCAAGCTATCAAAACAGAACCATGCCGCCGCCATGGATCTGACCAGGCCGATGAAAACGCTTAACCTGGCCTGGCAAGCCCTGGGCTTCGAACCGCTATCGGCCTCCCACCCGACGGCCTTCTGGGCTGCCGCCATACCTCAGTGGGCCAGTCGTTTTCAGATTACGTCAGACCGCCACATAAACGCTGCATAAGCTGACAGCCTGCTGCCCGCCTTAAACGGCGTAGCGTTCAGCACAACGAATTGGCATGAATAAGAGACGGGCGCGTTTTGTGTACATTACGTGCGCACAGTTTGAGCAAGCGAGCCGAACAGGCGTATAGCAAAAAGCGACGGGCGTGGCTCATGACAGCCTTGGCTTACCAAAGCAGGTTGTGCCTGTATAGATTGGTCGCCGCTTACATTTATGGCAAAGGCTGGCGCTGTGCATCGAGCAATCGCAGCAATATGCCCGTACCCTGCTTGCTTACACGAAACTCTCCATACCGCGCCTGGGCGTAGCGATCAGCCTGCCCTTCAGCGAAGAACCAGGCATCAGTGCCAATATGCACTTCATCGTGGGGCGTAAGCCTATAGGCCAGAACAACGGTATGGTCGGTAACCGCGTTGCCATCTTGCACCGCAGCGCCGTCAGGCTCCACCGTGTGGTCGGCAGCGGGTGCATGGTCGCCCCCTATGACGGCGGCACTGCCTGCCTGACTGGTAGAAGCGTGGTCTTCGGGGCTATAGCTTATAGCCCCCATGCCATCAGCGCTGGCCGACCTGCCCACTAGCTGGAACACGCCATCGGCGTCTGGGCGCAATAGCATGTAGCCGCGCCGCTGCCCCACCGATGTGCCGGCCTCTGCATCATGCACAGGCTCGGCCATAAGCCAGCGGCCCAGCTTTTGAGCCACGCCAAACCGTAAGGCCATGTAGTCACCCTGCATGAGCGAACGCGGATCAACCGGAGCAAGCTCAAGCACGACCCGCTCGCCATGCGCCAGAATCTGTTCCTTTTGGTAAATGGTGGCATTTGCCAGGCCAAGTACCAGCGCCAGACCAACCAGTAGGCCCGCCCTGCGCCATGGCGGCGCGGGCCGCAGAGGTGGCTGCATGGCCGCGCTCTTGCCTCGCCCCTGACTCTGGCTCCGTGCTTGCGTAGGGGTTGGGGTTTGAGCCTGGCCCTGGGCAACGTATAACGCGGAGGAAGCGGCTGCGCCCGACGCCATGACCTCAGACCGGCTGGGCATAACTGTAGGACTTTGTTGCGCTGCTGTTGCCTCTGCCGGTGCTGCTGTCTCGGCCGGCTGAGTTAGGACGTTGACGCCCTCGTTGGCCTCATCCAGGCCCCGCTGTGGCGCCATCGCAGCACGCGGCGCGTAGCGGGCCAGCAACCAGCCGCTCAGCAGCAGCCAGGCCCCTGTGAGCCCCAGCAAGGCCGATTTTTGCAGCAGGGTCGACTCAAACTGGTAATAAAACCCTGCCAAATACCCCAACAGCGCCAGCACACCGAATACCAGCAGGCTGGGTCGCCGTTGTGCATGGCCCAGAATGGCCCACAACAAGGCCATGGCGACGCCCGGCGCGCCCATCCACCCCACACTGGCCACAGCCAGCAGCAGCGGCGCCAGCACCCGCAGATGCGTCATGCCCGGCACCCGCCACAACACGGCAGCCAAGACCGCCACCGGCAATGCCGCACACCCCAGCCAGATAGCCCATAGCTGAAACGTGACCTGCCAGGGCAAAGGCAGTGCCGCCATACCAGCCAAACCAGGAGCAGCTGCGAACCACGCCGCAACCTGCGCCAGCAGCACCAGCGCCCACCCTAGCGGCAACCAGCGACGCTCTGCCGCGCCAGATCGCCAGCACGCACCGAGGGCCAGCACGGCGCCCACCGCCATGAGCCACGCACGCTGGTAGGCGGGCATCCATGCCAGCACATACGCAAACGTTGACGACGAGGAGGAGGGAAAATCAAGCAGGTTTAGCCACGCCTGGCCCGGCCATGTGAGCAAGGCCACCACCCCAAGCACAACCAGGGCGACGACGAACCGAAAAGCGCGGTTGGGCACCAAGCCATACAAGACGATACCAAGCAATACCAGCCCCAGGGCGCGGATATCGGGCGAAATATGGTCGAACAGATACTGGCCACCAGCCACCATCAGCAGCCCCGCGATACCCAGAACAACACCCAGCTCCTGCAGCGTATCGCCCTTACCTGCCCGATAACATGCGATACCCATCAGGCTAAGCACCACCCCTGCTACCCAGGCGTAATCGACATCTAGTTCTGACAACACAAATAACAGGGCGATCAGCAGAATGGCCATCAACCCCATGCCCGCGATGCGAAACAAGCTCATGAACCAGGGGTCAGACGCCTGCTCAGCATCGTGATCGACGTGAGCGACACCATGTTGCTGACGCAGGTGCCGCAGATGGCGCACCATAACAACCATGAGCGCAAACATGGCAAGAAAAACCAGCAACAGGGTCACGTCGGTTTCGACGTGCGAGGCAAAGAAACCCCCCAAAAGGAAGAAGGCGGTGATCATGGCCAGCGTAACCATGGCCAGGTCGCGACGCCAGCGCGTATAGACAACATACCCGACCAAGGTCACCAGAAGGCCAGGCACAATACTGGCAACACCAGAAATCAGGCCCTCGCCTATGGCCAACGCAGCCAGCCAGCCGGCAACAGCCATGCCCAGAGCGCGGGGCCCGATGCGCCAGCTGTCTTTGAAATACTGCAGGCTGGCCTCTGCTGCCGCCAGCAACACCACATTGACCAGTGCCATGGCGAGCATTACATTTTGCCAACTATGGCCATCTGGCCAGAACCAGAGCGCCGATACGCCGAGGTAAAGGGCCAGCCCTACGTTGAGCAGAACGGCAAACAAAAGGCCCAGCATGACCGTGCGCAATACCAGCAACCAGGGCAGCAGCAGGGCAGCCCACAACAGGAACAATTGCCAAGGATCGGCGCCAGTCTGATATATTTGGCCCACCAGGGCAAGCAAGGCCCCGGTGGCGACGGCGGCCAGCCCCGAAAAAAGTGCCTGCGCCGAAAGGTTATGGCTGGCGGCCTGGCCAGGCATACGCCATGTCGCCAGCAATACTAAAACCGCCACAAGTGCCTGTGCGCCCGCCAATTTCTGCAGACTGGTAGCATATTCCCAGTTAGCGGCCACCCAGCACAGGCCAGCCGACGCCAGCAGCAGGCACGCTAAAGAATATGATGCCTTTGGCAACATAATTGGCCAACTGGTGGCTGGAAACACGCTGTTTTGATGACCTTCGACTTGCATAGAGCGATTCTACCCCCGTATTATCCGCGCTATTGCTGCTGAACTGCAGTTACTGGAAACACATGACTAAAACGCTCATTATTGCCGAGAAACCCTCAGTAGCCCTTGATATATCCCGTGCGCTCGGAGGCTTCACCCGGGAGGGCGACTATTTCGAAAGCCCAGACTTCGTGCTGGCTTCAAGTATCGGCCACCTGCTTACGCTTGTTGCGCCCAATGACCCCGTGCGGGGCAAGTGGAGCTTCGCCAACCTGCCAGTCATCCCGCCACAATTTGAGTTGGGGCCCGCCGACAAGCGTTCGGCCGAGCGGCTCAAGCTGCTGGTCAAACTGCTCAAGCGCAAAGACGTCAGCGCCATCATCAATGCCTGCGACGCCGGGCGTGAGGGCGAGCTGATCTTCCGCTACATCGTGCAATACTCAGGGGTCAAAAAGCCCGTGCAGCGTCTGTGGCTGCGATCGATGACGCAGGCCGCCATACGCGAAGCCTTCAATACCCTGCGCGATGATGAAACCATGAAGCCGCTCGAAGCAGCCGCGCGATCTCGTGCGGAAGCCGACTGGCTGGTGGGCATTAATGGCACCCGCGCCATGACCGCCTTCAATAGCAAAGACGGTGGCTTCTTCAAAACACCAGTGGGCCGAGTGCAAACCCCCACCCTGGCCATCGTCAATGAACGCGAAGAACGCATACGCAAATTTGTGTCACGCGACTACTGGGAAGTGCACGGCACCTTTGTGGCTGCCGCTGGCTTTTACACTGGCCGCTGGTTTGATCCCAAGTTTGTCAAAGACGAACATGATGCCGAAAAGCGTGACTCACGCCTGTGGTCGCAAACGGCAGCACAGACCATTGTGTCGGCCTGCCGCGACCAGCCGGGCGTTGTTACCGAAGAATCCAAACCCACCACGCAGTCGTCGCCCGCGCTGTTCGACCTGACTACGCTGCAGCGTGAGGCCAACTCGCGCTTCGGCTTCTCAGCCAAAACCACGCTGTCTCTGGCACAAACGCTCTACGAGCGACACAAGGCCCTGACCTACCCGCGTACCGATTCACGCTATCTGCCCGAAGACTACGTCAGCACCGTACAGCAGACCATGGAAGCGCTGGCCGAAGGTGGGTCTGCAGCCGCCTCCAGTGTGCAGCCCTTTGCAGGCCAGGTATGTCGCGAAAAATGGGTCAAACCCAACCGGCGCATCTTTGACGATAAAAAGGTTTCTGATCACTTCGCCATCATCCCTACACTGCAGATTCCCCGCGAACTGAGCGATGCCGAACACAAAATCTATGAGCTGATTGCCCGGCGCTTTCTGGCTGTGTTCTTCCCCGCAGCAGAGTTTCGTATTACTACACGCATTACGCAGGTTTCCGGGCATCATTTCAGAACCGACGGCAAAGTGCTGGTCAAGCCAGGCTGGATGGCCATCTACGGCCGTGAAGCCCAGGGTGACGAAAGCAATCTTGTGGCGGTATCAGAAGGTGAAACCGTCAAAACCGAAGACATCGAACTGCGCCCCCTGGTTACCAAGCCGCCAGCACGCTTTACGGAAGCCACACTGCTGTCTGCCATGGAAGGCGCGGGCAAACTGATCGACGACGAGGCCTTGCGTGAGGCCATGTCAGAGCGCGGGTTGGGCACTCCGGCTACGCGGGCATCCATTATTGAGGGCCTGCTCAACGAGACCTATCTGCGACGCGAAGGCCGTGAGTTGGTGCCATCAGCCAAGGCTCGCCAATTAATGACGCTACTGTCAGGGTTGGGCGTTAATGAACTGACCTCACCCGAACTTACCGGCGGATGGGAGCATCGTCTCAAGCAAATTGAGCAACGCCAGCTAGACCGCGACGCTTTCATGCGCGAAATTGCCCAAATGACGCAAGTAATCGTCAAGCGTGCCAAAGAGTACGAGCGCGACACCGTGCCGGGTGACTACGCCACACTTTCAACACCCTGCCCGAAATGCGGCAGCGTGGTCAAAGAGAACTACCGTCGCTATGCGTGCACCAGCTGTGACTTCTCCATAGGCAAACACCCCGGAGGTCGCACTTTCGAGGTGCATGAAGTCGAAGAGCTGCTCGCCAAGCGCGAACTCGGGCCGCTACAGGGCTTTATCAGCAAGATGGGCCGCCCTTTTGCCGCACTGCTGCGCATTACTGACGAATACAAGCTTGAGTTCGACTTCGGGCAAAAAGATGACGAAGACACCGAGCCTGTTGATTTTTCAGGCCACACATCGGTCGGCGACTGCCCGAAATGCGCCAGCAAGGTGTATGAGCATGGCATGAATTATGTTTGTGAAAAATCTGTCGGCCCTGAGAAAACGTGTGATTTCCGTACCGGCAAAATTATTTTGCAGCAAGAAATTACAGCCGAACAGGTGCACAAGCTGCTTACCGATGGCAAAACGGACCTGCTCGACGGGTTTGTGTCCAGTCGAACCAACCGCAAGTTCAAGGCTTTTCTGGTGAAGCAGGCGGCCGGCAAAATAGGTTTCGAATTCGAGCCGCGTCCTGCCAAAAAGGCTGGCAAGACGGCAGCCAAAAAAGCGACCAAAACAGCTGGCAAAACTGCCACAAAGACGGCCGCCAAGACCGCTACAAAAACAGCAGCCAAAAAGGCCACAAAGACAGCCACAAAAACCGCTGCCAAAAAGGCAACCAAAACCGCCACGAAAGCTGTGAAAAAGGCGGCTGCAAAAACGGCCACAAAAGCAGCCTTAAAGAAATCAGCACCCACTGCGGGGGCCGATCACGACGACGACGATCCGCCGTTCTGACGCCAGACCGGTTGGTAAAGGCATTGCGCCCGCACCAACCGGGCACAACGGCCGATCGCTAAATGCATTGCGGGCGCGGGGCCCGCAATGTGCAGCGTGGCGGTTGCAGAGATGGGCTAAAGTATGTTGCCGTGATCGATTACAGTAGGTTGCAGCGATGGATTCGAGTACTTATCGTCACCGACTTAACAGGTATGATTAAGTATTCAGCCAAAAGGACGCCGTCAATGAATACCATGCCAGGTTCCGTCAAATGGATCACATTGATAAGCGCAACAGCACTTTTAAGCCTTGCTGCCTGCTCCCAGGTGCCTCTAGGCCACCCAGACGACCCGACAAGCGCAATGCAACCAGGGCCCGAGGTGATACAGGCAACCTACCAATGCGAAGACGGCTCGCGCCTATCTGTCCTTTTCGAACACGAAACGGCCATCGTTACCCTACCCGACGGCCAGACAGTTCGCCTGCCCCAGCAAATTGCCGCCTCAGGGTTCTCGTATGCGTCAGCCAGGCATGGGCTGCGTGGCAAAGGCGACGAGGCTCAGTGGACGATAGGTCGGCGCACCCCGATCATGTGCCGCGCACAACCGTAGCCGCTGTACTTGGTAGCCTCATTTTCTTCCATGCCAAAAGCGCTATCCCCTGCCGCAGAAAGCCTGCATGAGCCGCTTAGCCCCGCCCCCCAGGCCGTTGTTGTCATGGGCGTGTCGGGCAGCGGAAAATCTACGGTAGGGCAGCGTCTGGCCGAACAATTGGGCTGGCGGTTTATCGAAGGCGACGCCTTTCACAGCCCCGAGAACCACAAAAAAATGCACGCCGGCACCCCGCTCACTGACGATGACAGAGCATCCTGGCTAGACGCACTGGGTGCCCAGCTGACGCAGCATGCAGGGCCTGGGGTGGTGTTAAGCTGCTCTGCCCTGAAGCAGCGCTACCGCGACCAGTTGCGCACCTGTGTACCCGAACTGGCCTTTGTATGGCTGGATATTGGCCGCGAGGCTGCCGCAAATCGTGTGGCTAGCCGCGGCGCGCTGCATTTTTTTCCCGCCGCCCTCATCGACAGCCAGTTTCAGGCGCTGGAACCACCAGTCAATGAACCCGGCATGCTGCGTATTGATGGTGAGCAGCCTCTGGACGAAATTATTCCAACGGCGGTACAGTGGCTGGCACGCAGGCATCATGACTAACCCCGCATATGCCGAGGCGCCCCCTCGCCATACAAAACCGCTCATTCAGAAGGCCACTGAAGCCTTTATGGCACTGGCGTTCAATATGCACGCCGTGCGCGAAACCATTGCTGCGGTGAACGAGCAAATCAAAAAAGAAGTGGGCGATGATATCTGGCAGGCTGTACAAAATCAGCTGGCGTAGGTTCGCAAGAGCGCAAGCTCAAGCCCGGTTTAACAAGCTAGCATTGCATTAAAGGGGTACTTGCCGGCAACCGGCCAGTGCCCCTACTTGCAAGGTGTTTGCGTCAACGATAGACCAGATCTCTGAAGAACAATGACAGGTCAGGCACATAGGTAATGATCAAGAGGCTGATCAGCACCGTGACCACAAAGGGCAGCAAAGGCCGGACCAGTCGTTCGATCGATAAGTTGGCAACGGCGCAGGCTGCAAACAGGTTTACACCAAATGGTGGTGTAACCATACCCAGGGCGAGGTTGACCACCATGATGACGCCAAAATGTGCAGGGTCAATACCAAACTGCATGGCCACCGGTAGCAACAGCGGAGCAAGCACCACAATCGAGGCAGAGGTTTCGATAAACATGCCAATGAAAAACAGGGCAACGTTAATACCCATTAAAAAGGTGTACTTGTCACTGAAGACCAGACTGAGCCAATTTCCAAGTGCCGCGGGCACCCCGGCCCGATTGAGCAGAAAGCCGAAAACCCCTGCATTGGCAATGACAAACATAATGACTGCTGTCGAAATGACCGAGCGGTGCAGTACAAGTGAAAGTGATTTAAACGTGATCCTGCGGTAAATGAAGATGCCCACGATTAATGCATAGACCACCGCCACGGCGGAGGCCTCTGTCGGCGTGAAGACACCCCCATAAATTCCACCAAGAATAATGCCTGGCATCAGCAATGCCAGCCACGCTCGCTTTAGCGCCGGCCACAGTGCCAGCCTGCCAACGCCGTCGTTCTTGCCGTACCCGTGTCTGCGCGCGTACAGCCAGACGTAAAACATAAGGCTAAGGCCGATCAGAATGCCAGGCCCAATACCCGCGATGAACAGTTCGCCAACCGAGGTGTCGGTAGACACAGCGAACAGAATCATTGGAATGGACGGCGGAATAATCACGCCAAGCTCGGCGGCCGAGGCCTGCAGCGATGCCGCAAATGGCTTGGGATAGCCAACTTTGACCATGGCAGGGATAAGAATGGCACCGACCGCAAAGGTCGTCGCGACGCTGGAGCCCGCCACGGCAGCAAAAATCATGCAGGTCAACACACAGGCGCAGGCAAGCCCACCCTGCATACCGCCGACCAGGCTCTTGGCAAAATCAACCATGCGCTCGGAGATGCCACCGGCTTCCATGAGGTTGCCCGCCAGAATAAAAAACGGTACAGCCACAAGCGGATACTTATCGAGCGAGGCGTATATTTGCTGGGCAATAACCAGCCATGTCATTTGCCCATCAAACCCGACGCCGAGCATGCTCGACAGACCAATCGACACCGCCACCGGCACCGACAGCCCGAAAAACAGCAACATCGAAACAACCATCAACTGCGGCATAGACTCACCTGGTGCATAGGGAAATAACGTGCACTGTCACGATGCAAAGCACCTTGTTCACAATGTGGTCTCATCGACCACTGCCTCATGTGGGCCTTCGGCCCAATAAGCGATAACAGCCAGCATGGCAAGCGTGGCACCAATGGGGATGGCAATGTAGATCCACGAAATCGACATCTCGAGGCTGGGCGTGGTCTGAAACCGCACCCGATACGTCATCTGGCCGCCCACCCAGGCAAGAAAGCCGAGAAAACCCACGCAGATAACAAGAATGACGTGTTCCAGCAGACGCTTGTTGCGCGGCCCCAGAAAACCATGGAGCATTTCAACGCTCAGCATGGCACCGTGCCTGAACGCCAGCGCAATACCCAGCATGACGGTCCAGATCAGCGCTGCGCGTGTCCAGGCTTCGCTCCAGTCGGCAGGCGACTCAAGCACAAAACGGGCGATCACCTGATAAAAGCCCGCCCCTACCGCTGACAGCAGCAGCAGTTGGGTAAGCAGGGAGACCAGCCGGAATAGTGTTTTGTCTAGAAATTGGAAAAAAGCCAAGATTGTGTCCTGTTGTGTTCCCACGCGGGCCATAACGCCGTGGTACGGCCTGACCAGCCAGGCGCCGGCAGTAGTGTACCGGACGCCAGGTATAGCGCCTTAAAAGACTTTGCCCGACCGGCGTCGTACGCCCGGTCGGTTGTTGCATCTACGGCTTACTGCGTGTTGCGAATGGACTCGACCAGGTCTTTACCAAACTTTTTGTAGTACTCAGGGTATACAGGCTCAACCGCCTTCACAAAGGCCTCGTGGTCAACCGTATTGACCTGCATGCCTTCTTTTTTAAGCTGATCGACGCCGTTCTTTTCAATGTCGTCGACATACTGGCGCATGGCGACGGCTGCCTGGTGGCCGGCTTCGTCAAAGTGCTTTTTCTCGTCGGCGGAAAGCTTGTTATAGGCATCAGGCGACATCAATACCAAGGCCGGGCCATACACGTGGGCGGTGAGCGACAGGTATTTTTGCAGCTGTGACAGCTTGGCTGACACGATGACTGACAATGGGTTTTCTTGCCCGTCTATGGTGCCTTGCTGCAAGGCGGTGGCAACTTCTGGCCAGGCCATGGGCGTAGCCAGTATGCCCATTTTGCGGAAAGCGGCAATATGAATGGGGTTTTCAGTGGTGCGGATCTTCAGGCCCTTGGCATCTTCAGGCGTATGGACAGGCCGCACATTGTTGGTAAGGTGGCGAAAACCCTGCTCGCCCCAGGCCAGTGCGACAAGGCCGCGCTTTGGAAAGGCTTTGAGCATGTTCTGGCCGATGTCGCCATCTAGCACTTTGCGTGCATGGGCCAGGTCACGGAACAAAAACGGTATGTCGAAGACACCGGTTTCAGGCACAAAATTAAGTGTTGCACCCGTTGACACAATGGCAACGTCTATTGTGCCAAGCTGCAGGCCCTCGATGACTTCGCGCTCACCGCCCAGGGCACTGTTAGGGAATTGCTCAAGCGTGTATTTGCCGTCCTTTTCGATTGACTTGGCGAACGCCTTGGCGCCGGCACCATAGTGCGAATCAACCGACAATGCATAGGCCATCTTGAGGTTAGTCTGTGCCAGCGCCGGGCCAGCCGCAAACACACCTGCCACTGACAAGGCCAGCATCCACTTTGAAAACTTCGATTTGTGCATCATATCCCCAACACGTAAAAATAAAATTTCAACCCCGGATGATATGCCAGCTGCACCATGAGCGCTCAAAAGCAACAAGCGACGACAAGGCGCGGCAATGCATAGCAAGCCGAACCCTAAGGTTATACAGGAATACGCATTGGCAGAGTATTGGGGTTTTCTATTGATGGGGCCAGGCTAAGTGACCGGGCCTGACTTTAATCCGACAGCCGTTCTGGGCAGATGTAACGCATGCTCTGTCTACGCGCGGTGCCTGCTTTCCCGGTACAGAATCGATGCAGCGTGGGTGCAGTCTCGGTGCGGACGGCTGGCACTGAATCAGCACAGCAAGGATGGCGCGCCCGTGCGGGCGTCTGGCACCGCACCGGAGCAGGCCGCACCTGCCGCCATTAACGTCTAGTCTTCAACGTACCAAGTATCTTCCGACAGCATAACTTGCTGATGGCCGTAACCGGCGGGCATCATCGGGAAGCAGTTTTCTTGCGCCAGCACCACCACGTCAAGAAAGAAGGGCCCGTCATAGGCCAGACACTCAGCCAGGGCCGCATCAAGGTCTGCGGGGTTTTCAACACGCGCAGCGCCCCAGCCAAACGCTTTGGCAAGCGCCACGAAGTCAGGTATGGACGCGTTATAGCTGTGGCTGTAACGGCCTTCGTGGATAAGCTCTTGCCACTGCCGCACCATGCCCATATGCCCGTTATTGCACAACACAACCTTAACGGGTGTGCGATGCTGGCTGGCGGTGGCCAGCTCCTGGATGTTCATGAGAATGGACGCGTCGCCGCTTACGCAGACAACGGGCTTGCCGGGGTTGCCGATCTGCGCGCCAATGGCGGCAGGCAGGCCATAACCCATGGTGCCCGCGCCGCCCGACGTCAACCAGCGGTTAGGGCGATTGAATTTAATGTATTGGGCCGCCCACATCTGGTGCTGGCCCACATCGGTAGAAATAATGGCATCGGTGCCCTCAAGCGCATGGTCAACCCGCTGCATGAGGTGTTGCGGCAAGATATGTTCGCTTGATGGTTGCACGTTCAGGCATTGTTTGGCGCGCCATACCGAAATACGTTGCCACCAGGCATCAAGCTGACCGCTTTCGCGCACAACCGGCATCAGCTCTTTGCGCAAGGCACGCAGCATGGGGTAACAGTCGCCAACCAGTGCAACGTCAGCACGCACCACTTTGTTAATGGATGCCGGGTCGATATCGATATGGATTTTGGCCGCGTGCGGGCAAAAGTCAGACAGACGGCCCGTAATGCGGTCATCAAACCGTGCACCCACGCAGACGATGAGATCGGCATGATGCATGGCCAGATTGGCCTCAAGCGTACCGTGCATGCCCAGCATACCCAGAAACAGCGGGTCATCAGCCGGGAAAGCGCCCAGGCCCATCAGGGTCAGGGTGCAGGGTGCACCCATATCTTGAACCAATGTCGAAAACGCATGGCAGGCATCAATACCTGCATTGATGAGCCCGCCTCCGCCATAGAACACAGGCCGCTTGGCACCCGCAATCAGCGCTGCGGCACGCTTTATGGCCGCTTCAACCGCAGGGCCTGTCGTCTCGATAGCCGCCGGCACGTCATCGGCCTCTGCGGCAGTCATGGCGTCATCAGGCACCAGGCCAATCTGGATATCTTTGGGAAAATCCAGCAATACAGGCCCCGGACGGCCCTGCGTGGTAAGCCGGAACGCTTTGGCCGCCAAACCGACGACATCTTCGGCGCGCCTGATTTGTGCATTCCATTTGGTCACAGGCCTTGAGATGCCAATGGCATCGCATTCCTGAAACGCATCCGTGCCAATGGCGCTGGTGGCCACCTGGCCGCTAATGCACAGCACAGGTATGGAATCACACATGGCGTCGAGCAGGCCTGTGGTGGTATTGGACATACCCGGCCCTGAGGTGACGACCACGACCCCCGGCTTGCCGGTGGAACGTGCATAGCCTTCGGCCGCATGCACCGCGCCCTGCTCATGCCGAACCAAGACGTGGCGTATGCGCGATTCTGAGTACAGCGCATCATAAAGCGGCAGCACCGCACCACCCGGGTAACCGAAAATCGTGTCGACACCATGGGCGACAAGCGTTTCGAGCAAAGCCTGGGCACCATTGCGGCTAAGTGGTTCGGACGAGGCCGCGGCGCTCTGGCGGCTGGGTAATTCGGTAGTAGTATTCACAGCGTCACACGTAATTTCATAAGATGTCAGGTTGTTCAAGTGTATTCTTTTTCACCACAGGCCGAAGGCACAGCATGAATTCAGAAAAAACCAAGTGGCACAGTGTCAGAAAATCGACTCTGCATGGCAAGGGCGTGTTTGCGGCCGTTGACATTCCGGAAGGCACACAACTACTGGAATACAAGGGCAAGCGCATCACCCCCGAAGAGGCCGATGACATGCACCCCGTCAACCCTGATGACCCGTTTCACACGTTTTTCTTTTCGCTTAGCAACGGCAAGGTCATTGATGGTGGTACACGAGGCAACGATGCACGCTGGATTAACCATTCGTGTGCGCCCAACTGCGAGGCCCAGGAAAACGAAGCCGGCAGCAAAGTGCATATTGTTGCGCTCGAAGACATTGCCGCCGGCACAGAACTGTTTTATGACTACGGTCTGGTCATGGAAGGGCGCATCACGCGCAAACTGAAAAGCCAATATCAGTGCCTGTGCGGTGCGCCGTGCTGTCGAGGCACCATGCTCGCGCTGCCGCCTGCGCGCAAACAAAAAACCCAGAGCAGCAAAGAATAAGAGCAGGTATGTCGGCCCGTCTCAGGCCCCTGCGCCGTCAGCCGAGACGCGTCCAATAAGCATCAGAACTCGGGTTTTCGCTTTCTTTAGCGGCCGAGATTGGTAAGCAGTTGGTTGGCCGTCAGCCGACACGTGCGCAGGAAAAGCCAGGGCTCAGGTATTCGTTGTCTTTACAGGCGAAGATGGACAAGCCCTGGGCTGGCCGGTCTGCCAACATGCGCTCAGGAAGCGCCAGAGCAAGGGTTTTCACTACAGTAAGCGGGGAGGAGCTTGACGGGCATTTAGTCAGCCTGCCTCAGTACTGGCGGCAATCTGAGCCAGACATGTTTGCGCATCGCCCTGCACCACGTTTGCCGTACACGCAATCATGAGGTTAAGGCTTAGCCCAAAATCTTCAACGATAAACCCCTGGTCGTCGACAATGCGCTGCCTTCCCGCCTCTTGCGTCTTATGTGAACCTACCTGCCCCACTAATGAGCGGGTTTCATCGGTATAGACCCACACCTCGCGGCCCAGCGCCACCCCGTAGCCCACCTCAAACACCGTGCCTGAATCAGGCTCATGCCCGCGAAAGGCATTGAGGTTGGCCATGACGATATCGGCCTCACGAATTCGTTGCAGGTTGGCATCGCAAATCCACCGCGCCAGCGCTTTGCCAGTTAAATGAGGCGGTGCGCTGTTATCCAGCGGATAAAGGCCAGTAAACCCGAATTTTTCACAAAGCCGCTTGAGGTACTCGCCGTGCTCCACGGCATCGGGCCGAAACACGTCAAAACCGGCCAGATAGATTTTTTTCATGGCAGTTTTTCCTTATATACCTTGCATCTGCACGCCTCAGGCACGCCATACAGGCGTTTGGCGGTGTACAGGCGGTGGCCGAGCAGGCCCATCTAAACCCCACCCAACTGTATCGCACGCTCTCGCCACAGGGTAACCCTGCACTCAGCAGCCTGACAGCCATACTTAAAGCGATGGGGCTGCAACTGGCGGTGCGGCCGTTGGCTACTTCATGCAGCGCCTGATACCGGCTGGCATGCAGGTAATGACAAGAGTGGCGCGACGGACTTGCTACCTGTTTACTTGAACGCCGTCTCAATAAAGCTGCGAAGCTTGCGCGAATGCAAACGCTCACGCGGCATGTCGCGCAATAGTTCAAGTGCACGAATGCCTATATGCAGGTGCTGCCCCACTTGCGAACGATAAAACTCGCTGGCCATGCCCGGCAGTTTAAGCTCACCATGCAGAGGCTTGTCAGACACACACAGCAACGTACCGTAGGGCACTCTGAAACGAAACCCGTTGGCGGCAATGGCGGCTGATTCCATGTCCATGGCAATGGCACGAGATTGCGAAAGCTGGCGCACCGGCTCGGCATTATCGCGCAGCTCCCAGTTACGGTTATCGGTCGATGCCACCGTGCCGGTGCGCATGATTTTTTTCAGCTCCCAACCTTTCAGGCCAGAAACATCTGCCACGGCCTGCTCAAGTGCTACCTGTATTTCGGCCAGTGGCGGCACCGGCACCCAGAGCGGCAAGTCTTCATCGAGCACGTGATCCTGTCGCACATACCCATGCGCCAAAACATAGTCGCCCAGGCGCTGGGTGGTGCGCAAGCCCGCGCAATGGCCAAGCATAAGCCAGGCAGACGGGCGCAACACTGCCACGTGATCAGTAATGGTTTTGGCGTTGGACGGCCCAATACCGATATTGATCAGCGTAATGCCCATGTGCTGATCGCGCAGCAAGTGGTATGACGGCATTTGCGGAACACGCGCCAGCGGCGTGCCTATTGTTTGTGCATCGGCACCTGCCGGTGTGATGACATTGCCCGGTTCTACCAGCGCGGTATAGCCGCCACCGTCGCCACTACGCAATGTGTTCTTCGCCCATTTGCAGAATTCGTCGACGTAAAACTGGTAGTTGGTAAACAGCACAAAATTCTGGAAATGCTGGGGCGCGGTGGCCGTATAGTGCTGTAGCCGGTGCAGCGAATAATCAACGCGTGGCGCGGTAAACGGTGCCAGCGGCATGGGTTCGTCACGCTGCCCAAGCCAGGTGCCATTAACAATGGCATCGTCGGTAACCGTCAGGTCAGGCACATCAAAGTAGTCACGCAGCGATTCGCCCAGCAGAGAATCGGTGTATACGCTTTCCACATTTTGCTCGGCGTCACCAAACGCAAAATGCAGCGGGATAGGCAGGCTGGACTCACCCACCTCAACCGGAACGCCATGGTTTTTGACGAGCAGGCCTATTTGCTCCAGCAGATAGTCGGCGTACAGCCCTGGCTGCGTAACCGTCGTCGTGTACGTGCCGGGCTCGATGAGGTGGCCGTAGGACAGCCGGCTGTCGACCTCCTGGTAGGTGTCAACCATAATGCGCAGCGCCGGGTAATAAGCCCGCACGCGGCGACGATGCGCCATATCGCCGCTGACATACTTGCCAAACGCGTCGCGAATAAATGCGGTGTTGCGATCGTAGATTTCGATCAGGCGTGCCACGGCCTCTTTGGGGTCGGTAAAGCTTGCATAGGATACCGCCGGTGGAAGCAGGGCAGAGGACAGAGATTCAGATGAGTCGTTCATGCTTTCTTATAAAAAATTGTTTGCGTTCAATCGTACGCGGTCTTTCCGGCAAAAAACAATGCAACAATCAGAGCCTACCGGGCAACTGTGACAGAATTGCGAGTCACCGTCTGCTCGTTACAGGCATACGATGATCAACTAGCTTACCCTGACCGTCATGACGCCGACTGGTCTGCAAGCCTGGCCCGACAAAATTTTGTTTTAATAGCTGGCATTTAGCCCAGTTTGCCGGAACCTCTACTTGAACGCCATCATTAATGCCGTCTTCCCGCTGTTTGCCCTGATTCTGCTCGGCTATCTGGGGGCACGCAGACGGCTGCTGGGGCCAGCGGCAGTCGACAGCCTGAACAAATTCGTGGTCTGGATGGCGTTGCCCGCGCTGCTGTTTCAGGCCATGGCACAGATTACCTGGCAAGAAATCAACCAGCCCGGCTATATCGCGGCGTCGGTGCTTTCTATTGCCATTGTGTTCGCGGTGTCGTTTCTGCTGGATCGCGGTCGCGGCGGACGGCTGGCCGACCGCAGCCTCGAAGGGCTGGCCGCCTCTTACTCAAACACAGGCTATATGGGCATACCATTGTGCCTCATGGTGTTTGGCGAAGCCAGCCTGCCCGCTGTAGTACTGGCCACCCTGCTAACTGCCTGCGGTCTGTTTGCCTTTTCAATCGTGCTGATCGAGATCGACTTGCAGGGCTCTCCCGGCCTGGCACGCACCTTTGCCAAGGTAGGCCGCTCGGTGGCGCTCAACCCATTGGTTATGGCACCCATGCTGGGTTTGCTGGTTGCTGCCTCGGGGTTAACGCTGCCTTCCGGCGTAACCCAGTTCACCACCCTGCTTGGCGCGGCCGCCAGCCCCTGTGCGCTCGTTACCATCGGGCTTTTTCTGGCCCAGGGAGAGCCTACTACGCAAAAATCGGCCGTGTGGCGCATTGTGGCCCTGAAGCTGTTGCTGCATCCGCTAATCGCTTTCGTACTGGCCTATGTGGTGTTCGACATGCCGCCCATGTGGGCGGGCACTGCCGTGCTGGTGGCCGCCCTGCCTGTGGGTACTGGTCCGTTCATGCTGGCCAAGCTGTATGACCGCGCACCCGCCACGACCTCAAAAGCCATTTTGCTATCGACCGTGCTCTCGTTAATTAGCGTGTCGGCACTGGTGGCGTGGCTGGGAAACCCCTGACATCATCAACGCCGTAGATCGCTGGCCGCTGCCTTAACGGAAACGTCCATGAAAGCTGCCACGCACGCCGACATGGGCCCTGCGACTCGAGGGCCAAGCACCGCAAGAAGCCGTATCAGGCGATCTGATCCATGAACAAGGCCAGAGAAACATCGCGTTCGGTTACCCCATTGGCATCATGAGTAGTAAGCGTGACCGTAACGCGGTTGTAGACGTTGGTCCATTCAGGATGATGGTCCAGTTTTTCTGCCTGCATCGCCACCTGGGCCATAAAGCCGAAGGCTTCGTTAAAGTTTTTGAAGGTAAACGTTTTTTGAATGGCGTCGCGCCCTTCTATCGCCGACCACCCCTCGAGCAACAACAGGGCCGAAGGCGCGCCAATGAGTTTGAGCTGGTTCTTCATGGTGACACGTCCTTTGAGGTAAACGCTGCCAAACCCGCATCAGCATTATGTCTGGACCGGGAATTCTGACTGTATAACCAAAGTCTACCCGACTCAATAGGGAGATGCCTACTCTGGTTTCAGAAAGCAGCGGCAGGCAAGCCGCCCTAGCCGCGCAGGCTACCGCATATGCTGCATACCCAGGTGGATATAACGTGGCGCGCCGCCCCGTTCATGCACACTCTGGGCATAAAGCGCACCGCGCCGTCCATGCAGGGGGCCAGCGTAGCAACCAGGCTTGGAAAATCAAAAAGTGCGTCCGTTTGCTCGGCATTGTAGACATCCGCCTATTATTTGACACCCCATGCGGCGATGGCAGCGCGTTCTTCTTCCGTCATTTTCGTGATGTTGCCCAGAGGCATGTACTGGCTTGCCACCACCTGTTTGATCTGGTCCGCATGCAGTGCGATTTCAGCGTCAGTGTCCAAGGATATGCCGGCAGGCGCAGCAGCAATGCCTTCAAACGTTGGCGTGGCCGAGTGACACTCGACACAGCGCGAGCCTATAATTTTTTTCACCTGGCCAAGCGATATTTCCTTTGACTGTCCGGCCGCCGCCGCGCCCGTTGCCGCACTCCCGGCGGTGTTTGCCAACGCTGCGACAGACCCGGCATGCTCTCCGGACGCTGCCGTTGATGAAGCCGAAGCAGTCGGGGCGGGTCTTGGCGCAGGTGCTGCAAGCCAGCCGATAATCACCAGCAACACAATACCCACCACCGGGTATGCAATTTGATTCTTGCCCATATGGCGCAGTACAAAATACTGGCGGATAACCGCGCCTGCAAAAATGAACAGGCTCATGATGATCCAGGCATACGGGCTGGTGTAGGTAAATGAATAGTGGTTGCTCAGCATCAGAAACACCACTGGCAGCGTAAAGTAGGTGTTATGCACCGACCGCTGCTTGCCCAGTTTGCCATCAAGTGGGTTGGGCGCTTTGCCTGCTTTCAGTGCGGCAACCATGCGGCGCTGGCCAGGGATAATCCAGAAAAACACGTTGGCAGACATACAGGTGGCCATTAGTGCACCGGTAATCAAAAAGGCGGCACGCCCCGGGAATATCTGCACCGTCAGCCAGGCAACAACCACCATCATCACGCCCACGGCCACACTCAATAGCCCATCACGCTCCATGGTGGGACTGATGCGCTGGCATAGCTGTGAGTACACGAAATAGCCCACAAGCAAAAAGGCAACGGCCAGCAAACTGGCCTGGCTGCCACTCATGGAAGCCGCCCATTCCCAGGGGCTATTGGGGTTGACCAGGTAAAACGCGGGCTTCATCAAATACATGATGGAAAACAGCGCAAACCCCGACAACCAGGTGGTGTAGGCCTTCCAGAACGACCAGTGCAAGTCGTCGGGCAACTCGGCCGGGTTGGTTAGGTATTTCTGGTTATGGTAGAAACCGCCGCCGTGCACCGCCCACATTTCACCAAATACACCCAGCTTTTTGCTGTGCTCACCGCGCGGCGCATGCAAGCTGTTGTCGAGCATGACGAAGTAGATCGATTCGCCTATCCAGGCAATGGCAGCGATCACGTGCAGCCAGCGCAACAGAAGATTGCCGTACTCAATAAGAAATGCTTGCATGGGTGTTTCCCGGGTTTGTGTCAGCGAATGCCGTGAGACGGAGCGCGTTAGCTGCCGCGATAGGTAGACCACGTCCAGGGGGTCGCAACCAGTGGGACGTGATAGTTTTCATCGGGGTTGGCCACGCCAAAATGCAGGCTTACCTGATCAACAAAGCGTGGTTCGGGTACCCGGACGCCTTTGGCAGCGAAGTAGTCACCGATTTCAAACACCAGCTCGTACGTACCTTTTTGCAGGGCCTCCCCGGTCAGTAGTGGCTCATCGCAGCGACCATCATGGTTGGTGCTCACCTGCTTTAGCAGCGCACGCTGCCCACCCTCAATGCGGTAAAGCGTAATACGAACGTTTTGCGCCGGCACACCGTGCATGGTGTCCAGAACATGGGTAGATAGCTTGCCCATGGTGTCTCCAATAATTGTCAACAATTTATGTTGACGATTCTCAGGCGATCACCAATAATTGTCAACAGTTCACCAAGAGATTCTCACAAAATGTTGTATCTGCATGCCAACCTTGCGTCAGCCGACACGCTGGAAGCCCCCAAAGCTTCGTCGTGGCGCAGCGCTTACGACACCAGCCCGCGCTCAGAGGTTGATCGTGTTTATGACGACATCTTTGATGCCGTCATGGATCGGCGCTTGCTGCCTGGTGCCAAGCTCACCGAAGCCACACTGTGCAAGATTTTTTCATGCTCGCGCAATATCGTGCGTATGGCGCTGTCGCAATTGGCCCATGACAAAATCGTGGTCATCGAGCCAAACCGGGGCGCCTTTGTATGGCAGCCCAACGCCAAAGACACCCGCGACGTGTTTGAAATGCGACGAGCCATGGAGTGCATGACCATAGACATGCTGGTCGCCCTGCCCAACATACAGACACGGCTGGTGCCGCTGTACGACATGGTGGCGCGCGAACGCAAGGCGTTTGAGTGCGGCGACCGCATTAGCTGGATACGGCTTTCTAACGCATTTCATGTCGAGCTGGCCCACCTGCTGGGCAATGCTGTGCTTATCGAAATGCTGCACAGCCTGTGCGCCCGTACGACGCTCATCATCGCCTACTACGACACGCCCGGCCAGAGCACATGCTCGTACCTTGAGCACCAAGACATTCTTGACCGCATTGCTCAGGGTGACGCTGCAGGTGCCAAAGCCGCCATGCACCACCATCTCGAAGACTGCGAACACCGCATGAACGATCCTGAAAAAGGCCCGGTAGACCCGTGGCTGGCAATAAGCATTAAACGCTAACGTACCGGAGCCACCATGTCGCCTCAGCATTACCCGCGTGATCTCATCGGCTATGGCCGCAACGTGCCCCATGCCAACTGGCCTGGCAATGCCCGCATTGCTGTGCAGTTTGTGCTCAATTACGAAGAGGGTGGCGAAAACTGCGTGCTTCATGGCGACCCCGCGTCCGAGCAGTTTCTGTCAGAGATTATTGGCGCGGCCGCCTACCCCGCCCGCCATCTCTCCATGGAATCCATCTACGAGTACGGCTCACGCGCCGGCGTCTGGCGAATTTTGCGCGAGTTTGAAGGCCGCGGGCTGCCACTGACGATATTTGCCGTTGGCATGGCGCTTGAGCGCAACCCCGAGGCGGCCCAGGCTTTTGTCGAACTGGGCCATGAAATCGCCTGTCATGGCTATCGATGGATACATTACCAAGACACGTCCGAAGACATTGAACGCGAGCACATGCAGCGTTGCATAGAGGTGGTAAGCGCGCTGGTGGGGCACCACCCCGAAGGCTGGTACACCGGCCGCGACAGCCCCAACACCCTGCGTCTGGTCGCCGAAGAAGGCGGTTTTCTGTATGACTCAGACTATTACGGCGATGACCTGCCTTTCTGGGCAAACGTTACGCTGGGTGATGACAGCAGCAAGCCGCAGCTTATCGTGCCCTATACGCTAGACACCAATGACATGCGGTTTGCATCACCGCAGGGGTTTAACAGCGGCGAACAGTTTTTTACCTACCTGCGTGACGCTTTTGACGTGCTGTATGCCGAGGGCAAGCATGCACCCAAGATGATGTCGGTAGGGCTGCACTGCCGCATCACCGGCCGCCCGGGCAGATTTGCGGCCTTGCAACGCTTTCTGGATTACATCCAGCGCCATGATCAGGTGTGGATCCCCACCCGCGCCGATATTGCGCGCCACTGGATCAAGCACCACCCCTGGCAGGGCAACACACAAGGCTAACGCGTTAAAAGCCATAGTCGGGCACCCACACCAGCCCGGCCATGCCCCCATTTCTATACCTACGCCGCCCCTTGGGCGGCACACACCCGGACGAGTGTCCCGCCTTCTTTTACTGGAGCGAGTAAACCATGGCCAAGCCCAATCTTCCCGTCGGAACTGTCGTCGACGCCCCACCCGTAGACCTGCCCGCCTTTGCCACCCGCTATGCCAACCTGGCCTCCGCCGACTTTGGCACACAGGTCGTATCGTGTTCTGATGAGTTTTTTGCAGCGGCCGAACGCATGCTGCAATCGTCCGAGCCTGTATTTATCGTGGGCAAGTTCGATGACAACGGCAAGTGGATGGATGGCTGGGAAACCCGTCGCCGCCGCCATGGCGGGCATGACAGCGCCATCATCCGCCTGGGCCTGCCTGGCGTCATCAAGGGCCTGGACATCAACACCAGCCATTTCACCGGTAACTTCCCGCCCGCCGCCTCGGTGCAGGCATGCAATATCGAAGGAGACCCGGACGACAGCACATCATGGACGGAAATCGTTGCGGCGCGTTCGCTCAATGGCAATGCACATCATTTTGTTGAGCTGACCGATGACCGCGTGTGGACACACCTGCGTCTGAATATATTCCCTGACGGCGGCGTAGCGCGATTGCGCGTCTATGGCCAGCCTGCCTGCAACTGGGATACCAAGCCTTCCGACCAGCTTTTTGAGGTGTCGGCACTGGCCAATGGCGGCCGCATTGTGGCCTATAACGACGCCCACTTTGGCGTACCGTTTCGCCTCATCATGCCCGGTCGCGGTGTCAACATGGGTGACGGATGGGAAACCCGGCGCCGTCGCGAACCTGGTTATGACTGGTGCCTTATTGAACTGGGGCATGCAGCCATTGTCGAGAAAATCGAAATCGATACCGCGCACTTCAAGGGCAACTATCCCGATCGGGTATCCATACAAGCCGCGCGCATGGACGCGTCTACCGACGAGTCGCTGGTAACCCAGGCCATGTTCTGGCCCGAGCTGCTGGGTGAACAGAAAACCGATATGCACAAACAGCATTTTTATGAAGGCGAGCAGATCAGCAAGCTCGGGCCTGTCACGCATGTGCGTGTAAACATGTTCCCCGACGGTGGCATTAGCCGCGTGCGTATCTGGGGCAAACTTGCGAGAGAATAATGAATCAGCACACCACGACGGACAATGCCGGCGCTGACAGACTGACGCCTGACGCCCAGGCCAGTTCAATTACAAGCTGGATAGACACGCATTTTGACGAGCAAGTGGCCTTGCTTCAGGATCTGGTGCGCATTCCCACCGACACGCCTCCTGGCAACACCGCACCGCATGCGGAAGCGGTGGCCACAACGCTGGAATCATGGGGATGGGATGTCGAGCGCCATACCGTGCATGAGAAGCAGGTGCGCGACTATGGCATGCAAAGCATTACCAACCTGATCGTGCGCCGCCATTACGGTAAGGGCGGCCCCGTCGTTGCCCTGAACGCGCACGGCGACGTCGTACCACCAGGAGATGGGTGGACCAAGCCACCGTATGGCGCCCATATTGAAGATGGGCGCCTGTACGGGCGCGCGGCGGCCGTTTCAAAAAGCGATTTCACCACCTATCTGCATGCGGTCAAAGCGCTGGAAGCCAGCCAGTTGCCCTTACGTGGCACCGTAGAGTTTCACTTTACCTATGATGAAGAGTTTGGCGGCCTGCTCGGGCCAGGCTGGCTGCTTGAGCAAGGTTTGACCAAGCCTGACTACGCACTGTGCGCCAGCTTTAGTTATGAAGTGGTCACGGCCCATAACGGCTGCCTGCAGTTTGCGGTTGCCGTTCATGGCAAAGCCACGCACGGCGCCATGCCACACACCGGGCACGATGCCTTGCAGGCGGCTACTCAGATTCTGCAGGCCGTCTACGCAAAGGCCGCCAGCCTCAAGAACATCTCCTCAAGCATCCCAGGCATCGACAGCCCCACCATGATTGTGGGGCACATCGAGGGCGGCACCAATACCAACGTCGTGCCCGGCAAAGTGGTGTTAAAGCTGGACCGCAGGCTTATCCCTGAAGAAGACCCCGAGCAGGTCGAAGCTGAGGTACGTGCACTCATCCTCAGTGCGGTGTCGGGTTTGCCCGGTATACATGTTGATATCCGGCGGATTCTGCGCGCCAATGCGCTGCGGCCGTTACCCGGCCATGAGCGTATGGTGGCCAGCTTGCAAGAACACGCCCGCACGGTATTCGGGGAAGACATTCCGGCTGTGGGCACACCACTGTATGCCGATGCGCGTCTTTATGGCGAGCATGGCGTGCCAGTTGTTATGTATGGCGCCGGCCCCCGCACGCTTATGGAGTCTAAAGCCAAGCAGGCAGATGAAAATGTGGTGCTTGAGGACTTGCGCGGTGCAACCAAGGTGGTGGCGCTGATGCTGGCAGATCTGCTGGTGTAACGCGAGGGGTGAAGGGCGTAGTGTGTAACGCGCAGGGTTTAACGCGTACGGCGTAAGGGCTTGGCGGGTGTTGGCGGCGTGCGTGGTTGGCGCGCGCCAACCCGGTGTGCGTATGCAGCCGCCTAACCTTCAGAGCGGCCAGGCCCAGGGTCGGGCAACGCGGTGACTGAGCCCAACCCCTGGCCCAGTTGCTGGCCGCAATCGCCCAGAAGACGACGCAGCCACCGGTGTGCGGGCGACAGGTGATGGCGCTCGTGCCACAACTGATAAAAGCGCATGGGCGGAAACTTAATCGGCGCCTCAACAATGGCCAGAGGCAGCAGCTTGCTGTAGAACGTGGCAAAGTGGCGCGAAGTGGTAAACACCATATCGGTGCCTGCCAGCAGGTACGGCGCCACATTGAAAGACTGCACTGACACGCGCTCATCGCGTTCTATGCGCGCCGCCGCCAGCACACTGTCAATGACACCGCGCTGGGTCATGGAGTAAGGCAACGGAACAATATGCACGGCTGCCTGGTAGTCTTGCAGCGTCATGCCTTTTTGCGCCAGCGGATGGTTAGCTGACACCAGGCACACAATTTCATCTTCAAGCAGCATAGAAAGGTGCATGCGATCGGGTGGTTCAGGCCAGTTACCAATAACCACATCAAGCTCGCCCTCTGCCAGCGACTGCTCAAAATCAAACGCTGGGCCCAAGGCATGAACCTTAAGGTGAGCATGTGGCGCTTCGCGTCGCAAACGCATCGACACACTGCTCATGAAATCAGGGGCGAGGTAATCAGGTGAACCAATGCGAAACACCTGTCGCGACGTAAACGGATCAAAGCTTTCTGGCGCAGTGACCATACGTTCGATTTCGTTGAGCGCACCGCGCGCATGCTGAACCAGGCTAAGTGCACGCTCTGTGGGCACCATGCCACCTTTTTCACGCACCAGCAAAGGGTCACCCAGAATGTCACGTAAACGGCGCAATGCCACGCTAATAGTGGGCTGAGACTGGTTAAGTCGTAGTGCCACACGTGAAACGCTGCGCTCGGACACAAGCAGGCACAATACTTTCAACAAGTACGTATCAAGCATTTCGTCACCACGCCGCGTCGCCATGATTGCTCCCGCTATGAGCCATGCCACCACCCCTGCCAACGTGTAGCAGGGTCTTTCTATGTTAATGGATTATCGTGACCAGAAGCAGGATGCAAGGCGTGAACCATCACGCTACATCTTACGCCCGGCCACATAGGTGGCCGCAACGGTTCGGTCGTCGCCAAGCATGACGAGTGCAAACAAGAGCTCTTCAAGCGACTCTGCCCTCGCCGTCCGGCGCGCCAGCAAGGGGGTGGCGTGAGGGTCAAGCACCACAAAGTCTGCCTCGGCACCCGGCGCCAGCGTGCCTATGGTGCCACCCAGATCAAGCGATTGCGCTGCCCCTTCGGTGGCAAGATAAAGCATGGTGTGCGCGCTCAGGTGGCTGCCCGACATGCGCGCAACCTTGTGCGCCTCGTTCATGGTCTGAAGCATAGAAAATGACGTGCCGCCGCCCACATCTGTAGCCAGCGTATAGGCCATGCCGGCGGCATCGGCCGCAGCAAAGTCAAACAACCCGCTGGCCAGAAACAGATTTGAGGTCGGGCAATGCGCCGCCACCGCCCCCGTGTCGCGCATGCGCATGCGATCAGTTTCGTCCAGCCAGATACTGTGGCCGTACACCGCCCGAGGGCGCAACAGGCCAAAGCGGTCATACACATCAAGATAGCTGCGGGCTTGCGGGAAAAGCTCGGAGACCCATTTAATTTCGTCGGCGTTCTCGGCGACATGGCTCTGGATGAACACATCTTTGTATTGCTGCGCCAGCTCGCCGCACACCGCCAGCTGCGCTTCGGTCGACGTAGGTGCAAAACGCGGCGTAAGCCCGTACATCTGGCGTCCCTTGCCATGCCAGCGCTGTATCAGCATCTCGCTGTCACGCGCCCCCGACTCGGCCGTATCGCGCAGGTATTCGGGGCAATTTCTGTCCATCATGACTTTGCCCGCCACCATGCGCATATTGCGGGCATGGCTTTCAGCAAACAATGCGTCGGCCGACTCTGGATGCACCGTGCAATACACCAGCGCCGTCGTGGTGCCGCAGCGCAGCAGCTCATCAACAAAGAAGCGAGCCACATCAGTCGCATAGGCCGGGTCGCCAAAACGCCCTTCGGTCGGGAAGGTATAGGTTTCAAGCCAGGGGAGCAGCCCCGTCGCCGGCGACGCAATGATATCGGTTTGTGGGTAATGAACGTGCGTATCGATAAAGCCCGGCATAATCAGCTTGCCGCGCCAATCTACAATTTCGGTGTCTGCATCAAGTGCCGGCGCCAAGGTGTCATAGTCACCCACCTGCGCAATTCGCCCGCCCTCAACCACCAGCAGGCCGTCTTCCAGGCTAATCGTGGCGTCGTCTTCGCCCGAAGAGGCTGGACGCCCCCTGAAATACAGAATGTGGGCGCGATAGGCAACACAGGATGCGGCACGTTCAGCGTCACGGGGTACAGACTTGATACTCATAAACTCTCTTCAGAAATAGACATAGGCATGTTCATCGGCAAGTGGGCAGCGTTTCCCTCGCCGCGTTCACGCAACGCTTGCGTTTGCAGCAGCTGCGCGACCACCGCGATGGCAATGATTTCAGGCGCCTTGCCCAGAATGCCTTCTATGCCAACCGGGCACGTCATCTGCGCCAACCGCTCGGGTGACACACCGCGCTCAGTCAGCCGCCGCTCAAACTTGCGTCGCTTTGTGCGTGAGCCAATCAAACCAAAATATGCAAAGTCATCGCGTCGAAAAATTTGCTGACAAAGGCGTTGATCCAGGGCATGGCAGTGCGTCATCACCAGAAAGAAACTGCCGGCAGGGGCCTGTGCAATAACGGCTTCAGGTGTGTCGGTGGCTTCTATTGTTACGCTTTCTGGTACGTTGCCCGGAAACTGCGCGTCACGCTCATCCACCCACGTTACCGTGCAGGGCAGCGTCGCCAACACACGCACAATGGCCTGGCCCACATGCCCGGCGCCGAACAATACCACGTGCATCTCGGGGGGCGCCAACAGCTCAGTCATGGATAGCCTGCCGCCCATGTCTGTGAGCACACAACGCGCATGCCTGCCAGCACTGGGCCATGCTTCATCTGGGCCTAGCGTTGTGACGGAAACCGGCCCCGCATGCTCGTTGTCTGCACCACGCAAAACGCGAGTGCGCAGGCATGCCCGCCCAGCCTGCAGCCACGTGGTATCGGCAGCGGTCAGTGTTTCAAATGCCAGCGTCGCTACACCGCCACAGCACTGGCCCAGGCTGGGGCCCAAAGCCATGCGCTCAACACGGCAGGCTGGGTCGCCATCTGCCAACATGTTGCGGGCAATATCGGTGGCGCACCACTCAAGATGCCCACCACCTATGGTCAGGCACTGTTCGGCCGCAGTAACCAGCATTTTTGCCCCCGCCTCGCGCGGTGTCGATCCTTCCGCCCTGGCCACGGTGACCAGCACCACGGCACCGTTGCGCGCGATCAAGTGCAGAGCTGCGCTAATCCAGTCGTTCATCGCCTCCCTTCCTCTCAAGATGCGTTGCCGCTCACGGGTGAGTGGTGCTCATCTCATTCTCCTGCAAACGCAGTTGAGTCACTGCATTCAGAATGGCTTCCGGCGTAGCTGGCGCATTAAGCTGCGGCTCATGGCGGTAATCAGCCACGCTGGCCACCGCATCCCGTATGGCGTTAAAAACGCTAAATGGCAGCAGCAGCGGAGGCTCGCCCACGGCCTTGGAATGGAAAACCGTATCCTTGGCGTTGCGGTTGTTGTACAGGCTGACACGAAAATCGGTTGGGCAATCACTGACCGACGGTATTTTGTACGTCGATGGCGCATGCGTCATGAGACGCCCCTCCTGGTTCCAGACCAGCTCTTCGGTTGTAAGCCAGCCCATGCCCTGAATAAACGCCCCCTCGATCTGGCCGATATCCAGTGCCGGGTTAATAGACTGGCCCACATCGTGCAGTGCATCGGCCCGCACCAGCTTCCATTCACCGGTCAGCGTATCGATAATTACCTCAGACACGGCAGCGCCGTATGCGAAGTAAAAAAAGGGCTCGCCCGTCATGGTTTGCTTGTCCCAGCGGATGCCGGGCGTTGCGTAAAAGCCTTCCGACCACAACTGCACCTGGGCCCAATAGGCAGCGTCCACAACTTCAACAAAAGGCACGCTTTGGCCGTTGACGGCGACCTTGCCATCGGCAAACACCACGTCGTCAGGTTTGCCGCCCCACTTGTCTGCCGCCACGCTGGCCAGGCGTCGTCGTATGCGCGCTGCGGCATCCTGCGCCGCCTTGCCGTTCAGGTCGGTGCCGGTAGAGGCCGCCGTGGCCGAGGTATTGGCAACCTTGCTGGTATCGGTCGCGGTGACGCGCACACGCTCCATGGGCAAGCCCAGTTCACTGGCGGTCACTTGGGCAACCTTGGTGTTTAAGCCCTGACCCATTTCGGTACCGCCATGGTTTACCAGCACCGAGCCATCACGGTAAACGTGCACCAGCGCGCCTGCCTGGTTAAAGGCTGGCACATTGAACGAAATACCAAACTTAACCGGCGTCAGCGCCAACCCGCGCTTGAGCACCGGGCTGTGGCGATTAAACGCGCGCACAGCCTCACGGCGTGCACGGTAGTCGCTGTCGGCTTCAAGCTGATCGACCAGCGGGTGCAAAATATTGTCAGTGACCGCCTGCCCATAAGGTGTGGTGTCGCGGCCTTTGTCACCATAAAAATTTGCACGCCGTATATCCAGGGCATCGCGGCCAAGCTTGCGCGCAATCATGTCGAGCATGACCTCTGTCATCAACGCACCCTGTGGCCCACCAAAGCCGCGAAACGCGGTATTTGACTGCGAGTTGGTTTTGCCACAAAGACTGCGAATGTCTATGTCAGGCAGGTAATACGCATTATCGACATGGCACATGGCCCGCGTGGCCACCGCTTCAGACAAGTCCGCCGAAAACCCGGCCCTCAGCGTCATGTCTACCGTTGCCCCAAGAATGCGCCCTGTGTCGTCAAAGCCCACGGCGTACTCGTAATAAAAGCCATGGCGCTTGCCCGTTATCATGAAGTCATCATCACGATCGAGCCGCAGCTTTACCGGGCGGTTAAGCCGGGTGGCAGCAATAGCTGCCACACAGGCGAACAGCGCCGACTGCGATTCCTTGCCACCAAACCCTCCACCCATGCGGCGGCACTCGACCAAGACCTGATGCGAGTGCCAGCCCAAGGCATGGGCAATGACTGCCTGCATCTCACTGGGGTGCTGGGTCGAACACCATACATGCACACCCTGCCCTTCTTTGGGCACCGCATAAGATATTTGCCCTTCGAGATAAAACTGTTCTTGTCCGTTGCATTCAAACGTACCACGCAAGGAATAAGGCGCTTCTTCAATGACGGTTTCCGGGTTGCCGCGACGCATGTGCAGCGGCGGCAATACCATGGCATTTTCTGCCTTGGCTTGCTGCGGCGTCAGCACCGCCGGCAACACGTCATAGCTAACCTGCGCAAGGCGCGCCGCGCGGCGCGCTGCATCGTGAGACTCAGCAATCACGGCGAACATGGGCTGGCCAATATACTGAACCCTATCATCAGCCAACACCGGCTCATCATGAATGACCGGGCCACAGTTGTTTTCGCCCGGTATGTCGCTGGCTGTCAGCACAGCCACCACGCCTGGCGCCTTGCGCACAGGGTCAAGATCCATGGCCACAATGCGCGCATGCGCCTTGGCTGAAAGGCCAAGCGCACAATGCACCGTGCCGTGCAGCTCGGGGATATCATCGGTGTAAGTGGCTTCGCCGCTTACATGCAATGCGGCAGACTCATGTGGCAGCGACTGCCCCGTTGCCTTGCCTGTGCCGGCATTAACCGGGTCAGCCATAAACGCTTCTGTCTGCGTATTCATGGTGTCACCTCACAGCGCGTCAACGGCGGCAAACACATTGGTTTCATGTGCAGCCAGCGGCGCGTCAGAACGGGTCTCAAAATAAAAGCGCAACAACAGGTTTTGCGCACCCAGCAGGCGGTATGCACTGCTAGCGCGCATGTCAGTCAAGGGGGCGTAATCACGCGCCAGCGCCTGCATGGCCTGTTTCGCCGTCGCTTCCGTCCAGGGTTGGCCCTCAAGTGCCTGCTCAGCCTGTGTGGCGCGCTTGGGCGTTGCCGCTACGCCACCCAATGCAATACGCGCCGCCGTTATCGTGTTGCCGTCCAGCGCAATCGCAAAGGCCGCGCACACGGCCGAGATGTCCTGATCAAATCGTTTGGACAACTTGTAGGTGCGAAAACGTTGTTGGGGCACGGAAAGCGGCACCTGCATGCCTTCGACAAATTCACCTTCTTCCAGCGCGGTTTTCTGATAATCAAGATAAAAATCTTCAAGTGGCATGTCGCGCTGACGCTTACCTTTGCGCAGCACGATACGCGTGCCCAATGCGATGAGCGCGGGCATGGAGTCACCAATGGGCGAACCGTTGGCCAGGTTGCCGCCCAGCGTGCCGGCATTGCGAATAGGGTGTGACGCAAACCGCCGGTGCATTTCGTCGAGCTGCGGATAATGCTGTACCAATTTACCGTAGGCTTCATTAAGCGATGCGCCCGCACCGATATAAAGATGATCATCTGTTTGCGTAATGGTGCGCAGTTCTGCCACCTGCCCAACGTAAATAAGATGAGGCAATTGGCGCATCTGCTTGGTTACCCACAGACCCACGTCTGTACTGCCTGCCACGATGCGGGCATCGGGGTACTCAATACGCATCTGTGCCAATTGTGCAAGCGTACGCGGGGCATGGAACACCTGATCGCCTGCGTGATACGCAAGCGGTTGTTGACGCTGCATCGACGCTAACGCCCTGGCCAAACCTGCCCGATCAAAGTCAATGCGCGGCAGGTCAAACATGGCCTGGGTCGCATCGATGATCGGACGATAACCGGTACAGCGGCACAGGTTGCCCGACAAGACGGTATTGACTTGCAATCGATCGGGCTTCGGGCCCGTGGGGTCGTGATCAAGATACAGCGCCCACATCGACATCACGAATCCGGGCGTGCAAAAGCCGCACTGCGAACCATGCAGGTCAACCATGGCCTGTTGAACGGGATGCAGTGCACCGTCAGGCTGGCGCAAATCTTCAACCGTGAAAATGGCCTTGCCATCGAGCGCAGGCAGAAACTGAATACAGGCGTTAATGGCCCTAAGGCTTACACCGCCGTTTTCATCCAGCTCACCGACCACCACGGTGCACGCGCCGCAATCGCCTTCGGCACACCCTTCTTTGGTGCCGGTACGACGGAGGTCTTCGCGAAGAAACTGCAATAGTGTGCACGTGGTGGGCTTGCCCGCCACTTCGTGAATTTGGCCGCGATAATAAAGGCGGATGGTGTTCGTCTCCATGACAGGCCTTTCAAGAAAGCTTTTAGTCAACATAGCACCCGATAGGGCTGGCGACATTTGCACGCGATGATGATGACTATCACTTCGTGCCGCAGGCACGCCCGGCCTGGCTTGCCACTAGGCATGCCTACCCCTTCACGACATAATACCCCTATGGAACGACAGCGTGAACCGATAGAAACCTCTCTGCTACGGGTGTTGCATGTACTGCTCACCGAGCAGAGCGTATCGCGTTCGGCCATCAAATTGGGTTTATCGCAGCCTGCGGTCAGTAACTCGTTGCGCCGTCTGCGTGCCATTACGGGCGATCCTCTTTTGGTGCGATGCAAAAACGGCATGGTCGCCACCGAGAGAGCGCGCGAGATTTTGATTCATACTGCCGAAGCGCTGGCGGCCATAGACCGCATTACTCAACCACCCTCCAACTTTTCACCCATTCAAACCACGCGCGAATTTAAAATCGGGGCGCCCGATTACCTGGATGCTTTGTTTTTGCCCAATATTGCCGAGATGCTGTTCAAGCAGGCACCATCGGCCCGCCTTATCGTGCACCCCATTAATGCAGAATTCGACTACCAGGGCGCACTTGGAAGCGGCGCGCTGGATATAGTGGTGGGCAATTGGCTGGCACCCCCGGCGCAACTGCATACTTCTCAGTTATTTGAAGACGAGGTCGTCTGCATGCTGGGCCTGCACCACCCACTGGCGTCAAAAGGCATTAGCCTCAAGCATTATCTGAACATGAAGCATCTGGCACCTACGCCTTATGTGTCAGAGCGCACCAGTTTTATCGATGGTTACCTTGCCGAGCACGGCCACAAGCGCAACATTCAAATGACGATTCCGTACTTTGGGCTAGTGCCTTACATACTGATGTCCACCGACATGGTGTTTACAACAGGGCGACAGTTTGCGCAGCACTATGCGCGCTACCTGCCTGTAAAAGTGCTTGAGTCACCCGTTAAGTTTCCACCCATGCGTTTTTATCAGCTCTGGCACGAACGCGCGCATCAAGCGCCTGAAATCGTCTGGCTGCGTCGGCGTATTACTGAAGTGGCTGCCAGGCTTGCTGGCTAAGACGACCATGCTCCAGCCCATATTGCTGCAGACTCAATCTGCAGCTAATCGTTGCGCGTCGGAAGTAGCCGCGACGCTGACCGTCTCGCCCAGGCAAGTAGCGGCCTTGCGCACGAACAACACACGGGTCAGACATCGGCAGATACGTGCTCGCCTATATGCGTTATTAAACTTGGCGCTGTCGCAACCCGCAAAGTCTTCGTACACTACCCACGGTAAGCACGCCCACCATGCACGCTTATGGCCTCTGGCCCATCACGCTTTCAATCCGATAAAAAACACTCTCCAACCAAAGAGCCAACCATGACGCAAACCCAGGCGCCAGCCCTTACTCTCGATGAGCTTTCTTCACTTTCACAAGAGGCGTTTACTGAACGGCTCGGTGATGTCTTTGAACACTCTCCGTGGATTGCCAAGAATGCATGGCAAGCACGCCCGTTTGCCAGCGTACAGGCTTTGCATAACGCGATGACGCAGGTTGTAGAGCAGGCTGCTGGCGAGAAGAAGCTGGCGTTGATCAGCGCCCACCCTGAGCTTGCAGGCAAAGAGGCAGCCAGCGGTACGCTGACCATGGCTTCGACCGATGAGCAGCGCGGTGCGGGGCTAGATCAGTGCAGCGCAGAAGAGTTGCAGCGGCTGCGGCAGCTCAATGCCACCTACCGCAAGCGCTTTGGCTTTCCGTTTGTCGTTGCGGTCAAGGGCCTGAGCCGTTACCAGATCATGGATGCCATCGAATCACGTTTGCGCAATGATCGCGATACCGAGCTTGCCGCCTGTTTGCGCGAAATCGGCAAGATTGCCCGGTTTCGGCTAGACAGCCTGCTGGGCGGAGAAACGGCATGAGCACACCTTACCTTACTGCAGAAACGCTGACTCGGGCTGGTTTTGCGTCGTTTGGGGATGTTATCGAAGCTACGGATGACGTCAACCATTTCACGATTAACGATGGCAATACCGAGCGCTATCATGATTTGGCCAATATCGAGCCTGGTGAGCAGGGCAAGGCTATTGTTTCTATTTTTCGTGGCCAGCCGCGCACGTTGCCGTTTACGGTAAGCATGATGGAGCGGCACCCGCGCGCGAGTCAGGCGTTTATTCCGCTTAATGGTCGGCCTTACCTGGTTGTTGTGGCACCTGCGGGCGATCCGCCTGGCCCGAATGATCTTCGTGTGTTTTTGTGTCGGGGGGATCAGGGGGTTAATTATGCCAAAGGGGTCTGGCATCATCCTTTGCTTGCGTTAGGCGACGTTGCTGATTTTCTTGTAATTGACCGTAGTGGGCCTGGTGAAAATTGTGATGTGATTACTTTGACGGAAAGTCGTCAAATCACCAGCCCCTAAAGCAATATCGCACTTTGCACTGCCCTGCGAGGGCGGTGCTTATTTAATGTACGGGGCTGACGGGTTCAATGAACAGATCTGCACTGACGTGAAACCGCGCTACTAAAGCGGCAATCTGGCGGGCATTAAGCAAGCGGCGCCCGGAAAGAATTTCGGACACTACGCCTTGGCTCCCTATTTCCGGCAAATCAGTCTGCGTCAGGCCGTGCTGCTCCATGAAAAACCGTAGCATCTCGCGTGGCGACGCTACCGGAAAAACATGGTTCTTATCGTCATAATCAGCGATCAGGCCGCTGACCAGCCCAAATAAGCCGGACAGCTCCCCCCCATCTCCCGCCAGCCCGCTTTCAATCAAGCCATCGGCCAGGGCGACCATGCGGTCGTAATCTGTCTCGTTATGAATGGGGCCTATCCCTGTTACGACTTGCAGGGCAGCCCAGCTTGCTCGAATGTCGTTTAGTTTCATTTTTTCCAAGCTCCCTTGTCATATTCAGCATGCGTCAAAACATGCTTGATGTAAGCCACCTGATGCGCCGAATGCAAGAAAGCGATCAGACGGTATTTGTTGCCGCCAATATTAAATACATATAAATCTCCCACCCTGTCCACGCTTGCGAACTGCTGACGCAAGGCATTGAAGCTGCTAAACACATGCAGCTCCATCGCTCTGCGCCACGCCTGTAATGGCGCTCTTGCTTCTGGGTGCTTAGCGGCGAATTCGGCCAGGCGGCGGTTTGTGATAACTCTCATGTTGGGATTATCTCAAAATGAGATTATGACCGCAAGACATCCTTTCAGCCCACACGTTTCATCATAGAGTTGGGGCTGTTGATTTTCAGAATCGAGCAGCTGACCGCCGCCGGGAGGCAGTGGGCTCGAATAAGCCCACGGGTGCGCGCACTAGGTTCGACGGGTCCTGATCCTGTACAAGGTCTGACAGGCGTCCTACCCATCGCGGATCAGGGCATTGCTGGCTTCGACGTCCCGTCCTGGCGGGTGTGTTTGCAACCACGGCGGTGTCTGAAGCACGCTGCGTCAATGATCATTGGCGTGTTCCGTAGCTCGGATGTAAAGTAGCCAGATTGAGGTGTTTCACACCTCTCGGTTTACGGAGTCATGTATGAGGTATGCAATGAAGATGGCAGCTGGGCTGCTGCTAAGTTTGGGGTGGTTGTCTGTGGCATCGGCCCATGCCCATCTTGAATCAGCAACGCCTGCCCAGGACGCTACGGTGGTGTCTCCTTCGGCGCTGACTTTGCACTTTACTGAGGGGTTAGAACCTGCTCTTTCCGGCGTTGCGCTTACTGCAGGTGAGAATGCACCGATAGCGTTGGGTAAAGCCCAAACGGCAAAAGACAACGACAAAACATTGCTGGTGCCTGTACCGCAACCCCTGAAGCCTGGTGCCTATACGGTCAATTGGCATGTATTAGCCAAAGATGGCCACAAGTCTAAAGGCAGCTATACGTTCACCGTTAAGCCGTGATCTCACTGACCGCCGCGATGGCTGCAAGCCGTCTGGCGGGTGATGCGGCGTTGTTTTTTTTGTTTGGCGGCAGCGGCATGATGGCGCTGGCACGCACTACTGTGCAAGCCAGCTTCAATAGACGCGCTGTGCATCTGGCCCAGTGCTGGGCTGCGAGCATTGCCTTGCTCGCACTGCTGTCCCTAATATGTCTTCAGCTTGTTTCAGTGGGCGACGGCTGGTCGTCGGCACTTGATATTTCTCTGCTCAAGATTGTGCTGTTCCAGACTGAATTCGGCCAAGTCTGGCTGGTGCGGCTGCTGTTCGTCGTGGCTACGCTGATTGCTGTTCTGGCCGCCAGGCAAAATCTTGTGATTGCTGCGTGGGCGGGTATTGCTCTGGCTTTGACCGCGCTTGCCGGCCATGCCGCTATGCATGAGGGTTGGCTGGGGATAGCGATGCGTTTGAGCCAGGCTTTGCATGTCGTGTGCGCAGGCGCCTGGGTTGGCAGCCTGGTTCCATTGGTGGGGCTGCTGCGGGCCATGAAACACGCCGATCTGCGTGAGGCTGCCGGTCATGCGCTGCGACGGTTCTCGTTATTTGGTCATTTTGCCGTAGCAGGGGTGCTGCTTACAGGGGTGACCAATACGTTTTTTGTGCTTGGTCAGTGGCCATTGCACTGGCATTCGCCCTACCAGGCCTTGCTCGGCCTCAAAATATGCCTGGCATTGGCCATGGTTCTGATGGCCGTCAGCAACCGCTATCTTTGGGTACCCCGGTTTTCAGGTAAACCCGATCTTGCTGCCAGGGCGCTGGTGCGCGGCACCCTGGGCGAACTCACGTTTGCAATCATCGTGCTTGCCCTGGTTTCGGTGCTTGGTCTGCTTGAGCCGGTTTAGTCGCGAGGGTCCACCATGCGGTTAACATGGCTAATAGCCGTATTTACCCTCATTCATTCAAGCTGAATTACACGTTAACCTGCACCAGAATCTGGAGCATAACTATGCAGGGAATGCGCGGGCACAACGCCCAGTGGCGTATGACGACGTCTGGCGATGCAGACGATCATGCTCATAACCTCAGCCGCTGGGTACAAGAATACAACCAGTTTTCGGCAGGGACCTTTGTTGGTCAAATCACCGAGCTGTGGCTGCCGCATACGCAGCTTTTCCTGGAATCGACCAATCAAATCCTGCACCAATCCTGTGCTGCCTGGTCCAAAGCCCTATGGTTTGGCATCCCCGTATCTCGCACAGATGGTGCGCGCATGGGCACGATAGACATTCCTGAGTACTCCATCGCCTTCAAGCAAGGTGGCACGCAATTCGAGCTTTTTACACCGGCAGACTTTGACATCATCGGCATCGTAATCGATGAAGATATCTTTGCACGCTATCTTCAGGACGTGGAGCATGTAGACAGCAGCCAGATCACGCGCAAGCAAGGCGTCATGGCCGTCAGCCCACAGGCCAAGGCCGAGGTCTGCAGCGCTCTGATCAATATGCTCAACGCCAAACAAGCCACTCATGAAACTTACACGCCACCCTACCATTCCTTTGAGGATCGAATCCTCTCCTGCCTGGCGCCTCTGCTCTATACCGGTACCGCACCTACGCCCGGCACACCTAGAAACCTGAACCGCCACCGCATCGTCGAGCGGGCACGCGACATAGTGCTCGCAGCGCCCACTGAGGGCATTTCAATCCCCGATTTATGCCGCGCCTTGCACGTGAGCCGTCGCACCCTGCAGTATTGTTTTCAAGACGTTGTGCGTATGGCACCCTTGAATTATCTACGTATCCTCAAACTCAACCAGGTACGACGCGATCTGCGTGCAGATAGCACGCGTCGTAACCCCGTCACCCAGGCGGCCTTATCCCGGGGCTTCTACCACTTGGGGCAATTCTCGACAGACTACCGCAAGCTCTTTGGCGAGACACCTTCTCAGACCGTCGCTCACGCCAACCACGCCTGACCCCGCTCTGCGATGACGCATCAACCTGGCAGCGGACCGCTCACGCCCCCCCAACTCTTCTCACGCTCATCATTACAGGGATTTGCCAAATTTCGATAGTGGTGTGCCAATTTCCGATAGCTCACAACCTCCCAAGGCGCGACGATTAGGCCATAACAGGTGCGGGTGCGATGCCCGATTCCGCCCATCGTCACTGAGACATACGAAGGCTCATTATGCAAGAACGCTCCATAAAAACGACAGAAGACGCTATCACGTTTGTCGAAGCTAGCGGACTGACCCACATCAAATTGGGCTTGTCCGACATTGATGGCGTGATACGCGGTAAGTACATGCGCAAGGACAAGTTCATCAACGCCTTGCGTGACGGCTTCGCCTTTTGCGACGTTGTCATGGGATGGGATTCCAATGATGACCTCTACGACAATACAAAATTCACAGGCTGGCATACCGCCTACCCAGACGCTCAGGTACGCATCGACCCGAGCAGTTGTCGGCGCCTACCCTTGGAGCACGGTGCCAATGGCGAAGCCATGCTGTTTTTCATCGCTGAACTCGATGGCCCTGCTGCTGGCGTCTGCCCGCGTCGTCTGCTGCACCGAGTTGTGGACAGAGCGAGCGATATGGGCTTTGACGTTTTCTCAGCCCTGGAATATGAATTTTTCATGTTCAATGAAACCCCGAAGTCCATACGCGAAAAACAATATCGAAATCTGGAGTCCTGGACTCCTGGAAATTTTGGCTACTCAGTGTTGCGCAGCACCGTCAACTCGGACTTCTATACGCAATTGATGGATTTGTCCGAAAAAATGGATATCCCGATTGAGAGTCTGCACACCGAGACCGGACCAGGCGTGCTCGAAGCCGCCATCGCGGTAGACCGAATCAACGCTGCCGCTGACAAGGGCTTTTTGTTCAAGACTTTCACCAAGGCGTTGGCCGAACAACAAGGCCTGATGGCAACCTTTATGGCCAAGTGGTCCCATAAACACGCGGGGCAAAGCGGCCATATCCACATGTCGTTATGCGATCTGAAATCGGGGCGGAACGTATTTTACGATCCTGCCAAAGAACACTGCATAAGCGATCTTCAGCGCCATTTCGTTGCAGGGCAACAGCGCTATATGCCCGAAATGATGGCCATGTATGCGCAAACCATCAATAGTTACACCCGCCTGGTGCCCGGCTATTGGGCACCCCTCGAAGCCAGCCTGGGTGTCGAGAACCGCACCACAGCACTACGCATCATTCCGGGTTCAGAAAAATGCCAGCGTGTGGAGATCCGCATCGGCTCAGCCGACGCTAACCCCTACATTGCCTTGGCCGCGGGTCTGGGTTCGGGCTTGCTGGGCATCGAACAGAAACTAGAGCCCGAATTCACCTTCGGCAACGCCTATACCCAATCATTTCCCCAGCATCTAAAGTTTCCCAGCACGCTGTGGGATGCCGCCCAGCGCCTACGTGCCTCGGAAGCTGCTCATGAGCTCTTTGGCGAGCCCTTTGTCGAACACATGGCCACCACACGCGAGTGGGAAGAGCGTAAATTCCGTGAGTACGTAACTGACTGGGAACTCCAGCGTTATTTCGAGATCATCTGACATGAATGAACTGATCACTATCAGCCCCATAGATGGGCGTGAACTCCTGCGTCGGCCCTATACCAGCGAGACTGACATTGCACGCGTCTTGCGCACAGCTCGACGAGCGCAGCATGACTGGGCACGTGTTCCTCTGGCGCAGCGCTGTGCCTTGGTGAGCGCCTGCGTGGATGCCGTGGTCGCTCGCAGCGACGCGATGGCACAGGCCATCACCCAGCAGATGGGCCGTCCGATCCGCTACACACCCGGCGAGTTGCGTGGCTTCGAAGATCGCGCACGTCATATGGTCGCCATTGCTCCCGAAGCCCTGGCGCCCATATACACTGCCAAGCAGGATAAGCTTGATCGTTATATCCTGCGTGAACCCGTCGGCACGGTATTGACCGTCGCGCCCTGGAACTATCCTCTGCTCACTGCAGTCAATAGCATCGTGCCAGCTCTGGTGGCAGGCAATAGCGTGATCCTCAAGCACTCGGACCAAACACCACTATGTGCCGAGCAGCTCGTCGAAGCCTTTAGCGCCGCTGGATTGCCCGAAGGGCTGTTTCAATATATTCACGCCACGCACGACACCATCCGCCAGATCATTCAATCGCCCTATATCGACTATGTGTCATTCACCGGGTCGGTACGTGGCGGCACTGCAATCGAGGAGGCAGCCACGGGGCGATTTATCGGCAAGGGGCTGGAGCTGGGAGGCAATGATCCTGCCTATGTGCGTGCCGACGCAGACCTGGGCCACGCAGTGGATACCCTGGTGGACGGTGCATTTTTCAATTCAGGACAATCTTGCTGCGGCATTCAGCGCATCTATGTCGATCAGACGATTTACCAGGACTTTATCGACCGCGCTGTCGCGCTCACCGAAACCTATGTGCTTGATGATCCGATGAACCCCAATACCACGCTAGGTCCCGTCGTACGGGCCAAGTCCGCCAACGAAATCCGCCAAATCCTGGATCAGGCGCTAAACCGAGGCGCACGCAATCTGATCGACTCAGACAAATTCGCTCGGGCCCAGCCAGGCAGTACCTATGTGGCCCCAGCACTGCTCACCGACGTGAACCACGATATGCTGGTCATGAATGAAGAGTGCTTCGGTCCCGTTGTGGGCATTATGGCAGTGCCCTCGGATCAGCGTGCCATCGAGCTTATGAACGATAGCAACTACGGTTTGACCGCCTCCGTCTTTACTCAGGACGCTGATGCGGCAGTGCGCATAGGCAGTCAGGTGCAGACAGGCACGTTCTTTATGAATCGCTGCGACTACCTGGACCCAGCCCTAGCCTGGACAGGCGTCAAGAATACCGGGCATGGCATTTCCCTCTCGACGCTGGGATACCAGGCTCTCACTCGAGCAAAATCCTTTCACTTGCGCCAACTATAGCGGTTACCCCATCATGAAACATCTGAACGTCAACTGGAATTACCCAACCGCCATCAAAGTTGGCCCAGGACGCATCCAAGAGCTACCGCAATATTGCCGTCAGCTCGGCATGACACGTCCACTTCTGATCACAGACCCAGGCTTGGCCGGCCTGCCGATGGTCACTGCTGCCGTCGCCTCCTGTAAACAGGCTGGGTTGCACTGCGACGTCTTTTCCAACATCAAAGGCAATCCGACCGGCGCGAACGTCGACGATGGCGTCAAGGCCTATCATGCATCCAAGCACGATGGCGTGATTGCCTTTGGCGGCGGTTCCGCCCTGGACGCGGCCAAGGCCGTCGCGCTACTCGTCGGGCAGGATCGTCCTCTCTGGGACTTTGAGGATATTGGTGACAACTACCTGAGGGTGCATGTCGCCGGCATGGCACCTGTGGTTGCGGTTCCGACGACAGCCGGAACTGGCTCGGAGGTCGGGCGCGCGTCGGTGATCACCGACGAGCGCGATCACGTCAAGCGCATTATCTTCCACGCCAATATGCTGCCCGCAGTGGTCATCCTGGATGCCGAACTCTCTGTCGGTCTGCCCGCAGGCCTGACTGCGGCAACCGGCATGGACGCCTTGTCGCATAATCTCGAAGCCCTGTGCTCGCCCGTCTTTCACCCTATGGCTGCAGGCATTGCTGTTGAAGGCATACGTCTGGTTCAGCACTACTTACCCGATGCCGTGGCTGACGGGCACAACCTGCTCGCACGCCATCACATGCTAGTGGCCTCCAGCATGGGCGCGACCGCCTTTCAAAAGGGGCTGGGCGCCATGCATGCACTCGCACACCCGCTAGGCGCCACCTATGACGCTCATCACGGCATGCTTAATGCGATTCTTATGCCTTATGTATTGCGCGCTAATCATGCGGCCATCGACGAACGTCTCACCACCTTGTCTCGCTATCTGAATCTGCCCAAGTGCAGCTTTGAGGGCTTCCTCAACTGGGTGCTGGAGTTACGTGACTCGGTAGGTATCCCACATACGCTTGCAGAGATTGGTATTCCCGATGATCGCATCGAGGAGATCGGGCACATGGCCGTGGCCGATGGTGCATCGGCCACCAATCCCATCCCGTTCACAGCCGCGCAATACAGTGAGATCCTCGGTCACGCCTTGACCGGAAAACTGTAATGGCACACATCGGCCTCCTTGGTTTCTTGCATGAAACCAATACCTTTGCGCCTGGGGTCACGACCCTGGCACAATTCATCGAGGCCGATGCCTGGCCCGGCCTGATCACCGGCGACGAAATCTTCAGCGCCACCCGAGGCATGAACCTGGCTATCAGTGGCTTTATCGCCGCCATGCAAGGCAGCGAACATACCCTGATTCCCTTGCTCTGGTGCTCGGCAAACCCATCTGCAGCCGTCGAGGATGAAGCCTTTGAGACGATCGTCAACCAGATTCTGGAACAGATCGATAAAACACCCCATCTAGACGCCTTGTTTTTGGATCTGCATGGCGCGATGGTTACGGTCACTCACGAAGACGCGGAAGGCGAGCTACTGGCTCGCCTACGCACCCGTCTCGGCCCAGACATGCCCATGGTGGCTGCACTGGACTTTCATGCCAATGTGAGCGCGGCGATGCTGCGCCAGACGGATGGGCTGCTGGCCTATCGCAGCTACCCGCACGTAGACATTGCCCAGACCGGTGCGCGCGCGGCACAGATGCTCAAACGTATTCTCGCCGGAGAGCCGGTGTATACGGCCTCGCGGCAGATCAATATTCTGATTCCCATGCCTTGGCAAAGCACGCTGGCAGAACCTACATGCTCAATCATGCAATATGCCCGCTCACTAGAGGGCTCGGATACTCCTGAAGTTCAGTTCATCCCAGGCTTTCCCTTGGCCGATATTCACGACAGTGGGCCAACCATTTTGGCGTATGGCCGCAGCCAAGCCCAGGCCGATCAGGCCGCCGATCTGCTCTATGCCAAGGTCGAAGACGCACGCCAGACCTTCCAGGGAAAACTGCTTAGTATTTCCGAGGCCATCGCACTCATTCAGGCACACCCCGAACGCCGCACGCTACTTGCCGATACGCAGGACAATCCAGGTGGTGGGGGGACGGGCGACACGACAGACATCCTGCATGCCCTGGCACAGCAGTCTGTGCGCGATGTTTGTGCAGGCATCGTATGCGATCCTGCATTTGCCCAGGCCGCCCACAAGGCCGGAATCGGTCATCATATTCGGGGATCACTAGGCGGATACAGTGGCACAGGAGCGGGGCCACTCACGGGTGAGTTTGAGATACTCGCCACAGGCAATGGCCGATTTACCGGCACGGGTCCGTTCTATCTGGGATGCAATATGGATCTAGGGCTCATGGCACGGGTGCGCTACGGCACGATCGAGATCCTTGTATCCAGCAAAAAGCAGCAAGCAGCCGACCAGGCAATGTTCAGACACCTGAATGCCGAACCTGCGCAGTACCGGGTGCTGGTATTGAAAAGCTCAGTGCATTTTCGCGCAGATTTTGCTGCCCTTGCTGACGATATTCTGGTGGTCGCCGCACCCGGTGAGAATACCGCTGATCTACATGCGCTGACGTACCGCCGATTACGCCCGGGCATGTTGATTCTATAGCTATCGCGCTGCGACGATGTCGAGCACTGCCCGATGCAAAGCCGGATTGGCAGCGGCAATAACTCGCCCATCTGAGTGCATGGTGACAGGCTGCCCTGCCCAATCGGTAATGACCCCGCCCGCCTCCTCAATCACCGGGCGTAAGGCCAGGTAATCGTAGGGCTGCAACCCCGCCTCGACAACTAGATCAACGTGCCCCGAGGCCAGCAGGGCATAGCTATAACAGTCCCCGCCAAATCGGCGCAGATATACAGCTCGCGTCAACGCATCAAATACCCGCGCCTCATCCCCAGTAAAAATATCAGGCGAGGTCGCATACAGAATCGCGTCCTGTAAACGATCGGTCTGGCGAGTGTGGCACGCGCCACCACGATACTGGCAGCCTTGTCCTTGTGCCCCGACCCAACGTTCGCCGGTAAACGGGATATCGACGATACCAAAAACGGGCACACCATCGCGTAGCAACGCCACCAGACATCCCCACAAAGGATTGCCCGAAATAAAGCTGCGCGTGCCATCAATCGGATCAATAGACCAGAGGTATTGCGCATCCAGGTGGCTCAGGCCGAACTCCTCGCCCAGCATGCCGTGCTCGGGATAGCGCTGCAAAATCGCATCGCGCAGAAACTGCTCCACAGACCGGTCAGCGATGGTCACGGGGCTCTCATCGGCCTTGGTGATGATCTCGGGCGCCTGCCGGAACCACTTCAAGGCGACGGCACGCGCCTGCGTCACCGTTGTCTGTGCAAAATCGAGCATTTCTGCAATCTGAGGCTCGAGGCCACTGAGTGTCATCACACTGAACTCCTGACAAGTTTCGCAATCATTGTGAATGAGCTTGCATAAATATGCAAATTTACACAAAATAGCAAAACAGTCGGCATAGACCGACCCTTTTTCCCCACAAAGCAGGAGACACCATGAATACCTTTACGAGAAGTATCTTGGCTGCGGCCATCACCATGCTAGGCGTAGGGGTTACCCACATCGCCAGCGCCGATCCCTTGACGATCTACACCGCTCTGGAGGATGACGAAGTATCCGACTACATGGCTGTCGCAAAAGCAGCCATGCCTGATGTGGAGTTTCATGTATTACGACTATCCACGGGCGATCTGGCTGCACGCATGCTGGCCGAAGGCAAAAACCCACGTAATGACGTGATCTGGGGGTTTGCCGTCACAAATATGCTGGATCCTCGCATTCACGACAGCCTGCAATCTTATTTGCCTCCCGCTGCAGCGCAACTACCTGATCTCTACAAAGCCAAGGACGGCACGTGGTTCGCTGCAACTGGCTACATGGCGGCGTTTTGCGTGAACACCGAGCGGCTTAAGAGTAAAAACCTGCCCATGCCCACAAGTTGGGAAGATCTGACCAACCCGGTCTACAAGGGCGAAATCGTCATGCCTAGTCCGGCTGCGTCAGGCACAGGCTATTTGCAGATCGCCGCCATACTCCAAGGCATGGGAGACGATAAAGGTTGGGATCTGATCAAGCGCTTGAACAAGAACATCGCGCAATACACGTCCTCAGGCTCCAAGCCTTGCAAAATGGCGCGCACTGGCGAGTACACCATCGGCGCCTCATTCGCTTTCCCCGCCATGCAATCCATCGAGGCAGGCTTCCCCGTCAAGATGGTGATCCCTTCGGACTGGGAGGGCTATGAGCTGGAGGCCTCAGGCATCATGGCGACAAGCAAAAACCTGAAGGATTCCAAGCGTTTCCTCGACTGGACCTTGTCGCCCGATGCCGCCAACTTGTACAAAAAGTACAAAGAGATCATCACCATTCCAGGTCTCAAGCCCTCCGAGCAGTCCATCAAGGCAGGCCTGCCCGCAGATGTCTCCAAGGTCTTGTTCCCCATCAACTTCGAGCAGTCAGCCAAGGCGCGCGACCAGATCATCAAGACCTGGCAACAAGTCACGGCTAAGTAATCGGACGATGACGACGCAATGCCCGCGGGGGCATTGCTTCTCTCTCCCGAATCAAAGGTCACGGGGACACAATGGCTTTAGAAATTTCTAATATCAGTAAAAAATTTGACGATTACGTTGCACTGCACGATATCAATCTCACCGTGGGTGAGCACGAATTCGTCTGCCTGCTCGGCCCCAGTGGCTGCGGCAAAACGACACTACTGCGGGTCATCGCAGGACTCCTCGAGGCAGATACGGGACAGTTGGTGTTTGAAGGCCAAGATCTGAGCCAGACCCCAGCGCGCGAGCGTAATTTTGGTATTGTTTTTCAGTCCTATTCCCTATTCCCCAATATGACGGTGGCCCAGAATATCGGCTACGGTCTGCGCATACGCAACGAAAACAAGCGCATCATTGATCAACGGGTGAGCGAACTGCTTACGCTCATCAAAATGTCGCATTTGGTGGACCGCTTTCCGTGGCAGCTCTCCGGTGGCCAGCAGCAACGCGTCGCACTCGCCCGAGCGCTCGCTGTCGATCCGCGTTTGATCCTGCTTGACGAGCCCCTCTCGGCCCTTGACGCACGAGTACGTCATGAAATGCGCCAGGAGATCCATGACGTCCAGCGTCGTCTGGGTATTCCGACCATTATGGTGACGCATGATCAGGAAGAGGCCTTGATGCTGGCCGATACGATCGTGTGCATGAACAACGGCACCATCGAGCAGGTCGGCTCACCAGAGGACCTGTATTTGCGACCTCTGACCCGTTATGTCGCAGACTTTGTAGGGATCAGTAATCTGCTGCCCACCGCCTGGGTACAGGCACACCAGCCTGAACTGATGGCACGACGCCCCGCGGGTGAGCACGATGGGCTGGAGTTATGCGTGCGCCCAGAGCATATCGCCGTGCGCAGCGAGGCGAACGGCCCAGCCACCGTCCAGTCCGTGACCTTCCTGGGTAATCTGTGCCATGTGCATATTCAGTGGGCAGATCGCAAGTTTATTGTTGAGCAGCGCTCACGGGACGGCCTGCATCAAGGTGCGCGCGTCAGTCTGGACATCGACCCCGCACAGTGCTGCTGGGTGAGCTGCTAAGCCGACGCGCACGATACTCAAGGGCCACGTTATGTCATCTACCCTCGCCATCCAAGCGCCACGAAGCGGCATCTCGCGTCTCATCCCGCGGACCGCCGAACAATGGCTGGTGTTCTCTTGCCTGGTATTTCCTACCCTGGCACTCGTTATATTTTTTGTCTTCCCTCTCACCACTATATTTTGGCAGAGCTTTACTCTGCTGGATGGTTCATTCGGCCTGGACAACTATGCCGCTATTCCGGATACACCGGGCCTGATTCAGGCCGGCATCAATAGCCTGGCGATCAGCATCAGCACCACAGTCGTCTGCATTGTTCTGGGCTTTGCCATCGCCTATGCGCTGGAGCGCACTCGCATCCCGGGCAAATCTGCCGTACGCGTTGGGCTGTTGTTGCCGTTGCTGGCACCCTCGCTGGTGCAAGGCTTGGGCATACTGTTTATCCTCGGGCGCAATGGCCTAATCTATCGTTGGACAGGCATCGAGCAGGATATCTATGGATTCTGGGGTCTGCTGCTCTCGGATATATTTTATGCCTTGCCCCAGGCGGTCATGATCATCCAGGCAACTCTGCGCAACGCCGACATGCGCTATTACGACGCCGCAACCGTCATGGGCGCTAATCCTGCACAGCAGTTTTTTCACATCACACTGCCCAACTGCAAGTTCGGCGTGCTGAGCGCCGCCTTTGTGGTCTTTACCATTACCATCACCGACTTTGGCAACGCTGCCGTCATCGCAGGCAACTATCGCGTTCTGGCGACCGAAATATTCAACCAGGTGTCGGGTCAGCAGAACTTCGGCATGGGCTCGGTCGTGGGCATTATTCTGCTCACGCCTGCGCTGATATCGGTCTATATCGAACGGGTCGCCCGACAAAAGCAATTCGGTGTCGCCTCCGAGAACCAGATCCCATTGCAACCAGGTCGAGCACGCTTGCGCGATATGGTGTTCGGGGCAGTGACCTACCTGACTGTGTTCTGTATTGTCGCAATCATTGCCGTAGTGATTTTTGCAAGCTTCGTGAAACTCTGGCCCTATAACATGACGCTCACATTGGCCAATTTCAATGTCAATATCAGCAGTGGTTATGCCCCTATCTGGACGACGCTGTATGTCTCGATCTTGGCAGCTGTATTCGGCGTATTTCTGCTGTTTTGCCTTGCCTACGGCTCGCGATACATACAAGGCCCCGTCGCCAAGGCAATCTACTTGTTGGCCGTCCTGCCAGTGGGCGTACCTGGCCTGGTGCTGGGGATCTCATATATCTTTGCTTTCAATGATCCGTCCACGCCTCTATATTGGCTATACGGCACCGCCATACTGATTGCGCTGTGCAACTTCTATCACTATCACACCCAAGGTTTTCTCACGATGGCTACGGGAATGCGCGCAGTACCTCAGGCGCTAGAAGAGGCGGTAAGCTGCCTGGGTGGCGGTTCGCGTCGCGTCCTCACCGACGCCATCCTGCCTTTTATTGCCCCCACCGTCCTTGCTGTGTTCTTTTTCCTGTTCATGCGCTCCATGGTGACGCTATCAGCCGTAATTTTCCTGGTGACCCCACAGCTTAATATCGCTGCGGTTTCGGTCATGCATTTGAACGAAGCCGGTTTTGTCTCTCAGGCGGCAGCCTTTTCCACGATCATTATTTTGGTGGTGAGTGTGGCCATGCTGCTGATGCGTGCTCTGGTCCACCATTTTCGCCCTAACCTTGCGCAAGGGGCGATGTAAATGTGGTCTGAAGCCCGCCATCAACGCATCCAGCTCATGCTGCAACGCTATGAGCGTGTGAGCACAACTCAGGTCATGACTGCGCTGGGGGTCTCGCGCGAGACCGTACGCCGCGACTTTCTCGAACTGGAGGCCATGGGCGTACTCAAGCGCGTACATGGCGGTGCCGTGCACATCGGCGACGAACCCCCCATCGACAAACGCAGCACCCTACGCGTATCAGCCAAGCAAGCCATCGCCAAAGCCGCGGCCCAGCGTATTGACTGCCCCCTTACCTTATTTATGGATGCAGGCAGCACCACCACCCTGCTCGCGAGAGAGCTCTCCTTGCTCTCTGAGCTAACCATCATTACTAACTCTCTGGATGCCGCACAGAGCTTCAGACAACAGGCAGCCACCCAAAGTAATCAGATCATCATTCTTGGCGGCGAGCTAAGCAATCATCTGGCTGCGACCACCGGCTCGTCGACGATCACCCAAATTCAACGCTTTCATGCTGATATTGCACTGCTCTCCCCCGTGGGCATCGATGCACGCTATGGTGCTAGCAGTTTTCACCATGACGAGGCGACCATCGCCCGAGCCATGTCCGAGCGTGCCCATCAGACCTGGATTCTCGCAGACCATAGCAAAATAGGCACCCGCAGCCGTGAGACATATTGCCCGGTGCAGGAAATCAGCCTATTGATCAGCAACACCAGCGCCAACCAGCGTGAGGGGTTCAAAGAGCTGGCTGACTGCATCGATGAGATAGTCCTCGTCTAGCCCAATACCTGCTAATACTGAGGACGCCAGGATACGTATCGGATTGGACACTCGGGAGCCTTAACCATTACCCATCCTCATCCCAATACCCCTGCTCGTTATAAACCCCTCTCAAAAACTCAATAAACGCCCGCACCTTCGCCGGTAAATACCGCTGCTGCGGATACACCGCCTGAATGTCATACCCCGGCAGCGCAAACTCATCCAGTACCGTCACCAATTCGCCGCGCCGCAACTCCGCCTGAATCTCCCAGGTAGACCGCCAACCCACCCCCAGCCCCTGCTTCACCCAGTCATACAGCAGCTCGCCATCATTGCAGGCCAGGTTCCCATCCACCCGCACCGCGAAAAGTTTGCCCTCACGTGCAAAGGTCCAGCCCTGCTGCTGCCCCCCCTGAAGATTGAACGCCAGACAATTATGATCGGCCAGATCCTCAGGGCTACGCGGCACGCCATACCGCTCAAAATACGCAGGCGTACCGCACACCACCCGCTGATTGGGAAACAGCCGCAGCGCCACATAGTTAGGGTCGCGCACCTCACCAATACGAATGCCAACGTCATACCCCTCGCGCACCAGATCGGCCACACTATCCGTAAAATTAAACGACAGCCGCAAATCAGGGTACTGTTCCCGAAACGCTGCCGCGTGCGGGCCCACATGGCGCCGTCCGAACGCAGCGGGTGCCGACACCACCAAATGCCCCCGTACCGCAGAGCGCCCCGAACTGACGCTATCCTCAGCCGCGTCAAAATCGTGCAGCAACTGCTGACTGCTCTCAAGAAAACGCTCGCCCAACTCTGTAAGTTTGAGCCCACGCGTAGACCTATACAGCAACTGCACACCCAACCTGCGCTCCAGCGCAGTAAGGCGTCGCCCCATAACCACCGGCGTCACCCCCTCGACCAGCGCCGCCGCCGCAAAACTACCCTTTTCAGCTACCAGTACAAAACTGCGCACAGCGGTATAGCGATCCATACGGTACCTTTTATATAGAAAACCCCAACAATTTCACGCATTAAGCCTTCTAATCCATTACAGAATATACTAAAAGTATCGACAGTAACGACATCCGCGGGGATTCAAAACCAAGCCGAACTCGCCTATGCTGACTACAAACGACGCCAGCCATCATTGGCTGAAACGCAGTCATCATGGTGAAAATAAGCACTGGGAGCACACGAAAACTGTCCAATTGCCTATAAACGCCATTACCAACTCTTATGTCTTATAAAAGAGTCGTAGCCTATAATGGGCGTCGATAATGGCGCGTCAGATCACAACAGCCAACCATTACCCCGGGCAAGTGGCCACCCGCTGGCTTTCGCGCGCTGCCCAAACTACGGCACGTCTTGCGCATTGCCCACAAAGTATCCCAACGGCATACAGCGGCCACACATCATCTTCTTTTTCAGAAACTTTTAACGAGGAAACCACATGACAGAGCGTACGTCTTGCAAACGGCTAAAAGTCGCAACTGAACTGTTTGAATTTGTCGAGCGCGAAGCGCTGCCTGGCACAGGTGTCGCCTCGGACGCGTTCTGGGCCGGCTTTGATGCCTTGATCCATGACCTTACCCCACGCAACCGCGAGCTGCTTGAGCACCGCGATCGCCTGCAAGCTCAGCTTGACACCTGGTACCGCAGCAACCCCGGCCCTATCGCCGACATGGCGGCCTACCAGGCCTTTCTGCGCGAAATCGGCTATCTGACAGACGCCCCTGACACGGTGGCCATCAAAACCGAAAACGTAGACACTGAAATTTCGGCGCAGGCAGGCCCACAGCTTGTTGTACCCATTACCAACGCCCGTTACGCCCTGAACGCCGCCAATGCGCGCTGGGGTAGCTTGTACGATGCCCTGTATGGCACTGATGCTATTTCGGAAGACGGTGGTGCCACCCGCGCTGGCGGTTACAACCCCGCTCGCGGCGAAAAAGTCATCGCCTTTGCCCGTAAATTTCTGGACGACAGCATTCCCCTTGCAACAGGTTCGCATGCCGACGCCACGGCCTATGTGGTCAGCAACAATGCCCTGCAAGTAACCCTTGCCGACGGCAGCACCACCAAACTGGCTCAGCCTGAGCTGTTCCTGGGCTATCGCGGCGAGCCAGCTGCTCCTGAAGCGCTGGTGTTTCGCCATCATGGTCTGCACTTTGAAATCCAGATCGACAAGTCTAGCGCCATTGGCAAGCAAGACAAGGCCGGCGTCAAAGACGTGCTGCTCGAGTCGGCCATTACCACCATTATGGATTGCGAAGACTCCGTGGCCACAGTTGATGCCGCAGACAAAGTGCAGGCCTACCGCAACTGGCTGGGCCTGATGCAGGGCACGCTGAGCGAAGAAGTGTCCAAAGGCGGCAAAAGCTTTACCCGCACGCTCAACCCTGATCGCGAGTACACCGGTACCGACGGAAAAACGCACACACTGCATGGCCGTTCGCTGATGTTCATCCGCAACGTTGGTCACCTCATGACCAACCCCGCTGTGCTGGACGAGCAGGGCAACGAAGCACCAGAAGGCATCCTCGACGCCGTCTTCACCTCGCTGATGGCCAAGCATGACCTGCAGCACAAAGGCAATTCGCGCGCCGGCTCCATTTACATCGTCAAGCCTAAAATGCACGGCCCTGACGAAGTGGCCTTCGCCAACGACTTGTTCGCGCGCACCGAAGCCCTGCTGGGCCTGGCACCCAACACCATCAAAATCGGCATCATGGACGAAGAGCGTCGCACCAGCGTAAACCTCAAGGCCTGCATTGCCGCTGCGCACCAGCGTGTCGCCTTCATCAACACCGGGTTCCTGGACCGCACTGGCGACGAAATGCACACGTCGATGGAAGCCGGCCCCATGGTTCGCAAGGGTGACATGAAGAAAAGCGTCTGGATTGACGCCTACGAGCGCAACAACGTGCAAACAGGTCTGGAGTGCGGCCTGCGCGGCCACGCCCAGATCGGCAAAGGCATGTGGGCCATGCCTGACCTGATGGCTGACATGCTTGAGCAGAAAATCGGCCATCTGAAAGCCGGCGGCAACACCGCGTGGGTGCCTTCACCCACTGCCGCCACACTGCATGCCCTGCACTACCATCAACTTGACGTGCAAGAAGTGCAGCGCGGCATGGAAGGCAAATCCGAGCCATTGCTCGAAAAAATCCTTACCATCCCCGTGGCCACCGACACCAACTGGAGCCCCGAAGAAATCCAGCAAGAGCTCGACAACAACGCACAGGGTATTCTCGGCTACGTGGTGCGCTGGATCGACCAGGGTATCGGCTGCTCCAAAGTGCCTGACATTCATGATGTCGGTCTGATGGAAGATCGCGCCACACTGCGTATTTCGAGCCAGCACATGGCAAACTGGCTGCGCCATGGCATTGTGACTGAAGAGCAGGTTCGTGCAACCCTGGAACGCATGGCGGCCGTGGTCGACAAGCAGAACGAGGGCGATCCTCTCTATCGCCCCATGGCAGGCAACTTTGATACCTCGTATGCGTATCGTGCTGCATGCGATCTGGTGTTCAAAGGCCGCGAACAGCCTAGTGGCTACACCGAGCCACTGCTGCACGGCTGGCGCCTGAAGCTCAAGGCTGCTGCGCACTAAGCCAGGCCAGAAAAAAGCGCCCCGTAACAGGGGCGTCTTGCAAGTTAAAAGCTGCCGGTTCGCCGGCAGCTTTTTTACGTGTTGCTTGTGTGATCGGTGCCCTATTGCCTGAGAGCACCACACTTAAGAACCCGGGCCTATTGTGCCCGGGGTGCTGCCTGCTTAAGCACGAACGCGGGCTACGACCTCATCAAGCTGCGCCAGCATCTGCGTAATTTCTTGCTCAGTCACATTGAGTGCGGGCATGAAACGCAGCAAGTTGGGACGAGGAGCATTCAACAACAAACCTTGGGGTGCCCAATCACGCGCCGCCTCGACAATGGCTGGCCCGTCATCACGCCCAAGCATGAGCGCCCGCAACAGGCCGTCGCCGCGCTCGCCCTGCATGCCCCATTTGTCAGACAATGCATTCAGGCCATCAGACAGCTGTTTAGCCCGGGCATTAACGGCGTCAAGAAAACCGGGCGCCATTAACGCATCAAACACGGCCACACCGGCTGCCGTCATAAGAGGGTTGCCGTTATACGTGCCGCCCTGGTCGCCATGCACAAACACAGACACCTCTTCGCGCGCGCACAATGCCGCCAGGGGTACGCCAGCGCCTATGCCTTTGCCCAGCGTCATGATGTCGGGCTGGATGTCTGACAGCTCATAGGCAAACATTTTGCCCGTGCGGCCATAGCCTGTCTGCACCTCATCAACAATGAGCAACATATTGTGCTCGGTAGTCAGGGCACGCAGCGCCTGCATGAATTCGTGTGTTGCAGGGATAACGCCCGCCTCGCCCTGTACTGGCTCAAGCATGACTGCAACGGTCTGGTCATCAATAAGCGCACGTACCGACTCAATGTCATTGAGGTCAGCCTTGGGGAAGCCGTCTACCTGTGGTGCAAAGATTTTGTCCCAGCCCGGCTTGCCCGATGCCGACATCGTTGCCAGCGTGCGGCCATGGAAGCTGTGATCAAAGGTAATAATTTTGAAAGCGCCGTTGCGCTTGAGCTGGCCCCATTTGCGCGCAAGCTTGATCGCGCCCTCATTGGCCTCAGCCCCGCTGTTGGCGAAGAACACGCGATCAAAACACGAAGCGCCCGTAATGCGCTTGGCCAGTGCCATGGACGGCGCGTTATAGAAGGCAGGCGAAGGGTTGATCAGCGTAGCCGCTTGGTCGTTGATGGCCTTGACCACCTCTGGCGGGCAATGGCCCAGACAGTTGACCGCCCACCCCTGCACAAAATCGAGATATCGCTTGCCGTTGTGATCTTCGAGCCATGAACCCTGCCCGCGCACGAAAACCAACTCGGGACGCGAGGTTATTTCCATAAGTGCGTCCACGCCCGACCGATCGAATGTCATCTTGACTTCCTGTAAAAAAAGAGATGGCTGCAGCAAAGCCTGCGAACCGAGATTTTAGCGCGTTACACCGCGCACTGCCGTGAACCTGCCGAGCAGGCGTTGCCCAAATACATTAACTGCTAGCCCCGCCATGACCACTGCGCCGCCTAACCACTGCGCCACGGCCAGGCGCTCACCCAGCAGCCACGATGACGACAACAGGCCCAGCACGGGTATGAGCAGGCTGAGCGGCGCGACTTTACTGGCAGGATGGCGTGCCAACAGCCGCCCCCACAGGCTATAGCCCATTACCGTCGCGACAACGGCCAGGTAGAACACCGCCAGCACACCCACATAGGTGATATTTTGCAGACTGGAAACAATAGCGGGCGCCCCCTCAAAGTAAAGCGACAAACCCAGAAAAGGTAGCGGCGGTATCAACGCCCCCCAGACTACCAGGCTTAGCATGTCAAGCTGGCGGGTTCCTTGTGTTGCCATGTTGCCAGCACGCTTGACCACGATATTGCCCGTCGCCCATGACAGCGCCGCCAGCAGCGTCAGCGCAAAGCCAGTAAGCGTCATGGTGCCCGGGGCTGCTCCGGCCTGGATCAGGCCCAGGCCCACGGCGGCAACCGCCATACCCAGCACGTTATGCCATCGCACGCCCTCACCCATAAGCACGGCAGCAATAAGCACGGTAAAAAAGGCCTGGGACTGCAACACAATGGAAGCAAGCCCCGCAGGCATGCCGACCGACATGGCGACAAAAAGAAAGACAAACTGCCCCAGGCTGATGGTTAGCCCATAGAGAACGATAATGCGCCAGGGAACGGCCGGTCGACGGATGAAAAACACAGCCGGCACTGCTACCAGACCGAAACGCAATGCACCCAACAGCAACGGTGGCACTTCACTCAGGCCCAGTTTGATGACGACAAAATTAAGCCCCCAAGCGGTAATCACCGCAAGCGCTGCCAGCCAATCTTTAAGGGGCATGAATTTCCTTTTTGCTGCACACGAAACAACCAGTATTATGCGTGAAGAACGCTCGCCAAGTGGCCGTTGCTTCTCCGCTACGATTCAGGACAAGCTTCAGCGCAGGCAGATCACCGCCTTACGCCACGACAGTGAGAAAAACCAGGCCTGCACCCCGGTGCTTGGCCACGTGCGCATACCCGTCCGCCGTTCCCTAACTTTGTCATTCTTGCCATCATGTCTCTCAGCATTCTTAGCCTGCACAGCTACCCGGTGAAATCCTGCGCCGGCATTGATCACACCGAAACCACCATCTCGGCGCGAGGCCTGTATCGCGACCGGCAGTGGGTTATTGTCGACGCTCAGGGAGTATTCATGACGCAGCGTCAGTACGCCCGTATGGCACTGATACGGCCTCGCTTCCTGAATGCAGATCTGGTTCTTTCGGCCACCGGCGGCATGCCAGACATAAGCGTGCCATGGTCCACAGGCAGTCAACGGCCGTCTCAAATCCAAGTGCGTATCTGGCAACAAGACACTCTGGGTTTCGACGAGGGCGATGCGGTAGCGCAATGGCTTAGCCAGTTTCTCGGGCTGTCTTGCCGCCTTTTGAGGGTTCATCCTGATGCCCACCGCACCGCCAGCCCCCCGCATGTTGACGCCTGGCTGGAGCACAATACAGACTGGGCTGACGGGTTTCCTGCCTCTCACGAGTTCGGTTTTGCCGATGGCTTTCCATTTTTGATCGCCAACCAAGGTTCTCTTGACGAACTGAACCGTCGCCTGCTGGCCAAAGGGCAACCCGCTGTTCCCATGAACCGTTTCCGCCCCAATATCGTGGTGCAAGGCCTGGATGCCTATGAAGAAGATTATCTGACCGGCATGCAAACTGGCGACCTCACCTTTGCATTCGTCAAACGGTGCGCACGCTGCCCCATCCCCAATATCGATCAGGCGACAGCAGTATCAGCACCCGAACCGGGCATTACCCTGGCCGAACACAGGCAGTTTGCCGACGGCGTGCTGTTCGGCGTCAACGCCGTGGTGTCTGGCACAGGGCACAACACCATGATTCACGTCGGCGATACGGTCGAACTGCACTATGATTTATAAGGCCGGGCGTCTATTCTTGGTTTACTGATTTACTGATTTATTGATTTATTGATTTATTGGCTTACTGGTTTACTGGTTTACTGGTTTACTGGTTTACTGGTTTAGGCGTTTAGGGTTTCAGTAGTTCGGTAGTTCGGTAGTTCGGTAGTTCAGTAGTTCGGTAGGTCAGTACAGGCTAAGCTGAACAGGTGCTCTGCGCGGGCTGCCATCACCTTCTGGTGTGCTGGACTCCAGGCTGCTTACACGCACCCCCAACAGCCGAATACGGCTCTGATCAAGCTCTATACGCTTTAAACAAGCACCCGCCGCATGATGGATGGCATCAGCGTCAGCCACGGCATCAGGCAGCGTAAAGTCTCGCGTTACGGTTCTGAAGTCATGAAAACGCAGCTTGATACCCACTGTGCGGCCTGTATAACCTTTGCGACGCAGGTCACCCTCAAGCTGCTGGCAAAGTTGCTGAAAGATAGCGGAAAGCTCAGCGCGATCGCGATGCACATGCAGGTCACGCTCAAATGTAGTTTCACGACTGATGGATTTGGGCTCAGAATGTGTGCGTACAGGGCGGTCATCCTTGCCATGCGCCACCTCGACCAGCCAACAGGCATAAGAAAGCCCGAAGTGATGTTGCAAAAGCTCGGGTCGGGCATGGGCCAGCTGCTCGACGGTAAGTATGCCCAGGTCACGCAACCGGGCATCAGCCTTGGGGCCTATGCCATTAACCTTGCCTACAGGCAGCGGCCAGATTCGCTTCTGCAAATCGCCGGGCCCGATAATGGTAATGCCGTCTGGCTTATCAAGCTCAGAAGCAATCTTGGACAACAACTTGTTGGGTGAAATGCCAATTGAACAGTTCAGGCCAGTAGCGTCGCTGACCGCCTGCTTCAGACGCCGCGCCAACGTGAGAGAGTCTTCAGGGTGGTCGGTAAGATCAATGTAAATTTCATCAACGCCCCGGTCTTCGACCTGCGGGGCAATGTCGGCAACCGCGGCCTTGAACAGCCTTGAATAATGCCGATAAGTAGCAAAGTCTACAGGTAGCAAAATAGCATCAGGGGCCAGTTGTGCCGCCTTCATCATGCCCATGGCCGAAAATACACCCAACGCCCGCGCCTCGTAGGTAGAGGTTGTGACCACACCACGGCCTGTATACCCCCTGAGCCGATAAAACATACGCTGGCCGTCGGGCAGCTTGTGGGGTTGATACCGGCCGCCCGCACCAATAACAACAGGCAGACCGCGCAATTCGGGGTAGCGCAACAACTCGACCGACGCGTAAAACGCATCCATGTCGAGATGGGCAATGCGACGCGGGCGATTGTCAGGGGCGGCAGGCGGAACAGGCATTATTTTGTTTGCTGTATGTATACACAGCGATTATAGGCCGTTGTGACGCCAATGCAGCAGGCATATAGTGCTGTTCTAGAATAGTCACCTATATCTCCCCCTTTTATTGAGCAGCGTAGCTGATCAGCACGCCCTGCGTAACCTGAATTTAGTTCACTATGAAACGTTGCCACTGGTGCACCAGCGACCCTATTTACACGGCTTACCACGACACCGAGTGGGGCGTACCCTCGTACGATTCTCGTCATCTGTTGGAAAAACTGGTGCTTGAAGGCTTTCAGGCAGGGCTCTCATGGATCACAGTACTCAAGAAACGCCCCCGGTTTCGTGAGGTGTTGTTCAATTTTGATGCGCGTGCCCTGTCAGAAATGTCTGACGATCACATCGAAACCCTTATGCAAGACGCCGGCATCATCCGCAACCGGCTCAAGCTGCATGCTGCTCGCGAAAACGCCCGCCTGTGGCTGCTCCAGGATGACCCCGTGGCCCTCATGTGGTCGTTTGCAGGCGGTAGCCCCATCATCAACCACTACGCACGCCACGAAGACATACCCACGATCACACCCATCGCTCAGGACATGAGTCGAACGCTGAAAAAAATTGGCTTCAAGTTTGTGGGGCCCACCATTTGCCAGGCCTATATGCAGGGCATAGGGGCGTTTATGGATCACACCACTGATTGCTTCCGACACCAAGAACTGGCTGGGCGAAAAACCAGCCAGACGCAAAACCCCGGCTCATAATGCCAAGCCCACGCTTTGCTAAAGCATCGGGCCACCATTGGCCCGCAAGAGGGGCTGCTCGTTACAGAGACCGTGCCATATAGCACGCCACGCCTAAATACGTGGCTAAATTCGCGGCCTGGCTGGCTTGAAGTGGTACCACGGGCTCATACCCCAGGCGACGCCAAAAGCCTTGTGACTGCTGCACGGATACCAGCGTAGATTTGCCCAAACCCAGATCACGTCCTACCGACCAGGCCAGGCGTACTAAAGCAGGGCCCAGCCCCTTGCCCTTGGCCCGTGCTGATACAGCCAGGTCATGGAGGTAAAGGCTGTCGGGAGCCCAAGTAAGGTCAAAGCAAGCCCCCAAGGGCGTAATCTTGCCAAGCGACGATGGGTAGGCCACCAGGTACGCGCACACACCTGCTGCATCAACTGCCACCCAGGCAGACTGCGGCGCCGTAGCGAGACGTGTACGCAAGGTGGTTTCGTCTTCTTGCATCGCGACCGCATAGCAATGCGCCTGCACATCCAGCACAGACATCACATCATCCTGAGTCATCAGGCGAAATTCAGACACAAACCGCTTCCATAAAACGTAAAACAAAAAGTGCGCAACAAGCTCAGCGCGTTGTGTTCATTCTATCGCGACGATCGAACCGACCTGAGCTGCGTTGAACATGTGGACGACATCTGGTCTAAATGGTTGATTTTCCTTCTGGTTTTGGCAAATAACGGGTATGCTCAAATGGTCGTCTGACACCAACGCAGTTTCCTCAGGAGCTCACCATGGCCAAAGGCCAGTTACACGGCAACCGCGAAGCCAAGAAACCCAAGCAACCTAAAAAACCGGCACCAGTCGCCGCGCCGTTCGGGTCTGGCAGCGCCAAAAATGCACAGTCAGGCAGCGATGCCCGCAAGAAGAGCCCAGGTTAATTACTGACTCTACTTACCAAAATGCAACAGTGGGGCCACAACGTGGCCCCACTGTTTTTTTGACGATTACAGATCAAGTTCGCAATACGTAATTGGCCATCGCGCTATGCGACTGTGGTCCCATCGTGGCAATGCAATGGCTGTGCTTCGAAAGCGGCGCTTTTATGACTGTACTTTCAAAACGTCACGTGCTTTTGCACGCGACACCAGCAGAGCAACTGACATGACAGGGCTACCGTCGCTATCCTCGCCCCAATCTGAGCCGCAGAGGCTCAGACGGCACATTAATAACGATAATTAAAGCTGACGCGGTAATTGCGACCCGCTTCGGGCAGGCACGTGCTCATGTTGGGCGGCGTGCAAACACCGGCCTGGTTGTAGTAGAACTTGTCGTCCACGTTGTTAATGCTGACATTAACATTCATGCGATCGTTGCCCTGCGGCTGCCAGTTCAGGTAGACATCATGTACGCCATACCCCGCCTTGCGTGCAGTAGTGCGGCCAGCGCCCTCACCCACCGGAACATCAATATGCTCAAACAGCCGGCCACGCCAGCCGATTTCAACAGCAGGCAGTGGGAAGCGATAACTGACGCTGGCAAGCCACTGACGGCCCGTGGGCATATTGTCGAGTACATACGCCTTGTAGGCATCGTTAACCCGAGGCTTGCTGTAGCTTATGGCCAGACGGCTGCGAAAGCCACCATCACGATAACCCAGCCCTACTTCATACCCCCGGTTGACCAAGCGGCCAATGTTGTCCTGGTACCTGGATGCTGTAGTGCCGATGTAGTCATGGATGTTCTGCCGAAAAACCGTGGCCATGGCAGAAAAGTGCTCACCCGCCCACTCGGCACCAAGTTCCATATTGACCGCCCGCTCAGCCTTAATGCCTTCAGCCAGTTTGCGGCTGTCACCCCAGGCCAAGCCAAGAATATAAGGCTCGTAGAGACGAGGGCTACGGCTTGCCTGCGCCACACTGGCCTTGAATTTGAGTTCAGGGGTGGCGTCAAAGATTAATGAAGCGCTGGGGTTGATATTGGACCCGGACCCCTTGCGATTGCTGGTGTCAGTAATGCGGAAGTGGTCATAGCGTAGCCCGGTGGTGAGGGTGAACGGGGCAAAGTCCCAAATACCTTCTGCATAGGCACCCCAGTCTACCTTGCCTTCACGCCCACGACCCACGGTGTACTGGGCCGTGGAAATACGCTCATCACGCCAGTTAAGGCCATATTTAAGCGTATGGTTGCTCCACAGCGTGTTGACCAGCCCCAGGTCGGCACCCGTGGTTTTAGCCGACGCATCGCTATGTGCCGGCAATACCCGCCCCGTTGTTGGCATGGGCCCGGTGGCGTCTTTGACATCATTCATTTTGATGTGGAACAGATTTACGTCGAACCGATCAGCAAAGCCAAAATTTTGGCCGTGATACTGCAGTGAGCTGGTGTCCTGAACCAGATTCGAATCAAAGGTGGGCAAACCGCGCAACCCGGCAACGTTGAACCGCAGTGGGCGATAACCCTCTTGCTGCTCACGCCGCTGGCTGACCACAATACGATGCTGGGGCGAGAGCGTTAGCCCCACTTTGGCGAGGTAGCCGTCCTGATCAAGCGCCGAATGATTGACGCGATTGCCGTGACCGTCTTTGTAGTCTTTTTGGGTGACCAGATTGCCGATGAAAATGGCGTCGACATGCTCGCCAAATTTGCCATATACGGCACCTGAGCGCTCCCAACCCTTGTTGCTGCGCCAGCCGGCACCAGCCTTAAAGCCCAGGCTGCGCCCTTCTTCGAGCAGGTCTTGGGCGTCGACCGTGGTCATGCGAATGGCTCCGCCCGTAACGCCAATGCCTGCACTGGCTGAACCCGAGCCCTTTTCAATGGCCACTGACTTGAGCAGCGCCGGATCAAACATAAACCGGCTTTGGTGGTGAAAGATTTGTGCGTTTTGGTTGGCACCATCGACTGAAAACACCACCTGGTTTTCACCCAGGCCCCGAATAAAGATTTGCTGCGACGCGCCGTTGCCACCGCTGACATTCACCCCGCTCTGATTTTCGAGCACGTCTTTCATATCAACAAGCGTGCTCTTTTGTACGGACTGCCACGTGGTTTTATCGGTAGTGCCGCCGCTGGTCGACGACACGGTAATGGCATCAAGTTGGGTAGGCTGAATTGTCGCCAACGCCGGGCATGCAGCCAAGGCAATGGCCATACCGACGATGAGCCTATGCCGGGTATACAGATGACGAAGAGGGTGACTGAAGAAAAGACTGGGAGAAGGACTGGAGGAGAAGCTGGAGCAACGAAGCGCGCCGGAAACAGCTTCGTGCGTAACGAAGAATGGTTTCATCGGTGTGATTGATATGTGATGCGCAAATAGATGCGAACTAATACAGACTTAGAGGACCCCGCCTCTTGCCCCTTGACGCAATACACACCAACACGACAAGCCTGCGGAACCCTCCGACGAAGGCGCTTACGATAAGATGTTGGCTCATGGCCAACATGCTAACGAGAAGCGTTCGCATTATATATTTAGATGGTCGATCTTGCTAGCGCTGCACAATGTCGCCCGAGGCGCTTGCTGACCGTTTTGTGGTGTAAACGCAGGATAAGCGCCAGTAACCATGCTTTAAATGGAATAACCCATCCAGGCTCTCGTTACGTTACCCCCCGAAGCGTACCTAACAAGCCAGCAACCACGTGTCTCCGGAAGCGAGCCTAGGCTGCGACGCCAAATCGGGGCGTGCACTAGCCATTACACCCAGGCGCATAGATCTCTGGCTCAAGGAGAATAAAGAAGCTATTGATAGCTCTAACTCTTTCTTCGAGGAGCACGGTCTGCCATTGGCGAAGTACAAGATATTTTGACGGGTGCGATGAGCTGATTGATACCCAATCAACCATGAATACGACAAACCTGGCTGGAATCATACAAATTTCCGACAAACTAACCATCAACGTCGGCTGAATTAACGTGGAAACCGACAACCTCGAAGGCAATGGACCTCGCCATGAACTGCGTGCTAAGCGCGGCCGGTCGCTCCCGCATCATCGTGACGACTGCGTATCGCGAAGATTATCTGTTGCCGCTCAAAAGCCTTTCGAACCACGCCGACGCAGGGGTTGCTTACTGCGAGCAAGCTCACCTCAATCTACTTCGCAATGGCGACGATCAGGACTACAGGGCAAGACGAGCCAGATTGCCCCTGATACCGTCAAAGATTGTGTCGACTATATGAGCGGGAAATCCTGCCGGAATTTTCTCTTGCACAAGGGTGATTGCGCCTTCCACGATACCTGGTAACTCTTCTAGAATGGCGGTTGCAGGCTCTGCGCCGATATACCGTTCGCCCACAGCGAACCAATGCCTCCGGTAGATCTCGCGTATACGGTAGTGAGCATTTTTAGTGCGCAAAGCCATGGCCATTTTGACGTTTCGAAGGTGCACCTGATTAGCGCTACTTCCCACCCAAGGCCAGGCGGAGAGTCCTTTGGAAGTAGCTGTACTGCACCTGCGGCATCACGGCCAATGCTCTGCAGCAAGGTAAAAGCATCCAGGGAAGAGACTTTGAACCGGGCGCCTATACGACGGCGTATCGCCTCGTTGTCAGGTAGAAGGTTGTCAAAATAATTGTCGACTGGAGCATCACGCAAACCGTCACCAGCACCCGTCATCGGCAGAGAGAGTGAAAGAGGTCTGCCTTGCGGATGGTTTACCCAGGATGGGTCGTACACCAGGCGGGAAGCTGTTCTGCCCTTTTGATGCCACTGCCCCACAAAGACACCATTCATCCAAATATCAAGAACACTCATTACCAGCCCTCTATAGAATCTTTGAAGGGTAGTCGAGGCTCAGCAACCAACTGAGTATCAAGGACGGAAAGAACCTCATAAACTCTTGCGAAAGCAAGGCCAGAAGCGTCCTTTTCCATGCGAGAAACGGCTTGTTGAGTTGTGTTCAGCTCACGAGCGAGCTTAGTCTGGCTCCATCCTTTTTCTTCTCTCAGAGAGCGGATGAGCGGGGAAAGTTGCTCCACTTTTAATAAAAATACCGATTTCATCGTCATGTCTCGCATCAAATGAGGATGTACACATCATGAATCATGACTTAGCGATACATCAAATAAGGCGTAAACCGATGATGCTCCAAATAAGATGTAGATGGGAAATACATCATAATTGTAGTAATCGCAAATTACACTAATTATGATGTAAGCATGGCTGTATGAATTTGAGGGCGTCACCCAGTTCAAGAAGTTGAATGTCCCTGTGAAACCTGCGTTTCGCATAAAAAAGCGGCCACTAAAAAGTAGGCCGCTTTTTTATGTCAAGAATAGTGGCCAACTTTTGCTACAAAACTTGGCCAACTATTCTCAAAAACAACAAAACTTAAATATCAATATTCCCAGCCTGCAACGCATTGCGCTCGATGAACTCGCGGCGCGGCTCAACATGATCACCCATTAGCGTGGTAAAGACATCGTCGGCGGCGATGGCGTCGTCGACCTGAACACGCAACAAGCGGCGTACGGTTGGGTCCATGGTCGTTTCCCACAGCTGTTGCGGGTTCATTTCGCCCAAGCCCTTGTAGCGCTGCTTGGTAATGCTGCGGTCGGCCTCGCCGCGCAGCCATTGCATGGCTTCGCGGAAGTCTGACACAGGCTTTTCTTTGCGTCGGTCGCCCTCACCCCGTGCGATGACGGCGCCCTTGCCAAGCAAGCCATTAAAGGTCTGCGCGGCCTTGGCAAGCGCCACGTAGTCGGCACCTCGCACAAAGGTGCGGTCAAACACAGTGACGCGCACATTACCGTGATGAATCCGGCTTACGATCAGTCGCCACGCGTCATTTTCTTCGTTGACCTTTGCGGTTACATTGACGACATGAGGCATTGAAGGGTCATAAAGCGCTTCATACAGGCGACGTGCCGACGCCTCGGCTTCGGCCTCATCCGACAAATTGATCTCGACGCCCTCGGCCATGGCAGACAGCGCTTCGGAATCCATATGACGAGACAAGCGATTAATGACCGAGTCAGCCAATATGTACTGACGTGCCAGATCGCCAAGTGCCTCTCCACCAATAGGATCAGCGCCCTCGCGGGTTAGCAATGACGCATCTTTGAGCGCTACTTGCAGCATAAACTGTGCTTCTTCAGCCTCATCTTTAAGGTAGCGCTCTTCGCGGCCTACCTTGACCTTGAACAGTGGCGGCTGCGCGATATATATGTGCCCACGCGCGACCAGCTCTGGCATCTGACGGTAAAACAGCGTAAGCAGCAGCGTGCGAATATGTGCGCCATCAACGTCGGCGTCAGTCATGATAATGATGCGGTGATAACGCAGCTTGTCGATGTTGAAATCGGGGCCAATGCTGGTGCCCAGGGCGGTAATCAGCGTGGTGATCTGCTCGCTGGCAATAAGCCGGTCAAAGCGGGCCTTTTCAACGTTGAGCACTTTACCGCGCAAAGGCAAAATGGCCTGAAACTTACGGTCGCGACCCTGCTTGGCAGAACCGCCGGCCGAGTCACCCTCCACGATGTATATTTCGCTAAGTGCCGGGTCTTTTTCCTGGCAGTCGGCCAGCTTGCCCGGCAGGCCTGCGCCCTCGAGCACGCTTTTACGACGTGTCATTTCGCGGGCCCTGCGCGCTGCATCGCGTGCGCGGGCTGCTTCAATAATTTTATTGCACAGCGCCTTGGCATCGTTGGGGTGTTCGAGCAGCCAGGTTTCAAGTGTGCGAGCTACCGCCTCTTCAACAGCCGGGCGAACCTCGCTCGACACCAGCTTGTCTTTGGTCTGGCTGCTAAATTTGGGCTCAGGCACCTTGACCGACAGTACGCAGGCCAGGCCTTCGCGCATGTCATCACCACTGGTATCGACCTTGGCGCGTTTGGCCAGCTCGTTATCGGCAATGTACTTGTTAAGTACGCGCGTCATGGCAGCGCGCAGACCGGTAAGGTGAGAACCACCGTCGCGCTGCGGAATATTATTGGTAAAACACAGCACGGTTTCGGTGTAGCTGTCGTTCCATTGCATGGCTACTTCGACACCAATGGTGGCATCGCCCACGACCGACTCTGTGGTCACCGCAAACACATTGGCGTGCAACACGGTTTTGCTGCGGTTAATGTACTCAACAAACCCTTTAACGCCACCCAAAAACGCGAAATCTTCTTCTTTGCCGTTGCGCTCATCAACAAGACGAATTTTGACGCCATTGTTCAGAAACGACAGTTCACGCAAACGTTTGGCGAAAATTTCGTAGTGGTATTCAATGTTCTCGAAAATTTGCGGGTCGGCCAGAAACCGCACGGTAGTACCTGTAGCATCGCTTTCGCCGATGACCTTCAGGGGCTCGTCGCGTTCGCCGCGACGAAACATCATTTCGTGCGTTTTGCCATTACGGCTAATCGTAAGCTGCAGCCACTCAGACAAGGCGTTTACACACGACACACCCACGCCGTGAAGCCCGCCTGACACCTTGTACGAGTTATGGTCAAACTTGCCGCCGGCGTGAAGCTCGGTCATGACGATTTCGGCCGCACTGCGATGAAACTCGTCGTCTTTGTGAATGTCGGTGGGGATGCCCCGGCCATTGTCACTGACCGACACGCTGTTATCGGCATGAATGGTCACCACGATGTCGTCACAATAGCCTGCCAACGCTTCGTCAATGGCGTTGTCAACGACCTCGAAAACCATATGGTGTAGGCCAGTGCCATCGGACGTATCGCCAATGTACATGCCCGGGCGCTTGCGCACCGCCTCGAGGCCCTTGAGCATCTTGATGGAATCGGCACCGTAACCTGTCGGGGTTGCGGCAGTCGTGGTTTGATCTGACATAGTGTGTGTAACCTTTAATAAGCCTTGCGGCTGCTTGCTGGCGCCAGGCCAGGGGCCAGGCGCACAGGAGGCGATGTTTGGATACGGTAACGCTTAAATACGCATGGGCATGACAACGTACTTGAAGTGCTCATCGTCTGGCGACGTAATGAGCGCCGACGCGTTAACGTCAGGCTGCACCGACCACTGAATGTTTTCGGTTTTGACGTTGGCCAGCACATCAAGCAGGTAGCTGACATTGAACCCAACATCGAGCGGCTCGTGGCTGTAATCGATATCGATTTCTTCTTGTGCCTCTTCTTGCTCGGTATTGGAAGATGAGATTTTGAGCTGGTTTTCAGACAGCTGCAAACGCACGCCTTTGAGCTTATCAGTCGTGAGAATGGCGGCACGCTGGAGTGCGCCTTGCAATGTCTCGCGGCTGATGGTGAAGTGGCGCGTGTAGTTGCTGGGGATGACCCGGGTAAAGTCGGGGAACTTGCCCTCGACCAGCTTGGATACCAGCTCGACATGACCGAAACGGAAGCGGATCTGGCCCGTGGCAACGTCAATGTGCACAGGCTCATCGGTTTCGGAAAGCAGGCGCTGCATTTCGAGTATGGTTTTGCGCGGCACGATGACATCGTGTTTGCTTTCTATGCCCTCAACCGGCGTACCGCTGTGAGCCAGCCTATGGCCATCTGTGGCTACCGCACGCAAGAAACCGGGCTCGAACACAAAAAGCAGGCCATTCAGATAATAGCGAATATCTTGCTGGGCCATGGCGAAATGCACCATGCTGAACAAATGCTTGAGCGTTTTTTGTGGCAACGAAAATGAAACATCCCACTGCTCGGGTTGAGCCAGCGTGGGAAACTCGGCGGCCGGCATGGTTTGCAGCGCAAAGCGGCTTTTACCAGACTGCACGGCCAGCTTGGCACTGGCCAGCGAAAGCTTTACATCGCCCAGATCGGGCAATGCGCGCAGAATATCGAGCAACTTGCGAGCGGCGACCGTGGTGGATTCGTTTTCTTCGCCAACCCCGAACTCGGCATGTGTGGTGATCTGGACTTCGAGGTCAGTCGCGATAAAGGCAAGTTTCGTGCCTTCTTTGCGCAATAAAATATTGGCAAGAATGGGCATCGTGTTCCTGCGTTCTACGATGCCCGCCACGGTGGACAGCGGCCTGAGCACTTCATCGCGAGTCGCTTGTACGAGTTGCATGATTATCCTTTCAAGGTTTGTTCTAATACATGTAGAGCGTGATTAAGCTCGGTCTGCTTGGACCTTGCATCGGCGATTTTTCGTACTGCATGCAGTACGGTTGTGTGATCCCGCCCACCGAACAAATCACCAATTTCGGGCAGGCTTTTCTGGGTAAGCTCTTTGGCCAGATACATGGCAACCTGGCGTGGCATGGCTATATTGGCCGGACGACGTTTCGAGTACATATCGGCGACTTTAATCTTGTAAAAGTCGGCCACGGTTTTTTGTATGTTTTCGACCGTAATCTGGCCATTTGACACCGACAGCAAATCTTTGAGCGCGTCTTTACATACGTCAACCGTTAACACCTCACGCCCATGAAAGCGCGCATAGGCAGATACCTTGCGCAGTGCACCTTCAAGCTCGCGCACGTTGCTACGCAAATGCTTGGCGATAAAAAACGCCACTTCTTCGGGCATGGCCACGCCCTCGGTTTCAGCCTTGTGCAGCAAAATAGCAACACGCATTTCGAGCTCGGGCGGCTCGATGGCCACGGTAAGGCCAGAGTCAAAGCGCGAGATCAAACGGCTGTCTATATTGGCCAGTTCTTTGGGGTATGTGTCTGAGGTAATGATGATTTGCTTGCGCTGCGCCACCATGGCCTCAAAAGCATAGAAAAACTCTTCCTGGGTACGATTTTTGCCTGCAAAGAATTGAATATCATCAATGAGCAGCAGGTCAAGTGAATGGTAATAACGCTTGAACTCATCAAATGCCCTGCGCTGATAGGCCTTAACCACATCAGATACATACTGGTCGGCGTGCACATAGCGCACACGCGTGCCTGTGCCATTTTCTATCATGGCATTGCCGATGGCGTGAATAAGATGGGTTTTACCCAGGCCCACTCCCCCGTACAGAAACAGCGGGTTATACGAAACCCCGGGGTTTTCAGCCACCTGCAGCGCCGCAGCGCGCGCGAGCTGGTTAGCCTTACCCGTTACGAAGTTTTTAAACGTAAGGTCGGCGTTAAGCCGCGACCTGTCGTGCATGGCATCGGCGATGGCCGCAGCAGGCGCTGATGGGGCAGCGGGCGTGCCAATGGCCCCAGATACCTGCACAGGTGCCAGGCCCAGGCTTGGAGGAGGTGCAGGCGTGCGCCCGGGTGCCGCGCTACGGCCTGCCGCCCCTGCAGCCCCCAATTCAAAGACCACTTGCACGGGGCGCTTGTACCAATCGGTCGCAAGCTGCTCTATTTGGCTGGAAAAATTTTTGCGCACCCAATCGAGCTTGAAACGATTGGGCGCAGCAACGCGCAGCACCGCCTGTTCGTCGTCGAACGCAAGCGGTACCAGAGGGCGTATCCAGGCGCTGATTTGTTGTGGAGGTAGATCCTGCTCCAGTCTCTGGACGCAGGACTCCCAGAATTCTTTCATATCCGTCACTTCAGTAAACCTCGATTCTACCCTGTTGAAGGGGTAGTTATCCACAAGCAGACACCATAACAGCCAACTACTTACACGCTAAGCAGTTGACTAAACGTAAAAAATTTGATGAAATGGCAGGCTTGACACCGAATTTTCAACCACCCGGGCTGCCAACAAGCGTTAATTGGCGGGGTATTTGTCGGCTCGTCATGTGCGGGCCCTAGGCGGCGGGCACATCTGGCTATTTAGCTTACAAGCGTCAAAACGCAAGCCTTCAGGCGGCTCCGGGCCGTTCTTTTTATTGGATTATCATGAAACGCACCTTTCAACCATCAGTTACTCGCCGCAAGCGTACCCACGGTTTTCGTGTGCGCATGAAAACTCGCGCCGGCCGCGCCATTATTAATGCGCGCCGCGCCAAAGGCCGCAAGCAACTGGCCGTCTAAGCCAGTTGCTTCTGACGCTGGCCAGCAACAGGCTGTCAGCGTCGCTGCCATCATGCGCGCCACATTTCCTCCTGCGGCACGCCTGCACCGCCCCTCAGAATTCGCCTCGGCCCTCAAAGGCCGGCGTATTGCAAGAGGGGCGTTGTTTGTTGTAAATACGCCCAGACCTGCTCCTGACGGCGTACACGCCGACACTGGCACCTGCACAGAGCCTCGTCTTGGGCTAATCATTGCCAAGCGCTTTGCTGCACGATCAGTCACCCGCAATGCCATTAAACGCGTGTTGCGTGAAGCTTTCCGCCAAAAACGGCACGCTCTGCCCTGTCGTGACTATGTCATACGCCTGAATGCAAAAGTGGCCGACCAGTCGCTGACGCAACTTAAAAAGCAGGTACGCGCCGAGGTTGACGCCCTGCTTGAGCAGGTTTGCCGATGATCCGTGCCTTGCTAATCGCCCCCATCCGGTTTTACCGGTATTTTCTAAGCCCCTGGGTGGGGCATGGGTGTCGCTTTACCCCCACATGCTCCGTGTATGCCATTGAGGCCATCGAAACACATGGCGCCATCAAGGGTTTATGGTTGGCGGCCAAGCGTATTGGCCGCTGTAACCCCTGGTGCCAGGGCGGGCATGATCCTGTGCCGCCGGGCAATAATAAACCGGGGCATAGTCATAAACATCTGCACAAACATGAACATGGGCCTGAATGCGAAGCTCACCACGATCACCGGCAGCAACCTCGTGCTCCTCACCAGCGGCTCTAGGGCATGCCAGGGCAAGTTGCCCTCCATTCATACTGCTCATCACGTATTCAGCTGAGCTACGTTAAACTGTTGAGCTTTTGCTCGGCTTCAACTTGAAACAGGCGCTATGGACATCCGACGCACCATCCTATGGATGATATTTTCTTTCTCGCTATTGCTGCTATGGAATAACTGGCAGGTACACAATGGCAAGCCTTCGCTGTTTGGCGGCTCGCCAACGGCCACGCAGACCACTGCAGCCAAAACGGCAAGCCCCGAAGGCCATGCTGACACCAGCATACCGGGCCCGGCCCCAACGGCAACCCCTGCGACAGCCAATGCTGCTGCCGGTGACACCAACGTGCCTGGCGGAAAAGCTCCTGCAGCGGCCAGTTCCTCAGAGAAAGTTACCGTCACCACCGACGTATTCAATCTGACGTTCGACACCCTGGGTGCCCAACTGGTCAAGGCCGAGTTGCTCAAGTATGACTTGTCCAAAAAAGATCCCACCCCAATGGTGCTGTTCGATAACACAGCGCCGTACATGTATGTGGCACAAACTGGCATCGTAGGTGCTCCTCAGGGCCAGAGCTACCCCACACATCTCACACCGTTCCGGCTGGTTTCCACGCAAACACACCTCACAGGCGATACGCTTGATGTCGTGTTCGAGGCCGAAACCGATGGCGTTAAGGTTGTTAAAACCTATACGCTGCACCGTGACCGCTACGACATCGGCGTGCGTCACGATGTATTCAACGAAAGCGGTAAGGCCATCGCTCCGTCGTTGTACCTGCAGCTGACGCGCGACGGGCATGATCCTTCTGATTCCTTCGCCTTCTACAAAACCTTTACCGGCCCCGCGCTGTACTCGTCCGAAGACAAGTTCCAGAAGATCAGCTTTTCAGACATCGACAAAGGCAAAGCCAAATACATCAAGCAGGCCGACGACGGTTGGATCGGCATGGTGCAGCACTACTTCGCCACGGCTTGGGTGCCTCCAGAAGGTGTAACCCGCCACAACGAAGTCATCAAGCTTCCAAACGATCTGTACACCATCCGCACCATTGAGGCCGTTGGCACTATTGAGCCCGGCAGCAGTGTATCGGTACCGGCCAACCTGTGGGTAGGCCCGCAAGACCAGAAAGCCATGAGCGCGTTAGCGCCAGGGCTGGAGCTGGTGGTCGACTATGGCTGGCTTACTATCATTGCCAAGCCGGTGTTCAAGATCATGACGTGGATTCACAGCGTACTGGGCAACTGGGGCTGGACTATCGTCGTACTGACCATGCTTATCAAACTGGTGTTTTACCCGCTCTCGGCTGCCAGCTACCGCTCCATGGCCAAGATGAAGCTGGTAACCCCACGCATGAAGGCGCTGCGTGAAAAGTTTGGCGACGACAAGGCCAAGCTGAATTCAGCCATGATGGAGATGTACCGTACCGAAAAAATCAACCCATTGGGCGGTTGCTTGCCCATGGTGGTGCAGATCCCGGTATTTATTGCGCTCTATTGGGTACTGTTGGGCAGCGTAGAAATGCGCGGTGCACCGTGGATACTCTGGATTCAGGATCTTTCAGCCCGCGATCCGTGGTTTATTCTGCCCGCCATCATGATGGCCACCATGTTCCTGCAGATCAAGCTGAACCCTACACCGCCCGATCCTACGCAGGCCAAGATCATGATGGTCATGCCTCTGGTTTTCGGCGGTATGATGTTCTTCTTCCCCGCTGGTCTGGTGCTGTACTGGTGTGTAAACAACGCTATTTCAATCGCGCAGCAACGCTATATCATGCACAAGCTCGATAAAGAAACGGCAGCAGCCAACCGCTAGTAGGCTCGCACGCCACATGGCGCCCGTCTAAGTCACCCGCTGGGTGGTCTGGGCGGGCGCCATTTTGTTGTACCGTTATTGGGTTATTCCCGATAGAATTTGCTTTAAGCCTAATGTAACTTGGCTAAATAATAATGATGCCTGTATCGGTGGCCGTTTCTGCCCCGGTTTGGCTGTACAGCTTTATACATAACAATGAATCGCGCATCCCACGCGAACAGGAGACCTCATGAAACTTGCCCTATCGCCATTACGGCGTGGCCTATTGCGCCACGGCCTCGTCGGCGCGCTCCTTTGCAGCGCCCTGGGCGTCAGCCCCAGCTTTGCGCAGGACCCCGTAAAAATCGGGTTTATCGGCACCATGTCGGGGCCTGGCGGCGCGCTGGGGCAAGATCAATACGACGCGTTCATGCTGGCCATTGAGCAAAATGGCGGCAAACTGGGCGGTGTGCCGGTCAGCGTCGTGCGCGAAGATGACCAACTCAAGCCCGATGTGGGCGTACAGGCAGCCACACGCCTGCTCGAAAGCGAACACGTTCCCATTATTACGGGCGTGACGTTTTCCAATGTGATGATGGCCATTCACAAGCCCATCACTGATGCCGGGGTATTTTTCATTGGCTCGAACGCTGGCCCGGCTCCCATTGCCGGCAAGCAGTGCTCGCCATATTTTTTCTCGACATCCTGGGATAACGACATGCTGCACGAGGCAGGCGGCCAGCTTTCCTCTGATCTCGGCTACAAAAACATGTACGTAATGGCGGCCAACTATCAGGCCGGTCGCGATGCAGTGTCGGGCTTCAAGCGTGATTACACAGGCAAGGTCATCGACGAGGTGTACACACAGGTTAACCAGCCCGATTATTCGGCTGAAATCGCACAGCTACAAGCTGCCTCGCCAGACGCCGTCTATGTGTTTTACCCGGGTGGCATGGGCGTCAATTTCGTCAAGCAATACCGCCAGGCGGGGCTGTTGGGCAATCTTCCGCTTATTTCGGTGTCGACCATTGACGGCTCTACGCTGCCCGCCCTCAAGAAGCTGGCCATTGGAGCAATTACCAGCGCCCCTTATGCGCCCAACCTCGACAACGCGCAGAACAAGCAGTTTGTAAAAGCCTTTGTTGAAAAATACAAGCGCGCGCCTTCCATGTATGCAGCGCAATCGTATGATGCAGCCAACCTGATCGCCTCGGCACTCACCAAGGTCAAAGGTAACCTCAGCGACAAAGACGCTTTCCGCGCTGCGCTTAAAGAAGCAAACTTTGATTCAGTACGCGGCAGTTTCAAGTTTGACTCAAATCAGTTTCCTGACGCTCCCTTTTATCGCGTTGATGTCGTCGAAGGAAAAGACGGCGCAGAGCTGAGCGCGACCACACCCATCAAGATCAAGACACGTGCCGGGTTTGCCGAACAGTGCAACATGAAGTAAGAACGTTACCGGGGCCGCTTTGTCGGCCCCGGGGTGCTGCACGGAGGCCTACTTGAGCCCGACTTTATTCGTACTCCAATTGCTCAACGGCCTACAGCTGGGAGTGTTGCTGTTTCTGATGGCCGCTGGCCTGACGCTGGTGTTCGGGATTATGAGTTTTGTAAACCTGGCGCATGGCTCCATGTACATGATGGGCGCTTTTTTTGCTGCATCGCTATACAACTACACGGGCTCGTTCATACTGGCGGCGGTCCTGCTGGTACCCGCCATGATTGCGCTGGGGCTGGCCGTAGAGTGGATTGCACTGCGCAAACTGTACCAGCGCGATCACCTTGACCAGGTGCTCGCTACCTTCGGCCTCATCCTGTTTTTCAACGAACTGGCCCGCATGATCTGGGGCGCGTCACCGTATTACATGGAAGTGCCAGAGTTTTTGACTGGCGCCGTCAATTTATTTGGTATTCGTTACCCCAAGTTCCGCCTGCTCATCATTGGCAGTGGCCTACTGGTCGCCTTGGGCTGCTATGTGCTGATCCATCGCACACGCATAGGCATGCTGATTCGCGCAGGGGCCAGCAACCGCACCATGGTGGGTGCGCTGGGCATCAATATTGTGCTGCTGAACTCCATGGTATTTGCGCTGGGGGCTGTGCTGGCGGGTATGGCGGGCCTGCTGGCCGGGCCCATTATGTCGGTGCAGGCAGGCATGGGCGAGCCTGTGCTTATTCTGACCATGGTGGTCATCGTGATCGGCGGCATAGGCTCAATACGGGGTGCGTTTTATGCTGCCCTCATCGTGGGCGTCGTCGACACCCTGGGTCGCACCTTGTTGCCCTCCGTGTTACGCACCATGTTCGAGCGCAGTGCCGCAGACATTGCGGGGCCGGCACTGGCTTCCATGATGATTTACCTGCTAATGGCCATTGTTCTGGCGATAAAGCCCCAGGGACTGTTCCCGGTACATAACACTTGATACAGCCTCACCGCGCTAACCAAATGTCTTCTGCAACCAGCATCACTCCTGCTCCGCCCTCCCCACGTTCACTTGGCACTGTGGTCGGCATTGTGCTGCTCATCGCCCTGGCATTGGTGCCATTGCTGGCCAGTAATAATCCTTTTGTTGTCACCCTATTTTCACGTATTCTGGTTTTTGCTATCGCAGCCGTGTCTCTCAACCTGATTCTTGGCTATGGCGGGCTGGTCAGCTTCGGGCATGCCCTGTATCTGGGTCTGGGTGTCTACAGCGCCAGCATTCTCAGTTTTCATGGCATAGACAATGGTTGGGTACAGTTGCTGGTCACGCTTGTCGTGTGCTGTCTCATTGGTCTGCTCACGGGGGCCATCGTGCTGCGCACGGCCGGCATCGCATTCATCATGATTACGCTGGCCTTCGCCCAGATGTTTTATTTTCTGTTTGTCAGCCTCAGCCAATATGGTGGCGATGATGGCATGCGACTGGCTTCTGGCAGCAAGTTCAGCGGCATTGATCTAGCCCAGGCGAATACGCTTTACTGGGCTGCCTTCGTGCTTTTGTGCGTCAGCCTGTATGGGACTCATCGCCTGATTCATTCACGCTTTGGCGTTGTACTGCGGGCCAGCAAGAGCAACGATAGGCGCATGAAGGCGCTGGGCTTTCCAACCTTTCGCTATCGTCTGGCCGCGTATGTATTATCGGCTGCGCTCTGTGGCATGGCCGGGCTGCTATTCGCCAACCTTACCGAATTCGCGTCACCCTCTTATATGTCGTGGACGACCTCGGGAGAGCTTATTGTCATGGTAATGCTGGGTGGGTTGGGGACCCTGTTCGGGCCACTGGTCGGCACGCTCGCCATGATACTGACCGAAGAAGGCCTCAAGATGTTGACGCAGCACTGGATGGTTATTTTCGGCCCGCTGATTGTGCTGGTTGTAACGGTCAGTCGCCAAGGCATCATAGGCGTGCTGCATCTGGCCCAAGACCGCCATACGCAACGCAGAGTGCGTCCGGATCATCCCGTACGGGAACAACCATGAAGTACAGCACTGTCACTTTATCTGCGTTCCAGCCCACCTTAACCACCTTTCAGGTGAGCGCGGCATGAGCCTGTTATCTGTACGCAATCTGGTAAAGCGCTTTGGCGGCCTGGCGGCAACCGATGGTTTTGACTTTGATCTGTTGCCTGGTGAAACCCACGCCATCATCGGCCCCAACGGCGCTGGCAAGAGCACATTGATTACGCAACTGGCAGGTGAACTAAAGCCAGACAGTGGAAAAATCTTGCTTAACGGGCAAGACATTACCCATGAGCGCGCCGAACAGCGGGCACTACGCGGCATTGCTCGCTCTTACCAGATCACTTCGGTGCTTTCTGCGTTTACTGCGCTAGAAAACGTCATGCTGGCGGTACAGGCACATCAGGGTCACAGCTTTAAGTTCTGGACGCCGGCATCACGACAGACCTCGCTTACCGAGCCAGCCAGCCTTGCCCTGGAGCGCGTGGGTCTGGGTCCGCGTATGCATGTGCTGGCCTCCGACATGGCCCACGGCGAACAACGTCAGCTTGAGCTGGCCATGGTGCTGGCCGGGCAACCCAAGCTATTGCTGCTGGATGAACCCATGGCGGGCATGAGCCAGGCCGAATCAGAACAAATGACTGAACTGCTGCTAAAGCTGAAAGGGCAATACGGCATTGTGCTGGTAGAACACGACATGGATGCAGTCTTCCGCCTGGCCGATCGCATTACAGTGCTCGTGTATGGTCGCGGCATTGCCTGCGGCCTGCCCGAACAGATACGCACCAACCCGGAAGTTCGCATGGCCTACCTTGGAGATGATGCGTAATGCCAGCGCCCTTGCTTGACGTTGACCATATAGACACTTTTTACGGGCCCAGCCAGGCCCTGTCGGGCATGTCGTTTAGCGTGATGCCCGGCCAGTTTGTGACCTTGCTGGGGCGCAATGGCATGGGCAAGACGACCAGCGTGAAGTCAGTCATGGGTTTGATGTCACCGGCGCGGGGCACCATACGTTTTGACGGTAAAAATATTGCTGGCCTGCCTGCTTACCAGGTGGCCCGCGCTGGCATAGGGCTGGTCCCCGAAGGCAGGCAGGTGTTTCCCAACCTGACTGTGCACGAAAACCTGGTGGCCACTGCACATAATCGCCAGGGCCAGGCATCGCCATGGACACAAGAAAAAATCTACGCACTGTTTCCACGACTTGACGAGCGATCAGGCAACCTGGGCGCCAATCTATCAGGCGGTGAGCAGCAAATGCTGGCCATTGGCCGGGCGTTAATGACCAACCCCAGGCTGCTTATTCTGGACGAAGCCACTGAAGGGCTAGCCCCACTCATACGCAATGACATCTGGCACTGTCTTACTGAACTCAAAGCGTCCGGGCTGGCCATCATATGCATAGACAAAAATTTAAATTCTTTGCTGCCGCTGGCTGACCACCACTATATTGTCGAGAAAGGCCGTGTAGTGTGGTCAGGTAGCTCTACAGAGTTGCGAAACCAGCGCGAGCAGCTGCAGGGTTATATGGGTGTGTAGGGCTTCATCATCGATCAGGTGCGCACGAGGCGCTACGGTTCGGCAAGCGATGTTGTGCGGGCGGGGCTACGGCTTCTGGAAGAACACGAGGCCAAGGTTAAAGCCCTACAAAATGCCCTAATCGCTGGCGAAGAATCCGGTGAGCCCCAGTCGTCCGATAGTGAAGCTTTCCTGGCACGCATGCACGCAAAGCACGCTCACAAAGATGCCGGGTAAAGATAAGATGTAAGCCCAAACTCATAACGGGCATAACGAGCGGATGCCCTTGTTATGAATACAGCGGTGCATGCATTCCAACGGTTCACTCCCAGACAAATAGCAAATATCTATCACTATCTAAGTATTAATCAATTTTACTTAACAGATCAGAATGACTAGACTTTGATCTGTATTGAATACGCTTTGCGGTATTTTCATTACGATAGAGTTGTTCCAGGCGCGGCATCTTGACCGTTGCCATGATGATTTGTTTGAGGGGGATCCATGAAAAAACTAACTACCGCCGCTGGTGCGCCAGTCGTCGATAATCAGAACACCATGACGGCCGGGCCACGCGGCCCGGTACTGATGCAAGATGTCTGGCTCATGGAAAAGCTGGCGCATTTTGATCGTGAAGTGATCCCCGAGCGTCGCATGCACGCCAAAGGCGCCGGTGCTTACGGTACGTTTACCGTTACTCACGATATTTCCAAGTACACACGCGCCAAAATGTTTTCTGAGGTGGGCAAGCAAACACAAATGTTTGCGCGCTTTTCGACGGTAGCAGGCGAGCGCGGCGCCGCAGACGCCGAGCGTGATATTCGCGGCATCGCCATGAAGTTTTATACCGAAGAAGGCAACTGGGATCTGGTTGGCAACAACACACCCGTCTTCTTCTTTCGTGACCCGCTCAAGTTTCCCGACCTGAACCACGCCGTAAAACGCGACCCGCGTACTGGCATGCGCAGCCCACAAAACAACTGGGAGTTCTGGACGGGCCTGCCCGAGGCTCTGCATCAGGTCACCATTATTATGAGCGACCGCGGCATCCCCGTCGGCTTTCGCAATATGCACTTGTTTGGCAGCCATACGTTCAGCTTTATCAATGCCGAAAACGAGCGCTTCTGGGTCAAGTTCACGTTCAAGACCAAGCAAGGCATTAAAAACCTTACTGACGCCGAAGCCTGTGAACTGGTTGGCCACGATCGCGAAAGCTCACAGCGCGATTTGTACAAAGCCATCGAGGCCGGCGACTTCCCGCGCTGGACCTTGTATGTACAGATCATGCCTGAAAAAGAGGCGGGGTCTTACCACCTTAACCCCTTTGACCTCACCAAGGTGTGGCCACATGGCGATTACCCCCTGATCGAAGTCGGCACGATGGAACTGAACCGCAACCCTGAAAACTTCTTCGCCGAAGTGGAACAGGCTGCCTTCACACCTGCCGCCGTCGTACCCGGCATCGGCTTCTCGCCCGATCGCATGCTGCAAGCCCGTCTGTTCTCATACGGCGATGCACAGCGCTACCGCCTGGGCGTTAACCATCACCAGATACCCGTCAATACGCCCAAGTGCCCGTATCACAGCTACCACCGGGACGGTGCCATGCGGGTTGACGGTAACTACGGCGGTACCACAGGCAACGAGCCCAACGCCAGCGGCGAATGGGCGGAGCAGCCTGAGTATCGTGAACCGCCACTATCGCTGGAAGGTGCAGCGGATCACTGGAACCACCGCGTTGACGAAGATTACTTCTCGCAAACTGGCAACCTGTTCAGATTGATGAATGACGAGCAGAAACAGGCTTTGTTCTACAACACAGCGCGCAACATAGCTGGCGTAAGCAAAGACGTGCAGGCCAAGCACATCGAGCATTGCACCGCGGCTGACCCCGCCTATGGTGCTGGTGTAGCGAAGGCAATTGAAGAAGTCGAAGGCATGAAGGCTTAAGCGTTGATCACTCGGTAGCTTTCTTTAGAAACATAGCGCAGAGGCGGCGTAAGCCGCCTCTGCGCTATTGCGTTATCCCTATTGCGTTATGCGAGCCATAGTGACCTACTCGGCCGCTGCCAACATTAAGCACTTGGGGCTAACGACTACACGCCTTCTACAAATAAGACTTACCGTCCAGATAGGCCTTGCGCCATCGTGTAATGCTCACACGCTCAAACAGACCGGCCGCCGTAAACGGATCAGCATCGATAAAATTCTGAGCTTCGCCACGCGTTTCGACATTAACAATATAAACACCACCTGTGCCGCCTGAACCATCGTCCTCAAGCTTGGCGCCGCACGCCAACAGCAAGGCTTTATTCTCTTCCAGAAACTGCAAATGTTCTTCACGCGCAGACTGGCGCAATGCAAAGCTGCCAGGCTTGTCGAAGGTTTCAATCAGGTAAGGCATGTTGGCTCCTTGATGTTGTTGTTTGATGCGGTTGTTAGATGCGGTTGTTAGGTGCGGTTGTTAGCTGCAGTTGTCTGATGTAATTGTTTAATGCAGTTAATGGATGCAGTTAATGGATGCAGTTAATGGATGCGATTGATTGATGCAGTTGTTTGATGTCGTTGATTTATCTGTTCTGAACCTGACTGTACTTAAGCTATTCAAACTGTTCAGAAGTCTGCGCATACTGCATCCCGGCGAAGTCTGGTCATGAACGGAGTATGTTACCCGTTCCGCAGCGCCGGCTAAAACGATAGCAGCAACACCCGGGTAATCAACGACACAGAACCTACCCGGAATTTTGTGGGTGGGGCATCATGCGAGGGAAACAGCATGGATATGCCAACAAAAAAACATATGATCGCCGTACAGGCAGCCCACAAGCGTCTCGGCTAAACTGCTCGCATACTCCGATGCCCGCCGCCGCACCTCGTCGTGTAGCGTGGCAGGTGCGACAATTTTGTACAGGTTTTCTACTCGCCATGGTTACTCGCTCCGACGAACCCATTATCGCTATCGCAACCGCCCCCGGCCGTGGTGGCATAGGCGTGGTGCGCATTTCAGGGCGTCAGCTTGAGCCCATGGCGCAAGCGCTTTTTGCCAAGCCACTTACGCCACGCTACGCGCATTATTTGCCCTTTAACGACCGCGACGGCAACCCTATCGATGCCGGCATTGCGCTCTACTTCAAAGGCCCCAACTCGTATACCGGCGAAGACGTACTCGAACTTCAGGGCCACGGCGGCCCTGCCGTACTCAAGCGGCTGGTGGAGCACTGTCTTGATGTAGGTACCACCTGGGGTCTGCGCCACGCCGAACCAGGTGAATTCACGCATCGAGCATTTCTAAATGACCGTCTCGATCTTGCTCAGGCCGAAGCTGTGGCAGACCTTATCGACGCTTCATCTGAAGCGGCGGCGCGCAGTGCCATGGCATCGTTAAGCGGCGTTTTTTCAGAACGCGTCAATAACCTTAGTGACCGCATTGTCCACTTGCGTATGCTGGTCGAAGCCACGCTAGACTTTCCTGAAGAAGAAATCGATTTTCTGGAAAAATACCAGGCAGGCGCCACGCTTGCAGCCATACGCCACGATCTCGACAACATGGTCAGCCAGGCGCGTCAAGGCATGATTTTGCGTGAAGGCCTGCACGTAGTGCTGGCCGGCCAGCCGAATGTCGGCAAATCTAGTCTGCTCAATGCGCTGGCCGGTGATGACGTGGCCATCGTCACCCCCATCGCCGGTACCACCCGCGACAAAGTCATACAGCTTATTCATATCAACGGTATTCCCATGCACATCGTTGACACCGCCGGCCTGCGCGATACCGACGACACCGTAGAAAGCATAGGCATTGCGCGCACCTGGGCCGAAATCGAAAAAGCCAACGTCATCATCCACCTGCAGGACGCGCGCAACCCCGCCGACGAACTCGACGCTGGCATCACGCAGCGCCTGCCACCCAGAACACCCGTGCTAAAGGTGTACAACAAGCTTGATCTGCTGAAACAAGAAACGCCTGTTGCCGACGACGTCTCACACGAACACACAGCCAATGGCCAGCAGAGTAATGAAAGCATCGCCATCACGTCATTGCTGATCTCCGCCAAAACAGGCCAAGGCCTGGACACCCTGCGCCAGAAGCTGCTCGACATCGCCGGCTGGAACCCTGGCAATGAATCCCCCTGGCTGGCCCGCGAACGCCACCTCAGCGCCCTGAACACAGCCCGCGACCACCTCGACCTCGCCGCCGAACACGCTAGTCATAACGACCAGGTGCTCGACCTCTTCGCCGAAGAACTGCGCCTGGCGCACGAAGCGCTATGCGGCATTACGGGGCAGTTCACCAGCGATGATTTGCTGGGCGAGATTTTTTCCAGTTTTTGTATTGGGAAGTGATGTTAGGCCCATGGCCATACACTGACATCCGTAAACAACGAATGTTGACGGTAAAGCTCAATCGCCAACGGTGCCAACAAGCCCAGAAACTTCTGTAATTGCTGATGAAACCAACGCCTTTCTTTTGGCTGGCAAGGCATATATCCGCCAAACTCCCCAATCCAAACACACGGCGTAGCCGTTTAACCACCGTGTTACCATCGGCGATTCCACATTATAAAAAATTCTACTGCACGCCCGGAAACGGGGGAGAGGGCAATGAATTGGAAGCGCTCCAGCCTGTTCGGCTACCTGCTACCTATCCTCACCATTATCATTCTGACCATATTGCTAACGCTGACGCTGCTGCGTTTGGCAAGCGTGCAGCAAGATATGCGCACCAATGTCAGCGCAAATATGGTTTGGGTCACTTACCAGGCCCACACAGAAAGCCTGCTGCTGCGCGACGCCATCTACCAACATGCCACAGACCCCGAGGCCCCCAACACCATCGTCTTTCGCTACGACATTTTTCTTAGCCGGCTGCATCTGCTAAACCAGGGCCCACAGGAGCGTCAGCTGGAAGAGATAGGCATAAGCGCAAAGCTTGCCGACCCTATCGCCGCCATCATTAACGCAGAAAGCTGGTTCAAAACCGCAGACTTCACCGATTTAAACAACCTGCGTCGGATGCAGCAGCTACTTACTCCCTTCAACGACCTGATCAAAGATGCATCCACCAAAGCAATGGTGGCGCAATGGAACGAAGTTGGCGACCGCCTTGATGCCTATCGCAATGCCGTGCTAACCCTGATTATGCTGATGATAGGCATTTGGCTTTGTAGCGCCGCCATCTCCATACAGCTTCTGCTATCACTAAAAAAGGCACGCGAAAATGAAAGCATCAAACTACGTGAGATCAGTCTTACAAAACAGCTTGAGACCGAACGCAGAGTAAGCGAGTTGTACCGTAGCTTCGGCTCCATGGTGTCGCATCAGTTTCGCACGCCGCTGGCCATTATCGACGCAAGCATGCAGCGGTTGATACGCAGCGGCAGCAAGATGAGCGTAGATGACATCACACGGCGGGCAACTAAAGTGCGGTCGGCATCGCTACGTCTCACCAATCTCATCGACAGCATTCTTGCCGCAGACCGATTCCTCGATAACGTCAGTGCCCAGATGCAACGTTACGGGTATACCTCACTGATACACCAGGCCATTGCTGAACAGCTGGCCCACACACCAAATCGCCACATCCACTTCCACGACAAAACTCAGGGTGATATCGCACTCATACTCTGCGACCCATTACTTACCGGGCAAATACTGAGCAATTTTCTGTCCAATGCCATTAAATACTCAGAACCTAACCAACCGGTCGATGTCGATTTACGCCGTGAGGGCCCATGGCTGATATGCGTCGTACGCGACCAGGGACGGGGTATCCATCCCGACGACCTGCCGCATGTTCTGCAGCGCTACTACCGCGCGAAGACAGCTTCCGACAAAGACGGAACCGGCATAGGCTTGTATATCGCCTCAACATTGGCAACCATGCAGCAGGCAGAGATCCGAGTCGCCTCTGTTTTTGGCGAAGGTTCGCAGTTCAGCCTCAGGTTTCGCGCGGCCTAGCTCATCGGCCCCGTCTGTTTGAACGGTGTCATTTCATATGCTTTCGTTTAGCATCAAGCGTTTGAGAATTCTGCATTGCGCCACTGCAAAAAAAGAACGGAGCTCACACACTGATGCAAATGAAAAAACTATTATCCACAGGGTTGATCTACTCCATCAGCATCGCGGCGGCAATCGGCGTCATCCATGATGCCTCTGCCCAAAAACTCGAAAAACGTCTGCCCGGCTTATGGGAGATTCAACTTGGAGAGTCGCCCCTTACTGCCATGTTGGAGTCTATGCAGAAAAGCCTGGCGAAATTGCCGGCAGCCCAGCGCAAGCAGATGGAAGAAATGATGAAAGGCTCTGGCGCATCACTCTCCAAGCCTGGTGTCATTCAGCAATGTGTGACACCTGAAATGGCAGCACGCGATTTCGAGATGCACAATGACGACCCGAACATGCAGTGCACCACATCCTACAAGCCCGTCTCCAGTAGTGAAGGCCGTTTCACCTACGTATGCAAGCAGGATGGCGACAATTTGAAGGGTGAAGGTCGTATCTGGGACGCAAGCGCCAAACACTACAAAAGTGAAATGACCATGCAAGGGGTTTCAGACGGAAAACCTCGCACTATGACCATTTCGCAAACTGCACAATGGGTGGGGCCAGACTGCCCTGCAGGTTTAAAAACGCCGTGAGCCGCACCATAATGCGTCTCCGGCATCCGTGTTCAACACTACCTTCTTGCCTGGAGTAACAGCATGTGGGATTTCAGCCTGCGCCGATCTTTGACGCTCATGGCACATACCATGCCTTTCATTCTTTTGCGTTGCGTTGTCTATTTTGGCATCGCACTGGCCTACATACTCTTTACAGGCATGGGCGCGGGGGTAGGTTGGGGTATCGGTGCGCTGGGTGACGAAGGCTTTCAGACATCTGCATCTATTTGGGGTGGCGTTGCCGGGTTCGGCATCACGGCAGCCATACTGTATTTCCTGCGAGAGTATCTGCTTTACATGGTAAAGGCCGGGCATATTGCCATCCTGGTAAGCCTGATCGATGGGCAACCCCTGCCCGAAGGTCGTTCGCAGATTGCGCATGCCCAGCGAATCGTCAAAAGCCGCTACGCGCAGGCTAATGTGCTGTTCGCCCTCGATCAGATCGTCAAGGGCGTTATCGCTGCCATCACTGGGTTGGTACAGGGCGTTGCTTCCATTTTGCCCATACCGGGTATATCTCAGCTAATGGGCCTGGTGCGTGCCTTTCTGCGACTGGCTGTCGGCCTGATCGACGAGGTCATTCTTGCCTATGCCATTCGAACCGAAAGCCAGAACCCATGGTCATCGGCACAAACTGCGCTGGTTCTTTATGGTCAGAACGGCAAGAACATGCTCAAGAACGCCGCATGGCTTGCCATTTTCACGTACGGGCTATCGTTTCTGGTGTTTTTGGCAATGCTTGCGCCAGCAGCAGCGGTGGTTTACATGATTCCGGGGGCATGGTCAGCAGGCGGCTTTCTGTTTGCGCTGGTGTTCGCCTGGGCCATAAAAGCCGCACTCATTGAGCCTTTTGCGATTGCCTGCATGTTGCAAGCGTACTTTAAGGCCATTGAAGGCCAGCAACCCGATCCAGAATGGGAAGCGCGTATCGATGGCGTTTCGGGAAAATTCAGAAAACTCAAAGACAAGGCAGCTGACTGGGCACGTGGCAACGCAACAGACGACGATGCCGAGCCAGCCCGCGCAGGAACCGGCCCATGAAAAAACTTTGGTTAGCACCCGTCGCAATGCTGTTTATGAGCAGCATGCCGATTACTTCACCAGCAGCCAATCCGCTGCATCAGGCCATGGCCGCGCTACAGCCGCATGCCGAGGCCTTTGCGCAAGCACCCGGCTATGTCATGGTGGATACAGAGAAACTCATTGACGACAATTATTACTCATCCAAAAACTTTCCAAGTATTGAAAGTAGATCGTCCGTTTTCTTGCCCGATGCAAACCTTGATGCCGTAACTCGCGCCATTTTGCTTCTGGAAGCAAGGGAAATTGCCCTGCCGCGTGTACGTTACCGCATCACCTACAGCATGCAGCACGACGAAAACATACCCGAAGCGCAACAGGCCTACATAGACGTACGTCGCTATAATCTGGGCCCGCAATTACGCGAAGAACTCGTCGAATCCATAGGTGCAGAGTACGTGGCCAGCCCTAAAGAGTTCGGCGTCGGGCCGCACGTAAACTGGCGCTTTGTCATGTCACCCATGATGGGCATGATGGCCGATGCACGATACGCCAGCCGGCGTGAACTTACAGACAAACAGGCGCGGGCCGATGACTGCCTGGGTGAGTCCTGTCTTTCAACGTTAGACCCTACTGGGCCTGAACTTGCTCCAACAACGCTGTCAGCACCAAAACTCGAAACCCCGCAATACCGGTACACTGCTGACGGTGTGGCGCGCCCTGCTCATGTTGCGCATGCGTTGTGGACAAGCGTCTCGTCAGAAGGCATGGACCCTTTACCCTATCAGAAAGATAACCCCCAGTTCACCTTCGTTATTTCCATGAATGTGGTTGGACAAGAAAATACCGCCATAGGCATGGTCCGACAGAATATGGTTATGGATGACGCTATAGCCAAGGTTTGGACCCAGCGTCTGGAAGTGGCTGGCGTAGAACCAGAGTTTAAAAAGTTTTTTGTACCACGAACCCGCTAAAAAAGCTGCGTGTCAGCACACCTCCAAACTATGCTCCAGACAACACCCTCGCGCTTACTATTAATTTTTGCAATCTTGTTCAGTATGGCGGGCTGCGCCAGTATGTCGGAGAAAGATTGCCTTACCGCAAACTGGCAAGATCAGGGCTACCGCGACGGTCGCGACGGCTTACCCCTGAGCCGTATAGAAGACCATCGCGAGGCCTGTGGCAAAGTGGGGATCGTACCCGACGCTCGCCAATACCAGACAGGAAGAGCAATTGGAATACGCGAATACTGCACACCTGATCGCGCACTAGAGGAAGGCCGTCAGGGCAGACCGTACCGCAACGCTTGCCCCGCAAATCTCGAACGACAATTTCTGCAGTTTCATCAGGCAGGAAAACGTATCTACGACGCTGAACAATATGTCGACTCGCTCAATTCGCAGTCACGTCAGCTTCAACAACAACTAGACAAAGAAAAAAGCACATCCAAACGCAAGCAGCTGCGCAACGAACTCAGAGATCTTGACCGTCGCCTGCAACGTGCGCGCGATGATGTAGCACGGCAGGCTTCCTCTGTGCCGACCCCAGCAAGGTAAGCCTGCGTTGCGGTCAGCCACCTGACTTGGTACTCTTAGTGCAATGATGCCAAGAACAATCTCACATTGCGCTATGCCCAGTTGCCCAACCCCTCAAATCCATACCTCGTTGGTGCGCCGACTGGCGTCCAAACACCATGCGCTACGGTGGTTGCTGGCAAGTGCCATGCTGTCATTACTGGTGGCCTGCGGCACCACCACCACCCAGCCTGTGGCGTCGGGTCAGTACCGCGTTGTCTCGGGCGACACGCTCAGCAAAATTGCGCGCCAGCACGGCCAAAGCGTGCAATCGCTCATGAAAATGAACAGCATCAGCAACCCCAATCGCCTTGAGGTAGGACAGGTACTGCGTGTTCAAGGGTCGGGGGTCGCTACGTCTCGCCCGGCACCAACGCCTTCCAGCGGGGTATCGGTAACACCCACACCCAGTGCGTCAGCCAGGTCTGGTGCTGCGGGTATATCGCTAGCCTGGCCTGCTGAAGGCAATGTCAATCGCGGCCTGAAAGGCCCCAGCCCGCACGGGCTGTACATTATCAACAAGGTGGGCACGCCCATCAAATCTGTAGCCGACGGCAAGGTCGTCTATGCAGGCAACGGCTTACGTGGCTATGGCAACCTTGTCATCGTAAACCATGCTTCCAGCTACCTCAGCGTCTATGCGCACAACCGCTCTATCACGGTCAAAGAAGGCCAGTCGGTACGACAGGGGCAAAAAATTGCCGAAATGGGTAACTCCGAAAGCAAACAGGTAGGCCTGTACTTCGAGTTGCGGCACAATGGCAAGGCGGTCAACGCCAATAGTTACCTGCCTAAATAGGCCAGGCACCGTCCAACTTCGGTGCTGGCAAAACAGCTTTCGACAATAAAACATAACTGTTGTTTTTATCAGGCAATAGCCGACTGTGCCAGATGTCTGCAACATCGCCCCCCACAATCGCGCTATCAACAGCCTGATCGCTCCCGCAACAAAAGCGCCCGCTTGCGGTCTATGCCCCACCGATATCCTGACAAATCACCACCGCGGCGCACCACGCGATGGCACGGTATGGCAACCGCTAACAGGTTGGCACCACAGGCCTGCCCCACTGCCCGCACGGCTTTTGGCGAGCCAATGCGCTCTGCAATCTCAGAGTAGGTGGCAGTTTCGCCCGCAGGTATTTGCTGCAGCGCCTGCCACACCCGCTGCTGAAACGCAGTGCCTCGCACATCCAATGGAAGATCCAGCCCCAGGCTAGGCTGCTCCACAAACCCCACTACGCTTGCAACCAGCTCATCAAACTCAGGCTCAGCACCTGTAAGTTCAGCCTTGGGAAACCGGTCTTGAAGATCACGCACGAGTTGGTCGGCATCATCACCCAGCGAAATGGCGCAAATGCCCCGCACGCTCTGGGCGACTAAAATAGCCCCCAACGAACACTGCCCCACGGCAAACCGAATGCGCGTGTTGGCGCCCCCGCCACGCCAGTCACGCGGGCTCATACCCAGCAGGGCGTCTGACTGTTCATAAAATCGGCTCGATGCATTAAAGCCTGCGTCGTAAATGGCGTCGGTGACCGTTGCAGACCCAAGCAGTTCATCACGCAGCCGTCGTGCCCGTGCTGCGTCAGCATAGGCTTTAGGGGTAAGGCCTGTTTCAGCCTTGAACACCCGATGAAAATGCCATGGGCTAAGGCCAGCTCCATCGGCGAGCTCGTCCAGGGCGGGTGGGCTCTCTGCCTGCTCAATGTGCCGGCAAGCCTGCGCGACCAAACGCGCGCGCTGCGCACTCGCCGCCGTTCGATCCGCTGCCAGGCGCTGACTGGCACGATATCCCGCCGCCTCGGCGGCTTCGGCAGAATCAAAAAATTCGATATTCTCGCGCCGGGGCAGACGCGATGCCGCACTGGGTCTGCAATACACTCCTGTAGTGCGGACACCATAAACAAAATGCCCGTCAGCCTTGGCATCACGCGCCCGCACGGCGGCCCAGCGCACATCCTCGGTGCCATAAGACAGCACAGGTACACGCACCGTCGTGGCCAGTAAAAGTGTAGACATGAAACCCTCGCATCATTAAATCAACAAGAATGGCTATACGATAAAGCCAAATCCGCTGGCGGGATTCTCGTTTCTTGCGTCTGAATTCCTGCCTCTCAGCGTCGCATTAATACTGACTCGGATGCCGTCAACGCACCCAGCCGTCGATAAAACGTACTTCTATGCACGCCCAGTTCTCGTGCAGCGCGGCTTACATTGCCGTCATGTTGCTCTAACGCCCGGCGCATGGCGGCAATCGTCAACCCGCGCAGCAAGCTTGCGGAGTCTGTGGAGCCGGCCTCGGGCGAAGTAGTTGCCGTAGTGCTCGCACGCAATAGCTCAGCCGGCAGCATGTCCATCCGCACCCGCTCGGCCTGACTACCCAGTATCCACAAAGTTCTAAGCACGGACACCAATTGCCGGTAGTTTCCTGGCCATGCATAGGCCATTAAGATATCTTCGATGTCTTTAGGCAAATGAGGTGCGCCGGGAAAGCCTGCCCAAATAGCGCACACGACATCGCGCAGATCGGCGCGATCACGCAGCGGCGACAGTACAACAGAATATTCGGCGATACGAAAATACAGATCGGGGCGCACAATGGCCTGCGGCTCATCGACGGAAAGTGCCCTGTGGGTGGCACAAATCAGGGCAAAATCCACCGTAACTGCACGCCCTCCACCTAGCGGGCATACTTCACGTGTCTGCAGTACACGCAACAGGCGAGCCTGAAGCGCCAGCGGCATATCACCGATTTCATCCAAAAACAGCGTGCCTCCGTGCGCCTGACGCAAAAGGCCCTTACTGCCTTGTTTACGCGCCCCCGTAAACGCGCCTTCTTCATAACCAAACAGTTCGGATTCAATAAGGCTTTCTGGCAAGGCAGCACAATTTACAGCAATAAATGGCCCTGCTCGACGTCTGCCGCGCCCATGAATTTGCTGAGCGAAAACCTCTTTGCCCACGCCAGTTTCACCCTGCAACAACACGCTGACGCCAGCATCCGACACATGTACGGCTCGCGCCAGCTTATCAAGCATGGCGGCATCATAGCTGACATGATGGGAGGCAACGGGCCGGGTAGCCACGCTGACCTCCACGGGCAAAGGTTCTACCGGACGCCGTACACTGGTTCGCCGGCCCTCCGCCGCCGGGCACTGCGACCTGACATGCAGGGTTACACCTGTGTGGGTTTGCACCCTGTCAGCGCCGCTCAGCATTTCATCAATCTGTGCCGCGAACACCTCTTCGAAAAGAAAAACACCAATGGCGGCACGCCCCATGCCAAGAAGACCCAGCGCCTGTCTGTTGGCCGCCACCAGTACGCCGTCACGAAATGCAAGCACCCCTTCGCGTGGTGTATCGAGCCAGGCCGGGTCTGCATGCAACCCCATTAGCAGACAATCAGCGTACGCTTCAGCGAACATGCGCCGCTCAACCTGTGCCACAGCCAGCCCTACCAGGCCCATTGCGTAACGATGATCGCAGCGGGCATCGCCCGACAGGTCGAGTACACCTATGGTGCGCCCTTGCGGATCGGTAATCGGCATGGCCGCGCAGGCCAGAATTCGATTGGGAGTAAAAAAATGCTCAGCCCCATGCACCGCAATGGCACGCCTTTCTACCAGTGCTGTTCCGATGGCATTGGTTCCGGCCGCATGTTCATCCCACGGTGCGCCCGGCATCAGCGCAACTTGTGACGCCCGGCTGGCAAAATCGGTAGCGCCTGCACTCTCAAGAACCAGGCCTTTGTCATCAGCAAGAATAACCAGCCCACCTGTGCCGCGCGCCTCTTGCCTAAGCAAAGCAATGGCAGGCTGACACATATGCCGTAAATAGGCGTGACGCTGTTGCAGCTCGCGCAATTCAACCTGTGTCATGGGCTCTTGTCGGCGCGTGCCCCCCATGTCGAAACCGTGTTCGATGCAACGTCGCCACGATCTTAAAATAGGCGCGGCCACTATTCCGGCTGGCACCGCCCCTTGCTCACTGAATAATCGGCGCGCGTGGGTTAACACACGGTCACGGGCCTGGATAACCATGCTTGTCTCCTTGGCGTGTTCTGCGACAGCTGTTTTGCGACGGTGTCGCAAAATGCGACACCGTTGGCTTGGAAGCGAGAGGCATTACGACACGCGTAATGCATCCGTAAGCAACTTTCGCATGTATTCAGGGCACTTGTCCATAGTAATGCGACTGCACCAAAGTTGGCATGCCTTTTGCATAAGTAAAAGACAGGCGCCAGACGCCTCTCATCCACCATAAGGAGACACCCCATCATGGATAAAGCAACGCAAATTGTGCCCGGCGCATACGGCACCCCCATTGACCTGGCAGCCGAATATGGCAACTTTATCGGCGGCCGTTGGCAGGCGCCTGCAGAAGGCCAATACTTCGACAACATCACACCCATTACTGGTCGTCTGCTGACACGTCACGCCCGGTCAACAGAGCGCGACATTGAGCTCGCGCTTGATGCTGCCCACAAAGCCGCTGAAAAATGGGCAGCCACTCCTGCTGCCGAGCGGGCCCGCATGCTTAACAAGATTGCCGATGTCATCGAAACAAACCTGGAGCTGCTTGCCACTGTTGAAACCTGGGATAACGGCAAGCCCATACGGGAGACACGTGCGGCGGATATACCACTGGCAGCCGACCATTTCCGTTATTTTGCGTCGGCCATACGGATGCAGGAAGGTGCATTGTCAGAAATCGACGGCGACACCGTGGCCTACCATTATCAAGAACCGCTGGGGGTCGTGGGCCAGATTATCCCCTGGAACTTTCCGATACTCATGGCAGCATGGAAACTGGCACCCGCTTTGGCGGCCGGCAACTGCGTGGTGCTCAAGCCCGCCGAACAGACGCCACTGGGCATTATCAAATTTGCCGAACTGGTCGCAGACATTTTGCCCCCTGGCGTACTCAATATCGTGACAGGCTTCGGTCTGGAAGCCGGAAAGCCACTGGCTTCGAGTAAGCGCATCGCCAAGATCGCCTTCACCGGTGAAACCTCGACGGGGCGCCTCATCATGCAGTATGCCTCCCAAAACCTCATACCCGTTACGCTTGAGCTAGGCGGTAAATCACCCAATGTCTTCTTTGAAGACGTTGCAGCGCACGATGATGATTTTTTCGACAAGGCCATAGAGGGGTTTGTACTGTTTGCGCTCAATCAGGGCGAGGTGTGCACATGCCCGAGCCGCGCACTCATACAAGAATCAGTTTTCGACCGCTTTATGGAACGAGCACTGGAACGCGTAGCCGCCATTAAACAAGGCAACCCGCTTGATGCCGACACCATGATTGGCGCGCAGGCCTCCGACGAACAACTGAAGAAGATACTTTCGTACCTGGATATCGGACGGCAGGAAGGCGCACAGGTACTGGCTGGCGGCGCTCGAGCCACAATGTCGGGCGAACTGAAAGAGGGTTTTTACGTGCAACCCACAGTCTTCAAAGGCAAGAACAACATGCGTGTTTTTCAGGAAGAGATCTTCGGGCCGGTAGTGGCCGTAACCACTTTCAAAGACGCCGACGAAGCACTCACCCTGGCCAATGACACACTGTATGGCTTGGGCGCCGGGGTGTGGTCGCGCGACGTCAACACATGCTATCGCATGGGGCGAGGCATCAAGGCTGGACGGGTATGGACTAACTGCTTCCACGCCTACCCTGCGCATGCGGCCTTTGGCGGCTACAAGCAATCAGGCATTGGTCGTGAAAACCACAAAATGATGCTCGACCATTACCAGCAGACCAAAAACCTGCTGGTCAGCTATAGCCCGAAAAAACTCGGTTTTTTCTAAACCTCTTCATCCCTGATGCACTGACTTCCCTTTAACCCAGCTCCGGCGGGGCAGCCTTCAGGCCTGCCCCGCCGCGCTACATGCCATCTCGCTGCAGACGCGTTACATGCCAACAGAACCCCACTGTTATGCGTGCAATCGGAAAAGCCACAGGCCTCAACGTTGCGGTCATTGATACTAGCAAGACTGCAACCCAACGCGATACACTGCTGCGGTGCATCATATCGATGCGGCACGCTACACATTACGGAATCATTTCATGCAGGGCATTAAACGAAAACTCGTCTACGTTTCGTTTTACGAACTTATCGCTGTGGCAATCACTAGCCTGGGGCTGGCACTACTTACCGATCGCGGCCTTTCACACGCCGCCGTCGCGGGCGTAGCTTCTTCCATGATTGCCATAGCCTGGAACCTAACCTACAACACCTTGTTCGAGTTATGGGAATCGCGGCAGACCAAGCGTGGCCGTGGCTTTTTGCGACGTGTCGCACACGCCGCCGGTTTTGAACTGGGCCTGGTCATAATGCTGGTACCCCTGTTCGCTTGGTGGCTAGACCTTACCCTGTGGCATGCATTTGTGCTGGATATCGGGCTGATTGTTTTCTTTCTGATCTACACATTTTTGTTCAACCTGGTGTTCGATCATTTGTTCGGTTTGCCGGCCTCTGCGCAGCCTAAGCCCCAAAGCACCGAACCTCAACCATGTAGCAGCCACTCCTAAAACTCTTGGCAACATTTGCCCTGCCGTCGTTTACGTTGCTACGCGCAGGAGCGCGCTCCTGTGCGTAGCAACGTGAGCACGTTGTGCTGTCTTACGCCGCTTTGCTCAGGCCAGGCAAATCTTCGTCTACAAGCGCCGCAGCAAGCTGCGCCGTAGCTGCGGACAGCGTCCACCCCAGATGACCATGGCCGGTGTTGTAATACACACCCTGTTGGCGTCCGCGCTGCACTCTGGGCATCATGTCTGGCATCATTGGCCGCAACCCGGCCCAAGGCGTCATACGCGACGTTTCAACATTAAAGTTTTCATGCACCCAGCGCACCAGCGGGTCAATGCGATCGGCGCGAATATCCCGATTATCACCATTAAACTCTGCCGTACCAGCCACGCGAAAACGATCTTTACCAAGACGCGACGTAACAATTTTGGCACGTTCATCCAGCAGGCTCACCCAAGGGGCCCCTGCAATACTGGCTTCGTCGTCCAGTTGTACGGTAATGGAATAACCCTTTACAGGGTAAATATTTAACCGGTCGCCACACATGGCCGCCAAACGGCGGCTACCAACACCTGCACAAATTACCACCGCATCAACATCGAGGCGCTCCGCATCGTTACGCCTGCGTGTACCCGCTGACATCACGTCAGCCAACAACGCCGTGACACCGCCGTCACCAAACTGCATGTTTTCGATTTCTACGCCATGCCTGAACTCCACCCCATGCCGGGCGGCCGCCGCCGCCAAACCCCGCGTAAACCGGTGAATATCACCAGTTGCGTCAGAAGGCGTAAAAAACCCGCCGTAATACGTGCCCGTTAATGTAGGTTCAATATTACGAATTTCTTCGGGCGTAACGGCATAGCGCTCAAGCCCGCCCTTCAGTAGCAAGGAATTAGAACGTGCCGCCACATCAAAGCCCGCACGGTCGTGATACACATGCAAAATGCCGCGACGCTCAAGATTGAAGTCAATGTTTTCACGCTCGGCCATGTCATACAAATGCTGTCGTGCCTCTATGGCCATGCGTGTGGTGGCAACGGTATTTGTTCGATAATTTCGAATAGCACCCGCAAATTCGGCCAGCCAAGAATACTTATGCCATGAGGGCAATGGGTTCAGCAACAATGGTGCATCTTTTTGCAGCATCCATTTAATGCCTTTGAGCAGTGTGCCTGGCTGATTCCAGACCTCGGCATTACTGGCCGACAGCTGCCCGCCATTGGCATAAGAGGTTTCCATGGCGGGATATAAATGACGATCAGCCACGACTACGTCGTGACCGTGCTGGTTAAGGGTATATGCAGTGGTAATGCCGGTGATGCCGGCACCAATAACTAATACGCGAGACATAGGTGTTCCAAAGAAAGGGATGCAGATACTGAACGAATACGTTCAGCTCGTAGCCCCATCTGTCTCGGTACCTGAGAGTTTTACAACGCCGCCCACTGGGCGGAGCCTCCCCTTCGGTGGGCGCCCTTAGCGCCGCTCTCCAGATTTTTATGTGTGACGGGCAGTCCTTTTGCCTGAGAGTTTCCGGGGCGGTTGCTCCGTCGGCGCCGGAGTATATAAATTCCCGGTCTCTCCTGCCACGTCATACAACTTATTTGAACCGCAGATTCTAACAGAATCACCCAACAAATCAAATAGTTACCGAATGAAGTAGGCATTTACCCATTGCGGAGAATAGGAAACCGGTTTCCCGTGCTCCAATATCGCCCTGGCGACGAATATGGACAAGTACGAAGGCGATTTCCGTGTCACTTAATAATTGATTACAAAAAAGCATTCGTCTTGAAAGTGCTGTAAGAATTGGGTTGAATCCCCGTAAAGTTAAACATTTTCTTTTAACTTAATACGTACGGCGAAAAGTCTTGTCCATTTCAAATAATGCAACAAGTGCCCGACTGATATGCATTATTTCGCGGCGGGAAGCTAATTAAGCAGTAGTTAACAGACGCTCCAACACCTGATAAAGCCTCTCATCGCTTGACTGCGCGATATTAAAGCGCAGAAAGTTTCCTGCAGACTGTGACAGGCTAAAAATATTGCCAGGCGCAAGCACAATATTTTCAGCCAGTGCTGCACGTGCCACCGCAACTGCGTCTACACCTTTGGGCAAACTGCACCAAAGAAACATGCCTGCCTGCGGCATAATCCACGGCGTAATGCCCACTGCGCGCAAACGGGCCGCCACCGGCCCCATATTTTGTGCCAGGCGCAAGCGCAAACTTTCGACATGGCGTCTATAACCACCTTCTTTCAGCATGTGGTACACCAATTCTGCAGAAAGCCCTGCACCACCAAAAGAAGTGGCAATTTTCAAATCAGTAAGCGCCGCCGTCCATTCTGGCCTCGCCACAATAAACCCACAGCGTACAGCGGCCGACAGCGTCTTTGAAAAGCTTCCTACATGCACAACTTGTTGCAGGCCATCAAATGCAGCCAAACGCGGTGATGGTCGGGCTTCAAAATCTGAAAAAATATCATCTTCAATTATCGTTAGCCTGTGCTGTTCAGCAAGACGCAATACTCTGTGAGCTGTGACGGCAGACAGCGTGGCGCCAGTAGGGTTATGAATAGCCGAATTCGTTATATAAAGCCGTGGCCCATGCTGCTTCAGAACACGCTCGAAATGCACGAGATCAGGACCGTCTGCGGTGTACGGCACCGACACCACCTTGGCACGATGCGCTCGCAGTAGTGCATGAAAATTGAAATAGCAGGGGTCATCCACCATCACGCTGTCACCCGGTTCAATTAAAAACCGACACAGTAAATCAAGGGCATGCGTACCTGAATCTGTAAGTAGCACCTGGGCCAGCGACGCCTCAATGCCTGCGTCATTCAGGCGCCGTGCCAACAGTTGGCGCAAAAGAGCATGACCTTGTGGCGGCGCATAATCAGCCAATGCGCCGGCCTCGGCCCGCGCAGCGGTACGCAAGGCCTTGCGCAAAATGTCTTGCGGCATCCAACTTGGCGGTAACCAGCCGCAACCGGGCTTCATCAAGGTATCTGGAGCATTTAGCGCCTGATGTGATACCCACAACGGATCGATTTCACGATCAAGACGTGGCCCCAGATCAACCAGTGACAAGGGCGGCGGCGAGGCCGACACATAAAAGCCCGAGCCTCGCCGAGCCTGGATCAGGCCCTCGGCTGCCAAACGTTCGTAAGCCTCCACAACGGTTGATTTCGACACCCCCATAGCTTGGGCCTGGCCGCGTATGGAGGGTAGGCGCGACCCCGTCGACAACTGACGTCCGGTAATACGCTTGCGTATATCGCTCATAACCCTGGAGGTCAGCGTTTCAGTGGTTACGTCGGTCAGATTATTGATAGAAGCGGGCATTTGTATTGGTATTTATATCAGTACAGTTTTTTAAAAGTGTACGGATGTGTCTCTGGTTAGGTCAACACGATTCGCGCACAATTCATTAGAACCAGCCATCGTCTCCATCGTAGTGGCGTCCCGCAACCTCATTCGTACGTATCTGCATGCAAACAAACTCTACGGCCTGGCTTAATGGCATGCTTGGCGTCATCATCTTCAGTGGCTCGTTACCGGCCACACGAGTCGCGGTAGCGGGTTTTGACCCCTACTTTCTTACCTCAGCACGCGCTGGCATTGCCGGTCTGCTGGGCCTGGTTCTTCTGGTGCTGATGCGGGCACCGCGACCCCATGTTTCCGACCTGAAAGCCCTCGTCTTCATTGCGATAGGTGTTGTACTGGGTTTTCCATTATTCACCGCCATGGCGCTGCAGTACATTACAGCCGCTCGCTCATTGGTGTTTCTTGGCCTGCTACCTCTGGCCACCGCTATTTTCGGCGTGATACGCGGCGGCGAGCGGCCTCGCATCGCATTCTGGGTGTTTGCCGTTCTGGGGGCCATGTGCGTGGCCTCGTTCGCCCTCCTGCAGGGAGGCGGTGCTTCATTTAAGGGCGACACGCTCATGCTGCTTGCCATAGTGCTGTGTGGCTATGGCTATGCCGAAGGTGGTCGTCTTTCACGCCAACTTGGCGGCTGGCAGGTGATTTCATGGGCGCTGGTACTGTCGCTGCCTATCTCAATACCCATGTTCCTCATCCTGATGCCAAGCGATTGGCAAAACATTGGCGTGCCTGCCTGGTTGGGCTTGGGCTATGTCACCTTGTTTAGCATGTTGCTTGGATTCTTCTTTTGGTACCGCGGGCTGGCACTGGGTGGCATAGCCGCCGTTGGCCAGCTTCAACTACTTCAGCCATTTCTTGGCCTAATGCTTGCTGCAGCGCTTCTTAACGAAACCATCAGCTGGCCTATGCTGGTTGCAACGAGCGCCGTCATAGCCTGCGTAGCTGGAGCTCGCCGGTTTTCTGCTGCCCCACCCGCCCCTAAAGCCCTGCCTTAGGGGATGCGCCTGGCAAGGCCGGATCCCCCACGCAATACAGTGCAACCAGATCAAACCCCGCCTCCAGCCTCAGTAACTGCTGCATGCGGGCCTCATCAAATCCCATAACGGCTACCCCTCCAAGCCCAAGCGCGGTCGTTACAAGATACAGATTCTGAATGACCGCGCCCACTTCAATATCCACATAACGTGCACCACGCTGGCCATCAGCAGACTGATCGGCAAAATGTTGAATGGCGCGCTGCCTATCTGCGGCAATCACTATGATAGCCGCCGCTGTATCCAGCCAGGTATCCTCAGCCAGTGAGGCGGTTACAAGAGAAAGGGTTTGAGGCAATGTATGCAACGCGTGCAGTCTATGCCTCTGGCTATTGCCTGACTCGCCCTGTTCCTCACCTGTTGAAAGGTACTGCTGCTCGTCTTGGACAACACTATAACGGTAAAAACCAGGCTCAATCCCCTCAACCTGACGCACCAGTATGTACAACTGCAGCGGATACACTGCGTGAGCCGAGGGTGCCGTGCGTGCTCCGACCTTCTGGACCGGACCCTGTGCCGCTTCTGCAAGATACCTCACGGCCTCCAGGGAGATCGGAATGCCCGAATAGTCACGGCAGCTACGTCGAAGCCTTAGCAGACGCTGGAGAGCCGCTAGGTCGGTCGTAGTACTGCTTGGCGTAGCAGGCTCAACTTGGCAGGAGTTTTCAGAGTGTGGGTCGGGAGATGACGCAAAGCGACTATTCATGTCAATAGGCTGACATCAATATACGCAATAATGCAAGTAGTTTGTGGTTTCATGCTGACAACATCTTGTAAACACAGGGATTTCCCCTTTCAGAGTGGGGCTGTAAAGACTATAATCGAAGATGTGCCAAATACCATATCCCCAATGAAAACAGAGCCTGCCGTGGCCACTATGCCTACTAAAGCGCGCATTATTCGTGCCGTCGCAAGTTCGACTGCAGTCGAAACGGGTCAAAGCATTAAAGAACTCGAGGTTTTTCTGCAAGAAAATGCTCAGTTAAGCAAATACAGTCAGCTCAATCTCGCTTCAGGCTGATTCTTTACTGCCCGACCGTGCCCAACCCCCGGGCCACCCACTGTTTCATCGGCTCGTAATTCAGCCCCAAGCCTTGCTGAATAGCCAAAATATACTCATCGCGACCAGCCTCCCAGCTGCTGTAATCCAGCGGGCCCATACCTGCCTGAACAGCCATTACATCCGCCAGCAACCGCGAAATACGGCCGTTGCCCTCCCTAAACGGATGCATCAAAATAAACTCAACATGCGTCACAGCAATCGCGTCAATTAGACGCTGCAGACTGAAATCATGGCACGGCGTATGCATTGCAAGGCAACCACGATCAAATGCAGCCATCAGCCTGGGTATCTGCGCAGCCGGTGCAAACGGGAACCCACCTTTGCTCATATTAACGCTGCGGGCCTGCCCCGCCCACGAATAAACATTGCCCAGCCAACGCCTGTGCCAGATCTTCAAGTGTTCAACGGTAATGCCATCTTCAGGCATTTGATCTGACAACACTGATTCATACAGTTTCTGCAGCAGAATCAGCTCGGCCTCATCCATATCAGACGGCAAGGTAATGCCCAGTTTGTTGGCCAGCACCCTATCGCCAGATCCTGGTTCAAACATGCCCTGAGGCCCAGCTACGTCATATCGCGTGCTCATCCTGTTACCCCGGCTCATGACTGACTAAGGAGCACAGGCGGCATACGCCTGTATGTGCTGCCTACCCTGTGTCGTTGCGCTGCCTACTGCGTCTGGAAGCTCTCTGCTTGCTCAACAGACTACAGCTTACCAAACAGCCACCGCATCATCGCACTTCTAAAGCTCTACAAACCTTACGGTAATAACCGCCACTATGCAAAAAACAACCAAGATAACAGTGGTTTACGGATGAATTATAAAAAAACGAATACGCCCACAAGACTGTGTTCAATGGCTGTACGCATCAAATTTTTCGGCAAATAAGCCTCGAAATCGTCAATTAATTTACAATTGGTTTCAAAATAAACAGCTGCTACTTTTTCCTGTTTCCATCAACACGGCCTGTGGATAACTACTGGGGCGAGCAACTGTGAATAGCCTGTTGATGACTAACGCATAACTCATGATTGGAAGACGAGTCAAAAAGTTATCCGCAATCCATCCCCGAGATAAACCGTGCTTATACCCAAGTAAAAACGTACTCTAAAAGCTTGATTTAAATAGACTTTATTGAGTTATGCCACTTATCCACAGACACCCATTATTACTATCAGTATGAAATAAAAGAAGTTATATAAAACCTAACCCCTTGCCAGCCAGCCAGCCTGATTTACAACTTCAAACACAGGGCTATACTGCGTCAGGTCGGAAAACCACAAACCTGTCTGGTTTCCTTAAGTCTGCTAAACCTTTTTTTTTTCAAACACTTGCGAGCTTTTCAATGGCTGTGTTCAACGTATCGTCCCGTTTTGCAAAGCAGAATCGAGCCAGGTTGTGGTTCGATGTCAGCGCATCAGGTTGTCGATAAAATGCTGAAACAGGGATCACACCAACACCATGTTCCGTGGTCAACCAACGAGCAAAATCAGCTTCATGCATGTCTGAAATCTCGCTGTAGTCAGCCAGTAAAAAAAACGTACCTTGGCTTGGCAAAACTCGAAACCGGCTTTTTTGCAGGCCTTGGCTCAGGCGATCGCGCTTTTGCTGATAAAAGCCAGCAAGCGCCAGGTATGGCTTCGAATCTTTCATGTAGTGAGCAATCGCGTACTGCATTGGTGACGTCACCGTAAAGACCATAAATTGATGAACCTTTCGTATTTCAGCCATCAACGCCTTGGGCGCGCAGCAATAACCAATTTTCCATCCTGTAGCACTGTAAGTTTTACCAAAGGAAAACACCGTAATCGCATTCGCCGCTATGATCGGATTACGGGCAAGGCTTAAATGCTCATACCCGTCAAAGACCAGATGTTCATAAACCTCATCCGAAAGCACCAAAATATCGGTAGCCGCCACGATTTGCTCAAGGCTGTCGAGATCAGATTGCTCAAGACGGATGCCAGTTGGGTTATGCGGAAAATTAATCACCAGCATGCGAGTTTTGCTGGTAATTGCATCACGTACACGTTGCCAATCAACCTGGTAGATCGGCGTAGTGAGTGTCGGTGCAATCATGGATACAACAACCGGGATGCCACCGGCAAGCTGGATAGCCGGTATGTACAGGTCATAAAACGGCTCGATGACAATTACTTCATCGCCGGGATGCACGAAGGCCTGAATACTTGCCATTAAGGCTTCGCTGGCTCCCGCAGTAACAGTTACTTCGGTTTCTGGGTCGTAGTAATGGCCATGCAGAGATTCGAGTTTGCTCGAAATTTCCTGCCGCAAAGCAGGTATGCCTGCCATGGGTGGGTATTGATTGTGCCCTTCCCGCATGGCCTGGTTTACCAGATCAAGAAGTCTTTCATCGGGGTTAAAGTCGGGAAAGCCTTGCCCCAAGTTAATCGCTTGGTGATCGGTTGCCAGCTGGCTCATTACGGTAAATATGGTGGTGCCCACATCTGGCAGCTTAGATATTAGTTTCATATTCTTGATTTGTTTAATGGACTGATTAGGAAAATATTAGGAACTAACAAACCCTAATATAAACGTATTGATATTGCACCTGCGTTATTTGAGAATATTTTTTCGCTGACAAAAAAAATACCACATTTGGGTAAACTAGCATTTTATAAATCTATAGTTCGTGGTTATTTTCACGGCGGCTGTTTTAATCAAGCTTTACGCCAGTATTACAATAAGTGATTACTCGTCCAGAATATAGTCGAATAATATTCAGTTTTCAGTTTTCAGTTTTCAGTTTTCTGATTGATAGCCATGCGGTTGGTATTGGTGTTCTTGGTTGCACCGAATTTTTTGTTTAATTTTAGGACGCTATAACATGGCTCAGAAGGGTAAAGTCAAGTGGTTCAATGCCGATAAAGGCATTGGTTTTATAACTCCCGACGAAGGTGGAGCCGACGTATTCGCGCATTTTTCTGCAATTGTTGGCCGTGGTTATCGAAGCCTTAATGAAGGCCAAGAGGTTGAGTTCGAAGTCAATGACGGCCCGAAAGGCCCCCAAGCTGCCGAGATTCGTCCGCTCTAGTTAACCAAGCGTGGAGCAGTATTGCGAGTTACCGGGCATGAACCGGATAAAAGATGCTGCCAAGCTGATTCTTAACCACGAAGCTCTTTGATCTAGACGAAGTGGCGCAGACCAGGTGGTTGTGCAGTGATGTTGCAGGCTCCTACCCCCACGCCACAAGAAATGATGGGCGTTCTGCTTAGAAAAGTGTGCCCACATTCAAGAAGCTTCTCAACAGTAACTCATAATGTGGATAAGTCTGTGGATAATGAGTGGGCATATTGTGGAAAACCAGTGCTTGCTGCCAGCAGCAATGCGAATGTTCAATCCCTAAGAATACGAGGTACGCAGCACCCCAAACGATGTCTCCCTCCTTGCTGAGTTACTCATTTGCTGAGTATCTGAACGGGCTGCTCTCCTGCGGCCAGGAAGGCACTTTGGTCGGCCTGTAGCTGTGTCTCGCCGGCTATTCGTGTCTTGCATGTTCTGGCGTATACCGTGGATCAACTGCTCCCCCACTCTACTTATTGGCTGCTTCCGTCACGCTTGCCTGAATCTCTGAACACCATTGAATGTGTGATCGTCAGTTTTATTCATGACATTGTTTCGCTCTGACGAAATTCTCCCGTGTCCGCTAAGTCGGCTTTTTGATCTGTATGGCAATAATGCGTGCCGCGCTTAGTGATAAACCCCATATGTAAATGGCGCTCTGGTAGTGCAAATCTGAATTATGGTCGCGGGATATGCAAATAGGGGATACAGATAAGGAAAGAGAGACAGAGAAATACAGACAGAGGAATACAGCTAGAAGAATACAGCTAGAAGAATACAGACAGAAGAATACAGACAGAAGAATACAGACAGAAGAATACAAAAATGAAGGTACGAATTTTCCCTTTATTTTTTTCTACATGATAGATATAAAGCCTGTTCTATAACCAATGATCTAGAATCAGGGAATAGATGATTGCAATGGCAGGCTGGGACGTAAAGATGAAGTTCCTCTTAGGATTTTGTCAGCTATCTATTGCAGTGGACCATCAAAAGTCACATCACTACTTAAGATTACGTCACCCGTATAGGGGTCGTATTTATGCTCTGCTGATAATCGGATCTCATTCCTTATCCATGCACATTAATCTTCGTCCGTCTGGATAGTAGCCAACGAGAAGCCATATTGAGTTACTAGTCGGCGTAAAGTACTCAGCACTCGAACCGGAAAGCTTGCTGTGCGGATCGATACTACTGATTATTCTTGCGGTACCTAGTGCGAAGGTTGTGCACATGCTTTGCACTGGTTGTCCACAGGCTTATCCACCGCGTAACTAGTAACATGAATTCCGTTTTTATCAGTGTGTGTATTCTAAATGTCTTATGGCGAGATTTTGTTTCACGTGAAACAAACAACACGTGTTCACCATTGAAAGCTTACTGCGTCCCTTTTGATTGTTTCACGTGAAACAAGCGGCCTAATCAAAGAGTGAAGAGGCACGCCAGTTGATCAATATGTGAATATGTCGTTTCATGAGTACTCAACAATGAGTAGACTTACTTAATACGCTAAAAATAACCGCACTCATCTTGCGTTAGTACTACAGGATTGGCGAGAACTCTGCAGATACCCTCCCCGTCTGCTTTGCTCTCAATCAATATTTATTGAAACGCATACGGGCTGAGGCCTTTCACTTATAAGCGTCATCCACCTAATGGTGTCGGATTTAGCGCAGGTATCACGTACGCCAATGATTGAAACTAAAATACAGAATACAACTGCGTTCCTCGACCCGTATCCTGAGTATCAAGCCGGCATCACTAAGTGATCTATTAGATAGTGGTTAAGTTTTTGGGTACTGTTGTTTGAGCTTGTTATGTTAGCTTCTCATTCAATCTGTTCTATGGCTAATGCGTGAGAAAAACACTTTGTAGATTGGCTTATGTAAGCTCGGTCGCCTTACCGCTTTCATATTCTTAGCCGCCCTGCCGGGACTTTGATGTTCATTGACGAGTACCGGGTAAGCAGTGATCTGCAACGCAGCACCTAGTAGCTGACACCTAGTAGCTGACACCTAGCATCTAACACCTGGCACCTGGCACCTGGCACCTAACACCTGGCACCTGGCACCTAACACCCAGTATCTGGCACCCTATACCTAGCATTCCAGCCAGTCACTCGTCCCGCTAAAGTAGGCCGCCGAATTGGGCATGTGGCACCTGGTACCTAATTTTTGTAGTCGGCGACTATTATCGTCGTTACCTCCAACGCTCAATAATCGCGACAACATTGCAAGCATAGAAATTGATGATTATTTTTTAATAACGTGCAAGATTGCTGCGTGCTCCTATTTCTAGTCATGAGGCAAAGTGGTTTCACAACAAACGCTGAACCGTCGTTAAGGTTAGGTATCAGGGTAAAGATGCTCTGATGTAGAACTGAAGTTAGTCTCCCTACTTGAACACGCTAGCCTAATTTTTTAACGTCGACACGTACGTCTACATGGATTTCGAAAATGAAAGACTACTAGATAAGCCGGAGTCTTATTACAGTTCATTTTATGTGGACTATTTTCCATGCATGCCTGCATTGGGATAAATGTAATGTTTCACGTGAAACATCGTTGTTTAGCCTGGCGTCAGACTGCTGGGTATGTCATGTTGAATACCCGATGAGGCGATTTTGATAGCTATGAATGGGCGGCCATCAAACATCAAAAAAATTTAGTTTTAACTGCTGCTGTAGCTGTGACTGTGACTGTGAGCATTACTATTTTCTAAATGTATACGTCTATCGATCATGTTTCTTATAGTTACATTTAGCATCAATGAATAAGCCTGTGCCGCAACTTGGGGTTGGAGTGTTTCGTTATTTAACAATACAGATAATTTTCTGTTGAAGTTGTTAAACTGTAGAGTGTCGTGCGTTTTTACCTGATATCTACAATGTTTCACGTGAAACATATCAGTGCAGAATTAAAAGTGCGGGTTGGTCCCCATTTTGATGCGGATATTCAATTAACACATTTTTCAACCTTATACCTAAACGCTAGCATTGGAGCGATAGATATAAGTTTCTTATCTCCATATTTACCGGTCACCATGACTCGAAGATAATTTGAATCTTGGTACGCACAAAACACTTTCCCCGGTCATTACTCACAGAGCAGTCTGATACCCTAGGCAGCCTCAGTAATGTTTCACGTGGAACATATTTATTGCGCCCCTAACTCGGGCGGTATAATTGGCGCTCACAGGCATGCTCAGGCTTTAATGAAATGATTTATCCCGAAGAATTCGATGTCATCGTAGTTGGTGGCGGTCACGCAGGTACTGAGGCAGCACTTGCTGCTGCTCGTACGGGCGCTCGCACTCTATTGCTTACGCATAATATGGAAACGCTAGGCCAGATGTCTTGCAATCCTTCGATCGGAGGTATCGGGAAAGGGCACCTGGTCAAAGAGATTGATGCGTTGGGCGGAGCAATGGCGTACGCGACTGATCTTGCTGGCATTCAATTCCGTATTCTGAATCGGTCCAAGGGGCCAGCTGTGCGCGCGACCCGCGCTCAGGCTGATCGATCGCTATACAGAAAAGCAATACGTACGATTCTGCAGAATCAGGAAAATCTAACAATCTTCCAGCAATCGGTTGAAGACTTGATGCTGGAAGGTGATAGGGTGGTTGGAGCAAGTACAAAAATTGGCCTGCAATTTAAAGGTAAAGCTGTTGTACTTACTGCTGGCACCTTTTTAAATGGTTTGATCCACGTGGGGCTTGATCATTATTCGGGCGGACGTGCCGGTGATCCACCCTCCATTACACTGGGGCATCGTCTACGCGAAATGAACTTGCCGCAAGGCAGATTAAAGACTGGTACGCCTCCGCGGATAGACGCGCGTACTATTGACTTTAGCCTTACTCAGGAACAGGCCGGTGATTTTGATCCCGTTCCTCATTTTTCTTATATGGGGTCAGCGGCGCTTCACCCGGAACAACTCCCTTGCTGGATCACTCACACTAACGAACGTACACACGATATTATTCGGTCGGGGCTCGACCGCTCGCCCATGTACAGTGATTCTGGCACCATAGAGGGTATTGGCCCGCGCTATTGTCCTTCTATAGAAGATAAAATCCATCGCTTCGCAGATAAAACCAGCCATCAGATCTTTCTGGAGCCAGAAGGGCTTAGTACGCGTGAGATCTACCCAAACGGGGTTTCAACCAGTCTACCGTTTGATATTCAGCTCGCACTCGTGCGGTCGTTAAAGGGGTTGGAAAACGCCGTTATTACCCGCCCCGGTTATGCAATCGAATACGATTACTTTGATCCACGTGAACTCAGCGCGACACTTGAAACCAGGTCGATAAAAGGGCTGTTTTTTGCCGGCCAGATCAACGGAACAACAGGGTACGAAGAAGCTGCTGCTCAAGGCTTGCTGGCAGGTCTTAACGCTGCCCGTCAGACGCGTGGTGAAGAACCTTGGTGGCCTAAGCGTCATGAAGCCTACTTGGGTGTGCTGGTTGATGACTTGATAACAAGCGGCGTCACAGAGCCTTACCGTATGTTTACCTCGCGGGCCGAGTACCGCCTTAGCCTTCGCGAAGATAACGCCGATTTCCGACTGACCGAACAGGGCCGCGAGCTGGGTCTTGTCGACGATGTGCGATGGGACGCGTTCAATCGCAAGCGCGATATGGTTGCCCGTGAAATCCAAAGGCTCAAGTCTACGTGGGTACATCCGCGCACGCTTGCAGCGCACGCCGAAGAAGAATTGTTCGGTAAGCCGCTCGAACGAGAATATTCGCTGCATGACTTACTGAAAAGACCGCAGATCAGCTACGAAAAACTGATGACGATTGCCAATGCTGAAGGAAAGCCAATTGCAGGGCCGGGCGTTGAAGACACCGTTGCGGCCGAACAGGTAGAGATTCAAGTTAAATACGCTGGCTATGTGGCTAAGCAGGAAGAAGAAGTTCGACGTCATGCAAGCTACGAAGCGCAGAGCATTCCGGATGGTTTCGATTACGATGCTATTAACGGGTTGTCAATAGAAGTAAAGCACAGGCTAAAAGCCATACGACCAGAAACCATAGGCCAGGCCGGCCGCGTATCCGGTGTAACGCCAGCAGCAATCTCTTTATTGCTGATTCACATTAAACGCATGCAGCACGGAAAAAAAGCAGCCTGATGTCCAGCACTGATAATTATCCGCACAGAATTATTGCGGCAGGCGCAGCCATGGGTCTTGAAATCAACGAGACCCAAGCTGATGCTATGGTGGCCTATATAAACCAGCTTGTTCGCTGGAACCGTACCTATAATCTTACTGCGCTACGTGATACCGAACAGATGTTGGTACAACATGTATTTGACAGCCTGTCTGTGCTGACGCCAATTAGTAATATACTGTATAAAAATACAGTATCAAATTTCACTATCGTAGACGTAGGCTCTGGTGCCGGTCTACCTGGTGTCATTCTGGCACTTATGCGGCCAGAGTGCCGCGTCTATTGTATTGATGCCGTTGAAAAGAAAATGGCATTCGTACGGCAGGTAAGTGGCGTGCTGAAGTTGCCCAATCTGCACGCAGTACACCAGCGTGTAGAGGCGATACAGCCCTATGACGCAGATATCGTAATATCGCGAGCCTTTGCCTCACTCGTTGATTTTGCGACGCTAGCGGGCCGCCACGTGGCTGTAAATGGCCATTTGTTGGCAATGAAGGGGCGCTCACCCGACGAAGAAATAGATACACTACACCAGCAAACAGATTGGCAGGTTGATCATATTGAACCGCTGCAGGTACCCGAGTTAAACGCCCAGCGTTGTCTGGTCTGGATGAGTCGCCAAGGAAACGTATGAGCATTAGTAACAACACCGCTACCATATTCTGCATAGCCAACCAGAAGGGCGGTGTGGGCAAAACCACGACGGCAATTAATCTTGCCGCCGCTCTGGCTGCAATGCGCAAGCGGGTGCTTTTGATCGATCTCGATCCGCAGGGCAACGCCACCATGGGAAGCGGCGTAGACAAGAACACGGTCGAAAAAAACCTGTACCAGGTGCTTATCGGTGATACATCAATCACTGAAGCACGTGTTCCGTCTGAATCTGGCGGATACGACGTTTTGCCGGCGAACCGAGAGCTTTCTGGTGCCGAAATTGACCTCATCCAGATGGAAGAGCGTGAAAAACAGCTCAAGCAAGCTATTGCACACGTCGTGGATGAGTACGACTTTATTCTCATCGATTGCCCACCCACGCTTTCATTGTTGACGCTAAACGGGCTGGCATCAGCTCACGGGGTCATCATTCCCATGCAGTGCGAGTATTTTGCACTCGAAGGGCTGTCAGATCTTGTTAACACCATCAAGCGTGTTTACAACAACATCAACCCTGAGCTTCAGCTTATTGGCCTGTTGCGAGTCATGTTCGATGGGCGGGTCACACTTCAGCAGCAAGTTTCAGCTCAGATCGAAAGCCATTTCGGCAGCCGGGTGTTTGAAACCGTCATCCCGCGTAACGTCAGGTTGGCTGAGGCACCTAGCCATGGTATGCCGGGCATTGTTTACGACAAAAACTCCCGCGGCGCCAAAGCCTATATCGACTTTGGAAACGAATTGATTAAACGGGTTAAAAAAGAGGCGCTGCGTCAGCAGGCGCGTCCTCGTCTGTAACCCCACAACAGGAACCGACATGGCAACAAAAAAACCGAAAGGCCTCGGGCGCGGTCTCGATGCGCTTCTGGGTGAAGACGCAAAAGTAATCGATACACTGGGCAAGCCCGCAAGCGAACCCACCCAGCCGTCTGCGCTCAAGCTCACAATGCTTCAGGCTGGCAAATACCAGCCTCGTACACGCATGGACGAGGGTGCGCTTGCCGAGTTGGCCGACTCCATTCGTACCCAAGGTGTGATGCAGCCCATCCTGGTTCGTCCGCTGGATGGCAAAAGTGGAAAATACGAAATTATTGCTGGCGAACGGCGATTCCGGGCGGCGAAGCTTGCCGGGCTGAAAGAAGTTCCTGTGCTTGTGCGGGAAGTAGCCGACGAGAATGCCGCCATCATGGCGCTGATCGAAAACATTCAGCGTGAAGATCTCAACCCACTGGAAGAAGCACATGGTGTACGCCGTCTGCTTGACGAGTTTGACCTAACCCATGAGCAGGCTGCCCAGGCCATAGGGCGTTCGCGCTCGGCTACAAGCAACCTGCTCAGGCTGCTGAACCTCGCCGAACCCGTGCAGACCATGCTTCTCGCCGGGGATATCGATATGGGTCATTCTCGCGCCTTGCTGGCGGTTGATGCAGCCACCCAAATCCTTCTGGCCAACGAAATCATAGCGCGGCGTCTATCAGTGCGAGAAGCCGAGAAACTGGTGGCGCGTACGGTGCGTGAGGCTGAAGAGGGTGCTGCCAAGCCTGCGCGCAAGTCAGTGGCACAATCAGGTGATGCCAAGCGGCTTGAAGAGGCGTTGTCTGATCATCTCGGTACACGGGTCACACTCAAAATAGGTGCTAAAAACAAAGGCCAGCTGCTTATTGATTTTCATGGCTGGGATCACCTTAATGCCTTGCTCGAGCGGCAAGGACTGGCTGGTGTGGTGGAGTGAATGCCTTGTATCTCCAAGGCTGCAGCAACAAGCGAGCGTTTGCGCAGTAAAGATTGAGATGTCGGAGTAACCAGGGCGCAATATTAAGCCCTGTTTTTTTGTCAGACGACAGAACCACACCATAGCTAATCAAAGCTATCCGTGACTATTCTTGCTTATCCGGGCATATCCAGGTTTATCCCAGGTTTATCCCAGGCCTATCCCAGGCCTATCCCAGCACTACCCAGCACTACCCAGCACTACCCAGCACTGTCCCAAAGCTGGAGCCGCCTCGCGCGGATTTCCTCAGTTTGTGCCTCCTGGGCTTGTTTCACAGACAAATCGGGCATGTACTACCCTGAGCGGGAAGGCTTGATATACAACGACTCATTATTCTCCGAGTGACTTATTGAACCCATTTTATGATTAAAGCACTAGGGTAAACCCTTGGTGTTTGAAACCGATTTGTGCAGTGCCGCATGATAGTATCGGCACGCATCCGGGGGCCACAGCATGGGCGAGATAATAAATTGACTACGTCATAAATCGCCACTGCACGATATATCCCGGCTATTTACTCATTCAATCCACTCATTCAATCGTCAACCTGCCCGGGTCGATGGCGCCTGCCTTCAGATCCGTGAGCACGGATGGAGAAAAAAACAATGTTTAAGGCCTTGTCCCGTACATCGGTCAAGTTGGTCGAGCGCTATCTGCCGGATCCGTATATTTTTGTTGTGCTGCTTACGCTGCTGGCAGGTATCGCGGCAGTGTCCATCGAACACAAAACCCCCATGGAAGTTGTCACGATGTGGGGCGACGGCTTTTGGGGTTTACTGGCATTTACGATGCAGATGGTACTGGTTCTGGTGGCCGGATACATGATGGCCAGTACGCCCGTAATCAAACGCGTACTGTCCACGCTAGCATTAGTGGCCAAAACGCCAGGCGCAGCGATTATTCTGGTGACCGTAGTCGCCTTGATAGCCAACTGGATTAACTGGGGCTTTGGTCTGGTCGTCAGTGCCCTGTTTGCCAAAGAGCTTGCGCGAACCGTTCGGGTTGATTACCGCTTGTTGGTCGCCAGTGCATATTCTGGCTTTATCGTGTGGCATGGCGGCCTGGCGGGTTCAATTCCCCTGACCATCGCCACTGAAGCGCATTTTCAGCAAGATAAAATTGGTTTGATCAGCACGAGCGATACCATTTTTTCATCGTTCAACCTGCTCATCGTCCTTGCCATATTTATTGCGGTACCACTGGTTAACCGGCTGATGATGCCGGACGAGAAAGACAGTGTTTATGTCGATCGCAGCGTACTCGAGGAAAACAAAGCCTCTATTGTTGCAGACGATCGCCCGGCCGCCCGTCTTGAAAACAGCATGGTGCTGTCCATGCTTATTGGCGTTGCCGGTTTGGCCTATCTGTTCAACTATTATGTTGTGCGCAATGGTGGGCTGAATCTTAACGTTATCAACTTCACCTTTCTGTTTTTGGCGATTATTCTGCACGGTAATGCGCGTCGACTACTCGATAGTCTTAACGAAGCCATAAAAGGCACGTCGGGCATTGTCATCCAGTTCCCTTTCTATGCCGGCATCATGGCCATCATCATGCATTCGGGCCTGGCTGCAAGCCTGTCTGACTGGCTTACCTCTTTTGCCACGGCAACCAGCCTGCCGTTCTGGACGTTTCTCAGCGCCGGCATCGTCAACGTGTTTGTGCCTTCGGGTGGCGGGCAGTGGGCTGTGCAAAGCCCCGTCGTTATTGCCAGTGCTCAGGCGCTGGGTGCTGAAATACCACGTGTAGCCATGGCCGTCGCCTGGGGCGATGCATGGACCAATCTGCTGCAGCCATTCTGGGCCTTGCCAGTACTCGCCATTGCTGGTCTGAAGGCAAAAGATATCATGGGGTATTGCCTGATTCAGCTATTTATTACGGGTGCCATTATTGCTATTGGCCTGACCTGGTTTTAGATCGTGGGCTTTATCTGACAGTCAAATAGATATTTTGAATAGATCCATTTGACACAGTCGAAAAAAACTTGCATAATTCGCAGTTCGCTTCCGGTGGGATTCCCGAGTGGTTAAAGGGGGCAGACTGTAAATCTGTTGGCCTTGCGCCTACGTTGGTTCGAATCCAACTCCCACCACCAAACACGTTATGCTGGCTCTCTGGCCATTTTTAAAAAATGGCCAGGGTGCAGCGGGTGAAATGAATCTATCGCGGGTGTAGCTCAATGGTAGAGCAACAGCCTTCCAAGCTGATGACGAGGGTTCGATTCCCTTCACCCGCTCCAGTAAGTTTATTTAGGTTTCGCTGTATAGCGAGAAGCATTTGATAGTTGCCCATGTGGCTCAGTGGTAGAGCACTCCCTTGGTAAGGGAGAGGTCACGCGTTCGATCCGCGTCATGGGCACCACACATTTTATTTATAGCTCAATCCATCGTCAGGAGTCAGCCATGGCAAAAGGCAAGTTTGAACGGACCAAACCGCACGTCAACGTAGGTACGATCGGGCACGTTGACCACGGCAAGACCACGCTGACGGCAGCGATCACGACAGTGCTTTCGACGGCATTCGGTGGCGAAGCCAAGGGCTACGCCCAGATCGACGCAGCGCCCGAAGAAAAAGCGCGCGGCATCACGATCAACACCTCGCACGTTGAGTACGAAACCAAGGCACGTCACTACGCACACGTAGACTGCCCGGGCCACGCTGACTATGTCAAAAACATGATCACCGGCGCAGCGCAGATGGACGGCGCTATTCTGGTGGTTTCGGCCGCTGACGGCCCCATGCCGCAAACGCGTGAGCACATCCTGCTGTCGCGCCAGGTGGGCGTGCCTTACATCATCGTGTTCCTGAACAAGGCTGACATGGTTGATGACGAAGAGCTGCTTGAGCTGGTCGAAATGGAAGTGCGCGAGCTGCTCTCCAAGTACGACTTTCCGGGCGACGATACGCCCATCATCAAGGGTTCGGCCAAGCTGGCTCTTGAGGGTGACGAAGGTCCTCTGGGCAAGCAAGCCATCATGCAGCTGGCCGATGCGCTGGACAACTACATTCCTACGCCTGAGCGTGCCATTGACGGCGCATTCCTGATGCCTGTTGAAGACGTGTTCTCCATCTCGGGTCGCGGCACGGTGGTTACCGGTCGTATCGAGCGTGGCATTGTCAAGGTTGGCGAAGAAATCGAAGTGGTTGGTATCAAAGACACCATCAAAACGACCTGCACGGGCGTTGAGATGTTCCGCAAGCTGCTCGACCAGGGTCAGGCAGGCGATAACGTGGGTGTGTTGCTGCGCGGTACCAAGCGTGAAGACGTCGAGCGTGGTCAGGTTCTGGCCAAGCCCGGCTCGATCAAGCCGCACACAGACTTTGACGCTGAAGTGTACATTTTGTCCAAAGACGAGGGTGGCCGTCATACGCCGTTCTTCCAGGGCTATCGTCCACAGTTTTACTTCCGTACTACCGACGTAACGGGTACGATTGAGCTGCCGGCCGACAAAGAAATGGTTCTGCCAGGTGACAACGTGTCCATGAAGGTTAGCCTGATTGCACCGATCGCCATGGAAGAAGGCCTGCGTTTCGCTATTCGCGAAGGTGGTCGTACTGTTGGTGCAGGCGTTGTAGCCAAGATCCTCAAGTAAGTATTGCTTGACCGGCCGGGTGGTATATCCGGCCAAAAAGTTCGAAAAAGCGTTGGTGTGTAAACGCCATCGCTTTCAGAGTCTAGGGGTATAGCTCAATTGGCAGAGCGTCGGTCTCCAAAACCGAAGGTTGTAGGTTCGATTCCTACTGCCCCTGCCAGACATTTAGTCACATCGTAGCCATCGGGGCTGCGCCATAAGCCGAAATATGTCTAACAGCAATGTAGAAACCGTAACCAGCACAGCAGATCGCCTAAAGCTGGGCCTCGCTGTGCTCGTTATCGTAGCAGGCATAGTCGGCTATTCGATGCTCGAAGGCCAGCCCACGTTCGCCCGCGTTGGCGTGTTTATTGGTGGTTTGGTTGTCGCTGCCATTATCGCCTGGTTCAGTGAGCCAGGTAGGCGCACACTTAGCTTCGGGCGCGATTCATACAACGAAGTCAAACGTGTTGTGTGGCCGACGCGCAAAGAAGCCACGCAGATGACGGGCATTGTTTTTGCATTCGTCATTGCCATGGGCATCATGCTCTGGGTCGTTGACAAATCGCTAGAGTGGATCATCTACGGTTTGCTACTAGGCTGGAAATAAAGGGCACACATGAGCAAACGCTGGTATGTCGTCCACGTTTATTCCGGTATGGAAAAAAGCGTGCACAAGGCGCTCGTAGAGCGTATCGAGCGTGCCGGGCTGCAAACCTCTTTTGGAAGCATCCTGGTCCCCTCTGAAGAAGTCATTGAAATCAAGGGCGGAAAAAAATCCATCACTGAGCGCCGTATTTTCCCAGGCTATGTTCTGGTTGAGATGGATCTCACTGATGAAACCTGGCACTTGGTAAAAAACACCAATCGGGTTACAGGATTTTTAGGCGGCTCAGGTAACCGACCAGCACCGATTTCAGAGCGCGAAGTTGAGAAGATTCTTTCGCAAATGGAAGAGGGCGTCGAAAAGCCCAAACCCAAAGTTCTGTTTGAGGTGGGCGAAATGGTCCGCGTCAAAGAAGGTCCCTTTGCCGACTTCAACGGTAACGTTGAAGACGTCAATTACGAGAAAAGCAAAGTGCGTGTATCGGTCACCATTTTTGGCCGTGCCACCCCTGTCGAACTCGATTTTGGTCAGGTCGAAAAAACCTGAATTTTCAACCCCGGGGAGCCTGCCATCACGTATGGCTTGGCGTTATCACCCGCAAGGAGTAAAGCATGGCGAAGAAAATCGTTGGCTTTATCAAGCTGCAAGTACCAGCTGGTAAGGCAAATCCATCACCCCCTATCGGTCCGGCGCTGGGTCAGCGCGGTCTGAACATCATGGAATTCTGCAAGGCGTTTAACGCCAAGACACAGGGCGTTGAGCCCGGTCTGCCGATTCCTGTGGTCATTACCGCCTACGCAGACAAGAGCTTCACCTTCATCATGAAGACGCCGCCTGCCACTATCCTGATCAAAAAGGCCAGTGGTGTGCAAAAAGGTTCGGCCCGTCCTCACCTTGATAAGGTTGGCACACTGACTCGCGCTCAGGCAGAAGAAATCGCCAAGACCAAGCAGCCCGACCTGACGGCTTCTGATCTTGACGCTGCCGTGCGTACGGTAGCCGGCACAGCCCGCAGCATGGGCATTACGGTTGAAGGGGTATAAGCATGGCCAAGTTGAGCAAGCGCGCGGCCGCTATTGCCGCCAAAATCGATCGCAATAAGTTTTACCCGGTTGCCGAAGCTCTGGCGCTGGTTAAAGACACCGCCACTGCCAAGTTCGATGAGTCCATCGACATCGCTGTGCAGCTGGGCGTAGACCCTAAAAAATCCGACCAGATCGTTCGTGGTTCGGTGGTTCTCCCAGCAGGCACCGGTAAGTCGGTACGCGTTGCTGTCTTTACCCAAGGCGAAAAAGCCGAAGCGGCCAAAGCAGCAGGCGCTGACATCGTCGGTATGGAAGACCTGGCTGAAGCCATCAAGGGCGGCCAGATGGATTTCGACATCGTCATTGCATCACCAGACGCCATGCGTGTCGTGGGTGCTTTGGGTCAGATCCTGGGCCCACGTGGCCTGATGCCTAACCCCAAGGTTGGTACGGTTACGCCCGACGTGGTTACGGCCGTGAAAAACGCCAAAGCCGGTCAAGTGCAGTACCGCACTGACAAGGCTGGCATTATTCATGCCACCATTGGCCGCGCCTCGTTCGAGGTTGAGCAGTTGCAAAGCAACCTTAATGCGCTGGTCGAAGCCCTGAACAAGGCACGTCCTACGGCTGCCAAGGGCATTTACATGCGCAAGCTCGCTGTGTCGTCCACCATGGGTGGCGGTGCGCGTATAGAAGTAGCTTCACTCGCTGGCTAATCAAGCCCACGAGGTAAACAGACTTTGGGCTGTGTCTGGGGGTTTCTCCAGACATTGCTGTCAAAGACCGCTGGAGCCCTGCGACAAGACAAGATGCTATGTCATCACGCCTTATCCAGAGCTTAATTCCAAGGCTACTTGTGCTTGGGTCCAGCGCAGACGGCGCCCATGGAAGAATTCTTGTAGTTTGAAGAACTCGACCAGGTGCGCCGCATTCGGTAGACACACGAGACCCTCTTGTGTGTCGTTAGATGGAGTGTTCAAACCGTGAGTCTCAATCGTGAAGAGAAAGCGGTAGTTATCGAAGAAGTCAACGCAGAAATCGCGAAGGCTCAATCGATCATTATCGCAGAGTACCGTGGTCTGGACGTCGCCTCCGTTACCGTATTGCGCAAAAACGCGCGTGAGTCAGGCGTGTATCTGCGTGTTCTCAAAAACACGCTAGTTCGTCGAGCACTGTCCGGTACCCCTTTCGAGGGTATTGCCGAACAGCTTTCCGGTCCGTTGATGTATGCAGTCAGCACGGATCCGGTTTCGGCGGCAAAAGTACTTGCTGAGTTCGCAAAAACCAACGAAAAGCTGGTCATCAAAGGCGGGGCATTGCCCAATAGCCTGCTTGACCAAGAAGGCGTCAAGGCTCTTGCCACCATGCCTTCCCGCGACGAGTTGCTTGCGAAACTTATGGGTACGATGCAGGCACCTATCACGCAATTTGTGCGTACGCTCAACGAAGTTCCAACCAAGTTCGTTCGCGGCCTCGCGGCTGTGCGCGATCAGAAAGAAGCCGCTTAAGCGGTTTGTCTGGTCTTCGTTTAACTGGGCGATACCCAACCCTGGCATTTATATATATCTGGAGTTCTGAAAATGGCATTAAGCAAAGTTGAAATCCTCGACGCAATCGCCGGCATGACCGTGCTTGAGCTGTCCGAGCTGATTACTGAAATGGAAGAAAAGTTCGGCGTGTCGGCTGCTGCCGCTGCTGTTGCAGTTGCTGCACCTGCTGCTGCCGCTGCTGCTGCTGAAGAGCAGACCGAATTTACCGTGTTCCTGAACGAATTTGGCGCCAACAAAGTTAGCGTTATTAAAGCTGTTCGCGAAATCACCGGTCTGGGCCTCAAAGAAGCCAAAGATCTGGTTGACGGTGCACCAAAGCCTGTTAAAGAAGGCCTGTCCAAGGCTGATGCTGAAGCAGCACAGAAGAAGCTTGAAGAAGCTGGCGCAAAAGTCGAACTTAAGTAAGACTTTTCTTGCCTGCCCGGGGAGCGCGTTTGCCTTCCCCGGGCTTTTGCGTCTCCAGAAAACCTGCAATTTAGTGTGGGTATTTATTACCCGAGTTGGGTTTTCTGGAGTCGTAAACCAGGGCCGTGGTTGACGGCCCATGTAACCCTCGAGTCGGAGTGCTCATGCCTTATTCGTATACCGAAAAAAAGCGCATACGCAAGAGCTTCGCCAAGCGTGAAGACGTTCAAGACGTCCCGTACCTTTTGGCGACGCAGCTGCAATCGTATATAACTTTTTTGCAGGCGGATACTACACCTTCCAAACGTAAAGATGAAGGCCTTCAAGCGGCTTTCACCTCCATTTTTCCAATAGTAAGCCATAACCAGATGGCGCGCCTTGAGTTCGTAAGCTACGTGCTCGGTGAGCCTGTGTTTGACGTCAAAGAATGCCAGATGCGGGGCCTGACGTTTGCGTCGCCCCTGCGTGCCAAGGTGCGCCTGGTGCTCATGGACCGCGAAGTTAGCAAGCCCACGGTCAAAGAGGTCAAGGAGCAAGAAGTATACATGGGCGAAATCCCGCTCATGACCAATACGGGCTCTTTTGTCATCAATGGTACTGAGCGCGTCATTGTTTCGCAGCTGCACCGTTCGCCCGGCGTGTTCTTTGAGCATGATCGAGGCAAAACACACAGTTCGGGCAAGCTGCTGTTCTCGGCACGGGTAATTCCGTACCGTGGTTCGTGGCTCGACTTTGAGTTCGATCCGAAAGACGTGCTGTTCTTCCGCGTCGACCGTCGACGCAAAATGCCCGTCACCATATTGCTCAAAGCTATCGGCATGATGCCCGAAGCCATTCTGGCCTGCTTCTTTGATTTCGACAATATCGAAATCCAGAACGAAGGGGGCATGCTCGAGTTCGTGTCTGAGCGTTGGAAGGGTGAAGTCGTTCACTTTGACATTACCGATCGCGACGGCAAGGTCATTGTCGAGAAAGACAAGCGTATCAATGCCAAGCATTTGCGTGATCTGGCTGCCGCCAATATTGAATACGTGTCGGTACCTGAAGACTTTCTCCTTGGCCAGGTGCTTGCCAAGGCACTGGTTAACGAAGAAACTGGCGAAGTCATCGGCAATGCCAATGACGAAATTACCGAAACCATGCTGGCCGAGATTCGTGCTGCCGGCATACGCAACATCCAGACGCTGTACATCAACGACCTGGATCGCGGCGGCTATATTTCGCAAACGCTACGCACTGACGAAACCGCAGACCAGATGGCTGCACGTGTCGCTATCTACCGCATGATGCGTCCTGGTGAGCCACCTACCGAAGATGCAGTCGAGGCTTTGTTTCAGCGCCTGTTCTACAACGAAGACGCTTATGATCTTTCACGCGTAGGTCGCATGAAGGTCAATAGTCGTCTGGGCCGTGGTGATGACATCACTGGTCCGCTGACACTCACCGATGAAGACATTCTTGAAACCATCAAGGTGCTCGTCGAGTTGCGTAACGGCCGTGGCCAGATCGATGACATCGATCACCTGGGTAATCGCCGTGTGCGCTGTGTGGGCGAGCTTGCCGAGAACCAGTTCCGTGCTGGTCTGGTGCGCGTAGAACGTGCCGTTAAAGAGCGTCTGGGCCAGGCTGAGGCTGAAAACCTCATGCCGCACGATCTCATCAATTCCAAGCCTATCTCTGCGGCCATCAAAGAGTTTTTTGGTTCGAGCCAGCTGTCGCAGTTTATGGACCAGACCAACCCATTGTCCGAGATCACGCACAAGCGTCGCGTCTCGGCGCTCGGGCCTGGCGGTCTTACGCGTGAGCGTGCCGGTTTTGAAGTGCGTGACGTGCATCCCACTCACTACGGCCGCGTGTGCCCCATCGAAACACCTGAAGGCCCGAACATCGGCCTGATCAACTCGATGGCGCTGTACGCCCGTCTCAATGAGTATGGTTTTCTCGAAACGCCCTATCGCAAAATTATTGACGGCAAGGTCAGCGAACAGATCGACTATCTGTCTGCTATCGAAGAAAGCAACTACGTCATCGCACAGGCCAACGCGCATCTTGACGAAATAGGTCAGTTTACCGACGATCTGGTCGCGTGCCGTCAGGCAGGCGAAACCATGTTGACGGCACCGTCCAACGTGCATTACATGGACGTGGCGCCTTCACAGATCGTTTCGGTCGCTGCATCGCTCATTCCGTTTCTTGAGCATGATGACGCCAACCGTGCGCTCATGGGCGCCAACATGCAACGCCAGGCTGTTCCTTGCCTGCGTCCTGAAAAGCCTCTGGTTGGCACCGGCATCGAGCGCTCCGTAGCGGTCGACTCGGGCACTACGGTGCAGGCACGTCGCGGTGGCGTGGTTGATCACGTTGACGCAGAGCGTGTGGTTATTCGCGTCAATGATGACGAGAACGTCGCGGGTGAAGTGGGCGTAGACATCTACAACCTCATCAAGTACACGCGTTCCAACCAGAACACCAACATCAACCAGCGTCCCATCGTCAAACGTGGTGATCTGGTAGCGCGTGGTGATGTGCTGGCTGACGGCGCTTCGACCGATCTGGGCGAGTTGGCGCTGGGTCAGAACATGCTTATCGCCTTCATGCCCTGGAACGGCTATAACTTCGAAGACTCGATTCTCATCTCCGAGAAAATCGTAGCCGACGATCGTTATACGTCCATCCACATTGAAGAGCTCACGGTTGTCGCGCGCGACACCAAGCTTGGGCCTGAAGAGATCACGCGAGACATCAGCAACCTGGCTGAAACTCAGCTTAATCGTCTTGATGACTCCGGTATCGTTTATATCGGCGCTGAAGTGCGTGCCGATGACGTGCTGGTTGGTAAGGTAACGCCCAAGGGCGAAACCCAGCTCACACCAGAAGAAAAACTGCTGCGCGCCATTTTTGGCGAGAAGGCATCTGACGTCAAAGACACGTCGCTGCGTGTGCCCTCGGGCATGGTCGGCACGGTTATCGACGTGCAGGTCTTCACGCGTGAAGGCATTGATCGCGACAAGCGCGCACAGTCCATCATTGATGACGAACTGCGTCGCTATCGCCAAGACCTCAATGACCAGCTGCGTATTGTTGAAGACGACGCTTTTGATCGTATTGGCAAGTTCCTGGTCGGCAAAGTCGTCAATGGCGGCCCGCGCAAGATGGCCAAAGGCACCGAGATCTCCAAAGAATATCTGGCTGACCTCGATCGCTGGCAGTGGTTTGACATTCGTCTTTCCGACGAGGCGCACGCCGTACAGCTTGAGCAGACCAAAGAGTCACTCGAGCAGAAGCGTCACCAGTTTGATCTGGCCTTCGAAGAAAAGCGTAAGAAGCTTACGCAGGGCGACGAGCTGCCTCCTGGCGTGCTCAAGATGATCAAGGTGTATCTGGCCGTCAAGCGTCGTCTGCAGCCTGGCGACAAGATGGCTGGCCGTCACGGTAACAAAGGTGTTGTGTCACGCATTACGCCTGTCGAAGACATGCCGCACATGGCCGATGGTACGCCTGCCGACATCGTTCTTAACCCGCTGGGCGTGCCTTCGCGTATGAACGTCGGGCAGGTGCTCGAAGTTCACCTTGGCTGGGCAGCCAAGGGCATTGGGTATCGTATCGCCAACATGATCGATGACGAGAAAGCATTGCAGATTAAAGATCTGCGCGACTATCTCGGACAGGTCTACGACACCACAGGTTCGGGTGCTCACCTTGAGCGGCTTACCGATACCGAGCTGGTTGAAATGGCGCGTAATCTCAAGAGCGGCTTGCCGGTTGCCACGCCTGTGTTTGACGGTGCGACCGAAGAAGAGATCACCCAGATGCTCGAGCTTGCCTATCCTGACGACATCGCCGAAAAACTCAAGCTTACGGGTACGCGTACGCAGGCTTGGCTTTACGACGGTCGTACCGGTGAACAGTTCGAGCGTCCGGTCACCATCGGGTACATGCACTACCTCAAGTTGCATCACCTGGTTGACGACAAGATGCACGCCCGTTCTACTGGTCCTTACTCGCTGGTTACGCAGCAACCACTGGGTGGTAAAGCCCAGTTTGGTGGTCAGCGTTTCGGTGAGATGGAAGTCTGGGCGCTGGAAGCCTACGGTGCTTCGTACACGCTGCAAGAGATGCTTACGGTCAAGTCTGATGACATTGCCGGCCGCACCAAGGTGTACGAGAACATCGTCAAGGGTGACCACGTCATCGAAGCTGGTATGCCCGAGTCGTTCAACGTTCTGGTCAAAGAAATTCGATCCTTGTCCCTGGACATGGATCTGGAGCGTAAATAATGAAAGCGCTACTCGATTTATTTAAACAAGTCTCGCAAGATGACCAATTCGATGCCATCAAAATTGGCATCGCATCGCCGGAGAAAGTGCGGTCGTGGTCTTATGGTGAGGTGCGCAAGCCCGAAACCATTAACTACCGCACTTTCAAGCCCGAGCGTGACGGTTTGTTCTGCGCCAAAATCTTCGGGCCAGTCAAAGACTATGAGTGTCTTTGCGGCAAGTACAAGCGCCTGAAGCATCGTGGTGTTATCTGCGAAAAGTGCGGTGTCGAAGTTACCGTAGCCAAAGTGCGCCGCGAGCGTATGGGTCATATCGAACTGGCCAGCCCCGTCGCGCACATCTGGTTCCTCAAGAGCCTGCCGTCGCGTCTGGGCATGGTGCTCGACATGACGCTGCGCGATATTGAGCGTGTGCTCTACTTCGAAGCCTGGTGCGTTATCGAACCTGGCATGACACCGCTCAAGCGCGGTCAGATCATGTCCGATGATGACTATCTCGCCAAGACTGAAGAGTACGGTGACGACTTCCACGCACTCATGGGTGCTGAAGCCGTTCGCGAGTTGCTGCGCACGATCGATATCGATCGTGACGTAGAAACCCTGCGCGCCGAACTCAAGGCCACGTCATCAGACGCCAAGATCAAAAAAATCTCCAAGCGTCTCAAGGTGCTTGAGGGTTTCCAGAAGTCGGGCATCAAGCCTGACTGGATGATCATGGAAGTGCTGCCGGTGCTTCCGCCTGAACTGCGTCCGCTGGTGCCGCTTGATGGCGGCCGTTTCGCCACGTCCGACCTGAACGACCTTTATCGTCGCGTCATCAACCGCAACAATCGTCTGAAGCGTCTGCTTGAGCTCAAGGCGCCAGACATCATCTTGCGCAACGAAAAGCGCATGCTGCAAGAGTCGGTTGATTCGCTGCTCGACAACGGTCGTCGCGGCAAGGCCATGACAGGCGCCAACAAGCGCCAGCTCAAGTCGCTCGCCGACATGATCAAAGGCAAAAGCGGTCGTTTCCGTCAGAACCTGCTGGGCAAGCGTGTTGACTACTCTGGCCGTTCGGTTATTGTGGTGGGCCCGCAGCTTAAACTGCATCAGTGCGGTCTGCCCAAGCTGATGGCGCTTGAGCTGTTCAAGCCGTTTATTTTCAATCGTCTTGAAATGATGGGTTTGGCGACCACGATTAAGGCTGCCAAGAAGCTGGTTGAGAGCCAGGAACCTGTGGTGTGGGACATCCTCGAAGAGGTGATCCGCGAGCACCCCGTTATGCTCAACCGTGCGCCTACGTTGCACCGTCTGGGTATTCAGGCATTCGAGCCGGTACTGATCGAAGGCAAGGCCATTCAGCTTCACCCTCTGGTTTGCGCTGCCTTTAACGCCGACTTTGACGGTGACCAGATGGCCGTTCACGTGCCACTGTCGCTTGAAGCCCAGCTTGAGGCCCGCACTCTGATGCTGGCTTCCAATAACATACTGTTCCCGGCCAACGGCGAGCCTTCCATCGTGCCGTCGCAAGACATCGTGCTGGGGCTTTACTACGCAACTCGCGAGCGTATTAACGGCAAAGGCGAAGGCATTTTCTTCACCGATGTAGCAGAGGTTCAGCGCGCTTACGACAACCACGAAGTCGAGCTGCAATCTCGCGTTACCGTGCGTTTGCCTGAGTACGAAAAAGACGAAAATGGTCAATGGCAGCCTATCGTGCGCCGTTTCGAAACCACTGTCGGCCGTGCTTTGCTTTCCGAGATTTTGCCTCAAGGGCTGCCTTTCTCCGTGCTTAATCGCGCGCTCAAGAAGAAAGAAATCTCGCGTTTGATCAACCAGTCGTTCCGTCGCTGCGGCCTGCGTGCCACCGTAATTTTTGCTGACAAGCTGATGCAGTCAGGTTTCCGTTTGGCAACTCGTGGCGGTATTTCTATTGCCATGAGCGACATGCTGATCCCCTCGGCCAAAGAAGGTATTCTTGCCCAGGCCAGCAAAGAGGTCAAAGAGATCGACAAGCAGTATTCGTCAGGTCTGGTAACTGGACAAGAACGCTACAACAACGTGGTCGACATCTGGGGCAAGGCTGGCGATAAGGTCGGCAAGGCCATGATGGAGCAACTGGCGACCGAGCCTGTGACCGACCGCCACGGCGAAGAAGTCCGTCAAGAGTCGTTCAACTCCATCTACATGATGGCTGACTCTGGCGCGCGGGGTTCCGCTGCACAGATCCGCCAGCTGGCTGGTATGCGTGGCCTGATGGCCAAGCCTGACGGTTCCATTATCGAAACGCCTATTACCGCCAACTTCCGTGAAGGCTTGAACGTACTTCAGTACTTCATTTCTACACACGGGGCGCGTAAAGGTCTGGCTGATACGGCGCTTAAAACGGCGAACTCGGGTTACCTGACCCGCCGTCTGGTCGACGTGACGCAAGATCTGGTCATTACCGAAATGGATTGTGGCACGACACGTGGCTACACCATGAAGGCGCTGATCGAGGGCGGTGAAGTGGTTGAGCCACTGCGCGAGCGTATTTTGGGTCGAGTGGCGGCGATTGATATCGTCAACCCCGAAACTCAGGAAACCGCTGTAACGGCTGGCACGCTGCTTGACGAAGACACGGTCGAGTACATCGACAGTCTCGGCATCGACGAGGTCAAGATCCGTACGCCGCTGACTTGCGAAACGCGTCATGGCCTGTGCGCACACTGCTATGGTCGTGATCTGGGTCGTGGCTCTATGGTTAACCGTGGCGAAGCGATTGGTGTTATCGCTGCGCAATCCATTGGTGAGCCTGGCACGCAGCTTACGATGCGTACCTTCCACATTGGTGGTGCGGCATCACGTTCGGCCCTGGCCAGTTCGGTCGAGACCAAGTCTGCAGGTACCATCGGCTTTGCCATTGGCCTGCGCTATGTCACTAACGCTAAAGGCGAACGTGTCGCCATTTCGCGTTCCGGCGAGATCGTGGTGTTTGACGATAACCGTCGTGAACGCGAGCGTCATAAAGTGCCATACGGTGCAACGATTGCCGTGGGCGATGGCGATGTCGTCAAGGCAGGTGCACGTCTGGCTTCATGGGATCCGCTCACGCGACCCATCGTGTCAGAGTACGCCGGTACAGTTCGCTTTGAGAACATCGACGAGGGCGTTACGGTTGCCCGCCAGGTCGATGATGTAACAGGCTTGTCGACGCTGGTTGTCATTACGCCCAAGACGCGTGGTGGCAAGATCGTCATGCGTCCGCAAATCAAGATCCTCAACGAAGCAGGCGATGAGATCAAGATTGCCGGTACTGATCACTCGGTCAATATCTCGTTCCCGGTTGGCGCACTGATTACCGTGCGTGATAACCAGCAGGTAACGGTTGGCGAGATTCTGGCGCGTATTCCGCAAGAGTCGCAAAAAACCCGCGATATTACCGGTGGTCTGCCCCGCGTGGCCGAACTGTTCGAAGCTCGTTCCCCGAAAGATGCCGGTATGCTGGCAGACGTTACGGGTACGGTTTCCTTCGGTAAAGACACCAAGGGCAAGCAGCGCCTGGTCATCACCGACATGGACGGCATCAGTCACGAGTTTCTTATTCCAAAAGAGAAACAGGTTCTCGTGCATGACGGTCAGGTCGTGAACAAGGGCGAGATGATCGTCGACGGCCCCGCCGATCCGCACGATATTCTGCGTCTCAAGGGCATAGAGCAGCTTGCCAACTACATCGTTAATGAAGTGCAAGACGTATACCGTCTGCAGGGCGTAAAGATCAACGACAAGCATATTGAAGTGATTGTTCGTCAGATGCTGCGTCGCGTAAACATTACCGATGCGGGCGATACCGACTTCATCACGGGTGAGCAGGTCGAGCGTTCCGAGTTGTTGAATGCAAACGATCGCATGGAAGCCGAGGCAAAAATTCCAGCCAAGTACGACAACGTACTGTTGGGTATTACCAAAGCATCACTGTCGACCGATTCGTTCATCTCTGCGGCGTCCTTCCAGGAAACCACACGCGTACTTACCGAGGCTGCCATTATGGGCAAGCGCGATGACCTGCGTGGCCTGAAAGAAAACGTTATTGTGGGTCGTTTGATTCCTGCGGGTACCGGGATGGCTTTCCATCTTGCCCGTAAGGATAAAGAGGCTAACGAGGCAGCAGAGCGCAAGGCCGCCCGTGCCATGGCTAACCCTTTTGAAGATGCTCCGGCCGCCGAAGCGGTTGAAGCTCATCAAGAAGCCCAGCCTACCGGCGAAGCTGAAGGGTCTGCAACCGAGTAAGCAGTGTTCGTGGCAATGTAAATGCAAAAGCGCCAGGTTTAAAAGCCTGGCGCTTTTGTTTTTTGTTCAGCCAATGTCACTGGGCGTTCTCTTTGCTACACAGATCGCAGCAAGGTTGTTTTGCCGAACAAACTCTGGATCAGTTCGACAACCAGTGTGGCCGTCTGGTTGCGCACATCGAGCGCGGGGTTCAGTTCCACCACATCCAGCGATCCCAGGCACGCTGTTTCGGCGATCATTTCCATGCAAAGCTGGGCCTCACGGTAACCGGGGCCGCCACATACCGTCGTACCGGTGCCGGGAGCAATCGAAGGGTCCAGAAAGTCGACGTCGAAGCTTACATGCAAATGCACATTGCCCTGGCGTATGTCGCGCAGCGCACGACGCATCACTTTATACATGCCTAGCTCGTCAATAAGACGCATGTCGTAGGCTTCAATACTTAGTGCGCGAATCATCTGCTTTTCGGCATCGTCCACGCTGCGCAGCCCTATCAGCTTAAGTTCGCCTGATGTCAGCGCAGGCGCTGAGCCAGTCAGCGTGGTCAGTTGCTCAGGGCCCATACCATGCAGGCAGGCCACCGGTATGCCGTGAACATTGCCCGATGGCGAGATTTCAGGCGTGTTGCAGTCTGCGTGTGCATCCAGCCAGAGCACGCGCAGAAGTTTTCCGTGTTTGCGGCAATGTTGCGCCACTGCACTGATAGACCCGATGGCCAGGTGATGATCGCCGCCGAGCATAATAGGTGCTTGCCCATTGTCGAGCTCGTTCAGCACGGCGTCGAAAACTGTGTGGTTCCAGTGTGTACACTCGGCCAGATTGCGTAGCCCATATGGCTTATCGCGCGGCCCTCGTGGGTTGGGTGGGCCCGACAGGTTGCCTAAGTCGCTTACCCGTATGCCCAGTGTTTCAAGTGCAGACCCGAGCTGGGCCACACGCAAGGCCTCAGGCCCCATACAGGCGCCAATGTTCGCTGCGCCTGCATCAGAGGGTGCTCCGATCAGCGATACTGAAGGTTGTGCTGCACGTGATGCCGCTGCGGTTTTCACGCCGTTACTCGATCGGAGATTACGGAACTTGGCGCCTGTGCATGGAGCAAACCAAACAGGTTTTTCGGGTCTTGCAGTGCAGGAATCAGCTCAAGCGGCTGCAGTAGCCCGGCTTCCTGCGCTCGTGCATACATATAGCGCAGGGCAGAGTAGTCTTCCAGTGCAAAGCCGACCGAATCAAAAATAGTGATCTGGGTGGGTGACAGACGGCCAGGGGAAGATTTTTGCAGTACCTGCCAAAGCTCAGTGACGGCGAAATCAGCAGGCATTTGCTGCAGTTCGCCTTCAATACGTGTCTGGGGCTCAAATTCGACGAAAACATTGCCTTTGTAAAGCAAGCTAGCCTCAAGCTCTGTTTTGCCGGGGCAGTCACCCCCCACGGCGTTGATATGCGTGCCGGGTGCCACCATGTCTGCGCGCAGAATGATGGCGTTGGTGTTATCTGCGGTAATCGTAGTGATAATGTCTGCACCGCGCACGGCTTCGGCGGTGCTGGAACAACAAACCACTTCGATTGGGTAGGGAGCAAGGTTTTGATGAAGTTTGCGCATGGCCATTTCATCAATGTCGTAGATGCGAAGCGTATCAATGCCCAGCACGCCATGAAAGGCCAGTGCCTGGAATTCGCTTTGTGTCCCGTTTCCGATAAGCGCCATACAGTGGCTTTCTGGACGCATGAGTTGGCGCGCCGCCATCACGGATGTCGCTGCTGTGCGTAGTGCCGTGGTTAGCGTAAGTTCGCTGAGAAATATCGGCATGCCATTGGCCATATTGGCCAGGGCGCCAAAAGCCATTACCGTGGGCAAACCGCGGTGTGTATTTATGGGATGGCCATTGACGTACTTAAAGGCGTAGTCGCTGGCATCGGATATGGGCATGAGTTCGATGACACCATCTGGGCTGTAGTTGCCGATGCGCGCTGATTTGGTGAAATCTTGCCAGCGCATGAAGTTATGTTCAATGGCTTGTGTCATGCCTCGCAGGCATTCTATGACACCAACGCGTGTAACCAGTTTGGCTGCCTGGTTGTAGCCAAGAAAATCAGTATGCATGCCAAACGGTGTCAAATTTGCAGTGTGTGTCATGAGCGTGATCTCCTGTGCGTGTTGTACAGCGGCATATGCGCCACCTTACTTAACAGGTTGCCACAACGCCTCTTCAATTCAAATCAGGCTAAATGCGTGCATAACGGTAGAATGTTGTCATTATGGCAACCTAATTTAACAAAATGGATCAAGTTGACCAGCAACTCATTGCGCTTTTGCGTAACAACGCCCGTTCAGGCGTAGCAACGCTTGCAAAGCGATTGGGCGTGTCGCGTGGCACGGTGGCCAATCGCATACGTAAACTTGAAGACAGCGGCCAAATCGTGGGCTACACCATACGGCTGCGGCCCAAGTCCGAGGCGGCCGATATTGTTGCGTGGATGAGTATTTCCATAGAAGGCAACGACGCCCGCCGCGTGTCCTTCAGCCTGCTGGGTGAGCCTGGGGTGTCTTCATTGCATAGCACCAATGGGCAGTGGGATCTGCTGGCCGAATTGCGGGTGGCCAGTCTGGCAGAACTTGCTCAGGTGCTCGAAAGAGTGCGCCTCATCAAGGGTATTCGCAACACAGAAACCAGCATCCACCTTGAAACTTACCGGGCGTCGTTGAAGCAGGATAGTTCGCAAGAACCAGCCTGACCTGGTGTGTAATTAGCTTTGTCCCAAGGCGGGTTTAATGCCGCGCCGCCACAAGTTGCTCTGTTTCAGTTGCCTTGCCTTGCCATGCCGGTGGATGAGGAGGCTTCCGGCGACAGGCAAAATCGGATTTTGCTGATTATCCGGAGATCTGATTATTCGTCGCCCTCGGTATCTGGTGGCGGCGGGGCGCAAGCAGGTAACTGCACAATAAATTCTGTGCCGTCACCTGGCTGACTGCGCGCTTCAATGGTGCCACCGTGCCGCTCAATAACGGTTTTGACGAATGAAAGTCCCAGGCCAGCGCCTGTGGGGTTGTCAGCAGAATCAGTACCAAGCCGCTGGAAGCTGTGAAACAGCAGCCCAATCTCTTCTGCAGCAATGCCCCGACCCTGGTCCTTGATCTTTACCAACCAGTGTTGTCCCGAGGCAGAAGGTGTAATCGTGCAGCTTATACGGGTGTGCCCGGGGCTATATTTGATGGCATTGTCGATCAGGTTAGACAGTGCGCGACATAACAGCGTCCAGTCTCCGCGAACCCAGGCCTGTTCAGGGTGCTCTTCAATTTCGACAGTTATTTGTCGCCGCGTGGCCTGGGCCCAGAAATCATCCACAGCATGTTCTGTTAAATCGACCAGGTTAAAGACGGTATTCTGGAATTGCATGGCTTCTGCACGCGCCAGCTGCACAAAGCCATCAACCAGGTTAAGGGTTTTCGTGGCGTATAGCTGTACCCGTTTCATGGCCTCGGGCTGGCTCAGCGCCGTCGAAGGGTTGTTTTGCAATTGCGCCAACGCAATGATGGAGTTTTGCGGCGCCCGCATATCATGCGAGAGAAACCGCAGCGTGTCGTCACGTTTTTGCTGCGCCAACCGCAGTTGCCTGATCGCATTATGCAGTTGCGACACACGTGACGAAAGGGTTTCATCCCCGGAAGATGGGTCGGTGGGTACCAGCTCTTCACCCAAGGCGAGACGGTCCCCGGTCAGCGTTTCGAGCTCGCGGTCGAGCTGCTGCAGCGATACCTCTTGATTGCGCCAGCTCCATAACGGATACGCAACCGCCACGCCTATCAGCGAAGCGGTAATTGGCAGCCAGATGCCCGCAAAGTACATAAACAGTATGCAGCTTGTCGCCGTCAGTATTAAGGTACTGGCGGCGGCCAGAAATGCTCGGCGCGGCGACAGACGTCGGAAAGCCAGGCAGGCCAGCAAAACAGGCAGCGTGGACAATAATGCGGCCAACAGGCGGTTGGGCGTGCGAATCCAGTCATCTTCAAGAGATGCGTTCAGGGCGTTGGCGAGCACTTCCACGCCTGCCATGGTTTCTCCGTGCCGGGTCAGTGGCGTTGGAAAGGCGTCACCCAAGCCCGAGCCCCAGGAACCAACGAGTACATATTTGTTGCGGAAGGTGGCTGGAGGGATGTCGCCGTTCAACACATGGGCATAAGGATAGTGTGTGTAATGCCCAGGTGGGCCTGCATAAGGAATTAGCAGAGCCTGGCCAGGGCGTGATACCACCCGTGCAGACGAATCAACGCCAGCAACGTCGAGCATGGACAGCACCAGGTGTTGAGCGGAAAGCCCTGACGGCAGCTCCATGCGCGGGATGATCGAGCGTATGACGCCGTCTTCGTCAGGGTAGATATTGAAGTAGCCCTGCTTGGCCGCCGCATTTATCAATGACGGCCTGGCTCGAATTAGTGCAGTCCCGTCATTGGTGACCATGGACGGCAGTACGACGCGCCCCTGGACGGCGATTGCTTTGGCCAGCAAGGAATCATCCAAGGGATAGGCGGGGTTGGTATCGCTGAGCAGCAAGTCAAAACCGACGACCCGGGCTTGTTTCAGTTGCCCCAGCAGTCGCGCGTGTACCGCGCGTCGCCACGGCCAGTATCCGAGCGCTTCGATGCTGCTGTCATCAATTGTGACAATGACAATGTCGTTGTTGTGCGAGGGCTTCAGGGTATTGGCCAGCACCCTGTCGTAAAACGTGTGATCTATGCGGGCAATACCTGTCTGTGCGCCAAAATAGCTGAGCGTCAGGGTCAGCAGTACCATGAGCACGGTGACCAGCAGCCATTCTGTCTGAACACGACGGTCAAGGTTTCCCCAGAAATCCCCCGGCGTTGGTGCTTCGGACCCGACCATGAATCAGTAGTCGTTAAGCATTATAGGCAAGCCAAAGCCCGACATGACGGGCTGGCCATCACCCCAACTTAGCACCGACTGCCCAAGAAAAGGTTGTGCTGCATCGCGCCCGCTCAGGCCATCGGCGTCAGTAGCCCGTACGAGTACATAGAAATTGCCGGCCCCTGGCGCATGGAATGTTACGTCTGGCTGAGAAAATGTATGGCTGGAATACACGCGCGTGCCGTTTATATCATCGGCTACATGAACGAGGTAGGACGCGGCTCCTGGAACTGCAGGAAACTGCAGACGCCAACCGCTGGGGCCTCGTTCAGGGGCAGACAGTTCTGGCGCGGGCAGAAGCGACCGCACGGCTTTAAGTGTGCCAGATGCATCCGTGACGGCACCCTGGCCTGCACGCAAGTTAGCCTGCCCCTGGCCCGAAGCCGCCAGATCGGCGCGTCCTTCGAGTACTTCGGTGTGTGAGCCTTCGGGGTCTGCGCGCACACGCAGATCGGTGCCGCGGACCCCTGTGATGGTGACCGGAGTCCGCACCTCGAAGCGGCCCACGCCAGTTTTTTCTGGCGCCACCTGTGACTCGAGCGCGCCGTCCTGCACGTGCATGATGGAGTCTGTGAGCCTGGCGGCTCTGAATACTCGCAGACGCTCAAAGCTGATCGACGAGTCGGCCGGGATCGATAAGGTGCTGCCGTCTTCGAGCTGCAGGGTTGCGTAGCTGTTGGCGCCGCTGGTGATAACCCCTGTTTCATCGACGCTGTCGCCGATCGCCAACGGTCGGCCCGCAAGCGTTACCGTGCCTTGTACATGAAGCACGCGTGCCTGCGAAGGGTCTTCGGGAATCAGCGAGAAGGGGATATGGATGGCTTTACCTATCTGCAACTGTGTGGGCTCGGGCACGTTGTTCAGGGTTTGCAGCACACGCCAATTGCTTGTCGCTTCAGTAAACCGTTGTGATACACCGCCAAGCGTGTCTCCGGGTTGCGCCAGATAGATAAAATTTTCGCCCTGGGCTCCGGCAGGTTGCGCACTGGTTAATGCAGGCACTAGCATGGCCACCAGGGCGACAGCCGCTATCAGACTGCTCGCCATGTTTATGGATTTGGCAATCATGGTGTGGGGTCGTCCTGATTGTCTGCAAGTAGTTCTAGCCGGTAACCCAGCGCGTACGACGCAGTAAGTCGCACGCCGTTTTCAGGGCGCAACTGCAGCTTGCGGCGAATATTGGATAGATGCGTGTCCAGCGTACGGGACGTTGCGGGGATCTCACGGTTCCATACGTTGTTGCTCAGAACATCTCTTGAAAACAGCCGCCCGGGGTTGCGAAAAAACAGCAAAGCCAACTCGTATTCTTTGGGAGCCAGTTCAACGGGAGCGCCATGAAGAGAGATAGTTTGTGCGGCGGGGTGTACAAGATAGTTGGCGCAATTGAAAGCGTCTTCCTGGCTGGCCACCGGGGTAGCTATGCGTCGGTGCAGTGCATTGATACGGGCTATGAGTTCGCCTATGCGCAAAGGCTTGACCACATAATCGTCAGCGCCGGCCTGCAGGCCAGTAACCAGATCGGATTCTTGCGTGCGATTGGTTAAAAACATGACGGGGATGCTCTGGCCAAGATTGCCACGCACCCACCTGACAATATCCAGACCGCTTATATCGGGAACTTGCCAGTCAAGCAGTAGAAGATCAAAATCGTGGTCGCGGCTAAGGGCCGCCAGAAAAGCTTTGCCTGTTAGGAACAAAGTACAGGTATGCCCGGCCTCCTGGAGTACAGCCTGGATGAACCGGCCCTGGACTTCGTCATCTTCAAGGGAAGCTATGTGCATGTATGCGATAAATAAACGATTTTAATAACCTGAACCGCTATGTTACGACACATGTCTCTATAGTGTCGAGCAAGCTGACTATAAGCGGTATGGGTTCTCAGACAGCAATGCTGAATAATCAAAAGCATGTTGACGATTAACTTGTGCACGTGCTACTATGGCGAGCTTACTTTCAGGGCCTCTGTACTATGGCACTAAAAGTAATACACCCAGCTTTGCTGCAAGACCCGCTCTTTTACGTATTTCGTGCCAGGCGGTTTTTGCGCAAACCGCCTGAGGCTGTAGTGGCAAGGCATCTCTTCAATTTATAGAGACATGGCCGGCCAGCAGCGACAGGCGTTTATCACTCATACGTCTAACAGTACGCAAGTACCGAATGCGTAAAAGTCACAGGATGCGTAAAGGTTATGCCAACCATTAGCCAACTCGTGCGTAAGCCGCGCGAAGTCAGCCGCGCAAGCAGCAAGAGCCCCGCGCTCGAAAACTGCCCGCAGCGCCGTGGTGTTTGCACTCGCGTGTACACCACCACCCCCAAAAAACCTAACTCAGCTTTGCGTAAAGTCGCCAAGGTTCGTCTTACCAACGGTTTCGAAGTCATTTCGTACATCGGCGGTGAAGGCCACAACCTGCAAGAACACTCGGTGGTTCTTGTGCGCGGCGGTCGTGTAAAAGACTTGCCAGGTGTGCGTTACCACATCGTTCGTGGCTCGCTCGACTTGCAAGGGGTCAAAGACCGCAAGCAGTCGCGCTCCAAGTACGGTGCAAAGCGCCCCAAGAAAGCTTAAGTTTTTCCTCTGTCCGGCAAGTCCGGGCGTCTCAGTGCAGCCGTGGGCAGTCCGCCCGCAGCATGTAAGTGATCATCTTTAATGGGTGATCAAGGCCGCAATAACGCGGTTCAACTGAACAGTCACAAGGAAGTTAAAAATGCCTCGTCGTCGCGAAGTTCCCAAACGTGAAATTCTTCCCGATCCTAAATTTGGCAGCGTAGATCTGGCCAAATTCATGAACGTTGTCATGCTGTCTGGCAAGAAAGCCGTAGCCGAACGCATCATCTACGGCGCCTTTGATCACATCCAGGCTAAAACTGGCAAAGAGCCTATCGAAGTGTTCAATACTGCCATCAGCAACATCAAGCCCCTCGTAGAAGTGAAAAGCCGCCGTGTCGGTGGCGCGAACTATCAAGTGCCGGTTGAAGTGCGCCCTGTGCGCCGCCTGGCCCTTGCCATGCGCTGGTTGCGTGAAGCAGCCAAAAAACGTGGTGAGAAATCGATGGATCTGCGCCTTGCCGGCGAACTGCTTGACGCCTCCGAAGGTCGTGGCGGCGCCATGAAGAAGCGGGAAGACACGCACAAGATGGCAGAGGCCAACAAGGCATTCAGCCATTTCCGTTGGTAATCTAAGGACACAATCATGGCCCGCAAAACCCCGATCGAGCGCTATCGCAACATTGGTATTTCCGCGCATATCGATGCCGGCAAAACCACGACCACCGAGCGCATCCTGTTCTATACCGGCGTCAACCACAAAATTGGCGAAACCCATGAAGGCTCCGCCACCATGGACTGGATGGAGCAGGAACAAGAACGCGGCATCACCATTACGTCCGCTGCCACGACCGCCTTCTGGAAAGGCATGGCAGGCGATCGTCCTGAGCATCGTATCAACATCATCGACACCCCGGGGCACGTTGACTTCACCATTGAAGTTGAGCGTTCCATGCGTGTGCTTGATGGCGCCTGCATGGTTTACTGCGCTGTGGGTGGTGTTCAGCCCCAGTCTGAAACCGTATGGCGTCAGGCCAACAAATACGGCGTGCCCCGTCTTGCCTTCATCAACAAGATGGACCGCACCGGTGCAAACTTCTTCAAGGTCTACGATCAGCTCAAGTTGCGCCTGAAAGCCAACCCTGTGCCTATCGTTATTCCTATCGGCGCTGAAGATACCTTCAAGGGCGTGGTCGATCTCGTACGCATGCAAGGCATCGTATGGGACGAAGCCACCCATGGCACCAAGTTCGACTACATTGACATCCCCGCTGACCTGGTTGATCAGGCCAACGAGTGGCATGAAAAGCTGGTCGAGTCGGCTGCCGAAGCCAACGAAGAACTCATGGACAAATACCTTGAGTCTGGCGCGCTTTCCGCAGAAGAGATCAACGAAGGTATCCGCCTGCGCACCATTGCTGGCGAAATCCAGCCCATGTTGTGCGGTACTGCCTTCAAGAACAAGGGCGTGCAGCGCATGCTCGACGCAGTGCTTGACTACCTGCCTTCGCCTGTTGATATCCCGCCTGTTAAGGGTATCGATGATGACGGCAATGAAATCAGCCTGCCTGCTGATGACTCTGCCAAGTTCTCCGCGCTGGCGTTCAAACTAATGAGCGACCCCTTTGTGGGCCAGCTTACGTTTGTGCGCGTGTACTCGGGTGTTCTGCATTCCGGCGAGACGGTTTACAACCCGATCAAGTCGAAAAAAGAACGCATTGGCCGCATCTTGCAGATGCACGCCAATAACCGTGCCGAGATCAAAGAAGTTCTGGCGGGCGACATCGCCGCTGTGGTTGGTCTGAAAGACGTCACCACCGGCGAAACACTGTGCGACGTAGGTCAGCACATCTTGCTTGAGCGTATGGAGTTCCCCGAGCCTGTTATTTCGCAGGCTGTCGAGCCCAAGACCAAGGCCGATCAAGAAAAAATGGGTGTTGCCCTTCAGCGCCTGGCACAGGAAGATCCATCTTTCCGTGTCACCAGCGACGAAGAGTCCGGCCAGACCATTATTTCGGGTATGGGCGAGTTGCACCTTGAGGTTCTGGTTGACCGCATGCGCCGTGAATTCGGTGTTGAGGCCAACGTCGGCAAGCCACAAGTGGCTTACCGTGAAACCATCCGCAAAACTTGCGAAGAAATCGAAGGCAAGTTCGTCAAGCAGTCGGGCGGTCGTGGTCAGTACGGTCACGTTGTGCTCAAGCTTGAGCCTCTCGAACAAGGCGGTGGTTACCAGTTCGTTGACGCAATTAAGGGCGGCGTGGTGCCACGCGAGTACATCCCTGCTGTCGACAAGGGTATTCAAGAAACTCTGCCAGCTGGCGTGGTTGCGGGTTACCCGGTCGTAGACGTCAAAGTTACGCTTTTCTTCGGTTCGTACCACGATGTTGACTCGAACGAAAACGCGTTCCGCATGGCTGCTTCCATGGCTTTCAAAGACGGTATGCGCAAGGCCAGCCCTGTGCTGCTCGAGCCCATGATGGCTGTCGACGTTGAAACTCCCGAAGAGTATGCCGGTACGGTCATGGGCGATCTGTCCTCCCGTCGCGGTATGGTTCAGGGCATGGATGATATCCCTGGCGGCGGTAAAATCATCAAGGCTGAAGTGCCTCTGGCTGAGATGTTTGGTTACTCGACCAACCTGCGTTCACAAACGCAAGGGCGTGCAACCTACTCCATGGAGTTCAAGCATTACGCCGAGGCTCCGAAGAACGTCGCTGAAGAAGTTATCAGCGCACGTGGCAAGTAATTAATCAATTCCTGCCCGTTTTGTGTAAACGGGCAGGTAACTTTTTTATGTTTCCTTGAAAACATTGATGGGATAAATCATGGCAAAAGGTAAGTTTGAACGAACCAAACCGCACGTCAACGTAGGTACGATCGGGCACGTTGACCACGGCAAGACCACGCTGACGGCAGCGATCACGACAGTGCTTTCGACGGCATTCGGTGGCGAAGCCAAGGGCTACGCCCAGATCGACGCAGCGCCCGAAGAAAAAGCGCGCGGCATCACGATCAACACCTCGCACGTTGAGTACGAAACCAAGGCACGTCACTACGCACACGTAGACTGCCCGGGCCACGCTGACTATGTCAAAAACATGATCACCGGCGCAGCGCAGATGGACGGCGCTATTCTGGTGGTTTCGGCCGCTGACGGCCCCATGCCGCAAACGCGTGAGCACATCCTGCTGTCGCGCCAGGTGGGCGTGCCTTACATCATCGTGTTCCTGAACAAGGCTGACATGGTTGATGACGAAGAGCTGCTTGAGCTGGTCGAAATGGAAGTGCGCGAGCTGCTCTCCAAGTACGACTTTCCGGGCGACGATACGCCCATCATCAAGGGTTCGGCCAAGCTGGCTCTTGAGGGTGACGAAGGTCCTCTGGGCAAGCAAGCCATCATGCAGCTGGCCGATGCGCTGGACAACTACATTCCTACGCCTGAGCGTGCCATTGACGGCGCATTCCTGATGCCTGTTGAAGACGTGTTCTCCATCTCGGGTCGCGGCACGGTGGTTACCGGTCGTATCGAGCGTGGCATTGTCAAGGTTGGCGAAGAAATCGAAGTGGTTGGTATCAAAGACACCATCAAAACGACCTGCACGGGCGTTGAGATGTTCCGCAAGCTGCTCGACCAGGGTCAGGCAGGCGATAACGTGGGTGTGTTGCTGCGCGGTACCAAGCGTGAAGACGTCGAGCGTGGTCAGGTTCTGGCCAAGCCCGGCTCGATCAAGCCGCACACAGACTTTGACGCTGAAGTGTACATTTTGTCCAAAGACGAGGGTGGCCGTCATACGCCGTTCTTCCAGGGCTATCGTCCACAGTTTTACTTCCGTACTACCGACGTAACGGGTACGATTGAGCTGCCGGCCGACAAAGAAATGGTTCTGCCAGGTGACAACGTGTCCATGAAGGTTAGCCTGATTGCACCGATCGCCATGGAAGAAGGCCTGCGTTTCGCTATTCGCGAAGGTGGTCGTACTGTTGGTGCAGGCGTTGTAGCCAAGATCCTCAAGTAATAAAGGCATAGCCGCTGATGGCGGGAGCAATATTGCTCCCGTCTAATTCGTTCTTTAGGAATACCCATGAAAAACCAGAAAATCCGCATCCGTCTCAAGGCTTTTGACTACAAACTGATCGATCAGTCGGCAGCAGAAATCGTCGAAACCGCCAAGCGCACGGGCGCGGTAGTGCGTGGTCCAGTACCGCTGCCTACCCGCATTCGTCGTTTAGACGTGCTGCGCTCGCCTCACGTCAACAAGACGGCGCGCGATCAGTTTGAAATGCGTACGCACCAGCGTCTGATGGATATCGTGGATCCAACCGACAAAACTGTTGATGCGCTCATGCGTCTTGACCTGCCAGCAGGTGTAGACGTAGAAATCGCATTGCAGTAAGCTGTTGGGCAAGCGCCATGGGCTTCGCGCCCCCGGCGCAACAAACAAAACGCCATGCTTGTCGCATGGCGTTTTGCGTTGTATCAGGCACCATATGACATGGCACTCGTGGCCGGGCCAATAAACGTCCGCAACTCCAGGAGACAACGACATGGCAGGATTTCGGGCTTTTCTTGGCGGGGTGGCTTCGGTCGTTCTTGCGGCCTGTTCTCTATTACCACAAGCGGTGCTGGCACAGCCCGCAGCGTCATCGTGTAATGGCGGGCATCCCATAAAGCTGGCAGACCAAACTTGGGAGAGCGCCAGTTTTACCACCCATGTCATCAGCGATCTACTTGAACTGGCGTTTGGCTGCCAAACTGAAGTCGTACCTGGCACGACTGCGGCTACCGAATCTGCGCTGGCTCAGAACGACGTGCAGATTATTGCCGAGCAATGGACTGGGCGCTCGCCCATTATCGAAAAGGCCATTGAGGCGGGTGATGTCAGCGTCGTGGGCGACACACTGGCTGGCGGAGCCGTTCAAGGTTGGTATGTACCTGATTACGTCGTACACGGTGATCCAGCGCGGGGTATCGAACCCATGGCGCCAGAACTTAAGTCCTGGAAAGACTTGCCACGCTATAAAGAGCTATTTCGTGATCCCGAAGTTCCGTCTAAAGGGCGCTTTCTCAATTGTCCTACCGGCTGGGTCTGCGAGCAAACCAATACGCGACTGCTTACGGTGCACGGCTTAAATGATGATTACAACAACTTCCGTGCGGGCACCGGCGCCGCCCTCGATGCAGCCATAAGCTCCGCCTATGATCGCGGCAAACCCGTGCTGTTTTACTACTGGCAACCCGCCGGTTTGATGGCCAAGTACAAGTTTTTCAAAATCAAGCAAGATCCCTTTAACCAGGCTTGCTGGGACACGATTGTCAGCGGCAAGGGTAAGCTGTGTTCCAGCGATTTCCTGGTGGCACACCTGGGAGTGGGGGTGTCGACACCGTTTGTCAACGACAACCCCCAGCTTGTCACCTTTTTCAAGCACTTGCAGTTTCAGCCTGCGCTGCTTAACCAGATGATTCTTGAGATGACCGAAACGCGGGTCAGCGGATCTGACATGGCAGAGCAGTTTCTCAAGAAGCACCCGCAGGTATGGAGCGCCTGGCTGCCTGCAGATGCTGCAGCCCGTGCGCGCGCCGCACTAGGCATAGCGCCGGCAGCGCATGAGGCCACTGCGAAGAGCGCGACGTCCACGACTGTCTCTGAACAGAAAACAGACTCAGACAGTGCTTCCGATCGGGCAACTGGTGCAAAGACCGGTGACGCCACAACGCAGCAGCAATCCGTGAATCCGTTTGCAGCCGCTGGGAATGCGGCATCAGGCATTTTTCCTGACTGGTCTGTAGCCGGGTTTGTGAATGATCGATTGGTACAAATGGTTAAGCGTTACGGCGGTGTATTCCGTGAGATCAGTGAGCGTATTCTGGTCACCATATTGCTGCCGTTGGAACGCGCGTTGCAGGCGGTGCCGCCGTGGCTGTTTCTGGCGTTCGTCGCGGCGCTGGCGTGGCATGCCACGCGCAAGCCCGTTTCAACCGTGTTGTATGTTGTCTGTTTGTACCTGATCGGTGCGGTAGGACTTTGGGACAAGCTTATCCAGACATTTGCGCTGGTACTGGTGTCGACAGCGTTTTCCATTGTGATAGGCATACCCGTGGGCATTATTGCGGCACGCAGTCGTATCTTGCGCCGCCTGCTCACACCCGTGCTAGACGTTATGCAGACGCTGCCCAGCTTCGTCTACCTTATCCCTGTGCTTATGCTGTTTGGGCTAGGCAAGGTGCCAGCCTTGTTCGCAACTGTTATCTATGCCGTGCCACCGCTTATTCGCCTGACTATTCTGGGTTTGCGACACGTTGATCGTGATGTCATGGAAGCGGCGCAGGCTTTTGGTGTGACACGATGGCAGATGCTGACCCGGGTTAGTCTGCCGCTGGCGCGCCCAAGCATTATGGCGGGTATCAACCAAACCACCATGATGGCCTTGGCCATGGTCGTGGTGGCGTCCATGATCGGCGCACGAGGGTTGGGCGAGGACGTACTGGCGGGTATTCAAACGCTGGATGTGGGGCGCGGATTGCAGGCGGGTGTAGCCATTGTGATTCTGGCCATCGTGATTGACCGTATTACCCAGGCGTATGGCAGGCCGCGTCGGCGTCGGCTTGCCATGCAGCGGCAGGAGCAAGAGTGATGGACGCTATCAAAATTCAGATCCGTAACGTCTACAAGGTATTCGGGCCGCGTGAGGCCGAGGCTGTGGCCATGTTGCACCAGGGCGTCGAGAAAGAAGTAGTGCAGGGTGAAACCGGCTGTAATGTGGGGCTGGCAGGTGTTAATGCACAAATTCCCACGGGTCGTATTACATGCATCATGGGGCTTTCGGGGTCAGGCAAGTCGACGCTGGTGCGCCATCTGAATCGTCTGATCGACCCCTCTGCCGGTGAAATCCTGGTCGACGGTGAAAATATTCTTGCACTGAGTATGCCTGAGCTGCGAGAACTGCGTCGTTATAAAGTCAGCATGGTGTTCCAGAGCTTCGGGCTTCTGCCGCATATCAATGTTCTGGATAACGTAGCCTTTGGCCTGTCTGTGCGCGGAGAAAACAAGCCAAAGGCGCGTGAGTCAGCCATGCTATGGCTGGAGCGGGTTGGTTTGACCGGCTACGAAAAAAACTACCCCGATGAGCTTTCAGGTGGAATGCGGCAGCGTGTGGGTCTGGCGCGTGCGCTTGCTATTGATGCCGAGGTGTTGTTAATGGATGAGGCATTTTCAGCGTTGGATCCACTTATCCGTTACGACATGCAAGATCAACTGCTGGTCTTGCAGCAAAAGCTCCAGAAAACCATTGTGTTCATTACGCACGATATTGATGAAGCCCTCAGGCTGGGACAGCATATTGTTATTTTGCGTGATGGTAAGGTGGAGCAGGCTGGCACACCCGATGATATCCGTGATCATCCGGTCAATGAATACGTGGAGCGGTTTGTGATTCGGCGAACTGTTGCCTGATGTTGGAAATGACGACCGCGTTAGCCCAACGCCGCGCTGACGAGCAAGCCAATGCCTATGATGACCAGCACGCTGTAGGCCAAACGACGTAGTTGCGCTGCCGGAAGAGGGGGTGGATATTTGCGCCCGATGATCGTCATGACCGCCACAATAGGTATAGCCATTAGCGCCACGCTTAACGAGTGGCTGTCTTGCTGGCCCTGGCTGACAACGTATACCGTGCGTACGGCAGCCGACGCTGCAAAAATAAGTAGCAGCATGCTGCGTACGGCGACAAGTTTCATGGGTTGCCGGTAAAAAAGAAAGATGACCGGTGGGCCTGCCATGCCAAATAGGCCACCAAACAAGCCTGACAGCAAGCCGCTGATCATAAAGCTTGCACGCGTCGATGTGTGTTTTAGCTGAGTGGGGCGAAAGGCAAACTGCACGCCGCTGTATATGATGACAATACCCAGCATTAACTGCAGTACGCGCGAAAAGCCATCATTAAGGTAATCAAGCAGCAGTACGCCGGCTATGCTCGACGGTATCAGGCCAATCATGACGGCGCCGATTATCCGTCTATCAAGATGGTGAAGTTTGCCGTGCAATGCCACACCGCTGTTCACCAGTGTGACGATGCTAACGACATTGGCAATAAATGGAACTGAAACCAGGTCGAAGCCGCTGCTGACCCCGATAATAATCATTCCGAGGCCGAAACCGGTCACCGTCTGGAAATAGCTGCCTGTGGCAATGACCAGAAAGAGGGCGGCATAGACCCAAAGACTCATAGCGACTGGCTGTTCGACGCTGCTTGCAACGCAGTGACGGCAATTACGTAGTAAATGTCATTGGCGCTGCAGCTGCGCGACAAATCGTTGGCCGGCTTTTTCAAACCCTGTAGCAGTGGGCCGATTGCCACGGCTCCGCCTATATGCTCTGCAAGTTTATAACCGATATTACCCGCGCCCAGATCCGGAAACACAAGTACGTTGGCGCGGCCTTGTACTTTGGATGTCGGGAGCTTGCGCAAGGAGACTTCGGGCCGGATGGCGGCATCGAGCTGCAAATCTTCATCGATCAGGATGTCGGGCCTGGCTTGCTGCACGCGCCTGGAGGCATTAACAACTTTGTCGACCAGCGGATGGCTTGCGCTACCCGCCGTAGAAAACGACAACATGGCGATGCGCGGCGCTTCACCCAGCAGCTGTTGTGCGCTTTCGGCTGCGGCCAGAGCGATGTCGGCAAGCTGCTCTTCGTCAGGGTCGATAACAAGGCCGCAATCAGAAAATATCATGCCACCCGGGCACGAATGCCAGGGCTTGTCGAACAGCATCAGAAAGAAACTGGAGACGGTTCTGGTCATGGGCGCTTTGCCGATGATCTGCAGGGCTGTGCGTACCACGTTGGCAGTGGTATGAACCGCACCCGCCACCGACCCATCGGCCAGGCCGCTGTGCACCATGAGGTTGGCGAAACACAGAGGGTCGAGCACTGCCTGCTGCGCCTGTTCGCGCGTCATGCCTTTGGCGGCACGGAGCTCGTATAGCGTTTCAGCAAGCTGTGGAATAAGTGGGGAGGATTTCAGGTCAATGACCTGTATATTGTCCAGGCTTACGTTTGCCTGGCTGGCGCATTCAACAATTGCCTTGGCGTCACCCACCAGACTGATACGCGCAATACCTTCATTTGCTGCACGTGCAGCCGCTTGTAGTATGCGGGGGTCTTCACCCTCGCACAGCACGATGTGGGAGGTATGCTGGCGCGCGCGTGTGACGATAGAATCTAGGATATTCAAAGGTCGGCTCCCACCAAAAATAAAGAAGGGCCCGCCGCCCGAAAAGAGGCGGGCGGACCCTTTAACTCGACTGAGTTAGACGTAGTCTTTGTACTTGTCCAGCAGGCGAACCGGCTTCGAGAGTGCGTCACGACGGAACGGGTCGCCCAGTTCGCGGGTGCACATGATCTCGAGAATGCATGTTTTGCCTTCGTTCATCTGCATGTCGATGGCACGTTTGAATGCCGGACCGACGTCTTCGATGCGATCGACAGTGATGGCTTCTGCACCCATGGCGCGCGCGATATCTGCGAAGGACGGGTTTTCGAGTTCGCCTGCAACAAAGCGGCGGTTGTAGAAGTCGACCTGGTTCTTCTTCTCGGCACCCCATTGGCGGTTGTGGAAGACCACGGCGGTAACCGGGATGTTCTCACGTACGCATGTCATGGTTTCCGACAGGCTCATGCCCCATGCGCCGTCGCCAGCGTAGGATACGGCAGGACGATGCGGTGCAGCGACCTTGGCGCCGATGATGGTCGGGAATGCGTAGCCGCAGTTGCCAAAGGACATGGCAGCGAAGAAGCTACGTGGCTTTTCAAAACGCAGATAGCTGTTAGCGACCGAGTTGATGTTGCCGATGTCGGTCGACACCATGACATCTTCGGGCATGGCTTTTTCAAGCTCGCGCAGAACCTGGCGTGGGTGCAGGTATTCGCCACCCGTGTAGGTCTTTTCTTCTTTGGCTTCGGCGATAACGTCGAGGCTGTAGGGATCGCGCTCATGGGTCCAGTCGTCAAGCTCTTTTTCCCATGCTGCCTTCTCGCTGGCAATTTTCTCAGCGCGTGCTTCGCGGGTGCTGTCGCAATCAAGCGTGCGATCTTGCAGGCGTTGGGACAATGCTACGGCAGCAGCGCCGGCGTCGCCGCAAATGCCTACCGAAATTTTCTTGACCAGGCCCAGCATCTTGTTGTCAGCGTCGACCTGGATGATCTTGGCGTCTTTGGGCCAGTAATCCATGCCATGCTGGGGCAATGTGCCGAATGGTCCAAGACGTGTGCCAAGTGCCAGCACTACGTCGGCCTGAGCCATTAGCTTCATTGCAGCCTTGGAACCTTGATAGCCCAAAGGACCGCACCACAATGGGTGGCTGGCTGGGAAGGAATCATTGTGCAGGTAGCTGTTGACCACGGGGGCACCCAGACGCTCGGCCAGTGCCTTGCACTCTTCGATCGCATCGGCCATGACGACACCGCCGCCCGAGATGATGACAGGGAACTTGGCCTTGGCCAGCAGATCGGCCGCTTCGTTCAGGCTGCTTTCGCCACCGGCGCCGCGATCCAGACGTGAAGGCTTGGGGATTTCGCAGGTGATTTCACCGTAGAAGAAATCGCGAGGAATGTTCAACTGCGTTGGGCCCATTTCGCTCATGGCGCGATCGAAACAACGGCCGGTGAACTCAGCCATACGATTGGCGTTGGTGACGTGGCCCTGGTATTTGGTGAATTCCTGGAACATAGGCAATTGATTGCATTCCTGGAAGCCGCCCAGACCGATGGTGCCGGTGCCGGTTTCGGGTGTAATAATGACGACTGGGCTGTGGGCCCAATAGGCAGCGGCAATGGCAGTAACGCAGTTGCTGATGCCGGGGCCGTTTTGCCCGATGACGGTGCCGTGACGGCCAGAGACGCGTGAGTAGCCGTCAGCCATGTGGGCGGCGCCCTGTTCATGTACGACAGGAATCAAACGGATTCCTGCAGGAGCAAAAATGTCCATGGCGTCCATGAAGGCTGAGCCCATGATGCCGAACATTTCGGTCACGCCGTTGGCGACCAGGGTTTCAACAAAGGCCTCAGATGGGGTCATCTTAGTAGGGCCGGCGACTATATTGCGGGAATGCGTGGGAGCTTGGCTCATCCGGTTCTCCAGTTTCTATTAATTAATGGGACAACAAATATTGTTTTTTTAACTTATGTTTGTTATTTAACGTGTTTTACGCCAAAGAGTCAATCTAAATCTCGAAATACGGAATGAAATGGATCAAAAATCGTAAATAAGGTACGATTCAGTCATTCTGATACCTGATAAACACGGAGACAACCATGCCACACTCGCTCACGCAGCCAGACATACGCTTGCCTGTCCGCGATGTTTTTGGAATCGACAGTGATCTGCTCGTACCGGCATTCAGCCAGGCCGATGAGCACGTGCCCGATATCGATGAAGCCTATCGCTTCAACGCCGAGGTCACACTGGCGATACTCGCAGGCTTTGCTCACAACCGTCGTGTCATGGTGCAGGGTAGACATGGCACGGGAAAATCCACGCATATTGAGCAGGTGGCTGCACGCTTGAACTGGCCATGCTTGCGAGTAAACCTTGATGGACACATCAGCCGACTGGATATGGTTGGCAAGGATGCCATTGTGATCCAGGATGGCAAGCAGGTCACCGCCTTTCAGGAAGGGATTCTGCCGTGGGCATTGCAGCGCCCGGTGGCTCTTATTTTTGATGAGTACGATGCAGGTCGGCCGGATGTCATGTTTGTTATTCAACGTATTTTGGAACGTGACGGTAAATTTACGTTGATGGATCAGAACCGTGTGCTGACGCCGCATCCGGCATTCCGACTGTTTGCCACAGCAAATACGGTAGGTCTGGGCAATCTGTCAGGCCTTTATCATGGCGTGCAGGTACTGAACCATGCGCAAATGGATCGCTGGAATATTGTCGCAACGCTTGACTATCTCTCGCCTGAAGAAGAAACCGAAATCGTGGCGGCGCGTGTGCCTTCCAAGAACACTGAAAAGGGAAGGGCCCTGATCGCTGCCATGGTGGCATTGGCCGGTCTTACGCGTAAGGGGTTTGCCGCCGGTGACCTGTCGGCGCTCATGTCGCCGCGTACTGTTATTACCTGGGCTGAAAACTGCGAAGTGTTTCGCGACCCTGCGCTGGCTTTCAGGCTGTCGTTTCTGAATAAATGCGATGAAGCCGAAAGGCCACTGGTTGCCGAGTATTACCAGCGTTGCTTTAATGACGAGCTACCTGATGACTGGACGCGCGGCACGGGGCTGGTGTGACTGACCCCGCACGCATGTCACGGCGCCAGCAGCAGCTTGAAGAGCTCTGTGTAGCCAGCGCACGGGCGCTCACCGGCGACCCCGGCCTGTATTACCGCAACAGTATGCTGTATCGGGACAACGCGCCCGTTCGAGTGCGCGCGCCGCATTTGCGCGTAAATGCGGCACAAAGAAACCTGACTACGCTGCGTGGTATCAACGATGCGTTGGCGTTAAGGCTGGTTCATTCCGACACGGCACTGTTTAAGCAGATGCAGCCCGAAGAGCCCGTGCAAAGGTTGATATTTGATCTTCTGGAGCAATTGCGGGTTGAGGCGCTTGCACCTGCTAGTTTGCCAGGAACCGGTGTTAATGTGCGTCGCCGCTTTCTTGACTGGTCTCACGAGTTTTATGTTTCGGGTCTTGCCGATTCGGCACTCGGGCTGTTGTTGTTTACTGTGGCGCAAATGGCGTGGTCACGGCTGAACGCGCTGCCGGTGTTCGCAGAAGCCGAAGACTTTATTGAGGCTACCCGGGCGGGTATTGCTCCCGTCATCGGTGGGGCTCTGGCTGGGTTGCGGCGCAACCGCCATGATCAGGCCAGCTATGCACCCCATGCGCTAGAGTTGGCACGGCTTGTGTTTCAGTCGGTGCAGGATGCGGGGAAGGCGGATGGTGAAGATGACAACGCGGAAACAAGCGGCGCGTATAACGGCTTTGCGCTACTGCTCGATTTTGAAGAAGAACCCGAGTCGGTGCCACAGGCCCCCAGCGGAGTGAGCAGGGTATTTCACGAATCAGACAGTATCTACCGGGTTTATACGACTCAGTTCGATGTCGAAGTGGATGCCGTTACTCAGGTGCGCCCGGAGCTATTACGTGAGTATCGCGATGAACTCGATCGTCTGGTGACAGCGCAGGGCTATAGCCGCGCTCGTCTCTTGCGGCTTTTGTCGGCATCACTGCTTGCGCCACGTATCGACGGGCGACTCTATGGTGAAGAGGAAGGCCTTATTGATGGCAGGCGTCTAGCCAGTCTGGTGGCCTCGCCAGCTGAGCGGCGGCTTTTTACCCTTGACCGCACTGTGCTGCATGCACAATGTATGGTCACGGTGCTGATAGACTGCTCCGCCTCCATGAAAGGGCAGGTTCATCCGGTTGCCGTACTCATTGACACGTTGGTGCGTGCTCTGGATTCGCTGGGGGTTGTCACCGAAGTGCTGGGCTTTACGACCGGTGGCTGGAATGGCGGACGGGCCTACAAAGAATGGCTGCGACGCGGGCGACCGCCGACCCCGGGTCGGCTCAATGAGATTACCCATCGGGTCTTTAAGCATGCGGAGCAAAGCTGGCGACAGAGTCGCACCGGCATCGCTGCCTTGTTTAAGCCTGATCTGTTTCGTGAGGGCATAGATGGCGAGGCGGTGCAATGGGCCACTGAGCGTATGCGCGGGCGGGATGAGCCGCGGCGCATACTGGTGGTACTGTCAGATGGTTGCCCCATGGACGGCGCCACCACGGTGGCCAACGACGAGTTCTATCTTGACAACCATCTGCGACAGACGGTGCAGAACCTGGAGCGTGAGGGCAGCGTTGAGGTTTTGGGCATAGGGGTGGGTCTGGATTTAAGCGCGTTTTATCGGCGCTGCCTGGCCGTCAATATCAGTAATGGGCTGGACAATGAAGTGATTTATGAGGTGGCTCGTATGCTGCACCCGCGCTGGCGGCCGGTTTAATTTGATTCGTTAGCCTCAATATTGGCCAGCATTTGCGCGGCACGCTGCAGTGCGGGAAGGCAAAGCAGCGCTTTGTCGGGTGTCATGCGCATAATGGGCGCCTGTATGGCGACGCCCATGTTTGATTTGCCTTCTGCTCGCGGCACCAGCACGGCAATGCAAAACAACCCCGGCAGGAATTCTTCATTATCGAAGGCATAACCGTTGGCGCGTACGCGTTCGATTTCTGCTTCGATCTGGTTAAGTTCAACCAGCGTGTTGTTGGTATAGCGTGTAAGCGGCGTGTGCCCCAACAGGCGCATGCGTTGCGCCGCAGAAAGCTGTGCCAGAAACAGCTTGCCACTGGCTGAGCAATGAGCGGGAACGCGCGATCCAGGTTGAAGATAAAAGCGCAAGGGTGCTGCGGTTTCGACGCGGTCTAGGTACAGCACTTCGTCGCCGGATAGGGCCGTAATATTGCAGTTTTCGCCGACCTCTTCGAGGAGCGTACGCAATACGGCATGACGAGCACCATGATGGCTGTCATTAAGCAGCACGTTTTCGGCCAGACGGCGCAGGCGTGACCCGGTGCCGTAATGACGTCCGTTTGTGTCACGTTGCAGCATGCCGCTCGATTCTAGTTGTTGCAGCATGCGGTGCAGAGTAGGCTTGGGTAATGTGGTTTCTTCTACCAGATCTTGCAGGGTAAAGAGCCTGTCGCGTTCTGCAATGAACTCCAACAGGCCCAACAGTCGCATGGTGGGTGTATCACCGACAGGGCTTGTGGGCGAGTCCTCGAGCGAGCGCAGATTCGACTTGGAGGCTTTCATTGGGTTCTTATCTCGAAATTTGATATGATTTGTATCAGTTTAGGCGGTTTTTGTCCAGCCATGCAAATCGCCTATGATGTTGTCGTCAGTAGGGCAATTGACTGGAGGCGCCGCGTGCTGCGGCATATTGTACCGAGTCGGGTTGCTTGTACCCGCTACATTTTCAATATAGGTCTGCCATGACTAAACCGCGTTCGCACGCCATGTGGATATTGCTCTTTCAGCGATGGGAAGCCACCGGTCTGAGCTTGCAGGGGCAGATCCGTCAGATGCTGGTATCCGCCGTTCTGGACAGCCAGGTATCTGTTGATGTGCCCTTGCCATCATGCCGCGATATGGCCAGCATACTGCGGGTGTCGCGCAATACGGTTGTCAGTGCGTACCAGCACCTCGTTGATACGGGGTATCTGATATCACGCGAGCGCAAAGGGTTTTTCGTTAACCCTAATATCCTGCAAGGTCGTGTGGCCACACCGCCCAGCCAGCAGATGCCCGAGGTTACCCCAGGCAGTCAGACCCAATGGCGGTCACGCTTTCGTTACCTGCCTTCAGGTCAGCGCAATATTGGCAAACGCGCAGACTGGCAATCCTATCCATACCCTTTTCTGTATGGGCAGTTTGATGCCAACCTGTTTCCGGTGGCCGAGTGGCGAGAGTGCTGTCTGCGCACATTGGGCAGTATGGAGGTTCGAGAGTGGGCGCAAGATATGATTCTGCGCGATGACGAATCTTTGCTTCAGCAGATTCGCACACGTCTGTTGCCGCGGCGTGGGGTATGGGCGGCCGATGACGAAATTATCATTACCGTGGGCGCGCAGCATGCACTGTATATGCTGTCTGATCTGCTGATCGGGCAAGACACCCTCATAGGCATTGAAGACCCGGGTTACCCAGATGCGCGCAATATTTTTAGTACACGGTCCAATCGCATATTGAGTTTGCCAATTGATGAAGAAGGCCTCATGATCTCGCCGGCGTTGGGCGGTTGCGAATACGTTTACACCACGCCCAGCCATCAATGCCCGACGACTGTCACCATGTCGATGGCGCGGCGCGAAGTTCTGCTTGAGCAGGCCGAACGCTCTGATTTCATTCTTATCGAAGATGATTACGAAAGCCAGACCAGTTTTCACGGAGACCCGCTCCCTCCTCTCAAAAGTATAGATCGCAGCGGGCGCGTTATTTACATAGGCAGTCTTTCAAAAACCATGGCGCCAGGCATGCGTTTGGGCTTTGTGGTGGCACCGCGTGAACTCATTCATGAATTGCGCATGGTGCGGCGACTCAACATCCGCCATCCCAATGCATTCGTGCAGCGCGCTTTTGCTCTGTTTTTGTCTCTGGGCTATTACGACTCATTGTTGCGTCGGCTCACGACAGCGAGCCATCAACGTGCCAACACACTGCTTGCTGCCCTTGAAACACATATGCCCGAAGTGCGGTACGTACCGATCTCCGGCGGCTCATCCTGCTGGGTCGAAGGGCCTGCGTGGCTGGACGTAACACGTCTGGCTGAAGATGCGGCAACACTGGGTGTACTCATCGAGCCAGGTGCCATATTTTTCCGTGATCCGGGAAAACCCCGTAACTGCTTTCGACTGGGCTATTCATCGATTGATTCGACCCGTATCGAAGAGGGAATACGCCTTCTGAGCGTTGCCATGAACAACCAGCGCCCTGCCTGACCTTGACTCGTTATCGCTGGCACAGACTGGGCCAATAGAAAGGTGCCAACTGGCCCTATGGTCTTCGGGCGCAATCTCTTATCTTACAGACTCAATAGTTCAACCTTGAAGGTTGTTCGCAAAAGTCAGTTCAAAGAGGGAGACACAGAATGAGTCAGGCCACAGTCCAATTACTGGAAGCATTTGGTGATGCATGGAATCGTCACGACATTGACGCATTGATGAGCATGGTTACCGACGATTGTGTGTTTTACACAGTGGCCGGTCCTGGCATTTTGGGCTCTACCTTCAAGGGAACCGACGAAGTTCGCAAGGGCTTTGAGATGGCATGGCAGACCATACCGGACGCCGCCTGGAAAGACGCCACGCATTTTGTGACCGGCGACCGCGGTGTATCTGAGTGCACCTTTAGTGGCACCAATGCCGACGGCACGCGCATCGAGGCCCGTATGGTCGATGTGTTCACCTTCCGTGACGGCAAGATTGCAGTCAAGAACGCGTTTCGCAAGAATCGCCCTGTTCAGCCCGCCGTTGCGGCCTGATACGCCACAAGCGTTTTCAAATTGCGAGATGGCACTATGGACACACAACGTACTGTAAATAGCATCGATACTGACCGCGCCACAGACGCGCAGGGGCCGTATGACCCTCAGTATGATCCTCTGGTAGACACGTCGCCTGGCAAAGGCCGTGACTACGCATCGACTTACTGGATAGGCACAGCGGGCGAGCCACCCGGCGACGATGGCCCAATCGAGCATGATATAGAAGTTGACGTGGCCATTATCGGTTCAGGCTATACCGGGCTGACCGCTGCCATCTTTCTCGCGCAGGAGCATGGTATCAAGGCGACAGTTCTTGAGGCCAATCGTTCGGCATGGGGCTGCAGTACACGTAATGGTGGCCAGGCGCAGTGTGCATCGGGTCGCTTGAAGCGCTCGCAATGGATAGAGCGTTGGGGCCTGGACATTGCCTTGAAGATGCATCAGGAATGCGTTGATGGCATGGAAACCTTCAAGACGTTGACCCGTGACATTGAATGTGAAGCACAGCCCGGCGGGCATCTGTACATCGCGCACCGCGACCGCATCATGCCCGTGCTGGAGAAGGAAGCCAAGCTGCTGCGCGATACCTTTAATTACGACGTGAAAATGCTCGACGCGCACACGGTGCGGTCAAAGTGGATAGATGACCATGAAGCCTGCGGTGCCATGCAAGAGCCCGAAGGCATAGGTATTCATGCCGGCAAGCTGGCATTTGGCTACCTGAAAAAAGCGCGCGCATTGGGCGCCAAGGTGCATCCTTCCAGCCCGGTTCAAGGGTGGGAAACGCGTGGGGGCTTTCATTATTTGAAGACGCCGGGTGGCACAGTGCGTGCACGTGCAGTTGGTGTGGCCACAGGCGGATACACGTCAAATGGTCTGCACCGCGAACTGAAAAATCGCATTCTGCCCATTCTGTCCAACTCAATCGTGACGCGCCCGCTTACTCAGGCCGAAGTCGAGGAAGCGGGCTTTCACAGCACCCAGTTTGCAACGGATACGCGGGTGTTGCGCCATTACTATCGCCTGATGCCAGACAACCGGGTGCAGATTGGCAGTCGCAGTGCGATCACAGGCCGTGATGCACCAGAAAAAAAATATGAGCAATTGCTCATCCATGACCTGCATCGTAAGTTTCCTTCGCTCAAAGGCGTAGAGATTGACTACTCATGGTGGGGATGGGTCGATGTGAGCCATGACATGATGCCCCGCATCTACCAGCCGGATCCGTCGCAAACCATTTATTACTCCCTGGGCTATGGCGGCAACGGTGTCATGTACTCGGCGCAGGCCGGTAAGCGGCTGGCGCAATTGATAGCCGGAAAAGGCGGCGAACTGGACCTGCCTATTTTCAAGTCCCGACTGCCCTTTCCCAACATCCGTGAAAAAGTGGTGTCTGAGGCGTTTGCCCCATTCAGGCGCATAGGCCAGCGCTTCCTGTACCGCTGGTATCACTATAAGGATGAGGCTGCATAAGTTTTCGCTGTACGGCGTGAATACGCCATTATTTTCTATAAAAATCGGAGACAACCTTGAATTTCAAAACAACATTGCTTGCCAATATTTTTGTTGCTGCTGCTGTCATGGCATCGGCGGCCCATGCCACGACCTTCAAGGTCGCTGTCGGTGATGCTGCCGGTGGCACCCAGTGGGAGATGGCCAGCAAATTTGCAGAAGTCTTGCAGGAAAAGACGAAGCACGAAGTGCAGCTCTTTCCTAACGGGCAACTGGGAGACGAGCAGGCCACGGTTAATGATGCGGCCATGGGCCTGCTTGATTTCTCGGTGCTGGCCATTAACAACATCACGCCTTTTTCACCAAGTGTTGCTGTACTGACGCTGCCGTACGTGATCCAGAGTGCTGATGAGGCATACAAACTGACGATGGGCGAAGTTGGCAAGGAGCTGACTGAAAACACGATCAGGGATGCGGGTGTACGCATTTTGGGTTGGTCTTACTCTGGCTTTCGTGTGCTGACTAACTCCAAGCATCCCGTGCGTACGCTCGACGACCTGAAAGATCTGAAAGTGCGCGTGCCGAAAAATGAGGTAATGATTGAATCGTACAAGTCATGGGGTATCAACCCCACACCCATGGCGTGGACGGAAACCTTCCCCGCCCTGCAGCAGAAAGTGGTGGACGGGCAAGATAACCCCTACATTACCGTGTCGGCGATGAAGTTCAATGAGGTGCAAAAGTACATCACCAACCTGCGTTACATTTTCTCGCTGGAGCCGATTATCGTCAGCGAGCAAATATTTAAGTCGCAAGATGCCGCAACGCAGAAAGCCATGCTTGAAGCCGGCGTGGCTGCCAGCGAGCACAGTCTTGAGTGGCTTAACCAGACCGAAGACCGCATCAAAAAAGAGCTGACAGGCCTTGGCATGGAAATCGTCGATCCTGCAGACGGTGAAAAGCCTTGGATTGAAGCGGCAACCACGAAAGTCTGGCCTGTTTTCTATGACCAGATCGGTGGCAAAGCAAAGCTCGATCATGTACTGAAAGCGCTGGGGCGCTAATCCGCGTCACGGATGAACGGAGGGCGCGGTTATGCGCCCTTCGCATTTCTGAATGATACGGGCAGCACAATCGCAAAAAAGAACACGGAGAGAGACATGTCTGCACAAGGACCCATTAAAAAATTTTTTAGCCATATCGAAGAGCATGTCTGCGAGTTGCTGCTTGCTGTTTTCGTTACGCTGTTGTTCGTACAAATTATTGCGCGTCAATTCTTTTACTACACCATCCCTTGGGGTGAAGAGCTGGCCACCTACATGTTTGTATGGTTTGCCTACCTGGGCGCGGTGGTGGCCGCGAAAATGTCGGCGCACAACCGGGTTGCCTTTCAGTTCAGGTTTTTCCCGCCTATTGTCCAGAAAGTGAGTGAGACCTTTGCTGACCTGCTGTGGGTGATCTTCAATCTGTATTTCACCTGGCTCAGTTATGACTTTGTGTTTCATCGCATGAACCTGTTCTGGAAATCGCAGACGACCGGAATTCCGATGAAATATTTCTACATGATTTTACCGGTGGCCTTTGTGTTGATGTCTGTGCACATTCTCTGGAACAACTACCTCAAGCTCTTTAAGCATGTCGAGCTGGTTGATCCAGAAACAGAAGAGCTGGAAGCCCTCAAAGCAGTTGCCAAGTCACACGTCGCATAACGGGCAGACATATCATGGAACAGTACACAGTTAGTATTCTTTTTGGCGGGTTTTTCCTGCTGTTGTTGATCGGTGCGCCGATTACAGTGTCGTTGGCCGGTGCGGCCATGGTGGCCTTTCTGGCACTCGGGAAAGACCCCATCTCTTTTGTTCAGATAGCCTTTACGTCGGTTGGGAAGTTTCCGTTGATGGCGTTGCCGGCGTTTGTTCTGGCCGGTGCGCTGATGGAGGCGGCCGGCATTTCAAAACGGTTGGTAGACCTTGCCGAGACCGTTGCGGGCCCGACCACGGGTGGTCTTGGTGTTGCCACGGTACTGGCCTGCCTTTTCTTTGGTGCCATTTCAGGGTCGGGGCCAGCCACGACGGCGGCCGTAGGTATGTTGATGATACCTGCCATGGTGAAGCGAAAGTACGATGTGAAATACGCCTCTGCGATCACCGCTTCGGCCGGTGGCCTGGGCATTATCATTCCACCTTCCATCCCCATGGTGATCTTCGGTATTTCGGCACTGGGCATGCAACCGCCCTCCGAGGCTGTCAGCAAATTCGGGCAGTTCGGTTCGGTATCGATTTCCAAACTGTTTATTGCCGGCGTGGTGCCGGGGCTGCTCATGGCCAGCGCATTGTTGGTCATGAATTACTTCATCTCCCGCAAGAACAATTACGCGGGCCTGACGGAGTCATGGTCCATACCTGAAATGGGCCAGGCATTGCGCAAGGGTGTGTGGTCTATCCTCGCTCCCATCATTATTCTGGGCGGCATCTACGCGGGCTTTTTCACGCCCACTGAGTCAGCGGTTGTCGCGATTTTCTACACGGTTTTCGTTGGTATCTTTCTGCATCGTGAGCTGACGTTCAAGGCCGTGCTGCTGTCGCTTCGCACAACAACCTGGATTACCGGGCGTGTGTTGTTGATTCTCTTTTCAGCGACGGTATTCGGACGGCTGCTGGTCGAGCAGCGCATACCGGCCCAGATCGCCGAATCATTGTTGGCGCTGACCAGCAATATTTATCTGATCTGGACCTTGTTGATTATTTTCCTGCTGTTTGTTGGCATGTTCATGGAAACACTCGCGGCCATCATGATTCTCGTGCCCGTGTTGCTGCCCGTTATGTACATGATGGGTGCCGACCCTACCCATGTGGGTATTGTCCTGATCTGCACACTGTCAGTGGGCTTTATGACGCCGCCGTTGGGTGAGAACCTGTTTGTGGCGTCTGGGGTAGGGGGTGCCAGCGTCGAGGATATTGTCTCGCGTATCATGCCGTTCGTGATCGCGCTCGCGATTGCTATTTTCGTCATCGCCTTTTTCCCGTCGCTGTCGTTATGGTTGCCGGGCCTGATGGGCTACTAACCAATGAGAGCAGCCATGCTTAAACACACAACTTCTACTTTTTGTCTGCTGCTGGCCACGGTCGGAGGGCTCGCCAACATGTCGCTCGCCGCCGCCCAGCCCACAATACCTGCGGCCGGTTATGTCCAGCTGGCCCAGATTGAGAACGTAGGTCCCGACGCGCCGCAGGTCACGCGTCAGCGCATAGTCTCGTCGGCAGAGCAACGGGCCCAGGCTCTGCTTGAAACGGCGGAGCAGTATGTCCGCACTCATGGTGCTGAGGGTGCTCGTGACTTTAGCCATCTGCCACAATTTGTCGACCGTGACCTGTATGTATTTGCGCTTGGCATGGACGGTGTATTGCTGGGCAGCGGCGGATGGTCGGCATCGCTGGTGGGGCAGAACGTGGCGGACGAAACCGATACCCACGGCAACCACTTCTTTGAGCGCATGATTTCGCTGGCCCGCGAGCAGGAACGCGGGCAGGTGCAATACTTTTGGTACAACCCCGCCAGCGCCAATGAAACACGCAAGGTCACAAACTTTGTAAGGGTGGGAGACGTCATCGTAGCGGTGGGGTTTTTCCCCGAGCGCGGCACGCGCACAGAGGCCAGAGCCATGTTGCGCGCTGCGTTACTTGAACTTGAGCAAAGGCCGTCAGAGGCGCTAAGTGCCTTTCAGGATCCCAATGGGCCTTTCAAGCACGATGATCTCTACGTGTTTGCCGTCGACACCCGTACCGGCACTTTTGTTGCTCATGGCGCTACGCCGGGCCTGGTGGGCAGCAATGCCGTCGCGTTGCTTGATGCGAGCGGACGCAATCCCGTACGTGAGATGGTCGAGGCCGCTCAACGCGATGGTCACGGCTCGCTTGATTACTTATGGATCAACCCCATGACGGGTCGCATCGAAAGCAAACGTACTTATTTTCGAAAGCAGGGTGATCTGATGATTGCCGTGGGTAGTTACGACCCCACCAATGTGCCCTGAAGGCCAATGAACTACGCCCACATCAGGGGCGTATGTGGCTTTGCTACTACAGGCATCACCGCCTGGCAGGGCTGCTCTGGTTTCGCTTGCACTACTTGCCATCAGCATGCTAAAGTGCAAGGCTTGACCAAAAAAGCATTTTGGATTCAAGAAATTTATGTGTGCAAGGGCTAGGCAGCCTGCGTGCACGGCAATTAGCCCCGACCAATCGTAGTCGGGAATGGAGAAAACGATGTCGAACTCGACACCTACGCCTGCCGCTTACCGGCTGGGCCTTGTGGGGCGTAAAGTCGGCATGACCCGTATTTTTACCGAGGAAGGCGAGTCCATCCCGGTGACAGTACTGGACGTGTCGAATAACCGCGTTACTCAGGTCAAGTCGCCAGAAGTTGATGGCTATGCGGCTGTACAACTCGCTTATGGTACTCGTCGCGCAAGCCGCGTTACCAAGCCACAAGCAGGGCATTACGCCAAAGCCGGTGCAGAAGCCGGTAGCATCCTGAAAGAATTCCGTCTCGATCCCGCCAAAGCCGCTGAATTTGCAGCCGGCGCAGTGGTGGCTGTCGAAAGCGTATTCGAAGCAGGGCAAAAAGTTGACGTTACAGGTACCACGATTGGTAAAGGCTTTGCCGGCACCATCAAGCGTCACCACTTCAGTGGTCAAAACGCTTCCCATGGTAACTCGCGTTCGCACCGCGTTCCAGGTTCTACGGGTATGGCCCAGGATCCAGGTCGCGTCTTCGCCGGCAAAAAAATGTCGGGCCACTTGGGTGATGCTACCCGCACCGTCCAAAACCTCGACATTGTGCGTGTCGACGCCGAACGTGGCTTATTGTTGGTCAAGGGCGCAGTCCCCGGCCACAAAAATGCCAACATCGTCGTGCGTCCCGCTATCAAAATGTCGGCCGTAAAAGGAGCCTAATCATGGAACTCAAGCTCCTGAATGACCAGGGTCAATCTGCTTCCACATTTGACGCACCCGACACCGTGTTCGGTCGCGACTTCAACGAAGCGCTCGTGCATCAGGTCGTTGTGGCCTTCCAGGCCAACGCTCGCATGGGTAACCGTGCGCAAAAGGGTCGTGACACCGTCAAGCACAGCACCAAGAAGCCTTGGCGCCAAAAAGGTACGGGCCGCGCCCGCTCCGGTATGACGTCCTCGCCTATCTGGCGTGGAGGTGGTCGTGCATTTCCTAACTCGCCCGACGAAAACTTCTCCCACAAAGTCAACAAAAAGATGTATCGCGCCGGTATTCGTGCGATTCTCTCTCAGCTGGCTCGTGAAGACCGTATCGCCGTGGTTGACACTTTCTCGCTCGACACTCCCAAAACCCGTCTTGCTGCTGAAAAGCTGAAAAGCATGGGTCTTGAGTCGGTGCTTATCATCACTGACGTGCTTGACGAAAACGTGTATCTCGCTACCCGCAACCTGCCGCATGTTGCCGTGGTTGAACCGCGTTACGCCGATCCGTTGTCGCTGATCCACTACAAGAAAGTGCTGATCACCCGGCCGGCTATCGCTCAACTCGAGGAGATGTTGGGATGAACGCCGAACGCTTATTGCAAGTTATCCTGGCTCCCGTCGTAACTGAAAAAGCTACGCTGGTCGCCGAAAAAAACAACCAGGTCGCTTTCCGGGTTGTGGCTGACGCCACCAAGCCCGAAATCAAAGCCGCCGTCGAGCTCCTTTTCAAGGTCGAAGTCGAGTCCGTGCAAGTTCTTAACCGCAAGGGTAAAGAAAAGCGCTTCGGCAAATTCATGGGCCGTCGTCGCAACGAGCGCAAGGCTTATGTTTCGCTCAAGCCGGGTCAAGAGCTCGACTTTACGGAGGTGAACTAAATGGCACTCGTAAAAGTCAAGCCTACTTCAGCTGGCCGCCGCGGCATGATCAAAGTGGTTCATGCCGAACTGCACAAAGGTCCAGGCTACGCGCCATTGCTCGAGAAGCAAAAACGCGGCTCGGGCCGTAACAACAATGGTCACATCACTGTGCGCCATCGTGGGGGCGGTCACAAGCAGCACTACCGTCTCGTCGATTTCCGTCGCAACAAAGACGGCATTGTTGGCAAGATTGAACGCCTCGAATACGACCCCAACCGTACTGCGCATATTGCGCTGGTTTGTTACGCTGACGGCGAGCGCCGCTACATCATCGCTCCTCGTGGCCTGGCAGTTGGTGCATCGGTTCAGTCTGGTATGGATGCTCCCATCCGTCCCGGCAACACCTTGCCCATCCGCAACATTCCAGTTGGTACCACCATTCATTGCATCGAGATGCTTCCCGGCAAAGGCGCGCAGTTGGCCCGCTCGGCAGGTGCCTCGGCAGTCCTGATGGCTCGTGAAGGCACATACGCCCAAGTGCGTCTGCGCTCCGGTGAAGTTCGCCGCGTGCATATCGATTGCCGTGCAACCATTGGTGAAGTCGGCAATGGCGATCACAGTCTGCGTCAATACGGCAAGGCTGGCGCAATGCGCTGGCGCGGTATTCGTCCGACTGTTCGTGGTGTTGCAATGAACCCTGTCGATCACCCGCACGGTGGTGGTGAGGGTCGTACCGGTGAGGGCCGTGAGCCCGTCAGCCCATGGGGTACGCCGGCCAAGGGTTACAGAACCCGTCGTAACAAGCGCACAGACAATATGATTGTCTCGCGCCGCAAGCGCAAGTAAGGGGCGTAGAACATGTCACGTTCGATCAAAAAAGGCCCATTCGTCGATGCGCATCTGATCAAAAAGGTCGATGCGGCCGTCGAAGGCAAAGAGAAAAAGCCGATCAAAACCTGGTCGCGCCGTTCAACCATCCTGCCCGAGTTTATTGGGCTGACGATTGCTGTGCATAATGGCCGCCAGCACGTTCCCGTTTACATCAACGAGAACATGGTCGGTCACAAACTCGGCGAGTTCGCGCATACCCGTACGTTCAAGGGTCACGCTGCGGACAAGAAGTCCAAGAGGTAAGTGATGGAAACTAGAGCTATTATCCGTGGAGTCCATATTTCGGCCCAGAAGACACGAATTGTTGCGGATCTCATCCGTGGCAAGTCTGTTGCCCAGGCGCTTAATATCTTGACGTTCACCCCCAAAAAAGCCGCGGGCATCCTTAAAAAGGCGCTAGAGTCCGCGATCGCCAACGCCGAGCACAACGACGGCGCTGATATCGATGAGCTCCGCGTTACCACTATTTATGTGGACAAGGGCCCTTCGATGAAGCGTTTTTCCGCACGTGCCAAAGGCCGCGGTAACCAAATCGAGAAGCAGACTTGCCACATTGTGGTCAAAGTCGGCGCGTAAGGGAGTCACAATGGGACAGAAAATACACCCGATTGGGTTCCGCCTTGCGGTCAACCGCAACTGGAGTTCGCGCTGGTACGCTGACGACAAAGCTTTCGGTGGCATGCTGGCCGAAGATATCCGCGTACGCGCTTATCTTAAAAAGAAGCTGAAGTCTGCTTCGGTTGGCCGTGTGGTAATCGAACGCCCCGCCAAAAATGCTCGTATCACCATTTACTCGGCACGTCCGGGTGTGGTTATTGGCAAGCGCGGCGAAGATATCGAAAGCCTGAAGTCTGATCTTCAACGCCTGATGGGCGTGCCTGTGCACGTCAACATCGAAGAGATCCGTAAGCCTGAAACCGACGCCCAGCTCGTTGCCGATTCTATCGCGCAGCAGCTCGAAAAGCGCATTATGTTCCGCCGCGCCATGAAACGCGCCATGCAGAACGCCATGCGTCTTGGTGCCCAGGGCATCAAGATCATGAGCGCTGGTCGCCTGAACGGCATCGAGATCGCCCGTACCGAGTGGTATCGCGAAGGGCGTGTGCCACTGCACACACTGCGCGCTAACATCGATTACGGTACGGCCGAAGCCCAAACGACTTACGGCATCATCGGTATCAAGGTATGGGTCTACAAGGGCGACATGCTGCCTAACGGCGAATACCCCGCCGAGACAGCCGCTCCCCGTGAAGACGATCGTCGTGCGCGCCGCCCCCGTGGTGACCGTCCAGACAGTCGCCGTCCGAGTGGTGGTCGTGGTCGCGGAGGCCCTCGTAAAGACGCTGCTGCGCCGGCCGCTGCTTCGGCTGCGCCCGCTGCAGAAGGAGAATAAACATGCTGCAACCTTCACGCAGAAAGTACCGCAAAGAGCAGAAAGGCCGCAACACGGGTCTGGCAACACGCGGTGCTCAGGTTTCGTTTGGCGAGTTCGGTCTCAAGGCCACAGGCCGTGGCCGACTGACTGCTCGTCAAATCGAAGCTGCACGTCGTGCGATCAACCGCCACATCAAGCGTGGTGGCCGCATCTGGATCCGCATCTTCCCTGACAAGCCCATCTCGCAGAAGCCTGCCGAGGTCCGTATGGGTAAAGGCAAGGGCAATCCTGAATTCTGGGTCGCCGAAATTCAACCCGGCAAGGTGTTGTATGAAATGGAAGGTGTAAGCGAAGAGCTTGCACGTGAAGCTTTCCGCCTGGCCGCCGCCAAGTTGCCAATCTCCACGACATTCGTGTCGCGGCGAGTTGGTGCTTAAGGAGCCTGATATGAAAGCCAGCGAACTCCGTTCCAAAGACGCCACCGAGCTCAACACAGAGCTCGAGAGCCTGCTGAAGGCACAATTTAACCTGCGCATGCAGCGTGCCACCCAGCAGCTTTCCAACACCAGCCAGCTTGGTCGTGTACGCCGTGACATTGCGCGTGTACGCACCATCTTGTCTGAGAACGCAGGAAAGTAACATGAGCGAAACCCAAACTACACAACCAGCAAAACGCCAGCGTACCCTCGTGGGCAAGGTTGTTTCCAACAAAATGGACAAAACCGTCGTGGTCCGCGTTGAGCGCCGCGTCAAGCATCCAGTTTTTGGAAAAATCATCGTGCGCTCCAATAAGTACAAGGCGCATGACGAAACCAACCAGTACAACGAAGGCGATACCGTCGAAATCGCAGAAGGTCGTCCGATCTCCCGCGACAAAACTTGGACGGTTGTACGTCTGCTCGAAGCCGTACGTGTAATCTGATACGAGCCAGCGTCTGTCGCCAGCGGCAGGCTTACTAGCCCGGTCTGCACGGGCCCATAGCTGTACGTGGGCCGCACAGCTGATAAAAGCCCCCGACTATTCGGGGGCTTTTTGTCTTGGTGCGCCCAGATTGAACAGAGCTCAAGAAGTTGGGCTATTTAGAATATGCGTCACTTTAAGGTGCAGATCCTCTCCTAAGCTGATCACAGTCAAAGAGCGGGGTACAAAACCTAAAAGAGTCTTATTGTCTTTCATATTGCCCTAGTCCTAAGCCAGTCAGATACGGTCAGGCTAATCTCTGTAATCTATGGCTCTGTCTTGGCTGAATATGCTCTCGCAGATGTCGTCAACACAATTTATCTTGTTTTTTTGTAGCCATCAAGCCATCGGGTTTTTGGCTGCGATGGCTTGAACTAAAGGCTAACCACGGGGCATAATCCGCAATACCGTAGAATAGGCGAGCCTGGCATAGTGCCTGCCGCACATCCGGGCGGGGCCGCTTGTGCGGCAGGCGCGCCATCAGGGCGGCATGGTGAACCACGTGAAGCAAACAGAAAATTCGACCGATAACAAGAAAGACAATACAGGCAGTCAAAAAGCCGCATCAAGTCAGACACTGATACGTGGGCTAGATATTATCGAAGCAGTCTCGGCGGGTGCCGCTGAGCTGGCCGATATTGCGCGCGTGACGGGTATTACATACAGTACGGCTCACCGCATTGTCTCTGCCTTGACGCAGCGCCATTATCTTCGACGTGATCCCATACGCGGTTACAGGCTGGGGCGCAAATTGCTTGAACTGGGCTTTCATGCTTATTCAGAAGTTGAGCTTACGCGTATTGCACGGCCAATATTGCAAGACCTCGCTGATTACACCTTAGACACTGTTCACCTGGCCACCGAAGACGATGGCTGGGTTATCTATCTGGACAAGCTTTCCAGCCGACGCGCGCTCGAGATCAGCTCGCGCATTGGTGGCAGTAAGCCGCTTATTTCCACAGGCGTTGGCAAGGCCTTATTGCTTGATGCCGGCGAGGCTAAGTGGGGCCTTGTTTATGATCTACAACATCATCTGTGGCGCAACCCACTGCCCAAGCCTCAATGGTTAAGCCTGATGCGTGAGTACGCACAAGCAGGCTATGCCTATGACAACGGCGAAGATGAGCCGTTCATACGTTGCGTGGCGGCTCCTATTTATGATGCAAGCCGTAAGTGTGTCGCTGCGATAAGTGTGTCAAGCACGCTTGAATACATGGACGAGCTGCGCATGAAGTCGCTGGTGCCTGTCGTGTGCGAAGCCGCGAGAAAAATTAGCCTCGAGTTGGGCGGTTAAATCAGCCGAGCTATGCATCCAGAGTTGGCAATGGCTGAGACCGAGTAAGAGGGTGGAGCCCTGCTCCGTTGAATCGTGCCGCTTGGCTCCGTCTCGCGGCTGAAACGGAGGCAATATCCACTACCTCCGAGATGCGTTTCAGAAAAAACGAAATCGTATTGTTAACGGATGTGATACCGCAGCCACGTCAGTTGGTGCGACATTGAGCATCACTCGGAAGCTGGACACCCGGCAAGTGCTGGCATTCTGCAAATGTCGTTTTCGTTTCTCGACGGTATAGGCGCGACGTACGGCGACGTTCAGTGCCCTAGTCATGTAGTCAGCGCTTAGCCGTGCTCATACCAATCACACAGTTTCGGCACCAGACTGATTCTGCGCCGCTTCAAGCTGGATTGCGGTCGCTTTAGTGGTGAGTCCTGGGTTAGAGGCGGTCACAGCCGAACTCGATTTTTCTCTAATTTATATCAAATAAACTTTAAAGATTCTCATATATTGAGAAACAATTTCATTAGTTGAAAAAAACTCAGAGTCCAACTAGAATGCACCATCACGGTGGCACGTCTGCATGGATGACAGACGTCTTCTCGAGAGGGCAGTCATATCCCGTATTAACACCCTGGGCCTATGGCCACTTTTTATAAAACAGATGCCCGCCAGAGGCGTGGACATTGATGGAGACGGCTTAATGATTTTCAATTACACAAAAAAACTTTTTTGCTCCGCCCTCATGGGAGCGGGCTTGACCATGCTTGCTACAGCTCCGGGGCAAGTCTTTGCTGCCGAAAAACTTGTTCTGAAGGCCGGTCATGCTGCATCGACCACCAATACTGGTCATCTGGCACTTGAGCATTTGGGCAAGGAATTGGCTCAAAAAACTGACGGCCGCATTACGCTGGAAATATTCCCCAACTCGCAACTAGGCAGTGAACGTGAGCTGGTCGAAAGCATTCAGCTCGGTAACGTGGACATGACTTTTGTGTCGTCGGCCGTACTGGGTAATTTCAACAAAGAGTTTTTCGCGCTCGACATACCCTTTTTATTCAAAGACCGCTCCAGTGTTTATCGTGTGCTTGATGGCGAGATCGGGCAAGGTTTGCTCGACAGCCTGGATAAGGTTGGTATCAAAGGGCTTGCGTATTGGGAAAACGGGTTTCGTCAGCTAACCAATAACAAGAAAGTGATCAGAACACCCGAAGATCTGGCCGGCATGAAGATGCGCACCATGGAAAACGAAGTGCATATCGCAGCCTGGAAGGCGGAAGGTGCCAACCCGGCGCCTCTGGCTTTTGGCGAGCTGTTCACCGCACTACAGCAAGGCACGTTTGATGCGCAGGAAGGGCCCATCAACCTGTTTTATGACATGAAGTTTTACGAGGTGCAGAAGTACATCTCCAAGACCAACCATGTGTATTCACCCTGGCCTGTGCTTATCAACCCGGATATCTATAACAGCATGAGCACTGAAGACCAGAAAATTCTGCAGCAGGCTGTTCAGGATACAACGGCGTACCAACGTGATCTGGCCCGCAAAGCAGATGAAAAAGCCGAAGCAGCAATGCCTATGGTTACCTTTACCGAATTGACGCCCACAGAGCTGGAAGCATTTTCCAGCAAAATGGGCCCCATCCAGGAGTCGGTCAAGAAGAAGGCTGGGGCAGGCATTGTGGACAAGATCATTGCTGAGGTGAATAAGTCGGAGAGCTGAACGCCACGTTTAGCTCTGGGCGATATGCATTACGCCCGCCTCCAGCGCTGCGGCTCCATTATGTAATTTATGGTCGCAGTGCGAGTACTTGATTTTTTCCCCCCGCCTCACCACAGAAGGGCGCAGCAATGCCGGTGCCGCATGTCCACGAGGCAGCGGCTGGCCACAACATTGCCTGGCCTGGCTAATTCTGGATACACGACATTATGTGGAAGTTTCTGGATGAACACGCAGAAGAAGCCCTGATGGTGCTTCTTCTCGCGCTCATGTCGGTTTTGATCGGCGCGCAGGTATTTATGCGCTATGTCATGGATAACTCGCTGGCCTGGTCAGAAGAGCTGGCACGCTACTGCTTTATCTGGGCAACCTACCTGGGTGTTAGTTACGCCGTCAAGCGCAATGCGCACATCTGCGTTGAGGCGGCCGTTGCGAGGTTGCCCGCCAGGCTAAGGCCCTGGTTTGTGATTCTGTCGCACTTTCTGTTTATTGTTTTCGCAGTACTGGTGGTCAAAGAAGGCTATGCCTTGACCATGAAAATTTTCTCGTTTGGACAGACTTCATCGGCATTGGGTCTGCCCATGGGGTGGATTTACATGGCACCAACCGTAGGTTTTGCGCTGGTGATCTTTCGTCTGCTGCAAAACATTTATACCGAGCTGCGCGCCCTGCGCCAAGGAGAGTGTTCATGATCTCTCTGTTGTTGTTCGGCTGTTTTCTGGTATTGCTGATACTCAGCGTGCCCATCGCCATCTCGCTAGGGCTGGCCTCCGCTGTTGCGCTGTTGTACAGCGGTAAAGTGAGCAGCAGCTACATCGCTCAAGGTCTGGTTACCTCGATAGATTCCTTTCCCTTGATGGCGGTGCCGTTTTTTATTCTGGCAGGCGATCTGATGGGGCATGGTGGGCTTTCGCGCCGTCTGCTTGATGTGGGCAATGCCTTGTTTGGTCGCTATACCGGTGGGCTAGCTATTATTGCCATTGTGACCTGCATGTTTTTTGCGGCAATCTCCGGGTCGGGGCCAGCCACAGTGGCTGCTATCGGTGGCATTATGCTGCCCGCCATGGCTCGTCAGGGGTATGACAAAGGCTACTCGGTAGGCCTGATCGCGGGCGCCGGAAGCATAGGCATCATTATTCCCCCCAGTATCCCGATGATTATCTATGCCGTGTCCGCCAACGTCTCGATTACCCAGATGTTTCTGGCCGGTATCGTGCCGGGCTTGCTGATTGGTATCGGCCTCATTGTTGTGGCGTATCTGAAAGCGCGCCAAAACGGTTATCGCGGTATTGATGAGCGCCACAGTGCGCGGCAAATATGGGCGGCAGTGTGGGAAGCCAAGTGGGCACTGATGGCGCCGGTAATTATTCTGGGTGGCATCTATGGGGGGGTGTTTACGCCAACCGAGGCTGCCGCTGTGGGCGTCATCTACGGTTTTGTTGTTGGTGTATTCGTGCACAAAGAGCTAAAGCTCAAGGGCCTGTACCAGGTAATGGCTGGGTCTGCGCTCACCTCCGCCACGGTAATTGTGATTGTAGGTACAGCGACGATATTCGGCCGAGTGCTGGCGATCGAACGCATCCCCTTCATGATTGCCGACTACATGGTGAACCTGACCGACAACCCTATTTTTATCCTGCTGCTCATCAACGTGCTGTTGCTGTTTGTTGGCATGTTTATGGAGACGATTGCCGCCATTATTATCCTGACCCCGATATTGCTTCCGGTGGTTGTGGCCGTAGGTGTGGATGCAGTGCATTTTGGCATTGTAATGATCGTCAATCTGGCGCTGGGCATGGTAACGCCACCAGTTGGCGTGAACCTTTTTGTTGGCGCCCGCATTGGCTCCATCGCGCTTGAGAAGGCGGCTGCAGGTGCTATCCCATTTATTGCATCGATGATCGTTATGTTGTTGCTGATCACCTATGTACCTTCGATTTCGCTGGCCCCGCTCGCCCTGATGGGTAAATAGCAAGTCTGTGCCATGGCGTTATTTTTTTGTTCTAAACATCAGGAGTTAAACATGTCAAGAAAACTGCGGGCCGCAATTATTGGCTCGGGCAACATCGGCACAGATCTGCTGGCCAAGCTTAAGCGCAGTGCTGTAATCGAACCTGTATGGATGGTGGGTATCGATCCTGAGTCTGATGGGCTGAAACGGGCGACCGAGTTGGGTCTGAAGACGACGGCCGACGGTGTGGATGGCCTGGTGCCCCACGTAGGGCGGGACAATATTCAGATCGCGTTTGATGCGACCAGCGCTTATGTACACAAGGAAAATTCCGACAAACTGACAGCTCTGGGCGTGAAAATGATTGACCTGACGCCAGCTGCCATAGGGCCTTTTTGCGTGCCACCCGTCAACCTTGAAACCCTACTGGGCCGCGAAGAAAAAAACGTCAATATGGTTACATGTGGAGGCCAGGCCACAATCCCCATGGTGTTTGCGGTATCACGCGTTCAGCCGGTTGAATACGGTGAGATCGTGGCGACTGTGTCGTCGCTTTCGGCAGGCCCCGGTACTCGCAAAAATATCGATGAGTTCACCCGCACCACAGCGGGGGCCGTAGAGCAGGTGGGTGGTGCCAAAAAAGGCAAGGCTATCATTATTCTTAACCCTGCCGAGCCACCGATACTCATGCGCGACACCGTGCACTGTCTGACGGAAACCGAGCCTGATCAGAAAAAAATTACCGAATCCATTCTTGCCATGATCACCGAAGTGCAGAAATACGTGCCCGGGTATCGCCTCGTCAACGGTCCAGTATTTGATGGCAATCGTGTTTCGGTTTACCTGGAAATTGAAGGCTTGGGCGATTACCTGCCTACGTACTCCGGAAACCTGGACATTATGACTGCGGCCGCAGCACGCAGCGCTGAAATGTTTGCTGAACAAATCCTCGCGGCGACCGCCAGCATGGCCGCCGCCACAAACTAGGAGCACGATCATGACGACGCTGAAAGGCAAAAAAGTAACTCTGCACGATATGTCACTGCGTGATGGCATGCACCCCAAAAGTCACCAGATCACGCTGGAGCAAATGATGGCGATTGCATGCGGCCTGGACGACGCCGGAATCCCCCTGATCGAAGTGGGGCATGGTGATGGTGTGGGTGGAGCATCCGTTAACTATGGTTTTGCGTTGCACAGTGATGAGGCGTATTTGTCAGCAGTCATTCCGGCGCTGAAGCGGGCCAAAGTTTCGGCATTGCTGTTGCCCGGCATCGGTACCGTCGATGACTTGCGCCAGGTTCATGCGCTGGGCGTAAATACGCTGCGCGTTGCAACACACTGTACCGAGGCCGACACATCTGAGCAGCACATCGCCGAAGCTCGCAGGCTGGGCATGGATACAGTGGGCTTTCTCATGATGAGCCATATGAACAGCGCGCAAGGGTTGGTAAAGCAGGCCAGGCTTATGGAGAGCTACGGTGCAAACTGCATATACATTACCGACTCGGCCGGGCATTTGCTGCCCCATACCGTCACAGAACGGCTCGTTGCCGTGCGTGATGCGTTGAAACCAGAGACCGAGCTGGGCTTTCACGGTCACCACAACCTGGCCATGGGTGTGGCTAACAGTATTGCGGCCATTGAGGCGGGTGCCGTGCGTATCGACGCGGCGTCGGCTGGCCTGGGCGCGGGTGCAGGCAATACACCGATGGAAGTGCTGGTTGCCGTGCTTCAGCTTATGGGCGTAGAAACTGGCGTTGATGTGTTCAAGATACAAGATGTGGCCGAAGACTTGGTTGTGCCAATTATGGACTTTCCCATCCGTATTGATCGTGATGCGCTGACACTGGGTTATGCCGGTGTTTATGGTTCATTTCTGCTGTTCGCCAAGCGTGCCGAACGGAAGTATGGCGTGCCGGCCCGTGAAATTCTGGTCGAAATGGGTCGTCGTGGCATGGTGGGTGGGCAGGAAGACATGATTGAAGATACCGCTCTGTCACTGTCGCGGCAGAAGAAACAGGCTCAGGCAGTCGCCTGAGCGCCTGCACCAGACACCGCCGTGCGTGTGTGACGAATGAGCACGCGGGCTGGCGTCAGGTATGGGCAGTGCCATGTCGATGAGAGAATCTGCCGGGGCGATCAATAATTTCCCTGCGGAAGCATCAACGTTTTATTGCGGCAACGAGGGCTTGCACTACCCTAAATAAAAAAGCCGATTTAGTTTGTAAGCGCTTGATTGGTTGTGTTTTTTGTGCCGCGTATCTGTGGTGCGAACGAACGGGCGCAGAAAACTAAACCAGTGTAATCAGGCTGCGTGCTGATTTGCGGCTGAAGCGTCGGCATCGCGCAGTTCACGTCGCAGTATCTTGCCCACATTGTTGTGTGGCAGATCATCGCGAAACTCGACGTGTTTGGGTGCTTTGTAGCCGGTAAGCAGGTTGCGACAGTGTTTGATGACTTCGGCCTCAGTAAGGTTGGGGTCTTTGCGCACCACAAACAGCTTCACGGTTTCACCTGAGCGCTCGTCCGGCACCCCTACGGCAGCGGCCTCGAGCACGCCAGGGTGCTGCATGGCTGCCGCTTCGACCTCATTGGGGTACACATTAAACCCCGACACAATAATCATGTCTTTCTTGCGGTCGTTGATAAACAGATAGCCGCGCTCGTTGATGTAGCCGATATCGCCGGTGTGCAGATAACCGTCACTGTCGAATACCAGGGCGGTTTCTTCGGGCCGATTCCAGTAGCCTCGCGTGACTTGCGGGCCTCGTATGCAGATCTCGCCACTTTGGCCCTGCCGCACATCGTTGCCGTCGTCATCGCGAATAGCGATGTCGGTAGAAGGTACAGGCATGCCGATGGAACCATCAAAATCAGTTCGATCCAGTGGGTTCAGACTGACGGCAGGTGAGGCCTCGGTCAGCCCGTAGGCCTGCGCGATCGGGTGGCCAGTCACCTTGAGCCAGCGCTCTGCAATAACTGGTTGCACAGCCATGCCGCCGCCCAGGGTCGCCTTGAGCGAAGAGAAATCGAGGGAAGCAAAACCAGGGTTGTTGAGCAAGGCATTAAACAGTGTATTAACGCCTGTAAGGGCTGTGAACCGTTCATGTGCAAGCGTTTTGACGAAGCCAGCGATATTGCGCGCATCAGCAATAAGTATGTTGCGCCCGCCCAGTTTGATAAAGGTGAGGCAGTTGGCCGTTAAGGCAAACACGTGATACAGAGGCAGCGCGGTGACGACACACTCTTGCCCCGGTTTCAGGTACGGCCTGACCCAGGCATGGGCCTGGCATACGTTGGACACCATGTTGCCGTGTGAAAGCATGGCACCCTTGGCAACCCCCGTGGTGCCCCCGGTGTACTGCAGCAAGGCAAGGTCATCATGGGTAAGAGTGGGGCGTGTGTAGGACGCAGTACGGCCCAGTGCTAGCGCTTGCTTCAAGGGGACAACATTTGGCAGGGTATAGCGGTGTACCAGCTTTTTGATATAACGGGCCGCAAAGTTGGTGATGACGCCTTTCAGGGGGCCGAGCAAATCACCCAGCGTCGCCAGCACAATGTGCTGCACATCGGTTTTATGCAGCACAGGCTCAAGTGTGTGGGCAAAGTTTTCGGCAATGATAAGGGTTTGCGCGCCCGAATCGGCCAGCTGATGCGCCAGTTCTGAAGGTGTATAGAGTGGGTTGGTATTGACCACCACAGCACCCGCACGCATGGCCCCGAACATGCACACGGGGTAGGTCAGCAGATTAGGCATCATGAGCGCCACACGGTCGCCTTTTTGTACGCCGACAGTCTGCAGCCACGCGGCAAACTGGCGCGTTAGTGCGTCGAGTTCAGCGTAGGTAATGCGGGTGCCCATGCTGCTGAATGCCACATTGTCGGCGAACTGCCTGCAGCTTTCTTCGAACAAGGCAGGTAGTGAGTCGTAGCGCTGGGCTTCATCGGTGATATCGGCAGGTACGCCACTTGGGTAATTCTGCGTCCAGATGTCTTTCAAGAGGGTCTCGCAGGTTCATTCTTCAGTTCGCGCCGCAGTACCTTGCCTACGTTGCTGCGCGGTAGATCTTCACGAAATTCGACATACTTTGGGGTTTTGTAGCCGGTCAGCCTGCTGCGGCAATGCTTGATCAGGGCTTCTTCAGTGAGGCGATTGTTCTTTCGTATAACAAACAGCTTTACCACTTCGCCGGAGTGCTCGTCCGGAACACCTACTGCAGCGACTTCGCGCACGTCAGGGTGCTCCATGGCCACCGCTTCCACTTCATTGGGGTAAACATTAAACCCTGACACATTAATCATGTCTTTTTTGCGGTCAAGCAGAAAGACATAGCCTTCTTCGTTTACATACCCAATGTCGCCGGTATGAAGAAACCCGTCAGCGTCAAACACCTTGCTGGTTTCGTCGGGGCGCTGCCAATAGCCAGGTGTGACCTGTGGCCCGCGCACGCAAATTTCGCCGGTTTCGCCCTGGGCCACGTCGTTGCCGTCGCCATCGCGTATGGCAATTTCAGTGGAGGATACGGGCAGCCCGATCGAGCCAGTGAATTCTTTTTTGTCGAGCGGGTTAATGGTTACGGCGGGCGACGTCTCGGTAAGCCCATAGGCTTGGGCCAGAGGTTTGCCAGTTAGCTTGAGCCAGCGTTCGGCAATGACTTGCTGCACCGCCATACCACCGCCCAACGTGAACTTTAAGTTTGAAAAATTCAGCTTGGCAAAGTCGGGATGGTTGAGCAGGGCATTGAATAGTGTGTTGACGCCGGTAATGGCGGTAAACCTGACACTGCCCATGCTCTTGATGAAGGCTGGGATGTCACGTGGGTTGACGATGAGCAGATTGCTCGCACCCAAAGTGATAAAGGTAAGGCAGTTCGCCGTCAGGGCAAAGATATGATAAAGCGGCAGTGCGGTGACGACGCACTCTTTGCCGCCATCAAGATTAGGGCGTATCCATGCATGTGCCTGGCAGACGTTGGACACCATATTGCCGTGCGTTAACATGCAGCCCTTGGCAACGCCTGTGGTGCCGCCTGTGTATTGCAGCAAGGCCAGATCATCGTGACAAAGCGCGGGCCGTGAATAGGGTGACGTGCGACCTTTGGCCAGCACATGCTTGAAGTTGATTGTGTTTGGCAGCGTATAGGCCGGCACCATTTTTTTGATATGGCGCACCACCAGGTTGGTAATGGCACCTTTGACAGGGCCGAGCATGTCGCCCAGCCCAGTCACTACGATGTTCTTGATTTGTGTTTTGGGTAGGGCCTCTTGCAGCGTATGCGCAAAGTTTTCGGCGATGACAATGGTTTCGGCGCCGGAGTCGTGCAGCTGATGTTCGAGTTCGGTGGCGGTATAAAGAGGGTTGGTATTGACCACGACAGCGCCAGCACGCAAGGCGCCGTACAGGCATATTGGATACTGCAGCAAATTGGGCATCATCAATGCCACGCGGTCGCCTTTTTTTATTCCAATGGATTGCAGCCACGCGGCAAAGTACCGTGATTTTTCATCTAGCTCTGCGTACGACATATGCGCGCCCATGCTGAAGTAGGCGATTTTTCCGGCGTGCTTTGCGCAACTCTGTTCGAAAATTGCAGCCAGTGAATCATAGGCGGCAGCCTCTTCATTGATGTCGGCTGGCACCCCTTGCGGGTAATTCTTGAGCCAGATGGGTTCCATACGCTATCCCCCTTTTGATACCTTGGATTGCTTGTAATAAGCCTTGTCAGCAATGTATATCATGCGTTCTACCACGGTGTATATGTCGCCGTTCTGATCTTTCAGCTCTACCGTATATTTGCGTGATGTCTCTCCATTCTCTTCAATCTCCTTGCAGATGTCATCGATTTCTTTTTGGTTGATGCAAAATTCGGCGAACAGACTGGTGTATGCAGGTCGCCGGTAGCGTATGGCAGCGGCCTTGTCCCAAACAATAAAATTGCTGCTCAATCGGGCCAGCAGCATGGCAACATGTACGCCATCGGTAATGGCAAACAATGAGCCGCCATACAGTGAGCCAACCAGATTGCGCGTGCTTCGTTTAAAGGGCAGCTTGATTCGTACACGCGACAGATCGGGTGAGATCAACTGGATGCGGCCTCCCGAGCGCCGAAAGGCCGGATGTAAGGCAAAGCCGGCGCGCATAACCCGGGCCCGCCACTTTATTGGAATACGCAGAAGCAGTGACAGGTTCATGATCATGCGCGCCCGGGTAGCTTAAAAACGGTACGACACCTGTACGCCAATGAGGTCGGCCTTGGAGTTGTACTTGCCTTTGACATGACCCTTGGTGGCATCGGTGTTGTTATCGATTTTTGTGCTCTTTACGAAAAGATGGGCATAGCCAATGTCGACGCTAAGCTTGTCATTGGGGCTATACCGCGCGCCTATCGATGCCCAGTAACGATCGTTGTCAGGCAGCGAGGTTGGTCGGTACTTGTCGCTTCGTATGGGCGACTGATCCCATGCCAGACCGCCGCGCAGTGTCCAGCGTTCGTTGTACTTGTAGTTGGCACCCAGGGCGACCCGCCAAGTATCGCGGAACTTGAGCTCGAGCTCGTCATCGAAAGGTGCGCCACCGTTGTTGATATCAAGCGACTTGATGCTGCTCCAGCCTGTCCATGAAACGTCTGCCAGCAGTTGCCATTTTTCGTTCAGATCGTGCGCCACGCTGAGAATGGCTGTGTCTGGCAGTTTGACGGTTGTGCTGGCGTCGCGTTTGGCGATAAGGCCCGCCATGTCGTGCGTTATTTTGGTGTTGCCGTCGACATTGATTTTGACGGTAGAGCGGTATGAAAGCCCTATGCGCGTAGCGGGCGTAACCTTGTAAAGCAGACCTGCATTCCAGCCCCAGCCATCGCCGTCGGCTTTCAGCTTGGCATTAAGGTCACCCACGCCAGGCATGTAGGCCGCACGGCGGTAGGTTGCATCGAGCTTGGTGTAATTGACGCCGGCGCCAATCGAAAGCTGGTCGTTCACCTTGTAAGAAACCGAAGGGTTGATGTTAATGGTTTTGATGTCAAACTCGCGCGATTGGTAGCGCCCAACCCAGTCATCGTCGTATTCGGTTCTCAGGCCGAAGGGGGCGCCAATGCCAAGGCCAACATGCCATCGTGGTGCAAGTTGCCATGATGCATACAGATTGGGAACAAAGCCCCACGAACCTGCATCGCCGCCGTTGTTGGTGCCTAAGGGAACGACGCCCCCTGGCCCTGTGCTGCCGTCGTTCTTGAACTTGAACGACGGGCGAATAGCCGTTAAACCACCTGATAGCTGAACGCCTTCAAGTTCGCTCATGCCAGCCGGGTTGAAGTAAATAGTGCTGGCGTTTTCGGGGTTGGCCGCCGAGCCTGCGTAGCTGTTGCCGATACCGCTTGCCGTCTGTTCTAGCAGCTTGAGCACCGGCAGCGCCTAGCCCCAGAACAAGGGCTGAAACAATGCGTAGCGATGTTTTGAGCTTCATGGTGCTACCTCCTGTTGAATGACTGTATTTGTAAGGCATGGCTTCATCGGCGTATGGGTTAGTGCCGTAGCCCTTGTGGTTATTGGGGTGGCGTTGCCCCATCGCGTTGGGGGGTACTGCTCTGTTCGTTACCTGGCCCATGCGTTTGCTTATGCGCTTGGGGTTGTTCTGGATGCTTTGTTTGGCTTTGCGCGTAAGGCTGCCCGTCTTTAAGCGTGGCCAGATAGTGCAGAGGGCCTCCGGTAAAGGGTGCAAACCCAGTGCCGAAAATTACCCCTGCATCTGCCAGATCGGCATCAGCCACGACCCCATTGGTCAGCTGCGCTTGTGTTTTTTCGATTAACGGCATAACCAACCGCTGGGCCAGGCCTGAAGGCGCTATTGCAGCCGAGTGTTTCACGGGCTTGTCGTCCTTCCAAACATAAAACCCTTTGCCTGTTTTACGGCCCAGGTCGTTGCGTGCCAGACGGGTTTCCAGGCAGCGGGGCATAGACGTATCGGGTGAAAGCTGTTGCCCGGCATCGCGTGCAATGTCCAAGCCCACTGTGTCGATGAGCTCGATGGGGCCCATGGGCATGCCAAATGCCGTCATGGCGGCATCGATGGTTTCGCTACTGATGCCTTCGTCAATGCAGTGCATGGCTTCGAGCATATAGGGTGCAAGTACGGCATTGACGAGAAAGCCAGGTGTACTGCGCACGGGCAGAGGCAGCTTGTCGATCTGGCCTGTGAAGGCGCACGCCGCTGCCAGGGCTTCGGGGGTAACCCCATCGGTTTCTACTACTTCAACCAGAGGCATGCGGGATACCGGGTTAAAAAAATGCAGACCAAGAAAGCGCTCAGGTCGTTTGAGTTCTGTGCGCAAGGTTTCGAGCGACAGGCTCGATGTGTTGGTGGCCAGAATGGCACTGGGCTTCATGCGCGCTTCAAGCTCGCGGTACAGTTCGCGCTTGGCCTCGGCATTTTCAAAAATGGCTTCGATGACAATATCGGCGTGCGCCACCCCATTGCCGTCGAGATCGGGCACCAGACGGTCAAATGCCGCCCTGGCTTCGCGTGGGTCTTTCTTTTTGCGTGCAAACAGTTTGCCGGCGCGACCTTGAGCGAGGGCGATTCGGTTACGATCCTGGTCTTGCAGGGTTACGTTAAGGCCTTTCAGGGCGCACCAGGCGGCGATGTCACCCCCCATAACCCCTGCACCCACGACATGCACGTGGCCGGCGCGGGTGACCCCATCGGCTTTCTTACCAAACGCCTTCAACCTTTCCTGCAGACGAAATACCCGCACCAGATTGCGGGCAGTATCGGAGCGCACGATGGCGTCGATCAGGCCTGGCGCCTCCAGCGCATTGCCGTTGTGTTTGGCCCAGATTTCGAGAATGGCACGCGGTGCGGGATAATGTTTTTTGGGATCGCGTTGGTCGAGTTTTGCGGTAGCCTGCCTGACGACCAGCGGGCGAGCCAGCTTATGATTCATTAAGGCAGGGATGCCACTCGCACGGTGACGCTTTTTGCCGCTGAGTACCAGTTGCACGGCGGCTTGTTCCATTAGACGCGGCGCGACGATGCCATCGGCAAGACCCAGACGTTTCGCCTTGCGCGCGTCGGCGGGACGGCCTGTCAGCATCATGTCTAGCGCGGCAGGTGCACCAATGGTTTCAGGCAGGCGGCGCATGCCACCCCAACCTGGAAATATGCCCAGCATCACTTCGGGCAGTGCCAGCGATGTGCCAGGTTGATCGACCACCAGACGATAACGGCAGGCCAGGGCGAGCTCAAGCCCGCCTCCGAGGCAATGGCCCCGTATCAGTGCCAGGGTTGGGTAGGTGACTCTGGCAAGCCGATTGAACATGGCCCAGCCGCGCTCGACGAGTTGACGCGCTTTTTCTGGGGTGTCGAGCCCGGCGAATTCGTCGATGTCGGCGCCGGCGATAAAGCCGGCTTCTTTGCCAGACATAAACACCAGGCCTGCGGGAGTTTGTCGGTCGAAATAGTCGAGCAGTTGTCCAAGCTCATGCACGACCTCGCCCGACAGACGATTGACAGGTATGCCGGGGCAGTTGATTTCAACCCAGGCAATCTTTTGCGTATCAATGTGGCAGCGGAAACTGGATAAACCCAGGGATTCTAAGTGGTTTTTCATACTCATAGCTCAGACCTTTTCGTCGCAGGTTTCAACCAGCATGGCGCCGCCCTGGCCGCCACCGATGCAAATGGTGGCCATGCCGCGCTTGAGATTGCGCGCGCGCAAGGCCTGCAGCAAATGCAGCACAATGCGTGCCCCCGATGCACCCACAGGATGGCCAATGGCAATGGCGCCCCCATCGACATTTAGCCGCGCCATGTCAAGTTGACCCAGCGCTGGCCTGCCCAGATGCTGCTGGCACCACGGGTCGTCATTCCAGGCGGCCAGACATCCCAGCACCTGCGCGGCAAAAGCCTCGTTGATTTCCCAGAGATCCAGATCATTAAGGCCAAGCTGGTGGCGCTCGAGAATGGGTGTAGATGCGAAGACGGGCCCCAGGCCCATGGTGGATGGGTCCAGGGCGGCCCATTGCGCATCGACGATTCGCCCAACAGGTTTCAGGCCCATGCGTTGCACCGTAGCGGCCGAAGCAAGAATAAGCAGGGCCGCGCCATCGGTAACCTGGGAGCTATTGCCGGCCGTGATGTTGCCCCAGGGGCGGTCAAACACGGGCTTGAGCCTGGCGAGTTTATCGGGGGTGGAGTCGTCGCGTACGCCATCGTCGGTTGTGTACAGTTGACCTTTGGTGTCGGCAAGCGGCACGATTTCATCGAACGCGCCAGCCTGCTGTGCGGCCAGGGTGCGTTGGTGGCTTTGCGCTGCGTAGGCGTCGAGCATTGCCCGATCGAGCCCGAAGCGGTCCGCCAGAATTTCGGCTGTCTGCCCCATTGAAAGCCCGACGACGGGGTCGGTTAGCCCTTTCAACAAGCCAATGACGGGTGCAAGATGCTTGAGACGCAATGTTTTAAGCATGGCCAGCTTCTGGCCTGCGCCGCGTGCCTTACCCCAGCCTGCCAGCCACTTGACCATATCATCACTAAGCAGCAGGGGAGCGCGTGACAGGGCATCGACACCGCCAGCCAGCACCAGATCTGAACGGCCCGTCTGTATGGACATGATCGCAGAGTCTAGTGCCTGCATGCCAGATGCGCAGTTACGCATGACGGTCCAGCCGGGCACTTTGTCGCCACAGCCCAGCCGTAGTGCGATGACCCGACCGATGTTGGTTTCGTCTGGCGAGGGGGCAGCGCAGCCGATGATGACTTCGCTGAATTCTGACTGTTTGAAAGGCTGGCGCAGCAGCAATTCGCGGCCCGCCTGCACGGCAAGGTCAGAGGCTGAGAACGGCCCGGGCGCATTGCGCGCCTTCAGAAAAGGGCTGCGTGCGCCGTCAATAATGTAGACAGGTTCAAAAGCCATGATCGAGGTAGTCCTTATGCTGCCTGGCGCTGTGACGCCGTTTCGGTAGATTGATCGGGACGCGCCATGTCGAAGGGGAAGTCATCCACGGCAATGACACGATCGCGCAGGGCATTGCGTTGGCTTACCAGATCGTATTCGGCATCGGTAAGGCCACCTGCGGCGTGTACGGCGGTTGCCAGGTCACGTACATTGGCGTCGGGGTTGTTGTCGAGCTGGCCGCTTTTTTCGAAGGTGCGGATCTTGGCATCAATGGCCGCTGTGCCGGCCATGGCGCGGAAGGCCGCCTCAATGGCGCCAACCGCGTCGTGGGTGTCTGACGAGACATAGCAGTCGCGGGTAAGGCGGTCGCGTGTGGCGCCGGGTGTCATCAGCAGACGGGCCACCGCCTGCCCCAGGCTGTCGGCCGGCTCGCGGCAGGGGCGACCAAACGGGAACATCAAAGCACGCAGCACACCTGAAACAAAGCGGTTGGGAAAGTTGGCCAGCACCCCGTCTAAGGCCTGCTGCAGGCGATACAGGGCGTCTTGCATGGCCCAGTGAGCCAAGGGGGCGTCAGCGGCCTGACGCCCTTCATCTTCAAACCGCTTGAGCACGGCCGAAGCCAGGTACATTTGCGACAGAACATCGCCCAGACGGGCAGACAGCCGCTCGCGCATCTTGAGAGAACCACCCAGCGTCAGCATGGCTGCGTCGGCCGTTACGGAGAAGGCACTGGAAAACCGGGTGAGCTGGCGGTAATACAGTGCCATCTCGGGGGCGACGTCGGCATTGACGGCAATAAACCTGCCGCCGGTAAGCCCTCGGCCTAGCGTGCGCAATGTGTTGACCGTGGTGTACCGAACATGGCCCCAGAATGCCTTGTCAAAATCAAGCTGCCCCTGAGTCGTGTCAGGATTTTGCGCTGCGTGCATTTCATCAAGCACAAAGGGATGGCAGCGGATGGCACCCTGGCCAAAAATAATGAGACTGCGCGTTAATATGTTGGCACCTTCCACCGTAATGCCAACAGGTATCTGCTGGTAGGCGCGCCCCAGAAAGTTGGAAGGCCCGAGGCAAATGCCCTTGCCGCCAATGATGTCCATGCCGTCATTGACTACCGTGCGGCCGCGCTCGGTCAGGTGATACTTGACGATGGCCGAGACGACGGAGGGCTTTTCACCCAGGTCGACAGCGGTGGCCGTCATGGTGCGGGCCGCGTCCATGAGATAAGTGTGGCCACCGATGCGGGCCAGTGCATCTTCAACGCCTTCAAATTTGCCTATGGGCAGACGAAACTGATTACGCACCAGACTGTAGGCGCCCACGGCGCGAGCCGTGAGCTTGGCCATGCCGGTAAACGACGAGGGCAACGAAATCGATCTGCCTGCTGCCAGGCATTCCATAAGCATGCGCCAGCCCTGGCCAGCCATAGCGGGCCCCCCGATGATGAAATCAAGAGGCATGAATACGTCTTGGCCGCGTGTGGGGCCGTTCATGAACATGGCATTTAACGGAAAGTGGCGGCGGCCGGTTTCGACCCCAGGGTGAGTAGCAGGTACCAACGCGCAGGTAATACCCAGGTCTTTTTTGTTGCCAAGCAGGCCATCGGCGTCGTAAAGGCGAAACGCCAGCCCGAGCAGCGTGCAGACCGGTGCCAGCGTAATGTAGCGTTTGTCCCAACTGACACGCATGCCCAACACCTGCTCACCCTGCCATTCACCCATGCAGACAATGCCGCTGTCCGGGATGGCCGCAGCGTCAGAACCCGCCCATGGGCTGGTGAGTGCAAAGGCGGGGATTTCTTCGCCCGTGGCCAGGCGAGGCAAGTAGTGGTTTTTTTGTTCTTCAGTGCCGTAATGCAACAGCAGTTCGGCAGGACCGAGTGAGTTGGGCACCATGACGGTGACAGACAGTGCCGAGTTGCGCGTGGAAAGTTTGGTGACAATCTGGGAGTGCGCCAGTGCCGAGAAACCACGACCACCGTATTCTTTGGGAATGATCAGGCTAAGAAAGCGATGCGTCTTGATGTATTGCCACACTTCTGGCGGCATGTCATACAGCTGGTGTGTAATCTGCCAGTCATCAATCATGCCGCAGACGGTTTCAACCTCGTTATCGAGAAAGGCTTGCTCTTCGTCAGTAAGCTTCGGCTGCGGTATGGCGTGCAGCCGTTTCCAGTCGGGGTTGCCGCGAAACAGATCACTTTCCCACCACACCGTGCCTGCCTCCAGTGCATCGCGTTCGGTGTCGGACATTTGCGGCAAAATTTTGCGGTAAAGCGCGTAAATTGGGCGCGACAGCAATTTTTGGCGTAAGGGCGAATATGCCAGCACGACTGCTGCGGCAGCAAGCAGAATAATCAGAACGAAGAAAACTGCATTCATGAAAGACTCCTGCCATTTGTGGTGACATGATTAGCATTGCTACAGGTTGGAGCGGCGCCGCTGCCGGGCAGTGGCGCACGCAGCCCCCCAAGCAGAAAGCTCATGAGCCGTTGGAGCAAAACCTGTGCGCTCTCGGGCTGTTTTTGTTCTGGGTGGGGCCAGTCCATGGCACTACGCAATGCCTCGGCGCCCGATATGGCATAAGACGTGGCGCCCAGCATAAAGTGAAAGCGCCAGATGATTTCGTCTTCAGGCACGTCGGGTAACGCCTTTAGCAAGGCCTGCCTGAACCGAGCGAACACTTCGGAGTGCTCGTCAATGATGGCTGCCCGGATGAACCCCCCGGGATCCGACATGCTGCGTTCGAGCAGGGGCACAAAAGCGCGTCGGTCGGGCCCGTGGCTACAGGCATGCAGAACCAGTGGGCTGAAAAAAGCCTCTAGTACCTGCGAGGGTTTGAGTGCATCGCCCTTGGCATTGTTCTCGAGCTCGTTGAGCAAGGCCAGGCGCTCATCATTGAGCTCTCTGAGGCGGCGCTGAAATACCGCCTGCACCAGCCCGTCTTTTGACCCAAAATGGTAATTGACCGCCGACAGGTTGACGCTGGCGGCGCTGGTAATTTGCCGCATTGAGGTGTTGTCGTGGCCGTTCAGGGCAAAAAGTTGCTCGGCTGCATCGAGAATGGTGTTGCGGGTGGACGTACGGTGTAGTGTCATGGCTACTCGGTTAGTTCAAACGTTTGTTTGAATACTACGGGTAGCGATCAAAAATTCATAGGGGGGTTAATCCCTAGAACGTTGCGGTATACGCGTCCTAGAACGTCGCGGTACATGTGTGTTGACGCTTATCCACAGTACGAAGCAGGCTGTTTCTCTTTTGGATCACCTCAAATCCGATACTGAGCGAGTCTGTGATCTTCGCCGTCAGTCGCGACGCATTAGTGTGGTTACTGGCGGGCAATTGGCAGGGTCGAACGTGTCGATAAACCTGGTGTCTCGATTTCTGGTGCGCAGTCGCACAATGCGAAGCAGATGATCGCGCGAAAAAAAGCCGCCTGCCCCGAAAACGGGGCGGGCGGCTTGTACAGCAAGCCGTTAAACCTTCAGGTTCAGACGTGGGTTACGAACTTGGTTACCAGGTAGCCGTCGAACGTTTCGGTGCCGCCTTCGCTGCCGATGCCACTGTCTTTGATGCCGCCAAAAGGCGTTTCGGGCAGGGCACTGCCGAAGTGGTTAATGTTGACCATGCCGGCTTCAATATTGTTGGATGCCTTGGTGGCCGTTTGCAGCGAGTTGGTAAACACATACGATGACAGGCCGAAGGGCAGTGAATTGGCCTTGCGGATTACATCGTCGGTGTCGGAAAACCGCGTAATAGGTGCAATGGGGCCAAAGGGCTCCTCGGTCATCAACATGCTGTGATCGGGCACATCGGTAATCACTGTAGGGGCAAAAAAGTGGCCGCTGCGGTCAAGTGGTTCGCCGCCCAACACGACTTTACCGCCGAGTTCAAGCGCGTTTTCGACAAATTTGCTCATGGTGGGCACACGACGCTCATGGGCAAGCGGCCCCATCTGCGTTTCAGGGTCGAGGCCATCGCCGACCTTGATGCCTTTGAGCGCATTGACAAAGCCTTCAAGAAACTGATCGTAGACTTTCTCGTGTACATAAAAACGGGTAGGCGACACGCAGACCTGGCCAGCATTGCGCACTTTGAAGCGCGCAAGCTGATGGGCTGCGCGATCAACATCGGCGTCGTCAAAAACCAGCACCGGCGAGTGACCGCCCAGCTCCATGGTAATGCGCTTCATGTGAGCCCCGGCCAGTGAGGCCAGATGCTTGCCCACAGGGACTGAGCCGGTGAACGATACCTTACGGACGATGGGTGAGCGGATGAGATACTCGGAGATCTCGCCGGGAACGCCCCATACAATGTTGAGTACGCCAGGAGGCAGGCCAGCATCGTGAAACATGCGTGCGATGGCCATGACGGCACTGGGTGCGTCTTCGGGGCCTTTAAGAATAATGGTGCAACCCGCGCCGATGGCCGCGCAGATTTTACGTATGGCCTGGTTGTAGGGGAAGTTCCAGGGCGTAAACGCTGCACACACACCGACCGGCTCGCGCAACACCATCTGGCGTACTTCGGGGCTGCGGGGCAGCACCACGCGCCCGTATATACGGCGGCACTCTTCGGCGTGCCAGTCGCAGTGGTCTGCGCAGCTGACGATTTCGCCAACGGCTTCTGCCAGGGGCTTGCCCTGGTCAAGCGTGAGATTGCGCCCGATTTGGTCGGCGCGATCGCGTGAAAGTTGGCCGACCGTACGCAGGATCTCGGATCGTTGCATGGGTGAGCTGTGACGCCAGGTTGCGAAAGCGCGCTCGGCAGCCGCCAGCGCGCGGTCGAGGTCTGCTGTGTTGGCGTGCGGCAACTGGCCCAGTACCTCGAGCGTGGAGGGGTTGACTACAGGCTGGGTGTCGCGGCCCCCGCCTTCAACGAATTCGCCATCTATATAGAGTGCCAGTGTCTCGTACATGCTCCGTCCTTCTTCCTAGTGCTTTGGTTTACAATTAAGTGCCGATTAACCCGCGACCAGTTCAGTTGCCTGATGCGTTGGGCGATCGTGCAAACGCCTATAATGCCCTGCTACAGGGCAGTTGTTTATCAATGATGCCAGTTAACCACAACTTGTTAGGGGTGGGGCACCAAGACTTGCATAAGAAAAAAAAATAGAATAACATATCGAGCTTGCTGGCAGAAACGCAATAAAAGGCGCTACGATGGTGTCTTTATTTAGTGGCCAGTAAAAAGCAGAGCACGCGGAACAAAACGCGAGCTTTTTAGCACGATTTCAACCCAGGGTTTGGGGGCGCCAGAGTTGTTCTGGTGTGTTTGAACCTGACGGGACCAAAACTGGTTGCGCGGTTGCCGACAGGCGACGTTAGCGGCTAAGTTGGAACAGGAAAAATCATGATCCAAATGCAGACCACGCTAAACGTGGCCGATAACACGGGTGCACGCTCAATCATGTGCATCAAGGTGTTAGGCGGCTCGAAGCGCCGTTACGCCGCTATCGGCGACATCATCAAGGTGTCCGTCAAAGAAGCGGCCCCACGCGGGCGCGTTAAAAAAGGCGAAATTTACAACGCAGTCGTTGTACGTACCGCCAAGGGTGTTCGCCGTAAAGACGGTTCACTCATCAAGTTCGGCGGCAACGCCGCTGTTTTGCTCAACGCTAAGCTGGAACCCATCGGCACGCGTATCTTCGGCCCTGTCACGCGCGAATTGCGTACAGAGAAGTTCATGAAGATCGTGTCTCTGGCTCCCGAAGTGCTGTAAGGGGCAATCACATGCAAAGAATCCGTAAAGGCGACGAAGTCATTGTATTGACCGGTCGCGACAAAAAACGCCGTGGCACGGTACTTCAGCTCGTCGGCACCGATCAGGTGCTGGTTGAAGGCATCAATGTCGTCAAAAAGCATGTCAAAGCCAATCCAATGGCCGGCACGCAGGGCGGCATCGTCGACAAGACCATGCCCATCCATATCTCTAACGTTGCTCTCTTCAATGCCGAAACCGGCAAAGGTGATCGGGTAGGCGTCAAGATTGAAGATGGTAGCAAGGTCCGTGTATTTCGTTCCAGCGGCGCTGTCGTTGGCGCCAAGGCTTAAGGGGCGTAGAACATGGCTCGTTTACAAGAGTTTTACAATAGCAAGGTTGCTGCCGACCTGCAGGCCAAATTTGGCTACAAAAGCGTCATGCAAGTGCCGCGCATCAAGAAGATCACCCTGAACATGGGTGTTTCTGAAGCCGTAGCCGATAAAAAGGTTATCGAGCACGCTGTCGCTGACCTAACCAAGATCTCGGGTCAAAAGCCTGTAGTAACCAAGACGCGCAAGGCTATCGCGGGTTTCAAAATCCGTGAAGACTACCCAATTGGTTGCATGGTTACACTGCGTGGCAAGCGTATGTACGAATTCCTCGATCGTCTGATCGCTGTGGCCCTGCCACGCGTTCGTGACTTCCGCGGGGTGTCGGGTCGTGCGTTTGACGGTCGTGGCAACTACAACATCGGGGTGAAAGAGCAGCTCATTTTCCCCGAAATCGAATATGACAAGATCGACGCAGTGCGTGGTATGAACATCAGCATTACCACTTCTGCCAAGACTGACGAAGAAGCCAAGGCGTTGCTTACTGCCTTTAGCTTCCCGTTTCGTAATTAAGGGGCGATGACGTGGCTAAACTTTCACTCATCAATCGCGACATCAAACGCGCCAAGCTGGCAGAAAAGTACGCTCCCAAGCGTGCGGCCCTCAAGGCAATCATCGACGATCAAACAAAGACCGACGAAGAACGCTACCAGGCCCGGCTCCAACTGCAGCAACTACCGCGCAATTCCAATCCCACACGCCAGCGTAATCGTTGTGTCGTAACGGGCCGCGCGCGTGGCGTCTATAGCAAGTTCGGTCTTACTCGTCACAAGCTGCGCGAAATGGCGCTGCGTGGCGAAGTGCCCGGCATGACCAAAGCCAGCTGGTAGGAGAAATATACATGAGCATGAGCGATCCCATCGCCGACATGTTGACCCGTGTGCGTAACGCGCAAATGGTTAACAAAACGTCGGTAAGCATGCCCTCCTCGAAGCTTAAGGTAGCTATTGCTGCCGTGCTGAAAGACGAAGGCTATATCGACAGTTTCCAGATCACGGGCGACCAGGCTAAGCCGGTTCTCGAGATCACCCTCAAATATTACGCTGGCCGTCCGGTCATCGAGCGTATCGACCGTGTTTCACGTCCAGGGCTGCGTATCTACAAAAGCAGCAAAACCATTCCGCACGTCATGAATGGTCTGGGTGTTGCAATCGTGTCGACGCCGCGCGGTGTCATGACTGATCGCAAGGCGCGCGCCACGGGCGTGGGCGGCGAAGTACTTTGCTACGTGGCATAAGGAGAATCATATGTCACGTATTGCCAAGTACCCCGTACCCGTACCCCAAGGCGTAGAAGCCACCATCAGTGCTGGTCAAATTGTTGTAAAAGGCCCTCTGGGCACGCTACAGCAGTTCGTCAACGATGATGTGGTCATCCGTCAGGAAGACAACCAACTTTCCGTTGCTGTTGCCAACGACTCCCGCCAGGCGAAAGCCATGTCGGGCACCATGCGCGCGCTTGTCGCCAACATGGTTACAGGCGTCAGCAAGGGCTTCGAACGCAAGCTGAACCTGGTCGGCGTGGGTTTCCGCGCTCAGATCCAGGGCAATGCCGTTAAGCTTCAGCTTGGTTTCTCGCACGATATCGTGCACCAACTGCCTGAAGGCATCAAGGCTGAATGTCCTACCCAGACGGAAATCGTCATCAAGGGTTCCGACAAACAGATCGTTGGTCAGGTGGCCGCAGAAATCCGCGCGTACCGCGAACCCGAGCCTTACAAAGGCAAGGGCGTGCGTTACGCCGATGAGCGCGTCATCATCAAAGAAACCAAGAAGAAATAAGCGCGCAGGCAAGGACGAATCATGGACAAGAAAATCTCTCGTTTGCGTCGTGCAGTTGCGACCCGCCGGAAAATCTCCGAGCTGCGTGTACACCGCTTGTCGGTATACCGCTCCAACACGCACATTTATGCAAACATCATTTCGCCGGAAGGTGATCGTGTGCTCATCAGCGCTTCGACGCTCGAGCCCGAGGTGCGCAAAGAGCTGGCCAGCAACAAAGCTAACGGTGGCGATACAGCCGCTGCTGGCCTCGTTGGCAAGCGCGTCGCCGAAAAAGCAAAAGCCGCCGGTATCGAGCTGGTAGCGTTTGATCGTTCGGGCTTCCGTTATCATGGCCGCGTCAAGGCGTTGGCCGAAGCCGCGCGTGAAGCCGGCCTGAAGTTCTAAAGGAATTGTCAAATGGCTAAAGCACAAGGCAAACACGCCGCCGACGAGCGCGACGACGGCTTCCGCGAAAAAATGATCGCGGTCAACCGTGTCAGCAAGGTAGTTAAGGGTGGTCGCACCATGAGCTTCGCTGCGCTGAGCGTGGTTGGCGACGGCGACGGCCGCATCGGCATGGGCAAAGGTAAAGCCCGTGAAGTGCCCGTTGCTGTACAGAAAGCAATGGAACAGGCTCGTCGCGGTCTTTACAAAGTGCCGCTTAAAAATGGCACTATTCATCACACAGTTGTCGGCCAGCACGGCGCCTCCAAGGTGCTCATCTCGCCGGCCGCAGAAGGTACTGGCGTAATCGCCGGCGGCCCCATGCGCGCCATTTTTGAAGTAATGGGCGTACGTAACGTCGTTGCAAAAAGCCTCGGCTCAAGCAACCCGTACAACATGGTCCGCGCAACCCTCAACGGCCTGCGTGCCTGCTCGACTCCTTCCGAAGTTGCTGCCAAGCGCGGCAAGTCGGTAGAAGACATACTGGGGTAAGTCATGGCACAGAAAGAAATAAAAGTTACTCTCGTGCGCTCTGTTATCGGCACCAAGCAGTCTCACCGCGCTACTGTTCGCGGCCTGGGCCTGGGTCGTGTAAATAGCAGCCGCGTATTAGTCGATACGCCCGAGGTGCGTGGGATGATCCGTAAAGTGGATTATCTGGTCACCGTCTCGGAAGCCTGAAGGAATCGAGATGTCAGAAACTCAACTTAATACGCTAAGCCCAGCCGAAGGCAGCAAGCGCGCGCGTCGTCGCGTGGGCCGTGGCATAGGCTCCGGCTTCGGTAAAACTGCTGGCCGTGGTCACAAAGGCCAGAAGTCCCGTACCGGTGGCTTCCACAAGGTCGGTTTTGAAGGCGGCCAGATGCCCCTTCAGCGCCGTCTGCCCAAGCGTGGTTTTACCTCGCTAACCAAGCGCCTGACGGCTCAGGTTCGCCTGTCCGACCTGCAGGCACTGCCAGTCGACGAAATCGACGTGCAAGTGCTCAAGCAAGCCGGCATCGTGGGTCAATCCGTGCGTTTTGCCAAAGTAATCAAGTCGGGTGAACTTTCCCGCAAGGTTACGCTGAAAGGCATTGCTGCTACGGCCGGCGCACGCGTCGCAATTGAAGCAGCCGGCGGCTCGCTGGCTTAAGGGGTAACGGTGGCTAAAGCACAGGCTCAGAGTAAAACAGGTTCGCGATACGGCGATCTCAAGCGTCGCGTCGTTTTCCTGCTGCTCGCCCTGGTTGTCTACCGGCTGGGCACGCACATACCTGTACCGGGTATTAACCCCGACGCGCTGGCCGACATGTTCCAGCAGAACCAGAGCGGTATTCTGGGTCTGTTCAACATGTTCTCTGGCGGCGCGCTCGAACGGTTCTCGGTGTTTGCCCTGGGCATCATGCCTTACATCTCGGCCTCCATCATTATGCAGTTGATGGCGGTTGTGGTGCCTACGCTTGAAGCCATCAAAAAAGAAGGCGAATCCGGGCGGCGCAAGATCACCCAGTACACCCGCTACGGCACGGTGTTTCTGGCCTTGTTCCAGGCCATAGGTATTTCGGTTGCGCTCGAGTCGCAACCGGGCTTGGTCATCGATCCGGGTATGCTTTTCCGGTTTACTACCATCGTCACCCTGGTTACCGGCACCATGTTCATCATGTGGTTGGGCGAACAGATAACCGAACGCGGTATCGGCAATGGTATTTCCATTCTGATCTTCGCAGGTATTGTGGCAGGCCTGCCCAGCGCGCTTACTGGCATGCTGGATCTGGTCCGCACTGATGCCATGTCCGTACTATCGGCGCTGTTCATCTTCGCACTGGTGATTCTCGTTACCTACTTTGTCGTGTTCGTCGAGCGTGGTCAGCGACGTGTCACGGTTAATTACGCCAAACGCCAGGTTGGTAACAAGATCTACGGTGGGCAAAGTTCGCATCTGCCCCTGAAGCTGAATATGTCCGGTGTCATTCCGCCCATTTTCGCTTCGTCGATCATTCTGTTGCCAGCCACCATCACCAGCTGGTTCTCCAGCAACCCCAACATGCGTTGGCTTGGTGATATGGCTGCGGCGTTGTCGCCTGGGCAACCGCTGTACATTACGCTTTACGCTGCACTAATTATCTTCTTTTGCTTTTTCTATACAGCACTGGTGTTTAACAGTCGTGAAACAGCAGACAACCTGAAGAAAAGCGGTGCATTTGTTCCGGGTATCCGACCTGGTGAGCAGACAAGTCGTTATATCGACAAGATATTGATGCGTCTGACATTGGCCGGTGCTATCTACATTACTGTGGTCTGCCTCTTGCCAGAACTGATGCAGGCACGCTGGAATGTACCGTTTTATTTTGGTGGAACCTCTTTGTTAATTATCGTGGTGGTGACCATGGACTTCATGGCACAGGCCCAGGCCTACATGATGTCCCACCAGTACGACTCGCTGCTCAAGAAGGCTAACTTCAAGGGTGCGGGAATGCCAATGCGGTAAATAGAGAATGACAAAAGACGACGTCATACAAATGCAGGGTGAGGTTCTCGAGAACCTTCCCAACGCAACATTTCGCGTCAAGCTAGAAAACGGCCATATTGTTCTTGGCCACATATCGGGCAAGATGCGCATGCATTACATCCGGATCCTGCCGGGCGACAAGGTCACAGTGGAACTAACACCCTATGACCTGTCTCGCGCCAGGATTGTCTTCCGCTCTAAATAAGCGGCCGGTTAAAGGAAACTAGGAGTCAACCATGAAGGTAATGGCATCGGTAAAGCGGATCTGCCGCAACTGCAAGATCATTAAACGTCACGGCGTGGTGCGAGTCATCTGCACTGACCCACGTCACAAGCAGCGTCAAGGCTAATGGCCTCAACGCAACGGATTTAACAAGGAAAAGTCATGGCCCGTATTGCTGGCATTAACATTCCGCCGCATCAACACGCCGAAATCGGACTGACCGCGATTTTTGGTATTGGTCGCACTCGCGCTCGCAAAATTTGCGAAGCGGCGGGCGTCGAGCTCTCCAAAAAAGTCAAAGATCTGACCGACACCGAGCTTGAGCGCATTCGTGAACACGTAGGCGTGTTCACAGTCGAAGGCGATTTGCGTCGTGAAGTACAACTGTCGATCAAGCGTCTGATCGATCTGGGAACCTACCGTGGTCTGCGTCATAAGCGTGGTCTGCCTGTGCGTGGTCAACGCACCCGTACCAACGCCCGCACCCGCAAGGGGCCGCGTCGCGCTGCTGCTTCCCTGAAGAAATAATCGAGGAATTAGAAGATGGCGAAAGCTTCCAACAGCGGCGCATCGCGCGCTCGCAAAAAAGTCAAGAAGAGCGTATCGGACGGCATTGCGCACGTTCACGCGTCCTTCAATAATACGATCATCACCATTACCGACCGTCAGGGCAATGCCCTGTCTTGGGCGACATCTGGTGGCGCCGGCTTCAAGGGCTCGCGCAAATCCACGCCGTTTGCAGCACAGGTCGCCGCTGAGTCAGCTGGCCGCCAGGCGCAAGAGTACGGCATCAAAACACTCGAAGTACGCATTAAGGGACCCGGCCCAGGCCGTGAATCGTCTGTGCGCGCTCTGAATGCTCTGGGCATCAAAATTTCCAGTATTTCAGACATCACACCGATTCCGCATAACGGCTGCCGGCCGCCCAAGCGTCGTCGCATCTAAGGGGAAGCATCTTGGCACGTTATATTGGACCTAAATGCAAGCTCTCGCGTCGCGAGGGTACTGATCTGTTTTTGAAGAGCGCACGCCGCTCGCTTGACTCTAAGTGCAAACTTGAGTCCAAGCCTGGTCAGCATGGCCGCACTTCTGGCGCCCGCACTTCAGACTTCGGTCTGCAGCTGCGCGAAAAGCAGAAGCTCAAGCGCATGTACGGCGTTCTCGAAAAGCAGTTTCGTAAATACTTTTTCGAAGCTGACCGTCGTCGTGGAAACACAGGCGAGACCTTGATTCAATTGCTCGAATCACGCCTCGACAACGTTGTTTACCGCATGGGCTTCGGCTCCACGCGCGCTGAAGCACGTCAGCTGGTAAACCACCGCGCTGTAGAAGTTAACGGCCGCACCGCCGACATCGCTTCTATGCTGGTCAAGGCAGGTGACGTTGTTTCTATTCGTGAAAAAGCCAAGGCACAGCCTCGCATTCGCGAAGCGCTTGACCTTGCAACTGGCCAGGGCTTGCCACAGTGGGTAGAAGTCGACACCGACAAGCTCACCGGTACGTTCAAGCAAGTTCCAGACCGCGCTGATGTCGCTCGCGACGTCAACGAGTCAATGATTGTCGAGCTTTACTCGCGTTAATCATGCTTTCTGCGTGGCGCTTCGGGCTTGTGCCGGAAGCGCCACGCAGGCGTATGGCAGCGTGGTTTCCCGTTATTGCGACGCGTGTCGGCATCTTGTCGCGCTCGTCCCGACGGGTCTGCCTGTTTCAGGTGCCATCGTTTCTGCCTATTCAATTTATCAGGCTACTGGTCTTTCGGGCCATCAGTCTTTTTCCATCAGCCTTATCGGTGTAACGAGCCGAGGGTATTGACAAGGAATTTTCATGTCGTCACAAGGTTTTCTAAAGCCCCGCTCCATTGAAGTCGAGCCTGTTGGTAAAAATCACGCCAAAATCGTGATGGAGCCCTTCGAACGTGGCTACGGTCATACGCTGGGTAACGCGCTGCGTCGCATTCTTCTGTCTTCGATGACAGGTTATGCGCCTACCGAAGTTCAAATGACGGGTGTTGTGCACGAGTACTCCACGGTTGCTGGTGTGCGCGAAGACGTTGTCGACGTTTTGCTCAATCTTAAGGGCGTAGTCTTCAAGCTGCACAATCGCGAAGAAGTTACCCTGATCCTGCGCAAGCAGGGTGCTGGTGTTGTTACTGCTGCCGATATTGAACTGCCACACGACGTCGAGATCATCAATCCTGATCACCACATCGCCACGCTGACCGAAGCCGGTAAGCTTGAAATGCAGATCAAGGTCGAGCAAGGTCGTGGCTATGTGCCCGGTAACGTGCGTGCGCTGTCCGACGACCGCACTCATACCATTGGTCGCATCGTGCTTGATGCTTCATACAGCCCGGTTCGCCGCGTAAGCTATTCGGTTGAAAGCGCGCGTGTTGAACAGCGTACTGACCTCGACAAGCTGGTGCTTGATATCGAAACCAACGGTGTTATCTCTCCAGAAGAAGCTGTACGCCAATCGGCGCGCATACTTATGGATCAGATTTCGGTGTTTGCCGCCCTTGAAGGCGCTGGCGATGCCTACGACACCGCACCGGCCCGTGGCGCTCCGCAGATTGATCCTGTGCTGCTGCGTCCCGTTGACGATCTTGAGCTCACCGTGCGTTCGGCCAACTGCCTTAAGGCCGAAAACATCTACTACATCGGCGATCTCATTCAACGTACCGAAAACGAATTGCTCAAAACCCCTAACCTGGGTCGCAAGTCGCTCAACGAGATCAAAGAAGTATTGGCTGCACGTGGCCTCACGCTGGGCATGAAGCTCGAAAACTGGCCTCCGCTGGGCCTTGAGCGTCCATAAGTATTAAGTTGTACCGTCAGGCAACCGGGCAGTGCGTCAGGTTGCCTGACGTGTTAAACCAGGTTTTCCACATATCGTGGTAAACTTCTGCCCCACCCGGCCCGCAGCGCAGCTGATAGAAGAGCCGGTTAACAGACGGTATCCCCGTCATCAAGATTCAAGGAAAACATCATGCGTCATCGTAGTGGTCTGCGTAAACTAAATCGCACCAGTAGTCACCGTCTTGCCATGTTCCGCAACATGGCTGTGTCGTTAATTACTCACGAAGCGATCAAAACCACATTGCCTAAGGCAAAAGAAATGCGTCGCGTAATTGAGCCTCTGATCACGCTTAGCAAAGAAGCGACAGTGGCCAACCGTCGTCTGGCATTCGCTCGCCTGCGCGATCGTGACGCTGTCACCAAGCTGTTCAATGTAATCGGTCCTCGCTACAAAGAGCGTAATGGTGGTTACACCCGCGTTCTTAAAATGGGTTTCCGTCAGGGCGACAACGCCCCCATGGCTTACATGGAACTGGTCGACCGCCCAGAAGTTGAAGAAGAAAGCGCTGAGTAAGCTTGCGGCGTCTTTTTAAAAGACACATATTTGTAAACTGCGCCCCACAAACTGGTTTTTCCGGTTTGTGGGGCGCAGTCCATTTACGCGCGCTCTATTTATGCGGCGAAATCGTATGGCACTGTTAATCTGCTCGTCCTGGCGCTGCGGGGCGTCTTGCACACCAGACAGTACAATCAGTCTGATTTCATTCTGGACTATCCCATGAGCTCTGATCGTCACGGGGGCATCGCGCCTGAAGGCCTGCCCCACATTGCTTGCGCTGTTGCGGCGTCCGACATTGTGATTGTGCTGAGTAACGCGCCCGATGCCTTGCTGGCAAAGCGTATTGCTCACGTATTAGTTGAAGAACACCTTGCCGCATGTGTGAACCTTGGTGAGGCGGGCCTGTCCATGTACATGTGGCAGGGCACCCTGGAGGGGGCAGAAGAAATTCCCATGGTTATGAAAACCACGAGCGAAAGGGCTCCCGCGCTCATGGAAAGGCTGCGTCAATTGCATCCCTACGAGGTTCCTGAGATGCTGATACTCCCGGTAGCGGGAGGCTCTCGCGAATATGTCGAGTGGGTGCGCGAGCAGGTCAAGCCGCAAGGCTGATTCTTTAAGTTTTCAAGGAAGTAAACATGTTGTATTTTGCGCGGTCAGACAACGCGGCCTTTGGTCGGCGTGCGAGTCTGCGGGCGTGCCTGGCGGCTTTCTTTATAGTTATTGTGTCGCTGATGGCGTTTCATTCTGCTATGGCAGAAGAAGATTTTCTCGACCCTGAACAGGCGTTTGTTTTTTCAGCGGCCACGCAAAAGCCCGATGAGCTCTCTGTACATTTCAAGATTGCGCCCAAGTACTACATGTATCGTTCGCGTTTTGAGTTTGCCGTTGATGACGGCACTGACGCATCGGTACTGGGGCAGCCCGTTTTTCCTCAAGGGCAGGTTAAATATGACCCTACCTTTGATGAAAACATGGAGGTCTACCACGATCAGATCACCATACGTGTGCCGTTACAGGCTGGTGCTGCGCAAGCGTTCAAAGTTTTAATCACGGGGCAGGGCTGCGCGGATGCGGGCCTTTGTTACCCACCCGATACGCGCGAGATCACGCTTTCACCGATAGACGGCGGCTACGCAGCCGCGGGCAAGGGCGTGGTTGCCCGCGTGCCCGACCCAGCGCCCCAGGCAGGCGTATCGGGCGGTGCAAGCAAGGGCACAGGTGCTGGCGCCAACGGCGGCGTGGCATCTGGCGCGCCGGGCGGGCAATTAACCAGCGCGCTGAATCTGGGTGATACCGGCTTTGCCGCGTATCTGTCTCACGCGGGCTTGTTTGAGATTGTCGGGTTATCGCTGCTGCTAGGCCTGTTGCTGTCATTTACCCCATGTGTTTTGCCTATGGTGCCCATTCTGCTGGCCATTCTCATGGGCAGGTCGGGGGCGTCGTCCGAAACGACGCAGCCGGGTGGAACAGGGGCTGCAAGCACTAGGGTGCCACTCACCCGCAAACGAGGGCTTGCACTGGCTGCTGTCTTTGTGCTGGGCATGTCATTGGTTTATACCGCGCTAGGCGTCGCAGCGGGGCTGGTGGGTGCCAGCCTTGCGGGCTGGCTTCAAACCCCATGGGTGCTGGGCATATTTGCCTTTTTGCTGGCTTTGCTGGCGCTGGCGATGTTTGACGTATATACCCTGCAGGCACCCACGGGCATGCAGTCTGCGTTGAACCAGCGCCTTTCCAGGATACCTGGCGGGCATTATGGCGGCGTGTTTATCATGGGCATGCTGTCGGCACTTATCGTCGGGCCGTGCGTGGCAGCACCGCTTGCCGGTGTGCTGCTGTTTATTTCGCAAACAGGCGATGTGGTGCTGGGCGGTACCGCGCTGTTTGCGCTGGCCTGGGGGCAGGGCCTGCTGCTGCTGGCGGTGGGCGCGTCGTCGGGCATGTTAATGCCTAAAGCAGGCCCCTGGATGCAAGGCATCAAGCATATCTTTGGCATTTTGCTGCTGGCAACGGCCTGGTGGATGGTTAACTCGGTTGTACCAGATTGGCTGTCCATACTGGGGTGGGCACTGCTGGCCCTTTGGGCGGCCGTCATGCTTGGCGCGTTCGGGGCCATTAATCAGGCGGCTGACGCCGGTGTCGGAGCAGGGCTGCGTAAAGCCTTGGGCCTGGCGTTAGCAGCTTGGGCGCTTATTCTGCTGGTCGGTTTGGCGGCAGGTAGCCGCGATATGCTGCGGCCGCTGGCTGTGTTGACCGCAAGCAGCGGGTCGGGATTTTCAGGGTCAGGGCAACTGGCAAATAGCCCAACACGATTTGTGCGGGTAGGCTCCAGTGAAGAACTCGACCAACTGCTGGCCACCGCAGATCGTCCGGTTATGCTCGATTTTTATGCTGACTGGTGCGTATCGTGCATAGAAATGGAGCGCTTTACGTTTAGCGACCCGGCTGTCGCACAACAAATGTCGCGCATGCTGCTGGTACAGGCTGACGTCACTGGCAATACCCCGCAAGACCGCGCCTTGCTGAAGCGTTTCAAGCTGTTTGGGCCACCCGGTATTATCTTTTTTGATCAACAGGGCGGCGAACTGGATAGTGCGCGCGTCGTCGGTTTTATGAACGCCGAGAAATTTGGCACTGTGCTGGGCCGCGTGCTGGGCCAATAAAGAAAGCGTACTTACCGGCAACCGGGGCGCAGGGCGTCATGCTGCTGCGCTTTGTTGTGGCGCGCGGGGCCACGCCATTGTTACGGGATGCCAGCATCCAGACGCCAGCACGGACAACAGGCAACGAGCAACGAGCAATAGGCAACGAGCAATAGGCAACGAGCAATAGGCAACGAGCAACAGGCAACGAGCAACAGGCAACAGGCAACAGGCAACGAGCAACAGGCAACAGGCAACAGGCAACAGGCAACAGGCAACCGGCAGCAAGCAACAACGAGCAAGCACCAGGCAGCCAAGAACTAGAAGCTAGGAATAAGTAGCTAGGAACAAGGAGCTAGGAACAAGGAGCAAGGCGGGCACTGTGTTCAAGTGCCGCGCCTTGTTTTGGCCTTTAGGCCTGAGCCTTGAGCAGTCTTGCCGCTTCAATGGCAAAGTAGGTCAGAATGCCATCGGCGCCGGCGCGCTTGAAGGCCACCAGTGACTCCATCATGACCTTGTCGTGATCAAGCCAGCCATTATCTGATGCGGCCTTGATCATGGCGTACTCACCGCTTACCTGGTAAGCATACGTGGGCATGCCAAACGCATCTTTGACCTCACGCAGTACGTCGAGGTAGGGCAGGCCGGGTTTTACCATGACCATGTCGGCGCCTTCGCGGATATCGGCTGCAACCTCACGCAGGGCTTCGAGGCGGTTGGCAGGGTCCATCTGGTAGGTGAACTTGTTTGATTTGCCCAAGTTGGCTGCCGAGCCTACAGCATCGCGGAAAGGCCCGTAAAAGGCGCTGGCATACTTGGCCGAATAGGCCATGATGCGCGTATAGATGTAGCGCTCGGCTTCAAGCGCCTGACGTATGGTACCTATGCGGCCGTCCATCATGTCGCTGGGCGCCACAATGTCGACACCAGCCTGAGCCTGCACCAGGGCCTGCCGGGTAAGGATCTCGACGGTGGGCTCGTTGAGTACATAGCCGTCATCGTCAATGACGCCATCCTGGCCATGGCTGGTATAGGGGTCAAGGGCTACGTCTGTCAGTATGCCGAGCTCTGGAAAGCGCTGCTTCAATGCCGCCACGACACGTGGCATCAGCCCGTCAGGGTTGGCGGCCTCGACGCCGTCAGGGGTTTTTAGATTAGCCTCAATAACCGGGAACAGCGCCAGCACCGGGATACCCAGGGCGACGCATTCTTCGGCCACCTCAAGCACTGTATCGGGCGAGTAGCGCACGATGCCCGGCATGGAGGGTACAGCTTCGTGTACGCCATTGCCTTCGCGCACAAACACCGGGTAGATCAGGTCGTTGGCGGTAAGCACGTTTTCGCGTACCAACCGACGTGAGAATTCATCACAGCGATTGCGGCGCATGCGGGTAACAGGGAACTCAGGGGGAAATACAAACTTCGTCATTGCAAAAAACTCCGTGAAACCACGCTTTTATGGAGCGTGGAGAGCATCAAGGTACGACCTTGGGAGAAATCCAGTTTTCGATCTGGGCGGTGGCTGTGTCCAGGCCTATGCGTTCTGTGGCCGAAAACGGCACGGTATTAAGAGCACCGATTTCGGCAAGCTCTTTTTGGACTGCAGCAACGGCCTTTAGCCTTTGCCCATAAGGCAGCTTGTCGGCCTTGGTAAGTAATGCCAGCACAGGAATGCCGGTGGGCGCGATCCAGTCGGCCATGCGCTTGTCGAGGTCAGTAACGCCACGACGTATGTCAATGAGCATGACCACGCCGGCCAGCGAGGTGCGGGTACGCAGGTAGCCGCCAAGGGTATCTGCCCAGTCTTCTTTTTCTTGACGGGCCACTGAGGCATAACCGTAGCCCGGAAGGTCTACCAGAAAGCCCAGGTGTGCCCCGGGCTCGAGTGGGTCGGGGATGCCGAACAAATTGATGAGGCGCGTACGCCCCGGTGTTTTACTGGAGAATGCCAACCTGCGCTGATTGGTCAGCACATTGATGGCGGAAGACTTGCCAGAGTTGGACCGCCCGACGAAGCAAACCTCTGCCGTTGTAGGAGGCGGAAGCTGTTCAAGAAGGGCCGCCGAAACGGTAAAGGAAGCGCGATGCAGTATGGACACTGGAGGTACCTGAGTTATTCATTCAACCGCTATTGTATAATCGCAGGTTTGAAACAGTTGCGTCATTTTTGCTAAGCCCCATTTTAAGTGGAAATGGCGTTGTCATAGTGGTGTCTATGACACCCTGATCGAACATCGATCGTCGAGGTCCTCATGAAGCGCATGCTTTCCAGTTTCGTAGTAGCCGGCGTATTGGCGCTTGGCTCTTCCGTAGCCTCTCTTGCCTATGCGGCAGATATCGCGGTGGCCAAACCAGACGCCGCCAAAGGCGAGCAACTGTATGCCAACGGGGATATGGCCCGCGGCGTGCTGGCCTGTGCCAGTTGCCACGGCGCAGCGGGCAACAGCACAATTCCGCTAAACCCCAATCTGTCGCATCAGCCGCACGAGTATCTCGTCAAGCAACTGATTGATTTCGCCCCACAGGGCGAAGGCAAGGCGCCCAAGCGCGGAGGCCCCAATGGTGCGCCTTCGGTTATGACGGCGTTTGCTTCGGCACTTACTGAAGAAGACCGGCAAAACGTGGCTTACTATCTGGCGCAGCAAGCGCTAGACCCAAAAACGGCAGCTACGGCCACCAATGAAGGCACCATGGAGCGTGGTCAGCATATCTGGCGTGGTGGCGTGCCTGATCGCCATGTGCCAGCCTGTGCTGGCTGTCATTCGCCCAACGGCGCTGGCATTCCGGCTAACTACCCACGCCTGTCGGGCCAGCACCCCGAGTACATTGCCGAGCAACTTAAGTTGTTCCGCAGCGGTGATCGCGGTAATAATGTGATCATGCAAGAAATTGCCGACCGCATGTCTGATTCTGATATCGCTGCCGTGGCCGACTACGCTGCCGGTCTGCGGTAAACAAACGCCTCGGCATAAGCCTCGCCCCGCAGGGCGAGGTTAATCGAGGCTGTCGTCAGGAGCTAAAGGCTCCCTGAAATAGTGGCACAGAAGCTTAGGCCACCCAGGCCGGAGTTCTTCACACGCGCTTTCGTTGCGCGCCTGATGCCTGCGGCAATACGTTTAGAATAGGGAGAAGCTGATGGTGGCGTTCCCCTTTTTATGAAGCAAGGCCCTGTGAACAAATCTTCTTCCGTGCGCGGTCTACCTGCAGATCTACTTGATTTGCTGGGGTCCATGCGGTTTGCCGTCAGCCTGCTGATGTTTATCTGTGTTGCCAGCATTATCGGCACGGTACTTGAACAAAACCAGGCCGCCAATTTGTATATTGATCGTTTTGGCCCATTCTGGTTTGAAGTCTTCAGCAAGTTTTCCATCTGGCAAATTTACAACAGCTGGTGGTTTTTGCTGATCATGGCGTTTCTGGTGGTCTCGACCACCATTTGTCTGCTACGCAATTCACCCAAATTTTTACGTGATGCACAGTCGTTTCGCGAATACGTGCGCGCAAGCAGTCTTAAATCATTTCACCACCGGGTTGAAACCGTTAGCAACGTGCCGCCAGCCGAAAGCCGGGCGCGCGTAGAGGGCTGGCTCAAGGGCCATGGCTATCGCTTTCGGGTAAGGGAAGACGAAACCGGTGTAATGCTGGCCGCAAAAAAAGGCGGTGCCAACCGTCTGGGCTATATCTTCGCCCATGCAGCCATTGTTATTATCTGCCTGGGTGGTTTGCTCGACAGCGAGTTGCCAGTGCGCCTGCAGATGTGGCTGGGTGGGAAGACACCCATTACCGAAAATATGCTGATCTCACAGGTGCCTGAGTCAGGCCGCTTGTCTGCAGCGAACCCCAGTTTTCGAGCCAACATGCTGGTGCCTGAGGGCGCAACGACAGCAACCGGCATTGTGGCGGTAGACAATGGCGTGCTGGTGCAGCCTTTGCCGTTTTCGCTCAAGCTTGACAAATTTGTTGTCGATTACTACTCGACGGGCATGCCCAGTAGCTTTAAAAGCATGGTGCAGGTTACCGACCCTGACACGGGCAAATCCTTTGAGCAAACCATCGAGGTTAACGAGCCTCTAAGGTACAAAGGCGTTACGGTTTATCAGTCTAGCTTCGACGATGGCGGCAGTAAATTGATGCTTACCGGCTACCCGCTGGTTGGTGCCCGCAACCAGCCTTTTGAAGTCAATGGTGTCGTGGGCGAAGACGCGGCGATTACGGTAGACAACGACGCCAGCAAGACGCCGCTAAATGTACAGTTTACGGGCCTGCGCGTGATCAACGTTGAAGATCTCAGCGGCGGGGGCGCGCCTCAGCCCAAAGCCATGCTTGAGCATGTGGCAGCGGTAACAGGAAGCGCGGCGGGTGCCAAAAACGAAAATCTGCGTAACGTAGGCCCGAGCGTGCAGTACCGCATTACAGGCAGCGATGGCCAGTCGCATGAATTTACCAATTACATGCTGCCCGTCATGCTGGATGGCAGCAGTGTGTTTCTGGCGGGTGTTCGCGAAAATGAAGGGCAGCCTTGGCGCTACGTGCGGATTCCGGCCGATGCCGATAGTTCAATAAAAGAATTCATGGACTTGCGGGCCGCGTTGGCTGTGCCAGCCATGGTGCACCAGGCTGCCGTGCGCTTTGCGCAAAAAAATGCCAATACCGGTATTCAGCAGCCATTGCTTGAAAAAGCCGCACAGGGAGCATTGGAAACCTTTTATAGGTCGGGTTTTGACGGTATTATTAAAGACGTACCCGAGGGTCAGCGTGAGCAGGTTCTCGGGTTTGCCGTCCCCATGATACAGCTCACCCTCACAGAACTGCGTGACATCATGCGTGAACAAACCGGTCGACCGGCGGTCCAACACGACGCTGCTGCAGGTCGCGAGGCTGAAGCCTGGGTGCAAATGGCCTTGCTGGGCCTGGCCAATTTGCCTGATTACCCGGCGCCCGTGCTTCTGTCGCTTAAAACCTTTGATCAGGTCGAGGCCAGTGTATTTCAGGTAGCACGTACACCAGGTAAAAATACTGTATACCTTGGTAGTCTGTTTTTGATTATTGGCGTGTTTTCCATGTTTTATATCCGCGACCGACGCATCTGGGTGTGGATTAAACCGAAAGGCAAAGGCACAGAGATGCTGGCAGCCATGACATCACAGCGTCGCACTCTTGATTTCAACCACGAGTTCGACCGCTTTAAAGAGGCGTTCAAGCGCCTCAGCACTTAACGAGGCAATCTTTATGTCTGAGTCCACAACCTATAGCGGTGCGCCAATGTGGCAGCCCTCCATGACCGCCAGTGGCGATGGTCGTGGGCACCGCGGCAAGCCCGACTGGACGGATATCGCCTTCTTCTTGCTTCTGGCCGGGGGGGCAGCCTACGCGCTGTTCAATCTCGGCCACAGCATGGATTACTACGAAAAGCTCATTCTCTGTGGCGCGGTCGGGCTTTTATCATGGATGGCTTGGCTGTGGCGCCCCCTGCGCACGCTCATGCTGGCCAGCGGCCTGAGTGCCTTGTTTGCCATCTGGCTGTACAGCGGTGGCCAGGGGTTGGAGCAGGGTGATCTTTCCCGTGCTGAAACCGTCTTTTTCCTTAAGTACCTGTTTTCATCGCAGTCGGCTGTTCTTTGGATGTGTTCGCTGTTTGTGCTGGCCATGGTCTGCTATTGGATAGGCTTTGTCAGCGATACGGCTGCGTGGCTGGGCACGGTGCTTACCTGGTCGGCGGTTTACGCTGGCACCACGGGCATGCTGGTGCGTTGGCGTGAAGGGCATTTGCTGGGGCCTGATATTGGCCATATACCCGTCAGCAACCTGTATGAAGTATTTGTTCTGTTTTCACTGATTACGGCGCTGTTCTACCTGTACTACGAACGTCGGTATGCCACACGTGCACTGGGCGGCTTTGTGCTCATGGTAATAAGCTCGGCCGTTGTCTTTTTGCTGTGGTATTCGTTTACTCGTGATGCATTCCAGATCCAGCCCCTGGTGCCGGCGCTTAAAAGTTGGTGGATGAAGCTGCATGTGCCGGCCAACTTTATCGGGTATGGCACATTTTCGCTGGCTGCCATGGTCGGGTTTGCCTACTTGGTTAAAGAACACGGCGAAACACGCTCACGTGCCAAGCTGATACCCGTGTTTTTACTGGGTGCGATACTTTGTGCCGAACCCATGATCTTCGGGTCGCGAGAGTTTTCGCCCACCTGGATGATTTATTTTGGTATTGGGGCCCTTGTTGTTGGCACCATTCTGGCATTCAGGGGCACGATTGCAGCACGCCTGCCTTCGCTCCAGGTGCTCGACGACATTATGTACCGGGCCATTGCCATTGGTTTCGCCTTTTTTACGGTTGCCACTATTTTGGGTGCACTGTGGGCCGCCGATGCCTGGGGTACATACTGGCAGTGGGATCCAAAAGAAACCTGGGCGCTTATTGTGTGGCTTAACTATGCTGCCTGGTTGCATATGCGCCTCATGAAGGGGCTCCGAGGCAGCATGGCGGCATACTGGGCGCTCGGCGGCCTGCTGATCACCAGTTTCGCCTTCCTGGGTGTGAACATGTTCTTGTCGGGGCTGCACTCGTACGGCGAGCTGTAGCATGTACGCTGCCCCTCTGCGTAGCCTGTCTGGTACGCGAGGGGTTGGTGGTATGGGCGGGCGGCATTGGATAAGGTTCAGACACAAGTACCAATTCGCAGCGAGCCTCTCGGTGCCAAATTAGTGCAAAGCAAAAGGCCGGCTCATGAAGAATCGGCCTTTTGCTTTTTTGTGTACTACCGGGTTGTCTTACCCGTTCAGTGACAGCACCGGATTGTGTTGCCGCTTCTCGTCGTCAATAGGTAACAGTTACTACGATCGTATCTTGATAGTTTCCGCCGCCTGGCATTGTCTGGGGACGTACCCGGCCATATACGGTGAGCGCCTGAGGCGTGCCTACACCTGCTGTATGCACCCAGGAGCTTGCATCGTTGCCCCAGCGGGTGGAACGGCTCGCATCCCGGTACAGCTCGTAAGGAATGTAGCCAGCCGTACCCCGCATTCGTCTTGTGGTGCCGCTGGCGTTTAAGCCATTGTCCAGGCCCACGTTGAATCCGGTGCTTTGGGTGCAGGTCACGGTAATTGTAGAGTTGCTGTCGACATTTTGGCCAAGCACGCCGTCCACGCTGCCAAAGTCTAAATTGGTTGCAGATTCGATGCGGCAAGTGGCCGTGAGTGAGGCCCCCACATACATGGTCGTTGATAGGGTCCTCATCTCTGCGCTCTGACAGCTTGGCACAGTGCCTGTGTATTCCATGTAGGACATGGTCACGGGGAGTGTGTGACCGTAGTTCTGTCCTCCCATATAACTGTTTTGCCCGGCGGGTTTAATGTCGCCATAGATCGCAACGCTGTCGTAGGCGCCAGAAGGGCCTGGGACAGTAAGGTTGAGCATTAATGGCGGCGCGCTCCCACCGGCGGCGACGCCACCTACAACTTGCGTACGCGCTGCATCGCCATAAAGCGTATAGCCCACAAAGTAGCCGCTGACGGATCCGTTCTGTATGGGCATATACCGCGGGTTATAACCGGGACGAGTTGGCTCCTGAGCCACACTGAAGCAAAGGAGCGCGCGTGTTGGCACGTTTGAGCTGCAGCCATAGCCCATCCGTCCCTCGGTTGTGACCACTGAGCCACTGTTCATGTCTATACTAGGAAACTGCATGCCCGAGGTCCAGGCTGAATTACACGTGAGTGCGGCCTGTGCATTGCCGATATAGCCCACGATCATCAGGCAGCCCGGCAGGAGTACGCGTAGGATAATTTGTTTTTTGCGGGTCATGGGCTTATTCGCAGGTAAGTGGGCCAATCGAAGGTAGGGGCGCGGCCAACTGGGGATAAGGAAAGTGTACGGTGCAATCGCCACCAGGCGTCGCTACGAGCAAAGTGTTGTTTTGCTCAAGGTCTTCGACGTAGGCCAGACCGTCATAGCCCATTACGGCACCGGTCGGGATGCCGTTTAGACTCAGGGGAGCGCCTACCGCTATGGGTTGGCCGTGACGGTCGTGAACGGTGATCGTTGCGGCACGAACTGGCTTCAAATCAAACTTCACGATTGCGCCAGAACCTTTTTGAGGCGCAACATTTGCATTGACGCGCTCGATTTTCATATCGGTTGGCAGATTCAGTGGGTCGATGGATATCTGATTTTTTTGATAAGCGCCCAACGGAGAAATTAGCAGTCTGCCCCGTGTGTCGGTGAGACCGATTTCTCGATTTTCCAGCATGACTGGAACATTGGGAACGCCTGAAGTAGAGACCACGGCGAAACCATCATAGATTTTGCGGCCAGCGAAGACATCTCCGTCCATGGCCACGACTGAGCCAGAGGCGCCGACATACGCAGAGTTTGAGTCGTTATAGACGTTCACGCCGGCACGATAATCGCCTTTAAGGCTGCGGTAGGACGCTTCGGCATTGCCGTACTTGCTGTTCTGGCCTTGTTGTCCTTGTACCGTCCAACTCCATCCAGTATCGCCCTGCGTCCATTGCGATGCGTTGACTCCATAAGTGTTTTCGCCATTGCGCCGTTGCACCGATCCACCAACTGTCACGTTATCGTCGAGGTACATGCTTAGTCCGACGAATACCGTGTTGTCATGAGGAGCGTTCAGACTGCGGTTATAGCTGACACTTACGGTGGCGCGACTGCCAAAACTCTTGCTCCAATATAGGCCTAGATATCGGTTGGAAGATGCACCTCCACCGTCGCCGTAGTAGGTATAGTTATTGTAGACGCCGCTTCCGTAGCTATACGGTGAGACCATGGCCTTGCCATACCGAGTGTGGACATAGCTGACATTGAACGATCCCAGCTTGTCCAGGTTGACACCGGCGACGGCGCTTTCGCTGACGCGCGGGGTGCTGCTATTGGAATAGACGGCGGCAATGTCACGATAGTGCTCATTTGAACGCACTGTATTCATGCCTATGTTGAAGCGGCGACTTTGCCATTGGTAGCCAAGGCTGTATTGCGATCCCTGCAGGCCATCGCTGCGGCTTGCCGAGTAAGAGGCTGAGACCTGGCCCAACACGCCTAGCGTTGCGACGGCGCCTGCACCTAGCGTTGATGCCCGGTTGCTGTATTCGCCGTGGCCTTCAAGGGTAAGATGGTTGCTGATGCCGTAACGCATGGTGCCGCTGTAGATGGGGTCTTTCTCGTAGGAAAAAGACGCATAACCGTAGTTTTTTCGGACATAGCCCGCTTCCAGGGCCCAATCGGTCAGTCCTTGTGAGAGCAAGCTGGTGCTGACGTAAAACGGGATATCCACCAGTGTGCGACGTCCCAGCGCATCGGTTAGAGCAACTTGCGCGTTGCCCAGGCCATTTACGACGGGCATGTTATCGAGTTGAAACGGCCCTGCCGGAAGTTGGCCGTTGTAACGCTTGATACCATCAATATAAAGGTCAACGGCCGAAGGCAGCACTGCTGTGCCCATGAACGCGGGCAAGGGTGACGTGATTCGGTAAGGCGTCAGGGAGAAATCGCGACCAAAGCGGATGCCGCCTATTCGAATTGACCGCGTCCAGGGTAGATAGCTAGTGATGGTATCGCCTATAGACAAGCTGAGTTCGCTCTCAGGCCAATAGCTTCTCCATGCTGTATCTAGTCGCACATTGCGGGTGCGCCGGCTGTAATCGTAATATGACTGGTTTGAGCTGGCGGCGTCTTTGGATTTTGTCTGTAAGGTCGTCAACATGGTGTTGTTGAGTACGCCTAATGGGCTGAATACCCGTATTTCACTTGACGCACTGAGGGTTGAGCCGCTACTGGTGTCGTGCACAGCGTAAAGATCATAATTGAGCAGTGCGCCAGTGCCTGGTGTTGCCTGTATTGTCTCAATTTGTGATCCCTGAATCTTCGTCATATCGAGGTCAAGTGCCTCTAGCGGCGCAACAATGGCGACCGTTTGGTTGGCAGGGTCGTAGGTAAACGTGACGCCAGGCATTGTGGCCAGGTTGAGACTGGTCGAGCCTTGCTCAACTTGCCTGAAGCCAAGTCTGTGCAGTACATCAGGGTTTGCCCACAGAGCGTTGCCCCTCTGTTCGAAAGGCATCAGGCTTGCCACCCGGTTGCCGTTGATTGAAACCTGAAGGTATAGCTGTTGGCCTCCTGCGCCCATTCTTGTTGCTGCTTGTATCGGTGGCAGCTTCATCGCTGCTTTCGCCGACACAGGTATGCCGCCAAGCAGCATGACAATCAGGAGAAGAGAAAGTCGGTATCTTCTAAGGCTTGCTATTTGCCGGCGGTACGACAAAATGCTGTGGCTGTTGATTGATTTTTGCATCCAATTTGCCGCCTGCCAGCATTGCCTCGCCATTTTTTTCCAATTGCCACACGCGTGTGCTGCCGGCTAAGGCGTAGCCGTACAGCCCAGCGCTCAATACGACAGGTTTGCCGTTGGCGGGTGTAATCGTTACGTCAGTGATTTGCGCCCGGCTCTGCCCAGTGTTGGTTGCCTGTAACCACACCTTTGCATCTTTTCGGGTAATGCGCCATGCGAGCACGGGTTCTGTCTTGTCAGCTTGTTGCTGCGTCTGCACGAAGACGGGTATGGAGTAGCGCACTGCAAATTGAACGCCAGCAGCATGCACGTCGGTGGGAATCTCGTCTACCACCACCCGGTATGCCAGTTCTGCAGTACCTGAGGTTTGCGAGGCGTTGGCGCGTATCACCCTTATCATTTGGCGCTGACCGCCCGGTACGGCGATCATGGGGGGGCTGGCGACCAGTTCAGTCGTGGGCGCCAGCTGATCCTCGCCATTTGCTTGTGTCCAACGGTAGACGCGAACCTGAGCCTGCAATGGCGCATCGCCTGGGTTGGTGAGCCAGAGCGCTTCGGCATTCTGTGAGGCCTGCAACTGAAGCATTACAGGCGCGGCTTGCAGGTGGTCTGCCTTCGCTGCACCAGGTATCGCGGTTGCGACCATTAAAGAGAGCACCGCGATCTGGTAGTTTGCAAGTTTTATCATGCCGTGAATAGTAGCATTTACAACAACAGATTCAGCTTAGTAGGTAAGCGTTACAGTAACAACATCTTTGAACTTGCCGGCGACGCGGCCAGGGTCAGTAACCTTACCGTAAACAAGAAAGTTTTGCGCGTTACCGGACGTTGCACCGGTGACTGTTGAAACGTCATCCCAAGGGGAGTTTCTGCTCGAATCAGAAAATAATGCGTAGTCGATACTGGCCGTGGTGTTGTCTGCATCAATTCCGTTCATTTTCCAACCATTGGCGCTGGTGAGTGCGATGTCAGGCGCGGTTCCAACTGTGCACTGGATGTCGAACGAAGTTTGACCAAGGGTTTCGTCTGCTGACCCCGTCAGAGGACGGGCGGCTACGGAACCGAAGGCGAGGTTGTTGATACCGCTAAGTGTTGTGAACTCACAACCGGCACGTACATTGATCGTTACATTGAATTTCGCGTCGGTTGTTTTGGCGTTAGCCGAACCAATAGCGGCGAAAGAAGATACCAGAGCCAGGACGATAAGTGAGCGTTTCATGTTTTTCTGCTTAAAAAGTCAGTGATTAGGATCACTGCAACATGTGGTTTCAGTGACATGACTAAATCTTACGGGAGCAGGAAAACGACGCTTTTAAACGAGGGAATAAATGTTTTAATTCGGGGAAACCCCTAGATAAAAACAACATTTTCACCCTGTTTTTAAGACGCTTGTGTGGTTTTGTTACTGAGCCCAGCGGTTTGAGCTGCTGCTGACGGCCCTTTGTGCGCCTCTTTGGCCTGTATGCGGTAAAGAGAAGGCGTCATGCCGCAATGACGGCTGAAAGCTGAGGAAAAATTGGCGGCGCTTGAAAACCCCAGCTCTTCAGATATGGTCACTACACTCAAGGCTGTCTGCTCAAGCATGCGTTGTGCTGCACGCATTTTTTCGAGTCGTATATGTTCAGCGACAGTCACCCCCTGTAATCGCCGAAATGCATGAGTAAGCTTTTTTTCGTGTGTTCCGATCAGACGGGCTATTTTTTCTGGCGAGACGGCCGTCCGCAAGTTGTTGCTAATGTAATTCAGCGCCGCATTGACCAGTATTTTTTCTTCATCTGCGTCTCCCATGGCATCGGCAGGATCGACGTCATCCTCGACTGAGCTCTGGTTTTTCTTGGCCTGCCTTGCCAGCGATAGATGAATATTAATACGCGCTAACACCTCGTCAGCATCGTAGGGTTTGACGACATAATCGCAGGCGCCACCGAGCAGGGCCGTGAGGCGCTGGTCTATGTGGTTGCCAGCGCTGAGGAAAATGATGGGTATCGATGCTGTTGACTCGGTAGCCTTTAACAGCCTGCAGGTTGCCAGGCCGTCCATTTTAGGCATGTCTACGTCAAGGAGGATTAGGTCGGGCTGTATGGCGATTGCCCGGTGATACCCTTGTTCTCCGTCGAGTGCAACGCTCAGTTCGTATCCTGTGCCACGCAATCGCTCGATCAACAGGCGGACTTCCGGGGGGGTGTCATCCACGATCAAAATTCGCGGCGCGGCTTGTTTAGTATTGGTATTCGGCATCAGTTCACTTGGCAATTCTTGCTTACGTGGGGCTGCTTAATGTTTACGCAGCGCGGCAGGAATGTCTGGAATTGTTCCGACATTTAGATAATGCACGCCCTTAATAGCATGACTTGCATCATCACATTTTCAGTCAACCTCTGATATTCAGGTTAATACTACAATATCATGTGATACTCAATACGACGTACGTCTTAGGCTTGACACATATTTACAATATTAAATAAAGGTTGCTGAATCCTTGACCAGTTATTATCTTGAATGGGACTTATTCTATTTTGGTGGCCTGGCGGCGCTCGCTTTTGGGGCAATTGCAATTGCGATTTTGTCCCGGCAAGTCTCCTTGGTAGTGATGGGTCTGCTATGCATTGATATTCTCGTATATATGGTTTCTGTGCGGGGTTATGGGGTGCTGTACTGGCCCGATCTAGGCTTCTGGGCTTACAACCACACCAGAGTATTCGGCCATTTAGGTATAGCGCTCTATATATTGACCTTTTATTTTCTGAGCCGGCAAGGTGAAATCCGTTTGCCTGCGGCAAATTACCTGGCCTTTCTGGCTGGTGTGCATTGTGTATTGGCTGTTGCTCATGGCTTCGATGCGTTAATTTCCGTCACCTGGGTCACTCCATTATTTAATGTCTGTACGGGCATCAGCGTTTTGACTGCGTCCATAATCATGGTTCGCCGTCGGGTTCGCGGCGCGCAACTCTTGCTGCTTACCAACAGTGTCTTGTTACTGAGGCTTTTTGCCAACTCGGCAGACTATTTTGGGTTAAAGGCGCCTTTTTTAGGTGTGGGTCAGTTGCGTGAGTGGATGTACAGCCCGCAGGTCTCGTTGATCGCGCTTGCGATTAATCTGGCGTTGATCGCGGCGTGGATCAACGAGATCGCTGTGCAGCGAAACAAGGCGAGAAATGCGCTGTTCCTATGGCAAGAGCAGGAACAGGAGCGTCTGAAGGCCGAGGTCGAACGGCAAACTCAGGCATTAAATCAGGCGCTGCAGTATGCGGATGAAGCCAATCGAAAAAAATCTGAAGGGCTAGGGTACATTAGCCACGACTTGCGTGCACCACTGTCGGCTATTCTTGGCGATGCCGAAATGTTGTCGCCTACGCTTAATACGGAACAAAAGCGTTATGCGCGATCCATCGTGCAAAGCGTGCATTATCAGTTGGCGCTCATCGACAATTTGCTCGAGTACTCACGCAACGAGTTTGAGTCGTTTACATTGCGCCCGTTGGCGATATCGCTGAATGATCTTATGGACGCGACCAGCCAGTTCGCCCTGGCGCTCAGTACGCGGCAACATAATCAGTTTCGTTATGTGGCCGTGTCCACATTGCCCGACGCTGTCATGCTCGATGGCCGCCGATTGCAACAGGTTTTGCTGAATCTGCTTGTCAATGCCGCCAAATTCACACAGCGCGGCCAGATCAAGCTTGAGGCCAGCGCCGAGCCTCATGCGCAAGGATGGTTGCTGCGGTTTGCCGTGTCAGATTCTGGCGTAGGTATGAGCCTGGATACACAGTCTCGCGTGTTTAACGCGTATACGCAGTTGCATCCTCAGCATGGCGGGGTCGGGCTGGGGCTATTTATCGCCCGTCAAATTGTTGAGGCGATGGGCGGCACACTAAACCTTGAAAGTGCGCCCGGTGAGGGAAGCCGGTTCAGCTTCGACGTTGTCGCCGTTGCAGCCAGTGTGCACGAGTTGTCGCCACAGCCGACGTTTGACATGCCTACCGTAAGTATGGACTGGCCCGAACTTGAGCTTGGGCGATCAATTGGCTATCCGGTGTTGCCGGCACACGCTCGGGTGGAGCTTGCCATCCACGCTCGGGATGGGCAATTGAGCAGAATTGAGGAATGGTTAAGCAAGACGATGGCTGATTACCCCGAATACCACGAGTTTTACGATGAGGTAAACGCGGCGCTGCATACGCTGGACTTCGAATATATAGAGGTGCTTGCCTTGGCGACTGACCCGGACACGCCTCCGATTGTTGGGGTGGCACCAGCCGCAGGCGACTTGTCGCCTGAAGCTCTGTATTTGGACGGCGCTTCAGTGCCGCGAACTGATGAAGTGGTCACGGCCTGAGCATTAACGACATATCAGGGCAGTATGCTTTCGTCCTGAAAGAGGCTCTCAAGGGTTTCGCGGGGACGCACCACATGTGCCTGATCACCGTCGACCATGACCTCGGCCGCACGCGGTCGGGTGTTGTAATGGCTGGACATGGTGAAGGCGTAGGCGCCTGATGACATAATGGCAAGTCGGTCGCCCGACTCAAGTGCCAGCTTGCGATCACGCGCCAGCCAGTCGCCACTTTCGCAAATGGGCCCTACGACGTCGTAGAGAGGCGTAGCGGCGTTTGTGCTGCGAGGCTTGACTGCCTCAACGCTGTGCCATGCATCGTACAGCGTAGGCCTGATGAGGTCGTTCATGGCCGCATCGACAATGGCGAAGTTCTTGGAATCGTTATGCTTGAGGTATTGCACGGTGGTCAGAAGCACGCCGGCATTGCCGACCAGTGAGCGGCCAGGTTCGAGCACGATTTGCAGATGGTCGAGTTTGTTTTCGGCCAGTGTTTCAAAGACCCGATCAAGCAGGTCGGTAGGTGAAAGTGGGGTTTCGTCGGTGTAGCGAATACCGATGCCGCCACCCAGGTCAAGGTGCTTAAGCGTAACGCCTTGTTCAGCCAGCGCCTTGATCAGCACAATAAGCTTGTCGAGGGCGTCGAGATAGGGCGCTACTTCGGTAATCTGTGAGCCTATATGGCAGTCTAGCCCCACGATTTGCAAGCCAGGAAGTTTGGTGGCTAGTTGGTAGGCCTCGGGTGCCTTCTCTATATCTATGCCAAACTTGTTTTCTTTCAGGCCTGTCGAAATATAAGGGTGGGTGTGCGCATCTACATCAGGGTTCACACGCAACGACACCGGCGCTACCTTGCCCACTTCGACGGCCACGTCTGAAAGACGCTGCAGCTCGGCCTCTGACTCTACATTGAAGCACTTGACGCCGGCCTCGAGCGCGGCTTTCATTTCCCAGACCTGTTTGCCCACGCCCGAAAAAACAATGCGGGAAGGATCGCCGCCAATCGCCAGTACCCGTGCCAGTTCGCCACCTGACACGATATCGAAGCCCGAACCCAGTTGGCGGAACTCGTTCAGAACCGCCAGGTTGGAGTTTGCCTTCATGCCATAGCAGACCAGTACGTCACGACCCCGGGCCGCTTGCTGGTAGGCCAGCCAGGCGTCATGCAATGCCTGGCGCGAGTAAACATATAAAGGTGTGCCGTACGTGTCGGCAAGCTGGGTCAGGGAGAGATCTTCTGCATGCAGAATGCCGTCTTTGAACTGGAATTGTGGCGCAACAGTCATGGTCTCGAAAATTGAAGGTGTGGAAGCGTTCACGGGGCGCTTAGCGCGGCGAGGCTGGGCTCGACCCGCCGCGCTGAGGCGTGGCGGGACCAGGAGGAGAGTCTGTGGGTGGGGCTGTAAGCGATTGATCGGGCGCTGCGGGCGGTGGCATGTAGAGGGGGGCTTTATAGCCACAGGCTGCCAGAAGCGAGAGCAGCGCCGCGCTGGCGGCAAGCCGGGTAACGGCGTGTGCACTGGCCCGTACGAAACTTACTTGCATTGAGAAACTCCGGTTACAGAAACTGGGAAGGCCCGTGAAAACAGGCCTTCCCAGGTTTAGAAGGGTACAGTGGGAGGTGCCTGAACGCGGTTGCTGCTGTCACCTTTGAGCTGGTTGAGCAGGTCAGCAATACCGTCAAGGCCGCCGCCCCCTCCGCCATCGACCGGGATATCAGAGGGTGCAGGCAGGCCCACGCGGGCGATGGCTTGCCCTGGAGGGTATTCAGAAAAGTAGAAATCTCCGTTGACGCGCGAGAGGCCTTGGGGCATGTCGCCAGGCGGCGTTTCAGGCACGCCCTTGAGTGTTTTGCTCATATAGTCCAGCCAGATTGGCAGTGCAGCCCCGCCGCCGGTTTCACCCTGGCCCAGGGAGCGGGGTTGGTCAAAGCCCATCCAGGCTATACCGACGAGCTTGGGCGTGAACCCTGCAAACCATGCGTCATGTGAGTCATTGGTGGTGCCAGTTTTGCCGCCGATGTCGTTGCGTTTGAGTTCACGGTGCACCCGCGCTCCCGTGCCGTAGGTTGCCACGCCGCGCATCATGTCGTTCATGACATATACGGTACGGGGGTCAACGACACGTGCGCTGGCGTCACCTGCCACCACAGGCTTGGCGCGCATAATGACTTTACCCGTGCTGTCAGTGACATGATCGACAAGATAGGGCGGTACGCGGTAGCCACCATTGGCGAAAACTGCGTAGCCACCGGCCAGTTGCAAAGGCGTAACGCTGCCTGCACCTAGCGCCAACGGAAGAACGGCCGGCTGGCGCTCGCGGTCAAAGCCGAAGCGAGTGATGTAATCTTGCACGTACTTGGGGCCCACCGCCTGCATGATACGAATGGATACCATGTTCTTGGACTTGTACAGGCCTTGACGCATGGTCAGCATGGGCTCGTAGCGGTTGCCGTAGTTTTTGGGCTTCCAGGCTTTGGAGCCGGTTTGCGACGCCGTGAGCAAAAACGGCTCATCGGAGATTTGCGTGGCAGGTGTCAGACCGCGCTCAAGCGACGATGCATAAATAAACGGTTTGAAGGCAGAACCAGGCTGACGCCAGGCTTGGGTGACACGGTTGAAGTTGCCGCCGTCAAAGTCGAAGCCACCCACCATCGCCTGGATGGCGCCGTCTTGGGGGCGTACTGATACGAACGCCGCCTGGACAGTAGGCATGTTGATGACTTCCCAGTGGTCGCCTTCTTTGTGCACATAGACCACCGAACCGCGCGAGATTTTGTATTTATCTTGCGCATTCTTGCCCAAGCCGCGCGCGACGGTTTTAAGAGCGCCTTTGTCGGTGACCTCTATGATCTGGGACGCTGTACGGGCAATGGTGATTTTTGTGGGGCTGGCATCGAGCACGAGGCCGGTAAGCAGGTCATCGCTGTCAGGGTATTTTTCTTGCAGGCTGTCGAGCAGGGTATCGAGCTCTTCAGGCTTGCTTTCGATGTTATCGGGAAGCTTGATGGTTTCTTCAGGGCCTGGGTAGACTGAGCGGCGGGTATACGTGAGAATGCCGTCGCGTACCGCTTTGTAGGCGTCTTCCTGGTCGGTTGACTTTACCGTTGTGTATACGTTGAAGCCCCGCGAGTAGATGTTGTCTTGATACACGCTGTATAGCAGTTGCCGCGCCAACTCGGCCACGTATTCACCGTGAATGGCATAGCCGCCCGCAGGTGTTCCCGGGGCTGATTTAATGATGATTTCTTGGTTTTTGGCCTGCTCGTACTCTGCTTCTGTGAGATACCCCAGGCTTTTCATGCGAGCCAGTACGTAACCCTGCCGGGCTTTGGCGCGTTGAAAGTTGGCAATGGGGTTGAAACGTGACGGTGCCTTGGGTATTCCTGCCAGCAACGCGGCTTCAGCAGGCGTGATTTCACTGAGCGGCTTACCGAGATAGGTGCGTGAAGCGGCAGCAAAGCCGTAGGCGCGGTGCCCCAGGAAGATCTGGTTCATGTATAGATCGAGAATCTGGTTTTTTGTGAGTGTGGCTTCGATCTTGAACGTGAGCAAAAGCTCATAGAACTTGCGGGTATAGGTTTTTTCGGATGAAAGATAGAAATTACGGGCTACCTGCATGGTAATCGTGCTGGCGCCCTGTGTTTTGGACATGTGCGTGAGGTTGGCGACCATGGCACGGGCAACACCGGCCCAGTCTATGCCACCGTGCTGATAAAAGCGGTCATCTTCGGCTGATAGAATGGCCGATTTCATGACGTCTGGTATTTCGTCAAAGCGCAGCACGTTGCGGCGCTCTTCGCCAAACTCGCCAATAAGCACCTTGTCAGCGGTATAAATGCGCAGGGGCACGCGCGGCCGGTAATCGATCATGGCCGAGAGGTCTGGCAGGTTGGGCCAGGCTAGTGCGAGTGCGAGCGTGAGAACCAGCGCGCCGCACACACCAAGCCCCGCCGCAAAGACGGCGCACTTGATGATGAAGCGGCCCAGCCAGGAGCGGGTAGTGCCGGAACTCGTGTTTGAGGATTTATCAGAGGAACTCATTAGGGGCGATTTTAAGTCTAACCGCGATCAGACTATGATTTGTGCATTAGGTTTGTGTAACCGAGTAATGCTGTGTGGTCGGGAAGGCCGGATCGTAAGTGGGATAATACACAAATGAATCATTCTTCACCTGTGAAACCCGTTGACCAGGGTTCTGAATTAGAAGCCCCGCAAGCCTGCGCGCCACTGTCTGCGCGGCCTATTATGCTGGTTGGCATGATGGGCGCGGGCAAAACCACCATAGGGCGGCAGCTGGCTCGTCTGCTTGATCGGCAGTTTATCGACCTTGATCACGAGCTCGAGGCTCGCTGTGGGGTCAGAGTGTCGTTAATTTTCGACATTGAGGGCGAAGATGGGTTCCGTAAGCGAGAAACTTTATTGCTCGATGAAATATCGCAGCAACCCGGTATCGTGCTGGCAACCGGGGGTGGCGCTGTTCTGGCACCCGAAAACCGTCAACTGCTTAAAGAACGGGGTACGGTAATTTATTTGCGTGCCAGTGCAGATGAACTATACCGCCGCGTGGCACGTGACCGCAACCGGCCTTTGTTGCAAACGGCAGATCCTCGTGCCCGTTTGCGCAGTTTGCTGCAGCAGCGCGAGCCTTTGTACGAAAGTGTGGCCACCATTACCGTCGACACAGGTGCTGCACCCGTATCGCAATTGGCCCGATCTATTATCCCCCTGCTTTTACACCACGAGGTTCAGTCATGAGTATTGTTCGTGTCGACACGCCGGGAGGCGCGTATCCCATTCATGTGGCGGCAGGGCGAATCGACGCGCTTGCACAAAGCATACCTGCCGATGTCACGGCAATTGCGCTGGTCACCAACCCCACAGTGGCGGCCATTTACGGCGAGCGTGTTGAAAAGGCGCTGGCCTCAACCGGAAAACGTGTGGTGCGCATCGACATACCCGATGGCGAAGAACACAAAGACTGGCACACACTCAATATTATTTTTGATGGGCTGTTGCGCAACAAGCTTGACCGCAAAGCAGTGCTGGTCGCGCTGGGCGGTGGTGTTGTGGGCGATATCAGCGGGTATGCAGCAGCCAGTTATATGCGTGGCATACGTTTTGTGCAGGTTCCAACCACGTTGCTGGCCCAGGTTGATTCGTCAGTGGGTGGGAAAACCGCTATCAACCACCCGCTTGGCAAAAACATGATTGGTGCGTTTTACCAGCCGGTGGCGGTAGATATCGACACAGACGTGCTGGCGACGCTGCCGGCCCGGGAAATATCGGCGGGGCTGGCCGAGGTGGTCAAGTACGGGCTCATCATTGATCCAGAGTTTTTTACATGGTGCGAGCAAAACGTACAGGCAATGCGTGCACTCGACGCTCAGGCCATTACCTATGCCATTCAGCGCTCCTGCGAGCTCAAGGCGTATGTTGTGTCGCAAGATGAACGTGAAACCGGTCTGCGCGCCATACTTAATCTGGGCCATACTTTTGGTCATGCGATTGAGTCAGGCCTGGGGTATGGCAAATGGTTGCACGGCGAGGCCGTTGGCTGCGGCATGATCCAGGCCGCCGAGCTGTCGGCGCTTACCCAAGGTTTGCCGCAGTCTGACGTCGAACGTGTGCGCGCCATTGTGCAGGCCATAGGTTGCCCGGTCACACCGCCTGATCTGGGCATGCAGCGATGGCTTGAGCTGATGAAGGTCGACAAAAAAACCGAAGGTGGGCAACTGCGCTTTGTGCTGCTCAAAGCGATCGGCACGGCGTGTGTTGAGTCGGTGCCCCCCCAGGCGCTCAAGCACGTGCTAGAAAACGCCGCGTCAGCGGCACATGTCTGAGGAGTGACCATGTATATGCTTGCCCCGTATGCCTGCCATCCAGAGCAAACACGCGGGCGCCGGTATATCGAGGCGCCGCCCACAGGTCGCAATGCCTTTCAGCGTGATCGCGATCGCATTATTCATTGCAACGCATTCAGGCTGCTCGAGTACAAAACCCAGGTTTTTGTAAACCATGAGGGCGATCTCTTTCGCACCCGCCTGACGCATAGCATAGAAGTGGCGCAGATCGCGCGTACGCTGGCGCGCAATCTGTGTTTGCACGAAGACCTGATCGAGGCGATTTCGCTGGCGCATGATCTGGGGCACACGCCATTTGGTCATGCAGGGCAAGACGAGCTTAATGCCTGCATGCGCGAGTTTGCGCCAGACGCCGGCGGCTTTGAACATAACTTGCAGAGCTTGCGCATTGTTGATGAGCTTGAAGAGCGCTATGCCGACTTCAATGGGCTTAACCTGTGCTTTGAGACGCGCGAGGGCATACTCAAGCACTGCTCGGCCGGGCACGCCCGCGGGCTGGGTGAGGTGGGCGAGCGGTTTCTGACACGCACCCAGCCTTCGCTGGAGGCCCAGATCGCTAATTTGGCCGATGAGATTGCCTATAACAATCATGATATTGATGACGGTTTGCGCTCGGGCCTGATCACCATCGAGCAATTACAGGTGCTTGAGATCTTCGCCACCCATGATGCGCAAGTCAGAAGTCGATATCCGGGCATAGACCGGCGGCGTCTGATCTGCGAGGTGATACGCGCCATGATTAATACCCTGGTCATCGACCTGACTGAGACCACGCTTGCCAACATTCGTCAGCATCAGCCCGAAAGTGTTGACGATGTACGGGCTGCACCGCCACTGGCGGCATTTTCGCCTTCAATGCGGGCTCAGGCAGATGCGCTTAAAAAGTTTCTGCTTGAAAACCTTTACCGGCACTACCGCGTCATGCGCATGACGAACAAGGCGCGCAAAATTGTGCGAGAGCTGTTCATGGCGTTTCTTGACCAGCCGCGCCTGCTGGCCGACCAGCATCGCCGTGACGACCCCTTGTCGCAAGCTCGCGCCATTGCTGATTACATCGCTGGCATGACTGACCGCTATGCCATTCGCGAGCATACGCAGTTGTTCAGTATGGATAACGGCCTGAGCCGGCCCGAGTAACAGGCCGGGCGACTCAGAGACGGCTCATTGCCGCCCCTGATCGTCCCGGATGTCTTGGCACCTTCCCCGCAGGGGTTAGCCCACGGCCGAGGGTTGCGGGGCTAACAGCAGCGGTTTCAAGTAGCTGCCGGTATGGCTGGCAGGTTCTGCTGCCACCTCTTCAGGCGTGCCCTGGGCCACAATCTGCCCGCCACCGCTGCCACCCTCGGGGCCCATGTCAATAACCCAGTCTGCGGTCTTGATGACATCGAGGTTGTGTTCGATGACGACGACGGTGTTGCCAGCTTCCACCAGTTTGCGCAGTACGTCGAGCAACAGGGCAATGTCCTGAAAATGCAGGCCGGTGGTGGGTTCGTCCAGAATGTACAGCGTGCGGCCCGTGCTGCGTTTTGACAGTTCGAGCGACAGTTTGACGCGCTGGGCTTCACCGCCTGACAGTGTGGTGGCGCTCTGCCCCAGTCTCAGGTAAGACAGGCCTACGTCCATCAGCGTGTCTAGCTTGCGGGCAATCGATGGCACCGATGAAAAATAGGTTTGAGCTTGTTCTACGGTGAGATCAAGCACTTCACTTACGTTTTTACCCCGGTAGCGTATGTCGAGTGTTTCTCGGTTGTAGCGTTTTCCGCTGCAGACATCGCAAGAGACGTACAGGTCAGGCAGAAAATGCATTTCAACCTTGACCACACCGTCGCCCTGACACGCTTCGCAGCGACCCCCTTTAACGTTGAAGGAGAAGCGCCCGGGGCCATAACCGCGGGTTCGCGACTCTGGCACGCCGGCGAACAGCTCGCGAATGGGCGTAAACATGCCCGTATACGTGGCGGGATTGCTGCGAGGCGTGCGGCCAATAGGGCTTTGATCGACATTGATGATTTTGTCGAAATTTGACAAGCCCTCAAGTGCGTCAAAAGGCGCCGGTTCCGTCTGAGCGCGGTGCAGGCGCTGTGCCACAGCAGTTGCCAGTGTGTCATTGATCAGCGTGGACTTGCCGGAGCCCGATACGCCGGTTATGCATACCAGTCGGCCAGCAGGAATAGCCAGATTGACCGCTTTAAGGTTGTTGCCACGGCAGCCTTTGATTTCAAGCCGGGGCGTGTCAGCGTCTACCGGACGCCGTGTGGGGATGGCAATGCGGCGTGTGCCACTCAAATACTGACCTGTGAGTGACTGGGTGTTGCGCATTAACTCGTCGGGTGTACCCTGGGCTACTACCTGCCCGCCGTGCTCGCCTGCACCGGGGCCCATATCGAGAACGAAATCGGCGGAGCGGATCATGTCTTCATCGTGCTCGACGACAATAACGCTATTGCCCAGGTCGCGCAGATGTTGCAAGGTTTTGATGAGCCTGTCGTTGTCACGCTGATGCAGGCCTATGGACGGCTCGTCGAGTACATACATAACGCCGGTAAGGCCCGAGCCGATCTGGCTGGCAAGACGAATACGCTGAGCTTCACCCCCAGAAATGGTGTCGGCACTGCGGTCGAGCGACAGATAGTTGAGCCCGACGTTGTTCAGAAACTCGAGGCGCGCCTCAATTTCGCGCACAATGCGCTGGGCTATTTCTTTTTTGGCACCGGTCAGTTCAAGCGCCCGAAACCAGGCCAGACAGGCAGACAGTGAAAGTGCTTCGACTTCAAAAATGGCGCGGCCCAGACGCTGGCCTTCGCCAATTTCATTGCCCAGCAGCACATTGCGCGCTTCGGTACGCAGGCGAGCGCCACCACAATCGGGGCACACATTTACCTGGCGGTATTTGCCCAGCTCTTCGCGTACTGCGCTGGAGTCGGTTTCACGCCAGCGTCGTTCGAGATTGGGCACAATGCCTTCAAAAGCGTGTTTTTTTACGGTGCTGCGACCTTTTTCATTTAGATAAAGAAACGGTATTTTTTCTTCGCCCGAGCCATACAACACGCGCTGACGGATGTCTTCGGGCAGTTCTTCGAACGGCGTTTCGATGTCAAATTGATAATGGGCCGCCAGGCTTGTGAGCAGCGTATGGGTAAACGCATTGCGGCGGTCCCATCCATTGATCGCGCCGCTGGCCAGGCTGAGCTCGGGAAACGCCACAATGCGTTTGGGGTCGAACACCTCAACACAACCCAGGCCGTCACAGGAGGGGCAAGCACCCACGGGGTTGTTGAAGCTGAACAGACGCGGCTCAAGCTCGGTAAGGCTGTAATGACAAATGGGGCAGGCGTAATGAACGGAAAATGCAAACTCTTCGCCGGTATCCATGTTGAGCGCAATGGCGCGGCCCTGAGCCAGACCCAGAGCGGTCTCAAAGCTTTCGGCCAGGCGTTGCTTGCTCTCTGGCTTGACCCGCAGGCGGTCGACGACCACGTCAAAGTCATGCTTTTCGGTTTTGCGCAAAGGCTCGAGTTCGTCTATGGACACCATCTGGCCATCTACACGCAGGCGTACAAAGCCCTGTGCCTGCAAGCTGACACACTCATCCTCGAAGCTGCCTTTGCGGTCTCTGGCCAGCGGCGCAAGAATAGCCAAACGGGTATCGGCAACCAGCCCCAGCACTTTGTCGACCATTTGACTGACACTTTGGGCCTGAAGAGGCAAATGGTGATCAGGGCAAAAGGGCGTGCCGACACGTGCGTAAAGCAGGCGCAGGTAATCGTGAATTTCGGTAATGGTGCCGACAGTGGAGCGCGGGTTATGGCCTGCCGATTTTTGTTCGATGGAGATGGCCGGCGAGAGGCCTTCGATCAGATCGACATCGGGTTTGTCCATTAACTGCAGAAACTGTCGTGCATAGGCCGACAGGCTTTCGACGTAACGGCGCTGGCCTTCGGCATACAAGGTGTCGAACGCCAGTGACGACTTGCCCGACCCCGACAGGCCGGTTACCACCACCAGTTTGTGGCGTGGCAGGTCGACGGAAATGTTCTTTAGATTGTGCGTTCGGGCACCGCGGATGCGTATCGCTTCCATAGGGTTTGGGGTCCAACTCTTTATTTAGGCTAACTTGTTACTATAACGCGCCGGCCTTCGCCGTGCGTTACCGGGTGCTAAGTTGATGCGACGGGCAGCGGCCAGAAGGTTTCGTTGGGGCCGGTCATGTGGATATGTCGGCGCACCTTTTTCCGGCATGGTTTAATTGAGCATTATGCGTACAAACTCTGCATCTGCCGCCAAGCCTACCCGGGCTCGGCTAAAGCTCACTGCGCTCGAACGCAAAGCCAGCATTGCGCTGGCATTGTTGTTTGCGACGCGCATGTTGGGCCTGTTTCTGCTTACTCCCGTCTTTGCAGTGGCTGCTCTTACGATTCCGGGGGGCGACAATGCTGCCAGGGTGGGCCTGGCGCTGGGCGCTTACGGCCTGACTCAGGCCATTATGCAGATACCTCTGGGCATGGCTTCAGACCGATGGGGGCGACGTCCCGTCATTGTGTTTGGCATGGTGCTGTTTGTTGTGGGCGGCGTTATCTGTGCCATGGCCAAAAACGTTGACTGGATTCTGGTCGGACGCATCGTACAGGGCGTGGGGGCTGTGTCGGCGGCCATTACCGCCTGGGTAGCGGATGCCACCCGGCCCGAGGTGCGCACGCGTGCCATGGCCATGATTGGCGGCTCCATTGGCATTTCGTTTGCTGTCTCGCTGGTGATCTCGCCGATGTTGGTGGGCGAGTTCGGGCTTTCAGGGCTGTTCTGGGCCATCAGTCTGCTGGGTTTCGTTTGCTTGCTGATTGCCAGTTTTGTGGTGCCTTCGGTACCCCAGGCGCGTATGCCAATTATTCAGGCCCGTGTGCGTGACGTGCTGCACCACGCCGATCTGCTGCGTCTTAATTTTGGCGTGTTCTGTTTGCACTTTGTGTTGATGGCGCTGTTTATTGTTGCGCCGGGGTTACTGGCCACGTTGGGTGGATATGACACTTCTACTCTCTGGGAAGTGTATCTGCCGGTTATCTTGCTGTCGTTTGTGCTCATGGTGCCGGCAGTGTTTTATACCGAAACTCGCCATGCGCATAAAATTGCGCTCGAAATCGCGGTGGCAGGGCTGGTGGTTGTGCTGGCGTTGATGCCTCTGGCACGGCATAACTTTCTGGCTCTGGTGGCCTTGATGGTTGGGTTCTTCATTGCCTTTAACATTCTTGAAGCCCTGCAACCGTCGCTGGTGTCACGCGTGGCACCGCCCGAGTACAAAGGGTTGGCCCTGGGGTTTTACAACACAGCCCAATCGCTGGGTGTGTTTATGGGGGCAACGGTAGGCGGGTTGCTGGCCGCTTCAGGGCGTAGCTCTGCCGTGTTTTTGCTGTCAGCCGGGCTGACATTTGTCTGGTTTTTGACCGCGCGTGGGTTCAAGGACAAAACCTGAAGGGCGTGGCGTGGCGAGGCATGGCCGCCCGCGTAGCCTGGGCGGGGGTGGGCAGGGTTTGAATAGCTTGCCGCATGCGGGGCGGGCAAATTGTGCGCGCACCGGGTAGCCCCGTCACTTCAAAATAGTCGATAATGACGTATCCATCTAAATTTTCAGATCTAAAGGTGTTCTTATGGCCTCAGTAAATAAAGTCATTCTCGTCGGCAACCTGGGTCGCGACCCCGAAGTCCGCTACAGCCCGGACGGCGCGGCCATTTGTAACGTTTCCATTGCCACGACCTCTGCCTGGAAAGACAAGGCATCCGGCGAGCGCCGCGAAGAAACCGAATGGCATCGCGTCGTGTTTTACAACCGCCTGGCCGAGATTGCCGGCGAGTATTTGAAAAAAGGCCGGTCAGTGTATGTTGAAGGCCGCCTCAAAACCCGTAAATGGCAAGACAAAGAAACCGGCGCTGACCGCTACAGCACTGACATTGTTGCTGACCAAATGCAGATGTTGGGCGGTCGCGAGGGCGGTGAAGGCAGCATGGGCGGTGGTGGTGATAACTACAACCAGGCGCCCCCGCAGCAGCAACAGCGTGCACCGCGTCCCGCCCAGGGCCAGCAGCAAAGCCAGGGTCGCCCTGCCGCTGCAGCGCCTGCCGCCGCCAATCTGGCTGACATGGATGACGATATCCCGTTCTAAGTTGGCTGAAAGCTGTTCAGGGCGTTCGCGGGTGTAAGTTCTGTAGCAGTAATTACGTTGCAACACTAAAAAGCCTGTAACCATAGTAGTTACAGGCTTTTTCTTTGGTGCGCCCAGCATGAACTGACGCCCATAGGTTGATCAGCGTGAACGAAGCCAGGCGCAACCGCATGATCAGGGCGACTGGCATAGGTCCGGCGGTCATGCAGCGAACGAGTGCGTGCTTATCAGGGGAGGCCTCGCCTTGAGCCTGAAAGGGTAACGGTGTCGAGCCGGAGCGAAGAGTCAGCAAAGGTCGTAGTAGTGTGGGCAAGGAGGCTGCACCTCACCCAATCGACGCCCCGCCGTCAACAGCCAGGTACTGGCCCGTTACATGGCGTGAGGCTTCACTGGCCAGAAACAGGGCAGCGCCTTTAAGGTCATCGTCGCCGCCCAGCCTGCGCAGCGGGGTATTGGCGATGATGCCGTCCGCCATTTTGTCGAGTAGCCCTGCCGTCATTTTTGATGGAAAAAACCCGGGGCAGATGGCGTTGACGTTAATGCCATAGTGCCCCCACTCTGACGCCAGGGCACGGGTAAAGTTGATGGCCGCCGCTTTTGACGTGTGATAACCAATGGTGTGTACGCCCGGGCGCATGCCTTTGAGCCCGGCTACCGAAGCGATGTTAATGATTTTGCCGTGGCCGCGGGGGATCATGCAGCGGCGACCTACTTCGCGCGCCAGAAAGAAGGGGGCGCTGACGTTCAGGTTGATGACTTTATGCCATGCCTCGTCGGGGTGTTCTTCGGTGGGGGCGCCCCAGGTTGTACCGGCGTTGTTCACAAGAATGTCTATGTCGCCCGAGCCGGCGATGGCTGTGTCCACCATTTGCGGAATGGTGTCGAAGTCTTGCAAGTCACTGACAATGGTCTGCACGGTTATGCCCATGCCTTCGAGGTGTGTTTTTGCCTCTTCAAGCTCGTGCGCTTTGCGTGCCGTGATGACGACCTTGCAACCCATCTCGCCCAGTGCCTCGGCAATCTGCAGCCCCAGGCCGCGCGACCCGCCTGTTATCAGTGCCACTTTGCCATCGAGCTGGAACAGTGCTTTTACACTCATACAAACCTCTTTGTGATGAAATTATTGTTAACGGATAAAGGAGGATGCGCTCCGCTACCATGGTGATTGGAATGCTGGGTTGTTCTGCTATGCAGATCAGCGTTCTGCCGATACGCCATAGTAAGACCTGAGCTTCGAGGTGTAAATCAGCGCAAGGGTAAACACGGGGGTATGGACGGACGATGTGCAAAGCAATGCCCTGCCTTATCGGCTATCGTAATAAATGGCACCATGTATGCCGCAATGCAGCGACTTTCTCAGGTTTTTTTTACCGGCAACGCCATCTATCGCTTATTCATGCACGCTACTTCTCATCTCGCCACAGACTCCGCTTCTGCATTGGTCACCATTACACCGCCTGATTTCCCGGTGATTATTGACCTCGTTTATGCAACGCCTCGAAACTTCACCGGGCATGTTGTTTATGCGCAGGCGCAATGTGCCTTGCACGCAGACGCGGCGGCCTGCTTGGCGCGGGCTGCGCAGGCGGCGCGTCGTGCAGGCTATACCCTTAAAATTTATGATGCCTACCGGCCTCCTGCGGCACAGGCAGTATTCTGGGCTTTGTGTCCTGATCCGCGCTATGTGTCGGACGTGTCGGTAGGCTCACATCATTCGCGTGGTGTTGCGGTCGATGTCACCCTAATGGACGGTAATGGGTGTGAACTCGATATGGGTACGGGCTTTGACGCCATGGAAGCACACTCGCATCATGACTGTGATGACCTTTCTTTTGAGGCGCAACGCAACCGCAGCATGCTACTGGGCATTATGTTGCATGCAGGCTTTAAGGCCATCGCAACGGAGTGGTGGCACTATGAATTACCCGATGCTCATCGCTACCCTTTGCTCGACAGCGATGTAGTCTTGGTGCGTGAGATCACGGAAGGTGCAAACACTGCAGTCCCGCAGGGGACGTTGGGTTAACTGTGCACCCAGTATGCACATGCAATAACGCCATGATCCATGCCGGACGGCGACCTTGCAGACGGATGTGGGTAAAGCCTACTGCACCTCTTCACGTTGTTCATTTCAAAAACTAGGGTAAATCCCCCTGCAGCCAAATGGGTTGCGGACGGTAAGCTGGCAGCTTGGCCGCAAGGCCAGCAAGTCAATCTGTCGTTCCCTTTTCGGAGTATCCCCATGGTTTCGCAAAGTACTTCTCCGCGTTATGCCTTTGGCGCGGGCAGGAAATATCTGGTGTCGGTCATGGCAGGCATCAGCCTGGCAACCTTGTCGCTGGCGGTTGGTGCCGTTACGCCGCCTGATACGCTGGTTATTGGAAAGGCGGCAGATCCGCAGACGCTAGACCCTGCGGTCACGATTGATAACAACGACTGGACGGTCACGTACCCCGCCTACCAGAAGCTGATGCGTTACAAGCAGGTTAACGGCAAGGGCTCTACCGAGGTAGAGGGTGATCTGGCAGAAAGCTGGGAGGTTACGCCTGACAACCTTACCTGGACGTTCAAGCTGCGCCCTGGGCAAAAATTTGATGATGGTTCTGATGTAACTGCCGAAGCCGTCAAGTTTTCGTTCGAGCGTTTGTTGAAAGCCAAGCAGGGGCCCTCTGAAGCGTTTCCGGCATCGTTGAAAGTGACGGCGACTGACCCGCTGACGGTGACGTTTACGCTTGAGAATTCTTTTGCTCCGTTTCTTTATACGCTGGCCAATAACGGTGCGGGCATTATTAACCCGAAAATCGTTAAAGAGCATGGCGATAAGGCAGACAGCTGGCTGTCCAGTCATACAGCCGGGTCGGGGCCTTACCGGCTGGTTTCCTGGCAGAAAGGGCAAGCCCTGACACTGGAGAAAAACCCCCATTACGGCGGCAGCAAAAAGCCGACGCTGGACAAAATGGTGGTCAAAATCGTACCCGAGGCATCGTCCCGCCGCCTGCAACTACAGAAGGGCGATCTGGACGTGGCAGAAGATATGCCGGTTGACCAGGTTGTGGCGCTCAAGGCCACGCCATCGGTTACGGTGCATCAGTTTCCGTCGTTGCGTGTCACGTATCTGTATCTGAACAACAAGACGGGGCCTTTGAAGAACGCTGATATGCGGCATGCGGTTGTCGATGCCCTTGATTACCAGGGCATTATTGATGGCATTATGCTCAAGCAGGCGGTGCAGACGCGCGGCCCCATACCTGAAGGCATGTGGGGTTATGACGACTCGCTGCCTTTGCCCAAGCAGGATCTGGACGCGGCCAAAGCGGCGCTTAAGCGTTCAGGTGAATCCAAGCCGTCGCTGTTGCTGCGTTACTCAACGCGCGACCCCAACTGGGAACCCATTGCGCTTACCGTGCAGGCTAACTTGGCCAGCATTGGCGTTAATGTAAAGCTCGAAAAACTGGCAAACGCGACACTGCGTGAGAACCTGGGCAAGGGCGACTTCGATATCTCTATAGGTAACTGGAGCCCTGATTTCGCCGACCCGTATATGTTTACCAGCTACTGGTTTGATTCAGACAAGCAAGGGCTGGCCGGTAATCGCTCGTTCTATTCCAATCCTCAAGTTGATACCTGGTTGCGAGAGGCCGCCGTGCTGGCCGATCAGGGTAAGCGTGCTGCGCTTTATAAGCAGGTGCAGCAGCAGGTGGTAAAAGATGCTGCTTATGCGTATTTGTACCAGACCAATTACCAGGCAGCCATGCGTAATGACGTTAAAGGTTATGTTTTTAACCCCATGCTTGAGGCTGTTTTCAACGTGGCAGACATGAGCAAGTAGGCGGCGCTGCATGTCGTGGTTCACGATAGTAAGAAAACGCCTGCCAGGTGTGGTGATGGTGGTGATCGGGGTGTCGCTGATCACCTTCATCATCTCTCACCTTATTCCGGGCGACCCGGCGCGGCTTATTGCCGGGGACCGAGCCACAGATGAAATTGTTGCAGCCATACGCACCAAGCTGGGTCTGGATGTGCCGTTGTATCAGCAATACTGGAATTATCTTGTAGGGCTGGTACACGGCGATCTGGGTACCTCCATACGTACCGGCAGGCCAGTGCTGGAAGACATTGCCGCCTTTTTTCCGGCCACGCTTGAATTGGCCCTGGTCGCGTTGGTTCTGGCGACGGTGGTAGGTATTCCGCTGGGGGTGCTGTCGGCGGTTTATCGTAACAAGCCTATCGATCAGCTGGTGCGTACTATTTCAGTGACAGGGATTTCGACTCCGGCCTTCTGGTTGGGGCTGGGTTTGATTGTGCTTTTTTACGGGCGGCTGGGCTGGTTTCCTGGTGGCGGTCGGCTGGAGCAGGGCATGGCGCCGCCCACCGATATTACGGGCCTTTTTTTGGTTGATTCATTGCTCACCTGGAATATTCCGGTTTTTTTCAATGCGTTAAAGCATTTGGTGCTTCCCGCATTTACGCTGGGCTTTGTTCACCTGGGTGTCGTGGCGCGGCAGATTCGTTCGGCCATGCTGGAGCAACTGGGTGAAGACTATGTACGTACGGCGCGTGCGTTTGGCTTGTCGCGTTGGGCTGTAGTGTTTCGTCAGGCTTTGCCCAATGCCTTGATCCCGTCGGTGACGGTGTTGGGCTTGGCGCTTGGTGACTTGCTGTATGGCGCGGTGCTGACCGAAACGGTGTTTGGCTGGCCGGGCATGGGCGCTTATGTCGTGGAATCCATACAGGCCCTGGATTTTCCTGCTGTCATGGGGTTTGCCGTGGTGGTGTCTTTTGCTTATGTGCTGGTCAACTTGCTGGTCGATTTGCTGTATCGATGGCTTGATCCGCGTATTACGGGGGTTACCTAGCGTGGTTGCTGTTGTTGGTCATTGCACGGTGGTGAGGTTTACGGCTGTACCATGCGTGCCCGGTGTGTTGCACAGCTTGTGCAGCAACCCAAACTGTAAATGGGGTTTGCCTGGTGAGTGAAGCATCCGTACCGGCCGTTGGCGCCGCAGGCTCATGGCGCCATGCCTGGTCTTATTTTTTCTACCAGATACGCCAAAGCCCGCTGGCTATGGCGGGGCTGGCCATTATTGTCTTTGTCTGTACGGTGGTTGTTTGTGCGGGCTGGATTGCGCCGTATGATCCTGATGCCATTAGTCTGATACATCGTTTGCAGCCGCCTTCGGCAGCACATTGGTTTGGCACGGATGAGGTCGGTCGTGACATTTTTAGCCGTGTTCTTTTTGGCGGCCAGCAATCGGTAGGGGTGGGCCTGTTCGTGGCCTTTGTCTCCAGCGTGGTTGGGTCAGTGATTGGCTGTTTTTCGGGCGTTATTGGCGGACGTACCGATAACGTCATTATGCGTGTCATGGATATTGTCCTGTCAGTGCCTTCGCTGGTGTTGACGATGGCCTTGGCCGCAGCCCTTGGCGCAAGTCTGTTTAATGCCATGCTGGCGATTACGCTGGTGCGTATTCCATTTTATGTGCGCCTGGCACGCGGGCAGGCCCTTAGCCTGCGTGAAATGGTGTACGTCAAAGCGGCCATTACGTTTGGAGCGGGGCGTCGGCAAATCGTTAGCTGGCATATTGCGCGCAATGCGCTGGCCCCACTCATTGTTCAGGCAACGCTGGACATCGGCGCGGCTATTCTGATGGCGGCAGCGCTGGGGTTTATTGGCCTGGGGGCTCAGCAGCCCACGGCAGAATGGGGTGCCATGGTGGCCACAGGCCGCAATTATTTTCTGGATCAATGGTGGTATGCCGTGTTCCCGGGTTTCGCCATTCTTATTACGGCGGCAGGGTTCAACCTGCTTGGGGATGCTGCGCGCGACATGCTTGATCCTAAGCTGAAGGCGCGATGATGAGGCTGGCGGTTAACACACAGACTTCATCGGTGGTGCGCGATGACATGGGTGGCACGGCCCGGAATACGCGTGCTGACATGACCGGAACAGGCCAGCATGCCCAGCGAGGGGCGCATGAGAACGGAAAGCTTCCTGTGTCGGATGATATTGCTCACGGCACGCTTGGCTTGTCAGCCGCTGCGCCCGTACTCGACATTTCTTCCTTGACGCTTGAGTTCCCTATCTTCAAAGGGGTAGTCAAAGCGCTCAATGGGGTCAACCTGCAGGTGCATCAGGGTGAGATCGTGGGCCTGGTGGGCGAGTCTGGCTCGGGCAAATCGGTAACCGCCATGGCGATTTTGCGTTTGCTGCAGCAGGATGCCTTCAGGGTGAAAGCGGGCTCGATTATGGTGCTAGGCCGAGATGTTTTTGCATTGCGGGAACCTGAGCTGCTCGCCATGCGTGGGCGTGACGTGGCCATGATTTTTCAGGAACCCATGACTGCCCTGAACCCCACGCGTAAAGTGGGCCGGCAGCTGGTAGATGTTATACGCCGTCACCAGCCGGTATCGCAGACAAAGGCGCTGGAGCAGGCGGAGCGTCTGCTGCGTGATATGTATATCGGCGATCCGGTTGATGTGCTGAATCGCTATCCCTTTGAGCTGTCGGGGGGCATGCGCCAGCGCATCATGATTGCATTGGCGTTTTCCTGTAACCCCTCACTGCTTATTGCTGATGAGCCAACCACGGCGCTTGATGTCACGGTCCAGCGCCAGGTGTTGCTGCTGCTGCGTGAAAAAGCACGTGCTCTGGGTACGGCAGTGTTGTTTATTACGCATGATATGGCGGTGGTGTCGCAGTTTTGCGATCGTGTATACGTCATGTATGCAGGGTCGGTGGTCGAGCAGGGCCCCACGGCGTCTTTGATCGGGACCCCGGCGCATCCTTATACGCACGCTCTGCTGCGTGGGCTGCCCGAGAATGCCTTGCCGCATACTGAGTTGCCTGCCATCCCAGGGCATGCGCCTGATTTAAGCGCCTTGCCTGAGGGGTGTGTATTTCGGGATCGCTGTGCCTTCGCAGATGAGCAGTGCAGGCAGAAACCGCTGCTCAAGCCCATGCCTGGTGTGCCAGAACGTGCCTATGCCTGCTGGCACCCCAGGTTAATTGCGGGAGTAGGTCAGGGTGAGTGAAATGGATGCACAGTCTCCTGTTGTGCTTGCGCTTGAGGACGTTGCCTTGCGGTTTCAAGTGGGCACTGACTGGCGCGGACGGCCAAATCGCTTCGCCCATGCGCTGAACGGCATTACCCTGGCTATTCGCAAAGGTGAGACCCTGGGCATAGTGGGGGAGTCTGGGTGTGGCAAGACGACGTTGGCAAATTTGCTGATGGGGCTGGTGGCGCCCACATCGGGCACGTTCAGTCGTGGCGATGCGCAGCTGCAGATTGTGTTTCAGGATCCACAGTCTTCGCTGGACCCTCGGTTGCCTGTGTGGAAACTGATCATGGAGCCCGTCATGATCGGGCAACGCGGCCGCGCGGGCACAGCGCCTGCCCGCCCGCTTGATACCCGCGCCTTGCGCGAACGGGCGGGTGAACTGGCCGTGCAGGTGGGCCTGCGTCGTGAGCATCTTGGCCGTTACCCTCATGAGTTTTCAGGAGGACAGCGTCAGCGTATTGCTATTGCACGGGCCATGGCTTCAGAGCCTGATGTGATCGTGCTGGATGAGCCGACCTCAGCACTGGATATCTCAGTGCAGGCCCAGATACTGAATCTGCTTCAGCAATTGCAGGCCGAGCGTAGCCTCACGTATGTGCTGATCTCGCACAACGTCTCGGTTGTGCGTCATATGTGTGACCGGGTCGCGGTCATGTATTTGGGGCAGGTTGTCGAGACGGGGCCTGCTGCAGCGGTGTTTGCACAACCTTTGCATCCTTATACCCGGCTGCTGCTGGACTCTGTGCCGCGCATAGGCGAGCCGTTTCTGGACGGCGTGCCGCAGGACACTGAACTGCCCGGGAATCGCCAATTGCCGCAGGGCTGCTTTTTTCGTGCGCGTTGCCCGCTGGCTACGACGGGTTGCGAGTTGCCGCAGGTGCTTGCGCCTGGCGGGCAAGCCGGCCATGAGTGCCGCTGCCATGTGATGCGCGCGCAGGCGGCGTTGCCCTCTGAGTAAGGCATTAGGGGTTAATTTGTATCGACGTAACAGGCCAGGGCACCCTATGCCCGGTTGGCTGTGTGCTGACCGTGTTGCCGGGGCCTATAGCCGACGAACACGAGTGCATGATCAGTGCAACCCCGTTTGGTCTTTGAGCGGTGTGTCATCACCTACCGGCACGGTCTGGCGTTCTATCATACGGCGCACGCGTGGCGGCTCGGTTCCGCGATGCAGGGCCAGAATTTGATCAAAGACTTCGGCATCGGCCTGGGTGCGCCGCTGGTGATGGCGCACATACTCGACCCAGGTTGGTACGTGATAGCTTTCCGTCCAGATGCGAGGGTTTTCGAGATCACGCAGCAACGACCATTGACGAGCACCGTCGCGCAGGCGGATGCGTCGCCGCAGGGCCATCAGGCGCAGAAAGGCCTGGATGTCTGACTGCCCGATTTCGTAATCCAGGGTGATCAGAATGGGGCCGCTGCGTGACCGCAGATCAAGCTTGAGATCAGGTTCGTGGAAGCGGTCTAGAGGATCAAGATTGAGGGTGCCAAACTCGGGTAGTGCAAACCGCAGGCCCACCAGAGCGCCCACGACCAGCAGCCCGCCGGAGACCATCAATGATTGGTCTACGCCATGACTTTCGGCAATAACCCCCCACAGCCAGCTGCCGCCAGCCATGCCGCCAAAGGTGGCGGTTTGGTAAATGGCCAGCGCGCGGCCAACCACCCAGCGCGGTGTCGAAAGCTGCACCGTGACGTTGAACAGGGAGAGCGTCATGACCCAGCAGGCGCCTGCTGGCATGAGGGCCAGCCCGCTCAGCCATGTCTGGTGGCTGACGGCGAGCAGTACGGCGCTTATTGCATAGCCGAGAAACGAGGCGCGCACAATGGTTTCATTGCTCCATGCCTCGCGAATACGCGCATTGAGCAGCGCGCCGATAATGGCGCCGGCGCCAAAACACCCCAGCAGCATGCCGTAGGTAAAGGCCCCCCCTCGCACCAGATCGCGCGCCACCAACGGCAGTAGCGCCAGCACGGATACGGCAGCCAGGCCGAATAAAAATGCGCGCATCATCACCTTGAGCAGATTGGGTGACATGATGATGTAGCGCAGACCGGCACCGATGGCGCTGCCAAAGGCTTCACGTGGCAGGGGGTTTATGGGGCGCTGGGGTTTCCAAAGATACAGTGCCCGAATCAGTGCGATATAACTGACTGCGTTCAGCGCAAACGCAAAGGCGGCACCGGCGATGGCCACAATCATGCCGCCGAAGGCCGGCCCTATGCTGCGCATCAGGTTGTAGCTCATGCTGTTGAGCGTGACAGCGCCCGGCAGGTCGCTGCGCGGCACGATATCGCCCATGGAAGCCTGCCACGAGGGGTTGTGAAGCGCGGTGCCGCAACCGATGAAAAAAGTGAAGGCCAGCAGCAGCCACGGAGACAACAAGCCCGCGAATGCAAAGACGGCAAGTACCGCCGAGATGACGGCCATGAGAATTTGGGCCGTCAGCATGATGTTGCGGCGGTCGAAATTATCAGCCAGCGCGCCCGCTGCCAGCGAGAAAATCATGATGGGCAGGGTGGTGGCGGCTTGCACCAGGGCCACCATGTCGTCGGAGTGCGAGATGGTGGTCATGAGCCAGCCTGCGCCCACGGCCTGAACCAGGCCGCCAAGATTGGACGCCAGGGTTGCCGTCCAGAGCGAACGGAAAGTGGCGTGTTGTAGAGGAGCCAACGGGGATGCTCTTCGAGGCATCTCGACTATCTCCTTGCATGCCGACCGTGCATGCCATCTTGTATGGTGTGCTGCTACCCGCTGGGCCAAAGCCTGACCGACAGGTGATGCCGCTGTTTTTTATGTGATGTGTATTGTATCAGTCAGGAGGTCGCGATAGCGGTCACATGCTGCATGGCGCATGTGACCGTTTTTCAGTCTTTAGCGGTTTGCGTCGAGTACAGTGAGCGCTGTCATGTTCAGTATGCGTCGTACGCTCGAGCTTGACGTCAGAATGTGTACAGGCGCATTGGCGCCCAACAAGAATGGGCCAACCGCCACGTTGCTGCCTGCCACCGTCTTGAGCAGGTTGTAGGCGATGTTACCAGCGTCTACATTGGGGCAAATAAGCAGATTGGCGCTGCCTTGTAGCGGTGAGTGCGGGAGAATGCGACGGCGCAGCGCCTCGTCGAGGGCGCAGTCACCGTGCATTTCGCCATCAATCTCCAGGTCGGGTGCCTGCTCGTTGACTAGCGCCAGCGCCTCCCGCATTTTGGCCCCAGACGACGAACTGCCCGAGCCAAAGTTGGAGCGTGACAGCAACGCTATTTTGGGCACAAGATCGAGTTGTTTGAGCTCATTGGCGGCGGCAATGGTCAGTTCGGCAATTTGTGATGCGGTCGGGTCTTCATTGACATGGGTGTCGGCCAGCGCCACCGTGCGTTCGTTTAGCAACAGAATATTCATGGCGGCATAGGTCTGGGCACCGGGTTTTTTGCCGATAACCTCGTCGATGAAGCGCAGGTGTTCGTGGTATGAGCCCACTGTGCCGCAGATCATGCCGTCGGCGTCACCCAGGTGCACCATCATTGCGCCGATGAGCGTCAGGCGCCGACGCATCTCAACACGAGCCATTTCTTTGGGGATGCCGCGTCGGCACATTTTTTCCCAGTAGGTTTTCCAGTACTTGTCGAAGCGCTCGTCGTATTCAGGGTTGGTGACTTCGACGTCTTCGCCCAAGCGCAGACGCAAACCGAATTTTTCGATGCGAGAAAGCAACACAGAAGGCCGGCCCACCAGAATGGGGCGGGCGATTTTTTCGTCAACGACGGCCTGCACCGCGCGCAGCACGCGCTCATCTTCGCCTTCGGTGAAAACGATACGGGTTTTGCCACCTTCGCGCACGAGTTGCCGCGCTGCGGAGAACATGGGCTTCATGAAGGCACCCGAGTGGTAAACAAACCGCTGCAGCCTTTCTACATAGGTTTGCATATCGGGCAGCGGGCGCGTAGCCACCCCGCTGTCCATGGCGGCCTGGGCCACCGCAGGTGCGATGCGCGAGATCAGACGCGGGTCGAAAGGCTTGGGAATAAGATACTCAGGCCCAAAAGATAGCCCATATCCGCCGTAAGCGGCAGCGACCATTTCGTCTTGCTCTTCTTCGGCCAGGCCGGCAATGGCATACACCGCCGCCTTTTCCATCTCGCGGGTAATGGTTGTGGCGCCGACATCAAGTGCACCACGGAAGAGATACGGAAAGCACAGCACGTTATTGACCTGGTTGGGGTAGTCGGACCGACCGGTGGCCATGACCACGTCATCCCGTACGCTGCGTGCTACATCAGGGTCAATTTCTGGATTGGGGTTGGCAAGTGCCAGAATCAGGGGGTTAGCGGCCATTTTTGCGACCATTTCGGGCTTGAGGACGCCTCCCGCAGACAGACCCAGAAATACATCGGCACCATCAATGACGTCATTGAGTGTGCGCAGCTTGGTCTTGTGGGCAAAGCGGCTGATCTCAGGCCCCATGACGGTTTTGCGGCCTTCGTACACCACACCGTCTATGTCGGTAACCCAAATATGTTCGATCGGCAGGCCCAGATCGACCAGCAGGTCGAGGCAGGCCAGCGCGGCGGCACCGGCGCCCGAAGTAACCAGCTTGATCTGTTCGATGTCTTTGCCGATAACTTTCAGCCCATTGATGAACGCTGCGGCAACAGTAATGGCTGTGCCGTGCTGGTCATCATGGAAGACAGGAATGCTAAGGCGGTCGCGCAATTTGCGCTCGACTTCGAAGCACTCTGGCGCCTTGATGTCCTCCAGATTGATCCCACCAAAGGTGGGTTCGAGCCCGGCAATGATCTCGACAAGTTTGTCGGGGTCAGTTTCGTTGATTTCAATATCAAAGACGTCGATACCAGCAAATTTTTTGAACAGTACGGCCTTGCCTTCCATGACGGGCTTGGAGGCCAGTGGCCCGATGTTGCCCAAACCCAGCACGGCGGTGCCATTGGTGATGACACCCACAAGATTGCCCCGGGCGGTAAAACGTACTGCATTGGCCGGATCGGCGGCGATTTCCTCACAGGCATAGGCAACGCCAGGGGTGTAGGCCAGGCCAAGATCGCGCTGGGAAATCAGCGATTTGGTTGCCGTGACGGAAATTTTTCCGGGAACGGGAAACTCGTGGTAATTAAGCGCGGATTGTTTGTCTATGGTGGTCACGGGCGGTTCCTTGGCTGACTGGTGAATGCCAGCCGCCGTGAACAATGGCGGATCTGGCACAGGGGAGTTAGAGCGGCTGAACCAACTCAACCCCTTGATACCTGAATAGTCTAGCCCCTGCGCATAAGCAAATCATTTTAGATTAAGATGACATCATAAGTTTTTCCTTATAGGTAGCCATGGATATGGTTTCGTTTGACGCAGACGGCGTCGTGCACAAGCTCAGAGGGCGTCTTAAAATTCGGCATCTTGCCCTGTTGCTGCAGATTGACAGGCACGGTTCACTCACACGTGTGGCCAGCAGCATGGCCACCAGTCAGCCTGCCGTTACCTATGCCTTGGCCGAGCTTGAAGATATGTTTGGCGCGCGGCTGTTTGACCGTTCGGCACGCGGTATGACGGCAACGGCGCAAGGCGAGGTGGCGCTTGCCTGGGCTCGCACCATGCTCAATGATCTTGACGCGCTCGCACTTGACATGGAGGCTGTGGCGGCGGGGCGGGATGCGCACCTTAATGTGGGGGCGACACCATTTATTCCGGGGCGCCTGCTTTCAACGGCAATTGGGCATACGCTTCCTGGCAGGCAGCGCCTGACGGTTACGATTCATGAAGCCACCAGCGAAGAGCTGCTGCCCATGCTGCGCGACCATGCGCTAGATTTCGCGATAGGATGGGCGTCATCAAGCCTGAACATTGACGGCCTGGTGTGCGAGCCGCTGTTTCATCAAAGCCCCCGTCTTATCGCCAGTCGGCAACTGGCGGCGCGACTTGGCGCACGACGCCTCGATTGGGCTCAGCTTGCACAAATGGACTGGATACTCGGGCCGCGTCCTACACCTTTGCGCGAGCAGGTAACTGACATTTTTCTGCGCTCTGGCGTGACGCCGCCTTTGCCGGTGGTGGAGAGCTATTCATCCAGGCTTATTGGCGAAATGATTGCCAGTAGCGACAACGCGGTATCGATACTGCCGGCTGATGTAGCTGAAGAACTGGTACGTGTGGCCGGGGTGGCGATTGTGCCGTATTCATTTGACTGGACGCTGGCACCTGTTGTTTTGTTTTCGCGTAATGATGCGGTTCGGCGCCCTGCCGAAACGCTATTCGCCGAGGCCTTGCGTGCATTGTGTGCGCAAACGGGCGAGTTTGCCGGGCGCAGGGCGTATCAGTATTAGGTGCTATGCGACCAGGTTTGTCTTTACCCAATGACCAGGCGCACTGGCTTGCCGATGTGCTCTCACGCCGGCTACGGCTTTTGGTCTTGATGCTCAGGTAGTATGCTTTTCGTGTGTGTTCACAACCTAAATACCGAGAAAAAGCGAAAAACAACGATGACAAAATCTCCTCTTATTGATGCTGGTGCCCTTTCTGCACTCGTACGTGATAACAATGCCGACATTCTGGTGTGCGACTGTCGTTTTGACCTGGGTAATGTCGATGCGGGTAAGCAGGCGTATGCGCAAGGGCATATCCCGGGTGCTGTGTACCTGCATTTGGATCAAAACCTCAGCGCGCCAAAAACCGGCAGCAATGGCCGGCACCCCTTGCCCGAACGCGAAGACTTCGCACGCTGTATGGCTGGGCTTGGGGTTAGCGACAGCACATTAGTCGTGTGTTACGACGCTGGTGATGCGATGACTGCGGCGCGCCTGTGGTGGATGATGCGCTGGCTGGGTCATGAGAAGGTTGTGGTGCTGGATGGCGGACTGCAGGCGTGGAAAGAAGCGGGCAATGACGTGTCGACGGCGGAAACCGTGGCTGCTGCGCCGGGCAATCTGACGCCGAAAAAGCCGTTGGTAAGCGTCGTTAACTACGAACAGGTTCTTGCCGACCTCAAAACGCACGAGCACGTGGTGGTCGACGCCCGCAGTGCCGACCGTTTCCGTGGTGAAAACGAAACGATAGACCCGGTAGGAGGGCATATTCCGGGTGCTCGCAACCGTTTCTTCAAAGACAATATTGCCGCTAATGGTCGATTCAAGCCGGCCGAGCAACTGCGCGCAGAGTTTGACGCCGTGCTCCAGGGCCAGCCCTCTGAGCGCGTTATTAATCAGTGCGGCTCAGGCGTCACGGCCTGCCATAACCTGCTGGCCATGGAGCTGGCCGGCCTGCACGGTTCTGCTCTTTACCCTGGTTCATGGAGCGAATGGTGCGCTCAGGCCACCGCGCCGGTGGCGACGGGGGCCGATTAAGGGTGTGCAGGCGTTGTTGCGACGCTGGGTAGCCCTGGAAGTGGCAGCGCGATTACGTCGTCGTTGCGGAACCACCCCGTTAGGCTCCAGCGTGGACGCGTGCAGGGTAGTACAGCATGGGGGATGAGGTCGCTGCGAAACAGCACCAGCCTTCCGGGCATGGGCAGAATGCGTTGTGTTTCGTCGCCTTTTGTGCCCGGGGCATACAGACAGAGTTCGCCGCCTGACGAGGCATCCCATTGGGGGTTTAGGTACAGCACCAGCGATATGCGCCGGTATGGCTGCCCGCGATGCTGATCCATGTGCCGTTTGTACCCCAACCCCTGCCCATAACGTGCAAAATGAAACTCTGCCCGGCGCAGGCCCAGAAAGAAGTGCCGGTTCAGGGCCTGTTGCAGTACGTCGGCCCAGGCGAGAAACTGCTGGCACGCTTCGGACGCCATGTCTGACTCTAGCCACCAAATTGTGTCGCCGCGTATGGCGGTGTTGCGCACGGGCTGGCTGGTTGTGCCTACGTGTGCATCTTGGAAGAGATCAGCCTGCCATGCCTGATCACCGGCTTGAAGAAGCCGGGTAACAAGCCCGTCGGGCATGATGTTGTCTGCCATGGCCCAGCCATGGACTTCGAGGTTGTGAAACAGGGCGTCAAAGCTTGCCATGGGTGCACTTAAGGGAAGTCGCCGTATCGGCGAACCCGTGGCTACCGCGCTTGAACAAATGGCGCAAAGGGCAGCAGCACGGGGGCAGTGCCGCAAAAAAGGCGGGGAGTTATTTTACGGTGATATGGAATGCCCAGTACAGCGTTTTGTGGGCCACTTGCTAGGCGAGGCATGGGCATGTGCGCTGTTAGGCGAACGTTAAAGCCAGATGATTGGCGTTTCAATTTACACGAAACTAGCACGTGGCGTGTTCAGCTATGCTTGGCCGATACAGGGTCTGTCGTCTCGGTACATAGACAACACGGGTTAAAGCACGGCCTGAACGCAGCATTTCGTAGGCTCCCTCAATAATCATTAAAATGCTTGGATGAATGCCTCATTGTTCCCGCGCCGGTAAATTGCCAGCGCGCCGGGCGGGCGCATTTCTTTGTCTGGGGAAAACTATGTTTTTGAAAAACGCGTGGTATGTGGCCGCGCTGGCTGAAAATGTCGGCCGAGATTTGCACGCTGTGAAAATGCTCAATGAAGACATCGTGCTTTACCGTAAATCAGATGGTCAGATTGCCGCGCTTGAAGATGCCTGTCCCCATCGTAAACTGCCGCTTTCCATGGGGCGTTTAAAGGGCGACACGGTGGAATGCGGTTACCACGGGCTGGTGTTTGACTGCTCAGGTGCCTGTGTTCATTCGCCTGGTATGGCCCGGCCCTCAGCTGCCGCCGTTGTGCGCAGCTACGCCTGTGTGGAGCGGTACGGCTTTGTGTGGGTCTGGATGGGCGACGCCGCGCTCGCCGACCCGACAAACATGGTTACGGTTGACCACTGGGGTGACCCGCAATGGGGCATGAACCGTGGCGATGCCATGACGGTGCACTGCAATTATCTTTACCTGACCGATAACCTGCTTGATCCCACCCATGTTTCGTGGGTGCATCAGTCGTCTTTTGGTAATGCCGATATTGTTGGCGTGCCGCTGCAGATAGACATGGGCGATCACAGCGTTACAGTGTCACGCTGGATGCGCGATGTTGAGGTGGCGCCGTTTTATGCCAAGTTTGTACGGTTTGAAGGCCGCTGTGACCGCAAGCAGCAGTATGAGGTGCGCTTTCCGTCGCAAGCCATTATCCGCGCTATTTTCAAACCGGCGGGGCAGGGTGCTGAAACAGCACCCTTTCATGAAGATGTATTTCTCATGGATTCCTACAATTTTCTGACGCCAGTCGATGACAGCACCACACGCTATTTCTGGTTTCAGATGCGTAATTTCAGCCCCGATGACGAGCAGGTGTCCAGCCAGTTTTCAGCCGATGTGCGCGATGCGTTTGCCGAAGATCGGGCTGTGCTCGAGGCGGTGCAGGCAGGCATGGCCAAAAGCCCCTCTAAGCTTAATCTTCCGCTTGATGCCGGGCCTTTGCGCTTTCGCCGCAAGCTGCAGCAGCTGATTGACGCAGATCAGACGCACCAGGCTGTGTTACCAGACAGTCAAGCTACCCCGGTGAAGGGCGCAGAAGCACTGCTCTAATTGCACGAAGCCGGGGCCAGCACATTCCCATGCTGGGCCCTGTTCGTGCTGTCTGGGTTTGGCACGGCCTTCTCCGGGTCGGTCGGACGATAGCGAAAATTCAACCATTGTCACCACCACGTCATCTTCCTTGTTCAGACTACCGCTTTGTTTGAACTCACTTGGGAAGTAAAAATGACGTATTGTGCAAAGTCTTTGCTTGTGATGGCGCTGGCTGGTTTCTCGATGGTGGCCGCTGCCCAGCAGCAGACCCCCGCCGTGCTCAAAGGGCATGCTTTGCTGCCCGCAAACGCCACGGTGGCGTCGCCTGAGGACGCGCCTGCTGATTTGAAAAATGCGGGCAAGTACACGACACGGAAACGGGTTGAAAAGCTTGGGTCGGTTATGGGCAAGTCAGCCGACCGTGAAACGGGTATGGCGCTTCCTATTGAAGGCCAGCCTTTGCAGGGCCATTCGGGCATCAAGGTTATGCCTGACGGCAGTGTATGGATTGTGACCGACAATGGTTTTGGCAACAAGGCCAATTCCATGGATTCTATGCTGTATCTTAATCACTATGACATCGATTGGAAGAGCGGCAGTTTCAAGCCGCGTGAAACGGTGTTTTTAAGTGATCCAGATCGCAATGTACCCTTCCGTATCGTGCATGAAGACTCAAAAACACGGTATCTGACGGGGTCGGATTTTGACCTTGAAAGTTTCCAGCCGATTGGCGAGCATATTTGGCTGGGTGAGGAGTTTGGGCCACACCTTATCAAGGCAGATAAAACCGGCAAAGTGCTGGCGGTGTTTGATACTGAGGTGGATGGTGTGGCAGCCAGATCACCCGACCACTATGCGGTAAGCTCGCCGGGGGCTCCCGATGCCCGCTACCAGGGTGTAAATCTGAAGCGATCCAAAGGTTTTGAAGGTATGGCGGCGTCGAAAGATGGGAAGTTTTTGTATCCCATGCTTGAGGGCCCGTTGTGGGACGATAAGGCTGGCGCGTATGAAACTGTGGACGGCAAAACGGCTTTGCGCGTTTTGGAGTTTAGCGTGGCAGATGAAAAGTGGACAGGCCGTTCATGGTTTTATCCGCTCGAAGAGGGCCACCACGCTATTGGTGATATCAATATGATCGATGCCGATACGGCGTTGGTTATTGAGCGCGACAATAATGAAGGTACGCCAGATAAGGCTTGCGTATCGGGCGCCGACACGTCGATGTGCTTTTCAAGCTTGCCCAAGTTCAAGCGTGTTTACAAGATTGAGATGTCTGAGGCTACCGTGGGCAAGGCTGTGCGCAAGATCGCTTACATTGATTTGCTGGCGATACAGGATCCCGATGGCAAGACACGCAAGCCTCTGACGGAGGGTGTGTTGCAGTTTCCGTTCTTTACGATCGAAAATGTGGATATTGTGGATGATGAACATATTATTGTCGGCAACGATAATAATTTCCCGTTTTCGTCGAGCCGCGACCCTAACGTGCAGGACGACAACGAGTTGGTGCTTCTTTATGCCAAGGGTTTGATCGACGCCAGGTAAGCCTGCCGGTATCTTTAGTACTCGTTTGATTCGACGGGCAGTGGTGCATCTGCTGCCTGTCGTTTTCTGCACTTAACTTCTTTACGGCTTCAGCAGGCGCCACATCCCCATGTCCCGCATTCCTAAAATGCCATGACTGCGACGGTCTATGGCTTAGAATCCTTATACGGCGGGCAAAACTGGGAGGGTGGCATGACGACAGGCGAGTGGATTGCGGTGGGTATTTTTGTATTTGGGCTGGGGTGCTCGGCGTCGCTTTTCTGGTGGCTGATGCGGATTGTTCGGCGCGATAGTCGCAAGTCGGAAGGTGAGGGCCCTCGTTAGGGTTTGTGCTGCCGTACAGTGGTTCTTTTGACGCTTTTGTGCGGGCCGGGGCTGTTTTCTGGCCGTCATGCGGTCGGGGCGGTGCCTGATTGCCCGTGTGCCCGATTCGTGCTGCCGTACAGTGGTTCTTTTGACGCCTTCGTGCGGGTTGAGGCTGTTTTCCGGCCGTCATGCGGTCGGGCGATGCCCGACTGCCCACGCGCCCGTACCTGATCGGGGCGGCCGCAAAACTCGCGGGGTCTGGAGCCCACTGGGCTCCAGACACGCGTCCCGCTCGAACAATTGCGGCCTTGCATCCCCGCTCAGGCACGGGCGCGTGGCGCATTCCTAATCCCGTCAAACAGCCTCAACCCGCACGAAGGCTGCGGTGTATATGTGCGGTGTGTTGTTTGGTAAGCCGTGTGTGTCGATTTTAGGTGGTGTTGTGAAAGAGTATGGAGTTGTGGGCTTAGCCGTTCACTTCTACCGAACTAGCAGGCCGCTGCGGGGAAAAGCTGGGTCGCCGGCGAACAGCAGTTATTGGCTGCACTTGGTTCTTTTGACGCTTTCGTGCGGGATGGGGCTGTTTCCCGGCCATCATGCTGTCGGGCGATGCCCGACTTCCCATGCGCTCTTGCTTCGCTGTATACGTAGATCAGACGTCGGTGCTGGCTGCTGGCCACGCTTATTTGCATTTCGCTGCATTTTGGCGCGACTTGCGGTAATCTAGCGGATTCTCTTTTTATGCGCTTTCTTGGGGCGTTCAGGCTTGAATCATGGATTCGTACTCATCTTCCTACACATTTTCCAAACGCGCCCAGCAGCTAACCAGCTCAACCATTCGAGAAATTCTCAAGGTTACTGAGCGGCCTGAAATTATTTCATTTGCTGGCGGGCTTCCGTCACCTAAGGGGTTTCCCATTGAGGCGATGAAGCAGGCCTTTAATCGCGTACTTGAAAGCAAGGGCGAGTCAGCGCTGCAATACGGCCCTACTGAAGGCTATGCACCGTTGCGTGCCTGGGTGGCGCAAGATCTCAAGCGCTCTGGTGCTGGCGACGTGTCACCTGAAGAGGTGCTCATTGTCTCGGGCTCGCAGCAGGCGCTTGATATGCTGGGCAAGCTGTTTATTGATCCGGGCAGCAAGGTGCTTGTTGAGGCGCCCAGTTATTTGGGTGCGTTACAGTCGTTTTCGTTGTTCGAGCCTGATTATCATTCTGTGCCCACCGATGAGGGTGGCCTTATTCCCGAGAGCCTTACGCCTGAAACGGCTGCGGGTGCGCGTTTTCTTTATGCTCTGCCTAATTTTCACAACCCGACCGGGCTTACGTTAAGTCTTGAGCGACGGAAGGCGTTGGTAGAGCGATGTGCGATGCTGCAAGTGCCTATTATCGAAGACGACCCTTATGGTGAGCTTCGTTATGCAGGCGAAGCGCTGCCGGGTCTTTTGGGCCTCGGGCGTGCTGTGGGTGCAACGGTTATTCGCCTGGGTTCGTTTTCAAAGGTGCTCGCGCCTGGCTTGCGTTTGGGCTATATCGTGGCGCCACGCCCCATTATTTCAAAGCTGGTGCAGATCAAGCAGGCTACTGACTTGCATACGGCATCGCTTACCCAGATGGCTGTCTACGAAACCATTAAAGATGGTTTTCTTGATACTCATCTGCCCGTCGTGCGCCAGCTCTATAAAGAGCAGTGCGGCTACATGCTCGATGCGATTGAAGAGCACTTTCCCAGCACCTGTTCATGGACGAAGCCCGACGGCGGCATGTTTATCTGGGTGACGTTGCCGGCGCATATCGATGGCAGCAAGCTGCTCGAACAGGCCGTCGCCCGTAATGTTGCTTTTGTGCCAGGCGCTCCGTTTTTTGCGGGTGAGGGTCGGCAAGACAATACGCTCAGGCTCAGTTTCGTTACGGTCTCTGAAGCAAAAATCCGCGAGGGTATCGCTATTTTGGGCGAGCTCATCAAACAAAGTTAAACCACAAGGCGCGCATTGCGCCTTGTGCGTATTCGCAATCTTCGCTATTTGGTAATGACTTTTTCCAGTAACTCTTCACATCAGCGTCAGCCTGAACGGGCACCTGGAACGCCAGACCTCGCCGACATGCGGCCCGATGACTGGGTAGAGCGCTGGCTGCCGCGTTCCTGGGGGCCTTATGCTCGGCTGTGCCGCCTTGACCGGCCCGTAGGTACCTGGCTTACGCTGCTGCCCTGTCTGGCGGCGCTGGTTCAGGCTGCTGATGGCTGGCCTACGTTGTTTCGCCTGGTTATTTTTTCTCTGGGCGCCTTGCTCATGCGGGGTATAGGTTGCTGCTTTAATGATATTTTTGACCGCAACTTTGACAGTCAGGTTGAGCGCACGCGATTTCGTCCGCTGACCAGTGGCCAGCTCAGTCTGAAAAACGCGTTGTGGTTTGTGTTCGCCCAGCTTGCCGTTTGTGCCTTGTTACTGCTCGCGCTCAACACGTATAGCCGATGGCTGGCCGTGGCCCTGGTGCCTATTGTTATTGTTTATCCTCTGTGCAAGCGCTTTACGTATTGGCCCCAGGTTGTACTGGGCATAGGGTTTAACTGGGGCATGCTAATGGCATGGTCCGACACGCAAAATAGTGTGCCCTTGGGAGCGATCGCTTTGTGGCTGGGCGCAGTGTTGTGGCAAGTCGGGTACGATTCGGTATACGCGTATGTGGATCTGCGCGATGATCTCAAGCTGGGGCTGCGTTCTGCTGCCATGCGGTTTGGTGACAACGGGCGTGTGTGGATAGGCGGTTTTTACGCAGCTACGGTGATCCTGTGGCTGTGGGGCGGCTATGACATGGGCATGAACTGGCCCTATTACGTAGTCATTGCCGCCATAGGCGCGCACTTTGCCTGGCAGATCAGTATTTTTGATCTTGCGCGACCAGACCGCAGCTTTATGCTGTTTCGCGCAAACATTACAGTTGGCGTAATGTTGATTGTGGCTGCACTTGCGGGTACTGTCTTGCATCTCTGAGACAGCGCCTTTCTGATAAGTGGCTTTTTGCCTTACTAGTAAAAAAAAGACTGGAAGATGACAAGTATTATCGAATATGTGGCAACTGCGCTTTTTGCGATTGCCATCATCCACACTTTCTCCGTGCCCGTTTTCGCCCGCCTGGCTAATCGCAATGGCCCGCATGCCGGGCTGTGGCATATGCTTTCAGAAGTGGAAGCCGTATTTGGCGTGTGGGCGTGCGTCATGCTGTTTGGCATGGCGATGCTGGTCAATGTGGATGAAATGGTCGCCTACGTCGATACGCGCGACTTTACCGAGCCTGCTTTCGTATTTGCCATTATGGTTGTGGCCGCCAGTCGACCCATTATTGAGCTGGTAAACATGTTCGTAAAAGGCATTGCGCGCATTATGCCCATGCCCAATGCGCTGGCCATGTTTTTTGTCACCATGACCTTCGTGCCGCTGGCCGGTTCCTTTATTACCGAACCGGCGGCCATGACGCTTGCGGCGCTGCTGCTGCGCGATGCCTATTTCAGCAGGCCGGGCCAGGCAGGCTTTAAATACCTGACCCTGGGTGTGCTGTTCGTCAACATATCCATAGGTGGCGTGCTTACTGCCTATGCCGCACCACCTGTGCTCATGGTGGCTGGCACCTTTGGCTGGGACACGGCCTACATGGCCACGCATTTCGGTTGGCGTGCAGCGGCCGCTGTCATCATCAACGCCAGCCTGCTTACCTTTATCTCTCGCAAACACTTGCTGGATGGCTCGCTTGGTGCCTTGCCGGCTGCAGAAGGCAGTAAGGTTCGCCCCCCAGTTCCGCTTTCCGTCATTGCTGTTCACGTGCTTTTCCTGGTGGGTATCGTGATGTCGGCTCACCATGCGGCAATTTTCCTGGGCCTGCTAATGCTGTTCATTGGCTATGCCCACGCCTATAGCCGTCACCAGAACGCACTGCTGATCCGTGAAGGCCTGATGGTGGGGTTCTTTCTGGCCGGCCTGGTGGTGCTGGGTGGTCTGCAAAAATGGTGGTTGCAAGAGTTGCTCGCAGGTCTTTCCCCGATTGTGCTGTATTGGGGTGCTACGGCACTTACGGCGCTTACCGATAATGCTGCGTTGACTTATTTGGGTTCTCTGGTCGAAGGGACCGACGAAGTCTGGCGCTACATGCTGGTCGCCGGGGCGGTTACAGGTGGTGGTTTGACGGTGATTGCCAATGCACCCAACCCGGCCGGATTCTCCATTTTGAAGCGATGCTTTCCCGATGGCGCGATCTCGCCGCTCAAGCTCTTGCTGTCGGCGGCGGTGCCTACTTTGGTGGCCGCAATGATGTTCATCTTGTTCGGCCGCTTTTAAACTGAAGCCCCGTACCGGGTACGGGGCTGCAAAAAGGGCTAAAATTGGCTTCTTTTTGCTTCGTCGCTCGTCAACGCTGCCCAGGGCCAGGCGCCCGGGTTTGCCTGTGGCGGGGCGCAGTTTCTGGACATTTTCGCTAGGATTTTGTCGTGCCTATTTATGCTTATCGATGCAGCACCTGTGGCCATGCCCAGGATGTTTTGCAAAAACTATCTGATCCCATACTTACAGACTGCCCTGAGTGCGGCAAGGCAACCTACGTAAAGCAGGTTACCGCCGCAGGCTTTCAGCTGAAAGGCACGGGTTGGTATGTTACTGATTTTCGCAATAACGGTTCATCTCCCAACCCGGCCCCGTCGTCGGGCGAAGGCGGTGGCCAGGCGGCCGTCGCGCCTGCAGCTGCTTCCACGCCTGCTCCTGCGCCAACACCTGCTCCCAAGTCATCGACCTGACGGCTGCTGCGCGGGGCGGCGTGCTCAAACAATGAAGTCGTGCCCGGGGGGGTGTGCCGTAAAACCTGGCATGCCCTGTTCCGGTAACCAGAAAGCGGGCTTTCAATGGCCCGCTTCGGTTTCAACCCAAGATATTTATATACGGAGTAATCCTTGATGCGTACCTGCTATACCGGCGAGGTCAACACTCACTATCTCGACCAGACAGTCACCCTGTTTGGCTGGGTTCATCGTCGCCGTGACCACGGCGGGGTCATTTTTATTGATTTGCGTGATCGTGCAGGTCTGGCCCAGATTGTCGTAGACCCGGATAACGAGTTGGCGTTTGCCACTGCCGAAAGCATACGCAATGAATTCTGCGTGCGTATTACAGGCCTGGTGCGCATGCGCCCCGAGGGTACCCGTAATACTGACCTGGCTTCGGGCGAAATCGAAATCTTGTGTCGCGAAATCGAGGTGCTTAACCCGTCTGTTACGCCGCCGTTCCAGCTTGATGACGACAATTTGTCCGAAACAACACGGCTGACGCACCGCGTGCTTGATTTGCGCCGCCCGCAAATGCAGAACAATCTTATGCTGCGCTACCGTGTCACCATGGAAGTGCGCAAATACCTTGATGCGCTGGGCTTTGTCGATATTGAAACCCCCATGCTTACCAAGAGTACGCCTGAGGGTGCACGTGATTACCTGGTGCCTTCGCGGGTAAATGCCGGCGAGTTTTACGCATTGCCGCAGTCGCCGCAGCTCTTTAAACAGATGCTTATGGTGGCTGGCTTTGACCGCTATTATCAGATTACCAAGTGTTTTCGTGATGAAGACTTGCGTGCTGACCGCCAGCCAGAGTTTACGCAGATAGACTGTGAAACTTCTTTCCTCGACGAAGTGCAGATTCGTGAAATCTTCGAGGGCATGATCCGTCAGGTGTTTGTTGCCGTGCAAAAGGCCGAGCTGCCGGCGCAGTTTCCCACCATGACCTGGGAAGAAGCCATGCGCCGTTTTGGGTCTGATAAGCCCGATTTGCGTGTCAAGCTCGAGTTTGTTGACGTGGCCGACCTCATGCGTGAAGTCGATTTTAAAGTGTTCTCGACACCGGCCAATGACCCAGGCAGTCGCGTGGTGGCCTTGCGTGTGCCTAGCGGTGCCACCATGCCCCGCAGCGAAATTGATGCTTATACCAAGTTCGTGGGTATTTATGGTGCTAAAGGGCTGGCCTATATTAAGGTCAACGATGCGGCCGCTATACCCGAAGGCTTGCAGTCACCCATCGTCAAAAACATAAATGTCGACGCTCTGCGCCAGCTGATTGAGCGTACCGGGGCACAAAGCGGCGATTTGATCTTTTTTGGCGCTGACAGAACCAAAGTCGTCAATGACGCTATTGGCGCGCTGCGGGTCAAGATCGGCCACAGCGAATTCGGTCGCGAGCATGGTTTGTTCGAGGCAGGCTGGAAGCCCCTCTGGGTCGTTGACTTTCCCATGTTCGAGTACGACGAGCAAGAAGGTCGGTATTTTGCCGCCCACCATCCGTTTACCAGCCCGAAAGATGGTCATGAAGACTTTCTCACCACTGACCCAGGCCGTGCCATTGCCAAAGCCTACGACATGGTGCTCAATGGTTGGGAGCTAGGCGGCGGGTCGGTGCGTATTCACCGCGCCGACGTGCAAAGCAAGGTTTTCAGGGCGCTCAATATTGATGACGAAGAGGCCAGCGAAAAATTTGGCTTCCTGCTTGATGCGCTGCAGTATGGCGCGCCACCGCATGGTGGTGTGGCGTTTGGCCTTGACCGTTTGGTTACGATGATGGCTGGGGCAGACTCCATCCGTGACGTTATTGCTTTTCCAAAAACGCAGCGCGCACAGTGTCTGCTGACGCATGCGCCTTCAGTCGTCGACGAAAAGCAGTTGAAGGAACTTCATATCCGTCTGCGCGCCGTTGATGTAAAGTAAAGGGGTTATAGGGAGGACGTGCGTGTCCGTCATTAGGGTCGTAAGCTACAACATTCACAAAGGGCGCTCAGCCACGGGTGCCCGCGAGTCGTTGTCAGACTTGCGCCTGGGGCTGTACGGCCTGCACCCTGACCTGCTGTTTCTGCAAGAAGTTCAGGGCCGCAATGAGCAGCGCATCAGCCTGAATGCCCAGCATGAATCGCTGGGCGCGGCCCTCAGCATGAATGCGGCGTATGGCTGTAATGCCATACGCGCGCAGACTGATCACGGCAATGCATTGCTGTCACGTTTCCCTATTGTTCATCACGAAAACCAGGATATCTCAGACCATCGTATGGAACAGCGTGGTCTGTTACATGCACAAGTTGATATCGACGACGTGCCGGTTCACTGTCTGGTCGTGCACTTGGGCTTGTTCGCAAAGGGGCGTTCACGTCAGGTGGCAGCACTGGTTGAGCGTATTAAGCGCCTGGTTCCAGAAGGCGAACCCATGCTGATCGCGGGTGATTTCAACGACTGGAATAACCGCTTGGCACCGTTGTTTGTAAAACAACTGGGTCTGTACGAAGTATTTTCGTTTGCCCCTCATTCGGACACTGGTCCGAAACTTTTACGAAACTCAATGCAGCGGCTGCGCAGCGGGCTGCTGGTACCCACTCAAAAACCGTTGGTGCAAAACGTGCATGAGTTGGGTATGCATGGTGGGGCGCGGCTGGCACCGCCACCGCGTACGTTTCCAGCCGCGTTTCCCTGGCTGCGGCTTGACCGCATTTATCAGCGTGGGTTCGCCGTGCGCAAGGCGCGGGTGCTTCAGGGCCTGCCATGGCGACAGATATCTGATCATGCGCCGCTGTACGCCGAGCTTGAACTTCCCTGATGTCGCAGCGGCATTTGCTGGGCTGATACGTTTTTCTTGATATTGCACATAGCGCCTGTTGGCCTGTGCTGTTTGCTGACCGCGCACGGTTGACACGCGTCCGTTGATTGGCTGGTAGTATATTTGCACAAATGTACCTCTGCGCGAGCGCCTTTGGCGGTCGTGGGGCCGGGCTGCCCTGTCAACGTAGTCTGGCGTATACAACATATGTGGAGACGGCCTGTATGGATCCCAACGACAACCCCATGGGGTATGCGTCCGACGAGCTTGACCGACAATACAATGCGCGGGCTTCTGTGCCTGATTGTCTGCCTTACCTGAAAGAATATGCCGACTACAGCGCGCAGGCACGTCGCAAGATAGCCGGCGAGCTGGCGGTGCCGTATGGGCCGCACCCTGATGAAACAATCGATATTTTTCCGGCTGCCGGTTTGGCACCGGTGTACCTGTTTATTCATGGTGGGTATTGGCGCGCATTGTCCAGGGATGACAGCAGCTTTATGGCCCCGGCTTTTGTCGGGCGCGGTGCCACGGTGGTGGCCGTAAATTATTCGCTTGCACCGGGTGTTTCTTTGTCTGTCATTGTGGATCAGTGCAGAAGGGCGCTGGCGTGGGTGTATAAGAATATTGAGCGATATGGCGGTGACCCCTCGCGTATTCATATCAGTGGCAGTTCGGCGGGTGGGCATCTGGTGGGCATGCTGCTGGCGCCAGGCTGGAAAGAACAGCTTGATGTGCCTGAGCATGTCATACAAAGTGCCAGCCCCGTCAGCGGTTTGTTTGACCTGCGCCCGCTGGTGCGCACACATATCAACGCATGGGCACACTTGAATGAGCAGTCATCTCGATCACTAAGCCCTGTGTTTCACTTGCCTTCGGCAGGTTGCCCCATGCTGCTTGCCTGGGGTGAGCATGAAACAGACGAGTTCAAGCGTCAGAGCGCCATGTATGCACAAGCGTGGGCGGAGCGCGGGTACCCGGTACGCTGTCTTGAAGTGGCCGACACCAACCATTTCAACATTCTTATGCAGTTGCGCGATGCAGAGTCGACGCTGAGCCGTTCGATTTTCGAATTAATGGGGCTGTAATGCTTATGTTTGAATCAATGATCTTGGTCAACGCGTTGATATCCAGACAGTCGGGACGCCATGCCAGGTAGCCGCGTGCGCCTGAACTGGACTGAGGGCAACCAGATCACACTATTGCACAATGGGGCTGAATTCTTCGATGCGCTGTGCGAGGCGATTGATGCGGCCAAGGTGACCGTGCATCTTGAGACCTATATTTTCAGCATGGATGATACTGCCCGACGTGTGCTGCAGCATCTGCGCAATGCATGCAAGCGCGGCATTAAGGTGCGGGTTGTTATTGACGGGTTTGGCAGCGCCGAAACCGCTCAGGAAGTGGTGCGCCATCTGGCTGGCATGAGGGCGCAGTATCGGGTGTACAGGCCAGAGCCGGTGGGCGTGAGCTCGGTGCGTTTCAATTTGCGGCGCCTGCGACGCCTGCATCGAAAGACTGCGGTGATTGATGAAGCGCTTGCCTTTGTGGGCGGCATCAATATTCTTGATGATTTTGTAGATATCCCAGACAACGGCAAAGAGCCTGCGCCGCGATTTGATTTTGCAATAGGCCTGCGTGGGCCAATTGTGGACGATGTGGCCCGCGCTCAACGCGCGTTGTGGCTGCGCATGGCGTGGCGGCGTCGCGATAATTGGTCGCTGTTTTACCAGCGGCTGAAACAGTGGGGTAAATGGCGTCAGGCGCGGCGCAAGTACAGCCAGCCTCACCATGAAGCAGGGGTTCGCGCAGCCTTGTTGCAGCGTGACAATGTTCGCAACCGGCAGACCATTGAAAACGTTTACCTGGAAACCATGGCTGGCACCACGTCGGATATGTTGATTGCCAATGCCTATTTTCTTCCAGGCAGGCGATTGCGCAAGGCATTGCGGGAGGCGGCCAGGCGCGGCGTGCGGGTGCGCTTGCTGCTCCAGGGGCATGCCGAATACGCCATGCAGTATCGGGCCTGTCGCTACATGTATTGTGAGCTGCTGGATGACGGTGTGGAGATTTACGAGTACATGGCCAGTTATCTGCATGCCAAGGTGGCAGTCATGGATAGTTGTTCCATGGTGGGGTCATCTAATCTGGACCCATTCAGTTTGTTGCTGGCGCGCGAGGCCAATGTGTATATCCAGGATTCGGGTTTTGCAGACCAGCTCAGGGCAGTGCTTGAACAGGAAATTCGCGATCACTCTGCACGTGTTACGTCAGAGACGCTTTTGCGTCGCAGCTTTCTGGGGCGCTGGGTAGATGCGCTGGCGTACTTTATGTTGCGCATGGGTGTGGCCATAACCGGGCAGTCGAAGGAGTACTGAATATTCGTTACACTCGACAGAGTCCGGCGTGCCCGGATTTTATTCGGGTTGCCCTAATACTCACGGAGAAGTAAATGAAAACTAAAGCCGCCGTCGCCTGGCAGGCTGGCCAGCCACTGACCATCGAAGATGTTGAGCTCGCAGGCCCCCGTGCTGGCGAGGTGCTGGTTGAGATCAAGGCAACCGGCATTTGCCATACTGATTACTACACCCTGTCAGGTGCTGACCCCGAAGGCATTTTTCCGGCTATTTTGGGGCATGAGGGCGCCGGTGTGGTGCTTGAAACGGGCAGTGGCGTCACCTCGCTTAAAGCTGGCGACCACGTCATCCCACTATATACGCCAGAGTGTCGCCAGTGTAAGTCATGTCTTTCGCGCAAAACCAATCTTTGCACCGCCATACGCGCAACGCAAGGCAAGGGTGTAATGCCAGACGGCACGTCACGATTTACCGTGGGCGGCAAGCCTGTGCACCATTACATGGGCACGTCGACGTTTTCCAACCATATTGTCGTCCCCGAAATCGCCCTTGCAAAAATCCGCAATGACGCCCCTTTTGACAAGGTCTGTTATATCGGCTGCGGCGTCACTACCGGCCTGGGAGCAGTGCTGTTTACCGCCAAGGTTGAGGCGGGTGCCAATGTGGTGGTTTTTGGGCTGGGCGGCATTGGCCTGAATGTCATCCAGGGTGCACGCATGGTGGGTGCTGACAAAATCATCGGCGTCGACATTAACCCTGAGCGTCAGGCCATGGCACGTAAGTTTGGCATGACCCATTTCGTCAACCCCAATGAGGTTGAAAATGTGGTTGATCATATTATTCAGCTCACTGACGGCGGTGCTGATTATTCTTTCGAATGCATAGGTAACACCCAAGTTATGCGTCAGGCGCTCGAGTGCTGTCACCGCGGTTGGGGCAAATCTATCGTTATTGGCGTAGCCGAAGCAGGCGCTGAAATTTCTACACGTCCGTTCCAGTTGGTCACCGGCCGCGTCTGGACGGGTTCGGCCTTTGGCGGTGCGCGTGGCCGTACCGATGTGCCAAAGATTGTTGACTGGTACATGGACGGCAAGATCAACATCGACGACCTGATCACGCACACATTGCCGCTCGAGCGTATCAATGAAGGCTTCGACCTCATGAAGAGCGGTGAGTCGATACGTTCGGTTGTTTTGTACTGACCACGCGGCTGAGCATAGGCCTTGTCTTTAGGGGCTAGGCCGGGTGTGGCAGTAATTTCTGGAGCCTAAAGGCTCCCCGGGGCGGTGGCGGAGAAACTCCAGCTATCTGGCCGGAATGCATCATTACGGAGGACGTATACCAATGACTGACACCAGTCTTGAACTCATTAGCGAACATCGCTGCTTCGATGGCACACAGCGTTTTTATCGCCATCACTCCAGCACGATAGGGCTGCCTATGGGGTTTTCGGTGTTTCTGCCGCTACAGGCCCAAGAAAACAAGGTGCCTGTGCTGTTTTATTTGGCGGGGCTGACTTGCACTGAAGAAACCTTCATGATCAAGGCCGGCGCGCAACGGTTTGCTGCTCAGCATGGCATGATGCTCGTCGCTCCTGATACCAGCCCGCGCGGTGCGGGCGTAGAAGGGGAAGACGAAAACTGGGATCTGGGTACTGGAGCCGGGTTTTACGTGGATGCCACGCAAGAGCCCTGGAGCCGTCATTACCGGATGGAAACCTATATTACGTCCGAACTGTATAGCCTGGTGACGGAACAGCTTCCTGGCGATGCGGCGCGTGCCGGCATCTTTGGTCACTCTATGGGAGGCCATGGTGCGCTGGTGCTTGCACAGCGTCACCGCGAAAAATTCCAGTCGGTGTCAGCGTTTGCACCGATTTCGGCGCCATCGCGTTGCCCTTGGGGTGAAAAGGCGTTTACGGCTTATCTGGGTTCAGACCGCCAGGCCTGGGCCAGCCATGACGCCAGCTTGCTCATGGAGCAGTCACAACGCCCGTTTCCGCAAGGCATTCTGATTGACCAGGGTATGGATGATTCATTTCTGGCCCAGCAGCAGTTACTGCCTGAGGCGTTTGAGGCTGCCTGCGCCCAGGCGCAACAACCTCTGGTTCTGCGCCGCCATGAGGGCTATGACCACGGCTATTACTTTATTTCGACGTTTATGGAAGACCATATGGCCTTTCATGCCGAGCGCTTGGGCAGCAGTGCCTGAAGAGTAAGGGGGGCCTGTCGCGCCGTGCGGGGCCTAGCCCGGTCCGCACGACGAGGCTGAAGACTGAAAGGGCGGGCTCGCTTTACTGCGGCCCGCCCTTTATCACTGTGGTGTTGTCGTTTTAGGCTACTTAGCCAGACGCCATTGGCCGTCTTTAATGGTGATGAGCTCACGCCCACGCTCATCAAAACCGCTATGGTCTTCAGGTGTCATGGTGTACACCCCTTGTGTTGCCACGAGCTCTTTAGTGCTTTCGAGCGCGTCACGCAGGGCTGAACGAAACTCTGGCGTGCCTGGCTTGGCGGTTTTGGCTGCCTCAGGAATGGCGCGCTCAAGCAGCAACCCGGCATCATACACATTAGCGCCGAAGGTAGCTGGCCGTTCGTTGTAAATGGCCTCATAGCGCTGGATGAAGTCTTGTGCGATGGCTTTTGATGGGTTGGAATCGGCGATTTCCGGCAGTACAAGCATAAGGCTGGCTGCCAGTATTGTGCCTTCAACGTCTTTGCCGCCCAGCTTCAGAAAGGCCGGTAGAGCGGCACCGTGTGTTTGGTAAAACGTGCCTTTGTAGCCCTGTTTGACCAGGGTGGCTTGCGGCAGCACTGCGGCAGTGCCTGTACCAGCAACCAGCACGGCATCTGGGTTGGCTGATTTTATCTTTAGCGCCTGCCCCGTGACCGAGCTGTCAGAACGCTGGTAGCGCTCGGTAGCGACGATGTCTATGCCGTTTTCTTTGGCCAGTTTTGACGTCACGTTAAGCCAGTCTTCACCGTAGGCATCGTTAAAGCCAATAAAACCAAGTGTTTTTACATGATGCTTCACCATGTGCTCGACCAGAGCCTTGGCGATAATGCCAGTGTTTTGTGTGGTTTTGAACACCCATTTTTTTTGTTCGGTCATGGGCAAAACGACGTCAGCCGTTCCTACCGGCGCGAGCATGGGTGTGCCCGATTCGGCGACAAATTGCAAAATACCCATGGCGTTGGGTGAGCCCGTCGGCCCGATAAACGCATCGATGTGCTGCTCGCTGACCAGTTTTCTAAAGCTGGTCACGGTTTGCGTCGGGTCGCTGCCATCGTCAAGAGAAATGTATTCGACGGTGTAATCGCCGATTTTCTTGGGCAACAAGGCAACCGCATTTTTCTGGGGAATGCCCACCATGGCGGTGGGCCCGGTCGCCGACGTAATGACGCCAATCTTGACTTGTGCCTGAGCGGGCGCAGCGCCCAGCGTCGCAAATAGCACTGTAGCGGCCACAAATGACGTAAATCGCATGGTAAGCCTCGGGAGAAATATTTGGATAGAATCCGTAAAGATAACCTAAGTGAGGCCGAATGCGTAGCCTCACGTCTCAGGTTATCGGCTTACTGCATGGCAAGTGCTTCATCTACCAGTTCAATCCAGTGACGCACCGGAGTACGGCCAGCGCCATCCAGGTGTGTCTGGCAGCCTATGTTGGCCGTTGCGATAATGTCAGGCCGACCGCTTTCAAGCGCATCCATTTTATTGTCCCGCAGCTGTTTTGACAGCTTGGGCTGGGTAATGGAATAAGTGCCGGCTGATCCGCAGCACAGATGGCCGTCGGGTACGGCTGTCAGGTCAAAACCCAGACGCCGCAAGGTGGCTTCCACGGCGCCGCTCAGCTGCTGGGCATGCTGCAAGGTACAGGGGCAGTGGAATGCGAGTTTTTTGCCTTTTTCGGGGTCACAGCGAAGGGACTCGAGCGGCTCGTCGCGCAGCACCTCGACCAGATCTTTGGCCAGTTCGCTGACACGCTTGGCCTTGTGCGCGTAGGCAGGGTCGCTTTGCAGCAAATGCCCGTACTCTTTGACGAAGGCACCACAGCCGCTGGCGGTTTGCACAATGGCTTCGGCGCCTGCTTCAATGGCGGGCCACCAGGCGTCGATATTGCGGCGCGCGCGCTGCAGGCCTTTTTCTTGAGCGTCCAGATGATAATCGGTCGCTCCGCAGCAGCCGGCTTCACGCACGGGCGTCACGCTGATGCCGAGGCGATCCAGTACCCGGGCCGCTGTGGCATTGGTGTTGGGAGCCAGTGAGGGCTGAACACAGCCCTCCAGCATTAATACCTTGCGTACGTGCCGGACATCAGGCCGGGGCTGGGCGGCAGGGGTTTTTTGGGGTATTTTGTTGCGCAGAGCGGCGGGCAGCACAGGCCGCACGGCCTGGCCGATCTTGAGCAGCGTGCTGAACACGGCGGGTTCAGGGATTACCGCGCGCAGGCTGTTGCGCAGCATGCGCTGCTTAAAGGGCCTGCCAAGTTGCTGTTCGACTTCGGCGCGGCCAATGTCCAGCAAGGCGTGGTAATTAACGCCAGAGGGGCAGGTGGTTTCGCAATTGCGGCAGGTCAGGCAACGATCCAGATGTAATTGCATGCCGGTGGTCGCTTTGCCGCCTTCCAGCAGATTCTTGATCTGGTAGATGCGGCCACGCGGGCCGTCCAGCTCATCGCCCAGCAGCTGGTAGGTGGGGCAGGTGGCATTGCAGAAGCCGCAATGCACACAGGTGCGCAAAATGCTTTCGGCTTCTTCTGCGCGTGCCAGGGTCTTGGCGTGTTCACTGAGATTGGTTTGCATGATGTCTCTTTATAAGCTTGCGTACATGCGGCCGGGGTTGAAGATACCCTGTGGGTCAAGCGCGTGCTTCAGTTGTTGCTGATAGCGCAGCATGGGTGCTGAGAGCGGCTGAAAAGGCTCTACATTGCCAGAGGGCGTAAAACAGGTGGCGTGCCCGCCCAGACTCTGGGCCAGCGCGCGTATCTCTTCTGCCGGCGCATCACTCTTGAGCCAGCGCTGTGCGCCACCCCAGTCAAGCAGCGCCTTGCCGGGCAGGTTTTGCACCGGTGTATTAGTGGGCAGGGACAAACGCCACAAGGGCAGAGTGTCTTCGAAAAAAGGTAGCTGCTGTTCGCGCAGAAGATCCCAGAAGCCCGCGTCCAGCGTGTCGCCGCCTATTGTTTGAACGGCTGCCTTTACAGAGCCTTCGCCGCCTTCAAGGCGCAGGTGCAGCACGCCGTCAGCGTGACATGCACCCGTGACGGGTAGCGCAGCACGGCGCCACTGCGTCAGCGAGTTGAGTGCGCTGGAGGCATCGACCGAGAGGGTCAGGCTTTGTGCAGCACGTGGGCGTGGCAGTACTTTGAGCGAAAGCTCGGTAAGCAGGCCCAGGCAGCCATGGCTGCCTGCCATAAGGCGCGATACATCGTAGCCGGCCACGTTTTTCATGACCTGCCCGCCAAATGCAAGATGCTTGCCATGGCCGGTAATAATGCGGCAACCCAGTACAAAGTCGCGTACGGAGCCTGCCCACGGCCTGCGGGGGCCAGCCAGACCGCTGGCAACCATGCCACCCACAGTGGCCTTGCCGTCAAACACAGGCGGCTCACAGGCCAGTACCTGCCCTTGCTCTGTGAGTATCTGATTGAGTGCAGAGACGGTTGTTCCGGCTCTGACCGTAATGACGAGTTCAGTGGGGTCATACGCGACGACACCGCAGTGGCTGCGCGTGTCAATTTCGTTGGCCTGCGGGTTGGCGGCGCGCCCCAGAAAGGCCTTGCTGTCGCCGCCGCGAATTTTTAGCGGAGTCTGGCTGGCAAGCGCCGCCTGAACCTCATCAAGCAGACGGGCGCTGTCGTCGAGGGGTAGTGTAGGGCTCATGATTAAAAGCGCTCCAGTTCAGGAAATGGCAGCTTGCCGCCGCTGATGTGCATGGAGCCGAATTCGGCACAGCGGTTCAGCGTGGGTATATTCTTGCCGGGGTTTAACAGGCCTCGTGGATCGAAGGCGGCCTTGACGGCATGAAAGCAGGTAAGCTCATCGCTGTTAAATTGCGCACACATTTGGTTGATTTTTTCGCGACCGACGCCGTGTTCGCCGGTGATGGTTCCACCCACCTCGACACATAGCTCAAGTATGCGGGCACCCAGGTCTTCGGCCCGTTTCATCTCGCCGGGGGCATTGGCATCAAACAGGATAAGCGGGTGCATATTGCCGTCGCCCGCATGGAATACATTGGCGACCCGTAGCCCAAACTCTTCGGACAGCTTCGCGATGGTTCGCAATACATGGGGAAGCTGACGGCGCGGTATGGTGCCGTCCATGCAGTAGTAGTCGGGAGAAATACGACCCACAGCCGGAAACGCATTTTTGCGTCCGGCCCAGAAGCGCTGTCTTTCGGCTTCGTCTTTGGCCACACTGACATCGGTGGCGCCCGCGTCGCGCATGATGGCGTTTACTTGTTCGATCTCTTCGGCCACATCCGATGCGACGCCGTCGAGTTCGCAAAGCAGTATGGCCTCGGCGTCAATGGGGTAGCCGGCGCGGATAAAGTCTTCGGCGGCGCGGATCGTGAGGTTGTCCATCATCTCAAGCCCGGCGGGGATAATACCTGCGCCGATAATTTGCGCTACTGCAGCACCCGCCTTTTCAACGTCATCAAAGCACGCCATGACGACTTTGGTGGTTTGGGGCGTGGTCAGCAGTTTGACAGTTACTTCGGTAACAATGCCCAGCATGCCTTCTGACCCGGTAAACAGCGCGACCAGGTCAAAGCCGGGGCTATCGAGCGCTTCAGAACCCAGTGTGAGATACTCGCCGTCTATGGTCAGCACCTCGACCTTCAGGATGTTGTGCAAGGTAAGCCCGTACTTGAGGCAATGTACGCCCCCCGCGTTTTCGGCCACATTACCGCCGATGGAACAGGCGATCTGCGAGGACGGGTCGGGCGCATAGTAAAGCCCATGCTGCGCCACGGCTTGTGATATGGCCAGGTTGCGCACGCCGGGCTGCACGCGGGCAATGCCTGCGTCGGGGTCGATGTGCACAATGCGATTGAATTTTGCCATGACCAGCAAAATGCCTTTTTCGAGTGGCAGTGCACCACCCGAAAGACCCGTACCCGCCCCGCGCGCCACCACGGGCACGTTCATTTGGCTGGCAAGCTTGAGCAAGTCTTGCACCTGCTCGACCGTATCAGGCAAAGCCACCAGCATTGGCATGGTGCGGTAGGCAGCCAGGCCATCGCACTCGAACGGCCGCAAGGCTTCTTCTTGATGCAATACCTGCATGGCTGGAATGCGTTGACGTATTGCGGCAAGCACTTCGTCTTTATTGACCTGAGGCAATATGCCATCGACGCGCTCGTCGTAAAGAATGCTCATTGTTGTCCTCTGTATAGGGGGATCAGATTGCCCGCCAGCTAACCCCTGGCAGGGTAGGGCAAGACTGGCGCTGTTGGCGACAGGCCAGGAAAGCAAGTACCCGACGTGTAGGCGGGCGCGCCGTGGCATGAACGAAAAGCGGCATAACCCGATCTGAGGCCTGATGCTCGCCGATTATGAGGTAATTGTCCAGCATACTTTATACTGGTCTGACCAGTTTTTAAGTTAGGAAGAAAAACCTTCCACCTTATAATTTACAGCAATCAAGCATCAAGAGCAGAAAATTAGCGCTATGTGGATATGGCCATACACACTGGTCTGACCAGTAATCGCAAGGAGAGCACATGCAAATCCATCGTCAGGTGGCCGATGTAGTGGCCGAACGCATAGAGGGCCTGATTACAGATAGTGTTTTCAAACCTGGGCAGGCGCTGCCGTCGGAGCGGCGTCTTACTGAAAAACTTGGCGTGTCCAGGGCAGCATTGCGTGAAGGCTTGAAGTTGCTGCGCGCGCGGGGGCTGATCGAAACGTCGCAAGGTAAAGGGTCTTTTGTGGCCAACCTTATGTCACACACCATGCAGACGCCCATGATGCATTTATTGGGATCGCAGCCCCGTACCCTGTATGACTTGCTTGAGGTTCGCGAACTGCTGGAGAGCGAAGCCGCACGCCTGGCCGCCGAGCGTGGCACACCTGCCGATTTTGTGCTGATTGGCCGGCGCTACCAGGAGCTGCGCGCGGCGCATGACACGGAAACCAGCAGGGCCGAGCATGCCAGGCTTGATCATGCATTTCATCTGAGCATATGCGAGGCCTCGCACAACCCCATGCTGGTGCATACCTTGAGCGCGCTCAATGATGTGATGCTCAGTTCGGTCATGACGTCAGTAGATCACCTTTATCATCGCAAGCCTCTCAAGCAGCAAATAGACAGGCAGCATGCAAGGCTGTTCAACGCTGTAACCGGCAAACTTCCCGAGCAGGCGCGCAAGGCGGCTCAACACCATGTACGCAGTATACGAAGCAATCTTCAGGATATTGAGCAGGCAGAACAGCGAGAGATTCGCGCCACCCTGCGGCTTGAGGCGGGAGAGGGCGGTTAATATTCGTAGCGTGGTGTACTGATTTGCTATGGTTAACCCTAGCTGCTGTTAACATTTGTTTTCAATTGAGATGATTGTGAATAGAATGTTAATTTTTTGGCAAGAAGTTGTGTCTTTGCTCTTTGAGAGACGACAACTTAGCGCACGTCGGCCATGTTGTGCATGACAATACTTCATGATGAAGCCACAGCGGGCCGATAATGGGTTGCTGGCCGCAATGGCCATTGCTGCGAGCACGTCGGTTTAGACGGCCAGCTTTGCCTAAATTTGAAATGGGTCCCGTCATTAAGATACAAATGATCGAGGCAAGCAGCATGAGGTTGGCATCTCCACAACGTCATTCTGTTGCAACTATGGTATTAACCCCAGGTCACATCCGGTTAATTCCCGGGTTACAGTTTTTCGGTAATAGAATCGATACGAATCATAAGTTATGGTTCACGTCACATTGACCTCGGTTGTGCATGGAGATGCTCATGAAGAAGCCCAGTCAGGTCATTTGCGGTGCACTGGCCTTGATGGCCACTGCAGCTGCGACGGCGGCCCAAGCGGGCAATGTCGCCAGATTTGAAGTAGGTATCGTTGTCAAACATATGTGCGAGGTGAGCAGCGGGCGTTCAGTTACGCCGGCGCGCCATGCTACACCCGGTGTAAGTTGTACGCACAAACGTAGCTATCGCATTGTGCCGCCCAATTCGCCTTCTACACCCCAGCCCATGAGGGTGACAGTAGACGATACTCGCGTAAAAACACCCGTGTGGACGATAGAGTTTTAGTACGCTATTTTGGTGAGTACTTGCTCATTGCATGAGTGAGCTGCCGCCTGTTTGATCAACCTGCTGCGCGGCTGGCGTTGGCGCATGGTATTTACCGGGCCTTTCTTGGTGCCGGCGCGGCCGGGCATTGCACGTAGGCTTTATTGATACTTTCTTTGGCATTGATGGTGGTTTTGACAATAGCCTGAGCGCCAAACACTGTGTTCACGGGGATGTCGAGATCCCACGTGCGATAACGTCCGGATAGCGCATACCCAAGTAGCCCCTTCTGAATTACATACTTGCGCCCTTTGCCATCTTCAAGCGCCACGTTGCTGATGCGGGCTCGTCGATTACCTTTGTTTTCAATGCGTAGCTGCCAATGTTTTGGCCCGCAAAGCAATGCCCAGTGTAGATTTGAGCGATCGCCAGGGGTGAGCCCATTGTCAAGGAAGATAGGCACTGAATAACGCATGCGAACCATAACACCGTTAGGGGGCTGGGTATGCAGGTCAATGATTTCGTCGATTAGCACCCGGTAACTGGCTTCTTTATGGCGGTTATCCTGGCCCGTCCGGACCAGCCGCACAAGCTGAGACTGGCCGGCGGCGATTTGTGTCATGGGGGGGCTGACGATTATGTGTTCTGCAGGCGATAAAACGTCTTCACCGTTTATCTGATCCCAATTGAACACGCGTAGTTGTCCATGGATAGGGGTTTGGCCGGGATTGGACAAGGTGAAAATGGTCCCGCTTTGCCCCTGGGCCATCTCTACAGTGACCGGTGAAATCTGCAGCGTGACGGCACTTGCCGGCACAGTGCCTATGCCAAGCAAAAAAGCCAGAGCCCTGCCAGCAGGGCGAACATGTGTACCGGTCGACTTGAGCATTGAAGATGAAAGGTGGAAGGTTGTTACCGGCGACGCGCAGTTGCCGACAGTAAGGGCTATTTGTGGCGCAGAGGGGCAATCGGTGCAGGCCAATTTAATGACGGACTACAACGTTTTTGGTGCAACTGAGCGTGTGGTGAATTCTAGCGTTTGATCGGCCGTCAAATTATAAATATGCTTGGCCTTGTTGCGGCTGGCTTCTTCGCTTTCGTTACTAAAAAGTCCAAAATTACATACGCTGGCGTATGTCGTGGATCGTTACGCAAGATGCCATCATGCCTTGTTTGACGGGTTCATGTAATCTTCATACAGGGCTCCGTATACTGGTGGTATGGTTGCCCGGAGCAGTCGTCAGCTTTCAGAACAAATGGGTTATCGCGGTGGCAGTCTTGGCCTGGCCGCGCAACCGAATCCAGGGGGATACATGAATCAGGAATCCACGCTGAAAGGCGTACGCGTTATTGAAATTTGTAATGTGGCTGCAGGCCCCTTCTGTGGCATGTTGCTTGCCGACATGGGTGCCGATGTTATCAAAATAGAACAGCCAGGCACGGGGGATACCTTGCGCAGCTGGTCGCCCATTACCAATGGGTATAGCGAAAATTTTGCATCGCTCAACCGTAACAAGCGGTCGGTAACGCTTAATCTTAAAATTGAGGAAGAGCGCCAGCAAGCCATCGCGTTGGTCGCACAGGCTGATGTGCTGATCGAGAACAATCGCCCTGGTGTCATGGACCGGCTCGGCATGGGCTATGAGGCCATGAAGGAAAAAAACCCAAAGCTGGTGTATTGCTCAATTTCCGCCTATGGACAAAGCGGGCCACGCAGCCAGGAAGGTGGTTTTGACCTTACCCTGCAGGCCATGAGCGGGCTCATGAGTGTTACAGGGGAAACCGGTGGCGCTCCGGTAAAGTGCGGCGTACCAGTGTGCGATTTTACGGCAGGCCTGTATGGCGCATTCTCCGTTACTGCGGCGCTGCGCCAGGCCGAGGCCAGCGGTGAGGGCGCACATATTGATGTCTCCATGCTCGGTGCTACGTTGGGTATTGCTGCTCTGCAAACGTCTCAATACTTTGGCACAGGGCAAGACCCCGTTAAGCTGGGCTCAGCTCATCCGCGCAATGCGCCTTATCAGGTGTTTCGCTGCAAGAGCGGCTACTTTGGCATGGCGGCGGGTAATGACGCGTTATGGAAGGCCGTGTGTTCTGTTGTGGGGCGCGAAGACCTCATACAAGACGGGCGGTTTGATACCACGATAAACCGGGCGACGCATCAGGAAGCGCTGCGTGACATGCTTGAAGATATTTTCATCACTGATGTTGCTGAAGTCTGGCTGGAGCGGTTTCGTCAAGCGGGTGTGCCCTGCGCTCCGGTCAACACGTATTCTGACGTACTGGCCGATGTACAGGTCGAGCATATGCAATGGGTTCAGCCTTTGGAACTGCCGGGTGGTGGCCAGACTAAAACGTTTGTTTCGCCCATCAGGTTTAACGAACGCACTGCTGGCGTTATGCGGCCCCCACCCAGTTTGGGCGAGCATAACGAAGAGATTCTCGGTGCGCTGACGCGTGCTGACGTGGTGGAGTGACAAATAATGGGTGAGTATCTCAAAACCGACAAGCAGGAGAGTTGCTGGACGTTTACGCTTTCGCGCCCCGAAAAGCGCAATGCACTGTCGGCGGCACTGGTCGAGGCATTGATCGAACAGGTCGATGAAGCGCATAAGGCTGAGGTTCCCCTGCTGGTATTTCGTGGAGAGGGTAAAAACCTGAGTGCCGGGTTTGACTTTACCGACTATGAAACGCAGAGCGAAGGCGATCTGGTATTGCGCATGGTGCGTATCGAAACCCTGCTGCAGAAGGTGGCGGGCAGCAATGCGCTTACGGTGGGCCTGGCACACGGGCGAAACTTTGGTGCAGGGGTAGACTTGTTTGCTGCCTGCAAACTGCGCTATTGCACACCTGACGCAAGCTTTCGCATGCCAGGGCTTAAATTTGGCCTTGTGCTCGGTACCCGCCGCTTTCGCAATTGTGTGGGGCCGGGCAATGCCTTGTCCATACTGGGGTCGGCGCGCAGTTTTGGTGCCGATGAAGCCATGCGTTATGGTTTTGTTGAGCGCGCTGCGGTTGAAAGCGACTGGCCGGCTTTGATCGCGCAGGCGGCGCAGCAGGCCGTTGAGCTCGACGCTACGACTCGCGCAAGCCTTTACCGGGCTCTTGATATCAATAACGATGATGCTGATATGGCTGCCCTGGTGCGTTCGGCATCACAACCTGGTTTCAAAGCTCGCATACGTCAATATTTGGGCGGCTAAGTTTGCAGGCGACATGGCTGACGGTGCGACCGCTCATCATGAGACAACTGCAACTGCAACTGCAACTGCAACTGCAACGGCAACGGCAACGGCAACGGCAACTGCCGCCGCCAGCAGAGCACAGCCACGGCCAAGCCGACCGACACTGACCGACACCGACACCGACATGCCAGGAGGCATTATGGAAAACACGAAACTGCTCGATACCGTTGAAGCCTTGAGTGCGCTGGTCGAGCAAGGCAACCTGAATGAACCTCAGCTACTCGAACAGGCCGTGCCGCTAATTGCAGCACTGGTTGCTAAAGACGATTGGCTGCCGGCAGATATGGCCATTCCACACCCTCAGTACTACCAGCAGCAACTGTTGTACGGAGATCCGCAAGATCGGTTTTCGCTGGTCAGCTTTGTATGGGGGCCGGGGCAAACAACGCCAATACATGACCATACGGTCTGGGGCGTTATTGGTATGTTGCGTGGCGCTGAGGTCAATGAGCCTTTTCGCCTGACTGGGCAAGGCATTGAGCCTGACGGTGCACAGCACATATTGCAGCCCGGTGAGGTCGCCTGTGTGTCGCCTTCAATAGGCGATATTCATCGAGTCAGCAATGCTTATGATGACCAGGTGTCGATCAGCATCCATTTGTATGGCGGCAATATCGGCCGTATACAACGCAGTGTGTACGACGCGGACACGGGGGCGCAGAAAGCGTTTGTGTCCGGCTATTCGAACGCCATGGTGCCCAATTTGTGGGCCAGCCAAGTCTGACCGACCACCCCGAAGCTGTCTGCGAAAGGGGTGGGCGCTGCTCTATTGCAGCCACACCCCTGTCATGGTCGTCCAGGCCTTACTTCGCCTTGGCCAACAAGCCGCACTCGCTTTTCTCTACTGAGCGGAAAGCTTCTTCGGCAGGAATCGTTCCCACGATGTTGTAGTAATCCCATGGGTATTTGGACTCTTCCGGCGTCTTTACCTGTGCCAGATACAGATCATGCATCATGCGACCGTCTGCACGGATGTAGCCATCTTTGGTGAACATGTCGTGTATGCGTGTGTCGCCCATTTTCTTGCGCACTGTCGCTGTATCTTTGGTGCCGGTTTCTTGTACCGCCTTCAGGTAATGCATAACGCCTGAGTACACACCCGCCTGCGCCATGGTTGGCATGCGCTGAGTGCGTTCGAAAAATCGCTTGGACCACTCGCGCGACTCGTCATTCTGGTCCCAGTAAAACCCGGTGGTCAGATACAGGCCTTGTGCTGCGTCCAGCCCGATGGCGTGCACGTCTGAGATATAGATAAGCAGTGCGGCAAGGTTTTGCCCTGCTTTGGCCACGCCAAATTCTTTGGCTTGCTTGATGGCCGTGATCAGGTCGCCGCCCGCATGAGCCAGGCCAATAATCTGGGCTTTTGAAGCGATGGCCGAGAAAATCTGAGAAGACAAATCAGAGGTGCTGAGCGGGTGCCGCGCCGACCCTACAATGGTGCCGCCAGCAGATGTTACGGCGTCAACCGCATCACGCTCCAGCGCTTCGCCAAAGGCATAGTCAACCGTTATCATGAACCACTCTTTTCCACCTTGCTTGACCACGGCGCGACCTGTGCCGTTTGCAGTGGCAAACGTATCGTAAACCCAGGCGATGGTATTGGGCGTGCAGCTTTTACCCGTAAGGTCTGATGACCCCGCGCCGGTAATCAGTAGCAGCTTGTCTTTGTCTGTAGTGAGGCGTTGTGCTGCAAGTGCAACCGAAGAAGTCGTCAGCTCTGCAATAACGTCGACGCCCTGGTTGTCGATCCAGTCACGCGCCAGGCTCATCCCTACGTCGGTTTTGTTCTGGTGGTCGCCCGATACGACGTCTGCCTGCACGTCTGGATGTTGCGCGGCGAAATCCTCGACAGCCATTTGTGCGGCGACGGCTGACCCTTTTCCGGAAATATCAGAGTACGTGCCCGACATGTCAGTGAGAATGCCAATACGAGGTTTCAACGGTGTGTTGGCGTGTACCGAAAATGCGGACAAGGCCAACGAGCAACCCAACAGCAACGTGCCAAGACGGGACATACGTGTCTCCAGAAATTATAGTTGTGGAATAAATGCACAGAGCCCGAAATGGCCGGGCTCCAGTTTGATCGTATCATCGACGATACGGCAGTGTACCTCGGGTTATCCCCACTAAACCCGCGTCCTTATTGGCTTTGCGCAATAAGCTTATTCAGTGCGTGCAGGTCCAGGTCTTCGACCAGACGCTCTACTTCCAAGGCAAACTGTGCGTGCTCAGGCAAGTCAGTACGCAGTGTTTGCGCCCAATCCTCAATGTCGGTTAGCGCCCCTTCTTCGACAAGGCGGGCCAGCTCGGCCAGCCGAGCTTGGGGCGGTGCTGCATCGTGCTGCGCGCGCGCTGTGGCACGCGTGTGTTGACTGTGTGGTGACTGCGGGGTTACGCGTGACGGTGTGCTTTCATGGTTGGTGCTTTCATCCGTGAGTAGCACGTCTTTTGAAGATGGCTTGAGCAACGTGTTGTCCGGGTCTAGTAGTCTGGACAGTTCGCCGGCCAGTATGCCGAAGTCAATGGGCTTGGGCAGGAACGCGTCGAAACCCGGTGTCAGCGCCTGATCAGATGACGATCGCGCTGTGATATGTGCCGAGAGCAACAGTACCGGCACATCAGGCCAGTGCAGGCGCACGGCGGCCAGTACGGCGTCGCCGCCTGCACCGGGCATGGAATAGTCTGTCAGCACCGCGCTGGGGGGCGCCTCGGCTGTTGTCTGCATTGTCTTAATAAATGCCGCCCCATCGGGTGACTGGAGCACGACAAAGCCGTGGCGATTTAACCAATCGGCCAGAAACTCACGCACCTCGGGTATATCTTCGACCAGCCACAGTCTGCGTCCGTTACCCTCGATGTCGACCGGAGGCAAACCCAAGGTCTCGGACGGCTGGACGTCACGCTCTTGCCCAATAGGGAAAGACAGCTCGATGGTGACCTCGGTGCCGTGGTTTGGCTGGCTATTTACATGGAGCGTGCCACCCATGTGCTGTACCCACGTCGATGCTAAGCGCATGCCCAGACCCAGGCCTGGCGAGCCTTGGCTACTGCGGCCTCTGAAGAACGGTAGAAAGAGTTTGGCTTGCTCATCTGAATCTATGCCACAACCCGTATCACTGACCATGAAATGCATACTGACCTGATCGGGATTGGCGCCAGGCTGGCATCGTATGTAGAGCACAATTTGGCCATCGTGGGTAAATTTGGCTGAATTGTCGAGCAAGCTCAAGAGTATGCGTCGTAATCGCTTGCCGTCGACAATAATGACTGCAGGCAAGGCATTTTCTACCTTCAGCACAAACTTGTTGGCATTGGTCTCTGCCAAGGCTCTGGCCTGCTGAGCAATCAAACCAATGAGCCAGCCTGTGTAAACAGGCTGTGGATCAATTCGGTCTTTGCCGGCATCATGGGTATAGTCAATAAGATCATCAATTACGTTAAGCATGTGATCAGTCGTGCGATGAATTACAGCCAGCCTGCTCGCTTCGCTCTCTGTCACGATTCTGGCCTGCAGCATCTCTGTGTAGCCCATAATGGTTGCCATCGGTGAGCGTAAGTCGTGGCCAACATGCCTTAAAAATTCGGTCTTGGCTTTAGTGGCTTCTTGGGCTGCCAGCATGCTGTGCTCAAGCTCGGTTGTGCGTTGCCTGACCAGCGATTCAAGCTGCACGCGCTGATCGCGCTCCAGAGATTTTGCCCGGTGCTCCATCTGTCGCTCGCGCTCTCGCTGACGCTGTGCCACATGACCAATGATGAGCAGCAATATTGCCACCTGGCTGTAAACATTGGCCAGATAAATGGGCTTTTCGTAATCTACAAGCCAGTTTGTAGCAAATGCCACGACGCGAATGGCCTGTGATGCCCATGCCAGGCCCAGCAGCACTACCATGAGACGGCTGCTGGAGTGAGGTATGCGGTGACGCGCCGACCACAGCATGATGGGCAATACTGCCAATAATGCCAAGAGCGCAATGGTCAGAATGCGCCTGACCCAAAGTGTGTCTATAAAAAAGAACAGTGCCGAGCATGTCACTGAGATGACGAGGATGCCAGCCAGTACGCGACGCCAGAAATCTCTTTTATCTAAGCCCAAAATGACAGCGGATATCAGAACCAGAAATAAACTATTCCAGAACGCCAGTGTCGCTACCAGTGCCGACAGTGACTTGCCGGGCAGCCAGGTCGACAGCACCGGTATCCCGTACCCAAGGTTGAGCGTAACGGAGGCTATGGCAATCGCCAGCCACGTAGCCAACAGTACATATAGCCGTTGTCGGGAGAGCAGTAATAAAAAAATTGATGCTAGTGCTATGCCGGCTATTACGCTGTGCAGCATGCGTGTTTGCTGCAGGGCGCTCAGATAACTGGATGGCGACCATGATTCAACCGCAATGGTGCGCCAACCGCCGCTTTGAACACGCAGCACCATCTGAACTTGCTGGCCGGGCTCAAGCTCAATGGGAAACACCGATTCCATTGTCGGCAAAGTCAGGGGGCGTGCTGAGCCTGGTTGCTTCAGCCCGGCATGCATGTGTGACTGTACCTCGCCGGTTAAAGGGTCAAGCAAAAACATTTGCACATCGGAAAGCCGCCAGTACCCCACGCTAATCCATCGCGTAATTGGCTCGGGGCTATTGTTGCTGACTGTTTCTGTGAGCCAGGTCGTGGAAGCGCGCAGCACGGACGATACATTGCCGGGTGAGGCGGGCTGCCAACCGTGAGCGTTTGCCAGATCGGCAACGCTCAAGGCCGTGCCCGGCTGCTCTTTAAGTATTTGCATGCCACCGATAAGGGACTGGCCAGCATCAAAAGGAGCAAGGTCTATGGCCTGGGCGCGAGCGGGGTTGAATGCTCCAATAAGCACCAATGCAAGCAGGAAACCTGCGAACAACCAGTATTTGACTTGAGCCACGCAATAACCACATTATCTACTGTGTTGTTCAAATTTGGCCGCAATACAAATTACGCCAACCAGCCGGGTGACGATACGTTGGCCCGATCAAGAAACTGCAATATAGCCCGTACACGGTTATCTCGCAGGAAAAAAAGGTCGCTTGGGCCTGCTTGTTCTGAGAAAGCTGCACAAAACAAGCGCTTGCCCTTCAAGATTCTCTTTGATATTCTTTGCTCAGTGGTGAAACAAAATACGCACTTGTGAAAACAAAGTGCGATTAATTTAAAAAATATAAGCACAGGCAGTGCGGGGGCAGCATGATGGGCGCAGCTCCATGCTCGACGTAAACGCAGTCGCGTGCCGCAACGTGCTCAGGAGACAAAACGTGGTTGAGTTCGACATAGTCGCCAAGGCGATGCAGACGCGTCGAAGCGTCAGAGGCTTTTTGCCCAAACCCGTGGACATCGACACGATCAGCAAAATTTTGTCTGTAGCTTCTTACGCGCCCAGTGGCAGCAATATTCAGCCATGGCAAGTGCATGTTGTGATGGGCAAGCGGCGGGACGAACTATCCAACCTGTTGCTTGGGGCTTTTAACAAGCAAGAGCCCTCTACCCGCGAGTATGAGTATTACCCGGTGCGGTGGCGCACGCCTTATATTGAGCGGCGTCGCGAGTCAGGCTGGGGTCTTTATCAGACACTGGGAATAAAAAAAGGCGACAGGCAGGCCTCATCAGAACAGCATGGCATGAATTTCAAGTTTTTTGGCGCGCCAGTTGTTTTGATTTTCACCATAGACAGTGATCTCGAGAAGGGCAGTTGGCTCGACTACGGCATGTTCCTGCAAAACATTATGGTGGCGGCGCGAGGTTGTGGCTTGCACACCTGCCCGCAGGCTGCTGTGGCAAATTACCCTCAGGTTATCAAGCGCTATCTGGGTATAGGCGAAGAACAGGTCGTGGTATGTGCAATCTCGCTGGGTTATGAAGACCCCGATTGCGCGGCAAACCAGTTTAGGGCGTCGCGTGTAGCGGTTGATGATTTTGCCAAGTTTTACGTGTGATGTAAGGCTTCGTCTTGAAACTTTTCGACGACGTGACGCGTAACGCATGTCGCCATGCCACTTGAGGAATAGTCCATGCGTTCTTATCTTTTTGTTCCTGCCGATAGCCCGCGTAAACTGGAAAAGTCGCTGATCAGCGGGGCAGATGCCTTGATTTTCGATCTGGAAGACGCAGTGTCTCAGGCAAGAAAGCCTGAAGGGCGTAGAGAATTGCGCCGCTTCTTGTCTGAGGCAGGTAATACCGGTCGTGCAACCCCCAAGCTGTTTGTGCGCGTTAATGCGCTCGATACTGGTATGACGCTCTCTGATCTGGAAGCCGTCATGCCTTACAGCCCTGACGGCATCGTGCTGCCCAAGTGCCGTGGCGCCCAGGACTTGCGGCTGCTGTCATCGTATCTGGATGTCTTCGAGCATATATATCCGTCGCCTGAGTCTACGCCCACCTCTATTATCGCCATAGTGACTGAAACGGCTGATTCGCTGGCTGGTCTGAATGAATACCGTGGGTCTTCATCTCGACTGGCTGGAATGATGTGGGGTGCAGAAGACCTTTCCGGTGACATCGGTGCACTTGCCAATACTGAAGAAACGAGCCCCTCGGGGTGGACGGACCCTTTTACGTTGGTTCGATCCTTGTGTTTGTTTGCCGCCGCTGCTGCGGGGGTTCAAGCCATCGATACCGTACCCACTGAAATCAACAACCCCGAGCGGCTGCTGTTGCAGACACAGCGCGCGTATCGGGACGGGTTCACAGCAAAAGCCGCCATTCATCCGGGGCAAGTGCCGGTTATTAATCAGGGGATGACGCCTGACGTCAAACGGCAAGAATGGGCCCGTTGCGTTGTGGCGGCGTTTGAACAGAACACAGAAGTGGGTGTGGCAACGCTGGATGGAAAAATGCTGGACCTGCCGCATCTGAAGTTGGCCAGACGAATTCTGGCGGCCTCAGGCCCGGTGTCTCAGGCATGACACGTACTGGCTCATGTGCGCATAGCGGGTTGTTGTGACAAGAGCGGGCAGGTTTGCCCTGAATACCCAGACGTGCGTGCGCAGGCACATGCGCGTAACGATGGCGCTTAAAAAAAGAGAGTAGACATGAGTGGACCGCTGGAAGGCGTACGTATCATTGATATGACAACGGTGTTGATGGGGCCTTACGCATCGCAAATGCTGGGCGATATGGGCGCTGACGTCATTAAGGTAGAGTCGCCTCAAGGTGACCTGGTGCGTGATCTGGGGCCTATGCGCCACAAGCATATGGGGGCGCTGTTTTTGCATGTTAATCGCAGCAAGCGCGCCATCATGCTGGACGTCAAACAGCCTGAAGGGCGCGAAGCGCTATTGCGGCTTATTGCCGATGCCGATGTGCTGCTCTACAACATACGGCCGCAGTCCATGGATAGGCTAGGCCTTTCATACGAAACCGTGGCCGCAGTAAACCCGCGCATTCTGTACGTGGGCACATTCGGGTTTGGCCAGGAAGGCCCTTACGCCGCCAAGCCCGCGTTTGATGACCTGATACAGGGCGCAATAGGCCTGCCATCGCTGATTCAACAGGCAGGCTCTGACGTGCCTCGCTATGTTCCCGCAAACATCGTGGACCGAACCATGGGCGTGTTTGCGGTCTCGTCGCTGTGCGCTGCGCTGTATCACAGGGAAAAAACCGGTCGGGGCCAGCGCATCGATATTCCTATGTTTGAAACCATGGTCAGTCACTTATTGGGAGACCATATTGGTGGTGCGACCTATGATCCTCCATTAGGTGCACCGGGCTATGCGCGGCTTCTGACGCCTGAGCGGCGCCCTTACAAAACCAGTGATGGTTATGTCTGTGCCGTCATTTACAACAACAAGCAGTGGGCATCGTTTTACAAGGCAATAGGCCGCGAGGGGGAAATCGACAATGACCCGCGGTTTAAAGACCTGGACACTCGCAATAGCCACATTGATGAATTGCAGAGAATGGTTTCCGAGATATTTCTCGAGCGCACGACCAAAGAGTGGTTGGAGCTGCTTGAAAAGGTTGATGTGCCATGCATGCCTCTGCATACGCTCACTTCGATTTTTGACGACCCGCATCTTAAAGCCGTTGACCTGTTCCAGTGGGAAGATCACCCCACCGAAGGGCGTATACGTCGTGTAGGTGTGCCAACGAAATGGTCAGACTCTCAGCCCGAACCCCGCAGTTCCGCCCCTGAATTTGGTCAGCACAGCATAGAGGTATTGCGCGAGGCGGGTTACAGCCTCGAGGAAATTGATGCGTTGATACAAAAAGGGGTTACCTGCGGCGTGGCTAACGATACTGCGAAGCACGCGTCATGAAAGCCCCCAACGCATGGAGGCCGCTGGCCGGCGTGAAGGTGGCAGATTTTTCGGTGTTGCTGCCCGGCCCGCTGACTACCGTCGTGTTGGCCGATTTGGGGGCTGACGTCGTAAAAATTGAGCCACCAGGCGGCGACGCAGCCCGAGCGATTCTTCCTGAACTTTTTGAATCGGTAAATCGCAACAAGCGCAGCGTGGTGCTTGATCTGAAAAGTGAAGCAGGCCGCAGCGAGGTTGAAGGCATCGCACGCTGGGCTGATGTGGTGATCGAAACGTTTCGTCCGGGCGTGGCTGATCGCATTGGCATAGGCTTTGATGCGCTGTCCGTCATAAACCCACGGCTGGTGTATTGCTCGTTATCGGGTTATGGGCAAGATGGGCCATGGCGGGACAAGCCGGGACACGACTTGAACTACCTTGCCGCAGCCGGTGCGCTTGCCTTCCCGGGCTCTTGGGGCGGGAAGCCAGCGCGATCGAGTGTGCCCATTGCAGATATTGTTGCTGGAGGGTTGGCGGCCAGTGCAATTTTAGCGGCCTTGCGCGAGTGCGAGCAAAGAAATCAGCCTGTTCATCTTGACCTCAGTCTTTTCGAGTCAGCCTTCTTCTGCACCGCAATGCGGCATGGGCTGGACGATGACACAGACCCCTCAGCCCACTTGTTTCCAGGGAATGACGTGTATGAAACCGCCGATGGAGGCATGCTCTCTCTGGGGCTGGTAGAGGATCAGTTCTGGGCGGCCTTTTGTCGCGTGGTGGCGGTTGATGCGCCTGATCTGGCGGATGCTAGATTCGCCGCCGCTGCCGACAGGCGCAGGCAGGGCGACGAACTCACGACAATCTTTAAAAAACTGATGTTGAGCCATAGCGTGGATGAGTGGTGTAGGCGGCTGCAAGGCAGTGACGTGCCATTTGAAGTATGTGTGACGCCGGCACAGGCAGCACGCTCCGATCATGTGCAAAGCCGTGGGCGTGTCGCAGAGAATTCGGGACGACGTTATGTGCCCTTTCCCGTTACGGTCGATGGCGATAAAAGGCCAGCGGTTGAGCACTGTGCGCCGGCATTGGGATCAGATACCCAACGTTTTCTGGAATCGCTGCAGTCATTCAAATAGCTGAGGTTCACCGTGTTCATTCCGTCAAGGAGTCGCTGTGCCGAGTAAGCGTGAGCCCAAGATTATTCAACCCGAAGAGCTTGACCATTACATCAGGCCGGGTGACCACATTGTGTGGAGCCAGGGGACGGCGGAACCTCTAACGCTGACGGAATCATTTGTTCAGCAACGGTCTGCCTTTACAGGTTCTACGGTGTTTGTCGGCATTACGCACTCAACCACGTTAGGGCCAGCCCACACCGATCATCTGTCTTTCTCAAGTTATTGCGGGCTGGCGCAAAACCGGCGGCTGGTTGACGCTGACGTACTTAACATTATCCCGGCTCACTGCTCACAACTGCCGGCTTTCTTTAGCAGCGGTGTAATTGCGTGTGATGTGGTTTTTCTTCATATAAGCAGACCGGGGCCCAACGGAAAGCCGAGCCTGGGTATTGGCCATGACTATCTGCTGGCAGCGGCACAGCGCGCCCGCGTTGTCATCGCCGAAATGAACGACCAAATGCCCTGGACATACGGCAGCAGCGACCTCGATGGTGTGCAGATTGACGCCGTGGTGCACAGCTCGCGCGAGCTACTGGAAGTTGCGCCAGGCACCATTACCGATACAGAGCGTCGCATTGCGCGTTATGCGACGGAGTTTATTGGCGACGGTGCGGTGCTTGAAATGGGTATCGGTGGCATCCCTGATGCCATTCTGGCTTCCTTGGGCGACAGGCGTGACTTGGGTATTCATTCGGGCATGATTGGTGACAGTGCCGTGGGCTTGATTGAGGCAGGGTCCGTAACCAATGCCTTGAAATCAGTCGATGCCGGCGTTACGGTTGCGGGCGTTTTGCTCGGATCTCAACGCTTGTACGACTTCGCCCGACAGAACCGGGGCATTCAGGTACGTCCGGCCAACTACACGCACAACCATAAAGTGCTCGCGAGCATAGATGGCTTTACCGCGATCAACTCTGCCATAGAGGTAGACCTTACCGGCCAAGTCAATGCAGAGTGTATAGCGGGTCGCTATGTGGGCGCCGTCGGAGGGCAGGTCGACTTTGTGCGTGGTGCCCTGGCAGCAAAAAATGGGTGCTCCATGATTGCTTTGCCCTCAACGGCAAAACAGGGAGCCACAAGCCGGATTGTGCCGACGCTAGGTGGGCCAGTCACGACCTTGCGCACTGACGCCGATGTCTTTGTGACGGAGTGGGGGGCTGCACAGCTTAAGGGGCAATCGCTGAACGAGCGGGTGCGGCGAATGATCGCCATCGCGCACCCTGCTCATCGCGAAGCGTTAACACAGCAAGCCAGGCATTTAAGGCAGTGAGTACAGGGACGCGCGCGTCGCTGCACGTATCTTAGTTGCCTGATTTAACTAGGGTTTGTCCGTAATTCACGTAACTTTTTGTTGACATGAAATTCGGTTAGGGCAAACTATATTCATGTATGAGAAAACTGTGAGCCACGATGAATGTTAAAACCGCGGGCCGCACCCTTGATGTTTTTGAGGTGTTCGCGAGTAAGCAGAAGCCTCTCAACCTGTCTGAGCTGGCCCACGAACTAGATATACCCGTGTCCAGTTGTTTTGCCTTGGTGCGTACGCTGGAAAGTCGTGGCTATTTGTACATGATGGCCACTCGCAAGGATATTTACCCGACCAGGCGCATTCTTGATGTGGCCAACACAATTGCTGCCAGCGATGTGGTGCTTGAGAGAGTCGGGCCCATTCTGACTGAGTTGCGCGACGTAACAGGTGAAACCGCAGTGATCAGTAAGCGCCAGGGCGATCAAATTGTTTACCTGGACGTCTGCAACTCAGAAAAAAGCATTCGTTATTACAGCACTGCTGGCGAATTCAAAATGATGCACAGCAGTTCGGTTGGCAAAGCCTTTCTTGGTGCTTTGACCAATACAGAACTGGACAAAACATTGAGCCGTCTTAAGCTCACAGGCCTGACACCGCATACCCTCACGACCCGCAAGGCATTAAAGACCGACTTGCGATTGTCGCGTGAGCGGGGGTGGTACACGAATATTAGTGAAAGCGTTGTTGATCTGGTCGGGGTCGCCGTCACCGCAGAGGTAGGCAACGATCGCTATGGCATTTCAATTGTGGGCCCCGAGTACCGCATTATTCCCACGCTGGATTTTCATGCGAAAGCCCTGCTGCACGCCAAGCAACGTATCGAAGAAAATGGATGAGCCGCATTGAAAAATGTGCGGCCTTGCACGGCGACATAAACGACTAACAATAAATTGATAAAGGAGGAGACCCGATGAGCCTGCTGGAAAGATTCAGCCGTGTGTTGACTGTCTGCGAACGTTTTATGAATGGCGTTGCCGTCATCATGATGTTCCTGATCATGATAATCGTCGTCATGGACGTTATGCTGCGCTACTTTTTTAACTCACCGTTAGCGTGGTCATACGAGCTGATTTCCTTGTACCTGATGGTAGGGCTGTTCTTCTTCACGCTTTCTGATGCGCTCAGGGAGAACGTTCACGTCAGCGTGGATCTTCTTCATAAATACATGCCGCTGCGTCTACGTCATGCCGCAGACATGCTGGGCTATGGGTGTGCAAGCCTCGTCTTTGCCGCCATTGTCTACGTATCGGTTCAGCGCACCTATGTAAGCTTTATTGATCACGACGTCATTGCCGGAAGCATCCCCTGGCCGACCTGGCTTTCCAATATCGCCGTGCCAATTGGCGCCGGGCTCATGCTGTTGCGCATGTTGCATCGTTTCGTAGGGCACACCCTTTCTTTAATCGCTGGTCGATCGGTCATCGAATTGCCGCCGGTTTCAGGTTCTGAAGGGGCTAACTGATGCTGGTTACTTTTGTTTTGTTATTTCTGGTCGTGTTGCTTGCCAGCGGCACGCCAGTGGGCCTGGCCATGGCGGTTGCGGGTGCGGCAGGTTTATATGGCATGGGCGGGTTGCCTATGGTCTTGGGTATTCTTGAGACCAGTCCGTTTTCTGCAGCCAGCTCGTACGAACTGATCACTGTTCCCATGTTTTTGTTGATGGCTGAGTTCGTTATTTTGAGTGGCGTGGCTGATAACCTGTTCAAAGCGGCGGCAACCTGCGTTGGTCGTATACCGGGAGGGCTGGGTATGGCCACAGCACTAGCCGGTGCAGGGTTTGGCGCTATTTCCGGTTCTAGCACGGCGTCAGCAGCAACGCTGTCGGCTACCACCATCCCCGCCATGCTCAAGCAGGGCTACGAGCCCAAGCTTGCCTGCGGTGTTGTGGCTATCTCGGGCACGCTGGCCATGCTGATTCCGCCCAGCATTGCATTGATTCTGTACGGCATTATTGCTGATGTCAGCATAGGGCAGCTACTGGTCGGCGGCGTGATCCCGGGGATCCTGGTCACCTTGGCAATTATGGGCACAGTTTATTTTCTGGTGATGCAAGACCGGTCGCGTGCACCGCGCGGGCGCTCATATACGCTACGTGAAAAGCTGTCTTCGCTAAAGGTAGTGTGGGCGATGCTGTTTCTGTTCTTTGCCGTTACGGGTTTGATTTACACCGGTGTGGCAACGCCAACTGAAGCGTCGGGGCTGGGTGCATTTGGCGCGTTTTTATTGGCCTGCAATGCACGCAAGGTAACGCTGAAAACAACCTATACGTCGTTGACACGTGCTGCGCATACAAGCTGCATGATCGTGCTGATTATTCTGGGCGCCCACATATTTGGGTATTTCTTTACGCTTACTCAAAGCACGCAAGATCTGGTGCGTTGGGTGGGTGATCTGGACACCTCGCGTTGGGTGATTATGGCATTCATCCTGTTGGGGTACGTGATATTGGGGTGCGTCATGGATCAGATCGCAATACTGATTCTGACCGTGCCAGTGGTGCTGCCTCTTGTGGTGTCTATGGGCTTTGATCCGGTGTGGTTTGGTGTGGTGGTTGTTGTGACGGCGGAGGTCGGAATGGTAACCCCGCCTGTGGGTTTGAACGCCTTTGTGGTGGCGCGTTACACGGGGCGACCTTTGTCAGAAATATTCATGGGCGTCATGCCCCATGTTTTCGCGCATATTGTCGTTATCGCATTGTTCGTTGCATTTCCCCAGATTGTTTTGTGGTTGCCTTCAACCATGAGATAAGCGTGGCTGGTCGGTCTGCCCACCCCGCCAGGGGTAAGCAGAATTCGTTGGATTAAATGAGGAGACAAAAAATGAAACACGTAAAAAAACATGCACTCTTGGCCGTCTCTATGGCGGCCCTATTGGGTGTATCGCAGTCAGGCAGCGCCGCTGATGCCGTGAAGCTGAGGGTGGCAGACTCTTTCCCTGCAGGGCATTACATACCTAAAGCATTGACCAAGCCATTTATGGATGAAGTCGCCAAGCGCACCAACAATGCCGTCAAGTTTGAATACTATCCGGCCGAGCAGCTCGGTAAGGCTAAGGATATGTTGTCGTTAACGCAGTCAGGGGTTACCGATATCGCCTATGTGGCCCCATCGTTTGTCAGTGACAAAATGCCTTTAGCGGCGGTAGCAGAGCTGCCAGGCAATTTCAGCGAGTCATGTCAGGGTACGGCGGCATATTGGGAGTTGGTGAAAAAGGGCGGAATTCTCGATGAAAAAGAGTTCAAGCCGCTGGGCGTTCGCGTGCTGTTTACATTGGTGTTGCCGCCGTACCAGGTTTTTCTTGGAAAGAGTGAATTCAAAGATCTGAAAAGCCTGGAGGGTTTGAAGATTCGTACCAGCGGTGGAGCCAAAGACATCGCGGCGCGCAAGCTTAAGGCAGTACCCGTTCAAATGGCTACCCCCGAGGTGCGCGAGGCATTATCCCGCGGCACCATCGATGGCATGCTTTTCCCCTATTCAAGCATCATCTCTTACGACCTGCAGGGTTTGGTAAAGCACTCTACCGTGGGTGAAAACTTCGGAAGCTTCGTTGTCAACTACGTAATCAGCGACAAGAGCTGGAACAGCCTGTCGCCCGAGGTGCAGAACGCATTGATGGAGGTCGGCCACGAGATGACCGCGAAGGGCTGCAAGGTCTCTGAAGAGCGGGAAAAAGAAGACATGAAGACGATAGAAAAAGCAGGCGATACGCTTGTGACGCTGTCGGCTGATGACAAGAAAGAGGTTCACGACCTGATGAGTTCCGTGGGTCAAGAGTGGGCAGCGGCGCTGGACAAGCGTGGCAAGGCAGGTACAGAAGTGCTCGACGCTTACAAAGGGGCGCTTAAATGAAAGTAAAGCACCTGGCGCGAGTGGTTCCGCTGGCTTTGATTGCCTTGGGCGCTTCAAGCGGTGTTGTTGCGAAAGAAAAGCTCAGGGTGGCCGACTCACTTCCAGCAGGCCACTATTTTTCTGAATACGCCACCAAGTACTGGATGGAGGAGGTCACCAAGGCAACAAATGGCGAAGTGACCTTCGAGTACTACCCTGCAGAGCAACTGGGCAAAGCGAAAGACATGCTTGCCCTGACGCAGTCGGGCGTGGCGGACGTGGGGTATGTGGTGCCCTCGTACATCTCGGACAAAATGCCACTGTCATCCGTTGCGGAGCTGCCGGGCAGTTTCGCTGACGCATGTTCGGCCACGCTTGCTTATTTAAAGCTGGCTCAGGGCGATGGCATTTTGGCGCAGAAAGAGTTTGCACCCAACGGCGTGCGTTTAATGTTTGCGTTGGTGGTGCCCCCGTACCAGGCCTTTTCTGCAAAGAAGCCACTGGAAAGCATCAGCGATCTGAAGGGGCTCAAAATACGTACGGCAGGTGCCGCCATGGAGGCCACAGTACGCAGCTTTGGAGGCGTTCCGGTGCGTATGGCGGCGCCTGAGTTGTATGAGTCACTTTCGCGCGGCACGCTTGATGGGATGTTGTTTCCGTATGCCAGCATGATCTCGTATGACTTGCCCGTCATCACGAAATACGGCACAACAGGTGAAAACTTTGGCAGCGCGGCGCTCACCTACATTATCAGTGAGGCCCGGTGGAAAAAGTTGTCACCTGACGTTCAGAAAGCCATGGCCGAGGCAGGGGTGAAGGCCACGCAGAGAGCATGCCGAATGACGGATGAAGAAACTGAATCCAACATAGAAAAGTTGCGCAGCAAAGGCGTCAAGCTGGTTACGTTTTCTGGCGACGATCGCCAGGCCATTGATAAGAGCAGGGCGGATGTCAGTAAACAATGGGCGAAGGCGCTCGACGAGCGCGGCAAGCCTGGCACCGAAGTGCTTAAAAGCTTTGAGGCAGCCTTGGCAAACAAGTAAGTAAAGACCGCTAGCACGCTTGCCTTGGCCGTGGGCAAGCGTGTGTTAGTGCGCCCTGGCGCGAAGACGGTTGCGTTATCAATCACAAATTACCTGGAAACGAACACCATGGATTTTTCCCTCAGTTCCGAGCAAGAGACCATACGCGACGCGATTGCAAAAATATGCGAACGCTTTGATGACCAATACTGGCTCGAGAAAGACACACACGGCGACTTTCCGTATGACTTTCATCAGGCATTGGCGAAGGATGGCTGGCTGGGAATCTGCATTCCTGAAGAATATGGTGGGTCAGGCCTGGGTATTACCGAAGCGGCAATTATGATGCAAACCATTAGCCGATCGGGGGCGGGGCTGAGCGGTGCATCGGCAGTACACATGAATATTTTTGGCTTGAACCCGGTTGTGCAGTTTGGCACTGAAGAGCAAAAGCAACGCATGTTGCCACCCCTGGTTCAGGGCATTGAGAAAGCGTGCTTTGCTGTCACAGAGCCCAACACCGGGCTCAATACAACACAACTGAAAGTCAAAGCCGAACGCCAGGGGGATCATTACGTGTTGAGCGGCGCCAAAGTGTGGATATCTACCGCTCAAGTTGCCGAGAAAATGCTGATTCTGGCGCGAACTACGCCTTTGGAAGAAGTCACAAAACACACGGAAGGCCTTAGCCTCTTCTACACCACCCTCGATCGGGATTTTGTCAGAGTTCAGGAAATCGACAAAATGGGGCGCAAATGTGTGGACTCCAACGAGCTCTTTATTGACAACCTTAAGGTGCCTGTTGAGGATCGTATTGGTGAAGAAGGCAAAGGGTTTACCTACATTCTGCACGGCATGAACGCCGAGCGCATTTTGATTGCCGCCGAAGCTGTTGGCCTGGGTCACGCTGCCATAGCGCGTGCAACAAACTATGCCAATGAGCGTGTGGTCTTTGGACGCCCTATTGGCAAGAATCAGGCCGTTCAACACCCGCTTGCGGCAAGCTGGATGGCGCTAGAAGCTGCAAACCTGATGATGTATAACGCCGCCTCGCTTTATGACAAAGGGCTGCCGGCAGGCGCTCAGGCGAATGCGGCCAAATACCTGGCAGGCGAGGCGGGCTTCAAGGCCTGCGAAACAGCGGTGATGACGCATGGTGGTTTCGGCTATGCCAAGGAATATCACGTAGAGCGCTATCTGCGCGAAATACTGATTCCACGCATCGCCCCGATCAGCCCACAACTTGTTCTGTGTTACATCGCCGAGCGTGTGCTTGGCCTGCCTAAATCGTATTGATGATCACCTTTGCCGGTATGTGAGGCACAAGAGCGGGTTCAAGGAGAATTAAATGTCTGGGCTGTATTACGAACAATTTGAAGTGGGGCATGTGTTTAAGCACCCCATTACGCGCACTGTTACCGAAATGGACAACACGCTGTTCTCGACGTTGACCATGAACCCGCAACCTTTACATCTGGATGCCGAGTTCGCTGCCAAAACAGAATTTGGCCAACGTCTGGTCAACAGCCTATTTACGTTGGGTTTGGTCATTGGCCTTACCGTCAGCGACACCACCCTGGGTACTACGATTGCTAATCTGGGTATGTCAGACGTTCGGTTTCCTCATCCTGTATTTCATGGCGATACCATCAGGGTCGAGACGAAAGTGATCTCGACGCGTACCAGCAAGTCGCGCAACGACGCAGGCATTATCGAGTTCGAGCACAAGGGCATAAATCAACGTGGTGAAATCGTTTGTCTTTGCATTCGCTCGGCGTTCATGAAGCGGCTTCCCGTCAATCCTTAAAGAACACGATGACGCTCACCCCAGCAAACACCGACCACAAACGTTCAGATGCGCGCATGGCGGGGCTGGCACTGTTGCTTGGCTTTGTCTTCAACGCCATTGGTCGTGGGGTAGGCGACACCTATATTGTGTTTATTCTTCCGCTCTCTGCCGAGTTCGGATGGAATCGATCTGAAATATCCAGCGTGTACTCTGTTTACATGCTAGCCACGGGCTTGTCCGCACCGTTTGTGGGGATGCTGTTTGATCGATTCGGGCCACGTGTTGTTTACTCATGCGGCTTGGGCTGTTTAGGGCTGGCTTACGTGACGGCAGGCAGTCTTAACCACCTTTGGCAGTTTTACCTTTGCGTAGGTGTTGCGGGGGGCCTGGGCGTGGCATCTTTGGGCATGGTTCCTGCGGCCAGCCTGATTAGCCGCTGGTTTCGAGGCAACACAGGAACAGCCTTGGGCATCGCCTATGCCGGGCTGGGTTGCGGCACGCTATTAATCGTTCCGCTGGCGCAGTACATGAGCGTATCGGTTGGGTGGCGAGATGCGTACCATGTTCTCGGTGGTGCGTTGTTGGTGCTTTTGCCGTTGATTGTGCTGATTCCCTGGAAGGCATTGTGGGCCGGGCCTCGCGTCGGGGTGCACACCGACGACTTCTCGCAGGCGCGCAAACATGAAGCCGCCTCAGCCAAAGGTACGTTGCGTGCGGCCATCAGAAGGCCGGCCTTCTGGTCATTGGCGCAAGTGTTTGGTTTTACCGGGCTGGCCATGTACACCATTTTGGTTCAGACCATCGCCTTTCTTGTTGAAACCGGCATGGCACCGCTGCAGGCGGCCAGTGCATACGGGGTGGCCGGGATGTTGTCGGTTGGCGGCGTGATGGCATCAGGGGCTTTGGCTGATCGCATAGGGTATCGACGTACCGTAGCGGGCAGCTTTGTGTTCACCCTGATTGGGATTGCGTCATTGCTGGGGTTGTCGCATAACCCCTCGCCCTGGTTGCTCGTTACGTTTATTGGGTTTTTTGGTATCGCGCAAGGCGCTCGTGGCCCCGTGGTATCGGGCCTGTGCGCGAAAATTTTTCCCGGCGCCGGGTTGGCAACCATTTATGGCGTGATCTATGCGTGCATGTCGATGGGCGCAGCCACGGGGTCGTTGGTTTCTGGGGTTTTGCACGACGTAACGGGTGGCTATCGGGCGGGTTTTATGTTTTCCATGGTGTGCGTTGTGATCGCGATTGCTCCGTTCTGGACATCCTCTTCGCTGAAGCAGGCGGCGCTGGCCATGCGTCGGTAATTGGCACGCCTCAGCAGATTGCAATTAAGCATACCCTGATTGGGCAACGGCAACGGCAACGGCAACGGCAACGGCGGCTAACGTCTCGACCCGCACCGTTCACCGTTCACCGTATTGGTTTGACTTTACTTTGACACTGTATAAAAGGCATAACGGCATGACACAAGACATCACCACAATTGGGCACGGCTTTTATTGGGATGATTTGAAGCTGGGTTTTAAGTTCAAGACCATTGGGCGTACGATTACCCAGGCTGATCTGGTTAACTTCGTGAATATCAGCTGGCTGAACGAAGAACTGTTTGCAAACGCGCACGCGCGTGAGGGCATGGCCATACGGGGGCGCCCGGTACCGGCTGCCCTGGTGTATGCATATGCTGAGGGCTTGCTTACGCCCAGTATGCAGCATACGGGTCTGGCATTTCTTAATGCTGAAATCGATGTAAAAGGGCCTACACTGGTTGACGACACCATTCATGTTGAGTGTGAGGTCATTGAGTTGCGCAAAGCCTCCAGTGGCCATCGTGGTCACGCCAGAACACTGAACAAGGTTATTAACCAGCATGGTGAAACAGTCATCGAGTACAACCCCTTACGCATGATGAAGTTGCGCCCAGAGGCTGTCTGAGCATTTGCGTATTTACCCACTATCAGGAGAGTCAAGCATGACTGCCTATGCCATTTTTGATGTTGATGTGACCGACGCCGAGCAGTACAACGAATACAAAAAACTGGTGCCGCCTTCGATCGCTGCATACGGCGGAAAGTTTGTGGTGCGTGGGGGCGAGCCAGAAGTGCTGGAGGGGGAGTGGTCGCCGCGCCGTATTGTGATGCTGGAGTTTCCGTCCGTTGAAATAGCCAGGCAGTGGCTTGACTCGCCTGAGTATGCTCAGGCCCGTGCGCTCAGACACATTGCCGCATCGACGAATGCCATTGTGGTTCAAGGGGTTTAGTGTCGTGACCCTATCGCATCCGAAAACCTAATAAACTGGCGGTTTTCTGATACGTGTTCATGATGACACCCTTTGAGGCGCTTGCCTGTCCGCTGGATGGCAATGCACTGCATTGCGACGGTAAAACGTGGCGATGCAATGCGGGCCACAGCTTTGATATTGCCAGCCAGGGTTACACCCATCTGCTGCCTGTTCAAAACAAGCGCTCGCGCGATCCGGGTGACAGCAAAGAAATGGTCGCCGCTCGCAGGCGGTTTCTGAATGCCGGTGGCTACCACGCTGTAGCCATTTCAACCGCCGCTGCTGCGTTGGAAGGCCTGCCACTCGATGCCGCCACCTCGCTTCTGGACGCAGGGTGCGGCGAGGGGTATTACCTGCGCCAACTCGCAAGCGAGTTAAACCCGCGTCAGCGCCTTACCGTCGTTGGGCTTGATATCTCCAAATGGGCTGTTCTGGCGGCAGCCAAGCAATGCGCACACGTCCGCTGGGTGGTGGGAAGTAATGCCAACCTGCCCATACTCGATGCCTCCATTGATCGCGTGCTGTGCGTGTTCGGCTTTCCTGTTTACCCGGAGTTTTCACGAGTACTAAAACCAGGTGGCGTGCTGGTGCAGGTAGATGCGGGGGCCGATCATCTGCGAGAGTTGCGTGAAATCATTTACCCCACGCTCAAGCCGGCTCGCAGCGCGGAAGCGTCTACACCCCAAGGGTTTTCGTTACAGGCGGTCGACACCATTCAGTATCCACTCACTATTGTCGGTAACGAACAGATTACTGACCTGCTTGCCATGACACCGCACCTGCACCGCGCCAGCGCCGAAGGCCGTAAGGCAGCGCAGGCACTGACCTCGTTGACGGTGACGGTAGATGTGAGGGTGGTGCGGTGGCGCCTGCTCCCATAATAGCGAGACAGATCGCACACTTATTGAAGACATGTGTAACTTGTTCGCGGTAGCGGCAGCCTTAGCGCAATGCCCATGTTTGGTCACTGTTGCGACATTGCAGGTAGCGTCACCGGTCCGCATGATTGACGGAAAACCAGTTGAGTCGCGATCCGGACATGCTCTGGCGGCTCTACATTGTGCTGCCGATCAATTTGCTTGAGAATCAACTGAGCGGCTACTTCGCCGACAACGCTAAGGTCCCATCTTAGTGCGGTGATTGCTGGACTGAAGAGCTGGGACAAGTCGGTATCGCCAATGCTGATCACACTTATGTCGTCGGGCACTGAGCGACCAGAATGGCGTATGGCCTGAAGTACGCCTGCAAGTATTCGTGTTCCCAGGCAGATAAATGCTGTCGGCCCATCTTCTGACGAAATCAGAGATAACGCATCGCTGAAAGCAAACTCCATAGACGATTTTTCGGCGCGAATAAGCTTTGATAGAGGCTCTAGCCCACGCCCTTGGAAAGCGGCTTCAAATCCGGCGATTCGATCCCTGCCGGGCCGCAAGTCTAACCCTGGAGTTAGCATGGCAATGCGTCGATGTCCAAGATTTAGTAGGTACTCGGTTGCTTGTTTGGCGCCACCATAGTGGTCTACCTGTATGCCCGTCGAACCTGGTCCAACGTCTCGATCGAGCGCGACAACAGGAAGATCCTTGGCAAGACGCTGGACCAATTCGGGCGACTCAGTTTCGCAAGGCCCCATGATAATGCCGTCCACTCGCCGGCCCCGAAAGGCGTCGATTAAAACTTTCTCGCGTGTTCGTTCGTTGTGGGTACTCGCTACAAGCAGGGCGTAACCTGCTTCCTGAAATGTAGTCTCTGCTGCTGTGATGATCGTCGCATACAGAGGGTTAGCGAGGTCGGATACCAGAAGGCCAATGACCCCTGATGAGCGGGTACGCATGCTGCGCGCAACTGCGTCGGGTTCGTATCCGAGTTGACGCGCGGCCTTGGTGACCGCTGCGATTGCCTTGTCGCTGACACGACCAGTGCGGTTTAGCGCGCGAGAGGCGGTTCCGAGTGAGACGCCCGCTTCTTTGGCTACTTCTCTGATAGTGACCCGAACCTTCATTGTGTAACCTCGAACAATTGTCGCGCCATATGTCTTCTCTCTAAGCTTCTTGGGCTGATACCAGGCAGTTTGGGAGCTGGGTGTGGTTGGCTTTCTTTAACTCACTCTGTACCAAAGAACGCTGAGCGTTGCTTAGTAGCGCCAGAACCATCTGTAAGCCGCTGGTTCTGTGTTGTTGAGCGTGATAAAGCAACCAGATTTTAAATAGCGGGTAGCGCTCGAACGAGAACTTGGACAGTCTGAAAACCAGTTACTGTCTTCACGCAATGGTACTACCGATCATGGCGCGTCTGTTTAGCCTGAACTCACGATTGGAGCAAATAGTACTGTTTATATGTTAGTCACGCCATTGTGTGGAAACGTTCAGTTTGTGATCGGTTTGTTTCTTTTTTATTCAAAAGCTTAAATTAAGTCAATTCTATGTAAAGAAGAATTGATGCTTAGATCCCACGAATTGAACCGTATTGATAAGGGTATACCCCAATTTTTACTGAATTAGTTTAATCCCATAATATTGTGGAAACGTTTCCACATTTATTCATTTTAAAGTGTTTTTTTAAGAGCTTGGCATGCATCAATTTTTCAATTTCAGAGTGACGAGGCTATCTTAATGTTAGGCAATCTACAGGCTGCACGAATCCAGACGGTGAAAGATCATATGGCGCTTGAGTGTACGCATGAGTGGGACAAAGTGATTGATACCTTCGAGCACCCCCGTTATGAAATGCACGCAACAGGGGCAGTTTTTGATGGTGCCAAAGAGGTACTGGGTTATTTCCATTCTTCGCGCGACGCTTTCCCCGATCTTAAGAACGAAATTATTGCTATTGGCGCTGCAGATGACACCGATGTGGTCTTGGTGGAGTTTTGGCTTGAAGGAACGCATCAGGGTGTGTTTTCGGTAAATGGAAAGATCTACGAACCTACTGGCCGAAAATTTCGTGTACGCATGGCGGCATCGTTTGAGTTCGCGCAGGGCTCGAACAAAATCATCTGTGAGCGACCCTATTCGTGTCAAGACGCCAAGCTACGCGCACTGGGGTTGCTTTGATGCAACGGGAAAAAGCATTCACGAAAAAGTAATCTGCAGCAGCCATCAACAGCATCCGCAGCATTCTTTACGGCGGTAACAATGCACCGGCTTTATCTGAAGGGTGCTACAGATTGTGAGCACAACATCTAAAAATGTAAGACAAAGGAGACTCAAAATGAGAAACATATTATCGACATTGCTTTTATCCTCGCTCTTTCTTGCCTCAGCAGCGGCGGCCAACGATTACCCAACCCACCCTATTCGCATGCTGCTTCCTTTCTCAGCAGGAGGGGGAGGAGACACATTGGGCCGCGTCTTGGCCGCCCGTTTTTCTGAAGAACTTAAACAACCCGTAGTCGTTGAAAACAAACCGGGTGCCGGCGGCACAATTGGAATTAATGCCGTCGCTAAATCTGCAGCCGATGGTTATACGATCACCATCGGGGGCATGACCACTCATGTCCTGTCTCCATCGGTGTATCGCGATCTTCCTTACGACCCCGTCAAGGACTTTACATCCATCGGAGCTATAGGTACATCTCCCATCATCATTATCGCGGCTAATGATTTTCCAGCGAATAACCTTGCCGAGCTGAAAAAGTTGGCAGACTCGAAGGCGGAACCGATTCAATACGCCAGCTGGGGAATGGGCTCGACGGGGCATTTTTGTGGGGAAGTCTTGGTTCACAAAAGCCATTTAAAACTTCAGCACGTCCCTTATAAGGGCACCACTCAGGTTGTGACTGATGTTATTGGCGGTCATGTCAGTGTTGGGATAGTAGACATAGCAACCGGCTTGCCATTTGTGCGTGATGGCAAAGTTAAGGCGCTGGCTGTCTGTACGCGCCGCGCTTCAAGTTTGCCAGACGTAGCCAGTTATCCGGAACAAGGTGTGGACTTTGACCGCGAGTTGAATTGGGCCATGTATGTCCCTGCAGGTACCCCCCAACCCATTGTGAACAAGCTCTCAACATTACTCGAAAAAGTGTTGCAGGAACCAGAAGTTGTGAAGAAGCTGCTGACCCTTGGCATTACTGCCAGGTATATAGCTGGCCCTACACATGAGAAAGCCAATGTGGAGGACATCGCTGCATGGAAGGCGATTGCTGTAGAAGCGGGGATCCAGCCTCAGTAGGTGAGCATTGCAACCGGTTCAGAAAGCAGACGTGCCGACTTTCGGCGCGCCTGCCCAGATCATTGGACGAGATATGTATGAGACTGCTTGAAGATCGAGTTGTCATAATTTCTGGCGCAGCCCATCCGAAGGGGATTGGGAAGGCTACGGCGCAGCTTTTTGTTGAGCATGGTGCTCGTGTAGCCGTTCTCGATCTGGATGAAACCAGCTTGAAAGAGTCAGCCCACGACATTAGTCCAGACCCATCGAAAGTTATAGCTTTACAGTGTGACGTCAGTAGTATGGAGCAGTGCCAGCGTGCTGTCAGTCAAGTCATGGACTGGTCAGGCGGCAGAATTGATGTGTTGGTCAACAATGCAGCCATCACGCAGAAAGCCGCCTTCCAGGAAATTACCGAAGCCGAGTTCGACAGGATCACTAGCGTGAATCTTAGAGGGGTGTTTTTCCTCTCGAAGGCGGTAATCCCGGCCATGAAGGCACAAGCATCAGGCAGCATTGTTTGTATTTCGTCTTTGTCTGCCCAGAACGGCGGTGGGATTTTCGGTGGTGCTCACTATTGTGGTGCAAAGGCTGGTGTATTGGGGATGGCTCGCGCAATGGCCAAAGAGTTTGGGCCTCACGGGATTCGCGTCAATACCATTGCTCCCGGCTTGGTCACGACAGACTTCTCCAAGACGGGGCGCTCAGATGAAAGCAAGGATGAATCGGCACAGGCCTGGCCTTTGCGCCGTGCAGGGAGGCCTTATGAGATCGCAAATGGCTGCTTGTTTCTGGCCAGTGATCTTAGCTCTTATGTGACGGGCACCACGTTGGACATTAATGGTGGTGCTTACATGAACTGAGTCTTGATGATTCGTTCGCATTAAGCGCCATTAAAGGAACTAAATATGAGTATTTATTTTGGGGATGTCCGCCAGATCGGATATGTAGTGTCAGATATTGAAAAGGCGATGAAGCATTGGTCTGACGTGCTCGGGGTTGGTCCATGGTTTTACAAGGAAGATGTTGGCACCACCGAATTTCGATACTACGGGAACAATTCGCAGCCACCCAAACTATCAATTGCTTTGGCGAACTCGGGGAGCCTGCAGATAGAGTTGATACAGCAGCGAGATGATGCTCCCTCCTTATATCTTGATTCGCTTAAGCGTGGCGGAGAATGTGCGCAGCATGTCGCGTACTGGACCGCAGATCGGTTTGACGAGTATGCCAAGGTTCTGCATGAAAGGGGCTATGTGGAAGGGCACGGTGGCCGTATGGGAACTCGGGGCCGCTTTGGATACTTTCTCCATCCAGACCTACCCAGTGGCGTAATCGAACTTTCGGAGATGACGGGTGGAAAGGGGGAGTATTTCGAGGAGATTAGACGCGCCAGTGTTGGTTGGGATGGACTAGAGCCCATTCAACGAAGAAAGTGAGGTTGGGAAGATGCAGCGCGCGCCTGCCCCTGGAGCAAGCTGCCGAAGTATTCAAGCTGATGAGGTGGAACGAGTATTTCGGGAAAATAATCATGACGCAATGAAAATGTATGCACCCTCTTTTGGTCGGGTACTTTGTTAATACTGAATTTACAACACGAGGAGTGTTAAAGATGGCTTTACCTGAATCTATTACGCATCAAGAGCGTCTACTTTCTGTAAACATATCAGATGGTGTGGAGGTTCCGGGCAGCGCACCCGGATCGTCAATTATTCCTCTGTTTCTGGATCGTGAAAATGGCGTTTGGGTTTTGTATGGAAAGTTCGCTCCGGGCACAAAGCTTCCAACACATTTCCATACTGGCGTAGTTCATTTTTTCACGACTAAAGGGCAGTGGAATTATCTGGAGTATCCCGACGATCCTCAGACCGCAGGTAGTTACCTATATGAGCCTGGTGGTTCAGTGCACACTTTTTCAGTCCCCGACGATGCGACCGAACTAGCAGAGGGGTTCATGGTTGTATTCGGTGCGAACATTAATTTCATCGACGATAAATTTGCAAACATTCGTGATGCCGGAGCGATCGAGGACTCGATAATTGAAGCTGCGCATAAGGCTGGTTTACCGTTGCCTCGTTATATACGGCCTAAAGGCGGCGCGCAGTTCAGCCGAGATTGACGAAGTCGGCGGACGTGGATATCTACGTTGATTCTACGAGGCTTATGACTGCGATTGTGTGGCTAACACGATAGGCAGGTAAAGGATTACGACACTTGTCGAGTTTATAAACTTAGTGTTTATGTTTTTGAGGAAGTAGGAATGAAGCTGCGCGGTAAGGTCGCTTTGGTTACAGGAGCAGGAACCCTAAGAAAGCAATTCAGTAATGCTGATCAAATCGGAAACGGTGCTGCCTGTGCCATGAGGTTTGCAGAAGAGGGCGCTGTGGTGATATGTACAGATAGGGTGCTCGCTGCAGCGGAGGAAACCGCCCAGCTTATAAAAAAGCATAACGGGAATGCAATAGCATATGAAGTTGACGTTACAAAGACTGAGCAGATCGAGAGGATCGTCGCCGAAGTGGCTGCCAGGTTTGGGACGATAGATATCCTGCACAATAATGTTGGTGTTGAAGTGCAGGGTGATCTGCTTGAAGTGACTGATGCTGATTGGGACAGCGTGATGACTATTAATGTGAGAGGCGCGATGGCCGTAGCTAGGGCCGTACTGCCCCACATGCAGAAACAGAAGAATGGCTCCATTATCAATGTATCGTCGACTGCAAGCCTGAAGTGGAGCCCTATGCAGTTTCTTTCATACAGTACGTCCAAAGCTGGCTTAAATCACATGACTAAGGTCATCGCCCGGCAATATGCCGCTGATCAGATCCGGTGCAACTGCATCGTCCCTGGCATGATTCGCACCCCCCACGCCGACGCGCTGTTTAAGGATGAAGTTGAGGCGGCAGAGGAACATCGCCTAAGAGATTCGCGCTGTCCCATGGGGCGTCAAGGATCTCCTACCGATATCGCTAACGCCGCTCTGTTTTTAGCGTCAGAAGACTCTAGCTACATTACGGGTTTGCTGATGGTTGTTGACGGAGGAGCCAGTCTCTAATGACTGAACACTTTGCTTGATGTGTCAGAGTGCGACCTTCCTTTACGGCGCATTTACAACCAATTTGCATGGCCGCAGACAAACCGCGCCGATTTTAATTTTTTCTCGCCGCCCATCAAACGCGAAATTTCAAGCCTTTAGTTTTAGGCGTTTTGCTCGCCAGAACCTTTTAGCGCTTTGTTAATCATGAGCTTTGCGCGACTGACAGGTGGCGACAGGCCTTTCTCGCGTATGGCAGTGTCGATGGCAACCAACATGGCATCCTTGCAGTTTATGCTGTCAGAAAACCGTGGTACCCAGTATTTGATGGTGTAGGTGACGCCCTCGACGGCATAAGCGGTGGCGCGTACGAGTGGCTTTTGCCAAGAGCCAAGTTCGTCTTTTGGGGTTGTGGACATGGCGGCATCAAACAGCAACTGCTTGCCTTCTGCAATAGAAATATCATGCCCCAGTATTATTTCGAGATCAGCCTGAAAATGCTTGCGAGGTGCGCTGTAGTTGGTGAGCATCTGGCGCGAGATCTGGCTGTTGGGCAAAATCATGTAGGTATCGTTAGGCGTCAAAATACGCGTGGTACGCCACCCTATTTCGGTCACACGCCCCTGAATCGTCGAGTCAAACTCTACCCAGTCGCCAATGCGAAAGGGCGCTTCAACGCCAATGGCAATTCCCGACAGCACGTCTGCCAGCACGTTGCGAATGGCAAAGCCCAAAATTGCAATAATCAGCCCTGAACTCGCCAGCACGCCACCGGCCGATTGCCCCAGAAAAAGCCCTATGGTCGCGACCGTAGCAATCGTGAACAGGGTGGCTGAAATCATTTCGCGCAATAGCTTGGGTGTTCGCCGCTTTTGCTTGTTCTTGGGCGCTAGGGCCAGCGCAGCGATGCGCGCCAACAGCCACGCAAATGAATAGAACGCGATGATCGTGCTAAAGCGGGCAATGGCTTCGGGGTTGGAGCTGGGTAAATAGTGCTCAAACAGATACGAATGGAATGCGTACGCCAGCACCGAGGCGATGCAGAGCAATGCCGGCCACAGCAACCATACGATTCGTGCACCTAGTACCACGTCAACCCTCCTGTTTGCACGGATAGTACCGTCTTTTCAGGAAAGCTTCAGATATCGCACAGCTACTTCAGCCGTCGTTGCGGATGATAGAGGCTGCCATCTGGGTGACCCCGCTGCCACTAACGGCTGCCGGGCTTGCGCGACCAGTGCTGGTAGATTTTTTGCGCAACGGTGTCCAGCATAAAGCCCAGTGCGCCGATGAGCACGATGACAGCCATGAGTTCTGAATACGCCATTCTGTCGCGGGTATCAAGAATGAAATAACCCAGGCCTGAACTTACTCCCAGCATTTCGCAAGGCACCAGTACAATCCAGATAATGCCGATGGCCAGCCGCACGCCGGTCAGTATGTGGCCCAGGATGCCGGGCACGACGATACGAAACAGTATCTCCGAACGCGTTGCGCTAAGGCTGCGTGCAAGCAACAGCCACTTTGGGTCGAGCTGGCGCACCCCAGCTGCGGTGTTTAGCATGATGGGCCACACGGCCGCAAAGGTCAGCAGAAAATAGATGGGTGCATCACCAATACCGAACACCATCACAGCAATGGGCATCCACGATAGCGGCGAGATCATGCGCAGGAACTGGAAGGCGCTGCCCGTGGCGTTTTCCAGCAGGCGCGAGCCACCCACTGCCAGGCCGGTGGGCACGCCTATTACCAGCGCGAGCAGCAGCCCGGTCAGAACGCGCTGCAGGCTGACGACGGTATGCGTCGTCAGTTGATTGCTTGTAATCAGCTCGTACAGGCTGGCAAACGTTTGTTGTGGCCCCAACTGTGCGGCCAGAGGGATACTGGATTGCAGCCAGCGCGTGCCAAGACTCCATAAAACCGCCAGAACCAACAGGCCCGCAAGGCTGTAGCCCGCTTTTGCGTAGGTCTTGGATGTGTGTGCTTTGGCACCCTTAGTCTGGGTGGCCCTGCGCGGTAGTTCATGAAGAGGTTGTTGTGCAATAGATGAGCGCATGGTCTAAGTCGTAATGGTTTCCTGACGCACGAACGATTCGGGCAGGCCGAAGGCTGCCATGCCGCCGTTGTCGATAATTGCTTTCTTGACGAAACGGTCGTCGACCAGGTCTGTGGCAACGAATGCCGGGTCCAGATTTTGCAGAAACGTATTCTGGCCTGATACCAGGGTGGTCTTTAGCTTGCGTACCAGCTCTTCGGTATAACTGGGGAAGGGGTAGGGCTGAAAGTCTATGCGCTTTTCGTTCCAGTCTTTGTTGACGATGGCGCCGGCACCTTCATACAGTGCCAGGTCCATGCGGGCGGGGTCCAGCACGTTGACCAGCGACTCATATGTATGCGGGGTATATTTCTGAGGGTTTTCGCGTGACAGTATCTTTGCTGTTTCCTGGCGGTTTTCCTGAATCCACAGCTGTGCCTGCACAATGCTGCTCACCACTTTTTGTGTCCAGTCAGGACGTTGGTTTATGTCTTGCTCATGCATAAGCACCACGCAACAGGCGTGGTCTTTCCAGACATCACCCGTGAAACGCAGCAGTTTGCCGATTTTCAGGGCTTCTGCATTGGCGTTGAAGGGCTCGGCAACGATGTATCCTGAAATCTGCTTACTTGCCAGCGCCGGCACCATGTCGGATGGCGCCATCACCACCAGCTTTACCTGTTTCGGCCCCGGGTCGCCGTCGCTTACAGGCTCAAGGCCCTGGCTTTTGAGCAGGTGTTGCAGCACGACGTTGTGCAGTGAATACCAAAAAGGGATGGCGACGGTTGTGCCGCCCAGGTCGGTAAGGCTGTTTATCTGAGGCTGCACGGTTAACCCTGACCCCGACATATGGTTCCATGCCACAACCTTGGCACCAGATTTGCTGCCATAGCGGGCCCATATTGTCATGGGCGAGAGCAGGTGAACCGCGTTTACTTGCCCGGCCAGAAAGGCTTCGACCAGCTGCGCCCAACTGCGGAACAGTCGTGGCTTTTCTACTTGCAGCCCCTGGTCCTGGAAAATATTGTTGTGATGTGCCACGAGCAGTGGTGTTGCGTCGGTGATAGGCAAGTAGCCTATGCGCAGTGGCGCGTTCGGTTCAGCAGCGCGCGCTGCATTATGCATTTGCAGCAGTGGCAGGGCACCCATGACGCTAAACAGGCTCGAGAGCTTGAGAAACTGGCGTCTTGCGTCAGAATGGTTGCCTGTTGAACTGGGCGTGGTCATTGCGGTTCCTTGCAAATATAAAGAGCGGCCCTCAGGCCATTGTGGCGGGCTGTTGCCCGGCATCGGTGTTGTGCACACGCAATGCGCCGCGCCGATGTGTTCTCAGTAACTTCATGATCTCGATGCGGATCTGGGTAAGCGCCGGGTCGATCAGATCACGTGGGTAAGGCTGCTCGATCTGCCATTCGCCGATCAGTCTGCCGGGGTAGTCGCCGATCAGCAGAATACGGTCGGCCAGAACCAGCGCTTCGTCAATGTCGTGGGTAACCAGGATGGCGGCGGCTTCGTGCTTGTCGATGATCTGTCTGAGCAACTGCTGCATATCACTGCGAGTAAGTTCGTCGAGTGCGCTAAAGGGTTCGTCCAGCAGCAGAATCTCGGGCCTGCGGGCCAGGCTGCGCGCCAGTGCGGTGCGCTGTGCCATACCACCTGATAACTCAGAGGGGTAACGTGTATTTGCGCCAACCAGGCCCACTTCTTCTATGGCTGCCTGCACGCGGGCCTGCTTCTGGGTTTTTTCGATCAGCGGCTGGTGTTTGAAATCCAGGCCGAACCCTATGTTTTCTTCCAGCGTCAGCCAGGGCAGCAGGCTTGGATCCTGAAACACAAAGCTGGATCTGGGGTGAGGCCCTTGCAACACTTCGCCCTGTATACGCACAACGCCTTGATCAGGCGTTTGCAGACCTGCGAGCACCCGCAGTAACGATGACTTGCCCACACCGCTTGGCCCCAAAATGGCAACAACCTCTCCAGCGGCCAGGTGTACGGAAAAGTCGCGCAACACGATGTTGGGTGCTTCACCCGAACGAAGATAGCTTAGCTGGATATGCCGGGCCTCGAGTACAGCGGCGGGCTGTGAAGTTGGTGGCGCAGTCATGGTCACGCCGGTATCAAGAAAAACTCGGCCTTGCTGACCCCGCAGTCGGGGCATACCCAGTCATCGGGGATGTCTTCAAAACGGGTGCCTGGCGCAATGCCTTCTTCGGGCATGCCTGTGACCTCATCGTAGATCAGGCCGCAAGGGCTGCACATCCATTGCTGCATCAGGCCGCCTCAGTCTGCAAGTGGTCTGCTTCGAGAGCGGCGATTTCTTTGCGCAGGTGCTTGAGTGCGGGCGTGACAATCGCAACAAACACCGCTTCGCGTAGCCTGCGTTGGGCCGGGTGGCGCATTAAAAATCCTTTGGCACCCGCATGCAGTATTGCCGAATTGGCGGCGCGCAGTGTGAGCTCAGACGTGGCCGCCCGCAGTTTCAACACATCAAGAACAGCAGCCCGTCCGACGTCGGCCTGCGCGGCCAGTGTGTGTGCCTGTTCTTGCAATTGCTGCAGGGCGTGGGAGAGGTCTTGGCCCTGATCATCGAGATACTGGTTTACGTGTGCGGTCGCGGCATTGCTTTCACGTATGGTTTTGAGTGAAGCCTGGATTACGCCAAAGCCCATGCCTGTCTGGCTGAGTACAAAGCCTGGCTTGATGCGCGACAGGTAGTGGTCAAACTGGTCTGGGTGTGCAAGGACATCGCCGGCGTCGATGCGCGCATTCTTCAGGCGAATGTTCAGCGTTTGGGTGCCTTCCAGCCCTGCGAACTCAGGGCATGGATGCAGGCTGACACCTTCGGCATTGCCATGCACCACGAGCATGACATACCCGCCGTCTTCCACAGCAGCAGCCACCATGGCGAGGTGTTCTTCCCCCACGTTGGAAACCCAGGGCAGCGACCCGGTAACGATGTAGTCATCGCCGTCACGCCTGGCGTTCAGGTGTATGCGTTCAATGCCTGCCAGGTGCTTTACGGCGTTGGACATGCCGGTGCCCGATAATTTTTCACCACTGGCCACTGCACGCAGATAACGTGTGCGTGCGATTGGGTTATTTGTGTGCAGCAGGTAGCCGACGCAGGCTGTTTGGCACCACACCAGAAAGGCGGTGGAACCGCACTCTTGGCCTACTTGCGTAATGATGTCATTTTGCGTGGCCAGGCCCAGACCAGAGCCGCCGAGCTCGGCAGGCGCGGTGGCGCCAAAACCGCCCAGGGCGCCCAGCTTGTGCAGAAAGTCTGCCGGGTAGACGCCTTGCTGATCAATGGCGCTAGCCAGGGGAACCAGATCGGTCTTGACCAGCGCTATAACGGAATCAAGTAGGCCGGTGGCCTGGGCTTTATTGCTCACTGCGTTTTCCTTGCGTGTATGCAGGTAAAGGGCCGTCGGGCTATGGGCAGTCGCCCTCAGGCGAAGGCTTTCAGATCGGCGTTGGCAAAGGGCTGCAACTCGGGGTTGATGGGTGTTTGGGCCAGGCCGTTTGCGTAATTGCACAGCGTGGCCAGGCTCACGCCCAGCACAACTTCCAGCGATTGCTGATCGTTGTAGCCAGCTGAACGGAATGCCGCCAGCTCTTCATCAGACGCCTGGCCTTTCTTTTGAATAATAGCCACGGTAAACCGGGCGAGTGCATCAAGTTTAGGGTCGCCGAGCGCTTCGGTTGAGCGCAACGCGTCCACCACATCTTCAGGCATGTGCAGTTTTTTGAGTGCCAGTTTGGTGTGGCCGGCGACGCAGAAGCCGCAATCATTTAGCGTGGCGGCGGTGATCTGAACCACCTCACGCTCTGCGGGTGTCAGGCTTGTGCTGCCATTGATGGCGCCCACCACCTGGTAGGTTTCGAGTGCAGCGGGGGCATTGGCCAGCACGCCGATGAGGTTGGGCAAGAAGCCGTTGGCCTTGAGGGCACCGGCAACACGCTGCTGAGATTCTTGAGGGGCCGAGTCGGCAGTGTGAATGGTAAGACGGCTCATTGAAAGACCTATAGGTTGGACGCCTCAACAAGGGAAGCATCGGTATACAGATTCTAATGAGCCAACCGGTGTTTATGGAACGAAGATAACCTTATGACGTTATGGGTGTCAGTTATTAGTGATTTCTTTTTGCTCGAATATCAATATCAATATCGACCCGGTGCAGATTCGCCACGGCACGGACGCCAACTGCAAACAACACGAGGTCGCACGTCTTTTACCCGCCAATAAGCACCGTAGCAAACTGGCGCCTGACCGCATGAATAACGCTTTGCGACACAATCCAGGATGTTTTCGGGTTGCCTGGCGAAGGGTTGTTGACCAGTGTGGTTTCCAGTGTGCCCAATGCGCTCTGTACCTTGACGCGATGCTGGTTGCCTGCTGCGCGCGGGTCAACAACCACACGCACCCGTGTTTGCGCCATGCCTACACCAGCCAGTGCGAGCGTGGCCGCAACGTTCAGGTTTTTGGGGTAGCGCAGGGCGGCCTCGTTGGCGCTGCCTGCAAATAGTTCAACTTCTTCATCCAGCGTGTCGGGGTCTATGCCGAGTGCACGTAGCTCTTCACGCCATGCGGCCACAGGCTTGCGTGATTCATATTCCACACTGACAGACGCGATATTGCCCAGGGCGCCCAGATAATCGAGTGATGCGACAGCCCCCGCAGGAATAATCAAACGGCTTCGGCCTTTGCGGGCCGCGTCGACCATGGCCATGTAGGTTGCACCGTCGGCCAGCGCGCCGACCGAGGTCATCAACACGTCAATACCATGCTCAAGAAGCGCAGGAACATGCTCACATGCTGCTCCCTGACTGGCCGCTTCAATGACGAGGGTTGGCTTCCAGGCTAGCAGTTCGTCCAGTGTGCCGAGCGTTGTCAGGGTTTGTGGGACTTCGCGACGGCGACTGCTTGTGGGGCGCAAAACGACCGCCCAGTCGGTGGGAAGTGGATCAAATTGCTCCAGGCCGGCCCAGACGTCTTGGGCGATGGAGCCGAAACCAATGAGGGCAATTTTTCGTGGTGTGGGTGAGTGCTCTGTATTCATGAGTTTGAACGCATTGATAATGTGATGGACTGCCCTATGATACCGGGTGGCCCTGCGCACGGTGCGCCAGCCAGATTTTTGTGATGGTGAATGTAGCGAAGTGATACGCTGGCCTTGCTTGACCCTACTAATAGACTGGTCTAGGCTGCTCACAACCTATGCGCCTGTTTGCCAGCTGTTTTTTTGCCAGCCTGGCCTCATAAAAATTTTTTATTCAATACTCAGACTAGTCTGGTTCAGGAGATTTCGATCGTGTTCAAAGCAATTATGTTGCGTAAAGCAGAAGATGGATCAACCCTTGCAGGCATAGAGCAGGTCGATCCGGCTGACTTGCCCGAAGGTGAGGTGGAAATTCAGGTTGCTTATTCCACGCTCAATTACAAAGATGGTCTGGCTATTACCGGGCGCAGCCCCGTCGTCAGAAAATGGCCCATGGTGCCTGGCATTGATCTGGCTGGCACCGTCGTGCACAGCAGCGATGCCAACTTTCCTGAAGGAAGCGAGGTCATCGTCAATGGCCATGGCATGGGCGAGCTGCATTGGGGTGGTTTAGCACAACGTGCACGCGTTCCAGCCGCCTGGCTGACGCGCAGGCCAGAGGCCTTGAGCGCAAAGAATGCCATGGGCATAGGTACTGCCGGTTATACCGCCATGTTGTCTGTGCTTGCGCTTGAGCGTCAGGCGGTAAAACCAGCAGATGGCCCTGTATTGGTCACCGGAGCCAATGGCGGTGTGGGCAGTTTTGCTGTGGCCTTATTGGCCAAACGTGGCTACGAGGTGCATGCGTCAACAGGCCGTATGTCAGAGGCCGAACGTCTGAAGTCGCTGGGAGCACACGCCGTCATCGACAGAGCCGAGCTGTCTGAAAAAGGCAAGCCTCTGCAAAAAGAACATTGGGCGGGTGCCATAGATTGCGTCGGCAGCCATACCCTTGCCAATGTGTGTGCACAGACGCGCTACGGCGGCACAGTGACCGCATGTGGTCTGGCGCAAGGGCTAGATTTTTCTGCTACGGTTGCGCCGTTTATTTTGCGAGGCATTGCCTTGGTCGGTATCGACAGCGTTTATGCGCCTGAAGCCTTGCGCACGCAGGCATGGAATTGCCTCGCACAGGAAGCAGACACGGCCATGCTATCGGCGATCACGCATACGCTATCGCTCGAAGAGTGCGTGGATGCCGCCCATAAGCTGCTGGAGGGCCAGATAAAGGGACGCCTCATCGTCGATCTGGCGGCCTGACATGCAGACGTGCGAACGCTTCGACGCGGCACTTACATCATCCGAGCAAACGCTCATTATCAAGGCGCGCAAGTTTGCGGCCCAGCAATTGCCTGAAGCGACAGTCGCTAACAGTGGCGAGCATCGGCAACTGCTAAGCCGGGCCTGTCATGAGGGGCTGGCCGGTATTGAGGTGCCGGTACAAATGGGGGGCGCCTCGGCGTCTTTCTCTACCAGAATGAGGGTGTGCGAAGAGTTGGCGCGCCACCATGCCGGGTTTGCGTTCTCATTGGTCAATCATCACAACATTGTTTCGCGGGTTGCGCATTCGGGGCAGCCTGCTTTGCGAGACAGTTTGGTGCCCCTGATGCTGGCGGGGGAACGCATAGGCTGCACCGCCATGACCGAGCCCCAGTCTGGCAGTGACTTTACCGCCATGCAGACTACAGCCGTGCCGCACGACAATGGCTGGCTGCTCAATGGCGCAAAGGCTTGGATAACCAATGCCAGTCTGGCTGATGTGTTTCTTGTTTATGCACAAACTGATGTCACTGCGGGTGCCAAAGGGGTGGGCGGGTTTATTGTCTTTGCAGACGACCCAGGGTTTAAGCGTGAGCCGGCCTACACAGTCGCCGGCACTGAGGGCATGGGGGTAGGTGAGTTCTGTCTGACTGACTGCTTTATCCCCGAAGAGCGGTTGCTGTACCCACCCGGCGACGGCTTTTATGCTGCGATGCGCGGGGTGAACCAGGCACGGGTTCATGTGGCCGCCATAAATGCCGCCATGCTCGATACCGCATTGAGCACGGCTTGCGGCTATAGTGAATCCAGGCAGGCGTTTGGCAAACCGGTGATGGCGTTTCAGGGGTTAAGCTGGTCGCTCGCCGGTGTGGCGACACATTTGGAGGCCATGCGTTTGCTTGCCTATGCTGGTGCACAGGTCATTGATGCCGGGCAAGATGCACAGGGTATCGCAGCCATGGCAAAAAAATATGCCAACGATCATACACTTCAGGCGATATCAACCTGCATGCAGGCCATGGGTGCTCACGGTCTGACACCACAGGCTGGGTTGGACCGCATGCTTATCTGGGCCAAGGCGTTTTGTTATACCGATGGCACACCCGAAATGATGAATGAGCGCATTGTGCGCCAGTTGCGCAAGGTGCATCAGTCTTAGTGTTTGTCCGACTATAAGCAGCTTGCCGAGAGCCATCTCGGCAATGTCATTGTGATGCCGACAGCCGTTGGCATTGCCTTACGTGCCTACAATATAAGGAGTTAAGGATATGAGTCACGTCACCCTGATTAGTAAAGAAGGCAAAGAGTTTGACGCCTACTTCGTCGAAGCGTCCACCATAAACGCACCCGGTATCGTGCTGGTGCAGGAGATATTCGGCATTAACGCCGCCATGCGCACCGCCGCTGAGCGTTGGGCCAGCCTTGGCTATAACGTCATATGCCCAGATCTGTTCTGGCGCAAAGAGGCCGGTGTCGAACTGGAACCGTCCAACCCCGAAGATTTTGCGCGTGGTGTTGAGTTCATGCAAAGCATGGACGAAGATTTAACCGTCTCCGACCTGGAGGTGGCGCGCACCTGGCTGTCTCATAAAATCGGTAACAACCGTATTGCTGGCCTGGGTTACTGCTGGGGCGGTCGACTTGTGGTTCGCATGGCCGCCGATGCCGGCGTCAACTGTGCAGTGAGCTATTACGGTGTGGGGTTGCAGCAGCTTATTCCTGCGACGCCTGCTTCAGCGGTTCCTACGCTATTGCATATCGCTGCGCTGGATGCCTACGTGCCGGAACCGGTGCGCGAAACGATTCTTGAGGCAATCAAAGGCAGGCCGGGCTGGGAAGCACACGTGTATGCAGATTGTGATCACGCTTTCGCCCGACCAGGCGGTGTGCATGCCGATGAAGCGGCTGCCAAGATGGCAGAAGAACGCTCACTTGCGTTTATGCAGCAACACACTGCTTAAGGCTTTAAGGTTGGCGGCGCCCGCGTGATGGCTGTATGTCTTGGTGGTTCATAGGGACGGCCGGGGCGTTGTCATTCAGAGAAGCGAATGTCAGTATTTGCTATGCGACGACCCGCCGCATGGCATTGAAGCAAGGTCAATCCTGATCAATGTCGCCGCCAACCTGAGCGTTCTCGCCCGCCTGCCCTGACATAACACGCCGCGAACCATGATGGTTCGCGTAAAACCACGTGAACTCGGCGCCCAATAAGAACACCTGCGCGGCGTAGTAAACCCAGATCAACACAACGACGAGTGAGCCGGCGGCGGTTAGTGATGAAATGGTGGAGCTCTTGCCCACATACAAGCCGATCAGCACCTTGCCAACCTCAAACAAAACCGCCGTGACGAGTGCGCCAATAAAGACATCGCGCCAGGCAATTGAGGCCTGTGGCATATATTTGAAGATTAGCGCAAACAGTATGGTTGAGATAAAAAGTGAGGCGAGTGCGTTCAGGCCTTGCATCAGCACCTCCCAGCCAGGGAACAGCCCGAGCATGCTATTACCCAGAGCCGCCAAGCCTGTGCTTACGGCCAGGGACACCAGAAGCAGAAAACCAAGACCCAGCACCAGGCCCAATGAAAGCAATCTTGCGCGCAGCATGCGCCACCAGCCCCCGACCTTAGCCGACGCCGGCACTTGCCAGATGCGGTCAAGTGCGCTCTGCAATTCGGCAAAGACGCGTGTGGCCCCTACGATCAAGATGATGACGCTGATAATGGTCGCGGTAATGCCCTGGGTGGGCTTGTCTGCACTGCGAATGAGTGCCTGCACACTCTCGGCGCCGTCCTGACCGACCAGGCCTCCCAACTGCTGGATGACTTCTCCGCGCACGGCATCCTGGCCCCAGATTAAACCTGCCACGGCGATGACGATGATTAACAAAGGCGCTATGGAAAATACAGTGTAGAACGCGATGGCTGCGCCCATGCTCGAGGCATAGTCGTCGCTCCATGCCTTGTAGGAGCACTTTGCGAGATTAAAAAACTGTCTGGGGGTCAGAAACATAGGGGCCACCATTTAAAGCAGTTAAGAGCGCAGTTACAACATATTGCCACGATCGCGGCAAGCACATATAGTCCAGCTGTGGGTGGAGTTTAACTAAAGGTAACCATGCCGTGCATTGAGTACGTTCGCCAAGCACCTCCAGAGGTAACGACGCCGTGCATTGACGCAGCAGGGTGTGCGCAACAACCACTAACAGAAGTAACTACCGGTCTTTCCGGTAAAAAAATCATAATGGAGAGACAATGAATTCGAAATATTTGCAGTGTCTGCTCATCAGCGCGCTTGGCAGCGGCTCATGTTTTGCCGCAGACACGCAGGCAGATCAAGGGGCATACGTTGGGCTTTTTGGTGGTACAGGCGCAGCCATTGCGACCAGCCTGCAACAAAAGGGCGCGGTGCATCTTAACGATGTCCACTCGCTGCCCATTAATGCAAAGGGATCCACCGGAAGCAGTACCCGTGTCTCCATGGGCGGGGTTCAGGCAGGGTATGAATGGCGTCGCTGGGACCTTGGGCAATCCAGATGGGGCATGAAGCCTGCGGTAGAGCTTGAAGGTATTTTTCTTGGAAAATACTCTCCCACGGGCACTATGCCTGTCAGGCCCCGTGCCTTGGGAACGCAATATGTGACCATACCCATGAGAACTAATCTATTGCTCGCCAATGCGGTGTTCACGATTCAAACCCCTTACTCGAACAAGATTTTTCCCTATGTTGGTGTGGGTGCAGGTGCTGCGTTCGTGTCTATCAAGGGGTCAGACTCTGCCAACCCTTCAGAGCCGGGAATAAATCATTTCAATTCAGATCCCGACGCCTCAAGCACCGCGTTCGCCATGCAGATAAAGGCGGGTGTAAAGGGAGAAATTTATAAAAATTTATATCTGTTTACCGAGTACCGATATGTTTCCATTAACGCTACAAGTTATGACTTTGGCGCCACGGATTATCCGGGCGTGCATCTGCCAACGGCACCTTGGCGCGTGAATCTGGGGCGTCAGCAATACAATTTTGTTGTCGCTGGGCTGCAGTACAAATTTTGAGCCTGCGCGGCAAGGCATTGCAGATTCATTGTTCGTGTTTGTTCGATAATATAGTCAATAAATACGCGGATTCTGGCGGGAAGCTGTTTGCGGCTTAAATAGCAGAGATAGTGGCCGCCAGTATCGGGTGCATACTGATCCAGGCAGGTCAGCAGCTGTTGGGTTCTGCATAAATCGCTCACCAGGTAGTCGGGCAGTTGTGCCAGACCCTGACCCTGCAGCACGGCTTGCAGCACCAGGTCGAGGTCATTGAAGACATATTGGCCTGACAACGGGTGCTTTTGTTCGATGCCACCCACCTTGAACTCCCAGTCCCTGATGCGTCCCGACGGTGTTCGGAAGTTGATGCAATGGTGCGCGTTCAAATCATCAATGTGACGCGGCAAGCCTGTGGTCTTTGCGTATAGCGGCGATGCACATACAACCTGCTGCATGGGGATCAGCTGTCGCGCTACGATGTCGCTGTCTTCCATCTGGCCATCACGAAAAGAGATATCGATGCGATCTGCCGTGAAGTCCGCCCGTCGGTCGTCCAGCAAGAGTTCCAGGGTGATGTCCGGAAATTGCGCATGAAAGCCTTGCAGAAGTGGGCCGATCACCTTGCGACCAAAGCCTGGCGTCGCATGCAGACATAGGTGGCCGTGTGGTGGCCCATCGCGCAACTCGCGCATGTCTTCCAGGGCGTGAACAATACGTTTTACGCCCGGCTGGCAGTTTTTATAAAACAGTTCGCCTTCTCGCGTCAGCGAGGTGCTTCGCGTGGTTCGGTGAAACAGGCGTGCATCCAGTTGCGTCTCCAGCTTTTGCACACTGCGGCTGACGGCAGAGCGGCCTATGCCAAGACGATCACTCGCCCTGGAAAAGCTGCCCTCGTCGGCGACGGCCAGAAAGGCGACCACACCCGCATAGCTGGTGACAAAACTGCCGGCGAGGGCGTCAGGCGCGCCGGAGGGAATATGTTGAAGAAGATTATTAGACATTGCAGTACACGCCGAGGTTTTTATACAAGATTAGATGTATGGAAGCCTCAATGCGTGACACCGTCAGCGGATTTATTTATAGCGTTACATCTGCCGTCGAGTGTGAGTGTGGAAAAAAATCGGCCATCCCGACTACGTGTGGGTATAGCTGTTTTTTCGAGAGTCAATGCCGAGAGGCCAAAAAAAGTGACAGCGCTTCGCCGTGGGTCGACACAAGAGAAAGGCGACACAGGCTCGCGCGGATGCTTTCAACACGCGTTTATTGGTGCCTTCAAGGCAACACGATGGCACCCTTTGCGTGTCTACCGCCCGGTTGAGTGCGTGCCTAGAATTTGTCTTATGGGGTGTCTTGCAAACACTGACCAGATCACTGAAATTCTGAGCGCTACATGGCTCATCCCAACGGGAGTACATCATGAAAGCAGTTAAAACCATCATCTTCGCCACGGGCATTCTTCTTGCGGGCGGCGCATACGCACACGGCGTTCAGCACGAAATGCCGACGACTCAGTATCAATTTAACAATGACGTGGAACAGCCTGACTCTACCATTGTGCCGTTCCAGCATCCCAAAACCCGGGCCGAGGTGGTTCAGGCGTTTCAATCTGCCCGGGCCGCAGGTCTGATCTGGCAGGGCGAGTCGGATAATCACATTCCTGCTGCAGGCCTGACTTCAGAGGTGCCCCGTGCACAAGTGCTGAAAGAGCTGGCTGAGGCACGGGCTGCGGGCCAGTTGAGGGAAGGCGAGCTTAACTACGTTGTTGCATCGTAATTGACCCATTTTTTGCCGTTCACATTCACTTCCTGCAATATTGGCGGCGTGGCCCCGAGGCTATGCTGCCATTTCGCTACAGGGTAAACACTGATCCTTAATGTCCTCCAGCGACATGGTGCCGTCCTCTAATGATCTGTTGCCGACGCTGCCACACCTCTACCATTTGCGTGACTCACTGATTCATCCCTATTACGCCGATAACTGGCTGTTCCCCGCTGAGCTTTCAGAGAAAAGCCGCGCCCAGAACAGCCACGGCAACAACACATACACCAGGAGACACGCAATGAAACTGCGCAAAACGTTGGGCTTTTCTATCTCTTCCGGACTGCTGCTGGCGAGTACGCTTGCCGTTGCGGCCCCGGTCAAGATCGCAATTCTTGAAACCCTTTCAGGCTCTCAGGCTTCCACAGGGCTGACTTATCGTGCCGCAGCACGCTATGCCGTGGACAAAATGAATGAAGAGGGCGGCTGGAACGGCGAAAAGGTTGAACTCGTCGAGTATGACAACCAGGGTGGGCCCGCAGGCGCTGCCGACAAGCTCAAGGCGGCGATTGCCGACGGCGTGCAGATCGTGGTTCAGGGGGCGTCTTCAGCCATAGGCGGTCAAATCACCGAAGATGTACGCAAGCACAATCTGCGCAATCCCGGCAAAGAGCTTATTTATCTGAACGTGGGTGCAGAGGCTCAGGCGCTTACCGGCAACAAATGCCAGTTCTATCATTTTCGTGTTGCCGGCAATGCCCCGGTGCGCGCCAAGGCCTTGGTTGCAGGCATGAAGCATGCCGATGCGCTGGGAACCCGGGTTTACGCCATCAACCAGAATTACTCCTGGGGCCAGGACATGGAGCAGGCCATCGTAGATAACGAGGCCGCAGGCGGCTATAAGGTGGTTGAGAAGACGCTTCATGACGTCAACAAGATTCAGGACTTTGCGCCCTATGTGAACAAAATCGCTGCCGCCAAGGCCGATACCGTCATTACCGGGAACTGGTCCAACGACTTGCTGCTGCTGATGAAAGCAACGAAAGCCGCCGGTCTGAAGACGCGCTTTGGCACCGTATATCTGGATCAACCCGGAAACCTTGCCAATGCAGGCGATCTGGCCTTGGGCCATTTTGTTGTGCAGGCCTTTAACGCAGAAGCCGCAGGTGATGCGGGTGCAGCCTTCGTCAAAGACTATGAGTCCAAGATGGGCCACGCACCGACTTTCATTGAGCCGCAAACCGTATTCGGCTTGATGATGGTGGCCGATGCAATGAAGCGTGTTCAGCCTGAGGACGGCAAGCTTAATGTGCAGAAGCTGGCCAGCGAGATGGAAAAGACTTCCATCGAAACACCGATGGGTAAGATTTCCATGCGGGCTGCGGATCACCAGGCGTTGTTGCCCTTAGTGGTTTCGGTTGCCTCGAAAGACGCGCTGTACAAAGTGGACGGCACGGATATGGGCTTCAAGCCTGTCGAGAAATTTACCGCTGAAGAAGCTGCCACCCCTGCACAATCAACGTGTGAAATGAAGCGGCCAAGCTAAGCCTGCACGTGGCCGATGGCCACGCATTCTTGCAGTAAACATCGACCGGACCTGCCCGCGACACAGATGTGTGGTGGGCAGGTCCGAAGAGAATTTTGTACGCCCGTACTGAGATCTTTATGGACCAACTTGTTATCGCGCTGTTGAACGGTGTCATCTATGGCCTGCTGCTATTCATGGTGTCGGCAGGCCTGACCCTCATATTCGGAATGATGGGTATTCTGAACTTCGCGCATGCCTCCTTTTATATGCTGGGTGCGTACTTTGCCTATGTTTTGCAAGGGCCGCTGGGTTTCTGGTGGGCGCTACTCGTGTCGCCGCTGCTTGTGGGTCTGGTTGGCGCGCTGGTGGAGCGCTACATTTTGCGCAGGGTTCATCATCATGGCCATGCGCATGAACTTCTGATTACCTTTGGCCTGTCTTTCATCATCGCCGAACTGGTAAAGCTGTTCTTTGGCAATTACCCCGTCAACTACCGGATCCCCAGCAGCCTGGATTTTTCGGCTTTTGCACTGGGCGGCCTGAACTACCCTGCTTATCGCGTATTCATGGGTGGGGTGGCCGTCATCATGTTCATAGCCATCTATCAACTGCTTACGCGTACACGCGTAGGCATTGTGGTGAGATCCGCGCTTTATCGTCCAAAAATGGCTGAGGCCTTGGGGCATAACGTGCCGCTGGTTTTCATGGGTGTTTTTGGCGTTGGGTCGGCGTTGGCAGGCTTGGCGGGTGCTGTGGCCGGTGCTTTCTATACAACCAACCCGAATATGGCACTGGAGCTTGGCGTACTGGTTTTCGTGGTGGTGGTGGTCGGCGGCCTGGGCTCGTTAGGCGGCGCCATGGTGGCCTCTATTTTGATCGGTGTCGTCACATCTGTCGCGGTCGGCATTGACGCCACACTGGCTGATTTCTTGTCACTGTTTGGCGCTGGGGCCTGGGCGGAGCACGTGGGTGGCGTCTTTACGCTCAAGGTATCCAGCCTGGCATCGACCATACCGTTCGCGTTAATGCTGCTGGTTCTGCTTGTGCGGCCGCACGGTCTGATGGGTAGCAAAGGGTAAAGCCATGAAAACTAAAATACTGATAATCGCGGCAGGCGTCGCGTTGCTTGCGGCGGTGCCCTTTCTGCTGTCGCAAGGGCTGGTTAATGCAGCGATCCCCATGTTGATCGCTGCGCTGTTTGCCTGCGCCTATAACCTTTTGTGCGGCCAGGCTGGCATGTTGTCATTTGGGCATTCTGCCTATTTTGGTGTGGGTGCGTTTTCAACCATACACGCCATGAACGCACTGGGCGGCGCAGGCCTGTTGCCTACGCCGCTTATGCCGCTGGCCGGTGCGGTGGGTGGCTTGTTGTTTGGCGTGATTGCAGGCTGGTTTGCCACCCAGCGCAGTGGCACCTATTTCGCCATGATCACCTTGGCGATTGCAGAACTGGTTCACGCGCTATCGCCACACCTTGTGGGCATATTTGGGGGCGAGGCGGGCGTATCGACCATGCGCATGCCCGCCTGGGGTTTCACCTTTGGCTCCACCAACGAGGTTTACTACCTCACACTCGTCTGGGTGGCGTTCTGTCTGCTGTTGCTGTACTTGATCACCTTTACACCCCTCGGCAGGCTGGCGCTGGGCCTGCGCGAGAATACGCACCGCCTGCGTTTTCTTGGCTATGAGGTGCATCGCGTCAGCGTAATTATTTTTGCCATTTCCGGTATGTTTTCGGGCATTGCGGGTGCGTTGCTGGTCGTCAGCAACGAAGCGGCCAACTACGTGATCTTTGATCCTTCATTATCGGCGGCCGTGGTGCTGAACACTTACATAGGCGGTGTGAACATGTTCCTGGGGCCTGCAATTGGTGCGGCGCTTATGACGTTCTTTGGCTATGCCGTGTCAGACCTGACGCAATCCTGGCTACTGTATCAAGGCCTGATTTTTGTGCTGGTAATGATGTTCATGCCAACAGGCATAAGTGGGCTGGCCGTACTGGCCATATCGTGCGCCAAGCGGGTTGGCATCAGGGTTTTCGCACCCGTAGCGCTCTTGTACGTAATCGCATTTACCTGCTTCACCGCAGCCTGCGTGTTTGTCACAGAAATGTTGCGACGTATTTTTTCGCAAGATTATCAGGCTTTGGCCGAGGCAAGCGCAGACGGTGCCTATCCAGTTATCAATCTGTTTGGCCAGAGCTGGGCGCCGCTGGGTGCTGGTACGTGGATCGTGCCTGTCGCATTGGTCGTGGTTGGCATTGCATTATGGAAGTTGGCCAAATCTCGTCTGGCTGTGCACACTGGCGAGCAGGATGGCGCCCAAGACAGCGCCCTGGGCGCCATCACTGAGCGGAGGCCCGCATGACGCACCCCATTTTGATACTTAGCGATCTGAAAAAATCATTCGGAGCGACGGAGATTATCCGCGGCGTCAATCTCTCTGTGCTGGACAATGAGCGCCATGCCATCATCGGGCCTAATGGCGCAGGCAAGTCGACGCTGTTTCATCTGATCTCGGGCAACATCCTCCCCACGTCGGGTGACGTGTCTTTAAATGGTGAATCGATTACAGGTAAAAGCCCGCAGGCCATTAACCGCATGGGCCTGGCCCGGTCATTTCAGATTACAAACATATTTCCCCGGCTGTCCGTCTTTGAAAACATAAGGCTTGCAGTGATGCGCGCCCATGGTCTGCAGTATTGCTTCTGGCGCTTCATAAGTGCTAACCGACGCGTACAGACCCAGAGCGAGCAACTGCTGGAACAGGTTCGCCTGACCGCACGCGCCCAGACTATCGCCGGCGAAATGTCTTACTCGGAGCAGCGTTCGCTTGAAATCGCCATGACGCTGGCTTCCGACCCCAAAGTTATTCTGCTGGACGAGCCCATGGCGGGCATGTCCAAGGAAGAGGCTGCCTACACCACCGAACTTATTAAAGAAGTCACTACAGGTAGGGCCTTGCTGATTGTGGAGCACGATATGGAGGTGGTCTTTTCATTGAGCGATAGAGTCAGCGTGCTTGTTTACGGTGAAATTATCGCGACCGGCACACCCGACGAAGTGCGACGCGATGCGGGTGTGAAAGAGGCCTATCTTGGCGAAGAGGTGACAGCATGACGCCCGGTCAGCCACTGCTGCGTGTTGAAGACGTGCACGCGCATTATGGGAAAAGCCATGTTCTGCACGGCGTGTCGTTCGAGGTTGGCGCCAATGAGGTGGTCAGCCTGATCGGGCGCAACGGTTCGGGCAGGTCGACGACGCTCAAGGCCATCATGGGTTTGCTGTCACCAACGGCCGGCCGCGTCATGCTTGATGGCAAAAATCTGGCGGGGATGCGGCCTTTTGAGATATGTCGGGCTGGCATTGCTTATGTTCCCGAAGAGCGCGATGTGTTCGCCAACCTGACCGTAGATGAAAACCTGCGGATGGGAGAACAGCCGGCACCGAAAGATGCGTACCGATGGTCAATAGACCAGATGTTTGACTATTTTCCTCGTCTCAAAGAGCGGCGCAATACGCTGGCCGGCAGTCTTTCGGGTGGAGAGCAGCAAATGCTCACCATGTGCCGGTCACTGCTGGGCAATCCAAAAATCATATTGATCGATGAACCTACAGAAGGTCTTGCACCCAAGATTGTCGCGGCCGTCGGAGACTGCATCAGGGACATACACCAGAAGGGTGTCTCGGTGATTTTGGTCGAGCAGAAACTGGCGATCGCCCTGAAGGTGTCCACGCGCATGTGCGTGATGGGGCACGGTCGCATCGTGTACGAGGGAAGCCCGCAGGAAGTCTCTGGCAACGAGCAATTGCTGGCTGACTGGCTTGCGGTATAGGTGGCGTCGAATGCCCCCATTATCTGAATGTTGGAATTAAGCAATGAATCACGCAAACGATAAAGTAATCATTACCTGCGCAGTAACCGGCAGCGTTCATACGCCGTCAATGTCGCCCTACCTGCCGCTGACGCCAGAGCAGATCGCGGCGGACGCTATCGCGGCCAGTGAAGCGGGCGCCGCCGTGCTGCATTTGCACGCCAGGGACCCGCAGGATGGCAGGCCTGTTTTTGACCCCAATGTATTTAATCAGTTTGTACCCAAGATCAAGGCGGCGACCAACGCTGTGATCAACATTACCACGGGCGGCAGCACCCGCATGAGCCTGGAAGAACGGCTGGCCTACCCGTTGCTTGCCGCACCGGAAATGTGCTCGCTGAACATGGGGTCAATGAACTTCTCGATTCATCCGGCCGCTGAAAAGATCTCTGACTGGAAATACGAGTGGGAGAAACCATACATCGAGGGCATGGAAGACTTGATCTTTCGCAACACCTTCAAGGACATCAAACGCATTCTGCACATGCTGGGCGATGAGCACGGCACGCGCTTTGAGTTTGAATGCTATGACCTGGGGCATTTATATAACCTCGCCCATTTTGTCGATGCAGGTCTGATCAAGGGGCCCTTGTTCATACAGTGCATATTCGGTGTGTTGGGTGGCATGGGGCCTGACCCCGAAAACCTGGTTCATATGCGAGCCACGGCAGACCGCCTTTTTGGCCGGCAGAACTACCGGTTCTCCGTGCTTGGGGCCGGGCGTCATCAGATGCGGCTTTCTGTGATGTCTGCACTGATGGGTGGCAATATTCGTGTGGGCCTGGAAGACAGCCTGTTTCTCAATAAAGGCGAGCTCGCCACCTCGAGCGCCGATCAGGTCAGGAAAGTTCGCCGCATGCTTGATGAACTTTCTCTGGAAGTGGCCACGCCTGACGAGGCGCGGCGCATGCTAGGGTTAAAGGGCAGTGATGCCACGCTTATAGATACTCAACATTCCCATCAACACTAATAGCTTGCCCGGTTATATTCGTTGCCGCCGGGGAAGACAGAAACAACGCCATGGCGGCAATGTCTTCCATGGTTACCATCCGGCGCAGCGAGATTTTTTCCAGGTATTGATTGCGCATGTCGCTTTCGCCAATGCCCAGTACCTTGGCTCTGTCCTGTATGACACGGCTCATTCGGTCGCCGTCCACCACACCGGGCAGCACGGCGTTGATGCGCACGTTGTCCGGGCCCAGCTCATTGGCAAGTGACTTCATCAAGCCGACGATGGCCCATTTGGTGGCCGCATAGGGCGTGCGAAAGGGGTACCCTAACCTGCCGGCGACTGACGACATGAGCACGATGTTGGCGTTGTGGGATGATGCTTTCAGATAGGGCACCGCCTTCCTCAGAAAATAGAATTGGCTGTTGAGGTTGGTGCTGATGGTGTGTTCCCATGCAGCAGGGTCGAGGTCTTCGATGTTGCCGGTAGGGCCTGCGATGCCGGCGTTGTTGATCAGGACGTCAAGGCCGCCCAGTGCAGTGGCTGCGTCGTCCATAATTCGGTCGACGTCGTTTCGCACGCCAACATCTGCCACTGCGCCATGCATGCCTGCATGCTTAGCCAGCATCAGATCAACCGCGCGGGCATCGATATCGCAAATGTAAACCCTGGCACTGGCTTCATGAAAGCCTTGTGCAATCATGGCACCTATTCCTGCTGCACCACCGGTAATCAAAACCTTAAGGCCGGAAGGCGGAATCAGTCTGTCGACTATGCTCATCGTGTTCTCTTTCAGGACGGGGCATAAATGGCCCCGAGGTTAAAGGGTCAGGCCACCGCTGGCTTCAATGACGGCGCCGTTGACATAGCTGGCTTCGTCACTGGCAAGAAAGGCGTAGATGTTGGCGATCTCTTCAGGTTTGCCCAGCCGTCGTAGCGGGACCTGCCCGCACAGATTGGCGAGCACGTCATTAGGCACGCTGGCAAGCATGGCGGTTTCCACAAACCCAGGTGCTACGGCGTTGACCCGTATGCCCTTAGGCCCGAGCTCGCGTGCCCAGGTTTTGGTAAAACCGATCACGCCAAACTTGGCGGCGGCATAGTTGGTCTGCCCGAAATTGCCATAAATGCCGACGACCGAGCTGGCGTTCAGAATGGCCCCGCTGCCTTGCGCAATCATGGGCGGCAGAACAGCCTGGGCGGCGTTGAAGACGCCTCTCAGGTTTACATCGATGACCGAATCGAATTGATCGGCGGTCATTTTTTCAAGGCGTGCATCTCGCGTGATGCCTGCATTGTTTACCAGGATATCAACCCCTCCGAACTGCTCGACCGTTTGTGCAACCATGGCGTCCAGCGCTTCGCGGTCTGTGACATCAAGCGAAAACCCCATTGCTTTGGCACCCGCTTGTTCACATGCTGCAACAGTCTTGGTGATTGCCTCCTGGCTGATGTCGCACACCACGATGGTTGCGCCTTCCTTGGCAAACTTGATGGCTGTTGCTTCTCCTATGCCCTGGCCTGCGCCAGTAATAATGGCGATTTTGTTTTTTAGTCTCATAGATATCCCTTTCAAGAGGGGTGTTGGTTATTGAATGCGCCAGAACGTCTGCCTGCTCTTGGGGCGCATGATGTAGCGTGAGCTTAACGAAGTTTCAAATGGGTGTTAAGATCATTATCGGACGTAGGGGTATCTCTGGAGGCGCTGGGCGATCTGTCATGCGAAGCAAAACACCATTGTTCAACCAGCGCATCTATGCACCGTACAAAATCGCGGCGTTAGTAGAGGTATTAAGCGAGCAGGGCATACCGCCGTCTAAAAGTCTTGAAGGCACAGATGTTCGCGAAGATCAAATTCACGACGCCACCCAACTTACTTCAGTCAGCCAATACGTAGCAGTGTGCAGCAACGCCTTAGCGCTTAACTGCAGTGCCGCCACGCCGTTTGAAACGGGCTCGCGCCTGCATCTTTCGGCCTATGGCATGTATGGCTATGCCTTGATGTCTTGTCTCACCATGCGCGATTACTTCAGGCTGGGTGTCAAATACCATTCTCTGGCCACGCCTACGTTATCCATTGAGTGGACCGAATACGACCGGACGGCAGTATGGGCGTTTCCTGATGCCTTGCTTTTTAATGAATCCAGGGAGATCAGGCAGTTTTTGATCGAGCAACAGTTTACCCAGCACGCCACGCATTTTCAGGATGTCTTCGGCAGAACCTGCCCACCGCTCAAAGCCTATTTTTCATACCCAGCACCCGTGCATTCGCCTTTGTACACCAAGTATCTAGGATGCCCATCGGTCTTCAATTACAAGCAATGTGAGTTGCATTACGATTCGGTTGTGCTCGAACAAAAGCCGCTGCTGGCGCACAGACTGACGGCAACGGTCTTGCAACAGACGTGCGAACGTTTGATTGGCGAAACCAAGACATCTTCGGGGATTGCCGGCGAGGTGTATCAGCGGCTGTTAAAAAGGCCTGGCGAATTTCCAACGATGGCAACGATCGCCGAACAACTGGAAATGACCTCTCGCAATCTTCGGCGCCGCCTGGAAGCAGAAGATACCTCTTTTGCAGCAATTCTTGATGATGTGCGCAGCTCGCTGGCCATTGAGTATCTTAAAACAACCAAAATGAGCACCGACGACATCGCGCTGCTTTTGGGGTTCTCGGAGCCGACCAATTTTCGGCGTGCTTTCAAGAGATGGACCGGGCGAACCACCAGCGAATACCGTAGCTAGTAGTAACAATTAAAACCACGCTTTAGCGCGAAGCCGCTGCAAGCTTGATGTACATCAACCCAGCCTTTTCTCGCTCATCCTATCGTTTCTCTGTTGTTGACTGCCTGAAAATGGCCTAGGATGAGGCGACGTTAGAACGCGCCTGCAGTTGGCGTTAACGTCGATGCAACCGCGTTCTGGGCCAGGCTGAGTTATTTGCTTGCCTAACGTGCCAGTCAGCCTTTGGAAACAGCCATCTACTCGAGCCTGAACGGTTCGCGTTGAACTACAGGTTACCCAGTAAAGGATGCAAGACATGGTGCAACTGAATCGTCGCAGTTTTTTAAAGGGTTTGGGCGCAGCCGGGACGGGCGTTATTAGCAGCGGCAACGCGTGGGCGCTTAACCGTCTCGAGCCTATTGGAGACACCCTGCATCAGGACTACCCCTACCGCAGCTGGGAAGACCTCTATCGCAACGAATGGACATGGGACAAGGTAGGCCACGCTGCGCACTGTATTAACTGCATGGGTAACTGTGCATTTGATGTGTTCGTCAAAGACGGCATCGTGATACGTGAAGAGCAGATCGCCAAGTACCCGGCCGTTAACGCAAAGGTGCCTGATGCCAACCCGCGAGGGTGCCAAAAGGGCGCAATCCACTCTACCTCCATGTACGAAGCAGACCGCATTCGCTATCCGCTCAAGCGCGCAGGCGAACGTGGTGCAGGAAAGTGGCAGCGCATTTCGTGGGATCAGGCAACGGAAGAGATCGCTGACAAGATCATCGACATCTTCGAAAAGTACGGCCCCGGCAAGCTCAAGACGCACCAAGGGTCTGGCAACCAGTCTATGGTGCGCCAGTCTGGTCCCAACCGCTTTGCCTCGCTGGTTGGTGGCATCCAGCTTGACGGTTTCACCACCGTGGGCGACCTTAATACCGGCGCGCATCTGGCTTACGGTAACCCGCTTGAAAGCTTTACGTCTGATGCCTGGTTCGACGCCGATTACATCATGCTGGGCATGATCAACCCCAACGCCACCCGAATTCCGGATGCGCATTACATATGGGAAGCACAGCATAACGGTGCGCGCATTGTTTCTACTGCACCCGACATGAACCCCAGCTCTATTCATGCCGATCTGTGGATGCCCATTAAGCAGGGCAGTGACCCCTATCTGGCGATGTCATTCGTTAATGTCATCATCGATGAAAAGCTGTACAAGCCGGCGTTCATGAAAGAGCAGACCGACTTGCCGATTCTCGTGCGTGTTGATAATCAAAAGCTGTTGCGAGAATCTGATCTGGAAGCCACTGGCTCAGATGAGGTTTTCTACCATTGGGACTTGAACACCGGCAAGGTGGTCAAGGTCAACGGCTCTATGGGGTCGGAAACCAAAACCTTGAAGCTGGGTGACGTTGATCCTGCACTCGAAGGCCAGTTTACGGTGAACGGCATTGCTGTCACCACGGTTTTCGAGCAGGTTAAAAAGGAAGCTGCCAAGTTCCCACCAGAAAAAACACGCGCCTTCACCGATCTCGACCCAGAGATGGTGCGCCGAGAGGTGCGCCGCATGGCCAATGCCCGCAAGGCCATTGTGATGCTGGGCTATATCATTTCGCGTTATTCCAACTGTCTGTATACAGGCTGGTCTTATGCGCTTGCCATGGCGTTAACCGGCCACGGTGGCAAGACCGGCGGCCTGGACACGTCGTGGGTGGTCTGGAACCATCCACGCTGGACTGAGCTGGCCAACTTTGGCGGCAAGAAACTGCCGCGCTACGAAGCCGGTGGTCTGGGCGAGTTTCTGCGCGGCAATATGATTGACGGCGCACGTCAGCACTTTGACCCCGTCAAGCTCAAGGAGCGCGTGGGCTTTAACATCGATGAAATGGAGGCCATGATCAAGGAATCCATCGATGAGGGCTGGATGCCTTACTACGGCGAAATCAAGGGCATGATCACGGTGGCGGACAACACGTTCCGGCGCAATAAGATGGCCGCTACGTATCGCAAGGCGCATCTTGAACAGGCCAGCGAGCTTTATGTAAACGTTAACGTGCGCATGGATTCAACCGCCGAGTGGGCCGACTATGTACTGCCCGCCGCCAGCCATTACGAGGCATGGGATCTTCGCACGCAGGGCTTTCACCGTTTCTGTAATGTGTTCACCCGCCCGGTGGAGCCCGTGGGCGACTCCAAGCCAGACTGGGACATCATGGCGCTGCTTACCAAAAAGATTCAGGAGCGGGCCATTGCGCGTGGGGTGTCGTCGTACCCGGATGGAGACGTTACCCGCGATCTGCACACCATTCATGATGACTACACCATGAATGGCAAGCTCATGACGGATTACGACGTTACCAAATGGATGGTGGAAAACTCGCCAGAGTTTGGTGGCGTTACGCTGGAAGAGGCTGCTGAGCGTGGTTTTATCGTGATGAACGAGCATGCAGGTACCAACCAGCCGCTGGTCAAAGATGAGCCTTATAACCCGTTTACCAACCAGACTGAAAGCAAAAACCCGTATGACACGCTTACGGGGCGGATCACGTTTTACTGTGATCACCCGCGCTTCATGAAGTTGGGGGCTACCGTGCCGACGGCGCGTCAGCATGCGGGGCCAGAAGCTTCAAAATACCCGTTGGAGTTTTACTCGCCGCATGCGCGCTGGGGCATACATTCAAACTGGCGCTCCAATAAATTTATGCTGCGATTGCAGCGTGGCGAGCCCAATATTTATATAAACCCGCAGTTGGCGCAACAACGCAATATCAAAGACGGCGATCACGTGCGCATGTTCAACGGCACCGGTGAGTTCTTTGCGCAGGCCAAGTTCTACCCCAGCATTCCCGTCAACTCCATCATGATGGAGCACGGTTGGGAGCCGCATCAGTACATTCAGCGCAAGCCTATGAACAATTCAATGGCTACGTTTTTGCAGCCGTTGGAGCTGGTTGGTGGATGGGGTCATCTCTCGTTCAAGTACGCCATGTGGAATGCCAATCAGGTGGCCCACGAAAGTAGCTATGACATTGAACTGGCCCGACCCGAAGATCTGGGCGATTACAGCTGAGCAGCCTGAGGGGTGCTTACAAGGGAGAACACAATGGCAGTCACACGCCAAATCAGCATGGTTCTGGATCTGAACAAGTGTATCGGATGTCAGACCTGTACCTCGGCCTGCAAGTTGATGTGGACCAACCGCAATGGCCGAGAATACATGTACTGGAACAACGTCGAGACCAAGCCTGGTAAAGGCTATCCGCGCGACTACGAAAAAATGGGCGGCGGTTTCGACAAAGACGGCGCGCTCAAGCTGAGCAAGCAGCCCAGCATGGACGACTATGGCGTTCCGTGGGAGTACAACTACACCGAAGCCCTGATGACGGGTACCGACCCCTGGCTGCGGCCCAATGTCAAACCCACGTGGGGTGCCAACTGGGATGAAGACGAGGGCGAGGGCGATTACCCTAATAGCTACTACTTTTATCTTCCACGACTGTGCAATCACTGTGCCAACCCTGCCTGTCTGGCAGCCTGTTCGCGCAACGCCATCTACAAGCGCCAGGAAGATGGCATTGTGCTGGTGGACCAGGAAAGATGTCGTGGCTACCGGTACTGTGTAAACGCCTGTCCTTACAAGAAGGTGTACTTCAACGAAAAAATATCCAAATCGGAGAAGTGCATATTCTGTTATCCGCGTATTGAAAAAGGGCTGGCTACGGCCTGTGCCCGTCAATGTGTGGGTCGTATCCGCTGGATAGGCTATCTCGATGACACCGAAGGGCCTATACATACGCTGGTCAACAAATATAAAGTTGCTCTGCCGCTACACCCTGAATGGGGTACCCAGCCCAACGTCTTTTATGTTCCGCCGCTGTCCCCGCCAAAATTCGGTAAAAACGGTGAAGAACTTGATGAACCCAGGGTGCCGCTGGCCTACCTGGAAAGCCTGTTTGGTGATGGCGTCAAAGATGCGCTGGAAACTGTTAAAAACGAACGACGGGCCAAGGCCGAAGGCAAGCAAAGCGAGCTGATGGATACCTTGATCGGCTATGTGCACTCCGAAATGTTCAAGCTCAGTTAACGCGAGGGTGACGAACATGGTCTCTGGTATTCCTATGGCTAATACGCCCCAGCGTGCCGACGCTGCAGGCAGCATATACAGGCTGGCGGCAGTGGCCTTTGGCCATCCGCTGGCAGAACTGCAGCAGGCGCTTGTCGATGGCAGCTTTCATGCGGCTTTTAATCAACCCTGGCACCAGGTTACTGGGCGAGAATGGCCTCGCTGTGAGCCCAGCGCAGATTTTGCGGCGCTCGAAGCCGGCTATATCGATGCCTTTGTTCATGGTCGCCGTGGCAAGCCGCGTATTTCGTTGCTGGCGGGCGAGTACGAACACCTGCTTGGCGGGCAAACCCGACCCGTGTTCATGCTTAATATCCAGGCCTTTTATCGGCATTTTGGGCTGCATGCAGCGACCAAAGACGAGGGCCGGGCAGAAGAGCCTGACCATGTGATCGACATGCTCGAGTTTATGGCGGTGCTGTGCCATCTTGAGGCCCGCGCGCTGGAACGTGACGCAGACCCATCGCCCTATCGGCGCGCGCAACGTGATTTTTTGCAGCGTTACCTGGTGCCCTTGCTGAACGCCATACACCATGATCTTGCTCGCCAGAAAGCGTTAGCGCTCGATGCCACACTCATAAGAATGCTTGAAGATCTTCCAGAGTGGACGCGGCAACAGCTCGCTGAGCTCGAGGCACGGGTTGGCCCTTACGCCGACGCGTCAGCCAGTGTGTCGAATCGGCCGCGCAGCGTGGCACAGAACCTTTGGAATTGAGGAGTTCTCCATGATGAGATTTTGCCCGAGCAAAAAGCTGGCTGTGCTCGCCGCCACGTTGTTGTTGGCGACAAGTTCTGTTGCCTTCGCCCAGAAAATAACGACGGAGCCTGACCCCACCGTGCTGGACGTGCATGCCGGTGATACCGTGCATGCTTCCAAATTGCCTGACGGTATTTATCTGAGAGAAGTTAACGATCCAGACGACATCATCTGGGCACGCATTCCCGCCTACCGTACGCTGGTGAGCGCCGCGCCTCCGGTACACGCATCGACCAAACTTCGCTTTGAGCCCAAAGAGGCTCAGTATCTTTACTTTCAGCTGGCGCGTACATCTGAACGTTTTTATGTACGCTTGCGCTGGCAAGACCCCACTGAAAACCGAAAGACCGACGTTGATGCATTTCGGGACGGCGCAGCGATACAGCTGGCCCTAAACGGTGTGGATACCTCGTACATGATGGGCACCGGCCCCAAAAAGCCCGTGAACATTTGGTATTGGCGTGCAGACCAGGAACAGGTCGAAGACCTGGCGGCTGGGGGCTACGGCAGCACCACCATGCTTCCTGAGCAGCTTGTAACGGGCAAAGGGGTTTATCACGCCGAACGTAACAGCCGCGACAACGAATGGCATGTGGTCATGTCGCGCAAGCTCGATAGCGCAGGCGATTATCAGGCCGGTTTGAAGACTGGCGTAATCCCGATTGCATTTGCCGTATGGCAGGGTGCTGAGGGACAGCGTGATGGCAACAAGCGCGTCAGCCACAGCTGGATTCTGGTTAATGTGCTTCCTGCCCCTCCAGCGCCTCAACCGTCGCCTTCCACGTCACAGACGCCCTCCAACCCAGAGCAAGCAAAACCTGCGAGCCCGGGTGTTCAGTCTAAAGATGTGCCACAGGCCGGCCAGTTTTATTGAGCTGGTACAACGGAGCCAACATTGCAAATTTCAACGATTAAACTTAACGACATCAAGCCTCGAGCAGATCAGCCAGATTGCGGGCTGGGTCATGCCTGTCAATTCTGTCCTCGAGAGCCTGACTGTCGCCTGGACAAACCACGTCACGAAAAACTGTTGATAGAAAGCCGTCTGGCACACATCGATCAGATTGTGCTGGTGATGGCGAACAAGGGGGGTGTGGGCAAAAGCACGGTGTCAGCCAACCTTGCCGCCGGCCTGGCTGCGCGAGGCTATCGGGTGGGCGTAGCCGATGCCGATATCCATGGCCCCAATCAGAGTCGATTTTTTGGCTTTGCGGGGGCGCATGTGCGTGTGACCGACCAAGGCTTGGGCACCTGCGACTTTACCGAAGAAACGCTGGCTCACCCGATCAAGGTCGGGTCGTTGGCGTTTCTGATGGAGCGCGATGACATACCTATTGTCTGGCGCGACGCCTACAAGCACGACTTTGTGCATCACTTAATCGGCTCATTCGATTGGGGTGAGCTCGATTTCATGATTGTCGATATGCCTCCGGGTACCGGCAATGAGCTGATCACCCTTGCCGACATGCTTGAAGGCGCGAACGTATCGGCGGCGCTGGTTACGACACCCCAGGAAGTCGCGTTAATGGACAGCCTAAAGGCCGTGCGCTTCTGTCAGGAACGCGGGCTTCCGGTGCTGGGCGTTATTGAAAACATGTCAGGCATTACCTGTCCGCACTGCAGTGAGGAATTTCATCTGTTCCCCAGAGAAGGGCTGGCGCGGCGGCTGCAAGAAACCGGCGTCGAGTCGCTGGCACAGATTCCACTTGACCCCGAGTTGGCACGTGGCTCGGATGAGGGCATGCCGGACGTTCTGGCGCGACCCGACGGCCCCGTCGCCCGCGCGTTCATGCCTGTTGTTGATGCCTGTCTGGAACATGCCAAACAACAGTTCGCAGAGGCCGCCGTCCATTCTTTGAACGACGCCTTTGATCAGAACCTGGACTCGTCCATGCTTGAAGAATCATTGCAGCACGTGCCTGCTGAGCAGCGCGATGCGATTCGACGGGCGCTTGAAGAGGCGCTCGCCGTTGAGCAGCAACGCCTGTCTGGCAACGAATTGGATAAAGCATGAAGCCTCCTGCCTACGCGGAACCTCTCGATACGGTGAGCCCTCCCGTCAACCAAGGCCGCAGAAGCCTGTTCCGCAGGCTTGCTCAAGGTACAGACCCGAGCGCGCCGCACAAGGCACCCTGGCACAGGGTGCTCGAGGTGGCAGCGGGAGAGGGTGACGTACTCTGGTCAGGGTGGGCGACAGCGCATGAGGCGTTCGTCGTTGGCGATGAAGGCAGAGTGCTGCATTTTGACGGCTCTGCCGATGCCCAAGACAGCCTCTGGCAAACCATGCCTTCATCGACACGCCTGCCCCTGCATGCCATCTGGGGCCGAAGCCGCAACGAACTGCATGCGGTGGGCTGGATGGGTACTGTGGTGAGCTTTGACGGCGAGCAATGGCACCATCGACGGGGCGGCATAATTGATGAGGTATCGCAACACTATGCGTCTTGTGTTGAGAACTCACCGCTGTTTGATATTACTGGCGATGAAACCGGCCGTGCCTGGGCGGTTGGTGACGACGGCGCGATTGTTTATTTTGATGGGCATACCTGGCAAAACCAACCCAGCCCTACGCGCATCAACTTGCGTGGTATTGCGCGTGCCCCGGGCGGTCGCCTGTTTGCAGTGGGCGGCGAAGGTACCGTTATTACCAGTGCCGGTGATGGGCATTGGGAGGCTTTAGACTGCCCCATAGGCGCAGGCTTTCATGCTGTTGTGGCACTGTCGGATGATGAGCTGCTTATGGCCGGCGGGCGATACTTCATCGATGCCAGCGGCTTTCGGGGCGAACTGGTGCGGTGGCGTGACGGCTGCTTTACAGCGGTTGAGGTAGACAAAGCCATGCCACGGCTTAGGTCACTTCGCGCTTACAAAAACGGTGTGTTGATCGCAGGCGACCACGGGCATTTGTATTATCTGGAGGGTAATCGTCTGGATCAGTTGCGTACCGACAGCCGCCACGATTTGATGGATATTGTTCCCTTGCCCACCGGCGAAGCGCTTACCGTGGGAGACTTCTCTACCATTCTGACCGCCGCACCCGATTTTGTGAAGGCTTTGGCCCCTGATGAGGCCGATCTCGTCAAGAAGTCTGACTGGGCTATTCTCGATTCAGGTACCAAACACAATCTTTGGGGCTTGAGGGCTGCCGCTGACGGTTCGGTCTACGCCTGTGGCGATGGCGGCACGGTGCTGCACTACTGCGACCAGCGTTGGCAGGCATTGCCGGTCATCAATGAGGCGGCGGTGCACTGTTTGTGGGATGCCGGTGACGCCGGCCTGTATGCAGGTGGCCAGATGGGCCAGATATTTTGCTATGACGGCAACGCCTGGCGGGTGGCCTTTGATCTTCATCTGGACATTACCATTCTCGATATGTGGGGTAGTGGTCCAGACTCTATTTATGCCGTAGGCGATGAAGGCCTGGTTTTGCACTGGAACGGCGAGAAATGGAGCCGCATGATCAGTGGCACCAAGTCGGCGTTGTACAGCATCTGGGGTTACGACGACAGGCATATTCTTGCCGTTGGCGATTTCGGCCTGGTTCTGCGCTGGAATGGTGAAAACTGGAGTGAGTTCTACGCAGGTACCGAGAACTTTCTGTTCGATGTATGGGGCGATGCCCTCAACAATATTTTTATCGTAGGGCTTTCTGGCACACTGGTTCACTTTGACGGTGAACGCTGGACGCTAACGCTCACGCGCGCGCGCGACGACTTAATGGCGGTCGACGGCATGCCGGGCGGTCATCCTTATGCTGTGGGTACCCAGGGCAATATTTTGCATTTTGATGGTTTGCAGTGGCAGCCTGAAGAGTCGCCTACATCAATAGGCCTGCGTGCAATCTGTGTATGCCCCGATGGCGCTGTTTATGCTGCGGGCAATCAGGGCATTATCTTGAAAAGACATTCATCTTCAAACAAGGATCAAAAATGAGAATTTTGCCACTGGCAGTAATCCTTCTGGCGATGTCGACGACTGCGGGTGCGGCCGATATAAAGGCGGATGCAGCGGCCGGAGCGACCAAAGCGGCCGTATGCCTGGCCTGTCATGGTGGAAACGGCGCCAAACCCCTCGCGCCGATTTACCCCAGCCTGGCCGGGCAATCAAACGAATATCTGGTCAGTTCCTTGCATGCCTATCGCGATGGGCTCCGGCAAGGCGGGATGGCCGCCATGATGACACCCCAGGCCGCCTTGCTTTCCGATCAGGATATCGCTGACCTTGCGGCGTACTACAGCGAGCAGGATCCGGGTACTACGCCTAAGTAGTGTTTCTGTGCCGCCATACGGCAGCCTCATCGTAGTAGTATGCACGCATTCGAAGCGCCATGATGTACCCGTTAATCCGCGAAAACGTTACAACGCACATGCTGTACGGGCGGATACATAAACGTACCGTCCAGGTGCGCTTGTTGAGGCTGGTACAGCCGCAGTGTCAGGTAAAACTCACCATCTGTGGGTGTGGGGAGCCAGTTTTTACCGTCGCCCGGATCATCGGCCTGAATGCTTAGCGTCAGCCCGCCGTCTGCATCACGCTTCAGGCCTGGGGTCCTGTCTCCAATAGAGTGTCGACCAATTGGGTTTGCGACCAACAGGCAATCACTGCGACGGTACAACGTGATCGACCAGAAAGCACCGACTTGAGGCGCATGTTCGGGCGGAAAACGCAGCACGTAAGAACGTGTGCCAATCAATGAGTCGCCTTTTTCGTCCACCTCGGCCATGATGTACATGGCCTCATCAATGCCAAGTGTGCCGATCCAGTTTCGGGCGACTCGTGCCCTGGTGAAGATGTCGTTGCCAAATGAAGTACGCACGTGCACAGCCTGCGTCCAGCCGCCCCCCAACTCGGAAGGCGCGGCAACTTCCCGAAGATCAGAATAAACCTGATCCAGAGCCAATTGAAGGTTTGCTGAAGACGTGGGCGTTACTGTCAGGTTAACTGCAGAAGGGTTTCTGACGAGCATGATGTTGAGCACCCGCAAATACTCGTCGACACATGGCACACCTGCGTCTTGCTTTGAAAATAATGCGTCAATGCGAGAAACTGCAGGAGATCCATCAAGTCGGCTGATTGAAAACTGATTTTGCAGTGCATGGACGCGGGCAAGGTCTTCTTCGTATGGATCAACCAGAATGCGTCCAATAAGCCATACATCATCTCCAGGTGCCTTGATGGGGTGCATGCCTGCAGGGACATCTCCACGCCAGCCTGGACCATAAACAAACAACTGCTGCCGGGCACCTCCAGTGGTTCGCCGCCCAGCATAAGCCCATGGGTTGGTCCATGCATCCAGAAAGCCAAGCACCCAGTAACGCTCTCCCATCTCGGGCACGTCGATCACCAACGGATGCTCAGACAGATCAAGCCAGGCGTTTGTGAACAAGGTGTCATTGTTCGGGGTCACTACTTCTTTATCATCTGGCCCTCGCAATCTTCGCGTGTGGGTAAACTGATTTACCCAGCGCATGCTTGAGGTTGGGGAGTCACCGGCAAACCCCAGACTTTTGTGTTTTCGAGCAGTATTTGCAGCGCGCATGCGTGCCATTTCAAAAAGCGGCAGGGTTTGCACGACCCAGTCTGCATATTCTCTGGGCTCATCCTCTTCGGTAGTCAGCAAAACAGCATCCAAACCCATTGCGCCCTGACCTTCGGGCATTACCAGAAAGGGGTTTATTTCCGCAGACGAAAGCGCCTTGCCCGAGCTCATGGCAAATTCAGACAGTGCGACGATTGACCTCGCCAATTCGGCCGTGTCGGCCTTTGGGGCTCCGCGAAATCCGTTAAGCAAAGGTGCAGTCTTGAGTTCTGTAATCATCTCGCGAGCCTGATCGAGGCTAACAGGAGCAAGACGAAGGGCAATGTCACCCATAAGTTCGACGTCTACACCCCCCGATCCCAGCATGATTACAGCGCCGAAATTGGGGTCTTGCTTGACGCCCAGAATGCACTCTACGCCACCCTGAACCATTGGTGCAATCAAAATGCCCTCTGATAAGTGGGTGAGATTGAAGCGGCCCAGCGATTCCGTGATGCGGTCAAACGCCGCATCGGCTTGTGTTGCGTCTTGAATGTTTACTACCACTCCTCCAATGTCGCTTTTGTGAGTGATATGGGCAGACAGAACCTTCATTACTACGGGAAAGCCCATTGTCACGGCACAGTCAATGGTTTCTTTTTTGTTCTTTGTTATACGAGCACCAACAAATGGAAGCCCTGCCGAACGCATCACTTCTATAGCGTCGAATTCGTTATATACCTTGCGACAAAGTTGCGAGCGCAATGGCGCGTTCTGCTCTACGTGTGCAACGATCGTGCCGCTCGCCTGGAAGAAACTCATGGCTGCCAAAACCCGAACGGCACGCGCGGGGTCGTCAAAACACAAGCATCCGAGTTCTGCCAAGGCGCGCTGTTGCTCGCGATCTGCCAATGTGCTGAATATGATTACGCGATGGGGAAACTCTCGACGAAGATCTTGAGCAAGTTGGCGCTGCTTTAGCTGCATATCTTGATTAATTCCGAATGCAGATAGAAATATAAGCAGACTTCCGTAACCAGCCTCTTTGAGCATTATGCGCGCGACGAAATCCAGCAGATCGGGCTCTGCTGTGACTTTTCCGGTCAGGTCAACCGGATTATGCGTCGCTGCCAGTGGAACACGTGACTTGATCAGTTGCTGTGCCGAGGCAGGCAGTTCGGAAACGTCCAGGCCCGCATCCGCAGCGTCATCCGCCATCATGACGCCTACGCCACCGGACACGGTCAGTATGCCTACACGGCTATTCTCTGGTACCCCGGAAACGGCCAGGCAGTGCGCAACATCGAAAAATTCTTCGATGGTCCGGGCACGCCAGGCGCCATGCTGTCGAAAGAGTGTTTCATATACAGCATCATCCCCGGCGAGTGCGGCTGTGTGAGATGCCGCCGTCAGCGCGCCCAGTTCTGTGCGCCCGACCTTAACCACAATAACTGGCTTCCCCGCCAGGCGTGCCAGTTCCAGCGCGCGCCTCAGTTGCAGTCCATCACTACAGCCTTCCATATAAGCCATAATAATTTCTGTTTGCGGGTCTGTTGCCATCCAGGTAATGCAGTCTGCTACGCTGATATCCCCCTCGTTTCCGGTGGTTATCCATACAGAAAGGCCGACACCCCGCTCACGTGCCAATGCGTACGCATAAGCCCCGAATGCGCCGCTTTGGCAAACAACGCCAATTTTTCCAGGTTTTACCAGACCAGTTGCCACCACCGGTGAGAACGTTGCGTAAATTGACTGGGAAAAATTCATGAAACCCAGGCAATTTGGGCCAAGTACGCGGATACCGGCAGTTCGTGCCTTTTCCAGAAAAAATAATTGTGCTTGTTCACCTGGTTCGCCAGTCTCTGCAAACCCACCCGAAAACATCACAATATTCTTTACGCCTGCCGCGATCGCGTCATCAAGCGCAGTCTCTGCATGGTGAGCTGGGATAGCAAAAATAGCGAGGTCTATGGGGCGACCCACTGCGGTGAGTGTTTTATATGCCGGTAAACCAAGAATCTCGTCGGCATGGTGGTTTATGGGGTATATACGACCCGAATAGCCATTTTCCGTCAGATAACGGACAGGGACTGCGCCGATTTTTTGTGGTGTGGCTGAAGCGCCCACGACCGCGATGGATCTGGGCGCGAGGAAGGAATTCAGATTCAGCAGAGTCATTAGGGCAACTTTAAAAACGTGGGCTACACAACCCGTATCAACATTCTGTGAACGGAGACTCAGAAGGGACGCCGCACAGCGCTGCGAATCAATATAGCTGCCGAAATGTCATCGAACAAACTGATATTTTCGATAGATTTATAGCCTGTGATTATTACTTAATGTGGGTTCCGTTTGCCCTTTGTTCTCAGATCACCATTAAAGACCATCACTCGGCGATTCTTTCATTGATTGGATAGTGAATTCGAGAAAGCTCTCTACGGCTGGAGATAAAGACTTTCTTGCTCTTGAAAATATGGCTATGCGCCAATTGACGACTGGGCGGACGATAGGACGGAAGGCGAGATCAAATCCCTCGACAAGAGGTCGGGTAGTAGATGGACAGAGTGCATAACCGCGTTTTACTTTCAGCATGGAAAGCGCTGTATTAATTCGGTGCACCGGTATGATTTCTTCTGGGTGGCAGCGAACCGGAACCTGGCTCAAAACACTTGTCCTAAGATTGGGCATGTAATTAAATAGCGGCCGTGCCCGCAACGCTCTCCAACTAAGCGAGTCGGTTTCAGCGAGCGGATCATCTGATCGAAGTGCGGCCCAAAGTGGATCAAGCCGCAAGATCTGCACTTCCAGGCTGTCATCGAGTGGAACCCCTGCCGGGCCAAAGCCGACGTCTGCGCTTTCGTTGGCGAGTGCCTTTAGTACTTCTTCGATGGGCACATCATTAAAACGAACATCGACGCCGGGGTAGCGCTCACCGTAGTTCGCCATTAACTCGGGTAACAGCGTACAAGACAGCGGTTCAGGTGCCACGACGCGAACAAGGCCTTGCCGCAGATCTTTGAGGTTGATAACACTTTCAATGGCGTGATCCAGGCCACCTAATACCTGCCTTACCAAAGGCTCAAACGCAGCGCCGACTGCCGATACCTCTACGCTTCGTGTGCTTCTGTCCAGCAAGCGCACACCAAGTCGGCTCTCCAGCTCTTTTATCAAACCGCTGAGCGCAGCTTGAGACAAACACATAGTATCGGCGGCTTCCGAAAAACTCTTGCGATCAACAACCGTAATAAAGGCGCGCAGCTGTCTCACAGTAACTTCTATAGCCATGATTTCTCCTACGATGGCGACATTTTTGATTTATAGGTAAATGCGATACCTTTACAGGAAAAATAAGATTGTCCGATCGCTGCTTAGACTTTAGTCTAACAAACAGAATGAGCCGCAGCGACGGGGTATTAGCGCTTTATGGTCATTCAGGTGGAATCGTTATTCCTCATAAATAAAACTGGAGACACTATGAAAATTGATCGACGAACAGTCCTGTTTGCTGCAGCCGCGACCTTATGCGTGAACATTGCGCCTTTCGCCTATGCAGCAGAAGAATGGCCATCGCGTCCGGTAAAGATTATTTCACCGTACGGTGCCGGTGGCCCGAGCGACTTGTCAGCACGCCTTATTGCCGAGGCTTTAGGTAAAAGGTTGGGTCAAACCTTTATCGTGGAAAATAAAACCGGCGCGGGTACGCTGGTGGCCAATCAATTTGTCGCGACGTCTCCCGGCGATGGCTACACCATTTTGTACGCTGCAGCGCCATACTCCACGCTTGAGGCGTTGAACGGAAAGTTAAGCTACGACCCGCGCAAGGATCTGAAAGCGGTAGCAATGGCCATTACCGTGCCTCTTTTTCTTATTGTTAATGCCGACTCACCTTTTCATACGGTTCAAGACCTTATCAAGTATGGAAAGTCTCATGAAGGAGGTCTAACCTTCGGTTCGCCGGGCAGCGGATCGTTGCCGCATCTGGCCGTAGAGTTGCTGTTGCGAGATGCTGACGTTAATGGGATTGCCGTTCATTACCGGGGTGATGTGGCTGCATATACCGATCTGCTGGCAGGGCGGCTTGACGCGACACTTACCGCTATTACCGCCGCGCGCCCTCACATTGAAGCAGGTAAGCTACGCGTTTTAGGTGTAGCTTCGTCCTCGCGCAGTGAAATCTACCCCCAGGCCCCGACGCTTAAAGAACAAGGGCTCCCCAATGTTGTCGCGTCAGGCTGGTATGGTTTCATGGTGCCAGCAACGACTCCCGCGAACATCATCGGCCGGCTTTCCACGGAGATAATTGATGTTTTGAATGACCCCGCCATCAAAAGCAAGCTGTTGTCGCAAGGGATGGAAACAAGGCCTGAAAATTCTGCAGGGTTTTCAACGTTTATCGATTCTGAGATGAAAAAATGGGGGTCTGTCATTCAAGAGGCTAAGATTAAGACTGAATAGCGCTTCTGGCTATTCGCAGAGATCGGATGTGTAGGCGATGCGCACGGCGATTGGTGCAGAACCCCGCAGAAACAACTTCAAAAAGAATACAAACGCTCAGGGTTGTCTACCAGTATCCGCTTTGCCATCGCCTGATCGCCGCCGCACCAGCGGTAGAGTTCGTCCACCAGTACGCCATCATCGGGCATTGACGTAGACAACTGAACGTGCGGCCAGTCGGTTCCAAACACCAGACGATCGGGCACATGTGAGATAAGGTCTTCGGCCAGCCGTTGAGCGTCTGTAAACGGTGCTGCATCGTGTCCCGAAATTCGGTTTGGCCCGCTTAGTTTCACCCAGCTTCTGCCCTCACGCATCAAGGCTTTCAGATCGGCAAACTGAGGGAGGTCCGGCCCGTTTATGGCCGGGAAATGCCCGATATGGTCGATAACGCTTTCTACCGGCAAGCGTGACAGGCGCCCTGCGAAGTCTTCGAACGAAGCAATGTTAATCAAAAACTGAAGATGCCAGCCCAGGGGAGCGATGCGATCCGCAAGCCGCGCCCCTTCGTCAAAGCCCACCTCTGCGCCTTGAAACAGAAGATTCAGTCGCAGGCCACGGACGCCCAAGTCATGCAGCCTTTCCAGTTCGCTGTCGGTCACGCTATCGTCCAGCACGGCAATGCCGCGCCACGCTATGCCCAGAGAATCTTCACGAGTTCGGGCCAACGCATCAGTCATCAGTCGATTGTCGGTGCCATACACGCTGGGTTGCACCAATACTGCCCGGTCGAACCCAAGATGGTGCAGCAGGCCCGCATAGTCATCGAGCGAAGCATTGTGCGGGGTATAGCCTCGCGGCGATACGTATGGATAGCGGTCTGCGGGGCCGAAGATGTGGGCGTGCGAATCACAGCTTCCGGACGGAAGACGGTTTTTGGGTACTGTGGGATGCGCCACCGGAGGTGCGATGTCGGGTTGTGGAATGGAGCGATTCTTGTCAGTCATTAATACACCTTTATCCAACCAAAGCCGGTAACCAAAGCGTCATTGCCGGCACGAAAGCAACGAGAAGAATCAGTGCAATGAAGACGACCATAAAGGGCAGCAGCCTGACTGCAATGGCTTCAATTTTTAGCCCACTGATTGCCGAAGCGACGAACAGCGAATATCCAAGAGGGGGTGTCACCATGCCAACGGCAAAGTTGATAACCACCATGGCACCCAGTTGAATTGGGTCCATACCGATGTGTACCCCAATCGCTGTAAGCACGGAGCTCAAAATGACCATGGCAGATACGGTATCCATGACGGCGCCCAGAATGAGCAGCAGCACGTTGATCATTAACAGAATCAGAATCTTGTTGTCGGTGATCGACAACATGAGGTCAGCAAGCTGTTGCGGGATCCGTTCGTTCGCCATAAGGAAAGCGTAGCCATAGGCCATCGCAATAATGAACATAATCATTCCGCTCATCTTGATACTGCGCAGCATGGTTTCCATGAATTTGCGCAAAGTCAGCTCGCGGTAGATGAATACACCTACGATGGTGCCATACAGCACGCCAACCATTGATGCTTCGGTTGGCGTGAAAATCCCGCCATAGATTCCCCCCAGAATGACCACGGGTGCAATTAACGCCCAGATGCCATCGCGTAGGGCAAAACGTAGCTCGGCACCGGTCATCCGGCGTTCGGCAGCGATGTTGCGCCGTTTGGCATACCAGACGCTCACAGCAATGAAGCCTGCAGCAGAGAAAAGCCCAGGCAATACACCCGCCAAAAACAGTTTGGCAATGGATTGCTCAGCAAGCACGCCCCAGATAACCATGGGAATCGAAGGCGGGATCATCTGGCCCAGCGGCCCCACGGCGGTGGCTAGCGCAGCGCTGTAATCCCGCTGGTAGCCGTGCTTTTCCATTTCGTCAATCATGACGCCACCCACGGCGGCGGTCGTGGCGGGCGCCGACCCTGATATGGCACCAAAAAAGGTTCCTGCCATGACGGTCGCAATGCTTAAGCCGCCTGTGAAATGACCAAACAACGCGGAGGCGAAACGAACCAATCGCCTGGACAAGCCCCCAGCCCCCATGAGGTCGCCGGCAAGGATAAACCCGGGAATCGCCAGCAAACTATTGACGTTGGTGCCCGCCAGTACGCGTTGTGCAAAGATGATGGGATTGATGTCAGCGATATACAGGCCGCCAATGGTGAGCGTTGCCAGCACGAATGCAATAGGAATGCCCAGCAGCAGAAGAACAATAAGCCCAATGCTAAGGAATAGCGCAAGTTCGCTCATGATTCGGGTGTCACGCTCGAGTGCGCAGACTCGGATGTTTGAACATCAGGCTTCGCGCACAGGTTCAGCAAGGCATAAAAGGTGATCAGGATACCGCCAATAGGCAGGGAGATATCACGCATCCAGATAGGGTAGCGAATGGCCGGAGAGCTCTGGCCCATGGTGAGCTGAATAAATTGAAAACCCGTCCAGGCCATATAGCCGCCAATCAACGCGATAAGGATCCAGATAGATTGGTTAAGCAGGCCGTAGGATCTTGCAGGCAGGACCTTCTCGATCAACTCCATGCGTACATGACCATTTTCGCGAACCATGAGTGCTGCAGCCAGAAAGATAAGCCAGGAAAAGCACAGCATGGCCACTTCCTCCGACCATGTCAGAGAATCTTGCATGACATATCGGAAGAAGACGCCGACGAGCAGGCTCAAAATCATGACAACAGCGGACAGAACAGTAAGGGTCTGAACCACCGTTGTCAGAACGCTTTCAAGTCGGCGCAACCAAAAATTGGATGAGGGCATTGGACGGGAATCTACCCTGTCAGTTTTTCACTTGGGCAAGCGCGGCATCCATTACTTCGCTTCCAATCGTCTTGCGATACTTATCGTAGATAGTGGATACGCGATCGCGGAACAAAGACAGGTCGGCAACCTCGTTAACCTGCATGCCGGTGTCTTTGATTTTCTGCAAAATCTGCGCCTCGTTCTCGGAGGTGGTTTTGCGTTGACGCGTGATGGCTGCGCGCGCCGCATTGCGAACAGCTTGCTGCTCATCGCTGCTCAAACGGTTAAAACTTTGTTTGGAAACGACCACTGCCAGGGCGTTGTACGTATGGTTGGTCAGTGACAGGTACTTGTTGACCTCAGTCATTTTCGACGAATAGATCACGGGGATTGGAATTTCGAGCCCATCAATGGTGCCTTGCTGTACCGCCGTGAAAACCTCACTCCATGCCATGGGCACCGGGTTGGCACCAAGTGCACGAAAGCTGTCCAGGAAAATATCGCTGGGTTGAACGCGAAGTTTGATGCCTTTCAAATCTTCAGGCGTGTTGATGGGGCGGATGTTGTTGATGACATGCCGAAAGCCCGCCTGGGCGAACCCCAGGCCAACAATACCTTTATCGGTGAGCTGTTTGAACATGATGTCACCAGCCTTGCCGTCGAGAACCTTGTGTGCTTGCTCGTAGGATCCATAAAGAAAGGGAAGGTCATTCAACTGGAAGGAAGGCACTATATTGCCAATGAAAGTACCTGTAATGACGGCGGCGTCCAGTGTGCCCAACTGCAATCCCTGCAGCATTTCGGTTTCGTCACCCAATTGATGGTTGCTGAAGTTCTGAAGTTTGAACTTGCCAGGCGCAGCATTTTCAAGTTCCTCGGCCAAATAGTGCGCAGTCATCGCATAGGGATCTGATGGGGCGTCTGGGGTGGTCCAGCCGATTTTCCAGGTGGTTTCCGCCATGGCGGCACCACTGATGGCGGTAGCGACCGTCAGAGCGCCCCCCACTAAAGCCAGCTTGCGAATCAACGAAATGCGCGACTTGAACATGTTTGTCTCCGATGGTGTTTATTTTTTGTAGCCCGGGTTATGACCCGATTAATTTTCGTAGCCTGGATTGCGACGATCCAGATAACGCAGCATGGCTGGCCACTCCAGAATGCCGAAGGGGCGTCGAACCTGTGGTTGATAGCGATGGTAGGTTTTATCGATAACTTCTTGTGAAGGCAATACAAGCTCTGCGCCAGAGCCCAAGGCATCAACCTGTACGCGGCACGCCATCTCCAGCCAGTACATGGCATTGAATGCTTCAGCGACACTCGGCGAGGCCACGAGTAGCCCGTGGTTGCGCAGTATCATCGCATCCTGATTACCCAGGTCTGCGACCAGCCTTTGCTGCTCATCCAGATCAATGGCGACGCTTTCGTAATCATGGTAGGCCACATCTCTGAAACGCATGGACGTTTGTGCAAGTGGCATCAGGCCCTGCTTCATGGCTGATACGGCCATACCGGCTCTGGAATGTGTGTGGATCACGCACCCTACGTCATGGCGGGCGCCGTGCACTGCACTATGGATCACATAACCGGCCTCGTTGATACCGAACTCTTCAGTGGGATTGTCGAGAATCTCGCCCTTGAGGTTGATCTTTACAAGGCTTGAAGCCGTGATCTCTTCATACATGAGGCCATAGGGGTTGATGAGGATTTCGTCATCAGACCCCGGGACGCGTGCCGTAATGTGGTTGTATATGAGATCGCTCATGCCAAACAAAGGCATAAGCCGATAACAGGCTGCCAAGTCGACACGGGTTTGTTGTTCCTGGTCGCTGTATTTTTTCAACACTTCTATCGCTCCAAGTAATTGGGTAAAGCCACCCGAATTTCCAAGATATAGCTGCAGCGCTCACCGGCTTTATTCTTTCATGCGACAAACCCAGGGGCAACAAATGAATACACAAGCAAGGGTATTTGCTATGTGGGGTCGCTTGTTTTGATACATAACGCCCGTGGGTAACGATAGAGCGGAAACGTTTGATATTGCGGTTTGAACACTCAGCGGTTAAAGACATTTGTCAGCCCCGCGCCTACGTGTGAAACATGATTTCGAGACTGATATTAACTATATGGCCGTGGCGGGGATATCGGCAGTAGATGATTTCAATGTAAGCGAAAGCATCTGAGCGGGCTATATCCCTTTGTTCAAAAATGACGGCCATCAAGGTTCACCAGGCGTGCTTTGCCTACCATGAAATTGTTCTAAACAACTTCATCTGGAGAATCAAATGAAAAAAGCCGTCCTCACCATGGAACCCTTCACCTGTCCTTCATGCATCAAAAAAATCGAGGGCACGCTGCTCAAGGTTGATGGTGTAAAGCACGCTAAGGTGCTCTTTAACGCGGGCAAGGTTCGTATCGAGTTCGATAGTTCGGTTACGAACGTCGACGCACTGGCAGATGTGGCCACTCGGTTGGGGTATCCCGTTCTCTCGACGAAAACGTCAAAAGACGTTGCGGTCGACACTGCTTAACAACATGGAACAGGCCGGCCGGTGGCCGGCCCATCCATAGTTTGGAGGAATGGAAATGATTCAGCTAAAAAACGCTCAAATTGCCGGTGCAACCGGGCTTCTGTTGCTGACCGCCCTTGCGCTGCATTGGTTGGGTCTGGCAGATCTAAAAAATTATGTCTTGATCGCATCGTCCATCTTCGCAGGCTACTTTATCGCCATCAAGGCGTTCAAGTCTTTGCGAATGAAGGCATTTAGCATCGATCTTCTCGTCACGATTGCAGTGATCGGTGCATTGATCATTGGCGAGTATTTTGAAGCGGCTGCGGTCACGTTTTTGTTTGTTTTCGGTGCCTATCTCGAAACGCGCACCTTGGAGCAGACGCGTTCTTCGCTTAAAAGTCTGATCGATATGACGCCCACGGAGGCCACGGTTATCCGGCCTGAAGGGCATGTCAGGATTCCAGCCGAAGATCTTGAAAAAGGCGACCGTGTATTGATCCGCTCAGGCGAGAAGGTAGCCATAGACGGTTCTGTACTTGCTGGGCAGGCGTTAATTACCGAAGCCGCTATCACCGGAGAATCTGTACCTGCTGACAAGCGTGTGGGTGACCATGTTTATAGTGGCACTGTCGTCACCAACGGCTACATCGAGGTTCTGGCCGAAAAAGTGGGAGATGACACCACGTTCTCCAAAATTGTGGAGCTTATTGAAGACGCTCAAGAGTCCAAGACCAAAACCCAGAAATTTCTGGATCGGTTCGCAAATATTTACACGCCTTCAATTGTGGTGCTGGCTGTGTTGGTCTATGCGATTTCGCAAGATGTCGAACTGGCCCTGACCTTTCTCGTCATTGCCTGCCCAGGTGCACTGGTGATTTCCGCGCCTGTTTCCATGGTGGCGGGCATCGGCAACGCCGCGCGCAATGGTGCGTTGGTCAAGGGCGGCGAGATCATGGAAAAGCTCGCCAAGATCAATATGGTGGTGTTTGATAAAACCGGCACGCTAACAAAGGGTCGCCCCGAAGTCACTGACATAAAAGCATGGGCGGGTGATGAAAACCAGGTATTGCATCTGGCCGCGCAAGCCGAGGTGGCGTCTGAGCATCATCTTGGGCAGACCATCGTTGCTGAGGCCCAGAAACGCGGGCTGCTGCTTACGGATAAACCTGAAAATGCCGAAATTATTGAAGGCCAAGGCATGGCGGCCACCGTCGGCGGTAAGCATCTCGTCATCGGCACTAGAAAGCTGTTGGGCGCTCGTGGTATTGCCATTGACGCCTCTGCCCAAGACTATGCCGTCATGCGCGAAAAAGCCGGTAACACCGCAATTTTTGTCGCCATCGACGGAGTGTTGGTCGGCCTTATCGGCATCGCTGATCAGATCAAGCCCGAGGCTCGTGGCGCCATCGAACGCTTGAGAGTACAGGGAATTGAGAAAATCTACATGCTCACTGGCGACAACCGCCACGCCGCGCAACTGGTGGGTGATGAGTTGGGCCTGGATGCGGTCTATGCCGAACTACTGCCGCAAGAGAAGGTGGCCTGGATCAATAAACTGAAGGCGCAGGGCCTGCGGGTTGCCATGGTTGGTGACGGTATCAACGACGCACCGGCGCTTGCGACTGCAGATGTTGGTCTGGCAATGGGAACGGGCGGCGCAGACATCACCATGGAGACTGCTGACGTCGTGCTCATGTCTGATCGGCTGGATCAGTTTGCGCATGCACAGGCGCTTGCCAAAGCCACTGTGCGCAACATGATGCAAAACACATTCTTTGCAGTGGCCACGGTGGTAATTTTGCTGGCTGGTGTGTTGCTGGGTAAAGTGTTCTTGGCCTCGGGTATGCTCATCCATGAGGTCAGCGTGATATTGGTCATACTGAACGCCATTCGGCTTGTACGCTTTGGGCGCAAACGCACCGGGGCCACCACGCTGCCTGGTACGGTACAGCAACAAAGGGCTTGAAGCAGGTAAGTCAACGCGACGCCTTTCGACGAAAGGCGTCAAACGGAGCTAAAGCAAACCATGGAACACTGCAACCATGTTCCGAACGAGCAGCACACAGAGCCCCTTCGTGAACTCTGTGTGTCGCTCGTTCCGATTTTTAATCATCTGCCACACAACGAGCTGGTCAATATTGCTGCTAAAGCGGCGATGCGTACAGTAGGGCGCAACGAGTTCATTCATCGTGCGGGTGAGCACTCTAATCAGTTATATATTGTTCACCAAGGCAAGGTTAAGGTTTACCGGCTTTCCGAAGACGGCAAGGAGCAACTCGTCCGCATACTGCAACCGGGTGACTTCACGGGGGAGCTTGCACTGTTCTCGCCCGGCCAGCATGACTCTTATGCTGAGGCCACCGAAGATGCGCGCGTTTGCATCATTAGCCGCGACGATTTAAGTGCACTCATGCTGGAGCACCCAGAAATAGGTATGCATTTGCTTTCTGAGCTTGCACAACGACTGGGCAGCAGCGAAAAGCAAACGGCCGCCATTGCAACCGAGTCGATTAACGCACGTATTGTGCTTTATCTTGCAAGCCTGTCAGAACAGGCTAAGTCGCGCGATATACGATTGCCCATGAGCCGCAAAGATCTTGCGTCTTACCTGGGAACTTCGCCCGAAACAATTAGCCGACGTTTAAAAGAATTTGAAGACGAGGGCTGGATAGTGCAAACAGGGCAGCGCGGTATACGAATTCATGACCTGGACGCCTTGCTGCTGCAGTAAGCTGTGTTTTTTACGCGCGAAACGCACCAAAGCCAGAGCGCTATACTGAATTGTCGGCACACCCCTGATGATGAGCCCGTGTCTACCCGTACCGGTCCATGGGGTTTTGGCCCCGTCTTCATAACTATTTTTGAAGACAAGAGCCTCGGCAAGCTTGTAATCAATGTTGCTGAGCACTGAACTCATTTCCTGCAACAGGAGTCCGTATGAATATACTCATGGTCTTAACCTCGCACGACCAGTTGGGCGATACCGGTGAAAAAACCGGTTTCTGGCTGGAAGAATTTGCAGCGCCTTACTATGTGCTGAAAGACGCGGGTGCCAGCCTGACCTTGGCCTCGCCACAGGGTGGCCAACCGCCTGTTGACCCCAAAAGCGATGCACCTGATGCCCAAACCGACGCCACTCGTCGCTTCAAAGCTGACCCCGAAGCGCAGGCCGCGCTGGGCGCTACATTAAAACTGGCCGACGTACGCGCCAGCGATTTTGATGCTGTCTTTTACCCCGGAGGTCATGGCCCCCTGTGGGATCTGGCCGAAGACAAATCATCCATCGCCCTCATCGAAACCATGCATGCGGCAGGCAAACCCGTGGCTGCTGTTTGCCACGCGCCGGGTGTGCTGCGCCATGTCAAGGGAAAGGACGGCAGCTTCCTGGTTAAAGGCAAGAAGGTAACTGGCTTCACCAATACTGAGGAAGAGGCCGTTGGCTTGACCAAGGTTGTGCCATTTCTGGTTGAAGACGTATTAAAGGCTAACGGCGGCGTCTATTCCAAGGCTGGCGATTGGGAGTCTTACGTGCTCACGGATGGCACCTTGATTACAGGCCAGAACCCAGCTTCGTCTGAGGCTGTAGCCAAAGCGCTGATCAAAATGTTGGCGTAGGTGTATTTGGTAAGCAGCTCGCGTGCTTTGCCAGTAAGTCTGAGACAGCAAACGCTCTACAGCAGCGTGAATGCATGACGACGTTACTTAGCGTGGGCTGCAACAATCATAAGTAATCAGAGCTGGCTGCAAATATCATGAAATGCGCGTCAAAGTAGTATAAATAAATTAAATACTACTTTGACGCGCATTTTTACTATGCAGAGTTGATACGAAACACGCACTAAAGTAGTATTTAAATGGCAACTACTACTTTACTGCGAGTCATGGCTACTATTGAAAAACTCTCCGGAAAGCTGCGTCAGCAACTGTCCACACTTAATTCAACCCAAGAAGCTTTGCGCGATCGTGCCGGTTTGTCGCGGCGTACGATGACCAATGTGTTTAGCGGCAAGGCTGACTTCAAGGTATCTACACTTTTGGCGGTGGCAGACGAACTGGGCCTGGACGTCGTGCTGATCCCAAAAGAAGCTGTGCGCGCAATTGACCCCGATCTGTCGCCTACTGCGCCCAAAGTGCTAACGGGCGTGCAGGCCGCGTTGAACCGTCTTGAACTAGCCAGCCCAAAGGCTAAGCCTAAGTAAGCGGTAAAGAGAACGTACATGAATATCAAGGCACTGGAAATTCGCCTGGGAAGCCGACGCATCGGTCTGCTCTTTCAATTTGCCCCAGACGCAGGGGCGGTGATTAATCGGTTTGTGGCAGCCGTCAAACATTGGCCAGACATCATTCAGCAGAGTCGGCTTGCGCAGAGCCAAAAAGAAAAGTTGCTTGCTTATTTTTACAAGCATCCGGCTGTACAGGGGGTAATGCGGCGAAATCCTTCTCTGCTAAAAGTCTGAAACTGCCTTGTGCTCATAAAGCCATGGCCAAAGACCGTGTTGGTCTGGTTTCTTTAATGGGCAGATTCACCAATGCAGCCAGCAGGGCCAGCACCGCATCGGCCCACCAGATCCATTCATAACTGCCAAAAGAAACCATAGCCAGGCCGCCCAGCCATGCGCCAAAGAAGCCGCCAATTTGATGAGTAAACAAGGTCAGGCCAAAGAGCGTCGCAAGATAGCGAGTTCCGAACAGCTTGGCAGTAAGGCCTGCTGTAGGTGGTACTGTCGCCAGCCAGGTTGCGCCCAATGCTGCGGCAAATACGTAAAACGTCCATGGCTCTTTGGGAGCCGACATATAAAGCAGGATGGCCACCGCGCGTGATGCATACATCCAGAATAAAATCATTTTCATGCGCACACGTGTGCCGAGTGCGCCCACAACCAGGCTGCCGACGACGTTGGTCAAGCCGATGATGGCCAGTGAGGTAGAGGCGACGCTGGCGCTTAAACCGCACAGGTTAACCTCACCGGGCATGTGCGTAACCAGGAAAGCAATATGAAAGCCGCAAGTAAAAAAACCAGCATGCAGGCACCAATAGCTGCGGTTGCGCGAGGCGATTTTTAATTGCTCTCGCAGCGTGAGGGAGGGCGTTGCCTGGCTGTGATGGCTTTTTGAGCGCGGCGCGCCCCGCAGCCACCAGGCCAGGGGCGCTGTGGTGAGTGCCACGGCGGCCATCATCCACATGGCGTGCATCCACCCAAATGCCGAGAGCACGGCCTGATTCAAGGGAGCGAAAATAAACTGCCCCATGCTGCCACCCGCGTTAATAACACCTGCGGCAGATGATTGACGTTCGGCAGGGATGCGTTGCGCGGTGGCGCCGATGAGAATTGAGAAACTGCCTGCGCCCGCACCCGTCGCGCTTAGCAGGCCAATGGCGAAGATGAGCCCCCATTCACTGGTAACCATGGTTGTCATGGCGCTGCCTGCGGCAAGCAGCACAGCCCCGAGCACGATGACGCGGCCCGGACCCCAGCGGTCGGCGACCGCGCCAAATACGGGCTGAACTGTGCCCCATACTAATTGTGCAATCGCCATGGCAAGGCTGATGCTCGCAATGCCCAAACCCGTGTGTGTGTTTAAGGGGGCGACGAACAAGCCCAATGACTGCCGGGCGCCCATGGTGACCATAAGGATTGCCGCAGCGATCAACACGTAAAACCAGGAGCTGCGTTGCGTCATGGGTTTGCTCCGTGGGTCTCTTCACGAAATGCAGGAATAACACTGTCTACCCACTGGTGCAGTGCCGTGACATTTTCTTTGCCCAGCGCTTGATCGACACGCGATTGAGCAATACGCCAGAATGGCTGAGCGCTTTCAAACGCGGCAACCCCTTGTGCCGTCAGCGTTGCCCGGCGCATTCTCCCGTCTGTTGCGTCGACATCAATGGAAATGAACTGGCGCTGCGTCATTGGGCGCAGGTTGCGCGTTAGCGTGGTGCGATCCATATCCAGGACGGCGGCAAGATCAGAAAGACTGATACCCTTTTGACCGCCTTCGCGCCATAAAGTGGCCAACAGCGAATATTGGGTAAGGCGCAGCCCTGTTGGTGCAAGCTCGTGATCGTACAGCGCCGTCATACGCCGCGTAAGCCGGCGAAGGCGCGCACAGGTACACCCGGAGGTGGAGAGAGGAGGCGCGGAGGCGATTGGGAAGTTCATGGAAAGAATTATAAGTGCATATACACGTATAAGTTGAAACCAGAAATAAATATTAAGATCATGTGCACGAAGCCGCCAAGTACGCAAGTATCCAAGTGGTTAAGTCGTAAGGCAGTCAGGAGCCAAGCCGCCGTGTAATCAGACAGCCGGGCCGCCAGGTTCAAAAAATTTTCTGCATGGTCGCTTGACTCGGCGGTCATACCGCGATCAGTCATTAGTACCCCTGCCAACCTGCCGCGCCCGGCCACAGCTTTGGCCGGCGGGTTTTGTGTGTCGACGGTAAGCCGTACATACGCAGTGCCAAAGCGAGCCACCGCAACCAACTTGCCGCCACGGTTTTTTACGGCGACCGCGTCTATCGCGGGCGCGCTGATGCATGCAGATTCAGAGTTCTTCAGCACATAGTCGGCAGAGGTAATTTAGCTGGCCGTTGTGTCACGTCATTAAATCGTCATCCTGGCTTCATCCCGCTGTCACACGGCTTACTTACCATGCAAGTCTTTCGAGGCATTCTCGCTTCGTCCCAAGGAGTGCATGCACATGGATACCGTGATACGCGTCGAAACGCTGAACAAAAGTTTCGGGGGCAAGAAGGCTCTCGATGGCCTGGACCTGAACGTAAACGCGGGTGAAATGGTTGCCTTGATCGGGCCTTCCGGCTCGGGCAAATCTACACTGCTGCGCCACCTGAGCGGTCTGGCTTGTGCAGACCGGGGTGAGACCGGGCGGGTTTGCGTGCTGGGTCGGCCCGTACAGAACAGAGGCCGCCTCGACAAAGATGTACGCCAGTTGCGCGCCGAGATCGGATACATCTTCCAGCAGTTCAATCTGATTGGCCGCATCAGCGTGCTTGGCAATGTGCTGATGGGGCGACTGGGACGCATACCGCGCTGGCGTGGAACCCTGGGCCGTTTTACGGCGCAAGACAGGGCGCTGGCCATGGCTGCGCTCGAGCGCGTAGGCATGGCCGACTATGCGCGCCAGCGCGCCTCGACGCTGTCGGGCGGACAGCAACAGCGCGTTGCCATCGCCCGGGCGCTCACACAGCAAGCCGAAATCATCCTCGCTGATGAGCCCATCGCCTCACTGGACCCGGAGTCTGCCCGCAATGTCATGGATATTTTGCGTGATATCAACCAGACAGATGGCAAGACCGTGGTGGTGACCTTGCATCAGGTCGATTACGCCACGCGTTATTGCGAGCGCGTCGTGGCACTCAAAGCCGGCCGCATCCATTTTGACGGTTCGGTGGCCGCGTTAAGCGGCCCGTTCTTGAACCAGCTGTATGGCGGCGATCTTGATGCGTCACTGCTGACGCCTTCCAGAGCCGTGCTGCACGTCAACCCGGCACTTGAACTGGCTGCGGCCTGAGCGTCGGTTTTTCTGAATTCATCATGTGACGCCGGAGTGCCGGCGCACCAATCTCTGGAGTATCGATATGTTTAGTCGCATGCGTAAAGCCGTTATGGTTTCGGCACTGGTCGGCGCAGGGCTGTGCACAACAGCTGCCGCCGAATCACCGGCCACCCTCAACTTCGGGATAATTTCGACGGAGTCTTCACAGAATCTGAAGGAGAATTGGACGCCTTTTCTGGATGACATGAGCGCCAAGCTGGGCATGGAAATAAAGGCGTTTTTCGCGCCCGACTATGCCGGCATTATTCAGGGCATGCGCTTCGATAAAGTGGATGTGGCCTGGTACGGCAACAAGTCTGCCATGGAAGCCGTAGACCGCGCAGGTGGCGAAGTGTTTGCGCAAACTGTGGCAAATGATGGTGCTCCAGGCTATTGGAGTCTTCTGATTGCACACAAAGACAGCACGATTAACTCGGTCGAAGACATGCTGGCCAAGGCGAGCGAGCTCACGTTTGGCAATGGTGACCCCAACTCTACCTCGGGTTATCTGGTGCCAGGCTATTACGTATTCGCAAAAAACAACGTGCTGCCTGCCAACATCTTTCGCCGCACACTTAACGCAAGCCATGAGGTCAACGCCTTGAGTGTGGCCAACCGACAGGTCGATGTGGCCACCTTCAACACCGAAGGCATGGACCGGCTCAAACAAACCAACCCCAAGAAAGCGGCCCAACTCAAGATCATCTGGAAGTCACCCCTGATTCCTTCTGACCCCATTGTCTGGCGCAAGAACCTGCCTGAAGCAACCAAAACCAAGCTGGGCGAGTTCTTTGCCAACTACGGTGCAAACGAACAGGAAATGAAGGTGTTGGCAGGGCTGCAGTGGGGCAAATTTCGTGCATCGAGCGATGACCAACTGTTGCCCATACGTCAGTTGGCGCTGTTCAAGGAACGCAGCCAGGTTCTGACTGACAGCGTGCTCGACGAGAACGCCAGGCAAGAGCAACTGGCGAAAATCGATGCCGCCCTTGAAACGCTTTCCGAGCGCATGGCTGCCGTCGAAAAGAAAGTGGCCAGCGCCCACTGAACATTGTGATTGCCGCCTGGCACTGAGTGTGCCGGGCGTCCGTCTTACTGGATGACCACATAATGATTAGCCAAAGTGCAAATGCGCTATCACCTGCCAGTCTGTCGGGGCCACCACGGCGTTCGGTGCGGGCGTGGCTTGGCTGGGTGCTGCTGGCTGTTGCGCTGGCCTGGGCCTGGGGCGGCGCAGAGATGAACCCCCAGATGCTATGGCACGACGCGGGCAACATGCGAACATTTGTCGCTGATTTTTTCCCGCCTGATTTCCGTTACTGGCGACAGTATCTCGCCGAAATGGTCGTGACAATTCAGATTGCGATGTGGGGCACGGCGTTGGCCATCGTCTGCTCGATTCCACTGGGCATTCTCTGTTCGGAAAATATTACGCCGTGGTGGCTGTGCCAGCCCGTACGCCGCGTCATGGATGCCTTCCGTTCCATTAACGAAATGGTCTTCGCCATGCTGTTTGTCGTGGCCGTCGGCCTGGGGCCCTTCGCCGGTGTAATGGCCTTGTTTGTCGGCACGACGGGCGTGCTGGCGAAACTGTTCGCCGAAGCGGTGGAGGCCATTGAAAATGGGCCTATGGAAGGCGTGCGGGTCAGTGGATCCAGCGCCTTGCAGGAAGTGATTTTCGGGGTGATACCGCAAGTGCTGCCATTGTGGATCTCTTATTCGCTGTACCGCTTTGAGTCGAATGTACGCTCGGCCACGGTTGTGGGCATGGTAGGCGCAGGCGGCATAGGCGTCACGCTGTGGGAGGCGATACGAGGGTTTCAGCTGACCCAGACCTGCGCCATTTTATTGATCATTATTGCCGTGGTCAGCCTCATCGACATTCTTTCACAACGCCTGCGCAAGCACTTTATCTAAACCCTGTTATGGCCTCGTTATTCCATGCTGGCGTAACGGCATGTCAGGTCGAAATTTTAATACCGGAGCAATCAATGACGAGAACCCCCGCCGCAGCGCAGCCACAGACTGCAAGTCGGCAGGCCTGGATGCAGGTACTGGCCAGGGCCGGCGAACATCTGGAACCCTATGCCGAGATGTTGCAGGCTAACGGCTACCGCCATGTTCGCGAGCCCGAGACCGGCATGATTATGGTGCGTGCCCGTATGGGCGGCGATGGCGCGCCTTTTAACCTGGGTGAAATGACAGTGACGCGCTGTGTAGTGCAACTGGAAGACGGTACGACCGGGCATAGCTATGTGGCGGGCCGTTCCCGTGTGCATGCGGAGCTTGCTGCGCTGGCTGACGCGCTGCTTCAGCGTGACGATAGCCAGCAGTGGCAAGACGCAATCATTGTGCCGCTACATGCCAAATACCTCGCCCGGACAGCCCGGCAGAAAGCAGAGGTTGGCGCCACGCGCGTTGATTTCACGACCCTGGTACGAGGAGAGGGCTAATGATGAACAGCATGCTGCTCCCTGCCTTTAACACACCCGTCGACGACGCGCAGTCGGTGTTCCGGCTGGCGCTCAGTGCCATGTCGGAGCCAGGCACCATTCATGACACGGCCCATTCGCTGGCTTTGGACGAGCTTGCTCCAGCTACGTATGCGCTGTGTTTGACGCTGCTCGACAGAGACACCCCACTATGGTTGGCCCCCGAACTGGATACTCAGGCAGTACGCGCGAATCTTGCCTTTCATTGTGGATGTCCGGTGCTGTCAGACCCGGCCAAGGCCGCGTTCGTGTTGTTGACGCAAGAAAGTCTGAATGCCATATCCTGGCTTTACACAGGGACGGACCGGGACCCACACACCTCGTGCACGGCGATTGTCCAGCTCGACAGCCTCGAAGGTGGCCAGGCCTCCTCCTGGTATGGCCCGGGCATACTCGAGCGGCGGAGCATGCGGCTGCCGCTGCCCGAGATGTTCTGGTCGTTGCGTGGCGCGAGCGCCTTCCCTCGCGGGCTTGATTTTCTGTTTACTGCAGGCCAGCGAATCACCGGCCTGCCCCGCAGCACGCGCGTGCTGCACGCCGTTAAGGAGAACCGCTGATGTATGTCGCCGTAAAAGGTGGTGAGCAGGCCATCGACAATGCCCATGCGCTACTGGCTGCACGACGTCGCGGAAACCTCGACGTGCCTGAACTCTCGGTGGACCAATTACGTGAACAGATGCCACTGGGTGTTTCACGCATCATGAGTGAAGGCTCGCTATTTGATCCCGAGCTGGCCGCTCTGGCGCTCAAACAGGCGGCAGGTGACATGCTGGAGGCGATTTTTCTGTTGCGTGCCTATCGAACAACCTTGCCACGCTTTGCCTTCAGCCAGCCTTTGCATACCAGCGCCATGCATGTTGAACGGCGTATTTCTGCTACGTTCAAAGACTTGCCCGGAGGGCAATTGCTGGGCCCCACGTTTGACTACACGCACAGGCTGCTTGATTTCAATCTACTGGCCGGCGGGGCCGCCGCGCACCAGGCAAGACAAGCTGCAGTGCCTGCATCCTCGATGGGCACATGCACAGACCCTGAGCAGGGAGGGCCGTCACACGTTGCGGTGCCCGACCCGTCTTTGTCTGCAAACTTGCCGATGGAAGATGTCGGTATGCCGCGCGTGGCCGACATGCTTGCACAAGAGGGGCTGTTGGGCACAGAAAATGACAGTGATACCGATATCGCTGACATTACGTGTGCGCCTCTGGATTTTCCGTCCTCGCGTGCCCAACGTCTGCAGGCGCTGGCGCGCGGCGACGAAGGTTTTTTGCTGGCTCTGGGCTACTCCACCCAGCGCGGCTATGGCCGCAACCACCCGTTTGCTGGTGAGATACGCGTCGGCCAGGTAGAAGTGTGGATCGTGCCCGAAGAGCTGGGGTTTGATGTACCTGTGGGCGACGTTGAAGTGACTGAATGCGAAATGATCAACCAGTTTGTCGGCAGCAGAGAGCAGGCGCCCCAGTTTACCCGCGGCTATGGCCTGGCCTTTGGCAATGCGGAGCGCAAAGCTATGGGCATGGCGCTGGTCGACCGCGCACTGCGCGCGGCCGAATACCAGGAGGACGTCACGTCACCGGCCCAGCACGAAGAGTTTGTGCTCATGCATTGTGACAATGTCGAGTCTGCAGGTTTTGTTTCACACCTGAAGCTTCCGCATTACGTCGACTTTCAGTCCGAGCTCGATCTTATCCGTAAGCTCAGGCGCTCGCACGGCCAGGACGAAAGGCCCGCCCCCGTCCAGCAGGAGGAAAAGTCATGAGGGCTATACCGCAGACAAGCGGCACGCCGGCTAAGGGCTACAACTTTGCGTATCTTGATGAGCAGACCAAGCGCGGCTTGCGCCGCGGGCTGCTGAAAGCCGTGGCAATCCCTGGCTACCAAGTGCCCTTTGCCGGGCGCGAAATGCCGTTGCCTTATGGTTGGGGCACAGGTGGCATGCAGGTGACCGCAGCGGTGCTTGGACGCAATGACGTGCTCAAGGTGATTGATCAAGGCGCCGATGACACCACGAACGCGGTATCCATTCGCCGTTTCTTCGTGAAGACAGCCGGCGTCGAAACAACAGAGCAAACGTGCCTGGCCGATATCATCCAGACCCGTCATCGTATTCCTGAAACAGACCTTCGCAAGGGGCAGATCATGGTGTTTCAGGTGCCGATACCCGAGCCGCTGCGCTTTATTGAGCCGTCAGACGCTGAAACCCGCAACATGCACGCGCTCAATGATTACGGCGTGATGCACGTAAAGCTGTACGAGGACATCGCTACCTACGGTCATATCGCCACGGCCTATGCCTACCCGGTCATGGTTAACGGCCGATATGTCATGGACCCTTCGCCCATTCCAAAGTTTGATAACCCCAAGCTGCATATGAGCCCGGCGCTAATGCTGTTTGGTGCCGGGCGTGAAAAGCGCCTGTACGCGTTGCCGCCTTATTGCCCAGTGGTCAGTCTGGACTTTGAAGATCACCCCTTTGAGTTGCCGGTGTGGGATCACGCCTGCGCGCATTGTGGCAGCACCAAATCGTATCTGGACGAGCTTATTGTCGATGATCAGGGAACACGTCAGTTCGTCTGCTCAGACACCGACTATTGCCATCAGCGGCAACAACAACAGGAAGAAGCGGCGTTATGAATCCATTGCTTTCAGTACGCAATCTGACCCGGCTGTATGCGCCGGACACAGGATGCCAGGCCGTTAATTTTGACCTGTATCCCGGCGAGGTGTTGGGTATTGTCGGGGAGTCGGGCTCGGGTAAGTCAACGCTACTTAGCGTGTTGTCGGGCCGGGTCAAACCCGATTGCGGCACGGTGTCTTACCGCAATGCCGATGGGCAGCTTGTTCAGGTTTATGAGGCGAGCGATGCGCAGCGCCGTGCCCTGCTCACGACAGAATGGGGCTTTGTCGAGCAGAACCCGCGTGATGGCCTGCGCATGACAGTTTCAGCCGGTGCCAACATCGGCGAGCGCCTTATGGCGCAGGGTGTGCGTCACTACGGGCAGTTGCGCCAGGCCGGCCTCGACTGGCTGGCACAGGTTGAAATCGACCCGGGGCGCATTGATGACAGGCCGCGCACGTTCTCGGGCGGCATGCAGCAACGGCTTCAAATTGCCCGCAATCTGGTGTCGGAACCGCGACTGGTGTTTATGGATGAACCGACGGGGGGGCTGGATGTATCGGTGCAGGCTCACCTGCTTGACCTTCTGCGAGGCCTGGTACGCGAACTTCAACTAGCCGTTGTGATTGTCACGCATGACCTGGCTGTGGCGCGGCTGCTGGCCGATCGGCTAATGGTCATGCGTCGGTCGCGTGTTGTCGAAGCTGGGCTGACCGACCAGGTGCTGGATGACCCTCAGCACGCCTACAGCCAGTTGCTGGTGTCTTCTGTTTTACAGCCTTGAGGTAAACACTATGAGCATAGTCATGCAGGTTCGGGGCCTGGCCAAAACGTTTACGCTGCATCAGCAGCAAACAGAACTGGACGTACTGCACGGCCTGAATTTTGATGTGGAGGCGGGCGAGTGCCTGCTGCTGCATGGCCGTTCGGGCGCAGGCAAGTCTACCTTGCTGCGCACGCTTTACGGCAACTACCTTCCCTCATCGGGCAGCATCAAAGTGCGGCATGAAGAAAACATGATTGAACTGGTTGGAGCGGAGCCGCGTCAGACACTGACGGTGCGTCGCAGCACGATGGGATATGTCAGCCAGTTTCTGCGTGTAATTCCCAGAGTCGCTTGCCTGGATGTGGTTATGGAGCCGGCCCTGGCGCAAGGCGTGGTACCCGCACTGGCCCGTGAAAGGGCAAGCTCTCTGCTGCAGCGGCTAAGTATCCCCATCCACCTCTGGAAGCTATCGCCTTCAACATTTTCAGGAGGGGAGCAACAGCGCGTCAATATTGCACGCAGCTTCATGGTGACCTGGCCTTTGCTGCTGCTTGATGAGCCTACTGCCTCGCTGGATGACGCCAACCGGCAGGTTGTACTTGAGCTGGCCGCTGAGGCCAAGCTTCAGGGTGCCGCCCTGATTGCCATTTCGCATGATGAGCACACGCGGATGGCCATCGCCGATCGCTATCTTGACATGACACCGAAGGAAACTATCAATGCCTGCTGAACAGATATTCACAAACACCCGCGTTGTCACGGCTGATGAGGTGTTCTTAGGTACGGTGGTGGTGCGTGAAGGCGTGATTCACGATGTGAATTCTGGCCTAAGCAGCCTGCCTGGCGCACACGATCTGGACGGTGATTATCTGATGCCGGGCCTGGTCGAACTGCATACCGATAATCTCGAAAAATACATGAATCCGCGCCCGGGTGTGGACTGGCCGTCGGAGTTGGCGGTTCTGGCCCATGACGCGCAGGTTGTTGCCGCCGGCATAACTACTGTATTTGATGCGCTGTCCATCGGCGATGTCAGCCCTCACGGCAATCGTATGCGGCAGCTGCCCATCATGCTGAGCGCGATCAGCCATGCCGGTCAGCATGGCCACATGCGAGCAGACCATCGCTTGCACCTGCGTTGCGAGCTCAGCCACGAGCAGACGCTGGGTGTATTTAACGAACTGGTCGAGTCTCCGCTGGTTCAGTTGGTCTCCGTCATGGATCACTCGCCCGGGCAACGTCAGTTCGTCAAGCTGGAAAAATACCGCGAGTATTATCAGGGCAAGTATCACTTGTCAGATGAGGAACTGGAAGCCTTCATCGACAAGCACCAACAAAATTCACTTCGCTACAGCGACAGTTATCGGCGCTCGATTGTCGGGGTGTGCCGCCAGCGCGACCTTTCTGTGGCGAGCCACGATGATGCGACGGTTGAACACGCACGCGAGTCTGCTGATTTTGGCATGAGCATTGCCGAGTTTCCCACCACCGTTGAGGCGGCGGGAGCCAGCCATCAACTAGGCCTGAAAGTGCTGATGGGCGCACCGAATATCGTGCGCGGTGGCTCGCATTCGGGCAATGTGTCGGCCGCCACACTCGCAGCGCAAGGCGTACTTGATATCCTCTCCAGCGATTATTATCCCTCCAGCCTGCTTCAGGCGGCGGCCATGCTTGCGCAGGACGACGCTGGCTACGATCTGCCAAAGGCAATTGCTACCATCAGCCTGGCGCCTGCGCGTGCAGCGGGGCTGGACGATCGAGGTCAGATACGTCATGGGTTGCGGGCGGATCTTGTCCGGGCTCGAGCGCATGGCTCGTCTTTTGTGGTCGGGCAGGTGTGGCGCGGCGGCGAGCGGGTGTTTTGATGTCAGGCCGCCTTATTTATCTTATGGGGCCCTCGGGCGCTGGGAAAGACACGATTCTGCAAGGTGTGTCGCACATGATGGGTAATCGTGCGCTACTGGCACAGCGCATTGTGACGCGTACTCCTGGGTTTGCCGACGATGGTGCGCTTGCAGTTACTGAGCCGGAGTTTCTGCAGATGGAGCAAGTGGGGTTGCTGGCGATGTCGTGGCGGGCGCATGGCCTGGCCTACGGCATTTTGCGGCATATTGATGCGCGGCTGGCGGCAGGGCAGGATGTACTCATTAACGGATCTCGCGGGTATTTGCCCATAGCGCTGGAGCGTTACCGTACCCTGATGCCAGTGCTGGTTTGTGTAAAGCCTTCTCTCCTGCAAGAGCGGCTGCGCCGGCGTGGCCGCGAAACTGAAGCACAGATACAGGCCAGGCTTGTGCGTAACGCCGCTATGGATGAAATACCTGAGCGATGTCTTGCCCGGCTGGTGCGTATTGATAACTCAGAGCGCTCCAGCGATGCTGTGCAGGCGTTGTATGTGCAGCTGCAGCAGCGGCCTGTTGACGCCCTGAGGGAGAAGGGCTTGTGAAGCCATCCGGCTATAAACCTGCACGGCATATGCATAGCCCTGGAATGCATACATGTCGATAACCCAGAGTGCAACAAGCCCTGCCGCTCAGGGGCTGGCGCAACAGCCTCTTGAAGCCGAGGGGCGGATTAAGCTTACGCTAATGGGTACAGGCAATGCCGCGCAGGTGCCTGTTTACAACTGCCCGTGCCGGGCCTGCGAACGTGCGAGACATGTGCCGCGCTTTCGGCGCGGGCCATGTTCGGCCCTGATCGAAACCGGCACCGAGCGTTGGCTCATCGATGCAGGCCTCACAGATCTGACAGAACGTTTTCCACCAGCAAGCCTGAGCGGAATCCTGCTGACGCATTACCACGCTGACCACGCGCAGGGCCTGCTGCACCTGCGCTGGGGTACAGGAATGCGCATCTCGGTATTGGGCCCTCCAGACCCCGAAGGGCTGGCTGATCTTTACAAGCATCCAGGCATTCTGGATTTCTCCAGAACGCTGGAAGCGTTCAATACGATCACCCTGGGCAGTCTGCGCGTTACGCCAGTGACGCTGTCGCACTCCCGGCTCACTTTTGGCTACGTACTGGAACGTGCTGGCCGTCGCATTGCCTATCTGACTGACACGGTTGGGCTACCGCAAGACACGACCGAATTCCTGACGCGCGAGACGCTTGACCTGTTGGTGCTGGATTGCACCCATGCGCCCGCCACACACGCGCCGCGTAACCACAATGATCTGCCACGTGCGCTCGAGTCAATAGAGATGCTGCAGCCACGCTTCGCCGTGCTCACGCATATAGGACACGAGCTTGATGCCTATCTTATGGACAACAATGATCTCGACGAGACTCGCATTGCTGTCGGCTATGACGGAGATGTCTTCAGCGTGGCTGACTGAGTTTGCGATTAACCCAGTTCGAACGTCGTCACGCCGAATATACGGTCCGTTACGATATCGGGCAGGTAATGGTTATACATGCGCGCCGTGCCGAACACCTCATGCATCCCCAGGTCGGCGGCAAGGCGCATGCCTTCTGTATTTGTTTCAGGTACATCCAGATAAACCGGTTCTTGATCTGCCGTGTTGCGGCTCAACGCCAGAAGTAATGATTCTGCAATGCCGCGATTGTCTGCAAATAATGGCCCAACCTTCCAGCCATCACGGCAACGACGAATAACGCCATAGCCGCGTATCACCTCGTTTTCCAGCCATGCGAGTGCCACCGAATCGGGCTGGTTGAGCCAGGCGTCAAGAAAAGTGGGGCGTGATGCCGGAAAACACCGCCGATCGTAGCGGGCAAGGCTGTGTGCATCGATATGTTTTACAGACACTATATTGGGCGTCGTGACAGGCTCGTTTTGCAAACGGTTTTGCCATGCGTAACGTATATTGCTATAGGCCAAACTGAACCCAGACTTGCGATAATTGGCCTGCTGTTCCTGTACACCGTCCAGCCCGATATTGCGTGTGCCGAACTGTTCGAGGGCACTGTTCCACAATTGCATGCCATATCCCCGGCCGCGATACCCGGGCGCCACAATATAAAATCCAAGAAACCCGAAACCTGGCCCGTAACGCACTGCAGAGATACAGCCGATCGGCTCATCATCTAACAGGCCAACCAAAAAGCCGCCCGGGTCCGTTGCAAAGAAGGCATCGGCATCGTGAATACCTGGATTCCAACCTTCATTGGCGGCGAGCGCCACCGCAAAATTCAGTTCATCGCGGCGCATCGCACGGATTTGATAGGTTCCCGCCATAGGTGTCTCCGTTTTTATCGTGTATTTCTAGTTGTTTGGACAGCATACCTGACCTGCCCCATCAAAAAGCAGGGCGCTGCCCGCCTTCTTTGCCCCAATTGTGGAAATATTCTTCAAGATGGCTTACGCAAGACTTGATCTTGGCCGATGCGCTCAGGCGCTCGGGGTAAACCGCCCACACATTGGCCTCTTGCCGGTACTCTTTAAGAATATGCACCAGCTGGCCAGACTGCAGATGCTCTTGAGAATCCCAGATGGATCTGAGCATAATGCCATGCCCAGCCAGGGCCCAGGCCACTGCGATCTCGCCGTTGTTGGTCGTCAGGCTGCCGTCGACTTTTACGTTAATGCTCTTGTTTCGTCTGCTGAGTTTCCAGATGCCTACCGGGTGGTCGCGCTCTCTGATCACCAGGCAATTGTGTTCTGAAAGATCGCTGATTTTTCTCGGCGTGCCATGTGTTTGCAGATACTCGGGTGAGGCGCACAGAATTCGGTGGTTGCTGGCCAGTTTTCGAGCAATGTAGTTGGGGTCAATGATGTCGCCAATGCGTACGTCAAGATCGAATTTATCTCTCGCAAGGTCAACCAGGCGATCAAACACCTCAAGCTTTATCTGCACTTCGGGGTGTTTTCTTGAATACTGTGCCAGGCTCTGTGCGACAACACGTCGGCCAAACCCAAAACTGGTCGATACCCGCAGTATCCCGCGTGGCTCACCCTTCATCAGATCAATCTGGTTTTGCAGACCGTCCACGCTCAACAGTATGTGCTGAGCCTGGCTGTACACATGCTCGCCTTGCTCGGTAAGTGAAACCTGCCTGGTGGTGCGATGGAAAAGCCTCGCGCCCAGATCGGTTTCGAGCTGCTGTATGCGCTTGGTAACGAAGGCGGGCGACACCCCCATCATTTGTGCTGTTTTGGCAAAACTCTGGTAATCAGCCACCTCGCACAGTATGCGCAGGTTCTGTAGCGAAAATTGATTATTAACCATAGGTAAATACTGTTTTTCCGTGTAGACCTTGGCATTGTAGTGATTTTCCCCCTAGACTTGCCATTCGGCTCAACGTTTAAAACTAGTTAAGAAGCCATGGGGACAAAATTTAAATCACTCAAAGACATCCATGTCGGTTTGCGTACTGGCGAACTGACCGCTGAGGCACTGGTGCAGTCTTGCATAGCCAACTACGCACGGCTCGAACCCACGCTGCACGCCTATAAATCATGGGGTGGTGAAGCGGCGTTAAAAAATGCACGCGCCGCCGACACACTCTTCGCATCAGGTATAGATCTGGGCCCGCTCATGGGCATACCGGTGTCAGTAAAGGATTTGTACGGCGTGCCGGGCTTTCCGACATTTGCCGGCTCGTCCGAGGCCTTGTCCACATCCTGGGAGGAGCCGGGGCCTGTCATGCAGAGCGCGCTGCGGCAGCTTGCACTCGTTATGGGCAAATCACACACCGTCGAGTTTGCCTTTGGCGGCATCGGCATTAATGCGCATTGGGGCACCCCTGTTAACCCCTGGAGTGTCGGCGAACCGCGCATTCCGGGTGGATCAAGTTCGGGTGCAGGTGTGTCACTTGCTCAAGGATCGGCGCTTGTTGCGTTTGGCACGGACACCGCCGGGTCGGTGCGCATACCGGCCTCACTGACGGGTACCGTAGGTTTCAAGCCGACCTTGGGGCGCTGGCCGGGCGAAGGTATTGTTCCGCTGTCTTCCTCGCTCGATACGCCGGGCATACTGGCACGCTCTGTTGAAGACGTAGCGTTTGCCTTTACGGCGATCGATGCCATGCTGACAGGTAAGCAGGCCGAGCCATTAAGCCTGCCTTCGATGTCGTCGTTGCGCATAGGCGTACCCGACCACTTTTTCTGGGATGGCGCTGACCCCGCGATTATTCGCGAAGTGGAAGCGGCCATCGCAAAGCTTGACGCAGCAGGCGCAACAGTAAGCCGCATTACCTTGCCGCGCTGCGATGAGGTGTATGGCATTTTCGGTCGTGGCGGGCTCGCCGCATCAGAGCTTTGCGCTTTTCTAGCCGACACCATGCCTCACAAGCTCGAACAGCTTGATCCCGTCGTAAGAATGCGGGTCGAAGCCGCAGAGTCTGTTTCGTCTGTGGAGTACTTGCGTCGTCGCACGGCCCTGAATACCGCCGCACGCGAAGCCGCTGCCCTGTTTGCAGAGGTTGACGTCATCGTAACGCCTACGGTGGCCATCTCGCCGCCATGCATTAGCGAGCTGGCAGACGGTGACGCCTATCGCCACGCAAACATGATGACGTTGCGCAATACCAGTATCGCCAACCTTATGGGGTTGTGCGCAATCAGTATGCCGGTGGGTAAAGACGGGCTTGGCATGCCCATAGGTATGCAGCTTATGGGCGGGCCTCATCAGGACGTCAAGCTGCTTGCCATTTCAATTTTGCTGGAAAACAAGCTGGGCAAGCCCATTGATGTATTGGGCAGGCCCGCTTTGACGCAGTAATCACAACTGCACACGATCCATAAAAAGGGAGCAACCATGTTTAAAGTAACACTCAAGAAAATCGGGACCATAGCCATTGCCAGCATGCTGGCCGGCGGCTCGGCATATGCAGCAGAATTTAACTTTACGTTTGCGCACGTGCTGACGGAAAGCACGCCTAATGCCAAGGCAGCCGTCAAGTTCAAGGAAGAAGTCGAGAAAAACTCGAAGGGCCGTATTCAGATCAATGTGCGTCCTGCCGCACAACTTGGCGGTGACGTCGAGATTATTGAGCAGACCCAGATGAACCTGGTGCAAATTGCCATACCGCCCACGGGCAACCTGGCCAACTTCCAGGCAAAAATGTTTCTGTTTGACCTTCCCTACTTGATGGAAGACACGGCTGCCATGAAACGCCTGCTCGACGGTGATGTTGGCCGTGAGCTGCTGGATACGCTGTCGGACAACAATCTTTACGGTGTGAACTACTGGGGTGCGGGTTTCCGTCACATGACCAACAACATTCGCCCCATCGAAGAGCCTGACAGCCTCAAGAACATCAAGATGCGCACGCTTCAGGCTCCGACAATTCTTGCTACGTACCGCACGTTCGGTGCCAACCCTACCGCCATGGCCTATACCGAGGTGTATAACGGCTTGCAGCAGGGCGTGGTAGAGGGGCAGGAAAACCCGTTGGCCAATATTGATTCGATGAAGTTCTACGAAGTGCAGAAGTACATGACGCTGACAGGGCATGCCTACCACACGTACGCCGCCGTCGTGAACAAAGCGGCGTGGGAATCACTGCCACCAGACTTGCAACAGGTTATGCGCGACGCGTTTGATGTGGGTCGTGATTACGCACGTGAGCTGACAGAACAAGACGAGACAAAGATTCTCGAAAACATCAAGGGTCAGATTGAGATTCGCGAGCTTACCCCCGAAGGCAAAGCCAAGTTTGTCGAGAAATCCAAGGCCATCTACAAGCAGTTTGAGCGTGAAGTGACGCCTGAACTGATGCAGAAAGCCATCAAGGCAGCTTCGGCTAACTAAAGGTAAAGCAGGGGCTCCCAATGCTGGAATCAATAAATAAGATCATCGATCGCATAGAAGGGTTCGCGATGATAGTGCTGATGCTGGTTGCGACAGTCGTCGCCATCGTGCAGGTCATCGCCCGGTATGTGTTCAACAACTCGCTGTCCTGGTCAGAAGAAACAATACTGTATTCACTGATCATTATGAGTTTTGTTGCCGGCAGCATGGGGGTTCGGTACGCGGCGCATATTTGCGTCGAAGTACTGCCCCTGGTGGTAGGCCCGCGCCTGCAGATGGTGCTGAAATACATCGCCGCCATTCTGGGGGTGGCCTTTGCGCTGACCCTGGTTTATTACGGTGGTCGGCTTTATTTAAATACCCTGAAGATGGGACAGCTCTCCCCCGCAATGCGGATCCCGGTCGCGTACATCTATCTGATTATCCCTGTGTCTGGCTTTTCAATGTTGCTGCGTTATCTCTGGATTGTCGAAAGCCTCATAAAACACAAAGAATACAAGCCTCTGACCATGGATATCAGCTCGACGTGAGCAAGGACCACACATGATTTCCGCACTCGTACCCATCTTCTTCAGCGTGCTGCTGTTTGGTCTTCCCATTTTTGCAGCACTGGCTCTTACCGTAACCCTCACACTTTATTTCTTCGGAGCGATCGACCCGCTGGTCGTGCCCATGCGCATGTTCTCGGGCATGAACAACTTTTCGCTCATGTCCATCCCGTTTTTCATTCTGGCAGCAGAGTTGATGCGCATTGGGGGCCTGTCTGACCGACTGATCGGCCTTGCTCGTGCATTGATCGGTTGGATGCCGGGTGGGCTGGCAGCCGCTACCGTGCTGTCATGCTTGTTTTTTGGGTCGATTTCAGGCTCAAGCCCCGCTACCGTCATCGCCATTGGCACCATCATGTTTCCGGCGTTGGTGGCTGCCGGGTATGACAAGTATTTTTCCATCGGTCTGATCGCCACGGCGGGTACGCTGGGCCCTATTGTTCCACCCAGCATCGCACTGATCATTTATGGCTCAGTAACAGGCTCATCAGTGGGCAAGCTATTTGCGGCCGGCCTGATTCCGGCGATTTTGATTGCGTCCATTCTCATTTTGTACTGCTGCCTGTATTCCCTGAAAAAGGGGTATCCGCGCGAGAAATTTCCCACTGCGGGCGAAATATGGATTGCGGTAAAACGATCACTCTGGGGGCTGGGGCTTCCTGTTATTTTGCTCGGTGGCATTTATTCGGGCATGTTTACGCCAACAGAGTCGGCAGCAGCGGCTTGTCTGTATGGCTGGTTTGTCGGTACCGTCATTTATCGCACCATTTCGGTTAAAGGCCTGTTCGAGATACTGCGCAATACCGGCCTGTTGTCAGGCACGCTGCTGTTGATTACGGCTGGTGCTGCGGCCTTCTCCTGGATACTTGCCAGCACCGGCGCTCCCACCATGCTGGCCACCAAGGTCTTGGCGGGCACCACATCGCCAGTTGCCGTCATGGGCCTGTTCAACCTGATCATGCTGGTAGCGGGTGCCGTTCTGGACAGTGCCTCGGCAATTATTGTGCTGGCACCCCTTATGCAGCCTATTGCGGCTCAGGTTGGTGTAGACCCCATTCACTTTGGCATCATCACACTGGTTAACCTGTCGGTGGGCATGCTAACCCCGCCGGTCGGGCTCAACCTGTTCGTCGCCATGGGTATCGCCAGAATGTCGTTGTTCGAGGTATTCAGAGCCGCCTTGCCGACCATCATGCTCATGGTGGGGGCGTTGATCCTGATTACCTATATTCCATGGATAAGCATGGTCATTCCTAATGCGCTCTATTAAAGGAAGCCCAACATGATAGAAGCTGTTTTATTTCAGGCCGGCAACTACCGTTTCGTGCCTAGCGGTGTTCTGCAGTACTCGGGTGGCGCGGCCGCCGAAGAAGGCTACACCATTCGCCGGGTGGTATTTTCGAAACCCGTGCCGGTGGAGGAAGGCTTTCGCAGAATCGCCGATATCTTGCGCGAAGAAGACCGGCCGCTTACCGCACTGTGTGGCTGCGAGCTAAGATCGCCCGCGCAGGCAACGGAAAGTGGCTTCTCGTCATTTAATGAGCTGTATGTGCAGACGTTGAAAGACTGGGGTATTTGCGATGGCGTAAACAACCCTGTGGCGCGCAGCAACGTGTGCCCAGAAGTCGACCCGCCTGCACAACCTTCGTTTTATGCCTTCAGTTATACCGTGCCATCCGAAGCGGCAGAAAATACGTTTGTGGTCGCCGGAAGCAGCGAAGTGCCCGAAGGCCGCTCCAACTACAAAGACCATCTCATACGGTATCAAGATCTTTCCCCCGAAGGCCTGCTTGAAAAAGCCCGCTGGGTGCTAACTGAAATGGAAAGGCGTCTGGCTGTTCTGGGTTACGACTGGAGCCATTGCACGGGCACGCAGCTGTATATTGTGCATAACCCGCATCCGTTTCTTGCTCAAGAGTTTGCACGCCGTGGCGCCATGCGGTTTGGGCTTAACTGGCACTACGTCAGGCCGCCCGTTGTCGACATGGAATTCGAAATGGACTGTCGTCGTGTGCTGAACGAACGCGTTGTCGTGGTGGACTGAGCAATGCGTAAAAAAGTTGTTGTGCTGTCAACGGGCGGCACCATTGCTAGTGCGCCGGCCGAAGGCGGCAGAAATGTGTCGGGTGCCTTGCAGGGTGCTGAACTGGTCAGCAAAATCGAGCTTCATGCAGATATTGAGGTCGAGGTACGCTCGGTTTTCCAGAAACCCAGCAATGCCATTACGCTTGCCGATGTGGCTGCGTTGCGTGAAGCGTGTTTGGGCATCATCGCAGAAGGGCAGGCCTGCGGCATTGTCATTACGCATGGCACAGACACCCTCGAAGACACGGCTTACTATCTTGAAAGCTCGCTGGATGCGGCCAATGTCGCCATCGTGGTGACCGGGTCGCAGCGCGTCCCGCACGCCATGGGCACTGACGCTTATGTCAATCTAAAAAATGCCATTCTTACCGCAGCCAGTGAGCAGGCGCGCGGCTTAGGCGTGCTGGTGGTGTTTAACGAAACCATTTTCAGCGCCTGCTTCGTCAGAAAGGTCAGCAGCTATCAACTTAATGGCTTTGATGCGCCTGGCTATGGTTTTCTGGGCCTTATCGATAATGGGGCGATTACGCTGTACCAAAAGCCGATCAGGCTGCCGGTATTAACGCCCTCTGGCGCAGTGCCAGCCGTGGACATTATTCCTGTTTACCTTGACGCACGGCCAGTACTGCTTGAAGCCGCTATTTCGGGCGGCGCAAAAGGCATTGTTATTGACGCCGTAGGGCGGGGGCATGTGCCGCCAACCTGGGTGCCGTCTATCGAACGTGCCATTGAACAGGGCGTGCCTGTTATCGTTTGTTCATCGACCTTGCATGGGCCGGTGTTTCAGGCCTACGAATTTGCGGGCTCATTGCACAATCTCGAAACCGCGGGTGCGGTCGGTATCAGCGGGCTTTCCGCAAGAAAGGCGCGCATCAGGCTTGCGCTGGCGCTGGCCGCCGGCAACCGCACGGATCGCGCATCTTTGCTCAGCGCCTTCGGCGCAACAGCCTGATGTCAGGCAGCGTTACCCCATAAACAACTTAAGTTACTAAAGAAGCGGAACATGGCTAAATTTAAAATCGCGGTAATTCCTGGCGACGGCATTGGCAAAGAAGTTATGCCTCAGGCACTAGAAGCGCTTGAAGCAGTTGCCTCCAAGCATGAGCTTGATCTGTCGTACCAGCATTTTGACTGGGCCTGCGCCGATTATTACCAGAAACATGGCGAAATGATGCCGTCAGACTGGTTTGAAACACTAAAGGGCTTTGACGCCATACTCTTTGGCGCCGTCGGCTGGCCCGAGGTGGTTGCCGATCACGTTTCGCTGTGGGGTTCTTTGCTGAAATTCAGACGCGAATTTGATCAATACATTAATCTGCGCCCCGTTCGCCTTATGCCCGGTGTGCCATGCCCGCTGGCCAATAAAAAACCTGGCGACATTGACTTTTTGGTAGTTCGTGAAAACACCGAGGGCGAGTACACCGACCTTGGCGGCACCATGTACAAAGATACCGATCGCGAGATGGTTATTCAAGAATCGGTGTTCTCACGCAAAGGCGTAGACCGTGTTTTAAAGTATGCCTTTGAGCTTGCCAAAAAACGTCCTGCCAGGCACGTTACGTCTGCAACCAAATCCAATGGCATTGCAGTCAGCATGCCGTATTGGGATCAGCGCATGGAAGCCATGGCGCAAAACTACCCAGACATTACCTGGGACAAATACCACATTGATATTCTTGCAGCACGCTTTGTGCTCAGCCCCGAGCGTTTTGATGTGGTGGTGGCATCCAACCTGTTTGGCGATATCTTGTCCGACCTTGGGCCTGCCTGCGCGGGCACCATCGGCATTGCGCCTTCGGCCAACCTGAATCCAGAGCGGTTGTTTCCCTCGCTGTTTGAACCCGTTCACGGTTCGGCACCCGACATATACGGCCGCAATATCGCCAACCCCGTGGGCATGATCTGGTCTGCAGCCCTAATGCTCGAGTTTTTCGGCACCATAGACGAACGTTACGACGCCGCCGCAAAAACCATGTTGCACTCCATCGAGCAAATTCTTGAGCATGGCCCACGTACGCCTGACCTGGGTGGCGAGGCATCGACGACAGAAGTCGGACAGGCTATTGCGAAACATATTCAGGGCTGACCAAGGAGCCGCGCTCGTCACGGTTTGTTGTGATCGGGCGCAGCTCTGCCAGAGACAAAACACATGTCGGTCGCCATGTGGCGTGCTGCTGTTGAAAAAGATTGTCGTGGTTACGTTGGGCGATAAGATGTTCTACCACGACAGTTTCGGCATTTTGTTTCACATGTTATATTGCACTTTGTTTGTAACACAATAGAGGCAGCCACATGAGCGACGCCACTTTCACATTTCGAGTTGACGAGGCTTTAAAGGCCGAGTTCTCGACGGCGGCCAAGGCCCGTGACCGCAGCGGCGCGCAGCTACTGCGCGACTTCATGCGGGACTACGTGCGACAGGAAGAAGAAACCGCAGCGCATGACGCCTGGTTTCGTCGTCAAGTACAAATCGGGCTAGATTCGGCTAACGCAGGTGATCTGGTCTCTGCGGCCGAAGTAGAGGCCGAAGCTCAGGCGTGGCGAGCTGAACTGCTGCGCAAAAAGGTAGACGTTTCATCTTCGTGAAGTTAGTTTGGACAAAGCACGCCCATGCTGACCGCAGACGGATTCGCGAGTACATTGCGCGGCACGCTCCTGCAGCTGCAATGACGCTTGATCATCGGTTTTCAAAAACGGCGAGCCTGTTGCTTAACCATCCTTATCTTGGTCGGCCTGGGCGCGTATCTGGTACGCGCGAATTGGTCGTGCACCAGAATTACATTCTGGTCTATGACCTTGGCAGCGACGTGGTGCGGGTGCTGCGAGTGTTGCACGCTGCCTTGCATTGGCCGCCACGCGAAAAAAACACCAACCCCGAAGGGTTGGCGTAAATCCACGCGCTTATGGGCGCCAGATAAAAGGCTGAACCCCGGTCATCAAAAATTAACCGACGCCGACAGCATGTAAGTACGGCCTGCTCCATTGGTGGCGAAAGAGTTAGACGCCAGCCAATAGCGTTTGTCGGTCAGGTTTTCAATATTGGCACGTATCACCACGGATTTTCCAGCAATTTTGGTGCGATAGCGCGCGCCTACATCAAAGCGGGTCAGGCCAGGCAGGCGTAGCGTGTTGGTATTGTTAAGGTACACGGATGAAGTGCGCAAGACGCGACCATTAAGGCTCAAGCCCTCGACCCAGGGGGTGTCCCAGTCCAGGCCCAGGTTGTACGTGCTGGTCGGCACGCCGGGCGCACGATTGCCCTCATTGATGCCATCTTGCGTCTTGGTAAGTTTGCCCTGAGTATAAGCAGCGCTGGCCATTAAGCGCAGACCGGGCAACAGTTCACCAAAGGCCGTCAGCTCTACGCCACGGTTGCGCTGTTCGCCAAAGTAGCCATAAACATTATTATCATCTTCCTGGCCTGCCGGGCGTGCGATCTGCCAGAAAGCCAACGTAGTGGTGATATCACCCCAGTCAACCTTGACGCCCGTCTCATACTGCTTGGATTTGTACGGGTCCAGCACTTCGCCCTGGTTGGCATAGCTCTGGCCCACTATCGTGCCGCGGGTAAGCCCCTGGGTAAAGTTTCCGTATATCGACACATAATCTAGCGGTTTAAACACAATGCCGGCAACCGGCGACACGGCACTCGCCCGGTAGCCACTGGTTCTTGCGCCTGTGCTGGTGCTGTAGCTGTCCACATCCACGGTCTGATGGCGTGCGCCCAGGGTTAGCAGCACTCGGTCGTCGGCAAAGGACAGCGTATCGGATACCGCGTAGCTGGTCAGCGTGCTCTGGGAAGCCCGCTTTGGAGAAAGCCTTTCGGCCGGGCCGGGCGGTAGTGGTGTAGGGTTATAGATATTGGATGGCACGTCTATCGTGCCTGCAGAATAGGCATTGCCAAGCTCCTGGTCCATATAGGTAAGACCCAGTGCTACGCGATGACCAACGATGCCCGTGTCAAAGTCTGCCGTCAGCCCGGCATCACTGCTAAAGGTCTTGGAATAGCTATCGTAGTACGTGGTCATGACCGAAAAGTTGCCATCTGCGTCGGCGGATTGCCGATTTGGTGGGCTGCCAGGCACAACGTTCACCGGAAAAATCTGCCGATTATTGCCTTCTCTGTACCCCATACCGATGTGGGCCGTAACGTTGTCGGTAAAATCATATTCGAGCCGCGACATAATAGTGCTGTCGCGCTGCGTCAAGCGGGTACCAGGGTAAAAATTTGTGCGGCCATCGGGCGGATCGGGCAGCTCAGTCACGCTTTTGTCAAAGCCAAGCTGAGAACGAATGTTTTCCAGCACATCTTCCTGATGGATGGCATCCATAGACCAGCGCAGACGGTCACCGCGATAGTCCACGCCCAGTGCCGCCATGCCCAGCTTCTGCTCGCCGTCGCGGGTGGTGGCCTCGCCGCCACGCACTACCCCATTAAATCGCACGCCCCAGGCATTGTCTTCGCCAAAGCGGCGGCCCAGGTCCACCTGTGCCGTGAGGTTTTTCTCGCTCGCATAGCTGCCGGTAACGCGTGTAAGTGGCTCGTCATCGGCGCGTTTGGTTACCACATTAATACTGCCGCCAACGCTGCCGTTCGGCGGTATGCCGCGCATCAGAGTGCCCGGGCCTTTTAATACCTCGACACGCTCCAGAATCTGCACCGGAACGCGACTGGACGATACCAGGCCGTACAGCCCATTGACGCTAACATCACCGCTGCCTACGGGGAAACCACGAATCTGGAAGTCTTCGCCAAAGCCGCCGGTCGAGGTCAGGGTGCGCACAGAGGCATCATTGACCACCACATCGGCCAGCGTCCGCGCCTGCTGGTCGTAGAGCAGTTCAGAGGTGTAATTGACGGTGCTGAAAGGCGAGTCCATGATGTCTTCGGCGCCCAGAAGGCCCAGGCTTCCGCCAGTAGCCAGTTGCCCGCCTGCATACGGGGCCGACAGATCGCCCAGAATACCCCCCTTGATCATGACGGGCGCAAGCTGAGCTGTTGCTGTTGAAGACGCTGTTACTGCTGCTGACTGTGGGCTTGTCAGCGTGATGTTATTGCCACTTCTGGCGTATTCGATGCCAGTTCCCTGCAGCAACTGCTGCAGCGCCTCTTCTGGCTGCAGGTTTCCCGCTACATTGTGTGCGGTCAGCCCGGCCACTACGTTTTGTGAAAAGAAAATTTGCAATGGGGTCTGTTCGCCAAGCTGCAGCAGCGCATCGCCCAGCGGTTGGCTGGGGATGCTGACTCTGACAGGGTTTTCCTGAGCCCGGGCCACTTCAGGCGCCATGCCGAATGCCAAAGCCAGAGAAAGCGCCAACGAGGTCATGCCGATGCGGGCAATGTAAGCCGTCGGCGCTTGGGCGCGACGTGGTCTGGCAATAGTCACAATGCAGTTTTCCAATGAAAGGTTGTTGTGGGTTACGGAAGTTTCGCTGTCTGATGACAGGGAAACGGGTGGGGGTAGTGAGAGAAACCACCCTTACACCTCTATAGACGCGCCAGACCCGCTATCACCGGAATAATTATCATTATTATTCTGTAATTTTATGGATAATTCGATTTTTATTGAAAAACGAAGGATGAAAGGCGCGCGCAGCAATGGAGCGGTCTTCTATTTGCAAACAGGTTGTGGCGCTGCGAAGTGACGTTAACCACTATTTATTGTTATTGGCTGCGATTGGCTGCGCGAGCGCTTGCTGAAAAATCAGCGCGACTGAATGCTTAACCGCCCATCGGGTGTGCGTTCAAGGCGAACTGGCGCAATGGCAGGCAGGGCATTTATCATGGCATGGGGGTCGTCCACACTGAATATGCCCGAGACATGAAGCTGCGCTAATTGTGGGGCCTCGAGGCGTGCCGGCATATCAAGGTAGCGGTTCATTTCATCGATGACATACGCGAGCGGGGCATTGTTAAACACCACTTTACCGCGCATCCAGGCAACAACGTCATCAACATTGGTGTGGCGGACGCTACCTGGCCTTTGGTCTGATCCAATATGGGTCTGCTGACCTGCCGTGAGATGGTGTTTTTGGGGCTTCCACCACTGCCCCGTTTGTACACGTACTGATCCCGAGGCCACACTTACATGCATGGCATGGGCATCGCGCCGCACATTAAAGCGCGTTCCCGTGACGGTGACGCGGCCCAGGCCCGCGTCGACAATAAATGGCCGAGCGACGTCGGTGCTGACCTCGAAAAAAGCTTCGCCGTGCTGCAGCTCGATCTGGCGCTGATTTTCGTAAAACCGCATTACAGCGACGGTGTCGGTGTTAAGGAACATCATGGAACCATCAGGCAACCGCGCTTGACGACGCTCACCTTTTTGCGTGGATAGCGTCAAGGTGTCTGGCTGTTGCTGACTTCCGCCGGCCATGATGGCGACCCCGCCGATTACAGCCATTGCGCACGCCCCTGCCAGCCCCAGACCAAACCGTCGCCGGGATGTGTCGTGGTGCGGTGGTTTGCCAGCAGTGTCGGGTGTCATCATCATGCTGCGCAATCTTTGCTCTGGCAGCTTTAGCGTGACCTGCCAAATATAGTCAAGGTTGCGGTACTGGCGGTCATGCTCGGGATCGGCACTGCGCCACGCTTCAAACGCCTTGCGATCTTGTTCAGTCACCTCACCAGACTGCATGCGTGCAAACCAATGCGCCGCATCATGTGGGTGTTCCAGGCTATCAGGTTTGGTCGGCAGAGGCATTATGCAGCAGACATGTCACAAAGATGTTTTGACAATTTGAATGGCAGCGTGGCGTGCCTGGGTAATACTGGCCGTGCAGCGGAATACAGGTTTTCAGTACGGCGCATGGCATTGCAACTGCTGCTGTATATGACGCAAGGCCCGCGTCATGTATTTTTCTACCATGCTGCGTGACAGACCCATTTCGTTAGCGATTTCGGTATGGCTACAGCCTTCGAGGCGATGCTTAATATACACATGCCGGCATTTTGGCGGAAGTGCCTCAAGCGCTTCCATAAGTGCGTCGGCCAGCTGTTGAAATCGTAGCCCGTCGTCTGCAGACGGCGCTGTGGGAAGTTGGGCTTCGCTGACGTCGTCCAGTGGCGTGAAATCAAGCACATTCAGGTGACGATACCGACTGATCAGGCGATTGCTTGTGCCTCGCGCCATATAAGCGCGCGGGTTGTCGATGGTGCCAATGCCGTTTTCCAGCATACCCACAACCGTGTCATGCATGGCATCTTCTGCATCTTCGCGCCCGTTGGCGCGTTGACGCCAGGTATCGACCAACTGGCTGTAGTGGACGAGCCAGTTTGTACGGAATTTGCTGGAACGGGACATTAAGAGAAGTAGGGCGAGCTAAATGTGGGAAGATTTATATAATAACAACAATTCTCATTTGTATTCTCGATGGCCCCGTCCTAATGCCAAGCCTTTTAATAGATTTTGGTGATAGTGGCTATGTCGTACGATACCGTGTTGACGTGAGGTACTGGCTATTCGTCGCCAGAAAGAAGCTGGCTTCTAGTCTCACTGGCACACATCGGAATCGCGCTACCTCCGGCTTTGCCTTGCGCGCTGCCGCTGTGTGCTAATTGGAGTTTATAGCAAAAAAGAGATAAACTTATGGCGTGGCATGTAAAACTATTGCCTGTAGCGGAAACCGAATTGATGACATTGCCAGCCGATATGCGAGCCCGGTTTTTGCATATCGCCGAATTGCTAACAGACTTAGGCCCGTTGAAAGTTGGGATGCCCCATGTTCGACATATAGAAGGCAAGCTTTGGGAAATGCGTATGGTAGGGCGCGATGGTATCGCCCGCGCTATTTACGTGGCCCGCACCGGGAAGACGTTAACCGTATTGCATGTATTTATTAAGAAGACACAGACAACCCCGCGCAAGGCTATTGATACCGCCTATGCGCGGCTACGGAGCCTAAACAATGACTGACTTATCAAAACTGAAAGCCCGCTTGCTGGGTGACCCCGATACCCGCGCTGAGTACCAGGCGCAAGCTCCCGAGTTTGCCATTGCCCGTGAATTGATAGCGGCGCGTGCGCGTGCCGGTTTAACTCAAGGCGAGATTGCCGAACGGATGCACACAACACAATCGACTATCGCCCGGCTAGAAAGTGGCCGAACGATGCCATCAATGCGTACGCTTTCGCGTTATGCCGAAGCGACGGGTAGTCGTGCCGTAATAAAGCTTGAGGAAGCTATCGCCTGACCCCTTACGCCAGCATCTAGCCCGACGGGCCGAACACATGAAACCAGAAAAGCAAAACGCCAACCCCGAAAGGTTGGCGTATATGCTTGAATCTATTGGTGCCGGCTAAAGGAGTTGAACCCTCGACCTTCGCATTACAAGTGCGCTGCTCTACCAACTGAGCTAAGCCGGCAAGGGCACCATTCTACTCGAAAAATTCATGCTCTGCCAATTGGCCTGAATCTGGCACAATCACGCCTGTTTGAGGGCGTGCTCAAGCCGGAAGATCACAGGCCGCAGAGCCTGGCAATCGTGCGTTTGTTTCTGATTATTCATCCGTGCCGACTTGCCGTCGCAGACCCGGATGTATCCCATAACCTGAAAATTAAATCAGACACCCACCAGATACTGCGATGCAAGCCCTCTCAGGGATATCTCTTGCCGACGTAATTCAAACTGCGTCCGCATTAAGCCTTTACCTGCAGTTCAGAGACGGCCGACGGCAGGGTAGCAACGTTGGGTGCAAGCACTTTGTTTGGCCCCTGCAGCACCTTATGGACATGTTGCATAGACCGCGCTTTCTCTTCCAGATAGCGCATACAGGTTACGCGCAGGAACGACGCGAAATTGGTGGTCTCGCCGCGAAATGCATACACCTCATCGTGCAGGGTCGCGATAAGCTGGTTGGTGGTGATGTTGCTTTCGTTGGCCAGCTCGGCGAGCGTATCCCAGAACAGGTTTTCAAGCTTGATGCTGGTGACAACCTTGGCGATGCGTACGGAGCGATTACGACATTCGTACATAATCGGGTCGGTATGCGAGTAAAGATGGCACATATTGCCTCCTTGGGTGCCCGTGTGGCCATGGCAGGCCGTGGCGGGTGGCGTGTTACAGATACGCGCATGCGCCGTATCGGGGGCGCATGCTTATCTTAGCAAACCTTGTGGTCTGCAGAGGATTAAATTTCCTTGCGCGCCATGCTGTCCCTGATGAATTCCGCCTGCCTTATTGCTAGGGATACGATGGTAAGCGTTGGGTTTTGCGCGGCGCTGGACGTGAACTGGCTGCCATCAGAAATGAACAGATTGGCAATGTCGTGTGTCTGACCGTGCTTGTTGCATACCCCATCATCGGCTTTCTCACTCATCCTGCAACTGCCCAGGTTGTGTGTCGAAGGATAGGGTGGGGTACGAAAAGACCGCGTCGCGCCCGCTGCCTTGTAAAGGGCATCACTTTGCTTGAAAGCATGCTCTCTCATGGCCACGTCGTTGGGGTGGTCGTCGTAATGCACGTTCGCCGCCGGCAAACCGAATTGATCCTTTGCCTGCTCGTCCAGCGTGATTCGGTTGGTTTCCTGTGGCATATCTTCGCCCACTATCCACAGGCCCGCGGTGCGTGTGTAGTCATCCATGTAAGAGGCAAACTCTTCGCCCCAGGCGCCCGGGCTCAAGAAAGCGGCGTAAAAAGGTAGCCCCAGGCTAATCGTTTCAAGCTCGTAGCCGCTGACGAAACCGCGACTGGGGTCGTGATCAGCCTCGTCCTGCACGATGCCTGCCATGGTGGTGCCGCGGTACATGTGTACGGGCTTGTCAAACACGGCGTATACCGAGCCCGTGGTATGGCGCATGTAGTTGCGCCCTACCTGACCAGAACCATTGGCCAGGCCATTCTTGAACTTGCCGGATTCTGACAGCAAAAGCAGCCGTGGCGTTTCAATGGAGTTTCCGGCAACGCATACGATACGGGCTGCCTGGCGTTGTTCTTTGCCATCTTTGTCAAAATACACAACAGCGCTGGCCTTACCTTGCTCGTTATGCTCGATCCGGGTGACATGGCATTGCGTGCGCAGTTCCAGTTTTCCAGTGCTTTCGGCCTTGGGTATCTCTGTGTAGAGCGTGGACCACTTGGCGCCCATCTTGCAGCCCTGGAAACAGAACCCCTGCTGGATACAGGCACCACGCCCGTCATAAGGGACGCTGTTGATCGCCATATGCCCGGTACTCACCTTCTTGTAACCGATTTTCGTGGCGCCATCGTACATAATCTTGAAGTTGTTGTTGCCCGGCAGCCCTGGCAAACCGTTCGTGCGGGTTACGCCCATTTTTTTCTCGGCGCGCTCGTAATAAGGCGCGATGTCCGACAGGCTGATAGGCCAGTCCAGCAGGTTGGCGCCCTTGACCTCGCCATAGGTACTGCGCGCCTTGAATGCATGCTCTGGTATACGCAGTGCTGCGCCCGCCCAGTGCGTGGTTGTACCTCCCACGGTCTTGCATATCCACGCGGGCAGGTTGGGAAAATCCTTGGTTAGCTGGAATGAGCCTGAGCTCACGCGTTTGTCCAGCCAGGCCAGTTGCTCAAACGACTTCCATTCATCCTGAATAAAGCTTTCTGTACTCTGTCGCGCACCGGCCTCGAGCAACACCACCTTGATGCCCTGCTGACAAAGCTCGTTGGCCAGGGTGCCGCCTCCAGCGCCCGATCCGATGATGACGACCACACTGTCGTCTGCGTGTTCATAGTGTGTCATGGTGTCTCCTCACTTGTGCTTTTATAGGGACAGCTCAGCTTTTCATCGAAGGGCTGGCCGATTCTGGAGGATCTGGCAGCCAGGTCAAATCATTGAATCCTCGTCCCAGATAACCACCCTTGGACCATACTTCGCCTTCATAGCCAAAATGCGCGTAGGCCAGTTGGTTGTCATAAAGAGAGAGGATGCACTGACCACGTACTTTCTGAAAAAAGGGCTCAGATTCCATGGCTTTTAGTGCCGCAACTTGCTTTGCCTCACCGGCCGTTGTCCACGCGCCTTGCGTAGCGGCGTTGAGCTTGGCTATTCCGTCGAGTACGAGCTGTTTGGTGGCGGCATCGGCACAGGCAGCATCCATATCCTTTACCAGCAGTGCATAGATGGCGTCGGGCATGTCTTTGTTTGGATAGAGTCGTTTGGCCATGAACAGCAGTGCGTTGGCCTGCGTCTTGTCCAAATGCTGCGCCTCAAGGGCCCATGATCGGGAGGGCGCCAGCGTGGCCAGTATCGATCCACTGGCCAGCATGCCGGTCAGCACGATGGACCCTTTCAGGAACTGACGCCGCGTTGGCTGATCCGCCCGGCGTACCGTGGGGACGGAAGTGATCTGTGAAATCTGTTTCATGTTTTTTGTCTCCGGCGATGTTTAAAAACATTCAATAATTCAGTAGTGACCTCCGCGTTGCAGGACCTCAATCTTGTAGCCGTCAGGGTCGGTCACAAAGAAGAAACGCGCGACATGCCCGTTCTGTTCTATCTGTTTCAAATCGGTGGGGAGTATGCCGCTGGCCTGGAGGGCAGCATGGGTGGCTTCCAGATCTTCGACGGAGAAAGCAACGTGCCCGTAGGCGGTTCCGTGTTCGTACGGTTCGCTTTGATTTTTGTTGAACGTGAGTTCTATTTCGGCAGGGCTTTCGTCGTTCGCCAGATAGACGAGCGTGAAGGAGGGAAAGTCTAGCCTGTGTTTTTCGTCTAGATCGAAGGCGTTGCGGTAGAACGCAATCGAGGCGTCCAGGTTGGCCACCCGGATCATGGTGTGTATCAGTCTTGCCATGCCATCTCCGTGCAATAGTCTTGTAATGATTATGCGGGAGCAAGGAGAAGTGCTGGTAATAGCCCAGTGCTACATGGCTAGTGATTAACCCTTTGTTCAGTTGATGTGTGCAGTCAAGACGGGTGGCGCGCCACCCGTCCCCATGCTTGTGGCTTAGTTAACAGAAATTTTGGCCTTTGTTATGACCTCAGCCCATTTTTTGGTTTCGCTCTGGATGAAGTTTGCGAAATCTTCAGGTGTACCGCCAGCAATCTGGCCGCCGGTCTGGTCAAACGCTTTTTTGATCTCTGGCTTTTGCAGAATCTTGTTAAATGCTGCATTCAACTTCTGAATGATGGGTTCCGGCGTACCAGCCGGAGCAATAATGCCCTGCCAGTTATAAGACTCAAAACCGGGTAACCCTGATTCTGCAACAGTGGGCACATCAGGCAACAACGGCAGACGCTGAGCGCTGGTAACCGCCAAAGGGTGTACTTTCTTGGCCTGTATGGCCGGCATGGCGGCATAGCCCATTTCGAACATCATATCGATATGGCCTGCGATAAGATCGGTCGCTGCGGGCGCGCCACCCTTGTAAGGTACGTGTGTAAGCTTGATGCCTGCTTCTGAGGCAAAAAGTTCGCCCGACAAATGGTGGGCACCACCCACACCTGATGAGCCGAAGGCCAATGCACCCGGGTCTTTCTTTGCCAGCGCGATAAGGTCAGCGAGTGTCTGAACGGGAACGTCTTTGTTAACGCTCAGAATCAAAGGGCTTTCTTCGATAAGAATAACGGGCGCGATGTCTTTCTGGACGTTATAGGTAACGTTCTTGGGCATCAGCGTGGGGTTGACCGAAAGCGGGGCCAGATTGCCGCTGCCTATCGTGTAGCCGTCTGGTTTAGACCTGGCAATATCGGCGGTGCCAATGATGCCGCCTGCGCCAGCCTTGTTTTCAACAATGACGTTGGCATTAAGTTCTTGCGCAAGTTCCCGTCCGAGCAGGCGCATGCGTGTATCGGCAAAGCCGCCTGCGGCGTACGGAATAATCAGGCTAATGGGTTTGCCTTCCGGCCAGTCGGCAGCTGCCGAAACGCCAGGCATGCCAGTCATTAGCAGTGCGCTCAGCGCAAGTACGCCAAATGGTTTAATGGATTTCATGTCGGTGCTCGATGTGAGAGTAGAGGTCAGGCATTGTAGTGCCGCCGCTTGGTCTCTAAAGCATGGAAATCGTTGTGTGTGTGGGTATTGTTCTGGTTGCTGTCTGATAGAGCAGCAACATGCCAATCAGAAAATGCCAGACGTATTCACATTTTAATCAGGTACAGGCCGCTATTACATGGACGGTAGGTACATGATTTACTGCGGCAACCTAGAATGCAGCCGTACTGGCGCGCGCAACCTGATATTGGGCGGCGCGCTTTTGCCAGACGAACTAAAAGCGCGTGATTACTTTACGATCGTTAGCCGTGGAGGCTTAGGATCGTCGTCAGACGGATCCGGCTTGGCATCGGACGATAACGGGTCCTTGCCCTCGGAAACCGCCCTGGGCCCCTCTTGCGGGCTGCTGTCAGCCGTTTCGGTGCCAGGGTAAGGCTGGGATTCGAGCACGTCGAAACCCATGCCCTGGCCTGTTTCTCGGGCGTAAATGGCCGATACCGTGGCCACGGGCACAAAGATGTGTTCAGTAACCCCGCCGAAGCGGGTCTGGAACTCGATGTACTCGTTGCCAAGTGTCAGGCCGTTGGTAGCCAGTGTGCCGATGTTCAGCGTGATCTGGCCGTCGTGAATATGCGCTGGCGGTACGATGGTGTTGGCGTCAACGGTAACCACGATGTGTGGCGTGTAACCGTTGTCGGTGCACCATTCGTGCAGGGCGCGTATCAGGTAAGGCTTGGTCGACGATTCTTGCATGGTGACTTAGCGGCGCATGACTTTCTCGGATGGCGTCAGCGCTTCTATGTATGCTGGCCGCGAAAAGATGCGCTCGGCGTATTTTTGGATAGGTGCCGCATTTTTTGGAAGCTCGACACCGTAGTGGTCAAGGCGCCAGAGCAATGGGGCAATGGCCACGTCGAGCATAGAAAAGTCTTCGCCCAACATGAACTTGTTTTTTAACAGCAGCGGAGCAAGTTGTGCAAGGCGGTCGCGGATGTTCTGGCGAGCTGTATCTTGTGCCTTGGTATCGGTGCTGCTGCGGTCTTCGAGTGCTGACACGTGCACGAACAGTTCTTTTTCGAAGTTGTACAGAAAAAGGCGTGTGCGTGCGCGCATGACCGGGTCGGCGGGCATGAGCTGGGGGTGCGGGAAACGCTCGTCGATATACTCGTTGATGATGTTGGACTCGTACAGCACCAGATCGCGCTCGACCAAAATGGGAACTTGCCCATAAGGGTTCATGACACTAATGTCTTCGGGCTTGTTGTAGAGGTCGATGTCGCGGATTTCAAAATCCATGCCTTTTTCGAACAACACAAAACGGCAGCGTTGAGAGAACGGGCAGGTCGTTCCAGAATAGAGCACCATCATGTCGCGGATTCCAATCGAAGGTAAAAACGTGAGCGGCGCGCGCACAGGACGCGCCTGAAAAGGGAAATAGGCGTACAACCTACGCCTATTTCAGGGCCGACATTTGCGGACGCAAAAACGTATTGCAGCGCCGTCGGCAAGCGCTGCCACGCACGGGTTACTTGACGTGTTTCCAGTAGGCCGAGTTCAGACGCCATGCGACAAGCAAAAACAGACCCAGAAACAGCAATACCCAGACACCGAGGGTTCTGCGCTGAAGTTGCACAGGTTCGGCCATCCAACCCAGGAAGTTTGCCAGATCAGCCACGTTGTTGTCGAATACGGCGACCGTGCTGCGGTCAGGTGAGCTGAATACCGGTTTGTCGAGCGCGGAGCCTGCGTAGTCAGTCAATGGATCAGTCTTGATTACGGAAAAGCCCTGCGAGTCATAGCTGGCTACTATACGCTCCCATTGCAAGTTGCCATCGGCCTGCTCGACGGAATGCACAGTAGTGCGCTCAAGCGAGCGAGGGCCTTGAAGCTGCCACAAGATGTTGGGCATGGCAATGTTAGGGAATACGATGTTATTCCAGCCACTGGCTTTTGACGTGTCACGATAGTAAGAGCGCAGCAGCGTATAAACGTAATCTACGCCCGAATGCCCCATGGTTTCAGACTTGGCGCGTGCGATGACTGACAGGTCAGGCGGCGTGGTACCAAACCATTTTTTGGCGTCTTCGGGCCGCATGGCGATCTTCATGAGATCACCCACCTTGTCCGACGTGAACAGAAGGTTTTTCTGGATCATTTCGTCGGTAAGGCCGATCTCTGTGAGCTTGTTGTAGCGCATGGAGTTTGCGCTATGACAGCCCAGACAGTAGTTGACGAAGAGTTTGGCCCCGTTCTGAAGCGCTGCCATGTCAGTGATGCGATTGGGAGCGGTGTCAAGCGGAGCCCCCCCGGCAGCCAGAGTAACCGAGCTGGCCAAGGTGAGGGCGATAGCGCCGAGCAACTTTTTAATCATGATCATTCCGTTACGTATTGGTTGCCTTAGTGAGCATGGAACGTGATGCGGTCGGGAACCTGTTTAAAGGTTCCGAGACGGCTCCACACCGGCATCAGAAAGAAGAACGCCAGGTAAATGAACGTCCCAATCTGGCTCATGAGGTTATGTATCGGGCTAACTGGCTGGGTGCCAAGATACCCTAGTACCAGGAAGTTGATGATGAAAATGGCGTACAGATACTTGTGCCAGGTTGGGCGATAGCGGATCGACTTGACGGGTGAATGATCAAGCCAGGGCAGGAAGAACAGGATGACGACAGCGCCGCCCATGGCAACTACACCCCAGAACTTGGCGTCAATGACTCGCAGCAGCACGGCGACCAGCAGCAGAACGACCGGCCACACAATGCGCCAGATACCTCTGAGATTGCCTTTGGCGAACAAGGCAAGGGCGGCGACGACTGCTCCGCCCACAAGCACCCAAGTGAAGTCGGCCGTAGTGGCGCGCAGCATGGAGTAAAACGGCGTGAAGTACCAGACCGGTGCAATATGCGGTGGTGTCTTCAGTGGGTCAGCCGGGATGAAGTTGTTGTATTCGAGAAAGTAACCACCCATCTCAGGCGCAAAGAAGATAATGGCGGCAAATATGATGAGAAAGCCCGCCACGCCCACGATGTCATGCACAGTGTAGTAGGGGTGGAAGGGGATGCCGTCCATAGGCCGACCGTAGCGATCTTTGGGGCCTTCTTTGATCTCGACACCGTCGGGGTTGTTGGAGCCCACTTCGTGCAGCGCAATAATGTGTGCGGCAACCAGACCAATCAGCGCAAGAGGGATGGCGATGACGTGGAAGGCGAAGAAGCGGTTGAGTGTGGCATCAGACACGACATAATCGCCGCGGATCCAGATAGCCAGCTCAGGCCCGATGAACGGTATGGCCGAGAACAGGTTGACGATAACCTGTGCGCCCCAATATGACATCTGGCCCCAGGGCAGCAGGTAGCCAAAGAAGGCTTCGCCCATAAGACAGAGGAAAATGGCAACGCCGAAGATCCATACCAGCTCGCGCGGCTTGCGGTATGAGCCGTAGAACAGCCCGCGCAGCATGTGCAGGTACACGACCACAAAGAACATGGATGCGCCGGTAGAGTGCATGTACCGGATCAGCCAGCCCCATGGCACCTCGCGCATAATGTATTCGACAGACTCGAATGCAAGCTTGGCATCGGGTTTGTAGTTCATGACCAGGAAAATACCGGTCACGATCTGTATGACCAGCACCAGCATTGCCAGTGACCCAAAGAAATACCAGAAGTTGAAATTCTTTGGGGCATAGTATTCCGACATATGCTCTTTGAACATCTTGGTAAGCGGGAAGCGCCTATCAATCCATCCTAAAAGTCCTGTCGTATCGACGGTTTTCTCGCCAGCCATGAAACGGCTCCTTTATTCTATGTACGAGGCGTATAACGGGTTCAGTTCTTTGGGCGTCCGGAAACGGGCGCCACAAGTATTCGTTTAAGCCTTGGCTTTGTCGTCTGCACCGATAGTGACAGTGTTGCCGTCGGCTGAGAAGACATAAGGCGGTATTTCGAGGTTATCTGGTGCGGGCTTGTTGGCAAATACGCGACCGGCCAGATCGAACGTGGAACCATGGCAAGGGCAAAAGAAACCGCCTTTCCAGTTGGCCGGAAGGCCGGGTGCCGTTGTGAACTCGGCTGTTGGCGAACAGCCAAGATGCGTACAGATGCCGACACAGACGAAGATTTCAGGTCGACGTGAGCGGTATTCGTTTTTGGCAAATTCAGGGGTGAAGCCGGGGCGGTCAGATTCTGGGTCGGCCAGCTGACTGTCGAGCGTAGGCAGATCTTTAAGCTGCTGTTCGGTGCGGTGCATAATCCAGACGGGCTTGCCACGCCACTCTACGGTGATCATCTGGCCCGGGGTTATGCCACTGATATCGACCTCTACGGGGGCACCCGCAGCGCGGGCTTTCTCCGACGGGGCGAAGGAAGAAACGAATGGCACAACTGTGGCCACACCTGCGGCGCCACCGACGGCACAGCAAGTCGTAACCCAGAGACGGCGCGACGCGTCGGGCGGAAGGTTAGGGTCAACCGCGCCGGAATCGTCGAGCTGTGTCGTTATCTGACTCATTCTAGTATCCTTAATTCTTGCCCAGGCCGGGCATACAATTCACCAATTTTGGCTACATTCAATCTTTTCAACCGCGTATTATAGCGTTACCCCGACTTCGGGGTGAATCGACACAGATCAATAGAAGAGGACATTATGAGCAAAGCACGCGGATTTATACAAGAATTCCAAGAGTTCGCCGTTAAAGGCAACATGATAGACCTTGCCGTTGGTGTCATTATTGGCGCCGCGTTCGGCAAAATCATCGATTCTCTGGTGCGCGACATCATTATGCCCTTGGTCAACTTTATATTGGGTGGCCAAGTCGATTTTGCCAGTAAATTCTTGCTTTTGCGCACACCAGAAGGCTATGCCGGGCCGCAAACCTACGATGCCTTAACCAAGGCTGGGGCGGTGGTTCTGTCATGGGGTAATTTCGTTACTGTGGCTATCAACTTCATACTGCTGGCTTTTGTCGTGTTCATGCTGGTTAAAGGCGTTAACGCTATGCGCAACCGCCTGCAACCGCCCGTGGTTGAGGTTGCCGCACCGGCCGCTACACCCGAAGATGTAGCGTTGCTGCGCGAGATCCGCGACCTTCTTAAACGCTAGGTCTGATTGCGGCGCGTGTGCACAACACACCGCTGCCGCTCAAATCGGGTTGTCAATGTCGATGAATTCAACCTCTATGTTGAATTCATCGGCGATGGCTTGCCCCAAGGCCTGCACACCATAGCGTTCGGTGGCATGGTGCCCGGCACCGACAAAGCCTGTGCCGGTTTCGTTGGCAAGGTGATACGTAGGTTCTGAGGCTTCGCCGGTCAGGTACGTATTGGCTCCGGCTTCAATGGCAGCATCCATCATGCCCTGTGCCCCCCCGGTACACCATGCAATACGGCCCACATTCTGTTGCGTATTCCCCACGATCAGCGGTTGGCGATGCAAAGCTTTGTTAACTCGCTCGCTCAGGTCGCCCAAAGTTGTAACGCCCGGACAACGACCCAACCAGATCAGGTTGTCAGGGCCACACAGTATCGGGTTGCCTTCATCATCAAGGTCGGGCTCAAACCCCAGCACGCGTGCAAGCTGGGCGTTGTTTCCCAGCACAGGGTGGGCGTCTAGCGGCAGATGAAAGCCGAATACGTTAAGGTTGTGTTTCAGCGCGAGGGCCAGCCGCTGGCGCTTGGGGCCGAAAATGCGTGGGTTTTCGTTCTTCCAGAACCACCCGTGGTGTACAAGCACTGCATCGGCGCCGCGCTCTACGGCGGCTTCAAGCAGTGCAAGGCTGGCTGTTACGCCAGTAATAATGCGTTGAACGACAGGTTTGCCTTCCACTTGCAGCCCATTAGGGCAATAATCCCTGAAGCGCTGGGGTTGTAGCGTTACATCCAGCCATTCGGCCAGTTGCCGGGTAGAAATCTGATTCATGAACTGTTTTTTTCCTTTGTAGCCTTATGCGTCGATTGTGGTTGCTTTTTGCTCAGACGGTAACCGTATGCCTGGGTATGCTTTTTATCGTGGCGACGTTGCGCCCCGATTGGCTCTCGGGCGAACGGGCTGTGCACGAGACTGCTGTGACGCCTGCGCCTGGTGCTGGCCAGGCCCCGTCTGCCGGTACTCAGGCATCGCCGCCCCCGCTGGGGGTTGTGTCGTTTGCCGACGCCGTCGAAAAAGCCAAGCCGTCCGTTGTGAACATTTATACCCGCAAGCACGTTAACGTGCCACTGCTGCCTATTCCTGCTGATCCAGAGCTTGAGCGGCTTTTTCGTGAAATCCCGGGGTTCAGCCGTCGCCGGGAGTCGACCAACCTTGGCTCGGGGGTTATTGCACGCGCAGATGGCCATATTTTGACAAACTTTCACGTCATTGAGGCCGCCGATGCCATCGAAGTGGCCTTGAGCGATGGGCGCGAGGCCGTTGCCGAGCTGGTGGGCGCTGATCCTGAAAGCGATCTGGCGGTTCTGCGCATAAAACTGCCTGATCTGTCTCCGATTGATTTCAATGATACCCATCAGGTGCGCACCGGCGATATTGTGCTGGCCATTGGCAACCCCTTTGGCGTGGGCCAGACCACCACCATGGGCATTGTTTCAGCCCAGGGCCGCAACAGGCTGGGCATCAATATTTACGAGAACTTCATACAAACTGATGCGGCTATCAACCCGGGCAACTCTGGCGGTGCGCTCATCGATACCGAAGGGCGATTACTTGGCATTAATACCGCCATCTATTCTGAAACAGGCGGCTCGCTTGGCATAGGCTTTGCCATACCGGCCAAGGCTGCCCACGTCATCATGGACCAGATCATAGAAACCGGTACCGTGACACGTGGTTGGCTTGGCGTTGAGCCGCAAGACGTGACTCCTGAGCTGGCAAAAGCCTTTAAGCTCAAGCAAGATCACGGCGTCATTATTGCAAGCGTATTGCGCGATGGGCCAGCGTGGCGCGCAGGCCTGCGTGTGGGCGACATTATCCTGACGCTGGACGACCAGACGGTTTATGACTCTTTCGGTTTCCTGAACCAGATCGCGCCACTGAAGCCAGGCGAGTCCGTCGACGTTGCCGTTATACGCGACGGTAAAAAACGCAAGTTGTCGGTTGACGTGGGTGTGCGCCCGCCCATTCGCAAGCGCTAAGTTGCTGGTTTGGGCTTGGGGCGAGCGTGTGGTTGTTCGCCTCGGTGTGCCATAAGCTTCGCCATGTATGGCGGGCAGGCGGGCAGGCTGGAAGCGGGTACCCCGGCAAGTTAGCAAGAGCGACGAAGACGTAAATGAGCAGCTGGCCTGCAGGGCAGCGTGCCTGGCGCGCAGGCCTGGGCACGCTGGCGCTGGTTTAGTCTGAGGAAGAGTCTACTTCGGTGCTGGCAGAGGCCTTGGGGGATTTTTCAAGAAATGCGGCAACCAGAATGCCTATTTCGTAGAGCAGGCACAAAGGCAGGGCCAGCATAAACTGGCTGACCACGTCGGGCGGGGTAATGACGGCGGCAATGATGAAGGCGCCGACAATAACGTAGCCGCGCGCGTGTCGCAGCTTTGCAACCGACACCATGCCTGTCTTGACCAGCAAAATTACGGCGATTGGCACTTCAAAGGTAATGCCGAATGCCAGGAACATGGTCATGACAAAGCCTACATAGGCTTCGATGTCAGGCGCTGGTGTAATCGAATGAGGCGCAAAGTTGGCAATAAACTGAAAGACTGTGCGAAACACCACAAAATAACAAAATGCCATGCCCAGCAAAAACAGCAGTGTGCTTGAGGCGATAAGCGGCAAAGCCAGGCGCTGCTCATGCTTGTACAGACCCGGGGCGACAAACGACCAGGCCTGATACAGCACCACAGGCAGTGCCACCACGAACGAAGCAAGCAATGTGACCTTTACAGGCACCATAAAGGGCGTAATGACCCCGGTGGCAATCATGCGCGTACCGGCGGGCAGCGATGCCAGCATGGGCTGAGCCAGCAAATCGTAGATGGCGGATGGGCCAGGGTAAATAAACAGCACTACAAAAACGACTAGTATCGCAAAGACGGCCTTCATGAGTCGCGTGCGAAGCTCGATCAGGTGCGACATAAAGGTGTCTTGCTTTTCTTCCGGCTGCGTCACGTTGAAGTCTCTGATTTCGTTGGGCTGACCGGGTTATTGATGCCCGGTAGCGGCAATGTGTCGTTGTCGGGTTGCGGCGCATCTTGCGCTGCGGGGCCTGCTGTTACGGGGCTTTGAACCGGGCGCTCAGGCAGGCTGTCTGTAGAGGTTGGTGCAATGGCTGGGGTGGCCGTTGTGTCTGAAGGGGCGTCATTCGCTGCCGTTTGGCTGGCGGCGTTGTCTTCAGTACGTGCCTTGACATGGTCGACGACAGATTCAAGTGAGGCCGAGGCCTCGCCCAGTGCCTGTTCGGCTTCCTTCAGAGGTTCTTTCAGGCTGTCGCGCGCGTTTTCCATGGACGATTTGACCGATTTGGCGGCTTCTTCCATTTGACCCTTGAGGTTATCAAGTTCGTCGAGATCCATTTCGCGCTGGATATCAGATTTGACATCGCCGACGTACCGCTGCGCGCGGCCCAGCAGATGCCCGACCGTGCGCGCCACCTTGGGGAGGCGTTCGGGGCCAATGACGATCAGCGCAATCAGGCCGATCAGCATAAGTTCGCTAAAGCTGATGTCAAACATTAGGTGGCGATACGCTCAGGCTTAATATGTATGGAAAAGCCCGTTTGCGCGTGCCTGGCTAAGTAGACCGGCCGGGGCGTCGCGCATCGGGTGCTGCACTAAAAGGTTAGACGTCTTTTTTCTCTTTGGCCTGTACGTCGATGGTGTCATCGTTTTGTGTACGCTGCTGAGTGACTGATTCGGGTGCTTTGCCTTCCTGCTCGGCATCATGCATGCCCTTCTTGAAGCCTTTGACGGCGCCGCCAAGGTCTTCACCCATATTACGCAACTTTTTGGTACCGAACACAAGGGCCACGATCACCAGAACGATAAGCCAGTGCCAAATGCTGAAACTACCCATGACAGGTTTCTCCGATTAAGCGGCGGGTGCCGCGCGTTTGTTCCAGGGGCGGGGGCCCCCGAGTATATGTAAGTGTAGATGGGCGATCTCTTGCCCACCTTCTTTTCCAGTATTGACGACTGTGCGAAAGCCGCCCTCATAACCAGGGGTACAGCCGTTTTCCTGGGCCAGCTTCGGCGCCAGGGTCATCATTCTACCCAACCATTGCGCATCTTCAGGCTGAACGTCGAGCAGCGAGGTAATGTGGTGCTTGGGCACGACCAGCAGATGCAGAGGTGCCGCCGGGTTTATATCGTGGAAGGCGATGAATTCGTCGTCTTCGTAAACTTTTTTGGCCGGGATCTCGCCACGGGCGATCTTACAGAAAAGGCAATTGTCGCTCATAGTTGACTCATGTGTATCAGTGAGGTTCACGGCTGGCTTTCTCAGCCAGGCCAGATACGCCCTCACGCCGTGCCAGCTCTTCGAGCACTTGCTCGGGGCGCAGGCCGTAATGCGTAAGTACGACCAGGCTGTGAAACCATAAATCGGCGGTTTCGCTGATGATGCGGTCTGGCGTATTGTCTTTGGCCGCCATGACCAGCTCAGTGGCTTCTTCGCCGATTTTCTTTAAAAAAGCGTCTGGACCGCGTGCCAGCAGCTTGGCCGTATACGACGACGACGGATCACCCCCGTTTGCGGGGAGCCGCGATTCAAGCGTGTCGGCCAGTCGTGCCAGTATGGTGGAGGTATCGCTTACTTTCATTTGTATATGAGATCAGGGTCTTTTAGTACCGGGTCTACCGCAGACCATGCCGTCTCACCAGAGGTATCGTCAAGTCGGCGGAAAAAGCAGCTTTCACGCCCAGTATGGCATGCGATGCCGCCTTGTTGTGTAACCTTGAGCAGAATAACATCGCCATCGCAGTCGAGTCGGGTTTCGTGTACCTGCTGTACATGGCCTGACTCTTCGCCCTTGCGCCACAGCCGGTTGCGTGAGCGTGACCAGTACACCGCGCGCCCGGTGGCGACAGTTTCTTGCAGGGCGTCGGCGTTCATCCAGGCCACCATCAAAATGGTGCCTGTATGGGCATCTTGTGCAATGGCTGGAATTAGCCCCTTTTCGTCAAACAGAACGGCTTCCAGCCAGCTGGGTGATGTTTTCATGCGGGTAGTCGTACCTTGATACCTTGGGCTGCCATAAATTCTTTGGCTTCTCTGACAGTATATTCCCCATAGTGGAAAATACTGGCCGCAAGCACCGCGCTGGCACGACCTTGGGTTACGCCGTCAGCCAGGTGCTGCAGGGTTCCGACGCCGCCCGATGCAATAACTGGCACAGGTGTTGCGTCAGAAATGGCACGGGTCAGGTCAAGATCAAAGCCCGATTTGGTGCCGTCACGATCCATGCTGGTGACCAGTAGTTCGCCAGCGCCGTAGCTGGCCATTTTGCGCGCCCACTCGATGGCGTCCAGCCCCGTGCCCTTGCGGCCACCGTGGGTGAAGACCTCCCAGCGGGGAGGCTCGCCGGGCCCGCTGACGCGCCGTGCATCGATGGCAACGACTATGCATTGGGAACCATGATAATTGGCAGCGTCCCGCACGAGTTCAGGGGTGGCAACTGCGGCGCTGTTGATTGACACCTTGTCGGCGCCGGCATTGAGCAGACGCTGGATATCGGCAACCTTGCGCACCCCACCCCCAACGGTAAGGGGGATGAATATTTCGCTGGCGACGGCCTCAATAATGGGCAGAATCAGGTCGCGTTCGTCGCTGGTGGCGGTAATGTCGAGAAAGGTGAGCTCATCGGCACCTTGCTCGTTATAGCGCCGGGCTATTTCGACAGGATCGCCGGCATCGACCAGGTTGACGAAATTAATGCCCTTGACTACCCGGCCAGCGGTAACGTCAAGGCACGGTATGATGCGGCGCGTCAGCGCCATGTCTTCGTTAGCGACGGAGCTTGAAGTCATCAGGATCCCATCTCGTCAGCCAGGTCTTGCGCCTGAGTGAAATCAAGCGTGCCTTCGTACAGACTGCGCCCCAAAATGGCGCCTTCTATACCTTCTTCTTCGACGGCGCACAACGCCTTGATGTCTTCAAGGTCTGTGACACCGCCCGAGGCGATAATGGGGATACTGACATGGCGGGCCAGGTTTACCGTGGCCTCGATGTTTACCCCCGACAGCATGCCATCTCGGCCGATGTCGGTGTACACGATGGCTTCGCAGCCGTAGTCTTCGAACTTGCGCGCGATATCGAACACGTCGTGGCGGGTGAGTTTGCTCCAGCCGTCGGTGGCGATTTTGCCGTCGCGTGCATCAAGACCCACGATGATGTTGCCCGGAAAGGCGCTGCATGCATCGCGCAGAAACCCCGGGTCTTTGATGGCAGCGGTGCCGATAATGACATAAGACAGGCCGGCATCAAGATAGTGCTCGATGGTGGTCAGGTCGCGGATTCCGCCGCCAATCTGTACCGGGATGTCATCTGCAACCGCTTTGACAATAGCCTTGATGGCAGCGCCATTTTTGGGTTTGCCGGCGACGGCGCCGTTTAAATCGACCAGATGCAGACGACGGGCACCCTGATCGAGCCATTGCAAGGCCATGGCGGCAGGGTCTTCAGAGAATACGGTGGCGTTGTTCAGGTCACCTTGGCGCAGGCGCACGCAGTGCCCGTCTTGAAGGTCGATGGCGGGTATGAGTAGCATGATGTTATGGATTCCAGTCTACGAAATTCCGGTACAGCTGCAGGCCGGTGCCCGCACTTTTCTCGGGATGGAACTGTACCGCGAAAATGTTAGCCTTTGCGACAGCGCAGGTAAAGTCCAGACCGTAGTGGCTTACCCCAACGGCAAGCGAAGAATCTGTCGGTTCTGCATAGTAGCTGTGCACAAAATAAAAATGCGTCAGGTCGGGAATGCCCGTCCATAGCGGGTGCTGCCGCGTCTGCTTTACGCGGTTCCAGCCCATATGGGGCACTTTGAGCAACTCTTGCGCATGCGAATAGGGGGCTGGGCTGTCTGTTGCGTGGTTTTGAGCGGTGGCCTGGACGTTTGCTGTTGCACCAGCCGGTTCGCTGCTGAGGGTGGCATACTGCGGGCCCGTAAAGCGCTTTACCGTTCCGGGAAGCAGCCCCAGGCAGGGCACATTGCCCTCTTCGCTGTGTTCAAACAGCATTTGCTCGCCCACGCATACGCCCAGCAATGGCTTGCTGCGGGCTGCCCGCAGCACAGCATCACGCAGGCCCGAGGCGTCAAGGGTGCGCATGCAGTCAGGCATGGCACCCTGGCCGGGAAACACCACTCGGCTGGCTTGATCGATGGCGGCGGCGTCACGGCAGATGCGTACATCAGCATCCGGCGCAGCTGCCCTCAAGGCGCGCGCCACCGAATGGAAGTTGCCCATGCCGTAATCAACAATGGCGATTGTATTCACGGTAGTCAGCCGTCAGGAGGTTAAAAGGAAAGGCTGTGGGCTTTTTAGTGTAAATACTTTAAAGCACACCTTTGGTCGATGGAATAACACCCACACTGCGAGAATCAAGCTCTGTCGCCATGCGCAGGGCACGACCAAAGGCCTTGAAGACAGTTTCGCATTGATGGTGTGCGTTTTCACCGCGAAGATTGTCGATGTGCATGGTGACCAGAGCGTGGTTGGAAAAGCCCTGAAAAAACTCACGTGCCAGGTCGACATCAAAACGACCGATGTGTGAACGGGTGTAGGGTACAAAGTAAAACAGCCCAGGCCGGCCCGAGAAATCGATGACAACGCGCGATAGTGCTTCGTCTAGCGGAACATACGAATGGCCATAGCGACGCATGCCGGCTTTGTCGCCGACGGCGGCGGCAAAGGCCTGGCCCAGGGTAATGCCGACGTCTTCAACAGTATGGTGGTCGTCAATATGGGTGTCGCCATCACAATGGATGTCGAGGTCGATCAGGCCATGCCGGGCGATCTGGTCAAGCATGTGGTCGAGAAAGGGCACACCCGTGTTAATGGTTTGGCGGCCAGTGCCATCTAAATTGATGGCCGCGCGCACGCGCGTCTCGTTGGTGTTGCGGGTAATGTCAGCTGTACGCATGTTCAGAGTTCGGAATCAGAGGTTGTCAGGCGGTATTCGGCGCTGGCAGCGTGGGCGTAAAGCCCTTCGCCATGGGCAAGCGTGGATGCAATCGGGCCCAGTAGCTGTGCGCCGTGTTGCGATACCTGGATGAGACTGGATCGTTTCTGAAAATCATAAACGCCCAGTGGCGAAGAAAAGCGGGCTGTGCGCGATGTGGGCAGCACATGGTTGGGGCCGGCGCAGTAGTCGCCCAGTGACTCGGAACTGTAGCGTCCCAGAAAAATGGCACCGGCATGGCGTATGAGATCTGCCCATTGCATGGGGTTTTCGGTTGAAATCTCCAGATGCTCGGGCGCAATGTGATTGGCGATTTCGCAGGCTTCTTCCATACTTTGCGTATGGATCAATGCACCCCGGTCACCCAGGCTGGTGCGTATGATGTTGGCGCGCGGCATGGTTGGTAGCAGGCGCTCCATGGCAGCCTCGACCTGATCCAGGTAGGCGGCGTCGGGGCACAGCAGAATAGCCTGCGCCAGTTCGTCATGCTCGGCCTGCGAAAACAGGTCCATGGCGACCCAGTCGGGCGGCGTGGTGCCATCGGCAATGATGAGGATCTCGCTGGGCCCGGCGATCATGTCAATGCCCACAACGCCAAATACCCGGCGCTTGGCGGCGGCCACATAGGCGTTGCCCGGCCCTACGATTTTGTCAACGGGCTTGATGGTTGACGTGCCATAGGCCAGTGCCGCCACGGCCTGCGCGCCACCAATGCCCCACACGCGATCGACGCCACCCAGGGCCGCTGCGGCCAGCACAATGGGGTTATGAACCCCATCGGGGGTAGGCGTGACCATGATTACCTCTTGCACGCCCGCGACTTTGGCCGGTATGGCGTTCATGAGCACTGAAGAGGGGTAAGCGGCTTTGCCGCCCGGCACATACAGGCCCACGCGGTCTAGTGGCGTAATTTTTTGCCCCAGGAGGGTGCCGTCTTCGTCGGTGTATGTCCAGGTTTCTGCGCGCTGGCGTTCATGGTAGCTGCGCACACGCTCTGCGGCGCTCTCAAGGGCGCTGCGCTGCGCGGCGGGCAAGGCTGCCAGTGCGGCCTGCCACTCATGGCGCGGGATCTCGAGCGCGGCGACAGAGTCGGCGCTAACGCGGTCAAAGCGTGCGGTGTACTCCAGCACGGCATCGTCGCCTCGTTGGGCGACGTCTTTGAGTATGGCGGCTGTTGCCTGCTCGATCGATTCATCTTGCGATGCGTCGAAGGCCAACAACGTGCGTAGACAGGCGTCGAAGTCGCCTGACTGCGAATTGAGGCGTTTAATCAATGACATGTTGCGAACCGGTAAATTTTATCTATAAGCCTGAGTGTATACCTAAGTGTGTCGATACGGTGGCAGAGGCCATCACAGATGGGTTGCCCGGGGCAGTTTGTTCAGGCGAGGCTGGCCGAAGCATGTGAAAATGCATCAATAAGGGGTTGCAACTCAGCAGAGCGTGTTTTTAGCGAAGCCTGGTTGACGATAAGCCGCGATGAGATTTGTGCGACTTCTTCCACGGCAACCAGATTATTGGCCTTGAGCGTGCCGCCCGTCGATACCAGATCAACAATGGCATCTGCCAGGCCTACCAATGGCGCAAGTTCCATCGAGCCATAAAGCTTGATCAGGTCGACATAGACACCCTTGGCCGCAAAGTGCTCACGCGCGGCTTGTACATACTTGGTGGCCACGCGTAGCCGTGCACCTTTGTAAACAGCCGCTTCGTAGTCAAAGCCGCGGCGTACCGCGACGCACAGGCGGCATCGTGCAATATTGAGGTCAACCGGCTGATACAGACCACCAGGGTGCTCGGCCACATGCTCGTGCAGTACGTCTTTGCCGGCGATACCGAAGTCGGCGGCACCGTACTGAACATAGGTGGGCACGTCAGAGGCCCGCACAATAATAAGCTGCAGGTTGTCACTGCTGGTGGGGATAATGAGCTTGCGTGATGTTTCGGGGTTTTCGGTAACCTGGATGCCGGCAGCAGCCAGCAAGGGCATGGTTTCGTCGAAAATACGCCCTTTGGACAGCGCAAGGGTAAGTGGTTTGTCGAGGCTTGCAGGGCTCATGCGGCTTCTCGTTTGAGACGTTGAATATTGGCACCCACGGAGCGCAGCTTTTCTTCCATGCGCTCGTAGCCACGATCAAGATGGTAAATGCGCTCAATGATGGTGTCGCCGCAGGCGGCCAGGCCGGCAATGACCAGGCTGGCCGAAGCGCGCAGATCAGTGGCCATAACCGTGGTGCCCGACAGTTGCCCTACACCGAGTACGACGGCAGTATGGCCGTCGATGTCGATCTGGGCACCCATGCGGCTAAGTTCTTGCACGTGCATGTAGCGGTTTTCAAAGATGTTTTCGACAATAATGGCTGTGCCATCGGCGATGGTGTTTAGCGCCATCAGTTGAGCTTGCATGTCGGTAGGAAAGCCCGGATATTCGCTGGTGCGAAAGCCGGTTGCGCGCGGCCGTTTGTTCATCATGCCGCGGATCCAGTCATCGCCATGCTCAATGGTCATGCCTGCTTCGATCAGCTTGTCGAGCGTAGCCCCCATGGTCAGGGGGGCAGCATTGCGCAGCATGATTTCACCGCCTGTGGCACCAACGGCGCACAGAAAGGTACCGGCCTCGATACGGTCAGGCACAACGCTGTGTTCGGCGCCATGCAGGCTGTCGACGCCGTCGATAATAATCTGGTCTGTACCGTGCCCCTTGATGCGCGCGCCCATTTTATTGAGCAACTCGGCAAGATCAACGATTTCAGGCTCGCGTGCGGCGTTTTCGAGCGTGGTGCGCCCTTTTGCCAGCGTGGCGGCCATCATCAGGTTTTCGGTGCCGGTCACGGTAACCATGTCGGTACGGATGGACGCGCCTTGCAGGCGTGTGGCCTTGGCCACTACATAGCCATGCTCAATGCGGATGTCGGCACCCATGGCCTCCAGCCCCTTGATGTGCTGGTCAACCGGGCGCTGGCCGATGGCGCAGCCACCGGGCAGGCTGACGCGCGCCTGGCCGAAGCGTGCGAGCAGAGGCCCGAGCACCAGAATTGACGCGCGCATGGTCTTGACCAGCTCGTAGGGGGCCTCAAGCTTGTCTACGTGGGCCGCGCACAGCTCCATGGCGTTGTCGGCATGGTGTTCAGACCTAACTCCCATCTGCCCCAGCAAGCGTAATGTCGTGCCGATGTCGTTAAGATGCGGCACATTGCGCAGTGCAATGGTATCGGCTGTAAGCAGGCTGGCACATAAAATGGGCAGTGCGGCGTTTTTGGCGCCTGAGACGGAGATTTCGCCGCTTAGACGGTTGCCGCCAGTGATTAGCAGTTTATCCATTCGGGTTCGCTTTATATTCTTCAGGAGTCAGTGTGCGCATCGACAGGGCATGAATTTCAGCTTTCATGCGGTCACCCAGTGCGGCATACACAATCTGATGACGCGCGATCAGTCGTTTGCCTTCGAACGCGGGGCTGACGATGACGGCGTCAAAGTGTGAACCATCACCGTAAACCTCGAGATGTTCACATGCCAGGTTGGCAGCGATGTATTCACGGACTTGGTCGGGGGTAGGCAACATGACAATCAATTCCTGAGTTTATAGCCCCTGGCCAGCAGGCGCAGGGCAAAGATACAGAGGGCAACGAAAACCGCTGCCACGACCGCCAGGCTATGCCATGGCGAAACGTCAGATACGGCGAAAAAGCCGTAACGCATTCCGTCAATTGTGTAAAAGACGGGGTTAAAGCGTGAAACGGCCTGCCAGAAGGGCGGCAGGCTGTGTATGGAGTAAAACACACCCGACAAAAAGGTGGCGGGCATAATAAGAAAGTTTTGGAAGGCGGCTAACTGGTCGAATTTTTCGGACCACAGGCCAGCAACCAGGCCCAGCACAGCCATGATGCCGCACGATAGTATGGCAAAGACCAGCACCCACAGGATGTTGGCGGCGGGCAGCGGCACAAAAAACAGGGCAACCAGCCAGATACAGGCGCCTACGCACAGGCCACGCGTTACGGCGGCGATAATGTAAGCACTGAATATTTCGCGGTGTGACAGGGGGGGCAGCAACACAAACACCAGGTTGCCGGTGATGCGGCTTTGTATCAGCGACGATGAGGGGTTGGCAAACGAGTTTTGCAGCATGCTCATCATCATCAGGCCAGGGATGAGAAACGAGGTATAGGGTACAGAGCCATACACCTGTACGCGCCCTTCGAGTACGTGAGCAAATACCAGCAAGTACAGCAGCGCGGTAACCACTGGTGCGGCAACGGTTTGAAAGCCCACCTTCCAGAAGCGCGACAGTTCTTTGTGAAGCAGGGTTGGAAAGCCTGAACCCAGGCCCTCTTGTGGTTTTAGCCGCGAATTGGAGCTCATGCCGTTACCCCCAGGTAGTCATCGTCGTGCATGATGCGTACGAATGCATCTTCAAGGTCGGTTCCGCCGACGCGAGCCATCAGCGCCTGGGTAGTGTCAAGCGCCACGACGCGGCCCCCTTTGAGCATGGCAATACGCTTGCACAGGGCCTCGGCCTCTTCGAGGTAATGCGTTGTGAGCAAAATGGTGTGCCCTTCCTTGTTCAGCCTGGAGATAAATTCCCACAAGGTACGGCGCAGGTCGACGTCGACCCCCGCCGTGGGTTCGTCGAGAATAATGACGGGCGGGCGGTGCACCAGTGCCTGGGCGACCAGCACGCGCCGCTTCATGCCGCCCGATAGTGCCCGCATATTGGTATCGGCCTTGTCGGAAAGCCCCAGGTTGAACAGAATTTCGTCGATCCAGTCGTCATTGTTGCGCAGGCCAAAATAGCCTGACTGAATGCGCAGGGTTTCGCGTACCGTGAAAAACGGGTCGTAAACGATTTCTTGAGGTACGACGCCCAGCGACCGGCGTGATCCGCGAAAGTCATCGATAACGTCATAGCCGCATACGCGCGCGTGGCCCTCTGTGGCGCGCGCCAGGCCCGCCAAAATGGATATAAGCGTGGTTTTGCCCGCACCGTTTGGCCCGAGCAGGCCGAAAAATTCACCATGTTCAACGGTAAAGCTGACGTCTCGCAATGCCTGGAAGCCCGCGCTGCGCGGCGCACCCGTTACCCAGTGTTTGAGGGTACGGGGCATGGGGGCATAGGTTTTGCTGATGTGTTCTAGACTGAGGGCTGACATTGGCACACAAAAAAAAGCTCGGCCCACGATGAGCCAAGCCTTGCATTATAGTCGTTGCACATGCCTGCGACCCGGTACGCCCAAACGGCGATGGGTCTTGGCATTGTGCCGGCCACCGTACCGGGGGCCGGGCTGCTTACTGGCTGTTGCTGCGATTAAGCGCGTCGATCAGGCCGTCGACGCCGTTTTGTGAAATTTGCTGCGCAAACTGATTGCGGTAGTTTTGAATAAGCCAGATGTTTTCTACATTAAGGTCGTAGATTTTCCAGCCTTGGGGTGTTTGTTCGAGGCGGTAGTCAATGGCCACTGCGGGGCCGTTGCGCTGCGAAAGGGTGGAGCGCACAACAACGTCGTCTGCGTTGGGATCGCCTCTGAAAGGCTCCATTTTGATGGCAGACACGTCATCAACGCGCTTGAGTGCGCCGCTGTATGTGCGGATCAGTGTGTTTTTGAACGCATCGACCAGGCGAGTTTGCTGGTCGGGCGTAGCCTGACGCCAGTAGCGGCCAGCGGCCAGGCGCGTGGTTTTCTGAAAGTTGACATAAGGCAGAATGTACTCATCAACCAGCTGGTTGATGCGCTTGGTATCGCCTGCCTTGGCCTTTTCGTCGTTTTTGATGGCGGCCAGCGCGTTGTCAGCCGCGGCCTGCACAAATTCATTAGGAGCCGCTTTTGGGTTTACGGCTACGCTGGCCCCGGCTTGCCCGGCGAACAGCCCGGCCACGGCAAATACGCTGACAGCCGCCAGGCGGCGCATAAGAGGGTAGGTGTTGAGCGATGAAAAAAATGCTGACATGTGTTCTCCGTTAATTTGCCGATTTGGCAGGCTGGTCGGCAGGGTCGGAATAATCGGGTAGGTCGTCGTCTGAGTAATCAGGCAGCTTGTCATCTGAGTAGTCAGGTGCAGAGATGCCGTTGCGCCGGCTGTCGACCATGGCCTTGCGTCGCTGCAGGTAAGCGTCGCGAATAAAGCTGTAGCGGTCGAGTGCAATTTCGTTGACCAGTTGGTCGGCGTCAAGCAGGTTGGCGCGAGCATCAACAACCTGCAAACCAAGAATGGCATTGCGCACGGGTATGTTGTCAATGGCCAGAATGGCGGTGGTGTTGGATATGTCAGTAACAAAAGACACTGCCGTACCTGTGCCGTCACGCACGGTGCTGGGCCCCAAGAAGGGCAATACGACATACGGGCCTGCATTGAGCCCCCATACACCCAGTGTCACGCCCAGGTCATTGGGAATGCGTTTGGCGCCGTTCATGGATGCGACGTCGATACAACCGCCCAAGCCCATGGTCGTGTTGAAAAGAACACGGCCCAGCGTGTTGAAGAAGTCGTGGCCACGTGCTTGCAGAAAGCTGTTGGCAGCTGACCACACATCGCCCAGATTATTGAACACATTACGGACGCAGTTTTGGGCCGGATTGGGCATAAGCTGATCATAGCCTATGGCTATGGGCTTGAGCAGGGCACGGTCGACAGTATCGTTAACCTTGAACATGCCACGGTTGTAGCTCTCCCAAGGGTCGTCGGGGTTGGGGTTGCTGACGGTTGCACAGCCGGTCGCCAGCGCGGTCGCGCCAAGCAGGCAGGTTAGCCGCAGAGCGCGTCGTCCGTATGCCGAGGTCTGGTTGTGGGATGTTTTCATTTTATTGGTGGCGTAGTGTTGTTGGGTGTCGATCGGTTGATTGTATAGGCTGCTTCACTTTGCAGCGTCAGCGATTGCCCGTCGCCATGCGCAACCGTGCCTGATTCAGGAACACATCTGCCATAGAGAAAGGCGTTGATTTTACTTGTTGCCTGCCTCGTTTTTGGCGGAGCCTTCGCTACCTGCCGAGCTGTACAAAAACTTACTGATGAGCTCTTCAAGTACCACCGCGCTTTGGGTATAGGGGATTTCGCTGCCTTGTTTCAGCATTTTATCTTCTCCGCCCGGGGTTAGCCCGATATATTGCTCGCCCAGCAGCCCCGAAGTAAGTATGGAGGCTGAGCTGTCGCTGGGGAAATGATAAGGTTCTTCAAGGTCGAGGGTAACCTTGGCCTGGTAACGTTTGTTGTCAAAGGCGATGTCAGAGACCCTGCCCACCACCACGCCGCTGATCTTGACGGGTGCACGTACCTTGAGGCCGCCAAGGTTGTCAAAATACCCGTGTACGGCATACGTAGACCTGGTAAACGAGAACGAGCTCATGTTGCCCGCCTGCAAGGCCATAAATGCCAGGGCAATAATGCCCAGCAACACAAACAGCCCTACGAGAAAATCGGTTTTTTCACGCTTCATGGTTGATCCGTTATTCGTTAATTGCTGAACATCAGCGCGGTCAGGATAAAGTCTAGCCCCAGCACAGCCAGCGAGCCGCTGACAACCGTACGGGTGGTGGCACGCGAAACGCCTTCGGGGGTTGGCTTGGCTGTCCAGCCGGCATACAGGGCGATGAGCGTTACGGCCACGCCGAACACCACACTTTTGATTACACCGTTGAGTATGTCATTGAAAATATCAACGCCATTTTGCATTTGCGACCAGAACGCGCCGGGGTCTACGCCTATAAGCTGCACCCCTACAACCCAACCACCCAAAATGCCAACCATGGAAAACACCGCTGCCAGTACCGGCAAGGCGATGACGCCAGCCCAGAACCGGGGCACAAGCACGCGGCGTATTGGGTCTACCGCCATTACCTCCATGGCGGCCAGTTGCTCGCCGGCTTTCATAAGGCCGATCTCGGCCGTGAGCGACGTGCCGGCGCGACCGGCAAACAACAGGGCGGTTACGACGGGCCCCAGTTCGCGGGTAAGCGAAAGCGCCACCAGCAAGCCCAGTGCTTCTTCGGAACCATAACGGTTGAGGGTGTAATAGCCTTGCAGCCCAAGTACAAAGCCGACAAACAGCCCCGATACGGCAATAATGAGCAGCGAATGGTTGCCGATAAAATGGATTTGCTGTGTGAGCAGGCGCGGACGGCGCAGCACAATACCGCTGCGGACCAGAATAGCGCCCCCCAGCCGCATGAAGGCACCCAGGCCGGTAAGGCCATTGCGCGCCCGGGCGCCCAGCCTGGTAATGGAGTTGACAGGAGATGTCATGAGCGTCCTGTGTGATCGCCCAGCCATTTTGTGAAGGCGGGCGTCGTGGGGTAGTTGAACGCAATGGGGCCGTCGGGCTTGCCATCAAGAAACTGGCGCACAAAAGCATCTTGCGAGCCAGACAGTTGCTGCGGCGTGCCGCTGGCAATGAGCTTGCCCTGACCCACCATATAAACCTGATCGGCAATGGCGAATGATTCTGCCACATCATGAGTGATAAGCACCGACGCGCATTGCAGGCGATCAGTAAGATTGCGTATGAGTTGCGCGGTTACGCCCAGCGAGATGGGGTCAAGGCCTGCGAAGGGCTCGTCATACAGCAGCAGCTCGGGTTCAAGTACCACCGCGCGCGCCAGCGCTACCCGTCTGGCCATGCCGCCCGAGATCTCGGAGATATTAAGGTGGGCTGCGGTTCGCAGACCGACGGCCTCGAGTTTGTCGAGCACACGTTCGGTGATCTGGCCTTCTGAGACTTGGGTATGTTCGCGCAAAGGAAACGCCACGTTCTCGAAAACGTTGAGGTCGGTGAACAAGGCGCCTTGCTGGAACAGCACGCCCATGCGCTGACGTGTCTGGCGCAGGCGCTCGCCGGCCAGACTGGCAATACTTTGGCCGAACACATTAATAGTGCCCTGCTGGGGTGTAATTTGTGCGGTAATGGCACGCAATAGCGTTGTTTTGCCAGAGCCAGAGCCGCCCATCATGGCGACTACCTGACCACGGTGCACTTCGAGATCTATGCCTTGTACAACGGTGAAGTCTCCGTAGCCCAGGGAGACGCCGGTAAACTTCACAAGAGAGTCGGTGACAGGCTGGGTGTCCATATGCCGGGAAATCCTAGGGTAAGCCCTGCATTGTATCCTTTCACGCTCGATTAGCTAGCGGGGAAGTACGCTGCTACCCATCAAGAACTCGTCTACCGAGCGGGCGCACTGCCTGCCTTCGCGTATGGCCCACACGACTAAAGACTGTCCGCGGCGAATGTCGCCGGCTGCAAACACCTTGTCGGCGCTGCAGTGGTAGTCATCCGTGTTGGCCCGTGCGTTGCCCCGGGTATCGATGTCAATGCCGAAGGCGTCCAGCACCTGCTTTACCGGTGACACAAAACCCATGGCCAAAAGAACGAGATCTGCCTGCAGCTCGAATTGCGAGCCCTCGACCTCACGCATCTTGAGCTGACCGGTTACTTTGTCGCAATACCACTCTACACGGCATGCAATCAGCTTCTGTATCTGGCCTTTCGAGCCCTCGAATGATTTGGTCATGACCGCCCAGTCACGCTCGCAGCCTTCTACGTGGGAAGACGAGGTGCGCAGTTTGGCGGGCCAGTAGGGCCAGGTAAGGGCTTTGTTCTCGACATCGGGCAGGCGTGACATCAGCTCGAACTGTGTAACGGAAGCAGCGCCCTGCCGGTTGCTGGTGCCGACGCAGTCTGAACCCGTATCACCACCGCCGATCACAATGACATGTTTGCCTTTGGCCGTGAGCTGGCTGGCCAGTCGGTCACCATTGCTGGCCTTGTTCTGCTGGGTGAGAAAATCCATGGCGAAATGCACGCCTGACAACTCGCGCCCCGGTACGGGGAGATCACGGGGTGTTTCGGCGCCGCCCGCCAGCACGATGGCGTCGAACTCTTCATGCAGCGAGGCGGCGGTGCGGACGGTGAGCCCATCAGAGGCGTGCTTGGCCTCGCCCACATACGTGGAAGGGCAGAACGTGACGCCCTCGGCTTCCATCTGCGCCAACCTGCGGTCAATGTGGGATTTCTCCAGCTTGAAATCAGGAATGCCGTAACGCAACAGGCCTCCGACACGGTTGCTTTTCTCGAACACGGTCACGGCGTGACCAGCGCGCGCCAGTTGCTGTGCGCAGGCCAGACCAGACGGGCCGGAACCTACCACGGCAACTTTTTTGCCCGTTTTGCGGCGTGGGGGCCGGGGGATCACCCAGCCTTGCTGCCACCCCTTGTCGATGATGGCGTGCTCAATTGATTTAATGCCGACCGCATCACTGTTGATGTTGAGCGTACAGGCGGTTTCGCAGGGAGCGGGGCACACTCGGCCGGTAAATTCGGGGAAATTGTTGGTGGAATGCAGCACAGCCAGTGCCTGCTGCCAGTCTTGCCGGTAAACCAGGTCATTCCAGTCGGGGATGATGTTGTTAACCGGGCAGCCGTTGCTGCAAAAAGGTATGCCGCAGTCCATGCAGCGAGCACCTTGTTGTTTGGCCTCGCTGTCGGTCAGCGGGGCGACGAATTCGCGCCAGTGCTTGAGGCGGGCTTTGGGCGCCTCATAGCTCTCGCTGACGCGTTCAAATTCCATAAAACCGGTGATTTTGCCCATGTTCTTGTCCTCAGGCAGCAATTTGTTGTGAATGGTTTGCGCGCCACAGCTCGCCGAGTGCGCGTCGGTACTCGACAGGCATCACTTTGACGAAGGTGGCCCGGGCGGCGTTCCAGTTGCCCAGAATGTCACGCGCACGGAAGCTTCCGGTGTGGCGGTAGTGGTTTTCAATCAGGGCGCGCAAAATGGCTTCGTCGGTTTCGGGCTCGCTGCCGCGTACGCGGCTGTGCCATGTGGCCATGTTGTCTTCCTCGCGCTGCTGCACTTCAGAAACAACCCGTTCGAGCTCCACCATGGACAGATTGCAGTGATGCTTGAAGGTATTGTCGGGGTCCCAGACATACGCCACGCCGCCCGACATGCCGGCAGCAAAATTGCGACCTGTGGCGCCCAGCACCACCACGGTACCGCCCGTCATGTATTCGCAGCCGTGATCGCCGGTGCCTTCGACGACAGTAACCGCGCCCGAATTGCGTACCGCGAAGCGTTCGCCCGCCACGCCACTGAAGTAGGCTTCTCCCGACAGGGCACCGTAGAGTGCCGTGTTGCCGATGATGATGTGGTCTGGGCCATAGCCGCGGAAATCATTGGGAGAGCGCACAATAATGCGCCCACCTGACAGGCCTTTGCCGACATAGTCATTGGCTTCACCCACGAGGTCGAGCGTAATGCCGTGTGCAAGAAAGGCGGCAAAGCTCTGCCCAGCCGACCCGTTGCACTGAATGTGTATGGTGTCGTCAGGCAAGCCCTGATGGCCGTATCGAGTTGCAATGGCGCCAGACAGCATGGCCCCGATGGTGCGGTTGCGGTTGCGCACCGGGGTAATAAACGACACTTTTTCACCAAGATCGATTGCGGGTTTGCAGCGTTCGATTAACTGATGATCAAGGGCGTGGGTCAGGCCATGATCCTGGGTGGCGGTCTGACGCCGGTCGTCAGCGGAGTCGATGGCGTGAAAGATACGGCTAAAGTCCAGCCCGCGCGCCTTCCAGTGCTCGATACCCTGGCGCGTGTCCAGCAGATCAGTGCGGCCTATCAGGTCATCAAAGTGGCGGATACCCAGTTGCGCCATGATTTCACGCACTTCTTCGGCCACAAAGAAGAAAAAGTTGACCACGTATTCGGGCTTGCCCTGAAATTTCTTTCGCAGCACGGGGTCTTGGGTGGCTACCCCGACCGGGCAGGTGTTCAGATGGCATTTGCGCATCATGATGCAGCCTTCCACGACCAGTGGCGCGGTGGCAAAGCCAACCTCATCGGCACCCAGCAGCGCTGCAATAACCACATCGCGGCCGGTTTTCATCTGGCCGTCGGCCTGTACGCGTATGCGGCTGCGCAGGTTGTTGAGCAACAAGGTTTGTTGGGCCTCGGCCAGGCCGAGCTCCCATGGCGTACCGGCGTGCTTGATGGATGAAACGGGCGAGGCGCCTGTACCACCGTCATGGCCGGCAATAACCACATGATCGGCCTTGGCCTTGGCCACGCCGGTTGCAACCGTGCCCACACCCACTTCGGATACCAGCTTGACCGAAATGGACGCCCTAGGGTTGACGTTTTTCAGGTCATGAATGAGTTGCGCCAGATCTTCGATGGAGTAGATGTCATGATGCGGTGGGGGCGAAATCAGGCCCACGCCCGGCACCGAGTAACGCAGTTTGGCGATGTATTCGGACACTTTGTGACCGGGAAGTTGGCCACCCTCGCCGGGTTTGGCGCCTTGCGCCATTTTGATCTGGATCTGGTCGGCACTGCTGAGGTACTCGGCCGACACGCCAAAACGCCCCGATGCAACCTGCTTGATGCGCGATCGCAGTGAATCGCCCTCGGCCAGGGGGATGTCTGCCTCGATGCGGTCGGCACCCAGCACGTTGGCCAGGGTGTCGCCTTTGCGCACGGTGGGTTTGCCGGTGCGCAATTCATCGCGATAGCGCAGCTCGTCTTCGCCACCCTCGCCGGTATTGGATTTACCACCGATCCGGTTCATGGCTACGGCCAGCACGGTATGTGCTTCGGTGGAAATCGAGCCCAGTGACATCGCGCCGGTAGCGAAGCGCTTGACGATTTCGCTGGCAGGTTCGACTTCGCTGAGCGCAATGGCTTGCGTCGGGTCTACCTGGAACGCAAACAGCCCGCGCAAGGTCATGTGACGGCGTGATTGGTCATTGATGAGTTGTGCGTATTCTTTATAAGTGCTGTAGCTGTTGGCACGGGTGGAGTGCTGCAGCTTGGCGATGGAGTCGGGCGTCCACATATGGGCTTCTCCGCGCACCCGCCAGGCATAGTCGCCGCCTGCGTCCAGGGCATGTTCCAGCACGGGGTCGTCGCCGAATGCGGTTTTATGTGTTGCCAATGCCTCTTCGGCCACCTGGAAAATGCCGATGCCTTCAATGTTGCTGGGCGTACCGGTAAAGTACTTGTTGATCAGGCTTGAGTTCAGACCCACGGCCTCGAAAATTTGCGCACCGGTATACGACATATACGTTGAAATGCCCATTTTCGACATGACCTTGTTCAGGCCCTTGCCGATGGCCTTGATGTAATTGCTAATGGCTTTGTCAGGTTGCGGCAGGTTAGAAAGTGATTCAAGCGCCAGATAGGGGTGTACCGCTTCGGCCCCGTAACCGCCCAGCAGAGCGAAGTGGTGTACTTCGCGGGCCGACCCGGTTTCCACCACCAGGCCGCCGCGTGTGCGCAGCCCTGCACGGATCAGATGCAGGTGTATGGCCGACGTGGCCAGCAGTGCGGGTATGGCCACATGATCGGCATCGACATTACGGTCAGTGATGATCAGAATGTTGTAGCCACTGTGTACGGCGTCGGCAGCCTGGGAGCACAGCGCCGCAATACAGGCTTCTATGCCCTCGGGGCCCCAGCTTACGGGGTAGGTAATATCAAGCTCGAAACTGCGAAATTTGTCAGACGTTATTTTTGCGATATGACGAATCTGCGCCATGGCACCAAAGTCGAGCACCGGCTGAGACATCTCTATGCGCATTGGCGGGTTGACGTTGTTGATGTCCAGCAGATTGGGCTTGGGCCCAATAAACGACACCAATGACATCACCATTTGTTCGCGTATGGAGTCTATGGGCGGGTTGGTGACCTGGGCAAAAAGCTGACGAAAGTAGTTGTAAAAAGGTTTGGCCTTGTCAGAAAGCACGGCCATGGGCGCGTCGTTGCCCATAGATCCAATGGCTTCTTCGCCATTGGTGGCCATGGGCTGCAGCACAAATTTGAAATCTTCTTCAGTCCAGCCGAATGCCTGCTGGCGGTCGAGCAGCGCTACCTGTTTGCGGGGTGGCTCGTCCAGATGGTGCGAAGGCAGCGACTCTAGTTTGAGGCGCAGGCGTTCAATCCATTGCCTGTACGGGCGCTCATTGGCCAGTTGCGACTTGATCTCGGCGTCATCAATAATGCGCGCCTGCTCCAGATCGATAAGAAACATTTTGCCCGGCTGCAAACGCCATTTTTTGACAATGCGGTGTTCGGGTATTTGCAGTGTGCCGGCTTCAGACGCCAGAACAACCATGTCATCGTCAGTGATCAGATAGCGGGCGGGGCGCAGGCCATTGCGGTCAAGCGTGGCGCCGATCTGGCGGCCATCGGTAAAGACGACGGCGGCCGGGCCATCCCAGGGCTCCATCATGGCAGCATGGTATTCATAAAATGCACGCCGGGTTTCGTCCATGGTGGTGTGCTGTTCCCAGGCTTCGGGGATCATCATCATCATGGCGTGAGCCAGTGAGTACCCAGACATTACCAGCAGCTCAAGGCAGTTGTCGAAGGTGGCAGTGTCTGACTGCCCTTCGTACACGATGGGGTAGAGCTTGGCCAGGTCTTCGCCCAGTACGGCCGAGTGCATTGCACCCTCACGGGCGCGCAGCCAGTTGAAATTGCCCTTGACGGTGTTGATCTCGCCGTTGTGGGCGATCATGCGGTAAGGGTGGGCCAGCGGCCAGGCGGGGAAGGTGTTGGTGGAAAAACGCTGGTGTACCAGGGCCAGGGCCGAGATGGCACGGCTATCGGCCAAATCGCGGTAGTAACAACCAACCTGGTTGGCGAGCAGCAGGCCTTTGTAGACCACTGTGCGTACCGAGATAGAAGGTACGAAATACTCTTGGCCATGGGCCAATTGCATGCGCTGTATGGCATGGCTGGCTGTTTTGCGGATGACATACAGTTTGCGCTCAAGTGCGTCGGGCACCATGATGTCGGGCCCGCGGCCTATGAAAAGCTGCCGTATAACTGGCGCACAGGCCCGTACCGTGGGCGACATGGGCATGTCGTGATCAACAGGCACGTCGCGCCAGCCCAGTACAACTTGCCCCTCGTCGCGCACGGCGCGTTCGAGCTCTAGCTGACAGGCCAGTCGGGAAGCCGTTTCTTTGGGCAGAAAAACCATGGCCACGCCGTACTCGTCGGGCGGTGGCAGGTGTACGCCCTGTGTGGCGAGGTCTTCACGATAAAGCGCGTCAGGAATTTGTATAAGAATGCCGGCCCCATCGCCCATGAGTTCATCAGCGCCTACGGCCCCGCGATGATCGAGGTTTTCGAGGATTTTCAGGCCTTGCTGAATGACAGCATGGCTTTTGCCGCCTTTGATATGGGCGACAAAGCCTACGCCACAGGCGTCGTGCTCGTTGCTGGGGTGGTAAAGACCCTGGGCCTCTGGAGCCCGCGTGCGAGGGGGCTGATCAGAGGGCGGACAGGGCTGGGGGTGGGCGCTGTGGATGGCGACGTCTGTCATGGCGGGCTCATGTGAGAAAAGCGTAAGCAAGAATAGAAAAATAGCGCTCACAGGCCCGTTGCGCAAGCGAAAAATATAAGGGTACGACCCTAATTTTATATATGAGATTTTTTATTATTTATAAATCGGGACGCATTCAAGATATTGATATTACGTAAAAATAAACATGTCCCTATTGTCGTAAGGTGATATATCGCTACAAAATCATTGCGGTTTTTCTTTGCGGAAATTCGTCATTGTTGTTGCATGGCAGCATTTTTGACGCGTGGGCAGAAAGCTTTGACGACGCGCTAAGGCTATGCGGGCAGCTTTAAAGGTGGGCCAAGGTCATGCAGGAAGCGTGAAAGCGGGCCAAGGGTATACAGACAGGCTTAAGAGTGGGCCAAGAACAACTGGTGGCCAGATAATCGCAACGCTGGCGTGGCTTCTTGCTCTTGGCGATGTCCAGCCGCAGAATCTTTAGAAGCGAAAATCCAAAATGTGAGTGCGTCAGACGGGGGGAGTGGCGCAGGACCCTCCAGGGCCATACCGGATAGTCGGGCCGGGTTCGCCTGGTAAGGAGCCAGGTCAGGGTGTGGACTCTGCGGTGTCGGAAATTAACGGTGTCTTTCGGGGCCGGCCGCGAGGAGCGGGCGAGGTGCGCCGTGTAGCGCGTGTTTTCAGGGAGTGAAGAAAATCATCGTCGGCCAGTGCCCACTGGCCAAAAAGGGCCTGCTCAATGCGCTCAATTTGCGATGAGGCGAGCCCATGCTCCAGAAGTTTGCGGTAATTGGCCTGACGGTCAAAAGGCGTGTTGCCGGTATGCCAGTAGTCGGGGTGGTCGGAGAGCAGGTAAGCCAGGGCTGTGGCGCTACCAGTGTGCGCGGCGGCGGACGACCATGGCCATGAACTGGGCTTGTCTACGACGTGCAGCTGAACGGGCAAGGTTTCAAGCCATACCAAGCTAGGCAACACCCAGCGCCCGGGCTCAATGAGTGCACTGCGATAGCGGCCTTTATATACGCGCCCGTGGCGTATGCCAGCCGCCATGCGTCGCCCCAGGGCTTGCATAAGCCGTGACAGTGCCTGGCGGTCAGGTGGCGTAGCGAGCAGGGTGATGCGGTCATTTAAAAGCAGCCACCCATGCAATGCCACCTGCAGTTCGCGCGCGTCGCGCTGCAGCCATTCTTGCAGCCTGTTCAGTTGAGTAAGGGGCGTTGGGTCTGAAGCCGCTGCAAGGGGCTGCGCGAACTCTGCCTGCACGAGTTGTGGGACATCGGGTGCATAAAGTCGAGGCAAACGCGCCATGAATAGTTTGATCTATGTAGTTGAACGTGTATTTTAACGCGTGCAGCGTATGTCTACATCCACTATCCTGAGTGTATGCGCGCCCATGCTTTTTCCGGGCACGATGGCGTGCCACGGCAGGCTTCGCTGCCGGGCCAGCTGCCCAGGACGGGTTACAAGCCCTGCCATGCAGTGATAGCGGTATGGCTCAAGCAACATAGATCAACTTCCCATGGAGAAAGCTCTATGCAGTCCAGCATTAATTCGACGTCAGGCACACCGCACAAAGCGCGCCTGCATATACGTAAGGTCGCCGTGTGTGGCGCAGGTGTCATGGGGGCACAAATCGCCGCCCATTGCGTAAATGCGGGCGTGCCCGTGGTGCTGTTTGACCTGGCCGCCAAAGAAGGCGATAAAAACGCCATTGTGTTGCGGGCGATTGCCCAGCTGAAAAAGCTCAAGCCTGCGCAACTGGGGGCGCCAGACCTGGCAGACTTGATTACGCCTGCTAATTACGATGAGGATCTGGGCCTGCTGGCCGGGTGCGACCTGGTTATCGAGGCCATTGCCGAGCGCCTGGACTGGAAGCGCGACTTATACAAAAAACTGGCCCCTGCCATTGGCCCAGACACCATGATTGCCAGCAATACATCAGGGTTGTCGATCACCGATCTTTCGAATTCATTGCCTGAGGGTGAGCGGCGTCGATATTGCGGCGTTCACTTTTTTAACCCACCGCGCTACATGCCGCTGGTTGAGCTGATACCTACCGATGCGACAGACCCGGCACTGCTCGACGTGCTTGAAACCTTTCTGGTCTCGCAGCTGGGTAAAAGTGTGGTGCGGGCCAAAGACACGCCCAACTTTGTTGGGAATCGTATCGGTGTGTTTGGCATGCTGTCTACGTTCATACAGGCCGATAAGCATGGGCTTTCGTATGACTTGGTCGATGACCTCACGGGCACACGGCTGGGTCGCGCAAAATCGGGCACCTTCCGCACGGCTGACGTGGTTGGTCTGGATACTCTGGCGCATGTCATCGGTACCATGCGCGACCAGCTGCCCAACGACTCTTTTCACGCCCACTTTGGCGAACCAGCGGTACTGACAGCGCTCATCGCAAACGGCGCACTTGGTCAAAAGACGGGGGCAGGCTTTTACCGCAAAGAGGGCAAGGCCATTTTGCGGCTTGATCCCGCCAAACAGGAGTATGTGCAGGGTGGCGCCCACGCCAGTGACGCCGTTGCCGCCATACTGGCCGAGCGCGACCCGGCCAAGAAGCTCAAGGCGCTGCACGATTCCAATGACCCCGAAGCGCAGTTTCTGTGGGCTATTTTGCGTGACAGCTTTCATTACAGTGCCGTTCATCTGGTCGACATCGCTGACACCGCCGCACATATAGACCTTGCCATGAAGTGGGGTTTTGGCCACGCCCAAGGCCCCTTCGAGATCTGGCAGGCCGCAGGCTGGCGCCAGGTGGCGAATTGGATCGCGGACGACATCAAGGCGGGCAAAGCACTTTCCAGCCAAGCTTTGCCGCAATGGGTTACTCAGGGGCCGGTCTGGGAAGCGCAAGGCGTGCACACGCCGCAAGGCTCATGGAACCCACGCACAGAGCGCTTCCAGGGGCGCAGTGAGCTGCCGGTATATGCACGGCAGATCGGCGCGCCCCGTCTGGTGGGTGAAAACGACGGTGTCGCACAAACTGTGGTTTATGAGAACGATGCCGTGCGCTGCTGGACGCTGGCTCAGCCGCATCCTCAAGATGTGCTCATTGTTTCCTTCAAGACCAAAATGCATACGCTTAGCCCCGACGTGGTCCGGGGTGTGATGCACGCGGTCGATCTTGCCGAAGCGTCATACAGTGCCTTGGTTATTGGTCAGTCTGGCGACCCCTTCTCCGCAGGTGCAGATCTCAAGGCGCTGCTGCCGGTGTTTGAGCAAGGCGGCGCGAAGGCGGTAGAGCCTGTAGAGCAAGAAATGCAAGATATGGTCATGCGTGTGCGCTATGCGCAAGTGCCTGTGGTCGCGGCGGTTGCAGGCATGGCGCTGGGCGGAGGCTGCGAGCTCTCGGTACATTGTGCGGCCCGTGTGGCGCATTTTGAAACTTATATCGGCCTGGTTGAAGCAGGCATAGGTCTGGTGCCGGGAGCCGGGGGGCTTACCTATTGTGCGCGGCGGGCCGCCGAGCTGCAGGCGCTGGGTGCGGCTGACGCGCCTTTACTGGCTTACCTGAAACGTTTTGCACTGACCGTCGCCACGGCGCGGGTTTCTGCTTCGGCACTTGAAGCCAAAGAAATCGGTTATTTGCTGCCGTCTGATCCCATTGTCATGAACCGCCACGAGTTGTTGTATGTCGCTACGCGTGTGGCACGCACCATGGCGCAGTCAGGCTGGCGTCCACCTCTAGCTCGACGTTTCCCTGTAGCGGGGCGCGACGGCATTGCCACGCTCAAGGCGCAGCTGCTCAATATGCGTGTAGGCGGCTTTATTTCAGACCACGATTACCTGGTCGCCGGGAAGGTGGCGCATGTTATGTGTGGCGGCGATATAGACCCAGGCTCGATGGTGGATGAGGCCTGGATGCTCAAACACGAGCGCGATGCCTTTCTTGAGCTGCTCGTCCATCCAAAAACCCAGGAGCGTATCACCGGCATGCTGAAAACTGGCAAGCCAGTGCGCAACTGATCGGCTCTCGCCTACAGGCATAAGTCTTTCACCTGGAAGGGACGCCCAGAACGGCGTCCTGCATTGTGTACAAGATTAAGGAAACCGACATGGCACTACTGCAACACGCATACATCGTCGCGGCGACCCGCACCCCCATCGGCAAGGCGCCGCGCGGCATGTTTTCTCACACTCGACCCGATGACCTGCTCGCCACCGTGATCAAGGGCTTACTGGCCCAAGTACCCGGGCTGGATCCTGCGGCCATTGAAGATGCCATCGTAGGGTGCGCCATTCCAGAAGGCCCACAAGGGCTGAATGTGGCGCGATTGGGGGCATTGCTCGCCGGCTTGCCCACCTCGGTGGCGGGCGTGACGGTCAATCGTTTCTGCGCGTCGGGCCTTACCGCCATCGCCATGGCTGCTGATCGCATTCGCGTCGGTGAGGCCGATGTGCTGATCGCCGCCGGCACTGAATCCATGAGTCTGGTGCCCACCATGGGCGTCAGCACTTCATTTAACCCGGATATTTTTACGCATGACGAAAACCTGGGCATTGCTTACGGCATGGGTCTGACGGGCGAGCAAGTGGCGCAGCAATGGAAGGTGTCACGCGAAGACCAGGACGCATTTGCGCTGCGGTCACACCAACGGGCTATTGCCGGCCAGAAGGCCGGCGAATTCGCGGATGAAATACTGCCTGTGGATATCGTGCGGCGTATGCCTGACCTCGCAGCAGCGGCGGCCCGCGTACCCGGCGACAACATCATCGAACAACACACCACAGTCACACTGGACGAAGGCGCGCGCGCAGACACCAGCATGGACGCCCTGGCCCGACTTCGGCCGGTGTTCGCGGCAAAAGGCACGGTGACGGCCGGCAACAGTTCGCAAATGTCGGATGGCGCCGGCGCGCTGCTGGTGGTGTCAGAGCGTGCCCTGAAAGCGCACAACCTCACACCAATTGCTCGTTTTGTCTGCTTCGCCGTCAAAGGCGTACCACCCGAAATCATGGGCATAGGCCCTAAAGAAGCCATACCGCATGCGCTGAAGCTGGCTGGCCTGACGCTCGATCAAATAGGCTGGATAGAACTGAACGAAGCCTTTGCGGCCCAGTCGCTGGCGGTTATCCGTGACCTGGGCCTGAACCCCGATGTCGTCAACCCGCTGGGCGGTGCCATCGCCCTGGGGCATCCTTTGGGGGCAACGGGCGCCATACGTGCGGCAACGGTTATTCATGGCTTGCGACGCCGCAAGCTGGATTACGGCATGGTCACCATGTGTGTGGGCACAGGCATGGGGGCGGCCGGAATCTTTGAGCGCATGTAGAGCCGGGGTGGGCAGCCATGGCTGCCTGCTTTTTATAAGAAAATAACAGTGTTTACCCGCATTCGTCAGAGGCTAACCTGCACTTTCTAAAAACAAAATGGCATTATGCAGAATGCCAAAGGCATACTATACGACCGATACCTATAAATAATATGCCAGTGGCAGGCTGACGGGCTTTTCAGCCTGACTGCCACGGGCCTCAGGAGACAAGCGAAATGACTGTAAAACGCGTATTTTCGATCGGCCTGCTGTCTTTGGCGTCTATGGCCACAGCTACAGCTTTCGCTGCCGACCTGACCATTGGCGCTGTGTTTCCTATGAGCGGGCCTAATGCAAGTTATGGCGATATCTTTGGTGGCGGATCAAACCTCGCTGTCGAACACATCAACGCCGATAACCTCATTAACGGCAAGCTCAGCATTCAGTACGAAGACAGCCAGGCGCTGCCCCAGCAAGGGGTGATTGCCATGAACAAATTGGTTAACGTCTCCAAAGTGCCATATGTGCTTTCTGCCTTTACGGGCGTGTCCAAGGCCATATCCACGACTGCCACCCGTACCAAGACGGTAGCAATCAATGGCGGCGGAGTTGGCCCCGATCTGGCCGATCTGGGCCCGTATTTCTGGAACGTGATCCCATTGGTCAACGATGAGGTCAGGGCTGTTTTGCCGTACCTCATCAATGAGCGTAATTTGAAGCGTTTTGTGCTGGTTTATGTGGATGACCCGCTGGGCGAAAGCGTGAATAAAGAGCTTGCCGCAGGTGTACCCAAGCTGGGTGGTGAGCTGGTCGAGGCGCTTTCGGTACCCGTCACGTCACAGCAGTTTAGTGGCATTGCGGCCAGGGTGCGGGCAGCCAAACCTGACGTGGTGTATATCGCCTCTTATGGTGCGCAGCAGGCGCAGATGGTAAAGCAGTTTCGTGACAATGGCGTAAAGCAGCAAATTGTCAGCTACTCTGCATTCGCTATTCCTGAAATGCTGACCTTGCAGGAAGCAGAGGGCGCTCTGTTTACTACCCAGAGCGTTGACTGGCAGTCGAATGACCCGGTAACCAAGCGTTTTGTCGATGACTACAAAGCCAAACACAACAAAATGCCCACGGCTTACGTCGCAAACTACTACAACGCGGTGCGTCTGTTTGGTCTGCTGGCACACGAGCTAGAGGCCAAAAAAATACCCGTTACCGGTGAGGCCTTGCTGAATCAGCGCCTGGAAACCAAAGTCTTTGATCTTGTAGGTGGCAAGATTTCCTTTACCGACAAGGGCACAGTGGTTAGCCCCATGCAGGTCAACGAGATCACCAATGGCGGTACCAAGGCCGTAAAAGTGGTTTCTGAATAACCTGGAAGGCCCTGCGTCATGTTATTGCTACAGCTGTTGATTAACGGCGTGCAGGTGGGCGCGTTGTACGCGCTCATCGCCGTCGGTTTTTCGCTTATTTTCGGCTCGACCCGGGTTTTCCACTTTGCCCATGGTTCGACGTTTACCATTGCCGCGTACATTTTTTATTACGTTTATTCAGTGTCGCAGGCGCATTGGCTGTTTGCGGTGCTGGCGGCTTCTGCGAGCGCCGTTATCTTTGGTGTCATCATGGACCGTTGGGTGTATGCCCCCATCCAGCGCCATGAGGGCTCATTTTTTACGGTGTTCGTCGCCTCGTTGGGGGCGGGCATCGTTGTGCAGAACGTGATCGGCATGGTGTTTGGCCGTGGTTTCGTTTCGGTTAATACCCCGCTGTCCAACAGCATTGAGGTTATCTCCGGCCTGTACGTGTCGCCATTGTCAGGTATTGCCATTGTTTGTGCGCTGGTGTTCTTTGGGGGCCTGGGCCTGTTTCTGTCACGCACCAATGTGGGGACCGCCCTGCGCGCCCTGGCAGAAAACCCTGAGCTTATTCGTGTGTATGGGTTAAGCCCACGCCGTCTCTCCACCATTGTTTTTGCGTTGGGATCGGTGCTGGTCATACCGGCTGCCATTCTTACCGCAGCCAGTTCAGGCCTGAACCCGGCCATGGCGCATCATGTCATGTTGATCAGTCTGGCAGCGACCATAGTGGGCGGGGTAGGCAGCTTGCGCGGTGCCGCCTGCGCAGGCTTGCTGTTGGGCTTAAGTGAGAACATCGCATTGATGTATCTGGGCCCTCAGTGGAGTGAAGCCGTCACATTTATTGTGCTGTTCTTGTTCATATTGTTCAGGCCGTCCGGTTTCTTCGGCCGTGCCATTGCTACCTGAGGTAACGAGTAGATGCTGGCTTACATACTTAACCTCGTTACGCTGATATCCATCAACGCGGTACTGGCTATTACCCTGAATTTCATCATGGGGTATGCGGGGATATTTTCGATTGCTCACGCGATTTTCTTTGGCGTGGGTGCTTACACGGCAGCGTACATGGCGCTGCACTTTAGCGCTTCGTTTTTTCTGGCCGTACCCGTGGCGATGGTGGTGGCAGGCGTACTGTCGCTCATTCTTGCATTGCCGGCTCTGCGTGTGCGTGGCGAGTATTTTGTGGCGGCATCGCTGGGCTTGCAGGTACTGGGCGTGACCATATTTGCCGAATGGAAGTCGTTTACCGGCGGCCTGGGAGGCATTATCGGCATTCCCCCAGTCGATATTTTTGGGTTTGTGGTGGGCGATCCAACGCATTTTATGTTCCTGGCGCTGGGGTGTCTCGCCCTGGTCATGTTCATAACCACAGTGCTGTTACGGTCCAGTTTCGGGCGCAATCTCAAGGCGATTCGAGACAGTGAGTCAGCGGCTCACGCTTTTGGCAAAAACGTGGCGATCATCAAGACGCTTTCGGTGGTGGTTTCATCGTCGCTGGCCGCTATTGCGGGGGCGCTATACGCCTTTTACCTGGGCTTTATCAACGTAGAAAGCTTCATGCTTGATACGTCCATCCTGTTGATGGCAATGGTGATTATAGGCGGTACGGGTACGCTCGCGGGGCCTATTGTGGGGACCGTGCTGTTGATGCTGCTGCCCAGCCTGTTCAGCTATATGTGGTTTTTGCCGCAGACCGAGATCGGGTCCATACAGCAGATCGCCTATGGTGCAGCCATGGTGCTGCTGATGATTTTTCGCCCTGGCGGTATTGTTGGCGCTGATAAAGCAAAGGCGGTAACAAAATGACGGACTCTTCTACGCAAGATGTGTTGCTGCGCATTACCCATTTGCAAAAGCACTTCGGAGGCCTGCACGTTACAAATGACGTCACACTCGATATGCGGGCCGGCATTGTCACCACACTGGTGGGCCCCAATGGTGCTGGCAAGACGACCTTGTTTAACCTTATTACCGGCCATCTCACCCCATCGGGCGGAGACATACTCTGGCAGGGCGAGTCTATTGTGGGGCAGCCACACTGGAAGATCGCCCGCAAAGGCGTGGCACGTACGTTTCAGGACTTACGCCTGTTTGACCAGATGACGGTTTACGAAAACGTACTTACTGTCACCGAGCCCGTATCCTGGCTGTGGCAGCCGGGAGGCCGAACAGGGCGCAAGGCGCGTCAGGATAAGGTCATGCATATTCTCGAACGCACACGGCTGGCGGATAAGGCCAATGTGCGGGCCATAGATCTGGCTTATGCGGAACGCAAGTTTCTGAGCCTGGCCCGCATCATGGCGACCGACGCCAAACTGTGGCTGCTGGATGAACCGGCGTCCGGTCTTGATCGGGGTTCGTATGAGCTGTTTCTCGAACTGTTGCGCTCCGAAGTGCGTAACGGGGTCACCGTCTGCATTATCGAGCACAATCTGGATATCGTTATCGGCATTTCCGACCGCATTGCATTTCTCGATCAAGGAAAGCTGCTGGCCGATGGAGACCCCGATACGGTGTTGAACGATCCGCATCTGGCGGCCATTTATTTTGGAGATCAGGCGGCATGACCAATACCGTGCTCAAGACGGAAGGCCTGGTGGTGGGGTACGGCGGCCGGCCGGTGCTGAACAACTTCAATTTTGAATTACGTCAGAATGAAGTCTTGTGTTTGATCGGTCACAACGGGGCGGGTAAATCTACGCTGCTTAAATCGCTGTTTGGTCTGATTCCGCATCAGGGTGGTGCCGTCTTTCTTGACGGCAAGCGCCAAGGCAAGCTAGAACCCAGGTTGCTTACGGCAGCAGGCTTGTCTCTGGTGCCCGAAGGCAGGGGTGTTTTCCCCGGGTTAACTGTCGCAGAAACCATGAAAATGGCCATGTGGGCTGCCGGTATCCCAAAGTCACTGCAATCGCAGCGCCTCGACTGGGTGATGTCGGTGCTGCCGGCCATGGGCAGTTTTTACCAGCAAAGAGCTGGAACGCTTTCTGGCGGCCAACAACAAATTGTGTCAATTGGTCGGTCGCTATTAAGCCAGCCGCGTTGCCTGCTCATGGATGAGCCTTCTATCGGGCTTGCACCCAAACTGTTTCAGGATCTTGTGCTGCCCATACGCGAACTGCAGCAAAAAACCGGGATGTCTATTTTGCTGGTTGAACAAAACGTTAAAGAAGCACTAAAAATTTCAGACCGGGTTCTGGTCATGAAGTCGGGCGCCATTATTAGTGAAGCCTTGCCAGAAGAACTGTCTGACAACGCCAAATTGATGGAGCTGTATTGATATGCAGCTGCTAAATACCCTGCCGGGCGTGCTTGCGCACCATGTGGCCACCCGGCCCCATGACGTTGCCTTTATTGATGGCGATGAAACGGTTACCTTTGAGCAGTTCAGCCAGTTGTGCAGTCGTACGGCCGCCTGGCTTGCTGCGCAGGGCGTAGAGCCAGGCGACAGGGTGGCGGTATGGCTGGTTAATCGCATAGAGTGGTTGGCGCTGTATATTGGCTTGTCGCACATTGGCGCCACGCTGGTAACCGTCAATACCCGCTACCGTTCACATGAACTGGAATACATCCTGGAGCGCTCCCGGGCCAGCATGCTGGTGCTCGAGCTTAACTTTCGCAAGATTGATTTTGCAGGCGTTCTGGCCGGGGTTGATTCTCAAGCCGCAAAAACGGTGCGGCGTGTCGTGGTGCTTAACCCCGAAGCACCTATACCTCAAAAAATACTGGGCAAGCCAACCGTTGCATTCCGTCTGGCCTCGTTGCCGTCCCATAGCGTACCCGTCACCGGCACGGCAGACTCGCTCAACATTCTTTTTACAACCTCGGGAACGACCAGCGGCCCCAAGCTTGTCATGCATTCACAACGTACGGTTGCGCTTCACAGCCAGCGGGTTGCGCAGGCCTATGGCTTTGAACAGCCAGGCGCCTGCCTGCTTGCGTCGTTGCCGTTTTGTGGCGTGTTCGGCTTTAACGCGGTGTTTGCTGCCTTCGCGGCAGGCAAGCCCTCGGTCATCATGGATACCTTCGACGGGCCCGAGGCAGCGCGATTGATAAACCAGCACGGCATTACGCATTTGTTTGGCAGTGATGAAATGTTTCGGCGCATTCTGGACTATGGCGTCGGCGATACGCCGTTTCCGTCAGCGCGTGTTTTCGGCTTTGCCTCGTTCCATCCCCGCATGGAAGAGTTCGGGCGTGAGGCATGGCGCCGTGGTGTTCCCTTATATGGTTTGTACGGCTCAAGTGAAGTGCAGGCGCTGTTTTCAATAAGCCGGGAATCGACCGCGATGGGCGAACGGCTCAAGGGCGGAGGCCTGCCGGCCAATAGCGCGGCGCAGATCCGGATTCGCGACATCGAGACGGGCAAAATTCTGCCAGTGGGCCAAAGTGGCGCCATTGAGATCAAATCTGACACCAATTTCACCGGATACCTCGACAATCCGGATGAAACACGCAAAGTCATCGATGCAGATGGGTTTTTCCACACCGGAGACATAGGCTATCTGCGTGAAGATGGCAGCTTCGTCTATGTGGCGCGTCAGGGCGACGCCATTCGGCTGTCTGGGTATCTGGTGAGCCCTACCGAAATAGAAGACGCTCTGAAAGCGCAGCATGGTGTTGCCAATGCCCAGGTGGTGTCGGTAGAGGTTGACGGCCAGGTGCGCTGCGCCGCGTTCGTGATTGCAGAGCACGGCGAGGTGCTGCAAGAGGCCGCCCTGAAAGCCGCTGTAGCGGCGACGCTTGCGCCCTTCAAGGTGCCCGTGCGCATCTGGTCGGTGGCGGAGTTTCCCGTTACGCAAAGCTCAAACGGGTCGAAGATTCAGCGAGGCAAGCTGCGCGAAATGGCAGCGCAACGCATCAAGGAAACAGTATGAGCACTTATTATCTTGAAGATTTTGCCGTGGACCAAGCGTTCCAAAGCGGCGGCCGCACCATTACAGAGGCAGACCTTACGTTTTTCTCTATGGTGTCAGGCGACTGGAACCCGCTGCATGTCGATGCCGAGTTTGCCAAAACGACGCGATTCGGGCAACGCGTTGTACATGGCGCATTGGGCATCGCGATCAGCACAGGCATGTTGCATGAGTTGGGCATTTTTCATGATTCCGTCATTGCCATGCTGGGTTTGCGCAACTGGAACTTTCTCGCCCCCTTGTTTGTGAATGACACCATACATCTAAAGCTAACCATTACCTCGGTCGACCTCGGCAAAAGTGGTAATAGCGGCAAGCTGGGCCGTCGCTTTCAGTTGATTAACCAGCATGGGGAAGTCGTCCAGGAAGGCGAAAGTGATGTGCTCGTGCTGACGCATCAAGGCGCAGAAAAAAGAAAGAAATGACGGCTGCCGGGCCGGTCGGCTTGCAAGGCATGAAGCCAGGCGCGGGCGACTTTGAGGCCAGACGACGTGGCCTTGGTGGTTGGGTATCGGCCGCCGCGTAAAATAAGCCTGTAAGGCGGCTTTCTGCTGCCCGCGTACAGGATTTTTCCGTAATGATGGTGCTTGACACCCCGCTGCCAGGTTTGAAGCGCATCGAAACGCCCGTGTTTCATGATGATCGTGGCTTCTTCCTCGAAACCTTTCGTGCCTCAAGTTATGCCAGCCTGCTTGGTTCAGGTGTGGCGTTCGTCCAGGATAACTTCAGCTATTCACGTCATGGCGTGCTGCGCGGCATGCACTACCAGGTAAAGCAGCCCCAGGGCAAGCTGGTACGAGTCGTGTATGGGCAGGTGTTTGATGTGGTGGTTGATATGCGGCCAGCGTCGCCCACGTTTGGGCGCTGGCATGGTATTAACCTGTCTGCCTGCGCAGCGGGGCAAAACGGCAACATCGGCGGCGGCAGTGCTCAAACCCCCGCTGCCACAGCACAGCCATCCGTCGAAACCCAATTGTGGATACCGCCAGGCTTTGCGCATGGGTTTCTGGTGCTTTCTGATCATGCCATGGTCGAATACAAATGCACGCAGACCTACCAGCCCGACGATGAGGCCTGTCTTAAGTGGGATGATGATGAAGTTGGCATCGCGTGGCCTTCTTGCCAGCCCATACTCTCAGAAAAAGACCAGCGCGGCCTTAGCCTGAAAACCTTGCGTGCGACGGGTCGGTTGCCGTGATTGTGCTGCTGACGGGTGGTAGCGGGCAACTGGGGCGCTGCCTGCTGGATCGTATGCCCTCGACTTGGTGCGTTGCGGCACCCGCGCAGCATGAACTCGATATCGTTAACGAGCAGGCCGTCCAGGCCTATGTGGCTGACTTGCGGCCGGCACTTATCATTAATGCGGCAGCGTATACCGCTGTCGACAAGGCAGAGGATGACGTGCAGGCGGCCTATGACGTTAATGCCCACGGTGCCGAGAGCCTTGCCCGGGCGGCAGCCCGTATTGGTGCCGGCCTGCTGCATGTTTCTACGGATTATGTGTTTGATGGCGGCAGTGATCGGCCTTATGTTGAAACAGATACTGCCAGGCCTCTGAACGTGTACGGGCACAGCAAGCTTGCAGGCGAAATGGCGGTGTTGCAGGCGCTGCCTCAGGCGATTGTTATTCGCAGTTCATGGCTGTTCAGCGAATACGGCCATAATTTTGTGCGCACCATGCTGCGGTTGGCGGTCAATGGCGCAGAGCAGGTGCAGGTGGTTGACGACCAGCTTGGGTTTCCGACGTATGCCGGCGACCTGGCAGATGTGCTTATTGCCCTTGCTGACCGCATGCCCAATGCCGCCGCAGGCCTTTACCATTATTGTGGTGCAGGTAACGAAACCCACCCCGTTTCCTGGTGCGAGTTTGCCCGTGCAGTTTTTGACTGCGCAGGCCATGTGAGCCCGCCTCTGCAATTGCCCGTGTTGCTGCCCATCGATACTAGCGCTTACCCGACTGCAGCCAGACGCCCGATGTTTTCAGCGCTGTCTTGCGAGAAATTAGCCGCAGTTGGGCTGACAGACCCACAAACCTTACCGCCACTGCTGAATCGAACATGGCGCGCCGCCTTGCAGCGGGTGGTGTGCGAGCTACTTGAGCAACGACGGGATTGAGGCCTGCGTCAGGTGCTAGTTGGCAGGCTAAGTGGCAGGTTACGGCTAATCCCGAAACTGATCCACCCAGTGCGCCGTTGACGCATCATGCCTGGCGTCGACAGGTGCGCCCGAAAGCTCGTTCAAAATGCCTTTGGCCAGCACTTTGCCATACTCTACCCCCCATTGATCAAAGGGGTTAATGCCCCACACCAGCCCCTGTACAAACACCTTGTGCTCATAGAGCGCCAGCAGTGCTCCGAGCGCATAGGGCGACAAGCGCGGCAATACGATTAGCGTTGAAGGGCGGCCCCCTGCGTGTACTTTGTGATGAGCCAGCCAGTGTGCCTTGTCGGTGTCCATGCCTTCGTCAAGGCATTGCTGCACGGCTGCCTCGTAGCTTTTACCTTTGAGCAATGCCTCGCGTTGGGCGAGGCAGTTGGCGAGCAGGCGTTTGTGGTGTTCTGGCCAGCCATGGTCAGCCTGCTGGCAGACAATAAAGTCGACCGGTGCGCCATCGCTGCCCTGATGCAGCCACTGAAAAAAGGTGTGTTGCGCGTCAGTGCCCGGCATACCCCACACAGCAGGCCCCGTCGGTATTTCGACGGCACCGCCGGCAAGGTCTGTAGACTTGCCCAATGATTCCATTTCCATTTGCTGTATGTAGGGCACCAGGCTGGAAAGACGAAAATCATAGGGTGCAATGTTCAGTGAGCCGTAGCCGAGCACGCTGCGATTGACGATGCCAGACATGGCCAGCTGAACAGGTGCGTTCAGGTGGGCAGGCGCTTCGGCAAAATGGGCATCCATGGCCGAGGCACCCGCCTGCATGCCGGCAACTACATCGGTGTCCACCGATAGCGCAGTGGTAAGGCTTACCGAAGACCACAGCGAAAACCTGCCGCCCACCCAGTCCCAGAACGTGAACACATGATTTCGGGGGATACCCCATTTGTACGCAACCTCGGGTCGCGCGGTGATTGCTACGATCTGGTCATAAGGGTTTTCAACGCCGGCCGCCTTCAGCCATTCGAGCGCACGCTGGCCATTTTCAAGCGTTTCGGCCGTGGTAAACGATTTGGAGGCCAGCACAATAAGCGTGTCGTGGGCGTCCAGGCCTGCCAGCCCACCCTGTATGGCATGGCCATCGATATTGGCCACAAAATGCACGGTACGCCATGCGCCGGCATAGCCAAACGCGTCGACGGCCAGCCTTACGCCCCAGTCACTGCCGCCTATGCCAATATGCACAACATTACGCCAGCGCCGTTCAGAGTCGGCCTGGCGTACGAATTCAGTAAGTCGCTGACGTTCAGCAGCGACCTCATCAATAGGGTCGGGTTCGCGCAGCGCAGTATGCCAGGCCGCACGCTCCTCGGTAACATTGGCCATGCCGCCCTGCAGCAGGCGGTCGCGCATTAGCCCAAAGTCGCGTGCCCGTAGCAACGCGTCGGTGGCCTCGGCAAGCGCGTCAGAATAACCTTGTCCACTAACATCGACATGCAACCCGGCTGCATTGATAATGCGCAGGCTGTGATCGTGTATTGGGGAATTGCGCGCCGCAGTTTCAAATGCCGCCCACTCAGGGAGCAGACGCAGCGGTTGAAACCCGGACGGGCCAGTGAAGATAGATGAGTCGGCCACGACAACTCCTTTCGGGCACAGATGAATGGGGTTCATTGTATAGCCCGAAAGAAAATAGCGAAGTATGTGCCAAGGTGGCCCACAACTAAAGGTGTGGGCTACAGCGCATGAGCGCGCATCGTCCGGCGCCGCCAGACGTGTGTGCGTCAGGTCAGATCAGCGGCGGCGCGGCGTGCGAGCTACAGGTGTACGGCCGGCGATATGACGGAAAGTGATACGGCCTTTGCTCAGGTCGTACGGGGACATCTCGAGCGAGACTTTGTCACCGGCCAGTATGCGAATGTGATGCTTGCGCATTTTGCCGCCGGTGTAAGCAACAATGGGGTGCCCATTGTCGAGGGTGACGCGGAAACGTGAGTCGGGCAATACTTCGGTGACGAGCCCGCCCATTTCAATTAATTCTTCTTTGGCCATGTGTACTCCTGCAAAAAAACAATAGGTTCACGCTGATATGTGGGAGCCACCAGTGGAAGCTCGACCATCATATACAGCGTGGCAATCTTGCAAGCGCGCAGAAAAAAAGCAAAGAGAAGGGGCCTATTCTGCAGCAAGCGATGCCTGTCGCCCAAAAGGGGCTAGAGGATGGTGATTGCTTCGTTAGCGCCTGGGAGCGCTGTGTGCTGCGTTTCGTGAGAAACGTGTATGGAACTAAAACCAGGCAGCATGCAAGACCAGAAAAGGTATACCTGCAGCTGAAATGAGGTGGCATCTGAACTAGACGCGAAAGCTAGCGGGCATATGATGCAGGTGTGGCCCGACTAATTATGTACTGGTCTTGGTAGGGCTGCTAAAAACACAAAGCAAACAAATGCTTAGCCTCTATATGGTAACACGTGGCGTATCGATGTACCAGAAGTTTATACTGCTGGCTTTGGGCGCGGTGCAGTGTCGCTGCGCTGCAACATTTTTTGTGGAAACGCGGCTGGCCAGAGACACTATTGCGCCTCGATACAGTTAGCGCTTATAGAGCATGGGCATGAAGATTCTGGTTACCGGTGGCGCTGGCTTTATTGGTTCTGCGCTGATCCGGCATATTATCCGCCACACCCACGACAGTGTGATCAATGTAGACAAGCTGACGTATGCAGGCAGCCTTGAGGCGCTCGAAGACGCCAGTGACAGCTCGCGCTACCAGTTTGAACGCCTTGATATCTGCAACAGGGCCGGGCTTGATCGTGTATTTCAGAAGCACCAACCAGATGCCGTCATGCATCTGGCAGCAGAGTCGCATGTGGATAAATCCATTGCCGGCCCTGCCGCCTTTATCGAAACAAACGTCGTTGGCACCTATACATTGCTTGAGGCCACCTATGCCTATTGGCGTCGCCTTGATACCTCCGCACAGGCAAAGTTCCGGTTTCTTCAGGTATCCACCGATGAAGTGTTTGGCGATCTTGGGTCATCAACGGCGCAGTTTACGGAAACCAGTGCTTATGCGCCCAGCTCGCCCTATTCTGCCAGCAAGGCCGGCGCTGATCATCTGGTGCGGGCCTGGCATCGCACCTATGGCCTGCCGACGTTGCTTACGCACTGCTCGAATAACTATGGGCCTTACCAGTTTCCCGAAAAGCTCATCCCAGTGATGATTGCTCACGCACTTGAAGGCAGGCCACTGTCGCTTTATGGCGATGGCTTGCATGAGCGCGACTGGCTTTATGTCGAAGACCATGCGCGCGCCCTGCACACCGTTACTTCACGTGCAGCACCAGGCACGTCATGGAATATCGGCGGTGATAGCGGGCAGCGCAATATCGACGTTGTGCGTGCGCTTTGTGAACTGCTGCAAGCGTTGACGCCAGCCCGGCCAGCAGGTGTACGGCATTACGAAGACTTGATCCGATACGTCGATGACCGCCCCGGCCATGACAGGCGTTACAGCATTGATGCGTCAAAAATCCATAGTGAGCTGGGCTGGGCGCCGCACGAGACCTTTCAGACGGGCCTGCGAAAAACAGTAAAGTGGTATCTGGCTAACCGTGATTGGTGCGAGCATCGGCTTAACTTTACAGCGCAGAAGGAAGAGTAACCATGAGCAGACCACAACCATTATCGCGTTCGGCGTTTCAGGTGTTCGTTCCAATCACGACGCGCTGGATGGACAATGATGTGTACGGCCACGTCAACAATGTTACCTACTATTCTTACTTCGATACCGCCGTCAACACGTACCTGATTGATCAGGGTGCACTCAATATCGAAGACGGTGCAGTCATTGGCCTGGTTGTGGAAACGGGTTGTCAGTATTTTGAGCCCGTATCCTTTCCTGAAAACATTGAGGTCGGGTTTCGCGTTGCCCATCTTGGCAACAGCAGCGTTCGGTACGAACTGGCGGTTTTCAGGCAAGGGGCATCAAGCGCCGCGGCCCAGGGCCACTTTATTCATGTGTATGTCGATCGCCAGACCCGGCGGCCTGTTGCTTTACCTGAGGTGTTCAGAAGTGTGCTTGAGCCGTTGAGTTAGCTTTTTATAATCTTAGGCTGCATAAGCTCTGGTGTGCCATGGGCACAGACGGGTTCCTAAAGAGCCCCTTCGGGCCATACACTGCATTACCGTGTACAAACGCATACTTGCGTTGGACCATCTGCAAGGTTGTTCATAATATGAAGCAACGGGCCCGCACGGGCAGCAAACTCGGCAGGGCAATGGGCCACACTCGCTCATTGTCGCTGAACAGCCCGCAGGCTTTACGCTATTACAGAGTGTAATCCGAACTTTTGCGCTTAATCTCGGTGCTATTATCCGGCTGTCTTTAGTTATTCGTTCGTCTCCGCGCCCATGCCTTCACCTATGCAGCCTTTAACGCCATATTCCGACGGTGCTACGCCTCTTTCGTCGTGGGCGTCGTATTCCGTTTTTTTGTTTTTCGCGTTTATGCTGGGTACCCCTCGAGGCTATGCGCTCGGTGCTGTATTGCTGATCGTGGGCAGTTTCTATTACCTAGCCAGGCGCCCAGCCATTTCGCTAACGCGCGATGACAAAATCATGGTCGCTCTTATGCTGTCCGTATTTGTGGTCGGGGCCATCAGCTGGCGCTATCACGGCAATGATCTGCAGAGCTTGGATCTGCCCAGCCGTTATCTGTTGGCGATTCCCATTTTTTTGCTGATGCTGGCCCATCCGGTAAAGCTGTCCTGGCTGAACGCCGGGTTTATTGTGGGCGGAATAGCGGCCGGAACGGTTGCAGCGTGGGAAAGATACTCACTTGGCGCAGAGCGAGCCGCTGGGTTTACCGGCGGCATACAGTTTGGTGATCTCGCCCTCATGATGGCTGTGTTCTGTGTCGCAGCCTTTGTGGCTAGCGACTGGTTGTTCCGCAAGCCCGCTTTGTGGCGGGCGGCGTCGCTGTTGGGTATCGCTGGCGGAAGCTATGCCTCCATCATGTCAGGTGCACGTGGTGGCTGGGTTGCGATCCCGTTCGTAGTGTTGGTGTTCTGTGCAGCCTACCTGCGGCGATCCAATGTGAAGTGGATCGTTGCCACACTTTTAGGCCTTCTTGCTGTCAGTGTTATCGCCGTGTCCACGGTGCCAATGGTCGAATCCAGGTATGAGCGTGCCATTGAAGACGTTCAAATGTACCGCCAGGGAGACACAGAATCGTCACTAGGCGCGCGTTTTGAGGTTTGGCGCGCCCTCACGGTCATCATCCCGCAGAAGCCATACATGGGGTGGAGTGAGGCAGGTTACAAAAGCGAGAAAGAGCGGCTAGTGGCGAGCGGCGCGTTCACCACTTCAGTAACAAAACTCGCGAATACGCACAATACGTTTCTGGAAGTTTGGGTGCTTCAGGGCCTGTTAGGGCTGATGCCTGTGCTGGCACTGCTGGCATTGTCGCTGGTGTATTTCGGACGTCGATTGAGATCGGCAGACCCAGTTGCACAGTATCTTGCTGTGTGTGGTGTGTCATTGGTGGGCTGTTTCGTGATTTTTAGCCAGACGCAGATCATGCTTGGCCGTAATAACACGTTATTGTTTTTCATCATTTCGCTGATTACATTTTGGGGCGCGTTGCGCTGCCATATCAAAACCCAGCTCATACACAATCCCCACGCTTTGTAACATTTCTGTGGTTACGGCCCCAATATGACATGCTACGATCCGTTCATTGATTGAACATGAGTGTAACGGTGCCCCATTCAGACCTGTACGAAGAGAGCCACCTGAAAGTATTGCGTCTGCTCGAGGCTCATCCAGAGCTAAGCCAGCGTGAGCTGGCAGAGCGGTTAGGGGTGAGCCTGGGTAAAACCAATTATTGCGTAAGGCATCTGCTCGATAAAGGCCTCCTCAAGATCAACAACTTTCGCAACAGCCGCAACAAGGTTGCCTATGCCTATTTGTTGACCCCGGCAGGCATTGCCGCCAAAGCCGAGCTTACATCCAGGTTCCTTAAGCAAAAAATGTATGAATATGAAGTTTTGAAGGCAGATATTGAGCTGTTAAGAAAAGAATCCATGTCAAAAAACGATGTGACCGATGAATATGAGAGGCCGCGCTAAAGCAAGCACACAGTAAAAATATGCCTGCTCTAGTCATCTGCCTTTCTTTACATAGACATTAAACATGAAAAATTTTGCGCTTATCGGTGCGGCTGGATACATCGCACCACGCCACATGCAAGCCATCAAGGCGACTGGCAACAACCTTGTTGCGGCGTTTGATCCCAACGACTCGGTAGGCATCATAGACAGCTATTTTCCGACGGCGTCGTTTTTTACCGAGTTTGAGCGTTTTGACCGCCATCTCGATAAAATTCGTCGATCGACTGACAACAGACGGGTTGATTACGTTTCTATCTGTTCGCCCAACTATTTGCACGACTCGCACATGCGCTTTGCGCTGCGCTCTGGTGCAGACGCCATCTGCGAAAAGCCATTGGTGCTCAACCCCTGGAACATAGACGGGCTGCTTGATATCGAGCGCGACACAGGGCACAAGATCAACACAATACTTCAGCTGCGCGTGCATCCATCCATCGTGGCCTTGCGCGACAAGGTGCGTGCTGCCGCAAAAGACACCAAACACGAAGTAGACTTAACGTATATAACCTCGCGTGGTGCCTGGTATATGCAGTCGTGGAAGGGCGACGCCAAAAAGGCCGGCGGTATCGCCACCAACATAGGCGTGCACTTTTTTGACATGCTGCACTTCATCTTTGGCGAGCTGCAGCAAAACGTGGTGCATCACTCCAGCGACACCAAGGCCGCAGGCTACCTCGAATACGAAAACGCACGCGTACGCTGGTTCTTGTCGGTAGACATCGAAGACGTGCTTCAGGCCGCGCGCGACAACGGCCAGCGCACCTACCGCTCCATCACCGTCGATGGCGAAGAAATCGAGTTTTCCGGTGGCTTTACCGATCTGCACAACCGCAGCTACGAAGAGATTCTGGCCGGGCGCGGGTTTGGGCTGGAAGAGAACCGCACGGCGATCACCACCGTGGCCGCCATCCGCAATGCGGCCATTGCCCCGCTGCAGGGCGACTACCATCCATTTCTGAAGAAATGAGCTACTACCAACACGAGAGCGCCATTGTGGACGAAGGCGCGCAGATAGGTGAAGGCTCACGCGTCTGGCACTTTGTCCATGTATGCCCGGGCGCGCGTATCGGCAAAGGTGTGTCGCTGGGCCAAAACGTGTTCGTTGGCAACAAGGTCGTCATCGGCGACCAGTGCAAGGTGCAGAACAACGTGTCGGTGTACGACAACGTTACGCTGGAAGAAGGCGTGTTCTGTGGCCCCAGCA
>JACCEP010000020.1 GCA_013416395.1 Alcaligenaceae bacterium
CTGATGTTCGGTGATTTGCTTTACCGCTTCGAGTTTGAATTCTTCCGTAAATCGGGCCGTGCTCATAATCATCTCCTCACTGAGTATTATGAGGCTAAAAACTGTCTAGCAAACCCTGGCCGATTCATACCGCCCGTAACCAAACGCACGCTCGTCATTTATTTTCAGAAGAGGCAACCACCTCCATCGGCAAGTTCACCACCTGTCCCGCAGGGTTATAGCCTCCGTATTTGTCTATGGATTTCAGCATGGATTCACCATGCACGAAACCGTCTGCCAACACGCAGCGGTGAATATCTAGCTGAAACCACCTCGACCGGGGCAGAGTTATAACTTCTTCCTCCGTCAATTCATGCACCTTAAAAAAGGTTTGCGGCGCAAAATCACGAACCCGGTAGCGCCCGTAATCGTCCCCGACGACATAGCCGTCTTCAAAAGCCATGGACGAGCTATCAAACTCCAACTCTTTGATGGCTTGATCACCTTGGTTGAGCAAAAAACATATGCGGCCTTGCACAAAATACAGCAGGCTTAAAGACTTCTCTGAATGCATGTTTGACGCTCCGTTGACAGAATCCGGTTAAATCGTCATCGAAATCTACATTTCTGCTGATTCCTCCGATGGACGGCACTTCTCGTATGATACAAGATGTATATTTCGAACATACATTCGGATGCCCACGACCGCCGCCCTCTATAGGCTCAGCCTCAATCAGTAGCCGTTTTGACTGACAACGTCCATTCAGAAAGTAAGCCCGATACGCCAAGCCTTACGCATTACCCTAGGAAATCACAATGAATCACGAAGACAAAGAAGACGCAGGACAGGAAAACGAAGCCTCTGAGGGTCTCTGGGCCGAGCGAGCTGAACAACTCGCCGGTCTAAATGAGGAGATGCTGATAGAAAAACTTGCGTTAATAAGACATGCAAGACTATCTGAGGAATCGGATGATGTTGATGACAGTAATGCAGATCGTCCGACACCAACGCACGTGACAATGGAACAGTGTCTTCAAGAAGCAAGGGACGAGATTGATGGCTTGCTGACTCGCATCGACGAGATCTTGTTTTATAAGTGGGACCCTATCTGCCTGTCCAACTCAAACGTAGCCCGAAGTGAGTACACGACGTACGCACCTGAAGTATTAAAGCTCACACTCGAAAGTACGTCGTCTCAACCCTTAGCTGATCATCTGGCGTATCTCTCTACATCCATCATCGGCATGCCTGTAAGCAAGGAGTGTGAGAGTGCTGTGGCAGAGTTGATATTTTGTATTGTGCACCAGTACACCCATTTTCCGGACCATATGGTTATAGACGTTGACTGAACTCGCACTGAAGATAGCCCAAGGAGGCGTGCAGGCAGCTCATTTGGCTCAAGCACTCGCTGTGCATGAGCCTATGGGCAGTGGTAAGAATGTCGGCGATCTGCAGCACGGCGTATATGCAAGCGTGGGGCCGATGCAAAAAGACACAAACCTATAAAAATGCCACAGGCAAGATCTACCCCATTCGCTCTCTCAACAAAAACAACTAACAAGACAAAACATGTACGATCTAATTGGCGATATTCACGGGTATGCAACACCGTTAAAGCAACTGCTAAAGAAAATGGATTATGTCAAGCGCGACGGCATATGGCAGCACCCAGAACGTAAAGTCATTTTTCTAGGCGACTTCGTCGACCGAGGCCCCGAACAGGTGGAAACTGTGCAAATCGCACGCGCAATGGTCGAAGGCGACAGCGCGTTGGCCGTTATGGGCAACCATGAATTTAATGCTGTGGCCTGGACCACCCCCGACCCTAACAGTCCAGACGAATACCTTCGTTCGCACAACAACGAAAAGAACCACAACCAGCACAAAGAGTTTTTGCGGCAGGTTGCCGAAGGTTCTGACCAGCATAGCGATATGATTAACTGGTTCAAAACCCTTCCGCTGTATCTGGATTTAGACGGTTTGCGTGTCGTCCATGCGTGCTGGCATCCCGACTCGTTAAAAACACTGGCGCAATTCACTGATCACGAAAACCGCGTCTTGCCAGATGCGTGGCCGGCACTGGCACACAAAGAGGGTGTGGGCTACAACGCACTCGAAATTGTACTCAAAGGGCTGGAAATTGCGCTCCCCACAGGTCACGAATTTCCCGATAAAGATCGTCATCCACGACGGGACATCCGGACTCGATGGTGGAAGGAGCCGCAAGACCTAACTTATCGAGACCTGGCGTTGGTTGGGCCCGAGGTAATCGGGATGATTCCACGCATACCCGTACCCGATGGCGTTTTGCCCGGCTACGATGGCAAAAAGCCACTATTTCTTGGCCATTATTGGTTAACGGGCCACCCGGCACTTTTAAGCAAACATATCGCCTGTCTCGACTACAGCATTGCCGCTGAGCATACCAACGCGACAGAGGGGCGCGGAAAACTGTGCGCATATCGCTGGCAAGGTGAGCGAGAGCTATCAGCACAACAGTTTATTTGGGTTCCTTAGTACTAGCAGGTTATTTTCACCGAATCTATAAACTATGGGGCGTGGCCGTTGCTATGAAACAATACGTCATTATCGACCACATCTGCTACGTGTTTACCTATAGCACTTTAAGCAGTAGCTTTTCGATGTATATCGACGTGCGGAAGTCGCGAGACCTGCGTATTCTAGATGACTTTTGCGCATCAGACGATTTTCTATATGGCAACGAACCTCCAGACGAAATCTGGCGCAAGACCAAATGTCACAATGTGTTTGCCTTGAAGAAAGCATTAATTGAATTCGTAAATAATGCTCTGCGCAGATATAAGCCTTATTTTTCCGATTTAGTGCCAACGAGCATAAGAAGATCAATATCTACCGCAAAGCGGCGGAGCGCTTCGCAAAAAAATACGGCTATGACATGAAACAAGAACGGCCTGGGCTGTTTGTCTTTTATCGTTTACCGAAAAGCGAATTGTCCATAAGTTTGGCCGGTGCTGCCATGCTCATCACGGCCGGCCCCGATCAAGTTGCCAGAATTCAGAGCCTCGCTGGCATCAAAAAATCCTTCATCCTTTAAAACGCCCAAGCCACCTACAATTTCAGGGGCAGTCCCGTCCTGTATGAGGCCATCGCTTAAGCCTATATACAGCTTCCTACGACAGACAAAATAGACATCATCGTGGTAACCAGCACTAACACTTCGCGCGTAGCCATTAGTGAATGAATCCACGCCCAGCTCAGCCTGAAAAATAAAGGACATCAATGTCAGCTACTGGCTCGCTATGACACCACCCACGCAGAACGCAGCGTAGCGCGGATCAACTGATATGCACGGGTAGCCCCCAGCACGACGACCTCCATGTAATCCCATGAGAATATTAACTTTTCTTGAAGATCATTTTTTTTGGCGCTTAAAACGAGTTCAAGCCTGTTGCATACTCCATCAACAAACGGTGTCCATCATCGGGTCACAAAGGATAGATCATGCCAACCATAGCAACCTCGGATTTCGAAAATAACGACTATGAATCGGCCAAGGAACTCGCCATCAAGCAAGGCTGGATAACAGTGAGCCTCGTCCAACTCACATTCAGGTTAGGCTACGGGTATGCGCTCTCGATCGTCGACGCGCTTCAACAGGAGGGGGTCGTTGGTCCGATCGACTCTACAGGGTGCCGCCTTCTCAACACACAACAACAAACCGAGGAAACCTTGGGAATAAAAACAAACGATACGCCAGCAGTCACAAAAGCTGACATCCCTTCTCTAGCCCTAAAGGTCCTTGACGGCCTGCTGGATAACACGGGAACAATCCTATACAGCAGCCATGAAACCCTTCAGCCAGAAAAGATCTACCTGATGGGTGTTAATGGCCATTGACAATTGAGCCGCGGCTGGGGCTGCAGGTTGCCGCGACCATACATGGTGGTGGTGTGTCTTGAAATGTCGGGAGGCAACGCGGGGGGGGGGTCGATTAATTGAGGCTGTTCACTAAACTGTTTCCCTAGCCATATCGATAAGAGCCCTTAAGCTACCTGGAACATGGCGATTATTGGGAAAATACAGATTCAAGCCCGAAATGTATGGGCACCAACTCTCTAGTACAGCAACCAACTCACCCCGATCTATATATGGGCGGGCATATTCTTCCAAAACATAAGCGATGCCCACGCCAGCCGCTGCTGCTTCTACCATCAATTGATGATGATCCAGAGTGAGCGCGCCCGGCACATCCAAAACGAATTCTTGTCCTTGTTTACTGAATTCCCAGCGATAACGTTTGCCACTAGGAAAACGTTGTCGGATGCACTGATGCTTGGCGAGCTCATCAGGAGTTTTCAGTGCAGGGTGAGCTGCTAAGTAATTTGGTGACGCAACAGCCAAAAAACGAATGTCTGGACCGAGACGAACTGCCACCATATCTTTGGGTACAGCGTCGCCCAATCTGATTCCTGCGTCAAAGCCCTTCTCAACGATGTCAACCAATTCGCCCTGTGCTGTGAGATCAAGTTGCACATCGCGATAGCGCGCCAGAAAGCTCGGCACCAGCGTTTCGAGTAGCAAGCGAATAGCTGGCTCGCTGCCGTTAATTCTCAGTGTACCCATCGTTCTCCCCTGTGCGCCTGCTACGTCCTCGAGCAGCTGACTCAAATCGCCCAGCAATGGATCAAGACGGGCTAGAAACTGCTCTCCCGCTTGGGTGAGCGACACGCTACGTGTCGTCCGATGTAATAGACGCGTGCTTAGCTTACTTTCCAGCCCTCGCAGCGTATGACTGAGTGACGAACGTGTTACGCCTAGCAGTTCAGCGGCGCGTCGAAAACTGCAGTGTTCAGCGACAGCCATGAAGGCACGCAGGTCTTTCAGTGTTGGAGAATCAATTGGTGATTTCATTTCACCTTCTCATGCGGTTTATTGGTCATTCCAATCACAATCATAACCTCCTACCATATTCTTAGTTTTCACTTCTTCTCTTTCTGGACTAGCAATATGACTAAGACATGGTTTATTACCGGAACCTCAACTGGCCTCGGCCGCCTTCTTACTGAACGCTTGCTGGCGCGTGGTGATCGCGTCGTTGCAACGGTTCGTCAACCTGACGTTCTGAAGACGCTGACTGCAAAGTATGGTGATCAGCTGCACGTTCTCACGCTTGATGTCACCGACACGCGCGCCATAAATACTGTTGTAACGGATGCTTTTGAGCGTGTCGGACACATTGACGTAGTGGTCAGCAACGCTGGGTATGCGCTATTTGGAGCCGCTGAGGAAGCAAGCGACATCCAGATCGAGCGGCAGATCGCCACAAATCTTGTGGGATCCATCCAGCTTATACGAGCTGTCTTGCCTCACTTACGCGAGCAGGGTGGCGGTCGCATCGTGCAGGTGTCTTCGGAGGGCGGACAGATCGCTTACCCGAACTTCAGTCTTTATCATGCTACGAAATGGGGAATCGAAGGTTTTGTCGAATCGGTTGCTCAGGAGGTTGCACCATTTGGCATAGATTTTCTAATTATCGAACCAGGCCCAACCGGTACCAATTTCGTTGACGGACTCGATCGCGCGCCGATTATGGCCCGCTATGAAGACACACCAGCGGGCGAAGTACGCCGTGGGGTAGCCTCGGGGGCTTTTGCAATTAAGGGAGATGCCGCCAGAACAGTCGATGCCATGATTGCGACCGCAGACATGCAGCACCCGCCCTTGCGGCTCGCTTTGGGTAGTACGGCCTATGCATCCATTAGCCAAGCACTGTCCCAGCGTTTAAGTCTGCTAGAAAACCAAAAGGATATCGCGTTGGCCGCTGATCGCCTTAAATAAATCCCGGATTATTCAAGCATGAGTCAAAACTTGTTGTTTACTAGAGCCGCTTTGTACCGCTGCTTTCCACTATTGACGTCGTTGCTGTTGGCTTCGCTTCTTGCAGGGTGCCACAGTCAGGCTGCCGAAGAGCCCACGCCAAATCAACCTTCGGTGAGCATTGCGCTCGTCGTACAGCGCCAGGTCATTCAGTGGGATGATTTTAATGGGCGAGTCGAAGCTGTTGAAACGATTGCCCTGCGGCCACGCGTCAGCGGCCATATTGAAAAAATCAACTATCGAGAAGGACAAACCGTTACGCGCGGCGATGTTTTATTTGAGATAGACGCTCGCAGTTATCGGGCAGCGCTGACCCGTGCCGAAGCCGATCTGGCCAGCGCTCTCGCGAACGCTTCACTGGCTCGCAGCGAGGCTGCTCGCGCCCAAAGACTTGTATCGTTGAAAGCAGTATCTACCGAGGAACTGGAGCAGCGTCGCGCCGCTTCGGCCCAGGCCGATGCCTCTGTGCAATTTGCGCGGGCTGCCGTCGAAACAGCCAGACTGGAATTGGACTTCACTCAAGTACGTGCGCCGATTTCAGGGCGGGCTGGTCGGGCGCTGGTCACGGCCGGCAACCTGGTCTCTTCCGAGGGGACGGAAAACATACTCACCACGTTAGTATCGCTGGACCCGATGCATGTGCATTTCGATAGTGATGAACGGACTTACTTACGTTATGCGCAGATGGTGCGTACAGGTGAGCGCCCCGACGAACGCAATGGCGGAGTGCCGGTCAATATCGGACTGGTAGGAGAAGATGGTCATCCGCATGCGGGCCAGGTCGATTTCATCGACAACCGCCTAGATCCAGATACCGGCACGATCCGGGCGCGCGCCACGCTATCGAACCTCGATGGTCTGCTTACGCCCGGGCTCTATGCCCGTGTGCGTTTGCAAGGCAGCGTCCCGTTCAAGGCCGTACTCGTTGACGACAAGGCTGTGATGACTGATCAAGATCGCAAGTATGTCTATATCGTCGATGAAAACGATACGGCAAAACGCCGTGATGTCAGTCTGGGCCGCCTGGCCGAAGGTCTGCGCATCGTTGAAAAAGGCTTGCAACAGGGGGATCGTGTGATCGTCAATGGCATCCAAAAAATAACCCATTCAGGCATGCCAGTGCAGGTTCAGGTTGTTCCGATGGAGCCGCAGCGCGTCGCTTTGCAATCAGTTGGCAGCTACCGAGAGTAAAAATATGCATTTTGCCCGTTTCTTCGTGGACCGACCGATCTTTGCTGCGGTACTGTCCATTATCATTTTTGTTGTCGGCCTGATCTCGATACCGCTGCTACCTATCAGCGAATACCCTGAAGTCGTTCCACCCAGTGTGCTGGTACGCGCCACCTATCCGGGAGCTAATCCGCGCGAAATTGCCGAGACGGTCGCCGCTCCGCTGGAGGAGGCTATTACCGGCGTCGAGGACATGCTCTACATGAAATCCGTTGCTGGTAGCGATGGGGTGATGACATTGACGGCAACCTTCCGCCAAGGCACGGATCCCGATGACGCGCAGGTCAAGGTACAAAACCGGGTCGCTCAGGCCGAAGCGCGGCTGCCCGAAACGGTGCGCCGCTTAGGGGTGGTCACAACCAAGCAGTCACCCAATATTACGCTGTTGGTGCAACTGAATGCGTCCCAAGGCCATTATGACGAACTTTACCTTCGCAACTATGCGTTACTGAACGTGCGCGACGAACTAGCGCGCTTGCAAGGCGTAGGGGATGTGCAGCTATGGGGTTCAGGCGATTACTCAATGCGCCTGTGGCTAAACCCCGAAAAAATTGCTGCCTTGGACATGACTGCCGATGAGGTGCTGGCTGCCGTGCGCGAACAGAACGTGCAGGTTTCGGCTGGACAACTAGGAGCACCACCCAATCCAGCGGGCAGCGATTTTCTGCTGTCAATTAATACCCAAGGCCGTTTGACGACGGAAGCAGAGTTTGGCGAGATCATAATCAAGTCAGGTAGCCAAGGACAAGTAACGCGCTTGCGGGATGTGGCGCGTGTTGAGCTAGGGGCCTCGGATTACTCACTCAAGTCACTGCTCAATAATGAGCCGACCGTCGGAATTCCGATCTTCGCAGTGCCTGGCGCCAACTTCATTGATGTGTCGAATCAAGTTCGGGAGAAGATGGCTGACTTGGCAACACATTTTCCCGAAGGCCTGACGTGGTCCGTGGAGTACGACCCCACCGTGTTCGTTCGCGATTCGATCAAATCGGTCGTAAGTATGCTGTTTGAGGCCGTGCTGCTCGTTGTCCTTGTAGTGATCTTGTTCATGCAAACTTGGCGTGCGTCTATCATCCCATTACTGGCCGTCCCCGTATCGATTGTGGGCACGTTCGCTGTGCTGCTATTACTGGGATTTTCCATTAACACGTTAACGCTCTTTGGTCTGGCATTGGCCATCGGCATTGTGGTTGACGATGCCATCGTGGTGGTTGAAAACGTTGAGCGAAATATTTCCGATGGCTTGGGTCCGCGTGCGGCGGCGCACCAAGCTATGCGTGAAGTGAGCGGGCCTATCATTGCGATCACACTGGTCCTGTGTTCTGTGTTCGTACCCATGGCTTTCCTGGCTGGAGTGACGGGTCACTTCTACAAGCAATTTGCTGTAACAATTGCGATCTCGACGGTAATTTCTGCGATCAACTCGCTGACGCTGTCCCCGGCACTCGCAACTCTGCTGCTGCGTCCGAATGGCACACCTCCCGATATGCCTACGCGAGTGCTTAATCGTGGATTGGGCTGGTTGTTTGACCCCTTCAACAGGCTCTTTCAACGTAGTGCGGAGGGTTATGGTGGCGCGGTAGCACGCCTGCTTGGGCGTCGGGGTGCGGTTTTTTTGGTCTATCTGGTGTTGCTTGTAGCAACCGGGCTCGTGTTCAAGGCGGTACCCAGCGGTTTTGTTCCTACGCAGGACAAACTCTATCTGGTCGGTGCAGTAAAGCTGCCTGAAGGTGCATCCTTGGAGCGTACGGAGGCCCTGGTGCGGCGCGTGACAGACATTGCATTAAAGGTCGAGGGGGTTTCAACAGCCGTTGCGCTTCCGGGCTTGAACGTGCTGCAATCCACCAATACCTCCAACACTGGCGTAGTCTTCTTTGGCTTGACCCCGGCCAGTGAGCGCTCGCTGTCGGCCACCGAGATTGTCGCCGAGCTCAATGCCCGTTTCGCGCAAGAGCAAGACGGACTGGCTTTTGCCATTATGCCACCGCCTATAGCGGGCCTGGGCACGGGTTCAGGGTATTCGCTCTACATCGAAGATCGCAATGCGGCCGGCTACGGTGCCTTACAAACTGCGGTGGATACGTTAGCTAGTGCAGTGTCGCAGAAAGCAGGATTTCCCTATCCGATCAGCTCTTACCAAGCGAATGTTCCGCAACTCGATGTTCTGGTTGACCGCACGAAAGCCAAGGCACAAGGAGTGCCACTGACTGAGCTCTTCGATACGATGCAAATCTATCTGGGATCAAGCTACGTGAACGATTTCACACGCTTCGGGCGCACCTTCCAAGTGGTGGCGCAAGCCGATGCACCATTTCGCAGCACGGTCGAGGACATAGCCAACTTGCGTACCCGCAATACGCAGGGAGACATGGTTCCCATTGGCAGCATGGTTGATGTGCGCGCAGCCTATGGCCCAGACCCCGTCATTCGTTTCAATGGTTATCCTGCGGCAGACCTAATCGGCGAAGCCGACCCCCGGCTAGTCTCTTCGTCACAGGCTCTACGTGTATTGGCCGAGACTGCCGCCGAAGTCTTGCCACAGGGAATGGAATTAGAGTGGACAGACTTGAGCTATCAGCAGCTCATGCAGGGTAATGCTGCGCTGATCGTGTTCCCCTTGGCAGTACTGCTGGCATTTCTGGTATTAGCAGCGCTGTATGAAAGTTGGACGTTACCACTGGCTGTAATCCTGATTGTGCCCATGTGTCTGTTATCAGCGATGAGCGCAGTCTGGCTAGCCGATGGTGATAACAACATCTTCGTGCAGATCGGACTGGTAGTGTTGATTGGTCTGGCGTGCAAGAACGCGATTTTGATTGTGGAGTTTGCACGCGAACTCGAACACCAAGGCCGTGGCATTGTTGAAGCTGCGTTGGAGGCCTGCAGACTACGGTTGCGTCCCATCATCATGACGTCGATTGCTTTCATTGCCGGTGTGTTGCCTTTGACGATTGGTATGGGAGCTGGTGCTGAGGTTCGCCAGGTAATGGGCATAACAGTCTTTGCAGGCATGCTGGGTGTAACACTGTTCGGATTGTTCCTGACACCTGTTTTTTACGTGGCTCTGCGTCGCTTAGCCACCCGAAAATCACGTCGTTCAATCCAGCTTGAGACGTTGGAGTCTTCCCATGTTTGAATCGTTCCTTTATTCCTTTGTCTGCCTACGTGGAGCGCCGGTCTTCCTGTCAGCACTATTATTGTCGGCTTGTGCAGTCGGCCCCGACTACCAAGTACCTGTCATGCAGCTTGAGCCGGCATATGCGCGACAGGACTCGACGGTCAGCACGTTGGAGATGCCTGAAGCAGACGCGCAGTTTTGGCGCGATTGGGGTGATCCTTTGTTGGTATCGATTGTAAATGCAACGCTACGCGCCAATCACGATACACGCATTGCCCTGTCACGCTATGAGCAATCTCGGGCGCTGACTCATCAGGCTGGATTCGATCGTTACCCCACACTAGATGCTTCAGGCGAAATAAGCGAACGGCGCGTCAGCGCTTCGCAGGCGCCTGGTCTGTCGCGCGCTCATCGTGATGGTGAATTGCATACCGCTAGCTTATCGGCTATTTGGGAATTGGATTTCTTTGGTCGAGTACGTCGTAGTGTCGAGTCTCAGCAGGCCGACACCGAGGCCCATGCCGCCGATTTAGCGGGCGTACAAGTAGCCGTGGTTGCTGAGGTGACAGATGCCTATTTTCGCCTTCGCGGCCTACAGAGGCAATTGCAGGTAGCGCGTGACAACGAAAGCAACCAAGCAGATACGATGCGCCTGATCACTGCGCTGTTCCAAGAAGGACGCGGTACCTCGTTTGACACAGAGCGTGTTCGTACACAACTGGCCTTAACGCGTTCACGTATACCCCCGCTGGAGGCCGAGGCTGCCGTGACCGCCAATCGCATTGCTGTGCTGACAGGCCGCGAGCCGGCTGCTGTGGTCAAGATGCTGGACAGGTCAGCTGTCTTGCCCATCCACCCCGTACGGGTCAATGCCGGGGTACCTGGTGAGCTACTGCGCCGTCGCCCTGATATCGCTGCGGCCGAACGCCGGTTGGCATCGGCTACGGCGCGTATTGGTGTGGCGACGGCCGATCTCTTCCCGCGCTTTACGTTGGGAGGCCTGATAGGTACTCAAGCGCTGGGTTTCAGCACCTTGTTCCAGCATGATAGTGAAACACGTGTGGTTTCTCTGGGCGTAGGGGGATCGTTTCTGGATGTTGGTCGTGTGCGATCCCGCATTGCAGCGGCCAACTCAGCGGCTGCAGAGAGCCTGGCAGCCTATGAGCGGACGGTGCTTGTCGCCATGGAAGAAACAGAAAATGCACTGGTGCGTCTTTCGCGTACTCAGACCGAACAAGCCATCCTGGCACAAGCAGTAAAGGCCAGCCGTCGCGCAGTTCTCACCGCGCGCCAGCAATTTGAGGGTGGGATGGTGGGCGTGCTAGAGGTGCTGGATACTGAGCGTTCTCGACTAGAGGCGGAGGATCTGCTAGCGCAAAGTGCGACACAGCAGGCGACGGCGTTAGTCGCTGTATATAAAACGCTTGCAGGCGGATGGCCGCAATCTCTACCTGAACCACAGGGCGAAGCTATGGCTCAGCGGTAGTGGTGGCAATTGAGATTGGCTCTAGGCTCGCCTCTATCATCATTATTGATCGGCATAGGGGACGGCAGTGAGCCGCGCCCCTGCCACACCACCTGGCATGCGGGTCACCTCCGAGATCGCGCCCATGCTGGGCGCACACGTCCTCCCTGCCCTAAAGGACGGGGAGATACCATCTTGGTTGTCAAGCCTATTTACATAGACTTTGCCAGTTCGGGATCAAATGGGCGCCCAGATTTCAGCACGCCATAGACGATGTGCACCAGTTTGCGCATACCCGATGGCTCCTATCTTAAGTAGAGAGAATTACTGTCGGCATGCTTGATTCCAGGCATGGCCAGCTAGAACTGGCCGCCTTACATTTCTGTGGCACGAAGAATCTAATTTTTTTGGTTTTGTATATACGCGGCACAGCGGGCCCAACCCGGGCACAATTCTCGCTGTGCCGGCTTGGCGTAATCAGAGCTTAAAACATCAACCGTGGCAGCTCAGAAGTCATCTGACGCAGCGATGCCGCTGATACGGCCGATTCGTTTACAAGCGAAGCATTTTGCTGAGTAACGCTATCCAACTGAGCGACCGCCGCGCTCACCTCCCCCACGCCGGCACTTTGTTCATTGCTGGCCAAGGTAATCTCTGCAATCGTGCTGGTCACTTTCGCGACGCTACTGACCACCTCCTGCATGATTTGCCCTGCTCTGACGACCTGGTGCTCACCCTTATCGGCGCCCGCAATCGACTCATCGATCAAAGTCTTGATTTCACGCGCCGCGTCGGCAGAGCGCTGCGCCAAGGTGTGTACTTCGCTTGCTACCACTGCAAAGCTAACCCTTCCCATCAATGTTTAGATATTCTGTCGAGTTAGAGGCTATGCAGCGAATTTTGTAATGTGTCGACAAAGCGTTAGAAATCTTCTACTTGTTGAGCTTCGTCCCATTCTCTCACAACCTCAATTAATGTTGTCACATGTTGATCCCAAGCTGCTTGCATACGAGCGAGGGGGCCAACGATTGAAAATGCGTACCACTGTTTCGCTAAGCAGATGGGTGCAGCAATGGCCGCCAAGTCCGCAACGCTTTCACTAATGTTGGAGGTCCAGCCACGTTGGCGCGATCTCGTCAAATCTTCGAGCAATGTTTGTCTTGAAACGAGCGTCTTTTCGGTGAGCAAATCCATATCCATTCGATCAAGCAAGCCAAGGAGCTGATCCTCGTCCAAGACGGATATGAGCGCTTTACCTAAAGAGTTGGCGTGCAGGCTGCGCATCTCACCCGGCTGAGCCATGTACCGAATGGCGTGGTTCGAATGTTCGACGTCAAGATATACCACTTGAAAATCCTCTCGTGTTCCTAAAACGGCAGTCTCGCCGCTTCCGTCACGGAGACGCTCCAAGTATGGGTGTAGGAGATCCAACACGGGGTCCTGCGAATCGATCCGTTCGCAAAGCCCGGTAAGTTTCTTCGTCGGATAATAAGTGCGCTTGCGGGTCTGATACAGATACCCCTTGCTCACTAAAGTGCGTACAAGCGCTAACGTGCTTGACATAGGCGCCAGCAAACCCTGCGCTAGCTGGGTTAAGGAAAGCGGCTCGCCCTTGACGGCATAGAGTTCATACAGGTCTAGTGTACGTGCAACCAATTTCACCTGCGACATGGTCTGCTCCTATCAATGTGTGCAAGCCCGTTAAGGCTCAAATATCTGGGTGATGCTGATTGTGACAGACATAGAGAGCTGGTACTTGCTGCTCCCTACAATCCATATTTTAACTATCAATCAGCACATAAATTCACACGCAAGAATAATTATTTTTTAGCAAGAATTTATATGGTATATTTTTCAGACGCGGTGCTCTTTCAACAATGAGAAAGCAGGCGTGGTACCTAAAGCAGAACATCAATAACTATTTGGAGACAACATGAACTCAGTGCTTAATAAAGTGCTTTTGATCATCGGAATGAGTTGTGCATCACTGCCGGTCGCACTCGCACAAAACAGCTATCCCAATCAACCGATACGACTGATAGTCGGGTACTCGCCAGGTGGTTCAGTCGACATTGTGGCGCGCGAATATGCGCAGCATCTTGGTCAATTACTAAACCAGTCGGTCGTCGTTGAAAACCGAGGCGGTGCCAGCGGCACGATCGCAGCTCAGGCAGTAGCCAGATCAAAACCTGATGGATATACGCTTTACTTCGTGGCTAGTCCGACTGTGACTATCACGCCTGCGTTGCAGGACACGTCATTTGACCCGCTGAAAGACTTTCAACCTGTCTCCTCGGTGGTGAGCTACACCAACGTGCTGTTGGTTAACGCCGAAACGCCCTACAAGGATATCCAGGCGCTGGTCGCAGACGCCAAGGCGAATCCTGGCAAGCTGACCTACGGCTCGGCTGGTGTTGGCGCCTCAAACCATCTGTCTGGTGAACTGCTCGAGGAAAACGCAGGCATCGAGATGACCCACGTTCCTTACAAGGGCAATGCGCCGGCACAGTCCGATTTGATTGCCAATCGGATCACGATTCTTTTTGACTTAAACACCACAGCTAAATCACTGGTAGAAAGCGGTCGACTCAAGGCGTTGGCCGTCACGTCTCGTGAGCGCAACCCCATGTTTCTGGACATCCCCACGATGATCGAGGCAGGCTACCCGAACTTTATCTTTGAGGGTTGGTTAGGCGTGCTGGCACCGGCCGGCGCGCCAAATGAGGTGATCAATGCCCTGTCAGACGCTACGAAAAAAATTCTAGCTAATGAGGCATTTCGTGAGCGCATGCACGCATCGGGCTACACAATTGTCGAGAGCACACCCAAGCAGCTTCATGATCGTATCGCGCAAGAAGGCAAGCAATTTCGTGATCTAGCTAAGCGCGCCAACCTTCGTCAACCCTAACAGAGTTTTACCATGTCGAATTATCTGGTCGGACACTTGGTGGCAGATTTTCTTAAGCATAACGGTGTCGATATCGTTTTTGGAATCGTCTCGGTCCATAACATCCCGATTATGGATGGCATCACACTGAACGATTCCATCCAAATGGTGATGACGCGCGGAGAGACGGGCGCAGCTCATATGGCCGACGGTCTAGCCCGAGCAACCGGTAAAGTGGGCGTGCTCATTAGCAGCACAGGCCCGGGCGCATCTAATGCCGTGCCTGGACTTGTGGAAGCTCGGTTTGCCGGCACGCCTCTGTTACATATCACAGGTCAGAGCGCCACGACTCATCTGGGCCGCGGAACGGGGGCCGTACACGATGTGCCCGATCAACTCGGCATGCTGAGCGCGGTTGGCAAAGGTGCACACCGCGTCCATTCTGCCAGTGAGGCACTAGTCGTTCTTAAGCAAGCGTGGATTGAGGCGCTCACTGCGCCTACAGGTCCCGTCAGTGTCGAGATACCTATTGATATTCAACGCGCTCAGGTTGCTCGTCCAAGCTGTGCCGAGGAATACATGGCTTCCGCCCCAGTGGTGCGAGAGCCAGAGCAATGGGCACTCGAACGATTGGAGCAGATGATACGAGCCGCTAAGCGGCCCATGATATGGGCTGGTGGTGGCGCTCGTGCGGCAAACGAGGAGCTGGCGGCCCTCCTCGACAAAGGCTTCGGCATGGTAACCAGTTGGAACGGACATGGTGTGGTCAGCGACGACCATCCCTCCAACCTTGGTGCTCTTAACGGCCCGGGCAGTCCGGCCGTGCAGGACCTGTATGATCAGGCTGACCTTTTGCTCGTGGTGGGATCACGTCTTCGCGGACATGAGACGCTTGATCAAAAGCTAAAGTTGCCGGAAAACCTGGTGAAAATTGATGTGGATCCCGCTGCGGAAGGACGCAGTTATCCCTGCACACTTTTTGTCTGTGGCGATGCGCAAGTGACCCTGCACCGTTTACTTGCCCGCCTGAGCGCTGATTCACAGGGACAAGCCGATCCTGCTTTTACCCAGAAAGTGCGTAGCGCCAAAAAACAGGCAATTGAAGATTTTCGGCAGACGCTTGGACCCTATACGGACTTTGCCGCCCAGTTGCGGGCCGTGATGCCCTCAAGCGCCATCTTCGCGCGCGACGTCACGTTGAGCAATAGCACATGGGGCCATCGAATTTTCCCTTTGCACGAGCAGAGTCAGAATATTTACCCAGTGGGTGCAGGTATCGGCCAAGGGCTGCAGCTCGGCATAGGTGCCGCGATCGGCAGCAAGGATCGCAAAGTAGTTCTGCTCACTGGCGATGGCGGATTTTTCTTCAATATGACCGAGCTGTGGACGGCGGTCCAAGAGAATGCCGATATCGTCATGATCGTCATGAATGACGGCGGGTATGGTGTGATCAAGCATATGCAGGATGCAATGTGCGAGGGACGCTACGCGCACAGCAATTTATTGGCACCGGATCTTTTAAAGCTTGCTGAATTAGCAGGTATCCCCGCTTGGAGGGTAGATCGTGCCGAAGACTTCGGCGCCACGGTCAAAACAGCGATTGAGACATACGGGCCCACACTCGTCGAGGTCGATATGAATTGCATTGGTCCTTTCCCACCATATTATCCCTACTCGGCAATGATAGAGGCTACCAAAGCCAGTGCTCAGCCGACCACTAAATCGTAAGTGAGAGTGTTAATGCAGACTATCAAAAGCTTGATTGATGGCCAGTGGTGTGAGGCCACCGAGCATACCGAGAATATCAATCCATCAGATCTTTCAGATCCAGTCTGCCGGGTCGCTAATGCCAGCGCAGGGCTGGCGCGGCAGGCTGTAGAGGCGGCCAAACGTGCTCAGCCCGGCTGGGCGGCAACAGGCCTACAGGCCCGGGCGCAAATACTCAAAGACATCAGCCGCGGCATCCTCACCCGAAGCCACGAGCTTGCGCAAATCCTCGCCAAAGAACAGGGAAAGACACTGCCCGAGGCACGAGGCGAGGTACAACGCGCAGCCGACATTTTTGACTACTTCGCTGGGGAGGTGTATCGCCTTGGCGGGGAGCTATTTCAGTCAGTACGGCCTGGAGTGGAGGTTGAGATCTCGCGCGAGCCGCTCGGAGTGGTGGCGCTTATAACTCCCTGGAATTTTCCTATCGCCATCCCGGCCTGGAAAAGTGCCCCGGCGCTAGCTTTTGGCAATGCTGTCGTCTTAAAGCCCTCTGAGTTCACACCAGCTACAGCCTTCCTGCTTGCTGAGATTATCAAAGATGCCGGTGTACCAGATGGCGTGTTTAATCTTGTACTTGGCACCGGTGCAGAAATTGGCCAAACGTTGCTTGAGCACCCATCGGTCTCAGGTGTCAGTTTCACAGGCTCCAGTGCGACCGGTCGCAAGATCGCCGCAGCAGCCATTGCAGGAAACAAGAAGCTGCAGATGGAAATGGGCGGTAAAAATGCAATGATCGTTCTCGATGATGCCGATTTGGATATTGCGGTTTTCTGCGCGCTGGATGGCGCCTTTTATTCGACAGGCCAGCGCTGTACAGCTTCCAGCCGTCTCATCGTCACGCCAGGCATCTATGAGCGATTTTCCCAGCAATTGAGCGACAAAATTCTGGCGCTCAATATAGGCCACGCGCTCGATGATAAAAGCCAGATTGGTCCGGTTTCTAACTATCCGCAGTTGGAGAAGAACCTTTCTTATGTTGAACTGGCTCGTAAAGAAGCTGGTAGCATCATCGGGGGGGAACGCTTGCAACGAGCGTCGGAGGGCTACTATCTTCAGCCTTGTCTAGCATTAGACGTTGATCCACAGGCACGCATTGCACGGGAGGAGGTGTTCGGCCCGTTGGCCTGCATTCTGCGTGCACGGGACTATGAGCAGGCGCTCGCAATCTCTAACGATACCGAATATGGATTGTCCTCCGGAATCTGCACGCAATCGCTCAAGTACGCAACTCACTTTCGGCGAAATACTCAGAGCGGTCTGGCAATGGTGAACATGCCTACTTCTGGCGTGGACTTCCATGTGCCCTTTGGTGGGCGCGGCGCCTCCAGCTACGGTAGTAGCGAACAAGGCCATTACGCGCGCGACTTTTTCACCTGCGTTAAAACCTCTTATATCCGGTCATGACAAATGCGCAATCTTCAACCGTGATGGCGGCCGGTGGCGCTTTAGATGGCGTGCGCATCATTGATTTATCGCGTGTGCTCAGTGGCCCCTATAGCACCCAAATATTGGCCGATCATGGCGCGGACGTCATTAAGGTGGAGCCCCCAACCGGCGACGAGACGCGTGCGTGGGGCCCTCCTTTTGTGGGTGATGCGGCCGCTTACTATCAGGGCCTCAATCGTAATAAGCGCGGCATTTGGCTTGACCTTTCATCCCTGGCCGGGCGTCAAAGCCTCTTGCAACTGCTCGAAGACGCTGATGTCCTGGTAGAAAACTTCAAAACCGGTACTATGGAACGCTGGGGCCTAGGCTTTGACGTGCTCAGTAAGCGATTCCCACGGCTGATTTACTGCCGGGTGTCGGGCTTCGGTGCCGATGGGCCCTTGGGTGGCATGCCCGGCTACGATGCAGCAATCCAAGCCATGTCCGGAATTATGAGTGTCAATGGCGATGCCAACGGCGATCCGACCCGGGTCGGCGTGCCAATTGTGGATATGGTGACAGGCATGAATGCCGCAATAGGCATGTTGATGGCTCTTCAGGAGCGAGAGCGTAGCGGTCGCGGTCAAGTCGTTGACGTGGCGCTTTTTGACTGTGCTCTGTCGATGCTGCACCCGCACACCGCCAGCTACTTCGCTGCAGGTAAAACCCCGATGCGCACTGGCAATGCCCATCCCAATATTACGCCTTACGACATTTTCCCTACTGCAAGTGATCCCATTTTCCTGGCTGTTGGTAACGACAGGCAATTTAAGAAGCTTTGCGCACAACTTAACGCGCCTGACATGGTGAGCGACCCCCGTTACACAACGAACAGCGCGCGCAGTGCCAATCGGCAAGCACTCAAGAAGGAGTTGAGCCGTCTATGCAAACATCACGAAGGGCAAGAGCTGGCTAATCGACTCATTCGAGCCGGCGTCCCATGCTCTAGCGTGTTGAGTATTCCGCAGGCCCTGCAACATCCGCATACTATACACCGCCAAATGATCATCGAGCGCGATGGGTACGCCGGTGTTGCCTCGCCTGTGAAACTGAGCCGCACACCGGCGAGCTATCGCATGCCTCCGCCGGCTTTTGGCCAGCACCAGCTCGAATTCGATTTCCCTGCTGCATTCAGTGCATGAGCGCGCGCAGTACCCTCGGACTAAATAAGCAGGATAAATGCTATGGATTTCCGCCTTAACGAAGATCAAGAACAAATCAAATCTGCAATTGAGCGCCTGTGCGAACCTTTTGACGACGATTACTGGTTCAATAAGGATCGCGATGGAAGCTTTCCGCATGAGTTTCACCAGGCCCTTGCCCAGGCGGGCTGGCTCGGTATTGCCATGCCACAAAGGTACGGAGGCGCAGGGCTCGGAATTACCGAGGCTGCTTTGATGATGCACACAATTTCAGCGACGGGCGCGGGCCTGTCAGGTGCCTCAGCGGTCCATATGAATATCTTCGGGCTGCATCCTGTGGTGGTGTTTGGCACGTCGGAGCAACAGGAGCGCTGGCTGCCGCCACTCATTGCCGGTACTGATCGAGCTTGCTTTGGCGTGACCGAGCCCAATACAGGTTTAAATACCCTCAAACTCAAAACTCGCGCTGTGCGCCAAGGGAATCACTACGTGGTCACTGGCCAGAAAGTGTGGATTTCAACAGCGCAAGTAGCCAATAAAATTCTGCTGTTGGCACGTACGAAGTCCGTCGAGGAGTGTAAAGGAATCGAAGGCTTAAGTCTTTTTTACACGGATTTGGATCGTTCCGCCATTGAAGTGCATGAAATCGAGAAAATGGGTCGTAAGTGCGTAGACTCGAATCAATTGTTTATCGATGGTCTGCGCATTCCTGTTGAAGACCGGATAGGCGAGGAAGACATGGGCTTTAGCTACATCCTGCACGGCCTGAATCCGGAGCGCATCCTGATTGCCTCAGAGGCGGTAGGCCTAGGGCGCGCGGCGCTGCGTCGGGCGGCCAACTATGCGCAAGAACGCGAAGTGTTTGATCGACCGATCGGTATGAATCAGGGCATCCAGCATCCGCTGGCGCGTTCATGGATGGAGCTTGAGGCCAGTCACTTAATGGTTTATAAGGCCGCATCGCTATATGACGCCGGCGAGTCTTGCGCAGCCGAAGCCAATGCCGCCAAGTTTCTCGCGGCTGAAGCCGCTTATCGCGCCTGCGAAAATGCCATCTTCACGCACGGGGGCATGGGATATGCGAAGGAATACCACGTGGAGCGTTATTTGCGGGAATCGTGGATACCACGTCTGGCGCCGGTCAGCCCGCAGCTCATTTTGAGCTTTATTGCGGAAAAAGTACTCGGCTTGCCTAAATCATACTAGGCAACTGACGCAGCTCCAGGTTCGAACTTCGGCTGGGAAGCCAAGCCGGCTCGAGTCAGCTCGACCGCGTGATTGCTGTTAATGGCCAATTAAACTAACCCACTAGGAGGTGGGTCAAAAGTAATGGCCATTGACAATTGCTGACATCGCTCCCAAATGTGTCCGATCCGAATGTTATAAATAACGTTCCGGTGAAGTCACCTTGAGCGCGAGCTGAATTCGATAGAGCATGGTGTCCACGAAATTAGGTGGACGTTATGGATCAGAACGCTCTTAAACCACATCGCGCTCGGCGCAGCTACACCGACCAATTTAAAGCTGAGATGGTGTCCGAATGCTGTTAATGGCCCTTGACACTCCCCAAAACTAGGCATACCTGAAGAATATTTCAATTAGTGAAACTGATGTTTATGCTCGGTCAGGATGACTAGCTTAAAGCGAAGTGTTAATCCGTCTATACGGAACATCGATACCCGAGTGATTATCGTGGCTTTTACTATCCCGAGTCCGTGAGGGCCTGTGAAGTGAAATTATCTGACCAAAAATCCCCAACGGAGAGATGAAAAAACCGCCTGGCGGATTTGTTATTACTTGGCTCAATGCTAGGCTAAAGATTTGACGCGTCCGATAGTTTTGATCGGTTCGAAGCTATAAGCGGTTGACGTGCCACACAGCGAGCCAAGCACCAAGGCGGGACGTCTGACATACCAGTAATGCCCTGACGATGTTCGGTAAGACGTGGCTCCGGCCTCGAATTTCTGGCTGTTCATCGAACGTGCGTAATCTATCGGGTGCGTCATTGTAAATGGCAATCCACACTTGCCGCACATACCCTAAATAACCTATCGCCTGACCTGGTACATTACAAAATGGGTTTCGTCCTGGCATTCCTTCTCAATTACAATGTCAGGGCAGGACGTTAACACTTAGCCTGAAGCGTATCCCTTAATTGAGATATCCGGCCGGATATCTGTTCCCGTGGCGCAAGTTGTCAAGGTACCTGCCGCGATGATAATCAGCATGTGTTTATGCACAGCGGATGTTGGTACGACCTTGCACGAAGCCAGCTTGGCTGCGCTAAGCGAAGAGGTCATCAAAACTAATACCATTAAAGACAAGAGCCCAAGAATTACCTCTATTCCGCCTTCACCTGCTCGTCGCATGGGCGTAGACGTCGGAACCCCAACCCCTACAGATCGCTGCGTAAAGGCATCGTCGAAATGTGCTGAACGCAGCCCGCTAAACTGGCCTTATACTTTGCCTCTTTCAGCTAATGAGTTGATGTCTTGCATCTTCACAATGATGTGATCCAACATGCCAACCTCGAGCAGCCCCAAAAGCGTGTTTTAGGTGACGCGTTAAAGCAAGATCGGCTGGCTAGCTTCTGAAACGCGGTTGCGGTGATTATGTGACATGATAAAAAACCGTATGGTTCTGCCAAGATGGTCAGCGCCATACGGATAGATACGCGAGATTTGACAGTGGTTTAAACTACTACTGCAAAGCTCAAAGCCGCTTGAATCCAGATGTTTCTACAGCATCAGTAAAGCGCTTGATTTCATTCTTCTGAAAAGTACGCATTTCCTCAGGCGCAAAAGGCATGATCTCACCTGAGCTGCGTGCAACGTATTCGGCTGACTCTGGCTCATTTAGTATTTCAAGCATGTGGCCCGAAATGGTTTCTATTATCTTCGGGTCCGTGTCTGATTTCATCCATAGAGATGTCCAACTGTAGTGCACAGCGTCACCATAACCAAGCTCCGCGAGCGTCGGCACATCGGGAAGTTCAGGGTGGCGAGAGTTGCCCGTAACCGCAAGGGCGCGTGCTTGACCAGAGTTGACGGTGTTGGTTGTACTCGGGGAATCGAGCACGGCAACATCGATTTGGCCACCGATAAGATCTGTTGTGGTTTGTGACAAGCCCTTGTATAGGATATCTTGCCACGTAAAATCAGCAGCCTTTAAAAATGGGGCTACTGCCAATTGATAGCCAGCCGAATAGGTTCCCATATTAAGCTGTGGTTTTTGCTTTCCCCTCTCTACGAGGTCCTCTATGGTTTTAATCGGCGAATTATTTGGAACAATGATGACGGCCATCGAGCGGGTTAGACCGCTGATTGGAACCACATCTGTTATTGGGTCATAAGAGAGGTTTTTATACACCGGAACGTTCGCCGCCATCGGTGAATTGCTACCTAATAAAATTGTATACCCGTCGGGCTTCGTGAGCTTTAGGCTTTGCACTGCGACCGCGCCGCCCGCACCCGGCTTGTTTTCGACGATAACTGTCTGGCCAATGCGTTTGCTTAGCTTTTCACCAAAGTAACGTGCATACACGTCCGAACCGCTGCCGGGGCTAAAAGGGACGTATATTGTGATGCTGCGGTTTGGATAATCTTCGCTTTGGGCTAACGTGGGGGCTACAAAGCCCAAAGAAGCTACGCCTGCCACAGTGACCAGCATCTGAATCATGCGTCTTTTATTATGTCTCATTCCTACACTCCTTCATGTCAATGTTTGGACATAACTATACCGACTGCAGTCGTGTTGAGTTATGCGTAAAAGAGCGTATCTATAACTTTATGTAATACTGCTCAGAAAGTCGACGTTGGACCAGTTCGACGAACTGGTCGGCGGCAGCATCTGGCTTTGTGAATACTGAGCGCACCAGACTGACAGAAATGGGGATCTCCTCTTTCAACGGCCGGATGGTCACTCCGTGCCATGGATTGCCTTCAACCGAAAACTGATCGATGATCGCAATCCCTACGCCCTGGCGCACCAAAGAGCATGCAAGTTCAGCGCGGGGAACTTCCACGGTTCGTAAAACGTTACAACCGTAGCGTTCAAAAGCGGCCACTTGCATGTTGCCAAACGGGATACTGCGCGAATAGAGAACGAGTTTTTCATGTTCGAGTTGCGAGAGCGAAATTACATCGTGTTCACAAAGCTGATGCCCATCGGGGATAGCGCAGACCATCTGGCCCTGCATGAGCTTCTCACTCTTAAGGTGCTGCGCCTCGATTGGAAGTACGCAAATCGCCAGGTCCGCCTTGCCGCTGAGAAGTTCGGTCTGCATATCTTGTATCAACGTGGTATGAAATCGAATAGTGACTTGCGGATGGGCCTGCAAGAATTCTGCGATCAACCGCGGCACAACACTCAACCCTAAACTCGGGCTGCATATCACGTTCACACTACCTGAGGGCCCGCGTAGGGCATTCTCAACAAAAGCATCAACCCTCGCTGCGGCATCATAAACATGCGAGACCTCCTCATAAAGACTTAGCGCAATTTTTGTCGGTGTAAGCCGCCCGCTTGATCGGTTAAACAGCTTTAACCCCAAGTTGGTCTCGGTGTGCGCCAATAGTTTGCTTACGGCCGGCTGGGATACGTAGAGAAGTCGTGCTGCTCCGCTTACCGAACCCGATATCATCACTGCTCGAAACACCTCCATCTGTCTGAGTTTAAATCGCATACTGTCTCGCCCATAAAAACATTCGAATAACTTTAAGTTATACATCAATAAGGATGTGAATAGGACCGCTGCGTTTCTGCCATTAGACTGTGAGTCTCATACGCTCGCTATGGATTCAGCGCGGTAAAACACTCTTTTATGGATGCACTACGGGATGAAAATTGGATTCGTCGGTCTCGGTCAGATGGGCTGGCCCATGTTTAAAAACCTAGCCTCCAAAGTCGGCGCTAGGAAGATCATTGGGTTTGATTGCTCGTCGTCGAGGATGTCTGAACTGCGCGACACTCATGAAAGTGCGGGCACTCTTGCGTCATCAATTAATGAACTGTTCGATGTCGATGTGCTCATTACGATGCTCCCGCATGGCAAGGCAGTGCAATCAGTCATCCTGGGAGAAGGCGGTACTGGTCTGATCGCCAACCTTAAGGAAGCTGCGATTGTCATCGACATGAGTTCGAGCTCGCCGGCAGATACAAAGTTTTTATACAAGGCACTGAAGTCAAAGCACATACGCTTGTGTGACGCTCCTGTGTCGGGAAGTGTGGCTAAAGCCAAAGCGAGCACGCTCTCGATCATGCTCGGTTGCGATAACGATCTAGCAGAACAGGTCAAGCCGATACTCATGAATATGGGTACGGAAATTATTTCTACCGGTGGTGTAGGCACGGCCCATGCCATGAAGTCTCTGAATAATTATCTCTACGCAGCAGGCTTACTTGCTGCGAGCGAAGCGCTGCTAATGGGTGAGGCCTTGGGCCTTGATCTAGAAAAGCTGGTCGACGTTTTCAATTCGTCCAGTGGTCGCAACGTGGCCACGGAGACCAAAATCAAACAGCATATGCTCGCAGGAGGCGACTTCAAAGCGGGCTTCGGGTTGAGGCTCATGGCAAAGGATTTAAGTATCACGCATGGCTTGAAAGACTCACTAGGCTTTTTGCCGCCTCAGTTAGATCTGTGTTTCAGGACGTGGCAAGACGCCATTCAGAAGCTGCCCGAGCAAGCGGACAATACTGAAATCATGCGCTACCTGAAGAAGGAACTTACACCTACCCCATCGCGCGAAAGCGTATAACCCAACACATGGAGCAAGATAGATGTTGATTGACATTAGAAAAAAGGCGCTCATTACAGAGACGCTTTACCATGACGGCGGAGCCAAACCTGAAAGGCCTTTACGCTTAGCATGTGCCTATGCTGTGGTAAAAAATCCCTACGCAGGAGTATATCAGGAAGACCTTATTGACTTCATGAAAACGCTTCGTGCAGTTGGTCTTGAATTAGCTTCAGATTTGGTTGATGCGCTAGGTAAAGAAAGCGTAGAGGCCTACGGCAAAGCGGCAATTGTGGGTGTCAACGGTGAGTATGAGCACGGGGCCGTCTGGCATGAGGCCGGGGGCTGGGCCATGCGTGAAGTTCTGGGCGAACCCAAGGCAATGGTGCCAGCATCGCAAGTTACGGCGGCTGCTGGATTTCGACTAATTATGCCTCTGCACTATATTCATGCATCATACGTGCGCAGTCACTTTAACTCCGTAGAGGTTGGTGCGGTCGATGCCCCGCGACCTGATGAGCTGCTCTTCGCGCTCGGAATGGCTGACGGCCCGCGTTTACATTCCCGCCTCGGTGGCCTGCTGAAGAAAGACGTAGTCGGAAATGATGGCCAGCGCTAACGATTAAAGCGCCTCGGCTTTGAACTGCCCCCCCAAGGTTACGTCCAACTCTTGAGGGGCAGTTCACAATTTACATGAAGACGTATCTCAACGAGAATTCGCTCAGATTTCCAAACGGTACTAGGCGCGCTCCTTCCCCATAATGATGTCGAGCGCGTAAGTTTGGTCGTGTTCACTCAATGTATTGGCAGGATAAAAAAGACATTTCGAAAACAGACCTAAGGGCAAAAAAAAGTCGAACGGTCACCAATGAAATGGTGACCGTTCAGGCACTTCGACCCATCCAACTGGACCTATTCTGAAAAAATCATTTCTTGACTAGACTTATTGCGAGATCAGCCGACAGACTCCCTTCATTCAACTTCCTTTATCATTGACAGACCCCGTTTCTCAGCCTGCCTGTGGGTCAACAGCGAGATCCCGAAGAAACAAACAGCACTGACTGCCAGTCCTGCATACAGGGGATCCAAATCAAAGAAAGGGAGAAGTTTGAGCTCAACAACGATCAGCGCGAGGCTGCCCAGCACCAACGAAGCCATGCAACCCGCAACGCTGGCCTTTTCCCATAAATGACCGAACACATATGGAAAGAAGCCACCAGCAGCACGTAGACTGAATGAGAAGATCAGCAAAGTAATGATGTCGGTGACATTCATGACGGCCACCAGAAAGCTAACTACTCCAACCAAAAGCATTACAAGCTTGGTAACTTTCAACATGCGTGCGTCACTTGCATCTTTGTTGATGTACACCTTATAAATATCGTTAGAAAACAAAGAACCTGCGGCCAAAAGATCACTGGAAGCACTGGACATAGTCGCTGAAATGAGAGTGGCAAACAAAATACCGGTGACAGCACTGGGCAGCACGTTCAGTGCCATGACAGGCAGCGAATAGTTGGCCCCCTGAGATAAAAGCAGTTCAGCATCAATAGAGCCGTTGTTGACCATGCCAGTTAACAGTAGACCAATCAAGGCTGGCACGAAGGCAAACATGCCACCTTTGACGCTGTACACCACTGTGACCAGGGTGACGACTGCGACGGATGTTGCGTAGTCCCAACCTGTCATGACGTTCAAAATAGTGGCCGATGCGATGCTCTGTACCGCCGTAAAGCCGGCCATAGGCAAAATGAGAATTAGCGTCATCACCAAACTATTGCGGCGGCCATATCGGCGTCGGAAAAACTCTGGAACCATCTTGACCGCCGTGCGCCGGAATATAGGTGCCAGGTCAGACGCCTTCTCGAGATTTACTCGGACTACGTGCCAGAAACTTCAAAAAGCCGCCTGATACGCCCGACGATTTACTATTCATCCCAAGATAATGCGAAACGATGGACCTTAAGTCTTCAGATAGCAGGCTTTCCAATGACTGTTGCATCGTCCTTTGCCTGGGACTTTGACCAGACGGCACAACCTGAATTTGCCCAATCAGGCTCTCGCCAGCTCGATGAACCCACTAATCACGTCAGCCCGGCAGCCCGGCAGCCCGCCCGATAGTTCCACGCCGACGTGCCGCGCGCGCCGAAAAGCGCGTCGAACGGCACTTGGATATGCACGTGCAGATTGATCATCGATAAGGACATTGGCGGACGCCGTTATCCGCCAAGACGATTGAGATCACTGGCCACGCAATGCTTTCAACAGCTCCACTGCCCGATCCGTACGTACGTCATGGTCAGCAGCAAGTTGTCGGGCGATGGTGTCGATCTCATCGCCGACTGCACCGGCCACCATGGCGATGTTGCGGGCATGCAGCGCCATGTGTCCACGTTGAATGCCCTCTGTGGCCAGCGCACGCAAGGCACCCAGATTCTGGGCCAGTCCGACGGCAACCGCGACCTCGCCCAACTCCTGCGCCGATTTCACATCCATGATTTTGAGTGCAAGCTGCGCCAGCGGATGTGTTTTGGTTGCACCGCCAACCAATCCTACAGGCATGGGCATTTCTATGGTTCCCACCAATGCGCCTTGCGTGTCTTTTTCCCAAGTGCTCAATGAGGTGTAGCGACCACGCCGACTGGCCCAGGCATGTGCGCCAGCTTCGACGGCGCGCCAGTCGTTGCCGGTGGCGACGATGATGGGATCAATGCCGTTCATGATGCCTTTGTTGTGGGTGGCGGCGCGATAGGGATCGACCGCAGCAAAGGTATAGGCGTCGATGATGCCTTCGATGATTTCCGCGCCGCTGCGCGCTTCGGTTGTGAGGGCTTCAGGCGTTAATCGCAAGCGGGCACGCGCCAGGCGCAGGTCTGCCAGATTGGAAAGAATACGCAGGCGCACCTGGCCGCCAGTGAGCTTTTCCGCCAGGGGCGCGACAGACTCGGCCATGGTGTTGACGGTGTTGGCGCCCATGGCGTCGCGCACGTCCACGATCAAGTGCATGACCACCATGGGACCACGAGCCGTGTCGGGAAACACATGAACTTCAATATCGCGGCATCCGCCACCTAGGCCGATCAGGATTTTGTCTCGGCCATTGGCCAATTCAATAATTTCGTCGCGATGCTTGAGCAATGCCATGCGAGCGCCATAGGGGTCGGTCACGCCCAGTATCTGTACCTGTGCGCGCATGATGGGACCTGTGCTGGAGGTCTCAAAGCCGCCGCAATCGCGTACCAGCTTGGCCATGAACGAGGCTGCGGCCAACACAGAAGGCTCTTCCACGACCATGGGCACCAATACATCCTTGCCGTTGATCGTGAAGTTTCCCGCTACACCCATGGGTAACTCGAACGTTGCAATCACGTTCTCTATCATGCCGTCGGCGCGTTGCAGATCCAGGGCGCCTGGCTTGGCGAGCAGCGCCACATCTTGTTCATTGAGCTTGCAGGCCGTGGCTATATGCGCCAGGCGTTGCGCAGGGGTCAGGCTGCGAAAGTTGGGGAGTCTCGAGTTGATGGTCATAGATTGTCCTTCATGCAGAAAAGTGCTGCCACCAGAAACTGGCATGCGCGCGGGGGTAGGGGCTAGGGCTCGGAATGTGTGTGGCGCGAAGATGTGTGCTGAGCCATGATATGTTCGGTACTGAGGTGTGCGGCGGGGTTAACGCGCAAGAAATCGCTGCAGGCCTGCCTTGGCTTCCTCGCAGGTAAAGGCGCGCTGACCCAGCACGGCTTCGCACGCGAAAGCGTCCTGATAAGAAAGATGACCTAGCGTGAGTGCGGCTTCCTTGATGACTGAGATGGCAACCTTGCCTTTTTGGGCAATGCCTTTGGCGTAGTCCAGGGCAACCTGCGCCAGATCATCCGCCGATACAACCCGGTTCAACACACCCATTTCCGCTAGCCGGCCGGCTGGAAACCGCTCCGCCGTCATCATCAACTCCATGGCATAGGCATAAGGAATCTGGCGCGTCAGCCGCACCAGCGTGCCGCCGGCGGGGGTAAAACCCAGCGAGGCTTCAGGCAACGCAAACACGGCCGTATCAGCGGCTACACGGATATCGGCCGCCAGCATGATCTCAAAACCGCCTCCCATGCACATACCATTGATAGCTGCCACAACAGGTTTGTAGAAGCCTGGCTGCTTCAGGTGCGCGCCATCCCACTCAGAAATATCAAAGCGCCCTTGCGCCAATGCCGGTATCGATTCCGTCAGGTCCGCGCCCACGCAAAACGCACGGTCGCCCGAGCCTGTAAGCAGGATGACGTTTACATCGACATCTTCGTTAGCGCACGCAAAGGCCTGCGCCAGGTCCTCGTACATGGCCAGCGTCAGAGCGTTCAGTTTCTCTGGACGGTTCAAGGTGATGTGCGCGATCTGCTCACGCACTGCATAGCTGATGCTCATCAGATTACTCCTTCTTCGGACAGGCGAGTCACCTCCCCCGCGCTCAGTCCAGCCCATTGACTGAATACCAAGGCATTGTGCTCACCGAACAAAGGCGCGGCGCCCGATGCATTGACTGGTGTTTTCGAGAGCTTCATGGGGCTGCCGAATGCCTTTACCTGCACGCCATCCATGGACACGGGAACAAACATTTCGCGGGCGGCCAAGTGCGGATCCTGCACGACCTCCGCCATGGTTTTGATAGGGGTGAGCGGAATGAGGTCTCCGGCCATTTCTTCCAGCTCGGCCTTGGTCCGGTTCGCACACCATCGGCTGACGATAGGCGCCACTCGGCGCTCATACACCTGCGGATCAAAGCGCTTTTCCATGGAGTCAATCTCGGTATCCGCCATGAGATCGGGTTCACCAAAAATTTTGCAAGCCTCGCGCCAGAACTTGTCGGTATAGGCGCCAAAGAACACAAAGCCATCTTTGCAGGCAAGCTGACCGTAGGGCCGCACAAAAGGATGGTCATTGCCCAACGGCTCGGCAACGATCTGGTCGACGGTGTAGTTGACCACCGCATGTTCAGTGAGCGTTACCACGGAATCCTGCTGGGCCACGTCTACCAGTTGCCCCTCTCCGGTTTGCCTGGCGTGCATGACCGCGGCCAGCGCCGCAATCGTGGCGTAAAACGATGCCGACAGGTCGCCAATAATGGTACCCACCCGCACGGGTGGCCGCCCTTTCTCGCCATTGAAAGACCACAGTCCACCCGTTGCCTGCGCGCTGTTGTCGTACGCGGGACGCAGTGAATGAGGGCCTGTCTGTCCGAACCCACTGATGGAAACATAGACCAGGCGGGGGTTTTCTTCTTTGAGCGTGTCGTAATCCAGGCCGATCCGGGCCATGGCGCCAGGGCGAAAATTTTCCACCAGCATGTCCGCCTTGCCGATCAGTTTGCGCAGCAAAGCCTGGCCTTCGCTGGTTTTGAGATTAATACTCACGCCCAGCTTGTGGCGGTTGTACTGTGCAAAAAATGCACTGGCCCGGCCATTGTCGCCCTCCACAAAAGGCGGAAAGCTGCGTACGTAGTCAGGCTCGGCGGGGTTCTCGACCTTGATCACCGTCGCCCCAAGGTCGGCCAGCATCATGGTGCAGTATGGGCCCGCGACCACGCGCGTCACATCAATCACAACAAGCCCTCTCAAAGGACCGTCGCCCAGGGGTAGCCCTGCCTCTTGAGCATTCATTCATTTTCTCCCGATTGTCCATGGCACCAGGCCAAGGTCGTTTTTGATTGGACGCGCTGACTCAATCCGCTGATGCGTCGTCGCGCTTCACGTCGTCAAACTCATGTCCTTCTGCGGCGCGCTGTGCTGGCCATTCAGGTGATCCACCGTCACATTGCCGCGTTCTATGTAAAGCGTGGTGCTCTGCACATCCTCAAGCAGCGATGCGTTCGACTCAGTGATGACCACGCAAAGATGAGGATGCGATTGGCGCAAGGCCCTGAGCGAGTCGCCATACTGCCTGGCCACGACAGGCGCAAGGCCCTGGAAGGGTTCATCCAGCAGCACAAACCTGGTGCCCACCATGAGTGCCCGCGCCAGTGCCACCATCTTGCCCTGCCCACCTGACAATGCGGCGCCCGAGCGCGGCAACATCGGTTTGAGCTGCGGCATTGCGGCAAGCACGGCTTCGATTCTTTGCGCGATTTCACGCTTGGGCACACGCTGCACTTCACACGGCAAGGCCATGTTCTGTGCCACGCTCAAGGTGGGAAAAATGACACGATCTTCGGGTGCGTAGCCAAAGCCTGCCCCCACCCGCATATGTGAAGGCTCGGTGCCGATGTCCCGGCCATCGAGCAATAGATGGCCTGATGTCAGCTTAATCAGCCCCATGATGCTGCGCAGCAGCGTCGTCTTGCCCGCGCCATTGCGCCCGACCACCGCAATCGTCTCACCCTCCGGCAGGACGATGTTCACATTACGCAGCACCACATTGCCCGCCAGATCGACACGCAGGGATTCAATATGCAAGCTCATCTCAACGCTCCCCGAGCACTTCGCGACGAATGGTCGGATCGCTGAATACAGTTTGCGGCGTGCCGTCGGCAGCCACCTGCCCATCTATCCAGGCCGCCACGCGCGTGGCGTAGGCCAGCACGATGTCAGTGTCATGTTCAACAAACCAGCTGGTGACATTGCGTTCACGCAATGCCGTCATAATGGTGCGCATCACCGCATGCTTGTCCTCTGAGGCCACGCCGCTGGTCGGCTCGTCCATAATCATGAGTTGAGGTTCCAGCATCAATGCGATGGCGACATCCAGCAGCTTGCGGTGCCCTTCTGGCAAGGCCGTCACCAAATCGTTCCGGTAAGGCTTTAACTCCACCAGTTCCAGCATCTCATCCACCGCATGGCCATTGGCGTTTTGCGCCAACGGAATCCAGCGCGATATCTTGCGGTCGCGCGCCACCGACGCCAGTTGCAGGCATTCCTGTACGGTGTGCTCCAGAAACAGTTGTGGAAGCTGGAAGGATCGCCCAACGCCCAGCCGGGCAATCTGCCTGGGACCTTTGCGGGTGATATCCTGCCCGGCAAACACCACGGTGCCGCTGCTGGGCTTGATGTAGCCGGTACAAATATTAATGAAGGTAGTCTTGCCCGCGCCATTGGCCCCGATTACCGCCAGGTGCTCGCCCTTTTTCAGGCTGAAGTCGATATTGTCCGCCGCCGTGATGGCTCCAAAGCGCAGGGTCAGCCCCGTGGTCTGCAGCAGCAGGTCGTCTGATGCGCCAATCATGATTTTCCGCCCTCAGCCATCTTTTCCAGACGAAACTGCTGAAACCGTCCCACCAGCCCTGTCGGGGCAAAGAAGATCACGATGAGCAAGGTAATACCCAGCACGATTTGCCAGATGTTGGTGAAGTAGGCCGAGCCCACCAGCAAAATCAGCTCGAATACCGCTGCACCCAGAAATGCGCCGATGGCGTGGCCCGCACCACCCAGAATGGCGATGAACACATATTCGCCGGATCGAAGCCAATAGCCGCCTTCGGGCGTGATCAGACCTTGGGTCAGGGCCAGCAGCGCACCGCCCACCCCCACCAGCGCCGACGACAGTAGATAAGCCTGCGTCAGGGCAGCCCGTGCCGACAGACCAATATATTCAAGCCGGGTTTCGTTGGTGCGTATCGCGACGGCGATCTGGCCTGCCGAAGACCGAAAGTAACGCTGCACCAGCCAGCCCAGCAGCATGGCCAGTACTAGCGCCAGCAGCATCATGCCCCACTCGAACTCGTTGCGATCGAGCGCAATGCCAAGCAGACGGGGCCGATCAATGCGCAAGCCGTCTGTGCCGCCTGTCCATGTGTAAAGCTTGCCAGCAAGGGAATAGATCACCATGGAAATACCCAGGTTTAGCATGCCGAAGAAGATACCCCGATAACGGGAAACAAAGGCGGCCACGACGACACCAACGATGACGGCGCTCAACACACCGGCCACCAGCGCAAGCAATGCATCCGTGCCAGGAAAAGCCTTGACGGTAAATGCGGCGCCATATCCGGCGATCAGGGCATACATGGCATGCCCAAAAGACACCTGTCCCGCACGCATCAGTACCGACAGACCTAACGCGGCCATGCCATAGCTCAGGAAGGTAATGACAGGCATCCGCGTCCATGGCCAGATCCACGCCATGGCCAGAATGATGGCGGTCGCGCACCCAATGGCAAGAATAAAGGCTGAATGCCGCATCAGATTCTCCTGGCCGCAGCGACGGTAAACAAACCACTGGGCCGCACCAGCAGCACAACAACCATCATGAGATAAGGCATGACTACTTCAAGCTCCGGGAATGTATAAACGGCCAGGGCGCGCGCCAGCCCAATCAGAATGGATGCGATCAGGGCGCCGGTGATCTGCCCCAGACCCGCCGTGGCGATCACGGCAAAAGAGGTCACAACCATATCGGCCGCCACACCGGGCATAAACGTCGTCATGGGCACAGACAAAGCCCCGCCCATTGCGCCCAAGGCGCCAGCCAGCGCGAAAGTCATCAAGCCCATGCGTGCAGCGTTGATACCCAGCGCGCTTGCCACTTCGCGATGATGAATGACCGCAACCAGCTTGCGGCCCGTCACCGAATAGCGCAGCAGGCCCTGCAAGCCCAGATAGGAAACCAGCGCAATGCCTGGCACCAGCAGCAACTGGTATTTCATGAAGGTGACGTCCAGAAGCTCCACCGTCCCCATGCGACCGGCCAGCTCGCCGGCGTTGACCGGCGTGGCGCCCCAGATCATGCGTTGCAGGTTCTCAAGCACCATGAAGGCAGCAAACGTCACCAGCAACTGCAATACCGGATCGCGATCCTGGTAGCGCCGCATGATGCCTCTTTCGAGCAAGGCACCCAGCACGCCCCCCACCACTGCCGCCGTCACCACCAACGCCAACACCAGCATCAGCGTCGACGTGTCGTGAGGCAATAGCCAGGCCACCACCGTGGCCGCGCTATAACCGCCGAATGCATAGAAACTGCCGTGCGCGACATTGATAACGCCAAAGACACCGCAAATAAGCGTAAGCCCCAGCGCGATCATGAACAACAGGCTTGCATACGACAGCCCATCAACTGCGGCCAGCAGCAATAAATGGAGATTCATTTCCAGCTTTCCCAGACGATAGTGAACTAGATAGTGAACTATTTACCTACACGCTGAATCAGCTTGCTTTGGATCATGTCAGGCTTGAGCGTCTTGACCCAGGTATCCGAAATCGCACCAACGGGTGGCGCCACCAGTTCAGCGGGATAGAACATCAACTCGCCAACCTGCGGGAAGGGATAGTCAGAGTGCTTGAGCGTGACACCATAAAGCTGCCCCTGCATCGCCTGGCCGTCTTCGCGCATCTTGATGGGCCGCGACAGACCACGGTATTCCAGCGAACGCAAGGTAGTGGCCAGTTGATCCGTAGTCGGCCACTTGCCTCCATTTTCTTTCAGCGATTTCTTGTACGCGCCGGTGGTCGCCTCAAGCGCCTGAATCATGTGATAGACCGCAAAATTGGAATAAGCGCCGGTCTTTTTCTTGAACCTCTCGACAAAGTCTTTGGCCTTTGGATCGTTCACAAACTCCGGATCCGCAAAGTAGCCGTCGCCCACAAAGCCCACAATCACACCGGGCGGCACCGCATTGCCCAGTCGTTCAAGTGAAGAATCAGCCAATGGAAGCACGAACTGCGAGGTCTTGAGCAGACCGCGTTGGGACGCCTGGCGCAAAAAGGTATCCAGATCACCACCCCAGGCCGTGGACAGTACGACGTCGGGTCGCAGCGCCTGCAGACGCGTCACTTCGGCGGAATAGTCAGGCGCTCCGAATCTGGGGAACATCTCAGCCACAACTTTCACATCCGGCTTGAGCGCCAGCAAAGTGTTGCGGAACAGATCCCAGGAATCACGACCCCAGGCATAGTCCTGATTGACCACGGCAATGGTTTTGAAATCCGGCTTGACCTTGAGCAGATGCAGTACCGCAGCCACCATTTCCAGCGTGCCATTGGGGCCGGTCCTGAACACGTATTTGTACTTTTTGCCTTCGAGCACCTTCTCTGAAGAGCATTCCCACAGAATATTGATGACCTTGAGATCTTCAGCAACAGGCGCGAGCGCACCGCAGTAGCCGCTGGAAATGGCGGAAAGCATGACTTTCTCGCCGGGCTCCTGCGCCAGTCGCCGATACTCGGTCAGGAATTTGTCGGCACCCTGCCCCTCATCGATCCAGGTTTGCTTGAGCTTGACGCCATCCACGCCGCCTTTGGCATTGAAATCCTCTATCCACATATCGGCGGCAACTTTGGCGGGCGCCCCCAGTACGGATGCGGAGCCCGTCATGAAGGTGCTCATGCCCAGCTTGATTTCGGCAGGCCGCTCTGATTGAGCAAAGGCAGACCCCGCGACCATGCAAAGGCTAAGGAAAGCGGCCAGGGGCCGTATCATGATTTTCATTTTGTCTCCTTCTATGATTAATAGTTATCGAGATGATGCGTCCGATCGCCCTCTGGAACAATGTTTAATTCATACTGTCATCACCGCTCGCAATGGATATTTTCTACAGCACTTGTTTGATCGAGGGTTTACGATATGGTCAAACAACCCTTCGCGGTCCTAACCACTTCTTGTTGCGCTTACCCCCACTATGACAACCAAACCGTCCCCACTATCGGCCTGTGCAAACGCAACATCCACGCCTGAAGCCATGGACACCATCAGGGTTCAGGCGGAATTGCTCGGGCTGCTGCGCAACGGTGCAGGGGTTGAGGAATTGCAGCAGCTGCAAGACCACAGCGCGCAGATTGTGCACGACCCGGACCAGCGAAGATTGTTGACCGAAAGCGTTCAGGCGGCGTTTTCGATTCAGAAGCTGCAAGCCATCCAGCTTCAACGTGAAAAAGGCCTGCTGGCTGTGCTGGAGACGGCACAAGATCTCACTGCGATCAGAGACCTGGAGCTGGTGCTTCAGGCCATCGTGCGGCGCGCCCGGCAAATTTTTGCGACCGACATCGGCTATCTCACTCACTATGACCGTATTCGTAATGATTTCTACATTCGCGCCACAGATGGCGCAACGTCCGATCGTTTCAGAAACGTACGCGTGCCGCCAGATCACGGCATCTGCGGCCATGTTCTCAAGCACAAGACGCCGTACCACTGCAACAACTACATGCAGGATCAGGGCTTCACCCATGACAACGGCATTGATCTTGCCATCGCCGACGAAGGCGTCTGTTCGCTGCTGGGCGCACCGCTCATGGTGGGCAACCACTGCATAGGAATACTGTGCGTCTGCGATCGCCAGCCCCGCAGCCATGAGCCGTGGGAAATCTCCATGCTGGCAACCCTCGCCGCGCAAGCAGCCATTGCCATCGAGAACGCCCGTCTGTTTCAAGAGACCCAGGTGGCGCTGCAGCAGGTCAGCGAGGCGAACGCGATGCTGCACCGACACACAACCGAGCTCGCGGATGCAGCCGAAGCCCATGAACAGATGACCAAACTCGCGGCACGTGGCGGCACGGTCACCGACATTCTGCAAATGGTTGCATCGCTGCTCGGCGGAGAAGTTGCACTGCTCAACGAAGCCGAGCAACTCACCTATCACGCCAGCGCTCCAACGATCAGCAACACAGCACAATTGGCGGATCTATTTCAGAACATCGCCGTGCAAGACCTTGTGCACAAAGCCTTGACCCAAAGCCGATTATCGGGGCAATCACAAACCGTCGCACCAGCGCCGGACCTTCTGTTGAAAATCGCCGCCATCACTGGGGCGAATGGTTTGCTGGGCGCCATGTTAATACTCTCTCGCGGGGCAATGTCTGAAACTCAGGTTCGCACCTTTGAACGCGGCGCCCTGGTTGCAGGCGTCGCTCTTTTGTCTGAAGAACGCAGCAAACACGCGTTAAGCAGCCGCAGCATCGCAACGATCCGGTCTTTGGTGACCTGGCAGCAAGAGCCGCTGAACGTCTTGCAGGCCCTGACCGAACCGCTGGGGCTGGACCTGAACGCGCCGCTACGCATCATGACGCTTCACATTGAAAGCAATCATCTTGAGTATGCCTTGCGCCGCATACGACCCCGCTTGCCAGGTTCAGTCTTGATGGAGACGCTCGACGGCCTCATCGTGGCCATCTATGCCGCCCATGATGCCGACGAAACCGAAGCCGCCGTTCGTTCTAAGCTGATACAGGACCCACGCCTGAGTGTGGTTGGCGTGTACTCAGACACGATTGCGCAGATCAAGGCGTTGCCGCCATGCTTTCGCTCGCTCAAGCGATGCATTGATGTGCTGCTGGCGCTCAAGCGCGACAATGAACTGGTTTCCGAGTCGCTGTTTGCCATGTACGCGCTGCTGTTCGAACAGCGCGGCACCAAGGACCTCACTTCATTTATCCAGGCGGGCGTCGGCGATCTCATCACGCATGACCTGCGCCGCCACACGGATATGTGCGGCACTTTACTGGCCTATCTGGATGCATCGCAAAGCTTCAAAATTGCCGCAGATGCATTGGGTATACACGTCAATACGCTACGCCAGCGGCTTGAGACGATAGATCAATTGCTCGGGGATTGGCGAAACAGCAGTAAAACGCTGGAGATTCACATTGCCTTGCGCATGCATAAGCTTAATAGTTCACTGTCGAGGGTGATTGAGTAAGGGACGCTTTGTACCCACTTGTCCAATACTGTTTAAAGGCCGATCTACGCATAACTCCCCAAATAAGCCGCCCTGACGGCCGGATCATCCATCAACTGACTGGCAGACCCCTGGTTGACCAGTTCACCGCGCTGCAACACATAGGCATAATCGACAGACCTCAGGCTGAGCTGAACATTTTGCTCGACCAACAGCAGGCTGAGTCCCGTTTGTGTGAGCACACCCAGCACAGCGAAAATTTCCTCCACAATCCGAGGCGCCAAACCGATAGAGGGTTCGTCCAGAATCAACAGGCGAGGCCTGGTCATGAGTGCGCGCCCAATGGCAACCATCTGTTGCTCGCCGCCAGACAGGGTGCCAGCCCGCTGGCGGGCACGCTCTCGTAATCGAGGGAAAAGATCAAGCACATATTCCAGTGTCTGCGCGCGTTGCGCCTTGGCCTGCCCAAACGTTGATGCGGCGATCAGGTTTTCCATCACGGTGCATTCGGCGAACAGCAGACGGCCCTCTGGCACTGTGGCAATACCCGCCTGCGTACGCAAGGCGGCTCTGTCTTTGCTGATCTCGCGCCCATCCCAGGAAATAGAGCCGCGACGCGACGCAATGAGGCCATTGATTGTTTTCACGATCGTGCTCTTGCCCGCACCGTTAGAACCCACCAACGCAACACGCCCGCCCGATGGAATTTCTATGGCGATGTCGTGGATGATATCGGCCTTGCCGTAGCCCGCCACGATGCCGTTCACACTGAGTGTGCTCATTGGCTGCTCCCCCCCAGATAAGCTTCCTGCACGCGTGGATCGCGAATCACATCCTGTGTGCGTCCACTGGTCAGCATTTCACCAAAATTCAGTACCACCGCGTTTTCGCACAAGCTCAGGACCACAGGTACGGAATGCTCAACAACAATCACGGCAAGACCTCGCGCGGACAGTCTTTTGATCTGCGCGCACATTGCCTGGGATTCTGGCCCCGTCAACCCGGCCAACATCTCATCGAGCAGCAGCAATTGCGGTTCGGTGGCCAGGGCCCGGGCAATCTCAAGACGGCGCAGATCCGCCACATTAAGCGTATCGGCATCGACATCCGCCAAGTCATCCATGCCCAGATCCTCCAACACGGCCTGGGCGGCCTGCTCTGCTTTCTTTGCAGAAGCATGCCGCGAAAAGGCGGCGACCTTTACATTCTCGGCCACCGTCATACCGCGAAAGGGCTTGACGATCTGAAATGTTCTGACCAGGCCATGGCGGCAGATATCATGCGAGGCAGCGCCATCGATACGCTGTCCCTTGAAATGCACCGTTCCGGCATTGGCCCGCAAGGCACCGGACAAGCAGTTAAACAGCGTGGTCTTGCCTGCCCCGTTAGGGCCGATCACGGCAAAGACCTCGCCATGCTGCACAGAAAAACTGACGCCGCTCAGCGCGTGCAGCCCACCAAAAGATTTGCTCAGGCCATCAACGGTCAATAATGCAGTCATTGTGCAGTCTCCGTCTGTTCGTTGCCGGCGCCAGAGACACGTGGGACCAGCTGAGGCTGCGCGACATCAGTGTGCTGCATGCGGTCACGCTTGCGTGTGCGACGCCGACGCGTGCGCTCAACGATCCAACCAGCTACGCCCTGGGGCAGCAACAGCGCCAAAACCATGAGCAGCGCCGCGTAGAAAATCACATTGCTGCCCTGTATGGCCGTCAAGCCGCGCAGAAAATCACTGAACGGCACCAGTATCCCCGCACCCAGTAGCGGCCCCCACAATTGCGACATACCACCAATGATCGAAAACACCAGCAACTGTATGGTGAGGTCAATGCTCAGGACGGAACGCGGATCCACAAACGCAACGTAGTTTGCATAGAACGCACCACACAAGCCTGAAATGGCGGCGCTGATCAGAAACGCCCGCATCTTCATGGCGCGAGCATTGACGCCGAGCGCCTGGGCGGCATCCTCGTTGTCTCGCAAGGCCCGCCAGTAATACCCTGTGCGCGCATTGAGCAAAATACGGCACAGCAGCATGGTTGCCATAAGAATGACACCGATTATCAAGCCGTAAGGCCATTTATCCATAAACTGTAATTGAGACAACCCATGATCCGCGATCGGCAGAATGATGCCGTCCGAGCGCCCCAACTGGTCTGTTGCAGACACAATAAAAAAAACGACTTCGCTGAAGGCCAACGTTGCAATGGAAAAGAAATAGCCGCGCAGGCCATAGCGAAAGCACAAGCCGCCAATAACATAGGCAGCGGCCACCGACAGCGCCACCCCCATGGGCCAGGTAATCAAGGGCGACCATCCATGCACGCTATAGCCCCAGGCCACGCTGTATGCACCAATGCCGACGAACAAGGCATGGCCCAGCGACATGAGCCCTGTCATGCCCGCCATCAGATTCCATGCCACCGCCAGGGCGCCGTAAAAGCAGGTGAGTACAAAGATATCCATCAAATAGTTGTCGGTCAGCGCATACAGAAATGCTGCAATCACGATTGCGCAGACAATCAACACACTCGAGTACTGCTTCATCAGTGCGCCCCCTTTCTGGACAAGAGACCCTCGGGCCGCAACAACAGAATGATGATCAGCAGCGCAAAAGGTACGGCGGCAGCAATAGACGCCGAAAACCATGCCACGGCAAGGCTTTCGGCAACCCCGACGATCAAGCCGCCAAGCAAGGCGCCGCCAAAACTGCCCAGGCCACCCACAATCACAATGACAAAGGCCTTGAGCGTAAACAGGGCGCCGACAGCGGGATTCACATATAGAACCGAAACCAGCAAAGGCCCTGCCACACCCAGTGTGCCGATACCGACCGCCATGGCCCAGCGATACACGCGGCCAATGTCTATTCCCGACAAAGATGCACCGTCATGCGACTGTGAGACCGCACGCATCATGAGACCAAAATCCGTACGGCGCAGCAAAAGATACAGAACACCGAGCAGCAGAAGCGATGCGGCGCCGGCGATCATTTGCGGCATTTGTAGTATGACCATCCCAACGCCTATACCCTCTGTGGAGCGCGGCAGAACAACCAGACGGTTATCTCCCGTGAACAACAGCAAGGCGAAATGCTGGATCAGCAAGGACAAGCCAATGGTGACCGCCATCTGATTGATTTCGGGCACCCGTATGGCAAAGCGCAGCACACCGGCATACAGGAGCACACCGCAAAGCATCAGTGCTGGCGTGACCACCAGAATGGCGAGAACAGGATCCAGACCCAGCAACGACCATAAGAAATAGGCGGCATACATGGCGATCATCAAAAATTCCCCATGGGCAAAGTTGATGATACGCATCACGCCAAAAACCAGGGTCAGGCCAACGGCGATCAAGCCATACATCGCGCCATTGGCCAGCCCACCGATTAACGCCTGGAGAAGTATTCCGATTGTCATGGGTTCGCGTCCAGCCTACTTGGGAATGATCACTTGCTTGCTCGCCACAGCCTCAGGCCAGACCGTGACAAACTTATTGCCGATTACCTGCGCGATCACATACCTGACGTGGTTCTGGCCATGCTCGTCGAATGCCAGCGCGTCTTCAGGCAGCAACGAGGCAGGCCCGTCCGCCAGATTAAGCTTGGCAAGTGCATCGCGCACTTTGACGGGATCGGTAGATCCTGCCTTTTCCACGGCAAGCGCTGCCGCCCAGGTCGAGGCGTAGGCTTGCGCTGAATGGCTCAAAGGTATGTCGCCATACTCGGCCTTATACGCTGCCACGAATTTCTCCGCGGCGGGCTTTTTGACATCATGCATCCACTCGACAATTCCAAAAGTGTTCTCGACCAACGGTCCCAGCTGCAACAGAGTGGGATGCACATGACCGCCGAAACCCAGAATCATAGGGTGGAAGCTCTGAGCGGCCATGGCGCGCAGTAGCACGGTTTCGTCGTCGACATAGCAGACTATCAATACCAGATCCGCGCCGCTGGCCTTGAGCTTGACGGCCTGTGTACTCAGGTCGGCAGAGCCTGTGCGAAAGCTCTCCTCGGCCACGACATTGATGCCGCGCTCACTCAGCTTGGTCTTGTACCCTTTGGATACACCCTGGCCAAATGGACCGTCCTCGTAAGCAATGGCCACTTTCTTGACGGGCTTGCCCTTGTCGCCAAGATATGCCATGAAGTCCATGACGTTATCGGCTGCCCAACTGCCTTTGGGCGAAACCCGGAACACAAACTTCAGATTTTTTTCGGTGATGCTATCGGTCACGGCGCTGGTGACGATGAAAGGTGTTCTGTAGCGCTCAGCAACCTGCAACGCAGGAATGGTGACGGCCGAAGACCACGCACCCATCACGGCGCTGACCTTGCTGCGCGATATCAGGCGTTCGGCTTCGCTTCGGGAGATCTCCGGCTTGGACTGCGTATCAGCGACCACCAGCTCTACCTTGGCGCCATTGAGCGACTTGATGCCACCTTGCTCATTGATCTGCTTGACGGCCAGCTTGTGTGCGCGCAACAACCGGTCGCCGTCCGCTGCGGTGGCCCCAGTCATAGGTACCAGCACACCAAGCTTGACGGTCTCTGCGGCATGGGCCGCCCATGAAACCGTCATGGCGACCAGCGCGCAAGAGAATACCGATCCTATTAGTTTGATCTTGGACATCTGCATTTTGTCTCCTCCTTGTGGCGATTCGAATCGCCAGCGTTATCACGTGGCCATGTAGGCCTTTTTTACATTCCAGGACGGATTAGCGGCAGGTATAACCGCCGTCCACCGGCAGGGCCACACCTGTGACAAACGACGCGTCATCCGATGCAAGCCAAAGCACAGCATGTGCCACCTCTTCCGCCTTGGCCAACCTGCCCATGGGCACCGTGGTCAGCAGACGTTTCTCGTTTTCCACAGCCTGCGCGGCGTCACCGCCACGGTTGGTGAATCCGGTTTTCATCGGTGTGTCCGCCAGACCTGGACACACGACATTGACCCGCACACCATCGGGCGCGAAGCTTTGCGCAAGCGACTTGCCCAGACCGACGATGCCGAACTTGGCGGCGGAGTAGATCGGGCTGAACATGGATCCCACCAGCCCCGAAATCGATGAGGTGAACACAATGGAGCCACCATGGCGCTTACGCATATATCCCACCGCCTCAGCCGCCCCCAGAATCGCCGACGTCACATTCAATGACATCGCCTTGTGGTAAAACGCCATGTCGAGATTCTCGACAGGCCCTGGGCCTGGCATGCCCGCGTGGGCCCACAAGATATCGATGCCGCCCAGTTTGCGCGCGGCTTCGTGAATGCTGTTTTTGGCGCCCTCCTCGGTGGTGAGATCGGCGACAACCGTTTCAAGCTTGCCGCCCTTTGCCTCAATCTCGGCGGCCAGTTCTCTCAAGGCTTCTGGATTGACGTCCACCGCCGCGACGCGCGCACCTTCACGGATAAACAACTCCACGCCAGCGCGCCCCATTCCTGACGCAGCCGCCGTGATCACTGCCAGTTTGTTTTCCAATCGCATCATTTTTATTTTTCCTTATTGAGCGTATGCATCGGGGAATTTCCCCGTGGTGCTGACAACCGTCGTGCGCGTTTCCAGAAAACTGTCAAGCGCCTCCAGACCATTTTCGCGACCCCAGCCACTGGCTTTCATGCCGCCATAGGGTGTGGACCAGCGTATGTAGCGATAGGTATTGACCCACACCATGCCTGCATCAATGCGTGCAGCTACGCGATGGCAGCGTCCCACATCACGCGACCATAGACCCGCGGTCAGGCCGTATCGGGTGTCGTTGGCGATGGCAATGGCTTCGTCCTCACCATCAAATGGAATGAGGGCGGCGACTGGTCCGAAAATCTCTTCTCGTGCGATGCGCATTTGATTATTGACATCGGCGAACACCGTTGGCGCGACAAAATAGCCTTGCGCCAATTCCGGATCGCCCAGGCGCTTGCCTCCCGTCACCAATTGCGCGCCCTCTTTGATACCGATGTCGATATACGAAAGCGTTTTGTCCAGCTGTGCCTGATGCGCCTGCGGACCCATGTGCGTTGCTTCATTCAGGGGCATCCCAACACGCACCCGGGAGGCTCTTTGCGCAAAGGCTTCAACGACCTGATCGTAGATGGGGCGCTCGACCAGAACGCGTGAACCGAGTGCGCAGCTTTGGCCGCACAGTGTCCAGGCCGATCCCGTTGCGGCATTGAGCGCCTGCTCGACATCGGCGTCGGCAAAAATAATATGCGGAGCTTTGCCACCCAGTTCGAACGCAAAGCGCTTGAGGCTTTCCGCACCGGTGCGCAGAATATCTTTGGCTGTATTGCCCTCGCCGGTAAAGGCGATCTTATCCACGCCCTCGTGTGCCACCAAGGCAGCGCCAGCTTCGTGGCCATAACCGGGCACAACATTGACAACGCCAGGCGGAAAACCAGCCTCTTCGATAAGCCGTGCAAGCTCCAGCGCCGTGACTGGGGTCTGCTCGGCAGGTTTCAACACCACCGTGCAGCCCGCTGCCAGGGCCGGTGCCAATTTCCAGGTTGCTGCCATCAGCGGCACATTCCAGGGCACAATCGCACCGACCACACCTACCGGCACCCGCGTGGTGAAGATGTGCACAGAGTCATCCATGGGAATGGTACGCCCCGAGAGCTTGTCTGCAAGGGAGGCATACCAGCGGTACCACTGATGATGATTGCCCACATCGACGCGGGCATCCCGCAAGGCGCGACCCGAGTCTCGCGATTCAAGAATCGCAAGTTCCGGCGCGTGCTTCTGATATAGATCTGCCAGGCGCAGCAGCAAAGCGGCGCGCTCCGAACCCGGCATACGCCCCCACGGACCTTCGAAAGCGGTACGTGCAGCCTGCACGGCCCGGTCGATATCCTGTGGACCACCATAGGCCACGACAGCCCAGGGCTTACCGGTTGCCGGATCAATGCTGTCGATAAAGCCGCCATCCACGGGCGCCACCCACTCTCCACCGATGAACAGTTTTTCATAACGTCGCAGGGCGCCGCTATGGCTCAAGGGAAGCGTAGTTGTAGAGCTACCTGAATCCATCCTAGTCTCCTATTAATCTTCATTGTGAATTATTTGTCCACAATATTGAACTTAAGAGACAGGAGCGAGAATAGGTAGTATCCCTGATGAATTCTGTAAAAAGGGGTCTTATAGTGGCTATAAAAAGGAATTTATAATCTTATACGCCTGATTTAACTGATATTCTTATATCTTCACAGGTATTTAGCTGATGATAGACAAGATGATCAAGCAAATATTTATCTACATATATAATTCATCCTCGTGAATTATTAGTCTTTGTATAGAATCAAGCGGATACGCATTCTCCTTACAAATCCATCTGCGCATATATTGGTAGCGTCAAGCACGCATACCCACTATTCCATGAAAGGTAGACAGCACCCATGCAGGTCAAACAAGCTGCAAACGTCCTAACGCTTCTTGAGTATTTCGCCAAACGCAAACGCCCAGCTACGCTTGCTGAACTGGCGGATGAACTCGGCTGGCCCAGATCCAGCACCTTCAACCTGATAGGCACGCTGGCCAGTAAAGGCTATCTCTATGAGCCGCGCGCACGCGGCGGATATTACCCAAGCCCGCAGTGGGCTGCGATTATTGCGCCGATTTCCGACGCAGATCCCTTGCCAGAAGCGTTGCTGCAATTAGCCAAAGAAGTCGCCCAGGAAACGGGCGAAACTACCGCTATCGGCGCCTGTGCAGGTACGCATGTCATGTTCGTGCACGTTGCAGAGTCCAGCCAGCCCATACGCTATTTCGCGCAGGTGGGCAGCCGGGTCCCCATCCAGGCCAGCTCAGCCGGTCGTGCAATTCTGGTGCAATACACCCAACAAGAACGCCAGGCAATCTACCGCAAGATAAAGTTTCAACGGTTCACCGACACCTCGCCGATGAGCATCGACGAGGTCGAGTCTGAAATCCGGCACTCGGTCGAGCGCGGCTATTTTCAAAGTCACGCTGAATACCTGCCCGACCTGGTGGGCGTATCCCTGGCCTTGCCTGTGCAGTCGCGCAAACTATCAATAGTCGTGGCAGGCCCCATCTCACGGTGCGAAAGCCGTCGTTCACTCACAGCGGAAATATTGCAGCGCGGGCTGCGCCGCTTTGCGTCGGATCTTTGAGAGACACAACTTTCTCATGGACGAATGTGATCAAGGAAGAGCAAAAGACGAAAGCGTTTAGATAAATTAGGTGTGCAGCAGGGCTGCACACCTGGCTCTGGAATCCAACGATATGCCATCAAGCCCCAGCAAAAAAATAAATATTTTCATTTCACTGCATCCAAAGCGCCCACTGGCGGGTATTCAGTACAGCAGCGCAAAACACTGTCGCTGTCCGACTGCCTTTCCTTTGGAGAACGTTTATGACTTTGCAATCGACCGCCCGCCTGTCCCTGCCCATCCGCGCTGGCCTCGCCCTCTTGCTGGCCGCCGGAACAACAATGGCCCACGCCGGTGGCGCTTCCTCGCAGGACAAGCTGCCCGATTCCATTAAAGTACCAGCAGGCAATCAGATTGCCTGGGAAACCGTGGGCAGTGGTGACATCACCTATGAGTGCCGCGCCAAAGACAATGCCACCGACCAGACAGCTTGGGTTTTTGCAGGTCCCAAGGCTGTGCTCAAGGATCGCGCAGGCAAAAAAGTCGGCAGTTATTACGGCCCTCCAGCCACCTGGGAAGCGATGGACGGCTCCAAGGTGACAGCAACTCAACTGGCGGTGGCACCAGCCGGCAACGGTAACCTGCCTTATCAACTGGTAAAAGCCAATCCGGCCATGGGCGATGGTAGTATGACTGGCGTGACGTACATCCAGCGTGTCGCGCTCAAGGGCGGGGTAGCCCCCAAAACTGAGTGCAGTCCTGCCCGCAAAGGTGAGAAAGCCACGGTAGCCTACCAGGCCGACTATATCTTCTGGAAAGCGCAATAAGTGGATGCAGGCGGGGCCGCAATGTGGGCCCGCCTGCACAATCGAGCATTCAACTCCGGGAATCAAGCGACTGTGACGCCTCCTTCTGGCGATTTCGATTACGAAGCCGCACTGGCCGCCTGTGCCGCTGGTCAGCGCGACGCCTTGCAGCGGATTTATACCCACGAAGGCGGACGTCTTCTGGGCGTGATCTTGCGTATCGTTCGCGACTCGGCCATGGCCGAAGACATCGTGCACGATACCTGCATCAAGATATGGACCGGCGCATCCCGCTATGATCCTGCCAAAGGAACAGCGCGCGGCTGGATCTACAGTATTGCCCGCCATCTGGCGCTCAATGTCGTACGCGACGGTGGGCGGCACATTGATCTGGATGAGGACACGGTTTCCTCCCTGGACGACCGCGCCTCAGTCGAGGCATGGAAAGACATGAATGACAGCTTTGCCTGGCAGTCCAGCCCCGGCCGCATTACGCTCTGCCTGGAGCAGCTGGAGCCGGTACGACGCAACTGCATCCTGCATGCCTATGTCGACGGCTTCTCGCACCGCGAAATCGCTGAGCGTCTGAATGCACCACTCGGCACGATCAAGGCGTGGATCAAGCGCAGCCTGGCCGCGCTGCGGGAGTGCATGACATGAGCACCTCTCCTTCCTATGCGCCCGCAAACGAAGCTACTTATGAGCTGGCAGGCGAATACGTGTTGGGCACTTTATCGGGTCAGCAGCGCCTTGATGTCGAGCAGCGCCTGGCAATCGAACCGTCGCTACAGGCAGCAGTGCAAGCCTGGGAAGCCCGTCTTCTGCCATTGACAGCGCTTGTTCCAGCGGTGCCTCCCTCTGCGCGGCTCTGGCCGCGCATTGCCCGCAGCCTGGACGCGCTGGCACCGACCGCCTTGCCTTCACGACGCGTCACTCGCAGCAGCTGGACCTCATTCTGGCACTCACTGGCACTCTGGCGCGGCCTGGCGGCCACAGGCTTTACCGCCGCCGCGCTGACAGCGGTGGTACTGATGGGCCAGGTGGGCCAGATCACACCACCAGAGACTCGGTTTATGGTGGTTCTGGTCGCCCCCGACAACAAAGCGCCTGGCTGGGTCGTGCAGGCCAGTACCAATCAGCATGTCGAGCTGATTCCGCTAGCCGTATTGGATGTGCCCGCCGACAAGTCTCTGCAATTCTGGACAAAGGCCGATAACTGGAACGCCCCGGTTTCACTGGGTCTGGTGCAACCTGGACAACGGATAACGGTTCCGCTCGACGCCCTGCCCGCTCTGCAGAACAATCAATTGTTTGAGCTGACATTAGAGCCGCGCGCAGGCTCGCCCACTGGGCGCCCCACCGGACCAATTCAATTCATCGGACGGGCGGTGAAGGTACTCTGAACGGTCAGGTGGTTATGGCTTCTGGCAATTTTGCGATGACCTTGATCTCGAAGTCGAATCCATAAAGCCAGGTTACACCAACGGCGGTTAACGTCGGGTGAGGTGCTTTCCCCCAATACTCTGGGACGATCTGCCAGATGGTCTCGAATTTTGATTCGGGATCGACCATGAAGATGGTGACGTCGATCACGTCATCAAATGAAATGCCTGCCTCCTTAAGGATCGCATTCAGATTATCGAAGGCGAGCCGAACCTGCGCCGCCAAATCGGGTTCTGAGGAGCCATCCTCGCGGCTACCCACTTGTCCAGATACGAATAAAAACCCATTGGATCGGATTGCGGGAGAATAATGATTCCGGTCATATAGGGCGCGGCGCCCAAGCGGGAAAACGACATCACGATTTTGCATAGCTACCTCGGTTAACGAATCGGTTTAGATCCGGTATTGATCATGAGGTCACTATAAGGCGACTAGCTATACAGATAAACAAGCAAATCTTGTCAACACTGTTTGTAAAATAGAAACAATGCGCAAGCCGCACTCAGCACTCGCTCGTCCAGTGCCCCAGCGCTGGCATGGCTATCGCTCCACTGATCGGTACGTCGTATTTCAATTGCTACCTAACACGCTAGGTCTAGGCCCGGAAATTTGGCGTGTTCTAGATAAATGCCACAACACCCGCCACCCATCCCCTAGCCCCGCCGCCCCAACACCACCAGTCCCACAAACACCAGCCCGGCCGCAAGGCTGGTGTGCCCGCTATAGCTGACCAGACCAAAGCTCCAGCCCTGACTGCGTACGGCCACGAAAAGCGCTACGAGCAGCAGCGCCCAACCCGCGAACCACAAGACCCTGGTCGTGCGGGCGGGCAGGCTGCGACGAAAGACGGTTTCCTGCTGCCGTTCGGTGGCCAGCGCCAGCGACGCGAAGGCGCCAAGCGCCAGCAATAACAACACAGGATGTATCACGTGTGGCTCCTGCCGGCGGGTGCCAGCTTAGGCTCGTGCACGCGCCGTTGAACCTGTGGCTTGCGTCTTGGTGTGTGGCGGGCGGTGCGCACAGCCAGGGTGGCGTGTAGCAGCGCCAGTATCAGCAGCGTGCAGTCGAACCCGGCATATACCCAATCACCGCGCGCGATGCTGGACCATAGAGGCCGATCGGTGGTGAAAGCATTGAGTACCGGCAGCAAGGCCAGTAATGCTGCCACCAGCCAGAGCAGTTCCACCCACGCGCGCTTGGCCGGGCGCACCAGGGCATACAGCAAGCTCACGCCCCAGGCGATAAAGAACAGATGAATTTCCCACTGGCTGCGCTGCGCCATTTCCACAGGCAAAAGGCGATTTCCCCACAGGAAAGCAGTCATGGCAACGGAAAGCCCTGCGATGCTGGCAATGTTCAAGCGCTCGACCAAACGAAAACCAAAGTATGGTCGCTCAGGATCGGGCAGTTTGGCGCGCCGCTTGACCGTCCACAGGACCAGCCCTGTGCCGACCATGGCGGTGCCAGCCAGACTGACGAGGAAATACAACCAGCGCACCACGATATCTGCGAAGCGCCCTAAGTGCAGGCCATACACCACCCCCTGCGTGGTCGCGGCCGCCCCTGCGCTTTCTTTTTCTTTGAGCAGTTTGCCGCTGTGACCATCAAACAGCATATAACGCGGGATTGTTGAAACCTGCCGTGATAACTGACGCACCACAGCAACGCGAGAGATCGCGTCGCCCGCATTGTTGATTTGTACAGTGCCGACGCTGCCGGCACCCCAACGCTGTTCGGCCTGGCGAACCAGGTCCGCGACGTCATACAGTGCCGCCGACTCACCCGAAGGCTTGCCAGCGGGCAGATATAAACGCATCTCGTTGGTGACTTCCTGCCGTTGCACGGGAGACTGCAAGGTCTGCATGCCCCAAGGCATGAACATCACCATCAAGGTGATCAGGCCGCTATAGGTAATGATGAAATGAAAAGGCAGGCCCAGTACGGACAAGGCCGAGTGCGCATCCAGCCAACTGCGCTGTCCCTTGCCCCAGCGAAACGTAAAAAAATCGATGAAAATTTTCTTGTGGGTGATCACGCCGCTGACGATAGCCACCAGCATGAACATGGCGCAGAATCCGGCGATCCATCGCCCCCACAGGGGGGACATGTAGTGCAGATTAAAGTGAAACCCATAGAAAAAATCACCGCCCTCTGTGGATCTCGCGTGCAGCTCCTGGCCAGTAGTCGCGTCGAACACATCCTGCTCAAACCCGCGCCGACCCTGAATCTTCGGGTCGCGCCAGAAGGCGCTGGCAACAGGACTACGCGCAGTGGGCAGAGTTATGAATATCTGCTGCGTACCTGGTGTTCGCTCAAGAACACGCGCCGCAATACGCTCGGCCACCTCTGCCGCCGGCGGCATCGGCTGGGTGGCGCGCAACTCAGGACGCATGTACTGCGAGATTTCATCGCGAAAATAGGAGACAGTGCCCGTCAGAAACATGGAGTACAGAATCCAGCCCGCCAGCAAGCCCGTCCAGATATGCAGGTCGGACATGGACTGACGTATGCCACGCGGCTTGACGGCAGGCTTGGCGGCCCGTGCCGGTTTTACTGACTCCGTTTTCGGTCGCGGATGCGTATTTTGAATGAGTTCGCTCATGCCCCGCCCCCATACCAGACCCAAGCAGCCACCGGCAGCAACAGCACAGCGGCCACCAACAGCCCTACCCAGGCACGGGTGGCAGAGCGTACAGCAAACACCCAAATAACCGCAGCGGCATAGACCAGAAAACTGGCCATCATGCCAATCAAAGCCGCTTCAGACGATCGGACGGGCAAAGCAAGCGCAGCGACTGATAGCAAGGCCGCCAGTGTATAGCCACCGAGAATGGCAGCAGCTAAGCGCGATATCAATGGAAAATTCCGAAACACGATCAGAAATCGACACTAGCCGAGAGCATGAAAGTACGCGGCGCGCCCAATGCCAGACTCGTGAAGTGTGGTTTTGCCCAATAAGCCTTGTTCGTCACATTGTTGACCGCTGCGCGCAAGGTTAGCGGATGGCCTGACACCTTGGTGGTATAGCGGGCACCCACGTCAAACACAGTATGGCCAGGCACCGATAACGAGTTATCTGCATTAAGGTATTGCTTTGATGCCGCAGTCGCGTTCGCCGTGAGCGTCAGCGCTCGCAGTGCTGGGATATCCCACTCCACACCAAGCTTGGCCTGCCATTTGGGTAGCCCTGTAGCCTGCTTGCCCTGATTAGCAGGGCTTGCTGCTTTCGTTACTTCTGGGTCTGAATAGGCGATGCCACCCATCAGGCGCACGCCTTGCACTGGTGAACCAAAAAACCCCCATTCCACGCCCCGATTGCGCTGCTCACCGCCGAAAGAAAAGACGTTGGTGTAAGGATCGCTGTAGCTGCCTGGACGCTTGATTTCATATAGGCTGACCGTGTGGGCGAATTCGCCAAAGTCAAGTTTGATGCCGACTTCCTTCTGTTTGGTCTTGTAGGGTGCGAAGACTTCGCCCGCATTGGCTGCCGTGTTGGGTGCCATGGCGCCCTGGCTCAGGCCCTCGATATAGTTGGCATACACCGAGATTTTATCGGTTGCCTTGACCAAGACGGCTACTGCCGGCGTGGTTGCGCTTTCTTTATAACGACTACCTGTGCGCACGCCGGTCGTACCGTTGAAACTTTCGTTGATCACTTCCTGACGGCGTGCGCCAAGCGTGAGTTGCACTCTGTCCTGAGCAAACGAAAGGGTGTCCGCGAAGCCAACACTGGTCAGACGCGTTTCGGTTCTGCTGATCTTCGGTATGTTGCTGGGGCGTGCAAATTCGGGACCCCACACAGGGTTGTAGATGTTAGTCACCCAGGCCTGGGGCAGCAGGTTTCTAAAGCCGTTAAGGTGATATTCTTCGCTGTAATGGGTGGCGTTGACCGCGAACTGATGCCCCACCGAACCCGTGCGAACTTTGCCCATCAGCCCCACCTCAGCCGACTTCCGCTCCACCTTATCGGATACGCCGCTGAAGTTGATCTGGAAGTCACCGGCCTGGTTGAAAATTTGGCCCGAACCCATATTGGAATTAAACTCCGTCTTGCTGATGCCTGCTGCGGCATAGGCTGTCAGCTGATCGGTCAAATCGAATTCACCGCGCAGCAAGGCTCCTTTGTCCGTCGTTTCATAGAACGCCCATGGCGGATTCCACGACACATCTGGCTTCGGTGGCGTAGGTAATGGCAAGCCGGGGGCAAGCGTCATGCCTCGGGTTAAGCCATTTGCCCGATCTTTACTGTGGTACAGGTCTGCCGACACGCGTGCGCGCTCACCGCGCCAGTCCAGTCCAAGGGATGCCATCGAAATTTTCTTATCCTGCGCCTTCACCGCTGTCTCGCCATCCCGATAGACACCATTGAAACGGATGCCAAACTGCTTGGTCTCGCCGAAACGACGACCCATATCGATATGGCCGCCAAAATGCGAGTCCGACATATAGGTTCCTGTTAGACGCGTTAAGGGCTCATCGCCCGCACGCTTGGTCACCAGGTTGATTGCGCCACCCGCCGACCCCTTGGGTGGCATGCCATTGAGCAAAGCAGAAGGCCCCTTGAGCACGTCAATACGCTCAAACATCTCGGGAGAGTTACGGTAATAGCCTGCCATGCCAGCCAAGCCATTGATGGTCACATCGCCCACGTCAGATCTAAAACCGCGGATCGAATAGCTCTCATTGCTCTCTCCAGGAATACCACTGGTAAATACCGACGGGTCAGTCTTGGAGATGACTTCGCTGATGTCCCTGGCTTGCAGATCTTCGATGAACTTGTCCGTGTAGCTGATGGTGTTAAATGGCGTTTCCATAAAGTCCATGACGCCAAGTAGCCCAACGCGACCGCCAGTCGTCACTTGCCCACCCGGATAAGTCTGAACTGCTCCCCCCTCTTGGCCTTGCACCGTGATCTTCGGCAACGCAGCGACATCGTCAGAGGAAGATGTTTGAGTCTGTTTTACTTGCGCGTCTGCCACGTCACCGCTCGGCTGTGCCAATGTTGGTGTGGCCACACCTAAAGTGCAGAACGCCAGTCCTAGTAGCAACGCCATCCGCACAGCGCAAGCTGTGCGATTCAGGGTGAATGCGGGGTATTGACTCGTTCTTCCTAGTAGAGAACATACGATGTGGTACTGATGGCACGGCGTGTGCATATCGGGATCCTTTCTGTAGAGGGGATGATTTTCTTAAATAAGTAATGAAAACAATAATGAGATAGAGAACTATTACCTTTCATGTTTGAACGTTTAAATCATTGCGCTGTACTCAATCTATCTCGGCAACCGTTAATGACGCCGTCGATGACGTGCTACACAGAAGTCACGCTTGTACTTGTGACGTATCAGGGGTTCGAATCAAAAAACAACACACGTCCGTTCTTGCAGGCACCACTTTGCTGCAGCAGCGGATTAAGCAAATTCCATTGCAATCAGATCGTTCTTACACTGAACGTGTCTACGGCAATCTGTGCTCTCCTGAAGCGCTGACGATGGTCGTCGTAGTGCCAGACCAATACGTGCAACTAAGCCCTGATAACATCCTGGCCCGCACAACAGGCAGTGACCCAGTACCAGTCAATTGGCCCCCAAATGCTTGACCTAAAATCGGGCAAAAAATCACTAACAACACGAAAATCAACAATTAGTTGCATGATAGTAAACTAATTAACGGACGGTATGCAAACCGCATACAGGATTGTTATGATCAGGCAAGGAACAGACATGAAAACACCAAAAGACGTGGCAGCGCGCGGGCGACCTCCTACCATCACACGCGAACGAATTGCTAACGCGGGCATCCAGATCGGCTTGCCCAACATTACCTTTGTTGGCGTCGCCGCCGCACTCGGTGTCAGCCATATGGCGCTTTACAAACACGTTTCGAGCCTTGAAGCGCTCAAACACCTGGTCGCAGAGGCCATCTTCACCCGCTGGGATCTTCCGCGAGGCGAAGGCAATGGCGATGACGGACTGAAAAATTACCTGATCACGTTCACGACATCTATACGAGAGTTCGTCAAGGCCCATCCGGGGCTAACGCCCTATGTGATTCGCAGACTGGCGGCAACCGAACCTATGCTCGCAAAAATCAGAGAGCACCAGAGCTATATCGCCTGTACGTACGGAATTTCTGAGGAAAAATCACGCTGGCTACTTGCGACGGTGGCATTTCACTGCATCGCCGTAAGCGACACGGTGTATTCGGTAGCAGGACAAGAACCCACCGTGAAAGCAGACCGTGCAGCGGAAGAAGCGGAGATGGAAACTGAATTGATTCAGGGTATGCATGCACTCATCCTCGGGGCACTAATCATGCTAGAGGAAGACGCAGGCCTCAACAGCTCGGCTTCGCAACCGAACGATAATCACTCTAAAAAATAAATAGCATTAAAGTCGGCACGATCTTGGCAAACAGGCGACACGACAATTCGAGATGCGGTACTTCGCGACGCAGGTGAAAATTTGATTTTTATGCCTGCTCAGAAGTAAGCCGAATTTTTTCTACCTGGCCGTTTAGGAACATTTATGGTTGATGTACTCATCCAAAGCAGCACCAGTTAACCATCAAACTACGGCGTTCCAGCACCGCGTTCTTGGTCGAAGAAATCAAGCATTTTCTGCAATTCGCTTTTCTCCGTACCCGCATTTTTCAGGTAAGACTGAAATTCAGAGCGGGTCATTTCTTGAGCTTTGTTCGTACTGCCTGAAACCCCATACGTCATTTGGGCAATCCCCAGAATAAAAAGGTACGTAACGTAGTCACGCTTGTCTGTGTCATTCAGCGACGCTAGCTTTGCCTCGCGGGCCTGGTTGCGCCTGTCCTGAATTTTCGCATTCGACAGCGCTTGCCGATCGGCAATTAGGATCACCTGCCCAAGGGGCCGTAATCACAAATTGGCCGCTGATGGTTTTGTGGATAGGTAAGGTCTGGGTACCAGGCTTGACCCGGTGCGCGGCAAGCCTCGGCCTTTAGGCTGGGGAAGGATAGCACGGACGCCGCAGACGTCCTTTGGGCGGTCAGTGTGGCGTCTGCTGCTGTTCACGAGATTGGAGACGGCCACTTTGGGTGGGTAGTTCACCAACAGGTGAACGTGGTCGTGCTCGCCGTCGAACTCCACCAGTTCGGCCTCGAAGTCGGCGCAGACGCTGGAAAATATGTCACGCAGATCGTCGAGTATTTCCTTTGTGAACACCTCACCCCGATATTTGGTCACAAAGACCAAGTGGACGTGGATCATAAATACACAGTGTCTACCATGTCGAATATCATTTTCGTTACTCATAGGCCAAGAATATAATTCCAGCCATGCAACGTCTGCAAGCCTTTAAATACGAACTTCGGCCCGACGGCCAGCAGCAGCGCCAGATGCGCCGCTTCGCTGGC
>JACCEP010000021.1 GCA_013416395.1 Alcaligenaceae bacterium
GCCAAGTTGAACGGTGTGAACCCTGATGCATACTTGCGCCACGTCTTGACCGTGATCGCCGATCATCCGGTGAATCGGGTTGACGAACTGCTGCCCTGGAACGTCACGCTTTAATCGTCGGTCACCGGCCGTTATCTTGGCCGGTCTGTCAAGACGGCCTTGAGCGGGTGCTTACGATTGTAATCTTGACGCCACGATTCAATCAGTACACGCGCTTCACACAAACTCGTGAACCAATTGTCGTTGAGGCATTCGTCGCGGAATTTGCCATTAAAGCTCTCGATATACGCATTTTGTGTAGGCTTACCAGGCTGAGTAAAGGCCAGTGTCACGCCTCGCTGCTGGGCCCACGTATCCATCGCCAAACCCGTAAATTCCGGCCCATGGTCAACACGAAGTCGACGAGGCAAGGGGCGGTGCAGGGCGATGTGATCCAGTACGCGCGCCACACGCACGCCCGATAGCGACGTATCCACTTCAATGGCGAGCGTCTCTTTGGTGTAATCGTCCACAATGTTTAAGCAACGAATACACCGGCCATCGGCCAGGCCATCGTGCACAAAGTCCATCGACCACGTATCGTTGGGCTGATCAGGTAATGTCAGCGCAATCCGTTCCGTTGGACCGATACGTTTACGGTTGCGCTTGCGTACAACCAATCCTGCTTGTCGATATATCCGATAGGTACGCTTTACATTCACAGCCCAGCCCTCACGCTCAAGTAGCACATGAATACGACGATAACCAAAGCGGCGACGCTCCTGGGCCAGCGCTGTTATACGCTCGCGCAGTTCGCCGTTACGATCGGCCCGCGCTTGATAGCGTAGTACCGACACCGAGATGCTCATCAGCCCACAAGCACGTCGTTCCGACAGCTGCCATGCTTGCTTTAATAGCTGCACAGCGTCACGACGAGCCTGTGGGCCTACCACTTTCGGCTAACGATATCCTTGAGCGCGGCGTTATCGAGCATGCTGTCAGCCAGAAGACGTTTCAATCGACCGTTTTCATCCTCCAGCGCCTTGAGTCGCTTAGCGTCGGAGACATCCATGCCGCCAAACTTGGCTTTCCACTTGTAAAAAGTAGAGCTGCCAAACCCATGCTTGCGGCACAGCGCATCCACAGCTAAGCCCGCTTCGGCTTCCTTGATGAAACCGATGATCTGTTCTTCGGTAAACCGTTTCTTCATGTCCGTATCCCTTTAAACGGACTCTACCTGATTTTGTGCCTAACTTTGGGGGCAGGTCACTTCAAGTTTAAAAAACAATCAATTGTGCAAGCAATATTAATATTTTCAATATCCTTCCGAATAAGCGATGTGAAAACTTGCTTTTCAAAAGTAGAAACCAATTAGATTAAAATAAGAATTTCGCCGCAAACTATATTTTCATATGCAAATAATTAATAACACAATTAACCATATCTCTTAGAATTTAGCTATCTTAAAAGGTCATACCGAGACAGTATACTTAGCCATTCTGCGCAACACACTTTGATTCTCAGGTGCGAGATTAAAGGCCTCGCGTAATATAGCATTGGCGTCATCGAAACGTCCTTCGCTCCTGGTTAGGTCCGAAAGAAACAATTGAGCTGCAGCTGAATCTGGTTTTAATTTGGCATATACTTGCATATGATATTTAGCACGATCATGGTCTTTAAGTGTCATAAATGCCCTCGCCAATCTATATTGTGCAGTTATAAAATGGGGCGTCAAGCCAACCGCGATTGAAAGATGTCGTATCGCTTCATTAATTAATCCACTCTCCAAGAATGCGGTACCTAGCCAGAAATGAGCCGTTTCATTATTAGGATCTATTCCCAAGACTAGATGGGCCGCTGCCTCGACCTTTAGCCAATCTTTACGCTTAGCACAGATATGGAGTGCAACCAGATGATCTACGAGGACGCAGTCTTTCGTAGCACGACCTCTCTCAAAGATCTCGGGTAAAATTCCATTGCTGGAAAATTTTTGGATAAATGCAGATAATCCATATTTGCGCTCAATGAACGGTCCACCGCCATGCCCGACTCCCCTTAATGTCAAAGTGGTAATGCCAGGACTGTTCAGCAGATGAGATGCCGCCATCAAGTCCATAGCGTCTGCTTCCCCAGCTATATGGAGAATGGCGGTAGAACTATCACCTGGAACTGTGGAAAGATCCGAGAATACGAGAGGTACTGTTTTTGCTATCTGCCTGCTACGAGTGTGGGGCAGCCGCAACCTACTATCAAATCCAAAAGCCATAGCGCGGCAACCTATGAGTTTCGCAAAGAGAGCAGCTGCATAGCCTCCCATACTTATGCCGAACAGAATTATATCGATAGCGCCCAATGAAGTTGCGACTTCTTCGATCTTTTTACCGATAGAAACTGCATCGTCGGCAAAACCTGGAATCCCGTTCTGATACCATTCATTATCTCCATTATTAAGGAAAAGCTTATGATCAGTTTGTGAATTGCCGACTCTCCAGAAATCAAATCTTCCATCTGTCTTATTAGTACCAGCAAAGAAAACGAGGAGGCGCGATGATTCAGTTGCGGGTATAACTTCATGATGAGGTCCCTTTAAATTATTCATACTCATAATCACCTAAAACCCTTAGCCACTTGGACTGGCAATATTTAAAAAACCCTTACCTTTCGCTGCTACTTAAAGTCTAAACTATAACGCGCACTTTAAGTATTCTTAACAGCCATCCCTAAATTGTGTCTGCTTGGGCTACTTATACCCATCGTTTACTGAAGGGCCGTTAAACAAATTTCATCCCTGACCATTTTGGACGAGACACGCTAAAGCTCGCCATATCGCCATCTGTGGCGACTAATGCAAAGCGGTTACGTATAATTTACAATTGCGTATAATTGCGATAACGCAAAGTTTCGCATTATCACAATAATTACCTATTTCTAGGGTTGGATGCCGACGGCGAACGCGCTGCCACCATGTACCTCTTACTCGGTACGGCCGAGTTGAACGACATCAATCCCGATGATTACTTGCGTCATGTATTGACCGTCATTGCCGATCACCCAGTGAACCGCGTTGACGAATGCTGCCCTGGAACGTCGTGTTTTAATCCTCGGTCACCGTCAATTTTCATGCCTGGCCTGTGAAGACGGCCTTGAGCGGGTGCTTACGCTTAAAGTAACGATCGTGCTCGCTTTTATGAGAGAGAAACCTTTGTTGCTGTGGAAGTATGCTAGTAAGTGCCCCAATCGTTTTCACGCCCTCACTGTGCTGGAGATCATCTGACGCCCCTGAGACGGCTTTACTATTTATCTTTGCTAGACTTATAACTGACAGGGCACCTACCACTTATTGGACCGATTAAATGTGTGTTGCCTAGATAAATACTCATGCGGATTTTTTCTATTGAGTAAATACGGTTGCACGCCCCATCTCAACAGGCCGCTCAGATACGGATCATGTCAGGAAAAAATCCCGTGGAAGGTGAGTGCTTATTTGATTTCGGGCCATTACTCTACCGCTGAGCTATCCTCTGTTAAATTCCAGTAAGCAGATTTCTTTACGAAGCTGGCATCAGGTTTGTAATGAGGCTTCACTAGCGAAAGATGAGGCCGCTCCCAAGCAATATTTCTTTTGATGACCCGTGCTGGAACTCCCACGGCGATACAATTATTTGGAATAGAGCCCTTCGCTACAGCGCTGTATCCAATCACTGAACCATCGCCTATGGAAGATCCACCTAACACGACCGCCCGCCGCGCCAGCCACACATGGTTCCCTATGACAATATCTCGTGGCATATTAAGGCGCTTGCCTGTCGTTACATCGAAGATTGGATGTGAGTCATCCGTTTTGATTTCATTCGAAGACGAAATCATACATTCATCTCCGATTGTGATGTGGGATCGTTCAACTGCCGAAATCATGCATCTTGACGTGCAGGTAACATTATTGCCGATTCTCACTGAGGAATCCAAGCCAATGCGAATATGCGCCAATAGGCCTTTCTTCATTATGTTACAACTGCCAATCTCGACATATCCATTATCGCTGTCAAAAGCGGCCTCAAGCAAATTGATGCGCGCTGCAGAATCTACTTTCAGGGCATTGTTACGACCTTTAAAATTAACCATCACTTCGACTGCTGGGCCATCAAAGATAATGGTATTTCCTTTGCTGTCACTGTAAGAGGAAAGCGTGCGTATTATAGGCATAATAAGATTTCTCTGAGATTCGAATTCACATAACATTAGCATAACAAATCAAAATGGCTCGGCGACTGTGTCATGTACAGCGTCAAACATCTCAGTAAAGCTCATCCAAGATGGTTAGCGCCGCACATAGTTCAAAATCACGACTACGAAGAACATAACATTTAGTATCACTATCTGTGGATGAAATGAGCGGGATATCCGTGTGGCAGATCAAAATTCAAATATCCAAACGTATAACTTACTCAATCTATAGGTATTTTAGTATGCTAAAAGCGAAAGAGTCATTTATCTTAATTGATAAATTCTCGTGAATTTTCATCTCTCGTATCATTTACGCACGTAAGCACCTCTTCGGGAAAGTCAGAATCTAACCATTGCTCCAGCCGATCTTGAATCTCCATGTGATCAGAACTAGATATAGAATATAGTTCTGTGTAAAAATAAAGAAACTTTAAAATACGTTCCGTTGGAGCGCTAAGATTTCTGCCTAATATCTGCTGCAACTCGGCCAATGACCCAGCCTGCGCGGCAACTGCATACGCGTAATCACATTGCCCCGTCACTACAACGGGTTTTACATGAATCAACGCCTCCAGTCCAACCCCCGAATTCACTGCATAAACAGTCTTAGCGCCATCGATCAAATCGTGCACAGATGCATCCGATATCTCAATCAAATTGTCTCTTGATAATATTTCCAGAGTGTCTTGAACATCAATGCTCTTACAGTAAGGATGTCGCTTTACTAGAACGCGAGTAGAGCTATTTCGAAAATGATTCGCTACAGTCCTTAATAACGTTATACCGTTAACCGCAGCCAAAGATGCAACAGGATCCGTCGAAACTTGCATTGCAATAAAAACATAGTCACCAGTAATTGCTTTTCTCTTCGCATTCTGCGAATACTTGGAAACATTCCCTAAAGCATAAAGGTCGTACATAGTCTGTTGATTATCTACTAGCGCCTGAGTATCGACATTCCGCGTAGCGGCATCTATAGCATCAAAATTGGAAGCTATACTAGCATAGCCAGCATACCCTTGATGATCTAATGAGCAACGATTAGCTAATGGGGTGGCAGCTATATGTAACCATGTAGGGTCCAGCGAGGAACAGGTATGATAACTGATACCACGAGCTGACATGCGCCTAACTACCTTTCGAACGTTATACTGATGTCGAGGGATAATTAACACATCTCGACGATCCAATAAATACGAATAGACAATACCCATAAAGGAAAATATGGTTTCGCCAGTATCTTTTTGCCTGGATGGTTCGGAAAAAAAGGCGTTCGCGATGAATAACTCTACTATTTTAGAGCGATCTATCTGAGCCGTGTGGACAATCACTGGCACGCCATCAAGCAATCCGATCAACTCTTCATATTGCTCATTATGATACGCAATCTCCAAAATCTCGGTAACCTTGCCTAATCTTAACTCTGTTTGGCGTATCCAGTTATTTATTCGTGGCAGAGCCATCAATCCATTACTTTGTGCCTGGGAAAGCAAATCTTTCGCATCGCTAAGCCATCTCGATTCTATAGCGAGCGACACCATCTTATTGAAATGAGATGGATCACGTAGAGGGTGATCTCTCAGCGACCGCCTAGCAGACTCCCTCCATCCAGCAATGATAGAAGGGTCGCCCAAAAAATGGACAGAAGATCTATTAATTGACGGCAAAAACTTCATCAATTCAAAGGAAGTAAATTTCGAAATCTCTTCGAAAGACTCTTCAGCACCATCTAATTGCATCTCTGTTTCAAATGCTAATCTACGGACAGTTCCAAATTTCGGATTACACTTCTGGGCTGCCTTCAGATAGATGTATGCGACTTCCATTCGACCATTATCTCTATAACTATCAGATATACGTAATAGAATGCGGTGATCATCTGGATATACTGTTTGAGCTAGAAGCAAAGTTTTTAAGGCCATATGATGATTTCTTCCCTCCTTGTAAGAATCAACAAGTAGTAGGTAGAATCCTAATGGTCGTTTTATTATTTTTGGCATGTACTCAAGCAGTTGACAAGCTTTACTATATTGCTTTGATATCAACAAAAGGTTGGCTTGTAATCCATAAAATCTCCAAGAAATACCTTTCGCTTTAAATGCCTGAGCCTGTAGTTCCGACTTAATTTGATCTATGGCCTTCTGCGCACCTTCTAGCGAGTCCTTTTCATAATAAAACTCGAAGATCTCATCGGTGTTGCTAAAGGCAGTGCTCGTCTCTTTCTTCTTATCGTTCTCATATTGATACACTTTCGTTAAAGCAACTGATCTTGCTTTGGATTTCGGCCCCTTCTTTAGAATTATTTCTGCTTCGGCTAATTGTCCATTCTTTCTTAAATATTCAGCACATACAAGATAACCTAAACTATTGCTTGGATAATTACGAAGTGCTATGTCGGCGTAATGACGAACTCGCTTATCATCATCGAGTTCTTCCGCTAATTCAATTGCAAATCTAATTGTTCGCAAAGAAAGCGTATCAACATCAGTTCGGTCAAGAAACCTCAAGCTCGCTTCTTTTTTGCCTAAGCCCGATAGAACTCGCGGCACATTATTATTAAAGAATTTATTTATTGCCATGAACTCATCCTTGACCCTGCTGGCGCTTGGCTTTCCTCTTTGCTCTTGCTAGTTCTTCTTTAGAAGAATAAAGTTCTAGCATAGCATTGCGAATATAAGAATGAATTTGATTTGGGATATAGGCGCCAGAAGCAAGTGCAGTTAGGGCGTCGCTTGCTCGTTTAGTCGCATCTGGAGAATCATTAAACAATTCTGCTCTCAACTCCTCGACTTTCGTTAGTGCTATAGCAGAGTCATTAAGAGTTTTGGAAACTGCCGAAAAAAGCTCGGAAGGCTTTGAAACTAAGCACCCGAGCTCGGATCTCCTTGCATACTCCAGACTATACTCATCTATTTTATTTCCTACCTTTTGTTGAATATCTATATCGAGCAAAACCACTGGCTTCCTACAAAAGATACTATCAAAAATCGCACCACTATAGTCAGAGATCAACAAATCAGAAACTGCTAATAATTCAAGCAAACTATCATTGGCACCAAAATGCGAAACACGCGCTAAATCCATCCTATCTCTTCTACTGGGCTCTAGCAACTCGGTATTGTGATGCATCTTTACCAGAACATTATATTTTTTTGACAACTCATATACGACGTGTAGATATTCATCGACACTAGACAAATAGCCCCAAGTAGGAGCATACAACACAGTCCTTCGATTATTATCTATTATTCGCTCGAATTTCTTTCGTGCGGCAGCTTGAAAACCATCATCCTGCCAACTGTCATAACGCGGATTCCCAATGACTTCAACAGGGGAAAAATGCTTAATCTTGTCTGCTGCAAATCGACCGTACACTAGATTCAAATCGGCCAACGATCGCCAGGCCCCATAGTTATGGGGCTCTTTTGCATAGCCGTACTGGATCATGGCTATTTTAGTGTTCTGGAAATGCTGAATTCCTGTAAATGGTGTTTGGCAAACTATAATATCAAACATCCCATCTAACTGTCTCATTTTAGATTGAGGCCATATAAGAACTGGAACATCAGGGTCAGCCAATAGGTCGGCATCGAATTGGCTCGCATAGTCTTTGCGTTTTTCCAATATGAAACAAGCACCTGGCAAAGCTTCAATCAAACTACGGACATGCAGCAGCTGAAAGGGGTTCCAGCCCACAAATGCTATCTCCGGATTTTTTACAGAAAGCATAATCATATTATCTTAATATATTAGGTAATCCAAACCGACCTCGATCACCTCGAGTAGTAAGAGGCGGTTTCTCTAAGAATTCGGCATTCGCCACACATAGAAATTATATTCCATCAAAACACAGAATTTAAAAATTAAAATTCTCGCTCCGCTTGTTATCAGTCGCGAAGATATCAGGCCTATGGTTTTTATTATTATATGGTTTATCGTGTTGTCTATTTATTAAATATAAGATATGTATATCGTTTATCTCAAGAAAATCTTACAGCACTCATAATCAATTGCGATAACCTTACTCTCCGCGTCCAAATCAAATCCAGCCATTGAACGAAGAATCATAAAATGTTCACCAAAAAAGCAAATACACTGCACAATCTTCGAAAATCTGAAGACACGCAGCTAGTCCCGTTGATATTACCGTTTTATGGTATCGTCTTCAGCCAGAAAATGAATAGCATCGGTATGATTACTCTGCGGTTTCGTTAGCGCAGGTAATGATGACTGTCATTCATCATAGCGGGCGAGCAAAAAGATGGCTTCAATCTATATATAAATGTTCCAACCCCTTGAGTCTGATATCGGCGAATTACCTAGTCACCTTCTGTAACTGATAGCGATCACCTTTTTCCAACCGATGTGCCGCAGAGATGGCTCGACATAATAGCGGTCCGGTCCCTCCATGGTTCTAATCCCTTTGCAAGCCTTGAAAGCTGCAACGCCAATGGTGCGAGTATCGCTTTGTATAATCGCTTTAAGCAACAGTGATTGCCTCTAGGCCACCATGACTGCGCGAAGCTGAGTGCGCTCACCGCTGGCAATATGTAGCTTGATCTCGCTGGAAGAAATGCTTGCTGTACGTGGCAGATAGACCACCTTGCAGTGTGGCATCAGGAAATCGAATTTCCCCTCCCAATCATGGCCCATGACAAAAGTATCAACCCCGTACTTCGCGACGTCTTTGCTTTTTTGTTCCCAGTGGGTCTCAGGAATGACCAGATCGACGCAGCGCAACTGTTCAAGAATAGCCTTACGATCAGCATAAGGAATGGCTGTCACCTTATTCTTCATGTTCAAATTGAATTCATCCGTAGACACTGCCACAACCAGTCGGTCACCCATTTGGCGCGCCCGTTTAAGAATATTCAAATGCCCAACATGAAAAAGGTCGAATGTGCCATACGTTATTACTGTTCTCATAATACCAATCCTTAAAGTCCTCCCTAATCATTTATCATTGTGATTCAGGAGAACTGCATATTAACCTTCCTTTATTATTACGCCTGTTAGGTCGCAATACCATCTTCGCCGTCGTTATCCTTGATGCCACTACCGCCTCGTCTCAACAACCTCACATCACATGACGTGCGTATCTGGCTAATACCTTAAGTGATTAAAAACGTATTTGCCTAACCTATCTTGTTTCCAAATGCTTTGCTAATTTTCGTCTGAACCGCGTGTCGCCACCGACGTGGCTGCACCGGCCGGGTAATACATGCAATAAGAGGACTCACCCGAAAACCAGTCCATGAGCAGCCGGTAGTTAGCGGCCAGCATATCCTTGACAGCCTGAAGTTCCACATTTCTTGTCGTGCTGGCACCGCGATCAGCCGCGGACACCATGAAGCACAGCACAGCCATCCCCATAGGAGCAATGATTAGCCAGCAGACGGAAATTTTTGTATTAAAGGACTTGATAAGCAACATTTGATGCATATGTAATCACAACACTAAGGTGACATATATTTACATTAAGAAATCAAATAATAAATAAAAACAAACGAATTTGCAGCATTGCAAGTGTACCGCACCATACCGCTGCACCGCAATAAAACTGGCAAGCCGTGCAACATTAACCCCACATCTAGCGCTATTTCGAAAGCTAGATATGTGACGGATCTACGGATGGATATGCGTCAGGTGGATGAACAGCGCTCTAAGGCGCGCAGCTTGACGTTGCCTATGCGTAAGGGAATACAAAATAGGAGAATAAAGCCACGTAAGATGATGAGAAAGGCTTGTCGCTTGGCATCGTGGAATTACAAGGAGCGTCCGCTCTTTAAGTCTTTGCATGCCCTGGGGCCTAGCTCGCACCCTTTTGGTATGCGGCGATACCCTCTTCCACATCATCAAACTGTATAACCTTTCCATGCTCAAGCAGCAACACAATGTCGCACATGGTTCTAACTTGTGTCATCCCGTGGGTTACCAGGATTACATTGGCTTTGCCTGTGCGTTCTTTAAAAGCATCGGCTGCCTTCTTCTTGAAATGTGCGTCGCCTGTCGACATGGCTTCGTCAACGAGATAGTAGTCAAAATCGAACGCAAGACTTAAACCGAAGGCTACTCGGCCACGCATACCGGACGAATAGGTTTTTACCGGCAGATCAAAATACTCGCCAATATCAGCGAAATCTTCAACGTACTTTACGAGCCTGTGAAGCTCTGCGCCTCTGGCGCCTTGCACCCGGCAAACAAATTTTACATTTTCACGGGCAGTCAGCGAGCCCTGAAACCCGCCCGATAACCCCACAGGCCAGGAAATACTTTTATCGGTAATAATTTGCCCGCTGTCAGGCGTATCCAGCCCACAGAGCAGTCGCATCATTGTAGATTTACCTGCTCCATTGCGACCGATGAGCCCGATATTTATGCCCGCCGGTATAACCAGCGACAGGTCGCGAAATATCACCTTGCGGCCGCCGCGATGGTGTAGATACGACTTAGTAATGTTACGCAATTCAATCATATCGACACAAGTTGGCGTCTACGCAAGCGGTATAGTGCCAATCCTAAAAACAAGGTAATAAGTGCCATCTCCATTGGATATGTAAAGCTGACCCCATCAATGTTGGGGTATTGAGAAAAAGTAGAGCTGCGCAAATTATTAATGATGTGCAAGTACGGGTTCCACAATAGCAAATGCAAATACTGCCCGGGCACTTGCCACAATGGAAAGATGACAGCTGATAAAAAATACAATGGCATGAAAAACAAGCGGATTATACTTTTTGCGTTTGGCATTACTTCAACCACTACGCAAAATATCAAACCCAGCCCGAAGGAAAATAAAATACCCGTGGCCAATGAGACAAACCATTCCAAGGGCTTATGAATGGCCACATCATAGCCAAACCATAACGCCATGCCCGCCATGATGATGGCGTACACAGACGTCATAATCAAAAATTCGACAACAGCGCGGGCTATAAACGTGTCAAAGGGCGTTATGTTTGGATAGGCAAACAAGGCCCTGTTTGCATTGACGGCATCCATGATCTTTAGTGCAATATTGCGCATCAGAAAGAACGGCATCAACCCAACCCCCAGGAATACAGCAAAATCCATCCCAGGTACGTGCCTGCCTCGAATTACCCCGAATACGAACATCATAAGCACAATATGGGCCATAGATTCAAACAAAATCCAGAACGCACCCATCCGTCTCTCGCCAAATCGAGTCTGCAATTCACGCAAAACCAGTGCGAACAGTACCGATTTAACGATTTTAAGCGGAGATCTCTTCCTCATTGTTAATTACCGATAGCGTCTACCGATCTACCCAAAATCAGTACTTGAACAATCGGCGAAATCAGTTTCTGGAACTCGTACGAATGGGCATTGGTTACGTAAACCGCGTCTTCTGGCAAAACCAAAAAATTACGAGCGAGGAAAATGGCTGCGGGATCGCGAAGATCAAGCCTGAACACCTTAGCCAGTGGCTCGCTACTTAGCTTATTGTCCTCAAGCCTGAAAACAAATACGCCACGCGCATCCGCAGTGCGCTCGTTAAGCCCGCCCACGGTACCCAACACTTCAAGCAGGCTGGGGTTGTCAGACGGCAAATCCACTAACCCAGGTTTCGACACTGCCCCCATTGCAACAATTCGCTGTCGCGCCCGCTCCACGATGATTTCGGATCTAGGTGGCACGGGGTGATTACCACCTGACAAAATATCTTGATAGCTATAGGTTTCTACCTTTTTACCTGTGCGTAAAATAACCCTAACCAAGTGGGGTTCTAACAATACGCCACCTGCCTCATTGATAGCGTCCAGCAAGGTAAGAGGCCCTTCGAGGGCTGAAAAACGACCTGGCGATTTAACAGCACCAGCCACCAGCACTGACCCAGACAGGTCTGATACAAGCTCAACATGCACTTGTGGATCGCTGGCATATTGGGCGGCGGTACCACGGAGCTTATCTTCGACTTGACCTAATGTGAGGCCTGACACTTTCTGCCGACCTAAATAAGGCAATGAAACATTGCCTTTCGAATCTATACGCACCTTGTTAAAAACTGTACCACCTGTCGAAAGTGGTGCAAACAATGCACCCTCAATTGAACTGTCTGAAACCATCACGCGCAAAACATCCCCAGAAACCAGCTTAACTTCAGGCATGGGGGTATCAGACACAGCGGGGGTCAAGACGGGCTCGCGCGGTCGCATGTAAGGCGCTATTGTGTCGGCCGACAGTTCGACTAAGGTGTAAGGAGGCGTTTCATCGTCGCTATGCTTGAGTATGGCGCCTTTCGTGGGGCCTGAGGCCGAGAAAAAGCTGCCGCCGCAACCTGCAAGTGCCACCGCAAGTAAGACGAGCACCGAACCGCGCATAGCGCGTCGTACAGCACCCGTCTTCTGGCCCGCCGGCAGCCACGCATTTTTGTGGAAAACTCGTTGAGTATTCATAAAATTCGCCAAATCAATGCAATAGGTATACCGTCAATCACGGTGATCTTCAATGGTGGCAAGAACAAACGCCGTAATACCATAAATCAATAACAAGACAATAAACAAGGTAGCTAGGTTATAAACCCGCGTTGGGTACACCGCTTCTTGTGGCATGTTGGGGGTAACAATCTTTACCAGGCTGCGAATCTTTTTACCCGCTTCGATACGTGCAGTCTCTACAGCTACAACGGACGTCTTGTAACTCTGCTCTGCAATACCCACCGCTATTTCAATATCGCGATATTTAGCAGCGATTGTGTTCAACTTCCCCCCGGCTTTGGCATTGGACGTTAACGTACGCTTTTCTGCGTCCAACTGCTGCTCTAACGCCGTAATTCTGACCCGTTGCTGTCTCACCTGGGGGGTACTGCTGGAAAGTGTAGACAGCAAAGCTTTCAAATTGGCCCGCTCTTTGGTTAATTCAGCTTCAAGTGTACCGATAATGGTGGCCCTGGATTCTGCTGACGCCTGGGCGTTAAGCAGCTCATTATTATTCTGAAAATCAATCATCTCCTGCTGTTTGGCGGAGTAGTTTTCTCGGGCCAAATCCATCTGCTCGTTGGCAAAACGCAGCTGTTCAAGTGCCATATTGTGGGAAAGCTCGTCAACAAAGCGCTCACTTTCATGAAGTATGGCCTGCAGCGCCTGTTCAGCAAATTCTGGTGTAAGCGCCTGCACCTCTACCGTTAGAAGCCCTGTTGTTTCATCGTAACGGGCCTGCACGACACGCCTGTAGAAATTAAGAACGTCTTCTTGCGGGGCGTTTTTGCTCAGCCAGTACAAGGGGTCAAGAGCTTGCTGGTTGTAGTGGTCATTCCAATTGAGGTCTTTCTGCAGCACCTTCAACATGTCAATCGAGGTAATGTACTCTCGAAGATAAAGCGTTTCTTCGCGAGAAGACGGGTTCACGCCTCCGGCTATCATCAACGCCAGCCCCGGCATTGGGGCAGATGACTCACTCCCCGCTTGCCTTACCACTGCCTGGGCGCTGCTTACGTAACGATCAGCCGCGAACACCGTATAGTAAAGAACTCCCAACAGCATGGGGACCACTACCATCCATATGGCCAGGGTCTTTGTTTTAGAGGTATTCTTGAATGTCATTTATAAACAGTAAAAACCAACTTCACGTGGATGGTGGTGCCATGCACGAAATGTCAATCATTGATAAATTATCAGAATCAGCGCTATTCGTTACGCACCGAGCAACCTGAGGAAATGTGGCCAGAATCATACAACAATTCAGCAAAACATTAGTTGAAACGTTCGTGTGGAAAAGTGACGAGTTCGCCTACGAATCAACCTATTAGGCCACACTCGTTTAAGGTTTCCTAGCAAAGCATACCTGAGCCAATTGATTTACCAACTAATTATTGCTTGCGTGACGCAATCCGTAACATCGGACGTCACCTCGAACAGTAACGCATTTTGCTACAATACTTGGCTTCACTGCGTCCCTCTATAATGCGGCAGATAACGGGCACAAAACGGTGGCCCCTGACCACTAAAACTATCGTTGCTTTAAAGCAACGCACGCAATAGAAAGTAAGGAAACCATGGGAAAACGAGTAGCGGTTGTCGGGATGTCGTTCCGGCTTCCAGATACAGACTCGGCGAATTACTGGCCCGACATGCTGTCGGGCAAAGATCTGGTGACCCATGTCGATCCTCGACGGTGGGAACCAGACGCCTATCTGCACCCGGGCAAGTCGCACCCTGGTACTTCCTATACGTTTGCAGCCGGTTCCATCGGCGACGTATCCGCGTTTGACCCTGAGTTCTTTGGTATTTCACCGCGCGAAGCGGCCAACATGGATCCTCAACAGCGTCTGCTGCTGGAGCTGTGCTGGGAAGCCATTGAAAACGCAGGCGTGCCGCCCTCTCACCTGCAGGGTAGTAACACCGGCGTATACGTGGGTATTTCAGCCGATGATTACCTGAACCGCATTGTGGACGACCTGGGGGCAGCTGATTCATCAACCGCCACGGGCAATACATCCAGCATCGCCGCCAACAGGCTGTCGTATGCCTTTGACCTGTGCGGTCCCAGCATGGCCATTGATACAGCCTGTTCGTCGTCGCTGGTGGCGTTCCACCAGGCGTGCTTGTCCATCGTTTCTGGCGAAACCAGCATGGCAATTGCTGGCGGTATCAGCCTTCATCTTCATCCCTTTGGTTTTATTGGTTTTTCGAAGGCGACCATGCTGTCGCCTAACGGCCGTTGCCGCGCTTTTGATGCCGATGGCGATGGCTATGTGCGCTCTGAGGGCGGCGGGCTGTTTCTGCTTAAAGATTACGATCTGGCGGTGGCTGACGGCGACCGCATTCTCGCGATCGTGGCTGGTTCGGCGGTCAATACTGACGGCAACAAAACCGGGCTGACCGTGCCCAAGTGCACGCGCCAGTCTGACTTAATGCGTGTGGCTATGGCCCGAGCCGGTATTTCGCCGGATGAAATCGATTACGTCGAAGCCCACGGTACGGGCACGGCAGTGGGTGACCCCATCGAAACCCGTGCCATTGGCATGGCTGTGGGTATGGCCCGCAGCGTAGGCCCGCTGCCCATAGGCTCGGTCAAGAGCAATATGGGCCACCTGGAAACCGCGTCGGGCGTAGCCAGCCTGGTCAAGGCCATTTACAGCATGCATTACCGCATGGTGCCGGCGACCATAGGGGTAAAAACGCCAAACCCGCAGATCAAGCTTGATGACTGGAATCTGCAAATTGTTACTGAAAACCTGCCGCTCAAGGCCAAGGGCCGGCTGACGATAGGCGTTAATTCATTCGGGTTTGGTGGGGCTAATGCGCATGTGTTGCTGCAAAGCGCCGACCCTCATAACTCCGTTATCGCCGGAGAGCCTGCCTACGCACATCGGCCTGCGGAAGTGCCGGTACTGGTTTCGGCACGCTCCGAAGAAAGCCTGAAGGGCAATGCAGCGGCTCTGGCAGACTATTTGCGTCGATACCCTCAAACAGATTTGTACGATGTTGCCGCGCACGCCGCGCTGCGCCGCGAATGGCACGATAAGCGTGCCATGGTGTTTGCCACATCGCTCGAAGATGTCGTTGATGCGTTGCAGGCGTTTGCCGACAGTGAAACGGGCGAAGCCCCAGGCGTCGTCACGGAAACCGCCCTTACCAATAAAAAGGGCCCGGTATTTGTGTATTCGGGCAATGGCTCACAATGGGAAGGCATGGGGCCACGTCTGCTGAAGAACCCGGTTTTTGCCAAGGCGATTGACGAGGTCGACGCCTTGTTCCAGCCACGCGCGGGTTACTCGCTGCGTGATGAGTTGCTGGTCAACTGCAAGCCAGGGCGCTATGCGCATACCGATGCAGCACAACCCGCGCTGTTTGCCCTGCAGGTGGGCATTACGCAAATGTTGCGTGCGCGCGGTGTCATTCCCTCGGCGGTTGTGGGGCATAGCGTAGGTGAAGTGGCCGCAGCATGGGCTTGCGAGGCGCTGACGCTGACGCAGGCTGTTCGGGTTATCTTTGAGCGCAGCCGTCTGCAGGAAACCACCAAAGGCCATGGCCAAATGACAGCGGCCGCCATCAGTGCAGCCGCTGCAATGGAATTACTGTCGCAACTACCTGCTGATACCGTGGCCTGTGTGGCGGGCTATAACAGCCCCAATGGTTGCACGCTGGCGGGCTCACCTGAAGGCCTGTCTACGGTAGAGCAGGTGCTCGCGGCGAAGAAAGTTCGTTTCAAGCGCCTTGATCTGGACTATGCCTTCCACAGCCCGGCCATGGATCCTACCGAGGCTGAACTACTGCAAGTATTGGCGTCGCTAAAGCCCAGCGCCACCTCCATCCCCATGATGTCCACGGTAACGGGCGAGCCCATTACCGGGGAGCAGCTTGATGCCACGTATTGGTGGCGAAACATTCGTTTCCCCGTGCTGTTTGAGCAGGCGCTTGATGCACTGGTCAATGACGGGTCGAATCTGTTTGTGGAAATTGGCCCCCACGCGGTACTAGCCGGTTATGTGCGTGATACATTGCGCGCCCACGACAAAGAGGGCCGGGTGCTCACGACGCTTAAGCGTCGTCACGATGAGCCCAAGCGGGTGTTCGATGCCGCCGACCAAATACTGCTATCAGGCGAAGCCAGCGACTGGGAGGGTTTCTTTCCTGTAGCGGGGCGTTTTATTGCTCTGCCGCATTATGTGTGGCAAAAAGACAGTTACTGGCACGCCGTAACGCCCGATGCCATGGGCTTGCTGTACCGGCGCAAGGTGCATTACCTGCTGGGCTACCCGGTACCGCAGCAGGAAGGCGAGTGGGAAAACCAGCTCGACACCCTGCTTTACCCCACGCTGGCCGACCATGCGGTGGGCGGTGCGGTGCTGTTTCCGGGTGCGGGCTTTGCTGAAATCTTCCTGGCCTGTGCATTGCAGACCCACCCCGGGTCGTACGCAGAAATTGAAGAACTCGACATCGCCAACCCGTTGCTGCTGGCAGCGGAGCCTTCCAAACGCGTGCGTACGCGGCGTGAGGCCCACGATGGCCGCATGCTTATTCATAGCAAGCCGGTAAACAGTACCGAAGGCTGGACGCTGCACGCTTCTGCACGCATTTTGCAGGAGCCAGGTGCGCTGTTATTAAATGATGGCCTGCTGGCCGTGCCTGAGCGCGCCGCTGATTGCTCGGGTGCTGAGCATTACGCCATGGCGCGCGCTGTCGGGCTGGAGTATGGTGAGGCGTATCAGGCGGTTGAGCAGGTGTGGGCATTAGATGCAACTACCGTGCTGGCATCGCTGGCTGTGCCTGCCTGCATCGCCAATGAGGTTGAGCAAGGGCATTTGCACCCCGCCCTGCTTGATGCTGCCTTCCAGCTGGTTGTCCAGCTGCTTAAAACTGAAACACAGGTCGAGCGGCCCGTTGCTATGGTGCCGGTCAAGGTTGAACGCCTGGCCTTACGCATAGATGCTGGTGTGCCGCGCTATGTGCGCGCCCACATCACTACGCGCGGGCCTCGCTCGCTTAAGGCGGATTTCAGTCTATATGACGCCGAGGGCCAGCAGGTCGCCGCCCTGCGCGGCGCACGATTCCGCAGTGTGATGCTGCAAAAGCATGCGGTTCTTGCTCTGGATTACCTTGATTACGTTCGGGTATCACGCCCTCTGGTACATGGCGACGCGGTGCCCGTATGTGTGGATGAGAGCGGGCTGGCACTGGCTCAGGCGCTGGGTGCTCTTGCCACAAGAACGCACGATAGTGACGCTTATGCACGCTATGCGCACGAGCTGGATCCGCTGCTCGATAGTTTGGCGGCACGCTACAGCTTGCGTGCCCTGACGGCGCTGGCTGATAACGACAGGTTGTTGAGCGCCACCACGGTTGAAGCGCTGGCTCGCACGGTGTCGGCTGCTGGCCCTGTACTCGACTTTTTGCTGGCGCAGGCTGTGCAGGCCGGCGAGGCAGACGTTGTTGAGGCTGGCTGGAAGCTGGCCGCGCCAGACGTAGACACCCAGCCCGAAGAAATCTGGAACGCTTTGCTGCGCGACTACCCAGACTATGCGCCGTTGATTTTCGCAGTGGGCCGCACGGGTACACACCTGGCTTCGTTGCTGGTGGGTGAAGCCACCTGGGACGCAGTTCGCCCACGCGAACTGTCCGGCGCGAGCATGTTGCGCCAGGTCGTGGGTGATGATCAGCAGGCGAGTTTGGCTGGTCTGCTGCATGATGCGATTGGCGCAACGCAGCGCGCATTGCCGGCTGGCAAGCGCCTTGGTGTACTGGAAATCAGTACAGGTGAGCCTCTGTTCGCGGCAGACTGTAGTGGGGTGGTAGATTTTGGCCAGACAGATTATGGCTTTGCCAGCACCAATGCTGACGCTATTGACGCGGCACACGGGCTGCAGGAGCAGTTTCCCGATCTAACGCTAACGCATATTGATGGGTCTGGTGGCGGCCAAATGCAAACCGGAGCTGTAGCGGATCTGATCATGCTGGCAGGTGATTTTGAATCAGCAGAGGCTGCACACGCCGCACTCGATTACGCCACGGCACGCAGCGCGCCGGGCGCGCAGTTGTTGTTTATTGGCATGCATACCTCGTACTGGAACAATCTGGTACTGGGCGGTGCCCACGCCGAGTCCGCCCCTGCCGGCGACGGTATCACAGGTCTGCAGCCCCCCGCCTTTTGGCAGGCGGCGTTGACGCAGCACGGCTGGTCTGACGTTCAGGTACTAGAGTTTGCCGAGGGTATAGAGTCTGGTCCGTATGTGCTGATGGCGCGTACGGCTACCTCTGCCACTTCTGGCATCGACATAACGACTCTTAGCACCACGCCTTCAACCTGGCTGGTGCTGGCCGACGAGCAAGGCCCATCCGCCCTGCTCGCCCATGCACTCGAGAGCCGTCTGACTGCGCAGCAGCAAAAGCTGGTGCTCATGCCTGCGCAAAACACAGACTCGCTTGCAAGCCTGATCAATGGGCTGTCACACGACCAAGCACCGCTGGCGCACATTGTGCTGCTGGCGGGTCTGGGCAGCGACAGCTCGCATACGCTTGGTTCCATCGTGCAGCAACAGACAGATCGTTGCGCATTGGCCGCCGCAGCGGCGCAAGCCTGCGAAAGCACGGGCGCTACGCCAACGATTTGGGTTATCGGCTCACAGGCGACGGCGGGCTTTATGCCTGTAGGCAACCCCATGCGTGACAGCCTTGATGCGCTGAGCGACGCCGCTGTATGGGGTTTTGCGCGCAGTCTTATGAACGAAGCCAGTGGCTTTGCCGTGCGGGCTGTGGATCTGCCTGCGCTGGCTGACGTCTCTGTTGATACGCTGGCAGGCTATCTGCTTGAAGAGTTCGGCGCCAATGATGCTGAGCAAGAAATCATCCGCACACCAGACGGCGCTCGTTTCGCACCGCGTTTGCGTGAATTGCCGGCACCTCAGCCCATCTCTGCAGACATTTTCACTAGAAGAGACCAAACTGCGCCCGAGCAAAACGGGGCTGTTACTGCGGAAGAAAAAACCGATACGGCAGCCAAGAAGGGCAACGTCGAGGCGTCTACAACGAAAGGCAAAGGCAAGGCTGCTGCCAAAACCGTAGCAGCGACTGCTACTACCGTTAAGGCCACGACTAGCGCTGTTGTGGAAGCAACTGCCTCTGCAGCTGTATCTACTGCCGCATCTGCTGCTACCTCTAAATCGGGTGCGGGTGCGGGTGCGGCCTACACCGAAAAAACTGAAACATCGTGCCGCCTGGGCTTTGAATTCTCTGGACAGCTGCGTAATCTCCGTTGGGAAGCCGTGCATCTGCCAGCACCGTCTGACGAAGAGCTGGAAGTTGACGTGGAAGCCACAGGTCTTAACTTCCGCGACGTCATGTACACCATGGGCATGCTGTCGGATGAGGCTGTGGAAGCCGGCTACGCAGGCCCGTCTCTGGGCTTGGAGTTTGCGGGTACGGTGCGTCGAGTAGGTGCGGGCGTTGCGGGCTTTAAGCCGGGCGACCGGGTGCTGGGCTTTGGCCCGCACAGTTTTGGTACGCGCACGCTCACGCGTTCGGTTGCCGTGGCCCACGTGCCCGAGGGCATGAGTGCCGAAGCCGCCGCCACCATCCCCAGCACCTTCTTTACCGTGTATTACGCGCTTCAGCATCTGGCGCGTTTGGAGCCGGGCGAACGTATTCTTATCCATGGTGCCGCTGGCGGCGTGGGCATTGCTGCCATACAGCTGGCCCGCCATATGGGTGCCGAGATATACGTAACCGCCGGTTCGGACGAAAAGCGCGACTTCTTGCGCCTGTTGGGGCTGACAAATATTTATGATTCGCGCTCGCTGTCGTTTGCCGATGAAATTCTGGCAGACACTGGGGGTGAAGGCGTGGACGTGGTCATCAATTCGCTGGCCGGCGAGGCGATTAACCGCAATCTGCGTGTATTGAAGCCGTTTGGCCGCTTCCTGGAGCTGGGCAAGCGCGATTTTTATGAAAATACACGCATAGGCCTGCGGCCATTCCGTAACAACATCAGCTATTTTGGCATTGACGCCGACCAGCTCATGCAGGTGCGACCCGACCTCACCCGACGCTTATTCCGCCAAATGGTTGAGCTGTTTGCCGAGGGCGCACTCACACCGCTGCCTTTCAAGACGTTTGACGCCAACAATGTGATCGATGCCTTCCGCTATATGCAGCAGGCGCGGCAGATTGGCAAAATCGTGGTCACGTATCACCACCCTTTACGGCAGATCCATCGTGCGCGTGCAGCAGCCGTACCCGGCCTGTCCTTGTCTGCCGACGCCAGCTATCTGGTAACGGGCGGCTTGGGTGGCTTTGGCCTGCGTACCGCACAGTGGCTGGTAGAAAAAGGCGCACGCCATCTGGTCTTGCTAGGCCGTCGCGGTGCAACCACCGATGAAGCCCGCGAGGCCATTGCCGACCTTGAGTCGCAAGGCGTGCAAGTGCTTGCTGCTGCCTGCGACGTCACCAATAAGGCGCAACTGGCTGCCATCATCAACGACGCCGCCGCGTCTATGCCTGTGCTTAAAGGCATTGTCCACGCGGCCACCGTCATTGACGATGGCCTGGTGCGCGGCATGACGCCACAGCAGATTCAGCGCGTGCTAGAACCAAAGATATTGGGCGCGTTGCATCTGCATACGCTTACTCATGACTTGCCGCTAGACTTTTTTGTGCTGTATTCCTCAGCCACGACGGTATTCGGTAACCCCGGGCAAAGTAACTACGTCGCTGCCAACAGCTGGCTGGAAGCGCTGGCCGGCTATCGCCGTAGTCAGGGTCTACCTGCCACGTGCGCACGCTGGGGGGCCATTGATGATGTAGGTTTTCTGGCCCGTAACGAAAAGATTAAAGAAACTCTGCAAAATCGTATGGGCGGCGCCGCTCTGCCCTCGGCAACGGCATTGAAGGCGCTCGAGCGCATGCTGCAAGCCAACCGTTCGGGTCTTGCCGTTATGGAATTCGACTGGCAGGCGCTGCAGCGCTTTATGCCTGTGGCTGGCACACCCAAGTTCAGTGAGTTGGCACGCCGTTATAGCGGGCAGCAGCACGACGACGAAGGCGGCGAGCATTTTGCCGAGTTGCTTGAGACGCTGGACGAAGAATCACTGCAGTTGCACGTGCAAGAAGTCATCAAGGGTGAACTCAGCGATATTCTGCGTTTACCCGTGGCGCGCATCGATGCCAGCAAGTCGGTGTACGATATGGGCCTTGATTCACTATTAGGTGTTGAGTTGATGCTGGCTCTTGAAAGCCGTTTTGGTGTTCGCCTTCCTGTCATGACGCTGGGCGAAACCCCCACAATTGCAGGCCTGGCCGATAAGCTGATCAGTAAGCTGCGCGGCGACGAGCCCGCAGCCGATGAAGGCGGTGCGGTACAAAAACAGGCGTCACACCTACTTAATCAGCACGTTATGCGCATGAGCGAAGATGACATGCAGCAGTTCGCCGAAGACTTAGAATCCAACCTTACCGACGACAAACGCCGCATCATCCAATAAAAGCATGGACATTAAAAAAGGAAAGCCCGGCGGCTTGACGGCTCAGCTGAAGAATAAGCTCATCCAGCAAGCGCTGGAGCGCAGACTAAAGCAAGCCGGTCTGGCCACGGACTGGGCGACGGCCTCTGGCTCTGTGCCCGAGCGTCACGAACACGCTGATGACGATTCGTCACATGACGGCGCTAGCCATGGCGCAAGCAGTGGTTCTGCGGCCAACGCACGTACCGGGCATGGTTCACAACGCGGTGCCAACGCGACCAAAAACGGTTCTGGGCCGTTTGGTACTACACCTGCACGGACTCGGGCCAAGCGTAAGCCAGGCAAGCCCGGTGATACTGTTCCCGAAGAGTTTTACCGTTTTCATCTGATGCCGGGCTACCAGCAATTGCGCATTCTGAATGAAGGCGGTGCACGCATGAATCTTTCTAGCCCTTTTTTCAAGGTGCATGAGGGTCAGGGCGGCAACGAAACACGGGTCGGCGAGCGTACCTACATCAATTACGCCAGCTACGATTACCTGGGTATGTCGTCAGACCCAACGGTACAAGAAGCGGCTAAAGCTGCCATTGACCGCTACGGTACGTCAGTGTCGGCTAGCCGTGTGGTGGCCGGTGAGCGCCCTATTCATCGCGAGCTCGAACAGGCCATTGCCGACGTCTACGATGCCGAGGCTGCGGTGGTGTTCGTCAGCGGACACGCCACTAATGTATCGGTCATAGGCCAATTGTTTGGCCCGCGAGACCTGGTTTTGCACGATGAGCTCATCCACAACAGTGTGCTCATGGGCATTAAGCTGTCTGGCGCACACCGCCTGCCGTTTGCGCACAATGACTGGGAAGCGCTGGACGAAGTGCTGTCGCGCCAACGCCATGAGTTTGAACGCGTGCTTATCGTGGTGGAAGGTTTGTACGGCATGGACGGTGATATCCCCAACCTGCCGCGTTTTATCGAGGTGAAGAACCGTCACCACGCGTTTTTAATGGTGGACGAGGCCCATTCGTTTGGCGTAATGGGTGAACGTGGCTACGGCCTGCGCGAGCATTTTGGCTTGGCCGGTAAAGACGTTGACATCTGGATGGGCACATTCAGCAAGGCGCTGGCCGGCTGTGGCGGCTATATTGCCGGCGAAGCCGCACTGGTTGAACACCTGAAGTTTTTGGCACCCGGCTTTTTGTACAGCGTGGGCATGGCCCCTACCCTGGCTGCCGCGTCACTAACGGCCCTGCGCCGCATGCAGCAAGAACCACAGCGCGTACATGATTTACAACAACGCGCCGCCTACTTTTTGCAGCAAGCCCGAACCGCCGGTGTAGACACGGGCTATAGCATGGGCATGGCGGTAATCCCTGTTATTACGGGCAGCACGGTGTCAGCGTTAAAGCTGTCAGAAGCCCTTTTTGACGCCGGCATAAACGTACTACCCATCCTGTACCCCGCCGTCCCCGAAAAAGCCGCCCGCCTGCGTTTCTTTATGAGTTGCCGGCACACGATAGAGCAAATCGATTACACGATTGCGACGTTGAAGAAGGTGATCTAACAAAAGCGGGCCGCGTGGGCTTTTTTAACAGATGCCGGCGCGCGTTCAACGGAATCGACCGCTTCAGCGGTACTTCAAAGAAGCCCATGTGACAAACGCAGCCTGCTACAGAAATACGTCTTCGACCCGGTGGGCTTTCACTACGTTGTATATCCAACGCTGAAGCTCGCCAACGTCGGCCTTTTCTATCTTTGCCTCAGCCCACGCGGGAAGCACTTCGAGTTTTATCTTTATCAGTGTCCGTAAGGTATTGATATTGGTAAAGTATGCACCTTCTTCTCGGCCTTGTTTAATTCCGTTTCGCTCAAAACTCGTGATGAATGTCATATTGAGAACCTTTTTGAGTGGTTGCATGGCCTGGGTCAACAACACGTGTGAAGGCATGCGGGCTACCATTACCCAAATACGTCTTCGACACGTTCGGCCTTTATCACGCTGCATATCCAACGTTGAAGATCGCCGGCATCAGCTTTTTTAATCTTCATATCAACCCACTCAGGCAGCACATCAAACTTTATTTTTATCTGTGCCCGCAGCATATCGTGCACGCCTTCTCTGCGGCCTTCTTCTCGACCTTCTTCCCGACCTTGCAGTCGTCCTTCTTGCAAGCCTAGCTGCATACCTTGTTTAATCCCGTTTCGCTCAAAACTCGTGATGAATGTCATATTGAGACCCTTTTTGAGTAGTTGCATTTCCTGATCGAAAATTTCCTGAAGATTGTTCGGTAACACCAAAAACCAGTCGATAATCCGCGCGAGCTGTTGCATATCATGCGGCGCATAGGAAAGCTGAGAAAGAAAATGAAAAAGCCTGATTTTGGCAGCAACCCTGGGCGCGCCCTTACGGTGCTTTTCAGCTAAAGGCTGCGCCATAACCACCATGGCAAATGGGTTTTTTTGCGCAGATTTTTCGAGATAATCCCACAATTTGAACCAGTGGCGCAAGTGCACAACGGGGAACCGAAAATGAGTGCGGCAGCCATGAAATTCACGCACATACTCCATGAATGGCCTCCCGCCTTGGCTCGCAGTAAGGACGCATAAACTAAAGAGCTCTCCAGGTTTTTGCAAGCTTTTGCATGTATCCGAATGATCTTGCAAGTGACGGTCAAAGATGCGACGAACGTACTCGTACACACGCAGTGGGGTTCGGTTTCGTAGGCGGCGACCCACGCGGCCGCTTTGTACTTCAACGGGTCGCGGTAGGGACACCGGTTTCCCGATGCCCCCCGCACAGATCCGTACGTGCAGAATTACCGCATACGGCTCCTACCTCGGGTGTAACGCATAAAAGCGCCGTTCAGGATAAGGATGTGCTTGAC
>JACCEP010000022.1 GCA_013416395.1 Alcaligenaceae bacterium
GGCTCAAACTTGCCAGTTTGGAGGACAAAAGGTTCAGCACACACCAGGCGGCCATTGCTGCAGTGATGGATTGGATAACGTTTTACAATCACCGAAGATTACACTCTGCCTTGGGGTACATGAGCCCTATGCAATATCAGCAACAGTGGCTGGCGAGTCAGTACAAAGCCGCCGCCTAAACCCGGGAGCTAAGGGCTACGAAAACCGGGGGCAAGTTCAAACTTCTCACACCTTCTTACTTGTGTCGGTGCGCTCACCAAGCAACACCTCAAGCTGCGCCACAATACGCTCGGCGGTATGACCATCCCACTTCTCAGGGATGGCGCCTTTTTTCCATTGCCCAGCAAACAAGCGATCAAGCGCGGGCTTAAGCTTGGCTGGGTCGGTACCGATAAGCTCGTTGGTGCCAACCGTAACGGTTTCAGGCCGCTCGATGGTGTCGCGCAATGTCAGGCACGGAACCCCCATCACCGTGGTTTCTTCCGTAACGCCGCCAGAGTCAGTAATAACGCCCAACGCATGCTTTACCAAATAGTTGAACTCCAGATACGGCTGAGGGTCGACCAGTTTTATAGAAGGCGGGAAGTCGTGCAACGCTTGCAAGGTTTTAGCCGTACGCGGATGAACAGGAAAGATCACCGGCATGCCACGCGTACCTTCAACAATCGCGTCGACCCACTCCGAGAACGACGCAAGCTTATCCACATTGGCAGGGCGGTGCAGGGTGACGACGAAGTAGTTGTTTTGCTTTAGCTGCAGCTTTTCCCAGAAGTCAGGCACACGCAACCTGTGCTGATTAGCGAGCAAGCTATCGATCATGGTGTTGCCCACCATGAATATACGATCTTCAGCGATGCCAGACTGCCGTAAATTGCGGCTGGCCTCATCGGTTGTCGTAAAAAACCAGTTGGTGATGGCGTCGGTAAGCAGTCGGTTGATTTCCTCAGGCATGGTCCAGTCGCCTGAACGAATGCCTGCTTCTACATGTGCGACCGGTATGTGCAGCTTTTGCGCGGTAATGGCACACGCCATGGTGGACGTGACGTCACCAACCACCAGGCAGAGATTACAGGGCTGCTGCAGCAGCAACGCCTCGTACTTGCTCATAATGCTGCCGGTCTGCTCGGCTTGCGTGCCAGAACCAACCTCAAGATTGACATCGGGCAGGGGTATTTCTAGTTGTTCGAAAAAATCCCCTGACATTTTTGCGTCGTAATGCTGTCCGGTGTGAACCAGGCGATAACGCAACGGGCCACCATCAGCAGTGCGCGCCTTTAACGCCTTGATAATGGGCGCTATTTTCACGAAATTAGGACGTGCGCCTGCGATGATGTCGATCAGCATAATTCTTGTTAATTATTGAGTAAGCGTGGAAGGGTTTGGGCTATATCGTTTTGTAAAGACTCACCAGTATAGGTGCGGATTTGCAAACGTGTGTAGCCAGGCTTTGCGGTAGAAAACACATTGTTCCAATATTGCTGATCGCCATTTTTGGAACAATGGTTCACTCAAAAAGACATCGTTCAGTTCCACACATCATCGCTCTGACTTTGCACTCGCAGAAGGGGCCACCCACACCTCAAGCGTGCGTCGAGATGGAGTGAGCCTGGCGCTAAGGGGCTTCACGACGAACGCATTTCCCGTTGCCTCGTTGATTTTCATCGCACAGAGCTCTGAATCGCTTCCGTGGTAGCGAATTTCGTTCCGTCGAATCGGTGCCGGAATGATGCGGTTCTGATGAAGCGCAGTTTCGACTACGTCTTCCATAGGCAGAGGCTTGGCCGCCAACAACGCTTCCCACCTCTGTTGATAGCAAGCAAGCTGAGACTGCTGGTCAGGCCCAAACGTTTGGACGAACACGTTAATGCCCTTGCAGACCACATTCGCCTCCACGGTGGGAATACTCGTGGGCAGCTTGCCATCTACGCATAAGGGTAGGTTCGACATTCTGTTTGAACTGGCCTTCTGCGCCGATTCAGTTTTGTTCGGATCCAGTGGTGCCGGTGTCGTGGAACCAAAAACTTGATGATGCGCCTGGCCTCCCACGATTTGAGGAGTGCCCCCCTGCGGCGCAGTGATCGCGCCTGGCGTCTCTGAGCCGGCGCCAGTGGTAGGTGCGGCCTGCTTCAAACTGGCAGTGGTGACAAAATTGTCGCTTTGGTCGAAGCGCAGCGCCAACTCATTGAGTGAGTTGGACTTAAGTGTCACTCCGGTTATGTTCTGGTCTGGTGGTGCTGCCGCTGGCGCCGCTGAGCCCGTATCTGTGGATCCGGCCAACCCCGCAGAGCCCAAAACCGGGGAGGGCGCGGAGCTTTCAGGGGCCTGAGAGGCGTGTCCCTGCGGCGCTAGCCCGGCACCAGTAACAGACGGGGCTAGAATCTTACTTAGGGTGAAAACCCTGTCGCTCAAGTAGAGGCGCAGCATATCAAACGCATTGAGCCTGTTCGGAGTGCCGTCCCGACATTCTTTCGGGGAAGAAGGTTCATTCGAGGATCGAGACTTGTAGATCTCTGTGCTCCTTTTCGCGAGCAGCGATCCAAATTCGTCTGTATATACATTCTCTGCAGCCAACAACTCTGCCCGCAACGGCTCACATGGATGCCAGTAGTCTATGGTTCGTGTAGCCGAGTAGTCTAAGCCCCAGTACAACGGCGGCGGCACGGATTCAATACTGCGCTTTTTCCACGAGAGGCATTTAGGCAAGGAGCTTTGAAGGTCAGGGATGGACGCTTCTACGAGCATGTAGCAGGCAGAGCCTGCAGATGCATCCTTGCCCTTGTTCTTCCGCATTGAGTCCTTGCACAAGTCGATGGCGTCACTTGTGATTTGAGTGGCCACTGCTGAGTCCGTGAACCACTTGGCCTCATCCGACGGGCATAGCGTGTCCGCTGAGAAAACGATGGCTGCAGCCAGGTCTGAGAGAGCAAGCGACGCCTGCTGGGGGTTTTTTCTAGCGAACAATGGCGCCGGTACTTTTGCCCAAAGGCTCGTCAACTCTTTGAGCGCCGCACGCTCTGCTTCGGTCTTCCTGGCATACGATGTTCGTACACCATCGATGCCTTGCCAGGTGGTAATTGCAACCGTTGCGGCGGCGCCCAGCCCAAGTGTGGTACCCACGGCCGTCTGACCGATGCGGGAAGGCAAACGACTGATGGCAGCCCCAGCTTCTGCCAGCCCAGAGGAATTTGCTTTGGCTTGCTTGTTCGACTCCTCGAACGGCGAGCGATCGTCCGCTTCGAAGAACTCGTCAGGGTTGAGCAGAACTTGCTCAATGAATTTGCAATTTAATGTGCTGCCAAGATACTGGCCAAGCAGGAAGTAGCTTTCCCACTGTGCTTCAGAGAAGAATTGGTCGGCCGTAGGCTGCTGAGGAAAGTCTGGATACTGGAGCTTGAAATTCACCAGATCCACCGGCAGCCCTTCGCAGATGTTCGGCTTGATAAGGATGAGAATCCCCTTACCGGGCCGCTCACCTCCATACACCACCTTCGCCAGCGCAAGACATGCAGTACCGTCTTTTGAAGCCAAGTCGTTGATGCTGCCGAAAAACCCGACCAGTTCAGACGGTTCAGCTAGACAGCTGGGGGACCGATACTGCGGATGCAACGCGCTCTGGCCCGGTTGCCGGGACGCCGGCTTCGGCCGGAGGAACTGGATGTCCGCGTGCAGGTCAACGCGTGCTATCCGAACCAGATTTTCGAGATCGGCGAATTTGTAGTGTGGGTCTGCGCCGCAATCCGCCACTACAATTACCTCCGCACGCTGCGCCAAAAGCGCGTAGGCACCCGTGTTCTCGAAGTGCCCTCCGTCTGTAAGGAACCAATCGGGCCCAGCTGTGCCTTCAAATTTTCCGAAAACCTCAGCAAGAAGGCCCATAGACTTTGACAATGGGTTCGTTTTTACCTTCTCATGTGTGCCTTCTCGCTCTCCCTTGCTCCACCAATAGCCAAGGCGCACGCCGGCGAAGGTCATGAGTGCGGCTAGTCCTCCTTGGGTCCGAAAGCCCATTCCTGGCGCGGCTGCGGCGCCCGAAATTGCCATCCACCGGCCCACGCTCATGCCCGAACTCTTGGAAAGTTGTGTCCAGTCGTTCAAGCTCTCACGCATCAGGCCTCCAGAAGCGACTGTCAACGCCAGCCCGCGCCGGTCTTGATTGAATATCCCGCCTCTCGGGTCTTTTGTCTGATTGACGCACACGTTGATGAGGTGGATGGGCCCGCCAGAGTCTTGTGGCCGGTATCTCGTCAGTGAAATGTCGTCGTCCGCCCTCACTTTGTAGATTGATGTGACTGTTTGATCCATCCCCATCTGAGTCCTAGCTTGCGAGATGGCGCCCAGCTCACCAGCAGCGCCGAATCGACTCGGATTCGCGGCGCCCAGGTAGCTGCGCACGAGACGAGCTCTATAGAAATAATGGAGTGAAGAGAGGTTGAGAAAGGTCAGGTTCCGCCCGGTGAAGACCACGTACCCGATGATCGGAATTGCGAGCAGACCAAGGACGAGCCACGCACCTGCATAGTCCAGGCTCCTTCCAAAGAAGAGTGCGCCCAAGACCGCGTGGAAAACGAGCGTAACCCACCAGGACGTGAGCAGAAAGATCATCACGTAGCCGCCGATCCGACCCAGCATGAGCACAGCTGAGGCGCCCATGCCGTCTTTAGCCGCGAAACTGGTGACCAGCGGCATCAACCCGCGCAGAACGGCCACCACCAGTGCCAACGTCAGCCCTACATTGACCATCGAGCCTTCGTTGAAGGCCAAAAACCATGCGACCCGATCGACCACGCCCACGAGGACGATTGCCATCATCAACCGAAGTGTTTTGGCAAGCCGCTTGGTCAGAACATTTCGGGCTTCGTCCGTCTGAAGCGCCGCACTTGCCGAATTGCGCGCCTTCAGAAGTTGCCGCTGTGCGGTGTAGGCGCCCGTCACCCACAAAGCAACCAGTACCGAACACGTCCACCAAAGGGCGTTTCGTACGATATTGCCGACACCCGTGCTCGTCGTTCCATACTTCCAGAAGATGATGCTCAGCGCGATGTCTGTCACGAGGACACCACCCAAAATGATCCATGGTGTCTTCACTTTGGGTTTGGCTGGGGCGGTAGACTTGCCGGCGATTTTTGTCGCGGGGAAGGTATTTGCAGCATCCGTTGAGCCTACACTAACCCCACGCGCATGTACCTGGGCCCAAGGTACCGCCCAATACGCGGCCCCTAATCGAGCAGCACATAGAGCCACGAAGGGAAGCAAAAGAAAAATCGTTGGCAGCCAGTTTGGTATCCAGCGAAGCCATGCGAAGAAATCTTTGTTTGCAAACTGGTAGCCCAACTGTTCGATGGTCCACCACGCACCCAGGTCTACTGCAGCCAGTAACAAGCCAATCAAGATGGCAATGAGGCCGAGTTCAAAGTGAATGCCGACAAGATTGCGCAGATACAGCGCAACAGCGAATGTCGTGTCCTTGACGCCCTGTGGAATAAGATACCGACCGTTTGCTCGCAGCCACCAAAGAAACCAACTTGTGGACTTCTCACCGCCATCCGGCGATGGAAACTGCCCGTCGATGGCGTCTTGAACGGCGCGCGCTTCATCACCGTTGGCTGCCCGATGAAACAGACTCCCTATTGTGGCGCCGATGTACCCGCCCCCCGAAACCGTGGAGAGTAGATCGAAGCGCAGCAGCAGCTTCCGATGTGCCAGCGCGCGTAGAACCCCAAAGCTGAAGGTTGCGCTCCTTATTCCACCGCCAGAAAGCGCTATACCCCAGATTGGGTCCTTGTCAGACAATGGCTCCTCGCCGCCGAGATTTTTACGACGCTTGGCAATCTCCATTTGAATGGCGTCAGGCGGTGCTTTAGATGGCTCAACCACTGGCACTGAACCGCCTTTTTTCTCCGAAGATTCTTGCCCCCCGGCAGTGGCGTGACTTGAGTCGCTCATGTCTTTGCCTCCAGCGCCCTGCAGTTGTACAGGAGGGAGGGCCGGGCTAACCTGGGTCTGGCCAGTTTACGCCAAGCTTCTTTGCGGTCGCAGGCCCAACCATGCCATCTGCGACGAGGCGGTTCATCATCTGAAATGCTTCGACTGCGGCCACGGTATGTGGGCCGTACTCGCCATCTATGACTCCCGGGTTAACTCCCTTGTCGGACAGCGCCTGCTGAACTTGCTTGACCAGCTTGCCGGTCATCCGCGGGTCTTTTAATTCAAGCAGCATGGGCAACTGCTTTGGCTTGGCGACGAAGTCGGTTGCTGCGTAGGTAAGCTCTGGGATCAGTGCGAAGAAATGCCAAAGGCGTCCATTGATAGTGCGCTCACACACGCCCAAATTTACGCCAGCGGCTTCGATAGTTTTGCCCTTCCCGCTGGAGATGGCTACATGGCCCATTCCGCCTGGCGTAGACGGACGGCGAATCAGGATGACCCCCGCCGTGTTGTTGGCAGCGTCCTGCGTTGTGGCGCCGAGCTGGCGATTGCTCGCGTCGCGCACCCATGCGCCTGAGTAAGCATTAGCCACCGCTGGTATTGCATCGTTCTTGGTGCAGCCGTAAAGCACACCCGTTGTCTGGAAAACAGCCCAACTGGCGAGCTCGGCACAGTCCCATGGGCCCTTCCAGTTGGCATTATCCTTGGGCACAGGCGTATGCGCGTACTTCTCACCCTTGTGTTGCATCGCAAGGTTGTATAAATCTTGACCGGTCGCCATGACTATTCTCCTATCCATTGGAATAAACTGAAGTCTGCAGCAGCTGAAGGTGTTTTATTTGCGTCCAACTTTGACTACAAGCGAAATTGAACTCAGGTTCAGTAGATGAGCGTGACCAAAATATAGCGTTAGAAATGTCAGAGGCAATAACCTGTAGTGCGAACCTATCGAAGCCAGTACCAACTGGTCGTCGTAATCGGGTGCAACCTAAACGAAGGATTTTTCGGGGGCGATGTTTTGCTTTACTGCTTCGAATTTGAGTTTTTCAGTAAATCAGACCGTGCTCATAATGATTTGTTGAATGCATATTATGAGAACAAAAAATGCCTGGCGAATCTTAGCCTTTGCTGTAATTTATGCTGACCCAAAATTAGCGTCAAGCAGTTATAAAGCCTAGGTCTTTTGGCGTAATCCTTATTCTTTAGGGGACACAATAAAAGGAATTGCCAAGGACGGCTGTTAGCGAGTATCTCTCTGGGTTGTTACTAATTATTAATTGACTGATCTTTATAATCGAACGCACAATCCACATGTGGCTATTGATGGTTTTCCGCAAATAACTCAAATCATTACGCGGGGGCTTGAAATATGAGGGAAATTAGACAGATAGGGGTCTGTATTGCGCTGTTAGGGCTGGCTGGGTGCCACAGCTTTCCTCGGGCGGCATATCCGGTGTTTCAGGTCGCTGGCGACGATGGGAAGTATCGTTATTCGGTCGAGAGTGACGACGATAACGGAATAGACGAACCTAAGCCGCTACGGTTTGCATTTCAGTTTCAGCACGCGAAAGTTAAGGATGACTTTGTCGCTGCTTTGAATGCTCAAGCTTCGATTTACTTAAATCGTGCTGATGACGCGAGGATCGGACTATTTGATCTTCAATCTGCAACGCTAGGAGGCGCGGTAGTGGGTGCCATTGGTGGCATTGTTGGCAATGTGGCCACGATTGCAACTGGTGTGGGTATTGCCGCAGGATCTAACGTTTTAGCTCAACAGTATTCACTCACAGCTCAATCGGAAATCTATAACACGGCAGCGGGGCGGACAACCTGTGTCGCGACAATATTGGAGAGTTCTACGGCAGGAACTGAATCTCCGCTAATAATCGCCGCGCGGACGGCTTCAACGAAAATTTTGATGGATGTGCGACGTGGATTGGCTACGCTCAAGGCACCTGAGATAAGCCCGGCTACCGTGATGGCTCTCTATACTAGTAAGTTTGGTCAGGCGTTTGTTGTTAAAAATGGAGTCATTTTATCGGCGCAAAACCAAGATTTAACCACGTCGGCGAAATTGGATATTGCCAGTTGCGCCGAGACTGGGGTGCCAATTTCAACGTCTATTCAAGGGCCGCCAATAGTTTTCGGTGATGTCGAGTAAGCTCGGCAGATGTGATAACTCGTCGATCAGCGGCGTCGATTACCCCCAAAAGCTCAGTCATGTTTACGAAGTCATCCTAAGACATTGACGCACTGACTCTGGCGGCAGTGATGCCGTAAATTTTACGTGTGCGCGCCAGATGGTCAGCGAGCAAGAGAGGAGGGCGGCTGCTATCCGTCTCACGCTTAAATGCCACAAACGAGTGTTTCAACATAATCTCGAACGTGATTTCCCGCCATAGGTTGGGAACACCGCCTTGGCTTGCGTAAAAGAGGACCGCAGAAACTGTCTTAAGATGGAAGGAGCCTGCATAGTCGGAAACTCTCTGTACGCCGGGTACTTCACAAAGCATCCAAAATTGCCTTTCCACCATCCAATATGTCGCGTTTGACTGCCTCCTCGGCCATGTCAGCATCGTGAGTACGCAAGCCCTCGATGAGTGCTTCGTGTGGATGACCATCGAAAGATGTGGGATCTACGCTGACGTAGAGAAAATTGAGGTATGGCCCGGTTCGCGCCCATAACGATTGGATAATTGCGAATAATTCCTCTTTTCCACACAGTTCATACACTGAAAAATGCAATAAGCGATTCAAGCGGAGCGTCGTTTGGTAATCGCCCGAGCGCTTCGCTTTGATCATCTTCTTGTGCAGCTCCTCGAGTTTCTTTATCACGGACGCATCGGCTTCGATTGCAGCATGGCGGCTTGCCATGCTCTCGAGCACAATGCGCAAGTCACGAAGCTCGATAAACTTGTCTCGGTTCAGCAGTGGGACGGTCAGTGAGCGATTAGGGTTCATTGTTAAGGCGCGCTCGGCGACTAACTGCAACATAGCCTCCCGTACGGGTGTCTGACTGACGCCTAGTTTCTCTGACAGCACGCGTCCGGTCAGCTTTTGGCCGGGCAGCAATTCGCCGTCGGCCAACTTGTCTCGTAAGGTGTCGTGCACTCTCGCTGACAGACTGCGGGCTGAAAGTCGTTCTGACTCGCCAGGCACTACTAGTTCAATATTATTCAAGAGCAAGCCTCATTTCACGGTTTTATCCAATTTTAGCGGGGAAATCAGTGCCGCATGGGATATGCCGACAGCTAAAGATTTGTTGATTGACAATATTTTATATTTTATATAATGTACAAGAAATAAGCTTTCAGCACGACAATTACAAACCTCAGGAGACAACTTATGGCTTCGCCAGCAGCAAAAAATGCCCTTCATTCACGCGGGCTGCTTTATTCGGAAACGGTAGCGCACCGCATTGCAGCCAGTTTGCAGCGACACGGTGTGACCTGCCTGTTTGGGCAGAGCTTGCCGTCTTTAGTGCATTTGGCCAGCCATGAATTCAACATAAAGCAGGTTGCCTATCGGCAAGAAAACACCGGCGGCTACATGGCTGATGGGTATGCCCGTCTCAGTGGAAAGGTGGGTATTGTCACGGCTCAAAATGGCCCTGCGGCAGCGTTGTTGGTTGCGCCCATGGCAGAAGCACTGAAGGCGTCCATACCAATGATCGCGCTGGTGCAGGATGTAAGTCGCAATCAACTGGATCGCAACGCCTTCCAGGAACTGGATCATGAGTCAATGTTCCGTCCGGTGTCCAAATGGGTACGACGCGTCATTGATGCAAGCCGTATAGACGACTACATCGATATGGCTTTTACTGCGGCAACCTCGGGCCGACCTGGGCCAGTCGCCTTATTGCTGCCTGCCGATTTGTTAGTTGAAACCATAGACCAACCTGACACACCTCTGCGAACAAAATCATTGGGTCACTACCCATTGGATCGATCCGTACCCAGCGAGGAATATCTGATTGAAGCCGCGCGTATCATAGCGAAAGCTGAACGTCCGGTTGTGATTGCTGGTGGAGGGGTACATAGCTCTGGTGCAGCTGCAGAGTTGGAAGCGTTGCAGGCTGTTGGGCATTTGCCGGTGGCAACCACGGTAATGGGAAAAGGTGCAGTCGACGAGTCGCATCCGTTATCAATGGGCGTCGCGTCCTACTTCATGGGGCACAACGGTTCAACACGCTTTATGCGACCTTTGGTCAACGATGCGGATGTAGTCGTTCTGGTAGGTAACCGCACCAATCAGAATGGCACCGATTCATGGGAGCTTTACCCAGAGTCTGCTACCTACATCCATATCGATATCGACCCGCAGGAAATTGGCCGAAACTATGAGGCGCATGTCCGCTTGGCAGGTGATGCAAAAGCGACGCTGCACGCACTTGTTGAGCAACTAAAACAGCAAAACCTCGACAAACGCTCTCAGTCGCGATCATCAGTTGAAGCGGCAATCGCTCAAGGCAAGGAGGCGCATCAAAAGGAGGTGCATGCGCTCGTCACTTCGAATGCATCGCCATTGCGTCCCGAGAGAGTAATGGCTGAGATCGATAGCCGTTTGACCGGCGATTCCGTCGTAGTGGCGGATGCGAGCTACTCATCGATCTGGGTGGCAAATTACATGACCTCTCGCCGTGCGGGAATGCGGTTCTTGACCCCACGAGGGCTTGCTGGACTCGGCTGGGGATTTCCTATGGCGATTGGCGCAAAAACGGCTGCGCCGGAAAGTACTGTGTTTTGCGTGGTTGGGGACGGAGGTTTCGCGCATGCGTGGGCAGAGTTGGAGACTGCTGTTCGGATGAAAACAAGCGTTGTATTAGTTGTCTTGAATAACGGCATTTTGGGCTACCAGAAACACGCTGAGAATATCAAATTCGGTGCGTTCACTGACGCCTGCGAATTCTCTCCTGTTGACCATGCTGCTCTTGCGCGAGCAGTTGGCGCGAAAGGAATTAGGGTCGAAACTGCAGCGGAATTTGGCCCAGCCCTCGACGAGGCGATGCAAAGCAATGTCGTCACCCTAATCGATGTGAAGATCGATCCTGACGCCTTTCCGCCTGTCACCTGGTATGAAGCCGTTTGATTAACTGACGAATCCGGCTAACCAGGAGGCCAACCCCATGGATACGGTACTTCAGCTTTTTATATCGGGAATATTATTAGGCGGCATCTATGCCTTGGTCGCAATTGGCTTAAACCTGATCTTTGGTGTAGCCAAGGTCGTCAACTTTGCGCATGGCGAGTTTTTGATGATAGGCATGTACGTTGCCTACTGGTTGACTAACGTTTTCGGTATTAACCCGTACCTTGGGGCGCCTCTGGTTTTCTTGTGTGGCGCTCTGATTGGTGTTGGCTTTTATCTGGGGCTGATTCGTTTCACTGTCTACAAGACAGAGCTGACACAAGTTTTTGCAACACTAGGGGTTGCAATATTGTTGCAAAACTTGGCTTTGATGCTTTTTTCGGCCGACTATCTTACAGTCCAGGTTTTTTCGTCAGGGAACGAATCTATACCCGTTCTGGGGGCTTATGTTAGTACCACAAGACTAGTGTCTTTTCTCTTTGCAGTTGCGGCCATGGCCTTTGTAATGTTGTTCATTAAAAAGACCTACATGGGCAAGGCAATCGAAGCCGTTTCTCAAGATCTTACCGCAGCACGTTTGGTGGGTATCAACGTCGATAAGGTTCTCGTGGTTGCCTTCGCAATCGGTATTGGGCTGACCGCGCTGGCCGGTGGCGTATTAATTCCGAGTTTCTACGCATTTCCCACAGTAGGTTCAAGTTTCGTATTGATCTCCTTCGTTGTGGTCGTGCTCGGTGGGTTAGGAAACGTGCCAGGCACATTAATTGGAGGATTGTTACTGGGCGTGCTGGAGTCGTTCGTAGGTTTCATTGAGCCAGACCTAAAAGAAGCTACCTATTTTGTGTTGCTGATTCTGTTGCTGGCATTTCTGCCGAATGGCTTGTTCGGTATTAAAGGCGCAGAAAAGGAGGCTTTGAAATGAAAATTTCATGGTTGGACGGGAGGTTCGAGGACGCTGTGACTGGGATAGTGCTTTTTGCTGGCGTGATAGCTATTCCCTTCATTGTGGACGACAGGTTCTACCTTAATCTCCTGTTTCTGGTTTTTCTGTATGCCGGGCTCGCTTCTGCGTGGAATCTGTTGGGTGGCTATGCCGGACAAGTCTCCTTGGGTCACACAGCGTTCTTCGGGATAGGTGCGTACGCTTCAACGCTGCTCTACAACATGGCGGGCGTGTCGCCATGGTTGGGCATGCTAGCTGGCGTTGTTGTGTCGCTGGTGCTGGCATTTTTAATTTCTTATCCAGTGTTTCGGCTGCGCGGCGTGTTCTTTGCCATGGCGACCATTGCCGTGGGCGAGACGGTTCGTATTCTGCTCTTGTGGAGCCGGTCAAAAATCGATATTCCTTATGGTCTTAGCATCGATTACAAGCCCGAGTTCGCCAACATGATATTTGCTCATCCGCGCAGTTATGCGTGGTTAGCAGGTGCCTTCATGCTGTTGGTGATTTGTACTTGTTATCTCGTGACTCGGAGCCGTACAGGGTTCTATCTCAAAGCCTTACGTGACAATGAAGAGGCCGCCCAGTCAGTGGGTATCGATTTGCGCCGATATAAGTTATTTGTCTTCCTGATTAGCGCTGGATTCACCTCAATCGGTGGCACGTTGATGGCTCAATACGTGCTCTACATCGAGCCTTCAACCGTCTTCAATATGACGATTTCTATCGACTTTGCTCTGATGTCCATCTTGGGTGGAATAGGGACCATTTTAGGACCAGTGGTTGGAGCAGCTATAGCGATTCCGTTGCAGGAGTTTCTGAAAGATTGGCTGGGGCCTTATGGCGCCGGGGCTCACCTGGTTGTGTATGCAGCTTTTCTGATCCTTATCGTCATGCTTCTACCTGAAGGGGTTATGGGCCTGTGGCGCAGTATTCGGATCAAGATTTTCAAAGAGGCGGCCCATGCTTGAAGTGCGCAACGTTGAACGCCGTTTTGGGGGCTTGACTGCTGTTCGAGACGTATCTATGGAGGTAAATAAAAACGAAATAGTTGCGTTGATAGGCCCAAATGGGGCTGGCAAAACGACTCTGTTCAATCTGGTCGCAGGGGTGTTGCCTGCTAATAAAGGTGATATCAAATTCAATGGAAAATCTATCACCGGCTTAGGCACGGCACAGATTTGCAAGATCGGCATCGCGCGTACCTTTCAGATTCCTCAGCTATTTGGAAGCATGTCCGTCGTCGATACGGTAATGGTTGGCGCATTGGCTTGCTCACGTTCTATTGCAGTCGCTCGTGAGCGCGCATTTCAGGTGCTGGAGCAGGTGGGATTAAGAGATAAAGCGAATCAACGCTCTGCGACACTGACTATTAGTGGCAAAAAAAGATTGGAGATTGCCCGGGCACTAGCAACACAACCGAGCATGATCTTGCTGGATGAGGTAGTGGCAGGGCTCAACGCGCCAGAGGTTCACAAACTGCTCGATCTGATTCGCGAACTCAGGGCCAATGACATGACCGTGCTGCTGGTTGAACACAACATTGAGGCAGTCTTGAATATTGCAGATCGAATAGTGGTGCTGGATCGCGGCGAAAAAATCGCTGATGGCATGCCTCGTGAAGTACTTAATCAAAAGGAAGTAGTCGGCGCATATTTGGGAGATGACTATGTCCTTGCTTGAGGTGTCCGGCTTGCAGGTTTCGTATGGTGATACAGACGTTTTGTTCGGTATTGATTTGGCCGTTGACGAGGGGGAAATTGTCGCCGTAGTGGGATCGAATGGTGCGGGCAAGACAACCCTATTGCAGACCATTGCCGCATTGCTTCCGTGCACTGCGGGTAAGGTCAAGCTCGATGGGCAATCGATAGAAAACTCTGATACTCATCGTGCGGTTGACCAAGGGATCGTATATGTGCCTGAAGGTAGGCGCTTGTTTCCCCGTTTAAGCGTGCTAACAAATTTGGAACTAGGCGCTTTTTGCGCTCATGCTCGACCAGAACGCGACGCTACCCTGCAAAGGGTTTACGAGCTATTTCCTGTGCTCAAAGAGCGTGCTGGCCAGCTCGCAGGGACGTTGTCGGGCGGTGAGCAGCAAATGTGTGCAATTGGCCGCGGGTTGATGTCACGCCCCAGGCTGTTATTGATCGATGAAGTATCTCTCGGGTTGGCGCCGGTGGTGATATCCAAAGTTTATGAAGCTATAGCAGAAATCAGACGCATGGGTACATCGGTCGTACTCGTCGAGCAGAATGTGCACCTTGCGTTTAAAGCGGCAGACCGCGCATACGTTATCAAGCAGGGATTGGTCGCTTTACAAGGAGAAAGCGCTGCGTTGATGAATGACCCGGATGTGAAAAAAGCATATCTGGGTTTGTAGCAAAAGCAGAGACTGGCGTCATAACCGGCCATATAAGCCGGGACAATTACAAATTAACAAAGGAGCAGGAGCAGACATGAAAAAATTATCTGTATTGACAACGGCAGTGGCGCTTGCTTTGGCAGCCGGCGTGGCCCAGGCAGACATTAAAGTTGGTGTGCTATTACCCTTGACTGGACCCCTGGCGTCATTAGGCAATGACGTAAATATGGGTTTCGAATTGGCGAAGGAGTTGATAAACGCCCAGGGAGGTGTCAACGGTGAGAAAGTATCATTCGCGACTGCCGATGTGCCAGGGTCGAACGAAGCCACGTCGCAGGCCAATCGGTTGATCACCCGAGATGGGGTGAAGATCATCATGGGCTCGTACGCTAGCTCGATCTCGTTTGCGGCAAGTCAGGTAGCGGAGCGCAACGGGGTCATCTACGTTGAGCAAGGTGCAGTGGCCGACGACATTACGAAACGTGGCTTTAAGAACCTGTTTCGGTTCATTTACCCTGCGACCGAGTTAGGCAAGGCTGGGGCTCAGTACGCGACAGAGCACATACTGCCAAAACTGGATATTCCGCTGGAAAAAGCCCGATTCGCCATTATTAATGAGGACAGCTCGTACGGATCGGCGGTTGCCGAGGGTGCGAAGAAATGGATCAAGGAAAGTGGGGCGCAGCTGGTTGCCGAGTCGGGTTACAGCTATAAAACCACAGATATGTCATCCATTGTGCAACGTCTCAAGTCTGCTGAGCCCGACATTCTTATCGCATGCTCATACACGCCGGACGGGATTTTATTCTGGCGACAAGCGCGTGAAGCAAACCTAAATCTGAAGGCATTGATTGGGAATGGTGGCGCACATAACATCCCTGACTTTGCCCAAGCGTTGGGGGACGACGTGAACGGTATTTTCAATACTGGCACGTCTGCGTACTTCAACCCTGCAGGCTTAAGCCCCGAGGCCGCAGAGCTGTTCAAAACGTTCCACACAGAATACGAGAAACGTTTCAATCGCAAGCCATCAGCCCATTCGGCGATGGGGTTCAATGCGATGTGGGTCGTGCTCTCTAAAGTACTGCCCGATGCTGGTGGCACTGACCCGGATAAAGTTCGCAAGGCCATGTTGGCACTAGATATGCCAGTAGGGTCAACCATTGTGGGCTGGGGTGTGAAGTTTGATCCAGAAACCGGTGGAAATACACGCGCCTTCCCAATGATCGACCAGTGGCAACAAAAGCAAATCCGGACGATTTACCCAGAAAAATTCGGACTAACCAAAAAAATTACCGTTCCTCTTCCTGCTTGGGGCGAACGGGCCAACGTTGGAGAGTAACCGAATCGACAGAGGCGGAGTCTTGTGACGCCCGCCTCTTTAACAGGGAGCGAAAGATGCTAGCAGTCAGAAAGCTTGGGCCGCATCCGGGTATATCTTTGGATATCGTCAGTGAACCCAGTGATCTTAATCCGGATGAAGTACTCATTGAAGTTGCTGCGGCGGGCATTTGTGGGTCTGACGTCCATGTCTACGAGTGGACGGAAGGCTATGAATTCATGCGGTCTCGATTGCCTATAACGCTCGGCCATGAGTTTTCTGGTCATATCGTTAAAACAGGGTCTCACGTGACTGGGCTAGCGGAGGGTGATTTGGTTAGCGCCATGCCTACCAGTAGTTGCATGAGGTGTGCTCAATGTGCCGGCGGCGAGCCACACTTGTGTCTTCATCGGCGCACTGTGGGGTTGACACAGGACGGCGCGTTTAGCCGTCTAGTAAAGGTGCCATCAATAAGTTGTGTGCCCTTTGCGCACGACGTTGATCCTGTGCTTGCTGCGCTAATCGAGCCCCTGAGCGTAGGTGATAACGCAACCAACTTGGGTGAGGTGGCTGCTGGTGACACAGTTGTTGTCTTGGGCCCGGGGACGATTGGCCAAGCAGCAGCATGGTCTGCGCGATGGAAGGGAGCCGCGTGCGTGATTGTTGTCGGCATGAACGATTCGATACGGTTGAGAACGGTCGAAGCGATGGGAGCCACACATACGATTGATCTGGCTGAGACCTCATCTTTTAAAGAGAGGGTACTTACGATAAATGGAGGCCGCCCTGTTGATGTTGTTATCGAGGCGACTGGTCGTGGTTCTAGCGTCACCGATGGGTTATCAGTGCTGAAGCGCGGCGGTATTTTCGTTTCGGCCGGAATTCATGGAGCGCCAGTAACTTTTGACTTGACCTCCTTAGTTCGCAACAAGCAACAAATAAGGGGAGCTCATGGGTCGCAGCGGCGTTCCTGGGAGCGCATTGCCAGGCGTATCGCACAGAATCCTGAGTCGGTCAGGCCCATGGTGTCGCTCGAATTACCTCTGAGCGACGCTAAAGATGGTTTTGAACGATGTCTCGCCAGGGAAGTATCGAAAGTGATTCTCCGCCCCTCAAGCTAGTTGCCGCAGTCTTTCAAGAGCCCCGACTCATTCATCTATTTATTGGAAATCGTTATGTCAGAACGTTGGAAGAAGCGTCCGGAACATTCAAACTGGGGCGATTATGGCCCAGACGATGAAATAGGGCGACTTAATCTACTTACGCCCGAGGCGCGTCTGAAGGCAGCTCGCGAAATACGTACAGGCCATGTTTTCTGCTTAAGTTTGCCGCTTGATTTGCCCGGCGGTACAGCGTTGAACCCTAATCGCAAACCACCAGTAAGGCATGTGGCAACTCGCAAGCAAGGCCTGCCCAGCGTCAACTACCCGTTAAAGCTCGAGGATGGACGGTATGTAGACCAGTCGTGTGATGATTCGGTAACCCTTTTTACGCAATACTCCACACAGTGGGATGCATTGTCCCATGTGGGCCAGAACTTTGACGTTAACGACGATGGCGTGATGGAGCCCGTTTACTACAACGGATTTCGGGGAGGCGTCGACATACAGGGGCCTGATGCCACCGGTGGGCCTGTCGCGCGGCGACTGGGAATAGAAAAGATGGCCGAAACAGGCGTTCAAGGTCGTGGTGTTCTGCTAGATTTGCACGCGCACTTTGGTGACGACCGGACCCTTGTGGGTTTTGAACAGCTACAGCGTGTAATTGAACAAGATGGCGTGGAAATAGAGCAAGGGGACATGCTTTGCTTGCATACCGGCTTTGGGCAAAAGCTCATGGACATGGCTGGCGATCCCGACCCTCATGTGCTGCATCATAGTTGTGCCGTATTGGACGGTCGTGACGAGCGGCTGAAACAGTGGATCGCAGATAGCGGCATATCGGTTTTGATTGCTGATAACTTTGCAGTGGAAGCATATCCCTATGATCACCAAGACTGCGTCAGTTGTGAGGGGCTCCCTCTGCATCAGGCATGCCTGTTTCGTTTAGGAATCCATCTGGGAGAACTATGGTATTTGACGCCACTTGCCAACTGGCTAAGGGCAAATAATCGACACCATTTCATGCTGACTTGCCCGCCGTTGCGTTTGCCCGGGTCTTTTGGCTCTCCCGTTACCCCAGTTGCGACGGTGTAAAGCATATGAATAAACATCAAATAATTTCCGACGCGCGTACTGTGCTGGTAACCGGTGCCCGACGGGGTATCGGATACACGATTGCTGAGCGCCTTTTCCACCAAGGCTGCAATGTGGTGCTGGTGGACGTAGATGCAGAGGACGTCGAACGGGCGGCAGCCAAACTTGACCCTTCAGGCGTGCGGGTGTTGCCTGCGACAGCTGATGTGTCTCGCAGCGCAGAGATAAGCTCTGTTTTAAAGCGAGTTGAAGATAAGTTCGGCGGTATTGACATATTGGTGAATAACGCCGGTATTTCACCCAAGCATGATGGCAAGAAAGCTTTTGTTCTTGATATGGATGAGACTGAATGGCGTCACGTACTTGATATCAATTTAACAAGCGCTTTTCTGTGTGTTCAAGCATGTTTACCGTGGATGAAGAAGCGCAATTGGGGACGAATAATTAATATGTCTTCCCAAGCGGGGCGCACGGTCTCCACTATTGCCGGTGCCCACTACGCGGCATCCAAGGCAGGGATGATCGCATTTTCCAGGACGCTGGCGGCTGAAATTGGGGCAGATGGCATTACCTCTAATTGCGTGGCGCCGGGTCGGATCGTGACCCCTATGGCTGAGGAGGCCGGCGCTGATGCAAACGCCGCATACCTTCAGCGTATACCAGTGCACAGACTGGGCAACCCCGAGGATATAGCAGGCGTTGTGGCATTTCTGGCTTCGGACGATGCAAGTTTTATAACAGGAGCAACGATCGATGTGAACGGTGGGGCATTTATGGGTTAATTCAATTGACCTCGCTGTACAGCTATTAATCCTTGAGGAGGCAAATAATGAAAAAGCTAATAACAGTGCTGTTAGGATGTTCTGTGAGTGCCATGGTACCGGCCCACGCAAATGATAGTAAATACCCTGCACAGGAAGTGCAATTGGTGGTGAACTACGGTGCTGGGGGCGTCACCGATGTGGCCACGCGATTGTTGGCAAAATCGCTAGAAAAACAGCTTGGCAAGACCGTTATCGTGTCTAACAAGCCAGGAGGGCAGGCGACGCTAGGGCCCGCATTTCTAGCTCGCCAGAAACCAGATGGCTACACTGCGGGGGTTATCACGTACTCTGCCGTGGCAATTACACCCCATTTGATCGAAGTACCCTATACCGCAAAGGATTTCGACTTTGTAGGTGGCTTCGGACGTTATCGTTATGGCTTGGCGGTACAGGCTGACTCTCCCTACAAAACCGTAGCCGAATTCGTGAATGCAGCTCGCACGTCTAAAGAGCCAGTCTTCTTTGGTGTACCTGGTGCCCCCAATAATATTGCGTTCTTCCAGTTGGCAAAAAAAACCGGGGCTAACTTCGAGCAGGTGCTGTACAAGTCTGGTACAGAGAGTGTTGCTGCAGTCGCTTCGGGGCAGGTTGCCGCAACGATTCAGACACCGTCAGAAATAAAGCCTTTCGTTGATGGAGGTAAAGTTCGATTGCTTGCTTCAGTGAGCCCCGAACGATGGAGCGATGCGCCGGATATGCCCACAATGAAGGATGCTGGATACGATATCCAGATTGAATCGTGGCTAGGGGTGGCATTGCCAAAAGGGGCATCCAAACAGGTCAAGGAGCGTCTTGAAAAGGCCATGGAAGCCGCTTCACAGGATCCGGAGCTTATTGATGGACTGAATAGAATGGGCATCGATCCGGTTTGGGCCTCGGGTAAACAATATGGTGAAAAGCTGGCGCAAGGCTATAAGGACATGCGACCTTTGCTTGAAATGACTGGGCAACCATTAGTCCCCATGCAGTAAAGTTTAGCAAAATAAAGGGCATACCCATGCTCTGGGTGTGGGGCGACTACACAGAGCAGATGCCGTTCTGGCAAGGCATAGTTAAAAGCCAGGAAACCTTCCGCCAAAACCTGCAAGCTGCCGGCGGCAAAGCCGATGTGCTGTTTTTGCCGCAAGCCAACATACACGGCAACTCGCACATGATGATGATGGACAAGAACTCAGACCAGATTGCCGAACGCATACAGGTTTGGATGGATTCAGCTGGGCTTATGCAGTAAACCAGAAGTAAATACGCGGTATCTCGACGGCTGGACGTCTGGTCTATTCGTTGGAGGTGCCGCGTAGGCATAAACGCCAGCGCGGGGGTTTAGGTGATAAGCGGCTTTTGGGCGCGTGCTGGCGGAGATGATTCGACGCCAGCTTCGCAGACTACTTGGTACGCACAGCACCTTGTGCCGAAAGCATATTGCCCGCATTCACATAGCCCCAGTACTTCATACAATGCCAGAGCAAATACAGACCCAAGCCAAACACGGGGATCAGCATAATAGACACCAGCGTGGCAAAAGCCAGCAGTAAGAGACTAGGGCGATAGTAATAGATTTTATCGCCGCCCACCTGCACCCCGACCAGCCGCCTTCCCTTCACGTATAGAACGGAATCCTCAGGACTACGCGAAGCCCTAATCAAGTATCTGATAAGTGGCTTGGGAACGGCAATGTCAGTCAGATTTTGATCACCGATCTCGATGACGCTATAGGTTACAACCTTGCGACGCACAAGGGTATAGCCGAGCATACTGACGACGCCCTGGACTGACTTCATTTAGTACTCCAAACCTGGATGAGGATGTCGGAAAGCCGATGCGTTTGCCCGCGATCGGAGTGAAAGAGGCGTGTAGTTACAGGTTTCGGCGACGGCAATCAATGTAACAATATTGACAATTATTTGCAATGTTTAAAAACGATAAGATCACAAACAGGCATCTTTAAATTAAACTATATGGTTATGAAAATGATAAGCATTTACATTACTTAGTCACCAACGATATAATTAATGTGCTGGACAGATCGGTGTGCAGCAAAGTAGGTCCTAAGGGCTGCAGCATCTTATTGTCAGGATAGACGCCCGAAAAAACGGGCGTCGGAGGGCTCAGCAGAGTGTTATGTACGCTTAATCTTCTAGGCCTGCTAAACATTCTGCAATACGGGCAGAAGCCTTTCCACCACCATAAAGCTCACCGTCGTCACTAATTGTTCGGCCAATGTTTTCCTGTGCTAAGGCAATAATTTGTTCCGCTTGGGGAGCACATAATTGATTAGCGCCTGCCTCGATCAGCTCTACCCATTCGGTTTGGTCGCGTACTGTCACACATGCTTTGTGGAAAAAGAAAGCTTCTTTCTGAAGACCACCGCTATCAGTGATTACTAACGAACAGCGTTTCAGAAGCCCAAGCATATCAAGATAACCGACGGGTTCTATCGTCTGGACGTTTAGCTTTATACCCAATTTTTGTATTACGGCATGCGTACGGGGGTGGAGCGGCAGTATCACTGGAGCTATGGTTTCGTGAATACTGTTTAGTCCCGCAATGATTCCTGCGAGTCTTACAGGGTCGTCCGTGTTTTCCGCACGATGCAAGGTAGCTAGAACAAAGTTTTCGTACCCTTCTAGATTCGCCGGAACTGTTGAAAAAGGTGCGAACATCTTGGCACTGTCTTCCATCACGTCGCCGCAATGGTTCACTCTGACGTTGCCATCAGAAATGCCTTCATTTCGAAGATTGGATATAGCTGTTTCGGTGGGGCAGAACAGAATGTCACTTATGCGATCAGTCAGGACTCTGTTGATTTCTTCAGGCATTTTCATGTTGAAACTACGAAGCCCCGCTTCGACATGTACTACGGGAACATGAAGCTTAGCAGCCGCTAATGCACCTGCCAGTGTTGAGTTAGTATCGCCGTATACCAACACACGGTCCGGGTTTGAATCCTGGATGATACGTTCAATCTCCATGAGCATTCTTCCCGTCATTGCGCCATGCGAACTTCCATTGATATTAAGCTGATAGTCTGGACGGGGCATCTGTAGTTCTGTGAAGAAAATGTCCGACATGTTCGGGTCGTAATGCTGACCCGTGTGAACAACTATTTCGTCGATGCTTGGATGTGCTGCGAAAGCTTTCGATACAACCCCTGCTTTAACAAACTGGGGACGAGCGCCGACTACGGTCAGAAGTTTCATTTAATGTCTGCCATGTTTTACCGTGACTGTGTTCTTAAAAGATTGTTGTCACAATACTGTTTAGTCTGATCAAGAGTTTGGAATTGAATTGATGATCAGCCGCTGCGTGTCCGCGGACAGGTATGGGTGCATAGGAATGCTGATGATGCGCTCGGCCACATTATCGCCTATAGGTAGAACCGCCTTGCTGTCAGCGACTGCTGGCTGCTTGTTCAATGGAATAGGGTAGTGCACAGCGGTTGGAACACCCACTTCATTGAGCGTCGCCTGAACCTGATCACGCTCATTCACCTGCAATGAGTACTGCGCATAGACGCTGGTGTTGAAAGACTCAATATATGGTGCTGTCTCAATGCCTGCGTCGCGCGCCAGTGCATCGTAGCGTGCAGCTACCTGCTGCCTCAGTGCAATCTCGTCAGGCAAGATCTCCAACTTGGGCAGCAAGATGGCGGCCTGCAATGTATCGAGCCGGCTGTTCACGCCCACGCGAATATGATGATAACGGCGATCCTGCCCGTG
>JACCEP010000023.1 GCA_013416395.1 Alcaligenaceae bacterium
GGGCCATACAACCAATTTCTGTGATGCCCTGGCTAAATCCCTGTTTGTAGCCCGCATAATCGTCCACCACCAGATTGCCGCGCCATTCGCCCAGAAACGCACGAGCGTGTTCTCCAGCACGACTGGGAGCGAAGTCGTAGACAACGGCCTTTGTATCCTCAAACACGCCTGGGGCATACGCCCACAGGTAGGCACGATGGGTTTTCTTGCCAGTGTCGGGACGCAGCATCGTGACGGGCGTCTCATCCGCGTGCAGCACATCGTGTTTAAGAATTGCCTCGCGCAGGGCATCGACTAGCGGTTGCAGACGTACGCCACATACACCGACCCAGTCGGCCAATGTTGAAGTGGATAGTTTTACCCCTGCACGCTCGAAGATCTTTTGCTGGCGATACAGCGGTAAATGATCTGAGTATTTAGCCACCAGCACATGAGCAAGCAACCCGGTCGTGGCCAGCCCTTTGTCGATGACGTGGGCGGGCACGGGGGCTTGTGTCAGTGTTTCACACTTGCGACAAGCCCATTTGCCGCGAATGTGGCGCTCGACCTGAGCCACACCAGGGATGTAGTCCAGCTTCTCGGCCACGTCTTCGCCCACGCGCTTCATCTGACAGCCACAGGTACAGGTGGTGCTGTCGGGTTCGTGGTGGATTTCAATGCGCGGTAACTGCGCTGGCAGTGCCATGCGCTTGGGTTGCTCACGCGGTTCGGTGATCTTTGCAGGGCTGCTTAGTTGTTTAAGCTCTTCTTCAATGGCCGCAATGTCAGCACTGACGGCTTCTTCCAGCAGGTTGCCCTGTACGCCGCTGACTTGCTCGCTCTTTTTACCAAACCGGAACCGGCGCAACACCGCAATCTCATGCGTGAGCTGGGTGATCGTCGCTTGCTTGAAGCGGATGTCGTGGTCTTTACGCGCAATGAGCACTTCTTGTTGATCAAGCGCCTGTTGCTGCTGCGCCAGGGCGTTCTCACGATCTGCCAATGACTGACGAGTCTGAACCAGTTGCTGTTCGCGCTCGAGCAGCAATGCACGTAAAGCGTGGGCATCCAGGTGTTCAAGGTTCGAGGGCAGCGGCGAATTCATAGAAACGAAGTTTGCCACAGAGCAGATCATGCCACTATGAGCGCATGCCCGAATTGATTTTATCGCCTGCGTTTATACCTATATAACGTCGATGATGCCGCTGTCCCCCATACGGTGCCAGGGCAGCCCGATGACCAGACCTTGCAGCTGCTCGTGGGTCAGTTCAAGTTGGAGTTGACCTGGTCGGGGCCATACGAATCGGCCTTGATTCAAACGCCGTGCCGCCAGCCAGACGCCCAAGCCGTCATGCACCAGAATCTTCATGCGGTTAGCTCGCCGGTTTGCAAAGAGGTAGGCGTGGTGGGGTCGGGCGGCTCCGAAGTCCTTGACCACACGTGCTAAGGCCGTATCGGAGCCCGCACGCATGTCCATGGGTTCCACAGCCAACCAAATCTGATCGACACGGATCACGTGAACAGCTCCCGTGTCCACTGCGCCAGGGCTTTGTGCTCGCTCGCTGGCCAACGCACCTTCATGGTCAGCCCCTGATTCGCCAGCTCAAGGTCGATAGTGTTCTTTACGCCCTCTGGCTCAGGCGTTGGCATAGCGGGCCTGACTGGCGCAGTCTTACAGTCATCGGCAACTTGCAGGGGTGTAAACGGAATCCAGTTAGCCGGTGCCATATCAACGGTTGGTCGCACTGGCACCACAGCTTCATCCAGCAAGGCATGCTTGGCGTAGCGTTCATGCTCAACGATCCAGCGGCGCAATATGTTGGCATTCATGCCTTGCTCGAGAGCCAGGGATGCCACAGACACATTGCCTCGCAGGCATTCGGCCACCATCTCGGCTTTAAATTGGTCGGTGTAACTGCGCCGAGCGCGATGTGGTTTAAGAGCGTTTTGATCCATAGCGTCCACCTAATTTCGTGGACACCATGCTCTATCGAATTCAGCTCGCGCTCAAGGTGTGTTCGCCGGAACATTACGCTGAACTCACAGTTTGACGCGCGTATCTATCGCCGCGTGTGCAAGGCGCTGGGCATGCCCGACAACAGCGTAGTGTTTGGCGCGGCGTGGTGGGATTGTATCGATGAACAGCCCGTTCACCCTTATCCCCCCGCAACCGTATTCTTTGAACAGATTGACGTACCGTACGGTGCCGAACAACGCGCTCGTCTGGTGGATTTGTTGATCGCCATAGCGACGCGTTTTCCTGCCAGAAGGTTTTACGTAAAGCAACGGCACGCCACACAAACAGGTAAAACCGATGATGGCGCGTGCCTGCCGCTTGCGGACATACTCAATTCAAAGCCGCGTCTGCCCAATAATCTGCAGCTTACAGACCAGGACGTGACGTCGCTTTTGGCCATGGCCGACGCTTGCCTGACCATATCAAGCTCGGCCGCCATTGAGGGCATACTCGCCGGTAAGCGCGTGTACATACTGGCTGACTTCGCGTCCCGCCAGCATTACACCCACTACTTTAAAAACAGCGGGCTTATGGTGCAAGCTGACGCTATTGATTTTTGTAAGGGTGGTTACCCCACTAAGACGTGGCATGGTGCCAACGTGGCCAACCCACATGCATGCGCCGAGGCGATGTTGCAGCGTGTACTGAAGGGTACCGCTCAGCCGAGAACCATTTCGGTCAAACGGCCTTTATTGCGCCTGTGCATTTTCTTTCCACTGTTGTGTCTGCGGTATGGACGGCCTCTTATCCGTCGGGTGCGCGTTACCTTGATCAGGGTGCTAAATGGCTGAGCAGGCCCTTTATTTCCGCTGTCTGTATTTGCGACATGACCGAACTCTGTTTCGCTCCGTTATATCTGCAACATGGCAGGCCACTTATCCTTTCTGTATGGTTTCTACGGCATGGTTGTACCTCGTCCGACGAAAGCGCGTAACGCTGGTAGGGGTGCTCAATGGCTAAGCTGAGCAAGTTTTTTCTTCAGCCCGGCGAGTTTCTTAACGAATCATTGTGGTCCAGGCAAGAAGATTTTGAGGGCATGCAGGGCGTAGATAATCTGTTTGTGGTGACCAATTTAGGTCAGCTGGCGCAGGTTCAGGCCTTGATTCAGTTTGAGCAACTGCAAAATAATTATCTTCTGATATTGCATACCGACGCCAATAAACGCATGCCGGTTTTTATTACTAAAATAATTGATACGTCACTGTTTACGGGCCATGCCTTGCTTTGGTTGCCGCATTCGCCCAACAAATTAGTGCTTAAAAAACTGGTGTACATGGATCGCATGTATAAGAAAGTTTTATTGGCGATTCGACCAAAAACCGTATTTTTGTTGAGCTTTGAACGCCATTATGCCTTGCTGGCGGCCCGGGCTTCTTCATGGGGCTGCAAGTTGGCGCTGGTGGAAGAGGGTACAGGCACTTACAAGCTTGATCAGGTGCAGCTGCGCCCAGCCACGGTGTTTTCTGATGGTTTGAACCGGGCTGAGCGGCTATCGGTGTGCTGTATACAGGCTCTGCCCATGCTTCGGCGGTACCGTAGCGCATTAAGCCCGTTTCTTCATTACGACGATGTTTACGTTGCCTTCCCTGATCTGGCAAAAAAGGTATTTAAAAGCAACAGGTTTCATCGCTTTTTTCTGCATGCGGGGGGCATGACGGCAGATGCTCGCACCAAGCGACTGGTGCGTAAATACCAGATTTCTTCGGCAGATTTTGTGTATGTAAACCAGCGCTATCGTATTGATGAGGCGGAGCATGCAGCTTCGGTACTCACCATACTAAGCCGTATTGCCGAGATGCTGTCGTGCAGGGTGTTTGTAAAAATGCACCCTAAAGACACGCCCCAGTTTCATGAGGCGTTTCGTGCCCAAATCGAACAGCGTGCGTTTCAGGACCGCATTATTTACATCAGCGAACCTGATTTTCTTATCGAGCCAACCATTGCAGCCGCCCGGCCACGCGGCATCATCGGCATTGCGTCTACCTCATTGGTTTACGCGCCTTTGGTCAGCAAGTCGATACGGGTGTACTCGATTGCCCCAACGTTTCTCAGTATGGTTTCCAGTGGCGGCAATGCCGGCAAAAGAGCGGCGAGCTGCGCGTTAATCAGCAGGCACCTGGAAATACTCAAGAAATTCAAGCATGTCGTGGTCTTGCCGCACGCGTTTACGGCTGCTGACCTGACGGGCAACACCACAGACCGTAGGTGTGCTGACGAGGTCAGGCACCCCGTGCATGCGCCGGCTGACAAGGTCGAGAGCAACAACTGTATGTGGGCCGACGAGGATAAGAAGACGGAGCATAAATTTGCTGAGGAGATCGGGGATACCGTCCGTACGCATGTTGACGAGCATGGTCACGCCGGCATTACATATAACGACGGGGAGGAACTCATCGAAGGCACGTTTCTTGACGGTGATGCTCACACCTCTCACACCTCTCACACCGATAACGCCGATAACGCCAATAACGCCGAGAACGACTCAGACTCCTTACTTGCCACCGCCCGCATTTCCGCGACGCGTCAACAGTGGCAAAAGGCCAGTTGCTATTTTTCGTGGGCGTTTCCGGAGGGATACGCCGAATTGCCACCCCCAATAGCCGCCGAGGTATTCACCGTACTGGTAATGCAAGAACGCTATGACGCAGCGCTGGAGGTGTGGGGGGCGGCTATTTCGCGGCATTGCTGCGCTGAGGTGAGAGTACAGGCTACTGTAACGGCCAGAATACCGTCCGATAACAATGCCTATACAAGCTGCCGTTTACCGGCAGATGCGAGCGCAAACCTGAATGGAAACAGCAATGTACGTGCGGGCATGCAGCGTAGCGAAAATAGTGCTGGAGGTGCCGAACAGCCTGCACCTCTAACGCTTAGTGACTCCCGCCTGATTAACGCCGCACGGTTGGCCCTGACTTACCTAGGCACGACATTATCAGGTCGCCAGGGCTGGAAACTGCATACTGATATAGGGTACATATTCAGCCTAAATAGCCAAAATAGCCCGAATAATTTGAATGGTGTGAATGGTTTATATCGTCCACAAGACGGCGTCGCCTTACAGCAGGCGAGGGTGCGTCTTGCGATTTGGGACGAAGACTGGCGAACCGCGCTTAACGCCCTTAATGCCCTTAACGCACTAGATGCCTGCTCAGGCCCACACGTTGATGAACAGCCGGTTCTGATCCAAAAACTTATGTGCCTGGCAGAAATGGGCCGCCACGATGATGCCGTTCAATTGTTCCAGACAAGTAACAGCGCCGGCTTGTCCACCGCAGTAGTCGTTATGGCCCAAGCGTGGATAAATGCCGCAGCAGCTCAATGGACAAAAGTGGCAGCTGAATTAGGCAGCAACCTTGCCCAGTTTAGTGACGATGAAAGACGTACCTTGGCTCCCGACGTCCTGTTGGCCAGGGCGTACCGCATGTTGAAGGACTTTTTATCGGCAAAGACGTATCTGGACGCCGCCAAGGCTTACTGCGAGCACTGCCCACTCCTTCAAAAAGAACATGCTCTGCTTGCCCGCGACGAAAAGCGGTGGGAAGATCTCGCCGCCATGCTCGAGGTCGCGTATTCCATAGACACGATGGAAATGCCCACGTGGGCCGTTGTTGCCTACTCAATGTCGCTAAGAAAGCAAGGCCTCATCGAACAAGCACTATCATTTTGGGGTGATTGCACCGCGCATGAGTACCTGAAACCCGCAGCTCAACTGGAATTTGCTGCGCTTAAGATGCAGACGGGCTGCTGGCAGAGTGCCATTCGTATCGCCCAACCGTTCCAGGCGCAGTCAGACGACGCACCTTGGGTGCTGGCGGCCGCATACCTTATGGGCGGTCATATTGATGACGCATACGCGGTGTTAACCGCTGACACCACCCGCGCCGCAATAACGCAGGAAGAATTAGAACTGCAGGCACACATTGCGCAATTGACGGGCCATTGGCAAATGGCCGCCAACGCCTGGCATACGATGTTGTGCCAGTTTGCAGGTTCTGCGCCGCCATACGCATGGGATCGCCTGCTTGCGCTCAATACCTTGCTGGCGAATCACGAAAAACCGATACTCACGCACTAGAATTTCTAAACCTCGATACGCTCGTGCAGCGCTGATTTTCTTAGGCAATTACAATCACTGCTACTTTACGAGGCCCGGACGTTGAACAAGGCGGTTGGCGCTACTTATATCAGCGTCGGCACGAAGCTTAAAGCGGCACGGGTACAAGATGTTCGAGGAAAAACGTTGTTAACTTCAAAGTTCTGTTATTGGGATCGCGCATGAGCCGCTTTGTTGTGCCTGCTTCCTCTACGGGTATCCGCAAAAACAAAGGGCTGTCGGTCTATTTTGACGAGCCCTTTGTAGCCGATATCAAATCCTTTGCGGACGGTAAAGCCATTTACCTGGGCTGGGGCAGGAAGAAAAGCGGTTTTGCCGCCATAGATCAGGCAAAGAAAGCCGGTGCGCGCTATTGCTTGCTGGAAGACGGTTTTTTGAGGTCTATAGGTATTGGAAGACACTTTCCCATGCCTATGTCGCTGATTATGGACGACGTGGGCATTTACTACGATGCCACCCAACCCTCACGTCTTGAACAGCTTATTCGCGACACTAAGCTGAACGACGCCATGCGCGCTGACGCTCAACGTGCCATGCAGCTTATCCGCGATAACAGGCTGTCAAAATACAACCACGCACCTGAAACGCTACCCGCTGCCATAGCTGCTTCGCAGCGGCCCCGCGTGCTGGTGGTTGACCAAACCAATGGTGATGTGTCGGTAAAGCTGGGCGGTGCGACGGCAGAAACCTTTAAGCAAATGGTTGATGCAGCCGTCAACGAAAACCCCGACGCTGACATTTTCATAAAAACCCACCCCGACGTCATAGACGGCGGCAAACAAGGCTACTTGAATCAGCCTTCGCTGGTCGCGTCATTGGGTGATAGAGTCACCTTGCTGTGTGACGACGTTTCCCCTATGTTATTGCTGGAAAACGTCGACAAGGTTTACGTAGTGTCGTCCCAACTTGGCTTTGAAGCCTTGCTGGTGAATAAACCGGTGGTGTGCTTCGGTTTGCCCTGGTATGCAGGCTGGGGGCTAACAGACGACAGAAGCTCGCAACTTAACACCATTGCGGCGCGGCGTAACGTAAAACGCAGCCTTGAAGAGCTGTTCGCGGCGGCATACCTCTTATATCCACGCTATATAAACCAGGGGTCTGGCGCACGCGGCACCATTTTCGATGCTATTGATTACCTTGCACGCAACAAATCCATAAATGGAGCGGCTCGAGGCACGCTCTATTGCATAGGCTTTAGCGTGTGGAAGCGCGCGGTGACCAATTCGTTTCTGCGCACGCAATCCTGTCAGATCAAATACGTTAACGCCATTAAAGCGCTTGAAAAAATAAGCCTTAAGCCACAAACACGCATTCTTGTATGGGGTGCAAGAGCCCTGGCTCAGGCGCACGAGTTTGCCGATCGCAAAGGCATACCCGTATGGCGAATGGAAGATGGTTTTATACGGTCTGTGGGGCTGGGGTCTGATCTGTTTAGCCCCATCTCGCTGGTGGTGGATGCCCACGGCATGTACTACGACCCGGCTTCCGGTAGCGACCTGGAGCGCATGCTGCAAAGCCAAATGCTGAATCCTGGCCAATTCAAACGTGCACAGGCCTTTCGTGCCAATTACGTTAAAACCCGGGTCAGCAAATACAACCTGGGCACGGGTGACCTTCGCATCGATGCGCAGGGGCGCAGAATACTGCTGGTGCCGGGGCAGGTAGAAGACGATGCATCCATCATGTTGGGTTCACCCACAGTAAGCACCAATCAGGCCTTGCTGGAAACTGTTAGGCGCAATAACCCAGACGCCTACATTCTTTATAAACCCCACCCCGACGTCGTCGCCGGCAACCGAAAGGGGGCGGTAGATCCAGAAGCGCAGGCAAAGCTTGCCGACCAATGCGTGCCTGACTTCAATATTATTGACTGCATACACGCCGTTGACGAGGTGCATACCATGACGTCACTGGCCGGGTTTGAGGCGCTGCTGCACGGGCGTACCGTGCATTGCTATGGCGGGCCTTTTTATGCGGGTTGGGGCCTAACGCACGATCACTTCCCTCTGCCGCACCGTACCCGACGGGTCACGCTTGATGAGCTTATCTATGCCGCCATGCTGGAGTACCCGCGCTATGTATTACCACCGGGGGCGGGGGTAGGCGGGTTTGTATCGGCAGAAGCGGCTGTTAGCTGGGTAGCTGATCAGGCTGCTCGCATAGGCCGCGGCAGCGCTGACTGCGGTAACGGCATTGCGGGGTGGATGCAACGTAAAAGCCGCAAGACGCGGGCACTAACGCAAGTCTTAAAAGAGGCCCTAAAAGCGCACAAAGGGTAGGCCGCCACGCTACTCGTTTCTTTCGTAACGTTTTGCCATACACGCACTGTCGCCTTGTGATTTACTAGTGTCGTGACAGAAACTGAGTGGAAACGAATATGTTGCGAATTCTGGTGGCGGCGGTGTGTGGTTGTGTGGTTTGGGCCAGCGCAAGCCCGCAGGCGATGGCGCAGCAAACGAGTACTAGCCATCAGCCCAAGCATACCCAGGTCAAACACAACGATGCCCAGGCTGACAAGCCCACCACACAGCAACTGGCGCTGGAGCAAATAGCCCTCATAAATCGCCTGACGTGGGGTGTAACGCCCGCACTGGCTGCAAGCTATTCCAAACAAGGCGAAAAAGCCTTCATCCAACGACAGCTAACCGCGCAAGGCAAACCGCTACCGAAACCCGTGCAAGCCGTCATCAATGATATGGCCATATCGGGTGACACGACGGTGCTGACCATGGAGCTTTACCAGCTACGCAAGACGCTTAACAGTTTATCGGCGGATGACCCTGCCCGAGACGACGCCCGCAAAGCTCTGCAGCAGCGACAAAACGCCCTGGGCAGAGAAACCCAGCAGCGGTATCTATTGCGCGCCTTGTATTCACCCGATCAGTTGCAGGAAAAAATGACGTGGTTCTGGATGAACCACTTCAATATATTCCTAAACAAAAGCCCGTACCTGCGACCGCTGCTGGCAGACTTCGAAGAACAGGCCATCCGCCCCTACGCACTTGGCAAATTCAAAGACCTGCTTTCCGCCACCATGCATCACCCCGCCATGCTTATCTACCTGGACAACAACCAGAACCGCGCAGGCAAAATCAACGAAAACTACGGCAGAGAGCTGCTTGAGCTGCACACACTAGGAGTAGGGGGCGGCTATACACAAAAAGATGTGACCGAACTGAGCCGTTCGTTAACTGGGTTGGGTATTAACCTGACCGGTAAGACGCCCAAGCCATCCAAACGCTATAAGAACGACTACGTGCGCAACGGCATTTTTGAATTTAACCCTGCACGGCATGACTACAAAGATAAGCGTATTCTGGGTCATGTAATACAGGGCCGCGGGCTAGCTGAAATAGACGAAGTCGTCGAGCTGCTGGCCAGCCATCCCTCTACCGCCAAACACATTAGTCGTGAACTGGCCGTGTATTTTGTTAGCGATAACCCCTCCGACGCCCTGGTGTCTGAAATGAGCAAAGCATTTCTTAAAAATGATGGCGACATCGCCAAAACATTGAACGTGATGTTTCAAAGCCAAGAATTTCAGGCCTCGCTTTCAAAAAACAGCTTTAAAGACCCTGTGGAATACGTGCTGGCCTCGACGCGCCTGATGCACAGTGGTGAAGACAGGATCGTTGATGTGCGCCTGTTGCAAAGCTGGCTGGCGCGCATGGGTGAGCCGCTATATGGCCGTCGTACGCCTGACGGGTACCCCATAGAGCGCGACGCATGGCAAAACTCAGGGCAGATGCTGACCCGGTTTGAGTCTGCCCGGTTTTTTGGCGGGCCGGCCGCGGCGCTGTATGTACCTTACATAAAGGGCGAAAAGCCGCCCAAGCGCGCCGTGCCCGAAGCCGCCCGGCAAGCGTACAACGGCATCCTGCGCAACGGCATCTCCGCAGAAACCCGCAAAACGCTGGAGCAGGCGAAAACAACGCAAGAATGGAATACCTTGCTGCTGTCTTCACCTGATTTCATGAACCATTAAGTACACGAGTTAAATCATGAAACGACGCGACGTATTAAAACTGCTGGGTAGCGCCCCTTTGCTGCGACTTGGCCTGGGTAGTGCAGGGGGCCTGCTGGCTATGACCAGTGGGCAGTTATATGCCGCCCCGCAGACCGACACTCGTCTTTTTGTGGTGTTTATGCGTGGCGCCTATGACTGTGCCAACCTACTGGTGCCCATAAGTAGTGACTTTTATTATGAGTCTCGGCCCACCATCGCCATTGCCCGGCCGGGGCAGGGCGAAGGCTCGGCATTGCCGATTAACGCAGACTGGGGCTTGCACCCGTTTATGCAAGACAGCTTGCTGCCCATGTATAAAAAGAAACAACTGGCTTTTGTAAACTTTGCCGGCACAGCAGACCTGAGCCGCAGCCATTTTGAAACTCAAAACACCATAGAACTGGGCCAGGCCCTGAAAGGCGATCGCGACCTGCGGTCGGGATTTTTGAACAGGCTAGCCCAGGTGCTAAAGGCCAACAAGGCGCACCCGGCCTCGTTTACGCGTGAGCTGCCCGTCATGCTTACTGGCGGTATTGATGTGCCAAACATTGCGCTGGTCGGTAAAACATTGAAGTCGCCGATCAATGCTCGCCAACAGGCTCTGATCCAGCAACTGTATCAGAGCTCTGACATGAACCGCCTGGTCAGTGAAGGCTTTACCGCCCGCAACGCCTCCGCAGAGGCCATTAAAAACGAGATGGACCAGGCCGGGGGCGACGCCTTGTCGGTGTCAGGCTTTCAGGGCGAGGCGCGTCGTATTGCCACACTGATGCGCGAGCAATACAACATCGGGTTTGTTGACGTAGGCGGGTGGGACACGCACGTGGGCCAGGGCGGTGCCAAGGGCGCGCTGGCAAATCGGCTTGATGTGCTCGCCAAAGGCTTGGTTAGCTTCTCAGAAGGCATGGGCTCTGCCTGGAAGAACACCGTGGTGGTGGTCATTAGCGAGTTTGGTCGCACGTTTAGAGAAAACGGCAACAAAGGCACCGATCACGGCCATGGCACCACCTACTGGGTCATGGGCGGAGGGGTTAATGGCGGCAGAATCGCCGGCGAGCAGATCAAGCTGACGCCTACTACGCTTAACCAAGACCGCGACTACCCCGTGCTGAATAACTACCGCGATGTATTCGGTGGGTTGTTCAAGCGCCTGTATGGGCTAGATGACAAGCAGCTGCAGAAGATATTTGCGGGGGCCAGGCCCAAAGATTTAAGTTTGATTTGAGCGAGTACGCGGTCGCTAACCAGTATTGGCGCGCAAGGCTATCGAACCTGGCCGTTCGAACGCGTTGAATCGTTACATGCACTGAACAGTTCGCGGCCAACCCAGCCTCAACATGGCCGCAATATACCTGCGATAGCCCCGGTATACACCGCCCACACACTTTCCGAGCAGCCTGAGTTTACGCAGACCGCCAAAATCCCTCCACACCCATTCAGCGCAACAACCCGCGCGTCCGGCTACAAACATCCTGCGTCGCAAACCACCCGTGCGTTATCATGGGCTCGCTACCATATAGCTACACATATCTACCGCTGAACACTGGACGAGTACCCAAGAGTCGCAATGAGCACGCTACACAAAAAAATCCCCGCCAATACGCGGGGACGAGATTTTATTATTGGCGACCTGCACGGCTGCCTGGACCTGCTCGAAGCAGAAATGGCCCGCCAGCAGTTTGACCCTAGTGTCGACCGTATGCTGTCCGTGGGTGACTTGGCCGACAGAGGGCCAAGCTCTGTGGCCTGTTTGCGGCTGCTGAATGAACCGTGGTTTCATGCCGTGCGCGGCAACCACGAAGACATGCTGCTGGGCTACCTGCCAGCGCCCGGATCGCCCATTAAGCCAAGCCCCGGAGCCGGTGCTTTGCTTATGCGTAACGGCGGTCAATGGGTGGATGCGCTCAGCCGCGACGAGCTGGTCGAGATGAAAGACGTGATCCTGCCCAAGGTCGCCGCCTTGCCGTACGTAGTTACGGTAGGCGAGGGCGGCCAGCAGTTTCACATCGCCCATGCAGAGCTACTAACCACCGGCCCCAAAGAAGAAAAGCCCAGCTTCTGGCAGCGCCTTACGGGGTCAGGCAATAACCGGCAAGAAGTACGGCGTGTCGCCACCGACAATATGCTGGATGACACCCTGCTGGCCACCATGACCGAGCCCATCATGTGGGGCCGCCGCCTGATCAAAGAAGTGGATACCGCCACCTCAAAAACCCTAGAAACACCCCAAGGCCCGTTGCTGATCAGCCAAAACGCCTATAACCCAGGGCTTTCACTGACCTATGTGGGGCATACTCCGCTGCCGCAGATGACACTGCATGCGTCGCATATGTATGTGGACAGGGGCGCTTACCTGCGCAATGAGAACAGTGGGCTTTTGATGCTGGATCATCAGCAGGTGTTGGGGTGGTTGGGGTTGGGGTGAGTTGAGTTGAGTGTTAGCGGCATCCTGTCATTGTGATATGGCCGACAACCAGCACACTAAAAGTACAATTGCGATTTGGCCAACAATAAACGGGCTAACTTCTCACACCTTCTTACTTGTGGCGACGCACCCACCAAGCAACACTTCAAGCCGCGCCACCATGCGCTCGGCCGTATGCCCATCCCACTTCTCAGGAATAGGGCCTTTTTTCCACTGACCTGCAAAAAAGCGGTCAAGCGCCGGCTTGAGCTTGGCGGGATCGGTGCGAGCGGATGCCTGCCTGCACATGTGCTACCGGTATCTGCTGCTTCTGTGCAGTAATAGCACAGGCCATGGTAGACGTGACGTCTCCTACCACCGGGCGAAGCAGATTCTGACGATTTTTGCTCAGACTTGCTCAGTTTCGCATCCAATATGTTTCTTATAATCAGACACTAATGCTTGATATGTAAAACAAAAAAACGATTTATGTATCAAGATGAGTCATACGTTATATGACTGTATTCGTTTGAATTCTATCCCTCGCCTGGCCTGGACCCCAAGCAAAAGTGCCCGGCTTAAGGGATCTCTTTCGACGAACGACCACTGGGAACTAGCAATATGTCGGCAATCATAGTTATTGAACCGCACCCATTGCTGCGCCTGGGAATTCTGCGCTTAATGTCAGAATTATCTGCGCAGCCAAATGTAGACGGCGTGGAACATCCTCTCCCAGGGCAGAGTTCGTCTGCTCCACGCGAGTACGATCTCGCCCTATTATCTATTTCGACCCACGACGACTTATCGGGGCTGATCGCTCTCGTGACACAGCAGTATTCACCCAAGGCCATTTTGCTGCTCTCAGAACATGCTGAAGAGTTGTCCAGCATAAATAGCAGCCCTTACTCGCTGGTAGCAGGCCATGTCACCAAACATGTTCCCCCAGAAGTGCTGAAGGCATCCGTCAAGCTGATACTTGCCGGGGGCACTTGCTTCCCCAGCCAGGCGACAAGAGTTCGAGAGCCAACCCGAGCAGGCCAGGCTGCCACGCGAGCCCCACTTTCGTCCTCAAGGATGCGAGCTGATATCAAGCTGACGAAGAACCATAATGCAGTGACCGACAGCAAGACACAACCTGAGTGCAAAATGCTAGGTTTGACACCGAGGCAGTATGAAGTGCTGGTTGCGTTGGCGCGCGGATACCCTATGAAACTGGTAGGCCGCAACTTGAACATTTCGCATGCCACTGCAAAAGCGCATACTGAAGCGCTATACCAACGACTTAACGTACACAACCGCAATGCTGCGGTGTATGCCGCCGTATCTCGCGGCGCTACGCTCGGCTGGCCGAGCATAGCCACGGCAACAGATCAGGTGCAAGCTATGCTTGCTGTCCAAGATAGCTAAACACTAAGTAAACGTTTTAAGCAGGCGGCGCAATCGGTACGGCGATGAAGAGGCTTCTTCATCGCCGTTTTATTCGTGTGGTTTGTTCCGAAGATGTCGTTAGATATGTCGCAAAAATGCGAAACAACAGCAATACCAAGGTTAGTGTGACATGACCTCGTCTGGCAGTGCTTTAATCCTCATCGTGAGCGATAAGTGTACGATACTGCCAAGGAGAGGGGACCAAATGACGGAAGAAGGTGCTGTTAAGAAAAACGACTACACAGACTTGACGCTAGACGCGATTTTTGCCGTTGACGCCCAGGCCAGGTGCATATCTGCAAGTGGGGCGTGCGAACGTATCTTTGGCTATAAACCAGAAGAGATGATCGGCAGAAGAATGCTGGAGTTCGTGCACCCTGAAGACCAGCAGCGTACGGAGCAATCGATTAACAGAGTAATGGACGGTTACCTTCAACGCCATTTTGAAAATCGCTACATACGCAAAGACGGGCAAGTTGTCTATATCAGTTGGTCTGCGACGTGGTCCGAGCACCATCAACTAAGAATCGGTGTGGCCCGAGACATCACTGAACTCAAATTTGACAAGGGTGAGCTGGCTGCACGAGAACTTCTTTCCAAAGACTCATCGTACTGGCAGCTATCTGCATCGCCACGCCGCCTGATCTCGCCCAATAGCATAATTGTTCCCCTTTCTCAGCAGGATCACACTGTTTTGCTGACACTAATGAGCGGCGGCGAATGCGTTACGCGAAAAACCATTATTGAAGCCTTGGGGAAAGATTTTCTGGATTATGACCAACGTCGTTTAGATACCCAAATGCTGCGTTTACGTCGCAAAGTCAACGAGACTTGCGGCCAACCACTGCCAGTTAATACGTTACGCAGCATAGGCTACTGCTTTTATGAGCCAGCTCAGATCCTGCGGTGAGGCTAGGTGTGCAGTCCATGCATTGTTCATAGGTGCGACAGCCTGTACGGCCATAAAAGAGCGCATCAGAGGCGCTGGCGCAATCGCTTCTTACGACAACCCCGAGACACTCGGCCAACGTGTCAAGGCTGACTATGAGAAATGGGGTGCAGTCATTATTGATGTTGATGGCCGAAGAACATTTACGTCGATACCCAAACGACAAAGACGTTCTTGCGATCATGGCGAAGTTGGCATATCGCAGAAAAGAATATCATCTATGCCGTGAATATTTAAATCGCTATCTTTCTATCCATCCACAGTTCGAAGGAAACTTGGCACTTTACGCGGATGCACGTGAACAGTAGATTGTCACAACAGAAAGATCATATGATATTATTTAAATATATCAATTGAGAGATCATTCATGACCACCGCAGTCTTTGATCCTGTTGCAAAATCGGACAGTCCATTCTGGCAAGAGATTGGCGTGGCGTCTCGCGGGCCGCGGCTATATGCGCAGATAGAAAAGGGATTGCCCTTCAAAACGTTTAAAACCCTGTCTACGATGACAGGCATCAACCAACAGGATCTCTCCGAAATCGTCGCCATTGCCTCAGCCACTTTGCAGCGACGCAATAAAGCCGGGCGTTTCAGCAAGGATGAAAGCGACAGGATCTACCGCCTTGCCCACCTTCTCGATAGCGCGATCGAATTATTTGAAGGAGACCGGGACGCTGCCAAACGATGGATAAGCAAACCTATCCGAGGGCTTGGAGGCGCCCGCCCCGTCGACATGATTGGCACTTATGCCCAATCCGAGGCGGTATTTGATCTTATTGGTCGACTGGAGCATGGCGTATTTTCATGAGCGAACCTGAGATGGTGTTTGCTTTTCGCTTGGTCAAGAAAAAATGGGCTAGCAGTGCATTTGATGGTGAAGGGGCTAAGCAGTTTGGTGGCCGATTCAACAGCAAAGGAAACGCTTGCGTTTATCTTGCCTCAAGCGAATCACTGGCCATTCTGGAGGTAATGGTGCACCTCGAAGAAAACAGCTTGCTGCAGCATTACATGCTTTATCGTTTAGCCATCCCCGCTCAGTCGATACTACAACTGAATGTGGAAAAACTTCCAGGTAGCTGGCGGGAAGATCCCGCACCATCTCAAACGGCAGCCATCGGGGACGAGTGGCTGAAGGCCAATGCAAGCCTGGCTCTTGCCGTACCTAGCGCGATCGTACCTCGCGAAGAAAATTATTTGATAAACCCGAGCCATGCTGACTTTCAGGCGCTTGTCCAGACGGCCGAACCGCTTACGTTCCAAGCTGATCGCCGGCTATTGAAGTAGCCGTTTTCATTCGACCGACAACCAGCGCGCTAAAAGCACGATTGCGATGTGGCTAACAATACACGGGCTAACTGAGGTTGCCCCTAAATGACGTAGTCCTTAGTTCCAGTTAAATTGGAACAAAGGAGCAAGAAATGTCAGATCAACAACGGCGTGGGAAATACACGGCGGAATTCAAACAGGAAGGTGTCCGGCAAG
>JACCEP010000024.1 GCA_013416395.1 Alcaligenaceae bacterium
ACTACATCGAAATGTTCTACAACCCAATTCGTCGACATGGCCATGCCGCGAACCTTTCGCCGGTAAACTACGAACAGCAATACTTTTCTGAGGCAACGAACCGTCTATAAAAGCCTGGCCGATTCACGGACTATCTTCGTCCGCTCCAGCACTAAGCGTGAGCTCCAGCTTTTCGAGCAGTTGTCGCAGGCGTACTGCATCATCCCGGCTGCCGGCGACATCTATGCGAGCGTGTAGAAGGTCTTTGGCGAAGGAGAGCGACTTGAGATACTCGTCATTGAGTTTGTCGCCAGCCTTCTTAATTCCTTGACTTTCGCGAAAGAGGTGATTGACAAAGTCGCCCAAGCCCAGAACACTTAAGGTCCTGGGGTCTGGATAGTGCGGATTTTTTCTGTCAAACTCTACGCCAGTATGCTTAATTTCACTTGTATGTTGAAGGATCTGCGACAACCTGGAGCCTCGGCCGGCTCTCATGGCTCGTTCGGCATCACGCAAAGGCCGCAGATATGTCGCGGTCAACAGCAATCGAGCACCGAAATCGAGTAGTGGCCCATCACCATTGGCCCCTGTGCGCCACTCTGGCGACACGAAGCGGCGTGAAGAGCTCATCATGCTGCGCTTTGCAGACCAAGTCAGAACCAGGCAGGTCTGCCGACAATTGTCTACTTCCTCAAATGTCAGGAATTCGGCAAAAGCACTGCGATCAGCTTTAGTCAAATCACGGAAGATGAGCCTAATTGTTATCTGCTCAGCTTGATGGCCTTCCGATGATCGATGAAAGTCGGTCTCGTCAACGCGCAACTGCTCTTGATCACGAGTGCCCAATACGTATCGTAGAGCATCGATGATGGCAGTTTTTCCCGCATCGTTCTCACCAACCAGCGCCGTCAAGCCGGGTTTCAGGGAAAGCTTGAAGGCTCGTTCTCCAGAGCCGAATGAACGGAAATTTTCGATACGAATCTTGGCTATGTACATAGGACTGTCTTGGGTTTGAGAGATTAACTATCAAGCGCTCTACGTCGTCGCCTTCCGTCTGCCTTTGATTTTCTTACAGGTGTAACACAGATCAGGGCGGGATTGCCATTGCAGAGGATTGCACTGCATGGTTATCTATCACATAGAAATGCAAATCAGGTTTTCACTCCCTCTTTAAGTGTTTGTTTATGCGACGTTGCTGCTCGTTGAGTTGAGCAGTTGCCGACGTTTCTGAGACAGACGAGTGCGTGTAAAAGGTGCTACAGTCATAGCGGAAAAAACGCTAGTTAGCTCAAGGAAAGCCCGATGACAAGTACCTTTGCCGAACGAATCGCTGCTATGAACGCAATGTACAAGCTGCCAGCCCATGAGAGGCCCACAGTTCCTGCTGACGTCGCTGGGCGTTTGCAAAAGTTTAAGACCACTCTTTCCGATGAAATTCGAGAAATTGATGACATTGTTAGCTTGACGCAGCAGGGAGCTTCATCACTAGATATCGCAGTCGCCATGGCCGACCTGCTCGGGGACATCATCGTCTATTGTCGCTCTGAGGCGTTGAAGTATGGGCTTCCTCTGGAGGAGGTTCTCGACGTCATCATGGATAGCAACGAAAGCAAACTGGGTGCAGATGGAAATCCAATTTACGACGAAAACGGTAAGTTTCTTAAAGGTCCGAATTATTGGAAGCCGGAGGGTAAAATTGCCGAACTTCTTCAGCCTCGCTTTTCCGAATAATTTTTTTTCCTGCTCATGAAAGGAAAGGGCCACTGAATGAATCCCTTGGTTTTAGCTAACGAGTGGACCCTCTCAAGCATTGAGGAAGCAAATCATCGCGTTGAGGCCAGCGGTGGGGCACCATTGCAAGTAAGCAAAGATTGGCCTGCTCGCAGAAAAGGGGCTCTGCATGACGCAGCACGTCTGCAGTTGCTTGCAACTTGGGCTCGCAAAGCTAAAGAACCGAGCATCCGATTTCACGCAGCCAACGAGGTTCAAGCCGTTCTTGATGAACTGTGTGAGTACGCACCAGGAATTGTTGCGCTCCGACTATGCGAATCTGCGATTGTGGGAGAGCATATTGAATTGCGACGAGACGCATTAAAACCCGCTATTGAAAAAATGCAGGCTAGCGACAACCTCCAATGGTCGAAGATCGTACGCGGACGGACTATAGACTTCACCTGCGTTAGTGGCTCAAAAGTCCAATATCTCAGGCCACTCTTTGCGTCTCGTTCCGGTAGTGCAGTGAAGAGCGCCGAACCGATGTATCAAATGCTCAAAGCGCTGAGCATCTACATCACACAATCAGACTCAGAGCTAATTCCAGATACCTTTATTCGTTCGTGTGGTGTTTTTTCGTCTGAACTGATGCAGAACACTCAGGAGCATGCGACGCACGACCACGCAGGAAGACCGTACATAGAACACGCTGAGGGTCTTATCGTTAGTTGGAAGGAAATGGATGAACAGTTTGCGATCGACTTTCAGGGTCATGCTCTACTGAAGCAGTTCTGGGAGCGAGAACAGTCACCAGTCAAAGATGGAGCGGCAAATGCGCTGCGCTGCTTACAGTTGAGTTTCTTTGATACAGGCCCTGGGTTTGCGAGCCGTTTCACCGGATTGCCCATCGCTGAACTAAGTGATGCGCAAGAGCGAGACGCACTGCTGAAAAGTCTTAAGAAGAACGTCACAACAAAAAGAAAAACTGGTGCTGGCAATGGTTTGCCAGACGTAATTGGCGCATTGAGAAAAATTGGCGGTTTAATAGCAATCAGATCAGGAAGACTTTTTGTGTTCAACTCATTTGAGCCGAACGACAGTCGTGACCTATTCGATTTCGTTGATTGGACAACTACAAAGCTGGCTCCTGTAGAGGGAGTGGTTGTATCCTTGCTAGTTCCTCTAAGAAGAGGATGATGCACAAAGCATTCTCTTACTTTGCTCACGGTGCGTGTGAAGACACCGGGCTAGATATTTATGCCCTTTGTGTTTACATTGATGCAAGGTGCGAGTTGTCGGCCCATGACCTTTTTGATGAGCTGACAGCTGCCTTGCAGGCGGCTTCTGTTGTGCCAGATTGTGTACTTGTTATAGCTGATGAAAGCGCGACACAGAAGCTACTTGGATATTGGCAAGAGGAAGAGTCTCGAAGAGAGACCTTTCAGAGTAGATGCGAAAAAAAGGGAGTGCCTTTTGTAAAGTGCTATCAGTTTGTTGTTTGGTGTTCAAGGAGCGGTCTAAGCGTCATTCACACTGAAGGCGCTGGCCCAGAGCCTTACTTTAAACTACCTCTTCTCAAATTGATCCGTCATGGATTGGAAGCGCTGGTGAGAAAAAATCCTGTCGCGCAGATAGCCCCAGCTGGGCACGTCTTTAAGCACCCATCTAAGACAGTAAGCAAGCTCTTTATTCAGACACGGGAGCTTGCTACAAGCGAACCCGAACTCAGCTTCCTTGGGCGGTGCCTTGCCGGGCACCTTGATGCGTTTCGGCTGCCGGACTTAGCCCATGTATACATCGATTCGATGGGTATATACGCCATGGTCCATGAAGCACTTGTTTTCACTGGCAGCACCGCACGAATTCACAGTTTCCATTCCTACGATGAACTGTCGGAACAAACCCCACCGACCTTGCCGTATGCTGTGGTCATCTCTGCATCGACTACAGGTGGCATGGCCAGAACACTTTATGAAAAGCAAGGATTTGATGAAACCCGGATCCTAACCATTATCGATTCGAGTAGGGAGCATCGCCATAGCGCTACCCTAATCGCACTGGACGAGATTGATGACTCTTACAAGAAACGCCTTCGAGATGGGACGGAAACGCAGATTGAACTCTATGGCGAGCACTTCGCGTCTAAAGCTAAGCCTCCTCGCGCGGTAACACTGGGTCTCTCACACAAGCCAAGCAGGCTAGAGGACTTTTTGAAAGAGTTTGGTACGAATGGAGTTCTCGACCTGAATGCAAGTGCTAGCCCAAGTGGTCGCCCGGCGAACCGCCTAGTCTGCGTCGATACTTCGTCAGTGGGTAGTAGCGCGAAACTGAAGGAGTGGCTCAAAGAAGAGATTCACTGGCGCGTGGCTACTGCCATCAATCACATCATCTACGCCGATGACGCGGGGTCTAAGGAACTGGCTGAACACGCGGCCACGCTTCTACAGGAAGCAAGAAATTCTTCTACGACGCCTAAGGTGCTTTGCTACGATGATTTAGATGATCTGTCGCTGAAAGGTGCGACTGGAGTTTTGATCATCCAGGCTCTAGCCGGAGATGGTGGGCTTCTGCGGGAAATTAGTAGGGACCTGAGGGAGTATTTGAAGCAATGCACCCCAAGACATTTCCTAGCGGGGGTCGGGTTACCTCAAAGCGCAGATACATGGGCTCGGCTGCGGCAATTCTTAGTGCGCAACGCAAGCAACCGGGAGTACGGATTCTCGGCTTGGTTTGCACTTCCAATTGGCGCAGACAGTACTGCCACGGCTTGGCAGGCGTACGCTGAACTGTTTGCGGAAAGTCAGCTTGCAGACCTTCTAAATGAGTCGCTGCCGAGAGATGTGGCTATGAAGTCGATCGTCCTTGCGACTGAAACTTATCAATCGGTTCCTAATGGATTTTTTCCAACACCGGGTGGGGATAAACTCGTGCTTACAGATGGGTTCGTCTTTTTCGGCAAGGCGTTCGAAAAGGTCAGCGAAGTTTCGGATGCAACTGCTTTTGCAACTGTTGCAGCAGTACTGCAAGCTGCCAGAGATTTGAATAGCAGTGGCAATCAGCTTCGGCCTAATGGTTATGAGTCTGTGGTTCTTGATCCTGAAAATTTTCTGCGCTTTAACGACAACCTTCTCCAAGCCTGTATTCTGCGGGCTGCCCATCCAGCCGAGTTGGACTATTCTTCTAGTCCACAACATAGCCGATTGATGAAGGAGTTCCTGCTTAAGTTATTTGCACGTCATGCACGTCCCTATGGAGGTGCTGCGCTCGAGTTTGCCGCTGCTCTGGCGAGTGGGCGGCTTCGTCTTCTCGCATCCGACCTGGAAGAGGTTCGAGATAAAGCAATTGCGCAACTGAAAGAAGTTGAAAGCCCATTACTTGGTCTCATTTGCTTAATCAAATGACTTCCGAGACTTCGGATTTATCCAGAAAGGTGGCAGCATGTCGCCGAACATGCTCTGCGTCGAGGTGGTCATCCATTCGAAGAGCTTGCATACAACGCAAGCTAGCGCTTTGTTCTAGCGGAGTGCTGAAGCCAATGGTTCCAAACATTGAGCGGTCACTTTCCCGCGCTTCATCTTGTTGGGTCTACATCTGCTTTATGGGTCGATTGTCATCAGTCAGGAACTCGGGCCAATGCCTAACTACTGCAGAAATTTATTTGGGTGGGAGCGTTAAGTAAACGTTGGATTCCTGAACAGATGAAATTGTCGCGTTCTTCGTCTTAAAAAGAACCTTTGAGTGTTAAGATACTCGTCAAGTTATCTATGTTCTGATTGCGTACATGAATCAACGCATTGGATACGCTCGCGTATCGACCGATGATCAACACCTAGACCTGCAGCGCGACGCGCTCAAGCGGGCTGGGTGTTGCGTGATCTACGAAGAAGCAGCCAGTGGCAAGAATACAGCACGGCCGGAGCTTGAACAGTGCTGCAAGGCGCTGCGGGCAGGAGATACTCTGGTGGTTTGGCGGCTGGATCGACTCGGGCGCAGTCTGCCCGATTTGGTGCGTATCGTGGGCAACCTGGAGCACGGCGGAGTCGGCTTTGAGAGCTTAACGGAGAAGATCGAGACAGGAAGTGCAGCAGGTAAACTGGTGTTTCATGTATTCGCGGCGCTGGCTGAATTCGAACGTGGCTTGATCCGGGAGCGGACACGCGCCGGGCTGGCTGCCGCCCGCGCCCGTGGCCGGGTCGGTGGACGAAAACCCAAGCTAGACGCCCAACAGGTGCGGGAGATCAAGGCGCTTTTGCGCGATCCCGACATGAAGGTGTCAGACGTGGCTCGCCGATATGGTGTGTCCCGCACTACTCTTTATAAACACGTTGGCGTTATTGCGCCACGCCAATGAGAACATGGGATGCTCCCAAAACTAGATATCGCAGACACTTTACGCAGCAAGGTTGCTTCTAAAACTGTTGCAGTCCCTGTGTGTCCCATTATGGCCGCAACAGAGGCTTTGGCGACAGATGGGGGGCACGAGGTTAGAGGAGCCATTTTCACGCGCTCTGAAGTAGTGGATTTTATTCTCGACCTGGCGGGCTACACGGTAGATCAACCACTTCACGAAAAACGGCTATTGGAGCCATCATTCGGCGGTGGCGACTTTCTGCTGCCGATCATTAAACGACTGTTGAGTGCATGGCGAGCCGCCAGTCCCAACGGCTCCGCACTTGATGAGCTCGCGAATGCACTCCGAGCGGTGGAGCTGCACCACGATACATTTCGCAGCACTAAAGCAGCCGTTGTCGCGTTGCTGGAGCGCGAAGGAATAGCAGCGACTGCTGCGACCGGCTTGGCTGGCTGCTGGCTGTCGCAGGGCGATTTCCTCCTGGCACCGCTGGAGGGGCAATTTGATTTTGTGGTGGGTAACCCGCCCTATGTCCGTCAGGAGCTGATCCCAGCCCCGCTGCTTGCCGAATACCGCAGTCGTTACCTGACGATGTATGACCGGGCTGATATCTACATTCCTTTCATCGAGCGCTCGCTGTCGGCTTTGTCGGATGGTGGCAGCCTTGGCTTTATCTGCGCGGACCGCTGGATGAAGAACCGCTATGGTGGGCCACTGCGCAGCCTTGTAGCTGAGCGATTCCACTTGAAGATCTATGTCGATATGGTGGACACACCAGCCTTCCACTCTGATGTGATTGCCTACCCAGCCATCACCATCATTAGCCGTGAAGCGTCGGGTACAACGCGCATTGCTCATCGTCCAGCCATTGACCGTGCGACGCTGACCACATTGGCGGGATTGCTCAAAGCCTCGTCACTGCCGCATGAAGTCGGCCCGGCACGCGAACTAGCCCGGGTGACCAACGGCTCGGAGCCATGGTTGTTGGAGTCATTTGATCAGATGGCGCTCATTCGTCGTTTGGAGGGTACTTTCCCCCTGCTGGAACAGGCGGGATGCAAGGTTGGGATCGGTGTTGCAACTGGCGCTGACAAGGCGTTCATTGGGGATTTCGAGGCGCTCGATGTTGAGCCAGACCGGAAACTGCCACTGGTAACAACCAAAGACATCATGACCGGCGTGGTTCAGTGGCGCGGCATGGGTGTCATCAACCCCTTCACCGAGTCAGCCGGATTGGTCGATCTTGACGAGTATCCACGTTTGCGGCGCTACCTTGAAGCTCGACGAGAGGTGATTGCGGGGCGCCATTGTGCGCAGAAAGCTCCAGCTAACTGGTATCGCACGATTGACCGCATCACTCCTGCACTGGCCGAGAGACCAAAGCTCCTGATTCCTGACATAAAGGGTGAGGCGCACATCGTATTTGAAGATGGAGAGCTCTATCCTCACCACAACCTTTACTACGTCACGTCAGACGATTGGGATTTGCGGGCTTTGCAGGCTGTACTGCTGTCCGCCCTCACTCGCCTGTTCGTCGCGACCTATTCCACAAAAATGCGGGGGGGATTCCTACGCTTCCAAGCGCAGTATTTGCGCCGCATTCGCATTCCGATCTGGGCCGAAGTGGCTGAACCGCTGCGGCAAGAGTTGGTCGAGGCCGCTATCAAGCGGGATGTACAAGCTTGTAACAGGGCTGTGTTTAAACTCTACGGTCTGAACCACGAAGAACGATCTATCCTTGGAGGCAATGGAGCATAAATGGCACTCGATCTTGTCGATTATGAACAGAAAGCCCGTGACGCAGTTAAGGCGTTTTGGGGCAACCGCGAAGCTGCACAGCAAAAACAGATTGAGTCTGGTAAAGCCGACCAAGGCGAACGTGCAGGCGTCACGGGTGGAAAGAATATGGACGGGTTCTTGGCGTTGATGCTCGATGTCATCAGGGCCAACGGGTTGGCCCATGCCGAGATTTATCAGAACCGAGCAATGCTGACCTTACCGGGCTACTTTCGTCCGACAAAGCTGTGGGATCTCTTGGTGATATACAAGGGCGAGCTGATCGCTGCCATTGAGCTAAAAAGCCAGGTAGGTCCTTCGTTCGGCAATAATTTCAACAACCGAACTGAGGAGGCCATCGGGACAGCTCATGATCTATGGACTGCCTTCCGCGAAGAAGCTTTCGGCAAGCAGCCTCGTCCTTTTGTAGGGTGGATGATGATGGTTGAGGATGCGCCTGGATCGCGCAAGCCCGTCCGTGACTCGTCACCTCACTTTCCAGTGTTCCAAGAGTTCAAGGGCGCGTCTTACCTCACGCGGTATGACCTGTTGTGTCAGCGACTGGTTCAGGAGCAGCTTTACACCACCACCGCCCTCATCACGGCGGAACGAAGCGCGGTAGCTACTGGTGATTTCAAGGAGCTGTCCTCGATGACCAGCCTCAGGACGTTTATTGCAGCATTGGCCGGTCACATTGCTGCAGAAGCCGCGCGGTTAGGCTGAGACGGGAGCCCCAATATTCGATCTTTTGGCGGCTTCTCCGACGATTGCCGGGTGCAGGTCGATACTGAACGTTACCGCGAACAGGGTACGTTCAAGGCCAACCGGATGCGCCACTTCTCAGATATTGATGGCAGTCATGTCGTGGGGCGTGTTATTAGCGGGCTGATCGAGTATGCGACTGATGAGCAATGCTTTGGTGGTAGTTATCCTTTGCTGATCAAAGACAGTCGGAAGATCGCCCAGCGTATTCTTAGTGACTAACCAATGGCCGAGTTGGACGCGCTGATTGCTATCACTGGCGAACCGGATTGAGAGGTGGTGACAGAGCATATCCTCGACGGCGCTTATTGGTATCGTGGTGGCTTTTGGTGCCTAGATTGATCGAAGAGAGATCGAGCGCCGGCTGCACGGCAAGATTATAAAAAACGGCATTTTTAGGGAGATGAAGAGAATGAGCATAGAGCAGGTTAAGATTGAAATTCGCCGCTTCCTCAAAGAGGAAGATAGGTTGGCTCTTTGCTTAAGTGGCAAGTGGGGGGTTGGCAAGACATATACTTGGGAAACACTCCTTACTGAAGCGTTCAAAAATAAAGCCGTTAGCCCAACCAGGTACGCATACGTGTCGCTTTTCGGACTTGAAAGTTTGGGAGATGTTCGGCGTTCCCTTTTCGAAAATACAGTGGAGTCTGCTGCTTTCAAAAGCATGGAGCCATTTGAAGCGACTACTAGCAGTGTCTCGGACCGCGTGTCCCACTTCGCCTCAAAGTGGCGGGCTGGCGCGGGCATAATCCGAGGAATGCCAATCATTGCTGACTATAGTAGTTTGGCGGAAAAAGTTGGGTTTCTTGACGTCCGAGATCAGATAGTATGTTTCGATGATCTTGAGCGACTGAGCGACCATCTTGCGCTCAAAGATGTACTAGGCCTGATCTCCTTTCTGAAAGAAAAGAAACGATGCAAAGTCGTGCTTGTATTGAATAACGAAGCGCTGAAAGAACAGGATGCTGATGACTTTAAAAAACAGCTTGAAAAGATTATTGACATCAATCTTGTTTTTTCACCTACGGCTCAAGAAGTGGCTGGAATTGCTATTTCAGATGCTGCGGCGGTACATTTGCAATGGGTTGGGGAGTACACGACAACATTAGGTATCTCGAATATCCGTACGATCTTCAAGTTGCTTCGTATAGCAGGAAGACTTGAGGAAATACTTAATGGTTATGATGAGCGCATTATAAAACAGGCAATCCATAGCGCTTGTCTCTACGGTTTCGCTTTATATCAACCTACAGAAGCACCTCCCATTAAAAATATTACGGAAAAAAGATCCTACGCTTTTTTCGCTGGGGATAAGGATGAGAGAACCCCAGAAGAAATACAATGGTCTGAGCTACTTAGCGCGTATGGATATCAGAGTGCTGATGCATTTGACGTTGCCATATTTGATAGCATGCGCCGTGGATTCTATGACGAAATTAGAATTAAGAGGGAGGCTGATGTCCTGGCTCAGCAACGTTCTTTGCACGATCAAGACGCCGCCTTCAGCAAGGCGTGGAGTATTTATCATGATTCGTTTGACGACAATGCTGTGGAGTTTGCCGCTGAGTTAAGAAGATCTATCATTGACTATGCTGCGGCCATTAGCCCTCGTAATCTTTCTGCATCCATAAAGACGTTGAAACAGCTAGGCTATGGAGATGATATTGAGGATTTAATAATCGGATATATAGAAAAAAGAAATGACGGCAAAGAGTTCTGGTCGACTGACCCTTTTATGCCAACGTTTGATATAGAGGATCCAGACGTAGCGGCTGCCTTTGCCAGAAAGGCAGCCGAGTTTAACGACAACCCGAAATTACAAAATGTTTTGGCCGATATTGTCCGCAATAAGGGATGGGGTGAGGGTATGCTCGAATTTATCGACAAGCATAGTGCGGATGACTTCTATGCAATTTTGAAAGCTACGAAAGGCAAAGAACTACGCCGTGTGGTTTACGGTCTGACCTATTTCCGTAGAATAGCCAATGCTGATGAGACGATGCAGAGCATAACTGAAAAGGCAATATCTGCTCTTCAGAGGATAGGGGCTGAGAGTTTGATCAATCGTCTTCGTGTCGAGAAATTCGGTATTACTTTTTCTGAAACCGCATAAGCCGGTGTCCAACTCTGACTTGCGGTGGTTCGCTGTAGTTATGACATGACCTTGGCTCTATCGTGAATGGCCGAAGCATTGAGGTAACAGAGATCGGCGCAGGCGTACAAGTTCATCTGGAAGTTGTTTTCTGTGTCCTATCACCAGAATTGGTCGATGACGGCAAGCATCCGGTATACACAAACCCCTGGTGCATTGGACACGGGAATTGTGTACGTCATCTGTGTAAATCGAATCTAGCTGACTGTGGAACCCATGCTCATGGTTGCTGGCTTCAATACCGTGCCAGGGTAGTCCGATGACTAAGGCTTGCAGCTTATCGTCAGAATCGTATGTAGGCTATTGAAGTCTTGAGCACTGATGTTGGGCACTTGAAGGTCAGCCAACTGATTTAATAGCATTTCCATCTCTTCAAAACCACCCCAATCTTGCCAAGTACGGGCTCTCTTGCTTTCGCATCTGGCTCCATTCGAAGTCTAGTCTTTTCGGACTTTCATCCTTCTCAAACAGTGCCAGCCGGCATCGTTATTTAAGTCTATTCAGATTTAGAGATGCGCCAAGGCGCATCTGGTGGCGCTCGCCGCGCAGCCGGTAATCGCAGTCGGTTGCTTATGGCCTGTTTCCGTTGCCATGAGTGCGCCGCCTAAAACGCCGACTGTATCACTTCGCTTCGCACTTCAAGGGACTTTCGCGGCATAAACCGGTCGCTTGCGCTCCCTATTTATTCCACGTTCCCTTTCCGCTTGTCGCTGCATGATCCAGCACGGCAAGGCGACGAACTCACAGCAACGGTGACAAACCGATCCAAGCGTATTACTGCGAATACCGCAAAACCTACGTAAGGCTCAGAATCTTCAGCCCCGGTAACAGTGAAAAAGGACCTGAATAGGAGCGCAAACGATGCAGCATGATAACCCTATCCCAACCCTCAGCTATGACGACATGAACGAAGGACAGCCTTTGTATGTACGCAGCAGGACGGGGCGCTACAAAGTCGCGACTGATGCGCAAGTGTTGGCTGCAGCCCGAGTTGCCGCAGAAAGCTTGATAGCTGGGCGTGATTTGATGGATAAGCCACAAACAGTTAAGGCCTATTTGCGGGCGAAACTGGGCAACCTGGGTCATGAGGCGTTCGCTGCGCTTTTCCTCGATAATCATCTCAAGGTTATTCGATACATGGAAATGAGTCAGGGCACTCTCACACAGGCAAGCGTCTATCCCCGCGAAGTGGTTAAGGCGGCGCTTCGTCTGAATGCGGCAGCCCTGATTGTGGGGCACAATCACCCAAGCGGAGTTCCGGAAGCCAGCCAGGCTGATATTGCCCTAACAAAACACTTGAGACAAGCGCTATCACTGATTGACGTGCGTCTACTCGACCATATCATCGTCGGTGCGTACGGTACCGGCTCAATGGCTGAAAAAGGCCTGATTTGAGGCTCCTACTGTGAGGCCAGTGCCCCGCTTAGGGCGCCTCAATTGGAGTCCCGTAGGGACAAACACGAAACAGACAGCATGGGCTTAGTTTAAGTAGGCGCAGCAGATAATGGAAGCCAACGGCTACCGGTGACGTACCAATTGGGCGTTGATCTGAGGTAGGCTGCCATATGCGTTAAAGTTGAACCCACAAAGGAGGCTTTCGGCCAAAAGCAGTAGGTCAGATAATTTTCTCGGGTGACTGCTCCTGCGGCGAAGCAGAAATCAAGTGATGAACACGAGTTTTAGGCTGCTCTGCAACGTTCGGCAGTGAGCGTGATTGGCTGTGGCAGCAGCGAGTAGTCATTCTAACCACAGATTCCTCACAATCTTCTTGCGTAGAAAAACAAATTTAAGGAGTAGGGGATTGGATTCAAATAATGAAGTCATTCAGACTGTTATCCCCATTTGCAACCAGCAGGAGGAATTGAGGTCACGAGAAACTGACGTTACCGCGATGATTCTGGACGAGTATGCGAAGCTTCCAGCGGAGAGGCTTAAGCGCAGGCCACCGGATCTTCCAACTGATCTGCATCCACAAGCCGCTGAGATGTTTGTTTGGATGGCGGCTCACGCGGTCGACAAGATTGGCGGCGACGCCGAGTACTACCTCGACTTCAGCGTGCCAGTCACGGGGCTCGCTCTCACCTGCTGTTTGGTCGCGGTCGAGCAGTCAACAACAAAGCCCGATTTCTCGAGACCATTGCGCCCTGATCCGTCGGTCCATGCGGCATTTGGCAGGCTGCTCATGGACGAATTGAACCGGGAGCAACACGCACGGTTGCAGCAGGGCATCTGGCAATCTCTCTTCGACCTAAAGGCTGACATCGCTCAGCACAGGCTCACTCGGCGTCGCCGTGGTTCTGCATTGATGATGCTAGACGCTCCGACGAAAGCGGCGCTGCTTGAGATGCTTATCGGAAGGCAACTCTCCGAACTCTCGCTGGACGAGTTAAGTCATGCGCTTATGTCCAGCCCGGAGATGCTCCACTTCCTCACGCAATCTGATCCGCCTGGTTGGCTGAAATTTGAGCAGGCGATGGGCGTGGACGCAGAGCGGCTTGCCGCTCTGTCGGGTTTCCTCGTGTTCTTGGAATTCGCTGCCGAACAGGTAAAGCACTCGTACTGGTACGACGAGGCGAAGCTGATTGAGCTGTGGGAGGTGTACGTCCTTGCTTATCCGCAGTATGGCGCGGTCAAGGGGCCATCCATTGTGGATACAATCACCCGCTTCAGCATGGCACCGTCAGAAGCAGCTACAACCCTCATGCACCCGCCGTTCTACCTATTGCATGGGAAATTTCTGCGTAACCCTTGCTTCATCAATGTGCAAGGCATAACGGCCACCCTGTTGACCATCGCAATACGACGTCATGAGCGCGACTGGAATAACACTCTAGGATCGACGCTCGCGCGCGCCGCAGACACCCTCAAATCCCTCATGCCGGTGTTGAGCTGTTTGGATGTCGCCGTCAGGCGCAAGTTTCCCGGCGGTGATGTCGATCTGGCACTGTATGACACGCAGACCAACGAGTTGTTGGTTTGCGAGGTGAAGACCGTCTACGACAAGCACAACGTGGACAGCCTGATGCATCGTTTCGAGGAAGCCAAAGTGAACGTGGACAAAGCTGCATCCCAGCTTGAAGAGACAGCGCTTGCCATCTCAGGTGGCAAGCTGTCGATGGCGACCCTCTTTGGAAAAAAACTTGCTGCTCCCAAGGCGGTGCACAAGGTTTTGCTGACGTGGCTTGATCCGGTGGACCTCACGATGGGCACTGAGTACGAGGAGGTCATGTGCTTGAACTTCTCAATCTTCATCTACCTCATTCATGCCAGCCAGGGCAACGTGCAGGCAGTAGCCACTGTCGTGCGTGAGCTTCGTAATGTTTGGCCCGTCGCACTGAGCAGACCACTGAACCTCGGCCAACCTAAACTAACAGCAGAACTGGAAGTTCAAACGAACCTGCTTGACCGGCGCAGCGATCTGGAACGTCTTGATCTTTCGCCGCTGAGCAGAAAGATCATCGCCGACATGGGCAGCGTCGATGAAGTCGCTGCTTCAGCGCAACCCGCATCATGGATCTCGTACTTGAGTGACTCTATGCGAGTGCTCCGTCCATCCACTCCTTGACTATTCCTAACTAGACGACGGCACACCCCAACATGCAGCTGAAGGTCAGAAGGCTAGACGCGGAGTTCGCGTTCTCCATAGCCAGTGCCGTTTTCACCTTCTGCGGACTTCGTTGATGATATTTTCCGGTTCAAAAAGCCGGCGCCCGTACGTAACTTGCGACCGACAGCAATTGCTCTTGGACTACGTTTGGCGTTTCAGGGTAAGAGTCCGCCCAGTACCGTCTAGAAATCTCATCGAATTCTCGTCAAGATAAGTGTCCACGTAAATTTTGTGAGATGGACACGTATTTCAATGAGCGATTTTCTTTCTCCAGTGAGCTCCACAGAGACCTCTCGGCGCCGTTACCCGGTCGAGTACAAGCGGCAGGTTGTGCAAGAGTCGATGGCCAGTGGAGCATCGATTGCGCGGACCGCACTGGCCCACGGCATCAATGCCAACCAACTGCACAATTGGCGCTGGCAATATCGGCGCGGCGACTTCGAGGTGGCCACGCAAGAGCCCATCCTATTGCCTGTGCAAATTCAAGCGGCTCCAGCGTCCCACAAATCACCGGCGCAGGCCGTTGCTGGGCAGGATGACGCCACCGCAGGCGATATTGAGCTGATGTTTAGCGCCGCGCGTGTTGTCATTCGCGGCGCACCAGACCAGACCACGCTACGCTGCGTCATCGACGCACTGCGCCTATGATCGGTTTACCGGCGGGGACACGCGTATGGCTGGCCGCTGGTGCTACTGATATGCGTCGTGGCTTTGATGGACTGGCGACGACGGTGCAAGCCACGCTTCTCGAAGACCCTTTCAGTGGTCATGTATTCGTGTTTCGTGGTCGCAAGGGTGATCGCCTGAAGGTGCTCTGGTGGAGTGGCGACGGCATGTGTTTGTTGGCAAAGCGCCTGGAGCATGGCCACTTCGTGTGGCCCAATGCCCAGTCGGGTTCTGTTCACTTAACACCCGCGCAGCTATCGATGCTGCTCGAAGGAATCGACTGGCGACGGCCTGCTCGCACACACAGACCGACTCAGGTTTAGGTGAGCACTAAATACGCCAAGAGTGGCGTATTTATTAGCATTCCAGTGCTTCATTGTAGACCGTTAAAGACCGTTATTTGGTAAAATAACAGCTATGCTCAAACGCGCCCAACTTCCCGATAACATCGACGCTTTAAAGGCATTGTTGTCGGCGCAAGGGGCGCAGATCGCCGCGCTAAAAGAAGAAAATCAGGCCTGGCGCCAGGAGCGCGATGCGCTGCACCAGCAAAAGCATGACGACAAACGAGAGATCGTTCGCCTCTCCTTGTTACTCGATAAGTTGCGTCGCATGCTGTTCGGCCAGAAGTCCGAGAAGCTCATCCATCAAATCGACCAACTGCAGCTTGAGCTGGAAGAGCTGCATATCAACCAGGGCGAACGTGCCCAGAAGGTTGAAT
>JACCEP010000025.1 GCA_013416395.1 Alcaligenaceae bacterium
TTCAAGCTTGGCCAGAATCGCCTCTCGGCGCTCAAGGGAATATCTCATGGAAACCTTCTCTGTGCCCCGGGTTTGGACTTCAGACTCTAACATCAGTAGAGGTTCCAACTATTCTGACAGGCGGGGTACGTGATGTCACCACACCAGAGCTGATCGGGAGCGTCTGGGTTGAACTGTCGCTGCACCAGGTTCGGTGATACCGGCAGCGCATGTTTACTGTCGGTGGTTGCCACAAATCGACGCTTGTCTTTGGCACGGATGGCGTGTCGTTGCATCAGCTGCCGTACGCGCTCCTTTCCGATCCTTATGCCACGTCGAAGAAGCTCCTGGTGCATACGAGGCCATCCATACTCGCGCTTCACGTCAGCGTGGATCACACGGATATTGGCCAGTGCCCATTCATCACTTACTCTGCGTTGGTGTTTCGTCCAGGGCGTCGCGTTCTGCCGACGTTGCCAACTGAAGTAACCGCTGTCGCTCACTTCTAGAACACGGCACATCGCACGGATAGGCCAATGAGACTTCATTTTTTGAATCCAGGCGTACCTTGCAGCGTGTCCTGCGCAAAGTACGCCGCGGCTTTTTTTGCAATGTCGCGCTCCATCCTCAGGCGAGCATTCTCAGCCCTCAGGCGTGTAAGCTCCATCTGCTCGGGCGTGACCGGCAAGGTATCCTTCGGGCTACTGCCAGTATTCACCAACTCGCCCCGAGCGTGCAGTCGAACCCAGTTGCTCAAGCTCGCTTTAGGAATGCCTAAGGCTATTGCGACCGATGCGATTGACTGTCCGGTCTGGACTTGCCGGACACCTTCCTGTTTGAATTCCGCCGTGTATTTCCCACGCCGTTGTTGATCTGACATTTCTTGCTCCTTTGTTCCAATTTAACTGGAACTAAGGACTACGTCATTTAGGGGCAACCTCATGTCAGAAATGGGAGTCCGGATTTTATGCCGCTTACCGGCATATGCTGGATGAACGGCTGGATTTCGTGGTCTTTGTCGGCGACTATTTTTACGAAGGAGCTGCCAGCAAAGACCCCGATGCAGTTCGAACGCACTCCTTGCGTAGTGCGCGCACTTTGGCAGATTATCGTGCGCGCTATGCCTTGTACAAAAGCGATGCCAATTTGCAGAGGATACATGCTCATTGTCCCTGGCTAGTAACGTGGGACGACCACGAGGTACAGAATAATTATGCCGGGCCGCTTTCCATGTATGAGACCAAAGCATTCAATAAGCGCCGTGCGGCAGGCTATCAAGCATACTACGAACATATGCCTTTGCGTACCAGTACGTTACGGGCAGGCCTCAAAGGCTTGAAGGATGGAGCAGAACTGCGGATATATGACAGAGTGAACTTTGGCGCATTGGCCATCTTTCACGTATTAGATGATCGTCAATATCGTGATGCACCGTTGTGTCCAATTGACCCCAAGCCAGGTGTGGCTGCAGTATGCGAGGCTCCGGAAGCGTCGCGCAGCATACTTGGCCAGAAACAGGAAGATTGGCTGAACGAAAGTTTTGTGCGTTCGGCAAAGCAGGGCGTAGCTTGGAATATCATTGTCCAACAGACGCGGTTTACTCCAGCCAACTATCGCTATGGCCCCGGCAGCAAGATGTCTATCGACACCTGGGATGGATACCCGCAAGCACGACAGCGGCTATTGGATTCGATGCAACGAAGCCGGTTGCGTAACTCCGTTATTGTCGGAGGCGGTATACACCAGAACTGGGTGGCTCGGGTGCACCACGACCCTTATGATGTCAATTCGCCGTTATTAGCCAGTGAATTTTGCGGCACCAGCATTTCCTCTACAAGTTCGCGCACACAAGCTCAGGCAAATCGGCTGATGGCAGCTAACCCACATTGCCTGCTCGACAACCCTGAAAAGAGAGGTTACGGCGTGGTCGAGCTTACCCCAGCTAAAATGGTTGTTAAATTACGGGTATTGGACAATGCACTTGATGCCGATTCCGGTGTTACGACTCTGGCCCAGTTTGAAGTTGTGGACGGAAAGTTTGTAGAGACGGCTGAGGTGCCGGTATGACTGGTTTGCGCTTACCAGTAACTTATGTTGACGTTACGTTGACGTGCCGTGCCAAAGCTTACGATGTTGAAGTTGACCCACGTCCAGGCCCAACTCAACGATCAGCCTGAGCGACCGCATCGGGTGAAATAGCCAGCTCCAAACCGGCAGCCCCAATCTGCTGGCAAAAATTACCAAGCGTAATCCCGTATCTCTTTTTAAATTTAGCAATCGCATCACTGTTCAAATGCATATCCACCAAGTTAGCAAAGCCATACTTTTTAAGGTCAGACACTTTGGCGTTGGGTATCCCATGAAAAGCAGTCAGCTCAGCCACGCGGATATCTTCATATAAAACAATTGCAGGCGTACCCGCCTGCATGGCCGCTACGCCGCCGTGAATGCGATCTCCCACATATAAGTCGTGAAACGAGGCAGCCTGTCGCCAGGATCCTGCATCATTAAAACAATAATAGTGATCAAAGCTTCTGTTGATGCCGAAATGGTTTTGCAGATAGCTGTTCATGAAGCCGGCGTCTATCTCTGAGCTTGCTTCGTTGTACAGGCCTTCGATGCCTAAAATATTTGTGTACGCGGAGAGCTCGCTTTGAAAGACATAGCTCACATGCTTTTTAGGCAACTTGACCATTAGCGTCATAATCCGGGCTTTTTGTGCATCTAGCAGTCTTGGGTGCAAGTGGCCTGCTGTCATTACGCGCATTGAGCGTCTATAGTGCGCAGGTTTCAGGCTTCGGATGTTTTGCGGGTAGGCGAACATGCTTGGGCAACCGATAGCCTTGGCTTTTTTAAACCCCGCTTCATGGCACCATTCTTGTGTACGGTGGCCGCGCACGCCGAATAAAACGCTGCGATCGTTCAGCACTTGCAAAAGTGCGACGGTGGCTGGGTCTAGGGCTTGTATGCCGTCGCTCAGCGTGTCTTGAAGGCCGACTCCTACAGTGACAATGGGTATGTCTATGGCTTTGATGATATCGGTCAAAAATCCGTCGCTGTCACCTTTTCGGATGATATTCGAAAAGGTCAGGACTACGGCGTCAAAGTGTTCCCGCACGAAACCTTTTATGTAATCAATCGACTTGCCGCTTTTTCTCAAGGCAGCTAAATCCATTTGAGCGGAGTTGGGCCTGTCAAAGTCAAGCAGCTGCAACATGGCCATTCTATGGATCATGTTGCCTTTGTTTCCTGTTAGTTTATAGCCGTCCACATGGTTGCCGATGGTGGTGCCGGAAGACAGTGGCACACCTTGCTGAAAGGCTGTTGAAACGGACGAGGTATACAGAGTTTGGGCGGGGCGATAGAAAAGAAGACGCATGGTGTTCTACCTTTTAAATACTCGGTACATGCCAAGCACAATTGGCGACCTTGACTCTTCGAAATATCGGCGTGGGGTTCTGATCAGCTTTTTTATCTTTTTCCAGGATCTATTCCCGCTGTGAAGATTGACTGAGTAGGACGCGTTGGTGACAAGTTGCGTTTCGTTAAATGTGCCTAGGCGTGTAGAACCTGCGTTGGATAGGGCGCTGGCAGAGCTGCGGCCGGTTGTTTGAGAGAGCATGATTGCGTTCTCGGATTGCATAGAGTCTGTCGCGCTGATGGCGGCTTTGTTCTGTTCGTAAGCCTCCATGCTCATTGCCACTCGGTAACGGTCAAACAGTATTGATTCGCGGCGTATGGTTATGTCTTTATTGCGGCGGCGGTTGTAACCCCCTATGCCGGGTACGCGAACCTGATAAAAGTCAATATCGCTCGTTGCGGTCATGCGTTGCCCGGTCTCTTTCCAGGCCACCTCGCGCGTTTTGAACGTGCCAAAGCTGTAAAAGTCGTCGATAAGGTATGACGTAAACCGAAGAACGCGTTCTGGGTCTGGTCGCGCTCCGCTTTCAAGTAGTTGAAGTATTCTGTCGGCACTGAAGGCGTGCTCTGCTAGCCCGGGTTGCGCATAAAAGGCTTGGCCGGCTGCTAAGGTTAGTTTGCCGTACATGAGCGAAAGCAGGCCTACGCCAGAATTGATAACAAGCGTGGCATCGGCTACGGCAAGCAGGTCTTTAACGTTGCTGCTGTTTGCCCATTTAACGCCGGGCATATCGGGCAAGTCGTCTTCAAGAGGGTGCCTTTTCCCGACGATCGACCAGTTGGACGGCAGTGCATCTGCTAAGGTTCTTACCAAATTGACGAAGTTATCGAACGTTTCAATCTCGCCGCAAAAGTACTGGATTACGGTATCACTTGGGCGTTGAAACGGTACAAACAGTATTTTTTTACCTTCGAGCCCGAGTTGCTTGCGGGTCAGTAGCTCACCGAGACGCTCCGGTTGTTTTTCAAGTGATGCATCAAGGGTTTTTTCTTCATTGATGTAGTCCATGACCTTCTGGCGTTTTTTATCGCTCAGGGGTTTATCCCAGTACGCAGCATGGTAGCTTTCGCTTTCTGCATTAAAGCCGTTAGGGTCAATGAACACTGAATCACGTAACGCCCCGCGCTCACACACAAAAAAGGGTAGGCGGGCGGCTTTTACGGCCTCGTAGATGGACTTGATATGCTCGTCTGCATAGGGGTTGAAAAACACGACACGATCCGCTTTGCCATGTTGGATCAGATTTACGATCGATTCTGGTGTTTCTCTTTTCGGGTCAAACAGCTGCATACGGCCGAAGTAGGGTGCCGTAAGTCTGTTGTATACGAAGGGGTTCTTATTGAAGAAGATGGATGACCCCGCTTCTGGCATTGGCAAGGCCCAGGGTTCATGATTGTCTCTGGCGAATTTGAGTAAATTTTCATTAAACAGCTTTTCATTAGCGCCTTTACGCTTCATGTAGTCGCCGTTAGTTTCCACCGGGTGCCAGGCATGAAACAAAACAATTCCTTTGTAGAAAGTTAAATCACCAAACAAGCGGTAGATACTTTTCCAGCCTTTGTATTCAACAATATTCTTGAAGTTTCGATAATCTTTGGAAAACTCGGATGGCAGTGGGAATTTCTTGCTGAGACGTATCATCCGGCAATTGAACTCCAGGTCTTCGTACCCCCAGCCCTCGAAGCTTTCATCAACGCCACCATGCGCCATATACCAAGGGCGACTGTATACGGTGACAGATGTACCGGTAGAGAATTTTTCAATGATGGCGTGATTATCTTCAAGCAATGCATGGGTGAATTTTTGCTTTCTTAGTTTTGGCGTCGTATCAAAATACTGTTGTGTGCCTTGCTTAGTTAGATAGATGACGCCTACCATGATGAAGTCGGAGACATCATTGTGAAGTTCGCGCACCTCGATTTCGTTAATTAGATCTTTATAGAAATCGTCATAGGGTACGAGATCCACATCAAGAAACATGACGAAAGGCGTGGTGGACTGAGACACGCCAACATTTCGGCATCGTCCGAAGCTAAACAGCTTATCGGATGTCTCCAGCCGTATAAGCCGCATACCGTTGCGCTCGCATGTTTCTTTAATTTGGTCGTCAAAGGGTGCTGCTGAGCCATCGTCGACGACGAGAAAGTCCACGTCATTGCAACGTTCAGAGTTCTCCACCTGATAATTTAGCCTTTCAATTACATCGGGTCGAGATGACGTGGCTCGTAAAGGAATTATGACTGTTAAGGTTTTGCTCATCTGATTAATTCAGCCGTTTTGGTTGCGATTTTGAAACAAATTAGGGTGAGCTAACGATAGATTTGCATAATGGATTGGCACTGATCAATAATTTCATCTTTCACTACTGTATTTGCGGGAATATGGTGTCGGAAGTCTAGTCGAAGTAAGAAATACATCAGAATAAATATTTAAACAATTCGTAATTGAACGGATAGTTTATCTTGAGACGAGTACGTCCAGTTACAAAAAATTATTTTGAAAACCAATTGTTTAATATCATTGCTGTAATTGATCATTAATAAACTATTCATGCTGAATCTTGCAGTCAAGTTTAATACGTATAAGTGCATCAATTATTAAGGTTTTATTAAATTACAAAACGCCTGTAGCTGATCTTATGTTCTCTGCGTATATACTTGCATTCCTCGTGGGGCTCTTTTTATAGGAAGCCCCTACGACAACTAGCCAATTAATTGCGCCAATCTGCCGATCCATCCATTCCGATCAGCAGAAGGCTTTCTTTTTTCTGCAGCCTAGAGCAAATTGAATGTCAAATTTATCCAACACTAGCAGCACTCCTTCCCCTCAGATGGGGCATATCGCATGCGCCGTACAGGCTCTCAATACACAGGCAGAGGCCATTAAACGTCTGGCAGCGCGTATCAACGGCGACTTTGAACGGTTGGTTGAAATGATTCTCGCCTGCAAGGGTAGGGTGGCTGTGTGCGGTATGGGCAAGTCTGGCTTGGTAGGGCGAAAAACGGTTGCGACACTGGCGTCAACAGGCACCCCAAGTTTCTTTCTGCATCCCGGCGAGGCCTTCCACGGCGACCTGGGCATGATTACGCCGAGTGACCTAATCATCTTGATTTCCTACAGTGGTGAAACGGAAGAGGTGGTAAAACTCATCCCCAGTCTGAAAGCGTTTGGCAATCCCATCGTGGCGTTTGCCGGCAACAGCGAATCAACCTTGGTCAAGCACGCTGATCTTTGGATAGATGTTTCGGTCGAACGCGAAATCTGCCCCAACAATCTTGCGCCTACAACGTCGACATTGGTGACGATGGCCATAGGCGATGCGCTCGCAGTCGCGCTTATCAACGCGCGCGGGTTCAAGCCCATGGACTTTGCCCGCTATCATCCCGGCGGTAGTCTCGGCAGACGCCTGCTTACCCGTGCCCGTGATGTAATGCGCAAGGATCCACCTGCCGTGCAATTAGCGACCACGTTTCATGATTGCCTGCTGCGCATGACCTATGGCCGCATGGGTCTGGTTATCGTGATGGATGAAGGGCGGTTGGTCGGTATCGTGACCGACGGCGATATCCGTCGTACGTTGCTGGCGCATGGGGATGCTTCAGCATTGATCGTGTCTGATTTCATGACCCGAGACCCACACACCATCCCTGCAGAAATGCGGATCGCAGAGGCAGAGGTTTACATGAGGGAGCACAAGATAAGGGCTCTTGTAGTTACTGAGCCGGGTAGTACTGATGTTATCGGTATTGTTGAGATTTTTGATTGACGCCATTTGTCAGCGGGGACCAACTTAACTTGATGTAAACGTACGTCGGCGGCCTATGACGGGTGATATGTCACGATCGGGAGTGTCTCAAGATGCTGTTCTATGGCTGTCCTGACGTCTTTATGCATAGGCAGGTGGTTTTTTTCGCTGGCCCAGTGCTGCATGAAAAGCGCAACGGTTTCCTGTGCGGTATCTATCACCAGCTTGCGCGGCAAGGCGGCCTTGGCGGCCAGGTGCTCAGAGTGGAAACGTTTACCATTACCAATCATCCTCATCCAGGGAGTAGGCCGGCTTGGGTTCGGTGGGCGACTGTTGTTGCGAGGAAGTATTTACCGCCTGACGCGCAATCAATTGCACAGCGGGCACGGCCTTGCGCGGTACAAGTATTACTTCAAGATCGAGAGCGTTGGCGATGGCAATCAAACTGGAAAGCCGCAGGTCTACCTGATTGCTTTCAATTCTGGAGATGTGTGACTGTGGCACGCCGGCCAGTTTGCTGAGTTGGCGTTGGCTCAGGTTTTTGGCAATGCGTGCTTCACGCAGGCGATTTGAGATGGGTTCGAGGCTATAACGCATAGTGATGTGCATTTATGCATCAAAATATTCATGTGATGCATAAAAATATATCACATTAGTCGTATAAACCGTATTTCGGCAGTTAGGTCATGCTGTCGAGATTGGCCTCGTTTATTCATGCCCACTCCCATCACGTTGGCGACCGAAGGCTGTCAGTTTCACGTAGCCCAATAAATACATCTCAAACTACAGAACTGAGCAATAAAGATCCAATTCCTTCAAGTTCTGGCTTCTTCACGCCAGAATAGAATTCTCCAGACCAACTAGCCCGATCAAAACACCAGACAGAATCGCTGGGGTTGATAGGGCTGTGCACATTCACGTATGGCCAAATTCAGTGCACTTTTTGGGGCCAAAGAGACGGGCACATATTCGTCAGAACGTAAGTGCCCGTCTTTAATCGGCCTTTTTTTCGTTCGTACTGTTTGAATTTACAAAAGCCAGCTGTTTCTTCTTGTACATCGGCAGCAAGTTGTCTTGCATGAGGGGGCATTGGCTAATGCTATTCAGATGGCCCTCAAGGGTCTCTCGAGCGAGCTAGTGAGTGCGTGCCGGCGAGCTGGCAGCGTCAGCCGGTGTGTCGGGCGCAGTCATGTCAAGTTTGTGTCGATAGAAAAAGTTATGTTTGGATTTTCATGAGCAAATTGAAGAATACGACCGGCTTTCCCTGTCAAAGGCTAGCCATGTCAGCAACGGGCTGCGACCAAATGCGCCGCCTGGTTCAAAATGATGGAGCTAACCCCACACGCAAAATCGTATTCATCACCGGCACCCGCGCAGACTTCGGCAAGCTCAAACCCTTAATGCGCTATCTTGAGCAGCGCAGTGATATCGAGTTGCATGTCATCGTCACCGGCATGCACATGCTCAAGCTGTATGGCAGCACGTATCTTGAGGTAAAGCGCGAGGGTTTCACGCACATTTACTGTGTAGCCAACCAGCACGCCAACGAGCCCATGTGCTCGATTATGGGTAACTCTGTCTGTTTGTTTTCTCGGCTTATTGGCGAGATAGCGCCGCATCTTATTGTGGTTCATGGCGACCGCCTGGAGGCCTTGGCAGGTGCGACGGTAGGGGCGCTTAGCAATACGCTGGTGTGTCATATTGAAGGCGGTGAGCTGTCTGGCACGGTGGATGACTTGATCCGTCATGCCGTGACCAAACTGGCGCATATACACATGGTGGCCAATGACGACGCCGCAGCGCGGTTGGTGCAGCTCGGGGAGTGTGGCAGCAATATTTACGTGATCGGTTCGCCAGACCTTGACGTGATGCGCTCTGACACCTTGCCGTCGCTGCAGCAGGCGTTGGCGCACTATCAAATACCATCTGCCGATTTTGCTATTGCCATGTTCCACCCGGTGACCAGCGAAGAGGCCGACATGCCGGCATATGCCAAAGCCTTCTTCTCGGCATTGGAAAAAACTGGCGATCGTTATGTGGTTGTCTACCCCAACAATGATGCGGGTACCAGCGCCATCTTGGCAGAAATAAACAGGCACCGAGAAAACAGACGGTTTTCTGTTTTCCCCTCCATACGGTTTGAGCATTTTCTGACGCTGCTGAAAAATGCCAATTACATAATCGGAAATTCCAGCGCGGGCATACGAGAAGCGCCTTTCTACGGAGTGCCTACCGTTAATGTGGGTACACGACAGAGCAGGCGTTATTTTTGTGAGTCTATTTTCAATTGTAGTTACCACGAGCAATCGATACTTGACGCTATTCACAAGGCAAAATCGTACACAAGCCGCAGGCGATCGATGCCCTTTGGGGATGGCAACAGTCTTGAGAAATTCGCGTTGGCGTTGAATTCAACAGGGTTCTGGCAGACGCCGTTTCAAAAGGCATTTGTTGATATCGATGTTTGTACGTCAGATGAGCCGTTGCCAGCCCTTTGCCTGGAAACGGCTGCATGAGCAGGTTTGCGATTATTCCTGCGCGCAGCAACTCCAAAGGCGTGCCCGGTAAAAACCTTAGAACCGTGGGTGGTGTTTCTCTGGTGGCCAGAGCCATTCAGACAGCTGCTGAGGCCGGTGTCTTTTCCGATATCGTCCTCACCACTGACGGCGAAGAGATTGCCGAAGAAGGCCGGCGGGCGGGGGCCAGGGTTGTGATGCGGCCGGCAGCATTGGCTGGCGATGAAGCCAAATCCATAGATGCCGTATGCCATGCACTGGAATACATGGGGGTAACGCAAGGTATTGCCGTTTTGCTGCAACCTACCAGCCCCCTTCGTAGCGTCATGGACATCGTCAAGGCAGTGCACACCTTTGAAGACGCAGGCCGAGGGTGCGTGATCTCTGTGTGCGCGTGTGAGCACCATCCGTTCAAGACTTTTTATGCTGAAGAAGCTGCCGCACGCCCGCTGCAAGACATCGCCCACATGGAACAACCGCGTCAGTTGCTACCGCCCATGTTCAGGCCCAATGGCGCCATCTACGTCAACGCCGTGGCCGATCTTCTCCGCAAAAAATCCTTTTTTGTCTCGCCGGTGACGCTCTACGAAATGAGTGCGACGGCGTCGATTGATATCGACACAGAAACAGATCTTCTATTGGCAAATACCTTGATCAGGAATTATTGATGCACGCAGAATTTAGTATCGGCAACCGTAAGGTGGGCCTGGCGTATGAGCCGCTGGTGATTGCCGAGATCGGCATAAATCATGAAGGCAACCTGGATACCGCTATTGCCATGGTGGATGCAGCACAGCAGGCGGGTGCGGAGATCATCAAGCATCAAACGCATGTTGTCGAAGATGAAATGTCTGACGAGGCCAAGCTGGTTATCCCCGGTAATGCCGATGTGTCGATTTATGAAATCATGCAGCGCTGTGCTCTGAGCAAAGACGACGAGTGGGTACTGATGAATTACGTAAACGCCAAGGGCATGCAATTTATCAGTACGCCTTTTTCACGGGCGGCAGCGCTGCGGTTGCAACGTATGAATATACCTGCGTACAAAATAGGCTCAGGCGAGTGCAATAACTACCCGCTCATTCGGCTAGTAGCCTCTTTTGGTAAGCCGGTTATTGTTTCTACCGGCATGAACAACCTGAGCAGCATCGCAAAAACCGTGGGCATTCTTCGTGCCGCAAAGCTGCCGTTCGCGCTACTGCATTGCACCAACGTTTACCCCACACCGCATGAGCTGGTGCGTTTGGGCGGCATGACGGCCTTGGCGGCCGCCTTTCCAGATGCCGTCATAGGTCTGTCTGACCACACCGTTGATAACTATGCCTGCCTGGGGGCCGTGGCGTTGGGCGCGAGCATACTCGAAAGACACTTTACCGATTCTATGGCTAGGCCAGGGCCCGACATTGTGTGTTCCATGGATTCTGCGGCGCTGTCTGATCTGATCGCAGGTAGTAGGGCTATCTTCAAAGCCAGGGGCGGCAACAAAGGGCATGCACCTGAAGAAGAGGTAACCATGCAGTTCGCCTTTGCGTCGGTGGTGGCCGATGCTGACATAGCCCCCGGTGACGCGCTTTCTGAAGATAACTTATGGGTGCGGCGGCCAGGTACCGGGGATTTTAATGCTGGTGAGTATGAGAAGTTAATCGGCAAGACTGCAGCGCGGTTGATAAAGAAGGGCAGCCAGTTGCGGCGGGGCGATGTGGCTGAAACAGCCTCTCAAACTAGTCAGCTTGCATACGGTGACGCGGCGAAGCGCTTAGGCGTTCTTTTGATAAAGCGTGATGTTGTCGAAAGCACGGTCACTCAGCCTGAGGAAGGCATAACCAATCAAGCCAAGGGAAGCACAGCGACTCAACCTAAGCGAGGCCATGCTATAGAGTGCAATGGCAGCGAGCTATTGTCGGATGGCACTGCCGTCCATACCGGCCGTCAACCACAGCTGAGCGGCGTGGAAAAATGAAGTGTCATAGCATTAAAGTCGTCTACCGATCGTTCGCGCATGAAAAGGCGACTCGTTTTTTGACCCATAAATTACGCGAAGCCGGGTGCCGTGTTGATGCCATCAGTTTGAATGATTTCGGCGGTCCCAAAGAGGCTGCCCGTGAACTCAACGATGCAGATATGGTTGTTTTAAGCTGTGGTGGTAAAGATATAAATGAAATACTCAGCCTGCTGCGAGACCGTAACTGTAAAGCCCTGACGGTTGCCTTGTTCCCTGGCATTGTGGTGCCCGAGCAGCTTGATGCGTTTGTGTCGCGTGTTCGTTGCAGCATTACGTTGCTGAACTGTAAGATTCCGGCGAACACACCTTGACGCCTGCTGATGCAGGCGTAGTTGTCAGTCAGGGTGTGGCAGGCTGCCAATTATGCGGCAACAGTTCGTCGATCTGGCTGGCCCTGTGTGTGGGCAACCGG
>JACCEP010000026.1 GCA_013416395.1 Alcaligenaceae bacterium
GATGTTCGGTGATTTGCTTTACCGCTTCGAGTTTGAATTCTTCCGTAAATCGGGCCGTGCTCATAATCATCTCCTCACTGAGTATTATGAGGCTAAAAACTGTCTAGCAAACCCTGGCCGATTCAGAAGAATCCTTCTTCTGGCAACCGCGAGCCATGCCAGAAACGACGCCGGTCTCCTCTGTAAGTAGCTTGCAGCGATATGCTGCCGACTTCTGTTGAACTGTCTATACTGATCAGGTACGCAGCAACTCCCAATCGGCGGTTTCGGCTACTGCGGCGGCGTCTGACCAACTGTATCACTCTGACGCTGCGATGAAATCAGAGATGGTCTGAAACTGCCCCGTGATAGTCGATTTTGGGTTGTGTCATGACGCCATTCAAGCTTGAACAGCATCCGGTCGCATATTTTGCAGACTTCGTGTTATACCCGGTGGCCCTAGTAGCCGGATCGAGCCTCCTGTGGCTACAGGCAGACGACCCCATCTGGATGCTGCTGGGGTCTGCCATCATCGGGTTTCTGACTTGGAGCCTTGTCGAATATTTGCTGCATCGCTTCGTGTTGCATGGTGTACAGCCATTCCAGCACTGGCACGAAGAGCACCACAGACGTCCCTTTGCCCTCATTGGCTCTTCGACTCTGGTTAGCATGGCACTATTTGTCGTACTGGTATTTTTGCCATTGCTTCTGATAGCGGGGCCATGGATTGCGTTGGCGGCCACGTTGGGAACAACCTTCGGGTACCTGCTTTATGTGTTCGTGCATCACGGCACCCATCACTGGAAAGCGCGCCCGGGGTCGTGGATGCAGGCTCGAAAACGCGACCACGCCCGTCATCATTTGCCAGGCGCACATGGCTGGTACGGAGTCACCACCTCGTTCTGGGATCATGTATTCCGCACGGACGACAGGCGTTGACTCGGTTCAGTGTCATATCGGGTACGACGTTTCGTGTCCGACAGTAATTCCCATACGTGGACGCTCCCGGTTTGCCAAGCTTTCGACTCATAATGGCTTGAAGTAAAGATTGCACCCGTACATTCGGACTCTGCTGAGGCTCTAGCCTCCGTCCCTGATGGAATGTGCTGGTTGATGCCCCAATCGCTTTCACGCGCTCACTGCGCTGGGGGGATTCCGGGCTTTGCCAACCACGGTCTAACCTGTTTGCCATCATCGTTGATTGCTTGAGCAATCGGTGAACTAAACTCCTATCAGTATTCGTTGCTGTTTTCCCACGAGTTGAGCCGATTACGCCGATGCGTAGTCGGCTCGGAACTCCCGGTCATGCGCCGGTAATGCCCAAACAATACGGGCATTTCTGTTCGCGAGTGCCACCGTGACGACATTCTTGTGGCGTCGTGCCAGAATCCGATTAAACCAGGAATTTGTAGTGGCTAACTTTTGTCCTGCACACCGAATGATCGCTCGACCGCCGTGGATCAGCAGCGTGCCCAGATACCTGTCGCCTCGCTTACTAATCCCTTGTAAATGAGTCTTGCCACCCGTTGAGTGTTGTTTAGGCACAAGCCCAAGCCACGCTGCCAGTTGTCGCCCGTTGGCGAAGCTCTTCGCGTCGCCAATTGAAGCGACTAATGCGCTGGCAGTAATAGGCCCAATGCCAGGTACTTTCTCCAACTTACGAGAAAGCGCATTGGATCGGTGCCAGACGTTTATTTGCCGTTCCAGTTCGTTGACTTGACGGTCTAGATCTTTCATATGCTCCACCAGTCGCAGCATTAACTCTCGAAACACGCCGGGCAAATCGTTACTTGCTTGATCAAGCAGGTCCGGTACACGTTGGTAGATAAAGCCGATACCTACAGGCACAACCAAACCAAATTCTCTGAGCAATCCACGAATTTGATTCGCCTGCGCTGTGCGGGCCTTGATCATCCCTTGTCTAGCGCGATGGACGGCTAAGATAGCTTGCTGCTCAATATTTTTGATCGGCACAAACCGCATCGTGGGCCGCTGCACTGCTTCACATATAGCCTCGGCATCAGCGGCGTCATGCTTGTTCGTCTCGACATAGGGCTTTACAAATTGCGGAGCCATCAGCTTGACTGTATGACCGTCATCCTGGAGCTTACGGGCCCAGTAATGTGCGCTGCCACAGGCTTCCATACCGATCAAGCAAGGCGCTAAGTTTGCAAAAAATGGCGCCATTTGAGTACGCTTCAGTTGCTTTCTCAGAACGATCTTGCCTCGCTCGTCGATACCGTGGACTTGAAACACATCCTTGGCCAGGTCAATGCCGATTATCGTAATCTTCATGATGGATGCTCCTCTCTATTCAGGCGGTGGGGTTCAACACTTCCACTTTGCCACAATGGGTGCCGCTATAGGTGGGAGCGTCCATACCATCATAAATTAACCGTCGTTGAAGTAGAATTTTCTAAAGCGGTATCAAAGGAAATTTTGCATGAAGACGTCACAATTTACGGATAGCCAGATCATTGCCATTTTGAAGCAGGCCGAGGCGGGCACTCCCATTCCCGAGCTATGTCGTGAGCACGGGATGAGCAGTGCAAGCTTTTATAAATGGCGTGCCAAGTACGGTGGCATGGATGCGGGGCTTATGTCGCGCATGAAAGAGCCCGAGCTAGAGAACGCAAGGCTCAAGAAGATGTATGCCGAAGAACGCCTCAAAGCTGAAGTACTCAAGGAAGCAATCGAAAAAAAGTGGTGAAGCCATCTCATCGTCGTGAGATGGCTCACCGAGCAGTCAGTCAATGGGCTATGACGGTCAAAGCAGCGTGTGCAGCGTTTGGCGTCAGCGAGACCTGCTATCGCTATCAGGCAAAGGGCTCTGAAGAGAATGAAGTCATTGCCGATTGCTTGATCAAGCTGACGCACAACCAGCGTAACTGGGGCTTTGGCTTGTGCTTTCTGTACCTGCGTAACGTGAAGGGATTTGGGAGGAACCACATGCGGTAATTTATAGCTTATTGCCCTATGAAGGAGATGATCATGAAAGCGTATGTTGGCCTTGATGTTTCTCAGAAGAAAACTGCCATTTGCGTCGTCAATGAAGCGGGCGAAAAGGTTTACCAAGCCGATGTTGACTCCAGTCCCGTAGCGATAAGGGCCTTCCTCGTCGCACACGGCTATAAAGACGCCAAGATTGGCATGGAAACAGGCCCTTTGGCTGTTTGGCTTTATCACTCTCTGAAGGCCGGCGAGCTGGATGTTGACTGTATTCATGCGCAACATGTGCATGCGGCGCTGAGCATGCAATTAAACAAGACTGATCGAAATGATGCGCTGGGTATAGCCAAGCTCGTTCGCTCGGGGTGGTACCGCCCGACGCATGTGAAAAGCTTGGGCTGTCATCATCAAAGGCTCATGATGACAGCCCGTGAAAAGTTGATTCAGATTCGTGTCACGATTTCGAACCAAATCCGAGGGCTTTTGAAAACATTTGGCGTCATACTGCCACCTGGAAAAAATAGCGTGTTTAAACGGTCCATACTTGAATCTGAGCCTAGCATCGAGGCGGTCAAACCCGTTGTACTAATGTTGCTGGATACGTGGACCCATATCACGATGCAGATCAGACAGTTCGACAAAATGCTGGCCAAGCAAGCCAAGAATGACCCGGTTTGCCAGCTGCTAACCTCTATTCCCGGGGTGGGTGTGCTGACCGCACTGAGCTTTAGAACAGCGGTCGATGACCCATCACGGTTTAAAAGCGTTTCCGATGTTGGCGCCTTTCTTGGCTTAACGCCGAAGAAATACCAATCGGGTGAGGTTGACAGGAACGGCGGGATCTCAAAGCATGGGAGCCGTCAAACAAGATCGCTGCTCTACGAGGCTGCTTCGTGCTTGCTCTCGCGCTACGGTACCGAGACAACGCTGGCGAAATGGGCTAACTCGCTAAGGCAACGCATGGGATACAAAAAAGCTGTTGTTGCGTTGGCGAGGAAACTTTCAAGCCTGATGCTCAGCATGTGGAAGTCCGGCGAGTTCTACAACGACAACCAGGGGAAACTTGCTGCATAACGGTAGTTAGCCGATCGCTTTCATGTGGTTCGCCTGGTTAATCAGCATTTTTTTAAGCTGTGGCAGCAACACGACCCCGAGGGCAGAAAGCATCGGGGATTACTCAGTCTGATGCGCCGGCATCGTTGGAATTTGAGCCCCGAGCAACAAACTAAACTTGCCGACTATTTGGAATCGTACCCGATGCTCAAGGCGTTGTATCGGGCCAAGCAGCGGCTGATGCGCTTTTTACTGCTTAAGACGCTCAATGCCAAACGAGCCAGGAAGCTGTTGCCCAGATTTCTGTCGTTGATCGAGCAGTTTGCCAGCAGTCCGGCCAGGGTGTTGGCTGATACGCTAACATCGTGGCTGGAGCCTATCGTCGCCATGTGGCGGTTCTCAAAATCCAACGGCATTACCGAGGGTTTCCACACGAAAATGGAAATGATCTCACGGCGTGCGGTTGGATTCAGGAATTTTGAAAATTACCGCATGAGCGTCCTGGCTCTGTGCGGTTGGAACGGTGTGATTAACCGCGTGTAATGAATGCCCATCCCCCTTTATGAACTGCACCCCAAAAGTTGGACATCAATCCAACCTTCGGGGTATTTTTTGTGGCGCAATATGACGAGGAATTTAAGCAGGCAATAGTTGAGGAGTACTTGAAAGGATCCTCAGGTTACAAGGTTCTATCGGCCAAGTTCGGGGTGAATCGTATGACGATCAAGGGCTGGGTTAACCTTTATCGCCACCATGGCGATGCGGGTTTGCGTAAGAGGCCCAGCCATTACAGTGCCCGATTTAAACTTTCGGTGTTAAATCAGATGTGGCAGCAGGGGTTGTCTTTCAATCAGGTGGCTGCGCTGTTTGATTTGCGTGGGGGAGCCAGAATGGTTTCGGGCTGGGCGCACCGGTATTATGAGGGCGGTTTAGATGCATTAGAGCCAAAACCCCGAGGACGCCCGAAGAAGATGAAAAACCCCGAAAACCCGTTACCTGCTCCTGTGCAGCCACAGGATGCCCATACGCAGGAAGATTTGCACAAAGAGAATGAATATCTGCGCGCGGAGGTAGCGTACCTAAAAAAGCTGGATGCCTTGGTTCGAGCCAAGAAGCAGGTTGCGCCCAAAAAACGCAAGCTGTAATCGAACTGAGGCAGCAGCATTCACTGGCGACATTGCTCAAGATTGCCAAGCTCTCGCGCAGCACGTTTTACTATCAAGCCAAGATCCAACAAGGAAGCGACAAGTATGCCGCTCTGAAGGCCCAGATTCGTGAGGTCTACGAGCGTCACAAGGGGTGCTACGGCTATCGGCGTATCACAGCAGAACTGCACAATGCGGGCTCAGGGGTCAATCACAAAACGGTTCAGCGCCTGATACAGCTGCTGGGGTTGAGGTCGCTGGTTCGCCCCAAGAAATATCGTTCTTATCGTGGGGAAATCAATTCTAATGTGCCCAATGTGTTGGATCGACAATTCCGGGCGGATCAGCCCAACCAGAAGTGGGTGACCGATGTGACCGAGTTCAATGTCCGAGGCGATAAGCTCTATCTCTCGCCCATAATGGACCTGTACAACGGGGAAATCGTGGCCTACGAAACACGAAGAACGCCGCAACTGCCATTGGTCAGCAATATGCTCAAAAGGGCGTTAAGCAAACTCGGCGATCGCCAAAAACCGTTACTTCATTCGGATAGTAATACTGTTGATGCCAGATGTTGTTAGATTAGCTATTCTCAACACTTCTGGTACCGAAAGGACTCCTGGCGCACCTGACCCCCACTCTGATCGACGTCAATGACCTGTCTTTCCCTGGACCTGTCGGTGTGCCGGGAGACCCGACGGTGAGGTTTCGCCGCATCGATGCTTGTGACTCAAGAAGGGCCTGATGACCTGTCTTATTACTGTCATGTCCACGCCATCGACCACGGTGATACCGCCTACAACTTCAATTGCTTGGAGAGTTGTTATGGATCAGCCGCAAGAAAACAGTTCAACCGTAGTAGGTGGTGTGGATACCCACAAGGACTTGCACGTCGCCGCCGTTGTCGATCATCATGATCGCCTTTTGGGGACAGCCAGTTTTCCCACGACCCGGCATGGGTATAAAACACTGCTTAGCTGGGTGCGCTCCTTTGGGACTGTCAGCCGGGTTGGTGTTGAGTGTACAGGCACCTACGGTGCGGGCTTACTGCGTTATTTGCAGCAAAGTGATATTCCAACCCTTGAAGTGACGGCACCCGATAAAACGGTGCGACGAAAACGCGGCAAAGTTGACACGATTGATGCAGAAAATGCAGCTCACGCGGCTTACGCTGGCATACGTACCGTCACCCCAAAGACACGTGATGGGATGATTGAGGCCTTACGCGTTTTAAGGGTTTGCCGAAAAACGGCCGTTGCCGCCAGTCGAATCGCCTTACAGATGATTCAAATGCAAATTATTTCAGCACCTGACGAACTACGAGATCAGCTACGAAATATGACGCGTATGCAACTGGTCAGAACATTAGCAGCTTGGCGGCCTGATCTCAGTCGCTACCGAAATGTGACAACGGCGTACAGGATTGCGTTCAAATCGCTGGCTCGCCGCTACGTTGAACTGCACGATGAGATCGCTGATTTGGACGTCATGATCAAGGCGATTGTGGATGAGTTAGCGCCTGAGCTTGTGTCCCGCCTAGGTGTGGGTTACGAATCTGCCTCACAGTTGTTAATAACCGCTGGTGATAATCCAGAACGCGTGCACTCGGAGGCCGGCTTTGCCGCACTGTGCGGGGTGAGCCCCGTGCCGGCATCCTCTGGCAAGACCCAGCGTCATCGTCTCAATCGAGGTGGTGATAGAGCGCCAAATAGCGCCTTACACATCATCGCCATTGGTCGATTGCGACTGGACCCAAGCACTCAAGACTATGTCGCAAAGCGGACAGAGCAAGGACTCTCCAAGCTGGAGGCCATTCGTTGCCTGAAGCGTTACATCGCACGGGAGCTATTTTATGTCTTGCAAAGACGTAACCATACAATCAGTCAGACGCAAATCGCCGCTTGACACTTAGAAGGGCGTCCAAGGAACGCAATACACTAGCAAGGAGTTCCTCGCTTTCCTGGAGACTCGCAGAGCTACTTCCAGTATGAGTCGACGAGATAATTGTTGGGATAACTCCCCGATGGAAAGTTTCTTTTCCACGTTGAAACTTGAATGCTTGTATCGGCAAAGCTTCAAGACCCGAACTCAGATCAAAACAGCGATCTTTGACTACATAGAGTGCTTCTACAATCGACATCGGAGGCATTCTGCGAACGACTACCTCAGCCCATACGACTTCGAGGCTAGAGCATCACAGAAAAGGGCTGTGTCCGAATAATCGGGGGAACCCCACCATGCTCTATTGAACTCAGCTCGCGCTCAAGGTGCCTTCACCGGAACGTTAGTGCGCCAGTTCGCTGGCATGAGATAGTCAATGAAAGTTTGATACTGATAAAGAAATGGCGAATCAATCAGACCCCGAGTCATGCGTGCTGCTCCGTGAGGTGCAGGGCGAAGCGTTGACAGGGGAACCAGCGGGCCAGCCATTGAGCCGCGAAATCAGGAATCCAGGGTGCCGATGTTATTAACGTATACAGAAGGCAACATGGGTCGCAGCATAGACGCCTGCTGCGGCCTGACCCTGCGCGGTCGTAGACCCTGTGCACGCTGGGAAGTCTCATGAGCAGAAACTGGGAGATCTCATCTGTGCCGCGCTGTCAGCAGCACGGCGGGACAGGAAAGGCTAAACGCCGTAACCCTGTTATCTACGCAGATGAGAAGTCGGATACACCCATAGTACCTGGGAAGCTGGCGAACAAAGAACGGCCTGTGGGTCGCTCTGTGGAGTCAGTGGAGGAAAGGGGTGTAACCAAGGGAAATGTGAACAAGCCCCCCGCATCCCGGACGCAGTGCCGGGAACATGATGCGTCGATGGGTCTTGATCGCATACGTAGGGTTGCACGACAGGATAAGAACGTGCGATTCACGACATTGCTACACCACATCACACCTGATTTGCTGGCTCAGAGCTTTTACGCTTTGAGTCGCACAGCAGCTGTCGGTGTGGATGGCGTGACGTGGCGAGAATATGAGAAAGGACTAACCCAAAGTTTGGACACGCTGCACCAGCAGATCCATGCTGGTGCGTATCGCTGTAAACCATCACGACGGGTATATATTCCTAAGGCAGATGGACGGCAACGCCCTCTGGGCATTGCCTCGCTGGAGGATAAGATTGTGCAGCAGGCGGTTAGCACCGTACTGAGCGCAATCTATGAAGAAGACTTTCTCGGATTCTCATACGGATTTCGACCGGGACGCGGACAGCACCAAGCGCTGGATGCCCTAACAGTCGGAATCAAGAGCCGCTATGTGAACTGGATACTGGACGCCGACATTCAGTCCTTCTTTGATGAGATTGATCATGAGTGGATGCTCAAATTTCTGGGTCACAGAATCGCGGATCAACGGATATTACGGTTAATTCGCAAGTGGCTCAAAGCGGGCATGATTGAGGACGGTTGCAGAATGCCAGCAAGCAAAGGTACGCCCCAAGGGGCGGTCATATCGCCATTGCTCGCCAACATCTATCTGCATTACGTTCTTGATCTGTGGACACGCCAGTGGCGTACTCGTAATGCCAACAATGCGATGATCGTTGTGCGCTACGCCGATGATAGTGTGTTTGGGTTTCAGAAAGAGCAGCTTGCCAGGCGCTTTCATGCAGAGCTGCAGCAGCGAATGAACAAGTTTGGATTAAGCTTGAATGCGTCTAAGACACGGCTTATCGAGTTTGGGCGATTTGCAGCGCAGCAGCGCAAGCGTAAAGGTCTTGGCAAGCCGGAAACGTTTGACTTTCTGGGATTCACACATTGTTGCGGCACCACTAGACAGGGGCGATTTACGGTCGTACGCCTGACGGTGAAAAAGCGCATGCGAGCAACACTGGCGGCGTTGCGGGAACAACTGATGAAACGCAGGCATCAACCGATTCCTGCGGTAGGCAAATGGTTGCAGCGTGTTATCAGAGGCTACTTCGCGTACTACGGTAAGATTCCGGCGAACACACCTTGACGCCCGCTGAGGCGGGCGTTGTTGTCAGTCAGGGTGCGGCAGGCTGCCAATTATGCGGCAACAGTTCGTCGATCTGGCTGGCCTTGTGTGTGGGCAACCGGGTCAGAATGTCTTTCAGGTACGCGTACGGATCATGGCCATTTAATTTTGCTGACTGGATCAGACTCATGACGGCAGCGGCGCGCTTTCCAGCACGTAATGAACCTGCAAAGAGCCAGTTGCGGCGCCCCAAGGCTATAGGTCGAATTTGCTGTCCAATATAATTATTATCAACCGGAATCCGCCCATCATCCAGGTAGCGCGTGAGTGCCACCCAACGTTTTAGGCTGTAATCGAAGGCTTTGGCCGTGCCCGAGCCATCAGGCACCCGCAGTCTTTGAGCCAGCATCCACGCATGCAGTTTGTCTGCAATCGGTTTGGCCTTTTCCTGGCGGATGCGCCACCGCTCAGTGGCATCCATCGCTTTAGTTTCACGCTCGATCTCGTAGAGCTCGCCGATATAGTCCAGGGCCTGCTTGGCAAGCTGGCTTTGATTGGCCACATGCAAATCGAAGAATTTTCGTCTCGCGTGGGCTAGACAACCAATCTCTGTGATGCCCTGGCTAAACCCGTGTTTGTAACCCGCGTAATCGTCCACCACCAGATTGCCGCGCCATTCGCCCAGGAACGCACGAGCGTGTTCTCCAGCACGACTGGGTGCGAAGTCGTAGACAACGGCCTTCGTATCCTCAAACACGCCGGGGGCATACGCCCACAGGTAGGCACGATGGGTTTTCTTGCCGGTGTCGGGACGCAGCATCGTGACGGGCGTCTCATCCGCGTGCAGCACATCGTGTTTAAGAATTGCCTCTCGCAGGGCATCGACTAGCGGTTGCAGACGTACGCCACATACACCGACCCAGTCGGCCAATGTTGAAGTGGATAGTTTTACCCCTGCACGCTCGAAGATCTTTTGCTGGCGATACAGGGGTAGGTGAGTGGCGCAGGGGAATCGCACCCCTGCGCTCTCCCAGAACCGGACGTGAGCCTCTCGACTCATCCGGCTCCTATCGTCCAGTCGTTCGCTTTACCAAGCCCCAATGTGGAAACAACATCGGGGCACGCTTCTGAAGGTCGGACAGCCAATCCCATGCTCTTGAGATATGGCCACGAAGCTTCTTGTACTTGCGCTGCGCCCATCGCACCAAATGAAAGTCCAGTGTCTTTAGGCGGCTTTGCAAAGTCGACAGATGGAACAGCCCGTAATATCGCACCCAGCCTACAATCTTCAGGCGAACTCTCGCAAGCAGTTGGCCCAAATCATATCGGCTCAGACGCGATAAGCCCCAATTGCGCATCTCATGTCGCATAGCTTTCGCCGCTTTGTCGCTGACGGCCGGTGAGAAGCTGGTGAACAGCTCCCCGTCCCGATTCTTCGCCTGCCTAGGCTTAAAGGTATAGCCAAGGAAGTCGAACCGCTTTACTGCAAAGTCGCCACGTCGATTCGCATCAACGCAGTACACCACCTGAGTTTTCTCGGGATGCAATTCCAACTGACACTGCACCATGCGAGCCTTCAAATCAGCCAATAACGACTGCGTCTGGACTTCGCTATCACAGTGACAGATAACATCATCCGCATAACGCTCGAACAGCACATTGGGATAGCATCGTTCCATCCATTTGTCGAACGCGTAATGCAGGAACAAGTTTGCCAACAACGGGCTAATGACACCGCCCTGCGGCGTTCCTCGATCCCGCATTTGCCGGGTTCCGTCCGGCATCACCACGTCTGCAGACAGCCAGCGCTTAACATACAGCGCCGTCCATCGGCAGGTAGTGTGCCGATGCACAGCTTTCATCAGAAGGTCGTGATCGATGTTGTCGAAGAAACCTTTAATGTCCAGGTCGAGTACCCAGGGACGTTGCCAACATCGTCTTCTGGCAACTCGCAAGGCATCATGTGCCGAGCGCCCCGGCCTGTATCCATAAGAATCCTTATGAAATACCGGCTCCAGCAGTGGCTCAAGCCGCTGCCGGACAACCATCTGTGCAATTCGGTCTGCAACCGTGGGGATCCCCAGCGGTCGGGTTTTGCCATCCCCTTTCGGAATGTCAACCCGTTTGACCGGCAACGGGAAGTAGCTGCCCGAGGCCATCCGATTCCAGATTCGGTAAAGATTCTTACCAAGATCTTCATCGAACTTGACGATGTTGACTCCGTCCACTCCCGCCGCGCCACGATTCGCTTTCACGCGTTTATATGCGTCCCAAACTTCACGCTTGGTAATATCAAACGACTTTGCCTCAGACATAAGCATCATCCCCTTGCAGGTTGTGCCTATGCTGAGGCTGGACGACGACGCCCCTTCGGTCCAGCCCCATTACAGAGCCTTCAATCCTACTACGAGCATCTCCGCCCCTGTGCTCCGCATCGGTACTCTCACTCTTGCGAAGGCTATCCGCTTGAGCTTCTCCCTTAACATCGGAACGACAGGTTCTTACGTTCCTTACTGAAGCCTGATACAGAGTCACGCCGCTTTCATGCCGGGCGCCGGTCGAGCAGTCGGCAGGCTTCCCTCGACCTTCATCTCGGGCTAACCACCAGGGCCCGATTTCGACGCCATCTATATACTTTTCGACACCACATCCGCGATTCATTTTCATTCGCGGCAAATGGGCTTGTCGCAAGTGTGAAACACTGACACAAGCCCCCGTGCCCGCCCACGTCATCGACAAAGGGCTGGCCACGACCGGGTTGCTTGCTCATGTGCTGGTGGCTAAATACTCA
>JACCEP010000027.1 GCA_013416395.1 Alcaligenaceae bacterium
GAAGATTACACTCTGCCTTGGGGTACATGAGCCCCATGCAATATCAGCAACAGTGGGTGGCGAGTCAGTACAAAGCCGCCGCCTAAACCCGGGAGCTAAGGGCTACGAAAACCGGGGGCAAGTTCAGACATGAAGCATAAGCAAAACGCAAGTGTTTCGGATTGGCAGTACTGACGGGAAGCGTACGGGTGCGTCCTTGAGAGCTTACATAACCCGCTACGCGAAAACGATAGCCATACCATCGATCAGAAGCGAGACCGCCGACTTCTACATGGACGGAAAAAGCAAGCTCAGCCATAGCGGCATACTCACCCCTGGCAAGAATTTGATTTGGATCGTGTAGATCAAATACCTCCCACGCTACCAGCACTGCCGGAACAGAGTCCAGTTCAAGCCCAAGCAATCGCGTCCACAATACAAATCCATCAGGAGTTGGCGAGCCGCTTGCCACGCCCAACTGGAATGGCGTCATGACAAACTTGACTGGCGCCACCAGCGCCAGAGCCGTGGTCGGTGCAGCGGCCGCTAGTGCAAGTAATTTCAACAGAGTACGACGTTCTGATTTCATTCCGTCTCGTTCAGCTTACTATTCAATAGCAAAGACCATTGTTCAATAAATGCATCGTCATAAAAACGCGGGTCAAGCCGTACCTTTGGCACAAAATCGGATAACACCTTATTCATCGCTGCGGCAAGGCCATCTACATCGCCAGATATGAACACAAAGTCCGATTTTCGATAAGCAAATATTTCGCTAGGACCGCACTCGATGCCTTAGCGGACTACTGAGCAGCCATTAGCCAGGTGCTCCAGTACCGACCAGCAAAAACATTCAAACTGAATAGCAACGATCGAGCATTTCACTTGCTAGAAAACTTGCACCGGATTGTTGGTATACCTTTTAAGAAAACAATATCGGCTCCAAGCCCACGGATAGTCCCCGACGGCTGCTTCTCGGCGGTTGTGACAACGAAGAAGCCCGAGGCACTCGCCAGCAACTGCGTCTTGCATTGCGTGATCTTAAAGGCTGCTGTGAAGTTACGGTGAGGGCTTCTCGTCAACTCAGTTCTGGTAACCATGCGACTCTCAACGCCTATTGAAACAGAAAAGTCACTTAACTGGGTGTCCTATCTTCCGGCGCTACCTTTGGATTACGATGCAAATAGGTCTATAGCAACTTGCCAAAGACTGGGACTTGAAATACAGCTTAATCCTTTTCCAGGCTGTGATTTATTTTCCCATCAACAGACAATGAAACATTATAAAACATTGAATTGACTAGCATCATCAATATATTTATTGTATTTTTACCAACATCCGGGTGGCTTTTTATATCTTGGTGAACCACATCAATGTAATTAATATTATTCTTATCTGCAATTTTTCTTATGTACTCAAAAACTGGCGATCCCGAAGAAGTAATGATATATCCTCTCTTAGAACCTTCATTACAAATTCGGCTAAACCTATCGAATTTACGCTCAGGAAAAGTTCCTTTAGTAAAATGTGAGTCATTGTATGCAGTCTCATGAAAATCGTCAGAAACGATTGGATCAACGGCTACAAATTTATATCCGCCAAGAATCCCATGCAGAAGCGCGCCTGTTCCGCCTTTCGAACCGCCATATAAGACAACATTGTCTTTCGATACATTGAGAAATCCATATGCATACCTCAAGAATTCCTGAATCTTTTGTTCAAAAAACAAGTCATAATTATTGTTCATATAGAAACTTCCAACAACACCACCAACATCACATACTCGTACTATTGCCGTATCATAAGGAATATATCTATTGATATTTTTAAAGTTTTTAAAAAAACACCTTCTGTTAATATTCTGATTATAAGGAAAGTCAGCAACGCTCGAAAAGACAAAAATAACGCGAGAAGGTCTGATGTTATTTTCAGGATACTGAATAGAATAATAAATATCTTTCCATCTAGAAGTGTTTTGATCTATAAGAATACTGTCATATAATTCTTTATTTTTATAATTATAGAAGGTAGAAATACCGTCTTTATGGTCAGTCAGGTAATATCCAAGATTAGAGAGTTGCGTGACGAGGCTTTTTGCGTTTCTATCCGATCTTGCCAATCCATAAAGATTATGATTCTTTTTCGCGTCGCCTTGTCCAAAATTAGATTTATCTATATGAACAATTTCACACTCATCTAATGACTTAGTAATTAGATTATCGGATAGGTCAGTAAACAAAAAACTTCTTTCGGAAAATAGTGAATTTGCCATTTAACCACCAAGATTTTTATTATCAATAATTTTCATAAACTTTTCAACCGACTCTCGCTGGCTGTTTTCTCCATAAAAGACAGGCGTATCTATTTCAGAATAACGTTCTATCCCATTTCGCAATCCCTCTACACTATTTTCTACCAAAACCCCCTCATACTGACCTAAGATCCCACGGTTACCATCTATGTCGGTAGCAATAATTTTTTTCCCAAGTGTTAACGCCTCAAGCAATACCATGGGTTGGCCTTCATGATTTGAAGAAAGTACGAAGCAATCACAGGCTTTTAGAGCAGGAAATGGATTGCTTCTTTGACCAGCAAGTAACACCGTATTTTGCAAATTGAGTTCCGCTATTAATGACTCTAAAGTCTTATACAACGGTCCATCGCCAAGAATAATTAGCTTAGCACCAGGAATGGTTTTCCTAGCTTGAGCAAAGGCGCGTATCAATTTTGCTTGATCTTTTTCGGGTGACATACGTCCGATGGTCAGAAATACGATTCCGGTGAACCACTTTTGAAGATCGTGATCTAGTGGCTCTTCGGCCTTACGTTGAATCTCATCAATATTTATTGTGTTATTACAGTACACAAAATTTTCATCATTGATGCCAAATGAATTAGATAATGATTGTTTATTAATCTCATTCATCATTGATGAAACAGAGACTAAATTGTTATAAAGTGAATAATTAGAGAAATTTCTTGTTAAAAATGGCATTCTTATTTTAAATTCTTCTAACATATCACTATGTAACCAAGTTATCTTATTTTTTTGTGGCCCTGCCTGTGAAAACAAGTGAGTCCAATAGCCATTATATCCTTCAAAATTTATTACATTATCTATATGGTTACTTAAGCCATAAAGTCTAATAAATTCCCGCTGATATATTTTATTATGCGCCTCTTCCATAGCGACTTCTTCAAGACCACGCCATTTCATAAGAGTATTATCTAACCATGCCTCCTCCGGCGTAAATAGCACTTGCCCTTCCTTAGGTAGTATTTGTACGCCTGCAGGCAATGCAGAAAATTTTTCTAAGCGTCCTACATCATTCTTGATCCTTGAAGGCACTATTGCAATAAAAATAAAATTCTCATTTTTGGGGATGCTCTGCAATAAATTCAAAAAAGATGATGTGATACCGTTAGGGCGGAATTGTCCATTATAAAACAATGTAATGCGGCGAGTATCTTCATACCTATGTACCACATTATTTGTTATATCGTTAAAGAAAAATTCAATAGCTCGTTGCGTTGATTTTCCATCTTCAAACTTTGAATATGCTTCGAGCGCTTTATTGTATCTTTCATCTCTTTGATATATTTCCGGACTATTTATACTAATCTGAATTGCTTTTATTACTTCACCCGACGATGAACATAAACTGCCTGGCATCTCCGTTAGTGGAAAATACAACCCACGGGACTCGGAGTATTCGGCTAAATCATATGCATAATAAATAATCGGGCGCTTTGTAGGAATAAAATCGAAAGCTATGCTGGAGTAGTCAGTAATTAATACGTCAACGATAGACAGTAGATCACAAGCGTCAATTTCCTGCCCTGCCGCGACAACGGGGATATCAACTGATCTCAAAGCTTGTTCTTCGAAATGATGTCCTCGGAATATTAATTGATAATTTTTCTTAGACAGCTTCTTAAGAATTTTAAGTGTCTTATCCACATTTGTTTTGATAGATCGATGCGTGCCACGCCAAGTAGGTGCATACAACACAATCGGTAGCTTATTGGATAAACCTAGATATTTCTTAATTTTATATTTCTTGATTTCAGTAGCATTAAGCAACCTGTCGACTCTCGGGTATCCTGTCTCGGCCAGCATGCCACTGAAGATGCCAGCAATATCATAACTTTTCATCATTATATTACTGGTATGTTCATTCGGGCTCAAGAGATGGGTCGCGTGTAGAAAATTACGCGAAACATTGCCATGCATCATAAATTCGGCTGACATATCTTTACCAAGCGCCTTCAGTGGTGTCCCATGCCAGGTATTAAGATACTTCTGCCCTTCGCGTCGAATAAACCAAGAGGGGAAAGTCACGTTGTTAATCAAATATTCAGCCGTTGTAAGGTAACGACGATAAGCACTGGATTGCCGCTTGATCAATAAAGTATTGCTTCGTTGCGGAAAGTCAAAGGGCAATCTGATTTCGCCGGTGACAACCCAGATGTGAGTGAAATCGTTAAACGCAGGATTATCAAGAAGCTCCCGATAAATTGCGTAAGGATTGCACCCTAGTGATGAGCCCAGAAAACTCTCATAAAGAATAGTTTTCTTTTTAATTGGCAATGTTTCCAGAAATTCTGTATATTCCATTCTCTGCATCAAGCCAGCATTCTTTTTAAAACGGCTCATATCGACGCCATGCGACTGTCGGAAGACGCGTGTTTCAACGAAAGCGCTACAGGCCTCTTGAAAACGCCCCATCTTTTCTAGCACATAGCCTAAACGGTAATACCAGAGGCTGTTATGGTTGGACCCGCAGTCCACCGCAGCCTGATAAGCTTGGGCAGCCTCCTTCCACATCTGCAACCGTTCAGCCTGGTTACCCAGTTTGTAGAATACGCTAGCTTGGTCATGACTGCGCAGCGCCGTGTCTTGAGCCAGTCTAGCGCGGAGATTGACTTTCAGGCCCTCCAGATAACTGTGCGATAACGCAGTCTGAGCCTCTACCATGCCGACATTGTGCGTTAGGAATTGTGGACCCAGTTCGGCTTGCGTGCGTGTATGCAAAAATGCGGTACAGGCTTGTTCATGGCGCTCGCCCTTAGCAAGCACGTAGCCCAACCGGTAGAACCAGTAAGTAGAAAGTTGGGGGCGAGTCGTGGCGGCGTATTCATAGGCTTCGGCGGCCAACAGCCAAAGGCCTTGGCGCTCCAGCACAAAAGCCAGTCGATAGTGCCAAGCAGGTTCATTGGATGCTCTTACCAGTGCTTCCCTATAGCTGGCTTCGGCCAGCTCCCAGTGGTAGCAGCGGTCATGCGCCAAGCCCAAACGGTAGTTCAGCTCTGCATTGAGCGGGTAAGCCTCGACTTCTCGCTCATAGGCAAGCACGGCCTGCGGCCAGAAACCTCGCTTTTGGTGGAAAACTCCGATACCCAGAGCACCTGCCTTTAGTTCTTTGTCGGCCAAAATGGCAGCAGCATAAGCCATCTCGGAATACTTGCGTTCCCCAGCACGCTCCCAGGCCCATCCTTCGCGAAAATGCCACATAGCATTGCCGGGCTTGAGATGGTTTGCTTGTCCGAAGGCCCCGGCAGCTTCAGCAAGGCGATTCATTTTGTCGAGAGCTTCACCTAGTTCAAATTGCCATTGCGCATTACTACCTTGCAACGCCACCGCTTGAAACAACGTCTCTACTTCTTGCCAAGTACGTCCCTGCTTTCGAATAGCAATAGCAAGCTCATAAGCATAGGTAGCATTGCGTGGCTTCATTTCAATAGCTTTACGCAGCGGTTCCTCTGCATCAGCACTTTTTCCAGCTAGCCACAACGCCTTGCCAAACCGATAGTACCATTCAGCTTTATTTGGATCCAACGCCAATGCTTTTTGGTAAGTTTCGGCAGCCAGTATAAACTTCTTGTTCATCTCTTGGGCCAAGGCTAACCGATATACCCACAGAGCCTTGTTGGGTTGCCCTTGAACTGCTTGTATAAGCCATTTTTCTGCTATTTTCCAGCTTTTATTCTTTTCAGAAACGAAGCCAATCCTATAGGCTAAATTAGAAGGAACTTCCTTGTAGTTTCCTGCTATTTTTTTATAGATTTTAAAAGCTTCTTTCCATTGTGATTTTTTTTCAAAATTCTTGGCTTTTAGATAATCAAACCACTTCATAATTAATATATCTTATAAAATATAAATTATCAACAAAAATATAATTTTGCAGACTGACACAAGAGCAAGCCTTATATTCTTATATTTCGATTACCTCTTAAACTCGACGGAAGTAATTAAAAGAGCTCTGTTCCTACTAACCAGAATGTGTTAGGGTGTTCAGAAGACAAGCAGTATTGGCAAATAAAATAATAGCACTTGGATTTAACTTCTAGATAATAAAAACATAACAATTATTTATCTAACTCTTGATCAGTCTGCGGCTTCTGATACGCTGCCCATACCCGTAAAAATTGTGTCTTCTTACCAGTCAAGGGATGATCAGTCAGTTTACTCATGTAATACCACAGCAGGTGGCTCTCTACAGCAATATCTATGTTCAGTCTATCCACGAAGATTCTAAACTGGGCATTTGACCTTCGCCAGTCACCATAATTTTCCGTTGGATAGACGTCGACATCCATAGAAACCAAATAACGATCATCCGAGAACTCAGTTTCTGTCAGATCAATTGGAGTGTTCCATCGACGTATTTTTACACCTTCGTGAATACATCGATCGTCGTTCATAATGTCACAAAAAATTTCAATTAACACATCATTAGCATATGGCAAATATATTTTGCTTTCGTATAAAATACCCGGTATTTTAAAACAATCAGACTGAGTAGCAGCTAGCCGCACATAGTTTGGTCAATAGCGCTCATCCACAACTACATCCATGTCTTTGTCGCGCACTAATAGAACGCGCATAATCGGCGGCTCCTTCACCGAGCCGTCCGTATCTGCTCTTCAGCAACCCGTCCTTCAAGAAAAGGATTGGCTCTTCAGAAAGTTTAGTCAGTTAGCGCATCGGGTCCTAAGTATTGCCAGCATCTACGCGCATATTCTGATGCGGGGGTAGCCTGTTCGACCAGCTCAGCAAGCCGTTTCCGGTAGGCACTTGCTTGGGCCGGTTGTTTGGCCAGCAATGCCTTGAGTTAAGCTCTATGGTTTCCATCACCAACCCGTCGGTGTTTATGGTCTGCGCAGTGGACGTATCGTACACTCTATCAAGTTTCTTACTCTAATGCCAACACGTGTCGTCTTCGACATGGTGACAGAAAACCCTCAATGGCAACTCAGTTTACGTGCTCAGCGCCAACGAGCTAATTCCGTGTCGACGATTTTTCGCTTGATTCTTTTTTTCATATACACCTCCATTCATCGAAGGATAAACCAGGTGTTGTGCTGACCTGTAGAATGCACAAGCGCTGTTTCCGCCCCGCGTGAGCTCGGCCGCCGATTAGGGTAATCAGACAGTCTATTGGCAAACAGTCAGCGGTTTACCTGGGAGGCGCGAAGATCCATATCGCGCAACAATATTAATAGCCAACGCCGGATATACTGCATTCAACATGACCGACCTTACGCAATATGAATAGGCGTAAACGACTTCACCACATCATCCAGCGCTTTTAACTGCGTTAAAAACGGCTCAAGCTGATCGAGCGGCAAAGCGCTGGGCCCATCGCACTTGGCGTTGTCGGGATCGGGGTGGGCCTCCAGAAACAAACCTGCCAAGCCCACTGCCAGCCCTGCCCTGGCCAAATCAACCACCTGCTGACGACGCCCGCCCGAGGCTGCGCCCGACGGGTCGCGCTGCTGCAGCGCGTGCGTAACGTCAAAAATAACCGGCAAATCGTTGCAGGCCTGCTTCATGACGCCAAAACCCAGCATATCCACCACCAGGTTGTCATAGCCAAAGCAGGTGCCGCGGTCGCAAAGTATGAGCTGGTCATTGCCAGACTCTTTAAACTTTTCCACAATATTGCCAACCTGTGTCGGGCTTAGAAACTGCGGCTTCTTAATGTTGATAACCTTGCCGGTTTTGGCCAGCGCCGTCACCAAATCAGTTTGTCGCGCCAAAAAGGCCGGCAACTGCAGCACATCAGCCACTTCGGCCACCGGTGCGGCCTGCCAAGTTTCATGTACATCGGTAATAACCGGCACACCAAACTCTGCCTTAACCGCCTCAAACATCCTCATGCCCTCTTCCAGCCCGGGGCCGCGATAAGAGTGGATGGACGACCGATTGGCTTTGTCAAAGCTGGCCTTGAACACATAGGGTATGCCCAGCTTTTGCGTTACGCGCACGTACTCGGCGCAGCTACGCAATGCCAGATCACGCGACTCAAGCACGTTAATACCGCCAAACAATACAAATGGCGCTGAATTCGAGACCGTAATCTGGTCATTGATGGCAATCATGAAAACCTCAAGAAAAACTAATATGGCCTCGTAGCCTTTCGTCGGCCAGGTGCTAGCAACCAGTCACCCGCGTAACTACCTCAGTCAAAAATCTCAACAATACCTATGACCTCATTACTGCCGGGTTCAGTCACCACAAGTGCCCGTATCTTATGCTCCCTCATGTAAGCCTCCGCCTCGGCGATTCGCATGTCTGCAGGAATTGTGTGCGGGTCTCGGGTCATGAAATCAGATACCGTCAATGCTGAAGCATCCCCATGCGCAAGCAGCGTACGGCGGATATCGCCATCGGTAACAATGCCTACAAGCTGACCTTCATCCATCACGATAACCAGGCCCATTCGCCCATAGGTCATGCTAAGCAGGCAATCGTGAAATGTTGTCGCTAACTGCACTGCAGGCGGATCCTTGCGCATTACATCGCGCGCACGGGTCAGCAGGCGTCGACCCAGGCTACCCCCGGGGTGATAGCGGGCAAAGTCCATAGGCTTGAACCCACGCGCATTAATGAGCGCAACTGCCAGCGCATCGCCTATGGCCATCGTCACCAATGTCGACGTCGTAGGAGCAAGATTATTAGGGCAGATTTCCCGTTCAACAGAAGCGTCTATCCAAAGATCTGCATTTCTGACTAAGGTTGAATCGCTGTTGCCGGCAATCGCGACGATGGTGTTGCCAAACGCCTTCAAACTGGGGATGAGCTTTACCACCTCTTCCGTTTCGCCACTGTACGAAATCAAGATGATCAGATCACTAGGCGTGATCATGCCCAGGTCGCCATGGAAGGCCTCACCAGGATGTAGAAAAAAACTAGGCGTACCTGTTGAAGCGAGCGTCGCAACCGTTTTGCGCCCTACCAAACCAGACTTGCCCATACCGCAAACAGCAACCCGGCCCTTGCACGCAAGAATCATTTCAACCAATTGTTCGAAATCGCCGTTAATGCGCGCTGCCAACCGCTTAATGGCCTCCGCCTGTGTATTGAGTGCCTGTACCGCACATGCGATGTGCCCCTTCTGGAGGGAAGGAATACTGATGGCGTCGGATAAATCTTCTGTCATTCGGTGTTCTCAAAATGGGGAACATATACGAACCGCTCACTTTAGCACCTGAGCAGCCACATCGTCCCGAAGTTTCTTTGTCCCGTCATTGTAACGCCGTCGTTTACGGCCAAAAAAACTTAATGTTATTTCGTATTTCAAAAAAGAAGGTTGCCCTATTGACCTAATGGGATGGTCACCCCTGCCCGAACTGGCATAGATGTGCGAAAGTGACGATGAACCTCCACTTGAACGCAAGGAGCGACCGTCATGAAAATTACTACGATTGGGATCGATTTAGCCAAAAACGTGTTTCAAATCCATGGTGCTGACGCGCGCGGGAAGACGGTGCTGCGTCGGCAATTGAAACGCGCTCAGATGCTGGCATTCTTTGCCAGGCTTG
>JACCEP010000028.1 GCA_013416395.1 Alcaligenaceae bacterium
GACAGTGAAACGCCTTTGCGCCGATGATAGTGGACTTTCGTCTGTGAAAGTAGGTCATCGTCAGGCTTTTATTCCCAAAAACCCCCTCCCGTGATCGGGCGGGGGTTTTTGCTATGGAAAATCAAAAATCAAAAATCAAAAATCAAAACTCAAAAATCAAAACTTAAAATAAAAACCAAAACTCACAACTGCCACACCTCCCATCCCACAGCATCACCGCATCACATCCTCACATCCCTACAGCATCGCATCCTCCCATTCTCACAGCCCCACATCAAACCAAAAAAACAATCGATGACCACGCGTCAGTCCTGGCGTGAGGAAGCAATTCTCGAGTACAAAGTATTGGATGTCTGACCGATATACTTTGCATGGGCATCTAGCTCATACGCATTTCACCCCGCTGTGTTGGCTATATTTCAGTATTTGATAATTTCATTTTTACACTCTGTATTGGAGTGCTGAACCCGTGTAGCGCACAGTCTCTGTAGTGGTCTGGCTCGACACACGTCTATCCATGCGTAGTGCATGTAAATCTTGGCTTTTCTGTACGGTGTGTTTTTCTGATGCCTGTACAGTTGGGAATTCATACCAATCTGTGTTGGTTTGTTGGCGAAGCTTCTGGTAGCATTTTTCTACTGATTGACTGTCTTCTTATATCGCCAGGCAACAGGTGACAAACCGTAGTAAAAAAACCATTGAGAGTTTGACACGGAGACATTATGAATAGAAGAAACTTGCTCAAATTTGGAAGTCTCGCGGCGCTTACATCTGCCTTTTCCGGGCAGTCTGTGTTCGCCGCTCAGGAAAGTATTTTGTTTGGTGCCCCTAACCCAATGTCGGGCCCCTTCGCCGCAAATGGGAAGTTCGCCGAAATGGGAGTTCGGCTGTTTATAGAAGAGACAAAAACCCTACTGGATCGCCCTCTGGCGTTCAGTGTTATTGATACACAAGGAAAGCCAGCCACTGCTATCCGGCAAGTTCAGGATTTGTTCCAGCAGAAGCAGGCTCGCTTCTTTGTTGGTGGCATTCTGTCGTCTGAGGCGCTGGCTATGGGGAAAAGCCTGGACAAACTGGGCGGTGTTTTTGTTACGACCGCTGGGGCAGATGAAATTACAGGCACCGACTGTAATCACGCGACGTTTAGATGGTCGGTGCCTACCTATGGTGCTGTACGCGAAACCGTAGCACCTCTGATTAAGCTGCATCCCAACGCAAAACGCTGGTATACCATTACGCCTCAGTACGTTTTTGGCGAGGGACTGCTCAAGGCGACAAAGGATGTGCTAAAAGAGCACGGTATGGAGCACGTGGGCAACAGCTACCACTCGTTGGACGAACGTGAGTTTAGTGGTTATCTGACAAATGCCATGGCAGCAAAACCAGATGTGCTGGTATTGCTAAACTTCGGCTCGCAAAGTTCTGAAGCTTTGCGGCAGGCAGTCAGTTTTGGCATGAAGACAAACACTATTATTCTCATGGCCTGGGCCTCGGGGCTTGAACAGTTTGAGTCGCTGGGCGCGGATCTTTGCGAAGATGTTTATTTTGGAGTGCAGTATTGGCACACGATAGATTCGCCGCTTAATCACGAGTTGGTTAAGTTGACAAAGGCGAAGTACAACATGAACCCGAACTACAGCCTGGCTGGCGCATACATTATTACAAAAATGATCGCCGACGGCATCGTTAAAGCGGGTTCAGCTGAGCCTGACAAAGTCATCGCGGCCATGGAGGGCACTGAATACGATGGTCTGACGGGCAAGGAGCTCATTCGCAAAGCCGATCACCAGGTTATCAAGAACTACTATCTACTCAAAGGCAAGGCAAAAGCTGCAATGCAGAACGCCGATGATTTCGCGGAAATCGTGCAGGGTGGGCAATCATTTCTAAGCCCGGAAGCGGCGGGCTGCAAGGCGCTTAGCTAATCCCGTTCAGGCCGGTGCAGGCCGGCCTGGTTCTATTTCAGTGTTATGGCGATGCTTGCTATGCGGTGCTCTGCACCGCCAGTGGGTAGCTGAAGGGTTTCTCGCAACATGAATTTATACCTACTGCAGGTGGTTAACGGCATAGGGATAGGAATGATTTACTTCCTCCTTGCTGTAGGGCTTTCTATTGTATTTGGTCTTCTGCGCTTTGTTAACTTTGCTCACGGCGCGTTTTACCTGCTCGGTGCTTATGCGTGCTACCAGTTAATTGCGTTGGGGCTTAATTTTTGGGTAGTGCTGCTTGTGGGGCCACTGCTTGTAGGGTTTTTTGCCTGGTGTATAGAGCGTCTTTTGCTGCGTCGCATGTATAGCCTACCTCATGAGTTTCACATTCTTTTTACCCTAGGGCTGGCCTGGGCCATTCAGGAACTGGTGATTGTGTATTGGGGGCCTGTCGGTGTAAACGTTCCTCCGCCTGATTTACTGAAAGGCGTTGTTATGTGGGGTGATTTCATATATCCCAAATACCGTCTTTTTCTTATAGGCTTTTCAGCGCTGCTCGCTGTTGCCCTGTGGTTATTGCTGGAGCGGACTCGTCTAGGCAGTATCGTACGGGCGGGCAGTGAATCTGCTGAGATGGTTACGCTTCTTCGTATTAACGTCTACAGAATTTTTGGTCTAACGTTTGCCCTGGGTGCTGCAACTGCCGGGCTTGCAGGTGTGCTCGCCGCACCGCTGCGCGGGGTTGAGCCTTATATGGGTATAGAAGCGCTTGCCGTCGCTTTCGTGGTGGTAGTTGTTGGTGGTATGGGCAGTTTCAGTGGCGCGTTGTTGGCCGGACTGCTTGTGGGTATTGTTCAAAGCGTCATGAGTACCTTGTGGCCTCAAGGGGCGAGCCTGATGATTTATGTTGCCATGGCGCTCGTCCTGCTGCTTCGGCCAGACGGGTTGATGGGGAGAAGCCAATGACTGCTTTGATTAGAAAATATGCATACTTTTTGGCTGCTCTCGCTGCCGTACTGCTTCTTCCGCTGATTCTGGATTCAGGGTCTTTAGCCTCCGAAGTATTGATTTTTGCGCTGGCCGCGCTGGGATGTAATTTGCTGCTTGGCTACGCTGGCCTGCTTTCATTTGGTCAAGGGATCTTCTTCGGGATAGGCAGTTATACGCTGGGGATTTTGCTTACGCGTACCGGTTTGCCCATGCCACTTGTTTTGCTGGCAGCTGCATTTATGGGAGCAGCAATCGCAGGCCTTGTCGGGTGGCTTGCCATTCGGCAAAAGGGTGTTTATTTCGTGATGCTCACCCTTGCGCTAACGCAGATGTTTTACTTTATTGCCTATTCGACTCCGCAATGGACTGGCGGCGATAATGGTTTGCTTGATATTCCTACTTTACCGCTGACGCTATTCGGGTTCACCCTGTTTCCCAACCAGACGGCCTGGCAATACTACAGTTTTGTAGCGCTTTTATTCTTGCTGGTTTACTGTGCACTGCAACGCGTAGTGGGGTCGATCTTCGGGCGTACCCTGCTTGCGATCAGGGATAACCCGGCGCGCGCGACAGCACTGGGCTACAACATTATTCACTTCAAGCTGGTTGTATTTATGCTTTCGGGTGCGGTTACCGGCTTGGCAGGCGCACTGTACGCCATGATGACCAATATCGCCCCACTAACCAGTATCAATTACCACATGAGTGAAATCATCTTGCTGATAACAGTGCTGGGTGGCACTGGCAGTCTTATTGCCTCTGTGCTCGGTGCTGCATTCTATGTCATTGTTTCAGACTGGCTTTCAGCGCTCTGGCCACGCTGGCTGTTGCTGTTTGGCTTGCTGCTTATGATAATCAGCTTGTACATGCAGGGTGGACTATGGGGTGCCTGCCGTATGTTGGCGCGCAGGTTTTCAGTGTTTGGCAAATCGTCTACCGGCGTAGGCAAGGAGCCATTATGATGCAGCCTATTCTCTACGCAAAAGACGTCGTCAAGCGCTACGGTAAATTTCAGGCTGTATCGGGGGTCACGCTTTGTGTACAACCTCATACCATCCACTCGGTCATTGGGCCGAATGGTGCCGGTAAAACCACACTTTTTCATACGCTTACCGGCACGGTTCCTATTACGTCTGGTTCCATATTGTTGAATGACAAAGAAGTTGCAGGACTTGCTGACTATGAGCGCGTGCAACTAGGGATGGCAAGATCATTTCAGGTTACGTCTTTGTTCCAGACATTGACGGTGCGTGAAAATCTGAGAGTTGCTGCCCAAGGAGTGCAGCCTAATCAAGCGCTGCATTTCTGGTCCACGTCATTGCTACAAGGCACTCATGATGACTTAATTAACGAAGTGGTCGAGCGAGTGGGGCTAAAACAAAGTCTTGACCGCTTGAGCGGACAACTATCGCACGGACAGCAGCGTCGACTTGAGGTTGGCATGGCCCTTGCGGCACGCCCATCCATTATCTTCCTGGATGAACCCACATCAGGGATGGGCGTAGATGACATCGTCGGTATGAAAGAAATTGTGCGTAGTTTGCGCGACACGCTTACTGTTTTGCTGATTGAGCACAACATGGATATCGTCATGGATATATCCGATACGATTACTGTGATGCATCTGGGTAAAGTGCTGGCAGAAGGGCAGCCTGAAGTGGTGAAAGCCAACCCTGTTGTGCGGCAGGCTTATCTTGGCAATATGATTACAGGAGGCGCCTGATGCTACTTAGTCTCGAAGGGGTGAACGCGTATTATGACCAAAGCCATATTCTTCATGATGTCAGCCTAAATGTGGGCCAAGGTGAATTGGTATGTTTGCTGGGTCGTAACGGAGCCGGAAAGTCGACGACGCTTAAATGCATTATGGGGATAGTGCCAGCAAGGCAGGGAAGCATTATCTTCAAGAATGAGCCTATTACGCATTTACCAACCTATCAAATTGCGAGCCGTAATCTGTGCCTAGTTCCTGAACATCGTGGTATTTTCCGTGTTCTTACCGTTGAAGAAAACCTGAAACTGGCGGCGTATGCTGGGTCACAATGGTCGCTGGATGACGTCTACGACATATTCCCGCGTTTAAAAGAGCGTCGCCGCAATGGCGGGGCGCAATTATCTGGGGGTGAGCAGCAAATGCTGGCAATCGGCCGGGCGTTAATGAACTCACCTGACTTGTTGATACTCGATGAGCCCGTCGAAGGCCTTGCTCCCGTAATTGTGGAGGAAATTGTAGAACGGCTGAAATTAATCAGACAAAGTGGTATTTCGATTCTTCTGGTCGAGCAGAACCTGGAGGTTTGCACCCAATTAGCCGATAGACACTACATTCTGGAAAGTGGAAGAATTGTTTATGAAAATAATAATGCGGCGTTCAAAGCCGATGCGTACGTAAAGGATAAGTATCTGGGGGTCGGTGTTGTTGAATGAATATCAAAGGAGACGGGGTATGAGTACAGTAAGCGACAAAACAGGGGTCGCCCAAATTAATGCAGGGCGCCTTTGGGGCTCGTTGATGAGTCTGGCTGAAATTGGCGCAACGCCTAAAGGTGGTGTTTGCCGTCTCGCCTTGACAGACCTGGACGGCCAAGGTCGTGACCTTTTTGTAAAGTGGGCCAAGGAAGCTGGCTGTGAAGTGCGTGTAGATGAAATCGGCAATATCTTTGCGCGCCGAGCGGGGCTGGATAATTCGCTGCCTCCCGTGATGACAGGAAGCCATATCGACACCCAGCCTACAGGTGGCAAGTTTGATGGCAATTTTGGGGTGCTTGCGGGGCTGGAAGTGGTTCGTAGTTTGAATGATCAGGGCATACAAACAGAGGCGCCTATCGAGGTTGTCGTTTGGACCAATGAAGAAGGTTCTCGATTTGTGCCGGTAATGATGGGCTCGGGCGTATTTGTCAGTGCGTTCCCACTTGCCAGCACGCTACAGCAAGCTGATGTGGATGGTAAAACCGTAGGCGATGAGTTGCGCCGAATAGGCTATGCCGGTACTGAGCCCGCTGCCAGCTTTCCGATCAAGGCATACTTTGAGGCCCATATTGAGCAAGGGCCTATTCTGGAAGCTAGTAATACCGTGATTGGTGCGGTCACTGGCGCATTGGGGCAGCGTTGGTATGACGTCGTCATCAGTGGTATGGAAGCTCACGCGGGCCCTACGCCGATGGAATTGCGCAAAGATGCTTTGCTGGCGGCGGCCAGGCTTATTGCCCAGGTAAACGACATTGCCCTGGAGCATGCACCGCACGCGCGGTCAACGGTGGGCTGGATCGAGTGTTATCCAAACTCACGCAACGTTATTCCCGGAACGGTCAAGCTCAGTGTTGATTTTCGAGCGGCTGACGATGCAGTGCTGAGCGCGATGGACAGCGCATTGAAGGCAGCTGGAGAGCGCTTGCAGAAAGAAGGGCGTGTGGGCGTTGACGTAAAACAGGTAGTGTATTTTCCGCCACAACCATTTGATGATGGGTTGATCGATGCAGTACGTACTGCCGGCAAAGACTTGGGCCTGTCAACCATGGATATTGTCAGCGGTGCCGGGCATGACGCCGTGTATCTGGCTCGTGTTGCGCCTACCGCCATGATTTTCATTCCTTGCAAAGACGGAATCAGTCACAATGAGATTGAAGATGCCCTGCCAGAGCATATTGAAGCAGGCTGTAATGTGCTTTTGCGCGCCATGCTCGCTCAGGCTGGCGTCCCCTAAAGTGCACAGAACGCTGAATATAAAGCGCTGTGCGTGAAACACAAAAAAAATGCGTCAAGTTAACGCACACAGAGCTAGAGATACGTAACCATGTATACGTAACTAGGGACGTGGAACTAGGGACGTGGAACTAGGGATGTGGAGCTAGGGATGTGGAACTGGGGATGTGGAACTGGGGATGTGGAACTGGGGATGTGGAACTAGGGATACTTAGCTAGGAATACGTAGCTAGGAATACGGAATCAGCGATACGAAACTGGAAGTACGGAAATCAGCGTATGTAACCGAGTTGCAGAAGGAAGGACGCAGAACAATGAAAATTCTGATTGCGCGTTTAAACCATGAGACAAATACGTTCTCTCCGGTGCCTACGCCTCTCAAGGCATTCGGTATCCATGGCCCCGATTATGACCAAGATGCATATCGGGCCAATAAGGGTGCAAAGACGGCCATGGGCGCGTTTATTGAGCTCGCTGAGCAGTATGGTGCAGAGATTGTGACGCCGCTGTCTGCAACAGCAAACCCCAGTGGGCCAGTGGATGCAGAGGCGTATCGGGTTATGACGCAGTGTATTTTGGATATTGCACCTGGATGCGATGCCATGATGCTGGATTTACACGGTGCCATGGTTGTTGAAGATTCTGACGATGGGGAAGGTGATCTTCTTGAACGTTTAAAAACAATTTGTCCCGACGTGCCGATTGCAGTGGCACTGGATTTACACGGTAATGTCACTCAGAAAATAATCGACAACTCTGACGTGATTGCGGGGTTCAAAACCTATCCGCATATCGATATGTATGAGGCTGGATGGCTCGCAGGCCGCATTTTCCTTGACAGACTTGATGGCAAGATCACTACAGCGCTCGCCTGGCGGCGTTTGCCTTTGATGACCCACACACTCAAAAGTGCCACCAACTCGCCTTCAATGAAAGCGGCAGTTAGTCAGGCCATCCAAATTGAGCAGCAAGGTGAAGTGCATGCGGCCACCATAATGGCAGGGTTTGCGCTGGCGGACATACCCGCTCCGTGCCTGAGCGTTGTCGTGGTGGGTAAAGATCAGCAGTCGGCCCAAGACGCGGCGGACCGTTTGGCTGAGAGCATCTGGGCAAACCGTGAAGGTTTTGTTTATACCAGCGAACCCTTGCCGGAATCCATCGCTCGCGCCAAGACTATGAAGCAGCAGGCGGGTATCGCTCATCCTGATTGCGGCACGGCGCGTGGCCCAGTTCTGCTGCTAGATCACAGCGATAACTGTATGTCGGGCGGAACCTGCGACACCATGGACGTGTTGCAAGAAATGCAGGCTCAAGGGCTGACAAATATCGCAGTAGGTCCTTTATGTGACCCGGAAGCAGTGGCGCGTATGTTCGTCGCGGGGGAAGGGAGCTCAGTTTCGCTTGCGCTTGGAAATAAGCGCGAGCTCTCTCGCATGGGCATCCATAAAACCCCTATGCAAGTAACAGGTACTGTTGCACGCCTTGCGCTGGGTGAATATGTGATCACCGGTCCGACTTACAACGGAATGAAATGCAGCATGGGTAGAACGGCATTGCTGGAGCTCGAGGGGGTAAGTATCGTGGTCACGGAGCAAACCCATGAGCCCTGGGATCTGGGCGTGTTTACTTGCGTGGGGCTTGAGGTTTCATTATTCGACTACCTGCTTCTGAAGTCTCGCATGTATTGTCGGCCCGTTTTCTTCCCAATAGCCAAAGGGTATGTAGAGTGCGATAGTGCAGGCGCAACCAGTTCGAATTACGATTTGTTCCCCTACCGACGCCTTGATCGGCCTGTATATCCGCTGGATGACATCGACAGCTACGCGTAAGTTTATTGTTGTTGTTGTTGTTGTTGTTGTTGTTGTTGTTGTTGTTGTTGTTGTTGTTGTTGTTGAGCAGCATGAGCGAACGTAGTCACGTTACGTCAGGGCTCGGTGCCGATTCTGAGGAGCCGGCATCTTTGTATTTAGCGAAGGACGGGACAAAGAGTAGGACAAAGAGTAGGACACGCTGGTGTGTGAACGGCTGAGGCTGGATGCTCCGCAGATACGCCATCGGTTATTCACTGCAGTGCCCGTAGCGAATGACACTCCCATCGGTATTCAAATTCAACCGAATATCTGTAGATATGAAGAGAGGCTGTCATGCCCTGAGTGAGCCTATTTGATGAGGGTAGCTCTGATGACCTTGGCGTCACGGCGTGCCGTCGGATTGTCGTAGCTGTTCAGCTCGTTACGTGTCGCCAGGATCATTTGCCTAGTTATAGAATTGTTCCATCAGCAGACACGGCGGGTAACACACCCCAAGCAACGACCCAGCATGAATAGCAACTCGGAAGAGTCAATGCGCTGGTCAAGATGATTGGCGAGTCCTAGTGTTAATAGCCAATTAAACTGACCCAGCAGGGGCTACGGTCAAAAGTAATGGCCATTGAAACCTCGCTTCGCTTTGACGATATCTGTGTCGTTATGGCGAGTATTTCTTATGAGTTCCTTCCCATATTTCAGGTTGTCGTGCTCACGTCGTTTAGACAAACAACCGCTTTGATCATTTTTCCTATAGTGTTGGGTCGGGTTGGCAACATGCTCGCGTCAATCGACCCATGACGAAGGCAACGCATGTATTAGCTGCACATCTTGTAAATACATCCCGGTAAAAGTGGTTTTTTCTATGTGCTGGACATTAAATCCCCCTGAAGTCCTTCTCGCGCCGCCCCGAAATACCCTGCGGAACTCCCGCAAATCGCACGATATTCCCGCAAACCGCACGCCTCGTCCGCAAATTCCGTCTTTTTTCTAATTAATTTCATTTATTTTTAATCTATTTATTCTCCTTATTATTCATGGGCTTGGTGGTAAAACAGGTGATCTTCAGAGGCAGCCCAGGGCGTTTTTGGGGTAAATCGATTTGCGTGGTTTAAAACGGCTTGCTATAGTCTCGTTCTTCGCAGCACAAACACCTAGGGTTTTCCCGCAGTGTGA
>JACCEP010000029.1 GCA_013416395.1 Alcaligenaceae bacterium
TATGGGTGACCCTATGAGTGCCGATACGCAAGTGGGGCCTGTTACCACGCCGCCGCAGTTCAAGAAGGTGTTGGACTACATCGACGTGGCGAAGAAGGAAGGCGCTACAGCCGTGCTGGGCGGTAAAGAGGGTACTGCGCCCGAGTGCGGCAATGGGTGGTTTGTCGAACCCACTATTTTCACCGGTGTGCGCAACGATATGCGGATTGCACAGGAAGAGGTGTTTGGGCCGGTGCTTTCCATTATTTCTTTTGAAGACGAAGCCGATGCGTTGCGCATCGCCAATGATGTTCGCTTTGGGCTTGCCGCGGCGGTCTGGACAACAGACATAGGCCGTGCGATTCGTATGTCTGAGAAGCTTCAGGCTGGCACTGTGTGGGTGAATACCTACCGTGCGGTGAGTTTTATGGCGCCTTTCGGTGGCTACAAAGATTCAGGCCTGGGGCGCGAAAACGGCATTGAGGCGGTGAAGGCATTTCTGCAGACCAAATCGGTTTGGATCAATACGGGTGCTGTGGCGAGTAACCCGTTTGTGATGCGATAGAAACGGGCCGGCTGTTTGATACGGCTGTTGCGCAAAGCGAAGCGGAGCCAGTTTAATTTAAGGGCATAATCTCTATGCTGGCTTCGCCATCGTCGGTTGATACCCAGACAGTGGCGTCCTGCATATTGAAATGCAGGGTCATGCTGCGCTTGGCCAGGGCAGCCAGCATTAAGGTTGCATCGGTGGGCAGGGCGTATACCTTCAGATTACGTGCTCGTGCAACTTTGTTTTTAATGCCGTTCCACCAAATATCTACGTTGCGCCCGTAGGCATATACGATAACCTCGTCGGCACGGCCGCAGGCTTTGAGCAGGCGGCGATCATCTGGCAAACCGATTTCTATCCATTGCTGGATGGCACCCGTCAGGTCCAGACGCCACAAGTCGGCTTCGTCCACATCGCTTAACCCGCGTGTAAAGGCCAGGGTGTCATCGCCATCAGTATGTCGCGCAAAGGCCAGCAGGCGCACCATCAAACGTTCGTCGGTTTCTGAAGGGTGTCTGGCTACAGTGACGGCATGACTGCCATAGTAGTTACGATCGCCGTCAGCAATGTTGATTTCTGCTTTGTAAATGGTTGCGCGTAAAGCCATTGAAGGTTGTTCCGTTGGTGCTGCAAGTGTTTCAGCTTGGCTTGATCGTTGCCGCTGAGCTGGATAAGACGGGGTGTATTGCCGGCCTCGAGTTTACCAAGCTATGCAAGCGCATGCGGTTGGTTGGAGTCACGTGTGGTTACTCAGGAAGCGGTTTTCATCGATCACATCTTCACGCACGGTCAGGAAGTCGGCATCGGCTGGAGGTGTATTGCGTAGCGATCCCCACGACGGACGGGCAGGGCGCAAAATTAATGTATCGCCTTCGCGGATGATTTCGAGCCGGGATATGCCTTGAAATTCCATATCTGAAGGAATACGGATTGCCTGATTGTTGTTATTTTTGAATATTGACACTGTGCGCATGACGAATCTCCTGTGAGTTATTGCACTATATATGCTTCGCAAAACACAACTCTGACTGGTTCATAGGACGCGTAAATGGGGATGAGAGAGATGCACTTTTGTTACGTGATTACACTTTAATACTTGGCTGCCCTATGCTGAGCAGGATCACGATATAGCCAAATTATTCCTTATTTAAATAATTAACTTGCAATATGGTTGAGTAATCAAGTAATTTGCAATATACTTGATTATTCAAACATATATCAAGGAATTACCATGTCTACATCGTTTCCCGGTGAGCTTCTGGTTCAACTTACGAAGTTTCAGACCACAGTGCAAAAACGTCTTGGTGGGCCTCTGTCCCTGTATGGGATCGGGCTTACCGAATTTTTGGTTTTACGCAGCCTTAGCCTGGCACCAGATTACAAAATGCGGCGTATCGATCTTGCTGAAGCAGTCGGCCTTAGCGCGTCGGGCGTAACCCGGGTGCTCAACCCTATGGAAAAGATCGGCCTGGTGGAAAAAGACCATGTCGAACGTGACGCCAGGGTCAGGCTGGTTGCGCTGACCGAAGCCGGGAAAAATGTGTTCAAAGAGGCGTGGGTGGTTTTTGACCAGGCTGCCGAGTCTGTGTTGGCGCCCATCGATCAGAAGACGCAGCAGGCCCTGGCCGACATCATCGAGGCTTTGGTGTAATAAGTGTTAGCTCCGACGCAGAGCACGCCATGCAGTATGCAGCGCGTATTTAGGAAACGTTACCCATTGCTCAAGAAAAATACGCATAAATGCATTGCTGCGACTGGTAAACGGGGCAGGTGGGCAGGCCTCTTTTTTGTGCCCCCACCCCTGCGCTGCCACGGCAGCCAGCATGGCGAACAGGCTGATTAAACAGTAGCCAATAGACAGGTTCGCTGCAGCGCAGAAAAAACCGACTGTACCTGCCATAAATACAGGCACTGTAATTAAGTGCACGACAAAATTGGCCTGTGTGGCGTGTATGCACTGATAACCATCCCATTGCGTGCGTAATGTTTGTTGAAGAGACATGATGGCTTCCTTTAATAAAGTTTACACTGTAAGCATTCAGGATTAAAGCTTAAGGATTAATGTTTACAATGTCAACATCAACGCAAAAATATCATCATGGAGACTTGCGCAGCGCATTGTTGAGCGAGGGCATGGCATTGGTTGCCGAGAAGGGCGCTGAGCGACTGTCATTGCGTGAACTCGCACGGCACCTCGGGGTATCGGCCATGGCACCGTACCGCCATTTTTCCGATAAAGAGGCGTTGTTGGCGGCGATCGCCGCCGATGGCTACCGGCAATTGCAGGCGCGCCTTGAAGGGGCGGAGCAATCGCCAGCATCGGCCCGCTCATCTTTGCTACAGCAGGGCATTGCCTACGTGCAGTTTGCGCTGGATCGCCCCGCACTGTTCCGGCTAATGTTTGGAACGAAAATGCCTGAGGGTCAAACCCCCGAGCTGGACGCAGCTCGCGCTGCGGCGTTCGGTTCGCTGATGCGCGGCATTCAGCCAGAAGGCACAGCCAATGCGCGCAGTGTCAAAGCAATGGGTTGCTGGTCATTGGTGCATGGCCTGGCTCTGTTGTTACTGGATGGCATGCTAGAGATGCCCGAGGGTGTTGAGGCAGATACCTGGCTGGCGCAGGTTATAGGCATTACCGTGGCGAGTAACGCAGTGCCGTAGTCGTGCACTTACCCCTCACGTGTGCTTCTGGTAGTTGTGTCGCGGCGAAAAAGGCAGCTTTATTAGTTTGAGCCTTCTTTTGCGAAAACATAGGTATAAGTGCACTGACAACGTAGGTATTACTTTGTCACTGCAGACAGCGGCGTACTATTTTTCCAGAAGGTCTTATTATGCATCCGCCCCTGCATAATTACAGCTACAACAGGTTTTTCGTACAGGCCAAAAGTACCCATTTCGCGTATCTAGATATTGAATGGCTGCGGGCCCGCCAGGGCGACAAGAGTTGTTGACTTGAGGAAGTGTTCATGGCGAAAGAAACCTTAACGGTAGTGTTGCAGCCTGCACAATCGACCAAAGACGATGAAGATCTGACACGCATATTTAGCATTTACACAATATGTTCGACTGTATGGCTGGTATTTGCCACGGCGGTTGGTGTATTGGTTGCGCTGAAGCTTGTCTTTCCTGAAATGTTGGGCACTTCGTCGGCGCTAAGCTTCGGGCGATTGCGGCCCATCCATACTAACGACACCTTTTACGCGTGGGCCAGCCCGGCGTTAATTGGGCTGGCTCTTTATATTTCGGCCAAAAGCTCGGGCACACGCCTCTACAGTATAAAACTGGCATGGGTAACCTTGGCGTTGCTTAATCTGGCAGCCATTCTGGGCACTGTTGCGCTGGACCTGGGCTTTAACGACGGTGCGCAAGAATACCGTGAGTGGCTCTGGTGGATTCGCGTTATTTTGGCTGCAGGGCTGGTTACGGCCGCGTGGAACATGATTGCGACGGTGGCGCGACGCGAAGGCAAAGACATTTACCTGTCCAACTGGTACACCATTGGGGGTACGCTCTGGACCATTATTATCGTTGTGGTGGCCCTGATACCTTGGTACCAGAAGGGTCTTGGCCAAGTTGGCGTGCAAGGCTACTACATGCACAACGCCGTAGGCATGTGGTTTACGCCGCTTTCGCTGGGCGTGTTCTATTACGCCTTACCCAAAGTCATGAATAGGCCGATTTATTCCTATTCGCTGGGTATTTTTGCGTTCTGGACCAACCTGCTTTTTTACCCTTTGTTGGGCTCGCATCATTTTCTTTTCAGCCCGCTACCGTGGTGGCTTCAGACAACAGCCATTGTGGCCAGCGTGGCAATGCTTGTGCCGGTGTGGGGCGGCAGCGCCAACTTTCTGATGACGATGCGTGGGCACCCTGAACGCTTGCATCGCACCCCGGCCATGTTCATTTTGGTAGGTGTGCTCAGCTATCTTCTGGGGTCTACACAAGGCACGGTTGAGGCGTTTCGCTCGCTGCAGGAAGTTTGGCACTTTACCAACTATACCGTTGGTCATTCCCATCTGACGATGTACGGTTTTATTACCTTTGCCATCTGGGGCGGTGTCTACGCCTTGTTGCCGCGCGCAACAGGAAAACAACCTAACAATCTGCTGCTGGGTATTCATTTCTGGCTGGCAACCGTCGGCGTGGTGCTCTACATTTTGGCACTGTCCGTAGGGGGCACAATACAAGGGCTCAGCTGGATACACGGCGAGCCCTTTATTCAATCTGTGGTCGATATGGCACCGTACTGGCTATGGCGCTCGATCGGCGGCTCACTCATGTTTCTGAGCCATCTGGTATTCGCGTGGAATGTATGGGCCATGACGTACAGGCGCTCGTCTACCGCCACCAAGATGTCTGAGCCCGTGACTGCGGGAGCATAACGACATGGACTACAAACTACTAACGATTGCCGGTGGCTCAACGCTTTTATATTTGGTGCTGTCGACGCTGATGGCCATTTTGCCGGGCATTGAGCTGTCTGCCGTGCCACCCGGGCCGGGCGTAAAGGACTTTACACTTTTTGAGCAACAAGGCAGAGATGTCTTTGTCAAAGAAGGCTGCGCCTACTGCCATACGCAGCAAGTCAGGCCGCTGGAAATAGACAAGATATTCGGACGGCCTTCTGCGCCGGGTGATTTTGCGTACAGCACGCCCGAGCTGGCGGGTTCTGAACGTACAGGCCCTGATCTGACAAATATTGGTGAACGTCAAAGCAGCGAAGTCTGGCAATACATGCACCTGTACAACCCACGTTCGGTCACGCCGCAATCGGTTATGCCGTCGTTTCCATGGCTGTTCAAGGTGGTAGATAAAGCGCCACAAGACGTAAAGCCAGTGCCGGTTCCAAAGGCATATGCGCCGCCGCATGGCGTGGTTGTTCCTGGCCCCGACGCGCAAGCGCTTGTCGCGTTCTTATTAGCGTTAAAGCAGGCTCCGTTGCCCAATAGTGCGCCAGCAGTTGCCGTCGCAGCGGCATCAGCAGCTAAGCCTGCTCAGGCCGCGACCATTACGCCTGCCGCAGACAAGACACCGCTTGCGTTTGATGCTGCTAATGGTCTGAAGCTGTTTGCTGCCAACTGCGCAGCCTGTCATGGTGCGCAAGGGGCTGGCGTTCCGGGCGTGTTTCCGCCGTTGGCCGGTAACCCCGTAGTAAATGCTGCAGACCCGACGGAACACATTACCGTGGTGCTTAATGGCCTTCATGGGAAAGCGATTGATGGCACGACGTATGCTGCAGAAATGCCTACCTTTGCAGCACATTTGTCCGACGCTGAGATTGCCGACATTATTGGCCACGAGCGCACGTCATGGGGAAACCACGCCCCAACCATAACTGCCAAGGATGTAGCGGCGGTACGGGCGAAAAAATAGGAGCTCAAAACCATGATGATGCATCACATGACCGGGCCGTTACTCGGCAACATCATAATCATCGCGCTCTTCGGCCTGAGTACGGTCGCCTGCTTTGTCGTTGCGATCGCATTGCTGTTGTATCCCGGTGAAAAAAACACGGACCATCCGAAATACCGCGTATTGCGTGATGATCGGTAAGGAGTTGACTGTATGACAGAAGAATCCCGCATCCGCATTTACCTCGACGATGGCGTTGAGCCCATTGCGGATTATGAGCCTCCAGTGGCGGTTCGCCTTAATACTCACGGATTGACAGACGGAAAACATCTTTTTCGGATCGAGGCGCACGATCGTTCGGGCCACATCGGCATGCGCGAGCTGCCTTTTCAAGTGCGTAATGGCCCTGGCATTACCGTATCGGGTATTCGGGCCGACGCCATTGTTCATGGTGATTTGAACTTTACGGTTAATGCATTCGGGGCTGAAGAGCCATTTGAGCCGCGTCGTGCTGAATCGCCTTCGCCCATACCGGTATGGGTTTGGGTGCTTTCGCTGGCGATTGTTGCGTGGTCGGCCTGGTATGCGGCTGTATTATGGAAACCTCCCCCTGCGTTTGCCAATACGCCGACTTATGTTCAGGGCACGATGTGGCAACACTGATTTCGAAGGGAAACACGATGACAGAATCATTTACTCGCATTGCACTTGTTACTGGGGGTGGGCGAGGGTTGGGCCGCAGTGCCGCGCTAAAGCTTGCTGAAAAAGGCGTGGATATTATCCTTACCTACAAGGAAGGCAAAGATCATGCAAAGGCTGTTGTGCATGACATTGAAGCGCTGGGCCGCCGCGCCGTGGCGCTTCAGCTTGATGTGGCAGACAGCAAAAGCTTTGCAGCGTTCGCTGAGCAGGTAAAGAATACATTGGCAAAAGTTTGGCAGCGTGAGCAGTTTGATTATCTGGTTAACAACGCCGGCACCGGTATTTTGGCCCCATTTGCTGAAACAACCGAAAATCAGTTTGACACGATGGTGAACATTCATCTTAAGGGCACCTTCTTTCTGACACAAAAGCTGTTGCCGCTGATTAAAGACGGTGGGCGCATCGTCAATACCTCGTCGGGTCTGGCGCGCTTTACGCTTCCAGGCCATGCCGCGTATGCCTCGATGAAAGGCGGCATCGAAGTGCTTACCCGTTATATGGCTAAAGAACTGGGGCCACGAGGCATTGCTGTCAACACGATTGCACCCGGAGCCATTGAAACGGATTTTGGTGGGGGTGTGGTGCGCGACAACCCGCAGATTAATGCACAGATCGCCAGCGGTACGGCGCTTGGTCGCGTGGGGTTGCCGGACGATGTTGGCGGCGCAGTCGCTGCGCTGCTGTCTGATGGTAATAATTGGATTACCGGGCAGCGTATTGAGGTGTCGGGTGGGGTGATGCTCTGAGGCACGGGTGATGCATATTTAATACCAGATTCAGACCCCCATTCTGGCAGCCCTACGTGGAGCTTAACGATCGTGATGACAAGGGCTGCTACTGGGAGCTTGGCACGAACGTCTGAACACCCGCCTTCACACACGCTTGTAACAGACGCTTGTCGCGAGTCCATAGGCTCGTGCCTTGGGTCAGGCGCGTTGATGAGAGCAAATGCAGATCTATATAGCCAATCCCCATGCCATATAACTGTGCCTGATGGAGAAGGTGAAGAGCCTCGTCCATCGCTACGAGTTTTGCTGATGGCAAGACCATAAGGCTTTCCAGGACCATTTCACGTTTTGAAAGGTTGCCCATTGCCAACTCGCCAATGATAAATGGATGGGTGAGGACTTGGCCCTCTTCCAGTAGCGCCTGGAGCGTCGTTTCGCCGGACCGGCCGAGATGATCCACCCATATGGATGTATCAACTAAGATCATGCCCGGGTTCCGATTGCCTGCGAGGAATTGGTTTAAGGTCGGGCGACGAGCCTCCCAATCGGGCCAGACGTTGGGCTGCCTCTCTCTCGACCATTAATCGTAATGCCAGTTGAAGCAGTGCGGACGTTTCTTGTATGCCGGTAAAGTAACGTGCCCTGGCAAGCAATTCATCGTTCAACGTTACTGTCGTACGCATGATTTCCTCCATTTCGACATATGAATCTATTTTAGCATCAAACGATGTCGTAATTGATGCGGCGCTTGTGGAGTATGTTGTCGCGTGATGGTTCGTGATGACGAGCGCTTGGGTGCCCTGCGATGGCAACTACCTTTCATCTCTTGGATGTTTTATTCTTACTAAGCTACCAGTGACATGATTAAAGTAAGAATGAGCACAACCGCTACACTTTCCAGCAAATTCCAGATATGCATCCCGAAGGCGATACGCGAAGATCAGCACTGGCAGGCTGGTCAGAAATTCGTGTTTATTCCGAAAGGGACAGGTGTGCTTGTTATACCTGTACCCAAGTTCGATGAGTTGGCAGGTATAGCCAAAGGCGCGAACAAGCAAAACTATCGTGATCGTAAGGATCGCTACTGATGGCTGGTTTGCTGTGCGTAGTCGATACCTCTGCATGAATAGAATGGCTTACGGGCAGTGCGGTTGGTGAAGCGCAGGGCAGACATCGTCGCGCAAACCTATTAACTCGCGGTGCGTATGTCAAGGGGCTGCCTAGCGTTTCGTTATTGCCAAAGTGCATCTGAAGTCTTACCACTCTTTTACCCACATAAGCGGCCATTCGTTGACATCCCCCCCTCCCTTAAGTGAGGGGATTCCTACCGTGTTCAGTCCGCAGGGACTGACTCACCTCGGCGGGTTCCTGCTGCTGGCGACCTTACTGCATCGCTCACTTCACAGGCGAACCGGGCGTGTCCCGCC
>JACCEP010000002.1 GCA_013416395.1 Alcaligenaceae bacterium
CCAAATCCTTTTTAGGTTTTGTCCGCTTCGCGTCCAACCCCTTTTTAGGTTTTGTCCGCTGGCGCGTCCAAATCCTTTTTAGGTTTTGTCCGCTTCGCGTCCAACCCCTTTTTAGGTTTTGTCCGCTGGCGCGTCCAAATCCTTTTTAGGTTTTGTCCGCTTCGCGTCCAACCCCTTTTTAGGTTTTGTCCGCTTCGCGTCCAAACTCTTTTTAAGTTTTGTCCGCTGGCGCGTCCAAATCCCATTGTTGGGTTTTGTCGGCGTCGGACTGGCGCTGTTCCACCCAGAAGCGTTTGCCGTCGGCCAGGGTTTCACGTTTCCAGAAGGGGGCGCGGGTTTTGAGGGCGTCGATGATGTATTCGCAGGCACGGAAGGTATCGCCACGGTGAGCACCAGCGACTGCTACGAATACAATTTGATCGGTGTTGCTGAGTTCGCCCACACGGTGTACCACCAGACACTCAAGCACGTTCCAGCGAGTGCAGGCCGTTGTGCACAGGGCTTCTATTTCGCGTTCGCACATGCCTGGGTAGTGCTCAAGAAACAGAGTGTGGGTGGGCGCGTGTTCGGCATAATCGCGCACATAGCCAGTAAAGCTGACCAGAGCCCCTGTTTTGCCGGGGTGTCGCTGGCGCAGCGCTTCGGTTAGTTGGGCGGCGTCGAAATCGTCTTCTTGTACAACAACCATGGTTAGCCTCCGGTCACGGGTTCGAATACGGCTACCTCGTCGCCCGGTTGTATGAGCGTGTCATGTGGCACATGGTATTGATTGACGGCAAGTTTGAGGCGTGTAACGGGTGCAAGTTGCGGGAAGCGGGCTTCGAGCTGGGCCAGCCAGTCGCTTCCCGTTATGGGGGCGTCAAGCGGGCAGGATTCGTGTCGCTGTCCGGTAAGCTCGGCGACTTGGGCGAAGTAAAGTACGGTAATGGTTGCTGGGTTGGCCACGTTAGTCTCCTGGCGGGGCATGCAAACACGGGCCCCGTCGTTATGGCCTATTCTAGCTCATCGAAATAGGCTGTTGCCGTGCTTAAGTGCAAGGCTGCAGGCTATGCATGTGCCAGTGTGACGGCAAGGCCGGCACCAGCGAGAAAAGGGCCGAATGGGTAACTGCCTTTGGCGAATACAGTGCGCTGATGGCACATGGCGAATAGGGTGCCGGCGAGGCTGGCCAGCATCAGCACATACAAAATGTGCTCAATGCCGCAGCAGGCGCCCAATGCGGCCGCCAGCTTGAGATCGCCTCGCCCCATACCTTCTGTTTTGGCGATTTTTGAGAACAACCCCATTACTAGCCAAAGAAAGCCGTATCCCACGAATGCGCCAAGCAGTGCATGAGTAACACTGGTAGCGGCTGAGGGTTGCAGGGCCACGATCAGGCCTGCGGAAAACAGCGGCAGGTTCAGGGCGTCGGGCAACAGGCCTGTACGGATGTCGATGAGCGCCAGGCTGCAAAGCAGAGATGCTTGAAAAGCCAGTGCAAGCGCATGCGCGGACCACCCGTACCGACCAAGAAACCAGATATGGCTGGCGGCGAGAACGAGGGCGCACACAAGCACGGCAACGCGTTGGGTGGGGGTTGGAAAACGAAACTGTGGATGTGCGAGCGAATAGAGCAGGGTGGCTGTGTTGGCCACTTTACCCTGTTCGATGGCCTTGGCATACGCTGCGGCGAGCGCAGCGCTGTATAGGCCCGACAAGCCTCCGAGTAAACTGGCGACAGCAAACGCCCACATAGTGAGTGTATTAAAGTGAGGAGCCTGTGCGGGCTGGAAGTGCGCTGGTGCTTAGTTGGCGTTTGCCCGCCACTCGCCGCTTTTTCCGCCTGACTTGTACAGCAGTCGAACCTGCTCGAGCACTATGCCTTTGTCGGCTGCCTTGCACATGTCGTAGAGTGTGAGGGCGGCCACGCTGCAGGCGGTCATGGCTTCCATTTCTACGCCGGTTTTGTAGTCGCTGCGGCAGGTGGCCTGCACCCGGATGGTATGTGCTGCATCGTCGGGGAAAAAGTCGATGCCCGCAAAGCTGAGTGGCAGGCTGTGGCACAAAGGAATAAGTTCGGCGCAACGTTTGGCAGCCAGTATGCCGGCAATGCGTGCTGTATTGAGTGCGTCACCTTTGGCATTGTTGGCGGCTGACAACAGGGCGTAAGCGGTAGGGCTTAGGCGGACAACGGCTTCGGCGATGGCTGTGCGCTGGGTCGATTGCTTGTCGCCGACGTCAACCATGCGAGCTTCGCCGGATTCGTCGATATGGGTAAGCGTGGGCGTTTGCCCGGAGATTTTGGTCATGTGTGGTGTCGCTGCGAATGAAACAAGAGACCTATCATATACGGTATCTGGTCTTGAATAATCCGTAGTTGCCGTAGTAGTTGTTGCACCAGCGTGCCGCAATGCAACAGTTTTGTGTGGAAATCCTGACGACCCGGTACGCAGGTCGCGACGTACCCGGCATCGGGAGCGTATCATTATGCATTCATGCCGCCGATGGCTGCGGATGGCAGGCCTCAAGGGTCATGTCATGGCAGTGCTTTACCTATTTCGGGTCTGGCTGCGTTTTTTCATGGCGTCAGCGCGTTCGCGACTGCCGCCGTTTTTCGTTCCCTCACTACGAAGGGAAATCAATAATTGCTTGCGGAGATTGTCATGGCTATAAAAATTGGTGACCAGGTTCCAGACGGTGTTCTCACCGAGTTTATTGAAACTGAGACCGATAGTTGTGCAGTCGGTCCTAATCAGTTTCAGGTTTCAGAAATGGTCAAAGGCAAGAAAATTGCCCTGTTTGCGGTTCCTGGCGCCTTTACGCCAACGTGCTCAGCCAAACACCTTCCAGGCTATGTTGAATTGGCTGAGCAGATGCATAAGCATGGCGTCGACGAGATCTGGTGTGTGGCAGTCAATGACGCGTTTGTAATGGGTGCCTGGGGCCGCGATCAGGGTGTAGCCGGCCGCGTTCGCATGCTGGCCGATGGCAGTGCCGCTTGGGTACGGGCTTTGGGGCTGGATGCTGATTTTTCTGCGCGCGGCATGGGCGTGCGTTCGCAACGCTTTTCGGCTGTGCTTGAAGATGGCGTGGTCAAGCACCTGAATGTCGAGCAGGCTGGCAAATTTGATGTCAGTGACGCTGCCACGCTTCTCAAGCAGCTTAGTTAGTTAACCCTATTTTTTGCCAATAGTCATACGGAGCCCTGCGGTACGCCATGGTGCAAATGATTGCCTCGTTTTTTTCACTCTATCTTGCCACCGTGTTGTTGCTGGTCGGGTCGGGCTTGTTCAACACCTACATGGGTCTGAGGCTGACCGCCGAGTCGGTGTCGGAACTTTGGGTGGGCAGTCTGATTGCCATTTATTATCTCGGGCTGGTCTTTGGGGCGCGTATCGGGCACAAAATCATTATTCAGGTCGGGCATATTCGCGCGTATGCGGCGACCGCAGCCATTGTGACTATTACCATACTGGTGTTGGCCCTCGTTAATAACTTGTGGGCCTGGCTGGGTTTCAGGTTTCTTGCCGGCATTGCCATGGTCACTCAGTTTATGGTGATAGAAAGCTGGCTTAATGAGCAAACAGAAAATGCCCAACGCGGTCGTGTTTTCGGCTTTTATATGATTTGTTCAAGCTGTGGCACCGTGTTGGGGCAGTTGTCGCTCACGCTGTTCCCCAGCCTGAACTACGAGCCATTGATTTTTGCCGCTATGTGTTCGGCACTGTGTCTGGTGCCTGTGGCGTTGACACGTCGCATGCACCCCACTATTCAGGTACCGGCCCCCATTCATGCCAAGTATTATCTGGCACGGGTGCCCATGTCGCTGATCATTCTGTTTGTCGCCGGCATGGTAACGGGTGCATTTTATGGGCTTGCGCCCGTGTTCGCGCTCAAACAAGGGCTTAACAATAGCGAGGTTGCTGTATTTTTGGCGGCATCGGTGGCGGCTGGGCTGTTGGCGCAGTGGCCGCTAGGGTGGCTGGCCGACCGTGTCAATCGCGCCGGCATGATACGTTTGTGTGCACTGATCCTGGCCTTGTCCACCATCCCCTTGTGGGGTTGGTGGGCCATTCCGTACTGGGGGCTGGTGGTATTTTCATGCATATTGGGCGCGTTGCAGTTTACGCTTTACCCGTTGGGGGCTGCTTTCGCCAACGACAACGTCGATCCCGACAGGCGTGTAGGCCTGAGTGCGATCCTGTACATGGTGTACGGCATGGGCGCATGTGTGGGGCCCATGTTTGCCGGCTTGCTCATGCGCGAATTGCACCCTGAGGTGTACTTTGTGTTTGTTTCTGGCTGTGCGTTTGTCCTGGTAGCTGTAATTCGTCCGCAGCAGGTTACGGGCGCCAACCTGAGTGAAGACGCCCCTACGCATTTCGTGCCTATGTCTGACAGCCTGCAAAGCTCCAACATTGTGGCATCGCTTGACCCTCGCGTAGACGTGGAGAGCGATGTGTCGTTTGAAACCCCGCCCGAAGAAATGCCGGCGGGCGCCCTACCGCCCGATCCTGACGAAGCGGTGGGGGCTGGAGCTGGTCTGGAAGAAACTGCGTCAGCGGTGGCTTCGGCGGCGCCAGGGTCGGTCACAAGCGTCGCAGCAGAGATGGACGCTTTAGGGGCAGATGCACCGGAGTCCGCATTGCCGAGATCGGTAGCGCCAGAAGTGGTGATAGGAGCAGCAGCGCCTGAGTCAGCCTTGCCAAGGTCGACCGCACCAGAAGCGGCAACATCGGGGTCAGTAGCATCAGGGTCAACCGGAACAGCTACAACAGCGGCTGACGCAAGCGATGCAGCAGACACAGCATCGAATACGGCCAGCCGCAAGCGATCGCACCAGAGCGACTCAGAGCCATCGATTGGGCCAAACCAAAAGCCAGACCCGGCTATTGGTTAATAATTCGCGCCAGACCTAGCGCCCCACAAAACAACCTCGTGGGGCACTTGGCCTGCAAAACACCTCTGAGCGGTGTGTACTTAATACTCTGCAATCTGAAAGAAAGCCCGGAGCTTTTTGGTACGCTGGCCTGGGGCTGCTTCTGAGTGGTTTGGATAAGTATCTACGCCCAAGCGGGATCAGCGAGGGATGAGGATCACAATGGCGCTAATGGCAAGCACGATGCCTACTGCGTTTACCCATGACAGACGTTCACGAAAGAAGCCCGCACCGACCAAGGTTCCCAAAGAGATAACCCCAATGTTCATGGCTGAGAAAACCAGCGTGGGGTTGTCGGGAAACACCTGATGGGCGCGGATATAAAAGTAGATGTTGCCGAAGTTAAGCAGGCCCAGCACCAGGCCAGCCACAATGTTGCGCCGCTGCCATACCGTGCGCCTGAGCGTCAGGTAAACAAAAATCAGAATCCCCGCCAGTGCGAAGGCGGCGAACAGACTGCTGGAAAACACAGCACCGCTTTTTGCCAGTTGCTTGAACAGTATGTCTATGGTGCCGTAGCCTACCCAAACTGCAAGCAGCAAGCCTGTGGTTTTGAGCGTGTCACCGGACCCTGAAGATTGGCGTGGACGCAGCAGCAGGCAGACAAGAGCGACCAGCGCAATGGCAATGCCCGATAGCTTGGTGCCGGAAACGTCTTCGCTGAAAATGACGAAAGCGGCGATCAGCGGTATGAACAGCGATAGCCGTTGTGCTGCATCGCTTAGCACAATGCCTGCGTGCCGAACTGCGCCGGCCATGGCCAGAAATATGGTGGGGAGCAAAACACCAAGCAGCGCCAGTATCCACCAAGGGGTGGAAGGGCTGAGCAGCGAGGCAGGCTGCGGCCTTAGGACAATAAGGCAGAACGCTGCCGCCACGACATAATTGACAGCGATGGCCTGATCAATGGCGATGTTCTGCCTTCGGGCCATCTTGAGCAGGATTGATACCGCAACGCTACAGGCGATGCTGATAATGAGTGTATACATGGGAAGTGTGATCGCCTGAGTTTTAGCGTGCCGTCTCGTGGCAAGGTGTGTCGGAGGGTGCCTGGGTGGCCGGCGAAAAAACGGCCTCGGCCGTATCGCTGGCTGACGTGCTGCCTGTGGCCGACATGCCCAGCCGCTGCAGCAACTGCTTGTCGCGGATGACGTTGGGGTTGCCCGTTGTCAACAACTGATCACCGTAGAAGATTGAGTTGGCGCCTGCCAGAAAGCACAAGGCTTGCAGTGAGTCGTCCATTTCTTCGCGCCCTGCCGAAAGTCGTACGACGGCGCGTGGCATGGTGATGCGCGCTACAGCGACGGTGCGCACAAACTCGAAGGGGTCAATGTCTTCGCCTTGGGCGAGCGGGGTGCCTGGCACCTTGACCAGGTTGTTGACCGGCACAGAGTCGGGGTACGGTGACAGGTTTGCTAACTGCTGTATCAGGCGGGCCCGGTCGCGACGCGTTTCGCCCATGCCCACAATGCCGCCGCTGCATACGTTAATGCCCGCTGCCCGCACACGTTCGAGCGTGTCTAGGCGGTCTTGGTAGGTGCGCGTGCTGATGATGGTGCCGTAGAATTCGGGCGATGTGTCGAGGTTGTGGTTGTAGTAATCAAGGCCGGCATCGCGCAACATTTCGGCTTGGCCGGGTTTGAGCATGCCCAGGGTGACGCAGGTTTCCAGCCCCATGTCTTTAATGGCTGTGACCATTTCGGCGACCAAGTCGACTTGGCGGGCAGTGGGTGAGCGCCACGCAGCGCCCATGCAAAAGCGCTGTGCTCCGCTTTCTTTGGCCCTTCGAGCCGCCTCAAGCACTTCTTGCACGGGCAGCAGGGCTTCTTTTTCGACTTGTGTGTCATAGCGCGATGATTGCGGGCAATACGCACAGTCTTCCGGACACCCCCCTGTCTTGATGGAGAGCAGGGTAGAAAGTTGAACGGTGTTGGGTTCGTGGTTTTGCCGGTGCACGACTTGGGCACGAAGCAGCAGATCCATAAATGGGAGCTCGTACAAGGCGAGGATGTCGTCGAGTTGCCAGGCGTCGTTGGCGTTGTTGGTGGGTGAGTGCCTGGCTACCTCGGTAGCCGTCATGGTTGAGCGGGGCATGCTGACTATTCCTAAGCAATATGGAGCGGCTATCTTAGGAGTATGGGGGTGAGTTCACAAGCGCCAGATTCAGAGATTAAGGTGGAAAATAAAGCCTATTTAGGCGTATTTGATGGATTTTGCTGCCTACGGCGCTTCAGAGTAATGCAACTGAGTGGAAGTCGAACGTGTCGTAAAGTGGTGTCAAATTGTTACTTTCATGTTTGATGAGATATGCTGTGCCTCTCAGCTGTATGAAACGCTAAGCCTGCCTATGCCATTAATGGCCTTGCCGAATATTGACCAGCTTAGCGTGTTGTTTTACGCAAGGCTGGAATATAGTGCAAAGTACTGATAGATCTGTCACGCAGGCCTACACTAATCGCATTCTAAACTGCAAAAAGGGAGCGATAAGGCGCCGAGTTACGACGACTTTTACGCATTTATGAGACAAATTAACATCTGTGTACTGGATGATTATCAAGCGGTCGCTGGGCAATGTGCAAAGTGGGATCAGCTCGGCAATTCGGTTAATGTCCACTTTTTCAACGAGTATATTGCACAGACCGATCTGGTTGAGCAGTTGAAGCAATACGATGTCATCGTGGCCATGCGCGAACGAACTCGTTTCCCCGGTACTTTATTACGACAACTTACCAATCTCCGTCTTTTGGTTACGACTGGGTCGCGTAACAAGTCCATTGACGTGACAACTTGCCGCGAGCTGGGCATCGTAGTGTGCGGCACACGCAGCGATCCGTTATTGGCTGCAGAGCACACATGGGCAATGATAATGGCTCTGTTCAAGCGTGTGGCACCGAACGACGCTGACTTACGTTCAGGGCGATGGCAACCCGCTTTAAGTCTCTCGATGAAGGGAAGCATCCTTGGGTTAATTGGACTAGGCAAGCTTGGTCAGCGAATGGCCCGCTTCGGACAAGCATTTGATATGGAGGTAATTTCGTGGAGTCCTAATTTGACCGCCGAGCGATGTGCCCCATTCGGCGTTCAGTATGTTCAGAAACAAGAACTGCTTGGTAGAGCGGATGTCGTTAGCGTGCACATGGTGCTTAGTGAAAGCACCAGACATATCGTCGCGGAAAAGGATCTTCAACACATGAGAAAGTCGGCGTATCTCGTCAACACATCTCGTGGCGGGTTGGTGGATGAGTCGGCACTATGCGATGCATTAAGAGAGAAGCGCCTGGCGGGCGCTGCCCTAGATGTATTTGACATAGAGCCACTGCCTGCCGATTCGCCGGTGCTACACGTACCCAACCTGCTACTTAGCCCGCATGTCGGGTATGTCACGTGGCAGAACTATCAACTGTATTACGGCGATGCCGTGGAAGCTATCAAGCAGTGGCTCGCGGGCACCCCCGTACGGATGTTGGAAGGCTAAACAGGCAGGTCATGGACGAAAACAGGACACCTTCAGGTGGCGTCCTGTTTTCGTCCTCTTTTACTGCGCTTTACGCGCCACGAAAGATCGGTTTACGCTTTTCAAGAAATGCCAATTGGGCCTCTTTCGCATCATCGGTTTTGGCAATAGCTGCTGTCATGTCTTGCTCGTAGCGATAACCGTCACGCAGGCTCATTTCTTCTATGGCGTTCAGCGTCTGCTTGGCCAGCCTGACTGATAACGGGCTTTTTGATGCGATTTCTCAAGGTTCTGCCGATCCTACAATCGCCGAGTTCCTGCAATTGCCTTTGAATGCACCTATTGCCCACGTACATCGTTCCGCTGTCGATCAAAATGGCACCATTGTGTTTATTGGGGACGGAATATATCGCGGGGACGTCGTGCGACTGGATATTAAATTGAAGTGAGGGCAGGGCAATTGGCTCCATTGGCCTTGGCCGCCCCTAAGAACGACGGCATTACCATTGGTCTGGTCACTTTATGTGTAACGCAACTGTTGTGCGTCAGAGCCATCTAAGCACGGGCATGCCTTCCTGGCCCAACAGTACATAAGCTAGTTGCCCGTAGCGTTGGGCGAGCGCGTCGGCCTCTGCTTGTGAAGGCCCGAACAACACCACGGTGGGCTCGATGGGCGGGCTTCCATCCTCGGCACTGTTATATCCCTGCATATACGTTAGGCCCAGCGCCTCAATGTCGCGCTGTAGCGCGCGCTGAGCTGCCTGGTTGCTGGCATGGTCAACGACACACCCACCAGGGTTGTAGGCAGTGATAAGTGCGGCACCGTTAGCCTCAAGGGCTATAAGAAGTGCCCGGGCCGCAATGCTGGCTTGCCCAATGTGCAAAACAATGTCGGCGCCAGGTGCCTCGATGACATACCGGGCGGCGTCAAAGGCTTGGCGAATGCGCGCGCTATTGCTGGTGTTGGGCATGGTGTTTTGGTGCGAAAGCGTTTCGCCTGCAGCATACAGGGTGCGGTGATTTTTCTGCAAGCGTGGGGCTTGTGGGTTAAGGCCCTGGTCGTTGTGCTCGGGCGCATTTCAACGACGTCTCTATTCAAACAGATTTCGCGTCGCTGCGTTCGATCGCACGTAACCGCCCCGTGCAAAGTTGATGCTGCGCGTTGAACAGTGAGCGGAAGGCCAGTAGCGTTACCCCGAGTGTGCCTAGTGCGGTAGCTGCAGCAATGATGAACATGATAATGATCTGGTAGCGCACGGCTGCTGCGGGCGAGGCGCCTGCCAGCATCTGGCCGGTCATCATGCCCGGCAGGCTCACCACGCCCATTACCATCATGGCATTAATGGTTGGAATGAGTGCTGTGCGCATGGTTTCGACGATTAGCGGGTGAGCCGCCTCCCAGCGCGTGGCGCCCAGCGCCAGGTCGGCCTCGATCACATCAGATTCGCGCGCCACCCCTTCCATGAAGCGATCCAGCGCCAGGGATACGCCAGTGAGCAAGTTGCCCAGTACCATGCCCAGAACCGGAATAGCGTACTGAGGAGAAAACCACGGGTGTACGTTGATAATGCCTGCCAATGCTGCCCCAGTGACTACGAAGGCCGCGCCCAGCACTGATAGCAGGCTGTTCCAGTAGATGCCCTGAAAGCGCCGCCGTGTGCGGCGTACTGCAGCCGCGCTGGCCAGCGCCGCCATCACCAGCCCGATGCCGACCACTGGTATTGGGGTACGTAATGCAAAAATCGATTCAAGAATGAAGCCGACCAGCAGTAGCTGTACCGTCATGCGTACGCTGGCTACCAGCAGGCTGCGAGCCAACCCCAGGCGTAGCCACACTGAAATCGCCAGATTGGCCACAATCAGCAAGGCCGCAAAACCCAGCTGCCAGTTGCTTAGGTTGATGTAGCTGGTGTTCACTTGGCAGACTCCAGTGTGATCAGGTGGTCGCACGTGCGCTGCAGTTGGACGCTGTCATGACTTGTCCAGATACAGGCGCGATCAGCGGCATCGGTCATCCAATGTTCAATAAGTATCTCGATCGCCGTTACCGCGCTGGCATCCAGCGAGGCGGTCGGCTCATCCAGCAGTAACACTTCTGGTTTCAGCAGCAGTGCGCGCAGCAACGCCACAATTTGTGCCTCGCCACCAGATAGTCGCTCGCACCGCTGCTGCAGGAAACGATCCTCGCGCCCTAGCGCAACCAGTAACTCGCGGGCGCGGTCAAGTGGAAATGTGCTGTGTGCATGGGCATGAAAACGAAAAGGGGCGCGCAGTGCAGCCTCTACACTGCCCTCACGCAGGGCCGGGCGTTGAGGGAGATAGACGACCCGGGCGCGGTATGCCGGCATTTTCCAGTTTGTTAGTGCACGACCACGATATTCAAGCTGGCCTTGCTGCAGCGGCTCCAGGCCAGCCAGCGTGCGCAATAGCAATGTCTTGCCACAGCCCGAAGGGCCGGTGATGCCAAGTCGCTCACCCGGTTGCAGGGTTATTGCTAAGTCGTGCCATAACAACTGGCCACCGATTTGAAACCCTAGATGCTGTGCGCGCAACAGCGCTGCGCGAGGCGAGGGCGCGGCGGCTTGGGCTGGTGAGTGGCGCATGACTCGGCTGGTTTCCTGTCTGGTTGGCCTGGCCACTAAAATTCGAGCGTCAACGTAGCGAACCCGCCAGACGAGACATGGCTATGTATTGACCTGCCAAGTGTTGAGTAGGGTTCTCGCGGTTTACGTGGCGTAGCAAGGGCACACTGTACGGCTAATTGTCTGTTGGTCAGTATGCCGTACACGGGTTCGTTTGGTACTGCATGATAATCGTCTGGTCGGGCGAAATGACCACCGTCGTAGATATCTGCACTCAAGAGTATTTCAGATTTTGAATACTTACGGGTAGAAAAGCAAAAAGGGCTAGCCCAATTGAATGGCTTACTCGTCAGGGTTTTCCTAGGTTTGACAAAAAAATATCAATATTACAGAATATTTCAACTATCTTAAAAATGTAAATATACTGTAAATCTCCCCCCCCCCCCCTTTTTCGCAGGATGAGGCGCCATGAAATATATTTTACGACGTGTGGTTCCTGTGGTCTTGGCGTTTGGCCTAGTGGGTTGCTCGGTCACCTCGCAAGATACGGTAATGACGACCGAAAAACGTACGGGCGGCTTTCTGGGCCTCAGCACTAAGAGCGATATTGATGTTGATACACCCAAGGCATTCGCCGAAGTGCAGAAGGTAGTGATAGGCGGTTTCAAGGTTGGCTTCAACCAAAGCAAGAAGCTGCAGAAAAAAGCTGGAGGAATGTTCTCGGGCGGCATGGGGGGCAACTCTACGGGCCTGGTCGAGCTGGACGGTGTCAGCCCTGAGGTCCATCAGCGTATCGTGAACGAGGCTCACGATAAATTCGTTCGAGCTTTAATCGCCCAGGGCTACGAGGTCCTTCCGCGCGAGACTTTCACCGGCAGCCCGGGATACGCAGGTACAACGGAATACGACTTCCCCTATAAGCACGATCAATCCGGACTGTTTTCCTCCTACGGTGTCGGTACCTTCTACTCCCCCTCGCAGATCGGACCCAAGCAGCCCGTTTTCTTTGGTGAGATACAAGGTGTCACTGGTGGCCTAGGCACCTCAAACCCAGGTATTGCCGTCGCCAAGTTCGGCGAACAAACCGGCGCTCATGTAATCAATGTCACCTATCTGCTCGATTTTGCCGGGGCTGGTGGACACGCCGGTGGCTCGTTCAGCACGCTGGGCGTCGGGCAGGTCATGTCGGTGGACGCGGGGCTTCTCGGAATTGGCAGCGGCTACATGAGCACTTTCGGCAATAAGGTCGGCAAGTTGACTTTAGGCCAGCCTATCGGGTCTGACATCGCCTTTGCTACGATCGAGAACACGACATCCTCTGCGGAAGTAGGTTTGGAAACCGCACTAAACGTCTTCACCGCCGTATTAGGAGGGGGGACGAATCAGACGCGTGAATTCGTATTTCATGCCGACCCGGATAAATATGCTTTGGCAGCGATTGATGCCTTGGACAAAGCGAATGCTGCCTTGGTGAGCAAGATGGCCGAACTACGCTAAGCGATCTCTTGTGGAGGATGCCGCATGAGGGTCTTGTACCTGTGCGGTTGGGACGGTGTAATCAACCGTGTCTAGTGAATGCCCATCCCCCGATTTTGGGGTAGAGCCAGACTTTCAGGAAACAAAAAGGGCTAGAGCATTTCTGCGCTAACCCTTTGAATTCTTTGGCGGAGCGGACGGGACTCGAACCCGCGACCCCCGGCGTGACAGGCCGGTATTCTAACCAACTGAACTACCGCTCCGCAGCGGTATTGACTGCCAGATTAACTGGCGTCCCCTAGGGGATTCGAACCCCTGTACCCACCGTGAAAGGGTGGTGTCCTAGGCCTCTAGACGAAGGGGACAGGACAAGCAAGTTGCGAATTCTAGCACAGAGTTAAACTTTCTGCTGTGCGAGTAATCGCGTTTCTTCGTTTTGACTGGTGGAGGTAAGCGGGATCGAACCGCTGACCTCTTGCATGCCATGCAAGCGCTCTCCCAGCTGAGCTATACCCCCGTACTGGCTTGTCTAGCGAAGAAGCGAGATTATGCACGATATTTTCAATGTGTGCAAGTCAGCGTACGGTTTTTGTTGTTCAGGCGTGAAAATAGTTGGTGTTTGTTGAGTGAGAAAGTCTGGCTGGGTGGGGATTTTGGGGCTATGTGAGCGAATACTAATCATTTTGACGGTATTCCATGGGCGATGAGGGCCTCTTGCCTGGCGCAAGGTGCTCAATGCTCAACTGGGTAGCGCTGATCTTGCATACGTACGGCCCGGCATGGGTCTAGCGGGGCAGCTTGATCGCGTTCTGGAGAGATGTATGGTGATGTGCTGATGTCTTGCATGGCTTGCAGGCGTCATGGGCCCTGTATGCGAGCTTATTCGATGGCAGCAATGACTAGGTGACCCACGGCAGCACGAAACTACGCCTCACGGCCTGCTGAGAGGCCGTGAGGCGTATTTGAAACCAGTGTTGTTTGGTTGGGCTCTGTGAAGGGCCTAGCGCGCCGGGGTGGGCTTCTGAGGGCGTCGGCGGGCAGATGCTGCTCCCAGCCAGAACAACGCCCAACCCAGTATTAATGTGTTGCCCCAGCGCACGTAGGGGGTCAAGCCGCTGGCGCCCTGTACTTCGACGTCGAGTACGCCCTTGCTCATGGGCTCTAGTACTGCACGTACCTTGCCATTGGGATCAATGGCGGCTGTCATGCCGGTATTGGTGCTGCGCAGCATGGGGCGTGCGGTTTCGAGAGCACGCATACGTGAGATTTGAAGATGCTGGCGCAAGGCCCAGGAGTCTCCAAACCACCCCAGGTTGCTCATGTTCAGCAATATGGTGGCACCAGAGCCGTGGTCGGCGCTGGGTTTTACCGACTGGATGATTTCTTCACCAAAAACGTCTTCAAAGCAGATGTTGGGCGCAATGGTCTGGCCGTCTATCGTAAACAGGGCCTGCCGTACCTGGCCGCGATCGAAGTCACCCAGAGGGATATTCATGGCATCAACAAACCATTGAAAACCGGTGGGGATGAATTCGCCAAAAGGGACGAGGTGGTGTTTGTCGTAACGGTCGGTCACCTGCGCTGACATGATGGCGTCAATGGGGGTGTCGGCGTTAAAGGCGATGGCGCTGTTGGTATAGCGGTCGCGGCCATTTACTTGGTCGTGCAGCGGCACGCCCATAATGATGGTGGCATTGCGTTCGCGCGCGACGTTCTGCCATTGTTGCCACAATTCGGGTGCGATGCGGTCTTGCAATAGGGGTATGACGGTTTCGGGCAAAACGATGAGATCAGGCGCGCCGTCAGGCTCGCGCGGTGCCAGTGATGCCAGTTGCAGATAATCTTTTTGGCTTTGCTGCAAAAACTGTGGGTTGAACTTCATGGACTGGGGCGTGTTGCCCTGAACCAGTCTTACTATTATGGGGTTGCCATGAGGCTGCCACCATGTAGCGTGTGAGAGAACAATGCCCACCAACCCGGCCACCACGGCAAGGCCTACTCCCATGGCCGATTTTGCGCTGTTTTCGTTGCCTTGATCTTTGTCTTTGGCATTGGCATTGGCGAACAGGCCTATGGCGGCAGCTGCAAAGGCGGCCAGCCAGGTTAGCCCATACACGCCTATTACAGGCGCCCAGCCTGCCAACAACCCTTCTACGTGCGCATAGCCTAAGTTTAACCAGGGCAGCCCGGTAAACAGTGTGCCGCGCAGCCATTCAAAAAGTGTCCAGCTCGAGGCCCATATCACTGCCATCATCAATTGGCCGCGGTGGCTGGAAACTGCGTGCCTGTGGCCTTCTGAAAGCCACCAAGCCAGGCTGACGGCCAGGGCGTAATAAATCGCCATTGCGGCCGCAAGCAGAAGCACAGCGAAGCCTGCCAGCGGGGCGGCCAGACCACCATACTCGTGCATGCTGATAAACAACCAGTACAGGCCAACCGCAAAGTTGCTGATGCCAAACAGATAGACTTTGAAGGCGGCCTGCCAGCCAGAGCTTGAACGGAAAGTGTGATGCGCCAGAAAGGCAAGGCTGAATATCTGCACAAATGGCAGTGCCCACGGCGGCAGCGGCCCTGGCGCGAACGACAGCGCATGAAAGGCACCTAGTGCCAGCAGTATGGCTACCAGCGGAGGGCTCAAGTGCCAGAAGCGTGGGGGCTTAGTCACTGCTGTTCAGTGGAGCAGGCGGGGCTGCACGGTTGTGCTGTATATGCAACCAAAGTGCACGCTTGGCGTCAGCGCCCACTACGGTAATGTTAAGCCCTTCATAGTTGATGCTGTCGCCACGCCGGGGTATGCGGCCCAGTTCAGCGGCCAGCCACCCCCCTAGCGTGTCGTAATCATCGTTGGGCAGGTGGGTGTGGAAGGTTTCGTTGAATACATCGATTTCGGTGATGCCCATGGCCCGCCAGCTATTGGTGCCGGTCTGGAAAATGGTTTTTTCGGCGTCTTCATCGTATTCGTCCTCGATTTCGCCCACGATTTGCTCGAGCACGTCTTCCATGGAAACCAGGCCTGATATGCCGCCATGCTCGTCCACCACAATGGCAAGGTGGTTGCGGCTGACTCGAAAATCGTGCAGCAACACATTGAGACGTTTGGTTTCGGGGATGAATACGGCGGGTCGTACGAGCGGCCGCAAGTCAATGGATGGGTTGTTGATGGACAGCAGCAAGTCTTTGGCCAGCAAAATGCCGACGATGTTGTCGCGGTCGTCTTCAAACACCGGAAAGCGTGAATGGCCGGTTTCGATGATTTCGGGCAGTATCTCGGCAAGGGGCCGCTCAATGTCGAGCATATCCATTTTTGAACGCGGCACCATGATGTCTGCGACTGTTTGGTCGGCAACATCGAGCGCGCCCGAAATCATGGCATAGGCTTCGGCGTCGAGCACGTGCCGCTCGTGGGCGGCTTCGAGCACCGCCTTGATGCCTTCGCGGTCGACCGGTTCATTAGGCTGCATGAATGCAGTGAGCCTTCTGAACAGGGATTTCGATGAGTTTTTCGCCGGTCGAGGCTCGGCGTCTGGTGAGCTTGGTTCTGACATTGTCCAGGGGACTGGTTTAACGAATCTTTAGGATAACCGATATTGCCGGGTCAGGCGTAGGGCGGCTTATGAGATATATGGGTTTGCAAGACCCATTTTATGCAGTACAGAGATTTCGAGAGACTCCATGTACTGTGCTTCGTCGGGTTCGATGTGATCGTAGCCCAGCGCGTGCAGTACACCGTGTACTGTCAGGTGTGCCGCATGGGCAAGCAGGGTTTTGTTTTGTTCTGCCGCTTCGCGCAACAGCACGGGCATACAGAGTACGATGTCGCCGCTGGCGGTGCCATCGGGATCTACGCCGTACTCGAACGTCAGCACATTGGTGGCGTAGTCTTTGCCGCGAAAGTCGCGGTTAAGCTGGCGGCCCTCGTCGGTATCGACCAGGCGTACGGTAAGCGTGACAGCGCAGAACACCTCTTGGCCGGCCTCGGCCTGAGCGCGCGCGACGCCCGCAACGGCGTGGCTTGCCCATCGGCGCAGGCGCCAGCGGGGTAGTTCATCAGCCTGTACGGCGTACTGAACTGCCAGCGAAAGCGCTGGGAGCCCTGCTGGCTTGGTACGGCTATGCGACTCAGGCTCCATGGTCGTCTGCCTTTTCGTAGGCGTCTACGATACGCGCGACCAGGGGATGGCGCACCACGTCACGGCTAGTGAAGCGTGTGGTGGCGATGCCCTGTACATCTTCCAGAATGTTTACCGCGTGAACAAGACCGCTGGCGCTGCCACGAGGCAGGTCGACCTGCGAGGGGTCACCGTTGATTACAGCCTTGCTGCCAAACCCGATGCGTGTCAGAAACATTTTCATCTGTTCAGGGGTGGTGTTCTGGGCTTCATCGAGTATGACAAAAGCATGGTTGAGCGTACGGCCACGCATGTAGGCGAGCGGGGCGATTTCTATGGTTTGTTTCTCGAACATGCGTTGAACACGGTCAAACCCCATTAAATCGTACAACGCGTCGTAAAGAGGGCGCAGATAGGGATCGACTTTTTGCACCAAATCGCCGGGCAGAAAGCCTAGGCGCTCACCGGCCTCAACAGCCGGACGCGTCAGCACCAAGCGCTGTACGGACTCGCGCTCGAGTGCGTCAATGGCGCAGGCAACGGCCAGCCAGGTTTTACCGGTGCCAGCAGGCCCGACACCAAAGGTGATGTCGTGGCGCAGAATATTGTTGAGATAATCACGCTGGCGCGGGGTGCGCGGCCGCAGGTCAGACTTGCGGGTACGCAGGTTCAGGCTAAGGTCGTCAACGGGCGGCAGTTCAGGCAGGCTTTCCTGCTCAGGAAGCGTCTCTTGCTCTGCTTCGGTTAGCCTACCGGCCCCAAGTTCGACCATGCCCAACTGAATGTCATCCACTGATAGCGGTGTGTGGGTAGCGCGTCGGTGGAATACGTTGAGCGCGTTGGCGGCAGCATCAGCCTGGTCGCCAGTAATGGACAGGCGATTGCCCCGTCGGTTGATTTCTACATCCCACCCTGTGGCGATTTGCTGCAGATTGGCATCCAGTGGCCCCAGCAAGTTGGCAAGGTGCGTATTATCACCGTCCAGCAACACGATAACGGGCTTTTTTTTGCGTACCGTCTGGCTCATGCAGCGCCCGTTTCAAGGGAATCGCGCGTGATAATTTCGCCGCGCAACGAGTTGGTCATGGTATGGGTAATACGCACGTCGATCATTTGCCCGATGAGGCGTGGCTGGCCAACAAAGTTAACGATACGGTTGTTTTCGGTTCGGCCTGACAGTTCGCTGTCGGGGTCTCGACGCGAGGGTTTCTCGACCAGGACGCGCTGTGTCGTGCCAACCATGGTGTCGTTGATGGCGGTGGCCTGCTCATTAATGAGTGCCTGCAGACGGTGCAGCCGATCAAGCTTGACCTCTTTGGGCGTTGTGTCGTCAAGATCGGCGGCGGGCGTGCCAGGTCGGCGTGAATAAATAAATGAGAACGACGTGTCGAAACCAACGTCGCGAATGAGCTTCATGGTTTTTTCGAAATCGTCTTCAGTTTCGCCGGGAAAGCCGATAATAAAGTCGGACGACAGTGTCAGGCCAGGCCGCGCGGCACGCAGACGACGCACAATGGACTTGAACTCTAGCGTGGTGTAGCCGCGCTTCATGGCAGCCAGTATGCGGTCACTGCCGGCCTGAACGGGCAGGTGCAGAAAAGGCACCAGTTTGCTAAGTGTGCCGTGTGCCTCAATAAGGCGCGTGGTCATTTCTTTGGGGTGCGACGTGGTGTAGCGTATACGCTCAATGCCCGGAATTTCGTGTACGTATTCCAGCAGCATGGCGAAGTCAGCGATTTCATCGGTGTCGCCCAGCGGCCCGCGGTAGGCGTTGACGTTCTGGCCCAGCAGGGTGATCTCTTTGACCCCCTGGTCTGCCAGGTCAGCGACCTCTGTCAATACGTCTTCAAAGGGGCGCGACACTTCAGCGCCGCGCGTGTAGGGCACTACACAGAAGCTGCAGTATTTGCTGCAGCCTTCCATGATGGATACAAATGCAGTTGGTCCGTCAACGCGGGCAGGTGGCAGTGCGTCGAATTTTTCAATTTCAGGGAAACTGATATCTACCTGCGAACGCCCCGTCTGTTGCCTGCGGGCAATTAGCTGAGGCAGGCGATGCAAGGTTTGTGGGCCAAATACCACATCAACATAGGGCGCGCGCTTGACGATGGCCTCGCCTTCCTGGCTGGCCACACAGCCACCCACGCCGATAATGAGATCGGGGCGGGACTGCCGAAGATGCTGTACCCGGCCCAAGTCTGAAAATACCTTTTCTTGCGCTTTTTCGCGTACCGAACAGGTGTTGAACAGAATGATGTCAGCTTCTTCAGGGTTTTGCGTTAGCTCGGCGCCGCCATGTTCGCGTAGCACGTCAACCATTTTGTCGGAGTCGTACTCGTTCATTTGGCAGCCAAATGTGCGTATGAACAGTTTGCGGGTGGGTGTGGCAGCGTGGGCCGACTGCTCTGGTACCTGCGTGGTATCAGGTGCTGTGACGCGTGTGGACGCGTTGGAGGCATCGGCGGCTGCAGGGGTAGGCGCGGAGGCCGCGTGTCGCTTGAGGGTGTTTTCTTGCATGGTGTGAGCCGTGACGGGTTTATATCCCGGGGGCAATGAGAAATAAAGCAGCTATTGTACCGTCAAGTCCAGCAGGGTAGTGGCCGACCTCTAGGGAGCGGTTGGCAGGCCCGGGCTGTGGATATTAGCGTGAGGCTGCGTAGGGTGTAGCGAAATCTCGTTTATTGCTTTAAGTATGAATGTTACTGACATCATATATACAAATCAGTAATAATTATATATAAACAGATCATGCGATTACTGACGGAGTGTGCGGTGGTTGAAAAGCAATCAGAGCAATAGAGCGCGATCAGATAGCATAAGGCTTGATCAGGCCGTAGCGAAGCATACGTAGCGAAAGCGGATCCAGGCAGAGTGCTTGCTGGGTGCGGTTGGTAAAGATAAACGGCAGGTAACGAGCAGGAGCAAAGTCACTGGTTGTCCAGTGATCCACGCACTGGCTCGATTTTTTTTAAGGAGTGGATAAATATGGAACAACTTAATAACCCCGGTCGCCGACGAGTGCTGGCCACGACGGGCGGCTTGGTGGCGATGGCGGGTCTGGGCGGCACACTGTCGGCTAAGGCGCAAGCTGCGGCTGCCAGTGAGGCGGCTGCTGCCGCAAAGCCACTTCCCACCTACGCGGCCTGGAAAAACGCTGACAGCCTGACTGTACACAGCGCAAACACCATGGAAACGCACCGCTGGGCAGTCGGTTCGGGCGGTCTTACGCCGCTCAACAGCCTGTTTGTGCGTAACAATCTCAACCCGCCAAGTGAACAGATTACCGAGAAGCCTGATGAATGGGTGCTCGAAGTAACAGGTGTCAAGAATCCGCGCAGTTTCACTGTGGCTGAACTCAAGACGATGGGGCTGACATCAGTGCCCATGGTATTGCAGTGCTCGGGTAACGGGCGGGCCTGGTTTCCGCACAAGCCTAGCGGCACCCAGTGGACAGTCGGCGCTGCTGGCTGTGTGGTGTTTACGGGCGTACCCGTCAAGGCGATTATCGAGGCGACAGGCGGTGTGGCCGATGGCATGAAGTTCATGACCAGTACGGGTGGCGAAGAAATCCCGGCGGGCCTTGATCCCAACACGGTCAAAGTTGAGCGCTCCGTACCTGTGGATGGCATTGAAGACGCGCTGCTGGCATGGGAAGTTAATGGCGAGGCCTTGCCCCTGGCCCATGGCGGGCCTTTACGCGTCATTATGCCGGGATATCTGGGCGTAAATAACGTTAAGTACGTTAGACATCTGGCATTTACCGAGGAACAATCCAAGGCCAAGATCCAGCAGGGCAGCTATCGGATGTCGCCGGTTGGCACCAAGGGCGATCCAACCTTTGAGCCAGTATGGGAAATGCCTGTCAAGTCGTGGGTGACGTCTCCGTCCAACCCTGACGAAACCGTAAAGGCCGGCAAAGTGCTGGTTCGCGGTGTGGCTTTCGGGGGCATGACCGAAGCCGAGTCCGTGGAAGTATCGCTGAACGGTGGCAAAGATTGGGAAAAAGCTACGTTCGTAGGTCCTGATCTGGGGAAATACGCATGGCGCGAGTTTGTGCTGGCAACAACCCTGAAGCCAGGCACGTATGAAATCGCAAGCCGTGCCAAAAATGCAGCCGGCGATGTTCAACCTGAAGAACGCGTGGACAACAATCGCGGCTATCTGAACACCAGTTGGCGTGACCATATGGTTACGATCAAGGTCGCGTAACAGACGTTGTTTCTGGAGCGGGCCGGTGCGGTGTTGATCGCCCGGCCTGTTTCCATGGTGCCCGGTGCTACGTGTTTATGAGGTAGCCGGGTGTCTTTTCTGAATAAGACAGTTTTGTCGGAATTTTTATGAACCAATCAGTAAAAAAGTATGTGGTGATGGCGGGCTCAACGAGCACTCGTCGGGTGGTGGTGATGTCGCTGGCGGCCGTTGTGCTGGCGGTTGCTCCATGCGTAGGCAGTGCATCTGACATCGATGAGGCCAAACTCGAACAGGGGAAGGCGTTGTTCATGAAAGACGCAGTACCTGCCTGTGCCGTATGCCATACGCTGAAAGACGCGGGTTCTGCGGGCGCGATCGGCCCAAACCTCGACGACCTGAAGCCGTCGTACTCGCATGTTAAAGACATGGTTACACAGGGTGCCGGTATCATGCCATCGTTTGGTGAAAGCCTGACCGATGAGCAAATCGAAGCGGTCGCGGCCTATGTGTCGCACGTTACGGGTGGTGATCCGTCGTAAGTGGTATGCCGTCTTTGCTGTGGAGCGTTATGTACTCGGGTCGTTCCACTTTGGTTGTCAGGCAGTGCTCCAGATCATAAAAAAAAGCCGCTGTAGCGGCTTTTTTGTGGCCTGGCCGCATTGCAGTCGGCCAGGGTAAGGTGTGTTTATCGATCAGGCGACTTCGGCGCTGGGGTCGTCTTTTTTTGCGGGTTTTACCAGGTCTTCGCGTTTGACGCCCAGCCACATGGCGATGGCGGCAGCGACAAATACCGAGGAATAAATACCAAACCAGATGCCGATGGTTAGTGCCAGCGCGAAGTAATGCAGGGTAGGGCCGCCAAAGAAGAACATGGACAAGACCACCATTTGCGTGGAGCCGTGTGTAATCATCGTACGCGAGATGGTTTGCGTAATGGCGCTGTTGATGACTTCTTCTGTGGGTGCCTTACGCATCTTGCGGAAGTTTTCGCGGATCCGGTCCATGATGACGACGGATTCGTTGACCGAATACCCCAGCACGGCCAGCACACCCGCCAGTACCGAGAGTGAAAATTCCCACTGGAAGAAGGCGAAGAAGCCCAGAATGATCACCACGTCGTGCAGGTTGGCCACGACCCCTGCGACGGCGAACTTCCACTCAAACCGCATGGCCAGGTACAGCATGATGCCCACGACCACAAAGAGCAGCGCCATGAGCCCGTTGTGCACGAGCTCTTGCCCGACCTGCGGCCCCACAAACTCAACCCGTCGCAGCTCAACGTTGGAGGTTTGCGCTTTGAGGGCCTTTAGAACCGAATCACTTTGTGCGGCCGAGCTTTCGCCTTTGCGCACGGGCAGCCGGATCATAATGTCTTGCGACGTGCCGAAGTTTGTTACCTGATAGTCGGTGTAGCCCAGTGTGTTGATGGCTGAGCGCACTTCTTCGATCTGTGCGGTTTCTTGATAGTGCACCTCCATGACCGTGCCACCGGTAAACTCGATGGAGAGATGAAAGCCTCGCGAAGCGATGAAGAACACCGCCAGAATGAACGTGATGAGGCTGATCAGGTTGAGCACCAGCGCGTGGCGCATGAAGGGGATGGTGCGGTGTATGCGGAAAAATTCCATGTGCTTGTCTTGTCTTTGTAGGGTAGGCGGGCGGCGCCCGGGGCGCCGCGCGTAAGTGCTTAGTCTTCTTTCGGTTTCCAGATCTGGCCGATGGATACGGATTTCAGTTTGCGCTTGCGCCCATACCACAGGTTGACGACGGCCCGTACACCGACAATAGAGGAGAACATTGAGGTGAGAATGCCGATGACATGCACCACGGCAAAGCCACGGATGGGCCCAGTGCCAAATGCCAGCAATGCCACGCCAACGATAAGGGTTGTGAGGTTGGAGTCAACAATGGTGCCCCAGGCGCGCTCAAAACCAAGATGGATGGCCTGTTGAGGTGGTAGCCCGGCGCGCAGTTCTTCACGTATGCGCTCGTTGATCAGTACGTTGGCGTCAATGGCCATGCCCAGTGTGAGGGCGATGGCGGCGATGCCGGGTAGTGTCAGCGTAGCCTGCAGCATGGACAATACGGCCATGAGCAACAGAATGTTAAAGAGCAGCCCGGCCGTGGAGAAAACGCCGAACAGTCGGTAGTACGCAATAATGAAGATGGCGATGGCGAGAAAGCCATACAGCGTGGAGTTAAAGCCTTTGGCGATGTTGTCGGCACCCAGGCTCGGGCCTATGGTGCGCTCTTCGATGATTTCCATGGGCGCGGCCAGCGAGCCGGCGCGCAGCAACAGGGAGGTGTCAGCGGCTTCTTGGGCAGTCATGCTGCCGGTGATTTGTACTTGCCCACCTGGGATTTCACTGCGGATAACCGGGGCAGTAACCACCTGACCCTTGCCCTGCTCGAACAGCAGAATGGCCATGCGTTTGTTGATGTTGTCGCGGGTAACGTCGCGAAAAATACGCGCGCCCTTGGCGTCGAGCGTAAGGTTGACCGAAGGCTGCTGGGTTTGCTGGTCGCGACCGGGCTGCGCATCTTGCAGGTTTTCACCGGTCAGGATGACCTGGCGGCGCAACAGCAGTGGACGGCCATCACGATCGGTGTAACGCTCGAGCCCAAACGGGACTGTTCCTGCGGCCAGCGCAGCCTGTGCCTGGGGCGAATCATCGACCATACGGATTTCAAGCGTTGCTGTGCGGCCGAGAATTTCTTTGGCCTTGGCAACGTCTTGTACGCCGGGCAGTTGCACAATAATGCGGTCTGAGCCCTGCTGCTGGATAATTGGCTCGGCCACACCCAGTTCGTTAATTCGATTGTGCAGGGTCGTGATGTTTTGCTTGAGCGCGTGCGTTTGCACTTGCGTAACAGCAGTTTCGGTCAGCTGGCCTTTCAGACTGTAGCGGCCGCCGCTGTCACCCGAATTAACGAAGGTCATGTCGGGGTGGCTGCGGCGCAACACGGTTGCTGCTTCGTTGCGGATGTCTTCACTGTTGAACGAGGCGGTAATGGACAAGCCACTGCGTTCTACGCCGCCGGCATCGATTTTTTCGTTACGCAGGTTGCTGCGTACGTCATTGGCGATGGAGTCGTAGCGGCCCGTGAGAGCCCCTTGCATGTCAACTTGCAGCAGAAAGTGCACCCCCCCGCGCAGGTCCAGCCCCAAGTACATAGGGTGTGCCCCCAGGCTGGACAGCCAGTTGGGTGATGCCGAAAGCAGGTTCAGCGCCACCGTGTAATCAGCGTCTTCAGGGTTGGGGTTGAGCGTTTTCTCGATGAGGTCTTTGGCCTTCAACTGAACGTCGGTGTTGTCAAAGCGCACACGTATAGTGCCAACGGGGCCGTTCATGTCAAAACGGTTACCGGTGGATGTGATGTGGTTTTTCGCGAGAATTTCTTCAACCCTACCCAACGTGGCGTGATCAACCTTGATGGTGGATTTGGCGGCGGACACCTGTACCGCAGGCGACTCTCCGAAAAAATTAGGTAACGTGTACAGAAGGCCCAAAATTAGGGCGGCCAGTACGGTCAGGTACTTCCAGAGAGGGTAGCGGTTCATGGTCGGTCAGGTGGCTGAAGCAGGAAAAAAAACCGGGACAACGCGCGGAGAACGCGCGCGTGCCGGTATCAGAGCGCCTTGATCGTGCCCTTGGGCAGGATGGCAGTGACGGCGGAGCGCTGGAAAATGGCTTCGACAGGCTTTTCGGCCAGCGAGCTGACTTCTACGGTGATGTAGCTGTCGGTAATTTTGGTAACTTTGCCCAACAGGCCGCCGTTAGTGATTACTTCGTCGCCCTTGCCCAGGTTGGCCACCATGTTGCGGTGTTCTTTCTGGCGTTTCATTTGTGGACGAATCATCAGAAAATAGAGGATGACGAACATGAGGATGATGGGCAGCATGCCCATCAGCGCGTTGTCGCCTCCAAGTGCAGCTTGTGCGGTAATCAGTGTCAGTGTGTCGAGTGCTGCCATGGCCATAGGATACTCTCCTGAGATGTTTTTAGGTTAACTCTGTATTGTAGCGGTAACTTTGCTATTCGATGCCGCGAGCACGATCACGGTGAAAATCTTCGCGCCAGGCCTCAAATTGGCCGGCCGTTATGGCTTCGCGCATTTCATGCATGATCGCAAGATAAAAATGCAGATTATGCATGGTGTTGAGGCGAGATCCGGTGATTTCTTTGGATCGCTGCAGGTGATGCAGATATGCTCTCGAAAATTTGCTGCAGGTGTGACATGTGCATGAAGGGTCAAGAGGGCGGGTGTCATCGCGGTAGCGTGCATTGCGAATTTTAATATCGCCGTATCGTGTAAACAACCACCCATTGCGCGCATTGCGGGTTGGCATCACGCAATCGAACATGTCGATACCGCGGCTCACGCCTTCGACCAGGTCTTCAGGCGTGCCTACCCCCATCAGGTAGCGGGGTGCGTTTTCGGGCAAACGTGGCGCCACGTGGGCGAGTACCCGCATCATTTCTTCTTTGGGCTCGCCTACCGACAGGCCGCCGATGGCATAGCCCTCAAAACCGATATCAACCAGACCGGCCAGTGACTCATCACGCAGATGCTCGTACATGCCGCCCTGCACAATGCCAAACAGGGCATTGGGGTTTTCAAGTCGCTGAAACTCGGTGCGCGAGCGCTTGGCCCAACGCAGAGACATGCGCATGGATTGCGCCGCCTCTTCTTCGGTGGCGGGACGGCCTTCGATTTCGTAGGGCGTGCACTCATCAAACACCATGGAGATGTCGGAGTTGAGCGCACGCTGGATACGCATGGATTCTTCCGGGGTAAGAAAAAGCCGGGATCCATCGATGGGTGATGCGAACTTCACGCCCTCTTCGGTAATTTTGCGCATTCCGCTAAGGCTGAACACCTGAAACCCACCGGAGTCAGTAAGTATGGGCTTGTGCCATTGCATGAAACCATGCAGGCCGTTGTGCTTCTGCATAACCTCGTTGCCGGGCCGCAGCCAAAGGTGAAAGGTGTTGCCCAGAATGATTTGCGCGCCGATGTCGTCGAGCTCGTGCGGCAGCATGGCTTTTACACTGCCATAGGTGCCCACGGGCATGAAGATGGGGGTCTGGACCACGCCATGGTTAAGCGTGATCTGGCCGCGCCGGGCGGCACCATCACGGGCAAGAAGTTGGAACTGTAAACCTGTCATGGTTGAGGAGTTTCGATAAACATGGCGTCGCCATAACTGAAAAAGCGATACCGGGACTGGACGGCGTGTGCATAGGCGCGCCGTATGGGCTCCATGCCTGCCAGGGCTGAAACCAGCATGAGCAGGGTGGATTGTGGCAGGTGAAAGTTAGTAATCAGTGCGTCCACCCAGGCGAATGTATACCCTGGGGTAATAAACAGGCGGGTGTCGCCTTCGATGGTTGCCAGGGTGGCTTGGGTGAGTGTAGCGGATGCGCTTTGTTCGGCCATGGTGGCGCCGGCGACTGTGGCCGGATGCATGGCCGACGCCTGGGAGGTGCGCTGCTGTGCGGCAGCGGCTTCGAGTGCGCGCACGCTGGTGGTGCCTACAGCAATGACGCGCCCGCCGGCTTTGTGTGTAGCCTGTACAAGGGCGATGGTTTCAGCGGGTACGGAGTACCGCTCGGCGTGCATGATGTGTTCGGTAAGCTTTTGTACGCGCACAGGTTGGAAGGTGCCGGCGCCCACATGCAGCGTTACAAATGCCTGACGTATGCCTTTGCTTGCCAATTGGGCCAGCATGGCGTCATCAAAGTGCAGGCCTGCCGTAGGGGCTGCAATGGCGCCTGGTTCGCTGGCGTATACGGTTTGATAGCGTTCTTCGTCTTCTTGGTCGGCCGCGTGTGTAATATAGGGCGGGAGCGGTATCGCACCGTGGCGGTCAAGCAGGTCTAGCACCCGCTCGGGAAACTCGATTTCAAACAATTCGCCTTGGCGGCCATGTACGGTGGCCATGAAGGTGTCGGCCAGCCGCAAGCGCGTTCCCGGCTTGGGTGATTTGCTGGCACGCACATGCGCCAGCACGTTGTGGGAGTCGATAATGCGTTCGACCAGCACTTCGACTTTACCGCCACTTTCTTTTTGCCCGGTTAGCCGGGCTTTGATGACACGCGTGTTGTTAAAGACCAGCAAATCGCCCGGCCTGAGCAGTGCTTCAAGGTCGACAAACTGCCGGTCGTGCAGGGCGCTGTGCGGGTCAAGATGCAGTAACCGGCTTTCGACGCGGCGCGTGGCGGGTGACTGGGCAATAAGTTTTTGGGGCAGTTCATAATCGAACTGCGAAAGTTCAAGGCTAGGGTTCACGAAAAATCTTAGATGGTAGGCGCGGCGTGTTCGCCGCTATGCTGTGAGACAGGTATTTTAAGCTGTTGACGTCATTTTTCGCTGAAAGCCTGCCTTTCTTTGGTTATGCTCATGATTTTCAGGAGACTCCGACCATGTATTTGCCGTTAGCGTCCCAGCAAACAGGCCGCCGTGCGAAAGCGGCCATCGGGTCTGTCGCGACCAGGCTGCGGCAATTGGCGTGGGCGGGTACGCTCTTGCTGCTGGTTAGTCTGGTCGGCCCCTCCGTGCTGGCGCAAGGCCTGCCGCCCGAGTTGGCGGCTGCGTGGCGCAACACACGCTTGCCAGAGAGTGCGCTTTCTCTTTATGTAAAAGAGGTCGGCACAGTGCAGCCCATGATTGCCATCAATGCCACTGAGTCACGTAACCCCGCCTCCGTCATGAAAACGGTAACCACCTGGGCGGGTTTGTCGGGGCTAGGGTCAGACTATGTCTGGCGCACGACGATTTTGGCCAAGGACGGCGGCAGAGTAGACGCACAAGGTACGCTGTTGGGGCCACTTTACATAAAAGCGGGCGGTGATCCGTTTCTGACGATGCAGGATCTCTGGGGGTTGTTGCGTCAGCTGCGGTTAAGAGGCATTAAAAATCTGACGGAGGTCGTTGTAGATCGCTCTTTGTTCGGTGCGGTCACCATAGACCCTGGCGCCTTCGACGGCGCGGGCGACCGTCCCTATAATGCCAGCCCTGATGCCATGATGGTGGGCCTGGGTGCGCTGCGCCTGGTCTTTCAGCCAGATGTGGCGGCGCGCAAATGGGTGCCTGTGATCGACCCTCCGCTAAGGGGCGTGCGGGTTGAAGGCGACATTGCCTGGAAAGACGCTGTCTGTCCCGGTTCACCTTCGGTTTCAACACAGGTGGTCCCTTCGGGCGATGAGTTCATTATTCGTGTTTCTGGCGCAGCCGTAGGTTCATGTGGCGAATTCAGCGAGTATCGGCTGGCATTTTCTCAAAAAACGTATTTCGAAGGCTTGTTTCGCATGTTGTGGAAAGAGCTGGGTGGCACACTCGCCAAAAATGTAACAGAGGGCCGCACGCCCGCCAGCGCCAAGCCAGTGGTATGGCATGATTCGCGTACGCTGGGTGATGTCATTCGTTATATCAATAAGCACAGCAATAATGTCATGGCGCGCACCTTGCTGCTGACGCTGGGTGCACAGCAATCAGGGCAGGGGGCAACCTCTGCTACGGGGGCTGCTGCGGCGCTGGCGCTATTGCAAAGCCAGGGGGTAGACACACGGGGCTGGGTCATCGATAACGGCGCTGGCTTGTCCAGATACTCACGGCTCACCGCCGCAGGTATGGGAAGCATGCTCGACGTGGCCTGGCGCTCTCCAATGATGCCCGAATTTATATCGTCACTGGCTATTATTGGGGTTGATGGCACGGTCAGAAGCCGTCTGCGCAACGGCGATGCCCAGGGGCGCGCCCACCTGAAAACGGGCACGCTGCGTGATGCCAAGGCGCTGGCGGGTTATGTCATGGGTGCCAGCGGCAAGCGGTATATTCTGGTCAAGTTTGTAAACGACGAGCGTGCTGTGGCAGGCGGCCGGGCTTTTGATGACGCCCTGGTCAGCTGGTTGGCACAACGATGACAGCTCGGGCGGCCTGGGGCCGCCCGGATTGCAGCGTGTGCCGATTACAATAATTCATCCGGCAACGTCAGCCGGCCGGTCCGCCAAGGAAGCGACATGCCCATACACGAAATCCGCCATCCTCTAATCCGTCACAAGCTCGGGCTGATGCGCCGCGCCGATCTCAGCACAAAGAATTTTCGCGAGATGTCGCAAGAAATTGCGGCATTACTTACGTATGAGGCCATGAAAGACTTGCCTCTTGAACCAGTCACCATTGAAGGGTGGGCCGGGCCGGTCAATGTGGAAAAACTGGCGGGTAAAAAAGTAACGGTAGTGCCCATACTGCGTGCCGGCATTGGGATGCTCGATGGTGTGCTCAGCCTGATACCCGGGGCGCGAGTGAGTGCGGTAGGCATTGCACGTAACGAAGAAACACTTGAGGCACAAACGTATCTGGAGCGCCTTGCTGATCAGATGGATCATCGTCTGGCGCTTATTATCGACCCCATGCTGGCAACGGGTGGCTCTATGGTGGCCACCATAGATTTGCTGAAAAAGGCGGGGTCGCGGTCGATACGCGCCCTGGTCTTGGTGGCAGCACCAGAAGGCATACGTGCCGTCGAGGCGCATCACCCTGACGTTGATATCTACACGGCTTCCATAGACAGCCATTTGGACAGTTCGGGCTATATTATTCCGGGTCTTGGTGATGCCGGTGATCGCATATTTGGCACTCGCCAGAAAACCGATTAGGCCAATGCTGCGACGCACTGGCGGTGCCTTGTTTGGTAACCAGTGCACATACTTGTTAACGGTTTGCTGATGGATATGATCGGGTGTGATTTTGAATTTAGGTTAGTATGAATACAGACACATTCTTTCGATGGTGACTATGCGATTAATCGAGTGTTGCAGTATTTTTGTGGCAGCTTGCGGGTTAATGGGGGCTCAAGCCCATGCCGCAGGCATGTGCCAGACGCCGTTCATGCACGACGGCGGTGTTGTTCAGCTTAGTGGCACAGGGGGCGTGCAGCTTGGTGCCAACCTGGCTTTCAGTGACGTCCAGAAAGATGGCAGCGATCACTGTTCTGCGCGGGTAAGGGGTAAAGCCACGTATGGGCTGGCTGGTTTGCCACCCGGGCAGTCTGCGGTCGACTACTGGATGTCTGTCAATAACGGCAAAATTAACTTCGAACGTTCAGAAAACGGTCGTCGTGTGCCTGTAAACGGTAAGTTTGATCTTCGCATGCTGGGTTTGTTTACTTACGGCGAGCCCATTACTCATCAGGGCCAAACGTTTCCGGCACTCAAGTTTCAGATTAATCTCGACAAAAAGGCTGTCGCGACAGAGCCTATTGTCATCCATACTGGCACACGCACCGTAGGGGCGAAACAAACCCTGCAGACGGCCGCAGGCGAGCAATCGTGCTGGCCGGTCGAATACAGCCGGATCAGCGAAGCGACGCAGGCGTCCTTTAGTGGCATTGTTCTGCCTATTCCAGAAATGAAATCCAAGGTGACAGATTGGTTCTGCCCGGATGTCAATATGGTTATGAAGCAGGAAAGCGCCCAGGGGGGCGTTGCGTCGGTTGTCGAGGTAACCAGACTCCAGTAACGCTGCAGCTGATCGGCCTCGACGCCAATCATGCAGTATCATCATTTTCATTCAACCCCTAACGTTTCAGGAGTGGGATTATGGCAACAAAGAAAAAAGATGTGCGTACCAGCGAAGAAGAGTTTATCGACAGCGTCAAAACAAGTCTTGACGAAGCCGAAAAGCTGCTGCGCGACGCCGCCGAAGCGTCGGGCGATAAGGCAACTGAAATGCGCGAAAACGCCATGTTGGCACTCAGGCGCACCCGCGAAGCGCTGTATGACACGCAAGATGCGGTGTTCGAGCGTGGGCGCCATGCAGCGCGTGTTACCGATGATTATGTTCACGACAACCCTTGGCAGGCCATAGGTATGGCGGGCCTGGCTGGTGTGCTCATCGGCGCACTCATTTCACGCCGTTAATCCATGCATGGCGAGAAGCCACGGCTTGCGGGTCGACGCTTCTCGCCATGATTTCAAGGAGCCCCGGGCTCCAGTTTTCATGGCCTCACGCGGCGATCTCATCCTGAAGGACGGGGTTGGTGCCAAGGCTTGTAGTTAACAACAAAAAAAGGGGCAAGCAATGGCGCTTCGACAATCAGTGGGCGATCTCGCGTCCACCCTGTTGTCCATTGTTCGCACGCGCCTCGAGCTTTTTTCGCTTGAGGCGTCAGAGCAAAAAAGCCAGCTCATCACACTGCTGGGCATGGCCTTCGCCATGCTGCTGTTTCTGACGCTGGCCTTACTGGTGTTTTCAATAGCGGTGGCATTGTATTTCTGGCCTACCGATCATCGCTACCTCGCCTTGTGTGTGTTGGCGCTGGTGTATGGCGTTTTGGGCCTGGGGTTGCTTTTAACCGTGCGGCACAAGTTGCTGTATTCACCTATGCCGTTTTCGGCAACCGTTGATGAACTGCGACGAGACCTGGCGCTGGTTGAGCGTCTGCGAGATCCTTCATCGGGTCTGCATGCTGATGACCGCACGGAGCTGCCATGAAGCCCAATCGCCATATTTCGGACAGGTCTGTTCAGATTGAACTTGTGCGCGCCCGTGCCGCACTTGAGCGGCAAAGCGTCGTACACGCCGTCAGAAACCTCAGTGCTTCCATGAAGCCGCGTGCCATTGCCCGCAGTGCATTTCCGCAGCTGACCGGGCGCTCGTTGGCCGGGTGGGCATTACAGGCGGTTGCGCTGACGCGGCGATACCCTTTCCTGGCTTCTACTGCGTCAGCGGCCTTATCAGGGTTGTCGCGCCGCAGTCGCTGGTGGCGCATTGGTGCAGGCTTGCTCTTGAGCTGGCAAGTGGCTCGCACTATGAGCGGCAAGCACGACGACTGATCGTGCCTGTGGGGCTTATAGCCCCAGCTGCTGCCAGATGGCGTCAATCCGGGCCTTGACACCGGCGTCCATTTCTATGGGCCTGCCCCATTCGCGCTGGGTTTCGCCTGGCCATTTATTGGTGGCGTCCAGGCCCATTTTTCCGCCCAGACCCGATACGGGTGAAGCGAAGTCAAGATAGTCGATGGGGGTGTTCTCAACCAGCACCGTATCGCGCACAGGGTCCATGCGTGTCGTCATGGCCCAGATAACCTCTTGCCAGTTGCGAACGTCAATGTCATGGTCTACCACCACAATAAACTTGGTGTACATAAACTGTCGCAGTACGCTCCACAACCCAAACATGACACGCTTGGCATGGCCGGCGTATTGTTTGCGCATCGATACCACTGCCATGCGGTAGCTGCAGCCTTCGGGCGGTAGATAAAAGTCAACGATTTCGGGCAGTTGGCGCTTGAGCAGCGGCACAAATACTTCGTTGAGGGCGACGCCCAGCACGGCGGGCTCGTCAGGCGGTTTGCCGGTGTAAGTACTGTGATAAATAGGGTTGCGCCGCATGGTAATGCGCTCAACGGTAAAGACCGGAAACCAGTCTTGCTCATTGTAATAACCGGTATGGTCGCCATAAGGGCCTTCGAGCGCCATTTCGTAGCTTGTGTCGGCTGGCCCGTTGACGCCTTCCGGAACCTGTGGCGCGATAGCGCGTGGGTCGGAGGCAGGCAAAATATGGCCTTCAAGCACCATTTCGGCGTAAGCCGGTACTGACAGATCGCTGCCCAAGGCTTTGGTTAGCTCGGTGCGTGAGCCGCGCAGCAGGCCCGCGAACTGGTATTCAGACAGGCTGTCGGGCACAGGGGTGACAGCGCCAAGAATGGTAGCTGGGTCGGCCCCAAGAGCTACGGCAATAGGAAACGGCTGGCCGAGGTTGGCCAGTGTATGGTCGCGGAAATCGAGTGCACCACCCCGGTGCGACAACCAACGCATGATGAGTTTATTGCGACCGAGAAGCTGTTGTCGATAAATGCCAAGGTTCTGGCGTCGAGCATTGGGCCCGCGCGTAATGACCAGGCCCCAGGTAAGCAAGGGGGCAATGTCGCCTGGCCAGCAGCGCTGCAGGGGGATTTGCCCAAGATCGACGTCGTTGCCTTCAAGCACAATGTCTTGGCAGGGTGCGCTGCGTATCATTTTTGGGCTCATGTCCCAAAGTGCGGTTTTGAGCCGTGATGCCGTTGAGATGGCCTCGCGCAAGCCCCGAGGTGCCTCGGGCTCGCGCAGCGACGCCAGAAGCTCGCCTGTGTGGCGCAGGGCATTGACGTCTTCCGCCCCCATACCCCAGGCGACGCGCTTGGGCGTGCCGAACAGATTGGTCAGCACGGGCATGGTGGCTGGCTTGCCTTGGTGCATGGGGTTTTCGAACAGCAATGCAGGCCCTTCGGCCCGTAACGTGCGGTCGCTGATCTCGGTCATTTCAAGATCGGTGGAAACGGCAGGGGTCAGCCGCTTTAGTTCACCTGCTTTTTCAAGCTGGGCGATAAAGTCTCTTAGATCACGATATTTCACAGATTTACACCGATCGGGTTACATTCAGGCGAAGTCAGAAGGTTAACATCGACGTTCTGTATTTTATCGGGAAGACCCTATGTCGGTTGCACGATCCGACAATTTACCTGTGCAGTCTCTGTTTATGCGCTCCATGCGTGGCCTTTCGTACCGGCTCGGTGAGCTGGTGCACGTGTGCGCCATTTATCTTGGTATTGCCGTGCTGGTCACCGTTGTGCTTAGCGCCACCATTCCGTCGCTGCGTGAGAAAGCCCTTGAAATTCATGAGGCACTTGAGCTGGTGCTCAAGCCTCAAGGTTTTGATGAGGCACTGTTTGGTGTTTATGGTGGCTATGGGGCAGAGGGTGATGCCAGCGGCATGGACACGGCGGCTAAGGGGGCGGGTGCTTCCACCCAGTTGAAAGAGGCGTCCAGCAGCTTTCTGAGCGCCGTCAGGGCGTCAGAGCAGGGGCAGCGAGTGCCAGGCATTACCAATACACAGGCAGAGGCCTTGCGTAGCTATATTGCACGTAAATACCGCATTGCGTCGAGCGTGGCCGGAGCACTGATCAATACGGTTTTTCTGGTTAGCCGCGAAAAAGGGCTGGACCCACAGCTCGTGCTGGCTGTTATTGCCATCGAATCGCGCTACAACCCCTACGCAGAAAGCCATGTGGGCGCACAGGGCCTTATGCAGGTTTTGACGCGAGTGCATAAAGAAAAATTTGAGGTCTTTTATGATGGCACGGTCGCGGCCATCAGTCCTATAGCCAATATCCGCGTAGGCACACAGATTCTGAAAGACTGCATCAAACGGCGTGGGTCGATAGAAGGTGGGCTGGCGTGCTATGTAGGTGCTACAGGCCCAAGTGATGGCGGGTACGGCGAGAAAGTCATGGCAGAGTGGCGCCGCATTGCGCTTGCCTCAGGTATTCGGGTGACCCGCTGATAGCGAAAGCCAACCCTGGCCTCGATCTAAGAGGCCAGGCTGGTTTTGCTGCCGGCAGGCCAGCTTAGAGAGACTTTGAACAAGCCCGAGGTCGAAAAAAACAGATTCAGCAAAATCAATCGTTTACGACAGCGGACTCAGATTGAAACCGACTTGTAAGACCTTTCTTAGGCCAGCTTTTGCAGAAAATCTTCTATGCGTTGCACTGCCTCGTGCAGGCGGTCCAGCCCGGTGGCATACGAAAATCGCAAGGTATGGGCCGCATGGGCCTTGCCGAAATCACGCCCAGGCACAGCGGCAACGTTGGCTTCATGCAGCAGGCGATGAGAAAAATCGTCGCTGTCCTGGCTGTATGCCCGAATATCTGCATAAATATAAAACGCGCCATCAGGAGCGACCGGCACATGCAGGCCTAAACGCTCAAGCTCGGGCAGCAGGTAATCGCGCCGCTGCTTGAACGATAGTCGTCGTTGCTCGTAGATTTGCATGACTTCAGGCTCGAAACACGTGATGGCGGCATGCTGCGCCAGCGTGGGGGCGCAGATGGCCAGGCTGGCCGCCAGCTTTTCGATGGCAGGCAACATGTCTGGTGGTGCAATCAGCCAGCCCAGGCGCCAGCCTGTCATATGAAAATACTTGGAAAAGCTGTTGATGATGATGAGGCGATCATCCAGCGTAAGTGCACTTTGCGGCGCGTCGCCATAGTAAAGCCCCAGGTAGATTTCATCCATGATGATGAAGCCGTCACGCTGCCGAACCTCTTTGATGAGCTCCTTCAAGTCTTCGCGTGCAATACTGGTTCCGGTGGGGTTGCTGGGCGAGGCAATAAGTACACCACGCGTTTTCGGCCCCCAGTGCTCGCGGATGTCTTGGGCGCTAAGCTGAAAGCGTTGTTCGGCCGTTGAGGGTATCAGCCTGGGGATGCCGCCTGCAGCCGTGATGAAGTTTTGGTTGGCTGGGTACGAGGGGTCGGGCATGAGCACTTCGTCGCCCGCGTTGATCAACGCCATGGCCGCCAGCATCAATGCGCCCGACGCGCCCGAGGTGATAATGATGCGGGAAGGGTCTACCGATGCACCAAATGACTGCTCGTAATAGTGCGCAATGGCGTCGCGCAATGGCGGCAGACCTGCAGGCGATGTATAGCCGCTGAGCCCGGCCTGGGCGGCGCGATGCATGGTTTCGATGACCTGGGCCGGGGCAGTGAAATCGGGTTCGCCTATGCCCAGGCTGATGATATCGTGGCCTTGCGCGTTTAACAGGCTGGCCTGCTTAAAGAGTTCCACAGCGTAAAATGGCATGACGAGTTCTGTACGCTTGGCAAGCTTGGACATAGTGCAAAATTCTCGAGCAAAAAGTAAGATTGTAGCGGTTGGCGTGACAATTAGTCAGTCAGTAGGTCAAGCCGCAAAAGGTCTTTCAGACGGTCAGTATTCAGACGAAACAGGGGTTTTGATTCATGCAGTCTACTTCCCGGCGGTCATTTCTTACAGGCCGGCGCCTTGCTCAGACACCTTGGCAGGCTTTTTGCCAGTCGATGCGGTCTATCGAAGGCACCTTCTTCGAGTTTGATATGCCCGACGGCCCTGGCGCGGCGCGGCTGGTGCCGGCCCACGCATCGGGGGTACATCAGGCCCGGTTGCTGTGTGAAAAACATGGGGTTGTGTTGGCGCTTGATGACGTGCAGCACGCGGCTCGGCTTGACGATCATCCCGTGCTGTGGGTAGATCCGGGCCGCAGTCTTGCGCGCTGCGAGCCTCTCGAACCGGGCAGCAAGTTATGGTTTGTGCAGCCGGGCTGCCTGCTCGGCGAGCTTGAAACGGCTGGCTTTACCCAGTTTGCTGACTTGCCTTGCCACATTACGGTGGCGTCCTGGCTGGCTGACCGCGTTTTGTGTGACTGGCCTGTGGGCCAAACCCATCGCTCGGGTCTGGTTCATGCCGCTGCCATGCTGTCCGACGGGCAAACGGTCAACCTGGGGCCATTCGGCGAAAACAACCGCAAGCCACTCGAGGGCGCGCGTTTGCAGCAGCTGGTGCCAGCGCTTTTCAGGCTTGCTGCGGGCGAGCATGTCGTCTCGTGTCGTGCGGCCCAGCGATGGCCAGGGCGTTACCGGGTTGATGCGCTGTTGCCGGTTGATGGCCAAACAATAAATCTTGCGCATTTGCTGTTGGGTCATGGTGGCGACCTCGGGTGGGTTGAGTGGCTGGTGCTCGACCAGCAACTGTTGCAGCCAGAGCCAGAGCTGCTCTATGCCGAACGCTATAGCAGCAGTCGGGCCGTGCGTGACGGCCTGGCAGGAGCGGCGGGCGAGCTGGATGCGGGTGTTAAGGGGCTGTTTGACCCCGAACAGCGATTTCCGCATCCGGGCCAGGATCTGTAGGCCGTTGTTTGGCGTCATGCCAAGGCGCGCCCAACAGGCACGATTGGGGCGGCTTAATACGTACTGCCTCAGGGGCCTGCGCCCGGCTCAATGCCGCCTGTGGCGGGTCTGCCGTATGGCAAACGGGAACATGGGGATAAAATAATCTCTCTCCTTACAAATAACCGACGCAGACCCGACCATGGAAGACTCACTACGTACCGCCGCGCTCGAATATCACGAACTCGGTCGCCCAGGCAAAATTTCAGTCACGCCCACCAAGCAGCTTTCCAACCAGCGTGATCTTGCGCTGGCTTACTCGCCAGGGGTAGCGGCGGCATGCGAAGAAATCGTGGCCGATGAGCGGAACGCCGTGCGGTTTACGGGGCGAGGCAATCTGGTGGGTGTGATCACCAACGGTACGGCTGTGCTGGGGCTGGGCAATATTGGTCCGCTGGCGTCCAAGCCCGTCATGGAAGGCAAGGCTGTACTGTTTAAAAAATTTGCCGACATAGACGTATTCGACATAGAAATTAACGAAACCGACCCCGATAAACTGGTGGATATAATCGCCGGCCTCGAGCCTACATTTGGTGGCATTAACCTCGAAGACATCAAGGCGCCCGAATGCTTTACCGTAGAGCGCAAGCTGCGCGAGCGCATGCGTATTCCGGTGTTTCACGACGATCAGCATGGTACGGCCATTTGCGTTACTTCTGCGTTTATCAACGGCCTGGAAGTCGTCGGCAAAGACATTAAGCAGGTCAAGGTCGTGGTGTCTGGCGCAGGCGCGGCGGCACTCACCTGCCTTGACCTCATGGTTGACTTTGGCCTGCCGCTGGCCAATATCTGGGTGTCTGACATCGAAGGGGTGGTGTATCAGGGGCGCACTGTACTCATGGACCCTGATAAGGCGCGGTTTGCCCAGCCTACCGATGCCAGGGTGCTAGACGACATTATTGCCGGCGCTGATGTGTTTCTGGGCCTGTCGGCCGGCGGTGTGCTCAAGCCCGACATGGTCAAGAAAATGGCTGCAAGGCCGCTCATTCTTGCGTTGGCCAACCCCTCGCCAGAAATTCTTCCTGAAGACGCACATGCGGCACGCGACGACGTCGTCATGGCAACCGGAAGGTCTGACTACCCCAATCAAGTCAATAACGTTCTGTGCTTTCCGTATATTTTTCGTGGCTCGCTCGACATCGGGGCCACCACGATTACCCGCGGCATGGAAAAGGCCGCCGTCATGGCCATTTGCAAGCTGGCGCGCGAAGAACAAAACGATGTGGTGGCAGCGGCCTATGGCACCTATGGCGTTTCGTTCGGGCCTGAGTACTTTATTCCCAAGCCCTTTGACCCGCGCCTGATCGTGCGCATAGCGGTTGAGGTCGCACGGGCAGGGATGGCTGATGGCGTTGCTACGCGTCCTATTGCTGACCTTGAGGCCTATGCCGAGCGGCTGCAGCAGTTTCTGTACCGCTCAGGTTCATTTATGAAGCCGCTTTTTTCCACAGCGAGAAAGCTGGTGCGTGACGGCAGCAAGGCGCGTATTGTGTTCACCGAGGGTGAAGACGAGCGCGTGCTGCGGGCGGTGCAAATTATCGTCGACGAGAAGCTGGCTAAGCCGATACTGGTTGGGCGGCCCTCCGTGCTGGCAGATCGCATCAAGCGCTTTGGCCTGCGCATACGTCTTGGCGAAGAGGTCGAGGTAACCAACCCCGATTACGATGAGCGTTTTCATCGATACTGGACAACCTACTGGGAGCTCATGTGCCGTCGGGGCATTACAAAAGAAATGGCACGAGTCGAGATGCGCCGTCGTCTTACGCTGATCGGCGCAATGATGGTAAGGCTGGGTGATGCCGACGGCATGATATGTGGTACGGTCGGTACCTATTCCAATCATCTTGAATTTATCGACCAGGTTATTGGCAAGGCACCTGGGGCCAAAATTTATTCTGCCATGAACATTCTGATGCTGGCCGAACGTACTGTTGCGTTGGCCGATACCCACGTCAACGATAACCCCGATGCGACACAGCTTGCCGACATTACGCTGGCGGCGGTCGCCGAGATGCGTCTTCTGAATATGGTGCCCAAAGTGGCCTTGCTTTCACGCTCCAACTTTGGCACTGGCAGTTCTTCATCGGGTACCAAAATGCAGGAAGCCCTGGCGCTCATACGCGAGCGCGACCCTACGCTCGAAATCGATGGCGAAATGCATGGCGACTGCGCCCTTGATGAAGCGTTGCGCAAACGCATCATGCCTTCTACGACGCTGCAGGGCGAAGCCAATTTGCTGGTTTGCCCCAATGTCGATGCCGGTAATATTGCGTATAACCTGCTCAAGACGGCCGCAGGCGGAAACGTGGCGGTCGGTCCATTCTTGCTGGGCGTGAACGCACCGGTGCATATCCTGACCTCCAGCTCTACCGTGCGCCGCATCGTCAACATGGCGGCCCTTACTGTACTAGATGCCAACCGGGCAGTCTGACTCTGGCAACGGGGGCGGCGTTGGCCTGGTTCTGCCAGGTGGCGGGGCTCGTGCCGCGTATCAAGTGGGCGTGCTGTCGGGCATTCTTGAAATTCTTGATCCACAACGTTCCCCCGATTTTTCTAACCCTTTCGCCATAATCTGCGGGTCTTCTGCGGGCGCCATCAACGCGGCTGCCCTGGCGTGCAGAGCCGATGATATCCATTACGCCGTCAACAGGCTTGACGAGTTGTGGGGCGGGCTGCACACGGGTGATATTTACTATGCCGATGCGCCGCGCTTGCTGCGCACAGGCCTACGCTGGCTTACGATGGTGGCCGCAGGCTGGTTCATGCCCGGTCTGCATCGTCAGCAGCCGCACTCGCTGCTTGACAATAAACCGCTGGGTCAGCTGCTTACAAGTACGGTTGATTTTGATCGTCTTCAAGGTAACCTTGCCGAAGGCAAGCTGCGCGCGCTGGCCATTACGGCGACAGCCTACACCACGGGTCAGCACCTTACGTTCTATCAGTCAAACGGCACCATAAAACCCTGGCAACGTTCACTTCGGCAGGCTATTCCTTGCCATATCGGCGTTGACCACCTGTTGGCGTCCAGCTCCATTCCCTTTATTTTTCCTGCACAGGCCATGCTGGTTGGTGGGCTGACGCAGTGGTGCGGCGATGGCTCCATGCGTCAGCTAGCGCCCATGAGTCCGGCCATTCATTTGGGCGCCGACAAAATCTGCGTGATTGGTACTGGCCACAAAGATGACACGCACACCAGTGAACAGGCCATAGATCCGGCATACCCGTCTCTGGCCCAGATAGGCGGGCATGCATTGTCCAATATTTTTCTGGATAGCCTGTCGATGGATGTGGAACGAATGCAACGCATCAATGATTTGCTTGCCTTGCTGCCTGAAAATGAACTAAAAAGCCTTGCGCTGCGACCAGTCAGTACTTTTGTGATTACGCCAAGCCGCTCGCTGGACGAGATGGCGCTGGCACATATTCAGCAACTGCCTTACGCAGCACGTACCCTTTTTCGTGTTCTTGGTGTATCGTCGGCCTCAGGCCCGACAACTGGAGGTGCGCTTATCTCGTACCTGTTGTTTGAATCCAGTTTTACCCGGGAACTTATCCGTCTTGGTCGAGCCGATAGTATGAGCCGTGTTGATGAAGTAAAAGCGTTTTTCAAGGAGGCGCAGCAATGAGCCAAGCGCAGTCGTTGCAAACGAAATTGCAAAAAGGCGGTTTGATTGATGTGTCTGCCCACACGCAGCAGCAAGTCCTGGAAGCCGCCCAGGCCGCAGAGATGACGGCGTTTGTCGTCAATTGCGATCGAGCACGCAGCCGTTCTGCGGTATTGCGAGCTATTGCCAAAGCCGTTGATTTTCCTGAGTTTTTCGGCAGCAATCTTGATGCGTTGTACGATTGTCTGTGCGATACGGTGCAGGATCACAAAAACGGCTTGTTTTTGTGGCTTGATCATCTGCATTCGGGCGACCCGGCGCTGGCGGCAGATTCAGAGGCTATTTTGGCTGTATGTGCAGATGCCGCTGATTTTGCTGCCAATAACGACAGCCGGTTCGCGTACGGGGTTGTACACGCGGGCAAACACCCTGACCCTGAACCCAGTAACGAGCCGGCACCTTATGCAGGCAGCAACGCCGACTGAATAAAACTCAGGCCCAGCCCATGATCGCAACCGTGGCCGCGATCAGTGCCAGGCCTGCGGTTTCAGTGCGCAACACGCGTGGGCCAAAGTTTACGGGGGTAAGGTGGTTGCGCGCCGCCAGTGCCAGCTCTTCGTCTGACCAGCCCCCTTCAGGCCCCACCAGCAGTGTGATCTCGCCGTTATCTGTTGCGGTTGCAGCCAGTGCCTGAGACAGCGTTGTTGATGCGTCGGGGTGACAAAACACGCGTGTGGCGTCGCCCGGTTCAGCTTGTGCCAGATACTGGGCCAGCGTGCAGGGTTCATGTACTTCAAGCAGGCGGTTGCGCCCGCATTGCTCGCTGGCTGACTGCGCTACGCGATGCCAATGCTCAACGCGTTTGCGCAGGCGTTCGCCTGACAGTTGCAGCACACTGCGGTGTGCAAATATGGGTGCAACAGCGGTAGCACCCAGTTCTACGGCTTTTTCAATGACCCAATCCATTTTGTCGCCCGAAGCAATGCCCTGAACCAGGGTCAGGCGGCCCGCAATTTCGGCCTCTACGATCTGGTGCTCACCGAGTGCGGCATAGCCACGCTTGCCGTCAATAACCAGGCGCGCAGGGTATTGGCCGCCTAGCCCGTCGAACAGGGTGATGGACACATCAGGCTTGAGCCGCAGCACGCGGATGGCGTGATGCGCCTGCGTATCAGGCAGGGCGACGGTGGTGTGGGCAGCCAGGGGGCCGGAATGAAAAAAACGGGGCGATGACATGAAATGGCGCGAAGGCGGTAGGGTTTTAACGGAATAATACTGTATTCGGCACGACTTGCCTCGAATGGTAAAATCTAGGGCTTTGTCAATCCTGTTAATGTTGAGGCCCGCCTGATTGTGCATGGGCTGCGCCTTTTGCGAGTGTTCGATGAGCCTTACGCCTGCCCAAGATCTAACCATGGCAAATGCCATACGCGCCCTGTCCATGGATGCGGTTCAACAAGCCAATTCTGGCCACCCTGGTGCCCCCATGGGCATGGCTGACATTGCCGAAGTTCTCTGGACACGGCATCTGCGGCATAACCCCACTGATCCAGCATGGCCTGACCGCGATCGTTTTGTGCTGTCGAACGGGCATGGGTCCATGCTTATCTATGCCTTGCTGCATTTAACGGGTTATGACCTTCCCATCGAAGAGCTTCGCAATTTCAGGCAATTGCACTCACGCACGCCTGGTCACCCCGAAGTCGGTATAACCGCCGGGGTTGAAACCACTACGGGGCCACTGGGGCAGGGGCTTGCCAATGCCGTTGGCATGGCGCTGTCCGAAGCCTTGCTGGCGCAAGAGTTCAACCGCGACGGCCACGCCATTGTTGATCACCTGACGTACGCATTTGCGGGTGACGGCTGCCTGATGGAAGGCATTTCGCACGAGGCCTGCTCGCTGGCGGGCACGCTCAAGTTGTCCAAGCTTATTGTGTTTTACGACGATAACGGCATTTCTATCGACGGCGAGGTTCAGAACTGGTTTGGCGACAACACGCCCCAGCGCTTTGAAAGCTATGGCTGGAACGTCATTCGCGACGTTGATGGCCATGACGCGGCCTCTGTTGAAGCCGCCATTGCCAAGGCAAAAACGTATGCAGGGCAGGGCGGTGGCCCTACGCTTATATGTTGTCGCACCATTATCGGCAAGGGCTCGCCCAACGCCGCTGGCACAGCCAAGGTACACGGCGCCGCCCTGGGCGCCCAAGAAGTCGAGGCCACGCGTGCTGCACTGCACTGGCCTTATGCGCCTTTCGAGATCCCGGCAGAAATCTACGCACACTGGGACGGCAAGTCTAAGGGCGCGCAATCACAGTCAGCATGGCAGCAGCGTTTCGACGCTTACGCAGCTGCCTTTCCCGCTGAAGCCGCCGAGTTCACGCGACGCATGGCGAGCGAATTGCCCGCTGGTTATGCCAGCCAGGTAAACGCTTTTATAGAAGCTACCAATCAAAAAGCCGAAACGGTTGCCACACGCAAGGCTTCGCAGCTTGCCATTACGGCGCTGGTTGACATGCTGCCCGAAATGCTGGGCGGCTCTGCCGACCTTACCGGCTCCAATCTTACTGACTGGAAGGGCGTACACCCCGTTCGTGCGGGTAGCAGTCATCTAAATTTCGGGCGCCACATTAACTACGGCGTGCGTGAGTTTGGCATGGCCGCCATCATGAACGGTATTGCGCTTCATGGCGGTTACCTGCCATTTGGCGGTACGTTTCTTACATTTTCAGACTACTGCCGCAATGCCATCCGCATGGCGGCCCTCATGAAGCAGCGTGCCATCTATGTCTTTACCCATGACTCCATCGGTCTGGGCGAAGACGGCCCCACGCACCAGTCGGTCGAACACGCGGCCAGTTTGCGGCTAATCCCCAATCTGCACGTATGGCGTCCCTGCGACACCACCGAAACTGCCGTTGCGTGGGCCTGCGCTATCGAGCGTCCGGTCAGCGTGGGCATGACGGTGCGCGACGGAGGCCCGTCTGCGTTGTTGCTGTCACGTCAAAATCTTCAATTCGTGCCACGTGATGGCGATACCATCGCCGCCATTCGTCGCGGTGGTTATGTATTGCGTGATGCCGAGGGCGCGCGCGCCATCATCATCGCTACCGGTTCTGAAGTCGGGCTGGCGCTTGCTGCACAAGAGCAGCTGGCGGGCAAGGGCATTCCGGTACGTGTGGTGTCCATGCCTTGCACCAACGTTTTCGACCAGCAAGATAGCAGCTGGCGCCTGGCCGTGTTGCCCAAGGGGCTGCCGCGGGTGGCGGTTGAGGCCGGTGTTACAGATGGTTGGTACAAATATGTGGGTATTGATGGCGCTGTAGTGGGTATTGATCGCTATGGCGACTCTGCCCCGGGCGGTGCACTGTTCGAGTATTTTGGCTTGACCGCCGGGCATGTTGCCGATGCGGTTGAAAAAGTTCTGTAAATCCCTTAGGAGAATTTGAATGACTATTCGCGTGGCGATCAACGGCTATGGCCGCATTGGGCGTAATGTACTGCGTGCACACTATGAAGATGGCAAGAAGCACGATATTCAAATCGTGGCCATTAATGACTTGGGTGATCCCAAGACCAACGCGCACCTTACGCGCTATGACACAACGCATGGCAAGTTTCCCGGCACGGTCGAAGTCGACGGCGACTTCATGGTGGTTAATGGCGACAAAATCCGTGTGCTTGCTGAGCGCGACCCTGCCAAGCTTCCTTGGGGTGAGCTAAATGTTGACGTGGTGCTTGAATGCACCGGGTTGTTCACCAGCAAAGAAAAAGCCGGCGCACACCTCAAGGGCGGTGCCAAGAAAGTTATTATTTCTGCGCCGGGCGGCAAAGATGTTGACGCCACCATTGTGTACGGTGTTAATCACAACGTGCTCAAAGCCAGCGATACGGTTATCTCAAACGCGTCATGCACCACCAATTGCCTGGCGCCTCTGGTTCAGCCTCTGCACAAGGAAATCGGTTTGGTCAACGGTCTGATGACCACCATCCACGCCTACACCAACGATCAGGTGTTAACTGATGTGTATCACTCAGACCTGCGCCGCGCACGTTCGGCGACGCAAAGCATGATCCCCACCAATACGGGTGCGGCGGCGGCGGTTGGCCTGGTGTTGCCTGAGCTCAATGGCAAGCTTGACGGGTACGCCATTCGCGTTCCTACCATCAACGTCTCTATTGTTGACCTCTCGTTTGTGGCCGCGCGTGAAACCTCGGTTCAAGAAGTCAACAGCATTCTGAAAGCGGCCGCTGAGTCGGGCCCGCTCAAGGGCATACTTAACTACTGCGATGAGCCGTTGGTTTCGGTTGACTTTAACCATGACCCGGCCTCCAGCACAGTAGATGCAGGCCTGACCAAGGTTTCGGGTTCGCTGGTCAAGGTGTCTTCGTGGTACGACAACGAGTGGGGTTTCTCCAACCGCATGCTCGACACCACAGTCGCTCTTATGGCAGCCAAGTAACGGTTTGCCTGGTGCACAAGGGCGGGGTAACCCGCCCTTGGCGCGTCTGTCTCCGGCTACCGAGTCTGCCATGTGCATTGAGTGCAGGTTTCGGCTATCGAGTCTGTCATGTGTATTAAGTGCTGTTTCCGACTACCGAGCCCGCTATCTGCATTAAGCGCTGTCTCCGGTTACCGAACCTGCCATGTTCATTGAGTGCTGTCTCTGGCTGCCAGGTTCGCCATACGCATTAAGCTCCGTCTCTGGCGGCAAGCTTTTCACCCTATTCCAATTAGCCCCCAACGGCGAGGTATCTATCCGTGACTACCGTTAAAACACTTTCCTCTCTGGCCAAGACTGACGCACTCGCTGGCAAACGTGTGTTTATCCGTTCTGATCTCAACGTACCCCTGAGTAACGGCAAAATCACCGAAGACACGCGCATACGGGCATCGGTGCCAGCCATTCGCATGGCGCTAAATGCCGGTGCGGCGGTTATGGTCACGTCGCACCTTGGTCGGCCGACTGAAGGCACGGTAGGCCCGGAAGATACGCTGGCACCTGTTGCCCGACGTATGTCAGAGTTGCTGGGGCAGCCCGTCAACCTGGCTACAAATTGGGTCGAAGGCGTGAACACGTCGCCCGGAACGGTCGTGCTGCTTGAAAACTGCCGCTGCAATGTCGGCGAAAAGAAAAACGATGCTGAGCTGTCCAAGAAAATGGCTGCTCTCTGCGATGTGTACGTGAACGATGCCTTTGGCACCGCGCACCGCGCTGAGGCAACCACATATGGCATTGCCCAGTATGCGCCGGTAGCGTGCGCCGGCCCACTGCTCGAGGCTGAGCTCGACGCCCTGGGCCGCGCCCTGCATGAGCCCAGTCGCCCATTGGTGGCTATTGTTGCGGGCTCGAAAGTTTCAACCAAACTCTCGATTTTGCAGGCGCTGGCCGAAAAAGTTGACCAGCTGGTCGTAGGCGGTGGCATTGCCAACACCTTTTTGCTTGCGGCCGGCTTGGGCATTGGCAAGTCGTTGGCGGAGCCCGAGCAAATAGATCAGGCTCGGGCAGTCATTGATCTCATGAAGAAGCGCGGTGCGGCAGTGCCCATTCCCGTGGATGTCGTCTGCGCCAAAACGTTTAGCGCTGACGCCGAGGCTACGGTCAAGCCGGCTGACCAGGTGGCTGACGATGATCTTATTCTGGATATCGGCCCTGAAACCGCAAAGCAGTTGGCAGGCATATTGAAGCAGGCTGGCACCATAGTCTGGAACGGCCCGGTGGGCGTATTTGAGTTTGATGCATTTGCCGAAGGCACGAAGGTCGTGGCGCATGCCATTGCTGACTCAAAAGGCTTTTCGATTGCGGGAGGCGGCGATACGCTGGCCGCGATTGCCAAGTATCATATTGCTGACAAGATTGACTATATTTCTACAGGTGGTGGCGCCTTTCTTGAGTTTCTCGAAGGCAAGACCTTGCCTGCCGTAGACATTCTGCAGCAACGCGCAAACGGCTAGCTGTAATCACTCACGAGAGGGGACGCTATGATTTACAAGAACTTCATCGGCAATCAATGGGTAAGTGCCCTTGGCGGCCAGGTGCTTCCGGTTCTCGATCCATCTGATGGACAGCTGTTCGCTGAAATCGCCCGCTCGGGCGAAGCTGATATTGACTCGGCGACGCATGCGGCCCGCAAGGCTTTTGAGGGCAAGTGGGGGGCTATGGCGCCCGCCGCGCGTAGTCGCCTGCTGTGGCGTCTTAGTGCTGCGTTGCTTGACCATCAAGAAGAATTGGCTCGCCTTGAGTCCAGAGACACAGGCAAACCCATGAAGCAGGCCATGGCCGATGCCGCAGCCATTGCCCGGTACTTTGAGTTTTACGCGGGTGCAGTCGACAAGTTGCATGGCACGACGATTCCTTATCCTTCCGATTACACCGTGCTGACGGTGCGGGAGCCCCACGGTGTAACAGGGCATATTGTTCCCTGGAATTACCCGCTGCAAATTTTTGGACGCAGCGTGGGTGCGGCGCTGGCCGCCGGCAATGCGTGCGTGGTCAAGCCTGCTGAAGATGCGTGCATTTCATTGCTACGGGTTGCTGAAATTGCCGCAGAGGTGGGGCTGCCTGCGGGCGCGCTCAACATCGTGACGGGGTTAGGAATTGAAGCCGGGGCAGCGCTTGCCGCGCATCCTGGCATTGATCATGTTTCATTTACAGGCTCACCGGGCACAGGCCGGCAAGTTGCCCAGGCAGCTGCCGGGCACTTTGCGCCGGTAACGCTGGAACTCGGCGGTAAGTCGCCGCAAATTGTTTTTTCAGACGCCGACATAGAAGCCGGGTTACCGGTCTGGCTTAATGCCATTATTCAAAATGCCGGGCAAACCTGCTCGGCGGGTAGTCGTCTGCTGGTTCAGCGCGCCATATACGCCGACGTGGTGGGGCGGCTTTCTGAGCTGTTTCGTGCTACCCGCACTGGTGCCGCCTCGGACGACCCTGATTGCGGCCCGCTGATTAATGCAAAACAGTTGGAGCGCGTACGTACCTTGCTGGGCACTGCTGATGGCTCAGGCATTACCGTTGCAGCCCAGGGAGCGCTCGACCCCAGTGCTCCCAAATCGGGTTTTTATCAGGTACCTACATTGCTCAGTGACGTACCTCCCGATCACAGCCTGGCTCAGGACGAGATCTTTGGTCCCGTGCTGGCTGTCATCCCGTTTGATACCGAAGAGCAGGCCTTGCATATTGCCAACAGTACGGCTTATGGCCTGGTTGCAGGGGTATGGACACAAGATGGCGCACGCCAGATGCGTTTTGCGCGCAAGATCCGGTCAGGCCAGGTGTATATCAACAACTATGGCGCGGGTGGCGGGGTAGAGCTGCCTTTTGGTGGAACAGGGCAGTCAGGCTATGGTCGTGAAAAAGGCTTTGAGGCGCTGTATGGTTTTACTACGCTAAAGACCATCGCCATTAAGCACTGATGGCGTTGTCAATGCGCGGGTTGTCTCGCGCATTGACGCCAGCCAGCCATGTCGGCCTCAAGATATGGGCCCTATGGCTTGGCTGGTCGCGGGGGCATCTCACCACCGGTGCTTTGTCCACGCGTTTTACTCAGCGCTCGCCGCCCAGGCAGCCGATGCGCGTTTATTTGCAGGCAATACATGTCAGTTTCTACACGTTTGGTTCGCAGTCATCCCGATCAACTGCTGGTTGGGCTTGTATCGGTTTCCGACAGGGCCTCATCAGGCACATACGAAGACCAGGGCATTCCGACTTTGCAGTCGTGGCTTTCTGAAGCGCTGGCCGAGGCACCGCAGTTCGAGCGTCGTCTTATCCCGGACGAGCCGGCATTGATCTCCGAAACCCTCATCGATCTGGTGGATAACATCGGTTGCGATCTGGTGCTTACGACGGGCGGTACGGGGCCGGCACGGCGCGACTGCACCCCTGAAGCAACGCTGGCAGTGGCTACGCGCGAAATGCCGGGCTTTGGCGAGCAGATGCGTCAGATCAGCCTGCGCTTTGTACCTACGGCCATTCTTTCGCGACAGGTAGCAGTCATCCGTGAAACAGCCGACCACGCAGCACTTATCATTAACCTGCCAGGGCAACCCAAGGCCATCAAAGAGACACTTGAGGGCCTTAAGGATGCCGATGGCAAGGTGCTGGCAGCAGGTATTTTTGCAGCCGTGCCTTATTGCATAGACCTCATCGGTGGCCCGTACATCGACACACATGATTACATCGTGAAGGCCTTCCGTCCCAAGTCGGCCATTCGGGTAAAATGACCCTAATTACTTAAAATATTGATTTCAGGAGCTTAAACAATGGCCTTAGTTTCCATGCGCCAGCTACTCGACCATGCCGCCGAGCATGGCTATGGCATCCCCGCATTCAACGTCAACAACCTTGAACAGGTTCAGGCCATTATGGAAGCGGCGTCTCAAACAGACAGCCCGGTCATTATGCAGGCCTCAGCGGGTGCGCGTAAGTATGCAGGCGAAGGCTTTCTAAAGTACCTTATTCAGGCTGCGGTAGAAACATACCCCAATATCCCGGTTGTCATGCACCAGGATCACGGCCAGTCGCCCGCTATCTGTCAGGGTGCTATTGATCTGGGTTTCTCCAGCGTCATGATGGATGGTTCGCTAAAAGAAGATGGTAAAACCATTGCCGACTTCGAATACAACATGAACGTTACCCGTCGTGTGGTCGAGATGGCCCATAAGGTCGGCGTTACCGTCGAAGGCGAGCTGGGTTGCCTGGGTTCTCTTGAAACCATGAAGGGCGACAAAGAAGACGGTCATGGCGCCGAAGGCACGATGACCATGGAACAGTTGCTTACCGACCCCGAAGAGGCTGCCGAGTTCGTGCGCGCAACGCAGCTCGACGCACTGGCCATCGCCATCGGTACCAGCCACGGTGCTTACAAGTTCACCCGCAAGCCCACTGGCGACATACTTTCTATTTCGCGTATTAAAGAAATTCATGCGCGCCTGCCCAACACCCATCTGGTCATGCATGGCAGCTCCAGCGTGCCTCAAGACTTGCTCGCCGAAATCCGCGAGTTTGGCGGCGACATGAATGAAACCTACGGCGTGCCTGTCGAAGAAATCCAGGAAGCCATCAAGTTCGGCGTACGCAAGATCAACATCGACACCGATATCCGTCTTGCCATGACGGGCGCCATCCGCCGGTTTATGGCCGAGAATCCTGCCAAGTTCGATCCGCGCGAATACCTCAAGCCTGCCCGCGAGGCGGCCAAGCGTATTTGCCTCGAGCGCTACGAACAGTTCGGCACAGCCGGTAATGCCAGCAAGATCAAGCCCATCGCCCTCGACGAAATGGCTCGTCGATATGCTGCCGGCGAACTGGCTCAGGTCGTTCAGTAATGTTTTTGCTGTTTCTCTGACACGCATCCCGCCCGGCCATTGCCGGGCGGGGTGTTTTCTTCTCAAGGATAAACCGTGGCGCAGGCCCTGCATCAATCAACCATTACTTCATTACCCCTGCTGGGCCGTGGCAAAGTTCGCGACATGTATGCGGTAGGCGACGACAAACTGCTCATTGTTGCGTCTGACCGCATTTCTGCGTTTGACGTCATTCTTGATGACCCTATTCCGGGCAAGGGTGAGGTGCTTACTGCGCTGACCGAGTTCTGGCTGGGCCGGTTGGGCCACGTGCTGCCCAACCATGCAACTGGTATTGATCCACAAAGCGTTGTTACGCCGGCAGAGCGCGATCAGGTTATCGGTCGTGCCATGGTGGTCAAACGCCTTGAGCCCATTATGGTCGAGGCCGTGGCGCGCGGCTATTTAATTGGCTCGGGCTGGAAAGACTACCAGGCTACCGGTGCAATATGCGGCATAGCCTTGCCTCCGGGGCTCAAGCAGGCAAGCAAGCTGGCTCAACCCATTTTTACTCCTGCCGCCAAAGCAGAGTTTGGGTCTCACGATGAAAATGTTGATTTTGATTTTGTCGTAAAGCAGGTAGGCAGCGAGCTGGCTGAAGAAATTCGCTCCATTACGCTCAAGCTGTATGCTGAAGCGGCCGAGTTCGCCCGAAGCAAGGGCATTATTATTGCTGACACCAAGTTTGAGTTCGGCCTCGATAAAGCAGGTCGCCTGCATCTGATGGACGAAGTGCTCACACCAGACTCCTCACGTTTCTGGCCTGCTGACCAGTACGCAGAAGGCATTAGCCCACCCTCGTTTGACAAGCAGTTTGTGCGCGATTGGCTCGAAACCCAGCCATGGGACAAAACGCCGCCTGCGCCCAAGGTGCCTGCAGATGTCATCCAGAAGACCGCTGACAAATATCGCGAGGCCTTGACGCGCCTTACCCAGGGCGACTGATACCGCCAGAGGGCGTGGTCGGGGCCGCCGCCCTGATCTAACCCCATTTTTACCGACACGCATATGACCGAACAGACAGGGCGTTACACGCCAGATCAGACACCACTCACGACTCGCATTGGCCAGGGCACAGCAGCGCCCGTGGCCGGCATTATCATGGGCTCCTCCAGCGACTGGGACATCATGAAGCATGCCGTAGCAGTGCTCGAAGAGTTCGGCATTGCGCACGAGGTGCGCGTGGTTTCTGCTCATCGCATGCCGCACGATATGGTTGAGTATGGTGCCAGCGCTACTGAGCGAGGGTTGCGGGGCATTATTGCAGGGGCAGGCGGGGCGGCGCATTTGCCAGGCATGATGGCCGCACTTACGCCTGTGCCCGTTTTTGGGGTGCCGGTGCCGTCGCGTTATTTGCGCGGTGAAGACTCCTTGCTTTCCATCGTACAGATGCCCAAAGGGGTGCCGGTCGCCACCTTTGCCATTGGCGAGGCAGGGGCCGCCAACGCAGCACTCCACCTTGTGGCCTGCGTGGCCACCACCGATGACGCGTTGCGCGAAAAGCTGGTTGCATACAGGGCAAAACAAACCGATGCCGCGCGCGCCATGGTGGTGCCGGTATGACGCGCTCCGCCACAACACCTGTAGTGTCGGGCAGCTGGCTCGGCATGCTTGGAGGCGGGCAATTGGGGCGTATGTTTTGTCATGCGGCGCAAAGCCTGGGTTACAAGGTGGCTGTGCTTGATCCCGCTGAAAATAGCCCTGCCGGGTCGGTTGCAGAGTGCCATATCAGGGCGGGTTATACAGACGCCGAGGCCCTGGCTCGTCTGTCGTCCATGTGCGACGCAGTCAGTACCGAGTTCGAGAATGTGCCCGCCGAGAGTCTGCGCATACTGGCGCATGGCACGCGGGTCAGCCCGGGTGCTGACGCGGTGGCCATTGTGCAAGATCGTATTCTCGAAAAAGCCTTCATCCAGGGTACTGGCGTGCCGGTTGCACCTCATGTGGCCGTGCAAGACCAGGCCGATATTGTCTCCGCGCCCGATGCACTCTTTCCAGGCATTCTCAAGGTAGCCAGGCTCGGTTACGACGGAAAAGGGCAGGCGCGTGTCAAAACGCGCGATGAGGCCCTGGCCGCGTTCAGGCAGTTTGAGGGTGCGAGTTGCGTGCTTGAGGCCATGCTGCCGCTGGCGTTTGAATTATCTGTTGTCGTGGCCCGGGGCCATGATGGCCAGACCGTGCTTTATCCGGCTGCGCGCAATGAGCATCGTGACGGCATTCTCGCTGTATCGACGGTCGATGCGTCCCAAAGTGGTGGTGACATTGATGCCCAGGCCGGTGCCGCCGCCGTGCGCATCGATGAAGCGCTTGGCTACGTAGGTGTGCTGTGCGTAGAGTTTTTTGTGCTTGAAGACGGTAGCCTGATCATCAACGAGATCGCACCGCGCCCGCACAACAGCGGCCACTACACCATGAATGCTTGCGTAACGAGCCAGTTCGAACAGCAGGTGCGTGCCATGACTGGTATGCCCTTGGGCACTACGCAGTGTCTGGCCAGCGTCGTCATGCTTAACGTAATGGGCGATATCTGGTTTGACCCCGCCAGCGGTCATCAGCGCGAACCCGACTGGGCGTCAGTGCTTGGCGTACCGGGCGCTTGCCTGCATTTGTATGGCAAGACCGAGCCGCGCCAAGGGCGCAAAATGGGGCATATAAATATACTCGGCCACACGCTGGCCGATGCGCAGGCGGCAGCCGGGCACGTGGCAGCGGCCCTGGGCATTGACTATCAATCATGAATTCGCCCGATATGTCACGCCTGTTGGCGCAGGCAGCACAAAAGCTGGCCGCTGGCGGGCTGGTGGCGTTTCCCACCGAAACCGTTTATGGGCTGGGTGGCGACGCCGAGAACCCTGATGCGATTGCCGCCATCTATGCGGCCAAGGGCCGGCCCGCTAATCATCCCGTCATTGTTCATGTAGCGCCCGAAGCCGACCTGACTTATTGGGCTGCGTCCATACCGGCCGAGGCCCGTGCATTGATACAGGCGTTCTGGCCCGGTCCGCTTACGCTTATTCTTCCGCGAGCCAGTCATATTCCTGCCGCTGTCAGTGGCGGGCAAAGCAGTGTAGGTTTGCGCTGCCCTTCGCACCCCGTGGCTCAGGCATTGTTACGTGAATTTGCGCGCCTGAAGCCGAGTGGTCAGGGTGGGGTGGCTGCACCGTCGGCCAATAAGTTCGGGCAGGTGTCGCCGACGCAGGCTGCCCATGTGCGTGCCGAGTTTCCCGAACTGGGTGAAGATCGCCTGATGGTGCTGGAAGGTGGGCCTTCAAACGTAGGCATTGAGTCAACCATTGTGGATGTATCGCGCCTGGATGACGGCATCGGGCCTGTATTGTTGCGTCCAGGGCATATTACGGCCGAACAGCTTGCAGGTGTGCTGGGCAAGCCGCCTGCGCGGCCCGATGCCTCCGCCCCCAGGGTTTCTGGCTCGCTCAAGGCGCATTATGCGCCCCACACGCCGTTGCGGCTGGTGACGCGCGCTCAGGTGCTGGCCATGGCGCGTAATGCGTTGATGCCATCGCATGCCGAAAATCGTCGCGTGGTGGCACTGGTGTTTGAAGCCCCCCCCGATGCGTCGGCAAGCCATATTGATTGGCGGGTCTGCTCGTGTGACCCAGCGCTTTTTGCCCGTGACCTCTACGCAGTGCTGAGGGCGCTCGATGCCCAGGATTACGACTGCATCTATATCGAGCAACCGCCTGGCACGGAAGCCTGGCGCGCGGTTAATGACCGTATAGGGCGAGCTGCTGCTGCATTTGGCTCATCTGGCACGTAACAGATTTTTTGTGTGTCAGTGGATGCCACGTATTGAGGCGGGAGAACGTGACAGCGATATATTGGCCAAAGCCAATAGTCATACCCAATAGTCAGGGCCAGTAGTCATACCCAATAGTCAGGGCCAATATAATGCCGTCTTTGTCTATTCGTGCTCACCCAAATTCGCAACAAAATTGCTTCAAGGGTAAACTGTAAGGTTGGCCTGTCAATAATAAGTTTAGCCCGGGCAGACCTTGTCATCTGCCTCATTTTCGTATTGGGCTTACCCGGAGTAGTGTTCATGAAATTCAGTGAATTCAAAGTCGGTATGGTGATTGAGCACCCGCCGGTGATGGTTGATGAGGCCGAAATGCTGGCCTTTGCCAAGGCCTATGACCCCCAGTGGTTTCATGTGGATGCCGAGCGTGCCCATGAGGGCCGATGGGATGGCCTGATTGCCAGCGGTTGGCTGACTTGCTCGCTGGCCATGCGAATGGCAGTAGATGTTGTATTGCATGACTCTGAGTCATTTGGTTCGCCAGGCCTCGAAAAGCTGCGTTGGCTCCACCCTGTGCGGGCCGGTGATGCCTTGCGACTTGAAGCCGTGGTCAACTCGGTGCGTACGTCTGAAACGCGTAAAGAGCTCGGAATTGTGCGCTGGGCCTGGCGCCTGTACAACCAGCGGGACGAGCAGGTGCTCGACGCAGAAGTTACCAGCTTGTTTGACCTGAAAACATCGACCCAGTAAACCGCCGTGAAATAGCACGGGGGACGGTAGATGCCAATGTGCGAAAGGGCGGCGACGCCTGTCTGTTGACAGGCCGTCAGGCGCCGGCCGCCGCCCTGGGCGGTCAGGCAATATAAAACGCTGGCCGCTTTGCTTAAACAATAGTGCTTGGTGGCCTGCAATAGGCTGACCACACTTGCCTGGCTAGAATGTGCCGGCTGCCGCGTCTGCACGGCAGATCGACGGGCCAATAAACTCGTTGTTAAAAGTTTGTCATTTAGCCGAAGAACCAGTAGCAGATGCCAATAGAAGCCAGCACGCCCGCCAGATCGGCCAGCAGCGCGCAGCCCACTGCGTGCCGCGCGCGCTGTATGCCTACCGCGCCAAAATAAACAGCCAGCACATAAAACGTGGTTTCGGTACTGCCTTGCACCGTTGCGGCGAGCAGGGCAGGAAAGCTGTCTACCCCAAAATGCTGCATGGTTTCGATAAGCAGCGCACGTGCCGCACTGCCTGAGAAAGGCTTGGCCAGGGCGGTGGGCAGGGCGTCGATAAAACGGGTATCCAGGTTGAGCCCCGTGGCAGCCCAGCGGATGGCGTCAAGCGCAGCATCAAGTGCGCCAGAGGCTCTTAGCACGCCAATGGCGCACAGCATGGCGACAAGATAGGGCAACAGGCTTTTTGCGATATCAAAGCCTTCTTTGGCGCCTTCGACAAAACACTCGTAGACGGCAACCTTTTTATACGCCCCGACGATCAGAAACAGCATGATGATGGAGAACAGCGCAAGGTTGCCCGTGAGTGAAGAAAACGTCGCAATCGCAGCCGTGCTGAGCGTGGCCAGTACCGCCATGAACGTGCCCAGTATCAGCACCAGACCGCCCAACCACAACAGAACGACGGGGTCTTGCAGGCGGATACGCTGCATGACCGCTACAGACAGCAGCCCAACCAGTGATGATGCCGAGGTGGCCAGCAGAATGGGCAAAAACACCATGGTGGGGTCAGGGGCACCTTGCTGGGCGCGGTACATAAAAATAGTGACCGGCAGCAGTGTCAGCGACGAAGAGTTAAGCACCAGAAAAAGAATCTGGGCATTGGTGGCGGTTTTTGGCTCGGGGTTGAGGCTTTGCAACGCTCGCATGGCGCGCAAGCCGATTGGCGTTGCCGCATTGTCCAGACCCAGGCCGTTGGCGGCAAAGTTAAGCGTGATCAGGCCCAGCGCCGGGTGGCCTGCAGGTACGCCAGGCATCAGTCGCCGGAACAGCGGTGCCAGCAGTTGCCCAAGCTTTTCCACCAGACCGGCCGCTTCGGCAATACGCAAAAAACCCAGCCAAAGTGTCAATGTGCCAAACAGCAGAATCATCACTTGCACTGACAGATCAGCCATGTCGAACAGACTGCGTACGATACGACCGAATACCTCGGCGTCATGCAGCACGACCCACTGGAACAGGCCAGAGATCGAAGCGACAATAAAAAAGGCAAGCCAGAGCGTATTGAGCATGGCGGTGTGCAGGGCGTTTGGTTGGCAGCCATGATTGTCGCAGACTTCACTGCCGCCCGTGTTTCGAGGGATAATGGTTTTATCGAATTGTGTTGTTTATGGGGGGCTGTATGAACTGGAGAGCCTGGCGTCGCCGGTGGTTAACCGAGCCGCTGTATCGCATGGGGCGCAAAGCCATGCCATCGCTGTCGGCAACAGAGCAAGAGGCGATTGATGCGGGTGATGTCTGGTGGGACGCACAGCTGTTTTCGGGCAAGCCCGATTGGGATGCATTGCTGGATCTTCCGCCTGTTACGTTAACGGCTGATGAACAGGCCTTTATCGACGGGCCGCTGGCCCAGTTGTGCAGCATGCTGAACGACTGGCAAATTAGCTGGAAAGACGCCGACCTGCCGCCTGATGTATGGGCTTTTATGAAGCAGCAGGGTTTCTTTGGCATGATTATTCCCAAAGAGTACGACGGGCTTGGGTTTTCGCCGTATGCGCATTCTGAGGTCGTGCGTCAGTTGTCCGTGCGCTCCGTGACAGCGGGCGTCACCGTCATGGTGCCCAACTCGCTGGGCCCAGGCGAGTTGCTGATGCAATTTGGCACCCCTGAGCAGCGTAGCTATTGGCTGCCGCGTCTGGCGCGTGGTGAAGAAATTCCCTGCTTTGGTCTTACCAGCCCAGAGGCAGGCTCCGACGCCGCATCCATGACCGACACTGGCGTTGTCTGCATGCAGGATGTCGAGGGCGAACCCACGTTGGGTATTCGTCTTAACTGGCGCAAACGCTACATCACGCTGAGCCCGGTGGCCACGGTGCTGGGGCTTGCCTTCAAACTTTCTGACCCTGATGGCTTGCTCGGAGACGAAAAAGAACCGGGTATTTCCGTGGCGCTGGTGCCTACCCATTTGCCGGGTGTTGTTACAGGCCGTCGTCATCTTCCCGCAGGGCAGGCTTTTCTTAATGGCCCGACTGAAGGGCACGATGTGTTCGTGCCCATAGATGCACTTATCGGGGGGCCTGAAAAGGCCGGGCAGGGCTGGAAGATGCTAATGAGTGCGCTGGCGGCAGGGCGAGGTATTTCGTTGCCATCACTGTCGGCAGCCGCGTGCGTATTTACGGCGCATGTTTCAGGGGCCTATGCGCGTGTGCGTTCGCAGTTTGGCATACCGGTGGGTCGGTTCGAAGGTATTAAAGAGCGCTTGGGCCAGTTGGCCGCCAATGCGTACGTGGTCGAAGCGGCGCGGCGCTGCACAATGGCGGGCCTGCAAACGGGTTTGAAACCGGCTGTGGTGTCGGCCATTATGAAGCTGCATGCCACCGAGCGCATGCGGCAATCGGTTAACGATGCCATGGACATCCATGCTGGCAAAGCCGTTATTGACGGGCCCAGCAACTATCTGAGCAATCTGTACCGCGCTGTGCCCGTGGCCATCACGGTCGAAGGCGCCAATATTCTTACGCGCAATCTTATTGTGTTTGGTCAGGGGGCGGTGCGCGCCCACCCATACCTCATGCGAGAAATTCTCGCGCTCAATAATCCCGACCGGGCTGCAGGCGAAGACGATTTTGATGCCGTGCTCTGGCAGCATTTGGGGCATAGTTTCAAGAACGCCTTGCGCGCCATCGGCATGGGCTGGACGGCGGGAAAACTGGGCAGTTCACCCAAGGGTGCGGGTGCGGCGGCGCCCCTGTACCGTGAAATGGGGCGTTGGACGTCGGCGTTTGCGCTGGTGTCTGAAATGGCCCTGGTTACGCTGGGTGGCGAGCTCAAGCGCAAGGAAATGATTTCAGCCCGCCTGGGAGATGTTCTTTCCGAGCTTTACCTGTTGTCGGCGGTACTCAAGCGATGGCGTGATGAGGGTTGTCACGAAGCCGATCTGCCGCTGCTGCATCTTTGCATGCAACAAGGCTTTTCGACTATAGACCGGCGCATGGGCGAAGTGCTAAGCAACCTTCCATCACGGCCTGTTGCGTGGGTGCTGCGGCTGCTTGTGCTTCCGCCATGGTCGCATGCGCGCGCGCCATCAGACCGCACCACCATGGCGTGTGCAGACATTCTGCTCGAGCCCTCCACGGCACGCGACCGTTTGGTGGGCGCTGTCTGGGATGGTCACGACAGCAGCAGTGTCGAGCAGTTGGAGCGCGCTTTCCAGCTGGTGGTCGATGCGCAGCCTGTGCTTGACCGCATACGGCAGGGCGGGCTGCACGATTGGCGTGTTGCCCATGAGCGTGGTGCCATTAGCGACGCGCAGGCCGGTGTGCTCAAAGCGGCTGAAGAGGCTGTCGCTGCCGTCATTGAGGTAGATGACTTTGCGTTTGATGAGCTGGCCCGGGCGCATGTTTAATGGGTGCAACAAGCGCCTGTCTGGCAAGGCGCTAAAGTAAAGCCCTGTCTTGCGTTGTTGTAGTGTGCGATGCAAACAAAGCGGCCAGATCAACCCTATGTGGTTGATCTGGCCGGTACGCTGACTGAGTGAACGATAAGCCCCGCGCACGGGGCGGGGGAGGTTGTCCGTTAATCGTTGCGGTTTTTACGCTGTATGAGCTCGATTTTGTAGCCATCGGGGTCTTCGACGAAGGCGATTACGGTTGCGCCATGTTTCATGGGCCCTGCTTCCCTTACCACGTTGCCGCCTTTTTCTTTGATCTTCGTACAGGCTTCATAGGCATCTTCGACCTCAAGGGCGATATGCCCATAAGCATTACCCAGGTCATAGCTGGCAGTGTCCCAGTTGTGGGTCAGCTCAAGCACAGCCCCTTCGCTTTCTTCTTGGTAACCCACAAAGGCCAGTGTGAACTTGCCATCGGGGTAGTCTTTGCGCCGTAACAGGCGCATGCCCAGTACGTCGGTATAAAACGCCAGTGAGCGGTCAAGATCACCCACTCGCAACATGGTATGTAGAATTCGCATTCGGTTTACTCCTGATAAATTGGGTTGTTCGCAGCCGGATCAACCAGGACGGCTGTGTATCAATTGCCCTACAGCAGCGGTAATGAGCCCGGGTCATATTGACGCAGGGCGTCGCGTGCTTTTTCAAAGCCTGGCAATATACGGCCCAGCTCTTGCCAGAAGGCCTTGCTGTGGTTCATTTCACGCAAATGCGCTATTTCGTGCGCGATGACGTAATCAATAATGCCATGATCGAAGTGTATCAGTCGCCAGTTCAGCATAATGTTGCCATCACTGCTGCACGAACCCCACCGTGTCGCGGCCGATGACATGCGCCAGCGGCGTATGCTGAGCTGGTTGGCCTGCAGAAAATAGTCGAGACGTTGGTCGAACCAGGTGCGTGCTCGCTGTTGCAGCCAGGCATGCACACTGTCACGCACCCGCTCTCTATCGGCATCGATGGGCAGGGCAAGGTTGAGGATATCGCCCTCTGTAGGCATATAGAGTTGCCCGTCAAATTCGGGCGCCTTGCGTGAGCTCTCAAGCACCAGCACAATGCGTCGCCCCAAATAGGGCACCTGGCCGCCTTGCTGCCATTGGGTGTCGGCGGTGGCCAGCTGTTGCTGGCGCGCCTGACGTACCCGCAGTTTACTGACAATCCATTGATGCTTTTCGATGACAGCCGAATCGATCTGGCCCAATGGCACCCAGCCCGGCGCGGTTACCTGCAGCCCGTCATCATTGATGACCAGGCCTATGCTTTTTCGGCGTGAACGGCGCAGCACGTAGCCGATGTTTTGCGCGGGCGTGGCTACCTCGCGCCAGCGTGCGCCGTCTGGCAGTGTGGGTGGGCGCGGCGTTGGGGTTATGGGCTGTGGGGCCGCGCGCAGTGGAGCGTTCAGGTTAGTGGCCGGGCGCACAGATGCATCAAGCGGGGGGTCAGACGGAAGGCTGCTTGAAGAGGGGTGGTCGGTAAAAAGATCGAGTTGGTTAACTACGCTCATAGCGCTCAGGATTGAGCACCCGCATCTCATTTTCGATCCAGGTGCGAACTTTTTCGTTGACTTGGTCTGCGGTCAGGCCGTCGGGATAGATAAGCGGCCCCACAGATACGGTTACCAGACCCGGCTTTTTGATAAATGCCTTGCGCGGCCAGCATTCGCCGGCATTGTGCGCCACCGGGATAATAGGCGTATTGGTACGCGTAGCAAGCAGGGCACCACCCAGCTTGTATCGGCCCTGATGCCCGGGTGCTGTGCGCGTACCTTCTGGAAACAGTATAGGCCATCGGCCGTCATTAATGCGTTGCTGACCAACGCGAACGACCTGTTCGAAGGCATCGCGTCCGCGTGAACGGTTGATGGGGATCATGCGCAGTAAAGCCAAACCCCAGCCGAAGAAAGGTACCCAGTGCAGCTCGCGTTTATAAACAAAACACAGCTGACGTGGCATATAGGCGATCAGGAACATGGTTTCCCAGGCGGACTGATGCTTGGACAAAAGAATGGCTGGGCCATCAGGCAGGTTTTCGGCGCCTTTTAACTGCCAGCGTATGCCGAGAATAACTTTTGCGGCCCATATGGCCATGCGCGGCCAGCCGATGGTCAGACGATAACGCCAGCTTAGCGGCAACGGAGCCCACAGAATGCAGGCTATGGCATAGGGGATGACAGTAATGATCAGAAAAAGTTGATACAGGGTTGCGCGCAGCAAAGCCATTATGCGGATTCCTCAGTGAGCCAGGCCTCTACGACCGAAGCCAGGTTGTCGCGAACCTGGGTGCCAGGCGGTAGCTTGCCCTGGTGCTGTGTTTTGGCACCGTTGCCGGTGAGCACCAGCCAGGTCTTGCAGCCTGCGGCTGAGGCCGCCTGCAAGTCTCGCAGGGAGTCACCTACTGAAGGCACACGGGAAAAGTCAATTTCGTAGCGCCGCGCAATGTCGAGAAACATGCCCGGCTTGGGCTTGCGACATTCGCAGCCGTCGTCAGGACCGTGCGGGCAGACAAAGATAGCGTCGATGATGCCGCCTGCCTGTGCAACCTCGCGGCGCAGTTTGGCATGAATGGCGTTGAGCGAATCCATGCTGAACAGCCCCCGTGCGAGGCCTGACTGATTGGTGGCAATGACGACTCGCCAGCCTGCCTGTGACAGACGTGCAATGGCGTCGAGGCTGCCAGGCAAGGCGACCCACTCGTCTGGCGTCTTGATGAAATCTTTGCTTTCATGATTGATGACGCCGTCGCGATCGAGAATAGCGAGCTTCACCGGGCCAACCTCGAAATATCGGCCACCTGGTTCATCAGGCCATGCAGTTGTGCGAGCAGGGCCAGACGATTGGCGCGGACGGCAGGATCGTCAGCCATAACCATAACGTCGTTAAAGAATGCATCCACGGCGTCGCGCGCTTGGGCCATGGTGGCCATGCTGGCACCAAACTCGCCATCAGCGTACTGGCTACGGGCTTGTGGGCCAAGTTTTGCAATGACGTCGGCTAGGCTTTTTTCAGCTGGCTCATTGAGGCGGCTGCTGTCAATGGCTCCGGGCGTTTCCTCGGCCTTGCGCAGCAAATTGCCAATGCGTTTGTTGGCGGCAGCCAGGCTTTCTGCCTCGGGACGTTGTGCAAACCCCGCGCAGGCTTGTACGCGTGCTGCTACCTGGTGCAAAGGGGGCTGGATGGCGATGACGGCATCGACCACGTTGCGGTCGGCATGCTGGGCGAGCTGATTGCGATAGCGTTCGTAAATGAATGTCTGAATTTCGGCGACGGTTGCGTCGGCGATGACACCCGCTGAGAACGAGCCAGATGCGACCTGCAGAAGTTGGGACAAACTGAGTGTGGTGCTGTCGCTGGTTTTGAGAAAGCCGCCTGCTTGTAGCTGCTCAAACGCACTGATAATGCCTAGCGCAGCGCGGCGCAGACCGAAGGGGTCGCGTTCGCCCGTAGGTGCCAGACCTATGCCCCAGATACCCACCAGGGTTTCGACGCGGTCGGCAATAAACAGTATGGTTGCGGTAAGCGTGCTGGCACTGACGGGCTGGTCAAGATGGATGCGGTACTGGTCACGCAGTGCGCGGACGACCTCATCAGGCTCGCCGTCGGCGGCTGCATAATAGGCGCCCATAACCCCTTGCAGTTCGGGAAACTCGCCCACCATGTTAGAGCCCAGGTCGGCTTTGGCCAGCAGGGCTGCCCGATCAGCATGCTGTACATTGGCACCAAGCTGGTCGGCGATATAACGCGCTATGTGTCGCACGCGCTCGGTGCGCTCACGTTGCGAACCCAGTTTATTGTGGTACACGCTGGTGGCGAGATCGTCGACACGGTCGGCCAGCGTAACTTTGCGGTCGGTGTCGAAAAAGAAACGGGCATCGGCCAGGCGTGGGCGCACAACGCGCTGATTGCCTTCGATGATATTGCTTGGATCAGCTGCCAGCATATTGCTGACAATGAGGAAGCGATGAGTCAGGGCACCGCTGTCTGGCTCAAACAAAGGAAAGTACTTTTGGTTAAGCCGCATGGTCAGAATGAGGCACTCAGGTGGCACCTGCAGAAACTGCTCTTCGAACTGGCCGACGTAAACAGTGGGCTGCTCCACCAGGGCAGTAACTTCGTCAAGCAGGGCACCGACCTCGGGGCTGTCGCCCAGGGTGGCGTTGAGCGCCTGTGCTTTTTCTTGCAGCTGCTGGTTGATCTGCGCCTTGCGCTGATCGAATGACGCCACCACCTTGCCCTGATCGAGCAACTGCTGCGCGTAGGTGTCGGGCGATGTGATGGAGAGGGGCTGGTCGCACATAAAGCGATGACCCTGCGTATCGCGACCGGCGTTAAGGCCCAACGCCTGCACAGCGATGACGGTGTCGCCCCACAAGGCGATCAGGCCGTGCGCAGGTCGTACGAACTTGACGCTGGTGACACCGTCGGCCAGTTGGTAACGCATGACTTTTGGTATGGGCAGGTGGGTGAGGGCATAGTCGAGGGCTTCTTGCAGGCCTTCGGCCAGCGCTTTGCCGCGTGCCACGCCTTTTGCGTACAGGTAGTCTTGCTTGCCGTCAGACTCGCGAATGAGCGCCGAGGCAGGCGTGTCTTGCAGGCCTTTGCTGGCGAGCTTTTTGATGAGGGCTGGCGTCATGTTGCCGCTTGCATCGAGGCCGATTTTGGCGGGCATGAGCTTTTCGGTATAGGGCAGGTCAGGCGCCTGGCCCAGTACGGCGTCAAAGTGCACGGCCAGACGGCGTGGCGTGGCAAAGTCAGTGGTTTTGCAGTCGGCGGACAGCAACTGGTGCTGTGCCAGCACCTTGCGCAGCCCTTCGGCAAAGGCCTGCCCCAGCTTGTTCAATGCCTTGGGGGGGAGCTCTTCAGTAAGCAGTTCGATCAGCAGTGGGTGCAGTGGTGTCTCGTTACTCATTTTGCGGCCTCTGCGGTGGACGGGGCAAGCATGGGGAAATTTAATTGTTCGCGTGAGTCGTAATACGCTTGTGCAACCGCTCGCGACAAGTTGCGAATACGCCCCATGTAGGCCGCCCGCTCGGTGACGCTGATGGCGCCACGCGCATCAAGCAGGTTAAATGTGTGGGCGGCCTTCAGGGTGACTTCGTAGGCGGGCAACGCGAGCGGCACGGCAATCATGCGCTGGGCCTCGGCCTCGTAATCATTGAAATGGGCAAACAGCATGGTGGTTGAGGCATGCTCGAAGTTATAGGCTGACTGCTCAACCTCGTTCTGGTGGAACACGTCGCGGTAGTAGATTTTTTGGCCGTGTGCGCCGTCCGTCCAGACCAGGTCGTAGACACTTTCAACACCTTGCAGATACATGGCCAGACGCTCGAGCCCATAAGTGATTTCGCCTGTGGCAGGCGTGCAGTCTAGCCCGCCCACTTGCTGAAAGTACGTAAATTGCGTGACTTCCATGCCATTGAGCCAGACTTCCCAGCCCAGACCCCAGGCACCCAACGTGGGGTTTTCCCAGTCATCTTCGACAAACCGGATGTCATGTTCTTTAGGGTTGATGCCCAGCGCTTCAAGCGAGCCGATGTACAGATCAAGGATTTCAGGCGGTGCCGGTTTCAGTACGACCTGATATTGGTAATAATGCTGCAGCCTGTTGGGGTTTTCGCCGTAGCGTCCATCTTTGGGGCGGCGGGATGGCTGCACATAGGCAGCGCGCCATGGTTCGGGCCCGATAGCCCTAAGAAACGTGGCGGTATGCGAGGTGCCCGCACCGACTTCCATGTCATAGGGTTGCAGGAGCGCACACCCTTGGCGGTCCCAATATTGCTGTAGCGTTAAAATGATTTGCTGAAAAGTGAGCATGAGCGATGGCCAGTAAAGCGAAGTGCCGCAAAAGTGTACGATTTTAACTGGTTCCGCGACAAAGAAGGCCGTTGCCAGGTCTGTGTATGTGTGATGCACGCTGTTTGCCTGGTTTTGCTGTGCTTTTTGTATTCCTGTACTTGCCGAATCAGGCGAGCAGATTTCACGAGGATGGTTTATGTCAGACTTGGTAAAAACAGAGGTCATCGACCAGATGCTGGTCATTACGCTTAATCGCCCCGAGGCGCGCAATGCCATCAACATGGATGCCGCCCGGCAACTGGCCGCCGCACTTGACCGCCTCGACAGCGACGATGACATTGTGCTGGGCGTGCTTACGGGTGCCGGCAATACATTCTGTTCAGGTATGGATCTGAAAGCCTTTGCGCGCGAAGGCCTGCGCCCATACGTGGGCGATCGCGGCTTTGCCGGCATTTGCGAAAAGCCTCCGCGCAAGCCCCTGATTGCCGCCATTGAAGGCTATGCACTGGCAGGAGGCTTTGAAATTGCCCTGGCCTGTGATCTTATCGTTGCAGCCAGCAATGCCAGCTTTGGGGTACCCGAAGTCAAGCGCGGTATCGTGCCAGGTTCGGGCGGCATGCTGCGCTTGCCCAGCCGCATTCCCTACCATATCGCCATGGAGGCTGTACTGACAGGCGAGTTTTTCCCGGCTGATCGTATGGCCGGTTATGGCTTGGTTAATCGTGTGACCGAGCCAGGGCAGGCGCTTGAAGGCGCACTGGCGTTGGGGCGTATTATTGCGGCCAATGGCCCGCTGGCTGTGCGTACGGCCAAGTCGGTGGTGCGTGAGTCGCGCGACTGGCGCGAGTCTGACATGTTTGACCTGCAGCGCCCTCGCATCGCCCATATCTTTACCTCGGCAGACGCCAAAGAAGGCGCAACCGCCTTCGCCGAAAAGCGCAAACCTGTCTGGACAGGTAAATAACCTTTTTTACATCAGCATCACGGCGGGTCAGGATGGCTCGCCCTTTTTACGATTGAGCTTATCTTATGACTACCGTTATTAAAGAGAGTGATCTGATCCAGTCTATTGCAGACGCGGTTCAGTTCATTAGTTTTTATCACCCCGCCGATTTCATCCAGCACCTGGCCCGTGCCTATGAGCGTGAAGAAAACCCCGCAGCCAAAGATGCGATTGCGCAAATCTTGACCAACTCGCGCATGTGTGCCGAAGGGCACCGGCCAATTTGCCAGGATACTGGCGTTGTTAACGTGTTTTTAAAGGTTGGCATGGGCGTGCGCTTTGACAGTCAGCGCAGCATGCAGGAAATCTGTGACGAAGGAGTGCGCCAGGGGTATCTGAACCCTGACAACCCCTTGCGGGCGTCTATTCTGACCGACCCCCTGTTTACCCGCAAAAACACCCGCGACAATACCCCCTGTATTGTCAGCGTCGAGCTGGTCGAAGGCGACAAGCTTGACGTGCAGGTGGCAGCCAAAGGTGGTGGCTCTGAAAACAAAGCCAAGTTTGTCATGCTTAACCCCAGTGATTCGTTGGTCGACTGGGTGCTGAAAACCGTGCCGACTATGGGGGCTGGCTGGTGCCCTCCCGGCATGCTGGGCATAGGCGTTGGCGGTACGGCAGAAAAAGCCATGCTGCTGGCCAAGCAGTCGTTGATGGAAGACATCGATATGTACGAACTGCAGCAGCGTGGGCCGCAAAATAAGATTGAAGAGCTGCGACTCGAGCTGTACGAAAAAGTCAATGCGCTGGGTATCGGCGCCCAGGGTTTGGGTGGCCTGACCACGGTGCTGGATGTCAAGATCAATACATTTCCGACCCATGCCGCCTCCAAGCCTGTGGCCATGATCCCCAACTGTGCCGCGACGCGTCACGTGCACTTTGTGCTTGATGGCTCTGGCTCGGCTGAGCTGACGCCGCCTCCGATGGATACCTGGCCTGATGTGCACTGGGCGCCTGATTACAACAAGTCGCTGCAGGTTGACCTGAACACGCTCACGCCTGAGCAAGTGGCAAGCTGGAAGCCAGGACAGACCCTGTTGCTTTCGGGCAAGATGCTGACAGGCCGCGACGCGGCCCACAAGCGCATTCAGGACATGTTGGCCAATGGTGAAAAACTGCCCGTAGACTTTACCAACCGCGTTATTTACTACGTAGGCCCTGTCGACCCTGTGCGTGACGAAGTGGTCGGGCCTGCAGGTCCAACGACGTCAACCCGCATGGACAAGTTTACCGACATGATGCTCGACCAGACGGGCCTGATCGCCATGGTTGGCAAGGCAGAGCGTGGCCCTGTTGCCATTGACGCCATCCGCAGGCACAAGTCTGCGTATCTGATGGCTGTGGGTGGTTCGGCTTATTTGGTGTCCAAAGCCATTCGTGGCGCGCGGGTGGTCGGCTTTGAAGACCTGGGCATGGAGGCGATTTACGAGTTTGATGTCAAAGACATGCCTGTGACCGTTGCCGTCGATGCCCAAGGGGTGTCGGTGCATGAAACGGGGCCAAAACAATGGAAGGCCCGGATTGCCGAGATCCCTTTGATCCCGGTGAATTAAACGCAGCCCAGCATGCCCGCGCACGTGCGAGCACGAGCAGAAAAAGTACAGGGAGTTGATGTCTCTGTCAGGCGTGCTCGCGCAGGTGCGAGCACGGGCAGAAAAGTACAGGGGTTGATGCCTCTGTCAGGCGTACCCGCGCAGGTGCGTGGACGAGAGTGCGGGTAAGCTCAGCCGCGGCCCGCAGCGTCTTTAGCGCTTAAAAACGGTATGAGCGGGCACTACCCCTAAGGCGTTTGGCGATTTGGGCATAAGGTTAAGCGTAACCCCTTAACCTTGCAGGGCTTCATACTGATCTGGCCAGACTCGGCCCAGAGAGGCATGAGGCCCTTTTGCATTGTGGTAAGTTTCTATGTAGCGCAAAGCACGTATTTTCGTTGCGTTTTGCTGCATGGCCATCGAGTGCTTTGGCAGAAGTAAACGGCCTCTTGCAGAAAAACGAATTCCAGATTTACGGCGACTCAGGCAATCTATAGCCTGAACTTTTAGTATGCGGAATAAAACATGACAACACCAGATTTCAGCGCCTGGTTAGGGCGCACCGAGTCCACCGAAGACAATCTTGACATCGGGCACGTGCGCAAAGTGGCGCTCGCAATCGGCGAGACGGCCCCCGCTGCAGGCGGCGCGCTTCCTGCTCTCTGGCAGTGGGCTTTCTTCGTAGAGGGCGTGCCATACGCCGAGATCGGCGAGGACGGGCATCCGCGGCGAGGGGGCTTTTTGCCGCCTATTGAGGGTCGCAACCGCATGTGGGCGGGCGGGCGTGTGCATTTTCACCAGCCGCTGCGTGTGGGCACGCCAGCGCAACGCAAGTCAGAAATTATTGCGGTAAAAGAAAAAGAAGGCCGAACCGGGAAGCTGCTGTTTGTGACGGTTAACCACCAGTACGTCCAGGACGGCGTGGTGTGCATCAATGAAGAGCAGGACATTGTTTATCGCGAGCCTAGCCCACCCAAGTTGACGGGCAGCACAGAACCACCTGAGGCGCAGTGGTCTGAATCTGTTACCCCTGACGCGGTCATGCTGTTCCGCTACTCGGCGGTCACCTACAACGGCCATCGCATTCATTACGACTACCCTTATGTCACCGAGGTTGAAGGTTACCCGGGCCTGGTGGTGCATGGGCCTTTGCTGGCGACACGTATGTGTAGCGCTTTTCAGAAGGCACACCCAGAAAAGCGCCTGCAGTCTATGTCTTACCGAGGGTTAAGGCCTTTGACTTCGCCGCGCCCATTTCAAGCCGCTGGCCGCCTGGAAAGCAACGAAAAAGCTCAGCTGTGGGTTGAGCAGGATGGTACGCTGGCACACCAGGCTGAGCTGATTTTTTCCGTCTGATTGCCGCTTTGCCCTTGCGCACCTAATTGCCCGTGTGAGGGCCCCAAGGCCGAGCCAGGCGCGATACCGGCGCGCCGGGCAGGCACACACAGCGCACAAAAGCACAGTTACGCCGGCAATGTAAACAAGAAGGGTGTGGCGTTGAGCCACGCCCGGTTTCTGAGCTGAATTCTCGAGAATAAATATGCCAACTACCACTACCAAGCCCGCTCACGACGCTCCGCGCCCTCTGGACGGCATTACTGTCATCAGCCTGGAGCATGCCATCGCTGCGCCGTTTTGCACGCGTCAGCTTGCCGACATGGGCGCGCGGGTCATCAAGGTGGAACGGCCGGGTGTGGGTGATTTTGCCCGAGGCTACGATGAGCGCGTCAAGGGCCTGGCTTCTCATTTTGTGTGGACCAATCGCTCCAAAGAAAGCCTGACGCTCGACTTGAAACACCCCGACGCGTCGGGTGTTCTGGAAAAACTGCTGGATGAGGCCGATGTGCTGGTGCAAAACCTGGCTCCCGGCGCGGCAGCACGTATGGGCCTGTCCTATGAGGCGCTGAGCAAGAAGTATCCCCGACTTATCGTTTGCGATATTTCCGGGTATGGGGAAGGGGGCGACTACGAAAAGAAAAAAGCGTACGACCTGCTTATTCAGAGCGAAAGTGGCTTTTTGTCGGTAACGGGTACGCCTGAAACCCCAGCCAAAGCCGGGTGCTCAATGTCAGACATTGCTGCGGGCATGTACGCCTACAGCAGTATTCTTTCGGCGCTGCTGTTGCGTGGGCGAACCGGCAAGGGCTCACGTATAGACGTGACCATGCTTGAAAGTACGGTGGAGTGGATGGGGTTTCCCATGTATTACGCTTTCGATGGGGCCGAGCCTCCTCCCCGAGCAGGCGCCTCACATGCCACGATCTCCCCTTATGGGCCTTTCCCGGTGGGTGATGGCAGCGAGGTCATGCTGGGTCTGCAGAACGAACGTGAATGGGCGTCATTCTGCACGACCGTGCTGGGCCAGCCTGAGCTCATCGACGACAGTCGTTTCAATGCCAACTTCAAGCGCGTTGAAAACAAAGATGCACTGCGGGTGCTTATTGTTACGGTGTTTGCAGCGCTGACGCGTGAACAGGTTATTGAGCGACTTGAAGCGGCCAGCATCGCCAATGCCAGCGTAAACACCATGGCTGATGTCTGGGCCCACCCCCAGTTGCAGCAACGTGCGCGCTGGACACAGATAGATAGCGAAGTAGGCTCGCTTCCGGCATTGATTCCGCCAGCCACGAACTCTGAGTTTCAGGCCCGTATGGATAAAGTACCCGCTCTGGGCGAGCATTCTGCCGCTATCTTGCAGAAATTGGGCTATACCCCCGAGCAAATTCAAACCTACACCGAGCAGGGGATGATCTGATGACCAGCGCTGCTAAATCACTTCGCAGTGCCCTGTTTGTGCCCGCCACCCGCCCCGAGCGTTTTGAAAAAGCGCTGGCGGCTGGGGCTGACGCCGTTATCATCGACCTGGAAGATGCGGTAGAGCGCACGGCCAAAACACAGGCCCGTGACCATGTGCGTGAATTTGCTCGTACCGCCGCACCGGCGTCATTTCTGCTACGGGTCAATGATGCGTCGACGCCGTGGTTTGAAGATGATCTTGCATTGTGTGCGGACTGCGATGCCATTGCCGGCATCATGCTGCCCAAGACTGAGTCGGCGGCTCAGGTCAGCCGCGTGGCGGCTGTTGGCAAGCCGGTTGTGCCCATTATAGAAAGCGCGCGCGGTGTACTGGCCTTGGCCGAGATAGCCGGTGCAGGTGGCATAGAGCGACTTTCTTTCGGCTACCTTGATCTCATGCTGGATACGGCCACCACACCCGATACGGCAGGTGCACGACTATTACTGGATCACATTCGGTGCCAGATCTTGCTGCACAGTGCAGCTCATGCGCTGGCGGCACCGCTGGACGGGGTTTATCCCAATTTTGCTGATGTCCAGGGCCTGGCACAGTTGGCGACACAGGTGCGTGATATGGGTTTTGGCGGCATGCTGTGCATACACCCTAAGCAGGTAGGTGTAATTCATACGGTTTTTCAGCCTGCCGAGCAAGAGGTGAGCTGGGCCCGTCGTGTGCTGGAACAGGCCGACGCCACTGCATCGTCAGCGTTTCAGCTGGACGGGCAAATGGTGGACGCGCCGGTGATCGAACGGGCACGGCGCATAGTGGCGCAGGTGAGTGAGCAGTAGGCTGTAGTCGTGCCCGCTGGCATGAGTTGCGCGCAATGGCTCGCAATCTACGCTTCGGCGGGCATTGCACAGCAGGAAATCACCGCTGCGCCCGAAGTGAGTGGATGCGCCTGGCACACGGTGCCACAGCACCGTTGTGGGTATCTATTGCTTTGGGAAACTGTCGGGCCGTTTGCTGCAAAGATGCTCAGGCGTTCGCAACGCCAGCAATTCGTCGACCTAATCAAGCATTGTTAATTGATACGGTGCAATGCCTGATCGGCGCAGGCTTCAATAAGATCGTGCAGGCCACCCTGGGCCAGCATTAGCGTGGAATCCAGATCAGCGAGTGGGCGCAGCACAAAGGCGCGTTCATGCATGCGCGGGTGGGGCACACGCAGGTCGGGCGTATCAATATCTTGGTCGCCGTAAAGCAACAGATCAAGATCCAGCGTACGCGGGGCATTACGGTATGGGCGTTGGCGCCCATGCAGGTGCTCTATGCGCTGAAGAACAGACAGCAATTCGTGCGCGTCGAGTGACGTGAGAATCTCGGCCACAGCATTGATATAGTCGGGGCCGCTGGCGTCCACGGGTGCACTGCTGTACAACGGAGAAACCCGCACAAACTCAATGTGGGGCAAACAAGCCAGCTGCTCGATGGCTTGGTGCAGGCTGGCCTCTGCGTCGCCCAGGTTGGCACCCAGGCCGACATAGGCGCGTACAGGCGGGGCACTGGGGTGCTTAGTGTGTGTCATTAGCACCTGGTGCCATCTGAACAAGCCTGTGCGGGTGAGTGATTACCCGCTTAACCATGCCTTGTGCCATCGCTTAGTCTTGTGGTGCGCTGCCGTGGTGTGCGCCAGAGCTGGCCTGCTGCGCACCCGAGTCGCCATCGGTATGTGCTGATGCAACGTCTGCACTGCGTTTTTTGCGGGGGCGACGGCGTCGTTTGGTGGCGACGGTAGCACCGCTTTTGCGGGTTTGCTCTTGATATGACTCGATCATTTCGGCGCGGGTTGAATCGTCGGCATTGGCGAGATCCATCCACCATTGCGCCTGCACGCTGTCAACCTCTTTAGCCTCTGCGCGCAATTGCAGAAAGTCGGCGGCAGCCCTGAAGCGCGGCTGATCCAGCATGCGCCAGATGGCGCGTGGGTTGACGCGCTCGAAACGGGCCTGCATAAACCAGATTTCGCGCATATCGGCCTGAAAGCGCCGTTGTATGGCCAGCTTGCGTGTTTGCTGTTCAATAACCGAGTCGGCAGCCTGTACCAGGGCTTGTGACGCCGGTTCGCCTGACGCGCGTAATTCGTTCCAGCGTCGGTAGACCAGCTTCCAGAGTAGTGCAGCGAAGAGAAAGCTTGGGCTGACGGTTTTACCGCCTCGCACACGCGCATCAGTACGTGCCAGGGCAAACTCTACGAACTCTTCGCCGCCTTCTTCAGCAAAAACCTGGTCAATGAGTGGTATTAGCCCGCGGTGCAAGCCTGCTTTCTGCAGCAGTCGCAGGCAGTCCATGGCGTGGCCGCAGGTTAGCAGTTTGAGGGTTTCATCGAACAGGCGCGAAGCAGGTACATGCTCAATTAGCCCCGCCATGCGCTGTATGGGTTCGGCCGTTGCCGGGTCTATGGTGGCGTCGAGCTTGGCCGCAAAGCGCATGGCGCGCAGCATGCGCACGGGGTCTTCACGATAGCGCGCCTCGGGGTCGCCGATCATGCGCACAACGCGGTTTTTTAGGTCAGCAACGCCCCGGTGGTAGTCAATGACGTATTCGTCGATGGGGTCGTAGTAGAGTGCATTGAGCGTAAAGTCGCGTCGTGCGGCGTCTTCTTCCTGGCTGCCAAACAGGTTGTCGCGCAAAATGCGACCATGCTCGTCGGTGAATTCGTCACCATTGGCCATGGCCCGAAATGTGGAGGTTTCGATAATTTCTTGCCCGAACACCACATGCACGAGCTGAAAACGGCGACCAATTATGCGCGCGCGCCGAAACAGTGGTCGGACCTGTTCAGGGGTGGCGTTGGTGGCAACGTCGAAATCTTTGGGCTGCAGGCCCACGATAAGATCGCGCACGGCACCCCCGACAATGTAGGCCTCGTAGCCGGCATTGTGCAGCACTTCGCATACCTTGACGGCATGGCGCGATACTTTGCGCTTGTCGATGCCGTGTTTTTCGGGGGATATTCGCTCTGGCCCGCGAGCAGGGCCTGCAAAAAGACGCCCGACAAAGTTTTTTATTGTTTGCTTTAGCATTGCGATAGTTTAAGACTTTGCGTCCAGCATGTCGCTGAACAGGTCGAGTACGGGCCAGCTGCGGGCCTCTGCGATCTTTCGCAGTGCAGGGCTGGGGTTGGTGGCGACAGGGTGCGTAACGACTTCGAGCAGGGGCAAGTCGTTGGGTGAGTCGCTGTAAAAGAACGAGGCCTCAAAGCTGTCGAGCGTTAGCCCCATTTCGGCCAGCCACGCATGAACTCGCGTGATTTTCCCTGCCTGGAAGCTGGCCACGCCCTGTATACGGCCTGTATAGCGACCGTGATGCATTTCGGGCACGGTGGCAATGAGGTGGGGTATGCCAAAAGCCCGGGCAATGGGTTGGGTGACGAACTCATTGGTCGCCGTCACAATGGCGCACAGGTCGCCGCGGCTGATGTGTTCGTGCACGAGGGCGCGTGCCGAGGGCAGTATGGCGGGCATGACGACGTTGGCCATGAAGTCTTCATGCCAGGCATTGAGCTCGGCGGGTGCCGCGCGTGTCAGCAGGCCCAGCATAAACTCGGCCGACTGCTCGGCCGTGAGCTGGCCCGCGTTATAGCGTTCCATAAGCTCATCGTTACGTCGCTGGGCCTCGGCCGGATCGCCTGCACGTCCGGTGCGGGCGAGGAAGTCGGCCCACTGATAGTCGCTGTCAAGCGGAAGCAGGGTGTGATCCAGATCGAATAAGGCCAGGCGTTGCGAGCTTGTCATGTGTCTTCAGGATGATGGGTTGGGTGGCCAGAGGCCAGCAGGTCTTTAAGCAGGGGCAAGGTAATGGCCCGATGTTTAGCAAGTGAATAGCGGTCAAGCGCATCAAGCAGCGCACTCAGCATGCGCATGTCGCGTGTGTAATGGGTAAGAACCCAGGCGACCACCTCGGGCGCCAGACGCAGGCCGCGTTCGGTGGCTTTGGTATTAAGCGCCCGTGCACGGTCGTCATCAGACAATAGTTCAAGCCGAAACACCAGATCCCAGCCCAGACGAGTGCGCAGGTCTTCACGCAACGGCATGGACAGCGGCGCACGGTCACCTGCCAGCACCAGCATGAAGCCCTGATCCGCTGTAGCAACCTCACGCCAGCGATTGTACAGGGTGAACAGGGCTGCTTGCCCTGCCTCATCGAGCAGTTCGACATTATCGATGGCGATCAGGCGATACGTCAGGGTGTCTGAGGTGGCAATGTCGGATAGCACGCCGGGCGGCGAGTCGGCGCCAGAATAATAGGCGTGTTCGCCGCTGGCCATGGCGCGCAACAGATGCGTGCGGCCTGCGCCGGGTGGGCCCCATAGGTAAATAGCTCGACCGGGCCCGCCGTGCCGAAGCGCATCGAGAACGCCGTCGTTGGCGCCCACAACGAAGTTTTCGAGTGAGGGCGGTGGGGGTGGGAGCAGGTCAAGAATCAGTTGTTGTGTCATGATTTTGTTGTGCAGGGCGAGCGACTTTCCATAGAATGCCGCGTTCGTCGTAAAATCACCCTTCAAGTTCAACTAAACATGCAATTCTTGCACATCCCACGGCTTTTCTCATGACAAACAAATTTTCCGCTCCCATGACCTACCGCGACGCAGGGGTCGACATCGACGCTGGTGAGGCGCTGGTTGATCGTATCAAGCCTCTTGCGGCACGTACTATGCGGCCAGGTGTCATGGCCGGAATCGGCGGGTTTGGCGCATTGTTCGAGGTGCCGCGCCACCTTAAAGAGCCTGTGCTGGTGTCAGGCACTGATGGCGTGGGCACCAAGCTGCGCCTGGCGTTCGAATGGAATCGTCACGACACCGTGGGCATTGATCTGGTGGCCATGAGTGTCAACGACATTTTGGTGCAGGGCGCCGAGCCTCTGTATTTTCTCGACTATTTCGCCTGCGGCAAGCTGTCCGTCGACACCGCAGCCAGCGTGGTAGCTGGCATTGCAAAAGGCTGTGAGCTGGCAGGCTGCGCATTAATCGGTGGTGAAACGGCCGAAATGCCGGGCATGTACCCCGATGGTGAGTACGATCTGGCGGGTTTTGCGGTCGGTGCGGTTGAAAAATCACGCATTATCGATGGCAAATCAATTGCTGTCGGTGATGTGGTGCTGGGCCTGGCTTCCAGTGGCGCGCACTCCAATGGGTTTTCGTTGTTGCGTAAAATTCTCACGCATGCCAACGCCAGGCCTGACCAAGAACTCGGCGGCCGTCCGCTGCGTGATGCCGTCATGGAACCTACCCGTATCTATGTCAAGTCAGTGTTGGCCGCGTTGGCCGAACATGGCAATGCCATTAAAGGCCTGGCGCACATTACGGGCGGCGGTCTGCTCGACAACGTGCCCCGTATTCTTCAGCCCGGTCTGGCCGCACGCCTGCATCGTGATGCCTGGCAAATGCCCGAGCTCTTTACCTGGCTGCAGCAAAACGGCGACGTCGACGACGTCGAAATGTATCGTGTATTCAACTGCGGCATTGGCATGGTTATTGTTGTTCCGGCTGACCAGGCAGACGCCATAGCCGCTACGCTGACCCAACATGGTGAGCAGGTTAGTCACCTGGGCGAGATCGTGCCCCAGGAAAGCGCTGACGCACCGCAAACGACGGTCGTTTAATAATTGGGGGGGGCTCAGCGCCAGTGCAGGGCCACTTCGTCTGCGATCTGGGCTGCAGCTGTTGGCGCCAGGCAATCAACAATCGTTCTTTCTGGTTGCGACCGCAGCCAGGTCAGCTGCCTTTTTGCCAACTGGCGTGTGGCGGCGATGGCACGCTCTATGGCTGCGTCCAGCGTACACGTGCCATCGAGGTAGTCCCAGATCTGGCGATACCCCACGCAGCGCACCGAGGGCAGCCCTGTATGCAAGTCTGGCCTGACGTGCAGCGCCTTGACCTCTTCCACTAGCCCGGCCTGAATCATGCTTTGGTAGCGCTCGGCAATGCGGGCATGCAGCGCCAGCCTGTCCGACGGTTCCAGACTAAGCGTAATAAATGAAAACGGTGTGGCCGTGCGCGGTCGCGACTGCTCCAGCCAATCTGTCATGGTGCGTCCGCTGACGCGATAAATTTCAATGGCGCGTTGCAGGCGCTGGCTGTCATTAGGTTTTAGCCGCTCAGCGGTTTTGGCGTCAAAGGATGCCAGCTGCTGGTGCATGGCAGGCCAGCCTTGTTCACGGGCTTCCTGATCGATTTGCGCACGTAGGGCAGGGTTGGCCTCGGGCAGGTCGCTCAAACCCTCGCGCAGGGCCTTGTAATACAGCATGGTGCCCCCGCACAGCAGCGGGTAGTTTCCACGCGCGATGATTTGCGGGATAAGCGTGCTGGCGTCGCGCTGGAACTCGGCCGCCGAATAGCTTTCAGCCGGGTCGCGGATATCGAGCAGATGATGCGGTATTTTGGCCTGCTCTGCTGCGCAGGGCTTGGCGGTGCCTATATCCATGCCGCGATAAATCGTGGCTGAATCAACCACAATAATCTCAACTGGCCAGCGTGCAGCAATAGCAAGCGTTGCGGCGCTTTTCCCCGAGGCGGTGGGCCCGGCCAGGCAGATAACGGGTAACGTGTCAGAACCAGCAGGCATACTCATGGGTGATATCGGCAAGTGTGGTCGAAGCGTAAGTGGTCGGTGCCATGCCCAAAGCGGTGGTGGCAGCGGTTTGCGTCAGGGACGGCAGGCTGGCGGCGTTTCAACTGACTACTGGCCGCGCATGAAGAGTCGGTCGAGCTCGGCAATTGGCCATTGCATCCATGTGGGGCGACCATGGTTGCACTGGTCGGCCCGCTCGGTGGTTTCCATGCGGCGTAGCAGGCCGTTCATTTCGTCCAGTGTCAGACGACGGTTGGCCCTGACAGAACCATGACATGCCATGGTGGATAGCAGCTCGTTGCGCTGCTCGGTAAGCCGCGGCGACGAGCCCACGCCGGCCAGGTCACGCAATACGCCGCGTGCCAGCGACTCGATATCACCGCCTGCCAGCAGTGCCGGTACGGCCCGCACAGCGACCGAGGCGGGGCCAGCTGCCCTGATGTCCAGCCCCAGTTCGGACAGCGTATCGGTATATTCTTCGATAAGGCCGATTTCCTTTTCAGCCACGCTGAAGACCACGGGAACAAGTAGCTCTTGGCGCGGCAGGCTGCGGGTGTCCATGGCCTTTTTGAGTTGCTCATAAACAACCCGCTCGTGTGCCGCATGCATGTCGACCAGAACAAGACCGTGCTCATTTTGCGCCAGTATATAAATGCCGTGAAGCTGTCCCAAGGCCATGCCAAGCGGGAACTCTGAATCAGTTTGAACCCGTGTTTGCGGCTCACCCATGCGTTGCATGGCGGCAGGCAGCGATGTCAGAGGCCCGGCAGCTGCCGTGGTATAGGTTTGATAGGGGGCGGCATCCAGCCCGTCAGCGTGCCCGGAGAAGGGGCCGGCGCCGGGCGTACTGACATGCAAGGCGTCATCGGCAGGGCGATAAAGCTCGCGCCAGTCGGTACCCGCTGCGTCATCTGGACGCAGCCGCAGTGGCTGTTGCTGCGGGCGACTGCCAAACGGGAAGGCACCGGGCCTGAGTGCCGGCTGACCTGGAGGGGGGATGCCGTCTGCTGCGCCCGCCTGGTCGCGCCCTTCAGCGGGCCCCGGTTGCGGCGTGCCGCTGGCATCTGTAGGGGTGGCGTTGCCCTGGGCAGAGTCGAGCATATGACCGCCAGCCGCCGCCAGAGCCTCGCCCAGTGTCTGGCTGACAAATCGGTGGATGGCGCCGCTGTTGCGAAAGCGCACTTCGTGCTTGGCGGGGTGTACGTTGACATCAACGCCCGATGGGTCGGTTGAAAGAAACAACACATAGGCGGGTTGCCGATCGCCGTGCAGCACATCGGCATAGGCCTGTCGTATGGCATGCGATACGGTGCGGTCTTTGACGTAGCGCCCGTTTACATAGAGATACTGGCGGTCGGCGCGGCTGCGCGCGAATGTGGGGCGCGTGATGATGCCATGCAGCGCCACCAGGCCAAGTTCGTGGCTAACCTGTACACCCTGGCTGACAAACTCGGCGCCAAGCACATCGCGTACTCGCTGGCCCATGTCACAGGCGCGCCAGTTACGTTGTGGCTTGTCATTGTGAAACAGCCTGAAGGCGATGTGAGGTTGGGCCAGTGCAATGCGTTCGAGCGCGTCGACACAGTGGCCGTACTCGGTAGATTCGGTACGCAAAAATTTCCGGCGCGCGGGCACATCATCAAAAAGCTGTCTTACGTCTATGGTGGTGCCTACTGAACCAGAAGCGGGCACAGGGGGTTCAAACTCGGAAGTAACCTGCCAGGCGTGCGGGGCGTCAGCCGTTCGCGACGTGAGTGTAAGGCGCGACACCGAAGCAATCGAGGCCAGTGCCTCGCCCCTGAACCCCATGGAAGCGACCGCCTCGAGTTCGTCCAGCGAGCTGATCTTGCTGGTGGCGTGACGGGTAAGCGCCAGGTGCATTTCGTCGGCAGGGATGCCGCTGCCGTCATCACTGATGGCAATACGCCGTATGCCGCCACCATCCAGACGAACCTCTATGGCGCGGGCGCCTGCGTCAATGGCGTTTTCGAGCAATTCTTTCAGGACGGAGGCCGGGCGCTCAACAACCTCTCCTGCAGCGATCTGGCTGATCAGCAGGTCGGGCAGGGCGGTAATGGAGCGTCGTTCATGCATGGCGTAAATTTATCAAAGTAATAAGACTGGGAGAATGGTACGATTTTAGCCCTTGGCAGCCAGGTGGGCGGGTGGGCTTCACCCTCGTCAGTTTCGGGCAGGCCGCTTTTTCCGGTAGACGCTATGCTTGATTTTTTACACATGATTCTTCATATCGACCAGACTTTGGGTATTTGGGTGGCTGAATATGGAGCATGGATCTACCTGGTTCTGTTCCTGATTGTATTTGGTGAAACCGGGCTTGTGGTGCTGCCTTTTTTACCGGGCGATTCGTTACTGTTTATTGCCGGGGCATTTGGTGCCAGCGGTCTGCTTGATCCCGTGTTGTTGGCGGCGTTGCTGGTAGTGGCTGCGGTGCTAGGCAATACGGTTAATTATCATATAGGCCGATATATCGGCCCACGTGTGTTTACCAGTAATTCACGCTATCTCGACCGCAAAGCCTTGGTGCGCACCCATGCTTTTTACGAGAAGCACGGCGGCAAAACCATAATTATGTCGCGGTTTTTGCCGGTATTTCGCACCTTTGCGCCGTTTGTGGCCGGTGTGGGCAGCATGAGCATTCTGAAGTTTCAGCTGTTTAATGCCGTGGGTGCGCTGCTTTGGGTATGCGGGCTGATTACGCTGGGCTACTTTTTTGGCAACGTGCCCATTATCAAAGAACACCTGAACACCATTGTACTGATTGGCATTGGCGCGGCTGCCGTGCCTGTGGTTGGTGGTGTGCTTTGGCGCGTGATCAAGGGCCAGACGAGCAAGCCCTGACCCAGGTCGTGTCAGGCATGCCGTACCGTCGGCATGCCATGCCATGCCTAGCTGCGCTGAGCGAGCGTCGGGCTAGACTCAAAATAGCCATTGATACCGACCAGAACTGCCCGGGCAATACGGTCTTGGTGGCGGTCGCTGCGCAGTTTACGCTCTTCTTCAGGGTTGCTGATGAAGGCCGTTTCAATCAGGATGGACGGGATATCAGGCGCCTTCAGTACGGCAAAGCCTGCCCGTTCGACGTTGCGCTTGTGCAAGGTATTGATCTTGCCGATCTCTCCCAGAATCATATCGCCCACGCGCATGGAGTCGTTAATCTGCGCTGTGGTTGAAAGATCAAGCAGCACTTTTGCCACTTGCTCATTGTGCGAGCCCAGGTTTACGCCACCGATCAGATCTGCCTCGTTTTCACGTTTGGCCATCATGCGGGCGGCAGCGCTCGAGGCGCCATTTTGCGAAAGTGCATACACCGAGGACCCGCGTGCGCTGGGCTTGATCCAGGCGTCGGCGTGCACGGAGATAAACAGGTCGGCCTTTACCCTGCGGGCCTTTTGAACACGCACATGCAGTGGCACGAAGTAATCGCCATCACGTGTGAGATAGGCGCGCGTATTGGGCTGAGCGTCAATTAATTTCTTGAGCCGCTTGGCAATGCTAAGCACGATGTCTTTTTCACGCGTGCCGCCACGTCCGATGGCGCCAGGGTCTTCGCCACCATGGCCAGGGTCAATGGCAATCAATAATGGCTTGCTGCGCTGCCGGGTAAGGCTGGGCGGCGCAGGAGCGGGCTCGTTGGGCTTTGTAGCAATGGGCGGCAACCTGCGGGGCGGCGGAGGCGTACTGGGCTTTGACGGAAGATTTTGCCCGGGCACGGTTGGCACGGGCGCATCGGCCAGAGGCGCGTTTTGAGCCAGGTCTTCAAGCACCGAGGCCAGCGGGTCACTTTCAGTGTTGTTCAGGATGGCCAGCAAGGGGTCTTGCGCAATCTTGGGGTACAGGTCGAGCACCAGGCGGTACTTGTATTCGCCTATGGGCTTTAGCGTAAAAACCTGCGGGGCAATGGGCTGCTTCAGATCCATGACCAGACGCACGACATCGGCCCGGTTCTGGCCAACACGCACGGATGCAATGTACGGGTCGTTAGGCCTGATCTTGGAAACCAGCTCCTTGATGGTGGAATTCATGGTTACACCCTGAATGTCCACCACAAGTCGATGAGGGTTGTCGAGGGTGAAGTGCTCAGCCTTCAGCTCGGTGTCCATTTCGAGGGTAACGCGGGTGTATTCGTCAGCAGGCCATGTACGTACCGCAACAATTGTCGAGGCACGTGACAGCGAGGGAATAACCTGAAAAGCCAGCAGAACCCCGGTGGACGCTAAGAGGCGTCGCCTGGATCCGTTGGCAGGTTTTGTTTCGGCGCGGGCAGGGAAAGTGTCGTCAGCCATTTTTGTCCTTTTTCGCTATGGGCGGCGAGACAGGCATTGCGCCCGACATCAGCATAGTCAAGCTTGATGTCAAGGTCGGGAGGGGGAAGAAGGCCGCCGGCCTGCTCAGGCCACTCAATCAAAATTACGGCATCATCTTGGAAAATATCCCTGAAACCTGCATCTACCCATTCACGCGTATCGCTAAATCTATAAAAATCAAAGTGATAGAAGTATAAGTTAGAAAGATTATAGCTTTCAAGCAGCGCGTAGCTAGGACTTTTAATTCTTCCGGTGATTCCGGCCGCGCGCAACAGGGCTCGCGCGAAGCTGGTTTTACCCGCTCCCAACTCGCCACGCAAATGAATACGGCCCCCTGCTGACAGGTCGGGGAGGCCAGGATGCGTGCCGCAAAGCATGGGTGCAAGCGCATTGGCCAATGTTTCAGTGGCCGCTTCGTCGGGTAAATATATATTAATTTGTGGGTAACTGTCGTTATTTGTCGACATTGTTTCTCTCTACGTCATTGGCGCAATGGTTAGCCAGAATGGAATTGTGATGATGGAGAACAGGGTGGTGAGCGACATGGTAACGGCAACCAGCGGGCCATTGCCGCCCATTCTGGCCGCCAGCACGTACGCGGCCGACGAGGCCGGCAAGGCACCAAATAACAACAGTGCCTGACGATCTGCCGGTTGCAGATCAAGCGCCCAGCCAATGAAAAACGCACCGGCGGGCATGACGAGCAGCCGTACTGCCACGATCCAGCTCATGAGGGGCGCTGACCCGCGACCCCCACGCAGCGACAGCGTTGCACCCACGCACATCAGGCCCAAGGCAATGGCACATGCCCCCAAACGCCCCAGTGTTACGTCTATGACATGGGGGATGGGAATACGCAGTAAATTACAGGCCAGAGCCAGCACGGTGGCAATGATGAAAGGGTTTTTGATGATCTCAGGCAGTATTTTGAGGCCTTGCTGCTGCCGTGCCAGCCCATGAACGGCGGCAATATTGCTGATGGGGACGGCAAAACCCACGATAACCGCCATGGCGGTCTGGCCTGAGGCACCTGCCAGGCCAGCGGCCAGTGACAGGCCTATATAGGTGTTGAAGCGATATCCGCATTGCGCCACCGAAGCGTGATCCAGACTATTTGGGTGGATGACGGGTACGGCCAGCCAGGAAGCCAACACCCCAAAGCCCATGAGGGCGGCGACTGCCACAAAAACCAGATAGGTGCTCGATAGCGTAAGTGGGGTTTGTGTGATGGAATGGAACAGCAGGGCAGGAAACAGAATAAAATACACAAGCTTTTCAGTCCCTTGAAAGAAGCTTGCCGAAAATTTTAGTTTGTGAAATAGCAGCCAACCCATAGCGATTAGCAAGAAATCAGGTAAAACCAGTTGTACGACTGACATAAGGTGCGTGTATGTGGGTGGCTTGAGCGCGAACGGGCTTCGGGGGACGGTATTCTGTACTCTTTTGCACAGGCGCCACCATTTTACAGAAATGCACGATCTGCCCGCTCAGGTATAGTGGCCGGCTGCATAGGTGTCGTGCGACGTCAGTCGTGGCTTGGCATAATGCCAGACGCCTATTCACAATAATTAATCACGGAGTCTCCAACAATATGGCAATTTTCCAAAAGAAATTTATTGCGGCCGCACTTACCCTGGGTGCTGCTTCACTGTTCGGGAGCAGCGTCACTATGGCTGCCGACTACCCGTCGAACCCTATCCGGGTCATTGTTCCTTTTGCTCCTGGTGGTTCAACCGACATCGTTGCGCGTATCGTGACGCAACGCATGGGCGCGATTCTGGGTCAGCCCATGATTGTCGAAAACAAGGGTGGCGCCGGTGGTGCCATCGGAGCGCAAGAGGCCGCACGTGCCAAGCCAGATGGCTATACGCTTTCTATCGCTACCGTGTCGACCATGGCCGTCAACTCGGCGTGTCGGCCCAAAGACCTGCCCTACGATCCGCTCAAAGACTTCATGCCGGTCACTAACTTTGCCAACGTGCCTAACGTCATTGAAGTGAACCCCAAGTTTCCTGCAAAAACCTTTAAGGAATTTGTACAGGTACTTAAGGACAACCCAGGCAAGTACACACACGGCAGTTCGGGCACATGCTCGGTACTGCACCTGTTTGGCGAAGCGTTCAAGCAGGCGACAGGCACTGACGCCATACACGTACCATATAAAGGTTCAGGCCCTGCGGTTACCGACGCCGTGGGTGGGCAGATCGACAGCATGTTCGATAATGTGCCATCGTCCATGGGCCAGATCCAGGCCGGTAAGCTTCGTGCGCTGGCCGTTGCATGGCCTGAGCGTCTGAAGGCCTTGCCAGATGTACCTACACTTGCCGAAGAAGGTTACCCTGAGCTTAACCAGCCAGCATGGTACGGTTTGCTGGCACCTGCAGGCACGCCCGAGGCAATCATTACCACCTTGCGCAATGCGGCAGTCGAGGCGCTGAAAGACCCCAAGGTTATCAGTGCGCTTGAAAAACAAGGTGCGGCGCCTTCAGGCAACACGCCCGAAGAGTTCGCCAAAGAAATCAAAGAGCAATACGATTGGGCCCGTGACATTGTCGCCAAAGGCCATATTACGCTCGAGTAAAGCGCACTGCTTTTCTACGCTGTAATATAAGCTCGCAGCGTATTTGAGCTGCAATCAGTAAAAAAGCCAATACCTTCGGGTGTCGGCTTTTTTATTTGGTGCGCCTGACGGCATGCACTTGCAAGCGCAAGACCTCTCGTAAGTTGTTCATGTCGAACGAAATGATGCGCAGCGGCCTGGGGTAAACGAGTGTGGGAGCACCCGAGTCGCTTTACCCCAGCGGGTAATCCCGAATAAGCATTTTATGAAGTGCCGCTTAACATAAATAAAATTGACACAAAGTTGTTGCCATTTCTACCATGATCCAGGCAAATAAGAGTGGGCATTGCCTTTGGTAATTTGCTGGCCACTAAGCCTGTCGATTTCTGACTTCTTTCCCCGATCGTGTTTGGACCATGGAACGATGTTCAACTCAAGTTAATCGGGAAAATAAAATGGCGTTTGGGGCAATAAACGAAAGAAGTATAAAAGCTAAAGATAGCCTGAAAATTAATATTGTTTGCTCTGACGAGGGGCAATTCGTTAATACGATACTTGGCGTTGCAACCGAAAATACGGCTCTGGCTGTTAATACTGCATGCTCATGGCTTGGCAGCGGACGGGCTCAGAAGTCGGTATTTCAGCGACGTGTCTGTTTGGAAAGGGCTCAGATGTCGGTATTTCAGCGGCCGGTCTGCTTGAAACGGGCCGAGGTGTCAATATTTCAACGGCAGGTCTGTTTATGAGGCACAGCCAAAAAATCAATGAATACCGGGCTGGGCTTAAATTGAATGGTATCGGGGCTGAAGCCCTGAATCAGTCCGATGCGAAGCAGTACCGTCTCATACAACCATTATCTACTTCCACGGTTAATTAATAATCGGCGTATTCCGGGTTTCTCTTGGGCCTGGTATCAACGTTTAAACAGGGAGCAGTTTCATGGCGGGAAGCTAGTTGGAAGGTAAGTCGTGTAATTAGCTGGAGGGTAAGTCGTGCAATTGAGGAGTCCGATATGAAGATCCGTGCAGCGGTATTGCGTGAAATGGGGCTGCCTGCTCCTTATGCACAAAGTAAACCAATCAAAATCGTCGAAGTGGATCTGGATCCTCCCGGGGAGGGAGAGGTTCTGGTAAAGATCAAAGTAGCGGGTTTATGCCACTCTGATCTTTCAGTGATCAATGGTGATCGGCCACGGGGTGTGCCCTTGGTGTTGGGTCACGAGTCGTCGGGCGAAGTCGTTGCTGTAGGCAAGGGCGTGCATGGGCTGCAGCCAGGTGATCATGTGGTCACCGACTTCGTCCCAACGTGTGGTCATTGCCTGCCGTGCAGTCAGGGGCGCCCAGCTCTGTGCGAACCTGGTGCTCAGGCTAATACGCAAGGGTCTTTATTGGGGGGCGGTCGGCGTCTGCATATGGGCGACGAGTCGCTTAACCACCATGTGGGGGTGTCGTGCTTTGCTGATCACGCCGTCGTGTCACAGCATTCTTGTATCAAGATTACACGGCAGATATCACACCGGGAAGCTGCCCTATTCGGTTGTGCCGTATTGACGGGTGCCGGGGCCGTCATTAACCGGGCTAATTTCAAGTTGGGTGAAACCGCCGCAATTGTAGGTCTGGGCGGGGTGGGGCTTAGTGCTCTGTTAGCAGCTGTTGCAGCGGGAGCCCGAAGAATTGTGGCCGTTGATCTTAGTGATGAAAAACTTGAGCTGGCTAAAACTCTGGGAGCCACCCACGTTATTAATCCCAAGCACGTGACGACTGATAAGGATCAGCTTGAAGCGGCGGGTGGGGCGGTTGACTACGGTTTTGACATGGCTGGTGCGGTGGCTGCATTTGAAACGGCGTATAAGCTCACGCGTCGGGGTGGCACCACGATTACTTCAGGCCTGCCAAATCCGAAATCATGCTTTTCGTTGCCGTTGGCGCAAATGGTGGGTGAAGAACGCGATATACGGGGTAGCTATCTGGGGTCGGGCGTTCCAGCCATAGACATAGCCAAATATATTGATTTGTATTTGGCCGGAAAATTGCCCGTAAATAAGCTTTTGGGTCAGGCATTTACCCTGGATCAAATTAATGAGGGTTTTGATCATCTGGCCTCGGGGTCAAGTCTGCGCGATTGCATCATATTAGATAATTGACCAAGGAGAAACGTGTGAGCGCAGACAAAAATACGATGTGGATGAATCCGCTCGTCAAAAGATTCGCCAGGTTGGATCAGCTCACTATTGTATTTTTGCTTTTTATTGTTATTTTTCTAGTATTTACGGCAACACTTCCTGGGTTTTTCTCAACAGGAAATCTGGTGGCCATGCTGCGCTCGATATCTGTGCTCGGTATCCTGGGTTTTGCGATGGCTATTGTCGTGATTGGGCGTGGTATTGATTTGTCCATGGTTGCAGTCATGGCGGTTCCTACGGCGCTCATCATGACACTTGCCGGTTCTGGCATGGGTGTATGGCCTGCTTTACTTATCGGTCTGTTATTCGCGCTGGTAGTTGGTTTGCTCAATGGTATTTTCGTTGCCTATGCCGAGATCCCGGCTCTGTTTGTTACCTTGGCGATGGGTTTAGGCTTGGCAGGCTTGGGTCAGGTAGGCATTTTGAAATCTGACATGGTGCCTTGGCCCGACCAAATGAATGGGCTGCTGTGGTTGGGTGGTGTTGATGTGTTTGGCATCCCCAGCAGCATAGTGGTGGTTATTACTGTTGCCTTGCTGGTTTGGTTGTTCTTGAATTATACGAAACTGGGTTTGTTCATTTATGCGATTGGTGATAACCCAAATGGAGCACGCACCACGGGTATTCCTGTTCGCCCGATTATCGTTCTTCAGTATGTATTGGCGGCACTGATCGCTGTTTTGGCCGGCCTGGTAATGGCCTCTTCCAATAGCCTTATAGATACCAGAATTTACAACCTTTCTTTAATCTACGACATCATTTTGGTGGTGGTTATGGGTGGCGTAGGTTTGTCTGGCGGCCGTGGCGGTGTCATGAGCGTTGTCGTCGGAACGTTGCTGGTGGGCACAATTATTAATGGGATGACGATTCTTAACCTGACCCTTGACGTACAAAATTTAGTCAAAGGTGTGGTGCTTTTAATTGCCATTGCACTTGACAGCGTTTTAAACCCCCGCAACGAGGAGACCGCACAGCAAGGAGATATTTGATCTCAATTACTCAGCCACAGAGTTCAGCATTCAAAAGTAAATCAAAAATTATCATAGATTAAATCAAAGAAACTGAATGCTGATATACATATTTAGGAGACAAAAATGAATGGTTTTCGATTTCTGCGACGCGGTCATCTGGCAAATTTTCTAGCCACCACGGCTTTGGGGTTGTCAGTCGCCACACTTTCGATTCTGGGTCCGGGCATCGCCGCAGCCCAAGGTGCAGGCGCTATCAAAGATCCTGAGCGTGCTCGCTACTACGATATTTACAAAGACAAACGCGTGGTTTTTGTGCCGGTGTTCATGGGGCTTGATCTGACCGAAGGCTGGTCTGAGGTCATGAGCCAACAGGCAAAGCGTCTGGGCTATCAATACGAAGTCAGGAATGCAAATTTTGACACCTCGGCGGGCGTACAGATTCTTACCCAGCTTCTAAATGAGAACCCCAAGCCCAATGTGGTGGTGATACAGAACCCTGATGTCACCTCTTATGCCAAGATCGAGAAAAAGCTCGAAGAAGCCGGAATCTACGTCATACAGCTCAACATGAAAAGCCTGACCATGACAACAGGTTTTGCTGGTGCAGATGCAACCGTTATCGGTGAAACGCAAGCGCAGTGGGTGGTGGACCAGTGTGGCCCGTCTACGTCACAAAAGATCATGATTCTGAACGGCCCTACAACCGCTCCCTGGACGGTATATATGCAAGAGGGCTACAACAATATTCTCGATAAACATCCCGACGTCAAGGTCGTGGCCCGGCAATCTGTGGGCAACTACGAGTCAAGCAAAGCCAAATCCATTACTGAGGTTACGCTTAAGCAGCATCCCGACCTGTGCGCCATTATGGGGGTTTGGGATATTCCCGATCTGGCTACAGCCGCCGCTGTCAAAGACGCTGGCAAAACCGGCAAGATACTGGTTTCCACCAGCGGCGGTGGGGGCGAAGTCGCATGTAAGGGCTTGAAGTCCGGCGGGTTCGATCACTATGTTAGCTACGATGTGCCAGGCCAAAGTCGTGACGTGAACGATCTTATTCAAATGGCAATGCAAAGCCCCGAAAAGCCGGGCAAGCTCAAAGTGGCGCTGTATACACCTTTGTTTGTTTATACCCAGAAAGATGCCGAAAGCCATCAATGCTGGTCGGTAGATACCTTGCACCAATAAACCTGCTGTCGTCGAACAGGTTGTTGTTTATATCGGGTACGCGGGGCAGTTCTTGGAATAGCCCTGCGTCCCTGAGTCGCTGTCGATAAGTAAACGCTTGCCACGGATGTTACGGAGAATATTATGAAAACTGACCGCTTCGCGTACCGCAGGTTTCTGGACCGAAGATTTTCCACCCTGGCGGCTGGCATGGTGGCGACCATACTGTCGCTCGGTCTGTTTGGCCAAGCGTGTGCACAGGGATCAGGAGCTATTAAAGATCCTGAACGTGCCCGTTATTACGATCTTTACAAAGGCAAGCGTGTTGTTTTTGTTCCGGTATTCATGGGGCTTGACCTGACCGAGGCGTGGTCCAAGATTATGCAGCTGCAGGCCAAACGCCTGGGGTATGAGTACGAGGTTCGCAACGCCAATTTTGATACGTCTGCGGGTGTACAGATCCTGACTCAATTGCTTAACGAAGACCCCAAGCCGGATGTCGTCGTAATACACAACCCTGATGTCACCTCGTATGCCAAGATCGAGAAAAAGCTCGAACAGGCAGGCGTGTCTGTGGTGCAGCTAAATATGAAAAGCCTGCAGATGACAACCGGGTTTGCAGGTGGAGACGCGACGGTCATTGGTGAAATGCAGGCCCAGTCTGTGGTTAAACACTGCGGGCCAGATACTTCACGCAAAGTGTTGATCCTCAATGGCCCTACAACGGCTCCCTGGACGGTTTATTTACAGGATGGGTACAACAAGGTATTTGAGAAAAACCCCGAAATTAATATCGTGGCCCGCCAGTCGGTGGGTAATTATGAGTCTTCGAAAGCCAAGTCGATTACCGAAGTAACCCTTAAGCAACACCCTGACTTGTGTGCTGTTATTGGTGTCTGGGATATTCCAGATATGGGGACGGCTGCCGCCATTGCCCAAGAAGGGAAAACTGGGAAAGTGTTTCTGTCGACCAACGGTGGGTTTAGCGACTATGCCTGCAAAGCCATAGAAGACGGAAAATTCAGTAATTACATCAGCTTTAATGTGCCGGGCCAGGGGCGTGATGTCAATAATTTGATTCAGATGGCGCTGCAAAGCCCCGATAAACCTGGAACATTGCAGGTGGCTCTGTACTCGCCCCTGCAAGAAATTACCAAGAGTGATCTGGCCAGTAATCGGTGCTGGACGCTGGACACCGTGCATCAGTAATGTAATTTCCTCAAGCCCCCAGGGGCTTGAGCTGTCGAACTAAATGGATACCCCATAGAAGCATGGATACGATAAAGAAACTTCGGTATCGCTATTGGCCCGACCGCGCAATTGGTGAGTTGCTGGCAAAACAATGGATGGAAACGGCGGTACCGTTACTTGTGCTTTTGCTTGTAATTGCAGGCTTTGCATCGGTTTCTGAAAACTTTCTTACGTTTAGCTCTATTTCTGTACTGCTGCGGCAATCAGGTGAAATCGGCTTTATCGTATTTGGCATGGCATTGGTGCTGATTGTTGGCGGGATCGATCTTAGCGTGGGGTCGATGTATGCAATTTGCAATGTACTGGTTCTGTACTTTATCCACGTTCTTGAATGGTCTATTTTCCCCGCAATGGGGGTGACCCTGTTGTGCGGTGCGCTTATGGGTGCCGTCAATGGCGTGCTGATCGGGTATCTGAAGCTGCGTGCTTTTCTTACGACGCTGGTTACCTTGATTGTTTTTCGCGCCATATTCAACCTCATTCAGTTTAAATGGGCGGTTGAAATTGCGTCGACGATTCCGGACTCTGACTTGTGGGATGAGTTGGGCAACGGTACTGTGCTTTTTCTGCCGGTTTCTACCTGGATCTTCATCATCGTCGCCATTTTGCTCCACATATTTCTAACTCGCATGCGGGGCGGATGGCACATGATGGCAGTGGGCGGCTCTCGTCGCTCTGCATACAATTCTGGTCTGCCGGTTAATCGGATCGCGGCGCAGGCGTATGTCGCTTCTGGCGTGTTTGCCGCCGTAGCCGCCATTTTGTATGCGGCTCGGGTCGACAGCAGCAGCGCCGACACAGGCATGGGTCTGGAGATCGTGGTGCTCGCAGCGGCTTTGCTGGGCGGTATCCGCCTGGGGGGCGGTAAGGGCTCAGTCGTCAAAGCAGTACTCGGTACCCTGATTATTCTGATCGTTACCAATGGCCTTAGGGGGTTGTCTGTTCCTGCGGGGTATATCCGCATGTCGTTGGCCTTTATCATGATTGCAGCGGTAACCCTGGATATCCGCTGGTTCAAGAATCGTGGCAAGGCGTTAAGCGAGCTGTATGTCAGCCCCGGCTATTTGTCCTTGCCATCGGCTCCCGATACGCATGCCGAGTCAAAATCACCTTATTCGGTAAATAATAAGTTTGGTGATACTCAGTTAATCGGTCTGGGCATGATCGAGTCCCCCGAAGACGTGATCCTGGACGAGGACGATAACCTTTATTGTGGCACTCGTCATGGCGACGTCATGCGGTTTTTTGCGCCTGACTATAAGCGTATGGAGCTTTATGCGCATATTGGTGGCCAGCCGCTGGGGATGGCATTCGACAAAAGCGGCAATTTGTATGTTTGCGTGGGTGGCATGGGGCTTTACTGCATTCAACGCAATGACCGTTCGGTCGTAAAGGCAACCGATGAAACAGGGCGCTCATGGCTATCAGTCGTGGATGACAGCCGCTTACGGCTGGCAGATGACCTGGATATTGCCCCCGATGGCCGAATTTTCTTTTCTGAAGCGACCGTACGCTACGAGATGCATGAGTGGCCCATCGACAGCCTTGAAGGGCGAGGCAATGGCCGTATTATTTGTTATGACCCACGTACCGGCCGCACGCACACTGTACTGAAGAATCTGATATTTCCTAATGGTGTTTGCATTGCATCGGATGGCCAGTCACTGCTTTTTGCAGAAAGCTGGGCGTGCCGGATTAGCCGTTATTGGTTTGATGGGCCTAATAAAGGCAAGCTGGAGGTTGTTATCGCCGATTTGCCAGGTTATCCGGACAATATCAACAGGGCGTCTGATGGTAATTACTGGATTGCCATCATGGGCATGCGCAGCCCGGCTTTCGATCTGGCGATGCGTTCACCCGCATTTCGTCGACGTATGGTCAAACGCCTGGGGCAAGATGAGTGGTTAGCCCCGAATATCAATGTGGGTTGCGTGATCAAGTGCAATGATAATGGGCAGGTTCTGGAGTCGTACTGGGATCGCAGTGGTAAAAATCACCCCATGATTACTTCTATGCGCGAACATCGGGGTTATTTGTATCTGGGGGGTATATCCAACAACCGCATTGGTCGATACAAATTAGAAGCGGCTGACCCCGATTTCATGCAGCATCCCATCGAAAAGGTTTAACAACATGCTCAAAAGAATTAAGCGTGCGCATAATCGTTTTTTTGGGGTGGGTGAGGCCGATACGTCGGTACCTGTATTTGATGGGGCGCTCAAACCCAATCATTTACTCGACACCGCAGAGGTCTTTCTTGAGCGCCCGGGCCTGGAGGACATGGCCATCGATGGCCAGGGTCGTCTGGTTGTGGCGTGTGGCAATGATATCTTGCGCGTCGAACCCGGTGGGGCCTTGCAGCCGATTGCCAGTTTGCCTGGGCCCATTCAGGCCCTCGCGTCGTATCGCGATGGCCTGGTTGTGGCTACCCGGGATGGCCTGTCGTTTGTGACAGGCGCTTTCGACGGAAAACATGTTCAAACACTGGGCGATCAGCCTGCGCAATGCATCAATGCACTGTGTGAAGGCCCCGACGGCACTGTATTGATCACCGAGGGGTCGCGCACCATACCCTATGACGACTGGGCTGTAGATTTGCTCAGCGGGGGTAAAAGTGGGCGTCTTCTTATGTACAACCCAGAATCGGGCAACACCCAAGTTCGTGCGCAAGGCTTGGCCTATGGCTATGGCGTGTGTTACGACGGTGAGCGCATAGTGGCGTCAGAAAGCTGGGCTCATCGCGTTTTGGTTTTGCGCGAAGACAGCATAGATTCAGGCCCGAGCCAGATACCTGGCTACCCCTCGCGTATTGCTGCCGCTTCTGGGGGCGGTTTCTGGCTGACAATTTTTGCTCCGCGCAGCCAATTGCTTGAATTCGTGCTGCGGGAAGATGCCTTTCGCGCTGAAATGATGCAAACCGTCGAGCCCAAGTATTGGATTGCGCCCGCCTTAAGCTCAGGCCAGGATTTTCTGGAACCCCTGCAACAGGGCGGCGTGAGGCAAATGGGCACACTAAAGCCATGGGCACCTGCACGTTCCTATGGCCTTATCTTGCGTCTGTCGCAAGACTTAGTGCCGCTGTATTCCTTGCATAGTCGTGTTGGCGGCTTGCACCACGGTATTGTGGCCGCAGCCGAACTCGATGGCGCCTTGCTGGCCTTGTCCAAGGGTTCAGGACGCATTCTGCGTGTGCCGCTATCTGATCTTGAACTACAGGACTGACACCATGACACCGATATTGGAACTTCATCAGGCGACCAAGCGGTATGGGGGCGTTCCGGCCATAGAACAGGTCGACTTCACGCTCATGAAAGGGGAAATCCATGCGCTATGCGGCGAAAACGGTGCAGGCAAATCGACACTGACCAAAGTGATGGCGGGGGTGGTCGACCTTAGCTCGGGCGAGATGAAGATCGATGGCAAACCTGTGTCGTTTCGCAACCCCGTCGAGGCCTTGTCGGCCGGCGTGGCCATGGTGTTTCAGGAAACCAGCCTGGTACCCACCATGACGGTAGGTCAAAATCTGTTTCTGGGCAAAGAAAAATTCGTTAATCGCTTGCGGGCTATTTATATTGCTGCACAGCAGTTACTGCAGTCACTTAACTTTAATGTAGACCCCACCCTCATGGTGGCCAATCTTGGCGCTGCCCAAAAGCAAATGGTTGAGATTGCCCGTGCCGTGCTGCACGATGCGCGCGTCATTATTTTTGATGAGCCCACGGCAACGCTTACACCAGAAGAGAAAAAATATTTCTTTGACTTGATACGTAATCTGAAAGCCCGGGGTGTATCTATTATTTTTATTTCCCACGCGTTGGAAGAAGCGCTGGAGCTGTCGGACAGAATCACCGTGATGCGGGATGGCAAGCATATTGTGACTGACGATACCGTAAAGTTTAATCGCGACAGTATTGTCCACGCCATGGTTGGTCGTGACCTGGCCAGCACGCTGTATGGTCAGAAGACGACGTTGCGTAAGGCGGGAGAGCGGGTGCTTAGCGTACAGAATCTGCGCATGGGGACTATGGTACGCAATACGTCATTTTCGGTTTTTGCCGGCCAGATCACGGGTGTGTTTGGTCTTATCGGGTCGGGTCGCACCGAAACATTCAAGGTGGTGGCGGGGGTGCTCAAGCGCGACTATACCCACGGAGGCAAAATCCTGTTCAAAGACAAGCCTATACGCTACCGGGTGCCAGCACCTGCAGTTGCTGCCGGTATTGCCTACATTACCGAAGACCGAAAGGTTGATGGTTTTTTTGAAACCATGACTATTTCGCGCAATATCTATGCGGGCTTGCTTGCAAAACTGCGGGGAAAGCGCCAGGTGATGCGGCGTTCTGAAGAAAAAGCCACAGGTTCACACTGGAGGCAAAAGCTGAATGTGCGTGCAGTAACCGAAAATGCCAAAGTCATTGAGTTATCGGGTGGCAATCAGCAAAAAGTCGTTATTGCCAAATCTTTGGTTCAAAACCCCGAGTTGGTCATCTTCGACGAGCCTACGCGCGGCGTGGATGTGGGTGCCGTTGCCGAGATCCACGAGATCATCCGTGGCCTTGCTGATCAAGGTCTGGCCGTTGTCGTGATTTCTTCTTACCTGCCCGAAATCATGATGCTGTCTGATCGCATATTAGTGTCGCGTCAGGGGCGTATCGTAGAAGAGTTCACCAATACGAACGTGACTGAAGAGGAGATCATGTATGCCTCCATCCATTGATGGGTTAATTGCCTGATCCGTGCGCCAAGGTCTGAACTTGATTAGCCGATAGTTTGGCCAAGCCTTAGATACCCAGGTGGTCCTTCTATGGCGTGTTGCACAAGTAGCTGGCTTAATCAGGCTATCAGTTGCCGTGCCGTCTGGAATTGCGTCGCGTTGCCAATGTACGCAGGCGGGTGCCATGGTGGTTGGATGCGGCGAGTTCCGAGTAGTGTGTTGTTTGTTGTTTGTTGTTTGTTGTTTGTTGTTTGTTGTTTGTTGTTTCATATATGGCTGTTGCTGTTGCTGTGGCGGGCCAACTATCTTGGCCGACGTGTCAAGGTAATTTTCGCTGAACATGTTGCCGTGGTTTATGCCGCATTCAGGCTCGCGGCAACATTGCTTTATAATGCTAGCCCGGTGTGCTCGGCTTGGCGTTTTTACACGCCTATGCAGCTGTGCATCTACTCACCGATATTTGCGTCCCTGTAGTTAAATGGATATAACTTTCCCCTCCTAAGGGAAGATTGCAGGTTCGATTCCTGCCGGGGACGCCAAGTCTATTCTGTCAGTCTGCTTGTATCTCCATTAGCGTTCCCTCCCATATCATGCGCGATACGCGACTTGTGCTGGCGTTTTCCCTTTCCTATAAAACCTTGTTGTTGATCAATTACCAAACTACAGCGTATGATCTTGACGGCAGTCAGTGCCCCGGGTATTTGAGCCCGGTTTTCCTTATCTGCAAGGTATGTAAAGGAGTTAAAAAATGAAAAAAGCGATTGTTTTGTTGCTGCTGGGGGCGTCCGTTGTTATTGCGGGCTGCAATACAATTAGCGGTGCTGGTAAGGATATCGAGCGCGGTGGCGAAAGCATTCAGAAAGCCGCCGACAAATAGGGCTTAACTCAGCGTGATGGCGCCGGGACAAAACTTCGATGGCTATGAGGTTGTCATGTTCCCGAGCGCCATTTTGTTTTTTTGGCATTGCGGTGCATCTGATGATCAGGATGGGGCCGCTGCGGCTGACTCTGTTCCAGCCTCAGAACCCCGGCATCAAAACCCCAGTCCCGGCCCCAGAGAGCCAGAGAGCCCGAGCCCCAGCCCGAGCCCGAGCCCAGCCTCCGGCCCCAGTCGCTGTCATCGCCATAGCGTGCGTTATGCTTTCGCCAGCCCTGCTTCCACAGGTTGTGCGGACAGCAATTGCGTCAGTGCATCAGGCGCAACGCCTATCAGGTAGCCACGCCGGCCTCCGTTGACATAGATCACGGGGTAATCCAGCAGCGCGGCCTCTACCCATACCGACATCTTCTTGCGCGTTGCAAAAGGCGACGTGCCACCCACCAAATATCCCGAATGTTTTTGCGCGGTTTCAACTGAGCAGGGTGCGACGCGCTTGACGCCGATCTGGCGCGCCAGATTTTTGGTTGATACTTCACAATCGCCGTGCATGACCACGATAAGCGGTTTGCTGTTTTCGTCTTCCATGATGAGTGTCTTACCCACCTGGTGTGGGTCAAGGCCCAACTGACGCGCCGCTTCGCCTGCACCGCCATGATCCACATAGTCATAAGCATGGCCGGTGAACGCAATCTTGTGTTTTTTCAGCAACTGCGTGGCAGGTGTTTCGGAAACGTGTTTTTCTTTGCTCATGTCGTTTGCCTTCAAGCGCGCGGGTGATGTTTTGCATGCAGCGCCTTGAGGCGTTCGCGGGCTACATGCGTGTAAATTTGGGTGGTTGAAATGTCGGCATGGCCCAGCAACATCTGTACGACCCTCAGGTCGGCACCGTGATTTAGCAGATGCGTGGCAAAGGCATGGCGCAACACATGCGGCGACAGCGGCACTTGTATATCGGCCAGAGCAGCGTATTTTTTTACGATAAGCCAGAAAGCCTGTCGCGTCATGCCTGAGCTGCGGGCCGTAATGAACAGAACATCGCATTGCCTGCGCCCCAGCAATTCGGGGCGGGCGTTATTTAGGTAGAGGCTTATCCAATGAAGGGCTTCTTCGCCCAGGGGCACGAGGCGATCTTTTCCGCCCTTGCCCATGGTCACCCTCACCACCCCTTCTGTCAGGCTGACATCAAGTACGTTGAGGCCTACTAGCTCAGAAACCCGCAAGCCGGTGGCATACAGGGTTTCGAGCATGGCCCGGTCACGCAATCCCAGGGTGCTGCGTGTGTCGGGCGCCTCAAGTAAATCATCTACCTGGCCCTCAGAGAGTGTTTTGGGAAATCTGGGTGCCTGTTTGGCGGCGTGCAGCGTAAGGCAAGGGTCTTGCGTAACCTGGCCATGACGCAGCGCCCAAAGATAATAACGCCTCAGCGAAGCCAGCCTTCGGTTGGCCGTTGTGGCCTTGGTGCTGGCGTGGCGGGCGGCAAACCACGCCTGGATATCGCTGGCGCCGGCCTGTTCCAAAGAGCCTGCCTGCTGCTGATGCAACCACTGTGCAAATGCAGTCAGATCACGACGGTAAGCGGCCAGGGTGTTGGCAGCAAGGCCGTCTTCAAGCCAGACAGCGTCCAGGAATAGGTCGATGGAGGCAGGGGGGGTAAAGAATGTAGGAGGCACGCGGCGTGACAAGAAGAGGGTTTGACGACGATCAATATGTTATCGCACGCCGTTTGACGTATCGCTATATACGTATATATATTACGGGTATTCGTATCAAATGTATAAATGTATCAATCGCATTAAGGAAACTCTGAAAAAGCGCGAGGTCGAAAAAACAGATTCAATAAAGTCAATCGTTTACGACAGCGGATTCAACTGAAAACCGACTTATTAGACCTTCCTTAAACGACGGTCTCATCCCTACATTCTATTCTCGCCTCCCCGGAAAAAGGAAGATTACATGAAGCTCAATAAATGGATGGCAGCGACTGCCCTGGTTGCCTTGGGTTGGCAGACGCAAGCGTCTGCCAATGACCTGGTTGTTGCGGCAGCTGCCAGCCTGACCAATGCCTTTACCGAGCTGGGTGTGCAGTTTCAGCAAGCGCATGCAGGCACCAAGGTGCTGAACAGCTTTGCGGGGTCTGATACGCTGGCCCAGCAGGTGATCCAGGGTGCCCCCATTGATGTGTTTGCCTCCGCAGACCAGAAGGCCATGGACAAGGCGGTAGCAGCAGGAAGCATTGTAGAAGGCACGCGCCGCAACTTTGTGCGTAATGAGGTTGTGCTGATTGTGCCTGCTGATGACCGTATCGGGATTAAGTCAGTCGCTGATCTGCAAAACGGCAAGGTGACACGTATTGCGCTGGGCAACCCCGCCACCGTTCCGGTAGGGCGTTACACCAAGGCCTCACTTGAGAAGTCAGGCCATTGGGAAAGCCTGAAGCAGCACGAAGTGTTGGGCCAGAACGTACGGCAGGTGCTTGACTACGTGGCGCGTGGTGAAGTCGACGCAGGTTTTGTATTTGCGACCGACGCCGCCATCATGCCTGACAAGGTAAAAGTCGTGCAAAAGCTAGAGTCGCCCATTCCAGTTTTGTACCCCATCGCCCTGGTCAAGCGTGATGGCGGCAACCCACAAGCCCGCGACTTTGTCGATTTTGTTTTTTCCCCCCAGGGTGAACAAACTCTCGCCAAATACGGCTTCTCCAAGCCCTGAGTAGTAAATGGCCGAGCTGAGCGTTCCGTTATTTTTGTCCCTTAAGGTCGCTGGCTGGGCCACCTTGTGTGCCATGTTGCTCGGTATTTCCATTGCGTATGGGCTATCGCGCTGGAATTCACGCTGGTGCGACATGGTTGATTCACTGCTCACCCTGCCACTGGTTTTGCCGCCCACGGTTATCGGCTATTACCTGCTGGTACTGTTGGGCCGGCGTGGATGGTTAGGAGAGTGGCTGGCTGGGCTGGGCATTGAACTTGTCTTTACCTGGCAGGGCGCTGTCGTGGCCGCAACCGTGGTGGCGTTTCCCATGGTGCTCAAGGCAGCGCGTGCAGCGTTTGAAGACGTCGATCACACGCTCGAAAATGCGGCGCGCGTGCTTGGCCTGAGCGGGCCGGCTATTTTCTTTCGCGTATCCTTGCCGCTGGCCCTGCGTGGCATTGTGGCAGGCGTATTGCTCGCTTTCGCGCGTGCCTTGGGCGAATTTGGCGCAACGCTCATGATTGCAGGCAGTATTCCAGGCCGCACCCAAACCCTGTCTATCGCTATTTATGAGGCGGTACAGGCGGGCAATGACAATCTGGCCAATGTACTGGTGCTGGTTACCTCTATAACCTGTGTGACGGTGCTGTGGGTGGCCAGTGCATTGGTGCCGCGTCGCGATCGCATTATGGGCCTGCAAGGAAAGCGACGATGATACGTCTGGATATTCACCGCAAATTATCTGCAGGCAGCCGTCATTTTGAACTGAACGTGCAGCTTGAATCGTCAGCGACACGGATCGCGCTGTTTGGCCCTTCTGGTGCTGGGAAGTCGCTGACCATTAATGCAATCGCGGGTCTGCTGCGCCCCGACCACGGGCATATCTCGGCTAATGATACGGTACTGTTTGATTCGGCCAAAGGGGTTTGCCTGACGCCGCAACAGCGTAGGTTGGGCTATCTGCAGCAAGATTATGGTCTGTTTCCGCATCTGACAGTTGCCCAAAATATCGTGTTCGGTCTGAGCAAAGGGTGGTTCAACCCGCGTGTTCGCGCCTTGCCCGACTCAGCGCAGCAGTGGGTTGATTCGTTTGAACTGGGGCCTATTCTGGGCAGTTACCCCTCTGAAATCTCAGGGGGGCAAAAGCAGCGTGTCGCGCTGGCGCGGGCACTGGCGGTAAAGCCCAGACTAATGCTGCTCGACGAGCCGCTGGCGGCTCTGGACGCAGGCTTGCGCCATCGTATGCGCGATGAGCTGGCTTTGTTGCAGCAAAGGCTTGATATCCCCACCATTCTTATTACGCACGATCCGGCAGATGTTGAAAAGCTGGCAGACCAGGTTTTCAGGATTAGAGATGGCCGTATCGTGCAGGCTTGCAGCCCAAAAGAGCTGATAAGGTGTCAGTCGGCGACACCCATCATTACACTGGATGCCTTGAAAATAGCGTAGGCTTGAACGCCTTCTTTTAGCCCCAGCGACACCAGCCCGTCGAGGCTGAGCATGGCTGTAATCGTGTGGCCCGAAACCAGTTCAAGGGTTACATCGGCATTGACGGCACCTTTAACAATACGCGTAACGTGCCCGTTGATTTGGTTGCGGGCAGAAAGCCGCATGTCGCCACCGGGCGTGCCCACCATGACCGACGAGGCCTTTACAAATGCCAGGGCACGACGACCAACCACAAGCCCCAGGTTTTGTACGCTCTCGCTGGTAATGCTGGCAATAATATCGAGGTTGTCGGCGATAGACAGTGTGACTTCATCATTGACGGCGCCGTGCTTGATTTGGGTGACCGTGCCGAGCAGCCTGTTACGTGCAGAGGTCTGTACCATCATGTGTTGCATAAGCTCCAGGTTGTGGGACGATGACTCGCTTGCCACTGTAAGACGCGCCATAAAGCGTTCGTGTTCGCGGTTTAGTACCTCATACAGACGCAGCAGTTCATGTGCCCGCTCACTGAGCGAAGCGCCGCCGCCGCGTTTGCCACCGGTGGTACGCGTTACCAAAGGCTCGCCGGCCAAATTGTTCATGCCGTCGATGGCGTCCCACGCGGCCTTGTAGCTTAGGCCGACCTTGCGCGCCGCCCCAGTAATAGAGCCTTCAGTACCAATAGCGGCCAGCAACGCCATGCGGTTTTCACTGCCCCAGTTGCGCCCGCCGGAGCGAAACGCAATGGAGCCGCTAAGCTCGATATCGGGTGGTTTGGTTGCTGGAGTTTCGACGGTGGGCGTGGTCGGTTCTTTCATAGGGTTTAGTTTAAGCGTTCAGGCAGAATTATGCAGTCTGCCGTTCTCGTTAGAATGGGTCTTTCAGGTTACGCCGCACGTTCTAGGATCATGGAAAACTACGCTACGCTCACTCTGGACGAGTTGTCACAGCTGGAGGCCCAGCAGGTACTTGTGCTTACCGTCAATAACCGTCACGCCAGGCGTGTATTGTCCGAGCTGCTGACCGGGCTGGACGACGCGCGTCGCGTCATGGCGGTGCCCGACATTGTGCCGCTAAGCGGTTGGCTGGCACGTCTGGCCGATCAGCTGGCGTTTTTGCCGGAGTCGGGTCAGGCCATGCGGACGGTTGACGGCTTTGGTACACAGTGGCTGTGGCAACACGTTATTGACGAGGCCGAAGCCGAGCATGCTTTGCTCGATGCCGCCCAGGCGGCACGGCTTGCGGCCGAGGCTGACAGGCTCATGGATGACTGGCGCATACAGGTACAGCCTGACGCCGCAACCCCCGATTACCAGCGCTTTGATGCATGGCGTACGCGCTATCGTGCACTGCTGGCAGACAGGGATTTGGACGATGGCAACCTCTCCTATTTGCGCATTATCGAAAGCCTGGAGCAGGGGCTGCTGCCACTTTCTTTCTCTACGCTCGTGCTGGCAGGCTTTAATGAACTATCTCCGCGCTTGTCGCACCTGCTTTCCTGCCTGGCACAGCAAGGCGTGCAGCTGCGAGTGCTGGCCCGTGCCGGGCAGCCGGCTACAGCAATCGTGCGTGTTGCGGCCCAAGACCTCGACGATGAGTGGCGACTGGCGGCGCGCTGGGCGGCCGAGCAGCTGGTCAGTCATCCAGAAGGTCGGTATGCCATTGTGGCTGCCCGGTTGGAGGCAGATGTGGTGCTTGCTCACAGATACCTGCGTACGGCGCTGGGTGGGCAAATGCCCTACAACGTGGCCGTGGCCCGTCCGCTGGCTGACTGGCCGATGGTACGGGCGGCGCTTGCGTGGCTGAGGGTCATGGCGACACAGGTACAGCGCAAAGCGTTTACCCCTGCTGATTTGGGTGCGGCCCTGTTGGCCGGTGGCTGCGTGGCGGCCCGCGATGAGAAGGCGGCGCGCGCCGCTATTGATGCCTTTTGGCGCCAGCGGGCGGTGGTGTCAGTGCCAGCGGCGGCTTTTCAGGGTTTGCTTGAAAAGTACGCGCCGCAGCTCGCTCAGGCCTGGCTTAGTGTGGTTGCTGCGTTGGAAGGCCAAGTCGCTGCGGCAGAAGCCGATACCTGGGTGCAGCGATTTCGTATCTTGCTGGAGACACTGGGCTTTCCGGGGCAGGGCGCACTCGACAGTCACGCCTACCAGGTTATGGAAGCCTTTGATCGTGTGCTTGATCAAATGGCAAGGTTGGCCTTTGTGACGGGGCCGCTGCGGTTCTCCTCCGCCGTCAGCCTGCTTGCAAAGTTGGCGCGGGAAACCCCGTTTCAGCCCGAGCGGGACCCTGCCGCACGGCTCGACGTTCTTGGGTTTCTTGAGTCAGAGGGAGGGCGCTGGGATGGCGTTTGGGTGCTGGGCCTGACCGACGAGGTCATGCCTGCGGCACCACGTCCCAATCCTTTTATCCCACTGGCGGCGTTGCGTGAGGCTGGCGCGCCACGCGCCACACCAGAACGCGAGCTGCATTGGGCTCATACACTGTATGCCTCGTTGATCGAGTGTGCGCCACAGGTTTGGCTAAGCCACGCCTTGCACGAGGGTGAGCGTGAATTGCGGCCCAGCCCTTGCATCGCCGAGGTCCCGTTGGTGGTCATGCCGCAAGGGGGCCAGGTTCATACGCCGTTGGTGGCGCGCCAGGAATGCACCGAGGCTGCTGCGGCCGAAGTGGCGGTGGCTTCGCTGCAGGCAAGCCCAGGTGGTCGCCCACCGTTGCCTGTTGGTCAGGCGGCGCTTGAATACGTGGTTGACGAACAGGGCCCGCCACTGAAAAACGGGGCTGTCACACGCGGGGGCATAGGCGTTATTGATACCCAGGCTCGCAACCCTCTGTGGGCCTTTGTAAAGTACCGGCTGGGCGCCAAGGTGCTGTCAGGCTATGCCGACCTGTTCGACCAGAACGCGCGTGGCTTGCTGTTGCATCGGGCGGCAGAAATTATTTGGCGTTTGTTGCCAGGGCAGCAAGCGCTTAAAGCCAGGCATGAACAAGGCAGCCTGGGCATCTTGATAGAAGAAGCGGTCGCTCAGGCGGCTGATGAGTTTCTGGCTGATTACGGGCCAACTCTGCGTGCCCTGGAAACGGCAAGGGCTGAAAGCCTGTTGCACGACTGGCTTATGGTCGAGCTGGCACGTACGCCGTTTCGTGTTCATGATATTGAACAAGAGTACACATGGACGCACGGTTTGCTGTCCTTAAGTCTGCGTCTTGACCGGGTTGATGCGCTTGATGAAGCGGGAGGCGGCACAGCGTCTGACGAACCGAACGACGACACACTTGTCTCGCAGAGCAGCTACTCTTTGTTCGGTGATGACAGTGTCGCGGGCGCTGCTGCGCCCAACGGCTATACAGCACCAGGAGTCCCCTCTGGTGCTGACCAGAAGCTGGTGGTTATTGATTACAAAACAGGCGCTGGCAAAATCGACCCCAAATCAGACTGGATGCGAGAGCGCCCAGTCGGCCTGCAATTGCCGTTTTATGCCTCAGTACTGGCTCAAGAGAACAGCCCGGTGGGTGCTCTGGTGTTATTGAAACTGCATGCGCGCGGCATCGAGGCCAGAGGTCTGCAAGATGTTGAGTGCGGCCTCGATGGTGTAGCGGCGCTGTCTGACTGGTCGGCATTTGCGGATTACACCTGGGAAAGATTGATGCGTGAATGGCGTGCCACCATACAAAAGCTTGCCGAAGAATTCAGCGCGGGCGCGGCCCACAACCGCAGTCTGCGCCCTGACGATCTCAAATACTGCGACGTGCAGCCGTTTTTGCGTCTGAACGAGGAATACCCCAGTGCCTAGCAAACAACCCAGTGATGCCGCAGTACGTGCTGCGGCCATTGATCCCGCCACCTCTTTTCTGATCCAGGCACCGGCAGGTTCCGGTAAAACCGAACTGCTGACAGATCGTATTCTTGCCTTGCTGGCCACAGTAAACCGGCCCGAAGAGATCGTGGCCATTACCTTTACGCGCAAGGCGGCTTCTGAAATGCATGCCCGCGTGCTGGCCAAGTTGCAGGCCGGCCAAGGCCCATGTCCCGATGAGCCCCACAAAGTGCGGGGCTGGGAGCTTGCCCAGCAGGCCATGCGCCGTGACGAGGCTCAGGGTTGGAATCTGCTGCAATACCCGGCTCGGTTGGCCATACGCACTATTGACTCATTCTGCGCTTACCTTGTGCGGGCCATGCCCTGGGTCAGCGCGCTTGGGGGTATGCCTGCCGTCACCGACAACGCACGCGAACATTACGAGGCGGCGGCGATGGCCACCTTGGGCATGGCCGACGACTACCCGTGCGTGGCCAACCTCATTGCCCACCTCGACGTCGATGTACGCACGGCGCGCGATCTGCTGGCAGACATGCTGGCCAGCCGCGATCAGTGGCTTCCTCTGCTGGCGCAAGGGGGCATGGCTGATTACCTCATGAACAGCCTGGAGCGCGCCGTCGAAGCTGACCTTGAGCGGCTGGCAACTGCCATGCCACTGGGCTGGGCTTCGTCACTGGCAGAGCCTTTGCGCCTTGCCACAGAAATGCGCGCGCGCACTGATCCCGCGCAAGGCCTCAGCCCTTTGCTCGACTGGGACGGCGAGCCTTTTGACGCCGATATGGCGTCAGTTTCGGCGTGGCAGGCGCTGGCGGCGGCCTTGCTTACCGACAAAAATACCTTGCGCCGTTCGGTTGACAAGCGCCAGGGCTTCGAAGCCAAGTCTGAGTACAAAGACACCTTTGTCGCCTGGCTGAAGCAGGCGTCAGGCGATGAACCCTGGGTGGAAGCGCTGGCTGACATACGCTGTGCGCCGAGCGATGGTTATACCGAAGCGCAGCAAGAGGTTTTGGGTGTGCTGATCGAGGTGTTGTGGCTGGCGGCAGCACAACTGGGTGTGCGCTTTACCGAGACGGCAGAGGTTGATTTTTCCGAGATTTCTCAGCGTGCGCTACAGGCGCTGGGCTCGGTGGATGACCCCAGCGATTTATTGCTGTCGCTGGACAACGCCATACGGCATATTCTGGTTGATGAGTTTCAGGACACCAGCCAGACCCAGATTGAGCTGCTTGAGCTGCTTACGTCAGGCTGGCAGCAGGGAGATGGTCGTACGCTTTTTCTGGTGGGCGATCCCATGCAGTCGATTTATCGCTTTCGAAAGGCTGACGTGGGGTGCTTTTTGAGGGTTCGCGAGCGAGGTCTGGGCGATATCCCGCTCACCGCACTGGAGTTGCGCGAGAATTTTCGTTCTCAGGCTAACCTGGTGGAATGGGTTAACCAAACCTGCGGGCCTGTGTTCCCGTCTGAGGTCAACCCGAGCCTGGGGGCGATTGTTTATACGCCATCTGTGCCGTTTAATGATCCGGAAGAGGGCGTTAGTGCCGAGTTTCATCCGGTCTGGGTACGTAAGTCCAAAAAGGGCCCCCATGGCGGGCCAGATGGGCAGGATGATGATGATGACGGCGTTGCTGCCGCAGAGGCCGTCGCTGTCCAGTTGGCGGGGCAGGCCTTGCGGCAGCACCCAGACAGCACCCACCCCGTAGCCATTCTGGTGCGGGCACGTGGTCACCTTGATGGCATTGTGCACCGCCTTACGATGCAAGGCGTGCCCTGCCGGGCCGTTGAGCTGGTGTCATTGCAATCGCGTCAGGCTGTTATTGATCTGGCCCAGCTGGCCCGCGCACTGTCGCACCCCGCCGACCGCCTGGCCTGGCTGTCTGTGCTTCGTTCGCCACTATGTGGTTTGACGCTTGAGAGTCTGCACGCCCTATGTGGCGCGGATCACTTCACGCCCATACCCAGGCTGCTGGCAGCGTGGCTGGCCCGAGCGCCCGCAAGCGACGAGCGTGCCGCCCAGAACGGCATCAAGCCAGACGAGGTCGCACGCCTGCGCCTGGCCAGCACGATTTTGCTTGATGACAGCAATGCGTCAGGGTCTATGCCTTTTGCCGCCTGGCTGGAACACACCTGGCAGCGACTGGGTGGGCCTGAAATTTACCGCAACCCCAGTGATGCGGCCGACACCGAGCGTTTGTTCAGGCTGATCGAAGAAATTGCTCCCTACGGCAACCTTGACCCGGACGACCTCGAGAGTCGGCTCGAAAAACTGTATGCGGCGCCCGAAAGCAGCGGGCGTGCGGTAGAGGTTATGACGATACACAAGGCCAAAGGGCTGGAGTTCGACACGGTCATTCTGGCCGGGCTGCACCGGCGACCCAGAGGCGATACGCCTCCGCTATTACGTCTGGAACATCAGGATGGCGAGTTGCTGCTTGGCCCCATCCGGCACCGGGCATCAGATGAAAACGACCCCGTTTCCGTCTATCTTGCCGCCCGCGAAAAAAAGCGTGCCATGTTTGAAACCGACCGCTTGCTCTACGTGGCATTGACGCGGGCCCGCAAGCAACTGCATCTTATCGGTGCCGTAGGGCTTGATGACGATATGAAGCCCAAGAAGCCAGCCGCCAGCTCACTGCTTGGTCGGATCTGGGAGTTCATGCCCGAGCCCACGCCGCCAGAGTGTTCTGATCTGGAGGCCGACATGCCAGATATGGGGTTTCGTGACCCGGTGCAGCGTCTGCTGGTGCGCAGACCGATACAGACGTTGCCCACCCCCGCGCCCGTCACGCGTGCGCCCGGACGGGCCATGCCCTGGAAGTGGCGTGAAGAAACGGGTGCCGAGGCCATTATCGGTACCGTCGCTCACGCTTGGCTTGAGCGTATTGGCAAAGAAGGCGCCGATGCCTGGAGCCCACAGCGCATAGCCTCGTCGCTGCCGGTATTCCGGCGTCAACTCGCACGTGCAGGCCTGCCTGAGGCTGCGCTGGATACGGCTTCTGATACCTTGCGAGATACTCTGGCCGCTACCGTGGGCAGTGACCGTGGGCAATGGCTGCTGCGTGTGGCGCGTGCACACCGCGAATGGAGTTTGCTGGATATCTCAGGCCGGGTATCAGTGATTGACCTGGCGGTGTCCCAGGAAACCGACTGGCTGGTCGTGGACTACAAAACAGGTGTGCCAGGAAAGGGCGAATCGCCAGAACACTTTGTCGAACGAATGCGTGAGCGATACCGCGAGCAAATTGAGCGCTATTGCGCCTGCGTCAGCGCCCTGGATGGCCGCCCGGCGCGAGGCGCTTTGTATTTTCCTCGGGCAGATATCTGGGTCGACTATGACCAGGATCAACACGCGGCGCAAGCTAACGTTAGCCCAGGCTCAGTATCGTAGCCGGCTAGTCGAAAAGAAAATTGTCATCGAGGCTGAGACCCTGGAAGAAGCCCAGCAGGCGGTGCGTGCTGGCGCTGACGTTATTCAATTTGACAAGGTCGAACCTGCTCTGCTGGCCCAGTGGTGCCCAGATCTACGCCGCCAGTGGCCTGCGCTTGGCCTGCTGGCAGCAGGAGGCATACGTCTTGATAATGTGGCCCAATATGCCGCCACTGGTGTCGATGCATTGGTCACCAGCAGTCTGTATTTCGGGCCACCGTCCGACGTTGGGGTGCGCGTCACGCCGGGTTGAGCGGGTCGCGTCGGCGCAAAAAGCCAAGTCCTGTTAAACTTCCGGATGGTGGGCCCCTTCGCATGGTTCGGCGGTGAACCTGGTCAGGTCGGGAACGAAGCAGCCATAGTCGCTCAGAGTCAGTGCCGAAGTAAGGCTCACCATCTCATTTGGCCGGGTTGTACCCGCCGCCCCCAAGCTGCCCCGAATCCGGTACACTTTTCGTTTATCTCTTCGGTTGGCTTCAGGCTCCCTGCATGACATATCTGGTTCTTGCGCGCAAATGGCGGCCACGCTCATTCGAGACTCTGGTTGGCCAGGATCACGTGGTTCGCGCCCTTACGCACGCCTTGTCTACACAGCGCTTGCATCACGCATGGCTGTTCACGGGCACGCGTGGTGTGGGCAAGACAACGCTGTCGCGCATTCTTGCTAAATCGCTCAACTGTGAAATCGGCATCACGGCAACGCCTTGTGGCGTCTGTCGGGCGTGCACCGAGATCGATGCAGGGCGGTTTGTTGATTATGTCGAACTTGATGCGGCGTCCAATCGCGGCGTCGACGAAATGACTCAACTGCTTGAGCAGGCGGTATACGCGCCGGGCAGCGGTCGTTTCAAGGTTTACATGATCGACGAGGTGCACATGCTTACCGGGCATGCGTTCAACGCCATGCTCAAGACGCTCGAAGAGCCGCCGCCGCACGTCAAATTCATCCTCGCCACGACTGACCCGCAAAAGATTCCGGTCACGGTGCTGTCGCGTTGCCTGCAGTTCAATCTCAAGCAGATGACGGGTGAATCAATTGTTACCCACCTGCAAGGCATACTTCAGCAAGAAGACGTCCCTTTCGAAATTCCGGCTTTGCGTCTGCTGGCGCAGGCGGCGTCGGGCTCAATGCGCGATGCGCTGTCGCTCACCGACCAGGCCATTGCCTATAGTGCAGGTAATCTCTCTGCTGATGCCGTGCAAGGCATGCTGGGCACCATCGATCAGCGCCACCTGGTGGTGTTGATCAAGGCGCTTGCCGAGGGCAGCGCCACGCAGGTGCTGCAGGTGGCCGATGAGCTTGCGTCACGCGGCTTGTCTTACTCTGGCGCGCTGGCCGACATGGCCATCTTGCTGTCGCGCATCGCCATCGAGCAGCGTGTGCCTGGCGCAGCGTCTGTCGACGATCCGCTGGCCGAAGATATCGCAAGTCTGGCAGGGTTGCTGCACCCAGACCAGGTACAGCTTTTTTATTCTGTTGCCGTGCATAGCCGGCAAGAGCTCTCGCTGGCTCCTGATGAGTATGCGGGTTTTGTCATGGCCTGCCTGCGCATGCTTGCGCTGGTTCCGCCCGGGTTGCCGCCGTCCACAGGCGGGGGCGCGCCACAGGCAAAAAACCAGCAAGCGCCATCAGGTTCGACGGCCGGTACGGCCACTGAGCCAGCCGCTGAGCCTGCTGCTGAGTCTTCCCAAGCAGCACGGGCAAGCTCAGCTGCCGCGTCAACTGCGTCAGCTGCCGCACCACATGCGACATCGACAACCGCAGCCAGCCAGCCCAGCCCTGCACCGGCTGCAACCTCGCCGGTGTCCCGGCCTGTTGCGCCGACGACTGCGCCGCCTTCGGGCACTCCTTCCAGCCCTGCACCGGCTGCATCCGCACCGGTGTCCCGGCTCGTTACGCCGACACCTGCATCGCCTTCAGGCACTCCTTCCAGCGCTGCCACACATGCCGCCGGCTTGGCGCAGCAGACCGCTTTGTCAGCAGGTTCTGCCGATGTCGCGCCAGCTGACGCGCTCAGCGCCAAAGCCGTAGCAGCGCCTGCTGCCAGCGGTAGCAATCGCCATGGCGCCCAAGAAGAAAGCCTGCAGCCGGTCAGTGTGGCTGACTCGGGGCTTGCCCACGCTGATGCGCACGCCGACATCCCTGCCTGGGAAGACATGCCAGCGGCCAACGTGCCCGGGCAAAATGGCCACGTAGAACAACCAGATCGCAACGTACCTCAGGCCACAGAGCGGGTGAACGTGCCTGCACCTGGCCCAATGCCGGACGATGGCTTTGCTTCCAGTGCCGACGGTTATGCTTCGACTGCCGACGGTTTTGAGACCATGCAGTCGCCTGAAGACGACTATTTCGATGATGCACGGTTCGAGCCCGACGATTTCGGCGAGGCTGAGGCCAACGATATTCCGGGTGGTGCTGTCCTGTCCGATGAGTCAGGGCAAGAAATTCTTACCTCGGCCTTCAAGACAGGCCGCAGCAAGAAAGGCAAGCAGACCAGGTTGCGCGACATGACGGCTCAAAGCTGGCCCGCACTGGCGGCGCAATTGCCAGTAACAGGCCTGGCGGCCGAGCTGGCCAAGCAAAGCGAATGGCTGGGCGCCAAGGGTGATGAAGTCAGGCTGCGTGTCGCTGTTCGCACCCTGGCTGAAAGCCAGGGCCGGGCACGCCTTTGCACCGTGCTTACCGAACACTTTGGCACTGTGGTGCGGCTTGAGGTTGAATACGGCGCAACCGGTGACGAAACCGCACGCGCTGTCGAGAAAGCCCACCTGGCCACCCTGCAACGCGAGGCAGAAGAGGCGGTCGTTAACGACCCTCTGGTGCAGGCCTTGATCGCAGAGTTTGGCGCAATGGTCGTGCCGGATTCCATCCGCGCCGCGCCGGAGCAAAAAGCAGCCTAATTGATATACAGGTTTTGCCAACCTGGGTTTTCACCGTTTTCAATTGTTTTTTAGGAATACTCATTATGATGAAAGGTCAGATCGCCGGTTTGATGCGCCAGGCGCAGGAAATGCAAGAAAACATGAAGAAAGCGCAAGAAGCGCTTGCTGAAATTATCGTGGAAGGCGCCTCAGGTGGTGGCCTGGTAAAAGTAACCATGACATGCCGCAACGACGTCAGGCGCGTTACCATCGACCCATCGCTGCTGGCCGATGACAAAGACATGCTTGAAGACTTGGTCGCCGCCGCGTTCAACGACGCACTGCGCAGGGCTGAAGCCACCTCACAAGAAAAAATGTCATCGATTACGGCAGGCATGCCTTTGCCTCCCGGGATGAAACTGCCGTTCTGACGCTGTCGTGAGTACCCCTCTGCCCGAACCTGAGCCGCTTAAGTCGCTCATTGAGTCACTGCGCTGCCTGCCAGGGGTGGGTGTGCGCTCGGCGCGGCGCATGGCCTACCACCTGCTGCAGCACAATCCGCAGGGCGCCGAGCGGCTTAGCCGGGCACTGGCGAGCGCGGTCAATGGCTTGCGCCATTGTGTGCGCTGTAATGGCTTCACCGAAGACGAAGTCTGCGCGACCTGCCTGAACCCTAAACGTGACCAGTCAATTCTGTGCATTGTCGAAACACCGGCAGACCAGAATATGATTGAATCGAGTCACGGTTACCGGGGGCTTTACTACGTGCTCATGGGTCGTTTGGCTCCGCTAGAAGGGGTAGGGCCGACGGAGCTGCAGTTTGACCGGCTGCTTGCGCGCGCCTGCGACGGGTTGGTTAACGAAGTTATTCTGGCTACCAACTTTACCGCCGAAGGTGAGACCACTGCTCACTATCTTTCTGAGCTGTTGCGCGAACGCGGTCTGAATGTTACCCGGCTGGCGCGTGGCGTACCCGCCGGCAGTGAGCTTGAGTATGTCGATGCTGGCACGATCGCCTGGGCACTAATGGAACGGCGCAACACCTGATCTGGGGCGCTGCGGCAAGCCTCGCCATTCAAGGCGCAAATAAACATGGCAAACCGTGAAGCTGCCTTTTGAAGGTAACAGAGTGGTTGCTGATGCCCAATAAATTGGCTTACGATGGGATGCTGTGCGCCGTCAAATGCTAAGGCCAAGTAGGGCGGCAACCACGGTAGTACGCCCTTGCAATCCTGTTTCTGGATGTCTAGCTTTCCGTCGCGCAGCAGACCGCTGGTGTGGGGTCTGGCGGTAAAAGCCCTGATCGGGGCGGGCAAGGTGTTCTTATTGCTATGAAATGGCCACCCCTTCAGCAGACAATAATCAGGAGACCATCATGACACTATCCCGGCGCGACCTGCTCAAGCTAGCAGGTGTAGCAGGTGCCACAACCCTTGCCCCAGGGTTGGCCCTGGCCCAGAATCTGGAAAAAAAAGATGTCACCATTGCGGTAGGCGGGCAGGGGCTCATCTATTACCTGCCTTTGTCCATTGCCAATCTCAAAGGGTATTTCAAGGATGAGGGGCTTAACGCCCAGGTTATCGACTTTGCCGGGGGCTCTAAAGCGCTGCAGGCAGTAGTGGGTGGCAGTGCCGATGTGGTGTCAGGCGCTTTTGAGCACACCATCTCGTTGCAGTCGAAAGGTCAGTTTTATCGCACCTTTGCACAACAAGGTCGTGCACCCATGATTGTGCTGGCAGTTTCCAACAAAACCATGCCAGACTACAAATCACCCGAAGACCTCAAGGGCAAAAAAATCGGCGTCACGGCACCGGGTTCATCAACCAATATGATGGTCAGTTTCTTCCTGGCCAAGCACGGGCTCAAGCCCTCTGATGTTTCATTTATTGGTGTAGGAGGGGGGGCGGGTGCCATCACGGCCATGCGCTCGGGGCAAATCGATGCCATTGCCAACCTCGACCCTGTCATTGCGACCCTGCAGAAAGAAGATGCCATCAAAATTATCGCCGACACACGTACACTTGCCGTAACCAAAGAAATTTTTGGCGGCAACATGCCCTCGGGTTGTCTGTATACCGCGCAGGCATTTATCGACGCCAACCCCAAGACCACGCAGGCGCTGGCCAATGCCATCGTTCGCGCAGACAAATGGATTCACGCGGCGACACCCGCCGACATTGCAAAAGTGGTGCCCGAAGGCTATTTGCTGGGCGACCCCGAACTGTACAAACGGGCGCTGGCAAGCAACAAAGAGGCTTTGTCTCCTGATGGCATGGTGCCTGCAGATGGCCCGGAAACGGCGCTCAGGGCACTGGCTGCCTTCGATACCAAGCTGGACGCCAGTAAAATCGACATTTCGCAAGTGTGGACCAACGATTTTGTGATCAAGGCCAACCAAAATTACCCCAATGGCTGATGCTGCGCTTTCGCTGGACAACATTACCTGCACGTTTGCCTCGAATGACGGTGCTGGAAACCGTTACGTCGCGGTCAGTCAGGCCACTATTCATGTCGCGCCCGGCGAGTTTGTTTCAGTCGTTGGCCCGACCGGGTGCGGCAAGTCTACGCTGCTAAACGTGGGGGCGGGCTTGCTCGCGCCCACGTCGGGGCAGGTTCGGTTGTTCGGCAAGCCTTTGCAAGGCGTTAATCATCGCGCAGGGTATATGTTTCAGGGTGAGGCCTTAATGCCCTGGCGCAGTGCACTAAGTAATGTTACGGCCGGCCTGCAGTTCGCCGGCGTGGCGACTGACCAGGCCGAGCAGCGTGGGCGCGAATGGATGCGCCGCGTAGGGCTGGGTGGTTTTGAAAACCGTTACCCGCACCAAATGTCGGGCGGTATGCGCAAGCGAGCGATGCTGGCCCAAACCCTGATCCGCGATCCCGACATCATTCTGATGGATGAGCCTTTTTCTGCGCTTGATGTACAGACGCGGCAGTTGATGGAAAACGAAGTGCTTGATATCTGGATGGCCAGCCGCAAGGCGGTGCTGTTCATCACCCACGACCTCGACGAAGCCATTGCAATGAGTGATCGCGTTGTGGTCTTGTCGGCAGGCCCGGGCACGCATCCCATCGGCGAGTTTGAGATTGATCTCCCCCGGCCGCGTGACGTGGCTGAAGTACGCACCAACTCGCGTTTTGTTGAACTGCACAAAGCCATCTGGGACGTGCTGCGCGAAGAAGTGCTCAAGGGCTACGCCCAACAGAAACGGGCCTGACGGATGGCTACCTCTACTCAACATCGCAAGTTGTGGTTACGCTTCTGGCAAATTTTGTTGCTGGTCATTGTGCTGGGTGCCTGGCACATCGCCGCGCGCGACCGGAATTTTGCTTTTTTCTTTGGCCAGCCGGTCGAAGTGGCCAAAGTTATCTGGGCCTGGTTTGTCACTGATGCCAACATTTACCGCCATCTCGGCATAACCCTGACCGAAACTTTGCTGGCCTTTGCCATCGGCACGGTGGGTGGGTTGGCATTTGGTCTGTGGCTGGGGCTTTCTCGTGGTGCAAGTGCATTGCTTGACCCCTATATTACGGCTGCCAATTCCATGCCCCGGGTCATTCTTGCTCCTATTTTTGGCATGTGGTTTGGTCTGGGTATCTGGTCCAAGGTGGCGTTGGCAGTCACCCTGGTGTTCTTTATTGTGTTTTTCAATGTTTACCAGGGTGTGCGCGAAGTCAGCGCTACCTTGCTCGACAACGCCCGCATGCTGGGCGCCAGCCGCAATCAGTTGCTGCGCTATGTGTACATACCTTCAGCCACGAGTTGGGTGTTCTCCAGCCTGCATACCTCTGTAGGTCTGGCGTTTGTCGGCGCCGTAGTGGGTGAGTATCTTGGGTCTGCCGCTGGCGTGGGCTACCTGATTTTGCAGGCAGAGGGCACGCTGGACGTGAACACGGTGTTTGCCGGTATTGTTGTACTGACCGTGTTTGCCCTGGTGCTGGATGGCATCGTCACTCTGGCCGAAGAGCGCTTTTTGGCCTGGCGCCCAAAAACCGATGATACCGAGAAGCTGTAGGGTAAAGTCGGCAGCACACCCCTGGCAAGGCAGCACGGCCGTTGTAGGTAGCACAGCCATAGTGGGTAGCACGCCCATGGTCGGTTAATGGAGAGCGTGTTCGAGACCTTGACGTCTGGGTTTGTTTAAACCAGACGGTTCACCCGATTTGAACAGCTCCAGATGGGTCGCTAGGCCTACATCTACTATTCCCATTACCATCAGGCCGGGCAAAAACAAAAAGAGCTGAGCCCTGTGCAAAACAGAACGCAGCCCTGCCAGCCCGATCGTCCAACATTACTAGGCCAATTTAGCGTGCATAGGCTGTTTTGTGCACGCCGGCCTTCGAGATGGGATCCTTTTTAGGCGTTTTACTATGCCCGAGCCTTGGTAATGATCTCGTCCAGGGCGATAGCGTCGGCGGCAAACTTGCGTATGCCTTCGGCCAGTTTCTCGGTGGCCATGGCGTCCTGATTTAGCTCGGTACGGAACACGACTTCATTGGCGGCAATCCATGCCGGTGCGTTTTCTTTGGCGTGCGCCGCATCGAGCTGGCGTGTCAATGGCTGGTCGCAAGCAGCCAGCTCATCAAGCAGATCGGGGCTGATGGTGAGTAGATCGCACCCGGCCAGTGCAAGAATCTGGCCAATGTTACGAAAGCTGGCACCCATGATTTCGGTGTCGATGTCATAGGCCTTGTAGTAATTAAAGATGCTGACAACCGATTGCACGCCTGGGTCGTTGGCCCCGCTGCGTTCCTGTTCGTTCCAGGCGTCACCAGCGTCTTTTTTGTACCAGTCATAAATGCGACCTACAAACGGCGAAATCAGCTGTGCCTTGGCCTGAGCGCTGGCCACTGCCTGAGCCAGGCTGAACATGAGCGTCATGTTGCAGCGTATGCCTTCGGCCTGCAGCACCTTGGCTGCCTGTATGCCTTCCCAGGTTGAAGCCAGCTTGATCAGAACACGCTCACGCTCAATACCCACTTTTTCGTACATGGCGATGATTTGACGTGCGCGCTCTATGCTTGCCTGTGTGTCAAACGACAACCTTGCGTCTACCTCGGTGGAAACCCGTCCCGGAATGATTTGCAGAATTTCGTGGCCAAATGCCACGAGCAGCTGGCTGGCCGTTTCGCTTAAGGGGGCGTTGCGGTAGTCATTAATGATGCGGTCAAGCAGATATTTATTGCTCTTGTCGTGCACCGCCTTCAGGATGAGCGAAGGGTTGGTGGTGGCATCGGTAGGTTGATGTTTGCGCATGACATCGAAATCGCCGGTATCGGCGACGACGGTGGTGAAAGTGCGCAGGGTTTCGAGTTGAGTTGGCATAATACGCAGGCTTCTGGATAGGAAAATACGTTTCAGGAATATAGACTAACTGTAGACGATTTTGCACGTAGGTTCAGGCACGAAGCACAAAAACACCACTGTTTGTTTTAGGCATGGGCCTTCTCAATGTATAATCAGAAGGTTTAATTACTGACCACGCGCCGCTGCGTGCGCCAGGCCCTGCGAGGGGCAGGCGCGGCGCGGCAATTTTGGGTCTGGCGTTTCGCGCGCTCCCAATAGTGGCTACCAGACGCCGTCGGTCGACGGCGAAAATCACTTTCAATCCGGGGTTTACAGTGCTGCCGTCTATTTTTTCAGAGGAGCCCAACAGGCCTCCCTCAGCGATTCTTGCCTTGGCGGACGGTACCATCTTTAAGGGTGTCTCAATTGGCGCCGATGGTTATTGCGTCGCAGAGATCGTTTTCAATACCGCCATGACTGGCTACCAGGAGATCTTGACAGATCCCAGCTACAACGGCCAGATCATCACACTTACCTACCCGCATATCGGCAATACCGGCGTCAACGAAGAAGACGTCGAGTCATCGCAGGTGCATGCCGCTGGCCTGGTCGTACGAAATTGCCCGCAGCGGGTATCAAACTTTCGTGCTACCCAGTCGTTGCCCGACTACCTCAAGGCCGAGGGCGTTGTCGCCATTTCCGAAGTCGACACACGCAAATTAACGCGTATTTTGCGCGACGGCGGGGCCCAGGGCGCCTGCATTCTGGTGGGTGATGATGTCGATCGCGCCGTGGAGCTTGCCCGTAATTTTAGGGGCATGTCTGGGCAGGATCTGGCCAAAGTGGTCTCCACCAAGCAAGCTCAAACCTGGACCGAAGGCACATGGCAGTTGGGCAAGGGCTTTAACCACCCTGAAAATGCCAAGTACCATGTTGTTGCGTACGACTACGGTGTCAAAACCAATATCTTGCGGCTGCTGGCCGACCGGGGCTGCCGTATTACCGTGGTGCCCGCACAAACGCCGGTTGCCGAGGTGTTCGCGCTTAACCCTGACGGCTTGTTTCTTTCCAATGGCCCGGGTGACCCCGAGCCTTGCGACTATGCCATCGAGGCCTGCAAAATCGCCATTGAGCGCAAAATTCCGTTGTTTGGTATTTGCCTTGGGCAGCAGATCCTGGGTCTCGGGCTCAACGGTAAAACCGTCAAAATGAAAACCGGCCACCACGGGGCCAACCACCCGGTACAAGATCTTGATACCGGCAAGGTGTTCATTACCAGCCAGAATCATGGCTTCAATGTCGACCCTGACACGCTCCCGGCCAATGTGCGTGTTACGCACCGCTCGCTGTTCGACGGCACGCTGCAGGGCTTTGAGCTTACCGACGCACCGGCATTTTGCTTCCAGGGTCATCCTGAAGCCAGCCCCGGGCCGCACGACATTGTTGTGCTCTTCGACAAATTCATCAGCCTTATGGCCGGTCAAAAATAATTTATCAATATGCCAAAGCGTACAGACATACAAAGCATTCTCATTATTGGCGCCGGCCCTATTGTCATCGGACAGGCCTGCGAATTCGATTACTCAGGCGCGCAGGCGTGCAAGGCCCTCAAGGCCGACGGCTTTCGTACCATACTGGTCAACAGCAACCCCGCCACCATCATGACCGACCCGGCAACGGCCGATGTAACCTACATCGAACCCGTAACCTGGCAGGCGGTTGAAAAAATCATCGAACGTGAACGCCCCGACGCGTTGTTGCCCACCATGGGCGGGCAGACCGCGCTCAACTGCGCGCTAGACCTCGTTCATCATGGTGTTCTGGCCAAGTACGGGGTAGAACTCATCGGCGCCAACGAGCACGCGATTGAAAAGGCCGAAGACAGGCAAAAATTCAAAGAGGCAATGAACAGCATTGGCCTTGAGTCTGCCAAATCTGGCGTGGCGCACAACATGGATGAGGCTTGGGAAGTTCAGCGCGATATCGCTGTTCAGGTCGGCAGCGCAGGTTTTCCGGTGGTTATTCGCCCCAGCTTTACCCTGGGCGGTACAGGTGGCGGCATCGCTTACAACAGCGAAGAGTTCGAAACCATTTGTCGGCGGGGTCTTGAGGCCTCGCCCACCAAAGAGCTGCTTATTGAAGAGTCGCTGCTTGGCTGGAAAGAATTCGAAATGGAGGTCATACGCGACTGCGTCGACAATTGCATTATTGTCTGCTCCATCGAAAACCTTGACCCCATGGGCGTGCATACGGGCGATTCCATTACCGTGGCACCGGCGCAAACGCTCACCGATAAAGAATATCAAGTCATGCGCAACGCATCCATTGCGGTGCTGCGCGAAATCGGGGTAGACACCGGCGGTTCCAACGTGCAATTTGCCGTCAACCCCGCCAATGGCCGCATGATTGTCATCGAGATGAACCCGCGTGTGTCGCGTTCTTCGGCGCTGGCTTCCAAGGCCACAGGCTTTCCCATTGCCAAGGTTGCCGCACGTCTGGCCGTGGGCTACACGCTTGATGAGCTTCAAAACGAAATCACGGGCGGAGCCACGCCGGCCTCATTCGAGCCATCCATTGATTACGTCGTCACCAAGGTGCCACGTTTCGCCTTCGAGAAATTCCCGCAGGCCGATTCACGCCTCACCACACAGATGAAGTCTGTAGGTGAAGTCATGGCTATTGGCCGCACTTTTCAAGAATCCTTCCAGAAAGCATTGCGTGGTCTCGAAGTGGGTGTTGACGGCCTAAACCAGAAAACCACTGATCGCGAAAAACTGCAGGTCGAGCTGGGCGAGCCCGGCCCTGAGCGCATCTGGTACGTGGGCGATGCGTTTGCCCAAGGGTTTAGCCTCGATGAGGTTCACAACCTGACCAGTATCGATCCGTGGTTTCTGGCACAGATCAAAGAAATCGTTGATATTGAGCTGGCGCTTGAGCAGCGTACGCTGGCCGAGCTTGACTTCGAAACGCTCTGGCAGCTCAAGCGCCGCGGTTTCTCAGACCGTCGTTTGGCATTTTTGCTCGATACCGCTGAGTCCGAGGTGCGCAAGCTGCGCCACCAACTGGGTGTGCGCCCCGTTTACAAGCGTGTCGACACCTGCGCGGCAGAATTTCCCACGCGTACGGCTTATATGTACTCCACGTACGAAGATGAGTGCGAGGCGCTGCCTACCGACCGCAAAAAAATCATCGTGCTGGGTGGTGGCCCCAACCGTATCGGGCAAGGCATTGAGTTTGACTACTGCTGCGTCCATGCCGCGCTGGCCCTGAGCGAAGATGGCTACGAAACCATCATGATCAACTGCAACCCTGAAACGGTTTCTACTGACTACGATACGTCTGACCGTCTTTATTTTGAGCCGCTCACGCTTGAAGATGTGCTCGAGATCGTGCACATAGAAAACCCGGCGGGCGTAATTGTTCAATACGGTGGGCAGACGCCACTCAAGCTGGCGCGTGCCCTTGAAGCCAATGGCGTGCCCATTATCGGTACCAGCCCTGAGTCCATCGACATCGCCGAAGACCGCGAGCGTTTCCAGAAGCTGCTCACCAAGCTGGGCCTGCGTCAGCCGGAAAACCGTACGGCCCGTACCGAAGGCGAGGCGCTGGCTCTGGCTGCCGAGATCGGCTACCCGCTTGTTGTTCGCCCCAGCTACGTGTTGGGCGGTCGTGCCATGGAAATCGTGCACGAGCAGCAAGATCTCGAGCGCTACATGCGCGAAGCGGTCAAGGTCAGCAATGATTCTCCGGTGTTGCTGGATCACTTCCTTAACAACGCTACTGAGGTCGATGTTGATTGCATCTGCGACGGCGAAGCGGTCTTCATCGGCGGCGTCATGGAGCACATCGAACAGGCTGGCGTGCACTCAGGCGATTCGGCATGCAGTCTGCCGCCTTACTCGCTGTCAGACGAAACCATTGCAGAAATCAAGCGCCAGACATCGGTCATGGCGCGTGCGCTCAATGTTAAAGGTCTGATGAACGTGCAGTTTGCCATCCAGAATGGCGACGTTTATGTGCTTGAGGTCAACCCGCGTGCTTCACGCACTGTGCCGTTTGTTTCCAAGGCGACGGGTCTTCAGCTGGCCAAGATTGCAGCACGTGTCATGGCGGGCAAAACTCTGGCTCAGCAAGGCATACATCGCGAAATTGTTCCTGCCTACTTCTCGGTCAAAGAGGCCGTCTTCCCGTTCGTCAAGTTCCCGGGCGTTGACTCCATACTTGGCCCCGAAATGAAATCCACGGGTGAGGTCATGGGCGTGGGCGAAAGCTTTGGTGAAGCTTTCGTTAAATCGCAAATTGCAGCCAGTGCCTGGTTGCCCGAGACGGGCACGGCGTTTGTCAGCGTTCGTGGGCAAGACAAGCCCACGGCCGTCGAAATCGCACGTGGGCTTATAGGCCTTGGTTTCAAAATAGTTGCCACGCGCGGCACCGCGGCGGCTATTCAGGAAGCGGGCCTTGATGTGCAGGTTGTCAATAAAGTAACGGAAGGTCGACCGCACATTGTCGACATGATCAAAAACCGTGAAATTGCCATAATCATCAATACGGTCGAAGAACGTCGCAATGCCATTGCCGACTCACGCGCAATTCGTATCAACGCGCTGGCGGCAGGTGTTACCTACTTCACCACGATCGCTGGTGCGCGGGCAGCTGTAGAAGGCCTGCAGTATCTGCGTCATGGTGACGGGCTCAAGGTGTACTCGCTGCAAGACCTGCACGCGAGCTTACCGGCACAGTAGTCAGGAGCGAAGGTGCGGCGCATCTTCATCACCGGGGCGAGTAGCGGCATAGGTGCCGCACTCGCCCTTTATTATGCAAAGCAGGGCGATCAGCTGGCGCTGGTGGGCCGCCGCGAAGCCGTGTTGCGCGCGCTGCGTGACAGCCTGCCTGTGCCCGCAGCCAACGAGGGTGGTGAGACCCAGGTGGTTGATGGTTCCACCAGATCTTTTAGCGACGAGCATGGCGAGGGCCGGGTAGTTGCTGGTCTCAACAGGCCTTTTCGCGACGAGCATGGCGAAGACGCATCGCAGGCATCGACGCAAACGTTTACGCATCGTATTTATGTGCTCGATGTGCGCGACCGTCAAGCGCTGCACGCCGCCGCCCACGATTTTCTGCGCGATGGCCCCGTCGATATAGTCATAGGCTGCGCTGGCATCAGCGTCGGTACACTTACCGAAGAACTCGATGATTTTCAGGTTTTCGAAGCCGTTGTGGCGACCAACCTTAATGCCACGGTTGCCACGTTTGAGCCTTTTGTCGCAGCCATGAAGCAGCGCGGGCAGGGCGTGCTGGTGGGCGTGTCCAGTGTCGCGGCCGTGCGCGGTTTGCCGGGTGCGGGCGCCTACAGTGCCTCAAAAGCCGCAGTACGTGCTTACTGTGAAAGCCTGAGGGTTGAGCTGGGGCCGTCGGGTGTTAAAGTCGTAACGCTTGCGCCCGGGTTCATTCAAACGCCCATGACGGCCCACAACCCTTACAAAATGCCTTTTCTCATGCCTGTAGGCGTCTTTGCGGCCAAGGCCGCCCAGGCTATTGACCGTGGCGTCAGTTACAAGGTCATCCCATGGCAAATGGGCTGGGTCGCCTGGTTGCTGCGCCTGGTGCCTGATTGGCTTTATGATCGTGTTGCCGTGCGTCGCAAGCGCAAACCCAGATCATCAGAAAAATAAACGTAAGCATTGCAGGCGCTGCGCCGTTTGCTCATTGGCGTAAAAATGCGGGCCAGCCATGGTCTACAAGGCGGTGGGCCAGTGACGGTGCTGGCCCCTCCTGGGCTGGAGGCGCTTGGCTTTACCGAGGCCGATGACGTGGCATTTGAAGAAGGTCGCGTTGCTACGCTACACCCACCGGTGTCACCCCACGTCGTCAAAGGCGACGGTGTCAAGGTGTGCCGTCTTGCCCCATTCTCGCATCACCCATTTTCCACTTTCGTATATCGAAAATTCATTGATGCTGGTATTTAATATGGGGCCGGGCCGGGGGGCTTCGAGCGTCTGCTGGTCGCACAGGCGCCAGGCCATATCGATGACCCCGCCGTGCGAAAACACCAGAATCTTCTGCCCGGCATGTAAGGTGGCGATGTGCTCAAAGGCCTGGCGAATCCGCGTATTGAACTCTTGCAGCGTCTCGCCGTTGGTGATGGGCGCGTCGGCAGAACGTAAGGCGGCCTGGACGCCGATCTCTTCCAGCTTGGCCCAGTCTTGCCCCTCGTAAATACCGTAGTTGCGTTCTCGCAACGACGCATAGGTTTCCACCGGCTTGCCAAGGTGGCCTGAAGCAATGCGCGCCGTTTCTGCAGCGCGACTCAAGTCGCTGCTAATGATGACATCGACGTTTACATCAAAGCCTGGAGGGTGCAAAGCCAAAGCCAACTGCTCTGCCTGGCGCACGCCTTTGGGATTCAGGGGAATATCAATCCAGCCCTGCAGGCGTCTTTGGGCATTCCAATCGGTTTCGCCATGGCGGATAAGCCAAAAAGAGGTGTAGTTCATTGTTGCGGTCGCACACGCGAAAAGTAGATGTTTAAAATAATACGCTTGCTTTTGAGTGTAGCCCGTATGTGTCGGGTCAGCTTTGCGCAGGCGCGCTGTTGCGGGCGGCTTTTTTGGTGTGTTTTGGCAGATCAATGCGGCGGCCCTTGCTGTATGGTGCATCCAAACCGTAAACTCTCGCCTCAGCGCATGATTAAATCCTAAAAACAACCAAGGCAAACTCCCATGTCCAATGCTTATTTTCCCCGCTGGCGCCGCATACAGGGCGATACCAGCGGTGTCGTCGTGCAGCCTGATGAATGTCTGTCAGTGCCGCAGAACATCGCCATGGGTGCCCAGCACGTTGTGGCCATGTTTGGCTCCACCATTCTGGCACCGCTGCTTATGGGTTTTGACCCCAACGTCGCCATTTTGATGTCCGGCGTGGGAACGCTGATTTTCTTCCTGTTTGTCGGCGGCCGCGTACCCAGCTATTTGGGGTCCAGCTTTGCATTTATTGGTGGCGTTATTGCGGTGACGGCGTACTCGGGCAGTGGGCCCAATCCCAACATCGGTGTTGCGCTGGGTGCCATAATTGTCTGTGGTCTGGTCTATACCTTGATCGGTCTGCTGGTGTGGTGGGCAAATGTTCGCGCCGGCGGCGCATCCGCCTGGATAGAGGCCTGGATGCCACCGGTCGTCACAGGCGCTATTGTTGCTGTGATTGGCCTGAACCTGGCTCCCATTGCTGCCAGAGGGGCTATGGGCGGGTCAACGTTTGAAGCACTCATGGCCTTGATGACGGTGTTGTGTGTGGGTGGTATTGCGGTGTATACCCGCGGCACCACCCAGCGCCTGTTGATTCTCGTGGGGTTGCTGCTGGCCTGCGTCATTTATGGTGTGCTCACTAACGGGCTCGGCCTGGGCAAGCCCATTGATTTCAGCGTTATTGCTGCTGTGCCGTGGCTGGGCCTGCCGCACTTTGCGGCTCCCGTCTTCGAGCCACACGCCATCAGTGTGATTGTGCCTGTCGCCATTATTCTTGTGGCCGAAAACCTTGGGCATATCAAAGCCGTCAGCGCCATGACAGGCCGCAATCTTGACGTGTATCTGGGCAGGGCGTTTGTGGGCGATGGCATTGCCACCATGGTGTCGGGCGCCGTCGGTGGAACCGGCGTTACCACGTATGCCGAAAATATTGGCGTTATGACTGTAACGCGCATCTACTCCACCCTGGTTTTTGTGATCGCGGGCCTGATTGCCATTTTGTTGGGCTTTTCTCCCAAGTTTGGCGCGCTGATCCAGGCCATACCGGGGCCGGTGCTGGGCGGTATGTCAATTGTGGTGTTTGGCCTTATTGCGGTTGCGGGTGCGCGCATCTGGGTAATCAATCAGGTTGATTTCAGTGATAACTGCAATCTTATCGTTGCGGCGGTCACGCTCATTTTGGGTGCAGGCAATTTTTCAGTGCAAATAGGTGCTTTCAAGCTTGACGGCATAGGCACGGCCACGTTTGGGGCCATTATTTTGTACGCTTTGTTAAAGCGAGGCAGAAACGCCAGGCTGTAAACCAAGGCGTGGTCAAAGCCGAAATCGTTTTGTAATCAAGCGCTTCCAGGTTTCTTGATTTTAGGCAAGACAAAACTGAGCGGGGACTTGCAATTTTTCCCGACTTTGCCGACAATGAGCACATACCCCCGGTTCACAAATTCGGCCGGGGGTTTGTTTTGGGCTGATCCCGCATTGTTAAATCGATAACAATCAGCAATGCTGGCGCATCATGCTCACGGGTTGTTTTAAGCCCGGTGTCTTGTCTGGCTAGTTCGCCGCCTTGGGCCTGTATTTACAGCGTCAGGGGGCCATTAACCAGACAGGACACTCAACTACCTATTGTTTCAGGCGCTCCCTGTAAGGAGCGTCTTTTTACTTTTAATTCAGGAAGATTATGTCCACGATACCGTTGACTGCACGTGGTGCTGAGCGCTTGCAAGTAGAGTTGCACCGTTTAAAGACTGTAGAACGCCAAGAAGTTATCACGGCCATCGCCGAGGCGAGGGCGCAGGGTGACCTGTCTGAAAACGCCGAGTACGACGCCGCGCGTGAGCGCCAGGCTTTTGTTGAAGGTCGTATCCGCGAGCTTGAAGGCACACTGTCTAACGCGCAAATCATTGACCCATCGGCCCTTGATACTGATGGCCGGGCTGTGTTTGGCGCAACCGTCGAAATTGAAGACCTTGAATCGGGCGAGCGCGTTAAATACCAGATCGTCGGCGATGTCGAAGCCGATATCCGCTCCAACCTTATCTCGGTGTCGAGCCCTGTAGCACGCGCACTAATTGGCAAGTCAGAGGGTGACGTTGTCGAAGTGCGCGCGCCTGCCGGCGTGCGCGAGTACGAAGTACTTAGCGTTAGCTACCAATAATCTGCCAACGCCAACTGTTTTTCTCGCCAACAGGCCTTATACTTCAGGCCTTACTTAGCGTTTTCCGGCACGGGGCCCACGCCTTGCGCCGGCGCGCAATGACATCGCACTGCCAGATCGGCGAGGTATGCCGTGTGCGTCGCGTTCAGTAAGAGAGCTGGTTTTGCGTGCACGGGGTGACAAGCTGCCGCCAGTGGCCTCGGGCGATTTGGGTTTAGGTGTACGCCGACGCCGCTTAATGCCTTCAGCCGCCTGTTTTTTGGGTGTATAGGGCTCGGACGGCTTGCGCACTGCGCGGGTCATGTTTAGGGCTTCGACGGCGGCGCGCTCGGCTGCCAGGTCTGGGCGGTACAAAATTAATGTTTTGCCAAGGTGATGCACCGGCGCACACGATAGTGTGTCGCAAATGGTGTCGTACATGGCGGTTCGGGCTTCACGGTCATCGCCGGCGACCCGCACCTTGATAAGCTGATGGGCGTTCAGGTTAAGGTCTATTTCTTTTAGAACAGATTCTGACAGGCCGCGGTCGCCGATGAGCACGACCGGACGCAAAGGGTGGGCCGCGGCGCGAAGTTCGCTGCGCTTGTTTGAGGTAATGTCGAGTTTAGGCATGTTGGAATTGTACGGGAATGGCCAAGAAAAAATTCTCAAAAGAATGGGTTATGCAACATATTAACGACCCATACGTCAAAATGGCGCAACAGAAAGGGTATCGGGCACGTGCGGCGTTCAAGCTGCTCGAAATTCTTGATACTGAAAAACTGATGCGTCCGGGCGATGTGGTGGTTGATCTGGGGTCAGCCCCGGGCAGTTGGTCGCAAGTGGCTCGCGAACGGCTTGCAGACCCTGAGGGCATCATACAGGGGCGGGTTATTGCGCTCGATATGCTGCCCATGGAAGCGATTGCCGGTGTGGAGTTCATTTTGGGCGACTTTCGTGAAGATGAAGTGCTCGAGCAATTGTCAAAAAAACTGGATGGCCAGCAAGTAGACCTTGTAATGTCAGATATGGCCCCCAACTTGTCAGGTGTGAGCTCAGCCGATTCGGCACGAATTCAACATGTGTGTGAACTCGCGCTCGAATTCTCCTGTAGCCATCTTAAGCCCGACGGCACGCTTATTGTCAAGGCCTTTCATGGAAGTGGCTTTTCCCAGATCGTGGAAACCTTCAAGCAGCACTTTCATCGGGTGGTCGAACGCAAGCCTAAAGCATCGCGCGCGAAGTCGTCGGAAACCTTTCTGGTGGCCTCAAAATTCAAGCCCCGTTGACAGACGGGTTTTACAAACCAGCATTCGATCTATCGGGTAGAATGGCTTAATTGACATACTTGTTTTGCTGCCGTGATTGCGGGGGTTTGGCAAGCTTAGGTTACAAGTAGGAGATTGGCTTTGAACAACTCATTTTCCAAGGTTGCGATCTGGATGGTGATCGCGCTCGTGCTGTTTACAGTGTTTAAACAGTTTGACGGGCGCCCCGCCACAACAGATACAGTAACTTACACCCAGTTCATGAATGATGCACAGGCAGGCCGCATCAATAAAGTGGACATTCAGGGCGACACGTTATACGTTACGCCTGATGCCGGGCGACCGTATAGCCTGACATCGCCTGGCGATCTGTGGATGGTGCCCGAACTCGTCAAGAGTGGTGTGCAGGTGTCCGGCAAGGCGCGCGAAGAGCCGTCTTTCCTGACCAGCATCTTCATTTCGTGGTTCCCCATGCTGTTGCTTATCGGCGTGTGGGTGTTCTTCATGCGCCAAATGCAGGGTGGCGGCAAGGGCGGGGCATTCAGCTTCGGTAAATCCCGTGCACGCATGATGGACGAAAACACCAATCACATTACCTTTGCCGACGTGGCTGGGTGTGATGAGGCCAAAGAAGACGTACAAGAGCTGGTTGATTTCCTGCGCGACCCCACAAAGTTTCAGCGTCTGGGTGGCCGTATTCCCCGTGGTGTACTCATGGTGGGCTCGCCCGGTGTGGGTAAAACCTTGCTGGCAAAAGCCATTGCGGGCGAAGCCAAGGTGCCTTTCTTCAGTATTTCGGGCTCAGACTTCGTCGAAATGTTTGTCGGCGTGGGCGCGGCACGTGTGCGCGATATGTTCGAAAACGCCAAAAAACAGGCGCCATGCATCATTTTTATTGATGAGCTTGACGCGGTAGGCCGCCAACGTGGCGCAGGCCTGGGTGGTGGCAACGACGAGCGTGAGCAAACACTTAACCAGTTGCTGGTTGAAATGGACGGCTTTGAAACTGGCGTGGGTGTGCTGGTTGTCGCAGCCACCAACCGTCCCGACGTGCTTGACCCAGCGCTGCTGCGTCCGGGCCGTTTTGACCGGCAAGTGGTTGTATCGCTTCCTGATATTCGCGGTCGTGAGCAAATTCTTAAAGTTCACATGCGCAAAGTGCCGCTGGCCACTAACGTCGATGCCTTGGTGCTCGCCCGTGGTACGCCAGGTTTCTCAGGCGCCGATCTGGCCAACCTGGTCAACGAAGCCGCATTGTTTGCCGCGCGCCGCAGTGGTCGCGTGGTTGACATGAGCGACTTCGAAATGGCCAAAGACAAGATCATCATGGGTGCCGAGCGCCGCTCGCTTATCATGCCTGAAGAAGAGCGTCGCAACACGGCGTATCATGAGTCTGGCCATGCTCTGGTTGCGCGTATGCTTCCCAAAACAGATCCGGTGCACAAGGTAACCATTATTCCGCGTGGTCGTGCACTGGGTGTAACCATGCAATTGCCTGATGGCGACCGTTACAGCATGGACAAAGAGCGTTTGCTCAATACCATTGCGGTGTTGTTCGGCGGGCGGATCGCTGAAGAAGTCTTCATGAACCAGATGACCACAGGCGCTTCCAACGACTTTGAGCGGGCAACTGCCATTGCACGCGACATCGTTACGCGCTATGGCATGACTGACTCCCTCGGCCCCGTGGTTTACGCTGAAAACGAAGGCGAGGTCTTTCTCGGTCGCAGCGTCACCAAGACGACGCACGTGTCAGAAGCCACCATGCAAAAGGTTGATCACGAAATTCGCAGCATTATCGATGAGCAGTACACCGTTGCACGTACCATCATCGAAAATAATCGTGACAAAATCGAGGCCATGACGGCGGCGTTGCTTGAGTGGGAAACCATCGACGCAAACCAGATCAATGACATCATGGAAGGCCGGCCACCACGTGCGCCACAGCCGCCGTCTGTCAGCAACGAGCCGTCTGACAAGACGCCTCCTGCGGGTCTGGCCAGTGCTGGTGGCGATACGGCAACCACCCCGGTCTGATAATCTGAACTCTCCCACACAATGAGTTCAGTACTGGTCTGCGGGCGCTTCGAGCTTAGCCTTGAACGCCCGCTTATCATGGGTATCGTCAACGTTACCCCTGATTCCTTCTCTGATGCCGCGGCCCATTTCGATGCAGATGCAGCGGTGGGCCATGCGCGTATGCTCATCAGCCAGGGCGCTGATCTGCTCGATATTGGCGGCGAGTCGACCCGGCCAGGTGCCGTGCCCGTCGGCGCCGCAGAAGAACTCGACCGAATTCTTCCTGTTATCCACGCGTTACGTAGTGATGGCATTCCGCTGTCTGTAGACACGTTCAAGCCCGAGGTTATGCGCCAGGCCATAGCTGCCGGTGTCGACATGATTAATGACGTGTATGGGTTTCGCCGTGAAGGTGCGATTGACGCTGTGGCAGATGCCCGGTGCGCGCTGTGCGTCATGCACATGCAGGGTGAGCCCAAGACCATGCAGCAGGCTCCCCACTATACCGACGTCGTGGCTGAGGTGGGGCAGTTTCTGGCCCAACGGGCCGATGCGTTGCGACAGGGGGGCGTGGCGGCAAACCGCATTATTCTCGATCCCGGCTTTGGTTTTGGCAAAACAGTCGAACAAAATTTTCTTTTATTGCGCCAGCTCGATAGAGTGCAGAACCAGGGGTACCCCTGGCTGCTTGGGCTGTCGCGTAAATCCATGATAGGTCATGTGGTTGGCCGTAACCCCGGTGAGCGTGTTGCCGGTAGTGTTGCGGCGGCGCTGGCCGGAATCGCCCGAGGGGCGCATATACTGCGTGTTCATGATGTGGCCGAGACTGTCGATGCAGTCAAGGTGTGGCGCGCAATCGAATACGGAGTTTCTAATGTCTGAGCGCAAATATTTTGGTACTGACGGTGTACGGGGTGAGGTAGGCGGCTCCACCATCAACGCAGAGTTCGCCCTGCGGCTTGGCTATGCGGCCGGGCGTGTGTTTGCCCGCCATCATGGTGGCCATGGTCGTCCCTCCCTCGTCATCGGTAAAGATACGCGTATTTCGGGCTACATGCTCGAGTCAGCGCTTGAGGCCGGTCTGTCGGCAGCGGGTGTTGATGTGCTGCTGGCCGGTGTAGTACCGACGCCAGCAGTGGCATATCTGACCAGGGCGTTGCGTTTGACGGCAGGTATTGTCATTAGCGCCTCGCATAATCCATTCCAAGACAATGGCATCAAGTTTTTCTCGGCCCAGGGCACCAAGTTGCCAGACGAGATCGAACTTGAAATCGAAAAAGCCATTGATGAGCCGCTCAATTGTGTAGGTTCTGAAGCGCTGGGGCGTGCGCGGCGGCTTGAAGACTCCACGGGTCGTTATATCGAGTTCTGCAAAAGCACCTTCCCCAACGAGCTTGACCTGTCCGGCCTTTCCATTGTCGTCGATGCGGCCAATGGTGCAGCCTATCGCATTGCTCCGCACGTATTTCGCGAGCTGGGTGCAGAGGTCCACGCCATTGGGTGCGAGCCTGATGGCCTCAATATCAACCACGGCGTGGGTGCAACGTATCCTGAGCATCTGGCGGCTCAAGTAAAGGCGCGTGGTGCAGATCTGGGTATCGCCCTTGATGGTGATGCCGATCGGCTGCAAATGGTGGATAGTGATGGCCGCATTTATAACGGTGACGAGCTGCTCTACGTTATTGTGCGCGACCGCATGGCAACCAATCCGGTCGCTGGGGTTTCGGGCACGCTAATGACCAATCTGGGTCTTGAGAAACAATTGCAATCTCTGGGTGTGTCTTTTGAGCGTGCCAATGTGGGCGACCGCTACGTGCTTGAGTCGCTTCAGAAACGTGGCTGGCTTTTCGGTGGCGAAAGCTCGGGTCATTTGCTCTGTCTCGATTGTCACACTACAGGTGACGGCATTATCGCGGCACTGCAGGTACTTACCGCCATACGGCATGGTGGCAAGACGCTGTCCCAACTGCTTGAAGATCTCAAAATGTACCCTCAGAAAATGGTCAACGTGCCATTGGCTGCTGGCGTCAACTGGAAGTCGCATACCGGGTTGCAATCCGCCAGAGAGGAAGTCGAGAAAATGCTGGGCGATCGGGGGCGTGTATTGATCAGGGCTTCAGGCACCGAGCCAAAATTGCGTCTTATGGTTGAGGCTGAAGACGTGGGCCTGGTCGAACAGGGCATACAGCAACTGGTTGCGGTCAATCTCAACTAAAGATATGCGTGGCTTTTTGCAAGCCCCAGTAACGGCTGTACGCGTATGTTGCACACATGACGTGCGGCTGTTGTGGCACTGAAGCGCGTTAGCGCCTAAGAAGCTGTCTCAATATGACTGCTGCTTACGCGCTAACTTAATACGACCGCTGCCAATCCCAACGTCTTTTTACGCGTGTTCAAAAGCCTGAAACATTTGGCAGGCAAACTTGCGGCAACTTTTCAAGGAGTTGTCCGCATGTTAGAACTGGCACGTATTAACTCTGAGCCGCAGGCCACCGCCACGTGGTCTCATTCTGAACCCGAAGGGTTGGTGGTGGGGCTGGCGCGCACCCAACAAGAGCTTGAGGCGGTGCAAAAGTTTCGGTACGACGTGTTTACGCACGAGATGGACGTTGTATTCCCCAATGCGCATAATGGTGTAGATGCAGATCATTACGACGCATGGTGCGAGCACGTTATGGTAAACGAGCTGGGTACGGGCCGTGTAGTGGGCACATATCGTTTGCTCACCCCTCAAAATGCCAGGCGTGCTGGCGGCTACTACTCAGAAGCAGAATTTGAGCTGAGCCCTCTTGATCATTTGCGTGATCAGTTATTTGAACTGGGCCGCTCATGTACTCATCCTGATTACCGCAACGGCTCGGTTATTTTGTTGCTGTGGTCAGGTATTGCGCGCATCGTGCAACAGCATGGAGGTCGGTATGTGCTGGGTTGTGCCAGCGTCAGCCTGCGCGACGGGGGCGCTTCGGCGGCCAAGGTATGGCGCCAGGTGGCCGCATCCATGGCAGAGGCCGCTGGTGCCGGCTTGCCGCAGGTTGCGCCCTTGCATCGTTACCCGGTTGAGTGTCTGGATGAAGGCCTGCCGGCACGTGTTCCGCCGCTTATAAAAGGCTATCTGAAAGTTGGAGCCCGCATTTGTGGCGAGCCAGCCTGGGATCCTGACTTTAATACCGCAGACTTTCCGGTTTTACTTGATGTCGAAAACCTTGATCCGCGTTATCGACGTCATTTTGGCCTCGTTTAATGCCAACCTGAACGTACTTGTTGTTTATACGGCCACACACGTGTAGAGGAAAGGCCTGCGACGCCTGAGGGGCTGCTGCAGGCACTTTCTTGTTGCAGGCACTTACTGCATGGCTCGGGTTTTCAGTTAGCTCAGGTTTTTTTTGACTCAACGGTTTCAAGTTCGAAGTCGAAACCGGCTTTGACCCATTCGCGTTTTTCGGCTCGTAACGAGTAGTCTGACAGAGGGCGCTCTGCGAGCCAGTGGGCTTCGACCCTGACCGTGATAGTGCGGTTGTCGACGGCGATTGAAACCGGCAGGTGTTCTGCCGTTTCGCGCCGGCGTGACAGCAGCACAGCCAGCCGCAAACACAGCAGAGTAAGCCATTGGGGCCGCGACGGCGAGCGGGCACGCAGTTTGGATATTTTGCCGTGATGCCCCAGCGCAAAGAACGCCAGCAGTTCTTGGTCATCGTTGGAGAAACCGGGCATGTCGGCCTTCTCCAGAATATACGCACTGTGTTGATGGTAGTTGGCGTGTGCAATGCTGAGCCCGATTTCGTGAAGGTCGGCAGCCCATTCCAGTGTGCGCTGCAGCTCTTGGTACTCAGGCACGTTGTCTTCAGGCTTTAGCTGGCTAAAGAAGGTGAGTGCCAGGTTTTTGACGCGCTCTGACTGGTTGATGTCAACATGGTAACGCTTCATAAATTGCCGCACGGTTTCGTGACGCTTGTCGTGTTCTGAATCACGGCCCAGCAAATCGTACAGCACGCCGACGCGTAACGCGCCTTCTCCTGGCGCCATGGCCTTAATGTTTAGCTCCTGAAAGGCCGCCAACATAATGGCCAGCCCGCCTGCGAGCACAAGCGAACGATCGCGCTTGAGGCCGGGCAGTGCATCCATGACGACCTCGCCATCTTGTATTAGCTTGGCTTTGAGCTTTTGCAGGCCTTCAAGCGTGATGCCTTTTTTGGACATGCCGCCTTCCTGAAGCACCGCAATCAGGCCTTTGGCTGTGCCTGACGAGCCATACGCTTCTTGCCAGCCTGCTTTGCGATAAAGCCTTGAAATACCTTCAAGCTCTCTTCGTGCTGAAATTTCAGCACGCTCCATGCGTTCAGCGTTAATGTGGCCGTCGGGGAAAAACTTGCGCGTATAACTGACGCAGCCCATGTACAGCGAAGACAGATACATAGGCTTGAAGCCTTTGCCGATAATAACTTCGGTTGAGCCCCCGCCTATGTCTATCATGAGGCGCCGATTGTCGGAAGGTGGTAGTTCGTTGGTAATACCCGAGAAAATAAGTCGCGCTTCTTCTTGCCCTGAAATAATCTCTATGGGGAACCCTAGCGCATCCTGACAGCGTTGCACGACCTCGGCCGCATTGCGGGCGATGCGAAACGTGTTGGTCGCCACAGCCCTTACCCGGTTGGGGTGAAACCCTACCAGCAACTCGTTAAATCGCTTGAGTACGCTGATGGCGCGCAGTATGGAGATTTCGTCGACTATCTTGTCATCGTTAAGCCCGGCAGCGAGCCGGACGGACTCCTTCATTCTGTCGAGGGAGTAGATCTGGGCATTCCCATCTTGTTGCACGACGCGTCCGATAGATAGCCGGAAGCTGTTGGAGCCAAGGTCGATGGCGGCAAGCAGGTGATCCATTAGGGGGCTCTTGAACTAGGTACGGTGGGGATTATAGTGGTCGATCCGCCATAAAGACGGGATTCATGTTTCAGAAAGCCGTGCAAGTGGCGAAAAGCTTGAGGTTTCTATAGTATTGAGAGCATCCCTGCCGGTTTTCATGCATGTGTAACAGGCGTTTATTAAATCAGGTTTTCTATCTAAAAAGTAAAGCATTTATGTCGTCTGAGCCGTTAAACCCGCCTTTGCTCAATCGCGAATTGTCGCTGCTGAAATTCAACGAGCGGGTTATGGCTATGGCTGAGTATCCTGACGTGCCGCTGCTCGAGCGTCTGCGTTACCTGTGCATTGTCAGCTCCAACCTGGATGAGTTTTTTGAAATTCGCATATCCAGCTTAAAAGAGCAGCAGCGCCAGACACCTGGTCTGGTCGGCCAGGATGGGTTGACGCCCAGTCAGGCGTTCGACCTCGTGCAACAGGCAGCCCACAAGCTGATTGATCGGCAAAGCAGGATGCTCACCGGGGCGGTATTGCCAGCGTTAGAGAGGCAAGGCATTGTGTTGCTTGAGCCTGTTTTTTGGTCAGACACTCTGCGGCAGTGGGCTTACGACGTTTTTAACCGTGATGTCATGCCCATGCTTACCCCCATCGGGCTTGACCCTGCGCATCCGTTTCCGCGTGTATATAACAAAAGCCTCAACTTCATCGTGTCGCTGTCGGGGCAAGACGCCTTTGGCCGCAGCGCATCAATAGCCATCGTACAGGCACCGCGTGCCTTGCCACGTGTCATGAGGGTGCCAGACAGCGTCTCGGGTGTGCCGCACGGGTATGTGCTTTTGTCGGCGCTGATCAGTGCCTTTGTGGGCGACGTGTTTCCGGGCCTTGATGTCAAAGGCGTTTATCAGTGGCGGGTAACGCGCAACAGCGACCTGTTCGTCGATGAAGAAGAAATCACCAATTTGCGACAGGCACTGCAAGGCGAGTTGTCTCAGCGCAATTTTGGTGCGGCGGTACGGCTTGAAATTGACCATGCCATGCCCGAAGCGCTGGAGGTGTTTCTGCAGCACGAGTTTTTGTTGCAGCCGCACGATACGTATCGGGTAATTGGGCCGGTCAACCTGTCGCGGCTTTTGCAGCTGTGCAACACCATTGATCGCCCTGATCTTTTGTTTCCCAAGCATGATCCCTGCGTGCCGCCACCGTTCGATGTGGTCACCGACAACGCTGACGAACTCTTTGCCCTTATTGCACGCAAAGATCGTCTGTTGCACCACCCCTATCAGTCGTTTCAGCCCGTCCTGAGCTTTCTGCGTGCAGCTTCACGCGACCCGGCAGTCGTTGCCATCAAGCAAACCATTTATCGCACGGGCGAAGACTCCGAGCTCATGCGTCTGCTGCTGGCCGCAGCGCGGGCCGGCAAAGAGGTTACTGTGGTGGTTGAACTCATGGCCCGGTTCGACGAGCAGACCAATATCAATTGGGCTGCCCGGCTCGAAGAGGTTGGGGCGCACGTAAGCTATGGCGTTGTGGGTCACAAGACCCATGCCAAGATGATGCTGGTGTTGCGGCGTGAAAAAGGTGTGATCCGCCGTTACGGGCATTTGGGTACAGGCAACTATCATCCGCGTACGGCACGTCTTTACACTGATTTTGGCCTGCTTACCGCAGATCAGAAGCTGTGCCACGACCTGGATAATGTGTTTTCGTTGCTTACTGGCCTGGGCGCACGGCGTCCGCTGCAGTTGTTGTTGCAGTCGCCCTTTACGCTGCACGAATCCATGCTGGCGCTGTTGCGTGACGAAGTGCTTAATGCCAAAGCCGGAAAAAAGGCCCGTATTATGGCCAAGATGAATTCCTTGCTTGAGCCCGTTATTATCGAGGCGCTCTACAAGGCCAGCCAGGCGGGGGTACAAATAGACCTAATCGTGCGCGGTGCCTGCGCATTGCGCCCTGGGGTGCCAGGCCTGTCAGAGAATATACGCTTGCGTTCGATTATTGGTCGCTTTCTTGAACACGCCAGGGTCTTTTATTTTTATGCAGATGGCACAGAAAAAGTATATTTATCGTCAGCAGACTGGATGGATCGCAATTTTTTCAGGCGCGTAGAAATTGGCTTTCCTGTGTTGGACAAAGCGCTTAAAAAACGTGTGATCAGCGAAGCACTAACTTACGCGCTGCGTGACAATCAGTTGGCCTGGCGAGGCTTGTCTGATGGCACCTATGTCAAGGTTAAAGGAAGGGGCAAGCCATTGAATTTGCATGAGCATCTGTTGCAGACACTAAGCGATCAATAAATCATGACGTTGTCATGAACATGTCATATTGGCTGCGTACTATGACGTTCTTGACAGGGTGTACCTGTCAATGACATGCAACAGATTCCAAAAGGACTTCTTCATGCTTAAACGCGTTTTTGTGCAAGTTTCTGTCAGTATCGCATTGGGTGCGGCCTCGCTGGTCGCACATGCCGCAGACATTACGGGTGCAGGTGCTTCGTTCCCCTTTCCTATCTATGCCAAATGGGCTGCTCAATATCACAAAGAGACGGGAAATCGCGTTAATTACCAGTCCATCGGTTCAGGCGGTGGGCAGCAACAGATTATTGCAAAAACAGTTGATTTCGGCGCCTCTGATGACCCCATGAAGGCTCAGGCTCTTGAAGAAAACCAATTGCTGCAGTTTCCTGCCATTATCGGTGGCACGGTTCCCGTCGTGAACGTGGCCGGCATAGAAGCGGGCCAGATGAAGCTGTCGGGCGCTGTTCTCGCCGATATCTTCCTGGGTAAAATTACCAAGTGGGATGACGCAGCCATCAAGACGCTTAATCCTGACCTGAAACTGCCTTCTGCCTCAATTATCGTGGTACACCGGTCCGATGGTTCCGGCACGACGTTTGGCTGGACCAATTATTTGTCCAAAGTGTCGCCTGACTGGAAACAAAAAGTAGGCGAAGGCAAAGCGGTCAAGTGGCCTGCAGGGCAGGGCGGCAAGGGCAACGAAGGGGTTGCGGCGTATGTGCGCCAGCTTAAAAACTCGATTGGCTACGTTGAATATGCCTATGCCAAGCAAAATCAGCTGCCCTGGGCGCAACTGCAGAACAAAGACGGCAAGTATGTACAGCCTTCACAAGAGTCGTTTGCGGCGGCAGCAGCCAATGCCGACTGGAAAAACACACCCGGTATGGGGGTAGTGCTCACCGACGAGCCAGGTGCCGATTCATGGCCTGTCACGGCGGCCAGCTTTATCCTGATCCACAAGACGCAGCAAAAACCCGAAGTGGCAAAAGAGGTTCTGGCTTTCTTTGACTGGGCATTCAAACAAGGTGGCGAGATGGCGCAAGGGCTTGATTATGTACCTTTGCCTCAAGCAGTTACCAGCCAGATTACTGAATCCTGGAAAACCGACATCAAGGCGGCTGACGGCAGCGCAGTCTGGAAGTAAAACGCGACGATCCGGGGCTACGGCCCTGTGACCGGGCTGGGACGGGCTGCGAAGGTGGTACCGTCCCAATTGTGTGAAAATGACGCCTTTGAGCCTTAGTGCCCAAACCTCGCCTACATGCTTTATATAATTGGCACTTCCAGAAAGCCAGAAGATACACATGAAACATAACCGGAACGCACTGTTCGATGCCGTGTTCAAAAACCTGACGCGTACGTTTGCGTTCTTGGTGTTCGTGCTGCTGGGTGCCATTATGGTGTCGCTGGTGTGGGGTAGCCGCCAGTCGATTGCCGAGTATGGTCTGGCATTTATCTGGACAAATAATTGGGATCCCGTCCAAAATATCTACGGGGCCATGGTACCTATTGCCGGAACCCTGCTTACGTCGCTGATTGCATTGGCGATTGCGGTGCCGGTGTCGTTCGGTATTGCCATGTTTCTGACCGAGCTGTCTCCCACCTGGCTGCGGCGTCCGCTGGGTACGGCCATTGAAATGCTGGCGGCCATCCCGTCCATTATTTATGGCATGTGGGGGCTGTTTGTGTTTGTGCCTGTTTTTCAAGAATACGTGCAGCCCCATGTTATTGACCTGTTCGAAGGGGTGCCGGTATTGGGCGATATTTTTGCCGGCCCGCCATTTGGTATTGGCGTCTTTACAGCTGGGCTTATTCTTTCGATTATGGTTATCCCTTTCATCACGGCCGTCATGCGTGATGTGTTTGAATTGGTCCCCCCCATGCTGAAAGAGTCTGCCTATGGCCTGGGCAGTACAACCTGGGAGGTTGTCTGGAAGGTGGTGTTGCCTTTTACAAAAACAGGCGTTATTGGCGGCATCATGCTTGGCCTGGGCCGGGCACTGGGCGAAACCATGGCCGTCACCTTTGTCATTGGTAATGCGTTCAATCTTCCATCGTCGATTTTTTCGCCATCCAACTCAATTGCCTCAGCACTGGCCAACGAGTTCAACGAGGCCGGTGGCATGCAGAAAAGCGCGCTGCTTGAACTGGGGTTGATCTTGTTCCTGATTACCACGGTTGTATTGGCGTTTTCCAAACTCATGCTGCAGCACCTCGCCAAGGGCGAGGGTACTTCGCACTAGGCAGGGCCACATCATGTTTTCTTCTAATTCGACGATTGGTCTTGCAAACCCCGTATATCGTCGGCGACGGCGATTCAACCAGATTATGCTGGTGCTCTCGGGTGCCACCGTAGTATTCGGCTTGTTCTGGCTAAGCTGGATCATTCTTACCCTGCTGGTAAAAGGTGGCAGCGCACTTTCGCTTACCTTGCTTACCCAGTCGACACCTGCGCCAGGTGCCGCCGGTGGCCTGCTCAATGCCATACTGGGCAGTGTCATGATGGCAGCGGTGGCCACGCTGGTCGGCACGCCGATTGGTGTGCTGGCGGGTACGTATCTGGCTGAATACGGTAAACGTGGCTGGCTGGCCCCGGCCACGCGTTTTTTAAATGATGTGCTGCTTTCAGCGCCATCTATTGTTATTGGCCTGTTTATTTACGCGGTATACGTCGCCCAGGTCGGCCATTATTCTGGTTGGGCGGGCTCATTTGCTCTGGCCATACTGGTTATACCCGTCGTGGTGCGCGCTACCGACAATATGTTGCTGCTGGTGCCAAACAGCCTGCGCGAAGCGGCGGCAGCCCTGGGGTGCCCGCAATGGCGAATAGTGGTGTTTATCAGTTACCGCGCAGCCCGTTCGGGCATTATGACCGGGGTGTTGTTGGCAGTTGCCCGCATTTCGGGTGAAACCGCACCTTTGCTTTTTACCGCGCTGAACAACCAGTTTCTAAGTTTGAACATGAACGCACCTATTGCCAACTTGCCAGTGGTTATTTTTCAGTATGCCGCCAGCCCGTTTGAAGACTGGAATCGCCTGGCCTGGGCAGGCGCTGTCATGATCACCTTGCTGGTGCTGGGCATTAATATTCTGGCCCGCAGCCTGTTCCGTAAATAACTTGAACGCCAGGCCCTCTGGCCTGGTCGGGAACCATTCATGCATAACCAACCTCCTGCCGAGCGCATCAAGCTGGAAGTCAAAAACCTTAATTTTTACTACGGTAAGTTTCAGGCCATTAAAGATGTAAACCTGTCTATCCAAGAAAACAAGGTCACTGCTTTTATCGGGCCCTCGGGTTGCGGCAAATCTACACTGCTGCGCACTTTTAACCGCATGTTCGAGCTTTACCCGGGTCAGCGGGCTGAAGGCGAAATCAATCTTGATGGCGAAAACCTGCTGTCCTCCAAGATGGATATTTCTTTAATCCGCGCCAAAGTTGGCATGGTGTTCCAGAAGCCTACGCCGTTTCCCATGAGCATTTACGACAATATTGCGTTCGGGGTGCGTCTTTTTGAGCGGCTTAGCAAGGGCGAGATGGACGAGCGTGTCGAGTGGGCACTGACCAAGGCAGCGTTATGGAATGAGGTAAAAGACAAGCTCAATCAAAGCGGCAACGGGCTTTCAGGTGGTCAGCAGCAGCGCCTGTGTATTGCGCGCGGGGTAGCCATCAAGCCTGAGGTACTGCTGCTCGATGAACCGTGTTCGGCACTTGATCCCATTTCTACTGCCAAAATTGAAGAGCTGATCGCCGAGATCAAGTCTGACTACACGGTGGTTATCGTCACGCACAACATGCAGCAGGCGGCCCGCTGTTCTGACTACACAGCGTACATGTATCTGGGCGAACTCATGGAGTTCGGCGAAACCGACCAGATCTTTGTAAAGCCGGCCCGCAAAGAAACCGAAGACTACATCACCGGGCGTTTCGGCTGATTTTTTTTATTTATTCTGGGCCGGGTTTTATACAGCGTGAGTTAGCGCGCACTTGCACTGGCTACTGCTCATTACCAGCACAGCAAAATCTTCTGCGGGGGACGGCATCAGCTTGTGACGCGAAGGCGTAGGCTCAGAGAGCGTGGTCCCGCCTATTGATGCCCAGATCAGGGCGCCAATGGGTGGAACAGATTGGCTCTATATCACGGTCGTCTACAGTATTAACTCTTTCGTTTGTTTCGATTATTTTGTTTATAATGGGCGCGTACTTTCTGACTCATCGGAGTCTTCCATGTCAAACACGCCGCTGTTCAAAATGACCCTTCCAGTCGAGTGCGAGAGGAAAGCGGCTGTACAAGGCCAGCGCGCCTTGGCGGCTTATCTTGCCACTAAGTTCGAGACCCAGAGCATCCAGATTTTCGACGATCAGAATCGGGCACACCAAGTCGAGTTACCGACATCGGCATTGCGTCTGCTCGTCGATGTTCTGGCCGAGTTGGCGGATGGCAACGCCGTTCAAGTCGTCCCCATACATGCCGAGCTGACCACCCAGGAAGCGGCTGACCTTCTTAACGTCTCGCGACCGCACTTAGTTAAACTTCTTGAAGACGGTTTGCTACCGTTTCATAAGACGGGCAAGCACCGCCGCGTACGGTTTGCCGATCTGATACAGTTCAAGACTGAACGTGAACGTGTCAGCGGCCAAGCTATGGAAGAACTGGCGAAGCAGGCTCAGGAGCTGGCCCTGGGGTACGAGTGAGGCATTCATCATTTACTGCCGTCTACGATGCTTGCGTCCTGTATCCCGCACCGCTGCGGGATTTTTTGATGTGGCTGGCGCTCTCAGGGCGGTTTCGTGCGCGCTGGAGTGCGCAGATTCACAATGAATGGAAACGCAATCTTTTGCTAAAGCGCAGCGATCTTAAGCCTGAGCAACTGGACCGCACATCGGCATTGATGGATCATGCTATCCCAGACGCCTTGGTCACTGGTCACGAGCCCCTCATCGCCGGGCTGATGCTGCCCGATCCTGAGGATCGGCATGTCTTGGCCGCTGCTATTCGTTGCAGTGCCAGCGTCATCGTAACTTTCAACCAAAAAGATTTCCCGAACACCGCGCTGGCTCCGTTCGGCATCGAAGCGCAGCACCCGGATGAGTTCATAGAGAACCTATTCGATTTGGATCAGGCTGCGGTTATCTCAGCCGCCCAGCGCCATCGTGCCCAACTCAAGAACCCCACGATAAATATCGATCGCTACCTGGATGTACTGCTGCGCCAGGGGCTGGTTCAGACTGTCAAGGTACTGAGCCCCTATCAGTCTATTCTTTGACGAGTAGTGTGCTACGGGAAAACAAGAGGCAGCTTCAGATTACTCTGAGGGCTGCGACGACGCGAAGCGTCAATTAAGGCTGGCTTAGCGACGTTTCCAGATTGAAGTAGATGCCGCGGGGTAAACCGGCCATGCATTGCACATGGCCGTCTAACTTACTTGCCGGCTTTGTCTTGTGCTTTTTTCCAGGCGCCAATAATGCTTTCATAGGCGGCGGCGGCTTTCATGGGGTCGGTGGCCTCGATTTTGATGTCTTTCAGGTTGGGCAACTCTGTGAGCGAAGCCACGTCGATGTCCGAGCGGCTTGGCCGACGGAAATTGTCGGTAAGTTCAGCCTCCTGAACATCTTTGGACAGCAGTACGTCATAAAGCTGCTCAGCGGCCTTGTCGCCATTTTTGGGGTTTTTGATAATGGCCACGGCTTCGGGCGCAACAAATGCGCCTTCTTCTGGGTAGACGATTTTTATTTCTTTCTGGCCGCCGGCTATATAAGCATAAGCGGCATATTCCATGGTAATGCCAACTGCATACTCACCGTTGGCCACGCTTTTGTAGATTTGCGCGGAGCTACGAGAAATATCGGCGTTGGCGACCAGCTTGTCGAAGCCGTCCTGGCCGAACAGCTGATACAGCCCGTACATCTGGTCGTAGGTGCTGCCTGACGTGCCGGGGTCACCGACGATGAGCTTGCCTTTCCATTTGGGGTCAAACAGATCAGCCCACCGTGTGGGTGCGGCCATGCCCTTGAGTTGCTTGTCGTTGACCATGATGACCATGACGTGCACGTTGCTGCCTGCCCAGAGATTGTCTGGACCGATAAAGCGCGGGTCCAGTCCCTTGGTTTCGGCGGACTGATAGGGCTGGAAATTCTGTTTATAGGCTGCCATGGTGCCGAAACCGGCACCCCAGACTACGTCGCCCAGCGGGTTGGCGGCTTCGGCTTCGATGCGTTTCATGAGCGCACCCGTGCCGGACGTAACCTGCTGTATGTTCAGATCAGGTGCTTTTTTACGAGCAATGTCTAGCGCGGTTTCGATGGTCTGGACATTGTTCGAGGTGTAGACGATGGCGTCGGCGGCGACGGCAGACGTTCCGGCGAGTAGCGCGGCGCTGCCAAGTGTGGCGGCAATGCAGTGCCTGAGATAACGTGGGTTGAACATGGTGCCCCTCCTGGAGTTATTAGAATCAACGGCTTGAGAATAGGTCGAGCTTGAGAAAACGCACGGCCAGGTAAATGGGAACGATGATGACGATCATCAAAATTACGCCATAGGCGGATGCCCGGGCAAGAAACCCTGCGTCAATCTGACGGAACATCTGTATGGGCATGGTTTCCATGCCGCCGTAATACAGCACAATGGTGGCGGACAGTTCGGCCAGCGACGTCACCCACATGAGAATGGCTGCACCAAATATGGCAGGCTTCATCACTGGCAATACTACTTTGAAAAAGCTGGCGATGGGCGAGACACCAAGATTGATGGACGCCTCTTCGATGGAGTCGGGAATGCTGTACAGCGATGCGGAGGCCGAGCGTATAGAAAACGGCACCTTGCGCACGAATAAGGCCGAAGCCATGATGACCCACGTACCAGTAAGAATAATGGCCCCGCTGTTGTAGGTATGGATTAGCGCAATGCCCAGTACTGTGCCGGATATAGCCAGTGGCAGCATCACCACGTAATCAAGAATGGTGACAGACCAAATGCGTTTCTTGACAATCAGGTAGCTGGCGAGGGTGGCAAAACAGGTGCCGGCAATCGCCGCCACACTAGCCAGCATCAGTGAATTGAGTATGGGCTCTGGCGCAGTACGCACTGCGCGTTCCATGTTTTCGAACGTCCACGTGCCGTATTTCATGACGGGGCCGCGCGCTTTGGTAAAGGCGCCAATGACCACGATGACGGCAGGTATCATGGAAAACGCAACAAACAGGGTGGCCCATGCTGTCAGCAACACCGCCGTCAGGCCGCGTGCGCGCACGGCCAGGGGAGCGCGCCCTTGTGACATCTGATAGGTTTTTCTTTCTACCACACGCTTTTGTACAAAGAGTACAAACCCGACCAGCACCACAGACACCACGGCCAGCACGCTTTGCATAATGGGGTTGCCGCCCATCTCTGACAGAAACGTGGTGTAGGTGAGCGACGACAGCACGTCGACCCGCCCGCCCAGAATCATGGGGATGGAAAAGTTGTCGACGGCCAGTGTGAAGACAATCATGGCGTTGATGAGCAGGGCCGGGGCCAGAACCGGTAGTGTTACGGTCAGGGTGCGGCGCAGATCGCTTGCACCCAGGTTGACCGCCGCTTCTTCGATGGCGCCGTCTATGGCCTTGAGCGCGGCCAGCATGCCGATGTAGACATAGGTGTAATCATTCAGAATGAGCGCGAAGGTCATGCCGAACCAGCCGTAAAACGACGGCAGGTCTATGCCTATGCTTTCGAGTGCCAGGCGGACAATGCCGTTGTTGCCCAGCAGCATGAGCCAGGCCTGCGACACAACGATGTCGGGCAAAATAATGGTGGCCAGCGGCAGGAGCGCCACGATGCTCTTGCCGGGGAAGTCGAAACGCGCCACGATATACGCGAGTGGGGCGCCCAGTAATACTGCACCCGTTGTCGACACGGCACCCAGAATTACGGTGTTGGTGAAAGCCTGCACATAGCGCGGGTTACCGAAAAAACTCCGGAACCCGGCAAGACTGAGCTTTCCGGTTTGCGGATCAATGCCGCTTTGATAAAAGAGTGATGCCAGCGGCCAGATAACCAGCGCAATAAGCGCGGCCAGACAAAACAAAGACGGTATCAGCCATGGAGAGCGCAGGCGTTGCAGGTTCAGATTCATGATGATTGTGTCAGGCGCGAACCAGGCGGCATTCAGGGCTGAAACTCAAGAATACGGCCGTTCCGGGGGCATAAGCCGCATCGTTGGCAGCGGGCACATCGACGTTGAGCGTAGCGCCGTCCGACAGGCGCAGGGCGTAAGTGGCCTTGAAGCCGAGGTAGCGCCGGTAGAGAACCTGGGCCGAGATACGGCCTGGGGCAGCGCCATCTGGGTGCATGGTGATGTGTTCCGGGCGCGCTGCCAGTTGCCAATCGGCACCCGAGACCAGGCCAGGCACGTGGATATGGCCGCCAGCAACGCTGACCCGCATGCTGTCGGCTTGCGTTGCGAGGCCCTGCACGGTGATGAGGTTGGCGGCGCCGATGAAGTCTGCCGCGTAGGACGTGGCAGGGCGAGCATAAAGCCCTTCGGGCGTATCAAGCTGATCTATTCTGCCCTGGCGCAGCAACGCGATTCTGTCGGACATGGACAGGGCTTCTTCTTGATCGTGCGTAACAAAAATGGCGGTGATCTTGGATTCTTGCTGCAGCTGGCGAATGACATCGCGCATCTGTATGCGCAGCTTGGCGTCAAGGTTGGACAGCGGCTCGTCCATCAGGAGCACACGCGGCTCGATGACAAGTGCTCGCGCAAGAGCTACCCGCTGGCGTTGGCCGCCAGACAGCTCGCCCGGATAGCGTTTGGGCAGGTGTCCCAACCCTACGCGCTCCAGTATTTGACCTACCTTGTCGGCGATCTGGCGTGAAGAAAACTTACGCACTCTCAGGCCGTAGGCAACGTTGTCAAACACAGTTTTATCAGGGAAAAGCGCATAGTCCTGAAATACCATGCCTGTTTCGCGCTTGTGTGCCGGCATGTAGGTGATGTCTTGTTCATCGAGCAGCAGGCGGCCCTCGTCGGGAACAATAAAGCCCGCGATCATGCGCAGCAGGGTGGTCTTGCCGCATCCGCTAGGCCCAAGCAGCGTAAAGAATTCGCCATGCCTGACTTGCAGGGACAGCTTATCGATGATGGTGACGTCCCCGTAGCGTTTAGTGACGCCTTCTATTGTAATTTCGGCCATGAGTGTGATGAGTGTAAGCAGATATAAGGTATGCAGCATACCTGATAGTAGAAATGCAGGAGATAAAGGGTTCTCATGGAGCGCTGCAGGCAGGGTAAATAGAGATTGACAGAAGTTGAGCGCGGGCGCACATTTGAAACAAGGGATCGCAAACCAAGAGGTCGGCATGGAACCACCATGCGCTACGGCCTTGTTGAGGAGGCGTCCCATGGAGCAAGAGAAAAAGTCATCCGCCATCAGTCGGCGTGCCGTGCTGCAGTTGGCCGCAGCAACAGGGCTGGCGCAACTGGCCCCGCCCATGCTTATTCAGGCGCGCGGCGAACAATCAGTGCGACTCGGGCTCGATAACCCGCTCACTGGCACGTATGCTGCCACCGGCAAAAACGAACTTACTGGTTGTCAGCTTGCCGTTGAACAGATCAACGCTAAAGGTGGAATTCTCGGCCGTCCGGCCGAGTTGTTAATTGAGGACTCCACCAGCGGTGACGCCGGTACGGCGGTGCAAAAAGCCCGCAAGCTGATCGACCGGGACAAGGTCAATTTTCTGCTGGGCAATGTTAACTCGGCATTGTCGCTGGCCATGGCCGAGGTCAGCCACGAAAAAGGTGTGCTGCACGTTGTTCCTGGCGGACACACCGATGCCATCACCGGCACGTCCTGTCACTGGAACGTGTTTCGCGTTTGCAATACAACGCGCATGCTTACCAACGCCATTGCCAAAACCCTGATGGAAAAATACGGGAAGAAAATGTACTTCCTGACCTCCGATTATGCTTTTGGCCACACGCTGCAGGACGGCTACGATGCCAATCTGAAGCAGTACGGGGGCACCAAGCTGGGCGAGGACCTTATCCCTCTGGGCACCACAGACTTTTCTTCTTATCTCATCAAGGCTCAGGCGACCGACCCGAACATCATCGTGTTTCTGATGAACGGCGATGACCTGCTCAATGCACTCAAGCAGGCTGTGCAGTTCGGCCTTGAAAAGCGCATACACCTGGCTGGTGCCAACACCGAATTGGAGGTGCTGGAAGGCCTGCCACCCGAAGCACGTATTGGTGACTGGGTGGCTGAGTGGTATCACGTTCAGCCCAATGTGCCGCATGTGGACGAGTTTGTTGCCGCCATTAAAAAGAAGACAGGAAGGGTGCCAACCGCGAGGACATGGTTTGGTTTTGTGGGGGCGTGGACATGTGCGCTCGCGGCCAACAAGGCCAAGTCACTGGATGCCGTAAAGATGGCGCAGGCGCTGCAGGGCATGGAGTTGCCACCTGAAGTCGGGTTGATGCCCGATACGCCGTTTTATCGAAAAGATCAGAACCAATTGATCGGGTCACTCTTCGTGGGGCATGCGCAGGCCAAGGGAAGTACGCCGGATGATCTGTTCCATGTAGATACGATTGTGCATGGCAAAGATGTGGCTGGCACGGTGGAGGAATCGGGTTGCAAGATGGTCTGGCCCAAGACTTGATTGCAGCGACGATAGAGACGGCAAAGGCAGCAGAGGCGGCCGCAGGGGCACAGCATGAGCACCGCAGCAGAAGAAGCAGCGGCACCGCAGAAGCAAGCAGCGGCACCGCAGAAGCAAGCAGCCGCAGTTGCCGAAGCAGCAGTAGCGGCGGGCGGGCCCGCCCGCCCGATTGTCCGACCCTGGCCCTGCGCCGGGCTCAGAATCTCTGCATGAGGGATCATTGAATGACTGAGCTGATTCTCTTCAATATTTTCAACGGCCTGATCGTGGGCGCCTTCTATGCTCTGATGGCGCTAGGCCTTTCTCTCATCATCAACCTCACCAGTGTCATCAATTTTGCCCATGGCGGTTTTCTGGCCCTGGGCGCTTATATTGCGTATGAACTGGTTCCCTATGTGGGATTCTGGGGGGCGCTCATCGTCGCACCTGTCCTGACCGCCATACTTGGGCTGGTCATCGAGCGGGTGATGATCAGGCGGTTATATGGCCGCGACCCGCTCTACGGTCTGTTGCTGACCTTTGGGCTGGCCTATGTGTTCGAAGATAGTCTTCGCTACATCTGGGGCGCGCAAAGTCTGCCCTTTCAGGTGCCAGACTGGCTTATGCAACCTCTGAGCAGCTATCTTTTCTTCCTGACTGGCTACCGTGTCTTCATGGTGATTCTGGTAACCATTACCGTGGCCGGTCTGTTTTTCATCCTGACACGCACACGCCTGGGTATCCGCATCCGGGCCGGAACCCTGGATCTGGAAACCGTCTCGGCCCTGGGTGTCAATGTACGTCTGCTGCGCAATCTGAATTTCGGCCTGGGTATATACCTGGCCGGACTGGCCGGCGTGCTTGCTGCCGGACTTCTTGGGCTGCAGCCAACCATGGGTGATGCGCTCATCATGCCTAGTTTTGTTGCCATTATCGTAGGCGGTCTGGGCAGCCTGGTCGGCACTTTGCTGGGAGGGTTGCTGATAGGCGTGGTATCGGGGATTGCGACGGTTTTCCTACCTTCGGCCTCTGAAGCAATTATTTATCTGATGATGGCCGTCGTGCTGCTGATGCGTCCAAGAGGGTTGCTGGGCGAAGAGGGGATGAATCTGTGAACGAACGCAACGCGAAACTTTTCTGGAACGTAATCCTGTGGATTCTGTTGCTGACCATGCCTTACTGGATGGGAGCAGTCGGCGGATACACGGGTCTTGCCACGCGCGTGCTTGTCCTGGGGCTTGCGGCGATGTCGGTTAATTTTCTGCTGGGCTTTACGGGGGTGCTTTCTTTTGGGCATGCCGCGTATTTTGGTCTGGGCGCATACGGTGTGGGCTTGATGATCAAGTATGTGGCGCCCAGCACGCCATTGGGGATTCTGGTTGGCGTTCTGGTCGGTACCCTTGCCGCTGCGGCAGTGGGCGCGCTCATCGTCAAGTTGCGGGGTATCTACTTTGCCATGGTCACGATTGCATTCGGGCAGATGTTTTATTTCATCGCATTTAGATGGAATACCGTCACGGGCGGTGACGACGGCCTGACTGGGTGGCGGCGTGTGCCCATAGACCTGGGCCTGACCAAAATCGATATCGTATCGAGCGGCGTCACTTTCTATTATGTGGTGCTGGCTTTGTTCGCGGTGTCGGTGGGCATTATGGCGCTGATTCTGCGCTCACCGTTCGGGCGCACGCTGCTGGCCATACGCGAGAACGAGCGACGCGCCAGATTCCTTGGCATACCGGTAGAGCGCCATATTCTGATCGCCTTCGTTATTTCGGCTGTCTTTGCCAGCCTTGCTGGCGCGCTGTACGCACTGCTCAACAATTTCGTGGACCCGCGCTCTCTGCACTGGACGGTGTCGGGCAACTTCGTGATTATGGCGGTCATCGGGGGCATGCGTTCGTTCTGGGGGCCATTGATCGGCGCTGCCATTTTTGTGGTGCTGCAAGATTATGTGTCCAGTTACACGCAGAACTGGCTGTTTTTCATCGGTTTGTTTTTTGTGCTGATTGTGCTGTTCTTCCCCAGAGGGGTGCTCGGCATCATCCGCAGGAGGCTGCCATGAGTATGCTGGAAGTGAACCATGTCACCCAGAAGTTCGGTCATCTCGTGGCTGTCGACGATGTGTCGATGGCGGTCGAGAAAGGCGAGTTGCGCGCACTCATAGGGCCCAATGGTGCGGGCAAGACTACTTTTTTCAATTTGATCAGCGGCTTTTTCAAGCCCACGGCCGGGCATATTGTGCTTGATGGGCGCGACATTACGAATACGGCAGCGCATGAGCGGGTGGCGTTGGGAATGGCCCGTACATTCCAGATTACTGAAATTTTTCCTGAACTTACCGTGAGGCAAAATTTGCGCACGCCCGTGGAGCTTGCGATGGGCCTGCGGCTCAGGCCATGGATGAGCCGGTCTGACGTCGGCCGTGCACAGGAAAGAGTGGACGAGTTGCTGGACATGGGCGGCCTGCAGGCTAATGCAGACAGGTTAACGGGTGAGCTGTCGCACGGCGATCAGCGCGCGACCGAGATCATGATGACGCTGGCCTTAAAGCCCCGCTTGCTGTTGCTCGATGAACCCACAGCGGGGATGGGCAGTCGGGAAACCTACAGCACGGCAATGCTGATACGCAAACTGCATCGCGAACAGGAACTGACCATTGTTCTGGTCGAGCACGACATGCGCGTTATTTTTAATCTGGCTGATCGTATAACCGTGCTGGCTGAAGGAAGGGTTCTGGATGAAGGGGCTCCCGACGACATCGCAGCCAGTGAATCCGTGCAAATGGCTTATTTGGGGAAGGCGGCATGAATGCTCTGGAAGTTAAGGATATCCATACCTACTACGGTAAAAGCCATATTCTCGATGGTGTCAGCCTGGTCGTCGGTGAGGGCGAGCTTGTGACGCTGCTTGGACGCAATGGCGCGGGCAAGTCGACGACACTGCGCAGCATTATCGGGCTTACGCCCGCACGTAGCGGTGCCATTCATATCCTTGGCAAGGACACGACCAGATGGCCACCGTACCGCATTGCCGCCATGGGGGTGGGGTTCGTGCCCGAGGGCAGGCGCATCTTCGCCAACCTCACCGTAGATGAAAACCTGAAAGTCCCGGTGGAGCGATCGGGGCCCTGGACCATACCTGCCGTCTATAAACTGTTTCCCCGGCTGGAGGAGCGCAAGAGCAACAAGGGTAGGCAGTTATCTGGCGGAGAGCAGGAGATGCTGGCCATCGCTCGCACACTGCTGCTCAATCCGAGGCTGTTGCTGCTGGACGAGCCTTCACAGGGCCTGGCGCCGCTAATCGTGCAGGAAGTGTTCCGGGTGGTGAAGGCAACACGGGACGCTGGCACATCCGTGCTCTTGATTGAGCAGAACGTGCGCGCTGCAGTTGAGATTGCTGACCGCGCCTATGTGCTCGATGATGGCGGCATCGTGTACGAAGGCTCGGCCGCCGCGTTCGGCCAGGATGAAGAGCGCGTGCGGGCGCTGGCGGGTGCAAGCGCCGAGAAATGGGATGAAGCCGAAATGAAGTGAAGTGGCGGGGATAAACAATGGCCTTTGATAAACCTGCTGTACTGGGCTTTGGCGTGGTCCAGCGAAGTACCCGGCTGGAGTCATGGTGAAATGAAAAAGCCCTGCTTGCTCTACGCGTGCAGGGCTTGGAATGACGACAGCTGTGATGGCTGCCGTCATTGCTTTGTGAGCGTCATGTTGTGTGGACTGTGCTGCTTTCAGGCGGGTATTGCCCAGTCTGGATGCTCATCGTGACGCAGAAGGTAATCACGCTCAATGACGGTTGTACATTGAGGTCATACCGCAGGCACGCTGCCCTTAGGATACGTTGGTGCTTTCTTTTTCATTAAGGCTACGCTGACTGCTGAAATAATCCCTACAACAATCGTGTAGGCGACGACCATCCATGGTTTGCCGCCATTGGCATGGAGCAACGCGGTGGCGATCATAGGTGTAATGCCTGAAGCGAAAATTCCCGAGAACTGATACACGAAAGAAATGCCTGTGTAGCGCACGTCTGTATCGAACAGTTCGCAGAACAGTGCGGCTTCAGGCCCATAAACAGAGGCGTACAGGATGCCGAAAGGGATCACGATGGAAAGCCAGACCACCATCAGGTTGTCGCTATGGGTAGTGATCAGCCAGAACGCAGGCAGTGCGGAGAACCCTGTAATGAGCGAGCCCCAGAAGTAAACCTTGATGCGCCCGATGCGATCTGACAGCGCGCCGAAATACGGGATCGAAAAACACATCACAACTGCTGAAGCCATTACGCCTGTTAGCGCCTGGGTGCGAGTGAGATCCAGGCTGGTGGTCAGGTAGCTGATGATGAACACGCCGAAGATATTGAAAAACACCCCGTCTATGTAGCGTGCGCCCATGCCCTTGAGGATATTGCCTGGATAGCGCTTCATCATGTCGATAAATGGGATTTTGCTTTCGGCATTGCGTTGCTTGAGTTTTTCGAACTCTGGGCTTTCCTTGATGGTCAGGCGGATGTACAGGCCGACGAAAACCAGCAGCGACGATAGCAGAAAGCCAATACGCCAACCCCAGGCCAGAAACTGCGCGTCGGTGAGCGTGGCCGAGAGCAGTGCAACCACGCCCGATGCCAGACATAAGCCGGTAGCCAGGCCAACCTGGGGCCAGGAAGCAAAAAAGCCGCGTCGATTTGGAGGCGCATATTCATAAGCCATTAGTACGGCGCCACCCCATTCGCCGCCCAGACCTATGCCTTGCAGGATGCGGAACAGCAACAGCAGTATGGGTGCCCAGATACCGATGCTGTCATAGGAAGGGATAAAACCGATGGCGACGGTAGAAACACCCATAATAATGAGAGTGAGTACCAGCATGCTCTTGCGGCCGACCTTGTCGCCGAAATGACCGAAGATAACGCCACCCAGTGGGCGTGCCAGAAAGCCCACCGCGAATGTTGCGTAAGCGAGCAAGGTGCCGATATAGGCATCCTCGCCGGGGAAAAACAAATGATTGAAAACGAGGCCGGCCACAACTCCATAAAGAAAAAAGTCATACCATTCGATCGTTGCGCCTATGACTGAGGCCACAACCACCCGACGCACTGTCTTGATATCTGCTGCCATGTAGAGTCTCCGAGAGAGGGTAAGGGTCTTGTATCTACCCTTTTTTTGAGATGAGTCCCCAGCCGGCAAGCGGATTGCCGGCTGTCGGGATGTTTAGTTGTTCAGAGTCAGCGTCTGGGCCCTGGCGGGCATGACGCCCGGGTTCACCGCAGTTGCTGCGAAGCTCAGGCTGCTAGCCGGGAGGGGCTAGTCCTGAGTGTTTCGGCAGCAATGCTTTCGGCGTCGCTGAGTATGAATTCGGAGGCACGTTCTGCCACCATGATGATGGGTACATTGGTGTTGCCCGATACCAGCGTGGGCATGACGGACGCATCCACCACCCGCAAGCCATCGATACCATGCACGCGCAGGCGTTCATCGACGACGGCATAGGGATCGGTGGCCTGGCCCATTCTTGCCGTGCCGGTTGGGTGGAAAATAGTTGCGCCGAACTCGCGGCAGAAATGCAGGATTTCATCGTCTGTGCGTACGTCCTGCCCAGGCCGAAACTCGCGGGTCATCAGGCTGCGCATCGGCTCAGTCTGTGCAATCTTGCGTGCAAACTTCACGCCCGCAACTGCGGTACGCCTGTCCAGATCTGTGGACAGGTAGTTCGGCTGCATGGACGGCGCTTCAAAGGGATCGGTAGATTTAATACGCACATAACCGCGTGATTCGGGTCGCAATTGGCAGACGGAATAGGTGCACCCCGAAAAATCGTGCACTTGCCCTCCGGCCAGATCTGCGGACAGCGTGCCAAAGTGAAACTGAATATCTGGTGTGGCAGACTCTTGTGGAAGCGCGCGGCAGAAGATCGCACCCTGGTTGATGCCAATTGCCAGTGGCCCCCCGCGCAGGAACAGCCATTGCATGCCCATTTTGGCCTTGCCCCACACGGTGCGCAGTTGGTCATTGTTGGTGATGGGCTTGCTTACTTCATAGATCAGCCTGTGTTGCAGGTGATCCTGCAGGTTCTCACCCACGCCCTGCATATCCTTGACCACGGCAATGCCGAACTGTCGCAGCAGGGCAGCGGGGCCTATGCCCGATAGTTGCAGCAATTGCGGGGATTGCAGCGCGCCCGCACTCAGCACAACTTCACGGGCGGCGCGCAAGGTCTTGAGCTTGCCTCCTTGTTTGTACTCCACCCCGACCGCCCGATTACCCTGCATCACTATGCGCGTGGCCTGGGCTTCGGTTTCGATACGCAGGTTGGCGCGACTGCGTGCGGGGTTCAGGTAAGCGACGGCCGTGGAGCAGCGCTTGCCATGGTGCGTCGTTAGTTGGTAGTAGCCAGCGCCTTCCTGATCGCCGGTATTCAGGTCAGTGACGCGCGGCACGCCATTGTTCACGGCGGATTCGATGAAGGCCTCGACCAGTTCATGCCGGGTCTTGATGGAGGTGGCGTGCAGTGGGCCTTCTGTACCCCGGGTGGGGCCTGGCCCCAGGTCGTTGTTTTCGAGTTTGCGGAAATAAGGCAGGCACTCTTCCCAGCTCCAGCCTTTGTTTCCGAGTTCGCCCCAGCGGTCGTAATCCTGTTTCTGGCCGCGTACATAGATGAGACCGTTGATGGAGCTGCAGCCACCCAGCGTTTTGCCGCGTGGCCAGTAGATTTTGCGGTTTAGCATGTGCGGATCAGGATCGGTGTGAAAGCCCCAGTTCAGTTTGGGATTGAACATGGTCTTGCCATAGCCGATGGGGATATGGATCCATATATTTTTGTCTGCAGGCCCTGCCTCAAGCAGGCACACGGAATATTTGCCGTTCTCGCTCAGGCGATTTGCCAGCACACAACCGGCCGAACCTGCACCCACCACTACATAATCGACTGTCTCTGACATAATGACCACTCGCTCTCTGTGCTTTATGATTTTCGGTAAGTCAGTGTGTGCCGATTCAAATTTGCCAACTATAGGGATAACGCTATAAAGTTCATTTGTGGAACGGTAAGTACCATAATCGTTTCGTTCTCGGCATTTCGCTAAGACAAGGCCCACAATGGAAGACAGCGGTTCGCGCCACCTTCGAGTGCTCAGCGTCCTGGAGCAACTGGCCAACACGACCTATCCGCAGACGCTGGCCCAGCTCGCACAGCGCACCGGTTTACCCAAGACCAGCCTTATGCGCATGCTGCAGGCGCTCGAATCTTCTGCCTACGTAACCCGGATGCCGGGCGACATGGGCTATATGCCTGGCCCCAAGGCAAATCTGCTCGCCGCGCAAACGTTGCGCACACCACACTTCTTGCGCTCTTGCCGTCATGTGCTGGGCAAGCTCATTACCTTTACGGGTGAGGCCTGTAATCTGACCGCCATGGCGGGCGATGCCGTGCAATATCTGGCGCGCGTCGAAAGCCCCGACCTGCAGCGATTGCAATTGCACATGGAGATCGGCGCGCATGTGCCTTTGCACTGTACGGCGAGCGGAAAGCTGTTTCTTGCCGTCGCGCCTCAGTTGGAGCGACGGCAAATGCTGGATCGCATCGCCTTGCCGGCGCTTACGCCAAAAACCATTACCGAGCGGGTGCTTCTGGAGCGAGAACTGTTGCGTCTGCGCGCGTTGGGCATGGGGGTGGACAACGAGGAGTTTGTGCGTGGCATGGTGGCCATTGCCGTGCCGGTAATGGATAAGCACGACAATGTGATTGCCGCTGTCGCCTGCCATTCGGCCACCGCGCAGAAATCGCTTCAAGAGCTGTTGGGCTACACAGAGCCACTGAGGCAGGCCGCGCGCGAGATGGCTGAGGTGTTTTCAGCTCAGCAAGACATGCTTTAGGGCGGCGATGCGTTCACAAGCGCCTGCCTGTCCGTGACCACCGCAATCAGACCGCTGGGGGTGTTTGTGGGGGGCAGGTGTGCGCGGTAGGCCTTCTTTCAGCCAGATCATTTGGGCACAGGTATTGAGCCCGAGCCCCAGTTCGGGAATCTCGGGGCGGGTGGTAAACGTTATTTTCCTTGGCGTGTGACGTTTTTCAGCCTTATAAGACCGTCCGGGTAGGGGACGAAACCTTGTACGGTTTTTTGCGCGGCGAATGTCCAGGGTAGGTAGTAGGTGTAAAAAATGGGGTATTTAACCCGCATAAGCTTAAGAAACTCGCTGTACAGTTGTTTGCGCTTGGCCGTGTCCAGCTCTTGTCTGGCCTCGTTAAGCAAGGTGTCCATGTCTTTGTCGCAGAACTTGCCATCGTTCAGGCTACCCTTGCACGACACATACTGGAATACATTGCCGCTGGGGTCCACGCGGCCCGACCATCCTGCCTGGGCCAGTTGAAAATCACCGCGCGACAGGGCGGATTGAAGCGCAGCAAACTCCATGGGCCGCAGGCTGATGTCAAAGCCTGTTTCGCTTGCCATGGCCTGTATCAGTTCGAACATCTGCTGCATGATGGTGTTGTTGCCATAGGATATCTCCACGCTCACGCGGTCCACGCCTGCTTCGTTGAGTAGCTTGCGTGCCTTTTCAACATCCCGGCCTTTGCGCTCTACGGATTTGTCGTAGGCAAAGCTGGCTGGCGGGAAGGGTTGGAAGGCAGGCTGATACAGGCCAGTGCCGACGATATCGTTGATGACATCGCGGTCAATGGAAAGATCAAAGGCCTGACGAATGCGCTCATCTTTGGCAAATGGGTTATTGGCACGCGGGCCATTGGCGAAGTTGACGGAGATGGCCTGGAAGCCAAGGCCAGTAACAGGAATAAACGCGAGCGCCGGGTCGTTCTTGATGATTTGTGCATCACTTGGGGCGATTCGTTCGGCGATGTCCAGACCGCCTGCGCGCAGGCTGTGCAGGCGCACGGTAGCGTCGGGCACGGGTTTGAATAGTACGGTGTCAAAGTGATAGCTGTCGGCATCCCAGTACTCCGGAAATTTCTCCAGGGTAATGTGGTCATTCTGCAACCTGTTCTTGAATCGATAAGGGCCGGAACACACTGGGTTTTTGCCAGGATTGTTGTCGAAGCTGGCGGGTGACTGCATCATGCCGGCGCGGTCAGAGAGTTGCGAAAGCAGAGAGGCGTCGGGTTCGCTCAGGTGCAGTATGACTGTCTTGCTGTCAGGTGCGTCCACACTCACCAGCGTGCTCAGTTCGCTCTTGCGGTTGCTGTCGGGCAAATTTTTGGCGCGTTCCAGGTTGGCCTTGACCGACTCAGCGTCTATGGGCGTGCCATCCTGATACACCGCCTTGTCGCGCAGCGTGAACGATAAGGTTTTATCGTCTATCCAGGACCAGGCCGTCGCGAGCTGAGGCGCGAAGGACAGGTCGGGCTTTATGTCTACCAATTTGTCGCAGAGTGACGCGAACACAATACGTCCAACAAAGGTTCGCGCTCGAACGGGATCCAGCTGGTCGGGATCATCCTGCAGGCCTATGCGCAATGTGCCCTGACCAAATGCACTGCCAGAACAAAGCAAGCCAGCAATCAGCGCCAGTTTGAATGCGTTGCTATACATGAGCGTCCTCCCTTGGTGGATGTGGGTGGTTGTACTCCGTTATGACAGCGTTAACAATAGTTTCTCAGTAAACACCTATGGGGTGTTGCGCCACGAAATGGTCGTCGCTTACCCTTACCAGCGGTTGCACCACAGGCTTGTCATGAATGCTTCTGACGGCACTGGGTATTTCATCCACCATGAGCGAGTGGGTGCGATGGCGATAGCTCGGATCGGCAACGGGCACGGCGGCCATAAGGCGTTTTGTATACGGGTGTTGCGGGTTTTCAAACACGGCGCGGCGCGATCCTATTTCAACCACCTGGCCCAGGTACATGACCACGACACGATGGCTTATGCGTTCTACCACAGCCATGTCATGGGAAATGAATAGAATCGAGAGCCCGAATTCGCGCTGCAGGTCCAGTAAAAGGTTAACAATCTGCGCCTGTATGGACACATCCAGCGCCGAGACAGACTCGTCCGCAATCACGATTTGCGGGTTCAGGGCCAGCGCGCGGGCGATGCATACCCGCTGTCGCTGGCCGCCAGAGAATTCATGCGGATAACGGTCGGCCATTTCGGGGGTAAGCCCGCACTTGTCCATGAGCCAGCGCACGCGCTCCATCGCCTTCTTGCCCTTGGCCACGCCGTGGATGAGCAACGGCTCCATAATGGAATAACCCACGGTTACGCGCGGATCAAGCGAGGCGAAGGGGTCTTGAAAAATAAACTGAATATGTTTGCGCAAAGCCTGTTTTTGCCCGCGCGAGAGCAGGCTGATGTCCTGGCCACGAAAGCTCACCTTGCCTTCCCGTATGGACTCAAGCTGCGCCAGCGAGCGTCCTGTCGTCGTCTTGCCGCAGCCCGATTCGCCAACGATGGCAAGGGTTTCGCCAGGATACAGATCAAAGCTGACCTGTTCCACCGCATGGATCCGGCTACGCACCCGGCCGAACATACCGCTGGCGATGTCAAAGCGGGTGACGAGGTTCTCGACCTGCAGGACTGGCGCTTCATCGTAGCGCGCGGTGCTGGGAGGGCTGCTGCTGGACGAGGCCTGGGGCTGTTGATCTGCCCCCACCAGCTTGAAGGGGGCGGGCTCGTCGGTGTTCTTCATGGACCCCAGTCTGGGCACGGCCGAGAGCAGCGCTCGCGTGTAGAGATGGGTCGGGTTTCTGAACAGTGTGTCGCTATCGTTTTCCTCGACCTTGTCGCCCTTGAGCATCACCATGACACGGTCGGCCACTTCGGCGACCACACCCATATCGTGGGTGATGAAAATTACGCCCATGTCCATGTCCTGCTGCAGCTGGCGTATTAACTGAAGGATCTGGGCCTGTATGGTCACGTCCAGTGCCGTAGTAGGTTCGTCGGCAATCAATACCTGAGGTTTGCACGATAACGCCATGGCGATCATGATGCGTTGGCGCATGCCGCCCGATAGCTGGTGAGGATAGCGATCCAAAATAGCGCGGGCGTCTGGAATGCGCACCGTCTCCAGCAGTCGCAAGGTCTCTGCCCTGGCTGCAGCGTGATCGAGGCTTTGGTGCAGCATAAGGGCTTCGGCGATCTGGCTGCCCGCCGTGAAGCTGGGGTTTAGCGACGTCATGGGCTCCTGAAAGATCATGGCGATGTCGGCGCCGCGTATCTTGCGCATCTCGGGCTCGCTGGCGCGGGCCAGGTCAATCAGCTTGCCGTTACGTCGGCGCAGAAGCATTTCGCCCTGCGTAATCGTGCCGCCGCCAAACTCCACCAGACGCATGAGTGAAAGAGAGGTGACAGATTTTCCAGACCCAGACTCGCCCACGATGGCCAGGGTCTCGCCTTTGCTAACGTGAAAAGACAAATCTTTTACGGCAGCTACAGTGCGTTCTGGCGTTTTGAAGACGACGTTCAGGTTGGATACCTGGATGACGCGTTGGTCTTGCATGGTTTGCATACGATCAATCGTCCTGTCGCGGGTCCAGCGCATCGCGCAGGCCATCGCCTAGCAAGTTAAAGCCGAACACGGCGAGAAAGATTGCTGTTCCCGGAAATATCGACATCCAGGGGGCCTGTGTCATAAAGTTTTTGGCGGTGTTCAGCATAGAGCCCCAGGACGGATTGGGCGGCTGCAGCCCCAGCCCCAGAAAAGAGAGGCTGGCTTCGGCAATGATGGCGCTGGCAATCATGATGGTGGCTTGTACGATTAACGCGGGCATAACATTGGGCAAGATGTGCCGAACAATAATGCGCGTGTTCGAGGCGCCTAGTGACCGCGTGCTCTGCACATAGTCTTCGTTCTTGATCGATAGCACCTGACCACGCGCCAAACGTATAAACAGCGGTGCGGCCGAGATACCAATGGCAATCATGGCGTTGGTCAGGCTGGGCCCTAAAAACGCAGCCAGTGCGATGGCCAGGATCAAGAAAGGAATAGACAGCAAGGCTTCAGTCAGTCGCGAAATACAACCGTCGATCAGCCCGCCAAAATAGCCGGCCAGCAGCCCTAGTGGAACACCCACGGCCAGAGCAATCAGCACAGAACACATGCCAGCCAGCAGTGAGGCACGAGCCCCATAAAGCAGGCGCGAGAAAATGTCGCGGCCAAGCTCGTCAGTACCCAGCCAGTGCATGGCCGAGGGTGCCTTGCGCACAGCCGTGAAGCTGACCTGCGCCGGGTCAAAGCTGGACAGCAAGGGTGCGAACACGGCAACCAGCATGATGAACAGCACAATGGCTGCACCCAGCATGGCTGAACGGTTGCGCTTGAATTTGCTCCAGGAGCGGTTGCGTCGACGTCCAGTCAATGCCGGCGCGCCTTGTATGGCTTGCGAGCTCATGCGTACCTCAGCCTGGGGTTAACAAGTGTGTAGAGCACATCGGCAACCAGTGTGAGCACGATAAAACCTACGGCAATGCACAGCACCACGCCCTGTACGACCGCATAATCGCGGTTGAACACCGCGTCGACCAGCAGTTTGCCAAAGCCAGGGATGCCGAAAATCTGTTCTGTGAGGACGGCGCCGGCCAATAGCTCGCCAAACAATATGGTAACCAGCGTGACAATGGGCATAAGCGCATTGCGCAAGGCATGCCGCAACACGACGGTACGCTCAGATGCACCCTTGGCCCGCGCCGTGCGCACGTAGTCGGCCCTAAGGGCCTCCAGCATGGCGGAGCGAGTGTGACGCATCAGGTAGGCGCTAATGGCTGTGGCCAGCACAATGGCAGGCATTAGCATGGTTTTGAGCGAAAGCCAGGCATCAGTGCTCAGCGGCACATAACCAGACGCCGGCAGCCATCGCAACCACACTGAGATGATCATGATCATGACGATGCCTAGCCAGAAGTTGGGGATAGACATGCCAGACAGGGCAAAAAGATTGGCGGCAAACTCTGTTTTTGTACCCTTGCGGACCGCCGCGATAATGCCCAACGGGATGCCGATAAGAATGGCAAAAAACATGGCCATTACCGACAGTTGTAGTGTGACCGGGAGTTTGTCGGCAATGAGTTTGGTTACCGGAATATCCGTTCGCAGCGATATTCCAAGATTGCCCTGAACGACCTCTTTGACCCAGGCAAAATACTGCTGAGGCAGCGGGTCGTTAAGCCGGTATTTTTCGCGAAGAAAGTCGAGCACGGCGGGGTCGCGCTCTTCTCCGGCCATGGCAAGCACCGGATCTCCAGGTAATATTTTTTGCAGCCCGAATATGATGAGCGATACAAGTATCAGGGTTGGTATCGCAACAATAATGCGGCGCAAAATAAGCTTGAACATGCAGAGATCCGGCTATGGGGCGATTAATTGAACGACACGCCTCGCAGGCGGATCATGCCGTCGGGGTAGGGCACGAACCCTTTAACCTTGCTGCTGGTAACGAATGGCCAGGGCTGGTAATAAAGATACATGCTGGGCAGCTCGTCTTGCAGTATGGTCTGCGCCTCATCATAGACCGCTTTGCGTTTGGTCTGGTCTGAAATAGTGCGAGCCTTGTTCAGCAGTTCATCGACCTTGGGGTTGCAATACTTGCCATCGTTCAGCGTGCCTTTGCAGGTAACAAACGAGTAGATATTGCCGTCAGGGTCAACACGGCCCGACCATCCGCGCATATCGAACTGAAACTTACCCTGAGCCGACTCGGACAGCATGGCGGCGTATTCAGTGGGGCGCAGGCTAACCTGGAAACCTGCCTGGCCGGCCATGGCCTGGATCATCTGCGCGGCGGACGATTCTATGGTGTTGTTGGCGAAGGTCAGCTCGACCTTGGCGTTTTCTTGGCCGGCTTCTTTGAGCAAAGCCTTGGCTTTGGCGATGTCAGACTTTTTAGGCGGAAACTTGTCGCTGTGATAAGGGCTGGCGGGCGGGAAGGGCTGTTGCGCCGGTGGGAAGATGCCGCCGCCGATAACCTCGCTGATGGCGTCGCGGTCTATGGTTAGCTGGAACGCCTGGCGTACACGTTTGTCGCTCAATGGGTTGGTCTTGGCACGCTCACCATTGTTGGTGTTAAACATCAGCTGGCGAAAGCCCAGGCCTGCCACAGACTGAAAGTTCAGGGTTTTGTCCTGCTTGACGTCAGCCACGTCGGTGGGGTTCAGGCGTTCGAGGATGTCGATGCCGTCAGAGCGCAGGTTAGAAAGACGCACGGTTGAGTCAGGAATAAACATGTAAACAACTTGCTTAAAGGCAAACTTGTCTGCATCGTAGTAGTTGTCGAATTTTTCCAGAACAATGCGGTCGTTCTGTACGCGTTCGACAAATTTGTATGGGCCCGAGCAAACAGGATTGCGCCCTATGCTGGTTCCACTGTCTGCGTCTGCAAAAGTTTTGGCTGACAGCATCATGCCCGCGCGGTCAGATAACTGGGCGAGCAGGGGCGCATCGGGCTGTGCCACGGTAATCACAAGTGTTGTGGCGTCGGGCGCGTCTACCTGCGTGACCGAGGTCAGTTCACTTTTGCGCTGGCTGTCGGGTAGTGTTTTGGCCCGATCCAGGTTGGCCTTGGCCGCCTGCGCATCAAATTTGCTGCCGTCATGAAAAACGACGTCGTCACGCAGCTTTAGCGTGAGCTTGGTGTCATCGTCGTTCCAGGACCAGGATTTTGCCAGGGCTGGCACAAAGTTGAGCTTGGCATCGGTGTCGACCAGCTTGTCGCATAACGATGTGAACACAATGCGTGCCGCGTAGGTACGCGATCTGTGTGGATCCAGGGTGTCAGGATCATCCTGCATGCCGATACGAAGCACTTGGGCATGGCTGAGCGCCGCAGCGCCCAGCATAATGCCGCCAAGCAGTAAAGTTGTTGGTTTCATTGGTTTGTCCCCTCTTTATTATGTAATTAAAAGCCGACGGCTTGACCGTCCCGGCGGCCATCGCTTGCAGCAACGTAACCGGCGTCCGGGTCGCTGGCCGAAAGGCGCCAGACAAACTGGCCGGCGCCAAAATCCATGTAAGGATCGTCTACAGAATGGAACTTATGGCCCAGGGCGTGCAGGCCGTCCACGACATCGCGTGTCATGGTGGTTTCGATGTCGAGCGTAAAGTCGCGGTTTACTTTCCAGCGGGGAGCGCAACACGCCGCCTGGGGTTGCTGGTCGTAGTCGATCATGCGCACGAGGGTTTGCATATGCCCCTGCGGCTGCATGTCGCCGCCCATTACGCCAAAGCCCATGACCGGCTGGCCGTCTTTGCTGAGAAAACCCGGAATAATCGTATGGAAGGGGCGCTTTCCGCCTTCGACCACATTTGGCGATGCCGGGTCCATGGAAAAGCCCACGCCGCGGTTTTGCATGCTGATGCCAGTGCCCGGAACGACCACGCCAGAACCAAAACCCATGTAGTTTGACTGGATGAAAGAAATCATCATGCCGCTTTCATCCGCCGCCGAGAGATAAATGGTACCGCCGGCGGGCGGGCGGCCGGCCGCATGGAAGCCGGCCTTGTCCAGCCTGATGAGTTTGGCGCGGCTGTCCAGGTAATTGTCGTCCAGCATTTGCTCGGGCTTTAACGTCATGCTGCGCGAATCCGAAACATAACGGTACAGGTCTGCAAAAGCCAGCTTCATGGCTTCGATCTGGATGTGCTGTGACTGGATCGACCCCATTGGATAATTGCGCAGGTCAAAACGCTCGGCGATGCCGAGCGCAACCAGTGCAGCAATGCCCTGGCCATTGGGAGGAATCTGATTCACGGTATAGCCATGATAGTCCTTGGAGATCAGGTCGACCCATTCTGGCTGGTAGTTGCGCAAATCATCCATGGTAAGTGCACCGCCACCTTCGCGGCTGAACGCAACCATTTTTTCGGCCAGATCGCCTTCGTACATGTCACGGCCACGCGTTTGCGCGATGCGCTTGAGTGTATCGACGACATCGGGAAAGCGGAAGTTTTCGCCGATGTGGGGTGCACGCCCTTCGGGCATGAAGGCTTGGGCAAAGCCGGGCTGATCCTTGAGCTCTTCAGCGGCCTTGGCCCATTTGCCCGCCACAACGGGGGGGACGATGAAGCCGCGTTGTGCAATTTCGATGGCGGGCTCGAACAAGACGTCAAAAGGCAGTTTGCCAAAGCGCTCGTGCAGCGCTGCCCAGCCCGAAACGACACCGGGCACGGTGACGGTATCCCAGCCACGCAGGGGGCGCTGGGCCAGCCCGTCGGCACCTACCCCGTATTTGCGTTTGAAATACTCCACATTCCAGGCGGCTGGTGCGCAGCCCGAGGCGTTCAGGCCGTGCAGCTTCTGCCCGTCCCACAAAATGGCGAAACAGTCGCCGCCGATGCCGCAGGATACCGGCTCGACCAGCGTAATGGTGGCGGCAGCAGCGATTGCAGCGTCAATGGCGTTGCCGCCCTTGAGCATCATGCGCAGCCCAGCCTGGGCTGCCAGCGGATGGGATGTTGCTACAACGTTGCGCGCAAAAACCGGTGTGCGTACGGAGGGGTAGGGGTTGGCCCAGTTGAAGTTTTTCATGTCGTATGCCTGCATTTCGGGAGCCATATACGCTACTATCAATTACTGATTACATCAATTTGAATTAATATTTCAATCAACAAGTTTTTCTTATGAGTAGCCTTCGCTTCATGCGCACCTTTGTCGCCGTCGCGCGGCTGGGCTCATTTTCCGAAGCGGCAGACCACGTCGGGTTGTCGCAGGCTGCGGTGAGCCTGCAGATGCGGGCGCTGGAGCAAGAGTTCGATCGCGAGCTCTTCGATCGTTGCGGGCGCCTTGCCCTGCTTAATACTGCCGGGCAAGAGCTGCTACCCGAGATAAAAAAGCTGCTCGACATGTACGATCACATCAGACGGCCCAGCCAACCCGACGGGCAGTTTCATGGGCAGTTGACCATAGGTGCCATTGTGTCCTGCATGAGCATTCTGGCCAGAATCGTTTCTCAACTGAAAACCGAACATCCGGGGCTGGGAATACGCCTGGTGGCAGGTAAATCGAGCGAGTTGGCCCAGAAGCTGGAACATGGTGATGTCGATGCTGCGTTTGTGGTCAGCATGGGCAAGCGCCCGGCCAGCGTGCGTTGGTCTTTGTTGCAGCGTGAACCGTTGCGACTCATCGTGGGGCCATCCGTCAAAGGCGATGATCCCCGGCAAATACTGGCCAGCTATCCGTTTCTGCGCTTTGACCGCACGCAGCACACGGGGCGCCAGATCGACAGGGTGCTGCAAAAACTTGGCGTGACGCCTGACGACTTTCTGGAGCTTAATGCCATTGAACAGATTCTCGGCCTGGTCAAGGATGGGGTCGGCGTTACCGTGCTTCCGTTGTTACATACCATGGCGTGGGGTACGCGGGGCGACCTGCGTACGTTGACGCTGCCCGACAAGCTCGGCTTGCTTACCCGTGATGTCGGGCTGATTGAGCCTCGCGACAGCCGACAGCAAAAAATTACGCGCGCAATACTGGAACGCTACAAGCATCTGCTGGCGTCGGCGTTTTTATAGGGCATTGCCTGCAGCTTAATATTTTCGGGCAGTGCATTACCCAGATAATAAAGGAACTGGCTGTCGTGGCCGGGCTGGCACACGACACGCTGTACCCATAACAGGCATATCGCGCTGCTCAAGATTTGTGTCTTGTACCCAGGCCGAGTTCTCTCAGAGCGGGCAGGCAGCGCTCGGCCGCACGGTGGCCTTCTTCGATGGCTGCGCGGGCTTGATGAAAGTCAAGCAAGCCCAGGTGAGACAGACGCGGTGCAATGACGGCGTCTGGCGGGTCACCCGCCATGCGGCTGCGTGTAATGCGGATCTGCATAATATTGACACTGGAGGCCATGACGTCGAGCATTGAAGGCAGTTGCTCTGTGGCGTCGTTTGAGGGCGAGGGCAGAAATGCCGTCAGGTTTTGCTGCAGCTTTCTCATCCATTCAGAACCGATAGGGGTGGCTGACGCGCCGGCTATATCGCCGCCTGCGGTAGCGGGGCGTGGCAAAGGTGTGCTGGCAGGGTTGCTTAGTGTTTCGTCAGTGGCGCGTGGGTCGGCTTCGGGCCTGGCATTGACGAGTGAACTTGCGTTAAAGGCGTGAGGGATATCGGGCGCAGAGCTGTACCGGGGGTTTTGCCTGGCGCCCGTGGCGTGGGCATCGTCTGGCTCAGCATTGTCTTCAAGATCGCGGGCTCGTTGCAGATGGCGTCCGAGCAGATCAGAATTAAGATCTACGGCGATAAGAATGTCTGCACCCATGGCACGTGCCAGAGAAACCGGAACCGGGTTGACTAGCCCTCCATCGACCAACAGGCGGTCTTCGTGCCAAACGGGCGCAAATAAGCCCGGCAGCGCAATGGAAGCTCTGATGGCATCAATGGCCGATCCAGACCTGAGCCAAACCTCAGCGCCGGTTTCCAGATCGGTGGCGACAGCCCCAAAAGGTTTTTTCAGATCCTGGATCGACAGATCAATGAAGTTGCGACGGAAAAACTCCATGAGCTTGCCGCCCTTAAGCATGCCTCCATTAAGCCGCACGTCCATAAAAGAAATGACATCGCGCATGCCCAGGCTGAGCACCCATTCTTCGAAGCGATCAAGTTCGCCCACGGCATAGGCGGCTCCCACCAGCGCGCCTATGGACGTGCCGCACACGATATCGGGCTCAATGCCCGCCCGTCTCAGTGTCTGAATAACCCCGATATGGGCCCAGCCCCGGGCGGAGCCGCTACCCAAAACCAGGCCCAGGCGGGGTTTGCGTCGTTGGATTCTAGGCATAGTGCGCTGCACTCCAGGTGGCACTGCACATGTTGAAGGGCGGTGGCGTGTTTATGCGGCCAGCTGCGCCAGGCCTGTTCAGGTCACTGGCCCGGCCGGCTGTCGGCACTGTGGCAAACCCCGGCCGCAGCGCGCCCATGACCGCCAGGGTGCAGCGATGCCGAACGGTGTTAGTTGAAGCGGTTGCCGATGGCATAACGCCCGGCCCCCAGCATGGCAATGGCCAAGCCGCCAAACAGGTACATGCCTTGCAGTTCAAGCCGCCACCCGCCTGTATTGCCAAACTGACCAAGATGGCCCGTATGCGCCAGTGCGATGGCAAACAACATATTGATTGCGACGATAAGGCCTGCGACGCGGGTGTACAGGCCGACTATCAGCATGAGCGGGGCCACCACCTCGCCAATGTAAACCGCCCAGCTAAAGAAAGCAGGCAGGCCGCGCGCCACCACCATGCTTTCGATGCCGCTAATACCGTAACGCAGTTTGGCGATGCCGTGGAACAGCAGCAAAATGCCCACGGTAAGTCGTAGAACCAGTTTTCCGAGGTCGTCGAGGGTGCTTGTTGACATGTGTACTCCGTTAGTCGGCACGTAGTGCCGACATGCAGCAAATGGGCCGAATAAGGCGTGGCTTCGTCAGAAGCGCATTATAGAGTGCGCTTCGGCCCATACACAGGCTTCTAGAGTTTGAGTATAGGGTAGCGACCGCTGGTGTCTTGAGGTGGTACGGGTGTGTGTGCGTGGTAGGTAAGCACCAGACCCTCAAACTGTGCAATACGTATTTTAATTTCGTTATCGCAGTTTATTTTTGCATCGCCCTCTTCGTCGACAATAATGGCTGTGGGTTTATGCGCGTCAAGCACATCGTGTAATTGTTCGCGAGACCCCTGCGCGTCGAGCAGCACGGGTAGCTTGCTGGCGGCCTGTATGGCCAGCACACTTACCAGGTACTCGAGTGTAAGCCCGGCGCACAGGCCCACGCGTGACTGATGGGTTGGGTCAAGCATTTGCAAGGCGACAGCCAGGGCGTTGACGGCGGTAGCCAGCTCGGCATAGCTAACTTCTACGCCATTTTGCTGTACGGCAGTCAGTTCGCCATGTGTGTGCGCCATGCTTTGCAGAAAGTCTAGGGTAAACGGCATTGGCAGAATCCTGTAGGTGTCATGGTGTGAGCGACGAGTATAGAGAGGTCGGCGCGGTTTTTTTCACTTAACGCGTCGGGGTTTCCCCTGAATACATGATGGCGGGCGTAGTGGCGGTGCGTGCATTCGTCAGCATTTCACGTTTTCGTTTTTTATTATGCGTATGCTTAAATCAGATGGTTTTAATTGTCTTGGATAACGGTAATGAGCATAGGTGAATCTGGTGGCGGTCTGTCCGCAGAGGCTGGCGGGTTGTTGCAACCTCCTCCCGCCGAGCGCGTGACCAGGCCTGATGCGGGTGTGTCGGCCCATGCTGCCGCTGCTCCTCCAGCGCATGTAACCCCGCCTGATGCGGGCGTGCCGGCACATGCCGCTGCTGCGCCTCCAGCGCCCATAACCAGGCCTGATGCGGCCGTACCGGCTCACGCCGCCGATGTGCCTGCCCGTATCGGCATTATGGCCGCCCTGCACGATGAGGTGGCGGCGCTGGTGGCGGCCATGGGCCCCAATGCCCATGTACACACAGTGGGGCAGCGCGACTACTACGTCGGCACCTTAATGGGGTGTGAGTGCGTGCTGGTTCTTGCACGCATAGGCAAAGTGGCAGCCGCCGCGACAGCAGTTACGCTGATCCGCGAATTTAATGCAGGCAGTGTGATTTTTGCCGGGCTGGCGGGCGCTGTGGCCACCGATGTGCGCGTGGGCGATGTGGTTGTGGCCCGTCACCTGTTGCAGCATGACATTAACGCCAGCCCTCTGTTTCCACGTTATGAGGTGCCGTTGCTGGGGCGCAGCCATTTTGACACGTGCGAGGTGCTGACGGCTACGCTGGCTGAGTGCGCCACCCGTTATCTGACAGAAAGTTTTCCTCACGAAATCAATGCCGCCACGCGTCACCAGTTTGGTGTTGATCAGCCCATTGTGCATGTGGGTACGATTGCCAGTGGCGATTGTTTCGTTAATGACATGGCTGGGGTGGCTGCATTGCGTCAGGCCTTGCCTGAGGTATTGTGTGTTGAAATGGAAGGGGCGGCCGTAGCGCAAATTTGCCATGAATACAGCATTCCGTGTGCCGTATTTCGTACGATTTCAGATCGTGCCGATGACAGCGCCGGGGTTGATTTCAGCGCATTTCTGACACAGGTCGCCAGTTTTTATTCAGCAGGCATTTTGCAACGCTTTCTGTCTACCTATGCCTTGGCAGCCACACCCAACGCGACCGTGCACCGCTGATTGATGTGTACAGCCTGTTGCGGTACTTTGTACCAAGACACGCAGTCCTTGTACCAACTGCAGGTTTGAACGCGCGCCTTTCAGCCCCTCATCAACGCATGTGAGCCCATTATGAAAAAACCTGAACCCAGTTCTGAAACGTTTGATCAGGCGCAGTCAGTGGTGCGCTTTTGGCTCGATGCTGGGCCCACCAAATGGTTTGCAAAAATCAAGTCTTTGGATGACGCCTTTCGCAGTAAATTCATTGACCTGCATTTTGCCGCCGCTCGCCGTGAACTCGAGGCGTGGACAACAGAGCCCGAGGCCTGTCTGGCGCTGCTGATTTTGCTGGATCAGTTTCCGCGCAATGTGTTTCGGGGCACGGCGCATATGTTTGCCACCGACCCGCTGGCGCGGCATTACGCGCAAATCATGATAGACCAAGGGCATGCTTCCCATATCGCACCTGAACGGCGTCTTTTCGTGTGCACGCCATTTGTCCATTCAGAACTGCTCGCTGATCAAGATTACGCGCTGAAGATATACCGCGAGCTGGCACCTGATGGATTGAAATGGGCACACATTCATCATGACATCATCGCCCGTTTTGGACGGTTTCCGCATCGCAACGCCTGCCTTGGGCGTTCGACCACAAAAGAAGAAAAGCAATTTCTGGACGAGGGTGGGTTTTCGGGCTAGGCGGCATTTTCGGGTCAGGCGGCCATACCATGGTGTACGTGGGCAGCGTAATATACTCAGGAAAACACCCAGAATGATTACAAGGAGACCTGATGCTGCCCCCGTCCCTGACCAGCTATGAAGATGCCTGTGAACGCTTTCGCTGGCAAATTCCAGCGCGTTACAACATCGGCGTTGATGCGTGCGGCAAATGGGCTGAACGTGATTTTGGGCGTCTGGCACTGGTGTTCGTGGATCAGGCCGGCAAGGCGCGTGAGTACAGCTTTGGTGAAATGCATGAGGCCTCCAACCGGCTAGGCAATCTTTTGCTGGCGCAGGGGGTGCAGACAGGTGACCGCATAGGCGTTTTATTGCCTCAGTCGCCCGAGACGGCATTTGCCCATATTGCTGCCTACAAAATTGGATGCGTTTCCATCCCGCTGTTCACATTGTTTGGCGCCGAGGCCTTGCAGTTTCGCCTTGGCGATAGCGGGGCCCGCATTGTTATCACCAATGCAGAAGGCGCGGCCAAGCTGGCTGCCATACGGGACAGCCTTCCGGCCTTGCAGGCCGTGTTTACCATAGACGGAGCCAGCGCCGGCGCGATAGACCTGCATAAATCGCTGGCGCAGCACAGCACTGATCTGACACCGGCCGACACCCTCGCCGACGACCCTGCTGTCATTATTTATACCTCAGGGACCACGGGGCAGCCCAAGGGGGCGCTGCATGCGCACCGCGTCTTGTTGGGGCATTTGCCGGGCGTTGAAATCTCCCACAATCTGTTTCCGCAAGAAGGCGATCGCATGTGGACGCCGGCAGATTGGGCCTGGATAGGCGGCCTGTTTGATGTGCTGCTGCCCGCCTGGCATCATGGTGTTTCAGTGGTGGCGCACCGCTTTCAGAAGTTCACGCCCGAGGCGGCCTTTCAGCTTATGCAAGATTACCAGGTGCGCAATACCTTTTTGCCGCCCACTGCGCTAAAGATGATGCGTGCGGTGTCTGATCCGCAGCATCGCTGGTCATATCGCTTGCGCTCGGTCGCCAGTGGCGGCGAAACGCTCGGGGCCGAATTGCTAGACTGGGGCAAGCGCACATTTGGGCTGACCATTAATGAGTTTTACGGCCAGACCGAATGCAATATGACGGTGTCGGCATGTGCCGACATTATGCCGGTGCGCCCCGGTGCCATTGGCAGACCGGTGCCTGGCCATCAGCTGGCGATCATCGATGATCAGGGCAAGGTACAGGCGGCGGGCCAGATTGGCCATATCGCCATACAGCGACCTGATCCCGTCATGTTTCTGGGGTATTGGAACAACGAGAAAGGCACACAAGAAAAATTTATTGATGACTGGCTGGTAACTGGTGACACTGGCTTCCAGGACGAAGACGGCTACGTTCACTTTGTAGGGCGTAACGATGATGTAATTACCTCGGCAGGTTATCGCATAGGACCGGGCGAAATTGAAGATTGCATACTGCAGCATCCTGCCGTCAAGATGGTGGCGGTGGTTGGCGCGCCTGATGCGGCCCGTACCGAGGTGGTTGTGGCGGTAGTCGTTGTACATGATGACGTTCAGCCTGACGCCGATCTGGCGCGCGCCATTCAGGATCACGTCAAAATCCGGCTCGCGGCCCATGAGTACCCGCGTGAAGTGTATTTTGTCGATGAGCTGCCCATGACAACTACCGGCAAAGTGGTGCGCCGCGATTTACGGCTGCTTATCGAACAGTGGCGCAAGCAGCCTTAGCGTTGCCGCGTGCAGTAGTGTGCAGGCTCTCGCGGTGTCTGGAGCAACTCAGCGATAGGCATAAGGGCCGTGGCTGAATCTAAAACGACAAAGGCCTAAAGGGTCTGATTTTCAGCCTGAGGAGTTGTTCATCATGATGAAACGTGTGGTTATTGTTGGCTGGGTCCTTACGCGATCTGGCAATATCGATGAGCTCGAGGGTGAGTCACTGATGACACGCATATCGCACGGGCTGATTATTCAGACACCGATTGTCACCACCCCTGAGTCTTCAGCGAGTCTGCATCATGCGTAACATTGTCCATCCCGGCCCCACGGCCACTGACCGGCTTCAATGCGTTGGCGGGCATATCCAGCATCTGGCGTTCACACTAGCGCCTGGTGCCAGCCTGCTTGATGCCATTTCAGATGTTGTCTTGGCTCACGGTGCACAAAGTGCGGTGCTTGCGTTGCAGGGCGGTGCATTTCAGCCATTTTCTTATGTCATGCCGGCTGAGTCGCGTACACCCGAGCATGCGGTGTACTTTAGCGAACGCTTCGACGCACAGGGGGAGGTGCAATTGCTCGATGCCTGCGTCACGTATGGCTTGCGTGAAAACCTTCCGTTCTTGCACTGCCATGCCGATTGGCGTGACGCGCATGGCAGGCCTGGTGGTGGGCATTTGCTGCCTGGCGACGTGATGATTAGCCAGCCCATACAGGCGTCCGCATGGCTTATGCATGGCATGGGGTTTGTAGTCGCTCCTGACGCTGAAACCAATTTTTCGCTTTTTCAGCCCAGAGTGCTGGAGGCGCGAAGCCACACAGTGCCAGGTGTTCACGGCTATGCCTTACGCGTGGCACCCAATATAGACGTGTGTATGGCGCTGGAACAGGCCTGTCGCACGCGTGGCATTAACAAGGCGGTGCTGCGCGGTGGGGTCGGCAGCCTGGTGGGTGCGTGTTTTGACGACGGGCGTGTTGTAGAGCCGCACATCACAGAAGTGTTTATTCGTCATGGCGTTGTTGAGCCTGGCAGCGATGGTGAGCCGGTTGCCACCCTGGACATTAGTATGGTCGATTACACCGGCCAGCTGTCGTCGGGCCGCTTGCAGCGGGAGAAAAATGCGGTACTCGTGACGTTTGAACTGGTACTGGAACCCGTGGTTTAAACGCCTTTACACCCCTTTTTCCGGTGCCCCCCTTTGAAGGGCTTGTACCCTTAATTGGTGCCTGGTCTCATGAGCGTGTGCCAGCGCCAGGCAAAGCCGGGGCGAGCCATTGTCGCGGTACAGCAAAGCGTGACGGCCGCGCTCAACCTAGCCGTCGCTTTTGCTATCTATGCTTGCGATCCTGGCCGCCCAGGCCTGCTGCATGGCGGCATAAGTCGTGTCACTTTCTTACATATCGTACATATCATGTCGGCTTCTGCGTAGATAGTGTCTGCTTCGGCGCAGAACTTGCGATTTCCCTGTGATAGCCTTGTGGTTAAGTGTGGGCCATAAGAAATAAACAGGCAGTCAAAGGCCGCAATTAAAAGTAGAAATAAAAAAACCGAGACAAACGCTTTGCAGGCAATGCATCTGCAAAGCAAAAAAACTTGCAGTAACTGGCAGGCCATTCCTTTACAGGAAGGGCGTAGCTTGGGCGCAAGAAAACGAGGACGTTTCAACGTCACGTCATTATCAAAGGAGACTGGCCGTGGGAAAGAAGCACATCAAGAACGAACAGGGCGCGACACAGCGCCGTGATTTTCTCAAAACGGGATCACTGGTGGCTGGCGGCTTGCTGTTGCCTGTCGCGTCAGGAGGTGCGGCGTTTGCGCAGGGTAAAGAGTATCCCAAGCTGGGCAACTACCCCGACGGCGTGTCGGGCGACAAAGTCGTGGCCGGCCTTACGCTGGACCTGACAGGGCCTTATTCCGCCGAGGGTGCGGGTCAGAAACGTGGGTTTGAACTTGCCGCTGAAATGATTAACAACGGCGATGAGCGCGTAAAAAAAGTGTCGCCATTGACCAAACAGGGAATACTGGGCAAAAAGTTGGTGCTGGCTATTGGTGACGCCGAAACCAAACCCAATAGTGCCGTGCAGGCTGCCACGCGCTTTATCCGGCAAGATAAAGCCATGATGATTGCGGGCAGTGTGAGCAGTTCGGTAGCCATTGCCCTGCAAAACACCTGCGAGCGTGCCAAGACGCTTTATTTTCCAATTATCAGCGGCTCAAGCGACACCACGGGCAAAGACTGCCGTCGCTACGGCTTTCGACTTTGCCATCATGCCTACACGGCTGCAAAAGCCATTGCGCCTGTGCTGTCCAAAGAGTACGGCAAAGAAATGAAGGTGATTTATCTGGTGCCTGACTACAACTATGGGCATTCGATTCATGACCACATGCGTGAGTTTACAGAGGCTCAGGGCTGGACCACGATTGATTCGGCGCAAATCCACCCGCTGGGCGCGACTGATTACAGCGCCTATATGCTCAACATCGCGAACAGCGGTGCAGATATTCTGATTAACCTGGATTATGGCGCTGACGCGGTTAACTCGGCCAAGCAGGCGCACCAGTTTGGCGTGCTTAAGAACATGAAGATGTGCGTGCCTTACATGCCCGCCTATATGCTGGAAGAAGTGGGCCCCCAGATTATGCAGGGGGTACTGGGCACCATGGACTTCTGGTGGAGCGAGTCGCAGAAGAACGAGGTGGGCAAGGATTTTGTCGAAGCCTACGAGGCCAAGTTCAACGCCAAACCACGTGATCCCGAGCATAACGCCTATATGACCATGCTGTTATGGGCCGATGCCATCGAGCGCGCCGGCACGTTTTACCCGGCGGCAGTGGTCGAGGCCCTGGAGGACGGCGTCAACAACAAACGTCCTCACACCATGGGCGGCGAGGTGTACTTTCGTGCCGAAGACCACGACGGTGCAGCTGACTTCGTCGTCGTACGCGGCAAAAAACCTGATGAAATAAAAAACCCCGATGATCTGGTTGATGTGGTGGCCGTCGCAAATGGCGTAGATACATTGCCACCGGTGGGCTATGCCGGATGCAAGATGTCCTCGGCTGCATAGGGCCTGGGTTCCATCAAGCGTAATCAACCGATAAACAACGAGGGAGACTGGCATGCCTAGCCTTGGCCTTTTTATGTCCCAGATTTTTAACGGCCTCGCGCTGGGGGTGCTGCTCGCCCTCATCGCTGCAGGGCTCACCATTATTTACGGCACACTGGGCGTTATCAACTTCGCCCATGGTGCCTTGTTCGTGGTGGGCGCCTATGCGGGGTTTTCCGTTTATACGGCAAGTGGCTCATTTTTGCTGAGTATTGCCGGTGGTGCGGTCGCCGCGATGTTAGTTGGGCTCATTATGGAGCGCGGACTGATCAAGCGGTTTTATCACAGGCCGGTGGAAGATCAGATACTGGTCACCTTCGGCGTCAGTATTGTGATCGTAGAAATCATACGCGCCATTTTTGGCGGTGTTGGGCAGCGGGTGCCCGTTCCAACCTGGGGAGAAGGTGTGGTTGACTTGGGGTTTGTGGTGTACCCCCTGTACCGCATACAGATTCTCGGTATTGCTGCGGCTGCGCTTGGTCTGTGCTGGCTGGTTTTGTATCGCACGCGACTGGGGCTCATCATACGTTCAGGTATTGAAGACGCCCTGATGACGCGTCTGTTGGGCATCAATATCCAGCGGGCCTTTCTCGTTGTCTTTGGCGTGGGTGCCGCCGCTGCGGGTTTTGCTGGGGTGATTTACGGGCCTATCGTATCCATCGTGCCCGACATGGGCTTTCGCGTGCTGATTCAGTCCTTTGTCGTGGTGGTGCTGGGTGGCGTCGGGTCGTTCCCGGGTGCGATTCTAGGCGGGCTGATCGCCGGTCAAATACTCAGCCTGACCTCGCTGTTCAATCCGGTTTATTCCGATGTCATGCTGTTTGCGGCAATGGCCGTCATTCTTATTTTGCGGCCGCAAGGTTTGCTTGGTGTGGAGGGCAGGGCATGAGCCAGACTGATAATTCTGTCGCAATAGATCGTGGTGCGGGGGCTGCGGGCACCCCAGCCGAAACTACCCCTTCTGGCCGTGCCTACGGTGCCGCAGGGCTGCGGGCCCGTTACGCACTGGAGATGTTTACGGCCATGGTGCTTTGCGTGGCACCTTTTCTGGCGCCGCTCATCGGGGCGGGGCCTGATCTGCTTGGGCGTGTGCTGATATGGGGGCTGTTTGGCCTGGGCTTTGACCTGCTTTTCGGCTATGCAGGCCTGCTGTCGTTTGGCCAGGCCGCGTTTTATGGCACCGGAAGCTTTGTAACCGCTTACCTGCTGACTACGGGCATTATCTCGAACATGCTGCTGGCACTGGTGGTGGCGATGCTGATCTCATCGGTGCTGGCGGTCTTTATTGGCTACCTTACTCTGCGACGCAGTGGCATTTACTTTGCGATGAGTACGCTGGCCTTTGCCGAGATGATTTATTTTCTTGAGTTTGGCCCCTTGCGTGAATGGACGGGAGGCGAAAACGGCATACCGGGCATACCTGAGCCCGTGCTTGACCTGGGTTTCTGGAGCTATACCATCGGGCCAGGCTGGCCGATGTACGTCTTTCTGGCTGTCGTGTTCTTTCTTGGTTTTGTTCTGGCCCGCCGCATTTCGCTTTCGCCGTTTGGCGTCATTCTTACGGCCATCAAGGGTAACCCCACTCGTGCCATGGCGGTCGGCCACAAAATACAGCGCTACAAGCTGGCGGTATTTGTGGTGGCGGCAGCCTATGGCGGTGTGGCCGGTGGCTTGCTGGGGCTGTTCCAGGGCTATATGCCGCCTGATGCATTTAATCTGCATACTTCAGCCGAGCTGGTTATTCAGACCGTAATGGGTGGTGCAGGAACGCTGCTGGGGCCGCTGGTAGGCGCCATGATCTGGCTGTACCTGTTTGAAGTGCTGCAGTTTGTGGATGCCGTCGGCCCATACTGGCGACTGATTCTCGGTGTTATTTTCGTTCTGCTGGTGACCTTGTTTGGTCGTGGTCTGTGCGGTGAGTTTGCCGCCTGGCGCCAGAAACGTCTGACGCGTCGTATGTCGCTTGCCGACAGCCCTGCAGGGCGCACGCCGGCGGCACATCATGGCCGTAATCTGCAATTGGCAATGCGGCCTGCTGTGGCGCTAACCCCGGGAATCCCGGTCCTTGAAGCCAAAAACATCGCCAAACACTATGGTGGGCTCAAGGCCGTAAAGGACGCGTCAATCTCCGTGCAGGAAGGTGAGCTTCGCGGCCTCATAGGCCCCAACGGTGCCGGCAAGTCTACGTTTTTCCGTATGCTGGCCGGTGAGATCGAGCCGACTTCGGGTGAGGTGCTGCTACGCGGTCAGAAAATTACCGGCATTGGCGTCACGCAAGTGTGTCAGCTCGGCATGAGCAAAAGCTATCAGGTTAATGAGCTGTTTGACGCCTTGACTGTACGTCAGAACATCTTGATGTCGGTGCTGGGGCTGTCACGTGGCGCCTTCCGGTTTGATGCACTGTCCAGCCTGCATGGCAAGGGCCTGTACAACGATCAGGTCGAGGCAGCGCTGGCATTGGTAGAACTGACTGATAAAGCAGATACGCCTGTGCATGAGCTGTCATACGGAGAAAAGCGTCGTGTCGAGATTGGGCTGGCGCTGGCCACCGGTGCCAACGTGCTGCTGCTCGACGAACCGCTTGCGGGCATGAGCCCGGAGGAGCGGGTGCACGCGGTGGCACTGTTAAAGAGCATACGCAAAGGACGCACGCTGCTGATCGTGGAGCACGATATGGATGCCATGTTCGAACTTGCCGATCGCATTACCGTGCTCTATGACGGCAATTACCTGGCTGAAGGCACGCCGGCCGAAATCAAGGCCAATAAGGCAGTGCAAGAGGCATATCTTGGAGGCGTGGAAGAATCATGAGTCTGCTCGACGTTGATCGCATCAATACCTTTTACGGTGATTCACACATACTCTTCGATGTATCGCTTGAGGTAAGAGAAAACGAAGTCGTGGCGCTGCTCGGTCGCAATGGCGCAGGCAAGTCTACATTGCTTAAAACCATTGCCGGTGCGCTGTCGCCAAAGTCGGGCTCTATTGTTTTTGCTGGTGTGCCCATAGACCGCATGCCGGCCCATCAAATTGCCCGGCTTGGTCTGCAACTGGTGCCTGAAGAACGCCGCGTGTTTGGCGGTATTACGGTGCATGAAAACCTGCAGCTTGCAGCCATGACGGCAAAGAAGCCGCTTAGCTTTAGCGAAATCTACCGCACGTTTCCGCGCCTGGACGAGCGCCGCAATAATAAGGGTAAGGCCTTGTCGGGGGGCGAGCAGCAAATGGTCGCCATCGCGCGGGCCATGATACGGGATGCCCAGCTGATTTTGCTCGATGAACCCTTTGAGGGGCTTGCACCTTTAATTGTGCGTGATCTCATGAACGTGTGCCAAGACCTGGCAAAGCAGGGGCGAACTATTGTCGTGGTCGAGCAGAACGTGACGGCCGCGCTCAACATGGCTGACCGATGCTATCTGTTGAACACAGGGCATATCGTGTTTGGCGGAACCTCAGCAGAGTTGCAGCAAAGGCCCGAGATTATGAATCGGTATCTGGGGGCGGCCGCGTAAGCCATTTTTTGTTTAAGCAGGAGTGTTTGTCATGTCGTCTACGATTGATTCCATTCTCGTTGAAAGCAGGGTTTTCATGCCTTCTGCAGAAACGGTTTCGAAAGCCCATATTTCGGGCATGAATGCCTATAAAGCGTTGTGCGCGGAGGCTGAGCAAGATCCCGATGCATTCTGGAGCAAGCTCGCTCGCGAGCACCTTACCTGGCACAAACCGTTCAGCAAGGTGCTCGATGAGTCCAACGCACCGTTCTACACCTGGTTTGAAGACGGCGAGTTGAATGTTTCCGAAAACTGTCTTGATGTACATCTGAACAACGGCAACGCCGACAAGACAGCGCTTATCTTTGAGGCCGATGACGGCGCGGTGCAACGCGTTACGTTCCGTGAGCTGCTTGCCCGCGTATGCCGTATTGCCAACGGCATCAAGGCGCTGGGCTTTGGTAAGGGTGACCGGGCAATAATTTATATGCCCATGTCGATTGAGGTAATCGCCACCATGCAAGCCTGCGCGCGTCTGGGGTTGACGCACTCCGTCGTGTTTGGCGGGTTCTCTGCCAAAAGCCTGCATCAACGTATTGTTGACGTGGGGGCCAGCCTGGTTATCACGGCCGACGCACAGATGCGTGGGGGCCGGGTCATACCGCTGAAAGCAGCCGTCGATGAGGCACTGGCGGGCGCGGGCAGTGAGGTGGTCAAAAAGGTAGTGGTGTACAGGCGCGCGGGCACCGACGTCGCGTGGGACGAAGCACGCGATGTCTGGTTGCACGATATTGAAGAAGGGCAGCCCGATACCTGCGATCCGGTTGCCGTCGAAGCCGAACACCCGCTGTTCATTCTTTATACCTCCGGCTCTACCGGCAAGCCCAAAGGCGTACAGCATGCCTCTGCCGGGTTTTTGCTGTGGGCGTCGGTAACGAGCAAATGGGTGTTTGATGCCAAGCCAGACGATGTGTTCTGGTGCACGGCCGACGTGGGCTGGGTTACAGGCCATTCTTACATTGTTTATGGCACGATGGCAGCGGGCCTGACGCAGGTTGTATTTGAGGGCGTACCTACCTACCCCGATGCCGGTCGCTTCTGGCAAATGATAGAAAGACACAAGGTCACGATCTTTTACACCGCACCGACGGCCATCCGGTCACTGATCAAGGCCTCGCAAGCCCACCCCGAAACGCATCCCGAGCGCTATGACTTGAGCAGCCTGCGTCTGCTGGGTTCAGTGGGCGAGCCCATTAACCCCGAGGCCTGGGTCTGGTACTACAACAACGTGGGTGGCGGGCGTTGTCCGGTTGTTGATACCTGGTGGCAAACCGAAACCGGCGGGCACATTCTGACACCACTGCCGGGGGCCACACCGCTCAAACCCGGATCATGCACGCTTCCCTTGCCGGGTATTTCAACCAGCGTAGTGGACGAGGCGGGCAATGAGGTGCCCGAAGGGCGTGGCGGCTTGCTCGTCATTAACCGGCCATGGCCAGCCATGATTCGCACGGTTTGGGGCGACCCGGACCGGTTCACCTCGGGCTATTTTCCGCCTGAACTGAAAGGAGCTTATCTGGCAGGCGACAATGCGCAGCGGGATAAAGATGGCTATTACTGGATCATGGGTCGCACCGACGACGTGCTCAGTGTCTCAGGGCACCGACTGGGTGGCACCGAAATCGAATCGGCATTGGTTTCCCATGAGTTGGTGGCAGAAGCTGCCGTGGTCGGCCGCCCCGATGCAACCACCGGTGAAGCCATTGTGGCGTTCGTCATGCTGAAGCGGCCGGTACCCGAAGGTAAGGAAGCCGAAGACATTGCCGGCCAACTGCGCGATTGGGTGGCCCGCGAGGTTGGTGTCATTGCCAAACCACGCGATATCCGCTTTGGCAATAATCTGCCCAAGACGCGTTCGGGCAAGATTATGCGTCGACTCTTGCGTGTCGTAGCCGAAGGCAAGGAGGTCTTGCAAGACGTGTCGACACTTGAAAACCCAGACGTGCTCAAACAGTTTACTGGCGTGTACTAACTTGCAGCGGGGCAGGCACAACGTGAATGGCGCCGGCCCCCGAAAGCATGCACATGCTGCACCTTTCTACGGCATTGATATCCCCATGCGCCACACGGGTATAAGCCGAACACGCACTCAAACAAGGGGTTTTCCTGCATGGCGTTAGGCTGGGGTCTCTCTAGAATGATCATGCGGGTGTATTGCGGGTTGTTGTTTGTCGTCTTGATCAAGATGTAAATAAAGGCATTTGGTTTGAGGGGGATAAGTAGACAACATGCATCAAGCTCAGGCTCAGATAGGTAGCGGTGTTGAGGTGCACACCCCGCTGCTGGTGCGCGGTTTAAATCGCGATTTCGCCGACTCCACGATTTTGACGGAGCACGCCTATTCGCTGGGGCAGATCAAGTTTGCCCAGAGCGGTGCCATGGTGGTGTCGAGCGCTGATGGCAACTGGGTTGTCGCGCCTACACGTGCGCTATGGCTGGCCCCTCATGTGCGCTATCGCGTACGCATGATGGGTAAGGTGCAGCTGCGTTCAGTTTTCGTCAATGCAGAGGTAGCGCACCGCCTGCCCGCGCGCAGTTGTCTGCTGCCGGGCACACCCCTGCTGCGCGAGATCGTGGCGGCCGTCACCATGGCGGCTAATGACGAGCAGCCTGGTCGTCGCATAGGGTTGTTGCTTGATCTATTGCTTGAAGAAATCAATGAAGTGCCGGGTGCGCGCCTGCACCTGCCATCGCCGCGCGATTACAGGCTTGCAAATATCTGCACCTACATTCAAGAGCATCTTGATGACACCAAAAGCCTGAAAGACTGGGGACGGGAGCTTGGCTATGACCCACGCACACTGCATCGCCTGTTTCAGCACGAGCTGGGCATGTCATTTCTTAAATGGCGCGAGCACGCAAAACTACTGGCGGCACTAGAGTGGCTAAATCAAGGACGACCCATACTCAATATTGCGCTTGACCTGGGCTACCAGACGCAAAGCGCGTTTACAGCCATGTTTCGACGCAACCTGGGCACGACGCCCAGTGAATTTTTGAAGGAATAGGCCGCTGTCATTGTTCTTAAGTGCTTGTCATATTAAACAATTTTGTTTATATTTTAGAGGTGTTTAATCAATTAGCAAGGCGCGGTGAAGCAGAGCGAGTTCAAGCGGTGGCTCGCGTCTCAAGGGGTAACTTTCATCGAGGGTACCAACCACACGAAAGCATACGTCAACGGAAGGCAAACCACCCTCCCAAGGCACCCAGGCAATGAGATACGGGAGCCACTCAGAAAGCTTATTATTAAGCAGCTGGGTTTGAAATAAACAGCGGCCTGCCAGGGCTTAGGCTACGCAACGCTTGATCGCATAAATTTTATGGCTCAATATCCAGCACATATACAATCTGATGGTGAAGGCTTTACGGTTTCCTTCCGTGACATTCCAGAAGCATTAACCTGTGGCGACACCCTGGCCGATGCAACCCTAATGGCTACAGATGCACTGCGCACTGCCATGGACTTCTACTTCGAAGACCGACGTTCAGTGCCAACCCCTTCTCCCGCAAAAAAAGGAGAAACACTCATTCAGTTGCCGGCAAGCGTTTGGGCAAAGGTTTTATTGCTTAATGAAATGCTCAGACAGGGGATTACACCCGCAGAGCTCGCCCGCCGACTGGGCACACGGCCCCAAGATGTAAATCGCATCGTTAATCTTGGTCATGCCACCAAAATCGATACGATAGACGCAGCATTGGCCAGCCTTGGGCGCGAATTAGAAATCGCACTTAAGTAGGTGAGGGGGCTTTTTGCGCATGCGTCCAGAACTGAAGTGTTCAGGCGGCCATTCTACGGCGCTAATAGCACTAGATAACAAACCATGACGCCACTGTTCAATTGCGATGGGGTGTGGTGCCCCCTCGCGCAAGAGACGGGCTACTGCACCATTTGTTCTTGGCTGCCAGAAATTATAGACGCGCTAAAACCGCCGGAAGGCTTGTAAATCAGAAGGTTGCTTGCACTGATCAGGCTGGCTGGTAGGCAAGTCATTGCAAAGTGACCATGCAAAAAGAAACGGCCTTGCGAGAAAACCCGCAAGGCCGTAAATACTATGGTCGGGGCGAAAGGATTCGAACCTTCGACCCTCTGGTCCCAAACCAGATGCGCTACCAGGCTGCGCTACGCCCCGACTGAACAAGCCAAACAATATAACACAAAAAATCTATCTGTGTGCGGCAGGCCACGCAATATCTTTAAGCAACATGCATTTCTTTTTGTTGTCCCTCACTGTCGGCGTAACGCTCGACCAGTACTTTTGCTATGCGGCGACCCTCGCGCTCCAGCACTTCGAAGCGAAACTCACCGCGGGCCGTCGACAGTGTAATCGTTTCGTGCTCTTCGGGTAAGCGGCCGAAACGCTGCAGCAGGTAGCCGGCCACCGTGCTGTAGTCGTCGTTATCGGTGTCGAGCAACAGCCCTTCAACCTGCAGCGTCTGCTCAAAATGATGCATGTCGGTGGCACCATCGACAATCCAGCGATATTCTTTGTCGACAATGATGTCAGGGGTTTCGTCTTCGTCAGGAAAGTCGCCGGCTATCGCCTCAAAAATATCGATGGGTGTAACCAGCCCCTCGACAGCCCCAAACTCATCGATCACCAGTACCAACTGGCCCCGGGCTGACTTCAAGATTTCCATAAGATCGAGAATGCGCACGGTTTCATGCACATGGATGGGAGGCCGCAACGACGTTTCGCGCAAGTGCCCATGAATCAAAATGTCGGCGATGATGTCCTTGGCACGACCAATACCAACCATTTCGTCGAGTGAGCCCCGGCACACTGGAAAAAACCCGTGCGGTGTTTCACTGACTTCGCGGCGAATGTCTTCAGGCGAGTCGTTAAGGTCAATCCAGCTGATATCGGTACGCGGCGTCATAATAGAGTGCACGTTTCGGTCGGCCAGCTTGAGCACACCGCTGACCATATTGCGCTCTTCTCTGCCAAACGGGCCATCGGCAGCCAGCAGGGCCTCGCCCGAAGTTGCTTCTTCGTCGTTGATGGGGCGCTTGCCCAGCATGCGCAAAATACCTTCGGCCGTGCGCTCACGCATGGGGCGCAGGGTTTCGAGGTGGCGCATGTTGCGCCGTGCTATCTGGTTAAGGGTTTCGATCGCCACAGAGAAGCCGATGGCGGCATACAGGTAGCCCTTGGGCACTTTGAACCCAAAGCCTTCGGCCACCAGGGCAAAACCTATCATGAGCAAAAAGCCCAGGCACAGTATGACGACCGTTGGGTGGGCATTGACAAAGCGTGTTAGGGGCTTGGACGCAACAAGCATGATGCCGATGGCGATAATGACCGCCGCCATCATGATGGCCAGATGGTCGACCATGCCGACGGCTGTAATGACGGCGTCTAGCGAAAACACCGCATCTAACACGACGATTTGGGTGACGACCACCCAGAACGAGGCATACATGCGCGAACCCGACTGGTCATGAGACACGCCTTCGACCCGTTCGTGCATTTCCATGGTCGCCTTCATGACCAGGAAGAATCCGCCGATAATCAGTATAAGGTCACGACCGGAAAGCGCTAGCGGCCCCAGTGTAATGAGTGGGGCAGTAAGCTTGAACAGCCAGGAAATACCCGAAAGCAACGCCAGTCGCATGATAAGCGCCAGGCTCAGGCCGATGACCCGGGCGCGGTCACGCTGCGCGGGTGGCAGCTTGTCTGCCAGAATCGCAATAAAAATAAGGTTGTCGATGCCCAGGACAATTTCCAGGACAACAAGCGTGATTAAACCGACCCAGGCGGCCGGGTCTAAAAGCAATTCCATTAGTATTCTCGTTGCTGGCGGGCCAGCATCTGGGAGGGTGGGGGTTTAGCGGAGGCAGGAACGGGGGTCATGTGACCCCCCGCAGCGCCGGCAAGGTGTAAGCCCGGCGGTTATAGACCCAGTTAGGCCACAATACATGCGCCAGCGCCTCACGGGCAAGGGCAGGGTCGACAGTTACTGGGTCGTAGATGTCAGGCGCCGTGTACTGATATTGGGTAGCGTCGCGGTGGGGTTCGAGCACGACAAACTGGTTGTTTTTGAGGTAGCCATAGTTTTCTTTGTACTGCATCATGGCCCGGCCGCCTTTATCGGCCTGTGTAAGGTCGTGGCCTATCATGGGGTGTTCACCCTGCAGGCCCATAAGTGAAAGCAGGGTAACGGGCAGATCTATCTGGCTGACAATGCGATCGTCACTGCGCGCGGGCGTGTCAGCCCCGACGATGAGGGCAGGGATATGAAAGTGCCGCACTGGGATGCGAGTGGCACCTGATGCCCGCGAATCATGGTCGGCCACCAACAAAAATACGGTGTTTTCCCAGTAGTCACTCTGGCGGGCCCGGTCAAAAAACTGGCCTATGGCCCAGTCGGCGTAACGCACCGTATTTTGCACGGTGCGCGGATCGCCATCGGGCGGAATACGGCCGTCGGGGTACTCCCAGGGTGAGTGATTGCTCACCGAAAATGCCAGCGTGAAATGCGGCTGATCAGACGATTGGGAAAGCAGACCATGCAGCTGACTGAACATATCTTCGTCGCTGGCACCCCAGGTGCCAACGAAAGCCGGGCTGGTAAAGCTGGGCAAGTCGTACACCTTGTCGAACCCGTTGCCCAGAAAGAAGTTTTTCATGTTGTCAAAATGCGCTTCACCACCGTATAGAAAGCGTGACGTATAGCCATGGCCTTTAAGCAGCTGCGCCATGGTGAAGAACTTGCTCTGCGCCCCAGAAAGGCGCAGTGCGGCATCAGAAATAGTGGGTGGAAACCCGGCCGACAAGGCCTCAAGGCCACGCACCGATCGTGTGCCGGTGGCGTAGGCGCGCGTAAAATTCCAGGCACCTTGTGCCAGGCGATCAATGCAGGGGGTAAGGTTTGCGCCACCCAGATTGCCCACATACTGCGCGCCCAGGCTTTCTTCCACAATAATGACCACATTGAGCGGACGTGCGCGCACGCACGATGGCTGCTGCTGGTGCAGTGTGGGAATGTCTTGCGTGCCTGTCTTTATACCCGCGCAAGCCCTAACGATGTCGTTCATTTCGTCTTCGGGAAGATGGCCATACACTTTGGTGGCTGAGCGTTCGTTTTTCATGCCATAAATGGCATAGGCGACGCTGTAGAGCGAGTTAAGAGGCAGGGTGTTAAGCATGCTGTCGCCGCAATAGGCCACGGTCGACGGGTTGATGGGGCGGTGCTTGAGCGTGCCGCGAATTGCCAGAAACACCACTGCGGCGCTGGCCAGCGTGAATAGTGCGTCGTTCCACCAGGGCAGCGGGTTGTCGGGAAGTGCATCATCAAACACTGCCCAGCCTATGCCTACCATGACGACAAGTGCCAGCACGCCGCCCAAAAGCGTGGCTTTGTAACCTTTCCAGAGCATGCCGAACACTTCGCGCGGGTGCTTCAGGTAGTCAACATACAGGCGGTTGGGGCGGGTGTCGTATTCGTCGATGAACTGCGGCGTGGAAACTTCGAGCAACACCAGCAGCGCCCAGGCAAAAATAAACCAGCCTTGCACGATATGAATGGCGATGATGGAGTCGCCTATCCAGGGTGAGGCCATGAGGGGGATGCCAGCGATAATGGCGATGATGTTGGCGTCAATGCGCACGCCGCCACGCAAGATAGGCCAGAAGCCGCCCGCCAGCTTGGCACGCTGCCACTGCCAGAGCGTGAGCAGACAACGGCTTAAGGTAAGAAGAATAAAGCTAGAAACGATAAATACGAATGTCAGGTCGCGCATAGCGGCACATGGGAAATGCAGACTGATCAGTGTAAAGCCTTTCGGAGAATTTTGCGTTATGTTTCAACCTTGAGGCGTCGCATCGCATGGCGCTTGACGAATAATTATGCTCACTGTTAGCATAATTAAAAATGTGTTCGGGTCGCGGCGGTATTGCGGCTTGGCCCTGCATTATTCTTTTTGACCTTACAGGTAACCGCGATGAATTCGAACAAATATTGTCTCCGGCTGCTGGGTGCGGCCGCCATGCTTGCCGTCAGTCTGTCGGCCAACGCGCGCGATGTCATACGCATTGGCGAGCTCAACAGCTACAAAACCCAACCCGCCTTTCTTGAACCCTATAAAAAGGGCATGGATCTGGCCATCGAGCAGATCAATGCGGCAGGTGGGGTCAATGGAAAACAGCTTGAGCTTATTACCCGCGATGACAACTCCAACCCCGGCGATGCCGTCAGGGCGGCGCAAGAACTGTTAACCCGCGATAAGGCCGATGTGCTCACAGGCACGTTTTTGTCGCATATCGGGCTTGCGGTGGCCGATTTTGCCCGACACAAGCAACGCTTCTTTCTTGCCAGCGAACCGCTCACCGATAAAATCGTCTGGGCCGATGGCAATCGGTACACCTACCGCTTGCGCAACTCCACCTATATGCAGGTGGCCATGCTAATTCCTGCAGCCGTTCAAATGAACAAAAAGCGCTGGGCCATTGTGTACCCCAATTACGAGTACGGCCAGTCGGCGGTGGCAACCTTCAAGAAACTGCTCAAAGAGGCCCAGCCTGATGTCGAGTTCGTGGTCGAGCAGGCCGCGCCGCTGGGCAAAATTGACGCGGGCAGCGTGGTGCAGGCACTTGCTGACGCCAAGCCAGACGCCATGTTCAACGTATTGTTCGCTACCGATCTGGCCAAGTTCGTGCGGGCAGGAACGCAACGCAAGTTTTTTGACGGTCTGTCGGTGGTCAGCATGCTTACGGGCGAGCCCGAATACCTTGACACGCTGGGTGCCGAAACCCCAGTGGGTTGGGTAGTCACGGGCTACCCCTGGTATGCCATTGACACGCCTGAACATAATGCCTTTCTCAAAGCCTATCAGGCCCGGTTCAATGATTACCCACGTCTTGGTACCGTGGTCGGGTACAACACCATACTTTCGCTGGCAGCAGGCATACGCAAGGCAGGCTCTACCGACACCGAGGCCATGATCAAGGCATTTAGCAATCTTAAGGTCGACACGCCATTTGGTCCCATTGTTTATCGTGGCATCGATCATCAGTCGACCATGGGCGCTTATGTGGGCAAGCTGGCCATCAAGGACGGCAAAGGCATTATGGTCGACTTTAGTTATGTAGATGGTGCCAGTGTGCAGCCCACCGATGAACAAGTCAGGCAGTGGCGCAAGGCGGCGTCAGACTAAATCGCATGACGCCGCTTTGGCCCTGGTGGCCAACGCATTGTCGGATTAACCACCCATGAACCTCACCGGCTTTTTTGTCCAGTTTTTAAATGGTCTGGCAGAGGCTTCCTCGCTGTTTCTCGTGGCGGTGGGGCTGTCGCTAATCTTTGGCGTCAGCCGCATCGTCAATTTTGCGCACGGGTCCATGTACATGCTTGGCCTGTATGTCGCCTACAGCATGGTGCAGTACTTTGGTTCGGGCCCATTGGGCTTTTGGGGCGGTTTGTTGCTGGCCGCGCTGCTGGTCGGTTTGCTTGGCGTGCTGGCCGAGGTCATTGTTTTGCGGCGCATTTACCGTGCCCCCGAAATGTTTCAGTTACTCGCCACATTTGCGCTGGTGCTCATACTTAATGATCTGGCATTGTGGATATGGGGGCCGGATGACTTGTTGGGCCCGCTTGCCCCGGGCCTGGACGGTGCACTGCGCATTTTTGGGCGCTATCTTCCCGTTTATGACCTGGTGCTAATCGCTATTGGCCCGCTGGTGCTGTTGGCACTGTGGTTGTTGTTGACGCAAACCCGCTGGGGCAGGCTGGTGCGTGCCGCCACCCAAGATCGTGAAATGCTCGGGGCACTTGGGGTAAATCAGGCCTGGTTGTTTACCGGCGTCTTCGGCCTGGGTGCCTTTTTAGCAGGTTTAGGCGGGGCGCTGCAATTGCCGCGCCAGCCCGCCAGTCTCATGCTCGATCTCAGCATTATTGGTGATGCATTTGTCGTGGTGGTGGTGGGCGGCATGGGTTCAATACCCGGGGCGTTTGTGGCGGCGTTCATTATCGCCGAGCTCAAAGCCTTGTGCATTGCGCTGGGCGTGGTGGAGCTGGGCGGGCTGACCTTCGCCTTTCCCAAGCTTACGCTGGTGGTCGAATTTATTTTCATGGCCCTTGTGCTGGTGTTCCGCCCCTGGGGCCTGTTTGGCAAGCCTCAGGCTGCCGTACGCCCCATGGGTGAGGCATTGGCCCCCCTGCGCGCAGGGGGGCGCGGGTTTCGCGTCCTGATGGTGGGGGTTGTAGTGCTGTGTGCCGCGTTGCCGATCTGGGCCGACACGCTGCCTTATGCTCTGGTGTTAACCCAAGACGTATTGGTTGCCGTGTTGTTCGCGGTAAGTTTGCATTTCATGATGGGCTTGGGCGGCATGCCTTCGTTCGGGCATGCTGCCTATTTTGGTATCGGCGCCTATGCTGCGGCACTGGTGTTTAAATCAGTGGGACTCGGTATGGTGGCCTCGTTGCTGGCCGCACCTGTGGCCGCCGCCGTGGCTGCCGTGTTTTTTGGGTGGTTTTGTGTACGGCTGACCGGTGTTTACCTGGCCATGCTGACACTGGCGTTTGCCCAGATTATTTGGTCCATCGTGTACCAATGGGATGCTGTCACCGGTGGCTCCAATGGCATTTTTGGCGTTTGGCCTGATGACTGGCTGTCAGGGTCTGCGTATTTTTACCTTACGCTCGTGCTGGTGGTGGCGGCAGTCGCTGCTGTGCGGCATACCGCATTCTCACCCTTCGGGCTGGCGCTGCGGGCCACACGCGATTCCGTATTGCGGGCCGACGCCATAGGTATAGACGTCAAGCGCGTGCAGTGGCTGGCCTTTGTGGTGGCGGGCACGCTGGCAGGGTTGGCCGGCGCGCTGTATGCGTTTGCGAAAGGCGGTACGTCGCCTGAAGTCATTACCGTGGGCAAGTCGGTGGATGGGCTGGTCATGGTACTGCTTGGTGGCATACATGCGCTGTCGGGCCCCATACTTGGGGCCACTGCCTTTACCGTGCTGCAAGACTATGTCATTGGCATCACAGAATATTGGCGCGCCTTGTTCGGCCTGGTCATTTTGCTGTGCGTTATGTTTTTCCCCGGCGGCATTGCCGGTGCTGCAGGCGTATTTGCCAGACGTCCAGAGAGGCAATCATGAGTCTGCTTAAGGTCAAACATGTGTCACGCCATTTTGGCGGTAACCGTGCGGTCGACGACGTCAGCTTTGAACTCAAGTCGGGTGAACTGCTGGCCCTCATCGGCCCCAATGGCGCAGGCAAGTCTACACTTTTCAATATGCTGGGCGGGCAACTGCCCGCGACATCAGGTTCTGTGCTGTTTTATGGCAAAGAACTGCTGGGTTTACCATCGCATCGTATTGCACATCTGGGCATAGGCCGCAGTTTTCAGATTGCCGCCACCTTTGCCTCATTGACTGTCGTCGAGAACGTACAGGCCGCCTTGCTGTCCGCACGCCGCCAGATATGGTCGTTCTGGAAACAGGCGCGCTCCCTGCATGTTGACGATGCCATGAGTCTGTTGGAGCAGGTCGGGATGCATGAGCAGGCATTCCGCCCATGCAGTGAGCTGGCGTATGGCGACGTCAAGCGGGTTGAGCTTGCCATGAGCCTGGCGGGTGAGCCCCGTCTGCTGCTGATGGACGAGCCCACCGCAGGCATGGCACCGTCAGAGCGTGTCTCGTTGATCAAACTGGTACGCAGTCTGGTTGAAGAGCGAGAAATGGCCGTGCTGTTTACCGAGCACAGTATGGATGTCGTGTTTGGCTACGCTGACCGCATTATTGTGCTGGCTCGCGGCAAGTTGATTGCCGAGGGGCAGGCAGACTACATCCGTGCCCACCCTGAAGTGCAAAGCGTTTACTTTGGCAAGGGGCGCACGTTTGATACGGGCGGCGACGCGAATGTTCCAGAAGAAGGCGAGCCAGCGGGTGGTACGCAATTGCCAGAAGAAAGCGAGTCGGCGCGTGACGTGCGGCCGGTGGTGGTGCCGACCGCACAACCAGGGCAAGACACGCCGCTGTTGGCAGTGCGGGGCCTGAACGCCTGGTATGGTGCCGCGCATATTCTTCATGATGTGTCGTTTAATGTTGGCCGGGGCGAAGTGCTGGCGCTGGTCGGTCGCAATGGGGCCGGAAAGTCCACAACCTTAAAGGCCTTGATGGGTTTGGTGGCGGATCGCCGCGGTGATATCCAGTTTATGGGAAAGTCTCTGGCACACTGCAAGCCTTTTGAGGCGGCGCGGCGCGGGCTGGGCTATGTGCCTGAAGATCGGCGCATCTTTACTGGGCTGACGGTGCAAGAAAACCTCATGGCAGGTCAACAACCGCCCAGGGTTTGGCCTGACGGCGCATCGGTACCGTACTGGTCACTGGATGAGGTTTTTACGCTGTTTCCGGCGCTGGCTTCCATGCGTGGTCGGCAGGCTGGCATGATGAGCGGTGGTGAGCAGCAAATGCTGACTGTCGCACGCACGCTTATGGGCAACCCTTATTTGCTGTTACTTGATGAACCTTCAGAAGGGGTTGCGCCGATTATTGTTGAGCATATGGTTGAGATGATTTTGATGCTTAAGCAAAAGGGCACCAGTCTGCTGCTGTGCGAACAAAATCTGCACTTTGCTGCGCTGGTGGCTGACAGGGCTTGTGTGCTGGAAAAAGGTTTGGTGCGTTATACCGGGCCCATGCAGGCGCTGGCGCAAGACCACGATTTGCGCCAGCAATACCTTTCACTTTGACGCAGTGCGTAAAGCGCTTCGTCGTTCAGATCGAAACACACCTGGCTAGCCCGTAAAGTAAGCGCCGTGGTCATGCGGTCAGCAAGATGCTATTTAAGCGAAGCAGGAGCGGCTTGTTGTCACGCCCGGACCGCTGCGGACATCTCCACATTTATGGCGCAGAGATGTCATCCTGGTTGCCACGGCAGTGCATTAAAATGGAAACTGCAGATCGGGCTGCAGCGTTGAAAGAGCCTGCCGGTATTCATGCTTGATGCGGTTCACCGCCTCTTGCGTGTCACCCTCGAAGCGCAGCACGATAATAGGCGTGGTGTTTGAGGCACGCGCCAGCCCAAAACCGTCACGGTACTCGGCGCGTACGCCGTCTATGGTGCTAAGGCTGGTCGCACTCGGAAACTTGCCTTCTTGCTGCAATCGCGCAATCAACGGATGGGCCTGTCCTTCGGGCATCTCCAGTTTGATTTCTGGTGTGGACACGTCTTTGGGCAAGGCCTCAAGCACAGCACTTGCAATATCGTGCCTTGAAAGTATTTCGAGCAGGCGCGCACCCGCATACAGCCCATCATCAAACCCGAACCAGCGCTCTTTGAAGAAAATATGGCCACTCATTTCGCCCGCCAGTGGCGCGCCGGTTTCTTTGAGCTTGGCCTTGATCAGTGAATGCCCGGTCTGCCACATAATGGGTTTTCCGCCTGCGTTTCTGATCGCCCGTGATACATGGCGGCTGCATTTCACGTCATAAATAATAGAAGCACCAGGCGCGCGTGCCAGTACGTCTTTCGCAAAAAGAATAAGCTGCCGGTCAGGCCAGATGATCTCGCCTGAGCGTGTTACCACGCCTAGTCGGTCAGCGTCGCCGTCAAAGGCAAGGCCCAGCTCACAGTCGGTTTGCTGTACATGCCGGATAAGGTCTTTAAGGTTGTTGGGGTCAGCCGGATCGGGGTGATGGTTGGGGAAAGTGCCATCCACTTCGCAGTACAGCTCGTCAACCGTGCAGCCCAGCGCCTGGTAAAGACGTGCTGCAAACTTGCCGCCCACCCCATTGCCGCAGTCGATGGCGACCTTCATGGGGCGCGCCAGAACGACGCTGTCCTTAATGTACTGAATATACTCTTCAGAAAGATCAGTTTGCTCGCGCGTACCAGGGGTAACGTCGTCCAGCGGTTCTGGGTTGCTCATGATGCGGGCAAGCTCAGTAATGGCTTCACCGTGCAGCGTAACGCCACCCATCATGATTTTGAACCCGTTGTAGTCGGGCGGGTTATGGCTGCCGGTAATGGCCACACCCGAGCCGGTGTTTTTGCGATGCGCGCCAAAATACACCAGAGGCGTGTGCACCATGCCCAGGTCGATGGTATCTATGCCGCCTTTTAAAATGCCCTCTTGCAAGGCCTGCGACAGTTCGGGGCTGCTGAGGCGTCCGTCGTAACCTACGACCAGCCCATGTATACCTTGTGCGCGGGCCTGCTGGGCAAGGGCCAGCCCAAGCTGATAAGCAAAGCTGGCATTGAGCTGCCCGGGAACCTTGCCGCGAATATCGTATGCCTTGAAAACCGTACTGGTTGTCCAGGGCTGGGCTGGCGCGCCGTCATGAAAAGAGGAAGACGGAGTGGAAGTCGTCACGACATGTCCTTGTAAAGAGGTTGGCATACTGCATGATATCTCGTATTACCTCTGAAAATGTCAGCTTATACACACTCTGGGCCGCCCATCACTTCTGGCCTAAAATAGGTAATTGGATGTGTTTACTGGAAATCGCAGAATGAGTCAGATCGACGAGTTAGTTCAGATGCTGGGGCAGCCATATGTGCTGGTGGGGGCAGAAGCCGAGTCTTATGTCACCGATTGGCGCGGGCGATATCAAGGCGCGGCCCTGGCTGTTGTCAAGCCTGGCTCGACCGAAGAAGTCGCCGAGGTGGTTCGATGGTGCGTGGCGCATAAAGTACCCATGGTGCCGCAAGGCGGCAATACTGGCCTGTGCGGCGGTGCCACCCCTGACGACAAAGGCAATGCAGTCGTTATTTCGCTGCAGCGTCTTAACGCTATTCGTAGTGTTGACACCGATAACGACACCATGGTGGTCGAGGCTGGGTGTATTCTGCAGGCCGTCCAGCAGGCAGCCCGCGATGTAGACCGCCTGTTTCCGCTTAGCCTGGCAGCAGAAGGCAGCTGCACCATAGGTGGCAATCTGGCCACAAACGCCGGTGGCACGCAAGTGCTGCGCTATGGCAATACCCGGGAGCTTGTTCTGGGCGTCGAAGTAGTGACGGCCGATGGGGACATATGGCATGGGTTGCGCGGCCTGCGCAAAGACAATACCGGTTACGACCTGCGCGATCTGTACATCGGCAGTGAGGGCACGCTGGGCATTATTACGGCAGCCACGGTCAAGCTGTATCCGCTTCCGGTTGCACAATGCACCGCACTGCTGGCCCTGGCCTCGGTCGAAGACGCTGTCACCGTGCTTTCTGCTGCGCAAAAAGGCTTTGGCGCTTCGCTCACCGGTTTTGAGTTAATCGCTGGCAATTGCCTGAAAGGCGTGGTTTCCTGCTACCCGGAGCAACGTATTCCATTTGAAGGTGAGTCGGCCAGCTTGCCCTGGTATGCCTTGCTCGAGCTTTCCGACAGCGAAAGCGCAGAGCATGCCCGCGAGCGATTCGAAACCGTTGTCGGAGCCACCATAGAGGCTGGCTTGGTACACGATGCGGTCATTGCAGAAAGCATTACGCAAAGCAAGGCCTTGTGGCATTTGCGTGAAAGCATTCCGCTGGCAGAAAAGGCGTTTGGCAAAAGCATCAAGCACGACGTTTCCATCCCGGTGTCGCGCATGGCCGAATTTGTTCGCGTCACCAATGCGGCGCTGCAAGCGCACTTCCCGGGCATTGAACACGTTATCTTTGGTCATCTGGGCGATGGCAACTTGCACTACAACGTTGCGCGTGGCCAGGCTTACAGTGAAGAAGAACTGCTGGAGCGCCAGTACGAGATCTACGAATTGGTGCACGAAAGCGTACACCAGTTTAGCGGGTCGATCAGTGCTGAGCACGGGGTAGGGCAGCTTAAGCGCGACGCCTTGCCGCGCTATAAAGACCCCATCGAAATGGCGCTTATGCGTCGGATCAAAGACGTGCTTGATCCGCATGGCCTCATGAACCCCGGCAAAGTGCTTGTCACTGCTAGCTAGCCGGTTAATGGCCAGGGCCTGATGGCCCTGGCCGTTTGTTAAGGCCGGGCGGGCGGCTTACTGGGCGACAGGCAGCACGGTTCCGCTGCATTCGCCCAGGCTGATGGTGGGGTAGCCAGGCTTGCTGCACTGGGCGCGCAAAATGATCTCATCTTGATCTTCCAGAAATACGCGCTCTTCACCCCATGGTAGCTTTATAGGGTTTTTGCCACCGGCGTTCAGTTCCAGCAACGAACCCTCTGCGCCTTTTTCGGGGCCTGAAAGCGTACCTGTACCAAGCAAATCACCGGGTTGCAGATTGCAGCCGTTTACCGTGTGATGTGCAATCAGCTGGCTAATGCTCCAGTAAGCAGCGTCTTTAAAATTGCTGCGTGCCAGTGACGCGGGCTCGGCTTGCTGGGCACGCGAGGCCTGCGTCGTTAGCAGCACTTCCAGTTCAATGTCGAACGCACCGGCATCCTGATTGGCCTGAGAGTTCAGATAAGGCAAAGGCTGAGGTTCGGCATCGCCACGCACAAACGGGGCGCGAAACGGCGCGAGTGCCTCAAGGGTGACGATCCAGGGTGAAATGGTGGTGGCAAAGTTTTTAGCCAGAAACGGGCCCAGAGGCTGGTATTCCCACGCCTGAAGGTCACGGGCCGACCAGTCGTTCAACACGCACACGCCAAATACGTGGCCCTCGGCCTGGTCTATGGGTATGCGCTTGCCTTGCTGGTTACCCTCACCAACAAAAATACCCAGCTCAAGCTCGAAATCCAGCCGCTTGCATGCCTCGAAGCCGGGCTCCGCGCCTTCTGAAGCAGGGCGCGTCTGGCCCATGGGACGCGCGAAGTGCTGGCCTGAAACCCCAATGCTGGATGCTCTGCCATGATAGCCAATGGGCACCCACTTATAGTTGGGCAGCAAGGGGTTGTCTGGCCTGAACTGCTTGCCCACTGCCGTGGCGTGGTGCAGAGAGATGTAAAAGTCTGTGTAATCGCCAATGCGAGCCGGCACGGCCATTTCGGCATGGCTCATAGGGGTAAGCAGTGGCTCAAGCTGACTTTGCAGCGGCGAGCCGCTGCGCAGCGCACGAGAAAGCCCAAGCCGCAGCGCCGACCAGTGTTTTTGCCCCAATGCCATCAGGCCATTGAGTGTGCTGCTGCGGCAGGCGTCCAGTGCCTGCCCCGCTTCATCAGCAAAAGGGCGCAGACCCGCCAGCACGGCAAGATCAAGAATCTGGTCGCCAATGGCAACGCCGGGCCGGAAGTTGCGCGAACCCGCCTGAGCGCGAAAAACGCCGAAAGGAAGATTCTGTATTGGGAAACCATTGTTTTGTTCGTTGGCAGAAGTAACCCAGCTTTGCAGCGCAGGGTCATGTGTTTCGTTCAGATAAGACATCGGCAATCCAGCGAAGAGTGAGTCGGTTGTCGGCGCGGTCGTGACGGAGATCAGGGCCGGTCGGGGTTGAAATGCTTCGTGAACCCGCCCCAGACATCGTCGTAGCCTGCCTGCAAGGTGGCGGCTGCGAGCGCTGCCGGGGCGGGTCGGATGACGCGGCGTGTTTCAAACATGAATGCCATCGTATCCCGGATATAGTCGGGCTTGCCAGTGTCGGCGGCGCTGGCTTTCTCAAAGGTTGTGGCGTCGGGGCCATGCGCCGACATGCAGTTATGCAGACTGGCACCGCCTGGCACAAAACCCTCGGCCTTGGCATCATAGACGCCCTGAATCAGCCCCATGAATTCGCTGGCATAGTTGCGATGAAACCATGGGGGCCTGAACGTGTTTTCCATGACCAGCACACGCGGCGGGAAAATCGCAAAATCTACGTTGGCGGCGCCCGGCGTGTCGGAGGGCGAGGTTAATACAGTAAAAATGCAGGGGTCAGGGTGGTCGTAGCTGATTGAACCCATGGCATTGAAACGACGCAGATCATACTTGCAGGGGGCGTAGTTGCCATGCCAGGCTACGACGTCAAACGGTGAATGTTCCAGCGTGGTGCGCCAGAAGCCGCCCGTAAACTTGGCGATCAGTTCGCAGGGGCCTTCGATGTCTTCATACCAGGCCACGGGTATCTGAAAATCACGCACATTGGCCAGGCCGTTGGACCCTATAGGCCCAAGCTCAGGTAGACGCAGGTGGGCGCCAAAATTTTCCAGCATATAACCTCGCGCCTGGCCGTCCGGCAGCTCGACACGAAATCGCACCCCGCGCGGAATAATAGCAATCTCGCAAGGCTCAACATCAAGCAGGCCCATCTCAGTGACAAAGCGCAAACGGCCTTGCTGCGGCACCACCAGCATTTCGGCATCGGCATTGTAAAAGGCGCGCTGTGTCATGGACTGGTTCGCCGCATAAAGCTGTATGCCGATGCCTGCCTGCTCCTCGCTGTGGCCATTGCCTGCCCAGGTGTGCATGCCGCTGACAAAGTCTGTCGGGGCGTCAGGCATGGGCAGAGGGTTCCAGCGCAACCGGTTGGGGGTTACTGGCCCCGATCCAAAGCTCGCCGTCCATGAAGGTGCAATATTGCAGGCCTCGAACGCACCCTGCTGGGCCGAGGGCCGTATGCGATAAAGCCATGACCGCCTGTTTTCAGCGCGTGACATGGTAAAGGCTGTGCCAGTGAGTTGCTCGGCGTAAAGTCCATAGGAACAGACTTGCGGCGAGTTTCGGCCGACTGGCAGAGCGCCGGGCAACGCTTCGGTTGCGCAGTGGTTGCCAAACCCGCTTTGGTAATCAAGTGTGGTCATCGTGGTTTTCCTTGGGGCTGCCGCCTCTGCTTACTTGCTGCCGTTTGTTGCTTTCTGACATGGCGATTGACGTTGAACAAGCAGGCATTGGCCGTTGATACACCTGGCTTGCAAGAAATTTCACTGCATTGCGCAAGGTGTTTGATGCCTAAAACTATAGTTTAATGTTTGTTTATGTGCAACGTGTTCGTTATAGACGAACGTTGAGTGCACGGCAATCAGAACTCTCAAGACGAACGGGAATGACGCAGCGAGCGGGAGTCACACAGCGATCAGGAATCACACAGCGATCAGGAGTGATACGCCGATCAGTAATCGTACGGCGATTAATTTGAGCCGGTGCACAGCAAAGTCATGAGTTTGGGTTTGGGCGTGCAGTCTGGGTGGGCGGGGGTAAAGACTAGCGGCGTTGACAGGTCGGGCAGTAATAGGTGGCCCGCTGCCCCTGAATAATGCGGCGTATGGGCGTTTCGCAGATGGGGCAGGGCTTGCCGGCGTGGTCGTAAACCGCCGCGTGCAGGCTGAAGTAGGCGCCGGCTTCGCCCGTGGCGTTTACGTAGTCGCGCAGCGTGCTGCCACCCGACTCCAGTGCTTGCGTCAAGGTTTGGCGTATGGCCACTGCAAGGGTTTCGCAGCGTGCCAGCGAAAGTGAGCCCGACTGTGCTTTAGGGTTGATGCGCGCCTTGAACAACGCCTCAGAGGCATAAATGTTGCCAACACCCACCACAATATGGCCGGCGAGCAGGGCTTGTTTGATGGCCTGGGTTTTGCCCTTTAAGCCTTGATGCAGAAGCTTACCGGTAAAGCCCGGGTCAAAAGGTTCTATGCCCAGTTTGGCCAGCAGGGGGTGGCTTTCTAGCGGGCCATCAGCCAGGTCATGCCACAATACAGCACCAAAACGACGCGGGTCATGCAGCAAGAAACGGGCATCGCCGAATACCCACTCGACATGATCATGCTTGAGTCGAGGTTGATCAAGCGGGGCGCGCCTGATTGACCCCGACATGCCGAGATGCACGATTTGCGTGCCGTGGGCGAAGTTCAAAAGCAGGTATTTGCCGCGACGTTCACAACTCACTACTTGATGCCCGGTGATCGTGGCCCCCATGTCGGCAGGGATGGGCCAGCGCATGCGTGACTCGTAAACGCTGAAGCGTTCGAGCACGCGACCAGTCATTATCGTAGCGATTCCGCGACGTGTTGTTTCAACTTCTGGTAGTTCTGGCATAAGGGGGTGATAACATCGTGTTCCGACTAAGTAATTTTGCTATCTGACGCTAACCTTGGCTCAGCGACGACGGTTTTTCTGAATGAAATTTTCAAATCCTCTGCTGTACGCGGTATGCCTGTCTGCTGTTTTTCATTGGCCGGCGGCTGCACAGCCCACGTCAGACGACAAGCTAGAACAGGTTGAGCAGATCCGGCTGCACGCTGGTGAGTTGCCTTCGGTCACGCTCACGCCCGACCTATTGTATCGTCTGCTGGCAGCCGAACTCGCCGCGTCTCAAGGCCAGTATGACCTGGCAGGGCAGACGCTGCTTGATCTTGCTATCGAAACCTCTGACCCGAGGCTGGCCAAGCGGGCGTTTCAGTTTGCCATGATTGATCGAAATCTGGCGCGCGCGTTGGCGGCTGCGCGCCAGTGGGCACTGCTTGCACCCAAAGACCCCGAGGCTGTGGCATCGTCGCTGGCCCTTGCTGCTTCCAGCGGCCAGACTGCGGGGTTGGCCAATGCGCTCTGGCAGCGCATCGACAAAGCCGAAGACAAAGACCGTGCTGTGGCGCAGGCGTCTGCCATAATCGGCAAAATGCCCGACAAGCGGTTGGCCCTTGAAGTGCTTGAAAAAGCGTTGCACCCATCGGTCATGGGTATGCCCTCAGCCCATCTGGCGTTGTCGGATGCTGCTTGGGCTGCCTCCGACCCGGATCGCGCCCTGAAAGAGGCGCGCAAAGCCCAAGAACTTGATCCTGACTCAGGGCTCGCCGCTCAGCGTATTCTTGAATATGGTTTGCAGGCTGACCCTGAGTTGGCGCTTAAAGAAACGCGCGAATTTGTGCGAACCCATCCTGACTCCCGCGATGTGCAGTTACTGTTCGTCAATCGCCTGGTAGAACGGCGCGAGTTTGATGAGGCCTTGCGGCAGGTGGCAATTATGCGCCGCAATGCACCAGAAGACTTTGATCTGCTGTACACCGAGGCCGAAGTCAATATTCGCGCGACCCACTACGATCAGGCTCGTAAGCTGCTCGAAGAATACATTGCGGTGCAGAACCAGCGTCGCTTGTCCATACGTGACAAGGCCAGCAATGCAATGTCTGATGCCTCCGACGCGCGCCTGTTGCTGGTGCAGATCGCCGAGCGCCAAAATAATCTCAAAGAGGCCATTGCACAGCTTGAATTAATTGATGACCCGTCACTCAGGTTTCAGGCACAGGTGCACAAAGCAGTTTTGCAGGCGCGTATGGGTAGCCTTGACGAAGCGCGCCGCAGTCTTGACCGGCTACACCCCCGCGATACGCATGAGCGCTCAGTGCTGGCATTGACGCTGGCGTCCATTTACCGTGAGGCAGGCCAGACCGACACCGCCGTCGAAGTGCTGGTCAAGGCCGACAAAGAAATTCCTGATTCCACCGAAATCAAATACGACCTAGCCATGCTCTATGAAAGACAGGGCCGTATGGAAGACTTCGAAAAGTTAATGAGGCGCGTCATTGAGCTTGATCCCAATAATGCCAATGCGTACAACTCGTTGGGCTATACCTATGCTGACCAGAACCGCAAGCTCGATGAGGCGCAAGATCTGCTAGAACGCGCGCTCGACCTTGATCCGGACAACCCGTTCATACTTGATAGCGTAGGCTGGTATTTTTATCGCACAGGCGATTACGAGGCCGCCATCGAATACCTTAAGCGCTCACTCAGCCAGATGGATTCAGTCGAAGTGGTGGCTCATCTGGGCGAAGTGCTGTGGGTAAGTGGTCGTCGCGACGAGGCCATGAAAGTATGGAGCAAGGCGGCTTCGACCGCGTCTGACAATGAAGTATTGCAAGAAACACTGAAGCGCCTGGGGGTTAAGCTTAAATGATCACACGCTTAACGGTACGTCTCGGCCTCCATGGCGAGGCCGGTTTAGATGGCCAACGCATGACGCCCAGCGCGTCTCTAAAATCGGGCAAAGTCTCTTCAGCCATCTGGCCCAGCCTCTTTAGCGGGCAGGGGCTCAGAAGGCGTCGTGCCTGGCTTTGCGCCGGCGCCGCTGCATTGTTGCTCAGTGCCTGCGCCACACCACAAAAAATAAGTGGGCTTGGTGAAGGCCCCGCGTTTGAACGAGCCGGGCGTTTCGCCCTCAATGTCAGTAATGCCAACGGCCAGCGTGAAGCCCTTCAGGGCGGTTTTGCCTGGCGCGATACCGGGCGCCTGCTTGTGCTCGATCTTGCAAATCCGTTGGGCAGCATTCTGGCGCGTATCGACGTGAGTCCATCCAGCGCCACCCTTACGCGCAGCGATGGGCGAATTGAGCAGGCCCCAAACCCCGATGCCCTGGTCGAAGAGGTGTTGGGCAGCCCCATGCCGGTCAGGGGCTTGCGTGGCTGGCTTCAGGGCCAGGTCGGTGACTCGGCCGTCAGCGAGCTCAAGAAAGATGAAGAAGGCCATATCAGCGGCTTTACGCAAGATGGCTGGCGTGTGCGGCTGTCACGTTATGACGCTGAAGGTCCGAGGCTGTTGCAAATGAATCGCAGCGATACCAGCCGCGATATCAGTGTGCGGCTGGTTGTCGACGAAAGCTGAGCGTGTGGGCATGGAACTGCACGATGTGCCGGCACCGGCAAAGATAAACCTGTTTCTGCATGTCACTGGCCGCCGCAGCGATGGCTACCATCTGTTGCAGACGGCATTTCGCTTTATTGGCCTGTACGACACGCTCTCGTTTGATACGCGGCGCGACGGGCAGGTTGTGCGTGAGGGCGAAGGGCTGTCGGGGCTGGCTGCCGAAGACGATCTGGTTGTCCGCGCTGCGCGTACGCTGCAGCGTGCCACCGGAACGCACCAGGGCGTACAGATCCGCTATACCAAACGCATCCCCTCGGGTGCTGGTCTTGGCGGGGGGTCCAGTGACGCCGCCTCCACGCTTATTGCGCTAAACCGCCTATGGGGCACCGGGCTAGACCGCCAGCAGTTAATGGCGCTGGGCAGTACGTTGGGGGCTGATGTGCCCGTATTCATCTATGGTCAGCCGGCATTTGCGACGGGCATCGGTGATGTTTTCGCGCCACTGTCGTTGCCTGACAACGCTTATGTTGTGGTTCAACCGCCGCAAACTGTCTCCACGGCAAGTGTATTTTCGTCACCCGATTTGACAAGAGATTCAGCTTGCGTCAAAATGCTGTTCTTTACTGAATGGCTTAACAAAAACAAGCCGCTTAACGGTTACCGTGAAGGCGGGTTTTTTGGTCGTAATGACCTAGAGCCAGTTGTTTTTGCAAAGTATCCGCAGATACCGGCCGCCGCAAGGTGGTTGGGTCAGCAGGGTGTTAATGCAAGAATGAGCGGGTCAGGTGCGTGTCTGTTTGTCGAGTTTGTAACCATCGCACAAGCAGCAACGTTTCAGGCTCGAATTTTTGGTAATATAGACAGCCGCGAAAGCGGCAGCGTAGCGGTAATCCGTAACGCCTGGGTTTGCCCAGGTTTACATGATCACCCTCTACGGCACTGGATTAGCAGTTAGAATTGGGGAATCGCCAAGCTGGTTAAGGCACAGGGTTTTGATCCCTGCATGCGAAGGTTCGAATCCTTCTTCCCCAGCCACTTTCCAAGCCTTTTGGCTTGCTGTTAACTACAAGCTGTTGAGTCGGCCCTCAAGGTGCTGTTCAACAGCTTTGTTGTTTAACGCAACGCATCGACCATCCGCCATGTCAAACGACCGCTTCATGATTTTTACCGGCACTGCTAACACTCGCTTAGCTGTCGATGTAGCAAATCACCTCGACATGTCGCTCGGGAAAATGACAGTAGGTCGTTTTTCAGACGGCGAAGTAATGGTGGAGGTCAATCAGAACGTTCGCGGCAAAGACGTGTTCGTCCTTCAACCCACGTGTGCTCCCACCAATGACAACCTCATGGAAGTCATGGTCATGGTTGACGCACTGCGCCGGGCATCCGCAGGCCGAATCACCGCCGCCATTCCCTATTTTGGTTACGCCCGTCAAGATCGCCGTCCTCGTTCGGCCCGTGTCGCCATCTCGGCCAAGATCGTAGCCAACATGCTGCAGGTCGTGGGCGTTGACCGCGTCATGACCATGGATCTGCACGCTGACCAGATCCAGGGCTTCTTCGATATCCCTGTTGATAACGTTTATGCTGGCCCGATCTTGCTAGGCGATATCTGGCGCCGTAACTACCGTGATCTCGTGGTGGTGTCGCCTGATATCGGCGGTGTTGTACGTGCACGCGCACTGGCCAAGCAGCTTGAGGCTGATCTGGCCATTATCGACAAACGTCGTCCGCGCGCCAATGTGTCTGAAGTCATGAATATCATCGGCGACATCGATGGCCGTACCTGTATCATCATGGACGACATGGTCGATACCGCAGGCACCTTGTGCAAGGCCGCGCAAGCGCTCAAGGAGCGTGGCGCCGTCTCTGTGTATGCCTATTGCACGCACCCTGTACTGTCAGGCGGAGCCGTTCAGCGCATACTTGAGTCAGAACTTGACGAGTTGGTTGTCACCGACACCATACCGCTGTCAGAGGCCGCGCGTCAGTGCAGCAAAATCCGCCAGCTGTCCTGTGCGTCACTTTTGGGCGAGACCATGCTTCGCATATCCAACGCCGAGTCGGTCAGCTCACTGTTCGTCGAATAAACCTGTTTTCGCCATCTGCTGGTCGCGGCAGATGGCAATCTTGCGCAGCCTAAGGCTGCGTTCTACCAACAAGGCTATCTGCCTTCTGTTATTTGGAGTTTTTCCATGCAATTTAATGCCACTTCGCGCAGCGTCAAGGGTACGAGTGCGAGCCGCCGCCTACGCCGCGCTGGCCGTGTGCCGGGTATTGTCTACGGTGGTAAAGACGACGCCATCAGCGTCGAATTTGACCACAACGAAATCTTCCACGCGCTGCGCAAAGAAGAGTTCCACGCTTCCATTCTCGACATGAAACTTGACGGTAAAGGTAAAGGCCAGCCCGTGTTGCTGCGCGCCGTTCAATGGCACCCCTACAAGGCGTTGGTGCTGCATGTTGACTTCCAGCGTGTCGATGCTAAGCAAACCCTCACCACTAAAGTGCCCCTGCACTTCATCAACGGTGATCTCTCGCCTGCCGTCAAGCTTGAAGCCCAGATCATCAGCCAGGTGCTGACCGAGCTCGAGATCACTTGCCTGCCTTCCGATCTGCCCCAGTCCATTCAAGTCGATCTTGCCAACATGCCTGCCGGCGGCAATATTTACCTGTCAGACCTAGTGCTGCCTGAAGGCGTTACGCATACCGTTCACGGTGCGGAAGACGACCTGGTCATCGCTGCTGCATTGGCCAAGAAAGGCGCCGGTACTGCCGCTGCTGAAGGCGAAGAGGCCGAAGGCGAAGCTGGCGAAAACAGCGCCGAGTAAGCTGCTGTCGCCGGGCCAGGCGCTGTTTCTTCGGGGCCAGCGCCTGTCTTTCAAAACCCCTGTCAGGCCATTGCGGCCAACAGGGGTTTTTTGTGTAGACTCTGACTATGACCACGCAAGCCATACGTCTTATCATTGGCCTGGGCAACCCCGGGCCCGAGTACGAAGTTACCCGACATAACGCGGGTTTCTGGCTGGCCGATCACCTGGCCGATGATCTTAAAGCTTCGTTCTCGCTTGAGAAAGCTTTTTCCGCCTGGGTTGCTAAAGCAAGGTTCGATGGCGAAGCCGTGATCCTGGCTAAACCGACCACGTTCATGAATAAGTCGGGTCAGGCAGCCGGGGCCTTAATGCGGTTTTACAAACTGGCACCTGAGCAGGTGCTTGTGCTGCACGACGAACTTGATTTGATGCCCGGGCAAGCCAAGCTCAAGCGTGGGGGAGGGCATGCTGGCCATAATGGCTTGCGTGATATTCAGTCCGCCTTCGGCAGCAGTGATTTCTGGCGCTTGCGCTTAGGCATCGGGCATCCGCGTTCGCTAGGGCTCAATCAACAAGTTGTCAATTTTGTACTGGGCGCGCCACGCCGCGAAGAGCAAACTGAAATCGAAAAAGTAATTGATCGTTGTCGGGCCGTATTACCCGCGCTGCTGCGAGGTGAGTTTGTTCAGGCGACCAATCAATTGCATGAGGGTAATCGTGGTTGACCGGGCAGGTCCGGCAGCCTGTATGATTTGCCCGTCTCTGAGTACTGTTGCAGCGCCGTCCTGGCGGTATGCCGACTCTGTCAGGGGGCTAGCATGACTGTAGATTCACCCGTATTGGTTAAACCGCCCAAGCCGCGGTTCCGCGATGAATTCGCCGATTTCGCTCGATTTGTGGTGCGGCCAAGCTTCACTCCCCGCCTGCCGCCCCGTGAAATCGAAAATGGGTGGATACAAGACTGGTTTCCTTCCGTCCCGCTCGTGGGCCTATTCAAATGGGCCCTGTTTCTATGGGTAGTCAACCTGATCCTGTTCGGGCCTATAGCCGTGTGGGCGGCTACGTCCAGCGGTGCGACCCACAGGCTGGACGTTTACAATATGCCCTGGTTGCAGGCATTGATTTGGGCGCCCATCGTCGAAGAGCTGGTTTTTCGCTATGGCATGCGGCGCCCAGCCTACGCGTGGTGGCTGGCTCCCATTGCCACGGTGGCAATGCTGCTGGGGCCAAAGTGGCCTGGTATCCTGTTGATTGCCGCCGTACTCGTAATGTGCTGGGCTCCGTATTTATCAGGAGCCAAATGGGCCAGACGTTCAACGCCCTGGCGCTGGCGGCTATATTATTGGCGCGCCTTTCCGGTGGTGTTTCATCTGGCATCACTTTTGTTTGCCGCCGTGCACCTTTACAACTTCAAGCTTCATCATACGGCGTGGTGGTTGTTGCCGCTGCTGGTATTGCCGCAGTGGCTGACGGGGCTGGTGCTGGGTTGGCAGCGATGCCGGCGAGGCATAGGCGCGTCCATGCTGCTGCACTGTATTTTTAATTCTGGTCCGCTACTGGTCGTATGGATATTGCTGCAGATTGCGGGAGACGCGCTGACCTGACTGATTGCGCCGGGGTGTTGCCGAAAATTGAGCCGGTGTATTGCCCAAGTTTGAGACAGCTCGGTCTATTGTTGTGCTCGCGGCAAATCTGCCAGCGAACTACTACAATAGCTTCTTTTCGAAATATTCTTTATTTTTCAGGATACTCATGGCTCTGCAATGTGGCATCGTTGGCTTGCCCAACGTCGGGAAATCTACGCTCTTTAACGCCCTGACCAAGGCTGGCATTGCCGCCGAGAATTACCCCTTTTGCACTATCGAGCCTAACGTTGGCGTCGTTGAGGTGCCCGATGCGCGTTTGACGGCGCTTGCCGAAATCGTCAAGCCTGAGCGCATTCTACCCGCCGTGGTCGAATTCGTTGACATCGCTGGTCTGGTTGCCGGTGCGTCCAAAGGTGAGGGCCTGGGTAACCAGTTTCTGGCCAACATCCGTGAAACTGATGCCATTGTGCACGTCGTACGCTGCTTTGAAGACGAGAACGTCATTCACGTGGCCGGTCGTGTAAACCCAGTGTCTGATATTGAAGTTATCAATACTGAGCTGGCCCTGGCTGATCTGGCCACGGCTGAAAAGGCATTGCACCGCAATCAAAAAACCGCGCGTGCGGGTGATAAAGAGGGCATCAAGATTGTTGCCATCCTTGAGAAAATCATTCCGGTACTTAACGAGGCACGCCCGGTGCGCTCGCTGGACCTCGACGACGACGACAAAGCGCTTATCAAACAGTTTTGCTTTATCACTGCAAAACGCAGCATGTATGTCGCCAACGTGCGTGAAGATGGGTTTGAAAACAACCCCCACCTCGACGCAGTGCGTAAGTACGCAGAGGCTGAAAATGCACCCGTGGTTGCCGTATGTGCTGCCGTCGAAGCCGAGATCGCCGAACTTGATGACGAGGATAAACTCGAATTTCTGCAAGACATGGGCATGGAAGAGCCTGGCCTGAACCGCGTTATTCGTGCGGCCTACTCGCTGCTCGGCTTACAAACATACTTTACGGCAGGTGTAAAAGAAGTGCGCGCCTGGACCATCCGCATTGGTGATACCGCACCCAATGCCGCCGGCGTCATCCACACCGACTTTGAACGTGGTTTCATCCGTGCGCAAACCATTGCTTATGACGACTTTATTGCCTGCAAAGGCGAGCAGGGTGCCAAAGAGGCCGGCAAGATGCGTGCAGAAGGCAAAGAGTATGTGGTTAAAGATGGTGACGTGCTGAATTTTTTGTTTAACGTCTAGACGGAATAGTCGGTTCCACGAGATTTCGTGGAACAAGATGCGTTATCAGCGTGGTGCATGTTTTACAGAGAAGGACATCAAACGTCTCATTGAGGCTGCCGCTGCGACCAAAGGTGCTGTTTAAGTTTTGCAGCCGCGTGAAGGCTGGTAAGTGGCTTAAATTCCGGGGGGAATTCACCATGAGACAGATGGCAGGCTGCACTCTGCGACAGAGTCAACAGGTTGTTGCCTTTGTGTTTAACACGCTGCGCATACGAAGCAGCCATCATATCGACACGTTGGCACCACTGATATGGCGCAATGCGCCCGCTTGCTCTCTCAATGTCGACAGTATGCAGAGATGGACGCGACCATGGCTGCCGACGCAAAATATCCATTGATGAGGACCCATTCATGCGTTCTGTAGCCCAGATAGAAGCGTTACTGCCAGAGTTGGAGCTGTACGTTGCGGATGACATGGAAGACCAGGATCTCGACTTCAAACAATGGGATACGCAAAGCCGAGACAAGGCTGTGAAGACCTTGGTACAGATGGCCGTGTGCATGGCTAATGGTGGCGGTGGCACGGTTGTATTCGGTGTGGCTGACCGAGTGAAGGGGCGCAGTCGTGCGATCTTGGGCGTCCCGCCGGAAATTGACACAAATATGCTCAAGGCGGCAATCTACGATCAGACTGATCCGAAAATCATGCCTGTGTTTGAAGAGCTGTCGGTGTCGGAGGGCACCGGGCGCTTGTTGCTGATGCAGATTCATCCAGGCATGCCACCCTATACCGATAGGGCAGGCAAGGGTACCATCCGAATCGGTAAGGGTTGCCAGCCTCTGACTGGCACACTGCGCCGTAAGATTGGCGTGGAAACAGGCGAGACAGACTATACCGGCCAGCTTGTTGCTGAGGCCAACCCTCGATTTCTATCGGCGACCGCGCTGGAGGCCTTGCGGAATCAGGCGCGTCGGGAACGCGCACCCGATGAGCTTCTCAGGCTGGGTGATATAGAGCTTTTGCGTACCCTGGGTCTGATCAAGAACGGCAGCTTGACCCGGGCAGCGCTGCTCTTGGCGGGAACGGAGGAAGCGATTCGCGAATATGTGCCTGGCCACGGATGGACCTTTCTGCACATGGCCTCCGACACTGATTACGCCAATCGCGAAGACCGTGTCAGTGCCTTGCCCCTGGCGGTGCAGCGGCTGGAAGAGCTACTGTTGCCGTTCAACCCGATCACGACTTACAAGCAAAGCCTGTTCCACTACGAATATCGCACCTGGCCGGAAATTGCCTTGCGCGAGGCGCTGATGAACGCATTTTGTCACGCGGATCTGCGGATTGCGGGGCCGGTGATGATAAAGCTGTACCGTGACCGGCTGGAGATCAGCAACAACGGCGGGTTTATCGCAGGTATTACGCCCGAGAATATCCTGCACCATCAGCCTGCGGCCCGGAACCCCCTGTTGGTAGAAGCGCTCACCCGTTTGCGTTTGGTCAACCGCAGCAATCTCGGCATCAACCGAATGTTTTCATCGTTGCTAGTGGAAGGCAAGGAGCCACCGGTGATTCGTGAGATCGGTGATTCTGTACTGGTCAGTTTTGCCAAGCGGGAGTTCGATGCTGCCATGCGCCTTTTTGTCGCCGAAGAAGCGGAGAAAGGCCATATTCTGGGCGTGGATGAACTGCTGTTGTTGGGCCACTTGCGCCAGCATCCCGAGGTAGATACCGCAGCGGCTGCAGTTTTGTGCCAGCGTAGTGAAGCCGAAATCCGGGAACGTTTGTCCGGCATGGAGTCCAATGGCTATGTCAAGCATGGGGGCACGGGCAGGGGGACTTATTGGTGTCTGTCACCGGCGCTGTATCGCCGATTGACGGGCGATGGGCAGGGCGAAAAACGTCGTCGTATCGATTGGGACGCGGCCAAGGTTCGTGTGCTCAGCATCCTGATGGAGCGTGCCAAGCGGGGCGAGCCCGGTTTGAGCAACCAGGAAATCCGGCAGATCACGCACTATGATCGTAGTCAGGTGAGGCGGCTGATGCAGGAACTCCAGGTGGAGCATCCGGATCTGCAGCAAGTGGGTGAGCGCCGCTGGACCCGCTATGAATATATCAATGCGCGTGAGCATTGATTCGCGCATAGAATTGGTTCTATGCGATTTTTATGCAATTTTGCATACGGATGCTCATAGACGATCGCACGATCAGTGCATAGCTACCTGCATAAGGGCAGCGACACTTAATCTGAGTACATACACGAGTACAAATCGATAGTGCTTCAGGTAGACTTTTTTTATCAATGGTTTATCAAACAATTTTCCATTCAACGTCTGATCTGAGGGGCTTGTTGCCCCTTTGTGTGCGGTTCCATTGTCGTTTGCCTTTGCCATGGATGGGAGACTGAGAATCGGGTACTCAATGAATAAATGGAGTAATTTTTAATTTAATTACCCACTTTTTCATGAAGACTCATACGTCTCTTCCTTCCGATCAGCTTTAACAGGCCCGCAAACTTGTAAGTGGTATGCGGCCAAGGCTATCGAGCACAACTGATCGCGCAACGTGCTGGTGATGCAGATCGAACGAGAGCTGGGCAACTCCATGAGCAAGGGTGCCGAGGAATGATGCGCAGGGCCTGCACTACGGCGTCGCCAGCACGCCGGAACAGTTCTTCGTGCAGTGGCGGAGAGCAACCATCAGCTGCGGCAACAGTCGGCGCCTTGCTGGATCGCCCCTTGGTACAGACGGGCGACAAGACGCGGTTGCTGGACTTGCTTCATAACTTCGTAAACTTTGATGCGGGCTTCAAGAAGGTGCACAGCCACCATCAGCCCTTCCATATTTTTCGGCCGTTCATGTAATTACGTCACGTGATTTTCTCGCTTATCGCCACTTGCAGGGAATTAATTTCTACAAACAAGGGTTTTGCGTGTAAATAAGGCAATAATTTTTTAAGCTTAAAGAATTAAAATAGTGATATTGCCATTCAAGACACTGTTATAAAACTCATGAAAAATTTCTCTCAGCTTTTTACCAAACACCCGAGCTCTGTCGGTGAATCCTACCTGCAACACATGAAGGTGTCGTTTTCTTTCGCGCTGACCATGCTGGGTAGTGGTGTGGCTGCCATCGTTCATGGTGTTTTGCCTTTTTGCTTTGTGAAAACTGGCAGTACGAATATCACCAATTTGTACAAAAGAATGGTCGCGCATCGTGACAGCCGTGTAGGCTAGTTATTGCCAGACGTGGAGTGGTCGCTGCATTGATCACCCACGTTACGTGCACCATTGAGACGATATTGTGCAGCGGCTTTATGATGAAGCACTAAGGCGCTTCTTCTCACTGTCGCTAAGTGCGGGCGACGTTAACAGAAGGCAAGGTATGATGGTTATCGCCTTCGCATAGCGTTGGCGCGTATGACAGCCACCACGTATTTGATGCGCATGGCGCGCCAGATACCTTCGGCTTCAAACTCAGCGGGCTGTCAAAAAACAACTATCTGATCAAAAGGCTTTCCTGTCATGAGCGACCTCCACAACCGTATTTCTGCCAGTTTCGATGCGCAGGGCTTGATGGCCACACTGGGCGCACAGCTTGTCCTGGTCGAAGAGGGGGAAGTGCAAATCGCGTTACCCTTTTCGAAGGGGCTTTCGCAGCAACATGGTTACGTTCATGCGGGTGCGATTACCAGTGTGGTGGACAGCGCCTGCGGGTATGCCGCATTGAGCATGGCGCCACACGGGTACGAGGTGGTTACCGCCGAGTTCAAAATAAATTTCATGCGGCCCGCCATGGGTGACCGGTTTGTCGCCATTGGCAAAGTAATCAATGCAGGCAAACTGCTCACCGTTTGTGCTGGAGAAGTGCATGCGTATTCTGGCGCAACCGTAAAGGTGATTGCTGCCATGCAAGCGACCATTGTGAACGTGCGTAGCTAAACGACAAAACGGTCAAAATAGCCAAAGAGGAAAAAACCATACAGGCGTGCGCTTATACAGCGCAAACGCCAATGCTTTGACCCGAAAATCGTTTCTGGACGGCTTGTCGAGCCCTATATATCTGACAGCTATTTATAAACCCTTATTCAATAATGGCTTCACAAGCATTCAGGCCTAAAATAGTCCACAATAAACGTTTTTCGTTTTGACTAGCCTGGATCCATCAATGACTCGTATCGTCCTGTTTGAAAACATCCACCCCAGCGCCAAAGAAGTCTTCAACGCCGCCGGTTTTGACGACGTCGTAACGCATGCTTCTGCATTGTCTCCCGAGCAATTGCGTGAAGCGGTACGCGGCGCACATGTGTTGGGTATTCGTTCCCGCACGCAGCTTGACGCGGGCGTGCTCGCCGAAGCCGCTGACTTGCGTGTTGTAGGGTGTTTCTGCATCGGGACCAATCAGGTCGATCTTGAATCCGCCATGTTGCGTGGCGTGCCGGTTTTTAATGCGCCATTTTCCAATACCCGTTCGGTTGCCGAATTGGTGCTGGGTGAAGCTATTTTGCTGTTGCGCCGCATTCCTGAAAAAAACGACCGTGTCCATCAGGGCTTCTGGGACAAAACTGCAGACGGTGCCTTCGAAGCGCGCGGTAAAACCTTGGGTATCATCGGGTACGGCAATATTGGTTCACAAGTGGGCACACTCGCCGAAGCCGCGGGCATGCGCGTTATTTTTCATGACGTCGAAGCCAAACTGCCCCTGGGCAACGCACGTGCCACAACCTCACTCAAAAAATTCCTGGCTCAGTCCGATGTAGTGACGCTGCATGTGCCGGGTGGTAAAGCCACTGAAAACATCATGGATGCAGAAGCCATCGCCTCCATGAAGAAAGGCGCCATCCTTATCAACGCCTCGCGAGGTTCGGTGGTCGACATTGATGCACTCAATAACGCGCTAGATTCCGGCCACCTGTCAGGCGCCGCCATAGACGTGTTCCCCGTCGAACCCAAAAGCCGTGACGAAGCCCTTAAAAGCCCATTAATCGGCAAGCGCAACGTCATCCTTACCCCGCACATTGGCGGCAGCACGCAAGAGTCGCAAGAAAACATCGGCCGCGAAGTCGCCGAAAAGCTTTGCCATTTTCTGCTCAGCGGCACCACGAAAGGCGCTGTCAACTTCCCCGAAATCTCATACCAGCCCACCATGGGAACCGCCCGTATCCTGCACGTTCACCGCAACCTGCCAGGCGCCATGGGTACCCTCAGCAACCTGATGGCCGAGCACGGGCTCAATATTCTCAGCCAGCAACTGCAGACCAAAGGCCAGATCGGTTACGTCATCTCCGACGTCGAAGGCAAGGTTGACGACACCGTTGTCTCCGTGCTTAGAGCGCACCCGATCACCGTGCGTTGCAATATCGTTTAATCTGGCGAGCGGCAAATATGCCGCTCCGTTAGCTTTGTAGGTTCATGCTCAACAAGGTACTGGCGTCGCAGTAGCGGCGTCACAACTTGATTGTTGTGGGCCTACAGAAGCCAGCGGCGCGAGTGCCCCGTAAAAATCGTACGATCGGGCACCTGCCGCAACGAGTCTGCTACGCGCATCTTAAAAAGCCAATTGCGGTTACCCAGTAAAGAAGTCGCGCCTGCGCCTAAGTACAAGCGCTCCAGGCCCGACCTGCTTCTGTTGTCAGGCAGAAGGGTGCTCATGAAAAAGATCATGCAACAGTCCGCAACACAGCCATAAATATCGTCCGACATCGACTTGACTCGACTCGCAAGCACCAACACCAACACCAACACCAACACCAACCTGGCCTCGTCGCTGACGCTGAGCATAGCGAAGATCACCACATACTAAGCAATAAGAATCTGCAAAGCGCCGCGGGCCAGTGCCCTGAGCGCCATTTGAGCGTGCCGTCAGGAAGGTCTTGGATCAGGGGCCTGAGAGGGCGTGCTGTCTGAGTTCAAAACAGTCCGGGGGACTGTTTTGGACGAGTTCACGCCCGTCCCCTGAGACAGGGCCTTCCTGACGGGTAGCCCCGCAGGGGCCGCGCGATTTGGCGCTCAGGGCACTGGCCCGAGGCGCGACTTAAGAAACCAACCGCTGCAGGCGCCCAGCAAAGACCCTACGATTTAATGCACAGGGCACAGGCACTGGCACTGGCACTGGCCCGCGGCGCGACTTAAGAAACCAACCGCTGCGGCTCTGCAAAGAGCACACGATTTAATGCACAGGGAACAGGGCACAGGCACTGGCCCAGTGCGCGACTTAAGAAACCAAATATGGCATCCTCGCAAGACAGAGCGCCCACAAAAAAAGCGCTACCAAAAGGCAGCACCATAAAACCTCATCATCAAACCCTCAGCCGGCCGAAAAACCAACCCTACTTGGTAACCTCACGCCGAGCCTCAAAAACCACAGGCACCTCAAACGGTGCTGGCGCAACCAACACATCAGCCAGCGTAAACCCATCAAGATGCTGCAAGAACGCCACCAGAGCCCCGTCAAGAATCGACCGCACCCCACAGCGCCCCGTCAGACTGCACTGGTTTGCATCCGTATAACACTCAACCAGTGCAAGATCATTTTCAGTGTCGCGCACCACCGCACCCAGATTAATTTGCTCAGCGGGCATGGCAAGCCGCATACCGCCATTCTTGCCCCGCACCGTTTCCAGCCAACCCCGCTGAGCCAACCTATGCGTAATCTTCATCAAATGCGGCTCTGAAATACCATAAGCCCGTGCAATCTCGGCAATGGTACACAGCCGGTCGGGGCGCTCGCCCACATACATGAGCAGGCGCATTGCATAATCCGTCATCATGGTCAGCCGCATATTGACACCTTTGAAAGCTGCATAATTGCTACTACTTGGCCGCCTTGGCCTTGAGCACCGCATCAGGCCGCGGGCGGATCAACATGGGCACAAACCGCCACAAATAAAGACCCATGCATACGATCCAGCATGCGGCAGAAGCATGCAACAGCATCAGCGTGACGCCTGATGGCCACAAAGCAGCAAGGCGCAGCGCCACGGCAGCAATCATCAGGTAATAACTGAGCAGCATGCTGGCATCAAGCGCCAACGGCCTGCCAAGATGGCCCAACGCCGTGCGTGTAAGCATACCGATAATCAGGATGCAGAACCCGCCCATGCCGATAATATGTACATGCGTTGCGCTTCGGCCCAACGGGCTACTGGCACCAATACCTGCCATGTGTGCTGCCGCACATACCAGACCGATACCGATCATTGCGTAGCCCAGGTACAGAATCCATAACATAGGCTTGTGCAGCACTGAAAACGGCTTCCAGTGAGCAAGCTGCCACAGACTGATCAAACCCGTAATAGCAAGCGAAAGTGCCATGGCCCAGCTCAGGCCCACCAAACTAAACACAATAGCCGCCACACCAAAGCCCAGTTGGTATTTGCCGCTGCCAACCAGCATGGGCAGCTTCAGCTCAGGCACCATACGCATGGAGAAAAATGGAATGACCCGGCGTGCAATCAACAGGGCGACCACTGCCATGGCGATCAAGCCTTGATTAAAGTGCTCGATGAGAAGAACGTAATCGCCGTTTTTTGCTGCCAAAAGATACAGCACATTGGCCACGCCCAGCCCCAGAACCAGCAGCGGCAGGCCATAGTTGCGACGGCTTTTGCCTTTGATGACCACCCTAAGCAGGCTGAGCGCACTGATAAGGAAAAATGCAGACTCACTGATCACACCCACGGTGAAGGCCGTATCGCCGCCAGTCAGGTAGGCAATGCGTGCGATCAGCCAAAGAATGCACACCAGACCCAGCGGGGCGCCTTTCAGCGGGTTGAAACCCGTCCAGGTTGCACTGGCAGTAAGCAAGAAGCCCAGTGCAATCGTAACGATAAAGCCCCAAAGCATCTCGTGGGCGTGCCACGCAACGCCCCACATTGGCGCAGGGATGAGTTGTGGCGCGAAAATCCAGATAGCGATGGAAACGAGCGCCCAGACAACACCCGCAATATAAAGGGGGCGAAAACCGAGGCTGAGGAAGGTGGTCAGGTCGGGCCGCGCCACACCAGCTTGGCGCTCCTGGGGGTGGATGAGTTCAGCCATTATGAAGATCCTTGGGCATGCTGTCGGGGTTGTTATTCATTTGATAGCCAAACCACAGGCTGCGGGCAATACGATGCGCGGCCTCTTCGGCGCGCTCGGCAAACAGCCGATTTGGCAAGGTTTCTGTGGTGTCATGAAAAAGCTGAAGCCAGCGTACAAACATGTCGGCGTCGAGGCCGGGCAAGGCTACATGCTTGGGCATGGGGGCACCGCTATACGTGCCACTGCCGATCAGTACCGACGACCAGAACCGCACCATGATTGTCAGGTGAGTGTCCCAGTCGTGGATGGCGTCGTTGAAAACAGGGCCTATGAGGGGGTCAGCGCGAACTTTGTCGTAGAACGAGTAAACAAGCGTAGTGATTTCTGCTTCGGTGCAGAGTTCGGATCGGGACATCGAGAAGCTTCCGGGTAGCCTAGAAATAGTGGGGATAAGATGTTTTCGAGTGAAAACGGCTTTAAAGATTCATTTTATATATATCTTATAGAAAGCTGTCTTCACCGTCAATGGTAGCCTGTCAGAAATACGCATGAAAGCAGAGCTTGCGTCGCCCAGTTGGCCGTCATACTATTTTCTTTTTATTCCACCAAGCAGGAGTACGCCATGTCTGTAGCCATCAGGGCGCTGACCGATACCTTTGCAGTCGCCCCGCAATTAGGGCCAGACGATATGCCCGACGTCGCCAATGCAGGTTTCAGAAGCGTAATTATTAATCGGCCCGACCTTGAAGGCGGGCCCGATCAGCCGCTGTCAGCTGACGTGATAAAGGCCGCGCAGGCCGCAGGCCTGCAAATTGAGTACCAGCCTGTTGTAAGCGGCGCCATGACGTATGATGATGTCGAGTGCTTTGCCAAGTTGCTCAAGCAGCTTCCCGAGCCTGTGCTGGCGTATTGCCGTTCGGGAGCACGCTGCACTGCGTTGTTTGAAGCCGCGCGGCAAATCAATGCAAACAAGTCATAATAAGCAAATTGTCTGATGCATATCAGCACAGGTGTATATACCAAGTGTTATTAATTACACTTGACGTTAATCTTTGGGGCCAAGCAACAAATGGGGACTACAAGCATGTTCAAAAGAATTTTAATTCCGACTGATGGTTCTGCACTGTCGGCACAAGCAGCTAACAAAGGCGTCTCCTTCGCCCGTGAAACGGGCGCCGAAGTCGTGGCTGTGTACGTTACCCAACCGTTCGCCGCAACGGTCGGTTTCGATGGCATGGCAGCCGCCTACGCCATTACGGACGAAGACTACGACAAAACGGCCCAGCAACAGGCGCAAAAATACCTCCAATCAGTGCTTGATCGGGCTGAGACGGCAGGCGTCAAGGCCACAGGCAAGGCCGTGTCCAACTTTAACGTCGCAGATGGCATTGTGCAGACAGCCACCGAAGAAGATTGCGATCTGATCTTTATCGGCAGTCACGGTCGCAGCGGTCTTTCGCGTTTGCTATTGGGCAGTGTCACCATTAAGGTGCTCAGCCTGGCCAAGACGGCGGTACTGGTTTACCGGGTTAAAGAGTCCTCCTGATCGGGCACTAACCCGCTGCAAAAAAAGCCACCGTGTTAATCGGTGGCTTTTTTTTGCAGGCTTGCTGCGTGTCAGGCAGTGCTGGCCCCGCCGGGCCCAAGCCCCGCAAGAGGCCAGCCCGGCGTTATGCGGCTTATTGAAATAACGCCGTTGCCTTGAGCATGGTTTCCCAGATGCCCCAGACCAGAGGCACGCCTACATAAAGCCAGAATACTGCGACCAATGCAGGCGGGCTTGTCTTTGCTTGTGTTGTCATGAATATGCTCCTTTATTCGGCGGCCAGGACGGGCTTGAGGCTGGGTTGTTCTTCGCCCATGTGATGGTGGGCGGCTACCGGGCGTACCATCATGTTGCAGAGAAACCCGATAATCAGTAGCCCGGCCATGATATACATAGTGGTGGTATAGGCTTGTGCGGGCGGTACCCCACTATCTACTTGATATTGGCGAATGTAATTTACCAGCACCGGGCCAAAAACACCTGCTGCCGACCATGCTGTCAGCAGACGGCCGTGGATGCCGCCTACAAAACGGGTGCCAAACAGGTCGGCCAAGTAGGCCGGCACGGTCGAAAACCCGCCGCCGTACATCGATATGATGATGGCGTAGAACAGCACAAATAGCGCCACGTTACCTGCCGAGCCCATGCCGGGCACCATGAAGTAAAGCGCCGCGCCCAAGACGAAAAAAATGTAATAGGTGTTTTTGCGGCCCACGTAGTCAGAAACGGATGCCCAGAAAAACCGCCCCAGCATGTTGGCCAATGACAGCACACCCACAAAGCCTGCGGCTGCAGCCGGCGTAATGCCGCCCTTAAAGCTCTCCTGAATCATGACTGAGGCCTGACCCAACACGCCTATGCCAGCGGTTACGTTCAGGCATAGTGCCCACCAGATCAGCCAGAACTGAGGTGTTCTCAGGGCCTGGTCAATATGTACATGATTGCGCGTGATCATTGCATTCTGCGTGACGGGCGGCGTCCAGCCTTCGGGCTTCCAGTTAGCGGCAGGAATGCGCACGGCCAGTGAACCGATGGTCATGGAAATAAAATACAGCACGCCCATGACGACGAAGGTTTGGGCCACGCCTACCGATGTGGACGACTGAAAATGGTTCATCATGGCGACCGACAGGGGCGAGGCGATAAATGCCCCGCCTCCAAACCCCATGATCGCCATACCCGTTGCCATGCCTCGTCGGTCAGGAAACCATTTGATCAGCGTAGAAACAGGCGATACATAGCCTATGCCCAGGCCTATACCTCCCAGCACACCGTACCCTAGATAAACCAGCCATATCTGATGTAATGAAATGCCGACTGCCGAGACCAGAAAGCCGCCGCCGAAGCAGCATGCGGCCACAAACATGGCCTTGCGCGGTCCGACCTCCTCCAGCCACTTGCCGGCAAATGCCGCAGACAGCCCGAGAAAAACGATAGCAATGCTGAAGATCCAGCCCAGTGTCGGCAAATCCCAGTCGCTCGGCGCAGACTCCGAGATACCGACAAGGCGTGTCATGGGGCCATTGAATACTGAAAATGCGTAGGCCTGGCCAATGCATAGGTGTACAGCGAGTGCAGCGGGCGGGATCATCCATCGGTTAAAGCCAGGCGGCGCGGTAATGCGTTCCTTGCTGAAAAAGCCTGCTGTGCGATCTGTGCTCATGTTGTCTCCTTGTTGCTGAGGGGGCAGCGTTTATTAATACAGAGTGCAGAAAAAGTGGTGGTACAACTAAAAACTCAGTGGGTTGAAGTTTGTTTGGGGGTTAATCTCTCCCTGTTCTTGAGCAGTGACTCGAGTACGATTGCGTCCAGGCCCGCCTCATCTGACTGGCCGTCAGGTCTGGCCTTGATGAACGCCAACATGGCAATGCGCATGCGTGGTTCCCAGAATTTGTGAATATGATTGGCGATGCCTTCAATGGCTTCGTCATGGCGGGGCATTGCTTCGAAGAATGCCCCGATGCGATTGGCCAGACGGATAAGATGGTCGATATTGTTCATGTCGTACTCCCATGACTGATCAGAAATTCTGGGTGGCTGTAAACGGTAAACGCGTTGCCGCGGGCAAAGCCTGCAAGCATGACGTTAAGGTCGTTGGCCAGGGCACAGGCATAGGTAGTGGGTGCTGATACGGCAATTAGCGCCGACATTCCCATGGCGGCAGCCTTTTGCACCATTTCAAAGCTTGCGCGGCTTGATATCACGGCAAACCCTGAGGCAGGGTCGATCGCCTCGCGTAATAGGTGACCGATAAGCTTGTCCAGGGCGTTGTGTCGGCCTACATCTTCCCTTACAAACAGCAACCGCCCGTCGAGCGATGCCCAGCCCGCAGCGTGTGTGGCACCTGTTTCCTGATGTAGAGGCTGTTGCGCGCGAAGTTGCGCCACAGCATCAAGAATGGCGGGGGTGGATACCCATTCGTGCCGGGCTTGTACGGCCGGAAGTACGCGCCGGACCTCGCCCAGGCTTTCTACACCGCACAGCCCGCAACCCGTGCGCCCGGCAAGGTTTCGGCGCCGCATTTTCAGTTCGCGCAAGCATGCACTGGCTATTTGCGCCTGAATAACAATGCCTTCAGGGCGTTCGGAGAGTTCGATGTCATACAGATCATTGGCGCTGTGGATAATGCCTTCAGTCAGTGAGAACCCCAGAGCAAAGTCTTCGAGATCAGTTGGCGTAGCCAGAAGCGTGGCATGGCTGATGCCATTGAACTCAAGAGCTACCGCAACTTCTCGGGCTAGTCTGTCATCTTCCAGATGGAATTTACTTTGCTCCGCCGAGCCTATGCGTACTACCACCACAGATTCGCTGCCTTCGTAGCAGGCGATTTCAGCGGGGTAGGGGTAGGCGCAGGGTAGGGGTTCGCACTTAAGTGTCATGATGTGCTCAGATTTCCAGTGCGCTACTCAGTTTTCTGAGGTGAGCGCGGGGGTTATCCGTGCGTCACTCGCAGACTGACGTGGCTGCGCGGCAGACGCATCCACAGTCACCTTTTCCTTCTGTTTTGCCGGCCTAACCGTCGGCCCCGATGGGGTGCCGGCAGTGGTCTCGCCTGCACGCGTACGCTGTTCAAGCAGTCCGGCCTGAACATCGCTAAAACGCGACCATTGAGCCTGCCACGCCGAAGGCTCTGTAACCCGGCGGGCCTGCACGGCCGTAACCTTGTATTCGGGGCAATCGGTCGCCCAGTCTGTGCTGTCGGTCGTAACGACGTTGGCACCAGATTCGGGAAAATGAAAAGTGGTGTACAGAACGCCAGGCTGTACGCGGTCGGTAACATCCGCCCGTAATACCGTTTCACCTGCGCGGCTGGCTATCGCCACCATGTCGCCCGACTGAATGCCCCGGTCTTCGGCATCATGGGGATGCATTTCGAGGAGATCTTCGTCGTGCCAGACCACATTTGCGGTGCGCCGTGTCTGCGCGCCCACATTGTATTGTGTGAGAGTACGGCCTGTCGTGAGCAGCAGCGGAAACTTTCGTGTGCTGCGCTCGTCGCTGGGCACATACTTGGTGATCATAAAGCGCCCCTTGCCGCGCACGAAGGTGTCAACGTGCATGATGGGCGTGCCATCAGGCGCTTCTTCGTTGCACGGCCATTGCACGCTTCCGCCCAAGGCCTCGATTTTGTCGAACGACACGCCGGCAAAGGTAGGTGTCAGGCGGGCTATCTCATCCATAATTTGAGAAGGATGGATGTACGGCATGGGGTAGCCCAAGGCATTGGACAGTGCACAAGTGGCTTCCCAGTCGGCCAGCCCACCCATGGGCTCCATCACTTTACGTACGCGTGAAATACGACGCTCTGCATTCGTGAAGGTGCCGTCTTTCTCAAGAAATGATGATCCTGGCAGAAATACGTGCGCATACTTTGCGGTTTCGTTCAGGAAGATGTCCTGAACGATGACGCACTCCATGGCCGCCAGCGCTGCTGCCACATGCTGTGTGTTGGGATCAGACTGGACGATGTCTTCGCCCTGGCAATAAAGCCCCTTGAAAGACCCACTGATTGCCGCATCAAACATATTGGGCAGGCGCAGGCCGGGTTCGGCCTGAAGGGTGACGCCCCAGTCTTGCTCAAACTGATGGCGAACAGCGTCATCAGACACGTGGCGATAGCCCGGCAGCTCATGCGGAAAGGACCCCATGTCGCACGAACCCTGAACGTTGTTCTGTCCGCGCAACGGGTTGACACCTACGCCTTCACGCCCATAGTTGCCGGTTGCCATGGCCAGGTTGGCGATGGCCATGACGGTTGTAGAGCCCTGGCTGTGCTCGGTAACGCCAAGGCCGTAGTAAATAGCGCCGTTGCCGTGGGTGGCGAACAAGCGTGCGGCGCCGCGTACGTCTGCGGCAGGTACGCCGGTTTCGGTCTCCATGGCTTCGGGCGAGTACTCGGGGCGTGCCACAAATTCGCGCCAATGCGCAAAGGCTTCCGCCTCACAGCGCTCGGCAACAAAGGCTTCGTCGACCAGCCCTTCGGTAGCAATGACGTGAGCCATGCTGGTGAGCAGTGCCGTGTTTGTGCCAGGTCGCACCGGAAGATGAAAGTCTGCTTTGACGTGAGGTGCCTGCACCAGCTCGATGCGGCGCGGATCAATAACAATGAGTTTTGCGCCTTCGCGCAGGCGGCGCTTCAGGCGTGACGCAAACACAGGGTGTGCAGCACTGGGGTTGGCCCCCATCAAAATAACCACGTCGGTATGCATGACCGAATCAAAGGTTTGCGTGCCGGCCGATTCGCCTATGGTTGTCTTGAGTCCATAGCCGGTTGGCGAATGGCACACGCGGGCGCAGGTGTCGACGTTATTGGTGCCAAAGGCTGCGCGTACCAGTTTTTGTACCAGATAGGTTTCTTCGTTGGTACAACGCGAAGAGGTAATTCCACCGACTGAATCTCGTCCATACTTGCTCTGGATGCGGCGAATCTCTGAGGCAGCGTACTGGATAGCCTCGTCCCAACTGACTTCGCGCCAGGGTTCAGAAATATGGCTACGTATCATGGGCTTGGTCATGCGGTCTTTATGGGTGGCGTAACCCCAGGCGAACCGACCTTTGACACATGAATGGCCGCGATTTGCCTTGCCGTCTTTCCAAGGCACCATGCGTACGACTTCCTGACCTTTCATGTCGACCTTGAAGGCGCAGCCGACACCGCAATACGCGCAAGTGGTAATGACAGAATGTTCGCCAAGGCCTTTTTCTATGACAGAGTTTTCCATGAGCGAAGAGGTGGGGCAGGCCTGTACACAGGCGCCGCACGATACGCACTCGCTGCCCAGAAACCCGTCGTTCTGGCCTGCTGTAATGCGTGAGGCAAAGCCGCGGCCATCCACCGTCAGCGCGAACGTGCCCTGCACTTCGTCGCAGGCCCGCACACAGCGGCTGCAGACAATACACTTTGCGGGGTCATAGGTAAAATAGGGGCTGGAGGTGTCTTGGGTGTCGTTCAGGTGGTTGGCACCTTCAAAGCCATAGCGCACATTGCGCAAGCCAACTACACCGGCCATGTCCTGCAGCTCGCAATCACCGTTGGCCGGGCATGTCAGGCAGTCTAGCGGGTGGTCAGAAATATACAGCTCCATCACACCACGCCGCAGTTCATGCAGTTTTTGGTTTTCGGTATGAATCACCATGCCAGCTTCGACCGGCGTGGTACAAGAGGCCGGATAGCCCCGGCGTCCTTCTATCTGCACCAGACACAGCCGGCATGAGCCAAATGCTTCAAGGTTGTCAGAGGCGCACAGCTTGGGTATGTTTATGCCGGCTTCTGCAGCGGCGCGCATGACTGAACTACCTTCAGGCACATCGATGGCGATGCCATCCACAGTAATGCTTACATAAGTGGTTTGTGTTGATGCCGGGGTGCCAAAATCACGGTCACGTCGGGCGATGGTCTCAAGCATGGTGGCCTCCGTCAGGCGATCTGTGTGCCGGCAGCCTCGGATGAGGGCAGGCCGAAATCTTCTGGAAAAAACTCCAGGGCGGAAAGTACTGGGTATGGCGTCATGCCCCCCAGGGCGCAGAGTGAACCCGCCATCATGGTGTCGCACAGGTCGCGCAGCAAGACCACCTGAGCTTCGCGCTGATCGTTGTCGCGAATCTTCTGGATGACTTCTGTGCCGCGTATCGAGCCAATGCGACAGGGGGTGCATTTGCCGCAAGATTCTATGGCACAGAAATCCATGGCATATTGCGCCATTTTGGCCATGTCTACCGTGTCGTCAAACGCCACGATGCCGCCATGACCAATCATGGCCGACAGCTTGATATAGGTTTCATAATCAAGCGGGGCATCCCATTTTGAAGGGGGCAGGTAGGCGCCAAGGGGCCCTCCAACCTGCACGGCGCGCAATGGCCGGCCGCTGGCACTGCCTCCACCATAGTCATACAACAACTCGTGCAGGCTAACGCCAAAGGCTTTTTCTACAAGGCCGCCACGCCGAATATTGCCGGCCAGTTGGAAGGCCAACGTACCGGTTGAGCGACCCATGCCGTAATCTTGATAGAACGCCGCGCCACGGGCCAGAATAATGGGCACTGAAGCCAGCGACACGACGTTGTTGATGACGGTCGGTTTGCCGAAAAGGCCTTTTATGGCGGGTAGTGGCGGTTTGGCGCGCACCAGGCCGCGTTTGCCTTCGAGGCTTTCCAGCATCGATGTTTCTTCACCGCAGATATAGGCACCTGCGCCCACCCGCACTTCCATGTCGAAGGCGCGGCCGCTGCCACGTACATTCTGGCCCAGCCATCCTGCGGCGCGCGCACGCCGTATGGCCTCTTCAAGTGTCTCGATGGCGTATGGGTATTCAGAGCGAAGATACACATAACCATAGTTGGCCTGCACGGCCAGTCCTGCGATGATCATGCCTTCGATCAGTGTATAGGGATCGCCTTCCATCAACATACGGTCTGAAAACGTGCCCGAGTCACCTTCGTCGGCATTGCAGGCAATATATTTTTGTTCAGAGGTGGTTTCGAGTACGGTTTTCCATTTAATGCCTGTGGGGAAGGCTGCGCCGCCGCGTCCACGCAGGCCTGATGCAGTCACTTCCTCGACAATGGCTGACGGCGTCATGGTCAGCGCGTTGTTCAAACCAACGAATCCACCGTGCGCTTCGTAATCGTTCAGCGATAAGGGGTCGGTGATGCCAATACGTGCAAAGGTAAGACGTTCCTGGTTTTTTAACCAAGGGATTTCATCGGTCAGGCCTTTCCAGAGCGCATGCGGTTGGCCTTGCAGAAAGCCGGCGCTGAACAAGCCTGGTACGTCGTCGGGTTCGATGGGCCCGTAGGCAATGCGGCCGGACGGCGTTTCAACTTCGACCAGTGTTTCCAGCCACAGCATGCCGCGAGAGCCATTGCGTATCAGTTCAATGTCGGCGTGCTGACGTGTCGCTTCCTGAGCAATGGCCGCGGCCACCGCATTGGCACCGACGGCAATGGCAGCTGTGTCGCGCGGAACAAAGACTTTTATGGTTTTGCTCATGCCTGATACCCCTCTTCCTGAAGCAGGCGATCCAGTTTCTCTGGCGTGACTCGGGCGTGCGGCTGGCCATTAATCATGATGGCGGGTGACTGAGCACAAAGGCCAAGGCAATAAACGGGTTCAAGTGTTACGGCCTGGTTCGATGAGTTTTCGTGAAAATCGCAGCCCAGGCGCTGCATGGCGTGGGCAGCAAGTTGTTCGCCGCCCATGGCTTGGCATGATTCAGCGCGGCACATCTGCAGTACGACAGGCGCAGCGGGTGTCTGCCGAAAATGCGGGTAGAAGCTGATGACGCCATGTACTTCTGCCCTCGATAGCTGCAGGGCTTCGGCCAGCACCGGCACGGCACTGGCCGGTATACAGCCCAGGGCATGCTGAACCGCATGCAGTATGGGCAGCAAGTTGCCGTTTTGGTCTTGGTAATGCGCTATGGCCTGGTGTGTCACGGTGTGTACGCTTTCGTCCGAGGGGCTGAACTCGTCTGAAGCCGAGGGCGTATGCATGGTTTCTTCCTCCGACAGCCTTAGGTGGCCAAGGCTGGGTTGTCTCTAATATGTTTTTAATTGCATATATGTTTTTTTCTGCTTTCAGGTAATCTACACACATAAGTCATAAGCTTCAATAAGAAAAAATTGACATATAAGAAGTTTTTTAATAGGCAATAAAAAACATATAAGAGAGGCATGGAGACGCATGAGCTATAAATTCAAGGCGCGGCTACGGTCAGAATGGGTGCTGGAAAACCCATCGGGAAACGAGCTTGCACTGAGCGAAGTTTTGCGACTGCTGGCCGCCATCGATGCCACCGGGCATATTGCCGGCGCCTGTAAGGCCTGTGGGCTTTCTTACCGACACGCTTGGGGTGTTGTGCGTAACGCCGAGAAGGAGTTTGGTGCGGCACTCATCGACACCTCGCGCCGCCAGGGCTCACGCGTTACGGCGTTCGGGCAGCACCTGTTGTGGGCAAACCGGCGTGTTGATGCCAGGCTCATGCCCACGCTTGAGAGCATGGCGTCAGAGTTGCAAGAGGAGCTGGACCGCCTGTATCCCGCAAGCCAGCCCAGGCTGCGTCTGCATGCCAGTCATGGGTTTGCGGTAGAAGGCCTGATGCAACTGGCTAATGGCCTTGATATTTCGCCCGTAGAATTGCGCTATCGCACCGCCATTGAGGCGCTGGCATCGCTTGATCGATCAGAATGCGACCTGGCCGGTTTTCAGGTGCCCTTGGGTGAGTTTGAACAGCCTATTCTTGAGCGCTACAGACACTGGCTCAAGCCTGATCGACATTTGCTCATTCACCTGGCGGTGCGCAACACCGGCATGATCGTCAAGCCTGAAAACCCCAAACACATTCAGTCGGTCGCCGACCTGGTTAATGATGATGTCCGCTTCGTGAACCGCCAGATTGGGTCCAGCACGCGTTATCTGGTTGAACTCATGCTGCAGGAGCTCAACATCGACACCAGCAAGGTGCAAGGTTTTGACACCAGTGAGTTTACCCATATGGCGATTGCGGCACATATCGCGAGCGGCATGGCCGATGTGGGCATTGGCGTGGAAACGGCCGCCTGGCGTTGCGGTCTTACATTTATTCCGCTGGTTCACGAACGTTATTTTTTTGCTGTTCATCGTGACTCGCTCGATACGCCGCAAATGCAGCGTTTGCTCAATCTGATGAATGGTGAGCAGTACCAGGCCTATGTTTCCGAGTTGGTGGGTTATGACGCGGCCTGTATGGGGCAGGTGCAGACCTTAACGTCAGCATTTGGAGAACAAGGCGTGCAGGCACTCACGGGGCGCGCTGGCGCGCTATGATATCAATATGAGCAAAGTTATCTTTCATTCGGATTCGCGCCCCGTCCCAGGGGTCAGGCCGGTTGCAGCACAGACCGTTGGCGGCGCAGTGCTGGACACGCGGTCACGGCCTTTGCGTGACCTGCGCATATCGGTTACCGACCGCTGTAACTTTCGATGTACGTATTGCATGCCACGAGAAGTGTTTGGCAGCGATTACCAGTTTATGCCACACGCCGAGCTGCTCAGCTTTGAAGAAATTGCTCGCGTGGCTGAAGCCGGCACTAGACTCGGTTTGCGTAAAATTCGCCTTACCGGCGGTGAGCCCTTGTTGCGTAAAAACATCGAAGTGCTGATCGCCATGTTGGCAGCATTGCGCACACCCGAGGGCGACCCGCTTGAGCTTACCCTTACCACCAACGGCACCTTGCTCGAAAAAAAGGCGGCAGCCCTTAAAGAGGCGGGGCTAGGGCGAGTTACTGTCAGCCTTGATGCGCTCGATGAACGCCTTTTTGAGCGCATGAGTGACAGCAAGGTTAGCGTAAAGACTGTGTTGCGCGGCATTGATGAAGCTGCCCGTGTCGGGCTGGCTCCTGTCAAGGTCAATATGGTGGTGCGCAAGGGCATGAATGATGACCAGATCCTTCCTATGGCCCAACACTTTCGCCATAGCGGACACATTCTGCGGTTTATCGAGTTCATGGATGTCGGATCGACCAATGGCTGGAACCTGAAAGAGGTGGTTACGGGCGCCGAGATCAGGCAACTTATTGCTGAGCAGTTCCCTTTGCAGCCTGTCACTTCTGATTACCGTGGTGAAGTGGCTGCGCGCTGGCGCTATGAAGATGGCGCGGGCGAGGTCGGGGTCATTACCAGCGTCTCTCAGCCCTTTTGCGGCGACTGTACGCGCGCGCGCCTGTCGCCCGAAGGGCAGGTGTTTCTCTGTTTGTTTGCCAGCCAGGGCCATGACGTGCGCGCACTGGTGCGCAGCGGCGCCAGCGTAGACCAGCTTGCGGCGCGATGGGCCGAGATCTGGTCGGGTCGTGATGACCATTACTCTGAAATTCGCGGAAAACAGACGGCAGCGGCGCGCAAGATCGAGATGAGTTACATCGGCGGATAAACGGCGCACGAGGCATGATACCGCGCGAACATCTCACGGGTCTTATTCTCGCAGGAGGCCGGGCCAGCCGCATGCAGCGGGATGCGGCGGGCTCAGCCCTGTCAGGGCGACCCGCACGCCACGGTCCGCGTGGAGGGCAGTCACCAGAAGTGGCGACAGCCAATAGGGGCATTGTGCCCATAGAAAAAGGCCTGGTTTTGTTGCACGATGAGCCGTTGGTGGCTCACGCCCGGCGTTTTCTGCAAGGACAGGTCAGCCGCGTGGTGATCAGCGCCAATCGCAGCGTTGATGCGTTTGCGCGCTATGGAGAAGTAATTACTGACGATGCCGAGATAGGGCCAGATGCAGGGCCGTTGGCGGGTATCTACAGTGCGCTGGTGCGCATTGACACGCCCTGGTTGGTCGTTACGCCTGTTGACGTAATTAACCCGCCTGAAGACCTTGTGGCGCGTCTTGCCGATGCCATCGCCCGCAAGGTGGCTCAAGCCGCTTACGCGACCACGACCCGTTCGCACCCCTTATGCATGATGGTGCACGCGGATCTGGCGCCTAGTTTGCGTAGTTACCTGCTGAAGGGTGACCGTAAGGTAATGTTGTGGCTGGAACGCATAGGCGCTGTGTCCGCGCCTTTCGATATTGGCGAGCATGCATTCGCCAATATTAATACCCTGGCAGATTTGCAGCATGCTCAAATCAGAGGGGCGGCAGGCACTGTCTAAGCGCCTGCCGCCCCTCTTTTTCTACCGAGCCGGCAAACGGCTTAGAAAAACGCCTGAAGCCCCGTCTGGGCGCGACCCAGGATCAGTGCATGCACGTCGTGTGTGCCTTCATAGGTATTGACGACTTCAAGGTTGACCAGATGACGGGCAACGCCGAATTCATCCGAGATGCCATTGCCACCCAGCATGTCGCGCGCCATACGAGCGACATCCAGTGACTTGCCGCACGAGTTGCGCTTCATGATGGAGGTGATCTCGACGGCGGCAATGCCTTCATCTTTCATGCGACCCAGGCGCAGGCAGCCTTGCAGACCCAGAGTAATTTCCGTCTGCATGTCAGCCAGTTTTTTCTGGATAAGCTGGTTAGCCGCCAGAGGGCGACCAAACTGCTTGCGATCCATGGTGTACTGGCGAGCGGTATGCCAGCACGACTCGGCGGCACCCAGCGCACCCCATGCGATCCCGTAGCGGGCGGAGTTCAGGCAGGTGAAGGGGCCACGCAGGCCACTGACACCCGGCATCATCTGTTCGGCACCGACCTCGACGCTGTCCATAACGACTTCACCGGTGATCGACGAACGCAGGCCTACCTTGCCATGAATGACTGGTGCAGACAGACCCTTCATGCCTTTTTCAAGTATGAAGCCACGGATTTTGCCGTCATCATCGCCACCCACTACTTTGGCCCACACCACGAACACGTCGGCGATAGGCGAATTGGTGATCCACATTTTGGCACCGGAGATGCTATAGCCATCGGCTGTTTTGACGGCGCGGGTTTCCATGCTGCCGGGGTCGGAGCCATGGTTGGGCTCGGTCAGGCCGAAACAGCCAATCCATTCACCGCGGGCCAGCTTGGGCAGATACTTTTGCTTTTGTTCTTCACTGCCAAACTCGTTGATAGGCACCATCACCAGCGATGACTGCACGCTCATCATGGAGCGGTAGCCTGAGTCAATGCGCTCGACTTCGCGGGCGATAAGGCCGTAGCTGACGTAGTTCATGCCAGCGCCGCCGTACTCTTCAGGAATGGTGGCGCCCAGCAGACCAAGTTCACCCATCTCGGAAAAAATGGCCGGGTCGGTTTTTTCGTGGCGGAAGGCTTCGAGCACGCGCGGTGCCAGCTTGTCTTGCGAATAGGCTTGCGCTGCGTCACGCACCATGCGTTCTTCTTCGGTAAGCTGGCTGTCCAGCAAGAGTGGATCTTCCCAATGGAATGAAGGGTTAGACGACATTTCAATACCTCGTATCAGATGAATTTAATGCCAATCGCCTGATGGCGATTGATCGTGATGGTTTGTGCTGCCGGCTGAGTGGTGCGTGCAGCCGCGACGGAGTTGCGTTAGGCGAAGGTGCTTGCATGACACTACACCTCGCCGTTTTACTGGGTTCGATATCTGGCTGCGCTTGCACAGTCGGTTTCAACGCCTTCAGCGTGCCGCCTGTGCCTTCTCGCGAATTTTCTGCAGCGTAGTAGTTGGGGTAATGGCCTCGGGGTCGATCAGGCAATGCAGAATGGCGGGCTTGCCACTGGCTACGGCGCGTTCAAACGCTGGTGCAAACTGCTCGGTGGTTTCGACACGCTCGCCGTGGCCGCCAAATGCCTGGGCGTAGGCAGCAAAATCGGGGTTTTCGAGTGTGGTGGCCGAGATGCGTGCGGGGTAATGGAGCTCTTGATGCATGCGAATAGTGCCAAACATGCCGTTGTCGAAAATAAGCACAACAATGGGCAGGTTGTATTGCACAGCGGTAGCAAATTCTTGCCCGTGCATCATGAAGCAGCCGTCACCGGCAAAGCATATAACCGTGCGCGAAGGGTGGATGCGCTTGGCCCCTACGGCCGCAGGCAGACCGTAGCCCATGGAGCCCGAGGTTGGCGCCAGTTGTGTGCCGTAGCGCTTGAAGGGATGAAAGCGGTGCAGCCAGGTGGCATAGTTGCCGGCACCATTGCACATAATGCTGTCGTCGGGCAGGGTAGAGGCCAAGTAGGCCATAACCTTGCCCACCTGCAGAGCGCCCGGGTGCGTAATGGTGCTGGGGTCGCTCCAGGCCTCATAGCTTGACCGCAAGCGGGTGAGATCGTCGGCCCATGCAGGTGTTCCGGCTGGTTTCAGGGCAGACGCCGCTTGGGCGAATGCGCTGGGCGACACATTAATACCCAGTGTGGCGCGGTAAACGCGGTTTAACTCGCCGGCGTCAGGGTAAACATGCACCAGCTTTTGCTTGGGAACAGGGATGTCGAACAGGGTGTAGCTCTGGCTGGCGATTTCTGACATGCGCCCGCCTACCAGCAGCACCGGGTCGGCATCACGTATGTACTGCATAAGCTCGGGGTTGCTGCCCAGACCGACATCGCCCGTGAAACATGGGTGATCAACCGGGAACAGCATTTGACGACGAAACTGCACAGCAACAGGCAATTGATAGTGGGTGGCAAACTCGGCGAATTCGTCGACGGCATTTTGGTCCCAACGCGTGCCGCCAAGAATGGCAATAGGCTTGCGGGCGTTGGCTAGCAGACCCTGCAGGTCGTCAAGTTGCGCTGTCGTTGGTGCGCTTTCTATAACTTGGTAACGCGGTGCATCGGCGACCTGGGCGGTTTCCACCAGCATATCTTCAGGCAGCGCGATAACGACGGGGCCTGGGCGGCCAGAGGTGGCGACATGAAAGGCCCGGGATATCAGCTCGGGTATGCGTTCAACCTGGTCGATTTCGGTAACCCATTTGGCCTGGGTACCGAAAACGGCACGGTAATCCATTTCTTGAAAGGCTTCGCGCTCACGCATGCCGCGTTCAATCTGGCCGACAAATAGAATAAGGGGTGTTGAATCTTGCTGGGCGATATGTATGCCTGCCAGCGCATTCGAGGCGCCGGGTGCACGCGTAACCATGCAAATGCCTGGTTTGCCTGTGAGCTTGCCATAGGCGTCGGCCATCATGGCTGCGCCGCCTTCCTGGCGACATACTGTGACCTCGATGGAGGCGTCATACAAACCATCGAGCACCGCGAGGTAACTTTCACCAGGCACGCAGAATACGTGCTCGGCCCCGTGGGCGACGAGTTGGTCGACGAGAATGTGGCCGCCAATGCGGGCCTGCGGAGTAGAGCTGGATTCAGTTGTCATGGTAAGCAAGGATAATGTGCGTTGGGCGCACAACGCAATTGATAAAATTGCACAATGTCTTGCGTATTAGGCAAGACACTGGCGTGACGTACAGATCTGGTGTGGCTCGCCATCCAACACCAGGTATCGACCTTGGGCATCCAACCGCTGACGCGCGGTGTCTCGGGCCCCTTGTACACGATGCCTGGCATCGGGTTATTGGCTTTCAGGGGCGCGAAATCCTCGCGTTGCTTGCAATAGTTTGCCAGATTTCTGGCTTCGGAGACGGATATGAGAAATGGGGTGCCCAATCTTGGGGCGTTGCAGGCGTTCGAAGCGACCGCGCGGCTGGGGTCTTTTTCACGCGCAGCCGAGGAGCTGGCGTTGACGCATAGCGCGGTATACCGTCAAGTGACTGGGCTGGAGGAGCGTCTGGGTGTGCAGTTGTTAACGCGTATCCGGCGCCGCGTGGGTCTGACGGATGCAGGCGCAGAATACGCTGCCCGTGTTCGTCATCACCTGGAGCAACTGGAAAAAGACACATTTGGGTTGATTTCTCGCTCAGGCATGGGGCGTAGCCTGCATATTGCCGTCTTGCCCACCCTGGCGACGACCTGGTTGGTGCCCCGGTTGGCTCAGTTTCATCGCCTGCATGGTGATATTGCGGTAAGCCTGTCCTCCCGCACTTTGCCGTTTCAGTTCAAAGATCACCCTGTGGATGCCGCCATTTACCATGCTGAACAATTATGGCCACAGACGCGAGGCATCAAACTTTTTGATGAAGAGGCGCTGGTGCCTGTGTGCATGCCCCAGTTGCTTAAAGGGCGTGAGACTGCTGACGGCGATATGTCGGGTCTTACCCATCTGCATATGCTTTCTCGTCCTGATGCCTGGCGATACTGGTATGACGCACAGGGCCGCGAATACCAGCCTTCCATTAGTGCCGGGCCGCGCTATGAGCTGTTTTCCATGGTTATTGCGGCCGTCAAGGCAGGTATGGGCGTGGGCCTGGTGCCACGCTTTCTGGCGCAACCTGAGCTGGATGCCGGCACCCTGATCGCGCCGGTTGAGGGTGTGCTAAAAGTGCCGGAAGCCTATTTTTTCAGTTATCCGGCGGATCGTGATCGCTCTGAAGCACTCAACATGTTTGAATCATGGGTGCAGGGGCTGGCGCAGTAAATTGAGTGGAAGACAAAGACAAAGGCAAAGGCAAAGACAAAGACAAAGACAAAGACAAGAAGACGGAAAAGCAAAAGTAAGGGGTGAGGCAGGCAGGGGTAAGAAAGAGGAAACAGGGAGCCAGAGACACAGACGGCCAGAGACAGGCTGGGACAGACAGGGATAGACCGGGATAGACGGGGATAGACGGGGATAGACGGGGATAGACGGGGATAGACAAGGATAAACAGGGATAAACAGGGATAAACAGGGATGGCAGAAGACGGTCAGATATGGCCAGAGACGGCCAGAGGCCCGAGGGCGGACGAACGGATAAGAAGCAAGAAATAAAAGGCGAGACACATGCAGACAAAGCGAGAAAACACACGAAGGGGCTTTTATGCGTCGACCGGGCGCCGCAGCACGGTAGGGCGGGCGCTGGCTGGGCTGATGCTTGCCCTCTTGCTTCCCGCTGCGTGGGCGGCGTCGCCGGCTTCAGCCTCACCCTCACCCGCTGTGGTGTCGCCAACTGTGGCGTCCAAAGAAGACATAAACCCTGAGTCTGCTACAGCCGTATCCGATCGGGCATTGGCCAGGGCAGCGCATTACATGGCCAGCAGCGCCAATCCACTCGCCACGCGGGCGGGTGTCGACATGCTGGCAGCGGGCGGTAATGCCGTGGATGCCACTATCGCCATGCAAATGGTGCTTGCACTGGTAGAGCCTCAGTCTTCCGGGCTGGGGGGCGGCGCTTTTCTGGTCATGTATGACCCTGCAAAGGGCATGCTTGCATATGATGGTCGCGAGACAGCACCATTGGCGGCACGCAGCGACCGGTTTGTCAAAGACGGCAAGCCACTGCCATTTTGGGACGCGGTAAATAGCGGAAAATCTGTCGGGGTGCCCGGCGTGCTGGCCATGTTGGACATGGTTCATGCGCAGCACGGTCAGCTTCAATGGTCACGGCTTTTTGCGCCAGCCATTGCACTGGCTGAGCAGGGCTTTGAGGTGTCTCCGCGCCTGCATGCCTTGCTGAAAGAAAATGAGTATTTGCCGCAGCAACCGGCTGCGGCGGCGTATTTCTATGATGATCAGGGCCAGCCATGGCCTGCAGGGCATCGCCTGAAAAACCCCGCACTGGCACGCAGCCTGCGCCTGATCGTTCAAGATGGCGTATCCGCGTTTTATCAGGGCGACATCGCGCACGATATCGTAGAGGCAGTGGGGGGCCATGCTGTGCCGGGCGATCTGACGCTTGCTGATCTGGCTGCCTACAAGGCCAAAGAGCGCGAGCCTTTGTGCATGCCTTACAAAGCCTATCAGTTGTGCGGCATGCCACCGCCCAGCTCAGGGCCGCTGGCGATTATGCAGATGCTGGGCATACTCGCTCATACCGATATCGCGGCCATGGCGCCAGACAGCCTGGCGTCAGTACATTTATTTTCTGAGGCAGGCAAGCTGGCCTTTGCCGACCGCGACGTTTATGTGGCCGACCCTGATTTTGTTCACGTGCCAGTACAGGCCATGCTGAACCCCGATTATCTTGCCTTGCGGGCAGGCTTGATCGATAAAGCACGAAGCATGGGGCGTGCGCCACCGGGTGACCCGGCCAATATGCTGGCGGTCAGAGGGCAAGACAGCTCGCCGGAGCTGCCGTCTACCAGCCACATGGTGGCGGTTGACGCTGACGGCGGTGTGGTTTCCATGACCAGTTCAATAGAAACCGCGTTTGGTAGCAAAATCTTTGTTGATGGCTTTTTGCTTAACAACGAACTGACAGACTTCTCGCTCAGTGGTGTAGACGATGAGGGCAAGCCTGTGGCCAATCGGGTTGAGCCGGGCAAGCGCCCGCGTAGCTCCATGGCGCCCATGATTGTGCTCAAGGACGGTAAGCCCTACATGGCAATTGGCTCACCCGGAGGGGCTGCCATTATCAACTTTGTGGCAAAGACCTTGCTGGGTGTGCTCGATTGGGGGCTGAACATTCAGCAGGCCATTGCCCTGCCCAATCGAGGCAGCCGCAATCGGTTTACCGAAGTCGAGAAAGGCACGGCCCTGCATGTATTGGTAGCACCGCTGCGTGCAATGGGCCATGAAGTGCGCGAAATTGCATTTCCAAGCGGGCTTCAGGGCGTGGTAATTACGCCCCAGGGCCTGGAAGGTGGGTCTGACCCTCGGCGCGAAGGCGTATCGATGGGTGACCCGCCGGGTTAGCGGAAAACGACAGTACGCTGGCCGTTGAGCAAAATGCGGTGCTCCACGTGCCAGCGCACGGCTCGCGACAGCACGCGCGATTCTATGGTGCTGCCCACACGGGTAAGGTCGGTTGAGCTCATGGCGTGGTGCACACGCTCAATGTCTTGTTCAATAATGGGGCCTTCATCAAGTGCTGCCGTAACGTAGTGGGCGGTGGCGCCAATAATTTTGACGCCGCGCGCATGCGCCTGGTGATAAGGCTTTGCACCTTTGAAACTGGGCAAAAAACTGTGATGAATATTAATGGCCTTACCAGACAGCGCGCGACACATGTTGTCGGACAAAATCTGCATATATCGCGCCAGCACGACAACGTTTACATTTTCTTTGGCAACCAGGTCAAGAACCTGTTGTTCTTGCTCTGCACGGTTTTCGGCGCTGACAGGCAACAGATGAAAAGGTATGCCATAGGATTCAGCCATGCCTTTGAAATCAGGGTGATTGGACACGACGCCCGCCACTTCGACTGGCAGCTCGCCGCTATTGGCCCTAAAGAGCAGGTCGTTCAGGCAGTGGCCTTGTCTGCTTACCAAAAGCAGCAGGCGCGCCTTGCGCTGGGCGTCATTGATCTGCGCGTCCATATCGAATTTGTGGGCCACTGATGCAAACGAGGCATGAAGCTCGTCGACGGGTGTGGCAATGGGCAGTGCAAAATGTACACGCAAGAAGAACCGCTCGGTTTCGAGGTCGCCAAACTGCTGGGCATCAATAATGTTGCCATGCAGGCCCAGCAGCCAGCCGGTTACGTTGTGAACTATGCCAATGCGGTCAGGGCACGAAAGCGTAAGAATGTAGTCGTTCATGTGTAGTGTTAAGCAGTAAGTTACAGCGTGGCCAGCGCTGAGCGAGCGATCGCCAGGCAGGCTGTTAAGCCGGGAGATTCTATCCCGAACAGATTAATCAGGTTGCTCACGCCGTGGGTTGCGGGCCCGGCGATTACAAAATCAGCTGCAGGCTGACCAGCACCAACAATTTTTGGGCGTATGCCGGTATAGCCGGGGCTAAGGGCGCCATCGGGCAGGTCTGGCCAGTAGCGGCGCACGGCTTCGTAGAAACTGTCGCCCCGGTGAGGGTCTATATCGTAGTTTTCATGGTCGACCCATTGCGTGTCGGGCCCAAATTTTGCCTGGCCGCCAAGATCTAACGTTAGGTGTACGCCCAGTCCTGCTTCGTCAGGCATGGGGTAGATAAGACGGCTAAAGGGTGCTCGCCCTGAAAGCGTAAAGTAACTGCCTTTGCAGTAATACGTGGGGGGTATGTGTGCAACAGGCTGCCCATGCAGTGCGTGCGCTGTGGCTGGCGCCGACAGACCCGTCGCATTGATGACGGTATTGGCGCTGAGCGTCATGGCCGAGGCGCTGTCAGCGCCGTTGTCACCAAACGTTAATACGAATTCGCCCGTATCGTTAATATGCCCGTCGCGAAACACAGTATGAAACACGCATTGCGCACCGTGGTTTTCGGCATCTCCCTGCAGCGCCAGCATGAGAGCATGGCTGTCGATGATGCCTGTTGAGGGTGAGACCAGTGCCCCGTCACAGCTAAGCGCAGGTTCGAGTTCGCGCGCCTGCGCACCGGTAATCTGGTACAGATCGTCTACGCCATTGCATCGTGCCTGCTCGGCAATCTGCTTTAGTTGTGCGGTTTGCCCGGGCGTGGCCGCCACGATAAGTTTGCCTGTGCGTTTGTGCGGTATGCCGCGTTCGGCGCAATACGCGTACAGCAGTTGCTTGCCTTCTACGCACAGTTTTGCCTTGAGGCTGCCCGCAGGGTAATAAATGCCGGCGTGTATGACTTCTGAGTTGCGTGAACTGGTTCCGGTGCCAATACTTGAGTCTGCCTCGGTAACTAGCACCTCACGGCCTGCAAGGGCGAGTTCACGTGCAATAGCCAGGCCGACAACGCCAGCTCCGAGCACCACGCAGTCTAGATCTGCTGCCATTGTTTCTCGTACATAGGTAAGTTGAAAGCCGCGTCAGAGATCGGACAGCGGCTCGGTAGAAGGGGTAAGGTCAAAGTCGCCTGCGTGGTACACCAAAGGCTGACTGAAGCTGCGATCACAGCTTTCTACCTGACCGATGAACACCACATGATCGCCCGCTTCATGGTGGGTCAGATTATGGCATTCGAACCAGGCTGCCGTGTCGTTATCGGCCAGCATCAGGGTGCCGCCGGGCGCACGCGCAAGTGCTACATTGTTAAAGCGCCCGCTTTGGGGGCCACTGGCAAAGCGTTTGGCCAGATGCAATTGTGAGGCTGCCAGCACATGAATCACATAGCGCTCAGCATGCAGAAAATAGGGCAATGCAGACGCTTTGCGCGACAGTGACCAGAGCACCAGGGGTGGATCAAGCGATACCGAGTTGAATGAGCTAATGGTAAGCCCCACAGGCTCGTTTCCGGCATTGCCGGGGTGTTCAGCGGTAATGACGGTGACACCTGTAGCGAAACGGCCCAAGGCAGATCGGAAAAAGGCGGAGTCAAAAATAGGGGGCGAAGCGGCCATGTGCTGGTGGCCGGTTAGGGCGCGAGACGCCGCAGCGCCCAATGTGTGTTTTCGCGTTGGAACACCAGACGATCGTGCAGGCGCGACGGCCGACCTTGCCAGAACTCAAAGTAACTGGGCAACAGCCGATAACCACCCCAATGCTCGGGGCGTGCAGGGTTATCGCCAAGCGATGCGGTGAGCGCAGCGGTGCGTGCTTCGAGCTCGTCGCGGCTGATGGGCTGGCTTTGGGGTGAAACCCAAGCGCCTATGCGTGACTCGAGCGGGCGACTTTTAAAATACTGGTCAGACTCGACTGCCGGTATTTTTTCGATGACACCTTCAATGCGTACCTGGCGTTCGAGGGCTGGCCAGAAAAACAGCAGGCTGGCGTTGGGGTTGTTTTCTACCTCATGGCCTTTGCGTGAGAGGTAATTGGTAAAGAACACCATGCCTTGCGCATCAAACCCTTTGAGCAGCACAATGCGTGCAGATGGCCTGCCTTCTGGGGTTGCAGTGGCCAGCGTCATGGCAGTGGGCTCAGTGACGTTGGCCTTTAACGCTTCGTCCAGCCATAGGGAAAACTGGTCAAAGGGGTTTGCGGCCAGAGAAGATTCGAGCAATTCGAATTTTTCGTATTTATGGCGGATATCGGCAACTGACATGGTAAATGTACGCAGAATGATGAATCCCTAGTTTAGCAAGCCACGACGGTCTGCAGGGATCAGTGTTGCTGTAAGTGCCGAACAAGGGCTTGCAGGCGTTTATCCTGGATATTGCACTGCCTGAGCGCGTTGGCGGTTTCGAGTACGTATTCTACGCAGGGCCCATAGCTTCCATGGGCGTTGCGCACAATTTGTGCCAGGTGATCGGTAGACAAACCACGGACATAGGCGTCTGTATGGCGATTCATGGCAAAAACCAGCGCTGTGATCGTGCCCTGTTCAGTGCGGCAGTTGATCCACCGTGGCAAGTATGCGCCGCTGGGCATTTCGCGCTTCCACAAGGCCTCCATAGAATCAGGCACCTGGTGTGCAGGTATGCGAAAGGCCATGCCACGGCATGAACCGCCAGTGTCAAGACCGAACACCAGGCCAGGGCGGTCAGGTGTGCCGCGGTTAACGCGTGACCACAGGCATAGCGCACGGTGGTAGCCATGCAGCAGTGCCAGCCGTTTTTCGGTGTAGTCGAACTCGGGCCGCCAGATCAGCGAACCATAGCCGTATACCCAGACGTCTTGGTCAGGTTGCCATCGGGCCATGGCGCTTTGCAGTGACGCAAGGCGTTCGGCCTCGGTAAGAAGACGAAAATTACTGGGCGCTGGTGCAGACGCCAGTGCGGGTTCGGGAGCAAAAACGGTATTCACGACAAAAGGGCTCCGTAGATTAACCACTTGCCTGCGTCCGGCCCAATTTGCGGGCGGCCGCTGACAAGGCCTGAGGCGGGCATATGCAGTGACAGCCCGGGCTGTGATGATGCGGCCTCACCCGAGGCGCGTCTGGCATCATCACTTACTTGCTACTTCAATATTCTAAGGCACTCCTATATGCTCTGGGGTTGTTTGCTTCTACAAAGACGGGGCCCGTGTACACTTTATGCACCCAAAGCGCAGTGTATTTAGCTGCTCGCCGTAGTCTTGGCTGCCTAGTTGGGTGGCCAGCCATCGGAACAGACTTATTTGGCTTTTATGAAACACTCCTTCAGGCATCATGACAGACGCGACCAATATTGATTTGCAACGCCGCTTCGCTGGCCTTGAACGGTTATACGGGGTAGACGGGCTGTCGCGGCTGCAGGGCGCGCATGTGCTGGTGGCTGGCATTGGTGGCGTGGGGTCGTGGTGCGCCGAGGCGTTGGCGCGTTCAGGGGTGGGGGCCATTAGCCTGGTCGACCTTGATCATGTTGCCGAGTCTAATATCAACCGGCAGCTGCATGCATTGACCGAAACGGTTGGTCAGGCCAAGGTGGTGGCGATGGGGCAGCGGGTGCACGGCATTAACCCGGCGTGCAGGCTCACTATGATCGATGACTTCATAAGCCCCGAAAACGTCTCGGCAATTATCGCGGCAGACGTAGACCTGGTCGTTGATTGCACCGACCAGGCAGCCGCCAAGATCGCCATGATACTGGAATGCCGCACCCGCAAACTGCCTGTCGTGGTGTGTGGGGGCGCGGGCGGTAAAACTGACCCACTGGCGTTGCGGGCTAGCGACTTGTCGGCGGCCGTAAACGATGCCTTACTGTCAAAATTGCGCAACACGTTACGCCGTCTGCATCGATTTCCCCGAGCTGCCAGTCAGGCCGGCAAGGTCAAGCACCGCATTCCCAAAATGGGGGTGAGGGTTTTATGGTTTGATCAGCCTGCAATACTGCCGACGGCCTGGATGCAAGACATGAACGCTTCCGTGTCAGGCGACAAGGCTTCCAGCCAGGAAAATGACCTTAATGTGCCATTACCCGAATATTTGGCACACGAAGCGGCAAGTCAGACGGAAAAGCCGGCCGCAAACCAGATAGCCAGCGCGCAGGCGCGCCCAGAGCTTGGTGAGTTGGCTGCTCTGGCACCTCAGGCAACGGCATTGCAGGGCCTTTCGTGCGCGGGTTATGGTTCGGCCGTCACGGTTACCGCACCCATGGGCATGGCTGCCGCCAGCGAGGCCATACATCACTTATTGCATGGCCGGTTCAAATAAAAACAACGATGGAGATAACCTATGTATCACGATGATTCATGGCTGGAGTGGCCTTTTTTTGACGACTCCCATCGTCAACTGGCTAAAGCGTTAAATCAGTGGTGTGTCGCTAACCTGGGCGATGTTGACCATACTGACGTCAATCAGGCATGCAAAGGCCTGGTGTCGCAACTGGGCAAGGCGGGTTGGCTCAGGTATTGCATTCCTTCAGGTGATGCTGATAAGGCCTTAAGCCTGGGCGGTATTTATCCGCAGATTGACTCCCGCTCCGTGTGTATTTTGCGTGAAACACTAGGGCGCTATGATGCGCTGGCCGATTTTGCCTTCGCCATGCAGGGGTTGGGGTCGGGTGCCATTACGCTGGCAGGCAGTGATGCCATCAGGCAGCGTTATCTTCCTCGCGTCGCGACGGGTGAGGCCATTGCCGCATTTGCGCTTTCCGAGCCTGACGCGGGCTCCGATGTGGCGGCCCTAACCTGCTCGGCCTCCCGGGACGGCGATGCGTTCGTGCTTAATGGCAGAAAAACCTGGATTTCAAATGGCGGTATCGCCGACTTCTATTGTGTTTTTGTGCGCACTGAGGTTGATGCAGGCTCGCGCGGCATCAGCGCTTTTGTTGTCGATGCAGATACGCCAGGCCTGAGTGTGGAGTCGCAGATTAACGTTATGTCACCCCATCCGCTGGCGACGCTGCGTTTTGATGGTTGTCGTGTGCCCGCTGGTCACATGCTGGGCGAGCCAGGGCAGGGCTTTAAGCTGGCCATGCGCACGCTGGATATTTTCCGTTGCTCTGTGGCGGCTGCCGCCCTGGGTTTTGCTCGTCGCGCGCTGTCCGAGGGTCTGGCCAGGGCCAGCAGCAGAAAAATGTTTGGCCAGACGCTGGCAGACTTTCAGCTAACGCAGGCTGCATTTGGCGATATTGCCACAGCCATTGATCAAAGTGCGCTGTTGACCTACCGCGCAGCCTGGACACGCGACGTGGTTGGCCGCTCGACCACGGCAGAAACCGCCATGGCCAAGATGGCATCAACAGAGTCTGCCCAGTGGGTGATAGACCGTGTGCTGCAGATGTTTGGCGGCCAGGGGCTGGTGAGCAATACGCCGGTTGAAAGGCTGTATCGCGATATTCGAGCCTTGCGAATTTATGAAGGTGCAACCGAGGTTCAAAAACTGATCATCGCGCGCGAACTGCTGAAAGCAACAAAATAGCGGATTGTTGCGGCAGCTTGGGTCAAAATCAGGTTCGCACTCGGTCCCGCACATACAGCAAAAGGCCTACGGGCCACATCAGGCAGACCAGCAAGTGCGGCGCAAAGCCTTTCAGTGACCAGCCGTCGGGTTGTTCCTGGTGGTTATCGCGCATGTGTAAAGAAAATCTGGTGTAGCGTGCCGCCGCCATCAGAAACGCCTGGGGACGATAACGAAACCAGGGCAGGCACTCGACGACGGTATCTCTGGCCAGCAGCCACAGCCCCAGTGCGTGTTGCTGGCTGTTACGGCCCTGATGCGACAGCGAATCGGGGCTGTCGTAATACACCCGGAACACCTGGTTGACGAAGCGGGTGAGGTAGCCAGCACGTGCAATGGCTCGCCAGACCAGGCTTTCAGGCACAAAGCCGGCGATTTCTTCCGGAAACGGAAACTGGCGCAACACGTCAGTGCGAAGACAGCCGAATTTTTCCCCCCTGACCCTGTACTTGAAGGTCATGTCGAGTGAAGTGGCGTCAAACACATCGCTGGGATACATGTCACCCACAATACGTCCGTCGGGGCGGGCACAGAGGCCGGTAATGGCGACGTAATGCTCTCGTTCATCTAGCGGGATTTCGTTCCACGCACTGGCCATGCTGTACAGCGCGTTGGCGTCGAGGCTGTCGTCACTGTCTATGGCCACGACCAGCTCACCGCTGGCTTTCTGCACACCACGGTTAAAGGCGGTTTTTTTGTGCTGGTTGTTTTGCCACATATAGTGAATGGGGAAACTGGCTTCCTGCTGCCAGCCCATAACCATCGTGCGTGTATCGTCGGTGGAACCGTCATCAACGATTACCCATTCAAAGTCTTGAAACGATTGGTCACACAACGACTGGTACAGACGCTCAAGCGTGTGCGCCCGATTGTAAGTGGGGGTTACGACCGTAAAAAGGTGACGCCATATAGACATAGAATTTTCTTTTATGTACTGCTATGCCGTGATGATAGGCGAAAAAAAACCCGCAGTTTGGAGTTCTGCGGATTTCTTGCCAACCTTACAACAGGATACAAGCAAAACTGACGTATTCAACGTGAATGTGCCAGTTTTTGGTCTTTAGGCTGTTTGTACTAGAGACCATGCAGTATTGCCTGGTGCAACCTGATCACGCTTGGGGGCTAGCCCCCATTGCACTGGCAAAGAGCCAGCGCGTTGCCGTGATTAGGCGCGCTTGACCTTTTCAAGCATTTTGAACACGCCTTTAGGCGCGCGCACAAAAAGACGCTTGAAAGCCTTGCCCAGGCAACGGCGTTCAAGGGTGTTGCGACGGTTGCGTTTGATTTCTGCCATGATAATTCTCCGGTCTTTGCATGAAAGGCCAGGCTGGCGTGCAAGGCCCATAAATTCAGTTAACCCAACATTCTACCCCAGAACCGTGTTGGGCCACAAAAAGTCAGGCTTAAGCGGTACAGGCGGGCCCAAGTTGATGCGGCATCAAGGTAATCGGTGAGCATTGCCAAAAGAGCGATTATCATAGCGATATGAGTTCACAGATACGCATCTTTGGCGCCCGCCAGAACAACCTTAAAAACCTCGACGTCTCCATCACAACCGGCGAGCTGCTGGTCGTTACTGGTGTGTCAGGCTCGGGTAAGAGTTCACTGGCTTTCGACACCCTGTACGCCGAGGGTCAACGCCGCTACGTCGAAACCTTCTCGCCCTATGCGAGACAGTTTCTCGATCGCATGGATAAACCCCAGGTCGAGCGCATCGAGGGCATTTTGCCCGCCATTGCCATAGACCAGGTCAACCCGGTGCGCAATTCACGCAGCACCGTGGGCACCATGACCGAGCTGAACGATCATTTCAAGCTGTTGTTTGCGCGCCTGGGGCGGTTGTACTGTCGTTGCTGTGGCAAGCAGGTGCGGCGTGACAACCCCCAATCCATCTGCCAGCAACTGGCGGTTCTCAGTCAGCCTGACGACCCACGGCTTGTCATTACCTTTCCGGTGGTCATTCCTGCCAACTACACCGAAGATGAGGTGCGCGGGTTTCTTGATCAGCAGGGCTATACCAGGGTTCATCACGAAGAAACTCGCCTGTACACACCGCCCGTGCCCAAAAAGGCCAAAGGCAAGCGCGCCAAGCCTAAGCCTGAGCAGCGCCGGGTCCTGCATGTGGTGCAAGACCGGTTCCGCTACGGCTCTGCCGAGGCAGAGCGCGTCATGGAGGCCCTTGACGCTGCACTAAAGCAGGGTGATGGGCACATTGCCGTGCATGCCATGCCTGAATCGGGCGACGAAGCGGCTCAAGAAACCGTATGGCGATTCAGTAGTCGTTTGCATTGCGCGCAGTGCGATATTGAATACACCCCGCCATTGCCCAGCACGTTTTCGTTTAATTCGCCTCTGGGGGCGTGTGAGTCGTGTCGCGGTTTTGGTCGTGTCATGGGAATTGATTACGGGCTGGTCGTGCCTGATGAAACCAAAACCTTGCGTGAGGGCGCGGTCAAGCCATGGCAGACCAATAGCTACAAAGAGTGTCAGGCCGAGCTGGAGCGCTACGCCCCCGCCGCCAAGGTGCGTCTTGACACCCCCTGGAAGGATCTGGACGACGACGAGAAACGCTGGGTTATTGACGGTACCCTCGACTGGAAGGGCGGCCAGCAGGCGTGGAAAACGCAATGGTATGGGGCGCAGCGTTTTTTTGACTGGCTCGAATCACGCGCCTACAAAATGCATGTGCGTGTGCTTTTGTCCAAATATCGCAGCTACACGCCCTGCCCAACCTGCAATGGTTCTAGGCTCAAGCCCGATGCAACGCTGTGGCGGGTGGGCGATGGGGTGCACCGCGAGCAAGACGATGCCTATCCGCGCTTTATGCCAGTGCATGCCTCCTGGACGCGCGAGCAGCTCAACGCCTTGCCCGGGCTCTGTATTCATGACCTCATGCGCCTGCCTATACAGCGTGTGCGCGATTATTTCGTCGACATCAGCTTTGGGGCCGATATTGACGCAGCCATTGATTTGCTGCTTTCCGAGGTACGCACACGCCTGAAGTTTTTATGCGATGTGGGGCTGGGCTATTTGTCGCTCGACCGCCAAAGCCGCACCCTGTCGGGCGGTGAGGTGCAGCGCATTAACCTGACCACTGCGCTGGGCACGTCGCTGGTTAATACGCTTTTTGTGCTGGATGAACCCTCCATAGGGCTGCACCCGCGCGACATGCATAGGGTGGTTGAGGTCATGCACCGACTGCGGGCCAACGGTAATACCCTGGTCGTGGTAGAGCACGACCCGCAGGTAATGATTGCAGCCGACCGCATCATGGATATGGGCCCCGGCCCGGGTGAGCGGGGGGGCAACATCGTATTCGATGGCACACCTGCGCAGTTGCGCAATGCTGATACGCTGACCGGTAACTATCTGGGCGGTCGACTTCGTGTCGAAGCCCCGCGACCCATGCCTGTGGCACCCAACACGCCCAGGCTTATTCTGGAAGGTGCTCGCGCCAACAACCTCAAAAATGTATCGGTGTCTATTCCGCTGGGTCGGCTGGTGTGTGTAACCGGCGTGTCGGGCTCAGGCAAATCTACGCTAATCCAAGATGTACTCTACCCGGCCATTCTCAAACAACACGGCAAACCGACCGAAGCGCCGGGCGAGTTTGATCGCCTGCTTGGCGTAGAGATGCTGGCCGATGTCGTTATGGTCGATCAAACGCCTATTGGCAAGACAGCGCGTTCAAACCCGGCCAGCTACGTTGGCGCATTCGACTCTGTGCGTAAACTGTTTGCACAGGCGCCGATGTCCCGCGAGCGTGGCTATACCGCCGGTACGTTCAGCTTTAATACTGGCGATGGGCGTTGCCCCACCTGCGGTGGCACGGGCTTTGAACACGTCGAAATGCAGTTTTTGTCTGATGTTTACCTGCGTTGCCCTGACTGCGACGGCAAGCGTTTCAGGCCCGAAGTGCTGGAGGTGCAGGTTGAACACCTCGGGCGCACCGCGTCCATTGATCAAGTGCTTGAGATGACGGTGTCAGAGGCCCTGTCGTTTTTCAGTGGCCTGCGTGACGTGCAGTGGGCGCTTGCGCCGCTCGCCGATGTTGGCCTCGAATACTTGCGCCTGGGTCAGCCCGTGCCCACCTTGTCGGGGGGGGAAGCGCAGCGGTTAAAACTGGCCGGCCATTTGGCGGCTGCCTCCCGCAGCGGCATCTCGTCGGCCAGGGTGGCAAAGAAGGGCAGCCTGTTCCTGTTTGATGAGCCTACCACCGGGCTGCATTTTGATGATGTGGCAAAGCTGATGCAGGCTTTCCGCAAGCTGCTCGCCGCCGGGCATTCGTTGTTGATCATCGAGCATAACCTCGATGTCATCCGTGCGGCAGACTGGCTCATTGACCTGGGGCCTGAGGGGGGTGACGCCGGGGGCGAAGTGGTGGGCGTAGGTACGCCAGAAGACCTGGCCGCCAATGCTGCGTCGCACACCGGCCAGGCGCTTGCTGATTACACCTCAGCCATTGTGTATGAAGACCGTTCGCAGGCGGCACGTCTGCTTGCCGAGCCTGAGCGCCAGTATGGGGCCGAAGCAGGCACACCACTGCAGACTGCGCTGCGGCGTCGTCGCGACAACCACAGCATAGATATTCTCAATGCGCGCGAGCACAATCTGAAAGGTATTAACGTCAGCATTCCGCGTGACACCTTTACGGTAGTTACTGGCGTGTCAGGCTCGGGCAAGTCGACGCTGGCCTTTGATATTTTGTTTAACGAAGGGCAACGCCGTTATCTTGAATCATTAAACGCCTATGCGCGGGCCATTGTGCAGCCAGCGGGTAAGCCTGATGTTGACGCCATTTACGGTATTCCGCCTACGGTGGCCATTGAGCAGCGCACCAGTCGTGGCGGGCGCAAGTCGACGGTGGCTACCATGACAGAAATTCACCATTTTCTGCGCCTGCTGTACGTCAAACTGGGCACTCAGATGTGTCCTACCTGCCATGTTCCGGTCGAGCCGCAAAAGCCGGAACAAATCGTGGCGCAGATTATGCGCGATTACAAAGGCAGGCATATTGGTGTGCTCGCCCCGTTGGTGGTTGCCCGTAAAGGGTATTACACCGACCTGGCCAAATGGGCTGCAGGCAAAGGCTATACGCATTTGCGCGTCGATGGTGAGTTTATCGCCGTCGCGCCATGGCCCCGTCTTGATCGTTATAAAGAACATACGATAGAACTTCCCGTGGCCGATCTGCTGGTCGACTCGAATGACGAAGCAGGCCTGCGCACGGCGGTTCGCAGTGCACTTGAACACGGGCATGGCACCATGGGCGTACTGGTTGACCTTACTGACGACCACACCTTATCGCTGGAGCTGCGGCGTGAGGCAGGCTTGGGCGTATCGGCGCAGTATCACCAGTTTTCAGTCAAGCGTGCGTGTCCGTGTTGTGGCACAAGCTTTCCTGAGCCTGATCCACGCATGTTTTCATACAACTCCAAACATGGTTGGTGCACGAGCTGTTTCGGTACAGGGCTGCAGCTTTCAGGGTTTGATGAGGAACAGACGGGTGAAGAAAGTGCATGGAATGCCGGTTATGAAGGGCAGACTGAGCCGTGCCGGGCCTGTCACGGCGAGCGCCTCAATCCGGTTTCGCGGGCTTTTTTATGGCGTGACCGCTCTATAGCCCAGCTGGCATCCATGCCGGTCTCTGATGCACAGTCTTTCTTTACCGGCCTGGTGGCGCGTGGTCGCGAGGCCGAAATTGCCCGCGATATTCTGACCGAGGTGCAGGGGCGTCTTAATTTCATGCAAGAAGTCGGCCTGGGTTATCTGGCGCTGGACCGCGCCGCACCCACGCTGTCGGGCGGTGAGGCGCAACGAATCCGCCTGGCGGCACAGTTGGGTTCCAATCTTCAGGGCGTGTGTTACGTGCTGGACGAGCCAACCATCGGCCTGCATGCGCGTGACAACCAAATTCTTCTGAACGCGCTGGCTACGCTCGAGCGTAATGGCAATACGCTGGTGGTGGTTGAGCACGATGAAGACACCATACGGCGAGCCTCCCACATTATTGATATAGGCCCGGGTGCCGGTGTGCGTGGCGGCATGGTGGTAGCACAGGGTACAGCGCAAGATCTCATGGACAACCCGGCGTCAGTGACCGGCCGCTTTCTGAAGCATCCGTTGCAGCACCCCATGAATGGCCGACGCACTGTCGACAAGGAAACCCCCGTTATTGAAGTGCTGGGTGCCCATATGCATAATCTGCATAACGTCAATGCACGTATCCCGGTTGGTCGCCTCAGTGTTATCACAGGCGTTTCAGGCTCGGGTAAATCTACGCTGGCGCGTGAAGTATTGCTCGACAATATTGCGCTGGCAGTGTCGCAGCGTAAGGTGCCGGTCTGGAAGGGCTGCGTTGAGGTCAAAGGCTGGGATCAGGTTGATCGTGTGCTAGAGGTCGACCAGACACCCATCGGCAAAACGCCCCGCTCTTGTCCTGCAACCTATGTCGGCTTTTGGGATGATGTGCGCAAGCTCTTTGCCGGTACGCGTGAAGCGCGCGTGCGCGGCTGGTCGGCGACGCGCTTTTCCTTTAACACAGGCGATGGCCGTTGCCCGGTGTGTGAAGGGCAGGGCATGCGCACCATAGAAATGAGTTTTCTGCCCGACGTCAAAGTGCTGTGCGATGCATGCCACGGTGAACGCTTTAGCCGCGACACGCTTAACGTTACATGGCGTGAAAAAAGCGCGGGCGAAGTGCTCAAAATGGAAGTGGATGAAGCCGTCGGCTTTTTCAGTGCCCATTCAAGAATTTCACGTATTTTGCAGCTGATGCAAGATGTAGGCTTGGGGTATCTGACGCTGGGCCAGCCTTCGCCCACCCTGTCGGGGGGTGAGGCGCAGCGCATCAAGCTGGTCACAGAGCTGGCCAAAGCGCGCATGGATGAAGGGGTGGTCAAGACCGGGCGCGCGTCGCGCCTGCCGCACACCTTGTACGTGCTGGATGAGCCCACGGTTGGGCTCTCTGGTGCCGATGTCGAAAAGCTGATCAACGTACTGCACCGTTTGGTCGAGGCCGGCAACACCGTGGTGGTTATTGAGCACAATCTTGACATTATTGCTGAGGCCGATTGGATGGTCGATTTGGGCCCGGAAGGCGGCACAGGCGGTGGCCACCTGGTTGTGCAGGGTACCCCCGAGGACGTTATTGCCCGAAGCCCGGTATCACATACGGGCGAGGCACTGGTCCGGTTTCTTAAAGCCGGCCAGCAGGCGAACGAGGTAAAGCCAGATGCTGTGCCGCTTTGAAAATCGCCTTGAGGGTAAGGCGCTCGAGCTAAAACAATTTAGCCATCGCATTGCAGTTACGTCGGCGTCGGGGCTTGATGCGGCATTTCGCGATATTGCCGACGCGCAGGCACGTGGCTATTGGGTTGCGTTACTGCTTGACTATGAACTGGGTGAGTGGCTGGAGCCCAGCAGCATGTGTGACGTGGCTGGCGACCGCTTGTCTGGGGGCAGCAACAGGCCCAGGCTGACGGCATTGGTGTACCAGGAAGCCGAGCATGTTCCAGTATGGCAGGGGCTTGGTTCGGCAGCGATTGCCAACAGCATGCCTGAACATGCCAGGGCAGGCTCTGGCACGCTAAAGGCAGCGGGTATGCATACGCGGCTCGCGGCGTCTGCTCAGGCCACTGCAGGGGCTGCAGCAGAGGCTAATGTAATGGCTACTGAAAAGGCCACTGCAGAGGCTGCGGATCAGGTTACAGCTCAGCCTACAGCTAACACTACAGCTCAGCCTATAGCTCCGGCGGCTGCGCTGTCTGCAGCGCACATGCAGGCGTCGCTGCTGTCAGCCACGGCGTTAATGCCGCGAAGTCGTTATCTTGATCATATCGAGGCTTTGCGGGGCAGTATCGCCCGCGGTGAGATCTATCAGGCCAACTATACGTTTCCCATTGCCATTGAAACCTGCCTGTCGCCACAGACACTGTACCGCGAGATTGCCAGTCGTCATCCCTGCGCGCATGCTGCCTATGTTGAAGATGAGGGGCGTACCCTGTTGTCGTTTTCCCCGGAATTGTTTTTTTCACGCAGTGGCTCCACCCTTACGGTACGGCCCATGAAGGGCACTGCACCGCGTTTTGCCGACCCAGACCAAGATCATCAGTCTGGTCAGCAACTGCTGCACAGCGAGAAAAACCGGGCCGAGAATTTGATGATTGTCGATCTGTTGCGCAATGACCTGGGTCGCGTGGCCACACCGGGCACGGTTAAGGTCGACGCTTTGTTCACACTCGAGCGATACCCTTCGGTCTGGACACTGACGTCGACGGTGACGGCGCAGGCGCCCGATGCTTCGCTAGAGACCTTGTTGCGGGCACTGTTTCCATGCGGTTCAATCACGGGCGCACCCAAGATTGCTGCCATGAAAAAAATACGCGAACGCGAGATGGCAGAGCGCGGTATTTATTGCGGCAGCATAGGCTGGCTGGCGCCCAACGGTGACTGTTCGCTTAACGTTGCCATACGCACCATTACCATGCAGGGTGACGCGCCGGAAGACGGGCGTTTTCATGGGGTGTTTGGTGTTGGAGGGGGTATCGTCTACGACTCCGAACCTGAGCTGGAGTGGCAGGAATGCCTTTGGAAAGCCCGCATTTTGGGATCGCCGCCTGGGTTTGTTGACGAAGTGCCCAGTGCAGAGCAGCCACCAAGTACCGTAAGTGGCACGCAAAAACCGTCAGAGGTGGGTATGTCTTCGCGATCATCACAGTGGTCTTTTGAAAGTCGGGCCGACGCAAAGCGTCAATCATGACAGCGATCACAAAAATAGCCACCAGGCATGGCTCCGACGACGCCCACGTGCAGTTAATCGAAACCATGCGTGTTGAGCCGGGCCAAAAAATTGAACTGCTGGCAGGCCATATGCGTCGGCTGCAAGCCTCAGCCCAGGCATTGGGTTACCCCTGGCATGGCCAACAGATCACACAGGCCATACAGCAGGCTTTGGCAAATGTAGATGCACACGGCACGTTTCGTCTGCGCCTGCTGCTTAATGATCGCGGCAGGTGTTCGCTGGAAAGTACCGTCTTGCCGCCTACCCCAGAGCCCGTAAAACTGAAACTGGCGCCTGAGCCGCTTGTGGCCGATGCGTTCTGGCTGGTGCACAAAACCACACGCCGTCATTGGTACGAGCCCGCACAAGCCTGGCTTTCAGCGCACGCTGAGTACTTTGATGTGGTGTATTGCACTGAGCAGGGGCAGGTTTGCGAAGGCAGCCGCAGCAACCTCTATGTGCAGGATGATGCGGGCGTTTGGTTAACGCCGCCCGTCTCTGCAGGCCTGTTGCCGGGCGTGATGCGCCAGGCATTACTCGACCAAGGCCTGGTGCGTGAAGCGCCCGTGCCCCGCCAGATGCTGATCGAGGCCCAGGCCGTGCGCGTTTCAAATGCCTTGCGTGGTTGGCTGGATGCCCGGATCGACGGCGACTGAGCCAATCTTAGGGCCTGTAATCAACATGAACGGGCGTTGGCGCAGGCCATGCGCCCGGGCGTGACGGCAATCGCGTCGGGGCAGAGGCGTTTAGCGTTAATGCAGCGTGCGCGGGCGGTAGGGAGCAAAGGGGTCAGCCCCTTCTGCGTCGTCATCAGGCCCGTTGTCGTCGTCGGCATCATCTTGTTCGTCGTCATCATCGTCATCAGGCAGCAGGCCTTCGTCCTGAACGACAAAGGGCAAAATCTCGGCCAGCGTGTCTGTCCAGGCGACTTCCTCGCCCGACTGATCGACCTTGATGAAGCGGACTGGGTCAAGATCTGAAAGCTGTATGGCCCACAGACACTCACAGTCATAGACATCACCGTCTTCGATATCCATGCCGCCCTTGTTGCCAAGCAAACGGGCACCTTTGCCGCCAATTTGTACTACGGTAATGTCTTCTGGGTCTTCTTCGATGTCTAGCGGCACGGCGAAGATTACCCATTCGAAGCCGGTTTCTTCTGCGTCCATAAGTTCGGCCAGCACGGGCTTGCCCATGTAGGCGGAGAGCGCGTCGGCAGTGTTGCCGAGCAAGTCGAGTTCGTCAGAGGTAAATACAAGCGGAGGAAGCTGGCTGTCGGTCATGGTTGCGTGCCCGGATGGCCCGAAGGTTAACAATCGGCTATTTTAGTGCATGGTCGCCTGCTCTAGCACGGTGACGACTGATAACGCCTACAATCAAGCCTTTCATTTCAACGCTTTACTTTTTTTCCGGTGGTCATGGCTCAATACGTATATACGATGAATCGCGTCGGCAAAATTGTGCCCCCAAAGCGGCATATTCTGCGCGACATTTCACTGTCGTTTTTCCCGGGCGCCAAAATCGGCGTGCTCGGCCTTAACGGCTCGGGCAAATCGACGCTGCTCAAGATTATGGCAGGTGTAGACACAGAGATCGAGGGCGAGGCTATTCCTATGGCGGGCCTGAAGATCGGCTATCTGCCCCAGGAGCCTCAGCTCAACCCCGAGCACACGGTGCGCCAGTCGGTCGAAGAAGGTCTGGGCGAGTTGTTCAGCGCCCGCAAGCGCCTTGATGAGGTGTATGCGGCCTATGCCGATCCCGATGCTGATTTTGACAAGCTTGCTGCCGAGCAGGCCGACCTTGAGGCCGTTATTGCGGCGGCGGCCTCCAGTGGCGCTGACGATATCGAGCATCAGATGGAAATTGCTGCCGACGCATTGCGTCTTGCGCCTTGGGACGCCATAGTAGGCAAGCTGTCAGGCGGCGAGAAACGGCGCGTGGCACTTTGCCGCCTGCTGCTCTCCAAGCCCGATATGCTTCTGCTCGACGAACCCACCAACCACCTCGATGCTGAAAGCGTAGAGTGGCTTGAAGTGTTCTTGCGCAAGTTTCCGGGCACTGTGGTTGCGGTTACTCACGATCGATATTTTCTCGATAACGCCGCTGAATGGATACTCGAACTTGACCGCGGCCACGGCATTCCCTGGAAGGGCAATTACACGTCCTGGCTCGAACAGAAAGATGACCGCCTCAAGCAAGAAGAAGCGTCTGAATCTGCACGCCAGCGCACCATCCAGAAAGAACTTGAGTGGGTGCGACAAAACCCCAAGGGTCGCCAGGCCAAGGCCAAGGCACGCCTGTCGCGGTTCGAAGAGCTTTCATCACACGAATACCAGAAACGTAACGAAACCCAGGAAATTTTCATCCCGGTGGCCGAGCGTCTGGGTAATGAGGTGGTCGAGTTTGAAAACGTCAGCAAGGGTTATGGCGACCGCCTGCTCATAGACAACCTTAGCTTCAAGGTGCCACCGGGCGCCATTGTCGGCATTATTGGCCCTAACGGCGCCGGTAAATCAACTCTGTTCCGCATGATTGCCGGCCAAGAGCAGCCTGACTCCGGCACGGTGAAAATCGGCCAGACGGTCAAGGTTGCGTTTGTCGATCAGTCTCGCGATTCGTTGCCTGACGACAAAACCGTGTTTGAAACCATTGCCGATGGTGCTGATCTGCTGACGGTTGGCCGTTTCGAAATGCCATCGCGCGCCTACCTGGGTCGCTTCAACTTCAAGGGCGGCGACCAGAACAAAGTGGTGGGCAAGCTGTCGGGTGGTGAGCGTGGGCGTCTGCATCTGGCCAAAACTTTGATTACCGGCGGCAACTTGCTGTTGCTTGACGAGCCCTCCAACGATCTTGACGTTGAAACGTTAAGGGCACTTGAAGATGCTCTGCTTGAATTTGCCGGTTGTGTCATGGTGATCAGCCATGACAGATGGTTTTTGGATCGCATTGCCACGCATATACTGGCCTTTGAAGGTGATTCTGAGGTCGTTTTCTTCGATGGTAACTACCAAGAGTACGAAGAAGACAAAAAGCGTCGCCTTGGCGAAGAGGGGGCCAAACCCCGTCGCCTGCGTTACAAGGCGCTGAAGTAACGCAGCAAAGCTGTAAAGCTATAAAGCTGTAATGCGGCAATGCAGTAAAGCAGTAGACGCAAGCGGCACACGCCGCCGCTTGCGTCATACGTTCGCTAGCAGACCAGACAGCCATCAAGGTGGGGCCGCCCCCCTGCGGTGTATTACACGGGCAGCGCGTTCAGCCCTGAGCGACTGCAAGGAGTCGACACATGCCTATTCTCAGTACCCATAACTCTGTGTTGCTAATTGTCGATATGCAGACGGGCCTGCTCCCGGCAATTCCTGATCATCAGGCTTTGGTAGAGCGTGCCGAGCGTCTTGCGCAGGCGGCAAAATTGCTGAATGTGCCGGTTATTGCCACCGAGCATTACGCCCAGAAAATCGGGCCCACCAGCCCCCTGTTGCAGGCGCACGTGGATCATGTCATTCATAAGACTCATTTTGATGGCACGCGCGAGAAGCATTTTCTTGCTGAGTTTCCACGACGTCGTCCGCGCGTGTTGTTAATTGGCACTGAAGCCCATGTGTGCGTGTTACAAACCGGCCTGGGCCTGGCCCGGCAGGGTTTCTCACCTGTGCTGGTGGCTGACTGCGCGGGCTCGCGGCGTGACACAGACCATGCCATGGCTTGCACTCGCTGGAATCAGCATGGTCTTGAACAAGTTACGGCCGAAATGGCCATGTTTGAATGGCTGGATACCCCTGAACATCCCCATTTTCGGGAGGTGCTTGCACTGATTAAAGCAGGGTGAACGGTGTCTGAAACAACTGTTGCGTACGCTCACAAGCGTATCAACCTTTTGTTTGCGATTTGCGAGAAACATCGAGTAATGTAAAAGCATCATCGTAGCAATTGGAGGTATTAGATGACATTCACCACTCTTGCCAAGCTGAGCGCAACAGGCATACTCGCCGTCGCCATGGCTGGCTGCTCTTCATGGGATTCCATGAGCCATCGTCAGAAAAGCACTGTAACGGGTGCAGGTTTGGGCGGTGTCGCCGGAGCGGTTATAACGGGCGGTGGCGTACTGGGTACAGTAGGTGGTGCCGCTATTGGTGGCGTCATCGGTGATCAGGTAGGCAAACACCGCTGATCACAGCAGCCGTCTGTATGACTGTTCAGGTTGTAAAGTCGGCAATGCGTTAATAGTTGAACACCCCGCCGGAAATTTTTCCCGGCGGGGTGTTTTTATTTCCGCGTGGGTGCAGTGCCGCACCGGTGCGGGTGAAGACGACAAGCCCACTTCAGTCCTGTTTGGTGAACGGTTTGTTAAGCATGTTTGGTCACGGCTATGGCTGCCCAGGGTAACCCGGTCAAGCTAGACTTTATGTTCACATTCCATGAAGTCACAGAGATGCGCTTCCGCTATGCTCCCGTCACGGGTACTCCAGTGCGGCAGGTTGTAGGCTGATAAAAAATCGTCGCAAGGCGAACATAAGCCTATCCTCTTGGCGTCATAGGAGGGGGCTAGAAAAATATACCCGTATCGGGTACTATTTTAGGAAGCGCGATACATGAATGTGCTGAAGCGCAAAGACTTTGCACGTTGGCAAGCAGGCGAGAAACTACCGGATACCGCTTTGTGCAAGGCAGTTCAAGAAATGAAGGCCGGTTTGATTGATGCGGACCTAGGTGGCTTTCTCTACAAAAAACGAGTGCCTCGTCCTGGTGGCGGCAAAAGCGGCGGATATCGAACATTGCTATCAGCACGCCTTGACAGCCGCTACGTGTTCTTGCATGGCTTTCCTAAAAGTGACAAGGCGAACATCACGCAGGACGAGAGAAAGGCATTGCAGTTCGTCGGGAAGGTGTTTCTGGAGCTATCGGCAGATGACGTGACCAAAGCACTGCAGATGGGCGTTTTATTGGAGGTATGTTGTGGCAAGCAAACTCATTAAATCCTTGCGTGGCGATATGGTCGCGCTGCACGATGCTGGCGTGATCGGCAAGGTAACGATGCGGCAATTTGACGCTATTTGCCCACCACTGGTGCGTAAGTTCAGTGCGGCCGACATAAAGCAGCTGCGCGAAACGCTTAATTTCAGCCAGCCAGTGTTTGCACTGCACCTGCACACAACGGCGTCCACAGTGCGTAAGTGGGAGCAGGGGGACACCCAGCCGGCAGGGCCGGCGCTCAAATTGCTAAACCTCCTTGCCGACAAAGGCCTGCAAGCCATAACTTGATGTGTCGCGCTGAGTAGTTCTTCTCTTCGCCCGCTTTCGATTAATGCCGTGCCTGACTACCGCACCACTCTTCGGCCTTCAGGGCGACGGAGGTACAAATTAACGAGGTGATGTTGTTACCCGTGCTGCGCCGCGCCGTTACGCGCTCTGATGAGCCTTAGCGCAGACAGGTTCAATTTGGTGCCAAAGTCACCATAAAGTCAAAATGCCCGCGCAAGCGGGCATTTTGATTGAGGGTGGAGCAGGCTGGCCCCACCATTGGCACGACTATCGTTCGAGCTGGGGCATCTCTATCTTTACCTCGAGAATCTCGAGGGAATCTTGCCGGTCGAGGTTGACCTTGATATCGTCCGGGTTGATCTTTACATAGCGCGAGATGACTTCGACCAGTTCTTTCTGAAGCCTTGGAAGATAGTCAGGCGTGATGCCATCACCCCGCTCATTGATCAAGATGAGTTGAAGACGGTCACGGGCGACACTGGCGGAGGTCTTCTTTTGGCCGCGAAAAAAATCTAGCAAAGACATACTTATTTCCCCCCGAACAGGCGCTTGAACAGCCCGGGTTTTGCGTAATCAATATAGCGCATGGGCTTTTCTTCGCCCAGATAGCGCGAAATGGCATCCTGGTAGGCCAAGGCCACTTCGCTCTCGCGCAGATGGATGGCGGGAATGCCCTGATTGGACGCCTGCAGCACAGATTCAGACTCGGGAATGACGCCGAGCAGTTTGATGCGCAGGATGTCTTCAATGTCTTTCAGTGACAGCATTTCACCCTCGGCAACGCGTTTGGCGTTATAGCGCGTAAGCAGAAGGAATTCTTTGATGGGTTCATCGCCCTTTTCGGCGCGACGTGACTTGGCGGCCAGTATGCCCAGAATACGGTCAGAGTCGCGCACTGATGATACTTCGGGGTTGGTTACGACAAGTGCATCATCGGCAAAATAAGAAGCCATGAGTGCACCGGTTTCGATACCGGCGGGCGAGTCGCAGACAATGAACTCGAAGCCCATTTCGCCGAGCTCTTTGAGGGCTTTTTCAACACCCTCCTTGGTGAGTGCATCTTTGTCTCGCGTTTGTGACGCAGGCAGGATAAACAGATTTTCAAGCTGTTTGTCGCGGATCAGTGCCTGGTTAAGCGTTGCCTCACCCTGAATAACGTTGACGAAGTCGTACACGACACGCCGCTCGCAACCCATGATGAGGTCGAGATTGCGCAGGCCGACGTCAAAGTCAATGACCACGGTTTTGTGGCCACGCATAGCCAACCCTGCAGAAAAACTTGCGCTGGTGGTTGTTTTGCCCACCCCGCCTTTTCCGGAAGTCACCACAACAATTCGCGCCATGACGGTAGAGTTCCTTATTGGTTTAGATAAATCACGTAATCGTAATGCATAACCTCGACGATACCGCCAAGGTTTGCATTAATTTAAAGAATTCTGGCAACAAGATGGATTCTGTTACTTGCCCAGAGCCTTGATATGCATTGCATCATCCTCGTCAAGCTGGATGATGGCTGGCTGGTTTTTCAGTGTATCGTCCAGCCTGGTTTCGATCACCCTGTACACGCCGGCAATGGCCAGAAGTTCAGGGTCAAGCTGGGTGGTGAAGATGCGTGCACGAGTATCACCGCGTGCACCGGCCATCGCCTTGCCGCGCAGGGGACCGTACACATGGATATTGCCATCGGCAATAACTTCGGCCCCCTGGCTGACAACCCCGATAACGATGAGGTCAGTGTTGCGGGCGTAAATACGCTGGCCTGAGCGCAGCGGACGATTGATCACCATAGCTGCCGGAGCAATTTCAGGCAGTGACGTGTGCTGGAGTGATTCTGTCGGGCTGTCTCCGGGTGCGTCATCTGCGGCGGGGGAGACGCTAGCCTCTGGGCCTGACACGGGTTTTTTGGGCGCTGCCTGTTTGGGCTTGTTTTGCCCTGCGGATGGCGGCGCGACCACCGGAACCTCGGAGTCAGGCGCTGGCGTACTTGCAGGCCGTGGCACTGGATTGGCCAGATCTACAACGGTCAGCCCCGCTTGCTGCGCGGCCTCGAGATTGTCGCCGGTGGCCACCACACCAACAGCATGCAGGTTGTGCGATTGTAAAGCCTGCAGCAGGGCGCTCCAGTTTAAGCGTTGTTCAACCGCAGTGGAATCAATTACAACCGGCTCATGTTCGAAGAAAGTACCTGCGTCACGCATGCGTCGATCAAGGGCTTCGACGAGCGTGTCAGTGTCGTGACTGTTTAGCACGACACGTACGGCATATAGGGTGGCACTTTTAAAATCTAGCGCCGGCTGGCCTTTACGTTTTCTGGTAGATTCGCTCACTGCCTTCTCGTGAATAGATTGTCAGAATATTCCTGCACGCTCATTTTTTCTGTGCCCAGGAGTCTTTAAGCGTTACCGCTCGGTTAAGAACGGGTTTTTGCGCGGTTGAGTCATTGCGATCGGCCACAAAATAGCCAAGACGCTCAAACTGCAACGGCATTTCGTCGGTTGTGGACGTGCCCGGTTCGATCCATGCCTGGATGACCTGACAGGAGTCAGGGTTGAGCGCCAGCAGAAAATCTTTGTCGCCGGTATCGGGGTGGGGCTCGGAAAACAGACGGTCATAAAGCCGGATTTCAGCCTGTACTGCATGCGCCGCACTGACCCAGGTAATGTTGCCTTTGACCTTGACCGAATCTGAACCAGGGGTACCGCTTTTGGTATCGGGCAGGTATTCGGCATGCACCTCGGTGATTTCGCCGTTTTCGTTTTTGACGCAACCTGTGCATCGCACAATGTACCCGTATTTGAGCCTGACCATGTTACCCGGAAAGAGTCTGAAGTATTTTTTGGGCGGCTCTTCTTGGAAATCTTCACGCTCGATCCAGAGTTCGCGCGAAAGTGGGAACTCACGTCGGCCAGCAGCGGGGTCGTGAGGATTGCGCGGCGCGTTGCAGAGCTCGGTCTGGCCTTCGGGGTAATTGGTGATAATCAGTTTCAATGGATCTAGAACGGCTACTGAGCGTAGCGCGATTGGATCGAGGTCGTCACGCAGAGCCTGCTCGAGAATGCTGTAGTCAATGCGTGAGTCTGCCTTGGAGACCCCCAGCCGCTCGCAGAACAGCCGAATGGAAGCGGGCGTGTAGCCGCGTCGTCGCAGGCCGGCCAGCGTTGGCATGCGGGGATCGTCCCAACCCTGGACGTGGCCTTCGCGCACCAGTTGCAGTAATTTACGCTTGCTGGTCACAACATAGCTGAGATGCAGACGCGCAAATTCGTACTGCCGCGGCAGCGGCTCGGCCAGCTGGCCAAGTTCGACCAGACGGTCGAGTATCCAGTCGTAGAAGGGGCGCTGGTCTTCGAACTCGAGTGTGCAAATACTGTGTGTGATGCGTTCTAGTGCGTCTTCTACGGGGTGTGCCCAGGAATACATGGGGTAAATGCACCAGGCGTCGCCCGTGCGGTGATGCGGTACATGCCGTATGCGGTACATAACCGGGTCACGCATATTCATATTGGGCGAACCCATATCGATGCGTGCACGCAGGCACATGCTGCCATCAGGATGTTTGCCGTCGCGCATTTCGCTCAGCAGTCGCAGAGACTCTTGGGCGGGGCGATCACGCCAGGGCGAATTGGTGCCTTTTTGGGTGAGCGTGCCCCGATTTGCCCGGATTTCATCGGCGCTTTGCTCGTCGACGTAGGCATAGCCTGCCTGCACCAGGGCCTGGGCAAACGTGAACATGTACTGGAAGTAATCGCTGGCGAAGTAACAATTTTCTTCATCGCCATACTGCCAGCCAAAGCCCAGCCACTCGACCATCTCGATAATGGCTTTGACATACTCGTCTTCTTCTTTTTCAGGGTTGGTGTCATCAAACCGCAGATGGCAGGCACCCTGGTAGTCAGTAGCCAGGCCAAAATTTAGACAGATGCTTTTGGCATGGCCTATATGCAGATAACCGTTGGGCTCAGGCGGAAAGCGTGTGCGTATGCGCGCCGTGTCGAGCGGGGCCTGCTCATGGACGGCTGCTGGCCCTGGCTTGCCAGCCCAGCGTTTGTCTTGGTAGCGACCTTGCGCCAGATCGTTGTCGATAATGGTGCGCAGGAAATTGGAGGTTGGAGCTGGAATGGACGAGGTTGTCATAAAAAAACACTAAACAGGAAACACCGGCACAGGAAACACTGGCGAAGTAAGCATTTTGCCATGTTCCCGAAATTTTGCTGCTTGAGCGGGTTTACAAATGGCCAACTCGCTCTAAACTAGCGGACATTATGACGTACTCGACCCTTTGGTTGTCACAAATCCAGTTTTTTTCCAGTCTGGGTTTCATGCTGATGTTTCTTGCGCTGGAGCTCGGGCTTGCCTGGATGCTGGCTTATTTTCGCGTTCGCAGCCTGCTGGCCTCTCCTGCGCCCTATATCGGTGCGTATCGATTCTGGGTACGTATTTTCGCCCTGGCCTTCATTCTCAGCTTCGCCGCCAGCCTGCCGGTGCTCATTCAGCTTGGTAGTCTCTGGCCTGGTCTAATGGGAAAAATCGGCGATGTGGCTGGGCCACTTCTGGCAGCCGGCATTCTGTCGGTTTTTGTCTTCAAATCATGTTTTCTCGGGGCCATGCTGTTTGGTGAGCGTCGCCTTGTCCCAAAAGTGCATGCGCTGGTGGTCTGCATGGTGGCGCTTGGGGCAACGATTATGGCATTTTGGCTGCTGGTGCTGGTGTCGTGGGCCCACGTTCCGGTTGGGGCCGAACTGGTTAATGATTCTTACCGTGTCACTGACTGGCTTAGCGTGGTCTTCAACCCGGCGCTGCCCTGGTACGCGGCGCTTTTTCTGCTGGCCAGTGCGTTGACATCTGCCTTTCTGGTCATGGGGGTAATTGCCGCCCAAGCACTGCGTCGCCCCTGCGACGAAAGCAGCCAGGTCACGTTTCGCTTCGCGGCCAAGGTTGCTGCTGTGTGCGTTGTGCTCCAGGTCTTGGCCGTAGCGGGAGCAGCTCAGGTAACCGCCCATTACCAGCCCGCCAAGGCGGCCGCCACAGCGGGCTACTGGCATAGCGGCGCTGATGCCGACATTGTGCTGTTTGCCTGGCCAGACACTGAACATGCTGTCAATCGCTCGGCCTGGGTATGGCCAGGCACTGGCGATTTCTGGCTAGGTCGCGATGCCCAGGGGCGGTTGCGAGGTCTCGATCAGTTTGGCGGCATGTCGCCGCCGGTGGCAGCCACATTTTGGTCGTTTCGTCTGGCCGGGCTGGTTGGCTTGCTGATGGCGCTGGTGGCCTGGATAACGCTTTGGCGTGCCCGCCGGGTTGGGTACGACGCCAGTGCGCTGTCGCGCGTGTGGCGTCGGGTTTTGGTGGGCATGGGCTGTTCTGGCTGGGCCATGCTGATTGCAGGTCTCGTCTATGTGCTGCTGGGGGCCTACCCTTATGCGGTCAATGGCACCATCACCATTAGCGAGATCGCAGGCGAAACCTCTTTTGTCGTTCTGGCCATTTCTTATGCCGCTTATATGTTGTTTTACGGGCTGTTTATTGTTGGGTTTTTCGCCATGCTGCGCCATGTGTCCCGCTATGGGGTAGTGCCAGTGGCCCGACACAGGGGGCGGGCATGATCGATGCGCTGGCCATGGCCTTGGGCTTTGGGGTAGAAGAACCTGATTTCTGGATGCCGCTGGTATTTTTTGCACTGTTTTACGCCATTATTGTCGCGGCGGCGGTGCTCGATGGCTTTGATATCGGAGTGGGGTGTCTGGTTCTTTTTGCGCCGGTCAGCTTGCGGCCTCGCATGCTGGGTTTGCTCAGCCCCTGGCGCGATGCCAATGAATTCTGGCTTTTTCTGGGGCTTGGTCTCTTTTTGGCGGCGTTTCCTGGTGCCTGGGGGGCCGTCATGGGGCAGCTCTATGGGCCGCTCTGCGCGCTGGCACTGGGCACGCTGTTGCGTTCTGTCTGCTTTGAAATGCGCATGCGAGCATCCCAGCCTTTGCAATCACGCTGGCTTATTGGTTTTGCATTGGGCTCGTTGCTGACGGCGTTGTCCCATGGGTTTTTGCTGGGTAAGATCGTGGTGTCGTATCGCGCAGGCGATACCTACGTAGGGTTTTCCACCTTTGTAAGCCTTTGCGCGTTGTCCGCCTACTGCCTGCTCGGTGCGAGCTGGCTCATGATGCGGGTAGGTGGCGAGCTGCGCGCCCGGGCGGCGTGGTGGGGGCGCAGGGCAGTGCGTTGGACGGCTGCTGGCGCCGTAGGTGTGACGGTGGTGCTGGCGTTCGCCAACCCGGGTGTCTTTCTCAAATGGAGCGATGGCCTCGATGGCATGATTGTGCTGGCGTTGTGGGCCATACTGTTGACCAGTTTTGTGGCAATAGAGATGTGTCTGCAGCGAGCCATGCACAGCAGTTACCGCAACACGGCTCTTCCGTTTACATTGACCGTGCTGGTTTTCATGGTGCTGTTAGGTGGCTTGGGCTACAGCTTCTTCCCTTATCTTGTACTTGATAACATCACCATCTGGGATGCAGCGGCATCCGTCGAGTCATTGCGACTGGTGTTGGCGGCAAGTGTCATCGCACTGCCTGTCGCGCTTATTTTCAATTTGTGGGTGTACTGGCACATGTTTGGCCTGTCTATCGCCCCTGAACCCCCGGCGTTTCATCCCCAGGCACTTACGTCGGCTTCAAAGGAAGCCTGATAACGATCAGCAGGCCTCCCGAAGAGGCCTCCCCCAACGTTAACGTGCCTTGGTGGGCGCGCGCGATGGTGTCTGCCAGTGCCAGGCCCAAGCCGACCGAGCCTGTGCGGGTGCGTGCTTCATCCAGCCTCGAAAAAGGGCGTAGCGCTTCGGCACGACGCTCGGGGCTAATGCCCGGCCCGTGATCGGTCACCGTAATCACAGCAAACCCGTCGCTTTCATCCAGCGTAAGCTCTACAGGCGGGGCTCCGTGGTTTAGTGCATTTGAGATCAGGTTATCGAGCAGTCTTCCCAGAGATAGCGCGTCAGCGTTTACGTGTAGTGCTTGCGCTGGCTGACTGGTGAGGCTGACCGGGCTACCAGCACTTTCCCAGGCCATGACCTGTTCTTCCAGCCAGGCATTAAGAAGCATTGGCGAAAAATGATACGACCCGGGGTCTGAACCGCGCACAAAGCCGATGAACTGATCCACCATGCGTTGCATGTCCTGCACATCTTTACGCATGCCTTCCTGAAAGGTGGGGTCATTAACCATTTCGATACGTAGCCACATGCGTGAGAGCGGGCCTTTCAGGTCGTGTGGCAGCCCTGCAAGCAGCGTGCGCTGCACGGCGCTGTTTTCAGCCAGTGTGTCTTGCATGGCGTTGAAACGTTCGGCCAGGACGCGTGTTTCGCGCGGGCCCGACGGGGTAACCCGCTGGGGGTGACCTGCAGCAAATTTGTCGGCGGCACTGGCCAAACGCGTAAGGGGTCGGGTAATGTGCCATGAAAAGGCGGCGGCCATCAGAAGGAGCAGGCCCATGCCCGTCAGCCATATGACGATTACAGGCGTTCCCACTGGGGGGGCAACGCGGTCAAGTGGAATGACCAGCCATTCACGTTCTGAGCTGTTGGCGTCGGCACCATTATCGGAGAGCAGCGAAATGTACAGGCGTGGCTCTGGGCCGCGCGACAATGCAACCCGGGTGTTGCCCTCAAGCCGATCGTTTAGTTCCTGCACAAACAGACGCAGGCTTTCGCGAATGTCTTTAGTAACCGGAGGAGGAGGCGGTCGGGTGTGATGGTGTGGTCGCAGCCCTGAAACGCTTGCGTTCGAGGGCAGGCTGCGCGACCAGAGCCGCCACTCGTTGCGTGAAGCGTGCTTTACGAAATCGGCACGCTGCTCGGCCGGGATGGCGGCCAGAGAGGCTTGCAACGTGCGTATGGTCGTCGCTGTAAGCTCAGCGGCTACATCGGCCGTAAACTTTTTTCGATAATATGAAACGGTCGTAAAAGTAGCGGCCTGTACCAGTAAAATGGTGCCCAGCGTCAACAGCACCATGCGTGCCGATAGCGAACGAGGCAAAGGTAATCGGCGCATTAAGGTGAAAACCGGTAACCAACACCCCAAACGGTCTGGATCCAGCGCGGTTGCTTGGGGTCTTCTTCGATGGCGCGGCGCAGACGAAGCACGGCAATGTCGATTGCTCGGTCATTGCGTATACCTTCGTCATCATCCCGGGCCAGTGCCAGCAGCCGATCGCGAGAAAGTGGCTTGCCCGGGTTACTGACCAGCGCTTCCAGCAGGTTGACTTCGCCCCCTGTCAGCTTGATCACTTCTGTGTCCTTCATAAGCTGGCGGGTGGCCGGGTCGAATACAAAAGGCCCGAACGAAACTGGCTTGTCTTTATTGAGGGCAGAAGCCCCTTTTTTGCGCCTGAGCACGGCCTCAATACGGGCCAGCAGTTCGCGCGGATCAAACGGTTTGCCCAGGTAGTCGTCTGCGCCCGCCTCAAGCCCGATGACGCGGTCTACGGTTTCATCTCGCGCAGTCAGTAAAATAACGGGAATGTCTTCACCTTGCTGACGCAGGCGGCGGCAGGCTTCGGCGCCGTCACCACCGGGCATCATGCGATCCAGCACGATAAGATCGGGCGAATAACGCTGAATGCGCTCGACCAGATCGCCCGCGTCGGCCGCTAGCAAGGTATCGTAATGGTGCCGGTTCAGATAATCTGCCAGCAACTGGCGCAAGGCCGGGTCGTCATCGACGACAAGCACTTTGACAAGAGGTGTTTCCATAGTATGCAGTGTGCCGTGTGTAGCATGGACGCGCAAGCTACTGGAAATGAATTGAAATACATAAATACAGTGCACGATGATGATTTGTTTTTCTGAGCCAGTTTCACCATGATCCAGCGCAGCGTACAGTCTGTAAGAAATCAGCTTGCGGGCTACTCGTGGTTGACCGACATGCCTGCCATGCTTTGCTGGGCAGCGGTGGTAGGCGTGTTTGGCGCGTTTGCCACCATTGCCTTTCATCAGGGCATGGATTTGGTTCAGCACATGGCAACTGGCAAGAGAGGTTCTATTGTCGGCATGATCACCAGCTTGCCCTGGTATGGGCGGCTTCTGCTTCCGGCCGCGGGCGGGGTGACGGCGGGTTTGTTGCTCTGGGCTGCCTCAAAGTTGAAAGGCGGCGCCAACGCTGACTACATGGAGGCCGTTGCAATTGGCGATGGTCGCCTGTCAACGCGGCAGGGCTTGCTGCGATCACTGTCATCCCTGTTTTCAGTGTCATCAGGAGGTTCGTTGGGTCGGGAGGGCGCCATGGTGCACCTGGCGTCGCTGTGTGCGTCGGTGCTTGGCCGTCTTATCTATTTCAGTACCGCACGATTGCGATTGCTGGTGGCCTGCGGTGCGGCAGCCGGTGTGGCATCGGCCTATGGTGCGCCTTTGGCGGGTGCGCTGTTTGTAGCCGAAATCGTGCTCGGGTCGATGTCAATGCGTTCATTTGGGCCGTTGCTGGTGGCCGCTGCGTCCGCCAACATCGTTATGCGCATGACCGGGCATTATCAGACTACGTACGCCATGACGGATATCCCGCAAATTCCGGGCCTTGAGGTATTGCCTTTTGTTGCCCTGGGCGTGCTGGCCGGTTTTGGTGCGCCCTTGTTTCTGAAATTTATCGACCTTACCCGCCAACTGTTCCGGCGAACCAAGCTGCCGCTGCCCTTACGGTTGGGGTTGGGAGGGGCTCTGGTTGGCGTATTGCTGATGTTCTTGCCCCCGGTTGCCGGTAATGGCTACAGCGTGGTGTACTCGTTTCTGCATACCTCATGGGCCTGGCAGGCTGTTGTTGTCATACTGGTGTGCAAGGTGCTCGCCACGGCCATTACGGTGGGCTCGGGGGCTGTTGGGGGTGTGTTTACGCCCGCCCTGTTTGTGGGTGGGGCTCTGGGCACGCTGTTCGGGCTAATTATGGCGGCGCTGTGGCCAGGTATGCAAGCGCCGGTATACATGTATGCGCTTGTCGGCATGGGCAGCTTTCTGGGCGCGGCCACCAGTGCGCCGTTGATGGCCATATTAATGATTTTTGAAATGACCCTCAGCTACCAGATCGTGTTGCCTTTGATGCTGGCGGCCGTGGTGGCGTATTTTGTATCACGTGCAATGGCCGAGGTGGCAATGTATGACGTTACGGTCGTGCGCGAGCGTGATGCTTTACTGCGTCATCGCCTGCGTTACACCATGATCAGCGATCTAGTACGGCCTGCTGACACGGTAGTGGCCGCCAGTGCCCCGATCAAAGATGCGCTGCAAATGTTTCTTGATTACCCTGTAAGGTATTTGTATGTGGTTGATGACGACAATATTTTCCAGGGTGTCATTGCGCAGCAAGACCTGACCAGTTTATTGTTAAGCCAGAGTGACTTGGGTCAAAAGCGGGCTGGCGATGTGCTGCGTCGTGATGTTGTCAAAACTCTACACGCCAGCATGTCGCTGGATCAGGCCCAAGAGTACTTTGTGCAGTTTCGTGGTGAGCGCTTGCCGGTGGTTACAAACGAAGAGCGTCCGGCGCTTTTGGGTGTGGTATACAAGTCTGCGGTGCTTGAGAAATACAGCGCCCTGAAGCGATCACTCGATGCAAGCGCAGAAGCCATGCTTGATCATCCACCTGAGCGCAGGTCTCGTTCCTCAGATCAAGAGTAATCAAGGCAACCGCATCATAAGGGCGCAAGGCTCCTTGGCACCACGGTGCTGTCGTGCCTGGCTCCAGGCCGTAGCGCCTCTTGCTTTCCCTCTTTCCAAGCGCGGGCCGCGACTGTAGCGAGCTTCAATTACATTGTTTTTTGTTATGCATTTCTTTCGTCAAGGTTTGTCTATGGTTTTGTTGCTTGTGTTGGCGCTCGCCACGCCAGTGCGGGCGCAGGCAAACGGCGCCACGCCGCCGCCATGGCGGGCGTTGGGCGGAGTGAGAGCGTACTCGGTACCCGAACGGGCTCCTATGAAAGCCATGCCGCTGGACGGGGCAGAGGACATGTCGGGCCGCAATGCTTCGCCCGATGACGGCGAATCCGACTTGGGGCCGGGCTATGTTCCCAATCGCTATGCATGGCAGGCCAGCAGCCATCCAGAGCCCCGGCGCGCACGTGTTTCCGATAGATCCCCAGGCTTGCGTGGGGCTCCGGCCTGGAGGTCGGGCAAAGTCCATAGGCGAGCGCTTGCCGCTGACCGTCCCTGGGCGATGGGCACCAGTTCATGGCAGTACAAGGGAGAGCAGGGCCTGCGAGTTTCTCTGGGAAACCGTGCCATTGCGGCACCCGCTTGGGCTCGCGGGGCGAGTCTGGGTGGCATCACCGTGGCCAGGAAAGCAGGGCAAGTCAGTTCCGATGACGTGTGGGCATATTCGGTTTCGCTGGGAGCCATTGACCGTGCGCCCAATATCAAAGAGGGCGATCTCGATTATGGTGAACGTGCGGCCCATGTGCTGTTCAGTTATGGGCTATTACCCGATCTGACCATGGAGTCCCAGCTCGAAGTCGCGCCTCACATGGTCACAACAGGTCTTGGTGGTGAGTATGAAACACAGTGGGGTGCCTGGACGGCTGGCGTGGCACAAGCCAGCCACAGCCTGTACAAAGGTTGGCGTTATCAGGCTGGTTATGCGGTAGACGTGGCTGAAGACCTTTCCCTGTCGTGGATGAACGAACATTATTCTGCCGGGTTTGTAGATCTCAGTACGTATTCGAGTGGCCCGGCCGCTGTCGGAGCAAATCGCCACAAATGGTCGGCGACCGTGCCAACCCGGCGCTGGGGCGACATCAGCGGCACGTTTGAGCGGCTCAGCCCCACTTCGGGTGATTCCAGCAGCCTTTTTGGCTTGACCCAGCAGTTCTGGTACAGCCCCAATCTGCGTGTCGGCATCAGCACCCGACGCGAATTGCGTACCGGGGACTATGATGTAGGGGTTCGGCTTTCTGTGTCTATTTTTTAATTGTTATTTTTGCGCATGCCTTTATCTTCCCTCGAAACTCTGCAGCAAGTATTCGGCTACGAAGCGTTTCGTGGTGAGCAGCAGGCCATTATCGACCATGTTGTCGATGGCGGTGACGCACTGGTACTGATGCCTACCGGGGGCGGCAAGTCACTGTGTTATCAGATACCGGCACTGGTCAGGCCTGGCACTGGCATTGTTATTTCGCCATTGATCGCACTTATGCAGGATCAGGTCGATGCCCTGACCGAGCTGGGCGTGCGGGCGGCTTATCTTAATTCGTCGCAAGACTGGCGCGAGGCGCGTGAGGTTGAGCGCGCCTTTGTCGCTGGTGAACTTGATTTGCTGTATGTCGCACCCGAGCGCCTGCTGACTGACCGGTGCATGGACATGCTGTCACAGGGGCGTATCGCGCTGTTTGCCATTGACGAGGCGCATTGTGTGTCGCAATGGGGGCACGATTTCAGGCCCGAGTATCTTGGCCTGTCTGTGTTGCACGAAAAGTGGCCAGGTATTCCGCGGCTGGCGCTTACCGCCACCGCAACGTCTGCCACCCGAAGCGAGATTGCCGAGCGACTCGATCTGAGCGGCGCTCCGCATTTTGTGGCCAGCTTTGATCGCCCCAATATCCGTTATCGCATCATTGAAAAAAATGAGGTGCGTAGGCAATTACTGGCATTCATTCAGGCAGAGCACGAGGGCGATTGCGGTATTGTTTATTGTTTATCGAGGGCACGCGTCGAAGAAACGGCCACCTATTTGTGCGAGCACGGCATCCCGGCGTTGCCTTACCATGCTGGTCTCAGTCAGGCGGTGCGCGCTGACAACCAGTCGCGATTTCTGCGTGAAGAGGGGCGGGTTATGGTGGCCACCATTGCGTTTGGCATGGGGGTTAACAAGCCCGATGTGCGTTTCGTGGCCCATATTGACTTACCCAAGTCTGTCGAAGGGTATTACCAGGAAACGGGTCGCGCTGGGCGTGATAGTCTGCCGGCCACGGCCTGGCTGGCGTATGGCCTGCAAGATGTGGTGCAGCAACGGCGCATGATCAGTGAGTCTGCCGGTGATGAGTCTTTCAAGCGCCGTCTGGGGGCTCAGCTCGATGCCATGTTGGGTTTGTGCGAAACCGTGTCATGCCGGCGTCAGCGGCTTCTGGCTTATTTTGATCAGGCCATACAGCCTTGTGGCAATTGTGATACCTGCCTGGAGCCACCAGAAGCCTGGGACGGCACCGTTGCTGCGCAGAAGATACTTTCGGCAGTCTACCGTCTGTGGCGCGAGCGGGGGCAGCGCTTTGGCGCGGGCCATCTCATTGATATATTGCGCGGCAAGCCCACTGACCGCATCAAAGAATATGGGCATGACACCTTGTCTGTTTTCGGCGTAGGCGCTGACCTGTCTGAAAATGCCTGGCGTGGCGTGTTGCGCCAGTTGCTGGCCAACAGCTTTCTGGCTGTTGATCATGAGGGCTACGGAACACTCACGCTTACAGAAAGCAGTCGGGCTGTGCTGAAAGGCGAGCATACGCTCATGCTCCGACGCGAATCAGAAAAAAAATCACGCAGCGCTCGGTCTACAGGCGGGCGTAGCAAAGAACCGGCCGTGCTCCTGCCGCCCGAGGCACAGCAGCGGTTTGAGCTTCTGCGTACGTGGCGCGCCGAGGTAGCACGCAGCCACGGCGTTCCAGCCTACGTGATCTTTCATGATGCCACGCTGCGTGAAGTGGCCCTTGAAAGCCCCCAAACCCTGGACGATCTTGACGGTATAACTGGAATCGGCGTGCGCAAGCGCGAAGCTTACGGTGAAGAGCTGCTGCGTTGCGTGGCGGGGTTGCCCGTGCTGTAGTGGCGGTGGGTAATTTAAGTGAACAGCTCGGGCGTGCCGCCAGGGCCTGCAGGTGGCGTAAGGCCCAGATGGCGCCAGGTGGTCATGGTCGCTACACGGCCTCGCGGGGTGCGCTGCAGATAGCCGTGCTGAATCAGGTAAGGCTCGATTACATCTTCGATGGTGTCGCGCTCTTCGCCAATGGCAGCTGCCAGACTGTCAACGCCTACCGGGCCACCATCAAACTTGTGAATAATGGCTTCAAGCAGCTTGCGATCCATCAGGTCTAACCCTTGTGGGTCGACCTCAAGCATGGCAAGGGCGGCGTTGGCCACTTGGGCATCTATGTGGCCCTGGGCCCTGACCTCGGCGTAATCACGCACGCGTCTGAGCAGGCGATTGGCTATGCGAGGCGTGCCGCGCGCACGGCGTGCGATTTCAACCGCGCCTTCTGGCGAAGTATGTGCATTGAGCAACTTGGCGCTGCGCGTGACGATATGGGTGAGGTCTTCGGCATTGTAGAACTCGAGCCGCGAGACAATGCCAAAACGGTCGCGCAGCGGGTTGGTAAGCATGCCGGCGCGTGTGGTGGCACCCACAAGAGTAAACGGCTGCAGATCGATTTTTACACTGCGAGCTGCCGGCCCTTCGCCAATAAGAATATCTATTTGAAAGTCTTCGAGTGCCGGGTAAAGTATTTCTTCGACGACCGGCGACAGGCGGTGGATTTCGTCAATAAACAGCACATCGTTTTTTTCGAGGTTGGTGAGCAGGGCGGCAAGATCGCCGGGACGCTCAAGCACCGGACCCGAAGTTTGGCGCATCTGCACACCCATTTCGTGCGCCACAATATGGGCAAGCGTGGTTTTACCCAGACCCGGGGGGCCAAAAAGCAGAACATGATCAAGAGACTCCCCACGATTGCGGGCAGCCTGAATGAAAATTTCGAGTTGCTCGCGTACGCGATGCTGGCCGATGTATTCATTGAGCGATCGCGGACGCAGGGCGCGCTCGATGGACTCTTCATTGGGAGAAGCGCTATGCGGGGTGACAATGCGCTCTGGGGCCGGAGCGCTGGAGAGCGAGTCAGAATGTATGGCCATGGGGTATGTGCTGAGTATATTTACAGTGCAATGGTAACCGATGCGTAGACGCTGTGCGGACAATCACATGGTGACGCATAATTGCATGGCAAGCAGCAAGCAGCAAGCAGCAAGCAGCAAGCAGCAAGCAGCAAGCAGCAAGCAGGAGGCAGCAGGCAGCAGGCGACGAGGCAGCACGCAGCACGCGGCAGACGGCCTGCAGTAGATAGCAGGCAGTGGGTAGGATTAGATAGCGTTAAATAACGGGCAGTGCGCGGCGGGCGGAAAGCAGCAAGTGGTCAACAGGCGGCGGGTGGCGGCCGATAAACAGAAAACTGAAAACAAAATACGCAACAAGTTGCACCCGGCAGGTAACATGTAGCAAGCAACAAGCAACAAGCAACAAGCAACAAGCAACAAGCAACAAGCAACAAGCAACAAGCAACAAGCCGTCATCTACGCCCTGCAAGCTCGATGTGCCTTCCTCGTTTATTTCAGAAATTTTCTTTTAAGAATACCCATGACTGCCACGCTGCCTGATTATGAAGATGTCCTTAAAGCCGCCGCCCGTCTTGAAGGGGTTGCCCATCGCACGCCTGTATTGCGCTCAAGCACGCTGGATACTCGGCTGGGTGCCCAGGTTTTTTTCAAATGTGAAAATTTTCAGCGCATCGGCGCATTTAAGTTTCGCGGTGGTTACAACGCTATTGCTGCATTAAGTGAAGCGCAGCGCCGCCGGGGCGTGGTGGCGTTTTCGTCTGGCAATCATGCCCAGGCGGTAGCGCTAGCCGCAAAGCTGCTGGGTGCGCCAGCTACTATTGTTATGCCCGCCGATGCACCGCGCGCCAAGAAAAATGCGACACAAGAATACGGCGCTCGTGTGATCGAGTACGACCGAGCCACGCAAGACCGTGAACAGGTAGCCCGTCAGTTTGTCGAACGTGATGGCCTCAGTCTGATTCCTCCTTTTGATTACGCTGATGTCATTGCCGGGCAGGGCACGGCCGTCAAAGAACTGCTGGAAGAAGCAGGCGGTCTTGATGTACTGTTTGTGCCAGTGGGAGGAGGTGGCTTGATTTCCGGATCGGCCTTGTCGGCCCATGCGGTCAGCCCTGATTGTCAGGTATTTGGTGTCGAGCCCCAGGCGGGTAATGATGCGCAGCAGTCATTTCGCAGTGGTGCCATCGTGCGTATTCCACAGCCCAGCTCCATTGCCGACGGTGCGCTTACGCAGGCTCTCGGTCAGCTTACCTTTCCGCTCATCCAACGCCATGTCAAAGACATACTCACGGTAACCGATGCCCAGCTCGTACGGGCCATGCAGTTTTTTGCAGAACGCATGAAAATCGTGGTCGAACCCACCGGCTGCCTGGGTGCGGCGGCCGTCATGAATGAAGCCGTGCCTCTGAAAGGTATGAGAGTGGGTGTATTGCTAAGCGGTGGCAATGTTGATCTTGCCAGTTATGGCGCTCAACTCGCGGCAAGTGATCGCTTGCCGCCCACCTGAAAGGGCCTCGTCAGCCTGTGTTGTGGCGCGTAAAGCACGGCGATATCCATGGCGTCAATCTCTCGCGGTAACCAACAACCAGTTGTGGGCTCGATCGGGTTCTGTGGGCCCACAGCGTAGCCGTAGCGTGTTGCGGCGTTGTACTACCACGGCCCCGTCGCATAAGAAGTGGGACTCCGCACCTTATAGGCGCGACAATAAACAGAAGCGGAGTTCCTTATTTTATGCGCACGTCAGTGGCCAGCAACGGGATTTCGCCTCTTATGCTCGCGACAGTGACTTGAGTGCCAGCCTGATACCTTCGGCCACCTCGATGTTTTCGGGCAACTTCTTGAGTGCTGCCTGCGACTCGCTGGACGAATACCCTAATGACAAGAGCGCGTTCATAATATCGTCGCGTCCGTTGTTGAGCGTGCCAGGCACATGCGGAAGGTCGGCACCCAGTTTGCCTCGCAGCTCGAGCAACAAGCGCTCGGCTGTTTTCTTGCCGATGCCGGGAACCCGCGTTAAACGGCCCGTTTCCTGCTGTGTAATGGCAGCGCCCAATTCGTCGACCGTCATGCCCGACAGCACAGAAAGTGCCGTGCGCGCGCCGATACCGGTAACCTTGATCAGCGCCCGAAAGGCGCTACGCTCTTTGGCGGACAGAAACCCGTACAGCGTGTGAGCGTCTTCGCGCACGGCCAGGTGGGTATACAGCGTTATGGTTGATCCGGTGTCAGGCAGGTCATACAGCGTGCTCATGGGAACATCAATCTCGTAGCCCACGCCGCCCACGTCTATGCAAACAATAGGCGGTAGTTTTTCAATCAGTTTTCCGGTAATGCGTCCGATCATTTAGATGCTCCACAACTCACTGCCCAATAAGGCTAGGTGATAAAACGCACGCTGCCCTGGGGCTGCTCTGCAAAATTGACTATGCGCCTGACCACACGGTACGTGTTTATAGACGTAACCCTGCGGGGCCGTGTTTTACTGGAGGCCAAGGCTCTCCCGAACTAGGATGAAGTCTAGCCGATCAAGCGCCCGCCACGCATTCGGCTGTGCGAGCCGGTCGTGAGCTGCCCGGTTTGCTGCAGCCTGGCGGACAGCGGGTGGAAATGCGCGTGACAAATAGCGCAGGCCAGTGCATCGGCCGAGTCGGATGCGGGTACGCCGTTCAGCCCGAGCAAGTGCTGCACCATTTTCTGCACCTGCTCTTTTGCTGCATGTCCGTTGCCGACTACTGATTTTTTAACCTGCAATGCCGTGTATTCATGCACTTCAAGCAAACTGTCAGCCAGCGCACATATGGCTGCTCCCCGAGCCTGACCCAGCAAAAGGGTTGAGGAAGGGTTTGCGTTGACGAATACCTTCTCGATCACCGACACGTCAGGGCGGGTGGTTTGCACGATTTCGCGGATATTGTCGAGAATAACCTTGAGCCGGCCCGCCAGTGGCTGATCAGCAGGCACCACTATGGTGCCGCTGGTGACATACTGCAGCCGCTGGCCCTGGGCATCGATGACCCCAAAGCCGGTGCGGCGCAGGCCCGGATCGATGCCCAGTATTCGCATTAGTGGCGGAAGTGGCGTATGCCGGTAAATACCATGGCAATACCCCGCTCGTTGGCTGCGGCAATGACTTCGTCGTCGCGAATGCTGCCACCCGGTTGCACGACGCAACTTGCGCCCGCATCGACCACCACATCAAGGCCGTCGCGAAACGGGAAGAAAGCGTCAGACGCCACGGCGGAACCTGCCAGCGACAGGCCAGCGTTTTCAGCCTTGATCGAGGCAATACGGGCCGAGTCGATACGGCTCATTTGCCCGGCGCCCACGCCCAGCGTCATGCCGTTGCCGACAAACACGATGGCATTAGACTTGACGTACTTGGCCACGCGCCAGGCAAACCGCAGGTCGAGCATTTGCTGTTCTGTGGGTGCCAACTCGGTTACCACCTTGAAATCTTCGATGCCCATCTGATGAAGATCGGGATCTTGCACCAGCCAGCCACCACCTACGCGTTTGATGTCGAAGGCATTCTGGGCATTGCCCTGAGGTATTTCGAGTACACGTACGTTTTTCTTGGCGGCAAACACAGCCAGCGCCTCGGATGAGTAGCCGGGAGCAAGCAGCACCTCGACAAACTGGTTACTGATGGCCTGAGCTGTGGCTTCGTCGACAGGGCGGTTGAAAGCGATAATGCCACCGAAGGCAGAGGTAGGGTCTGTCTTGAATGCCTGTTGATAGGCGAGCAGGGGTGTATCGCCGATGGCGACGCCGCAAGGGTTGGCATGCTTGACGATGACGCAGGCGCTGCCCTGAAAGCTGCGGGCGCATTCCCATGCCGCATCGGCATCAGCAATGTTGTTATAGGAAAGCGCTTTGCCCTGCAACTGGCGATAGCTGCCAAGCAAGCCAGGCTTGACTGGCTGGTCTACATAAAAGGCGGCAGCCTGGTGTGGGTTTTCACCATAACGCAGTTCTTGCTGCTGCTTGACCTGTACCGTAAGTGTGCGCGGCCAGGCTGAGCGGGCAGGCGCTTCGTCTTGAGCAGGCTCGGCTGTGGCCAGACTGCTGAGATACGCCGCGATGGCACCGTCATAGGCGGCGGTGTGGGCATAGACCTTGGTTGCGAGTTCAAGACGCAGGGCATAGGAAGGCTGACCTGTCGGGCCGTCAATGTCGGCCAGTACGCGTGAGTAATCAGCAGGGTCGATGACTACGGTAACGCCACCAGCAGGGGTGCCATGATTTTTGGCAGCCGCACGCAGCATGGCCGGGCCCCCGATATCGATATTTTCGACGGCGTCGCCAAACGTGCAATCAGGTTTGGCAATGGTTTCGCGAAATGGATACAGGTTGACAACCAGTAGGTCGATAGGAGCAATGCCTTGCTCGTCAAGGGTTGTCATGTGGGCCGGATCATCACGACGGGCCAGCAGTCCACCATGAATTTTTGGGTGCAGCGTTTTGACGCGGCCATCAAGAATTTCTGGTGAACCCGTATGGGTGGCCACTTCTGTGACATCAAGGCCGGCCTCGGCCAGTTGGCGGGCGGTGCCGCCTGTTGACAGTAGCCGGACGCCGCGTTGCGCCAAGGCTTGGGCGAACTCGACGATACCGGTTTTATCGGAAACCGAAAGCAGGGCAGTCTGGATTTTCATGGGATAGTGAGTGTTGTGAGGAACAGGTCAGGGCTGGATATTGTGTGTCAGCAGTTTCTTGCGCAAGGTACCGCGCGTAATGCCCAGTATCTCGGCGGCTTTTGACTGATTGCCGTGCGCTTGTTCAAGGGCTATCTGCAGTACTGGTCGCTCGACACAGTTAACGACCATGGCAAGCATGTCGTGAGGCTGAGAGTCGCCCAGATCAGCGAGATATCGCTTTAGCTGGTCGCGTACACATTGTTCCAGGGGGTTGATTTGGCTCATTGGTTTTAAGGCTGTAACGTTCTTGCGTTGGAAGGCTGGGGCTTTCAGGCCGCCCCCGTTCTCATCGGTATGACAGGCATGGTGGGTGGGTGACGGTCAAACCATTGTTCTAGGGCGCGGGTTTGTTCGCGTGTACTGTTTATTTGGTTGATCAGCGGCAAGAAATCTTGCGCGTCCGGCATGCCGGACAAATACCAGCCTATATGCTTGCGGGCAGACCGCACGCCGGTAAATTCGCCGTAAAACCGGTAATGCTCTTCTAGGTGGTCCAGCAGAAAAATGCGCAGCTCGCCAAAAGACGGAGAAGGCAAATACGCGCCAGTGGCGAGATAATGACTGATCTCGCGGAATATCCAGGGTCTCCCCTGAGCGGCGCGACCGACCATGACGGCGTCGGCGCCAGTGTAGTCTAGTACATATTTGGCTTTTTCGGGGCTGTCGATATCGCCATTTGCAATAACTGGAATATCAACGGCCTGTTTTACCGCTTTAATGGTGTCGTACTCTGCGTGGCCTTGGTACAGGTCGCAGCGGGTGCGGCCATGCAGCGTAATGGCTGCAATGCCCGTGTCTTGTGCCAGGCGCGCAATGCGCACCGCGTTGCGCGAGGTGTGATCCCACCCTGTACGGGTTTTAAGGGTTACCGGCACATCGCGTGTTGCGCAGGCATCAACGACGCTGCGCAGTATTTCAGCCACGCGCTGCTCATCGCGCAGCAAGGCTGAACCCGACGCTACATTGCATACCTTTTTTACGGGGCAGCCCATATTTATATCGATAATGCAGGCCCCTTTGTCGATATTGAACAGCGCCGCCTCCGCCATCATGGCAGGGTCAGATCCGGCGATTTGTACCGCAATGGGGTCGATCTCGCCGTCGTGGTTTAGCCTGCGTGATGTCTTGACGCTGTCCCAGAGCCTGGGGTTGCTTGCCGCCATTTCAGACACGGCATAGCCCGCCCCCAGCGCTTTGCAGAGCTTGCGGTAGGGACGATCGGTAACACCCGCCATGGGTGCGACGAAAACAGGGTTGGGAAGAGACCAGGGGCCGATGCGCATGGGGGGATTTTACCCCCCTCGACATGAAGACGCAGATTGAGCCGAGCTTGGGCGCTAAATACGCAGGCCTTGCAGCAGTTGCCGCGCTAGTGGTGCGCGTAGCGGCGGCAGTAGATCAAGAGCCAATAAGGCCAGGCCACAGGCATGTTCGATCAAGGGGTTTCCGGTGGCAAAAATTCGCGGAAGAACGTCGGTAACGCCAGCCGTTAACCAGCGGTCGGGGCGCCGGGATTTGGCAAATTGGGCCAGACTGGGCTGCGGGTCAGAACCAGGAAAGGCCAGCCAGGGCGTGAGGGCCTGGCTCAGTTGTGCGGCGTCACGCAGCCCAAGATTGAGTCCTTGTCCTGCGACGGGGTGCAAGGTCTGTGCGGCATTGCCAATGGCCACTGTGCGCGGGTTTATCAGCGATGGGCCTGCGTGCATGCTCAAGGGAAATATATGGCGGTCGCCGATGCAGCGCAGCGTGCCCAGACGGTCGCCAAACATGGATTGCAGCGCCTGTTCGAATTCGGCTTGCTGCAGCTGCAGCAGACGATTGGCCTCAGCCGGGGGGCTACACCACACGACACCGTAGATGTCGTCGCCCTGTGGGTGTGGCAGAAACGCCAGTGGGCCATGGGCCGTAAAGCGCTCGAAAGCCCAGCCTGATCGGGGGCGAGAAGCACGAACCATGGCCAGCAACGCGTTTTGCCCGTACTGCCGTTCTATGCCTTGCGGACGGGCACCGTCTGATTGCACGGCAAGTACACTGCGTATCGGCTGGCCATCCAGGATGAACTCAGCGCAACCGATCCCGTGGGAGGGCGAAGGCGAGCCTTCAAGTCGGGTAATGCCGCTGCGTTCCAGTGCCTGATGCAGGCTGGCCAGTACGGCGTCATACCCCACCACACTTCCCAGCTGCGCAACGCCGAGTTCGTTGTGGCGGATTAGCGTACGACCCAGGCGACCCCGCTGGGATACATGCACGGTCGTGATGTCAGCGGCCGCATCTGGCCACGCTCCCAGGTGTTCCAGCAGGACACGGCTTCCGTGGTTTAGTGCCAGCGTGCGCGGGTCAGCCTCCTGGCAATGGTCTTTGCCGACAGGCGTGAAACGGCGCCCCATTAGCGCAATGCGTTCGGGTCTTTCGGTGCGTAGGGCAAGAAGCAGGGCCAGCGTGCTGCCTACAGGCCCCGCGCCGCTGATGGCGATGTCATAGGGTGGCGTGTTCATGATTGCTTGGGGTTAGGTCAGAGTGACTACAATGCAGGCTTTCCGGTAGTGGGCATGACTTTGTCGTCATGCTCCAACACGAGGTTCTGCATGACGCAATTTACCACTCCCGCGCGGCCACGACGAAAAACGACGGCGGCGTGGCTGGCCGCCTTGTTTGGCGTGCTGGGCATTCACTGGTGGTATATAGGTCGGCGCCACGCATGGGCAGTCACCCTATTTGGTGTGCTTATGCTGGCGCTCTCACGATTTTATCCGTTGTGGTGGGACAGCCCGCCGTTTCTGATTCTCATCATTCCCATTACCGCAGGGTTCATCGAATCGCTGATCTTTGCCTTGAAACCTGACGCATGGTTCGACGCCCGTTACAACCCCGGTTTGGGTGAAGTGAACCACACGGGTTGGAGTGCGGTGTTTGTGGCCATCTTTTCAACCTTTGTCGGCAGCATGGCGCTTATGTTTGGCATCGCGCTAATTGTCTTGCACGTATATACGGCAATGGGCTGGCTTGAAGGCTTGAATCTTTAGGCTTCAAGTCTGCAGCGCGTGTGTGGAAAATTCGTGTTGCAGAAAAGCAAGTGAAATGTTTGTAAATGATGGCGACGCATGCATGCGTGGCAATGCCGCAACGCCGCCACGGTCTTTTTTTGGGCGTCATCTCTGATCTTTATCTCCTAGGGTTGTCCCCAGGGGTGTTTAGCCACTACAATGCAGTGTGTTCAATTATAGGAGCTGTGCGGTGAATTCAGACCCCGGCGATAGTTGTCGATCTTGCATCGTCACCACTTTCACCAGGCGCGTGTAAACGTAAGGCTACTCACCCTGTAACAGCCCCTCGTTCCACGCCTGGTTTTTCAAGGGCGTGGAAGTTATCCGAATACGGTCGTATTCAAACTCCCCGTCATTTTCAAAATGAAGTCTGCTCATAAGGCAGATTCGTGCCTCGCCTTTAGCGTCGCGCACCCAAGACAATGGGGGGTTCCATGCGTCTCTTCAATCTTTATCTTCGCCGTGCCGGCGTTCAATCGGCGCCGGCTCTTGTGCCCAGTGCGGTATCGCGCTTTACCGTGGTTTGCCCGCGGCACGCCCTGCCCACTATCAGGCGTCAGATTTACCATGATTTCCAGGCCGCTGGCTTGCGGGTATCGGGTTTGCAGGTCGATCACGCTCACCAGCACGATATGGCCCGCGCCTGTGTAACCGTGGCATGTCCTCCAGAAATGCGCGCCGTGCTTATGTCGCGGGCTCGCGAACTCAGTTCGTTTCCGGGCGTACAACAAATTCACTGGGGCGACAAGCGCAAGCAGCATGCATTAAACTAGCCTGGTCTACGGTTTACCGGATCTTGCCCGCATGCTTCTTCTTGATTGGCTAACGCCCTGGGAATTCTCCCCGACACTGGTCGTGGCCTTTATTGTCGGTGGCTGGCTGTTTGTGCGCGGCACGCGTGTGCATCGCGTAGGCAAAGTTCGTCAGGCCATGTTCTGGATCGGCCTGGTTTTCCTCTATCTTTCTCTGCACACCCGTGCTGACTATTATGCTGAACGCATGTTTTTCATACATCGCGTTCAGCACTTGGTGCTGCACCATCTTGGCCCGCTGCTGGTCATGGGGGCCTACCCCGGCCAGGTATTGCGTGCCGGCCTTGGCATGCGATGGCGCCAGTATCTGCTGCAGTTTCGGGCTACCGTACCCGGGCGGGTTCTCGAAGCCACACTCACCAACAAATATTTTGTGCCGCTGCTGTTTGTAGTGCTGGTGCTGGGCTTTCTGATTCCCACGGTGCAGTTCTACTCCATGCTCGACTGGCGACTTTACCGTTTAATGAACTGGTCTGTGGTCATCAGCGGGTTTATGTACTGGAACCTCATTCTCGACCGCCGTCCCAGCCCGCCAGCAGCGCTCTCCCCGGGTGGGCGGGTCATATCGCCCGTAATTACCATGGTGCCTCAAATGGTGACGGGCGCCATTATTACCTTTACTGAGCACGATCTGTATCCGGTGTTCGACCTGTGCGGGCGAGCCATTCCGGGTATGACGGCGGTAACCGATCAGGCCATAGGTGGCCTGACCATGTGGGTGTTGGCTGGCTTTGTCGAGGTTTTCGGGCTGCTGTTTGCACTGTCAACGCTTATGCGTCTGTCTGGAAAAGGGCGCCTCCCCGAACGAAAACGCACGCGCCGCGACGGTCGAGCCAAGGTGGCACCGGTATCTTGAGGTAGCCACGTATCCATGAGCAAGAAAACAGTATTTACGACCCATGTTGCCACCCGGCTTGTCAGCGCCAGCCTGGCCCTGCTCATGTGTTGTGCCGGGCCGGTTCGGGCACAGCCCATGGGCATTCCCAGCATGGGCGTTGCCTCGGCTGCAGAGCTTTCGCCTGAGATCGAGCGCACGCTGGGCGATGCCATTATGGAGCAGGGTCGGCGTGACCCAACCTATATCACTGACCCAGACGTAAACCAGTATCTCACCCAGCTGGGGCGCAAACTGGCGGCAAACGCGCCGTCGGGCATAGGTCAAACCATTACCGTGTTTGCCGTACGCGATCCGCAGGTCAACGCGTTTGCTTTGCCCGGTGGTTATATCGGCATCAATACCGGGCTTATGGTTACGGCTAAAAGCGAATCCGAACTGGCCTCTGTTATTGCACATGAAATCGGCCATGTTGGGCAGCGACACATTGCGCGTGGCATGACGCAAAGTGCACAGAGCAATCACCTGATGCTGGCGGCGCTGGCGGGTGCTTTGCTGGCGGCATTGTCGGGCAGTGGAGACCTGGCCATGGGGGTTGCTGCCTTCGGGCAGGCGGCAGCCGTTGATCGGCAGCTCGGGTTTTCACGTCAGGCCGAGCAAGAGGCAGATCGGGTTGGCTTCGACATGCTCCGCAAAGCAGGGTTTGACCCGCAAGGCATGGTGGAAATGTTCAATCAGTTGAGCAACGCATCACGGCTAAACGAAGGCAGAGGCGGTAACGTCTACACCAGTACGCACCCGCTTACCCTTCAGCGGATGTCTGACATACAAAACCGTTTGCGCGAAATGCCGCCGGTGGCTCACAAAGACTCCAATACATTTTGGTATGTCAGAGCAAAGATGCTGGTGCTTCAGTCTCGGGGTGGGCAGGCACAGCGCAGTGCCCGCGAATCACTTGAGCGCAGCGCTCAAAGCGCGAAGGGTGTCGAGCAGTCAGCCGCCTGGTACGGTCTGGCCCTTGATGCCTGGCAAAAAAAAGACGCGGCAAGGGCGGGGCAGTTGCTGCAAAAAGCACGCGAAGGCGGGTATGAAGGCCCAGAGATTGCGAGTCTTGGTGTAGCCCTCACGCTCAGTGCGGGCGATGCCGCTCAGGCTTTGCAAAAAGCAGAGGCTGCCTGGCACAAATGGCCTTCCAGTCAGGGGCTGGCGCTGGCACGGGTTGAAGCCATGCAAAAAGCAGGGCACGATCGTGATGCCGTGGCCTTTTTGCAGATACTTGAAAAAAAATGGCCCGATCTGTCTTTGTTGTACAAGTTGCAGGCGCAGTCTTATGAGCGCATAGGCCAGCAGGTAGAGGCTCGGCGCAGTATGTCGGTTTTTTACGAACTGACGGGTGCGCTGCCAGCAGCCGTCGAGCAACTGCGCCAGGCTCGAGCCATGACCAAAGACTTCTATGCGCAGTCAGAACTGGACGCCCGCATACGTTCGCTTAAAGATAGGCTCGAGGCCGACCGACAATTGCTCGAACGATTCAAGTCTTAATTGGCAAGCGCGCTAAATTGACGCTCCAAGGCTGTTCTGCACGCCAGCGCGCTAGCCATGCCTGCCAGAAGCAACCAACATTCATGCCAACAGCGAACCTGAAGCATACGTACGCACCCTTCAGGATCGTGTCTCGAAAAAACGTGCAAGCCTGATTGGTAGCCAGTTGATGTTTGCCGGAAACCGCCCTGTCACAAAACCCACATGGCCGCCTTCTGACGGTTGGTGCAGCAGCACTGAAGACGAACAGATTTTTGACCCTGGCAATGATGCTTCAGGTACAAACGGGTCGTTGCGTGCATTTAGCAGCAGCGTGGGCGTGGTTATGGCGTGCAGCAAGGGTTTGCTGGATGCACGTGTCCAGTAGTCAAGCGCATTTTTGTAGCCATGCATGGGGGCCGTGTATAGATCGTCGAACTCGTGCAGCGTGCGGGCCTGGTTGATACGGAATATGTCGACATTGCCCGGAAAACGCTTGGCTTTTTCGCGCACCTTCACTTTCATGGTTTGCAGGAAATGGCGGCAATAAACCCATTTGCCCAACTGCGATTCTGAAAGCTGTCGGCCGCTGGCGACCAAGTCTAGGGGTACCGACACTGCCGCAGCAGCTTCCAGAGCCTGCGAGGCTTCTGTCTGTTCGCCCAGGTATTTGACCAGGGCGTTGCCACCTAATGATACGCCGACGGCATGCCAGTGGGCGTGTGGTACGCGCTGACGCACGGCATCAAGCATAAACCCGATTTCGGCCGAGTCGCCCGAGTGATAGGCGCGGGCCATGCGGTTGGGAAAGCCTGAACAACCCCGAAAATGCGCAATGGCAACCACCCAGCCGCGTGCCCGGAAATGCTGTGCGATGGCCTGGGAATAATGGCTGCGGCTGCTGCCCTCAAGCCCGTGAAACAGGATAAGAGCCGACGCATCTTGTGCTGCTGAAAGTGTCGGCCGGTCTTCGGGTTGCAGCCAGCGGTGGGCGGCAGTATGACCTAATTGCGGGTCAGGTACGCTGGCCTGACCCCCTGCAAGCTTGTCAGGAAAAAGCCCGGGAGCCGTCCAGTCAATATCGACGAAGTCGCCGTCAGGCGTGTCGATGCGTTCGCGTACAAATGAAATACGATGATAGCGCGCTGTCAGGGCGCCATATATCGTCTGCAGATGGCCTCCGGGAAGCCAGGCAGGGGTGGGACAAGAAGAGGTATCGATCTGCGCAGTCACGAACCGCCCTAATGCAATGTGTCGGGGTGGTCTTGGAGGTCAAACAGGCCAGCCTCCCCCGGTGCGTGCGACGCATGGTGCAATACCATCTTCCAGCCTTTGCGGCCTTTCTGGAATATGTTGGTGACGTAGCAGTGCGTTGAGCGCTGGCCTTGCGCGGTGCTGATCTGAATATGCTCAATCAAAACATGCACTGACGTCATGACGCTAGTAATGATCATGGGCCTCAAGGGTTTGATGTGTACCGGACCGGTGGCAAAAATTTGCTGCCAGGCCGTATGCATGGCGCCGTGGCCCACGGTGCGCATGCCTCCCGGGTGTATACAGACGACGTCTTCATCATCGGCCCATACGCTCATCATCAGCGTAAGATCGGCTTGGCTGAGTGCATCGTAAAAGGCTTGTTCGGCTTCTTGAGGTGTGGTGAACATAAGCGAAGAGTTAGGGCAAGGGGTGCGGGTAACCCGCGTCAGGCCGGTTGCGGCAGGTTAATGCCCGAGTACTTTTTCGCCGTCTTTCAGTTGATACTTGGCGCCGCAATACGGGCACAGTGTCTGGCCTGTTTTGACAACCTCGATGTAGACACGGGGGTGCATGCTCCAGAGCGGGGCATGCGGGCCGGGACAGTACAGCGGCAGATCTTTGGCTTCGACGTAGATGATTTCGTCTTTGGGAACTGAGGGTGATGAAGCACTGCTCATGGAGGATCCTGGAGAAAACGGGATAGGGAAACGGGGTGGGGCAAGGCCTAAACCTTGGTAAGCCAATGATGATACTTGGCGTTTTTGCCATTAACGACATCAAAGAAGGCTTTTTGAATTTTTTCGGTGACTGGCCCACGACTGCCGTTGCCAATAATGCGCCCATCGATATCGCGGATGGGCGTAACCTCGGCGGCGGTGCCGGTGAAGAAGGCTTCATCGGCAATATAGAGGTCGTCGCGGGTGAGGCGGCGGCTTTGTACGCTGAGGCCCAGGTCGGCCGCCAGCGCGTGTATGGACGCACGTGTGATGCCAGTGAGTGCGCAGGAAATTTCGGGCTCGAACACCACGCCGTCACGCACAATGAACAGGTTTTCGCCTGAGCCTTCAGCGACGAACCCGCTGGTGTCAAGCAGTATGGCTTCGTCGTAGCCGTGGTCGAGGGCTTCGGCGTTGGCGAGTATGGAGGTGGCGTAGGTGCTGGCGACCTTGGCACGCGGCATGGTGGCGTTGACATGCTGTTTGGCAAACGACGAAATTTTGACGCGTATGCCCTGAGCCAAAGCCTCTTCACCCAGATAGGCGCCCCAGGGCCACGCGGCGATAGCCACATGCACTTTGGCACCTTTGGGCGATACACCCATTTTTTCGGAGCCGTAGAACACCAGCGGGCGGATATAGCACGACTCAAGCTTGTTTTGACGTACGACTTCGAGTTGCGCCTGGTTGATCGCGTCTTGATCGTAGGGGATATCGATTTGATAGATATGGCAGGAGCTGAACAAGCGCCGCGTATGATCTTGCAGGCGGAAGATGGCTGTGCCGATGTCTGTGTTGTACGCACGCACACCCTCGAAGACGGAAAGGCCGTAATGCAGGGAGTGGGTAAGGACGTGGGTGGTGGCTTCGCGCCACGGCACGAGTTTACCGTCGTACCAGATGATACCGTCGCGATCAGACATGGACATAGAGCTCTCCCGAAGATGAGGCTTGATTGTACCAAGCGCAGGGGCCTTACAATAGCCACTTTTCCTGAGTGGGTTGTGTAGCGATGCAACTGTCGCGTTTTGTTTCGTGGTGGCCTGATTCTCCCCGGCGTCAAAGCTTCGGCCATGGCTTGTCAGATGTACTGACTGCCTTGGTGGCCGTAGGTACCTGGGGCTTTGTTACCGGCATTGCCATGGTGAAGTCCGGGCTTACAGAAAGCATGGCCACCCTAATGACTGTCCTGGTGTACGCCGGCTCTGCGCAACTGACCTCGTTGCCGCTGATCGCCTCGTCTGAGCCATTGTGGCTTATCTTTCTTGCCGCCACAGTCGTCAATGTCCGATTCATTATTTTCGGAGCGGCACTGCAGCCTTACTTCCGCCATATGTCTTGGGGCAAGCGGTTGGGCCTGGGGTATATTTCCAGCGATATTTCGTTTGTGGTGTTTATGGCGCGCTATGGTGATAGCGCCGCGCGTGGCACCCGAGATCAATTGTGGTACTACCTGGGCATTGTTATTCCTGGCTGGTTGACCTGGAATCTGTCGTCAATGCTGGGTATTTACCTGGGCGGTTTCGTGCCCGAGACCTGGTCACTCGACTTTGCGGCCGTGCTGGCGCTGCTGGCCATCATCATTCCGCTCGTCAAGACGCGACCCATGGTGATGTGTCTGTTGGTAGCGGGTTTTATCGCCTGGGTGGGGCAGCCGTTACCGCTACGGTTGGGGCTGGCGGGCGCAGTCGTTGGTGGGGTTGTTGCAGGCGTGTTTTCTGATTATCTAGTTCATCGCAAACAGAGGTCGGCATGATGGGTGCTTCTGACTACGATCTATATGTACTTGGAGCTATCGGCGTACTTACGCTGTGCAGCGTCATTACACGCACGGTGTACTTTCTGTTTGGCGACCGCGTGTCGCTGTCGGATGGCGTACGCAGGGCTTTGCGCTATGCCCCAACGGCGGCGCTTATTGGTATTGTTGTGCCCGAAATCATGCCATGGCAGGCGGGTGTTGGGCCCGAATTCGACATCAGGCTACTTGCCGCGGTGGTGGCGGTGCTTGTGTTTTTGCGTACCCGCAGCACCGTGTTGGTTATTGTGAGTGGCATGGTCGCGCTTTGGGTTTTGCAGATGGTGGTGGGCTTGTTTTGAAATTTAGCAGCCTATTATGTTGCGTTTACACAACATAATGGCATAATAAGTGCTGCTACCATCTTGCGAATACGTCATAAATATGTCAGGAAGTGCCTGCGGAGGGTAAAATAACCCGGTTACCCGCGCCACGCGCTGGATACTCCCGCGTTGGCCATAATCCATTTTCAATGAAAAATACCATACAAACTCCTACCGATACACCAACTACCACGTTTGCCGATTTTGGCTTGCACCCCAGTATCTTGCAGGCTGTTTCCGAAACCGGCTATACCATTCCTACACCCATTCAGGCCCAGGCCATTCCAAAAGTCATCGACGGGCTCGATGTTATGGGTGCGGCGCAAACCGGAACGGGTAAAACGGCAGCCTTTACGCTTCCCATTCTGCACAGGTTAATGCATTTCGCCAGTGCCAGTGCGTCGCCTGCGCGGCACCCGGTTCGGGCGTTGATACTTACGCCTACCCGCGAACTGGCAGATCAGGTTGCCGAAAGCGTGGCCACCTACAGCAAACACACGCCATTGCGCTCTACGGTTGTGTTTGGTGGTGTTGATATCGGGCCTCAGCGCGATGCATTGCGTCGGGGTTGTGAGGTGTTAATCGCTACGCCAGGTCGTCTTCTTGATCACGTTGAGCAAAAAAACGTCAATTTGAGCCAGGTGGGTATTCTGGTTCTTGACGAAGCAGACCGTATGCTCGACATGGGCTTCATGCCGGATCTTGACCGCATTGTGCGTTTGTTGCCAACAAAGCGCCAGGGCCTGTTGTTCTCGGCCACATTCAGCAACGAGATCCGCAAACTGGGTCGTACGTTGCTCAATAATCCCGTCGAGATCGAAGTCGCCGCGCGCAATGCAACCGCCGATACTGTCACGCAAATTGCTTATCCTCTGGCTGGCAATCAGAAGCGTGCCGCTGTGGTACACCTTGTAAAGTCGCGTGGCTTTAACCAGGTTATTGTGTTTTCAAACACCAAGATCGGTACGGGCCGCCTCGCCCGCGAACTTGTGCGCGATGGCGTAAAAGCCGAGTCCATACACGGCGACAAAAGCCAGCGTGACCGTATGAAAGCGCTTGAGGCCTTCAAGGCCGGCGAACTCGAAGTGCTGGTTGCCACCGATGTTGCCGCCCGCGGGCTGGACGTGGCGGGTGTGCCATGCGTCATCAATTACGATTTGCCCTACAACGCTGAAGACTACGTGCACCGTATAGGCCGCACGGGCCGTGCCGGAAACTCGGGTGAGGCCATTGCCTTTTTTGCGCCTGAAGAAGAGCGCTACTTGCTCGACATCGAAAAGCTGATCAAAACCACCATACCGCGTGGCAATTTGGTGCTTCCCAGCATTGCACGCACGCCGCGCCCAAGTGGCCGCGAGCGTCATTATCAGAGTTCTGGCGCATCAACACAGCCGGCAGATGACTTTTTCTCCCGGCCTTATGTACCATCGGTGCCAGCAGCAGCTGCTGCCGCCGAAACAGCAAGGTCCCGGTCTTCCAATGGTAATGGCAAGAAATCAGTGGGCCTTTTACTAGGTGGTGGCCGATAGCAACGCCCTTAGTGGTCCAGGCCCCTGTTCTGCGGCAGGGGCTGTTTCATCAAAACGCTCGATCAGGCGCTCAAGGTGGCTGATGTGTGGCAGCATCGCACCAAAAAATACATTGCCTCTCGAGCTCTGCATCAGTATCGTAGGAAAGTTTTCGACGTCCTCGTCATCGAGGAGTTCAGGGCTTTCTTCAATGTCTATCCAGGCAAAGGTGTGTTGTGGCCAGCGCGCAGCCAATGCGTCAAAGGCTGGCCGATACTCGGTGCACGACCTGCACCATTGTGCGCAATAGCAAGCCACGATCAGACCACTGCTGGCCTCGAGTCGCGCGAGCAGCGCGTCGGCATTAAATTGCGGATCAAATACTGACATAAAGACAAATACCACCCGGTTTGATTATGATTGCTGTGTTGCATACGAAGGCTAATTGATGAGTGAATCTGAAATCGTCTCTCGAGACCCACGCCATGCCCCCACAGGGGTAGAGGCCGTCATTGTTGCGTTCAAGCGGGCTTTTTTAACCCAGTGCCATCCCAAGATGCTGGGCGCACTGCTTTTGCCCTTCGTCGTCGCCCTGCTTGGGGCCATTATATTGCTTTGGGCATTCTGGTCGCCGCTTACAAACTGGCTTGTTGCTGAAACGGCCAATTGGGACATGGTTAATTACGTTGATCAGTGGTTGGTCGGCATTGGTCTGTTCTCCATAAAAGTTTATATGGTCTCCATCATGGCGGCAGGCATTTTGCTACCCATGTCGGGCATACTTGGCCTCATCATCGCAGCTGTCGTGGTTATGCCGCTGGTACTCAAGCACATAGAAAAACGCGAGTACATCGGGCTCAAGCGCCAGGGGCAAATGCCTACTGCGGTCAGTGGATGGAATGCCATCTGGGTTGGGCTGTTGTTTGTTGTGGGCTGGTTGTTGACCATGCCGCTGTGGCTGGTGCCGCCTCTGGCGGTGCTGCTGCCAATCTTCTGGTGGGCGTTTGCCTTTACCCGCATGCTTAGTGTCGACGCCATCGTTGAGCACGCCAGCAGCGAAGAGCGACGTCTTATCTGGAAGCGCCACAAACGGCAGTTATGGCTTATCGGTGGCGTGCTGGCGCTTATTAATCTTTTCCCGCCAGCGTGGTTGGTGTTGCCCGTATTTTCCGCCCTGGTCTTTGCGCATTTCAGCCTCGAAGCATTGCGCCAGTTGCGCGCGCAACGAGTTATTGATGTCTGACCCCTTCATAGCAGGTTCTGCGATATGAGCTCTACTGATCTCCGCAAAGTGCGGCTAATTATCATCGGCGACGAAATTCTCTCCGGTCGGCGCCAGGACAAGCATTTTTCTACACTGGTGCAGTTATTGTCCCAGCGCGGCATGCATCTGGGTGGTGCCGAGTTTATCTCCGATGAGCGAGCCACTATCGTGACCACGCTGAAGCGCAGCTTCGCCAGTGGCGATATTGTGTTTTCGTGTGGTGGCATAGGTGCCACGCCTGACGATCAAACGCGTCAAGCGGCCGCCGAAGCGCTCGGGCTGCCTCTGGCGCTGCACCCTGATGCAGAGCGCCTCATCGCCGAGCGGTGTGCTGACAGCGCCCGTAAGGGGCAGGGCAGTGCCGACATGTTGTTGCCCGAAAACCAGCAACGCCTGCAAATGGGGGTGTTTCCTGTGGGTGCCGAGATTGTGCCCAACCCCTATAACAAGATTCCCGGCTTTTTTATCAAAGACCATACCTTCATGCCCGGTTTTCCGGTCATGGCCTGGCCCATGATGGAATGGACCCTCGATACCCGCTATGCCAACCAGCACCATCAGGTATCACGTGTAGAGCATTCGTTTCTGGCCTTCAGGCTACCTGAATCCCGCATTACACCAGCACTCGAAGAGCTTGAGCGTCGCTGGCCGGGTGTCAAGGCATTCAGCCTGCCCAGCACGGGCGATGGCGGGCATCCTCACATTGATCTGGGTGTAAAGGGTGAACCCGTTGCTGCCGCCGAGGCCTTGGCGTATTTACGAGAAGAGGTTTTACGGGTTGGTGGGCAGCTAAATCCTCCCGAAAAATAATGCTTGCCAAGTCTGTTGAAAATTTCATAATATGGAATTGTTGCGCCGCATCACAATAAGCACAAAACCATGCCACGAACTACCTTACTAAGCGCTACCGCCAACGGGCTTGCGCCCGTTACTGATCTTCACATCACCATTCAGGTGCTTGAGCGCGCTATGCTGCTGCTCGATGTACTAGCCACGCGCCCTGACCCCATGGCTCTGAAAGATCTGGCGGCGGCCACGGGGCTGCACACGTCCACGACACACCGCATACTTAACGATCTGGTTGTCGGCCGTTATGTGGAGCGGGTAGATAGCGGTATGTATCAGCTGGGCATGCGACTGCTCGAACTAGGTTCTCTGGTAAAAGGCCGGCTTAATGTTCGTGAAGTGGCCATTGAGCACATGCGCGAATTGCATAAACTTACCGGCCAAACCGTCAACCTGTCGCTGCAGCAAGGCGACGAAATCGTTTATATCGAGCGCTCCTGGAGCGAGCGGTCGGGCATGCAAGTGGTGCGCGCCATCGGAGGCAGGGCACCTCTACACCTTACGTCTACCGGTAAGCTTTTTCTGTCGGTGGTAGATCCCCGTCTGGTACGTGCCTACGCTACGCGTACAGGCCTGGCGGGCACGACGCGCAACAGCATCACACAGCTTGATCAACTCGAGCGCGACCTGGCGCTGGTAAGGCGTCACGGCTATTCGCGCGATAACGAAGAGCTTGAGCTAGGTGTGCGATGTATTGCAGCGGGGGTCTATGATGACTCCGGCAAGTTGCAGGCCGGTTTGTCGCTTTCTGCTCCTGCCGAGCGTATGCGCGATGAATGGATACCCATATTGCTGCGTACAGCAGCCGCCATTTCCGAATCGCTGGGCTATGAGGCTGAGCAATAGCTATAAGCTAGGTAAGTGACTGCTGCATTGCCGCCATGCCGCGCTGCCTGCGGATCATGGGCTCGCACTGAGGGCAGCTCATTGCTTTAGCTTTTCATCAGATCTGCTCGCTGCGTTGCTGCGATATTACGTTTTCATATGGTCTCGGCTGGTGTGTCGCAGCTCCCGGCTCGGGCAGGCATGCGTTTCTAAAATGCGACATTGATCAGAGTGATCGGCAAGGTCATCGTCTTTTCTGGGCGACTAGCAAAGGCCCGCCATCAGGTAACCCGGCGCAGTGCTAGATACTCATTACAAAATCTTCAAGGCCGGATCACTACAAGCTTATCTGCAGGGTTTCGCCTCAAGCGAGGTGGGCTTACGCTTGTTGGGTGGTACCAACAGGTATTTATTGCAATGCAGCATTTTTTCTTGACTTCGTTGTTTATTAAGGTAAACTTCTAATTGTGCATTGCAACATCGAAGGTTTCTCAACACAGTTGTTAGGTGATTTGCTGGGCCTTCTTTATTTTTAAGCTTGAACTCAGTTCAACCATTTTGAATCCGCTTAGATAGCGGTTCCACCATAAGGAAATACCATGAGCGCGATCCCCCAACACGTAGCAGCCAGCCAGAAAGCAGTTCTTGATAACATGCTTGCAGTCCAAGGCACGCTTTTCGCTGGTTTCGAAAAACTTATCGATCTTAACCTTAAGGTCGTGAAAGCCACGCTTGACGAAGTTGCCGAAAAATCGCAGCAAGTCGTTCAGATCAAAGACGCACAAGACGCTGTTGCGTTTACGTCGGGCCTGGTTCAGCCTAACGCTGAAAAATCCTTGGCTTACAGCAAGCACGTTTACGACATTCTGTCGGGTGTGCAGGTTGATCTGTCCAAGCTGACCGAAGGTCAAATCGCCCAGGGCCAGCAGCAGGTTACCGAAGCCATTGATCAAATCGCCAAGAATGCCCCTACCGGCTCCGAAGGTGCTGTTGCACTGATGAAGTCGTCGGTGGCTACTGCCAACAACGCCTATGAGTCAGTCAGCAAGGCTGTACGCCAGGCTTCTGATGCAGCTGAGTCCAACATCAACGCAGCTACTGACGCTACGTTCAAAGCTGCTGCTGACGCCGCTGAAGCTGCTGCCAAAGCTGCTCCACGCGCTGCTGCTCGCAAGGCCTAATCAGGTTTTGTAGTCAGGCCAGCCTTTTTAGGGCTGGTTTGGGTTACAGCTAAAAACCCACGGTTTATAAAAACCGTGGGTTTTTTTTATAGTGCGCCCAGGCTGAACTGGCTTGCAGCGCAATGCTATGCACTACCTAAGTGCATTAACGCATTGTTGTACCAGTGCCGGGCCTTGATAGATGAGCCCGGTGTAAAGCTGGATGGCATTAGCACCAGCCGCGATTTTCTCCTGAGCCTGGCGGCCCGAGGCTATGCCGCCTACACCGATAATTGGGTAGCCGGCACCAAGTTGTTCGCGCAATCGGCTGATGACGGCCAACGATAAAGCATGAACCGGTGGCCCTGACAGCCCCCCTGCCTCGTTGGCGTAGGGCAGGCCTTGCACCGCGTCGCGAGCCAGCGTGGTATTAGTGGCGATAACGCCATCTATGCCATGCTGGGGCAGCAGGTTGGCGATGACATCAATTTCTTCGGTGGTTAGATCGGGTGCGATTTTTATGGCCAAGGGTACGCGCCGCCCGTATTGATCTTCAAGCATTTTGCGCTTTTCTTGCAGGGGTGACAGCAAGGCTGACAGTGCATCTCGGCCTTGAAGATTGCGCAAGTTGGCGGTGTTGGGTGAAGAAATATTGACGGTAATGTAATCGGCGTGTGCATAAACGCCTTCTAGCCCTAGCAGGTAGTCATCGACAGCATTGTCGATCGGGGTGGCAGCATTTTTGCCAATATTGAGGCCGAGAATACCGCCCTGGCTGCGCCATTGGCTTTTGCGTACATTTGCAATAAAGGCGTCAAGCCCGTGGTTGTTAAAGCCCATGCGGTTGATCAGACTCTGTGCTCGCGGCAGCCTGAACATGCGGGGGCGCGGGTTGCCCGGTTGTGCTTTTGGCGTAACGGTACCGACCTCGACAAAGCCAAAGCCCAGATTGCCCAGTGCATCAATGTGCGCGCCGTTTTTATCAAGCCCGGCAGCCAAGCCTACGGGATTACGCAACGATAACCCCATTAGTGTGCAGGGCAGTTGAGGATGAGCTGCCAGCAAGCCGCGGGTTAGGCTGCAGTTATAGGCTTTTTGCAAAGCTGACAGCGTAAGGTCGTGCGCCTTTTCGGCGTCCATGGAGAACAGCGCGGCACGGGCCAGAGGATAACTATTAAATAAAAATGACATGCCTGAGGATACGGTAGGTTTAGTTTTTGTCGGCATCTTGCCAGCGGCCGTCATGCAGCAATTGATAGGGCTGGAAGCGGGACTTGTACATCATTTTACGGCTTTGTTGTATCCAGTACCCCAGATAGAGCCATGGCAGACCCATGGCACGGCAACGGTCTATCTGCCAGAGTATGCCGTAGGTGCCGAGGCTACCGGCAGCCTCGGGATCAAAAAAGGTGTATACCGACGACAGGCCGGTGTCGAGAATGTCAACAATACACACCATTTTTAGCTCGCCAGTGGGCTGACGAAACTCGATCAGGCGTGAGTTGACGCGGCTGGTGAGCAAAAATTGCGTGTATTGGGCTCGACTGTCTTCGTCCATGCCGGCGCCAGCATGACGTGCGTGCTGGTAGTGTTCATAAAGTGCAAAGTGTTCGTCATTCCAGTGCAGGGGCAAGTCGCGTGGCACCAGGTCGCTATGGTGGTTCCAGGCCTTGCGTTGATTGCGTTTGGGATGAAAACGGGCAACATCAATGCGGACGGGTACGCACGCGTTGCAATGATCACAATGTGGCCGGTACGTGAACAGCCCACTACGCCTGAACCCTTGTTCGACCAGTTTTGAGTACAGCTCGGCGTTAATGATGTGTGTGGGCGCGGCCACCTGGGAGCGCGCTTCACGGCCGGGAATATAGCTGCAAGGGTAAACAGCCGTGGCATAAAATTGCAAGGTTTGCAGGCCCGGTTCGTTTAGTATGGTCATGGCAGGCGCTCGGTTGTGCAGGGCTGATACAGCTGATTATGAGGTAGTTTGGCCCAGTGGCGCAAGCTCGCCAGAGTACAACAGCTGGCCAGGCTTCCAGTCAGGAGACGGTTGGCTAAGCGCATGGGTAAGTAGCGCAAGAAACTGTCGTCGCGGTATGGGCCCAGCCCCAAGGCTTGCCAGATGCCGGGTTTGCTGCTGACAGTCAATGTGTTTAACGCCCTGGGCCAACAGAAAACGCGTTAAATAGGCAAGCGCCAGCTTGCTGGCATCGCTGGCATGGCTGAACATAGATTCGCCAAAAAAGAAGCGCCCCAGGCAAACGCCATAAAGGCCCCCGGCTAGTTTGCCGTCGATCCAGGTTTCTACACTATGTACGGCACCTGCCTGATGCCAGGCGTAATAGGCCTGCTGAACATCGAGCGAGATCCAGGTGGCGCGTTGTGTGCCGCGCGGGCCAGCGCAGGCCGCAATAACGGCCCGGAACGCTACGTCTGTTGTAATGCGCACGCGAGAATTTAAGGTGCGTTCTGTATGGGCGATGCTTTTTAGTTTTTTTGATAATGATCGCGAGACCTTGAAATGGTCACAGGCGAGCACCATGCGCGGGTCAGGGCTCCACCACAATATTGGGTCACCTTCGTTGTACCAGGGGAAAATGCCCTTGCTGTAGGCTTCAGTAAGCCGGGGTATAGACAGGTCTGCGCCCGCCGCCAGAAGCCCTTCGGGCATCGCCAGGACCGGATCAGGGAAAGGCATATGGTCATCAAGCCAGGTAAGACCAGTCACAACTGCTCCAGACTACTTTGGATACGGATCGGGAATCTCATAATAGCGTATAGGGAATGTGCCCGATTTTCGATCAGCCACGTAGTGTTCGAGCGTTGATTTTATGGTGCGAAACGCCAGCTCGTCCCAGGGTATTTCATCTTCTCGAAAAAAACGTGCCTCAAGGCTTTCGGGGCCAGGGTAAAGGTCTTCACTGAGTACGTTGGCAAAGTAAAAAAAGTGCACCTGCTCGGCATGCGGTACATCAATAACCGTATATAAAGGCCCGAGCTCTATTTGTGCGCCTGCTTCTTCCTGGGTTTCGCGCATGGCGCCTTGTGCCGTGGTTTCACCCAGCTCCATGAAGCCCGCCGGCAGCGTCCATTTGTTATAGCGAGGCTCGATAGCGCGCCGGCACAGCAGGATTTTGTCGCCCCACACGGGCAGCACCCCCACCACATTGCGGGGGTTTTGATAATGAACGGCCCCGCAATGCTCGCAGACATCGCGTTCGCGGTTGTCGTCGGGAGGAATAAGCCGGGTAAGCCGTTCTCCGCACTGGCTGCAAAATTGTTGTGCGCGTGGCGCTGGAAAATAAAATGTTGGGGCGTGCGGTGTCATGTCTGCAGATTTTACTCAAGGCGCCGAGATCATGGTTGTGGGGCAAGACGGAAACAGTACAGCATGTCTTGGGCTATGGTTGAGGTTGTGGGTTGCGCTGAAAACTCAGTGTGGCGGCAATGTCTGCGTTTGGGCAGCGTTGCAGCAGGGTTTCGCCAGATTGCGCGTCGCCATGAAAGCCCTTGGTAATGACAAAGGGACCTGTCGCGTCGGGTGTGTGCTCCAGACGATCAAGTAGCGAGATATTGTCTTCTGTGATCAGCAAGGTTAATACCGCTTCCAGATCGCGTCCGCTGACCACGCCTGGGCCGTGTTCGGTTTGAGCAAACAGGCTGCCTTCATCGGCAAGCAACCATTGGCGCACATGAGTGACCTGAAGGCCGTTATGGGTAGTTAGCTGCAACGTGCCTTGCGTGTCGGTAGTGGTGTGCAAAATATAGGGGGCCGTGTCGAGCCGTACAAAGACCCGTTGTGGGCCATTCTGGAAATACCAGCGACCTTGCGCGTCACCTTCGTAGTTTTTGTTGATGAAATTGAGAATGGTGTGACTGGAAATGGGCTCACCAAGGCTGGGTAAAAGGCTGTGGTCGGCAAGATGCGCCAGCGCGTCGGCATTGGGGTGCAGACGCCATTTTCCCTGATGGGTTAGCGATAGCCAGCCAAACACATGAGGCACATCAGGCCATCGTGCCATGGCGGCCAGAACTTGTTCATCCACAGATAACCTCTCTTTAACGCAGTGTATCAAGTATAGAAGAGTTGCCCGGCCGCAAGAAACAATTGTAGAAAATGGGCTGAAACGGGATCTGCAAGCAGGATATAAACGGCTTTCTGCTTATGGTAAACCCTAGATTATTGCCTAAAAGCGGTGTTCTCGTTGACATGATTTATAGCGCAAATTAATATTCGGTCCGGTTGGTCAGACCATAAAAACCGGGTTGCGCCGTGTTTATCGCGATCGGGTATTTTGCAGGCCAAAGGGTAGTTTTAGATACCCACCGCTATTAAATTCCAGGCATTTCAGTCTGACGTCAATCCCAAGGAGACTTTTTTGAACTGCTCCATACCCAGCAACGGAACCTTCCGTTCCTGCGCGTCCACCTTCATATCGGAGGTGACATGTCTTTAAGTGTTCTCGCGCTGCTCGCGTTTTCTCCTATACTGCTGGCCGCTGTTTTGCTGGTTGCACTGCGCTGGCCAGCGTCGCGTGCTATGCCGTTGGTGTACCTGCTTTCGGTGCTGGTCGCGCTATATGCCTGGGACATGAGCCTGAACCGGGTCGTTGCCTCCACGCTTCAAGGCCTGATCGTCACTGCGGGTGTGCTGTGGATTATCTACGGTGCCATTCTGGTGCTGAACACGCTCAAGTACTCAGGCGGCATGACGGCCATACGTTCTGGCTTCATTGCCCTTAGCCCTGATCGCCGCATTCAGGCCATTATTATTGCCTGGCTTTTTGGTTGCTTTATTGAAGGCGCCTCGGGCTTTGGTACACCTGCTGCCATTGTTGCGCCGTTATTGGTAGGCCTGGGTTTTCCGGCCATGGCGGCCGTCATGCTGGGCATGATGGTGCAAAGTACGCCGGTTTCATTTGGTGCCGTGGGCACACCGATGATCATCGGCATCAACAGTGGGCTTGATACCGCAAGTATCACCGAGCGTCTGGTTGCAGTGGGTAGCAACTGGCCCGAGTACTTCCGTCTGATCGTATCTGAAGTGGCTATTATTCATGCCATCACAGGCACGATCATGCCCGTGTTAATGGTGCTTATGCTTACCCGGTTCTTTGGTAAAGAAAAGCGCTGGCGCGATGCCTTCCCCGCGATTCCATTCGCTATTTTTGCGGGCTTCTGCTTTACCATTCCTTATATGCTTACGGGTGTCATTCTGGGCCCCGAGTTTCCGTCTATGCTGGGCGGTCTGGTCGGCCTGTCAATAGTTACCGTCGCGGCAAAAAAAGGGTTTCTTGTACCCAAAACTACTTGGGACTTTGCCGACGCCAAAGACTGGCCTTCCGAGTGGCTGGGTACGGTTGAAATCAAGATTGAAGACATGACTAACCGGGCCATGGGCGGTGTTAGGGCCTGGATGCCTTATGTGCTCGTGGCGTTGCTTCTGATCATCAGCCGTACCGTGCCGGTTGTTGGCAGTGCCATGAAGTCTGTGGTGATCGCGTTCAAAAATATCATGGGCGAGGCTGGGGTCAGTGGTGACTTTATGCCGCTGTATCTGCCAGGTGGCATTCTGGTTATCGCCGTGCTGGCTACGTACTTTATTCATCACATGAAGCCACGTGAGCTTGGTGCCGCGTTTTCAGAGTCAACCAAGGTGTTGCTGGGGGCCGGCTTTGTGCTGATCTTTACCATTCCCATGGTGCGTATTCTGATCAACTCGGGCGTTAACGCCAGTGGCCTGGCCAGCATGCCTATTGTCATGGCGCAGTGGATGGCCGATACCGTGGGCCAGGTTTATCCAGCTTTTGCTCCTACGGTAGGTGCGTTGGGTGCGTTTATTGCAGGGTCGAATACTGTCAGCAATATGATGCTCAGCCAGTTCCAGTTTGGTGTGGCTGAACATCTTGCCGTTTCCAGTGCATTGATTGTCGCCGTACAGGCCGTTGGTGCAGCAGCGGGTAATATGGTTGCCATTCATAATGTCGTCGCGGCATCGGCCACGGTAGGCTTTTTGGGTCGCGAAGGTGCAGTGCTGCGCAAAACCATCTGGCCAACGTTGTATTACTTAGTCATTGTGGGTTTGATCGCCATGATTGGGGTGCATGTCTTGGGTATTACTGATCCGCTCATGGCAAAGTAAGTAATATCGGCTTGCACAAGAAAAAGACGATCATGGCGCCGTGTGGCTGCCATGCTCTGCTTAAAAAAGGCTGGGTTCTTAACGCAGAACCCAGCCTTTTTTCGTTGCGTCCGGTGTTCGCTGCGCCTCAGAGGTTGGGCGCAGCGAACGTATTGAAGCGCAACTAAATGAGGGTGACCGAGTGTGGGAAGGAAGCGTCGAGTACAAGCTGCGAGCTGCCGGGCAAGAATCGGATAGAAAGTGCTGCCAAACAGGGCAATCAGGCCGATAACCGCGAAGCTCTTGTGATCAAGGCGGCGTGACGTACACCCGGCCAGTCTGCAAGGTGAGCGGTGTTGTAATCAGGTTCGCAGCCGCATTCCATTCATGTTGGTAAAGCGAAATCTAAAAAAGAACTCAAAGATAGGCTTGGAAACAGATCAAGAGGGGCTCAGTGTCGCAGGAGGTTGCGGCGCTGATGACGTGAGGCCAATGCGCTGGTTAAATCTGCCCCTGCTGGGCCGCGTTATGGCGTTGGTACAGGGTGCGCACATAGCCCAGATGACGCTCGGCAGCCTGACGCGCGCCTTCGGCATCTCGGTGCATGATGTTGTCGAAAATGGCCTGATGCTGGTCAAGCAACTGTAGCTCGACATTGTGATCGTAGTTGACCAGCCTGTGAGCGCTGCGCATGGATTCTTGCAGCAAGCCGTGCAGGCCATTCATGACATGAATAATGGCAAAGTTATGCGTGGCCTGGGCAATCGCCATATGAAAGCGTGCATCTAGGCCTGCAATGGTGCCGTGTTCAGGGCGCAGGGTGTGGTCGCGCAGCGCTTCGAATGCCTGACGTATAGTGTCGAGATCGCTTTCGGTGGCGCGTTGGGTTGCGAGTTCGGTGGCGCGTGACTCAAGCGCAAGGCGCAGCTCGAGCACGTCAATACAGGCGCTTGGACGCTGTAATACGAGTTCGGTCAGTGGGTTGGACACTATCTGCGTGGTGAGGTTTGCAACAACAAACCCACCGCGACCTTCAGAGGCAATATAGTGGTCGGCTTCTAGTCGCACCAGCGCTTCGCGCAGAGACGCCCGCGAAACACTGAGGCGTGCGGCAAGTTCGCGCTCTGCTGGCAATCGATCACCAGGGCTTAGCTCGCCTTTCGCGATAAGCGCTTTGATCTGGTCTGAAACCACGTCGGATAGCCGGACGCGAGTATAGGACTGCACAGGTTCAAACGCCATATGACACGCCTGCCTTGGCTCTGGGGATACCGCTATAAGTATGGAGGCGCGACTCGGAATCGAACCGGGGTACACGGATTTGCAATCCGCTGCATAACCACTCTGCCATCGCGCCGCAGACAAGAAATATTGGAAAGGGAAGCGCAGCGGCTTCCCTTATTTGGGCTTTGGCCCGAGCAAACTGCCCATCGAGCCAAGAGCATGATTCTACACTATTCCAGCATCGTCTGCTTGCAGATGGATACCTATGCGTTACGCCAGCGAGGTTCTCTACATACAACGGTTTGTTAAATGCGCTATGCGGGTGTCAGCATGAACGGTACAAGATCGCGTTTAGCTGTGGTTGGCGGTAAGGCGTGTGCTGCCATGCGGGGAGGCAGCCGGGCGCTTCACGAGGTTGACCGTGCGCATTGCGTTGTATGTGTGATGCGCACGAGCGCGAGCGTGCCGGGCGCAGCAGACGGAGCTTAATCGATTGTTGGAAGTGTTGGCGCCACGTCGCGCCATTGGCCCGGCAATAAACCTGCCAATGCCCAAGGCCCCACTTGTACCCGTACCAGCCTTAGGGTTGGCAGACCGACAGCGGCGGTCATGCGTCGCACCTGGCGGTTGCGCCCTTCATGGATCACCAGAGTTATCCATGTGGTGGGAATGCTTTTGCGAAAACGCACGGGTGGGGTACGCGGCCAGAGGTCGGGCGGCGGGATAATCTGGGCCTCACTGGCTGAGGCAAGGCCATCTTTCAGCCTGACGCCGTCGCGCAATTGCTGCAATTGCGTGTTGGCTGGCTCGCCTTCTACCTGCACCCAGTAGGTTTTGGCGATTTTGTACTTGGGGTCAGCAATGCGTGCCTGGAGTCGGCCGTCATTGGTAAGCAGCAGCAGGCCTTCGCTGTCGCGATCCAGTCTTCCGGCAGGGTAGACGTCGGGCACATTGACAAAGTCTTTCAGTGTGGCGCGGCCCTGTTCATCGGAAAATTGCGGCAATACATCGTACGGTTTGTTCAGCACGATGAGTCGCGGCTGCCCAGGTGGGGGCTTGACCATGCGAGCTGCATGCGGGGTGCCGGGTCGAAGTCGGCGTAGTGGGTAAGCAGGAGCAGGCATGGGGCCGTCCGATAAGGTGGCTAGCGAAACACGCGTGAGCGAAATTGTGGCAGCAATGATTGGAGTTTACAGGTATCAATCTCATTGGCTATCAATATATAAAAATATATACTATAATAATATAAATTGAATGGCGAGTTAACCGACATGAGTCAGAACCCAACAACACTTTCTCCCGATCAACTGCGCGCACACGCCAGCGAGGCATGTGCGCTGCTAAAAACACTGGCTAATGAAGATCGTCTTCTGTTGCTGTGTCAGTTAAGCGTGGCACCGCAGAACGTCAGCGAGCTTGAGTCTGCGCTTGGCATCCGCCAGCCAACACTGTCGCAGCAATTGGCTGTGTTGCGGCAAGAAGGCGTGGTCGCCACCGAAAAGCGCGGCAAGTACGTTTATTACCACTTGGCCAGCGACGAAGTTGTCCAGATCATGCGCACGCTTTGGGGCATTTATTGCGCCCCGTGACTGTCGCCCGTATTGGTTCGTCGCTAACTTTGCTGTTCCCGTCGATGATAAAGGAGTCTCCATGACGACACACTACAAGGACTTAACGCAGGAAGTAAAAGGCAATCTGGCTGCATTGCATAAAACAGTGCCACAAGTTATGAAAGGCTTTGGTGAACTGGGCAAGGCGGCCCTGGCCCCTGGTGCGCTTGACGCTAAAACCAAAGAGCTAATTGCACTTGCGATCGGCGTGGCAGCACGCTGCGACGGTTGTATTGGATTCCACACGCAGGCGTTGGTGCGCCTGGAGGCAACGCGTGAAGAAGTATTTGAGGCGCTAGGCGTTGCTGTTTACATGGGTGGCGGTCCAGCCACGATGTATGCCTCGAACGCTGCTGCGGCATTCGAAGAGTTTTCTGAAGAAACAGCCCTTATTGGAGATCGTTGATATGACACCAACTGATTACGTAACCACCGTATTCGATGGCAAGAGCAACCCCGAGAAAGTTACCGTAACCTTTACCATGGCGCTTAATGCGGTGCTCAAGGGGTATAGCAGCACTGTTATTCTTATGGTCGAGGCCGTTGAGCTCGGCAAGCCCGATGCGATGAAGGGCATGGATATCGGCGCGCCCTTTGAGCCAGTTCAAGACTTGCTCGAAAAGTATTTGGAAAAGGGTGGGCAGGTTGCCATTTGTGGCGCGTGCATGATTCACAATGGCATGAACGCCGGGCAAATGGACCCCAGGTATCCAGTGATCACAGCGCCTGATGTGATTGACCTGTTGATGGGAGCCAAGGGGTCATTGCAGGTTACCTGAGCGCCCTTGCGTGAGGTTGCCTGAGACCCCGATAGCGGGCAGGCACATGCTTGCCCGCAGCCCCGGTCTGGCATCGGCAAACTCTAGCCAGCCTTGGTGCAAAGCCATGATGGCCCGTACACTTGCCAAACCCAGGCCGTGCCCGGAAACACTGGCGTCAAGGCGATAAAAGCGGGTGCCCACGCGGTCAAATTCAGTGGCGGGTATGCCCGCGCCGTCATCGCTGATGGCAACCCGGGCACAACCCATATTGTCAACGAACACCCTAATGGTGACGCCGGTGCGGGCATGTTTCAGCCCGTTCTCAATCAGGTTTGCGCACGCGCTGGCCAGTAGGTCGGCATCGCCAGGCACCCAGATCGGTGCGCTTGGTTTCAGCTCCAGGGTTTTTCCCTCTTCTTCTGCCACCGCCGAGTACATTTCAAACACATCCTCAACAATGACATCGAGCCGTCGTGAGCGAAACGTCTGACGCCGCACGCCTGCTTCGATTTCGGCAAGCTGCAGCATTTTTCCAAACAGCACGTTCAGTGACTCGATTTCTTCCATTGCGGCGGCAGCTGCCTGGCGCATTTCTTCGGGGCTGGTGCTGGGTTGCAATGCCAGGCGAAGGCGACCCGTGACGCGTGTAAGCGGCGTACGCAGGTTATGTGCAATGGTGTCTGAAACATGCCGGACGCCATTCATCAATGCTTCGATTCTGTCGAGCATGGTGTTGATGTCTTGATTCAGCAACGTAAATTCGTCTTCAGCATGTGAAATAGGAATGCGCTGTGACAACTGGCCTGCACTGACCTTTTTGGTAATCTGCCGTATGGTTCCTACCCGGTACTCCAGTTCGCGCCTGAATATATAGGCCCCGAGCATGACGAGTACCATGGCCAGCACAATGGCTGCCGCAATGCCTTGCAGTATGAGGGTAGTAACGTTGTCTATTTCGCTTAAATCTTGCCCCACAAACAAGATGGAGCCATCAGCCAGGTGATAGGCAATAAAGTGACCGGGCTGACGGTTGCCACCCCTGTAGATATCACCTTCAAACAGGCCAAGATAAGTGGGCTGCGAAGTGGGAAGCGCGTCGATGTTTCCGGCCAGCTTGTGGTATTGCGCGTCAACCAGCAAATAAGCCTGGCGTTCTGAGTCGATGCGGTCTGAGACGGTAAGGTTGATGGCCTTGATCAGGCCAGCGCGACCCTGGTCTTCGAATACGATTGCCATACGTTGCGCCGTAGCGTTTATCTGCTGATATCGCTGTGTGTGCAATGCGCCCATCACCTGAAAATAAATAAAGGCGAGCAGAATAAGAGTGGTCAGTATCGCCAGCAGGCCGTAGTTAAAGGTTAGCCGAAACGAAATAGAATTCCACAGACGTGCGTAAGTGCGTTTGAGCGGCCTGATCATTGCTGCTGGGTGGGCATGGGCTGTTCGTCTGGAAGCCGGTCTGAGAGCATATAGCCCGCTCCGCGCACTGTATGGATCATGGGGGTGTCAAAATCACCATCGATTTTGCGACGCAGTCGGCTTACCTGTACGTCAATAACATTAGACTGAGGGTCAAATCGATAATCCCATACGGCTTCCAACAACATGGTGCGCGTTACCACGCTGTGTGCATTAAGCATGAGGTGTGTCAAAAGCCTGAACTCGCGCGGCTGCAGCGCAATAACGCGGCCTGCGCGACTGGTTTCCCGGGTAGCCAGATTGGCTGTTAGTTCGCCCACACGTAATTCACGAACATTGTCGTCTGCTTGCGATCGTCTTATGAGCGCCTTCAGGCGGGCTACCAGTTCGGAAAACGAAAATGGCTTGACGAGGTAGTCATCGCCGCCGGCTTCCAGCCCGCTGATGCGATCATCAATGGCTGAGAGTGCACTGAGCACCAGTACAGGGGTTTTTTTGCCCAGAGCGCGCAAGGTTGAAAGAATGGCCAGCCCGTCAATGTCGCCGGGCAGCATGCGGTCAAGAATAATGGCGTCCCAGTTAGATCGTGTGGCGGCATCGAGGCCTGACCTGCCATCATGACAGGCCACGGCGACATGGCCCAGCTCGCGCAGGCCGTTGACGATATAACGCGCGTTTTCGCGGTCATCTTCGATGATGAGACAGTGCCACATGGTTATGTTCCGGTTTCGCCTGCGTAGGGGCGAGGTGTGAGCTCGCAGGGCAGTGTGGGCAGCATCGGTAAAGCCGTGAAGCGCCGTCTGCACAGGCGCACGATAACACTGGCCCGGCTCTATTTTAAGCTGGCATGCAGGCAATGTACGCTAGTTGCACAAAGGCCGGGTAAATTGCATGCCTGTGGCGGTCGCAGTAATCATGACAACCTGCAGATATCAAGAGAAAACACCGTGGTTCAAGGGAAAACCCCATGATATCAGAACGAATATTCGTTCTATTATTATTTTATGCTTCAGACACCCTCTCGCCTTTTTCCTGATATGAGTTCACGCAGCGTCTGCACTCTGCGTGCGGCTTTGCGTCTGTTCAATGAAAAAGGCTATTTCAGCACCTCTGTACATGAAATTGTGGCCGAGGCTGGGGTGTCTGTAGGTTTTGCTTACCATCACTTTTCCGACAAAAAGGGCATGGCCCAGGCACTGTTTGGCCACTTGCTGGCCGGAATGGGCGATTTGCTTGACGCCATAGAGCACGAATACGAAACAGCCCAGGATCGCTGTTCCGCCGTTATTCGTATGCTGTTTGATCTCACCGAGAACGAGCCTGATGCCATGGGTTTTATTATTCATGCCAGGCATCGCGAGTTTCTTCCTGCTGAAAAATCTATTTGTTCTACCGATGCTTTTGTACGCATGCGCCGCTTTGTGGCTGAGGGCATAGAACGGGGTGAGATCGAGCCCATGGATGGTGTGGTGGCCGGAGCCATGGTGTATGGCTCGGCCATACGCATGGTCTGTTTGCGGCTTGATGGGCTGGTGCCCGAGCCCTTGCATACGTATTTTGATTCACTATGGCAACGCACGTGGGCTTCTGTACAGGCCGGGCAAAGTGCCAGAGTCGGTTAACCCACGTCAAACGAAATAACTACGCTGCATGAACGTTTTGCACGGCAAAGCTTCTGTAGCTCACGCGACATCTATTGAGCAGTCCACCGCAGTGTCTGATTTTTTTACCCCGTGCCAGAACGAACGTTCGTTCTGATGTAGGCTTACACCGAAGGAGACATAAAATGGCGCACCATATAGTGATTGTTGGGGGTGGGATAGGCGGCACCATGACGGCCAATCATCTCGTCACCAAAATGTATCCTGAGATTCGCTCAGGCAAGGTCAAGGTAACACTGGTTTCAAATTCGCCCTGGCATTATTACAAGCCCGCGTTCATGTACGTGGCCTTCAACAGTTTTTTCCGGGATGAACTGCGCCGCTCGCAGCGCGGGCTGCTTAGGCCAGAGATTGATTTTCAGTTGGAAGAGGTGACGCAATTTGATTTTCAGGCCAGCAAGCTTCACTGTCGCAGTGGCAAAACCCTGGGCTATGACCACTTGGTTGTTTCAACGGGCTGTATTCCGTCACCTGAACGCATAGAGGGGCTAAAAGAGGGTGGCGATCACTTTTATCAGCATGCGCCGGCCCGTCAGCTGGCTGACAAATTGGCCACCATCGAAAAAGGCCGTATTTTTATTACGGTGACGTTTCCCAAGACACATAACGTACCTCATCAATGCGGCATTGCGCCCATAGAAACTACGCTTATGCTGGATGAGCTGTTGCGCAAGCGCGGCGTGAGGGACCAGATAGAGATCGTATACACCTACCCCACGGTTTCACAGCTATTGCGCAACTGCCTGTTTTTGCAAAAAGATACGTGCGAAGTGCTGCCAACCATTTTTGAGCAAAAAGGCATCAAGCATCAGCGTGGATTTACGCTGGAGCGGGTCGATCCCGATCGCAAGATCGCTTATTCAGAAGAAGGCAAGGAAGAGTCGTTCGATATTCTCATGGCGACGCCGCCCATACGTGCAGTGCAGGCGGTGCGTGACTCAGGCATTTCACAGGCTGCAGACGATGAGGGTTGGTTGCCGACAGACCATGAAACCATGAAGGTGGTGGGCCTGGATAACGTATATGTGTTGGGCGATACCGTCGATCTTCCGGTGAGCAAAGCCGGCGGCTCATGCCATAGCCAGTCTCCGGTCGTCGTTAATAACCTGGCATCTGAGATCAGGCATGGGCGTACCTGCGATGCCTATGAGGGGCGCGTGGTCGCCATCGCTCAAATGGGTCTGGAAAATGGCATGCCTCTCTGGTATGACTATCAGGATGATGTAAAACCCACGCCGCCGAACAAGCTTGGCGGGCTGATGCGCAAGGGCTTTAACAGGGGCGTGTATTGGGCGGTCGCGCGCGGTCTGGTCTGACTTCCTGCGCCATAAATATCTATAACCAGCCACCAGGCCTTGCGAGCCGACAGCCCGCAAACCTTGCAGCGCAGCGTCTTGTCCGGATACGGCAGCGCAGGCGGCTGCCTTCTATGGGCCTGGTTGGCCGTCGTGCATGACGGCAGTAACTGCAAACACGGGGAGACAATAATGGATTCGAAAATAAATCAGACGGCACAGCAACCCACTTACTTGAGACCGGATAAGGCGGCTTCGGCTGAAGCGATGGAAAACACCAGCCAGATACCTGGCCAGCAGGTTGATCAGAAAGCAGGCTTGGACAGCCTTTTGCTTGACGATGCATCAATCAACGGGTTGCAAGAGCTGGTCGACAAAATTGAACCGCTGCTTGCAGGTGGGCGGCTGACGCGTATTGTGGATTTGCTGTCTGTCACGGCCGATATGGTTGATATGACCGATGCCTATATGGTGGAGAAGCTGGCTCGTGCAGTTGAGGATGTGACGGCGGCCGCGTGGACGACCGGAAATGCAGCGCGGATGGCACGGGAGCAGGTAAGCGCCATGCCTGAGCCGCCGACGCTGATCGGCTTGCTGCGCATGGCACGCGAACCCGAGGTAAGGCGTGGCCTGTCCTTTATGCTTGCCATGGCGGGCGTGCTGGGCAAAGGTATGCCGCACGATAACCTCGACTATACGCAAGACTGAGTCAACGCCACGGGTAAGGCACCGTCCGATGGAGCACAAGCACATGTGGATCTATGGTTCGCATGTGCTTTTTATGACGGCGATCAGATCAGCATGCCGTGGTTGGCCGATGCAGCTCACGCGGTGGCGTGTTAATGCTATCTTAGTGCCCATTGTTAACTGATTTACCGCTTGGTCCTCCTTAGTGAGTACGTGGTATGCGAGGAGTGGCTGATGAGCCAGGGTGTGACGTTGGGGCCGTTGTCCTTACCTTTCAGTGTGCTGCTGTTGGTCGTGTCAGCAATTTTGGCCCTGCTGCTCGCCCGCCGCATTGCGGGTAGCGCGCGTGCGCAAGTAGAAGGGCTGCTTTACCGCGGCTTGCTGCTGGGGCTGTTTGCGTCCAGGCTGGCGTTTGTGGCGCAGTACTTTGACGCTTATAGCCGCCATCCGTTAAGCATGCTGGACATTCGCGATGGCGGGTGGCAGCCGTGGGCAGGGCTGGTCGCGGTCTGGGTGTACGTAATGTGGCTGGCCTGGCGAGCCAAACCTCTGCGCAAGGCCATGCTGGCTGGTGTCATGACGTTTACCGTGGTGTGGCTGGCTGGCACCTTGCTGGTCGGTGTCGAGCAGCAGCAAGCAAGAGCTTTACCTGAATTTTCGGCGACCTTAATGGGTGGCGGGCAGGTTGCGCTGCAGAGCTATGCCGGCAAGCCCACGGTTATCAATTTATGGGCCAGTTGGTGCCCGCCGTGCCGACGTGAGATGCCTGTTTTTGAGCAGGTTCAGAAAGAGCGTCCGGAGATCAATATTGTTATGCTCAATCAGGGTGAGTCTGCAGAGCAGGTGCAGCAGTTTCTGCAAGCCAATAAACTGGAATTGCGTGAAGTGCTGCTGGACGCAAGAGGTGATGTCGCCAAATCTTTTGGGCAGCGCGGCCTGCCCGCCACGTTGTTTTTTGACGCCAATGGGCGGCTGATGGATATGCGTCTGGGTGAGTTGTCGTATGCAACCTTAACGCATCGCATAAACGCCGTTGCACCATAAGCTTGCCTTGCTCCCGAGGTCAAAATAAAAACCAGCAGGGTTCGGCGCCTTGCCGCGATTAATGTCCGAGCTGAAACGGATGCTCGCCACCAGTCTGTAGGCTGGTCGCCAGCCAGGCGTGCAGATTCGGTATTATTATGCAGGCGGCTTTGCCGAACAGTACTATCGTCGTATTGCCCTCAGGCGTGTGCTTTGAGGTTACACGGAGCACCCCGATGAGCGCGTTGCGCGTTTTCCTTATACGTACCAACCAGCCCATGCTTGAGCTGGAAAGCCCGCCTCACGTAACGCCAGAAGATGGTTTCATCTGGCTGGCCGTGGAGCGCGAGCAGGTTCGCCAGCATCTGGAAGCGCTGCAGGTCACATTGCACCAGTTGACGGGCCTGCGCCTGCTTGATCTGCATGTTTCTGATTTGCTCAATACGCATTTGCCGTCGCGGTTTGATTACACGTCCAGCTATAACCAGCTGGTATTCCGGCGTCTTGCCGATGCTGTGCCGGTGTCGGCGCCTACCGGTCAAACGGACGCCAAGGTGCCCAAAGCCAAAACGCATGCTGTTGCGCCGCTTGTTACCGGAAAGGCTCAGACCGAGCCGGTGGGCTTTGTAGCATTTGATAGGGTGCTGCTGAGCATACATCCAGATCATTGCACGGTCGTAGATACCTTTGTGCAGCGCCTGAGCCTGCTGGCTCCTGTCAATGACGGGCGCTCCGCAGCGGCGCAGCCAGGTAGTATGTCGCGCCTGCCTCTATCCCCCGCCGATCTCATGCTGCGGATAATCAGTCTAATGGTCGATGCCTATCTCGATTTGCGCAAAACCATGAGCCAGCAACTTGATCATTGGCAATATCGCCTGCTGCAGGCAGATACACGTTTTGATGACTGGGACAGCTTGCTCAAGGCCAGGCAGGCGTTGCACCATCTGGATGATCTCTGTGATGATCAGCATGTAGCGCTCAGCGACTGGATGGATATGCTCGAGCAATGGCCTGCGGTCAGCAGCGAGCAGGAACGGCGTGAACGCGATTTACTTATGGTGCGTACGCGTGATGTGCTGGAGCATATTGAACGGGTGGTGCATCATATCCGCCAGCTTGAACGAAATGCCGAGACAGCCGTGCAAATCCATTTCAATATCCAGAGTAACCGAGCCAACGACGTGATGCGTACACTAACTGCCATCACGGCGGTGTTCTTGCCACTTAATCTCATCGCGGGTGTCTTTGGCATGAACTTTGTTGCCATACCCTGGTTGCAATCTCCGTTGGGGTTCTGGGGCACAATGACGGTCATGCTGATGATAGCGGTCGGCTTGCTGCTTTATTTTTCGCGCAAGCAGTATTTTTCAGATGACAAACAAGAGCGCAAACGTTAACCGCAGTCAGATGCCGGGCATGTGTGCAAAAGCCGCCGTCTAAAAAACCGAGAAGTGCGTCCACACATACAGTGATACAGACGATAACAACATAGGGAGACAAGAAATGTTGCCCGGCTGGCTTGTGCTGGTGTCCTTGGTGTATGCCGCATTGCTCTTTGCGGTCGCCTGGGTAGGCGACAGGTATCCGCTATACCCTCAACGACCCTGGTTGCGGCCTGCGGTCTATAGCCTGGCGCTGGCGGTGTATTGTTCGTCATGGACGTTTTACGGCGCCGTGGGTTCGGCCGTGCACTTTGGCATCGGTTATCTGCCTATTTATCTTGGCCCTCTGCTTTTACTGCTGTTTGGCTGGCGCATTATTGAGCGGCTTGCACTAATAGCCCAGTCGCAGAACACAGTATCCATTGCTGACTTTATCGCCTCGCGCTATGGACGTTCACAGCGCCTGGCGGCACTGGTGTCAGTGATTGCCATTGTGGCTGCCATTCCGTATCTGGCCCTTCAGTACAAAGCGGTGGCGATCAGCCTGGGCGTGCTGGGCGGCTCAGGCATGATTTACACCACGTTTGGCGACCCCGCGCTCTATGTGGCGGCACTGATGGCCATATTTTCCATACTGTTCGGAACGCGGCAGGTTGACGCGACCGAACACCGCCCTGGCCTGATGCTGGCCGTGGCGTTTGAGTCGCTGGTCAAGCTTATCGCGCTGGTCGTGGTTGGGCTGTCTGCGGTGCGCTGGTTCTCGGTGTCAGGGTTGAACGTCGTCGGGGCAGCCCAATCGTTAATTGAAAATACGCCACCGGTTGGCTTCGTCAGCCAGACCTTGCTGGCTTTTGCTGCCGTGATCTGCCTGCCGCGGCAATTCCATGTGGCGATTGTTGAGTGCGGCAACGTGGCTGACATACGGCGGGCACGTTGGATGTTTGGTGGTTATCTCATCATCGTGAGTCTGATGGTGCTGCCGATTGCCAGCGCGGGTGTGGCCTTGTTTGGCCGTGGTGGTGATGTGGCAGCTGACAGCTTTGTACTGGCGGTGCCGCTGGTGCAGAATCAGACTACGCTGGCCGTCATGGCCTACATTGGGGGCTTCTCGGCAGCCACAGGCATGGCCATTGTGGTCAGTGTGGCACTGGCTACCATGGTCAGCAATGACTTGGTCATGCCCTTGCTGTTGCGGCGTGGCTGGGGCGGGGCACAGCGTCGTAACGTGGCCTCTCTGGTGCTGTGGATACGACGGGCTGCCATTGTAGGTATAGCGGCCATGGCCTACGGCTATTATCGTGCCAGCGGCTCCGATACGGCGTTGGCTTCGTTTGGCCTTATGGCCTTTGCCGCCGTGGCACAGTTTGGGCCAGGTCTGATCGGGGGCTTATACTGGCGCGGTGCGAGTCGTAAAGGGGTTGAAGCCGGTATGCTCATCGGCTTTGCCGTGTGGGTTTATACCCTGCTTTTGCCCACCCTCACCGACGCAGGCTGGATGGGCGACGAGTGGCTCACCCAGGGGCTGTTCGGCCTGCAGTGGTTGCGCCCTCACCAGTTGTTTGGCGTCGATGGTTGGGACCCACTCACTCACGGTACCTTCTGGTCATTATTGTTCAATGTGGCGACCATGATGCTGGTGTCGGCACATTGGCGCCCAAGTTTGGGTGAGCGACTGCGCGCGCAGCCTTTTCTCGAACCTTATGCTGCCCGGCGCAGTCTTGACTCTGGCCACTGGCGTGGCAGCTTGCTGGTGAGCGATCTACTGGCCCTGGCGGCGCGTATCGTGGGCGAAAAAACGGCCCGACGGGCATTTGAAGATCGCGCCGCTCAGGCAAATGAGGCGCTGTCAGCAGACTTGCGTGCCGATATGGAATGGGTGCATTTTACCGAACTGCTGCTGGCGGCTGCGATCGGGGCTGCGTCGGCGCGCCTTGTTCTGACCAGTGCCCTCGAAGGGTCGGGCGTCGAGGTGGCCGCTGTAGTGGCCATACTTGATGAGGCTGGACATGAACTGCGCTTTAATCGCGATATTTTATTGACGACACTCGAAAACATAGATCAGGGCGTCAGTGTGGTGGATGCGGATATGCGACTTGTGGCATGGAACAGTCGTTACCGGCAATTGTTTCAGTATCCCGTCGACATGCTGTATGTGGGTCGCCCTGTTGCGGATTTGATCCGCTTTAATGCTGAGCGGGGCGAGCTTGGTCACATTGAGAGCCTGGATGTTGATAACGAAATCGACAAGCGCATTTCATATATGCGGGCAGGATCGCGCTATGTCTATGAACGTCGACTGGGCGCCGATCAGGTTATTGAGCTGCGCGGGCGTCCTCTGCCGGGCGGTGGTTATGTCACCAGTTATACCGATGTCACCGAGTACAAGCGGGTAGAGGGCGAACTGCGCCTTATCAACGAAACACTGGAGCAGCGCGTAACAGCACGTACCCACGAAGCAGAAGTGGCGCAGGAGTCGCGTTCACGCTTTCTCACGGCCATCAGCCATGATGTGCTTCAGCCCATTAATGCAGCGCGACTGTTCGCCTCGGCCATGAGAGAGACGGTGCAGGCTGATGAACAGCATCATCTGGCCGAGCGCGTGGATACCTCGTTGCGCGCTGCTGAAGAGCTGCTTGACGGGCTGCTGGATGTTTCACGGCTTGATGCCGGAGCATTGCGGCCTGACGTGGTCGTGTTTGACGCGTCTGCATTGCTGCAGCAACTGGCTGATCAGTACGCCCCCATGGCACTTGGCCGTGGACTGGAGCTACGCTTGCATGCGCGCCCGGTCTTTGTACGCAGCGACCGCCGTCTGCTCAGGCGGGTTCTGCAGAATTTTCTGGCTAATGCGCTGCGCTACACACGGTCGGGGCGCATTATTCTGTCGGCCCGCAAACGCGGGGATCAGGTGGTTTTGCAGGTTTGGGACACGGGGCCCGGCATTCCGCCCAATCATTTGCAACAGATTTATGAAGAGTTTCACCGTTTTGAGCAGCCGTTTGACTGGGATGGCCGCGGGTTGGGGTTGGGCTTGTCCATATGCCAGAGAATATCCACACTGCTCGGACATACGCTGGGCGCGCGCTCTCAGGTAGGACGGGGCAGTATGTTTTCCATTGCCGTTCCCCGCGCAGAAGCCCCTGCCGTGCAAATGCCTCCGCATGAGCGGAGCAAGCGGCGAGACGTCTCACTAGACGGGCTGCGTGTTCTGTGTGTTGACAACGATTCAGACATTCTGGCGGGCATGCAGGCTTTGCTGCAACGCTGGCAGGCAGAGGTAATATGCGCGACCACGATAGACGAGGCGCTGGCGCTTATGGCCGAGAATCCGCAGGTTCTATTGGTTGACTACCACCTTCATGACCGTCTGGACGGGCTGGATGGCCTGGACGCTTTGCGGGAACTGGCACCCGGCGTGCCAGGCGCGTTGCTCACCGCCGATGGCAGTGATAGTCTGAAGCAGGCTGCACGTGCTCGAGGGTATCGGGTTTTAACCAAACCAGTCCGGCCGGCTTCCTTACGTGCGTTTCTTGCTGCACACGGCAAACGTTCTTGATGTCAGCGGCCTACCCGCAGGGCGGGGCGGGATATCAATGCGGTTTGCCGCTTAACTCTGGATAGCGGTGTCGTCGGGAATGCCGAGGCGCGAGGCAATAAGCACAGCCTGCGTTCGGTTGGAGGCGCCCAGCTTGCGCATGACGTGCGTCATGTGCGCCTTGATGGTCGCCTCGGAGACATTTAGGTCGTAGGCAATTTGTTTGTTGAGTTGCCCCGAACTGACCATTTGGAGCACCTTGAACTGTTGCGGCGTGAGATCGCGCAGACGGTCGGCGATGGCCATTTCGTCGTCATCGGCGCCGGGGCCGTTTTCAATGCCATCGGGTGCCCACGGAAAGCCTTCCAGAATCTGTTGCAAGGCCGCGCCAAGCTGACGGGCATCGGACGATTTTGGAATAAAACCCATGGCGCCATGATCAAGTGCACGGCGCATGATGACGGGCTCTTCGTGTGCCGAAATAATGACAATGGGCAATTGCGGATGCAAAGCCCTCAAGTGGATGAGCGCGCTAAAGCCCCGGGCGCCGGGCATGTCCAGATCCAGCAAGAGCAGGTCGGCGTCGGGGTAGCGCTCGACCAATTGATATAAACGATCAAATTGGTCGGCTTCATGGATAATTGTCTGCGGAAATGTGCGCGACACCACGCCCCGCAACGCTTCGCGAAACAAGGGGTGGTCATCGGCAATCAGCAGTTCTGTCATGGACGGTTATGAGAAAACATGGCGTTCGGCAAGCAACTGATCAACCACAGATGGGTCGGCCAGCGTGCTGGTATCACCCAATTGCTCAGGGGCGTTCTCTGCAATTTTACGCAAAATACGGCGCATGATTTTTCCTGACCTGGTTTTGGGTAAAGAGGGCGCCCATTGCAGGTGATCGGGTGTAGCAATGGGGCCGATTTCTTTGCGTATGAACGCGACCAGTTCCTTGCGTAATTCTTCGCTGGGCTCTTCGCCGGTTACGAGGGTGACGTACATGTAAATGCCCTGGCCTTTGATTTCGTGCCCAAACCCCACTGCGGCGGCTTCGGCAACCTTGGGGTGCGCCACCAGGGCGCTTTCCAACTCAGCAGTACCAATGCGGTGGCCGCTGACGTTGATGACATCATCGACCCGCCCGGTGATCCAGTAGTACCCGTCGTCATCACGACGGCAACCGTCGCCGGTAAAGTAAGAGCCTGGATACGTGCTGAAGTAGGTTTCGATAAACCGGGCATGATCGCCGTAAAGCGTGCGGGCCTGGCCAGGCCATGAGTCGGTGATGATCAGGTTGCCCTGGCCCGGGCCTTCGATGATCTCGCCATTGCTGTCGACCAGCGCAGGTTGAACACCAAAGAAGGGTACGGTTGCTGCGCCGGGCTTGGTGTCGATGGCGCCGGGCAGTGGTGCAATGAGAATGCCGCCATTTTCCGTTTGCCACCAGGTGTCTACGATAGGCAGGCGGCTATCGCCCACGACATCGTGATACCAGCGCCATGCTTCGGGGTTGATGGGCTCGCCCACTGTGCCCAGCAGTCGCAATGACTTGCGGGAAGTGGCCTTCACGGGCTCGGCGCCCTCGCGCATGAGTGAGCGAATGGCGGTGGGTGCGGTATAAAAAATGGTGACCTGATGTCTGTCGACTACGCGCCAGAAGCGCGATACATCAGGGTAGGTTGGCACACCTTCGAAGATGAGGCTTGTGGCGCCATTGAGCAGCGGGCCATACACAATATAGCTGTGGCCGGTAATCCAGCCTATGTCGGCCGTGCACCAGAACACGTCTTCTTCGCGCAGATCAAAAACCGCCTCATGCGTGTAGCCTGCATAAACCAGATAGCCTCCCGTTGTGTGCACCACACCCTTGGGTTTGCCGGTACTGCCTGAGGTGTACAAAATAAACAGAGGGTCTTCGGCATTCATGCGCTCAGGTTCGCATACGTCAGGCTGGCCTTCCGTAGCTTTATCCAGCCACAGATCACGGCCTTCTTGCATGGGAACTTCCGCGCCGGTGTGACGCAGCACAAAAACGGTTTCTACACAGTCGGTGCCGGGCAATTCAAGCGCCGCATCGACATTGGTTTTCAGTGAAACGGCCCGCCCGCCGCGCATGCCTTCGTCGGCGGTAATGACGACTTTGGCACCGCAGTCGCGGATACGATCGGCCAGCGAGGTTGGCGAAAAACCGCCAAACACCACATTATGGACGGCACCAATGCGTGCGCAGGCCAGTAACGCCACAGCGGCGTCCACGACCATGGGCAGATAGACGTTGACGCGGTCGCCCTTGCCTACGCCAGCCGTACGCAGGGCATTGCCAAGGCGGCATACGCGCTGGTGCAATTCGCGGTACGTGACGCGCTGTGCGGGGGCGTCAGGATTGTCTGATTCCCAGATAATCGCGGCTTTGTCGCCGCGTGCTTCCAGATGGCGGTCCAGACAATTTACCGAAGCGTTGAGTTCGCCATCTTCATACCAGCGAATGCGGAAATCGTCAGCGGCAAAACTTACGTCACGAATTTGCGTGGGTTCGCGATACCACTCAAGGCGGCCGGCTGCCTTTTTCCAGAAACCTTCGGGGTCTTGCAGAGACTCCTGGTACTGCTGATGGTATTGCTCGGCAGTGATGGTATTCGGGCCGGCAAAGCCAGAGGGTACCGGGTACAGTTCGCGTGCTTCAGTCATGATGGTTTACCTCGTTTCTGATGTTGCGCCGGCGATGCGTAGGGCGTATCGCCGGCTGGCAGTTGTGTGGATGCTACCGCTTGCGCGGGGTGCGCTACAGACGGCAGGCGGAGTGTGTTTCGCCTGCGCGTCCTGCGCTATCAGTGAGCGACGGCCGTTGTCGCGCCCAGGCCTGTTTCGCTACGCACTCTCAGCGCATCGAAAGCCTGGCGTTCTTTTACCGCTTGCTTGCTGTTGTCCAGCACTGAGAACAGCCAGATGGCAATAAATGCAAGAGGTATGGAGAAGATGCCTGGGTTGGGGAAGGGTACGATAGATTCTGCAAAACCGAAGACGTCTACCCATACCGTTTTGCTCAGTACAACCCAGATTGTTGCCGAGGCCAGCCCCAGGAAGCCGCCAATGGTAGCACCGCGTGTGGTGCAGCCGCGCCATGCGATCGACAGTACCAACACCGGGAAGTTGGCGCTGGCGGCGATGGCAAAGGCCAGGCCCACCATAAAGGCGACGTTCTGGTTTTCAAAGATAATGCCCAGCAAAATGGCCAGCACACCCAGTACGACTGTGGACAAACGTGAAATACGCATTTGCTGTGCTTCGGTGGCCCGGCCTCGTGCAAACACGTTGGCGTACAAGTCGTGCGAGATGGCTGCAGCGCCCGCCAGTGCCAGCCCCGATACCACGGCCACAATGGTGGCAAAGGTAACGGCTGCCAGAAAGCCCAGCAGCAGGCTGCCACCCACGGCATTGGACAGGTGCACGGCAACCATGTTGGTGCCGCCGATCAGGCCGTTGATAATGTCTATCGTGCCATCAGGACCCGCCGTGAAATACTCGGGGTGACGCACCAGCAGTGCAACGGCGCCAAAGCCGATGATAAAAGTCAGCAGGTAAAAATAACCAATGAACGAGCTGGCATAAATGACCGACTTGCGGGCTTCCTGTGCGTTGGGCACGGTAAAAAAGCGCATCAAAATATGCGGCAAACCTGCTGTGCCGAATGCCAGGCCAATACCCAGTGACAACGCGTTCAGAGGGTTGCTGCTGACCTGTGAGCCCGGCGCCATAATGCTCAGGCCAGACGGGTGGACCCGTACCGCTTCTGCCAGCATGGCGTCGGGGCTGAACTTAAACAGCGCCAGCACCAAAAATGCCATCAGTGTCGCGCCAAACAGCATCAGTACGGCCTTGATGATCTGTACCCATGTGGTCGCTGTCATGCCGCCAAACGTTACATAAATCATCATCAGCGAACCGACAATAATTACCGCCACGTTGTAGTTCAGGCCAAACAGCAGCACGATAAGCTTGCCTGCTCCCACCATTTGAGCGATCAGATACAAAGCGATAATGAGCAACGAGGCGCTGGCTGCCAGCACGCGCATAGGCGTCTGCGACAGACGATACGACGTTACGTCGGCGAAGTTGAAACGGCCCAGGTTGCGCAGGCGTTCAGCGATCAAAAACATAACAACCGGCCAGCCAAACAGGAAGCCGACGGCGTAGATCATGCCGTCAAACCCGCTGACGTACACCATGCCGGCGATACCTAAAAACGAGGCAGCCGACAGGTAATCGCCGGCGATGGCCAGGCCATTCTGAAAGCCCGTGATGCCGCCGCCAGCCGTGTAAAAGTCAGAAGTGGTGTGCGTGCGGCGCGCAGCCCAGAACGTCAGCACCATGGTGCCCGCGATAAATGTAAGAAACATGGCGATGGCGGGGATGTTTGCCCCGCCAGTCGCTGCCATGGCCGGAGACATGGTCATGGCCATGAGCAGCAGGCTCTTGAGTAGTGTGTTCATGACACTTTCCTCACAATGGTTTTCAGAAGCGGGTCAAACCTTTTGTTGGAAAAGTGCACATACAGGGCCACGAGAATAATGGCGCTGATGGTGATAAAGGTTCCTGTAAGAATGCCAATACTGATGGTTGCGCCGGCCCCGATGGGGCGGGCGAACAACTCGGGGTTAAACGCGAGGGTGAGGATGAAACTCGAATAAATAACGAGTGTCGTCACGAAAAACGCCAGGCTCACGCGACCGCGTGTCCTGATCAGTTCTTGGTATTCGGGCAATTGCATAACCGCCTGCACCATGCGGTCATTTTCGCTGGATGGCATGTTTGTCTCCGGTGTTTTTGTTTAACGTATTCCCTTTCAACGTGTGCCAATAACCAACAAGCGGAAGTGTGGTCATTACGGGCTGCGAAGCCTGGTTTTGCAACATTGACGGGGTGTAGACAAATATAGACATGAAGCGTCGCGGCGAACAGACGACTTTGGTCGTAGGCGGCAACCCTCAGGCGGCGGCAGTAATGGCTGCCCGTACGCCGATAGTGCGGGCGAAGAGGTCAGAATTAAAAGCGGGCGCGACCATAAAACTGGGGAAATTAACGCCGGTTTTGAACCGGCTCGCCTGTGTGCTGACTCAGCTGTGAGCTTCAGGTGACGTTTTGTAACGTCATTGCGTTGCCCGGTAATGTCACCGGGGAACCGGGCGCAAAGCTGGATACGGAATCAAGATAGCTGCAGAAGTGAGCTGGCTGTTCAGGCTGGTTGCTGCATGCATGACGCAAAACTGGGCATCTGTGTAGCCAGATCGTCGACGATTGCGGCGTCGATATGGGGTAGGGCGTCAATTTCGGCCAGTACGGTGGTCTGGCCGAAACGCTCGATGGCCTGGCGATTGCTGGCAGAGCGTGCCCCGCACATGATCACGCCCAGTACGGGTGTCTGGCGCTGACGCAGCGCGTGCAGGCTGAGCAGCGTGTGGTTAATGGTGCCCAGCCCGCTGCGTGCGACCAGCAATACCGGCAGGTTCAGCAAAGCCGGAAGATCGATCATCATAAGGGTTTCATTTATCGGCACGTACAACCCGCCCGCGCCTTCAACCACCAGGGGGGCGCGGGTTACAGGAAGGCGCAGGCTGGACGTGTCGGGCGTAACGTTTTCAAGCATCGCGGCTGCCCAGGGCGACAGTGGTGCCTGCAGTATGCATGCCGGAGGGTGTAGCTGGTCGGGACGGCGTCGGGCCAGCATGGCGACAGTCTCGGTGTCGCCAGGTTCTTGCGCAACCCCTGTTTGCAGCGGTTTCCAGTAGTCGGCATCCCATGCCCGCGCAAGTAGTGCCGAGACCAGTGTTTTGCCAATGCCTGTGTCCGTGCCTGTAATAAAAACGCCTTTTGTCATGGTTTTTTCCATATTCCGTAAGTGACCTGATAGGTTGACGTTGCGCCTGATCGGTCGAATTGCTTCAGTACCTGGCGAAGCTGCCGAGCGCTCAGTGGTATGTGCCCCGGTGCCGGTGTCGTTGCGCCTATGTGCTTCAGGTCGCGTAGAAAGGCGAGCCCGTTTTCATGCTGGTATACATACGGCTCGCTGTGTACACCCCCGCACATGTCCGTCAGGTTCGCGCCAATGGCGTTGCTGGTGGGGTAAGAAGGTGTGGCAGGCGTTAAGCCCAGCGCTTGGTGCGCGGTGCGCCATTCATGAAAGGTTTCTTGTGCCAGTGTGGCCACGACCAGGTACCCGCCGCGTTTCAGCAGCCCCGTGAGCCTTGCGAGGCTGGAGTTCAGGTCGGTAAACCATTGCACCGCCAGGCTGGAACATACGAGGTCATAGCCCCCATCCAGGTTATCGGGATGCTCGCCGTCGACGACTTGAAAGCGAGCCGAACCCGGTAGTGCAGGGCCAGATTGTGCAACGGCCAGCATTTGCGGCGAAATATCGGTAATGGTCCAGTCAGCGGTGCCCAATCGTTGCGCCAGAGCCTGTGTAAGCAGGCCTGTGCCGCAGCCGATTTCCAGCACCTTCGGCCGGGTAGGCCGGGGCAGATCTGCAATCATCTGGGCCAGACGCATGGCGACTTCTCGCTGCACGTGAGCATGCGCGTCATAGTGCTGTGCGGCTGCGCCGAATCGTGTGGCGATCGTGGCAATAGGCGGGCGGCCAGGCGTATGAGTAGGGCGCGGGTTGTTCATGGTCGGTCTTCCATGAAGTCAGTAGAGTCTGTGATGTGAGTCGATCACAGCGTTAACAAACTCATCGATATGACGCGCGCACCATTCAGGATGAGATGCGGGCAGCATGTGGCGGGCTTCGTCGTGCCAGAACACACGCGCGTGGCGTGCACCGGCAAAACTGGCGCGTGTCATGGCGGGCGATACAACGGTGTCGCATCTGCCTGCAAGAACCAGTAAAGGCAGCGCGATTGCTGCTGCGGCCTGACGGCCATCAGCATGGCGCAGCAACTTAAGGTCGTGCAGCAAGCGCTCTGGGTGTGGTGGTGTAGGCGGCATGTCAAGATCGCAACGTGCCCTGAACGCCTGCACCACGTCGTGGGTATGCGTAGGAAGTCGCGACAGCATGCGGTCTACAAGTCGGTTCGGAACACCGTCTTCATAGTCGGGCGCAGCGCAGAAACGTGTGAACCCATTGATGGCGACCAGGCCCACGCAATCAGGGGGCAGGTAGCTTAGCGCTTGCAGAAAGCCCAGCGAATGGCCTACTACGATGACGGGCCCCTGGTGTTCCGCGTGCCTGGCGTCACCAAAATACCCGGCATCGGACGCATTCTGGGGCCAGGCAGGCAGGGCCGCGCGCAGCGCCGACCACATCGAGCGGTCAAGCGCCCACCCATGGGCGAACAGCAGGGTGGGCCTGGGCGCATCGCTTGGCGGCTTAGTCATGAGAAGCGGGCCTGATGCCAAGGTCAAGGTGGGAAGACAGCGCATTAATCAGCCGGTCAAGATCGTCGCGAACATGAAGGGCGCTGAGCGCAATACGTAGCCGACTGGTATTTGGGGGTACGGTGGGCGGCCGGATGGCGCTTGCCAGCATGCCTTCGCGCTCAAGCGCCGATGCCAGAGCCATGGTCTGGCCTGAATCTCCAATGATGGCGGGTACGATGTGCGTGGACGAGGCGCCGGTGTTCAAGCCCAGCCGTGCCAGCCCGGCTCGCAGGTAGCACGCGGAGTCGGCAAGCTGCGCCCGCTCTGCCTGCATGGTGGGAACCAGATCAAGTGCGGCATCGATAGCCCCCAGCACGGCGGGAGGCAGGGCCGTGGTGTAGATAAACCCTGAGCAGGTGTTTAGCAGGTAATCACACAATGCGCGTGACCCGGCCACGTAAGCACCAAAGCTACCCAGCGCCTTGCTGAAAGTGCCCATAGCCAGATCAACGCTGCCTGGCGCCAGCCCCGAAAGCCCCATGCCGTGGGGCCCGAGTACGCCAGTGGCGTGTGCTTCATCGAGATAGACAAAAGCGCCATGGCGTTGCGCCAGATGCGCCAGACTGACGACGTCGGTTTGGTCGCCGTCCATGCTAAAGACACTTTCGGTAATGATGAAAGCCGTTTCAGGCCCGTTTGCATGCTTGCTCAGCAGGTGTTCAAGATGATCGAGATCGTTGTGGCGAAAGCGGATCTGCCTGGCACCGGCCGCCATGCAGCCATGGTGCAGACTGGCGTGATTGAGCCTGTCGGTGAAAACGCGTGGCTGGCCGTGCTTGCCTGCGGCAGCAAGAATGGCGGGCAAGACGGAAGCATTGGCCTGCCATCCTGATGCAAACAGCAAAGCGGCCTCAGTACCTTTTAAATGTGCCAGCTTGGCCTCTACGCGCTCGTGCAAAGTAAGGTTGCCGCAGACCAGACGGGATGCCTGTGCACCCGCACCGTATTGGCTGGCCCACTGTTGAGCCCGCTCAATAAGCGCAGGGTGCTGAGACAAGCCCAGGTAATCATTGCTGGAAAAGTTGACCATGCTGCGATCGCCGACCATGATGCGGCCACGGGCTGCTGGCGTGACACTGCGCAGATGGCGGCGAACGTGTAGCTGTTGTGCGCGTTGGAGTTCAGACAGGAAGACGGGATCGAGCTTGGACATGCTTGCTCTTTGGTGATAATGAAAGTGCTGATAACGAGGTGCTGTGCATTGCCTCGTCAGCAAAAAAAGAGGGGTCATTATAATGACTCCCGCTGTACTTTCGATATGCCCGCCACTCCAACGCAATGCGGCGTGGCCTCATTCTTTTTCCTGCATCATGAACTCATCTTCAACACCCGCCTGGTTTACGCAAGGCCTTGGCCATATCTGGCTTCCCTATGCACAAATGAAAACAATGGCAGCGCCGCTGCCGGTCGTTCGCACGTATGGCAGCCGGCTCGTGCTTGCCGATGGGCGAGAGCTTGTAGATGGTGTGGCCTCATGGTGGACCGCCTGCCACGGATACAACCACCCGCACATTGCCCAGGCATTGAGACAGCAGCTTGATACCCTGCCACACGTCATGTTTGGCGGTCTGGCCCATGAGCCGGCATTTGAGCTGGCCCGCCGGCTGACGGGGTTGTTGGGGCCGGGCCTGGACCGGGTTTTTTACAGTGATTCTGGCTCGGTGGCAGTAGAAGTGGCTATGAAAATGGCGGTGCAATACTGGCTTAATCAGGGCGAACGTGGTCGCAGTCGCTTTCTTGTGTTCAAGGGCGGGTATCACGGCGATACGTTTGGCACTATGGCGGTGTGTGATCCAGAGGAGGGTATGCATACCTTGTTCCAAGGTTTGCTGGCGCAGCATCACTGCACTGCCCTGCCGCGTGACGACGCCTCTTTTGCCGGGCTTGATGCGTTTCTTGTGCAAAACAGCCACCAGCTTGCAGGCATACTGGTCGAACCTCTGGTGCAGGGGGCAGGTGGCATGCTGTTGCATGAACCCGAGGTGTTGCGTCGTTTGCGCACTCTGGCTGATCGGTATCAGTTGCCTCTGATTTTTGATGAGATCTTTACCGGCTTCGGGCGCACCGGCTCCATGTTTGCCTTTGAACAGGCGGGTGTGCGGCCTGACATCATCACGCTTTCCAAGGCGTTGACGGGCGGAACACTGCCATTGGCCGCCACGGTGGCCAGCAGTCATATTTTTAATGCCTTCTGGTCTGACGACACTGCTCATGCCTTGATGCATGGGCCTACGTTTATGGCAAACGCGATGGCGTGTACGGCGGCTCTGGCATCGCTCGACCTGTTCGAAGCCGAGCCCCGCCTTGAACAGGCCGCTGCCGTGTCGCGCGCTCTGGTGGCAGGGCTGGCGCCTTGCAAAGATCTCGATTGGGTGCGAGACGTAAGGGTGCTGGGCGCCATTGGGGTGGTTGAGCTGAAGCAGCTTGCTGACAAAGAACGGCTGCGGCAGCGATTCGTTCAGGCTGGCGTGTGGGTTCGCCCCTTTGGCACAACGGTTTATCTGACGCCCGCGCTCAACACCAGTACTGAAGATCTGCACACCCTGACTGAGGCAGTGGTGAGTGTTTTGCGTGCAGAGCGCCCGTAATTTTGTTGTTCAAACCAGACAATTCTGCCGGTTAAATTAAACCCTAGGGTAAACCCTAGCCTTTATCTAGGGTTTACCCTATAATGGATACATTGATAACGAATTCAGCAAAAAGGGTTCTGAGATGGCAAACATTGCATACGACAAATTAGCTGCGGTTGGTGGCGCTTCCGTCGGCATGGTAACGCCTGGGGCCGTTGTAAATCCAGTTGGTAGCCGCCTTGCACACATGGCAAAGGCCTTTGTGATGGCGGTTAACAAAACTGACCGCGCTGCAGCACGCTATATGGGCGAGCTGGCGCTGGCTCGCAATGGCTCGCGTTACTCGCACGCATAATCAATCGCAACACCGCGCTGCCCACATGGGCGGCGTAGCGTTTGAAGGCTCCCTTTCCGGGGGCCTTTTCTTTTTCAACGTCATGCCTTAAAGTTTTTGCTTTACGCGGCCTGGGCCAAGCCCATCAGTCACGTTTTCCTTTATTCATTGCTGCGCCAGACTATTTTTCTGGTGGTGGCACAAAGGGGTTATCGGTGTTTCGTCTATGCTGGCTGGCTGCCTATGTGGGGTCGGTGCTGCTCGCCAATATTTTTCTCGACCATTTTCTGCCATTGCCAGGTTTCGGTCTGCTCAGTTTGGGGTCGGTGTTTTTTGCCGCCGTATTCACCCTGCGCGACCGTCTGCACGGCTATGGTCTGTCAACCGTGTTGCTGGGCATTGGCCTGGCCGTCGCCGTCAACACCGCAAGCGGTATCGTTCTGGGGCTTAATCCCCGACTGCTTATGGCCTCGTTTGCCTCGATTATGCTGAGCGAACTGGCTGATACCGCTATATTTCAGCGCTTGCATACACACGGTTGGCATACGCGTGTGCTGGCCAGCAACGCCGTAAGTGTTCCACTTGATAGCCTCGCGTTCACGCTGCTGGCATTTGCCGGCGCGATGACTACGTTTGCCCTGGCACAAATCGTTTTTGCAGACATTCTCGGCAAGTACCTCATTGCGGCGGCCATTGCCTGGCTGCCTTTTGCGACTTTGCGTGATCGCGCTCCTGTGGCTTGCGCCCAAGCGCGGGCGGCGTAAGCGAGTACCGCCTGCGACGCATACCTAGTACTGCTTGTGGGGTATACCGAGAATCGCCGCGACCCGTACCGAGACCCCCCTGCGACGCATACCGAGTACCGAGAGCAACCGATCGGTCGGCCACTCAGATTTTTTCACCTACACTTTTAGCGCGGCCCCATGTCTACCTCCGACCACACTATCGTCCCGGCCTCTGCCGGTAGCTACCGCAGCCCCGAGACGGGCGCCATACTAAAAACCATTGTCAACCCCAACCCGGCCATGCACACTCGCCAGGAACATGTCATCACGTTGCCTGAGCTGTGCCCAGCCTCTGGTAACCCGGGGCCGGGTTCGTTTCTGCGCATACGCTACCGCAGTCGCGGCCAATTCATTGAAGTATTTTCGCTTGATGCCTATGTGCGTGCGTTTATAGGTCACCCCGTGGTGCGAGATGTCGAAATGCTGACCCAGATTGTTGCCCGCGACAGCATGCAGGCCCTTGGGCACAAGGTAAAGGTACAAGGCTGCTTTGTGCTGCCGGCCTTGAACCAGACAGTGCGTACTGTTGCTATTGCAAGGCCTGTGGGCTGAATAGTTGGTTCAGCGATGGTTGATAGCCCGGTGACAGCGCGCCACGGTGCATCGGCAATCGTTTTTGCTATTGTGCGGCCTATGGGCTGAACATTCAGATCAGGGGCGGTTAGTAGCCAAGTGAAACCTTGCTACAAAATGCGAGTATGCTGGGGTGATGTAATTCGTACAAAAAAAGCGGTTATTTTTGGAGGCCCAACATGGCCTGTACATCAGCGCGCGATCAACAGCCTGTCTCGGTTTCTGACCGAAGTCGTCATTAATCAGGGTATGGTGGTTGCACGCGGCTGACATTGTCGCGCTAACAATGCTAGTCGCAGGCGGCTGTCAAGCTGCTCATGAACATTGCGTCCTTATTTCTGCGTACGCGTCGATCTGCTGCTTCACCCTGGAGTGATAAAACTCCTGTCCGAAATGAACTCTTTGGTGCAGAGCGGCTTTGGCAACACGCGCACGGGCTTGCCGTCGCTCAGACGGTAGCACAGCGTCCGCTGCGTGTACTCCCTTTGTCCAAACGGTTGGATCAGAATGCATCTGTGCTGCTCGCTGCGTATCGCGCGAGCGCCACAGAACTCGAGAACGGAAATGGTGTCGAGCCGGCCGCAGAATGGTTGCTCGACAACTATCATGTGGTCGAAGAGCAGATTCGCCAGATCCGCAAAGATCTGCCCCCCGGCTTTTATCGACAACTGCCCAAGCTGGCCACCGGGCCTTTCGAGGGGTATCCGCGAGTATTGGGCATTGCGTGGGCGTTCGTCGCGCACACCGACAGCAACTTTGATCCGGAAACCATGGCCAGCTTTATTGCTGCCTATCAAGCTGTTCAGCCGCTCACGATTGGCGAGCTATGGGCGATTGCCATCACGCTGCGCATCGTTCTTGTCGAGAATCTGCGTCGTCTGGCTGATGAGCTGGGCGCAGCGCGCAAAGCCAGGGTAGAGGCGGATAATCTGGCTAACCGTATGCTCAAGTCCGAAGAAGAAAGCGCCATTGTCGACATCAATGCACTGACGCGTGAATATGGCGTTTTGTCCGAGATGTTTGCCGCGCAGCTCGCCAAGCGCTTGCGTAATTTGGACCCTGATAAAACGCCGGCGCTTGACTGGTTGGAACAACGCCTGGAGCAGCAGGGCAGCTCGGTTGACGCTGTGGTGCAGAAAGCACTGCAGCGGCAGGGAACCTCCAATGTTAGTGTTCGCAACATCATCACCAGTATGCGTCTGATCTCTGACATAGACTGGGCTGACTGGTTTGAAAGCGTGAGTCTGGTTGACGAAAAGCTGCGCCTGCACAGCGCCTTTGCGACCATGGATTTTGCCACGCGCGATCGGTATCGGAAATCCATAGAACAGCTTGCGCGCGGCTCGGACGTCAGCGAGCTTGACGTCGCACAGGCTGTGCTGGATGCGGCGGGCAAGGATGTGGGTGCGGGTAGTCTGGCTAAAGAAAGAGAACGTCGTGCTGATCCCGGCTATTACCTTCTTGCTGGAGGCCGTGCCGCGCTGGAGGCTACACTTTCTTACAAGCCGGATTGGCGCTTGCGCATCAGTCGGCTGACTATACGCTGTGGCATAGCGGGGTATCTGGGTGCGATTCTAGGGGTAAGTGCACTGTTTACCGGCTTTGTCGTCTGGATGTGGAAGGATTCTGGCATTTCTGTGGGTGAACTCGGGCTTTTTCTTGCACTGGGCTTTATTCCTCTTACAGAATTTGTCACCGCACTAATGAATCGAATGGTCACCTGGAGTGTTGGGGCAGCGGTGTTGCCAGGCCTTGATTTGACGCGAGGCGTGCCTGAACAGTTTCGTACGCTGGTCGCAGTGCCCACATTGCTTAGCAGTAAGGCAGATCTGCTGGCAGACATTGAAAACCTTGAAGTGCATTATCTGTCGGGGAGCGGTGGCGATTTGACGTATGCCCTGTTGACGGATGGGGTGGATGCTGACACGCCAACGACGCCTGCCGATACTGAGATTCTGGCAGCAGGCGTAGCAGCCATAACGGTGCTGAACCAGAAATACGGGGCGGGGCTGGCAGGAAGCCGATTTCTTCTGCTGCATCGTAGCCGTCGCTATAACCCTGGCGAAGGGAAATGGATGGGGTGGGAGCGCAAGCGCGGCAAGCTGCATGAACTGAATCGCCTGTTACGCGGTGCTGTCGACACCACGTATGTGGCTGTAGCTGGGTTGTCACAGCAGGTGCCAGTTGGTGTGCGGTACGTAATAACACTTGATTCCGACACACGCCTGCCCCGTGATGCTGCTCAAAGGCTAGTCGGGAAAATGGCACACCCACTAAACTGGCCGAGCATTGAGTCATCGGTGTCCGATCCAACGCTCAAGCGTGTGGTTCACGGCCACGCCATTCTTCAGCCTCGGGTGACGCCTTCTCTGCCCATGCGTAGGGAGGGCTCTGCATACCAACGCTTGTACTCAAGCCCGGCGGGCCTGGACCCATACGCAGCTGCCGTATCGGACGTGTACCAAGACCTTTTTGGTGAAGGGTCGTACACCGGAAAAGGCATTTATGACATTGATGCTTTTGAATTGGCCTTGGCAGGGCGAGTACCTGATAACACCATGCTCAGTCATGATCTGTTTGAGGGCGTTTTTGCCCGCGCAGGTCTGGCCTCAGATGTAGAAGTGGTAGAGGCGTTTCCGAGTCGTTACGACGTGGCTTCCAAACGTTTGCACCGTTGGACGCGGGGCGACTGGCAACTGCTGCCATGGTTGTTTGTGCGGCATGATGGCGGCTATGCCGTGCCGGCAGTTGGCCGAGGGAAGATGTTCGACAACCTGCGGCGATCGACACGGGCGCCTCTGACGTTTCTCGCGCTGGGTGCGGCGTGGTTATTGCCGCTGCCAAGCGCGCTGCTGGCTACACTTCTCATTCTTTTTTACTTGCTCATTCCTGCGCTGATGCCCACATTTTTTGCGGTAGTTTCACGGCGTGGCGGCATACTTGTTCGAAATCGCCTGCTTGTCTTTGGCAAGGACCTTGCCTTGGCCTGTGAGCAGGTCTTGCTGTCTGTTATCTTGTTGCCAGATCTGGCATGGAAGATGACAGACGCCATCACTCGCTCTCTGTGGCGTACGTTTGTGACGCACCGCCATATGCTCGAATGGACGACGGCGGCCCAATCAGCCGGGTCGGCGCGCTTGAATATTGCCGGTTTCTATCGGTGGATGTGGCCCAGTCTCGTCATTGTTCTGGTCATGGCTGTACTGGTGCGGGCGCTTGAGCCGACATCCTGGCCACTGGTGCTGACATTTACCCTTCTATGGCTGGCTGCACCAGCCTGCGCATGGTGGGTGAGCCGTCCTCGTACGCTGGCACCGCAGCTGGTTTTGCAAGAATCAACAGCCGCGTCGTTGCGTCGAACAGCACGACGCACATGGCGTTTTTTTGAGGTCTTCGTCACCGCAGATGACTGCTGGCTACCTCCAGATAATTTCCAGGAAACGCCCAGGCCTGAGCTTGCGCGCCGTACATCACCCACCAATATGGGTATGTACCTGCTTTCGGCTGTAGCCGCCCGCGACTTTGGCTGGGCCGGTACGGAGCGCACGGTTGAGCGACTCGAGGCTACGCTCGGCACCATGCAGAAACTTCAACGCTACAACGGGCATTTTTTCAACTGGTACGCGACGGATGATATGCATGTGCTGGAGCCGGCTTATGTTTCGTCGGTTGACAGCGGTAATTTGGCGGGTCATTTGATTGCATTGGCCAATGCGTGTGAGGAGTGGGTGGGCAACATGACCGCATCGCAGGCCCGCAACGGCCTGGTCGATAACCTGGTGTTGGCTCGCGAAGCCTTATCGCGGTTTCCGGGTGCGGGTGGCATCAGGCTAAGGCAGCTTGAGGCAGTACTGGAAGAGTTAGGTCTGCAATTGAGCGGTTCTCTTCCCTTGCCAATGCTGCTGCCTATGCTGGGCCGGCTGTGCGATAAAGCGGTTCGCACAGCGAAAATGGTTGTACCAGCTGTTGCTGATGATGATAATGACGCTGTCGATCTGTTGTTCTGGATTACGGCGCTGCAAGAGGGCGTGCGAGAACATGCAGATGACGTGAATGCAGCCAGCGATACAGCGTCACTGAACGCACGGCTACAAGCCGTGGCGCACTCTGCGCGCAGTATGGCTGTTGCCATGGATTTCTCATTTTTGTTCGATCCAGATCGCAAATTACTGTCTATTGGTTACTCGTTGGCGGACAACAGCCTGGACGCCAGTTGTTACGATCTACTGGCGTCGGAGTCCAGGCTTGCCAGTTTTTTTGCCATTGCCAAAGGTGATGTGCCCACCCGCCATTGGCAGCGTCTGGGCCGAAGCGCGACCCCGGTAGGGCGCGGATCTGCGCTTATATCGTGGTCGGGGTCGATGTTTGAGTACCTTATGCCATCGCTGGTCATGCGTGCTCCCATTGGCAGCCTGCTTGAGCAGACCAGCCGGCTTGTCGTGCAGCGTCAGCAAGACTACGGCGCATTGCTCGGCTTGCCCTGGGGCGTTTCAGAATCGGCCTTCAATGCACGCGATTTGGCATTTACCTACCAGTACTACAATTTTGGTGTGCCAGGGCTGGGACTCAAGCGTGGCTTGTCTCAGGATAAGGTAGTGGCTCCCTACGCGACGGGGCTGGCCGCCATGGTTGACCCCGAAAATGCCTGGAAAAACTACAGGCGGCTCGCTAACGAAGGCGCATTAGGACGTTATGGTTTTCATGAGGCGCTCGACTACACCCCCTCGCGTCTAAGCGAGGATCAGACTGTGGCAATTGTGCGCAGCTTTATGGCGCACCATCAGGGCATGACGGTCGTTGCCCTCGCCAACGCCTTGCTTAATGGTCAGATGCGCAGGCGTTTTCATCGCGAACCCATGATTCGCGCTTGCGAGCTGTTGCTGCAAGAGCGCGTGCCGCGCGATGTTCCGGTGGCACATCCCAGAGCTGAAGAGGTGAAAGCCTCTGTTGCGCCGACTGATGGAGGATCTATGATTACGCGACGTTTTGATCGACTGCCTGCAGGGCCGCCGGCCGTTCATATGCTGTCCAACGGACGCTATACGGTTATGTTAACCACCGCAGGCGGTGGCTTTAGCCGTTGGGGAAACATCGCCATTACGCGCTGGCGTCCCGACCCAACCCGAGACCACTGGGGTTCGTTTGTTTTCATGCGCGACATGCAACGTGGCACGGTTTGGTCGTCGGCACCTAACCCCGACATCGTAGGCACGGTGCGCATGCAGATCGACTTTACGGAAGACAAAGCCGACTTCATGCATCGTGACGGGTCTCTTGCTACATCTACACAGGTTGTCGTGTCGGGCGAAGATGACGGAGAAGTCAGACGCGTATCGCTGGTCAATAGCGGACGCCGGCCACGTGATGTGGAACTTACCTCGTATTCCGAGCTGGTGCTGGCCCCGCCGGCAGCCGACAACGCCCACCCCGCGTTCTCCAAAATGTTTGTGGTGACTGAGTACCTGACTGAATTCGGCGCACTGATCGCGACCCGCCGTTCACGATCTCCTGACGAGCCGAGTGTATGGGCCGCCCATTTTGCGGTGGTGGAAGGTGATGTCATTGCGCCCATACAGTATGAAACGGATAGGGCGCGGTTTCTCGGCCGATGTGACAATGGCGTGGTGCCAGGCAGAGTCATGCGCGGGGAGGCATTATCGGACACCGTTGGTACGGTGCTCGATCCTGTTTTTTCGCTGCGATACTGTGTCCGGATCAGGCCAGGGCGGTCGGTGCGTGTTGCATTCTGGACCCTGGCCGCACCATCACGTGAAGCGCTGCTCAATCTTATTGACATCCATCACGATCACAGTGCCTTTGATCGGGCCAAGACGCTTGCGTGGACACAGGCGCAAGTGCAGCTGCGACACCTGGGTGTTCAGGCTGAAGAAGCCGCATCGTTCCAGCAGTTGGCTGCCCCGTTGTTGTACCCCGACTCCCGTTTCAGGGTTGCATCAGATCTGATTGTGCATGGAGCAGGAAGCCAGTCTGGGTTGTGGCCTCATGGCATCTCTGGCGATCTGCCTATTGTGCTGGTCCGCATGGATGATGCGGAGGATATGCCGTTGATCAGGCAGCTCTTGCGCGCTCACGAATACTGGCGCATGAAGGGCCTGTCGGTGGATCTTGTCATTATTAATGAACGTGCATCGTCGTATGTGCAAGACGTGCAAAATGGCGTCGAGACAGCGGTGCGCAGCAGCCAGGCACGGCCCCGGCTAGGTGATGCACTCGCAAAAGGTGCAGTGTATGCGTTGCGCGCAGACCTGATGACTTTGCAAGCACGTGAGTTGATTCAGTCTATTGCCCGTATTGTCTTGCTTGCGCGTCATGGTCTGGTGGCAGAGCAACTCGGCCGGATTGCAGAGTCTTCGCCCCGGGCAGGCGCCGAAGCGAAGGCGGTGTTGGTGCGGCTGGCGGCGGCTATGTCTGACAGTCATTCAGTCAGACAACGCTCTGTCGCATCTTCCTCACCTGATAGCGTCGGCTCGGCCAAGATAGCGAGAAAATCAACACTTGAATATGACAACGGTCTGGGTGGCTTTGGCCTGGATGGTAAAGAATATGTTGTCATGCTTGATGGCGCGCGTACAACACCGCTTCCCTGGATTAACGTTATCGCCAACCGGGGTTTTGGTTTCCAGGTGTCCGCAGAGGGCAGTGGTTACACATGGGCGGGTAACAGTCAAAATAACCAGCTAACCCCCTGGTCCAATGACCCTGTGCAAGATGCGCCCGGTGAAGTGTTTTACCTGTGCGACAAGAATAATGGCGATGTCTGGAGCCCCACAGCCGCACCAATACGCCATCACACGCCTTATATTGCCCGCCACGGTCATGGCTACAGCGTGTTTGAGCACGAGTATGAGCAAATTGCATCAACATTGTTGCAGTATGTGCCCTGGAATGATCCCGTCAAAATATCCAGGTTGCGGCTAACCAATAATTCGGAGCAGCGCCGTCGGCTGTCTGTCACAGCTTATACAGAGTGGGTATTGGGCACCTCACGCGCTGATACGGCGCCATTTCTCATTACGCACGTGGATTCCGAGACGGGAGCAATGTTTGCCAGAAACCCATGGAGTCTGAACAACGCGGGTCAAATTGCGTTCGTAGATCTGTTGGGTCTTCAGAGCGCATGGACCGCTGATCGTCGTGAGTTTCTCGGCGACAACGGCAGCATGGCAGCGCCCATGGCGTTGGTCAGTGCCGAGAAGCTTTCGGGGCGCTGCGGGGCGGCTCTGGATCCGTGTGCCGCATTGCAGTGCGAAATCTGGCTTGAAAGCGGTGAGTCGGTGGAGCTTGTCGCGTTGCTCGGGCAGGCTGATTCGGAAGACGAGGCACGCAAATGGGTGACCCGTTACCGTGGGGCTGATCTGGATGCTGTGCTGGATGAGGTTAAAGCCAACTGGGAGAAAACCCTGGGCACCATCCAGGTAAAGACGCCCGATCGCGCGATGGACCTGATGTTAAATGGCTGGTTGCAATATCAAACCATTGCGTGTCGCATGTGGGCGCGTTCAGCCTTTTACCAGGCCAGTGGTGCCTATGGGTTTCGTGATCAGTTGCAAGACAGTATGGCACTCATGTTCAGCATGCCTGAGGTGGCGCGCGCACAGCTTCTGCGGGCTGCATCCCGCCAGTTTCCAGAAGGTGATGTGCAGCACTGGTGGTTGCCGAAAACGGGGCAGGGGGTGCGCACGCGCATTTCTGATGACAAGGTCTGGCTGGCTTACGCGGCAGCCAATTATGTTTTGCGTAGCGGCGATGAGACCGTGCTGGAAGAGCCTCTGGCTTTTTTGGAGGGACCTGCATTGCTGGATGGTGAACACGATGCCTTTTATCAGCCCACGCTTTCTACCGAGACGGCTTCGTTGTTCGAACACTGCGCCCGTGGGCTGGATTTGTGCCTGGACTTGACGGGTGAACACGGCCTGCCCCTGATGGGTACGGGTGACTGGAATGACGGTATGAGTCGTGTCGGTGAGCTTGGGCGTGGTGAAAGTGTGTGGCTGGGGTGGCTGCTGTTGCGTACACTTGCGCTGTTCGAGCCTATGGCCCGCGAGCGCGACCCGGTTCGCGCTGAACGGTGGCGCCAGCATGCCGGTGACCTGGCCAAGGCCATCGAAGCCCATGCATGGGAGGGGCAATGGTATCGCCGCGCAACCTTTGACGATGGCACCTGGCTAGGCACAACTGACAGTGAAGCGTGTCAGATTGATTCGATTGCCCAATCGTGGGCCGTTTTATCGGAGGCGGCGGTGCCTGACCGGGCAGCCAAGGCCATGGCAAGTTTTGACCGCATGCTTGTACGACACAACGACAGGCTCGCGCTGCTGTTTACGCCGCCTTTTGATGCGCCCAGTCGTGATCCGGGCTACATCAAAGGTTATCCGCCCGGCCTGCGTGAAAACGGAGGGCAGTATACCCATGCCGCGATGTGGGCGGTACTGGCCTACGCACGGCAGGGTGATGGCGACAAGGCGGCTGATCTGTTCGCATTGCTTAACCCGATCAATCACGCACGCACCCCTGAAGCGATTGAACGTTATCAGGTTGAGCCCTATGTGGTTGCGGCAGACGTGTATTCGGTTGCCCCGCATGTAGGACGGGGCGGCTGGACATGGTATACCGGCTCAGCGGCCTGGATGTACCGTGCCGGTATTGAAGGCATACTGGGCTTGCAGCGTGAAGGGCGCGCTGTTGCACTTTCACCATGTATACCACTTGCCTGGCCGGGCTTTGAGGCCCGTCTGCACCTGGACGACACCCACTACCACATTGTTGTGGAGCATCGCAGTGGCCTGGGCCAAGGCGTTACACATGCGCACAGCGATGATCTTGTTTTTGAATGCTCGCAGGGGCGGGTGTTGCTGCCGCTGGATGGCGGCCGACACACCGTTATTGTCAGTATTTGAAAGCTACTGATCCAGGGTGGCGCCGCCATCGACGCGCAGATCGTGCAGTGTAATGTGGCTGGCACGATCTGAAAGCAGAAACAGCACAGCGTCGGCGATTTCGTCAGGCATGGCGATTTTTTTCAGTGGTATGCCCAGGCGGTAGTGCTCGCCTGACCCGTCGATGACTGTCTGGGCCGAGCTGCCCGCTGCCCACATGGCTTGTTGCATGGGCGTATCGGTAGAACCTGGCGATACGACGTTAACGCGTATGCCAGCGTGTGCCAGCTCAAGCCCCAGGCAACGGCTAAGCTGAGTGACGGCCGCCTTGGAAGCGGCATAGGCACCCATGGCCATACGGGGCGCAGTTGCGGCGTTCGAACTGATGTTGACGATGGCACCTTTGCGGCGGGTTAGCATCTGCTTGGCAACGATGTGACACAAGTTGAAGACGCCGTTGGTATTGCAGGCGAAGGTACGCGCCCACTGGTCGGGGCTCAAGTCTGTAATTGCACCCATTTGCAGAATGCCTGCCGCACATACGAGTTTGTCGACCGGCCCCAGTTGACGCGTACCGTTGTCGACAGCCTGTGCGACGGCATTGAAATCGGCGACATCTACCGTTTCCAGGTAAAGCGCGTCTGGATAGCTGGACTGCCACGATTGCAGTGGTGTGATGTCGAGGTCGAGCGCTACAACGCGTGCCCCCTGATCCAGCAATTGTCGGGCGACGGCAGCGCCAATGCCACGGCCTGCGCCACTGACTACGACACACTGTTGGAAGAATTCTTGGGTGTTGACGGCGTTCACACGTGTTCCTGGTGAAACGTTACGGGCAGCCTTGAGAGCTGGCCTTGCAGTCTGTCGGTGGTAACACATACCCCGCAGCGTTGTGATACATACTTGATTGCCATGGTCTGCTCTTCGGCTGAAAAGTCTGCCGTGGCATCGCTGATGAAAAATGGCTGGATGTCATTCATGAATGCGTCAAGCGCTGTGGTGAGGCAGCCAATATGAGCATAAATGCCGGTAATGAGCAGTTGGTCGCGGCCTTGCTCTTGCATGAGCTGCTTGAGATCAGACCGGAAGAAAGCGCTATAGCGCCATTTGGTCTGAACGGTATCGTGCGGTGCGGGAGCCAGCTCGGCAATGATTTTTTCTTGGCCCGCATTGCGTGGATCGCTCAGGCCCGGCCCCCAGAAGTCAGTTAATAATGCTCTGTCTTGGGGCGGCTGCGTTGTAGGCTGCGCCGTGTAGATGACCGGTATGCCTTGAGCGTGACACAACTTGCGCAACTGCTGAATATGCCTGATCAAGGTAGGCACGGGTTCGGCCTGCATATCGTATTTTTTAAGAAAATAGTATTGCATGTCATGGATTAGCAATACGGCCCGGTTGGACTCGGCAGTCCAGTCAGCCCTGTTTTCAACGTCAACCTGGGGCATTGAGTACGCAGCGATGGCGGGGATGCTCACGGCTAAACTCCTTGTTTCATGGCAAAAAATGCAAGCCCGGCTGCCAGGATAGCGGCCGGGCGGGGTGGATTACTTCAGGCTGATTTTGCTAAGACGATCACCGGTTTTGTCATCTTTTCCACGCGCTTTATTCAGGGCGAAGACACTGCCTTTGCCGTCGGTGGAAATATGGTTGGGGAGACTGCCACCGTCCAGGTTGGCGACAAGCTTGCCGTCAAGGTTGATGACGGCAATAGAGTTGCCGCCGCGACTCACGGCGTAGGCCAGTTTGTTCTTGGCATCCCAGGTAATGTTAAGTGGGCCCGCGCCTACTTTGACATCATGCAGAATCTTGCCGTCTTTCAGGTCGACCAGCAGTACGTTGTCGGTAGCCTGTGATGCCACGAACAGTGTATTGGCTTCAGGGGCCACCGCTACGCCGCTGGCCGCCTTGGCACCTGGCAATGGGTATACGTGTTCGACTTCTTGTTTGCCCAAATCAATGACAACAGCTTCGTTGCTTGTGCGGCTGACCGTGTACAGTTTGCCGTTGCTGGCATCAAGTGCCAGGCTCATGGGGCTGATGCCCTCACGTGACTTGGACTTCATGACGATCGTGCCGATATGCTCGAGTTTTTGCGTGTCAAATACGGCAATCTCGTTGCTGCCCGTGACCGAAGCATACGCACGGTGGTTTTTGCTATCGACGACTATGTCTCGTGCGTGCGGTACCAATTCGTTCGGAAACTGCTTGACCAGTGCCAGGTCGGCCTGTTTATACACGGCCACGGTGCTGGCACGTGTGTTGCTCACCCACACTGTTCCCGCGTCGTCATCGACGGCAACGCCGTATACCGCCATGACCTGGCCTTTCTCGTTCGAGGGGTCAGCGGCAGGTGTAATGCTTGCTTCAACCTTAAGGGTATCGGCATTAAGCTTTGTAAGCGTGGATTCTTTGACGGGAGGGCGGCCCACGGAAGAGGTCACGAACAGGGCGTTGGTGGCGGCACTGTAAGCGCTCTGATACACGCTGGGCGCGAGCGAGGCTGAAGCAATCGTGAATTTTTCTGCGCCGGTATAGTTGATGTCAGGTGATATCTTGAATTCAAAAACCTTGGCGGCAGACGGCTTGGCAACCTGTACGACGACAGGGTGCAGCCCCGTCGCTGCGGTTTCTGGCACGGAAATCGTTGTACTGAATTTACCGTCTTGGTCAGCAGTAAGTACTTTGTCTTTGGCGATATTGTGGCCGTTGCGCAGTAGCTGAACCTCTTGCCCTGGCTTAAAACCACCGCCTTTAACAATGGCTTCTCCGCCTGGGTGCACCACACCTGTACTAAACACTGAACCATTAAAGCTTGTGTCTGGCTGGTCAAACACGGTGTCAGCCTGCACGCTGCCAGCCGAGATCGCCAAAGCGGCCAGCACCAGGGCTGTTGTTTTTAGCACTGTTTTTCTGTAATTACCAATGCAAAAAAGAGTGGTTTGCATTTAACTTCCTTAATATGATCTGAATAAACAGTCTGAAGACTGGAATGGGGTATGTATCAGGCAGAGGCGTTCAACCGCCCCTGTTACAGAAAATGCAAAACGGGGCGGCCATTATTTGCGGCCCCCTTCTATTTGTTTGAGCGCATTGCTGGTCAGCGTGAACACGCCACCGGCAAGCAGGCATGCCGAACCCCCGATCAAGAGCGCCATCGATGGGCTAAACCAACGTGAAACCAGCCCCATCTGCATGTTGCCCGCAGCCGTGCCCAGTGTTGACTGGGTCATCCAAAGGCTGGACATGCGGCCCAGCAAGTGGTCGGGTGTGTGTTTTTGCACCAATGCCATACGCATCATTTTTGAAATGGTGTCTGCCGCGCCCATAAAGGCCAGTGCACACACGGAGGCGTAAAGCGTCGTGGATGCGGACAGCAGCATGACAGACATCCCCCAGACCAGCACAGCCCCGATAACGATGCGGCCAGGGCGCGAGTGGGTGCGAGTCCAGCCACTGCTGATCGCTGCCAACACGGCACCCGTTGCAGGGGCGGCATACAAGGCACCCGTGGCTTCTGCACCCATGCCCAGAACGGCATTGCCCCACTCGGGCAGCAGTGCCATCGGGGTGGCAAACACCACAGCTGCGAGGTCTATAAGTAGCAGGCCACGCAGCAAGGGTGTGGCCAGCATGTAGCGAAAGCCTTCGATAAACGAATGGAACATGCCCAAGCGGGGGGCACCTGACCCTGCAGGCGCCTGGGGTGGTAGCGGTGGTAGCGCGCGCAACAGCATGGGTGTGGTGATTACGCCGACCAAGACGATGACATAGCAGAAAACCAGGCCGGCTCCGGCAATTAGTGCGCCTGCCAGCAAGGGGCCAATGACGCCGCCAAGCTGCATGGACAGACCTGACAGCGCTGCGGCGGCGGCAAGATGCTGTCTACCCACCAGCGCAGGTGTGGCTGACATCATGGCAGGTACGCTGATACCTCCGGCAGCTCCGCCGATGACGGCAGCAATATAAATGGGCCAGGCCATGGGCTGTGGCAGCAGGGCATTGATTAGAAATATCAGTACGCTGATCACGTAAACACTGCGTGACCAGAGCATGAGCTTGCGCCGATCAAGACGGTCTGAAAGTACGCCACCGATAATAAGCGCCAGCCCCATGGGAACCGCCATCGATACATTGAGCGCCGCGACGGCAACACTGGAAGCGGTGAGTTGATACAACTGTATGCTTGCGGCGACCAGCAGCATGCCGGTAACCAGTACGGTGGCCGTGCGCGCCGCGTAGGCAAACCGAAAGGCACGGCTCTCGCGCAAAGGGGTAATGTCGATAATGAGATTTACTAACTGCATACGTCTTCCGTGCTGCATGCCGTTGCATCTGCTTCGATCAGTGACGCGTCAAGCGTTGGCAGTAATTGTGAGACCGCGCGATCACCGGTCAGATGGGCATGCAGCGATTGGATGTCATGCACAACCATGCTGTCAGACCATGGGCGCCACATGTCGGGATGAAGATCTTCACCCTGATGGTCGAGTGCGGCACGGTAATACAGCAGTGTGCCGTTGTAAACGCGATGTTCGTGTTCGCGCACGAGGGCATTATTGTGCTCGACCGATGCAAGAATACCGTCAAGCTGCGTATCGGTAAGCTTGCCCAGAGCATGCTCGCTGCGACGCAGAAACCCCACGACCCCTTCACGGTTGAGCGAACCAGCTTCCAGTGTGTCAGGGTCGTAGCCCGCTATATGCATAATGGCTTTATAGGCGGCATCGTGGGCAGGCTCGGGGCGTTGACGCCAGACCTCTGCGGGGTAGGCGTCCAGCATGCACACCACACCTACTTGTGCCTGGCGCTCGGCAAGTACGCAGGCCACTTCATGGGCGAGAATGCCACCCACCGACCACCCAAGCAAATGGTAAGGCCCATGGCTCTGTAGTGCCTGGATTTGATCCGCATAGCGTCTGGCTAATGTATTGAGTGACGCAATACCGTCTGTGCCATGGCCTATCCAGGGCGACTGAATGCCGTAGACGGGCCGTGCCGTGGGCAGCTTTCGCGCCAGCAGCCCGTAACACCAACTTAGGCCTCCCGCCGGGTGGATGCAAAATAGCGCGGGTCGGTTTTGCCCTGCCTCGGGCTTTAACGTAAAAATAGCCCCAAACCCGTCACTCAGCGCTGACCCTTTGGGATCAGCGGCCGCATCAAGGTAAGCGGCCAGCCTCGCTACCGTAGGGTGTTCAAACACAGCGCCCAGGGACAGCTCTGTGGCGAGGTCTCGGCGCAGTGAGGAGGCCAGCCTGGCCGCAAGCAATGAGTGTCCGCCCAGGGTGAAAAAGTCATCATCGGCACCGGGTTCAGTGTTTAGCCCCAGCACTGTCTTGAACTGTGCGGCAACCACGTGTTCGGTAGCTGTTTGCGCCTGGCGGCCGGATCCGGCCAAAAATGTAGGCGCGGGCAACGCCTTGCGGTCGAGCTTGCCATTGGTGTTAACCGGCAAGGTGTCGAGCCAGATGAAAGCAGAAGGCACCATGGCTTCGGGCAGATGCTCACGCGCATACTCAAGCATGGCGGCAGGCTCGGGGGCGGCATCTTGCTGTGCCACCATATAGGCCACCAGAAGTGTCTGCCCGGGCTGGTCTTCGCGTGCGATGACGGCAATGTCGCGACACACGGGGTGGCGGCCAAGTATGGCCTCGATCTCTCCCAGCTCGATACGCTGGCCGCGCAGTTTGACCTGATGGTCAAGGCGGCCCAGATAAACGACGGAACCATCATTGCGCCAGCGGGCCAGGTCACCCGTGTCATACATGCGGGCACCTGGGGTGGGATCAAAAGGGTTAGGCTTGAAGCGCTCGGCTGTCAGGTCGGGGCGGCCGAGATAACCATCAGCCAACTGGCGACCACCCAGATACAAGGTGCCTGCAACACCAGGCGGTACGGGGCGTAAAGAAGAATCAAGAATATAAAGCTGTGTGTTCCATACAGGGAAACCGATAGGGATAGGGTCGGCCGCATCGTTTCGGCTGGCGTGCCAATAGCTGACATCGACGGCCGCCTCGGTGGGTCCATACAGGTTGTGCAACTCGGCCCGTATCTGGGCGTGAAAACGGTCGCGCAGACTGGCGCTGAGCGCTTCGCCGCTGCAGTACACGTGATCCAGCGTTAGCCCGTGGCTGCCGGGTTCATTGAGAAAGGCCGTCAGCATGGATGGCACGAAGTGCATCACGTTAATTTTTTGCTTGCGTATCAGTTGCGCGAGAGCATGTGGATCGCGATGCAGGTCTGGCTCGGCAACGACCAGCGCTGCCCCGCACAGCATGGGCAAAAAGAGTTCCCAGACTGAAACATCAAAGGTATACGGGGTTTTTTGCAGAAACCGTTGCTCTGCTTTAAGCCCATAATGGGTTTTCATCCATAGCAGGCGATTAACGATGGCGTTATGGCTGACCACCACACCTTTGGGCTCGCCGGTAGAACCCGAGGTATACAGCACATAGGCAGGGTCATCGGCCGTGGGGGCAGGCCACGAGCAAGCCGCTGCAGGGGTTTCGAATAAGGCCTCGACGTCAATAACTCGTGGCTGGCTGCTCAGGCGAGGCAATGTGCTTGCATCGCCGACAACAGCCACTGGCCTGGCAGAAGCCAGAATGCGCGCAAGCCGTTCGTCAGGCTGATCTATATCGAGGGGCAGGTAGGCGGCCCCGGCTTTAAGAATGGCGTGCAAACTCATGACCATGTGTTCGCTGCGGGGCAGGGCGACGGCAACAATATCGCCTGTTCGTACCCCGGCCTGCCGTAGCCCCGTGGCGGCGCGCCCCACCTGTTCATCAAACTCACGATAAGACAGCGACTGCTGGCCAAACCGCAGGGCCTCGCGCTCAGCATGGGTGGCGCAGCTTGCTGCTGTCAGCGCACTGAGTGTGGTTGCGGGCACCGAGTGCGCCGCTTTATTGACGGTGTGAACCCAGTGCTGCCATTCGGAAGCGCATAGTGTTTGAACGGTTTGCAACGTTTCAGCACGCAGGGCCGCGTTCATGAAGCCGATGACACGATCAAGGTGGGCGTCTAGCTGCGCCTGGCTGTAGAGATTGGGGTTGGCCTCGAGTTCCAGGCGCAGGCCACCGCCATCTGGCTGAGCCCGAAAGTTAAAATTAAGGTCTTCAACGGGCCCGGCGCACAGCACCTCTTGGTGGGCATTGAGGTTGGCCTGCTGATAGGCGGCATCAAAGGGCAGAATATTGACCAGAGGCCCATGCAGGCGGCGCATGCCACCCAGCAGACCGAGGTCGCGTCGCAGTTGTTCACTGCGATAGCGCCCATGACGGCGGGCCGAGCGTAACTGGCGAGCGCAGTTTTGAAACAGCGTATTCAGAGGCTGCTGCTGATCAATATGCAGGCATAGCGGCGCGACATTCATGATGGTTGCCACACTGCGTGCGCTTGCATTGCCCATGCGGCCCATCCATGGCACACCAATAATGCTGGTATCTTGCCCCGTATGACGCTGTACATAGGCAGCAATCAGCGCGGTAAGCATGTCAGGCCAGCTGCACTGTGCATCTTCTTGCCTTTGCTGCATACGAGCGATCAGCGCGGTATCAAGCGAGCGGCGTGCCTGCAGAATACTGTGGGCGGTGAGGGCGGGGCCATCGCTCAGGCTTGCCACGTCACCAAGGTGTTTTAGTGTGGCATGCCAGTAGGCCGCGTCGTCGACACGGCGCGTGCCTGCCCTATAGGCCTGGTCTTCTTTGACGACTTCTTCGAAAGGCGTCAGAGGCGTACCGTCTGCGCGTTGCTCAAGCAAGGCCTGATAGCGTTGCATGGCTCTTTTCTCGATCAGCGCCATGCCATACCCATCTGCAGCCAGATGATGCACGCGTTGATACCAGTAAACGTGCTGCTTACCTACGACGAACAGGCGGTGGCGCGCGAGCGGGCTGACGACCGGGTCTACGGGCAAACGCAGATCGCGCTGCATGGCGGCTTTCGCCTGCTCGTTCGCATCAGGCTCGTTAGCCAGATCGACAATATCGACGACTGGGATGTTGGCTTCATCAAAGTATTGCAAGGGGCCAGCTTCATGGTCGATGAAGCGCAACGATAAAGCGTTGGCTTCGCGCAGTGTCTGGTTTACGGCTTTGACGAACAGCGGCAGGTCAAGTGTGTCGCGGATCTCGGTACAGTGGCCCGTATTGAAAATAGGGTTTTGGGGATCCAGGCGCTGCGCATACCAAAGGCCTTCTTGTGCCTCGGTAAGCGGTACGGCCTGATCTGGCCCTTGCATAAAGCCTTGGGTGCTGGATGTTTCGGTAATGACGGAATCGACTTTCATAAAAACGGCAGCTGCACGAAAACACCCGGGCGGGGGTGATAAAACAGAGGGGAGTTAGCGTGGAAGCGATAGCCGCACAAGCGACCACCAGTGCTGCAGTGTGGCGTTTAGCGCCATTTCTGAGAACTCGATGCCGGCACCGGCATCGCGCCAGTGCGAGGCCAGCGTCATGGTGCGCATGGAATCAAGGCCCAGATCCATCAGGTTATCGTCATCGGCAATGTCGGCCGGGTCTTCATGCAGCATGCGGGCGATGTCGGCCCGCATGGATTCTAGTGTTATGTCAGTGCTCATACAGTTTTCTGGGTACTCTCGAATTGTGTGCGCAACTGGGCGCGTAACGCCTTGCGACTGATTTTGCCGACTGCGGTTTCGCTGAAGGTGTCCACAAAAATGAATTGATCAGGCACTTTGAAGTCAGCCAGGCCGCGCTCGCGTATCCATTTTTTTAGCTCAATGGCACGGGGCTTTTCGTTTTTTGGAATGATGAACGCGCAACTACGCTCACCCAGATATGTGTCAGGCACGGAAACCACCGCGGCGTCAAAGACGGCAGGGTGTGCAAGCAAGTGGTTTTCGATTTCTTCGGCAGAAATTTTTTCACCGGCCCGGTTTATGTGATCACCCGCACGGCCCTGCACTACAAGATACCCGGTGGACGTCAGCTTGACGATATCTCCGGTGCGGTAGTAACCGTCATGGGTGAACGAACGCGCGTTGGCGGCCGGGTTGTTGTAGTAGCCCCTTATGGTGTAAGGGCCGCGCGTTAGCAAATGGCCCGGCTGGCCGGGGGCTACTGGTACGTCGTTATCGTCGACAATAAGGATTTCATCATCGGGGCTGATGGGCCGCCCCTGTGTATGGATAATGGTATCGGCGTCATCGTTAAGCCGCGTGTAGTTGACCAGGCCCTCGGCCATGCCAAATACCTGCTGCAGTGTGATGCCCAGTACAGGCTTGACGCGCTGTGCAACTTCGGGAATAAGCTTGGCCCCGCCCACCTGCACAACGCGTAACGATGACAGATTGGGCTTGCTGCGAGCTGCTGCGTCGAGCCAGAGCATGAGCAGCGGTGGCACCAGACTGCATTGCGTGACGTGCTCGCGCTCAATAAGCCCAAAGCAGGCCTCGGGGCTTGGTGAAAGGCTTAACACCACACGACCGCCCACATAAAGCGTGCCGAGAAAGCCGGGCGAACTCATGGGAAAATTATGCGCCATCGGAAGCGCGCACAAAAATACGCTGTCGCTGTTCAGGCCGCAGATGCGTGCGCTTTCGCGCAGGGTGTAAATGTAGTCGTCGTGTGTGCGGGGTATCAGCTTGGAAAGGCCTGTACTGCCCCCGGAAATCTGCAAAAATGCGATGTGCTGCGGAGAGGACACTGTGGCGGGTATATGTGCGCCTGCGCCGCTTGCCACAATGCTTTCCAGTGTTGTAAATGGCCCGGCGTCGTCGCCCACGATAACCACATGTTCCACATCTGTGCAGCGCTGCTGCAAGGTGGCTGCAAGATCGCGGTAGTTAAAACCTGCGTGCTCGGCCGCACAAATATAACCGCGTGCGCCGCCCGTACTGGCGAAATGCTGAATTTCGGCGATGCGGTGAGCAGGCAGGGCGTAAAGAGGGATGATGCCCGCCCTGAACAACCCAAAAATAACGCTGACAAACTCGGGGATATTGGGCAGGTGCACAATAACGCGGTCGCCGGCCACCAAGCCACGCGCCAGCAGCCCTGCCGCAATGGCCGAGGCTTGCTGGTCAAGCTGCGCATAGGTAACCTGCTGCGTTTCGCTGGCAACCGCCACGCGATCTGGGTGCTGTAACGCACGACTGCGCAGCAGCGCGCCAAAGGTTTCGCCCTGCCAATGGCCTGCTTGCTGATAGCGCTGAACAAACTCGTCAGGCCAGCCATGTTCAGGGTAAATAGATGTGTTCATGAGAATGATTGCGATTTATCCAAGCCGCTATGTTATCACTATGCCAGGCTCTGAAGGGCAGCGTAGTCCAGATATTTCATACTGGCCTGAGGGCTGGCGTGTAACGCAGCGATGGCCGCAACATAGCCTTCCGGCATGGGTAGCTTCGCTACTCGGATCTCGCCAAATCCGTGCCCCTTGGGCCAATCGCTCAAGGGCTGAAAATCGCAGCTTGGGGCATGCATAACGAGCAGATCGGGGGCTAAATGCAGCCCTGTCCCGACAGCCTTCAGACACGCCTCTTTGTGTGTCCACAAGGTAAGCAGTGACAGCAACGAGTCAGTGCTGTTGAGCGTGTCGCGAGGGAAGTAATCGCGTTGGAACATACTGACATCAAGTGGACGAATCTGCTCAACGTCGACGCCAATCGGGCAGGGGCCGAGCGCGAGCACGACACAATGTCCCGAATGTGACAGGCTGATGTGAATAGGCTCTACATTCGCCGGAAGACGCAGAAACGGTTTGCCCTGTGCGCTACGCACAATGTTGATCTGCTCTGGTGGCACGCCGGTCATCTGGTGCACCAACCTGTACAACGCGGCATAAGCCACCTTGCGATTGATTTGGTCTTCGGGCCGTTTCAGCGTGTTAATGCGCTGCCATTCACTGGCCGGGATGAAGCAAAAAAACGGTTGGGAAAGCGTTGCGGCATCACGTGTGTCAATGCCATAGACATGCAGGTGGGCACTCATGGGCTTAGTTGGCCGGCTGCTGTAACCCGAGCGAAGTGTTCGATGGCAAAGCAGGCAGCGCTGTGCAGCATGGGGCCGTGAGCCTGCCCAGCAAAAAGCCGGAGCGTGGTTTCTTCGTGGCCGGAAGCCTGTAACGCAGCCTGAAAACGCTGCGCAAAGGGTACGGTTGAAACACCCATTTCGCGTGGTTCGCCTGGTATGCCAGGCTGCGGTCGCCAACGCTCTTCAGTGCCTACCAGCATATGTACAGGGGTGCGATTGGCGACATCAACCTCATGCCCCGGGTGCCGGGTCTGAAGTTGGGCCAGCATATACGGCCAATACCACCAGAGCGATGGGCTGGCCGTATATACGCGGCTAAATAGCCCAGGTGCCTGCAACCAGCTGTAAAGGCTGAACAGGCCGGCATAAGAATGGCCAAACAGTGCCACCCGCTCATCGCTGGCCCAGCCTGCAGGGGACAGCCTGGGTAAAACCTCGCTTTGCAAAAAACCGAGCAGTGCGTCGGCGCCGCCGCACGGCCACTCTGCCTTGCGCGCATCGCGAAGAACACCGCCGGGGCCAGCGGGGGTGTAGTCGTAAGTTCGCCAGGGTGCAATGATGCTGCGGTCGGCGGTGTGATACCCCAGGCTCGCAACGCGTATGTTGTCGTGCGGCACGGCGGCGAAGGCCGCATCAAGTGTGTCGTCCAGCCACTGGCCATCAAGAAGCAGCAAGGTGTGCATGGGGGCCGAAGTGGCGGGACGTGTGGGCGTCCAGACCCGCAGACGATATTCGCGACCTGAGGTATTCGAAAGCGCGTGTTCTACGGTAGAAAAGTCAGGCATATGTCGTGTCGGGCCATTTATTTGTTTAGGTTCACCATATACGTGCCATGCATCGGCACAGTAAGAAAATGCTTGTTGATTTCAGCCAGTGTGTCTTGGGCTGAAATGTCGGTGAACCGGTCAGGGTGTAACCAGCCAGCCAGCGCCTCGATGAAAATAACGTGCAGCGGTGAATCATTAAAGGCATGCCAGATGCCATGCGCATTGCCATTGCGGATGGCAGGCAGGGCGCCAAGTCGATTGCTGTCAATAATGCGCTGCAGGCTGGCGCGGGCTTGTTTCTCAGTGGCACCTGTGCCTATAACCAAGCCGCTGCTGGCGCGTTTGCCTGACCCGGTACCGGTGGCGACATAGACGACGGGATTACGTGCGTTGATATATTCAAAATTTAGCCGGCCTGTTACCGTTTTGAGTACGTCACTGCCTATATTGTGGCCGCCTGCGTACTCGACCATGTTGTTAAAGGTGCCCGTGCCCGGCGAATTGCAGCAATCGGTGCTGCCCGCGTGTGCATGGATGAAGACGGGGGGTTTATGGTCAGCCGGTACGTCGGCCAAACGCTGCGCCACGGCAGCCATATGCGATTCGTACAGCTTGATAAACGCTTCGGTGCGAGGTTCTTGGCCGATGGCCTGGCCCAGTGCGCGCAGGCTGGGTACGGTGTTTTGCAGTGGTTGTACGAAAAAATCAATAATAATGACCGGTATGCCTGCGGCGGCAAACTGCTTCATCATGAGTGAGTCTTCAGGGTTCTGGCCCTTGCCCACACCGGCAAAACTGGCTGTCAGTACGATAAGGTCAGGTTGCAGTGACAATGCCTGTTCAACTGAAAAGCTGTCTGCCGTGTGACGGCCCACAATCGGTATGCGGGCAATGTCCGGAAACCGCTCAAGATAGGTTTGATACTCGTTGGAAAATGAGGTGCGAAATTCATCTGACCAACCAGCCAGCAGGCTGACCGGGTCGGGGTGCAACAGCGCCAGTACAGGCATGTGCCTGGCCTGGGTCAAAATTATGCGCTTGGCGGGTGCCTTGAGCGTGACACTTCTGCCCATGGCATCAGTAACGGTTATGGGCTGGGCGCTGGCCAGGGTGCACAAAAGGGCAAGCCAGACCAGGGCGCACGCACGTGTAAATCGCATCATCATTTTTTACCTTACCGGGGCCCGAAGCCCGTCTATCAAAACCTGCAACATACCCCGCGAGCATGGCTCTATACGGGTTTCCACACCATAGGCCTGGGCCAGCACGGTTGGCGTGATTACGTCGGCGGGCAAGCCTTCACCTAATAACTCGCCTTGCCGGATGAGTACTGTGTAGTCACTGTGACGCAGGGCCACATTGAGGTCGTGCAGCACGATAAGCGTGATCAGCCCGTGCTCGTGCGTTTCTTGCCGGAGCAGATCCATAACATGAAACTGAAAGTTCAAATCAAGTGCCGAAAGCGGCTCGTCGAGCAGCAGCAGACGGGGGCGGCGGATTAGCGCCTGGGCCAGGCCTACAAGCTGCTTTTGCCCACCCGAAAGCTGATCAAGATAATGCATGGACAAATGCGCTATGCCCAGGCGCTGTAGCAGTGCCATGACCTGTTCGAGGCCGACATGGCCTGCATCGACAGACAGGGCGGAAGCGCGAGCAGCAACCAGCACAGACTCGAGTACGCGTAAATGTACCGAAGCTGGCAATGATTGCGGCAAGTACACCACATGCTGCGCACGTTGCTCGAAGCTGATCTTGTCGAGATTTTGACCGTGGAGCGTGATGCTGCCTTGCTGCAATGGCAACAGCCCGGCTAGCGCCTTGAGCAGTGTTGACTTGCCGCTGCCATTGGGCCCCAGTACGGCGACCAACTGGCCTGCATGCAGGGGTTTGAGCGTGAGCGCAGGAATAATTGCCTGCTTGCGATAGGCGACGCGCAGATTGCTGACTTCTAGCATGACGATTAATTGCTTTGGCGGCGTAACACCACCGATAAGAAGAACGGCACGCCTACCAGAGAGGTTACGATGCCAACAGGCACGATGATGCCGGACGAAATATTCTTTGACGCGATCGAGGCCAGAGATAGCACCATGGCCCCTACGAGGGCGCTGCCTGGCAGGTAAAACCTGTGGTCTTCGCCAAACAGTCGTCGTGCAATATGCGGGGCAATCAGGCCAATAAAGCTGATGGTGCCCACAAAAGATACCGCCAGTGCCGCGAGCAGGCTAATGCGCAATAGTGAAGTAAGACGCAGCCGCTGTACGTTAATGCCGAAACTGAAGGCGCGATCTTCACCCAGGCGCAGCGCCGTCAGCTTCCAGGCGTCACGCATGGCCAGCGGCCAGATCAGGGCCACGGCCAGCGCCATGGCACCCACCTTGGGCCAGGTTGCACGCGACAGGCTGCCCATGGTCCAGAACACCAGGCTTTGCAGGTCTTCGGCACTGGCCACAAATTGCATGAGCGAAACCAGTGCATTAAACGAAAACACCATGGCGATGCCGAAAAGCACCAGGCCAGAGCTGCTGATGTTGCCCCAACGTGCGGCAGCGTCAAGCATTAAGGCGGAAAACAAGGCGAATACGAAGGCGTTGGCGGCGACCATCCAGCCCGGTGGCAGCCCAGGCAGCGAGAGATCAAGCACGATGGCCAGTGACGCGCCAAAGGCCGCTGCAGAGGAAATGCCCAGTGTGAACGGGCTTGCCAGTGGGTTGTTCAGAATTGTCTGCATTTCGGCACCTGCCAGACCAAGGCCCAGACCGATCACGACCGCCATCATGGAATAGGGCAGGCGGAATTCCCAGACAATGACACGCATTGTGGGTTCAGCGCTTGAAGGTTGAAGCAAGGTGTGGAAGAGATCAGACCAGGTCAGCGCCGAGGGCCCCAGTGTGAAATCGGCCAACATGGAAAACACAATGATAAATACCAGTGCCGCCACCAGCAGCCAGCGCTTCTTGATTAGGTGCTGATATTGCGCTTGAGCCAGGCCCGTCGTGTGAGCAGAAAGCATTAAATATTTGAATGAGAATAAGTTACCAACCCGAAAGTATAGAGGAAAGCAGAATATAGCTAACAATAACGATAACGATTCTGGTTTATATATTTGTTTTATGGTGTAAGGGCGTCTACCTTCAATCAGCCAGGTCGCACGCTATTTCTTGGTATGACGGTGTCGTTCTGCCCTTCCCTTTTCACACGCAGCGCAAGCGTCGAGCCGGCTCCCGACGCGCAATCGAGTCTGCGCCGATTATCCCCAGGCATGCAGAACGTCTGATCTGGCCCTGAGGTAAACTTCTTTTCTTACTAAAATCTATGCAAAACGTGGGAGACTCATCATGCGCAAAATCATTCAGGTCGGCATCGCTGGCATACTCGCGCTGGGCCTGTCGGCCTCAGCCTTGGCCGCAGACACGTGGCCATCTAAATCATTGACACTGGTGGTGCCTTTCGGTCCCGGCTCAAGCCCAGACGTAATGTCCAGGGTAATTGCCGAACAGGCCAGCAAAACGCTAGGCCAGCCCATTGTGGTGCAAAACCGCCCCGGTGCCAGCGGCAATCTGGGCACGGGCGTCATTGCAAAATCTGCACCCGATGGTTATACGTTTGGGGTGTCGATTACCGGGCCCATGGTTAATAACACCATTCTTTATGCAAACCTGCCCTACGATCCTAAAAAAGACATTTCACCGCTTACGCTGGGTGTGCACCAGCCTAATATTCTGGTTGTGCCTGCGCAGTCTGACATCAAAACGCTTGACGATTTGATCCAGGCCATGAAGGTGCCGAACAGCGCCTACAACTTCCCGTCAACAGGGGCTGGTACGGTTTCTCAGCTGTCGGTAGAACTGCTGCTTGAACGCGCGGGCGGTAAAGCGGTGCACGTTCCATACCCCTCTTCGCCAGCGGCCGTTACTTCGCTGCTGTCGGGTGATACGCACTTTGCAGCCTTGCCACCAATTGCCGTCATGCCCATGATTAAAGATGGCCGGCTGCGCGCTCTGGCGACCGTGTCCAGCAAACGCGCCAGCTTTCTTCCAGACACCCCCACGGTAGAAGAGCTCGGTTACCCTGGTATAGAAGGCTCTGGGTGGATCGGCTTTGTCGCACCTGCAGGCATACCTGACAATATTAAAAAGCAACTGGGCGACGCGCTGATAAGCGCCATTGCAAACCCTGAGGTGCAAGCGCGCTTGAAGGCACAGTTCATGGAGCCGGTAGGTAACCAGCCTGAAGAATTCGCACAGTATATGGATGACGAGCTGGCGCGCTGGGCACCGCTGATCAAGCGACTTAACCTTAGCGTTAATTGAACTGCCCTCCGAAGTTGGACGCAGCTCATTGAGTAAAACGCAACTGCATGAGGGTGACCGAGTGCGGGTTGACAATGTGGCCCCTGGGGCCACGCTGTCAACATTGCAGCAACAAAGTGCCAACAACAGACTGCCGGCTAATTACGATGCGGTAGGGTAGTTAAGCTCGTCTTCTCTCGGCCGCCCTGGCAGATTGAATCTCCCGCACTACCTGGGTCCGAGTTTTGGGTTGCTGTAATGGCTCGATAAAACAAGCGGGCTGTTCCACGTAGTGCTCGTCATGATAGTGATGTGGCCTGTATGTGAAAGGCCACTCTATAAGACAAGCTCTAGAGGCTTACCTAGTTAAGCGGTTTGAAATCAGGGTCATCAAAATAAGTGGCGTATTTTTCAATTGCCCCCATCACTTTCTCCACACCATGCTGCACACTGTTTTTGTTTTTCATCGCGGTTGTGCCTTCGGCCAGATCAGCGATAATCAAATGAAGCTGGGCGTCTGCCTCAGGCTCAAGCTTGCAGTTCTGAACCATATAAGTGATGTCATTGTTGATTCCATCGGCCAATGCCAGGTACTTTCCCTCTGCCAACTCATTGGCGTGGATGGCAGGGGTTTCTTTGGCCATGGCGTTTCGGATGTTGTTCATGGCACGACTTAGCGGGGCATCGACTGCCCATTTTGTGCCATTGTTAAGCTTGAGTTCTGCTGCGTGGCCGTGGTCATGATCGCTAGCGGCTTGCGTCGCCAGGGCAGGGGCTGTCATCATACTGAGCACGATGCCCGTGACGGCGGCAAACGTAGTAAGTGTGGACTTGATGTTCATGAGATTCTCCTGTGAGTAGTGCCGCGTATTCGGCATGTAAGGATCATCTCGAACTCAGCTTAACCGATGCTTAAGAAGACAGAATATATTGAATATAAAGTGTGGGCCGTTTTTTTATCTACACTGCTTTGAACCGCACAGCTGCGATCAGGCCTTTTCCGGCAGCACCGTCGTTAAACGTCAACGAGGCACCATGCAACTCTGCTATACGGTCTACGATCGATAGCCCCAGCCCACTGCCGTCCTCGCCGCTGCCCAGCACGCGATAAAAACGCGAGGCGACCTGTTTTCGCTCGTGCTCCGGAATACCTGGCCCGGTATCGATTACGTGTAGTAATACCTCATCGCCAATTCGACTAAGTTGAACATCGACTTCCCCACCGGAGGGTGTGTAACGAACGGCATTGTCGACGAGGTTACGCACAAGAATTGCAAGCAGCGTTGCATCACCGTTTACCCATCCGTCCACATTTGCCTCAAACCCCAACTCCACACCCTTACTTACAGCGATGGGTGCCTGCAGAGCGACGCATTCATTTACTACAGCAGAAAGCTTGACCTGGTGCTGATCAATTGCAGCGTTCTGCGGGTCGAGGCGCGAGAGCACAAGCAATTGTTCGAGTAAATGGGTCGCGCGGTCTGCACCGTTAATAACCTTGCTTAACGCCTGCTTCAGCTGAGTTGAATTGTGCGCAGCATTTGCTACCTGCGCCTGAGTTTTAATGGCTGCGAGCGGTGTGCGCAGTTCATGGGCAGCATCCGCCGTAAAGCGTCGCTCGAACTCAAGAGAGCTTCGTAACCGGGTAAAAAGAGCGTTGAGAGCGTCCTGCAGTGGTAGAACTTCGCGCGGCGTATCAGTAAGATCGAGCGGTTCAAGCCGGTCTGGTTCACGCTGCTTTACTTCACGAGCAAAGCGGGACAGGGGCGCAAGCCCAGCACCCACAGACAGCCAGATCAATATGCCAAGTGCGGGAACGGCAAAATACAAAGGGTGCAACAGGTGGCTCGCTACACTTTCGGCCAGCGCATTACGCAACTTATAGCGTTCTCCGACACGCACATTTATACCATTGGCCTCATCCCAATGACTATAAATGCGGTAGTGAACGTCATTGATGGTCGCGTTTTCAAAACCGTCGTGCTGTGTGCCCAAGTGTTCTTCAGGGGCAGTACTAGAATTTAGAAGTAAAGTACCGTCACGCTGCCAGATCTGCAGTGTTGTATCGGTATGATCGCGAATTTGTTGTGCACTGCTGCCGAGGTTTTTCAGATTTACGTATTGCGTTTCTGCCAGTTCAGCTGCTTTTACCAGGCGGGCATCAAGCATGGTGCCAATTTCACGGCGTACGTCACGGTACGTGAAGAACGCTGTCGCAATCCACGCAAACAGTACTGAAACTGCGATAATCGCAAAAAGACGCCAGCGTAGTGAGGATCTCATGGTGCGACCTTTTCAATCATGTAGCCAACACCACGAATAGTTCGGATCAGTTCCGGATAAAGCTTTCGACGCAGATGATGTATGAAGACCTCAACCGCATTGCTCTCGATCTCATCTCCCCATCCGTACAACTGCTCTTCGATTTGGGCCTTTGACATGACTCGTCCGGCATTGAGCAATAAGGTGTGCAAAATTGCAAATTCACGTGCAGAGAGAGCAACAGACTTGTTGGATAAAGACACCGAATGACCGGCTAGATCAACACGAAGTTCTCCGTGGCTGATGACGGGGTCTGCGCTCCCTTTGGACCGTCGCAGCAATGCCCGAAGCCTGGCCTGCAATTCGGTAAGATCGAAAGGTTTTACGAGATAATCGTCGGCGCCAGCATCCAAGCCTGCCACTCGGTCTGCTACTGCATCGCGAGCGGTCAGGATCAGAATCGGTAAGGTTTCTCCTCTTGCTCGAGCTCGCCTCAAAAGCTCCATGCCTGACAGCTGCGGAAGGCCGAGGTCAAGTACAACGGCATCGTAGCTGCCTAGGGCGAGAGCGGTTTCGGCCTGCTGCCCATCCTGTACCCAATCAACGGCCAAACCTGCCTGACCAATGCCGACAGCTATGCCGTCACCGAGTAGTTTGTCGTCTTCGACCAAGAGGATTTTCATAGGCAGCAACCGGCAAGGCCGCAAATGCGCTAGCCAAGGGCTCGGATAAAGGTTTCCATCTTGGTGGCAGTTTCTGCAATTTCACTGTCAGGGTCAGACCCGGCGACAGTACCGGCACCGGCATACACCCGCAGCCGGGTAGGCTCGGTATGCATGGCGCATCGCAGGGTCAGTGCCCACTCGCCGTCGCCATTGGCGCGTTGCCAGCCGACCAGACCAGCAAAGTACTCACGATCGAACGGCTCCAGTTGGCGGATATGCTCAAATGCCTTGCCCGTTGGCTGGCCGCAGATTGCCGGCGTGGGGTGCAGCGCGCACGAAAGCTGCAGCGCGGTTACCCCCGGGTCGCGCAACTGGCCCGTAATAAAGGTAGACAAATGCCATAGCGTATCGGTGCCAATGACGGAGGGGCCGGGCGGCACATCGAGCTCGTCGCAGTACTCGTGCAAAATGCGCACAATGTCATTGACAACGTAGGCATGCTCGCGCAGATCCTTTTCAGAGTGCGCCAGGCCCGCCTTGAGGGCGGCGTCTGTATCAGGATTACTATTGCGGCCTATGGAACCGGCCAGCGGGTTGATGAAAATACGATCACCCTCGCGCCGCACCAGAAGTTCGGGGCTGGCACCCACCATGACGCCACTGGCAAGAGATGTTCCGCCGTCGCCCCAGATTGGAAGCGCAAAGGTATAACCATGGGCATTGCGACGCAGCAAGTCTTGCAATAGCTGGGGGTAGTGGGGTGGCTGGTCCAGATCAATATCCATGGCGCGTGAGAGCACCACTTTTTTTAGATCGCCCTCTGCGAATAGCGTGAGTGCCTTTCGCACCATGTCGCCGTATATTTCTGGGGGTGGTACAGGCGTGCGGCCAACAATTTGCGGCTTCGCTGTGTGATCTGAATCGAGACTGCGCATGGCAGTGTCGTTGTCAGGCACCCCTGCACACTCATAGGAAAGCGGTATGGTCAGACTGGCAGGCTTGCTTGTGTCGAAAGGCACCAAGCCGAACATGACGGGGTCAGTCAGGCCACGCTGCCGGGCCTCATCAAACAGAGACTGAATCACGGAGACGCTTACCGGCTCAATTGCCGACAATGCGCCCAGGCTGGCCTTGCTGCGCCATTGGGTTGCCGGCGAGGCAAAAAAAACGTCACCCCGGGCAAATTCATCAAGCATCCAGCCCCTGGCCGGTAGGCCAGGTTCAGTAGTGGCCGTATTGTGCGGCTCAGACGCCCCCGATTCGGTTGGCATAATGTTTGTATCCTTGAAGTGTCTTTTAATTCGGGCAAGTTAGCAGAATACCCTATGGTTTTCAAACCCATTTTATGGTGTGCCGTGCACGATGATGAGGTAGTAGGTGCAATACACTTCGTCGCGGCATGCAATGCGGAGAAAGCAGGGTTGTGTTTTTTAGTACGGGTTTTCCATGATTGCATCCTGTTGCATCACTTGTTCTGCCAACGTATAGTTATGCAACCAGTTGCATAACTATTTTTTGAGACTTCTCATGAGCCTGCCCCCCATTCTTACCCAACGCTTGCGTCTGCCTGTCGTTGCATCACCCATGTTCATTGTTTCCGGCCCTGAATTAGTCATTGCCCAGTGCAAGGCGGGTGTAGTGGGTTCGTTCCCGGCCTTAAATGCACGCCCGGCATCAGCGCTTGAAGAGTGGCTGGAGCGTATTACCACTGAGCTGCGCATCTATGATGAGCAAAACCCTGACCGACCATCGGCGCCCTTTGCCGTGAACCAGATCGTGCATCGATCCAATGATCGACTGGAGCACGACATGGAGGTATGCGTTCGATATAAGGTGCCTATTGTGATCACCTCGCTTGGTGCCAGAGCCGAGATCAACGACGCCGTCCACAGCTATGGCGGTATCGTGCTGCACGATGTCATTGACAACAGGTTCGCTCGCAAAGCAATAGAAAAGGGCGCAGACGGGCTTATCGCCGTGGCGGCCGGTGCCGGCGGACATGCGGGCGTGCAATCGCCTTTTGCATTGGTGCAGGAAATCAGAGAGTGGTTTGACGGTCCGTTGCTGTTGTCGGGTTCGATTGCCAATGGCAAGTCGGTGCTGGCGGCTCAGGCTATGGGGGCCGATCTGGCCTATGTAGGGTCAGCATTCATAGCCACACAAGAAGCCAATGCCGTCGAAGGCTATAAGCAGATGATTACTGAATGCTCCGCAAAAGACGTCATCCACACCAACCTGATCACGGGCGTACACGGCAACTATCTCAAACCCTCTTTGGTTAATGCTGGTCTAGACCCAGACCAGCTTCCCAGCGGTGATGTGTCGCAAATGAATTTTGGATCTAACCGCGAAAAACCCAAGGCGTGGAAAGAAATCTGGGGCTGCGGGCAGGGCATTGGGGCGATCAAAGATGTGCCTTCGGCCCAGGCCTTGGTTGACCGGCTTGTTGCTGAATACAAAGCTGCCCTGCACGGGCTGGAAAGCGTTACCCAGGCACCCATCCACCCCGCTTACGCACCACAGGGCCTGCTTGCCGAGGTGGACTGAGTCGCGTCTGCTTGATCAGGTTATAGCCTCTATTGAAAGCTGGAGTGTTTGCGCCGCACTGAAATTAGTCATGTATCAACCTTCTGCAGTGGGGCAAGCTTAGCGAAAAACCGGGCACGACGTTATACATATTTGTTTAACGTCGTGCCCGGTTTCTTTACGCCCCTTTCACCGTGTCGTACAGGCTGCGAGGGGGCATTTTCAGGTGTCGCTGTCCAGTTCGGCAAGCGCCTGCTTCGACCATGCTATCCATGATGTTTCAGACATGATTCCGGCCTTGAGCACCAGGTGTTTTAGTCGGGTCGCGCGCGATGGGTCAGGCGCACTGAAGTCGCGCTGTTCAATTTCAATATAGTGGGCCAGCTTTTTTTCATGCATGTTGAGTGCGCGTGTAAGCTCTTGCGCCAAGCCAGCAGGGCCAACGACCGCCTCAGCGCGCAGCTTTACCATAAGCTCATTACGCACGGGCACAAATTCGGTTTTCTGGCCGACCCAGCGCGTGAGTTCTTGGCGCCCCGCCTCAAGGATGCGATAGCTGCGTTTGCGGCCTGCGCCTGCTTCTGGCGGTAGCGATTCTATCCACCCGGCGTCTTCAAGGCGGGCAAGCTCACGGTAGATTTGCTGATGCGTGGCGCTCCAGAAATAACCCAGTGAACGATCAAACCGGCGGGCGAGCTCTGACCCAGAGCAGGGGCGTTCAACGAGCGCCGTAAGCAGCGCATGTGGCAGCGACATAGTGTTAAGACCAATATTTTTAAATTTAAATGATGTGCCTTGTCGCAGCGACAAGTAATGTTCAATGTAACGGATACCATCTGTTTCGACAACGTGTTGAAATGATATGTTGCTATGTTATAACGTAACAATTTATTGTTGAGTTATCACTATCTGGCCTTGCTGCGTTACAGGCAATGCATGGCTTGGCTCGATAACCCAGCGTGCCACAGCTTCTGCAGGCCGGGCAGGTGTCTAGTCTGTCTTTTGTTTATTCAGTGTGCTCCATGTACTACCTACTTCACCCTTCCTGTTAATGCCCAGTTAAATTGCAAACAGGGGGTCATCTTGTCAGCAGGTGTTTTCTCGTATCTCAGTTCCGCCCAGGGGGAGCCGGGCTTTTCCCCGGGCGTCAGACTTGTCTTGCGCATTGTTTGCGCGCCATGCTCAAAGCGTGGGTGCACGGCATGATTAAGAAAACAGACGTCGTCATCGTTGGGGCGGGGCCTGCTGGCATAGGCGTGGCATTGGCGCTCGAAAAGCTGCCAGGCATAAAGTACGTCATACTCGAAAGCCACCAGGTGGGCGAGTCATTCCGCCGTTGGCCTACGCAAACACGGCTTATTACCCCGTCTTTCCACAGTAACCCGTTCGGTCTGGCTGATCTCAATGCAGTCAGCGAATCCAGCTCACCTGCCATTTTTGCCGGCGCAGAGCATCTCAGCGGCCAGCAGTATGCCAATTATCTGGCTTTCATCGCTCATCAGCATGGCTTGCCAGTTGTCTCCGCGTGCCGGGTGCATCAGGTTACGCCGATCAACCACGAGGGTTTTGTGCTCGACAGCGAACGAGGCTCGCTGCAAGCCAGGTTTTTGGTGTGGGCTACCGGCGAATATCAGTTTCCTGAGCTTTCTCCCTTTCCTGGCGCACAGTGGTGCACTCACTACGCGCAGGTGCAGAATTGGCAGCGCTTTGAAGCGCCCGACTATACCGTGATAGGTGGCTACGAAAGTGGTGTTGATGCTGCGGTCAACCTGATCAAGCTAGGGCGCAGTGTGCGCCTGCTTACACGAAAATGCACGTGGGATCCGCTTGGGCCCTACGACCCCAGCCTGTCGCTGTCACCCTATAGTCGCGAACGGATGTACGCGGCGGTTGACACGGGCCGTCTTGATATTTTGTTTGGCGCCGACATTGTTCAGGTTGAAACGCGCAAGGCGGGTGGCTATCGTATCCATGCGGCTGACGGTCGTTACTGGGATGACGCCCAGGTGCCAATTTTAGGCACGGGCTTTCGCAAGGGTGGCGGCGCACAGCAAATTGCCGAGCTATGGCAATGGACAGTAAGTGGGCACATTGCGCTTACTGAAAACGACGAATCTACCTTGGTTCCAGGGCTGTTCCTGGCTGGGCCTCAGGTGCGCCATGATGATCGCATTTACTGCTTTATTTACAAGTTTCGCCAGCGCTTCAGTGTAATTGCCCAGAACATAGGTCAGCGGCTCGGTCTCGATACCGGTGCCCTGCAAACGGGTTCTGGCGCGTGGGGCCCGTTTGGTAATGAAGATTGTTGCGAAGGCTGCCAGTGCTAAAACGACATATATAGCGCCACTTCTTAAGCTAGGTTGCGCAAGACGATCTCAACATATGCAAAGGCTATACTCTATGAGGTTACATTTTTGAGCATGTGAAGGATTCCGTCATGAGTACCTTGCCCCCCTGTCCGGAATGCAATTCCGAGTTCACTTACGAAGATAGAGCGCATTACATCTGCCCTGAGTGCGCGCACGAATGGTCGCCCGAGGCCACCGAGGCAGCAGAACCCACCGAAAGAATCTATCGTGACTCGGCCGGAAACGTCCTGCAAGATGGCGACACGGTAACCGTCATCAAAGACCTGAAACCCAAGGGGTCGGGTGGTGTCATCAAAATGGGTACAAAAGTGAAAGGCATTCGACTGGTCGACAGTGACCATGACATTGATTGCAAAATTGATGGCCATGGAGCAATGAGCTTGAAGTCAGAGTTTGTGAAGAAAGTGTAAGCGGCTTCGCTAAAGCCCCTTAAACTATCGGCTACACAAAGAACAAGCCCACCTGAATTGGTGGGCTTGTTGTTCACTGGGTCAAAATGGGTCGAGACCACTTTGGCTACATCCTCATCACAGGCTGGCGTTATATGAAGCACGCTTCAACCATCTTACTGGTTGACCCTTTGGGTCGAAGCAGGGCACACCAGAGACCTGTATGGTGAACGGCAGCGGCAATAGCGTGGCTGCCGCGCCAAATGTCAGAGTCGTTACAACATTGGGGCTTGCGCAGACTCTGGCCTGGGGGTCTACGTACTACCTCCCGGCAATTCTGGCGGTCCCTATGGCCCGAGATCTTGGTGTTTCAACCGCCACGGTCTTTGGGGCATTTAGTGTTGCGCTCATACTTTCTGCCTTGCTCGGCCCTTATGCTGGACGCCTCATCGATGGTTACGGTGGGCGCCCATTGCTGGCGGGTACCAGTGTCATCTTTGCCCTGGGGCTTGCGGGGTTGGCGGCAGCGCAGGGCTCGATAGGGTTGTTTGCAGCATGGCTGATCCTGGGTATCGGGATGGGAAGCGGCCTGTACGAGGCCGCGTTTTCAACCCTGGTGGCTCTCTACGGCGACCGTTCGCGTGGTGCCATTACGGGCATCACTCTTATTGCAGGGTTTGCCAGTACCATCGCCTGGCCACTTTCCACCTTTCTGGACGTACATTTTGGCTGGCGTGCAGCGTGCCTTACGTGGGCAGTCCTGCATCTAACGCTTGGGCTAATGCTGAACCTAAGTTTGCCCAAGCTCAAGGCGTCTAATGTCCTTGAGGCAGAGGCAGCGGCAACGGGCAGCAGAAACAACTTAACTAGCTCAACGAAGCCAAATAGCCCAAGCAGCCCAAGCAGCCGCAGCCCACTTGAGATTCCTGATAGTCTCGGTAGGCCAGTTACTTCGAATAGTCCCCAAAGCCCTGACACCCCACCCAATACCGTCGCAGCGCCTCGTCGTTGGACCTTGTATGCGCTTGCCTTTGTGTTCGCCGCCACCTGGTTCACCAGTACCGCCATGGCCGCCCACTTGCCACGGCTGTTGCAGGCGGGTGGTGCAACCTTGGCTACCGCAGTTTTCGTGGGGGCGCTTATTGGCCCTGCTCAGGTCGCCGCGCGCTTGATGGAATTTGCCTTGCAACGCAGGGCCCATCCGTTGCTTTCCGCACGCGTCGCTGCGTCACTGCATCCGATTGGCGCGCTGATATTTGGTCTGTTTGGTGCACCGGCCGCTGCGTTGTTTGGCATTCTGCACGGTGCGGGTAATGGCATTATGACGATTGCGAAAGGAACCCTGCCTCTGGTGATATTCGGGCCCAGCGGCTACGGACAGCGCCAAGGCGTACTCATGGTCCCGGCGCGTATCGCTCAGGCCTTGGCGCCGTGGTTATTCGGCATCTGTCTTGACGCGTTCGGCGTCAAAGCGCTTTGGATGACCTCGGGCTTAGGGATTGCAGCCATGCTGGCGCTGTTTTTCATTCCTCTTTCCGCAAACCAGAAATAAGTGCCCGGCCGTGGTGCGCAGGTGCCAGCGGGTGATTGGCGTTAATGGGTACACTCCTCTGAGGCATTTAGGCATGCCGTCGATGAATGATGATGTACTCAACACGCGCCAGAAAGCAGGCTTTCGGGAGCGGTTCCGCCCACCTCATAACCTGCGTACCTGATGACCAAGAACCGGATTTTTCTTATAACCACTCTGATCAGCCTGTTCTGGTGTCTGAATGTGTATGCGCAGTATTCGGTCCAATCGATTCCCAATCCGCAAACAATGGGAGATGACCATTACGTCAGCGACCCAGACGGCAATTTAAGCAGCAGTACCCGTGCGCAACTTGATGCCATCAGTGCAGGTATTGAACACGCCAACGGCAGCGAGTTCGCCGTGGTGGTCGTGAATGACTACCAGGGCGGCAGCGACTTCAAATTTGCTCTGGATTTATTTACCCATTGGGGCATTGGCAAGCAGGGAAGTGATAACGGTTTGTTGCTTTTCCTGAGCATGGACCGTCGCGAATATCGCTTCATCAGCGGCTATGGGGTAGGAGGTATTTTTCCAGATGCCTTGTTAAATCAGATCGGGGAGAACTATTTAGTCCCTTATCTGAAAGCCGGCAATACAGACATGGCGGTATTAGCCACCGCAAAAGCCGTTGAAAGCGTGTTTTTGTCGCCTGATCACGAAGTGGAATTGGCGGGTATGAAGGCCTACCAGCCTAGCTTCTGGAACCTGCATGCGGCTACGCTGGAACAGACACTGTCTGTGCTCGTGATGTTTTCCATTGCTTTTGGCTGGATGAGCCTGGCACGCCGTTGGGTGCTGAGAAAACACAATATCAAGCCAAAGCCCTACAAGAGCTATGCGTTTTGGTTGGCTCTGTTTACGTTTTTGTTTGCACTTTTTCTTAGCCTGTTCGCGTTCGGGTTTCTTAACGTGATTGAGCGGGTCTATCAGTTTAAGCACTTGCCCGGATTTATCGCCGTGTTCGGTGCATTTTTGCTGCTTTTCCATTACCGTGGGTGCCGTCAATTTATCAAAAAGAGCACCAAGGACAGTAAAACTGCTCTGGATATGCGGGTTTCGTTCACACGCCTAAACCTTGTGCCGCTGCTGTTATCGCCCTTCGCCTACAAGGCGTATTTTGATTTGGGAAAGTTCAGTAAAAAATCTCGTCTAAGGGCAGAACCCCCCGCGGCTGCCGGCCAATGGGTGCGAGTGCACCGTGATGAAATCAAGCGCGGGAAGCTGCAAGGGTACTTAACTGAGCGGCACAGACAGGAAGAAAAGCTCGGTGCTAAATCGTACGAAATATGGCGCGACAAAGAAACCGGCATCATCCATCTTATGGATTTTGCCGGTGAGAATATCGCACGATACGAAGTCTGCCCGAAATGCCAGGGGCAAACCCTGAAGCAGCCAGACGTTAAGGTACGCCAACGAGCGACCCGTACCAAGACCGGTACGGGAGAACGCATGCAGACATGTGCATTCTGCGACTACACGATATCGCTGGGAATGGTAACGCTAGCCAAGCTGCAGAGCAGTTCCGGTTCCGGAGGTTCGGGCAGCTCGGGGGGAGGCGGAGGCAGCAGCAGCTCCGGAGGTAGTTTTGGTGGCGGTTCCAGCGGTGGAGGCGGTGCAGGCGGCAAATGGTAGGTGTGGCACGGTAAACGCTGCAACATTGAAAACGAGCCGCAAGACATGATCTTTCGGCTTTTTTTTCAAGCAACCATGAAATTGAACGGAGCTTGACGGTACGCTGCGCTTAAAAGCCACATCTTTCAGCCTCACCCTGCCCGACGTGCTTATTTCGGCCGCTTAAGTGATATGATTGAGAATCATTATCATTATTGTTTTCTGGGGTGGGCCAATATGCAGCACGCAACAACATGCAATAGACAAACTTCGGTCGCAATCGGCGTACATGCCAATCTGCCAGCATTCAGGCGGTTTGTCGTCCGGCTGACAACGGCGACCGCCACACGGTCAGATGGATGAGGGTAAGGCCGCCATCGCAACGGTACTGGCCGGCGACATGAAGCTGGCCATGGGCCGCCAGTGCGACGAGAGCAAGCTCAGGGATTTACTCGTCGGCAGTGTGTTTGTGCTCACGCATGACAATGTGGCCCACTTTGCCACGACAGGCCCAGCCGGAGCCCAGTTAATGCTGATGATCGCCCCCGAAAAAGATCTGAATACCGACTTGTTGTGCCAGAACTAGATGTACGGGCCATAAAGAACGCCGGGGTTTTAGTGACATCGGGGTCAAGAGCCCGAGAGGAGATAGCTTATGCAGCTCATCGGTCAGAGCGATATGGTGGTCAGGGCGCTATTTGTCTTTCTGTCCATCATGCTTTTTGCGAGCGTGTACTTGTTTCTGATCAAGACCGTCAGTTTGTCATGTCGCGCTGTCCATGCAAGGCGGTTTCTGCGCGGGCTCGCCCAGGCCCGCTCATTGCAACAGGTTCAGGAACTTGTCGATCGTCAGACGACGATCCAGTCGTTCTCGCGAGTAGCCCACTACATCATGGTCGAGAAAAAAACTCGCAGCAAGAAGTCCGATCAAGGTAGTCAAGCTCCCGGTGCCTATGGCACCGTGGCGCAGCGGCTGATTGAGGACGAAGCCGCCGAGCAGGCGGTGGATCTGCATCAAGGTTTGAAGGTATTGGTCACCATAGTGTGGGCGGCGCCCCTTACAGGCCTGGTGGCGGCCGTCTGGCATGGGGTTTGGATATGGCTGCAGTCGAACCTGGTGGGTTGGAGCGCAGGTGGCCTATGGGCCGATGGATTAGCCATGATGCAATTGGGGCTGATGGTGGCAACCATCGCCTTGGCTGCCTATTTGTGCCTGCTCGTGGCCAATCGCATGTATCTATCGCAATTCGTTCTTTTCAGGCAGATGGTCATGCGGTTGCTGGAGCAGGGCGGCAACATAAAGGAGCTCGACGCTGAACCTCATCATGGCTTTGCCCGAGGGCAGCAAAGTGCGTAAACCTTAAAGTGCAAAACAAAGTCGTTGGGCTGCATCATTTTCATTGAGCGTACAGGGCACACTATGCAAATACTCCTTTTTCCTGAAGCGGAGGCCGTCGGGCTTCAAAAACTAGCGTGCTGTTGCAAGCTTTTTGCTCGTGTTCCATGGGCAGCATGGGTAGAGCTTGTAACACCATATTTTGAATCTGCTGCGGGTCAAAATATGGTTTGTTGTTCTGTGGAAGTGATGCTGCGGGTTCATTTTGTCCAGCAGTATCTGGGGCTCAGTGATTCAGCCATGGCGTGTACGTTGAAAAACCAGGCCCTGGTGCGCCATTTGGTTGGTTTGCCCGAAAACGAGCATGCTGTGCCAGATGCGGCTGCGATTACGGCGCTGCGAAATGTGCTTGAATCTCATCGCTTAACGGAAGATGATCTGGATTCCGTCGGCATGCTGTCTCGGGCGTGATTCTGCATCAGCATAAGGCGCACTGATCAGCGTGCCTATTTTGCGTTCGTCACCCCGTACCATGCTGTACGTCGCAAGGTCTAGTGCTTATCGGTGCCTTGTAGCCATCGCTGATATGACGATCGCGTCTCAGTACAGACTGACTCTAGCACCTTCTGATGGTTAACTTTATGCTGCATCAGCAACCGTGCATTGGCTACAGTGCGTGATTTACAAAACCAGTGGCAGCTGTGCTGCAGCAGATACAGTTCTGCAGAAAGTCGGTAGGCACGGCTTTTAGCATCTTTGCCGTCTTCATTATCTACCGCATGGCGCAAGCCGGCTGCATGGATGTGCAGCAGATTGCGAAAATCTCGCACCGCAGCAGGAAGAAAACGCTCGGCGTAAGGTATGCAAAATGGAAGTATGCCCATGCCGGTGGCCTGTGCGCTTTCCTTTTGCATGGCGTTGGCCAGTGACTGCACTTGTGCCGCCACCGCGCGTTCGGTTTGACCGAAGGTTTCCAGCACCTGGATTTGGCGTGACTCGTTCTGCTCTTGGATGGCGCGGGTGTAGCCCTGCGTTAGCGATTCCATGTGGCGCTCAAGCTGAAAACTGGCTAAATGACGCCCTAATAAAGCAATATGCGTTCGCTGGTATTGCACGCGCAACACCTGCCATGCTGCAGCGACCATTAACAGGATTAATACAGTTTCCATGGTTCATACCCTACGTCGTTCGACCGAAAAGCAGGCACACACAAAAAAGCCCAAACCGAAGTCTGGGCCTTTTTAGAATTTTGGAGCGGGAAACGAGTCTCGAACTCGCGACCTCAACCTTGGCAAGGTTGCGCTCTACCAACTGAGCTATTCCCGCATTTGCTGGTACCGCGACTGCATGAACCAGCGAAGTCCAAGAGTATAGCAGTATTTTTGCGTTTGTGTAGATGCCTGCCTGATTTTTTATGTTGTTGTCTCAGTTTGTTCTGGCTCGTTAGCCTTTGGCCAACAAGTAAACCATGTTCAAGCAACTATGGTTGCCGTAGCGGACACCGGGTGTTTGCCAATGTTATTTGATGGTTGATCTGAGTCGCCATACCTGGGTTTTTGGCGTCGGCTTGGGTTGATGGGCGATGTACGCTGGTGTTGTCCGTGTTTTTGGACCCTAACCGCGCAATTTTATTTCAATGAAATGAGTATGCCATGCTTTCAACAACGTTAAAGGCTTTTACGCTGATTGATGAGCGCAAAAACTATTAAGTGTGATGGGCGTATTTATTATCACAATACTGCGGTTAAGAAATTCAAATTCAAATTTTTATCTATTGATGCAAATCGTTTTTCTTTGTTTTAAATCATCACTTCATCTATATATCCAGGCGAAAAGGCAAGCTGCTCAGTTTGGCACCTGCAACTATGTTAAAAGTGTAGAGAACCCTCAACTAAAGGAGCGTCATGCAAATTCAAGTAAATACTGACAGCCACATAACTGGCTCAGAAGCGTTCACCGCCAAAGTTGAACAAAAAATAAACAACACGTTTAAACGATTTTCAGAACATATTACGCGAATTGAAGTCCATTTTAGCGATTTAAACAGCGGCAAAGCGGGCCCGGATGACAAGCGCTGTGTACTGGAAGCGCGTGTCGCAGGCTTAAACCCGATATCCGTCAGTCACCAGGCTTCAACCCTGGCGCTCGCAGCTGACGGGGCCATGGGGAAAATGACGCAGGCGCTTGATACCGCATTTGGTAAACGCAATGCCGCCCGCCACGATCAAGTTGTAGCATCCGATGAGGCCGATTCCACCGAGTAAGAAAATATCCACTATCATTTTTATTTATAGGAAAAAGAAGATTTATGCAGACACTTCAAAACCTGAATGACCTTTTAGACATTAAAGAGGCCGGTCCGTATATTTCTCTTTACCAGCCCACACACCGGCAGCATCCCGAAAATAAGCAAGACCCCATTCTTTTTCGTAATCTGGTCAAACAGATTGAAGAATCATTAAGTGCTAGATATTCAAAAGACAGTATTATAAAAGCGCTGGCCCCATTTGAAGATCTGGCTGCCGATACTGATTTCTGGAATCACACTTCAGACGGTATTGGTGTGTTTGGGGCAGAAGGTTTTTTCCGGGTAATGCCTATACACAGGCCTACTACCCAGCTTGCAATCGTCGCAGACAGTTTCCATATCAAGCCGCTGCTACGCATTTTCCAGTCGGCTGACCGTTTTCAGGTGCTTTGCCTCAGCCGTCAGACGGCCCGCTTGTTTGAAGGCAATCGAGACGGGCTGAATGAAGTCCCTCTGGCTGCGGGTGTCCCCTCTACAGCGAGTGAGATCATCGGTGACGATCTGCCTGAGCCCGTAAGCCGCATGCGAACCACGGGCAGTACAGCTAGTCTGTCTGGTCGCACGGACGACATGCGTTACAGCCATGGCTCAAAAGCTGATGTCATTGACAAGCAAACTGAGCGATTTTTCCGAGAGGTTGATCGCGCGTTCATCGCAAACCACTCCAAGCAATCAGGATTACCGCTTATTTTGGCCGCGTTACCAGAACATCACGCATTGTTTCGCGAGGTCAGCCACAATTCGCAGCTGCTTGACGAGGGTGTTGACATCAACCCCGACGCGCTCAAGCAGGACGAACTACGCACGCTCTCCTGGAAGATCATGGAGCCCTTGTATATTCGTCGTCTTGCCGGGTTGGTCGATGAGTTCAATGCGGCGCGCAACGCGCAACAGGCGAGCGCTGACCTGTCAGACGTAGCCGTTGCTGCTGTAGCCGGACGTGTCCGGGTTCTGCTGCTCGAAGCTGGCCGGCAGATCCCCGGGCGTATCGATCTGAACACAGGCGCCGTGCAGTTCGACAAGCAAGAAGACCCTAAGGTCGACGACATGCTCGATGACCTTGGCGAGCAAGTACTGCGTACAGGCGGCGAAGTGATTATGGTGCCAACTGAGCGCATGCCTGATGCTTCTGGCTTGGCAGCTATTTTCCGCTACTAAGGTGGCTGGCCTGCCCAACACGTGTCAAGTTGGGCAGGCCGCATTTGATCACGACCCAAGTCCAGTAAATTGTTGGCACTTGCTGCGTATAGTTGCTGCAATTGTTCTACGATGCAGCCATGGAACAGTAGTGTCCCTCCATGGCGATGCGTCAGAGTGTCACGCCGCCTTCGATTTCTTTATCCAACCGTACCCTTGGGCTGCTGAAGCTGTTGCCCAGCCAGTTGTGTTTGCCCGCACAGTCTTGTATTTGTATTTTAAGTATATTTAATACATGTTTTAGGCAAGAGGGATTAGGCTATGTCACGAACAACCACCATGACTGTTCGCCTGAAAGGGGATCTTAGTGACTACGTGGCTAACAATGTTGGGGAGCATGGTTCTTACGATAACGTGAGCGAATTCATCCGCGATCTCATTCGCCGTGACAAGGAGCGCAACGAAGAACTTGCATTTAATAGGCTCAAGGCAGAACTGTCACTTGCATTCGCGGCACCAGAATCCTCTTACCAGTCGCTGACAGCAGAAGATATAATCGCACGCAACAAGGCCTGATCGTATGGCTGAAGTTCGCATACAACAGGCTGCCTACTATCGTCGCGAGCCGTGACGAACCCTATTCATGGCGTAATCCCAGCACCCCCGCCCAGAATTCCTCATACTGCGCGCCGCCTGCGAAAACGGTACAAAGCTGCGCAACAGGTTCTGTTTTTAGCCGCGTTGTGGGCTGGTCGGCGAACCCTGTGGCAAAGTGCTTTCGAAATAGTGCGCCGCAGAACAACGCATCCAGATATGCATCCATGTTTACTGCCAGCGCGCTTAATCCTCATCGGCCAGCAACTGTTTTAGCTTCTCGTCCGTCAAGCCCTTGGCGGCTGCTTCTTCGGCGCTTTGCTTCGAGGTGCGTCGCAGTCGATCGGCGTAGAACGCACGCATTGCATCGTAGTCCTCTGCAGAGGCCATGACACCGACGACTCGGTTGTGCCGTGTGACCCGGATGGGCTGTCGCTGCACTCGGTCGATCAGTTCATCGAATCGGGTTTTTGCCTCATTGGCAGTAAAGGGTTGCATCTCGGGCTCCTCGTACAAGTCTGCCGAGTTAATTTACTCAAATCGTTCGATTGGTTCAATTCGATCGAAACCTCTACGAGCAGTTCGGCTTTTCGCTGTTGGGTTCAGGTAGCCATCGTACGTTGTTTCTGCCGCAGAAATCCGCCTAGCGTAAAAGTGGGGGTGTCTAGGGTAACTATCACCCCTTCGTTGAAAAGCGAGCCATAAATAGCTTCGAATTTCATAGCGGTAGACGGCCGGCAATGGGTTCTGTTAGACGAAAAAAAGGCCAAAACGTAACGTTTTGGCCTTTTTTCAATTGTTTATGGACGTTGAAGAGTGCCCATAAACAAGAATTTTGGAGCGGGAAACGAGGCTCGAACTCGCGACCTCAACCTTGGCAAGGTTGCGCTCTACCAGCTGAGCTATTCCCGCGTTGATGTTGCTCTTTCGAATTAGCAAATTAACTATGTTTCGAAAGGAGGATCGCATTTTAGGGTATTTTTTCAGCTTATGCAAATGAAGGTGAAAAGTGTGTGGGATACCGACCCCAGACTGGCTGGAATACGGGGCGAGAATATCACCTTAGGGCTGCATCACGGGTGTCAAGACTAGGAATCAAGCGGCGTTAGCGCAGCGGGTGCCCGCTTTCTAAGCGAAGCGCCTTTGTGGCTGCAGACGAAGGAGCGGGCAGGGTATGCTTATGTTTTTTCCGGCCATGGCCGGTTAACCTTTATCTGCCCGGCAATGCTGCATACTTCAGAGCAAGACCTTACCGCTTTCAACACACTGGGGCTGAGCGCGCGTGCGCACGCCCTGGTGCGCTTTCAATCACAGGAGCAACTTCCATCGATCTCCACGCTGGCTGGTGATTATTCCAGCATATTTGTGCTTGGCGGTGGCAGCAATGTGGTGTTGGCTCCCCAGCTTGATTGTCTCGTCATCAAGGTAGAAACGCGGGGTATCCAGTTGCTCGAAGAAAGGCCTGACGCCTTTATTGTAGAAGCGCAGGCGGGTGAAAACTGGCATGAGTTTGTCCAACACTGCGTCGAAAAAGGCTGGTGGGGGCTTGAGAATCTGGCCTTGATTCCGGGTACGGTCGGGGCGGCACCGGTGCAAAATATCGGTGCCTACGGTGTCGAGCTTGATCAGCGTTTTGACAGCCTTACCGCGTGGGACATGCAAACGCAGCAACTGGTGCACATGCGCGCACAAGATTGCGGGTTTTCATATCGCAACAGTGTTTTCAAGCAGTCGAAGCCCGGTCGATGGTTGATCGTGGTGGTGCGTTTTCGTTTGCCCAAGCCCTGGCGTCCGGTGCTGGGGTACCCTGATCTGCAACGCTATCCGGGGCTTGTCGTTGATGCCGCGCCGCCCAGCGCAAAACAGGTGTTTGATGCGGTCTGCGACATAAGGCGTCAAAAGCTGCCTGACCCTGCCGTGCTGGGCAATGCAGGCAGCTTCTTCAAGAACCCGATTGTGTCGCTGGAAACGCGCGAAGGGCTTCTTGCCGCCTACCCCGACATGGTGTCTTACCCCATGGAAGACGGCCTACACTGCAAACTAGCCGCTGGCTGGATGATAGATCGGGCTGGCTGGAAGGGTCGAAGCAGGGGGTCTATGGCAGTGCATGACCGCCAGGCGCTGGTGCTGGTAAACAAAGGGGGTGCTACTGCCGCCGATGTCGCTGCACTGGCTGATGCCATCAACATCGACATTCAGAATAAATTTGGCGTGACGCTTGAGCAGGAGCCTGTGACGGTAAGCTAAATGGCCGTGGCAAAGTTGGCACACAGCCTTGGTGTCGCCTGCTGCTTGTCGTGTGCCGCGCAAAGAGCGCGTGCTGGGCTGTGCCAACAAATAGTTGGCAGGCGACCTCATAGGTAGACGACTGCGTGGCGTATCAGGTTCAATGCTGGCGTTAGAAAACTGCTGGCCTCAGAAGCCCGAGTCGACTCCGCCGCATGGCGAGCCAGTAGTTAGCGCAAGGTGTATGAAGAACAGCTGAGGCTCCTCGCGTGTTGTTCAGTGTGGCGCGCTGTTGCCCCGCTGGGGGCCGAACCGGCAGATTTGCATCATCTGCCGGCCTTGACCCAAAGATGCTCAGGTCGCCAACACGTCGTGCATATCAAACAGCCCGAACTCTTTGCGTGCCAGATAACGTGCGGCGCGCAGGCTGCCTTGGGCATAGGTGGCCCGACTGCTGGAGCGGTGGGTGATTTCTATGCGTTCGCCCATGCCGCAGAAATACACCGTGTGATCACCGACGATGTCGCCTCCGCGCATTACAGAAAACCCGATGTGGCCGTCTTCGCGGGCACCGGTTTCACCGTGTCGGGCCCAGTCAGCGATGTCGTCGAGTTTTTTGCCCCAGGCCGACGCAACCGCATCGCCCATGGCCAGCGCTGTGCCCGATGGTGCGTCGACTTTGTTGCGATGATGAGCCTCGAAAACCTCGACGTCGTAGCCGTGGTTCAGCAGGCGGGCAGCCATGTCGAGTAACTTTAACGTGGCATTGACGCCAACACTCATGTTGGGCGCGAAGACGATGGCGATTTTTTGGCTAGCAGCGTGTATGGCTTGTTTGCCCTGTTCGTCAAAGCCTGTGGTGCCGATAACGCATTTGGTGCCATGCTTGATGCAGGCCTGAAGGTGGGCAAGTGTGCCTTCAGGGCGAGTAAAATCAATAAGGCAGTCAGCGTTGGCCAACTGATTCAGGTCGTCAGAGATGGCAACGCCGGTATCTTGCCCCAGAAAGGCACCGGCATCTTGTCCCAAAGCGGATGAACCTGCATGATCAAGTGCCGCGACCAGGTCAAGGTCGGGGCTTTGAAGCACGGCTTCGATCAACATATGGCCCATTCGGCCGCTGGCTCCTGCGATGGCTATGCGCATGGCGTCCTCTTAGCGTAAAGGTTCAGGTTCGTTGCGACCTGCGGAGGGGGCGCCTGGCACGGCAGGCTGCGTGTTCTCAAAGATATTGAGACGGCGTCTGGGCTGTTGGGCTTGCTCGTCTGCGGTCGTAGCATCTTGTTTGCTCTCGCCTGATTCGTCTTTGGCCCCTTGAGTCGACAAGGATGGCAAGCCAGACGTGCCGAGATCTTGGCCTGTGATGCCTGATGGGGTGTACTGCCTTCCTGAGTCTATGGGCAATGCCTGGGTGTCGGCGGACGACTCACCTGCTGGCTGGGCCGTCGTGGTGTTTTCTTTGGCAGGCGAGGCACCCTCACGGGCCGTCATGCCCGTATCGGCTTTTTCAAATGGCTGGCGATCTGGTTGCTCGTCGCCAGCCCAGCGCACCAGGCTATCGCCCTCAAACCAGACGGTGAACCGACGCTGTTCTGCTTTACCGTAGCCAGGCTTGTTGTAGAAAGGGTAATCCCAGCGGTCGGTGCGAAAGATGTCTTGCAGTGTGGGTGTGCCCAGAACGTAGCGCACTTGTTCGCGGCTCATGCCGGGCTGCAGTTGTGCAACCTGCTCGGAAGTGATCCAGTTGCCCTGTTGCACGTTAGGACGGTATGGGAAACCCCAATTGGAAGAACCGCAGGCCACGAGGGCCGTTGCCAGTACGCCAGCCGCAAGGCCTGTGCGTAGTACAGCGAAATAAGGTTTAGCAGATGTCAGCACAAAGCGCCCCTGTTTATCCATATCGAATAAAACCGTTATCATAAAGCTTTAAGAATAGACGCATAATAACGTCAGTCGGCCTCGGCTGCTCGGCATTCTGCCCGCATCCGCAGTTGATTCATTACTGCCAGAGACATTTTTAGCCATGAGCGATCAAACTGAATTGAAAAATATGGGCTTGAAGGCGACTTTTCCCCGCCTCAAGATTCTTGACATTTTCCGCAGGGCTGATGAGCGGCATCAAAGCGCCGAAGACATCTATCGCACCCTTATCGCCGAAGAAGTCGATATCGGGCTTGCAACGGTATACCGCGTACTCACGCAATTTGAGCAGGCCGGCATACTGGTGCGCAGCCAGTTTGATGGAGGCAAGGCCGTTTTCGAACTAAACGACGGCGATCATCATGATCACCTCATCTGCACCATCTGTGGCACAGTTGAAGAGTTTACCGACACCGAAATCGAAAAACGCCAACACAAAGTGGCTGATGAACACGGGTATACGCTTGATACCCACACCATGCTGTTGTACGGCGTGTGCCCCAAATGCCAGGCCAAGCCCAAAGGGCAGCAGCAGGTTAAAAGCCATGCCTGATCTGCTGCCATAAAGGCTGGTTAGTTAGTCTGGCTTTCTAGCATTTCGCGTGCATGCGTGCGGGTGGTGTCGGTAATTTTCAGGCCCCCAAGCATGCGCGCCACTTCGGCTACACGGCCCGCGTCATCCAGCATTTCGATGGTTGACACGGTGCCGTTGTTGCCGGTGTTTTTGCGTACTTCATAGTGGTGCATGCCTCGGGCAGCCACTTGCGGCAGGTGGGTTACGCACAGCACCTGATGTCGTTCACCCAGGGTACGCAGAAGCCGCCCGACCACGTCGGCCACAGCGCCTCCTATGCCAGTGTCCACTTCGTCAAAAATAAGCGTTGGCACCCGGGCTGCCTGGCTTGCTATGACTGACAGTGCCAGCGAAATACGAGCAAGTTCGCCACCCGACGCCACTTTGGCGAGCGGGCGCAGGCTGGTGCCTGCATGGCCTGCAACCAGAAATTCGACATTTTCGGTGCCGTGCGGACCTGCTGTACATGGTGAAAGCGTTACATCGAAACGCCCGCCTTGCATGGATAGGGTCTGCATGGCTTCACTCACGCGTTTTGCCAGCGTTTTGCCGATTTTTTGTCTGGCCTTGCCCAGGCGCGCCGCCAGCTCGTTGTACTGGGCCGCAGCCGCCTGCTCATTTGCTTCGAGCGTTTTGGTGTCGGCCGCTGACTGACTGGCATCGAGTTGTTGCTGCAGGTCGTCACGCAAGCTGGGTAGTTCGCCAGGCTCAACGCTGAATTTGCGCGCCATTTCAAAAATGGCGGCAAGCCGTTGTTCTGCTTGGGCAAGTCGGTCGGGGTCGAGTTCGACGCGGTCAAGGTAGCTGTTGAGGTCGGATACGGCCTCATCGATGCCGATACGCGCTGAGTCAATGGCGTCGTAAACGCTTTGCAAGTGCGTGTCATGGCGCAGTAGAGGCTGTATGTGGTGTGCGGCTGAGGTCAGAGCCTGGCGGGCTGCGCCTTGTTCGTCGTCAAGTGCTGACAGCGCGTGGGCCGCGCCGTCAAGAAGGGCCTGGGCGTGCGCCAGACGGCTGTGTTCGCTACCAAGTGCTTCCCACTCGTCTGGCTGCAGAGCCAGGCGGTCGAGTTCTGCAAGCCTCCACTCGATCCGCTCGCGTTCTTCTTGCAGCGCTGCTGCATTCTGCCTTGCATCATCGAGTTTCTTGCGTGCGTCGTGCCATGTTTGCCAAGCCTGCTGCACCTCGCGGGCCAGGTCTGCATGGCCACCCTGAGCGTCAAGCAGGGCACGCTGGCTGGACGCCTTAAGCAGGCTTTGGTGGGCATGTTGCCCATGAATGTCAACGAGATACTCGCCGACTTCGCGCAGTTGGCCCAGTGCTACCGGGATGCCATTGATAAACGCCCGGCTGCGGCCTTGCGCGTCGATGACTCGTCGCAGCAGTAAGCCATCGTCTGACAGCAGCTCGCGTTCTTGCAGCCAACTTTGCACCGAGGCGGGGGGATCAAAAATGGCGGTGATGTCAGCCCGTGCTGAGCCTTCACGCAGCACGCCTACATCGCCACGGGCGCCAAGAGCCAGTGACAACGCGTCGACAAGTATGGACTTGCCTGCACCTGTTTCACCCGAGAACACAGTAAACCCGGCGTCAAAATGTAGCTCCGCCTCATCGACAATGACAAAATCACGTATATGCAGGGTGCGCAACATGGTTTACTCGGCCTCGTCCGAAGGTTGGGGCATGTGATTCCAGTGCAGTTTGCGACGCAGTGTCGAAAAGAAACTGTAACCGGTGGGGTGGATGAAGCGCACGGTGTGTTCTGCCCGGCGCACATCAAGTCGATCGCCGGCCTGGCAATCAGACCATGTTTGCATGTCAAAGTGCACGCTGGCACCCGATTCTACGCGCCCGAGGGCTGTAATGATGAGCGTGAGTGTGCCGGTATCGGGCAACACGATAGGGCGGTTTGAAAGCGTTTGGGGCGCCACCGGCACCAGCAAAATGGCGTTGAGGTCAGGGTAGACCACTGGGCCATTTGCCGATAGTGAATACGCCGTAGACCCAGTTGGAGTGGCCACGATCAGGCCGTCGGCGCGCTGGCTGTACATGAAAACGCCGTTGAACTCGATGCGCACCTCTATCATGCCGCCCCGGCCTGCGCGGTTGAGCACCACGTCATTAAGGGCAAGCCCAGAAAACAGGGTTTCGCCCTCTCGGGTTACCCGCCCTTCAAGCAGCACCCGGTCTTCAGATTCAAACTGACCGTTGATAACACTGGCCAGGGCGTCGTTGGCATTGTGCAGCGGGATGTCTGTAATAAACCCCAGGCGGCCATGGTTGATGCCGATTAGCGCCACGTTACTATGGGCGAGCTTGCGGGCGGCACCCAACATGGTGCCGTCGCCGCCCATTACCACGGCGAGATCAGCGCGTTGGCCTATGTCTTCATAAGAAGCCAGGGTAAGCTCTGTAATGCCTGTATTGCGGGCTGTTTCGGCCTCGAGCAGTACTGTGCAGCCTGCATGCTGCAGCATTGCCGCCAGCTGGCGCAGAGGGGCGTCCAGGCCTGTATCCTGGTGTCGGCCGATGAGTGCGACAGTTTTAAAGTGCATGAAAGAAACACCCCGGTGTTTTGATGGAATAATAGGACTTAAACAATTATAGAATCCCCCGAGGCTATCAGGGTTTTGGGGTAACAGGCCTTAGTCGGCAATATTGCATAAAATAGAATTATGGATGATAGAGCCAACGCACTGCTGAAGGCGCTCATAGAGCGTTACATCGCTGATGGTCAGCCGGTGGGTTCGCGCACGCTGTCAAAAATGTTTGACCTCTCGCCAGCCACTATCCGCAATGTCATGGCTGATCTCGAAGACCTTGGTCTGATCCACAGCCCACACACCTCAGCAGGTCGGGTGCCCACACCCAGGGGCTATCGCGTATTCGTTGATCGCCTGCTGGCAGTACAGCGTTTCGAAGTCATGCCCCCTCGGCAAATACGTGAGATGCTTCCAGCCTCCGAGCCCGGCAGAGCCGTAGCGGCGGCTGCCACGCTGCTGTCCAATCTGTCACAGTTTGCGGGTGTTGTGCTGGCGCCCAAGCGTGCCCAGGTGTTCAGGCAAATCGAATTTATACGGCTATCTGACAAGCGCGTGCTGCTTATTATTGTTACGCCCGACGGCGATGTACAAAACCGCATTCTGTTTGTGCCCCGCAATTACACCGAACAAGAGCTGTTCGATGCCGGCGCTTTCTTCAATCAGCATTTTGCCGGGATGGCCTTTGATCGGGTGCGCGAGGCCATTACTCAGGATCTGTCCTCACTGCAGGCTGACATTTCGCGCCTGATGCAGGCGGCCGTCGATGCAGGTACAGCCGATGACGACCAAGACGAAACGCTGGTTATTTCGGGCGAAAGCAAGCTGCTCGACATCACTGACATCGCATCAGACCTTGACCGCCTGCGCCGCATGTTCTCCATGTTCGAGAAAAAAACTGAACTACTGCAGCTGCTTGATGTGTCCAGCCGAGCGACCGGGGTGCAAATTTACATCGGCGGTGATTCACGCCTGGTGCCGCTAGACGACGTATCTATCATCACCGCACCTTATGGGGTAGATGGCAAGGTGGTTGGTACACTTGGGGTTATCGGTCCCTCGCGCATGGCCTATGAGCGAGTCATCCCCATTGTCGACATCACCGCAAGGTTGCTGTCCAACGCGTTGAGTCATAATGTTTAAATCGCGCTTTCTTCCCGAGCCCTCCGACCCCGAGGCGCTCGTCAGTGTGCCGTCGCCACGACAGGCAGGCCCCGTTGGAGTACTGCTCGTTAATTTGGGTACACCCGACGCGCCAACCGCAGGCGCAATACGGCGCTATTTGCTGGAGTTTTTGTCCGACCCGCGCGTTGTAGAAATCCCCCAATGGGCCTGGCAGATTATTCTGCGTGGCGCGGTGCTGGTGCGCAGGCCTTCAAAGCTGGCGCCGCGTTATAAAGATATTTGGCTGGAGCAGGGCTCGCCATTGCTGGTCTACAGCCATCATCTGACCGACGGCGTGGCCCAGCACCTCGAGGCGCAAGGCGTATCGGCTCGGGTCGCGTTGGCTATGCGCTATGGCAACCCGTCGGTTGCCAATGCCATTGACGATTTGCGCCAGCAGGGCTGTGAACGCATTATCGTCGTGCCTCTCTACCCGCAGTACGCCGCAAGCACCACTGCTACCGCCTTTGATAAGGTGGCTTCATACGCCGGCTGTCTGCGTGATCAGCCTGAGTTCCGCTTTATCAAGCGCTTTAACACATTACCGGCTTACATCGATGCGCTTGAACAGCAGGTGCGCCAGTACTGGGCTAAAAACGGCAAGCCTCAGTATCTTTTACTCAGTTTTCATGGCCTGCCTCGTGTAACCGTTGAACAAGGCGATCCATACCATCGTGACTGCATGGAAACCGCACAGTTACTGCGCCAGCGTTTGGGTGCCGATGGCGAACGGGTGCATGTAACATTTCAGAGCCGTTTTGGTGCCCAAGAATGGTTAAAGCCTTATACCGAACCAACGCTGCGTGAATGGGCCCGAAAGGGTGTAAAAAGCGTTGATGTAATGTGTCCGGGCTTTCTGGCCGACTGCCTCGAAACTCTGGAAGAAATTCAGATTGAGTGTCGTGACGCCTTTCTTGAGGAAGGTGGGTCGCAGTATCGTTATATTCCGTGCCTAAATGGTGACCCTTCGTGGGCCGCCGGGCTGGCCGGCTTCATTCGGGCGCAACTTGGCGGTTGGGTTTAATTACACAATTACCGCCTGCAAACCCCTTGTTTTTACGCATATCCTACGCAATGTCGGCCAGGTCGGCTGTTGCCTGAACCCACTGGTCGCTACGGTCAGTACTTGAAATAAGGGCGCTTGCCCCCAATTTCATCAAATCGCATCCTTATATGAAGTGGAGATTCTCTATGTCGGCATCCAAAGAACCTGTAGATCAACGCCAGGAAGGGCATGAGCCCGATACCGCCGAAAAGCTTGAAACCAACGAATCAAAGCCGGGTTCGTACGACGCTGGCGAGTCTGACGTCGATGGTAGTGGCGAGGCCCCTGACGAAAATCTGGCTTCTTTGCTGGTCGAGGCGCAGGAAAAGGTCGGGCAATATCATGAAGAGTTGCTGCGAGCCAAGGCTGAGGTCGAAAACATTCGCCGTCGTGCGCAAGATGACGTTGCCAAGGCCCGCAAGTTTGGTACTGAATCCTTTGCAGAAAGCCTTATTCCGGTAAAAGACAGCCTGGAGGCTGCTCTGGGGCTCACAGACCAGACAGCCCAGGCATGGAAGGAGGGTGTCGAGGCAACGCTACGTCAGCTTAATTCAGCGTTTGACCGCAACCTCATGAAAGAAATCGCACCGGCTCAGGGTGACAAGTTTGACCCGCATCTGCACCAGGCCATTTCGTCATTGCCGTCGGCACAGCCTGAGGGTGAAGTCATCCAGTTGCTGCAAAAAGGCTACACCATTGCCGATCGTGTGTTGCGCCCCGCATTGGTCACGGTATCAGCTGGGAAGGCCTAAAAAATACAATTTTTTTACGGGCCAGTCTTGAAATTTAACGCCTGAACCCCACCTAGCATCCATCAGGTAGTTTTATACATTCGCATTTTTCCAGGGTTAAAAGATTATGGGCAAAATTATTGGCATTGACTTGGGCACAACAAACAGTTGCGTCGCCATCATGGATGGCACCAAGGTCAAAATTATTGAAAACGCCGAAGGCACTCGTACTACGCCTTCCATCGTCGCCTACATGCCAGACGGCGAAATCCTCGTTGGCGCACCGGCCAAACGCCAGGCCGTCACCAACCCACACAACACGCTCTATGCCGTAAAGCGGCTTATTGGTCGTAAGTTCGACGAAAAAGCGGTACAAAAAGATATCAACCTCATGCCCTATGGCATTGTCAAGGCTGATAACGGCGACGCATGGGTAGAGGCTCAGGGCAAAAAGCTCGCACCTCCTCAGGTTTCTGCCGACGTGCTGCGCAAAATGAAAAAAACCGCCGAAGATTACCTCGGCGAAGAAGTTACCGAAGCCGTCATTACGGTACCGGCCTACTTTAACGACAGCCAGCGCCAGGCGACCAAAGACGCAGGCCGTATTGCTGGTCTAGACGTCAAGCGCATTATTAACGAGCCTACGGCTGCTGCGCTTGCTTTCGGCATGGACAAAAGCGAAAAGGGCGACCGCAAAATTGTGGTCTATGACTTGGGCGGCGGTACTTTTGACGTATCCATTATTGAGATCGCCGATGTTGACGGCGAAAAGCAGTTTGAAGTGTTGTCCACCAACGGTGACACCTTCCTGGGCGGCGAAGATTTCGACCAGCGCATCATTGACTACATCATTGCCGAGTTCAAGAAAGAAAGCGGTGTAGACCTGTCGTCCGACGTTCTGGCTCTGCAGCGTCTTAAAGAGTCTGCTGAAAAAGCCAAAATCGAACTGTCGTCCGCGCAGCAAACCGAGATTAACCTGCCCTACATCACTGCAGATGCGTCCGGTCCCAAGCACCTTAACCTTAAAATTACCCGTGCCAAGCTTGAGGCGCTGGTTGAAGAACTCATCGATCGCACCATAGAGCCTTGCCGCATTGCCATCAAAGATGCAGGCATCAAGGTTTCCGAGATCGACGACGTTATCCTGGTCGGCGGCATGACACGCATGCCCAAGGTTCAGGAAAAAGTCAAAGAATTCTTTGGCCGTGATCCGCGCAAAGACATCAACCCCGATGAGGCAGTTGCTGCTGGCGCAGCCATTCAGGGTTCAGTTCTTTCGGGCGATCGCAAAGACGTACTGCTGCTCGACGTAACCCCGCTGTCGCTGGGTATCGAGACGCTGGGCGGTGTAATGACCAAGATGATCCAGAAAAACACCACGATACCTACACGGTTTTCGCAAGTGTTTTCTACGGCTGATGACAACCAGCCGGCGGTTACCATCAAGGTGTTCCAGGGCGAGCGCGAAATTGCTGCCGGCAACAAGTCGCTTGGCGAATTTAACCTTGAGGGTATTCCACCAGCAAGTCGCGGTACGCCGCAAATCGAGGTTACCTTCGACATCGACGCCAACGGCATTTTGCATGTGTCAGCCAAAGACAAAGGCACAGGCAAAGAGAACAAGATCACCATTAAGGCCAACTCTGGCCTGACTGATGATGAAGTCGAGCGCATGGTCAAAGATGCTGAGGCCAATGCCGAAGACGATCACCGTGTCGCCGAGCTGGCACTGGCCCGTAATCAGGCCGATGCACTCATGCACTCGACACGCAAATCGCTTGAAGAGCATGGCGACAAGCTTGAAGCGTCTGAAAAAGAGGCAATCGAAGCTGCAATCAAAGAGCTCGATGAAACCCTCAAAGATGGCGACAAGCCAGCCATTGACGCCAAGGTTGAAGCACTGACCGTGGCAGCGCAGAAGTTGGGCGAGAAAATGTACGCCGACATGCAGGCACAGGCAGCGGCCGAACAGGGCGCAACCGATGCTGGCAAATCGGCAGACGACGATGTGGTCGATGCAGACTTCAAAGAAGTCAAACGCGATCAGTAAGGCCTAATTTCTTAGGTCTTCAAGCCCGGTTTCTGGCGTTTTGCCGGAAATCGGGCCTTCTTATTCAGACACGCAGAACAGTAAGACGTCACAGACGCAAGCACTACTCATGGCAAAACGCGATTATTACGAAACTTTGGGCGTTCAAAAGAATGCTTCAGATGACGAACTGAAAAAAGCCTACCGTAAGTTGGCAATGAAGTACCATCCGGACCGCAACCCGGGCAACAAAGACGCCGAAGAAAAGTTCAAGGAAGCCAAAGAGGCTTACGAGATGTTGTCCGACGAGCAGAAGCGAGGTGCTTATGACCGCTTCGGCCATGCTGGCGTTGATCCCAATTCGGGTATGGGCGGCATGGGTGGGGCAGGTGGTGCGGGCTTCGCCGATGCGTTTGGCGACATCTTTGGCGAGATCTTCGGTGGCGCCGGTGGTGCGGGCGGACGGCGCGGAGGCCCGCAGGTTTATCGTGGGGCCGATCTCAAATACTCGCTCGATATTACGCTCGAGCAGGCGGCAAATGGTTTCGATACTGAAATTCGCGTGCCCAGTTGGGAGTCTTGCGATACCTGCCACGGCTCGGGTGCCAAGCCCGGTACACAGCCCAAAACATGCAGTACGTGCAACGGAAATGGTACTGTGCGCATGCAGCAGGGTTTTTTCAGTGTGCAGCAAACCTGCCCCACCTGCCACGGCAGCGGCAAAGAAATCACTGACCCCTGCAATGCCTGCGATGGTGTAGGCCGCATTCGCAAGAACAAAACCTTGCAGGTCAAGATTCCTGCCGGTATTGATGATGGCATGCGTATCCGCTCATCGGGCAATGGTGAGCCGGGTGTCAATGGTGGCCCTCCAGGCGACTTGTATGTCGAAATCCATCTCTTGCCGCACAATATCTTCCAGCGTGATGGCGACGACTTGCATTGTGAGTTAACCATACCCTTTACATCGGCAGCCTTGGGAGGCGAACTTGAGGTGCCTACGCTTTCGGGCAAGGGAGCCATCAACGTGCCCGAAGGTACGCAGTCGGGTAAAACCTTCCGTTTGCGCGGCAAGGGAATACGCGGTTTGCGAGGCAGCTATCCTGGCGATCTGTATTGCCATATCTCGGTCGAAACCCCTGTGCGTCTGACCGATGATCAAAAGAAGATACTGCGTCAGTTTGAGGCTTCGCTGGAGCAGGGTGGTGATAAACACTCGCCCAACAGCAAGTCGTGGACAGACCGGGTCAAGAACTTCTTCTCCTGATCTCGTCGCTTAGCTGTTTTTGTATATGCGCCAACGTGGCCTTACGCCACGTTGGCGCATTTTCATGCCAGCTACGGTCATGCCCATCGCAGCTACATATGCAGTGCGGCGGTAGCCGCAGTCATACCCATGAGCTGCCAGTTGGGCCTTAGATGCCTTGTATCTGTTAGTTGGAGAACGCAGTGGCCCTCTTTACCGACTTGGTTCAGCAAATGGGCTGTTTGCCCTATGGTTCAGTCTATGGCTTGCCAGTAGGCTGGACGAGGGCGCGCTCTTGATAGTTGCGAGTGGCCACCTTTTGAAAAAGGGGGAGGTATGCGATATCTACTGCTCTGTGCCATGCTGGCAGTACCACTTGCCAGTCATGCTGACTGGTACGGCGCCGAATACAGCAAATGCAGCAATAACCCATCAACCAGCGGTATTGTTGAGTGTGTGCATAAGGCTGTTCAGCGCTGGGATAAGCGACTGAATACTGAATATAAAAAACTGATGGAGCGTACCGAAGCGCCGCAGCAGGCTAGCTTGCGTTCTGCGCAACGGTTGTGGATTCAGTATCGAGATGCGAACTGTAAATTTTATTATGAAGGGCCGGGTAGCATCAGTAGAGTGCAGTCAATTGAGTGCATGCGCTATATGACCAAAGCACGAACCTGCGAGTTGCAGATGGCAAATCGATGGGAGGGGCCTGATGATCCGCAGTGTAAATAGGCAGGCAATCACAGCCCCGGTAGCCGTAGCAGCTGTCCAGATATCCCCGTCGTAAGGCGAGCGGACGTTGTATGTGCTTCTACCAACGTTGTAAGGCGGGCAGGCGTTGTATGCGTCCTATATCGACGTTATAAGGTGGGCAGGCATTGCATGTATCTTCACCGACGATGGAAGATGAACATGTGTTTTGGGCGCTTATGCCTACGATGTAATGTAGGTTGCTGAGGGTATTTATACACGCAGCGGCGACGTTAAGAGTTGCCGCTGCGGTCTTCAGCATTTGCCATAAACCGGCTTAGTTGACTGCGGCCGGTACCATAGCTTCTGCGGGTGCTTTAGCTTCGTCCGGTGCTTTAACTTCAGCCGGCGCTTTAGCTTCTGCGGGTGCTTTAGCCTCAGCCGGCGCTTTAGCCTCTGTGGGTGCTTTAGCTTCCGCCGATGCTTTGGTTTCTTCGCGTTTTACAGGCTGGACCGCCGGTGCTGTGTCAACAGGTTTTTCGGCTTTGCTTGACTCAGTAATGGGTAGCGGTTTGTCCTTCTTTTGGTCTTTTGTGCCGGTCACAGCATCGGCTGTTGTTTCTTCGCCTGCTTTCTGTTTGCTCTGGTCTGCCGCAATGGCCACGCTGAGCTGCGCGGGATTCAACCATTGCCGTACGATGGTATTAACGCGCTCGGCGGTAAGGCCTTTGAGGGCTTCGTCAATTTCGGCTGACCAGGCAAAGCTTCGGCCTCGTTCCATGTAGTTGACCCAGGTGGAGGCCAATACGCCGTCACGGGTGCGTGCCAGCTTGCGGTAGTTAAGCAATGACTTGATGCCTTCCTGGACTTCTTCTTCAGTAAAACCCTTGGTGAGGACGTTATGAATGACGTCATTGACTGCGGTGAGCAGCTTTTGCGTATTTTGTGGCGCGTGGATGGCGTAGAACGTCCAGGTGCCGGACTCTTCAAACGATGAGGCATTCAGGCTGCTGCGCACGTCATAAGACAGGCCATCTTGCACACGCACACGAGTCCAGAGCCGCGACGTTTCAGATGAGCCCAGAAGGTAGTTGGCCAGGTACAGCGCGGGGAAGTCAGGGTCTGTATCGCTCAGTTTTAAGGGCGCTCGGGCCAGGTAAAACGCGTTGGCTTTGTCTGGCGTGTTGATGTTGAACTGCTGCGGTGGTACGGGGTTGTAAGGGTTGGTCAGGCGTTTGTACGCGGGTGCGACTTGCCAGCCTTTAAGCCCATTAGTGAGGGCGGTCTTGACCTGGTCGGGGTCAAACGCGCCCACGGCCGAGAACAAAACAGTACCGGCGCCATAGAACTTGGCGTGGAATTCTTCGAGTTGCTGACGGGTAAGTGCAGCAATTTCGTTTTTTTCTTCGTCAAAGGTGGGGGTGTAGCGAATGTCATTTCTGGGCCACGGGTTGTCGTGGCGCGCCAGTGCGCGTGATGCCAGGGCGCTGGGTTCGTTCATGGCATCGCTGATGGAAGTGCTGGCCTGACGCTGGTATTCGACCAGCTCGCGTGTTGGGTAGTTGGCTTCACGCACAATATGCAGAACAAGGTCGACGAGCGCTGGCAAGTGTTCACGTTTGGTGGACATGTCGACCGACAATATGCCGCCTGAGCCGCCAATGCTGACGTCTGCCTGCAGGGCATTGTATTTATCCTGGATCTGCTGCCGAGACATATCGGCAGTGCCATGGTCCAGCAGGGCAGCGGCGGCACTGGAGATTTCGCGGAACCCAAGCAGGTTGTCTGCGTTACCGAACTCGATGCGCAAGTTGGCCTGTACACGGTCACCCCGTGTGGGCTTGGGCAACAGGGCTAATTGCACCTCGCCATTGGGCAGGTCTAATGGCGTGCGCAGCGTCGATGCGTCGATATGCGCAGGAGACGGGTCAAAGGCGGCCACATCAGGGGCAGAGCCTTTGCCGACATAATCTTTAAATAACGTCTTGAAATCAGGTTTTTCTGGCAGGGGTGCACGCACGGGGGTTTCAGTTGGAATGTACTTGCCCAGCGTGCTGTTGCTGGCGACCAGATACTCGGTGGTTACGCGCTGTACGTCGTCAAGCTTGATGTTTTCAACTTGATCGCGATGCAAAAAGAAGAGACGCCAGTCGCCGCTTGCTATAGCCTCTGACAGCGCACTGGCCAGCGCAGGCGGGCTTGCGAAGACCTGCGACCAGTCAGTTAACCACTTGTTGCGAACACGCTGTAGATCGTTTTCAGTAAATTTCTTTTGGCCCACCGACTGCACGGTTTCACGCAGTGCGGCGAGTGCCTTGTCTTGATCCATGCCATTTTCGAGCTGAGCGCCAAAGAAGACATAGCCAGGTTGGAACATGTCGGCTGAAAAACCGAACACGCTTGCGGCCAGATTTTCGCCTACAAGGTTTTGGTACAGCGGGCCTGAGGGCGTGTCTGCGAGAATGGAGACGCCCAGATCGAGTGCAGTGAAGTCTGTGTTGCCCCCGGCGGGCGCATGGTACAGCGCGGCAATAAGTGGCGTGCCGCCATGGCGGCGCAGGTTGACCACGCGTTCGCCGTCTTGCACGGGCTCAACGGTGTACTCGGGCGGTAGCTTGCGCTCGGGGCGGGGTATTTTGCCAAAGACCTTGACCAACGTGCTGAGCGTGGCGTCAACGTCAAACTTGCCGGTGATGATGAGCACGGCATTGTCGGGCTGGTAGTACTCTTTGTAAAAAGCCTTGAGCTGGGCGATGTCGACGTTTTCTACGTCAGACCGTGCACCGATTGTGCTCTTGCCGTAGTTATGCCATTGATAGGCTGCAGCCTGCATTTTTTGCAGCAGAATCTGAAAGGGGTTGTTTTCGCCCCGCTCCATTTCGTTGCGTACAACTGTCATTTCGGAGTCAAGGTCTTTGCGGGAGATCAGCGAATTGACCATGGCATCTGCCTGCCAGCCCAGGTACCAGTCGAGGGTTTTGGGGTCAGCCGAGAAACTGGCATAGTAATTGGTACGGTCGCTGCTGGTGGAGCCGTTGGCCTCGAGCCCGCGCTTGGAAAACTCGGCCAGCGCGTTATGCATGGTGGGCGTACCACGAAACATCATGTGCTCGAGCAGGTGCGCCATACCCGTTTCGCCGTAGTTTTCGTTACGCGCCCCCACCAGGTAGGTCATGTTGACCGTGGTAGTGGGTTTAGAGGCATCTGGAGCGAGCAGCACGCGCAGCCCGTTGTCGAGTGAGTATTCGGTTACCCCTTCTATCGACGCGCCCTGGGTGATGCCCTGAGGCAGCCCGGCGGCATGAACGGCGAAAGAGACTGTCGCCATGAAGAACAGGGCACCTGAGCGGGCGAAGAGCTTCTGCAGAAACGAGTGCATGCTGAACTATCCGTATAAAAAGGGAGTAGATGCGGATTGACCTTTCTTTTACCATAAGGTTCCGACCCGGGCGATCGGTATCGAAAGCGGCATGGCCGCCAACAGGTAGAAATTGCTGGCGGATTTGCTGACACGGCCGGAAAAAAAGCCTGCGCCTGATAACTTAAATAGCTGTTTGGGTCTTGGTCTTGGTTGAGCGGGTTACTTGGAAAGATAGCGCATGGCTTCCTCGAGCCCGTTTACGGTCACGCTGTGCATACGCTGCCCCATGATGTCCTGGATGATGGCAATAGATTGCCGGTACTGCCAATAGGCGGCGGGCTCAGGGTTGAGCCATACCGAGCGAGGCCAGTTTTCGAGCAAGCGCTGCAGCCAGGCGGCACCGGTTTCTTTATTGTAGTGTTCGACCGAACCGCCCGGTTGCAGAATTTCGTAAGGGCTCATTGTGGCGTCACCCACAATGATAAGGCGCCAGTCTTCGTTGTACTTGCGAAGAATGTCCCACGTGTCAAAGCGTTCAGAGTAGCGGCGCTGGTTGTTCTGCCAAAGCGACTCATACGGGCAGTTGTGAAAGTAATACACCTCGAGATGGCGAAACTCGCTGCGGGCGGCGGCGAACAGTTCTTCGACCCGCGCGATATGGTCGTCCATGCTGCCGCCGACATCGAGCAGCATTAGCACTTTGACGGTGTTATGGCGTTCGGGCACCATTTGCAGGTCAAGAAACCCCGCATTGCGTGCTGTGCTGCGAATTGTGTCATCAAGATCGAGCTCAAGCTCGGCGCCTTGGCGAGCAAAACGGCGCAGCCGGCGCAAAGCCATCTTGAAGTTGCGCGTGCCCAATTCTTGCTGGTCGTCGTAGTCACGGAATTCGCGCTTTTCCCACACCTTGACTGCAGTGCGGTTGCCGGCCGAGGGGCCGCCAACGCGGATGCCTTCTGGATGATAGCCCCCGTGGCCAAACGCCGAAGAACCGCCCGTTCCTATCCACTTATTGCCACCAGCATGGCGTTCTTTCTGCTCTTCGAGACGCTCTTTGAAAAGCTCCATGAGCTTGTCCCATCCGTGCTTCTCGATGGCAGCCTTTTCTTCGGCTGTGAGGTTTTTCTGAAACTCCTTCATTAACCAGTCGAGGGGTATTTCTTTGTCAGCCGGCAACGCCGCTTCGAGTGTCTGGTAAAACTCGCCGAAGGCCTGATCAAAGCGGTCGAACAAGGTTTCGTCCTTGACCAGTGTCATGCGCGCAAGATGGTAGAAGTCATCAATAGTTGGCGGCATGACATTGGCCTGCAGTGCTTCAAGCAATGTCAGGTATTCCTGGACGGAAACAGGCAGTTTGCGTGCCCGCATATGGTAGAAAAAATCAATCAGCATGGTGTCGTTTCAGTTGGTATTCGAGATGCTTTTGCACCTCGGGCCACTCGCCCGCAAGCAGGCTGTATGCAACGGTGTCGCGCACGGAGCCGTCGCGGCGCAGGGCATGGTGTCGTAAAACCCCGTCTTTATGCGCACCCAGTCTTTCAATGGCCTTTTGCGATGCAAAATTGAAATTGTCAGTACGCCAGCCAACTACCGCCGCGCCCAGCGTGTCAAATGCATGGCGCAGCAAAAGCAGTTTGCAGGTGGTGTTGATATGGCTGCGCTGGCAGCGTTTTGCGTACCAGGTGTATCCGATTTCGAGGCGGGCCACGGCGGGCATGATGTCGTGATAACGCGTTGAACCTACAACATCGCCGCTATGTTCGTCAATGACAGCAAATGGCAGCATGTGGGCAGCTTCCTGGCCGGCAAGGGCCGTGTCGATGTAGGCGTCCATTTCTCCGGGAGCAGGTACAGAGGTGACCCGCAGTTGCCACAGCTTACCGTCGGCGGCTGCGTTATCGAGTGCCTGGCCGTGCTCAGGCAATAAGGGCACAAGCAACACGCCGTTGCCGCTCAAGGTGACGGGGGAGGGCAGCTGACGAAACGAGGTGGAGGGCATGGGCGCTTCCTGATCTGTGGCTACGAAGGCTGGGTCGGTTACGCGGTGGCGCACGTTAATAGCGCTATAAATCAGCGATGGGCCCGGGTCATTGCTGCAAGGCGCTGCAGCAGGGTAAGGTCTTGCTCGTTTTTAAGCAGTGCGCCGGCCAAGATGGGCAGATCACGGCTGTCGCGTACTTTGTCGGCCGAGATACCCTCGCTGGCCATGAGACGCAGCCAGTCGAGAAACTCGGAGGTCGAGGGCTTTTTCTTGAGCCCAGGTGCATCACGCAAACCAAAGAACGTGTCCAGAGCCGCGCGCAGCAACTCTTCTTTGATATTGGGGTAGTGCACCGCGACGATGTCCTTGAGGGTATCGCGGTCAGGAAAGTTGATGTAATGAAAAAAGCACCGGCGCAAAAATGCGTCGGGCAGGTCTTTTTCATTGTTGGACGTAATAATGATGAGTGGACGATGCCTTGCCTGGATGGTCTGGCGAGTTTCGTACACATGGAATTCCATGCGGTCGAGTTCGCGCAGCAAGTCGTTGGGGAACTCAATGTCGGCCTTGTCGATTTCGTCGATCAGCACAACAGTAGGTTCGTCAGCTTCGAACGCCTGCCACAACACCCCTTTGACGATGTAGTTGCCAATGTCGCGTACTTTTTCGTCGCCTAACTGCGAATCGCGTAGGCGCGACACCGCGTCATATTCATACAACCCCTGATTGGCCTTGGTTGTAGACTTGATATGCCATTGCAGCAAGGGTCGGCCCAGTGCGGCGGCAACTTCTTCAGCCAGCATGGTTTTTCCTGTACCGGGCTCGCCTTTGATCAGCAGAGGGCGTTGCAGTGCAAGTGCGGCATTAACAGCCATTTTCAGGTCGTCGGTGGCCACATAGCGCTCGGTGCCGGTAAAGCGTTCTGAGGAAGGCGTGGGTACAGCAGAATTCATGATGTCGTCTCTTGGAGTTTTAAAACAGATTGCGATGCCACAGGCCAGAATGTATCTGGTACGCTGCAATTATCGTACAATCCCAATTTTTCACGGGCAGTTTGATTTTTATCAAACCATTCTAATCTAACGCCAAAGAAGGGCTACCATGAAGTCGCGAACCTCTTTGAAGCGCACTCTGTCTGCGCTGGCCATGTTGGCCACCTGTGCAATGGCGGGGTCAGCCCTCGCTGCTGACGCTGCGCCTGTAGGCAACGCCCAGGCTGCGCTTTCCAAAACGTCTATGTGCATTGGTTGCCATGGTATCAAAGGGTATAAAGCCAGCTTTCCAGAGGTATACCACGTGCCCATGATTGCTGGCCAGAATGCTGCGTACATCGTAGAGGCACTTAAAGAATATGCCAGCGGTGCACGTACGTTTCCTACCATGGAAGCTATAGCACAAAGCCTTTCTGAGCAAGACATGGCCGACCTCGCCGCGTATTACTCCAGCTTAAAATAACCGGGGAGACACATGAATAAAACGATAATAGCCCTGGCGGGCGCCGCACTGATTGCAGTGGCAGGGGGAGCGCAGGCAGCCGATCTCGACGCAGGCAAGGCCGCATTTGATAAGTTTACCTGTGCAACGTGCCATGGCGCGGATGCCAAGTCACCGATCATGCCAGCCTACCCCATACTTGCAGGGCAGCATCAAGACTATTTAATGCATGCGCTCAGAGCCTATAAGCGCGGCACCGATGGTGCGCCTTCCACAGCCAATCTTCGCAAGAACGCGGTTATGGGCGCAATGGTGGCCCAGCTTACTAATGCCGATATGGAAAATATCGCGGCATGGTTGGCCAGCCTTGATGGCCCATTGGCCGTGCGCAAGTAATTTCTAAGTACGCTGCCGACTATGAGTTGTCAGGTAGCGGTTGATACGACACGGGGGGTGGTGTTATGCCAGCCCCCGTATTCAGGCATAAACCTGCTGTCTAATGGCGGCTGGCGTAGCGACGGATAAGGTCGATATACTTTTCTGAATCGAGCGGCTGACCCAGCCGTTGCGCCTCCCACACCACTTCACCCAGTGCTTCCATAATGATGTGCGCGGCATCGTGCGCATTATGTGTGGCCAGCAGTTCGCTGAAAGCGGCCTTGATACCGGGTGGCTGGTCTATCGACAGTTGCTCGTTAATGGCCAGGTGCATGGACAGATGCAGAAACGGGTTGGTCTGCCCCTGTTCGACGGCAAAGTCGGCACTGGATTGTTCTGGGTTTTCGAGAGCGGCCTGGTATTCAGGGTGTAGTTCGATAAGGTCAGCAGCCATGGTTTCGAGCGGGGTCAGCACGCCGCCGGACTTGCGCTTGGTCCAGGCTTCGGTAAAAAATTGCCGCACCTGTTCGCGCGAAGGGTTGAACATACATTATCCTGTTTAAAGCGGGTATTTAAATACGGTATTTTGTTATTTTAACGGGCTCGCGCCTTAGGCATGGCAATCGCGTAATTTGGCGCGCGACAGCAGGCGGAGTCTGCCGCTAAAATTACAAAGCCAAAATAAGCTAAACTACTCTTATATAAGACTGAACGCCATTCCGTGCGCTTTGGTCTTTTGTTCTGTCGACTTTTGCTTCCCGCGAAGCACAACTGGAGCGTCCATGTCCTTTCAACATATCAAGGTCCCTGCCGAGGGCCAGAAAATCACAGTTAATGCCGATTTTGCGCTTACTGTACCTGATCAGCCCATCATTCCTTACATCGAAGGCGATGGCACTGGCGTGGATATCTCCCCAGTTATGATCAAGGTCGTTGACGCTGCCGTCGCGAAAGCATATGGCGGCAAGCGCAAAATTCATTGGATGGAAATCTACGCCGGCGAAAAGTCCACCAATATTTATGGTCCAGATGTCTGGCTGCCACAAGAAACGCTCGACGCGGTTAAAGACTACGTCGTCTCCATCAAGGGCCCGCTAACGACCCCGGTTGGTGGTGGCATTCGCTCGCTTAACGTGGCGTTGCGCCAGCAGCTTGACCTGTATGTCTGCCTGCGTCCTATCCAGTATTTCAAGGGCGTGCCATCGCCTGTGCGTGAGCCCGAAAAAACCAACATGGTTATCTTCCGTGAAAACTCAGAAGACATCTATGCAGGTATCGAGTTCGAGGCCGAAAGCGCCAACGCCAAAAAATTGATCGAGTTCTTGCAGAAAGAACTGGGCGTAGACAAGATCCGCTTCCCCGAAACCTCTGGTATCGGTGTTAAGCCTGTTTCGCGTGAAGGCACACAGCGTCTTGTGCGCAAAGCTATCCAGTACGCCATCGATAACGACCGTGCGTCGGTTACGCTGGTGCACAAGGGCAACATCATGAAGTTCACCGAAGGTGGCTTCCGTGATTGGGGCTATGAACTGGCACAAAAAGAGTTTGGTGCTCAGCTGATCGACGGCGGCCCATGGTGCAAATTCAAAAACCCCAAAACAGGTCGTGACATTATCGTCAAAGATTCGATCGCTGACGCTTTCCTGCAGCAAATTCTGCTGCGTCCGGCAGAGTACGACGTAATCGCCACGCTTAACCTGAACGGCGACTATGTGTCTGACGCGCTGGCTGCGCAAGTTGGCGGCATTGGTATTGCCCCAGGTGCCAATCTGTCAGACTCCGTTGCCATGTTTGAAGCCACCCACGGCACTGCACCCAAGTACGCAGGCAAAGACTACGTGAACCCCGGTTCCTTGATTTTGTCGGCAGAAATGATGCTGCGTCACATGGGCTGGACCGAAGCTGCTGACCTTATCATCTCCAGCATGGAAAAATCCATTCTGTCCAAGAAAGTTACCTACGACTTCGCCCGTCTGCTCGAAGGCGCGACGCAGGTATCGTGCTCGGGCTTTGGCACGGTCATGATCGAAAACATGTAATCAGTTTTCAGCTGATTTATTGAAGTCTGGAAAAGCCCTGTTTTCATACGAGAACGGGGCTTTTTTGTGTCCGGTTGGGTATGACTGAACTCGAGGTCACCAATTAAGTTTGTAATAACGTGCGGCGGTGTTTCAATGGGATTGACGGATGGTAAAAGAGCTGCAAGAAATTCCAACCCTTTGCGCATTGCCCACAGTGGCCAGCACCGTTTTGTTCAAAAGGGACGCGTTAAAATCCACTGAACGAGGTTAGGTTCATAGCATGATTCCCACTACATCTTCATTGATCAGTCCCGACAGTAGCCAGTGGATTCATCAGATACAAGCCTGGGCGCGTGAGTTGGGGTTTTCTAAAATTGGTGTTGCGGGGGTAGATTTATCCTCGGCCGAGCCGCACTTGCTGCAATGGCTTTCCTTGGGCTACCACGGTGACATGCATTATATGGAGCTGCATGGTCTGAAGCGTGCGCGGCCGGCCGAGCTGGTTCCCGGCACGATCAGTGTAATCACTGCGCGCATGCCCTATTTGCCGCGCAGTACTGCCCCTGACTGGCAAGACCGCGAGCGAGCACGACTTGACCAACCCGGCGAGGGCGTGGTGTCGCTCTATGCGCGAGGGCGTGACTATCATAAGGTGGTGCGTTCGCGTCTGCGAAAGCTGTGCGGTCTTATCGAGACTCTGGTAGGCCCATTTGGCCACCGCGTCTTTTCTGATTCGGCCCCTGTGCTAGAAAAGGAACTGGCCAGTCGCAGCGGCCAAGGCTGGCGCGGCAAGCATTCTATGGTGCTTTCGCGCGAAGCCGGCTCCATGTTTTTTTTGGGCGAAATCTTTGTTGACTTTGCGCTTGAGCCGACCGATCCGGTTAGTGCACATTGCGGTACCTGTACCGCTTGCATCGACGTTTGCCCCACGGGTGCCATCATTGCACCTGGGGTGGTCGATGCGCGACGCTGTATTTCGTATCTGACCATTGAAAATCATGGCCCCATCCCCGAGGAATTGCGGCCACTGATGGGCAATCATATCTTTGGCTGTGATGACTGCCAGACGTTTTGTCCTTGGAACAAGTACGCACAGACCACAGAACTGCCTGATTTTGACGAGCGTTCGCCTTTGGTCGGGCGTCAGCTTGTCGATCTATTCGCCTGGGACGAAGAGACATTTCTTAAACGTGCCGAGGGTGGGCCGATCCGCCGCATCAACCACGAACGTTGGTTGCGTAACATTGCAGTGGCGCTGGGCAATGCGCTGCGTCAAGCTGATGAGGCGCAGGCTCACGAACTGCGTACGGCGCTGCTTGGCCGTGTCAACCATGAAAGCCCCTTGGTGCGCGAGCATGTTGCCTGGGCTCTGGCGCAGCGCTTGCCATAGATCGGGCAAAGCGGGATGATTCGCGTAGGTGATAGGCCAGCGCTGCGCCAGGCATGCGCCGATGCCTGGCCGTCGCCAATCCACGAACACCTGAATCGCCCCCCTAGAAAGGCATCATCATCTTCACCATGCCAGCGTTGCTGCTCACGTGCTTGGAAAACTGTCCTGTGTATTCCAGGCGCAGATCCATTTTGTGACCTGTCGTGATCTGCACACCGGCACTCACGCGACCAATCACGTTATCCATGGCCAGCGTGGTATTGAACGTTCCTGTTTCTGCTGGAGCGCCCTGCAGACGTGCACCAACGGTGTAGCTGTCCTTGGAAAGCAGCGTTACCCCTGCGGTCAGGTAGGGGCGCACTTCGGCGCCATTGTCCAGATTCAACCGTCCACCGATTTCCACCATGGGTGACACGCCGAAGATAAACTGATCCGTACTGTCCACTTTCAGGTTTGCTGCACCTTTGGATTCGCTATAGCCGGGAACATGGGTGTAATAACCGTCGATATCCAGATAAGGCTTCACATACATATTGGAGTCGGCAAAGGTACGTGCGATGCGCAGGCGCAGGTTAGTGCCATAGACATCAGGGCTTGCCTGTGTGCCATTACTCATCCCGGGGATGTTGATGCGGCGATCCATCGAGTAAGCACCATAGCCTGCACTTATGCCGCCCGAGTAGGTCCAGGGGCCCGCTTCGTGTTTGAGCACAACGCCAAGATAGCCAAGGTCGCCCGTTCCTTTAACTCGCTTATCATCGCCCTTCAGGCGCACAGACTGGTACGCCAGCGATCCGCCCAAGAACCAGTGGGGTTGGATTTCTTTCTGCCCGCCCGTCTGGACCAGATATGAATCAACGCTCAGGCCCGAGAGGCCATGCGAACCGTCTTGCGTCGTGTGCTGACCCGTGATGGTGGCCCATACGCAATTTTGTTCGCCCGTTAACGCATCGTTACCCTGGAAGTGTGGGCAAGATAGCATCCCGTTAGAGAAGTCAGAAATATTGGAGTGCATGCGCATGCCGGGTGCCAGGCTTAGGCCCGGGGACATGTCCTGTAGTTGATCAGAATAGGTTGAAGCGCCGTCGCGTGCACCCATGTCGAGTGAGGCAAACAGCGTTGCCATGTCCGAGCCACCCCCAAGGTCCCAGGCGTTTTGCAGATGCCTGGCCACCGCGTCCCCACTTTCTGATAAATGCATTGCTGGTGCTGCAAAATGGGCGTCAGCGGCGCGCAGCAGTACCTTGTGGCCGGAGAGACGTGTGTCGTAGTCTATAACCGGGCTGTCCAGGGCGGTCAGCTTACCCTGGACTTGCCCACCAAAGGTGGCCAAGGTCAGGTCGCGGTCGGGCAGCAGAGTGGTGGGTCGGACATCAACCTGACCATCCAGGACGCCGTTGCCGCGCACGGCCAGATGGGCAGTGAACCCCTGCGCGAAGTCAGCCTGCGTCTGCAGTACGCCGCCTTCTTGCAGATGGAAATCGCCGCGGATCGCCAGCTCATCATGGCTGCCCGCATGGCCGATGACCAGCCGACCGGCGTTGTTTACGTTGGCTTCGTAGATGGCTGCATCCGATAGCAGGCCTCCCGAAAGATTGTTCAAATCGCAAGCCACTGCGCGCGGGCCGTTTCCGCAACGGACGTCGCCGTAGACACGTCCAGAATTGGAAACCACTAGAGAAGCCGGGGCTGCGACGAACGCTTGTGGAACCACAACGAGCTGCTTTGCACTAGCGGTGCTCCCCTGCGGCTTGCCATTGAGAGTGCCGGTTCCGGTGTAGCGGATGGCCGTGCCGTCGTCTGTGCCGGGCGACACTGTGCCGCTCGATGAGATAGTGAGCTGGTTCTGGTAGCCGCCCGCCACCCACACGCCGTTGCCCGATGCACCGCTGCCTCCAGTTACCGGCGCATTGACAGTGACGGTGATATTGCCCAGATCAGACAGCAGGGCACCGTTGGCGGCACTTTGTGCAAAAATTGCGGTTCCGCCGCTCCCTGATATATTGATGTTACCGTTGGCTGTGACGGTTACAGGACCACTGTGTCCGACGTCGCTGCTGCCAGATGCGGTTGATCCGGCAAAACTGCCGGCGCTGTCGCCCGCCAGGCCGCCGCCGCCGCCAATGGACTGGGCCACGATACCAAAGGCGTTGTTTCCTGAGGTGTTGATCGAAGAGTCAGAGTTGGAAGTCACTGTCACGCTGCTACCGGAACCCTTGCTATCGGTGCTGGCGTTGGCAGCCCAGCGCTGTGGGTCAAGTTGCAGCTGTGTGGCGGTGTCTCCCGAAATACCGCCACCACCGCCAATAGATTGGGCGATGACGGCGTTTGCGCCTTCGCCCTGGGTGAGGATGTCGGTGCCGGGCAGCAGATTAACCGTAACAACCCCGCCATCACCAGAGGCGCCGTCGCGACCACCCAATGCCACACTGGACCCGTTGTCCACTGTGCCGATAACACCGATACCGCCGCCGCCGCCTATCGACTGTGCCACGATGGCATGGGAACGGGCGCTGAGTGTAGTGTCATTCACCCCTGTGTTGACATTGACCGCACCGCCATCGCCGGCTGCGCCCCCTTTGCCGCCCACCGATACGGCCAGCATGAGGCTGGATGGGTCCAAGGCAGTTTTGCTATTGCCGGAGGCCCCAACGCCGCCGCCGCCGCCGATGGATTGCGCGACCAGTGCTGGAGCATCTGACCCGTATGTGTGCAGAACCAGGAAGGACTGGCTATTGCCGGCATTCACAGTGCCGCCGTTCCCGGCTGCGCCGCCATTGCCGCCATCTGCGGCGCCAAGGGTTAGAAAGCCGGCTGCCTGATCAGACCCATCACCCCCTTGGCCGCCCCCACCGCCGATGGATTGCAGCAACACACCGTACGCAGCATAGCCCGCAGTCTGAAGGTGGTTTAAGTGATTATCATCGAAGAGTGCCGTGACGGTACCGCCATCGCCCGCCACGCCGCCGGAGCCACCGACGCCTATAGTGACGTTGGCCATAACTTTGCTGCCCGATGCGGTCGCAGTGCCGCCTGTGCCGCCGCCGCCGCCAATGGACTGCGCGACCAGGCCATCGGCCATGTCGCCAGAGGTCATTATGTGGCCACCGAAGTTGAGATCGACCTCGCCTCCGTCGCCGCCAGTGCCGCCTTGGCCGCCAACACTCGTATCCAGTTCGAAGGTCACGCCACTACCATCCAGGCGTTGTTCGTTGTCGTTATATACACCAATTCGGGTAAGAATAGGGTTGGAGGATGCATCGCCGCCTATTGAGCCACCCAGGCCACCGCCGCCGCCAATGGATTGCAGCAGAACACCATCGGCATCGTCTCCCAGTGTGGTGATGCCACCATTGATCTGAGCGTCGACCTTGCCGCCATCGCCACCTTCGCCCCCTGTCATCCCCACACCAACGTTCACGCGGCCGGTGACGCCTTTGGCACCTGCCGACGCAGCTACGGTGCCGCCCTGGGAGGTGCCGCCACCACCGCCGATCGATTGGGCCACGATACCTCGGGAGCCTGAACCTCGCGTATTGATGCTGAAATCCGGATTCAGCGTCGTGTCGACCTCACCTCCTTGACTGCCGCTGCCTCCTTTTCCTCCGACGCCAATCGCCACCTTGATCGTCACAGCTGTACCATCTGCGTAAGGGTTGCTGCTGCCAACACCGCCATTGCCGCCTCCGCCGCCAATAGACTGTGCCAGCACGCCGTTGGCGTAGTCGCCGTAGGTTACGATGCTGGAATCCGGGGCCTGGGCGGATACTGGAGCCGAGTTCAATGCCGCCGGTGCATCCACGTAAGTGCTGTTGGGATCCCCCAGGGATACCTGCGCTTTCCCACCCTGGCCACCATCGGCACCGCTGCCGCCCACGGTTACCTGAGCGTTAATGGAGACGGAGTCGCCTTCGCCGAGCTGAACGCCCATCAGGGAGGCGTCACCGCCATTGCCCCCGCCGCCGCCTATGGACTGCGCCACGACTGCATGGGACCCGTCACCGAGCGTCCATACGGAAGAGCCGTTGGTCAGACTGACCGACGTCACGCAACCGGCATTGCCGGCGATACAGGCGTCTCCACCTGAGCCGCCACTACCACCCACTGCAGAATCCAGACTCACCGCCAGCTGGGTTCCCTCTCCGGTTGGCACGGCGAACAGCACATCTGCGGCCGTCGTGCTGCCTCCGTTGCCTCCACCGCCGCCTATCGTGTGCGCTACGACGCCGAAGGCATCGTCGGGGGCGTAATGTGCCGGGTCGGAAGTATCCAGGTCGGAACCAGTGCTAACGTGTGAGCCATTCAGATTAATCTGGGTGGAGTTGGCTGAACCACCGCTGCCCCCGCTGCCACCCAGGGTGACGCCGGCGCTGAAGCCAACGCCCACTTCGTAGGAGTGTGCATCGCCGCCGTTGCCACCGCCCCCGCCTACCGATTGGGCCAGAAGCCCGATGGCGTGCGCACCTGCAGTCTGAACCGTCAGATCGTTATAGCTGATCAGTGACCGGCCAGCACTGCCGCCGCCCCCGGCCGTGCCACCCATGCGTAGTCCCACCAGCGATTCAACGCTGGCACTGACGGCGCTGCCGCCGTTGCCGCCACCGCCGCCGATACTCTGACTCACCAGCCCCATGGAATAATCACCTTGCGTGGTCACCTTGCTGGTACCCGGTACCATGGTGCCGCTATCACAGCTACCATCATTGCCCATGCAGACAGCTGCGCTGTTGCTGCCGCTCGCGGCACTGCCCCCGATGGCGAGTGTCACCCCTGCTGAGGCTGTCAGGGTACTGCCGCCGTCACCGCCACCGCCGCCGATGGACTGGCCCAGGACTCCTATGCTGAATTCACCCTGGGTTTGGATCTGTCCCAAGCCCAGCACAGTTACCGTGCCGCCATTGCCACCAGCGGCCCCCGAGCCGCCCACGCCGATGACGCCTGCGCTGCTTGCGCCGCTGCCTCCGCCACCGCCGATGGATTGGGCCACGATACCGTGGGCTGCGCCGCCGTTCGTCTTGATTGAGCCTTGGCTGTTGTCGATCAGGATGGTACCGCCTGATGATGTGGTTGTTCCTTGGGCACTTCCGCCCACGCTGATAAGGCCAACCGAGCTGCCAGCGGCCCCGCCACCGCCACCTATTGACTGTGCCATGAGGCCATGTGCCCCATCACCACTGGTCGAAATGCTGCCAGAGTTGGTGATGTCGACGGTGCTGGCCGCGCCGCCGCCTGCGCCATCGCCGCCCAAGCCCACGACAGCCGACGCATCGATGCCTCCTGCGCCACCGCTGCCGGCAATCGATTGCCCTAGAATGCCATAGGCGTACAGGCCTGTTGTCGAGATGTCGGCACCGGAGGAAATTGCGACCTTGTTGGCGTTGCCGCCGTTGCCACCGTTGCCTCCCTGGCCGCCCAGTACGGCTACAAAATCACCGCCTGTACCGCCGCCGCCACCGACAGACTGCCCGATGATGGCAGCTGAGAAATCACCGTTAGTGTTAATTAGCGCACCAGAATCCGCTGTGATCGTGACCAGACCGGCTGTGCCGCCATAGCCCCCTCCACCGCCCGTACCAGCGAGTGCAGCACCATCGCCGCCGTTGCCCCCCTGGCCACCGATACTTTGGGCCAGTAACCCGATCAGCCGGCTGCCTTGTGTGGTAATGCGACCGTCCGCCCCCAAGGTGATTGTCGCTGAGCCAGCCGAACCGCCGCTACCCCCGGAAGATGTTTCTTTGGGCCCTGTGCCGCCTTTTTCCCCCACGCTGCGGGCCGCAATGGCGGCGCCATTTCCGGTGAAATTACCGCTGACGCTGAGCAGGACGGAGCCGTCGTTATCTACGGTAGCCGTGTTGCCGCTGCCACCCGTGCCGCCATTGTCGCTCTCGTCGCCCCCCGAGTCGGTGCCTATGCCTCCGATACTGCGCGCATTGAGCGCCGCGACCGTTCCGCCACCGCTGGCATCCCAATATGCTTGCACATCACTACCTTTGGCGTTGCTGATCCAGGCCTCGCCACCGTTGCCGGCATTGCCGTTGAACTGGCCTCCTGCGCCGCCGCCTGAGTCTGCATAGATGGCCGAACCGCTGATGTTTCCCTGATAGGGCTTCAGACCCTCACTTGCATCACCCAGGTAAACGGCACCGTTGTTCGTCACATGGACGGTTTGGGCCGAGCCTCCGGCCCCGCCGTACTGATCGTTATATACCGCATTGTTCTGATGACCGCCACTGCCCCCACCGCTAATGGCGTAAATTCCGTACATACCTGCGCTGATGGGACCGACTGTCCCCTTCAAGTTCACGACCCCATTATTCACGACGGTGACCGTCCCGCCTGCGCCGCCCTGGCCGCCGTTGGAATTCTGATCGCCGTTTTCCTGATCACCATTGCCACCTGCTGAATAGGCCGAAATCACACTTCCCATCGTTCCTGAATTGCTGGAGCCTTGCAGTGTGATCGTTTTATTGTTAGTAATGCTGAGGGTTCCGCCGGAACCGGACAGACCGGCTTCCGAACCATCTCCGCCAATCGACTGAAGGGTTAGAGCCCCTGCATTGCCACGTTGGATGTATATCGGGTAATCAGAAGCAGTGCCAGTGATGTTGTCGTTGATGGTCCGGTCGAGCTCCGGGCCTGCGTCGCCATCGCGATTCTTCTTGTCGTCGCTCGAGTTGCCGGTTTTACCTGCATCACCTATACAGACTTTGCTGTCTGCATAGTTGCCCGAGCCGGCGCTACAGCTGTAGTCTGCCTGTGCTGAGGACGCCAGTGCGGCAGTGCCCAGCGCGATGAACAGTCTGACGCTGAGCGCATTGGGCTTGAAGACGGGGGTCAGAAGCTGGCGATGGTGTGGGTATGAGGTGGGTTTGCGCATTAGATTTCCTTTTATTCTGAACGGGGCGCAGGTGTTTGATGAGATGGCCATGGCGTCGGCGGGCCAGGGCCATGATGGTCAGGGCTAGGTGTTTGTCTGGCAGACGGGGGGTAACTTTCGCCATTGCGGCAGTTGTACAGAGTGTTCTTGCCGCGGATGCTCGGGTTGCCATCGGCGGTAGCGCTACCGAAAGACGCGGCCAGCGCATGGCCGTAGCCGTAGTGCTGCCGCCACGTGAGCTCGAGTGTGTCCGCTAAGCTTTGTGAGTCTGTGCTGAAGAAATGAAACAGGCTTTTTGCGAGAACGGTGCGCTGAATAAATGAACGCCGGTTCTCGCCGAAGCGGTGTACGTCGGGCGGTTTCCAGGGTAAGGAACATGTCTGAACCGGCGTGCCGTCGTCAAGGGCGAGCTGGTCTTCTGCCAGAGTGGCGCTGCTAGCCGGTGTGTGTGCGCGCTGCGTAGCGGGAGCCTCCTGCAAAAAACGTATAGCCTTGCCTGGCGGCAGGCCTGTGCCATGTTTCTGCAGCAGAACCGTCGTAAGGTGATGGCGATTAAATGTGCCGATACCTTCTAGCGTATATACGCCTCGCGGATGAGACGTGAAGTTACTATCTAACCATAATTTTTACAATTTTGTAAATAAAGAATAACCATGAACCGCCCCACACGGTAGGGGCCTGCATGTTTTTCTATGACTGCCCAAAGAGCATAACGCTGCGCATACCAAAAGCCTGACGACTGGTGCGTATTCGGCTTGCATGGGTCGGTCCTGGCCCACCCAAACAACTGCCTACGTAAGGCTGGGCCTGGCAGCATCGGGCCATTTTTGAGGCCATGGACCCAAGTGTCAGCATCCATCCGGTGAATGGGGTGCAAGAAAACATGGGTGGCAGGCTTTAATTAAAGACTTGGCGTAAGCTAGTTTGTTTGAAAGCCTGTCAGGCTTCAAGTTCTTTTAGCTCCTGCTGAAGCGTTCGCAGCTCTTCACGTTCGCGTCCTAATTTACGCTCAAGCTTCTCCACTTTGTCATACCGACCTTCAGATTGTTTTTGCTGGATATCTTCAAGCAACTCGTCGATGTCTTCTTGTTGCTCAGCAATGTCTTCTTTTTTGTCTTTAATTAAGGCAGCATCTGTACAGTGAGCCTGTACTTGCGAGAGAGCTTTTTCTAGCCCCCGCACTCGCTGCATATTATTATTTTCCTTCGTATGCTGAATTTGGTTTTTTATCTCAACTTCCTTGCGCTCGCAGGCAGGGCTCGCGGCTAACGCAGGAGCAATAAAACCTAACATCAAAATTGGTATGGCAAGCTTGATTGTGTTCATCGATTTATCCTGAAATAACAGCGCATTGGCCAGACTCTTACAGACTGCTCGTAGCATCAGAAAAAACAGTGTAATGCGTAGTGTACCGGTGCCTGGTTGCTATGAGGCCGGCTCAAGGCTTATGCACGTTTTCACTCAAGATGCTGCAGCCTTGAGCGCGATATCCAGGATAGCGTGGCGTAGCTCAATACCAACAGCTTAATTAGCCTGACCAACCAACGCCTGAACTTCTTCATCGGTGGTTTGCGGAAAATACTCGTACCAGACGCCTACCGCACGAAAGGGAAAGGGGGTGGCCAAACTGATTACTTCGTCGACTTCTCGCCGTATTTCTTCAATGGTTTCGGCAGCAGCCACAGGTACAGCCACAATAATACGGGCAGGTTTCATGGCTTTTGCTGCGGCGATGGCGGCACGCATGGTGGCGCCGGTGGCCAAGCCATCATCAACCAATATGACATTTTGCTTTTTGATGTCCAGTGGTTTGCGTCCATTTCGGTAAGCGCGCTCACGTCTGCTCAGCTCTATGGATTCGGCCTCGATCACGGCCTCGAGCGATTGTCGGCTAACTTGCATGGCCTTGATGACTGTGTCGTCCAGATACGTGATGCCGCCACTTGCTATCGCACCCATTGCGTATTCTTTCTGTGCAGGCAAGCCCAGCTTGCGGACCACCAGTACATCCAGGGGGGCCTGCAAAGCTTGTGCAACTTCGTTTGCGACGGGTACGCCGCCACGTGGCAGGCCGAGCACGCGAGTTCCAGGCTTTTTGCCATGGCGTTCAAGCAAGGCTTGTCCTAATCGTTGTCCCGCCTCGATGCGGTCACGAAATAACGCATTCACATTTTCCCCTCTTTTTTTGCGTGGCGTAACGCTGATACAAGCATGCTGCTGAATGACGCCAACTAGACAATTTAAGTCTGTTGTGTCAACGACTAGCTTGAGTGATTTTTTGAATGTGGAGAGCATTGGCGGTATCTTGATGCTCTTGCACAGGTAAACCCATCTATGCGTGTTTTCTTGTTACTTCTAATTTAACAGGATACTACGGCATTTTGCATTCGGGTGAACGCACGTGCTCGCGTCTGAACCCCAGGCCAAAGATGCGGGCGGGTATGGAGCGCACGGTGTCCGAGCGCAAGAGCAGTTTTAACAGAGCGGGTATTTCAATTGGCCTGTCTGAGTCGTTCATTTGCAGTGCTGGCGCGATCAGTCGGCGCTGTAGTGTGGTCTGAATGTGCTGGGTGAGTCGGGTTGGCATCATACGTCGACGTTGCACGCGTGCGAGCGTTGATTCATCTGGCTGAAGCCCTGCAAGCAGTGGCGCTGCAATAATATTGGCGGCAGCAACGGCATCTTGTATGGCCAGATTTATACCCACTCCGCCAATGGGTGACATGGCGTGCGCTGCATCGCCGATAAATAACAGGCCGGGTTGGTGCCAATGCTGTAGTCGATCTACCCGCACCTCCAGCAGTTTGACTTCATCCCAGGACTTTAACGAAACAAGTTCATTATTCAGAAAAGGTGCACGACGGGTGATGCTGTCTCTGAAGAGTTGAAGAGGCTGCGCCTGCCAGCGCTCTGCCGCTCCTTTGGGTATGACGATGGCGGCCTGCCAGTAGTTACCACGGTTCAGCAATACGAGAAAGCTGCCTCTGCCCGGTACGCCGTAGGTGCCTTTGGGGTGCCACGTTGCCCTTGGCACCTTGAACCACAATACATCCATGGGGGCACCCAGGTTTTGAGGGTGCATTCCGGCAGCGTGGCGCAACACAGACTGTCGTCCATCGCAACCAACGACCAGGTCGGCCCTTATGTGCAGCCTGCCGTTGGGTGTTTGGGCGTGCACGCCACAGACACGCCCGCTGGTCTCATCGTGAAGCAAACGTATCGCTTCGGATTGCATGTGCAGCGAGTACCACGGGTAGCGCGCTGATTCTTGGGCCAGAAGTGCAAGCAAGTCCCACTGAGGTACCAGGGCAAGATATGGAAATGGTTTGAGCTTGCGAAAGTCTGCGACGGCGCAGGGCCCATGTGCCAGCATGACCTCAAGTTGGCTGACACGCTGCTGCGGTAGTTGATCGAAACGTGATTTAAGCCCCAGTTCGTCCAGTATCTGCAAGGTCGAAGGGTGGACGGTATCGCCACGAAAGTCACGCAGAAAGTCACCGTGTTTTTCAATGACGGCGGTTTTTATGCCAGCGCGTGCGAGCAGCAGGCCCAGCATCATTCCTGCCGGGCCTCCCCCGACGATACAGCATTGGCATGACAGCGATTTTTCGGGAAGCTCCATGCACCAAGTGTGAGCGCGTCAGACGTGCCGAAAAGTATGTATGTGAAAAACATTGAAAGTATTTGCGAAATGATCAATGCGATCAAACAGTTGGCTACAAACATAGTCGGCCTGAATGTTATCATCAATAATGATTATCATTAACATTTATACGAGAGTGTTTCTATGGCCTATAGCTTGTTGCCTTTGCCCTATGCATATGATGCGCTTGAGCCGCATATTGACGCCAAAACCATGCAAATTCACCACTCACGTCATCATCAGGCCTACGTTGATAACCTTAATGCGGCGCTCACGGGCGCAGGAGTGGTTGCCGATGAATCTGTTGAATCATTGGTGGCGCGGCTTGACTCCCTGCCACAACCTGTTCGCACAGCGGTTCGCAACCATGGCGGTGGGCATGCCAATCACAGCATGTTCTGGTCGGTAATGGCACCAAACGGGGAGCGTGCGCCGCGTGGTCGTCTGGCACAGGCGATACAAAATGAATTAGGGGGTGAAGAACGCTTTCGCGAGGCCTTTACGCAGGCGGCATTGAGCCGCTTCGGCAGTGGATGGGCCTGGTTAAGTGTAACTTCAGGGGGCACACTTATTGTGGAAGACACCGCAAATCAAGATAGCCCGCTGATGCATGGCAATACGCCTATTTTGGGCCTTGATGTGTGGGAGCACGCTTATTACCTGAAATATCAAAACCGTCGGCACGAGTATGTATCGGCGTTTTATCAGGTTATTAACTGGCTTGAAGTCGAAAACAGATTTGAGGTTGCTATCGCGTAAAACCGCGGTTTTATTGTTTTGGCATACATTTTCACGATTTATTTTAGCCCTAAGGCATAAAACTAGTGCATACCCTAAGTGTCCATTTGCAAATTATGGTGCACAATCTTGCCATGCAGGTGAGGAGACATAGCCCTGCATGGGCAGCCGATTAATCGGTAATAAAAAAAGTTGCGGGTCCCATAAAAAATAAAAAAAGCAGAGGCTGGTATGTGTTTAACACATACCAGCCTTTTGTCATTTCGTGCCCCGGAGCATCAATGGACGGTTGTTTTTGAAAATATGTTCAGTACGATGACGCCAGCCAGAATAAGACCAATGCCAATAAAGCCGGCAGTGTCCAGTGTTTGCCTGAAGACCAGATAGCCAATAATGGAAATGGCAACAATGCCCGCGCCTGACCATATGGCATAGGCAATACCAACAGGGATCGTGCGCAAGGCGAGAGAAAGGCAATAGAAAGACAGGCAGTAACCCAAAACCGTAATGGCTGAGGGGTAAAGCCGGGTAAAGCTGTGGGATGCCTTTAGCGCCGTCGTGGCGATAATTTCAGCACCAATAGCAATGCTTAGGAAAAGCCAGTTCATTTGCGTGCTTCTTTGTTGATAATGGTTATTGCTCAGTCTGCGATTAACCGGAGTGTTGTCGCAGACGCAACAACACCAACACGGCTCCTGCGCCACCATTGTTCTCGGGGCATTCGGTGTAGGCGATGATATCGTCCAGTTGCATGAGCCACCGTCGGACGGACTGCTTGAGTACGGGTTCGCCATCACGAGAACCATACCCTTTACCGTGAATAATGCGCACACAGCGAATCTGGTGATCAAGGCATGACGACAGAAAGCGATCCAGTCGTTCGCCCGCCTGCTCTATTGTGTTGCCGTGCAGGTCAAGGCTCGCGCCCGGCACCCACTTGCCGCGTTTCAGGCCTTTGAGCAAGTCGGTGCCATGGCCTCGTCGCAGATAGTGTGCATCGTCATCGCCTTGCGGTACAGGGTGGAATTGATCCGACAGCAAGGGCAGGGGCAGGGTTTCAACACCGAGAGCACGCTTGCGTCGCTGAGCGAGCATATCGGCAGCACCCTTGGGGGGGGCGGGCAGGATGGCTCGACGGCTATTTTTTAGTGGGGTTACCAGCAAGGTGGCGCGCTTGAAGAGCGCAATGTCTTCGGGGCTGAGCAGCGATTCTTTGCTTGAAGGCCGTTGGCCAGCGCTATCAGGATGAGGTGAAAGGCCGGTGTGCTGCTGCTTGCCAGACAGACCGCCCCTCGTTTCTTGGGGACGGGAGGCGGTGACGTCAGTGTGCGCTGGCGCGCGGCTACCAGGTGCCTGGCTGGCATTACTGCCAGCCTTGTGCGCGTCAGCCTTGACAGCGGGCTTAGTGTGCAGGCGCTTGAGGTCAGCCAGACCGTGGGCCAGCCTGACCTGCCGCCTGCCTTTACTGTTCGGCATTCTCCAGCCAGCGCTGGGCGTCTAGCGCTGCCATGCAGCCTGTGCCGGCACTGGTAATGGCCTGACGGTAAACATGATCCTGGACGTCGCCAGCAGCAAAAACGCCCGGTACGGAGGTCATGGTGGCTAAACCTTGCAAACCGCTGCGGGTGATGATGTAGCCATTTTCCATGTCGAGTTTGCCAGCAAAAATCGACGTATTGGGCTTGTGGCCGATGGCGATGAATACGCCTGTTACATCCATGTCTTCAGTGGTGTCGGTTTGATTGTTGCGCAGACGGGCACCTGTTACCCCAGACTTATCGCCGAGCACCTCTTCAAGTTCGCAGAACAGCTTGAGCCGCATATTGCCGTTATTGACCTTATCCATCATTTTGTCGACCAAAATGGGTTCGGCGCGGAATTTGTCGCGTCTGTGCACCAGGGTGACCGTGCGACAAATGTTGGACAGGTAAAGAGCCTCTTCGACCGCAGTGTTACCGCCGCCAACAACAATGACATCTTGATTTTTATAGAAAAACCCGTCGCATGTGGCACATGCCGACACCCCGCGCCCCATGAACTCGTGCTCGGACGGCAGGCCCAGGTACTGGGCGGACGCGCCTGTGGAAATAATGAGCGCATCGCAGGTATATTGGGCCCCGGTGTCACCTGTGAGCGAAAAAGGCCGCTTGGACAAGTCGACTGCAGCGATATGATCAAACACCATTTCGGTATTGAAGCGTTCTGCGTGTGCCTGGAAGCGCTGCATCAGGTCAGGGCCTTGCACGCCCTGGGCGTCTGCCGGCCAATTGTCGACATCGGTGGTGGTCATTAGTTGACCACCCTGTTCAAGACCCGTAACCAGCACGGGTTCGAGGTTGGCGCGCGCCGCATAAACGGCCGCGCTGTAACCGGCCGGGCCTGAGCCCAGGATCAATACTTTGGCATGTTTAGGTGCTGACATTACAGAAAATCCGAAAAAAATGAACAGCCAATTATAATGAGTACATGGCTAGATTACCTGCGACATCCCCAAGGTCCTCCCGCAACGTGCGAAATGGGCCCTCTCCTCTCCAGTCTCGGCTCTCCAGTTTGCTGCGTGAAGCTCGCTGGATCGTCTTTGCTGCGCTTGCCGCCTGGCTGGGTCTTGTGCTTGCTACCTGGCATGCTACCGACCCGGCGTGGTCGCACTCGATCACATCGGGCAGCACGCTTAATCGAGGGGGCACCCTGGGGGCATATATATCCGATTTCATGCTTTTTCTGTTCGGTTATTCCGCCTGGTTATGGGTTGTGCTGCTTGCCCAGCGTGTCATTCAGGGGTTTTATCGACTGACCAGCGTTCTCATACCCAGTAAAGAACCACCGCTACCGCGTGTCAAATGGGAGGTCGGCATTGGCTTCTTCCTGATGTTTGTGGGCGTAATGGGCATTGAGGCATTACAGCTTGATCAGAAAATTGCGCATTTGCCCGCCGGCGCAGGTGGCCAATTGGGGCAACTACTGGCTCAGGGCATGTCCATGGCCATGGGGCTTACTGGTTGCACCTTTTTGTTGCTGGTGTTTGCGGCCGTTGGGGCCAGTCTGTTTTTCGGCTTTTCATGGCTACATGTGGCTGAGCGCGTCGGAACCTTTATTGAACGCAGCTTCAAGCGTGTGCTTGAGCTCAAAGACGCCCGCGAAGACCGCAAGCTTGGTGCCGCCAAGAAAGCCGAGCGCAATGAAAGCGTGGTGGTCAAACAAGAAAAACTGGTCCATCAACCCGTACGTATAGAACCGGCCGTTACGTCGGTGCCCAAATCACCGCGCGTCGAAAAAGAGAAACAGAAAGCCCTGTTCACCGTGCCGCGCGACCCCGAGGGCGTAGGCGCTGATCTGCCTACGGTTGACCTGCTCGATATGCCGGTCGAAACCGGTGAAACCGTTTCACCTGACACGATCGAGTACACATCACGTCTCATAGAGAAAAAGTTGTCTGATTTTGGTGTCAGTGTGGTCGTCGTGGCCGCTCAGGCTGGCCCCGTCATTACCCGCTATGAAATCGAGCCGGCTACGGGCGTCAAGGGCAGCCAGATCGTCAATCTGGCCAAAGATCTGGCCAGAGCGCTCAGCCTGGTCAGCATTCGTGTGGTCGAAACCATACCAGGCAAAAACCTGATGGGTCTTGAGTTGCCCAACCCCAAGCGGCAAATGGTCAAACTGTCTGAGATCATTGGCTCGCAAACCTATCATGCCAGTGCTTCAATGCTAACCATGGCGCTGGGCAAAGATATTGCCGGCAACCCCATGGTGGCTGATTTAAGCAAAATGCCGCACCTTCTGGTGGCGGGCACAACAGGGTCGGGTAAGTCGGTGGGGATCAACGCCATGATTCTGTCGTTGCTCTACAAGGCTGATGCCAGCCAGGTTCGCCTTATTCTTATTGACCCAAAAATGCTCGAAATGAGCGTTTACGAGGGCATACCCCATCTGCTCGCACCCGTGGTCACTGACATGCGGCATGCCGCCAATGCCCTGAACTGGTGCGTAGGCGAAATGGAAAAGCGCTACCGTCTCATGAGCAAAATGGGTGTGCGTAATCTGGCAGGCTACAACAATAAAATTCGTGATGCGGCCAAGCGCGAGGAGCCGATCCCCAACCCGTTTTCACTCACGCCTGACGCCCCTGAGCCACTCAGTACGCTGCCCATGATTGTGGTGGTTATCGATGAGTTGGCCGACCTTATGATGGTTGTGGGCAAAAAGATCGAAGAGCTGATCGCGCGTTTGGCTCAGAAGGCGCGCGCAGCAGGTATACACCTGATCCTGGCCACACAGCGGCCAAGCGTTGATGTCATCACCGGTCTTATCAAGGCCAACATCCCCACGCGCATCGCGTTTCAGGTGTCGTCCAAGATCGACTCACGCACGATTCTCGATCAAATGGGCGCCGAAACCCTGCTGGGGCAGGGCGATATGTTGTATATGCCACCGGGCAGTGGTCTGCCAGTGCGTGTTCATGGCGCCTTTGTGCACGACGATGAGGTACACCGTGTGGTCGAGTCTTTGAAGGCGCAAGGTGAGCCCAACTATATTGATGGGCTGCTAGAGGGCTCGCTTGAGGGCGAAACCGGCGACGGGGTAGGTGGTGTAACCGGCTTCGCCGACGCTGAATCCGATCCCCTGTATGATCAGGCTGTCGAGGTTATTCTTAAAAACCGTCGGGCATCCATTTCTTCTGTACAGCGCCATCTGCGTATAGGGTATAACCGTGCAGCAAGGTTGCTGGAGCAAATGGAGCAATCTGGCGTGGTATCGGCCATGCAGTCCAACGGTAATCGTGAAATTCTGGTGCCTGCAGGAAACGCGTCTAATGAAGATTAAATCTATTCTGGCGGCCACCGTGCTGGCTGCCATGCCGTTTACGGTCTGGTCGGCGGATGCCATCCAGCAACTGCGCACATTCATTGCAGATGTGCCGGCCGCATCCGGCCAGTTCACTCAACAGGTACTTGCTCAAAACCAAAGCAAGCCGCCTCAGTCGGGCGAGTTTTCGTTTCGTCGCCCAGGGCAGTTCAAATGGTCAGTGCTCAAGCCTTATGAGCAGCTTATCGTATCCGACGGCAAAGTCATTTATCAATACGACCCTGACCTGCTTCAGGTCACGGTGCGTAACGTAGATCAGTCAATTGGCGCGTCGCCGGCAGCCATTCTGTTTGGCTCAGGCTCTCTTGAAGACGCCTTTACGCTTGAGCCGCAAAAGGCGCGCGATGGGCTTGAGTGGCTGCGTGCCATTCCCCGTTCAGCCGACGCTGGGTTTACGCATGTGGATATCGGCTTCGCCAATGGGCTTCCGGCTCGGCTCGAACTGCTGGATTCCTTTGGTCAAACTACACGTATTGAATTTCAAAAGCTCGTTGTCAATCCAAAGCTTCCCGCCGGTGAGTTCAAATTTGATCCTCCTCCCGGCGTAGATGTGGTCAACATGAAATAGGCCGGCATGGCAACCACGGCAGACCTGTTTACTCCTTCTTATCCAGGCGCATACGTCCATGCGCCACTGGCTGAGCGCATGCGTCCGCGCACATTGAATGATGTGGTCGGCCAGACGCACTTGCTTGGCCCGGGCAAACCGCTCAGGGTCGCGTTTCAGTCGGGGCGGCCACACTCCATGATTTTCTGGGGCCCGCCAGGGGTCGGCAAAACCACACTTGCCCGGCTGATGGCTGACGGTTTTGACGCGCAGTTTATTGCCATGTCGGCGGTGCTGGGCGGGGTAAAAGACATCCGTGAAGCCGTGACCACTGCGCAGATTGCACAGGGGCAGGGGCGTCGCACCATATTGTTTGTCGACGAGGTGCATCGTTTCAACAAGGCGCAGCAAGACGCGTTTCTGCCTTATGTTGAAAGTGGCTTGTTCACGTTTATTGGCGCAACCACCGAAAACCCATCGTTTGAAGTCAACTCGGCATTGCTTTCAAGGGCTCGGGTGTATGTGCTCAATTCACTGTCCATAGAAGAATTGAAGCAACTGATCGATCGGGCAGTGGCTATTCTTAATGTGGACGTACAGTCCGAACAAGACACTGCAGATGGTTCTGGTGAGCGGTCATCCAGCTTTACCTCAACTGCCCAGCCAGCACAGCCAGCACAGCCAGCACAGCCAGAACAGCCAGAACAGCCAGAACAGCCAGAACAGCCAGAACAGCCAGAACAGCCAGAACAGCCAGAACAAGCAGACGCGGCAGAACAGACGGAGCCTGCTGGTGAAAATACGATTCAAGACGACGGCGACGCTTCCACGCTGCGTTTCGATGAGGCAGCCAGAGATCAACTCGCGCGCTGGGCCGACGGCGATGCGCGGCGGGTTATCAACGCCATGGAGGTCGTGGTCGAATCGGCGCTGGCTGCCGGGCATACCTTAATTGACAGTGCCTGGCTCGAAACCTCGTTGTCGCAGAACCTGCGTCGTTTCGACAAAGGGGGCGATGCGTTCTACGACCAGATCAGCGCCATGCATAAGGCTGTGCGCGGTTCTGATCCCGATGCATCGTTGTATTGGTTTTCCCGTATGCTTGATGGGGGTGCCGATCCGCGCTATTTGTCGCGACGTATCGTGCGCATGGCTGTTGAAGATGTCGGCCTGGCTGACCCGCGCGCTACTCAGCTTGCTCTTCAGGGGGCTGATATCTACGAACGGTTGGGCTCACCGGAAGGTGAGCTGGCCCTGGCGCAGGCGGTTGTGTATATGGCCTGTGCGGCCAAGTCAAATGCCGTCTACATGGCTTACAAACAAGCGCGACGCTATGCCGAAGAGCATGGCAGTGCGCCCGTGCCCATGCATTTGCGTAATGCGCCCACCAAGCTTATGAAAGAACTTGGTCATGGGCAGGCCTATCGCTATGCGCACGATGAGCCTCATGGCTATGCCGCTGGAGAAAATTATTTCCCGGACGGCTTGCGTCCCCGCTTCTATCAGCCGACTGATCGCGGGCTTGAAGGTAAAATTTCCGAGAAACTTGCTTTTCTGCGTTCACTCGACAAGCAAAGTCGCTCTTAGCCAGCCTGTACCCAGGGGCTGCAAGCCCCGCCAGCACAGGCCTGTTACTTACTTTTTTATTGGTTATTTATGTTAGACCCCAATCAGTTGCGCAAAGATCTGCCTGCCGTCGTCAAGGCGCTGGCGTCGCGTGGCGTTCAGTTTGACGCCGATCGCTTTAATCAGCTTGAGGCGCGCCGCAAGTCTGTTCAGGTCGAAACCGAAACCTTGCAGGCACGCCGTAATACGGTTTCCAAACTGATTGGGCAACTCAAGTCCAAAGGCGAAGATGCCAGCCAGGAAATGGCTGAGTCGCAGCAGATACCAACTCGTCTCAAAGAGCTTGAACTCGCACTTTCAGAAGTGCAGCATGAGCTGAGCGACTGGCTCATGACCATACCTAATTTGCCACACGAAAGTGTGCCAGCGGGTAAAGATGAAAATGACAATGTCGAGCAACGCCGTTGGTTGCCGCCCGGCATGCAAACGGATGACAGTGGCAACCCGTTGCCGCTTTCGTTTGCGCCGCGTGACCACGTTGATGTCGGTGAACCACTGGGCCTTGATTTTGAAACTGCACGCAAATTGTCAGGCTCGCGCTTTATGATGTTGCGCGGCCAGTTGGCACGCCTGCATCGCGCACTTGCGCAGTTTATGCTTGATCTGCAGACGGACGAACATGGCTACACCGAGTGCTACACGCCGTACATCGTCAACAGTGCCACCCTTTTTGGTACAGGCCAGTTGCCCAAGTTCAAAGACGATATGTTCTGGGTGACCAAAGGTGGTACCGACGAAGAAGGGGCGGCGGTTGAAGGCGAGCAGCAAGACGACGCACAAGACCTTTTTCTTATCTCCACGTCTGAAATTACGCTTACGGGTTCGGTGCGCGACACCATCGTCCCACACCACGAGTTGCCTTTGAAACTTACCGCTCATACGCCGTGCTTCCGGTCTGAGGCTGGCAGCGGCGGGCGCGATGTGCGTGGCGTGATACGTCAGCATCAGTTCGACAAAGTCGAGTTGGTACAAATCGTTCACCCCGATACCTCGTATCAAGCGCTCGAAGAAATCGTGTCCCATGCTGAGGCCGTGTTGCAACGCCTTGGCGTCGCATACCGCGTTGTGTTGCTGTGTACCGGCGATATGGGCTTCTCGTCTGCCAAAACCTATGACATCGAGGTATGGTTGCCGGCGCAAAATACCTGGCGCGAAATTTCATCGATTTCCAACTGCGAAGCCTTCCAGGCGCGCCGCCTGCAGGCGCGGTATCGTCCCGAAAAAGGCAAGCCCGAGCATCTTCACACGCTTAACGGTTCTGGCCTCGCCGTGGGCAGGGCATTGGTGGCCGTGCTTGAAAATTATCAGCGGGAAGACGGTAGCGTTGTTGTGCCTGAAGTTTTGCGACCTTATATGGGCGGGCTTGAGGTGCTCAAGACCGCTTAAGTTGTCGCATTGGTTTGCGCTGACGCACCACCTATGATCAGGTGTAGTGTTAAAAATATAACAAGGGACAGGCATGGATCTCGAACTGGCAGGTAAGGTAGTGGTGGTGACGGGCGGCAGCAAAGGCATTGGCCTTGCATGTGCACATGCTTTTGCGCGCGAAGGTGCGCGTGTTGCCATTGTGTCGCGTAGTACTGAAAATCTCCATGCGGCGCAGCAAGAGCTGGCGCAGGCCGGTTTTGATGTCCATGTTCAGGCAGCAGACCTTTGCAATGCAGTGGCTGCTGAGAGTATGGTGCTGGGGGTGAAAGAGGCTTTGGGCCCCATTGATGTGCTGGTTAATTGCGCGGGGGATGCTCGGCGCTATCCGCCTGAGGCTCTTGTGCCTGAATCATGGCGCGATGCCATGGATGCCAAGTTTTTCCCTTATATCAACGCCATGGATGCAGTGCTCAAAGGCATGATCGAAATGGGCGCTGGTGCCATTGTCAACGTTATTGGCAATGGCGGTCGCGTTGCCAGCCCGGTTCACTTGCCGGGTGGTTCAGCCAACGCTGCGCTGATGTTAGCGTCTGCTGGGCTGGCCAATGCCTGGGGGTCTAAAGGCATACGTATCAATGCCATCAACCCCGGCGCAACGCTGACAGGCAGGGTACAGGGCCGACTGGACGCTGAAGCCTCCCGTACAGGCGAGTCTGTTGAAGTTCTGCGCCAAGCCATGGAACAACGCATACCGCTGGGCCGTTTGGCGCGGCCTGAAGAGGTGGCCGATACTGCACTGTTTCTGGCGTCTGCGCGTGCAAGTTATGTGACGGGTGCGCTGGTAACCATGGATGGCGGTTTGGTTCCATTGGGCGCATAAACTCAGCCTCTTGGCACGCGTTTTTGCGCTGCCACGGGTGGGCTGCCTCAGAGGCTTAAGCGATGCAGCAGTCTAAGTTGCATAAGAGCCCCTCTATCGAGGGGCTCTTATGCATTGGGGCGAACCACTTATTTGGCGTGACGTGCCAGGTAGCCAGTCAGGTGCCGGAAGTGCTGTTTACTTGCTGCGACTTTGCGCGTTTTGAGTGATGCTCGGCCCGCGGGTGTGCGGGAGTGGGACTTTAGCGCTTGCCGCGTGTTTGCAGGCGTGGGCAGCGGCACGCCATAAAACGAGTGGCCCGTGTCAGATGGCGTTTTGTAGGCCGTAAATGTTTTGGCGTCTTGAGGCAGTTTGGTGCCTTGGCCCTGGGCAAGCGTGGCAGGGTGGTTTTCAGGTTGCTCAACGTCGGGTGAGCTGAGCGTTAACGCTGCATACACCACGGCTACCCAGAAAATGAGTGACAACGATATCGAAAGCAAACCATCGAAGCTGCCATAGCCTGTGGCCTTGGATGCTTCAATGCCCAGAAACGACGAGAGATAAGGGATGTGCCCCAGCCCCTCAACCATAACGTTACCGGGCAAGCGGTAGAGCGTACGCAGAAACTCGGAAATTTCGAGTAGGCTGTAAGAGCCGTCGCCGTTCAGGTCGATGACCAAATTTAATGACTGGATACTCATGCCGGCCTCCTTGACTCAGTCGGCCTGCAGGCATGTAGCCGCATGCGAGGCCGAGAAGCAGTTGCATACGTGCAACCCCATTACCAACACATGACATCTTTTCTCTACTATAAACCTCCCCGGCAGGACCCACAATGGCAGTGGTGGGGGGTTTACTCAACTTCGCTATAGGGCTCGAATTTGCCGGTTTTTGAGTTTCTGATAAACAGCACGCCTGTCGCCACCCCGAAGTAGGCACCGTGCAAGGTTAGCTCACCTGCTTCAACAGCCTCGCGAACGGCAGGAAAGGTCATGAGGTTTTGCAGGCTATAGTCAACCACTGCCCATTCCAGCTGCTGGATCCAGCCTGCTCTGTCATATTTTGATCGGTCTACTTTCTCGGCAACCTGGGTAATCTGTGACATCCATTTGCCGATGAAATCACGTTTTGACAGCGGGGCGGCTTGGTTGGCGAAAGCACTTACCCCGCCGCAGGCTGCGTGACCCAATACAACTATATGCTTGACGCGCAAGGCATTTACGCCGAATTCAATGGCGGCGCTGGTACCGTGGAATGACCTTTCGGCATCTGTCTCGCACGGTGGCACCAGGTTGGCGATGTTACGGATGACGAATATTTCACCGGGTCCAGCGTTAAAAATGGTCTCTGGTGCGACCCGGGAGTCTCCACAGCCAATGACCATGATCTCCGGATGCTGACCGTGCTTGGCAAGGTCTTCATAACGTTCGCGCTCTTGCTCTAGGCGTCCGTGAAGAAACGATTGATAGCCTTCGGTAAGCCGTTCGGGAAACATCAGGAAACTCCTTGGTATTGTTGGAACAGTGATTTTACGCTTGTTAGGGATGGGCGTTTTGCGTCACTTGTTCGCATGCAAGGCTGCTCGTTTTCGCTGCCGCGCGAAGTAAAGGGGCTGACAAAACAAAAAACCCGCCTAGCCATGAGCAGTGCGGGTTTGTTTGAATTTGCTGGCGGACAGGGTGAGATTCGAACTCACGTTACGCCTAGACGTAAACCGGATTTCGAGTCCGGTACGGAATACGCGGAAGCCCTGTTTATGCGGGTCTTGGCTGTCCAGTATGTCCATATATCCCGTAAATTCCCCACATTTGGGCAAAAAAGTCCCCAGCAGATTCAGGCCACTTTCTTGCCTATTTTCGATAACGCGGCGAGCATCGTATCGTGCTTTAGGTGCGCGTACCGTTGCGTGGATCGCGGGTCTTTGTGGCCCAGCACCTGGCCGACCATGTACAGATCAGCGCCCGAGTTAATCAGCCCGCTTGCCGTGCTGTGCCGCAGGTCGTGAAAGTTGACGTGATCCAGCCCTGTTTTGCTGCGAGTGATGCGCTGCCATTTCTGCACGGTGGATTTCTTATGCTTTGGTGGCCACTCTTTTAAGTAGCGCTTTAGTGCGGGGTGCATGGGTACGCTTTTGATTGCGGCCCCGTTCTTGGTGTCGTGCACCACCAGGGCATCACCCTGTATCTGTGATCGCAGTATCTCAGACAGCCTCATTCCAGTATAGAAGGCGGCAACCATCACCATGCGTATATCTTTGTGCGGCACATGGCGCAGCATGCGGTGCAGATCGCCCACCTCTATATAGACGTGCCGTTCGTTTTGCACCTTTGGCACCTGAAGTCGTGCAGCCGGGTCTGAGCCGGCCATGCCGTGCTTTTTCCATGCCCATCTACAAGCAGCGCGCAGTAGAGATATGCGGTTTTTCAGGGTGGCAGGGGCTAAGTGCGCGTCTTTCTTGACAATAAGTGCGGCGACTTCTGGCAGCTGGTCGATGGGTTTTTTGTTATAAGCCCACATCACCTGGGCCAAATGCCTTGCCGCCTCTATGTATGACTTAAGGTGCTTTTTTTCCTGCAGATATACCTTGACCGCTTCGTCTATCGTGTAGGTACGGCTGATAACGCCGGACGCGATTCCGTAGAGCCTTTCGCCTTCCTGCCTGTCGAACTTGTCCGCTTGGGCGCGATTCCAATCCCTCGGAAGATGCTTTCTAACCCTGATTCGACGCTTATTGATGCGGCGGTCGAATTCAAAGACGAAACAACCGCGCTCTTTGTCTCTATATATCGGCATTTTTCCCTGTACTCCAATAGGTCGGCACGGTCGAATATCACTCGTCGCCCTATTCGCATGCAAGGAATTGGGCCTTCTGGCGCTGCGAGCGCGTACAACTGGCTGCGGCTGATGCCAAGCATGTCAGCAGCGCTCTGAGGCTGGATTGCTTCCATATCGTACCTCCAAATTCAAATAACCCACCACAGCACCCAAGCCACCACCGATACGATACCGGCGCTAGCATAGGCTGCAGCATGCAAAATATAGTCAGTGCTGGCCTCGTAATCCGCCCCGTCGCGCTCGGCTGATGCGTGGGCGCGCAGAGCTGACAGGATGGTTATGGCCAGCGGGATTAGGGCGGTGTGCATGGGCGCTCCTACTGAATAGAATCGGCGCGAACCAGCGGTATCAGCACGAACTCACCGACAGGCAGGCCGTCCAGCGCATCAGCCTCAGATAATTCTGTAGCGCCTTGACCGCGAGAGCAAAACGCGTACGGCATCCCGGTTGCGATGTGGATTATGTGCCAGCCGTATATTTCCTTGCTCATTGGCGGCGCTCCAGTTCGTCCCATGCTTCATCTTCGGGCGCTGGGCGGGGTGGCTCTGTAACGGGTACGAAAAGGCCGACAGGCTGGCCTATGCCAGAGACTGGGATGGTTCCGTCAGCATCTTGATAGCACCTATCCATCAAGGATTCCTTTGCTACTGGCTCGGCGGGTTGTGGAGCGGTGAAAACGATAGCCCACGCGCGATCATATGCTTTCTGCACTTCGTCAGGCATGCGCCCATAGTGCCGATCTCGCAGAGCGTTGACTAGATCGGCCAACGCGCTCACCGGCTCGCCCCGTTGCTTGCGGTCGTGTTCGATGGCGGCATCAATAGCGGCTTGGCGCGTCGCGTCGTTGGTGATGTGCTGGCCTGACGTGTTCAGGAATTGTTCGATGGCAGATCTAGCGTAACCCTTGATTTGCTGCTGGGTGTCTTTGCAATATGCCACTAGAAACGATGGCAGCGGCGGCAGATCAAGCTCAGCGCGTTCGGTTTCTTTGGTCATTTCAGCAATTCCAGTAAAATAAACGTGAGCGCCATACCGGAAACAGCGCCGTAGAGGTAGGCTTTGAGAAATTCGCCCATGATCACTCTCCTGTAATGCGGCGGCGGGCGTGGGCAAACAAACTAGCGGCACGTGATGGGCCAATCAGCAAGTGATTTCGAATACCTTCCTCGCCCATTCCGGGAATCCTGTCCAGCAACCAATTGGCAGCGCTTTGTAGCGGATCATGTTGCTGATCTTCACATTCCCTGTTCTGCGCTCCACAAGCCGCGTTGTCGTTAACGGGCGCTGCGCTATGATCGTACTTGGCGAGTAGCTCTATCGTGTAAGCCTTAACGCGCTTGAACATTTCCGTGTTTTCATAAGGGGTTTGCGTTGGCCGGATTGCGTTAAGCCGGTCAAAGCCTGGGGCTATATGCTTCTTTGCGAGTGCTGTTATTTGCTCATCGATCGGCATTCTATTTGCTATCATCATTACCCTCCCGTCTCCACTGATCATCACACCCCGTAGTAGACGCGCCCATCATGGATATGCCGCCAGCGCCTATGGCTCGCTCCTGCTCTATCAATTCTGCTATCTGCTCATCGCGGTTAATGGCAATATCGACCAGTTGCTCATGCGTGAGCCCCTGGTAATAGTGGCGTGTATTCATGTGCGACTCTCCTTGTTTTTCGATTTTGTAAGCCTGAAAACCGAGGTCTTAGACACGCCCGTTTCTTTCACTATTTCGGCGGTCGAGGCTCCAACAGAGCGCATGCGTCTTACTGTCGCGATTACCTCTGGCTTTAAGTTGGTAGTTTTGCGTTTATCTTTCGGTGGCTCAGGCAGCAGATGGATGTACGACGCTGTTAATTGACGCACCATCGCTTGGATTCCTGTCATCGAAAACTCTCCTGTGTGATTTGTGTGATCTCCGCTTGCCGGTAGGCTTTGGTGGCCTGCGCATCAACGCAGTGGCCGCGTCGGCGTGCCGCGTTAGCGACTCGAGTGCGGTCGTGGCGGGCATCCGCGTGACGCATCAGGCCTAAATAACTATTGATGCTTTCCAGCGTCTGGCCAGCGGGTAGTGTTTCGATGCGAGCCAGTGCGGTTCTTACGGTGCGTCGTCGGATTTCGCGCCGCCATGGTTTGATGACATGGCCGGCAAAGTCCACGCCGCGTGATATTGGCTGCAGAATGGTTTTGCGTGGATTTAAGGCCAAGCCAAGCTGCGGTAGGTAGTCGTTGATTTCTCGCAGCGCATCGTTTAGCCACTGCGCCGACTCGTGCAGAATCACAAAATCATCGACGTATCGAATGTAGTGTTTGGCACGCACCTGGTGCTTCACAAACTGATCCAGACCGTCCAGCAGCACGTTGGCAAAGAACTGGCTTGATAGGTTGCCGATGGGAAGCCCGTGCAAGGGTGGCGCGTTCGTCAGGCGTTTGTGGGGCGGAACGGCTTTAAGTAGATCCTTGGCACCACGCACATGGACGTTCTCTCGCGGGTCATGGAAAAGTATCAAGGCAGCAAGATTGCGCCACCATGGTTCCGGGATCTGTGGCGACAAGCGTAGCCAAAGCCGTCGTTTGTCGATGCTGACAAAGAAGTTGGCCAAGTCCATTTTTAGGTAATAGCCGGGTCGCGACCAGTTGTGTGTCTGGCTGCGTACTTTGGCTTCCAGGCGCTTGGCAGCGTACAGCGTGCCGCGCCCTGGGATGCATGCGCAACTGTCTGCAATGAATCTTGCGTGGAATCGCGGTGCTATTTTGTTGTAAAGCAGGTGGTGCACAATTCGGTCTCGAAAATCTGCTGCCCAAACCTCTCTAGGTCTGGGCCTTGCAATGGCAAAGCAGATGGTGCGACCAGGTCGGTAGGTGCCTTGCATCAGCTCATCATGAAGTTGGGCAAGGTTGCGCTCCAGATCAAGTTCAAACCGCAAGGCGCTGTCGGTGGTGCGCTTATTCTTGCGGCAATCGAAGTAAGCCTGGGTAAGCAGCTCGAGCGTGTAGTCAGACTGCATGCATAACTCCGTGATAATTTGCGGAAAGGCCGGACACGGAACTCGTTGTTACGGTTGTTGTTGTTCACGTTGCCGTTCTCAAAGTCGACGGCCCAGGCGTTGTTGCTGCCGATAGGCGTATGCCACACTATTCACGTCGTCCCAGCGAGAGCATCAGCCTTCACCAGTGCGACTGCGCCAGACCTTGCGACCTGATGTCGCTGGTTTCCGTTATGCGCTTCTCGGTGGCCTTGTGGGCCAGCGGTGCGACCAGATTATCTAAGCGCGTTGGCCCGATCGCCGTGACGAAGGGGCAGCAAGCGCATGTTCGGAGTGTTTGAGCCAGCCGGTGGACTGCTTGCCGATACTGTCGAGCAGCGCTACCAGTTGCGCGTATTGGCCTCGGGATATGAGGCGAAGATCTACCGCAAGACGGGCCGATAGGTTGGTTGCTTCGACTTCTTCGCGCAGATCGCGCAGCACCCGGACTTTGTCGCCTACGGTATTGGCTTTGTAGACCAGTCGCACTAGGCCAAAACACTGGCGCCTGAAATCGGCGCCGAAGTCGGCCTTATAGTTTCTGGGCATATTGGCAACTAGCCTGGTAGCCAGTAGGGTCAGATCATAGGTCGAGCGGTATATCTGAGTGTCTGTGTGCAGGGCCATGACGCATTGCGGGCGGTGCCCGCTAAAGAGTTAAAGGGATGAAGCGATAATGCTGCGGAAAGGCCGGACACGGAACTCGTCGCGACGGGTGTCGCCGTGCACGTAGCCGTCCTCAAAGCCGACGGCCCAGGCGTTGCTGCTGCCGATAGGCGTTGACGTCCAATACCAGTCATCCTTGCTGAAAAGCTCGGGCGTATTGATGTAGGCCAGCATGAGTTCGCGTTGATCAGGTACGCGCCAGTCGGCGTGGTCGTTGATTTCGCCCTTGTCCTGCACGGCCTGGGCTGCGTCATTGAAGCTGACGTCTTCAATATCGTGTTCAGGGCCACCCGGGACGAACAGGTGGTGCAGTGCGCCGTCTTTCATCAGGCTGCCGATGTAAATGCCACCTTGCTCGGGCCAAGCGTGCCCGATGGTAGGAATGGTCGTTTGTTGCGTTACCGTAGTCATGCGTTAGGCTCCTGCCGGGCGCAGCCCGGCCAAGTGGGTGAATGGATTAATAGGTGAATCTGCGGAAAGGCCGGACACGGAACTCGTAGCTACGGTTGAGGAGGCTCACGAGGCCGCTCTCAAAGGCGACGGCCCAGGCGCTGCTGCTGCCGATAGGCGTTGATGTCCAGTAGTAGCTGTCTTTGCCAAACAGCTTCGGCACATTGGCCATGGCAATCAGGAATTCACGGCGTGCCGGCAGGTAGAAGTCCATGTGCCCGTCAACCTCATACTGTGCAGCCAGATACGCGGCTGGATGATCGGCGCGGTTAAGGCGGTTCGTATTGCCCGGGCCGTCCCACTCTGACAGGTCACGCTCACCGTCCGGGCCCCATTTGGCTTTGCCTATATCCTGCTCTTTGCCGATGGCCAGGCCGTACAACACGCCATCATCGCCTTGAATGTCGCCTGCGTAGATGCCGCCCTGGCCGTGCAAATACTCGCCGATCTTGTAGCGTGTTGGTTGTGCGGGGTGTTGTTGCTGCAAGCGCTCAAACAGCGCTGATGCCACTTTATCGGCGGGCAGGGCGATAGAGGCCCCGCCGCCCAGTTCAAACTGGATGGTATCCATGGGTTTCCTTTGGGAAATGATGTATGAAGGTTGCTGCTTGATTTCTTGACCCCCGCGACACCTTCACGGGGTATGGCCGCTTTACGACTGGCCAGGCCGGGAGACAACTTCAAATCTTGCGAGTGATTGTTTATTAAAGTGGCTTGCCAATTGCCCAGATCGCTGCGGCGATGACGAGCAGACATAACAAAAAGTCCATATCTACCTCTCTGATCATGGTGTTGACGTCAGTGGGTTGATTCCCTGCTCTCGCATCTGCCGCACTGCTGCTACAGCAAGTTTCTCTGCGGTATACAGCTTGGCAACATCGATCCAACCCAGTACGTTGTCGATCGCATTGACCGCCACGCGCACAGGTGCCAGATGGTGGTCTTGAGGCTTGAGGCCGGCATCGATGAGCTTGCCGATATCATTCATGGCCATTGCCCCACCTTGCACGAGACGGTATTCATGTGCACACCGTTCGTCATACCGAATGGTCAGGCCGATCATGTTGATGATGTTGGCCAACGAGTCAAACGAGCGGGTATCTGCCCCGTAGGTCAGCGCGGCCAGGCTCGCATGCATGTGTAAAGCGATCATGTCGCGCAAGCCGGTCATGGGGATGCGCACGGGTTTGGGTTTATAGACTCTACGTTTACGCATGGCTGGCCTGGTAGGCTTTCATGACCTCGGCTGCCAGGCTGGTCATGGACCGGTTGTTGTTGATCGTGACGTCAGGGGTGATCTGATCCACTTCGCGTTCAGACTGGTGGTTGGCGGGTGATTGCTCGGCCAGAACACGGGTTACCTTCCAGATGACGCCGCCGTTGTAACGGACAAATGCGGCCTCGTTGTCGAATCGAAGGTCAGTGATGACGATCCTCCGAAAGCCTCTGCGCAGTGCTTCGTGCAACGTGTCGCTGGCGATACGCGTCCAGTAGTGAGGCTGTTGGACCCGGCGATACTCTGTGCCCCACCAACGCATGATTTCGCGTGGTGATCTGGGTGCTGAAAAGCTGACTCCGTGCTTTGCCATGGTGGTTGTAAAGACTCGGTCGCTGCATCGCTCAATCGCCAGTGCCTCGATTTTCCGTTCTTTCGCGGATCCGTGAAAGATGGTCGGGTCGATGCCAAAGGCGTTGGTGATCTCGGCGCGCACGGGGTCGGCGAACGCAAATCGATAGAACTGATAGGCGTCACACAGTATGTCAGCGGCCGTGTCCTTGCCTGCACCCGCCCGGCCCGTCAAGCCCAGTATCAGGTAACGGTCATCCAAATGGCTCATTTGACGATCTCGCCATACAGGACGGGTAGGTTGGTTTTCTCCTTCACGTTAGCAAGGATAGTTTCAACCGCGTCGTTGATAACTAGGTCAGGACGGATGAGGTCGTACCAGAGCGAGAGTTTGCCGCCGTGCACGCGGTAACGCAGTTTGGCTTCAAGCAAGTAGGCTTGGCCCATCCAGAAGGCAGGCAGGCCTATCATGAACTTGTCGAAGGCTTTCATTTTTTCGACTGTGGTGGCGTCGTCGGTGTCGATAAACTGAAGGTCGGAACCACCCGATTGCAGCCGGACTGCTGAGCGAAACTGTTTGTCCTGATTGGCTTCGAACTGGGTGGCCATCTGCAGCATTTCGGTCCCTGTTGGATATCCGTCCTGGCTGCTGATGTCTTTGGAGTTATTGTCGATAAAGAGCGCAAACTCGAACTGGCTCATGGCTTTGCCGTTGTGCGCGTTCCATGTTTTCCATTCGTGCGAGGATTCCGGAATAAGCACTGCCGAAAAGTCGCGCCACCCCGGTTCGCTGTCGTCGACCTCGCCGCCCTGGTGCTCGTTAAAAACTGCCGTGATCTGCAACGGCGTGTCGATGTTGCGCGGATCAACTTTGGCGTAGAGCAATGATTCATCGCATCTATGCGTATTTACGTAATGAATGAATGAGTCGGCCGTCTTGACGCGTACAGCGCCAGTTTTGCGCCAGGGTCGGTTCTGTAACTTTTCGAGTGCACTGTCGGTCTGAAGCGAAAACCCATCAGGAACGGCGTAAATTGTGCAGCGATCATTGCCTTCTGATAATAGCTCGGGCTTTCTGGATTCCCGAACAATGGTTTCGGCAATGTTAGTGTCGTTGATTCCTTGGTTCATTTAATCTTCTCCGGAGGCAGGTTTGATGGGGGTAACGTCAGAGGCTCCAACGACGCGCACGGTCTTTAGGTCGAGCTTTTGCTGACGGGGGTCTTCAGTAATAAGGTTGCCTTCGGACGTCGGATACATCATCGTGGTCAACGCGGCTTCGCTTGGAATCTTGCTGGTGACCTTATCGATGATTTCCAGTGCGCCGGAGCGACTAAGCTTTTTGATCTGCAACTCAATCGTGATCTTGCCAGCCTTGCCTGTGACCTCTACGGCCTTGACGATTTCGGCCAGCAGCTCCGAGGTTTCATTGATGAGTAAGCCGCCGCGCACATGGCGCAGGGTGTCGGTGATGGGTTTGAGAGCCATGTAAGGTTCCTGTCTTGGTTCAGGTGCACGCGTGCGCGCCGTTCTTAGAGTGGGGTTGCTTCTTAATCAATATCGCCCGCAGCCAGGCGCTTATGGTCAATCACAGGCCGACGCGCTGTGGAGGCTTTACGGGCGGCAAGTGCATGCGCCGTGTTGCGCAATGCGATGTAAAGGGTGGGGGAAAGCAAGGCATCATCAAGCGGCATGTGCAGACGTGACGCCTGCAGCGCCTCCTGCAGCTGCTCGCGGGTGGGCCGGGCGTTCATGTCAGCCCCACATCCAGAAAGAGAATTTCAGCGTTGCCCAGATGGTGGCAGCGGTACCGCCTACATATAGAAAAGCTGGGACGAGTGGGATTTTGTGGCTGTCTTTGGCCCAGCCGCCCTGGCCGTCATAGCGCGAGGTGCGTGGGAATTTCAGTGTGTGGTTGCTGTGGCTGTAGTCAATGCCACAAGGCCAGTTTGAGCGCTCGTGCATGGCGACTCCTGAGTGAGTGGTGAAAAGTGGGGCTCTGCCCAGGCAAGGCATGTTGATTAAGTGCGAGGGCAGGGCGAGCCGCTTTTCACCTGGCCGGGGTGGGAGACAACTTCTATCCAGTCAGGATGTAGTTTCTCTTTCAGGTATGGCCGCCACCACTGCGTGACGTTACCGTCAGGGCTTTGGTATTGGCGCAGGCCGTGTTCGATGAGGATGGTTGAAATCGACACATCACTCTCCTATTCGTTGTCATCCGCAGCGGCACTTTGATAAATGCCGCTGCGGATGGGCCTGCTTGTCAGGCCACCTCCTGCCGGTCTTCTCCCGGCTGTCATCAAACGGAATACCAAAGCCTTCCTTCGATTCTTGGCTGGTATGACGCGACGTAATGCTGCGTCAAGCCCACAGGGCCCCATTGCTGAGGGTCTGCTTTCGCCCGGGTTTCTGTCCGGACGGTCTCGGTTGTTAAAGAGCAATGACTGCCATCCGCCTTCACCCTCCTTCAGGGATGAGATGTTTTGTCGGACACTGAGAGAATATTAGCGCCGCTGTTTATATATGTCAACAGCGGCGCTAATTATGATGGCGTATAAAAGAGAATCGTGTGCATTTGGTCCGGGTGTGGCCGCAGTGATCCGTTATTGACAGACGCAAAAAAGCCCTCATGAGAGGGCGAATAGGTCGAGGCGGCTTTTTCTTGAAACGGTTGAAACGGATCTATGGCCCGCCGTACTTATTGACATCATCTGTGAATACAACAGACATCCCGAACTTGGTGCAGATCAATGTGACTTCACTGTCAGTATTGATCTGCAGATCGTCACCACGAAGGCCTTGCCACATCGCTAAGTACTGATAAACACCATATTTATTTTTCATTTTTAGTTTCTTTTCTACGCCACCCTTCCACGGCAACGGCACGAGCTCTCCATCGCGGGCTTTACTTGCCATCTCTGGATCTTCCTTTGCCTTTTCCCTACCGCGTTCCCAGCATGCTATTAGGCCTAAGTCTGGGCCGTGCCAGAGATCATTGGTCTTTAAGTTGCGCCGCAAAGGCTCACTGGAAAGCCGATATATTTGCATGGCTTACGGTCTAGATATGTTGTTCAAAAACCTTCTCACCAAACCGGCGTCTTCCGTTTCGTGCCCTTGCTTGTTTGAGTGCTCATGGTTATGTTGCGTGATGGTTGCTGCGCCTGGGTATTGCGTCAATAATTTTTTACGCTTTTTTGCGAGCGCAACAAGGTGGGGAAGGCCAGTCTGTAAGTCGCTTTTTTGAATGGCGGCAAAGACTCCCTTAGCATCGTCCAAAGCTCTGTGCTTGGACTCTGTCGATATTTGGTAGAAAGACAAAATATCTTCTAGTTTTCGACTTTGTACCCCTTGGGCCAACCAATTGATGTTGCTCATCGTGCATACCCAGTGCAAATTCTGCAAGTCTGGATAAATCGCGCTAATAAAACGCCGGTCAAATCCTACGTTGTGAGCATATATTTTTTGCGCATCAAGCATGCATGCAGAGATATGCTTATCGTCCAGAAATCGTCCGCGCACCATATCCATATTGATACCATTGACGCGCTGTGCTGTTTTTCCTATTGGCACGGACGGTTCACGAAACTGGCTATATTCATTAAGTATTTCTAGAACCTCACCAGTCGATCTGTTGTAGCGAAACATTATGTGGCCGTACTCGATTATCTCGTCATGAGATCTTAGGCCGGTTGTTTCGGTATCAAGCAATAACCCGATCTCGATCGGCGTGTTTTTAGCCATGCAATGCCCCCTGAGAATTGGTTATTGGTGCGATCCTTCTCATACCCTTCTCCTCACATTTTTGAATGACTGATAAAGTTTCGTTACTTCATAAGCAAAAAGAAGTCTGCTATCCCTTTCGTAGGGTCCACCAAGCAAGCACTTTGCCGCAGACGACGATAGAGTCCCCAACGCGACTCAAGTCATGGCGTTCTTCGTCTGGATATTCGGCTGTGTTGTCGCTGCGAATGATTAAAGTTCCGTTGCTTAAGATCATCGCCTTCTTAAGAATGAATCTGCCGGCCACGTCCAACACATAGATCCCCGCCGTTTCAATGCTGCGGCACTCTATATCTACAAACACGAGATCTTTGTCATTGATAGTAGGGGCCATGCTGTTGCCATTTCCGGTCAGGACTTTAATCCGTGCTGGGTTTGTGGCTCCAACCTCTTGACGCACCCATTGCTCCAGCACATCGAGGTGCTGAACTATTTGTATTGGCTCGTTGATGAGGGCGCCTGCACCCATCGATGGGCGGGGCGAAAGATGCTCAAGTCGTATGTAACCTTCTGGAGGACGATCCGCAGCCCTTCCGTAGTGTGAGGTTACTTTTCTGATTTGCGTTATTGGAGCTTGGCTAAGAGCAATCTTCCCGGCCTCTGCCGCCAGACGTGGGCTGAAATCATCAATCCTGCATCCGAGCCCGTGAGCAAATCCCACTGCTGCCTTTAGGCTCAAGGCAGATCGGCCAGCAAGAAAATTTCCTACGGCCGCTTGATTTCCTATCTCGTATGTTTCGCCAAACACTTCTTGCGTGCTTGGTTTCTTTTCATCCCAAATTGCTCTGAGTTTTTTCGCCTCAAGGCGATGTTCGTCGGTGATTTTTGCTTTTTTAGAGTCCATTGTTAAACATTACCAGCACTAATGATTTATGTGAAACAGCGGCGCTGTTGACTTGGTTAAACAGCGGCGCTAATATTACGGCATGAGCCATATACATTTCATCCGAAAAAAGATGGGCATCACTCAGTCAGAGCTGGCTATTGGCATTGGTGTGACGCAAGGGAATATCTCGCACTACGAGAAAGGACAGACCGTGCCGCCGGAAGTAGCAGCGCGGCTGATTGGTTTCGCGCAAACGCTAGGCATGTCATTAACGTTTGACGATATCTACCGTCCCACCAAAGAGGCTGAGCATGCATAGTTCAATGCACCGACGCGGCCAGCGCAGGCGATTCGCCGCGCTGCGCACCAAATTGCAGTCGTGCATAAACGCCATCCACATGGTCATCGGTTGGCTCGGTGAACGCCTGGTAAGCAATGTCGATGGCGAGCTCAAGCATCAGGTCGTCTTCGCGCCGCAGGGCGCGTTCAAGGGCAGGTGTCTTAGGCGCAATCAAATTCATTTTGTTAGTCCGTGTCATAGCGGTTAATAGGTGCTGGGCTGAGGAGCCCGGCGTATTGATAGTGTCCAGCGTTACGTACGCAATGACACGCAGAACATTTTGCATAGGGTTGCAGATATGACTATTTCAACGATTTCGACGCCGCCAAGAGCGCGCGTCACGGCCGAGAAGGTGCTTCGCGATGCGCTGTCCGATAAGAAGCGTCGCGACAGCATTGCGCTTGCCGCTGGATGGAAGGATGCATCCAGCGCCGCCAGTCGCGTGCTTTCAGGACAACAGGGGTTACCTCTTGATCGTCTGGATGACATTCTGACCGAAGCTGGGTTGACCATCGTCACGCCCAGTTATCTGGACTGGCTCGCTAAGGGCGCGATCATCGGCGCCCATTGTTGGTGTGAGCGCAATTCCATGGGCACCTGTGGCGTAAATATTTAAAACTGGAGGCAGGTTTGAAAGGTATTCAGCGAAGGATTGGTCCAGGTAGGCCCAGGGGGCAGGTTTCCCGTGAGATTCTGGTCGTGTTACGGCGTAATGGGCCTATGACGGCACGAGAGCTCGCGTTATATCTTCAGTTGACGGTTAACGTTGCCGAATTCACATGCAGTCGTTTGGCTTCGAGTGGTGATGTTGAAGTGGTTGATCGGGTAAATCGCGCCTGGTCAAATCGCCGTGTGAGTCTTTATGGGGTCGCTCCAAAAGCGACAGGCTGTCTTCCGACTTCGTTCATCTTTGATGAAGTTCCGGCCGAGGCCGGCGCATGAAACGATCGTTGGACTTTAAAGCGATTGCCCAGGCAGCACTCAACAGCGCAGAAGCGCTTGTGCCAGACTGGCTGTCTTCTGGGCATCGCGACGGGCACGAGTGGCGCTGCGGCAACCTGCGTGGTGATGCGGGCAAATCACTGGCGGTCAATCTGTCCACAGGTGTTTGGGCCGACTTCTCTACCGATGAGCGCGGTGGTGACCTGATATCACTGTATGCGGCCATATTTACGGGCAACAACCAGCTCGACGCAGCCAAGCAGCTTGCCGAACGTCTGCACATGCATCACGAGACGACGAGCGCACCAGCCAAGGGTGAGCGTGCGCCTGTCAAAAAACGCAGAAGCACCTGGGCGCCTATTGTTCCGGTGCCGGGTGATGCTACTACGCCACCCGTAGCGCACCCAGTGCGTGGCGTCGCGCAGATGCGTTGGACTTACCACGACCAGGACGGGCAGATTCTTGGCTACGTTCATCGTTTTCAAACGTCTGATGGTGGTAAAGAGATTCTGCCGTGCGTGTGGGCCAAAGACAGCGAGTCAGGCAAAACAGATTGGCGCTGGATGCAGTTTCCCGAACCACGGCCATTGTATGGCTTGCCGCATTTGACCGGCGAGCGTGAATACGTGTTGGTGGTCGAAGGCGAAAAATGCGTCGATGCCGCGCATGCGGCGCTCGGCAAGTGGTTTGAGGTTGTATCCTGGCCGGGTGGCAGCAAGGCGGTGCAAAAGGTTTTCTGGGGCTCGCTGGTAGGGCGCAAGGTCATTCTCTGGCCAGACTGTGACGCCAAGGTTGATAACGATGGTGCGCTGCTGCCTGAGTTTCCAGAGCAAGGCAAGCAAAGCCAGCCAGGCATTAAAGCGGTTGAAGAAATAGCCAAAATACTGCTCGGGCTGGGCTGCACCGTGCGTATCGTCAAGGTGCCTGCGCCGGGAGAGTTGCCCGATGGCTGGGATGTGGCCGATGCGTTTGAAGAAGGGCGCGAGCCTGAGACCGTCAAGGATTGGGTTCTCAAGAGCTTACGTGAACCCCTTCACGCGATAGAACCCGCGCCTGCGCAAGCGGTTATGGGGTCTTCCACCCCTGAGCCGGCTATCGCCACAAAGCCATGGCAGCTACAGCTTATTAAAAAGCCGCGCGGGGGCTATGAGGATTGCAAAGAAAACGTCGCTATTGCGTTGGAAGGCCACCCGCAGCTGCAGGGCTTGATTGGGTTTAATGAATTCTCAGCGCGTATAGAAAAACGCCATACACCACCCTGGGACACGTCTGATGGCGAGTGGACAGCGGGAGACGATCTCGAACTATCCATGTGGTTGGGGGTCAAGCAGGAACTACTTTTCCGAGCGAAGTCCGCCATTGAGGACGGTGTGCAGCTGGTGGCCAACAGAAACAAGTTTCACCCAGTGCGCGATTGGCTCAAGTCGCTCGAGTGGGATGGCATCGATCGTCTTGAAATCTGGATGCGTGATTGCCTGGGCGTTCAGGACAGTACTTACAGTCGTCTTGTGGGCAGGCTCTGGATGCTGCAGGCTGTGAATAGGATCCTGAACCCAGGCTGCAAGGGCGACTATGTGTTGATTCTGGAGGGCACACAAGGCCTCATGAAATCTAGCGCCTTGCACGCGTTGGGCGGTGAATGGTTCTCGGATGCACCGCTCGACCTGAATAGCAAAGATGCGTTCATGTCGATCAATGGCACATGGATTTATGAGATTGCTGAGCTGGACGCCTTTAATCGCACTGAGGCCACGCGCATCAAGGCGTTCTTGACGCAGGCACAAGACCGGTACCGACCACCTTATGGCTCGCGCATGGTCACCCAGTTGCGCCAGACGGTGTTCGCCGCCACGACCAATAACTTCGAATACCACAAAGACCCTACCGGCAATAGGCGGTTCTGGTCCGTGTTGTGCACGAAGGTGCGCCTAGACCTCATTAAACAGGTCAGAGAGCAGCTTTTTGCGCAAGCGGTCTATGAGGTCCAGGAGGGTGCACGAGTCTATCCGACACGTGAGCAGGAGACGCTGTACATCGTGCCAGAGCAACAGATGCGTGAGCTTGTAGATCCTTGGCATGAGGCAATTGCCTTGTGGCTGGAGATGCCAGAGCGCTCGATGGTCAAACGTTTCACCTCGACGGACATTCTGACCGGTGCGATCAAGATGGAGATCGCCAAGATCGACGGCCAGAGATCAGCCACGACGCGTGTTGGGTCAATCATGATGCGCCTAGGGTGGCGCAAGGTGCGTGAGTCTACGGGCCCACGCACGTATTTCTACGAGCGTCCGGAAAAGCCTTCCGACAGCGCAAGCCAGACCTCGGGGCAAGAGCATGAAGCACTGCCCATCTAAAACACTCATGGGCGCTGTGCCCGTCAATCTTACGCACTTCCAGGGATGGGTGGCGATGACGCGTATTCGCGTTTTCACGTCGCGCCCGAAAAGGACGGACGTAAGGTTAGACGGCCAAGACCCGCATGAACAGTGGCCCCGTCTAACCTCCTAACCTGTCCTACCAATTTCCTCGCGTACGCGTATACGTGTGCGCGTGAGACGTGAACAACCACATATTGCTATTCACTTTTAAGTTTCTATTTCAATCAAAAAGGTTAGGAGGTTAGACAGAATGAGTATTGATGCGGCTTTCCGGCGTCTAACCTGCCGTCCTACCAGCTTAGCAGGTTGGACGGTATGAGTAAGAGCCTGCGAGACCAGATGCCTGAGACAACAGCGTTCATCGATTCGCTGCGTGAGGCATTCGGCGCTGAGATGATCAATGAGCAAATCAGAAAAGGTTTGAAGGGTGAAGCCACGTTCTATGCCAGCGAGAACGGCCATGAGCTGGGTACACCATGGATGCAAGGGGAAGAAAATGCGAAGGATTGATTGGGTAGATAAGCTGCTGCACGAGTGGGCAGCATGGCGTTTGGCGGGGTCAGGCGGGTACTTTGGCTCGGCATACCATGACTATGACCGTGTCGACAACAACCCGGTGGCTGCTGTGGTCGAGTTCAGCATCGAGCAAGAGGCAGCCGCCATGCGTATCGACGGTGCTCTGGCCAGCCTTCCTGCGGAACTGTCCGACACGGTGGTGGCCGTCTACACATGGGAAGGCGGCATGGGTGTTGTCACGGCAAAGCTGCGTGTGACGCGTGCCACCGTGCACAGGCGTCTGTGTAACGCGGACATTCGGATATCGGCCTGGTTGGAAACGCAGCGCGTGATTGCACAAAACACAGAGAGGTGCAGGCTGGTGTAGAAATAATTATGCAAGTTATACCGAATGGGTCATAATCCGCTATATTAGGGAATCGTCGCGTCAAGGGCGATTAGGCAAAAGCTCAGAACCTCACGGCTCTGGGCTTTTTTGTTACCCGTACCAAGCAACCCTCGGCAGCTGCAGCCTTCTCCTCACGCCTGGCCCGGGCGTCATGCAGCAGGGTAAATATTCAAAGGTAAGTCTATGGCTACTGCTGCTCCTAAGCCGTGCACCAAAGCAGGCTGTTCCGCCCTGGTGTATGACGGCGGCGGTGCTTGCGATAAGCATAGGCCAGCTGCCTGGTCAGTGAAGCGGCCCACACCTACCAAGCGCATCACCGGGCGCCGACTGCAACGCTCGCGTGAGCAGCTGTTTCGTCGGCACCCATTATGTGTCGAGTGCTTGAAGGCTGGAAGGGTGACTGTAGCCACTGAGCGCGATCACATAATTCCGTTGTTTGATGGTGGCGCTGATGATGAAAGCAATACGCAAGCGCTCTGTGAGCCCTGTCACGACCTGAAAAGCGCAGCAGAAAGGCAGCGTTCATACAGCCGGAGGGGTGGGTTAAAAGTCTAGGAAGGCTCGAGCGGAAACCGAGCCCCCCGTCTTCTTTTGTACACGACACGTTTTTGAATAGGGGGGGGGTAAAACCTCCCATGAATCATGGCTTCACATCTTCAACTTCTGCCGGCAGTCGATGGAGGGGTTGGGGAAGGTGTGTCTGGCAAGGCGGTTGTCCCATCCGAAATCCCATCGCCAGTAGCAAAACTGACGGCCAAGGAAAAACGAGTTTGGGAACATGTGACGGGTGCACTGTTAGAGTGTGGCCTGATCCATCGAACCGACGCCATGATGTTGACAGTCATTTGTCGAACTTTCATTCGGTGGGTTGAAGCCGAAGAACAGTTAACCCTTTTTACGAAGGAAAATAAAGGCACTTATATCGTGGCTACCCCAAATGGCTACGAGCAACCTCACCAGTTGTTCTATGTGGTTCGTACGTTAAAGCGTGAGTTGTTGCAGTGGCTGCCAGAAGCGGCGTTAACGATTCCGGCGTTTCAAAAACTATCGCGAGAATCGGCTGCGCCAGAGCAGGGCTCTTTGTTTGATGACCCCGTGGAAGCGCATAAACGACGCAAAACGGGAATCGGCATGAAGTTGGTCTGATGGCCGATGCTGGTAATTCCTTTGACTGGGATGCTTATGGTCGAGACGTCATTGCAGGTTTAATTCCTGTATGCAAGTGGACCCGCCTGGGTGTTGAGCGCCATTATCGCGATCTGAAAACTGGACAGTCGCGTGGGCTGTATTTTTCCGATGAGCACGCACAGCACGCGTTGGAGTCATTTCTTTTTCTGCGCCACTCAAAGGGCGAGTGGGCAGGCAAGCCGTTCGAGCTGTCGCCCTGGCAACAGTTTTGGATAGCTCTTGCGTTTGGCTGGTTGCGTCAAGATGGAAGCCGCCGATTTAGGGAAGTATGGCAAGAGGTGCCTCGCAAGAATGGCAAAAGCACCATGCTGGCGGGCATTGGCATTTATCTGTTTGAGTTCGACGGCGAAGGTGGTGCCGAAGTTTATACGGCTGCCACAAAAATGGAGCAGGCCAAGATCACGCACAAAGAAGCCGTGCGGATGGTGCAGTCTTCGCCATTGCTTAGGCGCCATATCGGAATTCGATTAAACGAGCTGTACAACCCAAGCCCAGGCCGCGCAGACATGTTCGTGCCGCTGGGGCGAGACTCGAAAAGCTTGGACGGATTAAATCCCCATGGCGCGATCTTGGATGAGGTTCACGCGCACCCCACGTCAGAAATTTATGACGTGATCAAGTCTGGCCTCGGTGCGCGCCGCCAACCGATGATCTGGCAGATTACAACTGCAGGTTTTGACCTGTCGTCCTTTGGCTATTCGCAGCATGAGTATGCGGAAAAGGTACTGGAAGGCGTGTTCGATGATGATGAGCTGCTGGCGATCATTTATACCGTTGATGATGTCGCTAAATGGGATGATCCGCTTGAGTGGGTTAAGGCGAACCCTAATTTAGGCGTCTCGGTTTATGAGGAAAATCTTCAAGCGGCGGTCGATAAAGCGAAACGACAACCTGGGGATTTACCTAATCTTCAGACTAAGCGTTTAAATATTTGGTTGCGTGGTGGCTCCAAATGGATACCCGTCGCAGACTGGAAGGCGAGAGGAAATTCAAAGCTTCGCCTCGAGGACTTTGCCGGTGAGCCTTGTTGGATTGGGCTTGACCTGGCGGAGAAGAAGGATATTGCCGCGTTGTGCATTACGTTTAAGCGTGAAGGCAAATACTACGTTTTCTTTAAGCTTTACCACAATGAGGACCAGGTCAACGCACCTGAAAATCGGCATTTCTATACCTATGAGCAGTCAGGGCATTTGATAGTCACGCCAGGCAATGCGACAGACTTTAATGTTATTCGTCGTGACCTGGTGGCGTTACGTAACGGCCATGAAATTAAAGAAGTGTTGTTTGATCCTAAATTTGCGGCATATTTTGCGGCAACGTTGGCTGAAGAGGATGGCTTACTGATGGTGGAAATGCCTCAGACGTCCAGCCGCTTCACATTGCCGATTATTGAAATAGAGAATTTGGTGTTAACCGGTGATATTGAGCATGACGATAACCCCGCTGTCGCGTGGATGATTAGTAATGTCGTCATGCGTGAATCAAAGTTTTCTGGTTTGCGGCATCCAACAAAAGAGAAGCCGGAAAATAAAATTGACGCACCCATAGCATTGATCATGTCCATGGGCCGGGCACTAAATAACGAGACGGACGATGGTCTTGATTCGTTTCTTAACAACCCGATTATTCTTTAAGAGCATATGAGCGAAACCAAAACCAAAAAGCCGGGGCGCGTGAAGTCCAGCGTGCTCAAGTGGCTCGGCGTGCCGATTTCGCTCACCGATGGCACGTTTTGGAGCGCCTTCTACGGTACGGATTCATACAGTGGCAAGAGCGTTACGGTGAATTCTGCCCTTCAGCTGTCCACCGTTTGGGCGTGCGTGAATCTTCTTTCTCGTACTGTATCGACGTTGCCGCTTAATTTATATCGTCGCACCGCAGACGGCGGACGTGAAGTGGCGAATAGTCATCCGCTTTATGCGTTGCTTCATAGTCAGCCGAACGCTGACATGACGGCCTCGGTGTTTCGCCAAGTGATTTTGGCTCACCTGCTCCTATGGGGAAATTCCTTCATAGAAAAAACATACTCCGGCAAAACCATTGTTGCGTTGACGCCTTTGCTTCCTGCTCAGGTAGAAAAAAAGCGACTCAAAAATGGTTCTTTCGAGTACTGGTATGACGATCGCAAAGGCAGGCGTCGAAAGGTCGATGAGCGGAATATGATGCATATTCCCGCTTTTACGATGGACGGCTATATCGGCCTGTCCGTCATTGGATGCGCGCGACAGATATTTGGCAATGCGGAAGCTGCCGAGGAGGCTGCAGGCAAGACATTCGCCAATGGCATGAAGTCTACAGGTCTTGTGACGATGGACGCCATCATGAAGCCTGAGCAGCGGGAAGAAGTGCGCCAACATGTCAAAAGGGTGTGGGACAACGGCGGTGTTATGGTTCTGGAGAAAGGTTCAGAATTCCAGCAGCTGACCATGAACCCGCAAGACGCGGAGTTGCTTTCTACGCGAAATTTCAGCGTGGAGGAGATTGCTCGATGGTTTGGTGTGCCTCCTCATATGATCGGCCACACTGGCAACTCGACCAGCTGGGGGACAGGCCTGGAGCAGCAGGTATTAGGTTTTCTCACGTTTTCCATGCAGCCGTGGCTGACACTCATTGAGCAACAAATAAACAAGGATTTGCTGCACCCAGAAGACCGTGCTGAATATTATTCAGAGCATGTTGTCGAAGGCTTAATGCGCGCCGATTCGGCGGGTCGCGCTGCGTTGTACTCATCGTCCAGTCAAAACGGATGGATGAGTCGTAAAGAAATCCGTAGTAAAGAAAACCTACCGTACAAAGAAGGCACCGACGTGCTTACTGTGCAGTCCAATCTCACTCCGCTCGACCAGCTTGGGCAAACTTCGGACGCCACAAAGGCGCGAGACGCCATTAAAGATTGGCTCAATGAGGGCAAAACAGATGAAACATAAAGCCGCAGCGATGCAGGTTCGCTCGTTCGATTACCAAGTCAAGGCCGTCAGTGATGATGGTCTTTTTTCTGGCTATGGATCAGTGTTTGGCACTGTAGACAGCTACAACGAGGTCGTTGCCGCGGGCGCATTTATTGAGTCCCTGGCTGAAACGAGATCAAAGGGCCGTACGTTTCCGGTTCTATGGCAACACCGCAGTGGCGAGCCTATAGGAAATTGGGATATCGAGAGCCTCAAAGAAGACAGCCACGGCCTGTTTGGGTCTGGCCAGCTTTGGTTGGATGATGCGCCTTATGCAAAAGTGGCGTATCGAGGCATGCAGTCTAAGTCAATTACCGGTCTTTCCATCGGCTATTACGTGCGTGAAGACTCGTTCGACGAAAAAACCCGCATTCGCACGTTAAAGAAGGTCGACCTGGTGGAGATCAGCGTTGTGACTGCGCCGGCCAATGATGATGCCCGTATCGATGCGGTGAAAGCCATCATTGCCCAAGGCGGTCTGCCTTCTCTAAAAGAATTTGAACAGATCTTGCGTGAGGCAGGGTTTTCCAAATCTCAGTCCGTGATTATCGCAAATCGCGGACTGAAGCATCTACTTCGGAGCGAGTCCGAAGAAGTCGCGAATACATCTGCCCTGATCGATCAGATCAAGGGTTTCAAACTCCCTTCGTTTTAAGGACTCCCCCATGAAAACAGTATTTGACCGCGCCTACCAACGCAAAAGCGGTGGTGAACGTGCTGATGACCAGCTTGAATTAAAGGCCATCACGGAGGCGCTTGCCTTGCGTGACGCTGAAATTAAAGCGTTCGTCGAGAAAGCCACGTCCGAAATTGCATCAACCGGCAAGATCGCACAGGACACTAAGGCAGCGATTGAGCTACTTTCCAAAACTGGCAATGACCTTACCTCTCGCTTGGTCGAAGTTGAGCAGAAGCTCGCGCGTGGCGACTTCGGGCATCACGAAGAAAGCAAGTCATACGGCGAGCAACTCACCGATTCGGACGATTTCAAGTCGTTAGCCTCCAAAGGCCGCGGCACTGCACGTCTGAGTGTGAAGGCCGTCACCAACATCACCAGCTCTACCACTGGCACTGGCGGTGTAGGTGCCGCGCTTCAGCCTGCTCGCGTTCCAGGCATCATCAGCGGCCCTGATCGTCCGTTCACGATTCGCGATCTCATCATGCCAGGGCGAACTGACTCTAACGCAGTCGAATACGTGCAAGAGACGGGTTTTCAGAACATGGCTGCGCCTGTTGCTGAGGGTGGGACCAAGCCTCAGTCTGACCTCAAGCTCGAGCTTAAAACCACGACCGTCAAAACGATTGCTCATTGGTTCCGCGCATCCAAACAGGTATTAGCCGACATTCCTCTGTTGCAAAGCTATATCAACGGTCGCGCCATCTACGGCCTGAAGTATGTTGAAGAAAACCAGATTCTAGCCGGCGACGGCACAAACCAGAATCTTCTGGGGCTCATCCCTCAGGCGACAGCCTACGATACCAGCCTAACTAAGACAGGCGACACACCTATCGATGTCTTGCGCCGGGCGATCTTGCAAGTTCGCATCGCCGAGTACCGTGCCACTGGTATTGTTCTAAACCCCAACGACTGGGCAGACCTGGAGCTGCAGAAAGACGCTGGTGGAAACTACATATGGGTCAACGTTAGCGAAGGCGGTGTTCAGCGCATGTGGAAGCTGCCCGTCATCGACACTAATTCAATGCCTGCTGGCGAGTTCCTGGTTGGCGCCATGGACATGGGGGCCCAGCTCTTTGACCGGGAAGATGCAGGCGTTGAGGTCTCCACTGAGGATGCTGATAACTTCACCAAGAATATGGTCACAATTCGGGCTGAGGAACGCTTGGCGCTCGCTGTGTATCGTCCCGAGTCATTTGTTCACGGCGAGTTTCCTGCCAATCCTGCGCCTTAAGCAGTAAGTCTACGCTCGCCGGATAATCCCCGGCGGGCTTTTTTATAGGTGGCCGTCATGAGCGATGTGCAAGTTCTGGTTGAGCGAGGCTTTCTGAATGGGCTTGAGTATGCCAAGAGAGGGACAGAAATCACGGTGTCAGAAATCAGAGCGCGTGATCTTGAGTCCAACGGCCTTGTGTCGCGCAAAATGGCTGATAAGCCAAAAAACAAAATGGCTGCCAAGCCTAATAACAAGTCAAAGGCGAAATGACATGACTACCGTTAAGCAGCACAAACGCAGCTATGCTAATTATCTAGGTTCGCTTGGCGGGACACCAGAAGAGCCGAAAAACACAGTTGCGCCATCCATCACGGGGACGGCGCAGGTAGGGGGGACTCTTACGAGTAATGGCGGCACATGGACGGGTCGACCTACTCCGAATCTGTCCCGCGTATGGTCGGCTGGAGGCGTTGTGATCGTTGGCGCCACAGGCCTGACATATGATCCGATCGTGGGCGACATTGGCAAGACCATAACTGTGAGCGTTACTGGATACAGCCATGAAGGGCGCGTAACAGTTACCAGCATTGCAACCACTGCGGTTATTGGAGCTGAATAATGCTCATCTCGGATGATCGTGTCAGGGCGCATTTGCGCATTGGCATTGATGAGGATGTAAGCGTATATGTGGGTGCGGCTGAGTCTTTAGCGGCAGAGTTTATGAATCGAAACATCTACGCCAATGTGCTGGAAATGACAGCTGCGGTGCTAGATGGAACCGCTGGAGAGAGTCCTATCGTCATGAATGACCTCATCCAGGCAGCCGTGCTGCTTATCACCGGGCATCTGTATGCAAATCGTGAAGATGTTGTCGTGGGTGCGCCGGTGGCGAAGTTACCCATGGGGACTATGGATTTGTTGCAGCCTTATCGTAAGTGTATGGGTGTGTAATGCAAGCCGGAAAGCTAAATCGCCAAGTCACAATCCAGAAGCCCAAGACGCCAGAAGCTGGCGAGCCATTCCCAACTGGATGGGATGATGTGACCACCGTATGGGCTGATGTAAAGCTGCCTTCTGGCATTCAGGCGATAAAAAGCGGCATTGATGTGTCTGTAGTGAAGGCGTCGATCAGAGTTAGATATCGCACGGACATTACCGCCGCCATGCGTGTTGCTTATGATGGCATAATGTTTGACATTCGCGCCGTGCTGCCTGATGTATCAGGGCGCGTGTATCTGGATTTGGTGTGTGAAAGCGGAGGCAATGCGGGATGAAAACATCAATGCACATGTCGGGCCTGCGCGAGCTTGGCCAAGCGTTCGCGGCGCTTAATGACGATATCCAGAAGAAGGCCGGGCGTAATGCGGTGTCTGCCGGCGCTAACGTCATCAAAAAAGAAGCTAAAAAACTGGTCCCTGTATTGGCTGTTGACACGATCACGCGCAATCCAGGCACGATAAAAAAGAACATACGCAGCAAGGCCGTGAAGAAGAAAGACGGCACGTTTGAGGCTCGCGTATGGGTCAAAGGCCTGGGGGCAAAGAAGATATCCGCGTTTAAGGCCAGCACAGGCAACGCCGCTAAAGACAATCCGGACGATCCTTTTTACTGGCATTTCGTCGAATTCGGCACGGCCAAGGCTCCAGCTCAGCCATTTATGCGGCCGGCCTTTGAGCAGCAAAAAGTAGTCGCAGCCGAAAAGATCAAATCAAACCTTTTAAACCGCATCAATAAAGAAGCGGCCCGTATTGGGAAAACCATAGGCAAAGCGTAATGGGTATACATGCTGATCTCATTGACTGCCTGGGCTCGCTGGTGAGCAACCGTGTATTTTTCGGCATATTGCCAATAGCAGTCGGCAGCCCGCCAGTCGTTCCCGCGATTGTGCTGCCCGTGGATATTGTTACGCCCGTTAACACGATATGCGGAGCCTCTGATCTTCAAGACTACCGAATGCAGATTGACACGTATACCGCTACGCATCCGGGAATGCTGACGTTGCGCGATAGTGTTTTTGCCGCTGTGGAAACGAAATTCCCTATGGCTGTGCGTCTTAACGATATGTACGCGTTTGACGCAGATTTAAAGCTTCATCGCCGTATTATCGAATATTCAATTCCCGCTGAATAACCGGGCCTAGCCCAACACTTACTGACTCGCTTCGGCGGGCTTTTAATTTCTACCTGCCGCCATGTGCGGCTTTTTGTTTGGAGCCATAAATATGAGCAGCGGAAAGCGTATACCATTTCGAGGCAGTCGCCTCCAGGTGCAAAAGGAGGTGTCGAGCACGACCTCGACCATTACAGCTGTGTCGGCCACCGATCCCGCCACCGTCACGACGGCGCTGGCGGCCGTGAAGGGAGACATCATCACGATTGTGGGCCTTTCAGGCTTCGAGGGTCAGTACGTCGTGGCTTCCGTTGATGCGGGCAAGCTGACGTTGGCTGGCACCGACTGGAGCGAAGAGGTGGTGCCCGACGAGTACGACGGTGCCACGATAGCCAGGCATGAGTTTTTCTCGCAATACTGCGAACTGACAGGCGTTAACCACTCTGGAACCACCATTAATTACGATGACTCCAGCACCATCTGCTCAGGCGTGTACGATGAATTTGACGCGGCGTCGATCGATTCCGGCACGTTTCAGATGGATTTTAACTTTGCACCGGCCGTACCCATTCAGGAAAAATTCCGCGAGTACGAACGTAATATGGAAAAGTTCTGGATAAAGGTCATCTTGCCTCGCGGCCAAGGCACGATGGTGTACTTTGGCGGCATTCAAAACGGTCCGGGGATGGCCGGATCAGCCAGCGCGACCAACTACACCTCGGCCTTGACGATGAAACTGTCAGGCCCGTACTTCCATATCAAAGCAGTGTAAGGAGAAGCAAATGTCTGCAAAAGCAATACGTGAGGCGTTTGCCGCCAAAAAACTGCAATCGGCCATTGTTGATGTTGCCGGTGTTGGTAAGGTTATGGTGCGGGAGCTGATGGTTGGCGATTTGGATAGCGTCGATCATGATGGTACGCCGGAGGCTCGTGCAAAGAATATTGCACTAGCTATCTACACCGAAGACGGAGCTGAACGAATCTTTGACCATGAAAGTCCAGAGGATGTTGCGATCATCATGGGCCTAGGCAATCGCTCCGTTAACAAGATTATCGAGGCCTTGGCCGAAAAAAACTGACGCCCCAGCGCGAGTTTCTCATTGAGTTGAGCCTCGCATTGGGGAAAACACTAGAAGAACTTCGGGAGATGCCGGAAAGTGATTTCCGGCTTTATCAGCAGTACTACGCTAAGCAGCCATTCGGACAATGGCGAGGCGACTACAACACCGCCAAGATCGTGCAATCGATGGCTGGCGGAAAACTGCAAGAGCTTATGCCATTTTGGTATGAAGACACCTGCGATATGTTGTTTGCTGGGGCAGTATCGGTGTAGCTGCCTATAATGCCTGTAACAATATGAAATGGGAGCGGGCATATGGGTGATCTGATGTTTTTAATTGGGAGTTTTGCAAGTGTGTGGTTAGTTGTAGCCTGGCTCGCATGCGCAGCATTTTGCGGCACTCTTGCCGAAGAAAAACGGTATTGCTGGCCCTGCTGGGTGGTGTTGGGGCTTCTGTTTGGGCCCTTAGCGCTTGTCGCCGCTGCTGGGCTGCCTGACCGACATGTGGTGAGAGTGGCCTCAATACCGATTCCAGATGAGGATAGTCGAGAATACAAGGCACTTGGGTTTCGCAAGAAGCCTACATACTATGAGTTTGGAATATTGTTAATAGTATTCGCAGCAATTGTTGCATTTGCTTTGTTGCGCTGACAGACTAAAACGAAGCCGCCGTGAGCGGCTATATTTTTGCCCTGCTTTAAGCGGGGTTTTTTATGGGCGGTTGATATGGCTTCAAATGGCGCACTTGGACGATTAAATATAGCGCTCGGCCTTGACTCGACTGATTTCACATCTGGGCTGACTAAGGCTGAGCACACGTCCAAGCAAAAAATGGACAAAATCGCCAACAATGCAAAAATGCTTGACGGCGTATTGGTTGGAATCGGTGCTGGCTTTGGGCTTGGAATACTAGATACCGCGAAAAGCTTAGCTCTTGCATTCCCTCGCATGATCAGATCAAGCATCGACACTATGGATGCGACGAGCAAGCTGTCTCAGTCTATAGGGACAACAGTCGAGTCGATCTCGGCGTTGACTTATGCTGCAGATATGTCAGGCGTCAGCCAAGATGCGCTAGCAGGATCATTGGTGCGTCTTACCAAAGGCATGGATGACACCATCCGCGGCACAGGCGATGCCAAGAAAGCCTTTGATGAGCTGGGCATCAAGGTAGCCAACACCGACGGCACACTACGAGACAACGTCAGCGTGTTGAATGATGTTGCTGACAAGTTTTCCGGCATGACGGACGGTGCAAAAAAGACGGCGCTGGCTGTTCAGCTTTTCGGGCGATCTGGAGCCCAGCTGATTCCATTTTTAAATAGTGGTCGTGACGGCATAAAGGAAATGACAGACGAGGCGGAAAGCCTTGGTATTGTTTTGAACACAAAAACATCAAAGGCGGCTGAGGATTTCAATGACAATCTTTCCAGGATAAAGAAAGCGAGCGATGGGTTTGTTATCCAGGCGACAAACGATCTTCTCCCCACATTAAGCAGCATTACCAAAGGCTTTGTAGACGCAGCCCGGGCCTCAAAAAGCTATTGGGTTAGTCTTCTGGCTTCAACAGAAAGCGTTGTTTTTGGCGACTCCAAGGATGCGCTGGCTGAGCAGCAGCGTTTAATAAAGCAGATTGAAGATTACAACAAAGCGATAGTGCCAGACGCTGAAGGTGGCGTAAACAATGCCATTCTAAAGAAAGGTTTGGCTTACGCTGAGGCGCGGCTGGCAATTGTGCGTGAGCAAATAAGCCGCGAATTGGGCGGCATGTTCCCTGATAATGTACCTGAGCTTCCGAGTATAAAAATCACACCAGAAGGTGGCGGCAATGGCGGCGGAAGAAAGCCAACAGCAAGGCCAGAAAAGCCCACCGACCCGCTTGGCGACTTTATTAAAGAGCAAGAACAGGCAACTCAATCCTACCTGTCATTCATGAATGACATCACCGGCGAGACTGAGCGCCGCCGTGTCGAACAGCAGCAGCGATACTTGGATGATGCGCTTGGCCTGGGCCGAATCAGTGCCGATCAATACGCTAAATACATGGACGAAATCGCTATAAAGAACAAAGAAACCCTGACAGCTATGGACGAGTTCACGGTTCAAGCGGCCCGAAACATCGAATCTGCATTGGGCAGTGGCCTGTATGACCTATTGGACGGCAATTTCAAGAACATGGGCGATGCTTTTGCCGACATGCTTAAGCGCATGGCAGCGGATCTAGCGGCGTCTGAACTGTCCAAGCTACTTCTGGGTGATTATGGTTCAGGCAAGGGCATTGGTGGACTGTTGGGTGGTTTGTTTAGCGTCGTGAAAACCGGCCTTGCGGTTGGCGCAGCCAACAGTTCGATGGACCCGATTGGCTCATTAATAGGTAGCCTGGGTGGTCGAGCAGGCGGTGGCCCGGTTTTGGGTGGCGGTATGTATGACGTTAATGAGCGCGGTATACCTGAGCTGCTGACCGTGGGTGGCCGACAAATGCTGATGATGGGCCGTCAACCAGGTCACGTCACACCTTTACTGCCTGCGGATCGGGGCTCAGCGCCAGCCAGGAATTCTGCGCCAAACATCACCATAAACAATAACGCTGGCGGGATTGATATTGAGGCGCGGATGAGTGACGGTCAAATCATCATGGAGATCAATAAACAGATCGCCAGCCAGACCCCTCGCATCATGGCGCGTGAGCAGGGCAACCAGAACAGCACGTTCTCCGTCGCTCAACGCAACGCCATAAACGTCACACCACGCAGGTAATTATGCAAAGAATGCCTTTCTGCCCGCGTCGTGCGGGCTATTCGGCGTCATTCAATGATGGAGTTCGTCGCATTGAGCTTGATGGCGGCCCGGGCCGATATAGCCAAATGTATGTTGGTGGCTCCGACCTGGTGGATGCGTCGTGGAAGCTCAAGGAGGACGATTACTCCTTGTTTATGGCCCTTGTTCGCAATTGGTCGCGTTCGGGTGGGATGCCATTCGAGATTGGGCTGAAGCTGGATTCCCATGCTCTGGACTGGTATCGGGCGCAATTTATCCCAAAGTCTGTTCGCTTAACGGGAATGGTTGGGCCGTGGTTCTACGTTTCCGCGCAGCTCGAGGTCACTCCACTGCAGAAGTATCTGGATCCCGAGCAAGACGTTTGGGCGATCATCGCCGAGCTCATGCCGTACTACGGCAGCGTGGCCGCCGTACGTGAAATGTTTAACCTTCTTGAGCAACTGGTGAACTATGACTGGCCTTCGTGATCCGCAGCTCGTTTCGTTCTTTCTCGACCGCCCGGACGGGGTAAGTGAAGAGCTGGAGACGCTGGAAATCAGCGATCCTGACTTTTCCAAAACCTATTACATCGTGCGCAATGCTCATTTTGGCCTCACCGCGCGTGACGAAAACGGCGTCGAGCGGCACTTCGAGTACTACCCGATGACGCTGCGCGCACTTGGCCAGCGCGACACGCTGGACTACGGCATAGGCGTGGCTTTGGGCGACCAGGGCGAGATTGTGGACGAAGAGGTGCACAACATGCGTATGGCTGACGCACTGCGATCGCGCCCGAAGGTCGTCTACCGGGCGTATCGCGCCGATGATCTGTCCAAACCGATGATCGGGCCGATCAACCTGCAGATCGATGAGGTCTCGACTTCCGAAGAGGGCGCGAGCTTTGATGCAGTGGCGCCATCGCTCAACTTGGTCAAAACCGGCGAGTTCTACACGGTGGATCGCTTTCCGCAGCTGCTGGGGTGGCTGTGAGTATCGACCCTCTATTCGAGCGCACCTATGACCGCGACAGCTACAACTGCCTGCACTTGGCGGCGGAAGCCTGGACGCTGCTGACGGGTGATGACACGCTGATCGGTGTGGATGAGCGCGACTTTAAGCGCGGCTTGCTTCGTGACGTATTCCGGGCCTACCGGCGCGTAGAAGGGCCGACTGTGACGCCATCGATTGTGCTGATGGAAAACCTGCGCGATGAGGCGCACATCGGGATTTGCTACCGCCAGCGCTTGCTGCACATCCGTGAGCATGACGGCGTGCAGAACCTGCCTTTTGATGCCAGCTTGACGACCCTTAGAAATTTCAGGTTTTACCAACGATGAAAACCATATTCTTAACCCGCCTGCCTGACCAGGACGCGCCGGAGATTGTCGAGGTCCAGGACGTGTTCACGTTTCTAGAAACAGAGTTCGGGCATTGGTCGCGTGTGGGTAGGGTGGTGCACGTGCCTGATGGGCGCGTGGTGACCCCGCGCCTGCCCTCGGATGTAATGGTTTTGCGCGATCTGCCTGGGCCGTTTACGGTGGAGGCGTTCCCGCGCATAGAGCCTGGCACTGCCGTTGCCATCCTCATGATGATCGCCTCGGCGATGGTGCAAAGTCTGCTCGCTCCCAAAATTCCCGAGCAAGCCAGCCGGACGGTGCGCAACGAGTCGCCCAACAATGGATTGTCTGGCCGCACGAACGAGGTGCGGGTCAATGGCCGGCTACCTGAGATATTCGGCCAGGTGCGCTCGTACTTTGATCTACTGGAGGCGCACACGATTTTCGAGAATCATGTCGAAAAGGAAATTGCTTACCTGTGCATTGGCCGGGGCAGCTACGAGGTCGAAAGCATCCGCGACGGCACCACGCGCATTGACCAGATTGCAGGGGCAGCCGCCGCCGTCTACGGGCCGCACACCTCGCCCAACTCTGGCACACCGCAGCTGACGATTGGCAACGCCATTGACACGCCCGTCATGATGACAAAGCGCGAGAACGGCATCAACGGCCAGACGCTGCAGCCGCCGAACCACGCGAACGTCGCGTTCGAGCCTATGCGGTTTGAGTCGCCCAACCTCGTGCGCATGATGAGCCCGGACGTGGACTTCACCGAGTATTTCTTGTCGGGCGACGTGGTGACGATCAGTCGCGGGTACGTCTCGAAGGGCACGTTTTCGTATTCTATTGAGGCCGACGAAGCGACTTTTGAGCTGACTGAGGCTCTTGCGGGAACCATAACCTTTGCAGGCTCGCACTCATCGGACTGGGCGATAGGTCAGGCGCTGACAATATCAAACGGGACGGTTCACTGGGATGCGGTAAGCGGTGGCGACTCGGGCGCGATATACACGAAATCCGGAAATGTCAACGGGGTATATCTGATAACAGGGGTGTCCGAGGCTGGCGGAAACACCACATTGGCGCTTGATATAGAGAACAACTCAAGGGCGTGGTATTTTCAGGACGGGGAGGGCCACCAGGCTGAGGCGCTCGGAGGGCCGCGGCTAACACGGCCATCCACAGATATTATTTATGACCTATCAGGCGTCTACACCATCGCCACACTGAGCGGCGATCTACTCACGCTGGACAACCCCGCTGCCGTAAACCCTGACTGGGACGTGATGACCGACGACTATGGCGGCATCTCACCCACACTGCAGGTCACCATCGAGGCCAGCAAAGAGCGTTGGGTGGGCTGGCTTGAGCTTGAGTCGGTCGAGCCCATTGATAGGCTCATCACCAACATCGTGTCGCAGGGCCTGTACGGCCTGAAAGACAGCGGCCGGCAGGTGCGCCTCGATGTGGATGTTGAGCTGCAGGCCCAGCCCATGGATGAATTCTGGGCTGCTACTGGTGCTATTGAGAGCTTCACCGGCACGGTTCAAGGCTCCGCTGTATCGCGCGTCACGCGTGCGCTGACCATGGATATCACCCTGGCCGCCACCTCACAGCGCTGGGCGATCCGCCTGAGCCGCACGAGCGATACCGATACCGACTTTGGCGGTCAGGTGGTTGATGACGTGCAGTGGCGCGACCTCTTTGCCGCGTCGGTCATCGATAAGCCGCACTTTGGCGATGTGACCACAGTGCAGATCATGACGCACGCGACAGATGCCGCGCTGGCCGTCAAAGAGCGCAAGGCCAATGCACTGGTGACCCGTAAGCTTCCAAAGCGCGTGAGCGGGTCAGATTTTACGACCGAGCTTTACCCGACCACGGACGTGGCCGACATTCTCTCGTTTATTTGCCTGGATCCAAAGCTGGGTAACCGGGCCAAGCACGAGGTCGATTTTGATAATTTCTACGATACCGCTGCTGAAATCCGCGAGTACTTTGGCATCGATGTGGCGCAGTTCAACTACACGATCGACAACGACAATTTGAGCTTCGAAGAGATATTCAGGATGGTGGCCACCGCCGTGTATTGCTCGGGCTACCGCCGGGGCAGTGTTCTGCGGCTGTTTTTTGAGCGCGAAACGGACGATAGTGCGCTGCTGTTTAATCACCGTAACAAGAAACCTGCGTCAGAACATCGAACCACGACCTTCGGTCCCAAGCAAGCGTATGACGGCGTGGAATTTCAGTGGGTCAGGCCCTCGGACGATTCCATCCAGACCATCTATCTACCGGCAGACCGTTCGGCGATTAACGCCAAGCGCGAAGAAACCGTAGGCATTCGCATCTTCGAGCAGGCGCACATACACGCTTGGCGCCTGTACAACAAAATTCTGTACCAGAACGAGACGACGCGGTTTGACGCGCTGCCCGAAGCCAACCTGCTGACCTTAAAAGAGCGCATCCTGTGTTCGAACAACGTGCGCAACAAGAGCCAGGACGGCGAAATTGTGGAAGTCGATGGCCTTATGGTCGCGCTCTCCCAGCCCGTCGAGTGGGATCCGCTGAAAAGCTACGTCATGCAACTGCAAAACAGTGACGCGCTAGTCGAGTCCATGGATATCACGCCAGGGGGCAACACGTTTACGGCGGTGCTGTCCCGCGCGCCACGCACGCCGATCATCGCCAGCGGCTACAACCCGACCAAATACCAGATCGTCGATACGCAGGACACCCGGCGCGCTAGGCCCTTTCTGGTCGAAGAAAAGAGCGCCCCGAACGAAGACACCACCATCCCGCTTGTGGCGATCAATTACGACGCCCGCTACTACGCGAACGACAAAGACTTCGCATAGCCAAATCCACCGAGCAACACCTGACCCCGCCACTGAGCGGGGTTTTTTATGAGAGCAACAAATGGCGAAAGAACCCATCTCCATCCCGCAGCTTGAAAACGCATCAGAAGACGCGCAAGACTGGGAACATATTGTCAATGATGATGAGCCTGCGCTGATCCAGACGCGTATTGGTGGACCAAAGCCGAACTACGCAATGATCGTGGCGGGGCTGGCGGCGGCAGTGTGGGTTAAGACGGAGGCGTTGCTACCAAATCCTCCAGATTTCCCCGAAAAGCCAGCGATGGTTTACGGCGACACGGCGCTGATTAATGGGCTGTGGAATTGGAATGCGAGCACGGCAAAATGGGAGCGTGCGCCTGAATCGTCCCAGCCGCTGAGTTACAACGTGCTAAACGGCCTGATATCTGGCAATGTATCTACTAGATACTATGAACTTCTGAGCGAAGATCGCTTCCCGCTTGGGTGGGTTGACTCTGATGATCTTAATTTGCCAAACTTTCGGGTTCAGGATAGTCCCGATTTAGACGGGCTGTCTCTTGTCGCTGGTGATGGTTATGAGCTGCTAAACATTGGTTCGGTTGAGTCCTCGTTTGGGCCGCTTTACCTGCGACGTGTGGACGTGCCTGCGTTGGAGGTGGTTAGCGAAGACGGGTTTATCACCGCTGATCTGTTGTCGCTTGGCGAAGGGTCTGGGGCTGCCCATGTTGATCCTGTGGCTGATATCACGCCGTATTCCAGCAAGCTGTTGTGTGGCGTACAGGGCGTGCCTGTGAGCATCTACGCTCGCAACATCCTATCGAAGCGCGATGATGAGCGCCTTGTTCGCGCCACGCTTGCTTCTGACTCACTGCCTGTGGTCATAACGTCATCTGATGAAATGCAAATAATGCCTGATGACCTTGGCAGCACAGCCACCTTGACGGTTCGCGCTGTTGGCGACGGTACAGGCATCAGAACGGCATTGCCAATTACAGTTAAGGTCGCTGACAACCCTTATGACGGTGCCGCGCTCACTCCCAAAATCTTGATGATTGGCGACTCGATAGGCAACAGACAGGGCGGCTCGATCATGAAGCGATATCTGACAGAATGGGGATATGGATCATCATTTATCGGAACGATTAAAGGATCAGACAATGCGAGCGATCCTGATGCAGATAACGGCGAGCTCGGGGAATGCCGGGAAGGGTGGGAGACCGGTGATTTTACAAACCAAATCACAGACCGCGTTTCAATCATAGCCCCAGGCGGCGAAGGGGCATACATGTCTTTGCCAAAGCTTGGCAAGTGGCCGATAAACCCATTCTTGCGTGCGTCCACAGGAGGCGATGACCCTGGAATAATCCGCAATGGAAACGTGCTGGACTTCGGCTTTTATCAGTCACGCTTTTCTCTGTCAACGCCTGAAGTAATTTTGTACTCAGTCGGAACAAACGATGTTCGAGACCGAAGCCCAAGCGAGATATACGACGCTGTCTATGATAACGATTCCCTTATTTATCAGAGAATCAGGGCGGCATGGCCTAACGCGATAATTATTCGAACTCTTCCTGGCGCATCAAGAACGCCTGTTCGTGATGATGTATGGACTGATAAGTACATTCCAGTCATTCGCGCCATGATGCAGGCCATAAACGACACGGCCGACGCGAAGATAGTTCTAGCTCCAGCATGGGCCATGGTCACGCAAGAGGCTGGATACTCGACCAGAAACGGGGTTGTAAATACGGTCACCGGATCAAAGACAACCACCCTTCTAGACCCTAACCATCCGATTGGCCCCGCTCGCCAACAACTTCACCGCGCACTCGCTGGCTATGTTGCCTGCGCGGCGTCTGGTCTTATTTAATTTATTGGAGTAGTAAATATGGGCACTCAAATCATTGCGCGCGGTGTTTTTGCCGAAAGCTTCGCCACAAAATACGCGCCTCCTGTTAGGCGTGGTCTTCTCGCGTGGCATTTTCTTAATGAAGGCCTGGAAAAGGCAGCGCGAAATTATGCGCCAGGCGGCCCTGATGCTCAGGTAATCGGTTCGCCAACGGCATCTTCAATCAAGGTTGCATTCAAGGGCGACTCTGATTACATACAGACAGTTATACCTGAGCCGCTTGGGGAGCTGACCATGATAATGGTTGGCAGGTCAACTGACACGATGGCCGATGATGATCACAGGCCTATGTTTGCGGGAACGTACACCGGCTCTGCAGCGCTGGGAGGTGGCACCTCTTTTGGTGCAGGGCTTTACACGCCTGACGCAACAAAGATAACTTTTATTAGAGCTAAAGCTGAGCCTGGCGGCGCGTCGCCAACATCGGCCTTGGGGAGCATTACAGTCGACCCTACGGACTGGAACCTAATAATCGGTACCGCGTATGCTGACACAGGGGTAAATAAACTTTATGGAATAACCAATGGGGCCACGAAGTCTGGCGATCCATCGTCAAAAGTAGCGTGGCCTTCATCAAATGCAATGCGTATTGGGTCTGGCTATGGTGGTCGGTACAAGGGCTTGTGCGATATGGCATTTTTCGCGCTTTATAACGTGAGGCTTACGGATGAAGAGATAGGCCTTATTTCGGCTGATATACGGCGCTATATGGCTTCCAAAGGGATTGTCGTCTGACGGTCGCAATGACAGTTTGCAAGCCGATGCCCGTTTAAGGGCTTTTTTTACGCCCATCAAACGGAGGCAGCCATGCCCCACGGGATGAAACACATGATGCAAGAAGATGGCTTTCACGCGGCGGTTGCTACCGGAAGCGGAATTATGCTTTACGGATATACGCTTGACGCCATTCTGGTGGTTCTTTGGGTGGCTTACGTGCTGCTGTTGATTGCAAAGGTGCTACCTGACCTGCCAAAGAAGTATCCATTCATTGGTCGTTTCTGGTCGTGGGCGTGGCGCACAGTGAGGCGTAAATGAGCATTCGAAACAAGATCATAGGCTTCATATTGGTGGGTGGCTCTGCGCTGCTGGCCGCCAACCCTGCCCTGATGCACTTTCTTGGCGTATGGGAGGGCGAGGGCCAGAACGTTGTATATGCCGACAAGATAGCGGGCGGACTGCCTACCGTCTGTAAAGGCATCACCAAATACACCAGCCCGTATCCGGTGGTCGTGGGCCAGCGATGGAGTGATGCCAAGTGCAAAGAGGTCGAGACGCAAGTTGTTATCGACACGCAGCGCGAGCTGCAAAAGTGCATCAAGGTGGCCGTTCCGCAAAGCGTGTTTGATGCGCTGACCAGCCATGCTCATAACGTTGGGTGGCCTGCAACGTGCAAAAGCGCATCTGTGGCGGCCATCAACGCGGGTGACATTGCGCGTGGGTGCGATCTGCTGGCCTACAAGCCGAACGGGACGCCTAATTGGTCGAATGTTGGGAATAATTTTATTCAAGGCCTGCATAACAGGCGCAAAGCAGAGAGGGTCATGTGTTTATCCGGGGTCAAATAATCGCGTTGGCGTTGCTGCTTACCGCTGCGCTTGCGTCGGCTGGCACATGGGTTATTCAGGGATGGCGTTCTGAGGCAAAGATAGCCACCCTGCAAGCCGATCATGCCAAAGTGCTGCAAGCCCAGGCGCGCGCCGTGGTCGAGTCTGTCGAGGCGGCGAGAAAGTTAGGAGAGCAGCGAGCCGCTGCCGTGGAGAATGAGCGTGATCATGCAATCGAACAAAACGAGGCGCTGGCCGTTGATCTGGCTGGCAATGTTGTGGCTTCTAACAGGCTGCGCAGCGAACTCGCAAAGCTACGTGCCCGTAACGCAAGCATCCTTGCCGCCACTGCCCAGCGAGGCGAGGGCCAGTCGAGTGACGATCCCATCGGAGTGCTTATCGGCATGTACGAACGGCTGGACGATGCTGGCAGAGGAATCTCTGAATACGCTGACCGGCTCAGAGTAGCGGGCCTGTCGTGCGAGCGCACCTATGACGCAATCAGGAGGGTGAAGTGATGTTTTCAGACTGGATGGTTATGTGGTGGCTTTGGCTGCGTAATTTTATAAAAGGTAATTGATATGAGCATTGGGATACTGGCCGAGCCAATTCAAATTAAACAAGGCGATGATTTTCACCTTGAAATGACATGGGAGGACGACAGCGCCACGCCCATCGATACGTCTGGCCTTGTTGCGGATATGCATCTAAAGTCGCGCCCGGGCGCTGCTATTTTGCTGGACTTCTCGACCACCAATGACCGTATCACGCTAGGCACTGGCACGATCACGCTTGATGCTGACGCTGAGACAACTGCCGCGTTGCGGGTAACGTCCGGCGTGTTTGACTTGCAGATCACTTACCCAGACGGGCGCATTGCTACGCTTTTTAGCGGCACGTTCAAACTGATTCTCGATGTGACGGTGACGCAATGACAACAGTAACCGTCAATCAGCCCGTACGGGAGGTCTTGACGATCCGGGAGGCGAGCGGGGCGACGATCATCAAAATCAAAGAGCCCGCCGCGCCGTCGATTATCAGCATGAAGGCGCAGGGGCCAATTGGCCCGCAGGGGCCAGCGGGCGCTGGCACAGGGCCGCAAGGCGAGCCAGGGCCAAAGGGCGATCCGGGCCATCCCGGACAAATCAGATTTACAGGAAACGGCGCACCCCCCTCAGTAATCGTCGGCGCAGAGCCTGGCGATACCTATCTTGACCTTATCTCTGGCGATATTTACAAACTAATTTAGGAGTACTTCTCATGGCATGGACTCAACAAAGCAACATCAAGGGACCGCAAGGCATACAGGGAAATCCAGGGCCACAAGGTGACCCGGGCGCTGACGGGCAAGGAATCGCTATTGCTGGCAGCGTTGCCACGTATGCAAATCTGCCTTCTGGCCTAACTGTAGGAGATGCAGGCGACGGATATCTGGTCGAGGCAGATGGCCTGCTGTATATATGGGACGGCACCAAGTTCCCGACCGATGGAAATGGCGTGGCGTTTAAGGGAGATAAGGGCACTACCGGCGCTGACGGTAAAGGATTTACGGGCGGGTCTTATGCGTCCGGCACTGGCAAAGTTACTTTTGCTAGTGATGACGGGTTGGGGTTCTCCACCGATGATCTGCGCGGTGAAAAGGGCAATACGGGGACTACTGGCACGGCTGGCACTGACGGCAAAGGATGGACGGGCGGATCGTATTCTGCGGGCACCGGCAAAGTCACTTTTGCCAGCAATGATTCGCTTGGCTTTGATACGGGCGATTTACGCGGCGCTGATGGGTCAAATGGCGCAAACGGGGCAAAGTGGTTTACAGGCTCGGGCGCTCCTGGCTCTGTAGGCGGGTCTGCTGTGGGCGATATGTATCTTGACACTACGTCAGGTGACGTTTACCAGCTTTCGTGAGGTTATGGCATGGCTTGGGTATTACAAACTAACCTAGAGGGGCCGAAGGGCACGACCGGCACCACTGGAACGGCTGGGGCTGATGGAAAAGGGTTCACCGGCGGGTCATACGGGGCCGGGACTGGCATAGTCACTTTCACTAGCGCAGACGGCTTAGGGTTTGCTACAAGCGATCTTCGCGGGGCGTCTGGGGCAAAAGGCGATCCGGGCAACGCCGGGCCAACTGGCAAGGGCTGGACAGGGGCAAGCTATAACGGATCGACCGGCAAGGTAACTTTCACCAGTGACGACGCGATTGGGTTCGTTACCGATGACTTACGTGGTGTAGGAATTACGGTGTCCACATCAGCGCCAGTTGGCGGCGTTGATGGTGACGCCTGGGTCAAAAAGAATGGTGTGTCAGGTGCGCTTGACGGTCTTCTTGTTATGGATGACAGCGAATGGAAATTGGTTAATGCACCAATAGCCGACATGCCAATCGTTGATTTCAACTTCGGAGGGGCTACCAGCATTGATCCGATTGACCTTCAAGGACTACTTAATCCTGACGAGGGAACTGTTTTTTTTGATGGCATTACCTATGAAACAGGCGCAAATAGATATCTGATAACGATAAATGCTGACGCAAGCTTAAGCAGTTTCAATAATGGCATTATGCTTCGTGATCAAAGCGCTAATGGCATAGGCGGCTACATACGCGGGAATGGTACTGGCACACAAACCGCCGCAAATAGTCAACATGCACTAACCAGAGTGTTTGTCGCCTACTCATGGTCGGATGGAGCGCAATCAATATGTATTGATGGTGGTGATATATATAGCGCTACAGCTGCGCTTTATGATGAGCCTTTGCGCTATCTTTTGACCAGATCAGGGTCTGGTGTTGATGTCTCAATCAACCGTGTGGCGATATATAGAAAGAAGCTGTCTGACGCCATGCTAAAAGTAATCACTACGCGCTAACAGAAAAAGCCACCCCGTAGGATGGCTGATCAATAAATGCTCAATTTGCGAATATGGGCAGAATGTTCCCCACATGCATATTAAAAAAGCCACCTCAATGGGTGGCTTGTATGTGCTGTAAGTGCTTGATTTGCTTGGCGGACAGGGTGAGATTCGAACTCACGTTACGCCTAGACGTAAACCGGATTTCGAGTCCGGCGCATTCGACCACTCTGCCACCTGTCCTGTGTTGGCGCACCATTTGCGCGCCATGCCATATTGCCGACAATACTACGAACAAGGTCGGTCGAAGACACCTGTACTAGCCGGGCAAGTCCGCTATTCTAACAAGAAAATTAAAATTTTTCACGCGGCGCCCAGAACGCAGGTATAGGGCGCGCGGACGTTAGTCTGAGCGTTACACTAGCAATGAATGTCGGGCTTTCTGCTGCATCGTAAATCGCGGTTTTTTGCGATGGCTGGCGTGCCATGAAGCTTTCATGAACCACTCGAAAGGAAAACTATGCTTACAGGTAAACACGCGGTTGTGACGGGCTCTACAAGCGGGATAGGCCTAGCCATCGCACGTGAGTTGGCGGCCAATGGCGCCAACGTAGTGCTAAATGGCTTTGGCGATGCCGCCGCCATTGAAAAAGAGCGTGTAAACATAGAGCTTGAATTCAACGTTAAGGCGCATTACATCAATGCAGATCTGTCGGATCCAGCCGCTACGCGTGAGTTTATCGACATGGCAGCCAAGGCTCTGGGTGGCGTGGATATTCTTGTAAATAACGCAGGTATCCAGTACACAGCACCCATAGAAGAATTTCCGGTAGAGCGCTGGGATGCCATTATTGCCCTTAACCTTTCAGCCGTGTTTCACGGTACGGCTGCGGCCTTGCCACATATGCAGAAGCAGGGCTGGGGTCGTATTATCAATATTGCATCGGCCCATGGCCTGGTGGCGTCGGTTCATAAGTCAGCGTATGTGGCGGCTAAACATGGTGTTGTCGGCCTGACCAAGGTGACCGCGCTTGAAAACGCAGAAACCGGCGTTACCTGCAATGCCATCTGCCCGGGCTGGGTACGCACGCCTCTGGTCGAAAAACAGATCGAGGCACTTGCGGCAAAGCAGGGCGTTGATGTTGAAGCGGCCGCCAAAGAGTTGCTGTCTGAAAAGCAGCCCTCGCTGCAGTTTGTCACGCCGGGTCAACTGGCTGGCGCGGCGGTATTTTTGTGCTCAGACTCTGCCGACCAAATGACTGGCACCACGCTTTCCCTTGACGGCGGCTGGACAGCTCGTTAAGCATAACGCGCAGAATATTGCGCGGGCGAGCGCCCAAACGCCTCGTCCGCGTGCCTGTCTTTACACGCTGGGCCTTTGCCCGCGCCTATTGCACTCATTTCCCTGTACGAGAGATAAGCAATGCTGGTTTTACTTTCTCCGGCCAAAAAGCTGGATTACGACTCGCCTGTACGCACCACACTTTATACAGAGCCCCTGTTTGTAAAACAGGCGTCCGAGTTGATCAAGGTATTAAAGAAAAAATCTGCTGAAGATATTGCTGGATTGATGAAGCTGAGCGATGCCTTGGCACAGTTAAATGTCGAGCGCTATGCAGAATGGAAGCCACGCTTTACCCAGGCCGATTCCCGGCAGGCCTTGCTGGCCTTTAACGGTGACGTGTATGAGGGGCTGGATGCGCCCAGCCTGTCTGATGCGAAACTGAAATGGGCACAGGAGCACGTGGCCGTGCTCAGCGGGCTTTATGGCGTGTTGCGCCCTCTTGACCTTATGCGCCCGTATCGTCTCGAAATGGGTACCCGGCTCGAGACTGGCTCGGGTACGAATCTTTACCAGTTCTGGGGCAGCAAAATTGCTGACTACCTTAATGAAAGGCTGGCCGAAACACCCGATGGTAAGAAAGGCAAGGGTGTAGTGGTAAACCTGGCCTCAGAAGAGTATTTCAAGGCGGTTGACCTTAAGACACTTAACGCACGGGTCGTGCAGTGTGTATTTCAGGACTATAAAAACGACGCATGGAAGATTATTAGCTTTCATGCCAAGCGCGCCCGCGGCCTGATGGCCCGATTTATTATCGAGCACAAACTTACCAAGCCTGAGAAGATGGCCGATTTCGACGTCGAGGGCTATGCCTTTGCGCAAGAGGTGTCGACGCCAGACAGGCTGGTTTTCAGGCGTCGTCAGGCTTGACTCAGGCCTTGCATGTCTTTGCGTATGAGGCTGGCGGCTTTTACCATCTGGCGTAACGGGTAAGCTAGGGTAGCCAGGTCGCCCGCCGTTTCTATCGAGGCGGGTGGGTCGGCTTCCTGGTCGTCCAGATAACGTGTCACAGCGACCATTGATTTTTCAATGCCAGGCGGTACGGCGTCCAGGCTTGCCAACACCGGGATGGCAGCCGTAATCTGCGACGCCAGTATGTGGTTCTGGATTAGCAGGTTGTTTAGTTGCGGCACATGTTTCTGGCGCTTTACAGGTTCATCCATCATGCGGTAAAAGGCCGAAGCGTAATTGCTGAAGGCAATGTGCATGTTTTTGCGGGCGAGGCGCCAGCGCAGTTCAGCTTCGTGCTGCTCAGCATCCAGTGTGGGGTCAGTGCTGCCGTCAGCGTTTGATGAGGCACCTGCACGGGCAAGCTGTTGCGCACGGGTTAGCGTGGCGTAGTGCAGACCCGTACTCAGGTATTCTTGATTGGCTCGTTTCAAGGCGTTTGCCAGCGAGCCCATGAAGCTGTGCTCCCACCAGGGCAGCACATAGCTGCAAAGTAGCGCAATAATGCAGCCCAGCACGGTGTCTATGAGGCGCTCGCCAATAACAAAACTGCCGCCAGGCGCCAAAAAGTGAAAGACTAGCAACACAAACAGGGTGTTGAAGATCGCCGCGAGCATGTAATTAACCTGAACCAGGCTGTAGCCCATGATGGATGCCATGATCAGCACGATCAGATAAACATCATTGTTGCTGGTCAGGTTAAATACCACCAGTGCGACACCGCAGCCTATCAGCGTGCCAAATAAACGCCAGCCATTACGCTGGCGTGTGAGGGCGAAACCGGGCTTCATGATCACTATAATTGTCAGAATAATCCAGTAGCTGTGTCCGCTGTAGTCTGAGCCCAGCCCTTCCTCGGGAATGACGACAACAATAAAGCGCGCGACCACCATGGCCAGGGCGATGGCCAGTGCGATGCGCAAGGCATACCGGCAGTGTGAGGAGTCAAGCCGCAGATTGCTGGTGATCATGCCCAAACGCCATTTGCTGCGGGTAAGAAACCGGTTCAAAGATTGTTCAAGTCGTCTGTCGACCAGCTCGACGCTGTTTTCTTCGCGCAAATGCCCGCCCATACGATCAACCAGGCGTGTGGCGTTGCGCAGGCGACGCAGTATCTGCACCAGCAAGGCATAAACCTCGGGGTTGTCTTGCGTCATACCGTTTTTTCGGTAGGTTTCGATTTCGTATTCAATGGCGCGTAGCTCAGCCTTGACGCTGTGACGTTCTTTGGCCTGGCGGCCGCGGGCAATGTTAAAGGCCACATCGGAGACATTGCGCGACAGTTTGAGCAGTGCATCGCGGCCGAATACCAGCACATCGCTTTCGGGCAGTGTGCGTCGCAGCGTAGCGTAATCGGTATGCGTGGCTACCAGCGTATCGAGCAGGGCAACCATGTCGATGAATATATTAAGCGCCTTGGCACGCAGGCGGTCTGCTTTGCCGCTTCCGTGTGGTAGCTCGCGCAAGACGGTATCGCGCGCCGCCTGTTGCTTTTCCGTCATGAGGGCTTGCGCGTGGATAAGCCGGCGGTAGCTGGTTTCGAGGTCTATATTTACATCATAAAACTGCGCCCGGGCCGCCATGTAATCGGCGGTCGCGAACATGGCCACTGATAGCGCTTGTTGTTCTTCGCGGTGCCACATTAGCCTGTGAATGATGAAGCTGTACACAAAGTAGAAAACGCCACCAAAAAACGAATACGCCGTGTGCTGCAGTACATCGTGCGAAGTAAGTGGCTGACGCAGGGTAAGTGTCATGATCAGCAGGCAGGCAAAGCCCAGCAGGCCGCCCTGTTTGCCGAACACGGTCAGCATTGAGAAGATAAAGACCATGGCTGGCACGGCGACCCAGACCAGCAGGCTATGGCCGACAACAAGCCCGGTAACCAGTGCAGTCAGCGAGCCCATCAATATGGCGGCAAGCATGCCGTTTGTGCCGTAACGCCGTGGCCCGCCAGGCTGGTCGATGACCGCCACACACGCCGCGCCTATCGAGGCAATAAAGCCGATGGCGTACATGTGAAAGATGCCCGCCAGCACCAGTGCGGGCAACATCACGCCAACAGACTGGCGCATGCCCCCGAAAAAATAATGGCTGTAGAAAAAGCGTTGTAGTGCTTGAAGGCGAGAGTACATGCAGAAACCGCATCAGGGCGAAGATTGAAAGTATAGAGCGTAGCCCGTGTTGTCGTTTAGCGTATTATTTGAAAAAACCGAACGAGTGTTCTATGATTGGTCAGGGAGGAGAGAAATGGACAAAATGTTCAGCCTGAGCGGGAAGGTGGCGCTGGTCACGGGGGCCGCTGGTGGCCTGGGAGCACACATCTCAAAAACCTTGGGGGGTGCGGGGGCGCGGGTGGTACTTGCCGGAAGGCGTATCCAGCCACTCGAGCATCTGGTTGCAGAGCTTGCTGCGCTAGGCATAGAGGCGTGCGCTGTGTCCATGGATGTTACCGATGATGCTTCCATCACTGCAGGTCTTGATAAAGCCGAAAGCAAGTTTGGCCTGGTCGACCTTGCGGTCTGCAATGCAGGTAATGCCATTACCAAGAAGTCTTTGTCGCTAAGTGCGCAAGAGTGGGACCAGGTCATTGACGTAAATCTTAAAGGCTGCTGGCTGGTCGCCAACAAGGTTGCGCAACGACTGGTTGCTGCCGACCGGCCAGGTGCCGTGCTAATGGTTTCTTCCATACTGGGCCATAGAGTGGCTGGCGGGGTGTTGCCTTATGCCGTGTCCAAAGCAGGTCTGGAGCAGATGACTAAAGCGCTTGCGCTTGAATGGGCCCGGCACGGTATTCGTGTGAACGCACTGGCGCCCGGCTATATCGAAACTGATCTCAATCGAGAGTTTTTTGCATCGGATGCAGGGCAGGCCATGATCGGACGCATACCCCAGCGCCGACTGGGCCAACCTGCCGATCTCGACGGTGCCTTGCTGTTGCTGGCTTCCGATGCCTCGCGTTACATGACGGGCACATCGATAGTGGTCGATGGCGGTCATCTGCACTCATCACTTTAATAAAAGGTTTATACATGGGTTTACACATGGATTTCAGCTTGTCGCCGCGCGTTGAAGAAAAGCGCGCACGTATCCGCACCTTTGTTGACGAGCGACTTATTCCGCTGGAAAGTGATGCAGCCTCTTATGATGAGCATGAAAATATCTCATTGCCCTTGTTGCACCGTATGCGGGGTGAAGCCAAAGAACAAGGGCTCTGGTCGCTGCAGATGCCGGTCGAACGAGGTGGCCAGGGCCTGAGCATGGCCGAGATGGCGGCTTGTTACGAGGAGATGAACCGCTCTATTTTTGGTCCCGTCGTGTTCAATTCATGTGCGCCCGATGACGGCAATATGATGGTCTTGAACAAAGTGGCAACTGAAGCCCAGAAAGAACGCTGGCTGCAGCCCATTATTGACGGCGATGTACGCTCGTCGTTTGTGATGACAGAGCCCGCTCCCGGTTCTGGTTCAGACCCCTCCATGATGCTGACAACTGCCGAGCGCCAGGGTGACCATTGGGTGGTCAACGGGTTCAAACACTTTATTACCGGTGCGGCCGAGGCCTCGCATTTTATTCTGATCGCCAAAACTTCTGATGACCCGCGCAAAGGTCTGACAGCATTTCTGTTTCATAAAGATGATCCGGGCTGGGAAATCGTGCGACGCATTCCCATCATGGGGCCCGAAGAGCACGGTGGCCACTGCGAACTGCGCTTTACCAATATGCGCATTCCTGATGAGAACCGTCTGATGGAAGTGGGCGATGGCCTGAAACTGACGCAGATTCGGCTGGGGCCAGCAAGGTTGACGCATTGCATGCGCTGGCTGGGGCTGTCGAAGCGCTCGCTCGAAATCGCGACCGAGTATGTAACGCATCGCGAGTCATTCGGACAAAAGCTGGCCGAGCGAGAAGGGGTGCAATGGATGCTTGGTGAGGCAGCCATGGCCATACAGGTTGGGCGCCTGCTGACCATGCATGCCGCATGGATGCTGGACACCGGTGACTTTGCCCGCAAAGAAGTGTCTATGGCCAAAGTGGCGGTGGCTGACACCTTGCACAAGTCTGTAGATACGGCGATTCAGCTTTGTGGAGCCAAGGGTTACTCGCGCGACACCGTGCTCGAATGGATTTATCGCTATGCGCGGCAGGCCAGGCTTGTAGACGGCGCGTCCGAGGTTCACAAGATGGTCTTGTCGCGCAATTTGCTGAAAGAGGGTATTGATTTCTGGCGTTGGGGCTGAAGCCGGCATTGCGCGTGAGTGAGGGGTAAATCAGAACAACACTGGGCCGTAGCAGATGGCTGGCGCAGCAGCGTGTGCCAGCTGTCAAAGAAAATGGTTGCGGCAGCAAGGAGACAGTATGTCCGATGAAGGCGTTTGTGAAGCGCTCAGGCACTACATACAACGACAGACCGGCGCTAGCCAGGTTTCTGTCAACGCGTTTTCAAGGCTTTCAGGGGGCGCCATCCAGAACAATTACGCACTCGCTGTCGACTGTGTTGGTGGCGAGTATCCGGGCTTTCTGGATCTGGTGGTGCGCAGCGATGCCGAGTCGCAGGTTGATGTCAGTTTAAGCCGTGAACAAGAGTTTTGCGTGCTTCAGTGTGCGTGGCAGGCGGGCGTAACCGTACCAGAACCGCTTTGGTTGTGTGTCGACTCTTCCGTTATCGGCGCCCCTTTCTGTGTCATGAGAAGGGTGGGGGGTACTGCCTCAGGCCGACAGTTGGTGCGTGGCATGTTGTCAGAATCTCAGGCGACAGCGCTGACGCAGCAATTGGCGCATGAGTTGGCGCGGCTGCATGCAGTGCAGCCTCCTGACGAACGCCTGGGGTTTCTGCCTGTTCCAAAAAAAGCCCCCGCGCTGCAACGGGTGGAGGATTACCGGGCGGCCCTTGATCACATAGATGAACCCCATCCTGTTCTTGAATGGGCGCTCAACTGGCTGGAAGACAACGCGCCTCCTGGTGGCGAGCTGGTGCTGTGCCACGGTGACTTTCGCACCGGTAACTACATGGTGGACGAGGGCCGACTTTCTGGCGTGCTCGACTGGGAGTTCGCATCCTGGAGTGATCCGCTGGAAGACCTTGGCTGGTTGTGTGCAAAGAGCTGGCGCTTTGGCCAGAATGACCGCGAAGTGGGCGGCATAGGCCATAAGAGCGATCTGTTCTCGGCATACACCCAAGCCAGCGGTCGTGCAGTTGATGCTCGACAGGTGTTGTATTGGGAGGCCATGGGTATTACGCGATGGGCAGTTATTGCCTTGCAGCAGGCGCAGCGTCATATTTCAGGCGAAGAGTCTTCGCTTGAGCTTGCCCTGACGGGTCGCATGGTGCCTGAAATGGAGTATGACTTGCTATGCCATATTGAGCGTATGGAGGGCTTTGAAGATGTCCAGGGCTAATTGTTTTGATGTGAGCGGGGTTGGTGGCACGCACTGTTTTACGTGCGACATTGTGTGTTCCAACCACGCCGTACGCCTTGTGAAAGCCCGGTGTGGAGCAACGCCCGGCTTACGGCAAACAGGAGGCTTGCGTGAATAGACCCGCTGGAGATGAGTTGCTGTCTGTGGCGCGTCGCGCGTTACTGGATGAGTTGCTTCCCTTATTGCCCGAAGACAAAACCTATGATGTACTGATGATAGCGAATGCCATGGCGATTGCCGCGCGTGAGCTGGCTGCAAGCCAGGTTGCGGGCGGCCGGGGTGGTGCCCGGATAGCGGGTTTTCTGCACATTGAAAAGGTGCAGGGCACGCAGCCTACAGAGGCCGGGTTGGCCGCCTTGATTCGCCGACGTGGCATTGACACGTCGCGCCATTCGTCGCTGCGCGCGCTATTGCTTTCGCTCACACGAGAAAAGCTGGCGTTAAGTAATCCAAAATATCTTCGCCAAGAGGCTGACTGAACATGGTCAACAAGTATCAGCAGGGCCTGGACAAAAACCCGGCAAATTACTCCAGCCTGACCCCGCTTTCGTTTTTGCAGCGGTCGGCGCATGTGTTTCCAGAAAAAACCGCCATTGTCGATGACGATATGTCGCTGACCTACCAGCAAGTCTATGATCGCTGCCGTGCCATGGCCTCGGTGCTCGACAGCATGGGTATCAAGGCGGGTGATACGGTTTCCGTCTTGTGCTTTAACACCCACGAACTGCTTGAAAGCCATTACTTTGTTGCCATGACCGGCGCTGTGCTCAATGCCCTAAATACACGACTCGATGTGACAACGCTAAGGTTTATTCTGGATCATGGTGAATCACGGGTGCTGTTCTATGACACTGAATTCGAGCCGCTGGTGAAACAGGCCATTGTCGATATGGTGGCACCGCCGCTGTTGGTGGCTGTGGCCCGAGAAGCCGGTGCATCGAAAGGGCTGGCGCGCTTTAGCTATGAGCAAATGATCAAAATGGGCGAACCTGATTTTGATTGGCAAAAGCCGGCCGACGAATGGGATGCCATTTCGCTCAATTACACGTCGGGCACTACGGGCAACCCCAAGGGGGTGGTTTACCATCATCGCGGCGCTTATTTGGCGGCCATGAGCAATGCCATGGCCCTCAACATGACGGCAGATTCCGTGTATCTGTGGACCTTACCCATGTTTCACTGCAATGGCTGGGCTTACACATGGGCGGTCACTGCCATAGGTGGAACCCATGTCTGTCTGCCCAAAGTACAGACTGATGAAGTGCTGGGGCGCATACAACGCAACCTGGTTACCCATATGTGCGGCGCGCCCATTGTGCTCAATATGCTGGTTAATGACTTTTACAAAGCCGGCATCAAGCTGGATCGCCCCGTGCAGTTCGCCGTTGGCGGGGCTGCCCCACCCAGTTCAGTTATTGGCAAAGGCCAGCAGGTTGGGTTTGATATCACACACCTTTATGGGCTGACCGAGTCGTACGGCCCATCTACGGTATGTGTCGTGCAAGACCAATGGAAAGCCCTGAATGTCGATGCGCTGGCTCGAAAAATGGCCAGGCAGGGCGTGGGGCTGTACGCCATTGACGAGGTGGCCGTTGAAGGCACCGAGCCGGGCACGCTGGCGCCGGCAGACGGTAAAACCATGGGCGAGATGCTGATGCGTGGCAACACGCTGATGAAGGGGTATCTTAAAAACGAGAAGGCTACCCAAGAAGCCTTTGCACATGGCTGGTTTCGTACCGGAGATCTCGCCGTCATGCACCCCGACGGCTATGCCGAGGTTAAAGATAGGGCCAAGGACATTATTATTTCAGGCGGCGAAAACATTTCCAGCCAGGAAGTCGAAGACGTTTTGTATCGACACCCACTCGTGCTCGAGGCTGCCGTTGTCGCCATGGCTGATGAAACATGGGGCGAAACCCCCTGTGCATTCATTGCGCTGAAAGACCCGTTAAACATACCTGACGAACAAGAGTTCATCGTCTTTTGCAAAGCCAATATGGCTTCGTACAAGGCGCCACGCAAATTTGTATTCGGCGAATTGCCGAAAACGTCTACCGGCAAGATCCGCAAAAATATTCTGCGTGATCAGTTGACCGGAGGAGGTTAGCGCACATAAATACTTATGAGGTTTGAAGGAGACAGCAGCAACATAATTACGACGCGTCAAAAGTCGCGCCACAAAACCAAGGGAGACAGCATATGTGCAAGTTTCTTACTAATCGGGTTATCAAAACCCTCGCATTGGCCGGCGTTCTGTCGGTGCCCGGGGCATTGCCTGCCGCGCATGCCGCAGAGCAACCCGTGCGTATCGGTGCTATTTACATTATGTCGGGCAGTGCCGCTTCGTATGGCAAGTTTGCGGAGCAGGGCATACAGCTCGCCATGGATGAAATCAATGGTGCTGGCGGTGTAATGGGGCGTCAGCTGGCGCTTACGCTCGAAGACGGGCAAGGCAAGGCAGCCGTGGCCATACAAGCTGCACGCAAACTGGTGTATCAGGATAAGGTCGATGTCTTGATGGGGCTGGACAGCTCGGGCGTGGCGCAGGGTCTGGTGCCTGTGCTGCCAGAGCTTGGCAAGCCTTTTATCATCACGCACGCAGCAACGCCTGATGTTACGGGCAAACTGTGCAATGCGTTTACGTATCGTGTCAGCGTCAATGTAAACCAGAACATGGGTGGAGCGGCAGCAATTGCGGCAAAATCAGGCGCCAAAAAATGGACGACGATTGGCCCTGATTACGCGTTTGGTCATCAGTCCTGGGAGTTTTTCGGTAAATATCTTAAAGAGAAAAATCCCGACGTTGAGCTGTCGGCATCGCCTTCATTTCCCCGGTTTGGTGCTGAAGATTTCACGCCTTTTATCAATAGCGTCATGGAAAGCAAGCCGGACGGCGTTCTCATTTCGCTATGGGGCGGTGATCTGGTCAACTTTGTGCGCCAGGCCAATGACCGTGGTTTTTTCAAGCAGGGCATGACTGTGCTGATGTCGGTGGGTGCGGCAACAGAGGTACTGACCGCGCTGGGTGAGCAAATGCCTGAAGGTGTGTGGCTGGGTACACGGTACTGGTACGACTCACATGACACAGAGGCCAACAAGAAATTTGTTTCGGCATACAAGCAGAAGTACAACAGCCCACCTAGCTACAACGCCGAAGGTGCCTATGTGGCCATCTATGCGATCAAGCAGGCCATCGAAAAAGCAGGTTCTACAGATGGCAAGGCCGTGGCCAAGGCGCTCTCAGGGATGGTGCTCGATACTCCGGCCGGTAAGGTCACGCTGCGCGTTGGTGACAATCAGGCCTTGATCGGGCCAACGTGGGGTTTGACAGCGGCCATGAATACCACAGATAAAGTTCGCTCCTTGACCGATGTGGAAAACTTTGATGGCGAGAAGGTAACGCCGCCGGTGGATCCGGCCTGCAAGTTGTAGGCATACGCTTCATTGTGAATGCCAACGCCTGTGCGTAAGCCTATGTGCTGCGCGCAGGCGTGAGCCAACTTCTTTTCGGAGGCACCATGGGTAGTCTCGGCACCGCTTTGCTGAATAGTCTCGATATTGGTCTTTTGCTTTTTGTCATTGCCGTTGGTCTGAGCATCGTCTTCGGCGTACTGAACGTCATCAATTTTGCGCATGGTGCGCTCTATATGCTGGGTGCTTATCTGGCGTACACCTGTATTGCAGGTCTGGGCATGCCCTTCTGGCTCACCTTGCTGGTAGCACCGCTGTGTGTGGCTGCGCTTGCCGTTGTGATTGACCGTCTGATGCTGCGTTTCATCTATCAGCGAGAGGTAACCGACAGCCTGCTGCTTACGTTTGCATTGATGTTGATACTTAACGAATCGGTGCGACTTATCTGGGGCACAGGTATTCACATTATTGACCCGCCTGATTTGCTCAAGGGTACGCTGGCACTGCCAGGCGGGGTCACATATCCCATCTATAGTCTGTTTGTTATCAGTGTTGGGCTGGTTTCTGTGTGTGGCCTCTGGCTGCTGTTCAACAAAACCCGAATCGGCAAAATCATGCGGGCAGCAGCCCTTGACCGTGAGATGGCACAAGTGTTGTGCATCAACACCCGTCTGGTCATTACCGGTGTGTTTGCGTTCGGAGCCTGGCTGGCGGCAGTCGGCGGCGTGGTGGCGGCACCCATGCGTGCCATTGACCCCGGCATGGGCGACAAAATCATTATCGAGAGTTTTATCGTGGTGGTTATTGGTGGGCTGGGCAGCTTCCCGGGTGCTTTGCTTGGCGCCGTAGTGCTCGGGCTTATTCATGGACTGGGCGGGCGCTTCTTTCCGGAGGTGAACCTGGTGCTGCCATTTTTGGGCATGGCGGTTGTGTTGCTGCTAAAGCCCCAGGGCTTGATGGGCAAGGGAGCATCGTCATGAGGCAGCCACTGATCATAGCGATATCAATCATTATTTTGGCGATGTTGGTGGCAGTCCCGTGGGTTGCTCCGTATTTCTATATTTTCATTGCCACTGAAATTCTCATTCTTGGCCTGTTTGCGGCCAGTTTTAATCTGGTTTTTGGCTATACCGGCATGCTCAGCTTTGGCCATGCTGCGTTTTTTGGCGTGGGTGCTTATGCCACGGCGATGCTGCTGCAATCGCTGCAGTGGCCTCTGCTGGCGTGTCTGGCTGTGTCAGTCGGTGCGGGTGGGCTGTTGGCACTGGTCATCGGGTTTCTTAGTGTGCGTCTTGATCAGGTGTATTTCGCCATGCTAACGCTTGCCTTTGGCATGATGGTGTTTGCCGTGGTGCATCAGTGGCGCTCTGTTACTAACGGCAGCGACGGCATTGCGGGCTTTGCGGTGACGTCGTTTGGCCTTGGCCTGAACCTCACGCTGGGAGATCCAGCGGTGTATTACCTGGTGGTGCTATGTATTGTGGTGCTGGCGTCCACACTGCTGTATTTGATATGTCGTTCTTCGTTTGGTCTGATTTTGCGCGCCATACGCCAAAACCCCGAGCGTGTGGCTTTTTGCGGTCTCAATGTTCGCTCGTATCGTCTTGCCGCTTTCACCGTGGCAGGCGCCTTTGCCGGCCTGGCGGGCGGGCTGATGGCGCCGTTTCTGCGTATCGCCAGCCCTGAGCTTGTGCATTGGTCAATGTCGGCCGAGCCTGTGCTTATGACTATTTTGGGCGGTAGTGGTTATTTTCTGGGGCCATTTTTTGGTGCGGGTATGTTTGTGCTGCTTGAAACCTGGATCACCAGCATGACGCACGCATGGATGCTGGTACTGGGTATTGTGCTTGCGCTGATGGTGATGTTCTTCAGACGCGGTGTGCTTGGAACTATGCTGGACTGGTGGACGGAGCGCAAATGACAGAGCCAATACTAAAAATAGAAGGGCTGGGCAAACGATTTGGGGGGGTGGCGGCGGTGTCGGACATTTCGCTCGAGGTGTTTCCGCGCGAAACGCTTGCCATTATTGGCCCAAATGGTGCTGGCAAGACGACGTTTTACAACCTGCTCTCTGGTCGCATGGTGCCGACGGCGGGGCGTATCTGGTTTGAGGGTAAAGACATAACCGGGCTTGCGCCTCACCGCATCAGCCGTCTGGGCGTGTCGCGGTCGTTTCAGATCAACAATATTTTTGAGGAAATGACGGTTCGCGAAAACATCGAAGTGGCATTGACTGCCTACCATGGTGACAGCCGTCGATGGGCCAGGCTGGCCTCGCGCAACACGCCCATACAGAAAGAAGCTGACGGCCTGCTTGCGCGTCTGTCGCTGGCCGACCTGGCAGGCCAGCGTGCGGGCATTATTAGTTACGGTGACAAGCGGTTGGTTGAAATCGCCATGGTGCTGGCAACGCGGCCCCATCTCGTGTTGCTGGACGAGCCTACTGCAGGCATGACGCCTGAGGAAACGCTTCGGGTTACGGCGCTGGTGCGGTCGCTGGCGCAGACGGGCGACTATACGTTTCTGATTACCGAGCACGACATGCGCGTGGTATTTGATCTTGCCGACCGTATTCTCGTTATGCATCGTGGCAAAAAGTTGGTGCTGGGCACCCCTGCCGAAGTGCGCGCCCACCCTGAAGTGCGCAAGGCCTATCTGGGCGATACCGAAGAGGAGCTTGTGACATGATGCTCGAGGTCGACAACATCCATACGTATTATGGTGAGAGCCACGCATTGCAGGGGGTGTCGCTACGCCTCGAAGAGGGCGAGACAGTATGCCTTCTTGGCCGCAACGGGGCAGGCAAGAGCACAACGCTGCGCAGCATTATTGGCCTGACGCCTCCGCGCTCAGGACGCGTGGTTTTTGCAGGTAAAGAAGTGGCCGGCCAACCGGCCTACCGTATTGCCCGGCTGGGCATGGGGCTGGTGCCTGAAGACCGGCGTATTTTTCCGGGGCTGACTGTGCGTGAAAACCTCGAGGTCGCACAATACAGCCGCCCTGGGGCACCCCGACACTGGACTGTAGAACGAATCTTTGACCAATACTCCATGCTGGCTGAGTTGGCCAACCAGGATGGCGCCACGCTGTCAGGCGGGCAGCAGCAAATGCTTGCCGTGGCGCGTTCGTTAATGAGTGAACCTCGACTTTTATTGCTGGATGAGCCTAATGAAGGGCTGGCGCCAGTGATTGTGCAGCAGATAGGCGAACTGATCGACGAACTGGCGAAAACAACCACGATATTGTTTACCGAGCAAAGTGTGCGGTTTGCCTTACGCCATGCACGTCGGGCCTATATTCTGGAAAAGGGCAAAGTGGTGCATGAGGCTGACAGCCAGACGCTGGCTGAAGACAAGGAGACGCAGCATCGTTATTTGTCGGTGTAGAACGTCGTACACTTTCGCGGTCCATACTAACGGGAAGCGTATTGATGGTTGGTGATTTCGAGTCGTTCAAGGCTGAGCTTAGCCTTTCCAAAGCCGAAATTTGTCGCGAGCTTTATCGCGAAAATAGAGAGCTTGTACGCATAAAAAAAGAACATGTTGCTGTACCAAACCTGGTGCGCATTATCGACTCGACGCTCACACTCACCAACTTGAAAGGCTTTCATGCCATGTCGCTGCGTGATTTAAGCGCCGATTCCGGGCTGAGCATAGGCGGGCTGTATGCATACATTCGCAGTAAAGAAGATCTCATCTCCCTGATTCAGCATCATGGGTTTATGCTCACCCGCCGCACGCTGCACTCGTGCACGCAAGGCATTGATGACCCACGTGAGAAACTGCTCGCGGCGGTCAGGGCGCATGTCTACCTTAGCGAGCTGCTGCAGCCCTGGTTTTATTTTTCGTTCATGGAAACCAAAAGCCTGCCGGAAAAGCAGAAGAAGGAAGCGATTGCCATTGAGCTGGAGGTCGAAGATTTTCTGCGCACCATTATTGACGAAGGTGTGGCGGGCAAGGTGTTTCGTGAGGTCAATGCCCAGCTGCTGGCCTCAGTGTGCAAGGCCATGATGCAAGACTGGTATCTAAAGCGGCGCAAATACCGCAATCAGCAGGTGGACGCGACGGGTTATGCCGACTTTATTGGTTCTGTGCTGGCGCGTTATTTGTGGGCATGATCACTACTCGCGTTCAATCTCGTCCACATACGATTTGCATGGCCTGTTGCAACGCGGTAAAGTGTGGGCTTAGTCCGTTCGCTCATCCTGAACGGGCAACCAAAGGCACTGTTGCCCGGGCTACCCGCCCGGTTTTTTGCGCCTCTAATAACTTGCTGCCGGCCGCGCCACAAGCGTGTGATGCCACAGCTTCCGTTTCTACCTCCCGCGTTCAAATGAACGCTCGTGCTGTGTTTCGATGGGCAAGGGTCGGTCGGCAAGGTGTTTGGGTGGCGTGGCTCCGTGAGTCACAAAGCGCCAGGTCATGTTGTCGAAGCTGATTCAATCCCGGGCCTTCAGGGCCGGTCGGGGCATAAGTACTGGTTACGAAAGGAATACAACATGGAACTCAATGGCGCCGATATCGTCGTGCGCTGCCTTGCCGAAGAAGGCGTAGACCACGTGTTTGGCTACCCAGGCGGGGCAGTACTGTATATTTACGACGCAATCTACAAGCAAGACAATTTCAAGCATATTCTCGTTCGGCACGAGCAGGCTGCCGTGCATGCGGCCGATGCCTATTCGCGCTCGTCCGACAAGGTAGGTGTGGCCCTGGTCACCAGCGGCCCCGGTTTGACCAATGCGGTTACCGGTATCGCCACCGCGTATATGGACTCCATTCCCATGGTCATCCTTAGTGGGCAGGTGCCTACGGCGGCCATTGGCGAAGACGCGTTCCAAGAGTGCGATACCGTGGGTATTACTCGCCCCTGCGTCAAGCACAACTTCTTGGTGCGCGACATCAAAGACCTTGCCGAAACCATGCGGCGCGCCTTTTACATTGCGAAAACGGGCCGTCCCGGGCCGGTTCTGGTCGATATTCCCAAAGACATTACCGTTGCTACGTACAAGTTCACGCCCAAGCGTGGAGAAGTAAGCATGCGGTCATATGCTCCCGTGGTCAAAGGGCACCAGGGCCAGATCAAAAAGGCCGTGCAGATGCTGCTGGCGGCCGAACGCCCCATGATTTATGCGGGTGGCGGGGTAATACTGGGCCACGCGCACGAAGAACTGCGCCAATTCGTTGAGCTCACCGGCGCGCCTTGCACCACTACGCTCATGGGTTTGGGGGCTTTTCCGGGTAATGATGACCAATGGGTAGGCATGCCCGGCATGCATGGCACGTATGAAGCCAACATGTCCATGCAAAACTGTGATGTGTTGCTGGCCGTGGGCGCGCGCTTTGATGACCGCGTCATTGGTAACCCGCGCCATTTTGCACAATCACCGCGAAAAATCATACACATAGACATCGACCCGTCTTCCATTTCGAAGCGGGTCCGGGTCGACGTACCCATAGTGGGCAACGTCAAAGACGTGCTGCAAGAAATGATCGGTCTGTACACACAGGCAGCAGGTGCTGAGGCCTTGGCTGATAAGGCCCGTCTGGCCAGCTGGTGGCAACAGGTTAATACCTGGCGTGGCAAAAACTGCCTGCACTACGAAGGTTCCGATACGGTAATCAAGCCGCAGTTTGTCATTGAAAAACTGTGGGAAGTCACTGGCGGCAATGCCTTCGTCACCTCTGACGTGGGGCAGCATCAAATGTGGGCGGCGCAGTATTACCGTTTCAATCAGCCGCGCCGCTGGATTAACTCTGGTGGTTTGGGAACCATGGGTGTGGGCCTGCCTTATGCCATGGGTGTGCAAATGGCCAACCCGGGCGCCGACGTGGCGGTGATAACGGGCGAAGGCTCTATTCAGATGAATATTCAAGAGCTTTCCACCTGCAGCCAGTATCGGTTTACGCCAAAAATACTGTGTCTTAATAACCGTTATCTGGGCATGGTGCGCCAGTGGCAAGAAATCGAATACGGCTCGCGTTATTCAGAGTCATATGTTGACGCCTTGCCTGACTTCGTCAAGCTGGTTGAAAGCTACGGCCATGTTGGCCTGCGTATCGACAAGCCGGCCGATGTCGAACCCGCCATTCGCGAAGCCTTTGTCAAACATAAAGACAGGCTGGTATTTCTCGACTTTATTACCGACCAAACTGAAAATGTCTGGCCCATGGTCAAATCGGGCCGCGGCCTGACCGAAATGCTGCTCGGTTCTGAAGACCTGTAAGGAGAGAAACATGAAACACGTCATTTCTATCCTTCTCGAGAACGAACCCGGCGCACTGTCGCGGGTGGTTGGCCTGTTCTCGGCGCGAGGTTACAACATTGAAACGCTGACCGTGGCGCCTACCGAAGACTCCACGCTGTCACGCATGACTATCGTTACCCAGGGCTCGGACGAAATTATCGAGCAGATCACCAAGCACCTTAACCGTCTTATTGACGTAGTTAAAGTGGTTGACCTGACTGAAGGGCCGCACATTGAGCGCGAGCTCATGCTGATCAAGGTCAGGGCGGTGGGCAAAGAGCGCGACGAAATAAAGCGTATGGCTGATATTTTCCGTGGGCGCATTATTGATGTGACTGACAAGGCCTACACCATCGAGCTGACGGGTGATCAAGGTAAAATCGAAGCCTTTATCGGCGCGCTGGATCGTAGCGCCATTCTTGAGACAGTACGCACAGGTGTATCCGGCATAGGCCGGGGCGAGCGCGTTCTGAAGCTGTAGCCCGCGTCGGGCAGGGCGCCCAAGCGCCCGCCCGGGCACCCTGGTCACGCCCGCCGGCACCCAGGAACAAAATAACTTAATTACGTATCGGAGCACTTTAAATGAAAGTTTTTTACGACAAAGATTGCGATCTCTCCCTCATCAAGGGCAAGACGGTCGCCATTATCGGTTACGGCTCACAGGGCCACGCACATGCGCTTAACCTGCACGAGTCGGGCGTTAATGTTGTCGTTGGTCTGCGCAAAGGCGGCGCATCCTGGAAGAAAGCCGAAAACGCAGGTCTGCAGGTTAAAGAAGTCGCCGAAGCCGTAAAGGGCGCCGATCTGGTCATGATTCTCTTGCCTGATGAGAACATCGCCGAGGTATATCGCAACCAGGTTGCAGGCAATATCAAGGCTGGCGCGGCACTCGCGTTTGCTCATGGTTTCAACGTGCATTACGGCCAGGTTCAGCCACGCGAAGACATCGACGTCATCATGATCGCGCCTAAGGCACCAGGCCACACGGTTCGCGGTACATACAGCCAGGGCGGCGGCGTCCCTTCGCTGGTCGCTGTGCACCAAGACAACACGGGCGCAGCACGTGATATCGCGCTGTCTTATGCATGCGCTATCGGTAGCGGTCGTGCCGGCATCATCGAAACCAATTTCCGTGAAGAAACCGAAACTGACCTGTTCGGCGAACAGGCTGTTCTGTGCGGTGGCGCTGTCGAGCTGATCAAGGCCGGCTTCGAAACACTGGTCGAAGCGGGTTATGCGCCCGAAATGGCCTACTTTGAATGCCTGCACGAGCTCAAGCTTATTGTCGACCTTATCTACGAAGGCGGCATAGCCAACATGAACTACTCCATCTCCAATAACGCTGAGTATGGCGAGTACGTAACTGGCCCTAAAATTGTTACTGAAGAAACCAAACAAGCCATGCGTCAGTGCCTGCATGACATCCAGACAGGTGAGTACGCCAAGAGCTTTATTCTTGAAAACGCGGCAGGTGCACCTACGCTGGTGTCACGTCGTCGTATCAACGCCGAATCAGAAATCGAAGAAGTCGGTGGCAAGCTGCGCGCCATGATGCCATGGATCGCTGCCAACAAGTTGGTTGATCAAAGCAAAAACTAATGCAAGCCTATCCGGGCGGCGTGCCTGGGTAGGTGCATTAACGGCCTGATGGGCCGTTCATTGCATGCGGTACAAAAAGCACTCCCCCGGGAGTGCTTTTTGTTGCGTGCTCTGGCATGGGCGTATTCATAGAGGAGCAAGACTCTCGTAAGCTGATCACGGCGAACGAAGTGAACTCCAACTGCATGTGGGTGATCGAGAGTGAAAAGAAAGCGTGGTGTGAAGCTGCGAGCCGATGAGCAAGAACTGCATGAAAGACGCTGCCAAGCAGACCGAGCGCGCCATAGACCGCAAAGCTTTCGAGTAAGGCGAGGCGGCATAGCGTTCAGCAGCAGTTGACGAACATTTACCTATTTGCTGCTGTCTACTTGCTGTAATCGCGAATGAAAACTATTATCTATGCCTTGTTTGAAAATTCATCTTAAGGTTCTTCACTATGAACGGCAATTCAGATAAATTCGTGGAAAAGGCCCTTGCGCTCAGGCAAAGGTACGATCAGGCCAAGGTTGCTACACCCAATGCCCGCATTCGTGCTATCGCAGACGCGTTGGGTGTTAGCGAAGCTGAACTCGTCGCGGCCAACTGCGGCAACATTCAGGCCACGGCACTCAAAGCGCCACCTCAAGATATTTTCAAAGAGCTAGGCAGCCTGGGCCGCGTTATGGCGCTTACCCGTAATAACTGGTGCGTTCATGAGCGGCACGGTCGGTATGAAGACATTCGCGCAGGCAAGACCATGGGGCTGGTGTTGGGCCCAGATATCGATCTGCGCGTGTTTTTTGGCCCGTGGCAGTATTCGTGGGCCGTCAACGACGGTGGTCGGCTCAGCGTGCAGTTCTTTGATAAAGAAGGGCAGGCCGTTCACAAGGTATATATTACCGATGAGTCCGACGTGGCTGCCTATCACGCACTCGTAGAAAAATACACAGATCCCGATCCAGCATGGCCTGCGTTTGAGTCTATTCCCGATCCAGACATTGAGAAGCAGGGGCAGGCAACGCCAGCCTTGCGTACAGAATGGCTTGCCATGACTGACACTCACGAGTTTTTCAGTCTTCTGCAACGACACAAGCTTACGCGGCTGGCTGCACTCGGCGCCGTGGGCGCCGACCTGGCGCAACAGGTTTCAAACGACATGGCCGAGCGTGTAATCACCGATGTCGCACAGCGCGATATACCCTTTATGTGTTTTGTGGGTAATCGCGGCATGGTTCAAATTCACTCAGGCCCCATCAAGGCTTATCGGCGTACCGGCCCATGGTTTAACGTGCTTGATCCTCATTTCAATCTTCATCTTGATACGACTGCCATTGCTTCGGCATGGGTGGTCAACAAGCCTACCAGCGATGGCTGGGTCACGTCGCTCGAAGTCTACTCCAGCACAGGGCAGCTCATCGTTCAGTTTTTTGGTGCACGCAAACCTGGTGTGCCTGAGTTGTCTTCGTGGCGCGAGCTGCTGGTCAGCTACTGCCCCGTTCCATTGGCAGCATAATGTTTGCGCGTATCCTGTTGTTGCTGTGCCTCGTCACCACAGCAACAGTAAGCGTGGCTGACGTGCGTCGCGTAGTAACGCTGGGCGGCAGTGTCACTGAGATCGTGTATGCGCTCGGTGAAGGCGAGCGCTTGGTTGCCGATGACGAGTCCAGCCTATACCCCGAGGCGGCAACCAGTTTGCCGCGTGTTGGCTACTATCGCAGCGTGCCTCTAGAGGGCGTCGTGGCCATGAACCCCGACCTGGTGCTGGCCTCCGAAAATGCCGGCCCACCTGCTACGCTGCAACGCCTGGGCGAGCTGGGCATTACGACCGTCATGGTCTCGGATCAACCTTCTGTTGAGTCTCTGTACAGGCGCATCGAGCAGATTGCAGGGCAGCTTGGCGTCGTACTCAAGGGGCAGAGCCTTGCGCGGCGTATTCGCAATGAGGTTGCTGCGGCCATTGCCCAGCCGTCACAGCCCCGGCGTGCACTGGTTCTGGTTAATCGTACAGGTTCGTTTATGGCAGCAGGTGCTGATACGGCGGCAGATGCAGTGCTCAAACTGGCCGGGCTTGAAAACGTAATGTCCGAACAGCACGGCTACAAGCCGGTTTCCGCAGAAGCTCTGGCCGTATTGGCGCCTGATCTCATTATCGTTACCGCCGCCTCAGTACAGGCCAGTGGCGGTCTCGAGTCCCTCAGGCAGCGTGCCGGCATTGCCTCCACGCCGGCGGCAGCCAAACATCGCATCAAGGTCATGGACGACTTGCTTATTCTCGGAATTGGCCCCCGCGTGGCTCAGGCCCTGCAGCAATTGAAGCAAGCCTCACAGTAGGCGCTACACTTCATTCTCATGCGCATTGTTACCCCTTCCCGCAAACTGGCGCCCCGGCCTCTGCTGGGTGCGCTGGCAATTTGTCTTGTGCTGGTGGCTCTGGGCGCCAGCGCCAGTGGTGCCGTGTTCATCCCATGGTCCAGCCTTCCTCGTCTGTTGTGGGGTGAGCTTGGCCCCGGCGATAAGCTGCTGCATGACATACTTGTTGAAATCCGCCTGCCCCGGGTCGTGTTCAGTGCGGTTGTTGGGGGTGCGCTCGCGGCCACCGGGGTAGCCATGCAGGCCTTGTTCCGCAACCCATTGGCCGAGCCCGGCTTAGTTGGCATTTCGGCGGGTGCGGCCCTTGGGGCAGTAACTGCAATTGTGATGACGGCAGGAGGCTTTTTTGTCATTGCCGCCGCCGCATTTGCTGGCAGTCTGTGCGCCACTTTTTTGGCTTATGCGGTGGGTAGCCGTTATCCGGGTGTAGCGGGCCTTTTGCTGGCCGGTATTGCCATCAACGCCATCGCGGGTGCAGCGATCGGCGTTTTTACCTACATGGCCAACGACGCCCAATTACGCGATCTCACGTTCTGGAATATGGGCAGTCTGGCTGGGGGCGACTGGCGTACGCTGGGCTGGCTTGGGCCATGGACACTACTGCTACTTGGCTATCTGGGAAGTCAGTGGCGTGTATTAAATGCCTTACTGTTGGGCGAGCGCGAGGCAGGGCATCTCGGGTTTAAGTTGGCTACAGTGCGTCGTCGTTTAATTGTTGTCACGGCATTAATTATCGGGCCACTCGTGGCGGTAACAGGGGGCATTGCGTTTGTGGGCCTGGTCGTGCCGCATCTTGTGCGCATGATGCTGGGTGCTCACCATCGCTACCTGCTGCCCGGTTCTGTGCTCGCCGGAGCCTTGGTGCTGACGCTTGCCGATTGGTTGGCCCGGCTGGTTATTACCCCTGCCGAACTGCCCATAGGGCTGGTTACCAGCCTGGTGGGTGGGCCATTTTTCTTTTGGATGCTGACGCGCGGACGCGCCGCGCCGAAGTAGGTGTATGAACCTGAATTTAAAACCTTCCTCCGTCGATGCCTTCTCGGCAGAAAGCATCAAGGTTTTGCGCAGCGGCCGCTTAGTGCTCGACGGCGTTTCTCTGGTGATCAGGCCAGGCGAGCTGGTTACGCTACTGGGTGCCAATGGTGCAGGAAAATCTACGTTTATGTCGGTGCTGGCAGCAGACATGGGGTTGGACCATACACTCAATGCGCCGGATGCGGTTACGCTCAACGGTAGCTCATTGTCATTCATGGGCGCGGCGAGTCAGGCCCGCTCGCGCGCCGTGCTGCCTCAAAAACCCGGTCTGGGTTTCGATCTTGACGTTTCTGAAGTCGTGTCCATGGGGGCCTATCCATTTTCGGAGCTGGCCGATCACGAGGTAAAGCGTCTGTGTGTCAGGGCGCTTGATACGGCTGGTCTGTCGGATTTGGCTGACCGACGCTACCCTGAGCTTTCAGGGGGAGAGCAGCAGCGGGTGCACTTTGCCCGTGTGCTGCTACAAGTATTGGCTTCGCGCGAGTCAGACCCACACGGTCGGTACCTGTTGCTTGATGAGCCAACATCCAGCCTTGACCCATTGCATCAGCAAATGCTGCTCAAAACAATTAGTGACCTCGCGCGTATCGAGCGTGTGGGTGTTTTATGCATTGTGCATGACGTTAATCTGGCTGCGTGCTGGAGTAATCGCATCGCTCTGCTCGAGGGCGGCATGCTTTTTGCTTGCGATACCCCAGCCAAGGCGCTCACACCTGCAAACCTTAAAAGAGTGTACGGCGTTACTGTGCATGTTATGCCTCATCCACTGAAACCTGGCACGCCATTAGTGGTATTTGGGGCGTAAGTACAAGGCGGCGTCTGGGCTTGGCACGGTGCTGAAGCGGTTGTGTAACCATGACTTTCTTGATTGCTGGCGGGTTGCCCGCGTCGGCAAACATACTTCCGGCAGGTAGGACAGGCCGGGCTCGCCATTACAATAAAGCCTTACAGGAGTGTAAATGCGTTACTTATTTCGGTTATCCTTCGCCCTACAATGAATAAACCACCTTATCCCCATCCTATTATTGCGCGCGAAGGCTGGCCCTTTCTGGCCGGTATCGTTGTCGTGTCCATTATCGTCAGCTTCTGGTCGGGGCTTGCCTCCATCCCATTCTGGATTCTGTCAGTCTTTGTACTGCAGTTTTTCCGTGATCCTCCGCGTAGCGCGCCCGACGGAGAGCTCAACGTGCTGTCGCCCGCCGATGGTCGTGTGGTCGCGGTTGAAGAAGTGCGCGACACCTATGCCGGGCGTGATGCGCTAAAAATCAGTGTGTTCATGAACGTCTTTAATGTGCACTCCAACCGTGCGCCAGTCAGTGGTACGGTACGCTCCATCAACTACTTTGCAGGGCAGTTTTTCAACGCTTCCCTGGACAAAGCTTCGCTTGAAAATGAGCGTAATGCCATTGTGTTGCTGACGAAGCAGGGGCATGTTGTTACATCTGTGCAGGTGGCGGGCCTCGTTGCCAAGCGTATTCTCTGCTACGCTAAGTCAGGTGATAATTTGTATGCGGGCCAGCGATATGGGTTTATCCGCTTTGGTTCTCGCGTAGACGTATACCTGCCACTTGGTTCGCGTCCTCGTGTGGCCATTGGCGACAAAGTTCAGGCCACCAGCACTGTGCTGGCTGAACTTCTCCAAACCGATGACGATCCCGCCATCCCTACTTATGCCAAATAATTTATCAGAAGAAACCCGACGCCGACGCAGCATTTACCTGTTGCCCAACGCGTTTACCACAGCCAATCTGTTCGCAGGCTTTTACGCCGTCGTACAGGCCATGAACGGCCGTTTCGATATCGCTGCCATAGCGATCTTCCTGGCCATGGTCTTTGACGGTATGGACGGGCGCGTGGCGCGCCTGACCAATACCCAGTCTGCCTTCGGTGAGCAGTACGATTCGCTGGCTGACATGATCTCCTTTGGCATGGCGCCTGCACTGGTCATGTACGTATGGGCGCTGCAAGACATTGGGCGCTGGGGCTGGTTGGCGGCTTTTGTCTATGTTGTCGGAGCCGCGCTGAGGCTGGCTCGTTTCAACACCAACATTGCCGTTGTCGACAAGCGCTTTTTCCAGGGTTTGCCCAGTCCGGCAGCGGCCGCGTTGGTGGCCGGTTTTGTCTGGCTGTCGGTTGACAATAAACTGCCCATTGATTCCATGGTCGTATCGTGGCTTGCTTTCGCCTTTACGGTGTATGCAGGCGTTTGCATGGTGTCTAACGCGCCTTTCTACAGCGGCAAAAGTTTTGCGCTGGGTCGCAGTGTGCCGTTTTGGGTCATTTTGGTGTTGGTCGCGGTATTTGTGTTTGTTTCCAGCGATCCCCCCATCGTCTTGTTTGGTCTGTTTTGCGTGTACGGGGTTTCGGGCTGGGTCACCATGCTGTGGCGCTGGCGCCGCGCTCGCGAGCTTACGCGCAGGCGTCAGGGCCACGCTGAAGGTGTGTCCGATCAACCGGCAGAGCCCTCAATCGGTTCACAGCCTGCTTATCGACCACCTGGCGCCGATGGTGTTGGCGGCCTGGGTGGGGTTAAAACCACGGAAAGCTATCCACATCAAACATCGGGTCGGGGCCCGGATGAAAGCGTGTAACTTTTTGACCGTCTTGGCCAAAGTACACATACATTAATGAATTCCACGCCCCAGCCTGGCGATATCGGTAGCTCCACACGATTTGCGTTACCGAAGGCAGGCCAACCGTAGCGATTTCAGCCGGGGGGCCAAACTCGCAGCGCACCTGCTGGGGTGTCCAGGTACCCTTGGCCAATAGCTCAAAGTGTTGGTCGGTAAGCAGTTGCGTTATGTGGTTAGTATTGCCGGCACGATCAGCAACCGTTCCCCAGGCATACTGCCCCATGGGTTGTTGGCTCCAAACAACGCGTAAGGCATCATTGGGGGCGGGGCAGGTGAGCGTGGGGCGGCCAAACTTGGCCTCCACGTCTGCCAAAGAGGTGCCAGGAGGTGTGTTGGCCATGTTGGCACAGGCCGACAGCGTACCCAGCAGTACCACTGCCCCGGCATATCGCCCATGGGCAAGAAGGCGAGCGGTAGTGTTCATCTAAAACTCCCGAAAGCATCACCCCGCAGGGCGAAAATAAACGCATCGCAACCGTCGGGCTGTGCCAGAGTGTTTGCGGATCGTGCGCAGGCTTATTTTGATTCTACCTGTATCTATGAACTATTAACGCAGAGCGCATCTACTTGATTTTCGAGTGTGGTAAACATAGCAGCAAAATGCGTAAAGCCACCGAAATACAATCCAGGCGCTACTTTAAAGTTACCGAGACACAACCCAAACGCTGCTATAAGGCTAGCAAAATACAACCTAAGTACTACTTATAGTGGCTGCCGAATACACGACCCAGGCACAACTCTATATAGCTACCGAATACACGGCCCAAGCACAACTCTATATAGCTACCGAAGCCACAGCCCAAGGATTACTAAATAGTGTGATGCGGGTTCCCCTGAAGGCATGTGTCTGCCGTGGCAGAAATAAACCCACTGATGCCTTGTCGAGCTGCAAGGCTAGTGCATCTTGAGCGGGTGAGGCAGTCATGGTCGTAGCGTCTGAGGTCGCGCCGACGCTGTGCCCGCTTCACGAGCGCGAACAAGGATCGGGCTTTTTTTCCGGTATAATGCTTGCTTCCTTGCGTTATGTTAGGCGTATATTTACATAAGCCTTGCCAGGAAGACACTGTTTTTATTGTAGATTTTTAATCCGACCACGTCAGGGCACCTCGGCTCTGTCGCCAGTTAAAGAGGCTAAATAATGTCTGTTTCCGACATCAACAAATCCGACATCGTCGCGCAATACCAGCGCGCGCAGGGTGATACCGGTTCCCCCGAAGTACAGGTTGCGCTGCTTACCGCGCGCATCAACGAGCTTACTGGTCACTTCAAGGCACACATGAAAGACCACCACTCGCGTCGTGGCCTGCTGCGCATGGTTAGCCGCCGCCGCAAGTTGCTCGACTACCTGAAGGGTCGCAATCCAGATTCGTACCGTTCGCTTATCGAAAAGCTCGGCCTGCGTAAGTGATACCCGGGGCTAGCTCCCCGCGATGCAACCGTGGACACCGCGCTTTGTCGTGGTGTGCACGGTTTTTTTATTGTAAGGATACTTTGTAATGTTTAATAAAGTGAGCAAGTCGTTTCAGTACGGCCAGCACACAGTTGTTCTGGAGACTGGCGAGATTGCTCGCCAGGCATCGGGCGCCGTGCTGGTTTCTGTTGATGATACCGTTATTCTTGCGACGGTAGTGGCAGCCAAAACGGCCAAGCCAGGGCAGGATTTTTTCCCGCTTACTGTAGATTACGTAGAGAAAACCTATGCGGCCGGCCGCATTCCGGGCGGCTTCTTCAAGCGCGAAGGCAGGCCTTCAGAGAAAGAAATTCTCACTTGCCGTCTGATCGACCGCCCCCTGCGCCCGTTGTTTCCCGAAGGTTTCTATAACGACGTCCAGGTTATCGTCCATGTTGTTTCGGTAAACCCAGAAGTTAACCCTGACATTCCCGCCATGATCGGTGCTTCTGCCGCGCTGGCCATTTCGGGTATCCCATTTAATGGCCCTATCGGCGCTGCGCGCGTAGGTTATGTTGATGGGCAGTATGTGCTTAACCCCACATCCACCCAGCTCGAAAGCTCGCAGATGGATCTCATCGTGGCTGGCACTGAAGCTGCCGTGCTTATGGTTGAATCCGAAGCTCAGCAACTGTCTGAAGAAATCATGCTGGGCGGCGTAGTGTTTGGTCACGAGCAGTCGCAAGTGGCGATTAACGCCATTCACGAACTCGTTGCCGAAGCTGGCAAGCCCGAATGGGACTGGCAGCCGCCCGCCAAAAACGAATCACTCGCACGTGCTGTGTCAGCTGCGGCCCAAGAGGGTTTGCAGGCTGCTTACCAAGTACGCGAAAAACAGGCTCGCACTACGCAGTTGCGCCAAGTGTATGCTGACGTCAAGGCCCGTTTGGCCGAGCACGCAGCAGCCAAGGGCGAAGCGACGCCCGACAGCGTCGAAGTCGAGAACATGCTGTTTGATCTCGAAGCCAACATTGTGCGTGGGCAAATTCTCAACGGTGAGCCGCGTATTGACGGTCGCGACACGCGTACCGTGCGTCCCATCAGTATTCGCCTGGGTGTGCTGCCGCGTGCCCATGGCAGCGCGTTGTTTACCCGTGGTGAGACACAGGCTTTGGTAGTGGCCACGCTGGGCACCCGCCAAGACGAACAAATCATCGATTCCATCATGGGCGAGCACCGTGATCGTTTCATGCTGCATTACAACTTTCCTCCGTTTGCCACCGGCGAAACCGGTCGTTTCGGTGCCCCCAAGCGTCGTGAAATCGGTCACGGCCGTCTTGCCAAGCGTGCCCTGATCTCGATGCTGCCCAAGCCTGAGGACTTCCAGTACACCATTCGCGTGGTGTCCGAGGTTACCGAGTCCAATGGCTCGTCTTCCATGGCGTCGGTTTGTGGTGGCTCGCTGGCCATGATGGATGCGGGTGTTCCGGTTGGTGAACACGTGGCTGGTGTAGCCATGGGTCTTATCAAAGACGGTGGCAAGTTTGCCGTGCTTACTGATATCCTGGGCGATGAAGATCATCTTGGCGACATGGATTTCAAGGTTGCTGGTACGGCAGGTGGCATCACTGCGCTACAAATGGACATAAAAATCCAGGGCATCACCAAAGAAATCATGGAGATCGCGCTGGCACAGGCCAAAGAAGGCCGTCTGCATATTCTTGGCGAAATGAAATCAGCCATCGAAGGTTCGCGTACCGAGCTTTCTGATTTTGCGCCACGTATGCTTAGCATCAAGATCAACCCCGAAAAAATCCGTGATGTCATCGGCAAGGGCGGCGCTACCATTCGCGCACTTACCGAAGAAACCGGCACGCAGATTGATATCGGCGACGATGGCACCATTACCATCTCCAGTGCTGATATGGAAAAAGCCCGTGAGGCCGAGCGCCGTATCAAAGAGCTGACCGCCGACGTCGAGGTAGGTCAAGAATATGAAGGCCCGGTCCTGCGTTTGCTCGACTTTGGCGCCATTGTTCAGGTTCTTCCTGGGCGTGATGGCTTGCTGCATATTTCTGAAATCGCCAACTACCGTATCGCCAACATCAATGACGTGCTTAAGGTTGGTCAGAGCGTGCGCATTAAGGTTATCGAAGCTGATGACAAAGGCCGCCTGCGTCTTTCCATGAAAGCTATTGGTGGTATCGAAGCCCAGGGCGGCCCACAGGCCCCCGTAGCTCCGGCGCAGTAATAGTAAATGCCGTTGCGGCCTGCGGGCCGTATACGTGCAGCAGTAAAAACATCGCCTCGACAGTCGTCTGCATTAAATGCGGCTGTCGAGGCGGTGTTTTTTTGTGTGTATATAGCCCGACTGACACGCCGGGCTGCTGCCAAGTGCTAGGCGGCGATATCGCCGCGACGTGTAGGTGTGTGAGAGGGGCAGCCGCCATCATCATCGTCGTGAGGGCGTATGGGCAGCGGAGGCAGGCCAATGTTTAGACGCACACGCTGACAATCGGGGTTGGGGCTGCCATCAGGCATCCAGGGGTCGAACTCACGGCAGGGCGATGGCCTTGATTCGTAAATGCTGCAGTGAATACCTGGCTGCCCGAGTTCACCACGCAGGGCGATGCAGCGCTGCCCGCCGTACTCGGTGCCTTTCATGCAGGCGCGCAGTGGGCCCACCTGGCTGACAAGGTCGACAGGTACGGTGCCACCACTTTCGCCGGCGAGCTCACCACAGTAAAACGATACCCTGAAGTGCGCACAACAGGCGCCACAGCTAAGGCAGGGGTTGTTGGCGGTAGCGTCATTGCCGGCCTTGTGCCGAGGGGTGGATGGCCGCACGAGCGGCCGAGCATTGATACCGGGGGTAATGGTGGTTGGACCGCCTGGCGGCCCTGCAGTAGCCTCTTTCTGCGGGGTGAGGCTGCTAAGTAAAACGATATTGTGCGAGTATTTGGGTAGTTGCGGCATGGTGATGCCCAGTGATGGCGGGTGCAAATATTGCCCGGCGTATCGGGCTTTTAATTATATATGAGCTGGTGCGCGATAAGCCTGCGAGTTCTGGCGAGATTTAGGTGCAGAGTTTGATGTCACGTTGGAGTGGGGCCGGCGAAGCGTTATTAAGGATGATGACGGCCTATCTTAATTGTGCGAGGATTTGAGTGATTTCGATATTATGATGCGCATCGACGACAAGTAGGAGTTTTACCCCACGTAATACGGCTTGTGATGATATCAGACCTAACAGCGGTACCTTGCATCAAACGGTGGTATGAGATTGTTGGCTGGTGTCATCAGTTGTCGGCTGGACGATGGCCAGCGTCAGCATTCTTTCGAGGGCAGGGTTGGTATTGTCGGTCCGCCACGCCAGCCCGTGTTGCAACCTAGATGCGCCGGCTAATAATGGATGATAGACAATACCGGCGATGTTCAGGGTTTCGATTTCTCGTGGTATCACCCCTACCCCGGTGCCGGCTGCAATCAGACACAGCAGGGTCTGTGATGCTTCGGTTTCGCGTGCGACGTGCGGGGCGAAGCCTGCTTCCCGACACAGTGTTTCCATGGCTTTGCGCAGATGAAAGCCTTTTGCAGCAGGGTAGGCAACAAAAGGATCTTCGGCCAATTGTGCCAGAGTTACTCCAGAGGTCATTGCAAGGGGATGCGATTCACTTACCGCGATCGACAGCTCACTTTCCATCAACACACGAGACTCGATGCCAGGGCCATCAATAGGCAGAAAGCATAAGGCGGCATCAAGCTCATCGTTCAATAGCTTCAGCCGCAGCTCGCCAGTTGGCAATGGGCCTTGAATGTCCAGATTTATGTCGGGAAAGGCGCGGCGGTAGTCGCGAACCAGTAGCGGTAGCCTTTCCTGGCTGGCTCTGCCGGTGTAGCCCAAGCGCAAACGCCCTGTCTCACCCCGTGCAGCACGGCGACATGCATGGATGGCAGTGTCGAGCTGGTGAAACATGGGCTGGATATGCTCTAGAAAAACGGTTCCCGCAACAGTCAGGGCCACATAGCGGGTATTGCGATCGAACAGTTTGACGCCAAGATCTTCTTCGAGCTCGCGAATGCGTTGGCTCAGGGGAGGCTGAGCGATGTGTAGGCGCCTAGCTGCCCTAGTGAAGTTCTGTTCCATGGCAACTGCCATGAACCCTTGCAAGTGGCGTAATTCCATAGTTGTGAGCTCACAAGATGATTAATATGCAATAAGTATAAATGACTGCTTTAAACAGTATTGGACTCAATAAATGAGGCCGCCTAAGCTCTCTCTGTTGTCTGAAACACAGATGGAGAGAATGAATGAATGAGCTTGCAGGGCGCGTGGCGCTGATTACGGGGTCGAGTAGCGGTATCGGTCTGGCGGTTGCGCACCGTCTGGCCCGTGCCGGGGCAAAAGTGATATTGAATGGTCTGATCGAGCAGGCGGGTGCCGCTGCGCTGTGCCTTGAGTTTGAGCAAATGTACGGCCTGCCTGCAGAATTTGAGCATTGCGATCTGCGTGATCGCGAGCAGATCAAGGTGATGATTGCAGCGCTAAATCAACGTCACGGGGCTCTGGATATTCTCGTCAATAACGCGGGCATCCAGCATGTGAGCACTATTGAGTCGTTTCCCGAAGATGTGTGGGACGACATGCTGGCCATCAACCTCTCAGCCAGTTTCCACACCGTACGCTTAGCTTTGCCCGCAATGAGGAGTCGTAATTGGGGGCGCATCATCAACATGGCGTCAATCAGTGGGCTGCGTGGGAGAGCTGGTAAGGTCGGGTATAACGCGACCAAACACGGACTCGTAGGCCTGACCAAATCGGTTGCTGTCGAAACCGCCGATTCAGCAATTACCTGCAACGCTATCTGTCCTGGCTGGGTTCACACTCCGCTGGTGCAAAAGCAGATCGACGCGCTGGCCGCTCGCGAAGACATTGACAACGATGCCGCTACTCATCGTCTGATTGGGCTGCGCCAGCCCTCTGGCAGGTTTGTCACGGTCGAGCAAATTGCCGAGCTGGCACTGTTTCTGTGCCTGCCAGCAACGGATGAAGTGCGCGGCGTTGCCTGGGCCATGGACGGCGGTACGACGGCTCTGTAAAAAAAGGAGATAACACGTGCTGGATCATACACATGACATACAGACGCTGAGCTGGGTGAAATCGGCACAGGGCCATGAAGCGTTTCCCTTACAAAATCTGCCCATGGGCGTCTTTATCGGCGCGAATGGTGTTGGACGTATCGGCGTGGCGATTGGCGATGAGATTCTCGATTTGCCGGCATGTATAGAGGCGGGGCTGCTCTCTTCGCTACAGTCCGGAACACGGGAGACCTTGGGTGCTTCCACGCTGAATACATGGATGGCACTGTCACAGGCCGATCGCGTGGCTACTAGGCAGGCTGTTTTTGATGTGCTGGCTGACGGCAACGGAGCTGCTGCCAGGGCAGCACATATTCTGCGTCCCGCAGAGCAGTGTGAAATGATGCTGCCATCGGCTATCGGTGATTACACTGATTTTTATGCGGGTGTCCATCATGCGACCAAGGTGGGCCGGCTGTTCCGCCCCGACTGCCCGCTGATGCCCAACTACAAACACATGCCGATTGCCTACCAAGGTAGGGCGTCGTCCATCCGCGTATCAGGCTCGCCAGTACGTCGTCCTCTTGGCCAAGTCAAACTCGCAGGCGGGCCGCAGTTGCAGCTTACCGATCGACTAGATTTTGAGCTGGAACTAGCTATCTGGGCGGGTGCTGGGAACGCACTGGGTGAGTCAATACCGATAGCGCGAGCACCCGCGCATATTGCGGGGTATGGTTTATTCAACGATTGGTCCGCACGTGATATCCAAGCTTGGGAGTATCAGCCGCTGGGGCCTTTTCAGGGCAAGAATTTTGCATCGACGATATCGCCGTGGATTGTCACGAGCGAGGCATTGACGCCATTTCGCATACCTGCCATGTCGCGTGGCACCGACGATCCGCAGATTGAGAGCTATCTGCTTGACGATGATGACCAACGCCTCGGTGGGCTGGGCATTGAGCTTGAGGTCTTTCTCAGCTCTGTTGCCATGCGCCGCTCGGACCTGCCTGAGTTGCGTATCTCACGGTCACACGCGCAGCATCTTTACTGGACGCCGGCACAAATGGTAGTGCAGCACACTCTGAACGGATGTGATCTCAGGTCTGGCGATTTGTTGGGATCGGGGACAATATCGACGCCCAATGACGAAGGAAATGGCAGCTTGTTAGAGATGACTGCGGGTGGAACCCAAGCAGTCGTCCTGCCGACGGGCGAGAAGAGAATGTTTTTGTGCGATGGTGACGAAATTATTTTTAGGGCCAGAGCGCATCGCGAGGGATTCAACCCTGTCGGGTTTGGTGAGTGCCGTGCTCGGGTTCTGCCATCGCAGTGGGCCAACGGCGCAGATTTTGAGGCTGAACAGCCTTTTACACAGGAGAGAGACTTATCATGATGAAATCTATTACCACAGGGTTGCTGGTGACTCTTGGCATGATTGCGGGCAGCGTCTATGCTTCCTCGTACCCAACCAAAGCAGTGCGGCTGATTGTGCCTTATTCTGCAGGTGGAGTAACAGATCAGATTGGCCGGGCGCTTGCCAATCAGATGGGAAAGCATCTCGGACAGACCGTGGTGGTCGAAAACAAGACCGGTGCCAACGGCACCATGGGCGCGATCGAAATGCTGAATGCCAGGCCAGATGGCTACACCATCACTATGGTGCCTATCGGTATTTTCCGCATGCCGCACCTTACTGGTGCCAGTTATGATCCGGCCAAAGACCTAACTTATATTTCGCAGGTGGCTGGCTACGATTACTTTGTGGCTGTGCAGGCCGATGCGCCTTGGCAGTCTGCCAAAGACCTGGTCGATTATGCGCGCGTGCATCCTGACTCCATCTCGTACGGCACGCCGGGCGCATACAGCAGCCAGCATATTGCTATGGTTCAACTGGGTGAAGAGGCTGGTGTGAGCTGGACACATATTCCATATAAGGGCGATGCTGACGCCCTGGCAGCTATGCTGGGCGGACATATTCAGGTATTGGTTGGTGCAAGCACGGTGCTGCCGTACGTGCAGGATGGCAAGGTGCGCGTGCTGGCGGCGCTGGGGGCCGAGCGATCCACGTCGCTACCTGATAGGCCAACGCTCAAAGAAGAAGGGTATGGCGTGGTGCACGCATCTCCGTTTGGTATTGCGGGGCCTAAGAACATGCCTGAAGACGTTGTCGCTACACTGGACGGTGCCATTGGCGAAACCATGAAAGATCCAGATTTTCTGGCGCTGCTGCAGCGCGTGGGGGTTTCTCCCGCGTATATGGATCATCCGACCTATACAGCGGCATCGCTGAAGAATGTTGACGTGGAGCGTGAGACGATTGAAGGTCTGTCCAAGCTGCTGCAGAAAGAGTAGCTTGGTGCGGGCGTGATCACCGCGGAGCCTAGATGGTTTTTGGTGCACCCAGCCGGAATGGTAAAACGGCTTAGTTGCTTGCTCTTGAGGCTTTGTTGCGTGATTTTTGCGTGCGGCCGTCAATTCTTACGCGTTGCATCTCTATCCATTCAACCACTTCTGGGCGGTCAAACATGATGCGGCCACCTATGCGGAATGCCCTAGGAAAGTCTGGCCGCTTAATAAGTTTCTCGCGCACATGCTGGGGAGTAAGTCCTCCCGCCATCTGCGCGACGGTGTTTATGTCGATCAGCTCTCGCATATCGTACTCCATCAAATAACCCACCACAGCACCCAGGCCGCCGCCGATACAATCCCGGCGCTGGCATAGGCTGCGGCATGCAAAATATAGTCAGTGCTGGCCTCGTAGCCCGCCCCGTCACGCTCGGCGGATGCGTGGGCGAGTAGGGCAGACAGTAAGGTTATGGCCAGCGGGATTAGGATCGTGTGCAAAGTGCTCTCCCATCAAAAACCCCGCCGTAGCGGGGATATTCCAGTGTTTGGCGGTGGTGACCAGCACCTCATCGATGCGGCGGGTCATGGATATATGCCTTGCTGGCGGCGCTCCACTTCGGCCCAGGCTTCGTCCTCTTCTGGCGTGACGGGCATGATGTCAGTTGTCAAGGAATCCTTGACAGTTGGGTTGGCGGGCTGTGCTGCGTATAGCGGAATCGTGTATCGCTTTGACTTATCTAGCGGTCGATGCAGATAGCCTGCGGCATCGTTCGCGTCTTGCAAAAGCTTCTTTACAGATGCGTGAATTACATCAACACGTATAGGGCTGTCGTGCATCCACGCCACAGGCTCACCCCGCCCCTGGCAGTCAACCAGTCCCTTGAAATGCTCCACCATAGTGCGGCCAGTTTGGGTAGCTTTTAACGTGTCTTTCAGCGGGATAATAGCGGCCAGCTCTGCAACGATCTGCACAGCCGCCCTTTCTTCGTTCCGCTGCTGGCGGTCGTGCTCGATGGCGGCTTGCCATGCTTGGTATGCAATTTCAGTCGTCATATTCGCATACTGTTCCTCTGCCTCGATATACCTTACAGGCGTGGCGAACCATTTGGCCCACACCTCAAACGCGGCACGTAGCTTGTCTTGTTGGGTCATAGATTTTTCTCCGATTCGACAATAGCTTTCGTTCGCCTTTGGCATTCGCATATTGTTGTTATGGTGTAGAGCCGGCCTGCTACGTTTTCGCAAAGCCCTGCCTTTACGCACAGCGCCGGGAAGTTTTTCTTTAGCCAGCCCACCGCCGACTCCTTTACCGGAATCATCGGTTCAGTACAGTTGCTCATGCTCACTCTCCTGTAATGCGGCGGCGGGCGTGGGCCATGATTTCAGCCGCTGCATCGTCGTCCATGCAAAGATCAATCAGTAAGTGAGTTAGCTGGTCTAGCCACTCTTCGGCAGGAATGGCGTCTTGTTGTCCCTCACCTTCCCCGTTTTGCGCTCCACAAACCGCGTTGTCGTTAACGGGCGCTGCCCCATGCGCAGCAAGCACCGCCCGCGCAAACGCCACAACGTCAGCGTACATATCGCCGCTGCCCGGAATTTCAAGCCAGATAGAGAGTAGGGCTTCGTCGGTGGATTGGTTATTGGCTGTCATTCCTCATACTCCTCAAGGTCTTTATAAGCGGACAGCATCGCCGTCACGTCTCCAGATGCAATCGCGGCTTCGGCTTTCTTGATCGAGCTGCGCATCATGGTGGCGGCAAATACGCCGGTCGGGATTTCGTCGTATAGCGGCAATATCTCACGCACGCGGGCACACTGGCGCTGGACGCCTTCGATGATGTTTTCAGTCTTGGATGTCATGGCAGATCCTCCCCGTAATCGCCAAATAGCTGCATGGCATATCGACCGCCATGAGTTAGTCCCGGTTCGCCGATCACCGCCTGAAGTTGGAAGCAAAGCCTATCTGCTGAGATTTCATTTAGGTGATTGAAGAAAGCCGCCTGCTCGTCTGATCCCATGGAGCAGAAAGTCTCTGCCAATTCTTCTGGCGTGGGCGTAATTGAGATTTGCGTATCTCGCTTTATGGGGACTGTCATTTCCCCACCTCCCGTCTCCACTGATCATCACACCCCGTAGTAGACGCACCCATCATGGATATGCCGCCTGCACCTATGGCCCGTTCTTGCTCGATAAGCTCAGCTATCTGATCATCGCGATTAATGGCAACGTCGACCAGCTGCTCATGCGTAAGCCCCTCGTAATAGTGGCGTGTGTTTGTCATGTCTTTGCGCTCCTAATTGCATTTCGCGCTCGCTCTACCGAAATCCCAAAGGCATCGGCTATCTGCGGCGCTGTCTTGCCTTGGTTTTTTAGTTTGAGCATTTCGGCTATAAACTTTTCATGGATCGGCCCGTCAGTGGGGATATAAGGGCGCATCATTTGAATCTGGCGCACCATGGCTTGGATTCCGGTCATTCTTATGCCCCACGCCTTATTAGGGCGCGGGCCTCGATGGTGGTTGTTATCGCTTCATGAAAGTGATCCAGTGCGTATCAGCCCGCTTGCCCGACTTGTGGCCAAACAGTGGCTTCTGATCGGTCAACGCTAGAATCTGGCTCACTGGTATCTGTATTTCATTCCATTTGAAAATCAGAATGCCCTCATGCTCCAGTACACGAAAGCACTCGGCGAACCCTCGGCGCAGATCGTCCTGCCAGTCATCACTCAAGATTCCATACTTGGCACGCAGCCAGCTTTCACGGCCAGCTCTGCGCAGATGGGGAGGGTCGAACACAACAAGCTTGAATGACCCATCAGGAAAAGGCATTTCCCGAAAATCCATATTCAGGTCTGGCGTGATATTGAAGACCCGGCCATCGCAGAGCGTGTGCTGCTCGCTGCGAATATCCCCGAACAGGACGCCTTGATCTTTAGGGTCAAACCAGAAAGTGCGGCCACCGCAACAAGGGTCAAGAATCGTTCTGTTGAACACAGTTTGACCGCCCGACTTATTGGGCCGGGCGCTCCGTGGTTGTGGATTTATTACGAGGGCTGGCGCTCGCCGCCCAAGGCGCTGACCAGATCGGCCAGCAGGCGGGATATCTCGCCCGTCATCAGTGTGAAGTCAGAATCAAACTGCTCGGCGTCGTTTTGCACCTGATCGTTGCCTTCTTTCAGGATATCGAGCGGCGTAACGCGCTTTATCTCAAGCCCCTCGGTCAGCACGAACGACACGCGGTCTGCCCAGGTCAGCGCCAGTCGCGTAACCTGTTTTCCCGACTGAACATGCTTCCTCACATCGGCCACATCAACGCTCTGGCGCACGTAACGCACCTTTGCGCCGCTGTCTGAGGTAGATTGCAGATCCGTGTCCTGGTCGATGGTGAAGTTGGCCGGGGCCTCATCATCCAGCAGCCAGCGTGTCATGGCGGCAGCGGGGGATTGCTCTACGTACAGCGGTGATGCCGGAAACACCTCCAGCGACTTGGCAAGCAGGCCCAGCACTTCATCGCTTTTGGCGCTTGACGTTGCATCGATCACCAGCCAGTTGTTGCGGGAGTCGAGCCATACGTGGGTATCGCGGTATTGGCTGAAGGCCTTGGGCAATAGCGCATCAGTGACTTGCTCTTTGATTTCCTTTATTTGCCGACGCCCAGGCTTGAAGCCTTGCTGCTCTTCGATTTCCCGGGCCTTGACCTGCGTAAACTGATTGACGACTGTGGCAGGCAGTAGCTTGGTTTCGGTGTGCAGGGTGATTAGCAGCTGCCCATCGAGCGCGTAGACCATGCCGCTATCTTCGCGGGGAGGTATCCAGCCGATACTTTGCATTTCGTGGGCCGCGCCTGGCTGGAACCGGTGTTTTTCTAGGGCCGCGTCAAGAGCGTCAGGGGAGGGCAGAGAGCCAGGCTCCAAGCGGTAGATTCTTAGGTTTTTGAACCACATGTTTGCTGTTCCTTATTGCTGGTGAAGATCATCTAATGCTCAGAGATACGCCGTGCTCAAGCTTTGCGCCCGGCACATCAGCCCCGTCTTGTAGTGCTTGCTTAATGAGGCGCTTGTCAGGCTTCGGGGCTGGCGGCTTGGGGTCGGTCATATAGTCCGCTGGAATCTGGCGTTCGTCGAACACATCGACGCTGGCCGGGTTCTTTCGAACGCTGATGGTGAACTGAGGGTGCTCGACCTTCTGCATCCCAGCATGCACCATCGCCTCAAGAAGTCTTTGTTTAAGCGCGTCACGACGCTTTGCAATGAGTCGTGCTCGCATTGAAAGGCGCTCAGTCTCGACATTGATGGCTGTTTCGAGCGCGTCCATGTTGCGTATGACAAAGCCATAAGACTGGACTTTTTCAACCATGTCGGTCTCGGCCTCGATGGTGTCGGCGATGGTCTGATCGTCGCAGTCCATATCCATGAGCTTTTCGTATATCTCGCGGGCTTGGCCTGTGATTTCGTAAAGTGGGGCAAGAGCAGTCATATTCTTTCCGGGCAGCTTATTGGGCCACCCGGCCCTGTAAGTCAGAAACTACTTAAATCGTCGCCAAAAGGATCGTCCGGTTCGGAGCCATTCGCGCTTGATGCTTGGCTGCTATGCCCGCCACCGGTGCGCTCATCCTTGTCCTTTAGCGTGGAGATCATCCCGCCTAGCGCTTTTGGCTGGGTGTTGCCGTCGAGCAATTCCTTGGCCGTAAGCTCTGTGCTGGCTTGGAACGGGGCGAATATGTTGAATTTGTACCCGTCCTTGCCATCATTTTTGGTGTACAAAACCTTTTGCAGCACGAGGCCCACCGGCTTATTGTGCAGCGCAGGGAAGCCAACCACCTGACGCGGATTACCATCTTTGTCTTTGATGGTCGCCTGTTTTGGCTGTAGATCTTTGACACCCATAACTGTCATGATGGCGCTCAGCATTTTGTAGCCGTATAAAGCTTCGCCGCGCTCGTTGTACGTCCAAAGAGTTAGGTAATTGGCTTGCTGGCCATCCTCGCTCTTAAACGAAAACTCGATGCCCTCCGTCCCTTTTTTGCTAGTCACCGCTTCGGCAAGCGTGAAGTCGCCAATGTATTTGCCGGATTGATCGATATAGTTGTTGGCGTTGGCCTGACGGGCCGCTGCCGGGTCTGCTGTGTAGCTACGTTGTTGCATGAGATTTCCTTTTAAGCGGGCTGCTCGGTTAATTCGTAATAAGAGGCGATGGCCTGGTCAACGGTGTTCAGGTCGTTATCGACCGTCTCTTCGTCAAATAGGCCGATAGGGGTTTTTGTTGTGTCGCTTCCGTTGTTGCGGGTAGCGAACAGGTATTGACCGTCTCGAATCATGGTGCGCAGAACGATGGTCACCATGCCTTCAAGGGCAATCTTTTCATCAAGCATCTTGCCAATCGTCTTGATCTTCGAGTGGCCTGATTCGCTTGTCTCTATATGGCTGAGGATATAAACACGCACATCTTCAGGAAGCGCGGCAGCTGCGTTGATAATGTCCCACGCGTTTTTTCCGATCTCAGTAAACTTGCTGAAGCCTGTTTCATTTGTGCGGCGCATAAATTCGTTCGCCATCACATATTGGAAGTCATCCAGAACAATCACCTTGCGCTTGGTGCGCTGCATTAGGTTTATGATCTTCGCGGCTATGTCGGTCTGAAATATATTGCCTTCTTTGCATGTCTCTTTGTTAAATCGCTTCCAGACGGCAGACTTAAATGGAAGGGGCTTTTTTACAGCCTGAATCAACAGCGTTTCCGCTGGGGCCATGTTGCGTAGGCTGGCCGATTTGCCGGTTCCAGACTCGCCCAGTATCATCGTTACGATGCTCATAGTTATTCTCCAGTTCTTGCGGTTCGTGTTGATTTAGTTTTGCTACAACTCGCCCAGCACCGCCCCTGATTACAGGCTCAGGCGCTCCGGGCGTGAAATACTCTTCGGGCTTCACATCAAAACCCCGTTGCGTCTAATGTCTGCATCATTGCGTATAGGCCAGCCACGACCGCCAATCCCAGCGGGAGCGCATACCAGGGCGCTTTGCTGTCATCGCCGTCTTGGCGCGTGTGTTCGAGCGTGATTCGGCTCCATATATGTTTCATGGCTAATCCTTGTTAACGTATTGTTCTAGGCCGTATGCGTCGTAATCCTGCGCCTGTATGCCATCGATCTGCTCAAATACCGTCTCGCAGATAATCGACTTCCACCAGTCAGGCGAGCGGCCCATAAAAGATTTGTCATCGCGTAACGCACACGCCAAGCCCTGCCAGACAAGCTCTGCGTCAAGCCCGTCATCTGCGATACTGTCGGCCAGCCTTGTGGCTCGCTCTGTTAGCGATTCTTCAATTTCGATCATGGGGATTTACTCCGAGATAGTGCTAGAGGCCAGACACCCGTTTAGGTTTGCCCTATAGCGTGGCCTTTGCTATGGGGTTGTCCCATGCGGGCGGCTGGCGTTGCACCCGGCTACTGGCCGGACAGTGAACTTGTTAGGTGGTGGCTTTGGCTATGGCGGCGCGCAGCTTGTTTAGCGTGTCGCTGGGCTGGTCCACAATCTGAGAAAGGATCGCTTCGACTTGTATCGCGGCTCTCAGTAGATCAGGCGCAGCGGCGATCAGGCGGGCATTGGCTTCCAGCGGATATCCCTGCACGTTTTCGCCTCGCCAGCCGATATGAACGATTGCAAGCGGCTTGTCGCCCGCCACTCCACCGCCGTTCTCGTATAGGTCTTTTGGGTCACGCCGCCAGATTCCGCCATGCTCATCCGGGAACCACGGCCCCGGCGTAAATTTCGTTTCCATGCTATCTCCGTATATTCGTAAGCCCCTCAGATAGCCGCAATACCAAGCCGCAAGCACGGCCCATGTACTAGATGGTTAATGCGGTATTGCGGCTACGTCAGGGGCTAGTTAAAGGGTGGGAGTATCGTTCTCCGACGCGAAGCTGCACCGCTGCGCTATAGGCTGACCGCTCGGGGTGAGTGGCCCTATCTGCCTACCAGCGGCATCCGCTTCGATTTTGATGGTGGCCGGTGCTGTTAATCCCGGCATTCGGTGGCCTCTCACGGTATTAACCGCCACCTGTCAGCGCGTATTCAGGTCGCAACCCTACACCGCCCCGCCTTAGCGCATCAGCCTGCGCAATCACCATCAGAAAGTGACCATCGTTTAGGCAAAATGCCTAGTATCCACACCACATAGATACTTCAACCAATAAAACCATCAAACAATCAAACGTCACACTGTTAACAACGAGTAAAGACGATGGTCACTTTCTTATGGGCCTCACACTATCGCAGCGAGGACGCGAGCCGATTTACAACTGGCTAGGCTGGGAGACAACTTCAATCCATTCAGGGTGACAGCGCTGCTGCAAGCTAGGCAGCCACCACTCAGTACGTGCCCCGTCAGGGCTTTGGTATAGGCGCAGGCCGTGGCCTTGCATGATGGTGGCGATGGTCACAGCCTTGCCTTTAGCACCTCACGCTGCAATTTAATCAGCGTGTCGAGCCTGTCTTTTATGCCGAATACCGCGAAGGGTAGGCATATCCAAAGTACCGCCAGCAACACGCAAAACAGCACGGCTGCGATCATTAATAGTCCGTAAGCTTCCATTGTTATCTCCCTTGTTATTCGGCCAGAGCTATTTGAAGCTGCTCTTTGAAATCAGAACCAAGCTTCGACAAATGATCGTATATAGCTTGTGCCGTTTCCATATCGCCGCACACAAGCGTGAATGGCGCGTCGAAACAATGCCACTTTCCGGGCTGCACGTTGGTGGCACTGGGCTGATGACGGTCTTTCATGAATTCTTTCAGCGCGTCAGGCCACGTTACGCCGCTTCTTTCTTCAGCCTGTTCTATGGTTAAATTTCCCAACATAATTCCCATTACTCTCTCCCTGTTGTATTGCCGAAGCGTCCTGATACAAGACGCTTAGGTAATGGCCCGAGTGGGGCCGGTGGGGGTTAAAAGGTGGAAGGTTTGGCCACAGCGCGAGTAAGCGCCATAAGCCCTGTTTGCAAATCAGTGGCGCCAATGCTCACCCATCGCTGATCAACGTCTGGCATTTGTTTGAGTGTTGCTATCAGATCGCCAAGGCTATTGCCCTCGACTTTGATTTCGTTCATTAAGTCGATTTCAGCTTGCGACAAGTCGCGATAGCCTTTGATCTGCTTATGTTGGTTATCCATATTCCCTCACATGAAAAAGCCAGCACTGAAATAGTGGGCTTTTAGATGCGCTCCAGTCGTTGCCCGGCCCTGCCGGTCTGGAGCGTTGTTCGTATGGCTCTCGCCCATACGTGCAGCAGGTCTTTCCTGCCTGCCCATTGTCCCTATAGGGTCCCTCCGGGTCTCCCCGCTTTATTTATCCAGTCCGGGTAACTGCATTGACATTTATCGACCTGTCCAACGTCGTGTTGCTCAGCGGTTGGTGCCGCCTACGATCCTGCTGCATCTTGCTTTGCCCTACTTGGCTGCGCTTGGCGCTAGGCGGTTCGGGGTGGGGCTTGATGTCGATGGGTCTATTATGCGCAAACGTATAACTCATGTCAATACGTTTTCGTATAGTTTTTTGCAGAGGGCGTAAAAAAACCCGCCAAAGCGGGTGATCCGTTCTTGTCGCTGGCTGGCGAATTGTTTATCCGCCAAGTGATATTTGTAAATCCCAAACTCCAAACGTGTCATCCCGGCATTCGCCCATTCCACTTTGCGAGCTGGAGCTAAACGTAAAACTGCATCGCAGCCCTGACCCATCATCAGCGCGCGCAATAATGCTGCCATTACCGGCTGATGCTTGGGTGTGTCCGTAATTCGACCCCTGGGCGTAATAGCCGCCTGACATCGCGTATGAGTTGCTTTGCGTGCTGTATCCCTGCTGCACGAACGCATAGGTTCCGCGATACTGCTTCCCTCGTAGTGTGATTTCTACGGTATTGCCTGCCTGTGAAGCGTGTCCTGTGGCAACCTCAGACGACCCGCGATCCATAAGTGTCAGGTTGTATGAGCAGCCGGACAGCGCAAGCATGAGAATTAGAATTGCTTTTTTCATTTGGTTTGGTCTCCACATGGAAAGGCCTCTTGCGCAGCCATGGCAACTAGCCACGTTGCCTTATGATTTCTGGTTTCCGGGTTATTGCGAAGATATTTAACTGTGATATCTTGCATTTGCCCTTGCGTAACATCTTCTGGAATGCATAGCCTAAGACCGGGGCGGGCGCCCCAGGTATCTAGCGCGCCGACTATATATCCCATGCAATACATGTTGGAATACTGGCCCTCGCAGTCTGAAAGCAGCTTATTTCCCGTCATGGAAATCGCCGTATGTGAAAAACATGAAAGGATGATACTAACAGCCAGTATTGTTATTCTCATTTGGTTACCTTTTCATCTAAAAAAACACCTCCTGACCATACTAGGCGCATGTGCCTGCTAGGCGCTTTTCTCAGGCGCTATCGGCGTGGCCCCCTCAAGAAACGCCGAGACCCGCTCGTCTAATTGTCGCTTTTTCTCGACGCTCAAGTTTTCGTACATCTCATACGGTGCTGAGAACGGCCAGCGCTCAGCTCGTAAGTTTTCGGTGCTGTGGAGCGTTATCGGCTCATCCGCCCCAAAACTTTGCGCCACCTCGCTTCCCACCTTTTCGCTAAAGAACGCCTCAACGGGTACGCCATACACGCGAGCAATCGGCTCCATGGTACTTAGGCGCGGCTCTCTGGCCGTCCCTTTCAAGAAACGAAATATGGTCGGCTGCGGCACGCGCGATTTAGTGGCCAATGAGTTGGGATTGTCTCCCGCTCGCTTCATTAGTAGTTCAAGTAGGTCTTTGGGCTTCATGACAGAACTATGCATGATTGAATAATGCGTTAGGGTATTGCTTAGTTATACGCAAACGTATAATCTATGCGTATGAAAACAGCTACCGACATTCTTATGGGTCTGCGTGCAGCCGGGCTCACACAATCTGAAATCGCAAGATTGACCGGAATCCCTCAGCCTCGCATCTCCAGGTGGGTTAACGGCAATCCAGCGGCTGGCGCTAATGATGCGCTCAGGCTCGTTGAGTTGTACGAGTCTGTCACGGCCACTCCCCACCCCTCCAAAGAGGTGGGGCATGAGTAAGTTTTGCGATGTGGTCATGCCTACAGTCTCTCTTTTTTTGTCTAAGGGAGGCTATACGACGCCTTCCGACGATCTCGTAAGGAGTCGGTAATGATCCCGCAATCCTTGTTCTACGAAACCTTCTTCGATGCCTTGAAAGCCAATATCGGCGCGCTGGGAGGGGTTAAATCTGTGGGTTGCAAATTGTGGCCCGAGAAGACCCCGGATGCCGCCGCGCGCCAGCTCAACGATTGCTTAAATGAAAGCCGCCCAGAAAAGCTATCGCCAGAGCAGGTCCTATGGCTATTGGCCGAGGGGCGCAAGGTTAACTGTCACGCTGCAATGAATTACTTGGCGCGTGAGTCCGGCTATGACGATCCATCGCCCATCGAGCCAGAAGACGAGCGCACACGCATACAGCGTGAATTTATTGAGGCGCAAAAACATATGTCGAAACTTGCTGAGCGCATGGAGCGCGTCGGCTTGCTGAGGGCAGCGTAATGGAAAAGCAAGTGTTCCATCTTGTCAGCCCCATCGTTCGACGCAATGCCGCTCATGCAATCGCTAATGTCCCTGATGGCTACCGCTGCGAGATTCGCCCAAAGACACGCACGCTTGCGCAGAATGACCTCCTTTGGTCCGTGCTGACTGACATTTCCAAGCAGGTTGATTTTGTCGTCAATGGCGAGCTGGTCAAGGTGTCGCCCGAAGAGGTCAAGGACATTCTCACGGCGGGCCTGAAGCGCGAAACCCGCATGGCAATGGGGATCGATGGTGGCATGGTCATTCTCGGCCAGCGCACTAGCAAAATGACGGTTCGCCAGCTTTCTGAACTTGTCGAGCTGGCTCATGCGTTTGGATCGCAAAAGGGCGTTCAGTGGTCGCCCACCAGCCTGGGGAGAGACGCATGATGTTTCCGAAGATCAGGCCCTGGCGCTCAGAAAAGCATCGCCGCAACGTTGCCAGCCTACCTTGCGTCGTTACCGGCAGGCCAGGCCCGAGCCAATGCGGGCACGCCAATTTCAATAAGGGTATGTCCACGAAGGTATGCGACAGCCTCACATTTCCGATCAGCCCTGACGCCCACCGCGACCACGACCAGGGCGGTATCGCTAAACAAGACCGCTGGCGCCGCGAGTGGGAATACGTGGACGCTACCAGGGCAATGCTTATTCAGCGCAACCAGTGGCCTACAGAGGCCGAAGAGGCATATCAGATCGCAATACAGCCATTGGCGCGTGTGGTGCATGCAGATATGGAGGTGGTTTAGTGGCCCGAATTAGAACCATCAAGCCGGATTTCTGGACAGATGAAAAGCTCACTGAGCGAAAGAAGGCAAGAATAAGCGGAGCCATTCGCCGGAATCTCGCACATAAGCATGGATGCAAGCCGGGAGATTCAATTATTGCTAAATGCGCTAACTGTTTCGCGCCTGGTCGCATTGAATGGCGAATCGGTGTAACGGGTCGAGGCAACGGGCAGGTTATTTTTTCACACGAAATCGATCACATCACCCCCGAGGCCTTAGGGGGCGAAACTCTGATTGAAAATCTACAGCTTCTGTGCCGAGCATGTAACCGCAGCAAGGGGTCTAAGCCAGCGGGGGTTAATCATGGCTAATCCTTGGTTTCGCATGTATTCAGAGTTCGCCAACGACCCGAAAGTACAAATGTTGCCCGAAGCAATGCAGCGCCGGTACGTCATGATTATGTGCATGCGTTGCAGTAACACCCTTGTAACGTTACATGAAACAGAGATAGCGTTTCACCTCCGCATAACTGACGACGAATTAGCCGAAACCAAAGCCTTATTCATCAACAAGGGATTCATTGATCACGACTGGAATCTGCTTAATTGGGAAAAGAGGCAGTTTGCGTCAGACTCAAGCGCAGCGCGGGTTGCCAAGCATCGCGCAAATAAAAAGAATGCCGGTAACGCCGATGTAACGTTACTGAAACGGAAAAGTAACGCCCTAGATACAGATACAGATACAGAAGTAAAAGCATTGTCGGGCAAACCCGACGACTCGCCCACCGCCGATGCAAAACAGATTCTTGAATACCTGAACCTGAAAACAGGCAGGGCGTACAGGCCAGTTCCTGCAAACACCGACTTGATTGCCGCAAGGATAAAAGACGGGGTTAGTGTTGCAGACTGTAAATCCGTTGTAGACGCCAAGACTTCGCAGTGGGGCGATGACGACAAGATGCGGGAGTACCTGCGGCCCGGAACCCTGTTTAACCGAACCAAGTTCGAGCAGTACCTGGGGCAGCTTGGCGAATCGTCCTGCGTGGCTGGCGACGGCTCTGCGGAAGATCACTTTGCGAGGGCGCTATGAGAGGCCATGAAGCAATTATTCGCATGCGCCTTGCTGGCTACAAGCCTTCCAAGGTTTGGCTGCTGGCGCTGGGTTGCGGCATTCAGCGCACGGCATTTAATGACGCCGAGAGCGTAATCGCCAACGGGGGGCAGGCGGAGGTGCACATTGCCGCCGACGAAATCCCCGGAACATTGGACTTTCGGTTTCTTTCTGGCCTGTTCGTGCTGCTGCAGTGTGGCGATAAAAGCCGGTTGCGTGACGTGTACTCGCGTCTCATGGAATTTGAGCCTGCTCGGGTGATCGTATCTGGCGCTGGCGTTCTTCACATCACATCGGAGGGCGCAAAATGAATGGCGTCGTAGTTCCAATAATTACACCAGACACGTTCGACTTTCGCGCCTACATGGCCGAGTCTGAGCCAAAAGCCAAAGTTCTAGGGGCGGATACGTGGCGCGATGCGCTCATGGCGTCTGTGCGCAATGGAAACAAGATCACCGGCGCAATGCTGCCGTGGAGCGTAACCCATGACAATCTGCGATTTCGTGGCGGTGAGGTAACGCTGTGGCAAGGCATTAACGGCCACGGCAAGAGCCAGCTGCTCGGGCAGGCATGCCTAGGCTTTGCTAACCAGGGCGAGCCAGTCTGTGTTGCAAGTTTTGAAATGAAGCCCGTATCAACGCTAAACCGCATGCTTCGGCAGGTGGCCATGAACGACAGGCCAAGCGAGAAGATGGTTAACGGGTTGATGGATTGGGCCAAAGGCAAGTTTTGGCTGTACGACCAGCTAGGCACAGTCAAGCCTGAAATGATTTACGCGGTGATTCGTTACTGCGCCGACAAGCTGAAAATCAAGCACATCGTCATTGATAGCCTCATGAAGTGTGTGCGTGGCGAGGATGACTACAACGGGCAAAAAGACTTTGTAGACATGCTGACAGGCCTTGCTCGGGATCTGGAAGTGCATATTCACTTGGTTCACCACGTACGAAAGGGCGAGAACGAAGAAAAGGTGCCTGGCAAATTCGACAGCAAAGGCTCTGGCGCGATTGCCGATCAGGTTGATCAAGTGCTTACGGTTTGGCGCAACAAGAAAAAAGAACGCGCCGTTGAAAGTCTGCGCCGCCAACATAAGGAAATCGATCTTGAAACCTCAGACAAGCCCGACGCGCTTTTGATCTGCGACAAAAACAGGCATGGCGAATGGGAAGGAAGCGTAAGGCTTTGGTATCACCATCAGAGCCTGCAATACGTAAACGACAAACGCCTTCAGCCGCTGAACATGGTGGGCTTATGAATTGCGAACACACACCCAACTACATGACGGGCTGCGAGCCATGCGGCGCACGCAAGCTGGTAATGCTACGCAGCCCGGACAAGCGCCTGACGCTGCAACTACAGAAACAAGTGCTGTCTGGCTATTCGTCGGCAGGCCAGGAAAGGATCAAGCAGATGGTAAGGGAGGCGGCATGACGTCAATCAAGATCACTTTGCCATGGCCCGATATGTCGCTCATGCCTAACCGAAAGAATGGAAAGCACTGGGGCGGCACCCAGGCGGCAAAGGTTAACGCTCGCGAGGGCGGATTCTACGCGACGAGAGCCGCCACACGCGACGATCTGTTGCTTGGCGACACCGTACCACTACGCATCACCTTTGCGGCCCCTGATGGGCGTCACAGGGATTTAGATAATCTTCTGAGTTGCTCCAAAAGCGCGCTCGATGGCGTGGCTAAGGCGCTAGGCATTGATGACAAGCGATTTAATCCGATCACGATACGCGGGACACGCGACACAAACAAAGTCGGGTACGTACAAATTCAAATAGGGGAGCCAGCATGAGGCACAGCCATTACCACCGCGACGTCAAGCACTTGGACACCATAGACGTCTACCGCGTACTGCAGATGTTCGACGTCACCGACCCATGCGCACAGCACGCGATCAAGAAGCTGCTGTGTGCCGGCCAGCGCGGCGTCAAAACCGAAGAGCAGGATATACGCGAGGCGCACGACACGCTGGCCAGGCGCCTGCAGATGTTTGCCGAAGATGATGCGGCGCTGGAGGGAGCAGAGTGACACACGCAGAATACAGAGATGCCGCAATAGCCAAGCTACGCGCCGCTGGAATGAAGATAGCCACCGGATCACGATCCGCCGCCATCGTTACTGCAATCGAAAAGCTAACGGGCAGAGAGTACGGGTATAGGCGCGATCATGTGGCGCTGGTTCGGCTGTTCGTAGATGGGCCTGCTGAGTCCAAGGTAAAGCCCGCAGCGTTTCGTGCCATGTGCCAAGAGCCGCGCCCCAGGCTGGCAGAGATTAACGCAGCCCAGCCACCAATGAGGACGCCGTGCGGCACCGGCAATGAGCGTGAGCTTTCTAAGGGGTTAGTCCGATGACAAATACACAAGGCTTAATAATCGCTGGCATCGTGCTTATAGCCCCGCATTTGTCCGTCAAGTTTGCAAATATATGCGTAATTGTCATAGTGGCCGCACTAGCTGCGCAGTGGGTGTACGCATGAGCAGTCCAATATTCCATCCAATCGAGTTGGCATCCGTGGGCCGCGCCCAGCTTATGGATATGACAACGCACCTAGAAACCAAAGAGACAGTATGGGTCGTTATTGCAGACTCGGGCGAGCGCTTGCATTTGTCGCAAGCATACGTGGATATGCTGTTGCAGGCGCAGCCATGAAACCCATAACCCTACTCACAGCCCTGCTAGTCATGCTGCGCGTGTCTGGCCTGGCTGAAATTCCATGGGGCTGGGTGTTCGCACCGATGATTATTGTTTTCTCCAGCGCGATCATTGGCATGGTCATTTCTGCAGCGAGGCGTAAATAAATGCAACACATAGACGACCACTTCATCAAGCGCCTGGAAAACTGGGGCCGACACTACCGCCCAGGCCGAGGCAGTGCAGGCACAAGCATTACTGCCATTGTGTGCGAGCGCATGGCAGACGCGGCAGGCAGGCGACCAAAGGATGACTACAGAGAGGTGCATCCGAGACCAGAGATCGACGAGGCCGACGCGCAGGTCATCGAATGGTGCTGGAGCCGTGCTGCGCATCGCATGGATGCTGCGCACAGGGCATTGCTCAAAGCGCATTTCGTTATGTCGCACGATAAGCGCATGACGTGTCGAGTGTTGCGAATTGTTCCGCGATCTTATGATTCAAAGCTGGATCAATCTATACGGTTATTTCAACAATCTGTTGCAATATTAGAGGAATTCGGGGATAATATCGCTAGCATTACCAGACAACCGGCGCATATTGCCGAGTAGAAGCCCACAAGGCGGTAGCTCCGACTCCCGCCGAAACGAATTCCAGATTAAGCCCCTAGAGAAATCATGGGGCTTTTTTGCGTCTCCTCCTGCGGCACCCGCCGTACTTTGACCCCGCTTGAGCTTTACGGCTTTGGTGGGGTTTTCTTTTTTCAGGACGACCGACCAATAAAGTCGTGAGTGATTATGAACCTTACGCCTAAGCAAGAATCATTCTGTCTTGTGTACCTGGAAACCGGCAACGGCAGCGAAGCGTACAGACAAGCCTACCAGCCCAAAAAGATGACGGAAAAGTCCGTTAATGAGAAAGCTTCTCAGATGCTGGCTATGGTCAAGATCAAGTCAAGACTTGAGGAATTGCGTAAACCGGTGCGAGAAAAGGCCCTGTTGACGCTTGAGAGCCACTTGCAGCGCCTCGAAGAACTCAGCCGTGCATCAGAGGCCGCAGAGCAGTACAGCGCCGCTATAACGGCTGAGACGAACCGAGGCAAGGCCGCTGGCTTGTATGTGGAAAAGACGGAGCTAACCGGTAAAGACGGCGGCCCACTCGATCACAGCATCACCGTCTCCTTCAAATAAATGGAAGCTCAGTTTCCTAAGAAGCTGCGCTGCCTATTCCAGCCCTCGCGCTACAAGTTCATACGCGGCGGTCGAGGCGGCGCTAAGTCGTGGTCAATCGCCAGGGCGCTGCTTATCAAAGGTGCAGCCAAGCCCACCCGTATTCTTTGCACTCGGGAAGTGCAAAAGTCGATCAAGCAGTCTGTACACCAGCTTCTGCGCGATCAGATAACCAGCCTTGGCCTTGATTCGTTCTACCAAGTGCTTGAAACCGAAATCAGAGGAAAGAACGGCACACTGTTTTTGTTCTCTGGGCTGTCAGACCTCACCGCCGATAGCATCAAATCTTTTGAGGGTGTTGATGTGGTCTGGCTGGAGGAGGCACATTCGATCACCGGTCGGTCGTTAAATATTCTCATCCCGACGATTCGCCGCGAGCAGTCAGAAATATGGGCCTCGTTTAACCCAGAATTAGATACCGATCCGATTTACGTGATGGCGGTCAAAGAGCCGCCGCCTGATTCGATTAGCGTGGAGATTAATTGGAACGACAACCCTTGGTTTCCGAAGGTGCTTGAGTTGGAGAGGCAGCACGCCAAAGCCACAATGAAGCCCGCTGAATACAACCACGTATGGGAAGGTAAGTGCCGTCCTGCAGTAGAAGGCGCAATATACGCCGACGAAATAGCCAAGGTTGAGGAGCAAGGGCGCCTGTGCAGGCTGCATTACGATCCGCTGTTAAAAGTGCACACGATATGGGATTTGGGCTTTAACGACGCCATGTCGATCATTCTGGTTCAGCGTTTGGCGTCAGAAATTCGGGTTATTGACTACATCGAGGACGTGCGCAGGACGATTACCAGCTACGTGACTGATCAGGATCAGGATAGCCTGGCACAGCGCAACTTTAATTGGGGCAATGACTGGTTGCCACATGATGGTTGGGCCACGCGCCACCAATCGGGACGAAGCGATGCTGATGTGATTAAAGCGCTGGGCCGCGAACCAACACGAGTGCCTGGCGCAGATGTTGAGGGTGGCATCAGGAAAGCCCGCGGCATATTCCCGAGGGTTTACTTTAATTCCGAATCGGCAGGCGTCAGAGAGCTTGTGGAGCATCTACGCAGGTATCGGCGGCACGTTAACCGTCAGACGCAAGAGGCAGGTGCGCCAGTTCATGACGCGCACTCACACGGCGCAGACGCATTTAGGTATCTGGCGCTGGTGGCCGACGATCTACAGAACGAAGTGCAGCGGCAAGATAATCGCGATGATGTTGCGGTTATCGGCGGCTGGATGGGATAACAGGATAAAACATGGTTGACGTCATTCCTGGCACAAACAACAGAGCCATACGCGAAGTTATTGACGGGCTAGAGCGGTTTACGCCCATCATTAGTTTTGGTGGTGCGTCTTTGGAAAAGCAAGAGCAGATTGAGGCGTTGTTGGGGCAGTCTGTGTCGTTGTTAACGCTCATTGGCCTGAATTATTTCTTGGCCACTGGCGCTGACGCGCTGTGGTACGACCCCTCTGATTTTTCCACGCTCTTTCAGGACGCAGACGGCACCATCCCCGTCACTGCCGTTGAGCAGCCTGTGGGTTTGATGCTTGGTAAGGATAAGGGATTGGTGCGGGGGCCAGAGTTGGTCTTTATTGCCAACTGGAATAAATACAATACTAGTAATGGGACTATCTCAACGTCTGGTGAAACAATCACTGTGACTTCGACGAACGGCTCTTTTGGAGCCATTCAAGATATCGCCGCGAGTGGGCCAAAATTACTAGAAGTATCGTTTAACATAAACTCAATGCTTACCGGTGGGCAAAACATCACTGTGTATGAGGTAGGGGGCTTTACGGTTCCTCTTGCGCCAGCAATAACCGCAGCGATAGGTAAACAGAAGTTTGTGGTGAATGGCTCAAATGGCGTTCGCCTTTACATAAGAAGTCCAGACACAGGGCAATCCGTAAGCGTAAGTGACTTCAGCGTCCGCGAAATCCCCGGCACCCACGCCTACCAAGAAACCAGCACTGCCCGTCCCATTCTCAAGCAGGACGAGTATGGGAGATACTATCTACAGCCTGATGGGACGGATGATCAGTATCTTCTGTCGAAGCCGATTGATTTAAATAGCGGCTTAATCGGCTGGGCTGGATCGACTCCCACCAAATCAGGCGCGTTGTTAGCGGCAGGAGCGTCAAGCGGCTATCTGTCTGGCTCTACTTCTGGCTGGTCGAGGGATAACGGCGGCACCATACCAGTCGGGCTGGCTGGAAAGGCGCGGCAATCTGTTTTGGCAATCACGAACGGCACGACCAACACGCAATTTAAAGACAGCGTATCGGGCACGGCGTCAGTTACGGCGCTATCAACAGGGCTTGGTGCAATCGACACATTGCTTAAAAACCCTATTGACAGTCGATTCTACGGCCTAATAGCCCGAGCTGGACCATCCACACCCGCAGAGCAAGCCCTCGTCCTGCGCTACCTCGATTCCCTACTCGGTGAGGTGTCGCCATGACCACGTATATACACCAGTGTCTTATCGTCACAGCAAGCATGGCCCCACTCGCAAGGCAGCTTACCGCAGCGGTAGCAGGGCCAGCAGGCGAAGGGATGTTTGTCGTTCCACTATCACCTACAGGGGCAGAGCCAGCTACGCACTTTATCAGCACAGGCATGATAGAGGACACGATGCTGGCTCCACTGCAATCGGCAGAGACGCTGCATGAGCTATCGGGCGTACCGCTAGAGACGTGCGAGGCACTACTGGCATCTAGCGATATATCGGATGACCAGCCCGAGGTTGCACTGGCGCGGCTAAACCTTCAACTCATATCGGAGTAACCCATGGTAGATGTAGTTCCAGGCACCCAAAACAAGGCGGTGCGAGACGTTGTTGATGGCCGCGAGTACTTCACGCCCATTGTCTCAGCGCCCGGAGTCCCAAGTGGCGGCGATGCAACGGCAGCGAAGCAAGACGATATGATCGTGCTTATGACCTCCATGGTCAGCCTGCTTGAAGACATTAAAACCAACACCACGCCCGCACCGTAATGGCTGATAATCAGAAGATCATCGACGCGGCCCGCGAGCGCATGACGCTGTGCGTGGATTCTGAGAACACAAACCGCGCTGATGCCGTTGACGATCTGAAGTTCTTAAAGGGCGATCAATGGCCTGCTGACGCGAAAAAGCAGCGTGAGCTTGAAGGCAGGCCATGCTTGACGATCAATAAGTTGCCTGCCTTCTTACGCCAGATCACCAACGACCAGCGCCAGAACACGCCTGCAATCAAGGTGCACCCGGTTGATGATGGCGCGGATATTGAGACCGCCAAGGTCGTGCAAGGCATGATCCGCCACATCGAGTACGACAGCAACGCTGATTCAGCGTACGACACAGCGGTCAACAGCGCAGCAGCATGCGGTATTGGCTGGTTCCGGCTGGTGACCGAGTACGACAGCGAGACCTCGTTTGATCAGGTCATCCGCTTTAAGCGCATCCGTAACGCCATGTCGGTTTATCGCGATCCGTACAGCCAGGAGCCAGACGGCAGCGACATGAGGTTTTGCTTTATCACCGACCTCATGAATAAGGATGAATTTAAGCGCCAGCACCCGAAAGCCCAGATCACCAGCGGCATTCAAGAGTACGGCATGGGCGATTCGTACAAGAACTGGCTGCAAGATGATGGTGTGGTCATCGCTGAGTACTACTGGATTGATGATGTTGACGACACGCTTGTCATGCTCTCTGATGGCTCTACCGGATTTAAGTCGCAGCTAGACGATGCTGCCATTGAGGCGGCTGGCATTGAAGTGGTGGCTGAGCGACCGTCCGCACGTCGCATTGTGCGCTGGGCCAAGATCACCGGCATGGACGTGCTGGAAGATGCCGAAATACCATGCCGTTGGATTCCAGTGTTCCCGGTCTACGGCGAAGAGTTGGATATCGAGGGCGAAGTCACGTTAAAAGGCGTGGTGCGTAACGCCAAAGACCCGGCCCGTATGTACAACTACTGGATGACCTCGGCAACCGAAGAGGTCTCTCTACGGCCCAAGACGCCATTCATCGGCGCAGAAGGCCAGTTCGATGCTGACTCAGCCAAGTGGAAAACGGCGAACGTCAAGAGCTTTCCGTACATTCAGTACAAGCCCGTCACGCTTAACGGTCAGATCGCACCCCCGCCACAACGCTCACACATGGCTGACGTGCCGACCGGCGTTCTATCCATGGCAGCACACGCCAACGAAGACATTAAAGCCACCACGGGCATATTTGACGCATCCATGGGCGCAAGCGGCAATGAAACCTCTGGCCGCGCGATCTTAGCGCGTCAGCGTGAGGGCGATCTGTCTAATTTTCACTACTCGGACAACTTGGTGCGCACGATCCGCCACACTGGCCGGTGCATCATGGATATGCTGCCCCGCGTGTACGACACAGAGCGTGTGGTACGTATTCTTGGTGAAGATGAGCTGGTGGGCCATGAGAAGATCAACGCACCCATGGAGCAGCCGGAGCAAGACCCCAAGACGGGCGCGATCAAGTCTGTGCTGAACGACATATCTGTCGGCAAGTACGACATTACCGTGACCGCTGGCCCGAGCTACACCACCAAGCGCCAAGAGGCCGCTGAAGCCATGACGCAGTTTGCGCAAAGTTGGCCGCAACTCATGCAACTGGCGGGTGACAAGGTAGTTAAAGCCATGGACTGGCCCGGTGCTGATGAAATCGCAGAGCGCATTGCCCGCACGATTCCACCAGAGATTCGCGGCGAAGAAGAGGGCGAAATGCCTATCCCGCCCGAGGTGCAGCAGCAAATGGCGCAGATGGAGCAAGTCATGCAGCAGATGCAGGGCGAGCTTGAAGAGGCTAAATCCGGGTTGGCTAAATCGAAGATCGATGCTGATAGTCGTGTTCGTGTTGCTGAAATTAACGCACAAGGCCGCATTGATACAGAAGAAATCCGTGGCATGGTCAAGATACTGGTTGAGCAAATGATGCCACCGCAGCCATTGGCAGCCGCTGCGTACCAGACCGGATCGCCGCCAGATCAGCCACAACCGCCGCAGCCCGGCGCATACGCTCAGACCAATAACCCGCCAAGTGCGGGTTTTTTAATGCCTGAGCAAGCCCCAATTCGCTCTATGCCGGATCAAGCTCCCGGTATGGGTATAGCGCCTGTAGATGAGCTTGCGCCCCCGGTGGATGATGCCGGACAAGGAAATTCATTATGAGCACGCAAGAGACCATGGACCAACTGGATGACCACGACAATCAGCCTGACGCGCCAAAGCAGCCCGAAGTCGATACGCAGGTAGATCAACCGGAAAACCAGACCCCAGAAGGCGAAGAAGTTGCAGAGCGGCCCGAGAAAAAGACCACTGTGCAACGTCGCATCGATGAACTGACACGCGCACGTCACGAGGCAGAACGCCAAGCGGCGTATTACCGAGGATTAGCAGAGAGGGGCGGCAACCCATCGGCACCGGCAGAAAAGCCAGTGACCGCGCCAGAAAAGCCCGACCCGTCGCAATACTCGGATTACGGTCAGTACATGGAAGAGCTTGCCGACTGGAAGGCAGAGCAGAAAGTGTCTAAGGCATTTTCTGAACGAGAGCAGCAGCAACAAGAGCGCACCCAGCAAGAGCTGCGAACACAGTCTTTTGCCACCTATCAAGAGCGGGCGCAAGCCTTCGCCGCTGATACGCCCGACTTTGCTGACGTTATCTCGGCTGCTGAAGATGTCCCCATGACGGACTCCATGCAGGAACTCATAGTCAGTAGCGAAAAAGGCCCGCAGATTGCGTACCACATGGCCATGAACCCCGACGTTGCCCATCGCATCGCACAGATGACGCCCTTAATGGCAGCGCGTGAGTTTGGACGGCTTGAAGCGCAACTCTCAGTGCCAAAGACCGAGGCAACACCGCCGCCTCCCGTTAAACCCTCCAGCGCACCAAAGCCAATCACCCCAACGCGCGGCACGGGCGGTCAGTTCACCAAAGACCCCGCCCAAATGTCCGATGCGGAGTGGTTCGCTTCGAACCGAAAGTAATTACCAAATCTATCAGGAGCTGTACACATGGCAACCACCAACGTTCTAACGCATCAGATGATCGCTCGCGAAGCGGCCAAGATGCTGGCTGAAGAAGCCCCGTTCATTTCCAACATCAACAAGGGCCGACAAGAAGAATTCGGCCAAGCTGTCAACGGCTTTAAAAAGGGCGATAACGTTGATATCAAGATCCCGCCCGTGCCCATCATCTATGACGGCGCGGTGTTCGCTGGCGGCGGATCGCCCACCAACTTCGGTGAGCGCAAGGTCAATCTGAAGCTGGACACCCAAAAGCATGCGGGTATTCAGTTTGGCTCGGCACAAAAGAAGCTTGACCTGACCGAGTTCAGTGAGCGTTTCTTGCGCCCAGCCATGCAGACGCTTTCATCTGTGGTCGAGGCGGATATGCTAGCCCGCGCCTACGCTGGCGTACCTAACCTTGTTGGCACCGCAGGGTCATTGCCTGCTGCGATGAAAACCTACGGCCAGGCGCGTAGCAAGCTGCAGCACTACATGGCTCCGGCCGGCGACCGTACGACCGTCTTTTCGTCTGACGCCAACCTTGAGTTGGTCGATTCGTCCAAGGGTCTGTTTCACGCCAAGAAAGAGATTGACCGAGGTTTTTTGCGCGGTTCCATCGGTGAGGCTCAGGGCGCGGACTTCTACGAGCATCAATCGTGCCCCATCCACACCAACGGCAACAAGGTCACTGGCGTCACGATGAACGGCGCTCCAGCGTCTGGCGCTACCTCCATCTCCGTCAAAGGGCTGGCCAACCTGGACACCTTCACCAAAGGCACGGTATTCACCATTGCAGGCGTCTATGCGGTGCATCCCCTGACCGGCCTGCCGTACGCTCACCTGCAGCAATTCACCGTCACTGCAGATGTGGCCGCAACGGGCGCTACATTAACCATCCCCATCTACCCGGCGATTGTCTCCAGCATGCCGAATAAGACGGTATCGGCACTGCCTGGCGCAGCAGCTGCGCTGGTCTTTACAGGCTCTGCTAGCACCGCTTACCGTCAAAACCTCATGTTCCACCGTGATGCGTTCACCGCCGCCATGGCCCCGTTGGAAGTTCTGCCGGGCTGCGAAGGCTACACCGCGCGACTGCCTAACGGCTTTAGCGTACGCGTGATGACCGGCGGGGACTTTACTAACGACACCGAGGCCACGCGTATTGACGTGCTGTACGGCTTCGCAGTGGTTCGCGGGCTACACGCTTCGCGCATCACTGAGTAAGTAGGTAGGGGCCGGGCGTTTCGCTCGGCTCCGTCTTTGATGGAGAGGTAATGGCAAAAGCCATTGAAATCATCGAACGCGCCTTTAAGCGAATCGGCGTTCTGGCAGCGGGTGAGTCGATATCCGGCCACGAACTGCTGGACGGCATGCAGGCGCTCTCTGACCTGCTAGAAATGTGGTCTGCTGACCGCTTGACTATCTACAAGTCAATCGAGATTGCGCACCCGCTTACCGGGGCCATGCGCTACAGCATCGGCCCTACAGGCGACATTAGCGCAGACCGACCCCTTACCATCTACAGCGCCTTTGTGCGCAATGGTGCGGTCGATACGCCGGTGTGGGTGACTGGAAACAACCGCTTTGACGGCATTACCGATAAATCGGGCTATGGTCGACCTGAATACCTGCGCTACACGCCAGACATGCCCGATGGCCACATCGATATATGGCCACATCCCGGCACTGGTTCGACCCTGCATTTACGCGTGGGCATGCAGTTTGACGTGCCTGTTGCGCCTGCTGATGACCTCGTTTTACCGCCTGGATACCGTCGCGCTCTGGCTCTGGCTCTGGCTGTCGATCTGTGCGGCGTCTATGGACGGCCTGTTGCGGTTGACCTTATCGGCCAAGCGGTCGAGGCTAAAGCCATCATCATGCGCAACAACATTAACGCCGATATGGACGAGTCGAGTTTTGATCCGTTTCTTTCGCGGCGTCACGGCTCGTTTGTGAGCGGGTAGGGCCATGCGAAGAATCCGTATTCCCTTTGTTGGTCCCGCCTACGAGACCCGAAGCCTTAACCAGTCGGCGCAACGCCTGATCAACTGGTACGTGGAAGCCTCAGAGCAGGGCGGCAAGACGCAATTTGCGCTATACCCTACCGCTGGGCTTGAAGTTGCACAAACGATCGGCACAGGGCCTGTGCGGGGCGCTATCGTGGCCTCTGGCGTGGCGTTTGTTGTTTCTGGCAATGAAGGCTACAAAGTCACCGAGTCCAGCGCCTCATCGGTAGGCTCAATTGGCACCACCACCGGCCACGTTGGCATGGCGCACAACGGCACCCAAGTGCTCATGGTTGATGGCAGCCGGGGCTATCTGGTTGATATCGCGTCAGGCGTGGCCGGTCTTATCACGGACGCCGACTTCCCTAATGGTGTGACCTGGGCGCAGTATCTTGATGGGTACTTTATTGTCGGGGGCGATGGCTCTGGCCGGTTCTATATTTCCGACATTGGCGACGGCAGCTCATGGGTGGGCACCGAGTACGCGAGCGCAGAGGGCGACCCTGATCCGCTCATTGCGGGCATTGTCGATCATCGTGAGCTATTCCTGTTTGGCACCAACAGTTTTGAGATATGGGTCAACACCGGCAACTCGACCTTTCCCATTGAGCGCTCGGGCAATGCTTTTGGCGAAACCGGATGCGCAGCGGTCGGCACGGTGCAAAAGGCGGACAACACCATCTTTTGGCTGGGCAAAGACCGTCGGGGCGATGGGATTGTGTGGCGCATGAATGGCTACGACCCGGTACGCGTGTCAAACCATGCGCTGGAATGGGCGATACGTCACTACTCGCGCATCGATGACGCGACCGCCTACACCTACCAGTCTGATGGCCATACGTGGTATGTGCTGAATTTCCCATCGGCAGATAAGACTTGGGTGCTGGACGTGGGCGCGGGCTACTGGCACGAATGGTGCTGGTTTGATGAGCTACTCGGCACGCTTCACCGGCACCGCTCGAATTGCCACTTTATGCTTGGACGCGATCACATGGTGGGCGACTGGGAAAACGGCAAGCTATACCGTCTTGTGCCTGACCTTTATACAGACTTTGGCGGCATTATTAAGCGCGTCAGAGCCACCCTCTCAGAAGATGCTGATCTGGTGCGCGTGTTCTACGCCAGCCTGCAGATCGACTTGCAAGCAGGCGTTGGCCTACCCATCGGGCAAGGTAGCGAGCCAAAACTTATGCTTAGGCACTCAAATGATGGCGGCCACACATGGAGCAACACGCGCACAGCGACCATGGGAAAGGTGGGCGAATACGGCATGCGTTGCAAGTTCGAGCGCTTAGGGTCAGGACGTCAGCGCGTATGGGAGGTGTCCATCACTGACCCGGTAAACGCGGTGATTCTTGGCGCTGTGCTGCTCGGTGAGCCGGGGCAATCATGAGTGATCCTTTAGCGTTCTTCCCAGCTCGTATCGCCATGGGCCAGTTTCAATCGCAAGACCGTAACGGCAGGCCGCAAAGCACCAAAGTATCCATGACGCCTGAATTTTACCGGGCGCTGCAGGGCGTTCTGCACAGGCTTGGCGGTGAATCCTCAGAAGTGCCTGACATAGACCAGATTTTCGAGGAAGTCATCACCGCTGCGTTTCCACCTGAAACCACAGCAGACTCTGACGCGCTGCAGATGGTTGTGCAGGCCGCTGGCGAGCGGGAATGGGCTTTTGATCCGATGGTGTTTGCCACCGTGCCCACCGACAAGGATGAGACAAACGCCACCCCTTTGCCATTTACCCAAATTACGCCAGTCGCTTCGCCTGTGTCATTTGTTGCCACGGCCCGTTGTGCGATCAATATCGACGGGGCCATTATCTGGGCCTCATTAACCATGACGAGGGCCGCGACAACCATTCCGGTCAGCGCGACCTTAATCGAGCTAAACGCAGGCGATGTGATTGATTTCCAGTATCCAGTTGGCCCCGCGCCGACATTAACCGTTATTCCGAGGTAATTATGAGACGCGAACCAAAAACGCTTGTGCCTGGCTCTACGCTTGGTACGAGCGCGGCTGTGCTGTATTCGGTGCCCGCCGGCACAGTCACCACCATTTCAGCCATGACGGTGACAAACACAACCGTAGGCGTTGAAGATGTGACGGTGTACTTGGTGCCCCCAGGTGGCACGGCTGACGCGACAAACTCGGTGCTATGGGAGCGCAATCTGGCCCCTGGCGAATCACGCATCGTAGGCGAGGCGATTGCTCAGACGCTGCGCACGGGCAGTGCCATACAGGCCAAGGCATCAGTGGCGGCAGGCGTGAACATGGTGGCATCCGGGTATGAAACCGTTTCTTGAGCGCACCGATGACCCGGCGCTAATTGCGTCGATCATTACCAACCCACGCGTATGGCGCTGGGTGTCTGATGGGGCCGATGGCGCGTCGTTTGTGCCTGTCATTCACCCTGACGTGCATTACCTCACATGGGGCGCAGGCCTGTTTGCCTTTAAGCGCGTCAAGGGTGAGTGCTATGAGACGCATGCCTTCTCACCCGTTGGCGCTGATGTGGACACAGGAATAGCTGCGCTCGCCTGGATGTTTTCAAACACCGATGCAGAAAAAGTATTTTGCTTTATTCCTTCTTACATCCGCCATGCCGTGCGTTACGCGCGCTCTGTCGGGTTTATAGAGGATGGCAGGCTAACAAAGGCCGTGCGCCACCGAGGGCGCATGCGCGACATGATTTTATTGGGGGTGTCCAAATGGGCGGAGCAGTAGGCGGGATTATCGGCGCGGTCGGCAGCATTGCTGGCGGTGCAATGGGGTCTGACGCAGCAGACAGTGCTGCTAAGGCACAAGAGAAATCAGCCCAGGCAGCGGTCGAAGAGCAGCGCAGGCAGTATGACCAGACGCGCTCAGATATGGAGCCGTGGCGTCAAACGGGCGGGCTGGCGCTAAACCAGCTATCGCACCTTATGGGTCTGGCGCCTAACACGGGCGGCGCATCGCAAGCACAGACCCGAGAGCAGATACGCGCAGAGCTATTGCCGCAGTACACCAGTGGCGGCGGCGGTGGTGGGCAGTCGCAGGCGTCACGCCCAGGCGGTCAAGGCGGCGGCATGATTACGCCAATGTCGCTGTTTGGAGGCCAGCCGCAGCAGCAGTACGTGACGGTCTACGATGGTACTGGCTCAGATCAGGACACCGGGCGTCAGGTTGCGTACAACGGCGGCGGTGGGCAAGGCCAGAGCATCATCGATGAGGCCGGGCTTAACGCGGCCATCGAAAAGCGCCTGGCAGAGCAGCAGGCCGCGCAACAGCAAGCCATGCAGGCCGCTGGCAGCGACCATCAGTTCGGAAGCCTGCTGCGCCGCTTCTCCATGGATGACTATCTGGAAGACCCTGGCTACAAATTCCGGCTTCAGCAGGGCGAGCAGGCTATTAACCGGGGCGCAGCGGCAGCAGGGCGTTACGACTCGGGCCGGGCATTAAAAGACCTGAATGAATTTAATAGCGGGCTTGCATCACAAGAGTTTGGTAATTCGTACAACCGCTGGAATAACGATATGTCCAACATCTACAACCGATTGTCGGGCGTGGCGGGTACTGGACAGCAAGCGGTTAATAACCTTGCAAGCCTTGGCGCTCAGTCGGCGACCAATATTGGTAACGCGCAGATGCAGGCAGGTAACGCACGGGCTTCTGGTTATATCGGCAAAGCCAACGCATGGAGCGGCGCACTGGGCGGCGCAACCAACTCGCTCGCACAGATTTTCGGGTAAGGAATAAATATGATCGATTCACGCATTGCGATGAGCTTCCGGGATCCGCAGATCAATTCGCCAGCGCAAAACAAGATGGCCCAGCTTGCCGTGCAGGAAAAGCAATTGGATATGCGCACCGCAGAACAGGAGGCGCAGCGGCAAGGTGCTTTGGCTGACCTGCTGCGCACACCGGACGCCTTCACCCCAGAGGGCGGCATTAATCCTGCCATGCTGCCAAAGATCGCGCAGGCAGCGCCGGGGCAGGCGCTTGATTTTTCGAAAGCCATCCAAGGCCAGCAGAAGTTTGGCATGGATCAGCAGACAGCCAAGCTCAATCAGGCCAAAGCGCAGTTAGATTTGATTGGGCGGCTAGTTGGCGGCGTGACAGATGAGGCGACGTATCAGCAGGCGCTGCAGCAAGCACAGCAAATGGGCCTGCCGATCAATGATGTGCCTCAGCACTACGACCCAGCCTATGTCACGATCCTGAAAAACCAGACACTAACCGCGCAGCAGCAAATCGACAATGCGTTTAAAGAGCGCGGGCTAACGATTCAGCAGGCGCGGCTTGATCAGGATATGACCAAAGGATCAGCGCCACAGCAAAGCACGGATGGCTTCTTTAAGGTCGGCAATAACGGGCAGGTTGAGTTCCTAAAGAACCCGCAGACAGGCCAGCCCATCATGCCTATTACGGTCGATCCGAATAATAAATTCGCCATGTCAGAGGCGGGCGCTCGCGGCACCGAGGTAGGTAAAGCAACAGCGCAAGGCCAGCTTGGCGCACCAAAAGCACTCGCAGACACCGACCTCATGCTATCCACCATTGACAGCGTCATGAATCATCAAGGCCTAAATCAAGCGGTCGGCCCGTACGTTGGCGCATTGCCTACACTCACGCCTGATGCGCGGGACTTTGGCGTACAGCTTGATCAATTGCAAGGACAGGTGTTTTTACGCGCCTACCAAGACCTGAAAGGCGGCGGGGCAATTACCGACTTTGAAGGCAGCAAGGCAGAAAACGCACTTGCGGCGATTAAGCGGGCGCAGTCACCAGAGCAGTTCAAAGCAGCGCTAAATAACCTGCGATCTGTGATTGTGACAGCTCAAGGCAGGCTTAAAGATCAGGCCCAGGGCGGTGCGCAGCAGCAGCAACCCGCGCAGCCAGCAGCGCAACAGAAGCAGCCGGGCGACTTCTCAAACCTTTGGGGTGGATAAATGGCGTTTGACCAACTTGCGCCGCAGATTATCAAGCGGCTATCGAGCGACCTTAAATTAACGCCTCAGCAGGCAGCAGGCATAGTCGGCCAGCTTGCGTACGAGAGCGATGGGCTGCAAGCGATCAATGAGCGCGCGCCGACGGTGCCCGGATCACGTGGCGGCTTTGGTTGGGCGCAATGGACGGGGCCGCGCCGAAAACAGTTTGAGCAATTCGCGCAGCAGCACAAAATGAGCATTGAAGACCCGGAAACAAACTACGGGTTTTTGCTGCATGAGTTGACCGGTACGCCAGAGTCACGCGTACTGGATAGTATACGCGGCGCTCAAGACGCGCAGACGGCTGGCAAACTGTTCACCGATAAGTTTCTGCGCCCCGGCGTGCCTGCGTACGATAAGCGGGCCTCATGGACTGAAAAAGCAATGAATTTCATTATGCCTACCGCGCAGGCAGGGACGCTGCCAGAGCCTCAAGCCAAAGCGCCCACGCCATGGAAAGAGGTTGCAGCAAACCCTGAATTCCAAAAGCTATCCCCCGAAGATCAGCAGCGGGCGCAACAGCAGTACTTCGATCAGGTTGTAGCCCCGCGTGCGCCACAAGATCAGATTGACGCTGTGCGCTCGCAGTTCTTTGGCCAGTACGCGCAAGAGAAAAAGCCCGTCAGTCAGTCATTTGGCGAAACCTTGATGGAGATTCCGCGCCAGATTGGGCTGACTGCTCGGTATGGCATTGAGGGTCTAGGGCAGGCCGCGCAAGTCGGCACTGAGCCGATACGCCAGGCTGTAAACCCCATGCTTCGCGCTGTTGGGCTACCAGAAGCGGCGGCAACCGGCACGGCTGCACAATCACTAGCTGACAGCCTTGGCCTGCCGCAACCTCAAAGCGCGAACGAGCGCGTGATAGGTGATGCGGCGCGACTCATGGCGGGCGCTGGCGGCATTGCTGGCGGGGCTGGCGCGCTTGCTAGGGGCGCGTCTGGCGTTACACAAGCCGCACTGCATGGTTTTGCTGCAAGTCCATCAAGCCAAGTTTCATCTGCCGCAGGCGCTGGGCTGGCCGGTGGGTCTGTGCGTGAAGCAGGCGGCGGGCCATTAGCACAAGGCGCTGCGGCTTTGGCTGGTGGCTTGGCGGCACCCATGGCTGTGGCAGGCGCACAAAAGGCAGGGCAGGCCGTTATGGGTCGTGTCAATGCTATGCGCCCAACACAGGTGCTTGAGCGTGTGCGGGGTTCATTGCGTCAGTCTGGCGTAGATTGGGATACGCTGCCAGCGCGTGTGCAGAATCAATTGCAGCAAGAGGCGGCGCAGGCGATGCGCTCTGGCCGCGATCTTGACCCCGAAGCACTACGACGTTTGGCCGATTTTCGAATGGTTGATGGAGCAACGCCCACACGCGGCATGCTCACGCAAGACCCCGGCCAGATCACGCGAGAAATGAACCTTGCCAAGATGCAGGCCAATACCGGCGCTTCTGGAGGTAGAAACCTCTCGCAACTGCAGGCCGATAACAACACGGCGCTGGTGCGCGGCATAAACCAGCTTGGCGGTGATGGCGCGGACGATGCTGTGTCTGCAGGCGATAAGCTGATCAGGTCGCTTCGAGACATTGATAAGCCAAGGAAAGCGGCGGTAGATGCTGCCTACAAAGGCGTCAGGGACGCAGAAGGCCGGTACGCACAAATGGATAGGGCGGCTTTTTCCAAAGCGGCAAACGACGCGCTTGATGAAAATCAGCTGGGTCGATTCTTGCCATCTGAAGCCAAAGGGATATTGAACGACATTTCATCCGGGAAAATACCATTTAATGTCAATACCGCACAGCAAACCGACTCGGTTTTAAGTGGCCTTGCCTCTGATCTTTACAAACAAGGAAAGGGTAGACAGGCACTGGCTGTAAATAAAGTCAGAAACGCGCTTGAAGACACGCCAATATTTGGCGAGGCGGGCGTCGAGGCGCAAGAGGCGTACAAAGTTGCTCGCGGGCTGGCGCGCGACAGATTCAGCAAGATTGATGCATCGCCCGCCCTGAAGGCTGCGCTGCGCGACGTAGAGCCTGATAAATTCGTCTCTGAGTTCATTCTCGGATCATCAGCAAAGAAAGCCAGCGTGGATAACGTGCAGGCATTGGCTGACAATCTGAGAGCCGACCCGGGCGCGATGGGGGTTGCAAAAAACAGCATCGCTCAATGGCTAAAAGAAAAGGCGCTCTCCGGCATGCCAGACGATATTGGAGCGGCCAAGTTCAGCGCGTCCAGTTTCACCAAAGCCTTGGAACAGATTGGCGACCGCAAACTGGCTAACTTCTTTAGCCCGGAAGAAATAGCCCAGCTACACGCCCTAAGCCGCGTCAGTCGAACGATGGTTAATCAGCCGAAAGGTAGCGCTGTGAATAACAGCAACACATCAGCGGCGCTGGTGAGCCGTGCACTGGATATGCTGGGCGGCTTTGGTAAGGGCATCAAGATACTAGGCATCGGCGATCAGGTTGGAGCTGTGCAGTCTGCTTTGCAGCAACGCGGCGCACAACAAATAGCGCCAGCGCTTACTGCGCCACAGACAGGCCGCTCACTAGCAGACCTACTTGCCCCGGCTGGCGTATACAGCGGCATCTTAGCGCTTCCGCCCGTTCCACCAAGCCAAGATAATCGCCGCAAGTAAGTAGCCCAAGAATATTGGGTTAAAGCCAAAAAGAGTATCGCCTTCCATTAAATACCTTTAGTTAATTAAAAAACCAATTATCGGCCCCGCCACTGTGCGGGGCTTTTTTATTGCGAGTCCACCCTATGGCAATATCTTATACCAGCACCCGATTCCAAGCGATTGATCAAAACGGCCGTCCCATGGTCGGGGCTACGCTCTATACCTACCAGAATAAAACTACCACCCTAACGCCAACATGGAAAGATAAAGCGCAGGCCGCGTTTAATACAAACCCGGTCGTACTGGACTCTCGCGGCGAGGCTGTGTTGTGGCTCGACCCGGCGCAGGTCTATACGTTCGAGCTGCGCGACTGGTATGGGGCGCTTGTCTGGTCGCAAGACGATATTTCCGGCGCAGCGTCCCAGTTTGATTTTGACGTGTTTGTCTCAAATCTCGCTGGCCCTGGTGGGTCGGCCATGATGGGCGTTGGCCCGGGCCCGGGGCGCACCCAAGCGGATCGCAACGCGGAAAGAATAAGCGTGAATGACGAGGGGGCTGATCCGACTGGCGTAGCCGATAGCACGTCTGCGTTTATCGATGCCGGGCCGGGCGCGTACGTTCCTCCTGGCGAGTACGTTGTAGATACGTCTCTTGTTGACCTTAGCCAATACCACGGGCCGGGGATTGTTAAGGCGAAAAACGGAAATTTAATCGCCTTGGTGACAGCGGCAGAACAACCTGCACTCGTTCAAAAGCTGGTGTGCCAACCATTCTTCGGTTTTGACAATAGTGTGGTGGACACATCCATATATCCAAGTGCGTGGCTCCCCCCACAGGGCGTGGCCTATGTAAATCATGAGGGGAAAGAAAAGATATTTGTTTCCCAGTCTGTTTCGGGAGGATCATTCGCTTCAGATGAAAGGTCGCGGATTACAGAATTTAATTATGTCTCCGATGGCAGCGAAATATATCACGTCCAGTTCACCAGCCTGTTAAACATGAGCCATGCCTGTGATCTGTCCGCCTTGGTCGAGTCGTCAGATTTGTGGCTTTACACAACAGCAGTTACCCCGGACGGAATATCGGTAAGCACGGGTGGAGGTAAGGGATGGTCTAAGATTAAGTGGATGGGCGCAAGCACGTCGCAGGGCGATATAACCAGCTACCGTGTTTTCGGAAATGCGGGGAGCGGCCACAGATTCGAGTCATACATTGGTGCCACGCCCGCAGCAAGCACAGATGGAAAATACGTTGTCATAGTTGCACGTCATTCGCAGGCAGCGGGGCGCACTCTGTTTTTGTACAATAGAAAAGAAGTTGAAGCCGCAGTAAACCCACTAAATGTTGATCCTATTTACGCGCCTGTTGCGATTCGCGGCCTGCCAGATAGGGACGGATCGACACTGCAAGGACTCGCCTGCGACGGCAAGAATATTTATTGTCTGTGGGGGTTTGTGCGACCGTTTGGAAAGCGGGGCGTCACGGTTCATACCTTGCAGGGTGATCTACTTCGCACTATATACGTGGATGGGCCAACGTCAGACTATACGCGCGATGAGCTATTAAACCATCCTACGTTGGGGTTTCCGAATTCGTTTGAGCCGGAAGGCATGACGCTTCGCGGCGACGAGCTTCTGGTGCAGATGATTGATACTTGGAGGAATTCTGCCGACATTGTTACCTTCGAGGGCCGCAACTGGGCCAGCGTGGGCGCGGACAATATTAACCTCCCGCCAACTTCTAGCGTCAAGTGGGTGGAGACAGCGAAGGCCGCGACACGGGGCGCTTGGAATCCAGCGACTACTTATGGAATCCAGTTCGGCACGTACCGGGCCAAGAAAATTTATTCAATACGTGCGCCAAAAGGCGAGGCAGGGGAAAAGCCCCTTTCCTCCGCCATGACAACCTTAGTTTGCCCTGCTGCCGATACCTCCCCGCTGGACGATACTAAAGTTTCCGTAGCGTTTAATAGGGGAGCCGACTACGCAGTGTCGGCCTGGGAGTCTGCGGGCGTAGGACATCTCTATAACGCCTTCCGTTACCGAGACAACCGGCTTGATGTTTTCGATACCCGAGAGGGCAGCAACAACTCTGGTTTCTCCTCCCTGATTACAAGCTGGAACGGAACAGATCAAACTCTTGCTATTCGTTCGAGTGGCGCAGCTACCGCTAGCGGGGCGGGAGTGTCGTACTACGGAAATGGCGATAGCACGTACCCAGGGGCCATACGTGAATTTACAGATGGGCTCAACAGCAGATCAACCGACTTAAATGGGACAACTACGTTTACCGCCAAGTCCGGGTACGCTCCGCTGCAAGGTAACACCATCGGCACCGGCAATAGTTTTGAGGCGTTGCGAAGCGGCGCGTTGATCGGGGGGATTCGGGCCTCGTCCGTGGACGTTATGTTTGCAGGCTATAACGGCTCTGATGTTCGCCTTGGGGTTGCTTCGGATTCCGGCACGGCGTTCGGGCGGTGGGCGGTCATCAATTCAACCGGGGCTTTTGAGCCAATCTTAGATGATTTGTATAATATTGGTTCAGGCTCGGTTCGCGTTAAGCAGGTGTATGCGGCGGCAGGCACTATTAATACGTCAGACGAAAACGAGAAGCAGAAAATTACACCTATCGACGATGCCGCGCTGAGGGCTTGGGCGAATGTGCAATTTTGTCAGTTTAAATTTAATAATGCCGTTGCTGAAAAGGGAAGTGATGCTAGGTGGCATTTTGGCGTGATAGCGCAGCGTGTACAGGCAGCTTTTAATTTGGAAGGGCTGGACGCGTTTGATTACGGTTTGCTGTGCCTGGATGTGTGGGATGAACAGCCAGAAATTATTGAGGATGGTGAGGTTATCCAGGAATACCGGGCCGCTGGCAGTCGCCTTGGGGTTCGCTACGATGAGGCTCTGGCGCTTGAGTGTGCATACCTACGCAACCGCTTAAATAATGGGGAATTGTAGATAGTCAGATAGCCTTTATGTTATGGTTGCGCTGCCCATTAACTTAATCTCAACGACAAATCGTATGCCTATAATTCGATCCCTCGGGCCATATAATGACAGCAAGGGAAACGTCATAATTTTCGATGGCCCCGCCGTCGATGTGACGATTAATTTCAAAGGCAGCAACAACGTCCTGAAAGTAAATTCTGCGGCGCGCATTAACTTTCTGGAAGTTGCTTTTGATAGTGATAACGGAGCCCTTGAGATTGGTAGCTGCAACATCATGAAAAAAGGACTCCTGGCGCATATTCGAGTTGGCTTGGATTCTTCCGTAAAGATCGGCAACAACGTAACATGCACCTCGCGATGCATGATTTCGGCAGTTGAGCGGTCGCATATCACCATCGGGGATGAGTGCATGATTTCATCCTCGAATGAAATAAAGACGGACGACTCACATCCAATCTTTGACGTGACTACAGGTAAACGCATTAATATGCCGCGAGACATTGCAATGGGAAGCCATGTGTGGCTAGCGCGGCGAGCTGTCGTGTTGGGAGGTGCCACCATTGGGGACGGCTCGGTTATTGGGTATGGCGCGATTGTGAAGGGCCGTATTCCAAATAATTGTATTGCCGCGGGGGTTCCGGCGCGCGTCGTCAAGAGAAACATTGCTTGGGAACGCCCCCATTTGTCGCTGGTGAAGCCGCATTATAAGCCCGATGCCTCCTTCGTTGAAAAATCTGATTATTGGAATTTGACCGAAGACTCTGACGATTTTTAGATATCTTGAGCATTTTTTCAAGCCCCTTTCGAGGGGCTTTTTTTACGACCATTGCAAAGCAAGCACGCCCGCCGCTGAGCGGGCTTTTTTACGACCATCAAACGGAGGCGATTGTGCCCCATAGGATGAGAAACATGATGCAAGACGACGGCCTCAATGCACCGATAGCCACGTTTAGCGGAGCCGTGATATACGGCATTACGTTGGACACTATTGTGCTGATTTTATGGGCGTCGTACGTCCTGATTTTGATCGCAATCAAGCTGCCAGACCTATTCAGTAAGTATCCCTTCATGGGGCGATTTTGGTCTGCCTTGTGGCGGATAGTGAGGCGCAGATGAAACATAAGATCATTGCGTTTTTCTTCGTGGGCGGCGCTACGTTGCTGGCCGCTAATCCCGACCTGATGCGCTTTCTAGGAGTGTGGGAGGGCGAAGGCCAGAACATCGTGTATGCCGATAAGCTGGCCGGAGGCCTGCCTACTGTGTGCAAAGGCATCACCAAGTACACCAGCCCGTACCCGGTGGTCGTGGGTGAGCGCTGGAGCGATGCCAAGTGCAAAGAGGTCGAGACGCAAGTAGTCATCGACACGCAGCGCGAACTGCAAAAGTGTATCAAGGTCGCCGTTCCGCAGAGGGTGTGGGACGCGCTGACCAGCCATGCCCACAACGTTGGTTGGCCTGCAACATGCAAAAGCGCCTCGGTGTCAGCCATCAACGCAGGGGATATCGAGCGTGGCTGTGATCTGCTGGCCTACAAGCCAAACGGGACGCCCAACTGGTCGAATGTTGGCAACAACTTCATCCAAGGCCTGCATAACCGTCGCAAAGCAGAGAGGATCATGTGCTTATCCGGCCTCAAGTAATCGCATGGCTCGTGTTGGTGGCAGCGGCTGCTGGCGCGACCTGGTTGGTGCAGGGCTGGCGCTACGGCACAAAAATAGCAACCATGCAGGCAGACCAGGCCAAAGCCGTGGCCGCGTCCGTGCAGGCAGCCAGAGACATAGAATTGCAGCGCACCGCTGCCGTGGAGAATGAGCGTGATCATGCAGTCGAACAAAACGAGGCGCTGGCCGTGGACTTGGCTGATAGCGCTGTGGCTTCTAACAGGCTGCGCGACGAAATCGCAAAGCTACGTGCCCGTAACGCAAGCCTCCTTGCCACCGCTACCAGCGGAAGCCAGAGCAAGCCGGATACCGATCCCATCGGAGTGCTTGCCGTCGTGCTTGGAGAACTTAACGACCGCGCAGGACACGTGGGCGAATTCGCTGACCGGCTCAGAATAGCGGGGCTTACCTGCGAGCGTACCTATGACGCGGTAAGGGGGGCAAAATAATGTTTTCGTACTGGTTGGTTATATGGTGGCTTTGGGTTCGCGGCATTCGATAGGCGAAAAAAAAGCCACCCCGAAGGATGGCTTAGTCTAGTTTTGCAGCAATGTCTGTGGCGGTCTTGCGGTAATACCTGATCAGTGAGCGCGGGTCGCGATGGCCCACCATGCGGGCCAGCTCTAATAATTCTAACTTGCTGGACAGTCTAGTTATCGCTGTGGCCCTTGCGTCGTGAAAGGTTGGCCCTTCGATTTGAGCAAATGCTCGACCCTGCCGGTAGTACACATCAAGCAGGGCAGAGGAAATCGTAAACACGCGTGTTTCATCCAAGCCGCGCATGCTCTCTATTAGCTGTACAGCCTTTTTCGATAACGGCACGTCTCGCGCATCGCCGTTCTTGGTGTTCGGCAAGTGCACAATGCGTCGATCCAGATGCACATTACCCCAGGTGAGCCGGATGATTTCCCCCGCTCTCATGGCAGTTTCGAGTGAAAGCAGTAATGCCACGGCGGTTTGCTGGCGCTTGCTGGCTGGTTGTCCGCCCGTATAGCCCAGCGCACCAACAATTTTATCTACCTGCGCATCGGTAAAAATCACCTCTCTGGCGCGGCTGTCGGCGGGCTTGCTGACCTCTTTCCATGGGTCGGCGTCCGTATAAGCCCACTCACCACGCAGGGCCTGTTTCCAGACCGCTTTGAGTAGATTAATCTCTCGCAGACACGAAGAAGGCTTTACGGTCTTTAGTCGCTTGTCGCGCCAGTCCGCCAAGTCGGCAGGGCTGATATCTTGCATTACTATATTAGAGACGGGATCGCGGCACACGGCTTTCAGGCGCAGTACCTCCCACTTTTCGCCTGCGCGGGTTGGGCTGATATCTGTCATATACCGGCCCAGCACCTCGGCCAGCGTCCAGCGGTTAATCTTGCCGGACTTGCGGGCGGCTAGGTCGATTTCTCTTTGCGTCGCCCACTCTTGCGCCTCCCGTTTTGTCGGGAATGAGCGTGACTCTCTGACGCCCGATTTGAAGACTTCTGCCCGCCACCCGTTGCCGCTCTTTCGATAAGCCGCCATTTGCGTAATCCGTTGCGTGATTATTGCGTGATAGATTAGCAAATAATACGATTAGATGCGTTATTTAGCGGTGTTTGGCGTTGTGGCGGGAATTCGAATTTGCATATGATGGCTGCGTAACTATGCGTAATCAAATGCTTTATTATTATTGGTCGTGGTGCACCCAGCCGGAATCGAACCGGCACGATCAATGATCGAGGGATTTTAAGTCCCTTGCGTCTACCAATTCCGCCATGGGTGCAAGGTAGGTGGCGGAAGCGGTGAGATTCGAACTCACGGACGGGTTGCCCCGTCGCTGGTTTTCAAGACCAGTCCATTCAACCGCTCTGGCACGCTTCCTGATCATGAGCCCGTATAGTGCAGGCCTATGAGTTTCTGTTTTTATCCCGTAACCTGCAGACCAACAGAAGGTCGAGAGTTTAGCGCAACTCGCGCCGGTTGTGGGGCCCAATACCGATCTTAAAAGAAAAATCTGTGTTGTCGGGCGATAATAAGTGTTATTTCGTTGAGTTTTTGCCTTTTTGGGAGTGGTTATGAAAGCTGTTGAGATATCTACACCGGGTGGTCCAGAAGTATTGAAGCTGGTCGATCGGCCCATGCCGGAGCCCAAAGCGGGTGAAGTGTTGATCAAGGTCAGCGCTGCAGGTATCAACCGGCCTGATGTTTTCCAGCGCAAGGGCGCTTATCCACCTCCGGCGGGCGCTTCTGATCTGCCAGGTCTTGAGGTGGCTGGCGAGATCGTAGGTGGCGACGTAGGGGCTACTGGCCTGAAGGTTGGCGACAGGGTGTGTGCCCTGTTGGCAGGTGGTGGTTACGCCGAGTATTGCGTTGCGCCAGCCGAGCAGTGCCTGCCTGTGCCGGTCGGGCTGTCAGATGTTGAGGCCGCTGGCCTGCCTGAAACGTACTTCACGGTGTGGAGCAATGTGTTTGATCGTGGCCAGCTTAGCGGCGACGATATATTGCTGGTGCATGGCGGTGCAAGCGGTATAGGTACAACTGCCATTCAGCTTGCTACGGCCATGGGGCATAAAGTCTACGCCACAGCAGGCAGTGACGAGCGTGTGACTGCCATTGAGAACCTCGGCGCGATTCAGGGCATTAACTACCGAACTCACGATTTTGTGGAAGAAATCAAAAAGGCGACCGCCGGCCGGGGCGTAGATGTCATTCTGGATATGGTGGCCGGCGATTACATCAATCGTGATCTTGCTTGCCTGGCAGATGACGGGCGCATCGTGATTATTGCATTGCTCGGCGGTGCCAAGGCCACGATAGACTGCAGTCAGGTCATGCGCCGTCGCCTTACCGTGACGGGTTCAACCCTAAGGCCACGTCCTGTCGCGTTTAAGGCAGAGATCGCGCATGCACTCAAGCAAAGGGTGTGGCCGCTGCTGGAGTCAGGCAAGATCAAGCCCATTGTGCATGCAACATTTCCACTGGCCCAGGCCAGCGACGCACATGCCATGATGGACGCAGGTGAACAGATCGGTAAGATCATTCTGACCGTCTAGCCGTCTAGCCGTGTAACTGCTTAACTGCTTGAACACCTGCCGGCCTGACAATCTGACGGCGCGGAAGTCAACGTGCTAAGTGCCAGATTGTCAGGCGAGCAAGAGTCAGGCGACAAGCTACACGACCATCTGGTAATCACGTTTGCCGCTTCGCCCGTCTGGTAGCCCCGCCAGACGGCCCAAGCAGACGGCCCAAGCAGGCTAGCAAAGCCGCACACAGCTGCAGTCAGGCAGGCAGATGGCCCCGGCCAACGGCCTTGCGGCCTGGCTGCGTGCGGCGCCACGCCCGGTGCTATGCGAAGCTGGCACTAACACGCTACAATGCCGGGTTAACCCAATTTTTATTTGTTGCCCGAATGAACACAGTTCTTACTCGCAAGCGCCTTGTTATAGGCAACTGGAAAATGCACGGCACCCTGGCCGCCAATGCAACCCTGCTCGACGGCATCAAGGCTGATGCCGCTTCGGTGCAAGATTGCGAGGTGGCTGTATGTGTGCCGTTTCCGTATCTGGGACAGGTGCAGGCCAGCCTTGAAGGCAGCTCAGTGTCGTGGGGTGCGCAAGACGTCAGCACGCATGAGCAGGGCGCCTACACGGGTGAAGTGTCGGCTGCCATGCTTGCCGACTTTGGTTCTCGCTGGGTGCTTGTCGGGCATTCTGAGCGCCGCAGCCTGCATGCTGAATCCGATCAGCTCGTTGCCGAAAAGGCCATTGCGGCACTTGCCGCCGGGCTGACTCCTGTTGTGTGCATTGGCGAAACCTACGAGCAGCAGCAGTCTGGACAAACCTCCAGTGTCATCGAGCGCCAGCTGGCGCCCGTGCTTGCACTTGGTGCAGAGCAAATTACCCGCATGGTGCTGGCCTATGAGCCTGTTTGGGCTATTGGCACAGGCCTTAGTGCGTCGCCAGAGCAGGCGCAAGACGTGCATGCTTTCATCCGTGCCAGGCTTCAGGGCCTGGGCGTCCCTCAGGTGCGTGTGCTGTATGGCGGTAGCGTCAAGGCCGTCAACGCCGCAAGCCTGTTTGCCATGCCCGACATTGATGGCGCCCTGGTGGGCGGTGCATCATTGCAGGCACAAGAATTTTTACGTATAGCGGCCGCCTAAGGCCCCGGAGTCTCATAAATGCATTGGTTGTCATCCGCACTTCTGGCGGTTCAGGTTATATCGTCGCTAAGTATTATCGTTCTGGTTCTCTTGCAACAAGGTAAGGGCGCCGACATGGGGGCGTCGTTTGGTGGCGGGTCTGCCGGCAGCGTTTTCGGTGCCAGTGGCGCAGCCAACTTTCTGTCGCGCGTCACCAAATGGGCTGCCATTATTTTCTTTGTTTCGACCGGTGGTTTGGCATGGTACGCCCATCACCCTGCCGCGCGGCCTTCTGCCGTCGAGGGTGGTGTCATGCAAGGTTTTGAAACACCGCAAGTTCCTTCTGCCGGGGCTGACATACCTGTTGTGCCTTCAACGGGTCAGGGCGCAAGCGTGCCAGCAGCGCCTGCTGCAGCAAATCAAGGCGCCAGCGTACCAGCGGCACCTGCGGCAGCCGATCAGGGTGCAAGTGTGCCTGTAGCTCCAGCAGCCAGCACAACGCCCCAGTCGGCACAACCCAGTGCAGAAGCGCCAGTTTCTTCTGCGCCAGCTGCCTCAGCGTCCCCTGCTGAGTCCGCCGCTGCGTCTTCGTCAGCCAACGACAAGCAGGCTGAGTCGGCGGGTGCCACTGTCAGCTCATCAGTCACCAGTTCTTCTGCCGGCGACGCAGCCCAAACCACTGCCGACACTGCTGCCGACACTGCTGCCAAACAGGCCAGTGATGCAGTGACAGGGCAGGCAAGTCAAGGTGCTGATCATTCAGCCCAGTCTTCATCTGCGCAAGCACCTGCCACCGGCGAGGCTGACAAAACGCCTGCTCAAAGCAATTAATTCGTACAAGTAACTGGCTGGCAGTTGCCCCTCGGCAAAAAAAACTTGAGGGGCCAAGATTTAAAAGATATTTCGTGCTAGAATCTCGTTCTTTCCTGCAGACGTGGTGGAATTGGTAGACACGCTATCTTGAGGGGGTAGTGGCGAAAGCCGTGCGAGTTCGATTCTCGCCGTCTGCACCAGAATATAAAGGGGTCTATGTAGTATCCAGGCCCCAAAAGCAAAACCAAAAAACCCGCTACAACTTCCGTTGTAGCGGGTTTTTTGCATTTCGGTATATAAGCACTTTGGGCTCTTCCCCATTAAAGAGGATGGGCACTTTTACATACTGCTAACCACACCGGGCGCTACCTCGTTAAAGGTGTTTGTATGCTTCCACCTTTAACCGCTGCCTGATACATGCAAGCAGCCAATAGGGGTTATGCCGGTGAGCAGGGTTAAGCCTTTGGGCCGCAACGGCTACACACCACATGGCGGGCTGGTCTCTGACGGCGGGCTATTGGCCCACTCTCCAGAGACCCTGGCCTAACTATTTAAGACACCTCCGGCGGAGTAATCGCCCGGGCCCCTCGTCGCCGAGTCAGCAATTGCAGGACGATTGCCAGCAGAATCAGGCCAAGTCCGATCGCATCAGTGAGCAGGCCGGGTTTTATCAAGCTAAATGCGCCAGCCATCAGCAGTACGCGCTCTACGAAGCGGGCGGGACCAAAGAAGAAGTACCCGTGCAGTGATCCCGCCAGGCAGATGACGCCTATTGCTGCTGTGATCGCTGTCTGAACTATGGTCAGTGGGTCGCCCATCAGCATGAGCGATGGCCCAAATACAAACATAAATGGGATGACATAGCCAGTGAGACCTAATTTGACGGCGGCCCAGCTTGTATCCATGAGGCTTCCCCGTGAAATGCCATTGGCGGCATACACCGCCATGGCAACAGGGGGCGTGATGGCGGACAGCACCGCAAAATACAGCACGAACAAATGTGCCGCCTCAACCTGCACGCCAAGTTTGACAAGTGCTGGCACCAGCAGTGCTACCTGCACGATATACGCGGGCGTGGTCGGCAGCCCCATGCCAAGCAAAATGCCCGCCAGCATGGTCATTACGAGTGCAATCAACAATGTGTCGCCCGACATCACCAATACGAGGCTGGTGAAGTCCAGCCCTGCGCCTGTCAGCGTGATGATGCCCACCACAATACCTGCACAGGCGCAGGCCAGAGCCACAATGACGGTATTGCGGGCGCCGTCCGCAAGTGTTTCTATGATGACGTACGGTGTGAATACCTTGCGGGTGCTGGCGCGCAGCCAGGTGGTGGGGATTACCGACGCAATGCCGCACAGCGCAGCAAAGGCCGCGCTGTAACCTGCCAGCAGCACAGCCACAATGAGAAACAATGGAAAAAAGAGATGCCCTCGCTCGGCAAGAACGGCCTTGAGCCGAGGCAGATCGGCCTTGGGCAAGCCCACCAGGCCTACCCGCCGGGCTTCAAAGTGCACGGCCATGAACACGGCGAGAAAGTACAGTAGAGCGGGCAGAATGGCGAAAGCGGCCACTGTTAGGTAAGACACCCCCAAGAACTCGGCCATGACAAAAGCGGCTGCTCCCATGATGGGGGGCATGATTTGCCCGCCCGTTGATGCAACCGCCTCGACGGCGCCTGCGAAACCGGCGTTATAGCCTGTCCGCTTCATGAGTGGGATGGTAAACGTGCCGGTGGTCATGACGTTGGCCACAGCGCTACCTGAAACCGTGCCAAACAACGCACTGGTTAGTACGGCGACTTTGGCCGGGCCGCCCGCCGTATGGCCGGCCAGCGCCAGTGCGAAGTCCATGAATAGCTGCCCGGCACCGCTACGTTCGACAAAGGCGCCAAACAGGATAAAAAGCATGACATAGGTTGCCGAAACGTACAAAGGTATGCCAAAAATACCTTCTGTCGTCAGGTATGTCTGGTCCATTATCGCGCCGATAGACTGGTTGCCTATGGTGAAGGCATACGCCAGAAACAGTACAGAGATAATGGGCAATGCCCAGCCCGTCGCACGCCTGGTTGCTTCGAGCAGCAAAACGATCAGCAGGCCGCCAAACAGGTAATCGTACATGTTTGGGTCATCCACATAGGGCATGCGGGTGACCATATATTCAAGATTGAATGAAGGGTATAGCGCGCCAGCGACGGCCAGCAACATCAAAATCAGATCAATCACGCTCACACGTGGTGCGCGCTTGCCAATACCGGGCAGCAGCAAAAACGCCAGTGCTAGCGCAAAGGCGAGGTGAACCCCTCGCATGACATAGGCCTGGGGTGGGCCGACTAGCGCCACATACAGGTGAAAAGCCGACATTACCGCGCCGATAAGCACGATCAACCGGTTAGAGACGGTGGTGGGTAAGGCCATCATGGCAGATTCCTGGCGAAGATATGCGGATCAGTCATGCCACGGCCCGCCATGCAACAGGCGGGCCGTGGCCAAAGAGGGGATGCCCCAACTTTGCAAAAAAACATACAAAATTACATGACTTTCTGTTCTTTGTAGAACCGCTCGGCGCCTTTATGCATCGGCACACCGATATCTTCCGCCATCATTTTTACCGTGGTTTTTTTCATGACCTGGGTGATGGCATTGAGGTCAGCCTGGTTGTCGACCATACCTTTGAGCACCTTGTAGACGGTATCCTCGTCCAGATCACAGCGTGCGATCAGGTGGGTGGCGTAGGCGACAGCCTGAACGTCTTTGTCCTGTTTTGGATAGGTGCCTGCAGGGATGATCAGCTTGGTGTAGCCTGGATTCAGGTCATGCATGGCCTTGTACTTGTCGTCAGGCACTGAGATCAGCGTGATATCGCGTGCAGAGGCCAGATCCATGATGGATGACGCTGGTACGGTGGTACCTAGGGTGAAAAGCTGGGCGTTGTTGTCTTTGAGCATGGAAACGGCATCGGTGTATGACACATGGCTAACCTTGTCCATGTCTTTGTAGGTCATGCCGTATACCTCCAGCATTTGTACCGTCATGAATTCAGCCGTGTTGCCTTTGGGCTGAATGGCGATCGATTTGCCCTTGGCGTCGGCAAACGAGGTGATGCCTGAATCAGCATTGGCGACAATCTGAAAATACTGGGGATAAAGCGTTGCCACGTTGCAGACGTTGTCGGTCTTTTTCTCAAAAGGTGCACGACCAGCCACGCCATCGACGGTAGAGATGGAGTTTCCAAACCCCATGTCTGCCTTGCCTATCTGGATTGCCTTGACGTTGGCGATGCCTGCGCCAGGCAGTACCTGCACTTTGACGCCTTCCTTGCCGGCAATGTTTGCGATAGCGCCTCCAAGCGGGTACCAAGACCCTCCCTGAGGTCCAGTCATTAGGCGAACCTGTTGTGCCTGGGCAAGGCTGGTGGCCGAGATGGCCAAGACGGCGGCGGCCAGGATGGTGTGTGTAGCTTTCATGTTTTTGTCTCCTTGATTGCTGCAATAAATGTAATTCGAAAATTTTCAATAATGATGTTGCCGTGTTCTGACAACAGTCTGTTGTATGTAAAAAAAGCTGACGACTTTGTATGGAGTCAGCATTTTTCCAGCGCCCGGGCTTTACTGGCCCGCATTGCACATGTGTGATGGTCTGCACACGCGCCGCATTGCATAAAAGCTCTTGACCATGCGTGGGCATTTGTGAAGGGGCCAGTATGTGGTGGGGCTCCGTCTTGCGTCAACGGTGTATACCCCTAAGGTCATCAGTTGCCTCGCGATTTCTTCCATGAATCGAAGTCAGTTTTGGCCTGCGCATCAGTAAGCGGGTACAGGCCGATAATTGACCTGCCTTTTTCGACCTCTTCGGTGACAAAGTCTTCATACAACGTCATCTCAATGGCTTCGTCTGCCACTTCGGCCGCAATATGAGCCGGGATCACGATGACGCCTTCCGCATCACCTACCATAATGTCGCCAGGGAACACGGCAACATCACCGCACCCGATGGGCACATTAATGTCCAGCGCCTGATGCAATGTCAGGTTGGTGGGTGCCGACGGGCGGTGATGATAGGCGGGCATGTTCATGCGGGCAATCTCGGGCGAGTCGCGAAAACCGCCGTCGGTTACAACGCCCGCAGCGCCACGCTGCGATAGACGGGTGAGTAATATGGAACCGGCCGAGGCTGCCCTTGCATCTTTGCGACTGTCGATCACCATGACAGCGCCGTCTGGGCATTGATCTACGGCAACCCGTTGCGGGTGATTTCTGTCCTGGAACACGGTAAGGGGGTTCAGGTCTTCGCGTGCCGGAATATAACGCAGGGTATAGGCCGGCCCGACCATATTGGGCAAGTTCGTGTTCAGTGGGCGTACGTCCTGGATAAACTGGTTGCGCAGCCCGCGTTTGAACAGTGCTGTGGCCAGCGTTGCTGTGCTCACGCGGGACAGTTTTTGGCGTACGTCGTCGGTCAGTGTCATGGTGTTCCTTTGTAGATAAGGTTAGGCTGCCGCCTTTTAATAAATACTCGGTTCGGCACAGGGTGGGCCGAACCCTGTTTCGAGAAAATCAAAATCGCAGCCTTCGTCGGCCTGCAGAATATGCTTTGAAAACATCCACCCGTAACCGCGTGCGTAATGCGCAGGGGGCGGCGTCCATGCGGCGCGTCGTTGTTCAAGCTCGCTGTCGCTCACCTCAAGATGGATGCTGCGGGCGGGTACATCCACGGTAATGAGATCGCCGTTTTGCACCAGCGCAAGCGTGCCTCCCACGTAGGCTTCGGGTGCCACATGCAAGATGCAGGCGCCGTAGCTGGTGCCGCTCATGCGCGCGTCGGAGATGCGCAGCATGTCGCGCACACCCTGCTTGACCAGTTTGGTGGGGATGGGCAGCATGCCCCATTCAGGCATGCCCGGGCCGCCTTGTGGGCCAGCATTTCTGAGTATAAGTATGTGGTCGGCCGTGACCTCGAGGTTTTCATCGTCTATGGCTGCTTTCATGCTGGGGTAGTCATCAAAAACCATCGCCGGGCCGGTGTGCTGCAAATATTGGGGAGCGCAGGCGCTGGGCTTGATCACGCAGCCGGATGGCGCAAGATTACCTTTGAGCAGCGCAAGCGCACCCTCAGCGTAAATGGGGTTGTCGAGTGGACGGATGACGTCGTCGTTGTAGACTTCTGCGCCTTCTATGTTCTGCCCCAGTGTTTGGCCGTTGACGGTTTGCGCGTTTAGGTCGAGAAAGCCGGCAATACGTGCCATTAAGCCAGCAATGCCGCCTGCGTAGTAAAAGTCTTCCATAAGGTATTTGTCGCCGCTGGGTCTCACATTGGCGATGACTGGTACATTGCGACTGGCTGCATCAAAGTCGGCCAGTGTTACAGGGTGACCGGCACGTCGTGCCAGTGCGATCAGGTGAATAACAGCGTTTGTCGAGCAACCCATGGCCATTGCCACGGCGATAGCATTGTGAAAGCTTGATGCGGACAACACTCTGGCAGGGGTGAGGTCTTCCCAGATCATGTCAACAATGCGTCTGCCACAGTGGGCTGCCATCCTGATGTGGCTTGAGTCGGCCGCCGGGATAGACGATGCACCGGGCAGGCACATGCCCATGGCTTCGGCAATGGCCGTCATGGTGCTGGCCGTGCCCATGGTCATGCAGGTGCCATAGCTGCGGGCAATGCCGCCCTCGATGGCCAGCCATTCGGTTTTGTCGATATTGCCAGCGCGTCGTTCGTCCCAGTATTTCCAGGCGTCAGACCCAGACCCGAGTACTTTGCCTTTCCAGTTGCCCCGCAGCATGGGGCCGGCCGGCATGTAAATACACGGCAGGCCGGCGCTAATGGCCCCCATTAGCAGGCCAGGTGTGGTTTTGTCGCAACCTCCCATGAGCACTGCACCGTCCACGGGATGGCTGCGCAGCAACTCTTCAGTTTCCATGGCCAGCATGTTTCGATAAAGCATGGTGGTAGGTTTGACGAAGTTTTCTGACAGCGACATGGCGGGCAGTTCAATCGGAAACCCACCCTGCTGCAGCACGCCTCGTTTAACGTCCTCAACACGCTGCCGGAAGTGGGCATGGCAGGGGTTGATGTCAGACCAGGTGTTGAGAATGGCGATAATCGGCCTGCCTTCCCAGTCTTCAGGGGCATAACCCATTTGCATGATGCGGGAGCGGTGACCGAATGACCGGAGGTCGTCAGGGGCGAACCAGCGGGCGCTGCGCAGTGATTCGTAAGGGCGGTGGTTTGATGACATGAGGAGACTTTATAGAGAACGTTTATACAGAACGTAATATAGTGATGCCCATTAACCTAACCCGGATATGCCATGCCCGATATTGTGATTAACGCTGATGCCTTGCAATCTTTTGTGTTTTCGTTGTGGCGACACGCCGGAAGTAGCGAGCACGAAGCAGCTTTGGTAGCCGAACATCTCGTCATGTCGAATCTGACAGGCCATGATTCACATGGCATCGGTATGATTCCCCGCTACGTGGCGGCATTGAGCGAGGGTGGCCTTCGTCTGAATCAGACGGTCAGTGTGGTGAAAGACGCTGGCGCGCTACTTACGCTTGATGGCCTGCGTGGCTTTGGCCAGAGCACGGCATGGCAGGCCATGAAACTTGGCATCGAGCGCGCTAAAGATTCAGGCGTGTGTGTGGTTGCTTTGCGCAATACACATCATCTTGGTCGGTTGGGGCATTGGGCGGAGCAGTGTGCTGCCGAAGGCATGGCGTCTTTTCATTTTGTTAACGTGGCAGGGCACACGCAGGTAGCGCCCTGGTCGGGTACCGACGGGCGTTTTGGCACGAATCCATTTTCTGCAGCTTGGCCGCGCCCCGGTAAGCCGCCGCTGGTGCTCGATTTTGCAACCAGCAGTATTGCCGTTGGCAAGGTAAGGGTTGCGCGCAACAAGGGGCAATCGGTGCCTGAGGGGTGCTTGATCGATCATACGGGTGCGCCGACCACTGACCCGTCAACGCTGACGCAGTCTCCATTCGGAGCCTTGTTACCGTTTGGCCAGCACAAGGGTTTTGGGCTGGCTGTCATGTGTGAGATTTTTGCGGGTGCACTGACGGGCGGCTACACCACCCATGCCGACACCAGGCCGACCACCAGTGCCATCATAAACGGCCTGTTTTCGGTCATTATCGCGCCCGAAGCCATGGATGCGCCAGACGCTCAGCAACAGGCTGATGCCTTTTTGCAATGGGTCAAGGAGTCGCCGCCTGCGCCCGGCCAGCACATATATGAACCTGGCGAGCCTGAGCGTCTGTGCCGGCAGGCCCGGCTTGATCAAGGTATACCTGTTGACGCGGCCACCTGGGGGCAGATTCAGCAAGCCGCCAGTAAGCTTGGCTTTCCCGAAAGTGGCTTGCCGCAGGTGCGTGAGGCGTAAGGCCAGGTATTCAGACTGGCTTGCGTTGGTGAAAATGATTTCGGCTGGGCGACTGGCTACTGAAACGTAGAGGGGGGGGGGCTCAGTCCAAACCATGTATAGTCAACACGCCTCAGGAAGCGATCTAGCGTAAGTTTTTAGTTTTTCGCAGTCTAATTGAACATCAGCGGCCAGAGTGTCGTGCAAGCTAAGGAGGAATAGGGTGGGGCAAACTCAAAAAAAAATCGCACTGGTGACGGGGGCGGGATCGGGCATAGGCCGTGCTTCGGCGTTAGCGCTGATGAAGGCGGGATTTTTCGTGGTGCTCACGGGGCGCAGGGCAGAGCCTCTGCAGCAAACCTTGGATCAAGGCGTGGCTGAGGGTGGGGAAGGGCTGGCCGTGCCCGCTGACGTCAGTGAGCCCGAGTCTGTAGAGGCGCTGTTCGGACGCATTCGTAATGAATGTGGCCGGCTAGATCTGCTGTTTAATAATGCGGGTGTTGGGGCACCCGCTGTTACCATGGACGAACTGGATGTGCAGGTCTGGAAGCGTACGGTCGATATCAATCTGACCGGTACATTTCTTTGCGCTCGCGAGGCTTTCCGCTTGATGAAAGAACAGCAGCCACGTGGCGGGCGCATTATCAATAATGGGTCTATCTCCGCCCACAGCCCGCGGCCACTGTCGATAGCCTATACCGCCACCAAGCATGCCATTACCGGGCTGACCAAGTCTGTGTCACTCGATGGGCGGGCCTATGACATTGCGTGTGGGCAGATCGACATCGGCAACGCCGAAACCCCACTGACCAAAAACACCTCTAAAGGCCGCCTTCAGCCTGATGGCAGCACGCGTCCCGAGGCGACTATGGACGTGTCGCATGTGGCCAATGCCGTTGTTCATATGGCTAGTTTGCCGCTTGATGTGAACGTGCAGTTTATGACGGTTATGGCAAGCAAAATGCCTTTTGTGGGGCGCGGCTAAGTGTAAGAGCAGGTTGCTTCGACGAATTTTGAAACAGCCTCTTTGTGCTCGGTGTCGTCTGCCCGGTATCAGGTGCCAGGTGCGAGGTATCAAGTGCTTGGTGCCTGGTGCCCGCTGAGGCTGACAGCCCGCACGTGCAATGGCATGGGCTTGCAAGCCAGTACCATTGCACGATGCGTTTGACCGTTGGCGCTTGCCCGCACGTTTAGTCCAGAGTGGCGCTATCGACCAGATTGGCAGTGATAACGTCCATGTCGGGGATAAACCCCAGGCCTGGGTCGCGAGTAAGCGTCATCAAAGGCTTGACCGGTAACTGCGCGTGCAGTGCGCCATGCCAGTTCAGAAACGGCACCTCAAGAAACACGGTATCGTCCATGGCCGCAACAATCTGGGCGGTAGCGCTCAGGCCTGCGCCGTAGTAGAAGCAATGTGGCACCACGCGTACGCCATGCTCTCGCGCCATGTGCATGACAGCCGCTACGCCACTGATTCCGCCAATCTTCGCAACACTCGGCTGGACAATGTCTACAGACTTTTCTCGGAGATACTGCAGCATGCCCTGTACGCCCGCTGCGTTTTCACCCGCAGCAATAGATAGGCCCTGGCCGCGCAGCATGGCCAGGCCTTCCATGTCATCAGGCGGCCAAAGAGGTTCCTCCAGCCATGAAAGCCGCGCTGCGCGCAAGTCAGAAACGCGTCTCTGGCCTTCATCACGCGTCCAGGGACAATTCACGTCCACCATCAGTTCGATGCCAGGTTCCAAGGCATCCCGCGCGGCAAGAATGGCGACGTTGCCTGTTTCGTGCAGCTTTATCTTCTGATAACCCGCGTCAGCGGCGCGCCGCACCTGTGCGGCAACTTCTTGCGGGTTGTTGTTGTAAGACGGCATGCTGGCGTACACCTGGATGATGTCGCGGGCGTTTGGGTTAAGCAGACGGCGCACAGGTTGGCCCGCAGCCTGTGCGCAGAGATCCCACAGCGCCGTATCGAAGGCAGACAAGGCATACACGACGGGTCCGGTGCTTCCGAACCCATGGAAGGCCTGATGAGCTCGCTTCATGGTTGTCGCGATGCCGTCAATGCTGTCTTCGGTTTGCCGATGGAGAAAAAACCGGCCCACGCTGCTGGCCATGGCGGCGAAGGTGGCTGGGTTGCATAGATGCCCAAAGGCTTCGCCCCAACCTTGCCGACCATCATCGGCATGCAACCTGAGCAGTAATGACTCCATGCGGCTCAGATCTGGTGAGGCTGCATTGTAGACATCGCCGCCTTTACCAGTTTCTTGCTGTGACGGGGTGAGCATTCGACCGGCATCAAAAGGCAGGGAGATACGATAGATATCCAGCCGAGTGATTTTCATTGCGCCTTATGCCCTTGCTTGAGTACTTGGTCAGACAGGTCTGTATGGTGGTACTGCTTGAATATAGCGTTTAACTTGCCGTTGCTCAGATTTTCTTCCACCCAGTGATCCAGCCATGATTTGAATTCAGGGTTGTCTTTGCGCAAGCCCATCGCCAACATGAAATCCTTCATCACGAATTTGCTTTCGAAACGATCGCCAGCCTTTTTGTTGAGTTCGTCCAGGCTGACCAGCCCGGTGGCTACATACTTTACTTGGCCCGATACGGCGGCAGTGATCAGCGTCGCCACGTCTTCATAGCGACGAATACTGGCCTTGGTTGCATTGGCAGTAATCAGTTGGTCTTCAACGGTGCCGCGCGTCACGCCGACTTCCTTGCCGTCCAGATCTTCATAGCTTTTGACCACAAGGTCTTTGGGCGCGATGACCACTTCGCGAATCAGCGAGTACGGTTGAGAGAAGTCGATCACTTTCTGGCGCTCTGGCGAGATGGACAGCACCGATATGACGAGGTCTGCCTTGCTTGTCAGCAGGGAGGGGATACGGGCAGCCACTGGCGTGTTGATAATTTCAAGTTTGACGCCAAGGTCTTTTGCCAGAAGCTTGGCCGTTGCCACGTCCGAACCGTCTGGTTTCATTTCGCTATTAACAAAGGTGTAGGGCGTAACGCTGAGCGATGTCGCAACTTTGATGACACCAGCGGCCTTGATGTCATCCAGTTGGGAAGCATGTGCCACCAGCCCGCAAGCGAGCGCGCAGGCGCCAAAGAGCAAAGAAGCAAATGGTTTAAGCGATTTCATGGAACCTGATCCTTGTAAATTTGGAGTAGTTGGTAGCCGGGTGTCTGTGCGGGCCTATTGAGTGCCCAGCTTGACAATCAGCGCTTGCAGATCGTCGATTTCATTTGGCTTTAGGTCGGACAATGGCGCGCGCACCGGGCCGGCGTCATGCCCGACAATTTTGGCGCCAGCCTTAACGATGCTGACCGCATAGCCTGGCATGCGATCGCGGATCTCCAGATATGGCATGAAGAAATCGCGCAGCAGGCGGTGTTGCGTCTGCATATCGTCATCGGCCACAGCCTGGTAAAACTGCATTGCCGTTGCCGGAATGAAATTAAAAACCGCCGATGAGTAAACAGGCGTGCCCAATGCCTTGTATGCAGCGGCGTAGACCTCCGCAGTGGGCAACCCGCCCAAATACGAAAATCGATCACCCAGGCGTAGATGGATGGCAGACATCAATTCGATATTGCCCAAGCCATCTTTAAAACCAATCAGGTTGGTGCAGCGTTGCGCCAGCGCTTCAAGCGTTTGGGGTGTGAAATGGCTCACGCCGCGGTTGTAGACGATCACGCCAATAGAAACGCTGTTGCAAACCTGCTCCACATGCGCAGCAAGGCCTTCCTGGCCCGCTTCGGTCAGATAGTGCGGCAGCAAAAGTACGCCATCAGCGCCTGCCTTTTCAGCAGCTTGTGCACACTGGATCGCGAATCGGGTCGGGCCACCTGCTCCCGCAATAATGGCGACTTTGCCGCGACATCCTTCCACTGCGGCCTTAATGATCTGAGGGTACTCGTCTCCCGTGAGCGAGAAGAATTCGCCGGTCCCGCCTGCCGCAAACAGCGCGCTGGGGCCATAAGGCGCCAGCCAGTCCAACCGTGCACGATATCCGGCCTCATGGAAGTCGCCGTTTGCATCGAAATCCGTCAGTGGGAATGAGAGCAGCCCTGAACTGATGGTGCTTTTAAGCTGTTGGGGATCCATGATTTCTCCGTCGTTCGGGACAGCGTCCCAGTTTTGTTGATCGATAAAAAGTGATGATGGTCGCCTTCCGCAGTGGAATTGGAAGGTACTGGATCATAGTTGTCGGTTATCGTATAACTGTAGAAATACGACGGCCTGAATACTCAAGCTGTCTGTCTGTCTGTCCGCCCAGCTCAGGCGTCCTGGGCGGCCGTCTCCTTGGTTTCCAGGCTGGCGCGTAGCCGCTCGGCGCTTTTGCTCAAATGACGCTCCATGGCTTGGCTGGCGAGGAGCGGGTTTTGCTCGATGATTGCGCTGGCGATTTCTTGATGCTCATTGTGAACACGGCGAAGGTATCGCGCCTGCGTTTCCTTGCCCAGCGATGCGGTATTGATACGCGTGCGTGGGATGACCATTTGCCCCAGATAAGACATGAATTCGACGAAATACCGATTGCCCGTCGCCTGGGCGATAGCCAGATGGAAACGGAAATCAGCGTCAACGGTTTCTTTGCTGCTTTCAAGCAGTTGCTGGAATTCTTCCAAAACCGTGTTTAACGCATCGATGTCGTGCTGCGTGCGTTTGAGTGCAGCAATTCCTGCCGCTGCAGACTCCATGCTCTGGCGCAGCTGAAGCACATCGAGCACATCATGTATGGTGACAATATCGTTGGGGTCAATGTGAAAATTGGCGCGAAGATCGGGTTCAAGCACAAATGAGCCGATGCCGTGCCGGGTCTCCACCACGCCGGCAGCCTGCAGGCGAGATATCGCCTCACGTATCACCGTCCGGCTCACACCCAGCAGGTGCATTAGCTCAGATTCAGTTGGTAGGCGGTCCCCCGCTTTGAGTTCGCCTGCCTTGATCTGCGCCAGCACACCATCAACAACCTCCTGAGTCAGGCTGCGAGACCTGCGTCGGCGGGGAGGGGCGGAGGGTGTGCTGGGCGGGAGAATCATGGCTTGTAGTACCAAAACTAATAATATGAAAGGGGAATTATCGCATCAGCCTTAAGGGTTTACTGCCCCTTGATCACTGCTGGCGACAGGTCATTGCCGTGATACTGCTTGTAAATCGTGTTCAAGTTGCCGTTTTCCAGATTGGTCTTGATCCATTGGTTGAGCCAGGTCTTGAGCTCAGGATTATTTTGCGGCAGGGCAATGCCCAGCATGAATTCATGCTGTACGAACTTGGTTTCGTAAGGCTTGGCCTTGAGTTTTTTGTTTGCTTCGGCCACATTGGGCCATTGAGAAGAAATGGCTTGCACTTGGCCCGTAACGGCAGCCGTTACCAGGGTGGCGTCATCTTCGTAGCGTCTGATATTGGCGTCGCTGGCATTCTTGGAAATGTCAGCGTCGTTTACTGTAGCGCGCGTCACACCGATGGTAACGCCCTTCAAATCTGCGTAGTCCTTGATTTTCAGGTCTTTGGGTGCAGCCACAATGGTTTGCAGCGACGCATAGGGAATTGAAAAATCGATGACCTTGGCGCGCTCAGGCGTAATTGACAGGTTGGCGATCGCGATGTCAGCCTTGCCAGTCTGAATGGTAGGAACGCGTGCCGCATTGGTGATCTGGACCAGCTCCAGCTTGACGCCAAGATCCTTGGCCAGCTGTTGGGCCGTGGCAATGTCCGAGCCTTCAGGTTCCATCTTGGCGTTTGCATAACTGAACATGGGAACACCCATGGCAACGGCAACGCGGATCGTGCCTGCTTCTTTGATTTTGTCCAGCGAGTCGGCCTGTGCGACGCCGCAAAGGGCCACGAGTCCGGCGCAAAGGCCAAGGTTGCGAACGAGTTTGGATATCTGCATATGTCGCCTCTTTGTATGTGCTTGTGTAGTGTTGGGGGGGTAATTGTTGCGCTTGCTTAAAATATGGCGCCGGTCTAAAGGCCAGTACCAACGAAATCGCGTAGTTCTTGCGTGGTGGGGTTGTCCAGCATTTCGGGGCCGCCTGTTTCCCACACCAGGCCCTGATACATATAAATGACTTTGTCTGCAACACGTCGCGCAAAGGCCATTTCATGCGTGACCAGAACCATGGTCATGCCACCTTTGGCCAGATCTTCTATAACCTTGAGTACTTCGCCCGTAAGTTGGGGGTCAAGTGCGGACGTAACTTCGTCGAACAGCATGACCTGGGGCTCCATGGCCAGAGATCGGGCGATGGCGACGCGTTGTTGCTGGCCACCCGATAGTTGCTCGGGATAGCAGTCGGCTTTGGCTGTCAGCCCTACTGTGTGCAGAACGGCTTCGGCCTTTTGCGCGCAGAGTTCCCGTGACAGCTTCTTCACGTGCCGGGGAGCAAGCATGATGTTTTGTTTGACGGTCAGGTGCGGGAACAGGTTGTAGCTTTGAAACACGATGCCGACGTCTTGCCGCAACTTGCGAAGGTCTATGTCCTCAGAGCCGATCTCATGACCACATACGGTGATGGAACCGTTGTTAATGGTTTCGAGATGGTTGATGCAGCGCAGGGCTGTGCTTTTGCCCGATCCGCTCTGGCCAATAATGGCGACCACTTCGCCTTTCTGGATATCGAACGACACGCCCTTGAGAACCTCGTTCTCACCAAATCGCTTGTGGATGTTTTGAACGCTAACGATTGCCGACATTGAGTTTCCTTTCCATTTTTCTGCTCCACAGGGATAGTGGGTAGCAAAGGGCGAAATACAGCACACCTACGATTGCGAATACGAGGAAGGGCTGAAAGAGCGAATTGTTGATAATCTGCCCGGCGCGGGTCAGTTCTACGAAACCGACGACGGAAGCAAGCGAGGTCGACTTGATAACCTGCACCAGAAAGCCAACGGTGGCAGGAAGGGACAACTTGATGGCCTGAGGAATAATCACCAGACGAAGTGATTGCCAGCGGGACAGTCCCAGACACTCCGAGGCTTCCCATTGGGTCTGCTCAATAGATTGGACACTGCCGCGCCAGATTTCGCCTAAAAATGCGCTGACATAAATCATTAGCGCAATACTGGCTGCTGCCAGCGGCGGCATGTTTAGCCCTATTACCCCGACGCCGAAATAAACAATAAACAGTAATACCAGCAACGGTATCCCTTGCACGATCTGGATCAAGAGTGAGGTCAGAATGCGGACGGCCTTGAACCGGGATACACGCGCCAACATGACGCCAAAGCCACCCAGGCTGCCGAGCACGAATGAAATTGCCGACAGCAAAAGCGTCCAGGCCATGCCTTTGAGCAGATATTCAAATTGAATGAGCGTAAAAGAATCCATGGCGGGCCTCAGGTCCGTAAAGTGGTAACGGGCAACTGCGGAGCCATCAGCCGGCGCTTGGCCAGCGCGATAACCCGCTTGCGCCTGAACAGCCACACCTCACCTAATAGAAACAGCAGGCGGAGCAGTACGGCCAATATCAGGTACAGAATGGCAACGACGATGTAAGACTCCAGCGACAGAAAGGTGATGGACTGCACGTTGTTGGCCACTGCGGTAAGCTCTTCCGTCGAGATCTGCGAGGTCACCGACGACATAAGCATCATCAGAATGAACTGGCTGGTGATGGATGGATATACCTTCTCGAATGCAGGCAGTAAGATGACGTGCCAGTAGATACGTGCTCTGGAAAGCCCAAGGCATTCTGCGGCTTCGATCTGGCCCGGCGGGATCGCGTCCATGCCGGCACGGATGATTTCCGAAGAGTAAGCGCCTACGTTAATCACCATGGCAATTACTGCTGCCACTGCAGCTGGCATCTGCAGGCCTATACTGGACAGGCCAAAATAAAAGATGAAGATCTGAACGAGGAAGGGTGTGTTGCGAACCGCTTCAACGTAGATCCCGCATATCGTCGAAATCGCGCCATGGCTACTGCGGCGTCCTATCGCGCAGAGCACGCCTATCGTCAAGCCAAAGACAGTGGACGCCAGGGTCAACTCCATCGTGAGCAATGCGCCCTGCAGAAACGTTTTCCAATAGGGCAGCAGACCGGCGAAATCAAAGTGATAGTTCACGCTTACTCACCTTCGAACGGGCCTGCCGCCGTGAACACGCCGCCCTGATACACGGACACCGGGTCTGAGGCCGCAGGCATGGGTTGACGCTCAACGTCATCGCGGAAAATTTCGGAACTGTCCTGCGCGACGAAACCTAATTTGGCGGCGCAGTGGTTGTCCCACCACGTATCCTTGTTATTGGAAACGCCATACACAATGGTGTGGCCGACCTCAGGCGTGAACAGGCCGCATCGGATCAGTTCAGTGAGATCGCGTTCGCTAATCCATGTGTGCATCATGCGACGATCTTTGACGGTGGGGAAACAAGAGCCGATTCTTATGCTGACCGTTTCGATACCGTAGCGGTCAAAATAAAAGCTGGCCATTTCCTCGCCATAGGCCTTGGACAGGCCGTAATAGCCGTCAGGACGGCGGGGAACCAGTGCGTCTATGTGTTCGCTTTGTTTATAGAACCCGATGGCGTGGTTAGAACTCGCGAAAATAATGCGTTTTACATTGTTTCTGCGCGCAGCTTCATAGATGTGAAAGACGCCTTTAATATTGGCTTCAAGTATCTCCTCGAAGGGACGTTCCACAGAAACACCGCCTAAGTGAACGATGGCATCGCACCCTTGCACAAGTGCATCAACTGCGTTTTTGTCCGCAAGGTCACAAACTATCGCTTCTTCGTTCGTGCCAGCGTCTACCGGCGTAATGTCAGATAAGCGCAGGGTGCGGGAAAATGGTTTCAATCTCGAGCGCAAGACGCGCCCTAGGCCGCCGGCAGCGCCTGTTATCAATAGTCTCTCAAAAGTGTTCTGTGTCTCCACACGTCCTCCAATCTAGTAGCGGGGCTTGTTTTAGTGCCGATGTGCTCATTGTCATCGGTTATCGTACAACATGAAACTAGCAATTACCCGAATTCGACGTAAAGGTCCGGGTGACACGGCTACAGGGGCAGATGCAGGGATAGGGATAGGGATAGGGATAGGGATAGGGATAGGGATAGGGATAGGGATAGGGATAGGGATAGGGATAGGGATAGGGATAGGGATAGGGATAGGGATAGGGATAGGGATAGGGATAGGGATAGGGATAGGGCGATCCGGCGGGCAACACTGGGCAAGGACGCGGATTAAGCTATTCTCAAGATCCGAAGACATCTCCGAGAATTCACACGAGCGATCAGTCATTTAACGTGAGTCGTTCGTCGCGCGTTTACGACGGAAGGGTTCGGGCGTCTCCCGGTCAGTCAGCCCTTAACCTCTCTCCGAAGGTAAATCCTTGAAAAGAAGGCGAAAAATCAATTTCGCCTATACTTAGCAAACTTTCAATAAAAACAATCAACTGCACGAGTTATCTAAAATTTATCTAAAGAAGTTGCGACAAAAAAAGTGTTGTATTTTCGCCACGCTAAAGTACGGGTTAATACGTACTCTTCAGTCTCACAAACGGCCGTTTGTTGTTTTCAACCAACGCAAAAGTGGAAAAACAGGGCTTTTACCATCACGGCAATAGCCATGAGGCCGGAATTTTGATGCAATAGCACCAACTTCCCATCGCGGAGTTGGAAAGGGCAGCAGCACCACGGTTAAAGTAGTCGCTGCTCTGTTTACTCAAATCTACGGAGATTTCTTACATGAAAAAGACTCTGCTCGCTGCTGCTCTAATTGTCGGCTTCGCTGGCGTTGCCCAGGCAGAAACATCGGTTACCCTTTACGGTATTCTTGACGGTGGTATTGGCTACCAGCAAGTTAAGAACATGCCCAAAGTCGGCATTTACAATACGACCGTAAATCCTGTTACTGGTGCAGTAACGCGAACCCGGATCGGCACAACAGCTTCAAAGGCCACGAAATTCGGACTGATCGACGGCGTTCAGTCCGGCAACCGCTGGGGCATGAAAGGTACTGAAGATCTGGGTAACGGCCTGCGCGCTGTGTTCCAGTTGGAAAGCGGTTTCGGCCTGCGTGATGGCAACCAAGGCCAAGGCGGTCGTCTGTTTGGTCGTCAAGCCACTCTGGGTCTGGCTAGCGATGCTTGGGGTCAACTCGACGTCGGTCGTCAAACTAACGTTGCTTCCAAGTACTTCCCCGGTATTGCTGATCCGTTCGGCGCCAGCTTCGGCCAGGCTAACGGTGGTACATCGTTTACGAACGCCAACACGGTTCGTTACGACAACATGATCATGTACCAAACCCCTAACTTCTCTGGCTTCCAGTTTGGTTTGGGTTACTCGTTCAACACGAATGGTTCACAACAGTGGAATGTAGCTGACTCAAACGTCAACCAAACAGCCATCACTACCGGTATTCGTTACGCCAACGGTCCTATCGGGTTGGTTGCAACTTATGATCGGATTTCGACCAAAGACGCGCCAGATGGTCTAGGTGGTAGCGAAAAGCAGTCGTTTCAGTCCTACTCGCTGGGTGGTTCGTATGACTTCGAAGTCGTCAAACTGCACCTGGGCTTTGGTCAGACCAAAGACGGCGTGTTTCAGGGTCAAGGGATGCCACTTGATAACGTAGTCTCCCTGGGTGGCAACACCTACTTTGACGGCCTGAAGTTCAACTCTTACATTGCTGGTGTTTCCGCACCTCTGGGCAATGGCAAGATCATGGCTTCCTGGCAGATGGCTGATCCTACGTCCGAGCCTACAGGCGTGGATCTGGATAAGCAACAGGTTTACAGCATTGGCTACACCTACAACCTGTCCAAGCGCACCAACGTGTACGCCATCGGTTCGTACGCCAAAAACGCTGCTATGATCGACGGTGTGAAGTCCACACTGGTCGGCGTGGGCATGCGTCACCAGTTCTAATCGGTACGCATAGCTCGCCTATGCAACCGAGTGGCCCGGTCTCCGGGCCGCGCAGAAACTGGCAGGCGTAAGCCTGTGCAAGCTAAAGAAAAGCCATCCTTCGGGATGGCTTTTTGCTGTGGTGCGCAGCATGCGTCTTGCCTGGGCATGTCTCGCCTTGATCCTGAAAGGGTAACGGTGTCTCGCGTTGATAAGTTTGCCCAATGTTCTTCCATTTTCGAGTGTTGTAGATTGCTGGCTTGCAAACTGTTTAAGGGCACTCAGGCATGTCATCGTTTAACCCCTTCTCATCGTCAGGCTCCCCTGCAGAGAGGGTGGCGCCTAACTCAGCGTTATCGGCGGCGGCAGTTAGTCCTGCGCAATCGATGGCATCATCTAATCCTACGTCAACGGAGCGGGCGGCTTCCGGGCTGGCGCATAGCGGCGTGCAACAGTCTCGTTTCAAGGCGCACACGCAAGCGCGGGGGCGTCACGTACATGGTCTCTCGCTGTGCAATGACGTGGTCTTCAAGGCCTTGTTCAGCCGCCACCCGCACCTCTTGTCTGATCTGATTAATGCGGTACGCCACCCTGCGGCACCGATAACGGTGCAGCGCATCTTGAACCCGACGATTTTGCCGCAAGACCTGGAGGGCAAGCACATCGTGCTGGACATCCTCGCTGAGGATGTCGATGGCCAGCGCCTGGGCATAGAGATGCAACTACAGCCCTTTCGGCACTGGCCGCAGCGTAACGTCTATGGTGTGGCGCGCAGCTTGGCTGGGCAATTAAAGGCCGGACAGGGCTATCGAGACCTTAAGCCGGCGATCGGGATTAGCCTACTGGCGCATGACCTGTTTACCCAGTACCCCGCCAAGGCTAACTGGCACTTCACGCTGCGAGACAGCCAATACCCGCAAATACAGTTGGATCAGGTGCTGCAAGTGCATATAATTGAACTTCACAAAGCCGAAGCGCTGCGTGAATTGCCTGAGCCGCTGTTGGCCTGGACTGCATGCCTATTGAACAACCTGGATGAGGGCGCCATGAATGCAATCACCCACCCACCTGTACAAGAAGCTCTGACACATCTGCAAACGTTGTATTCCAATGAAGAGTTGCGCTTGATGGCCGAGCGCCGGGAGCAGGCCTTGGTTGATGCCGAAGATATGCTGGACCAGGCGCGGTACGACGGCGAGCAAAAAGGCCAGGCCCAACTTTTGGCGCGTCAGCTCGAGCACAAGTTTGGGCCCTTGTCTTCGTATTACCAGGCGCGGCTTTCGCGCGCCAGCGCTGATCAACTGCATAACTGGTCACTAAGCCTGTTGGATGCCCGGTGCATTGAAAGCGTCTTTATTTGACGCTGGCTTTTTATTGGCTCAAAGGCTGGCCAGCAGAGGGCGTGTGCTGGCGTTTTTCGGGGGGGGGGCTAACACGTGGAGTGGTTTACGCCTCACTCGGAAAGGTGCAGTGCTCGAGAGAGCAGCGGTGCCCGAGAGGCGAGCGGATGCGGAGCGTTCAATGTACGCACGCAGGCTTTTATCCACACCTAGAGTATCAGGGAAGCGAGGCGGGTCGGTGATTTGTCCCAACGGCCTGAAAACAAATGAGTCTGACACCGTGCAGTCCGGCGTTGTATCACCAAGCCTTATCGGGCAAACTTATTGATCTTCCGTAAAAATCTTGGGGCCTTGAGAGGCTTAAGGGTTTTTCAGTAGAATGACGCTCTCAAAATGCTACAATCAGGAAGTTTATTCACCGTGATTGGATGCTTTGCATGAATCTGCAAGAGTATTTTCCCGTTCTGCTTTTTATAGTCATTGCCACCATTTTGGGCTTTGCCCTCTTGGGTGCTGGCAGGCTGCTTGGGCCGCATCGGCCCTACGATGAAAAGCTCTCCCAGTATGAGTGCGGTTTCGAGGCCTTCGGCGACTCACGCATGAAGTTCGACATCCGCTATTATCTGGTGGCCATTTTATTCATCATGTTCGATCTTGAAATCGCCTTTCTGTTTCCGTGGGCCGTTGCCAATGGCGCCATCGGCATGGTTGGTCTCTGGACGATTCTGATATTTCTGTCCATTCTTACCGTCGGTTTTATTTACGAATGGAAGAAGGGCGCACTAGACTGGGAATAACACTCGGCTGGACGGCGCACAGAGCGCAGTCTTGCGGGTTGGGGCGGCAGGGCCCCCAGGCACAACAAGGGTGGTCAGTGTATCTGTCCAACGCCATGTCAGACGGCGTGTTGCTGGATTGTTCTGCTCTCCGTTTCGTCGGCATTACGCCTGGCACAGGCATTAAATAGGCAAAATTATGGCTATCGACGGCATTATGAAAGAAGGTTTTATAACCACCAGCGCAGACAAGTTTCTGAACTGGGCCAAGACGGGCTCGCTTTGGCCCATGACCTTCGGTCTGGCCTGTTGCGCGGTTGAGATGATGCACGCGGGCGCGGCCCGGTATGATCTCGACCAGTTTGGCATCATCTTTCGTCCCAGCCCCCGTCAGTCTGATCTCATGATCGTCGCGGGTACGCTGTGCAACAAGATGGCGCCTGCTCTGCGTAAGGTCTATGACCAAATGGCTGAACCCCGCTGGGTGGTTTCCATGGGTTCCTGTGCCAATGGCGGCGGGTATTACCACTACTCCTATTCTGTAGTGCGCGGTTGTGATCGCATTGTGCCTGTTGATGTCTACGTACCCGGTTGTCCGCCCACCGCTGAGGCGCTGGTCTATGGGTTGCTGCAAATGCAGAACAAAATCCGTCTCACCAACACGATTGCGCGCTAGGTGTATAAATGACTCGGCTCGAAAAGCTACATACAACGCTTCAGGCAACGTTTGGCGATACTGTTTCGCTAAAAGTCGCGCTTGACGAAATCACTATTGAAGTTTCCACCAAAGACTGGCTTGATGTGTGCGCTGCGCTGCGTGACAACGAGGCATTGCACTTTGAAACCTGTATTGATCTATGCGGCATGGATTACTCCGCGTGGGGTGCTCCCACAAACACGGTTGAGCCCGGCCTTTTTCCGGCCCGGTTTGCGGTCGTGTTGCATTTGCTGTCGCTCAAGCACAACGTGCGGATCAGGGTGCGTACCTTTGTTCCTGGTGATGACTTCCCCGTGCTGCCCTCGCTGGTCGATGTGTGGCCGTCCGTAAACTGGTATGAGCGCGAAGCGTTTGACCTGTATGGCATCGTTTTTGAAGGCCACCCTGACCTGCGGCGCATACTCACCGACTATGGCTTTATCGGGCACCCCTTCCGCAAAGACTTCCCCATCTCGGGCTATGTCGAAATGCGTTATGACACAGAGCAGCAGCGGGTTATCTATCAACCCGTTTCGATCGAGCCACGCGAGGTAACCCCGCGTGTGGTGCGCGAAGAAGGCTACGGAGTAGAGCGATAAATGGCTGAAATAAAAAACTACACCCTTAACTTCGGGCCCCAGCATCCGGCGGCGCACGGCGTGCTGCGTCTGGTGCTCGAGCTTGACGGCGAAGTCATCCAGCGTGCCGACCCGCACATCGGGCTGTTGCATCGTGCCACCGAAAAGCTGGCCGAGCACCGCACATTTCTGCAGGCGCTGCCCTATATGGATCGCCTCGATTATGTCTCCATGATGTGCAACGAGCACGCCTATGTGATGGCTATCGAAAAGCTGACGGGCATCGAGGTGCCGTTGCGTGCCCAGTACATTCGCGTCATGTTTGACGAGATCACTCGCCTACTTAACCACCTTATGTCCATTGGCTCGCACGCACTTGACGTGGGTGCCATGGCGGTGTTTTTGTACGCCTTCCGCGAGCGCGAAGATCTCATGGATTGCTACGAAGCAGTGTCGGGAGCTCGCCTGCATGCGGCGTACTACCGCCCCGGTGGCGTGTACCGCGACCTGCCGGGCACCATGCCGCAATATGGGCAGAGCAGCAAGTATCGTGGCGAAAAAGAGCTCAAGGCCATGAACGAAGCGCGTTCGGGTTCGCTGCTTGATTTCATCGAAGACTTTACCAATCGCTTTCCTGCGTGCGTTGATGAGTATGAAACCCTGCTTACCGATAACCGCATCTGGAAGCAACGTCTGGTAGATGTAGGCATCGTCACTGCCGACCGTGCCAAGGCGCTGGGCTTTACCGGTGCCATGTTGCGTGGCTCGGGCGTTGAGTGGGACTTACGTCGCAATCAACCTTATGAGGTGTACGACCGTCTTGATTTTGACATTCCCGTCGGCAAAAACGGTGATTGCTATGATCGCTACCTGGTGCGTATTGCCGAAATGCGCGAGAGCAATCGCATTATTCGCCAGTGTGTAGAGTGGCTACGCAACAATCCAGGCCCGGTTATTACAGACAATCATAAGGTCGCGCCTCCGTCGCGCGAGCGCATGAAAACGGGCATGGAAGATCTTATCCACCACTTCAAACTGTTCACCGAAGGCATGCATGTGCCGGTGGGTGAGGCCTATGCCAGCATTGAGCATCCCAAGGGCGAGTTCGGCATCTATATGGTGTCTGATGGCGCCAACAAGCCTTACCGCGTCAAAATACGTGCGCCAGGCTTTGCCCATCTGTCGACCCTGGACGAAATGTCACGCGGTCACATGATCGCCGACTGCGTCACAATTATCGGGACCCAAGATATTGTGTTTGGCGAGATCGACCGTTAATCGGCCTGTGCCAAGGTAAACACCGGAACCAAACTATGCTGCTGTCCGAACAAGCTTACAAAAAAATCGACAAGGAAATCGCTAAATTTCCTGACGATCAAAAACAATCCGCCGTTATCGCTGCGCTAACTGTCGCCCAAGACGAAAAAGGCTGGATATCTACTGAAGTTATCAGAGATGTCGCCGCCTATATTGGTATGCCGCCGATTGCGGTGCAAGAGGTGGCTTCTTTCTACAATATGTTCCAGACGCACCCGGTCGGGCGTTTTACGCTTACTGTGTGTACGAACTTGCCCTGTGCCTTGCGCGATGGCGTCAAAGCTGCTGATTACATCAAGCAGAAACTGGGTATCGATTTTCATGAAACCACACCTGACGGCCTGTTTACGCTGGCAGAGGGTGAGTGTATGGGTGCCTGTGGTGATTCTCCTGTTTTGCTCGTAAACAGCAAGCACATGTGTGTGCGCATGTCAGAGGATAAAATCGACGCCATGATCGAAGAAATCAAACGTCACGGAGAATCGGCATGAGCGTGGCAGATCTGTTGCAACGGTTTTCGCAGGGGCTGGAACCAAACCCTACCGGTGATTTGTCTACCAGCATGATTTTCCATGATCGCCATATCAACCCGCAGATTGTCCAGGGGCTTGACGGCAGCAACTGGGGGCTTGAAGACTACGTCAAGCGCGGCGGCTATGAGGCCTTGCGCAAAATTCTGACCACCGGCATGACGCCCGAAGACGTGATCGCTGAAGTCAAGGCATCAAGCCTGCGCGGACGTGGTGGTGCAGGCTTTCCGACGGGGCTTAAATGGAGCTTTATGCCGCGTACGCTGCCAGGGCAAAAATACCTGGTATGCAACTCTGACGAAGGTGAGCCCGGTACATTCAAAGACCGAGATATTCTGCGTTTCAATCCGCATATTGTCATAGAGGGTATGATTATCGCCGCGTATGCCATGGGCATTACGGTGGGATACAACTATATCCACGGTGAAGTCTTTGAGGTTTACGAGCGCTTTGAAGAGGCGCTTGAGCAGGCGCGTGAGGCGGGTTTTCTGGGCGACAATATTCTAGGCTCGAGTTTCAATTTTCAGCTGTACGGCTTTCATGGTTTCGGCGCCTACATATGCGGCGAAGAAACCGCATTGCTTGAATCGCTCGAAGGCAAGAAAGGCCAGCCTCGCTTCAAGCCGCCTTTCCCGGCCAGCTTCGGCCTGTATGGCAAGCCAACCACTGTTAACAATACCGAAACATTCGCGGCTGTGCCCTGGATTTTCCGTAACAGTGCAAAAGAATATCTTGATATCGGCGTCGCCAATGCCGGCGGCACCAAGCTCTTTTCCGTGTCCGGCGATGTGCGTCTGCCTGGCAACTATGAGGTGCCGCTGGGCACACCGTTCAGTAAATTGCTTGAACTGGCTGGTGGGCTGCGCGAAGGTCGCACGCTAAAGGCGGTAATCCCAGGTGGTTCAAGTGCGCCCGTGTTGCCTGCTGACATCATGATGCAGACCAATATGGATTACGATTCCATCGCCAAGGCTGGTTCTATGCTTGGTTCTGGCGCAGTTATTGTCATGGATGACACGCGCTGCATGGTCAAGTCGCTGATGCGGCTGTCGTATTTCTATTTCGAGGAAAGCTGCGGTCAGTGCACACCTTGCCGCGAAGGCACGGGCTGGCTGTATCGCATGGTCGAGCGTATTGAAAACGGGGAAGGGCGCCCGGAAGACATGGAAGTGCTCGACTCGGTTGCACATAACATGATGGGGCGTACGATTTGCGCGCTCGCTGATGCAGCAGCCATGCCGGTACGCAGCTTTGTCAAACATTTCCGCGACGAGTTCGCACATCACATAGAGCATAAGCGCTGTGTGGTGCCCAAATATTTGTAGGTCAGGATACGCTAATGGTTGAGATCACCATCGATGGCATCAAAGTAGAAGCCGAAGAAGGCAGCATGGTTATCCAGGCTGCCCACAAGCTCGGCGTCTACATACCGCATTTCTGCTATCACAAAAAACTGTCCATTGCGGCCAATTGCCGCATGTGTCTTGTTGAAGTAGAAAAAGCGCCCAAGGCCTTGCCCGCCTGTGCCACGCCTGTTACCAATGGCATGGTGGTACGCACACGTTCTGCTGCAGCGGTTGCCGCGCAAAAGAGCGTTATGGAATTTTTGCTGATTAATCACCCGCTTGACTGTCCAGTTTGCGACCAGGGCGGGGAGTGTCAGTTGCAGGATCTGGCCGTGGGCTATGGTGCTTCGGCCTCACGCTACCAAGAAGCCAAACGCGTTGTGGTGGGCAAGCACATGGGGCCGCTTATTTCGGCCGACGCCATGCAACGTTGCATTCATTGCACACGCTGTATTCGCGTAGGGCAAGAGATCGGCGGCATCATGGAAGTCGGTATGCTCAACCGCGGTGAGTTTGCCGAAATCACTACATTTGTGGGCGAAGCTGTCGAGTCAGAATTGTCTGGCAACATGATTGACGTTTGCCCTGTCGGTGCGCTGCTGTCCAAGCCGTTCAAGATGTCTGCCCGTACCTGGGAACTGGGGCGCCGGTTTTCGGTTAGCCCTCACGATAGTCTTGGTGCCAATCTGGTGGTGCAAACCAAGCGAGACCGCGTCATGCGCGTGGTGCCGTTCGAAAACGAAGACGTCAACGAGTGCTGGCTCAGCGATCGTGACCGTTTCTCGTACGAAGGCCTGTACACCGAAGACCGGCTGGCGCATCCCATGGTTAAGGGGCAAGACGGGCAGTGGCGCGAGGCCTCATGGGCCGACGCGTTGCAACTGGTCGTGCACGGGCTAAACACTGCACGCGAACAGTTTGGCTCCGACCAGATCGGTGCGCTGGGCAGTTCAACGGCAACCACTGAAGAGCTGGCCTTACTGGCTCGGTTGACCCGCGCGCTGGGCTCTGAAAACATTGATTTCCGTCTGCGTAACACGGACCCCTCTTTCGATAACGCGCTTTCAGGCATTCCATGGCTGGGCATGCCCGTCGCCGAACTGAACAAGCTCGATCGCGTATTGGTGGTCGGCTCCTTCCTGCGTAAAGATCACCCCCTGATGGCACAGCGTCTGCGCCAGGCCTGCAAGTCGGGCACTCAAGTCTCGTTTATTGACTCCGCCGCAGACGATCCATTGTTTCCGGTGGCCGCACGCTTAACCGTTGCGCCAAGTCTTATTCCTGCTGCACTGGCCGAGGTCGCTGTGGCGTTGGCTACAGCCGCTGGTCAGCCTGTGCCAGACGCTTTTTCCGGGGTCGAGCCTTCAGCTCAGGCGCGTGCCATTGCGGACAGCCTGGCTTCGGGGCAACGTGTCGCTGTGCTACTTGGTAACGCGGCTGTGTCCTCTGATCGTGCAAGTCTTGTTATGGCCAATGCCTCGGCACTGGCCAACGCGGCCAACGCCCGGTTCGGTTTTCTTACCCCCGGCGGCAATACGGTGGGGGGCTACATGGCAGGTGCAACGCCGGGCGAGGGCGGGCTGACCGCCACCCAGATGATGCAGCAGCCACGCAAAGCATACATAGTGCTTCATGCCGAGCCATCGCTCGATAGCGATAATGGCGTACAGGCATTGCAGGCACTGCAAAACTCAGGCTTCGCCGTGGCTTTGACGCCTTTCCGCTCGTCGGCCGAGGCATGGGCAGACATCATGTTGCCTGTTGCACCATTTACCGAAACATCAGGCACCTTTATTAATGCCGAAGGCCGTGTGCAGAGTTTCAAGGGCGTTGCAGCGCCTTACGCCGATGCGCGTCCCGCCTGGAAAGTATTGCGGGTGCTGGGTAACTTGTTTGAGCTTGAAGGCTTTGACGATGAAACGTCTGAAGCTGTGCGCGACCGAGTGCTCGATGGTGGCATTGAAGGGCGCCTGTCCAACGAGGTGACGGCGCTACCGGCCCTGTCCAGCAAGCTGGATGGTCTGGAACGTGTTGCCGATGTGCCTATTTACCGTACCGACGCCCTGGTGCGCCGGTCAGCACCTTTGCAGGAAACGGCTGCCTCTCTGCCGCCCAAGGCGCGCATGGCCTCTGCCACACTGGCAGGCCTGGGTGTCGAAGACGGTGATGCGGTAATAGTTCGGTCGGAGCAGGGGCAAGTTACGCTGCCTGCACAAATGGATGACACAGTGGCCTCCGGCTGCGTTCGCATTGCCGCAGCGTTTGACGCCAGCGCGGCTTTGGGTAGCAGCTTTGGCCTCTTGACGGTGGAGCGTGCCTGATGGAGTGGCTTACAACAATTGAGAACTTTGGCACGGAGCTTATCGGGCCTACGCCCTGGCTGGTGGTCTGGACTACCGTCAAAATTCTGGTCATTGCCGTGCCAATTATTTTGTGTGTGGCTTACCTGACGTATTGGGAACGCAAGATGATCGGTGCCATGCACGTGCGTCTTGGTCCCAACCGCGTTGGTTATCGCGGGCTGCTGCAGCCTTTTGCCGATGTGTTCAAACTGCTCACCAAAGAAGTCATCGTACCTGCCAAGGCCAACAAGTTGTTGTTCGTACTGGCACCTGTGGTTACGCTGATGCCGGCGCTTGCTGCCTGGGCCGTAATACCGTTTGGGCCTGAAGTGGTGCTGGCCGATATCAACGCCGGTCTGCTTTTTGTTATGGCGCTTACGTCAATTGGGGTTTACGGCGTAATCGTTGCCGGCTGGGCGTCTAACTCCAAGTATGCCTTGCTGGGTGGCATGCGTGCTGCAGCGCAAATGATTTCCTACGAACTGGCCATCGGTTTTGTGTTTGTCGCGGTTATTCTGGTTTCGGGCACGCTCAATATCAGTGGCATTGTTAATGGTCAAGGGGCGGGGTGGTTCGCCGAGCGCGGGGTCAACTTCATGTCCTGGAACTGGCTGCCGCTGTTACCGCTTTTTGTTATTTATGTGGTGTCAGCCGTGGCAGAGACCAACCGCCATCCATTTGACATGGTTGAGGGTGAGTCAGAAATTGTGGGTGGATCTATGGTCGAGTATTCGGGCATGGGTTTTGCACTGTTCTTCCTGGGCGAATACGCCAACATGATTTTGTTGTCGGCGCTGGCGTCCATTATGTTCCTGGGTGGGTGGATGCCTCCCCTGGAAATTGCACCGCTGACGTGGGTTCCCGGTTGGTTGTGGCTGGGCCTGAAGACGTTTGTGGTGGTTTCGATGTTTATTTGGTTCCGTGCGACGTTCCCGCGTTATCGCTATGACCAGATCATGCGCCTGGGCTGGAAGGTATTTATTCCGTTCACAGGCGTCTGGCTGGTATTGGTGGCGATCTGGATGCAGACGCCCTGGAATATCTGGCACTAGGACACAGGGGCAACATTATGGAAGCGATCAAAGATTTTTTCGGCAGTCTCATGCTCAGTGAAATGCTGCAAGGCATGAAGCTGACCGGCAAGTATTTTTTCAAGCGTAAAATCACACAGCGTTATCCGCACGAGAAAACGCCGCTGTCGCCGCGTTTTCGAGGGCTGCATGCCTTGAGGCGTTACCCCAATGGCGAAGAGCGTTGCATTGCGTGCAAGCTTTGTGAAGCGGTTTGTCCGGCATTGGCCATCACCATTGAATCCGAAGAACGGGACGATGGTACGCGCCGCACCACACGCTATGACATCGATCTGGCCAAGTGCATTTTCTGTGGTTTCTGCGAGGAAAGCTGTCCCGTCGATTCTATCGTCGAGACGCATATCTCTGAGTACCACGGTGAAAAGCGCGGCGACCTGTACTACACCAAAGATATGCTGCTGGCCATTGGCGACCGTTACGAGCCCGAGATAGCACGCCGCCGTGCCGAAGATGCTCCTTACCGATGATGGCAGACCAGAGACACCTATGATTTTTACTACAGTACTGTTCTATCTCCTGGCCATCGTGCTGGTGGTGGCCGCCTTCCGCGTTATCACTGCCTCTAGTCCAGTTACCGGCGTGTTACACCTTATCCTGGTTTTCTTCACGGCATCCATGCTCTGGATGCTGCTGGGCGCCGAGTTTGTGTCGCTATTGCTGCTGATTGTCTACGTAGGCGCCGTCATGGTGCTTTTTTTGTTCGTGGTCATGATGCTCGATGTGCGCATGGAAACCCTGAAGACTGGTCTCAAAATATATCTGCCGCTGGGCCTTGGCATTGGTTTGATCATGGTCCTTGAGATGGCTTTTGTGCTGGTGCGCACCTGGTTTGATGCCGGCCCTGCTGCAGCCATTGCCGATGACTTCGACAATACCCTGGCACTGGGTACAGCCATGTACACCGATTACGTTTTCGCCGTACAGGTGGGTGGTGTTATTTTGCTGGTCGGCATGGTGTCCGCCATTGCGCTCACCATGCGCAAGCGTGGTGACGTCAAGCGTAACCGTCCTTCGGAGCAGGTCAAGGTCAAGGCTCAAGATCGTCTTCGTCTGATCAGCATTCCGTCACAAACTGAAGCACCGGCTGCCGAACCTGCAAAGGGGGAGAATAAATGACACTGACGCTCGCACATTATCTGATACTGGGCGCAATTCTCTTCGCCATTGGTATCTTCGGGTTCTTTCTGAACCGACGCAATCTTATTATTTTGCTCATGTCCATTGAGCTGATACTGCTTTCAGCCAACATGAACTTTGTCGCGTTTTCGACGTGGTCCGGCGATTTGTCGGGGCAGGTCTTTGTATTTTTTGTTCTTACGGTGGCCGCCGCTGAAGCGGCTATTGGCCTGGCGATCTTGGTGTTGCTGTTCCGCAACCTGAAAACGATCAACGTCGAAGAACTTGACCAGCTCAAGGGTTGATGGGGTTGCAAATATCATGAATTCACCAAGTCTTTATCTGTTGATTGCCCTGGCTCCCCTGGCTGGAGCCTTGCTCGCTGGCTTTTTCGGCACCGGCTTTCTGGGAAGCTGGATCGGGCGTTTCGCCGCACACCGCATCACGATTGCAGGCGTGCTGATCTCGTTTATCGGATCGGTTGTCGTACTGTTTCAGGTGCTTGACGGTCATACCTACAACGGCATGCTCTACACCTGGAGCGTGATCGGCACCACCCGCGTTGAGATTGGCTTTCTCATTGATTCGCTCAGCGCCCTCATGATGGTGGTGGTAACGTTCGTATCGCTAATGGTGCATATCTACACCATAGGCTATATGGTCGATGACCCGGGTTATTCACGCTTCTTCTCTTATATCTCGCTGTTCACCTTCTCCATGCTTATGTTGGTCATGGCCAACAACATGTTGCAGCTGTTCTTCGGTTGGGAAGCTGTGGGTCTGGTGTCGTATCTGCTGATTGGCTTCTGGTACACCCGCTCAACAGCCGTTTATGCCAACCTCAAAGCTTTTCTGGTTAACCGGGTTGGCGACTTCGGTTTCATACTGGGCATAGGCCTGCTGTTTGCATACAGCGGCAGTCTGAACTACGCCGATGTTTTCTCGCAGGCCGATGCGCTGGCCAAAATCGGGTTCCCTGGCAGCGACTGGCAAATGCTTACGGTAGCTTGCATTTGCCTGTTTGTGGGTGCCATGGGTAAATCTGCTCAAGTGCCGTTGCATACCTGGTTGCCTGATTCCATGGAAGGCCCTACCCCCATCTCGGCGCTGATCCACGCAGCCACCATGGTAACGGCGGGTATCTTTATGGTGGCGCGTTTCTCGCCGCTGTTTGAGCTATCGAACACCGCACTCTCGTTCATCATCATCATCGGTTCCATCGGTGCGCTGTTCCTGGGTATTCTGGGTATTGTCCAAAATGACATCAAACGCGTCATTGCCTACTCGACGCTGTCACAACTGGGTTATATGACCGTTGCGTTGGGCGCTTCGGCTTACTCCGTAGCCATCTTCCACTTGATGACGCACGCCTTTTTCAAGGCCTTGCTGTTTCTTGGGGCAGGCTCGGTCATCATCGGCATGCACCACGATCAGGATATCCGCAACATGGGTGGGCTGCGCAAATACATGCCCATTACCTGGATCACTTTTCTTATTGGTACGCTTGCCCTGGTGGGCACGCCGTTCTTCTCGGGGTTCTATTCCAAAGAACAGGTTATCGAAGCCGCGGGCTCGGCCAATGTGTGGGGTGCAAGCTTTGCGTACTACTCTACGCTTATCGGTGTATTCGTGACGTCTGTGTATTCGTTCCGTGTGTTTTTCCTGGTTTTCCACGGCAAAGAGCGGTTTGACACCCATGCCGCTGCGGCACATGGGCATGGTGATGACCATGATCATCACGGTGGGGTGCCCAAAGAATCGCCATGGGTGGTCACGTTGCCGCTGGTGCTCTTGGCGATTCCATCTGTGGTGGCAGGTATCTGGTTTATTGACCCGCTGCTGTTCGATGGTTATTTTGGTAATGCAATCGTCAACCTGCCACAACACCCTGCGATGGCTGAGCTTGCTCATCACTGGGATGGATGGGTTGCCTACGCCATTCATGGTTTCTCGACGGTGCCGTTCTGGCTGATGATTGCCGGGCTGGTGGTTACCTGGTATTGCTACCTCATCAACCCCAGGGTGCCAGCTGCCATCAAGAACAATCTGTCGTTCCTGTATCGTGTACTCGAGAACAAGTACTATGCCGACTGGTTTAACGAGCAAGTAATGGCCCGCGGCACCCGAATGCTGGGTAGGGGCTTCTGGCAGGCGGGCGACCGTGGTCTTATCGATGGGCTGATGGTCAACGGCAGTGCTCGCCTTGTGGGCTGGGTGTCTGCAGTCAGCCGGCACTTGCAGTCGGGCTATATTTTCCATTACGCCTTTGCAATGATCGTCGGGATCATGGCTTTTATCTCCTTTTTCGTACTGACGGTTAAATGATGGTTAGCAACATGGCGTCTTCTACTCTTCCCTGGCTAACACTTTCGATTTTCGTGCCCATCATTGCAGGCTTGCTTGTACTGCTGGTGGGGCGCGACGACCGACCCGAGCTTACCCGCACGGTAGCGCTCGTGGGTGCAGTGCTTGGCTTTCTGGTGACGATCCCGCTGTACACAGGCTTCGACCCGACGACGGCAAACATGCAGTTTGTTGAGATGGCGCCCTGGATCGAGACCTTTTCGATCAATTACCACCTGGGTATAGATGGCATCTCGTTGTGGTTTGTTCTGCTAACCGCCTTCATCACTGTTATTGTGGTGTTGGCCGGCTGGCAAATTATCACTAGCCGGATTGCGCAATACATGGCAGCCTTCCTGATCCTGTCAGGCTTTATGGTTGGCGTGTTCGCCTCGCTCGATGGCATGCTGTTCTATGTGTTTTTCGAAGCCACGCTAATTCCCATGTATCTCATCATCGGGGTGTGGGGCGGGCCAAATCGCGTCTATGCAGCGCTCAAGTTTTTCTTGTACACGTTGCTGGGTTCGTTGCTGCTGCTGATCGCGTTTATCTATCTGTGGTGGGCGGCGGGTGGTTCTTTCGACATTCTCGAATGGCACGCACTCAAGCTAAGTTACACACCGCAAATTCTCATCTTTCTTGCCCTGCTGGCAGCTTTCGCCGTCAAGGTGCCGATGTGGCCGGTGCACACCTGGCTTCCGGATGCGCACGTCGAGGCCCCTACCGGGGGCTCGGTGGTGCTGGCTGCCATCATGCTCAAGCTGGGCGCTTACGGCTTTCTGCGATTCTCGCTACCCATTACGCCTGACGCCTCGCACAGCTTGGCCGGGATGATGATCGCACTGTCGTTGGTTGCCGTTATTTATATTGGGCTGGTCGCCATCGTTCAAGACGACATGAAGAAACTGGTGGCCTATTCATCGGTTGCTCACATGGGCTTTGTGACGCTAGGCTTTTTCGTATTCAATGCCGTAGGGGTTGAGGGTGCCATCATCCAGATGATTTCTCACGGTTTTGTCTCAGGAGCCATGTTTCTGTGTATTGGTGTTCTTTATGAACGACTGCATACACGCGAAATTGCTGCCTACGGTGGCGTCATCAACGTCATGCCCCGTTTCGTCACTTTTTTTGTGCTGTTTTCCATGGCCAATGCCGGTCTGCCAGCTACCAGCGGTTTCGTTGGTGAGTTTACGGTCATCATGGGGGCAGTTCAATACAACTTCTGGGTTGGCCTGCTTGCTGCCCTTGCACTGATACTCGGTGCCTCATATTCGCTGTGGATGCTTAAGCGGGTGGCGTTCGGCGAAATGACCAATGACAATGTACGCGGCATGAGTGATCTGAGCTCGCGGGAATTTTTCATTATGGGCCTTTTGGCGATCGCAGTGCTGTACATGGGTATCTATCCCAAGCCGTTTACGGATGTCATGCACGTGTCAGTGGAGGCGCTGCTCCAGCACGTTTCCGTCTCGAAACTGTAGACCAGAACTATTATGCAAAACCAATATCATTTCGCCCTGGCTCTGCCTGAGATCCTGCTTTTGATCATGGCCTGCGCGGCATTGCTGTTCGACTCGTTCAGCAAGTCGAAAGTCAGGCATGGCACGTTTCTGTTCAGTGTCGCCACTGTATTTCTTCTTGCGTTTGTCACAGCCTGGCAGTGGAGCCAGGGGGTAAGTGGCAATTCGTTCGGCGGGCTGTATGTCGTCGATTCGTTATCGCATTTTCTTAAGCTGTTATCTTGTATTGCCGTCATTGCCACGCTGGTATACGGTCGAGAATATGCCGAAGATCGTGACATGCTGACGCATGGTGGCGAGTTGTACTCACTTACGTTGCTTGCGCTGCTGGGTCAGTTTGTCATGATCTCTGCCGGCAGTATGCTCACGGTGTATCTCGGTGTGGAGCTTATGTCTTTCGCGCTGTATGCGCTGGTCGCTTTGCGTCGTGATGACGTTACAGCGACCGAGGCAGCCATGAAGTATTTTGTGCTCGGTGCTTTGGCCTCGGGTGTGATGTTGTATGGCATGTCGATGATTTACGGCGCCACCGGGCAGCTCAACCTGCGCCTTATCGCCCAGGTTATCGGCAGCGGCAACGCAGAGCGCCTGCCGCTGGTATTTGGTTCGGTGTTCATCGTGGCAGGTTTGGCATTTAAAATGGCATCTGCGCCATTTCATATGTGGGCACCCGATGTGTATGAGGGTGCGCCTACGGCGGTCACACTTATTGTTGCCGCAGCACCCAAGCTTGCTGCCTTTGCCATAACGCTACGTCTGCTCATTGAAGGTTTGCACGGTATTGCCATCGACTGGCAACCCATGCTGCTTATTATTGCGGTGCTGTCGCTGGCTGTCGGTAATATCACGGCCATTGTCCAGACCAACTTCAAGCGCATGCTGGCGTACTCCACGATTTCGCACATGGGTTTTGTGTTTCTGGGCTTGTTGTCGGGTGTGCACAATGACATGGTTACGGCTGGTTCCGCGTATGGTTCGGCCTTGTTTTACATTGTCATCTATGTGTTGACCACTCTGGTAACCTTTGGCCTTATTCTTCTGCTCAGCCGACGTGGTTTCGAGTGCGAAAATATTTCTGATCTCAAAGGCCTGAACCGACGTGATCCTGTTCTGGCCGGTATGCTGTTGCTGGCGATGTTCTCACTGACAGGTATTCCGCCACTGGCGGGCTTCTACGCCAAGCTGGCTGTGCTGCAGGCGTTGATCAGCGCAGGCTACGTCTGGCTCGCTGTTGTAGCCGTCATGTTTTCGCTCATTGGCGCGTTCTACTATCTGCGTGTGGTTAAGGCAGCATATTTTGACGAGCCTGAGGGCGAGGTTGCACCGATCAGCTATGGCGTAATTACCAAAGGCATGATGTCGGTCAATGGCTTGCTGATTATTGGCCTGGGTGTACTCCCCGGTGGTCTGATGGCTTTGTGCGTCAGCGTGATTGAAGGGTCGCTGAAGTTTCAATAGTTGGTCAGTCAGATAATCTCCTTAGGAAGTCAATGAGTCAGTCCTTCGCAGTATGGTTTGTTATCGGGCTTGCTTTGCTGACGGCAAATCTGCCTTTTCTGTCAGAACGGCCTTTTGTCGTGCTTCCCTGGATGCAAAAGGGGGAAAGTCCCGCCCCCGCCTGGCTACGCTGGCCAGGATCGCTGCTATTCTTTTGCGCGCTTGTGGGTGTTGCCTGGCTTGGGTATTGGCTTATAGGTGGCGCCATTTTATTGGCAGGCGATACAGCGTCTGCGCTGCTGTTTACGTTGCGGCTTATTGGCGCCTTGGTATTGGCGGGCCTTGTGCTCACATACCCAGGGTGGCGCAGTCGCAATGCTCGGGTTGAGAAGTCATTTCTGGTCAGGCTGATTGAGTTGCTGGTTTTTTATGGCCTGGTTGGTGTGTTGGGGTTTGCATTTGAGCTTAACCTTGGTAATGTCTTTACGCAGACTTGGCAGTTTTATGCCATTACGCTTTGTCTTTTCGTGGTGCTGGGGTACCCGGGCTTTGTGCTGAAGTACCTGCTGCGGCGACGCAAGCACGGCAAGGCTCGTTAATCGGCCTGATGTAACGCATTGCACGGTTCGTATATACGGCCGTGCACCCACGGCCGCAAGGCCGTTTTTTTCGGACATTGCATGAGCCATCTAATTATCCAGGGGCCGCATATTGTTGCGGCCAATATCGAAAAAATTGCGGCACTGGCCGGCGCACAAGGGGTACAAGAACTCAGCCCCACGGCCGTGCGCTTGCTTGAGGTAGACGATGATGGTCACAGCGCCATAGCGCGGCTCTGCGAAGAAGCGCGCATGGACTACGCCTTTTTGCCACACGTTGACCGCCTCGCTGATTGCCGCATACTGGCCATGGATATGGACTCCACCCTCATCAATATTGAATGCATTGATGAAATCGCCGATATGGCGGGGCGCAAGGCCGAGGTAGCGGCTATTACTGAGGCCGCCATGCGCGGCGAAATTACGGATTTTGCCCAAAGCCTGACACGCCGGGTGGCCTTGCTCGAAGGCGTGCCCGTGCAGGCGCTGGAGCGTGTGTATGAAGAAAGGCTGCGGCTCAACCCGGGCGCCGAGGAATTGATTGCAGGCGTAAAACAGCACGGGCTGAAAACCTTGCTGGTTTCTGGTGGCTTTACGTTTTTTACCGAACGGATGAAGCAACGTTTGGGGCTTGACGCCTGCCACGCCAACGTGCTCGAGGAGCAAGGCGGCCTGCTTACGGGTCGAGTTAGCGGCGTTATTGTTGATGCGGCCGCCAAGGCGGCGCACCTGCAAGCCTTGGCAGATCAGTTGGGCGCCACAAGTGCGCAAATTATTGCGGTAGGCGACGGCGCCAATGATTTGAAAATGCTGGCATTGGCCCGGTATTCTGTGGCCTACCGCGCTAAACCGGTAGTACGAGAGCAGGCCAGTTTTGCATTAAATTTTAGCCCACTCGATGCCATTTTGAACTGGTTCCGGCGCGCCCACTAAGCTGAACAGGGCATACCTTGAGGCAAGGGGTGGAGCAGCGTTTCTTCCTTGGTAGGCAACCTCACGCCCTAAGTAACCTGTTGCCGTTTCTGTAAAAGCTGAACGAGGCATGCCACAGGGCAATGGCATGCTGGCAGGACGGTGTGTCGCCCTTGTCAGGCAACCTGACGCGTTAAACGCCCGGTTGCCGTAAAGGTCAGCGCTGCTGCATTACTGCAGGGCAGCAAGCACGCTTCGCACCGCGTCTATGCGCGTGGCAACTTTTTGCCCCTCTTTTATCTCAATTTTAAGTTTGTCCTGGCCTGCCAGGCGCACATCTCTGCGCTTTTGCAGCAGTTCAATAATACGCAGCGGGTCGACATTGGGTTTGGCAGAAAACTGCACCGATGCCTGACCTTCGCTGGCCTCGATCTTGATGACCCCCATAGGCTCTGCATGAATGCGCAGTCGGTGTGTGGCAAGCAGGGTTTGGGCAGCCTCTGGCAATTTGCCGTAGCGGTCGATGAGCTCTTCTTGTATGAGGATGAGGTCATCTTCATGGCGGGCATGTGACAGCTTTTTATACAGCCCCAAGCGAGCCTGTACATCAGGGCAATAATCGGCTGGCAGTAGTGCCGATGCGTGCAGGTTTACCTCGCACTGGGCAGCAAACGGAGACTCGAGGTCGGGCTCTTCACCAGACTTGAGCGCACGCACAGCGGTGTTAAGCATGTCTGAATACATGGAGAAACCAATCTCGTGGATGTTGCCTGATTGCGATTCACCCAATACTTCGCCCGTTCCGCGGATCTCGAGGTCATGCATGGCGAGGAAAAAGCCCGAGCCAAGTTCTTCCATGGCCTGTATAGCCTCCAGGCGCTTCTTGGCGTTGTTGGTGATGGCGTCTTCGCCAGGGGTCAAGAGATAGGCATAGGCCTGGTGATGTGATCGGCCCACCCGACCGCGCAATTGGTGCAGTTGAGCCAGGCCCAGGCGGTCTGCGCGGTGGATGACTATGGTGTTGGCGGTGGGCACGTCAATGCCGGTTTCAATAATGGTGGTGCATAGCAATACGTTATAGCGTTGCTGATAGAAACCCTTCATGACGTCTTCAAGCTCGCGCTCTGGCATTTGGCCGTGTGCGACCGCGATGCGCGCTTCGGGCACCAGTTCTTCGAGCTTGGCGCGCCGATTGAGAATGGTTTCTACCTCATTATGCAAAAAGTACACCTGCCCGCCCCGTTTGAGCTCACGAAGTATGGCTTCACGTATGGTGCTACCATCTTCGCGCCGTACAAAGGTTTTGATGGCCAGACGCTTTTGAGGGGCGGTTGCAATAACCGAGAAATCACGTATACCTTCGAGCGACATGCCCAAGGTGCGCGGGATAGGCGTGGCCGTGAGCGTAAGTATGTCGACCTCGGCACGCAAGGCCTTGAGTGCCTCTTTTTGGCGCACACCAAAGCGGTGCTCTTCGTCGATGAGCACCAGACCAAGCCGCTTGAACTTGACGTCTTTGGATAAAATTTTGTGGGTGCCAATGACAATGTCGATGGTGCCGTTGTTAAGGCCCTCGATGGCCGCCGACACTTCTTTGCTCGAACGGAAGCGCGAGAGTTCGGCGATTTTTACAGGCCAATCGGCAAAGCGGTCGGCGAAGGTCTGGGCGTGCTGCTCGGCCAGCAGCGTGGTGGGGCACAGCAAGGCGACCTGCTTTCCATTCATGACCGCCACAAACGCAGCACGCAGGGCGACTTCGGTTTTGCCGAAACCCACATCACCGCAAACCAGGCGATCCATGGGCTGGCCAGAAGTCATATCACCAAGAACTGCCTCAATGGCGGCCGCCTGGTCGGGGGTTTCTTCGAACCCAAACCCTTCAGCAAAGGCCTGGTAGTCAGCAGGTGGAAGCTTGAAACGAAACCCTTCGCGCGCGGCGCGCAGGGCATAAAGCGACAGTAATTCGGCGGCCGCATCGCGCACCTGACGGGCGGCCTTGCGACGGGCTTTGTCCCATTGGCCTGAGCCTAATTGGTGCAGTGGGGCCTGCTCGGGGTCGGCGCCGCTGTAGCGTGCAATAACATGCAGTTGAGATACTGGCACATACAGGGTACTGCCGTTGGCGTATTCAAGATGAAGAAACTCCATCAGCCCTTCGCCCAGATCCATTTCTTTAAGACCCAGGTAGCGTCCTATGCCATGCTGGGCATGAACGACGGGATCGCCTGCGCGCAGCTCGGAGAGGTCACGTACCATGGCCTCGATGTCGCTGCTGCGCTCCTGCGTGCGTCGACCTCGACGCGTGGGCCTGGCTTGTGTGGGGTACAGATCATTTTCTGTCAGCAGTGTGATGCGCTGGTCGTGTACGCCAAAGCCCAGGGTTAGGGGGGCTGTTACCAGGGCGAAATGGCTGTCTGAGTTGAAGAAGTCTTGCAGTGACTCAACCCCGGTATCGGGGCTTATGCCGAACTCGGCCAGCATTTGCACCAGGGTTTCGCGTCGCCCGGCTGAATCAGCACACAGCACGATACGACCACCGTCGTGGCCTATAAGTTTGCGCAGGCTGGCTACCGGGTCTTCGGCCCGACGCGCCACGGCAACCTGAGGCGGCAGAAAGAATTCAGGGTGTGGCGGTTCGCCGGTGAGTGCGAGCCGGGCAAACCCCTTGAACTGCCCAAAAAGGGCTTCTTCATTGAGAAACAAGCGCTCGGGTGGCAGTATCGGCCGCTCGCGATCGCTTTTCAGAAACTGATAGCGACTGTGGGTGTCTTGAGTGAAACGCTGAATGGCACCGCTAATGTCCCCCATGCTAACCGTGATCGCCTGTGCAGGGAGGTAGTCAAACAGCGTGGCGGTGGTGTCGAAGAACAGGGGCAGGTAGTATTCAATACCGGCGAAGGCGATGCCATTGCCAATGTCTTTGTAAGGCAGCGCGCGCGAGGGGTCGCCCTCGAAGGTTTCGCGAAACCTGGCCCGAAAGCGATTGCGGGCCGCCTCGTCCATGGGGAACTCTCGGCCGGGCAGCAACTGCACACTCTTGACGGGGTACAGGCTACGCTGTGTGTCGATATCGAAACTGCGTATGGATTCGATTTCGTTGTCAAACAGGTCGAGACGATAGGGCAGGACTGAACCCATGGGGAACAGGTCAATGAGGCCACCCCGTATGCAGAACTCGCCAGGGGACGTAACCTGTGTGACATGCGAATAATTGGCAAGCGTTAGCTGGCTGCGTAGCCCTTCTTCGTCCAGCGTGTCGCCTTGGGTGAACGAAAACGTATAGGCCGCCATGAACTCAGGCGGGGCCAGGCGATACAGCGCCGTGGTCACCGGTACGGTAAGAATGTCTACGCTGCGCTGCATGAGTGCATGCATGGTGCGCAGGCGCTCTGATACCAGATCTTGATGAGGTGAGAAGCTGTCGTAGGGCAGGGTTTCCCAGTCTGGCAGTTGGCGTACCCGCAGATCAGGTGCAAACAGCAGCACCTCTTCGGCCAGCCGCTGTGCTGCCAGTGGGTCGGCGCACACCACGACAATAGTGTTACCCGACTGACGCGCGAGGTCAGCCAGCAGCCATGCATCACCCGAACCGGGAGGCAAAGGCTGGATGAGCCTTTGCCCAGGTTTCAGGGCAGCAAGCGTCTGCTGGGTGGAAGAAAGGGATAGTGGGGAGTCTGTTTCGATAGCCATGTATGCTGCCATTATAAAATGGGATTCTTATGCACAAGAAACTGATTGCAATTGTTCCTGCCGCAGGCATCGGCGCCAGGGCACTAACCGCACCTAAAGGGCCTAATGACATCGGCTTGACGACGCGCGCCTTACCCAAGCAATATCGTCTGCTCAACGGTGAGCCCATGTTGCGCTTGTCGGTGCAGGCGTTGCTGGCTGATGCCCGTATTGCCCAGGTAAGGGTCGCGGTGGCGGCTTCCGACCCATGGGTGGCTCAGGTGCTCTCGGGGTTGTCGCGCACGGTGTGGCGCCCCTGCGGCGGCCCTACGCGGGCAGAAACGGTGTTGGCGGCGCTACGCGACGCAAGGCTCGATCCCGACGACTGGGTGCTGGTGCACGACGCAGCCCGCCCGGGTCTGCCTATTGATGCGCTCGGCCGTCTTATCGATACATGCCTGCATAACAGGGCAGGTGGCCTGCTTGCACAACCCGTTGCCGATACCGTCAAGCGTGCGGCGAACACCCATGACACTGCTGACATCGTACAGCACGTCAAGACGAGTGTTAGTGTGCCGGGTAGCGCTTTGACGCCAGACGGTCAGAGCTGCGGCACACCCGAGCCGCGTGTGGGTGCCCCACAATCTAAGGTGTTGTCGCGAGACGCTGCGGTTGTGGCAGAATCTGTGCCGCGCGATGGCTTGTGGCTGGCTCAAACGCCCCAGATGTTTCTGGCCGGTCGTCTGCTTGCAGCGCTTGAAGCGGCCGCACCTTGTTTTGACGCTATTACTGACGAAGCGTCAGCGCTTGAGCGGGCCGGCTATACGCCCTGCCTGGTTCCGGGGTCGGTGCGTAATTTCAAGGTTACCTGGCCTGAAGACTTCGCGCTCATGGAAAAATGGTTGTGATCCATCTGCTGCGCAGCGGCCATCCCGGCGGTATAAGGCGGCGCATGGCGTCGTCAGATGTTTATGTATACGTATTGCGGGCCATGTGGTCAGCATGTCTGGAGAAAGAATGAGTGTTCCGTTTCGTGTAGGGCAGGGGTTTGACGTGCATGCGCTGGTTGAAGGTCGTCCATTGATTATCGGTGGCGTGTGCATTCCGCATTCGCATGGGCTGCTGGGTCACTCTGATGCCGATGTGCTGCTGCATGCGGTAACCGATGCAATTCTTGGTGCGGCCGGGCTGGGTGACATAGGTCGGCATTTTCCTGACACTGATGCCCGTTATAAGGGCGCCGACAGTCGTGTACTGTTGCGTGACGCCATGCAAAAGGTCAGAGACGCAGGATGGCATGTGGTAAATGTAGATGCCACCATACATGCGCAGGCGCCAAAAATAGGGCCGCATGCACCGGCAATGGCTGACAATATTGCGCACGATCTTCAATTGCAGGCTGGCGACGTCAATATAAAAGCCAAAACCAACGAGGGCTTGGGGTATCTTGGCCGCAAAGAGGGGATTGCCGCCACGGTGGTGGCCTTGCTGGCTCGATGTTAGGTCGGGCTTATGGGTATGCCCGTTTCTGAGTGGTACATTCTGCCTGAAATGGCAGTTGGCGTAGCTGCAACACACGTATACAAGTAGGTAGCAGGCTCAATATTTTTGCGTGGCCAAACGGGCATGCCGCCACAAAGCCGAGACCCCTTGTGGCGCATGCGAGCATGTCATTATTAGTGGCGTTAGCTGCCGCGCACGAGTAAAACGTGGATTTTTGCGGTGCTCACGCGCGGCAATCAACTGCCTCTTGTGCCATGTAGCTGAGCGAACGGGTGGCTACAGCGTATTGCCACCTACAGACCGGTTGCACGGGCACAGCCTTTCGGTTTGCAGGCCATCGAGCACGCGCAGGATTTCTTCGGGATTGCGGCCCACATTGTGATTGTTGACCGAAACATGCTGGATGATGTTATCTGGGTCGACAATAAATGTGGCTCTGAAGGCGCAGCCGTCGGTTTTGTCGCGTATGCCCAGTTGGTCGATGAGCGCACCACTCGTGTCGCCAAACTGGTAATGCGCCACGACGGCCAAGTCTGGGTGCTCGCGGCGCCAGGCCAGCTTTACAAACTCGTTGTCGCTCGAACCGCCCATAAGAACCGTATCGCGATCTTCGAAGTCAGTGGTCAGGTTGTTAAACCCTACGATTTCGGTAGGGCAGACGAAGGAAAAGTCTTTGGGATAGAAATAAATGACTTTCCATTTGCCTGGAAACGAACTTTCAGTGATTTCTTCGAGCGCAGACATACCGTTTTCTTCGTAATGGGTAAAGCCCGGTTTGACGCCTGCTACTTTAAAGGGTTCGAGTTTGTCGCCTATGGTTTTCATAAAGGTCCTGATTGCGTAGTGTCAGGCAGAGCGATGCGCTTGCCTCTGACATAAGATTCTATTTGATTCTACGCGAACATCAGCCCTGATTGTCTACCGGAAAATTTCTGATACGGGCTTTGGGCAATTCTATGCGCGCCACAAGCCCGCCTCCCGCTGCGGGAAGCAGCTGGAGTTGACCACCGACCTGCCCCAGCAACCGCTCAACAATGGCCAGGCCCAGGCCTGCACCGCTGACCCCGGTGCGTGCCGACTCGCCGCGCGAAAAGGGCCGCAACAGACGTTGAATATCGGTAGGGGCAATGCCTGAACCCTGGTCTTTTACTTCAATGGCCAGAACATTACCCTGTTGCTTTGCCACAAGTTGTATGCGGACTTTGTCGTCGGAGCGTGAGCGCCCGTAGCGCCGGGCGTTTTCGATAAGGTTGCTGACGACGCGCTTAAGGTCGTAGGCGTTGATCTTGGCATACAGCCCGGGTTCGATGGAACCCGTCAAGATACCGCCCAACGATTCGGTGTGACTGCGTTCGCGTTCGAGCAGCTCGCCCAGTACTGACGACACATCAATGCCTTGTTCTGGTGCCTGCCCGGCAGGTCGAGCGTATTCCATCAGCTGGTCGATGCTGTGGTCAATCTGAGCCAGGTCTTCATCAATGGCCAGGCGGGTTTCGTCGGTGACGTTGCTTAACTCGATTTCTAGTCTCATCCGGGCCAGTGGCGTGCGCAAATCATGCGATATGCCGGCAAGCATGATCTCGCGGTCAGCTTCTGCCTGCCGTATATCGCGGGCCATGCGATTAAAGGCCACATTCATGTCGCGGATTTCGGCAGGGCCTTTTTCGGGCAAAGGGGTAGGGGTTTCACCACGGGACAGCTGACGCGCTACGTTGCCCAGCCGGGCGAGCGGTCGATTGACGAAACGTACACTGACTGCGGCACCGATGAGCGCGAGAAGCAGCGCGGTGGCGCCCCAGCCCAGCCATTCTGGGCCAGCAGTCAGGCCCAGTTGTTCGCGATCAAATACCAGCCAGTATTGGTCGGTATTAATCTCAAAGCTGACCCAGATGCCAGGGACATCGTTGACGCTCCACATGACATTGGTGTCACCGCCCAGGCGCGAATGGATTTCTTGAGAGACATGATTCCAGTAATTGGAGTCAGGCAGTGGCTGCAGGGTGTCGGCCTGATCTCGCGGCTGAACGCGCAGGCTTTCTTTGGTTGCCAGGTCGAGTAAAAGGGCGGGCCGTACACTTGGCGGTGCGTAAATGAGGGCAGAGCGTGTGATACTGACGGCCGTCGCTACCCGCTGGGCCATCTGGATGGCGCGTGGACCCTCTTCCATGCTGAAAAAGACTTGCAGCCACGCCCCCAGACTGACCAGCATAAGAGCGGCCAGAAGCAGAAAGGAGCGGCTGAACAAGCCAAGGCGAAGGCGCGAGGCGCGCTTCGCTGTTAGGGGAGACGATTGAGCCATTATGTTGCCAGCTTAAGGCGCCAGCAAATGATCAGTTGCCCCCATCGGGCACAAATACATATCCCAGCCCCCATACCGTCTGAATAAAGACGGGTTTGGAAGGATTGGGCTCGATCAGTTTACGCAGACGAGAAATTTGCACATCGAGGCTGCGGTCAAATGCTTCGTATTCGCGGCCTCGCGCCAGCTCCATGAGCTTGTCGCGTGACAGCGGTATTTTTGGATGACGCGCAAACACTTTAAGAACAGAAAATTCGCCGGTGGTGATAGGTACTTGCTCGTCATTGCGCATAAGCGTACGCGTGGACAGGTTAAGTACGTAGGGACCGAATTCGATGGACTCGTTTTCTTGGCTGGGCGCACCGGGGTGCTCTTCTGTGCCACGACGGCGCAAAATGGCATTGACTCGGGCGAGCAGTTCACGCGGGTTGAACGGCTTAGATAGATAATCGTCAGCGCCCATTTCCAGGCCAACAATGCGATCGATTTCTTCGGCCTTGGCCGTAAGAATGATAATTGGGGTGTTGTCGTGACCGCCACGTAACCGACGACAGATCGACAAGCCGTCTTCACCAGGAAGCATCAGGTCAAGCACGAGCAGATCAAAATGTTCGCGTTGCCACAGCTTGCCCATTTCTTTGGCGTCTTCGGCGACAAAGACATTAAACCCCTGCTCTGTAAGATAGCGGCGCAGTAAATCGCGCAGCCGGGGATCGTCATCGACGATAAGAATTTTGCGAGAGAGCGTTTGGTTCTGAGTATTCATGGTGGAAAATGTAACAGGGTAGAGGAAACCCGTACAGGGGTGCGTAGCAACAAATTACATCTTAATTGATTCGTCGATTTCAGTGTTACATTTTTGTGAAGCAATCGTTCTGTCGACGAGATTAATTGTTACAAATGGCTGGTGCGAGTGGTGCGATCGTATAGCCAACAATGTCTTTAATTATGCTTTTGAACTGATTATTGGTGGGGCAACAGCTCGGGCGCGGCATGCGTAGTAATTGTTAATGCCTGCGATGGGTTGGTGTGCCGGATGCGAAAGCATGTGAGCCGTTACCTGCAAGTGTACTCTTGTGATGCCTCGCAGGCGAGCATTTGGTCACACTTGGACGCAGAGGCAGTATCCCCGTATAAAATGGCTTCCTATGACACTGCATATTCTCGCCCTCGAGACTTCCTCCAGCCTGTGCGGCGTGGCCCTTCTTTCTCAATCGCAAGAAGGGGTCGACGTTCAGTCGGCCAGCCACGACGCCACGGCCGAACACGCCGAACGCTTGCTGCCCATGATAGATCAGGTGCTTGCGAGCGCCGGGGTCCAGCGCAACCAAGTTTCAACCATTGCGTTTGGCCAGGGGCCGGGCGGCTTTACGGGGCTGCGCGTGGCCTGCGGTGTCACTCAGGGCATGGCTTTTGCGCTAAACCTGCCCGTTATCCCGGTGTCATCATTGCTTGCTGTCGCTGACCAAGACTACGCTGCACGGGGTGACATGCCTGCCGCTATACGGGTTGTGGTGCAGGACGCACGCATGGCCGAGGTATACCTTGCGGCTTATAGCCCTGAAGGCACACAGGGGTGGAAGGTGTTGCAGCCGCCCGTATTGCTGGCCGTTGATGATGTTGGGGCTTGGCTCGATCAGGCGTATAGGTCTGCTGGCCAGCCAAAAGATGGCATCAGACTGCTGGGTGATGCGGTTGCTGAGTACCCAGCATTGGTTTTTCTGGCGCAGCAGCGGGCCTGGCTCTCGGTAGGGCCGGCGTTGCGGGCCAGTGCCGAGGGTATTGCCCGTCTGGCGCTGCGCGACTGGCATGCAGGAAGGGCGGTATCTCCCGATCTGGCAGCACCTTTGTACGTGCGCAATAAGGTTGCCTTTACCACGGCCGAACGCCAGGAAGGCGCCGGCGGCAATCCGCGTGCGCCTATGCTGGAGCCCACCGTGGTTGCCCCGGGCATTGGCCAGGTCGTTATTGAAGTGATGAGGCGCGATGACCTCAACGCCGTTGCTGATATCGAACGATCGGTTCAGTCGTTTCCCTGGTCACGTGGTAATTTTGCCGATGGCCTGGATGCGGGCTATTCAGCCTGGGTTGCCAGACAAGGCGGTGCAGTGGTTGGGTTTTACATGGCCATGCATGCGCCTGATATTGCGCATATTCTGGTTATTGCAGTACGCCCAGATTGTCAGAGCCATGGCGTCGGCAATACGCTGTTGCAGCACTGTGAGCGACGCGCACGCGAGCGCGGTCTGCCAGCTTTGCTGCTTGAGGTGCGTCCTTCCAATGAAAAGGCCATTACGTTTTATGAACGTCTGGGCTTCCAGGTGATCGCCACACGCAAAGCGTACTATCCTGCTGGTCATGGTCAGCGTGAAGACGGGCTGGTTATGCAGAAAAATCTTGATGCCGACTTGCCTGCCGATACTGGCGGCAAGAAGGGGGCGGTGCCGCTTTCAGGTGCGCCGGGGCAGTCGGGGGCAAGCCATTGAATGCACCCAGACTCGATGCTCTTCAGCTTGCCTGGCTGCAAGAGCTTGGCATAGATCGTCAAATGCTGGCGCATTATGTGGCTGATGCCGAACCTTTCGGTCAGGCAGCTGCAGGGCCGCAAGCGCCGCAACGTGCTGAAGCAGACGTTTCAAGCGTTTCAGCACGCGTCGCGGGGCATGAGGCTGGGCTGGCTCGCGATATGCATGACGTATCCAGCGACGACAGCGGTCTTGCACAAAGCCGGGCTCCATCCAACACTGCCGGTGCGACCGATAGCATAGCTGGCAGGCACGCCGCTGATGCCATGGCAGCACGCGATGAGGCATTCGCCGTTATGAAATCGGGTGCGGGTCTTGCAAAAGCGCCTGCAGTTGTCACTCAGGCGTCGCCGCACACGCCACCGCGCACGCCGCAAGAAATACCTGACACCTGGGATGCCTTGCAGGCCAGTATTGCTGTATGCAAGGCGTGTGACCTGCATCATGGGCGCAGCCAGGCTGTATTCGGTGCTGGCATGGCGCAATCGCCTGACTGGCTTGTGGTGGGCGAGGCGCCCGGCGACTATGATGATCGCGAAGGTGTGCCTTTTCAGGGCAAGGCCGGTGTTTTGTTGCAGGCCATGCTTGCGTCCATCGGAATACCACCCGATTCGCCCATATTTTTTACCAATCTGGTCAAATGCCGTCCACTGAGCAATCGCCCGCCTGCACCTGAAGAAATAGAAGCCTGCATGCCGTACCTGCAGCGCCAGATTACGCTGCTCAAGCCGGGTCGCATCTTGGTGTTGGGGCGCGTGGCGGCGCAGTCAGTATTGGGTTCTGAAGCTGAACTCGATGCCTTGCGTGGGCAAGTTCATCGTTTTGTCAGCGAAACCGGCCAGGAAATACCCGTTGTCGTGACCCATCATCCGGCATCATTGCTCATGCGGCCGCAGCATAAGGCTGATGTCTGGCAAGATCTGAACCTGGCCAAAGCACTGGCATAAGTGGTTTGATAGCCCGGCTATCTGGCGCGCCGCAGGGCCTGGCCGTGCCCGTGTTGCCCGATGGTGTTTTCTAGCCCCGGGTTTTTGCGATGATTGATCAGGTTCCACCGCATAATAACCATCATCAACAAGGCGACCAGCAGGCCAAAAATAATGATGATGGCGTTAATGGGTAGGCGCAGCCAAAGCAGCAGGCTGTAAAACGTGAGCATCAGCAGAATATTCAGTTGCTCGTTGAAGTTTTGTACGGCAATTGAGTGGCCCGCCGACAGTAATACATGGCCGCGGTGCTGGATCATTGCATTCATGGGCACCACAAAAAAACCTGACAGCGCGCCGATAAGCAGCAACACGCTATATACCGCCCAGCGATCGTGCACCAGGGTCATAAGCATGACGGCAAAGCCCATTAACACCCCCATGGGCAGCACTGAAAGCGCGCGCTTGAGTGGCACCCGGCCAGCCAAGATAGACCCGCCTACGGTGCCCAGCGCGGCAACCCCCATAAGCAACGACGCCTGATCCAGCCTGTACCCCAGGTGGCGAGCCCCCCATTCAATGACGATAAACTGCAGGGTAGCGCCAGCACCCCAGAACAGGGTTGTTACTGCCAGCGCGATCTGCCCCAGTTTGTCGCTCCAGAGTACTTTGACGTAGCCGGTGAAGGTTCGCATCAGCCTGACCGGGTTGGTCTGCTGTTTGGGGTATTGCACATTGGTACGCGGGATGAGCAGATTGGTCAGCGCAGCCAAAAGATAGACCAGCGCGATGACGAAAATAGCGGCTTCGGTGCGGGTCTGTACCAGCCCGCTCAACCAGGCATGCGTCAGCAGCGCGTCAGAGACATAGGGGCTGATCAGTAGGCCACCAACTACCGTGCCGATAATGACGGACAGCACGGTCAGGCCTTCGATCCAGCTATTGCCCTTAACCAGCAGCTCGGGTGGCAGCATTTCTGTGACGATGCCGTATTTGGCGGGTGAATAGGCTGCCGCCCCGACCCCCACCAGCGTATAGGCCGCAAAAACCAGCAACAACTGGTCATTGTGGTCGAACCCGAATGATCGATAATTGAACATCAGCAGACAGCCGCAGATTTTGACGGCATTGGTGATGAACATGACCCGGCCTTTGGGGTAGGCGTCTGAAAAAGCGCCAACGAACGCGGCCAGTGCAACATATGCCAGCGCAAACCACCATTTCATCATCGGCGCCATCCAGTGTGGCCCCTGCAAATCAGCGATGAGTGCTATGGCGGCAATGAGCAAAGCATTGTCCGCCACAGACGATAACGCCTGGGCTGCCATGACCAGATAGAAGCCTTTTTTCAATGGAAAGTCTCGTTGCGATTGCTGCCTGAGCCCATACTGCAGATAGGTGGGCCAAAAATTGTCACGAGTATAGCGCTGAGCATACTCTAAGACGGAAAATAATAACGTGTTTTGCCGTTTGAGCGGTACGGGTGCTAAGGTGCGTTATCATACGAGCCGGTTCTGCTGACAAGGTAATCTGTCGACAGCGCCTATCCCGATCACGCGGCAGCCCCGTTTGACAACGGGTGCCGATATTTTACCGTTCGCTTATTGTGCGTCTCACCCAAATAAAACTCGCCGGTTTTAAATCCTTTGTCGAGCCGACAGTTATTCCCACGCCCAGTCAGCTGGTGGGTGTGGTGGGTCCGAATGGTTGCGGCAAATCAAACATCATCGATGCCGTGCGTTGGGTGCTGGGTGAAACCCGGGCATCCGAACTGCGTGGCGAGTCCATGCAAGACGTCATCTTCAATGGCTCGGGCAACCGCAAGCCTGCCGCCAGGGCGTCTGTAGAGCTGGTGTTTGACAACAGCGAGGGCCGCGCAGCCGGGCAATGGAGCACATACTCAGAAATCGCCGTGCGGCGGGTGCTGACACGCGATGGTACCAGTAGCTATCTGGTAAACAACCAGCAGGTGCGGCGTCGCGACATTCACGATATCTTTCTGGGCACAGGCTTGGGCTCGCGTGGCTATGCCATTATCGGCCAGGGCATGATCAACCGGCTCATTGAGGCCAGGCCCGAAGAGTTGCGCGTTTTCCTCGAAGAGGCCGCTGGCGTGTCACGCTATAAAGAGCGTCGCCGCGAAACCGAAAACCGTTTGGGCGATACCCGCGAAAACCTCATCCGCCTCGAAGACATTCTGCGAGAGCTGGGCAGCCAGCTCGACAAACTCGAGTCTCAGGCAGAGGTCGCGCAAAAATACCGTTCTCTGCAAGAAGAGGGTGAACAAAAGCAGCATGCCTTGTGGCTGCAAAAAGAAGCCAAGGCCAAAGAAGACCAAAAGGCCAAATTTCTCGAGATCGAGCAGGCTCAAACTGAGCTTGAAGCAGCGATGGCGGGGCTTAGGGCCGGCGAGTCCGCGCTTGAGTCACGCAGGCAGGCGCACTATGCCGCCAGCGACGCGGTGCATGCAGCCCAGGGCCAGCTCTTTGAAGCGGGTGCGCAGGTCAGTCGTCTCGAAGCAGAAATCCGGCATGTCGTTGACGCACGCAACCGCCTGCAAACGCGACGTTCGCAGCTGCAGGTGCAGCTGCAAGAATGGGCTGATCAGCAAACCCACTGTACCGAGCAGATCGCTCAGGCGCAGGCCGATCTCGAAGAAGCAGCTGCCCGCACCGAAGAAGCGCGTGCCAGAGCCGACCAGGCTCAGGGCAACCTGCCTGACATCGAAAGCCGCGTTCGTGCCGCTGCTGCATCGCGTGATCAAATGCGTGTCGCGCTGGCCAAGGTAGAGCAAGAACTCGCGCTGGTCGGGCAGGCGCAGCGTGACGCTGATCGGCAAATCCAGGCACTAGAACTGCGCCAGGAGCGGCTTGAACAAGAGTTGCAGGGCATAGATACCCCAGACCAGATCGAGCTCGAACGTCTCGCTGGCGACCGTCTGGCCATGGAAGAGCAGCTTGAAGAAGCCCAGGGCAGGTTGCTCGAAATCGAAGCGCGTTTGCCTGAGCTTGATGACAGTCGACAAGATGCGCACGTGACGGCGCGCGACGAAGCACAGGCCTTGGCCCGGCTCGATGCGCGGCTTAGCGCCTTGACGCGACTGCAGGAAGATGTACAGAAGCAGGGGGCGCTAGAACCATGGCTACAGCATCATGAGCTTGCGGGCCTTGGCCGCCTCTGGCAAAAACTGCATATTGAAGAAGGCTGGGAAACCGCACTCGAGTCGGTACTGCGCGAGCGCATGGCAGGCCTTGAACTGCGTCAGCTTGAGCATGCCCGTGCCTTTGCGAGCGATGCGCCACCAGCACGCCTTACTTTTTACCAGCTGCCAGTGCCCGGGCCAACCCCGGCTGCGATGTCAGGCGCCCAACCCCTTGCAGGGCTGCTACGTATTACCGACCCTGAATTGCGTGCTCTGCTCAACGACTGGTTGCGTGATGTTTATGTGTGCAGTGATGTCACCAAGGCCTTGTCGCTGCGGGCTGAGCTGCCTCCAGGCGGCGTCTATGTGGTCAAAGAAGGTCACCTCGTCGAGCAGCACAGCATACGCTTTTACGCGCCTGATTCCGAGCAGGCCGGGTTGCTTGCCAGGCAACAAGAAATCGAGCATGTGCGCCGTGATGTCAAGGCGCGCCAGCTCATCGCCGACCAGACGCTGGGCACGGCCGCCAGAGCCGATACCGCTTATCAGCAGATGGCGCAGTCCCAGGGCCCGGCACGTCAGCGTGTTGCTGAGCTTACACAACGCCTTCACGACATTCAGCTTAGGCATTCGCGCCTGAAGCAGCAGGCCGAGCAGTCGAGTGAGCGAACTCGTCGCATTCATGAAGAGCTGGCCGAAATCAAGGCGCAGACAGAAGAATTGCTGGCCAGCAAAGAAGAGGCTGAAATTCGTTTCGAAACGCTGGACGCTCAGCTTGCCGAGCACCAGACACTTTTTGCAGATGCCGAAATGTCGGGTGAAGACCTGCAGTCGCAGGCTGAAGCGGCACGGCAGGCCTTGCGAGAAGTTGAGCGCGCCGTTCAAGAGTCCGAATACACCGAACGTACACTGCAGTCGCGCATCGTCGATCTGAAGCGTAATCTGCAATTGGCCGGCGATCAGGCACAACGCGCTCATGCCGAGCTTGAAGGGCTGCAGGGAGAACTCTTCGAGCTTGATGCCTCGGCCGCTCAGGCCGGGCTGCAAGACGCGGTTGAACTGCGCGCCGAACGTGAAGAAGCCTTGAACCGCGCGCGCATCGAGCTCGACAACCTTGCCGCGCAACTGCGTACCGCTGACGAACAACGGGTTGAACTTGAGCGTTCTCTCGATCCGCGCCGGGCGCGCATCATGGAACTGCAGCTGCAGGAGCAGGCAGCCAGGCTGGCTGTCGAACAGTTTGCCGAGCAGATTGACGCCCACGGAGTCGAGCGCGCGCAGTTGAGCGAGCTGCTCGATGGCCGGCCTGACGAGTGGCGCCGCACGAGTTGGCTGCAGTCTGAAGTGCAACGCATCTCACGATTGGTTGAGGGGCTGGGTGCAGTCAATCTGGCGGCACTCGATGAGCTTACGACGGCGCGCGAACGCAAAGGTTTTCTTGATGCTCAACACCTGGATCTTACCTCGGCTATCGAAACGCTCGAAGACGCCATACGTAAAATCGATCGCGAAACGCGCGAGCTGTTGCAAAACACCTTTAACATCGTCAATGGGCATTTTGGCGAACTGTTCCCTAAGCTCTTCGGCGGGGGCGAGGCACGGTTAAGCATCACGGGCGAAGAAATTCTCGATGCGGGCGTGCAGGTCATGGCACAGCCTCCTGGTAAACGCAACAGCACCATTCATTTGCTTTCAGGTGGTGAAAAGGCGTTGACGGCAACGGCACTGGTCTTTGCCTTGTTCAAACTCAACCCGGCACCATTTTGCTTGCTCGATGAGGTCGACGCGCCACTGGATGATGCCAACACAGAGCGCTATGCCAATCTTGTACGTAGCATGAGTGAGCAAACGCAGTTTTTGTTCATTTCTCATAATAAAATTGCCATGCAGATGGCCAGACAACTCGTTGGGGTTACCATGCAGGAACAGGGGGTGTCACGCATCGTCGCGGTAGACATCGAATCTGCCCTGCAACTGGCAGATGTCTGATGGTGATATCGCATAAACATTTAGGGACACGGCGGGGCCGACTATGAGCGACTTGCAGATTGCATTGATTCTTCTTGGCATCTTACTGATCCTGATCGTGCTTTTGTTCAATTGGTGGCAAGATCGCCGTGTTCGCAGGCAGATGCAGCAGCATTTTCCCGAACGTGAGCAAGATCCGCTCATGTCTGCGACGCCCGCCGCAGGTCGGCGCGAACCAGGCTTGGGCGCAGCCCGAGCGCCCGATGAAGACCTTCCCGACGACGATCCGGCTGAAGCCGATCCCGCGACCGAGGCGGTTATCGATATTGCCTTTGCGCAGGGTGTTGCTTCCGAAAGCCTGTATCAGGCCGTGCAGACCCTTACCAGGGTGGGCAACAAGCCGGTTCGCATTTTTGCCGAACGTGAAGGTGGCGGGCACCGCGCCCGGTTGCGCGCTCAAGAAACGTACATGTCCATGCAGCTGGCCGTGCTACTGGCCAACCGCAGCGGGCCTCTTACTGATATTGAGTGGTCGCAGCTGTGGACAGCGGCTCAAGGGCTTGCAGAGCGCTTCGATGGTGCCATTGAGGGCCCTGAGCAAGGGCCTGTTTTGCAGCAAGCCAAAGAACTCGATGCCGTTTGTGCACATCTCGATGCCCAGGTTGGGCTGGCTTTGCGCCTTTCCGAGCCCCACGTCATTTCTGACGTTTCAAGTATTTTGAAAGACATAGGGTTTATGTCGCATCACGGGCAGTTGGCCTGGATGTCTGACACGGGTCTACCGCGTTTTACTGTCTTGTTTGATGGCCTGCATGCCCACGAAGTTCAAGCCGACAGTGTCAGCCGCATCGATCTGCTGCTTGACCTGCCCAGAAGCCCGGCTGACGAACAGGCCTTTAGTCGTATGGCCAGCGTGGGGCGTGATCTGGCGCGACGTCTTGACGGCGAGTTGCTCGACGACCAGGGTCGGCCGGTACCTGATGGTGCTGATCAAGCCATCGATGGGCAGCTTTTGGGTATGTATGCACGGCTTAGTCAGGCTGGCTTTGAGGCTGGCGACGCGCGTACCGTAAGGGTTTTTTCGTGACAGCTACCGACGGTGAAATGTCTGTGGCGCAACGCGTCGAAGCGTTGCGCAGCCAGATTTCCGATCATAATCACCGCTATTATGTTCTTGATCAGCCCACTGTTTCAGATGCCGAATATGACCGGCTCATGGTGGAGCTGCAAAGCCTCGAAGAAGCGCACCCCGACCTCATTACCCCCGACTCTCCCACCCAGCGTGTGGGGGCACAGCCTGTTTCTGGCTTCGACAGCGTACGGCATGCAGTGGCCATGCTATCGCTGTCCAATGCCTTCGAAACAGAAGACGTAGAGGCGTTTAACAAACGTGTAGCCGATACCTTGCGTGGTGCGGGTCTTACAAATAACGATGGCCTGGTCGAATACGAAGCCGAGCTGAAGTTTGATGGTCTTGCAGTCAGCCTGCGCTATGAGCAGGGTAAGCTGGTACAGGCCGCGACGCGCGGCGATGGCCAGACCGGTGAAGACATCACCAGCAATATTCGCACACTGCGCTCGGTCCCCCTGTCTCTCAGAGGCGAGTACCCCGTCGTGCTCGAGGTGCGTGGCGAGGTCTTGATGAATCGTGCTGATTTTGAACGTCTCAATGAAACGCAGCAGCGTCGAGGTGACAAGATTTTCGTCAACCCCCGCAATGCGGCGGCAGGTAGCCTGCGTCAGCTTGATCCACGCATTACCGCCCAGAGGCCGCTGCGTTTTTATGCTTATGGATGGGGTGAGCTGGTCCTGGATGATGCGCCGGGCGCGCAGCAGACTCTGGCTGACGAAGCTCCAGATCCAGCCCAGACGCTGCGTAACACCCATAGCGCTATGCTAGACTGGCTGGCAACCCTGGGTCTGCCTGTTAGCCCTTCCCGCGAAGTTGTGCGCGGTGTAGATGGCTTGCTGCAGTTTTATGAGGATAGGGGCGGCCAGCGCCAGAAACTGCCATTTGACATAGACGGCGTGGTGTACAAGGTTAATTCGCTCGAGGCTCAGCGTGTGCTCGGGTTTGTGGCGCGGGCACCGCGTTTTGCCATTGCTCACAAGTTTCCGGCTCAGGAAGAAACCACGACCTTGCTCGACATAGAGGTGCAGGTAGGGCGTACGGGTGCCATTACGCCGGTTGCCCGGCTTAAGCCCGTTTTTGTCGGAGGCGTGACAGTGACTAATGCCACGCTGCACAACGAAGATGAAATTCTGCGCAAAGATGTGCGTATTGGCGACACCGTTATTGTGCGGCGCGCGGGTGATGTCATTCCCGAGGTTGTGGGCCCGGTAATAGAACTGCGCCCTGAGAATGCCCGGCCGTTCGTTATGCCGCAGCATTGTCCCGTTTGTGATTCTGCCATCGAACGGCTTGAGGATGAGGCCATCGCACGTTGTACCGGCGGGCTATTTTGCGCGGCCCAGCGCAAGCAAACCATACGTCATGCGGCCAGCCGCAAGGCGCTTGATATCGAAGGGCTGGGCGAAAAGCTGGTCGATCAGCTGGTCGAGAGTGATCGCGTCAAATCGCTGGCAGATCTGTTTACGCTAAAAGTAGAAGAGCTGCTGCTGTATGACCGCATGGGCCGCAAGTCGGCCGAAAATCTGGTGGCAGCCCTTGAGCGTGCCAGCGAACCCGAGCTGGGGCGTTTGCTGTATGCGTTGGGTATCCGCCATGTGGGCGAAACCACGGCGCGCGATCTGGCATTGCATTTTGGGTCTGTGGATGCCGTTATGGCCGCTGACGAAGAAGCATTGCTGCGGGTGCGTGATGTCGGGCCTGTAGTGGCCGGCTCAATCGCTCGGTTTTTTGGTGAACCTCACAATCGTGAAGTAGTACATGCGCTCGAGTCGGCAGGTGTGAGGCCTAGGGCGGTAGAGGTCTCTGATGGGGGCGCACAGCCTCTGGAAGGCAAGACACTGGTGCTTACCGGAACCATGCCCAACTGGACACGCGATGAGGCCACTCGGCGTATTCTGGCAGCCGGGGGCAAGGTAAGTGGGTCGGTATCCAAGAAAACGGCTTACCTGGTGGCAGGCGAAGACGCCGGCAGCAAACTTACCAAAGCTACGGAGCTGGGCGTCATCATACTTGATGAAGACGGCCTAAAAGAACTGCTGGGCGACTAAAACTAAGTTTCAAGTCGTGCGCTCCTGGCACTGACACGGTCGACAGAGGCCGGCATGTAGGCATCGATAAAACGCCCCCGCCATGAACCATGGTCGGGGGCGTTTTAATGGCCGCATCAATAAGGCGGCAGTGCGCTCTGCACTGCCTTGCTTATTTACTTGATGGTTGCGTTTTTCATGAGCTGAGCCTGGAAATCAGCCAGTTCTTGTTGACGCAGCATTTCTTCGATTTGCGGTTTTACTTCGCTGAGTTCGGGGAATTTGACATCGCGAGAGTCTTCGACCTCAATGATGTGCCAGCCGAACTGGGTTTTGACGGGCGTGTCAGAGATTTGCCCTTTTTTCAGCTTTTCAACGGCTGCAGCGAACTCTGGTACATAGTTGCTGGCTGGGCCCCAGCCCAATTCGCCACCATTTTTGCCACTACCAGGATCTGTGGAGTTTTTCTTGGCAGCTTCTTCAAAAGTGATTTTCTTGGCTTTGATCTGTGCGATCAGATCTTGTGCCGTTTTTTCATCTTCGACCAGAATATGGCGCAGTTTGTATTCTTTTTTGCCAGCCTGTGATTTTTTGATCTCGTTGTACTCAGCCTCAACCTTGGCATCGGTAATGGGGTTTTTTTCGAGATGGTCGGCCATGAGCGCCCGCACCAGAATGCCCTGGCGAGCCAGTTCTATTTCTTGCGTGACTTCAGGCTTTTTGTCTATGCCTGCCTTTTCGGCAGCCTGCACAGCCACAAGGCGGTTGACCATTTCTTGCTTGACCTGGGTGCGCAACTCGGGTGTGTCTTGAGCGCCCTGCGTTGACAGCAGCTTGACGAACTTATCAAGCTGTTGCTGTGTGATGGCCGTGCCATTTACGGTTGCGATATCCTGTGCATACACGGGCAACGCAATGACAACGCTGGCGGCTAATACTGCTAATCGTTTCATGAAGTTCCTTTGAGTTAAAAAGACGGGTTTTTGGCGACAATGGCCAGAGCATGAACCGGAAATGGCATGAGGTCTTGGACGCGATCATACACAAGCCGGTGTCGTGCCACGGTGGTCAGGCCGTCGAATTGGTCTGTCCAGATGTGAACACGGAAGTGGCTGGCGCCATTACGGCTGCCGGCGTGGCCGGCATGTAGATGAGACTCATCGATAATATCGAGAAAGCTGGGGTTGAGCACCTGCAACCTCTCTTCGAGTACAGCCTTGCGTTCTTGATGAGGCATTAGGGGAGCTCCTCGGGTTTACTGTCTGCTGGGTTGCCATCTTCTTGAATATGGCGGCCCAGCCAGATGGATTGGGCAATGGCAAAGACCAGCAAAAGCGCCATAAGGCCGAAAACCTTGAAGTTTACCCATTGTGATTCGGTAAAGTTGCCGGAAAACGCCACATACAGATTGAGGGCGCCCGACAGCGCGAAAAAACCGGCCCAGCTGTAGTTGAGTTTGTCCCATACCGGGCCCGGCATGTTGACTTTGCTTCCCATGAGCTTTTGCATAATATTGCGGCCAAAGAACAGCTTGCCGCCAACTAAAATGCCGCCAAAAAGCCAGTAAAGCACGGTAGGCTTCCATTTGATGAAGGCATCATTATGAAAAAACAGCGTGGCACCGCCAAAGACGACAATGACGGTAAGGTTGATCCAGTGCGTGGCTTCGATGGCCCTGCCCGTGGCTTTAAGCCAGATAAACTGCACCACCGCAGCAATAATGGCTACTGCGGTTGCGGTAAAGATGTCTGAAAACTTGAACGCTACAAAAAACAGCAGCAGCGGAAACAGATCGAAAAGAAATTTTTTCATCAGGCAGGCTCAAACTTGAGCGAGAGAGAGTTGATGCAATAGCGCAGCCCGGTAGGGGGCGGGCCATCAGGGAAAACATGCCCCAGATGTGAGTCACAGACGTTGCACATTACTTCGGTGCGCACCATGCCGTGGGTGGTATCGGTTTCTTCGCGCACGTTGGCAGGGTCGAGCGGCTCGAAATAGCTGGGCCAGCCACAGCCTGCGTCAAACTTAGTGTCTGACTTGAACAGGGCCGTGCCACAGCCTATACAGCGGTATATGCCGTGCTCGTGGGTGTCCCAATAGCGGCCAGTAAACGGCCTTTCTGTGCCTTTGTTACGGGCAACGGCATACTCTTCGGGAGTCAGCTCGGCACGCCATTGCGCGTCGCTCTTGACGATTTTATTCACGTGATTGCCTATATAGTGTATCGATGTGACAAACTACCATGTTAATCGACTTTGAAAACGTGAGCAGGTTCCCCTAATTATGCGGTTTAATTGCACTGCTGAGGGGAATCCCCTATAAGACCTTGTATCAATTTTTGTCGATAATGATGGGTTCTTTCATAATTGTTTCCGTGCGCAAGTAAAAAAGCGTGGCGTCGTATATTTCATGGAGTTATCAATGACAAGCAGAAAGTCAGTTCGGTTATCGGTGCTGGCGGGTGCAATTGCGCTGGCCGTGCCTCTTGTTGCCTCGGCACAGATCAAGGTGGGTGTCACCCTTTCGAGCACCGGGCCCGCAGCTTCGCTCGGGATACCCGAGCGTAATACCGTATCGCTGTTGCCTACCGAGATTGCAGGCCAGAAGATTGAATATATCGTGCTGGATGACGGCACCGATTTGACGACTGCCGTAAAAAACATGCGCAAGCTTGTTGCTGATGACAAGGTTGACGTCGTTATTGGCAGTACAGTCTCGCCCGCGTCAATTGCCATGACGGACGTTGCAGGCGAAACCAAAACACCCATGATCAGTGTGGCGGCCAGCGCAAAAATTGTGGAGCCAGTCGAGGGCGGGCGCGTATGGGCATTCAAAACCCCGCAAAATGACGCGTTGATGGCAAGTGCCCTGGCCGACGCCATGGCCAAGCAAGATGTAAAAACACTTGGCTTTATTGGCTTTGCCGATGCCTATGGCGAAGGCTGGCTCGAACAAATGACCAAGGCCGCCGAAGCCAAAGGCATTAAAATCGTTGATGTTGAGCGCTATGCACGCAACGACACGAGCGTGACGGGGCAGGTGCTGAAGCTGATAGCTGCCAAGCCAGACGGTATCTTGGTGGCGGCCTCTGGCACGCCAACGGCATTGCCACAGCGCGAACTCAAAAGCCGTGGTTACAAAGGCATTATGTATCAGACGCATGGCGCCGCCAACAACGACGTTCTGCGTGTGTGTGGCAAAGACTGTGAAGGCATGATTCTGCCGGCCGGTCCGCTGCTGGTCGCAGATCAACTGCCTGACAGCAATCCGGTCAAAAAGAGTGCGCTTGAGTACAAGGCCAAGTACGAAGCCAAGTATGGCGATGGCACCATCAACACGTTTGGTGGCCACTTGTGGGATGCCGGGCTGCTGATTTCACAGGCTATCCCTGAAGCGCTCAAAACCGGTGCCAAGCCAGGTACGGTAGAATTCCGCCAGGCATTGCGTGATGCCATCGAAAAGGTTAAAGATCTTCCGGCATCGCAAGGTGTATTCAACATGAGCCCCACCGATCACGCAGGCTTTGACAAGCGTGCACGTGTAATCGTTAAGGTTGTTGACGGCAAATGGAAATACCAGCCCGATCTGTAAGGGACCACGGCGGCGTACGCGCTTAAAGCGCACGCTCATCCAGTCGCTTAAATACCGGCCCAAGGGGGCCGGTATTGCTTAGCGCAGGTGACGGAGCGCATTTTTTTGATTAAAGGCTTGGCTGCCCGGTAATGGACACAACAATTGTATTGATACTCTTGCAGGATGGCGTCATGAACGGTGCCATTTATGCGCTGCTTGGGCTGGCCCTGGTGCTGGTTTTTGTCGTCACCCGCGTTATTTTCATTCCGCAAGGTGAATTTGTTGCGTTCGGGGCGCTGACGCTGGCCTATATGGTAAACGGCCGTATACCGGGCACGGTTACGCTGCTTCTTATCATGGGGGCACTGGTATTTGTGTTCGACTGTATCGGCGCTATCCGCGCGCGCAGCGCGCGTGGCCTGGTCCGGACGGCAGGCTGGGCATTGCTGCTTCCGCTGGTGCTTTACCTTATCGCGCCGTACATCGTCAGCAAGAACACGGCCTTATGGCTTAATGTGTTGTTTTCGCTAGTGTTGGTCATACCTTTAGGCCCCATGGTTTACCGGCTTGTGTACCAACCGGTGGCCGAGGCCAGTGTTCTGGTATTACTTATTATTTCGGTTGCCGTGCACTTTGCATTGACCGGCATAGCCTTGGTGTTCTTTGGTGCCGAGGGGTGGCGCACGCCGCCCTTTATGGAAGGCGAAGTCATGATCGGCCCAGTCAGTTGGACCGCACAAACCTTTTTTGTGCTGGGTACGTGTTTCGTGCTGATTCTTGCGCTTTGGGTGTTTTTTGGCCGCACGCTGTACGGCAAGGCATTGCGCGCAACGGCGGTAAACCGACGTGGGGCTCGGTTGATGGGTATCAGCACTACGATGTCAGGCATGCTCACTTTTACCCTGGCTGCAGCCATTGGCGCGCTATCAGGCATGCTGATCGCGCCGGTCACCACGGTGTATTACGACACAGGTTTTCTTATCGGTCTTAAAGGCTTTGTCGCAGCCATTTTCGGCGGCCTCGTCAGTTATCCGATTGCACTTGCAGGTGCGCTATTTGTGGGCATTCTTGAGGCGTTCTCCTCATTCTGGGCCAGTGCCTATAAAGAAGTTATCGTGTTCACGCTGATTATCCCGGTTCTGCTGTGGCGCTCATTTGGCGCACCGCTGACGGACGAGGAGGAATAAGCCGTGAACCGCATATTGCTTATTGCCGTCCTTGTGCTGCTGGCCCTGTTGCCTGTTCTGCCGGTGACGCCAGAGTTCTGGATTACACACCTTAATTACGTGGGGCTTTCTGCACTGGTTGTGTTGGGGCTTATTCTGCTGACAGGCGTGGGCGGCATGACGTCGTTTGGCCAGGCAGCGTTTGTGGGCATTGGTGCCTACACCACCGCATGGATGACAACAGCGTTGGGCAGTTCTCCCTGGCTGGCTCTGGCGGCAGGCGTACTGGTTACGGTGGTCATCTCTTATATTCTGGGTGCCATCACGCTCAGGCTTTCTGGCCATTACCTGCCACTGGGCACCATTGCCTGGAGCCTGTCGCTTTATTACCTTTTCGGCAATCTTGGCTTTCTTGGTCAGTATGACGGAATAGCAGGGATTGCGGCGCTGAATATCTTCGGCTTTTCGCTGGGCAGCGGGCGTCACATGTACTACCTGATCTGGGTAGTGCTGTTGCTCGCCATGTGGGCTACCCGCAATTTGCTTGATTCCCGCCCCGGGCGGGCGATTCGGGCCCTGCGCAGCACGGGTGGTATGGCCGAGTCGTTTGGCGTCAATATGGCCACCTACAAGACCATTGTTTTTGTCTATGCGGCGGTGCTTGCTTCTATTTCGGGTTGGCTATATGCGCACATGCAACGCGCGGTCAGTCCTAGCCCATTTGGTCTGAATTACAGCATCGAGTACCTGTTTATGGCAGTGGTGGGCGGGGCGGGCAGCGTCTGGGGCGCTGTGCTCGGTTCAGGTCTAATTCTTACTCTGAAAGACCAGTTGCAAAACGTATTGCCGGCCCTGCTCGGAACCACCGCCAACTTTGAACTCATTGTGTTTGGTGTGCTTATGGTGCTGGTGCTGCAGTACGCGCGTGATGGCGTGTGGCACATTCTGGTTACGTGGTGGTCGGTGCTGACAGGGGTTGTCGAAACCCGGCGTGTTGAACCTCCTCCGGTTGCGCGGGCCTTGCCGCAACGTGCCCGCCCCGAGAAAGGCAGCCATGTGCTTGAAGTCGATGCCATCCGCAAAGAATTTGGCGGGCTGGTTGCCGTCAATGACATCAGTTTTACGCTTAAAGCGGGCGAAATCATGGGCCTGATAGGGCCCAACGGCGCCGGGAAAAGTACAACTTTCAACCTGATCACGGGCGTAACGCCTGCGACGCGGGGAGTCGTTCGGTTTCTGGACAAGCGGCTAGACGGTCTGCCGTCCCGAAAAATTGCCGATCTGGGGGTGGGGCGTACTTTCCAGCATGTACAACTGCTGCCCGGCATGACGGTAATTGAAAACGTGGCGCTGGGCGCCCATTTGCGTAGCAAAGTTGGCGTATTGTCCGCGCTGCTGCATGTCGAGCGTCGCGAAGAGGCTGAATTGCTGCACGAGGCGGCACAACAGTTACAGCGTGTGGGCCTGGGTGACTATCTGTACGAGCAGGCTGGCAACCTGGCGCTCGGCCAACAGCGCATTGTTGAAATTGCGCGTGCTTTGGCTGCTGATCCCGTGCTGTTGTTGCTGGACGAGCCCGCTGCAGGCTTGCGTTACAAAGAAAAGCAGGCGCTCGCAGGTGTGCTTGATCAACTGCGCCAGGAGGGTATGAGCATTCTCCTGGTAGAACACGATATGGATTTCGTAATGAATCTGACCGATCACATTGTGGTCATGGATTTTGGCACCAAGCTGGCCGAGGGCACGCCCGCGGTCATCCAGCGCGATCCTGCGGTGCTTGAAGCGTACCTTGGCGGTGTGGACGATGAGCTTGATGAAACCGTCGGTGTTTCTGCGCCCGCCTTGGGAGCCAGTGCATGAGTACGCCTCGTCATCCCGTCTTGCAGGTCACTGACTTGTCAGCGCGCTATGGCAAAGTCCATGCGGTTTTGGGTGCCAATATTGCGGTTACGCGAGGCAGTATTGTCACGGTTATTGGCGGTAATGGTGCGGGTAAGTCGACCCTGCTCAATGCCATCATGGGCTCGTTGCCTGCGACGGGCAATTGCTCGGGCTCGGTACGCTATCTTGGCGCAGAAATCGGCACCTGGCAGGTTGAGCGTCGTGTCTCTGATGGCATTTCATTGGTGCCTGAACGACGCGAGCTGTTTGGCAGCATGACGGTTGAAGATAATCTGCTGCTGGGTGGTTTTCGTCTGTACCGGGCCGGCAAGCATGGCTGGCGTGAAACCATGGAAGAGGTCTACGACTTGTTTCCGCGCCTGCGTGAACGCCGTCAGCAGTTGGCCGGAACCCTGTCAGGCGGTGAACGCCAGATGCTGGCAGTAGGGCGGGCTTTAATGGCGCAGCCGCAACTGCTCATGCTGGATGAACCCAGCCTGGGTCTGGCGCCACGCATCGCACGCGAAATCTTCCAGATCATTGCCCGTCTGCGCAGTACCGGCGTGGCCATCTTGCTGGTAGAGCAAAATGCCCGAGCAGCACTGCAAGTGGCTGATTACGGTTATGTGCTGGAAACGGGTGAAGTCGTGCTTGAGGGCAAGGCAGACGAGCTCGCCCATAATCCGCGGGTTATTGAAAGCTATTTGGGTCTGGGTACGGCGCGTAAAGAACAGGGCAACTCCTGATCTGTGGTGCGGCCACCCGCAATATGGGCGCAACGCCCATTTTATTGCGCGCATAGTGGTTGGGGCTTTATATCAGGCTGAAGTGCCCAAGCTGGCATAAAACGATTAACGGCTTGCCGAGGCCGCCGTGGAGGCTCTTTTGCTTTAGGCCATCAGCCTGCATCAACATGAATGCGTTGTGCATGGAAACCGATGCATCAGCGTCATCACTATCATCCAAAAGCAAGAAAGCCCGGTAAACCGGGCTTTCTTGCTTTCAGGATGGTGTACTTACCAGTGCCTAGGCTTTAGAGGCCCTACGCCCCTTGAAATAAGCGCCCAGCTCGCCAACGATACCGCGACGGAAAGCCAGAACTGAAATAATAAAGATCAAGCCGATGACAATGGTGACAGACTCACCCAACGATCTGAACCAGTCTACGCCCGTGGTGTGGGCCAGAAAACGCCCGAACTCGCCCACTTTGTTTTCGAGCATGACCACGATAAAGGCGCCCAGCACGGGGCCTGTAAACGTGCCCAGCCCGCCGATCAGTGTCATCAGAATAACCATACCCGACATCTGCCATGTGGCGTCCGACAGGGTCGCTGACACAAACACCAGTGACTTGGTTGCGCCGGCGAGACCAGCCAAGGCTGCAGACAGTACGAAAGCCAACAGCTTGAAGTTGTCAACGTTGTAACCCAGCGAAATGGCGCGTGGTTCGTTTTCGCGAATGGCTTTTAGTACCTGGCCAAATGGCGAGTTAACGGCGCGCCAGCATACAAAGTAGCCAAATATGAAAATTGCCATGACCAGGTAGTACAGGTTCAGGTCATTATGCAGATCGATACCGAACACTTCTCCGCGGGGGATACCTTGCAACCCGTCTTCGCCGTGCGTAAAAGGTGCCTGCAGAAAGAAGAAGAACACCATCTGGGCCATGGCCAATGTAATCATGGCAAAGTAAATGCCACTGCGGCGTATGGCTAACAAGCCCATTACCAAGCCCAGCAGGCCGGCGACAACCGTGCCAAACAAAAGCCCCATTGAGGTCGGTAGCCCCCATACCGCCAGCGCGTGGCCGGTTGCATAGGCAGCACTACCCAGAAAAGCGGCATGGCCAAATGACAGCAGGCCCGTATAGCCAAGAAGCAGGTTGAACGCACAAGCGAACAAGGCATAGCACATAATCTTCATGACGAAGATGGGGTATGCACCCAGCATCGGCAGCAATGCGAGCACGACGATGGCCAGCGCATAAGCAATTAATTGACGGTTCATTTTTCTTTCCCGAACAGGCCTGCCGGACGCAGCAACAGCACAATAACCATAATGATGAACACCACGGTATTGGAGGCTTCTGGCCAGAATACTTTGGTGAAACCTTCAATCACACCCAGGCCCAGGCCGGTAAGAATTGAACCCATAATGGAGCCCATTCCACCAATAACCACCACGGCAAAAACGACAATGATCAGGTTTGAGCCCATCAGTGGCGACACTTGCATAATGGGTGCGGCGAGCACGCCCGCAAAACCTGCCAGCCCGACACCAAACCCGTAGGTCAGCGTAATGAGTAGTGGCACGTTAACGCCGAAAGCCTCCACCAGCTTGGAGTTTTCGGTTCCTGCGCGCAAAAGGGCTCCAAGGCGAGTTTTTTCGATGACGAACCATGTACCCAGGCAAACGATAATTGACGCGATGACAACCCAGCCCCGATAGATGGGCAGGTACATAAAGCCAAGATTTACGCCGCCTTTCAATAATTCGGGTGTGGGGTAAGGTTGCCCGGAAACGCCGTAAAAGCTGCGGAAAACACCTTCGATCAGCAATGTGAGGCCAAACGTAAGGAGCAAGCCGTACAGATGATCAAGCTTATATAAATGGCGGATGAGCGTGCGCTCAAGGATGATGCCGAACAGGCCTACGACTATGGGAGCGACGAACAGCATCGTCCAGTAGCCCAGCCCGAGGTACTGTAACCCCATCCAGGCGACAAAGGCCCCCAGCATGTAGAGGGCGCCGTGGGCGAAGTTAATAACGTTGAGCAGTCCGAAGATAACGGCCAGGCCCAGTGAGAGAACGGCGTAAAACGAGCCGTTGACCAGGCCCAGCAACAATTGCCCCAGCAGGGCCTGGATGGGTATGCCGAATATTGCAGTCATAAAGTCATGAAATGGTGGACGGAAAAGTCAGGTCCGGGTGGAAACGCGGGCTGGCTTGTGGCCAGCACCGCGTACGTTATATTATTTTTTTAGTAAAGGGCAGGTGGATTCTGCAACCGATGTGTAAACCTGAGCACCTGGAAGTTTTGTGACCATATTGTAGTAGTCCCAATCTTTCTTGGACTCGTCAGGCTTTTTGACCTGCATCAGATACATGTCGTTGAGCACCCGACCGTCTTCGCGCACCGTTGTGTCCTTGGTGAAGAAGTCATTGATTTTGTTTGACTTCATCCATTTCATGACGGTATCGGCATCGTCGGTACCGGTTTCTTTTACGGCCTTCAGATAATACATGGTCGCCGAGTAGTCAGCAGCCTGAAGAAACGATGGCATGCGTTTGTGCTGGTCGAAAAAGCGCTGAGCCCATTTGCGCGATTCGTCATCCTGGTTCCAGTACCAGGCCGACGTCAGGTACATGCCCTGGGTTAGATCCAGGCCAAGTGCATGAATGTCATTAATGAACACCAGCATACCTGCCAGGTTCATGGTTTTGGTTACGCCAAATTCGTTGGCTGCCTTGACTGACGCGGTGAAGTCACCACCGGCATTGGCCAGTGCCAGTATTTTTGCGCCAGAGGCTTGTGCCTGCAGCATATACGAGGAGAAGTCGGTGGTTGCCAGCGGGATTCTTACGTTGCCCAGTACCTTACCGCCTTCGGCTTCGACGACCTTGGTGGTGTCGCGTTCGAGCGCATGGCCAAAGGCGTAATCAGCCGTCAGGAAAAACCAGGTTTTGCCGCCGTTCTTGACCACGGCAGAGCCCGTACCACGGGCGAGCGCCACGGTGTCGTAAGCGTAATGGATGGTGTAAGGCGTGCACTGCGCATTGGTCAGGTTGGACGAGCCAGGCCCGATCGCAATAAATGGCTTTTTCTTGTCAGCAGCTACCGCCGCCATGGCCAGCGCTGTGGCCGAGTTGGTGCCACCTATGAGCATGTCGATATTTTGCTCGTCAAACCATTCGCGTGCCCGCGCTGAAGCAATGTCTGCCTTGTTCTGGTGATCGGCAACCAAAATTTCAATTTTCTTGCCGTTAACTTCACCGCCAAAATCTTTGATAGCCATTTTGATGGTGTCGCCGCCAGCGGAGCCGTCGATATCAGAATAAACGCTGGACATATCGGTAATAAAGCCGATACGGATCACATCGTTAGAGATGCCCGCCGCATATCCTGGGGCCGAAAAGCCGATGCCCGTTAGTGCCAACGCCGCAGTCAGAGTGCGTAGCTTCATGGTGATGTCTCCTTGTTGTCGATATAAATGTATTGTTTGTATTTTTTAGCCGGGCGAAGCCGGTTTGGAAAAGCAGGCGTTTATACGCCCAGCAACGTGTTCAGGTCGTTTTGCCTGGCCGCCAGCTCGGAGGCAGCAAAGTGTTCAACGACCTGTCCATGCTCGATGACATAAAAGCGGTCGGCAAGTGGCGCGGCAAAGTGAAAGTTTTGCTCGACCATTAAGATGGTGTAGCCCTTTGCTTTTAATGTGGAAATCATGCGGGCCAGCGCCTGCACAATAACCGGCGCCAGCCCCTCGGATATTTCATCGAGCAACAGCAAGTTGGCCCCAGTGCGCAGGATACGTGCGACGGCCAACATTTGCTGCTCGCCTCCTGAAAGACGCGTGCCGGGTGAGTGCCTGCGTTCTTCAAGATTGGGGAACATTTCATAAATTTCAGCCAGAGACATGCCGCCGCCAAGTGTGTCGCCCACGACAGGCGGCAACAGCAGGTTCTCTTCGCATGACAGCCCGGCGAAAATACCGCGCTCTTCAGGGCAGTAACCAATGCCCAGTTGCGCAATGCGATAGGTAGGCAAATTAATGCATTCAGTGCCCTGAATGCGTATCGACCCCTTGCGGTCACCCGTAAGCCCCAGAATGGCGCGTAGCGTGGTCGTGCGACCGGCACCGTTGCGGCCCAGCAGCGTGACAACCTCGCCTTTGGAAACTTCAAGGTTTATGCCATGCAGGACATGCGATTCGCCATACCAGGCATGCAGGTCTTTAATTTCGAGTGCGTTTGCGGTCATTAGTGCGCCCCTTCAAGTTCGCCGCTGGTTGTGCCCATATAGGCCTCCATGACGTCGGGATTGCGTGACACTTCTTGGTACGACCCTTCTGCGAGAACTGAGCCTCTCGCTAGTACAGTAATTTTGTCGGCGATCTGCGATATAACGTTCATATTATGTTCGACCATCAGGATGGTGCGGCCTTCACTTACCTTCTTGATAAGCTGTGTTACACGGCTGACATCCTCGTGACCCATGCCTTGGGTTGGTTCGTCCAGCAACATGAGTTCGGGTTCCATGGCCAGTGTGGTAGCGATTTCGAGCGCCCGTTTGCGGCCATAAGGCAGGTTTACCGTAAGTTCGTCGGCAAACCCATCCAGGTCTACCTGGTTGAGTAAATCGTGAGCGCGGTCATTCAGATCATTCAAGCTGCGGTCGCTGCGCCAGAATTGATATGACTTGCCCGTGGTTCGCTGCAGCCCGATGCGTACGTTTTCGAGAACGGAAAGCTGGGGAAATACCGCCGAAATCTGAAACGAACGGATAATGCCACGTCGCGCGATATCGGAGGGTTTTGCGTGCGTTATTTCTTGGTCTGAAAAAAATATTTTTCCGGACGTTGGAGTCAGAAACTTGGTCAGCAGATTGAAGCACGTGGTCTTGCCTGCCCCGTTGGGACCGATGAGCGCATGGATATCTCCACGGCTGACCTGCAGGTTTACGTTATCGACCGCAACAAAGCCGCGGAACTCCTTGGTCAGGTTTTTTGTTTCGAGAATATATGTGCTCATGCCTACAACAATGTTTGATATTTTTGATCGGTTGATGGCAAGTATGCATGTTGGCGCTTTAAAACACTATCGGGGTTTCTCATAGGGAAGGGCTATCCCCAATTAGGCCCGGTTTTGTGCTTGTATTCGCATAAATCGGAAATACCGCATTGCGGGCACTTTGGCGTGCGCGCCACGCATATGTAGCGTCCATGCAGGATCAGCCAGTGATGGGCATCAAGCAAATATTCTTTAGGTATTGATTTTTCAAGCTTGCGCTCAACCTCAAGTACGGTTTTGCCTTTGGCGAGCCCGGTGCGGTTCGCAACCCGGAAGATATGGGTGTCAACGGCAATCGTGGGGTGGCCAAATGCTGTGTTCAACACCACGTTGGCGGTTTTTCGTCCGACCCCAGGCAAAGCCTCAAGGTCGGCGCGGTTGTCCGGCACCTGACTACCGTGGCGTTCGATAAGTATGTGACAGGTTTTAATAACGTTGGCGGCCTTGGTTTTGTACAGGCCTATGGTCTTGATGCACTCGGCCAGACGCGCTTCGCCGAGAGTACTCAGCCCCTCGGGTGTGCCATGCTGGGGGAAGAATCTGCGTGTTGCCAGATTGACGGATCTGTCGGTAGCCTGGGCTGAAAGAATGACGGCAATGAGCAGTTGAAACGTGCTGGCGTATTCGAGTTCAGTGGTTGGTTTGGGGTTGGCGGCCTTTAGTCGGGCGAAAATTTCTTTGCGTTTTTGTACATTCATGTTGTTTGTCGGCGCGCGCGTGCCCGGGCCAGGGCATCGGCGATTGCCTTTTTGCGTGCTTCGGGGTCGCTGCTGGTGGCGACGGGGGCTTTGTTCGAAAGTGTTCTGGCCGCCAGACCAGAAGGTTCATGGTGAAGGCCCGAGAGCCGTTTTTGCCGCTGCAAGTGATGGGTGCGTGCGGCGTCGGCGCGTTCTTGCGTCCATGCGTACGGAGCAGGCACCATGGTGATGCAATCGACGGGACAAGGTTCGACACACAGGTCGCACCCTGTGCAAAGCTCTGGCAGCACCGTGTGCATTTGTTTGTTGGCCCCGATAATGGCGTCGACGGGGCAGGCCTGTATACATAAAGTGCAGCCTATGCAGTGTGATTCATCGATGACGGCCAACTGGAGCGCCATATGCTCGCCGCAGGACGTATCCAGGGGTAGAGGAGCGGTGCTCAGGAGTGCCGCTAGTGCCTCTATGCCTTCTTGCCCACCCGGGGGGCAACGGTTAATGGGAGCCTGGCCCTGCGCGATCGCTTGGGCGTAGGGGCGGCAGCCGTCATACCCACATTTTGTGCATTGGGTTTGTGGAAGAATCGCATCGATGCGATCGGCAAGAGACAGAGAAGTTGGCATAAAAATAAATCAGGGGCCCGCGTGGGCCCCTGAAAGGCTGGCTTTATGTTGCCTGGCGTATGAATTTGGCTATTTTAGGACAAATCGTTTCGCGCCAGCGTCGTCCCGAGAAAATGCCGTAATGACCGCAGCCCGGCGCGGTGTAGTGCATTTTGTTGCGTGCCGGAATGCTGCTGCACAGGTCATGTGCAGCTTGGGTCTGACCTTCGCCCGAGATATCGTCTAGTTCGCCTTCAATGGTGAGCAGTGCCACCGAACTGATCGCCGACGGGTCAACCGTTTGACCGTCAATGACCCAGGTGCCCGTTGGCAGTTGGTGCTCCTGGAAAACGACTTTGATGGTGTCCAGGTAGAACTCGGCCGACATGTCGAGCACGGCATTGTACTCATCGTAAAAGCGGCGATGCGCTTCGGCGTCAATGTCAGCGCCTTCGAGCAAGTGCACGTAAAAATCATAATGCGACTTAACGTGCTTGTCGGGGTTCATGGCCATGAACCCGGCATGCTGCAAGAAGCCGGGGTATACGAGCCGCCCGGCACCTGGAAAGCGTGTAGGTACCCGCTCGATCAGGTTGTCTTCAAACCATTCGTATGGCTTGGTGGTGGCCAGGCGGTTAACCTGCGTGGGCGAACGACGTGTGTCGATGGGGCCGCCCATCATGGTCATGCTGCGTGGCAGGTTAGGGTCGTTGTTCGAGGCCATGAGTGATATAGCTGCCAGTACCGGAACCGTAGGCTGGCAGACCGAGATCACGTGGGTTTCAGGGCCCAGATGCCGCAGGAAATCTTGTACGTAGCGTACATAGTCATTAAGGCGGAAGGCTCCGTCAGAAACCGGTACCATTCGCGCGTCAACCCAATCGGTCACGTAGACGTCATGATTTGGCAACAGCGCACGTACGGTATCGCGCAGCAGCGTGGCGTGGTGGCCCGACATGGGAGCCACCAGCAGTACGCGGGGGTCTTGAGCGTGTGAGCCAGCGCCCAGTCTGCGGAAATGAAGCAGATTACAGAAAGGTTTGCGCAGCACAACGTGCTCGCCTACCGTGACGCGCTTGCCGTCGATTTCGGTATGGTTCAGATCCCATGCGGGCTTCTCGTAGGTCTTGCCCATGCGGTGGATGAGCTCATACGTTGCCGCGATCTGGCGTGAAACCGGTGTATAGGCTAACGGGCTTGCGGGGTGAGAAAAAATCTGCGACCCAGTGTCGGTAAACGCCGCAAGTGGCGTAAGAAAAGACCGTTGAAGCTCATGCAAGTCGTACAACATAATATGTGATCGCCTTATATCTGGTACTCGGAAGGTGCCTGTTTACTGTTGAAGGTTTTACTCAGCAGTAATCTGCATCAACGTTATGGCATAAGCTAATCACAATACGCGTTAAGACGCCACTCGGGGTTTTTACCAGTGGTGGCTCTTTGTAAGCATAGTTTGCCGGAAAAAATGCCGTTTCTCCTAGGTGAGAGGCTATTTTCGGGTACACCCGTGTGTTGGGTTACAGCAACGTCATAACAAGAATTAACGTTTGAGGTGTGGCAATTTGTCGGGTACGCCGTTCCAGTCGTCGGCATCAGGCAGTGGCGTCTTCGACCGGTTGATCATGCCGAACTCAGGAGAAAGCTCGGCATTGAGCGCAATAAAGTGCACCTGATCCTGCGGCACATCTTCTTCGGCAAAAATCGCATTGGCTGGGCACTCTGGTACACAGACGGCGCAATCAATGCACTCGTCGGGGTCAATAACCAGGAAATTTTCGCCTTCGCGAAAGCAATCAACCGGGCATACGTCGACACAATCGGTAAATTTACACTTAATACAGTTTTCGGTGACCACATGAGTCATTTTTAAGCTCCAACATCAGACTTTTCCGATTTTAACCGTTATATAAAGGAAAGCCCTGATTGACCTGTTGGCAGTGTTGGTTTTCGATTTGTAAGGTCTGCCATGCAGAGGGTTACCGTCCTGCATTGTGATATGGTAAGCGAAATTTTCTCGCAGAAACGCAATGATAATTACCTCATTACTCGATACCGACCTGTACAAGTTCACGATGATGCAGGTAGTTCTGCACCAGTTTCCTGCTGCGCAGGTCGAGTACCGTTACAAGTGCCGAACGCCAAACATTAACCTGGCGCCTTACCTCGATGAAATCCGGCAAGAGGTGCATGCGCTGTGCCAATTGCGGTTTACCGAAGAAGAGCTTCAGTACATACGGGCACTTCGGTTTGTAAAAAGTGATTTTGTTGACTTTTTGGGGTTGTTTCATCTGCCCGAAAAATGCATACACATCGGGCCGGGCAGTCTCCCGGGCGAAATCGACATTACTGTCAAAGGGCCGTGGTTACACACCATTTTGTTCGAGATTCCGGTGCTTGCCATTGTCAACGAAGTGTATTTTCGCAACGTATGTCGTGAGCCAGCCTGGGAAGAGGGCCGCTCGCGTTTGCAGAAAAAAATGGGGCTGGTCATTGATGACCCCGCCCTGGCTGATTTCAGGGTGGCCGAATACGGCACGCGCCGTCGCTTTTCAAAACAGTGGCACGAAGAGGTGGTTACCACCATGAAGGCGCAGATGGGGCCACATTTTGCCGGCACCAGCAACGTACTATTCGCCATGAAGCATGGGGTTACACCGCTAGGCACCATGGGCCACGAATACCTGCAGGCTTGCCAGGCATTGGGGCCGCGGCTTCGTGACTCACAGGTGTACGCGCTTGAAGTATGGGCCAAAGAGTACAGAGGTGACTTGGGCATTGCTTTGTCTGACGTCTACGGCATGGATGCTTTCCTGCGTGACTTTGACATGTATTTTTGCAAGCTGTTTGACGGCGCACGCCATGATTCGGGCGACCCTTTTGTATGGGGTGAGCGCCTGCTGGCGCATTACGCCAATAATCGCGCTGATCCTCGCACCAAGACTTTAGTCTTTTCAGATGCGCTCACGATTCCACTTGCCATTGATCTGGCCAAGCGATTTGCCGGACGCTGCAAGGTTTCTTTCGGAATCGGAACCAATCTCACCAATGACCTTGGCCACGAGCCTCTGCAGATCGTCATGAAAATGGTTCGCTGCAATGGGCAGCCTGTTGCCAAAGTTTCGGACGCTCCCGAAAAAACGATGTGCGACGACCCCGCCTACCTGGCTTATCTGCGTCAAGTGTTTCAGTTGCCGCCGGCCTGATACTTGCTGATGGGGGTGAACGCCGACCGGCAAGTTTAAAAATTTCTGGAGCGCACTATGACGGAACTAGAACGCGTCAACGTCGAAAAACGGCTCTCGGATATGGCCGTTTATAACGGCGTGGCATATCTTGCGGGGCAGGTGCCCGACGACCCGAGCCTGGATATTCAGGGCCAAACGAGACAGGTTTTAAGCAAAGTTGACCAGCTTCTTGCCATGGCCGGCAGCGGTAAGGCGTGCATTTTGATGGTGCATATTTACCTTGCGAACATGAAAGAGTTCGAGGGTATGAATAAAGCCTGGGATGCCTGGGTTGCGGTTGCCGACGCACCTCCGCGTGTCGCCATTGAAACAAGGCTGGCCAACCCCGATTACAAAATAGAGGTTGCCGTTACGGCGGCGGTGCCCTGAGTACCTGTGCTTTTTGCTCAAGGGCAGGCGCTGGGCACGGCTACAGCGTTACAGAAGCAGAGCCGCCAGGGTTCCACCTTGGGTGGCTGCAGCCTCCAGATCAGCTGGCTTTAGCGTTTTTGGGGCCAGTATTGCCTCGGGTGTCTGCGCGTTGGTGTTAACAATAAGCGGAGGGCAGGCGGCGGTGAGACGCCATCCGGTGCAAATGCGCTCGGCCTGGCGTAGCGCATTCTGGCCGTCTGAGCCTGCACTGATCATCAGGGCATAGGGGCGCCCGTTTAACTGATCAAGCACAGGGTAGTAATTTCGGTCGAAAAACTCTTTCATGGCACCGCTGAGCGCCGCAAGGTTTTCCGGGGCACAGAACAAGTAGGCATCAGCACTTAAAAGATCATGTGGCTGCGCGTCATCGGCGGCTTTCATTACAATACGGAAACGCTGGGTCGCCTGTAATGTTCGGGCAATATCAATAGCCCCTCGTTCAGCCGCCATGGCCAGTTGCTTTGCGGCGCCAGTACGTGAGTGCCAGACGACCAGCAGGGTTTTAATGTCAGGTGACGCCATATGCCTTTCATAGTGGTTGTCTGCCAGACCAGATAGTATAGGCTGAGCTTCAGCATTTATTTTTGCGCCAGGTTTTATACCAGTATGACTAATCCAGTTTCGTCAAATAATGCTGCGCCGCCCTTCGACCCGCTATGGCTGGACGAGGCAGGGGCGGGCCTGGACGAACAAGGTCTTGAACTGCTTGGCAAGGCCGCGCAGTGGGTGCGCACCCCGTTAGCCGGCGTACGCGCAAGCACGGGTGAACCCATTATCGATCATTGTGCGGGCGTCGCCCGTATTCTGGCGGAGCTGGGTACCGATGCCCAAACCCGCGCCAGTTCGTTGCTGGCGGTGCTGCCAGAGCATCAGCCGGCAAGTTCGTCCGCTGCGAACCGTGATCCTTTGCTCAAGGCATTTGGCAATGACGTCATGTCGCTGGTGCTCGGAACCCGAGCCTTGTTGCGTTTGGGGCATCTGGCGGGCAAAGCTTCCGAAAGTGCGGCACTGGGTACTGAACAAAAGGAAATGCAGCGCAAAATGCTGCTGGCCATGGCTGCCGACTTGCGCATCGTGTTAATGCGCCTGGCGTCACGGTTGCAGTCTTTGCGTTGGTTTGCAAGTTCTCGCACTGAGTGCCCCAAGGCGTTTGCTCGAGAAACCTTTACGCTCTACACACCATTGGCCAACCGTCTGGGCATATGGCAGGTCAAATGGGAAATGGAAGACCTGGCGTTTCGCTTTCTTGAGCCCCAAACCTACAAGGCCATTGCTGGCAAGCTCGAAGAAAAACGTGTTGAGCGCGAGGCGTTTATATCAGCGGCCGTGCTCAATATGCAGACCACGCTTAAAGAGGCAAATATTCAGGCCGAGGTGTCAGGCCGACCCAAACACATTTATAGTATCTGGAACAAAATGCGCAACAAAGGGCTGGAATTCAACCAGTTGTTTGATTTGCGCGCACTGCGCATTATTGTGAATGATGAGCGTGCCTGTTATGCCGTGCTGGCGTTGGCCCATTCCTTATGGACGCCAATGTCAGACGAGTTCGATGACTATATCTCAAGGCCTAAGCCCAACGGTTATCGCTCCTTGCACACAGTGGTTACTGATCAGGCAGGGCGGCCGTTTGAAATTCAGATACGCACCCGCGAAATGCATGAGTTTGCCGAGTACGGCATGGCTGCTCATTGGCGTTACAAAGAGGCCGGTCGTCAGGGTGGCGAGGTTGCTGCGCGTAGCGCTTATGATCAAAAGATAGCGTGGATGCGTCAGCTTCTGGCCTGGGAAAAAGACCACCCTGCTACGGGTGCGTCGGGGCAAGCCGGGGATGTGGCCGCTGCGGCTGCGGCGGGTGTGGCGAAAGCGCAGCAAGGTGCAGGGGCAGGCCAGGGGCAGATGTCCGAGGGTAACCCGCATGCGCACGCTGCACAGTCAGGCACTGAAAAACCGCCGCGCCGCCAAGAAGAGTTTATTTATGTACTTACGCCGCAGGCACGCGTTGTTGAGCTGCCGGTAGGCGCCACGCCGGTTGATTTTGCCTACCGTCTGCACACCGATCTTGGCCATCGTTGCCGGGGTGCCAGGGTCGATGGCCAAATGGTGCCGTTGCAAACCCGTCTCGCGACCGGCCAGACGGTTGATATCATTTCGGCCAAGTCGGGTGGCCCTTCTCGCGACTGGCTCAACCCCCAGTTGGGTTTTCTGGCCAGCCAACGGTCACGTGCAAAGGTGCGTGCCTGGTTTAATGCCATTGAGTTGCAGCAGCGTATCGCTCAAGGCCAGAATATGGTTGAAAACGAATTGCGGCGCCTGGGCAAGACGGCAATCAACCTTGAACAGTTGGCCCAGCAACTCGAGTTTGCGCGTGCTGATGATCTGTACGTGGCTGTTGCCAAAGAAGAGTTCAGCCTGCGGCAGATTGATTATCTGCTTACCGGCAGGGCCCGGCCGGGCGAAGCAGATGCTGACGCCGAGGCCGAAGCCCGTATATATGCCAGTGGCAGCGCAAATGTTGCGCGCACCGGAAAGAGTGGCGTGCTGGTTGTGGGCGTGGACGCGCTCATGACGCAGTTGGCGAGGTGCTGCCGCCCCGCCCCTCCTGACACGATAGCTGGTTTTGTAACGCGCGGCAGAGGGGTGTCCATCCATCGCAGCGATTGCTCCGCGTATGCGGCGCTCGCGGTCAGGCATCCTGAGCGCCTTATTGACGTAGACTGGGGGGATACGGGCGAAGCCTTGTATCCTATCGACATCAGCATTCATGCTCCTGAACGCCCCAATCTGTTGCGGGATCTCTCCGAGGTTTTTGCGAAACTGCGGCTCAAAGTGGTGGGCGTCAATACGCACAGCAGGCGGTCCCTGGCACATATGGTGTTCACGATCGAAGTGAAAAGTGGCGAACAGATTAGCCGCGCCCTGGCGGCGCTCAATGAGTTGTCAGGGGTGCAGGCTGCGCGACAGTAGCCCTTGCCCGGGCCGGGGCTGTTAAAATAGTCGTTTTTTCGCGTGCGGGCCGGGTGGCCGCGGCGCCTTCCCGTTTTAGAGAGTAATGCCTTGACGACCTATACCCTGCCCAATGAAAGCGGGCATTTCGGCCAGTACGGAGGCTCTTTTGTTTCCGAGACACTGGTGCATGCACTAGACGAACTTCGGGCCGCTTACGAAAAATATCGCAACGACCCCGAGTTTCTTGCCGAGTTTGCCTATGAACTCAAGCATTTTGTTGGCAGGCCCAGTCCGGTTTATCACGCCAAGCGGTGGTCCGAGCAACTGGGTGGTGCGCAAATCTGGTTCAAGCGCGAAGATCTCAACCATACCGGCGCACACAAAATCAACAACTGCATGGGGCAGATTCTCCTGGCCCGTCGCATGGGCAAGCCGCGCATCATTGCAGAAACCGGCGCGGGTCAACATGGTGTAGCGACAGCGACCGTGGCCGCCCGCTATGGCCTCGAGTGCGTGGTGTACATGGGTAGTGAAGACATACGTCGGCAAACCTCCAATATGTACCGCATGAAACTGCTCGGTGCCAAAGTGGTGCCGGTCGAGTCTGGCTCGCGCACGCTCAAAGATGCGCTCAACGAAGCCATGCGAGACTGGGTCACTAACGTCGAAAACACGTTCTACATCATTGGCACTGTTGCCGGTCCGCACCCGTATCCTGCCATGGTGCGTGACTTCCAGTCTGTCATCGGGCAAGAGTGCCTTGAACAGATGCCTGCCGAAACAGGGCGCCAGCCTGACTTTGTAGTGGCATGCGTGGGTGGCGGCTCCAATGCCATGGGTATTTTCTATCCTTATATTGAAAACCCACAGGTTCAGCTGGTCGGGGTCGAAGCCGCCGGCGAAGGCATCCAGACAGGCCGTCACGCAGCATCGTTGAACGCGGGTTCGGTAGGCGTGCTGCACGGCAACCGTACTTACGTCATGCAAGATAGCAACGGGCAGGTAATGGAGACCCATTCCATTTCGGCCGGCCTCGACTACCCAGGCGTGGGGCCCGAGCATGCCTGGCTCAAAGACAGCGGGCGTGCCAGTTATGCCAGTGTTACTGATGAAGAAGCTCTGGCTGCGTTCCACGACTGTTGCCACCTCGAGGGTATTATGCCTGCGCTCGAATCAGCGCACGCCCTTGCACATGCGGCACGGCTGGCACCCACATTGACGCGCGACAAGATTATTCTCGTCAATTTGTCTGGAAGAGGCGACAAAGACATGCACACTGTGGCCGACCTAAGCGGCATGAGCCTGTAAGGCCGGGGATATCATGACTTCATCCAATACACGCCTAAAGGCGGCGTTCGAAGCAACGCGCAAAGCGGGGCGCACAGCGCTCATTCCTTATGTCACTGCCGGTTATCCGTCGCTTACCGTTACGCCTGCACTCATGCATGCGTTGGTGGCGGCAGGCTCCGACGTCATTGAGCTTGGCGTGCCGTTTTCCGACCCTATGGCCGATGGCCCGGTTATTCAGCAGTCGTCAGAGCTGGCAATTCGCGGTGGTACCGGCTTGCGCCAGGTTCTTGACATGGTGGCCGAGTTTCGCCAAACCAACCACACCACGCCCGTGGTGCTCATGGGCTATGCCAACCCTATAGAACACATGGGTCAGGCTACATTTGTCGACGCTGCTGCTAAGGCGGGCGTTGATGGCGTGCTGGTGGTTGATTACCCGCCCGAAGAGGTGCACGAGTTTTCTGCACTGCTTGTTGCGGCGGGCATTGATCTCATTTTTCTGCTTGCGCCTACCTCTACCGACGAGCGTATTCGCAAGGTTGCCAGTGTGGCACGTGGCTATGTGTATTATGTTTCGCTAAAAGGTGTTACCGGCGCAGGTAATATCGATACCGACGACGTGGCCCGTCATGTTGCCCGAATCCGGCAGTATGTTTCCATACCTGTGGGCGTAGGCTTTGGCATTCGCGATGCCGAGAGCGCCCAACGACTCTCCGAGTGCGCTGATGCCGTCGTCATAGGCAGCAAGCTTATCCAGACCATGACTGCGGCGGTCGATAGTGCCCTTGAGCAAGGGCACGACGCACAGCAGGCTGATCAGGCCGCTGTCGCAGCGGCCGAAGGCTGGCTGGCGGGTATTCGGAAGGCGCTGCCTGACGGGAGCAAAAAATTTGTCTGAGGTGGTGGCCGCGGCAGTTGGCCTTTTACAGGGCCGGCCAGAAAGGCAACCCACTAAAGACACAACAGAACAATAGCCCGGCTACTGGCCGGGCCTTCATCAGGAATGAACCATGAGCTGGATCGATAAAATTCTGCCACCGCGCATCAATCGCAATGAAGGCGCGAAACGCGTGCCAGAGGGCCTGTGGGTCAAGTGCCCGTCTTGCGAATCCGTCCTCTATAAAGAAGACCTCAAAGCCACCCTCAATGTCTGCCCCAAGTGTGATCATCATCTGCGCATAGGCGCGCGTGAGCGCATTGACGCATTGCTCGACCCGGAAGGTCGCACAGAAATCGGGCAAGACACACGCCCCATGGACCCGCTTAAGTTTCGCGACAGCCGCAAATACCCAGAAAGGGTGTCTGAAGCCACACGGCTCACGGGTGAAAGTGAAGCCATGGTGGTCATGAGTGGCTCTATTCTGGCGGTTCCGGTTGTATTGGCCTGCTTTGAGTTCGCCTTTATGGGCGGCTCCATGGGTTCTGTAGTGGGCGAGCGTTTTGTACGCGGGGCCCGCGAGGCCATCAAAAACCGTACACCATTTATTTGTGTTGCTGCCTCAGGTGGCGCGCGCATGCAAGAAAGCTTGTTTTCTCTGCTGCAAATGGCCAAAACTAATGCCATGCTTACCCGGCTTTCGGCTGAAGGTCTGCCGTTTATTAGCATTCTTACCGACCCGACCATGGGTGGTGTCTCGGCCAGTTTTGCTTTTATGGGCGATGTGGTCATTGCAGAACCCAAGGCACTGATCGGCTTTGCCGGCCCCCGAGTCATTGAGCAAACTGTGCGCGAAACGCTGCCAGAAGGCTTCCAGCGTTCAGAGTTTTTGCTCGAGAAGGGTGCCATCGACATGGTGGTGGATCGTCGCGAAATGCGCAACGAACTGGCACATCTGCTGACGCTGCTTGCGCGCCAGCCCGCCGACGTTATCGCCAAAGCCTGATCCAGGCGCACGCGCACAGCAAACCCCGTGCACTTTAGGTCAGCCCCTGGCCAAGTCTGAGCACCACGTGATGTACGGGTGCTAAATATATATAGCGCATTAAGCCATAGCAACCGTTGTCGCAGTAAGTAAAACACCCCAAGGGCATGGATGATATCCAGGCTTTTGGGGTGTTTTTTGCTTACCAGGTGTTGATGCCGCCCTGATTCGGAGCCCGAAGGCCCGCGCCAGGGGAGGCGATTTACTGCGTTTCTACCTGTTTGAGCGGTTCGTCAGTAGTGACAGTGGCAGGCTTGCGTGACCGCCCAAGGCGCACTGGCGGTGTGGCTGGCAAGGGCTGCACGACAGCCTTTGTTTCGACCATCTGCATATCTGTATTTGCCAGAATTTGCTCCAGTGATGACGTTTTGCCGTTTAGAGCGCTTGCTGCCTCTTGGGCTTGCTCAGCGGTGGCTTTACCATCGCTGGCATCTGTGTCGACATGTGCCGGCACTGCGTCGCTTTGGGTGCTTGCCGCCTGCGAGCCGGCTACCTCGTCAACCTCAGCGGGTTCGGCGGGCTGTTGAGCTGACTTTTCGGCATTAGCCTGGGCTTGAACCGGAGTGTCGGCTTGGGCTTGAACTGGTGCATCAGGCAGTGCTTGGGCCTGAGTAGTGTCCACATTGGCGTTAGCGTCAACCAGTGTTTCTGTGACAGCAACCTCTTTGGCTTCAGCCGGCGTACTTGCCGCTACCGGTTGGCTGTGTGTGGCTGCCGGCGATGCAGAAGCGTGCTCGCTGATGTCTGCGGGCATGAGTTGCTCATCAGCGACCTGGGCGGGCGTGGCGTGTGCCGGCTTTTGGGGCGCGAAAGCTGATTGCTCGTGGCTAGCCTGACTTTGCAATGGTTCTGCGCGGTCGTTAGCAGTTGTTGCTGGCTTTGCCTGGGCGTCGTCTGCGTGCCTGGAAGTTGCTTCAGGTGCTTTGGCCGATACTGGCTTTTCATCAGACTGCTTGCTGGTGACAGCGACCTGTGCAGCGGTGGAGGCATCCGAAGTAACGGTTGTTGCTTCCGGGCTGTCTGTGCCGATAGTGCCGTTGTCAGCTGCGGTGGCGACCAGGGATGTGGAAGCGACAGCACTTGAGCCGGCCTCTGCGGAGTTGGCTTGCACCGACACGGCGTCTGCTTGCGCTTTTTCAGCATGCTCAGGGTTTGTGTGCTGGTGCGTGCTGACAGGTTGAGCGGGCTGTGATTCGTGAGCGTTGAGCGACTGATCTCCCTGGCGGGTAGCAATGGGCGGCAAACCTGCAGGATGGAAGGAAGGCGTTTCATGAGATACAAAAGCGACTGTTTCATCAGACGAGCTTTCATCATCTTCCTGCATGTCAGTGCTGGCTTCGGCAGTGGAACCTTCGCCATTGCGACGACCACGACGGCTACGGCGGCGGCGACGCTTGCGCTCTGGATCACCCTGACCATTGTCGGCTGAATTATCGTCGCTTGCATTGGTATCGAGGGCCTGGCTTTCGAGCACCTCTTCGTCAGCCGGTGCTTGAGCGACCGGTGTCACCGTAGCCGGTGTTGCGATGGCGGCGGCGTTTTCAACGTTAGCTGCGACAGCGGCACCAGCTACTGGCAGTACACCGGTGTCGAGCTCGATATTATCAGACTGAGTTTCGCTGCGACGATTGCGGCCACGACCGCGCCGGTTACGATTATTGCGTGTGTTTGCACCCGCGTTTTCGGTTTCTGAGGTTTCGCTGCTTGGGATGGTGGTCGCATCTTGAACGGCGTCGCTTGCTTGACGGGGTTCTTGTGCTGGCTGACGACGACCACGGCCGGACGGCGCTTGCTCTGCCTTGCCCTCGACGTCATGACGACGATCGCGACGGGGGCGTGAACGGTCGCCGCCGACGCGCTGTCGCTCGCCACTACGGTGCTGGCGGCCGCGCTCGCCGCGTGCTGGTGTTTCGCTGGCGGGCTTGGTTTCTTGCTGGGCTGTCTGGGTTGGTGTAGCACTGCCCGTTAGCCAATTGATGATGCGCTTGAACAGACCTAGCCCGTCTTGTGCAACACGTGTTGTAGCGACGGCTGCAGCCACTGCCACTGGGGTGGGTTCGTGGCGCGGTGCGGGTTGTGCGTGGCTGAGGCTTTTGACCAGAGCTTCGGGGCGAGCCTTTTGGTCGAGCGCCTTGTTGGGCACCCAGGTTGTTGGGGTTTCTGGCTCGGTAACTAGCTCGAAGCTGGTTTTGACTTCTTCGAGGCGCGGATCATCATGACGCAGACGTTCGATGTGATGATGCGGCGTTTCGAGGTTTTTGTTGGGGATAAGAACCAGATTAACCTTGAGGCGTGCCTCAATCTTGGCAATGTCGCTGCGCTTTTCGTTAAGCAAAAACGTGGCGACTTCGACGGGTACCTGGGCATGCAGGGCAGCTGTGCCTTCCTTCATGGCCTCTTCCTGCAGCAGTCGCAGAATCTGTAAGGCGCTGGACTCGGCGTCGCGCACGACACCGGTGCCGTTGCAGCGAGGGCAGGTAATGTGTGAGCCTTCGTTCAGGGCAGGGCGCAGGCGCTGACGCGAGAGCTCCATAAGGCCAAAACGAGATATTTTGCCCATTTGCACACGGGCCCGGTCGAAATGGAGCGCATCACGCAGCCGCGTTTCGACAGCGCGCTGGTTCTTGTTGTCTTCCATGTCGATGAAGTCGATGACGATCAGGCCACCGAGGTCGCGCAGGCGCAGTTGGCGGGCCACTTCGTCGGCGGCTTCCTGGTTGGTGCGCATGGCCGTTTCTTCGATGTCGGCACCGCGCGTGGAACGCGCCGAGTTGACGTCAATGGCCACGAGTGCTTCGGTGTGGTCGATGACAACCGAGCCGCCCGATGGCAGCTGTACCGTACGCGAATAGGCCGTTTCGATCTGGTGTTCGATCTGGAAACGTGAGAACAGGGGGATATCGTCACGATAGCGTTTTACACGCTGGACGTTGTCGGGCATAACCACGCTCATGAAGGCGGTGGCTTGCTCGTGGATGTCGTCGGTGTCGATGAGGATTTCACCGATTTCAGGCGAGTAATAATCGCGGATGGCGCGGATGACCAGGCTGGACTCAAGGTAAATGAGTACAGGTGCCGGATTGTCACGGGCAGCGCCGTCAATGGCGCCCCAGAGCTGCATCAGGTAGGAGAGATCCCATTGCAGTTCTTCGACGCCGCGGCCAATGCCTGCGGTACGGGCAATAATGCTCATGCCTGCGGGCAGGTCGAGCTTGTCCATGGTTTCACGCAGTTCTTGCCTGTCTTCGCCCTCGACGCGGCGCGATACGCCACCGCCGCGAGGATTGTTTGGCATCAGTACAAGATAGCGGCCAGCCAGGGAAATAAATGTAGTAAGCGCGGCCCCTTTGTTGCCGCGCTCTTCCTTTTCTACCTGGATGATGAGTTCCTGGCCCTCAGCCAGGGCATCCTGGATGCGCGCGCTGCGGACATCGACACCCTCTTTGAAATAGGTACGTGCAACTTCTTTAAAGGGCAGGAAGCCGTGGCGATCTTCACCGTAGTTAACGAAGCAGGCTTCCAGACCTGGTTCGATACGGGTTATGACGCCTTTATAGATATTGCCTTTGCGCTGTTCGCGTCCGGCAGTCTCGATGTCGAGGTCGATGAGTTTCTGACCATCGACGATAGCGACGCGTAGTTCTTCTTGGTGCGTCGCATTGAACAACATTCTTTTCATGAGGTGATTCTCCGTAGTCATGGCGCACCGTAAATCGGCGCACGACCGCGGGTCACTCGGTGTGTGGCGCTAAATCTGCAAAGAAGGCCTGGCTGACACGTGTCAGGCAGTGCCCTCCGGGTGTCTGGAAGGCACGGCGTACCTGTGGGTACGAGGTTCAGTCAGCAGGATGATCTGGTTCACTATAGTGGATTGACAGAGGTTGCTGGGAACGTCAGTCGCGTGGTTTATTTCGCGGCTGGTGCATACAAAAGATGACAAATTCTGCAAAAGATTCAGCGTCGCACGCGGGTGCCAGCAACGATGCAGGAAGCCGGCAAATCTGCCGCACCACTTGCTGCATACCGGAGCTGCCCCGGCGACCTAATGACCCAGAAGCTGAAACCCAGGCATACAATATGTCCTTATCGCCCAACGGAGACGCACCCTTGCATCTCTACGTTTGGCTTCTTTCAGCTTCTATAGGCTGACGCGATTATATTCCCCTTTTCCCTATGCGTAAAACAGTTAATGCTAAAAGCCCGGCTCCCAGCGTGCGGTTTGTCGAGATTCACGCCGAACAGGCGGGACAACGCATCGACAATTTTCTTATCCGGCTTTGCAAAGGCGTACCAAAAAGTCATCTGTACAAAGCCATACGCGGTGGCGAGGTCAGGGTAAATAAGGGGCGCATTAATGCCGAATACCGTTTGGTCGCCGGCGACCTGGTGCGTGTACCGCCCATGCGGTTGCCCCAGGCTGATGAAGCCCGCAGCGTACCGCCCATGGTCTTTCCTGTGGTGTTCGAGGATGACGCCATGGTCGTCATCAACAAGCCGGCAGGCGTTGCCGTGCATGGCGGCAGTGGTGTGTCGTTCGGTGTCATTGAGCAGATGCGTGCGGCGCGGCCCGACGCTCTCCTTCTCGAGCTGGCGCACCGCCTTGATCGTGAAACCTCGGGTCTGCTCATGATTGCCAAGCAGCGCAAGGCGTTGTTGCGTTTGCACGACATGTTGCGCGAAAGTGAAGGCCGCAAGCATTATCAGGCTCTGGTGGTGGGTGATTGGGTTAATGACAGGCAGCACATGCGCCAGCCTCTGCTCAAATGGCTGACCGCGTCGGGCGAGCGTCGCGTGCGCGTAGATGCTGAAGGAAAGGTAGCGCACACCATAGTGACGTTACAAAAGCGTTATGGTCGTTACAGTCTGGTGGGGGCCGAACTGCGCACCGGGCGTACCCATCAGATTCGCGTGCACCTGGCTTCAGCAGGCTATCCTATTGTGGGTGATGAAAAATACGGGTCTGACGAAGTGCGCGACCGTTTTTTTAAGCTGGGCTTTCGCCGTATGTTTCTGCATGCCGGGCGGCTGGATATTCCTCACCCCATCACGGGCGAGCCATTAAGCCTTGTTGCACCTCTTCCGCCCGACTGCATGAAAATTCTTGATTATCTGGAGCAAACTTCGTGAAGCATTATTCTGCCGTTATCTTTGACTGGGATGGCACAGTCATGGATTCGACACATTCCATCGTGTCGGCCATACAAATGGCCTGTGCCGATGTCAGCCTGCCTGTGCCCTCGGCTCAGGATGCCGCCTGGGTAATTGGTTTATCGCTTGAAAGTGCGCTGTATCGCTGCGTGCCTACTCTTACGGCCGAACAGCTACCTCTGTTTCTTGAGCGCTACCGGCATCATTTTCTGAGGCGAGATACGCAAATAAAGCTGTTTGACGGTATCCCCGAGCTCATCACCACATTGAGATCGCGCGCAGTAACGCTGGGCGTGGCCACGGGAAAGAGCCGTGTAGGCCTTAATCGCGTTCTGGCCAGCACGCAATTGCATGAGTACTTCGACATCACACGCTGCGCCGATGAGTCTTTCGGCAAGCCGCATCCTGGCATGCTGCTTGAAATCATGGAAGCACGCGCACTTCGCCCCGAGCAGGTGCTAATGGTTGGCGACACCACGCATGACATCCAGATGGCTCTGGCTGCGGGCGTAGACTGCATGGCGGTTACCTACGGGGCCCATGACAAGCCTACACTGGTCAAGGCGCAGCCTACCGTTATGGTTTCCAGTGTGCCTGAAATGCAAGCCTGGTTGCTTGACCGCGTTTGATCTGGTGCGGGCAAGCCCCGCCGTATCACTCTCTGACCCGCCGAGCAACGACAGCAAGAACACGTGTGGCAAGGCTCAAGCAGTTCATGGTTAGGGTTTAAGGCCTTATCTCGGGCTGTTTACTGCACCGCCTGCCAGTTAACAGGTCGCGGACCAGATCTCCGTGAGTGTGATGACATCATGGGGAACAGGCCTGAAGCGCCCGGGTTCAGGTCGGCATGATGGTGCGGTGCAAGCCATAATGGTGGCGCGCAGCAGGAACTAGTCGGGTATTCTGGTGTCTTACGCAGATAGCCCCCACCTGCCCAAGGAAAACTCATTTATGCCATCGATCAAACCACCAGGTATCCCTACTTCCAGTATTACGCCTGAACACGTTTGGCTCGCGCGACGGCAGTGGATGCGCCAAATGGGGGCGGGGGCACTTGCGCTGGGCGCCGGCAGCATCATGCCTGCCCTGGCCGCCAGCCCCACTGATGCGCGGACGCCGCTGGCGGCCACGCCTAACCCATCGTATCAGCTCATGCGCGCGCCAACCGCCGAGCAGGACGTTATCTCATATAACAATTTTTATGAATTCGGCACTGGCAAAAGTGATCCGGCGGACTACGCCGGCGCCATGGTTCTCAGGCCCTGGACGGTCAGCGTAGAAGGGGAAGTCGGCAAGCCTCAAGTGTTTGATATTGATGACTTGCTCAAGCTCGCGCCGCTCGAAGAGCGGGTGTATCGCATGCGTTGCGTTGAAGCCTGGTCTATGGTGATCCCCTGGACGGGCTATTCGCTGTCGGCATTGCTCAAAAAAGTAGACCCTACCAGCCGTGCCCGCTATGTGTCTTTTGTTACGGCAGAGCAGCCCGAAAACATGCGGGGCCTTAGCAGCCGTATTCTTGACTGGCCGTACGTTGAAGCGTTGCGCATTGATGAGGCCATGCATCCTCTGACCATGCTGGTGTTTGGGGTTTATGGTAAGGCGCTGCCCGGTCAGAATGGTGCCCCCATGCGTGTGTCCATCCCATGGAAATACGGTTTCAAGTCGGGCAAGTCAATTGTGCGTATCGTGCTGTCTGAAAAAATGCCTGAAACAAGCTGGAACAAGGTCGCTCCCAGCGAGTACGGTTTTTATGGCAACGTGAACCCGACAGTGCCGCATCCGCGTTGGAGCCAGGCAACCGAAAGACGCATAGGTGACGGTTTCTTTGCGCCCAGGGTCGATACACTGATGTTCAACGGCTACGCAGACGAGGTCAGTTCCCTGTACCAGGGTATGGATCTTAAGCGCTGGTACTGATTGATGGCTACCACCGCAGCGTCCAATTGGACCGCGCGCCAGGTAGGCCGCGTCAAGCCATTCTTCTTTCTGCTCATGCTTTATCCGCTGGGGCGGTGGTTGTGGCTCGGCTATGCCGGCGGGCTAACTGCCAATCCGCCCGAATTCCTGATCCGTTCCTCGGGTATCTGGGCATTGGTGGCTTTGCTGATTACGCTGGCCATCACGCCCTTGCGTCGCCTCGTGGGGCAGCCGGCCCTGGTGCGGCTGCGGCGCATGGCGGGTTTATTTTCGTTTTTCTATACCTGTCTGCATTTGTTTGGCTGGGCGCTATGGGAACGCGGGCTCTCGCTTGCCGCCATGTGGCAGGATACGGTGCAGCGTACGTTTATAACCGTGGGTATGGTCGCGTTTGTGATGTTGCTTCCACTGGCGCTAACTTCAACACACGGCTGGATGCGCAGGCTTGGGCCTCTTTGGCAGCGATTGCACCGCAGCGTGTATCTGATTGCCGCGCTTTCGGTTTGGCATTTCTGGTTGGTGCGCGCTGGTAAGAATGATTTTGTCGAACCGTATACCTATGGCGCGGTGCTGGCTGTATTGCTTGCGCTGCGGCTGGTTTATGTGATCAGACGGCGTCTGGCCACCGCAGCGGCTGCACCGGTTAGGGTAGTGCCTTAAGCATCCCCAGCGTTTCTGCATCGGGACGGCCGTCATATCGTGCTGGGCGGTAATGCATCTGGAACGCCCCCAATGCATTGATGGTGGCCTTGTCGAGCATGCCGCTGTCAGGTGTGGTGTAGCCCACCCGACGCAGTTCTGCCTGCACCCAGCTTGTGGGTGGCAAGCCATTGAGAAGGAACTCGGCGGCGTATTTTCGGGCAAGTGTTTCGTCATACCACCGTCCAACGCCTTGTTCTGCCAGCGCGCGCCACGGAAACAGGGGGCCCGGGTCGATTTTGCGCTGAGGAGCTACATCGCTATGCCCGACAATGTTTTCAGGCTTGATCTGGTGGCGGGCCATGATGTCTTTGATCAGTACGACCAGGGTGCGCACTTGTTGCGTTGAGTAATCGTCCCATTTGTCGGCACCAGGCCCTTGCAAGTAGCCTGAACGAGGGCTGCTCATAAGGCCCTGGTTAACGATTTCTATGCCGATCGACGTGCTATTCAGGTCGCTGCGGCCATACCATTCGCTGACGCCTGCATGCCAGGCTCGGCGGTTTTCGTTCACGAGTTGATAAACATGAGGTTTGGCCTCATCGGTAACCAGATAGTGTGCGCTGACATTGCGCTCTGAGAGTATGCGCAGCGAGGCTTCGTTGTTTGCAGAGGTGTAGTGCAGCACAATGGTGGATACGCGGCTGTTCTGGCTTTTTGCCTGTACGCTTTGGTCAATACTGAGGCCTTGCGGCCCGCGCGAGGCACAGGCGGCCAATAGCACTGGCAGGACCAGCACCGCAAAAGTGTGCCAGGCGCGCCGGGCAGTGCGGGTTGACGCCGCACAAGCCAGGTTGGTACCCGAGTGGCGGTTGGGGTGTTGAGGCTGCGTGTTCATGGATGCCATTATCGCCCGGCCAGAAACAAAAAGATCGTGGGTTTTTTTGCAAGATCGGGTGTTGCCAGGGTTTTCCAATGCGCGACGGTATGTGTTTGAACCCACTCTTGCCCGGTTGTTAGTGCGCGGGCAACACAGAGCCGGGTGTTGCCCTGTAGTGTTTTTTTAAGCGTGTCGAACATAGCGTCATTGCGATAAGGCGTTTCGATGAAGATCTGGGTCTGTTCAAGCTTTTTGGAGCTAGCCTCCCACTCTTTGATCTGGCGGGCGCGTGCGGTGGGCTCCACGGGCGCATAGCCATGAAATGCGAAGCGCTGTCCTTCGAGGCCGCTGCCCATGAGGCTGAGCAAAATGGATGAGGGGCCTACCCACGGCTTGACGCTTATGCCCATGTTGTGTGCCAGTGCCACGACCCGTGCGCCAGGGTCGGCAACAGCCGGGCACCCTGCTTCGGATACCAGCCCGATTTCGCCGCCTTCGGCCAGGGGTTGCAGCCACTCGCGCATCTGCGGTTCCTGAATTTTGTCAGTAAGCGTGTGGATGGTGATTTCTTGCAGGGGCGTGAGCGTACTGATTTGTTTAAGAAAAGCCCGCGCGGTTTTGGCGTTTTCAGCAATGTACGCATTGAGCCGGCTGGCTGTTTCGTGTACGGCCTGTGGCAGCCAGGTTTCGGGGGGGGCTTCGCCCAGGCTGACGGGTATAAGGTGCAGAATGCCGGAAGGTTTCATGATGGCCACATACAATAAGCGAGGGTTAATGGTCAGGCCCGTGGGGGCCAGCCGTGCGTGAGCGGGTTCATGCCAAAGCCGCGCAACATGCGCGCCAGGGCAATAAGGGGCAGGCCGATGATGGCGGTGGGGTCGTCCGAACGCATGGATTCCATCAGGGCAATGCCCAGGCTTTCGGCCTTGGCGCTTCCGGCGGTATCAAATGGCTGCTCACGCTCAAGATAGGCGACGATTTCGTCGTTGCTTAACGTGCGGAACCGGCACACGGTAACCACATCATCTACTTCAGTGCGCTGACCATTCGTTACGCACAAGGCGCTGTGAAATTGTACCGTTTGGCCTGAAAGCCGCTGAAGCTGCGCGTGGGCACGATCGTAACTGCCAGGCTTGCCGATGGGCTCGCCATCAATGGTGGCAACCTGATCTGAGCCTATGACAATGGCGTGGGGGTAGTCAGACGAGACCGCGAGCGCTTTGGCTACCGATAGCCTTTGAGCAAGCGTCGCAGGGGTTTCGTTGGCCAGTGGGGTTTCGTCCACCATAGGAGCTATAGCGGCAAATGGAATGCCCAGCCGCTCAAGCATTTGTTGGCGATATGTTGAACTTGATGCGAGGATGAGACGCATGAGAAGGGTTTGGACCTGTTTGGTTTGACTGTAAAAGCCGGAACACGTTATTATCTAACGTTTTCCTTGTGTGCGAAAGCACGGCAAGGTGGGGGATTGTCGCGTGGCCAAGAAGCAGCACGATACTCAGGGCACGCCAAGCCAGCAGGCAGCGGCGGCATCAAAACCTGAGGCACCGCAGCCACCAGGGCAGCATGAACAAACACTGCCCGAGGTCGAGCACGATAAATCGCTTGCAGGGGGGCGTCAAGCCCATCAGCTGGCAGGGCATGCTGAAGGCCTGTTTGTTGATACCGCCGAGCTTGCTCGTCAGGGGCGAGCCTTTGAAGACCTTACACCGATCACGCAGTTTGCGCGGCTTGTGGGCGATTTGCCTACTCAGTTGCCAGGCAGCAAGGTGCAGTGGTCTGTAGCGGGCAAAACTGACATGCAGGGCAGGCAATGGGTTCACGTTGTGGCAAATGCCCAGCCAGTCATTGAATGCCAGCGGTGCATGCAGCCCTTCGCCCTGCAGGTTGATGTCGACAACCTTCTTCAGGTAATGAAATCTGAGGCCGAACTCGAAGCGCAAGAGGCGCACGACGAAAGCACAGGTGAGGTCGTCGAGCGCATTGTGGGCACAAGGCGCCTTGATGTGCTGGGGCTGGTCGAAGATGAAATCATCCTTGGCCTGCCTTACGTGCCCAAGCATGAAATTTGTCCGTCATTGCCGGCTCCGTTGCATGAAGCCGATGATGACGATACCCCGTCGTCGCCTTTTGCGGCGCTGGGCAAGCTTAAGAATCATTGATCTAACGCAGTTTTAACTTGCGGACTATCGCGTACAATAGCGATCCGCTTTCAGGAGTAGTCATGGCCGTCCAGCAAAACAAAAAAAGTCCGTCCAAGCGCAACATGCGCCGTTCGCACGATTCCATCTCGACGCCCGCAACGGCTGTCGAGCCCACCACGGGTGAGCTTCATCTGCGCCACCACATCAGCCCTAACGGCTTTTATCGTGGTCGCAAAATCTTCAGCACCAAGAACGACGAGTAATACCTCATCGTGCGCTCACGCTGTAACAGCCAAGGGTGGTGCGCCTGATGTCCGCAAATACAATTCGGATCGCCATCGATTGCATGGGCGGTGATGTCGGTTTGCCGGTAACCATACCGGCCGCCGTGCAGTTCGCCCAAAGTAATCCCGATACCCGTTTTTTGCTTGCGGGCGATCCGGTTGCCATTGAGGCCCATTTGCGAGAGCAGGGGTGTCTCGGCAAAGACTGGTACGAAATTCTTCCGGCCTCAGAAGTCGTTCTCATGGACGATTCCGTCGAGATTGCTCTGCGCCGCAAGAAAGACTCTTCCATGCGGGTAGCTGTCCAGGCTGTCAAAGACGGTCGGGCCGACGCGTGCATTTCGGCAGGCAATACCGGTGCATGGATGGCGATATCGCGTTACATACTTAAAACGCTCGACGGCATCGATCGGCCGGCCATTGCCACGTCCATTCCTAACCAGAAGGGCGGTGCCACCACAGTGCTCGACCTTGGTGCCAACGTTGACTGTACGGCTGAGCATCTGCTGCAGTTTGCCATTATGGGTTCTGCGCTGGCGTCCACGGTAGACAGGCAACCCCGGCCCACCATCGGATTGCTCAATATTGGCCAAGAGGTCATTAAGGGCAACGAGGTCGTCAAGCGCGCGGCAGAGCTGCTGCGTGGCAGCGGGCTCAATTTTTATGGCAATGTCGAAGGCGATGATATCTGCAAGGGTACCGTCAACGTCATCGTGTGTGACGGTTTTGTCGGCAACGTGGTGCTCAAGTCTATCGAAGGCGTCGCCAAGATGGTCAGTACCATGATGCGGGCCGAGTTCAAGCGCAACATGTTTACCCTGATTTCCGGGCTCATGGCCAAACCGGTGCTCAACCGCCTGCGCGACCGTGTCGATAATCGGCGCTACAACGGTGCTGCGTTGCTGGGTTTGCGCGGTATAGTTTTCAAAAGCCATGGGTCAGCTGACGCCTATGCCTTTGGGTACGCGCTGCGGCGTGCACGCGAGGCTGTGCAAAACGGGCTGCTTGATGGTACAACACGTGCCATTGACGAGCTTCGTCAGAGCCTCCAAGAGGCGGCGCAGACGTCAGCGAATATTTCCAACGACTTATCAGATCCTGTGCCGTAGCCAGGTGTTCGGAAACCACTATGCCTTATGCCAAGATAATTGGGTCAGGGGGTTATTTGCCTCCTCGGATCGTCAGTAACGATGACCTGGCTGCTGATCTGGCGTCTCGCCATATCGAAACTTCCGATACATGGATACGTGAGCGCACAGGTATCAGGCAACGGCATATCGCTGATGCCGACATGACCACCAGCCAGCTCGCAACCTGGGCGGCGCAGGCCGCGCTCGAAAACGCCGGTATAGAGGCCGCCGAGGTTGACCTCATTATCGTCGCCACGTCCACGCCTGATTTTGTCTTTCCAAGCACTGCCTGTCTGGTTCAAGCCAACCTGAATGCGCCGGGCGGCGCCGCCTTTGATGTCCAGGCGGTATGTAGTGGTTTCGTCTATGCACTCGCCACTGCCGATGCATTCATTCGTGCGGGTCGGGCACAGACAGCGCTGGTCATTGGTGCTGAAGTGTTTTCCAGCATCCTCGACTGGAGCGATCGCGGTACGTGTGTGCTTTTTGGCGATGGTGCCGGTGCAGTCGTACTTCGGGCGTCAGAAGAGCCTGGCATTATTGCGGCGCAGCTTAATGCCGATGGCCGCCAAATGGGCATACTTTGTGCCGCAGGCAACGTATCGCATGGCAAAGTCGTGGGTGACCCTTTCTTGCGCATGGACGGTCAGGCTGTATTCAAGCTGGCCGTCACATCGCTGACCAAATCGGCGCATGACGTATGTGACCAGGCAGGCGTGTCGCTCGACGACGTCAACTGGCTGGTGCCGCATCAGGCCAATGTTCGCATTATCAATTTTCTGGGGCGCAGGCTGGGTATAGGCGACGACCGCGTGGTCATCACCGTAGACCAGCATGCCAATACTTCCGCCGCAAGCGTGCCGCTGGCATTCGACGTGGCGCGCCGCGATGGGCGCATCAAGGCTGGCGACACTGTGCTAATGCAGGGTGTTGGAGGCGGTTTCACCTGGGGTTCTATTTTGGTGAAAATTTAGGGTTAACAATAATGAAAATTGCTTTTGTCTTTCCAGGGCAGGGTTCACAGTCAGTAGGCATGCTTGATGCCTGGTCGGGCAATGCTGCAGTGGCTGATGTCGTCAGCCGGGCATCAGGTGCGCTTGAGCAAGATCTGGCCGCGTTGATCGCAACTGGCCCGTCCGACGATCTTAATCTCACAACCAATACCCAGCCGGTCATGCTTACGGCCGCCGTAGCCATTTATCACGCCTGGCTTGATGCCGGTGGCCCACGTCCCCATCTGGTGGCTGGCCACAGCCTGGGCGAATACTCGGCGCTGGTCGCCGCAGATGCACTCGGCGTCGAAGATGCCGTGCGCCTGGTGCGTATTCGCGCAGACGCCATGCAAGCGGCAGTGCCCGTCGGCACAGGCGGCATGGCGGCCATTCTTGGTTTGTCCGACGACGAGGTCCTGTCGGTCTGTGAGCAGGCAGCTCAGGGGCAGGTGGTAGAAGCTGTCAATTTCAATGCGCCGGCACAGGTTGTTATTGCCGGCCATAAAGCAGCGGTTGAGCGCGCCTGTCAGCTGGCCAAAGAAAATGGCGCCAAGCGCGCGCTTGTGTTGTCTGTATCGGCACCATTTCACTCCAGTCTGCTACAGCCAGCCGCCAAGGTGCTTGAGCAGGCGCTGGCAGATGTCAAAGTACGCGAGCCTGCCATTACGTTGATCAACAACGTTGATGTTGCCAGCCCGACGCAGGCCGCCGCCATCAAGGACGCATTGGTGCGGCAAGCCTGGCATCCCGTGCGCTGGGTTGAAACGATTCAGGCCATGAAGGCAATGGGTGTAACGCACGTGATCGAGTGCGGGCCGGGTAAAGTGTTGTCTGGTCTCACCAAACGCATAGAGCGCGATCTTGTCAGTTTGTCGGTCACTGATCCGGCATCGCTGCAAATCGCACTCGACTCACTCAAGGAATAAAAAGATGTCAGACCGGCAACTCGAAGGAAAGACCGCGCTCGTCACGGGCGCCACGCGTGGCATAGGCAAAGCGATAGCGCTCAAGCTGGCGGCCAACGGTGCCACGGTAGTGGGTACGGCCACCTCTGAGGCGGGTGCACAGGCTATCAGCGACATGCTTGCCGAAAGCGGCGGGCGTGGTGTCGTGCTTAATGTTAATGATGCTCAGGCTTGCGACATGCTGGCTGCTGAGCTGGGCCGGGACGGCGCACCACATATTCTGGTCAATAATGCCGGCATTACGCGTGACAATTTGGCTATGCGGCTTAAAGATGATGATTGGCAAGCTGTTCTTGATACCAACCTGACGTCGGTGTTTCGCCTGTCGCGGGCCGTCATGAAAGCCATGATGAAGGCGCGTGGCGGTCGCATCATCAATATTACTTCAGTCATCGGGTCGGTCGGCAACCCTGGGCAGGCCAATTATGCGGCAGCCAAGGCTGGCGTGGCCGGGCTAAGCCGCGCACTGGCGCGCGAGCTGGGCAGTCGCAATATTACGGTAAACTGCGTAGCGCCAGGGTTTATTGATACTGATATGACCCGAGCCCTTAACGAGACACAAACGGCTGCAATTTTGGCCCAGATCCCGCTTGCGCGGCTGGGTGATGCCGAAGACGTAGCGGCTGCGGTTTCCTTTCTGGCTGGCCCGCAGGCTGGCTATGTTACTGGCACCACGTTGCACGTCAATGGTGGTATGTATATGTAATTAACGAACAGAGGCCCTCTCGTAGGGTAAAATCTGTTCAATTCACAGGTGTTCCGCGCCGGGGCCAAGCGCCATTCAGGCACCCCCCCTTCGCCGGCATGCCTTTTTTTTGTCATGGCCAGCACCAATAACTCATTCGTTTGGCTATAATTCGCGGGAATTTTCCCTACTTGGAGATCTGCATGGAAAGCATCGAACAGCGCGTCAAGAAGATCGTCGCTGAACAACTTGGCGTTAACGAAGCCGAGATCAAAAACGAATCTTCCTTCCTTGACGACCTCGGTGCCGATTCGCTCGACATGGTCGAGCTCGTGATGGCACTCGAAGATGAATTTGAAACCGAAATTCCGGACGAAGAGGCCGAGAAAATCACGACGGTTCAGCAAGCTGTCGATTACATCACGTCGCATAGCAAACAGTAATATCAACTTTTCGGGTGCGCCCCGGTTTACCGCTGCGCAACCCCCAAGGCGGTTTCTAGGGAATGGTCCCGCTGTCCTGGTCAGGCATTTTAATGCTAAGGCCTGGCGCTGCGCCTGTTCACTTTAAACCGCTTTTTTTTTCAGGAGTCATCCGTGAAACGACGTGTCGTCATTACCGGTTTGGGTATTGTTTCGCCAGTCGGCAACGATATTGACAGCGCTTGGGACAATATCGTCAATGGGCGTTCGGGCATAGGCCGCATCACGCGTTTTGATCCTTCCGAGCTGAACTCCCATATTGCGGGTGAAGTCAAAGGTTTCGACGTTACGCAGTACATGTCTTCAAAAGAAGCCAAGCAAATGGATACCTTCATCCATTACGGCGTGGCCGCTGGTGTGCAGGCCTGGCGTGACGCCGGCTATGAGCCCTCTGAGTCTGCCGCCGAACGCTGTGGCGTTATTCTGGGGTCGGGCATCGGCGGTTTACCTCGCATTGAAGAAACCCAAATCGAATATCTCCAGCGGGGCGCGCGTCGAATTTCACCCTTCTTCGTGCCGGCTTCGCTCATCAATCTTATATCCGGCCAGCTGTCCATCAAGCTTGGGCTCAAGGGCCCCAGCTATGCTGTCGTGTCTGCCTGCACGACGGGGTTGCACTCCATTGGCGATGCTGGCAGGCTCATTGAATACGGCGATGCCGACGTCATGATTGCCGGAGGGGCTGAGGCAACCGTCTCGCCGCTGGGCGTGGGCGGTTTCGCAGCCATGCGTGCACTTTCCACGCGCAATGACGACCCTCAAACGGCGTCGCGCCCTTGGGATCGCGATCGCGATGGCTTTGTACTGGGCGAAGGCGCAGGTGCGCTGGTCCTCGAAGAATACGAGCATGCCCGCAAGCGTGGGGCTCGCATTTACGGTGAGCTGGTCGGCTATGGCATGAGCTCAGATGCGCATCACATTACGTCGCCTGACCGCGACGGTCCGCGCCGAGGCATGGTCAATGCGTTGCGTAGTGGCGGCATTAACGCCGATCAGGTGCAGTACATCAACGCACACGGTACCTCCACGCCACTGGGCGACAGAAACGAAACCGAGGCGCTCAAGCTCGCGTTCGGCGACTATGCCAAAAAGCTGGTTGTCAATTCCACCAAGTCCATGACAGGCCATTTGTTGGGCGCGGCGGGCGGGGTTGAGGCCGTGTTCACTACACTGGCGGTGTACAACCAAGTGTCTCCCCCCACCATCAATATTTTCAATCAAGACCCCGACTGCGATCTCGACTATTGCGCCAACGAGGCACGAGATCTAAAGATCGATATCGCGCTGTCCAACTCGTTTGGCTTTGGCGGCACGAACGGCTCCATGATCGTCCGGAGGGTCTAGGCTGAGACGCTGCGTGTCCTTGCTTCACCAATGGTCTGTCAGACATACGCGTCAGTTGGCGTTGTTCAACGCGCTGACGCGTCGTCAGTACCATTATTCAGGCACGCTTACCCTGCATGCCAACGGGCTTTGGCAGGCCGATCCGGCCATTCAGGGCTATCTGCGATTGGCCAGGGTTTGGCAAACCCCGGCGTGGCTTACCTTGCGTTTTTTGCCTGTTCAAAACGGTGTCGCTGTTTCGGCGACTCCGTCTGGCGTGGGCTGGCCACGCAATAGTGCGGCGCGGCCGGCCGCCGTAGCTCCCCGCGTACCGCAGGGGCGAGTTGATCTGGTAATCTGGAAGCATTCTCTGGCGGGCACAGCTTGGCGTTCGCTGCGTACCCAGGTAGCAAGGCAGGCTGTCATGCCTCGCCGCGCCCTCAAAAAGGAAGGCCTATGAGTGAACGCGATGTCGATGCCCAACTGGTGGCTCGCGTACAGCGTGGCGACAAGCGTGCCTTCGACCTGTTGGTGCTTAAGTACCAACGCAAAATAATGCGGCTGCTATCACGCATGATTCGTGATCCGGCCGAAGTCGAAGATGTCGCCCAAGAAGCCTTTATCAAGGCATATCGCGCTTTGCCCCAGTTTCGGGGCGATAGCGCGTTTTATACGTGGTTGTATCGCATCGCCATCAATACGGCGCGTAACTGGCAGGCGGCCAGCGCGCGCCGTCCCGTCACACTAAATGAACGTGTTGACGAAGATGGTGAAACTTTTAGCCGAATTGATAACCTAACCGACAATAGCACTCCAGAGTCCATGGTGGCGAGCCGTCAAATCGTCGAAACGGTCAACGCCGCCATGAACGCACTGCCCGAAGAACTGCGCACCGCTATCGTGTTGCGCGAGATCGAAGGTCTGAGCTATGAAGATATTGCGCAAACTATGGGTTGTCCTATTGGTACCGTGCGCTCGAGAATTTTTCGCGCCCGTGAAGCCATTTCAGCTCAGTTGCGTCCCGTTTTGGGCAACGACTCTGATCGTCGCTGGTAAGGAGCAATAAATGCAAGTCGCCAAGCAGTCCCATCAAGACCAGGAGCAGGCATCCTGGGAAGCCTCCGTTTCGTCCTGGGTAGACGGCGAGGGCGAAATACGTCCTGAAGAACTCGATTCCCCCTATGGGCGGCATGTTTGGGATACCTATCACCTGATCGGCGATGCAATGCGCAATGAAGAGCTTGCTATCAAGCCTTCTGATCTGTTTTACGCACGAATTTCCAAAGCCATAGACGCTGAGCCGCATATTGTTGCGCCACGCATCAGCCGTCATGCGCTTATGCGCACAAGCCTGTCGGGGCTGGCCGTTGTGGCCGCCATGGCGTCGGTGGCATGGGTCGCATCGCCTTATTTTTTCCCCAGCACGTCGGGGCCGTCAAATGTTCAGGTGCTGGCCTCTTCGGGCGACGATGCGCGTATCGCTGACTATCTCGATGCGCATCGCGAAATTGTTGGCGCCAGCCCGGTGCGCCAGGCTTCATTCGAGGTGTCTCGCTAATGACTACGGGGGCTTGTCTCACTTCTGGCTATGGTTGGCATGGTGATGCGGGCATGAGGGTCGCTCGTCATGCTTCGCGTATGTTGGCTATTGCATGTGCGCTGGCGTGGGTAATCGCCACACCGGCGAGCGCGGCGGAGCCCAGCAGTGACGAGGTCGCGGCCCAGCAAGCGGTCGCCATCCTGCAACAAATTCAGACGGCAGCGCGAACCCTTGATTACTCCGGGGTATACACGTACCAGCAGGGGCAGGCGATGGTGTCATCGCGTATTGTGCACATGGTTGACGGCACCGGCGAGCGCGAGCGCATTGAGCTGCTTGACGGCGAGCCGCGCGAGTACATTCGCCATAATGATGAAAGCCGCTGCCTTATGCCGTCAAAAAAAGTAGTTCTTATTGAAGACCGACGTGGTGACCGTTTTCCGGGTCTGCTGCTGGGTGACAGCAGTAATTTGCCCAAGTTTTATCAAATTCGTACGGGCGGTTCGCATTATCGCGTAGCGGGTCGCGAGTGTCAGTTTATCGAGCTGGTGCCGCGGGACGACGCGCGCTACGGCTATCGTCTTTGTGCCGATACCGAAACCCACTTGCTGCTCAAAGCCCAGGTGGTTGGTAGTCATGGCATGATTGACCAGATTGCGTTCAATGCGCTTAGCCTTGGCAAGCAGGTGTCGCCCGAAGGCCTTGAGTCCAGTTTGAAAACTGACGGGTGGAAGGTGGTTCAGTCTGCCATGACGCCCATCGACCTTTCAAAAAAGGGTTGGCGCATTCCGTACCCGCCGGGGTATCAACCTGTTGTGCAGGCTGTACGTACCATGAAGCATGGGCGTCAGGTAAGCCAACTGGTGCTGGCCGATGGTCTGGCAGCCGTGTCTATTTTTATCGAGCCTATGGGGGCTGAGAAAGGTCCCCGAAACGGCAACGAGGTGGCCAGTACTGGCGCGATGAATATATTTAGCACCCGTGTTGGTGATCATTGGCTGACAGCCCTGGGAGAGGTGCCAGCGCAAACGCTGCGTGAACTGGTCGAACGCACCGAATACGTGCCGCCGACTCAAACTTTGAATAATTAAATTTCTAACAACGGAGTTCCCTATGCTTTCCGATTACCTTGGAAATAGTAAGCTCAAACGCTTCGCAGTATGTGCCTCGGCCAGTCTGCTTGTTGCATGCTCGTCAGTGGGCGCAGAAACGACTGCGCCCGTGGCCACGGCGACGCCGGTTCCTGTGTTGTCTGTTCCAGACTTTACCAGTGTCGTTGCCAAAACCGAGGGTTCTGTCGTTAATATCCGAACTACCGAGGCGGTGCCTGTGCGCGGTCAGGGTATGGGGCCGGGCGGTTCAACCGATCCCTATGAACTGTTCAAGTGGTTTTTTGGTCCCGATGCAGTGCCCCCAGGCATGCCGGGCAAGCGCGGCGAACGCGGCGACCGTGGCAATCGTGGTGCGGCACCCCAGTCAGCACCGCAGGAGCGCACAGTGCCTCGCGGCGTAGGGTCGGGCTTTATTATCTCGGCTGATGGTTACATACTTACCAACTACCATGTGGTCGATAAGTCCAATGGCATATTCGTAACCCTTACCTCGGGCAAAGAGTACCCAGCCAAAGTCATCGGTAGTGATGCACGTACCGACATAGCCCTTATAAAAATAGATGCCCACGGGCTTACGCCGCTGCCAATTGGCGACTCAAACAAGCTCAAGAAAGGGCAGTGGGTGCTGGCAATAGGTTCACCGTTCGGTCTCGATTCTACGGTTACCTCAGGCATTATCAGCGCCATTAATCGTGATACGGGTGACTATCTGCCGTTCATTCAGACTGACGTTGCGGTCAATCCGGGTAACTCGGGTGGCCCGCTCATCAATCTGGCAGGCGAAGTCGTCGGCGTGAATTCGCAGATTATCTCGCAAAGTGGTGGCTTCATGGGTATTTCACTGGCCATTCCTATTGATGAAACCATGCGTGTGGTTGAGCAGCTCAAGGCTCACGGCAAGGTAACGCGTGGTCGCATCGGTGTGCAGATTGGCCCGGTCTCTGATGAGGTCGCCAAGGCAATTGGCCTCGATCAAGCCGATGGCGCCATGGTAAGTAATGTTGAAAAAGATGGCCCTGCAGCCAAGGCAGGCATACGGGCGGGTGACGTCATTATTAAATTCGATGGTAAAAAGATCGAACACATGACTGACTTGCCGCGTATTGTAGGCAGCACCAAGCCCGGTAATCGCGTCGATATGGAAGTATGGCGCAAGGGTAAGGAGCAAAAGCTCACTGTTACGGTCGCTGAAATGCCGTCTGCTAGTGAAGCAGCCAGCGCCAAGACAAGTGAGAAGAAGGCGCCGCAAGAGTCTCCCGTTGATGCGCTGGGCTTAAAGGTGACAGAAGTCGACACGTCATCCTCCGATGCTCAGTTGCCTCACGAGGGCGGTGTGCAGGTGGTCGAGGCCACTGGCCCAGCTGCTGAAGCAGGTATTGCTGCGGGTGATATCATCGTGACCATCAACGATGTTGATATCAAGGGGCCTGAGCAGTTTGCGAAGGTCGTGTCGGGGCTTCCTAAGTCTCGCGCAGCTGCTCTGTTGGTTGTCCGCGGTGATCAGTCACAGTGGCTCACCGTTACGCCTGAAAAATAATCCGTAGAAACGGCTAAAATGGCGTAAAGCAGAAGGGAGCGCCCCCTGGCGCTCCCTTTTTTTGGTTTTTTTCTGTTTCCGCTTTCTTTTTCGGACTTTCTTGCCGTTTTATGGATCACATCCGCAACTTTTCCATTATTGCCCATATTGACCACGGCAAATCCACACTCGCTGACCGGCTGATTCATCGTTGCGGAGGGCTGGCTGACCGCGAAATGTCCATGCAGGTGCTTGACTCCATGGATATCGAGCGCGAGCGTGGCATCACGATCAAGGCACAAACTGCTTCGCTCAGCTATACCGCGCGCGATGGCCAGGTCTATGCACTCAATCTCATCGATACGCCCGGGCACGTTGATTTTTCCTATGAGGTCAGTCGTTCGTTGTCGGCGTGCGAAGGCGCGTTGCTAGTGGTCGATGCGACCCAGGGTGTTGAGGCACAAACTGTAGCCAACTGCTATACCGCGATTGAACTCGGTGTAGAAGTTTTACCTGTGCTCAACAAAATGGATCTGCCTTCTGCCGATCCCGAGGGCGCGCGCGAAGAGGTTGAAGACGTTATCGGCATAGATTCTGCCGAGGCTATTTTGTGCAGTGCAAAAACCGGCATGGGCATTGAAGACATTCTTGAACAGGTCGTGGCCAAGGTGCCACCGCCCAAGGGTGATCCACAGGCCCCGTTGCAGGCGCTTATTATTGACTCCTGGTTTGACAACTACGTGGGCGTGGTCATGCTGGTGCGCATCGTTAACGGTGTGCTCAAGCCTAAAGACAAAATTTTGCTCATGGCCAGCGGCTTTAGCCATCTGTGCGAGCAAATCGGTGTGTTTACCCCCAAATCAATGCCACGCTCTGAGCTGTCGGCAGGGCAGGTGGGGTTTGTTATTGCAGGTATCAAAGAGCTGGAGCACGCCAAGGTCGGCGACACCATTACCCTGGCTGGCAAGCCAGCGGCTAAGGCTCTGCCGGGTTTCAAAGAGGTCAAGCCTCAGGTGTTTGCCGGGGTATACCCGGTCGAAAGCAGCGAGTACGACCAGCTGCGCGATTCGCTCGAAAAGCTCAAGCTTAACGACTCCTCGCTCATGTTCGAGCCCGAAGTTTCGCAGGCACTGGGTTTTGGCTTTCGCTGCGGCTTTCTGGGTCTGCTGCACATGGAGATTGTGCAAGAGCGCCTTGAGCGCGAGTTTGACATGGACATCATCACCACGGCGCCGTCTGTGGTGTACGAAGTCCTGACAAACGACGGCGTCACTCAAATGGTTGAAAGCCCCTCGCGTATGCCCGAGGTGGGGCAAATTAGCGAGATCCGCGAGCCCATTGTCAACGTGACGCTGTTTATGCCGCAAGATTACGTAGGCCCTGTCATGAGTCTGTGCATGGCCAAACGGGGGGTGCAGCTCAACATGACCTATCATGGAAGACAGGTGCATCTGGCTTACGAAATGCCGTTGGCCGAGATTGTGCTTGATTTCTTCGACAAGCTTAAGTCGGTGTCGCGTGGTTATGCGTCGATGGATTACGAGTTCAAAGAATACCGGGCCGCAGATGTCGTGCGCGTTGATCTGCTCATCAATAGTGACAGGGTCGATGCGCTGTCCATGATCGTGCATCGTGCCAATGCTCGCTACAAAGGGCGTGAGGTCGTCAGCAAAATGCGTGCGCTGATACCGCGCCAGATGTTCGATATTGCCATTCAGGCAGCCATCGGCGCCGAGGTGGTTGCGCGCGAGAATGTAAAGGCTTTGCGCAAGAACGTACTGGCAAAATGCTATGGGGGCGATATTTCTCGCAAGAAGAAGCTGCTCGAGAAGCAAAAAGCCGGTAAAAAGCGCATGAAGCAGGTGGGTAACGTCGAAATACCCCAAGAGGCTTTCCTTGCCATATTGCAGGTCGAGGACAAATAACTTGGACAACAACAAGGTGCTGCTGGTATGAGCTGGGATTTCGCCCTCATTCTTTTTTTTCTGCTGGTACTTACCGGCGTGGTTTGGTTTCTGGATTTCTTCTGGCTGCGTAAGCGGCGTCGCGCAAAGGGTGTCGCCGCCATGGCGGCAACGGCACCCGCCGTGCAGGGGCTTAATGAGGCCGAAGCCTCGCGGGTGCGCCAGGAAGCCTATGACAATGCAAATAGGGCACCTTGGTGGATCGAATACTGTGTAAGTTTTTTTCCGGTCATTCTATTTGTGTTCGTGCTGCGCTCGTTCATTGTGGAGCCGTTTCGCATACCCTCGGGTTCGATGCTGCCCACACTGAAAGACGGCGACCTTATATTGGTCAATAAATTTCAGTATGGCGTGCGCCTGCCTATTATCGATCAGAAAATTGTCAATCTGGGCACACCAGAACGCGGTGATGTGGTCGTATTCAGGTACCCGGTTGACCCAAGTATTGATTACATCAAGCGGGTGGTTGGCCTGCCGGGCGATGTTGTACAGTATAAAAACAAGGTGCTGTCCATTAACGGGCAAGAAATTCCGCACCTGCGTGATGGTGACTTTTTTGAGCCTGATCGTTCTGCTTATGTAGGCCGTTACACCGAACAGTTGGGCAAGACTTCGCATCGCATTTTGCTGAACAAACGGGCGCCTCAAGACTTTATGGCCATTTCCAATTACCCCTACCGTGAAAACTGTGAGTACCTCAATGACGGGGTACGGTGTACTGTGCCGGCAGGGCACTATTTCATGATGGGCGACAATCGCGATAATAGCCTCGACAGTCGATACTGGGGCTTTGTGCCAGATAAAAACCTTGTGGGTCGTGCATTTTTTATCTGGATGAACTTCAGTGAGCCCAGTCGCATAGGTGGTTTTCATTAATGCCCGGTACTGAACCTCTCCAGGCGGCGTTGGGCTATACCTTCAGCGATATAAAACTGCTTGAGCAAGCCTTAACGCACAGAAGCCATAGCGCACGCCACAACGAACGGCTCGAGTTTCTGGGTGATTCGGTCGTCAATTTCATCGTTGCTGCGCTGCTTTTCAAACGTTTTCCCAAACTGGCCGAGGGCGATCTGTCGCGTCTGCGGGCCAATCTGGTAAAGCAGTCTGCGCTGGCCGATATTGCTGCTCATCTTTCGTTGTCACAGTATTTGCATCTCGGTGAGGGTGAGCTCAAAAGCGGTGGTTTCCGCAGGCCATCCATACTGGCTGATGCTGTTGAAGCCATTTTTGGTGCTGTGTTTCTTGATGGCGGCTTTGATATGGCTCAGCGAGTTATCGAGCACCAGTATGACTTCGTGCTCGAGCATGTAGACGCCAAGTCCCTTGGCAAAGATCCAAAAACCTTGTTGCAAGAACTGCTCCAGGCCCGCAAGCTTGATCTGCCGCTTTACACGGTTATTGGCACTCACGGTGCCGCGCATAACCAAACGTTCGAGGTAGAGTGTCAGGTGCCCAAGCTTGAAATTAAAGTAACGGCCGGAGGAACCAGCCGCCGGGCCGCTGAGCAGTCTGCGGCTGAGCAGGCCATTGTGGCCATCAAGGCGCTAGCGCCTTTAAAAGGGCGCAGCGCCGCTCGTTCCCGCAAGGTAAAGCAGTTATCGCTGCCCGTAGCGGTAGCCCAGGAGAACAAATGACCGATACCTTTCATTGTGGTTTTGTGGCGGTGATCGGACGCCCCAATGTCGGCAAGTCTACGCTGGTCAACGCCCTGATCGGGTCAAAAATATCTATTGTGTCTCGCAAGGCTCAGACAACCCGCCATCGCATTCATGGTGTCCTTACACGTGAGCAGGAGCAGTTCGTGTTTGTTGACACGCCCGGCTTTCAGACCCGGCATGGCGGGGCAATGAATCGCATGATGAACCGCGTGGTTACTCAGGCGCTTACTGACGTCGATGTGGTGGTTCATGTGGTTGAGGCAGGTAAATGGTCGTCGAGTGACGCGCAAATACTGCCACTGCTGCCCGCGCCAGAAAAAACCATACTGGTGATTAACAAGGTAGATGCGCTCAAGAGCAAAAATGATTTGTTCGCCTACACGGGTAAAATTATGTCGCAGTATCCGTATGCAGCCGTCGTGCCGGTGAGCGCCTTGCGCGGTGTCCAGCTCGAAAACCTGCTTACAGAGATTGCAGCAAGGCTGCCCGAAGGCGAGCCCATGTTTGAGGCCGATACCCTTACTGATCGGCCCATGCGCTTTATCGTGGCAGAAATGCTGCGCGAGAAAATCTTCCGTCTTGTTGGCGATGAACTGCCATATGGTTGCACGGTTGTTATCGAGCAGTGGGAAGAAAACGATGAAGGGGCGCGGGTGTCGGCATGCATCGTGGTCGAGCGCGAAACGCACAAACCCATTTTGCTGGGAACGGGCGGTGTACACATGAAGCGTATCGCCACTGAGGCCCGGCAAGATATGGTCAAGCTGCTCGAAAAACCCGTCTTTCTTGATGTGTATATTAAGGTTCGCAAGGGCTGGTCAGATCGCGAGAGTACCTTGCGCGAACTGGGATATGAGTAGACGGGTACTTCGTGTTCACGATACCCCAGGCTATCTGCTTCATGCGGCGCCGTGGCGCGAGACTTCGTTAATTGTCCAGACCTTTACCCATCAGTACGGCATTGTGGCGCTGGTGGCCAAAGGCGCCAAGCGCCCGCACTCCGCACTCCGTCCGGTGCTGTCAGCATTTCAGCCGCTAAGCCTTTCATGGAGCGGTGCTTCCGAAGTTAAAACGCTTACGCGTGCCGAATGTGCAGGCATTCATCCGCTGGGGGGTCGGGCCTTTATGTCGGCCTGGTACATGAACGAACTGCTGTTGCGTTTGCTGGCACGCGAAGACGCCCATCCGACGCTTTATGAAGCCTATGATGCTGCCTTGCAGCGTTTAAGTCAGAATCGGTCGCCAGCCAGTGCCTTGCGACGTTTTGAATGGGTGCTGCTCAGTGAAACGGGCTATGGGTCGTCTGAAACGCCGCCTGACTTCGATGACCCGGCATACGAACCTGAATTACGTCGTGCATTGCGCGACCGGATCAATGTCCTGTTGCAACGTCCTCTGCAAACACGTAAGGTCTTGATGGAGTTGCAGAAATATTGAAACCGATGCCAGAGCTTGTCGTGCTCGACACCTGTGTACTGATTTCGAATGTGTTGCGCCAGGGTATTTTGCGACTGGCGGCGCACGGTTGTTTCCGTCCTGTCTGGAGTGAAGTGATTGGTGACGAATGGCGCCGGAACACTGCACGTTTGTGGGGGGTTCCGGCTGAAGAGATTGCGGCGCAATGGCAGACGTTGCAGAGTCAGTTTCCCCACGCGAACTTGGGTGATGTCAGCCAATACAAGCAGGGGCTGGAACGTAGTGACCCTAAAGATTGGCATGTTATTGCAGCAGCCCGCAAGGCGCTGGTCTCATCTGCACACGCCAGGGTTACCATCGTTACTCGCAATATTCGTGATTTCCATCGTGGTGAGCTTTATCACCTGGGCCTAGGCCTGATGGACCCCGACCAGTTTCTGGTGCGCTGCTATGCAGACTATCCGCGTGAGATTACAGAGATGCTCGTTGAAGCGCCCAGCTATCTGGTAACGCCAGAACGTGGGCCTGAGCCACTGCAAACCATATTAAAGCGCGAGAGCCTGTTCCGCCTGAACAAACTCTGTGTGGCTGTGCAATGAGAACCGGGGTTGCCTTATCGGTCATGTCTTCCTGCCTGTTTGCACTGCTGTTTTTTTATACAACAGTGCTGCACCCGATGAGTGGCCTGCAGGTTTTTGCATGGCGCATCGCCTTGGGTTTGCCGGCTCTGGCGCTGATCATTACGCGGGCCAGGGGGTGGGGCCAGGTTAATGCCATTGTGCAGCGTCTGCGGCGTGAGCCACGGCTGTGGTTGTTGTTGCTGGCCAGCGCAGTGTTGGTGGGGGTGCAACTGTGGCTGTTTGTCTGGGCGCCTTTGCACCAGAGAGCACTGGACGTCTCCATGGGGTATTTTCTGCTGCCTATCTCTATGGTGCTGGTAGGGCGTGTTGTTTACAAAGAGCGGCTGAGCAGGCTGCAGAATCTGGCTGTCTGGCTGGCTGTCATTGGTGTTGTGCATGAGTTGGGGCGTACGGGGGCATTTTCGTGGGTAACCGCGCTCGTCATGCTGGGTTATCCCCCTTATTTTATTCTGCGTCGCGAGTTACATGAAAGCTCTCTGGGGCTGTTGTGGTTCGATATGCTGTTTCTTATGCCGATTGCCCTGTTGGTGCTCATGCTGCCCGAAAATGGCATGACGGCTTTCGAGCAGCTATTTGCTTACCCGAGACTGTTTTTGCTGGTGCCCTTGCTGGGCCTGATTAGTTCGGTAGCTCTCGCAGGTTATCTTTCTGCAGGCCGTCTGCTGCCCTTCGGGTTGTTTGGCATGCTGGGTTACGTGGAGCCCATTATGCTGTTCTGGGTGTCGGTATTGCTGCTCAATGAGCCCGTGCCAGCCGCCGCGTTGTTTACCTATACGCCCATATGGCTGGCCGTGGTGCTGATCGCTGGAGAAGGGGGGTATAAATGGCTGAGAGACAGCAGAAAAGGCCCCAAAGTGAGGCAGTAAAAAAAAGTCCGAACGCGTCGAGTGGCGCGTTCGGGCTGAGGCATTATGTGAGTACTTGATGACCCGGATCTACACCGGTTAGCAGCACTGTATTTTGCCAACAACAGACCGCCTGAAGCGGCCTGTTTGGGAAGCTAACCGGTTGTTATTCGCGGTTGCCGAAAATACCCAGCAGCATGAGCAGGTTGGCAAAAATGTTGTACACGTCGAGGTACACAGCCAACGTGGCGGTGACGTAATTGGTTTCGCCACCGTTGATCACGCGTTGCAGGTCAACCAACAGCAGTGCTGAGAATATGCCGATAGCCATGACCGAAATGGTGATCATGAGCGCAGGCATTTGAAAGAACATATTGGCGAGCGAGGCAACAATAAGCAGGACGACCCCAATGAACAAGAACTTGTGCATGGTGGAGAAGTCACGCTTGCTGGTGCTGGCTACGCTGGCCATGGCGCCAAATACGATGGCTGTGCCGCCGAAGGCCATCATGATGAGCTGCGAACCGTTGGCCAGGCCCATGACATGCCCGAGCAGACGCGACAGCATGATGCCCATGAAGAAGGTAAAGGCAAGCAGTAAGGCAACGCCCAGCGAACTGTTTTTGTTGCGCTCGATAAGATACATGAGGCCAAATGCGCCAATAAGGAAAACGATGGCGCTGGTACCCGGGCTGGCGCCCATAACCTGATTGATGCCACTGTAAAGCCCCACCATGGCGCCCAGTACTGTAGGCACCAGTGATATGGCCAGCAGCCAGTAGGTATTGCGCATGACGCGGTTGCGGGCCTCTTGCGTGACGGTACCGTAACCGCTTTGAATAGAGGGTGATGAACGAAAGTCGGCCATTTAGATGTCCCTTGTGTAATAAATACTATGGTGCGAGATTAACTTACAAATAGCTGAACATGCAAGTAGAAGCAGCACTTAATTAAGACTGTTTTCACTTGGTAAGGTTCCGTGTGTGGGTGCCGACATGTCAACGTTTTGTCTTTCCTGCGCCACGACTCGACACATCGTGGGCATGCAGATCGTGGCCGGCGTCCTGATATTGTCGCCAACGTTCGCGTGCTGCGCGCTTGTCTTCGTCGTGGCTGGAAACAATTTCCAGTATGCGCTCAAACTGCTCGGCGTGCGGCGGAATCGTCAGGTCGAGATTGAGCAGCCAGCATCCGGGCCGATTGAGCACAACCTGGTCAGTAATGGCCTGGGCCAGCAGGATGGGGGTTTGCGCAGCCAGTGGGTCGTCAGCCATGACGTGAGGAACAAACGCTGTCGCACTATACCCCCACAACAGCCGGTCAAACTTGGCCAGTCGTGCGGTATCTTGGGTATAGACAAGCAGCAGGCGCCCTGCAGCATACTGCTTGCCTGCTACCTCACAGGCCATGCGCAGCCTGTCGGCTGCGCCAAAGGCGAAATCTATGCGTGACATTATGTAATAACGACCGCCACGGCATGCATGCCGTGGCGAGGAAGGTAAGCGTAAACCATTCGAGCCATTAGCCGTTTCAGGCCTGTGCAATCAGGTAATTGACCAGTAACGGAACAGGGCGGCCCGTTGCTCCTTTTTGCTTGCCACTATTCCAGGCCGTACCCGCAATGTCGAGGTGAGCCCAGGCGTAGTTTTGTGTGAAGCGCGACAAGAAACATGCCGCCGTCACGGCCCCTGCGTCGCGTCCGCCTATATTAGCGATATCTGCAAAGTTGGATTGCAGCTGTTTCTGGTAGGCTTCTTCGAGCGGCATGCGCCATGCCGGGTCGTTGGCTTCGCGACCTGCCTGGAGCAGGCCTTGGGCCAGTGCATCGTCGGTGCTGAACAGCCCGGTGTTGACATGGCCCAGAGCAATGACGCAGGCACCGGTCAGGGTAGCCATGTCAATGACGACAGCCGGTTTGAATCGCTCGGCATAGGTGAGTGCATCACACAGCACCAGCCTGCCTTCAGCGTCGGTGTTAAGGATTTCTATGGTTTGCCCCGACATGCTTGTGACGATATCGCCGGGCTTGTTGGCGCGCCCGCTGGGCAGGTTTTCGCAGGCGGCGATCAGGCCAATGACCTCACGACCAAGCTCGAGTTCGGCAATGGCGCGCATGGTACCCAGTACGCTGGCTGCCCCGCACATGTCGTACTTCATTTCGTCCATGGCGGCGGCGGGCTTGAGGGAGATGCCGCCGGCGTCAAAGGTGATGCCCTTGCCGACCAGTACGATGGGTGCCTTGTCTTTGCGCTGGGCGGCTGTCATGCCGGCCGGTGTGTGCGTGAGCACGATGAAGGCGGGTGGTTCGTACGAGCCACGAGCCACAGACAGGAACGAACCCATCTTGAGTGCTTCAATGCGTTTCTGGTCGAGCACCTCGGCCTTTAGCGTTTTGAATTCGCGGGCAAGCTTTTTGGCCGTATTGCCCAGATAGGTGGGGGTGCAGACGTTGGGAGGCAGGTCGCCCAGCAGTCGGGTGAGGTTCATGCCATTGCCGATGGCCCTCCCTTCACGCAAACCCTTCTGTGCTTCGGTTGCGTCGGCACGGGCAACCGCCAGCGCGATTTTTTTGAGCTTGGGGGCTGGGTCTTGCGGTTTGCCAAATGTTTCGGTGTAACGGTATACGGCACGAAGCGCGGCAGATGCCGCTGCTCGGGCGCGTTCGTGCAGGCTGGAGCCCGGACACTCTATGGAAGCCAGTGTTGTAACGCCCTCAGCAAGAGACGCGTCGGCGCAGTATCGGGCAAAGGCAAGCTCGGCGTTTACATGTGCGGCCGGGTTGTAGGCGTTTTTCTTGCCCAGACCGATTAAAATAACCCGTACTGCCATAACGCCTTCAAGGTTGCGTAATACCAGGTGGGTATCCGGTTTAGCCTTAAATTCTGTTTTCAGCACGGCGCGCAGTGCGCCGCCAGCTGCCCGGTCGATGATATCGGCCGCGGCACTCAATTCGCCGTCGGCAAATACGCCTACTGCCAGGGCCGCTGTCTTGATTTGATGCAAGGAAGCCGTTGTCTGTGTGCTAAATTCCATTCAAATTTCCCGATAAGTGTCTAATAGGATGCTTACGATTATTACGCATATTCTCTCATGTCACTATTCAAACGTTCTGTTGTATCCGAAATAACGAGTCACGCTGGTGTTGTGTTCTCGACGTTGGTGGTCGTTTGGCTTAGTGTTTTGCTGGTTCGCCTGCTGGGCGAGGCAGCCAATGGTTCGATTGGTGCAGACATTGTTTTCGGCCTTGCGGCCTTTTCCAGTATTACAGCATTACCCGTGATTCTGTCAGTTTCGCTGTTTATTGCGGTGCTCACTACGGTCACCAGAAGCTATCGCGAATCCGAAATGGTTGTGTGGTTTGTCAGTGGCTTGTCGCTCAAAGACTGGATCGTTCCGATACTGCGCTGTGCCGTGCCGGTGTCTGTGCTAATTGCCATGCTAACCCTGTTTGCCTCGCCATGGGCCTACAGGCAGATTGACGAGTATCGCCAGCGGTACGAGCAGCGCTCTGATCTGTCCAAGGTAACTGCAGGGCAGTTTATCGAGACGCAGGGCGGTGACCGCGTGTTTTTTGCTGAAGCACCCAACGCGCCAGGCGAAGAACTGGGTCGCATTATTGCCCGAGTTATTGATCCAGAGTGGCATAGCGTGATCACCGCAGAAAGTGCCCATATCCAGACTGAAAAAAACGGTGATCGGTTTCTGGTGCTCACTTCAGGTCATCGTTATGACCTGAAGCCGGGCAAGCCCGATTTTCGGCTGTTTGATTTTGAACGTTACGGTTTCAGGCTCGAAAGCAAATCTGACAGTACATCGCTGGAGGCGGTTCGCCGTGAGGCCGAAGGCAAGATAAAGGGCAGGCCCACTGCACAGTTGGTCACTGACGATACTGATCGTGCGCGCGCGCAGTTCATGTGGCGGCTGGCCCTACCTCTTGCTGCGCTAAACCTTGCGCTATTGGCGATACCGCTTGGTGCCGTAAACCCGCGGCTGGGTCGTTCAGGTGATTTCCTGCTGGCAGGCCTGGTTGGCTTGCTGTACATGAATCTCATCAATCTATCCAAGGGCTGGATCAGCAATGGCCAGCTCGATTTCGGCGTGGGGCTGTGGCTGGTGCATGCCCTGTTTCTGGCGTTGATGATGTATATGATGTGGCGCAGGTTGCGCGTGAAAGCGCCCAAAAAACCCGGCCCTCCTGCTGCAGCGTAAGGACGGCGAGCGGTCGTGGTGCATAACGCAGCTTAGGGCGTGGGCGTAACAGCCTCCCCCCGCGCCCGTCTGCTCAAGCGCAAGGGCAGCACGCAGCCGCAGTTGCGTGCTGCGGCTTAGGTTGCGGAAGAAGATGCCAGGAAGGCGTGAGTCTTCTGCGACGGCGTACGGACAGCGAGAGCGGCGTGATGCACGCCGTGGCGAGAGCCAGTGCTTGTTTGGGCAGTAAGCCGTGTGGGCTCGTGCTGGCTTTGCAGCGTGCTTAGCTTGCCCGGTATGCCGCTAGCGCGACCAGGGCCCAGGCTATCAAAAATGCTAGGCCGCCTATGGGCGTAACGGCGCCCAGCCATTTGATTTGGCTGAGCACCAGTGTGTAAAGGCTGCCACTGAAAATGATAATACCGGCAAACATAAAAATGCCTGCATAGCTTAGCAGTGGCGAGCCAAAACGCGCACCCAATGCCGCCAGCGCCAGCAACCCCAACCCATGCACCAGCTGGTACAAAACAGCTGTTTGCCATACAGACATCATGGAGGGGTCAATAATACGTTTTAGGCCGTGGGCACCGAAGGCGCCGGCGGCAACGCCCGTGAGCAGCACAAGACTGCCGGTAATAACAAGAAGACGATCGCTCATGAAGAATTCCTTGGGTTGCTGTGCACACTGGGGCGGCCATGCCTGCATGGTGGCGCAAAGCCGGGCGGACCCGGCGCTGATGCTGACCTGGTGGCGGGTAGTACCTGATTGCAAGAGCCCTGCGCAAGCGCTACTTTACCAGCGGTAGCCGTTGATCCGGGTGCTATCATCAACGCAAGGGTTCCAGAAAGGGCTGATGATGTACAGCCGCGCCGGCGGCATGAGAGGTGCACAATGAACTGGGCAACGCATGAGGTCACCAATCAGGTACCTGATCTGGTTGACTACAATCTCTACGACAGTGACCAGGCGCTGCGCCAAGGTGTAGCGCGAGAAGGCGGCGGCGCACATGACGCGTCGCTTCTCGCCTACGGCGCCAAGCTGGGCGAGGCCGCCAGTTTTGCCCTGGCCTGCGACGCCAACAACGACAAACCCCAACTTGAACAATTCGACAGACGGGGGTGTCGCGTCGACCGTGTGCATTTTCATCCAGCCTGGGGCCACTTTATGCGACAGGCGTTTCGCCAGGGTATGCATTGCAGTGCCTGGGAAGACAACCAGATGCGCCCTTCATCGTTCTCTGGTGTGGCTGATTTTGCTGCAGGCGGCCAGGTGGCGCGGGCGGCGGCCTATTTGATGCACGGGCAGGTCGAAGCAGGGTCACTCTGCCCGATTACGATGACGTCAGCGGCTATTCCTGTGCTTTGCAATGAACCCTGGTTTGACACCATTGCACCGCGATTGTTTTCCCGTGACTACGACGATCGGGACATGCCGCTCGCAGGCAAAACATCAATGATGATTGGCATGGGCATGACAGAAAAGCAGGGTGGCTCTGACCTGCGCAGCAACACGACGCAGGCCAGGCCGGAAGGTGCAGGCGGTCGTGGCCAACCTTATGGTCTGGTGGGGCACAAATGGTTTTTTTCTTCTCCCACGTCTGATGCGCATCTGGTGCTGGCCAGGGCCGAAGAGGGGTTTTCGTGCTTTTACGTGCCCCGGTGGCTTGATGATGGGCATCGCAACGCCATTTGCTTGCAACGGCTCAAGAACAAGCTTGGTAACGCCTCGAACGCCAGTGCCGAGGTCGAGTTCCAGAATGCGACCGGGTGGCTGGTGGGCGAGCCTGGCCGGGGCATCGCCACCCTCGTCGAAATGGCCTCGTTTACGCGTCTTGATTGCGTGCTGGGCAGTGCAGCCTTGCAACGCCAGGCGCTGGTTCAGGCGCTACACCACGCGCGACATCGCAAAGCCTTTGGCGAGCTCTTGATCAATCAGCCCCTTATGCAAAGTGTGCTTGTGGATCTGGCGCTTGAAAGCGAGGCAGCCACCATACTGGCTTTGAGATTGGCGCGGACGCTGGATGCGGTGCGAGGCCCCTCCGCAAGCCGATGGCACGAGGATCAGGCACCGCGCCACCAACGTAGCCAAACCATAGGTGATGGCGCGGATAGCCCTTCTGGCACGCATAACCCGGCGGGTATTTTTGCTGCAACGCCGCTTGATCAGGCCTTTGTGCGCATTCTGACACCCGCTGCCAAGTTCTGGGTGTGCAAGCGGGGTATCGAAATGGCCGCCGAATGCATGGAGGTGCTGGGGGGTAATGGCTATATTGAAGAAGGCCCACTGGCACGCCTATACCGTGAGACGCCGGTTAACTCAATCTGGGAAGGGTCTGGCAACGTGATGTGTCTCGATGTTTTGCGCGCCATGGAGCGGGAGCCGGAGCTTGCCGATGCACTGTTGTCGTGGCTGCGGCCGCAATGTCTGGATGATGCGCTGCTGCGCCAGTCAGTGAACGACCTGCGTGCCTTGTGCGAAACAAAAGGCGCCAGTCGGCAGCGGGTGGCCCGACGCATTGCCCAGGATCTGGTGCTGTTGACGCAAGCCGCACTGTTGCGCGCTCACGTGCCGCAAGCGGTGGCTGATGCATTTGTCAGCACGCGTTTCGGCAGGGCGGGGCGGGTGTTTGGTGTGATCGGGACGCCACTCGAGGCAGAAACCATACTCGGGCGGGCCTTCAACACCCTATAATCAGTGCCGGCCGCACTGATTGGCCTGATATTTGCGGTAACCCGGGGAAGATGTGAACAGATTGTTGAATACTACGCTGCGCCGCGCCCTTAACGCTTTGATGTCCCGTCGCAGGGGGCGTATTCTGGCGGCGGTGGTGTTTGCCGCCGTCGCCGTGGGTGCTGCGGTATGGCCGCCCGATCAGGCCCGCAATCAGGTATCTGGCCAAACGTCCAAACAGGCAGCCAGTCAACCCTCTGAGCGTGGCGCTCCGTCTGCTTCTCATGTAACGGCACCTGGCGGTGGTTTTGTGCTCGAAGGCCGCGTTGTGCATGTGGCAGATGGCGATACCTTTACCGTGCAGGTTGGTTCTGCGCAGCGTCGCATACGCCTGGCCAGCATTGATGCCCCCGAAACGCAAAAAGACGCACAGCGGCGTGGTCAGCCCTATGCGAATGCATCCAGCGATGCACTGGCCAGTCTGGTGTCAGGCAAAACGCTGACCCTGCGTTGCTATGAAGAAGACCGCTACGAGCGCAGCATTTGCGACGTCATGCTGCCAGATGGAAGCACCGCCAATCAGAAACAAGTGGCGGCAGGCATGGCCTGGGCCAATATGGAGGGCAAGGGCAAGTTTATGCGTGATCCCGCCCTGCCCAAGCTTGAAGAACAGGCGCGCCAGGCCCGTCGTGGTCTGTGGCGTGACAATGACCCGGTGCGCCCTTGGGTTTGGCGCTATCAATGCTGGCAGCAGCAAAGGTGTTAGTTATGCTGCTACGATTTCTGCTGATGACAATACTGCTTGCCGCAATGGCAGGGTGTTCTCGTGTGCCGGTCAACAGCCCGTATGCCACGCAAGAGCTTGATCAAAACGTGTTGCATACCGCATTTACCCAACGATCGCCCAAGTATCTGGACCCGGCCAGCTCGTATTCCACCGACGAAACCCCCTTTACCTACAACATTTACGAACCGCTTTACGGATATCACTATCTCGAGCGCCCCTATCGCCTGGTGCCAAGGGCAGCCGCAGACGTTGTGCAGCCGGTTTATTACGACGCTCAGGGGCAGCGCCTGCCTGACGATGCACCTGGTGAACAGGTTGCCGTCAGCGTGTATGACATTGCGCTAAAGCCTGGCATTCTTTACGCGCCGCATCCGGCGTTTGCTCGTGATGATGCCGGTGCCTATCGTTACTGGCCTTTGAGGCCAGAGCAGTTAGAAGGCAAGTTCGGCCTTAATGACTTCAAGCATACTGGCACGCGTGAACTGGTGGCGGGCGACTATGTCTACGCATTCCGTCGCCTGGCAAGCCCTAGGGTGGTATCGCCTATCTACGGCATCATGGCTGAACATATTGTGGGCATGCGTGAGTATGGCGACGCGCTCAAGCAGCATGATGAGGCCTACCGTGCCCAGAACGGGGCACAACCGAAAGGCTGGCTTGATCTGCGCCAGACAGGGTTCGATGGCGTGCAGGCGCTTGATGACCATACCCTGCGAATCAAGGTGCTGGGCAAGTATCCGCAGTTTAAATACTGGCTTGCCATGACGTTTACCGCGCCCATCCCGTGGGAAGCTGATCGGTTTTACCATCAGCCTGACATGGATGCGCATGATTTATCGCTTAATACCTGGCCGGCAGGTACCGGCCCCTACATGCTGGTTCAGTCTATTAAAAACCGCCGCCATGTGCTGGAACGCAATCCTAATTTCAGAGGAGAGCCTTACCCTTGCGAGGGTACGCCAGCTGACCGCGAGGCCGGGTTGCTGGACGATTGCGGCAAGCTCACGCCATTTATTGACCGTATCGAATTTTCCCTTGAAAAGGAAAGCGTGCCACTCATGGGCAAGTTTCTTCAGGGCTACTATGATTTGCCGCAGGCCGACCGCGGTGACTACGGTGTGGCCATGCAGGTGGCAGCCGGTGACTCGGAAGAAAAAGCCGAGTTGTACAAAGACCATGGCCTGCAGTTGCTCAGCGCGACCGAGGCGCAAATGTATTATTTTGGCTTCAACTGGCTGGATCCGGTCGTGGGTGCTGGCGACACGCCGCAACAAGCCGAAAAAAACCGCAAGCTGCGGCAGGCCATTAGCATTGCCTATAATTGGGAACAATATGTGGCCATCTTCGAAAACGAGCAGGCCCAGGTTGCCTATGGCCCTGTACCGCCAGGTGTGTTGGGTTACCAGCCTTTACCTGAAGGGTTAAACCCTGAGGTGTACCGGCTCGAAGACGGGCGGGCCGTCAGGCGTTCGCTGGATGACGCCCGTCAGTTGCTCAAAGAGGCGGGTTACCCGGAAGGGCGCGACGCCCAGACCGGGCGCCCGCTTATTCTGTACTTTGACTCCATGGGGGGCATGGGCTCCAGCGCTACGCTCGACTGGATGCGGCGCCAGTTGGCGGCCATCGATATTCAGCTTGAGGTTCGCGCCACAGACTACAACCGGTTCCAGGAAAAAATGCGCAACGGCGCCGCGCAAATGTATTTATGGGGATGGGTGGCTGATTACCCCGATGCGGAGAACTTTCTTTTCCTGTTGTACGGGCCTAATTCCAAGGTTAAAAATGGGGGAGAAAATGCCTCCAATTACAGTAACCCCGAGTTTGACCGCCTGTTCGAGAAAATGCGGTTTCTGGATGACGGCCCTGAAAAAGAGGCCCTGGTGCACCAGATGGTGCATATCGTGCAGCGTGACGCACCGTGGATGTTTGGTTATTTTCCGAAATCGGGTGGTGCTTATCAGGCCTGGGTGAAAAACGCCAAGCCTACGCAAATGGTGCGCAATACGCTGCAGTACTACCGTATTGAGCCAGCGTTGCGCGCTGAAAAAATAAAGCTGTGGAATGTGCCCGTATGGTGGCCTTTATGGTTGCTGCTGGCCTTGCTGGTACTGGGTGGCGTTCTGGCATGGCGCGTGGCGCGCCGCCGCGAGATGGCCACGGCGCTTATCAACACCGACACAAGGAGCCAGCCATGATGCGCTATGTGATCCGGCGGCTTATCTATGGGGTGCTCATCCTCATAGGGGTCAATTTGTTGACGTTTGTGCTGTTCTTTGCTGTCAATACTCCTGACGACATGGCGAGGCTGGCCATTGGCGGGCAGCGGGTCAGCGAAACCGCGATCGAACGATGGAAGACCGAGCGTGGTTACGACAAACCCCTGTTTTACAACACACAGGCCAAGGGTACGGCGCATTGGACTGACACTATTTTTTACTCCCGGTCTGTGCCGCTGCTGCGTTTTGACTTTGGGTTTTCTGATGAAGGCCGCGACATTGGTCATGAGATCAAAACGCGCATGGTGCCTAGCCTGGCGCTGGCGATACCCACGTTTGTGCTGGGGCTTGCCGTGTGTATTTCTTTTGCCTTGATGCTGGTGTTTTTCAAGGGCACGCGTATTGATTTTGCGGGGGTAGTGCTGTGCGTGGTGCTGCTTTCAATTTCTGGCCTGTTTTACATTATTGCCGGGCAGTGGCTGTTCGCCAAACTGCTGCGGTGGGTGCCTTATTCTGGCTTTGTCGATGGCTGGAACAGTGTGCGCTTCCTGGTGCTGCCGGTGTTGGTGGGTATTTTGTCCAGCCTGGGTGGGCAGGCCCGCTTTTACCGCACGCTGTTTCTTGAGGAAGCCGGCAAAGACTATGTGCGTACTGCGCGTGCCAAAGGCCTGCCAGAGCGGATAGTGCTGTTTCGCCATATTCTGCGTAATGCCATGCTGCCTATTTTGACGGGTACCGTGTCTGCCATTCCACTCTTGTTCATGGGCAGTCTTATTTCTGAATCATTTTTTGGCATTCCCGGTCTGGGCAGTTACACCATTGATGCAATCAACGCACAAGATTTTTCAGTGGTGCGGGCCATGGTGTTTCTGGGGTCGGCCCTGTATATCCTGGGGCTGATTCTTGCCGATATTTCTTATACGCTGGCTGACCCACGCGTACGGTTCGAATAGCCATGCCAAAACTCGTCTTTCTCTGGACCGATATTTTTGTTTATCTGCTGACGGCGGGCGTGCTGCTATATGCATGGCGTGTTCGCTCCAGCCCCTCACTGCGTCTGGCCTGGAAGAGTGTGTCACGTACGCCTTCCGCGATGTGTGCAGGCGTAGTTATTATCTGCTTTGCCTTGATAGGTCTTCTGGACTCCATTCACTACCGGCCATTATTGCCGCCTCTGACAACGACCGCGACAGCGGGCAGCGGGCATACTGAGCTCGGGTCGACGGGCGCGAACAATGCCGAGCCAAAAGAGGCCAATTCAGCCCAAGGCACTTCAAAAGCCCAACCCGACGCTGCAGCGCCAGTGTATTCACCCGTTATGCGCTCGGTCCTGGATGATGTATTGTCGTTAAGCCAGTTGGCCAGCCGCGAAAAAACCTATTCGTCGCCCTTGGCCATTCGCCAGTTCACCAAAGAAACCGAAGTTGTCGATGGCCATCCTTTGCGCGATTATCCACGCCTCAAGTATGCCGGGCAGGGGGTTGAGGATGGCGCTGCTCATGACCGTGACCTGCGCGAGCGCTTGTTGCGTGGGCTGGCCTATGGCCTTGCGGCCGCGCTTGTCACAGCGGCATTGTTGACGTTGCGCTACTGGCGGCCTGGGAGAAGGGTTGCCGCTGCCTGGTCTGTGTGGTGGCGGGGTGAAACCGGCACGCCATGGCGACCCATGTGGATTACCTTCAGTATTTTGTGCGTATTGGTGGCGGTCGCCCTGACGCTCAGTGCTAACTATCATGTGCTGGGCACAGATCGCACGGGCAATGATGTGCTCTGGATGAGCTTAAAGAGCGTGCGCACCGCGCTGGTCATTGGTACGCTGACTACACTGGCCATGCTGCCGCCTGCCTTAATTTTCGGCATTGCCGCAGGCTATTTCAAAGGCAGAATCGACGATGTCATCCAATACATATACACCACACTCACTTCCATACCGGGCATCTTGCTGATCGCCGCCTGCGTATTGATGATGCAGGTATACATCGACAATAACCCCAATATGTTTGACACCGTGGCGTCACGTGCCGATCTGCGTTTGTTTCTGCTGTGCATGATTCTCGGGCTTACAGGCTGGTCAGGGCTGTGTCGCCTGCTGCGTGCTGAAACACTCAAGCTGCGCGAGCTGGAATACATACAGGCGGCGCAGGCCTTTGGCGTGGGGCATTGGCGCATCATGGCGCGCCATCTCTTGCCCAATCTTATGCATATTGTGCTGATTACGCTGGTGCTCGAGTTCTCGGGGCTGGTGCTGTATGAAGCCGTGCTTTCATATCTGGGTATAGGTGTGGACCCCAGCACCCCCTCGTTTGGCACCATGATTGACATGGCCAGGGTGGAAATGTCGCGCGACCCCATGATCTGGTGGAATCTTCTGGGGGCGTTTACATTTTTGCTGGCGCTGGTGCTTGCCGCCAATCTGTTTGCCGATGCGGTGCAAAGCGCGTTCGATCCTCGCATGCGCCGGTTTCGGCCAATACCTCCGGCCCTTACAGGCACCCGGGCAAAACGCAAGAGCCGTATAGCGATAAAGGACACGGCACCATGATGAGCGTAGCCAACCACCTTATTTGCCCGAGCGCTGGTGTCTCAGGAGGAGCAGGCCGATGAGTGTTTCTTCTTCTGATACCGTACAAACGGGTGGGCATAACCGCGTTCTCACGGTCACCGGGCTGGCCGTGCAGATTGCGGGTGAGGCAGGCGTCAACCAGGCCGTAAAGTCGCTGCAGCTTGCTATTTCTCGTGGTGAAACCTTTGCACTGGTGGGCGAGTCGGGCTGTGGCAAGAGCATGACGGCGCTGGCGCTTTTGCGTCTGCTGCCAGAGGCGGGGCGTATTGCTGCCGGCAATATATACCTGGGCGATGTCGAGCTAAACACCTTGTCTGAGCAGCGCATGCGCGGTATCCGGGGTGGGCAGATCGGCATTATCTTTCAAGAGCCATCCACCAGCCTGAATCCGGTCATGACGATAGGGCAGCAAATGGCAGAAACCTTGCGCGCCCACACCGCCTATCGCGGCAAGGCGCTGGCTGAGCGTGCAGGGTGGTGGCTGGACCGGGTTGGTATTCCGGATGCGGTAAACCGCCTTAATGATTACCCATTCCAGTTTTCGGGCGGACAAAAGCAGCGCATCATGATTGCGATCGCCCTGGCGGCAGAGCCCAGGCTGCTGATCGCCGATGAGCCTACCACGGCGCTGGATGTGACAGTACAGGCGCAGATACTTGATTTACTTGCCAGCATCCAGAAAGAAATGGGGCTGGCAATTTTGCTCATTACCCATGATCTGGCGGTGGTCAAAAACGTGGCTGATTATGTCGCGCTCATGCGTGATGGTGAAATACTCGAAACCGTGGATGCCGCCACGTTTTTTGCGTCGCCCAAACACCCTTATGCACGCCAGCTGCTCGCCGCCATTCCTACCTTTGCCAAACGCGGACGGCCACTTTCGGCCCCACCTGAGGTAGCAGCGCAAAGCGCGGGCAAGGGCGTCTCTGGTCAAGGCGCAGCCAACACCAGCCAGGTTGATGCAAAACTCAATACGGTAGATGAAAAATCAGCGGCAGTGTCGGACAATGCCTTGGCCGACGTTGCGCGGCTTAGCAAAGCAGCGGCTTCCATTACCGGTAAGCCTTTGCTGGTGGTTGAAGGCCTTTCAGTCAGTTACGTGAAAAAGCGACGTTTCTGGTCTGCCGGCGATACAGCGGTTGATATCGTAAAAAACGTGTCGTTCGAACTGCGCGAGGGCGAGACTCTGGCGCTGCTGGGCGAATCAGGCTGTGGCAAAACGACGACCGCCAAGGCGTTGTTGCGCCTATTGGATAAACAGGCGGTGGTTCGTGGTTCGGCCAAGTTTGATGGTGACGATATATTGACCGCCAGGCGCAGCGTGTTGCAGCGTCTGCGGCGATCGGTGCAGATTGTGTTTCAAGACCCCTATGCCTCATTGGATCCCCGTATGCTAGTGGGTGATATTCTTGGCGAAGGCCTGGCTGCTCTGCATCCTGAACGCTCCCGCACCAAGCGCAGCAACCAGATCCGCGAGTTGCTCGACAGAGTCGGTCTGCCCAGAGATACGGTAAATCGCTACCCGCATGAGTTCTCGGGTGGACAGCGCCAGCGCATTGCCATTGCCCGTGCACTGGCGGTAAACCCCAGAGTACTCATCTGCGATGAGCCTACGTCGGCGCTGGATGTATCGGTTCAGGCGCAAATTCTAGACTTATTACAAACGCTGCAGGCTGAATTCCGTATTGCCTATTTGTTCATTACCCATAATTTTGGCGTGGTGGAGTATCTGGCAGACCGCATCGCCATCATGCATCAAGGCAGTATTATCGAGATCGGCACAGCCAGCACGGTTCTGGAGTCGCCAAAGCATGCTGAAACCCGGCGCTTGCTCGATGCCGTTCCGCGCATTTGAGTCGCCATCTGGGCTTATACTGAGTGTGACGAGGCCGTGGCACACACGTACGCAAGGCCTTGATTTTGGGCTAAATGCCCATATATAGGCGTTATGACACTTAAAGTTTACGATCTTCAGTGCGACCAGGGCCACGTGTTTGAAGGCTGGTTTCGCTCTGATGACAATTACGAAGCACAGCGCGCGCGCGGCCTGCTTGTGTGCCCTGTATGCGAAAGCAGCAAGGTAGACAAAAAGCTGTCGGCGCCGCGGCTCAATGTCAGCCATATTCGACGCGAGGCGGCTGGCACGTCGTCGGCGTCCCATTCGGCCCCTGTGGTTAACAACGCGACTTCTGATACCGCATATTCTGGTAGGTCGCATGAGGCGGGCGCGGTCGCTGTTCCAGCCAGCGCCCAGATGGCGCAGTTACAGGCAGAGATGTTCAGGCAGATTCGTAAGGTAATCCGCAATACCGAAAACGTAGGTGTGCGCTTTGCTGATGAGGCTCGACGCATGCACGAGGGTGAAGCCCCTGAACGCGCCATCCGGGGTGTAGCTACTGCCGAAGAGCGCGAAGCCCTTGTGTCTGAAGGGATCGCGGTCATGCCTATCCCTGACTTTCTTGACGACGAGCGCTTGCAGTAACCGCAGTTGCTAAAGCCGTGCTTTTATGGAGTCGCCAGGCTAACGGTTATACGGGCCTGGATGGCTGCGGCCGCGATGGCTTGAGTTTGCAGGGCTAGGGGCGCGCGCATTTTCGCCAGGAAGGCGCCGGGGCGCGTTTAATCATGGCTTTTGAAACCCTATGCGTAAAAAAACCTTCGCCGCATGCGCTAACCTTGAATGGCTGGATTAGTACCCAGCTTGGGCGTGCTTATGCGGCGAAGGTTTTTTTGGCTGAGGCCCTTGATGCAAGGGCCGGGCCGGTATTACATGACGCGGCTGCGGTATTCGCCCGTACGCGTGTCGATCTCTATTTTGTCGCCAATATTGCAGAACAGAGGTACAGAAATTTCGGTACCTGTGCTGAGTTTTGCCGGCTTGAGGACCTTGCCCGAGGTGTCGCCCTTGACGGCAGGCTCGGTGTAATCAATTTGGCGTACCACAATAGTGGGTAGCTCGAGCGAAATGGCACGGCCTTCGTAGAAGACAACTTCGACCTGCATGCCTTCTTCGAGGTAGTTGAGCGTGTCGCCCATGCTTTCGGCTTCGACTTCGTACTGGTTGTACTCTTCGTCCATGAATACATACATGGGGTCCGCAAAGTATGAGTACGTGCACTCTTTTTTGTCGAGCACCACGATTTCAAATTTTTCGTCGGCTTTGTAGACCGACTCGCTGCCCGAAGCGGTGAGCAGGTTTTTGAATTTGAGTTTAACGACGGCCGAATTACGGCCAGACTTGTTGAGTTCTGCCTTCAGCACCACCAATGGGTCGTTGCCGACCATGATGACGTTGCCGACACGCAGTTCTTGTGCGGTTTTCATAGGTTTTTAATACTCCGGGGGTTGCTTGCTCCGCCAGATAACGTCGCGGGCCGGAGCATGGCTTGCAAAGCCTGACATTTTATCCTTTTCAGGGCTCTTTCGCTTTGGTAGTGTGTTTCAGGCAAAAATCCACCAATGAAGTGACCAGATCAGGCTGGCTGGCCAGGGTGTCAGACCAGCGAGCGCTTTGGGTTTTCCAGGTGTTCCAGTGGTTGCCCTGCAAGGCCTGAGTCATTGTAGGCTGAAAGCCGGCGGCGTTGGCGTCGTTCCATTGCCTGATGGCCTGCTGCGCCATCTCTGGGAACGGTGAGCACGCCAGCCAGGCATTTAGCTTGATCATGTGTACATCGTCATCTTGCGGGTAAATATGCCAGAGCAGCGGCTTGCCCGCCCATAGCGCCCGCACCAGCGAGTCTTCGCCGCGTATGCAGTTCAGGTCGCAGCTCCATAGCAGCCGGTCAAAGCCTTGCTGGCTGACGAAGGGTATTTCTTGTACGGTGACATTTTCGTGTTGGCCGCGTGCCAGGCCAGTGCAAACGCCTGCCGGCACTAGAACGACGGCGCTGTGACCGCTAGCCTGCAAGGCGGTAAGCAACTGGCTGGCGGGGGCGTGGGCATAGCAAAACAGCATAACCAGCAACGCGCCAGCGTTGACGGCCTCAATCGCGGTGGAAGCTACCCGCAGATCGCGCAGCAGGAGGGCTCGGGCCTGTGGGGTGGCCTGCCATGCAGCGCGTTCTTCGGCAAGGCCGTTTTCACGTAAAAGCCCGCCAGTGCGAGGTGTGAAGCCTGGAAAGAAAAACGCTTTGCGCACGCCGCTGACCTGCAACGATGGCAAGGCATGAAACGATTCAACCCAGGGTTCAGCACTAAGGTATTCGAGGTTAATCCACAGGCTGCCAGCCTGCGCCATTTTTTGAATAAAATCAGCGGGCGGGTCGCAGGCAAAGGCTTCGATGACGACCTGTTTCGGCTCGGGTAATGGCATATGCGCAACCCAATGCAGCACCTGTACGTACCCTATGGTCTGCTGCGCTAAGTTTGTGCTTACGGAAGGCTCGATGCGGGCAAAGCTATGCAAGTCATCGACCCATAGCCTTACGTCATGGTGGTGCGCCAGTTGTCGGGCCAGGCGCCAGCACACGCCGATATCGCCGAAGTTGTCGATGACCCGGCAGAAAATATCAAATGAAAGCCGGCGTGACATGCGTGCAGGCTAATGAAACTGAATGGGGTCGAGGTCGGTTTCTTCAGGAAGCTCGGGGTGCAGCATTTCGCCCAGGGGGTTAGGAAAGTAGGGCGCGCCGCAGTCGTCGCAGAACTCGACGGAATACAGACCTGGCAACCGGCGTACGTCACTAATGCCCAGTTCTTTAAGCAAGGCCGCGATTTCATCAGGCATGTCGATGTCGCCGTTTTCCATGCCATCACTGGCGGCTTCTTCTTTGCTGAGCACAGGCCAGATGCAGCCGTAGATGACTTCGTTGCTGTTGCGGGTGCTGAAACCAACGCGATACTCTTCGGTAACGCTTTCACCGCAGGCCGCGATGACCGCACGCAGTTCGGTGCCAGGTACCTGAATGGCATTTTGCAGCCAGGTTACCGCAGCCTTAAGCGCCAGTGGTCGTATACGCCGATCTGCTTCACGGCTATTTATATAATAGGCATCAGGTTGCAGGTACTCGACCTGGCAGCCGGTAAATGTGGTGGCCAAAATATGGCTGACGGCTTTGATCCAGTGGTCGCGGCAGCTTTCACGGCTTGGGTAGCTGTCGTCGCTCAGACGCGCTTGCCACTGAAACAAGGGCTGCCCGCGCGGAACAGTTATAACGCCAACCAAAAAGCGTGCGTCAGCCAGCATGCCATCACTCTCGCCATGGTCGCGCAGCGCGCAGGGCTCTGTAGCTTGCCCGAGGGCCTCAAGGGCAAGACGCTGGGTCCAGGCGCGGGTTTCTTGAAATGTTTGTGGCATTTGGTCAAAGCTGACCAGCGCCGGGATGATGGCGAGCTTGGCGCCAGGGGCGGCAATGTGCTTATGCAGCGCGTTGCTCAGTGCTTCGCGTTGGCCTTCTACTAGCTTGATGCCAGGCAGCTGATAACGTGTCCAGGCGACCAGCGGCGCAGAAAAAAGCAAGGCGTCATGTTCAACGCCGTCCAGGTTTACCGAGGTGGATTCAGACTGCGTTTCTGCCTGCTCAACCAGAATTTCATACGCGCCCGAGTCGGTAGCGATGAGATGATCAAGCGTATTTTCAATGGTTTTGTTCTTTCTGCCGAGCAGGAGCTTGTCGAGAACAAGGTTTAACTCGTGTTCCCAATAGTCATCTTCCAGGCGACTGCCTGAACGTGACAGAGCGGTCGTAAGCAAAAGCAGACGTTGTGCAACTTTGGAAAGGCGGGAAGCAGAGGGTGCAGACATACCGGAGACATAATGCGGGTGGGTGAATGTGTAGTGTACCCTCGATCGTCAGGGACGACGTGGGTCGATATACAACAAACCCCGCCGGAGCGGGGTTTGTTGCTGAGCGAAACGACGCTTAGATGCCTACGGAATCGGCAATTTCCTTGAATTCTTCGATTTGGTCGAAGTTCATGTAGCGGTAGATCTGGTCGCTGCTGGCATCAAGAATGCCCATGTCGGCCAGATACTCTTGGCGCGTGGGGATGCGGCCCAGGCGTGAGCAGATGGCGGCCAGCTCGGCAGACCCCAGAAACACATTGGCGTTTTTGCCAAGTCGGTTGGGGAAGTTGCGTGTGCTGGTGGACATGACGGTAGCACCTTCACGTACTTGTGCCTGGTTACCCATGCACAGCGAGCAGCCGGGCATTTCCATGCGCGCGCCTGCAGTGCCCAGCACACCGTAGTGGCCTTCTTCGCTAAGCTGCTTGGCGTCCATTTTGGTGGGCGGGGCCACCCACAACTTGGTGGGTATGTCGCGCTTGCCTTCGAGCAGCTTTGAAGCGGCACGGAAGTGGCCAATATTGGTCATGCAGCTACCGATGAACACCTCATCGATGACGGTGCCGGCAACATCGGACAAGGTCTTGACGTCGTCGGGGTCGTTAGGGCAGGCAACAATAGGCTCGATGATCTCGTCCATGTTGATTTCGATGACGGCAGCGTATTCGGCGTCGGCATCGGATTCAAGCAATTGCGGGTCTGCCAACCATGCTTCCATGGCTTTGATGCGACGTGCCAGGCTGCGTTCGTCTTCGTAGCCGTTGGCGATCATCCATTTGAGCAGCGTAATGTTGCTGTTGATGTACTCGATGATGGGCTCTTTGTTCAGGCGCACTGTGCAACCTGCTGCAGAACGTTCGGCTGAAGCGTCGGTGAGTTCGAAAGCCTGTTCGATTTTGAGATTGGGCAGGCCTTCGATTTCGAGAATACGGCCCGAGAAAATGTTTTTCTTGCCCTGTGTTTCGACGGTAAGCAAGTCGTTTTTGATGGCGTACAGCGGAATGGCGTTGACCAGATCGCGCAGGGTAACGCCAGGCTGCAGCTTGCCCTTGAACCGCACCAAGACCGACTCAGGCATATCGAGTGGCATGACGCCTGTGGCAGCCGCAAAAGCGACCAGGCCGGATCCGGCAGGAAAACTGATGCCAATGGGGAAACGGGTGTGCGAGTCACCGCCGGTGCCGACGGTGTCAGGCAGCAGCATGCGGTTGAGCCAGGAGTGAATAATGCCGTCGCCGGGGCGCAGGGACACGCCGCCACGAGTACTGATGAAATTGGGCAGTTCGTGGTGCGTTTTGACGTCTACAGGCTTGGGGTAGGCGGCAGTGTGGCAGAACGACTGCATGACCAGATCGGCCGAGAAGCCCAGGCAAGCCAGATCTTTGAGCTCGTCACGCGTCATGGGGCCAGTAGTGTCCTGGCTACCCACAGAGGTCATGCGGGGCTCGCAGTAGGTGCCGGGGCGCACGCCCTTGCCTTCGGGCAAGCCGCAGGCACGGCCGACCATTTTCTGGGCCAGTGTGTAACCCTTGTCGGTTTCGGCAGGGTTATGGGGCAGGCGGAACAGGTTAGAGGTTGGCAGCCCCAGCGCTTCGCGTGCCTTGGCGGTGAGACCGCGACCGATAATAAGTGGAATGCGGCCACCGGCGCGTGCTTCGTCAAACAGCACTTCTGATTTGACGTGGAACTCGGCGATGACTTTGCCGTCTTTGAGCGCTTTGCCTTCGTACGGGCGCAACTCGATGACGTCACCCATTTCCATTTGTGAAACGTCAAGTTCAATAGGCAGAGCGCCAGCGTCTTCCATGGTGTTGTAGAAGATCGGGGCGATTTTGTTGCCCAGACATACGCCGCCAAACCGTTTGTTGGGCACGTAGGGGATGTCTTGACCGGTATGCCACAGTACAGAGTTGGTGGCCGATTTGCGTGAGGAGCCAGTACCAACCACGTCGCCCACATAGGCAACCAGATGGCCTTTTTCTTTGAGGCTTTGTATGAATTTGATGGGGCCGATCTTGCCCGGCTCTTCGGGCTGGATGCCCGGACGCGGGTTTTTGAGCATGGCCAGCGCGTGCAGCGGAATGTCGGGGCGGCTCCAGGCGTCAGGGGCAGGCGACAGATCGTCAGTGTTGGTTTCGCCGCTAACCTTGAAAACGGTGAGTGTCAGGCTTTCAGGGACTTCGGGGCGGCTGGTGAACCATTCGGCATCAGCCCAGCTTTGCAGTATTTCGCTGGCGTATTTGTTGCCATTGTCGGCTTTTTCTTTGATGTCGTGGAAGGCATCGAAAACCAGCAGTGTTTTCTTGAGTGCCTCGGCGGCGACAGGTGCCAGTGTTTCGTTATCGAGCAATTCGATAAGTGGGCTGATGTTGTAGCCCCCAAGCATGGTGCCCAGCAGTTCGGTGGCGTGCTTTGGATCAATGAGGGCACAGGTTTCTTTGCCCAGGGTGATGGCGGCAAGGTACGAGGCCTTGACTTTGGCGGCGTCGTCTACGCCTGCGGGCACACGGTGGGTGAACAGGTCGACCAGGAATTGCTCTTCGCCTGCCGGGGGAGCCTTGAGCAGTTCAATGAGCTCAGCGGTTTGTTGGGCGGTAAGAGGAAGGGGGGGGATGCCTGACGCGGCACGTTCGGCCACATGTTGGCGATAGGATTCAAGCATGGTGCATGCCCTTTATCGATGAATGGTAAGAGTATGTTTTATGTGACTATTGTAGAAGCAAATGGTGCACTGAAGCAAATGTCTTATATCTTATATAAGACATAAGATTGGTATGTGTTGTACGCACACCAAGATGCTGGCGTGGCGGTGTGAGATGGCCTGCCGCCAGCTGGCCACGTAGCGCTGTTGTTGTGCCGATGCGTCTGTCGTCAGGGCTTGTCGGGAATGCTGGACTGCCGCGCAGGGCCGGGCCAAGATCGGCTAAACAGCTTGTGTACAGCCCAACATATGGTCGAACTTACAGCCGAGTGTATGGCCCAGCATATGGTCGAGCTTAGACCACTAGCACTTTGTATTCAGGGTGGCGCTCTATATATGTGGCGACGTACGAGCACATGGGGCGCACTTTGAGGGCCTGCTCTGTTGCGGTTTCGAGCGCTGCGCGGGTGAGGTCGCCGGCGATACCCCGGCCGCCCACGGCTTCAGGCACGCCTGTATGGGTAATCGTCATGACGCCGTTCTGCAGATCATAGTCTTGTACAGAGAGTATGCCGTCTTCGGTCCATTCGAAACGGCTTTGGGCGACGTTGTGCTGTATAGCGCGGCTCATAGTGGTTAATCCTTGTGGTGTGTGCATACGATGTAGAAGGTTGGATCAAATACAGGCGTGCTCGCAGCGCATTGGTTGCACTGCCCTGGCTGGTGCGAGTGTGTCAGGGCGTGCCCAGCAGCAACAGCACAACCCAGACGGCCAGCATGGCGACGATGCCGATGAAGCAGCCACCCCACAAGCCCATGAGTGGCCATTTGATTGCGGTGGGTACTTTGCTGCGTTCTACATGCGGGAGCAGGCGATTGGCGTGGCCGATGATCCAGAACTGGCTGGACGGAAAGGCCAGCCGTAAAAAGTAGTCGAGCAGCATGGCGACCTTGAGGGGCAGCGGGTAACGCTCCCAGGGTTGTCGATCAAGGTAGGGGTGACGCAGGGTATTGTTGGTGATCTGGATGCGAAACAGCCAAAGGTATAGCCCGGATACCAGTGTTGTCAGTGCGCAGGCGACCAGCAGCGTAAACAGAAATGGTAGGGCGTAATAAGCGAAATTTGTCAGCATAGCCAACTATTTTGCCATAGTTGGCGTGCTGTTTGCGTGCTGGATCAGATCACGTACAAATCGACGTACTCGTGCACGGGCATGTGTTCAAGTGCAGCCTGATCAAGAGAGACGTTCAGAATGCGCTGTTGCTGGCGGGCGGGAAAGCGGCGCGCCAGGTTGGTGCGAAATTTTGCCTCAAGCAAGGGGATGCCTTCCTTGCGACGTCGCATGTGGCCGACAGGGTATTCGCAGACGACCTCGTCGAGTTGGCTGCCGTCATTGAACTCTACGGTTAGCGCGTTGGCGATGGAGCGTTTGTTGGGGTCGTGATAGTCGGCAGTAAAAGCCGGGTCTTCGACGCACACGATTTTTTCACGCAATGCATCGATGCGCGGGTCGGCGGCTACGCCGTCTTCATAATCGGCAGCGGTAAGGCGGCCAAAGATAATGGGTACGGCCACCATGTACTGCACGCAGTGGTCACGGTCGGCAGGGTTATTAAGCGGGCCTTTTTTGTCGATGATGCGGATGCAGGCCTCATGAGTACGGATGGTGATCTTCTGGATGTCGGCCGCAGTCTTGCCCTGTGCTTTAAGCAACCCATGGATCTGCATGGCACACTCAATGGCGGTTTGTGAGTGAAACTCTGCGGGGTAGGAGATTTTGATGAGAATGTTCTCCATGACATAGCTGCCATAGGGCCGTTGGAACTGAAATGGCTGGCCTTTGAACAGTACGTCGTAAAAGCCCCAGGTTTTGGCGGTGAGTACAGAGGGGTAGCCCATTTCTCCGGTGCGAGCCATTAAGGCCAGGCGCACGGCGCGGCTGGTTGCATCGCCGGCTGCCCAGCTCTTGCGGCTGCCCGTGTTGGGCGCATGTCGATACGTGCGCAGGCTTTGGCCATCGACCCAGGCCAGTGAGATGGCGTTGATGATTTCATCTCGGCTAAGGCCTAGCATGTGCGCCACCACGGCCGTTGACGCAACCTTGACCAGTACGACGTGGTCAAGCCCTACCTTGTTAAACGAGTTTTCAAGGGCGATGCAACCCTGGATTTCGTGGGCCTTGATCATGGCGGTGAGTACGTCGCGCATGGTCAGCGGTGGTTTGCCGGTGGCGATGGCTGTGCGTGACAGCCAGTCGGCCATGGCAAGAATGCCGCCGAGATTGTCTGATGGGTGGCCCCATTCTGCGGCCAGCCATGTGTCGTTGAAGTCAAGCCAGCGGATCATGCAGCCGATATTGAAGGCTGCCTGTACGGGGTCGAGCTGAAATTGTGTGCCCGGTACCTTGGCACCATGAGGCACCACGGTGCCCGGCACGACAGGACCCAGCAGCTTGGTGCAGGCAGGGTATTCAAGCGCTTCAAGACCGCAGCCCAGCGTGTCGATCAATACGTTGCGGGCAGTTTCATACGCCACACTACTGTCGATTTTGTCATTGAGCACATAGTCGGCGATGTCAACCAGTACCTGATCGGGTTCGGGACGTACATTGGAAATGGGCGCGGACATAGGAGCTCCTGACGATTATGAAAAGACAACTTTCAGTATATCGCCGGAGCGGCCCACGCCCAAGCTTACCCCTGATGAGCAAGTGGCTGCAGATCCACGCCCAGGCTTACCTCTGCTGAGCAAATGGCTGCAGGCCCACGTCCACGCTTATCCCTGATCAAGAAGCGGCTGCGGATGCATATCCCAACTTATCTCTGATCAGGAGGTGGCTGCTGGTACACGCACCCACCCTTCCATGAGTATGCGTGCGCTGCGGCTCATAATGGCTTTTTTTACTACCCATTCGCCGTTTTCCTGGATGGCTTCGGCACCCACGCGTAAGGTGCCCGAGGGGTGACCGAATCGCACGGCGCTACGATCGCCGCCGCCCGCCGCGAGGTTGACCAGGGTACCGGGGATGGCAGCCGCTGTACCAATGGCAACTGCCGCCGTGCCCATCATGGCATGATGCAGTTTGCCCATGGAAAGCGCGCGCACCAGCAGATCGATATCATCGGCCTTGACGTGCTTGCCGCTGGAGGCTGTGTACTCGGTCGGCGGAGCCACAAAGGCCACCTTGGGCGTATGCTGGCGTGTGGCAGCTTGGTTAAGGTCGCTGATCAGACCCATGCGCAGCGCGCCGTGTGCCCGGATGGTCTCGAACATGGCCAGTGCCTTGGGGTCGCCGTTAATGGCTTCCTGCAATTCGGTACCGGTGTAGCCAATATCTTGAGCGTTGATAAACACTGTAGGGATACCGGCATCGATCATGGTGGCCTGTAGCGTACCCACGCCGGGCACTTCCAGCGCGTCGACCAGGTTGCCGGTCGGGAACATCTTGCCGCCCTCACCGTCGTCGTCGGCCGCCGGGTCCAGAAACTCAAGTTGCACTTCGGCCGCCGGGAAGGTTACCCCGTCTAGCTCAAAGTCGCCGGTTTCCTGCACTTCGCCGTTAACGATGGGTACGTGAGCCACGATGGTCTTGCCGATATTGGCCTGCCAGATCCGCACTGTGGCCGTGCCATTTTCGGGAATGCGGTCGGCTGCAATAAAGCCGTTGCTGATCGCATAAGGGCCTACAGCAGAAGACAAATTGCCGCAGTTGCCGCTCCAGTCAACAAACGGCTTGTCGATGGAAACCTGGCCGAACAGGTAGTCCACGTCGTGATCAGGCTGGGTGCTTGGCGCAATGATGACGGTTTTACTGGTGCTCGAGGTGGCACCACCCATTCCGTCGGTCTGTTTGCCATACGGGTCTGGGCTGCCAATGACGCGCAGCAGCAGTGCATCCCTGGCTGCGCCAGGTTTACGCGCGGCTTCGGGGAGATCTTGCAGTCGGAAGAAAACGCCTTTGCTGGTGCCGCCACGCAGATAAGTGGCAGGTATCTTGATTTGTGGTGGGTGTGTCATGACGATGTTGGGGTTCCTGTGTTGCAGTCGTGTTGCCTTGAAGATGCCCGTGCCTGGATGAAAGCGGTGCGAGAGGGTGTGTCAGGTTTTAGTGTCACACCCTCGTTCGCACGCGTCAGGCAGTTGCCGTAGACTCGATAAAGTCTTGCGCAAAGCGCTGCAGGACGCCGCCAGCCTTATAGATGGAAACCTCTTCCGCCGTGTCGAGACGACAGATGACCGGTACCTCTATGCGTTCGCCGTTTTTGCGGTGAATGGCGAGCGTAAGGGTGGCGAGCGGCGAGGGGGTGCCGATCACGTCGAAGGTTTCGGTACCATCAATGTTCAGCGTCTTGCGTGTGACGCCTGGCTGAAACTCAAGCGGTATCACCCCCATGCCGACCAGGTTGGTGCGGTGGATGCGCTCAAAGCCTTCAGCCGCAATGGCTTCTACACCGGCAAGACGCACGCCTTTGGCGGCCCAGTCACGCGATGAGCCCTGGCCGTAATCTGCGCCCGCAATAATAATGAGGGGTTGCTTGCGCTCCATATAGGTTTCTATGGCCTCCCACATGCGGGTAACTTTACCCTCGGGCTCAATGCGTGCCAACGAGCCTTGCTTAACCTCGCCATTTTCCAGCACCATTTCATTGAGTAATTTGGGGTTGGCAAACGTGGCGCGCTGTGCGGTAAGGTGGTCACCGCGATGGGTGGCATACGAGTTGAAGTCTTCTTCAGGCAGTCCCATTTTGGCCAGGTATTCGCCTGCCGCGCTGCTCGCCAGAATGGCATTGGAAGGCGAAAGGTGGTCGGTGGTAATGTTGTCGCCCAGTACGGCCAAGGGGCGCATGCCTTTGAGCGTGCATTCGCGGGCCAGTGCGCCTTCCCAGTACGGCGGGCGTCGTATATAGGTACTTTGGGGGCGCCAGTCATACAGGGGGCTGATTTGCTTGCTGTCGGTTGCACTGACGGCAAACATGGGCTCGTACACCTGACGGAAATGCTCTGGTTTAACGCTGGCGGCGACGATGGCGTCGATTTCTTCGTCGGTGGGCCAGATATCTTTCAGCGTGACGGGGTTGCCCTCTTTATCGTGCCCAAGTACATCTTTTTCGATGTCGAACCGTATTGTGCCTGCGATGGCGTAGGCAACCACCAGCGGTGGCGAAGCCAGAAAGGCCTGCTTGGCATAAGGGTGGATGCGGCCATCAAAGTTGCGGTTGCCCGAAAGCACGGCCGTGGCGTACAGGTCGCGGTCTATGACTTCTTTCTGAATTACCGGGTCAAGCGCACCGCTCATGCCATTACAGGTGGTGCAGGCAAAGCCCACAATGCCAAACCCAAGCTGCTCAAGTTCAGGCAACAGTTCGGCATCTTCCAGATACAGTTGCACGGCCTTGGAGCCGGGTGCCAAAGATGACTTAACCCAGGGCTTGCGTGTCAGCCCGCGTGCGTTGGCGTTACGTGCCAAAAGGCCGGCTGCAATCACGTTGCGCGGGTTGCTGGTATTGGTACAGCTGGTAATGGCGGCAATGATAACGGCACCATCAGGCATAAGCCCTGGTTCGTTTTCAACGACTCCCGAAATGCCTCGGGCGGCCAGCTCAGAAGTAGGAACACGACGGTGCGGGTTTGACGGGCCGGCGATATTGCGCACAACGCTCGACAGATCAAACTTGAGCACTCGCTCGTATACGGCGGTTTCAAGACTGTCGGCCCAGAGACCGGCCGTCTTGGCGTACGTTTCTACCAGCTTGACCTGCTCATCATCACGGCCTGTGAGCTTGAGATAGTCAATGGTTTGCTGATCGATGTAGAACATGGCTGCCGTAGCGCCATATTCTGGGGTCATGTTGGAAATGGTTGCACGGTCGCCCAGCGTCAGGCTGGCTGCGCCTTCGCCGTAAAATTCCAGGTAGGACGACACCACTTTCTGGTTGCGCAAAAACTCGGTAAGCGCCAGCACCATGTCAGTCGCCGTGGTGCCTGGTTGCAGCCTGCCAGTGAGTTCAACGCCGATAATATCGGGCAGACGCATCCACGAAGCCCGGCCCAGCATGACGCTTTCAGCTTCCAGGCCACCAACACCGATGGCGATGACGCCCAGCGCATCAACGTGAGGCGTGTGGCTGTCGGTGCCTACCAGCGTGTCAGGGAAAGCCACGCCGTCGCGCGCATGGATAACGGGCGACATGCGTTCGAGGTTGATCTGATGCATGATGCCGTTGCCGGGCGGGATGACGTCTACGTTTTTGAACGCTTTTTTGGTCCAGTTGATAAAGTGGAAGCGGTCGTCGTTGCGTCGATCTTCGATGGCACGGTTTTTGGCAAAGGCGTCTTTGTCAAAGCCGCCGTATTCAACGGCAAGCGAGTGATCCACGATAAGTTGCGTGGGCACGACCGGGTTTACCAGGGCAGGGTCACCCCCTTTTTCGGCAATGGCATCGCGCAGGCCGGCCAGGTCGACAAGCGCGGTCTGGCCAAGAATGTCGTGGCACACTACGCGTGCCGGAAACCACGGAAAATCAAGGTCACGACGACGCTCGATAAACTGTATAAGCGAGTCGGTCAGTGTGTCTGGGTCGCAACGACGAACCAGGTTTTCGGCGAACACGCGTGATGAGTAGGGCAGGGTGGCATAAGCACCAGGCTTGATAGCTTCGACCGCTTCACGTGTGTCGAAATAATCGAGCGAGGTGCCAGGCAGGGGTTTGCGATATGCGGTATTCATGGCAGCCAGAAGAAAAAAGGTGGGCAGAAGATGTCAGCACAGAAGGCCCGCCGGGCGAGCCTTCTGTGGGGCGTGATCAGCGGCGTTTGCTGATCGGGACAAACTTCTTGTCTTCGGGGCCCACGTAGTTTGCCGTCGGACGGATAATTTTGTTATCAATGCGCTGTTCAATAATGTGCGCAGACCAACCCGCCGTGCGGGCGATAACAAAAAGCGGTGTGAACATGGAGGTAGGCACGCCCATCATGTGGTACGACACAGCAGAGAACCAGTCAAGATTGGGGAACATTTTCTTGGCGTCCCACATAACTGTTTCGAGGCGTTCAGCAATGTCAAACATTTTCATGCTGCTCTGGGTCTTTGACAGCTTGCGTGCAACGTCTTTAATAACCTTGTTGCGGGGGTCTGACACGGTATAAACCGGGTGACCAAAGCCGATAATGACTTCTTTGTTTTCGACGCGCTTGCGGATGTCAGCCTCGGCGTCGTCGGCCGAGTCATAGCGCTTCTGGATTTCGAATGCGACTTCGTTGGCGCCACCGTGCTTGGGCCCGCGCAGTGCGCCGATACCGCCGGTAATGGCCGAGTACATGTCGGAACCGGTGCCAGCAATGACCCGGCTGGCAAACGTGGAGGCATTGAACTCATGCTCGGCGTACAGAATAAGTGATGTATGCATGGCGCGCACCCACTCATCGCTGGGTACTTCGCCGTGCAGCAGGTGCAGAAAATGGCCGCCAATGCTGTCGTCATCGGTTTCTACGTCGATCACCCGCCCGTTATGGCTGTAGTGATACCAGTAAAGCAGCGCCGAACCTAGGCTGGCCATGAGACGGTCGGCGATATCACGGGCGTCGGGCAAGTTGTGATCGTCTTTTTCAGGCAGAACGCAGCCTAATACCGAAGCGGCCGTGCGCATGACATCCATGGGATGGCTTGCTGCGGGCAGTGCCTCGAGGGCGATCTGAAGCTGGGCAGGCAGGCCGCGCAAACGACGCAGCTTGGCTTTATAGGCCGCCAGTTCGCTTTTGGTAGGCAGCTTGCCATGAATAAGCAGGTGGGCGATTTCTTCAAATTCGCAGGTTTCGGCGATATCGAGAATGTCGTAGCCGCGATAGTGCAGATCATTGCCGCTGAGCCCGACGGTACACAGCGCGGTATTGCCGGCGACTACGCCGGATAGCGCGACAGACTTCTTGGGTTTGGGGCCTGTGGCGGGCGCTGCTTTGCTGGCGGCTTTGGTTTGACTGGATTCTTTAGCTTTACGTGTAGCCATGTCGCTGCTCCTGAAAGTTATTTCGATTTGCCTTGTTGGAAGAGGGCGTCGAGTCGGGATTCAAACTCGTGGTAACCAATGCGGTCGTACAGTTCGTCGCGGGTTTGCATCAAATCAATAACGCTCTTTTGATGACCGTCGCGCCTGATGGCGGTGTACACCGTTTCTGCCGCCTTATTCATGGCGCGGAATGCTGATAAAGGATACAACACGATGTCGACGCCGACACTGGCTAACTCGTCGCGCGTAAATAAAGGTGTCTTGCCGAACTCAGTAATGTTGGCCAATACGGGTACGTTCAGTTCTTTCTTGAAGCGCTCGTAAGTAGCCAGGTCGTAAGAGGCTTCGGCAAAAATACCATCGGCACCTGCCTCGACGAAGGCGGCCGACCGCTCCAGCGCGGCATCGACGCCTTCGACGGCGATCGAGTCAGTGCGAGCAATAATGAAAAAGTCGGGGTCGGTACGGGCATCGACAGCGGCCTTGATGCGATCAACCATCTCACCCTTGCTGACAATCTCTTTGCCTGGGCGGTGGCCACAGCGCTTGGCGCCGACCTGGTCCTCAATGTGGCAGGCGCCGGCGCCGAACTTGATCAGGCTTTTGATGGTGCGCGCAATATTGAAGGCTGAGGGGCCAAAGCCGGTGTCGATATCGACCATGAGGGGTACATCACACACATCGGTAATGCGACGGATATCCGTGAGTACGTCATCAAGCGTGTTAATGCCCAGATCTGGCAGGCCCAGTGAGCCTGCGGCGACGCCGCCGCCTGACAGATAAATGGCGCGATAGCCCGCACGCTCTGCTAGCAGGGCGTGATTAGCGTTGATGGCGCCAATAACCTGCAAAGGCTGTTCTTCTTTCAGGGCTTGACGAAAGCGGGCACCTGCCGACGCTTGTTTCTGGTTTGCTTCAGACACAGTAGACCTCTCTTGGTTGGTGTGATTCGGTTATTGAATGGATATCAAGCAAAGATTGTGCCAACTTTTTAGCGGACGCAGCGAAGAGGCCTGAAACCACGTGTGGTCGGGCTTGTGCGCCTGTATGACCTATAGAGCAGATTGCTTTCTCGCTCTAAAGCATTTTCGATCGTTTCATTTATGAAATAATATCGTTTCAAATGATTCGTTAATTGAACGTTTCACCAGGAGTGTTCTATGTCTGCGCTGTTTCACCCTTTTTCGGGCGACCGGCTGCGTATCGTGGCAGTGGGCTTTCACGGCCTGCGTGATTTGCTCGAAGAGCTGGCACCTCAGTACAGCACTATCGCCGAAGTTTCGGTTCTGGACAAGGCATACAGCGATGCGGTGGCCGACATTGCCGCTATGCGCGCTATTCGCCCTGTGGATGCGGTGGTGTCGGCTGGATCGAACGGCAGTTATTTACGACAGCATCTCGACTTGCCCGTGGTTCTGGTCAAGGCTGGTGGGCTGGATATTATGCGCGGCCTGGCCCGCGCATCGCGTAACACGACCCACATTGCGCTCGTCACCTATGGCGATATCGCCCCTGAAGTCAGGCACTTTTGTGACACGTTCGGGCTGCGTGTTGCATTGCGCTCGTACACCACCGAAGAAGATGCTGAAGCCTGCGTGCAAGAGCTCAAGACGCAGGGGGTTCAGGCGATTGTTGCGCCGGGGCTGGTTGTGGATCTGGCGCGCACGTGCGGCCTCGAAGGCGTGCTGTTGTATTCGCAGGGGGCGGTGCGTGAAGCGATGGACGACGCCATCGAGGTGGCGCGCATATCGCGGCTGGAAGCATCGCGGCGCGAAAAGCTCAACACGATTTTGGGCAAGCTTAAAGACGGCGTGGTCGCCGTCAATATGGATGAGCGTATCGAAACCATAAACCCCTCCATGGAGGCCTTGATCGGTCTGCCCGCCACGCAACTGATCGGGCAGCGCCTAAGTGAGGTGAGCGATGCCCTGAGCCTGCAGCAAACCCTGCGTTCAGGCGACACGGAGTCAGAGCAGGTGGAAGAGGTTGGGGGCAAAATCGTTGTTGTGACACGTATGCCTATTATTGAGCAGGGGCGGCAAACGGGCGCCGTATTGGTTTGCCAGGACCCCGTGGTCATCCAGCGTCTGGATCGCAACTTGCGGTCGCGCGCTCAGCCGCGGGCCAACATCACCAAATACAGTCTGGACCATCTGGTTGGGCAAAGTCAGGCCATCCGCGACGTCAGGGCTCGTGCGCTCACGTGTGCCCAAAGCGATGCGACGGTGCTGATTATTGGCGAAAGCGGCACGGGCAAAGAGTTGCTGGCACAGGGTATTCATCACGCCGGTGCCCGACGGGCCCAGCCGTTTGTCGCCGTCAATTGTGCCGCGTTCCCTGAAAGCCTGCTGGAAAGCGAGTTGTTCGGGTATGTGGAAGGTGCCTTTACCGGATCAAGCCGTGGCGGCAAGATTGGTTTGTTTGAGGCCGCGCATACCGGTACGATTTTTCTGGATGAAATCGGTGAAATGCCGCCGTCGCTGCAGACTCGGCTATTGCGCGTGTTGCAGGAAAAAGAAGTACTGCGGCTTGGCTCCACGGAGCCGACGCCGGTGGATGTACGCATTATCGCGGCGACACACCGTGATTTGAATGCCCAGGTGCAGGCAGGCGGATTTCGCCGTGACTTGTTTTATCGCTTGAACATTTTGTTGATCAAGCTGCCGCCACTGCGCGAGCGCAAAGATGATTTGCCGCTGCTGGCTAGCCATCTTCAGGAAAAAGTGGCTCAGCGTTTGAGATATCGCAAGCCGGGTGATGATTCTATTGTTGCCGCAATTGTTGACGTGTCACAACATTATGACTGGCCGGGAAACATCCGCGAGCTTGAAAACCTTATTGAGCGCACGCTGGTGTTTCGTTTGCCTTCGTCGTCCAGCAGCATTACAGCAGACGAGATCCTGGGCATTGCGCCCGAGCTTTTTACGCATCAAGGTAGGCTCAGGCCCGAAGGCTCGAGCGTGGGCGGCTTACAGGGCGGGGCTGAGCGCAGTGACGACACGGAGCAGGCTTTTGCGCCCCAGGCGCAGGGTCTGCGGCACAAGCGCAGCGCGGCAGAACTGGCACACATTAAGGCGGTGCTCGATGCCTGTCACGGTAACCGAGAGGCCACCGCTGCCAGGCTGAACATTAGCCGCACCACGCTATGGCGCAAGCTAAAGCAGCTTGGTGAAGGGCAGTGATCAATAGGGCCGCAAGCATAGCGTGAGGGCGTGTTGCCACACTGCTGACACTTATGTTGCGGCACCATGGTTGCCAAAGCCAGCGCACAAAAAAACACCCCAAAGTCGGTTGGGCGTGACCTTGGGGTGTTTTGCAAGACCTGAGCGGCACTGAGCTGTTAAGGCTTGACTGCGTTGCCGTTTATCACTGGGGCTTTTAAAGCTTGACTGCGGTGCCGCTTAAACGTGCAGCCTTGCCGTAGCCTGGCCGCGCGCTAAACGGGCCGGGCGATGTTTTGCCCGGCCAGCCCTTTACTTGAGCAGGTCTTTTACGCCGTCGCGCTCTTCGAGCAATTCGTTGAGCGTGAAGTCCATGCGCTCGCGTGAGAACTCGTCGATTTCCAGGCCTTCTATGCGCGTGTACTCGCCGTTTTCGGTGGTAACAGGCACGCCATAGATAATGCCCTCTGGAATACCATAAGAGCCGTCAGAAGGTATGCCCATGGTGACCCATTTGCCTTGGGAGCCCAGCACCCAGTCGTGCACGTGATCAATGGCGGCGTTGGCAGCCGAAGCGGCAGACGACAGGCCGCGCGCCTCGATAATGGCTGCGCCGCGTTTGCCTACGGTGGGGATGAACGTGTCGCGCACCCACGCGTCGTCGTTGACGAGCTTGGGCAGGCTTTCACCGTTGATGGTGGCAAAGCGGATATCGGGGTACATGGTGGGGGAGTGATTGCCCCACACTACCAGTTTCTCGATGTCGCCCACGGCTTTGCCAGTTTTGGCAGCCAGTTGCGACAGCGCACGGTTGTGGTCTAGACGCAGCATGGCGGTGAAGTTTTTGGCCGGAAGGTCGGGCGCGGACTTCATGGCAATATAGGCGTTGGTGTTGGCGGGGTTGCCCACGACCAGCACTTTGACGTCGCGGCTGGCGACATCATTGAGGGCCTTGCCCTGTGCCGTGAAAATTTGCGCGTTGACTTGCAGCAGGTCTTTGCGCTCCATGCCTGGGCCACGGGGGCGGGCACCTACCAACAGAGCGACGTCGGCATCTTTGAATGCTTCGCGTGCATCGCCATGCGCAGTCATGCTTTGCAGCAAGGGGAACGCGCAATCGTCGAGTTCCATCATGACGCCCTTAAGCGCCTTTTGAGCTTTCTCGTCGGGGATTTCTAGAAGTTGCAGAATGACCGGCTGATCTTGGCCGAGCATTTCGCCCGAGGCGATGCGAAACAGCAATGCGTAACCGATTTGGCCGGCAGCCCCGGTGACAGCGACGCGCATGGCGGGTTTGGACATTAATAATCTCCCGTTTGGGTATTGGAAATATGTGACAGCAACAGTGTAAATCTTTTGGCGTCTGGATTTCAGAGATTGCGTCGGCGGGCGGCGTGTATGGCCGGAGCGGGCCGGCGGCGAAATCTGGGGCCCGGGACGTCGCGCGGGCACAGCGGGGTAGAGTAGCGAATATTGAAACAGGCGTCAAACGTCTTATATCTTATATAAGACAGAAGAGTGTTAGACATAATTTGCCCGGCATGCGAAAATGGCGGGATTCCCTTTAACCAGATATTTTATTCGGCTCGCGCTCTTATCGATCCGTTAAACACTCCGTAACCGTCATGTCCGACTCTCCCGTCACTGATCGCGGCTCTTCCCACGATCGCTCTGCCAGCAGCGCCGCGTTTAGCCCGCTGTATCAGCAGATTAAAGGTTTGCTTTTGCAAAGCCTTGACCGGGGTGAATGGAAACCTGGCGAAGCCATACCCAGCGAGCTTGACCTTGCGGCGCGCTTTCAGGTCAGCCAGGGTACCGTGCGCAAAGCCATTGATGAGCTTGCTGCCGAAAACCTGTTGTTGCGACGGCAAGGCAAGGGTACGTTTGTGGCCACGCACAGCGAGGCACGTGTACGTTTTCGCTTTCTGCGACTCACTCCTGATGACGGCGTGCAGCCAGTTTCGGGTAGCCAAATTCTAGAATGTCGTCGGCTGCGCGCACCCTCCGACATTGCCGCCCTGCTCGAGCTACGCCATGGTGAAACCGTGGTTAATATGCGCAGAGTGCTGTCATTTAATAAAATGCCCACCATTCTTGACGATATCTGGTTGCCTGGTTCCGTGTTCAAGGGGCTCACTGTTGAGTCTCTGGGGCGCATACGCAGTCCGCTCTATGCCATGTTCGAAACTGAATTCGGGGTTAGCATGGTGCGCGCTGAAGAAAAGATCAAAGCGGTCGCCGCTACTGATGAGCAGGCTGCACAGCTTCAGGTGCAGCCCGGCACATCGCTGTTGCGCGTCGAGCGTGTTTCCTACACATACGGTGATCGCCCCATGGAGGTTCGCCGGGGTTTGTACTTAACCGAACGGTTCCATTATCGAAACAGTCTTAACTAGCTGACGGGCCTGCGCCCGTCGACGGTTTATGTTACATACACCCATGTTTCATACCGATTTGATACGTACGCCGTAAATCGGCGAAAATACCAGTTGCGCTTTGCATAAAATTTAATTGTCATCACCCGAGGCCATCATGTCCGATACCGCTTCAAAGCCGCGTCCGCAGTTTCGAAACTTAAATCTTAAACAGCTCATGTCCTACCGTCAGCCGCTGGCGGCCAGGTCATCGATTCTGCATCGCGTCAGTGGCGCTCTGCTCTTTCTCTGTATTCCGCTGGTCATCCTGCCTGTGTTCGCGCTTAGTGTTACCTCGCCGGAAAGCTTTGCAGAAATGCATGCATGGGTCTCCAATCCGCTGTTCAAAATTGTGCTGCTGGTATTGATCTGGGGCTACCTGCACCATTTCTGCGCTGGCATTCGCTATCTTTTGCTTGACCTTCATCTGGGCAATGACAAGCACACCGGCCAAAAAACAGCCGGCGTGGTGTTTGGTGTCAGCCTGGCCCTGACGCTGGTCTTTGGTCTTAAACTGTTTGGGGTGTGGTAATGGCTCAAGAACTTCTCGGTACCAAGCGCCTGGTTGTCGGCGCGCATTATGGCACTGCCGATTTCATCGTCCAGCGTGTCACGGCGGTCATCATGGCCGTTTACACCATTATTCTGGGCCTGGGCATTCTGTTCACCCCCGAGCTTACGTTCGAATCCTGGCGCCATCTGTTTACATTCACCTGTTTCCAGCTTCCCCTCGGGCAGCTGCTGGCAACGCTGGCGTTTCTGTCGGTAGCCTGGCATGCGTGGGTTGGCGTGCGTGACATCTGGATGGACTACGTCCGGTCAGCAGGCCTGCGCTTGTTCCTGCAGGCACTCACGCTTTTGTGGCTGGTGGGTTCGATCGTCTTTTTTGCAAAAATTCTCTGGAGTCTATAAGCCGTGGCAGCTGTCAAAACTACTTTACCGCGCCGCCAGTTTGATGTGGTCGTCGTCGGGGCCGGCGGGGCCGGCATGCGTTGCTCTCTGCAACTGGCTCAGGCGGGCCTCTCAGTGGCCGTACTCACGAAAGTGTTCCCCACCCGTTCACACACGGTTGCCGCACAAGGTGGTGTCAGTGCATCGCTGGGTAACATGAGCGAAGACCACTGGTACTGGCACATGTACGATACCGTCAAGGGCTCTGACTGGCTCGGCGACCAGGACGCCATCGAATTCATGTGTCGCGAAGCGCCAAATGCTGTGTACGAACTCGAACACTTCGGCATGCCGTTTGACCGTAATGCCGACGGCACAATTTACCAGCGTCCGTTTGGCGGGCATACCGCGCGTTTTGGCGAAAAGCCCGTGCAGCGTGCCTGTGCTGCTGCAGACCGTACCGGTCATGCCATGCTGCACACGCTGTATCAGCGCAACGTGGCTGCACGCACACAGTTTTTCGTAGAGTGGATGGCGCTTGACCTGCTGCGCAATCAAGCGGGTGACGTGCTCGGCGTTACAGCTCTTGAAATGGAAACCGGTGAAATCTACGTACTTGAGGCCAAGCAAACTGTGCTGGCCACAGGCGGAGCAGGGCGCATTTGGGCGGCTTCCACCAACGCCTTCATCAACACCGGCGACGGTCTGGGCATGGCCGCGCGAGCCGGGCTTCCTCTTGAAGATATGGAATTCTGGCAATTCCACCCCACAGGCGTTGCCGGTGCGGGCGTACTTATCACCGAGGGTGTTCGTGGCGAGGGCGGTATTCTGCTCAATAAAGACGGTGAGCGTTTCATGGAGCGCTATGCGCCAACCCTGAAAGACCTGGCACCGCGCGACTTTGTTTCCCGCTCAATGGACCAAGAAATTAAAGAAGGTCGTGGTTGCGGCGATGGCAGCTATGTCACGCTCAAGCTCGATCATCTGGGCGCCGACACCATCATGAAGCGTCTGCCTTCCATCCGCGAAATTGCCATCAAGTTCGCAAACGTCGACCCCATTAAAGAACCGATTCCGGTAGTGCCGACCATTCATTATCAGATGGGTGGTGTGCCCACCAATCTTTACGGGCAGGTCATGACGTACGCCAACGGCGAAAACACTCCGGTCAACGGTTTGTATGCCATCGGCGAGTGTGCTGCTACATCGGTACACGGCGCCAACCGCCTGGGTACCAACTCCTTGCTCGATCTTATCGTGTTCGGCCGTTCTGCCGGCAATCATATTGTCGAATCGCACCCCGAGCGCCAGCACGCCCACCAAGACATCCCTGAGTCAGCCATCGACGCTTCACTCGATCGCGTCAACAAGGTTGAGTCGCGCTCATCGGGCGAAAACGTTTATCAGGTGCATGACGCCATGCGCAACTGCATGCAGGCGCATTGCGGTGTGTTCCGTACCCTCAAGCTGCTCAACGAAGGCGTTGAGCAAATGGAACAAATCTCCCAGCGTGTTGAGCAGGTGTACTTCAAAGACAAATCCAAGATCTTCAATACAGCGCGTGTAGAAGCGCTTGAGCTTGGCAATATGATCGAAGTTGCTCGCGCAACCACAAAATCGGCCGCCAATCGTTTTGAAAGTCGTGGCGCGCATGCGCTCGATGATTACCCCGAGCGTGACGATGAGAAGTGGCTGCGTCACTCCTTATGGTATTCCGAAGGCAGCCGCCTCGACTACAAGCCAGTGCAATTGAAGCCTCTCTCTGTAGACAGCTTCCCGCCCAAGGCCCGGACATTCTAAGCAGGATATTGAAATGAGCGAAAAACGCGTCGTTAAATTTGAGATCTACCGCTACGATCCTGACAAGGACGAGCGCCCTTACATGCAAAAGCTCGAAGTCGCGCTGCAGCCTACAGATAAAATGTTGCTTGACGCGCTCACGCGCATCAAACATGAAGTCGACGACAGCCTGGCGCTGCGCCGCTCGTGCCGTGAGGGCGTGTGCGGTTCCGATGCCATGAACATCAATGGCAAGAATGGTCTGGCCTGCACGACCAACCTGCGTGAGCTCAAACAGCCTATCGTGCTCAAGCCATTGCCTGGTCTGCCTGTTGTGCGCGATCTTATCGTCGACATGACGCACTTCTTTAACCAGTATCATTCGATCAAGCCATACCTGATCAACGATCAGGCACCTCCCGAGAAGGAGCGTCTGCAGTCGCCCGAGGCGCGCGACGAGCTTAACGGCCTGTACGAATGTATTCTGTGCGCGTGCTGTTCCACTGCCTGCCCGTCATTCTGGTGGAATCCCGACAAGTTCGTTGGGCCCGCAGGTCTGCTGCAAGCGTATCGCTTTATTGTTGATACGCGTGATGAAGCAACAGGCGAGCGTCTCGACAATCTTGAAGACCCTTACCGTCTGTTCCGTTGCCATACCATCATGAACTGTGCTGACGTCTGTCCCAAAGGGCTTAATCCCTCAGCCGCCATTGGCAAGATCAAAGAAATGCTGGTTCGCCGCACTATTTAGCAGGTATTGTCACGTACATGAAAAAGCTGTCCGAACTCGAACGCGCCCGTCTGCGTTGGCGGGCCCGCAGGGGTCTGCTCGAAAACGACATGATCATTACCCGGTTTCTCGACCGCTTTGAGGTTGAGTTAACCGATGCTGACGTGTCATCCCTTACTTTGCTGTTCGAGATGGACGACAACGATTTGCTTGATGTATTGCTGGGCCGGACCGAGCCTGAGGGTGTTTACAACACACCCGATATCTGCCGGCTGGTTTCGCAGATGCGAGAGCTGTAATTTTTAAGGAAGATTGTGATGCAATTGTCAGACAAGAAGGCCACGCTATCGTTTTCCGATGACAGCGCGCCTATTGAGTTTCCTGTTTATCAGGGGACGCTTGGGCCCGACGTTATTGACATTCGTAAGCTGTATGGCCAGAGCGGCATGTTTACCTATGACCCTGGTTTTCTCTCGACGGCGTCGTGCGAGTCGGGTATTACCTATATTGATGGCGACAAAGGGCAGCTGCTGTATCGTGGCTACCCAATTGACCAGCTGGCCCAGGGTTACGATTTTCTCGATATCTGCTACTTGATCCTTAATGGCGAATTGCCCACACCGGATCAAAAGCTAGAATTTGACACAACCGTAACGCATCACACCATGGTGCATGAGCAGATGCAGGTGTTTTTGCTCGGTTTCCGTCGCGACGCACACCCTATGGCTGTGCTGACGGGGCTGGTTGGCGCATTGTCGGCTTTCTATCATGATTCCACCGACATCACCAACCCGCATCATCGTCATGTGTCCGCAATTCGCCTTATTGCGAAAATGCCGACGCTGGTGGCCATGGCCTACAAGCACTCGCTTGGTCAGCCATTGATCTACCCGAAAAATGACCTGTCCTACACGGGCAACTTCTTGCGCATGATGTTCGCCACACCGTGCGAAGACTACAAAGTCAACGAAGTGGTAGAGCGTGCACTCGACCGTATTTTTGTTCTGCATGCAGATCACGAACAGAATGCGTCAACCTCTACCGTGCGCCTTTGCGGTTCGTCGGGCACCAACCCGTTTGCCGCAATTGCAGCCGGCGTAGCATGCTTGTGGGGCCCTGCACACGGCGGTGCCAACGAAGCATGCCTGCAAATGCTCGAAGACCTTCAGGCCAACGGCGGTATCGCCAAGGTTGGCGAGTTCATGGAAAAGGTCAAAGACAAAAACTCGGGCGTGCGCCTCATGGGCTTTGGTCACCGCGTGTACAAAAATTATGACCCGCGTGCCAAGCTGATGCAGGAAACCTGCAAAGAAGTGCTCAGTGCACTGGGTCTTGAAAACGACCCCTTGTTCAAACTGGCCATGGAAGTCGAACGCATTGCGCTCGAAGATCCGTACTTTGTTGAACGCAAGCTTTATCCCAACGTTGATTTCTACTCCGGTATTGTTCAGCGTGCCATTGGCATTCCCACCTCTTTGTTCACGGCAATTTTTGCCCTGGCCCGCACGGTGGGCTGGATCGCCCAATGGAATGAAATGCTGTCTGACCCTGACTACAAAATCGGCCGCCCACGCCAGTTGTACGACGGTTCGGTGGTTCGCGACGTACCCAAGACGCGATAACGTCCGGGCCTAGGCCCGCAGCAGTAAAAAAAACCCGGCCTGTGCCGGGTTTTTTCGTCTCAAGATCGTTTGTTTGGCAGTTTTGATAGCCTGACGATGAGCCCGCACTGCTTGAGGCACGGTGAGCAGCTCTGCTTACGGGATAAATTCAGCCTGTTTACGGTATTTGTGCCTTTTCCCGCAAGGTTCACCGGAGCGCAGACGGGCCCTTACGCAACAGAGGATGCGAAAGAACGCGCGGCTGGCGAAAATAGGGCGTTGGCTGAAGAGAGGCGAGCAGGGTGGTGCGGAATAAAACAAGACGGGCATAAAGCCCGCCTTGCTGTGCTAATGCGCAGTGATGATGAATCTGCCGCGCGTATGGCCTTAAAGCGTTACTTGCCCGGCCTCCTGCTGAGCGTCAACCACAGCCAGCGCGGTCATGTTGACGATGCGGCGTACTGTGGCGCTGGTGGTGAGAATATGCACGGGCCGCGCGGCACCGAGCAATACTGGCCCCATGGCAATGCCGTTGCTTCCCGTCATTTTGAGCATGTTGTAAGTGATGTTGCCTGTGTCAAGATTAGGTGCAATCAGCAAGTTGGCTGGCCCCTTCAGCGTTGAGTCGGGGAAGGCGTTCAGGCGGATAGCCTCTGACAATGCCGAGTCAGCGTGCATCTCGCCATCGACCTCGAGCGTGGGGACGCGCTCGGCCAATATTTCGCGAGCACGAGCCATTTTCAGTGACGAAGCGGTCTTGCGGCTGCCAAAGTTGGAATGGGAAAGCAGGGCGACTTTTGGCACGACACCAAAGCGCTGCATCTCTGCCGCCGCCAGTATCGTCATGTCGGCGATTTCTTCTGCCGTTGGGTCTTCGTTAACGTGTGTGTCGCAAATGAACAGCGTTTGCGTAGGCAACATCAGCACATTCATGGCAGCATAGACCTTTGCATCTTGCTTTAGCCCGATAACCTCGTCCACATAACGCAACTGGTTGTCAAAGCGGCTGCTGATCCCGCATATCATGGCGTCGGCATCGCCGCGCTGAAGCAGCATGACGCTAATGAGCGAGTTATGCTTGCGCACCATGGCTTTGGCAATTTCGGGCGTTACGCCGTCGCGACCCTTCATTTTGTAGTAGGCCAGCCAGGTTTCATTGAAGCGGGCATCATCTTCAGGGTCAACAATATCGATATCCACGCCGACTGTCAGGCGCAGGCCAAATTTCTCAAGCCGCATGTTGATGACCGATGGTCGTCCTACCAATATAGGGTGGCCGATTTTTTCATCGACAATGGTCTGGGCTGCACGCAGCACGCGCTCGTCTTCACCGTCGGCGAAGATGACGCGTTTGGGCGCACTTTTGGCCTGCATGAACAGAGGGCGCATCAGCTGACCGGTGTGATACACGAAGCTGGTCAGCTTGGCGCGATAGGCATCCATGTCTTCAATGGGGCGGCGTGCCACGCCTGAGTCAGCGGCGGCCTGCGCCACAGCGGGGGCTATCTTGACAATCAGGCGCGAGTCGAACGGTTTAGGAATAATGTATTCAGGCCCGAAGGTCAGTTCTTGCCCAGCATAGGCTGTTGCAACCTCGTCGTTTTGCTCGGCTTGAGCAAGATCGGCAATGGCAGTGACAGCGGCCAGCTTCATTTCTTCATTGATGATGGTGGCGCCGCAATCGAGCGCACCCCTGAAGATAAAAGGAAAGCAGAGTACGTTGTTGACCTGGTTGGGGTAGTCGGACCGGCCGGTGGCGACAATGCAGTCGGGGCGTGCTGCCTTGGCAATTTCAGGACGTATTTCGGGCTCGGGGTTGGCCAGCGCAAGAATGAGCGGGCTGGAGGCCATGGAAGTGACCATTTCTGCCTTGAGTACGCCTGGTGCCGAGCACCCCAGAAACACATCTGCATTTTGGCAAACATCGGCAAGCGTACGGGCTTCGGTGTCTTGCGCGTAGCGTGCTTTATTAGGTTCCATAGTGGCATCACGGCCTTTGGTGATGACGCCACGCGAGTCGACCACGAAAACGTTTTCACGCTTGATGCCCAGATGCACCAGCAAATCGAGGCAGGCGATGGCTGCCGCGCCCGCACCTGAACACACAAGCTTGACCTGACCGATTTCTTTTTTTACGACCTTGAGGCCGTTGAGAATGGCTGCGGCTGAAATAATGGCCGTGCCGTGCTGATCGTCATGAAAGACAGGTATCTTCATGCGCGCGCGCAGTTTCTTCTCAATATAAAAGCACTCTGGCGCCTTGATGTCTTCGAGGTTGACGCCGCCTAGCGTTGGTTCGAGCGCTGCAATAATGTCGACGAGTTTGTCAGGGTCGTTTTCATCAAGCTCGATATCAAAGACATCAATGCCGGCAAATTTTTTGAACAAACAGGCTTTGCCCTCCATGACGGGCTTGGAAGCCAGTGGCCCGATGTTGCCAAGGCCCAGAACAGCGGTGCCATTGGTGATGACACCAACCAGGTTGGCACGGGACGTGTACATGGCTGCTGCGTTATCGCCTTCGGCATGAATTGCCATGCAGGCGATGGCGACACCGGGCGAATAAGCCAGCGATAAATCATCCTGATTTGCCAGCGGCTTGGTAGGCATGACGGAGATTTTGCCTGGTGTAGGGTAGGCGTGGTAGTCGAGCGCGAGCTTGGTGAGATCGGCGTTGGCGTCCATGGGTGAGTGCTCCTGAATAGATTAGAAAACGTACATTACATGTTCTGAACCGCTTTTGGCGAGATTTGCTCACAGCTTGCAACAAGGGTGTTTGATTATGCCAACGGAATCGCCGTATACCTGCGTTTCCGGCCCTCCAGTTTAGGTCTGCACAGAGCATCAAGGGTATACTAACGTGAATACGGCTAATTAAGGCGTCGTACAAGTTGCCTTCTGCCCCCGCTATCCGCTAATCGGTCTGGCCGTGTCGCGGAAGGTTGTCCCCTGCACTATAACGAGTGAGGCACTCGGATAGGTGAAGCGAATATATGTCATCGGTACAAGAACTTTTATCTAATTCATATTTGTTTGGCAGTAATGCTCCATATGTCGAGGAGCTCTACGAGTCATACCTCGATAATCCAGGTTCAGTTTCTGAACCCTGGCGCAATTACTTCGACCAGCTTCAACATCTTCCGGCCACCGATGGCAGCGAGGTTACTCGCGATCAGCCTCACGCCCCAATTGTTGAATCGTTCGCTCAACGCGCCAAAGAAAACAAATTTGTTGTTCACACGCAGCAGGCAGACCTGACGTTTGCCGGCAAGCAGGTGTATGTTCAGTCGATTATCGCGGCGTACCGTTCACTGGGCGCCCGCATTGCCAACCTTGACCCGCTCAAGCGCGCAGATCGGCCTGACATCCCCGAACTCGATCCGGCCTTCTATGGCCTGACCGCCGCTGATCTTGACCAGGTTTATTCGGCCACCAATACGTATTTCACCAAAGCCGACACCATGACCATGCGCGACATGCTCAAGGCCTTGCGTGATACCTATTGCGGCAATATCGGCGCCGAGTTCATGCATATTTCTGATCCAACGGCCAAACGCTGGATCCAGGAACGCCTAGAGTCTACGCTGGGCGTGCCTTCGCTTACCGCTGATGAAAAACGCCATGTTCTGCAGCAGATTACCGAGGCCGAAGGCATTGAGCGTTTCCTGCATACCAAGTACGTAGGGCAGAAGCGCTTTTCGCTTGAGGGTGGCGAGTCGTTTATCGCCTCCATGGATGAGGTTGTTAATCACGCAGGTGAAAACGGTGTTCAGGAAATCATCGTGGGCATGGCCCACCGTGGTCGCCTGAATATGCTGGTAAACATCATGGGCAAAATGCCCGGTGATCTGTTCGCCGAGTTTGAAGGCAAGCACCCTGATGGCCTGACCGACGGTGACGTCAAGTACCACAACGGTTTTTCCAGCGACCTGTCCACACGTGGCGGTCCGGTGCACCTCTCACTGGCGTTTAACCCATCGCACCTCGAAATCGTTAACCCGGTTGTAGAAGGCAGCGTGCGCGCCCGCCAAGATCGCCGTGGTGATGTTGAGGGGCTGCAGGTGTTGCCGGTGCTGGTGCATGGTGACGCGGCCTTTGCCGGCCAGGGTGTTGTCATGGAAACCCTTAACATGGCCCAGACGCGCGGCTATGGTACGGGCGGTACCCTGCATATCGTCATCAACAACCAGATTGGCTTCACAACGTCTGACCCTCGCGATACGCGTTCCACCATGTATTGCACCGACGTGGTAAAAATGATCGAGGCGCCGGTTTTCCATGTAAATGGCGACGATCCCGAAGCGGTTGTATACGTTACGCAGCTTGCACTCGATTACCGCATGCAGTTTCATCACGACGTCGTGGTAGACATCATCTGCTTCCGTAAACTGGGTCACAACGAGCAGGACACCCCCTCGCTGACTCAGCCGCTTATGTACAAGAGCATAGGCAAGCACCCCGGTACCCGCAAGGTTTATGCCGACAAGCTAGTTACGCAGGGCATTCTGGCCGAAAACGAGCCTGACGACATGGTCAAGGCCTATCGCCAGCTCATGGAAGATGGTCAGCGCACCATCGAGCCGGTGCTTACCGATTACAAAAACAAGTACGCCACTGACTGGACGCCATTTCTGGGCGCCAAATGGACAGACCAGGCTGACACCGCCTTGCCGGCAGCCGAGCTTACCCGTATTGGTGAGCGCCTGACCATGGTGCCCGAAAATTTCACCGTGCACTCGCTGGTTGAAAAACTGCTTACTGAACGCCGCAAAATGGCGCGTGGCGAGCACAATATCGATTGGGGCATGGGCGAGCATCTGGCGTTTGCCACCCTGGTGGGCAATGGCTATGCCATTCGCATTACTGGGCAAGACTCAGGTCGCGGTACGTTTACGCATCGACATGCTGTATTGCATGACCAAAAGCGTGAGCGCTGGAATGACGGCACGTATATTCCGCTGCAAAATGTCTCTGACAACCAGGCGCCGTTTACCGTCATTGACTCGGTTCTTTCAGAAGAAGCTGTGCTGGCCTTTGAGTACGGCTACGCTACCGCTGAGCCCAACACCCTAACCATCTGGGAAGCGCAGTTCGGCGACTTCGTCAACGGTGCGCAAGTCGTTATCGACCAGTTCATCACGTCGGGTGAAGCCAAGTGGGGCCGTCAGTGCGGGCTCACGCTCATGCTGCCGCACGGTTACGAAGGACAGGGCCCTGAGCACTCATCGGCCCGTATCGAACGTTTCCTGCAGCTGTGTGCTGACAACAACATTCAGGTGGCACAGCCCACCAACGGCGCGCAGATTTTTCATCTGTTACGTCGTCAAATGATCCGGCCCTTCCGCAAGCCGCTGGTCATACTGACGCCTAAGTCGTTGCTGCGCAACAAGTCAGCTGCTTCGCCACTCGAAGACTTGGCCACAGGTCAGTTCCTGACCGTCATTGGCGAAACAGACGCTGCGATTGTTCCAGAAAATGTCAGGCGCGTAATAGCGTGTTCGGGCAAGGTTTACTACGACCTCATCCATGCGCGCCAAGAGGGTGAGCACAACGACGTCGCCATTTTGCGTGTTGAGCAGCTGTACCCCTTTGCCCACAAAGCCTTCCAGGCCGAACTGCAAAAGTACCCGAATGCCAAGGAAGTTGTGTGGACGCAAGACGAGCCACAAAACCAGGGGCCCTGGTTTTATATTCAGCATCATTTGTACGAGAATATGGCTGAAGGGCAAAGGCTGGGTTACGCGGGCCGTCAGGCATCTGCTTCGCCTGCCGTGGGCTACCTGGCAAAGCACCAGGAGCAACAGCGCAATCTGCTTGAACAGGCGCTTTCCGCCAAGTTCAAGGGCTTCATGCTGACCAAATAACGTACAGATCTAACTACAAACGGAATACATATCATGGCAATTACAGACGTTCTCGTACCCCAGCTTTCTGAATCAATTTCGGAAGCAACCTTGCTCGAGTGGAAAAAACAGCCTGGCGAAATGGTTGAGGCTGACGAGATTCTGATCGAGGTCGAAACTGACAAGGTGGTGCTCGAGGTGCCTGCTCCTGCGTCTGGCGTTCTTAAAGAAATCGTCAAGGGCGATGGCAGCACGGTAACTTCGGGTGAAGTGCTGGCGCGTATCGACACCGATGCCAAAGCCGCCGCCGCACCCGCTGAAAAGCCAGCTGATGCGCCAGCACCGCAGGCCGAGGCTGCCGCCTCGGCACCGACCGCCTCGGCAAAGTCGGCCGTCGCTTCGCCGGCCGCTGGCAAAATTTTGGCTGAAAAAGGCGTAGACCCATCCAGTGTCGACGGCACTGGTCGTGGTGGTCGCATTACCAAGGGTGATGCGCTTGAGGCTGGTACTGCGCCCGCCAAGAAAGCCGCTGCCCCAGTCGCTGCACCGGCCCTGTCGCTCGACGGGCGCCCTGAGCAGCGCGTACCCATGAGCCGACTGCGTGCCCGTGTGGCCGAGCGCCTCATTCAATCGCAATCTGAAAACGCCATCTTGACGACGTTTAACGAAGTCAATATGCAGGGCATTCTTGATGTTCGCAAGCGCTACAAAGACCAGTTCGAAAAAGAGCACGGCGTCAAGCTGGGCTTTACGTCGTTCTTCGTCAAGGCAGCGGTTGCTGCACTGAAAAAATACCCGGTGGTCAATGCTTCCGTTGATGGCAAAGACATTATTTACCATGGTTACTTTGACATCGGCATCGCTGTCGGCAGCCCGCGTGGTCTGGTTGTACCTATTTTACGCAACGCCGACCAAATGTCGATTGCCGAAATCGAGAAGCAGATCGCCAACTTCGGCACGCGCGCCCGTGACGGCAAGCTGACGCTTGAAGAACTCACTGGTGGCACGTTCTCCATTTCCAACGGTGGCGTGTTTGGCTCTATGCTTTCTACGCCCATCATCAACCCTCCTCAGTCGGCCATTCTTGGTATTCATGCCACGAAAGACCGGGCAGTTGTTGAAAATGGCCAGATTGTCATCCGGCCCATGAACTACCTTGCTCTGTCTTACGACCACCGTATTATTGATGGTCGTGAAGCGGTTCTGGCTCTGGTCGCCATGAAAGAAGCGCTTGAAGATCCGCAGCGTCTGTTGCTCGATCTGTAAGCCGCGTGCCGAAGCGGGTCTGATACAGGCCCCGGCAGCGTCCCGTGCAACGGACTGCGGTCGGGGCTTTTTCGGGCCTGCTCCAACGATAACGGAAGCGTGTTGAGTGCATCGCCGCTTTCCCCTGACGCGTGAGCCTGTTCAAGGTTTGCGTCAACTCTATGAAACCGAGAAATCATTATGGCAAAACAATTTGACGTAGTCGTGATTGGCGCGGGCCCTGGCGGGTATATTGCCGCCATCCGCGCCGCGCAACTAGGCATGTCGGTAGCGTGCATCGATGCATGGAGTACCGCCGACGGCAAGCCTGCCCCTGGAGGTGCTTGCACCAACGTAGGGTGCATCCCCTCCAAAGCGCTGCTGCAGTCGTCCGAATATTATGAACAGGTCAATGAGCACTTCGAAGACCACGGCATTGAAGTCAAAGACGTCAAGCTCAAGCTCAACAAGCTTCTTGGTCGCAAAGACTCTGTCGTCAAAGAAAACAACGAAGGCATTCTGTATCTGCTCAAAAAGAACAAGGTCACCTTCTTTCATGGCATGGGTTCGTTTGTTGCCCATGTGGACGGCGGCTGGAGCATTAAGGTTGCCGGCAAGAAAGACGAAGACCTGGTGTCCAAGCATGTAATCATTGCCACCGGCTCATCGCCCCGCGAACTGCCTGGTCTGCCGTTCGACGAAGAACAGGTGCTGTCCAATGATGGTGCGCTGCGCATTCCCTCGGTGCCCAAGAAGCTTGGGGTTATTGGTGCAGGCGTTATTGGCCTTGAGCTCGGCAGCGTGTGGCGTCGGCTTGGTTCAGAGGTTACCGTGCTCGAAGCCATGCCCGATTTTCTGGCTGCGGTAGACCAGCAGGTAGCCAAAGAAGCCCAGAAGCAGCTGGCCAAGCAAGGGCTCGATATTCAAACTGGTGTAAAGATCGGCGAGATCAAAGCCACGTCCAAATCTGTCACCGTACCGTACACCGATGGCAAAGGCGAAGAGCAAACGCTCACTTTCGATAAGCTCATCGTTTCTATTGGTCGCGTTCCCAATGTTGAAGGCTTGGGCGTTGATACCGTAGGCCTGAAGCGCGATGAACGCGGCTTTATTGTTGTCGACGACGAATGCAAGACCAATCTGCCCAATGTGTGGGCGGTGGGTGACGTAGTGCGTGGGCCCATGCTGGCGCACAAAGCCGAAGAAGAGGGGGTTGCCGTGGCCGAGCGTATTGCTGGTCAGCACGGCCATGTCAATTTTGGCACAATCCCTTGGGTCATTTATACGTCGCCCGAGATCGCCTGGGTTGGCAAAAACGAACAGCAGCTCAAGACCGAAGGCCGGGCCTACAAGGCCGGTAGTTTTCCGTTTATGGCAAACGGTCGCGCACGCGCGCTGGGTAACACCACGGGCTTTGTCAAAGTGCTTGCCGATGCCAAAACAGATGAAGTGCTGGGCGTGCACATTATCGGGCCGCAGGCTTCCGAGCTCATTGCCGAAGCAGTTACCATTATGGAGTTCCGTGGTGCTGCCGAAGATATAGCACGCATTTGCCATGCGCACCCCACACTTTCTGAGTCGCTCAAAGAGGCCGCACTGGCCGTCGATAAGCGTTCGCTCAACTTCTGATCGCAGGGCTGGTAACGGCCCTGACATGCAGGAAAAGGGCGGGCAAGTGCTCGCCCTTTTCTCTTTTGGAGGCGCCCCACTGAGCGCCAAAATCATCCGGTTGCTTTATGAATGTCCGTAAGTACTACCATCAGGCCCTGCAAGAACGAGGCTATACGCCCGATGAGGCGCAAGAAGCGGCCATTGATCGTTTGCAGTTGTATTACGATGAATGGGTCAACTTCAAGTCAGCCCGGTCGTCGACATTCAGGAAGCTATTTAAAAGGCCTGATGTGCCACGCGGCGTATACATGTGGGGCGGTGTGGGGCGCGGCAAAAGTTTTTTGATGGACGCCTTTTATCTTACTGTGCCGGTAAAGCGCAAAACCCGCATCCACTTTCATGAGTTTATACGTGGCGTTCATCGTGAGCTTGGCGAGGTGCGGGGGCAGCAAGACCCGCTTGACGAGGTTGCACTTCGTATCGCCAAGAAGTACCGCCTGATCTGTTTTGATGAGTTTCATGTGTCTGACGTGGCTGATGCCATGATTTTGTATCGGCTGCTGCTCAAGCTGTTCGAGCATGGCACCTCGTTTGTGATGACGTCTAACTACGAGCCTTCTACCTTGTATCCGGATGGCCTGCATCGCGATCGCATTCTGCCGGCCATAAAGCTGATTCAGGATCGCATGGATGTCTTGAATGTAGACACTGGCGTTGATTACCGCCGGCGTGCGCTTGAGCAAGTGCGTATGTATCTGACGCCCATTACCACTGACACCAATAACGAATTGCAGGCGATTTTTGATCGCCTGCTTGATACGGCGCCCATGAAGCCCGTACTGACGGTTGAGCACCGGGAAATCAAGGCGATTGCGCTGGGCGGTGGCATTGTCTGGTTTGACTTTGCCACCCTGTGTGGCGGGCCGCGTTCGCAAAACGATTACCTTGATCTCGCCAGTCGCTTTCATACCGTGATACTTTCAGACGTGCCCCGCATGGCAGCACGCAATGCGTCAGAAGCCCGCCGCTTTACCTGGCTGATTGATGTGTTTTACGATCACAAAATCAAGCTTGTTATCTCTGCGGAGTGCCCGGCCGACGAGCTATACGTTCAGGGGCCCATGTCCAACGAGTTTTATCGCACCGTGTCGCGCATTCTTGAAATGCAGTCACGCGAATATCTGGAATCTGACCGGCGCGAAGCCGTGGTGTTGTAGCACAGTGCCGCGCCACCGCCTGTTTCGCATTCATGCACTCAATACATTGAAACCAACATGATGAACACCCGAGTACTTACCGGAATTACTACGTCCGGCACGCCACATCTGGGCAATTATGCCGGTGCAATTCGGCCTTCAATTCAGGCCAGCACACAGGCAGGCGTGGATGCGTTTTATTTTATGGCCGATTACCATGCGTTGATCAAGTGTGACGATCCACAGCGTATCGCCCGCTCCCGACTCGAAATTGCCGCCACCTGGCTGGCAGCAGGGTTGGATGCCGAGCGCGTCACCTTTTACCGCCAGTCTGATATTCCAGAGATCCCGGAGCTGTGCTGGATGCTTACATGCGTGACGCCAAAGGGGCTTATGAACCGGGCGCATGCCTACAAGGCGGCCGTTGACCAGAACACGGCGCGCGACGTCGAACCCGATGATGGCGTAAACATGGGGTTGTTCTCGTATCCTGTTTTGATGGCTGCCGACATTCTCATGTTTAATGCCAACAAAGTGCCGGTGGGTCGTGATCAAATCCAGCATCTTGAAATGGCGCGCGATATTGCACAGCGCTTTAATCATCTGTACGGGCAGGGCAGCGACTTTTTCGTACTGCCTGAAGTGCAGGTGGATGAAGAAGTAGCTACCTTGCCAGGTCTTGATGGCCGAAAAATGTCTAAAAGTTATGACAATACCATCCCGCTGTTTGAGGGTGGCAGTGCTGCAACGCGTGCGGCCATTATGCGTATTGTGACCGACTCGCGTCAGCCCGGAGAACCCAAGGATGCCGAAGGCTCGCATCTGTACACGCTGTTTCGTGCGTTCTCCACACCTCAGCAGTCGGCGGCATTTCGTCAGCAGCTCGAAGAGGGCCTGGGTTGGGGCGATGCGAAGAAAGCCTTGTTCGATCGCATCGAAGAGGAGCTCGCCCCCATGCGTGAGCGCTATACAGACCTCATCAGCCGCCCGGATCGCATCGAAGACATTCTGCAAGCCGGTGCCAGCAAGGCACGGGCATTGTCACAACCGTTCATGGAGCGCCTGCGCGCAGCGGTTGGGCTGCGCGCTGCATCAAGCACGACAGGTGCACCGGTCAAGACCAAGTCGGGCAAAGGCAAGAAGCCACATTTTGTCAGCTTTCGCGATGAAGATGGAAAATTCCGCTTTCGTCTGTTGACGGCAGAAGGTGACGAGTTGCTGTCGTCCGAGCCGTTTGATGATCCCCAGGCCGCAGGGGTGGCGATCAAGGGTCTGCAGGCGCTGCAGTTGGGCGATGTCGCTGCCGTTCCGGGTGAAAGCATTGTTACGCTGGATATCGCGGGCGTGGTGGTCTGCCGTTTTGAAGCCGACAGGCTGGAAGCCGTGGAAACTGCTCTGGCTGCTCTGGCCGAGGGCTGATCACGCCCCCATAAATCAGGCCCGTGCACGGCACAGGCTTGGTTTAGGGCTTTACCTGGGTATTGTTAAAGCCTTTGTTGGCCGCAGACGTCATTTTTACTGCAGTCATTATCTTGACCCTGCTTGCATGCGTTGCGGCTTGTTGTTCGTGGGTTAACAGGGCTCAGCCTTTAGCTGCAGCTGGCTGCACAGAGCCAGTATTTCTGTAACTTCGCTTCTGTGCACTAACACTACCTGAAAATCGTGCGTGTAACTTTCGCCAAAATTGATCAGGCAATATTTTGGGTGATGCGTTTGCAACTGTTGGTCAACCCATTTGAAAAAATCGCCAATGGTATTGAAGTTATTGTCGTCGTAGGGGTAGTCAGGCAACAGGGGTTGCTCGAATGCATCGATAACCTGCTCGTACAGTTCGTCCACCGTGTCTGATACCGCAAAATAGTCTTCCAACTCGATAAAGATAATAAACGCCAGCACACCGCTCGGGTCATATTGGGCCACACGTGCCGCTTCTGCCCCGTAGTGCGTTTGCAGGGCTTGGGCGGGCTCGGCCACAGCCTGACGACATACGTCTGCTATACGTGCGATTTCATGCTCGTCCAGATCGCCGCAGGAAAGCAGGCTGATCAGCTTTGTCAGCTTGCTTGCGTCAATGGTAGAAGGGGGCTCGGAGCTGGATACCATAGTGCTACCTTTTTAGGTTTGCAAGTAGAGAGGCCAAAGCGCTATTTTTTCAGTTTGGCAAAGGCGGCAGCCATTGCACCCATGGATGAAGGCTCGGCGGTACGAGCAGTATTGTTGCGCCGTGGTGATCCGGTGGCTGGGCGTTTGTCGGCGCCAGGGCGTGCTTCGCTCCCACGCCGCACTGGGGCGCTATCGTCATCCAGACGCATGGTAAGTGCGATGCGCTTGCGTGCGACATCAACCTCTTGCACTTTCACCTTTACCGTCTGGCCCACTCGCACAACGTCGCGAGGTTCTTTTACAAACGTATTGGACAGGGCAGAAATATGCACCAGGCCGTCCTGATGTACGCCAACATCGACAAAAGCACCAAAATTGGCAACGTTAGTGACGACACCTTCTAGGATCATACCTTCGTGCAGGTCTGAAATGGTGTTGACGCCTTCCATAAAGGTGGCGGTCTTGAACTCGGGGCGCGGGTCACGACCCGGCTTCTCGAGCTCCTGGAAGATGTCCTTGACGGTGGGTAAACCAAAACGCTCATCGGTAAACTCAGACGGAGAAACGCCTTTGAGTGCGCCCTGACGACCCATCACCTCGTGCACGTCAGATTTTATTTTGGCAAGAATGCGTTCGACGACCGGGTACGCTTCAGGGTGTACCGATGAGGCATCAAGCGGGTTGCCGCCATTGGCGATACGCAGAAAACCGGCAGCCTGCTCAAATGTTTTGTCACCAAACCGTGGCACCTTAAGCAAGGTTTTACGATCGGGGAAAGCACCGTTGCTGTCACGCCAGGCCACAATGTTTTTGGCCAATGTTGCGTTAAGCCCTGAAATACGGGTAAGCAGTGGCGCAGAGGCAGTATTGACATCAACCCCTACAGCATTGACGCAGTCTTCGATGACGGCATCAAGCGAGCGGGCCAACTCGCGTTGGTTGACATCATGCTGGTACTGACCAACGCCAATGGCTTTGGGCTCGATCTTGACCAGCTCGGCCAGCGGGTCTTGAAGACGGCGTGCAATGGAGACGGCGCCTCGCAGGGTGACGTCAAGGTCGGGGAACTCGTTGGCGGCAAGCTCAGAGGCTGAATACACCGAAGCGCCTGCTTCGGAGACAATTACACGGGTTACGTTGAGCTTGGGGAATTTTTCCTGCATGTCGGTGACAAGCTTTTCAGTCTCGCGCGATGCGGTGCCGTTGCCGATGGCGAGGAGCTCAATATTGTGCTTGCTGACCAGTGCTGCCAGCGTGTTGATGCTGCCCTCGCGGTCGCGCCGGGGTTCAAAGGGATAAATCGTACTGGTTGCCAGCACTTTGCCTGTAGCATCAATGGCGGCAAGCTTGACCCCGGTGCGTATACCCGGATCCAGCCCCAGCACGGCCTTGGGGCCGGCCGGCGCGGCCAGCATCAGATCTTTGAGGTTGGCGGCAAAAACGCGTATGGCCTCTTGTTCGGCGCTTTCTCGCAGGCGACTGATAAGTTCAGATTCGAACGTTGTCAGTAGCTTGACGCGCCATGTCCAGCGGCACACCTCAGCCAACCAGCGGCCGCGAGGGGCTGGGTCAAGGCTGAAGTCAGCGTCGACGCTCAGAATACGGGCAATGCGCAAAATGCAAGGGTGTGGCGTCTGGGCTTCGAGCTCTGGGGTCAGCCCAAGCCGTATATCGAGCACGCCTTGCTGGCGCCCCCGCAGCAGTGCCAATATGCGATGCGACGGCAGGGTGCGCAGTGCTTCGCTGAAGTCAAACCAGTCGCGAAAGTTGTCGCCTTCGTTTTCTTTACCTGCCATAACCTTTGAATAAAGCAGACCGGTGCTCCAAAGATGCTCACGCATATCTGCCAGCAAGTCGGCGTTTTCGGCATAGCGCTCGGCCAAAATGTCGCGTGCGCCGTCAAGGGCGGCTTTGGCGTCGTTGATCGAAGCCTCTGGGTTAAGGTAACCCTCGGCCAGAACGCTGGGGTCGCAGCCCACATCTGCCAAAATCGCATCGGCCAGAGGCTCGAGGCCCGCTTCACGCGCTATCTGGGCACGAGTGCGACGCTTGGGTTTGAAGGGCGCGTACAGGTCTTCGAGACGCTGCTTGGTGTCAGCGGTTTTTACCTCGTGCTCAAGCTCGGCCGTCAGTTTGCCTTGCTCTGCAATAGATTCGAGCACGACGGCGCGTCGAGACTCGAGTTCGCGCACATAAAGCAGCCTGACCTCGAGATTGCGCAGGACGGTGTCGTCCAGACCCCCTGTTATTTCTTTGCGATAGCGTGCAATAAAGGGCACGGTGGCGCCGCCATCAAGAAGCTCGACCGTCGCGGCCACCTGATTGGGCCGCACATTAAGCTCGGCAGCCAGCAAGGCAACGATGCGAGCGGCGTTTTCCGCGTCAGTGGCGGGGGTTGGTTTTGCGTGAACAGGGGTATCAGTCATTCGTCCAACATTTAAAACGGTGAATCATGCGCAGCATTTTGCCACATCGCAGGCCATGAACGTTGTGCACACAGTGTAAGCGCCTGTGACGCGCACGACTGCAGGCTGGCCTTGCGGTGCTCCGGCGCTGCAACGAACAGGCTGGGCGCAGGACACGATGGGGCCGACTGCGTCATAGTATAGAGAATTGATGTTTTACGCAGCTATGGCTCGAATGCCGCATGTAAAGGTGGCAGGCCGTTGCGCTGCCACGGCATCAGTGCGTGGGCCTGCACCTGGACAAATTTTTGGCCCATTGGTGTTGTGCGACCCCCTGTGAGAAAATCGACGTTACGATTTATGGCTGCTTTCATGTTTGACCAACTACTTTCTGATATTTTCGCCGGCGACGGCCTCATTGCTCAGGCCGTGCCCAGTTACCGGCCACGGCAGGCCCAGCTTGAGCTGGCCCAGGCCATAGAGAAGGCGGCACTTGACCACACCACGCTTATTGCCGAGGCGGGCACCGGCACCGGTAAAACCTGGGCTTATCTGGTACCTGCCTTCCTCAGCGGCGGCAAGGTTCTGGTGTCAACCGGCACACGTACACTACAAGACCAGTTGTTCCGCCGCGATATTCCGCGGCTGCGCAAGGCACTGGCCTTGCCCGTAACGGTTTCGCTGCTCAAGGGTCGAGGCAATTATGTATGCCATTACCATCTTGATCGTTTGTCCGGTGACGACCGGGCGCTAAAGTCACGTGCTGAAGTAAGCCAACTACGGCATATCCAGGTGTTTACCCAGCAATCACGCACGGGCGATCGCAGTGATCTGGCCGAAGTGCCCGAAGACGCTGATATCTGGAATCGCGTGACATCCACGCGTGACAATTGCCTGGGCCAGGAATGTCCGTTCGTCAAAGATTGCTTTGTAATCAAAGCCAGGCGGCAGGCACAGGATGCCGACGTGGTCGTGGTCAATCATGCCTTGTTCATGGCAGATCTGGCCCTGCGTGAAGAAGGCATTACCGATCTGCTGCCTGACGTAGACCTTGTCGTGTTCGATGAGGCGCATCAGCTTCCTGATATTGCTACACGCTTTCTGGGCTCCAGCGTATCTTCCCACCAGCTGCTTGACCTGGCACGCGCCACAGAAGCGGCCGGACTGGCCTATGCCCGCGAGTCCACCAACTGGAGCGAGGCAGGTAAAAATATTGAGCAGGCAGCCCGCAATCTGAGGCTGGTCGCTGCTCCCATCGAGAAGCTGCCGGGGCGCAAGGCCACTTTTCTGGCAATCCCTAACGGTGCTGAGTTTGATGACGCGCTCGAGGCACTGCTCGCCGTGCTTGATAAAAGCCTGCAGCTACTGGGCATTGTCAAAGAAAAGCACCCGGATCTGGATGCGGCCCACAAAAACTGCCTTGACCTCAGGGCTCGTCTGTTTCGCTGGAGTCAACCCGATCGCCAGGGGCGTAATGCCTTGCGTCCGGGGCTGGGCGGCACGGGTGCAGAAGATGGCGGTGATGAGTCCGACGCCAGCGACGATGGGCTGCCGCAGGCGACCAAGGTGGGCGCGGGCGTACATAAAGGTGTGGGGGGGGCCAACGACGATAATGCCGTGATTGCTGACGACGTTAAACCGGCCCCGCGCTCCAAACGCGCGGATGACGACAACACGCCAGCGGTGCGATGGGTTGAGCACAGCCAGCATCATATGCGTTTGCATAGTGCGCCATTGTCTGTTGCCCGCATCTTTTCACGCTTTCGGCGACCGGGGCAGGCCTGGGTGCTTACGTCTGCCACGCTTTCGGTCAATGGTGATTTTGGCCATTTTGTGCGCCAGCTAGGGCTTTGGGATGCCACAACAGCACGTTGGGACTCTCCCTTTAACTACCCCGAGCAGGGGGTGCTGTATGTACCCAAGGCGCTGCCGCTGCCTAACTCACCTGTGTTCAATGAAAAATTTGTCGAAGTGCTGCTGCCACTCATACAGGCTAGCCGTGGCGGCGTACTTATTTTATGCACCACGCTGCGTTCGGTTGATCGTATTGCCGACATGCTGGAAACGCATTTTGAGGATCTGGGCATAGATCGCCTGTTGCTGCGGCAGGGCGAAAGTTCGCGCAGAGTGCTGCTCGAACGCTTTCAACAAGGGCGTGCAGTACTGGTGGGTAGCGCAAGCTTCTGGGAGGGCATTGATGTGCCCGGCGATGCCCTGACGCTGGTGGCGATTGACAAGCTGCCTTTTGCACCACCCGATGACCCCGTGCTGGAAGCACGCCTGAACCTGTGCAAGGCGGAAGGGGGCAACCCTTTCATGGAATATCAGGTGCCTGAGGCGGCCATTACGCTAAAACAAGGTGCCGGCCGCCTGATACGGTCAGAGTCTGACTGGGGGGTGCTGGTAGTAGGTGACACCCGTATCGTTGAAAAACCATACGGCAAGCTGATTTGGCGCGGCCTGCCGCCGTTTGCGCGAACACGCGAACCGGCGCAGGTGCTGGCCTTTCTGAAGGCCCGGCAAGAACCCCTGCCGGACGCTTTGCCCGATGTGGCTAAAACCAGTTAACAGGGTTCCAGAGCGTGCCGCGGGGCTCGTCTAACCCTTGCTCGTAATACTTGCTGTTAGGAAAGTTCTGGTCAAGCACGCGCTTGGCATCATCGCGCAGTTCAGGCAGGTTTAGCTTGTCATACGACAGATACATGATGTACAGGGCCTTTTCAGCGGCCGGTACACCCTTGAAGTCGGTAATAACGGTTTTGGCGCGGTTTGCTGCCGCCACGTAGGCCTTGCGCTCATAGTAGTACTGGGCAACGTGAACCTCGTTGTCAGCAATAGTGCTAACCAGCCAGGTAAGGCGTTGGCGTGCATCGGTGGCATAGCGGCTATCGGGGTAGCGCGTTATCAGTTCATTGAAGGCATCATAAGACTCACGCAGGCCTTTGGGGTCGCGTTCGCTGGGGTCTTGCCGCGTGAACTTGCTGAACGCGGCACTGGGCGGCGTAAACGTTATCAGGCCTTTCAGGTACAACATGTAGTCGGTACCGGCATGATTGGGGTATTGCTGCTGGAAGCGGTCTATGGCAGCAAGGGCCTGTTCGGGTTCGTCATCTTTCCAGTTGACGTAAGCCTGATCAATAAGTGCCTGCTGGGCGTAGCCCCCAAAGGGGTAGCGCGCCTCAACGGCTTCCAGCCGGCTTCGGGCCTCTTTCCAGTTGCCTGCGCTCATGTTTTCACGGGCATCCTGGTACAGGCGTTCGGCACTCCAGCCTGCGGTTGTGTCCTGTTCTGGCTTGATGGAACCGCAGCCCGTAACGAGCAAGACAGCGATGAGCCCGAGGACGGCGCAACATAGGCGCACGAAACCGGGATGGCGGAACGTATATAGGTCGGTACGAGTCACAAAAGCATCCTTGGTGTTAGCATTGCAGGCTGATTATATGATTTGTCGCCATGCCTGACACAGATATCACTAAAGAAAGTTATTTGCATGCTCCTGACGAGGCACAAACGCCTGGTGAGCCGCTGCATTTTCGTCTTCCAATAAGTGCCCGGGCCGAGCGGCTCGACAAGGTGCTGGCCGTTCTTTTGCCCGAGCATTCACGCAGTCGCCTGCAAGGGTGGATCGAAGGCGGGCATGTGCTGGTAAACGACAGTCCGGGGCGTAACAAGCAACTGACCTACCCTGGTGATGTGCTACTAATCTGGCCGCAGCTGCCGCCCGAATCGCAGGCATTCATCCCTGAAGACATTGCGTTCGAGGTCGTGGCCCAGAGCCCTGACTGGGTTGTGATCAACAAGCCTGCAGGGCTGGTGACACATCCTGGCGCAGGCAATTGGCACGGCACACTACTCAACGGTCTGCTGTTTCGGTTTCCAGAGCTCGCCTGCGTGGCCCGGGCCGGCATCGTGCATAGGCTTGACAAAGACACTTCAGGTCTGCTCGTGGTGGCCCGGCACGAACGCGCGCAAACGCATCTGGTGCGGCAACTTCAGGCACGTAGTGTCAGCCGCCAGTACCTGGCTCTGGTTCATGGCCAGCTGTCAGGGGCGGGCACGGTCACGAGCGAAATAGGCCGCGATGCCAGAGTGCCTGTTCGTATGACGGTTGACAGGCCAGTCGCACCCAAAGCGGCCATTACGCATTATGTTGCGAACCGATCGGGAGTGCTCGGAGATGGCGTAATGGTTACCGAGGTGGCGTGTCGGCTCGAGACCGGCCGCACGCATCAGATTCGCGTGCACCTGGCCAGCATCCGCCATCCGCTTGTCGCCGATGTGTTGTATGGTGGGCGAGAGGCTGGTGGGGCGCACCGCCAACTGCTGCATGCACGGGCCCTGGCCTTTGATGATCCGTCCACGGGTCAGCGTATCAGCTTCGAGGCTGCGCTGGCCGATGATTTTCAGCATGTACTTGATGAGGTGTTATGGAAAGCCTGACCACACCTGTGTGCAGACCTCGTCCGTCAAGACGTAGTTGGGCAAGGAGGCAATCTTTTGAAGCCTAAGGCTTGTTTGCAACAGGGCGATGATACGGCCATGCGGGCGGAAGTCGATGTTAAAGCCCAAGAGCTTGCCGTCGTATCTGGCCTGCCCTGGCGGGGCGTTCACTATTTCTGTACCACCCGGCAGGGCGGTGGCAGTGCCCATACCTGGGCGTCGCTAAACCTGGGGTTGCATACAGGTGATGACCCGAAGCAGGTCGCCTTCAATCGGCAAAAGCTTCGTAGCAAGCTGCCCGGTGAGCCTGTGTGGTTGCGACAAGTACATGGTAGCGATGTGTTCGATGCCGATCGTGGTGTGGTAATGACCGCCAGAGGCGGTGAGTTTGTCAGCGACCTACCGTCGGGCGAGCTTGACGCTCGCGATGCGTGTGACGCAAACGCCGGCATGCCCGAGGCGACGGTGCCTGAGGCCGATGCCGCGATTACCTTGCAGCCCGAAAACGTGTTGGCCATTATGACGGCCGACTGTCTGCCTGTTGTGCTGGCTAGTGCAGACGGCACAGCGCTGGGTGTGGCGCATGCCGGGTGGCGAGGGCTTGCACAGGGTGTGCTCGAAAACACGTTGGCTGCGTTGCGCCAGCGTCGGCCCGACGTAAACGTGTGGCGAGCCTGGGTTGGCCCCGGCATTAACCAGGCTCATTTTGAGGTGGGTGACGAGGTTTACCAGGCTTTTGTAGCGCACGATGCAGCAAGCGCACTTTATTTTGTCAGCAAAGATGATGGGCGCAAATGGCTGGCCGACTTGCCGTCCCTGGCGCGGCATAAGCTGGCGAAAGCGGGCGTCAGCCATATCGAGTTAAGTGGCGAGTGCACATATGCCAGGCCCGAGTTGTATTTTTCGTATCGCCGCGATGGGGTTACGGGTCGCCTGGCCACGTTGGCGTGGCTGTCTCAATGATGCGTTGATGCAGGCATTTTTTCTGAGGGTAGCGACTTACCCTGATTGACAGTTTTTTGTTTGGTCGACAAGATGAATCCCACATGTAGGCTTTGTAACAGGTGTCTGAATTGAACGCTCCTTCGTCATCCAAATGGCCAGCTCCCGTCGCGATCGCGCCGGACCTTCTTGCAGAAATTCAGGCAGAGTTCTCGCGAGAGTGGCTGCGTATTGTTACGGCTGCCCAACATGGGCAACTTACCGCGCCCAAAGACCGCCGCTTTCGCAGCGAGGCGTGGTCTGCCAGTCCGGCGCACGCTTTTAATGCGCACGTTTATCTGCTGTCTGCCAAAGTGGTTGATCAGCTTGTCGATGCCGCCCAGGTTAGTGACGCCTTGCGCAATCGTCTGCGGTTTTCGACCATGCAGTGGGTTGAAGCCATGTCGCCAGCCAATTATTTTGCCACCAACCCTGATGCGCAACAGACGATGATAGACAGCAAGGGCGAGTCGCTGCTAAAAGGCATGCGCAACCTGCTGCAAGACATACAAAAAGGCAGGATGACGCAAACGGACGAGTCTGGTTTCGAGCTCGGGAAAAATGTGGCAACCACCGAGGGTGCTGTCATTTACCAGAATGCGCTGTTCCAGCTTATTCAATATGCCCCGCTTACCGACAAGGTTCACCAGAAGCCGTTGCTGGTTGTGCCTCCGTGCATCAACAAGTTTTATATTCTTGATCTTCAGGCCAGCAATTCGTTTGTGCGGCACGCCGTGGCCGCCGGGTTTACCGTCATGCTGGTTTCGTGGCGCAATCCGCTTGAAGCCGATACAGACGGTATCGACAGCGCAACCTGGGCCGATTACCTACAAGACGGGGTACTTGAGGCGATCAAAGTTACTAGCACGGTTACCCGGCAAAAGCAGATCAATGCGCTGGGCTTTTGTGTGGGGGGTACGCTACTTGCATCTGCACTCGCGCTGGCACATGCGCAAGGCAATGATCCCGTAAGCTCACTCACCTTGCTCACCACGCTGCTCGATTTCGAAGAAACGGGCGTGTTAGACGTGTTTGTCGATGAGGCGCATGCGCAGACACGTGAGCAGCAACTGGGTGACGGCGGTCTGTTGTCGGCACGCGAGCTGGGCACAACCTTTTCGTTCTTGCGTCCTGGTGAGCTGGTCTGGAATTACGTCGAAGGTAACTACCTCAAAGGTGAAATTCCTCGAGCGTTTGATCTGCTGTACTGGAACTCTGACGGTACCAACCTGCCAGGCCCGTTCTTTACCTGGTATTTTCGCAATACCTACCTCGAAAACAATCTCAAGCACCCTGGCCGAGTCAAGGTGGATAGCTACCCGCTGGATCTGGGTTCTCTGACCATGCCCACATTTATTTACGGGTCACGTGAAGATCATATTGTGCCGTGGCATTCGGCATATGCCAGCACAAAATTGCTGCGCGGACCCATGCGATTTGTGTTGGGTGCGTCGGGCCATATCGCGGGTGTCATCAACCCGTCAGCCAGCGGTCGTCGCAGTTACTGGTCGAATGGCGTTGACTGTGCCTGTTCCGATATGCCTGCACAGCCAGACGCCTGGCTGCAGGGGGCGCAAGAGCATTCGGGCAGTTGGTGGCCAGAGTGGCTTGAATGGCTGGCAGTGCAGTCGGGGCCGCAGGTAAAGGCGCGCACACGGTTGGGTAATGCCCGACATACGCCGATTGAAGAAGCGCCTGGGGCTTATGTAAAAACCCGGGCGGTGTAGTGCTAACGAGCACGTTCTGCATTGTTACGGTGTGGCGACAGGCGTGATCGTAAAATAAGGAGATAAAAATGACTGGCAAATTGGCTTATGTAACAGGTGGAATGGGGGGCATTGGCACCGCTATCTGCCAGACGCTCGCACAAGAGGGCTTTAATGTGGTGGCTGGCTGCGGCCCCAGCCGTGATTTTAAAAAGTGGCTTGATGAGCAAAGTGCTCTGGGCTACAAATTTCATGCATCAGTGGGTAATGTGTCTGACTGGGACTCAACGCACGAGGCGTTCAACAAGATTCGTGACGAACTGGGGCCGGTTGATGTTCTGGTCAACAACGCAGGCATCACGCGTGACGGGCTGTTTCGCAAAATGAGCCACGAAGACTGGCGCGCCGTAATTGATACCAACCTCAATAGCCTGTTCAATGTGACCAAGCAGGTCATTGAAGATATGTCCAGCCGCCAGTGGGGGCGTATTATTAATATCAGTTCGGTAAATGGTCAGAAAGGCCAGTTTGGCCAGGTCAATTACTCAACCGCTAAAGCTGGTATCCACGGCTTTACCATGGCGCTGGCGCAAGAAGTTGCCAGCAAGGGGGTAACCGTTAACACCATTTCACCGGGGTATATTGGTACCGACATGGTTCGAGCCATACGTCCTGACGTGCTTGAAAAAATTGTGGCGACCATTCCTGTAAAACGTTTGGGTACGCCCGAAGAAATCGGTTCTATGGTTGCATGGCTGGCGTCGGATGGTGCTGGCTTTGCGACGGGGGCTGATTTTTCATTAAATGGTGGCCTGCACATGGGCTAGGTGTATTACCCGGCTTCAATGTTAGCTGCGCAGTACCGCGCAAACCTCGTCCTTCGGGGCGAGGTCGGCCCAGGCAGGCAACTGCCGGGCTCAGGTTTTTCCAAATCGTGGTGGAGGATCTCATGCCGTCAGGCCAGAGTTCTCCACCCTTCTGCTTTTACTTATGTTTGGCCAATGCTATGACCCAATCTGAAGAACCCAGCACGCAACCCCGCCTGATCAAAAAATACCCTAACAGGCGCCTGTATGACACGCATACCAGCGCGTACATAACGCTAGTCGATGTCAAGCAACTCGTGCTCGATACTGCAGTATTTCAGGTGGTCGATGCGAAGTCGGGCGAAGACCTGACCCGAAGTATCTTGTTACAAATAATTCTCGATGAAGAGAGTGGTGGCATGCCTATGTTTTCTGCAACGGCATTGTCGCAAATCATACGTTTTTATGGTCATGCCATGCAGGGGGTGATGGGCACCTACCTTGAAAAAAACATACAGGCTTTCATGGATATTCAGGATCGCATGGCCGAGCAGTCAAAAGGAATGTACGGCAACCAGTTTGGCCCGGAGGCCTGGACGCAGTTTATGAACGTGCAGGCACCGATGCTGCAAAACATGATGAGCAATTACGTAGATCAGAGTAAAAATTTGTTTGTGCAAATGCAAGATCAAATGCAGGATCAAACGCGTTCTATGTTCTCGGCGTTTCCCTTTAAACCGCCAGTACCCCCTTCTGATAAAGATAAATAAACCGGAATCGTACTCATTGCATCAACGAGTACGATAACCGGCTGCATTCAGATTGCTGTAAGAGACCCTACCTCATAATAATGAGAATTAATTCTATTGTGGGGTGTGCGGGTATGTACAAGCATTTATCAATTCTGGTGCTGGGCACCGCGCTGGCCTTTCCGGCACTTGCCCTTGAATACCCTATTGGTGAGCCGTCTGAGCAGGGCGGGCTTGAAGTTGCCGCTGTCTACCTGCAACCGGTCGAAATGGATCCACCCGGCATGATGCGCGATGCCAAAGATTCAGACATTCACCTCGAAGCTGACATACACGCCCTGGCCGATAACCCCAACGGTTTGCCCGAAGGTGCATGGGCCCCGTATTTAAATGTTCGCTACACCCTTCAGAAGGTGGGCAGCGATAAGGTGTTGCAGGGTGATCTTATGCCTATGGTCGCTAACGACGGCCCGCATTATGGCGATAACGTCAAACTAGAAGGCCCAGGCAAGTACAAGCTCAAGTTTGAGGTTGCTTCGCCTGAGGCAAATAAAATGAACCATTTTGGCCGTCATATTGACAAGGAGACCGGCGTAGAACCGTGGTTTAAACCTTTCACTGTTGACTATGAATTTGTGTTTGCAGGCACCGGCAAGAAAGGCGGTTATTGATGATGTCATGGGTACGTGGCCTGGTTGTGATCGTGCTGGGGGTCGCCACCGCAGTGGCGTCTGCCGCCGAGTTGCCAACCTTCACGCTGGTGTTCAAGCCAGATGGCAGTTTTGAGCCTCAACGGCTCGAAGTGCCAGCGGGCAAGTTCAAAATTGAGCTGATCAACGAGAGTGACCAACCGGTTGAGTTCGAAAGCCTGCCCTTGCGCAAAGAAAAGGTACTTGGGCCTGGTGTGCGTTCATTCGTGGTGATCACCATATCTCGTCCAGGCGAGTACCCATTCTTTGATGATTTTCATCAAGACGTCAAGGGCACGCTTGTTGTGCTGCCCAAACCCTAGCTGTACAGGTTGCTATGGATCAGGTCGCATTTATCGTCTGGCGGGAAAGCGTAGAAGCCCTGCTGGTCGTTGGCATTCTTTATACGTGGTTGCGGGCGAGTCCGCGAGGGCGCCGCGGGCTGCCGTGGCTGTGGGGCGGGGTATTTGCCGGTCTCGCGGTTGCGGGCATGCTTGCGCTGGTGTTGCTGGGCGTGGCTCAATGGCTGACCGACGAAGGGCAGGAGTGGTTTCAGGCCGGCATGGCGCTGGTCGCAGCCGTGCTGGTGGTGCAAATGGTGTACTGGATGAAATGTCACGGTGCCAGCCTCAAGAAAACATTGCAGCATGGTGTTGATCACGAGATGGCGCGGGACAATTGGTGGGGTGTGTTTGCGCTTGTCGCCATTGCCGTAGCCCGCGAGGGCAGCGAAACCGTGGTGTTCCTTTATGGCACAGTGATGGCGGGCATAGCACGAGGCTCGGGCTGGGGCCTGGCCTTGGCAGGTGTGGTTGGTTTCCTGGCGGCATTGTTTTCCTTCTGGCTGTTGCAGCTTGGCGGCAAACTCATTACCTGGCGGCGCTTCTTTGCCTTTACCCAGGTGGTTCTGTTGTTGTTGGCAAGTTCGCTGTTAATTTCGGGCACCGATCACCTTATTTCGCTTGGGGTCATGCCCACGCTCATTGACCCCATATGGGACAGTTCGTGGCTGCTTGATACCACGGGGGGTATCGGCAAGGTGCTGGCCAGTTACGCGGGCTATCGTGCTTACCCGGCGTTGTCTCAAGTCGTGGTGTGGGTGCTCTACTGGCTGGTGGTCTGGTCTTTGCTCAGGCGAGCAGACCATGTCGCTACACGTACGAGGCTGGCCGCAAGGCTGGCTTGAATCCATGACGACATCCACATTACGGGCGGGTGCACATCGGTTTGCCGATTTACTTCGCGACAATGCGCGCTGGTTGCGCAGGCTGCAATGGTGCATTGTCGCCGTCTACCTGACTTTGCTTGTTGTCCCTGCCCTGATGCCGTTGCCTGGGCGCACCGCCTCTGTTTTCAATAACCTGACCGTCTTTGCCCAGTTTGCATTCTGGGGCGTGTGGTGGCCTTTTGTGCTGGTGTCCATGCCTCTGCTTGGGCGATCCTGGTGTGGCTGGTTCTGTCCGGAAGGTATGTTGTCGGAGTGGGCTAGTGAGCATGGCAGGGGGCGGGCCATACCCAAATGGATGCGATGGGGTGGTTGGCCGTTTGTTGCCTTTGCACTGACAACGATTTATGGGCAGTTGGTCAGTGTGTATCAGTACCCTTTGGCGGTACTTGCGGTACTTGGCGGTTCTACGGCGGCCGCCATGGTCGTCGGCTGGCTGTATGGTCGTAACAAGCGCGTATGGTGCAAATACCTGTGCCCGGTTAATGGCGTGTTTCAGTTGCTGGCCAAGCTGGCACCCTGGCATTACAAGGTTGACGAAGACGCCTGGCGTAACCCTACGCGGCGCGTCGAGACGGTTAACTGTGCGCCATTGGTTGCCATGCGTCATATGAAAGGTGCGTCTGACTGCCATATGTGCGGGCGGTGTAGTGATTATCGTGGCGCAGTGCACCTTACTCCGCGTTCGCCTGAAGCCGAAATCGTTACCGTGGCGCCCGGCGACGTCTGGCAAACACGATTGATCGTGTTTGGCCTGATGGGACTAGCCGTTGGCGCGTTTTTGTGGAGTGCCAGCCCATGGTTTGTTGTGCTCAAGCAGGCTCAGGCTGTCTGGCTGGTTGAGCACGATATTTACTGGCCGCTGGCGCAAAATGCCCCTTGGTTTATTTTGACGCACTATCCCGAGGCGAACGATAGCTTTAGCTGGCTGGATGCCGAAGTGATTCTGCTGTTTATTTTTGGTGCGGCAGCCTGTATTGGCGGCTCGGCTTACGCCGGCCTGTGGGCGGCCAGTCGTTTTCTTCCCTCAGATGCGCCTGTCGTGCGTCCATCGGGCCCCTCTGGAAGCAGCGCCTCGGCCTCAAGTGCCACGCTTGACCGGCTGGCGCAAGGCCTGATACCTGCGGCCGGTGTGGGTGTGTTTCTGGGCTTGTCTGCCACCACGTTGACCCTGTTGCAGCACGAGGGCGTCTCGACGGCGTGGGCTTTTACAGCACGGTTTGCCCTGCTGGGTCTGGCCATGCTCTGGAGTCTTAGGCTGGTGTGGCGCGTTGCGGGCACTTCCAGTGCGGGTATGGGTAATCGTTTATTGGCGTTGGCGCTGGTGGCGCTTGGCACGGTACCATTTTGTGCGGCCTGGTTTTTGTTTTTCGCTGTCTGGTAATTCAGGTTTCTGGTGACAGGCGTCGGTGGCTGCACGATCAGTGTTCTCCATGTTCAAGCTGCTTGAATAAGAGATCTGGTGCAAACCGAGTTTGCCACTGAAATAGAATAATCAGTGTATTTATGTGATCTGCATCGTCAGGCAGAGTGAGATTCAATTCACATAAAGACTGTATGCGTCACCCATTTAATGGGTGTTTTTAAAGGGAGCGTGCTGTTTCAGCGTGTCAATATATTGGCCGACCGCCGCACCTTCTTGATCCAGAAAATCAGCAATGGCGCGGGCGTAGCGCGGATCGGCGATCCAGTGCGCAGAACAGGTTCTAACAGGCATAAGGCCTCGCGAGAGTTTGTGTTCACCCTGAGCCCCCCCTTCGAAAACCGATAGCCCATGGCTGATACAGTACTCAATGCCTTGCATATAGCAAGTCTCGAAGTGCAGCCCGGGTATATAGGTCATGCTGCCCCAGTAGCGCCCGTACAAGTGTGTCTGGTCTCGCAGGTTCAGCGCAGCGGCAACCGGTGTGCCTTGACGATGGGCGAGCACAATAACCAGGTTTTCAGCCATATGGGCGCGTAAATGCTCAAAGAACGCCAGGTTCAGATAGGGTGGGTTGCCGTGTTCGAGGTAGGTTTGTTCATAGCAGCGGTAGAAGAATTTTAGGCTGTCATCATCAATCGCGTCGCCGTTAAGCCAGGTAAATGAGATACCCGCCTGTATGGATTTCTTGCGGTCCTGATTGATTTTTTTTCGCTTTTGTTGGCTCAGGCTAGCGAGAAATTGAGCAAAGTCTTGGTATCCCTCGTTAAACCAATGAAATTGCACGTTCTCTCTCACCATGAACCCCGCCTCTTCGAGCGCGGCCTGATCAAGTGGGTGTGGAAACAGCACATGTAGCGAGGAAATGCCGTTTTGCTCCGTGAGCTGGATGGCTTGGCGAGCCAGGGCTACGCGATCCTGGTGTGTGGCGGCAAGCAGGCGTGGGCCGGGCACCGGCGTAAACGGAACGGCGCACAGCAGTTTCGGGTAATAATCGAGGCCGTGCTGGGCAAAAGCCTGGGCCCATCCGTGATCGAACACGTATTCGCCGCGCGAGTGCGACTTCAGATACAGCGGTATAGCGCCGACCAGCGCGCCATCTCGACGCATCAGCAAGTAGTGTGGTGCCCAGCCCGTGGGCCCTGCAGCGCAACCGGTCTGGTAAAGTCCTTGCAAATACGCATATTGCACAAAGGGCTGGCTGCCCGCCAGACGATTCCAATCGGAGGCGTCAAGTTCATCAAGGCGGTGTACAAGACTGAAAGTGGTGGTCAATGTAGTGAGGCTCGTTTGTTGCTCTGGTGTGCTTGGCCAAAAGGTATGGCTTGTCTAGATGATAGCGTTTATCGTCCTGAGGCTGTTGGCGTTCATGGCGGGTCAGCTAAGCTTGGGCATAACGCGGAGCAAATATGAGCAAACGAATTCCTGTCACTGTTATCGCAGGTGGCCAGGGTAGCGGCAAGACTGCCGTTTTAAATGGCTGGAATGCCATTTCGGGGCTGAGCAATGTTGTCGTGCTGTCGCACAGCCTGGTAGGTATGGATTATCAGCGTGCGTATCAGGTCAATGAAGGCATTTATATTCACGAAGCGGGCTGTCTGTGCTGCGCGGTGCGGGGCGATCTGGTTCAGACGCTGCAGCGTTTGTTCATGGACGCCCTGCATCGCAAAATACCGAAGTTCTCGCGCATTGTCATCGAGGCGTCGGCGGGCGCCGACCCGGCCACATTCAAATATCTCGTAGAGTATGAGCGTTTTTTGGCAGATCGTTATGTGTATGCCGGCTGCCTGACGCTTGTTGACGTGACGCAGCGTCTGCCCGACACGCACGCGACAAGTGCGCTTGTTGCAAGCGGTCTGAGCTTTGGTCGGATGATAAAGGCGGCTGATGCCAATACAACAGCGAATACCGATGACAACGAGCGTGGCGATAAAAGCATCTACGCCACCGTTAAGAAGCGTGCGCACGCCTCTGGCGTCGAGGTGACCAGGGCTGTAATCGGGGCCCCAAGTATGAGCGCAGGCAGCGACGCAGGGAGGGGGGCAAGTAGCGAAAAAAGTAGCAACACAAGCAGCGACACAAGTAGCGATGCAAGTAGCGATGCAAACAACGTGGCAAGTGAGGCATCAAACGAGATGGCAAACAATGGCACAAACGTGGATGCAATTAAGGACGCCGGTGCCGCAGCCAATGTGGCGTTGGCGCAGATACGAAGTGCTGATGTGCTTTTGTTGACTCATGCCGATCGGGTATCGTCTTGCCAGCTTTCCCGGGTGCGTAGCCTTTTGCGATCGCTTAACCCGGGTGCTGTTTGCCATACAGTGCAAACTTTACCCGGCCTGGTCAGCTTGTTCGAAGAGGGCTGATCGGTTGCGCAGCAAACCCTGCTTGTCGTCTGCCCGCAACTTTTGACAGAGTTTAGTTGCAATGCAAGCCCTGTAGTGGTGTAATGAACGTATTCTGCCACCAGGCTGGGGCGCGTGCTTTGTCACGTAGCCTATTGTTAATTAAGTTTTCAACTAAACGATACGCATTCTATGCGCCTGCTGGCCGGCCCTTCAAGATCTGCTCTGGGGCCTTTGCTATAAAAACCGTACAAACTATAAGCCAGCGCTTTTCCATACGTGGGTGCCCCGTATATTAACGGGTATGCTCAAGCGGAGCAAAAGCACATGGAAAACAAATATTTCGCAGTAGTACCTCGCTTTTAGTACGCACCGCGCGTGCTTCGGCCCCAAGCTAGTGTGTTGGCCGCGAGGTGGGTTATTTATAAAAATGGGAACAATGTCTCATATCCCGAATGCATCCGTCGTGCCTTGCGCCCACCCCAAACTGAGGGTAGATGGTCGCGCACACGTCATGCGTGCAGCACCTGCTTTTTTTGAACTTGGCAACAGCAATGCCAACCAAAACAAAAATGGGCCGATCAAGTTTGATCGGCCCATTCGAAAAGCTGGTTGCGGGGACAGGATTCGAACCTGTGACCTTCGGGTTATGAGCCCGACGAGCTGCCAGACTGCTCCACCCCGCGTCTGGAAGAGAGCAATATTAACCCATACATTATTTTTATGCAAGCCGTGACGGGCTCCAGGCTTTAATGACGACTGAAACAGAGATTATCCGTGTGCTGGAAACTGCACTTTTGTGCGCCGACCAGCCCATGCCTACGTCAGAATTACGCAAACTTTTTACGATCGAAGATTTTTCTGCTGACGAACTACGCGGTTATCTGGCAATATTGCAGCAACAATGGAAAGACAGAGGGCTTGAGCTGGTTGCACTGGCCACCGGTTGGCGGTTTCAGAGCCGCCCTGAAATGCAGCGGTATCTTGGGCGTCTGAACCCCGAGAAACCCCCAAAATATTCCAGGGCCGTGCTCGAAACCCTGGCCATTATCGCCTGGCGTCAGCCTGTAACGCGGGGTGACATCGAAGACATTCGCGGTGTTACGGTATCGACGCAAATCGTGCGTACGCTTGAAGATCGTGGCTGGATAGAAGTGCTGGGTCATCGTGATGCGCCGGGTCGTCCCGCATTGCTGGGCACGACCAGGCAGTTTCTTGATGATCTCGGCTTGAAAACGCTCGACGAGCTGCCTGAACTCGAATCGCAGAATGCGGTGGCGGTTCTGGCAGGGCTTGATCTTGAAGAGGTGCCCTCAGAGGTCTTGGTTGCCCAAGACGTTTCTCAGGGCGAAAGTTCGATCACAGACGAGCAAGGCGCCGAGGGCGGTGACGTCTCGGATGAAGCCAAAATTGAAAGTACTGAAAATGCAGGCATACCCGGTGCCACGCAAATGGATGACGAAGCAGTCGACGCCACAAGCGTCCGACTGCCTGACGAGGCCGGCGATGAGGCTTCCACTGTTCAAGCTGATGACGCTGCCAGTACGGTAGCCGTCGACGCTTCAAAAATGCCCATAGATTTGCATGGGTGGCGCAACAACAGTGAAAACCTGGGTCAAAAGCCTGTAACGACAATGAATGATTCTGACGAAAACGATTCGCCAGAAAATAAGATACACACGGAGTAGTTAGAAATCTATGACTGACACAAACGAACAACACGACCTGCCGTTTAGCGACGTCGCGTCCACGCCCGAAGTCGGCGGCGACGGGAAGCCTGCAGCGCCGCGTGGGCGTGGGCGCAAGCTGCGCACACCCTTTCGCAGACGTAGGGGAGATGCCCAGGGCGAAGCGGCACCTGCAGCAGATGGCGTGGCAGCGCAGTCGGAATCTCCCTCCGTGCAGTCAGCTGAGGCAGCACCCGCAGCGGCGGCGACCAAGCCTGCTCGCGCGCCAAGACGTCGCAAGCCTACCCCTGATAAAGCCAAAGCGGCTGAGTCGGTAACCCCGTCGGCCACCCAGCCAGAGGCTGCTGAGGCGGCTGCGCAAGCGGGCGCAGCGAGCGATCGAGGCCGAAAGCGCGGAGGCCGACGCCCCGAGGGCGTTGCAGCCGACAAGCCGGGCAAGCGACAGCCACGGCGCACCGATCATGCCGAAAACGAAAAAGAAACTGAACAGGCGCTGGCTTATCTGCAAGATGTTCAGATGACACAACGTTTGGGCAAATATCTGGGCAGTGATGCGCTCATGCCCAAGCTGCACAAGGTGTTGGCCGAAGCCGGTGTCGGTTCGCGCCGCGAGATGGAAGAGTTGATCATTGCAGGCCGTGTGTCGGTAAATGGTGAACCTGCCCACATTGGTCAACGGGTCGGGCCCAAAGATTTAGTGCGGGTCAACGGAAAACCCGTTGCTCGCCCCAATGCCAAAAAGCCTCCCCGTGTCATCCTTTATCACAAGCCTGCTGGAGAAATCGTCAGCCATGATGACCCAGAAGGTCGGGCTACGGTCTTTGCTCGCCTGCCCAAGATCAAGATCGGCAAATGGCTTTCGGTCGGGCGTCTTGACCTGAACACCGAGGGCTTGCTCATTCTGACGACATCGGGAGATCTGGCTAACCGCCTGATGCACCCACGTTATGGCGCTGAGCGTGAATACGCTGTACGTGTTCTGGGCGAGCTTGGCCCCGAACAGCAGGCCAGCCTGCTTAAAGGCATACAGCTTGAAGATGGCGTTGCCCAGTTTGGTTCCCTGGAGTTTCTTGGGGGTGAGGGCAGCAATCGTTGGCATCGTGTCACCTTGAATGAGGGGCGTAACCGTGAAGTGCGCCGCATGTTCGAGGCGGCAGGGGTTACGGTAAGCCGTCTGATACGCACGCGTTTTGGCGAGGTCGTATTGCCAAGCAATCTGCGCCGTGGTCGCTGGGAAGAGCTTGATCCTACGCTGGTTACAGCACTCATGTTGCAGCTTGGCCTATTGCGTGATGACGATGACGAAGAAGGCGCAGGTCATCGCGAGCGCCAGCCTCTGTCACACGACAGCGCCTTGCCTCCGGGTTATGGCACGCTGGAGCGCAACGGCACAAACGGTGCCAAAGTCAGTCGCCGAGGAACGCTTTCCGGTGGAAGAAAAATGGCGGGTACTCCAAACGAAGCCTACCCATCTGATCCATATGGAACAGGCATGATGTTTAGTGGTGGTCTGCCAAATGGGCACCCTGATGCATCAGCCAAGTCTGCACGTCCAAAAAGCGGTGCACGTGGCAAGCCTCGCGGACCCAAGGGTGCTCAGGGAGGCCAAGGCGCTCAAGGTGGTCAGGGTGGTCAAGGTGGTCAAGGTGGTCAGGGCGCGCGTGGTGCTCGTGGAGCACGTGGGCCTGCCGAGCGCGGGCCACAAGAAGCGGGTGCTTCTGAGCATCGGCGTCGCGGGCCAGGCGCGCGTACCGCGAAAGGGCCGGGCACCAACAAGCCGGGGGCAGCCGGTGCAGCGGGTGCAGGCAACGCGACAGGTGCTCGCAAGCCTAGCAAGCCGCGTTCCGCTAACGCGTCGGCACGGCCGCCGCGTGCAGCCGGTGGAGCGCGTGGCGACGATTGGCAACCACGCAGCGCCACGGCGCACGAGTCTCATCTGGGCAAGCTGGGTAGCCGCAAGCGCTAACCAGGCCTGATCAAAAAAAGGGCTGCGCATCTTGTATGCGCAGCCCTTTTTGTTAGATGCCTCCGACATGAGCTGCCAGCCCAAAAGTTAGGCACGGTTCATATCTCTGAGGTAGCTTGCTGGGCGCAGTCCCTACTTCTGAAGTATCTTTCATTGCAAGGTATGAAAATGACTTCAAGCTCAGGTTGGTGCTGTAGTCCCTATCCTCTAGCCACGCTCCGGTTGGTGTTGAGGCTTTTATCCTCCAACAAAACTCCGATTGGTGTTATGGCCCCCATCCTACAATCGTCCGGGCTTCAAGAGGCTGTCCAAAGAGCATGGATGCGCTCCTGGAGCCTCACTCTTATTAGCGCTTTACGCTTTAACCAGTATCTGCCCATCTGGCAGAATCAGCCAGGCACGTATACCCAGCTGCTTCACCACTTTTTCAACCCGGGATACGGGCATCGCTGAGAACGCAGTAGACAGTGCGTCTGCCGTCGTCGCGCGCGGGGCAAGCACAGAAACGCTTTGATATAGCCTGGGGCTTTCGCCGGTTTTGGGATCGAACAAATGCGTATGTGCGCCCGAGTCGTCGAGCCAGGTGCCATAGCCCCCTGATGTTGATAATGCGTCATTCGTCAGCAAAACTGTTTCAAGCAGTTTGTCTGGCGATTGCGGGTCTTTCAGCCCCGCACGCCATGCCGGCGCATTCTGGTTTTTATTTAGCCCCCGGATTTCACCCATGTCGACCAGGGCGCGATCCAGTCCGGCATTGCGAAGCAAATCAGTCACGCGGTCGGTGATATAACCTTGTGCAATGCCGTTGAACGTTACCTTCATGCCAGGCTGCAACTGGATCTGTGTGTCGGTCACGTTAATGGCTGAAACATTGACGCGTTGCAGAGCCTGTTGTACAGCTTCTTCGGATGGGCCGGCTGACGACGTGCCATGCTCGGCGAAATGGTTGGCGTATAACTCCCACAGCGTTTGCACGGTCGGGTCGAAGGCGCCATCGGTGAGTGCGGCGTAGTGCACTGCGTCGTTCATTAACATCAGAAAATCGGTATCGGCGTTGTGCAATGCGCCGTCCCGGTTCAGGCGGCTCAGGGCGCTGTCATGCTGATACAAGCTAAATGTTTTTTCCAGGCGGCGCAGCTCTGCTATTGAGCGCGTCACCATATCCTGGGCAAAGGCTGCGTCCGGGTGGATAATGCGCAGCTCAGCGTCCGCACCGAGTGCAATGCCGCGCCACACGGTTGTGTCGGCAGATGCACCGGTGCCACGCCAGATAACAATATCAGGCGAAACTTCGCTTGCCTTCCACGAACTAGTTTCTGGCGCACCGGCCAGTGTGCGTCGCGTCAGGCCGGGCACCATTCCCAGAGCTGTGCAGGTGGCCGCAATGCCTATGAAGCGGCGGCGGAGTGGTCGTAGTGGTTTCATAATTGTGTTCTTCAGGTGTCTGTAGTGGTTACTGCCGCCACACGTATTCTTCGGGCACGTCTGCGTAGGCGACGACCTGCCCCCCATGTTTTGCAGCAAATGAGTCCGCTTCCGCTTTGTCACCAAAGGGTACGGCATCCTCTGCACCCATGCCTCCGACATAATCACTATCGATAACGTACCAGGCTTCTTGTGCGGCGATCCAGGCGCCCGTGTCGGGCTGATCCCAGCTTTTGCTCTTGCCCATGTCATTAACATAGATGCCGGTAATGGCCTTGGGTTCTTCGGGCAAAAGGGTGTATGCGAAAACCTGTTTGATGGCTGTGAACCAGACTGGCTGCGATCTGCCTTCAATAAATATCTGGCCCTTGGGGCCTGCGTGCTCCACCAGGTTCATGCTGCAATAATGGCCAACGGCGTCGAGCGAAATTTCTTGCGGCAGGGGTGCCGGAACCCGCTCTTTCGGCGTGCACGCCGCCATGGTCAGCAGGCTGACCAGCAGCAGGCAAGCCATGGTAGTACGTGATGTGATCGGAAACCTCATAATTGACGACGCTTGAAAAACAGGCTGGCAAGAGAAAAGGGTACGGCAACCCACAGTAACTGCACGATAATGAGCGTTCGCATGCTGAGCCCCGCCTGGTCGCTAAGGCCAGCCATGCCGGAGAACATCGAAATATTTTCGTAGCCTGTCAGATTGAGCAGGCGGTATACGTCTGAAGGGTTGAGCAACAACAACATATTTAACTGGCTGGCACCCATAAAGCGGCCCTGGTCAGCGACCAGCGCGCCCAGCAATGCCATGTCATAGATGACGACAAAAAACAGCCAGACGCCAAGGGCAATGCCGGCAGCAGTCGTACGCTCGCGCACGCATGCACTGATGACATAACCCATGGCCAGAAAGCTTGCTCCAAGCAGTATGCTGGCGGCAATGAGCGACACAAACGGGGCCCAGGCTGCCAGGTTCAGCTCTCCGTGCACCAGTTGCAAGGCCAGGCCGGCCGTGCCATAGCCAATAATTGTGGCCAGTGACAAAATACACAAATGGCCTATGAATTTGCCTATGAGAACATGGCGGCGCGCAACCGGGTAGGTAAGCAGCAGTGACATGGTGCCGCGTTCGATTTCGCCAACAATGGCGTCATAGGCCAGCAACAACGCCAGCAGCGGAACCAGAAATATAGACAGGCTAGAAAGGCTGACCACGGTAACCGTAAGTGGGTCGACTTTGACTGCGCCCGTGGGCGTACTGCCCAGAAAACCGAGCGAAAGCGCAAGCATGGCCAGCAATAGTGTCGTGGCGAGAATCCAGCGATTGCGCACCCCATCGCGAAACTCTTTACCAGCGATGATAAAGATGGCGCTCATGCGTCCTCCCGTTCCAGAATATGGGCATACATGTCATCCAGGCTGGGGGCCCTGACCTCAATGTCCTCAAAAGCCAGACCTTGCGTGGTCAGACTGCCAAGGCTGCACAGCGCGGCGACTTTTTCCTGCTCATCACAGGCAAGTTCATAGCTTGTGCTTCCGGCGGAAGTCCAGCCGTCAGGCAACAACCCGGCGGACGCGCCCGGTGGCAGCGTGACCCGGATATGTGTCGGCAGGTTGGAGCTGCGGCGCAATGCCGACATGGATCCGTCAGCGACCTTGCTGCCATTTTTCATGACAATGACGCGGTCTGTATTGCCTTCCAATTCGGTCAATACGTGTGTACTCAGCAATACCGTTGCACCGCTGTCGCGCAGTTCGCGCACGATTTCATAAAACATCAGGCGCGATGCCGGGTCCAGCCCGGTGGTTGGTTCGTCGAACAGCAGTACTTTGGGCTTGCCCAACATGGCCTGCGCCAGAGCCAGTCGTTGGCGCATGCCTTTGGAATAGCCACCCACCCGCCTTTTGGCGGCTCGTGCAATACCCACGCGCGACAGCAACCGCTCATTGTCGTCGCAGGGTAGCCCCTTCAATTTTGCGAAAAATGCCAATGTTTCGACACCCGTCAGTGATGGGTACAATGCGACGGTTTCGGGCAGATAGCCGACTTCACGGCGCACCGTTACAACGCTTGGGCCTGACGCTTCGCAGCCCAGCAGTTTTACGGTGCCTGCAGTTGGGCGGATCAGGCCGAGTACCAGTTTTATCAGTGTGCTTTTGCCGGCGCCATTGTGGCCAGCCAGTGCAACGCACTCACCCGGTTCGAGCGCGAGCGTCACGTCGTTGACGGCGCGAACCGAGCCATAGACTTTGCTGACACCCGACAGCGAGACGTGTGCTGTCATGATGAGTCCTTAATATGTAATCTGAGTGCAGGCGCGTCGGGCGCCTGCATAAGTGGCGCGCTATCGATAACACCGCCAGGCAGAATGGCCGGAAATTGCGTCTGAGCCCATCGCACCAGCGAGACGGCCGGGCTGTTCAACAGTAGTTGTGCTGAGGGTGCGCGCCAGACGACTTGATCAATAATATCGTTGGGTCGGTACGCTGTGTCGGCCACCCCGTCGCCGTCCAGATCAAACGCCGAGTTGTCACTCCAGTAATTGCCACGACCTTCGTCGGACCAGTCCATGTGGCGTGTTCCCACATATTTGACCTGGTTGCGGTTGCCTACGAAGGCGTTGCCGGTAATGGTGTTGCCGGTTGAGCCGGCCGTAAAATGCACGCCTATGCCGCAGCCTTCAAAATGATTGTTCTGGATGCGGTTATTGTTGGCGTTGTAGATAAACACACATTTCTGGCTGCCGATCACGGCATTTCCAGTGATGATGGACTGATTGGCGTAATTGAACATGAGCCCCTGCTCGCGGTCATTGATGGACGCGTTGCCTGTGGCCTCAATGTACTTCGAGTACATGATGGCATAGCCGATGTCATTGCCTTCTGACACATTATTCACAACCTGGCTGTTATCAGCATTCATGTAATGCACGCCATAGCGCAGGTTTGAAAAATGGTTGTCTTCAAAGCGGTTGTTCTTGCTGGTGTTTACAAATATGCCGTCGCGCCCGTAAGAAATGTGGTTGCCCACAACGTGCGTGCCCGGCGAATTCCAGAGCGTGACCCCATTGCCGCGCTCGGCCATGCGCAGATCTTTGTTGCCAACAATGCGGTTGTTGCGAACCAGCGCGTCGGTGGGCCCCCACACATACACGCCAACCGAGTTGTCGAGCACGTCGTTGTTTTCGATTAGTGCCTTGTTGGCGGTTCTGTCCAGAAAAATACCGGCATCCATGTCTGGAAGACTCAATCCCGACAAGGTGACGGTGACATTGCGTAGGGTGACGCGCTCGCCTTTTATCCAGACAGTACGCCCGTTTCGTGTCCCTGCAATGACGGCCTGGCGGCTTTCAGGGCCTTCCAGCGTCAGTGGCTTGGACACCACGATGTTACCGGCGTAGTTGCCCGGGGCCAGACGCAAGACATCACCCGGTTCAGCCGCATCGATAACAACCTGCAGGTCGTCACCGGCGGCCACTGTATAAGTGGCCGCCAGCAAACCGCCGGCCGGTCCTGCGCAGAGCAGGAGGGCGGCCAGCGTCATGCCGGCTTTCGCCGCCAGATGGCTTGTAGATCTGGTTGGCTGCGGCATGGTCATTTAAGCCGATTTCTTGGGCTTGACGATCATTTGGCCGGACATCTCCATGTGCAGCGCGTGGCAGAACCACTGGCAGTAGTACCAGTGCACGCCGGGGCGGCCAGCGGTAAATGTGACCGACGACGTTGCCTGAGGCCCAACTTCCATGGCAATGCCATGGCCTCCAAGCGTAAAGCCATGTGTAAGGTCTTCGATGACTTCCATATTGGTTACGATGACCGTCACCTCGTCGCCTTCATTGACTTCGAACTGCGCCAGGCTAAATTGCGGCGCCACGGCAACCATGTAAACGCGTACTTTATTGCCGTCGCGAATCACGTCGGCCGCGCCTTCCAGGGTGACACCGTCTTTCTCGGCCTGTTTGCGGGCGTCTTCCCACATAGGGTCGTCGCGGTTCCAGACACTGAGTGGCTGCACTTTTGATGCGTGGACCAGGCACATGTCATGCGGTTCGGCAAAGCTGGGGCCGTCATGAACCAGGATCATCTCATCACCCGAGATGTCGATAAGCTGGTCGTTCTCAGGTTTTAGCGGGCCTACGTTCAGGAAACGGTCTTTTGAAAATTTGTTTAGCGAAACCAGCCATTTGCCATCGGCTTCTTTGGTCTCGCCCATGGTGGTGTGGTTGTGTCCGGGCTGATAATGCACATCCAGCTTCTGGATAATGGGGTCGACATCTTCGCCTTTGAACTGACGGCGGGCTTTGTCAATGTTCCACTTCACCATCTGGCTGTCGATGAACAATGTTGTGTAGGCATTGCCACGCCCATCGAAGGCCGTGTGCAGAGGGCCAAGACCCAGTTGAGGTTCAGCCACCACGCAATCACGCGGCTTGATTTTGTCGTCAAACAAATCGTCCAGCGTGCGCACGTCCAGCACGGTAACGGTGGGGGAAAGCTTGCCGTTGAGTACGAGGTGAATGCCGTCAGGTGCGGCGTTGCAGCCATGCGGCGAGTTGGGTACCGGGATGTAGCGGGTGTACTTGGAGCCGTGGCGGCCATCGACGACCTTGACGCCGTTTATCTCTTTGTAGTCGCCTTTCTCGATAGCTTCTTCAATGCGTTTAATGTTGAACACCACGCACCAGTCTTGCTCGTTGGCCGACATCTCTGCCAGCGTCAGGCCTTTTTCCGAGTTGTAGCAAGTGGCGAACGAATACTTGCCCTGATAATCGGCATCACCATTGTCCAGGTTGCCATCAACCATGACCTGCCAGGCAATTTTCATGGTGTCGCCGTCAATGGCGGTATAGATGGCAAAGAAGTTTTCTTTCGGGTTGTCAAGAACCGTGCCGTCATTGTTCATGGGGGCGATGTGTTCGCCGTTGGCAAACACGTAGCCGGTGCGCGGATAGCGCTGCGGGCGCAGGCCGTGCACGCCGTGAACGTTAGGCAATTCAATAATCTTGTCGGTTTTCATCACATCGCAGCGGATACGCGCGACACGATTATTTGCCTTGTCGTTGATAAAGATATAGCGGCCGTCGTAGGTCTGATCGGTAAACGACATGTGCGGGTGGTGCGCATCGCCGTTCATGAACAGACCGCCCTGGTCTTTCAGATACTCACGTGTCTCAGGTATTAGCCCTTCGGTCAGAATCTTCTTGCTCTCGTTGGTCTGACCCCAGCCGGTTGCACTGCAGCGATTGAAAATGGGTATGCGTACCAATTCGCGCATGGAGGGCAGGCCCAATACGCGCAGCTCACCCGATTGTCCGCTGGAGTTGAACGCATAGTATTCGTCCAGTTCACCGGGGCCGACGTGGCCAGACTGGCCTTTTGTTTTTGAATCTTTGGCGAAGGCGGTCGACATTTGCGCTCCGCCTGCAAACCCCGCAGCCCCTGTGAGGGCTGCAGTGCCAAGAAAGCCGCGCCGGGATATCCCGGATTTGGCGTTTTTCTGGTCAGACATGATTAACTCCTTGAGTCATGGGGCGTCTGGCATACGGAATTTGCTTGTATGTCAGCGCGATTGAAATGCCGACCGCCTGTGAGACGGTAGTGGCAAATGGTTATTGTTAGGTTGGTCATCAGGCTGTCGGCGCATCGTCGGCGATAGCACGGGGGCGTACGCCGGGCTGGCGCCTGGGCTCTGCCTCACCGTCATTGCCGGGGGTGTAGCGCGCCACGGTTTCTTCCAGCTTCGCACTTCCCGGCGCAGGACGATTGCGCTGTCGTCGTGCATTTTTCTGGATCAAGTGCGGGCATTTGGTGTTGTGGTGGTACAGCATCTGGCAGTGCAGGCACTGAATGCATTCGTTCGGGTTAATGTCGCCTTCAGGGTTAATGGCCTGAACCGGGCATTCGTTGCTGCAACGCTGACATGGGTTGCCGCAATCGTTGTAGCGCTTGAGCCAGTTGAAAATGCGCAGACGTGCAGGGATGGCCAAGGCTGCGCCCAGTGGGCACAGGTAGCGGCAAAAAAAGCGCTCTATAAACAGGCCTGCAACAAGCAGCAGCACGGCAAACAGCACAAATGGCCAGTAGCGCATGAACTTCAGAATAATGGCCGTCTTGAAGGGTTCCACCTCGGACAGGCGCTCGGCCAGAGCCAGGTCGTAGAACGCCACGCCAAACAACATAATAAAAACGATGTACTTTAGGGCAGACAGGCGTGTGTTTACGCCATGTGGCACTGTGATCTGCTTGATGCCCAGCTTTTTGGCGATGCGGTTTGTCAGCTCCTGCAGCGAGCCAAATGGGCAAAGCCAACCGCAAAACGCACCACGGTTCCAGAAAATCAGGGAAATGGCGGTGGCGCACCAGAGAATGAACACCACCGGGTCCATCAGAAAATATTCCCAACGAAAATCTGTCTGTACGGCGTTGAAAAATGTCAGTACGTTGACCACCGAAAGTTGTGCCTGGCTGTACCAGCCCAGCCAAACCAGTGAAAATGTCAGAAATACCAGTCTGAACCGATCATAGAAAACTGGGCGACGCGCAAGCTGGTCCTGGAAAAAGAAAACACACATCAGTATCAGCAATGCGATAGACACGACGACAATCTGACCCGTTTTGGCTTTCCAGATCTGCTTCCACAGCGTTGAACTGGCCTCAGGGTCATAACCGGCGTCGTCTGCTGCGCCCGTCGCGGCAGCTGCTGCGCTCTGGGGGCCTGGCTGGGTTGCGCGGGCCGCCGTTGCGGCCGCAAGCTGGGCAGCGGCTGCCGCCGCTTCCGGGTCAGGCATGGAGTACGCAGCGGGCAAGGCATAGTCAAGGTCGAAGGTGACAAAGGCCTTCTCTTTGACACTGATAACCCGTTGAACCATGAGTTGCAGGCGCCAGGGTTCGGCGGCGCTGAAAACGGCATCATCAGGGGTTACGTACAGCGCGATCTCGGTAAGTCGAGGTGCGCCGGAGGCAGCCAGCGTGGCCAGCCGCTGATGATTTCTATCGGTAAAGCGGAAGCTGTGTTCGTGCTGGATGACTTCGATGCGATCGAAGATACCGCCTCGCACGTATCCAGAACCTTTGAATGAGTAGGGCCCGTTGCCCGCCACCAGAATGGCCTGCTGACCGGGCTTCAGACGATCGCGCAGGCGTTCCCAGGCGACATTGCCCAGCAAGCTGCGTCCGATGGACGGGGAACTGACCAAAGCGGTGTATAGATCAATGAACTGGTCGTCCGGTTCGCCCGGCTCGGGGTGATCAATGGCATTCTGGCGGCCGGTGTCTGCAAACTGTTTGTTGACGTCGGCAACAGTCAGGTGCAGATTGGCGACCGCGCCTTCAGCAAGCAGCGTGCTCCAGTCTTTGATGTCCGTCACGGATGGGTCAACAATACGGGGGATAGGTGCTGGCCCGGCTGTTGCAGCGCCTGAGGCGGTATCGTCGGTCACTTTTGCGTAGGCGCGGGCGACCGCGATCGATGAGCGGGTAATGCTGTCGCCGATCACCATTAGCGTTACCGTCGCGCCGCTCACAATGTCCACGGGTGTGGGTGCGCCGGGGCGGGGGGGCGACTCGAGAAAATTCAAGCCCACGTAGCCCTGAATAAAGTGCTCCACCTTGGATTCGGGTATGCCGATGAGGACGATGGGTTCGTGGTGTTCTACCAGCCGCGCGCCGACAATCTTGCCATTGTTGTCGATGGCCACCAGCGTATCAATGGGCTTGCTTGAGTAGCCTCGCGTGTTGACGATGTCGGTCGTCAGGTACACATAGCCAAGCTGCTTGTCACCGGCGTAGGCACGAGCGACAGGCGGCTTGCCCTCGACCGGGCCCAGGCGGTCGGCACCAGGAAAAATGTCTGGCGTCGTCATTTGCTTCAGAAACACCGGCAGCTTCTGTGCCTGAGCAGAGTGCGCCGGAAGCAGAATACAGAACAGGCTCAGTAACAATAAAAAAACTACATGCGCCGCATGCCTGGTTACTGCGAAAGGGAAGCTGGGCATTCAATAACTCTATTGGTGTCTTGTGAGTCGTTGAATGCTAGTTGGTGTCAACTTGGATGGGGATTGATCTAGCGCAAGCCGCAGCGGTGAGAGTAAGCGTGGTTTCAGGCTTGTTTGCGATATATCAAGCTTTGGTCACGCGGCGGGTCCGAATTGATGCCCATCAAGTACCTAGGGTCAACCCTGAGATATAACTCAGAGATGTCTCAGCGGCAGGCTGGGCCCTACCTGGCCCCTTCACTCTCTGGCATGCCTTCACCCATTAATACAACCCCCATATCAGGAAACGCTCATGCTGTGCGACCAACCCGATGACGACTGGAATCCACGCGCCGAAGCGGTGCAACAAGACCAGATCTCTGCCTATGATGAAATGCGTGGGCGGTGCCCGGTTGCGCACAGCGCCTACATGGGCTGGTCAGTATTCAGGCATGACGATGTCAAGCAGGTGCTAAATGATCACGACACATTCAGCAGTCGGGTTTCACGCCATGTATCCGTGCCCAACGGCATGGATCCGCCCGAGCACGACGTGTTTCGTCGGGTCATCGAGCCCTGTTTCAGTGAGGCCCAGCTTCAGCGGTTTGCGCCTTCCTGCCGTCGCGTGGCAGCGGATCTGGTTGACACGCTGCCGCGGTCTCAGCAGGTCGAGTTCATGGGTACGTTTGCCCGTCAATTTGCGGTCAATGTGCAGTGTGACTATCTTGGGTGGCCCGAATCCCTGCACGCTCCCTTGTTAAACTGGCTGCAGCGCAACCAGGCCGCCACCCTGGCCGGTGATCGCAAACTACTGTCAGCGCTGGCAGATGAATTTGACGGGTACATCCGAACACTGCTTGACGAGCGTCGCGAGGCTGGCGATACAGAGACTGGCGATATCACTTCTTATCTTGCTCACGCGCAGGTTCAAGACAGAAAATTAACCAATGAAGAAATCGTCAGCATTCTGCGCAATTGGACGGCGGGCGAGCTGGGTACGATTGCGGCCTGTGCCGGTATAATCGCTCATTATCTTGCGAGCCATCCTGAACTTCCCGATTTGCTGCGCTGCCAACCCCAGCATATCCCCGCCGCCATCGACGAGATCTTGCGTATGCATGCGCCGCTTGTTGCTAACCGCCGCATCGCGACACGTGCGGTCGAACTGGGTGGTCGCCATATCCAGGCTGGCGACCGCATCACCCTCTTGTGGGCCTCGGCCAACCGCGATGAACAGGTGTTTGGTGATCCAGATGAGTTCCGTCTTGATCGTGATCCAGCGCATAACCTGTTGTATGGGGCTGGTATTCATGTCTGCCCGGGAGCGGGCCTGGCTCGCATGGAGCTGGGCATTCTGCTCGAAGAGCTGCTCGCCGGCACAAAACAATTGGCGTTGGCGGGTGAGCCGGTACGCGCGGTGTTTCCGGCCAGTGGGTTCTCGTCACTGCCCATGCGCATCAACTAAAGGCACGGCCGCTGCCTGTGCTGCGGTTTCTGCTTGTATAAAAGCAGGTGTAAAGGCCGTTTACTGTTGCTTTTTGCCCGTAAGGTCTAGACATAACAGGAAAATTTCCGAATCTCTGTTAGAATATAGGGCTTTACAGCTATATTGTTTTTGTTTGGGTGCAACCTAGGCTAACAATCGTAGCGGCACATTTTCGAATGCGTCAGGGTAATTTTCGTACTGATTGGGTTAAGGCGCAGCAGCTGGCTATTCCAAGCCGCCAGGCGGCTTGCACACGCCCGATCAGTGCTCCGTGATGCGATAATAGTGGGCTGGGGCATACAGCCCACTTTTTTTTGGATTTTATGGCAGATATATTTGCTTTGACACAAGAGGCACTGGCCGGCATCGATATCGAGCTGGTTGACGTCGAGCGCGCGCCCCTGGGGTTGCTGCTTGTGACGATTGATCGCCCCGAAGGTGTGCGCATAGAAGACTGCGAGCTTGTTTCACGGCAGCTGTCGCGTGTGTTCGAGGTGGAAAACATCGATTATCAGCGTCTTGAAGTTGGCTCTCCGGGTACTGATCGTCCTCTGAAACGTCTGGCAGACTTTTTCCGGTTTGATGGCGAGCATGTTGAAGTCAAGCTGCGTGAGCCTATAGATAATCGCAAGGTGTTTAAGGGCATATTGCGCGCACCCGAAGAGCAGGGTGCCGATGCTCCGGCCACCCCCGAATTCGAGCTTGAGCTCGACGCGAAGTCAGGCCAAGAAAGTGTGCTTAATTTCACCTTCGAAGATGTCGATCGTGCCAAACTAGATCCCATTCTTGATTTCAAGGGTAAGAAGCGATGAGTCGCGAAATTCTTTTACTGGTTGACGCCTTAGCGCGTGAAAAAAACGTGGAGCCCGAAGTTGTTTTCGGTGCGCTTGAGAGCGCCCTCGCTTCTGCGATGAAAAAGCGCTTCACGGATGACGCCGATATACGGGTAACCATAGACCGCGCGACGGGTGAGCACGAAGGCTATCGCCGCTGGCTTGTTGTTCCTGACGAAGAGGGTTTGCAAGAGCCTGACCGTCAAGAAATGTGTTCCGACGCCCAAGAAATTGTGCCTGGTATTGAAGTCGGTGAATACATCGAAGAGTCGCTCGAGCCTGAAGAGTTCGGTCGTATCGGCGCTCAGGCGGCCAAGCAGGCTATTTTGCAAAGAATTCGCGATGCCGAGCGCGAGCAGGTACTCAACGACTTCCTTGAACGTGGCGAAAATATCGTTTCCGGCAGCGTCAAGCGCATGGATAAAGGCGATGCCATTATCGAAACCGGCAAAATTGAAGCCAGGCTGCCGCGCAGCGAGATGATCCCTAAAGAAAACATCCGCGTCGGCGATCGTATCCGCGCCTGGGTGCTTAAGGTTGATCATGCTGCGCGTGGCCAGCAGGTTATTTTGTCACGTACCGCGCCCGAGTTCATCCGCCAGCTCTTCGAAAACGAAGTGCCCGAAATGGAACAAGGCCTGCTTGATATCAAAGCGGCAGCGCGTGATCCGGGCGTTCGCGCCAAGATTGCCGTGGTGGCTTATGACAAACGCATCGACCCTATCGGCACCTGCGTCGGTATGCGTGGTTCGCGCGTCACGGCAGTGCGTAATGAGCTTGGTGGCGAGCAGGTCGATATCGTGCTGTGGGCAGATGACCCCGCCGAATTCGTCATTGGCGCACTTGCACCGGCCAATGTTGAGTCCATCGTCGTCGACGAAGACAAACACGCCATGGATGTCGTGGTCGACGCCGAAAACCTGCCCAAGGCCATTGGTGCCCGTGGGCAAAACGTGCGCCTGGCCTCAGAGCTTACCGGTTGGCAGATCAACATCATGACGCCCGAAGAAAGCCAGAGTCGCCAGGATGAAGAACGCACGGTATTACGTCAAACCTTTATTAGCAGGCTCGATGTCGATGAAGAAGTCGCCGATATCCTTATCGACGAGGGCTTTACCGGGCTTGAAGAGATCGCCTACGTGCCGCTCCAGGAGCTGCTCGAAATCGAAGCCTTCGACGAAGATACGATCAACGAGCTGCGTACCCGCGCACGCAACGCCTTGCTCACCGAAGCCATTGCCCAGGAAGAGCGGGTACAGACCGTCGCCAAAGATTTGCGCGAGGTCGAGGGCCTGACGCCAGAGTTCATTGCAAAGCTGGCTGAAAATAAAGTCCTTACCCTTGATGATTTGGCCGAGCTGGCCGCCGACGAGCTGGTCGAAATGATCGGTGTCTCAGAAGAAGAAGCTGGTCAAATTATCATTCGCGCCCGGGCCCATTGGTTTGACGACGAGGCCTGACGCATATGCAACATATGAGTCAGGGTGTGTTTATTGAATAAGAGCTGTAGAAAGCAAGAGAGAGTCGAATGCCGAGTAACACCGTCGCCCAGTTCGCTGATGAACTGAAAATGCCCGCCAACGCGCTGCTTGAGCAGCTGCGTGGGGCAGGCATTGAACTGAAGTCGGTCGACGATGTCGTCACCGACGCGGACAAGGCGAAACTGCTTGAGTCGTTGCGCCGTTCCCACGGCGGCAGCGAGGGCAAGAAGATTACGCTTACACGCCGCCAAACCTCCGAAATCAGGCAGGCGGACGGCTCCGGCCGCTCGCGCACGATTCAGGTCGAAGTGCGCAAAAAGCGCGTATTCGTCAAGCGTGATCCAGCCGAGCTTGTTGCAGAGGCCGCTGCTGACCAAGACGAAGTCGTTGCGCAACCAGCCACGTCCGAATCTTCGTCCGCAACTGTTCCCGCGTCTGCCGAGTCTGTGGCACCTGTCGCATCGGTATCTGACGCACCCGTCTCTGCTGACAACGTGGTTGAGCCTACATCCGTTGATGCGGCTGTCAGCGATGCGCCTAAAGCAGAGGAGCCTGTGCAGGCGTCTGAGCCTACAGCTTCCGAAAGCAAGCCTGAGCCTGTCGCCACCCAGCCATCTGAGCCCGTCGTCGTTACACCGTCGGTTGCCGAAGGGTCCGTCCCGGCGACCGATCAGGCCGAGCCAGTTGCCAACGCTGACAGCGCGTCCGCCGAAAGCACCTCCGGTTCGACACCAGAAGTCGCAACGGCGTCTGCACCGTCGCCTGTGGCTGAAGATAAGCCAGCCCAGCAAGCAAAGCCGGTTGTGGCCGATTCGTCTGCCGCCCATACACCTGACAAAGACAATAAAGTGTCGCAAGACAAGCCCGCTACAGAATCTGCCAGTGCCGCCAAGCCTGCTGCAGCAAACCCGCGCAAGCAGAACGCTCGCAGAGCCGGTCCACCCGTCAGTGCTGCGTCAGCCGCTGATCCAGATCGCGAGCGCGCACGTCGCGCTGCCGAGGCTGAGGCAGCGGCACTACGCGAAATGCTCCATCGCCCACGCAAGGTGCTAAAAGCGCCTGAGCCAGAGGCCGGTGGTATTTCGGGTACGTTGCATAAACCTGCCGGTGCCAAGGGCGCCAAGAAAGACACCAAAACCACTGACGTTAAAAAAACCATCAAGGCAACCGAAGTTGCCTCGTCCTGGAACGACAGTGGGCGCAAGAAAGCACCTGCTAAGGTTGACGCACCTCCCGCAGCACCTAGTCGAGACGGCTGGCGTGCGGGCGCTGGCAAGGCCGGCAAAGGTGCCAAGGGCAAGGGTGCACGCGGTCGAGGTCGCAACGCGCAGGTCGAGCGCAAAGAAATTCAGCCGGTCGAACTCATCGTGCGCGAAGTTCACGTGCCCGAAACCATTACTGTGGCCGATCTGGCCCACAAAATGGCGGTTAAGGCTTCCGAGGTCATCAAGCATCTTATGAAGCTTGGGCAAATGGTTACCATTAACCAGGTGCTCGACCAGGAAACGGCCATGATTTTGGTCGAAGAATTAGGGCACACTGCCATTGCGGCCAAGCTTGACGACCCTGAAGCCTTCCTCGACACTGTCGAAGGGCCCGAGGCCGAATCCCTGCCGAGAGCGCCGGTGGTTACCGTTATGGGTCACGTTGATCACGGTAAAACCTCGTTGCTTGACTTTATACGTCGTACCAAAGTGGCAACCGGTGAAGCCGGCGGCATTACCCAGCACATCGGCGCCTACAACGTCAAAACCGAACGTGGCATGGTTACGTTTCTTGACACCCCGGGTCACGAGGCCTTTACGGCCATGCGTGCGCGTGGTGCTAAGGCAACCGACATAGTCATTCTGGTGGTGGCATCCGACGACGGCGTCATGCCGCAAACCAAAGAAGCTATCCATCACGCCAAGGCTGCCAACGTGCCTATGGTCGTGGCAATTACCAAAATCGACAAGCCCGAGGGTAACCCCGAGCGCGTCAAGCAAGAACTGGTCGCTGAACAAGTCGTGCCAGAAGAATACGGCGGTGACGTGCCATTTATCGGCGTGTCCGCCAAAACCGGGCAGGGCATTGATGATTTGCTCGAAAACGTATTGCTTCAGGCTGAAATCCTCGAGCTCAAGGCACCTATCGACGCACCTGCAAAGGGTATTGTCATCGAGGCACGTCTTGACAAGGGACGTGGCCCGGTAGCAACCGTATTGGTGCAAAGCGGTACGCTGAATCGTGGCGACGCCTTGCTCGCTGGTGCCAGCTACGGTCGTGTCCGCGCCATGCTCAACGAGCTGGGCAAGCCCGTCAACAGTGCGGGCCCGTCCATGCCGGTCGAAATTCAGGGTCTTACCGAAGTGCCAGCGGCGGGGGACGAAGTCATCGTTATGTCCGATGATCGTAAAGCACGCGAAATCGCGCTTTTCCGCCAGGGCAAGTTCCGTGATGTCAAGCTGGCACGCCAGCAGGCAGCCAAACTCGAGTCCATGTTTGATAACCTGGGCGACGGCATGCAAACCCTTGCGCTCATCGTCAAAACTGACGTGCAGGGCTCGCAGGAGGCACTGGTTAGTTCGCTGGTCAAGCTGTCTACTGACGAAGTGCGCGTGCAGGTCGTTCATGCTGCGGTCGGTGGCATCTCCGAAAGCGACGTCAACCTGGCCATTGCTTCCAACGCCGTTGTCATCGGGTTTAATGTACGTGCAGAACTAAGCGCCAGAAAATTGGCCGAGCATAACGGCGTCGATCTCCGTTACTACAACATCATTTACGATGCGGTTGACGAAGTACGTAATGCCCTGTCAGGCATGCTGGCACCCGAAAAGCGCGAAGAAGTCATTGGTACGGCCGAGATCCGCGAGGTCTACAGCGTTTCCCGTATCGGCAATATCGCTGGTTGCATGGTTACCGATGGCTTTGTGCGTCGTGACGCGCAACTGCGCTTGTTGCGTAACCACGTTGTGCAGTGGACGGGTTCGCTCGAGTCGCTGCGCCGCTTCAAGGATGACGTCAAAGAGGTCAAGTCTGGCTTCGACTGTGGTCTTACCCTTAAAGGCAACAACGACATTCAGGTGGGTGACCAGCTCGAATTCTTCGAAATCAAAGAGATTGCCCGGACGCTATAAATCATGGGTAAACATAAATCCAGGCCCACTACGGGCCGCAACACCCGGCTGGCTGACCAGATCCAGAAGGATCTGGCCATTCTCATCCAACGCGAGCTAGATGTCTCGCGTGCGGGGCTTATTACGCTGACAGGTGTAGACCTGTCAGCCGACTACGCCCATGCGAAGGTATATTTCAGCGTCATGGGCGCCGAGCCCGAGGCCGCTACAGCCGCGCTTACCGAGAAAGCCGGATGGCTGCACTCGTTGTTGTTCAAGCTGCTGCACATTCATACGGTTCCCACGCTGCGATTCATTCACGATGACCAGCTTGCTCGTGGTCTTGCACTGTCGCAACTGATCGATCGGGCCAATCGCCCCGACGAGCCCTTCAAGCCCTCGGTTCCCGAGGACCCCGACGAACAGCCGTAAGGGCTGTCGTTTATATCAAGGACGTTTAAAACGATGGCTTCCCGACGCGGGCAGATGCTCGACGGTGTCCTGTTGCTGGACAAACCTGTAGGCCTGTCCAGCAATCACGCCCTTCAGCGCGCCAAACGCGCGCTGGATGCACGCAAAGCAGGACACACAGGTACGCTCGATCCCTTTGCGACCGGGCTGCTGGTGTGCTGTCTTGGCCGTGCCACCAAAATCTCAAGCAAGATGCTTGAGGCTGATAAAACCTACGTGGCAACCGTGCAACTGGGCGAAGAAACCGACAGCGGCGATCTTACCGGCAATGTCGTGGCGACCACGCCTCCAGAGGCCATAAACGTCAACGCCGAAACTTTCGAGGCGGCATTGGCGGCTTTCCGGGGTGAGATCGAGCAGATCCCGCCCATGTATTCTGCGCTCAAGCGAGATGGCAAGCCTTTGTATGAGTATGCGCGCCAGGGCATAGAACTTGAACGCGAGCCGAGAAAAATTTCTATTCACCGGCTCGACCTGCTGCGGTTTGAGGGTCTCGAGGCAGACATAGTCGTCGAGTGCAGCAAGGGCACATACATACGCACGCTCGCCCAAGACATTGGCCGAGCGCTGGGTTGTCATGCTCACCTCAAGGCATTGCGACGTACCACCGTAGGGCCTTTTCGCCTCGATGATGCCGTCGCTCTGGAGGCCCTGCAGGCCATGCCCGACCCCAAAACCGTACTGATACCGCTGGACGCCTTGCCTGCAGGCCTGGCCCCCGCTTCTACCAAACAAGAGGAACCTTTATGAATCGCGCATTGCGTAATGTGGCCATTATTGCCCACGTCGATCACGGCAAGACTACGCTTGTCGACCAGCTTCTGCGTCAGTCCGGCACTTTCCGCGACAACCAGCACATTTCTGAACGTGTTATGGACTCAGGCGATATCGAACGTGAGCGCGGTATTACCATTCTGTCGAAGAACTGTGCGGTCCAATACGAAGGCACGCATATCAACATCATCGACACCCCGGGGCACGCTGACTTCGGTGGTGAAGTCGAGCGAGTGCTGTCCATGGTTGACGGCGTTGTGCTGCTGGTTGATGCCGTAGAAGGGCCTATGCCGCAAACGCGTTTCGTGACACGCAAAGCACTGGCGCTGGGCCTCAAGCCCATCGTGGTGGTCAATAAAATTGACCGTCCGGGTGCACGCCCTGATTTCGTCGTCAATGCAACCTTTGATCTTTTCGACAAGCTTGGTGCAACCGAAGAACAGCTTGATTTTCCGGTTATCTATGCATCCGGCCTGGCTGGTTACGCCGGGCTGACCGATACTGTGCGCGAAGGCAACATGCGCCCTCTGTTCGACACCATTCTCAACTACGTACCCCAACGCGAAGATGATCCCGATGGTCCTCTGCAGATGCAGATTATTTCGCTTGATTACAGCTCGTACGTGGGCAAGATCGGTATTGGCCGTATTAATCGTGGCCGTCTCAGCCCTGGGCAAGATGTGGTGGGGCAGTTTGGTCCTGAAGCCAAGCCCTTTAAGGGCCGGGTCAACCAGGTGCTTAAGTTTCAAGGCCTCGAGCGTGTTCAGGTTGACGAAGCTTTGGCCGGCGATATTGTGCTGATTAATGGCTTGGAAGAAATCGGCATTGGCTGCACGCTGATGGATCCAAACCACCCCGAAGCGCTGCCTATGCTGCGCATTGACGAACCTACCCTGTCCATGAACTTCATGGTCAATACATCGCCACTGGCAGGTCGTGAGGGCAAGTACGTAACCAGCCGTCAACTGCGCGACCGTCTTGATCGCGAGCTCAAATCTAACGTGGCGCTACGTGTTAAAGACACAGACGATGACAAGGTGTTTGAAGTCAGCGGACGCGGCGAACTCCATCTGACGATTCTGATTGAAAACATGCGTCGCGAAGGCTACGAGCTGGCTGTTTCCCGCCCACGCGTTGTCTACAAAGAAGAAAATGGTGTCAAGCTTGAGCCTTACGAGCTGCTCACGGTAGACGTCGAAGACGGGCACCAGGGTGGTGTCATGGAAGAACTCGGCCGACGCAAGGGCGATCTGCTCGATATGGCTGCTGATGGTCGTGGGCGTACCCGTCTCGAGTACCGTATTCCTGCGCGTGGTCTTATCGGTTTTCAGGGTGAGTTCATGACGCTTACCCGCGGCACGGGGCTTATGAGTCACGTTTTCGACGATTACGCTCCTGTACGCGAAGGCGGCCTCGGCGAGCGTCGTAATGGCGTACTCATCAGCCAGGATAACGGCACGGCAGTGGCTTATGCATTATGGAAACTGCAAGAACGTGGCCGTATGTTTGTGTCACCGCAAGACCCTGTGTATGAAGGCATGATTATCGGTATCCATAGTCGTGAAAATGACTTGGTGGTTAACCCCATCAAAGAAAAGAAGCTGACGAACGTGCGCTCATCGGGTAAAGATGAGCACATTGACTTGGTCACACCTATACAGCTTACTTTGGAGTATGCCGTTGAGTTCATTTCAGATGATGAGCTGGTCGAAGTAACGCCCAAGTCTATGCGTCTGCGCAAGCGCTATCTGCAAGAGCATGAGCGTCGCCGCGCATCTCGCGAAGATTAGTAACATCGAGTTGTAGCAGGGCAGGCTGTTGCAAAACGCCTGTCGTAGAACAAAAAGCCATCCCGTGGCTATTGAGCGGTACCTGAGAGCTTGGATTGGTATCCGGCTTTTATGGTGCAGCTCACCACGGGATGGCTTTTTTAGTATTAAAAATACTTGTTTGCCTCGATAAATACCCGGCTCTTTTCAAGTGCAAACAATATGTCATTGCTGCGTACACGCTGGTGCGACCAGATTAGCCTGGGCGTTAGCCCGCTATGATTGATGCGCTGATGCCAAAGCGACAGTGATATGCCGTGCAGCGTATCGCGTCTGCGCAAGCCCTGGCTGAACAAGGTCGGGCCGTCATACAGGCGGGTACCGGTAGTTGCAATAACAGCTGTACCTAGACCAGAAGGCCAGCGTCTTTCCCACTGTGCCCGCAAGCTGGCCTGATGGAATCTGTCATTGCTGTCGCGTGTGCCTGTTTTGGCATAATACTCATGGCCAATCTGCCAGTAGTGGCCGGCGCCCAGCTGGTAGGCTAATGACAGGCCGGCCAGATAACTAGCGTGGTCAAGATGTTGACGCTCGCGATGACGCTGGTGACCATATTCTGCAGTTGCGCGTGTCTGCCATCGAGATGACCATGCCTCATGCCATTGCACTTGTGCCCCTACGCTGTGCGCATAGGCGTGGCCCCCAAACCACCGATATTGTATGAAAGGGCTCAAGCTCAGCGATTTGCCCTGCCTGGCCACGCCTATGCCAGGAGCAAATCGGGTGGTGAAATAGCTATAACGTGAATGACGGGCGTATTGTCTACCTTCGGTAGTAATGCCTAGTGCGTAAAACGCGCCATGCGGCAACAGCCATTTTTTGTCGAGTGCTACCTGGTAACCCAAACCTCGATCCTGCAGTGGTGCGTCGAAGGTCCAGTTGCCCGCCCGCCGGACTGTAGGCGCATTGTTGATGTTGTCTTCAGTTAGCAATTGCACTGCGGCATGAAACTGCCATTGCTCACGCTCCTGCAAACGCTGGTGCAGGCGGGCGTACCGCTCCCGCAGCGCGCTCTCTAGTTCGGCGTTTTGCAGAAGATCCAGCTGTTCTGTTGCCGCCCTGTGTTGGTAGTTGTCGGCAAGGGTTTCGGCAAGCTGCATGCGTACGCCGTGCGCGTCGGGCACCTGAGCCAAAAGCTGAGCGTAATGCTGTACAGCGGTATTATGGCGACCTTGAAGGCGGGCCTGAATGGCTCTCGCGTACTCAAGCAAAACCGGGTCAGGGCTGGCAGATTTCTCGTACACAGGCAAAAGCACCACGATACCGGCCGTGTTGTCAGAGCGCATGGCAGACACCATGGCGCGTCGCAACAGGTCTGGGTTTGCCAGCAGCGTCGCCTCGTCCACCTCTAGGACTGCGGTATCAATGTTGTGTGTAAGCCTTGCGGGTGCATCGTGTTCGAATCGGTATAGTGAGTTCGTTGAAGATAATTCTTCTGGCCAGGCAATGACTGGCGCCGGTAGTGGTTTGTCGTTGGCACGGGCGTGTGCTGTTAACACTGCCAGGCATGCCATGGCCGCAAACTGGATAGCGAGGTTTTTCATGTACGTTGGGCAGAGCATGGTGTCACTGTGTATTGGTTGTACGCCCCGCCCATCAATACTTGATCTCCAGATTGAGGGTGTAATTGCGACCGGGTGCGGCAAGCGCCAGATAGTTGCTGCCCAGCACGCTGTTGCCGATAGGTTCGAACGTCGCCTGACGCGCCGACTCCCAGGTTACATAGCGGTAGTTGAAAAGGTTGTACACCCCCATGCGTAGCGTGACGTAGTTATTGAACCGGTAATGGCCGCTCACGTCGGTTACCAGCCACTTGGGCGTCAGGATTGCCGTCTTGCGATCTCCAATATATTTCATGCCACCGGTTACCGACTCTTGGGTTAGCTCTGCGGGTTTTTTGGGGCCTGAATAGGTCGTTTTGATGGCCACCCCCCAGCCCTCGTTGGGTGCGATGTATTCTAGGCCGTAGACCACGCGCAGAGGCTGGAGCATGTCGAGGGCATAGCTGCTGGCGCTCTGGAAGTTGGGGTTGCGGGGCGAGACGCCGTCCTGTCGGACATGGCTGAGGGCCAGCATGGCCTGGAGCCCGTCTGGCATACGCTGCCATATCTGGTGCAGATCAAGTTGGGTTTTTAGAGTAAAACCTTTTGTCTTTACCGACTGAAGGTTGTAATACATGATGTGGCCTTCAGGGTAGCCAAGCTCAGGCTTGGGTAGGCCAGTATCGATCAGGTGCTTGTAGTTGGCAAAAAAATAGCCGGCAGATGCCGTGCCGTAACGACTATCGGCATTGATGCCGAATTCATGGGTATGCGATTTTTCTGCTTTGAGCCAGGGCTGGGGTAAGCGCTCACCTCTTCGGTTAAACGACGGCCCAAGCATTTCGCCCGGCGTGGGTACGCGAAACCCACTGCTCGCCTTGTAGGCCAGGTCAATAGTATTGCTGAGCTTGTACACCAGCCCAAGATCCCACGAGTAATTGGTATAGGGCGTGTTCTGCAAGCCGGTTTTTCCTGACCAAACTGTGCTGCTCTGCATCGTGTCAAAGATGTTGTGCGCGGCACTGAAGGCATGACGGTCGTAACGACCACCCAGGCCGAGCGTCCATCTGTTGCCAAGTTCGACCGTGTCGTGAAATGCCAAGTAAAAATGGCGCCCTTTGATGGGACTGCCCTGGTATTGCTGCGTATAACTTGAAAAATGCTGCTTGATCACGCCATCTGCTGCATCGAGTTCGCTGTACGCGTGTTGGCTGATGTCGTAATCTGAAATGCGTGTTTTGCTGTGATCCACGCCGGCATTCAGGCGCAGTGTGTGTGGCTGGCCTAGTTGAAATGATTTGTTTGACACAACATCAATACGCGTAAGCATCTGCGTATAGTTTGTGCTTAGATGGTGGGTTCGGCTGCCTGTTTTGCCCAGAGTGCTTACGCAATTGGGGTCAGCGAGCGGGTAGGGCGAACAATTAAGGCTGCGAACGGCGCTATTAAGCCTAATATGTTGCTTGTCTACACGCAGATGCAGGTTGTCTGCCCAGCTTTGCGCATCATGTGGAGTAAATCTGTATTCGGCACCCAGGCGTCGGTACGTATGCTGGTCTCGGTAGTATCTTGATGGCGTGTACTGAAACTCCGCCAGGTTGCCTGAGGGCCGGTAAATGCTGTCTTGTTCCATATTGGACCAGTAGTTGCGCCCGAACATGTCGCGTATGTCATAGTGTTGCACCGTCTGTTCAACAATTAGCCCGGCATAGTGTTGGGGCGCAACGTGGTAGCCAGCCCGGGAAAGCCACGAATCGCTTTTGTATTTCATGGGGTTGGGTACTTTTCGATCGGGCCCCGAAATGTCTTTGGCCGAGAGCGTCTCAGACACCTGACCGTTGCCATCAAGGCGGTACCTTTGGATTTCGCCACCCCCGTGGTGATAAATATCTTTGTGCGACCGTATTTCGTGGCCTTGTCTAAGGGTGCGTTGTATAAGGCCTTCAAACGGACCTGAGCGCCCACCTGCGCCCAGCGTTTGAGCCGTACGCCCGTCTTTTTCGCTGTAGGTGGTTTTGCTGGTAATGCCCCAGTTTCGTGCGCCATGAATAAAATCATCGACCTCTTTGGTCTGCATGATGACAGCGCCCCCCAGCGCACCACTGCCGGCGAGCACCGAGCTGGAACCCTGAGACAGCACAACCGATTTCAGGTTTTCGAACTCGACCTCGTTCTGGGCGCCGCTGCTGCGCCCTTGGCCCGCGCCCAACATACCAAAACCTTGCCGTTGAAAGGTCTGCGCCTGCGCCATACCGTCTACGGTTACTGCCACCCGGTCTCTGTCAACGCCACGCATAGAAAAGCCACTTGATGTGCCACGCCCGCCTGATTCGTTGACGGCGATGCCCGGGTCGTAACGCAACAGATCGCGTATGCCGACAACTTGATCGTGAGCGATATCTTCATGCGTTTTCTGGGTTTTGCCCAGGCCGGTAACATCGTCGCCTTGCATGGCTTCACCTTGAACGGTAACGGTGTCCAGGGTTTGGATGCTTTTGCTTTTGTCGGCTGCAACGGCTAGCAATGGTGTGCCGGCAAGTGCGAGCAGGGCGAGCGAGGACCGGGTTGGGGACAGGCGAGGATGAGCCATGGTTGTATAAAGTATCTGAAAGAATTAATTCGTTACATTGGGTGTGATAGCTGCGCTAACCACGATGTGTTCTTCAGTAAGCGATTTAGGGGGTATGAGCAGCGGGCGGCACAATAATTTGTTGTTTGGCGCCAAACACGCCGCCGAAACTTTGGTCGTTATTGACAAAATGCCCGGCCAGTTCGTTGGCGTGAGGCCCGAAGAATGCCCCTGAAACAGTGCTGCTGCCGGTGATTTTGGCGTCGGGCGAGATGCCAATTGCCTGCGGGTCGGCGGTAAGCCCACCTTTCATACTGGCAGTGCCTTCGAAGCGGTTGCCGACGATGGTGGCGGTGACATCGATTGCGTCAGCGCCCGATCGCCCTTGCAGGTTTCCAGAAAGTGTTCTGCTGGCAAAGTCTGCGGTGAATCGGGCTTCGTTCTCACTGCTGCGGGCGACATAAGCCTGGCCTTGTGGGGCTCGACCAAATGCCATCCACCGGCCCTTGTAGCTGGCGGTTCCGGTAACTGGTACCTGATCGCGGGCCGTAAGATGGCCATGGGCGAAATAAAGCAGCGTAATGTCGTCGGCGTTGCCCGCCGTGCTGCTAAGCAGGCCTGTTTGCATAAACTGAAACCTGGGTTCAATGCAGCAGACTTCACCGTCTTGCGCAGCGACCTGTGTAAGGTCGAAGACTTCTCCCTTAAACTTGAGTGTTTTAATGTCGCCTGAGAACGGAATTGTATGAAGACCCTGGATTACGTTGGTGGCGGGCGCGTGTTCGGAGCCATCTGCCTGCAGCACGCTGGCATACGTGGTGGGTTCACCCTGAACAATATCGTTGGCTGTGGTTTGTCTGGCAGCAAATACCGCAACGGCGCGGCGTTGCTGCCCTTCGAGATGGCCGCCAAGTTCTGCGGCATTTGGGCCAAAAAAACTGCCGGACACTGAGGCCGATTCCTGGATGCTGCTGTAACTTTCGGGTGTGGCCGTGCCGCTAAAGCCAGCCCCGGAAATATCGGCTGTAATGGTGTAGCCCTGGCGCCGCTCACCATTATTTCCATGTAATGTGCCGCGCATTTTTCGGTCGGAAAAGTCTACGGTAAAGTTTGCATGGCTGGCATTGAGCAGGTTGCCGTTGTAGCCGTTGTTGGTGTCGTTGTACAGGGTTTCGAGAGCGCGCTCCCAGTAGCCGTCGTAGCTGGCCGTGCCCGATACAGGCATGGCCTCGGGGGGTTCTGACCCTTTGTAGAAAAGGTTGACCAGTGTTTTGTCGTAGCTGCCCTCACCGGCGATTTCTACAGCGCCGACTTTGGTGTACCTGAACGCCGCTACTTTGAGCAGGCTGCGATCATGTTCGATAAGTGTGTAATGACTGTCAGTATTGCCGCTTACATATTCGCTGTAGTCGGCTGCGTTGGGGCGCGACTTCCACTCGTGGGGGTCAAGGCTTATGAGTGTGGCCTGAGCCGTATCACTGCCCGATAGCGGGTAAGCATAGTACGCCAGGGTGTCAAAGCTTGGCGTTGTATCAATGGTGGCCCGCGACAGGTCGACGTGCTGGGCATCAAGGCTGGTGAGCACGATAAAGGGCTCTGCCGCAGAAAACCCGTACACGTGCTGCTCAGGCGCCGGGCGCGTGAGGTCTTCAACAACCTTGTCTATTTCTTTGGGGCGATTTAGCTCCCACGTGTTGACTTCGATGGGAGGGGCTACTGGCTGGGTTTCGAAACTGCCACCAGTGGCGCACGCGGTGCAGAACACGACCGCGGACGAGCTTAGTGCAAGCCTGCAAGCAGATAATGGCATTGAATAACGGCTCATTAAGATATTCAGTAAGTTGCAAGATATGCAATTTTAATGATATCGATAGTGATTCTTAATAACCGTTGTCAATTCTACTTACAGGTTTCTGGCGTTCAAGCGCACACCAGCCAAGGGCAGAACGCGCGTGAGCAGGCGGTGTGCCCCCGGCAGCAAGATGCGGGTTACTGGAGTATGAAGGGCCGTCCTGTGACCGGTGTCGTGGCAACTGCCAGATCTTGCTCAGCCATGATGCCCGCTTCCCAGCCTTTACGGCCCGCCTCAATGGCCAATTTAAAGGCCTCAGCCATGAGGACCGGGTTATGGGAACGCGAGACGGCCGAATTCAACAGCACGGCATCAAAGCCTAGCTCCATGGCCTGGGCTGCATCCATGGGCGACCCGATGCCAGCATCGATGACGAGAGGTACATCGGGCAAGCGGTTGCGCAGGGTTTGCAGGGCGTACGGGTTTATAAGCCCTTGGCCCGATCCTATGGGGGCTCCCCATGGCATCAGAATGCGGCAACCTACATCGAGCAGGCGCTGACACGTGACCAGGTCATCGGTGCAGTAGGGAAATACCTCAAACCCTTCTTTTACGAGTTCTTCGGCGGCGCGCACCAGCTCGAATGGGTCTGGCTGCAGCGTGTACTCGTCACCAATCACCTCAAGCTTGAGCCATGTCGTGTCGAACAGCTCTCGAGCCATATGGGCAAGCGCGATGGCTTCATTGGCGGTATGGCAGCCGGCAGTGTTGGGCAGCAAGTGGGCACCGCTTTGCTTGATCAGCCCATAGAAAGACTGGCCTCCCGCCTGTGTCGACACACCCTGTTGCGCCATCTGACGCTTGAGCGATACGGTAACGACCTGAGAGCCCGATGCTTTGATGGCTTGTTCGAGAACCAATGGGGAAGGGTAGCCTGCGGTACCCAGAAAAAAACGGCTTTCCAGCTCGATGCCGGCAATAGACCACGGCATGATGGCTAGCCTCCGGTGATGGGTTCAAAAGTTGTGATGGCGTCTTGGTCGTTTAGTGCATGGTCTGCACGGGCCTGCCGTGCGACATGCTTGCCATTGACGGCGGTGGCTATGGGCGCGTCGGCATTGTCGACGTCTGGCACCAGGGCACGCAAGGCGTCGGCCAGGCTTACGCCCGCAGAAACCGTGTGTGGTTGGCCATTGAGTGTGATATTAATGGTGCTCACTGATTATGCTCGAAGTGATGAATCGTGTTCAGAAAAATGTGCCAGCGCATCATCGACCACGGCGGGCGCAATAAGCCAGCCGTGTCGGAATAGGCCGTTGATACGCGTGAGGCCAGCTTCGTGTTCGATGCGAGGCAGGTTGTCGACCAACGCTGGCCGCAAGTTGGTTTCAGTATGGACCAGACGCGCCTCCGCCAGAGCAGGGATCACGCTATGGGCCGCTGCCAGTAATTCTACCGTGCTGCGCAGTGATACGGGGGATCGATCCTCGCTTTCTATTTCAGTTGCGCCCACCACGACCATATCGCCCCGTCTTGGGACCATGTATACGCAGTGGCGGGGGTGCATCAGCCTTACTGGCCTGTTTAGCTGCACGCCCGGTGCATGGAGCCAGAAAATCTCGCCGCGCACACCTCGGACATTTTGGCACGCCACAGCGTTATCCGGCTGATAGCCTGAGGCAGGCCTGGCACCCGTGCCACGCACATCGAATACATGATCAAACTGCCAGGTCTGTGCACCGGTACCCAGCTGGCCCGGTGCGATGTCGGTAATGGTGGTGCCCCAGTGCCAGTCGGCGTTGGCTGCGGCCAGGTAAAGGCCTTCCATGGCTTCAATGGTATTTAGATGGCCTTCGTTGGGCAGTAGCCAGGCCAGCGAGGGGCCGTGTATGTCTGGTTCAAGCTCCGCCAGCTTGGCCGTGGTTAGTGTCTGTGGCTTGTGCGCTTCAGGGGCTTTGCTGTTGAGCAGGCTGATGGTGCGCTGTGCCGCACCACTGTCATGCCGGTGGGCCAGCATCAGGCTGCCTTTGGTTGACAGTGAGACGTCGATTGGTAGGCTGGGTATGATTTGTGACCAGCGTTCTATGGAGCGAAGGCCATACTGAAATACATTAAGGTCGGCGCATTCGAGTTCTGCCGTGGGGCTGAGCATGCCTGCCGCAGTCCAGCCCGCTGCGCCGCGAGCAGTGGCACTGTTGGCAGGGTCAAATACGCTGACTTGGTGGCCTTGTTGGGTAAGAATGAGCGTGAGTAGCCGGCCCAGAAGCCCAGCCCCGGCGATGCCGATTTTCATTGATGTATTACCTGATGTGATTGGGGACGACGGTTGAATCACGTCGAAACGCGCCCAGCCGAAGTTGGCAAGTATGCCTGCAGAATTTATGCCTGGGGTACGAATTAGTCAAATAGACGCCAATTTGCAGGCAATGGCCCTGAAGCCAGTGCGGTCTTATGTAGTGCCGTGCTTGACGTGGCGTGACCGGTAAAGGCGTCGAGCACAGGCACACCATGGCCTTGTGTACGGCCCGATCTGCGCTGCCAGCTCTCTAGGCATGGATGGCTGGTTTTCCTTGTACTGTGCATAGACAACGTCGCACACTATTTTGCCTTTTGAACCGCAAGCGCAGGCCGGGGCTATTCGGGCAGGGCCGGAGCGATGTCTCGCTGTTGTGCGAACTCTGTGCAGAAGGCTTCTATTTTGTGCATGGCGACATCAACATCGTCGGTGATGGTGAGCAGATCGAGGTCGTTGGGGCCGATAAGCTTGAGGCTGAGCAAGTGCTCGCGCACCCATTGAATAAGGCCGGCCCAGAACTCGGTGCCGATCAAAATAATGGGCGCAGGCGGTACCTTGCGCGTTTGTACCAGCGTCATGACCTCAAACAATTCGTCTAAGGTACCGAAACCGCCAGGCAGGGCGATGTAGGCCGCGCTGTGCATGAAGAAAGTGGCTTTGCGCGAATAAAAATAGTCAAAATTGAGGCTGTGGGTTTGAAAACGATTATTGCTGCTCTCGCGTGGCAGCTTTATATTGAGCCCAACGCTATTGCCACCCGCTTCATAAGCCCCCTTGTTGACGGCCTCCATGATGCCTGGGCCGCCACCGGCAATAACCGTTAGACCAATGCCAGCCAAACGACGGCCTATTTCTTCGCTGAGTGCATAATAGGGGGAATCTGGAGGGAGCCGCGCGCTGCCAAACACACTGACGGCCCAGCCGATTTCTTTAAGTGTTTCGGCAGCCTGTGTCATTTCTGACATAATCCCCGGGATCTGCTGCGATGCCGGCGTTTGGAAAATTTTACTTATTGTCATGAAAAAAACCTTGTTACTTGTTGATGGTTCCAGTTATCTGTACAGAGCCTTTCACGCCATGCCAGACCTGCGCAATGCGAAAGGCGAACCTACTGGCGCCCTCTATGGTGTCATCTCTATGTTACGGAGACTGGTTCAGGATTACAAGGCAGATTACGCGGCTTGCATTTTCGATGCAAAAGGCAAAACGTTTCGCGACGATATCTACCCGCAGTACAAAGAGAACCGGCCGTCCATGCCTGAAGAGCTGGCAGCGCAAATTGAGCCCATACACAAGGCTGTCGCGGCCATGGGCTGGCCCGTCCTGACTGTACCCGGCGTCGAGGCCGATGACATTATCGGCACGCTGGCGTGCCGCGCTGCCGCTGAGGGCGTACACACTATTATTTCGACGGGTGACAAAGACATCGCGCAATTGGTTAATGAGCATGTCGAGCTGGTTAACACCATGAGCGGCGAGCGGCAAGACATCGAGGGCGTGAAGCTCAAGTTTGGGGTTTCGCCTTCGCAGATCGTAGACTATCTTATGTTAGTGGGCGATACCGTTGACAATGTGCCCGGGGTGGACAAAGTTGGGCCCAAAACGGCTGCAAAATGGCTGGGGCAGTTTGGTGACCTTAATACGCTGGTCGAGCAGGCCGACACCATCAAGGGTGTGGCAGGTCAAAATTTGCGCGCTGCCATTTCCAACTTTCCCATGACGCGCGATCTGATCACGATCAAAACCGATTGTGATATTCCAGGGCTGGCAGATGGGCTTGAATCATTGGTGCCCACAGAGGTTGACAGGCAGCAGTTGATTCAGCTTTTTGAAGAGTATGGTTTTCGTACGTGGTTGCGCGAGCTCTCCGGTGACCCGGAACGGGTGCCCGAACAAGATGCCAGGGCTCCCGTGCAGGCGCCTGAGGCGCCTGAAGAACTGCGCTATGAAACGGTGCTTGATACCGAGGCGCTTGAGCGCTGGGTGTCGCGCCTGGGCGAAGGCAAACTTGTTGCGCTTGATACCGAAACCACGTCGCTCGATCCCATGTGCGCACGTCTGGTTGGGCTGTCTTTGTCGGTCGAGCCGGGTGAGGCGTGCTACATACCCGTGGCACATCGCGGGCCTGATCAGGTTACACAGTTATCCAAGCAGATGGTGCTTGAGCGTTTAAAAGACTGGCTTGAAGACGATGCAGCACCCAAGTTGCTGCACAACGCCAAATACGATGCACATGTGTTTCTCAATGAAGACATCAAGCTGGCGGGCGTTGTAGAAGACACCATGCTGCAGGCGTATGTGCTTGAGTCGCATCGACGCGTCAACATGCAAGAGCTTGCCGAACGCTGGCTCGGGCGCATAGGCACACCCTATGAGGCCTTGTGCGGCAAGGGCGCCAAACAAATTTGCTTTGATGAGGTCGAGGTCGAAAAAGCGTCGTTTTATGCGTGCGAAGACGCCGACTTCACCATGCAGCTTCATCGCGTCTTACGCCCCAAAGTAGCGGCTGAGCCGGGGCTTGAATCGACCTATCTGCTCGAAATCAAAGCGTCCGCAGTGCTTACCACCATCGAGTACAACGGTGTGCGTATCGATGCCGAACTGCTGGTCAAGCAAAGCCAGGAGATCGGCAAACAACTGCACGACCTCGAACAGAAAGCCTATGAGCTGGCAGGCCAGCCGTTCAACTTGAACTCACCCAAGCAGCTGGGCGAAATTCTTTTTCAGCGCATGGAGCTACCCGTCGTGCGCAAAACGGCAAGTGGCGCCCCCTCTACCGATGAAGACGTGCTCAGCAAGCTGGCGCGTGATTACCCACTGCCCGCATTGCTGTTGGAGTACCGTGGGTTGGCAAAGCTTAAGTCCACCTACACCGACAAGCTCCCAAAAATGATTAACCCGACAACGGGCAGGGTGCACACACGTTATGCACAGGCGGCGGTGATTACCGGACGGCTGGCCTCTTCAGACCCAAATCTGCAAAACATCCCCGTACGCACGCCCGAAGGTCGTCGTGTGCGCGCGGCTTTTGTGGCACGTCCAGGTGGCAGCATAATATCGGCTGACTATTCGCAGATTGAGCTGCGTGTCATGGCCCATGTTTCGGGTGATAAAAACTTGCGGCAGGCGTTCGAGCGGGGTGATGACATTCACCGCGCCACGGCGTCAGAAGTGTTTGGTGTTACGCAAGCAGAGGTTTCGTCGGAGCAGCGGCGCGCCGCCAAAGCCATTAACTTTGGTCTTATCTATGGCATGGGCGAGTTTGGTCTGGCGGCCAATCTGGGTATTACCCGTGACGCGGCCCGGGCCTATATCGACCGGTATTTTGCACGTTATCCGGGGGTTGCGTCCTACATGGAGCAGACCAAGGCCAAGGCGCATGATCAGGGGTATGTCGAAACTGTGTTCGGGCGGCGGCTGTGGCTGCCCGAAATGCGGGGTGCCAAAGGGCCGCGTCAAAAAGCGGCAGAACGCGCCGCCATTAACGCCCCCATGCAGGGTACGGCGGCTGACCTCATCAAAATGGCCATGATCGCCGTGCAAGAGTGGATAACAGCGCAAAAGCTGCAGGCTCTGCTTATTATGCAAGTGCATGACGAATTGGTACTTGATGTACCGGCCAACGAGGTTGATATCGTGACGGAGCAGCTGCCGGGCCTTATGTGTAATGTTGCTCAGTTGGCCGTCCCACTCGTGGCCGAGGTTGGTGTCGGGCCTGACTGGGAACAGGCCCACTAAGCCGCATCTGCCCCATGTCTGTTTTTATTGGAAACTGAAATGACCTCTCCATCGATTTCGTCGATTACCTCGAGCACCGACACCACGGTGCATACCACTGCCGACGGCCTGCGTCATGGCATGGTCGACATTGCCTGCGACAATGGCCCTATCCAGGGGTATTACGCCGTGCCCGAAGGGCAAACGAATCCCCCGTTGGTGCTCGTCATACAAGAGATTTTCGGCGTGCATGACCACATCAAAGATGTTTGCCGACGCCTGGCCCATGAGGGCTATATGGCGGTGGCACCCGAGCTATATCAACGCCAGGGCGATGCCAGCAAGTATGGCAACATCCAGGCCCTTATCCGTGATGTTGTGGCCAAAGTCCCTGACGAACAAGTACTGGCTGATCTTGATGCAGCTGTCCGTTGGGCTGAAAGCCACGGTGCCGATACGGCTCGGCTGGTGGCCACCGGGTTTTGCTGGGGCGGCCGCCTGGTTTGGTTGTATGCCGCGCATAACCCCACCTGCAATGCGGCCGTCGCCTGGTATGGTCGGCTTGCCCGAGGCCATGGTCCTTTGCAGACTCGCAACCCCATTGATGTGGCGACAACGCTGCACGCGCCGGTACTGGGTTTGTATGGCGGTAAAGATGACGGCATCCCGCTTGATGAGGTAAAGAGCATGGAGTCAGCCCTTGAGCAAGGCGGGCCTGCTTCGCAGATGTCGCAGATAGTGGTCTACCCCGAAGCCAGCCATGCTTTTTTTGCGGATTACCGGCCAAGTTATCGGGCCGACGATGCCCATGATGCCTGGGGCAAAATGCTGGCCTGGTTTGAACGTTATCTGGTTGAGTAGCGCCCAGACTCGAAGTAAGGCCTACCTGATATAGGCTTTAGCGCTAGCAGGCCTGCCGATTACTTGTGCGAACTGGCAGGCCATTGCGGCATCGCAATGGGCGGCACGCCTCAAAGCTTTTGTGCGTTGTGCCGCCTGCCATGTTTACGCTTTAGCAGGCAACGTGCAAACTCATTCGTTTGAAGCAGCCTCTTCGGTTTCTCGTAACCGGTTTGGCAGCAGTTCGTCATGCTTGGCCAAAATGGGGTAGGCCGTTGCATCGACGAGACACGAATTAATCGCTTTTACGTCGCGAAGTACATCCAGGTAAAACGAGCCTATCTCGGCCTGATCAAGCTTGCCTGCCTTGATGTCTTGCAGATGTTGCTCAGCAGCACTTGTTTCAAGCTCGCGAAAATAGTCTTTTTCGTAAGCCAGAAAACGCGCGCTTTTTATATCTTCGGCAACAAACAGTGCGGCGGCCTGGCGCTGGTTGCGGATAAGCCTGTCGAGCGTTTCGGTGAGCTGCTCAATTTGAGCGGGAGTCAGCATCCAGCCTTTTTTTCTTAAGGTTGCAGTATGCCCCAGCAAGCCATTGGTGATGATGTTTGATGCGTGCGCCATGCTGGTTGAAAAGGCCAGAATTTCGCTGAGCCTGCGATGGTCGTCTGTGTTCATAGACTCTTGGTCTAGAGTGGCAAGATAAGTCGTGATGTGCCTGTCGAGAATGTTGACGGCATTGTTTACATAGCGTGCATGCGCAATGCGATGACGATTATCGCGGCGAAAGTCGGCGCGGGCCATGGCCAGCAGGCTTTGCACCAAATCAGCCACGCGCAGTGCCTCGCGTGCCGCATTGCCCAGCGCAATGCCAGGCACTTCATGAGCCGACTCATCAAGGTATTCGGGGCGCGACGGGTCGTTGGGGTCGGTGCGTTTGGGGAACATGCGGCGCAGCAGCTTGGCGTAAGAAGGCAGCAGCGGCAAGAACACCAGCGATACAACAATGTTGAAAAGCGTATGAAAGTTTGCCACAGCACGAGCCGGGCTATCGGTGATGTAGCTCATGGCAAGTGGCAGCCACGGTAACAGCACGAGAGCCAGCAGGCAGCCTGCTATACGGGTGCCCAGGTTACCCATGGGCAGTCGTTTTGAAGCAGGGTCGTCACCGCCGGTTTCGAGTATGGGGTTGATGGCCGTACCAAGGTTGGCGCCGAGCACCAGCGCAATAGCCAGCGGGGGTTCAACCATGCCATGACCTGCCAGTGACATGATCATGACGACTACGGCAACACTTGAGTGAGATGCCCAGGCGAGGATGGCCGACAAGAGCAGAGCCAGTATGGGTTGATCGGCCAGTGAGTGGAGCAGCGTACCCAGCATTTGTGAGTCTTGCAGCGGCGAAAACATCAATACGAGTTCATGCAGCGCGAGCAGGAGCAGGCCCAGGCCAATAAATACCCGACCCAGGTCGCGGCGGCGGCTGGGTTGGTTGCGCCGGAATAGCCAGACACCGATCAGAATGAGTACCGGTGCAATCTCGGTAAAATTGAACGAAAGTAGTTGCACGATAAGCGTCGTGCCCACGTTGGCGCCCAGCATGGCGGCCAGGCCAGGCGTCAGTGCCAGAAGGCCGCCGGCGGCGAAGCTGCTGATCATCAGGCCTGTTGCCGTACTGCTCTGGATGGCGGCGGTAATGGCCATGCCCGTGAAAAATGAGCGTGTGCGTGTGCTGAGAGCACGCCCCATCCAGACGCGCAATGCAGAGCCAAAGGCCCTCTGCACACCACTCTGGACCATGTGTACGCCCCACAGCAATAGTGCGATGAAGCCACCAAAATTAAGAAGGGCGAAGAGTTCTTTCATTGCGAGATAATAAACCACCCCTTACACGCAAGGTTGCTCGTAAGGGGGTATCGTAAGTTAATACATACCGTGCATTCAGCGAAGCCTACGACTTATGGGAGCGCGGGAAGCGATGAACTGCATCCGCGGCGGGATGCGGACACTGGAATGTACTGAGGGGTGGGGGCGGGCCAGCAAACCACCAGGCTCGTCTGGCCCGCGTCGGCATGTGGTGTTAGACGCTTTGCGCTACCTGCAGCGCATGTATGCGAGCGGGTATGGGAGGGTGGGTATTGAACAGCGCAGCAATGGCCGACCCGCCAGAAATGCCCGAGGCTTCAAATGACTTGGGAAGGTCGCCGGATTCTAGCCCGCCCAACCGGGCCAGCGCATGGATCATGGGCTCGCGTGACCCGAGCAGATGTGCTGAGCCAGCATCGGCTCTATACTCGCGCTGACGTGAAAACCACGCGACAATAATTGATGCAAGCACACCGAAGAGCAGCTCGCAGGCAATAACGGTAATGTAGTAGCCCATGCCAACCCCGCGCTCGGTCTTGAAAATGGCCCGGTCAACAAAGTAGCCTACCACTCGGGCAAAGAACACGACAAAGGTGTTGACCACGCCCTGAATGAGGGTAAGCGTAATCATGTCGCCGTTGGCAACGTGCGCCACTTCGTGGCCCAGTACCGCAGAAACCTCTGCCTCGGTCATGCTTTCGAGCAGGCCGGTAGACACGGCGACCAATGCATTGTTGCGGTTGGCGCCGGTGGCAAAGGCGTTGGGTGCACCTTCATAGATGGCCACTTCGGGGCGACCAATACCGGCGCGGTCGGCCAGTTGATGCACGGTGTCGACCAGCCATGCCTCGCGGGCATTGGCCGGGTGCTGCGGATCAATGACACGTGCGCCGGTAGACCGCTTGGCCATCCATTTGCTGATCAGCAAAGAAATAATTGAGCCGGCAAAGCCCAATATGATTGAAAACACCAGCAACTGATTGAGGTCGAGGCCGTTGGCGGTGAGAAACCGGCCAACGCCCAGGATATTCATGGATGCGCTGAGCACCACCAGGACGGCAATGTTGGTTAGCAGGAACAGTGCAATGCGTTTCATATGGGTAGGTTTCTAAAGTAAGGGCTTGTATCTAAGGTGTTGGTTAATAGCAGACGCGAGTAACGCGCCTTGTTGTTATATGGGGGCGGGGGTGCAATTTTAAAGCAATGATGCAGGTTAAGGTCGTTCAAAAGAGTATAGTAACGGCTTCATTCTGATTTCCGATCTGGTTGGTCGACATGCAGTCGTTGTGGATGTTACTGGCAAGTGCCATGTTCGCGGGCATGGGGGCCTGTGTAAAAGTTGCCGCTGATGCCGGGGCGTCGTTGCCGCACGTCATTCTGTTTCGCGGAATCCCCTCTGTCTTGCTTATTCTGTTCTGGACGGCATCCACACGCCGCAGTCTGGTTCCGTCAAGCTGGCGACTACATCTCTGGCGTAACGTAGCGGGCATCACTTCGATGTGGATGGGGTTTTTTGCCATCTCCCATCTCCCTCTGTCTACTGCCATCAGTCTTAACTATACGGCGCCACTGTTTATTGCAGGCTGGATGCTGGTGTGGGGCGGTTCGCAGCGTGATCCGGTGCGTATTCTTGCAGTCACCTTGGGTTTTTTCGGCGTGCTCGCCGTACTGCGGCCCAGTGTAGAACGGGACAATTTCCTGGCGGCCCTGACTGGCTTGGGGGCCGGTGCTCTCGGTGCCATGGCCATGATGCAGATCCGAGAACTGGGTCGCGTTGGCGAACCGATATGGCGTACCGTCTTTATTTTTTCGTGTTGTGTCTGCATCACGGGCGCCTCGGGTGTGGCCATTGAGGGCTGGCAACCCTTAAGCCTGTTCGGCTGGCTGGCGCTCGTAGGGGTTGGCGTGCTGGGGCTGGTGGGGCAACTGGCCATGACGCGCGCATTTGGCCTGGGTTCGGCCCTGCTCACTGCCGCATTGCAGTACACCACGATTATATTTGCTGCAGTGTTGGGCATTATCTTTTGGGGAACATACCCAGATATCATTGCATGGGCTGGCATGGCCCTTATTATTGCTTCGGGCTTGTTGTCAATTTGGCGCACGTATAGTGAAGACCGGATCATACGCAGCGAAACCATTGTGCAAAGCCGCGGCAAAACACAGCAACGGCTAAAACCAGGGCACGAAGCCAACAAAGAGCAGGCTGCGCCTGCACAGCCAGTGTCTGACCCAATGCAAGAGCCGCTGGCATCGCGGGAACCGCCCGTGCCGCAGCCGGAAGCCGGCAGCCAGAAAGCCGAACTACCCACAGTGGCCGGACCAGCCCCGGCCTCTCCCACATGGATCGACGTGCACCACACAGATGATGCCGTGTCCGCCAGCGTTGTCGGAACCCAAGCGGAGCACAGCTTTTTCGACGGAGTCGAGGGCAAGCAATCAAAACACGTGACGGCATCGGGCGGGCAAGCTAGCGGTTTGGCCGCTGAAAAATCACCTTAACCGGCGGTTTTATCGTGGTTTTTTCGAAAGGATTAGGCGTGGCCAAGCCTATTGCCAGCCACGGCCGACACAGTGTTACGATGGCCGGCGTCTGCATCTCGTACAATTCGGTCAGCATATATAAAAGCGCAGCGGTTTGCCGTGCGCTTACTTTTCCGGATTCTATCCATGAATGACACCACACCGGCGCCCCTGGAGGGGGCCGAAGACAATGAGGCGGCGCTGCCGCAAGATTTTGAAACGGCACTCGCCCAGCTTGAGGCGCTTGTCGCGCAGATGGAAAATGGCAGCCTGCCGCTGGAGCAGTCTCTGGCCGCCTATGAAAAAGGCGTAGCGTTAACGCGCATCTGCCAGCGTCGGCTTGATCAGGCCGAACAGCAGGTAAAAGTGCTGCAAGAAAATCTCCTCCAGCCGTTTTCGGGCTCAGCAGGCGACGAAGGCTAGGCATGGGGCGTCAATCTATTGATTTTCCGGGCTGGCTCGACGACCGCATTCAGCATATCGAAACTGTACTTGACCAGTTTTTGCCGCCTGCGTCAGCGGTGCCTGCGCAGCTGCATCAAGCCATGCGTTACGCGGTGCTGGGGGGCGGCAAGCGTGTGCGGGCTGCTCTTGTGTATGCGGCAGGCGAGGCTTCGCTTCAGTCGGGTACGGCGGCATCCGCTCAGGCCATCGCTCTGGACCATGCTGCTGCGGCGGTGGAGCTGGTTCATGCATACTCATTGGTGCATGACGATCTGCCTTGCATGGACGATGACGCCCTGAGGCGCGGGCGCCCTACGGTTCATGTGCAGTTTGACGAAGCTACTGCCATGCTTGCAGGCGATGCGCTTCAGCCACTGGCTTTCGAGCTGGTCGGTCTTATGCCGATTGCGCCTGCGCTCATTGTTCAGGCTACCCAGTTGCTGGCGCGCTCCGCCGGCAGCCTGGGCATGGTTGGTGGGCAAGCCATCGATTGCAGCAGTGTTGGGCAGGCTTTGTCGGTCGAGCAGTTGCGTCAAATGCACAGCATGAAAACGGGTGCCATGCTCGAAGCCAGCGTGTTGTTGGGAGGCATTGTGGCAGGCGCCGGGTCTGCGGCACGCCAGGGGCTCGAAACGTACGCGTCGGCGGTAGGTCTTGCTTTCCAGATCGTGGATGACATTCTCGACGTCACTGCCGATACCGCTACACTGGGTAAAACGGCGGGCAAGGATGCCGCCGGCAATAAACCTACTTATGTATCCATTCTGGGGCTTGAGGGCTCCCGAGAACTGCTCAAGTCACTGCACGAGCAAGCCCATGCCGCGTTGATGCCCCTGGGGCCTGCAGCAGGGCGTCTGGCCTGTATTGCAGACTATATCGTAGGGCGCGACCGCTGACCCTGTTTCAACGCGCCGCGCTTGCTGTTATCGTGAAGGCTTCGCGACGCCCTTGACCATTGACAACTATCTGTATGACTAACGTCTCGCTCGAAACCATTAACTCGCCAGCCGATCTGCGTACGCTCGATCGTGACGAGCTCAAAGAAATTGCCGTGCAATTGCGTGAGTTCGTCCTGAATTCGGTTTCGAAAACGGGCGGCCATTTGTCGTCCAACCTGGGAACTGTGGAGCTCACTATTGCGCTTCACAGTGTGTTTGATACGCCGCATGACCGCATTGTATGGGACGTGGGGCATCAGTCGTATCCTCACAAAATACTTACTGGCCGTCGTGAACGCATGTCGACGTTACGCCAGAAAGACGGTATTTCAGGCTTTCCGCGGCGCTGTGAGTCTGAGTACGATGCATTTGGCACCGCGCATTCATCCACCTCCATTTCCGCCGTGCTTGGCATGGCGGTGGCGTCGCGCAATACCGGCACCCATCGCCAGCACATCGCTGTCATCGGCGATGGAGCCATGACGGCGGGTATGGCCTTCGAAGCACTCAACAATGCTGGCGTCACGCCGGGCATCAACATGTTGGTGGTGCTAAATGACAATGACATGTCGATCTCGCCGCCTGTGGGGGCGCTGAACCGATATCTGGCCAGGTTGCTTTCAGGCCAGTTTTACGCAAAGGCCAAAAATGTGGGGCGCGCGGTTCTGTCACATGTGCCGCCTATGCTCGAGCTTGCCCGTCGCTTCGAGGGGCATGCCAAGGGGCTCGTGTCGCCTGCCACGCTCTTCGAAGAGCTGGGGTTTAATTACGTCGGGCCTATTGATGGCCATGACCTCGACGCCTTGGTTCCCACGCTAGAAAACCTCAAGGCGCTGGGCGGTCTTCAGTTTTTGCATGTGGTAACCCGCAAAGGTCAGGGCTACAAACTGGCTGAGGCTGACCCGGTGCTATACCATGGTCCGGGCAAGTTTGACCCAAGTGTCGGTATTCAGAAGTCGACCAAACCTGGGCGGGTCACGTTTACGCAAGTGTTTGGGCGCTGGCTTTGCGACATGGCAGCCACCGATGAGCGGCTGGTAGGCATTACGCCCGCCATGCGTGAGGGTAGCGGCATGGTTGAGTTTGAACAGACGTTTCCAAAACGATACTTTGATGTCGGTATCGCCGAGCAGCATGCCATCACTTTCGCAGCCGGCCTGGCCTGTGAGGGTCAGAAGCCGGTGGTGGCCATCTACTCGACGTTTCTGCAGCGGGGCTACGACCAGCTTATTCACGATGTGGCGCTGCAAAACCTGGATGTCACCTTTGCGCTCGATCGTGCGGGCATTGTGGGTGCCGACGGCGCGACACATGCCGGCAACTATGACATCGCCTACCTGCGCTGCATTCCGAACATGGTGGTGGCAACGCCTTCCGACGAAAACGAAACCCGGTTATTGTTAAGTACGTGCTACCGTCATCCGGGCCCGGCCTCCGTGCGGTACCCGCGCGGTGCGGGCGTGGGTGCCGACGTGCAGCCCGGCCTGGAAGGCGTTGAGGTTGGTAAAGCCGTGTTGCGGCGTGAGGGCAAGGGCATAGCCATTCTGGCATTTGGCACCTTGCTCGCGCCGGCACTTGAGGCCGGCGAGCGCCTGGATGCCACAGTGGTCGACATGCGTTTCGTCAAGCCGCTTGATGAGCAACTGCTGTCTCAGCTTGTCCATACACACCAGCAGTTTGTTACGGTCGAAGAGGCTGCCATCATGGGTAGTGGTGGCAGTGCTGTGCTTGAGTATTTCAGTGCACAGGGGCTGGCCCTGCCGGTGCTAATGCTGGGCTTGCCAGACCTTTTTGTCGATCATGGCGACCAGGCAACCATACTGGCAGAGCTCGGTCTTGATGCCGATGGCATTGAGCGCGCCATTCGCGCGCGGTTTCATTCGTCATGATTCTTTTTTCTGCAGACGATAAACTATTGCGATGATCCCATGAAGGGGTATGAGGTTATGCGGTGCAGTCGTACCGCCTAATTTACTGTTTTCAAATTTAAAGCGGCGAGCAGTTTTGCCAGCACGCCATATAGGTTGTTGTTATGAATATTCTGATTGACTCCGCCGTTGCCATGCCCGATGTGCAAAGCAGTGTCGATGTGCGTCATATTGCCATTGAGCGTGTGGGGGTCCGTGGTGTGCGCCATCCCATGCTTATTGCGGCTGCAGGTGAAACACAGCCTACGGTGGCAAACTGGGAAATGACCGTCGCATTGCCGGCCTCTGAAAAAGGCACGCACATGTCGCGGTTTGTTGCGCTGCTCGAGCAATACCGCAGGCAAGCCATGACGCCGGTCTTGTTCTGCGATATGGCACAGGCCATGCTGCCTTTGCTCAACGCAGAAAAAGGCGACATCTCCGCGTCCTTCGCGTATTTTGTCAACAAGATTGCCCCCGTGTCGGGGGTTGCCAGCCTCATGGATTACGAAGTGACCTGGACGGCCAAGGCTCAGGTGGCACAGGGCGCCGAGCAAGTAGCGCCCGGGTCGGTAGAATTTGAGCTGTCAGTGCTGGTGCCGGTCACCAGTTTGTGCCCATGCTCCAAGGCCATCTCAGACTACGGCGCGCATAATCAGCGTTCGCACGTAACCGTCAGCGCCATGTTTGATGACCCCGCCCATGTTGATCTTGACGGGCTTATCAAGTCGGTTGAAAAACAGGCATCGTGCGAGCTGTGGGGCCTGCTCAAACGCACCGACGAAAAATACGTCACCGAGCGTGCCTACGAAAACCCCAAATTTGTCGAAGACCTGGTGCGCGATGTGGCCGGTCAGCTCAAACAAATGGCGGGGGTGCAACGTTTTCGTGTGGTCGCCGAAAATTTCGAATCCATTCATAACCACTCCGCCTATGCGGTGGTAGAAGGTTAGTCGACGATCAAGCCTGATGCGGCAGGCCACCCTGAGTGGGCTGCGGCGCGGGCATTTCGGGTGGCAGCCGATACACAGGCATATCACGGCCTGCTTGCGGGCAGCACCGTAAAAATGCTAATATCAATGGTTTCCTGCTCGACTTGCGCCTGGCGTTTTGCCAAGTGTGGGCGGGCTGCCCCTTGCAGCACAACCGTGTCGCAAGATATCCACAAGGAGTGTAGTTTATGCGCCACTACGAAGTAGTGTTTATTGTGCATCCCGATCAAAGCGAGCAAGTGCCCGCCATGATCGAGCGCTATCAAGCCGCCGTCACCAGCAATGGTGGCCAGATCCATCGCCTCGAAGATTGGGGCCGTCGTCAACTGGCTTACCCAATTCAAAAACTGGTCAAAGCCCACTATGTATGCATGAACATCGAATGCGGCCAGCCCGTACTTGATGAGCTCGAGCATTCTTTCCGTTACAACGATGCAATTTTGCGTCACCTCATCAGCAAAACATCAAAGGCCCACGTTGAGCCTTCGATCATGATGAAGTCGGTAGAGCGCGAAGAAGCCCGCAAGGCAAGTGCCGAAACGACAACAACACCTGCAGCAGCAACAACCAGCGAGTCATAATGCGCAAGGCTCCGAGCCAACTGTGAACCAGCTGCAAATAACTGCTACGGCGCTTGAGGTCAAGCCGCTTCGGTATACGCCGGCGGGCCTGCCGGCAGTTGAAATGTTGCTAGAACACGAGTCAGAGGTTCTTGAGGCCGGCCATACTCGCCGGATCGAATTGGTACTTTCGGCTGTGGCACTCGGAGACATCGCATTACTGCTGTCTGACACGCCCTTGGGGGCATCTTTGAGCATTGAGGGCTTTTTAGCTCCGGCGCGCAAAGGCTCCAACAAAGTGGTGTTGCATATACAGCAGGCAGACAGGGTTTTTGCCGGCGGCGCAAGCGCTGTTGTTTAGTAAAGATTCATGACATATCAGGGCGCAGGCTTAATATCAGTCAGCGCATTAAAAATTTGGCTCAGGCAAGGCCTGGGCGTTAAAGAGGCACATTATGGCTTTCTTCAAAAAAACCAAAGAGAAACGCAAGTTCGGGCAGCAGAACCCTCTGTTCAAGCGCCGTAAATTCTGCCGCTTCACCGCGGCCAATGTTGGCGAAATCGATTACAAAGATCTCGACACACTGCGCGATTTCATCCAGGAAAACGGCAAGATCATTCCTGCCCGCCTAACTGGTACCAAGGCGCATTACCAGCGTCAGCTCGACACTGCCATCAAGCGTTCGCGCTTCCTGGCGTTGTTGCCTTACACCGATAACCATAAATAATCCGGGGCCTATCGTCATGCAAATTATTCTGCTCGAAAAAGTCACAAATCTGGGTAACCTCGGTGAGGTCGTGCGTGTTCGCAATGGTTATGCCCGTAACTACCTGATCCCCAAGAAAATCGCCCGTCGTGCTACCGATGTGGCCCTGAAAGAGTTCGAGGCCCGTCGTGCCGAACTTGAAAAGCTTCAGGCTGAAAAACTGGCTGCTGCTCAGGCAGTCGCTGGCCGTCTTGAAGGCAAAACCTTCACCGTTGCGCAAAAAGCGGGTGTTGATGGTCGTCTGTTTGGTTCGGTTACCAGCATGGACATCGTCGAAGCGCTGCGTAAAGAAGGCTTTGATACTGTCGAAAAATCACAGGTCCGCCTGCCTGACGGCCCCTTGAAAGCTGTTGGCGAATACACTGTGCATCTTGTGCTGCACGCTGACGTAGACAGCGATATCAGTGTGGTTGTACAGGGCGAAATGGTCTAAAAGCCGACTGCCTCGCGTGGTACATTCTTCAATGGATGTATTTCGCGCCCAGTGGCTCTGAAAGCCGGCGCAAGCCGGCTTTTTTATTTTTACCCAGGCAGTACCGGAGTCTTCACTTGGACACCATGCAAAAAACTATCGATCCGCAGCTTGATTATCTGCGTGTGCCTCCCCACTCGGTTGAGGCAGAACAGTCAGTGCTGGGCGGGCTGCTGCTGGATAATGCCGCCTTTGATCGCATTACCGACGTACTTGGCGATGACGATTTTTACCGATTTGACCACAAGATAATCTGGCAGCATATTGCACGCCTTATCAGCCTGGCGCGGCCGGCCGATGTGGTAACAGTGAACGAGTCACTTGCCAGCGCCGGCAAGTCTGAAGAGGTGGGCGGGCTGGCTTATCTTAATGCATTGGCCCACAACACACCGTCAGCGGCAAACATCCGGCGCTACGCCGAAATTGTGCGTGAACGCTCCATGCTGCGCAAGCTGGTCAGCGTGGCCGACGAGATCTCGGCAGCAGCCTTCAACCCGCAAGGAAAAGAAGCCAGGCAACTGCTCGATGAAGCCGAGTCTCGTGTGTTTCAAATTTCTCAAGAGGGTGCCAGAGGCACCACGGGTTTTCAGGATATTCAGCCGCTGCTCAGTCAGGTGGTGGAGCGTATTGACGAGCTTTACCATCGTGAAGGCGACTCTGACATCACGGGTGTGCCGACGGGTTTCAGCGACCTTGACCGAATGACTTCCGGCTTGCAGCCCGGCGATCTTGTCATCGTGGCTGGCCGGCCTTCCATGGGGAAAACGTCATTTTCAATGAATATCGGCGAGCACGTTGCGATTGAGCAAGGGCTGCCCGTGGCGGTGTTTTCCATGGAAATGGGCGCAGTGCAACTGGCCATGCGTATGGTGGGTTCTGTAGGCATGCTGGATCAGCATCGCATGCGTACCGGCAAGCTCACGGCTGATGACTGGCCACGCCTTACCCATGCCGTACAGCAGGTGCAAGAGGCACAAATATACATTGATGAAACACCCGCACTTACGTCTATGGAAGTGCGGGCCAGGTCCCGTAGGTTGGCGCGTCAGTGTGGCCAGCTGGGCCTCATTATTATTGACTATATGCAGCTGATGTCGGGCAATTCGGGAGGTGAAAACCGGGCTACCGAAATTTCAGAGATCAGTCGGTCGCTCAAAAGCCTGGCCAAAGAACTTAACTGCCCGCTCATCGCGCTATCGCAGCTTAATCGCAGCCTGGAGCAACGACCCAACAAGCGCCCCGTCATGAGTGACTTGCGTGAATCAGGCGCTATCGAACAGGACGCCGACCTGATTCTTTTTATCTATCGCGACGAGGTGTATAACCCCGATTCTCCTGATAAAGGCACGGCCGAGATTATTATCGGCAAGCAGCGTAACGGCCCTATCGGCAGCGTGAGACTTACCTTCCAGGGTGCCAGCACCCGTTTCCTGAACTTTACTCAGGGCGGTATGCGTTAGCGCAGGGTTGCGCTTAATGCCCCTGCGTGGGGCGTGTCATCGCCAAGGCAAGGTCATATGCCGCCCGCAATGAGGCCGGGTCGGCAATGCCGCGTCCGGCGATGTCAAAAGCCGTGCCATGGTCAACGCTGGTGCGTACAAACGGCAGGCCTACCGTTACATTAACGCCCTGATCCAGCCCCATATACTTAACGGGGATAAGGCCCTGGTCGTGGTATTGCGCTACGACGATGTCAAACTCGCCTTGCCGGGCACGCATGAAAACGGTATCACCGGGCCAGGGCCCGCTGGCATCTATACCCTCTGTGCGGGCTTTTTCAATGGCCGGTGCGATGATGTCGAGGTCTTCGCGACCGAAACGCCCCTCTTCGCCAGCATGCGGGTTCAAGCCTGCGACAGCGACACGCGGTTTGTTTATGCCGGCCTGGCGACAGGCCTGCCAGGCCAGGCGGATGGTGTTCAGTTCGGCTTCAGGGGTAACCAATCGGGTGACCTCGCTGAGTGGTACATGTATGGTGACCAGAATAACGCGCAACTCAAGGTTGGCGAGCATCATGGCGTAATGTTCGGTATGGGTGCGTTCGGCCAGTATTTCTGTATGACCGGGGTAATCGACGCCGCCTGCCTGCATGGTTTTTTTGTTCAATGGCGCAGTGACGATGGCTCGCAGCTTACCCGCCATGGCATCGTCAATGGCATGGCAAAGATATTCATAGGCACCCCGTCCGGCAAGCGGGTTAGGCTGGCCGGGCGTGACTCCTTCTGGCAAGGCCTGCCAGCGATTTAATACATTGATTACGCCTGAACGCTGGCTGGCCATGCGGGGCTCATTAACGATTTCTACGTGTAACGCCGCCGCCAGGCCCAGTTGCTCAATAGTGGCGGTGAGCACACCGGCATCGCCATACACCAGCGCCGGTTCAGGCAGGCCGGCCGCAAAAAGCTTGACAATGATTTCAGGGCCGATGCCAGCCGCATCGCCCATGGTAAAGCCTACAGGAAGCGGCGAGCTGTTGTCGTGCATGGTTTTGCCCGGGCTGCTATAGCGCCTCGCTGGCGTAGTCGGCCAGTCGAGATCTTTCGCCGCGCTGCAAGGTAATGTGCCCGGAATGCGGCCAACCCTTGAACCGGTCAACCACGTAAGTAAGCCCTGAGCTGCCCTCGGTGAGATAGGGGGTATCGATCTGGGCAATATTGCCCAGACAGACAATTTTTGTGCCTGGGCCAGCGCGGGTGACCAAGGTTTTCATTTGTTTTGGCGTAAGGTTCTGCGCCTCATCGATAATGAGAAACTTGTTGAGAAAGGTACGGCCACGCATAAAGTTAAGAGACTTTACCTTGATGCGGGAGCGTATTACCTCCATGGTCGAATTTTTGGATAAGTCGCCGGGGTTATCACCCGAACCCGGGCCCGAGCCTAAGTGCAATACCTCGAGATTGTCTTCGAGCGCACCCATCCAGGGAAGCATTTTTTCTTCTTCAGTACCGGGCAGAAAGCCAATGTCATCGCCTACCGGCACGGTTGCGCGAGTGATGATAATTTCGTTGTAGCGTTTGGTTTCAAGGGTTTGCGTCAGGCCAGCCGCCAGCGCCAGCAAGGTTTTACCTGTGCCTGCCTGGCCCAGCAGCGACACGAAATCGCAGTCGGGGTTCATGAGCAGGTTCAGGGCAAAGTTTTGTTCACGGTTGCGTGCAGTAATGCCCCACACGTTGTTCTTGCCGTGACTGTAATCGCGCAGGGTGGCGAGTACGGCGCTTTTGCCGGTAACCTCCTTAACCTGCGCCTGCATGGACATTTCGCCCTCGAAGTACACGAACTCATTGACGATGAATTCAGAGCACAGTGGCCCCTTGACCCGATAATACGTTGTACCGCCTTGCTGCCATGACTCTACGTCTTTTCCATGACGTGACCAGAAGTTGTCAGGCAAAGGCATGACGCCGTCATACAAAAGATCGGAGTCGTCAAGAACGTGATCGTTAAGGTAGTCTTCAGCCAGCAGCCCCAGTGACCTGGCCTTAAGGCGCATGTTGATATCTTTGGATACCAGCACAACCTTGCGACGTGGATATTGGTCTTTCAGGGCATGGACCACCATCAGAATGCCGTTGTCGGCCTTGCCCATGGGCAGTTCGATGGGCAATTTGGAATGCAGTGCCTTGGTTTGGAGTCGCAGGTTGCCCAGGGCTTCGGGGTTGCCGATGGCGTCAAGGTTTACACCATTATCAAGATCGGTAACGCCCTGGATGAGGCCGTCGAGGGCCCGACTGACCTGGCGTGCGTTGCGCGCTACCTCGGACATGCCCTTTTTTTGATGATCAAGCTCTTCAAGCACGATCATGGGCAAAAAGATGTCGTGCTCTTCGAACTTGAACAGGCAGTTGGAATCGTGCAGCAACACATTGGTGTCGAGTACAAACAGTTTGCGTTTTGCTTGGGCGAGCCGCGTTTTTTTGGCGGTGCGGCTACTTGCTTTGACTACCGTCGTGACAGGCGCAGGCGCAACTGGCTCGGAGGCTGCCGGGGGCAATGGGGGCTGTTGTCGAGCTCGCGCGGGTGGCGTGGGCGGTGCTGTTTTGGTGATCTGGCTATCGTTGCCTGCGGTTTGTACATCGGGTTGGGCCGGCGTGATCTGGACGGAGTCGGCTGAAAGCGTGTCTCCCATGCGGGTAGGCAACTGTGGCAGCGGCATCGGGTGTGGGCTCCTGGCAGTGTGGGTAAGGTGTGTGTCAGATGCTGTCGCGAACAGTTTGCAGCACTTCGTCGACGTGTCCGGGCACGCGTACGCCGCGCCATTCGCGCAGCAGAACCCCGTGCGAGTCGATGAGGAAGGTGCTTCGCTCTATGCCGCGTACCTGTTTGCCGTACATGTTTTTTAGCTTCATGACGCCAAACAGTTCGCACAGGGCTTCACTGTCGTCAGAGATAAGCGGAAATGGCAGGTCTTGCTTGTCAGTAAAACCTGTATGCGACTTGAGCGAGTCACGCGATACGCCAATAATATGGCAACCTGTGTCTACGAACTCTTGATAACGGTCGCGAAAATCTTGTGCCTGGGTGGTGCAGCCCGGTGTATTGTCTTTTGGGTAAAAGTACAACACGGCAAGATGCCCACGCAACCCTTCGAGGCTGATGTCGCCGTGGGTGCTGACAGCCTTGAAAGGCGGGATGGCTTTGCCAAGGGTAATCTGGCTCATACGGCCTCCTGGTGGGTTATCAGGGCGACCACAACGCGTCGGCCTTCGGACATTAAAATATTATAGGTACGCGCTGCCGCCTGTGTGGTCATGGCTTCAATACCTATACCCATCTGCAAAAGTGGCCCCGTAACATGCGCTGGCAGCAACTGCTGCTTTTCTCCGGTACCAATAATTAGCACTTCGGCAGCATCGTCGGGCAAAACGTTTGACGTGCCGTCAAGAAATGCCATGGGGTCGGCCTTGGCATTGGGCACGCCCGCGATATCACGCAAGGTCGAGGTTGTGATGTCGTCGACGTTGCTTACTGGCCAGTCATGTATCTCGCCCTCGGGCGCAAAATATACCGGATGCCGGTAGGCAACCTCGTTGATTTCGACGTAACCCGAACCATAGGCGGTAATTGTATTGAGCGCAGGATTGGCTTCGCTTCGTAATTCCACGTAAAACTCCTATAGTCAGTTCGATCATAGCGCAAACATCATGACACCAAGTCGATTCCGCGTTTTTTTAGGATGGATTAAACTTGTCGATTGTGCCTGAATTTGCCCTTTAACTTTATTGCCGTCTCCAAGGAATATCATGACCTCGTTTCCGCGCATAGAACGTTTGCCGCCCTATGTATTCAATATAACCGGTGAATTAAAAATGGCGGCCCGAAGACGTGGCGAAGATATTATCGATATGTCTATGGGCAACCCTGATAGCCCGACGCCTCAGCATATCGTCGATAAGCTCATTGAGGCGGCGTCACGCCCCAATACGCATGGTTATTCTGTGTCTAAAGGCATTCCGCGTCTGCGCAAGGCAATTTCAGGGTGGTACGAAAGACGTTACGGCGTTCACATTGACCCAGACACCGAAGCCATTGTTACCATTGGCTCCAAAGAAGGCCTGGCCCACCTTATGCTGGCCACGCTCGATCGCGGCGATACCGTGCTGGTGCCTAACCCCAGCTATCCCATCCATATTTACGGTGCCGTCATAGCGGGCGCAAATATTCGCTCCGTGCCCATGACACCTGGCATCGATTTTTTCGAAGAAATCGAGCGGGCAGTGCGTGAATGCATACCCAAGCCCAAAATGATGATTCTGGGTTTTCCCAGCAACCCCACTGCGCAGTGCGTTGATCTGTCGTTTTTCGAGCGCATTGTTGCGTTGGCGCGCGAGCACAATATTTTGGTGGTCCACGATTTGGCCTACGCCGATATCACCTTTGACGGCTATGTGGCACCATCCATCATGCAGGTCGAAGGTGCACGCGACGTGGCGGTCGAGTTTTTTACCATGAGCAAAAGCTATAGCATGGCCGGCTGGCGCGTGGGCTTTATGGTGGGCAATGCCGAGCTCGTCAATGCCCTGGCTCGCATCAAAAGCTACCATGATTACGGCATGTTCACGCCTATACAGGTGGCTTCCATTGCAGCGCTCGAAGGCCCGCAAGACTGTGTCAACGAGGTTGTCGAACTATACCGTCGCCGCCGCGACGTGCTGGCCAAAGGCTTGCATGAAGCCGGCTGGATGGTCGACATCCCCAAAGCATCCATGTACATCTGGGCAAAAATCCCCGAGGCATACGAGCAATTGGGTTCGCTCGAATTTTCCAAGCGATTGCTGGCCGATGCCAAGGTGGCTGTGTCTCCGGGGATCGGGTTTGGCGAATACGGTGACAATTATGTCCGGTTCGCCCTTATTGAAAACGAACAGCGCACACGCCAGGCGGTGCGCGGCATCAAGGACATGTTCCGCAAGGATGGTATAGCTAAATGAGCTCCATAAAAGTTGGTCTGCTGGGACTGGGCGTCGTTGGAGGCGGTGTCTGGAAAGTTCTTAATACAAATGCAGAAGAGATTGCCCGTCGTGCTGGCCGCTGCATTGAAGTCTCGGTTGCGGCAGTGCGTGATGTCGACAAGGCCAGGCGTCTGGTTGGCGACTCCTTGAAAATTGTTGATGACCCGATGCTAGTTGTTCGCGATCCCGACATAGACATTGTGGTCGAGCTCATAGGCGGCGATACCTTGGCGCGCGAGCTCATTATGGAAGCCATCGCCCAGGGCAAGCACGTGGTCACAGCCAATAAGGCTTTGCTGGCTGAGCACGGCAACGAGATCTTCCAGGCGGCTCGCGCCCGTGGTGTCATGGTTACCTTTGAGGCGGCCGTGGCGGGTGGCATTCCCATTGTCAAGGCTATACGCGAAGGCCTTACCGCCAATCGTATAGAGTGGGTGGCTGGCATTATCAATGGCACCACCAACTTTATTCTTACGCAAATGCTGGCGCAAGGCCAGTCGTTTGATGAGGCGCTGGCAGACGCCCAGCGCCTGGGTTATGCCGAGGCCGATCCCACATTTGATATCGAGGGCATAGACGCCGCGCACAAGCTGTCGCTGCTGGCATCACTGGCCTTTGGCATACCGGTGCAATTTGAAAAGGCGTATACAGAAGGCATCACTAACCTCGCCCAAGAAGACCTGGCCCATGCCGAGCGTCTGGGGTACAGGGTAAAGCTGTTGGGCATTACACGTCGTCGCCCCGAGGGCATAGAACTGCGTGTGCATCCCACACTGGTCCCTGCCGATTCTATGCTGGCCAGTGTGCAGGGTGCCATGAATGCAGTGCTGGTTCGCGGTGACGTGGTCGGCCCCACGCTGTATTACGGGCAGGGTGCAGGCGATATGCCCACGGCCTCGGCGGTAATCGCCGATCTGGTTGATGTTACGCGTTTGCAGGCTGCTGATCCAGGCCATCGAGTGCCTTACCTGGCCTTTCAGCATGACGCCATGGATGACACCCCGGTGCTCGAGATGGCCGACGTTGTCTCCTCGTATTACTTGCGCCTGCGTGTGCAAGACCGCCCTGGTGTGCTTGCCGACATCGCACGTCTGCTCGCCGACGTGGGTATCTCCATAGGCTCGATGTTCCAGGAGCCTTATGGTGACAACGAGGCCGAAATTATCTTTCTTACACACCAGGCGCGTGAGGGTGACATTGACAGCGCCCTGCAGCGCATTGCTGGCCTTCCTTTTGTTCACTCTGGGGTAACCCGGTTGCGGGTCGAGAGTCTGCTATGAAATACCGTTCAACCCGTGGCGGCATGACGCACATGCCTTTTTCCGACATCCTGCTGGAAGGCCTGGCGCCCGATGGCGGGCTGGCTATACCTGAAAGCCTTCCACGCATTGATGCCGAAACACTGGCATCGTGGCGGGGCCTTACGTATGCGCAGTTGGCCACGCAAATTCTCAGCGTGTTCATTGATGACATCCCTCTCGCTGATTTAAACCGATTGACGCACGCCGCCTATCGGGCCGACGTGTTCGGTAGCGAGGCCATTGTTCCACTTAAACCGCTTAATCACGGCATGCAACTGTTGGGGCTTTCTGAAGGGCCTACACTGGCTTTCAAAGACATGGCCATGCAGTTTCTGGGGCAGGCGTTCGAGTACGTGCTGAGCAAGCGTGACGCCTGCATTAATATTCTGGGTGCCACATCGGGTGATACGGGTTCGGCCGCCGAGTATGCCTTGCGCGGCAAACGCGGTGTCACGGTGTTTATGCTGTCGCCTCAGGGGCGCATGAGCGATTTTCAGCGTGCCCAAATGTACACGCTGCAAGACGCCAATATTCATAACATTGCCTTAAACGGCGTATTTGATGAATGCCAAGATATCGTTAAGGCGCTTGCCGGCGACCTCGACTTCAAGGCACGCTATCACATTGGTGCCGTCAATTCCATTAACTGGGCTCGCATTGCTGCCCAGGTCGTGTATTACTTCTGGGGCTGGCTGCGCGCAACCAGCCAACCTGGTCAGCAGGTATCCTTCGCTGTTCCTTCCGGTAACTTCGGTAATATTCTTGCCGGGCATATTGCACGCCAGATGGGCCTGCCAGTACGTCGCCTGGTGCTGGCTACCAACGAAAACAATGTGCTCGAAGAGTTTTTCCGCACAGGTATTTACCGACCGCGCCCGGCTGCAGAAACGCATGCCACCTCAAGCCCGTCCATGGATATTTCACGCGCGTCTAACTTTGAGCGCTTTGTCTTTGACTTGCTCGACCAGGATGCCGCGCGGGTTAACGCCTGCTGGCAGGCATTGGCGCGCGACGGTTACTTTGATCTCAGCGAGCTCAAACCGCTGTTCGAGTCGCGCTATGGCTTTGTCGCAGGGGTTAGCACGCACGCCGACCGGCTGCACACGATACGTGAGGTGCAAAAAGAAACTGGCCTGCTCGTTGACCCGCACACAGCCGACGGCATTAAAGTCGGCGCGTCATTTGTCGAAGAGGGCATTCCCATGCTGGTACTAGAGACCGCCTTGCCGGCTAAATTTGGCGAGACCATACTCGAGGCCACTGGCAAGCCGGCACCCCTGCCTGCACACCTGCAAAATCTCTCGCAGCTGCCACAGCGGGTTGCCGTCATGGACTGCAAGCTTGAGCTTGTGCGCGACTATATTGTCCAGCACGCGCCCGGTGCAACCTGAGTCCCGTTACATGCTCAACACGCACCTGGTACGACTTGCGTCCGGCTACATAACCGGCATGCGCATGGTGCGGACTACGTCTGCTCGCCCAGCCGTCGCGCACACGTTGATCGCATGGCAGGCGTCGCGGCAAAGTATCGGCCAGGGGGGCGGGCTTATATTCAAGTCCGGTTCTGACGCAAAGCCAGTGGTATTAGCGGGGCTAATGGCATCATGTTGACAGCGGGTAACTTTCTTGCTGTGGGTATGGGTGCGGCGCTGGGTGCAATATTGCGCTGGCTGCTCGGTCTCTGGCTGAATCATCAGGAGTCGACCCTGCCCTGGGGCACGCTGGCTGCCAACATGGGGGGCGGCTATCTCATAGGGCTGGCACTGGGTGTCCTCGCGCTCTATCCAGAGGTCCCGGTCTGGTTGCGGCTGGGCCTTGTAACCGGGTTTCTGGGCGGGTTGACCACATTCTCGACGTTCTCGGCCGAGACCATGGGTATGCTTGAACGCGGGTACGTGCTTACGGGGTTGGGGTATGCAGGTCTGAGTCTGTGTGGCAGCATTGCTCTGACTGCACTGGGGTACGTTACCGTGCGATGGCTTGCAGCGTGAGCAGTTAAGCGTTTTACCTCGGAGGCGATCAGGCAGGCTCGGCCTTCATGTCTAAAACAGACGCAGGTCGGGCTCGGGGCGTTCATACCTCGGCGCAGAGGCGATTTTTGATAAGCTTGTCAGCAGCCAGGCGGCCACTGCGTACAGCACCCTCAAGCACACCGGGGTAGCCGGTGTCAGTCCAGTCACCGGCCACCGCAATGCGTGGCCAGGGGCTCTGGTTAGAAGGGCGTGTCAAGCCAGGTCTTGCGGCAAACGTCGCACGTTTCTCCACAATGACATGGTGGCCGCAAATTGGTGCCCTGGTGCCTGATTTGTTTGCCTGCATCTGTACTTGTCGGGCGACAGCCGATACAACATCCTCCTGCGCATGGGCCATCATGGCGCGTGCATCGCTAATGACGACATGCAGCAGCGCGGGTGCAGTATCTTCTGCGTTGCCGCTCGCTGGTGTTGCGCCGGTTTGGCGGGCATACATGCTGCGGTCAAACAGCCACTGACCAAATTCAAGTTGCTCTGGGGCTTCACGTAGCAGCATCATGGGGTGGGGCAGTTGCCAGGCTTGCTCGACGTGAAAGGTAATTGTGGCGATTGGAATAAAGTCAAAGCGACTCAAGGCTTCAAGGTACTCAGCGGAGCCTGTAGCTGGCGTAAGCTGACTTAGTAGGCGATGAGCCGACGGAGTATTGGTAGCGACAATAGCTGCGTCATAGTTAACCCCGTCCACTTCTACGCCGGCTGTACTGGCGTACAGCCGCTTGACCGCATGCCCCAGTTTTAGACGGCTGGGCGGGTAATGTTCAATATGCTCGCCCGAATCTTCAACAAATTCCAGATACTGTGCCGCCCGTTCTGGCCATAACCGTGAAAGATCAGTGCGCGGGATCAATACCCCCGAAGCGGCGGTGCTCCCGCCTACGCTGTCTCGCAGTACATTGGCAAACAACTGTGCACAGGCCTCATCGGGTGGCGTGTTCAGCGCGGCTACGCACAGAGGGCGCCAGAAGGCCTGCACAACGCGCGGGCTTTGAGCTCCCTGGGCCAACCATTGGGCTACGGTCAGGCTAGGTGTAGTGAGCCAGTTGCGCTGGCGCAATCGTGCGCACAGGGCGATAAGGCGAAGCTTTTCGGCTGGGGCAAGGCCCCGGGCCAGCAAAACGCCACCCAACAAATTGAAAGGGGCGGGTAAAGGCAACGAGCTAAGTGAAAAGTGGCCGTCTGCGCTTTGCAGGGTGAGGCGCTCGCGATAAAACAGTGCTTCGGGATCAAGCCCGAGTTCGCGCATTAGCGCAAGTGTTTCGGTATAGGCTGCCAGCAAAATGTGCTGACCGTTGTCAATGTGTGTATCCAGTGCTCGCGACCAGACGCGACGGGCTCTGCCGCCAGGCACCTGGCCTGCTTCGAATACGTCTGCGGTGTGCCCCAGTTGCTTCGCACGCACGGCGGCCGCCAGCCCTGCCCACCCCGCGCCGATAACGGCTATGCGCATACGTGCAGGGCCATATTAATGGCTTAGGCGCCGGGTTAGCCCCCGACCGCCCGATACCCAGGTTTTCCAGGCCAGCCAGAACTTGCGTATAGGCGTGAGCGAAATGCGCTGATCCAGTACCTGCCAATTGTCGCGTTCGATTTCATCCAGCAGGGTGTGGTAAATGGCCGCCATCAGTAGGCCCGGGCGCTGGGCACGGCGGTCTTCTTCCGGCAATGCCAACATGGCCTCGCGGTAGCACTGACGCGCGCGCTCGGTTTCAAACTTCATCAAGGCGACAAAACGGTCAGAGTATTTGCGGTCAAGAATTTCGTCTACGGTCACATTAAAGCGTGCCAGATCTTCCAGAGGCAGGTAGATGCGCTCGCGTCGTGCATCATCGCCCACATCGCGGATGATGTTGGTCAGCTGGAACGCAAGGCCGAGTTTTGCCGCGTAGACCAGTGTTTCGGGGCGTTTATAGCCAAAAATACCTGCCGACATCTCACCCACCACGCCGGCGGCGTGCCAGCAGTATTTTTCAAGACCCGGCCAATCAGGGTAGTTGTCGTGGTAAAGATCCATTTCCATGCCGTCAACTACCGCGTCCAGTCTCTTCTCGGTAATATCAAAAGCCTGGACGTGTGGTGCCAGCGCCTGCATGACCGGGTGCTCGGTATGCCCCTTGAACATCTGCTCGATCTGACCTCGCCACCACGCCAGCTTCATGCGTGCGACCGAAGGATCAGTGCACTCATCGACCACATCGTCGACCTCCCGGCAGAAGGCATAAAGCGCAGTAATGGCTTTGCGCCGTTCGGGAGGAAGGAACAGAAAAGAGTAGTAAAAACTGGACCCGCTCTGCGCGGCCTTATTCTGGCAATATTCGTCAGGACTCATTGGTGATGTGGTCGATATAGGTAAAAGAGTGGCCGGCCCGGGTGATATGGCAATGCTGGTCTGCGGCGTTGCGGCGTTGACGGCAAGAGGCCCTCCAAATACCATGAGTTTTAGTCCATGGTTGGTGGGAGTGCGTTCTGCCGTAACTCAGCGCCACGCGCGCCAGACCATCAGCGCCCAGTCGCGTTTTTTGAGCGTTGGGCGATGGGTGAATATGTCATAGTGTAATTGGTCGAGGCGCTCAAGGATACGAAGCCCCCCCTGTACGACTAGTTTTAGTTCAAAGCCAATGCGCCCGGGAAGCCGGTGAGCCAACGGCAGGCCAGACAGCAGTTGCTCGCGCGCTTGCGCCACCTGAGCCCGCATCAAGGCTTGCCAGGCATGATCTGCTCGGGTAGTGGACGGCTGCGTGCCCACAAACGGGCCATGAGTGCTGGTGGTCGTTTCCAGGGGCGAGGGAGGCTGCATGGCCGCGTCTATGGGTGCGTGAACCGGGTGGCCGTCTTGAGACAAGCCTGGCGCATTGGTGGATGGCGTATGCAGTGCTGACAGGCAGCGGGCTTGAATGTAGTCTGTACCAAGCCCGTGCTGATTCAGTCTGGCAAGTGGTAGGTAAACCCGCTCTTTACCCCAGTCTATGGCAACATCCTGCCAAAAATTGGTCAATTGCAGGCCTGTGCATATGGCGTCAGAGTGTGCCAGGTTGTCGCGGGTTGCTGCCTCGTAAAGATGCAGCATAAGGTGGCCCACCGGGTTGGCCGAGCGTCGGCAATAGTCGAACAGCGCTACATCGTTGTCATACCGGGTTGTGGTGACATCTTGTTCAAACGCAGACAGTAGATCAAAAAACGGTTGCAAGGGTAGGGCGTGCTGGCGTATGGTCTGCGCCAGTGGTTCGAAAACCGCATGGCGGGGGTCGTCAGGCGCAAGGTGGAGGCGACCCTGGCCTATCTGCTGAAGGGCATCGCGGTAGCTTGCCAGCAGCGCCAGGCGTTGTGAAGGCTGCGCGTCGCCTTCATCAGCGATATCATCTGCACTACGTGCAAAACGGTATAGGTTTTTAACCGGCGTGCGCAGGCGTCGCGGCAAGAGCAACGATGCGACCGGGAAGTTTTCATAATGATCAACAGCCATAGGCGCCGAGTATAAGGCAGTATCGACCTACTACTTTGTCCTGGCGGCTGTGCAACACGGAGAAACAATGCCTCGCCCCATTTCGGCCACCATTTCGGTACCGTCTCTGATCCACAACCTGAAGACAGTGACGGCGCAAATGGGCCGTCCAGCCGTTCCCGCTGGCAGCGTGACTCCGCGCGTTTGGGCAGTCATCAAGGCCCGTGGTTATGGGCATGGTATTGATCCTGCTGTACGAGCCTTTAACCGGGCCGATGGCTTGGCCATGCTTGATCTTGAAGAGGCTGTGCAGTGTCGACAGCTCGGCTGGACCGGGCCCATCTTGCTGCTCGAAGGTTTTTTCGAACCGCGTGATCTGGTTGTGCTGGATGAATATCGCCTGACCACCACGATACACACCGCCGAACAACTAGACATGTTAAATGCCGCCCGGCTGTCCAAACCCATTGACGCGTTCATTAAGCTCGATAGCGGCATGAGTCGCCTGGGCTTTTCGCCGGATCGTTTTCGCGATGCCTATGCGAGGGCCATGGGCTTTGTAGATCGTGGCCTGTTGTCTAGTGTGGGCAAGATGACACACTTTGCCCGCGCTGACGATGATGCGCAGGTGACGCGACAGCAGCTTGATGTGTTTCGTCAGGCCACGCAAGGCTTGCCTGGTGCCGTCAGCGTATGTAATTCAGCCGCCACGCTAACATCGGGGTTGTGGGCTGGCGTTGGTGGCGATGACGGGCAATGGGTGCGTCCGGGCATCTGTCTTTATGGCGCATCGCCTTTTGCCGACAGGTCTGCAACACAGCTAGGCCTGCGTCCCGCCATGACGCTGGCGTCGCGCCTCATTAGCGTGCGCACAGTCGCCGCTGGTGCGGGTGTGGGCTATGGGCATGTTTTTATTGCCAGCAAAAATACTCGGATAGGCATCGTGGCATGTGGCTATGCAGACGGTTATCCACGGCATGCAGTAACCGGCACGCCCGTCACGGTAGACGGGGTGCGTACACGCCTGGTTGGTCGGGTATCGATGGACATGCTGGCTGTCGATCTTGACCCCGTGCCCCACGCACACGTTGGCGCGCCTGTCGTGCTGTGGGGCGAGGGCGGCCCTTCAATCGATGAGGTCGCCACCGCTGCCGGAACCATTGGGTATGAATTAATGTGTGCGGTGGCACCGCGGGTGCCAAAGGTCATTCTTGAGGAAAAGCAAACATGAAAGACAAATGTGTACTGGTAACGGGTGCCACAAAAGGCATAGGTTGGGCGATCAGTCGTCGGTTGGCTGATATGGGCTGTCATGTTGTAGGGTTGGCCAGGAATACGCAAGATATTGACTTCCCCGGCTATCTGTATTCGTGTGATCTGGCCAACGCTGGCGAGACCGAAGACATGCTGCGCGTCATACGTGAAAAATACCCGGTTGATGGGGTGGTCAACAATGTTGGCCTGGTCAAGCCTGAACCGCTGGGTGAGGTAGACCTGGCCTCGCTGTATCAGGTGCTAGACCTTAACGTGCGGGTTGCGGTTCAGGTTACCCAGGCATTCGTGCCGGCCATGAAGGCACGAAAAAACGGCCGTATTGTCAATATTTGCAGCCGAGTGACACATGGCAGCAGAGACCGCACCAGCTATTCTGCCGCCAAAAGCGCATTAATTGGTTGCACGCGAACCTGGGCGCTTGAACTGGCGCCGTTCGGCATCACCGTTAATGCGGTGTCGCCTGGCCCAGTCGAAACTGAACTGTTCCGGGTCAATCACCCCGAGGGCAGTGATGCCGAGAAACGTTCACTGGCCTCCATTCCTATGGCCCGGCTTGGCACACCCGCCGATGTGGCGGCCGCCGTATCCTTTCTTTTGAGCGATGATGCGGGCTACATCACTGGCCAAGAACTCGGTGTAGACGGCGGCGGCAGCATTGCGGGTCGATAGCGTGTTGCAGGGCGGTTAAACTGCACACATGGCAAAAGCAAAAACATCGTTCGTTTGTAGCGAATGCGGGGGCGTGTGCCCCAAATGGGAAGGAAAGTGTCCGCATTGCGGCGCTTGGAATACCTTACAAGAAACACGCGATCAAGGCGGCGCGCCGCATCGCTATGCACCGCTGGCTGGCGCCAGCCCGGTGCGCAAACTATCGGATATCGAAGCGCGCGAGTTGCCACGGCAACCGTCCGGCATATCAGAGTTTGACCGTGTGCTCGGTGGTGGGCTGGTGCCCGGCGCTGTGGTACTCATTGGCGGCGACCCCGGTATAGGGAAGTCAACGCTATTGCTGCAAGCGCTGGTGTCGTTGTCGCGGAGCGTCAAGGTTTTGTACGTAACGGGCGAAGAGTCTGCCGAGCAGGTGGCTTTGCGCGCACGGCGACTTGACCTCGCTACCAGTGACGTCAATCTGCTGGCCGAGATCCGGCTTGAGGCCATCACTGCAGCGCTTGCCGAACAACAGCCTAGTGTGGCCGTCATTGACTCGATACAAACGCTGTACTCCAGTGAGCTAAGTGCCGCACCCGGCTCCGTGTCGCAGGTGCGCGAATGCGCAGCCCAGCTTACCCGTCTGGCTAAGCAGACCGGCACCACGATCGTCCTTATTGGGCACGTTACAAAAGACGGCTCGCTTGCCGGGCCTCGTGTGCTCGAACATATTGTTGACACGGTGCTGTACTTTGAGGGCGACACGCATTCGTCGTTCAGGCTGGTCAGAGCATTTAAAAACCGGTTTGGTGCTGTCAATGAACTTGGCGTTTTCGCCATGACCGACCGTGGCTTGCGCGGGGTGTCCAACCCGTCTGCGTTGTTTCTTTCTCAACACGAGCAGAACGTGCCAGGCTCCTGCGTCATGGCAACCCAGGAAGGCACACGGCCTTTGCTGGTCGAGATCCAGGCGCTGGTTGACACGGCACATGTGCCCAACCCCCGGCGGCTGTCAGTGGGCCTTGAAGGCACGCGTCTGGCTATGTTGCTGGCTGTCCTGCATCGTCATGCAGGTGTTGTCACCTACGATCAAGACGTCTTCGTCAATGCGGTAGGCGGTGTCAAAATTACCGAACCTGCGGCAGACCTGCCCGTTCTGCTGGCCATTATGTCTTCGCTCACCAATAAGCCACTGCCCAAGGGGTTAATCGTCTTTGGTGAGATCGGGCTGGCCGGCGAAATTCGACCGGCGCCACGTGGTCAGGAAAGGTTGCGTGAAGCTGCCAAGCTGGGCTTCGGGCTGGCACTTGTTCCCAAAGCCAATGCACCCCGGCAGCCTATAGAAGGTCTGGAAATCTGGGCTGTCGATCGCATTGATGCCGCCATTGCCAGGGTCAAGGAAGCAACATGAGGAGTACAGTTTGACGTGGTATTGGCTCGCCGTAGGCGCTCTGGCATCTGGCGCTTTAATCGGATTTACTGGCGGGGTGTTGGGTATTGGTGGCGGCCTGCTGGCCATCCCGTTGCTTGGGCTCATTTTGGGTATGGATCAGCAGCAGGCACAGGGCACTGCATTAATCATGGTGCTGCCCGCCGTACTGCTTACCGTACGCAAATATAACCAGAATGCACGCATTGATTTTCGTGCGGCGGGTGCCGGTGCCGCAGGTTCGATTGTGTTCACGTATCTGGGGGCAAGAATTGCGCTAGGGCTTGACTCTAGCGTGCTGCGCACAATATACGCCTCATTTGTGCTGGCTATTGCCATTTTCTACTTTGTCCAGGGTGTCCGCGGGATGAGGGCCTCTCATTCTGTTACGCCACGTCGACAGCCAGGCGAGTTCAACCGAGCCTGGTTTGCCCTGGTCGGCGTATTGGCTGGGCTGGCGGGGGGCGTATTCGGTGTAGGTGGCTCGGTACTGGTAGTGCCTATTCTTACCACGGTGTTCAGGCTTAGCCAGACGGGGGCGCAGGCGCTTGCGCTCACCATGATCATCCCGGGTACGTTTGTTGCCCTTATTACCTACGCGTCTCATGGTCAGGCAGACTGGCTGGTGGGCGTGCCCATGGCAATGGGTAGCCTGCTGTGCGTGCCCTATGGTGTACGCCTTGCCTATGCGCTGCCAGAACCTCGACTTAAGTTGATATTTGCCTGCATGCTCGTTGTTATCATGGGTCTGCTCTTGCTGAAGGTATAGCCTCCATGATTATTTTTCTGTCTTATGTGCCCATTTTTTATCCGGAGACCCCATGACCCGTTTGTCGTCGGTCAACATGCGGGCACCCGAGGCACAAGAGTGCCGGATTCCAGGTGGCCTCATGAGGTTTGATCCCGAGCTGGTATTTGAGCCCGGAGCCTATCTTTTTGATGCAACGGACACGCGCAATCATGCTCAGGAAGTCAGTGAGGGCGGGCGACGGGCAGCATGGTTTGTGCAGGGGCAATTTGGTGAGGGCGTGTTGCGCCACTATCGCCGCGGAGGCTTGATGGCACGGCTGAGCCAGCGTCATTACGTCTGGGCTGGCAAGAATACAACGCGTTCGTTTGCTGAATTTAATCTGCTGCGCTTTATGTATGGGCAGGGCTTGCCGGTTCCTCGCCCCGTAGCGGCCGCCTGGTGGCGCAATGGCCTGACATATCGCGCGGCCATTCTGGTCGCCCGCATTCCTGATGTAAAGCCGCTGGCCAATGTGCTCGATCAAGGGCATCATGCGGCAGTGGCGGCGGCCATTTGTGCCATTCATCATGCAGGCGTCTGGCACGCTGATCTCAATGCTTACAACGTTCTGCTCGATGAGTCTGGCAAGGCCTGGCTTATTGATTTTGACAAGGGCCGCGTCCGGCCTTTGCTGTCGCCCGAGCGCAGACGTGGTAATTTGTTGCGTCTGCGCAGATCGCTGGTGAAGGTGGCTGGTGAGCGTGGCATGGTGTGGTGGGACGAGCTTAATCGTGTCTATGGCCAGCTTGATGGGTTAACACAACACCCATAGGCAAAAAAGCTTTATCATCACGCCTTTTGGGTTTCTGTGGTCTTGGGGAGGCTTGCAATGAAATTCAGCGTGACAACAAAGCTGCTCGTCGGTGCTGCACTGGTGTCGACGATGTCGACGGCCTGGTCGCAAGAACGCATCGTCAACGTGTACAACTGGGCCGAATATACCGCGCCCGACACCATATCGGGGTTTGAAAAAGCAACCGGCATCAAGGCGCGCTACGACGTCTATGACAGCAACGATACCCTTCAGGCCAAGCTGCTTACCGGCAAATCGGGTTATGACGTTGTTGTGCCGTCTACCAATTACGCCGCACGCCAGATCGAGGGCGGTTTGTTCCAGAAACTCGATAAAACAAAACTACCCAACCTTAAATACCTTGATCAGGCACTCATGGACGTCGTCGCCAGCGTCGATCCGGGCAATCAGTATTTGGTCCCCTGGGGCTATGGTACCAATGGGCTGGGCTACAACGTCACCAAGGTGAAGGAAATCTTCGGTGATAACGCGCCACTCAATAGCTGGGATATGTTGTTCAAGCCCGAAAATGCCGCAAAGCTTAAGGGCTGCGGTATATCCATACTTGACGAAGCCGCACAGATCTTGCCTGCTGCACTGCACTACCTGGGTAAAGATCCCAACAGCAGCAACCCTGATGATTACAAGGCGGCGTTTGATCTGCTTAAGTCTATTCGGCCCTATGTGCGTCAGTTCAGCTCTTCTGGCTATATTGATGAGCTGGCTGCGGGTGATCTGTGCATGGTCTATGGGTATTCAGGCGACGTCATGATAGCGGCTCACCGCGCACGTGAGGCCAAAAAAGCCTACACCATTGATTACTACATTCCAGAGGGTGGGGCGCCGGTGTGGTTTGACACCATGGCCATACCCAAAGGGGCAGCGCATGTCGACGAAGCCCATGCGTTCATCAATTACATTGAAACCCCTGAGGTGCATGCTGCCATTACCAACACCATGTTTTATCCCAATGCCAACAAAGAGGCGCGCAAGTATGTGATCAAAGAAGTGGCTGATAACCCCATGATTTACCCGACTCCTGAGGTTGCCAAAACCCTTTTTGTGATCAAACCGCAGCCACTGAAGATGCAGCGTCTGCAGACACGGATGTGGGCTGAGTTAAAGTCAGGGCGCTAAACATCATGTCTGATTTGCGACAGACGTCGTCGTGGTCCGGCGATGCGGACGGGTTCGTACGCATCGAAGAACTGGTCAAAATATTTGGCGACACAGTGGCTGTACGCTCCGTAAACCTGTCGGTGCGACGGCATGAGGTATTTGCCTTGCTGGGCAGCTCAGGTTGCGGCAAATCGACCTTGCTGCGCATGCTGGCAGGTTTCGAAGATGCGACCTCCGGCCGTATTTACCTCGACAACGAAGAGATCACCAGCTTGCCGCCACACCGCAGGCCCGTCAACATGATGTTTCAGTCGTATGCGCTGTTTCCGCATATGACGGTTGAGGCCAATGTGGCGTTTGGTCTCAAGCAAGAGGGCGTGCCGCGCAACGAAATCCACGAGCGCGTATTTGAGGTGCTTGATCTCGTGCAAATGGGTGGTTACGCGCGGCGCAAGCCCAGTCAGCTCTCGGGTGGTCAACAACAACGTGTCGCGCTGGCGCGCAGCCTGGTAAAGCGGCCCAAGCTTTTATTGCTCGATGAACCCATGTCAGCGCTCGACAAGCAAATTCGCCAGAAAACGCAAATTGAGCTCATAAAGATACTTGAGCAGGTCGGCGTAACGTGCATCATGGTTACCCATGATCAGGAAGAAGCCATGACCATGGCTGACCGGCTGGCCGTCATGACAGAAGGCCAAATCGTGCAGTGCGGTTCGCCTCAAGACGTCTATGCGTTTCCGGCCAGCAGTTTTGTGGCCGGGTTTATCGGCTCCACCAATCTGTTCACTGGCACCATTGTTGTTGACGAACCTGATCATGTAGTTATCGAAAGCAACGCACTGCCGCGCCCCCTCTATGTCAACCACGGTATCAGTGAGCCCCTGGGCATGGAAGTGTTTGTGTCGGTCAGGCCCGAGCATGTGCGTGTATTGCGTGAACAGCCCGTGATCGAATCAAACTGGGCGCATGGCATGGTTAGCCACATGGCCTGGATGGGCGCCTATGCCCAGTACCAGATTCGGCTCGATTCAGGCCAAATCATTGAAGCAAGCGTGCCGAGCCAGTTGCTGGCTCAGGCCGATGCTCCTGGGCTAGATGACGAGGTGTACGCCGCGTGGTCAAGCGACAGCGCCACGGTATTGGCATCATGAGAAAAATCGCCTGGCCACCCATGCCCGGCCGGCGATTGCTGGCGATTGTGCCGCCGTTCGCCTGGCTGGCGCTGTGGCTGTTGGTACCATTTTTGCTGGTACTTAAGATTAGTTTTGCCGACCTGCGTTTTGGTGTACCACCCTATACGCCGCTGGCAGAGCTACACGACGAAGTGCTCACTATTGCCCTGAGCTTGCGTGGGTATATATTGCTGTTCAGCGACAGCCTGTACCTTGCGACCTACCTTAACTCGGTCAAAATGGCCGCCATTACCACGGCATGCTGCATGGTCATTGGCTACCCCATGGCGTATTACATTGCACGCTCGAATCCGTCGGTGCGCAATATTTTGCTGCTCGGGGTTATTTTGCCTTTCTGGACCTCATTGCTGCTGCGTGTTTACGCCTGGGTGGGCATATTGCGCAATGATGGCCTGCTCAATAACTTCTTGCTGTGGCTGGGTGTTATTGATTCGCCCATGGAAATCTACCGCACTGACCTTGCGGTGTACATTGGCCTTGTCTATGCATATTTGCCGTTTTTTATCTTGCCGCTTTATGCCAATCTGGTCAAACTCGATGTTCGGCTGCTTGAGGCGGCTTATGACCTGGGTGCCCGTCCATGGCGGGCTTTTGTCAGCGTAACGCTGCCATTGTCTATGCCAGGTGTTGTTGCCGGCGCCATGCTGGTTTTTATTCCGACCGTAGGCGAGTACGTTATCCCCGAAATGCTGGGGGGCGCCAATACCCTCATGATGGGGCGGGTCATGTGGAACGAGTTCTTCAATAACGCTGATTGGCCCATGGCGGCGGCCGTGACCTGCGTGATGGTCATGTTGTTGCTGGTGCCGTTGGTATTGTTTCAGTATGCCCAGGTCAGGCAGTTTGAAGCACAACGAGGGGGGGCGCGATGACACGCCCCAATCCAGCGCTCAGGGCTGTTGTGCTCACCGTGGGTTATGCCTTTTTGTATATTCCGATTCTTTGTCTCATGGTTTTTTCGTTTAACGATTCTGCCATGATGACGTCATGGAGCGGCTTCTCGTTTAAATGGTATGCGGCACTGCTTGATGACGAGGCATTGCTGAGTGCGGCCAGGCTCTCGCTTATTATCGCCTCGCTGACGGCTACGGCTGCGGTAGTCGTCGGTACCTGGGCAGGCTATGTGCTGGCTCGCATGGGGCGGTTTCGCGGCTTTTCCTTGTACGTTGGCATGCTAAGTGCCCCGCTGGTCATCCCTGAGGTCGTGTTGGGCATCTCGCTGCTGCTCATGTTTGTCGAGGTCAGCGAATTGCTTGGGTGGCCCGACGGCAATGGGGTATTCACGATCTGGATCGGGCACCTTACCCTGTGCACGGCATATGTGGCGGTGATCATCCAGTCGCGTATACGTGACCTTGACCGTTCGCTCGAAGAGGCAGCACTCGACCTGGGGGCTACACCGCTCAAAGTCTTTTTCGTCATCACCGTGCCGTTGATTGTGCCTGCGCTGTTGGCGGCCTGGCTGCTTGCTTTTACACTATCGCTCGATGACGTTGTCATCGCGTCGTTTTTATCAGGGCCGGGTTACACCACGCTGCCGATCGAAGTGTTTTCGCGTGTGCGACTGGGCCTTAAACCCGAAATCAATGCACTGGCTACAGTGTTCATTTTGGTGGTCGCTGTTTGTGTCATTGTTGCCAATCGCATTCAATGGGGCCGCGCCAGCAAGCAATAAAGGAAGCATATGAATACCGTACGCCTGTATGGCCTGAAAAACTGCAGCACCTGCCACAAAGCCACGGCATGGTTGTCAGAGCATGGGGTGGCGTTTGAATTTACCGATTATCGTGATCATATTGTGGCGCCTGACACCTTGCGTGCCTGGGCAGACGAGCTGGGAGGCTGGCCCAAGCTGGTCAATCGCGCGTCCATGACCTGGCGTAATCTGCCGCCAGAACGCAAAACACCAAGCACCGACGAACAATGGCTGGAACTGATTGCCGAGTTTCCTGCATTGATTCGCCGGCCGGTCGCTGTCGATACACAGAGTGGTGTGCAGGTTGGGTTTTCTGACAAAAAATATACCGAGCGTTTTGGCTAAGGCAAGTCTGAATAAACCGGTTCTCAGCTGAATCCGCTGCCGTAAACGATGGATATTATTAAATCTGTTTTTTCAACCTCGGGCTTCAGTTTACAGATCAGTCGTCCCAGGTTTCAACTTACAGGTAAATCGAATTACAGGTTTCAGAGTTCAGGTCGCGACCTCAGGTCTACATAGCAAACCCCAGTGTTCCAACCTGGGCGCTTAGGCCACTCCAACACTTCCGTGTCCCGATGTCATGGGCACTTAACTTTCCCCCGGAATCCCCTTCATGCTGACTCAGGCCCAACTTAAACAGAACGTCGCACAGGCGGCCGTTGAATTTACCCTCCCATTTTTGATGCCTGATGTCGTGCTGGGTGTGGGTACTGGTTCGACGGTTGATTTGTTTATTGATGCGCTGGCCCCATACCGTGATCGTTTCCGCGGCGCGGCATCCAGCTCTGAGCGTAGTTCAGTGCGCATGCGCCAGCTTGGTATCGAGGTATTCGATCTCAATCAAGTAGAGGCCATGCCTCTGTATGTTGATGGTGCAGACGAAATCGACGGCGGGCTAAGCATGATCAAAGGCGGGGGCGGTGCCCTGACGCGAGAAAAAATCGTGTCTTCGGTGGCCCAGCGCTTTGTGTGTATTGTGGACGAATCCAAACAGGTCCAGACGCTGGGGCGCTTCCCATTACCCATAGAGGTTATTCCCATGGCGCGCGAGTCGGTAACGCGCCGTTTGCGAGCATTGGGTGGCGAGCCCGTGTTGCGGGAAGGCTTCATAACAGACAATGGGTGTCAGATTCTCGACGTGTCGGGCCTTACCATCACTGACCCTGCCGGGCTTGAGGCCCACCTTAACAACATACCGGGTGTGGTGTGTTGTGGGCTGTTCGCCCTGGCAGGCGCTGACGTGGTTCTGGTGTCGGGGCAGGCAGGTGTTCGGCAGGTAGAACGTGCTGCGTCATAATTGCGTCATAATACTTATGTACGCTGTGCCATTCGATTCATTTACACGGTAATGACCAGAGGCTGTCATGTTAGAACACACAAATAAGCAATTTCATGCTGATCTCGAAACCACCCGATCAATGTTCTTGCAGATGGGGGGCTTGGTGGAGGCCATGGTCAAAGATGGCATAGAAGCTCTTATTTCTGGCGATCTCAGCCTGGTCGACATAGTGCGCGAAAGAGAAAAACAGGTCAATCGCCTTGAAGTCGACATTGACGAGCGCATTGGCCAATTAATCGCCCGCAATCAGCCTACGGCGAGCGACCTTCGTCTGTTGCTGGGCGTTTCAAAAATGCTTACCGACATGGAACGCTGTGGCGACGAAGCTGAAAAAATCGCCAAGATGGCCCGTCGTCTGCACGAAGCTGAATCAGGCTACGAGCCCGTGGTCGAGTTGCGTCACATGGGCAACTCTGTGGTCCAGATGATTCATGATGCGCTTGACGCCTTTGCCCGCATGGATGCCGTGGCGGCCGCGCAGGTTGTGCGCAACGACAAAGAGGTCGACAAAGAATGGAAGGGTTCTTTGCGGCACATTATTACCTACATGATCGAAGACCCGCGCACCATTTCCCGTTCTATTGACCTTATTTTCATAGCGCGGGCGCTTGAGCGTATAGGCGACCACGCCAAAAATATGTCAGAGCGCGTTATCTACATGGTGTTGGGCGACGACGTACGTCACACCGGTGTAAAAAATACCGAACGCACCGCACGTGGCGAGTTGCCCGAAGAAGAAAACAATATCTGAAATTTCTGCTTACCTAGCTCTATGGGCAAGAGGCGTAATTTGCAAGTATGTTTGTGAACCCTATGTATTGCTCCGGTATGCGCCAGTGGCAGCGAGTGTCATCGTACCTTACCGAAGTTAAATCTGCGCTTTTCTGAGGTCGCGTTGCCCGGCCCAAATGAACCGATCACGGCAAATTCATGGGGTTTACCATTATCCGCGATTCGCGCGTAAGCCTTGTCAGCCGTTAGTCAGGTAGATATACTCGGCAAACATATACCTGATTTCGTTGAAAATTAAAGGGTTAGGAGACTATTCATGAACAGTGTGCAACTTGACCAGTCGAAAATGCTGGGCTTCAAAATTCTGACTTCCAGCCGTCCGGAGGGAAAATTGGGTTCCAAAGTTGGAACTAAGCCAGTCGCCCCGAAAATCGGGTCAAAAATGGGTAGCAAGTTGGGCGCAAAGGTCGGCATGAAGCCGTCTTGAAGTCATTCAAATCTGCCCAAAATGATGAGGCAGCAGAAATGCTGTCTTTTTTCTTGGTGCCTCTCCGATGAGCACGCCCGTCCTCGACTACCGATTCGCACCTGACGGAGAGCGTTCACGCCTACTGGATCGAAAATCGCACGCCATGCTGGCCGACAGCCTGGAGCATATACAAGCACGAGCTGGTCAAGTATTTGAGGTCCCCGGTCAACTTTCTTCGCTGATTGCACACATCCGCTCTGGGCATCGGTTTAGCCCAGTATGCTTTGGCCTGTACTACCAACTTGCCTTGGCACTGATGGATGATAGGCTCGATGATGCCCGCGCTATTGCGGCGCGCATGTCTCAAGTTTCGCCGGCGCGCGTCTCGCTTCAACTCATTGCGCTTGGTGAGCTTGCTGATGAAGACGTCAAGCTGTATCAGACGCTGATGGATACTGACCCTCAGATGTCCTTCGCCATGCTGACGCCCACGTTGGCGATGACATCGGTCTTCAGGGAGCGCTATCAGGCGGCATTCGGCCTAATGCAAACTGCCATGCCAACGCTGGCTCATGAGATCTCTGGTCTTATTCGTGAGATATGCATGGTCAGCGGCGACTCAGACGCCTGCTACCAGTTCGATGGCGGCTCTTCATACATGCTCTGGGGGGGGCTGTTTCTCAACATTGCCTCTCCTGAAACCGACATTCAACTTATAGAGCACTTGGCTCACGAAGCCGCCCATAGCCTATTGTTTGGCTATTCCCTGGATGAAGCACTGGTGTTGAACGAAGACACAGAGTTGTTTGACTCCCCGTTGCGTGTTGACCCACGCCCGATGGATGGCATCTACCATGCAACATTTGTCTCTGCCCGTATGCATTGGGCCATGTCTCAGTTGCTGGCGTTCGCCTCGCTCTCCGATGCGGAACGCGATCATGCTGAGGAAGCAAAGCGCGCGGACATTGAAAACTTCAAGGCGGGCTACGAAGTGGTCGCCCGCCATGGGAGCCTCACTGCTACAGGCCGCGCTGTGATGGATGAGGCGCATGGCTACATGAGGGAGTTTTTATAGACCCCGTTTTTTTTTGATATATCTATTCGCATCATCACTTCAAGACGGGTCGTTTTAATGTTCACGCGTGTCGCGAACTGTTGAGTGCTTAGGCGAGTGGCACCGCATTGATCGACAACAGGACGAGCTAATTGGCACCTGTGTGCGGGTGGATGATTTGATGGCGCGTACTGCTTACGATTTTTTAGTAAAGGCTGAGCTGTGATATGAACCATGCCATTGTCTGCGGTACGTGCCATGATATCCGTATGCTGCTGCGTCGGTTGCGACTGTTGCTCGCTCACATGCCTGTGCTGGTGAACTTCCCGTCTCTCGGGTATTTTGAGTCAGCATGAATCTCGTCAGCGTAATCATGCCAGCTTTCAATACACAGGAAACTATTGCCACTTCTGCCTCCTCCGTCCTGGCACAAAGTCATCGCTCTCTCGAACTGTTGATCATTGATGACGGTTCGACGGACTCAACCGTTAGCATCAGCCAGCACTTGTCCAGGCAGGACGAGCGGGTCCGTGTGATTCGGCAAGAGAAAAACGGCGGCGTGGCGATGGCGCGCAACCGAGGTATCGAGCAAGCAAGGGGTAGATATATAGCGTTTCTGGATGCAGATGATCTGTGGATGCCCGACAAACTAGAACGTCAGTTAGCCATGATGCACCAGCATAATGCATTGGCCTGTATGTCTGCATATTATCGATTTCGCGTACAGGGACATTGGCTGGCTGTGACACGACCGCCTGCTCGCATCACGTATGAGGGGTTGCTAAAGGGCAACGTCGTGGGGAACCTGACTGGTATCTATAATTGTGAGGTGTTGGACAAGGTCTTTCAACGAGACGTTTTGCATGAAGATTATCTGATGTGGCTGGAGATTGCACATATGGCAGGGGAAATACTCGCCGTCTGCGTGCCTCTGGCGGCCTATCGAGTCGGGCAAATATCCTTATCCTCAGACAAGATCAGGTCTGTCAAGGGAACTTGGGATATTTACCATAAGCACCTGAGTTTGTCGGCCGCTCACAGTGCATACTTGATGTCGCATTATGTTGTGAAGGCTATTTACAAACGTCTCTGATATTTCTGGCCTCATGGCTATAACCAGCTCACAACGCCGCCATTTACAGCCGCGGCGATTTTTCTGCAAAATCATGAAACCATCGTTTCCTAGCCTAGCGCGATTTTCCTGGAAAGCCTTGTTCAAGGCAGGGCCGCTACCGATCGTCGATGCGGCATGCCGTGTTGTGCACGTCTTAAACATCATCAGAATGGCGCTTGCTGGCTGTGGCGCATCTCTGCGCTGGCGCGTCCGGAAATCCGCCATGTCCGAACCTTTATACGAAAAACATCTCCTGAAAATCAAGTTGCAAAAATATCAGGTGCTCAGATATGAAGTTAATCAACAGCGGCGCGAGGTCAGCCCGTGACCCTGACGCAGCTGGCGCGCGGATTTTGGGCGCACTTGAGCCCCAGACGTAAGCGGCAGGTGGGCTTGCTGCTGGTCTTGATGGTGCTGGCGTCCTTTGCTGAGGTTCTGAGTCTGGGCGCTGTGCTGCCCTTTCTAGGTGTGTTGACCCAGCCAGAACGAGTTTTTGAGCACCCGGCCATTCAACCCATGTTGCAATGGCTGAACATCTCCAGCCCGCAAGAGTTGTTGCTTCCAATCACCGTGGTCTTCGTTGCTGCAGTGTTGTTGGCGGGCAGCATGCGCCTGCTGCTGCTTTATGTCAGCACAAAACTATCGTTTGCGGTCGGGGCTGACTTTAGCCACCAGATTTACCGTCGCACACTGTACCAGCCTTATGCCGTACATGTCTCGCGCAACAGTAGCGAGATCATCAGTGGCGTAACGAGCAAAGTGCGTGACGTAATTTTTAATTTCTTGAGCCCCATTCTGACGCTGTTTAGCAGCATCATCATTCTGGTGGCAATATTGACGGCCTTGCTTCTGGTCGACCCCTGGATGTCGCTATTCGCACTGGGCGGATTTGGTTTGATCTATGGCGTGATCATCCTGGTCACTCGCAAACGGCTGGCAAGTTATAGCCGCCGGGCTGCAGTTGAAGCCGTACAGGTCGTCAAAATACTACAAGAAGGCTTGGGCGGCATCCGCGATGTATTGATTAATGGTGCGCAGGATGCCTATTGTGATCTGTATCGTCAGGCTGATGTGCCGCTGCGCCGCGCCCAGGCAGGCACCGTTATTATCAGCGGTTCGCCCCGCTTTGCGGTCGAGGCCTTGGGCATGGCTTTCATTGCCATATTGGCCTATGCCATGGCTGGTCAGGATCGCGGATTGGGCAATGCAATTACCCTGCTTGGCGTCTTGACGCTTGGCGCCCAGCGTCTGCTGCCTGTGCTGCAGCTGGCTTATCAATCTATCGTCCAGCTGCGCAGCCATCACCATACCCTGCGGGATGCCTTGGTTCTGCTGAGCCAGCCCATTGACCAGGCTGTTCATGGGCAGGAGGCTGCCAATCCTCTGCCATTTCGTCGTGAACTCAGCCTGCGACATTTGGGTTTCCGGTACGCTGCTTCGGCTCCGCTAGTGTTGAAGGATATAAATTTGAGCATCCCGCGTGGAAGTCGCACGGGTTTCATCGGTACCACGGGCAGTGGTAAAAGCACGCTGCTAGACATCATCATGGGCTTGCTGACCGCCACTGAGGGCGGTGTCTGGATCGACGACGTCCAGTTGACCTCGGCGACCAAGCGCGCCTGGCAGAGTCATATTGCGCACGTGCCGCAATCTATCTATCTCTCGGATGCCAGCATTGCAGAAAACATTGCCTTTGGCCAAACTTCAGAGCAAATCGATCATGGGCGTGTGCGTGAGGCAGCTCAACAGGCCCAGATTGCGGCTGCCATTGACGCGATGCCGCGTGGCTACGCGACCCAGGTAGGTGAGCGAGGCGTGCGGCTGTCCGGTGGACAGCGCCAGCGCATCGGTATTGCGCGTGCGTTGTATCGACAGGCAGAAGTCATCATCTTTGATGAGGCCACTAGCGCTCTGGACAGCGACACAGAGCGTGCCGTGATGGATGCCATCGATGGCTTGAACAGGGACCTGACTATACTGATTATTGCGCATCGTCTGTCAACCTTGAGGCGATGTAATCAAGTTGTGGAGATCAAGAATGGATGTATCTTGCGATCAGGCCGTTACGACGAGATGGTGGTGCGTGCATAAAAATCACGGCAAAGAACGCACGGTGCTTCGGATGCGTGGCACTCAGCGGTACCGAGATCCAAGTTCATGAAAATTACCATTGTCGGTTCAGGTTACGTGGGTCTGTCCAACGCAATTTTGCTGGCTCAGCATAATGAAGTTGTCGTGCTGGATATCATTCCAGAGTTGGTCGCACTAGTGAACCAGAAAAAAACCCATATTCAAGACGCTGATATTTGCGATTATCTTGCACACCAGCCACTAAATCTTCGAGCCACACTGAGCAAACATGATGCGTATACGGGTGCTGACTACATCGTTATAGCCACCCCGACGGAATACGATGCGCAAACCAACCACTTTGATACCCGATCTATTGAAGGCGTTATCAAAGATATCGTCGAGATCAACCCCAGAGCCGTGATAATCATCAAGTCAACAGTGCCGGTGGGTTACACCGCCGGTGCCCGGCGTGTGGCAGGAACAGATAACGTGATTTTCGTACCGGAGTTCCTGCGTGAAGGCAAAGCGCTGCATGATAATCTGTATCCGAGTCGCATCGTCATTGGAGAGATATCAGCCCGAGCGAAAGACTTCGCGCGGTTGCTGCAGCAGGGAGCCATTAAGCAAAGCGTCCCCACTTTGTTCACCAATAATACTGAAGCTGAGGCCATCAAGCTTTTTTCCAACACTTACCTGGCGATGCGCGTGGCATACTTTAACGAGTTGGACAGCTTTGCGGCCACACATGGTCTTGATGCGCGACAGATCATTGAAGGCGTATGTGACGATCCGCGTATAGGCCACCATTACAACAACCCTAGTTTCGGCTATGGCGGTTATTGTCTTCCCAAAGATACCAAACAACTTCTGGCAAATTGCGAAAACGTGCCACAGAATCTGATCCGCGCAGTCGTCGAAGCCAATGCTACCCGTAAGGATTTTGTCGCTGAAGACATCATGCGCCGCAATCCGAGCACCGTGGGCATCTACCGGCTTCTTATGAAGGCTGGATCTGATAATTACCGTTCGTCTGCAGTCCAGGGCATCATGAAACGTCTCACGGCAAAAGGTGTGAAGATAATCATCTTTGAGCCCTTGCTGCAGGAAGATCAGTTTCATCATTCACGAGTGGAGAGGGACCTTGAGGTTTTCAAGCGAGAGGCCGATCTTATCCTCGTGAACCGAAGAATGGCGGCACTGGCTGATGTACAAAATAAAATTTATACGCGAGACCTATTTGGCGGCGATTACTGAAAGTTGTGCTTTCAGCCTACCCAGACTTTTAATATCTGATCGATGCGATACTCATTAATTATCCCCCACTACAATGACGTCTCACGACTTCAGCGCCTACTGGACACCGTACCAGTCAACAGAGCAGATATTGAAGTCATAGTCGTTGACGACTGTAGTCCTGACCATGTATCTGTCAAGCTGATTAAAGATCAGTGGCCGACCGTATGTTGGATGTCAACACCCAAAAATAGTGGTGCGGGGGCTGCGCGCAATATCGGGCTGGCAGAAGCAAATGGCCAATATCTAATATTTGCCGACTCTGACGATCAGTTTTTGCCAGACGCATTCGGTATATTCGATGAACACATTACTCCAGAATTTGAACTGGTGTATTTTCTTGCAGAGGCAAAGCAAGAAGCTGATGATTCGCGATCGCTAAGAGCCGACAGGATGAATGAGCTTTGTAGTACTTACCTAAATGCTCCTTCGGAGGCTACGCTTAAGCTTTTGAATCTTAAGCATGTAGTCCCGTGGGCTAAAGTCTATTCGCGCCAATTTATAAAGGATATCGCTATTAGTTTTGAGGAAGTAAGGTTCAGTAATGATGTTGCATTTAATGTGTTGTCAGCAATACAGACAAAAAAGCTGCGAGTCGTGCCGAAGCCAGTGTATGTTTGCTTTCGGCGGCCTGACAGCTTAACCGGAGATCCAACGCCAGAGGCTTTTTTGGAACGTGTAGGCGTTCAGATTCGGTTAGCATCGGCACTTAAAATGCTTGGCGTAGAAAGCCAGTATCTCCCGTCGGGAACTGGGCTACTTATGAAGGCGACATTTGGATATGGCTTAATTACGGCATATAAAACAGGGAGACTTATTCAAGGCTCCGATCTAAAGCCTATCAATCCTCTTGATATCTTTAAGATATCGTTATGGATGAATTTTTTTCGACTGCTTTTAACCGAAAACAAAGAGAAGAAGAAAGCCTCCAGAAACTCTCTGAGCTAGCCCCGTCTTCTAAAAAACGAATTTCTCTGCAGCTATTGAAAAAAGGGCCTCCCTTAGGCCACCATCGTTGGCTAGTCAGATCACCCACCGGGAGCGAAGCATGAACCAATCGGCTTTACGCTGTCTTGCCAGCAATTCATCTGTGACGAGAACAGGTTTTCCTGCCTTTGCGTCAATTTGTTGAAACGCTTCGACCATAAGCCGTTCACTTATTTGAGCTGCTTTCAGTCGCAGCGGACTGGAATGCTCCAGTAATCGTCCGATCGTGGGATTCGAATTAATTTCATAAACTTGGGTGGCACCGTCCACGATCGTATAGTCGACACGACCATACTCCAAATGCGCTTGCTCGAAAGCCTGGTGCAGCACTGAATCGTCCAGATCACACTTCATATCGTCCAGCTCTTCTTGGTAGAAGGCCTCTTCGGTTATGTCCGATTTTCCATACTTTGCGGCCCAACTTGAGTCGTGAACAGACAAGGTTCGCACCAGCCGGTCACCAATTCGAAAGGCTGCAAGCTTGCAGAAAAAGTCCGGGCGCAGCGGCTGGGCACAGTACTCGACAATCATCAGGTTGCAGACAGGCAACCCCTGGGTGATAGCGCGACTCACCTCTCGCTGAAGATCGGAGAGATTGAAGATTAATTCCGTGAGTGGTCCTCGATGCGCCGCTTCAGTGCGCAGGAAAACCGGCCAGCGGTCGACGGCATCCAGTTCGTCCAGGCGCCAGACGCCAAACCGGTTAAGGCCCGCCGCATGCAATCGTCTAAGTAGTGGGAATCGGTGTACGGCCAACGCAGGGTCATTGAGAACCCGCATCCCTTGTTGCTGCAGCGCTCGGAACACGTGTGCAGCCAATTCGAGTTCCCAAGAGCTCAAACGGTCGAAGTCTGTGAAAACCCAGGTCGCCGTTGGTAAACGCTTTGCCCGAAATAACTGGTCGTATGACCAAATGCGGTGGGAAGGCATCCCGGATATGTCGCGGAGCTTGCGTAAGGTCTTCTGGCGCCAAGTAATCACGAAGCAGATCATCTATCCAACCTCAATACGGTCTTTAGGTAATACTCTCAGTTTTCAGCAGATAGGGTTTGCTGAACTTGCCAAGGGAAGATTGGGTGCTGCAATGATTATGATGGCCAACTGCTTTGTTTTTGCATGCACATGGAAGCGCGAAGCCATCCAGAAAATAAATAATCAAGGGTGGGGCGGGTAATACGTCCTCGCCGCCTCGCCCTGGCTGCATCGAGTCTTACGATTCGCTATCCGACGGAGGCACATAGCCGTGTGCTTCAACATCTGCATCTTCAAACAAAAAGCCCTGCATTTGTCGCCCAAGAAACTTGCGCGCGTCGGGGTCGGCAAGATTAAGTCGGTTTTCGTTAACCAGGCGCGTTTGCGTCGCCATCCATTGCGCCCAGGCCTCTTTCGAAATACTTTGCCAAATGCGTACGCCCAGGTCGCCGGGGTAGGGTGGGTAATCGAGCCCCTCGGCTTCGCGCTTGAGTTTTACACAATTAATCATACGTGCCATAACAGTAACCTTAGTTCAATATTTGCAGACCTCGCCATTGTACCGACCTGTGCAAACAGATACATGAGGCTGTGCGGGGCACTCTCACGCACTACAGCTTTTTGATAAATATGAGGCTATTGCGCGAATGGTTGTAATGGGCCTGACGTTCGCGGGGCAGGTCAGAAACGCCTCCGCGTACAAAGCCACGCTTTATGAACCAGTGCGAGGTGCGGGTGGTGAGCACAAACAGACGGCGCGCACCCATGGCTCGCGCGCGGGCTTCAGTGTGACGCAGCAGTATTTCGCCTTCACCACTGCCTTGCCATTCTGGGTGGACGATAAGGCAGGCCATTTCGGCCATGTTTTCGTCCAGGTAGGGCATAAGTGCGACGCAGGCGTAGATAATGCCGTCGTGTTCCAGCACGGTAAATTTTTCTACGTCGCGCTCAATAACGCCACGGCCGCGCGGCACGAGCGTGCCATCTTCTTCAAGCGGTTCAATCAACTGCACGATGGCACCGATGTCATCGATGGTGGCTGCGCGCAGATCGTCGAGCGTGTCTTCGACAACCATGGTGCCGACGCCATCGTGGGTGAAGATTTCGAGCAGTATGCTGCCATCAAGTGTATAAGGCACCAGATGCGCGCGTGCCACGCCTCGCTTTACGGCGCGCGAGGCATAGCTAAGAAAGCTTGCCGTTTCGTGGTCAAGCGTGTTGGCTACCAGCAACGCGTCTGCGTCTTCGCGGGTGAGTTCGGTGTCGACTGAACCATCGCCATCGCGTACCATGCAGTTGGGCGTAAGAAAAATCAGTTTTTCAGCGCGTAGTGCCACGGCGGCACTGGTGGCCAGGTCTTCCATGGCCAGGTTGAAGGCATCACCGGTGGGCGAGAAGCCCAATGGTGAAAGCAGTACTATGGCACTTTGGTTGATCACGCTTTTAATTGCGTCGGTGTCCATTTTGCGTACGGCACCGGTGTGCAGGTAATCAAGGCCGTTAATAACGCCGACAGGCCGCGCCGTAACAAAGTTGCCCGAAATAACCCTAATATGTGCATGCGACATGGGCGTATTGGGCAGGCCCTGGCTAAATGCCGCCTCAATATCAAGCCTGATTTCACCTGCCGCTTCTTTGGCGCATTCTAATGCTTCGGGGGTGGTAGGCTCGGTACTATGGCCAAACTGCATGTCAAACCCTTTGAGACGCAGTTGCTCATTAACCTGAGGGCGTGAGCCGTGCACCAGTACCAGCTTGACCCCAAGCGCCGAAAGCAGTGAAAGGTCTTGTATCAGTGCATTAAGTGCACCGTCGTTGACAAGTTCGCCGCCAAAGGCCACGACAAACGTCTTGCCGCGAAAATCGTGCACATAGGGCGCCACCTCGCGAAACCAGCGCACAAACTGTGCGGGAGCGAATTCAGGGGCGTCTTGTGCGGAGAACGTGGTGTCGACATCGAGAGTGGTCATGGCGTGGTGTGTTTTCCCTTATAAAGCGTAGATTCGTCCCGAAATTATAATGACGGACTATCCATTCAAAAGAAGTTTCATGCAAGAATCTGCCAATCTGTCGGCAAACCAACACAAAGCAACCAGTAAAACACGGCGCCGGGGCCCGCGTGACGATCAGGCAACTGCTGATCGGCAGGCTGCACCCAGGCCTGAACGCCCGTTGCCAGCGCTGTCATATCCCGACGACTTGCCCGTTAGCGCCAGACGGCAAGACATTGCTGACGCCATCCGCGCCAATCAGGTTGTTATTGTGTGCGGCGAAACCGGCTCGGGCAAAACGACCCAGCTACCCAAAATATGCCTTGAACTGGGCCGGGGCCAGCGCAAAATTATTGGCCATACTCAGCCGCGACGGCTGGCCGCCACATCGGTGGCCAAGCGCATAGCGCAAGAGATCAAAACAGAGCTAGGCGACTGGGTGGGTTACCAGATACGTTTTAGCGATCGCAGTGGCCCAGGCACGGCCATCAAGCTGATGACCGACGGCATTTTGCTGGCCGAGTCACAGCGCGACCCCATGCTGCGCCGCTACGACACCATTATTATTGACGAGGCGCACGAGCGCAGCCTGAATATTGATTTTCTGCTTGGGTTTTTAAGGCAGCTGCTGCCGCGCCGGCCTGATCTCAAGCTAATTATTACGTCGGCAACCATAGATGCTGACCGCTTTGCCAACCATTTCTCTAGCCAGGGCAAGCCTGCGCCTGTCATTGAGGTGTCTGGCCGCCTGTACCCGGTCGATGTGCTTTATCGCCCGGTGCAAGAAGATGACGATGAAGAACGCGATCTGATCGATGCCGTGGTTGACGGTGTGGCCGAGTGCGCACGTCATGGCGCTGGCGATGTGCTGGTGTTTTTGCCGGGCGAGCGTGAAATCCGTGAAACCGTTGAGGCCTTGCGCAAGAGCACACTGACACATTGCGAAGTGTTGCCACTTTATGCCAGGTTGTCGCAGGCCGAGCAAGAGCAGATCTTCCGTCCTCAAGGTAATGCGCGGCGTATCGTGCTCGCCACCAATGTTGCCGAAACCTCGCTGACTGTGCCGGGCATACGTTATGTAGTCGATAGCGGTCTGGCGCGCGTAAAGCGCTATTCATGGCGCAACAAAGTTGAGCAGTTGCGTATTGAACCCATCAGCCAGGCCTCGGCCAACCAGCGCGCCGGTCGTTGTGGTCGGGTAGGCCCGGGTATTTGTGTGCGCCTCTACGCTGAACAAGACTTCATGCAACGGGCGGCCTTTACAGATCCCGAGGTACTACGTTCATCGCTTGCTTCCGTTATTTTGCGCATGAAGGCGCTGCGGTTGGAAGACATTGAAACCTTCCCGTTTGTCGACATGCCTTCGGGCCGGGCGATTGCCGATGGCTACCACCTGCTTCAAGAGCTTGGCGCCATTGACGAAGGCAACCAGCTGACGTCGGCGGGTAAAGAGCTTGCGCGCTTGCCGGTTGATCCGCGTCTGGCTCGCATGATACTAGCGGCAAAAGACCAGCAATGTCTCGCCGAAATGCTAATTATCGCGTCGGCCCTGTCTGTGCAAGACCCCCGTGAGCGTCCTCTGCAAGACCGTGAGGCTTCTGAGACGGCGCATGCCAAGTTTGGTGACGACAAGTCTGAGTTTCTTTCGTACCTTAAACTCTGGAACTGGTACGGAGAGCAGGTAGAACATAAAGCATCGCAGCGCAAGCTGGTCACCAAGCTGCGCCAGAATTTTCTGTCACCCATACGCTTACGCGAATGGCGTGATGTCCATAGCCAATTGGCTGGCCTGGTCGGCGAGCAGGGCTGGCGTCTCAATACCTTGCCAGCTACCTACGAACAAGTCCACATGGCCTTGCTCGCGGGTCTGCTGGGCAATATCGGTCTTAAAAGTGATGAAGGTTCAGGGTATCTGGGGGCTCGCGGTATCCGCTTTCAGATCCATCCAGGTTCACGCCTGGTCAAGAAGGCAGGCAAATGGCTGGTGGCCGCCGAACTGGTCGAAACTACGCGACTTTATGCACGCTGCGTTGCCCGTATTGATCCGGCCTGGCTGGAGCGGGCCGCAGGCCATCTCATACTGCGCAACTGGTCTGACCCGCGCTGGGATAAAAAGGCCGGCCAGGTCGTAGCCAATGAACGGGCTACGCTTTATGGCTTGCCAATCTATCATGGCCGGCGTATTCATTTTGGTCGTATTGACCCCGGGCAGGCGCGTGAAATATTCATTCGTGACGGCCTGGTAGCGGGCGAGGTTGATGCGGCGCTGCCGTTTCTTCGCCAAAATCGCCAGCTTATTGTGTCTATCGAAAAGCTCGAGCACCAGACAAGGCGGCCCGATATTCTTGTGGACGACACGCTTATTTATGCGTTCTACGACAAGCTTATCCCTGAACACGTGTTCCAGACGGCAACGCTAGAAAAATGGTTCAAAAGCCTTGATAAAGCGCAGACGGGGGCGCTGGTTCTTACGCGCGACGCACTCATGCGCCACGATGCGGCAGGGGTCACCACAGACGTGTTCCCGCGCAAAGTCGAATGGCAAGGGGTGGCCATGGCACTTGATTACCACTTTGAGCCCGGCTCGGTGCGCGATGGCGTTACGCTTTCCGTTCCGCTGTTCGCACTTAATAAAATAGACCCCTTGCGTTGCGAGTGGCTGGTGCCCGGCATGCTCAAGGAAAAAACCCATCTTCTGCTCAAGTCATTGCCACAGAAGATGCGACGCCACTGTGTTCCTCTGCCAGACTACGCTGCGGCGTTTTACGAGCGCTGGTTCGATCGTGCCGACAACCCTGGCATGGGCTTGCCCGAGGCCATTAGCGCTGATATGTGGGAACACGTCAAAGTACGTCCTCTGCGCAGCGATTTCAAGCTTGAAACCTTGCCCGCTCATTTGTTCATGAACTTCAAGGTTGTTGACGAGCATGGGCGTATGTTGTCAGGAGGGCGCAACCTCGATCAGCTCAAGGCTGAGCATGGCCGGCAGGCCCAGGCATCTTTTCAGCAAATCGCTGCGCGTGATGAAAATGTGGCGCAGGCCCTGGCACATGAAAACCTTACCGATTGGTCGTTTGGCCCTCTGCCCGACATCATGGAGATTCAACGCAAAGGGCAGTCAGTCATAGGCTATCCAGCGCTCATCGATCGGCAGACATATTGTGATTTTGATGTTTACGACGACCCTGAGCAGGCACGCCAGATCCATAAGGCAGGGCTCAGACGTCTTTTCCGGCTGGGGCTGCGCGAGCAGGTTAAGTTTCTTGAGAAAAATCTGCCCGACCTTACGCGCATGAGCATGCTTTACATGAGTCTGGGCACGCAGGAAGATCTGCGCGATCAAATTATTGATTGCGCCATTGGTCAGGCCTGTCTTATGGACCCCTGGCCGACGGATCAGAGCAGCTTTGAGTTGCGCCGCAACGAGGCCAAAGGCCGTCTGGGCTTGCTGGCACAAGAAATCGCGCGGCTGGCGGGGCAGGTTCTTGCAGAGTGGGCCGCGTTGCAAAAAAAGCTGCCGCAGGTCAAGTCCCATGCAGTTGCCTACGCCGATCTGCAAGCGCAGCAATCTGCCTTGATGAACAAATGGTTTGTGCGTGACACGCCTTATCAGCAGCTGGCGCATTTTCCGCGTTACCTGAAGGCTGCTCAGGCGCGTATTGAAAAGCTGCGAGGTGATCCTGCACGCGATGCCCGGCTGGTTGCCGACATGGCACCCTTGCTGGCCCAATATCAACGTGCCCGGTCTGCCTTGAAAGGGGCCCGTGATGGTCAGCTGGATGACTTTCGATGGTTGCTTGAAGAGTTGCGTGTGGCCTTGTTTGCGCAAGAACTGCGCACGCCCATGCCTGTGTCGGTGAAACGGCTGCAAAAGGCCTGGGAGGCCATGCGCCGGTAGCCCTGTCGGGCGGACTCCAGACAGGGCAGAACCTGGGTATGTGGCCGCAGGGCCTGCGTCTGTTCTGGTTTAGTCTATAAGCTTGCCCTGGGCATCGTAAAAGGGGTAATGGCCCCCGTAATCTTCCACATATACCGTATGCGTCACCCAGTTTTTATCGATGTTGGCATGAACATGAAAAGCCGGAGGCTCCATGACAAATGCACTGGGGCCGTTGGGGTTGAGATCATAGGCAACCTGATGAGCAGGTGAGGGACAGATGCTGGCAATGCTATGTGCGAAGCGTGTCATGACGCCACGGTGTACGTGGCCGCAGATCAGACGTTCTATGTTTTCGTAGTTGCGCAGCAGTTCTTCCAGTTGATGAGCATCGTCGCGGTTCAGGCTTTGTTTGTCCATGTGCTCCACGCCACAAAGAAACGGCGGATGGTGCATGGCGATGATCGTGGGTTTGCCGCGTTGTGCCTGCAACTGCTCAGCAAGCCACTGCAAACGCTGTTCGCACAGTCGTCCGCCGCTGTTGGGCAGGTCTTGAGAGTCAAGCACGATGAGGCTTAGCTTCTCGAAATCCAGTGTGTATTGGACAAAGCCGTCGACGCCAAGATACGTGTGATCAGGAAATGCCTGGCGCAGTGTGTCGCGGTGGTCGTGATTGCCGAGCGCCAGATAAAAAGGCATTTGAAGACGTTCCAGCTCACGGCGCAACGCCTGATACTCTTCAATAACGCCGAAGTCGGTGAGGTCGCCCGTGATGATCAGGGCGTCGGGGCGCGGCGACAACCGGTTAAGCTTGTCGACGCACGCATGCAGATACTTGGTGGTATCCACTTTTTTATAGGCGAGCAGGCCGGGCTTTTTTATATGCAGATCGGTAATCTGGGCAAGCAACATTATGACTCCCCCGCCATCAGCAGCAAATGATGGGGTTCAAGCCGCAGCCCGATCTGCTGCCCGGTCTGATACTCGTGGCGGTTTGAGGTTTCTACGCAAACTCGCTGGCCTTCGGTAACACCATCAAGAAATAGTCGCGTGCGCTCGCCAAGAAACTGCACGTTGGCCACGGTGCCGCTTAATGAGCTTTCTTCAACCGGCACAACTTGCGCATCTTCAGACCGGAAGAAAATCGTATCCAGGTTGTCTGCCCCAGCCGGGCAGTTTAGGTGACCGCCGGCCGTCACAAATACGCCGTCTCGGTAGGTGCCGCGCAAGGTATTTAGTGAACCAATAAATTGTGCAACGTGATGGTTGCGCGGCTTGAAGTAAATTTCGCGCGGTGAGCCTGCTTGCTCAATGCGACCTTTGCTCATTACGACAACGCGATCACCCAGCACCATGGCTTCGGCCTGATCATGCGTAACATAAACCGTGGTTACGCCCAGCCCTTTCAGAAGCTGATCCATGTCGGTGCGCAGGGTTTCACGCAACTGGGCATCCAGTGCGGTCAAGGGCTCATCCAGCAGAAGAACGCGAGGCTTGGGCGCCAGTGCACGTGCCAGTGCCACGCGTTGTTTCTGGCCACCTGAAAGCTGATCTATCTGTTTGTCTGCATGCTCGGCAAGATGCACCATTTCAAGCAGTTCATTGACTCGCTTCCTGCGTTCAGCTTGCGGTACTTTTTGTATTTTCAGACCATAGCCGACATTGTCCCGCACCGAATAGTTGGGAAACAGCGCGTAATTCTGAAACACCATGCCAACGCGGCGTGTTTCTATCGGCTGATGCGTGACATCTTCGTCACCAAACATAATGCGCCCACCTGGGTCGGGGCGTTCAAGGCCGGCGATAAGGCGTAGCGTTGTTGTCTTGCCGCACCCTGAAGGGCCCAGCAAAACCAGTGTTTCACCCGCGCCGATGGCCAGGTCGGTTTTCTGCAGCACCATGGTGTCATGGTAGGTTTTGCTACAGTTTTCAAGCGTAATTGGGATCGAATTCAGTTTCATGGCTTCAGCCGTTTTGGTTTGTCCAGAGATTGCATCAGAAGCAGCAGCGGTATCACGATAAGGAAAAACACCGTGGTGTAGGCGCTGCCCACTTCAATTCGCAAAGAGGCATAGGCGTCGGCGAGCCCGACAGGCAGGGTTTTGGTTTGAGGCGCATGCAGCATCCACGTCAGGTTGAACTCGCCCAGCGACAGGGTAACCACCATCAGCGAGCCCGCCAGAATGCCTGAACGAATATTAGGAACCACAACACCCATAAACCTTTGTACAAAGCGTGCTCCTAAACTGGCCGCCCCTTCTTCCAACGTTTTGATGTTTTGACTGGAGCAGGCCGCCGATACAGACCGCACCATGAAGGGCAACGTAAAGATCACATGCCCGCAAATAATGAACCACAAGCTGATACGAAACTCGCGGAACCCGCCGTACACAGTAATAATGGCCAGTGCACTAGCCAGCCCCGGCAGTGCGATGGGCAGGGTGATCAACTCTTCGATCAGACGGGCAAAGCGGCTTTTCCAGCGCGAAAGCACGTATCCGGCCGGTATGCCGATCAGTAGTACAACCACCAGTGTGGTGCCCGCGACGATCAGCGAGTTCAGAATCGCCATGTGATAGTCTTCGAGCACTTTAATCACCCACTTCATGGTCAGACCGGCAGATGGCCCTTTGAAATAGTTGACCGAGAAGCCAGTCAGCGCCGAGACAAACACCGGCACAATAAGAAATGCACAGATTAGCAGTGTGACTGCCAGCTGACACCAGAACAGCAGGCGATGAGTTCTACGCATTTAGCCACCTGCCATCATGGTTGTGCCGGCAAAATTACGGGCAAGTGTCAAAATTGCCCACGTGACGACGCCGAGGATCACGCTCAGCGCCGCAGCAGTGACCAGGTTGGCGTTAAGCGTAAATTCTGTATAAATCGTCATAGGCAGCACATTAATATCGGTGGCAAGCGTAAATGCGGTGCCAAAAGCGCCAATTGAAATCGCAAAACAGATGGCGCCCGACGCAATCAGAGAAGGCGCGAGGGCAGGTAGTGTCACGTCACGCATAACAGCCCACGCGCCTGCTCCCAGCGAATGTGCAGCTTCCTCCAGTGATGCGTCCATGGATTCTGCCGCAGCCATGACCGACAACACGATCTTGGGTATGGAAAAATACAAATAACCCAAGAACAGGCCGGCCATGGAATAGGCAAAAACCAGTTTGTGGCCGAGTAGTTCCTGGCTGATGCTGCCGATAATGCCTTGTCGGCCCGCCAGCATAATCACCATAAAACCCACGACCACACCCGGAAACGCCAAAGGCAACGTCAACATTGAAATGACTATCCGTTTGCCAGGAAACTCATTGCGTGTCAGGAACAACCCGCTGATGACCGAAAGTACGATGGTGGCGGCCGTAACGGCGAGCGACAGGGCGACGGTTTGCCAAAGGCTTTGTAAATACCGTGAGTCGCTCAGTATGGCTGTATACGTTTGTATAAAACCGTTCTCGCCTGCACTGATTCTGATGAGCATGCCAACTGGCAGCAGCCAGAAGGCGGTGAACACAACCAGTGCAGGGATTAGTAACGCAAAGCGCCAGCGAAAGGGAAGGGTCAGATCTTGCATTTGCGTTTCGCTTAGTTCACCTGGTCAAGATACATGCGCTGGAAGGCTTCTTGCTTCGCAGCGAGTTTTGTGTAGTCCACGGTTTTTACGCGTGCATAGTCACTGTCAGGCAAAAACTTGTCTGCGATGTCTTTCGGAATATCAACGTGACGCACAGGTTTGAGAAAGGCATTCGCCCAATGTGCCTGGCCTTTGTCCGAAAGCAGGTAGTCAATGACCTTTTTGGCGTTCGCTTCATGTGGAGCGCCCTTCACCAATGAAATGGTGTATGGAAACGTCACGCTGCCTTCTTTAGGAATAACAAACTGGATGTCGGCTTCATCCTTGTATTTGCCCCGGTATGCATTAAAGTCAAAATCGATCAGAATGGGTATCTCGCCTGAGAGAACACGGGCGTACGAGGTCTGCTTTGGAACAATAGGCTTGTTCTGCTTAAGCTTTTTAAGGTAGTCCAGGGCGGGTGTGAAGTCGTCAAGGGTGCCACCCATAGCCTGGTTAATAGCAACGGCGCCTGCATAGCCCACAAAAGCGCTGCTTGGATCAAGATAGCCTACCAACCCACGGTATTCAGGCTTGAGCAGGTCACTCCATGATTGCGGCACCGGCTTGCCTTCGAGTGCTGCCTCATTCACAAAAAGGCCGATGGTGCCCGAGTGGATGGCGACCCAGCGACCGTCCTTGTCTTTCAGATCATCGGGGATTTCATCCCAGTTTTTGGGTTTGTAGCTGCCAAGTACATCTTGCTTCGTGGCCTCAATGGCCGCCGTGATGCCAAGGTAAACAATATCTGCGACCGGGCTGTTTTTCTCGGTAATAATCTGGGCCAGCGATTGCCCCGAGTTTTTATTGTCCAGAGGCACCGTTATGTTGAGGTCATTTTTAATGTTTTTGACCTGGCCTGCCCAGTCTGCCCATTGCGGAGGACAGTTGTAGCAAATGACCAGGTCATCTGAGCTGGCGGCGCTCGCGGCACCCATATTCATGCTCAGTGTCATAAAGACCCCGAGCATCAGGAATTTTCGAAGTTTCATGGTACAGCTCCTTGGTGAGTAAACCCCGCTGGCAAATAGTTGCCAACAGGCTGCATGGCGTATTAGCGCCTGCGATCTAGGCTGGGTGCACCAACCGTTTTTCTTTCCAGCAAAACGTGGTCGAGAAATAAAGAGTCATGGTGGGTGTCTGTACCATCTAGGCGGGCAAGCAGGCGCTCAGCCGCGCGCCGACCAATCTCATGATTGGGCTGGCTGATCGTCGTTAGTGTTGGCTCGATAAGTTGGCCGTATTTGAGCCCGTCAAAGCCAATAATGGACATGTCCCTGGGAATATGAACCCCACGCTCACGCAGTAACTTTATTACCTCAAGTGCGAGTAAATCTGTACTGCAGAACACGGCAGTTGGTGCATTCGCCATGTTATCCAGCCAATGTTGCAAACTGGTTTCAATGGTGCGTGCATCGAAATCCACCTCAAGAAGTGGTAGCGGCTTGTGGCCTGCGGCCAACATGGCATCTTCGTATCCCTGATAGCGTAAGCGCGAGCGATCTGACGCTGCCACATAGCCTGCGATCATTGCAATATGCTGGTGGCCAGCGTTGAGCAAATGCTCAATAGCATCTCGTGCAGCAACACGGTCGTCAATGGAAACAGATGGAAAGCCTTCTGTATGGTTGTACATCAGTACATAGGGCACGTTTTCTCGTGCAAGCAAGTCCAGCGCGTCGCAATGTGCGGTATCGGCCACGGTAAGCAGCAGCCCGTCAACCTGCTGGCGAAGAAGAATCTCAATAAGCTGGCTTTCTTTGCCTACTTCGTACTGTGTTGTAGTCAGCAGCATGCGTTTGTGCTGCGTTTCGAGTGCCTGTTCTATACCCGCAGCGCAGTCAGCAAAAATGGGGTTTGTAAGCGAGGGCAGCATCACGCCTACAAGCCCCGTTTGCTTGCGCCGCAGCTGCCGTCCTATCAGGTTAGGACGAAACCGCTCTTGCTCTGCAATGGCCAAAATGCGCTCGCGCGTTTTCTCGCGAACCAGATGAGGTTCGTTGAAACAGCGCGATACGGTAGCAATGGAACAGCCCGCCAACGCGGCGACTCGCCTTATGTCTGACATATGCCAAGTTTAAAATGAAAACGTTTTCATTTTATAGCAATCGGCGTTTTCATTTGCCATAGGGGATTTCACGGGGGATAGCGGGGCTGGTGCTGTGTCGAGGTCGGAGCATGAGTACCCAGACTGCTCTGGTCTCTCCCAGAGTCGGCCCAGCCTAGGTACAATCCCGACATGACTGAAGCAACCTCTTGTCCTCTTTTTGTCCATTTGCGGGTCCATTCCGAGTTTTCGGTCGTGGACGGCATCGCCCGTATACCGCAGCTCATCAAAAAGGCAGCCGGATATGGCCAGCCTGCTATGGCCATTACCGATTTGATGAATCTGTTCGGGTTCATCAAGTTTTATCGGGCCGCTCGCAATAATGGCGTTAAACCCATTGCCGGTGCCGATCTGTGGCTAGAAAACCCCATTGATCGCGACAAGCCGTCGCGCCTGCTTGTGCTGGTGCGCAATCATGATGGCTATCTGGCGCTTTGCGAGCTGCTTACCCGTGCGTGGCTTGACAACCAGTACCGAGGTCGCGGCGAGGTCAAGCGCGAATGGCTGCTGCAGGCGCAGGGGCTTATTGTGCTGTCTGGAGGCAGGGCGGGCGATGTAGGGCAACTGTTGGAGGCCGGCCGGGTTGCCGAGGCGGCTGAGCTTGCCGCAGACTGGGCGCGTGCGTTTCCTGACAGCTATTACATTGAGCTGCAACGCAGTGGGCATGACGGTGATGAGGCCTATGTGCAGGCCGCTGTGCGGCTGGCTGCGGCGCAAGGCTTGCCTGTTGTTGCTACCCATCCGGTTCAGTTTCTCGAAGAATCAGATTTTCGCGCCCATGAAGCCCGCGTGTGCATCGCCGAAGGCGAGCGGCTCGGCGATGCCCGACGGCCACGGCGTTTTACCCGCGATCAATACCTGCTCAGTTCGCAAGAAATGGCAAGTCGGTTCGCTGATGTGCCGTCTGCCCTGGCCAACACGGTCGAGATTGCCAAGCGTTGTAACCTGACATTGGTGTTGGGCAAGCCTCAACTGCCCAATTTTCCAACACCCGAAGGCATTACGCTCGACGATTTCATGGTGCAGCTTTCCGAAGAAGGGCTTGCGGAGCGCATGCTGCAGCTGTTTCCTGACGAGGCAGAACGCGAGAAAAACTATCCCAAATATCTAGAGCGACTGCGCTGGGAATGCAAAACCATTATTTCCATGGGTTTCCCAGGCTACTTTCTTATCGTTGCCGACTTCATCAACTGGGGCAAGAACAATGGTGTGCCCGTGGGGCCTGGGCGTGGCTCGGGCGCAGGGTCGCTGGTGGCTTACTCACTGGGCATTACTGACCTCGATCCACTTCGGTATGACTTGCTGTTTGAGCGGTTTCTGAACCCCGAACGTGTCTCCATGCCTGACTTCGATATCGACTTCTGCCAGGATAATCGCGAACGTGTCATTGAGTACGTCAAGCAAAAGTACGGCAAAGAAGCTGTCAGCCAGATTGCCACGTTCGGCACGCTGGGTGCCAAGGCGGTGGTGCGTGATGTGGGGCGCGTGCTCGAAATGCCTTATTCACTTTGTGACGGGCTTTCCAAGCTGATCCCTTTCAGCCCTGCTGACCCTTGGTCGCTGGAGCGCACACTCAATGAAGAGCCAACCTTCAAAGAGCGCTACGAGCAAGACGAAGAGGTACGGGCGTTAATTGACCTGGCGCGCCCGCTTGAAGGCTTGACCCGTAACATTGGCATGCATGCCGGGGGTGTTTTGATCGCCCCTGGCAAACTTACTGACTTTTGTCCGCTGTATTGCCAGCCTGGCACTGACAGCAATGCCTTCTCGCAATATGACAAAGACGATGTCGAGGCCGCTGGCCTGGTCAAGTTTGACTTTCTTGGCCTGCGCAACCTGACTATTCTCGACTGGGCCGTGCGCTTTGTGCGCCGGTTCAACGAAACTAAGCGCGACTTCGATATTCTGTCTTTGCCACTCGACGACGCCAAGGCGTACCAGTTGTTGTGTGAAGGCAATACCACGGCGGTGTTCCAGCTTGAGTCGCGCGGCATGAAAGAGCTGCTCAAGAATCTTCGACCCAATACCTTTGAAGATGTTATCGCCATGCTGGCGCTGTATCGCCCCGGCCCGCTTGAGTCAGGCATGGTGGTCGACTTCGTCAATCGTAAGCATGGTCGCGCTGAAGTTGACTATTTTCACAAAGACCTGGAGTCTGTGCTCTCGAGTACCTATGGGGTAATCGTGTACCAAGAGCAGGTGATGCTGATCTCGCAGATTATCGGGGGCTACACACTGGGTGGCGCCGACCTGCTGCGACGTGCCATGGGTAAGAAAAAGCCCTCAGAAATGGCCAAGCACCGCGTGCTCTTTGAAACCGGTGCTGTCGAAAAAGGGTATGACGCCGAGCTGGCCGTCAAGCTGTTCGACTTGATGGAAAAATTTGCAGGCTATGGTTTTAACAAGAGTCACTCTGCTGCTTATGCGCTGATCGCCTATCAGACAGCCTGGCTCAAGTATTATCATCCAGCCGAGTTTCTGGCCGCCACCTTGTCGTCAGACATGGATGACACTGACAAGGTGCAGATTTTCTGGAAAGACGCACTGGCCAATAAGGTCGAGGTGTTGCCGCCCGACGTCAATGCGTCGCCTTACCGCTTTGAGCCTGTAAACGATGAATACGTGGCAAAAGGCCTGCCACCGCGCACCATGCGCTACGGTTTGGGGGCGGTAAAGGGCACGGGTCAAGCTGCTGTTGAAGAGATTATCAGAACACGAGAAGAGAGCGGGCCCTTCGTCAGCCTGTTTGACTTCTGCCGCCGCGTTAACCGCCACATGGTTAACCGCCGCACCATAGAAGCGCTCATACGTGCAGGTGCGTTCGACCAGATCGAAGAAAACCGCGCGGCGCTGCTGGCCACGATTGGCAACGCTATCGAGGCGGCGGAGCAAGCCGCACGCAGCGCCAATCAAGTTTCGCTGTTCGCTGATGATGCCAATGACATTGTCGAAGGTGAGCTGGCCAAAGTTGCTCCGTGGGATCTTCAAACACGGCTGTTGCAAGAAAAGGCAGCCCTGGGGTTTTATTTCAGTGGCCATCTTTTCGATGCCTGGCGCGATGAGGTACGTCGTTTCGCCCCCACACCGCTTGTCCGTCTCGAACCGTCGCGCAGTCTGCAGTGGTTTGCGGGCGTGTTGGCTTCGGTGCGTGTCAAGATGACTCGCCGCGGCAAGATGATGTACGCCTTGCTTGATGATGGCTCCGCCCAGGTCGAAGTAGCGGTATTTAATGAGCTATACGAGCAGCATCGCAACCGCCTCAAAGAAGATCATCTCGTCATTATTCATGGCAAAGTCAGCAATGACGATTATTCAGGAGGGCTGCGTGTTTCTGCCGATGCTGTTTACGATTTGCAGCTGGCCCGTGAAGAAAGGGCACGCAGCTTGCGTATTTCGTTAAATGGCAACGCCGATACCAATCGTCTGCGGCAGGTGCTAAACCCATTTCGCGCCGAACCTGAAAATGGCATCCCGGGTGTGCCTGTTGAAATACGCCTGCACAAAAGCCCCTTTCTATGCACGCTCAAGCTGGGTGAAGACTGGCGTGTGCGTATGGCAGACGCCATGTTCGAACAACTTGACCGGTGGGTAGACCGAGAGGCTGTGGAGATTATTTACTGATGCAGCCTTTGCGCATTCTTCATACTGAAGCGGCCGTCGCGTTCGGCGGGCAGGAACACCGCATATATAAAGAACTGCACGCCATGCGCGATCGTGGGCATCAACTTGAGGCCGTGTGCCAGCCGCAGGCTCAGCTTGTATCCCGGCTGCGCGATGATGGGTTTATTGTGCACACCATGCCCATGGGGGGCGCATCAAATTACCTTAAAGGCGTGGCCGCCATGCGTGGCATTTTGCGCCAAGGCAACTACGACGTCATCAATACCCACAGTCGTATTGACACACTGATTGCGGGCACGGCAGGCAGGCTGAACGGCGGGCCCCTTATCGTCCGCACACGCCACCTGGCCAACAAGGTTGGCTCCATGCTTTCCTACACCTGGCTGCCACATCGCGTTACCACGGTCAGCGATTATGTCCGCAGCTATCTCATCAGCCGTGGCGTGCCTGAACAGCATGTCGCCACTATTTATTCACCTATCGTCCTGCCTCCGCTGGTCGAACACTCAACGCTTCGTGACGAGCTTGGGCTCTCCAATGACGACATCGTTGTGGGTTGTGTGGCCGTCATGCGCGCAAAGAAGGGGCATCGCACCCTTATCGACGCCATTCGGCCCTTGATGGCAGACAGGCCGCAACTGCATCTGGTTCTGGTAGGCAGTGGCTCACCCACCTTTGAACAGGTGCAGGCCTATGTAGCGCAGTTGGGCCTGCAGTCTCGTATTCATATGCTGGGCACACGACGAGATGTGCCCAATCTGCTTGCTGGCTGTAATCTGTTCGCACTGGCCACGGAGCAAGAAGCATCGGGCACGGTATATGTCGAGGCACAGGCCGCCGGCTTGCCGGTTGTTGGCACACGCGTAGGTGGTGTGGCAGAGATGATGCGTGAAGACGTCACCGGCCTGCTGGTACCGGCAAAAGATGTGGCCGCGCTCACAGCCGCGTTACAACAGCTGGTTGACGACCCACAGTTGCGTTGTCGCATGGGCCAGGCAGGCTATCGCATGGTGCGTGAAGAGGGTGTTTTCTCAACTGAGCGGCTGGCCGAACGTACCGAATCCGTTTATCGCAAATGGCTGGGAGAACGCCAATGAGCAGTACGCCAGCTGTTCCTGTGTTGATGTATCACCACGTCACACCCGAAGGCGGCATGATTGCCGTCACGCCTGAGGTGTTTGACCGTCAAATGGCCAGGCTGGCGCGCGCAGGCTATACCTCGTTAACCGCAGAACAGTTCGCTGGCTACCTGGCGGGTGAAAAGGTACCCGAGAAATCGATCGTCATCACTTTTGACGATGGTTATCTCAACAACTGGGTATATGCGCACCCAGTACTACAGCGCCACGGCTTGCACGCCATTCTGTTTATTGTCACGGGGCTCATCGGTGACGGCGACGCCAGGCCCTGTGCAGGGCAAGGGGCCACCTTGCCAGCTACACCAGATCACCATGCCTGTAAAAAAATCCTTGCAGAAGGTCAGGCTGATGACGTTATGCTGCGCTGGAGCGAAATACACGCCATGCGCGAAGCGGGTACCTTCGAGTTCCACTCGCACACGCATACGCACACTCGCTGGGATAAAGAATGCGGTGCTGACACCGATGCCAAACGTCGACATATTGCTCAAGAGCTTGCCGATTCGCGCGCCGCACTGCAACGTAATCTGGGCGAGGCCAGTAACCACTTATGCTGGCCACAGGGGTACTTTGATGTCGACTACGTCGAGGCGGCCCGAGAGGCCGGGTTTCGCCATCTGTATACAACCGACGCATTTGGGCAAAACTTGCCGGGCACCAGTCCGGAGCATATCTACCGCTTTGCTGTACGCAATCTACCTGGAAGCTGGCTGAACCGCCGCATCTGGCTTACAGCCCACCCCCAACTGGGTGCGGGCTATTTGGCCTGGCGCGCCTGGAAAAAACAGCTCAGGAAACGCAAATGACTCTTTCCGTCATCATCATCACCAAGAACGAGTCTGCTCATATTCTTGATTGCCTCGAATCTGTCGCCTTTGCAGACGAATTTATTGTGGTCGATTCGGGCAGCACCGATAACACGGTAGAGCTTGCGCGCAACTTTGGTGCGCGCGTCGAGGTAACGTCTGACTGGCCCGGGTTCGGCCCCCAAAAAAACAGAGCACTCGACTTGGCCACGGGCGACTGGATATTGTCTATCGACGCCGACGAACGGGTTACGCCAGAACTGGCCGACGAAATCAAAGAGGTGCTGGCCGGCACGTCAACACAGGCCTGTGAAATTGCCCGCCTCTCCGATTTCTGTGGCCGCTTTATCAGGCACAGTGGTTGGTGGCCAGATTACGTGTTACGGCTGTTTCAGCGCGGTTCGGCCCGATTCACCGATGCGGCGGTGCATGAACGTGTTGAACTCAATACTGGCACGCCCCGCAGGCTCAAATACCACTTTCTTCATTACCCTTACGCCAACCTGGATGCGTTGATTGCAAAAGTAAACCGATACTCATCCGATGCGGCGGCCATGATGTATGCGCGCGGTAAGCGGGCCACAGTATTGAGCGCACTCGGGCATGGGTTCTGGACATTTGTACGCATTTATCTGATACGGCGCGGCTTTCTGGACGGCCGTCATGGCCTTGTGCTGGCCACCACGGCGGCGGCAGGCAGCTTCTTCCGTTATGCCAAGCTAAGTTTTATGTCTGGACCAAAATAATAAGAAATCAGCAGTAAGCAGTCAGAGGGCGTTGCAGCAGACCATCGCAGAAGGCGTTGGCTCAGATCCACCCGCGCACCCAATAAACCAGCAGCGCGACATACTCTTTGACGATAGACCGACTGGCACTCAGCACGCGCAAGTTGGGCTGCCAAAACGAGAACTGAGGGTCAGCCGGCACCACGATTTGTGCAGGTGAGGGCGCTGCGATAACGTCCACCCCCTGTTTTCTGAATACCGCCACGGCGCGCGGCATGTGTAAGGCCGACGTGACAAGCAATACATTTGAAATATGGCGGTGGCGCAGCAGTTCAGACGTATACAGGCCATTTTCGTAAGTGGTGTAGCTGCGCTCTTCCAGTTCCAGTGCGCTTTCGGGCACACCCTGTTGCTCCAGCGTGTTAGCCATCATTTGAGCTTCGCTGATATTGCCATCAAGGGCCGCTCCCGACAATATGATCAAGGGCGCACGGCCTGCCCGGTAAAGTATGCCGGCCGTGTTGACGCGTGAATTTGTCAGCTGGCTGTCGTAGGGCTCGAACCAGTTCATACGGCTGTTCGCCGTACTGCCGCCCAGTACCACTATGGCCTGAGCCGTGGGCAGTTTCATGGGCAGCGAATGAGGGTATAACTGCTCAAGCCGGCCGCCAGCCCATAACGTAGATGCAGGTAGCGACCAGAATAGTGCCCAGCCCACGCCGATAACGGCCAGTACGACCCCGGTTTTGCGTCGGCGGGCAATAAATGCGATGGCGCCGATGAGCAGTAAGGCAATGCAAAGATTAAGAGGTATTACGAGGTTGGTCAGAAAGCTGGAAAATGTCATGCGCTGTGATTCTGGTTGGCGGAATGAACGATGTTGACTGCGTTTGGGGGCAAAAGTGCCCGGACGGTTTCCGATACTTGATCCAGGCCGGGCCAACCGTGCGCCGATCCAAGGCCGGATGCCGTCTCTGACCATGGCCCCGTGCGCTCGCGCTGGGTTACACCAAAAAGCGTCAGCTGATTGGCACCTGCTGCGGCAGCGACATGTGACACGCCTGAATCATTGCATAGCACCAGCCCGGCAAGACGGGTGAGTGTAGCAAACGCACCCAGCTTAAGAGAAGGGATTAAGCCCGCTGTAGGTGCGTTTCTTTTTGCTTCAGCGGTTTCGCCGGGGGGTGGACACATGACGATGGTATAGCCCTGATCCTGCAATTGTCGAGTCAGGGCATCGAAGTGCGGCCAAACTTTTATTTGCCCACGGTGCAGGCCCGTCGCGGTGGGAGCAATCAAAATAAAGCGGCCTTCCTCCAGGCCGGCATCAAGCATGGCTCGCCGACCTTCTTCAAGATGTCGTTCGGATAACCACAGATCGAGCTTGCGTGTGGTCGCAAGCGGCGTGCTCGGCAGGCCCCAGCGCCGCAAGGTCTGCGTCGTCACATAATGCCAGGATTCAACCGCGTGCAGGTCATTTGAGGGCTTTGTGACAGGCCAGCGCAGGATCAGACTGCGCCCATCATCGCGATAACCTGCGCTCGGCACGCCTGCAAACTTGAAAACCATGGCACTAGACAAGGAATCTGGCAGCAATAGCCCCCGTGGATGCGCGTAGCGTGCCCTTTTTCTGTGAGTGTGTACGGCGGCACGGTCTTCTTGCCACCTGCCTTTCATTTCAACAAACCCTGCCAACGGATACGCTGATAGCAGGTCTCGGGCCCAGGGGCGAGCGCACACAACAACCGGTATGCGAGTTTCGAGCAGCGCGTGCAGGCTTGGCAGACTCATGCAGACGTCGCCAATCCAATTTGGAAGGCGAACGTAAATGGCGGAAATCGTGGGCATTGGCAAACGTTGTAACAGCTGTGAAGAGTATGATGAGCCTGGTCCGGTGACCTGGACAGAGGTCTGCCGTTAAAATGGCCGGCCGACCCGAGTCGTTAATATAAGCGAGTTTATTGTTGAAGTCAGATTCCTCTGCCCAAGCCACGCATTCAGACGCCGTTAATTTTGATCTCTGGCGACGTATTTACGCCCGTGTGGGCGCCTACTGGAAGGTGGTTGCGCTCGCCGTGGCGCTGGTCAGCGTCTCAGCGGCCACTCAGCCAACATTGGCCGTAATCATGAAGCCCCTGCTTGATGAGGGCTTTAGTGGCGCCAAACCTTCCTACATGTGGTCCATCCCGCTTGCAGTCATTGGGCTTATGCTGTTGCGTGGTATCACTACATTTGCCAGCAGCTATCTGCTGTCGTGGGTGGCCCAAAACGTCTTGCTAGGCCTGCGCAAAGAAATGTTCGACCGCCTGCTCGGGCTGTCTGACGAAGAATTCAAACGCAGCGACTCTGGCCGCCTGCTCAATCGTTTCACCATAGACGCCGGCACAGTGGCCGGCCGGGCGACAGACGTAATTACTGTGCTGGTACGTGAAACGCTGGTGGTTGTGGCCTTGCTGGTCGTACTGCTGTACATGTCATGGCAGCTCACCCTCATTGTCATCGTCATGCTGCCCATCTCCACGGTGATCGCCCGTATTTTTATTCGTCGATTGCGTCTAATCAACCGCGAAACCATTGGCATGAATGCCGAGCTCACTCGCGTCGTGCGAGAGGGTATCGAAGGCCAGCGCGTCGTCAAACTGTTTGACGGTTACAAGCGAGAGTCAAAGCGTTTTGATTACGTCAATGGTCGCCTGCGTCGGTTTGCCATGAGGGCGGCCAGCGCCGATGCAGCCATGTCACCACTTTCGCAGTTTTCCATTGCCCTGTCCGTGGCGGCGGTCATTGCCGTGGCGTTGTACCAGGCCAACCACGGCAACCTCACTGTGGGTAGCTTTGCCGCCTTCATGGCGGCTTTGGGGCAGATCTTTGATCCCGTCAAACGGCTTACCAATATTGCAAGCTCCATGCAGCGCATGCTTATATCGGGCGAAAGTGTATTTGCGCTTATTGACCAAAAACCTGAAGACGACACCGGAACGCGCACTTTCGACAGCCCCATAGCTGGCCGCATTGAACTGCGCGATATAACGCATCGCTTTCCCAACGCGGTTTCAGACACACTTTCCAGCGTGTCGTTAGTGGTCGAGCCGGGTGAAACTGTTGCACTGGTCGGTCGTTCAGGTAGTGGCAAAACCACGTTGGTCAACATGATTCCGCGCTTCGTCGCGCCCATTAAAGGGGAAGTCCTTGTCGATGGCGTCGATGTGCGTGATCTTACATTGCGCAGCCTGCGTCATCAGTTGTCTTTGGTCAGCCAGGACGTCGTGCTGTTCGAAGGCACCATAGGCGAAAACGTTGGCTACGGGGCACTTAGCGAGGCCAGCAACGAGCAAATTCACGACGCTCTGGCAGCGGCCAACCTGCTCGAGTTTGTTCAGGGGCTGCCACAAGGTATTGACACCCCCGTTGGCGAAAATGCCAATCAGCTTTCAGGCGGGCAACGCCAACGGCTCGCGATAGCCCGTGCGCTTATCAAGAATGCACCTATCCTCATTCTTGATGAGGCCACGTCGGCACTCGATAGTGAGTCTGAGCGACAAGTACAAGATTCGCTTGAGCGCCTCATGAAAGGGCGCACCACCCTGGTTATTGCACATCGGCTTTCTACCGTGCAAAAGGCAGACCGTATAGTTGTGCTTGATGCGGGGCGCATCGTAGAGCAGGGTAGGCACCAAGAACTGCTAGACCTTAATGGCCTCTACGCATCGTTATATCGCATGCAGTTTCGTGAAGATTAAGCTTACATCTCTTTTAATGCTAGCTTGGCCCAGGCAGCTGGTACCGTGACAGAATTTACCAGCTTGGCCCAGGCAGCTGGTGCCGTGACAGAATTTACCAGCTTGGCCCAGGCAGCTGGTACCGTGACAGAATTTACCAGCTTGGCCCAGGCAGCTGGTACCGTGACAGAATTTACCAGCTCGGCTCAGGCAGCTGGTACCGTGACAGAACTTATCAGCTTGGCTCAGGCAGCTGGTACTGTGACGGAATTTACTAGTTTGGCCCAAGCGACTGGTACCGTGACAGAATTTGCTAGCATGGCCCATGTTGCGGGTACTGCGGCAGAATTTACTAGCTTGGCCCAGGTAGCTGGTATCGTGACAGAATAGGAATCAAACATGAAAAAACTGGCTCTTGTTGCATTACTTGCAACACTCGCAGGCTGCGCCACTGGCCCCAACGCGGGCCTCACAGAGGCACGCCTTACGGCTTCACACATGGATACGTCTCTCTATCACCGCCAAGACCGCATCATTCCGACAACCTTTGCAAAACTGCAAATGGCATTGTTTAAGCAAGAGCGAGTCTGCGGCTCGGCGCCCGTTTTCAAAATGGAGCCGCGGCAAACAAACTACGCCACACTTACTGACATGCCCGAACCGTCGCCCACCTATGAAAACGCGGTGGTGGCTAAACTGACCCAGGTCAGGGAAACCTATCTTGCCCCGGAGCGAGTCAAGGCTGAAATCTACAGTTATTACGACGACGCAGCGACCCGCGACCGCGTTGAGCGGCTTTTCGACGCGGTTGAATATCCTGGCGTATGTCCTGGGCAGCCAAGAGTAAAGCCGGCTGATAGCGATGGCAAAGCAAAATAAGGTTATAAACCGCTAGCAAGGTTAGTACCGGTCTACCGCTCGCGCGGTAGCGACGCCCGTAGCCATTAATAACAAAGTAAATAACTAAGTCGCCAGCAAGATGGGGGCGTGCCTGCAAGACATGCTATAGCGCCCCTTCCATCCGCTCGCGAGGCATCTTGAACACCTGGCGCAGCCGTTTGGAAAGCTGGTTCTTTCCATTGGTAATGGGAAAAAGGTACTCGCTAAGTGCGGTTGATCAGGCCGTTCCAACCGCATGTGACGATGCTCGAAGAGCTGAGTGCGACGGTGGGTTTTTTTAGTAATAGTGCCACGGGTGCTGGGAGGCTACTCAGAACGAGCAGGCCAAACAAAACCCGCCGAAGCGGGGGTGTATTATCGGCGCAAGCCATCTACTGTTTGTCTGGCGGCCTGTTGGGCGCGCGTCCTGGGACATCTGGCTTGTGCTGGCCTGGCTGACCTAGGTCCGGCTTTGCGGGACTTTTGTTCTCGGGTATATCAGGCTTGTGTTGGCCTGGCTTCTTTGGGGCTTCGTGTTGGCTCATAATCTATCTCCCATGAAAGAGCACCCCTTGGGCCGTGGCAGGAACAAGACGTTGGCTAGTGCTGCTCATCTATGGCAGAGCATAAAGCGTGCCTATCAGGCAAAAGAGAAGCTCCATTAGGGGCTGGTAGGTTAAGGCTAAACAGCGCTTCCTGAGCGTAGCGCCACATTGGCGCCTATAGCCCAACACTGCCATTGTGCTGGAGTAAGGCGGCCTAACGTTCTGATGAACTATCCAGTTGAAATAAGCGAAGACATACCCGATGTCCATACAGACTCAATGTGCAGCTTTTGACAGCCTGAGCCGCACCTACCGCAGTACTGTGCCGTTAAGCACAAAACCTCCATCTCTTGAGCGCGCTGAATTTCAAAAAAACGCTCATACGCCATGCGAAGAACAGTGCTGTGCTGATGCAAACCATTCTTACTTTCCGGTCGGGCTGGCCGACGGTAAAACCGCAACGAAATCGCCTTCGTACCGCCGGCTAAGTTCCGCATGGAAGCGATCGGTGTACAGGGTTACCTGCTTGGGCAACCCATGATTTACGCGGGCTTTACCGCTTCAACCCACGCCGTGTCGACAGTGAATGAGTTATCTTCCTGCACCTGAAAATACTCCAGCACTTCCGCCGGTGCATCTTTCAAAAGAGACTCGATCGCGACAACATGCTCGGCGGGCGTTTTCATTCTTTCGACCCAAGTGGCAAAGTTCAGCGGTAATCGCCATTCTCGCGACGCCAAGTCTTGGAAGCCTTCGCACTTAAGCACCGCTTCCCAATCGGGTACCGAGCGGTTTCGCACATGCGAAGTATCGCGCAGCAATTCGATGGATTGCATATACGTTGTCAATAGCGCGTTTTTTGGCGCTACAACATCAATGACCACCAATTTTCCGCCGGGCTTCAGGACCCGCATAATCTGCTCTGCCGCAGTCTGAATACAGACCCAGTGATGAGCGCTATAACGAGTAAGAACGATATCGAAGGACTCTGCGGGAAATGGCAAGTCCTCAACGTAGCCCTGTTGAATTTGTATGTTGCCAAGGCCGCGCTCATGCGCTGTGTGCTGCACCAGCGCCAACATTCCCTTTGACAAGTCGTAAGACGTGACGCTGGCTGCAAAGGGCGCCACGGCAAAGCTTACGTGCCCTGCGCCGCAACCAAGATCGAGCACCCTGGCCTCTGGTTGCACCTTGACGAAGGCTGCCAAGTCCTGCAAATCCTGACCTTCGGCATGCACGGTGCTGGTCAGATATGCAGAGGCAACCGGGGCGTACTGTTCCGAAACTACTTGTGTCTGCTTGCGCATGATGGTCTTCCTAGAATAATTAAGCTTGTATTCTAAGTTGTCCGTATGCTCGTACAAGACCACTGCGTATACTAGTATAAAAGCTGATAGCCTCTGGCCCGTACCCCGTTCTAGCATCCATCCAGTATTCAAAGACAAGTCAGTTTTGTGCCCTTTAGGCGGCGGGGGGCAGCGTGTTCGCCGACCGCTTTATGCTTTAATTTCAGAGCGTTACTTCGTGCTGGCGTCTTACGAGGCTATAGCGCAGCACCCAAGACGCCGTTTCCGACTTAGATAACATAAACGTAAGGCCGCCAGCACCAGACTTAGCAACCTGGTTGCCTGCACGTATCTATCTTTTAATTTCTGTGCCCGAGTGCGTGCCTTGTAAAATACGCTTAGCTACCATTTCCCTGCCTCCAATTGGTAGCTAGAGATCCTAGCTTCCAAGTTGATGCGGCATGCAAGGATGCCCGAGGAAACATAGAGGTATACCTATTTTTTTCTTTTCAGCCGCTTGAACTATTGATTGGTATGGCCAGAAACGCGTAGAAGCTCAGATCAGAACGATATCGTATTGCTCCTGGGAGTACTGGCTCTCTACTTCCAGAGAAATCGGCTTCCCGATGAAGTCGCCCAGCATGGCAAGATGAGAGCTTTCTTCTTCCAGAAATAAGTCCACAATTGCCTGAGAGGCCAGAATACGGAATTCTTTGGGGTTGAACTGTCGCGACTCACGCAGAATCTCTCGAAGAATCTCGTAGCACAATGTACGTGGCGTGCGCACATTGCCTCGCGCCTGACATGTGGGACAAGGTTCGCACATTTGATGAGCCAAAGAGTCGCGCGTGCGCTTGCGAGTCATCTCAACCAGACCAAGCTGACTAAAGCCGCTGACAGTTGTACGCGTGCGATCCTTGCCTAGTGCCTTATTGAACTCCGCCAGCACCGAAGCCCGGTGGCCAACATCGTCCATATCAATAAAATCAAGAATAATAATGCCGCCAAGATTGCGCAGGCGTAGCTGTCGCGCCATTGCAACCGCTGCTTCCAGATTGGTTTTAAAAATAGTGTCGTCGAAATTGCGTCCACCTACAAATCCGCCTGTGTTGACGTCAACCGTGGTCAAGGCTTCGGTCTGATCAATAATCAGATAGCCGCCTGATTTAAGGTCTACACGACGAGACAGCGCTCGGGCGATTTCCTCGTCGACATTGGCGATATCAAACAGTGGTCGTTCACCGCTGTAGTGCTGAATTCGATCAAGCACCGAAGGTGTATAGGTTTTTGCCCAATCAATCAGCTGCTGCGTGGTGGTGCGCGAATCAACGCGTATGGTGCCGGTGTGTGGGCCAACCATGTCGCGCAGCACGCGCTGAGCCAATGTAAGGTCGTTGTAGAGCAAAGAGGGCGCGGGCAAGGTTTTCGCTTTGGCCTGAACCGCCGCCCAGAGCGTGCTCAAGTAAGACTGGTCAGACTTCAACTCGTCATCGGTCGCGCCTTCGGCCTGGGTCCGTACGATGAATCCGCCGGTTTCGTCCGGCGCCTTGAAACTTTGCACGCGTTCACGCAACGCATACCGGTCGGCTTCTGATTCGATTTTTTGTGAAATACCAATGTGAGGGTCGTAGGGCAGGTAAACAAGCATGCGCCCCGCAATGCTAATTTGCGTCGACAGCCGGGCACCCTTGGTGCCTAGAGGGTCTTTAATCACCTGCACCATTAAAGATTGCCCTTCGTACAACAGCTTTTCAATAGGGGTGATGGCGCTGCCACTGCTACGTTCCGAGCGGTTCTGTCTGAGGTCGGCGACATGAATGAACGCCGCGCGCTCCAAGCCGATGTCAACAAAAGCGCTTTGCATTCCAGGCAACACCCGCACTATCTTGCCCAAATACAGGTTGCCAACGTGCCCTCTCTGTATGCTGCGTTCAATATGTATTTCTTGTACTGCGCCTTGCTCAACAAGTGCTACGCGAGTTTCAAATGGCGTTACGTTGATCAAAATATCTTCAGTCATGCATGCTCTTGTCTGTGTGATGCGGGTGGATTGCCGGAGTTCTTATAGTGTTAGTTATACAGGAAGCGTTGCTGTTGCCCGTGTGCAGCCAGAAAGTTTCAACGTGCCAAGCCAGTACACCCGTAAACCTGGTTTGTATCGCGACACGTGACTCTGGTTGCCTGCGCAGATTCAACGCTACTACTGCAAAGATAAAGGAATTCTTGCTGTTTGTGTAAACCCGGCATGGCGCTCGGCCCTAAGATGTGCTGGCTGGTCGCCTGCAGGTGCCTGATTATCTAGCGCCGGCCATAGGAAAAACTTTCTTCTCGTCATCTCCATCCAGGGGAACGTCTTGCCAGTGCACACGTGGGGGGTAGGGCAGGGGAGGCGTCTTACCTCCCGCAAGCAAGAATAAACCACCATCCGTGCATATATAAAGAGAACGGCGTGAACCTGTGAACACGGGGGCAAATGCGCCTGGAGAAAAGAAGAGAGGCTAGCTGCCATCCGCGCATGGGCTCAGCAAGTCTTGGAAGTGCATTGAGCCGGTAAACAAATTCCGTCCATGTGTTTACGCTGGCTGCGTCCATGCTGTGTCTCCCGTCTAGATACGATTGCCGGTACAGGTAGCCTATCGATTGTCTGTGCGGATTGCCAGTATAGGTTGCCTATTGATTGCCTGTGTAGATCGTCTGCATCGATCGTCCGCATGGATTACTTGTGTATATTGCTTTCGTAGATTGTCTGTATAGATTGCCTATATAGAGTCGGCCTTGATGGCGTCCTGCTCTGAAGCTCTTCCTCGTGCATCTAAAAGGACCCGAGGTATGAAACCTCTGGCTGCTCAACACAGCTTGATGTCTTATTACAAGCTGCTTGGACACAAAGTTTCTGACAATCCCAATACCCAGCGAATACCCATCCTACACAAGCTCAAAACCGCACGATATTCCCGCAAATCGCACGCCTCGTCCGCAAATTCCGTCTTTTTTCTAATTAATTTCATTTATTTTTAATCTATTTATTCTCCTTATCTTTCATGGGCTTGGTAGTAAAACAGGTGATCTTCAGAGGCAGCCCAGGGCGTTTTTGGGGTAAATCGATTTGCGTGGTTTAAAACGGCTTGCTATAGTCTCGTTCTTCGCAGCACAAACACCTAGGGTTTTCCCGCAGTGTGAGGGCCGCCACTTAGGCAGTTA
>JACCEP010000030.1 GCA_013416395.1 Alcaligenaceae bacterium
CCGTGATCGCCGATCATCCGGTGAATCGGGTTGACGAACTGCTGCCCTGGAACGTTACGCTTTAACCATCGGTCACCGTCAATTATCTTGGCCGGTCCGTCAAGACGGCCTTGAGCGGGTGCTTACACCTTAGCGGCGGAAACCATCAACGGTCTCTACAAGGTCGAAGTGATACATCGCCGTGGCCCCTGGAAAACTAAAGCATCCGTGGAATTGGCTACGCTCGAATGGGTCTCGTGGTTCAATCACCACCGCCTGTTGGCCCCCCCATCGGTTATATTCCACCGGCGGAAGCTGAAGAAAATTACTATCGGCAATTGATTGAAAAGATTGCCGTCGAGGTCTAACTTAAACCAACCAGCCTCCACGAAAGCCGGGGCGCTTCACTTGGTATGAAGATGGTAACTTTACAGGCTCGTCAGAACGAATATGGTATACGCATCACCAACTCTGCATTTGGTGCATATCGAGTTACACCAATACCCAAAGTTAAGTTAGCGCTCGTACTAGGACTCAATTGATATCCATAGCCGATCAATAACTGGCCAACCTGAACAGACTCTGAATCTCCTAACGAAGATTGAGCAAATTTCGTTCCTGTGACGTATGTGTGTTGATACCCTACGCTGAATGATGCCTTTTCGTTTAGAGATATCCCCATTCCAAAGCTAAGCTTGATGGAGTCACCAGGGTCTACTCTACCTACATCTACCGAGCCAATTCTCTTGTCAACATTTTTCGATGGGCGCCAAGTGTAGTTGAGACCACCAAATAACACGGCCGGGTCAGTCGGATAGATTGCTAATATTCCAACGTCGATTCCGTAGAAACCACTACCCGTCGGTTGCTCTGTTTGTAAAGGTCTACCACCTGGAGCCACATCGTTGCTAGAGTAAGACACATCAAACGGACCCTTTCCTGTCGGTAAAGTCCCAAGCAAACTACCGATAAAGTAGGGGGTTTTTGGTCCACCATCGTTAAATTGATAGCGGAGTCCCAATTGGATATCACCGAGGCCTCCACCAGATGTATTAAAAATCTCATCGCTAGTTGCTCCCTCAGACAATGGGCGACTCGTAGCTCGTTCGCGGCTATAGACGTAGGGAATCTTCGCTTCCAGTTCTAGCCTATTTGTTAAACCATAGCGCCCTGTTAGCGCTGCCTGCATTGTGCTGGTATCAACTTCCCTTGCGTCAATCAAACCAACAACGATAGCAGGGAGTACGGTGAAACCAATAATGTCAACTTTATTATTGGAAGAGTAATCGTACTGTAGCGACGGCTCCAAGACGAATTTACCCCGTGGTGTCAGTATGCCTGGCTGAGCAAGGATTGGCGCAACTTTCGCAGCGTCACTTGCTTGTGAGCTAGGTGGCGGCGCTCCTACCGATTCTTGGCCTATATCTGGTGCAGGCTGCGATACAGTTTGCCCTGGGGTTTGTTGTCTTATTTTCAGATACTCGAGGTTTTGACGAGTCTGTTTAAGAGCTCTTTCTTGCTCATTTAACTGTCTCTCTAGCTTCTCTACAGTGATATCATCCTGCGCATACGCTACTGGCATCATGGTGGTTATAAATGCCAAGATTGCGGCAGATCCCGATAGTGTTTTTTTAATTTTCACTCAAACTCACTCTACGTTTAGACTACGTCCACAGACATAATTTTAGCGAAACAATGCCGTCTTCAAAATTTATCAGATTATTAAGCTCTAGAATATAGATTTTATTACAGCGTTGCGTACTGCTGATTTCAGCGACATAGCTTCTGAAAGTTGTCGACTGGTGACAGCTATATTGATTACATTAAAGTTACTGATGACCTGAGAGTCCAAACTATTTTGTATTACGGTTCCCATCGCACCAGTGGGAAGAGAATCCACAAAAGACGGATTGACAAAATTATTTGGTCCGTTCTGAATTATGTGTGTATTGCCGCTTGCCCCTACTAAATCCTCTCTTTGCATCAATTTTCCGTTGATAAAAGAGAATTGACTCATATCTAACGCCACTTTTATTTGACCAAGATCATACTGTACGGAAAAACCACCTCGAATTCCGTTAAGTTGCTTGTCACTAATTGGGATATCTTTGGCGAAGGTATTAGCAAGCACTGGGGACTGAACCATCATGAAAGCAGCGGCTAACATTAGGGTTGTGCATGTACGATTGCACTGAATTGTTAGCATGAAAAATCTCCTATAAACCAGTTCTCTCAGAAAGCACCAGGTACAGGTCGTAGAAAAACACTTTCTGTAGCTAATCTTCCAGCTGTGACTGCTGTTTCGAGTGGTGCTAACGGTTTCGTTGCCCAGTCAGCCTGCCCATTAAACACTATAGGTTTGTCGTGGTTGGTGATTACAAAAATAATTGGAGTAACTAACATCTTTTTAAAATCTTCGAGGGGTATGATGCGAGCCCCCTTAGATGGGTCCCCCAATAGTATGCGATCCTCGCTGATTCCTTTGACTACAACAAAATGGTTATAACCATGGTCACTGATCAGCATAATTGCCGGGACTGACGCCTGCACCAGTCTATCGAGCGGAACATCATAACCATCTGCGGTATAGCCACGGGACTCAAGATAGTTCTTGATATCGAGTAGGGAAAATCCCTCTACACGGATCTTCTCCTGATCACCTCGCTCCCACATACTTTGAAAGATACTTTTCTCACTAACTGGATCTTGATACTGAAAAGTGAGAAGAGTAGATACAGCGGCAGATCCACAGCTAAAGTCGTATTGCTGACGCACGGTACGGCTAAATTTCCGTTCGTCCAGACTCTGTATAGGCGCGACGTCAATGCCACCAAAACCCGAACCTGGCAACCAAACAGAGCCCGCATGCGCGGTACCAATTAAGGCTATCCAGATGGAAATAAACAGCAGGCATATTCTCATAGTAAAAAAACCTACTGTATCGTTACATTAATGATCGATGCATTCTGAATAATGACATTATTACCGGAATTTTGAATAACAGTTGGTAGCCCACTGGCTCCAGAGAATGCCTGATCTGTTAATTGGTTGTTTCCTGTTACATTATTGTAAGCTTCATTATCATGAAGGTGTGCATCTAAATTATTCGTATTAAAAATTATTCCGCTTGCACCGCGGTATTCAGAAAGTACTAACTCGGGCACAGGTTCACCGAAAGGCTTCATAACTTCCAACGAAGTAGAAGTGGCAACGGCAACCGCTGGAACAGACACCAAAGCTGTTACTAAAGCTAATAATCTCCAGCTGTACATGATGGCTCCTCAGCGTAAAAGATGCTACAGAATACCAAAAAGATGCGGCAGGAAACCTGCCGCATCCAGAAGGCACTTACTTTAGAAGTTCAAGGTTGCCGAAACCGTCACGCCTTGCTGAGTCAATGAGTTTGCACCCATGTTCTGACTCACAGTCGTGATTCCAGCTGCGCCCGCAAAGCTGCCACTAGAAATGGAGTTACTTACATTGAATCCACCAGCATGGCCACCATAACTGCTTCCGGCTGCACCACCCATTGCACCGTTACCCGTAGAGGCCAGAGCCAAAACGTCACCGGAAGTTGCTCCTCCACCGAGCCCAGTACCACCGCCTTGGGAACCTCCGCCACCGCTACCACTGGCAGTGCCACTAGTGCTGTTCGCGCCGGTGCCGGCTGAAGCGGTGCCATTACCACCAGCGTTGGAACCACTATGAGCGCCGGAACCCCCAGCACCCCCAACACCTCCAGTACCCCCACCAAGAAGGGCCGCACCGCCTGCACCGCCTACACCGCCTACACCGCCATCGCCGCCGGGCGCAGTCCTCTGATTACTATCGGTGCCGCTTAAAGCAGCATTTAAACCTACTGGAATAGTAACGCCAAGACCTACACCAGTGGCGTTGCCACCATTACCACTAGTGCCACCTTTGGCGTTCCCGCTACCAGATGGGACGGCAACTGCCAGGCCGCCTGCGCCGCCTGCGCCGCCGTTGCCACCGTTAGCCGCTTGACCACCCGTATTGCCTGAAATACCGGAATTTGCGGCGCCCTTCACGGTTCCGTTCAGAGTGGTATTCACAGAAGAAATGCTCAGCACGTTGTTATTGAGTCCGACGTGCGTGGAAGAATCTGTATTGCCGACGTTGGTTAGCGTGGCAGCCAGATCCAAGTGAGTGCGAACAGAGTTATCGGAGCTATTGTCGCTCTCATTCTGTTGGTTCTGAGCGGACAGAAGATTGAGGTTATCACCGGTAGCAGCCATGGCTGGTGCAGCTAGCGCCATAGCCAGAGCGGTGCTTAGGCCTGTGGCGATAAGTAGTGTTTTGCGTAATTTCATAGTGAGCTCACCCTCGTTTGTAAAAATTTTTATAAAAACAAACCTAACTAAAGTAACTATAGTTACTGCTGCATAGAAAATGTAAATTTCATTGACTATGCGATCTTAAGTATGCGTCAACAAACAAAAAGTTACTAGCATCAGATGAAATCGTTATTTTTAGTAACAATTTAAATATTGCTTTAAAATTGCATCTTGAAATGGTTTTGATAGTAAAAACACTTGATACTCGATTTAGAACATCATCATTGATGATTTCAATTGTTCATTTGATGTTCTTAATACTAAATTTACTAGGTAATACATCAATGCTGATAGAAACCCCTATCTAATCAGACGGGGAAATAGGTGTTTACCCTAAAAGTTCGGGCACGGCCTTCTTTTGTGTTGTTTTAGCATCAAAAGCGTATGAATTCAGACATCTGTTTACAAAATGCGATTAATAGAAATATTGAAGCCACAGATTGCCAAAATTATGGAGCTGTTTTTAATCTTTTTACTCCCTCCAATGATGAAATAATAGCTTTTTCTTACCTATATACAAGGTTTTTTTTGATATCTCGGTAACTAACCGAAGCTGCACCGTTTATCCGACTAGTCGGTCACCACAGGCAGGGAGCACTGGGCGCTAGCTTGAGTGAATTTCTCAGTGCTGTGGGCGCAATTTCGCCTACCTCCGTAGCGTTATAGCGTGCCGGCGTCAGCACTCAGCTAGGGTTCCGGGGCTATGGCGTGGCCCGCGTGCAGAACAAATCAAGTTGAGCTTTCTTGATGCGGTTCACCAGCAATCGCAGCACGGCGACGGCATGGCTGGTCTCGTCGATGCAGCTAGGCCGCCATACGTGATAATCCGGTGCAGACATCGATCTGACGCAGCAGTATTAGTCCGCCATCGAAATTGAGCTCGCTCACCCTCGAAGTTAGCGTGCAAATGAAGCTGCCCGAGGCGTCTAAAGTTCAGCTGTTCGATGGTACGACTTGGCATAGGTAATTCTTTTTGTGGGTTTGGCCTTAGATACCAATAACCATAAGTTTTCGGGTAAGAATTACCTATCCTTTTTTGTGCGGCCCGTGAAATATGCGGGTTAGCTCTTGCTCCAATAGCTGCATGATGATATCGGTAGCTGTACTGTCTTGCTCAATTGCTGCAATTTTCAGTTTTTTGTGCAAGTCTTCTCGAAGATTGATTGTTAGCCGTCTATAGCCTTCTGGGGCGTTAAACACCCTACTTTCTCTGGCTTTCTTAATATTTGCTTCAGCAAAATCTAGTGCAGCGTCAGGTTTCTTGGATAGTGTTGGTTTGGATAGTGTTGGTTTCATTTTTTCTTCAATAGCACTTTAGCTTCGTTGATGAGGTTTTCTATTTCAGTTCGTGCGTGTGGATCTGGCATTTCAGCTCCAGTAAGGCCGTCGCCTAGCGCCTCCATGTATGCCACTCTCATGCCTAGCGTGGATTTAAGTGCTGTCAATCCCAATTCTTTGGTGGCTAGCTCGGTTAATTCCTGCGCTAGCTTGGTGTGTGGCCGGTGTCGCGTCCAGAGCATCCTGGCATTGATGGGTTTTACCTGCCTGGCCTCTTTAATCAGCTCCAGGATGTCACTAGTAGCCCATATTTCGGCCTTAGAGGCACCTACAGGCACTAAACACAGGTCAGCCAATACCAAGGCCGCCCTGGTCATCTCTGCAATGCGTGGCGGCCCATCCAGCACGATGTAATCAGTATCAGCATATTGCTCAACCTTGATGACTAGTTCTCGGTGATTGATAGCTGTATCTACCTTCAGGCTGCCAAACAAATTCCGCTTGGATTCTTCTCGGACTACAAACCAGCTTGCGCTAGTACCTTGAGGCATATCGCAGTCAATCAAAACCGTTGAGCCATGTTTGGATAGCTCTCCTGCTAAGTTAGTGGCTATTGTTGACCTTCCGGTTCCGCCTTTTACCTGGATGACGCCTATGGTTTTTGGCATGTTGTGTATCTCATTGGTGATGGGTGCGGTGCGGATGGTGGGCAACCTGTAAGGTTGTCCACAGAAGTGCCGCTCTTTATTACAGGTATCTTTAACTATAGGTAACTACAGGTACTTATTAGGGGCGCGACCTTTAATGCGTGAATGCGCGACCTTTAATGCGTGGATAACTCAAATAAGCGCGACCTTTAATGCGTGGATAACTTGGCTAATCCACAGGGTTATCCCCTCGCCTTGGCTATGTGCGTCCGGGTGGGTTTGATGGTTAGGCCAGTATCAGTTGGTTCAACCTGGATGTGTCCATAGACTGTTGCGACCTTTCGTAGCTCATTCAGAAATGCCGCTCTGAAGTCCCGCAGCCGGGCGTAGTTGCTGCCGAATTGAAGCGCCAGTGCTTGCCAGGGGATATTGGTGGGGTTCTTTAGGTAACTGACCCGATAGGTAAGCCAGATATAAATATCCAAAGCCATAGGTGACTTCTTCAGCGCCTTGATCGCTCTCATGTCAATTGGCACAGGCCGGTCGATGACCTCCTGATAAAACCGCTCGGACAAGGTGACGGTGGATTTCCATAGACCAGCTTGGCTAGGGTTATGGGTATCCCACCACAGCATTGACTGGTCAGCTAGGCGATAGCCCAGCTCCGTCTCCACTTCATCGGACTCATACGACGCCGATATGGTGGATGCGAATAGCCGTCTGGTTTGCTCCTTCAGCCTGGTGATGGTGCCCCATCGACCGCCAGTAGGAACCATGTCCAGCTCCCGCATGAAGCCGCTTAGGTTATCGCCTAACTCCAGCTCCCTGCTCTGTGTTTGGACAGCTTCTGTTGTTATCCAGGCCAGCAACAGTCTGGGGATGCTGCCGTAAGGTAGGCCGATTTTAGGCGGGGCCATTAGTGTCAGAGTAAAAGCGCCATTCTGACGTTCGAAGTAGACCCCGTCTGGTTTACGATGTGGCAAAGTGGCCTGCACCATCGCCCTCGCCATGAAACCAAGCGTTCCGGCTTCCAGTGCCGCCTCATTCTCGATGGCCAGGGCTTGCTGGATGAGGGAGTCTACAGACTTTGGTGTGTGTATTGCCATCTTGCTCTCTTGATTCTTGGGCATCGGTGCATTGTTGCATAAGTATGCCGGTATGCAGAAATCACTATTAGCTTTTAGTTCGGTCGATATTTTCCAGGGTTTCCATTGTTGTATCAGCTCTGCCTGACGCTGCCGTCGTTCTAATAACTAGCCGTTCATGACCCGTTTCCAATAGATTGTTTAGCTAACTTTTACTTTCACATACGTATGTATTTATGCTCCTATGCACTGGCATACATATTTTTGTTGGCCTGTTGATGGCCCGGAGCTTGGTTTCTCAGTGCCAACCGTAAGTAAGTTCTCATGTTTTTTTATGTACTCTACCCTGGCAGCTCGCTACGCTAGGTTGTTGAAGATGACCGGCTCCGGTAGTCAGCGATGGCACTTATCAGGTCAGCGACTGACTGAGCAGGAACTGGTAGAAGGGATAAACCTAGAGTCGCTGCTGGGCACTGTCTGCAACATTCTAGCGCTGTAATCCAAAAGCAAGGACGGATCGGTTTACTCCAATGTTGAGCGAGTTTTTCAGTAACCACGCGGCAAGCCTCGACGCCACCGGCTTGCATGGCCGATTGGTAACGGTAAAACGTATCTCGAGAAAAACCCATCACCTTGCAGGCCTGAGACACATTGCCCAGCTCCGTGGCCAGATTCAGCAGGCCCACCTTGTGTTTGATTACGTTATGAGGAATGAATCGGCCAGGCTTTTATAGACGGTTCGTTGCCTCAGAAAAGTATTGCTGTTCGTAGTTTACCGGCGAAAGGTTCGCGGCATGGCCATGTCGACGAATTGGGTTGTAGAACATTTCGATG
>JACCEP010000031.1 GCA_013416395.1 Alcaligenaceae bacterium
TTTTGATTTTCCATAGCAAAAACCCCCGCCCGATCACGGGAGGGGGTTTTTGGGAATAAAAGCCTGACGATGACCTACTTTCACAGACGAAAGTCCACTATCATCGGCGCAAAGGCGTTTCACTGTCCTGTTCGGGATGGGAAGGAGTGGGACCACCTTGCTATGGTCGTCAAGCGTAACCGGGTGCCAGGCCCGTGCAACGCACGAGCTTGGCCAATCTTGGAAAGAAGCACGACGGCTGTATGGCCTTGGGGCGCGCCGATGAGGGCGGGCCTTGGGGGGGCACATGCAGCGTAATGTAATTAGGGTGTTTTTAACGCGGCGTACGAGCCGCGATGGTGCGTCACCGGAATACGCACGGTGGCGACTTTTCATGATTTATTTGAACGGTACTTGAACGCTAACCTACAAGGTTATAGGATCAAGCCGCACGGGCAATTAGTACTGGTTAGCTACGCGCATTACTGCGCTTCCACACCCAGCCTATCAACGTCCTGGTCTCGAACGACCCTTTAGGGGGGTCTAGCCCCCGGGATACCTAATCTTCAGACGAGTTTCCCGCTTAGATGCCTTCAGCGGTTATCTCTTCCGTACATAGCTACTCGGCAATGCCATTGGCATGACAACCGATACACCAGCGGTACGTCCACTCCGGTCCTCTCGTACTAGGAGCAGGCTCCGTCAAGTATCCAACGCCCACGGCAGATAGGGACCAAACTGTCTCACGACGTTTTAAACCCAGCTCACGTACCTCTTTAAATGGCGAACAGCCATACCCTTGGGACCGGCTACAGCCCCAGGATGAGATGAGCCGACATCGAGGTGCCAAACACCGCCGTCGATATGAACTCTTGGGCGGTATCAGCCTGTTATCCCCAGAGTACCTTTTATCCGTTGAGCGATGGCCCTTCCATACAGAACCACCGGATCACTATGACCTGCTTTCGCACCTGTTCGACGTGTCAGTCTCACAGTCAAGCACGCTTATGCCATTGCACTATCAGCACGATTTCCGACCGTACCTAGCGTACCTTCGTACTCCTCCGTTACACTTTAGGAGGAGACCGCCCCAGTCAAACTGCCCACCATGCACTGTCCCCAACCCGGATAACGGGCCAAGGTTAGAACCGCAAACAGACCAGGGTGGTATTTCAAGGTTGGCTCCCCCGAATCTAGCGACTCGGGTTCAACGCCTCCCACCTATCCTACACAGGCCGGTTCACAATCCAATGCAAAGCTACAGTAAAGGTTCATGGGGTCTTTCCGTCTAGCCGCGGGTAGATTGCATCATCACAACCACTTCAACTTCGCTGAGTCTCAGGAGGAGACAGTGTGGCCATCGTTACGCCATTCGTGCAGGTCGGAACTTACCCGACAAGGAATTTCGCTACCTTAGGACCGTTATAGTTACGGCCGCCGTTTACCGGGGCTTCGATCAAGAGCTTGCACCCCATCACTTAACCTTCCGGCACCGGGCAGGCGTCACACCCTATACGTCGACTTTCGTCTTGGCAGAGTGCTGTGTTTTTAATAAACAGTCGCAGCCACCGATTCTCTGCGGCCCCTTCATGCTCCGGACGCAAGTCCTTCACACTACAAGGGCATACCTTCTCCCGAAGTTACGGTATTAATTTGCCGAGTTCCTTCTCCTGAGTTCTCTCAAGCGCCTTGGAATATTCATCCCGTCCACCTGTGTCGGTTTGCGGTACGGTCTCGTGAAACTGAAGCTTAGAGGATTTTCCTGGAACTGCTTCCAATCAGTTTAAGGCACATGGCCTTATTCAGTCACACCCTTGAATTACGCGCCCGGATTTGCCTAAGCGCCTTCTATGATGCAACAACGGGGACGTCCAACACCCCGATGACCTTCTGCAATCCGTCCCCCCATCGCATTTCACGACGGTGCTGGAATATTAACCAGCTTCCCATCAGCTACGCATCTCTGCCTCGCCTTAGGGGCCGACTCACCCTGCGCCGATGAACGTTGCGCAGGAAACCTTGGACTTACGGCGAGGGGGCTTTTCACCCCCTTTATCGCTACTCATGTCAGCATTCGCACTTCTGATACCTCCAGCAGACTTCACAATCTGCCTTCGCAGGCTTACAGAACGCTCTCCTACCGCGCATATCTAAAGATATACACCCGCAGCTTCGGTCTATGGCTTAGCCCCGTTACATCTTCCGCGCAGGACGACTCGATCAGTGAGCTATTACGCTTTCTTTAAAGGGTGGCTGCTTCTAAGCCAACCTCCTGACTGTCTATGCCTTCCCACTTCGTTTCCCACTTAGCCATAGTTTGGGACCTTAGCTGGCGGTCTGGGTTGTTTCCCTCTTGAGTCCGGACGTTAGCACCCGGTGCTCTGTCTCCCACGCTCATACTTGCCGGTATTCGGAGTTTGCCATAGGTTGGTAAGTCGCCATGACCCCCTAGCTATAACAGTGCTCTACCCCCGGCAGTAATACGTGAGGCACTACCTAAATAGTTTTCGGAGAGAACCAGCTATTTCCAAGCTTGTTTAGCCTTTCACCCCTATCCACAGCTCATCCCCTAATTTTTCAACATTAGTGGGTTCGGTCCTCCAGCACGTGTTACCGTGCCTTCAACCTGGCCATGGATAGATCGCTTGGTTTCGGGTCTACACCCAGCGACTAAAATCGCCCTATTCGGACTCGCTTTCGCTACGCCTTCCCTATTCGGTTAAGCTTGCCACTGAATGTAAGTCGCTGACCCATTATACAAAAGGTACGCAGTCACCCCACAAGGAGGCTCCTACTGTTTGTATGCACACGGTTTCAGGATCTATTTCACTCCCCTTCCGGGGTTCTTTTCGCCTTTCCCTCACGGTACTGGTTCACTATCGGTCGATTACGAGTATTTAGCCTTGGAGGATGGTCCCCCCATCTTCAAACAGGATTTCACGTGTCCCGCCCTACTTCTCTGACGCCTAGTTCCACATGCTAAATTTCGCCTACAGGGCTATCACCTGCTACGGCCGGGCTTTCCATCCCGTTCGACTATTTAATATGCTAAAACGTCAAGGCTGTTCCGAGTTCGCTCGCCGCTACTATCGGAATCTCGGTTGATTTCTTTTCCTCGAGTTACTGAGATGTTTCAGTTCACCCGGTTCGCCTCACACACCTATGTATTCAGTGTGCGATACGCCATTGCTGGCGTGGGTTTCCCCATTCGGACATCAGCGGATCAAAGCTTGTTTGCCAGCTCCCCGCTGCTTTTCGCAGGCTACCACGTCCTTCATCGCCTGTAATCGCCAAGGCATCCACCATGTGCACTTGTTCGCTTGATCCTATAACGTTATAGGTTATAGAACTTCCAAATTACTTGAGTTTGCGTTGTTTGTGCCGTTCATCATTTTCAAAGGCCTTAATCGCCTCGCGGCCATTAAGTATTTTTGAGAACTACTTGAACTTATACATTGTATTAATGCAATCACAACCCGTACTTACGTTATGCATAAAGCCAATAATGACTTCATGCCACCATAATTACTTCGTTGTGCTTCTTCCAGATTGTTAAAGAACGAGTACCACCATTAAGCCTATCAATGCAGACCTAACGAACAACGCCGTCAACCCTCTGACGACTCTGTTCGTTAGTCCCGCGCACATCACTACCATCAATCACTGTGTGGTGGAGGATGACGGGATCGAACCGACGACCCCCTGCTTGCAAAGCAGGTGCTCTCCCAGCTGAGCTAATCCCCCGCACCGGTAAAAAACCGTACTGGTGGGTCAAGTTGGAATCGAACCAACGACCCCCGCCTTATCAAGACGGTGCTCTAACCGACTGAGCTACTGACCCAGTATGCGCCCGACCGTGCCTGGACACCCCCACAACTAAAGGAATACCAGCCACCCGAACGTAACCCTGTCGTGGCTTACTCTTTCTCTACAATTAAACAGCCAATAAGTGTGGACGCTTTCGCTTTAGTGCACTTCGCTCTGAAAGGAGGTGATCCAGCCGCACCTTCCGATACGGCTACCTTGTTACGACTTCACCCCAGTCATGAATCCTACCGTGGTAATCGCCCTCCTTGCGGTTAGGCTAACTACTTCTGGTAAAACCCACTCCCATGGTGTGACGGGCGGTGTGTACAAGACCCGGGAACGTATTCACCGCGACATTCTGATCCGCGATTACTAGCGATTCCGACTTCATGCAGGCGAGTTGCAGCCTGCAATCCGGACTACGATCGGGTTTCTGGGATTGGCTCCCCCTTGCGGGTTGGCGACCCTCTGTCCCGACCATTGTATGACGTGTGAAGCCCTACCCATAAGGGCCATGAGGACTTGACGTCATCCCCACCTTCCTCCGGTTTGTCACCGGCAGTCTCATTAGAGTGCCCTTTCGTAGCAACTAATGACAAGGGTTGCGCTCGTTGCGGGACTTAACCCAACATCTCACGACACGAGCTGACGACAGCCATGCAGCACCTGTGTTCCGGTTCTCTTGCGAGCACACTTCAATCTCTCGAAGCTTCCAGACATGTCAAGGGTAGGTAAGGTTTTTCGCGTTGCATCGAATTAATCCACATCATCCACCGCTTGTGCGGGTCCCCGTCAATTCCTTTGAGTTTTAATCTTGCGACCGTACTCCCCAGGCGGTCAACTTCACGCGTTAGCTGCGCTACTAAGGCCCGAAGGCCCCAACAGCTAGTTGACATCGTTTAGGGCGTGGACTACCAGGGTATCTAATCCTGTTTGCTCCCCACGCTTTCGTGCATGAGCGTCAGTATTATCCCAGGGGGCTGCCTTCGCCATCGGTATTCCTCCACATCTCTACGCATTTCACTGCTACACGTGGAATTCTACCCCCCTCTGACATACTCTAGCCCGGCAGTTAAAAATGCAGTTCCAAGGTTAAGCCCTGGGATTTCACATCTTTCTTTCCGAACCGCCTGCGCACGCTTTACGCCCAGTAATTCCGATTAACGCTTGCACCCTACGTATTACCGCGGCTGCTGGCACGTAGTTAGCCGGTGCTTATTCTGCAGGTACCGTCAGCGGCGCCAGGTATTATCCGGCGCCTTTTCTTCCCTGCCAAAAGTGCTTTACAACCCGAAGGCCTTCATCGCACACGCGGGATGGCTGGATCAGGGTTTCCCCCATTGTCCAAAATTCCCCACTGCTGCCTCCCGTAGGAGTCTGGGCCGTGTCTCAGTCCCAGTGTGGCTGGTCGTCCTCTCAAACCAGCTACAGATCGCGGCCTTGGTGAGCCTTTACCTCACCAACAAGCTAATCTGATATCGGCCGCTCCAATAGTGAGAGGTCTTGCGATCCCCCCCTTTCCCCCGTAGGGCGTATGCGGTATTAGCCACGCTTTCGCGTAGTTATCCCCCGCTACTGGGCACGTTCCGATATATTACTCACCCGTTCGCCACTCGCCGCCAAAGAAAGCAAGCTTTCTTCGCGCTGCCGTTCGACTTGCATGTGTAAAGCATCCCGCTAGCGTTCAATCTGAGCCAGGATCAAACTCTTCAGTTTAATCACTGTATAAATCGTAATTTCCTTACCAGTCCCGAAGAACCAGCGAGGTCATACGTCGCGTTTCGCTCAAAGAAAAAGACAAGGCTTTAATTTCTTAAAACCTTATTACTTCTTCATTTGTGCGAGCACTTGATATAAATTTGGCGAACCCCTCGTGAAAAGGGCTGCGCACTTCATTCCAAGCGCCCACACTTATCGGCTGTTAAATTGTTAAAGAGCGTGTTGGCAAGTTAAACCACCCTGCCGGTCCTACTAAAAACGACTTGATAATGCCGCTTCCCAATCCTGAACCGCTGCCCTAAAAACCGGGGCGCTGTGTTCAGCACAGAAGCGAGATTATGAAGCAGTTTTAAAAGCTTGTCAACTCGGTGAGG
>JACCEP010000032.1 GCA_013416395.1 Alcaligenaceae bacterium
GCGCACCGCGTTCAGTTGCCGTCATCTCGGCCCAGGGACCGGTCGTCAAGGCACGGTGCGCCGCCTGTACCGCCAGGTCTACGTCTTGCTCATCACCGCGCGGGATCTCAGCCCAGGGTTCGCCCGTAAACGGGTTTTGCGTTTCGAACCACGCGCCAGACTGCGGTGCGTGATATTAGCCGTCAATATGCAGCTGATAACGTTTCATATAGTCTCTCCACTCTTTTTTTATGCCGCACAAGCCAAGAAAAAATTACTCTCCAATGCCCGCAATTTGGCGCAACGCCTGCTCAAAAACCTCAACGGGCTGGCCGCCCTGAAGAAGATGCGCCTCATTGATGATGATGGCTGGAACAGAGTCAATACCCAGCTTTTGATAGAACTGTTCTCGTTCACGCACCTCAGCGGTATAAGTGCCGGAGGACAAAACCTCGCGTGCCTGCTGCGCATCCAGCCCCACCTGTGAGGCCAGTTCCACCAGCACATCGTGCGCGCTCACGTCTTTGCCATCGGTGAAATATGCAGCAAGCAACGCGTGCTTGAGTGCTCTTTGCCGCCCTTCCAGGCCTGCCCAATGCAGCAGCCGGTGCGCGTCGAAGGTGTTGTAGACACGCTCTCTGGCACCAAACACAAACCCGACTTCCTTGCCGCGAGCGCGTATTGCCTCGCTGCTGTGCCGTACCTGCTCGGGTGTGCGCCCGTACTTCTCAACCAGATACTGCACGGTATCGCGCCCTTCTGCCGGCATCTGAGGATTCAATTCAAAAGGCTGGAAATGAATCTGAACGCTCACCTCATCACCTAATCGCTCGATAGCCTGTTCCAGCGAAGCCAAACCGATGGCACACCATGGGCATGAAACATCAGAGACGAAATCAATTTTTAGTTCAGCAGCCATGGCTGTATTCCTTATTGCTGTGTACTTTCATCGACGCAAAGACGTCAGAAAGCGCTTGCTGCACCACCCCGCCGACCTGGCAAGGCTCTATATGACTGCGATACGCAGCCGCTGCTTACATCACTATGCTTACCTGACCCTATAAATTAGGGCGCCTTTTAAACAAGCTAACCTTATGATGACTATGCACCGATGGCCTCAACCAGAGTTTGCACCTGCTTTGCCATAGGCCCAGCCACGTCATAACTGATAGCTTACACCCGCCATGTCGCACAGGTTACGCGGCACCCGTTACCGCCAGAGCTCAAACTCCCCATACAATCGAAAATCTCCTCCCCTTTAAAAGGCAGCATCATGAGCAAACCAGAAGACAACCCCCTTGACGCGCTGTTTCAACAAGGCTTGAAGACCCGACGCGAAGTGCTCGGCACAGAATACGTCGATGGCTCGCTGGCAAAGGCAAACGACTTCATGATGAGTTTCCAGCACATAACGACCGAATGGTGCTGGGGTTATGCATGGAACAGACCTGGCCTCGAGCGCAAAACGCGCAGCATGCTTAACCTGGCGATGTTGACGGCACTGAATCGGCCTGCCGAGATCAAGCTGCACGTCAAAGGGGCACTCAACAACGGGGTGACTGTAGAAGAAATCAAAGAGATTCTGATTCAGGCCAGTGTGTACTGCGGCATACCAGCTGGGCTGGATGCATTCAAAGTCGCCAATCAAGTCCTCGAAGAGGAAGGCGCTTTCGACGAAAAGAAAGATTAATTATTTAGGAGCAGCGCACGTAGCGAGGGCTTAATACGCCCTGTGTTCGTGAGCTGCCCCACGCAGTATCGTCTGAACACATCTGTTGTGAGCCAGTGGTCATACATGCCGGCAATCGCCATCTCTGGCCAACTGGAACAGTCGGGAACAAAGTGACACTGCCGGCGCTCCCGCTCAAAACCCAATAGAAAACGTATTGCGCTCCTGATCATCTATCTGTGAAACCAGATTGGTTTCCCATTCCAGATACTTGCGTGCGGCTTCTTTGTTGCCATCGTGGCGGTCGTGCACAAAGAACAAGTAATCGATACATGCCTCATCCGGCAAGATGTCATCATTTTCTACTATCGGCAGCCCACTAGCCTTCAGCGCCAGAGCGTCAACAACGCATACGTACACAGCCGTGCAACCCATACGCTCCAAATCTTGAGCCAACAGCTTTAGTTTGCCGATGCTTGAGCCCAGCAACAGCACGGGGCGATCTGCCTGCCGCTGGTCCTGCCCCTGCCCGTCACCCTGTCCTTGCCCTTGCCCTTGCCCTTGCCCTTGCCCTTGCCCTTGCCCTTGCCCTTGCCCTTGCCCTTGCCCTTGCCCTTGCTCATCCAGCATCGCGCGACCGGCCAGGTCTTGCACTGACCTATCCGGCATCGTAAGACCCAGCTGCTCATGTATTTGCGAAGCCAGCATAGGCCGTATCGTCCACGCAGCCTGTTTAAGACATACTGCGCGATAGGCAGTGCTGGATCTGGCGTCGAGCAAGATTGCCTGAGGTTGATCGTGCAAAAAACTGGCCAAGGCGTCAGCTGGCAGTTGTTTGGTACGTTCAAGCGCTGGAACAAATCGCGGTGCTTCGGGTAAGCCTGTTAACGCGAAAGGGTCTGTCAACAGGTAAACATTCCAACCCAGTTGCTTGAGCCAGCTGGCAACAGCAGGCGCACGTATACCGTCGGTATCGCACAAAACCACTTTAGCCTTGCGCACACCCAAATACTGGTCTGTCGCCTGAATTAACTGCCCACCCGGCGTATGCTGCACCAAGCTCGGCAACTCACCCAGCGCATACTCTTCGTCAGTGCGCACATCACACAAAAACACCGTATGCGTGCCCTCATCCAACCACTGCGTTACCTGGCGTGCATCGACAGTCTGAATTTTGAGTTTTTCAGTTAGCTTGATAGCCTGCTCACGCTGAGCAACTTTGGACGTTTCGCTCACCCGCTCGGGGTATAAGCGACTGGAGCCATGCTCTAACGGATAGTCTTCCAGATACCACCCTTGCGTGCCGTTTTCCAGTGCAAGAACCTTGTTGGGCACGTTTAGATTGATGAGCGTTTGCGCACCGATGATGCTGCGCGTGCGGCCCGCACAGTTGATCACAATGGTGGTATCGGGATCAGGGGCCAGCTCCCTCGCACGCAAAGCCAGCTCGCCATTCGGACAGCAGTATGCCCCCGGGATACTCATTTTTTGATATTCGGGAACAGGCCTCCCATCGAGCACAATGATATTTTCGCGCTCGTCGGCAAGCATGTCACGCAACTTCGCGGCAGACACGCTGGGCGTGTTGTACACATGCTCAGCAAGCTCACCAAAGGTTTTGCTGGGCAGATTCACCCCTGCAAACGTCGCGTAGCCCGCTTTCTGCCATGCATCAATACCACCTTCCAGCACATGCACATTGTCGTAACCCATGCGCAGCAAAGCCTGACCCGCTGCCAGCACTGCGCCATGTGTTCGCACGTCACCGTATATGGCAATGCGCGTAGCCTTGCGAGGCACCAGACGCAGCACATTGAGTTCTAAGTCGCTATAGGGCAGCGGAACCGCAAAGAAAAGATGATTCTCACCGTACTGACCGTGCTCGCGCACATCGAGCAGCGCCAGCTCCTCAGCATCGTGAATCCAGGCCTTCAGTTGATGGGCGTCGAGGTAGCGCAAGGTAGTTGAAATCATGGTGCAGTATCAGCTTGCGCTTTGACGGGTTTTAACACCCACCGACATGATGTTGCAGCTATTGTTTTCCATGTCGAAGGCGATGCGTTTGTCGAGCTTTTCCAACGCCAGGCCGTACATGTGCAGATGGCGAATGCCATCCTCATCATGAATACGCACCGCATGAATATCGTCTGCCAGCAAGGCTATACCCTTGCCCGGCCCGATTTGTTTTTCACCCGTCTGCTCAAGCGTGGCATAGCCGGGCTTGTCACCATCGTCAGTGCGCTCGTAAAGATAGTTGCTCTCGGTGCCTTCGACTGCGGCAATACAGGCCCACGTCGTATGGTTGTGGGGCACAATTTTCTTACCCGGACGCATAACGTTCAGATACAGCGCATATGTGCTGTCTGGCTCTTGGTGGATAAGATAACGTGCTTGCAACTCGTCGCCTTCTGGCGGTGGATAGTCATTTTCGGACCACAATTTGGTATGCGAAGCAATATCGATCAAAGCACCCAGCACAACATCGAGATTCTCACGATTTACTTCTCCAGACGTCTGGTGCTTGGCGATGTCAATAAAGCGCGATACGGCCGCCTGTCTTTCGTTTTCTGTATTCATAGCTATCTCCTGTGAGCTGTATCCAATATAGGACGATATGGCGAGAGGCACAATTTAATAGTATTTTGTATTACATAAGCAATGCTAATATATTGACAGTGTAAGCATTCCTACCAAAAGTCGTCATACCAAGACGCACAATATGAAAAATCTGGATCTCGACCTACTCCGAACACTGGTAACCATCGAAAAAACTAATACGTTTTCAGAGGCTGCCAGCATCCTGTGCAAAACCCAATCGGCGATCACCCAGCAGATGCAACGTTTGGAAGCACAGTTGGAGTTACCGCTATTTCAGAAGCAAGGCAGGCTGCGTGTTCTTACCCCGCAAGGGCAACAACTGGCAGACTATGGCCGCAGGCTGCTGGCGATTAATGATGAAGCCTTACGTACGGTGGGGCAAAAGCAGATGGAAGGGCAAATCCGCTTCGGTGCACCGCTAGATGTTGCCGATACCATTTTGCCGCCCATTCTCACGCATATTGCACGGCATGCACCCAAGGTAAGGCTAGAGATTCGTGTCGATCGCAGCCCATTTCTTATGGACGCCTTGGCATCTGGCGACATAGACCTCACTATTTCGACACGCCACGACTCAGGCCTGAACGGCTTTGCCTTACGCACCTCTCCCACCGCATGGATGTGCGCCGCCGACTATGTACACAACAAGCGTGCACCACTGCCATTGATTTTGGCGGATGAGCGCAGCATCTTCAGGAAGATTGCGCTGCAGGCCCTGGAGCAAACGCCGTTGACCTGGCACATTAATTATTTGGCCCCCACGCTAGTCGGAATCAAAGCAGCGGTACGCGCTGGGCTTGGCATTACCGCCCGCAGCGTAGAGTTTCTCGGCCCTGACATGCGTGTAATGGGCGAGAGTGATGGGCTACCGCCCTTGCCACCCATCACGTATATGCTGTGGTCCCGCAAAGACACCATTAGCCCGCTGACTCTGCATATTTATGAAATGCTGAAGGAACACTTCGAGCAAACGGTGTCGGTTGCTGTTTAATGGTTGATGTTTATGAAAAGGCGCGTGGACTGAGAGTTTGCTTTTCCCATTTTTAACGCATCACAAACGGGTTACTCGCCACAGCACCCGTATTGATCCAAACCGATTTGGTCTGCAGAAATGCCTTCACCGCCTCAATGCCGTTTTCACGCCCCAGGCCTGAATCTTTGTAGCCACCGAACGGTGCCATAAAACTCACCGCACGGTAGGTGTTCACCCACACAGTGCCAGCCTGAAGCTTCTCAGACATACGAATCGCACGGCCTATGTCTGTTGTCCAGACCGCCGCGGCAAGCCCAAAGCGAACATCATTGGCGATGCGCAACGCATCGGCTTCGT
>JACCEP010000033.1 GCA_013416395.1 Alcaligenaceae bacterium
ATGTTCGGTGATTTGCTTTACCGCTTCGAGTTTGAATTCTTCCGTAAATCGGGCCGTGCTCATAATCATCTCCTCACTGAGTATTATGAGGCTAAAAACTGTCTAGCAAACCCTGGCCGATTCAGAACACTGTTCATGAGGTTACTCCTTGGCGCTTTCGCGCTGGTTGACAAAGATTCGCACCTCTATCAAACCGGGTAACCTAACCTTTGGCAAGGCCAGACTGTCAGATCAAATCGAAACTAATCCAGCTAATATCACCCGCTAAATCCCAAAAATTTGGGTCTACAATCCACCGACAGACTACCGCTGACATTTCAGGCGTCATGGACTGGACTAACTCCAGCTGTTCATCAGGACAGCCTTTCAGACGCAATAATGCTCCGACAGCCAGCATGACTGAATGGGCATCAACTAGGCTGCACATCTTGGCAACGCGAACGCTAGCGACTGGTAAATCTAGTAGTTATATCTTGCGCTTGGTGTATCTCAGTATTGACCTCCCTGATCAGCTCCCGCAGCTTTTCCCGGTGGCCGCCGCGCCAAGCATTTCTAGCCACTTTTTGCTTACCCTCAGTCGTGACCGGCCCGGTCGATTTTTTCCAGGGTTTCCATTGCTGTATCAGCTCTGACTGGCGCTGCCGCCGCTCCAATGTCCAGCCGTTCATGACCTGCCTCCAATAGTTTGTTTGGCGAACTTTCGCTTTTCCCCGCGCACGTATGCTTTGATTCACTGGCATACATATTGTTGTTGATCTGTTGATGGCCTTGTGCGATGTTGGCCTGTCTGATGTAAGGTGGTGGGTTTTTGATGGCCGCCAGCGTTTCGATGGTAGCCCTGGCTTGCGATTGCGCCTTCAGTGCCAGTCGCATGTAGGTTTCCAAACTCTTCATATACTCGGTTCGCTGCGCCAGGTTGTTGAACATGGAATCTAATGCAATAGCCTGGTTGACCAGCATCCGCTCGACTCGCTCCAGTTTGCCGTCGTTGATCTCCCTGCCTGCCTTTTTCATTTGATGCATCAGATCGGAAACTTCCAGATCATCGCCGCCGCCGGCGTATAGCTTGACCGTCGAGGCAGACAGCGCCGAGCTTGTAGCCAGCACCGCCAACTGTTGCGACCGGTTCATGTCGGCTTTTATGCCATCCTCCTCAGTGACCTTGTAGGTATCTGGGTTGGTCGGTTTTTTGGCCATTATCGATTTTCTAGCCATGATTATCTCCTAGAACAGATTGCAAAAGGCAGCTCCAGCCTGAAGGTGGTGCGGGAGCCGCGATGGTGGCGTAGGAGGTGATTACAGGGGGATATATGAGATAGGGAAGGGACACAGCACCATTAACTCACAAGGGATAGGCGGGAACCCGCGCCAGTATTAGCTTTGCGGTCGTTTTCACTTTGGATTCTGTACTTTAGGAACTGTTCTTCAGGGTCTACCTGTATTCGTGCTTCTTCCAGCTCCAGTCTGTAGCCGGTGGCCTGGTAAACTGCCTCCATGATGGCTATGCCATCCAGCCGGGTGGTGGCTGCGAAGCCATCATGCTGGAGTAGCACAATGTCATCTGGGTGCATGTCGATGGCTGTTTTCAGCGCCTTGGCCTCGACGCCTTGAATAAGATGCGCCAGTTGCTGCCGTGGGTTGGCTCCGGTTTTGCTGCTTGGTTTCTTTGTTTCTATAGATTTCCCCATCGCGTTGGATAGCCTGCCATTGGCGGTGCATGGCCGGCCATTCAGAATGGCCCGCCTAGCCTTTTTGATGTCCTGGTGGATGCTGATAAAGATAGGCGACCGATACAACCGCGCCGCCGCCTGCCTTCCAATTTCATCTGGAATTGCGTTATCAAACCGCGTTGCTGCCCGCGCCCCATAGATAATGGCCAGTAGGCATGTCTTTGCCTGCGGTACGGTGATGCCCGCCTGATCTGCAATGGCCTGCCTGGTGGCTTTCTTGTTGACTAGGTAATTGCCGATGGCCTGGCATTCATTACCGAACTTGGCCGCCATTTGCATCAGGATGGCATAGTGGCAATTGGAAAAGTCATATTCCCATAGACCCGCCAGCGCCGCCTGCTTGATGATGGTGGGTGTGGTTTGTAGGTTGATGTCCTTGGCATACAGTCTGCCGCTCTCTGATTCGAGATAGCGGTGTGCGACATAACCATGCCCAGCGACATCGGTTTTAGCCAGCCTAATGATTTTTGATGTGGTCTCAGCCAGCCGCTCGATAACCGCTAGGTTTGGGTACTCCAGAAACAGATCAGCAGGTGCCCGCCCGCAGCGCCATTCATCCCGAACATGCCGCAGCCATGCCTGGAGCCGCCGCAGTTGGGGTAAGTTGATGCGTACATTATTCATCTCTTTGGCATTACGCCAGGCCGTGGTGGTGATGCCGCGCATGTCCTTGCCAGCGACCGCCTTGGGTAGTTTCTTCATTGCCCGCCCATCAGCCCAGGTCATCCTGGTGACATTGCGCCAGGTGCGGTTGAAATACTTTTCTCTGGCCTGCGCGATTGCTTCTGAAAACCAGTACCCCTTAGTCCAGCCCTTATCCATCGACCAGTTTTCAGTCACGGTAAAGAAGCCCAGCCTGGCATTGATGACATTGAAACCGGTGCGCCCGAATGCCTGCTCCAGCTCCTTGTAATGAAAACTCATAGCCCCCTCGAACTTGTCGTGCTGCCGCCGCTTGTGGCCGCCTTCCCAGACCATCTTGGCCAGTTCCCATTGGTGTGAATTGGCTTCCCGTTTGAAGCCAGGGATAGTTTTTTGTAGGTGCTGCAGAAAATCTTCCAGGACATATTCATCTTGCTTTGCAGCCATCGACTTGACCCTTTGGCACTGTTGGCCTTTTGGTTGATTGCAGCTCGGTTACTGAAAAACCCGCTCGACATTGGAGTAGACCGTACCCGCTTTGCTCTTGGATTGCAGGACTAGGATGCTGCAAACTGTCCCCGGAAGCGCCTCCAGATCTACTCCTGATGACAATTCCTGGTCGGCCAACCGCTGGCCAGTGATGCCCTCGATGATCTCAGTCAGTTTGCTCTGCCGGGTGAGTTGGGATGCTGTTGATCGCATGACCTTCTGGCCATCGAACTGCCCGCCGATGATGGTGAACTCAAACCCGATGCGCTCCCCATAGTTATTAGCAAACTGCTTTACATTGGTCAGGATGGCCCGGTAGGTGCCATCAGTGACTGTAGTGGCCGGTGCCGGTGTTTTTGGTTTTACAACAAGTGCCATTTTTACCTCTCAGCTTTTTAACAAACGGTCGATTGTTAAAAATTAACCCTGCTTTTTCAAAGTTTTCTTACCGAACGCAACCAAGTGCATGCCCACCTCAACCACCATAAGGCCCCCAGTTGGCGCAAGGACCGATGCACTGCTATCAGCATCAAACGCAACTAGCGTATTAGTTTTTGTTGTACATAACGGGATGGCCATCAGGACGCTATAAACTTGGTGCGAAAATAATGGTTGGCCAGGTGTGCACATATCGGCTTCCTAATGTTTGGTAAGGCTACAAACCAGCCCCCAGAATGCCGGCTCAGACAACCAGCGGTACAGCGCCGCCGCCGTACTAGGTGACATCGCTAGAACAAGGTTTGCCTGTTGCGCTGGTTGACCCTTCAGACGCAACGATGCCCCAGCGGCGCCATGGACTGCTAGGGCATCGACTTCAACCGGTTTTATCTGGCTAGCCCTTTTCCGGGTCTTGTCATCGAACAGGGTTTTAATCTCAGTTTGCAGCGACAAGTCTGCTCCTTTTCAGCAACAGGTGGATGGTGGCTGGCTGCCATTGTTTTCCGGTCTTGGTGGGGACGCCGCGCCCATTTAGATCATTGGCGATAGCTTGCAAAGTTGCGCCGCTGGCCCTACTTGCTTGGATTTCCGCCACTACAGCAGCCTCTTGCTTGACCTCGACCAATCTACCCTCGATGGCCTCAAACCCGTATGGGGTTTTGTTGGTGTACTTCTGGCCGGTGCGTTTCTTGTGCTGCAAAGCATTGGCGGTGCGCTCTGCAACCAGATTACGCTCGAACTCTGCCAAGACAGCCATCATCTGAAACATCATCTTGCCCGCCGCTGTAGTGGTGTCGATCTGCTCAGTTAGTGAAACCATATCAGCTTGCTTTTTAGCGACTAGCTCCCCAATGACCAGAGCATCTTTGGTTGACCTTGCCAGCCTGCTAAGCGAATAGGAAACCAGCACCATACCTCTCTTTAATGTGGCTAGCGCCTTGAGCAACCCCTGGCGAGTTTTCATGTTCTTGCCGCTGATACCTGCATCTATATAAATGTCTGTCAGCTCATACCTGTTGGCTTTACACCATTGCTCGATGCTGTTTTTTTGGGCTTCCAGGCTCGCACCCTCATGGACTTGTTTCTCTGTCGAAACTCGGATGTATGCGATGGCTTGCTTCATGGGCTTTCCCTGTAATGTAATGATTATGCTATCACATAATCGCATGAGTGCATATGTATGCAAGTACGGTTATGCACCCCGCCTGTCAGAATAGTTGGAACCTCTACTGATGTTAGAGTCTGAAGTCCAAACCCGGGGCACAGAGAAGGTTTCCATGAGATATTCCCTTGAGCGCCGAGAGGCGATTCTGGCCAAGCTTG
>JACCEP010000034.1 GCA_013416395.1 Alcaligenaceae bacterium
TAAACTGACGGATCGCTTCGCGCAGCGCCTGGACACTTAGTGAAAATACCTCGATAAAGGGCGCGACGCTCAAGACTGGCAAACCAGCACTCCACTGCATTGAGCCACGAGGCGCTTGTGGGCGTAAGGTGCAGCGTGGACTTACGCAACCATGCCTGCAATTGCGTACGATCCGATTCGGGCAATGTGAATATGGCGGCAACTTTACTCATGGCGGATATCCCGTTCGAAAGAACATCCCCTATTTTATGTCAGGCCATCTTAAAAATAAATTAAGTAATCAAACACTACGCTAGATGCTTCGTATCGTTACTTTGCTTTACGTCATTAACTCACAAAATTGGTCGTGAAATTTTTTTACAATCTCTTTCTTAGATATGAATTTTTTCGAAAAATTAGATATTTCAACTTTATCCTCGGTTCGCATTTCTCGAGCATAGCTTAATATTTTCTCTATACAAAGAGGTCCTTGGCGATAGTATCTGAAATCGTCCGGAAAGACATCTTGATGGCTGGAGTAAACTGGAAGTCCGATTTTTAAGTAATCGCGAACCTTCAATGTGCAGGCTTGATTCATGCTTTTTCGATTCAAGCCAAAAGACGCCAATCCTATCCAGCATTGAGCGGATATTTTTTCGATCTGGTGGTGCGAGAGTAAACCATGAAACTTTATTCGAGGGTCATTACCAGCCAGCTCCAAGTCATCTTTGCCTACAGCTCCAACTATATGTATTATAAATTCAAAATTTGTGCTGCCTTTTAGCTCATTTAACAGCATATCTAACCCATGCCATCCAGAAAAGAAACTGGCAATAAAAATAATTTCTACATTATTTGTATCTCGATTATCTTCTATATAATTTATCTTTCTGTCATAAAGAATGCCATTAGGATAGCGAAGGAATGGTTTAGATATCCCCTTGATTCTGCCTAATTCATAATTTATAATTTCATCTGTTACGCCAATTATTCCGATTGCATTTTTTATGGATTTTCTACCATAGAATCTCTCTACTAATGATTTGAGCAAGCTTTTAAACGTATCTGCTGATTCAATCTCAGGTATTTCGAGAGTATGATGAACAAGCCATATGGGCGTTTTTGAAGTCTTTATAAATTTATATTGATGAGGATTAGCTGTGCTGTGTCTTAGCAGAACGATATCATAGTTCTTAGACTCTGTTTCCAGCCATTCGTAAAATTTCTTTTTTTCTTTTAAATGTGGAAATAACTTACTTTTAAAGATGGAGGGTTCAAATGAGGTGTTTAGTTTTACAAATAATTTGTCAGCATGATCGACTTTATTTGGGGTGTATATTTTCGAAGTCCATTTAAGCCCTAAGCTCTTTGTCGCCGATACTTCCCATCGCATTTGATTAATTATCCCAAGTTCTAGTTTCATCATAAAAGCGCAGTGCAGAATTTTCATAGTTGATACGTTTATTCAAATGGTAATGTTTAATTTTTCGAACTGGACGATAGTCTGAGTCTAAAGGGTTTTCTCGAATGAAAGATTATGAAGGGTAATCCTCCCATACATGGACGCTCCCGGTTTGCCAAGCTTTCAAATCATAACGACTTAAGGTAAAGATTGCACCCGTACATTCGGACTTTGCTGAGGCGCTAGCCTCTGTCCCTGATGGAATGTGCTGGTTGGTGCCCCAATCGCAAAAACGCGCTCACTGCGCTGGGGGGGCTTCGGGAAAATTCCACTGGCTCATCGGGGCGTTCCTGATCGGGCTAATATCAACAACCTACATTCTGACAGGTCCAGAGACTTCCTAATGAAATCAGTTGAAAGTAAAATATCTTATGCCAAACGAGATCACGGCACCAAATATAATCCATAAAAATATTACTTTTAAAGATGAGGTGAAAGTGCTGAGAAACTGTTCTAAGCTCAGGGAGCAGGTTTTTATTATTAAATAAAGATAGATGGCGTAGAATGCGAAACTTGATAGCGCGTAGGCTTCTACAATATAGATGGGGGAAATACGGAAAGCAAACAAAACCGAGGCAACTCTAATGGCCAAGCCTAATATTTGTAAAAGTAACGCGCTTTGTTGATGATTGGCTACATGTAAGGCCATGGAAAGAGGAGATGCCAAGAATTGTAATACGAACCATGGCGTCATCCATCGCACGATTTCTCCCGCTCTTTGCCATTGCTCACCAAAAACCAATGGAAAGATTATCGGTGCAATTATGCCTACAAAAACTATTGGGCCTACCCCCGTTTTAACAAGACCTGTCAGCACTCGAGTAGTGAATATAGCCAAGGTTCCCTGACGAAACTCGCTAGGTGCTTTAGAGAGATAAACTTGTCTTATAGCTCCTCCCAAAAGTTGGAGTGGTGCCGCCATAATCCTAGTAGCTAATGCTAAAAAACCTACCTCCGGCCCTATTGCAAGCGCAGCAATCATAAGAATGGGTACTTGGATTCCTGCGTTGTTACACAACGCCTCGATCATTGAGTATTGTGGATATTGCTTGTATTTCCGCAGCGTATTAATGAGGCTATGATAATTCACTGATTTGAAGGATTGAGCCTTGTATTTTATTAGTTCCCGCATAAGAAGAGTTATACCTGCGCTGGAGTTTATTAACTGACCAATTAGAAGTCCAACAGGAGCTAGGCCGGCTATTCCAAAACCTATTTGACTGCTGATACTGCCACAAGCTTGGGTTATTCGCGTTTTAGCAATAATCGGAAATTTTTCCTTTCTCGTTGCCCAAAATTGGAGAACGGAGTAGATTCCAGAAAGCCATAACCCTATAGGCAAAAACCAGAGATATGGCTTAATTTTGGGCTGTTCAATTAAGATTGTTATCTCGGTTGAAAAGAGGAAGACTATTAACGCGCCGAGAATTGAAAGAATTGTTACAGATATAAACGATAAAATTAAGAGATTGATTACATCTCCCTCGTTATCAGCGATTGGGATAGCGATTTCTAGTCTCATGCAAGCGATTGCCGAAATCACCCCAAGAATAGATGCATATATGGCCAATATGCTGTAGTCAGTTGGTGTGTAAAGGCGGGTAAGCAGGGGCAATGCCAGTATCATAAGCATCTGCGCTATGGCGGTGCCGCCCGTTAAAAGCATTACGTGCTGAATAAATTTAGTTTTAAATAAATTTTTGAAATATTTGGTTATTATAGATTTCATAAAATATAAGTTTTTATTATAATAATGTCTTTATTGTTGCGTTAGTGTAGTGTTTGATTAATCTGATTGTTAATTATTTGCGGCAGACGCTTTCGCATGTTCGACCTTTGTAAGGATCGATTCAGCAGACCTGGCCCAGCCCGAACAGCTCTGACGCCTAGCGAAATTGGACTTTTGCAGTGCATGATCAAGAAAAAATCTAAGGTTCAGGGGGATCGCTTCGCGCAGCGCCTGGACACTTAGTGAAAATACCTCGATAAAGGGCGCGACGCTCAAGACTGGCAAACCAGCACTCCACTGCATTGAGCCACGAGGCGCTTGTGGGCGTAAAGTGCAGCG
>JACCEP010000035.1 GCA_013416395.1 Alcaligenaceae bacterium
AGCGGATAGCGCAAGCGCCTGCACCGAGCCGCCCCATTGCCCGCAGCTTCGCGGGCCCGGGTTTGCTTAGCCACGTGATGATCAGCAAATACCTGGATCATCAACCCCTGTACCGTCAGTGTCAGATTTACGAACGTGAAAACGTGAGCTTGAGCGAAAGCACGGTCGGTGACTGGGTGGGGGGTGTGCACGAATTGCTGCGCCCCTTGATCGACGCGCTACGCCGCCATGTCTTTGCAGCCGAAAAACTGCATACCGACGACACGCCGATCAAAGTACTTGCACCCGGCACCGGCAAAACACGTGAGGCACGCCTGTGGGTTTATGCCCGCGATGATCGCCCCAGCGGTGACACCACCGCGCCCTGTCGCACGTCAACTATCTTGGCCGGTGCGCGTCAATTATCTTGGCCGGTTGACGCTGTGTAATTCACTGTGCTGATGCCATCCTTTTCAGGGATGCCTTTCGTCGGTAGCTTTCTCCTTCGCAGTTCATGATGGTGGCGTGATGCACCAGTCGATCGATGGCGGCAACGGTCATGATGCTGTCATCGAAGAGATGATCCCAGTCCTTAAACGCCTGATTTGAGGTAATGATCAAGGTCCCGCGCTCGTAGCGATGGGCAATGAGTTCAAACAGCACGCTGGTCTCCTGGGCAGTTTTCTTCACGTACCCAAGGTCATCGAGAATCAAGACAGAGAACTTATCTAGTTTGACCAGGGCATCGGCTAGGCCCAAGTTCTGCTTGGCCTGCTGAAGCTCCTGCACCATATGGGTAGCGCTGCTGAGCCTGACCCGAATCCCGGCCTCAACTAGTCCATATCCGATACTGCTGGCTAGATGCGTTTTGCCTATGCCGCTGGCACCGAACAACAACAGATTTTCCCCTTGCTCGACCCAGTGTGGATTTTGAATCAACGCATTGATCTGCTGCAGGCTAACGCCCTCCAGGGCGCTAAAGTCGAAGCTGGTCAGTGTCTTTCCGGGCGGCAGCTCGGACTCCTTGTGATAGCGTTGTAGACGCTTGTCCTCACGGGTCGCCAGCTCCATGACACACAGCTCGGCCAGGTAGTGTTCCGGTACCCAGCGTTCGGCGGTCGCCTTCTTGGCAAGCGCCTGCCAATGGGTACCGATGCAGGCCAGACGCAATGACTTGAGCATGATGGGAAGTGCGGCCACATTAGCCATGGATGCCTCCTGCCGTATTCAATAGGTCATAATCACTGAGCGCGTGCTGGCGTACGTTCAAGGTTGGCATGGTCGCCCGTCTAGACAAGAACCTCTGTTCGCACGCCGCGATACTGGGCAAGCCAGTGGCGGCCAGTGCATCCAGCACATAGCGACCCAGCGCACCCTCGTTATCGGTTTTCTTAGCCAGATGCAGAAGGCGCACAATGTACTGGCAAGCGGCGTCGGCCGATAAGGTGCGGTCGACCGACGCCCAGATGAGTTGGTAATCCATGCTGGGCAACAAGTCCTCACGCAACTGCGAGTACCGGAAGGCCCGAGGCTTTTTAACCAGCCCCTCAATGACATGGCGGTAATCCACCGAACGAACACGCTGGCGGGTTACGCCATGCACTCGCGTCAAGGTCAAGGTGCATTCCTGCGCGCACCAGATCTCCAGCTTTGTATCGAACAGCCTCACGTTCACGCGACTGCCAATGAGTCGGGAAGGCACGGTATACAGCACGCGTTTAAGCTCAATCGTGCTGCTACGCGTGACGCGTACCGTGTGCTCGGTGTAATTAACGCTGCGCCCGGCCGGTAACGGCTGCAATTGTCGCTGCTCATCCTTAAAGGCCGATGCCACGCGACGATTACGCCGGGCCACCAGCTGCCCTATAAATTCGTTGTAGCACTCAACCGAATCGAAGTCGTAATTGTTACGCAGTAACAGAGCCTGCTTTAATTGACGCTTGATATGATTGTTGGGCGATTCAATGGCCCCATTCTCATGGGCTACGCCCCGATTGTTGCGAGTAGCGATGATGCCATAGTGCTTGCACAAGTCTTCAAAGCGCTGGGTGAAGTCGTCCTGCTCAGCGCGGTTCTTATAGGCGGCGCTCAGGCTATCGGTGCGTAGCGTACGCGGTACGCCGCCGCTACGCCAGAACGCCTGCTGCAACCCCTCTGACAGGGCGCTAAAGCTCTCGCCACCGCAGACAACCTGCGCATAAGCCCAGCCACTGGCGACCAGCCGGTAATGAAATAAGCGATGAGCTAAAGGCGCTTTCCTGACCGTGACGGGCTCATCGACCACGGTAAAGTCGGCAATGCCCAATTCGCCCATGGCGTGCGTTTGCACGAAGACCACATCTTGGTCCGGGCCGTGTAATTGACGCCACGCCTGCACGCGGCGCTCCAGCGTGCGACGTGATCGCGGATCAAACTGGTGGGCGTGGTGTTCACATAAATGATCGAACAGGCCTATGGCAGTAAGGGTCGGGGAGCGCTCCAGTAAGGGAACAACAACGGGCTCCCAAATAGCAAGTAATGGATCCTCTCGTGTACGCCATGGTCTGGACCCAGGACTACTGGGTTGGGGTGAAGGCCCGTTCTCGGCGCGGCGTGCCGACCTTACAGATATGCCGGCTTTAGCGGCTGCGACCTCTTGGATCGTGTCCTTTCGGAGCATCATATATAACCTGATTTGTTGATCTGTGATTCGTTTGCCCGACACCGCGCATCCTCCGATTTGCAGTGTTGAACCCTATCAGATCAACCGGCCAAGATAGTTGTCGCTGGCCGGTCAAGTTAATTGTCGCTGAACAGCGCCCGCTGTGTGGCTGCGTTACTCGCCTGATCGTAAAGGCATTCACCCGCAAACGCATCTGCAGCATTACACCGGTATCCTGCAGGCCGATGCGTTTGCCGGGTACGACAAGATTTACGCCTCAG
>JACCEP010000036.1 GCA_013416395.1 Alcaligenaceae bacterium
ACTTGCCGGACACCTTCCTGTTTGAATTCCGCCGTGTATTTCCCACGCCGTTGTTGATCTGACATTTCTTGCTCCTTTGTTCCAATTTAACTGGAACTAAGGACTACGTCATTTAGGGGCAACCTCAATTTTGCCCGGCGTGTTTCGAGAGTTAATGCTGCGACTGGTGGAGCATATGAAAGATCTAGACCGTCAAGTCAACGAACTGGAACGGCAACTAAACGTCTGACACCGATCCAATGCGCTTTCTCGTAAGTTGGAGAAAGTGCCTGGCATTGGGCCTATTACTGCCAGCGCATTAGTCGCTTCAATTGGCGACGCGAAGAGCTTCGCCAACGGGCGACAACTGGCAGCGTGGCTTGGGCTTGTGCCCAAACAACACTCAACGGGTGGCAAGACTCATTTACAAGGGATTAGTAAGCGAGGTGACACTTATTTGCGCACGCTGCTGATCCACGGCGGTCGAGCGATTATTCGGTGTGCGGGGCAGAAACCACCCACTGTGGATTCATGGCTGGACCGGATCCTTGCGCGACGTCACAAGAATGTGGTTACGGTAGCGTTAGCGAACAGAAATGCGCGCATTGTTTGGGCGTTATTGGCGCATGACAGAGAGTTCCGAGCCGACTACGCACCGGCGTAATCAGCTCGGCTTGTGGGAAAACCGCAACGTATAGTGATTTGAATTAAGTTCACCGATTGCTCAAGCAATCAACGATGATGGCAAACAGGTAAGACCGTGGTTGGCATAGCCCGAAGTCCCCCCAGCGCAGTGAGCGCGTGAAAATGATTGGGGCACCGACCAGCACATTCCATCAGGGACAGAGGCTAGGGCCTCAGCAAAGTCCGAATGTACGGGTGCAATCTTTACCTTAAGTCGTTATGCATTGAAAGCTTGGCAAACCGGGAGCGTCCATGTATGGGGGGACTACCGTTCCACCCAAATCCCTTCACATTACGCAGATACAGAAAGCACAGGCCAAAGCCCCAATTACGCTGGTTGTGCGTCAGCTTGATCAAGCAATCGGAAATGACTTCATTCTCTTCAGAGCCCTTGGCTTGATAGCGATAGCAGGTCTCGCTCACGCCAAACGCCGCGCACGCTGCTTTAACCGTCATAGCCCATTGACTGACTGCTCGGTGGGCCATCTCACGACGATGAGATGGCTTCACCACTTTTTTTCGATTGCTTCCTTGAGCACTTCAGCTTTGAGGCGTTCTTCGGCATACATCTTCTTGAGCCTGGCGTTCTCTAGCTCGAGCTCTTTCATGCGCGACATAAGCCCCGCATCCATGCCTCCGTATTTGGCACGCCATTTATAAAAGCTCGCACTGCTCATCCCGTGCTCGCGGCACAACTCGGGGATGGGTGTGCCCGCTTCGGCCTGCTTCAAGATCGCAATGATCTGGCTATCCGTAAATCGTGACGTCTTCATGCAAAATTTCCTCTGATACCGCTTTAGAAAATTCTACTTCAACGACGGTTAATTTACGGGAGGATTACCATGTCACCACACCAGAGCTGATCGGGAGCGTCTGGGTTGAACTGTCGCTGCACCAGGTTCGGTGATACCGGCAGCGCATGTTTACTGTCGGTGGTTGCCACAAATCGACGCTTGTCTTTGGCACGGA
>JACCEP010000037.1 GCA_013416395.1 Alcaligenaceae bacterium
TGCTGATAGATCTGGTGGCGTTGACCCAATATGGCCTTGTCCAGTCCGCCATGGCGCTGGGCTGGGGTGACATAACGAATCTCGCTATGCCGATGTAGTTCGTTGTACCAGTGTACGAAGTTGCCCACCCAGCGGCGAGCCACACAGAGGTCTGCAAAGCCTTCCAGAGGATATTCTGGACGGTATTTGCAGGTACGGAACAGGGCCTCCGAGTAGGCGTTATCGTTTGATACCCTTGGCCGGCTGTGCGAAGGCGTGATGCCCAGCTCATCAAGCTTGGCGTGGATAGTGGATCCCTTCATGGCTGACCCGTTATCGCTGTGCAGAACCAATGGGCGATGAGCGCATTGTTCACGCAGTACAGCACGCTGGATGACGGTGGCACTGTTGATCATGCTCTCGGCGTCAAAGACTTCATGGCCCACAATCTTGCGGCTATAGATATCGATGATTAAATACAGATATAGAAATTGGCCACGCACCTGAGTGGGCAAATACGTCACATCCCATGTCCAGCAGGCATTGGGGCCATCTGCACGGTGGCGTCGTGGTGGCCCCTTATGTTGGGGCGCAGCCTGGCGGCCACGGCGGCGCTGCTCTCCGGCCTGGTGCAAGATGCGGTAGAAAGTGGATTCACTCGCCAGGTAACGCTGCTCATCGTCGAGCAGACGAGCCACGATTTGTGCGGGTGGCAGGCTGGCAAACTGCGGCCTATGGCAGGCATTAAGCACAGCCTGGCGTTCAGCCTGTGTGAGTGCATGGGCTGGCGTCGCGCGTTCAACGTGTGGTCGCTGATCCTCACCACCCGCCGACCAGCGTCGGTAGGTGTTTTGGCCGATGCCCAGCTCAGCACAGATGCTGCGTAGCCGAGCGCCTGCGGTTAAAGCTTCGTTGACCAACTCAACAATTCGGCGGCGATCTAGGGCGTTGGTCATTTTTCCTCGTCCCCCCAGATCGCCTGGATCTTTTTTCTCAAGACTAATAACGCGGCCGTCTCAGCCAGTGCCGCGTCCTTGCGGCGTAACTCGTGCTCCAGTTCCTTGATCCGTTTACGGTCGGCCTTAGAGAGCTCTGGCTGACGGCTGGTCTCCTGTCCGGAGCGCTCGTTGGCCTGCTCGCAACTGGCACGCCAGCGGCGGATCTGTTCAGGATATAGGCCACGGCGTCGGCAGTACTCAGCCAGCTCTTCTTCATTTAATGCGGCTGTCTCGAGTACGGCATTGAACTTTTCCGCTGATCCCCAGCCTTCCGTCGTGGGTGAGGAATTGGGTAATAGCCGACCACGACCACGTGCTTGCTTACGCCAGTTATACAAGGTTGCCGCGCTAATGCCTTCCTCGGTGGCCACGTCATTGATCGTGCGATTGTAGGGTGCTTCAAGC
>JACCEP010000038.1 GCA_013416395.1 Alcaligenaceae bacterium
TCGTATTCGAGGTAGCCTGCGGCCTTGGTGTCGCTGGAGTGATGCACCACGTTTTGCTGCAGCTCGCCAAAGATGAAGTGCAGCATGTCAAAAAAGTGCACGCCTATGTTGGTGGCGATACCGCCGGATTTCTTCAGATCACCTTTCCAGCTTTGCAGGTACCAGTGACCACGTGAAGTGATATAGGTGAGATCTACTTCATGTTTGGTGTCTTTTGAAGCAGCACGCACTTTGTCGCGCAAGGCCACAATCGAAGGATGCACGCGCAGTTGCAAGATGGTATTGATCTTATGGCCCGTGTCTTTTTCTATTTCTTGCAGCCCATCGATATTCCAGGGGTTGAGCACCAATGGCTTTTCGCAGATGGCGTCTGCACCCGAGCGCAGCGCAAAGCGCATGTGGGAGTCGTGTAGATAATTAGGCGAACAAATGGAGATATAAGATATACGGTTGCCGTGATTTTCGCGACGCATTTTGTCGACATGACGATCAAACCGCTCAAATTCCGTGAAGAATTCTGCAGCAGGGAAGTGGCTATCCATTATGCCTACAGAGTCGTTAGGATCTAGCGCCGCAACTAATTTGTTTCCAGTGGCTTTGATGGCTTGCATGTGACGGGGGGCAATATAGCCACCTGCACCAATTAGAGCAAAGTTCTTCATTTCGTGTGTGTTCATTGAGGATTAAATGTAAAGAATGTCTTAGAGGCTGCATGATTCATGTTCTAACTACCTTGACAGACACCGCGTAGGTGGCGGCGTTGTTAGCTCAGCGCCCCTACAACATGGTGGTCGCAGCGGTTGCCAACAAGTTGACGCGCACGATTTGGGAAAATATGTTAAGGGAAAACCCTATGATACCGTCGCAGTCAGCGCCACGACGTCGGATTTGTGAGTTGTTTCATGATTGAAGATAACTTCAAGGAGTGATAGCGATAGACACATGATGGCAGATAGGTCGGACTGACGCGAGGAAAACTCAATAAGCAAGGTGATTTTCAAGCCCGATGTTCAGATGAGGACCTCACTGTAGCGAATTCCATCAGGGTAAGCAGGCTTATGTTCAGCACCAGTAGGCCGACTATAAGACTGCATTCCTACCTTCAATGCCAAAGCGCAAAAATCAGCTCGACTCTCCGGGAGGCGTCCATATAAGAGGTTTCTTAGTGTCGTGTTTGATTAATTCGAATATCATTCTTTTACGGCAGACGCTCTCGCATGTTCGACCTCGATGTCTGTCAAGATAGTTGGAACATGAATCATGCGGCTTCTAAGAAATTGCTTTCATGATTGATGACAGTTTCCTTGTCCGGATTAAGCCAGACGCTGCCTACGGGCTGCCAGTTGCGTGTTTGT
>JACCEP010000039.1 GCA_013416395.1 Alcaligenaceae bacterium
TGAATCGGCCAGGCTTTTATAGACGGTTCGTTGCCTCAGAAAAGTATTGCTGTTCGTAGTTTACCGGCGAAAGGTTCGCGGCATGGCCATGTCGACGAATTGGGTTGTAGAACATTTCGATGTAGTCGAAGATATCTTGGCGTGCCAAGTCTCGGTTTTTATAGATTTTGCGTTTGATGCGTTCACGCTTGAGCAATTGGAAGAAGCTTTCGGCAACGGCATTGTCATGGCAATTGCCTCGTCGGCTCATGCTCGGTTGTAAGTTATGTGCGGCAAGAAATGCCCCCCATTCGTAGCTTGTAAACTGACTGCCCTGGTCGGAGTGCACCATGACGCTTTTCTTGGGCTTGCGACGCCACACTGCCGCCAGCAAGGCTTGCAAAACCAAATCTTTGCCCATGCGCGAATCCATTGACCATCCCACGACCTGGCGAGAGAACAGGTCGACAACAACCGCCAAATACAGCCAACCTTCGTATGTGCGGATATAGGTGATGTCGGTTACCCACGCCATGTTGGGTTCCTCGACATCGAATTGACGATCAAGGATATTGGCTACCACGTTATGCGAAGCGCCTCCATAAAAGCCCGGCCGACGACGGTACCCGACCTGAGCACGCCAGCCACGGCTGCGCATCAAACGCGCAACGCGATGCCGACTGCAGGATTCACCCAAGTCGCGTAAATCATGATGGACCTTGCGGTATCCATACACACGTCCGCTCTCTAGCCAGGAAGGCTCCACCAGGGCCAAGAGTCGTTGGTCTTCATGATAGCGCGGGCTATGAGCGCTACGCCTCCACGCGTAATAACCGCTGGGGTGAACTTCCAGAACCTCGCAGAGGCGGCGCACAGGATACTGAGTCGAATATTGTTGGATAAACGCGTACTTTAGCCGGACTCCCTGGCAAAGTACGCGGCGGCCTTTTTTAAGATGTCTCGCTCTTCTGTGAGTCGTTTCACCTCGGACCGCAAACGCCGCAATTCGGTAGCTTCGTTCGATTCTTGCTGGCGCTGTTCGCTAGGCTTGCCGTACCGCTTCACCCATGCATATAGGCTGTGGGTCGACACCCCAAGACGCTTGGCCACATCGGCGACCGACCGCTGATGTTCGGTGATTTGCTTTACCGCTTCGAGTTTGAATTCTTCCGTAAATCGGGCCGTGCTCATAATCATCTCCTCACTGAGTATTATGAGGCTAAAAACTGTCTAGCAAACCCTGGCCGATTCA
>JACCEP010000003.1 GCA_013416395.1 Alcaligenaceae bacterium
CTGATGTTCGGTGATTTGCTTTACCGCTTCGAGTTTGAATTCTTCCGTAAATCGGGCCGTGCTCATAATCATCTCCTCACTGAGTATTATGAGGCTAAAAACTGTCTAGCAAACCCTGGCCGATTCAAATACCCCGTTCGAAAGAACATCCCCTATTTTATGTCAGGCCATCTTAAAAATAAATTAAGTAATCAAACACTACACTAGAGGTTGCTCTTGTTGAGAATTATTTAAGTCTATTTATTGGGAGGCTATTATTTGGCCCGCCGAAAATAGACGTCTTTAATCATAAAGAAAATAGGGTTTCTTAAAAAAAGGGAGATTGCTTGGTTTGCTTGGCAGTATCAACACAATGCTTGCGGTCTTGGCAATCGGCGATTGGCCGAAGAATCAGTAGCCGGCCTCTCTTTTTAGGAGGAGTTTCCTCCAGACTTACAGCCGCAAATCAGACTCTGCTGGGGGCACGATATATTTCAGGTCGTACAACACATGTTCAGGCTTGCCCAGCTTATGTATAGTAGTAGCACCCATCTCTACGATCTGATGATGCGAAACAGCCAAGATGATGGCGTCGTAGGTTTCCTTCTTTGGTTGAGCAGTGAGCGCAATGCCGCATTCACGCTGTGCCTCTTCTGCGTCGACCCACGGGTCATACACGTCAACGTTGATGCTGTATTCACCCAGCTCCTTTACAATGTCCACGACACGGGTATTGCGAAGGTCAGGGCAGTTTTCCTTGAAGGTTAGCCCCATCACCAGCACACGTGAACCCTGTACTGGGATACAACGCATTGTCATGGCTTTCACCAACTGCGAAACTACATAGCCGCCCATGGAATCATTAAGCCTACGCCCAGCCAGGATGATTTCTGGATGGTAGCCAATAGACTGGGCTTTGTGTGTCAAGTAGTAGGGGTCCACACCAATGCAGTGCCCACCCACCAGGCCAGGACGAAATGGCAAAAAGTTCCACTTGGTGCCTGCCGCCTCGAGAACGGCCTGGGTGTCTATGCCCATTTTGTTAAAAATGAGTGCTAACTCATTAATCAGCGCAATGTTCACATCACGCTGCGTGTTCTCAATGACCTTGGCTGCTTCGGCTACACGGATAGAGGGCGCTTTGTGTGTGCCAGCAACGATAATTTCGCTGTATAGATCATTCACCAGATCGGCAATCTCGGGCGTTGAGCCGGAGGTTACTTTCATAATGGTGGAAACGCGGTGTTCTTTGTCACCTGGATTGATACGCTCAGGGCTGTAACCCGCAAAGAAGTCTTCGTTAAAGCACAGGCCTGATACGCGCTCAAGCACAGGCACGCAATCTTCTTCAGTTGCCCCCGGATAGACGGTGGATTCGTAGATAACAATATCCCCATGCTTAAGAAACTTGCCAATGGTCTCGCTAGCGCGAATCAACGGCGTAAGGTCTGGCTGCTTGTAGTCGTCAATGGGCGTGGGTACAGTAACAATAAAAACATTGGCCTTGGCCAGCTCTGCCGGGTCGCTACTGAAGCTCAACTGGGCGGCCTCTGCAAGCTCTTCAGTGCTTAACTCCAGCGTGCTGTCTGCGCCGCTTTTTAACTGTTCAATACGGAGTGTATTAATATCAAAGCCCAGTACAGGACGTTTCTTTGAAAACTCAGCAGCCAGCGGTAGGCCGACATAGCCCAGGCCGACCACGCATAGTTTGACGTCTTGGATCTGCAAGTAATTCTCCTGCTTTGGAATTGTGTGGGGGGTCTACGAGATGGACGCACGGGTGCGTATATTGCTAGGTCTCTTAGCGAAGCCCGCCGTATCTTACGGCGCTACTGATTTAAGGGGTATTGGGTGTCAGATCAAAAGCTGGATCGCGAGCGGTGCTGCGTTCGCCCTGTGAAGATTTATTTGATTGGGTTTCGTGGAGCAAGTCCGACTGCATGTTGAGGATGTCGTTGCTCACTGCCCCATTCTCGCGTTGTTCCACACCATAGGCCTGTGCGTCATGTTTTGAAGCCTGAGCCGTGCGGGAGGCATCCACGATTTTTTGCTTGTAGATGGAATCCTCGATGTGCTCTCCACCCTTATAGCCATCGACCAGTATTAAAAACAAGTGACGTATGCGCGGATAGTCTTCGGCTTTAATGGCGGCTTGTAGCTGCGTTAGTGCTGCGACGAGGTCATCCCAGTCAAAGCGCTTTTCGTTGGCGCGCATAATCATTTGATGCGCTGTGGGGGTTACGTTGTCACCGATAAGTAGCTCTTCATAGAGCTTTTCGCCTGGGCGCAAGCCGGTGAACTCGACTTCAATATCACCATCGATATTTCTGGCGGAACGAACGCTGAGCCCCGACAGTTGTATCATTTTTTCAGCCAGCTGGGCGATCTTGACGGGCTCACCCATGTCCAGCACGAATACATCGCCACCTTCGCCCATAGAGCCCGCCTGAATAACCAGTTGTGCAGCTTCGGGTATGGTCATGAAGTAGCGGGTAATCTCGGGGTGGGTGACGGTTACTGGCCCGCCGCTGCGAATCTGTTTACGAAACAGTGGTATGACCGAACCTGATGACCCCAGCACATTACCGAAACGCACCATGGTGAAGCGGGTGCGGTTTTCTGTTGGAGCGTCGAAGCCATACAGCGTAGGGGCTGCCTCTTGTGCCAAACCTTGCAGCACAAGTTCAGCCATACGCTTTGTGCCGCCCATAATATTAGTAGGGCGCACGGCCTTGTCAGTTGAGATAAGCACAAAGTTGGCCACGCCTGCGCGTATGGCTGCTTGTACCGCGTACAGTGTGCCGAAGGTGTTGTTGATAATACCTTCGGCAATATTGCTTTCAACCATGGGCACATGCTTGTAAGCAGCAGCATGGTAAATCGTGTCTACCTTCCACGCGTTCATTACATCAAGCATGCGTGTTTGATTACGCACAGAGCCCAGTACGGGGATTACGCTTGCGGCCAGGCCATTGTCGCGTGCGTAAGACTCAAGCTCTTGATGGATAGCGTACAGACCAAACTCAGAGTGTTCATATAAAATCAATGTGCGTGGACTAATGCGCAAAATTTGACGGCAAAGCTCTGAACCAATTGAACCACCAGCGCCCGTCACCAATACTGTCTGCTGGTTAATACAGCGAGCGAGCAAGTCGTCATGAGGAGGAACAGGGTCGCGACCAAGCAGGTCTTCAACCTCGACTTCGCGCAAGTACTCTACCTTGACACGTCCACTCGCCAAATCGCTTAGGCCAGGTACAGTGCGTACGGGTACAGAGTAGGGCGCCAGCATTTCCACGATTTCACGGCGACGCGCCCGGGTGGCGCGTGGTATGGCCAGCAGAATCTCTTGAGCGCCTGTATCCTCAATGACTGCTTGGAGATTGTCAGGTGCATAAATCTGCAAGCCTGCCATCAGACGGTCTGTCAGTTGAGGATTGTCATCCAGAAAGGCGACAGGCAGTCTTTCGGTATTGTGGCGTAAGGCTTGCAGCAACTGGCTACCTGCCTCGCCAGCGCCATAGATCAGTACGCGCTGACGCTGGTCATGCCGTTTGCCCGGCCCATGAGGCATCAGGGGAAGATGCCGCGAACCGAACTGCAACTTGTTAAAATAACGCCGTATTACCAACCGCAAGCCACCAACAAACAGCAAGCATAATAGCCAATAGATAATGAGCAACGAGCGCGGAACAACGGCTTGTTCTGATCCGTATATGTACACGACTGCGGCCAACGCTACTGCAGAAAGCGTGACGACTCTGCCGATAGTCGTCAGCGCCTGCGCCCCGATGTAGCGCAGCACAGCCCTATACATGCCAAAACGAATAAACAGCGGCAACGAAACAAGCGGCGCAGCAATAAACAGCCAGGCATGCCCACTAAATGGCTGCGCCGCAGTCAGGCTGTCTAGCCGGATAGCAAAGGCCAGCCACAAAGCCAGCCATATCAGCATTGTGTCGGCTACAAGTTGAAGAAGTCTCTTTTGGCTGCGCGGCAACGCTAATAGCCGCTCGCGCACCGTAGACGGTGGTTTATCTAATAGATGCATTTACCACCTCCATCTGAACAGCCAATTGCATGACCTCGTCCAGAACGGAGCATGTCCGGGAGATTTCGGCATCGGTCAGGGTAGGGTGAACGAGAAACATAAGGGATGTGTCGCCTAGCTCGCGTGCAACCGGCAGTCGTGTTGTAGGACGCCAGCCCGTGTTATCGAACGCCTTTTCAAGATAGACCTCAGAGCAAGAGCCTTGAAAGCAGGGTACGCCCCGGGCGACGATTTCGCTGACAATGCGATCGCGGTCCCAACCTTCAGCAAGAGCGGTAGGTTCTACGAATACATAGCATTTATAAGCAGCATGCTCACTGCTATCGGGCAATTCTGGTACACGCAAGCCAGGAAGTTTGCGCGCTGTTTGCCATATGGCCTCAGCGTAAGCCAGACGCTTTGTGTGCCACTCATCCATACGCTTGAGCTGTATGCGGCCTATTACGGCTTGCATTTCCAACATACGCCAATTGGTGCCAAAGCTTTCATGCAGCCAGCGGAAGCCTGGAGCATGCTCACGCTCATACACGGCTTCCCAGCTTTTACCGTGATCCTTATAGGCCCACATCTTTTTCCAAAGATCGGAATTACTGGTGGTGACCATGCCGCCTTCGCCACCAGTCGTCATGACCTTGTCCTGGCAGAATGACCACGCACCAATATGGCCTATGGAGCCCACAGATTTGCCTTTGTAGCGAGCACCATGTGCCTGGGCGCAATCTTCAATGACAAACAGATCATGTTCTTGCGCCAACGCCATAATGGGATCCATGTCACAAGGCCAGCCGGCCAGGTGTACGCAGATCACAGCTTTGGTGCGGGGCGTAAGCACAGCGCGTATAGTGTCGGCGGTAATGTTCTGGGAATCAGCATCCACCTCAGCAAACACAGGCACCGCGCCAGCGTTGACCACGCAGGAAACGGATGCAAGAAAAGTGCGTGGCGTAACAACAACCTCATCGCCCGGCCCTACGCCTAGCGCCTTGAGCGCAACATCCAGCGCCAGCGTACCGTTAGCCACCGCCACGGCGTGCGCACTATCAGCCCAGGCAGCAAACTCTGTCTCGAACTGTCGGCACTCCTGGCCTGTCCAGTAGTTAACCTTGTTGGAGAGTAAAACGTCGCGTACGGCGTTGGCCTCTTCTTCAGTGAAGGAGGGCCAAGCGGGGAAAGGGGGGGTCAGCATATTAACTCACCAAGCTCTGAAATAGAATCCAGCCACATCGCTGGAAGATAGTCGGTCGCCAGAGATGTGGTGTCCTGTGAATGCACGTTACGTGAATCTCCGCGCAAGCCTACAGTGAGCCACCCGAGACGGTTCGGTGCTACAAAATCTTTTTTCGGATTATCTGCGATATATAGAAACTGTTCCGCTCGGTGTCTCTTTTGAATTTCGATAAAGCGTCTAGGATCTGGTTTCTCCGATGCCCATTCTTCAGATATATAGGAAGTGCAAGTATTAAGACCTAGTGCTGCCAGCTTCAGTCGTTGCGAAATTGATCGGCCATCGGTGAGAATAGCAAACCCAACCTTCATCTTTTCGAGTAAATCAATTGTGTGGCGGGTTTCTTTGGAAAGACATATCTTTGGCGTGTGTAATCTGTATGCCCATACGAATGCAGATTTGCTGGCTTCGCATAGGCCTAATCGGTTACAAAGAGTAGCCCAGATATCTGAGTTTCCTGACTGCTTCCAAGCTATCAAATCCGATTTCAAATCCAGACCATGTGTCATCAAAACGAGAAGCGCAACAGCATTCAAACCAGACGTATGGTAATCATCTTCTTTATATAGAGTATCGTCGAGATCAAAAACGATGAAAGTTTGTTCGTCAATCTTCATCATGAACAAGTATCTTTGCATCGTATCGAAGCATCATGAGATTGCTTTCCCAATCTTCATAAAAGGGCAATTCTTCATGTAAGAAATATTCCCTTATGAGCCAGTCTGGATAGTCGGCGCCGGCCGCAAGAGCCAACGGATATCCTCCGCCAAATCTTGGATTGATCTCTAACGCCTTTATAGATTGAATGTCTGCATTAAGGAAAACCTGGGCGGTGATACACCCTCGAGCTCCTTCTAAGTACTTTAACTTATCAAGCAAGTACTCATACACAAAACCCTTCCTAGTTATCCCCTTGCTAACCTCTCCGGCACGAACTTCAATGCGTTCACGCGGAACTGCGCACCTCAGTTTGCCGTTCTTATCGTAATAAGCGTCTATTGTCACTTCCTTATAAGTGTTATCTATCAATTCCATGAACATATTTCGCTCATCCATAAGAATAGATTCAGTGAGCATATCTGAGGTTAATAACGCCAGTGCTCCGATGCTGCGACTGCCATCGTACGGCTTGCAGAAACATGGAAATTCCAAGCTATTGCGATCGTAAACACGTGGCTGATCTATTTCCAAAGTCTCAAAGAGGGCATTTGTACGTCTTTTGTCCCGGCAAGCCGAAATTAGCTTCTGATCGGATATTACTAAATTAACCTGTAAGCGTTCGAAATCAGCCAACGCTTTTGAAAGAATCATCAATTCTGTGTCGATTGTAGGAATAACTAAGCCTATATCATTTTGATCACACACATCTAATAAGAAAGGAATATAGTTAGAGTCTGTAACCCTGGGAGCTAAGTAGCCTCTATGAGATGTTACGCAAGCTGCCGAAAGCTCTGGGTGCATATCTGTTGCAAAAACTTTGTTCTGTGGAAAATGTCGAGCCAGTGCGTTCTGGAATCCAACTACAAGCTCGACGCGACGTCCGGCAGAAAGAATAAGAATATTACGCTTAAGTTTTTTCATTTTGGTTATTTTCAGGACGACATAGAATGGGCGATATGGTCGATAGATAAGATTTCTTCCCGAATAACTATCTTCATAGATGGTATAAGCAGTGTATTCATATCCAAAATAAAAATCTTATTTCCCACGCTAGATATTAAGGTTAAATTTACCAGTACAGCGAATGGTGCGTATTCTGGCGAGGATGATTGCTGGTTCCAGTCTATCGTGACCGCTGCGTTGGATTGAACTTCGCCTCGACAGGTTCGCTCATCAGTGTAATGATGATAGTTCTCTACAAGTAGACGACGATGGCCGATATAGGCACTAATGTTGACCGGTAGAAAGGTGCTTTTAGAGCGGAGCATATATTGCAGATGTTAGTTGAAACGCAATTGGGAGACTGTTGACGCATACGATCTTGTAGGTAGTTAGGTGTCCTTGGAGAATTTATCTCACGCATCTCTTCCGGGCGAAATGCCCTACAATTACTTGGGTTGGCGAGTGCTAAACCTTTATTATTTTAGAACACATCAGACAGAATCAGTTCGCGCTTTATGGTGGAGTTAGTTAACGATTGATCAAACACACGGTATCCAAATTGGTAATTAAACACCGTGATTTTCTCCACGTTATTGGGTCGAATGTGTTGCGGTACAAGAACTCGATAGACTTCGGTCGGATGGATACTCTTAAGCCCGTTTTGGTCAAGATGAAGGATATTTCGTATTCCGTCATAATGCTTAACTATCAAACCAGGTTCTACTGAAAACTCCGTTTCTGGCCGTGCAGTTCGCCATGCGGCCTGCGCCTGATTCTGAGTGTCCCATTCGATATCGGCTTTTTCCGTCAAAACATCGATTAAGCCTTGATCAGCGAGTAGTTTGCTGCCAATTAAGTCGACAATAGGATCTGGCGGTAGCACGGTCCATCCCAAATGTTTTACGAAGCCGGGGGTGGAATTTTCATTAGGAAAACCATATACAAGTGAAGCGCCGTCGGCTTGCAGCATCGTATACACGCGATTAGCTAAATCGGTGAAAAGCCCACGCCCACGTCCATCAGGGTGCACCATAGTGGTCATCGAACGGTAGGCGATGATTTTTTTCCCATTGCAGTTCAAGGTTGTCGGTATGACGGCGTAGTGACCTAACAAGCGCCCACCGTCATAAAAAAGAGAGACGTATGCGGGGCCTGACGGGTTCTCTAAATAAAACCAGTTCCAGTCTGCAACATTGAATGGCATATCGAAGCTGGCAGCGAAAAGTGTCTGAATCTCCTGTTTTCTTTCCTTTAGTTCAGCTAGTGTATTAATATCTATATACATATTACTCCCCCAATATACTTGTATGGTGTTTGATTAATTCGATTATTGGCTCTCTGCGGCAGACGCTCTCGCACGTTCGACCTTGGTAAGGATCGATTCAGCAGACTTGACCCAGCGAAACGGCTTTGCACTATGAGTATTATGCGCATCAATAAACTGACGGATCGCTTCGCGCAGCGCCTGGACACTTAGTGAAAATACCTCGATAAAGGGCGCGACGCTCAAGACTGGCAAACCAGCACTCCACTGCATTGAGCCACGAGGCGCTTGTGGGCGTAAAGTGCAGCGTGATGCGCGGATGCTTGGCCTGCCAAGCACAAACCTTAGCGGTCTTATGCGTAGAACTGTTATCCAGAATCACATGCAGATCCAGCTCGGCCGGTGTGGTGCGTTCGATCTGACGCAAGAAGTCCAGGAACTCACGGGCCCGATGGCGTTGGGTGATACGACCCATGCCCTGGCCCGTGAGAATATCAAAGGCGGCATACAAGCTGGCCGTACCGTGGCGTTTGTAGTCATGGGTGCGACGTTCGACCTGACCGGGGCGCAGCGGCAACTGTGGCTGTGTGCGATCCAACGCCTGAAACTGCGTCTTCTCATCGACCGAGAGCACCATGGCGTTCTCGGGCGGATTCATATACAGCCCCACCACGTCGATCACTTTCTCAGCGAACTGCGGGTCGTTGCTGATCTTGAAGTTCTGCAGCCGGTGAGGCTTCAGATCAGCGCCTTGCCAGACCTGCCGGACCTGATGGACCGTGGTGCCGGAGTATTTTGCCATAAGCCGCAGGCTCCAGTGCGTGGCCTCTGTCGGAATCTTTTGCGTAGTCAGCATGAGGATCTCTTGCACCTTCTTTTGCGTGAGCTTGCGCGGCTGGCCTGGGCGCATCACGCAGACCAGTCAAACCTTGTTCTTGGTATCGCGTGCGCCATTTGAAAACCACAGGAGCCGAAAGACCCAGGCGCTCGCTAATCTTGGCCGGCGGTACCGTCGCGTCCAGATCCAGCAGAATCCTGGCCCGCTGCGCCAAGCGTTGATCCAGGGTGCTCTTACGCAACCATGCCTGCAACTGCGTACGGTCCGACTTGGGCAATGTGAATACGGCGGCAACTTTACTAATGGCGAATACCCCGTTCGAAAGAACATCCCCTATTTTATGTCAGGCCATCTTAAAAATAAATTAAGTAATCAAACGTCTCACTAGTCAGTCTTATTTCTTTCGTCATCGTAGCGAGTAGTCGTTTCAACACCTGGCATGGAAATTCCCTCTCGTCCAAGAACTACTGGAATCGTGCGCAGAAAGATATATAAATCCATGCGAAAGCCAAACTTTTCCACGTACTCAACATCCATTGTAAATTTCTCATCCCATGATAAGGTATTTCTGCCGCGTATACCGGGCAGGCTAGTAATGCCTGGTAGTACGGAAAAACGCTTGGGATATCGTGCTAATAGGAGATCTTTGTACGCAGGCAAAGTGGCCCGTGGGCCAATGAAACTCATTTCGCCTCGGAGAATATTTAAGATTTGGGGTAATTCATCAATACTAGTACTTCGAAGAAACTTACCAAACGGATTCAGACGTTGTTCGTCAGGCTGGAAGTGCCCGTTAGCGTCGTATAAATCCAACATAGATCTAAATTTGTATAATCTAAATTCATTTTCATCTTTGCCTAATCGCAGCTGTGTGAACAGTATTGGTGAGCCAAGATTGATTCGGACGAGTATGGTCACAATTAGCAAAAGCGGCCATAACATCACGACTAAAATTAAGGCTATCGAGACATCAAAAATGCGCTTACCGGAGCGACGCCAAAAATCGTTCATCGATTAGTCTCTCGTAAAAGGACGAACGCTTCTGCAGCGTTGACGCCCATATGGCTACCTCGTACGCGCGCGAGGGCGCGCAAAGTTTCCACCGATCGCGGTAAAGGGTCAGCTTGTAGTTGGGATTCATAAGCAATCATGGCAGCAACCTTTCGCTCCAAGTATAACGATATATCGACGAAGATGTTAGGTTGAAACGCGGGGGATAGATAAGGAGGAGCCAAGTGTGTTTCGGATAACGTTTCATAAGCAAGCACGCGTCGGACACGTTTTCCCGCAGGAAGATACGGTCGGGTTGCGACAACTGCGGCATAAGTTATCGCTTGGTGGTCTTGGTGTAAGTCATGTGCAAAAGGGACATAGATTTCGTCGGGATCTACCTCGCTTATCAGTTCGGCGACAATACCATTGATCTGCCAGGTCGGGACATGATCAAGGCATGCGGCAGGTAAGTCTCTAAACAAAAGGTCTGTCACCCCCAGAATCGCACAAGCAGAACGGCACTCCGTTCTGACCACATCCCATGTTTCTGCGGGCCAAATGGGATGTGGCTGCTCACCGTGTCCGGTTAAAACAGCGACAGTGACCACATGTCCGTCCTGAATTGCCCGCGCTACTGTTCCGCCCACTCCTAGCACTTCGTCATCGGCGTGTGGCGCTAATATCAATATCTTCATGGAATAACTTTTATGAGCGAAGGCCGATGTGTTGAGGAAATTTCGCTAAGCCCAAGAAACTTAAAAATCTGTTTATTAACTATATTGACGTCAAACTTTTCTTTGGCATACTCGTAGCTCTCGCGCCCCATGTCTTCTGCCAAATTGGTATTAACTATGAATTCCTCCATGATATTGGCAAGCGAAGCGTGATCACCCACTGGCACCAAAAACCCATTTTTCCCCGAAATGACGGTTTCACGACAACCGGGTGCATCTGTGGTGATAACAGCGCGCCCCATCGCCATTGCTTCAAGTACAGAACGGGGCGTTCCTTCACCGTAAGACGGTAATACATACACTGAAGATTCAAGAATAGCAGGGCGTACATCCTTAAGCTCTCCAAGATACTCCAGCCCACCTATAGCAATACATTTTTCAAGTTCGGCCTGAGTAAGGGCCATAGGATTAACATCCTGCGGACCCACAAGCAAAAATCTTATATTCTTATACTTACGTTGAACAATAGCTGCAGCGCGGGCATATTCGAAAATCCCTTTGTCATGTAAGATACGCGCAATTAGTAAGAAGGTTGGGGCAGCTGGAAGCGGGCGGTGAAAGCCATAGTGCTTCATATCCACTCCTGATCCATTCACTACAACGCTTCGAGATGTCGGTACTATTTTCAGGTCATGAAATAATTTTTGATTATCTGGATTTTGAAAGGCTACAGTAGAGGATGAATTAAAAGCCGTTTTATATAGTCGAATGATTAACTTTTTTAATATCCGTTGTTTTAACGTCTTCCCTCCAAAGGCGTATCCTAGCCCAGTCACCAATGGGCAGATATTCGGAATGTTGCACAGACGAGCAGCTAGGCTGCCCCAAATCAGAGGCTTTATGCTATAGGTTAATACAGTATCCGGGCGGAATTCCATCATTAGCGAACGAAGTTGACTCATGTAGCGGATATCGGCGATTGGATTCAGGCCTGCCCGACTCATCGGGATTGAGATGTATCTGCAACCGAGTTTAGATAAGCTGCACTTTACTTCTGGATCCTCGCCTGCTGCACAAGCAATAACAGAATGGCCAGTATGTATTAACGCCTTGATTAGACTGCCTCTGAAACTGATTAGAGAGGGGGCGTAGCCACCAATAATTAGAATTTTCACAAAACTCCAAAAGTAATATTTTATAGTTATACGAAGTTGCCGTTTGGCGTTCTCAATGACTTCTATTGCATATAATTCGTCTTCCCTGAAGAATTCATATTCATCGTTTCACGTCAAATTTCCGACAATCTGAGACCCCGAGTTCTGGTGAGGTAACCCACCCCTTCGGGCCAGCGATTGAATTTGTTGCTGCAACCAGGCTAAAAAATAAGGTAAAAAAGATGAGCGGATGCCCTGGCGGGCAATCATGCGCAGCAGCCACTTGATATTAAAACCAACCGCACTCAATACTGCATGGATCGCATTGCCCGTTTCACCTTTTAAATGACAGCGGTTCATACTGTGATCGCTTTTCAGGTGCCCAATGATGGGTTCTATTGCAGAACGTTTTTTTAATAACTGACGCTCCTTTTTGCTAAGCCGTTTGTATTTGCCTCGGTGCTTCAGGGCATAGTCCGGAATCTCACCATCGACGCCGCGATACCCCAGGTCGGTATACACCGTCTCGGGCTTCACGCCGGTGGCTTGCACCAGAATGCTGGACTGCTCCAACTGCTCAGCCAGGGTATGGCCATCGTACGGATTGCCCGGGAAGCTACGCGCTCCAACGATCAGATTGCCCTTTAATGTCGTGACCAGACCGACCTTCACGCCAAACTCATAAGGCATGCGAGCCTTGCCCTTGCTCATGCACTCGACTTCTGGCGCGTGCCAGCTGTAAATCTTGTCTTTACCCTTTAACGTCTTCCTGCGACGGCTTTGTTCTGAGATCTTCTGGGCCCGGGCCAGTAGCGGGTTTAGCGCAGCCTGCAGGCTTTGTGCCAGCACCGTCTTGCTGCGCTCAATGTCTCGTGCCAGCCGACCCAGGATCGTGCGTTGGCGCTTGATCGTCTTGTGCATCCGGCGGTACTGTTTGGCGTGGGCGTAGCGACCTGCCATGCGGGCCAATTCCTTGCCTTCCTTACCGTAGGTCTGTTTAAGCAGAATGCCGCTGCCCTTGGCGGCTTCAGCTAATTTCTGACGCGCCACTTCCAGCAGGCGACTATCGGTCGGGTGGGCCACTGCCTTGCTCTGCACCGTGCTATCGACAATCACGGTATTTAAAGCCCGGCGTTCAATCAGCCCCAGTTTGATTGCCACCATGATGCGTGGCGAGTATACCCAGTGGTTTTCTGAGATTATTCATTTGATTCAGGCGGCTGCGGAAAAAATCGTCGATTTGAGTCATGGGGGTTTTATGTTTCTCCCTGAAAATATAGTCTAGAGGGTTATTATTTGGAGAATGGCAGGCTTATAAATACCATATTATTTGATCAAATAAATAATTTATGGGAATTTCAGGGTCGGTTAATTAATTTGTATGATTATATTTTAATATTTAATAAGTATATTTTAGAAATTTTTATAGCTATGAGCATAAGGCAAATCTCTCATAGATACGATTGAGAGATCAATGTAGAGAATGGAGCGTATTGTAATTCTCCTCTTAATTTCGCAATTGTTGCGCTGATCGAGAGGTTTGCTTGTGTTTGCCATCGATAACTGATATTAGCAAAAATATAATCATGGGAGCAAACATCCATTTTTGACGAACAGAAATTCCTAAGTTTGCAGTCGTTGACGCCAAGATAAACCAAGTCAGTAATGAATAGATCCATAAAAAAACACGATTCTCATCCAGGTAAATCACTCTCTTTTTAAATATATTCCTAGCACTTAGAATAAATAATAACAAAAGAACCATGTTGTCTAACGAAGCAGCCAGGGAAAATAGATTATGAGCTTCGAAAGGCAATGGACGTAATATATATGTAAACAGCTTCGAAGGTAGGCTCATAGCGGCAATGTCAATACCGCCTCCTCCTTGCATATTATATTGCTGCCGCTGCTCAATATACGTAATGAGATCACCTGCGTCAACATCATCTCCGACACCAGCGTAATGTAACGCAAACGGTATGACGATTGCTGCAGCCACTAATGCCATCCCTCCGAGTACTAATCTTTGAGCAAGCGGTACATGACGTCCAATAATGAGAGAAGCAGCCATTGCCAAGAGCATTAGTGCAGCTATATGAGGCCGCACCAAGAGCATCAACACAATAGCCATTACCATGGCTCCGCTACTTCGTTTGGAGTTCGATGCTGCCCATAGAGCTAGGCCTGCAGCCATAAATGAGATGGAGTCCTTTCCAATTGCCGATGACCAAAAGCTTACGGATGGTAGAAAAATGATTAACGTGGCTAGCAGCTTAGTATTTCGGGTTTTGTTATGTGTCGCCTTTCGTAGGGTAGCGTCGAAAGCCATGAGTCCAATAAAACCGAAAATATTAAAAATTAAAAAAGTACCTAGAAACGAAAGTCCCAAGGCGGATTTGAAAAATACGGTGATTAATTTTACAGCGGTTGTTCCGACGGAAAATTCAATATCTTCAATTAATAAGAAATTATAATAGACGAGGGAATCACCGCCATTAACCAGAACATACCCAGCATATACGAGACAAAAGATTGTGTGCCATATATAGATAAGGATCGCTCTTTTTCTACTGACATTAAAATAGCTCGAGATCCATGTGCTCACTGCTATGCCAAACATAAAAACTAAAGCCGCACTAAATACCTCTCCAGGAGTTGTGAATAGTTCCATGATTTTATATATTTAATGCTTCGATGTAAAATTAATCATTCGAGCACGCTTCATCTGTTTTTGAAGCACTGCATTGTTGCCAGACATCTCTGTAAGATTTAGCCATTTTTGCTAATTCGAAATTAGTCAGGATATGCGCTCGACAATTTTGTTGTAGGAGTCTCCAAGCGATCTTATTAAGATGATATGAGCGAGCGGTTTGTATCGCAAAACATAAGGCATGTGAATTTTGTGCCGGTACTATCCAACCGTACTCGCCCAGAATTAACGCTGCATCGCCTACATCGGTGCTGACGCACGGAGTGCCACAAGCCATCGCTTCAGCTAGTACATTAGGGAATGCTTCCCCGACGCTGGAAAGGATGTGTAAGTCTAATGAGGCCATAATTGCCGGAATATCATTGCGTGGGCCTAGCAGTTTTATCTGACCGAGCAAGCCGGCCTCTTCTATTTGTTGCATCAGCAGGTCATTATCTGAACTCATCGCAGTCCCTGCTAATATACAAATGAAATTCTCTGTGTTTGATTCCCGAAATAGTTTTAGGGCCATTAATAGATTAAGATGATCCTTTTGCTCATGAAAGCGCGCTACCATTCCCGTCACAAACGTATCGGGAGGTATCTTTAAGGTACTCCGAAGGGAGGTTCGGACCGACTCATTGGGCTTGAAGACATCCAAGGCATAGCCATTAGGGATGGTAACGAATTTATCTGCTCGATATCCTATTGCTTGATGGACAGCAGTAGCGCTCACAGAGCAGCTAACGATTTTTTTAGGAATTAAATGAGAAAACTGCGAACAGACCTTCACAATCCGTAATGACATTCGACTGTTCTTTGATGGATCTAAATTGGCGTGGCGAATACCCCATACAACAGAACGTACACCAGCCAGTCGCGCGATAGTACCGCCAATCAGATCTGAGTGGTACATCCAAGTTTGAACAGTATCCGGTTTCACCTCCTTTATGATTCTGTAAAGCTGCACTAAGCCGGAGAGTGTCACTCTTCCTCGAGGCATGCTCAAGCAATAGACATTAGCCCCCACTTCTTCTAGGCGCCTGGCATATATGCCGCGATCCATGAGCGACACCACAATATGATGGTTTCCACGTTGAATATCAAAGGCAACAAGCCGGTAAAGTGCGCCTTCAGCGCCTCCATTGTGTAAGCCAGTGATTACATGTAAAATTTTCATCTGAATTGCTATTCACTAGTACCTTGATACTCCAGCCATGCTTGAAACATCAAAACGATCCATAGTTGAGAGGAGCAGTCACGCTTATTGGCGAGATGATCAGACCATAGACGTCTGATAGGTGCTGGATGAAAGTAACCATCTTCGCGCAAACGGCGCTCATTTAATAATGCCTCCGCCCACTCACGGAGTGGCCCGCGTAGCCAATTCGCCAGAGGAATTGAGAATCCTTTTTTCGGGCGTGCCATTATTTCATTAGGAACGTATTTCGCTAACACTTCTCTTAACAGCCATTTTCCTTTTCCAGCTCGAATTTTTAAGTCTAGCGGCATTCTCCAAGCCAACTCAACTACGCGATGATCGAGCATAGGCACTCGAACTTCTAAACTGTTTGCCATGGAGGCTCGATCGACTTTAACTAGTATGTCGTCAGTCATAAACATTTGCGCTTCCATAGCCATCATCCAGTGCTCAAAGTTGTCGGTTTCGGGCCATGCGGCAGGATTATTTAAACGAGTCGTTGGCTCCCAAGCGCCTATTACAATCTTTTCAGGCTGTTTCCAATGGCTAACCAGTTGTCTATAGAAGTCTTCGAAATTTTTAGAATCGAGAACGTCAACTAATTTCCGTGCCTGGTGAGGTATTGGCATACGGCCGAGTGATAGAGCAGCAGCTTGACGTAATGCTAACGGCACCGATTTGATCTTATTCCAAATGTTGGGCGCGAACTGATATGTGCTGTATCCGCCAAACAATTCATCGCCAGCATCGCCACTTAGCGCTACAGTGACATGCTGGCGTGCCAACTGGCTAACCAGAAATGTGGGTATTTGAGAACTATCGGCAAACGGTTCGCAATAGACACTCGGTAAGAGTGGAATAATCGCCGCTGCATCATCTGGTTGTATATAAAGTTCCGTGTGCTCTGTTCCTAGGTGCTTAGCTATCCTTTGAGCATGGATCGCTTCATCATAGCGCGGGTCACTAAATCCCATAGTGAATGTACGTATTGGCGTGGAGCTATGGGCCTGCATTAACGCGACAATAGTGCTGCTATCAACGCCACCACTTAGGAAAGCGCCTAATGGCACATCTGCTAGCATTTGATCAGCCACGCTAGAGCTCAGTTGTCCATCTAGGGCGATAATGGCCTCAGCATCTGAACCCGTGAAAGGGTTTGCTAGGCCTTGGCCGACTACGTCATTGAATTTCCAATAAGCAGTCTGCGATGCATTAGGGCTGCCTGAATCATTGGCTAATGGAATGTTGATGTAATGGCCAGGCTTTAGTTTTTCGATACCTTGATAGATACTATGGGGCGCAGGAATATAGCCGTGGCGCAGGAGGAGCGCTAGAGCGTTGCGATTAACTTTGGCCTCGCATGCTGGGTGAGCTTTAAGTGCTTTGAGCTCTGAGCCGAACAGTAATGTGTCATTCTGCCAACCCCAGTACAGGGGCTTTTCACCGAGGCGATCACGAGCCAATGTGAGTACACGTTCCTTGCGATCCCACAACGCGATAGCGAACATTCCTGCAGTCGCTTTCAGAGTTTTTTCGATGCCCCACGCGACGAAGCATGCGAGCAGGGTTTCGGTGTCGGTATGGCTGCGCCAGACGGGGGCTACGCCCTGTTCATGTAGCTCGATTCGTAACTGAAGGTGGTTGTAAATCTCACCATTAAAAGCAACGACATACCGCTCACATGACGAATGCATGGGCTGATGGCCAGCAGGGGTTGGATCAAGAATTGAGAGTCGTCGATGAGCGAGTGTCAGGCCAGAAGATCCATCCGCCCATACTCCCGAATCGTTCGGCCCGCGATGGCTTATTCTATTTACCATACGAAGAGCTATGCCCTGACGAGCTATGGCTTTACTTGGCGAATAAAAGCCGGTTAGCCCGCACATACGCATCCTTCGCAGAAAATTAACGAAATTAGTAGTTCTGTAGGAGTATTCAATTAATCAGTACCTTCATTTCTTTTAGAATTTCGATGAAGCCACACGGGTAAAACTATACTAATGACAGGGGTGCCGTAAACCATAGTCTCAACTAGAACGTTGCCGAAGCTTGCCAATCCTGATGGCAGAGCGAATACTGATACGGTTCACAATCAATCATCAGGATTACGCAGATCCAGTATGGCCATCTTCATTATCGTGTGGTGATCGTCCTATTTCGGACGCTAAAGAGACTCGCTCACTATCGCTCACTACCTTCGCTCTAAATTATTGAGTGCAGCGGTGCTGACACGCGCAATAAATGAAATACGTCACTAAGTAAGTGTGAGAAGATCATTTTTTCTAGATCACACAGCTCGCACCAAGTACGACTGGGGTATCGCCTGCGGCCAGCACGGATGATGAAAGATATCGGCTATATAGCTTCAGTTAAATGGTTGAGATTGAGTAGTGGAGTGTTTCAAGCCTCATATTCGTAATTAGTATATCGATAGCTGCTGTATTTGGAGCCGTAGCGACGATTCGTAGCGATTAGATCGTTAAAAATAACGCCCTTGACCTGCGATCCCGCCTGACGTAAGCGCTTGCTAGACTCTTCCAGCTCGCCCAAGGTCGTTATTTGAGCTCGGGCCAGCAAGAATACGGTGCCGGCATGGGGGGCCAACGCCAGGGCATCTGATACGGCCAAAACAGGGGTGGTGTCCAGCAAGATCAGATCGTATTGTGCAGAGAGATCTTTGATCGTTTGCACGGCTGACGACGACAATAACAGCTCTGCTGGGTTAGGTGGCAGCACACCTGTGGTAATAACGTCAACATTTGGCATTACATCTTTATGCAAAACCTGCTCTAACAATTTGTTGCCACTGATCAGTTCGCTAAAACCGTTGCGTCTTTCCATCCCAAAGTATTGATTAATATAACCCTTTCGTAAGTCAGCATCTATTAACAGCACCCGCCTGTTGGCTGCGCCCAGAACAGCCGCAAAGTTAACGCTGGCGAACGACTTACCGATGCTGGGCGATGGCCCTGTAAACAATACGATATTATTGTCGGCGTTCAGCATGGCAAATTGCAATGCTGTTCGCAAGCTGCGCAGGCTTTCTACGGCAGGGTCTTGCGGGGCCGATTGTGCCAACACATGGTTGCCAGCTGCGCGGTTACTGACGGCCATGTGCAATTGGGCTTGCGGCACTGAATGCGGAATAGTCGCAAACACATGCATTCCCAACTTGGATTCGATCTCGCTAGGGTCCTTTATGCCAGGGCGCAGCATATTTCGTAAGAACGCGATGGCAATCCCTAAGATTAAGCCCAGCATAAGGCCTGCAGCCAAAATCAGAGGGCGCTTAGGTTTAATCGGGTTTTCGGGCACCACGGCAGTGTCTACTACACGTACATTGCCGACTTTCCCTTCTTTGACCAAGCGCAACTGCTGTCCGCTGTTCAGCAAGTTCACATACATTTCGCTGTTGACTTTGACGTTGCGCATCAAGCTAAGTAACTGCTGTTCTAGGTCAGGCATTTTCTGAACGTTTTTGGCCAAGCCATCTAGTTCTTTATTGATGGCGGCGATCTGCTGATCAATCACTTTGATCGTGGGGTGGGCAGCGGTAAATTGCGGGGCCAGCTCACGACGTTTTTGTTGTAGTTCCAGTAGTTTTACTTGCAAGCTAACTGAGCTTGATAACGAAGCCTGCCCTTCTGCACCTAAGTCGAAAGTGCCATGTTTGTCGCGAAACTTGGTGTACTTGTCTTCGGAAGACTCCATTTGCTTTCTTAACTCAGGCAAGAAGGCATCCAGGAAGGTTAAGGTTTTTTCAGCCTCAGCAGCTTTGCGCTCGATATTTTGGCGCACATAGGCAGTACCTACGGCGTTCAGAATGCGCGTGGTTCGTGCTGGGTTTGTTCCTTCGAGTGTCGCCTCGATCATGCCCGACTGCTTGCCTTTTTCGCTGATGTTCAGCTGGCTTTGCAGGCCCGCTACCTGCCGCAATCGCGATGTGCGCATCAGTTTAAACTGAGCGCCCGGCTTGCCTGTTAGTTCGCTCACTTCAATACGGCCACTTGCGCCGTTAACCTCGAAGTCAGCAGGCGAACCTACTGTGCCTTGCACCAGTGAATTACCATCGGCGTCTTGAAGTTCATAGCCAGTATCGGTGGCTTTTAGAATTAGTTTTTTCCCTTCCAGTTTCTGGGGAACATCTAGTTGCTTCAGCTTTATCGATTCTGTACCCGATACGTATCCGCCAAAACCGAAAATTCCGGGGTTGGATAGACTATTAGCGCGTTTGGCCAGCCAGGTACCGATGAAGGGCAGGTAATCCGGGCTGGCGGTTACGTAAAGCTGTAGTTCATCCACGGCTTGACCCACCACCAGACGTGAGCGCAATATTTCCATTTCAGCCGACGACGGTGATTTGGCGTCAAACAACGCTGCCATTTCACCTAATGCCGAGTTGGCGCCGCTGTCGTTCTGCTCAACCTGAATTAGCGTGTTTGCTTGATAAATAGGTTGCGTAAGAAGCGCGTAGGTGCCTGCTATAAACACGCCAAGTAAAGTAACAGCGACGATTAACCACTTAGCATCGAGCAGTACATCCAGTAAGCCCAAGAAGTCGATATCATCGTTATCTTGGTCGGAAAGGGATTGGGTGATGCGGTCAGTGGAATTCATTAGATAATAGAGTAAAGATATTTTTTAACGATTTTCGGAAGGCGCTTAACCCGGGGTGGTGGTTAATACCGCTCCAAATGTTGACACCGCATTAAACGGTTGCGTGCGCAGTGTCAAAACCGCAATACGTTTTTGGGTTGGGTACCCGCTACGTATAAAGGAAGGCTGATGCCGACCTTGGCTAAACGGTCGGCATTGCTGCGTGAGGGGAGGCTTACACGTCATCGGCGACGAGGCCGTGGTTACTATCGGCCATGCAACCGAGGCGGGTAGTTTTCAAAAGAAGAGCACTTATCGCGTCAGGTTGCGGGTGGTAACTATGCTGCCATAACTTGGCAACAGGTTGCTGATCACGCGGTTCCAGCGAACGATAGCTGCTGCGTCTACAAAGACCACATCACGGGCGTGTAATTCAAATTCGTTGGCCAGTACAAATGCGGCTGGTGAGGCGGCATCCAGGTGGAAGATTTGGGCATTGTCATCAGCGCCTTTGCGCACTACATAAATTTGACGTGGGTTGCCAGTTAGCTGGTCCACACCACCGGCCTCACCAAGTGCTTCGGTAAGCGACAAATGGCCGTCGCGTAAGGGCTGAGAATGGGGTTTAAACACCTCGCCTAAGACAAACACCTTGGATTCTTCACGATTAAGCACCCGCAACATGTCGCCGTTGGTCAGCATGATTTTGTTGGGGTTGATGCCAAGCCGCGTAAGTTGGGGCAAGTTGATGTCTATGCTGGTGCCGTTGCGAATCAGCACTACAGACGATCTGTCCGCGTCGGGCGTAAAGCCCCCGGCACGGTTAAGTGCCTCTGGTAGTGTCATGGGTAGGTCGTCTATAACTTGCAGGCCCGGGGCGCGTACTTCACCATCGACATAAATGCGATTGCTTCGATAGGTCTGAATTCGCACCGTTAGTTGGGGATTATTAATATAGGTGGCGATACGTTTGGTCAGCAGGTCGCGTACTTGTTCGTCAGTAAGCCCCGCTACCTTTATGGATCCGACAAAGGGAAACTGTATCGTGCCATTGGCACTAACAGGGTAACCATTACCAATGTCTGCCTGGCTAAGCGACCCCGTACTGCGGCTAGACGATATCGTTGACATAGCCAGTTCGGGGTGATCCCACACCACAATGTTCAAGATGTCACCAGCCCCAATGGTGTAAATCTTGCTTTTGCCATACAAGCGCTTCACATCACTTTTCACTTCCGTCGTAAGCGCGGCGCGTTGCTGGCTTATCAATTCTGGGGTGATGGGCGTGAGTGCGCCTTCAGGCGCAACATCTTCGACGGCTTGCGCTGCAGCTTGCGGGCCACCCATGTTCATGCCGGGCGCCAATGCGCAGGCCGACAAAACCGCGGCAGAAAGGGTGATGGCACCAAGGCGCGCAAGGCGTAGCGGCAGGCGTGATTCTTGTGGGATCGATGCTGTCATTTTGTCTTTTTTGGGGAATTAGAGGCGATAGATCAGGCATTTAGCCTAGGCCAAAGTGTGGCATAGCGGGGTACATCATAACCAAACGCGCAGGCTACCGCAGTGTTTTTGCCTAAATATGGGCAAAAACACTACATTTTGCGGTCAAGAAACGTAAACGCTAGAAGATAGCTATTGACGCACCATTAGATGACAATTTGATGATAATGTCAGCGTGTAAGTAACGTGTTGTAACGTTATGGGTGCCTAGAACGCGTTAAATGACATTTTGTATTGAGTTTTCGTTGTAATAATACTACTTTTGGCTCGCTTATTACATATCAATAACAGTTAGTCGCCATCACCAAAAAGTATAACGACGCAATATTTACTGTGGTAGTAGACCAAAGTATTAGCCACATGGCCTATGTCGCAAAAACATCAAAAAGACTATGTTTGTAACAACAATAAACACAACAAACTTAGGCGAGACTTCAACCATGACGCAAAATGTTCAACGCTTTGGAAGGCGTGTGCCGCCGATAACGCTTCACACGTTAGCCGGCATGGTGAGGTTGGTTACCTCGCAATCGGTAGTGCATTTTGGCGTAGGCGTGTTGATTGCCGCGTTTTTGATGCCGGAGGGGGCTTTGGTCACCGTTTTGGGGCTGACGGCAATCATGATTATGAAAACGCTGTATCGCTACCTGGATGCTGGCAGCGTCGTCAAGAAGGATGCCTGTAACATGGGCTTTCTGCTGGTGGGTGCGGTAATGTGCCTATTGTACGGGCTAATTACCTAGCACCTCAGTCTAGCGTTTCCAGCTTATCCGGCGAAATTATCAGCTCACGCTGCTGGCCCAGTATTTCCATCAGCAGGGTAACGCGCTTGGACGACACCGTATGCACCAGGCCTTCAAGGCCATCTAAGGCCGTGTCGCGCACACGCACGCGTCTGCCGGGGCGCAGGCGCGCCAGTTGGTCTTCGGGTGTTTCGTTACGCTTTTTTTCAAGCGCCTGTATGGCCTTGAGCACGCTAGGGTCCAGGCTGGCGATCTTCAAACCAAATCTAATTAAATGGGTAATGCCTCGCGTAGAGCGTACCGTGGCCAGTGATTGCTGCGGGTTGGCCGGCTGCAAAAAGATATACCGCGGGAACATAGGCTCGCTGCCTGCAATTTGCTTCTTGTACGTCTTGTACATCGGCAGGTAGGCGTTAAAGCCCTGCGCCAGCAGGTTGTCCAGGGCAATACTTTCTTGACGCGGCCGCGTATGGGCTACGTACCAAGGTTGCGCTGGGCAGATGGTGGTCATTTCAAGTTGCGGCTCAATGTGCGCTGCGAGGCAGGGTTGCTTTTTTAATGTGGCTGGCATGGTCAAAATACCCATGATCTGCTGTCGAAACTGCCGCAGGGCTAACGCGGTGTATAGCCAGGCATTTTACTAATCGCTGATGACACCGGTGTTGCGGGCCCTTTACATGTGTGCTGGTGTTTGGCTATAGCAGATTCGACGATGTGTAAACAGTAAACAAGGCCCCGACACGGGCTTTTTTTATAGACAACCAATTCTAACATTGGCTGTCCAATATCTTGGTTTTCTGCCACGAAATGCGCAGGTACACGTTTTATCAGTGGCTGGCGCTGTTTCGTACACGCAGTTCAGGCCTGTTGCCAGTGGCGGGCGTTATCGGAGTTTTCTTCTTGCAAGCCTTGTTTCATGTTCTCGCCGGGGTGCTAATTGCGGGCTTTCTCATGCCTGAAGGGCCGGTTGTTGTTATCTTGGGGCTAGCCGTTGTGGCGCTGATGAAAGCGGTATACAGCTATCTGGATACCGGGCGGCTGGCGTTAAGGCAAGTGGGGTATTTAGGGCTTTTGCTGGCGGGCGGGGTGCTGTATATGCTGTACCAGCTGTTTGTTTGACGCGTAGTGGCATTTTCTAGCTAAATCAAGCTTTACTCGCAGTCGTCATCGAGCTGTTTAAAAAACCTACAAAATCGCTCGCGCCCTTGGATAAGGGCAAATCGCCCATCAGGTACAGCATCACCTTACGCTGCACCACAGGCTGCGCAATACGCACCATTTTTAACTTATACACCGGTAAAAATGCCTGAATATATTCTGTGGCAATAGCTACATGTTTGCCTATGGATGCCAGCGCAAGCAGGGTGGTGAAGTGTTCAATTTCTGTGGCTTGTTCCAGCGACACCAGGTTGTCGATGTCTGCGCTGACGGTCTCGCGCACACCGCCTTTGGCCAATAACAATTGTTCGCCTTCCAGGTCGCGCCATTTGATGGATTTGCGCTTGGCGTATTTGTGGTTGGCAGAGCACAGCAGCGACAGGCGGGTGGAAAACAAGGTCTCTGCCACTATGCCTTTGGGCGTGGCGCGCTGCGGGCCTATGGCCAGGTCTACTTTTTCATCGGCCAGGGCCTGTATGCATTCGTCGGCAATGGCTTCATGAATGTGTATCTGTATGCCGGGGTTTACCTCCCGATACCGCGAGATCACTGACGTTAAATGGCTGGACGCCAGCAGTGGCGTCGTGGCAACCCTTACTACCCCTTTTTCACCGGCGTTAAGCGCGTGCGCGCATTCGACGGCGTTTTCGACGTTGGTGAGTATGCGTGCGGCATAAGGAAGAAACGCCGCACCTTCGGGCGTGAGCTTTACCGAGCGCGTGGTGCGCCTGAACAGCGGGAAGCCCAGGTTTTGCTCCAGTTCGCGTATCAAATGGCTAAGGGCTGACTGGGTTAAATGCATTTTTTGTGCGGCACGCACAAAGCTGCCGAACTCTTCGATGCGGGAAAAGGCTTCAAGCTGGCGCAGGGTTATATTCATGAGGTTTATTAAAGAATAGATGAATATTCATCAATATACCAAATCATTGAACTGACCTATTATTTTTCTCACACAACAAACGTATCGGAGACAAAGCGTGAAATCATTTCCATTAAAGCCCTCAAAACTTAAGCTAATGCTTGGGGTTGCCATGCTGGTTGCCACTACCAGCGCCATGGCGGCTTACCCAGACAAGCCGATTACGGTATTGGTGGGTTATGGCGGTGGGGGTGGGGCAGACACCATTGCCCGCATGTATGCAGATGGGATTGCCAAGGCGCTTAACGCCGCGGTTATCGTTGAGAACAAGCCCGGTGCGGGCGGTACGCTGGCGGCCAGTACGGTAGCCCGAGCCGCGCCAGATGGTTACACGCTGATGGTGGCACCGACCGCTGTGTTTACGATTACGCCTAACGTACGCAAAACCACCTACAACCCGATCAAAGACTTTACGCCGATTTCTACGCTGGCAACGGGCATGGACGTGTTGATTCTGTCTAAAACAGTTCCTGCCAACAATATTTCTGAGTTTGTGGCGCAGGCCAAAAAGAACCCTGGCAAGTACAGCTACGCCAGCTCTGGTCTGGCCACATCCACCCATTTAATGGGCGTTGTGTTCGCTGAGGCGGCAGGCATCGACATGTTGCACGTTCCGTATAAATCCAGCAGTGAATACCTGCCTGATCTGATTGAAGGCCGGGTATCCATGGCGTTTGACCCGGTTTTGCTGGGCCAGGTGGCGGGCGGCAAGCTCAAGCTTATGGGTATTGCGGCAGATAAAAGAGAGCCTGCTTACCCCGATGCGCAAACCACCAAGGAAGCCGGCATTGATATGGCGTTTGCCTACGACAAGCTGTGGTACGGCCTGGTGGGCCCGGCCGGCTTGCCTGCAGAGATTGTGGCGCGCCTGAGCGCGGCAGTTGAAAAGATTTCCAAAGACCCTGCGATTGCCAAGAAACTGGCAACAACCGGCATGCAGCCTAAAGCCATTACCGGTAAAGACTTTGCGGAAAAGATCAAGGTTGATTCAAAGTACTACGGCGACCTCATTAACAAACTCGACCTGAAACTCGAATAACAGGAGCTGGCAGGCCAGTCATGACTATAAATTCTCCACATTCAATTAAAGAACTTCTGCATCCACGTAACGTTGCCATTGTTGGCGCGTCGGGCGACATCAGCAAATGGGGCGGCCGTTTGCTCAGTTACATGAGCAAGCACCCGGTTGAAGGCCGCGTGTTCCCCATTAACCCCAAGGGCGAGATCCTGATGGGGGTGCAAAGCTACCCGAGTCTGGGTGATTGCCCTGAGCCCGTTGATATGGCGGTGTTGCTGGTGCCGGGCACCCGGGCGTTGGCCAGCGTTAAGGAATGCGCGGCCAATGGCGTAAAAAGCGTTATTGCCATTACCTCGGGTTTTGCGGAAACGGGGCCAGAAGGCCTGGCCATGGAGCAGCAACTGGTGGCAGAGGCCCGCAAGGGCGGAATGCGTCTGATTGGCCCCAACTGCATGGGTTTGCTTAATACCCATCACAACCTGGCAGCAACCACGGCCGTGACCATGGCTTATGTAGATAAGCTACCCAGAGGCCCCATAGGCATGGCGTCGCAAAGCGGTGCGCTGATGGGCGCCATGCTGGCACGCGGTGTGGATACGGGTGCGGGCTTTAGTTCTATGGTGTCGCTGGGCAACCAGGCCGATGTCGACCAGAACGATATTTTTGATTACCTGATTGATGATCCCAAAACGGAAATCATTGCGCTCTATATAGAAGCCGTAAAAGGCCCGGCGCGATTTGTCGAGCTGCTGAATCGCGCCCGGCAGGTGGGCAAGCCTGTGCTCATTGTGAAGTCTGGCCGCACCGCTGCAGGCGAGCGTGCCGTGATGTCGCATACGGCCAGCCTGGCAGGCGCCTGGGCGTCGTTTGAGGCTATTTGCCGAGCTTACGGTGCTTATCTGTTTGATAACGTGTTTGACTTACTGGCAGGCGCTCAGCTTATGGCGCGTGGCCAACGCATGCGTAAGCCGGGCGTGGCGGTGTTTTCTGGATCGGGTGGTGGCGGGGCGTTGTTTGTAGACTCTCTGGATGAGATCGGCCTGGAGTTGCCTGCGTTGTCTGAACGCACTCGCGAGGGTATCTCTGAGGTGCTGCCGCCTTCGCATCGCGAACTGCCCATCGATTTTGGTGTGATCAACCATGCGGCTGCGCCCGATCCGCGCTTTGGCGATGCCATTGCCACGACGCTGGGCCATGTAATGGAAGACGAAGAAGTGGGTGCAGGCATCGTGTTTTTGACGACGCAGCCAAACATGGACAAGGTGGCAGATTCTACCGTTCGGGTGGGCGAGCAGTGCGGCAAGCCGCTGCTGTTTGTGCATGGTGCCAGTACCGTTGGTGATATTGCCCGCCAGTTTCTGCGCGGTAAGGGCTATGGCTATGTTGAAAGCCCTAACGATGCCATCAGCGTGTTGTCAGCCCTGTGGAAGCGTGAGCGCCCGTTGGCCTCTGATAATGCGCCCGTGTCTGCGTTTTCTATTCCAGCTGATCTGGGCACCGGTTACCTGACTGAGCCTGACGCCCGACGTTTGCTGTCGGCAGCGGGCATACCTGTTACGCCATGGCAAAGCGTAAGTTCTATTGATTACGCCATAGACGTAGCAGCGACCATGGACGTGCCCGTGGTCATTAAGGCCGTTAGCCCGACGCTGGTTCACAAGAGTGACGTTGGAGCGGTCAAGCTTAATCTTGATAGCGATCAGGCAGTGCGCAGTGCGTGCAACGACATTGCGGCGGCACTGAAGAAGGAAGGGCATGAACTGACGGGCTACCTGGTTACACCCATGATACGTGCCGATGCGGAGTTAATTGTTGGCCTGCAACGCGACCCGGAGTTTGGCCCCATGGTAATGGTGGGCGCGGGCGGCGTGCTGGTTGAGCTAATGCAAGACGTGCAGCTGTGCCCGGCGCCGCTTACCCGCGAACAGGCCGGGGCCATGCTGGACCGCCTGCGCTGCAAGCCTTTGCTGGATGGCTGGCGTGGCAGCAAGCCGGTAAACCGCGAGCAACTGGTGGATATTTTGGTAGGAATAGGGCAGCTAGCCATGCAAATGCCTGGCCTTACCGAACTGGACATTAACCCGCTGTTTATTGCCGATGGCCAATTGCTTGCCGCCGATGCCCGTGCCGTGATTGCCGATGGTGAATTGCTTGCTGCCGATGATGCTGCAGTGGTTGCCTAAACGCCCTGAACTTAAAAGAACAACTTAGGAAAACAATATGTCTGTTAAATATGAATCGAACGAGGGCATTGCGCTCATTACCATTGACCGCGCTGACAAGCGCAATGCCATCAACCCTGGGGTAGCAGAAGGTTTAACCGCTGCCTGGGTGCGGTTTGCAGAGTCTGACGACCTGGTCGCCATTATTACGGGTGCAGGCAATGACGCGTTTTGTGTAGGCGCTGATTTGAAGGATTTGCCGGGAGAAGTATGGCCAGCGCTTCCTAACTTTGCCGTGCCGTGCGACAAGCCGGTTATTGCGGCGGTGAGCGGCTACGTGATTGGCGCGGGCTCCAGCATTGCGCTGTATTCAGACATTGTGATTGCCAGCGAGTCGACCAGCTTTATTTACCCGGAAGCCAAGGTTGGCATTTTTCAGGGGATTATGGGCGGGTTTCCCAAGAAAATGCCTTACGGCGTGGGGCTTGAATGGGCCATTACCGGCGACCCCATGAGTGCGCAGCGTGCGTACGAAATAGGCTTTGTGAACAAGATTGTGCCCGTGGGTGAGCAGGTGAACGAGGCCATGACGCTGGCGCGCAAGATTGCCGCCAATGCACCGCTGGTTGTGCAAACCATGAAGCACCTGGCCCTGCAGACGCTGCCGCGCAGCCCCATGGATGAGTACTACCCGCAAAAACGCAGGCTAGAGGCTATTTCCAAGAGCCAGGATGCGCTTGAGGGACTTAATTCTTTTAAAGAGAAGCGGGCACCTAAGTTTACGGGGCGGTAGGTTTTTCTTTAGACGTTCAGCGTTTAGACGTTTGATATTTGGATAGTTGGACGTTTAGGCATGCCCTGCAAGGTGTGGGGTTTGCTGAAATGGAGAGGCCCAAAGGTTTCAAGGCTCTACAGCGTGCGGGTTAGGTCAATGTTTTATGGCTCTGCAACCCGTGGGGTTTACCGACGTGTAATTAGATATTTGGACATTTAGGCATGCCGCGCAATGTGCGTGGTTTGCCAACGTTTTCAGGCTTGGCAGCGTGTGGGGGATTCCCCGCGTATTCAGACCTTGGCTGCCTTACCTATTTTTTTAACCATTTATTTTCGGAATACTTATGCTTAACAACTGGCCAGAACTTCTTCAAGACACCCGCAAAGCAAGCGCAGGCTTTGCCGAGCCTAACCCCGGCATGATGAAGGCGTTTCAAGGCCTTAACGCTGCACAAGGTTCGAACGGCGCGCTGGATGCCAAGACGCGTGAACTGATCGCCCTGGCCGTGGCTGTAACCACCCGTTGCGACAGCTGTATTGCTGCCCACGTGGCTGCTGCCCGCAAGGCTGGCGTGACCGCTGCAGAACTTAGCGATGCGCTGGGTACCGCCATTGCGCTGAATGCAGGCGCGGCGTACATCTATTCGGTACGCGCCATGGATGCCTTTAGCCAGTTTGAAGAGGCGTAACAACACTATGCGCACGCGTCCATTAATTGAGGCACAAGAACTCGCCGACCTGATGGCCGGCGGCGCAGGCAAGGTGCTTATCTGCGATTGCAGTTTTGACCTGGCCAACCCGGCTGCCGGTGAAGCCATTTACCGGCAGGGCCATATTCCCAATGCCCAGTATGTAAACCTGGATACTGACCTGAGCAGCGCCAAGAATGGGCATAACGGTCGTCACCCTTTGCCGGATGCGGCGCACTTTGTGCAACGCATGAAGGCGCTGGGGGCCAACAACGACACGCTTATCGTGGCGTACGACAATGCTGCGGGTATGTATGCGGCGCGGCTTTGGTGGCTGTTGGGGTCGGTGGGGCATGAGCGTCGCGCTGTGCTTAACGGTGGGTTTGCTTCCTGGAAGGCTTCAGGGTTGCCGGTGCAGGCGGACGGTATTGAGGGCGCACAGACAGCCGGCGTTGGTGGCGCGCAAGCAGACAGCATGTGTGGCGTGAAAGAGGGCAGCGTCAGCGCACGGCCCTCGTTGGTGAACTTGGTGGACAGGCAGTTTGTGCTGGCCAATATTGATACCCAGCAGCGGCTGGTCATCGATGCCCGTAAGGCCGAGCGTTTCAGGGGCGAGAACGAAACCATGGACGCCAAGGCAGGGCATATTCCCAAAGCCAAAAACCGGTTCTTTCAGCAAAATCTGGGCACAGACGGCAGGTTTAAGCCTGTGCCGCAGTTGCTGCAAGAGTTTGGTGCGTTACTGGTTAACCGGCCTGCCGAGCAGATTGTGCATCAGTGCGGTTCGGGGGTTACGGCTTGCCATAATGTGTTGGCGATGGAGGCGGCTGGCTTGTATGGGTCTGCGCTGTATGCGGGGTCTTGGAGTGAGTGGAGTCAGCATGAGGGGATGCCGGTGGTGGTTGGGGCGGCGTAGGGCCGACTTCCCGCGTGGCTAATCGTAGCGCCTGAAAATTGGTTCTTTTGACGCCTTCGTGTGGGCTGGGGCTGTTTTCCGGCCGTCATGCGGTCGGGCGGTGCCCGACTTCCCGCACGCCCGCGCCTGATCGGGGCGGCCGCAAAACTCGCGGGGTCTGGAGCCCACTGGGCTCCAGACACGCGTCCCGCTCGAACAATTGCGGCCTTGCATCCCCGCTCAGGCACGTGCGCGCGGCGCATTCCTAATCCCGTCAAACAGCCCCAGCCCGCACGAAGGCTGCCGTCTTTTGTGTTGAACAGGTTATTGTCGAGTGTGATGCTGTAACCGACGTTTCATACGTGTGATGTGTTGTTTGGTGGGTTTACCCGTGCCGTTTGCGCCAACACCTTGTGTAAGCTCTTCGCTCGCAGCGGCAACCGCCGGTTTGCGTTGGGCATGGCGTTTTGCGCGATTACGTATAACGGATGCTTGAAAGCCAGTTGCCTGAGTATATGTGGAAGGCTAAGTGCGCGGATGAGGTTGATGCTCGACTTCAGAGATTGGGCCCATCCCCCACATAGGCTGAGGCGTAGTTGTAGTGCTGCATGATGGGCAAGGTTTCTTGTGCGCTGCTGGCTGCACAGTGATCAATCAGCTTTACCAGTTGGTTGGTTATTTCTGGGTAGCGGCATACTGAGCGCTGCGCGATGCCGATTTCGCGAAAGGGCGGGTTGCCGGTAAGGGGTAGTACACGCAGCTTGTCGCTGTAGGGCAAATACGCGGCCGTCATGGGCACAATGGCTACACCTATGCCATGTTCTACGGCTTGAACCAAGCCGCTGACTTCGTCCAGTTCTAAAGCATCTTGAACGTTAATCTGTTCGCGTCGCAAGTATAGGTCTATGGCGCGGCCACCAAATGATGAACGGTCATAACGTATGTAGGGCAGGTCGTGCAAGGCGGCCTGCCAGTTGTTACCCGCATAATCGGCCGGAACCAGCGCTACAAATGGCTCGCGCAGCAGCGAATGCCAGTGGATTTCGGGAGGGGGGATAAACGGCGGGCGCACCATCACAGCCAGGTCAATTTCGCCCGAATCGATTTGCCCCAATATATTCAGTGATGCTCCCGGCAGAACACGCACCGACATGCCCGGAAAGCTAACGCGAAATGCGGCCAAGGCTTTCATAAGCCACGATTGCTGAGCGGAAGTGATGGCACCCAAAGCAAGTGTGCCGCGTGTGCCGGTGGTGTTGTCGAGCTTGCCTAGTTCGGTTACGGCGGACACGATGTCTTCAGCGCGGCGGTGCACTTCGCGCCCGGCTGGCGTCAAGATGGCACGTCGACCAGTGCGGTCAAACAGGGTATGCCCAATCTGCTCTTCCAGCCGCTGGATGTGACCGCTGACCGCCCCTTGCGTCAGGCCGATATGCTCGCCTGCCCGTGCAAAACCGCCATGGCGCACCACGGCTAAAAAGGTGCGTAACTCTGTAATCATGACTGATCAGAATAAATAATGAGTTGCATCATTTATTGTAGCTTTATTTCGTTCGGTGTTGATGCGACACTGGGCTCTTGGCAAGGCCGCTGGGCTACTTGTTTTGGCTTTGATAAAAGACTTATAAGGAATAGTGATGGATCTGCTTACCGAAAAATTCAGAAAATTGGGCACTGACAGTGCGCCTGGTCAAGAAGTGCGCCAGAATAGTGCTGAAGACGCGCCGGCCTTGAAAGGCGATAATCTGGATGGCCCCACGGTGGACTTTTCTCATGGCGATGTGGATGCATTTACGCCCATACCCGGCTCTTTTGACGTGTTCGCCGAAGGCGTTAAGCGTGGTGCTGCGCAGGCGTATACGGAATATCGCGGTAGCCTGGAGATCCGCCAAGACCTGGCCGGAAAATTGGCTGACTTTACCAAAGCGCCGGTTGCGGGTGATGAAGATCTAATTATTACCTCGGGCACGCAAGGTGCGCTGTTTTTGGCCGCAGCCAGCACCATCGCACGTGGCACCAAAGTTGCCATTGTTCAGCCTGATTATTTTGCCAACCGTAAGCTGGTTGAGTTTTTTGAGGGCGAGCTTGTTCCTGTGCCCATGGATTATCTGGGTACCGAATCGGGGTCGGGCATTGATTTAAATGTGCTGGAAGCCGCGTTTAAAAACGGCACAGAAGTGTTTATTTTTTCTAATCCCAATAACCCTGCCGGTGTGGTGTATTCGGCGCAAGAAATTGCCAGCATTGCACAACTAGCGGCCCGGTATTCGGTAACCGTGATTGTTGACCAGCTTTATTCGCGCCTTTTATATGACGGGCAACAATATACGCACCTGCGCGCCATGGATATGGGCGATGCTGACATCATCACCATTATTGGCCCTTCAAAAACGGAATCCATGAGCGGGTATCGGGTAGGTGTTGCGTTTGGTTCGCCCAAGATTATTAGCCGCATGGAAAAGCTGCAGGCCATCGTGGCGCTGCGCGCCGCCGGGTATAACCAGGCGGTGCTGAAGACGTGGTTTGCAGAACCCGAAGGCTGGATGCTAGACCGCACCCGCAAGCACCAGGCCATACGCGACGACATGCTTGAGGTACTGCGCGGCGCAGAAGGCCTGCAGGCGCGTACACCCCAGGCGGGTAGTTATTTGTTTCCGCAGCTGCCCAAGCTAACGCTATCGGGGCTGGAGTTTGTTCGCGCACTGCGCTTGCAGGCTGGGGTTATCGTGACGCCGGGCACCGAGTTTAGCCCGCACTCTGAGTCAAGCATACGGTTTAATTTTTCGCAGGATCATGGCAATGCAGTGCGTGCGGCGGAGCGTACAGTGGCGATGATTGAGCGGTATCGTGCTTGAGGTGTAAACACATTGGGGCGAGATACAACTGAAGGGTTGCCCATGTGAAGCACGGAGCCATGTGCCGTGTGGATAAAAAGACCGCGCCGACGCCTCTGCACTCTGTGTAGGCGTCGGTTTTCATTTGTGCGTCTGCCTCTTCCACGGCCATTGTCTTTTCAGCCTGCGACCAGGCCTATATCGTTAACAGAGTAGCTCTGTCCGATATTTGTATGTCTTCTTCGGATAAAACGAGCACTATCGCGTAGCGTGTCAGTTCCTAATCGAGAGCTCGCAAGAGCTACGCGCCAATCATATAGTTAGAGGCCCGCGCTGCGGAAGCAACTGTTGAAACGCTGCCCGTCTCGAGGCGTTAAGCTCGCCAGCCTCATTGTGGAAAAAAACGATGCCCCGCGTCTTCCTTTCGGTTGCCATGATTTAACATTGACATTCAACTGATATACACCTAATATTCCAATCGCAATGAGTGAATGAAAGCTTAGAACGAGTTTGTCGCTATTCGTGTATTCCTCACAACACTAATCGCCCGCGGTGCCCTGGTTGTGTCTGGGCTGGTGCGGTGCACTCATAAGCTGTGATCGGGAATCAATAAAGGAGATATTTCAATGAATATAAAAAATGCAATTATTAGCGAAGTTAAAACTTTTTCTTGCAACAATTCTTGGCGAAATTATTATTTTCTGAAAATTACTACTGAAGACGGCGTTGCAGGCTGGAGCGAGTTCGATCAGAACTTCGGCTCACCTGGCGTTGATGCGGTGATCAAGCAAATCGGTCATCGTCTGATCGGCCAAAGCGTGATGGACCACGAGCATATTCGGGAAGATCTGCGTAATGTGACTCGGCCGGGTCAGGGTGGTGTTGTTGGACAGGCGCTTGGAGCGATCGAGAACGCACTTTTAGATGCGAAGGCAAAAACGCTTGAGGTCCCTTGTTACACGCTTCTTGGTGGCAAAGTGCGTGATCGGATTCGGGTTTATTGGTCCCACTGTGTGTCTTACCGCGCGAGAACGGAGCATTTCTCGCCGCCGATTTTCGATCTCGACGGCGTGCGCCAGATCGCTCGTGAAGTGCGTGAGCGTGGTTTTACGGGCCTAAAAACCAATATCTTCGAGTATGACGAAAATGACAAGATCAAGAACTGGGCGCCAGGCTTTGGCAACCCGTTTGATCCTGGTCGCAACGTCGACCGTAAGACACGGCAAAACTTGCGTCGCCATCTTGAAGTGATGCGCGCTGAGGCTGGCCCTGACATGGATATCTTGGTTGATCTGAACTTTAATGCGCGTACGGAAGGCTATTTGGAATTGCTTCGCGAGATCAATGATCTTGATATTTTTTGGGTCGAACTCGATACGCTGGATCCTGAGGCCATGGCATTGATCCGCTCTAAAAGTGCGCATCCGATTGCAGGCCTCGAGACACTTATCGGCCTACAACAGTTCCTGCCGTTCTTCCGCGCACAAGCGGTCGACGTTGCGATCGTTGACACGCCCTGGAATGGGGTTTGGCAATCGATGAAGATTGCAGCAGCCGCTGAGGCGTATGAGATTAACGTTGCTTGCCACAACTTCTACGGTCATTTGTGCACGATGATGAATGCGCACTTTTGTGCTGCAGTACCGAACTTGCGGATCATGGAAACTGATATCGATCGCGTTTCGTGGGATCACGAACTGTTCACGCACGTTCCAGAATATGTTGACGGCCATTTGATCATGCCGGATCGTCCTGGTTGGGGTACTGAGCCCATCGAAGCCGCATTGCTGGCCTATCCACCGCAGGACAACAACAATATGGTTAACCGACCAGTAGCAAGGTTAGGGAAGGTCTGAACAAGTCGGTTTTCAGCTGAGCCCGCTGCCGTAAAAATTGAGTTTATTGAGTCTGTTTTTTCGGCTTCGGACTTGTTCAGAGTCTCCATAGGTATTTGAAACAGAGATTCCCTCCAATATTAAGGTTGTTTGTAAGGCTCGGATTTTCTTGACTGCTGTTATCACCTAGGCCAATATGAAACGTACTCGTCCCCGCATTTATTTTTACAGCAGGCTCGATCTCGCTGCGGTTTGGCGGGAAGCACTCGTCGCTGAGCTCGGTGATAATTTTGATTTCATCGTTGGGCCACACTGCGATACGCCAGGGGACATGGACGTTGGGGTTATGTATAGTCTGCCACCCGATGGGCTGGTCGAGTTCTGTAATTTGCGCGCAATCGTTTCGCTGTCAGCAGGTATCAACCAGTTCGACCGCGCTCGTATGCCACTAGGCGTGCCTCTGGCACGTTCGGTCGACGATTCCCTCGCGGAGCATATAGTCGCGTATGCGAAGACGGCAGTCTACCGTTACCACCGACGTTTTCATCGTTATGAAGTAGCCTCGCGCGAATCGGCTTGGAAGTACGAGCTGCCCCGGTTGAACCGAGAAACGGCAGTCGGCATACTAGGCTTGGGAGAGTTGGGTACTGCAGTCGCCGATGCACTTGTCACCGATGGCTTTGAAGTGCATGGATGGAGCAGAACGGCGCGTGAACTCTCAAACATCCAAACCTATAATGGCGCCGCAGGCTTGTCACAATTGGTTGGTGCAGTTGATATTCTAATCAATTTACTTCCGTTGACTGCCGAGACCAGAGGTATCTTGTCGAGCGATCTGTTCACACATTTTCGGCCAGGCGCCTTCCTGATCAATATGGGCCGCGGTGACCATCTGATTGAAGCGGACCTTTTGACTGCAATAGGTCAAGGTCGTATCGAAGCAGCTACACTTGATGTCATGTCAGTGGAGCCGCTTCCAACTGACCATCCGTTTTGGGGTCATCCTGGCATTCTAATTACACCGCACGTTGCCGGAATCTTGACGCCGGCTACGGCAGCCCCCCAAGTTGCTGAAAATGTGCGTCGAGCCATGCGCGGTGAGCCGCTGATAAATCAAATCGATTTTGATAAAGGTTACTGATAATTGACGTGGGCATCGGGGCTTCAGAAGAGTCGGACTAAGCAACGATCTGCCCGCTTACGTGCAACCAGACGTTCTGTGCAGGATTGAAATTGAAAACCTTCTGAGCAATCCAATCGTTGGGCAGAACTAATCCTCTGGCGCATTCGAAGAGTAAAAATCCGCCCAGTACCGTCTAGCCCGCAAATCTCATCACGAAGTTGGAGCTGCCGATTTTCAGGATCGAGCAGCCGGTCGCTGTGTCTGGGAAGTGTTTGACGCTAGCTTGAATGAGTTTTTCATTACCGCAAGCACAATTGCCTCTATGTCCCCCGTTGGTTTATAGCTTGCTGTTACCAGCACTTAGTGCGTGTCAATGGCCATTACTTTTGACCGCACCTTCTAGTGGGTTAGTTTAATTGGCCATTAAGAGTGCGGGTTACGGGGCCATGGTGTGAGCAGCATGCACATAGACGCAACGGATGGTGCGAAGCAAGCAGGATACGAACCCGCCACGTATTGCGCACGATGGCCGCAAAACACGTACAGCGGCAGATAGCAGTGGGCTGTTGCTGTCGACGTTGTTGAACAGGCAAGTTCTTCAATTTGCACTCAATGTCGTAGCGCTGATCGAATTATTTCAGAGCTTGCCTTGCCGCCAGCCAACTCTTCTTGTTCGATGCAAAAAGGTTGAATAGCACACGAGGCGCAGGCGCCACAAAAAATATCAATACCACCTCGTCGCGTATGCTTTGTATCGGGTTATCCCTACTGATGTATCGTAGACATTCGGCTGATATACAACTAGTATTCGTATAACGCCAACGCACAATCCGAAAGTTAGCGTGCCATTGTTGCTGTTCGTATAGTCATTGAGTTCTTGGAAGGCTGATTGTGCTTGATGCCCGCGTGGGTCCCAAGCACTCGCAATGAGCTCTTGAATTGTGATCTAAAACCAGTAAAGGAGAGACAACCAAATGAATATGAAAATCGTGTGCGCCATCGCGACCTTGACCATCGCAGGAACGTATAGCTCCGGAGCCCTCGCTCAACCAGAGCAGATCGTCACTGCGAACCCGGCTGGTCCGTATCTAGCTGCGACGTTGGAGGCGTGGGGCAAAGGTTTCACACAGGAGACAGGTATCAAGGTGCTTGGTGATGGCCCAGTGTCAATACCCAAGTTGCAGCAGATGGTGAAGGCTGGCAATGTAAGCTGGGATGTAGTGGAGGTGCCTCCAAATTACACGTTGCGCCACTGCGGCACTCTGTTCGAAAAGCTTCCTGAAGATCTTCAAAACCGCAAAGATGTTCTCCCCGGCTTCGGCAACGCTTGCGGTGTGCCGGCTTCGGGTTACGCATACATCATGCTCTATAACACCAAAAAATTCCCGAACGGCGGCCCTAAGGACTGGGCAGATTTCTTTGATGTGAAGAAGTTCCCGGGTATTCGTGCAATCCGAAATAGCGTGCAAGGCGTCACGCTTGAGGTCGCGCTGCTTGCCGACGGTGTCGCACCGAAAGACCTATATCCACTTGATCTTGATCGCGCATTCCGCAAATTAACCGAATTGCGTCCGAACTTGGTGTTTTGGCAAACTGGAGCGCAGTCCACGCAGATGATGGAAAGTCAGGAAGTCGACATGATCATGGCGTGGTCGACGCGTGCCTATCCAGCACTGAAAAACGGGGCACCCTTTGAACCAGTCTGGAATCAACAATTCATATACAACAACGTATTGGCAATTCCCAAAGGTGCACCTTATCCCAAGGCCAGTGCCGACTACATTCGCTACGCCACCAATGGAGCTCGCCAGGAAAAATTGGCTGAACTTTACCCGGTGACTCCAGCGGTGCTCACTGCCAAGCCCAAGCTCGATGAGGTCGGCATGAAGCTATTTGCTGGCACACCAGATCGCATTGCCACGTCCATCACTCCTAATCTCCAGTGGGTGGCAGATCACGAAACTGAAATACAACAGCGTTGGCTAGAGTGGTTCAACAAGTGATACGGCGCGGAAGTCCATCTTTTCGGTTGGGGCCCGTCTGGCTCCTGCTGCCTGTGATGTTGTTCTTGATGGTGTTCTTCGCGTGGCCAATGGTCGGTATTATTGGGACCAGTCTACAAGGAGAGGGCGGCTTCTTGCATTCTTATGCCGTGTTCTTCTCGAGCAATACCTATGTACGCATCCTAATTCGGACGCTCGTCAGCGCATCGGTTGTTACGGTGTTTTGTCTGCTGCTCGGCTACCCTTATGCATACTTGATGTCGAGGACGCGCGGATGGGTCCTACAGGTCTTGTCTGGAATTGTTCTTCTGTCCTTTTTCACGAGTGTGATGGTTCGTAGCTTCGCGTGGATCGTGCTCTTGCAGAGAAACGGCATTATTGATCAACTGGTTCAATCGCTCGGAATGGGCTCGCTGGTGCTGCGGGGAACCACATTGGGTGTCAACCTGGCGATGGTACAGATCATGCTGCCATTCATGATCTTTCCGCTTTACAGCGTAATGGCAGGCTTTGATAATCGGCTCGGAACCGCTTCAACTTCACTTGGTGCTCATCGCCGAACCACTTTCTGGCGTATTTACTTTCCATTGTCAATGCCTGGCGTCGTGTCAGGATCCGTCATAGTGTTTGTTACCTCGCTGGGCTTCTATATCATTCCCGGCATGGTCGGAGGGCCTTCAAGTCAGCTCCTCTCATACCTGATCTATTCTCTCGTCAATAACGATTTGAACGTCGTGATGGCATCCACCGCCTCGGTCGTTATGTTAGTTTCGGCGCTCATTTTGGTGCTGCCGATCATGCGGCGATTCGACTTGTCCAGCAAAGCAGTGGCCCGTTTTTCGGTGCCAGAGCCCATGGGCGAGCGTAAACCTCGGTTGTTGTTGCTTTGGTCCGGTCTGGTCGCGGCGTTGCTGATGCTACCGGGTTTAGTGGTAGTGCCGATTAGTTTTCCAGAGAATCGCAGTTTCGTCTTCCCGCCGACCGGGTTTTCTCTCACATGGTATAGAAACTTCTTCACGCAGCCTGACTGGTGGGGATCATTCATCAGTTCTCTGCAGGTGGCGGCCTTGGTCACCGTGGTTGCTACAGCGCTATCCGTGCTTACGGCGCTTGCGCTGACACGGGTTTCCCCGCGCGCGCGAATGTTGATCCGTGCCATCGTTCTAACACCGAAGATCATGCCAGGAATCGTCATTGCGATTGCGATCTACGGTCTCTTTTTGAACTGGCATTTAAACAGCTCTGTAACTGGCTTTGTCATCGCGCATACATTGAAGGCACTCCCTTTCGCCTTTTTGCCAATAGCTGCGGCGCTAGAGCAGTTCGACTCGCGGCTGGAGCATGCCTCTAGCAGTCTTGGGGCTTCCAAGTGGACCACGTTCGTTAGCGTCGTGTTACCAATGATACGTACGGGAATGCTGACAGGCGGGCTCTTCGCCTTCGTTATCTCCTTTGACGAGGTTGTGGTCTCACTGTTTTTGAGCGGTGCGAGGATGCGTACTTTGCCGGTTCAGATGTATCGCTCTATCGAGAGTGACGTTGACCCCACTGTTGCAGCCGCGTCCACCATGTTGCTCGTGTTAACGACGCTCATAGTCGTGCTTACGATGATCTACACCAACAAAAAGCGTAATTAAAATGAATACTAACCCGACGAAAGGCGCCGCCGTTCATCTTCGGAATCTGGCGAAAACATACGGTAAGCTCACCGTGCTGAGGGATATCGATCTCTCCATTGAACCGGGTGAGTTCATTACTTTCCTTGGTCCCAGTGGGTCGGGCAAGACAACAACGCTCAATCTGATCGCGGGCTTCTTGCAACCAGATAAAGGCGAGATTCTCCTGGACGGCAAAGACTTGACATGGATCCCGGCTTACAAGCGGGGCATTGGAGTAGTCTTTCAGAGCTATGCGCTATTTCCACACATGACGGTAGCCGAGAACATCGCCTACCCACTGCTGCAACGACGCCCGCGTCCGGACCGCGCCTACATTGCGGATCGGGTCAACGCCGTCCTCGATCTGGTTCATATGCGAGAGTACGCAGACCGTCGACCCGATCAGCTTTCAGGAGGACAGCAGCAGCGCGTGGCGCTCGCACGCGCGGTAGTGTTCGAACCTCAGTTGCTGTTGCTTGATGAGCCACTGGGCGCACTCGATAAGCGCTTGCGAGAGAGTTTGCAGCTTGAACTTCGTCGCCTGCATCGGGAGCTCGGTGTGACGATCATCTTTGTGACACACGACCAAGACGAAGCTATGACTTTATCGGATCGTATTGCCGTGTTTCGTGATGGGGCGATCGAACAGATTGGAACCCCCGAAGAGCTCTATAACTATCCCGCGTCTGAGTTTGTAGCGACCTTCCTTGGTGACTCCAATATCTTTTCTGGCTCATTGGAGAACGGACATATGGAGTGTTCAGATGGTCGCTTCGTCGTGCTCCCTGGTGAGTCAAATGGGCCGATCAAATTGATGATCCGACCTGAAGATGTAACGCTTTTGAGTGCAGATGCAAACGCCCCAACACCTGCGCTGCTCGATAATGCGGTGCCGGTCGTCATCGACGATGTCGTCTTCTCTGGGGCGACGGTCCGTGTAGAGGCCGTGACGGGCTCTGGCACAAGGCTGTTGGCGCGAAGCGGACATATCGACCACACAATCAAGCCCGGTAGTCGAGCTAGTTTTGCTTGGTCATCGGCGGCCTCGCGTGTCGTCGCACGGGGTCGCTCCTAGGCTTGTAGCACTTGTAATTCATAGTCATCGGAGTGCTTCGACTATTGGTGGTGGCCACTGTCGCTATTGCAGCGCACAGAGTTCGCGTTACCCACTAAAACACTAATTCGTCATATTCTTTTAAACATTGACGTTCTTCTGATGTACAAGTAGTATGTACGTAATAAATCTAATGTTTTAATGCATCAATAGTCCTCCCAATCTCTCAATCAGGAAGCACGATGTACACACAGATCACCTACGAAGTTGATGCCGCAATTGCCACGATCACCCTGAATCGGCCTGAACGCATGAACGCGCTCACAAAGGTTTTAGAGGGTGAGCTGTATGCCGCTATGCAATCGGCACATGTGGACGACAAGGTTCGTGCAGTCATATTGACCGGAGCAGGAAGGGCGTTTTGCGCAGGGATGGACATGGACGAGTTGGAGGTGTTGCCTCCTGGTGATATCAGTGCGCGCGAGTGGATGCGCCCGTATGACATGAATCGCAGAAGCGATTACCAGGCGCGATATTCGTACTTCCCAAGCATTTCGAAGCCCGTCATTTCTGCAATCAATGGGGCTGCTGCCGGACTTGGTCTGATCTTCGCTCTGTACAGTGACTTTCGCATTGCATCCAATAAAGCCGTGTTTGCCACTGCGTTTGCGAAACGTGGGTTGATTGCCGAGCACGGTATCGCCTGGATCTTACCTAAGGTAATCGGACATGCCAGCGCATTGGACTTGTTGCTGACTTCGCGCAAGGTTGACGCGGCCGAAGCGTTGTCAATGGGGATGCTTCACCGTGTCGTGGAGCCAGACGCTTTGCTTAGCGCAGCCCGCGAACTGGCTATGAGCTTATCCGAAGATGTGTCTCCGCGCTCTGTTCGCGTCATGAAACGTCAGCTTTGGGAAGCGCCTTTCGAGACACTGGGCGAAGCAATTACGCAGGCTAATTACGAGATGTACCACAGCATACTCAGTGACGATTTCAAAGAGGGTGTCGCGCATTTTAAAGAAAAACGTAAAGCCAAATTCAGTGGTTCATAGGGCTCCTGGGCTGTGCAAATATAAAAACTAATGATTTAAGGAGACAGCATGCCTGGCATTGTGGAGGTGCTTACTGACATTGTGGTGCCAGACAGTGCACGGCAAGGCGTGCTCTCGGGTGACAAGAAATAAACCGCAGCTCGCTTGAGCTGAGCCGGGGGCTGTCTTCTCAGTCCCCGGTATTACGCAACACTTACACTAAAGCCCAACATGCCAGATATCAGGATCTACGACTGGATTGCTCCGCACGCCCGCAGCCATCCGGACAAACCCGCGCTTGTCGATGATTATTCTTCGCGAAGCTTTACCTACGCTGACCTTGACAGGCGTATCGAGGCGCTAGCGGGCGCCCTGAGAGCGCAATATGATCTGGCGGCTGGTGATAGCGTTGTAACACTGGCGCATAACTCTACAAACATCATCGAAGTTCAGTTTGCGTGTCAGCGCATTGGTGCGATTTTTGTTCCATTGAATGTGCGTTTGGCTTCCGATGAGCTCAAGGATATCCTGGAAGATTGTGGCGCAAAGATATTGCTCTACGACACCGATTTTTCGGAGACCGCCACTCAGGTTGCGCAGGCTAAGGACGATCTTCGTCTTATGTCCATGAATGAGCACGGTGGCCCCTGCGAATACGAGTCTGCCATTGCCGAAGGAATTTCACTGGGCACGCCTTATGAGAATATGCAGGGTGACACCTGGACGCTGATCTATACATCTGGCACCACCGGCATGCCGAAAGGTGTCATGATTTCGTACCGGATGGTTCTATTTCACGCGCTGAACTATGGTTTTGAAACCGGGGTAGCGTCAGATAGTCACGGCTTGACGTTTTTACCCATGTTCCACACCAGCGGGTTGAATTTGGCGGCCAATCCCTGCCTGTTGGCGGGTGGGTGTGTGACGGTAATGCGGCGGTTTGACCCCAGGCGTGCATTGCAGTTGCTCACGCACAGCACCCATGTGTTTGGCGTTCCGGCCAATTACCTGTTCATGCAGCAATTACCCGAGTTTGTTGCTGCCGATCTGTCATCAATACGCAGCATAGGAGTAGGCGGTGCACCCATGCCTATCGCCTTGTTGCAGGCGTACGCCGAAAAGGGTGCAGGCATGCAGCAGACTTTCGGTATGACGGAGACGGGGCCGACCGTCACCATCCTGAGTACCCACCGTGCGTTTGACAAGCAAGGCTCCGCAGGGTTGCCGGTCGCGCAGATGGAGGTTAGGGTGGCTGATGAGCGCGGCGAAGTGGTACCCCAGGGTGAAATTGGGGAGCTATGGGTTCGTGGGCCGTCAATCACCCAAGGATATTGGAACCGTCCAGAGGAAACACGCAAGTCCTTTGTGGATGGCTGGTTCCGAACAGGAGATATGGTCAGGCAGGACGACGATGGCTATTTTTATGTTGTGGATCGTTGCAAAAACATGTACATCTCAGGCGGGGAAAACGTCTATCCGGCGGAGGTAGAGCGTGCAATCGAAAAAATGCAAGGAGTGCAAGAAGTCGTTGTGATTGCGATTCCAGATGACAAGTGGGGTGAGGTGGGCCACGCTGTGGTGGTGCCTGTCTACACTGATGCGGTATGCATACACGACATCCTTGAGCATTGTCGGCACCATATCGCCGGTTATAAGGTTCCCAAATCTGTGACATTCTTGCCCGCGCTCCCACGCAACGCAACCGGCAAGGTAGACCGAAGAGCGGTTGCTGGCGCTGTGGCGAAAGCGGCGGGTGTCAATGAGCGATAATTCAGTTGATTATCCACCCTTCATGAGACTTGTTTCTAGGACAATATTCAAATGACGACACAGGCAGCAAAAGAAAAGCGTTCCTCAGATGCAGCCAATGGAATCGCCGTTCCCAGTGCTGAGTTTGATTCGAAAAATGCAGCCGACCATGCCTATCATGTGATAGAGGCGCGCATTGTGCAGATCGAGTATCCCCCGGATTTCATGTTGTCTGAGCAACAGCTCGGCAACGAACTTGGGATCAGTCGAACTCCGATACGCGAGGCATTGAGGCGACTTGCCGACGATAAGCTCATTCAGATTCTGCCGCGCAAGGGCGCTTTTGTGACCCATGTCGAGATCAAACAGTATCTGCATCTGCTCGACTTGCGCCATCAGATAGAGCGATTCGCTGCCACGCGCGCCGCCAAGCGGCGCTCCGAAGAGCAGGCTCGGCACATGCACAATCTGATCAATGAGTTAAAAGAAGGCATTATGGCTCCTGATCAGGCCGTGTTTGTGTATTCAGATAAAGCCTACAAAGACCTGATTGTCGAGGCCACGGGGAACCCTTTCTTGGGCGGTGTTATTGCGCCCATGCATGCGCACTCACGTCGGTTCTGGTATTACCACCGAAACCAATGGAGCAGTCACGAAGCAGAATTGGCCATTGAGCGGCATCTAAATGTGATGGAGGCGGTCGCCATGGGCGACGAGGATGCTGCCGACGTCGCTGTGCAGAAGCTTTTTGAATACCTTGAGGCGTTCGCGCTTCGTGTGTTGAAAAGTGAACACACGATTTAGCCGAATTTTGTTTTAACTTAGGACCTGAGCATGCAACATATCGAGATAACGCGTCCACAACCCCATCTAGCTGTAATAACGCTGAAAGGCGCAGGGCGTTACAACCTCATGTCTTATGCCATGTTGCATGAGCTATGGGCGACGGCAAACGCTTTGCAAAGTGACGCCGATATCAGAGTAGTGGTGGTTAGTGGAGGCGGCACTGATTTCTCCGCAGGGATGAATCTGAAGCAATCCGAGGTCCGTGATTACCAGTCGTTGACAACAGAAGAACGTCTGGCAGTTCATGCGATTGGCGCGCGTGCCTGCGCGACATGGGAAAGTTTAGATGCAGTCACGATATGCGCAATTGAAGGCTATTGTCTCGGGGGAGGCCTGGCCTTCTCGCTTGCCTGTGATTTTCGCGTTGCCGCCTCGGGTGCGGTGCTTGGTGCTCCAGAACTGCTCAACGGGATGAACATGAGCTGGCAAAGCTTGCCGCGTCTGGTCTCATTAATCGGCCCGGCGCACACGCGAAAGCTCGTCATGTTGGCGCAGAACGTGGATGCACGTGTTGCCGAGCAGTGGGGACTGGTCGATGTCCTGTCGGATACCGGTGGTGCGCTGGACGAAGCACTACAGATCGCTGAGCGTCTGTTATCTGTTTCGCCTGCGCCATTACGCATGACCAAGCAGTCAATTAGTGTTGCCGCAAATGCCTTGAACCATGCCATGAGCTATATGGATCTTGAGCAATATGTAGCTTGCCAGGCCACAGATGCACACAAGACTGCGTTGGACGCTTTCTTCAAACGCAAATGACCTCTTGTCGCAGCGCGTCTCGTGAAGTTTTCGATGTCCCTTACATGTGATATCTGATATGCCCAATTTGTATTTGTATTGCCAACATCTGGCTCGAATGGCGCAGTCGTGCCCACACCGTATTTTCCTTAGAGAGGCATCGCGTGCATTGACCTTCGGGCAGGCGAACACAGAAGTCGAGCGCTTGGCCCAGCGTCTGCTTCGAGGTGGTGTCAAGCCGGAGATGCGCTGCATCCTGTGGATGGAAAACGGCCTAGATTATGCGTTGATATGGCTGGCATTATCCCGAATCGGTGCGGTTTCGGTGCCGCTGAACCAGGCCTATCGTGGTCCCATCCTGACGCACCAAATTAACGATATCCGTGCAGAGGCGCTGATTACGGATAGCGCGCATTGGGTTCGGATCGACGAGCTGAAAAATCAAATTCCTGATTTTCCCTTGATCTTTGATGGAGGTCGTGATGCCTCATTTCAAATCTCTGCGGGCCTGATTGATCTCTGGCGCTCGGACGAGGTTAATTCGCCAGAAGAAGGGCATACCTCGCTTCCCGATCTCACCGAGTTGCCATTCCCAAAGGCTTCTGACTGCATGTCGATTTTTTACACCTCAGGAACCACCGGGCCATCCAAGGGAGTACTGTATACGCACATGCAGGCTTGGCGAACGGCGGAGAGTGTGGCGCCATATCTCACAGAAGATGATGTCTTTTATATGACGAGTCCAATGTGTCATGTCGCGATGCCTCATTGCATGGGTGCAGCATTGATTGCCGGAGCGAGTGTTGTCGTGCGCAAGCGGTTCTCGTCCAGTGCATTCTGGCCAGATGTTCGGGCTTATGGTGTTACCGCCACCATGATGCTTGGTTCGGTGGCCACCTTCCTGAACGCCGCGTCGCCTCAGGCGGATGACCGCGAACACACGTTGCGCAAAGTGCTGATGGTTCCTGTGCTCAAGAACGCGTCGGAATTCTGTGAACGCTTTGGTGTTGCTGTCATGAGCTGGTTCAACATGACCGAACTGAGTGTGCCCTTGCACACGAGGGGATTCTCAGCGCATCCCGATGGGAGTTGCGGGCTGCCTCTGCCAGGTGTTTCAGCAAGGGTAGTTGACGAATACGATAGAGAGGTAGCACGCGGAAAGCCAGGCGAACTCGTCGTTCGGGACGTGCAGCCCTGGACGATCAGTCCGGGTTATCTCAATCAGCCTGAGGCGACGGTTTCAGCCTGGCGCAACCTGTGGTTTCACACAGGAGACATCTGCGTTCAAGACGCTGCGGGATCATTTTTCTTTGTTGATCGTCTCAAGGACAGCATTCGACGTCGCGGCGAGAATATTTCCTCTCACGAGGTCGAGTCCCAGATTCAGCTACATTCTTCCGTGATGGAAGCGGCAGTCATCGGGGTCGCCGCTCACGAGGGAGAGCAAGAAGTGCAGGCTATCGTCGTTCTGCGCCCGGGTGCATTCTTGACCATACAAGAGCTGCTGGATTTCCTTCACCCGCGTCTACCCAGCTTCTGTCTGCCACGTTACATCGCGTTCAGCGCTGACCTCTTGCCAAGAACCGACACCGGAAAAATTCGAAAAAATGTGTTGCGCACACAATTCCCGAAGGGGCAGGGTGATCGCGAGGACATTAACTATATCGTGAGAAAGTGATGACCAAAGATGTTGCCCTACCTGTTACGGCGGTTGGCGTGGCACTGCCCAGCATCGAGTTCGAGCTTTCGACGCGGCGTATCATGAGCTACGCAGCCGCTCTGGGCGCTACGGAAGATGTCTATCTTAACGACCTGCGTCCCGGCGGGATTGTTGGTCTGCCCACTTTCATGGTGGTACCAGAGTGGCAGGTCATGAACGGGCAGCCATATCGCGAATTGCTGGGCGCAGATGATGCACGGATGTGGCGCTGCATTCATGTTCAGCAGGATACACGCGTACTGTCGCCGCTAAGACCTGGCCAAATAATGCAGGTACAAGGCACCGTTTGCGCAATGCGGCAAACGCGCATAGGCGCTTATATAGCCATGCGGCTTGATTCGACGAGCCGTGATACCGGCGCGTTGATGGCGCAAAGCTGGTTTTGCGGCATCTTCCTGAATGATCACATCGATGGTCCCGATAAATTGATCGCTGAGCCACCAGTTCTACCTTTCGATAACGACATAGAAGGGTGGTCTACAGAAGAGGAACCCATACTGATCGTTAGGCGTGAACTTCCCCATCTTTACACCGAAGCGGCAAATATTTGGAACCCCATACACACCGAGCGCAGCGCGGCTCGCCAAGCGGGGCTGGACGATACGCTACTGCATGGCACATGCACATGGGGGGCGGCTGGCCTGGCGGTTACCCGCCTGTTCGGCGAAGGTGACCCGGCTCGATTAAAACGGCTCGGGGCGCGCATGACAGGGAAGGCGGTGGTTGGAGCGCATCTCTATCTGCACTATAAAACGATGCCCAAGAGTGGATCTGACGTTAACATCATTTGCTTCAGCGTCGTCGATCAGCAAGGCTCCATTATTTTGTCCAATGGTATTGCCGAAGTTGTATAGCTGGCCCGTATAGTTGTACTCAGCATGTATGAATATAGGTTGATTGCACGGAATTAAAAAAGCTACATATCAGAAGACGAACTGCCGAAATTTGGTTAGCAAAGAAAGTGAATGGCTCACACGTATTATCAGTTTCAAACGCTCGGCAGAAAAATTGAAATTAGGATAGGCACATGCATAATCATTTAAAATTTTATATCAATGGAAATTGGGTTTCTCCCAAAGAAGGCACAGAGCTAGATGTGCTTAATCCATCAACAGAACAAGTTATCGCAACAATATCACTCGGTGGACCGGCTGATACTGACGCAGCGGTAGCTGCCGCGAAAGCGGCGTATCCTTCTTGGGCGCACACGTCAAAGCAGGAGCGGTTGGCGTTGTTAGAACGTCTAATGACCTCTTATGAAGCACATGCCGAAAAGATGGCACAGACAATTAGCGCAGAAATGGGTGCGCCGATTGCTTTAGCGCGTACAGCGCAAGTTGGTGCTGGCGCTTCACATTTAAAGAATACAATTCGCGCATTGAAAACATTTGAGTTTGACTACCCTTTAGGTGATCATGCGCCGAACGATAGGATTGTTTATGAACCAGTAGGCGTGTGCGCTTTGATTACGCCGTGGAACTGGCCGATGAATCAAGTAATGCTGAAAGTTGCCCCAGCCCTCGCAAGTGGTTGCACGATGGTTTTGAAGCCCTCAGAATTATCACCTCTTTCGGCGATGTTGTTGGCTGAGATGATTGACGAAGTCGGGTTTCCTGAGGGTGTATTCAACCTCGTCAATGGAGACGGGGAGGGTGTAGGTAGCCAGCTAAGCGTACATCCCGATGTGAGTATGGTCAGCTTTACGGGTTCTACCCGCGCAGGTATAGCTATTTCGAAAGCGGCTGCTGACACTGTAAAACGTGTGCATCTTGAGTTAGGTGGTAAAGGCGCAAATATTATCTTTGCTGATGCAGACGAGAAGGCTATAACGCGTGGCGTACGGCACTGTTTCATGAATTCAGGCCAGTCTTGCAACGCACCAACTCGTATGCTGGTAGAGCGAAGTGTTTATCAACAAGCGATCGACACAGCCCGCGAGGTGGCAGAGAAAACTGATGTTCAGTCTGCAGAAATTGATGGCCGTCACATAGGCCCTGTTGTGTCAGAACGCCAGCTCGAGAAAATACGGGTGTTGATCGCCCAAGGCATTCAGGAAGGGGCGACGTTGGTGGCCGGTGGGCCGGAGCCTGTAGAAGGGTTAAATCAAGGGTATTTTGTTCGGCCTACAGTGTTTGCGGATGTGACACCTGATATGGCGATTTGGCGCGAAGAGATTTTTGGGCCAGTCTTATCGATTACACCATTTGATGCAGAGAACGAAGCAATTGAACTCGCTAACGATACCGATTATGGATTGACTAATTACATCCAAACAGGTGACCAAGAGCGTGCTCGACGCATAGCACGTCAGCTTCGATCTGGCATGGTCGAAATGAATGGGCATTTTGGTGGCACAGGGTCACCTTTTGGAGGGATGAAACAATCAGGGAACGGGCGTGAAGGAGGCGTGTGGGGCCTTAAAGAGTTTCTTGAGGTTAAGACAATTAGTGATTGGCGTTAACCTGTAACGTTGAGGCGAATACTTTTTGACTCCCTGCGTTTGCAGGCGCTTCAACAAATATCGCGCATGGCGATAGGCCCCGAATCATTAAGATTGGGGCCATCACCTCGACATACTGAGCCATAGTTATATTGTTAAATCCCGACAGGCTGCACACCCAGCACGGACAGACGTTTCTTTGTTAGGTAGATGCATTGTTTGCGGCAGAGCTCATTGTGGCCATTATTGGGCACTATCGGAAGTAATAGCTAAACTCAGGTACCGCGAATGTTAGTAGCCGCAGTTGCGTTCTACCGACCCCGACACCGAATCATCCGCCATGAATGCGCGTACTTCGTAGTGGGTGCTTCGACCACCCGCTGCAGTTTTCTGAAGCACTTCGTACTGCACTAACTCGGTAATGTCGCGAAGTGCTGTGTCTTGCGAGCACTTGGCGATCGCTGCCCATTTTCTTGTCGTTAGCTTGCCTTCAAACCCGTCCAGCAGCCGGTTCAGCACCTTGATCTGGCGTTCATTCATGGGGATGGTCGCGGCCCGTTGCCAGAACTTTGTCTTGACCAGCACTTGATCCAGGGTGCCGTGTGCGTGTTCGACAGCTTTTTGCAACGTTGCCAAAAACCATTCCAGCCAGCCAGTTACATCCATGCCACGCTTTTGGGTGAGTTCAAGAATGTCGTAATAAGCTTTGCGGTCTCGCTGAATTTGCGCAGAAAGGCTATAGAACCGCTGCGTGCTTCCGTCAGCCCGTGCCAGAAGTAGGTCGCCAATTGCGCGGGCAACTCGGCCATTGCCGTCATCAAGCGGGTGTAGTGTGACGAACCATAAGTGGCCCAAGCCGGCACGCAGCAGGGCGGGTTCTTTGGCGTGGGTGTTATTCAGCCAGGCCAGGAAGCGATCCATCTCGGCAGGCAGGCGGCTGGCTGGTGGTGCTTCAAAGTGTATTTTTTCACGGCCAATTGGGCCTGAAAGCACTTGCATAGGGCCGGTGGAGTCGTCACGCCATGTGCCGACGTGAATGCGGCTTATGCCAGAGTAGCCTGTTGGGAATAAGGCGGCGTGCCAGCCAAACAGACGCTTAGTAGTGAGTGGGGCGGTCGCATTGCTGGTTGCGTCCAGCACCATATCTACTACGCCTTCTACATGACGATCTGCAGGGGCCAGAGCACCGATGTCTACACCCAGGCGACGTGCGACTGAGGATCGCACTGAGGCGACATTTAGCGTTTCGCCTTCGATGGCGCTTGTTTGGACGACGTCTTGGGTGAGGGCAGACAGGCTGGCTTCGTCACGCAAGGCCATGCCAACGTCTGCCAAGCGACCGAACAGTAGCCCCTGGGCACGGCTAACCGCTGCCAAGGGCTCGGCCAGAACAGCCAGATCATATTGCCAGTTAGGCCAGTTAGGCCAGTGCGGCGATTGCCAGATGTATTCACCGTAATTCATGCGGTGATTATGTGCGGCCTTTGTTTTGTTGTCAATCTTTGGTACGGGCGGCTGTTAATAGCCTCGGTTGCGCTCCACCAGCCCCGACACAGGCTCGCCCGCGATGAATGCGCGTACTTTTTCTGCTGTCTGGCGGATGGTGACATCGCGCAGGCTGGCTGCCGACATATGGGGCGTTACCGTTACACCCGGGTGAGCCCAGAATGGATGGTCGGCAGGTAGGGGCTCTTGCGCAAACACATCGAGGGTGGCCTGCTGGATGTGGCCTTCATCTAGCATGGCCAGCAAGTCTTGCTCCACAAGGTGCTCGCCGCGACCCATGTTTATGATGCAGGCACCGGGCAGCAGCTGCTCGAAGGTTTTACGACACAATATTGAATGCGTTTCTGAGGTTAGCGGCAAGGTGTTGATGAGCACTCGCGTCCGCGCAAGAAAGCCTGCAAACTGCTCGTCGCCCGCCCAGGTTTCTACGCCATCAAGTTGTTTGGCGCTACGCGACCATCCAGCGACGGGGTAATCAAACCCGGCAAGTGTCTGAGCCACGCGGCCTCCCATTACGCCTAGCCCCAGCACACCTACGGGCCATGCATCACGCTGGATGTCGGGCAGGCGTTCCCAATTTTTCTGTTGTTGCTGCTGCTGATAGGCATCAAAGTTACGTGAGGCGCGCAGCAGCGCCCAAGTGGCATACTCGGCCATCTGAACCGCCATACCGGCGTCTTCCAGACGATATATGGCGACATTGTCGGTTAAGCCCGGGCGCTGCAATATAGCGTCAACGCCAGCTCCAAGGTTAAACACAGCCCGCAGGTTTTTTTCACGCTCAAAAATTTGCGTTGGCGGGTTCCACACAATGGCCAGCTCTGCGTTAATGCTGTCGCCGTTCTCGTCCCATTGCACGAACTCAAGATAAGGCAAAGCCTTTCGCAGTGGGTTGATCCATACGTCGGGATCGTGGGTGTGTGACGAAGCGAAAAGTATTTGCATGGTGGTTCCTTCTAGTTACGGGCGGGGCGGGGCGGTTTGCATATCAATGACGAGTGGGGCGATAGTTGGCCGAACGAGCTGTTCTTCCAACGTTAATGCTAGCGGCATGCTGGAGCTTATGCGGGCCTTACGTGCCAACGCTTAGCGGGGCGTGAAGCTTGCGCAACATGGCAATAACGCTTTGCGCCGTTATGCGCCCGGTTTTCGGGTTATTGGTGGGAACGTTCTGAATTTGCATGGTCAGCAAGGCAGAATCAGATACAACTTCTATGCGATGGGTGTTGTGATTTATTGTGGGGTCTGCCCACACTTCCAGGCTGGTTTTGTCTGGGCCAATACCGGCAAGCGCCACACTTACCGCCACGTTCAGGTTAGCCGGGAAGCCGATTGCAACTTCGCGTGCTGAGCCTGAAAAAATCATGGTGGGTTCTTTTAGGCTTAACACATCGATATTGTTTTTCTCAAGGTAGGGTGCCCCCAAGAAGCCTTTCAAGGGCTTACGCGAAACAATCTTGACGGATTCAACCTTGCCTTCGGCGGTAGCAAGAATCGCGTCCAGGCCAAGAATGGCGCCCGAAGGTACCAGTAGCTGGCCGTGATGCTGACGTGCCAGTTCTATTAATGCTGGCTGCAACAATAGCGCACTGCTGCTCAGTGTGATGACTTTTTTGCCGGCTTTCAGGAAGGGCTCGGCGATAACGGTAAGCAGTGGCGCGGGCGCACATTCGATCACGATGTCGCAGTATGGCTCCATGTTGTCCAGCGTTGTGAACCGCGGCGCGCCTTGACTGCCCCAGTCAAACTCGGGCGGCGCATCGGGGTTTCTGACCCCAACCACAGACAGCTCAATGCCGTCAATGCCCTGTGCTATATGTTCAGCGATTGAACGACCAATCGCACCAAAGCCTGCAACACCTATTCTTGTCTTTCGCATTTGCCGAGTTCCTGTTTCTAAAAATTCATTCAACCTTGAAGGTATCGAAATGCATTCTAGGAAACCCGGATGGAACAAACAAACGATTTATGATCTGTTAAGGCATTAGTACAGCTAATAGCGAAGTGTTCCTGCTGCTTCGGCCAGCACCCATTGCCGAAACTTTTGAATAGCTGCTGATTTTCGTGACTTGGTTTGCGTTAGCAGGTAATAGTCGCCCGCACTTGGAACGGGCTTAACGCCATCGGGCAATATAACGGTTAATTCGTTTCTGCCAGGGTAGTTATGCAGCAAAACGTCTGGAATGAGCGCGATTCCTTTATTTTCTAAGGCTGCGCCAAGCGCAATGTAAAAATGCCCATATTCAAGTTTGTCGCCATTGTCAGTGTAATGAGCACCGCCAGCGCTCAGCCAGTCGTGCCATGCATTTGCCCGGCTGGCAGTATGTATAAGGCGTGACGAGGCAAAGTCTGACAGTTGCGTAATGGGTGGCTGCCCGGCGTACCATTGCTTTGACGCAACCGGTACCATGACGTCTGCCCACAGCAGGTCTGCCTCGATGTCGGTCCAGTCTTCAAGCAAGATAAGGTCTACCGCGGGGGCCTTTGCAGGGTAACGCTTGCCGGGCAGCTTACCTACACGTATCGCAACATCGATGTTATCGGAGTGCATGTCGACGGTGCGTATGTCAGACACCACCCGCACTTCAATGTCTGGTTGTTGCGATGTAAACGAGGATAATCGCGGCATTAACCAGAGTATGCCAATGGTAGGAATGGTACTGACGGTTAGTGTTTGAAGATGGTTTGGGCGTTTGATGTCGTCAACGGCTTTTTCAAAACCATCGAGTAAGGTGCGGCACGCATGATAAAAACTGCGACCATGCTCGGTAAGCGCTATGTTGCGGGCGTGACGCACGAACAGGGCCGTGCCCAGAAATTCTTCGAGCTTGCGAACCTGAAGACTGAGTGCGCCTTGCGTTAAGTGCAACTCTTCGGCGGCCTTTGTAAAAGAAAGGTGCTTGGCGACCGCTTCAAAATAACGTGCGGCCAGCAGGGGAGGAAGCCTTTGAGTCATACGCGAGTGGTAAACCGCCTCTTAAGATGGACGCATTAGTTTATCTCATAAAGCGAGGATATTAAATCGTTTATACCTGCGTCACTACGTCACTAAGATTGGGACCATGTGTGCAAAACACGCCACAACACGTAAAAGCAAACGGGTTGCGCACGTTCATTGAAAATAAAAGGAGACACCGATGATCCAGCGAAGTAATTTGCGAAAAGGTTTTCGCCATTTTTTGACGGGTAGCGTCACGTTTGCACTGATCGGCATGGCAACGGCTGCGCAAGCCTGGCCAGACCGGCCTATAAAAATGATTGTGCCGTTTCCCGCCGGGGGCATTAATGATGTGGTCGGGCGCCTAACCGCTGCCCAGCTGGAAAAAGAACTAAATACCACCGTTATCGTTGATAACCGCACCGGCGCCGGGGGCACCATCGGCACAGCACTGGCCGCTGGAAGCGAGCCTGATGGCTATACGATTCTTCTTGGTGCCAGCAGCACGATCGCCGTCGCGCCCAATTTATATAAAAATCTGACTTATTCACCGACGAAAGATCTTCAGGCCATAGGTGGCATTGCTTCAGCGGCCAGTGTGCTCGTGGTTGGCGAAAAATCAAAATGGAAGGATTTAGATCAATTAATTAACGCCGGCAAGCAGGATTCCGCCCATCTTAATTATGGGTCGGCCGGCGCGGGAACCAGTCACCACATTCAAACCGAAATGCTTAAACTGCGCACAGGCGCGAAATGGACGCATGTGCCGTATCGCGGCGGTGCGCCTGCCATGACAGACTTGATTGGTGGCCAGATTGATTTTCTTCTGGAGCCGCTACCCACAGCGCTGCAGAACATCAATTCGGGCCGCGTCCGACCGATTGCCGTCACCACCAAAAGTCGCTCTTCAGCGTTGCCTGAGGTTAAAACGATGGAAGAGCTAGGTGTTAAAGACTTTGATGCATCACTCTGGTTTGGCGTGTTTGTGCCTGCTGGCGTTGACGCTGAAAAAACGGCAATACTGAGCGACGCCTTGAAACGCGTTTTTGCAAAAGAGCAAGTCAAGAAGGATTTTGCCGAGCGTGGCCTTACCACCTATGACGGCACGCGCGAGCAATTTAATGACTTTGTCGTGTCGGAAATTAAAGTTTGGGGTGACGTCATAGATCGCGCCAAGATCAGTGTGGAATAGAACACGGGCCTGGCTGGCTCTCTAGGTGATGACGTCGGCCGATTGCTTTTATTAATTATTTTAAGGAAGGCGAGGCTTGTGCGTGGCCAGGTAAGTTTAACAATCCTTTGGCTATGGGCAAAAGCATCGACGCAAAAAAAACCATGAAACGAATTATAAGTCTTAGTATCGCCGCGTTATTTTTTAGTTCTGCAGCCATGGCAAAGCCAGTAAGTGCCAATTTTGGACATGGATTTCCTCAAGGCTCGATTCACCACGAGGCGGCGACGGAATTTGCCAAGGAAGTGAGTGAACGCAGCGACGGTGCGATAAATGTTCACGTGTTTCATTCTGGCCAGTTGGGTAGCGCACGTGAAATGTTCGAAGGCCTGCAATTGGGGTCGCTGGAGATGACTTGGGTTCCTACTGCGCGTATCAGTGGCTTTGCGCCTCAACTTCAGTTGTTCGATCTTCCGTTTGTTTTCAAGGATATGGATTTCCTTGAGCAGGTGGTCGATGGTGATGTCGGAACGAAGTTGTTGGACTCTCTTGCAGATCAGCAGGTAACCGGGGTCGGCTTCTATATCGATGGGTTTAAGGCAATGACGGCCAATAAGCCTTTGCGCACGTTAGAAGATTTTAATGGCGTCAAGTTCAGGACGATGGAAAGTGAAATCGTCATGTCTTTCTACCGTTCGCTTGGGGCAAACCCAGTTCCCATGGATTACGCCGAGGTATACAACGGTTTGCAAATGGGGACTATTGATGCCCAAGAAAACCCAGTGGTGTTGATCCATGACATGAAGTTTCATGAAGTGCAGAAGCATCTGACTATTTCTGAACATGCCGCGCTGGCTGGTGTTCTTGTATACAGCACACAATGGTTTAAGGGTCTTACAGACGAACAACAAGCCATGTTGATGGATGCCGGACGCAAACTGGTAAAACGTCAACGTCAATTGGCGCAGGATGTGGAAAAGAAGGATCTAGAGACAATCAGGAACGCTGGCGTCAAGGTGTATGCATTAACTGCCGAAGAAAAACAGCCTTTGCGAGAAGCCACTAAAGGGATTCAGTCGGAGTACGTCAAAAAGAATGGTGACGAGATGCTCAAGCAGATTGAGGCCCAGGCCAGTAAATGAATCGACGTAAAAAAGGGTGGAATTGGCTCCGATCAGCAGAGGAAACCTTTATAGGAGTTCTTTTGCTGGTCATTACCGGGGTAATCTTTGCCAATGTTGTTCTGCGCTACGCGTTTGGCTCAAGTTTAAGTTGGGCAGAAGAGCTTGCTAGGTATGGCGTTATCTGGATCACGTTCATCGGCGGTAGTGTATGCGTCTATCGTCGTTTGCATATTGCAGTCGATATCTGGGGCGAGCATCTCAGTTACCGTGTCAACCGCTGGTGGCTTGCTGGCGTGCATGCACTTAGTGCGGCGACTTGTGGTGCCTTCGTCTGGTACTCGACACAGCTTGTCATGAAAGCCACTCAGACCCATCAGAAAACCATCGCCTTGGGGCTACCCATGTGGCTAATGTACGGTGCCATGACGATTGGCGGAACGCTCATGTTTTTTCGCTTCCTGATATTAGTCTGGACGCCTCCGCCAGTAGTGTCCAACAATCTACCACCTGATAATGCCTCTACTGATAGGACGGATTCGTAATGCTGGGCTTTACGGGTGCATTAATTGGTCTAATGTTGTTAAGGACGCCTCTTTTTGTCGCTTTCTTACTGACATCGTTGGTTTACATTGCGCTGTTCACAAACATACCGCCAAGCATTGTGGTTCAGCGTACCTTTTCGGGCCTCGATAAATTTCCCCTGATGGCCGTCCCCTTGTTCATACTTGCGGCAAACGTTATGGGCCGGGGCGGGATGTCTACACGTATTATTGACTTCGCCAAGTCGCTGGTTAGCCCTATGCCCGGCGGCCTTGCACTTGCAACTGTTTTAGCATGCATGCTGTTTGGTGCAGTGTCAGGTTCGAGCCCGGCGACCGTTATTGCAATCGGGGGCATCATGTACCCCGCGTTGATCAAAAGCGGCTATGCCCCCGGCTTTTCAACTGGCCTTATCAGCGCAAGCGCATCCGTGTCAGCGATTATTCCGCCAAGTATCGGAATGATCATTTATGGCACGGTGGCCAATGTCTCGATAGGCAAGTTATTTATTGCGGGGATCATACCCGGGATCTTGTACGGCCTCATGTTCATGCTGTATGCCCTGGCTTTATGCTTGTGGAATGGCCACAAAAGCAATGACCATTATCGCTGGGAGCAAATTCTCAGCTCACTTAAGCGAGCCATCTGGGCGCTCGGTGTGCCCATCATCATCATTGGTGGCATATATGGCGGGATCGTAACGCCCACAGAATTTGCTGCAGTGGCTGCGGTATATACGATTTTTGTTGCAATGGTCGTGTACCGTGAAGTGGACGTAAGGGGTTTACTGAATATTGCCATTGATTCTGCTGCAATCACTGCACAGATTATGATTTTGATTGGTGCCGCGTCGGCGATGGCATGGTTACTGACTATTGAACGGGTTCCCGTCGAAATTTCACAATGGTTGACCAGCACGTTCAGTTCCAAGATTGCTCTTCTGCTCATGATCAACCTGATTCTGGTCATCGCTGGCATGTTTTTAGATCCCACGTCGGTAACGGTGATCTTTGCGCCATTGTTTCTTCCAGTCGCCAATGCTATCGGCGTAGACCCGATTCATCTTGGCATTATCATTTTGGTAAACGGTGCGCTGGGCATGTTTACACCTCCGTTCGGGTTCAACCTGTTTGTGGCGTCATCGCTGTTTAACACGTCGATGGTCCGTCTTGCGCGCGCAGTTATACCGTTCATCATCTTGTCGATTTTGGTTGTTTTGATGGTTACGTTTATTCCAGCACTGTCACTCTGGTTGCCGCAGACATTCCAGCCGTTTTGAGTAGGGGAGGCAGGCTCGTTGTATACAACGCGTAGACACCGATTGTGGCGCGCGTGCTGCGGCCCGCTTCACCCAGCTCGGCAGCCAAATATTTAGACGCGAAGTCGGCCAGCCAAGATGTGCATTTGACATTCTCCCCGGCTTTTGCGACAGCCTCTGAACGGCGGGGCTTGCCGCGCACCGAGTCATGCCTGACGTCCATTCAACCACGCTGCGAATCCCTGATCGCTTCCATCGTCCTCCATCGCGGCGTAGTACACCAGTCGCAAATGCCGATCCTGGTCAATCGTCAACTTCGTGTAATGAAAGGTCACCGGCCCGAGCCCCTCCAGGCTAAGCCGCCGCCACCCGTAGTCGGAACCATGGATATCTTGCTCTTGCCACCACTGCCGAAATTCCGGTGAGAGCCTCTCTAGTTCCTTAATCAATGCGCAGATATCTGGCTCCTGCGTTGCTTTGACGAAATCCCGACGAAAGTGGGAGAGCATCTGTAGCGCTTGGTCACCCCAGGGATCGAACAGTGCTCGGGTGGGCCCATCGGCGAACAACATCCAAATCAGGTTTCGGTGCTCAGGAGAGTACGTCGAGAAATGGAAGACGTGATCAGCCGCAGAGTTCCACGCCAATACATCCCAGCGAAGGTTGATCACGTAGGCAGGGCGCGACACGAGATCTGCCATTAAGCGATGGACCACAGCTGGAACAACGCACCACGTTTTGCCGGGCTCGGCCGGTGGACGTTGCTGGGTCAGCAAATACAGGTAGCGTCGCTCAGCGGCATCCAGCTTGAGGACACGTGACAGGTTGTCCAGAAAGGTGGCAGATACGCCGATGTCGCGGCCCTGCTCCAACCACGTGTACCAGGTTAGCCCTACCCCAGCCAACGCTGCCACTTCTTCACGCCTCAGGCCCGGTGTACGGCGACGCCCACCCGCTGGCAATCCAACTTCCGACGGGCTTAGTCGTTCGCGACGGCTGCGCAGGAACTCGGATAGCTCCTTTCTGGTGCGTTCCATATTGCGAATAATACTCATCCGATTACTTCAAGTAATAGCATAAATAGTTAAATTGTAATAGATATAAATAGCGTCCACAATTCATTCGGGCTGCTGTTCTGGTTCGTGAACAGCCTGCGGAGGAGTCCGACGGATCGTCGTGGAGATGTGTTGAAAGGAAGGAGAAGCGGGTATGTACCAGCACCTGTTGAATGAGAAGCTGAGTGGATTGAAGGCGGTGGGGCAGTACCGCACGTTCGTGACTCTGAACCGGATTTGTGGCCGGTATCCGCTGGCGCGCCTTGAAGGAAACGACGAGCGATTGGTCGTCGTTTGGTGCAGCAATGACTACCTCGGGATGTCACAACACCCTGTCGTGCGAAAGGCTATGCACGAAGCGATCGACGCGTACGGTGCAGGTTCGGGCGGCTCGCGCAACATCGGCGGCACCCATGGCCTATATGGCCAGTTGGAGCGGAGCTTGGCTGAGTGGCATGGCAAGGAGGCAGCGCTAGTCTTTCCAACCGGCTTCAGCTCCAACGAAGCGACGCTGCAATGCCTGCTGCGGCAGATCCCAGATTGTGTGGTGATCAGCGATGAAAAAAACCATGCGTCTATTATTGATGGAATCCGAGCAAGTTCCGCGAACCGCAAAGTGTACCGCCACAATGATCTGGCCCATCTGGAAGCGCTGCTGACGGAGCACCCATACGAGACGCCGAAGATCGTAGTGTTTGAATCGGTGTACTCCATGGATGGTGACGTTGCCCCTATCAACGAAATCGTAGAAATGGCCCGAAGGCACAACGCACTGACCTATCTGGATGAAGTGCATGCAGTGGGGATGTACGGCCCACGTGGGGCCGGCTTGGCTGCTCATAACGGTATCGCCAGCCAAGTGGATGTAATCCAAGGGACGATGGCGAAGGCGATAGGTGTGATAGGTGGCTACATCGCTGGCGCACGATGGCTAGTCGATGCGATTCGTTCGTTCGCGACGGGCTTCATCTTCACGACGTCCCTGCCGCCAGTCGTCGTGGCGGGATGCTTGGCTAGCATCGAACACTTGAAGGCGCAGTCGTACGAACGCGAGAGGTTGCACGTGCAAACCCGGCGCCTGCGGGATGCGCTTGATGCCTTGGACATACCGGTAATGTCATGCTCTACCACGCATGTGCTGCCGGTTCTGGTCGGGAATGCCGACAAATGCAAGGCTGCGGCTGAGCGGCTGTTGCATGTTCATGGGATCTACCTGCAACCGATCAATTTCCCGTCGGTAGCCGCAGGCACTGAACGCTTCCGGGTCAACGCCACGCCGAATCATAGCGATGCGCAGATCGACCAACTTGCCGAGGCGCTACGCGAGGTGTTCGCACATTTTGAAATTCCCTTCAAAACGCCCAGAACTTCTGCCGCTTTGCAGGAGGTGTCGTGACATGCAGAAGGCCTCTTGGACGATTCGCCCGGCTGCGCTGTCGGATATTGACGCATTGGTATCGCTGCGTGCCCATTTGCTTGATGGCGCTTCCGAGGCGGTCTACGCGAGCCGTACGTCCGAAGAAAGTCGGCGCTGGAAGACCGCCTATCGACAGTGGCTGGCACAAGTCCTAGTGGTTGACGAACGGACACGGATCTTCGTTGCCGAGCAGGGGGGGGAAGTGTTGGCCTGCGCCACCGGCCTCATCAACCTGCGCCCGCCCGCGCCGGATTGCCTGAACGGCTGGTACGGTTGGGTGCAGTCGGTTGTGGTGGCGCCGGCGTACCGGCGCCAGGGTATCGCCGAGCGGTTGATGCGCGAGTTGATGCAGTGGTTCGCTAAGCGCGGCGTAGCCAAGGTGCTGCTGGAGACAACCCCTGCAGGCGAGACGCTGTATCGCAAACTAGGCTTCTCGCACAGCCAAGAATGCCTGTTGATCTTTGAGGGAGAGCGGCCATGAGGCTGTTGATTGTCGGCTTGGGCTATGCCGGCCAACGCTACAGGCGTGCCTTTCGTTATCTCGCCAGCAAGCTGGATCTGCCGCTTGATATGGCCTATGTGGCGCGCAATGAGCGCAGCAGCGAAACACTACCGTACTATCCCGACGTGGCCCGTGCGCTGGCCGAGTTCCATCCCGATGTGGTGGTGGTCAGCGTCAACGACCACGGGCATGTGGGTATCCTGCGAGACTTGGCTGGGTTCGAGGGCTTCGTGCTCTGCGAGAAACCACTGGCGGCACCGTGTGACGACTGGCCGAGTGCCTGCGCCGGCCTGGCTCAGGCCAAAGGTTTCGCGCTGGATCTGGTGGAACGCTATTCGGAAGCCACGCAGCGTCTGAAGGATCGGGTGGCCCAGCTGGGGTGGTTGCTGATCCGTGCCAGTTTCCATTGGGGCAAGGACAGGCTGAACGACTACCGGCCCACCTGCGGCGTGAGCAGTGAGGTCATTCATGCCCTGGATCTGGTGCGGTGGATCGGTGCACCGGATGAAACATTGTGCGTGCACCAGGCGATCGGCATTGGCTCGGATTTCTCCCTCTCCGGCCCCGATGTGCCAGACACCGTAATGCTCACCGCCACCCTGGGCGAGGCGGTGGTGGCTGGCTATAGCAGCTTCGTGAACATCCAGCGACAGCGCACGCTGGACTTTTCGTTCGCCGACCCGGCGTGCCGGCTTTTTCACGCGCGGCTGGTCTACGACACCCCAGCTTGGGATCACGACGAACTGCGCGTCTGGACACGCGACGGCGATGGGCGAGAGATACTGATGGACGAGTACCGCACATCTCCTGGAGAAGCCGGGCTGGAAACCCTGCTCAAGCTGTCGCGGCTGTGCGAAGACGTCCTGCACGTGGCCGCGCTGGACGCACCGCCTCGACAACCCTTTGCCGGCCTGGATGACGCGACCGACCTGCAACGCCTGCTCGACGGCATCGGCCTGCAGCTGGGTACGCCGCCGGTGGGCCGCTATGTGCGTGGCGGGGCGCGCCTGCTCATCCCCGCGAGCGCGGACCTCGAAAGTCTCGGCTGAGGCCGATCAATCATTGGAAGGGCTAACTATGTGTGGAATGACTGGCTGGCTTTCGTTCAGCCGTGACGTGGAGGCACACTCCAACATCCTGCAGTGCATGACCGAAACCCTGGCTCCGCGCGGCCCCGATGCGCAGGGCCAATGGATCGACGGTCCGATCGGCTTGGGCCATCGGCGCTTGTCGATCATCGATCTGGAAGGCGGCCGCCAGCCGTTGGTGGCCGACCATGGTGGCCAGCGCGCCGCTGCGGTCATCAGCTACACGGGCGAGGTCTATAATTTCCCGGAGCTGCGCCACGAACTGCGGGAATGTGGCCACCGTTTCGAGACGCAAAGCGACACAGAAGTGGTGCTGCGTGCCTACCTGCAATGGGGAGAAAATTTCGTCGAGCGGCTCAATGGCATGTATGCCTTCGCCCTCTGGGATCGTGCGAAGCAACAACTGCTGCTGGTGCGCGACCGCATGGGCGTGAAACCGCTGTACTACTTCCAGACCGATGACGGAGTGGTGTTCGGCTCTGAACCCAAGGCGTTGCTCGTCCATCCTTTGGTACCGCGCAAGGTGACGGCCGATGGATTGCGAGAGATTCTGGAAATGGTCAAGACGCCGGGCCAGGCCATCTTCGCCGGCATGCGCGAGGTATTGCCGGGCGAAATGATCAGGGTGGATCGTGCGGGCCTGTCGCGCCACCGCTATTGGATGCTGGAGGCCCGGGAGCACGGCGACACGCTGGAGCAGACCATCCGCTACACCCGCTATCTGCTGGAGGACATCGTCGGACGGCAGATCGTCGCAGACGTGCCGCTGTGCAGCCTGTTGTCCGGAGGGCTGGATTCTTCGATCATCACGGCCCTGGCCTCCAAGAAGCTGCTGGCCATGGGCAAGGAGAACATCCGGTCATTCTCGGTGGACTTCGCGGATCACGGCAGTGGCTTCACGGGCGACGCGGTGCGCGGCACCCCCGATGCACCATTCGTGCGCGACCTAGTGCAACGCATTGGCTCTACCCATGGCGAGATCGTGCTAGTCAGCCACGAACTGGCCGACCCGGCGCTACGCACCAAGGTTGTCCGAGCGCTGGATCTACCCCCGGCATTCTGGGGAGACATGTGGCCCTCGCTGTACCGGCTGTTTCAGGAAATTCGCCAACATTCGACCGTGGCCTTGTCCGGTGAGTCAGCCGACGAGGTGTTCGGCGGCTACCGCTGGTTCCATGACCCTGCGGCGATCGCCGCCGAAACCTATCCATGGCTCACTTCGGTTACCGGCAAGTATTTCGACGGCAAGACCCTGTTCGCTCAGGACCTGCTAGACCGGCTGCAGATGGGCGATTTTCTGCGCGACAGCTACCGCCAGGCATTGGCTGAAACCCCGGTGCTGCCCGGAGAGGATGCGACCAATCAGCGCATGCGACAGATGAGCTACGTGAATCTGACGCGTTTCGTGCAGACCCTGCTCGACCGCAAGGATCGCATGAGCATGGCAGTCGGCCTGGAGGTGCGTGTGCCGTTCTGCGATCATCGTCTGGTCGAGTACGCCTTCAACATTCCCTGGGAGATGAAGGCCTTCGACGGAAGAGAGAAGAGCATCCTGCGCGCTGCCACGCGTGACCTGTTGCCTGAAAGCATCGCCGAGCGGGTCAAGAGTCCGTACCCCTCGACCCAGGACCCCGCCTACGAGCACGGCTTGCGTGAATCTTTGGCAGCCATATTGGCAGACCCCGCTGCACCCGTGCTGCCGCTGCTTGATTCACGACGTGTTGCCCACACCCTGGCCAGGCCACTCGGTGACCTGTCGCCCATGTACGACCGCATGGGCATGGAGTTGGCGATTGGTCTGAACACATGGCTTGCTGACTACCAGGTGGAACTTGCCCTCTGACACCACCGTGGAGGGCGCACGGTAGCGTAAGGCTTCCACGCTTTTTATTCCCTTATGAGTCCCATTATGTCTCGTCACACGCAATCCCCAGTCTATCTTGTTGCCCTCGGTGCTTTCGCCCTTGGCATGGCGTCCTATGTGACCGCAGGACTGATCCCCATGATCGAAACGGCTTTCACCGTGCCAGTCGCGCTTGCGGCGCAACTGGTGACCGCCTTTACCCTGGCCTATGGCTTAGGCTCCCCCCTGTTCGTTGCGATACTGCCTGCGCATCGGCAACGCGGGGGGCTGCTGTTCGCGCTCGGTCTGTTCGTGCTCGCCAATGCTGCCAGCGCCTTGGCGACCGACTTCACCGCATTGCTGGTTTTCCGCGCAATTGCAGGCATTGGTGCGGGTGTCTACTTGGCTATGGGCATCGCTGCCTCGGCAGTGTTGTCGCCGCCGCGACAGCGTGGCAAGGCGATCGCTGTGATCATGGGCGGCATGGCCAGTGGCACCGTGCTGGGCGTGCCGCTGAGTCTGTTGCTGGCCGAACGCGTTGGCTGGGCATCTGCGCTGTGGTTGGTGACCGCGCTGGGAGGCATCGCTCTGGTCGGCCTGGTCCTCCGACTACCGGCTCTCCCAGCTGCGGCGGTGACCCCGTTAAAGGCCAAGCTAGCTTTACTAAGGGACGGCCAGATAGTCGTAATTCTGCTGGTGTCATTGCTGGCTGCGGTTGCCAGCTTGGGCATGTACACCTTCATCGCCCCGTTGTTGTCCGCGACAGATCAGGGCTTGACCCGAACGGTGACCCCCTACCTATGGGTGTGGGGCGTCGGTGGTGTGCTTGGAAGCTTTCTGATCGGCCCTTTGGTAGATCGATTCAAGGGGCCTGTTCTGACCTTTTGGATCATGATGATCCTGGCTATATCGCTGTTTCTGTTGCCCGTCACCGCATCTATGGGCGCTTGGCTGGTGATGCTGCCGATCGCTGCATGGGGCGCGGTAGGGTGGGCGTTACAGGTTCCGCAAAACAACGAGCTGATCAAAGTCCGCGAACATCAAGGTGATGGCAATCTAGCGGTGGCACTCAATGAATCGGCACTGTACCTGGGTAGTGCAATCGGCGCGGCGCTGGGTGGCGTACTTCTGCTCCAACAGTGGTCGGCGGTGGCGTTGGCTAGCAGCGCAGGTGTAGTGGCCGTGCTTGGCGTCGTGGTGCAATGGTTGAACCTGCGTCGGACTCCAGGGCGATGCCCCATCCCTTCAGCACGCCCCGATAACAGGTGCCCGTAACGTAGGGAGCAGCGGTAGAGTTCGGTGCAGCAGAGATCAGCGCGCTTAATTGTTCACGAGTCTCTGCCAGCAGGCCGTGAAGGTTGGTAGCGGTCGAGGATATGGCTATCGAGGGGCCGTCTCTCTAGGAAAACTTGGGATACGGCCTCAACGATCTCGGCCCATACGCCGGGCTCACTCAGTATTGGCATTTGCTTGACCAATGCGTTGCTTAACGCACCGTTGTTCTGCTCAATGGACCGAAGTACACGGTCTGCCTGTTGGTCAGGCATTTCGACAATCTCTTTGAGTGCCTGACGAGCGCGCCCGTGGTTGCGCAAGTAGCGTGACTGCTCGCGCATCTGTTCCGTCAACGTGTGTTTTACGATGTTGGACAGGTAGAGAACATGCGGACTTAGATCAAGATAGCGCCACACAGGGCGAAGCTGTTCATTTCCGTTGAACTCGAAGTTGGAAACGACCCCATCCGGATAAGTGGTCCGCCTGGATGTGAACGTTATATGTTCACGTGCCTCTTGCATCAGCGGCTTGGATATTTCATCTAGCACGCAGTCGTAATTGCGACGCTGCGCGGAATCGTCGGTGATGACTGCCGATACGGGCAGAATCACCGGCTCGGGCACTGCGCCATCACGCCGCAATATGTCGTTAATCAGAAAACGGTGTACGCGACCATTGCCGTCTGCCAGCGGATGAATGTAGACAAAACCAAAAGCAGCTACCGCACTGCGCATGACAGGCGATTGCCCTTGTGTGCGTTCAAGGAACACACGAAGGCCTTCCAGCATGGCGACAACATCGTCTGCAGGTGGTGCGACGTAATGCACAACATCCTGATAGCGTACGGTTTCTCCTACGAAAACAGGCGACTGGCGTACGCCGAAATGGGTGATCGTTGTGCGCCTGCCCAGTATCTCGCCTTGCAGTTGAGCCAGCGCGGCGTCGCTCAACGGGCTGCCACCCTGACCCGTTCTTCGGGCCATGACATCGGCGAACCGTTCGATGCGGCTGGCGCGGTCTGCTTCGCCTTCGATGGCAAAACTGGCCTTGCTTTCACGAAGCGTCATCCATACCGCGGCGCGTTGCAGCAGATCTTCACCGAATTCGTCCGTCAGGTTCTGGAATAGCTGCGGTATATCCAAGGCCATGGCCTGCATCGTTGAATCAGTTTTGACGATGGTCGGGCAAAAGTATCGTGTGCCCGGTAAGTTGTTATTGATGCGCCAGCGCGGCACTTTTACGATGCAATCTGGCGAGGCAGCCACAAGCTTGGTGTCGTCGATGGCATGGACGTAATTGCCGCCGATACGTTCCGGTACCTGTAAGGTGTTTTCGGTTAACCATTCATACAGAAAGGCAGCCCGGCGAGCATACTGGCCGGTCGGCTCGGCATCGATCCAGGCCTGAACAAAGGCGGGGCCGGTCTTGGCGAACAGGCGAGACAAAAATTGGAGATGCGGCACTTCGTGGCGCAGGTGAAATTGAAGATGTGCTGCGGGCTTGGATGGGAGGCGCATGGCCTCGGGGTAGCTCTCCATTCTGCCGCCGTCACTGATCTGCGTGGCCCTTCGCCCCGCGATCTGGCTGTGTACTGGCAGACGCCCTATCGGGAGAAGCTGATACGCCTGGGCTAGCCACGCCGCGCCAATAGGGTCGTTGGGAAGGTCACTCATGGAATGTTCCTGGTACTGTTGCCGCAGGATGCGAAAAGATGATGACTTTATGCTGGCAACGCGTTCATTCAATTTTGTCTGCGTAAAATTGGTTAGAAAAGCGTTTCTTGGTAGATATTTGGTTTTTTGTTTGCCAAGCAGCAAGCTTGACTGTTTTTTTTACTTGGTTATTGCACGAAATCGATTACGTCAGATTAAAAACGATTATAAATCAGTTATGTTGCGCGTATTCGATTATTTTTCGTGTATGCCCTGGCCATGGTGGGTTTTTAAAGCTAGCCGTGAGCAGTAGGCGCGTCGTATCAGCGCAGGCTTTATCCATGAGGGTTCAAGCTTGATAGTGGCCCGTCGGCGAGCTCGCTCTTCCAACGCGTATTGCTGCATGTGCGCGGGTGATAGCTGGCCAGGAGATCGGCATAGATCAAAAGGGTGGGCAACGCAATTAGCGTGAAGATGCCTTAGCAACGCTCGCAATCAACGAAATTTCAACGGGCGCGTTGCCCGGCAATGTATAGACGCCGATTGCAGCGCGCGTGCTACGGCCCGCGTCACCCAGTTCGTTAACCAGGTATTCAGACGCGAAGTCAGCCAGCTTGGCGTGCTGTTCGAACTCTGCGTCGGCAGCGATGTACACCGTCATGTGCAGCACCTTGCCCACTTGTTCATCACTGCTTAGCGTTGATTTTGCGGCCACAAGCGCATTAGCCGCTGCCAGCTGAACCGCCTCTTTGTAATCACTCAATGCCTGTGCGCTGTTTACCTTTCCTTTAAGAATAAGCGTGCCATCGCGCCGGGGTGTCATGCCAGCGGTAAATATCTGATCGCCATCGCGCGTGGCTGGCAGATAGTTGCCTTGGGGTACTGGTAAAGATGTTTTAGCAGCGTGATTCATTTTTTTGATCTGTAGTGGGTGTTGGTTGATTGTACTGAGTACGAGCAGCGAATAGCTTGGCAGCACAGCGTACCAGCTCTGCCTTCTTATAGACGTATAGCGGGCAGGTTACCGCTTTGTCGAATCACGAGCCAGACGAATTTTTGCGTTGCTCGCGCCGACGCTTGTTCTTGTTTTTTGACGGCGGCTGCAATGACTTTTCCAGAGCCTGGGCGGCGACAACCGCCTGTTTGCGTTCGGCAGCGCGTTTGTTGCGATAAAGCACTATGGCCCGGACGAGGCCAAACGAGACGGCGAACGTTACGACAACAATAATAGCGCCAGTTAAATCACCCATAATCTGCTTCTTGGAAAACGTTAAACGATACCACTGTGTGAGTGCGTTTGTGTTGCGGTTAAAGGAAGGCCGTGGTTTGTTTTTTTTTGGCACAGTTCGGTAGCCGATTTTTCATTTGGTTCTTATACTGGCTATTGTTTTTTGGCGGCCTGTCGTAACTTTAGCGACAAGCATAAGGCCAACAAGGGTCGTTTTTATGGCCTTACATGAAATTATTCGGGGACAACACATTGCAAAAGCAGCCTTACGTCTTGTTAACTGACGCCATCGTGCCTTCAGCCGCGGCGATTATCACCACGCGCGCGCATGTTGAAATTGCAGCGGATAAATCAGAACAGGGCTTGATTGACGCCGCCCGTTTGGCAGACGTAATTGTTGTGCGCTCGCCGCTGCCGCCTGCCTTGTTTGAACACGCCACACGCCTGCGCGGCGTGGTGCGCCATGGGGCCGGGGTGGATATGATCCCTGTGGAGGCGGCGTCACGTCATGGGGTGGCCGTGGCCAACGTGGCAGGGGGAAATGCCGCATCGGTCGCGGAGTATGCGATTGGCCAAATGCTAAACCTTTCCCACAAGTTCACCCACATCGACCGAACCTTGCGGCAAGAAGGGTGGTTCGCCGCGCGAGCTTTGTCTGACCATAAGGTAGAGATCGAAGGCCAAACGTTAGGTATTGTGGGCATAGGCCAGATCGGGCAAAACCTGGCCAAGAAGGCGCACCACGGCTTCAATATGGACGTGATAGCGTATCGCCCCAGTGGAGTGCCTGCTGATGAATTTATTGAAATGGTGGATTTGCCCACGCTGTTTGAGCGGTCAGACTTTATCGTGCTTGCCTGCCCACTGAACGAGCACACTCAGGGCCTGGTGAGTGCCGACTTGTTGGCCAGAATGAAGCCAACAGCATGTTTGATTAACGTGTCACGTGGCGGCGTCATTGATGAGCCCGCCTTGATCGACGTGCTTGCCAAAGGCCATATACGCGGCGCAGCGCTCGATGTGTTCACGACCTCACCGCTGCCGGAGTCATCACCTTTGTTGCAACTTGATAATGTGCTGCTTACCAGCCATATTGCGGGTATGACGCAACATAGTATGCAGCGCGTGGGAGAGGGCGTTGCGCGGCAGGTGCTGCAGATGCTCGATGGCCATTTGCCTGAGTATTTGTGGAATGCTGAGTGTCGGGATGAAATTAGAGCGCGATTTGCGCGGTTGGGATGAGGGCGAGGGGGGCATAAGATGCCCCGTGATGATTTCGGCGCGGGGTTTGCTTTTGGATGCCGTTGGGTCAGCGTGCCGGTAAATCCAACCGGGGTGCCTTATTGAGCATCTCAATTGCCTGTTCTTGCAGTTTGCCGCGTTGAATTTTATTCGAGTTGGCGCTTTCTACAACAGGGAAGCTTTCGACAATACCAACCTTGACGGGTACCTTGAAGCCTGCCAGCTGTGCCTTGCAGTCAGAAATAATTCGCGCTTGCTGTATATGGTGGCCGGGTTTCGCAATCACGAATGCGACAGGCACGGTCTTGCCCTGATGCGGCACGCCTACCACTTGGCAGTTGGCTACACCCTCCAGGTTTTCAATAAAGTTCTCGATCTCCAGCGGGTTAACCAAAAAGCCACTAAGGCGTAGAAAATCACCGCGTCGCGCGTGGAAAATAAAATGTTGATCGCTGGTCGTGTGGCCAAGGTCGCCGGTACGAAAGTAGCCTTGCGCATCAATGGCTTTGGTTGTCGCTTCTTGGTTATCTAGATAGCCCTTCATGATGCTAGGTGTGCAGATTTCGATTTCACCCACCTCACCATGGGGCAAGATTTCGTTTGTTTCGATGTCGCGTGCCCGTACCCGTGCGTCAGGGGCTACGAGCTGGCCACCTGGTTTTTGGCGTTCTGCCAGCGAGGCATCCAGCGGCTGGCCTGCTGTCAGGGCTTGCAGTTCACTGGATCCATACAGGCCTACCAGCTTGATGCCGGCGTGTTCGGCGCGTTGGGGCAAGTCTTCAAGCGAGGGCGCAAAGCTGGCAAAACCCGCTACTCTGAGGGAGGGGAAGGGCTTGTCTTTATTTTCGGCAGCGTCAAGAATGCGATCGAGCAATTCGTTATTGGCAAATGTATGGGTGACATGCATGTTTTGTATTTGCGCGGCGCACTCGGCAGGGCTGAGTATGGGGGACGACACCAACGGAGCGCCAACGGCCAGCCCGCTCAGCGCTGTCGAAAACCCGAACGCACCGCACATCGGCGCGCCAAGCAATACGACATCGTCCTGCCCAATACCAAAGTAGCGTGCCACATTGTGCCCATGGCTAATTAGCGTGTGTTGATCGTGAACGACGAGTTTAGATTGGGAAGTAGTGCCTGAGGTTGTGTAGACCAAGGCATAGGCATTACCACCCGCTTGGGGGGCATCTTTTAATGCATCAGGCTGCGAGGGAGTTGAGTAGCTAAAGGATGGCACACCTTGCACCCGTTGCGGGTTTTCAGACGCACCTGCAGTATCTACGCCGCCAACACCACCCACGCCCTCTACACCGCCTACTACCATGACCGCCTTCAGGCCTTTTAGCTGTTCAGGTTCTACCTCATTAAGTATCTGCTGGAAGGGCAGTCCCTTGAAAGTGGGCCACATGACCAGCCATTGGCATTTTCCGCGGGCTATGAGGTCGCCAACCTCCCGGCTGCGAAAGCGCGTATTCATGGATACAACCGTTACGCCCAAGCGGGCGCATGCCATGAAAGTGACTAACCACGCAGTGCAATTGGGTAACCACAACGCCAGTCGATCGCCTGTGCGCAACCCGTGGGAAAAAAGCAGTCCGGCAACACGGTTAGACTCGGCAAGCAGCTCGCTGTAGAGCACTGGCTGATCGATGTCGTAAAAAGCGATAGCATCCGGGCGCTGTGCTGCATGGTGTTCAAGAAGCGACTGAAAGTTCATGGCGTGGGGTTACTCAGGTGGTGGGTTTATACAGTGGCGATGGGTGTGACCGGAGACCCTTCGGCACCCGGCAGGCGCAACGGTGGCGCCGTCAGTAGAAAGCGACTGCGTTGGTTTGCATTTAGCCATTCAGCCAGGTCGACGATGTAGAAGGGCATGGCTTCAGGCCAATCTGCGGGGCGTGTACGGGCAATACCCGTAACTGTATAACCGTCACTAATTAGACGTTGGCAGATGCTGCGGCCAATGCCGCGACTGGCTCCCGTGACGAGGATGTTGGTTTGGTTTACCATTGTTTGATAGCCCTTGAGTGTCTGCTGGAAATGGTATCCATTATTAGTAAATACGGAACAATCATTTCGCATTTTGTGTATTTATCTGCTTGCTCACTTCTTTCATACTGAACCCGTCGAAACAAAGACTTAAACCAGGGCAGATCAATCGCCCACTTTATATCTCAACGGGATTCAATCATGAAAGTAGTTACCATCGCAGCCATCCTTGCCTTTTCTACAGTTGCTAGCGTTGCCAACGCAGAAATCAATACATCCACGACTCGCGCTCAAGTGGCGGCCGAGCTGCAAGCTGCCGCACAAGCGGGCCTTCTGCTGGGAGGTGAATCGTCGGTGTATCCGATGATTACTCACAGCTCAGACGAGAGCCGCGCTCAGGTTGTGGCCGAACTGGAAGCTGCCAAACAATCGGATGGCATCCTCCAAGGTGAGGCGTCCGTGTACCCAAGCATCACTCAAGGGTCTAACCTGAGCCGTGCTCAAGTGCTGAAAGAATTAAAACAGTATGCGCGCACCGATTCGCCCGTTATTGAACACTAAATAGATTGTTAGGCTGCTTTCAGAAGCAGCCTAATTTTCTGCAGTGCTCCTAATAGGAGAATATTGAAATAACGTGCGCTTGGCCGGCGGTTTTCATATTCAAAGGCTGGTGCGCATAGCTCGCGTGGCCGCTCTGGTTTAGTTTGTAAAGCCGGAGCGGCCACGTGCATTATGAATAGATCAATATCCTGCAGTGTCTTTTTTTAGCGTTTCCCCACTCGCTTTTTGTACCTGCGATACGCAGGCATTCTTCAGAAGCACTGCATCGCTAGCGGGGTTCACCATCTGAAAACCTTGCTTGATTCGCATGGCGCACATGTCGCCATCCCCACAATAAATACCTGTTGCGATCCCACGATCCGCCGCCTTTTTGCGGATAGTTTCAATAGCTTCGCCCGCTTCACCTTGAGGGTCGTTTCCGATGCCGCCGCCATAGCTAATGCTTAGGTCGTTAGGGCCAATGAATACGCCGTCAATGCCAGGAACGCTTAGTATTTCGTCCAGATTTTCTACCGCTTGCTTTGATTCGATCATGATGAAAACGAGTATTTCGTCATTGGCATGCTGGAAATAATCGGCGCCGCCGTACAAAAGGCCCCGTGGCGGCCCAAAAGAGCGCGTGCCTACGGGTGGATATCGGCAAGCGGAAACCACCATTTTGGCGATTTCAGGCGTGTCTACTTGAGGGCAGATTACGCCGTAGGCACCTGCATCCAGCAACCGCATGATTTGCACCGCCTCTGATCCGCTTGGGCGCGCCAGTGGTATCGCATTGGTTGTAGAGACTGCCTGCAGCATGGTCAGTGCCTGCGCAAAATCAATCATGCCGTGCTGCAGGTCAATGGTTACCGCATCAAAGCCGCAGTTAGCGATTATTTCTGCCGAAAACGAGGAGGGGATGGCTGCCCATGCGTTGAGCGCTGTCTTGTTTGCTTTTAAAAGCTGCTTAAGTGTGTTTTTTCTCATTGTTTACTCTTGTTCGAAGGTGGCTGCACGGCGTCTGGCGCGTGTTCGTGTCACCCTCGTGGAAAATAGCCAACCTGTTAGTTGACGCGTATGCCCAGTTTCTGTGTTAGATCGCCCATTTCTTTGGAATCTTTTTGCCAGACCTGGTTCATTTCTTCGGGTGTGGACGCGATAATTTCGTATCCTAGTGCTTCAGTCGGTTTGCTGAACTCTGGATCCTTCAGAATGTCCCTTATTTCCGTGGACAAACGATTGATGATCTTCGGGTCCGTTCCATTGCGCATGACGAGACCCACCCAAATTACGTTGGTGAATCCGGGCACGCCAGCCTCTTCCATTGTCGGAACGTCAGGCAGTAGTGGCGAGCGTTTACTATCCGTGACTGCCAAAGCCCTCAACTTGCCTGACTTAACCAACCCAACAATAGATGGCAGGTTGTTGAACATAAGCGGAACCCGGCCGCCCATGATGTCGTTGAGCGACTCTGCACTACCTTTATAAGGAATGTGCAACATTTCAATGCCCGCTGCCGTTTTAAATTGCTCGCCTGCCAGATGCATACTGTTTCCAGTGCCCGCTGACGCGAAACTTAATTTATCGGGATTGGCTTTGCCGTCGGCGATCAGGTCTTGCACAGTCTGGTAGGGCGTGCTCTCGCCAACTACCAATACATTGGGCATTTGATGGGTAATGACCAGGGGCACCATGTCCTTCAACGGATCGAAGTTGGCAACCGGATAAATATAAGGGTTCACTGCAAGGGTGCTACCTGAGCCGTAAAGAATCGTGTAACCATCAGCAGGTCTGTCTGCTGCGTATGCTGACCCCAAAATACCGTTTGCACCAGGGCGATTATCAACAATGACCGATTGCCCAAGACGCTTGCCTAGTTCTTGAGCGAGGCCGCGGGTAAAGCCATCTGCCGTTCCTCCTGGTGGGAACGGCACGACGATGGTAAGCGGCTTTTGAGGATAAGCGTCAGCGTGAGCGGGCATGACAAACGCAGATGCTATTGTGCCCGCCATTAGCGCGATAGCCAGTAAAGACTTAGGTTTTGTTTTGATCATTGATGTCTCCTTACGAATCGTTCAGGTACCCGAATAACTCAAAAAAAATACGGTCATAGTCGATGCTCCGAACTTCTGGCGTAGATAAACGAAGTGGCTCATCAATGACTTGGTGCTGAAATGACCATTTAGGGGTATTTATGGATGCTCTCGGCCTGTGTTACCGGTAACATTGAGGGTATGCTAGAGCGTTTTTAAGAAAGCGCGCCATTAGGAAAAACCATGACACGCAGTAATTCTTTACGCGCATCGCGACGAAAAGCGGGTGCTTACACCATCCATGATGTTGCCGCTTTGGCAGGCGTTTCAGCCATTACGGTTTCGCGGTACTTCAATGCGCCCGAAAAAGTGTCGGAGGGGCTGCGTGAAAAACTGCGCGAGATCATAGATCGTATTGGTTATGTACCTAGCCAGGTGGCAGGCGGACTCGCATCCGGTCATGGCAGAGTTGTATGCGCCGTCATGCAAAATATTGCCAGCTCCACGTTTGCCGGCTTGGTCAAGGGTATGACCGATGAGCTTCGGGCTTCGGGGTTGCAGCTCTTACTTGCAAATGCACAGTATTCACGCGAACTCGAAGAGCAAGCCATCCGCACATTTGTGGGTTGGCATCCGACGGCACTTATTCTCACGCGCGATGATCACACGCCAGCCGCAGAGGCCATGTTGCGTGGACTTAATGTGCCCATTGTCGAAGCTTGGGGCGTAGCGAAAGGGCGGCCTTTTCATCAGGTAGGGTTTCCTAACGTTGAAACGGGCGGCACGCTTGCCGAGCATTTTCTTGAGCAAGGTGCCACGCGTATTCAGTTTGTTATGCCGTCAAACCCTGAAGACTTTCGCGCGGAGCAGCGTGCGCGTGGTTTTGCCGAGCAGATGAAGCGCGCTGGCTTTACACCACACATACAGGTAGCCCAGCATGATGATGAGTTTGACGCCGGAGCTTTCTGTATCGCCTCGCTGGCCGCTCAAGCAAAAAGCGCTCGCGCTCAAGCATTGATTTTTGCCAGTGACAATATGGCGGCAGGCGCCATTTTGCATGCCGAGGAATGCGGCCTCTCGTTGCCGCGTGATTGTGCCATAGCTGGGTTTGGTGACGCTGCATTCGCTGCGCGCCTCAAGCCGGCACTTACTACGCTGCGGCCGGCGCGTTACGAAATAGGGCAACAAGCCGCTCGAACGGTATTGGCGTTGTTAGCTGCAGATCCTGCTGCGAAAGTGGGGATGATTCAAGAACTGTTGCCATGCGAGTTGCTGGTGCGTGAGAGCAGTTTGGTGCATCTTTGAAATTAGCCGAGAGAGCCTGTACCTCGAAAATTTATTTTGAAATCAGACACTACAAAAGGAGGACCAGGTCTGATGGAGTTTGTAGATAACAATTTCGTGCCAGAGGGCATCAAGATCGACAGGCTTGATGTTTTTGTCTTTCGCTGCCCCGCAATTCCGCCGATCCAGACGTCTTTTGGAACCATGCATGATCGACCCGCAGTGCTAGTAAGGGTAAAAGACGAACACGGGACTGAAGGATGGGGAGAGATCTGGTGCAATTTCCCGACGGTTGGTGCAGAGCATCGCGCGCGGCTGACTCTAGCTTACGGTCGCCCGCTTATAGAGGGTAAAACATGGTCGCGTCCTGAGGATGCTTCGCATGAAATGTATGCCAGATTGCAGGTGCTCATGTTGCAGACAGGTGAGTCAGGACCATTGCATCAGATGATGGCAGGTATTGATACTGCGATTTGGGATTTGTTTGCACGCCGTGCTGAGCTACCGCTATGGCAGTATCTTGGCGGTGCGCCGGGTTCTGACAAGGTGCGTGTCTATGCATCCGGCATCAACCCCACTCAGCCAGAATTACTTGCAGTTGCCCGGCAAGAAGAGGGCTTTCGCGACTTTAAGCTTAAGGTCGGTTTTGGCTTGGAGCGCGATCTGGAAAACCTCAGTCGCATGCGCCAGGCATTGAGTGCCGAAGCTCGTCTAATGGTGGATGCAAACCAGGCCTGGAGCTTGGGAGAGGCGCAAAAGGCAGGCGATGTTTTGTCTGCTTTTGATCTGCTTTGGCTCGAAGAGCCGCTACGGGCCAACGCACCTATTGATCACTGGTTAGCGCTGGCAAAGACGTTGCCTATACAACTTGCAGGCGGTGAAAACCTTGACAGCCAAGAGCGTTTTCAGGATTTCATCGACTCCGGCGCAATGTCAGTCATACAGCCCGATGTGGGCAAATGGGGCGGCATAACGGGTTGTTTACAGGTGGCGCGCTCCGCCGTTCGATCGGGGCGTTGGTATTGTCCGCACTGGTTGGGGGCGGGGATTGGTCTTGCAGCGTCTATGCATTTGAAGGCGGCAGTTGGTGGGCCTGGATATGTAGAAATCGACGCCAACGCTAATCCCCTGCGAGAAATGCTGGCACGGCCAGAGTTTCAGGTCACGGATGGGTGCGTGTGGCTTGGCACTACACCTGGGCTTGGCGTAGTGCCCGATCTTCAGGCAGCGCGGAGATTTCGCGTAACTTCGGCGCCGATAAAGGATGATTGATCGTTTGGCGTTGAATGGGGATCTCCCACATCACAGAACCGCTGCTATGCAGCAGTTTGCCATCCTTTACGAGGAGCGATTCACTCAGGCTTATTCCTATCACGACCCAGAGTCACTGAGAAGATAGGCAGATCAATGGTTCATCTAAACCGCCTGAAGAATTCTGACACTCTCTTGTAGCTTGCTGCGTTAACAACAAGGACAAACAAAATCTGAAAAACGTACCCATTGTTAGTGAGCATGGAACAATTATTTCGTATTTTGTGTATTTATCTGCTTGCTCGCTTCTTTCATACTAAACCCGTCGAAACAAAGACTTAAACCTGAGCGAATTAATCGCTCACTTTACATCTCAATAGGGTTCAATCATGAAAGTAGTTACCATCGCAGCTATCCTTGCCTTTTCTACCGTTGCTAGCGTTGCCAACGCAGAAATCAATACATCTACGACGCGCGCCCACGTTGCGGCCGAGCTGCAAGCTGCCGCACAAGCAGGCCTTCTGCTGGGAGGCGAATCGTCGGTGTATCCCATGATCACTCACAGCTCAGACCAGAGCCGCGTTCAGGTTATGGCCGAACTGGAAGCTGCCAAACAATCGGATGGCATCCTCCAGGGTGAGGCATCCGTATACCCCAGCATCACTGAAGGGTCGCAGGTAAGCCGTGCTCAAGTGCTGAAAGAATTAAAACAGTATGCGCGCACCGATTCGCCCGTTATTGAACACTAAACCGATTGTTAGGCTGCGTCCAGGAGCAGCCTAATTTTGTGCAGTGCTCCTATTACGCAGCAGAGTATTAAAATGACGTGCGCTTGACCGTCGGTCTTCATATTAACAGGCCGGTGCACATAGTTAGCGTGGCTGCTCTGGGTTTTTTTACACTGGTAATCCATGTCTGCTCGCCAAACGCATGACGTTGCTAAAGCTGCTGCCACCGCCTGTGGCTTCGATGAAGAGAGGATTGATTCTACGTACGTTAAAGCGTACCATTGAGATCTCTTTGGAGACCTACAATGTCCAAAACCATGACTGCGAGCGAGGCACGGGCGAACCTGTACCGTCTTATAGACCAAACTGCCGAGTCCCATCAACCTATTCGAATCGCCGGCAAGCGCACGAGTGCCGTGCTAGTCTCAGAGGCCGATTGGGACGCCATTCAAGAGACTCTGTATCTGGTTTCTGTGCCCGGTATGCGCGACTCAATCAGAGAAGGCATGGCAGAGCCCCTAGAAAAAAGCGCAAGGGAGCTTGACTGGTGAGTTGGCAGGTTGTCTTCGCAAATGCCGCGCTCAAAGATGCGAAAAAAGTTGCTGCGGCCGGTTTAAAAACCAAAGTGCAAACGCTGATTGCGCTGCTAGAGGCTGATCCGTTTCAGAATCCACCGCCTTACGAAAAGCTGATCGGCGATCTTGCCGGTGCGTATTCCCGGCGTATTAACATCCAGCATCGGTTAGTGTATGAGGTGTTCGTTAAAGAACATGTTGTTCGTGTTTTGAGGATGTGGACCCATTACGAGTAACCGCCGGGAACACACGCTGATATATTCACCCAATGAATCAACACCCGCAATACCGGAACTTCACTCTTTATGGTTCCATGGGTACAGTGACCTTTCAATCTAAAAAAATCTAACACCCTACAAGGAGCATCTCTTGGCACGCATACCTTATGCCGATATTGGCAGTGAAGAGGCCCGCCCACTGGTGGAGCGCATAACAAAAGAGCGGGGCAGTGTTCTGCACCTGTATCAGATGTTGCTGCATAGCCCGCCTATTGCAGAAGGTTGGCTAAATTACCTGACTGCTGTGAGGCAGAAGTCCAGCCTTAATGGCGCTATTCGTGAACTGGTGATTGTGCGCATTGCCCAGATTAACGGGGCTCCGTATGAGGCAGAGCAGCATATACCGATTGCGCTGAAAGAAGGGATTACGCAGCAGCAGATCGACGATCTTGAAACGTGGCAGACGTCTGATAGTTTCAATGAGGTTGAGCGGCGTGTGCTTGGGCTTGCCGAAGAAATGACCAGAAATGTGCAGGTCGACAAAAAGCTGGTGCAAGATTTAAGCGGTGACTTCTCTCATACCGAGCTGGTGGAGCTGGTCGCCACGATTGGGGCGTACAACATGGTTTCGCGGTTTCTGGAAGCGTTTGATATTCATAGTGATGATGCCCGTTGACGTTTGTCGACGTGTTTACCGCAAAGAGCGCTGTCCGGTGTTACCAGACGGCGCTCTTTGGTTTTACTGATTCAAGCTTTTAACGGCGTCGCCAAACAGGGCTTTTTGCCCGGCAAGATACTCTTTGTATTCTTGTGGGTTCAGCAGTTTTACTTGTGCGCCCATTACTGCCAGGTTCTTGGCAATTTCTTCACCATATTTTTCGTCGACCTTTTTGGCGGCTTCATAAATGGTGTTTATCACCTCAGGCGGTGTGCCTGCGGGTGCCAATATGCCGTAATAAGCTGGGCTGCCCATGTTGTAGCCCAGCTCTTTAAGGGTTGGCACGTCAGGATAGGCTTTCAGCCGCGTTTCGCCAAATACCGCCAGTGGCTTCAAGGTGCCTGCCTGAATATGCGCCTGTGCGGGTGCGGTGGCGCTCGAGGCCATGTCTACGTGGCCACCCAGCAGTGCGGTAATGGCTGGCGCACTGCCTTTGTAGGGAATATGACGCCATTTAACACCGGCTTCGTTGGTAAACGCCTCGGCCAGCAAGTGCGTAATGCCCATTGCGCCGGAACTGGTGAACGTGACTTCATCAGGCTTGTCTTTAGAGTGTTTCACCAGTTCGTCTATGGAGTTCCATCCCGAGCTTGACGACACCACCAGCATAAACCCACCCTCGGTGAAGGCAGCAATCGGCTCGAAATCGTCTGTGGAATATTTGACGTCTTTATTTGCAAGTGGCACGACGACGATGGAGCCTGGCGAGGTGCCGACCAGGGTGTAGCCGTCAGGGGCACTGTTGGCAACCGACCCCGCGCCGATTGCGCCGCCTGCACCGGGCTTGTAGATCAGCATGACTTGCTGGCCCAGAAACTCGTGCATGCGTTCCAGATAGGGGCGCAACATGTTGTCAGTGTCACCAGGTTGAAAGGGGATGATGACTTGTATGGGTTTTGCAGGGAATTTGTCAGCAGCTACGGTGGTTGATGTTGCGAATGTTGTGAGGGCAACGGCGCAAAGTGTGGTTATCCATTTAATTTTCATGAATGTCTCCTTCGTTGGGTAAAGCTGTTTTTATAAATAAGTGGGTATGGGTTGGCTTGGCGCAGAGCGCAGCATCACCCATGGCGTGTTAGTCACAGCGTGCGCTCATGCCACCGTCAACAACGAGCTCTGTGCCTGTGATAAATCGGGCTTCGTCTGAAGCCAAAAAAAGTGCGGCGTTGGCGGTATCCAACCCGTCACCCATAAAGGGCAGGGGGATGCGCTTTTGCCTGCGTTCTAATAGTTGGGCGGTGTCGTTGCCTGACTGGGTTCGGGCCAGCACTTTGTCAACCAGTGGCGTGTACAGTTGACCAGGCACTACCGCGTTAACGCGTATGCCTTTTTTGGCCAGCTCAACAGCCGCCACGCGGCCGTACTGTATTACGCCGGCTTTGGCGGCCGCGTAGCCGATTTGTGGGGCGCCTGTCCAGCGTATGCCCGAGGTAGAGGCAATGTTGACGATGCAGCCACCACCTTGTGCGGCCATGACCGGGATCACCTGCTTGCTGACGATGAAAACAGTTTTTAGGTTTAGATCGATCTGCTGATCCCAGTCGTTTTCACTCAGGGCCTCAGCACCGCCCGGCAAGGGGCCGCCAACGTTATTGACCAAGATGTCGACGGCGCCGTATTTCTCTTTACAGGCTTGAACCATGGCGATAACGGCGTCGGTATTGGTGATGTCGCATTCGTAGGGGCTGATGTCGCCATCAATGGCGTGGATTTTGGCTTGTGTCTCATCCATGGAGGCCAGGCTTCTGTCGACCGCAAAGACTTTGGCACCTTCTTGCGCGAAACGAAATGCGATGGCGCGTCCATTGCCCCATCCAGGGCCCACACAGCCTGCGCCTGTAACAATGGCCACTTTGCCGGCCAGCCTTTTGGCTGGTGGGTCGGGTAGTTGCGTGGCGGGGGTGAGGCCTTGTTGCGCGGCTGGGGCGGGGTTTTGTTGAGTGTGCGCCGGGCTGTTTCGTTGATGCTCCGTATTTACTCCTTGATGCTCCGTACTTACTCCTTGATGCTCCGAACGTTTTCTTTGATGCTGCGCACTTTCTCTTTGGTGCCCCGCACTTTCTCCATCATGCTCTGAACTGTCTTGGCTTGGATCGTGTGTATTCATGGCGTGGCCTGGTTCGTGGAAGGTGGCGCAGCGCGCTTGTTACATGCGCGTGTTTAACGTGTGGCGGCGGTAATGCCGCCATCCACAATAATTTCTTGGGCGGTGATGTATTTGCTTTCATCGCTGGCAAGAAAAAGCACGGCGTTGGCGATATCCCATGCGTCACCCATGTGGCCCATGGGCACCTGTTTGTGGCGGTGTGCGACAAAGCCTTCGAAGTCGCCTTTGGCATACTTGTCGGCCAGACGGCTGACGAGTGGCGTAAACATAAGCCCTGGCACAACGCAGTTAAGCCGTATGCCTTTAGGTGCATAGATTACGGCTGTGGTGCGGGTAAGCTGCATGAGAGCCGCTTTACCTGCGGCGTAGGCCACCTGCGGTTTGCCCACGTAACGTAGCCCCGCAATGGATGACACATTAACGACGGCACCTGTGCCTTGGCTTTCCATAATGGGCAGTACGTGCTTGCAGGTCAGGTAGGCGGATTTAACGTTAACGTCCATCTGCTCGTCCCAGGTATCTTCGTCCATCTCAACGGGGCCGCCGGGTTCTGATCGACCCACGTTGTTAATAAGAATGTCTATACGGCCGTAGCGCGCCATGCAGGCGTCAACCATTTCTTTTACATGGTTGGCATCTGTGGCGTTGCCAATCATGCCTTCCATGGTGCCGCCTTCATCGCGGATTATTTTCTTTGTATTTTCGAGGGCCGCTGCGTTTAGGTCTGTACCGAATACGCGTGCGCCTTGTCTGGCGAGCAGCACGGCGATGGCCTGGCCGTTACCCCAGCCTTCACCTGTGGAGCCACAGCCGGTGACGATGGCTACTTTGTTGTCTAATCTGAGCATGCGTATCCTTTGTTTGTTGCACTTGACTGCTTAGCCAACTATGGTAGGCGGTGTTCTGCGGTGCGGGAAATTCTATTTTTCACATGATTAATAGGTAATTGGAATGAATCTGACCCCTCGGGAACTAAGAGTTTTTATTTCCCTGGCACGATCGTTAAATTTTGGTTTGACGGCAGAGCAGTTTTTTGTGACGCAGCCGACAATGAGCAAGATGATCCGCAGTCTTGAAGATAAACTCGGCGTCAAACTCTTTGAACGCACCACTCGCAGCGTTTCGCTTACCTCAGACGGGCGCGATCTGCTCGAGGTTGCCTCACGTGTCGTGGATGACTTTGAAGTTGGGGTAACAGAGCTGGAGGAAGTGGCGCGGCGCGGTTCACAACGTCTGTCCATCGCGGCTTTGCCGTCTTTGGCGGCGGCGCTGTTGCCGGATCTGGTCGCGCATCTGCGGCAAGAGCAGCCTTCTTCGATTATTAAAATTCATGACGTGATCAATGACGCGGCTATAGACTTGCTGCGCTTGCGCAAAGTGGACTTCGCGCTGTCTGGGTTGGACGTGGTGTATCGCGATTTGTCTTACATCGAGATTATGCGCGAGCCTTTTGTGCTGCTGGCTTCAAGGGCGTTTCCGGTTGAACTGCGTGGGGCGGAGTGGTGCGCGCATGAGCTGGCCGAGCTGCCCATGATTTCAATGCCGCGCGGTACGGGCACGCGTATGTATGTGGATATGGCATTTATGAAGCGCGGCGTGCCGTTTCGCCCCTTGCTCGAAATTCAAGGCCTGCCCACCATTGGTAAGTTCGTGCAGAAAGGATGCGGGGTGGCGATATTGCCGCTGTCGGCTGCCCAGATGGTGCTGGAGGCTGACCTGTACACCATCCCCCTGAAGGGCGGCCCCGAGCGCACAATTGGCGTAATCACGCGGCACGAATCAGGGCTGTCAGAATTTGCCGTAAAGGCGATTGAGTGGATTAGTGAGTTTGCGTTGAGTCATTTGGGGAAGGGAGGGTGAGGGGCGCAGTGGTAATTTCCGTACTTTGCGTCACTGAGTTTGGCAATTTCGGTGGGTGCCGGCCCGAGCGCGGCCACCGCGACTGGATTGTGAGCGCCCCCCTGTCTATCTCCGAGGAAGAAACATTCTTTCGTCATACATGAAGTCGAAAACCTCATCGACACGCACTTCCCCTATGGCTGGGTGCTTCGGATTGATCACGACATTACGCTCAAGCGGCAATACAGCAGAAGGAACTATCAATCCCAGATGAGACTTGTTTTGAAGCCATTTTGTGCCAAATGTCATGCTGGGACGATCTGGAGGGATCGCTTTCCACCCTTGAGGTAATTCTGATGAAGCCGGTTCAAGATAAAGTGTCTTATCGTCAGGCAAAACGAAGCGCGTGATCTTGAGCGGCATGGACGGATACCGCGTCGTATGCACGAAAGTCTCAAGACAACAGATGGCGGGTGAAAGCCCCATGTAGAGGGCTGGAACATCGACATCATTCCAGCGCCCTCCATCGAGTGCGGCACCGACGCCGGACAGATCACGAGCACGCTTGGCTTTGGCGACTCTGAAGGCAAGCATCAGACCACGCCGCCCCATTCCAGCGCATGGAGGATGCGGCGCACTTGTTGAGCGCCAATGGCCGTCTCACAGTGCATAACCGGAATGCTTCCTCCCAATGCTGTATTGGGCAACGACATCCATTCAGACGCGGCCTGCTTGCCCTCAAACACTTCTTCAGCCAGCAGCGCCACGGTCGCAATGCGATCGAGTCGTTCCGACGCCGCGGCGTCCAGCGGCTTGGAATCGCGGCGGCGGCGCTCATACGTGGCCACAGACAAGTTCAGCAACTCTCCCAACCCTTTGCTTGTCATCTGGAAAGTCTGTTTGGCTGCATCAGCCACATCTACTGAGAACCCGGCTTTGATCCGCTTGATGCGGTCTGACTCGCTCATGTCACCCAGGACGTGGGCAATTTTCCAGAAGTCGTTTCCCAGGCTACGAGTGAGCGAGGATGCAATGGGAAGGGGATCAATCACTTCCATGGTGGCTCCGTTCGTGCTCATCAATTGATGTTTTGGATTTTATCAAATGGCGAACTGAGGCACAAGTGACGGCCGCAGCCACATTGGAAGAGGCCCGAGCACAGCCTTCGCCGGTGGAGTGCAGCCATCGACTTCGTGTGTGCACAGGTTAATAATTACCACACAGGTCACCCGGGCCATTTAGGCAATCGAGGCCGCCATAATTCAGTGTGTGGGCTTAAGTTCGTGGCGACCCTGGGTGTTCCTCAGGCGTTATTAAAAACAGCCTTACGTTTTTCAATAAAAGCCTTTATGCCTTCGTGCGAGGCCGCTTCGCCGCCAGAAGCAACCATGTAGCGACGCTCGGCGTCCAGGTGTTTTTCAAACGAAAGCTTGCCGGCGCTGTCGACCAGAAACTTGGTGCGTTGCATGACGTGCTTGGGCGCAGCAGCAAGTTGTTTGGCCAGGGCCGTGGCTTCATCCAGTAGTTGCTCCGCAGGGTAGATGGCATCCACAATGCCTTTCTGCAGGCAGGCTTGGGCATCAAGCGGCGTATTCATAAAGAACAATTGCTTGGCGTATACCGCACCTGTTCGCTTTGCCAGAAACCATGAGCTTCCGGCATCGGGTGTTAGGCCAATGGCTGAATACCCGCAACGCAACTTCATGGTGTCGGCGGCGAGGACGAAGTCAGCGCACAATGCAATGCCTATGCCACCGCCACCCACCGGGCCGTTAATTGCAGAAACCACAGGCAAGCCCGACGTTTGCAGGCGCACCAGCGCCTTGTTCAATGGCACGAGCAAGTTATCCAGAAGCTCGGCAAGTTCATCCAGCCTTGTTTCAAACATGCGAATGTCGCCGCCGGCGCAGAAGGTTTTTCCGATGGCGCGCAGCAATACGACGCGTGTACCCGTGTCGTCGCAGGCCTGGTTGATGGCAGCGGCCAGGGCATTGATGGTTGCATCATCAAGTGCATTGGCTTGGTCAGGCCGGTTTAGCGTGATGTGGGCCACGCCGTCTTCCAGTTTGGACAAAACGGGGGCGTTGACGGCGTCAGCCGTGGTGTCTGTAGTTGTGTTGCTCATTGTTCTTTTCCGTAAAAGGGCAGCGATACGCTTCTTGCTTGGGTAAATTGAAGCACGTTTCTTGAACGCCCGTGGGGTATCAATTTCTGGGGTTACGGTATCACGTAAACGTTTTGCTCAGGAGTGGCTTGGTGGCCGTGATTACTTATTCTCAAGTCTTTCCCGCATGAGTTGCGCAACGTAGCCAGCAAATGGCTCAATATTGTTTTCATAGCTAGCCGATTCAAGCGCCTTCATGTACTGATCTCGATCTTCTACCCGAATGATGACCCATGGATAGTTGCCGGAGGCGAATTGCACATTCATCATGAACCTTGCCATACGCCCATTTCCGTCCATCCATGGGTGGATATAACCCAGGCAGAAATGAGCCAGTACGGCGCGAACGGCAGGCTCAGGTTCATTTGTTAGCAGATCGAAGTAGGCTGGCATCAGGTCTCGCACTGCATCCGCCGAAGGCGGTGTATGCATGGAATTGCGTATGAACACCTGATGGCCACGATAACCAATGAGATGGGAGGTATCCAGAATACCGGCTTGCACGGATGGGCCAAATAGCGCTCGGTACCAATATTGATGGTCTCTTTTTGCCACTTGGCCTGAGTTTTCACCGTTCAGAATTTTGTGGATCGATTCTTTGACGAGCATGAAGGTGTCGTAGTAGCCCCTTGCCGCCATGGCGTTTCTATCAGTACGATCAGCCTCACTATCTTGAGGGTTGAATCGACCTGTAGCAACACGCTCAATCAATGCTGGTGTAACGCGATAGCCTTCTATGGACATCGAGTGATACGCATCCAGCACGTAGTTTTCTTGAACATTTGCCAAATAGTCGCTCGCGCTAACCTTTGCAGGATGGATCCCGTCGAAGGCCTTGAGTACACCTTCTCTCATGTTTGACCACATGAGATTTAGTCGGTTGACGTATGGCGACTGTCGAGCCATAAAAAGGTTTGTAGGTTGGTGTTCAAACGGATTGGATTCCTGCACAAAGAAACCTGCCGTGCGCATTGCGCTTATTATTTCATCGCCCATATCTTTACGGCCAATGGCGCGCAATGCACCGACGAGGCGCCCGGCAACGTGGGTTTTGCCTTGTGGCAGCAGAACGTGCAGCAATTGAGAGGCGTCTTGCACCATGCCCAATGCAATGTGTGCATCCTGGGGATACGCAACAAAGAAGCGAGGTGTGGCATTGCTAAGTGCATAGTTAAGCGGTTGAAGCCGCATTCCCTTATCGTTGGGTAAGTTTGGGGTTTTCTCTGTTGATTTGATTTCGATTAGTTTTGTATCGAAGGGCAGGTTGATGACGTTGTTTGTGCCTTTGGTGCTGTGCACGATTACCTGTTTTCTGACTGCGCTGTGGCCGCTGTGTGCCAACAAAGAGTCTTCTGGGCTTAAGGACCATTCATCGCCGAATCTGTGGTTTGCATAGTCTCGAATAAACCCCATCTGGTGCGCATACCATGGTGTGGAATCACCCGGCCGATCGGCCGGGTTGGCAGCGACATACCACCCCCGGATGACGTGGCTTAAAAAACCTGCGCCGGTAAGCCTTTCGAGGTCGCGTCGAGAAAAGTCGGAAGCAACAAAACCTTCGCGTCCTTGATCTTGAAGGGCTTGGAGCTTGGCAAGCGCAGCGACTAATGCTTCTTGCTGACGATCTGTGGCCATGTTTAGCACTCCACGATATAGTGATCTACTCGTTTATTGCGTAATTGAATTACTAGTTTATGATGCTATTGAGTTATTAGTTTATCATGTACATATGGTTTTAATATTCAGTTAAATCAATAACTTATAAAAATGAAAAAATCCTGTTTTTGATGGGTTGATAGTCGTGTTGTCGCGTTTGATCGGGCGTGCTCCGATCCCGGCCGGCATTGTTGTTTTACACTTCTAAATTACCTTGGCTAGAAGCCCGCATGTCGCTGCAAGCAGGTTTTGTGATGTGTGCTCGTTGCCGGTGCGATGGCGGCAGGTGTCGCCCAGAATAAATTCAACTGTCTTGAGGTTTCAATGATTGTCATCAACGACCAGATTACGGTCTCGAATTCAGCGCCGTTTGTGTTGTTTGGCGGTATTAACGTGCTTGAGTCGCGTGATCTGGCATTGCGTAGCTGCGCCGAGTACGTGCGCGTAACGCAAAAGCTGGGCATACCCTATGTGTTCAAGGCCAGCTTTGACAAAGCCAATCGGTCGTCCATCCACTCTTATCGCGGCCCCGGGCTGGAAGAGGGCATGAGGATGTTTGAAGCGGTTAAGGCAGAGTTTGGTGTGCCGGTTATTACCGATGTGCATGAGACCTGGCAGGCTGCACCGGTGGCCGAAGTGGCTGATGTGCTGCAGTTGCCGGCCTTTTTGGCGCGACAAACTGATTTGGTGACGGCGCTTGCCAAAACCGGCAAGGTTATCAACATTAAGAAGCCGCAGTTTCTTAGCCCGACACAGGTTGGCAATATTGTTGAAAAGTTTAAAGAGTCTGGCAATGACCAGCTCATACTTTGCGACCGCGGCACCTGCTTTGGCTATGACAACCTGGTGGTGGATATGCTGGGTTTTGGCGTCATGAAGCAGGCGTGCAACGATTTGCCGGTTATTTTTGACGTTACGCACGCGCTGCAGCAACGCGACCCGTCGGGCGCAGCCTCGGGCGGGCGTCGTCAGCAGGTGGTTGATTTGGCCAGGGCAGGGCTGGCAGTGGGCCTGGCAGGTTTGTTTCTGGAGGCCCACCCCGACCCCGACAACGCCAAGTGCGATGGCCCCAGCGCTTTGCCGCTAGATCAGCTTGAGCCGTTTTTAACGCAGTTAAAGGCGCTGGATGATGTGGTGAAGTCGTTTGCGCCTATTCATATTGCGTAAGGGCTGGATCATCTAGCGCACAGCGTTGCTGGATGGCGCTACGGTTACGCTGGCGTGGGGTGGTTCTTGACGCTGCCTGCACAAACTGTTGTCGCTCTGGCAGGCGTCGTCTGAAATTATTCAGACCACTTATCACCCAGAGCCCGCAGCAATTTTGCGCCATCGCCGTGCCATGCACTGCCATGCATACATGCGAGCGTTGAGGGGTTTGTGGAGGCCAGCCGCTCTAGCATCGCACGCGCGTTCTTTGTGTGTGAGAAATAATCCAACTCGTGACGAAAGGCTTCGCTGGGCCCAAGGATGTCTGACTCGACGAGGGGTGATTGGCCTGTGCCACCCTGCGAGAGCAGGTCGCCGCATAGCAAGGTAGAGGTTTTTTCTTCCATTAGAACGCCGCATTCCCAGGCGTGTGGCAGATGCGGTGTGTCGAACCATCGCACAGAATGCCTGCCCAGAGAAAGCAGCTCTCCATCGGCCACCGCACGCGGTGCACGATCTGCCAGATCGCTGATGGATACCATGGCTGCGATCGTGCCGCACAACGGCACAGCTTGCGGAGAGACAGTCAGCCACTGGTTTAGCGAACCACACTCGTCGGCTTCGACGTGTGAAAACGCGATGTAACGTAGCTTTTCGACAGCCAGGACGCTTTGAACCGCTTCAAGCACCAAGGCAAACATCTTTCGCGGGCCGGTGTGGAAGATGAGTGGCTCATCATCCATGATGAGATATTGGTTGAACGAGAACGCGCCAGCACCGTCGATAGAAACCGGTGTGTTAATGCGATAGAGGCCGTCGGCAATCTCATGCACATTCGTCCCAGATTGACTGTTTGTAATCGTCATCAGAGTCTCCTTGCTGTAGATTGAGTGTAATGCTGCGCAGGCAGCATTACCAGAACATAGCAACTAGCGAGTTCTCTGGAAAACGATGCTACTTACTGTTCAATATATTTTTGAAGGGCTTCGTAGGCTGCCAGAACGGTTTCCATTTGTGCTGTGTGGCCACGGATGAAGTTTTCACCATAAATGGTTTCATCCGGGTATTCGGTAATTAATGTAATAGGCACGCTATAGGCGTTATCTGCCGTGATCAGGCACGGAAACCCATTAATAATACGAAAGCCTGTTTCGCCGGCGTGTTTTTCAAACAATGCGATCTGTGCGTTATTTTGCTGTACCAGCCCATCGATGGCCGTCAGATGGCGGGTTACGTGGTCAACCAGTTTTTCTGCTTGCTGCGTCCAGGCTACTTGATGGCGTACAACCAGAAAAAAGCCTTTGGGCAAGGTCCACATGCCGAAACCACGCGGTATATAGCCCGACAGTGGGCGTGTCCATTCGTGTGACGGATAGCCGTGCAAGTTCACATGCAGCTTTGCGCCTGTCAGCGCTTGTGCCTTGGTGCGAATGGCTTTTTCGCCAGGGTTTTCGGCGCTGCGGTATTCCAGGTCATCACCCATGGCGGTATATCGGGCCGCATGGTGCATGTGTTTGGGGTTGACGGCACAAAGGCGACGATGCAGCTCATAGCCGTCGGGGTTTTCGAGGGGCGAGATAGTGAAGTGCGCGTTTTTGCGGGTTATTAGCTGCTGGGCGGCGCGTAGTGCGCCAACCACGCCGCTGGTTTCATTGGCATGCTGGGCGCCGCTAATCATGATGGGCGCATCGGTGCCTTTGATGTAACGACCGTGCACGATACGGCCTGAGCGCGCTTGGGCTTGGTAGTGTTCACCACCCAGGGTGTTGAGTTCTTGGAGAATCTGCGCTGCAAAGAGTGGCGCTTGTGCTGTGCTGAGGGGCTGGTTGGGGCCGACGCTGTCTTCGGTGTTTAGCTTTCTGGTGCTGACGCGCACAGAGGGTGCACCGGCGTGGCAGGTAATTTCAGGCACAATCTGCCCGGGCTGCAAACCTCGGTCGCCCAATGGCCTACCGGATTTTTTCTGAAAAAACTCCAGCAATGAAAAGTAGATATCTTCGTGCAGGGCTTCAGTAAGGCTGATTACTTCTTCTGCGTACGGCAGCGCGCGCTCTTTAATCGGTAACTGCGCCGTAATGTTGAGTTCTTCGAAATAGGGCTCGGTGTCACCCCAGGTATAACCAGATATCGCTGCAATGGTGTCATGAAACAGCTGTTCAAGGTCGGTTTCAAGGCGTTCAGCGCTCACCTGGCCTTGATGGTTTATGTTGAGCCAACCCGTGGGCGACAGCAATGTTTGGCCGTCAATATCGCTATGGGTGCGATTTGGGGCAAATACCTGGTGGCTTTCTTCATGGCCATCTTGATAAGTGAGATTTACCTGATAGGTAAAGTTTGCTGCGTCGGTGGCGTAAAACTCAACGTTTGCGTCACCCACCAGCTTGGTTAACGGGTAGGTTTCAAGCAAAAAACGATTGGGCGCACACGCTTCATGCATGGGGTAGCCAATGCTTGCCTGGGTAAGCGCAGTGCAGTCAATTTCTTCTATAAAAAAATGCACAAGCGGCTTATAGGCGCTGCGCAAGGTGGCGTTTACACCCGCAGCCTGAAGTGTATGTTCAGCCGCTTTGCGGCTTTTCTGGTCGTCGAACAGCCACGCTTCAAGGGTGGCGCCTTGCATTGCGGGCTTGGCAAAGCGAGTGATCAGGCTATCAATGCTGCGTTGATAGGCTTTTTCAAAGAGGGTGCTCATCGTGATGTTCTGCCAGTGGGGTCGAGGCTGTCGCGCAACCAGTCGCCGAGTAGATTAAGACCAAGGACCGTCAAAAGAATGGCCAGGCCCGGAAATACGCTTACCCACCATGCGGTTTGCAAGTAAGTGCGGCCATCTGCCAGCATGCCGCCCCAACTCGGTATGGATGGGTCAACACCCAGGCCCAGAAAGGTTAAGCTGGCTTCGAGCAGTATGTTGTTGGCCATGTTAAGCGTCATTAGCACAATAACTGGCCCGAGCAGGTTGGGCAGCAGATGCTGAAAGATAATGCGCGCGTCTTTTACGCCAATGGCGCGCGCAGACAAGATGAACTCACGTTCGCGCAATGCCAGTACAGAGCCGCGCACCAAGCGCGCAAACTGTACCCACTGGGACACAATCAGCAAAATAATGGTGTTCATTAAACTGCCGCCAACAATGGCAATAAACGTAATGGCCAACAAAATAAACGGCAGTGCCAGTTGCACGTCGGCAAAGCGCATAACCACCATGTCAATAAAGCCGCGGTAGTAACCGGCAATTAACCCCATGACCACGCCCAAAACCACGGCACCGGCCACGGAAGCAAAGCCGATTAACAATGAGATTTTGCCGCCGGTTACTACGCGCGCCAGTACATCACGCCCCAGCGGGTCCGTGCCAAATATGTGGCTGGCATTGGTAAATGGCGGTACAAGACGCGCCATCAGGTTGATTTTTTCACCGCTATCTGAAAATAAGAACCCGGAAAATAATACTGACAGGCAAATGATAAGCATGAGCCCGGCACCGACAATAAACTCAAGGCTGTACAGGCGACTCAAGAGCAGGGAGGAGGAAGTTTTTGCAGCCATGGTCTACTCCGTGCGGATACGAGGGTCGATAAGGCCGTAGGCAATATCGACCAGAAGGTTGACGCTAACAATTAACAGCGACAGCACGGTGATGGTTGCCTGAAGCACCGGGTAATCACGACCCGATACGGCATCAAAAGCCAGCGTGCCCATGCCTGGCCAGTTAAATACACGCTCAATGACCACCACGCCGCCCAGCAGGCCGCCAAATTGCAGGCCAAAATACGTGATGAGTGGAATGGCGCAATTGCGTAGCGCGTGCTTATACAGCACGGTGTTTTCGCTTAGGCCCTTGGCACGCGCAACCATAATGTATTGCGATTGCAGGGTTTCAAGCATCGCTGTGCGCACCAGCCGTACATTGGTGGCTGTAAGGATAATGCCCATGGTTGCCGCAGGCATAATAAAGCTGGTAAAGCCGCTCATGCCGCTGGGTGGCAGCCATTGCAGGCTGATGGCAAAAATGAGCACCAACATGGTGCCCAGCCAGAAGTTTGGAAAAGACAGGCCCACCAGGGAAACAATGCGGATCAGTTGATCTGACCACTTCCCACGCGACACGGCTGCCTTAATGCCTAGCGGAATCGACAAAACAATGGACACTGCCATCGAGGCAAAGGCCAACATAAGTGTGGCAGGCAATGCGTCTTTAATCAGCAGTGAAACCTGCGTACCACCAAGAAAGCTGCGCCCAAAGTCTAGCGTGAACATGCCCTTGATAAAACTGAGGTATTGCACGAGGAAGGGTTGGTTTAGCCCCAGGCCTTCGCGTATGCGTACAAGATCAGCCTCGGTTACGCTGCCAGCACCTTGCGTTAGCATGAGGGCGGGGTCGCCGGTTAGCCGGATTGCAAATGCAACCGTCAATGTCACCACAATGATGACAAAGATGGCTTGTAATATTCGTTTGATCAGAAACCCGGTCAAGTCTTCTGTCCTTCAGCAATGAATGCGCAATGGTGAAATTACCGCGCCAGCTTATGCCAGCGCGGTATGACGTTACTTAGTCAACAGTTACTTCGTTTAGCCGCAAGCGGTTGTCAGGTGCCGGCACGAAATTTTTCACGCGCTTGTTGATGCCATAAATTGCTTTAAGGTTGTAAAGCGGCATTTCCAGGGCACGGTCGGCGGCGTAATGGGCAATTTCCTGAAGAATTTTTTCGCGCTTGGGGCGATCGGTAATCGAACGCTGGGATTCCAGCAGCTTATCCATCTTCGGGTCATTGTCATACGGGTTCCATTTTTCACCGGAGTGATACATGGAATAAGCGGTATTGTCGTAATCAAATGTCCAGCCGCCCCATGATTGCTGGAACATCGCACCGGTTTTGCCCTGCGGGATGATGTCATTGAGCAGTACGTTGGTTTCATAAGGTTTGATCGTGGCATTGATGCCGATCATGCCCAAATAGCTAGAAACTGCCTGCACGACTTCATTGAAGGTGGCATCGTTGCCGCGAATGTCGATCTGTATTGCAGAACCTTGCTTAACACCTGCTTCAGCCAGCAGCTTTTTGGCGGCAGCCGGGTCAAAAGGCAGCGGCTTCATGGTGGGGTCGTAGCCAAAGGAGAGGGCGCTTTGAAAGCTGGCAATGGGTTCTGCCTGACCACCAAGAATTGACTTGATAATGGTGTCGCGATCAACACCCAAAATCAAGGCTTTGCGCACGCGCTCATCAGCCGTGATGCCGTCACGCGTGTTGTAACGTAGCGCGTAAACGGTTGGCCCTGCAGTGGTCACAAGAGCCAGTTTAGGGTCGGCTTCAATGGTGGGGATCATGCCGATAGGGATGGTGGGCGGAATGACCAGGTCAACGCGGCCTGCCTGCAACTCTGCCACAGCGGTGGAGGGTTCTGAGATAAAGCGATAGTCTAGTTCTGACAGCTTTGGCGCGCCGCCCCAATGATCGGCAAACGCTTCGAGCTGAATGCCCACTTTAGGCTTGTAGCTTACAACCTTGAACGGGCCGGTACCGACGGGGTGCGAATTGAAATAATCATCACCTTTTTCTTTAATGTATTTTGGCGGCACAATCATGGCACCGTAGCCGGCAAGCTTGGTAATGAGTACCGGATCCGTGTTTTTCAGGTGAAAATCAACAGTTTTTTCGTCGATGACTTCAACGTGGTCTATAGAAACGTAATTAGAACGCTGCGGGCCTTTGGCACCTTCATCACCGAGCAAGCGGTCAAAGGTGAACTTAACGGCTTCAGCGTTAAATGGCTCGCCATCATGAAACTTTACGTTTTCACGCAGATGAAAGCGGATGCGCTTGCCGTCGTCCAGTTCTTCCCAAGAGGTGGCCAGGGCCGGCACAATTTTTAGATCAGGGCCGCGATAGACCAGGCCGTCGTAGATATTGGTGGCGACAGAGGCCCAGTTGATTAGAAATGTATCGATAGGGTCCCAGCTGCCTGGGTCTTGCGGCGAGGAAACGGTCATTTTTCCGGCAGCCAGCGCTGGTGTGGCAGTAAGCGCTGCAACGGACAATGCTGTGGCACTTAAGGCCATTGCACTGATAAGTGGTTTGATCTTCATTTACTCTTTCCCCTTGATGTAAAGCTGAAACAGGATGGGTGGGTGTTAGGCGCTTTGTGCGACGAAGTGTCCTTGGGCGATCTCTTTATATTGCCAAATGGCCGGCTTGTCTTCTATGCGTTGTGTGGTGTTGGGTATTTCGCCTTCCAGCAATAGCCGCTCACCGCGCGCCAGCGGGTCTGCGACGGGTACGGCAGACAGCAGACGGCGGGTGTAGTCATGCGAGGGTGTTTCAAAAACCTGACGACGGGAGCCCAGCTCCATAATCTGGCCAAGATACAACACGGCTACACGATGGCTTATCTTCTCTACTACAGCCATGTCGTGGCTGATAAACAGATAGGCCAGGCCGTGTTCTTCTTGCAAGTCCATAAGCAAGTTAATGACTTGCGCCTGAATGGAAACGTCGAGCGCAGAAAGCGCTTCATCGGCAATAATTAGTTTGGGGTTTGAGGCAAGCGCGCGGGCAATACAAACCCGCTGACGCTGTCCGCCTGAAAACTCATGGGGATAGCGGTCGGCCACCGCCGAGCTTAACCCTACGCGCTCCAGCAGTTCATCAACACGCCGGGTAATGGCGGCTTCATCCAGGATGAGACCATGGGTGCGGATGGGTTCGGCAATAGAAAAGCGCATGGTTTTGCGCGGGTCTAGTGAGGCGAACGGGTCTTGGAAAATGTACTGCACTTCTTGGCGCATGCGAAAGCGCTCTGCCGCGTTCATGTCTGAAAACGCTTTACCGTTAAAACGTATATCGCCGGAAAGCGGGTCTTGCAATTGCTGGATGGTGCGGCCAATGGTTGATTTGCCCGAGCCCGATTCACCCACCAGTGCCAGTGTTTCGCCCGGATAGATGTCAAAGCTAACCTGGGAGACCGCGTTACACACATGCGTAACCCGGCCAAACATGTTCTTCTTGATGTTAAAGCGCACAGACAGGTTGTTCACCGACAGAAGCGGCGGCTCATTAAGGCGGGCCGTGTTCTGAATGCGGGTTTCACCCATCACAATGGGCTTGTCGTCTTGTAGAACGGTAACCGGCATGCGTATAGGGAAGGCTTCGCCTGTCATGCTGCCCAGCTTTGGTACGGCCGAAAGCAAGATCTTGGTATAGGCATGCTGGGGGTTGGCGAAAATTTGGCGCACCGAACCCTCTTCAACCTTTTTGCCTTTCCACATCACCACGACGTCATCCGCCATTTCGGCAACAACGCCCATGTCATGGGTGATGAAGATGACGGCCATTTCTAGTTCTTTTTGGAGATCGCGGATGATATGCAGAATTTGCGCTTGAATGGTTACGTCGAGTGCGGTTGTGGGTTCGTCGGCAATAAGTAGTTTTGGACGGCACGCCAAGGCGATGGCGATCATGACGCGTTGACGCATTCCACCTGAAAGCTGGTGCGGGTAGCGGCCCAGCATGCCGTGGGCGTCAGGCAGGCGCACCATTTCTAACAGGCGCTGGCCTTCTTGTAACGCGGCTTTTTTACTGATGCCTTCGTGCAGCGTCAGCACTTCGGCAATCTGGTCGCCGATGGTGAAGACGGGGTTGAGCGAAGTCATGGGCTCTTGGAAGATCATGGCAATTTCTTTGCCACGAATGCGACGCATGGTTTTCTGCTCGGCGCGAAGCAGGTCGAGTTTGCCTTGCGCGCCAGCAAACAGAATTTTGCCGGTAGGAAATTGTGCGCCCATCATGTCGGCCAGCCGCATGACGGATAAGGAGGTGATGGATTTACCCGAACCCGACTCACCCACAATGGCCAGTGTGTGGCCTGCCTTGACGGAAAAACTTAGGTTTTCAACCACCCGGGCACTGCCGAACGCGACCGATAGGTTATCGACTTCCAGGAGTTGCTGGAGATTATCGTTGGGGCTGGACTGCGTGTTGTTCAATTCTATCGTCTTCATAGGGTAACGGCAGAGCGGGCTGCCTGATTGAATGCACCTGACATAAACCGCAACAGCGCGGCAACTTCTGACAAGGCTTCTTCTGAAGGGCGGGCATGGGTTGTTGCGTCAACCAGCAGGCGTTCGCGTATACGCGCGTAATTGGCGCATGCCTCAGCCCCTTTATCAGTAATGCAAACTGTTTTTTCTTTTGATGCTTTGCCGGTGGTTAGCAGCCCGGCTTTTTCAAGCTTGCGCAGGGCATAGTTGGCAATATGCGTGTCTTCTATATCAAGAACAAGGCAGATGTCAGCCAGCTTTTTTTCACGCCCGCGATGACGAATGGCGTGAAGGATTAGCACTTCAATAGGGGAGAGGCCGGGCAGGCCGGCTGCAGCCATGCAGCGTACCGTCCAGCGCGAAAAAGCATGGGACGCCAGGATCAAGCCATATTCAACCTCAGACAGGGCAGGGGAGCCGCCTTCTGCCAAATGCGCGGAGGAAACAATGGGGCCTATGGACGACACTGAATGCAGATATTGAGGCAAGTTGCTGTCAGCCAGTGTAGCGGCATCGTCATTGTTTGTAGCGTCGCACGATGCGGCATCGGCCTTTTTGGGCTTTTTGTTTGTGCCCATGGTGTTCGTCCCCTAATCTTATCTACGATTTGTGATCATTTTGTCGATCGTTCGTCAATATAATCAAACGGTGTGTTCAAGTAAATATATTTAACGGGAGTATGTTTGTTGGGACGGGACTCGATCAGCGGCAAGCTGATATTTTTGTTGAGGGGCCTGCAGGAATCAGGCAAGGGCTAGCCAACGGTAACCCCCTGTAAATTATGCGCCGTTGCAGTAGCGTTTTCTAAAAGCGGTATCAGCGTCCAGTCGCGCTACAGAGCACGACGTCGACTTGACGGCTGGCCCGGTGCACCGTAAGGCGCTCCGTTCAGGGTGGGGAAGGGTAGAGCGGACGGCGTAGCCGAAATTGGGTTTTAGATAGCCACTTTTGGCGGGTGCTCCACCAACAGGTGAACATGGTCGTCCGTGCCGCCCATCTCGATCAGATGCGTGTCCAGGCTGGCGCAGACCTTGGCGAAGTTCATGCGTAGCCGATTGATGGCGTCGCCGTCAAACACGCTGCGGCGATCAGGTTGGCGTGCAACGGCGGCTGACTGGTTGCCGTGCCACCGAAGCGTGTTGGCTTTAGCGTAAGCCCAAGAATCCCAAGATAAATAAGATGATGACGATGAGGCCAACGAGCCAGATGATTCTATTCATATTTTGATTCCTTTGAATATGCAGACAGCGCGAAAAGGTTTGCAGCAATTTACAACGTTGGTACAAGAATCCCGTTTCCGGCGGGGTAAGCGCTGAGAACCATGCCTTCAATCAGCTATTTCAGCGAAATACACCATACGGAAACAGTTGAGGATTAAAGCTTACTATAAACCCGTCGATATATTGTCGTTAGTTCGACGGTGCAGGAAAAGCCCCACCTGTATCCGGTGCTTAAAGCGGCCAAGTGGCCTTCAACCCTGCGCGACTGTTCCTGGCCGCCTCCCGACACGCCAGGATTCAGTCAGGCGTGGCCGGAGGCTATGGCAGTGTCGCCGAACGCTGACGCAAACAGCACTGGTATGTTTACAGCAAACTCATATCATGCAAGAATAAGTGTATTAAACGTTACATTTTTATTACTATTTTCTTGTTATGGGAAATATTATTCACATAATGACTGAAAAATATCTTTTACTGGACCCCTTGATTCAGTCGCTTATTGATTCGCGCAAGCAGCAAAAAGTGACGCAAGCCCAGCTTGCAGAAGCCGCCGGTGTCAGCCGAAAGACAGTGGGCACGATTGAAGCGGGCGGTGACTGCACGCTGTCGACGCTTCGTGCCCTGTATGCGGCCGTTGGCCTAGAGCTGGTAAGCCGACCGTTCTCAGCCCCTACGCTCGATGATGTGCTGGCCGAACGTGAAAACGCTTTTTCCACCCGCTCACGTCAAAAGTATCGGCCATGAAACTTGATGTGTACGTACAAGACAAACATGTGGGCGTGCTCGAACAAACCGGTATCACCGAATACGTGTTTGCTTACTTACCCGATACGCCGCCCGAGCTGGCTGTTTCGTTGCTGATGCCTGTGCGTACACGAAGCTGGGTGAGCCCCGTACTGCACCCCGTGTTTCAGATCTCTTTGCCTGAGGGTTCGCTACGGCTGTCGATTGAGAAGAATTTCGCGAAGAATTTCGATCGTTTTGGCGATATGGAGATGCTGGCGGTCGTGGGCGAGAGCCTGGTTGGCCAGATCAAGGTGGTTGAGCACGGCAAGCCGCTTGGCGCGAAGAATATATACGAGTCATTAAGCCACTTGATGGGCGGTGACTTAGATGAGCTGATTGACTATTACCTGGGCGACGCGCTTAATCAGTCAGGCGTGTCCGGCGGCTTTCCCAAGTTCTTGGCCCGCAGCCCTATTGGTGATGATGGGCGCGGCAGTACGATCATGCTCGATGAGTGGATCATAAAGCTCAATGGCCCGGATCACGAGCAGATCGTGCTCTATGAGTATTTCGGTATGTGCGCAGCCAAGAATATGGGCTTGCCCACGCCGCAGTTTCATCTGGGCGCAGATATGCGGCGTTTGCTTGTGCGTCGATTCGACAAAGATAAGCAGGGCCGTGCGTTGGGCTTTGAGGACATGTGCGCACTGACTGGGTTGTCTGCGCGTGAGAAGTTCGACGGCTCGGTCGAGAGCATTGTTAAAGCCATTCGAGCGTATTGCCTAGGGGTCTCAGGCAGTCAAAGCGTGCAGCGGTTTTATGAACAGTATCTGCTCGCATGTGCCATCCGAAATGGTGATGCGCACCTGAAGAATTTTGCTCTTCTGTATAGCCCGGGCGGTGCTCCAGAGTTAAGCCCTGCTTACGACATGTTTAGTATGTCGGTGTATGCGCCGGTTAATGATGATGGCGACGCTAAAGACACAATGGCGCTTTCGCTGTCAGGTACTAAACGCTGGCCGCGAAAGCGGGAGTTGGACTACCTTGCCAAAATATGCCAAATCGCCCCTAAGCGGCAGCAGCACATACGAGCACGCTTGGCCACCGCTTTGGTCACTACCGCAGAGCAAGTGCATGCCTTCACCCACGCTGAACCCCAAGCCGGTTTCGCGGGGGCCGGCGCCAGAATGGTGCAGCTTTGGTCGCATGGTATGAAGGAAATTGATCCATCATGCGCTGAGCAATTACATGAAACGTTCAGGAAGATTCATGCTTTAGCTGAAAGTGAGCCAGTTCGTTCAGCGCAAAAACCTGCCAAGCCTCGAGGCAAGGGAATCTATACGATGTAACGTATTATTCGCTTTACATGAATCTCAGAGCAATAAAAGCGAATAATACTACTCATTTAAATTGTGTCAGCTTGGTTTGCTATTGACGGGCGAGAGTGCACCAGTCGGGGCAAATGCTGGTGGAGAAGCCAAAGCGCTGGCTTTGGAAAGCAGGGCCCAAAACCGTAAAAAACAGATATCTTTAAGGAACGCAAAAGGTTAGCGTTGAAATGCAGGCTTGGGACGGCCCCCCGACCAGCCTGCGCCGCGACTGTATCTCAGCCCTCGTTCCACTTCTTGTCAAAGTCCCACACCTTCTCAAAGCCGACCAGCTTGTTGAAGTCTTGAAACTCGTACAGCTGACCTTTCAGGGCGTTGTCGGTGTCGTCTTGCTGAAGCGCGGTGTAGGCCTGCTCCAGGGCATGGCCCATGGCGAGAAAGCCGGTTGCCGGGTAAATGGCCAGTTTGAAGCCCAGTTGTTCCAGGCGTGACTTTGGCAAGATGGGGGTTCTTCCGCCTTCCACGTTGTTGACCAGCACGGGCTTATCAAGTGTGCTGGCAATGTGCGCCAGTTCGTCTTCAGACTCGGGTGATTCTACAAACAGTATGTCTGCGCCTGCCTTTGAGTAAGCCTCGGCGCGCCGCATGGCTTCGTCCAGGCCCAGCGTGGTGCGCGCGTCGGTGCGGGCAATGATGAGAAAGTCTGCACTTGATCGCGCGTCAGAGGCCACGCGTATTTTCTTGACCATGTCTTCTAGCGGGATAACGCGCCGACCGGGCGTATGGCCGCATTTTTTGGGAAATTCTTGGTCTTCAAGCTGTATGCCGGCGACGCCGCCAGCTTCGTAGCCGCGTACGGTGTGTGCAACGTTAAGCAAGCCGCCATAACCGGTGTCGCCGTCGGCGATGATGGGCGTGTTTGATCCCTGAGCAAATGCGGAGGCGCGGTTGACCATGTCGGTATAGGTGGCCAGGCCTGCATCGGGCAAACCCAGGTAGGAGGCAACCGTGCCGTAGCCTGTCATGTACAGCAGATCAAAGCCCATGCGGTCTGCGAGACGCGCTGAAATCATGTCAAAGATGCCGGGGGCGGTAATCAGGCCGGGTTGGGCCAGGCGGGCGGAAAGGCGTTGGCGCTTAGCTGCTGCAGTCATTAAGGTAAACCTCCATTGGTATAAATAGTCGAGTAATTTTCTTTTGATTGTATACAATAAAGCGAGAACGTTAGCGAAAAATAACGCAGCAATGGGGATAGACATGTCGAGTATTGCACCTGCTTCGCAGCACGGGCACGCCTCTGAGAAAGCGTATCAATGGATAAAGCAAAAGATTCTTGCCAATCGCTGGCCTGATGGCGCCGCGCTTAAAGAAAGTGATCTGTCCAAAGAGATTGGCGTCAGCCGTACGCCTGTGCGTGACGCCCTCAGGCGCCTGACGCTGGAAGGACTGGTTGAAACAATTCCCAATCAGGGCAGCCGCCTTAAGCGATGGGATAGCCAGGATCTGGAGGAGATTTTCGGGCTGCGCGTGGTGCTGGAGTCATACGGGGCACGCATGGCCGCAACACGCGTTACTGAAAAAGAGCTAGCAGAGTTGTATGCACTTTGTGACAGCATGGAGGGCCTGGTTGTAGAAGGGGTGCAGTCGGCGGAGGCCAAGCAGCAGCTTACGCGCTTGAATGAACGTTTTCACGAGGCGATTATGCAGGCCGCACACAGCCATCGCCTGGTCGCCCTGACGGGGCAGGTTATTTCGTTTCCGTTGGTGTATCGCACGTTTGAAACCTATGACCCGGCTGAGATCGTGCGCAGCATGGCGCACCACAGAGAGTTGATTGATGCGTTTACGGCGCGCGACCCTGTTTGGGCCGAAAGCGTGATGCGCGCGCATTTGTCGGCAGGGCACCAGTCCACGAGACGCGCACTGAAAAAAACTCGCTGATCTCGGGGTAAACGCCTAATTGCGAAGTGGCAATGATTGTATACAATTGCTTTGCACTTATACGGAGGAGATATCCAATGAAAGCTCGTTTTGCCAAATCGTTGTGCCTGACTGCCGTGGCTTCGCTGCTGCTCAGCGCAAGCCTTTCCGCGCAAGCCGCGCGCACCCTCAAGGTTAGCCTTCAGGTAAATACCAAGCATCCCGTGGGTGCCAACATCGTTCTGTTTAAAAACGAAGTTGAAAAGATCTCGAACGGCGAGATCAAAGTCGAATTGTACGACTCTGCCCAGCTTTACAAGGGTAGTGAGGTTCCTCAGGCGGTTTCGGCAGGTGCCGTAGACATGGGCCTGGTGCTTATCGACGAGTACGCCGGTACCATTCCTGCCACAGGGCTGTTCTCGGTTGCGTTCATGTTCCCTGATTACGAAGTGCTGGCCAAGGCGGCATCGCCTGATAGCCCCGTACGCCAGGAAATCGACGAAATGATCCGCAAGACGGGCACGCGTGTACTGTGGTGGCAAGATTACGGCCCCGTGCAGCTGCTTTCCAAGGGCGATCCCATGATCATGCCCTCTGACATGAAAGGCAAGAAGGTTCGTGTGCTGGGTAAGCCATCGGGTGACTTTATTTCGGCCGTTGGCGGCATCCCCGTCAAGATTGGTGGTTCAGAGCAGTTTATTGCCTACCAGCGTGGCACGGTTGACGTCGGTATGACGGGCACTACGGCCATTGAGTCACGCAAGCTGTTTGAGGTGATGGATTCCGTCACCATTACCAACCATGCTCAAACTGAGTTCCTGGTCGTTATCAATGACAAGCTGTGGGACTCTATGTCTGATCAGGAAAAGAAATGGGTGTCTACGGCAGCACGTACGGCCGAAGATGAAATCAGGGCTGATACAAAAACCAATAACCTTAAGTCTGAACAGTTTATTGCTGAAAAAACGCCTATGAAGGTGATCCATCTTGAGCCCGCGCAAATCGAGGCTTGGCAGAAGGCAGCAGCACCTGCTGTTGATGTTTATATCAAAGAATCAGGCGATGTCGGCAAGAAGCTTGTTGACGAAGTGAAAAAGCTTTACTAATTAGTTGATTCTTTATCGTCAGGCTGCGCGCTCACTACTGTGTGGGCGCGCAGCCTGACTACTGACGCGAGCACATCCCATGTTGAAATCCAGCACGGTCCCAAACCATTGGCTGTTACGTATTGTCGACCGTGTGGCTGACGTGTGTGGTCATATCGGCGTTTTGATGATTATCTTCATTACCGCCGTCCTTAGTTATGAAGCGATAGCCCGGTATTTTTTTCATGCGCCTACGCAGTGGACGCAAGATATATCGATTACCTTGCAGGTGTGGTTTACCTACCTGGGCATGGCGCTGGTACTGAAAGAGGGCAAGATGATACGCATTACTGCCATGCTGGGCGTAGCACCGGCATGGGTTAGGTATGCGTGTGAAGCACTTGCTCTGATTATTATTCTTCTATTTTCGATTATGGCGACGATAAAAGGTTGGGACGTAGTTTCTGACTCGTTTCGCCTGGGCCGGCGTCAGCCTACCATGCTGGCCCTTCCTAACTGGATAGCCGAGTTACCGGTCGTGTTGGGCTTTGCACTGTTGGCCCTGCAATCTCTGGCTGAGTTAATTCGGCTGCCTTTTCGAGGGCCGCCCGAGTTTAATCCCGAGAGTGAACTTGAGCTTGATGACGAACCTACCCACACCACTGCAGGCAAAGAGGCCAACGCATGACGCTTTTGTATATTGGCCTGGCGCTGTTGGGCCTGTTGTTTTTGGGTGTTCCGGTGGCGTTTTCGTTGGCTGGGCTGGGCGCCGCGCTGCTTATGCTCAAGGGCTTGCCTTTGGCCATGGTTGCCCAAAACCTGCATGGCGCGCTCGATAACTTTGTATTGCTGTCAGTACCGCTGTTTTTGCTGATGTCCAACCTGCTGCTTAAGGGCGGGGTGGGCAAGGATCTGTTCGACGCCGTTCAGAAGTGGGTAGGGCATTTGCCGGGTGGCCTTGGTTTGTCGGCGCTGGTGTCGTGCGGTATTTTCTCGGCGATTTCGGGCAGTTCGGTCGCCACGGCGGCTACGGTCGGCACGGTGGCTATTCCTGAAATGACCAAGCATGGGTACAGCAAGCATTTCACCCTGGGCTTGCTGGCTGCCGGAGGAACGCTGGGCATATTGATCCCTCCGTCGATTCCGCTCATTGTTTATGGCGTGATTACGGACGAAAGCATTGGCAAGCTGTTTCTGGCGGGGGTAGGGCCAGGGATACTGCTATTGGTCATGTTCTCCATTTATACCGTTGGGTATGCATGGTTTACTGGCTTGCACCAGGGTCAGGAAGCGTCTTCGATGAAAGACAGAATGACGTCTACCGTGCGCGCCATGCCCACCATATTGCTTGCGGTATTGATTATCGGCGGCATTTACACGGGTGCGTTTACGCCCACAGAGGCGTCGGCAGTAGGGGCTTTTGCGTCGTTTGTATTGGTGGCGTTCGTTTTGCGTACGCTTTCATTGAAAGACTTTTACGCGGCGGTAAGCCAAACATTAAAAACAACCATTGTGCTGTTTTTGATTGTGATTGGTGCCAAGATTTTTGGTAAGGCGATTACGCTTTATCAGGTGCCATTTATGTTGTCAGAGCTGGTCGACGTACATATTTCTTCAGTCAATGGCTTTATGCTGCTGGTAACCGCTATTTTGCTGGTTATCGGGCTGTTTCTCGAAAGCTTGTCCATGCTGCTGATTATGGTGCCGGTGTTGTTCCCGACGGTACTGTCACTGGGCATTGATCCAATCTGGTTTGGTATTTACTTTGTTATTTTGATTGAGCTGGCGCTCATTACGCCACCCGTTGGGCTTAACCTGTTTGTTATCCAGGCGATTGCACGTACCAATTTAGGCGTGGTGGCTCGCGGGGTTATTCCGTTTATTTTCATCATGCTGTTCGGCGCTATCATTGTTTATTTTGTGCCGGCGGTGGTTACGTGGATACCGAATAATCTGTAAGTAAATTGCAGCAAGTAGTTGGGGGCCCGGTCTATGACCGGGCCTTCGTCACGCTAGGGGCTGCACGATCACCGTGGCTTCACCTTTACGCGGCCCTGTATGTGCATTGAAGCGCTGTATTTTCCTGTATCTGTGACGTCGCCGCCCCATGCCTCGTTGCAATGAAATTCGATTTCTTCGCGGGACGGGTCGGTCCAGGCTCCGGGAAATTGCGTCGTTCTGCCGCCATGGATGAACAGGGCATGTTGGTCTCCGGCAAAGTGCCACCATGGATCGGCGGATATGCAGTCGATATTCCAGCGGGTCGGGATCGTCTCCGTGTATGCAAATGGGCCGCGATTGATCATGTGGGTGCTGACGGGCAGAGACGCTTTCAGCCAGACTTTTTCGCCGTCAGAGACGATTTCAAGATCGCCGCGACCAACGACTATTGGACCTGATCCACGATAGGTTTCCGAGGTCGAATGATCGCAGGTGTTGGGGTCAGTGCGATTACAAGAAACGAATTCAGAGCTACCCCTGAGCTGAAAAGTCGACCCATCGTCAGGATAGATCAGAACCCCCTTTTCAAATTGGTGCGCCTTCGGAATGCCTGTCTGGATGTTCAGGACGGCCTTCCAATGCGTCGATCCGTTTGACGTGAGTCCGAACGAATGCCAGAAATCGCGCAGATCACCAGTGAACGACGCAACCATGTTGCCGGCCAATGGCGGCATGCAACTGTCACTCACCTCGACGGGGTTGAGCCTTACCTCTTTGGTCGTTCCGTCAATCGTCGGCAAGGTGAGCGAGAAATACACATCTTGCGCTTTGTCAGGTGCGGTATAAGTGCCAAGATCGGCGCTCAGCTTACCGGCGCTGACCCTTAACCCGGACAGGCCAGAACCAAGCACACCCTGCAATTCAGGCCCGGTGAGGGGGCTTAGAATCGTCATGTCGAATTCTCGGCCCTTCGCCATGCAGGCAGGGAGCGGGATAGAGATCTGAGCCGTTTCAAGTTTGAGGCGAACGTGTTGTGGGGCGCTCTCGTACGGGGTTTTGGCCACATTGGTAACTCGAACGTGCAGTGGCTTATTCGGCTCTCCGGCCTCGGCGTACACCGGTGTGATGTATCGCTCTCCCTGCGGGACGAGCGTTGATCCAACAATAAGACGGGTCTCATCGCTGCGCTCGGCCTGATCGACACTGACGATGTTGACATAGATCCGGTCCTGATCGTCCATGCCCGACCATGTGCCGGTAAACAAACCTTCCATTTTTGCGTAGGTGGCAGCAACAGCTTCGATCTGGCGCGGCTTTTCATCGGCGTCGTCAGCCATGGCGATACCTGGTTCAACGTGGGTCGATAAAGACTTCTTACCATCAGAACTGCCAAAGAACGCGTCATCCTGTGCGTATGCGGCGATGAAACGGGGGTATACAGTGGCCAACGCTCCTTCAGCCTCTTTAATCTGCAACTCATTGTTGCTCTTGAGGAACGTGTCAAGCCACTGGAGCCCGTCGTGACCATCGCGACCGGAATTGGCATCCAGATCGCCGAGATAGGCAACCGCTGGGTCCGACTTCAGCATCTCGCCAAGGCGATAGAAGAAATGGTCGCGGTTATAAATATTGGCCGGCTGGTGCAAAGGTTGTGAATAATCTGACGTGTTAAAGACCAACTCGCCATATTTGAGCTCGGCCCATGCACGCCCCACTGCTTCGGGGGTGCTCTCGGAGAACCATGTCGGTTGCTCCTCTTCTTCCCCGGGGACCATGGCAGTTTGCACGCCATGATAGATTTCATGTGCCAGCGTGGTGCTGTTATCGATCATGATGTCACGATCATAATTGCCACCAGCCCAAAGCGGGGTGATGAAACTGGAGTAACTCAGTTGAATTCCATCATGGGATTTATAGGAAGCCAAGCGACCGGCAAGCACCTCCTGCGCCTCATCACTTCGATCGCGCGGCGACATGACATAAAAAGGCCCTGGCGTGGCTGGAAGCTTTGCCTGCCTGTATGACATTGATGACATCCATTGGCTGATTTCATTTAGCTCGGGCGCAATCAGGGCTGCCATTTCCTCAAGCAGGATAGTATAAGTGTCAAGGTATTCCCTGTTAGCTGCAGTGCACGGCACACACTCGTAGGATGATTTTCGCTCGTTCAGGGCCCATTCGGTATTGGCCCACTCCGCATGAACTGGAGCAGTGCTGGCGACAATAAGTGCAGAGACAATAAGCGGGGTTTTCATCATATCCTGCATCATACAGGCGATGGTTGCGGGATCAGAATTCAAGCACTGGCAAATCGGGCGACAACGCAGCAACATTGTTTGCCCGGGAGTTTGTGACCAGGGGCGGGGGTGTGGGCAAGAGTAGGGCTTAGGCCAGGCGCGGGGTGGAGTGCGGGGATCAAGGTTCAAGCGACAAGCATCTGCTGCCAGATGTCAGGTTCGGATGTCGCACGTTAGCCGATCCCAATTCGTGTGTCTGCTGAACGCGCCATAATCATAATGACGATTTATCGATTTATCGATTTAACGGGTTCAGGTTCGATCAGTGTTGGAACCGGAGTGGGCCTTAGTCTTCGGCTTTCGGCTTGCGCCCCTCCAGCGTTGCCAGCATGAGCTCGGGCGCATTACCTACCAGCATGCGGCTTAGCAAGCCCGCCAGTACCTCCCGCTCGCTGGTGCTCAGCATGGACACCAAACCGATTTCAGCGGCGGCGTGCGTGGGCATGGCCTGGTTGGCCAGTTCGTGCCCAGCATCCGTCAGTTGCACGAGCACGCCACGGCCATCATCGGGGTCGGCGGCGCGTGCGATAAGGCCGCGCTTTTCAAGCCGCTTGAGCAGGTTGGAAAGCCCTCCAGAACTGCACAGCAAACGCGAAAGCAGATAGCCAGGGGCCAGACCATAAGGCTCGCTTGAAACACACAATGTAGCGAGTACGGCGTACTCAAAATACGTCAGATGGTGCGCACGAAGGGCTTCATCAATGCCTTTCAGCACCACTTCCTGCAGCCGTATCAATCGCCCGATAATTTCTTTGCCCGAACTGTCCAGGTCAGGGCGGGCGGTGCGCCATTCGGCAATGCCGCGGCCCACCAGATCGTCGTCGGGGTCGTGCTGGGCAGGCTCGATGGCAGCGCGTTTGCGTTGGTAGGCAGGGGAAGACATGCAGCGGCTTTACGTCATTAATAAAAACACTGCAGAGTATGGAACACGAGATGCCATGTGACCATCGCGCGTTAACCCTAATGGTTTTTATCTTTTCAAAAAGATAAATTGCACCATTCAGGCAGTTTATTTAAAACTGATTGTCCGGAGCACTTATTGCGCGCCAGCGCGTTTCTGTTGGGGGTTTTCCATGAAGAAGTTTCGCTTTGCCGCGCTCAGTACCGCGCTTTTGTGTGTTTCAACGGTTTCAGTCGTCCACGCTGAGGAACTTGTGGTCGGGATTTTTGGCGGCTCATTTGCCGAAGCCTCACAAACCTGTCACATAAAGCCTTTTGAGAAAAAAACCGGTGCTACGGTGCTGACCAAGCCCGGTAACTCTGCGCAATTTGCGGCAGGGGTAAGGGCAACGCGGGGTAAGTCAGACTTTGACATCATCTATATCGATAATTCGTTGGCCACCCAGCTTAAGAACGAAAACCTGCTCGAAACCATAGACAAGAGCAAATTGACCAATGCGGGCTCAGTGGCCCCCATGGCCTTTGACCCTGACGGCAAGTATGTGGCGTTTATGACGGGCGCCACCGTTATTGTTTACGACACCACGCAGATCAAGACGCCACCGCAGTCATGGGAAGACCTGTTCAAGCCCGAATACAAGGGCAAGTTGGCCATTGGCGACATCAGCGGCACGTCAGGCATGCAGTTTTTGCTTGCCCTCAACAAGCTAAAGGGCGGCACCATTGAAAACATGGACCCCGGGTTTGAGGCCATCAAGCCTTTGGCCAAGGATTCTGCCCAGCTGTACACCCAGGCCGACCAGCTTGTTTCTATGTTTGAACGTAAAGAGATTGCGGTTGCAGTCTGGTACCCAGACCGTGCGGGCTCGGCGATCGATGCAGGCTTGCCTTTGGCGGTGGTGTACCCCAAGGAAGGCGCAGTGGGTATTTTGCCGACAGTGGTGATCCCCAAGGGCAGCAAAAACCCTGAGCTTGCGCTCAAGTATATCGATGAGTTGTTGTCAGTAGATGGCCAGACCTGCTTTGCTGAGAAAAAATACGCTGGGCCTGTGAACACAGCGGTAAAGCTGTCTGATAAAGCGGCAGCGATTGTGCCGATAGGGCAAAACTTTGACAAGCTTTGGCTGCCAGACCCAACCGAGGTCGCCAAAAACCTGCCAGGCTGGATGAAGCGCTGGCAACGTGAAGTGGCACGCTAGGCCATCGGTTAACCAACAAGGCTTCAGGTAACCCTATGCCAGTTCTTACTCTAGATCGTCTTGAAAAAAAGTTCGGTAACCATGTGGCGGCGTCAAATGTGACGCTGACCGTGCAGGATGGTGAGTTTGTGTCTTTGCTGGGGCCTTCGGGCTGCGGCAAGACCACAGTGCTGCGCATGGTGGCGGGTTTGGTTACGCCCACGTCAGGCCGCATTCTGGTCGATGACACTGACATTACCAACCTGCCCACTAATCGACGCAATATAGGGCTGGTGTTTCAGTCTTATGCCTTGTTTCCGCACATGACGGTGTTTGAAAACGTTGCATTCGGGCTGCGGCGTCAAGGGGTAAAAGGGGCTGATCTGCAGGCCCGCGTTAACGCGGCGCTGGCCAGTGTAAGGCTGACTCAATATGGCGATCGCTACCCGCGCCAGTTATCGGGCGGGCAGCAACAGCGCGTGGCGGTGGCGCGCTCGGTAGCGCCGCAACCCAGTGTGCTGCTGTTTGATGAGCCTTTGTCTAACCTTGATGCGGCACTGCGCGATGAAATGCAGTTTGAACTTAAACGTCTGCAGCGCGAACTAGGCATGACCACGCTATTCGTTACTCACGATCAGTCCGAGGCCATGAGCATGTCTGACCGTGTTTGTGTGCTGGCTGACGGCGTGGTGCAGCAGTACGCCACACCCGAAGATATTTACCATCGCCCGGCAACGGCGTTTGTGGCCGGGTTTATAGGCCGATCCAACCGACTTGCGGGTGTGGTCGAGATGCTGGATGGCAACACCTGTTCTGTGCGGCTGCCCTCTGGGCAGGTGTTCAGGTCGGATCGCGGCGCTCCGCCCAGGCGCGGTGAGACCGTGGATATTGTTGTGCGCCAGGAAGATTTATTTCTTGCACTTACGCCTCGCGAGCACGCGCATGCCGGCAAGGTGGTGATGCGATCGTTTGTTGGGTCTCGCGTGCAGTATGTGGTGGGGCTTGAGGGCGGGCTGGAAGTGATCGCCGAGGTGGCCACCAACGGTGAGCATGCCGGCCTCGAGTCAGGTGCCCAGGTGTTTATTGGCGTGCAACCCGGGCATGTCTATGTAAACCGTGCCCCGGCGAGCATGGCATGAGCGGCAGGCTTACCGGCATAGGGCTGGTTTCTCCGTTGTTGCTGGTGCTGTTGCTGCTGTTTGTGGCACCGGTGTTGATGATGGCGCCATTGAGCTTTCAGGAATATATCCCAGGCATGGGTATGTCTGACACCTGGACGCTGGAGAATTACACCCAGCTATTTACCGATAGCTATTACCGCGAAATCGTCTTTCGCACGCTGGTACTGGGGTTTGGCGTAACCACGCTTTGTCTTCTCATGGGCTACCCGCTGGCTTATTACATGGCGTTTGCCAAGCCAAGAATGAAGCTGGCGTTGACGCTGCTGGTTATTTTCCCAATGCTGCTGAACCTGGTGGTGCGGTCTTTTGGCTGGATTGCGCTGCTGGCCGATCATGGCTTGATCAACAACTTGTTGATGGACTGGGGCATTATCGCTAGCCCGATCAGAATGATGTTCAACCTGGGTGGGTTATTGATTGGCATGTCGCACATTTACCTGCCGTTTATGGTGTTGATGCTGGTTCCGGCTATTCAGGCTGTGCCGCAAGATGTGCGTGATGCCGCTTCCACGTTGTCGGCCGGGCGCGTGCGCACGTTTTTCTCGGTCACGCTGCCCATGACCGCACCGGGGGTACTGGCCGGGTCAATTATTGTGTTTGTGCTTTCGATTAGTGCGCTGGTAACGCCGCGCATGCTGGGTGGTGCGACCTATAAGGTTATGGCCACGCTTATTTATGACGAATTTCTGCTGACGCTTAACTGGCCTTCGGGTGCAGCGCTGGCTTTTATGCTGACGCTAATCGCTCTGGCAGTGATCGGTCTTTCTAGCCGTCTGTTTGGGCGCTGGGGAGGGGTGGCATGAACGACGAACGCAAACAGGGCTGGGCCTTGCCGTTTGTGGCCTTTGCTGTCATCGGGTTTTTAATGCTGCCGGTTGCGGTGGTGATTTTGGCGGCGTTCAGCCAGACGGCTTATCTGACGATTCCCCCCAAGGGCCTTACGCTCAAGTGGTTTGAACTGGTGCTGCATGATGCTGATTATTTAAAGGCCGCCTGGACCAGTCTTTGGTTGGCCACAGCAGCGACGGCAGGGTCGCTGACGCTGGGCGTCATGGCGGCGTATGCGATTCATCGTCGCTTGATCGTAGGCGCCCGGTTTCTTAGTAATGTGTTTATGGCTCCGTTGGTGCTGCCTTCTGTGGTGTTAGGTGTTGCCATGCTGCAGTACTACGTGGTGACCGGCCTGCGAGGTTATTCGTTCAGCTTATGGCTGGCCCATATCGTGATCACCGTGCCCTATGTGGTGCGTGCAAGCTTGTCTAGCCTGTCAGCCTGCGACGTGGCACTGGAAGATGCCGCGACGGTACTAGGTGCCAACCGGTTTACCAGCTTTCGTTTGGTGACTTTGCCCATTATTCGGCCCGGCCTGATTGCCGGCGGCCTGTTCGCTTTTATTACGTCGTTCGACAACGTGCCCGTAACGGTGTTTTTGCTTTCTGCCAGCCAGAATACCTTGCCGGTAAAGATTTTTACCTCGGTTGAGCAGGGCGTTGATCCAAGTATTGCGGCGGTGTCGACCTTGTTGATTCTGGCAACAGCCTTGATTTTGGTGGTGGCAGAACGGTGGACAGGGTTCCACAAGAATATTTAATAGGATGTTTGATCATGGCTGTAACGAGTAAGGGCTTTCCACTGCTGCTAACGTTCGACCTGGATTTTGAAACCATGTGGACGGCGCGTGATCCGGCTTATGCCCAGCGGCCCATATTGATGTCGCAGGGGGCTTATGGCTGGAAGGTGGGCATGCCGCGAATTTTGCGGTTGCTTGAAAAGTATGAAGTGTGCTGTACGTTTTTTGTACCGGGCCTGGTGGCTGAGCAGCACCCTGAACTGATGCGCGAAATCGTTGATCGCGGCCATGAGGTGGCGCATCACAGCTATAGCCATAAATGGATTGTGAACCTTTCGCCTGAAGAAGAGCGCGAAGAAATGGAAAAAGGCCTGGAGGCCTTGACGCGTACGACAGGCTATCGCCCGCGCGGGTGGCGCTCACCGGCGGCGGAGTTCAGCGCCATTACGCTTGATCTGCTGCAAGAGTACGGCTTTGATTATTCGTCCAATTTCTTTGACGATGACTCGCCTTATTTGCTGAACATTCGCGGCAAGCAGACCAATATTGTTGAACTGCCCTTTAGGTGGGTGCTGGACGATGCACCGTTTTTTCAGTATTCCATCGTCTTGCCCGGTCGCACCATGCAGGCGCCGTCGGCATTGCTTGAGGCCTGGACCAGCGAGTTTGACACGCTGTATGAAGAGCAGCGCATGATGATGGTGGGTATGCACCCGCAAATCATTGGTCAGCCCTCACGGTTAAAGGTGCTGGAAAACCTACTTATTTATGCACGTGAGCACGACAATGTGTGGATAGGCCGATGCGATGAGATCACTGACGATATGCGACTTATTTTGAAAGCGCAGACGGATGCAGCGGCATGAGCACGCTTGACGCCTGCTTAGCGCACGAGGGCAGGCATTATCTTGTGGTTGGTGGCGCAAACGGCATAGGGCTGGCCTTTGCGCGGCTCGCTGCCGCACAGGGTGCGCGTGTTTGTGTGCTGGACAAAGACCACGTTGCTCTAGCATCGCTAGAGGCTGAAGGCGTTTTTGCAGGAGCATTATGCGCAGACGTTACGCAAGCCGGCCTTATTGAGGCCGCTGTAGCGGATGCTGTGTCTGCATTGGAAGGCCGTCTTGATGGACTGGTTTACTCGGCAGGTATAGACCTGCAATCGCCGGTGGAAAGCATGCGCGATGAGCAGTGGTTGCGCATTATGGACATCAATCTTAATGGCCCCATGCGCGTGAGCCGCGCAGCCATTCCTTATTTAAAGCGTGGCGACGGTGATCGGTGCATTGTTAATGTGTCATCGGCCGCAGGGCTGTCGCCACTGCCAGGGCGCAGTGCCTATTGCGTCAGCAAGGCCGGCCTGAACATGCTTGGCAAATGCATGGCACAAGAGCTGGGCGAATTTGGCATTCGGGTGGTTACTGTGGCGCCCGGCGCCGTCGATACGCCGTTGCTGCAGCAGTCTTATCAAGACCAGCCTGATCAGGATGAGGCATTGGCCGCCATTCGCGCGCGTTACGCATTGCGCCGTATTGCGCATGTTGATGAGGTGGCGGCATCCATACTTTATTTGTGCGGGCCGGGTGCTACATATATTACGGGTACGACGCTGGCCGTTGACGGCGGTCGGAGTTTTCATTGAGGGCTGTTGATGTAGTGGCAGCTCGGCGCCTGAGCGCCTGAGTGTCTTAACGTTTGAACGTTTCAGGATGAAGCCCAACGGACATGGTGTCTGAGTATGAAGTAGCCGTGCGGTAGCCGTTAAATAGGAGAAGGGCTTTACGACGTTGAGTCAGGCCAGCTGGCGTTGAACAGCGCTCGCAGCCTGAACAGAACTCTTTAGAAGTGAATAAATAAATTGCACGCAAAATTTGAAATACGCGGGCATTCTCAGATGAAATCGGAAGCCCGGCGTGACGCAGACCCACAGCAAATGAGAACGCAATGAACAATCTAACAAAGGATCCGGTCGTGGTTGTAACCGGCGGCGGGCAAGGCATAGGCGAAGCGTCGGCACGTCGCTTTGTCGCTGGTGGCGCGCGGGTTGCCATTATGGATCTGGATTGCAGCGGCGTGGCGGATCTGGCTGATGAACATCTTGTGGTGGCGGGCGACTGCACTTCGGCGCAGGCCATGGGTGCTTTTTTTGATCAGGTTGAGTCGCAACTGGGGCCCGTCGAGGTGCTGTTCAATAACGTTGGGCAGAGCGCCCGCGAAAAGGCAACGCCGTTTCTGGATTCTGAAGAATCAACCTGGCGTTTTGTGCTCGAGGTGTCGCTGTTAACAGCCATGCGTGCCAGCCGACGTGTTGCGCCGGGCATGAAAGAGCGCGGGCATGGCCGCATTATCAATATGAGCAGCAATGCCGCGTTTGCAGGCGACGTGGGCCTGGCCGATTACGCCAGCGCAAAAATGGGTGTGGTGGGGTTTAGCCGTTCGCTGGCGCGAGAACTGGCGGCGCATGGCATTACGGTTAACGTGGTGTGCCCGGGTGCAATTGCAACGCGCGCGCATGATCGCCTCAGCGCCCAAGTTATTGATCATATTAAGGCGACGACACCTGCAGGCTATGTGGGGTCGCCCGATGACGTGGCCGCCACGGTGGCGTTTCTGGCGAGCAAAGAAGCCCGCTACATAACGGGGCAGACAATTATGGTGGACGGTGGGCGGTGGATGTTATGAACGACACGCATGATGAGTTAAACCTTCCTGCGCGTGAGTTGGCCGCGCTGATACGAGAAAAAAAGGTGTCGCCGGTCGAGGTGGTTGAGGCTGCGCTGCGGCGTATTGAAGCTAACAAACACTTCAACGCCTTCATTACCGTGACCGCCGATGCTGCCATGGAGGCCGCCAAAGTCGCTGAACAGCAGGTGATGGCGGGCGCACCTCTCGGGCCTTTGCATGGCGTGCCCTATAGCGTTAAAGACCTTACACTTACTGCAGGTGTACGCACCACCATGGGTTCAGCCATATTTGCGGACTTCGTTCCGCAAGAAGATGCGGTGGCCGTGGCGCGCAGCAAGGCAGCTGGCGCCATTTTGCTGGGCAAGACGACGACGCCCGAGTTCGGCGCAAAACAAAGTACGGATGCGCCGATATTCGGGCGCACCTTAAACCCTATCAACCCCGCATTTACCTGCGGTGCTTCCAGCGGTGGTGCTGCGGTTGCTGTCGCAACGGGTATGGGGGCCATTGCGCTAGGGTCAGACGGTGGCGGCTCTATTCGCATTCCCGCTTCATGCTGCGGTATTGTCGGGCTGAAGGCAACGCTGGGCGATATTGCCAACCTGCAGCCTGCTGATCTTTTTTCGGCCAATTCGTATGTGGGGCCTATGGCGCGCGACGTGGCCGACACCCGGCTTTTTTACTCGGTGCTCAACGGGCCGCATGCGCGGGACCCGTGGGGCCTAAGCCTGAGCAGGTTGGCGCAGCAAGGCGGGGCGGGGCAGCTGAGCCGGGCGCAACAGCTAAGCAGGTTGGGGCAGCCGAGCATGGCACAGCAGCTAAGCGGGACAGGGCAGCCGAACCAAATGCAGCGGCAAGATGGAACGGGGCAGCCGAGCATGTCGCAGCAGCAAAGCAACACGGATGCACTGTTTTCTGGCCTAGACGCGGCAGCACTCAAAGGCCTGCGTGTAGCGTATATGCCGACCTGCGGCAATCGTGTTCACCATGAGGTAAAAGCAGCCACCGACGCCGTGGCGCGCGCGTTGGAGCAGGCCGGCGCCATCGTCGAAGAAGTATCCCTGGATTTTGTCGCGCTGGAGCAGCACTTTTTAGTCATTCTGGAAAGCATGACTGCGGCACGCGTACAGCCTCATCTGGCACGTTTTCGCGATCAGCTCGACCCTGCGCTGGTGGCATTGACGGAACGTGGTTTGAAACATACAGCGGTTGCCCTGCATGAAGCGGCGTTCGCCCGCACCCGTTGCTTTCAAGATATGCAAAAGCTGTTTGAGCACTACGACGTGCTGCTTTCACCAACGGTTTCAGCTCCGCCGCTGTCCATAGACCAAGACCCCAACGGTATTGTCATCATCGACGGCGAGCCCGCAGGAACGATACGCGGTGCCTGGTACCCGTATACGTACCCCATGAACCTGACAGGGCACCCCGCATTGTCCATGCCTTGCGGTACGTCTTCAAACGGGCTTCCCATAGGGCTTCAGCTTTGCGGAAAATGGTATTCAGAAGCCTTTTTGCTGGACCTTGCGGAGCAGGTAGATGGGTTGGTGCAGCAAATAGGCTGAGGTTTTGGGCTGGGCGTCTGGGCCAATTAAACGCATATTATTAAGCAACTCAAGGGGCACCGAATAAATCGCCCATCAGTCCATATTTTGCTTTCCAAAAAACCAATTTAAAAGTGGTTGTGAGTGTTTGCAATATGCGTGTTGGCTAAACCAACACGGCTACTTCTGCAATAAATGTGCGCGATCTGTTCCGCATAAGCACTCCACCTTTCGCATTCGTTCGAGCGGGTCCTCGTGTTGTGGCCTTGCTGCGCCCCCATTCGTATAGAGCATTCCCCTGTACGGAAGAGATCTCACTCCTAAATGCGCGATTAACGCACAAAATCGTGATTTTCGCGCGTCCACGTAAGCCAGTTCGCTCCATACTTTGCATGACAAAACGTTATAGCTACGAGGAAGACATGAAATCCAATAAATTCTCTTTAAGAAGGCGCGCACTGAGTGGCGCGATTTCGCTGGCTCTGCTGGCTACATCCGGTATGCTGATCAGCCAGCCCGTACAGGCTGAGGGCGATGACTACCCCACGAGAACGATCTCGTTGGTACTGGGTTACCCCGCTGGTGGCATCAACGATGTGATCGCGCGACGCCTGGCTGTGGATCTGGCGGAAGAGCTGGGTGTGGCTGTTATTGTCGAGAACAAGGCCGGTGCCAATGGTGCCATTGCGGCGGGCAGCGTGGCACGTTCCAAGCCAGATGGCTACAACATTATGTTTGGTGCTATCGGCCAGGTCAGCGTCAACCAGTTTTTGCGCGATGACATGCCCTATGAGCCAGAGGATCTGTTGCCGGTAGGCAAGGTTGCTGAAGCCAATAATGTGCTGGTCATTAATGCGGCCAATGTTGACAAGTTTCCTGATGTAGCTGCGGTGGTGAAGGCAGCCAAAGCAGACCCCGGTGCGATAACGTACGCCTCGTTTGGTATTGGCTCATCGTCGCACCTGTCGGCGGAGATGCTTGCCAAAGAAGCAAATATCAAATTTCTGCATGTACCCTACAAGGGTAGCTCGCCTGCCATGGTCGGCCTCCTGGGCGGCGATGTTGACATTATGTTTGACAGCATTAATACCGCTTTGCCACACATCAAGTCAGGAAAAATCATTCCTCTTGCCATTACCAAAGACACCCGTTCAGCGGCTCTGCCTGACGTGCCCACCCTGGCCGAAAGCGGCTACCCTGATTACAAGGTGTCGTCATGGTTTGGCCTGCATGTTGCCAAAGGCACACCGCGCCCCATTATCGACAAGCTCAACGCCGTGTTGCGAAAAATTCAGGCCAAGCCCGAGATTATTGAATATTTCAGCCGCCAGAATGTGGACATGACACCCAGCACCCCCGAGGAGTACGGTGCGTTCGTCGAAACCGAGAATGCTCGCTGGGGTGCTCTGATCAAAGAGCTGAATCTTAAGACCAGCAACTAATTTATATCAACGTTTACACAGGAGTATGTATGTTTGAGCGTACTGACCGGATTCTGGTCGCTGTAAAAGACCTTGACCAGGCAACTGAAAACTATCAGGCGTTGTTGGCTGCGGTAGTTATTGATGAACGAGAAAGCCCACTATTGGGTGCCAAGCGGCGTATTCTGCAGTTGGGCCGCAGTCAAGTGGAGCTTTGCCAGGCTGTGGCCGAGGGCCCCATACAGCAACATGTGGCTCAGTTCGGCGAAGGTCTTTTCTGCGGCGGCGTTTCTGTGGCGGATATGAACGCATGCCGTGAAACGCTCAAACAATCAGGCATTAAGTTTCAAGAAGAAGACGGGCGTCTTTACCCTGAAAAAGCCGATATGTTTGGCCTGGCGTTGGCCATTTCTGAAGAGCAAGCACAACCCGTGGAGCGTTATTCGGGCCCTGTAGATTATCTTTATGAGATTACGCAGGTACTGGATACCCGCTGGCAGACTGTGGCGGATCATTATCGCGACAAGCTTAAGCTGGACGAAGAAAACTTTGTAGGCATTACGTTTGCACGGTTTGGCTATGAAGGGGTGTTGTTGCGGTTTCACCCCGACCGCCTTGATCGTATTGAATTATCTGAAGCGCATGACGTTGCCTTCCCAATGGGGCGCTTCGTCAAAAAACGTGGCGATGCGCTGTACATGTGCTACATCGAAACCAATAACCTGGCCGATATTATTGCCCGGCTTGAGGCACGTGGCCAGAAGTACACACGCCGCACCACCACGCCTGTAGAGCAGGACGGCCTGTGGGTTCACCCCGCCGCGCTTAACGGCGTGCTGCTGGGTGTATCGCGCACGACACTGGCTTGGGGCTGGTCGGGCAAGCCTGAGCTGATACTGCCACTTGAAACGGGGATTGCGTCATGAGTAAAGTGTTTCAAAACTACGTAAACGGCCAATGGCAGGCTTCTGCCAGCGATGCCACCATGGCGATTGCCGACCCCAACACGGGCAGCGTTCGTTCGCAGGTACCCACTGGTGCACCTGAAGATGCGCAGGCTGCCATCACCGCAGCCGCCTCGGCGCTGTCGGGTTGGGCACGCACACCGTTGACAGAACGCATTGATGCGGTCAAGCGTTTGGCGGAAGCCTTGAACCAGCGCGCTGGAGTGCTGGCCAGCACCATTGCGGGCGAAGTAGGCACACCGCTGAAAATTTCGCATTATGTGCAGACCATGGCGCCAATACGTAATTGCGCAAACTTCGTCAAGGTTGCTGAAGCGTTTGAGTGGTCGCGTGAAGTCGCTAATTCGCTGGTGGTGCGCGAGCCGGTAGGCGTGGTGGCCTGCATTACGCCGTGGAATTTTCCACTGCACCAAATTGTATTGAAGGTTGTGCCTGCGCTGTTGTGCGGCAACACTGTGGTGCTCAAGCCCAGCGAACTTACGCCTGAAACCACACGCTTGTTTGCCGAGGCCGTACACGAGGCGGGCTTTCCTGCAGGCGTGGTAAACATTGTGAACGGCAATGGCGCGCAAGTGGGCATGCCTATGGTTACGTCCAAGCTTGTAAACATGGTGAGCTTTACGGGTTCGACAGCCACAGGGCAGGCCGTTATGCGTGAGGCCGCTGCCACCGTTAAAAAGGTGTCGCTGGAGCTTGGCGGCAAATCGCCTTCAGTTATTTTGCCTTCTGCCGACCTGCTGCGCGCCATAAAAGGCACCTTGGGCGGCTGCATGTTGAATAACGGTCAAACTTGCAACGCGTTGACGCGTGTGCTGGTGCCAGAAGACAAGTTGGATGAATTTAAAACGATGATCGCTGCTGAGGTCAAAAAGCTGACGGTAGGCGCCAGCCTGGAAGCCACCACGCGGCTTGGCCCGGTTATTTCGGCAACACAGCAGCAACGTGTTCAAGATCTGGTGCGCAAAGGCATAGAGCAGGGCGCTTCGGTTATTGCATCGGTTACTGAAATCCCATCCGAAGGCTTTTTCGTCAGCCCTATGGTGCTGGAGGTTAAGCCGGATAACGTGTTGGCCCGCGAAGAAGTGTTTGGCCCCGTGCTTAGCGTGCTCACCTATAAAACAGTGGAAGAGGCCGTTGCTATCGCCAACGATACTGACTATGGGCTGGCCGCTGCGGTGTGGGGCGAACCTGAAGAGGCCATGAGCGTGGCAAACCAGTTGCGTGCAGGCCAGGTCGACTTAAACGGTGCGCCGTTTAACCCCTTGGCACCGTTTGGCGGTTTTGGCATGAGCGGCATTGGACGTGAGGCCGGTTCTGCCGGGCTGGAAGAGTTTCTAGAGTACAAGTCCATTCAGCAACCACTGCCAGCGAAGGAGTAAGCACATGCGTGGCGCTATGGAAGATATTCGCGTTCTTGATTTAACACGTGTGCTTGCGGGCCCATGGTGCACGCAGATGTTTGCTGATATGGGGGCCGATGTAGTCAAAATCGAGCATCCCAAACGTGGTGATGATACGCGCCACTGGGGGCCCCCATATGTACAGGATGAGCTTGGCGAGCAGTTTGAGGACTCTACCTATTACGCCTCGACCAATCGCAATAAGAAGTCGGTAGCCATCGATATTGCGACGCAAGAAGGCGCCGAGCTTGTGCGTAAGTTAGCCGTAAACAGCGATGTGTTTATCGAGAACTTCAAGGTGGGTGATTTGGCCCGGTATGGGCTTGATTACGAGACCATACGAAAGATCAACCCACGCATTGTTTATTGCTCTATTACAGGCTATGGCCAGAGTGGGCCCTATGCAAGTCGCCCAGGGTACGACTTTGTGTTTCAGGCCGAAGCGGGTCTGATGAGTATTACCGGCGAGCGCGATGACTTGCCCGGCGGTGGACCACAAAAGGTGGGCGTGGCCATTGCTGACCTGACAACAGGTTTGTATGCGTCTACCGCCATTCTTGCTGCTATTAACGCGCGTCACACTACAGGCGTGGGCCAATACATAGATATGGCGCTGCTTGATTGCATGACAGCATTGTCTTCAAACCAGGGGCTGTTTCAGCTGGTTAACGATATAGAGCCAGTGCGTTGGGGTAATGCACACCCTGCGCTCGTGCCTTATCAGGTATTGAAAACCCAGGACGCAAGCATAGTGGTCGCCGTGGGCAATGATTCGCAATGGGCCAAGTTTTGCAAGGCGATTGAGCGCGATGATCTGCTGAATAACCCGGTTTATAAGCGGGCTGCGGGTCGTATTACTAACCGTGAAGCGTTATTGGCAGGCGTTGAAGAAACTGTGGCGGGCAAAACCACGGCCCATTGGCTGGAAGCATTGACCCAAGCCGATGTGCCTCACGGCCGAATCAATAACTACCGCGAGACGTTTGAGCACCCACAGGTTGTTCATCGTGAGATGGTGGTTTCGGTTAAGTCGGAAGAGAGCGGTGCGATGGTTAAGAACATAGCCAACCCCATCAAGTTTAGCGATACCCCGGTTCGTCACCACACGGCTGCTCCGTCGCTGGGGCGACACACGCATGGTGTGCTGGGTGAGCTTCTGGGTTTGTCTGACGCTGAGCTCGAGCAGCTTGGAAGCCGTGGTGTCATAGGCACAGCCAACGCTCGCAAAAACGCCGAGATTACTGCTGAAAAATAATTGGATTGCACAATGATCAAAACACATTGGAACGAAAACGTTCTCGAAATCTGCATAGACCGGGCCGAGAAGAAAAATGCACTTAGCCATGTCATGTATGACGACCTGACCGAAGCCATTGCAGGCGCTGATCGTGTACCCACATGCCAGGCCATTATTGTTTATGGTGCGGGCGGCATATTTACAGCCGGCGCAGATATTAAAGATTTTCAAAAGAAACGTGATGGCAGCGATTCGCCTGCCGTCAAGTACCTGAGACAGCTCGCCGTGACGAAATGCCCGCTTATCGCGGCAGTGGAGGGTTTTGCGATTGGCATAGGCTCGACCATGCTGCAGCATTTTGACTTTGTGTATACCACGGCTAATACGCGCTTTCGCATGCCGTTTACCGAACTGGGTTTATGCCCTGAAGGTGGCTCTACCATTTTGATGGAACGCCTGGTCGGGTTGCGCAAAGCCATGCAGTGGCTTGTAGAATGCCAGCCTTTCGATGGCACTGAAGCGGTGCAAACTGGTTTTGCCACAGCACTTGCTGAAGAAGGAAAAACCCTGGAGCGAGCCAGAGCTACTGCCAGCAACCTGGCGAAACTGCATGGCGATGCCGTGCGCCAGAGCAAGCATATGCTGAAGTACACCAATCAGTCGGCGCTGACAGCGGCAATTGATTACGAAGTGCAGGTGTTCAATGAGCAGATTAATTCAGACTACGCGCAAAAGGTTTTCAGCAAGTTTCTTTCTTGATACGGGCAGTTAACGTGGGTCTCACGGAGTCGTGTTGCAAAAGATACGAATACCTGAGACTTCATTAGCGTGCTTTTTTAAAGACGGCGCAATTGCTCGGCCGTGGCCAGCATCTCGGGCAGATACCTGTCTTTGATCTCGTTGGTATGCACATACTTGGGGTTGGACGTGACGCTTAGCGCCATTAAGAACTCATAGCCGGGCACCTGTATGGGTATAGCGATACCGCTAAGCTCCAGGCCCATTTCCTGGTCAACAATGGCGTAGCCGTCAGCTTTGGCGGCCTGCAGCGCTGCGCGCAAGGCAGGCTCTTGAGTAACGGTAAACTCTGTGTAGGGTTCAAGCCTGATCTTGGCCATATACAGGTTTAGTTCTTCTTCCGGCAGGTTTGCCAGTAATACGCGCCCCAGCGAGGTGCAATACGCGGGCAGACGGCTACCCATGCCCAGCGACTGCGGCAGTAGCTTTTTGCTCTGTGAGCGCACAAGATAAACCACGTCTTCATCATTAAGTATGGCTAGAGCGCAATTGGTATGTACTTGGTCGCTAAGCGTATCCAGCAGGGGCTGCGCACGGGTAATAATGGCTTCAGATGAAAAATAGGCATGACCTATTTTGAGCACCTGCGGCTTTAGCCTGTATTTACCATCGCTACGCTCGACCATTTCTAGCTGTTCAAGCGTATAAAGACAACGCCTGACCACAGCCCTGTCCAGTTGTGTGCGTGCAGCCAGGTCGGCAACGCTGGCAGCCGATTTTCTTTCAGAGAATGCAAGCAAAACCTCTATGCCGCGGGCAAGCGACAGCATGAAATCAGGGTCGCCGCGCAATTCGCTGTATTTGCCAGTACTACTGGCGTTGGGTAACTTCATGTTATGTAGACGGGCTTTTATTTGAGCGCGGGGTGCGTTGATCTGGCAGCGTACGAAAGCAGGGCGGCCCTATTGAAAATTGACGTTTAACCTGCGAAGCCAACCCGTAATGTACGACGCATGGCAAGCACCCGCTGACAGTTGAGCCAGCTTAATGAGCGTTTGTGTGGGTATTGTAGTGTGTTGCGAAAGGCAAAGCCGAAGCAGGCTGTTCGTAGGCATGGCCCGCCAGCGCGATGTCTTCGAGCTCGATGCCTACCAAGTTATAGATGAAGCTCTCATCGGCACGTTGACATGTATGTTCGTTGGCAAGTACATCCCTTGACGCAACGATTTTTCTTCTCAGCAGATAGTGCGGCGCACTCGCTACCAGGAGACCTCCACGTCACCCAGAATAAAGGTCTGACAAGCCATGCGATAGCCGGCTTCGAAATCTTCGGGTTTCAGGTGCTTGCGCTCTTTGGGCTTTATTTTGTCGGTATTCTCAATGCCTTGTTCTATCAAACACTTGCATGTACCGCACAGTCCGCCACCGCATTTAAAGGGGATGCCGCCTCGCTCTTTGATCGACACCCTTAGCAGGTTGCTGTTTTCAGGGGCTTCAACAATCTTTTGCTCAGAATTGATAAACGTGATTTGAACCATGAGTTATTGCTCCGCCGCCGGTTGCTCACAAAGGCGCAAATCGGCCTCCAGGTTGCCGAACTCCACCAGATGATGCAGTTCGGCGCGCGCCTGTTCCAGTGTGTCGAATTTTTCAAGAAACTTGGTAGGTACCGAGTTACTTATATAAGGTGGGTCGTCTTCTGTGATGCGTACACGACCTTCGCGCTCCATCTTGATCAACTGGTATATGGCTTTCAAGCGGCCATAAAACAGATACTCGTACGACTCAATAATGGTGGCGCTCTCGTCGACCAAGGCACTGTATTGGCCCGGCTTGCTGGTAATAATTGCGTACATTGCGTGTCCTTGGTTTGAATTAAGCCTGCTGGGCAATCGGCGCAACGTCTTGGGTAAGCTCAATGTCATGCGTCAACCAAAGCTGGCACACCAGTCGATACCCCTCTTCGATACGCTCACCCAGCTGTTTTTTTTCTTTCCAATTGGGTGCAGGAAGATGCTCCGCACCCGCAAGCACTTTGCAGGCACAGGTTGCACATTTGCCCATCCCACATTTGTAGGCCAGGTTGGGGTAGGGGAAGTCTTTGATTCCTGCTCTTACCACTAGGTTGGTGTTTTCTTTGACGGTTCCGGTGTGAACCTCACCGGCTTTATGAAATGTGACGATAGGCATAGTGTGAACCTGCAAGATTAAAAGCCGAGAAAAGAGAATGCTTTACATTGGATATAGTATACCGTTTTAATTGTGACGCTCTTCTAGGGGTTAGTCCTAAACCTTGTTGTAGATTAAGAAAAGGATGGATCACCACGCGCATGCTTGGCGTAGATCAAGGAAAAGATTGCCTACCTGACTTATGATCGTATACAGATTTGCTGTTTTTGACGACCAAACCATTGCTTTTCGTGGGTGTAAGCCGCTGTAAAGCAGCCAGGATGGCACTCGATTGGAACCAATCAGTGGCTTTACGTTCTAATTGAATGTATACTTAATTCACTGCAATAGGTGTTTACCATGAATAAAACTTCCAATTATTACCGTGATACTCCAGTGGGCCAACAGCTAGGCGTGTTTTATGAAGACCGTGCCACGTTGCGCCGTACCATCTCTTTGTTTCCGTCTTTGTCTGCGATGTTTGGCAACGCCAAGAGTAGAGCGCAAGCAGCAAAGTCTGCCAAGGCAAAAGTCGACAGGGGTCATCACTCAGGCCACCATACGGTACACCACGCCTGAAACCCAGCGACTGAAAGATCACGCCGCAACCGCCACAGGAGCCTGAAAGGTGAAACTGTCGGCGTAAATAAAATCAGGGTCTGCACCGCGCGCCATAAATAGCTGCTTGGCTTGGTTGATCATTTCAGGGGCGCCGCACAGGTAAAAGGCGTGTTCTGACATGTCGGTGTAATCATTGGCGACGGCGTCCTGTACGTAGCCGCGCCTGCCTTGCCAGTTTTCTGAGCTGCGCGACAGCACAGGTATAAACTCAAACTCATACAGCCGCCCGCGCCATGACGCGATTTCTTTGGCGGCATACAAATCTGCTTCGCTTCGCATACCCCAGTACAGGCACACAGGGGGGCAGTCTTCGTTGTCCAGTAATGATTCGAGTATGGCTTTTAGTGGAGCCAGCCCGGTGCCCGTGGCCGCCAGGATCATGGGTCGCCAGTCGTCGGGGCGATGGCAGAAGGTTCCTAGTGGAATTTCTACGTTTAATGTGTCGCCGCGCTCAAGTGAGGGCAAGACCTGGCTTGTGAAGTGCCCGCCAGGTATCTGGCGAATATGGAAGTCAATCTGATTGTCGGGCAGTAGTGCCGACGCCATTGAAAAGCTTCGAGTTCCACCTTGAGGTAACTGTATATTCATGTACTGGCCTGGGCGGTAATCTAATTGGACCTCATCCGGAAGGCTTAGTACCAGTTGAATAATGTCGCCAGCGAGGCGGTTAACGCCTTGCACCCGTGCTTGTGCGATGATGGGCGGCGTAAATTCTAGCCCTTTGGCGGCAGGCTCAATAACAAGGTTTCCCATGGGGCGAGCCTGGCACGCCAGGGCATAACCCAGTTCGTGCTCTTCTTCTGTCAGAGCCATGGGAAACTCTTCATAGCTGACTGCGCCATCGCATACCTTGATGCGACAGGTGCCACACCCTCCGAACGTGCATTCATGAGGCAATCGGATACCAGCGCGGGTAGCAGCATCCAGTATGCTTTCTTCTGGTGCAACGTCGAAGGTTTCGCCTGTATTAGCAATTTGCACGCTGTTAGACATGACTCTCTCCTGATAATGCGAAGACGCGTAAATACGACTGCGTTATTTCTTTATGTCTGCTTGAACGAGCACTTTCATGCCTTTGTCGGCCAGCGCATCAGCGAGGGCTTGCAGGCCTGCCAAGCCGGCTTTTGTGTCCTGTTCGCCATTTCCGCCGCTCAGGCCAATGCCGCCAACGACTTCATCGTTGATGACAATGGGAAAGCCACCCACAAATGCGGCGAACCGGCCTTCGAAACTGAGTTGAATACCGAAGGCTTCGTTGCCGGGCAGGGCTGGACCGTTAGGCGGTGTGGTGAAAAGATGGGTGGAGCGTTTGTGGCCTGCAGCGGTAAAGGCTTTGTTCCAGGCAATTTGAGGGCCGGTTATGCGTGCGCCGTTCATGCGATCCATCGCAATGGGGAACCCGCCTTCATCGACCACGCAAATGGTTTCCAACACACCAATTTCCTTGGACTTGGCAATGGCGGCTTCTATCATCAGTCGGGCTTCTTCGAGCTCCAGGCGTACGATATTTTTCATTTTTTGTGTTCCTTTACGATGTGTCTGCGGCCTGCTGGCAACCGACAGTGTGATTACTTAGAAAAAGCTGGCGTCAGTTAAGCTGCGCGGTAAACCGTCTTTACTTGGGTGAAAAACTCCAGGCCTGCGCGGCCAGACTCACGGAACGTAGCCGTGCTTGAACGTTTCAGCCCGCCGAAGGGCGCGTTTACGAGATTGCCGGTCGTGGTGCGGTTAATTTTTACAGTGCCAGACTGAATATCATTGGCAAAGCGGTGGGCATAGACGGAGCTGCTGGTCGCAATGGCTGCTGATAATCCGTACTCGGTATCATTGGCCTTGGCGATGGCGTCTTCGTAGTTGTCGACTTCGATAATGGCGAGCACGGGGCCAAAAATCTCTTCGCGCGCAATGCGCATAGACTGGGTCACGTCGGTGAAAACTGCAGGTGACACGTAGTGGCCATACTTAAGGTCGCCGTCTGTCAGCCTATCGCCACCCGTCAAATGGGTGGCTTCTTCTTTGCCGATGGCAATGTATTCAAGCACAGTATCGAGCTGCGACGAGGTGGCCATGGATCCAAGATCGAAGCCGGGCTGCAGGCCATTTCCGACCTTCATCTTTTCGACACGAGCCAGCAGCTTCTCTGTAAACGCCTGCCGTACGGGGGCCTCTACCAGAATACGGCTGGTGCCTGTGCAGGCCTGGCCACTAAGTGAGAAGCCGCCCTGTACAGCAAGGTTTACGGCCTTGTCCAGATCCGCATCTGCCAGCACGATCAGAGGGTTTTTTCCGCCAAGCTCCATCTGCAGGCGCGTAGTCATGCCAGCACCACGATGGATGGCTTCGCCCGCCGCTGTGGAGCCTGTAAAGGTAACGGCACGCACTTGCTGCGATTGGGTCAGTGTTGAGCCCACCCGAGATGCGCGGCCGGTGATAAAGTTGAGCACGCCGGGCGGGACGCCCGCATCAACAAAGGCCTCGACCAGGCGATAAGCGCTCAAAGGTGTATCGGTTGATGGTTTGAACACCACTGTGTTGCCGGTAATCAGAGCGGGGGCAATTTTGCGTGCAGGAATCGAAACCGGAAAATTCCACGGTGAGATGACTGTAACGACGCCCAAAGGCTCGCGCTGCGTGTACACCACCATGTCAGGGTCGTCGTGCGGAAAGGTTTCCCCTGTATAGGTTTGGCCTTCAACAGCGTAAAAACGCAGAGTGTCGGCAGAACGCAGCACTTCTGCCTTAGACAGCGATAGCAGCTTGCCTTCTTCGCGGGTCAACTCTTCTGCAATGCTGTCAGCGCGAGCCTGCAGGTTGTCAGCCGCCGCGTTAAGAATTTTGGCGCGGCGCGAAATAGGCGTTTTCTTCCAAGCGTCAAAGGCTGCCTGGGCCGCTTCGATGGCAGCGACAGCGTCTGCGTCACCCGAGTCTTGGAAGTTGCCTACGGTATCGCGCGTGTCACTGGGGTTAACGTTCGCGTAGGTTTTGCCTGATACGCTGTCTGCCCATTTGCCGTCAATATAATTCTGAAACACCTGGTTTTTGAGGTCTTGCACTATCAGGTTCCTGTTGTTTACAGAAAGACCACGCCAGCACAGCAACGTGGTTGTTGCTGCGACGTTGTCTTTCTTAGTGGGGTATCCGGCTGGGCCGGACGCGTTCCATGTGTGGGTTTATTACAGGGAACGCGTCATTGGGCGCTCAGGCACGGACGAGTTCTGAGACGTTGTTGCAGGTCAGGCAGCGAGCTCGAGTTCCTGCAGGCTGATCTCGTCTTTAACGTAATCGGTATAAAGCGCCGTGGTGTACAACAGACGCATCTCGGCGCCAACTTCGCAGATTTTCAGACAGCGTTGCTGCAGTTCGACCGTATTCGCATGCTCCAGAACGATCTGGTAGCCACGCTCACCGTGGATCTCGTCTGAAACAATGTGCAAGTCGAAGAATTCAACTTCTTCATCAGTAAACCCGTATTTGTCGCGCAGGGTAGGGGTTTGCTTGCGGTAGATCGAAGGTACTTGGGATTCCAGGCCTACGACGAGTCCGGCAACCGCCACGATGGGGTCTTCACGCATGGCCACTGAGTAGCACCATGCCTGCAGCGCACGCGTGGTTGGTGAAATATTGTCAGAGTTAACAACGCGTTCGCGCGTGGTGCCACACGCTTCGGCAAAACGTATGAGCAGGTCAGTATGGCGGTCACCACCAATTTCTTCTTCGTACATGTTGGCCAGCAGGAAGTCTTTGGCTTCCGTGTACGTGTCAGGGGTGCGGGCATATACGTAGGCCAGATAGTCTGCAAACGGCCCGACATAGTGAAAGTGGTTCTCGGCCCAGCGCGCCAGATGTTCGCGACTGAGTTTTCCGCTAGCCCAGGCAATGCTGAAAGGGGAGGCGTTTGCGCTCTTGCCCTTAATGGCGGTTTCCAGTGCGGTGCGAAATTCGTCGCGATTCATGAGTTCAGCCATTTTCATTCCTTGTTCAAAGTTTTGCTCGGGGCATGCGCTCGAGCCGGGGAGTAGATAAAACTTGATATCCATTAAGGATATTGTATACGGTATACCGTTTAGGCCTACTAGGGAAATCCCTCAAACTGCGACGACGCAGCCGTCTTTGCGTTGATCGGCAGCGCCCAGCAAGGTGTTGTCTGAAAGTCGCACAATGGCATGGGCGCCACCAAAGTCACTGCGCCCGGCTAGTTCTCCGGCGCTGACTGGTGGCTTGCAATATCCAGCGCCGCGCATGGCAGCCTCGATGGTGGACGGCATGCCATGTTCAATGGCGAGCGTGTCACCCGCTTCCAGACGCCATCTGGGGGCATTGATGGCTTGCGGCAAACCTGAATCCCAAGCCAAAACCTGAGTAAGAATCTGTATTTGCCCTTGTGGTTGCATAAGCCCGCCAACCACGCCCATGCCCAGGTAGAACTCATTGTTAAGGGTGGTGATGCCCGGGACAACGGTATGGTAGGGACGCTTACCAGGGCCCGGCCCGTTAATATGCCCCGGGGATGAAAACCCAAAACCCCGGTTCTGCAGCACAAAGCCGCCACCGGGTACCACAATGCCTGAGCCAAACCGCTTGAAAATACTGGACATTAGTGTGATGGCTAGACCATTTCCGTCAACAATAACGGTGCATACCGTGTTGCCGGCGGGGTCAGCCACGGTACTTTTTGCCTGCTTCATCGCGGAAGCCGTGGCTTCTATCATGGCGATGTGGGTTTCTGGAGCGTATGGCGTGCCTGCAAACTGCTCAATTTTTTGGAGTGCATCCAATATGGCGACGCCATGTGTATTGGGCGGGCACTGATGTACTTCAAACCCGTTGAAGCGCTGGGACACGGGCATGCAGTAGTTGCCGGTATGCTGGTGAAAGTCTTGAACAGTCAGTAGTCCACCGGCCCGTTGCACGGCTTGAGACGCTTGCTCGGGAATCCAGCCTTGATAAAAGGCGTCAGCGCCTTCTTGCGCAATCATTTCAAGCACATCGGCCAATTCGGGGTTCACGAACTGCTCACCGGCGCTAGGGCTGTTGCCTGCACGATAAAGCCGGGCGCAATCGTCGTGCTGACGAACAACGAAATCGAAAATTGCCCATTCTCGGGCAGCAACAGCGGCAACGGCAAAGCCGTCACGTGCATGCTTTATGGCATGTGCAAATAACTGCTTCCATGGGAGCCGACCATATTTGGCGTGCAGGTCATGCCAGCCACGCACGGCACCAGGCGTGGTCACAGACCACGGGTGGCGCTCTGGAATACGTTGGCCAGGTAGCGCGGCCACGTTGTCTGCATCGAGCGCGAGAGGGGCCCGACCCGTGCCGTTGTAGCTTTGTACGGGCTGCCCCGAGGAATGGATCATGGCGAGTAGATCACCGCCTATGCTGGTTGCCATGGGCTCCACCACGCCCATGACGGCATCGGCGGCAATGGCCGCATCTACGGCAGTTCCACCGTGTTGCAGCATTTGCAGGGCAGCTTGTGCCGCCAGTGGGTTTCCCGTGGCAACCATGGCTGTTGCACTAATTGACTGCTTGCTCATGTGTGTCCGCCCCCGCGTCAGCCGAACAACAGCACAGCGCTGATGGTAGACACAAATAGTGCAATCAAGACAGGCCCGGTCAACGCCCTGACCAGATCCAGAATATGTACGCGCGCAAATCCCGCTACGGCGATCAGCGAGGACCAGGCAATCAGAGTGCCACCACCCGTCCAGATCGCACCCATTTGGCCGACAGCAGCCAGCGCGGCGGGATCCATTCCGATAACTGGTCCCAGCGCCCCTGAAAGCGTGCCGGTTAGAGGTAGCCCCGAAAAGCCTGAGCCATCGATGCCCGAAATCATGCCTACCAGCAAAACACCGAATGCCACCATGAAATGGTTGTCAGGAATGAAATGCTGGCCGGCGACAATGAGTTCAAACAGCAGGCCAGGTGCCTGATCCACTGGAACGCCAAGGATTTGCGCGGTGGCTTCGTTGGCACCCAGGAAGAAGAAGCCTGCGATGGGAAGCACGGAGCCCATGGCTTTAAAGGCGAAGACGAAGCCATCAGTCATGTGCTCGGGACATACATCAAGCATGTTGCGCGGCCCCACAGCGGCTAGCGTGGCCAGCATCATGAGAACAAACGCGACGCCACCGACAAGGCCGGCGGCATCGCCACCACGCAAGGCAGGCAGGCCTGGCAAAATACTGGGCATAACCATGATGAGGATACAGGCCAGAAAAGCGAGCGGCGTAACAATGGCAAATAGACGAGCACGTTTCTGATGGCTGGCGTGCTTGGCCGCGTCAATGGCGCTGCTAGTGACGTCTTGTTGGGGTTGATTGGCATGATCTTCATAACCCATGCCACGGGCGATTTCGGCCTTGTCAAAACTGCCTGAATGCTCGACTTCGTCAAGTGTGCCGTCGCTGGCGCGTGCCTGCCAATTGGCCAGTAGCGATGCACTGGGTTTTAGAAAATGTTTGCGGCTAACAAAAAATGTAATGCCCAGGGCCACTGCGCCGGTTATGAGCGACAGCACGAGAGCTTTATCGGCGACTGACTGCGCACTGACTGCTATACCAGCCGCTTTTGCGCTAATGCCGGGGGCCACACCGATAACGTAATCGGAGGATAAGGCCATGCCTTGGCCCGCGATGGCGATAATCATTGCACCTGTCAGCGGGGGGAGGCCAGCGGCAATGGCAGCAGGCAGCAGTATCGCCGAAACCAGCGGTACCGCCGGGGTTGGCCAGAAGAATAGAGAAATGCCATAGGTTGAAAGTGCAATTACAAAAAAGGAGGTTGCCCCCCCTTTCATGACGCGCCGAAATGGTTCTACCATTCGGACATCCGCTTCAATAACCTTTAGGGAATTGAGCAGGGCGGTCATGAATGTAATGACCAAAAAAATGTTGAACAACTCTTTGGCCGCTACGAAACTGGCAGAAAAAATGCCTATGAGGCCGCTGATGGGGTTACCCGTAATGGCTGTGATGACCAGAAGCGTACCAATAACGGAAGGTACAACGACGTTGGCGCGCATAATCATCGTGACGATAATGACGACTACGCTTAGTAGGTATATCCAGTGTGACATGTTTAAGACAACGTCTGATTGCATGAACCCCTCTCTTTATAGAGCTGTGTGTCGCGAACTGGTATTCGATGACATTAAGTTAAACGGTATACTGTATATTATCTTCTGTATAGTTTTAGAAGACACGCTGGTTTTCCCTATAAAGCAACTGTTTTTCGGCAACATTTACGCCGAAGTCAGTGCGCTACTCTTGGGGCTAATGGGCTTAGTGTGGTGCGTTAGCGCTGGTGCATAGCTATCCATGCGTTGCGTGCACTTTCCGCGTGTAGTGCGTTTGAGGCTTGAAGTTGTTGCGTGAAAACAGCAGTCTTTAAAAGCATTTGGTTCGCCTGCGAGACCACGCAACTACCGGCTGACACGTATGTCGATTGGCATGACGTGTTTTAAAAGTGTTAATGGAATTAATCATGCCTGCCATCGATTTGCTGCCTTTTGCTGATCCGCTGTTATTTACGCTGATGGCGATTCTTATCCTTGGATCTGCCTTTGTACAAGGCGTGGGCGGAGTGGGTTTTACCATGTTTGCCGCGCCGATTGCCGCTATTTTCTGCCCAGAGCTAGTTCCTGGACCGCTACTGACGCTGGGTGGGTTTGTTACCTTGCTGACCGCCATTCGCGAGCGCCGTCACATTGCGTGGGCACCCGCCAGGTCTGCATTGGTCGGGCGCGCCGTCGGCACGGTAATAGCTGTTTTTGCGCTGGCGCATCTGGCGCAGAAGCCTTTGAACTTTTTGTTTGCTGGGCTAATTCTGCTTGCCGTGGCATTGAGTATTGCGGGTTTACGTATTGCAGAAAGTCGCCGCAATGTTGGGTTGGCGGGTGTCATTTCGGGCGTTATGGGTACTTTGACTTCAGTCGGCGCCCCTCCTGTGGTGATTGCACTCCAGCACAACCCACCACCTACACTGCGCGCCACCACTGGCGCCATTCTTTTTTGCGGATCCATACTTTCGTTGCTCATGCTGACGGTGTCTGGTCATTATGGAATGCATGAGTTTTTGCTGGCGACGACTTTGGTGCCGCCTATGCTGATCGGGTTTTGGCTTTCGGGTCAAATACGTGAAAAAGTAAGCCCGATCGCAATTCGCAGGGGGTTGCTAACATTTTGTGCAATCAGCGCCTGCGGCCTGGTCGTAAAAACGCTGTAGATTTATGGTCTTGACGCCAAAGTCGGGGTGTAATGAAGGTAAGGCCTGACCGTAAAATCGCCAAAGTCTTTTCTTTATGATGCTGTAACCCGTCGCAATGACGCTAAAGCTTCGGCTCATATGCATCGCAAATCCATCGCAACTATTTAGCAAGTAGATGGCAAATAAATAGCAAATACGTTGTAAACACGTAGCAGGGGCGTAGCCTGAACAGTAAAGCAGGCAAGGTAATGCTTGCCTCTTTGAAGGCCTTGCGGCATGGATACGGTATACAGATTTATACGATGTACGTGCAGTTACCTTATAATGAGGCCTTACATTCATGTCTGATTCTGTCACAAACCTGATGAAGCCCACTACCGTGCTTGTTGATGAAGATTCCCTCGATACTGGTGCCGACCTTAAAATTGGTAATCAGCATTCGCCTTTGTTTGCTGTTATTCGCGATAAGTTACGCGAACGTATTCTCTCCGGAGAGTTCCGTCCTGGGGCTCGCCTGGTAGAGGGCAAATTGTCGACCGAGATGGCGGTTTCACGTATTCCTGTTCGTGAAGCCTTGCGAGCGTTGGCGGCCGAGGGCCTGGTCACGCTGGAACCTCGGCGTGGTGCTTCGGTAGCCGTACTGTCTGATGATTTGGCCTATGACATGGTCGAAGTACGAGCCACGCTTGAAGGGCTTAACGCTAAGCTCGCTGCTCAACGACGCGACGATGACACGATTGCCAGGCTGAAGGGCATACTTGATGATGGCAATGACGCAGTTACGCGCGAAGATATGGAAAAATGCCGCGAACTTAATGCCATGTTTCACGAGACGCTGGCCACGGTTGCTGGAAACGTAGTGCTCACGGATCTTATGCGTTCATTAAGGGATCGCACAGCACTTGTTTTTGCTCCGAGCAATATGAGGCGCGTACGCGAAAACTGGGCAGATCACGCTCAAATACTCAATGCGGTCATCGCCGGTAACGGTGAGCTGGCCAGCCTGCTGGCCACACAGCATGTGCATAATGCGGCGCGCGCTTATACAGAGGCTCGTAGCGAAGCTTGAAAGTTTACGGGCAACGTCATTGTTGGGCGACTATCGGGTGGCCGTCAAAAACGTAATTGCGCAACGACGCAAGCTCATCAAAACGCGTGCGCAGTTCCCAGTCGACGAATCGGTCAGCAAGCTACCGCGGCTGGCCATCATACACATTACTGCCAACTAAGCAGCGCCCACACAATACTGGGCCTCAGATACGCAGCGGACCTCGCGTTCCCACTGCAGGCCGCACTTCTACTCTCATTGTAAAAGTCAGTGTGAATCTGACCGCGAGCTGCAGTGTGAGCCTCATGTCAGAATCCACAGCAGACTCGCCCCTTCATTTGCGGGGGAAACAGATTCGTTTCGTGCAAATCAGCGAATAATTTAGGGATAACCCGGTATATCGTAAGCGGGGTTCCGTGATACCTTGATTTCCATCAAGTTTGGATACTGTATACCAAAAAATAGCAGTACTCTTAAATCACCTCCGGGAGCCGATTCCGATGTCCCCTCTACGCACCTCCGCACTCAAGCAGTTTATATCCCGCTCACACTATCTCGCTACGCGCTATGACCCCTGTGCAGCAATCGGGCGGCACATATCGGTCGATATGCCCGACGCTAGTCCGCGCACACGTGCTGCGCCAAGCGAATCATCCAAATACGGAAAAGCCCGACAAACGGCTCTACGCAAACACGCACCTGTATGGTGCGGTGCCATCGCGTTAAGCGTGCTGTTTTCTGTTGGCCAGTCGGCTACAGCCACAACGCCAACTAAGGTGCGCTATGAAGAGGTCGTACGGTCTGTCCTTTACATTCCCATGTATGTCGCGCTCGATCAAGGTTATTTCAAAGACGAAGGTCTGGATGTTTCGCTAAAAACGTCACAGGGCACCGACAAAGGCATGTCTGCGCTGCTGTCTGGAAGCGCCGATATTGTGCTGATTGGACCAGAAGCCTCGATTTACGTGGCCAATAGTGAGTCTCCAGTAAAGACACGCGTGTTTGCAGGGTTGACGGCGACCGATGGTTTTCTGCTTGTCTCCCGAGACCAAAAAGGTGATTTTGACTGGTCGCAGCTCAAGGGCAAGAAGGTCATGTCGTTCCGACCAGGTTCCAACCCTGATGTGTTTCTCGCAACGGCTATTAAAAAACATGGTATCGATCCTGCCAAAGATTTGAAACTGATCAGTAATATTGGGCCTGCTGCACGCGCAGGCGCATGGATGGCAGGGCAGGCGGACTACGGTATTTTTCTCGAGCCCGAAGCGAGCAATTTGGAAAAAGAAGGTATGGGTAAGGTGGTTGCTTCTATCGGTCAGGAGGTCGGTCAAGTTGATTTCACGTCGTTTACCACCACAGACAAGTATCTGAAGGAGAACCCCGAGGTCATCAAGGATTGGACCAAGGCGATCTATCGTGCACAAAAGTATGTTGAGACGGCGTCACCCGCTGACCTTGCGAAGCATATAAAGTCATATTTTCCAGGGCTTAGCGAAGCAGAGCTGATCAAGGCGGTAGAACGGTATCGTCCCTACAAACTGTGGAAGCAAGACCCTGTCATCCAGGAAGCTGCCATGGAAAAGCTTCAGGATATGTTGATTGAAGCTAAATTAATGAAAGCCGATGAGCGCGTTGCTTATGCTGATTTGGTTGACACCCAGTACGCCAAAGAGGTGATGCAATGAGTCAACAAGCAGTTTTGGCGTCCCCTCGTGACCGTGTGCAGTCGAGCAGAAACCGCATAGAGATAGAAAATGTTTCGTTGCGCTATTTCACAAAGCAGGCAGAAATTCAGGCATTGGCAGGTATATCGCTGGATATTGAGCCAGGGGAATTTGTCAGTTTGATTGGTCAGTCAGGCTGTGGCAAAAGCACCTTGCTTTCTATTATTGCCGGAATTCTTAATCCTTCGGAGGGCAGTGTGCGTGTGGGGGGTAAGGATGTCACTGCGCCTTCCCAGCGTATTGGGTACATGCTTCAGCAAGATTATCTGTTTGAGTGGCGCACCATTCTTGACAACACATTGTTAGGTGCACAGATACAGAAACGCGATATGAAAAAGGCGAGGGCGCGTGCCATTAGTCTGCTGGAGAAGTGCGGTATGGGCGCATTTTTACATCAATACCCACGCGCATTGTCGGGCGGTATGCGCCAACGCGTTGCACTTGCTCGCACCTTGACGACAGATCCTGATGTGGTTTTGCTGGATGAACCGTTTTCGGCGCTCGACTCGCAAACCCGACTTGCCATTGCCGATGAGGTGGTTGATGTGTTGCGTAGTGAGGGCAAAACCGTGGTGCTGGTCACCCATGATATTGGTGAAGCCATCACAATGACCGACAGGGTGGTCGTGCTGTCACGTCGTCCAGGCCGGATCAAGTCACAGCACCAAATTGTTTTCCCGAGCATGCCTGACAGACGTCCGGCACCTTTTGAAGCGCGTGCGCTTCCTGAATTCAATACGTACTTCAGCACCCTCTGGGATGAGCTGGATGTTCACGTCGAAGGCTAACTGCTGCGAGAACCAAATTATGTCAGCTAATACAACTGCTACCACCATGAACTCAACCGAGCGCCAGGCGCAGCCAGCGCAAACACAAAGCCCGGAGTATGCGGCGTACCTTAGACGCGAAAGCAGGCGGCAAACGTCAATTCAGGCAAGTCGAATTCTGCTGCTGGTTGTTTTTCTTGTTCTATGGGAGGTATTGGCACGTACGCACATTGTCAACCCAATGCTGACCAGTTATCCCAGTGCAGTCTGGCCAACGCTAATCGACCTGTTCAATAACGGTCAGTTAATGGGACACACCTGGGCCACATTTCGGGCCACACTAATCGGTTTCGCACTGAGTATGGCAGGCGGCGTGGCCATTGCGGCGATGCTGTGGTGGTCTGATTTTATTCATAAGGTTCTGGACCCATTCATGGTGATCGCCAATGCGATGCCCAAGATTGCGTTCGTTCCTATTTTTTATATATGGCTGGGTTCTGAATATTCTATTTATGGCATGGCAGTGGCCATATCAATTTTTATCACTATTATGGTGGTATACGAAGGCTTCAGGGGGATCGACCCCAATAAAATCAAGCTTGCACTGACGCTGGGTGCGACGCGCGGCCAGGTGTTGTCAATGGTTGTACTGCCAGGAAGTGTTCCCACGCTGCTCGCAGCATTGAAGATGAATATTGGGCTTGCCTTGGTTGGAGTTATCGTCGGCGAGTTTCAGTCATCCAGCGAGGGGTTGGGTTTTCTGATTATTAATGGCAGCCAGATTTTCAAGCTAAACATTGTGATGGCATCGATAGTGGTTCTGGCGTTGTTGTCGGGCTTGATGTACTTGGTTATCGCTCACATTGAAAAAGCGACAGTTCGCCGCTATTCATAATAATTATTAGGAGGACGACATGTCCATGCAGTTTCCTCAGTGGGTTGTGGATCGGGTCATCGCACGGCAAGGGGTGCTACACCCTTATCCCGAGTTTGATGCAGCAACGACGGCGTTCGTTGTAGTGGATTTTCAGAACTACTACACACAAGCAGGATATCAGGGGCAGTGCGCGGCCGCAGCCGCCACGTTTCCAGCGGTGAATCGCTTGGCAGGGGCCTTGCGGGACGCCGGCGGTCAAGTGATCTGGATACAGACATGTGCTGATGGTGCCGACGAGTTCTGGTCTCATCACCATGCGCATATGTTGACGCCTGAGCGTAGTCAGCGCCGCCTTCATGAGCTAAGTAAGTCACATCAGGGTTATGCGTTTCCTGGCGAGCTGGATGTGCAGCCGACAGATACGCTGGTAGTCAAGCGCTGCTATAGCGCGCTGGCTCAGGGCTCATCAAGCTTGCATGAGGTGCTACAAGCGCAAGGTATACGCACTGTACTAATCGGTGGCACAGCTACCAATGTTTGCTGTGAGTCAACGGCACGTGACGCGATGATGATGGATTACGCGACCGTCATGGTGCACGATGCGCTGTCTTCTTATACCGAAGATGAACACCTGAATGCGTTGCATAACTGGATACTTTTTTTTGGTGATGTGCTTGGTGTGGAAGAGGTGATCGGTCGCCTACAGTCGGTAGAGCCAGAACGCAAACTGTTGCTGGCAACGGCAGAGTAACGGGCAGACGGACATGACCTAGCATAGGCAAGCGGCGTCATATGGCCGGGTCTTACTTCAGCTTGCGACAGCCGGAGTAGGGTCTGGCCTTTTGGTTTAAGGCAAGATTTTTCGGGCAGGACCTTTGCGTGCATTACGTATTGTTCGCTGTCGCTGCGGCCTGCAACATGGCTTTTTCTGCATTGCAACCGCAAAAACAGCGTCCATGACCCAAACCCTCACTGATTACGACAGCCCCTGGAAAGAGGCGCTCGATTACTTTTTCGAAGATTTTGTCGCGTTACTGGCGCCCGAATTGCATGTGCTTATTGACTGGTCCGTCGCGCCGGTGTTTCTTGATACCGAGCTGCAAGCCCTTGCCTCCGACTCGCCAAATGGGCGTCGCTATGCTGACAAACTCGTCAAGCTGCATCGTCTTGATAATGGCCAGGCCTGGGTTCTGGTGCATGTTGAAGTTGAAAGCGGCCCGCCAAGCGGCACAAGCCTTGCCCAGCTGGCTCAACGCATGTTCACCTATTTTTATCGCATATGGGACCGCTACGTGAGGCAGAAAATGGCGGGCGTGGGTTCTTCAGGCCCAATCGAGCTTGATGCCAAGAATACATCATTTTATAGCCTGGCCATTCTTACTTCAAGCACAGACGGGCCATCCGTTTTGATACACCGTCAACGTCTGGGTAAATGTCAAATGTGTTTTCGTTTTCCCGTCGTACACTTGCGCCGTTGGGAGGACGACAGAGTGTCATTGGTTGATCTTGCGGCGCTCAATCCATTTGCTTTAGTGGTAATGGCCCAGCTAGATGCCCAGGCGCATCATGGTGCAAGCGAGCGCCTGTTGACTAAAGTCAGGCTTATTCGCTTGCTGTTTCAGCATCGTTACGATCGCCGGCGCATCCAGCAGCTATTCCGCATTATCGACTGGATAATGTGTCTTCCTCAGGATCTTGAACCGGCCTTTGAACAGGCCGTAGGAGCAATAGAAACGGAGCTCAACATGCCTTATGTAACTAGTATCGAACGTTTGGGTGAGGCCCGAGGCCTGCAAAAAGGCCTACAAAAAGGCCGTGAAGAAGGACTTCAAGAAGGCAGAAACAGCGCCGCACGGCTGCTGTCAGCAATGCTTGAGCGCCGGTTTGGTCAGTTGCCCGCGTGGGTAACCACCCGCATTGCGCAGGCAGACACAGAAACTCTTCAACGCTGGACGCTCAACGTATTGGAGGCTGAGCGGCTTGAGGCTGTTTTTGAATAATCGAAATATTAAAAAAATCCGCGCCCATCTAATGCGCCGTGTAGGCTAGTTAATGCATCCAACGCCCGCATGGGCAGTGACACTATTTCTTTTCGGTGATGCCCCTGCGCTTCACGCAGGTTGATGCGGATCAGCGGTACGCGCTGCTGTTCGCCAAAGTATCGTATGGTCGGCAGAGCCGTACCGGCACCCAACTCAATGACGATCGGGGCTCGAACCTTGCGGCGCCACAAACCAAGTGCATGGTGTTGTTGCTCGCTGCGAGCTTCCACCCAATCCCAGTCGTTAAACATCAAAATATTGGGGCGTGCGATGCCGCTGCAATGTGGGCACACAGGCGTATCGTTTAGCAATTCACAGCGCTGTTCGTCCACCTGCGGCGTAAAGTTCGTGGCGGGCCACACTTCGCTCTGACAGGTGTTCAGGCACTGCAAGTAATGAATTGATCCATGACATTCGACCATGCGATTGTCGTCAAAGCCTGCTTTGCCAAAATGCCCGTCAACATTGCTGGTAAAAACAAAGGCGCCATGTTTCAGGCGGGCTGCAATGTCGCGCAATATATAAAAACCTTCATGCGGTTCTGTTTCTCGATACATAGCCAGCCTGTGGCCATAAAACCCCCAGGCACGATGCGGCGTTTTCTGGAAATGGATGGGGGACGCCATATCAATGAAAGACAACCCTGCCCGGCGCAGGGCAGGGTAGGCGCGCCAGAAGCCGTCATCACCACGAAAATCAGGCAGGCCTGAGTCAACACCCATGCCGGCACCTGCCGTGATTAAAATGCTGTCTGCGCTGCAGATGAGGTCGGCGGCTTGGTTTAGTACGTGCGAATAGGGATACTGAGTCATTGTAATAATTGGATTAATTCTGGAAAGCAGCCTGTAATTGTCAGGCACACTCAGTCTAGGCCAGAACGGGTGCGACATGTTGTGTGGCATGTGCCGGTCATGTCTACCTCGCCGATCAATGCGTCGAATCCAGTAGCGACGCCGGACACGCTGTGGCCTCACTTTAAACAGTGACATCCTGCGCACGCACGTTGCGAGTCAATAGCAAAATACCTGATAGATTTCTCTGAGAGTCGCGTTGTTATAGTGGCTACGTACTCAGCGTACGATAATCTCACTACCGTCCGTCGCTCGTTGCATGGCGGCACGCTATTATTGACGGCAGTGAGGCAGGTTTGGTAGGCAAAGCTGAACGTCAGTAAACAACCTGCTAGCCTGAAATCTTGAACATTTAACTGCAAGCTAATGCACTAGTCAGCTCAGCAAACTGACAATCTAACCTCCTGACAATCTAACCTCCTGACAATCTGGCATCCTGGCAAACAAGTACTCAAGCTAACAAGTACTCAAGTTAACAAGCACTCAAGTTAACAAGTACTCAAGCTAATAAGTACGCGTACCTATACACATACCCCCGGAGTTATAAACACGTGAAGTTTATCCACGCCGCAGACATTCATCTTGACAGCCCACTGCATGGCCTTAGCGCTTACCCCGACGCACCGGCGGAGCTGTTGCGCAATGCCTCGCGCGATGCGCTGGTAAAGCTGGTAGACCACGCCATCGAAGAAGATGTTGATTTTATGGTGATCGCCGGTGATCTCTATGACGGTGACTGGCGCGATCACAATACGGGTATTTTCTTTAGCCAGCAGTTGGGGCGTTTGCGGCGTGCGTGTGTTCCGGTATTTCTGCTTTATGGTAACCACGATGCCGAAAGCGAGATGACCAAAAAACTCACCTTGCCAGACAATGTGTCTGTGTTCGGTGCACGCAAGCCTGAGGTTTTCCGGCTTGATGACTTGAAGGTGGCCCTGCATGGGCAAAGCTTTCGCACCAAGGCGGTAGTTGATAATTTGGTGCTGGGCTACCCGGAACCAGTGCCCGGGTATTACAACATTGGTGTACTGCATACCGCTCTTGAAGGGTCTAGCGCTCACGCCAATTATGCGCCGTGTTCCCGCGCAGAACTACATGCCAGAGGCTACGATTATTGGGCATTGGGGCACGTGCATGAGTTTCAGCAATGGGAAGAACAGTCTGTCATTGTGTTTCCCGGAAACCTGCAAGGGCGGCATATTCGCGAGACCGGGCGCAGGGGCGCCGTGTTGGTCACCGTAGACCAGGGTCATACGCAGGTTGAGCGCCTGTTCATTGATGTACTGCGCTGGGAGGCGCTAGACCTTGATGTCTCAGGGTGTACTTCGATGGCCGACATTGCAAGGCAGACCGGCGCCGCGCTTGAGAACCTGCTTTCCATTGATGAGCATGTGCCGCGTGCGGTAAGGGTTACGCTGCGTGGTCGCAGCGCCATGCACGGCCCGCTGTTTGGCAACGCGCAGACACTACATGCTGAGGTGCGCAGTCAGATCGCCGTGTTGGGCAATGACAAGGTATGGCTGGAGAAGGTCAAGGTGGCCACCGAGCCGCTTGAAGATGCATTGGCGCTACATTCAAGGTTTGATGCCATCGCTGATCTGCAGGTGATTTTGGCAGACGCGGCAGACGACCCGGACTTTCTGGCAGCGCTGCAGAATGAGCTTCAGCCTTTCTTTGGCAAGGTAGTAGCTGATGTCAACAATGATGTGCCCTTGCTGTCGCTGGCGCGGGCAGGCGATTTCACTGCTCTGGTAAATCAGGTTTCACCCGCACTGCTTGCCCGTCTGGCCGAGGGGGAGTAAGCCATGCGTATCAAGCGTCTTGACCTGATCAAATATGGCAAGTTTCATGATGAGTCTTTGGTCTTCCCGGCAGCCACCCACGATTTCCATCTGATTGTGGGGCCAAATGAAGCTGGCAAGTCTACGGTGCGCAGTGCGGTTGCCGAGTGGCTATTCGGTATGCCCCAGCGTACACCGCTGGGCTTTCGGCACGATTTGAGCGAGCTTAGGCTGGGTGGTGTACTCGAAGCAGACGGCCAGGAAACCGTGTTTGACCGTGCCCGCGGCCGCACTCCGCTACGTACACCTGAAGATGAAAAGTTACCTGAAAATTTTTTGCAGCCCTTGTTAGGTGACACCAGCAAGGCCTTTTTTGAGAATATGTTTGGGTTGGATCACACCAGGCTGATCGCCGGTGGAGAAAGCTTGCTCAAGGCTTCTGATGAGGTCGGGCAGGTGCTGTTTCAGTCAGCGGCAGGTGTGGCCAGCCTTGGGCCGGTACGAGAAGCACTCGAGGCACGTGCCGCACAGCTCTGGACCAGACGCAGCAGCAGTACAGAGTATGCAAAGGCTGAGGCACGCTATAACGAGGCCCTGGCGGCGTTAAAGTCGTCGACTGTGCGCACGCGCGCTTGGTCCGAAGCCAAAGAAGCGCTTGATCAGGTTAATCAGGCCATTGATGCTGCCAACGATAAACGCCTGCAGTTTGATACCTTGCGATCACGGCTGGAGCGGGTGCGGCGTGTGGCACCTTCCCTGCAGATGCTTAAAGAAAAAGAGGCTGAGCTTACAGCGCTAGGAGAGGTGGTCACGTTCCCGCCGACGGCCTATACCGACCTGCAAAAGACACAGATTGATCTTGAGGTTGCCCAGCGCGTTCTCGAAGAACGCGGTAAAGACGTGCAAGCCAGAGAGCAGGAGCGCGAGGCCATTGTGGTTGATCGCGCCGTGCTTGAGATGGCGGACGACATTGAAAACCTCGACGTGCTGCGCGGGGCATGTGTTAATCATCGTCGCGATATTCCGCTGCGTGAGGCTGAGGCTGATGGTTTGCTTGAAGCCGCACTCGACGGGGCTGCACGGCTGGGTTGGCCAACCGAGGCACAGGCTTTGACAGCAACGCTGCCCGATGAGCGTGCGCTGCGACGCGTTACGCAACTGTTGCAACAGTATGGCGGCCTGCATCAGGCAAAACAGTGGGCTAAGGAAGCTGTTGATGAAAAAAACCGCGAGCTTCACACACAACAGCAGCAGGCGCAGCAGCTTGCTGCCACTGAAGTGTCTGTGCCGCTCAGGTTGGCACTCGAAGAGGCGCAAGGCTTCAGGGCTGGTGCCGTACGTTTGAGCAGCCTGCGTCAAAAAGTCAGTGAGGCGCACGTGTTGTTGCAGAGTGCACTGGCCGATTTGGGGCGATGGTCTATGGATATCCACGCGCTGCGCACGTTGTCGCTGCCGTCCTCTGCCCGCGTGGTTGATTTGGCTCGCGAACGTGAAAGTCTGGTTCGACAGCTAAGTGATGCTCACGAACGCGCTGCCCACGATAAGGCCGAGCTTGCACGTCTTAAGCTGGAGGCCAAGCAGTTTGAACAAAGTGGAAAGCTGGTCACGAAGACCGAGGTCCATCAGGCGCGTTTGCAGCGCGATCAAGCCTGGCAGCAGGTCAAACATGGCGAGCTCGCGCTCGATGACGGTGGGCCGCTGGTCGACGCGGGTATCAGGCTGGCTGATGAACTGGTGGACGCCCAGCTTGGCTCTTCTGCAGAAGCGGCGGCATTTCAGGCTGTATGCCATGCGGCCGAGCTGATCGAAGAGGCGTTGCGCCATAAACTACAGGCCGTTTCAGACAGCGAAAAAGCGCTGCAAAATCATGACTTAATGTGGGCGGCGCTTGTTGATGAGGCTGGCGTTGCCGGGATGCCGCTGGGCGATATGCCAGACTGGCTAGGCAAACGCGATGTAGCATTGATGGCCGACGCTGCTTTGCGCCAGCGTGAGTCAGAACTGAGCACCGAGCAAGGTGCTTACGCTCAGGCGGCGCAGGCGGTGGCCAGCGCGTTAAAGGCGGAATCGGTCGATTTAGGCAGTATGGGCGACACGTCTGATCTGCCAGCGCTGGTAGTGACCGCCGCTGCGCATGTTCAGCGCATGGATGCGGCGCGATCCCAGCAGGCCAGCCTGGCCAAGCAGATTGTCCAGTCTGAGTCAGCGCTCCATACCTTGACGCTAAAGGCGCAGCAGGCCGATGCAGCATTTGAGGTCTGGCAGCAGCAGTGGCAGCAGGCCGTGCAGGATGCCAGGCTGCAGCAGGCGATAGGTTCTCAGGCTGAGGCCGAAGAGGCAGTCGGGCTGGCTTCCCGCGTGGCAGACAAACTGTCTCAGGCGCAGGTTATACGTCGTACGCGTATTGACACCATGCTGCACGACCTGCAGCGCCTGGACGAGACGGCGCTACACGTGGCCAATGCAGTAGGTGAAAAGGTAGTAACAGGTGTTGACGGGGCAGACCTGGCCCGTGTATTGCTGCGCCGGCTGCGGGCAGCACAGGAAGCGCTCAAAGCAGCAGAGCGTATCGATGGTGCCATTGCAGCGGCACAGCAACAAAAGCGTGATGCAGCGGCAGCTATTGCCAATGCCGAAGCGCGCATTACTCCCTTGCTGGCGTTGGCCGGCACGCGCGATGTTGCCCAGGCCTTGCCGATGGCCGAGCGTTCAGACCGGCATCGTGCCTTGCAGCAGGCAATTGCTGAAGGCGTTGCGGCTGTCACGCGCGGAAGCGATGGTTTGTCGCGTGAGGCAATCGAGGCTGAAGTGGCCGAGTATGCTCCGGCTGAAGTAGAAAGTTTGCTGGAACAGGCGAAACGTGACGTGGCTGAGGTCAGTGAATACTTGCATACGCTTTATCAGCAACGGGTAACGGCCGAGCAGGCGTTTTCATTGATTAACGGTCATTCTGACGCAGCGACAGCGGAGGCCCGGCGCCAGGAAGCATTGGCTGAAATGGAGGAGCTTGCCGAGCAGTACCTGGAGGCGGCTACGGCGGGCCGTCTGCTCAGATGGGCAATTGATCGTTATCGGGATCAGCAGCAGGGGCCTATGCTGCAACGTGCGGGTGAAGTGTTCTCAGGCCTGACGTTGGGCCAGTTTGTGAGGCTGGGGGTGGATTATGAAGTACAGCCGCCGGCGCTGGTGGCAAGGCGGCAAAATGAACAACGCGTTGAGGTGGCAGGACTGAGTGAAGGCACGCGCGATCAGTTGTTCTTGGCCTTGCGTATTGCTGCGCTGGAACTGCACCTGACTCATGCTCGCGCACTGCCCTTTATTGCCGATGATTTGTTCATCAACTTTGATGATACAAGATCAAGGGCAGGCCTGGAAGCGTTGCGCATGCTTTCGCAGCACACCCAGGTATTGTTTTTAACGCATCATGAGCATTTGCTGCCGTTGGCCCACGATGTGTTTGGCAATGCCTTGAATGTGGTGCGGCTTGAACGAAGTATAGCTTGAGCGTGGTGCAGCTCGAGCATGATGCCACTTGAATGGGGTGCAGCTTGAACGGCAAGAGGGCTAGCCTTAATGGCTAGCCCTCTTGGCCCTGCAGCATTTTACTAACGCCTTCGTCCTGCCCGCACACGCGTCAGGCCGCGACTACGGGCGACAAAGCGGTTAAGCGTATATGCCTAGATAACACCTTGGTCGCGCAGCTTGGCCAGGTCTTGCTCAGACAGATCAAGCATGGCGTGCAAAACTTCGTCGGTGGCTTCGCCCAGTTGGGGTGGGCCACGGCGCACTGGAGGGCGTTCGCCATTAAGCTTGTACGGCGGTGCCATGATGTGCGCCTGGCTGCCATCCGGCAGGCCATAGTGCTGGATTAAGCCACTTTGTTGCGCACGCTCAGACGTTAACGCCTCGTGAAGCCCGAGTACCTCGCCGCACGGTATGTTGGCCGCCGACAAACCTTGGAGCAGATCTTTGCGTTTACGTGCAGCGAGCTCCTGGTTGATGACGGGCAACAATGCCTCGCGGTGCTTGGAACGGCCAAGATTAGTGCGGAACCGCTCATCTGTAGCCAACTCGGGCCGCCCGATAACGTCAGTGCAAAAGCGGGCAAACTGGGCGTTATTGCCTACGGCAAGAACCAGTGGCCCATCTTGTGCTTCGAACACGCCGTAGGGCACGATGGAAGGATGCGAGTTGCCACATCGTGGCACGTCTTCACCAATAAGCAGTGATTCAAGGCCATAAAATGCCGAAACCATGACGCCGCTGTCGAACAATGCCATCTCGATGTGCTGGCCCGTGCCTGTGCCGCGTCGCTGGTAAAGCGCAGCCAGTATGGCCTGTGTGGCATACATGCCGGTAAACATGTCGACGACAGAGGTGCCAAACTTGAGCGGTGGCTGGGTAGGCTCGCCGTTCATGTACATAAGGCCGGTTTCACCCTGCATGACCAGGTCGTAGCCCGGGCGGGCCGCTTCAGGCCCGCTGCGGTCATACCCCGAGATAGAACAGTAAATGATGTCAGGACGAATTTTGCGTAGCTGCTCGTAACCAAGATTGAGCCTTTCTACGCCGCCGAACTTGAAGTTTTGCACGACAACGTCGCATTGTGCAGCCAGCTTGCGGGCGATTTCCTGACCTTCTTTGGTCTGCAGATCAAGTGTGACCGACCGCTTGTTGCGGTTGGCACAGTTGAAGTAGGTGGTGCCAGTTGGACCGACACGCTTGCCCCAGTCGCGCGTGTCATCACCACGCACTGGATGCTCTACCTTGATAATTTCTGCGCCCAGGTCTCCGAGTGCCATGGTGCAAAGCGGCCCCGCGAAAACGCGGGAGAGATCAAGCACACGGACACCGGCAAGGGGAAGCGAAGAGAGCGTGGTGTTTGGCATGGCTTTAGTTACGCGCGCCGAGTTTGTTGTCGTTGATGACTTTTTCCCAGACGGCCGAATCAGTAACAATGCGCTTTGCCATGTCGTCGGCAGTACCATAAGCGGGGTAAGCGCCGACCGAGATCATGCGTGCAGCAACTTGCGGATCTTGCAGCACTTTTTTGAGGGTGTCAGAGAGTTTGGCAAGCACTTCGTCAGAGGTTTTAAGCGGTGCGAAAACGCCTACCCACGAAATAGCCTTGCTACCTGTTACGCCTTGATCTTTCAAAGACTTGACGTCAGGCAACGCGTTGAAGTTTTCAGTGTTGACGGCGATGGCGCGCAGTTTGCCGGCCTTGATCTGAGGCAGTACGGCGACCGAGTCCGAAAACATGATGGGCACATCACCGGCAAGTACGGCGGCAACCGCGGGCGAACTGCCCTGGTAAGGGATGTGTGTTGCTGCAAAGCCCATTTCAGTTTTCAGCAATTCCATGGTGAGGTTGCCGGTGCTGCCTGTGCCTGCCGAGGTGTAGTTGAGATCACCGTTTTTGGCTGCCTTGGCCAATGAGGCCAGATCAGTAACGTTGGGCAGAACTTCGGGGTTGACGACAAGAATGAGCGGGGTTACGTAAGCAACGCCAATAGGTTGGATGTCTTTGCTGAGGTCATAAGGATTGCCGGCCAGCATGTAAGGGGCAGTGAGGCTGGGCGAGGCAAGCATGCCAATGGTGTAGCCATCGGGCTTGCTGCGCATAACGTTGCGCACACCGATGGTGCCTGATGCGCCAGGTTTGTTCTCGGCAACAAAGGTGGCGTCGAGTGCTTTGCTGAAGGCTTCGGCCAGCACACGGGTTGAAACGTCAGTGGGGCCGCCCGGGGGAAAGGGAATGACCCATGAAACGGGGCGGTCGGGGTAAGCAGCGGTGGCTGCATTGGCAGCACCGGCTGCCACAAGCAGGGACCCGGCCGCGACGGCCAGCAGGGTTTTGACCGACATGCGCCGGCTAAGGGAGCTAATCATATTAGGTATGCCTTGAATGAGGTTATCTGAAGAGAGGGAGGAGCCAAAATACTGGCTATCGAAAACCACTGTGCAGAATCAAAGTCCATTCTATTGCATAAGCTTACCCCGAAGCAAGGGTAAACATGGAGGAAGCTGTTCTGCATTTGCTATATCATTTCCGGTACGCAGAATGTGCGGTGTAAACAATGTTGCTTATGAGAATGCCTGATAATGCCGTTTTGGCTGTCAAGGCACTATCTTGCAAAGGTTAGTTATGATGAGTACAGCCCCATCCCAAACTGCGCTTAACACGCGCTCAGAAAAAACCCCGCCGGGCGAAGATCGGCATTTTGTTACCGCGCTGGCGCGAGGCCTCGAGGTGCTTGCCTGCTTTCGCTCAGGTACCCGCGTACTCAGCAATCAAGAGCTTGCCGAGCGTTGCCGGCTTCCCAAGTCAACCGTATCGCGTCTTACCATGACGCTGGTTCGGCTCGGCTATCTGACTCACGATGAGGAAAGCGGTAAATACAAAATTGGCATGGCCACGCTATCGCTGGGTGTTGGTATGTTGGCCAAGCTTGATATCCGCCAGGTGGCACGCCCGTATATGCAAGAGCTGGCTGATTTTTCACAGGCTATGGTGTCGCTGGGGGTGCGCGATCGTTTGTCTATGCTTTATATCGAAAACTGCCGCAGCCAGGCGGCGCTCACGCTAAGCCTTGATGTGGGCGCGCGTATACCTATTGTTACCTCGTCCATGGGGCGTGGCTATCTGGCCATTGCGACGGCAGCTGAGCGGCGCGAAATTGCCGAACGGTTGGGCGAGCTGGACGCCTGGTCACAAAAAGATATATTAAATGGCATAGAAAAAGCGGTGGTTGAGCATCAAACGCTTGGCATTACAACTTCGTTCGGCGATTGGCAAAAAGATGTCAACGCGATTGCGGTGGGCTTTCAGCTCAGCAAAAATCAGCCAATTATGGTTATTACTTGCGGCGCGCCTTCGTTTACAGTCTCAAAAGAGTTTTTGCTTAACGATGTACGGCCGCGGCTGCTGGAAACCGTTGAAAAGATCAGAACGGCAATGGGGCATTAAGGGTGGTTGTAATCAGGCGTTTTTAACGGCTGATTACAACGTTAGCCAGAAACCACTTCACAACAAGTGGCTAAACCTTAACCCCGCCGTTCAACCACGGCAAACACGCCGTTAGCCCTGAAAATAAGCGTATCGTTTACATACAGCGGGCACTCGGCAAACGCCAGCGTTTTGCCCTTGCGGTGCACAACAGGCCGGGCTTCCACCCAGTCGCCGATGGCGGCGGGCTTGAGAAAGTCAGAGTTCATGCTGACCGTTACTACCCCGAATTTGTAATCATAGGCCCGGGCCAGAATGTCACCCATGGCATTGTCGGCGAGCGCCATCAGCATGCCGCCATGTGTGATGTCGCGCTGGTTCAGGTGTTTTCCTTCGATACGAAGACCCAGTCCAATGTGTACGCCGTTTTCGACTTTCTCAAAATACGGGCCGCACAGCGTGTTGAAATTGCTGGGGCGGCTAAGCGGCTGATATCCCTGAGGGATACCAGCCGCTTGTATTGCAGCATCAGCAGTTTTACTGCTCATCAGCGGTCTCCAGCATGTCGCTGTAGCGTTGCAGGTGATACGCGGCATCGCCAAACATCAAGCTTAGCGTGGTAAGCCTCTTGAAGTAGTGCGCCACGTCGAGCTCGTCTGTAACGCCGATGCCACCATGCAGCTGGACGGCATCTTGCCCAACCAGACGTGCCTGTTGATCCACGTAAGTTTTGGCGCCCGACGCCTGACGCAAGCGTGCTGTAGGGTCTTGGTTCTGCATTTCAATGGCGGCACGCAAGGCCATGGAATCAGCCTGTTCGGCAGCAATGGCCATGTCTGCAAGACGATGCTGCAACGCCTGGAAGGTGCTCAGCGGCACACCAAACTGCTGGCGTGTTTTCAGGTATTCAAGTGTGGCGGCAATAAGGCTACGCATAATGCCTGTGGCCTCGGCCGCCATGGCGCTGTTGGCCAGCGCAACCGCCTGCATGATGGCGGGTATGGCTTTGCCTTGCTCGCCAATTAGTTGGTCTGCATTTACCTTGACCTGTTGCAGTACAACATCACCGGCGCGGGTGCCATCGTGATTGACCCAGCTATTAATGCTCAGGCCGCTGGCATCTGCGGGCACCAGAAACAGTGATACGCCTTCTTCGCTAAGGCTATCGCCTTCGAGACGGGCAGAAACCAGAAAGTGATCAGCACTGGGCGCACCCAGTACAACAGCCTTGTGGCCGCTTAGCACCCACCCGTCGCCCTGGGCCACGGCCTGGGTTTCAACCAGCGATTCGTTGTAACGCGACTGGGGTTCATAGTGCGCTAGCGCGAGCAGGCTTTCACCCGAAGCCAGCGACGGGATCAGCACCTGTTTTTGGGCCTGAGTGGCAAAGCCGTTGATCAGCCCGCCGCACAACACAATGGTGCTGAGGTAGGGCTCAAGAATAAGACCTTTACCCAGGGTGCGCATGACCAGGTATGTGTCAACCGCCGTACCGTCAAGACCGCCAAATTCTTCCGGGAACGGCAGGGCGAGAATGCCAAGGTCGGCGTAGGTGGCCCAGGCGCTGCGGCTAAACCCGTCTTCATTCGCGAGCAGGGCGCGGCGTTTGTCAAAGGTGTAGTCTCTGTTCAAAAAGCGCTGTAGCGTGTCTTCGAGGCCTAGTTGTTCTTCAGTGAGGTTGAAGTTCATAGTCTTTCCTTGTCCGCGATATTTTCGGGTATCTGCGGGTGATCATTGTCTTGTTGTACGTTGCGGCCTGGGCCGGAGAAAGGCTTAAATACCCAGTATGGCCTTGCAGATAATGGTTTTCTGAACCTCACTGGAACCACCATAAATAGTGGTTTTGCGATTATTGAGGTAGCGCGCGGTGGAGCTGTAATACTCTGCTGGCATGGCGTCTGAAACACCGTTAACGTATTCGCTGCCATCCGCTGCAATGTGTGCAATGCCGTAGGGGCCCAGCGCTATTGAGGTCAGTTCAGACAGCTCTTGCTGAATTTCCGACCCTTTGATTTTCAGAATAGAGGCTTCAGGGCCAGGTGCGCGCTGTTGACCGTCTGCGGCAATCAGTTTGAGGTTGGTAATTTCAAGCGCCTGCAACTCAAGCTCGACCATGGCCAGACGCTCGCGAAAAGACGTGTCATCAATAAGACGGTCACTGCGGTTACCAGGCTGCGAGGCGGCGATGCGCTTGAGGCGGTTAAGAATGGCCTTGGATCGGCCTACACGCGCAATATTGGTGCGCTCATGGCCGAGCAGGTATTTGGCGTAAGTCCAGCCTTTGTTTTCTTCGCCAACGCGGTTGGCAACCGGCACGCGTACGTTGTCAAACCACACTTCGTTTACTTCGTGGCCACCATCTAACATGATGATGGGGCGTACGGTAATGCCGGGGGTGTTCATGTCGATCAGCAAAAATGAAATGCCTTCCTGCTTGCGTACTTCGCTATTGGTGCGCACCAGGCAGAAGATCCAGTTGGCGTGCTGAGCGAGTGTGGTCCAGGTTTTCTGGCCATTGACGATGTAGTCGTCGCCTTGCTGTACGGCGCTTGTTTTAAGCGAGGCCAGGTCTGAACCCGCGCCCGGCTCAGAGTAACCCTGGCACCACCAGTCTTCGCCCGAAATAATGCCGGGCAGAAAACGGTCTTTCTGCGCCTGGCTGGCGTACTTCTGGATAACCGGCGCAACCATTTTAAGACCGAAAGGCAGTTGCTCGGGCGCAAAGGCGCGACCGCATTCTTCTTCAAAAATATGTCGCTGGATGGCGTCCCAGCCGGTGCCGCCGTACTCAACAGGCCATGCGGGCGCTCCCCAGCCTTGCTGGTATAGCGTGCGTTGCCAGCCCTGACGCTCTTCTTTGCTGATGGGCTGATCGTTCATGACTTTGCGCTGCACGTCTTTGCTGAGATGCTGCGCAAGAAATGTGCGTACTTCGTCACGAAAAGCCAGTTGATCGCTGGTGTATTGGATATCCATGATGAGACCTGTTGTTTGTTTTCGAAGGCTGTGCAGTTAGTTCTGCACAGCGAAACGTTCATTGATATTTCGGGCGGATTTGCGGGTACGTACTGCTTTACAGCCACTATACTAGCGATTAGTATAGCTGCAGTAAATCAAAATTTAGTTCTGCAATGCAGAATATCACCTGCATTTCTGGCTCATCTTCTGGAGTATCCATGCCCGGCGCACATTACGAAGTGGTAGGTAAAACTGCCGTCATTACCTTTGATAATCCTCCCGTAAACGGTCTTGGTTTTGACCTACGGCACGCCATTGTTACCTTGGTTGACCGCGCGCAAGCCGATGACGCCGTCGTGGCCATTGTGCTCACAGGCACCACACGTGCGTTTTCGGGTGGTGCTGATATACGCGAGTTTGGCACACCCAAGGCGGGGCAAGAGCCCACCTTGCGCACTGTGATTAAAGTACTGGAGTCATCGGCCAAGCCAGTTGTTGCGGCCATTGAAGGCGTTTGCCTGGGCGGCGGCCTTGAGCTGGCACTGGGCGCGCACTACCGTGTAGCCGCCACGTCTGCACGTGTAGGCCTGCCTGAAGTCAAGCTGGGCATTTTGCCGGGCGCCGGCGGCACACAGCGTTTACCGCGGCTGCTAGGCCTTGAAAAAGCCCTGAACATGATTGTGAACGGCACTATCGTTCCGGCAACCAAGCTTGCCGACACACCACTCTTTGACCTAGTGGTTGATACAGATGTGGTTGCCAGCGCAACAGCCTTCGCCGAAAAAATGGCAAATGAAAACACCTCGCATAAGCGCGTACGTGACCTTAAGGTAAACCAGCCTGACGCCGAGGCACTGCTGCAGGTGGCCCGTGCCAACCTGGCCGCAGGCGCAAAGCGCCTTCCTGCGCCGCTCAAGTGTCTTGAGGCAGTGGCGGGCAGTGTTTCGCTACCGTTTGATCAGGGCATAGAGCAAGAGCGTCAGCTCTTCCTGCAGTTAATGAGTTCGCCTGAGTCTGCGGCCCTGCGCCATATTTTTGCGGCCGAGCGCGCTGCAACCAAGATTCCGGGTATTGCTTCAGACATTGCGCTGCGTCCCATCAAGGTCGCAGGTGTAATTGGTGCTGGCACCATGGGTGGTGGCATCACAATGAACTTTCTGAACGCGGGCATACCCGTAACCATGCTTGAAACCAAGCAGGACGCGCTCGACCGTGGTGTAGCCACCATACGCCGCAATTACGAAAACACCATGAAAAAAGGCCGCCTGACGCAAGCGCAGGTTGAAGAGCGCATGGGCTTGTTATCTACCTCACTCGACTATGCGGATCTGGCACAGGCAGATCTGGTGATCGAGGCCGTATTCGAAAACATGGACGTAAAAGAGCAGGTGTTTACCGCGCTCGACAAGGTAATGAAGCCAGGTGCCATTCTGGCCTCGAACACGTCTACGCTTGATGTCGACGCTATTGCCAACTTTACCAAGCGCCCTGGCGACGTCATTGGCCTGCACTTTTTCAGCCCCGCCAACGTGATGCGTTTGCTTGAAATCGTACGTGGCAAAAAGACCGCCGACGATGTGCTGGCCACATGTATTGATCTGGCCAAGAAAATCGCCAAACAGCCTGTGGTCTCGGGTGTGTGCGACGGCTTTATCGGTAACCGCATGCTGCATCGCTATTACACCGTTACCAACGACCTGATTGTTGAGGGCGCTTTGCCTCAGCAGGTTGATAAAGTGCTCGAGAACTTTGGCATGGCCATGGGTCCATTCCGCGTTGGCGATCTTGCCGGCATAGATATTGGCTGGTCAATTCGCAAGCATCGCGCCGCCCAAAACCCTGATCAAGATTTCTCCATGGTGGCTGACAAGCTGGCCGAGGTTGGTCGTTTCGGACAAAAGACGTCTGCAGGCTGGTATCGCTATGAGCCGGGCAATCGCAAGCCGATTCCAGATCCTGTGGTTACTCAAATTATTGAAGCCTATCGCACTGAGAAGGGTGTTACGCCACGCAAAATTTCAGATGAAGAAATTTTGATGCGCTGCCTTTGCGCACTGGTTAACGAAGGCGCCAAGATACTGGACGAAGGTATTGCACTGCGTGCCTCTGACATTGATGTGGTGTATTTGAGTGGCTACGGCTTCCCGGCATTCCGGGGTGGTCCCATGCATTATGCAGAGCAAATTGGTCTGTACAACATTGCACGGGCCATCGGGCAGTACGCGCAAGAGTCAGACAAAGCGGCCAAGTTTTGGGCTATTTCGCCGCTGCTGGTTAAACGCGTCGAAGCCGGTGGTCGCTGGGCTTGAGGCTCTGAGCATGGTCGCGAGGTTGTTACGCGCCGCGCGGCGTTCCAGCTGCGCAAGGCTCGTGAGCGTGGCCATGTTCGTGAAGGCCTGGCAGTGGCACTGGCCAATTAAGCAAACAGACATTTATTCTTTGAATTGAATCTGGAGACACGTGTGACTGAAGCTGTAATCGTATCCACCGCTCGCACCGGGCTGGGCAAATCATGGCGTGGGTCATTTAACATGACTTACGGCGCTACGCTGGGCGGCCACGCCGTTGAGCACGCCGTAGCACGCGCAGGCATTGATCCTGCTGAAGTTGAAGACATTATCATGGGCACGGCACAGCCCGAAGGTACGCTGGGCGGTAATGTGGCACGCGCCATCGCGCTGCGGGCTGGGCTGCCTGTCACATCGGCCGGCGTGACCATTAACCGCTTTTGCTCCTCGGGGCTGCAGGCCATTGCCATGGCTGCTCAGCGCGTTATTGTTGACCAGGTACCCGTGATGGTGGCCGGTGGCGTTGAAAGTATTTCTTGTGTGCAAAACAGCATGAACCCGCACATGCGGCGTGATCCCTGGCTGCTGCAACACAAGCCAGAGCTGTACTGGAGCATGCTGCAAACTGCTGAAACAGTGGCTGATCGGTACAAAATATCCAAGCAGGCCCAGGACGAATACGGGGTGCGCAGTCAGCTGCGTGCCGCCGCTGCGCAAGAAAAAGGCTTGTTCAATGATGAGATCGCGCCCATGACGACCACCATGGGTGTATTTGACCCACGTAGCGGTCAGCTGTCCACGCGCGAAGTCACTATTTCCAGTGACGAGGGCATACGCCCCGACACGACGATTGAAGGCGTGTCGCGCATACGTTCGGCCTTGCCCGGTGGTGTCATTACTGCTGGTAATGCCAGCCAGTTTTCTGATGGCGCCTCGGCATGCGTGGTTATGAACAGCAAGCTGGCCGAGCAACGCGGGTTGCAGCCTTTGGGTATTTTCCGTGGCTTTGCCGTCGCAGGTTGCGAGCCAGATGAAATGGGGATAGGCCCGGTGTTTGCCGTGCCGCGCTTGCTGGAACGTGCCGGGCTTAAGGTTGATGATATCGGCTTGTGGGAGCTTAACGAAGCGTTTGCCTGCCAGGTACTGTACTGTCGTGATCGGCTGGGCATCCCTGACGATCGTCTCAACGTTAATGGCGGTGCCATTGCCGTAGGCCACCCCTACGGTGTATCGGGTGCCCGTATGACCGGCCATGCGCTGATCGAAGGCAAGCGGCGCGGCGTCAAGTACGTGGTGGTTACCATGTGCATAGGCGGCGGCCAGGGTGCAGCCGGGCTTTTCGAGGTCGCCTAATACACCGGGGCCAGAGCACATGCTGACTTGATCAGCACACGCACTGGCCCCGAGTGTTATTGATCAGCACATGTACGGATCCCAAGCGTGATTGATCAGCACATGTACGGATCCCAAGCGTAATTGATCAGCACATGTACCGACCCAGAACGTTATGGATCAGCACAAATACTGCCCGCCCAGCGTTATCGATCAGCGACACTGGTCCCACGCGTTATCACGAAGCGTTGGCATCGCGCAGACGCGTCTGTACAGCAATGTCGAGGTGTTTGCGTTGCGATGCGTCCACTAGCCGCCCAAGGCCTCGAGTACGTCTCAACACCAGCCAGATCACATCTAATTACCAGGCGCGTGTAATTCGACGAACCGAACGTAACGCCCGTTCAACTAAAAAGTCCAAGGAGTAGACAATGAATCATAGAAATATTAAACGCACACTGACATCGCTGTTTTGCGCGGCGGCCATGGCCGCTGGCTTTGGTGCTCACGCCGCGAGCTGGCCCGAAAAAACCGTTGAAATGATTGTGCCCTATACGCCAGGTGGTGCCACTGACACGGTTGCCCGTGCGGTGACGCAGCGTCTGTCTGAGCGCCTGGGCCAAACTTTTGTGGTTACCAATAAGCCTGGTGCCAATGCCACTATAGGCACGGCGGCAGCCGCGCGGGCAAAGCCAGATGGCTATACGTTTGTGACGGTTATTGCGGCACACTCGGTTAACCCGCATCTTTACAATTTGCAGTACAAGCTTTCTGATTTTGCGCCGGTAGCACTGGCGGCAGAGCTGCCGCTGTTTTTGTTTGTGGCCAAAAATGTACCGGCCGACACGCTCGAAGAGCTGGTTGCGTATGGCAAGAAAAACCCTGGTGCCCTGACTTACGGGTCGAGCGGGGCAGGGTCGAGTGCGCACCTTACTGGCGTTAACTTTGCCTATCAGGCCGGTATTGACATGACGCACGTACCCTATAAGGGTAGCGCGCCTATCTTGACTGATTTGCTGGCGGGTCGGGTTTCTATGGTATTTGATCCGATTCTTGTGCCCATGCAGTACGCCAAAAAAGGCGAGCTTAAAGTGCTTGCCATTTCCTCGAGCGAGCGCTGGGCCGATGAACCTAACGTCCGTACCGTGGCCGAGTCTGGCTTCCCGGGCTTTGCCATGGGTTCGTGGGCGGGTATTCTGGCTCCAGCTGGTACCCCGCAAGACATCATCGACAAGATGGCGGCCGAGATTACAGAAATTGTCAAAGAGCCTGCGGTCGCACAGCGCTTCAAGGATGCTGGCTTTGTGCCGGTAGGCGACGGGCCACAAGCCTTCCAGAAGCGCATCGAGTCTGACTCTGCCATGTACGCAGAAATCATCAAGAAAGCCAATATTTCGTTAAATTAATTTTTTATCTGGCAGGTTTACAAGCAAATGATCAACAAGTTTATAGACAGCCTGGAAGAGGCGGTCGCTGACATTCATGATGGCGCGACCGTTCTGGTGGGCGGTTTCGGCGGGGCAGGCATGCCCACCGAGCTTATCCATACCCTCATTGACCAGGGCGCGCGCGATCTCACCGTCGTCAACAACAATGCCGGCAACCACGAGAATGGTCTGGCAGCCTTGATCAAGGCGGGTCGGGTACGCAAGATTATTTGCTCGTTTCCCAAAGCCAGCCATTCGTGGGTGTTCAACGAAATGTACAAAGAAGGGAAGATAGAGCTCGAAACCGTGCCGCAAGGTACGATTGCCGAGCGTCTTCACGCTGGCGGTGCAGGGCTGGGGGGCTTTTTTACGCCTACGGCCTATGGCACCGACCTGGCGGCCGGAAAAGAAACCCGCGAAATCGACGGCAAGCATTATGTATTCGAAAAGCCCATACGAGGTGATTTTGCGCTGGTGATGGCCGAACGCGCCGACAGGTGGGGCAACCTGGTCTATAACAAGGCACAACGCAATTTTGGCCCGGTTATGTGCATGGCGGCCCGCAAGACGATTGTGCAGGTCAAACATTTTGTTGAGCTGGGCGATCTGGATCCCGAATGTATTGTTACGCCGGGCATTTTCGTCAATCGCATTGTGCGCGTCTCCAACCCCGAATTATCCAGTTAAGCGATATTTATTATGTTAAAGCGGTTAAACAGAAATGAAATGGCTGAGCGTCTTGCAGCCGATATTCCAGCCGGCAGCTATGTAAATATCGGTATTGGCATGCCCGAGCTGGTCGCTCGTTATCTGAGCCCCGAGAAAGAAGTCATTCTTCAAAGTGAGAACGGCATTCTGGGCATGGGGCCACCTGCGCCTGAAGGCCAGGAAGACACGGAGCTTATCAACGCCGGCAAGAAGCCTGTAACGTTGCTTACAGGCGGCGCGTTTTTTGATCACGTTACCTCGTTCGCCATGATGCGCGGCGGCCACCTTGATATTTGCATTATGGGTGGCATGCAGGTTTCGCGTACGGGTGATCTGGCAAACTGGAATCTCGGCCGTCCGGGCGAGCCTCCTGCTGTCGGCGGGGCCATGGATCTTGCGGTGGGGGCACGACGTGTGTTCATTCTTATGGAGCACAATGCCAAAGACGGTTCACCCAAAGTTCTCGAATCGTGCTCGCTGCCGGTTACGGGCGTAGGCGTGGTCAGCCGTATTTACACGGACCTGGCCGTGCTCGAGGTTGCGCCAGAAGGGCTAAAAGTTTTGCAGATCAATGATGGCGTTAGTTTTGACGATTTGCAGGCACAGACAGGTGCACAACTGATTCGTCCTTAAGCAGGTTAGCGGCGGGTTATTACTCGCTTCTCGGTTGTTTTAACCCTCGTTGCGCTTCACCTCATTCTTGGTGATCAACTTGCTGGAAGACTTGCACCTGCAACAGTGCGCTAGCGCAGACGCAAAAAGGGCTTGCCACATGTGCAAGCCCTTTTTGTTACCCAGATATCATGCTGATATGCCCTGGCTGTATGTCCTGACCGTACGCCCTGCAGGCATTCATGTGTAGCTCGTTTGTCCTGCCGGTATGTCCTGAAGGCATTCCTGTGTAGCTCGTTTGTTCTATCGCTATGTCCTGCAGGCATTGCGGCGAGGCTATCGGCCTGGACTGGAAGTGGCTGGCGCTACGAACCGTTTACCGCTCGAAGAACCGCTTGAAGGCGGCCTGGGCTTCGTCAGACTTTAAACGCTCCTGGAAGCGATCGCGTTCTATATCGAAAGCCTGCATCAAAGCAAGACGGCCCGGCTCTCTGAGCATGTTTTTGGACAGGCGCAATGCCGCGACAGGTTGCTTGCCCAGCACTGCGGCGGCCTGTTGCGCATCAGCTAGGGTCTGGCCGTTTTCAGAGATGGCGGTGAGCAGCCCGGCATCCAGCGCTTCGGCGGCGTCAAAGCGCTTGGCCTGCAGCAGCCATTGCGCCGCTTTGCGTGGGCCTACAAGACGTTCAAGCAGTATGCTGGAGCCACCTTCGGGGCAAAGCCCCAGCGTGACAAAGGGCAGACTGAAGACAGCAGTACTGTCTGCATAGACAAAGTCGCAATGCTGCAGCATGGTTACGCCTACCCCTACGGCATAGCCTTGCACGGCAGCGATGACGGGTACGTCAACCGATGCCAGCGTACGTAAAAACGTGAGGGCAGGGCTATCGCCTGGCACGCGCTGACGCTGAAAGTCTGCAAGGTCATTGCCTGCCGTGAAATGGTCACCCGCGCCGGTAATAATGACGCTACAACATTCAGGGTTGTCATGCGCCGCCTGCAGGCCTTCGCTAAGCTGCAGGTACATATCGGTGCTGAGCGCATTGCGCTGTTTGGGACGGTTAATGGTAAGCACCATGGCGCCGTTTTCATACTTGGTATCTATCATTGCGTCATCACTTTTTTAGATAAATTTGTCATTGAGCGAGTGTACGGTTGCAACATACTCACGCTTGAGCTGATCGACGATATCGGCGACCGACAACACGCGTTCAATATTGCCCACGCCCTGTCCGACGCCCCAGATGTCCTTCCAGGGCTTGCTTCGGGTAGAACCAAAATTGGCCGAGCTTGAGTCAACGTTAGGCAGGTTGTCGGGGTCAAGCCCTGCGGCCGTAATGCTGGCCTTAAGGTAGTTGCCCGGGATGCCCGTAAAGTAAGGAGTGTAGAGTACATCTTTGGCACTGGCATCGACGATAGCCTGTTTATAGGCCTCTTTGGCATTAGACTCATCGCTGGCAATAAACCGCGTGCCTATGTAGGCAAAGTCAGCGCCCATGGCGCGTGCCGCTGCAATATCTTGCCCCCGGCTAATGGCACCCGACAAAATAATCGGGCCATCAAACATTTTGCGTATTTCGCCAACCAGGGCGAAGGGGCTAAGCGTACCTGCATGGCCGCCTGCCCCGGCGCAAACAAGAATCAGGCCATCTACGCCGGCCTCAAGGGCTTTTTCGGCATGACGCAGCGTGGTGATGTCATGGAACACCTTGCCACCCCAGCCATGCACGGCATCGACCACGTTGTGTGGCGCACTCAGGCTAGTAATGATGATGGGGACTTTGTGTTGGGCACAAACTGCAAGATCCGCGTCGACGCGGTCGTTTGAGCGATGAATGATCAGGTTAATGGCATAAGGCGCGATGCGTCGGTCGGGTTCACGCTGGCGCAGTTCGGCCAGTGCGGTCTTGATTTGCGTGAGCCAGGGCGACAACTGCTCTTGTGGCCGGGCATTGAGCGCAGGCATGGCGCCCACAATGCCGCTGGCGCATTGCGCAATGACGAGTTCAGGGCCTGACACAATAAACATGGGCGCGCTGATGACGGGCAGGGTGAGCTGACTGTAAAGCTCGGCGACGGTGGGGTGCATGGCAGACGTTTCCTCCACATGGTTCAAGAGGCCTATTCTAGCTTCTGTAGCAGGGTCGCTGGATAGGTAGACAGATCAATGACTCATCTAAACGGCGAGAATGTCCGAAAATTTGTGTTCAGGCTCAGGATTGCTACACGTGATCTGGGCCGCCCGTGGTCGACTCGCCAGTGGGAGGCCGTAGAAAATAGAGCTGCTGCCAGTCATCGATATTGTCGCGTATTATTTTTTCAAACAAGACATCAAGCTGTCGGGCAACATCGGCCTGCTCGGTATCGTCTTTGGCTGGTGCTGCAATGTCTGGCAGCACGCGCAATTCGAAATGGGTGCCGCTGGTGCGCTTGAGGTATACGGGCACAATGGCCGCACCCGTGGTCGCTGCTAGGCGTATTGCAAGGCTGAGGTTGCTGCCGTAAGGCATTTCGCGCCCAAACGTCGGGAAATAAACCTGTCGGCTGCGCGCCTCGTCAATATGAATAAGCACCAGGCCGCCGGGTTTGCGCAGGTGTTCCATAAGATGGCGTGCGGTGCTAATGCCAGGCCCAAGCACTTTACCTTCGTGTTGCTGGTACAGCGTCTCGCTAAGGCGTTGGCTGAAACGATTGGGCAGCATGCGGCTTACCGTCGTGACATGAAGGCCGGTGGCTTTGCGCAGGGCAATACCCATAAGGTAACCAAGATTGCTGGTGTGGATGGTGACGTAAATGCGCGGGGTAGCGGCGTCCCTGATTTCTGAACGCCGCGGCTCTGCGGGTTCGAGCACATGGCCAGCCGCGCTGATGCGGTCTGAGATCAAGGTTTCGACCAGCGCTCGCCCGGCGTTCTGTCGAAGCCTGTTTAGCGTGGCGGCCACTTCATGCTGCGGCAACTCGGGCGAAATAAAAGCAAGCGCGCGGCGTGCCTGTTCATGAGTGCGTTTGCGGGCGCTGCCGATAAACCGGCCGTGATACCCACCCAGCCGCGAACCCCACTCTAGCGGCAGCATGCGCAGCAGCCGGAAAACACTGCGTTCGGCCAAACCCTCTAAAGGATCGAGCAGCCAATAGCGCTTCCATGCCTTACGGCTGGACGCACTGCGCCAGTTAGGGATGAGGCTGGGCGCTTTGGTGCGCGCCGAAGCGCGCACTTGGGGTACGTTGCGTTTGCGTTGCCCAGTCATGCGTCAGCAGGCTTAGTCTTCACGGCGCAGATGCGGAAAGAGAATGACGTCGCGGATGCTGGGGCTGTTGGTCAGCAACATGACCAAACGATCAATGCCTATGCCGCAGCCGCCCGCAGGAGGCATGCCGTATTCGAGCGCACGGATATAGTCGGCGTCGTAATACATGGCCTCTTCGTCACCCGCGTCTTTGGCTTCGACCTGCGAAAGAAAACGGGCCGATTGGTCTTCAGGGTCGTTAAGCTCAGAGAAGCCGTTGGCGATTTCGCGCCCGGTAATAAACAGCTCGAAACGCTCGGTGATTTCGGGACGGGCGTCAGAGGCCCGCGCAAGTGGCGACACTTCAACCGGGTAGTCAATGATAAAGGTAGGGTTCCACAACTGGCTTTCGGCGGTTTCTTCAAACAGTGCCAATTGCAGGGCACCCATGCCAGCGCGTGCCAGTACTGGCCCATTGACGTCAGCACCCAGGCGTTTGAGCTCGGCGCGAACAAAGGCTTCTTCGCTAAGCTGGGCTTCGGTGTAATGGGGCGCGTACTTGATGATGGCTGCGACGATGGTTAGTCGGTCAAAGGGCTGGCTAAGATCGACGGGCTTGCCCTGGTAATCAAGCACGGCACTGCCGGTGGCAATAATGGCTGCGTCACGCAAAAGCTGCTCGGTAAAGTCCATGAGCCACTGGTAATCAACGTAAGCGGCGTAAAACTCCATCATGGTGAATTCGGGGTTATGCCTGGGGCTGACACCTTCGTTGCGGAAGTTGCGGTTGATTTCAAACACGCGGTCAAAACCACCCACAATAAGCCGCTTGAGATAAAGCTCAGGGGCGATGCGCAGGTACATTTGCATGTCGAGCGCATTGTGATGTGTTACAAACGGCTTGGCCGTGGCGCCACCCGGAATAGGGTGCAACATGGGTGTTTCGACCTCAAGAAAGCCTGCTTCAACCATGAAGTTGCGGATACCTGCTACGGCTTTACTGCGCGTAAGAAAGGTATTGCGGGTTTCTTCGGTCATGACGAGGTCGACATAGCGCTGGCGATAGCGCAGCTCTTGGTCAGCGACGCCGTGAAACTTGTCAGGCAAAGGCCGCAATGACTTGGACAGCAGACGTATGGTGTCAGCGTTAATCGAAAGTTCGCCTTTGTTGGTTTTAAATACCAAACCTTCAACAGCGATGATGTCGCCCATGTCCCAGGTTTTGAAGCGGGAATACAGGTCGTCACCCAGCTTGTTGCGGTCAAGAAAAACCTGAATACGACCTGAGCCGTCTTGCACGGTGGCAAAGCTGGCCTTGCCCATGACGCGTTTAAGCATCATGCGTCCGGCAATTTTTACCTGTTTGCCAACAGCTGCCAGTGCCTCTTTGTCGAGCTCATCGTAGGCGGCATGCAGGTCTGCCGAACGGGTGTCAGGACGAAAGTCATTGGGGAAGGCCGAGCCTTCGCTGCGCAGATTGGCCAGCTTTGAGCGGCGTTCGGCGATCAGGTGATTTTCATCGACGGGTAGGGGTGACGTGGTGTCGTTCATGTTCTGTACTTATGCGTAGTTTCGGATGTCGTCGAGCACGTTGCTGCCAAAGTCGTCGCGGTCGATGTAGCGCAAAATGCGGGCAGCCGTTTCGTCAGGCGAGGTAAGACGCCCTTCGTCGTGCAGTTGGGTAAAGCGTGCCACATTAGGAAAATCATGGGCATCGCTGGAGCGTATGGTTTGCTGCATGCCTGTGTCTATGACGCCAGGCGCAAGTGACACAATACGTACACCGTGTTCCTCAGCGTGCAGTACACGGGTGTAGTGATCGAGCGCCGCCTTGGTTGCACAGTAAACACCCCAGCCGGCTGTGGGGTTGCGCCCGGCACCCGATGAAATATTAAGAATGCGGCAGTCGGCGCCCAAGGGCTTTACAGTTTGCAAAAAAGCCGTGGTCAGCAACATGACGCTGGTGACATTAAGGCTGAAGGCGGCGGTAATCGCCGCAGCGTCAGACAGTTGGTCGGTCTGGCTGATGGGCCCCACCGTACCTGCGTTGTTGATGAGCAGATAGCGCTGCGCACCGGCAGGCAGGTTGGCCACGATTTGTGCGGCGATGCGCTCGGCGGCGGCCGGGTTGGCAAGATCTGACTGTATTTGTTGCACGTTACAGCCAGCCTGGGCTGCCTGCTGGGCGAGTGCGTCGTCATGGCTGCGCGAAACGGTGATCAGCTGGTTGCCGGGCTGCAGCAGGCCCCGCGCAAGCGCATGGCCCAGACCGCGGCTTGCACCGGTAACGATTGCGACAGTATTGATTTCCATACTTATACCCCCTGTTTGAGGCTGGCTTCGATGAATGGGTCGAGGTCGCCGTCAAGCACCTTTTGCGTATTGGAGATTTCGACGTTGGTGCGCAAATCTTTGATACGGCTTTGGTCGAGCACGTAAGAGCGAATTTGATGCCCCCAACCCACATCGGTTTTGGAGTCTTCCATTTTTTGCTGCTCAGCCATACGCTGACGTATCTCGAGCTCGTACAGACGCGAACGCAGCATCTGCATGGCTTCGGCGCGGTTACGGTGTTGTGACCTGTCGTTTTGGCACTGCACCACGATACCGGTGGGTTCGTGTGTGATACGTACCGCTGAGTCGGTTTTGTTGATGTGCTGACCGCCGGCACCGCTGGCACGGTAAGTATCGACGCGCAAATCGGCCGGGTTAATGTCTACTTCGAAGGTGTCATCGACCTCTGGGTAAACGAACACGCTGGCAAATGAGGTATGACGTCCGTTGTTGGAGTCAAATGGGCTTTTACGCACCAGCCTGTGCACGCCGGTTTCGGTGCGCAGATAGCCAAAAGCGTAGTCGCCTTCAACCTTGACGGTGGCTGACTTGAGCCCGGCGACGTCACCGTGTGACTCTTCAAGCACTTCAGCCTTAAAGCCTTTGTGTTCGCAGTAGCGCAGATATTGACGCAGCAACATCGAGGCCCAGTCTTGCGCCTCGGTGCCGCCGGCACCCGCCTGGATATCGACGAAGCAATTAAGCGGGTCTGCCGGGTTGGAGAACATGCGTCGGAACTCAAGCGCTTCCAGCTTTTGCGCGATTTCCTGGGCATCGTGCTCGATGGCGGCCAGCGTGGCGTCGTCATCTTCAGCTGCCGCCATGTCGAAGAGCTCGCGCGCATCGGTCAGGCTGGCATTGATGGCACCAAGCGTTTCAACGACATTTTCGAGGCTTTTTTTCTCGCGACCTAAATCTTGAGCATGCTTGGGGTCATTCCAGACCTCAGCGCTTTCTAGTTCGGCATTGACGACATGCAGGCGTTCAGCTTTGGCATCGTAGTCAAAGATACCTCCGAAGTGCAGCCTCACGCTCGGCGTAGTCTTCAAGGTGGGCTTCGAGTAGGTTTTGGCGTTCGGCTTCCATGAGTGTTCCTGTGCGGCGCGTTGGCGCGAAAATTGACGGTGAATAATTACGGTTAACCGACCATTTTAACCCGTACTTGCTATGGCGCTGTGGCGCATGGCGCTAGAATGGGCCCTAATCAAAGAATAAAGACCAGGCACATGGCGATTTCAAATACCCCACCCGATAATTCTCCGCCTGTATCGTCGTCTGCCGGGCAGGGCGGCAAGCATAAGAAAGCAGGCGGGCTGGCGGGCATGTCGCCGGCCAATTTCGGCATGGTGATGGCAACAGGCATTGTGTCGATTGCGGCGCATATGCTGGGGCATCCGTTAATTTCACAAAGCCTGTTCGTACTGAACAACGGGCTTTTTTTGTTGCTGTGTGTGTTGACGCTGCTGCGCGCACTACGCTACCCGCGTTATTTTTTTGCCGACATGGTAGACCACCTGCGCGGGCCGGGCTTTTTTACCACGGTGGTTGCCTGTTCGGTGCTGGGGTCGCAGTATTTGGTGCTCAGGGGTGATTCGTACATAGGGCGCATGCTGTGGATGATGGCGCTGGCGTTATGGGTGGTGCTAACGTACACCATTTTTACGGCGCTAACCATCAAACGCAACAAACCTTCGCTCGATAAAGGTATTAATGGCGGATGGTTGCTGGCCGTGGTGGCTACGCAGTCGATTTCGGTGTCCAGCGCGCTGCTGGCGACTACGCTTGGTCAGCCCTTCAGGCTGGAGCTGAACTTTCTGGCGCTTTCCATGTGGCTGTGGGGTGGCATGCTTTATATCTGGACGATGGCGCTTATTTTTTACCGCTATACGTTCTTCCGGCTCTCGGCAGGTGACTTGACGCCGCCGTACTGGATCAATATGGGTGCCATGGCCATTTCGACACTGGCCGGTTCTTTGCTAATCGGCAATGCGCCCGACGCGCCGTATCTTCAGTCAGTGCTACCGTTTTTAAAGGGCTTCACCATTTTTTATTGGGCCAGTGGCACCTGGTGGATACCCATGCTACTTATTCTGGGTATCTGGCGCTATGGATACCGGCGCTTTCCGTTTGAATATGACCCGCTTTACTGGGGCGCTGTCTTCCCGCTGGGCATGTACGCCGCCTGCACGTGGCAAATGGATCATGTGATGGGCTTTGGTTTTTTGCAGCAAGTGCCGAGGCTGTTTTTTTTGATGGCGCTTGTGGCTTGGGTGTGTACAGCATATGGCGCACTAGCCAGCGTATACCGGCTCATGCGCCATAACGGGTTCCGGCAAGGTTAAAAAAACATACCTTGCCGGTGTACTGTGCCTGGTTATGGCAGCAGGTTGAGCAACCAGATCTGGTTCCGGCAAGGCAGACAAAACATACCTTGCCGGTGTATTGCGTCTGCTTACTGCAACAGGTTGGGCAGCCACAATGAAATAATCGGCACGTAAGAGATAAGCATCAGGAACGACAGCAAGACGATCAGCCACGGAGAAGCGGCTCGCACGACCTGGCCTATGCTCATTTTAGTAATGCCCGCCGTGACAAACAGGTTGAGCCCTATAGGCGGCGTTACCATACCGATTTCCAGGTTGACCACCATGATAATGCCCAGATGCACCGGATCTATGCCCAACTGCGTGGCGATAGGGAACAGTATGGGTGCCATGATCAGGATGATGCCGGTAGGCTCCATGAACATACCGCCGATCAACAAAAGAATGTTGACGACAATAAGAAACTGCCACGAGGCCATATCCCAGGCGATGATCTGCTCGGCAATGGCCTGAGGTATGCGCTCAGTGGTGAGTACATGAGCAAAGAGCAGGGCATTGACGATGATGAACATGAGCATCACCGTTACTTTGGAGGCATCCATGAGTACGGCGGGTACCTGGCGCAGCCCAATATCGCGGTAGACAAAAACGGCTACAAAAAACGCATAGACGGCCGAAACGGCTGCTGCTTCAGTTGGCGTGAAAACGCCACCATAGATGCCACCCAAAATAATGACGATGAGCATCAAGCCCCAGAAAGAATCTCGACCGGCGGCCAAAACCTCTTTGAGCGGCGCCTGAGGCTGACGCGGGTAGTTTTTGATACGGGCCACAACGTAAATGGTGACCATAAGCGCAGCGCCCAGTGCAAGACCGGGTACGACACCCGCCATGAACAGTCGCCCAACCGATGTTTCAGTGGCGGCACCATATACCACCAGCACGATAGATGGTGGTATCAAAATACCCAGGGTGCCGGCATTGCAGACTACACCGGCAGCGAACGGAAGCGGGTAGCCCGTGCGTACCATGCCGGCGATTACGATGGAACCCACGGCCACCACGGTGGCGGGCGAGGACCCCGAAACAGCCGCAAACAGACAGCAGGCCAAGACCGAGGCGATAGCCAGGCCGCCATGCAGATGACCTACCGAGGCAACGGCAAAACGGATCATGCGTTTGGCAACGCCGCCCGTCGTCATAAAGGCACCCGCCAAGACGAAGAATGGGATGGCCATCAGGGTGAAGTGTTCGGAAGACTCGAACATTTTCAGTGACAGCGAGGCGAGCGAATCGGTGCCAAACAGCATAATGGTCAGCAACGAAGAAAGCCCAAGCGCGACTGCCACGGGCGTGCCCAAGAACATGAACACGAACAGCATAATGAAAAGGCCGGCAATGTTCATTATTTTTCTTCCTTGTCGGTAACAGAGGGGTCGACACTTTGGAGCTTGAGCGCGTCTTCGACTTCATCGCCGAGCAATCGGGAGCGTCTGCCGCGCAGCATGTCATAGAGCACACCGGCAAAGCGCAGAAACAGCAAGCCGAAACCGATGGGCATTACCAGACGGGGTACCCACTGGGGTATGGGTATGTCTTGCGCAAGGATGCCGATTTCGTACATTTTATCGACGTAAACCCAGCTACCGTAAAAAACAATGACGGTGTAGATCAAGCACAGCGACACGGCGATAAAACCCGCGACGCGTGCGGCCTTGGGCGGTAAAACCTTGACGAGCGCATCGACCCCAATATGCGCACCTATGCGCACACCGTAGGCCATGCCCAGAAAAATAAGCCCGCCGAACAAAAACGTGGCGAGCTCTAATGCCCAGGTAAAGCTGTAGTTAAACACATACCGTGCAATAACCTGGACAAATGTGATGAGTGTCATGGCAGCAAGGAACGTGGCGATCAACGCCTCCTCCAACCGCTCAAGCAATGGAAACTTCATGATGCTCTCCGAATCCGGAAAATGGCCGGGGACTACAATTTAATGCGGCGTAGTCCCCAGCAAGCGTTTAGCTCTTGTTGGCCTTCTGGGCGGATTCGATCAGGTCTTTACCGATGTCGCCTTCAAACTTCTTCCATACAGGTTCCATGGCAGCGCGCCATGCAGCGACGTCTTCTTTGGAAAGCTTTTGTACTTTGGCTTTGCCGGCGTCAACAATAAGTTGACGATCACGAGCGTTGAGCTCGGCCGCCAGGTTGTTGGCAAACGCAGTGGCTTCTTCCATAGCCTGTGTCAGCCCTGCGCGCACATCTTCGGGCAGACCGTCCCACCATTTGGCGTTAGTGACGACCATGTAGTCGATCACGCCGTGGTTGGTTTCAGCAATGGTTTTCTGCACTTCGTAGAATTTCTGCGAGTAGATGTTGGACCATGTGTTTTCTTGCCCGTCGACCACGCCTGTTTGCAGGGCCTGATACACCTCGCTGAAGGCGAGCTTTTGTGGGTTGGCGCCAAGGGCCCTGAACTGGGCTTCGAGCACGTCAGAGCTTTGAATGCGGAACTTAAGCCCTTTTACGTCTTCAGGGCGAGTAAGTTTGTCTTTGTTGTCTGACAGTTCTTTCATGCCGTTATGCCAGTAAGCCAGGCCTTGCAGACCGCGGTTTTTCATGGCACCAAGCAACTCTTTGCCGGCATCGCTATGCTGGAAGCGATCAACGGCGTCCATGTCATCAAAGAGGAAGGGCAAGTCAAAAAGCTGAAGCTTCTTGGTGTAGCGGTCAAACTTGGACAGCGACGGAGCAATCAGTTGAACGTCACCCAGCAACAGCGCTTCCATTTCTTTGGAGTCGCCAAACAGTTGCGAGTTAGGGAAAACCTGTACATCAACTTTGCCTGGCAGAAGCTTTTCGGCGATTTCTTCGAACTTGAGTGCGCCCTGGCCCTTAGGCGTTTTATCGGCCACAACGTGGCTGAACTTGATGACGATGGGCGACTGAGCCGCAGCTACCGACGAAAAAGCCAGCGCGATGCTGGTGGCCAGTAGGCCTAGTGTTGTACGTGAGGTAAGTTTCATGGGTCTCTCCATGTTGGTTTTAGTGGTTGTGGAAAACGTTGCTCGACTACTGTATAGGCGTGAATGCCGACTGTCAAAATTCAGTTTTGGGGCGCCTCACCGCCATAGCGGATGCGCTCAGAGCGTCTTCGCAGCGCTTCTAGTGTTGCCAGAAACAAAATGGAGACAACAATGAGCAGTGTAGCGATGGCGAGGATCGCCGGGTTGATTTGTTCACGCAGGCCAGCGAACATCTGGCGAGGAATAGTACCCTGTTCTGGGCCAGCAAGAAACAGAACCAGTACGATTTCATCAAATGATGTTACAAAAGCAAAGAGCGCGCCCGAAATAACGCCAGGGCGTATCAGGGGTATGACCACATCGCGAAACACCCGCAATGGAGACGCGCCCATGCTTAGGCCTGCGCGATAGAGTGACTGGTCAAACCCGGAAAGCGTTGCCGTGACGGTGATGATGACAAATGGCACCCCCAACGCCGCATGGGCAATGATAATGCCTGCAAAGCTGCCCACGAGATTGTAGCGCGTGTAAAAAAAGAACATGCCTGCCGCCACAATAATAAGCGGAACAATCATGGGCGAGAGCAGTAGCGCGGTAAAGAGGCGCCGCATAGGCATGTGTTCGCTGACCAGCCCCATGGCGGCAACCGTGCCCAGCGTGGTGGCGATCAGGGTGGCGCATATGCCGATAAAAAAGCTATTGCGTATGGCCAGCATCCAGTTCTGGCTGTGAAACACCGAGCTGTACCATTTTAGCGAGTAGGCCTGCGGGTCAAGCTGAAGCATGCCTTTGGTAAACGTAAAAAATGGCTCGGCATTGAACGACAGCGGGATAATGACCAATATGGGCAACATCAAGAAAAACAACACAGCCCAGGCCGACAGCTTGAGCGCGTACGAGCCCAGTTTGAGGCGCCAGTTGTAGTAGTCGGGTGTCATGTCCATATGCTTAGCCCAGTTTGATCGAGCCAGCACCTACCAGGCGGTCGTACACCCAGTACAGCGTTAGTATCAATGCCAGCAATAGTGTGCCGAGCGCAGCGGCCAAGCCCCAATTACCCGAACTCTGCATGTGGAAAGCGATAATGTTGGATATCATTTGCCCGTCGGTGCCGCCGACCAGCGCAGGGGTAATGTAGTAACCCACAGAAATAATGAATACCAGCAGCGCCCCGGCGCTCAGGCCCGGTAAGGTCAGGGGGAAAAACACCCGCACAAAGGCCGACCAGGGGCGGCTTCCCAGCGAAAGAGCAGCACGCACGTAGCTCTGGTCTATGCCTTTCATGACGCTGTACAGCGGCAGAATCATGAAAGGCAGCAAAATATGCGTCATGGCGATAATGGTCGCAAAGCGCGTATACAGCAGCTCGAGCGGCTGGCCGATAATGCCGGTTGCCATGAGCGTAGCGTTGATGACGCCATTGGTTTGCAATAGCGCGATCCAGGCAGTGGTGCGCACCAGCAGTGAGGTCCAGAAGGGCAGCAGCACCAACACCATTAACAGGCCCGCAGTACGTCTCGGGGCATGGGCAAGATAATATGCCAGCGGATAGCCCAGTAGCAGGCACAACACGGTAATCGTCAGGGCAATACCCAGTGTCTTGCCGTATAGCTGCAGGTAGATACGCGCCGATTCACGCCAATGCACATCGCCCGCGCGGTTGCGTTCTAGATCTAGTGCGGTCAGGTAGTAGGCATCGGTATAAGGCCGACCCACTGACTTGATGGATCGCCACAGCTCGGGTTGGCCCCAGCGTTTATCCGCTTCGCGCAGCTTGAGCGCGCCCGACCCTTCCATGTCCTCGTCTTTGATGGCTCGCATTTTGCGCGCCGTCGCGTTGATCAGACTGGCCGAGCCCGGCTCTGCGCGATTGACGGCCGCAGCCAGCATGCCGGCCTTGCGTTCGGCGGCCAGGCTTTTCAGCTCATTAGCCATGGTGGTCAGTGTTGCGTCGTCAGGCATACCTTCACCCGACCACGTGGACAGCTTGGCCACCGTCTTGGGAATGAGCTCGACGACGTCAGGGTTGTAAGCACTGCGAAACAGCATGGTGGCGATAGGTGCCACAAAGGCAAAGAAAATAAAGGCCAATAGCGGTGCCACGAGCAAAACGGCAATACGCCGACGCCGACGCATCTCGTGTTTTTCTGCCCGAACCTCATCCGCTGACAGGGCGGTGAGCGGCGCATCATAGTGTGATGCGCCGGTATGGCTGGCTGTGGCCTTCATGTGTTTATGCCTGACTACTTGGTTGCATGACTCTGCCGTTTATTTCAGAAGCCACTCGTTGAACTTTTCACCCAACGACTCACCGTAATCAGCCCAGAAAATGCCGTCGGCCTTGATGCCTTCGTCTACGTGCGAGCTGGGAAGGTGGTCGATCACGTCTTTGGCAACCAATGCCATGGAGGACTTGCGTGGGGGGCCATAAGCAACGTCCTGGAAGCCAGCCAGTGCCTTGGTGCTCGTGGTAAAGGCAACAAATTTAAGCGCTTCGTCAAGATTGGGCGTGCCTTTGAGTATGCCCCATGCGTCCAGGTCGTACAGGTTGCCATCCCATACCAGGGTAAAAGGCTTGCCTTCTTTTTTGATGGCGTCAAAGAAGCGGCCGTTGGCTGATTGCACCATGATGGCGCCACCGTCATTAAGCAGCTGAGGTGCCTGTGACCAGCTGTCAAACCAGACAATATCGTTTTTTATGGTGTCGAGCTTGGCAAACGCGCGATCCTGCCCTTCGGATGTGGCAAGTTCTTCGTACACTTTTTCGGGGGCTACGCCGTCAGCCAGCAATGCCCATTCGAGATTGACCTGGGCACGTTTGCGCAGCGCGCGCTTGCCGGGAAACCCTTTAAGGTCAAATAAATCGTTAATGGTCGACGGCTTTTTATCGCCTATGGTCTTGTCGTTGTAGGCATATACGGTTGCCCACACAATTTCGCCCACACCACATTCGTTCTCGAGCGCTTCGGGGATAAAGTCTTTTTCAGCCGGTGTGCCGTCAGCGCCTTTTAGCAGAATATTGCGCGGAATAACTTCTAGCAGACCCTCGGCGCAGGCGCGTTCAAGGTCAATGGTTTCGATATCGACGACATCCCACTGGATTTTCCCTGATTCAACCTGGGCTTTCATTTCGGCAACGCCGCCCGTGTAGTTTTCAAACAGCACCTTGTTGCCGGTTTCTTTCATGTAAGGGTCTATCTGGTGTTTTTGCTGGGCTGCGCCATAGGCACCACCAAAGGAAACCACGGTCAGGGTTTTATCCTGGGCCTGTGCGTTAACACTCAGGGCAAGGCCCAGCAGTATTGCGGGGCCCAGCGTCAGTGCGAATTTTTTCATTGTTAATCTCCTCGAGCTAAGGTGGTGTCATATTTGCATGCAAAGCAATCGCTTGCGTTCCAGCCCAGTATGGCGGGCTGTCCTTCGGTGAACTCGGGTGCGCGGGTGTCGTTAAGCGTTTTTACCGTTACATTGTTCGCGCCGGGCAGGGCGAAGTAATACCGAATGAAATCGCCCACATAATGGCGTGCGATAAAGCGCGCTTCAACCTGGTTGTCAAAGTGTTGGCCATGCGTCGTAATAACGAGTTTTTCAGGCCGCACCGAAACGATGCAGCGCGCGTCATCCGCACTGCAGTCGCTGTTCTGGGCCGTGACGGCTGCGCCACAGTCAAGCGTACTTTGCACATTGCCGTCATCTTGAAATACAGGAGCCTGGGCTGGCATGAGGTTGTTCTCGCCGATAAAGCTGGCGACAAAGGCGTTGGCCGGGCGTTCGTATAGCTGTTCGGGGGAGGCGTATTGCTGCACCACACCTTGGTTGAACACGGCAATGCGGCTGGACATCGTTAGCGCCTCAACCTGATCGTGGGTGACATAAATAACCGTAAAGCCCAGTTGCTTGTGCAAGCGTGTAATTTCGAACTGCATTTGTTCGCGCAGTTTTTTATCAAGTGCCCCCAAGGGTTCGTCCATGAGCACCAGTGTGGGTTCGAAGATTAGTGCGCGGGCCAGCGCTACACGTTGGCGCTGGCCGCCTGAGAGCTGGCCCGGGTGCCGGTTGCCAAACTGGTCCAGCTCAATAAGTTTGAGATATTCGCCGACACGCTGCTGTACCTGCTCTTTAGCCATGCCCCGCACTTTCAGCGGGTAGGCCAGGTTTTCGGCCACGGTCATGTGCGGAAACAGGGCATAGTTCTGAAAGACCATACCTATGTTGCGTTTGTACGGGGCGGTTTTGGTAATTGAGCGGCCATCAATGGTAATACTGCCGCTGGTTACGTTTTCGAAACCGGCCAGCATCATGAGCACCGTGGTTTTGCCTGAGCCGGAGGGGCCGAGCAGGGTGACGAACTCACCTCGTTTTACGTCGAGGTTAAAGCTTTTAACGACCAGTGTTTTTTGATCGTAGGTTTTCTTTACGTTGGTAAATTGAAGAAATCCAGCCTCGCCCGTTTGTTCCATGCAGTGTCCCGTCTGTGCTTCCTGGTTGCGCGGGACCGGCCCGGCACGATCATTTTCTCTGCGAAACGAAATACGCTTCGCGGCGTGGAAATTAGAATAGCATCCGGATGTTACCGTGAGTACAGGGGTTTCCCCCCGCTGGGATGAGCGTCAGCGGATAGCAGTGGCGACAGGACGCCTTTAGCCGGGCACGGCTAATACGATTCAGCTTTGGCGCTCATGCATTGTCAGGAATGCCGCGGCGCAGGCGCATGGCGCGGCCGATGCGCTCGATGTCGTGCTGGCTTAGCAGCCTGTCTGCCATGGGCAGCACCTCGTCTTCTTCGATCTGCATGTGTCGAGCGTAGGCGCCTGTAAAGGCTTCGACTGTATGGGCGGCAAGCGCTATGCTGCCACCTTCTGAAATTTCTAGCAAAATCTTGCGTAGAGCCCACCAGGCGGCTTCAAGGTGGCGGTGTTCGGCGGCCAGTGCGCTGGTCATTTCACGTATACACACCGCGTCAGACCCAGCCATGGATTCGAGCATGGCCGGAAACAGGTCTTCTTCTTCGTCTGCGTGGTGATGTACCGCAGCCGTATCAAAGTAACGAATGACACTGGCCGCAGCGCTGCGTGCGTCGGCATCGCATCCATGCTGATTCAAGTGGACAACCAGACGCTGCAGGGTGTCGCACTGCCGACGTATGCGTATGTGGCAGGCTGCCAACATTTCAAGTGGCGCTTCGGTACTTGCCTGAGGGCCGGAATACCCTGGAAACTCGGTTGTCATGTGTTGATTTCTTTTGGAGTAATGATAGGTGCCAGGCTGTTGCACGGCTACCTTCTATTATTGTCCTGCGGGGTGAAGGCTGCAAGTCTGCGCGCAGAGGCAAACAGACAACGTTGGGAGGGCGATTGAACGTGTGAGTGAAGCAATGAGCATGTTCTACGGCTAACTTGTCTGAAGCCGCTGACGCCGCGACGTGAGGTGGCGTCACGTGAAATCCGCGTTGCACGGGTGGGCTAAATGTTTGCCATCACAAGCCGTTGCGGGTATGTAGACCAGCCTGATGCTGGCACTAATGGTATTACCGGCGTATTGCTTTGAAAATGATACAGTGAGACAAAGATTAATAACCAACGACAAACTGCAGCAAGGAGGTAGACACATATGCCACAGCCCGATTACGTATCCGCACTGGGCGCACCCGATCCCACAAGCCTTGATGACGATCTCCAAGAGGTGTTTCAAAAGTGTGTCGACAAGCTGGGGTTGGTCCCCAACGTGCTACAGGCTTACAGCGCGCGCCCAAACAAACTGCGCAACTTCATGGCCATGTACAACGAATTAATGCTGGCACCTTCGGGGTTAAGCAAGCTCGACCGTGAAATGGTGGCAGTGGTGGTTTCCAGCGCTAACCATTGTTATTACTGCCTGGTTGCGCATGGTGCCGCAGTAAGGGTGTTATCGGGTGACCCTCAACTGGGTGAAATGATGGTCATGAATTACCGTGTGGCACCACTGGACGCACGGCAGCGGGCCATGCTGGATTTCGCCTGGAAGCTGACCAAAACGCCTGAAATCGTGGTCAAGGCAGATCGCGACGCCTTGCGGGCTGTCGGGCTCACCACCGATGACATTTTTGACCTTGCAGATACTGTGGGCTTTTTCAATATGTCTAATCGCATGAGTATTGGCATCGACATGATTCCCAACCCTGAATACCACGGCATGGCGCGACCTGAGCCGTTTAACCCGCCTGCAAAAAAAGCCTGACAGGTGGGCGCTAAGGATAGGGCTCGTCTGCCAGAGGCTTTTGAGCCAATTCCTTCAGGCTGAGGGTACTATCCAATAAGCGCTTTAATGAGTTACTGCTGCTCTCCCCATGATGGCATCTGTCAGGTCACAGACTGACTGTTTGTGATGGGTTGCGCGCCAAATATATACCCAGAGCTTATAAGCATAGTGCAGAAAAATTCTTGTTAAGCAAGATAGCGACCAGTACAGTTCGATATAACAAATAAGTTAATCGAGCCCATATGAAACTAAGTTTCAATAATATAGAAAAGCAGTTTTCTGGTCTTCCCGTCATCGAAAACTTCAACCGCAGCATTGACGACGGCGAATTGGTCGCGCTGGTAGGGCCGTCGGGTTGCGGCAAGTCAACATTGCTGCACATGGTGGCGGGGCTTGAACGCCCCAGTGCCGGCCAACTATTGGCTGACGGCGCTCCTATCAAAGGCCCACACCCTTCGCGCACGCTTATGTTTCAGGAAAATGCGCTCTATCCCTGGATGACGTTGGCGCAAAACGTAGCGCTGGCGCTTGAGTTTCAGGGCGAAAAAAAGAAAATGGCCCAAACTCAGGCTTATGGCTGGCTCGAAAAAGTAAATCTTAAAGGTTTCGAAACCTATTACCCGCATCAGGTTTCAGGCGGCATGAGGCAACGGGCGGCGCTGGCGCGTGCGTTTATTTCAAGCCCGCAAGCCTTGCTGCTCGATGAGCCTTTTGGTGCGCTTGACGCGCTCACGCGCCTGACGCTGCAAGATGTATTGCGCCAGCTACTTAATGAAGCGGCCCCCACCGTGCTTCTGGTCACGCATGATGTCGATGAAGCCTTGTTTCTGGCTGATCGCATCCTGGTCTTTAGCAAGCGGCCGGCCACTGTGCTTAAAGAGTTCAGGCTGCAACAACACACCAAAACCCATGACCTGTCTCAGTTTGCCGCCTTGCGCAGCGAAATTCTCGTCTTGCTGGGCATCGAGGCCCATGCCGCCAGCACATCAGAAGCAGCAGCTTCTGATGTCGCAGCCCGTGCCATCGCCAAAGCCAATAACCCTGTATCTGTCAACGTTCCCGAGGAAGTACAAGCATGAAGCTATCACGACTATTGCTGCCCGCGCTGGCCGCATTCGCGCTTACCACCCAGGCAGTCGCCGCCGACAAATTTAAAGTTGGCTATCTGCGCGTCATGGATGACGCCCAGGCGATTGCTGCCTACGAGGGTGGGCTTTATGCAAAGCACGGGCTTGATGTCGAACTGGTTGAGTTTAAGTCTGGCACTGACCTCATCAAGGCCATTGTTGGCGGCCAGCTTGATACCGGCGTGCTGGGCTTTACGAACGCGGCTTCCTGGTCTTCGCGTGGCGCTGACCTGAAGGTGGTTGGCGGCGCGCAACATGGCTACCACGCCATTGTTGTGCGCGATGATGCTGGCATTAAAGACGTCAAAGACCTTAAGGGCAAGACGCTGGCTTCGCAGAAAGAGGGCAGTACGGCGGATACCGTTTTGAAAGGGGTAGTGCTTAAAAATGCAGGGCTGGAGCGCGGCGACGTCACGGTCATGGGCGTTAGCCCGCAGGTTGCGGTGCAGTCACTGGTTGGCAAGCGTGTCGATGCAGCGTTTTTGTTCGAACCACAGGCCAGTATCGCCAAGCTGATCGCACCCGTTACACAAATCTATGAAATTGGCGAGGTATGGCCGTTTCCATGCATGGTTGTTATTACTGCAGGCGATACGCTCAAAAAGCGCAAAGACGATGTCTGGAAATCACTGGATGCGCAGCGTGAAGCCATTGATTTACTGCAAAACAAGCCAGCCGAAGCCGCCAAGCTGATCGCCAGCTACTTTGTTGCCGAGCCTACGATCAAGACGCTGAAAAATGGCGACGTAGCGCGTGAAGACGTTATCCAGAAAGCCATTGAAAGCCAAACGTTTAGCCCTGTACTTACAACGCAAGAACTCGCCCGCATGCAGGAGATCGCTGACATCATGCAAAAGCAGGGTGCACTGAAAACGCGTGACGGTAGCTCGTTCGATGTAAGCAAAATCGTTGATCTCGAGTGGCAGCAGGCGCGCAAGCTATAAAGCGGCCGGTACAGTACCAAGTCGTCACGCCTGGCTGGGTTAAGTATCCCTTGGCGTGACATCGCAGCACCAAGGCGGTCGGTTGTGCCGATCGCCTTTTTTATTAGCAATCATGAGCACTCAGAAAAGACTTTCTCCTTCTAACAAACGATTGGCCATGGCAGTCGCCGTTATCGTTATTTTGCTGTTCTGGCAGACGGCGGCCTGGATTTTGCCCGACTTTCTCATGCCTGGCGTGCCGTCTGTGTTTGTCCGACTAGGGCTTGAAACACAGTCTGCCGAGTTTCGCGCGGCGCTTTCGGGTAGTCTGGGTCGCCTTGGCGTAGGCTACGGGCTGGCCTTGCTGTTTGGCATAGGCTTTGGCCTGGCGGGGGGCGTGCTGTTCTTTTTCCGCGAAGTGCTCAAGTCAGCCATTATTATTTTGCAGTCAATTCCGTCCATTGCTTGGGTGCCGCTGTTTCTGATCATGATGGGTTTTGGCAACACGCCCATTATTGTAGTGGTGGCACTGGCGGCGTTTTTTCCTGCTGCGCTGTCAGTCATGAACGCAACAGAAAGTGTGCTTAGCGTTCATGTTTCTGCCGCGCGGGTTATGGGGGCCAGCCGCTGGGGCATGATTAAGCGCGTGTATTTGCCAGCGGTCACGCCCGAGCTTATAACAGGTGCCCAGCTTGCTTTCGGCAATGCGTGGCGTGCGCTGATCTCTGCCGAAATGCTTATTGGTTTTGGGCAGGGGCTGGGTCGGTCGCTGGCATACTCGGGCGAAACGGCCGACATGATAGGCGTAATGGCCAATATTTTGACCATTGCCATACTGGCGACCCTGATCGATCAGGTTTTTCTTGAGAAACTCAAGCGCCGCCTTTTGCGTTATCAATACGTATGATCAAGCCAGCCATTCTTCGTCGACAGGCCCGTGGCGCACTTTTCGCTGCGCTTTTAGTGGCTGCACTTATGGCACGTGTTCAGCCCGCGTTTGCAGCATCTTCTGAGGTGGCCGACAACAAACCAGTGGTGGTCGCCATGCATTATGTCATCCCAGAGTTTATAGGCGGTCAGAAAGTGCGTACGCCTGAGGCACCGGATGCAACCATGGCACAAGCCCTGGCGGCCATGCTGGGGGCTTCTGACGAAATGCCGTTGCGCGCTGATGCGCACGTGGCCGAGCGCCTGCAAAAGGGCGAGGCTGATGTGGCGTTGCTGTCAGTGCCTGACGGTGCTGCTCAGCTTCCCGAAGAAATAATTGCGCTACCCACGGGCTATCGTTCACGGCCCATGGCGATTATGCGCACCGACACTGACATCAGGTCATGGGAACAACTGCAGGGGCGTACGGTATGTGTTGCCGAAGGTGGCCTCTATATAGGCAAGATGGCTGCACAGTATGGTGCCATCGAGCAGGTATACCGGGCACCGGCCGATTCTCTGCTGGCGCTACGTACGGGTAAATGCGATGCGGCCGTGCACGATGAGGCGTTATTTCGTAGCCTGTTGAAGTTACCCGAATGGAAAAAATTTTCAGCCAGCCTGCCGCCGCGTGACAACATGGATCTGGTGTTTGCAGTACGCCGAGACAATACGGCGGTGCTTGAGGCAGCCCAGAAGCTTGTGCAAGGCTGGCGCTCTGAGGGGTACCTAAAAAAACTGCTGAAGCAGCGCGCCAACGATATTGCCTTCGAGGTTTATCTCGACCAGGCTGTGCCAGACTGCCATTAAACCTATACCTTTGATCACCTCCCTTATCCTTGATCACCTCCCGTATCCTTGATCACTTCCGGTACCCTTGATCACTTCCCGTAACGTTAATCGCTTGCAAAAACTACGCTGCTGTTGAGGCGTGGCCCATATCGCAGTAAGCTGTCGTCCCTCGGGCAGTTTTACCTGGCACACTGCAACCGACACATATCACGGGATCTTATACCGATACTGCACAGCTATTCTGCGTGCAAACGGGTATGAGCCATCACACCAACGGGGAAACTAATGAAAACCATAGGCTTGCTCGGCGGCATGAGCTGGGAAAGTACAGCACATTATTATCGCGACATTAACCAGGGCGTACGCGCACGTCTGGGCGGGCTGCATTCCGCCCGCATCGCCATGTACAGTGTTGATTTTGAAGAGATTGAAAAACTGCAAAATGCAGGCGACTGGGTTGCAGCGGGTGTTGTACTGGCCGAAGCCGCCGCGCGCGTAGAAGCCGCTGGTGCCGATTTTTTGGTGCTGTGTACCAATACTATGCATAAGGTTGCTGATGACATAAGCAATGCGGTGTCTATACCATTGCTGCATATTGCCGACGCCACAGGCGACGAATTGCAACTTGATGGCATTGAAACCGTTGGGCTGCTAGGTACGGCATTTACCATGCAGCAGGGCTTTTACAAAGACCGCCTGGCATTGCAATCAGGCATGCGCGTGCTGGTGCCCGACGACGCCGACCAGCAAGTGGTACACCGCATTATTTATGACGAGTTGTGCCAGGGCGTTATACGGCCCGAGTCAAAACGCGATTACTTGCGCATCATAGACAAGCTTGCAGAGCAGGGTGCCGAGGCCGTTATTTTGGGCTGCACCGAGATCGGCATGCTGGTTGAGCAGGCCGATACGCCGGTCAAGCTGTTTGATACCACGCGTATTCATGCCCAGCGTGCTGTCGCCATGGCGCTGGCGAAATAAGGCTGGCGTGGCGCTGGGCGCATAGAGGCCCGGGGCGCTGCACTTGGCACACAAAGACAGTGCGGCACTGATCCACGTAAAGGCGGTGCCGCGCTGGGCACTTAAAGCCTGCGTGGCGCTCGCTACATAAAGGTAGTGTGTCGCTTACCCATATAAACGCGGTACCGCGGGTGCATAAAGTGCTGAGGCGCTAGCCAGATAAGGCTTGCATAGCGCCTGTCACATAAAGCTGGCGTGGTGCTGGCTTATTGGGCGGCGTCTTCAGCCGCCGGGTCGCAGGTTGCTGCACCCTGAAACTTCGCCTGGGTAACGTGCGTACCGGGGGGCACATCATCGATGAGCCACACGTTACCGCCTATGGTGCACCCTTTGCCCAGCGTAACGCGGCCAAGTATGGTGGCGCCCGCGTAGATAACCACGTCGTCTTCGACGATAGGGTGGCGGGGCAGGCCTTTTTCGAGCTTGCCGTTTTCATCAAGAGGAAAACGTTTGGCCCCGAGCGTAACCGCCTGATAGAGGCGTACGCGATCGCCAATAATGGTTGTTTCACCGATAACGACGCCCGTTCCGTGATCAATGAAAAAGCAAGAGCCTATCTGCGCGCCGGGGTGGATATCAATGCCGGTTTTTGAGTGAGCGATTTCTGAGGACATACGGGCCAGCAGAGGCAACTCGAGCTTGTAGAGCTGATGAGCTATGCGATGATGGATCATGGCCAGCACGCCCGGATAGCACAGCAACACCTCGTCGACGCTGCGCGCTGCAGGGTCACCCTGAAAGGCAGCCAGTACATCGCTGTCGAGCAGACGCCGCATGGCAGGCAGTGAAGCGGCAAACGTTTGTACTGCCTGAATAGCCTGTGCTTCGACGGCGCTGTCAGCCAGCGTTTCATGCCGTCTTTGGTAACGCAGCTCGAGCCGCACCTGGCTTAATAAGGCATGCAGGGCGGAATCAAGCGTATGCCCGACGAAAAAGTCTTCGCTTTCCTGGCGCAGATCAAGCGGGCCAAGCCGCATGGGGAAGAGTATGCCTTTGAATGCCTCAAGAATATGCTCAATGGCCAGAGGGGATGGGAACTCACGCCCGCCCGGCTCGCGCGACCTGCGCTGTGACGTGCGCCATGCTTGCCTTTCGGCGTTCAGTGAGGCAACAATGGGTTGGATGTCGAATACGGCCATGAGCGGGAAAACCTCGGGGTTGAAATAAAGCCTGTGCCAGCGCCGCTGCACCTGCATGTGGTGGCAATGCGTGCGTTTGTGGTGTACAACTGCACTAACGTGACTGGCAGTGTGAACGGGGAGAAAACAATTATGATACCAATCTATTCACCTAAGTCAGAGTCTGAGGCAGCGGTTATTGCTTCCATGATGCAAGCCTATGGCATTCACTTCGTCATGCAGGGCGGGGCGTTCAGCTCCATGTACCCAGGCCCGCTTACGGGAAGTCTAAACGCCCAGACGCTTTTGGTCGAAAAAGAGAACGCAGAGCTGGCGATGCAGTTGATAGCGCCCATGATTGCTGAGTAGCTCTTGTCGACATGTCTGCTGTTTGCTTGCGGGTTTTGAGGCTGGGTTGATCTCACGCACTTGTTGCGATGTGCGTTCGGCGCGTATGCTGCAGAACAATGGAGGCTGGCGCGGTAGGTTACGATAATGCCTGTCGCGCGCATCTGGCGCGCTGTTTTTTTATTATGCCGCCTTCGCCTGATGAGTCATAAACTTTCCCCCACCACCGTATTACTGCTTGTGATTCCGCCACTACTATGGGCGGGCAATGCTGTGGTGGGACGGGCCGTACACGACGTAGTGCCTCCCTTGACACTCAACTTTCTGCGTTGGGCTATCGCGCTCGTCATTCTGGCGCCATTCGGTCGCGTTATCTTCCGCAAGGGCAGCGGGCTCTGGAAGCACCGCAAGCGCTACGCTGTGCTGGGACTCCTGGGCATAGGGCTGTACAACTCCATGCAGTATATGGCGCTGCACACCTCCACCCCCGTTAATGTGACACTGGTGAACGCCAGTATGCCGGTCTGGATGCTGGTGATAGGGGCTTCGTTTTTTGGAACACGCGTCAAGCTCTGGCAGATTGTTGGGGCAGTACTATCGCTGGTAGGCGTTCTGGTCGTGCTCAGCCACGGTGAATGGTCTCAATTAATGGACATGCGTTTTGTGCTGGGCGATGTGATTCAATTGTTCGCCACCATAATTTGGGCACTCTATAGCTGGCTGCTTATCAAAGGGCATGATCCAGCCGAAATTCGCTCAAACTGGGTAGGGGTGTTGCTGGCTCAACTGGTTTATGGCGTAGCCTGGTCTGGGGCAATGGCCGGCGGTGAGTGGGTGGTGACCGACGCGCATATTACCTGGAGCTGGGGCCTGGCTGCTGCGTTGCTTTATGTCGCGATTGGGCCGGCTATTGTGGCCCTGCGTTGCTGGGGAGCAGGGGTGCAGCGGGTAGGGCCAACACTTGCCGGTTTTTTTGCCAATCTTTCACCCTTGTTCGCCGCGCTTATGTCGGTGGCTTTTTTGGGCGAATCACCCCAGTTTTATCACGCCTTGGCCTTTATGCTGATTGTTGGCGGCATTGTGGTGTCTTCGAGGTCATCGGCCTGAGCTGCACGCGTGGGCAGGCTAGATAACGAGAAAAACTGCTGCAGTGCCGCTTTGTCACCGCTGTAAGCCGCTCCATGGCCACTGACGGCGGCATCAAGGCTGAGATTGCCGAAGGCCAGGGCGAGCAGGGTATCGGTGGCGGCAGTCAGGCTGGCCTGGGCACTGGGCGCAGCGGCGCGAGTGATGGTAAACACCCCTGTCTCAAGGCAAATATGATAATCGTCAGCTTCTTGGCCTGGCTTGATATTTATGCTGAACGCCTGTGTGTCAGCTGCTTCAGGCCTGAACATGGCCTTGAGCGACAACATTAATGCATCGGGCCCCAGGGCGGCCCCTCGTAAAAAAACAGGGGAACGTACGCCCCAGCGGGCCAATTGCAGCACAATCGGTTCGAGCTCTTGACCCCACTGGGTAAGTTCGTAAACCCAGGCGCTGGCAGGCCTTGGCAGTTTGCGCCGCACAATAATGCCGAACGACTCCAGCTCACCCAGGCGCTGAGTAAGCACGTTGGGGCTAATAGCCCCGAGGCCGCCACGCAAATCGGTAAAGCGCTTGGGGCCCAGAAGCAGCTCGCGCACAATGAGCAGCGCCCAGCGCTCTCCGACAAGGTCAAGTGCGTGAGCGGCGGCGCACGCATCATCGTAACTACGTTTTATTGCCATGCGTAACAGTTTAGCACGATAGTCCTTAAATAATATTAGCTAGTTGTTTTTTAGGACTAACTGGTGTTAAAGTGTGATTGCACCGATCAGAAACTGAGCCAACATATCAGGCAGCCGGTAGCAACTTACCCCTAACGGAGACATACATGGACGCAAAAACACACAGCGCGCGAGCTGAGGTTATCGCGTGTCTTGACAGCTGGAGCGAGGCGGTCAAGACCAAGAATCTAGAAGCCGTACTTGCCCTATATTTGCCCGAAGTTGTGGCGTTTGATGCCATTCAGGCATTGCAATTTAAGGGCATTGAAGCCTACGGTGAACACTGGGAAAAATGCATGGCCATGTGTCCCCCAGGCATGCTCTTCGAGGCCTCACAACGTGAGATACAACTCGATGGCAATCTCGCCGTGGTCCATGAACTGGTGCATTGCGGCACGGTTGACGAGCAGGGCAAGGAAGAAGCCGGCTGGGCACGCAAAACAGCAAGCCTGCGCAAGGTAGATGGGCGCTGGCTAATTGCCCACGAGCATTTTTCTGTGCCCTTCGATATGTTGACGGGTCGTGTCATGAATGAACTGGACCCTAATGCCGAAAAAGCAGGTACGCCCAGGGCCATTCCTGATGGCATGAACGCGATTACACCTCATTTGGTTTGCAAGCATGCTGACGAGGCCATTGCGTTTTACAAAAAGGCCTTTGGAGCTACAGAGCAGTCAAAACTGGTGTCGCCAGAAGGCTCAATTATGCACGCCTGCCTGCGAATTGCCGGGTCTCCCTTCTTTTTGATGGAAGACGTACCTAAATGGGGTGCCACCAGCCCCAGCACGCTCGGAGGCACCCCTGTCAGCCTGCATGTTTACGTGAGCGATGCGGATGCCGCGTTTACCAAGGCCGTGGCGGCTGGCGCCAAAGTGGTGATGGCACCGGCTGACATGTTCTGGGGGGATAGGTATTCAGTGGTCGAAGACCCCTTTGGTCATCGCTGGTCGCTAGCTACCCATAAACACGACTTGTCACACGAAGAGATTATGCAAGCCGCAAATGCAGCCATGCAGGCCGGCACAGAATGCCCGGCATCGGCGTCCTGAAAATGTTTGAACTCGGGCCAGGCGCGGCTTTTTGCATGGCACAAAGGCCGCCACCAGGCGTCATAGTGCGTCTTAACGCGCACTGCCTGGCCCGCAGGCGTACTCAATAATTAACTGGGCTGAAACCCTTCCGTTCCAGATGTTTTGATCGAGGCGGTAGGCGCAGTCAATGTGCTCGGGCAGCATTTCAGCCTGGTTAAACCATATGGCATCAAAACGCTGATGGCCACGCTCCAGGCTTAGCTTCAGGTGTTTGTCTTTAAGCAGACGCTGCTGTCGTACATAAAATGTATCCCGAAATATGGGGGCCGGGAAGCCCGCTCCCCATACCTGCTGTTGCAGCAGGCCGGCAACATCAGCATTGGCATAACCTTCCTCAAGCGAGCCATCGGTTTCGATAATGGGCTCAAAGCTGCTGCGTCCGGTCAGCTCGGTAACGGCCGAATCAAACGCGTCAATAAACATCTCGTAGGCGTCTTCCCGCAAAGTCAGGCCGGCAGCCATGGCGTGACCACCAAACTTCAAAATAATGCCGGGGTAACGCTTGGAGACCAGATCCAGCACGTCGCGCAGGTGCACATCGGGAATCGACCGGCCCGAACCGCGCAGCTCGCCGCTGTCGGAGCGGGCAAAGGCCAGCGTAGGGCGCCAGTAGGTTTCTTTAAGCCTTGATGCCACCAGCCCAACCACGCCTTGATGCCAGCCCGGGTCGTAAACGCAGACCGTGGCTTTTATGCTGGGAGTTGCTGCCTCAAATGCCACCAACGCCTCTTCACGCATGGTGGTTTCTATGCTGCGGCGTTCCTGGTTCATGGCGTCAAGCTGGCGCGCCAGTTCGAGTGCGCGGCCTTCGTCATCGGTGCTCAGGCACTCAATGCCCAGACTCATGTCTGCCAGCCGTCCTGCCGCATTGATGCGCGGACCCAGCGCAAAGCCCAGGTCAAAGCCACTGGCATTGCGCGGTTCTCTGCCGGCCACGGCAAACAGGGCACGCAGGCCCGCCTGCATGCGGCCGCTGCGCATGCGTTTTAGCCCTTGTGTGACCAGAAGGCGATTATTGGCATCAAGGCGCACCACGTCAGCCACCGTGCCCAAGGCCACCAGATCAGCTAGCTGATCCAGGCGCGGTCCGCCGTCGGCGGGGAATACGCCACGTCGTCTGAGCTCAGCCCGCAGCGCCAGCATCAGGTAAAAGATGACGCCCACGCCAGCCAGGTTTTTCGAGGGAAAGCCGCAACCTGGCTGATTGGGGTTTACGATGGCCAGTGCGTCGGGAAGCGTATCTGCAGGCAGATGGTGGTCGGTGACGATGACGTCCATGCCTGCCTGTCGCGCGGCATCGACGCCGTCTATGCTGGCTATGCCGTTGTCCACCGTAACCAGAATGTCGGGTTTGCCGGCATGATGCTGTTCTGCCAGGCTGACGACGGCGGGCGACAGCCCATAGCCAGTTTCAAACCTATTGGGCACCAGGTAATCGACGCTGGCACCCATGCTGCGCAGGGCGCGCAGCCCGACCGCACAGGCCGTGGCACCGTCGCAGTCGTAGTCGGCGACGATTAACAGCCGTTTGCCATCGCGAATGGCGTCGGCCAGCAGGCCGGCAGCGTATTCCACCTGGGTTAGCTGGCCTGGTGGGATCATCGCGCCCCAGGCCAGGCGCACGTCGTCGGGTTGATGCACACCACGGGCGGCCCAAAGGCGCGACAGCAGTGGGTGTATGCCCGATGCTTCAAGCAAACGGGCGGCTTCAGGGTTGGCGGAGCGTACGCTCAGTTTTGGGGTGACCACCATTTTCTCCATGCTTCCTTGCTGCCGGGCAGCCACTGGGCCCACAGACGCCGCGCGCCGGGGGTAAGTTCTATGATGGCGTCCCGCCCAGTCATAATAATCTGGCGGGGAGGTTGCCCGGCCAGAGGGGCAAATACCTGCGCTTCCAGCTGGGCCAATGCGGTTATCCAGCCATTCCAGTCTTGGCGCACCAGCGGGCCCAGCAGGTCGGTGTAAATGTTGACGTTGGCGGGCGCAGCATGATGCAGCTGGCTGGCGCGCGCACCGCCGAACAGCCACAGGCTGTTGATGGCCGGCAGGCCCTGTTGCTGGCGTGCAAGGTTGACGGGGTGGTCAAACCACCGCATCTGCACCTCGTTGGCCAGCCTGCGCCAAGGTCTTGAGGCTGCATCTTGCGACCACCATTCGTTAACAGATGAAAGGCTGACAAGCATTGGGCTTGCGACCGGCGCGCTGTGCCCGCTTGGCGGCTGTATGCGCCAGCGGTTTGTATCGCAAGGTTGCAGCGCAAACCCATCTTCTTCAAAGAAAGGCTGCACCGATTCGAACAACGCTACACTCTGTTCTGGCGTAATGGCCAGCTCGGATGCCGGTATCAGTGCGGCGCCATCACGCGAAGGCGCAACATGAACCAGTTCGACCAGCCAGACGGGTTTGTCTGAATCGCTTACTTGCCCTGCCCAAAGCGGGCCCAGACCTGTGGCAAAATTCTGGCCAGCGTCTGGTTTAAAGCCACGCGCCATAAGTTGCCACTTCTCGTGCGGCACGCAGCCGCTATGAACGGGGTCAGCCGCAAGGCGATGGGGTTTTGCATGGCTTAGCCATGTAAACAGGGTGGGCGCGGTTTTGGGCAGGTATTGAGCCAGCTCGCGTGCTTCGCGCGGGTCGGGCAAGGCGCCAGGTAGTACGATTTGCATTCCAGGATTGTAGTGTTTATGGGGAAACGGTGGCTTGATGATGTCTTATGAGTTCTGGATAGGGGCGCGCTACGCGGGCCTGGCACGCTCCCGACGCAAGGGCGGGGGTGGTGACCGCTTTGTGTCGTTTATTGCCGCAAGCTCCATGGTCGGCATCGCGCTGGGCGTGGCGGCGCTGATTGTTGTGCTGTCGGTGATGAACGGTTTTCAGAAAGAGGTGCGTGATCGCATGCTGTCTGTTTTGCCGCACATTGAATTGTACGCGCCACGCATGGCTCCCGATGAAGTACTGTCACAGTGGAAGAACATCGCCCATATGGCCGAGGAAAACCCGGAGGTAAAGGGTGCCGCGCCGTTTGTAGCGGGCCAGGGCATGATTGTGCGCGGCGAAACACTCAGTGGCGTGCAGATACGCGGCATAGATCCTAAACTTGATGCCGCCGTATCCGACGTGGCTGAACAGATGGTGTCGGGCAAGCTGACGTCGCTGGTACCGGGCAGTTTTTCTATTGTGCTGGGTAATTATCTTGCTAACACGCTGGGCGTGGGCATGGGCGATACGGTGCTGGTGCTGGCACCACAAGGTTCTATTTCGCCGGCAGGGTTCACCCCTCGCATGCGCCAGTTTACGGTAACTGGTCTGTTTTCCTCTGGCTATTACGAGTTTGACGCGTCCATGGCGTTCATCAACTACGAAGATGCGGCCAAGGTATTTCGCGACAGCGGGCAAACAGGCGTGCGCCTGCGTATTGCCGACATGCAGAAGGCGCCACTGGTGGCTTCCGAGCTGCGTGCGGTATTGCCGCCTTACTTGCAGGCACATGACTGGACGCAAAACAACCGCACCTGGTTTGCCGCCGTCCAAACTGAAAAACGCATGATGTTTTTGATTCTGGCGCTTATTGTGGCCGTGGCCGCGTTCAATTTGTTGTCGTCGCTGGTTATGGCTGTTAAAGACAAGCGCTCTGATATTGCCATTTTGCGTACGCTGGGCGCGACACCGCGCGAGGTGGCACGCATTTTTCTGGTGCAAGGCTCGCTCATTGGCGTGGTTGGCACGTTGCTGGGAGTGGGCTTCGGTATGCTTGTCGCCTTCAATATCGGCGTAATCGTGCCATTTATTGAACGTATGCTGGGCGTGCAGTTTTTACCGCAGCAGGTGTATTTCATCAGCGAATTACCGTCAGACCCGCAAATGACCGATATCCTTATTATTGCCGTTACGTCTCTTGTGCTGTCGCTGCTTGCCACGCTGTACCCCAGCTGGCGCGCATCCAGCTTGCAGCCAGCCGAGGTGTTGCGCCATGACTGATCGCACCACAACACAAAACCACAATGGCGCGACCGCAACGGGCTCGGGTGATCGAGCGGCGTCCAATACCGGAAGCGCTGCATCGCACAGTGTCATGCAGCCCAGCCGCTTTGGTGGCGGCCCGGCGTCAGCGCACACCGCCGTGCATGCCATTGAGGCACGCAATCTGGTCAAAACCTATACCGAAAGCGGGCAGGAGATCCAGGTTCTGCGCGACGTAAGCCTGCATGTAGCGCAGGGTGAAATGGTGGCCATTGTGGGCGCATCGGGCTCAGGAAAGAGCACGCTGCTGCATACGCTAGGCCTTCTTGACCAGCCCACATCCGGCACGGTATTGATTAATGGGCTTTCTGTGGCCGGTCTTTCTGAAGCCAAACGCAGCCAGTTGCGCAACAGGCATCTGGGTTTTGTTTACCAGTTTCATCACTTGTTGTCTGAGTTTTCTGCGCTTGATAACGTGGCCATGCCGCTCATTGTGCGACGCGAGAAACGCAGTTACGCGCGCGAACAGGCCGAGCTGGTTCTTGAACAGGTTGGGTTGGCTGCCCGTGTTGACCATTACCCCGGCCAGTTGTCTGGCGGTGAGCGGCAACGTGTGGCGCTGGCCCGGGCCCTGGTTACACGGCCCACGTGCGTGCTGGCGGATGAACCTACCGGTAATCTGGATCGCTACACGGCTGAGAGCATGTTTGAGTTGCTCACGCGGGTAAACCGTGAGTTTGGCACGGCGTTTGCCATTGTTACGCATGACCCGGCACTGGCTGCGCTGGCGCATCGGCGTCTGGCTATCGAAAAGGGCAAGCTGGTTGATGATTAACGCGTACGCTGGGTGTGGCTGTCACACCCAGCGATATCGACGTTAAGGTCTAAGCGCTGGGCGGGCTGCGCAACGTCAAGTGAGGAGCATGCATGCTAATCGATACACATTGCCATCTGGATGCCGCCGAGTTCGACGACGATCGCGAAGGCGTTATTGCACGTGCAGCCTCGAACGGTGTTCGTGCCGTCGTCATCCCGGCGGTGGCGTGTTCAAACTTTGATGTGGTCAGAAAGCTTGCGCATTCATTTGACGGTGGGTTTTATGCCCTGGGCATCCACCCCATTTGTGTGCCGCAGGCCAGTAACTCTGATCTGCACGCGCTCGAAACCCAGATTGAGCAATCGCTGGATGACTCACAGTTTGTTGGCATAGGCGAGATTGGGCTGGATTTTTTTCTGCCCGAGCTTAAACAACCTGAAATGGTCGCACGGCAGCAGTTTTTTTACGGTGCCCAGCTAGACTTGGCCGTAAAGTACCAGTTGCCGGTGATCTTGCACGTGCGTCGTTCGCAAGACCTTATTTTAAAAGCCTTGCGCCAGCGCGCCATTACAAGTGGCATTGCCCACGCTTTCAACGGCAGTTTTCAGCAGGCCAGGCAGTTTCTGGACCTGGGCATGGCGCTGGGCTTTGGTGGTGCCATGACGTTTGAGCGCGCTTTGCAGATTCGCCGGCTGGCCAGCAGCTTGCCTGACGACGCCTTGGTGGTAGAAACCGATGCCCCTGATATTCCGCCGTCGTGGCTGGGTCAGCCCGGTGGGCCTAGCGCCAGAAATGAGCCGGGTGAAGTGTCGGGTATTGTCGATGTGCTGGCTGATTTGCGTGGGGTGCGGCGCGAAGACATTGCGCGGTTGACGACAGCGAATGCTGTGCGAGTATTACCGCGTCTTGGGGTCACCGCTTAATCGCCCAATCGCTTGATCGCTCGATCGTCTGGTCGCTTTTCAGCCTAAGCCACAGCCATGGCACTACTTCCTAAATACAAGGCACTGCATTTGCGCCTAGCGGCACAACCGGAAAGCCGTATAAGCAAAGAACCGCTTCGCCAAATGGCTGGAAGTTTGAATCGCCTCTCCGCGTATGGGTGACCGAACGGTCGAATAATCGCGCTGCGTCCGGATAGCTAAACGGCGGAATAGTCACAACACGTTCGGATGGGTATCCATACTGTGGTCACGCCAAAAGCGGCGCGTGCCATGAGCCTGCCGCCCACCCGTAATTCTCACACTGAACGATTCGCTCCCGTCTGCCGCCAGCAGGTCTTCAGGCCGCTTACGCTTGCCTATTTCTGATGCGTGGCGGTATGAAAGGGCGTATGTGTTTGTTGGCTTTTGTGGCCGCCAGCGGAGCGGTACACCTGCTTGCGCACTTGCCTGGGCGCAGCATGTGGCTGGTTACCGCGTTTATCATCACCTTGCTGTCTATTGTGACATGGGTGGTGGGTTGGCGGAGCCTGGCCTTGGCCTTGCTGGCCGGTCTGGCGGGTTTTTTGTTCACGCTGGCACGGGCTGAGCACCGTTTGGCCGATGCCTTATCCGCGCACAATGAAAACAAAGTTTCCCGTGTCGTCCTCAGAGTGTCAGGCCTGCCCAGGTTAGATCCAGACAAGCGCGTCTTTGACGCAGAGGTGTTGTCGTCCAACCCCGAGGGGGTGCCAACGCAGATACGAGTTACGTGGAATGCACCCGGGTACTCAGGGCCTTACGGGCGTCGTGGTGATGCCTATCACTTTCCTGAGATTGTGCCCGGCCAGGTGTGGCGTATGGCACTTACGTTAAAGACGCCGCGAGGTACGCGTAACCCGCATGCTTTTGATTATGAAGGGCACGTATTTGCGCAGAGTGTGCGAGCGACAGCGAGCGTGCGGGGTACGCCAAGGCTTTTGCGGGATGAGCCGCACGCCAGCTTGAGCATTATCGCGCAACGCGCACGTCATTATGTGCGTGCCGCCTTGCTTGAACATGTGGGTGGCTATCGCTATGGCGCGGTTTTACTGGCGCTGGTCATCGGCGATCAGGCCAGCGTCAGCGCATCAGACTGGCAGGTGTTTAACCGTAGCGGCATTACCCATCTGGTTTCCATTAGTGGCTCGCACATCACCATGATTGCTGCAATCGGTGGTGCGTCCATGTTCTGGTTCTGGCGCCGGGTGCGCATAGGCGGCCGTATGCTGGCCGAACGGGTGCCTGCACATGTGGCGAGCGCCGCGACCGCCTTGCTGGTGGCGTGGCTGTATTGTCTGCTGGCAGGGTGGGGCGTGCCCGCGCGACGCACGTTTCTGATGCTGGCCGTGGTCGCCTTGTTCTACGTGCTGCGTCTGGGGCTGAACGCTTCCCGTCTTCTATGCCTGGTGGCTTTTGTCGTAGTGCTGCTTGACCCCTGGGCGCTGCTGCAAAGCGGCTTCTGGTTGTCATTTTCAGCCGTTGCCGTACTTATGATTAGCGCGGCCTGGGCCGGGCGGGCAGTCGGGAACACTGATATGTCTGCAGGGCAGCGTTTTCTGGGCTATGCACGTACTGCCGTTGGATTGCAGATGGCCATTTCGCTGGCGCTGACACCGGCGTTGGCGTTTATGTTTCATGAGGTGTCAGCCGTTTCACCATTGGTTAATGCCTATGCCATTCCGGTGATCGGTCTGGTGGTAACACCATTGGCGCTGTTGGCAGGCGGTGTGGCGCTGGTTCCGGGCCTGGGTTGGCTGGCCGGGCTTCTGGCTTCGTTTTCTCACAGCGCTTTGCATTTGGCCATGTTGCCGACTGTATGGCTGGCGTCGCTGCCAGCGGCCAGTTTTTCTGTGGCGGCCGCACCCTTGTGGACGCTATTGCTGTGTCTGCCTGGTCTGGCTTTAGCCCTGGCGCCTTATGGCCCGCCACTACGGCATGCGGGCTGGCTGCTGATGTTGCCTGCGTTGTGCTGGCAGCCAGCACGCCCCGACCAGGGAGGCTGGTCACTGTATGCGCTTGATGTGGGGCAGGCCGGTGCGGTGGTAGTGCGCACGGCGAAACATGTGCTGGTGTTTGACGCGGGTGCGCGCCATAGCCCCGACGCGGACGATGGCACGCGCGTACTGGCACCGTTTCTAAGATCGCTGGGCGTGCGCCGCATCAACACCCTGGTGGTGTCACACGCTGATCTTGATCATGCTGGCGGTGTGGGCGGCCTGCTGCAGGCTTTTCGTGTGGATCAGGCGTATAGCTCTTTTGACCTGACGTCTTATCTGGCGCGTGAGGCGCAGTTACTTGGCACGCAGCCCATGTTGCCGCAGCGGCTTGCCCGCTGCGAATACGGTGTTACGTGGCAGGTAGATGGCGTTACGTTTGAGTTTCTCTGGCCGACCAAACACTTCGCAGCCTCATTAGTGCAAGGCACTGGTGATAAAACGCACTCACCGAAGTTGTCAGGCCGACGCGGCAATGCTCGCAATGCCGGCAGTTGTGTGTTGCGCATACGCGGTGCTCATCACTCTGCCTTGTTACCGGGCGACATCGGTAAACGCGAAGAATTTATGCTGGTTGATCGTGGGTTGGAAAAGGTTGATCTGGTACTCGCCCCACATCACGGATCAAAATCTTCATCCAGCCCTCGATTTGTGCGGGCCACCAAACCTTCTGATGTGATTGCACAGGCGGGGTTTCAGAGCCGTCACGGTCACCCTAGTCCCGAAGTGCAGGCACGCTGGTCAGATCATGGGGCCAGGTTCTGGCGCACAGACCTGCATGGTGCGGTTATCGTGCACTCTGAGGCAAAGGGGCTATCGGTGTCAGCCGTGCGTGATAAAAACCGAAGATACTGGCACGCTTCCCGCAAGGGTGATTAACGCATTGTTTGAAGGTTATTCACACAATCGCTGGCGCGGCCACCGGGCTGAACAATTTTGGCCATCTTTTTTCATACATCATTTCGCTGAACATTGAGCACCGAATCTTCTTTGCAGGCGCACGGGCTTACTAGTGCATTGATACAAATGAGTCGCTTCGTTCAGTGACGGCGGGCTTTCGTGTTTACGCAGCCGACTAGCGTATCGGCCCCCAGAGCCCAAGCGCTATGGTGCGCACCATGTGACGGGGCCCTACAACTCGACGGGACTAATGGCCATGATCATCAGGATGTCGGGCACGTCCAGAGCGTCACGCATTCAGCATAACGGTATGGCCATCGGTGTCGAAGGGGATGAGGGTGCCGACGGTGCCTGCCTTAATCATTTCAACCATACGGTTTAAAGGGGCTTCAGCGTCTTCGGAACGTGGTGGCCTGTCTTTGGAACCTGATAGTGCGGCGGCAAAGACCAACGTCCAGTCAGGCAGGTGTTGCCGCGCCTCCTCGAGCAAGGCCTCGAAACTGATTAATTCATCTGGTGATTTATCCAGACAGGCCAGCGGCGTTAAGGTACCGCCTTCTCCCGCCTCAAATGCAGCCCGCTGTGCGGGGGTGCAGTCATCAGGCAATTCAACAGCAGTGAACACAAAGAGCAGGCGCTGGGGCTCGGGCTGCGCGCGGGCGGCGACAATAAAATCGTCAAAACTTGAGATACTCATATACGGGTGCCTTGCGATACTTAGGCCTGAGGCATTGCCCTGGCCAGAATTTAGCTAACTATACCCGAGGCATCTTACTGCAACAGCAGACCTGGCCGCACGTCAACGGTAACACCCTGCAGTTCGGCACTGGATGTCAGCAGGGTTAGATACTGCTGAAGGGCTTTGTGCCTGACGTATTCTTGCAGATAACGCGCAATGGTGTTGCTGACCATTTCATAAGGCATGGCCACCCCTGCAACCCTTCGTTCAACCAGAACAATGTGGAAACCATGCCTGGTTTTGATCAGGCCCGGCAGCAGGCCGATTTCGGTGCCTTCAAATAGCGCCTTATCGAATTCTGGCACGCATTCTCCGCGACTAAGTTGCCCCAAATTGCCGCCCACTTTGCCGGAGGGACAATTGGACAAGGCACGGGCTTGCTCGCCAAACGTACCAGGATGGCGTGTCAGATCGCGGCGCACCTCTTCGGCGCGTGTACGCAACAATGACATAGAGACGCCCTCAGTCAAGGCGAAAAGTATATGACTGGCATGCACCAGATCTGGGCTGCGAAATTTTTTTGCATTGGCCTCGTAATAGCGTCTGCATTCTTCCTCGGAGGGTTCAGGTGTAAGGCACTCTTGTTCAATCAGTCGGTCTATGGTGTCATCATCGATATCCTGATTTTGGTCAATGAGCCCTTTAGCGCATGCTTGCTGGCGCAACAACTCTTTGGTCATCAATGCACGCCGTGCCGCCTGATCGGGGTCAGTTTCATCGGCATGGGCGGTGATTTCAGACGCGATAATGCTGTCGTCGATCAACACGCCATTGACGCGTAGCTCAGTTGCGGGTGGGGTGCTTGGGCGCGAAACAGTGGTAGAGTCCATGAGCGAGCCTTGTCCTTTTAGCGCTTACGCACTATTTGATGCGGCCGGCCCAAATAAGCCACTGTGGCCACCCCGCTCCAGATATGTACCAACCGGGTAAAGGGCGACACCAGGAAAATGGTAAACCCCAGAAAAATATGCATTTTGTACACCAACGGTACACCAACGAGCAGTGCCGCAACACTGGGGTTGAAGGTGACGATGCCTTTAACATAATCGGACAGGGTTTCAAACATAACGCCATCCATGTGCTGCAATGACAGCGGCACGGTCAGTAGCCCCAACGCCAACTGAAGCCAGAGCAGTACCAGCACGAGAATATCCGCATTGGCGCTATTAATGCGTATGCGTGGGTCTGAAAGCCGTCGATAGAACAGAATGGTCAGGCCCACTATGGCAACAATACCTGCGGCACCGCCACCTGCCATGGCCAGCAACTGATGCTGGGAAGCATTTATAAAGGGTGAAACCATCCAGTGCGGCGCAAGAAAGCCAACAAAATGGCCGGCAATCACAATCAGGATGCCAAAATGAAAGAGATTGCTGCCAAGACGCAGTTGTTTTCGTCTGAGCAACTGAGAAGAGTCGCTCTTCCAGGTGTATTGCTCGCGGTCAAAACGTATAAGGCTGCCCAGCAGCAAAACCGTCATGCAAATATAAGGGTACACACCAAAAAGCAATGTATTCCAGATGCTGTTGTTCATGATCTGTCTCCCGAAGGTTTCCGTGTTCTGGGTGCGTATGTGTGCGGTCTGACACGGTCTCTGCGTGATGAATTAGCGTGGTGGTCTTTTCTCGTAAAACTGTACAGGCTGATATTCGTTACTGAGCGGCGCTGGTGCGTTCAGAAAGCTTACGGGTTCATCCTGCCACGCTTTGTCCAGAGCCTCGGTGTCGATCGCGGCTTGCTCATCTTCGGCAGGGGATACTTCGTCACGATCCAGAGGCTTTGCACCCGCAAGCGGCAGCAAGGCGGCTACGGCGGCATAGTGAGGGATGCCACGTTGTGCCAGATGCGTGGCGATGGTTCGATTGATTTCGGCAATTTCTTCCAGCAGCCCCCGGGCCTTCTGTGGGGACTCGCGTGCGACAAATTCCAGAAATACCGGCAAATAATCGGGAAGCTCTCGCCCGTGAAGAAACAAACCGCTTTTTTCGTACATGGCCAACAAATCGACCATGGCCTGACCGCGCTCGCGCGATTCGCCATGTACGTGTTCGAACAAGTAAAGCGAGTTGGCCCGCCCGCGGTCAAAGATCTCGACGTAAGCCTCCTGCATGGCGATCAGGTCGATGCCATCAAGGTGGTCGATCAGATCAGAAAGTGCTGCGCGACTCGCTGCGGGCAGGGCGCTGTGGCCGGTAACAATGTCGCGGATCTCGGGCAAGGCGTCGAGCAGGGTCTGATCCGGGTAGTCCAGTAATGCGCCCAGCGCCTGGAGCAGGGGGCCATGATTTTTCATTTAGTCTCCCGCCGCACGTATGGGGATGGTTTTGCGTTTCTTGCCTATGCCTTTGTGGCCACCAAACAGGCTGGTTTCAGTGGTGCCTTCAGAACAGCCATTGCCAAAGGAGAAGCCACAAGATGCGCGCAAGTCGAATGCGTCTTCGGCATATTCGCGATGCGTGGTCGGGATGACGAAGCGATCTTCATAGTTGGCAATGGCCATGTACCGGTACATGGCTTCAACTTGCGCCAGACTCAGGCCGACCTCTTCAAGCAACGCCAGATCATCATGTCTGTCTACATGACGTCCGCGCATGAATGCGCGCATGGCCAACATTCTCTTGAGCGCAAGCCTTACAGGTTCTTCTTTGCCGGCGGTAAGAAGATTGGCGAGGTAACGCAGGGGGATACGCAAGGAATCCACATCAGGTATTAACCCATTCGAAGCCAGCCTGCCGTCGTTGGCGGCCGTGCTAATGGGAGACAGAGGTGGCACATACCAGACCATGGGCAGGGTTCTGTACTCCGGGTGAAGTGGAAAGGCGATCTTCCACTCCATGGCCATCATATAAACCGGCGATCTTTGCGCGCCTTGAATCCAGTTATCGGGCACACCATCGCGCCTGGCCTGTTCGATGATTGCGGGATCATGTGGGTCCAGAAATATGGATAACTGGGCTTCGTAAAGATCTTCAGGGTTTTCGACGGATGCCGCTTCCTGAATGCGGTCTGCGTCATACAGCACCACACCAAGATAGCGTATGCGCCCAACACAGGTTTCTGAACAGACGGTGGGTTGCCCCGCTTCAATCCGGGGGTAGCAGAAAATGCATTTTTCCGATTTGCCGCTTTGCCAGTTGTAATAGATTTTTTTGTACGGACAGCCTGATACACACATGCGCCAGCCGCGGCATTTGTCCTGATCAATCAGTACGATGCCGTCTTCTTCGCGCTTGTAAATAGAACCCGAAGGGCAAGAGGCAACGCAGGCAGGGTTAAGGCAATGCTCGCACAGGCGCGGCAAGTACATCATGAAGGTGTTTTCAAACTCACCGTAAATATCGGTTTGCACCTGGTCAAAGTTGTAGTCGGCCTTGCGCTTTTCGAATTCGCCGCCAAGAATCTCCTCCCAGTTGGGGCCCCATTCTATTTTTTCCATGCGCTCGCCCGTAATTAATGAGCGCGGTCGAGCAACCGGCCCAACCTTTACGTCGGGCGCGTCGTGCAAGTGAGCATAATCGAAGGTGAATGGTTCGTAGTAGTCGTCAATTTCAGGCAGATCGGGATTACCGAAAATTTTGGATAGCACGCGCCATTTACTGCCTGCGGCCAGTTCAATCTTGCCGTTTGCCTTGCGCTTCCAACCGCCGTGCCAGCGTTTCTGGTTTTCCCAATCTTTCGGATAGCCTACGCCGGGCTTGGTTTCGACGTTGTTAAACCATGCGTACTCCATGCCCTCGCGCGACGTCCATACGTTTTTACAAGTTACTGAGCATGTATGACAGCCTATGCACTTGTCCAGGTTCATGACCATGCCGATCTGAGCGCGAATTTTCATCTTTCGTCTCCGCTTTCTTTGGTGGCCATGGATAAGGTTGGCGCGCCTTCTTCAAGTGTGTGCTGGTGCCGCGCTGCGGCGCTGTCCGACAGCACGGACTCTGGCGTCGACTCGTCTTTCCAGTCGATGACGTTCATTTTCCGAATGATGACAAACTCATCCCGATTTGAGCCCACGGTGCCGTAGTAATTAAAACCATAGGCCAAGTGTGCATAGCCGCCAATCATGTGGGTGGGCTTGGGGATGATGCGTGTGACCGAGTTGTGTATGCCCCGTACGCCGGTTACTTCGGAGCCAGGTTGGTTAATGATTTTTTCTTGGGCGTGGTACATCAGCACGGCACCCTTGGGGATGCGCTGGCTGACAACCGCGCGCGCCGTGAGCGCGCCATTCAGGTTAAAGGCTTCAATCCAGTCGTTATCGACCACGCCTATTTTTTGCGCGTCAATCTCAGACATCCAGATAATGGGGCCTCCACGCGACAGCGTAAGCATCAAAAGGTTATCGGTATAGGTGCTGTGTATGCCCCATTTCTGGTGCGGTGTTAAAAAGTTAAGGGCAATTTCAGGGTTGCCGTTTGAATGGGTGCCTTCCATGCCCAGGGTGCTGCGAGTATCCATGGGGGGCTTGTACACGCACAAGGCCTCGCCAAAATCACGCATCCATGTGTGGTCCTGGTAAAGCTGCTGGCGGCCCGACAAGGTACGCCAGGGAATCATTTCATGCACATTGATATAGCCCGCGTTGTAAGACACGTGCTCTGACTCTATGCCGCTCCAGGTAGGCGATGAAATGATTTTTCTGGGTTGGGCCTGTATGTCACGAAAACGTATTTTCTCGTCTTCGCGGCTGCGGGCGAGGTGTGTGTGATCAATGCCAGTCGATTTCGATAAGGCTGCCCATGCCTTGACCGCCACCGCGCCATTGGTTTCAGGCGCCAGCGTCAGCACAACCTCTGAGGCATCAAGGCCAGTTTGAATAGACGGCCGGCCTTTGGATACGCCTTCTTCCAGCACAGTATGGTTCAGGCCGCGCAAAAGTTCGATTTCTTCGCCCGTCTGCCACGATATGCCTTTGCCTCCATTGCCCAGCGTGTCCAGCAGTGGCCCGACTGATGTATATTTTTTGTAGGTGTCGGGGTAATTGCGCGTCACCTTGATCACATTAGCCATGGTTTTGCCAGGCACGGGGTCACATTCGCCTTTGCCCCAGTCTTGTATTTCGGGCCCCTGCGCGATTTCTTCTGGCGCGTCGTGCAACAGCGGAGCGAGCACAACGTCGTTTTCTTCGCCCAGATGGCCAACCGCCAGTTCAGAAAACCGCTTTGCAATCCCCTTGTAGATATCCCAGTCGCTCTTGGACTGCCAGGCCGGGTCAACCGCCGTAGAGAGCGGATGAATAAAGGGATGCATGTCAGACGTATTCATGTCGTCTTTTTCGTACCACGTGGCAGTGGGCAAGACGACATCAGAATACAGACAGGTGGTAGACATGCGAAAGTCCAGAGTTACCACCAGATCCAGCTTGCCTTGTGGGGCAGGGTTGCGCCATTTCACTTCCTGAGGCCGTATACCTGATTCTGCTCCAAGCTCCTTGCCCTGGACGCCATGCTCGGCACCCAACAGGTGCTTGAGAAAATACTCATGCCCCTTGCCCGATGAACCCAACAAATTGGATCGCCATACAAACAGGTTGCGTGGGAAGTTTTCAGGCGCATCAGGGTCGGTACAGGCCATTTCCAGCGAACCATGCTTTAACCCGTCGGCAACAAATGCAGCGGCGTCACCTCCGGCAACCGCACGTCCGATATCCAGCGGGTTGCTTTTAAAATGCGGGGCGGTGGGAAGCCATCCCATGCGTTCGGCCTTGACGTTGTAGTCGATGAGGCTTTCGGAAACCGCCTGCTTGCTGGCCAACGGCGACAGTATGGTTGAGACTTTCAGCGTTTCGTAACGCCACTGATCGGTATGCGCGTAAAAGAAAGAGGTGCCGTTCATAAAGCGCGGTGGGCGATGCCAGTCTGTGGCGAAGGCCAGCGGGAGCCAGCCAGTTTGTGGCCGTAGCTTTTCCTGGCCCACATAGTGCGACCAGCCGCCCCCCGATTTGCCTACACAGCCGCACATAACCAGCAAATTGATCACTGCGCGGTAACTCATGTCCATATTGAACCAATGGTTCAAGCCCGCGCCGATAATGACCATGGACTTGCCTTCAGTCTTATGGGCATTGTCGGCAAACTCTCTGGCCACGGCGATAACGTCAGCGCGCTTTACACCTGTGATCTGCTCCTGCCAGGCTGGCGTGTAAGGGATGTCATCGTCATAGCTGGCGGCTACGTTGTCGCCACCCAGGCCCTGATCGACACCATAGTTGGCAATAAACAGGTCGTATACCGTGGCCACCAGCACTTCGCCTTCGCGCGTATTGACCCGGCGCACGCCTATGCGTCGCGGCAATATGCTGTCATGGCCGGTATGCGTAAAGTGTGTAGTCTCGGTATTGCCAAAGTAGGGGAAGGCTACGTCTATCACCTGATCGTGATGCGCCACCAGCGAGAGGCGTGGACGAATGGCAGTGCCCTTGGCGTCTTCTTCGCGAATATTCCACTTGCCCGCGTCTTCGCCTTCTTTCTGGCCCCAGCGAAACCCTATGGAACCCACAGGCGCGACCAGGTTGTCGGTGATTTCATCCAGAACCACTGTTTTCCAGGCGGCGTTGTTGGCTTGCCCCAGCGCGTTTTCGCACTCGTCGGCGCGCAACATGCGCTCAGGCACGTAGTGATCGCCTTGTTTGACGATGCGTACCAGCATAGGCATGTCGGTATAGCGGCGGCAGTAATCGGAGAAATACTCGCTCTTGCCGGCCACATGAAATTCTTTGAGTACGACATGGCCCATGGCCAGGCCCAGCGCTGCATCCGTACCTTGTTTGGGGTGCAGCCACAGGTCTCCGAATTTTGCGCCTTCGGCATAGTCAGGGAAAATGGACACGACGCGTGTGCCGCGATAGCGTGCTTCGGTCATGAAGTGGGCATCGGGTGTTCGGGTCTGGGGTACGTTGGATCCCCACATGATGATAAAGGTAGAGTTGTACCAATCTGCCGATTCGGGCACATCGGTCTGCTCACCCCAAGTCTGAGGCGAGGCGGGCGGCAGATCACAGTACCAGTCGTAAAAGCTGAGGTTGACGCCGCCAATCAGCGACAAATAGCGGCTGCCCGACGCATACGAGATCATGGACATGGCGGGTATCGGCGAAAAGCCCACGACGCGATCCGGGCCATGGCGCTTGATGGTATGTATATTGGCCGCAGCGATCATCTCGTTGACTTCGTCCCAGCTTGACCTGACAAAGCCGCCCAAGCCGCGGCGGCTGGTGTACGAGGCGCGTTGCGCGCTGTCGCCAACAATAGCCGCCCAGGCGTCAACAGGTTCCAGCGTGGCCCGCTTGTCACGCCAAAGGCGCAGCAGCGCACTGCGCACCAAGGGGTACTTGAGCCGGTTGGCGCTGTACAGATACCAGGAATACGATGCGCCGCGCGAACAGCCGCGCGGTTCGTGGTTGGGCATGTCGGGGCGTGTGCGGGGGTAGTCTGTCTGCTGGGTTTCCCACGTAACGATGCCGCCCTTGACGTAGATTTTCCAGGAACAGGAACCGGTGCAGTTGACGCCGTGGGTAGAACGAACAATTTTGTCGTGTTGCCACCGCTTGCGGTAGGCGTCTTCCCACTTTCGGTCTTCTTGAGTTGTTATGCCGTGGCCATCGGAGAAAGCCGGCCTGGATTGCGAAAAATATTTGAGTCTATCGACGAAATGACTCATAGCGCGGCCTGCGTCAAAGTACCAAAAATACAGGCTGCGCTCTGCGGACAATACGTATAAGGCATAGGTCCCTCCGGTGTCGCAAACAGGATAGGCCCTGGCCAGCGTGTATGGGCGCATTACCTGGTGCAATGCGCGATAGCCGGTCGGTCCTGGCGATACAACGTGGGGTCATGATAGTGCGGGTATCAACATCGGGCAATACCTATGCAGGCACCACGCGTAAATAAAAAACAGGCTTCACCCGGCACCAGACGTCTGCCATAACGACGAGTCAGCTTGCAGATTGCAGCGAATCGGCGATAATGTTTTTAACCCACGAAGAAGCGGGTGTGCCCGGCTCATAAGGCCGGGTAAAGCAAGGCAGCGAAGAAAATTCCACAAGATATTTTCAAGAAGCGAGTATGAGACAAACCAAACCATTACGGCTCCACGTGCCCGAGCCGTCCGGCCGTCCGGGGCACGCCACTGATTTTTCCTATCTGCGACTCGCCCCAGCAGGCGAAATGCGCAAGCCTCCTGTTGATACCTCGGCGTTCGATACGCGCGACCTGGCCATTTCGCTGGTGCGTGTGCTGGACGATGAGGGCAGGGCAGTTGGCCCCTGGGCCGAAGAGCGCATAGACCCCGAGTTATTGCGCAAGGGCTTAAGGGTCATGATCAAGACGCGCAGCTATGACGCGCGCATGCTCATCGCCCAGCGCCAGAAAAAAATGTCGTTCTATATGCAAAGCCTGGGCGAAGAGGCCATCGGCACTGCCCAGGCCTTGGCCTTAACCAAGGGCGACATGTGTTTTCCGTCGTATCGCCAGCAAAACCTGCTTATTGCACAAGATGTGCCGCTGGTCGACATGATGTGTCAGCTATTTTCCAACGAGCGTGACAGCCTGAAAGGCCGTCAGTTGCCCGTCATGTACTCCATGCGTGAGCATGGTTTTTTTTCGATCTCCGGCAACCTGGCTACCCAGTTTGTGCAGGCCGTAGGCTGGGCCATGGCCTCGGCCATCAAGGGTGACACACGCATTGCATCTGCCTGGATAGGCGATGGCGCCACAGCAGCCTCTGACTTTCAAACTGCCTTGACCTTTGCCCACGTGTATCAGGCACCCGTTATCCTTAATGTTATCAACAACCAATGGGCTATTTCGAGCTTTCAGGCCATAGCCGGCGGCGAAAGCACCACGTTTGCGGCGCGCGGCATAGGTTCGGGCATTGCATCCATAAGAGCTGACGGCAATGACTTTCTTGCCGTGTACGCCGTATCAAAGTGGGCCGTCGAGCGAGCCCGCAACAACCTGGGCCCGACATTAATCGAGTGGGTCAGCTACCGAGCTGGCCCGCACTCCACGTCTGATGATCCGTCCAAATACCGACCTGCCGACGACTGGGCCCGCTTTCCATTGGGCGACCCGATAGAGCGCCTTAAAAAGCATTTGATTCTGGAGGGTCACTGGTCTGAAGAAGAGCATAACCGCACACAGAAAGCGTGCGAGGCTGAGGTGATCGCCGCCCAGAAAGAAGCCGAAAGTTATGGCACCCTGGCTACCGGGCGGTCCAGCAGTGTGGCAACCATGTTTGAAGATGTTTACAAAGACATGCCCTGGCACTTGCGTCGGCAGCGTCAACAGGCGGGGGTGTAATCATGAGCTATCGTCCTTCTACCGGTAAAACCCGCAACATGACCATGATTCAGGCCTTGAGGTCTGCCATGGATGTCATGCTGGGGCGCGATGAAAATGTAGTGATTTTTGGGCAAGACGTGGGTTATTTCGGTGGTGTGTTTCGGTGCACCGAAGGCTTGCAGACCAAGTACGGTACGTCTCGTGTTTTTGATGCACCCATATCAGAAGGTGGCATCGTCGGTGCTGCGGTAGGCATGGGCGCCTACGGCCTGCGGCCCGTGGTTGAAATTCAGTTTGCCGACTATTTTTACCCAGCCACTGACCAAATCGTTTCTGAAGCCGCTCGCTTGCGTTACCGCTCGGCCGGCGACTTTACTGCACCGCTCACCATACGCATGCCTTGCGGCGGCGGTATTTTTGGCGGACAAACGCATAGCCAAAGCCCGGAAGCCCTGTTTACCCATGTCAGCGGCTTGCGCACGGTTATGCCTTCCAACCCTTACGATGCCAAAGGCATGCTTATTGCGGCAATTGAATGCGATGACCCTGTCATCTTTCTTGAACCCAAGCGCTTGTATAACGGCCCCTTTGACGGCCATCACGACCAACCCGTCGTGCCATGGTCCAAGCACCCCATGGGCGCCGTCCCTGAAGGGTATTACTCCATTCCTCTCGAATCAGCATCTGTGTTCAGACCCGGCAAAGACCTTACCGTACTTACTTACGGCACCATGGTATTTGTCGCTGAAGTGGCAGCGCAAGAATCAGGCATTGATGCCGAAATTATTGACTTGCGCAGCATCTGGCCATTGGATATAGACACCGTGGTGGCATCGGTGCGCAAGACGGGGCGTTGTGTGGTGTTGCATGAGGCAACCCAGACCAGCGGCTTTGGTGCCGAGCTCGTCAGTTTGGTGCAGGAGCATTGCTTCTATCACCTTGAGGCTCCCATAGAACGCATTGCAGGCTGGGATACACCTTATCCGCACGCACATGAGTGGGCGTATTTTCCCAGCCCAGCCCGGGTGAGCGAGGCTTTTCGCAGGGTTATGGGGGGAACGCCAGGCCGTGAGGTTCAGGAAGACAGGTTTACGGCCGGGAGGGAGGGCTGATCATGGGTATACACATTATTAAAATGCCTGACATCGGCGAAGGTATTGCAGAAGTTGAGCTGGTAGAGTGGCATGTAAGCGAAGGCGACAGCGTGGTCGAAGACCAGGTGCTGGCCGATGTCATGACCGATAAAGCCACGGTGCAGGTACCGTCGCCCGTGCATGGCAAAGTGCTTGGGCTGGGCGGCAAGGTGGGCGAAGTCATGGCGGTTGGCTCCGAGCTGGTGCGCCTGGAAGTAGAAGGCCAGGGCAACGAGCATCTTCATTCTGGCAAAAGCAAGCGGCCTGTCGCATCAGCAGCGACGGCCTCGGGCAGCGCAAGCAGCGAGCACGCTGTACGTGCCGGGCAGGCTGACGACAGCACGTCGAGCAAAGACGCGGGCTCGTCCGCCAGCGCACCCGCAGCACCGTCTGGCGCAAACCACTCATCCGCCGCACCTAACGCACGTGTCGCTACCACCAGTGCTACGGCGCACGGCAGCAGCATGGCAGCCCGGCCTGATGGAGAAAAACCACTTGCATCCCCCGCCGTACGTAAACGTGCCTGGGATCTGGGCATTGAACTGCAGTATGTGGCAGGCTCTGGCGCGGCAGGGCAAATTACCCACGGTGACCTTGATCTGTACATTGAGCAGGGGGTCAAGGCAAATGCTACGGCGCGGTCATCGGCCTATGCCCGTCGCGATGACGAACAAGACGTACCCGTAGTTGGCCTGAGGCGTCGTATTGCCGAGAAGATGCAAGAGTCCAAACGGCGAATTCCTCATTTTTCGTATGTGGAAGAGGTCGACGTCACTGAACTCGAAGCCCTGCGCCAGAAATTAAACGCACAATGGGGCGCGGAGCGCGGCAAGCTGACGCTTTTACCCCTGCTGGCACGCGCTGTTATCAATGCGTTGCGTGAGTTTCCGCAAATCAATGCACGCTATGACGACGAGGCGGGTGTTGTAAAACGCTATGGTGCCGTGCATTTGGGCGTTGCTGCTCAAACGGCTGCGGGCTTGATGGTTCCGGTTGTGCGGCATGCTGAAGCGCTTGATCTGTGGGCCTGCGGGGCTGAGATTACGCGTCTGGCCGAGGCCACTCGTGCAGGCAAGGCGGCCCGCGATGAGCTTAGCGGCTCCACCATTACACTAAGCAGTCTGGGCCCCCTGGGCGGGATTGTGTCTACACCCGTCATCAACCACCCCGAAGTGGCCATCGTGGGCGTTAACCGTATGGTTGAGCGGCCCATGATTGTTGGTGGTGCCGTCGTCGCGCGCAAAATGATGAACCTGTCATCGTCGTTTGACCACCGTGTCGTGGACGGCATGGATGCCGCCCAATTCATCCAGCGCGTGCGCGGCTATCTCGAATGCCCCGCCATGCTTTTTATCGAGTAAGGAGCCCGGGTTTTATGCAATCCACAACACTGTTGATTATCGGTGGGGGGCCCGGCGGCTACATCGCGGCCATTCGCGCTGGCCAGCTGGGCATTCCTACGGTTCTGGTTGAAAGCGACAATGTAGGAGGCACATGCCTTAACATTGGCTGCATTCCGTCCAAGGCGTTAATTCATGCCGCTGATGAGTTTCACAAGGTGGTTGGGTACGGTGGCAGTTCGTCACTGGGTATACAGGTATCCACACCTGCCATCGACATAGGCAAAACCGTTGCCTGGAAAGATGGCGTGGTCAAGCGATTGACCGGCGGGGTGGCGGCACTGCTGAAAAAAAACGGCGTGCACGTCATCAAGGGCTGGGCCCGAATTATCGATGGCAAAACCATTGCAATCGATCAGGGTGGCAAGGCGGGCGAGCCCTTACAGATCAGCTGCGAGCATTTGCTGCTGGCCACTGGCTCAGAGGCCACCGAACTGCCTGACATGCCTTTTGATGGCAAGGTTATTTCTTCTACGCAGGCCTTGTCGCCCACCACGGTGCCTGAGCGCATTGTCGTGGTGGGTGCTGGCTATATAGGCCTGGAACTTGGCATTGCTTATCGCAAACTGGGCACTCAGGTAAGTGTTATTGAAGCGCAAGACCGCATTTTGCCGGCCTACGACGCCGATCTGGCAAAGCCCGTTCTGGCATCGCTCAAAAAGCTGGGCGTCACGTTGCATCTGTCATGCGCGGTAAAGGGCATGAACGAGGCAGGCACCGCGCTGCGTGTACTAGACCAGCACGACAGCGAAATACTGCTCGAAACAGACCAGGTGCTGGTGGCCGTGGGCCGGCGCCCACGCACAGGGGGCTTTGGCCTTGAATCGCTTATGCTCGACATGGACGGTCGGTCGCCTCGCATCGACGACCAATGCCGAACGTCCATGCACAATGTATGGGCCATAGGCGATCTGGTGGGCGAGCCTATGCTGGCTCACCGGGCCATGGCACAGGGCGAAATGGTGGCCGAAATTATTGCAGGCAAATCACGTCGGTTTACGCCTGCATCCATACCTGCCGTGTGTTTTACAGACCCTGAAATCGCCGTGGCGGGTCTTAGTCCCGATGAGGCCACGCAGCAGGGCCTGGACTGCATTCATGCCATGTTCCCATTTAGCGCCAATGGGCGGGCCATGACACTGGAATCCACCGAAGGCTTTGTACGAGTAGTCGCTCGTCGTGACAATCATCTTGTAGTGGGGTGGCAGGCTGTCGGACCAGGGGTTTCCGAATTAAGCACGGCCTTTTCGCAATCGCTGGAAATGGGCGCACGTCTGGAAGACGTGGCGGGTACGATTCACGCGCATCCCTCGCTGGGTGAGGCCGTGCAGGAAGCCGCACTGCGGGCCCTTGGCCACGCACTGCATATTTAAGAACATGGCACCCGGGGTTGCCGACGATACAATAATCACTGTTTTACCCCTTTCACTTACAAACAAGGCAGCCCTCCATGTCAGCAAGCGATAAAAACCCTGAGGCGACACAGCCGCGCCTGGACTATGTCATGTGTGCCAGCCCCGCGGGCACACACCGTATGGCGTATTGGGAGTGGGGTGACCCCAGCAACTCCCGAGTTCTACTTTGCGTGCACGGCCTAACGCGCACAGGGCGTGATTTTGACAAGCTGGCACAACGACTGGCTCCGCATTACCGTGTGGTCTGCCCCGACATCGTCGGTCGCGGCATGTCCGACTGGCTGATCAACCCAGCGGGGTATGTCGTACCTCAATATGTTGCCGACTTGCTCACGTTGATTGCTCGTCTGAAACCCGCAACGCTCGACTGGGTGGGTACGTCAATGGGTGGCCTGATTGGCCTGGGGCTGTCCGGGGCGCTGGCCATGTCGGCACTGGCCCAGCCTGTGCGCACGGGGGCAGGGCTACCAGAAGATCGGGGTGTTCCGCTGGGCAAAATGGTACTTAATGATATTGGCCCCATGCTTAAAGCAGACGGGCTGGAGCGCATTGCCGCCTACGTGGGGCAGCCCATGAGCTTTGGCAGCTTTGACGAGGCGGTTGCCTACGTGCGCAGCGTGTCGGCAAGCTTTGGCGAACACGACGAAGAGGGCTGGAAGGCCTTGACGCGTTACGTGTTTGTTGAGCAGAACGGCAAGTGGGTCAAACATTATGACTTGCGTATTGCTGAACCCTTTGCCCTGCAAAACGAGGCGGCCATGCAGGCCTCTGAGCTTATGCTTTGGCGGGCTTATGAAAGCCTGACCGCACCGGTGCTTATTGTGCGAGGTGAACTCTCTGACCTGCTAACCGAAGCCACAGCCCAGGAGATGCTACGGCGTAATCCGCAGGCACGATTGCATACGGTACCGGGCGTGGGGCACGCGCCTACGCTGCGCAGCGACGATCAGATCACTCCAGTAGAAACATTTCTGCTAGGTAACACAGCGTAAACTACGCTTTTAAAAGTAAAACAGGAGACTGGGTGAACGTTGATTTGCACTGCCATTCCACGATGTCTGATGGCGTGCTCGAGCCAGCCGTCGTTGCAGCCCGCGCGCATGCCAACGGCGTTGACCTTTGGGCGCTCACAGATCACGATGAGCTGGCGGGGCTGGCTGAAGCACGACAAACTGCCGAGTCACTGGGTATGCGGTTTGTTACAGGGGTAGAAGTCTCCGTAACCTGGGCCGGTCACACCGTACACATCGTTGGTTTGAACGTTGACGAACACAACAAGGCCCTCAATGAAGGGTTGGCCGGCATACGCAACGGGCGTGCCATCCGCGCACACGAAATGGCCGACAAGCTCGAAAGCCTGGGCATCCCCAACAGCTATGAGGGGGCGTTGCCCTACGCAGCCAACCCTGATCTCATCAGCCGCACCCATTTCGCGCGCTTTCTGGTCCAGGAAGGCTATTGCAGCAAGCTGCAAGAAGCCTTTGACAAATACCTGAAAGATGGCGGCCCGGCGTATGTGCCCATGCACTGGTCAACCCTGGAAGAGGCCGTGGGCTGGATTACCGGCGCAGGGGGGCGGGCGGTCATTGCTCACCCCGGCCGCTACAGCTACACACCCATGCAATTTGATGCTTTATATGATCACTTCTTGCAAGTGGGTGGGGTAGCCATCGAAGTCATGACAGGCAGTCATACGCCTGACCAGTACGCGCAGTACGCGACTGTCGCGCGCCAATATGGCTTTATGGCTTCCAGCGGGTCTGACTTCCACAGCCCCAGAGAAGGTAAACTTGATCTGGGCGAAGTGCCGCCCCTGCCAGCTGACCTCAAACCTGTCTGGCACGACTGGATCTGAACTTTCTACGGAGAAACGGGCCAATGCACGCGCCAGACGGCGCAAGCGCACCGTTGTCTGACGGTTAGCCCTGAAGTTAAAAATGAACAAGGCATTTGTCAAAGAAAACGACAACGACGACGATGATGACGACCTCGGCCCTGAGGCCGTCCCATTGCCGGCGGGTACAAAAAATTACATAACCCGACAGGGTTACGACCGGCTGCGCGCAGAGTACGAGCATTTAATTAATGTTGAACGGCCTGAAGTGGTGCAAGTTGTTTCGTGGGCGGCCTCTAATGGTGACCGCTCCGAAAACGGCGATTACCTGTACGGTAAGAAACGCCTGCGCGAAATCGACAGGCGCATGCGGTTTCTGACCAAGCGACTAGAGATCGCCGAGGTGGTTGACCCGGCCCTGCAGCCCAATCGCGACCAGGTGTTTTTTGGTGCCACGGTTGTGTACAGCGACAAAGCAGGCGAAGAGTTCAGGGTTACCATTGTTGGCGTAGACGAAGCCGAGCCACTGCAAGGCCGCATCAGCTGGATCTCGCCCGTTGCGCGCGCTTTGATCAAGGCGCATGAGGGCGATACGGTTGTCCTGCGCACACCAGCGGGTGTTGACGAGCTGGATGTGCTCGAGATCTCTTACCCTGAAGCCTGACGCTTTTCGAACTGGCCACCCCCTTCGAGCGCTCAGTCTTTCCCCCACGCTAACTGGTAAAATGCTATGTTTACCTCCCCCTCCTTTGCCTGCCTCGTATCGTGAACTCCTTTCTGCATTTCCCCGGCTCCCTGGTTTTATCCTCTTTCAGGCGCGAGCAATTGCTCCAGCGCTTTTCCCGGTTAGATCTGCCCGTTGCCGATATTCAAGGGCATTACGAGCATTTCGTGTGGGTTGACAGTAATCTCGACGACGCAGCGCAACAGCGCTTGCAACAATTGCTCGATTACGGTGTAGCGGGCGAGGCCCCTAAACAAACCAAAAACACCCTAACGTTAAGCGTGGTACCACGGCTTGGCACGGTCTCGCCATGGGCCAGCAAGGCCACCGATATTGCCCACAACTGCGGCTTTTCTGCTGTACGACGCATAGAGCGCGGTATCCGGTACGTTGTTACGCCTGCACGCGGGCTGCTGGGCGCCAAAACATTCGATGAAACCCAGTTGGCGGCCATTGCCAGCTGTCTGCACGACCGCATGACCGAAACCGTGGTCGATCAAAACTTTGACGGCGCTGCACTGTTTGCCTCGCTGCCTGGCAAGCCCTTGCAAACCATTGATGTACTGGGAAGAGGGCAAGAAGCATTACAAGAAGCAAACCGCACGCTGGGCCTGGCCCTCTCGGCCGATGAGATCGAGTACCTTGACAGTGCGTTTCGTCAATTGGGGCGCAACCCCACTGACGTCGAGCTAATGATGTTCGCCCAGGCCAACAGCGAACACTGCCGCCACAAAATCTTTAATGCGCAGTGGGTCATAGACGGGCAGGCTCAAACTGAAACCCTTTTTGGCATGATACGCGCGACGCACAAGGCGCAGCCCGAGGGCACGGTTGTGGCCTATTCCGACAACGCCGCCGTTATGGAAGGCGGGCAGGCCACGCTGTTTCACGCAAGCCAGCCGGGCGAAGAACGTGTTTACGGGCATCACGCGGCGCGTGTACACACCTTGATGAAGGTCGAAACCCACAACCACCCAACCGCTATTGCGCCGTTTCCCGGTGCGGCAACGGGAGCGGGCGGTGAGATTCGCGACGAAGGGGCTACGGGCAGGGGGTCCAAGCCCAAGGCCGGCCTGACCGGCTTTACGGTTTCCAGTTTGCGTTTTGACGACGCCATAGAGCCCTGGGAGGCCGACAACTACGGCGCACCCGACCGTATCGCCAGCCCGCTCGACATCATGATAGAAGGCCCTATCGGCGGCGCCGCATTTAATAACGAATTTGGTCGCCCCAATCTGCTGGGCTACTTTCGCGCATTTGAGCAGACTTCTGCCGGTGTGCACTGGGGTTATCACAAGCCCATTATGATCGCAGGCGGCCTGGGTTCCATCGACGCGCGCCTTACTCATAAAGACCCTATCCCTCCGGGTGCGCTGCTCATTCAACTGGGTGGCCCCGGCATGCGCATAGGCATGGGCGGTAGTGCCGCATCTAGCATGAGCGCCGGCGCCAATACCGCCGAGCTCGATTTTGATTCTGTACAGCGCGGCAACCCGGAGCTCGAACGGCGAGCCCAAGAAGTTATAGACCGTTGCTGGCAGCAGGGTGACAACAACCCCGTCATCGCCATCCACGACGTTGGGGCAGGCGGGCTGTCCAATGCGTTTCCAGAACTGGTCAATGACGCTGGCCGCGGTGCATTGTTTGAACTGCAACAAGTGCATCTCGAAGAGTCTGGGCTGTCTGCCGCCGAAATCTGGAGCAATGAATCGCAAGAACGCTATGTGCTGGCGATTGCCCCTCAAGATCTTCCCCGCTTTGACGCCATTGCGCAGCGCGAACGCTGTCCTTATTCTGTTGTGGGCGTAGCCACTGAAGAGCGCCAGCTTAGGGTTACCTACGGCGAAGGCTTGCCGGGCGTCAGTGAAGCCGTTCAGGCTTTGCCCCAAGGCGAAATTCGCCCGGTTGATGTGCCCATTGATGTCATTCTGGGCAAGCCTCCGCGCATGGAGCGCGACGTACAGCGTCACGAAATCATGCACGAAGAGGTTGATGTCGTCGGAATAGACCTGAGCGAAGCCATAAATCGTGTGCTGCGTCACCCCACAGTGGCCAGCAAAAACTTCCTCATCACCATTGGTGATCGCAGCGTTGGCGGGCTTAGCAGCCGTGACCAGATGGTTGGCCCGTGGCAAATCCCCGTGGCCGATTGCGCAGTAACGCTGGCTGACTACGAAAGCGTGCGCGGTGAAGCCATGGCCATGGGCGAACGCACGCCATTGGCTGTCATCAACGCCCCGGCATCAGGCCGTATGGCGGTTGCAGAGGCACTGACCAACCTGGTTGCCAGCGATGTGCAATCACTTAAAGACATTAAGCTGTCGGCCAACTGGATGGCTGCCTGCGGTGCTGAGGGGCAAGACGCCGCACTGTATGACACCGTGGCTGCGGTCAGCGATTGGTGCCAGGCACTGGATCTGTCTATACCCGTTGGCAAAGATTCACTCTCCATGCGCACGACATGGGAGCAAGACGGCAAGGCGCGTGAGGTTGTCGCACCGGTTTCGCTGGTGGTAACCGCTTTTGCGCCCGTCGCTGACGTACGCGCCACGCTGACGCCACAGCTACGCACAGACGTGGGCGACACGGTATTGATTCTCATCGATCTTGGCCTGGGCCTGCAACGCCTGGGCGGTTCCGTACTGGCACAGGTGTTCAACCAGGTAGGGCAAGATACCCCCGACATGCACGACGCAACTGTCATGCGTGCATTTTTCCAGACCCTACGCAAACTGGCGCAAGACGGCGATATTCTCGCCTACCATGATCGTTCAGACGGCGGCTTGCTTGCCACGGTGTGCGAAATGGCATTTGCAGGGCGCACTGGCGTTTCTCTTAACATTGACATGCTTACCTTTGACGCCAATGTGGCGGATTGGGGCGATTACAAAATAAGGTCCGAGCAGGTGGCGGTGCAGCGGGACGAGGCCACGATCAAGGCTTTGTTCGCCGAAGAGGCTGGCGCCGTCATCCAGGTACCCCGCAGCCGCCGTGATGCCGTGCTTGAAGTGCTGCATAAGGCAGGGCTGTCTACGCACTCACACCCCGTCGGCACACTCAATACCAAAGACGAAGTGCAGATCTACCGCGACGGCCAGTGCATTTATCAAAAACCGCGCGCCGACCTGGGCCGGCAATGGTCCGAGGTTACACGCCGCATCATGAGTTTGCGCGACAACCCTGCGTGTGCCGAGGCTGAATTCGAACTCTGGAATGACGCCGAAGACCCGGGCCTGACGCCTGTGGTGCCGTTTGATCCGCAAAAAGATGTGGCCGCACCGTTTGTGGCGCGAGGAGCCCGGCCACGCATGGCTGTGCTGCGTGAGCAGGGTTGCAACAGTCAGGTCGAAATGGCTTGGGCGTTCGACAAGGCTGGCTTTGAAGTGCTTGACGTACACATGACAGACCTGCTGTCGGGGCGCGTGCGTCTTGACACCGTGCAGGGTCTGGTTGCCGTGGGTGGCTTTAGCTACGGCGATGTGCTGGGCGCCGGAGAAGGCTGGGCACGCACCATACGCTTTAACAACCAATTGTCTGACCAATTTGCGGCCTATTTTGCACGGCCCGATACCTTTGCACTGGGGGTGTGCAACGGTTGCCAGATGATGGCAGCACTTGCCACCATGATCCCCGGTGCAGAACACTGGCCTCGGTTTACGCGCAATCAATCTGAAAAATACGAAGCCCGGCTGTCACTGGTAGAGATTCCCGAATCACCATCGTTGTTTCTGCAAGGCATGGCTGGCACACAGGTGCCGGTGGCGGTCGCGCATGGTGAAGGTTACGCTGACTTCTCGCGCCAGGGCGATCAGGCCAAAGTGCAGGGCGCGCTGTACTTTGTCGATAACCGTGGGGTACGCACAGAAGACTACCCCGCCAACCCCAATGGCAGCTCACAAGGGCTCACTGGCGTAACTACGGCAGACGGGCGTTTCACCATTATGATGCCGCACCCTGAACGCACCACACGCAATGTAATGATGTCTTGGGCACCCAGCACCTGGGGCGAACAAGACAGCGGCGGGCTTGAGTGCCCTCAAGGCGGTTTCACGCCGTGGATGCGCATGTTCCGCAACGCGCGGGTGTGGCTGGGTTAATTCGGCTCCGGCTTGCTCAAACAGCCCTCTGGCGCAGCAGTATGTGTTGCTGCGCCAGAGAACCCATGACACCAAACCTTGCCTGCTGGTGCCGTTGGTTCAACAGAATCAATTGCTTTACGTGTCGTCATAACTTAATGATGAGCCTAAGCGTCGCAAGTACCCTACACACAACCCACAGGATGGCCGTGCGAGCGCTGTGAAGGCTAGGTAAATACCCTCATGTGGCGTATAATTCTGCTTTGCACGGAGCTAGTTTATGCGTCTCATAAAAAAAGCGCTCACCTTCGACGACGTTTTGTTGGTGCCAGCATACTCAAACATCCTGCCGCGCGATTGTTCGCTTACCACGCAGTTTACGCGCGATATCACGCTTAATATCCCCCTGGTTTCAGCAGCCATGGACACGGTCACCGAGTCCAGGCTGGCCATTGCCATGGCCCAGGAAGGCGGCATTGGCATCATCCACAAAAACCTGAGCACTGACGAACAGGCCCGCGAAGTTTCGCGCGTCAAGCGTCACGAGTTCGGTATTGTTATTGATCCGGTTACTGTAACCCCCACCATGAAAGTGCGCGACGCCATTTCGCTGCAGCGCCAGCATGGGTTTTCAGGGTTACCTGTGGTCGAAGGCGGCAAGCTGGTCGGTATCGTTACCAACCGCGACCTGCGCTTTGAAGACAGGCTTGATCTGCCATTGCGCGACGTCATGACACCGCAAGACAGGCTCATTACCATGCATGAAGGCGCCACGCTCGAAGAGGCGCAGTCACTCATGCACAAGCACCGCCTTGAGCGCGTGCTCATTGTCAACGACAAGTTCCAGCTGCGCGGGCTGGCTACGGTCAAAGACATCGTCAAAAACACCGAACACCCCAGTGCGATCAAAGACAAACACGGCCAGCTTCGCGTAGGCGCAGCCGTGGGTGTGGGTGACGGCACTGAAGAGCGCGTTGAAAAGCTGGCCAATGCCGGCGTCGACGTAATCGTGGTTGATACCGCCCACGGTCATTCTGCCGGGGTTCTTGATCGCGTAAGCTGGGTCAAGAAAAACTACCCCAATATCCAGGTCATAGGCGGCAACATTGCCACCGCCGATGCGGCGCTTGCCCTGGTTAAGGCCGGCGCTGACGGCGTCAAGGTTGGCATAGGTCCAGGTTCCATCTGCACCACACGTATCGTGGCAGGGGTTGGGGTGCCGCAAATTACAGCCATCTCCGACGTTGCCAAGGTGCTGCAAGGCACAGGCGTACCGCTTATTGCCGATGGCGGCATCCGCTATTCGGGCGATGTCTCCAAGGCATTGGCTGCAGGCGCCAACGCCTGCATGATGGGCGGCATGTTCGCCGGCACTGAAGAAGCGCCTGGTGAAGTGGTGCTGTTTCAAGGGCGTTCGTACAAGTCATACCGCGGCATGGGCAGCCTGGGTGCCATGGCTGATGGCTCGGCCGACCGCTACTTTCAAGACCCCGCCAATAATGTCGACAAGCTGGTACCTGAAGGCATTGAGGGCCGCGTGCCTTACAAAGGTAGCGTGGTTGCCATTATTTACCAGCTTCTGGGCGGTATACGTGCCTCCATGGGCTATTGTGGCTGCGCTTCCATCGAAGACCTACGCAACAAGGCAGAATTCGTCGAAATCACCTCAGCAGGCGTGCGTGAATCACATGTGCACGACGTGCAGATCACGAAAGAAGCCCCTAACTACAGGGCTGATTAAGCCACCCAAAGGCTTGCCGCGCTACTCATTGCAATGAACGGGTCGCGCGGCATCATACGCCAAGGCTTTTCTATTTAAAGAGCCGTTCGCGTTACGTTAGCGCGATAACCTGGCAGCTTTCTGGTTTCAGGCCAGTATCCACCAGGTGCTGGCCCGCATCAGCACCGTCTGCGCCCCCAACACTCAAACTCCGGCAACAGCCAGCAAAGTCTGCGTCACATCTTCAGGGTGTGAGACCATGGCGCAATGCCCGGCACGCAGCGTTTCTACCTGCCATGACGTGTTGGCCCTTACCCAGTCAAACGAACTTCGCACAGCCATAAACTCAGGCTCTACACACTGCACATAGGCGGCGGGCAGGTTGTTGCCAACGGGGTTTTTAAGCTGCAGGGCAGTACGATAGGTGTTGTAGGGGTGTGGGGTAACGCGGCCTTCTTCAAATGCCAAGTCATCCGCCTCGGTAAGGCCAAGCGCTTCCAGCCTAGGAGGGGCCAGTACCGGCACTGGCCCACCGGCTTTTTCTACGCCTGCCTCCAGCTTTTCGATGATATTGGCGGGCAGCGTATCGAGCGTTGAAATACCGCTTTCCAGAATAAAGGCATCAAGATATACAAGCTTCTTGATGCGGTCAGGTACCACATCAGCCACGCCGGTTATGGTCATGCCGCCAAAACTGTGGCCCACAAGAACGACATTGTTAAGGTCTTCCCAGACCAGCACGTTGACAATGTCTTGCACAAACGTCTGCAGCGTGATGTCGCTCGACAGCAGGTGGCTGCGTTCGCCCAGCCCGGTACAGGTTGGGGTATAAACAACGTGACCTTCAGCACGCAGTTGCTCGGCAACGCGCGCCCAGCACCAGCCGCCATGCCAGGCGCCATGCACCAGAACAAACGTAAGAGGGGCTATCGCCGTAGTTGAATTAGAAACAGTCATGGGGTGGATACTCGCAGTAATCAAAGAGAAGGAGCGGCACGCGAAGACGCGGACGGAAAAGGGCGCAGCAGAAAGAAAACACCCACCACCAGCACGGCACTGGCCAGCTGTAGGGCAACGTTCAGGCTAACGCCCAGCCAGTCATGGATAACGCTGAAGAAGATCGGCCCAATAAGCTGGCCAAGCGCAAATGCAGCGGTAATGGCGGCGGTCAGAATTCGGGTGTGCGACCCGCCACGGGCCTGAGCTTCTTGCATGCCAATCATCGTGATCACCAGCAACGTACCTCCGACGCACAGGGCGGCGATGACGATTGCAGCAATGCTGCTCCACAGCGCCGGCAGCAATACGCCCACCGCCATAATAAGCTGGGAAACAATCCAGATCTTACGGCGCGAAAAGGCTTGCAGCAGCCGGCTGGTGAGCAAGGTGGAAACGGCGGCAGCAATGCCAAATACCGGCCACGCCAGGCCAAAAATTGCGGGGTCAGACACCAGCTGACGCGCCTGAGCTGGCAAAAACGTAGCAGGCAGAATATAACCAAAGCCAAAGCTGGTGTAACAGACGATCATGCGCCAATGACGTAAAAGCACGTTGTGAGCTGACTCTTCAGAAGGCGATTGCAGCATGGGGAGGGCAGTGTCGCTCGCCCCTGGTTCATCGTGTGGGTGGGCGACCATCGTGCCGTCAAGAGAGGTGCTCGCAGCGCGAGGCGCGGAGCCTCTACCGGAGATCCCATCCACAATCACGCCGTCAGCCCATGCCTTCGGCCCCGGGACTTTAGCCGTGCCGGAGGCCGTGGGGACGGGCACCGAGGGTAAGAAAGAAGTGGTGGTGGACGCGGGTGAGGCCCAGAGGCGGCGTGCAGCAACTGTACCGAGCAATGCCATAAACCCCATGATAAGCCAGGCCATCGATGACGAAACATGCGCCAAGGCCAGGCCCATACAGAGCAGCCCAGCCAGGGCAATGCCACCCCCCACCCCGGCAAATACAATGCCCGCTTTGCTAGACTGGCCCAAGGCCGCAAGCCTGCCCATACATAAGGTCGCCGTGCTGACCAGAACAATGGCGCTGCCCAGGCCAGCAATAAAGCGCCACGTCGCCCAAGCAGCCCAACTGTCGCCAATGGCCATAAGGGCTGTGGTGATGGCCACACCAGCAAGCCCCACACGTAGCTGTGTAGCAACTGACCAGGGAAGGGCACCCGCAGCCACAGCGCCAACCAGATAACCCAGGTAGTTGGCACCCGCCAGCCAGCCGGCCTGCGCCAGTTCAAGGCCAGCGTCTTGCTGCATCATGGGGAGCAAAGGGGTAAACGCGAATCGCCCTATACCCATCGCGACAGCCAGTGCGATCATGCCTGAGAAAGCGAGTTGGGCGGCAGAGGGTTGTTGGTGTTGCATACAAACTCCAGAATACTCATTAATGTAGCCGCAGAGACACTCGCGCGCCAGCGCAAAGCCCGCTGATGCAGTACATTAACGCCTTGATTTCTTTTTTCTGCCAAGCCATGCACCAGCGTATCCTTATTCTCGATTACGGTTCACAAGTCACTCAGCTTATTGCCCGCCGCGTACGCGACGCTGGCGTTTTCTGCGAAATACACCCTGGCGATGTCGATGATGACTTTATCGCCTCGCAGCGCGATGGCCTCAAGGGCATTATTCTTTCAGGCAGCCATGCATCTGCCTATGCTGAAGCCTCTCTGAAAGTGCCCAGTAAAGTGTTTGAAGCTGGTGTGCCGGTGCTGGGCATTTGCTACGGCATGCAGTCTATGGCTACACAATTGGGTGGCAAGGTAGAGTGGTCTGATCACCGCGAGTTTGGCTACGCTGAATTACGTGCACACGGCCACACCCGCTTACTTAGTGGCTTACAAGACTTCGAAACACCTGAAGGCCATGGCATGCTCAAGGTATGGATGAGCCACGGTGACAAGGTTACCGCGCTGCCACCGGGCTTTAAGCTTATGGCATCCACGCCATCGTGCCCCATTGCCGGCATGGCCGATGAAGACCGTGGCTTTTACGCACTGCAGTTTCATCCAGAAGTTACCCATACGGCCCAGGGTGAAGCCATTTTGTCGCGCTTTGTCACCGAGATATGTGGCTGCAACCATGACTGGAATATGCCTGATTATGTCGAAGAGGCGGTCGCGCATATTCGCGCCCAAGTGGGTGACGATGAGGTCATTCTCGGGTTGTCAGGCGGAGTAGATTCCTCTGTGGCCGCCGCGCTTATCCACAAGGCTATTGGCGACCAGCTTACCTGCGTGTTTGTTGATCATGGCCTGCTGCGGCTAAATGAAGGCAAAAAGGTTATGGAGACCTTCGCCGGGCACTTTGGCATCAAGATTATTCATGTTGAAGCCTCTGAAGTGTTTCTTGGCAAGCTGGCCGGGGTGGCTGACCCTGAAGCCAAACGCAAAATCATCGGGCGCGAGTTCGTAGAAATTTTTCAAGACCAGGCTAGCAAGCTTAGCAATGCGCGCTGGCTGGCGCAGGGCACTATTTACCCCGACGTCATCGAGTCAGCCGGCGCAAAAACCGGCAAGGCGGTGGCGATCAAGTCACACCATAATGTAGGTGGGCTGCCCGAAACCCTTAATTTAAAACTGCTTGAGCCACTGCGCGAGCTGTTCAAAGACGAAGTGCGCAAGCTGGGCGTGGCCCTGGGTTTGCCACCCGCCATGGTTTATCGGCACCCGTTTCCTGGCCCAGGCCTGGGCGTGCGCATACTGGGCGAAGTCAAAAAAGAGTTTGCAGACCTGTTGCGTCGCGCTGATGCGATATTTATTGAAGAGCTGCGCAATACCATAGACCCAGTCAGTGGGCAAAGCTGGTACGACCTTACTTCACAGGCCTTTGCGGTATTTTTGCCGGTGAAGTCGGTGGGTGTCATGGGTGACGGGCGTACCTATGAGTACGTTGTGGCGCTACGCGCGGTACAAACCACTGATTTCATGACGGCTGACTGGGCCGAACTGCCGTATTCCCTGCTCAAGCGTGTGTCATCACGCATTATTAATGAGGTGCGTGGCATTAATCGGGTTACGTACGACGTGTCGAGCAAGCCGCCTGCGACGATTGAGTGGGAATGATCTCGCGTCTGGCACCGTCAGGCACCTGATGGCATGAAATGCTCTGAAGCCCGCGTAATTGCGGGCTTTTTTGTGTTTTCGTCTGGCATGGTCTGGCAACAGAAGGAAGCAGCAAGCACCGTTTGAGCATGGCATTAAAGCTGGTACTATCGACTGACGATGCCATGCAATACCAAGCTGCGAAATCTCAAGCCCAGGGACAAGCTCTACAAGGTGAATGACCGAGAAGGTCTCTATGTGGCCGTGACTCCAGCCGGCTCCATCTCGTTCCGTTACAACTACTCAATCAACGGACGGCAGGAGACCATCACCTTTGGTCGCTATGGCGTCGGTGGCATCACCTTGGCTGAAGCCCGTGAGCAGTTGAATGACGCCAAGAAGATGGTTGCGGCTGGCAAGTCGCCGGCCAAGGAGAAGGCCCGCGACAAGGCGCGAGTGAAAGATGCGGAGACGTTTGGTGCCTGGGCGGAGAAGTGGCTGCGCAGCTACCAGATGGCCGACTCCACCCGCGATATACGCCGTTCGGTCTATGAACGCGAGCTGAAGCCGAAATTCATCAATCAGAAGCTGGTAGAAATTACCCATGAGGACTTGCGGGCGCTGACCGATGCCATCGTTGAGCGAGGCGCACCGGCCACCGCCGTTCATGCACGCGAAATCGTGCTTCAAGTTTTTCGCTGGGCCATCGAGCGTGGGCAGAAGGTCGAAAACCCGGCGGAGCTGGTGCGTCCAACCAGCATCGCTCGATTCGAGCCACGCGACCGAGCGTTGACGCCAGAAGAAATTGGGCTGATGTACCAGTACATGGAGCGGGTAGGTAGTTTTGAGTCCACCATCAAGCGCGCTTGGTTGCGCAGTTCCTCTTTGTCGGCTGGCTGTATGGTCTGAGCCAGCAGGTACTGGTGGAAATAGCGATCTACCAGTGGGTCGCCTGACGCCGCTCGTGATGTGCCTCTGTTTGCACATTGGCGGTTACCCGCCGGCGGCTGCGGTCTCGGCCAGCACATCATCCGCGTTCAGTTCGACTAATAGCTTGGCGACGGCTCCAACCCGCGTCACGCGGCCGGCTCGGCTGTCTGCAATCGCTTCCTTGGTTTCTTTCCTGCCCATCGCACACCTCTCGCGGATATCGCCCAACCCGTTTTATTCAAATGAAGCCACAGATAGCACGGCTATACAGGTCAAAGGGTACTACGTTGCGTGTTATCCCCGGAAAAAGACACGACGACCACCTTCCTGGCGTAATCCATCTAAGCCTTGGCTGGCCGACGCCGTGGTGTTGCCGTCGAGATTTGGGGTTCATTTGAGTGTGCTAAATGGTAAACTTGGCCAAACTTTGGAAAACTTAGCCGCGTAACACCAAGCGAGCCACCTGACATGAACCAACCCGATAGCGGAATTCTCACGCTGGATGAAGTGGCGATATACCTTAAGGCAGGGAAGAAGACCGTGTACCGGTTGGCCCAGCAGGGAGAAATACCGGGATTCAAGCTGGGCGGAACCTGGCGGTTTCGCCGCAGCGAATTGGATCGCTGGATTGCCGCGCAGATAGCAGAGAAAATGCAGGACAAGACATGAGCACCCCGCAGAACAGCAGCGGCCAGGTGGCTACACCCCGAGGGGAGGCCCTATGAACGCCGTAGAAATTGAACAAGCCATCACCGATCTTGCGGAGCAGCCCTTTGACCCCGCAGAGTTCCCCTACGCCTTTCTTGAGGCGTTTGGCAACAAGGCGACGACCATCAAGCGCCTGCGTGCAGGGGCGTCGAACAAATCCGACCTTGGCGGTGTGCTCCAGACCAGCAACATCCACATTCTGAGCTGCGACACTGGGCAGGTCACGCAGACCCTGGCCGCCCTCAAGGCCAGCCCGGCCACGAGTAAGGCCAAGGCCAAGTTCATCCTTGCCACCGATGGTTCGGATTTCGAAGCCGAAGACCTGGGCAGTGGCGAGACCGTCGCCTGTGCCTTCAAAGACTTTCCCGACCACTTCGGCTTCTTCCTGCCGCTGGCGGGCATCAGTACTGTTCGCCAGATCAGCGAAAACGCCTTCGACATCCGCGCCACCAGCCGCCTCAACCGCCTGTACGTTGAACTGTTGAAAGACAACCCCGAATGGGGCACGGCGGAGCGCCGCCACGACATGAACAAACTCATGGCGCGGCTGATCTTCTGCTTTTTCGCCGAGGACACCGATATTTTCATCGGCAAGGGGCGCTTCACCGATACCATTGCGCAGATGAGTGAGCGCGACGCCTCCAATACGCACGAGGTCATTGCCACGCTGTTTCGCGCCATGAACACTGAGCGTGAAGCGCGGGCCGCTGCCGGTATTCCGCGCTGGGCGGCAGAGTTTCCTTACGTCAACGGCGCTTTGTTCTCAGGCAGTGACGAGGTGCCGCGCTTCAGCCGTATCGCCCGCTCCTACCTGCTGCACGTCGGCGGGCTGGAATGGACCAAGATCAATCCGGACATCTTTGGCTCGATGATTCAGGCCATTGCCGAAGACGAAGAACGCGGCGAGCTGGGCATGCATTACACCAGCGTGCCCAACATCCTAAAGCTGCTCAATCCGCTGTTTCTCGACGACCTGCGGGAGAAGCTGGAAGAGGCCGGCGAAAACCCGCGTACTCTGCTGAACCTGCGCAAGCGCATTGCCCGTATCCGCGTATTTGATCCGGCTTGTGGTTCGGGCAACTTCCTGGTCATCGCCTACAAGGAAATGCGCGCCATCGAGGCGGAGATCAACAAGCGGCGCGGCGAAACAGATCGTGCGTCTGATATCCCGGTTACCAATTTTCGCGGGATCGAGCTACGTGACTTTCCAGCGGAGATTGCACGCCTCGCGCTGGTCATCGCCGAGTATCAGTGTGATGTGCTGTATCGAGGCCAGAAGCTGGCGCTGGCTGAATTTCTGCCCTTGCGCAACGAGAACTGGATTACCTGCGGTAACGCGTTGCGGTTGGACTGGTTGAGTATCTGCCCCCCGACAGGGGCGGGCGTGAAGATGCAAGCTGATGACTTGTTCGAGTTACCACTCGATCAGGCCGAGATCGACTTCGAAAACGAGGGGGGCGAGACTTACCTATGCGGCAATCCGCCGTATGCGGGTAAAGGGAAGAAGTCGCCTCAGCAGCTTGACGATATGGAGCACCTTCTCGGCTCACGAGGAGTCAAGCATGGCTACATTGACTATGTAGGGTGCTGGTTCGTGAAGGCCGTTGAATACGGGACGCACACCCAAGCGTCGTTTGCCTTCGTGGCGACAAACTCCTTGTGCCAAGGTCATCAGGTTCCGCTGATCTGGCCTCTTCTTTTTGGGGGTGGCCATCAGATTATCTTCGCTCATACATCATTCAAGTGGTCCAATCTTGCAAGCAAGAATGCGGGCGTAACGGTGGCGATCATCGGGCTGTCTCGGACGCTGAAGCCGACACGGCAGCTCTACGCGACTTCGGACGACGGCACCGTCACCGTTAGACAGGTTCCGCACATCAACTCCTACTTGGTAGGTGGCTCCGACATCTTGGTGGTCAAGAGCTCATCCCCGATCAATGGGTTGTCGCCAATGGACCTCGGCAACATGCCTTACGACGGTGGCAATCTACTCCTTTCCAGATCGGAGCTTGCAGCCCTGAATCTGCGACCCGAGCAACAGCGCAACTTCATTCGTCGTATCTACGGGTCCAAGGAATTCATTAACAACTTAGAGCGCTACTGTCTATGGATTGAGGGCGATCGACTTGATGGCGCTAAAAGTGTGCCCGAGATTGCAGACCGTATTGAGAGGGTTCGCGCCATGAGATTGAGGAGCTCGGATGCTGGCGGTAGGGCAATGGCAGCGCGACCCCACCAGATGCGAGAGATGCGGACTGCCCAGAACCTAGCGCTTGTCATGCCTCGAACCTCCTCCGAGTCACGTTCGTACCTGCCTGCAGGAGTCTTGGATGCGTCGAACATAGTGTCTAGCGAGGCTTTCGTTGTTTTCGACGCGCCGCTTTGGCAGTTGGCGTTTCTCGCTTCTCGTATTCACTTGATTTGGATCGCCACGGTTTGTGGCCAGCTTGAGACACGTTACCGTTACTCGAATGTCCTTGGCTGGAACACCTTTCCTGTGCCAATGCTCACGGATAAAAACAAGGCCGACCTCACCCGTTGCGCCGAAGATATCTTGTTGACGCGCGAGCATCACTTCCCCGCGACCATCGCGGACCTGTACGACCCCGAGAATATGCCCGCTGACCTGCGTGCCGCCCATGATCGCAACGATGAAGTGCTGGAGCGCATCTACATCGGTCGGCGCTTCAAGAACGACACCGAGCGGCTGGAAAAGCTATTTGACCTTTACACCAAAATGACGGCGGCAGCTGAAAAAGCACCAAGGAAGAAGGACACGGCAAGAAGAGCAGTCGCGAGGAGGAGGGCATGAATCACGTTGGGCCTTTGCAGCCAGCATACGATTTCTCTCCCGCGCCCAAGCCTGTCCGTCTGCTCCAGGGTACAGCGGAACTGGAGTGGCGGGATAAGAGCTATTCCGGAAATGCTGACGTGTTGCTGCAATTTCTTCCCAGTCCGCGTGTGACCCTTCATGCGTCGCTTCGAGGTGCGACGGAGGCAGATGCATTCCGTTTTTGTTTCGATGAGTCGGAGGATCAATCGCTTTCCTTCAATGGCCAGAAGGTTGAGGGGTTTCGTGTGAAGAGCAACGCACATGATGTCATATTGGAATTGCATTGGATGCCTCGGTTCGAGCCGCTGGCGTTGAGTGACATGCACTCCAAGACTTCGGTTGCGGCAATCTTTCACCTCTTTAATTTTCCTGATTTCCGTGGTGGCCAGCATCAGACATCTGCACCTGCAGGGTGTGCTTTGTTAGTGCTGGAATCTGAAGAATGGAGAATTTCCCTTCAAGAACTACCGGATGGTGCTGCGCGTGAAGCTTGGGATCGAATCAAAGCCGAAGGTGGTTGTTTCCTGACGCATATGGTGAAGCTGGAGCGCAAGGACGGCGAGCTGTTCTCGGGGGACGATGCCAGCGAGCAATGCTATCTCCTTAACAACTTCCTCTCATTCATCAAAGGTGGAAAGTGTGCGCCTGTATGTGGGGTGGGAGCCGATGCTGCAGGCGCGACGACGTGGAAGACCTTTGCTTCCCCGCATGCTATCAAGCCGCCTTATTCGTGGTTCAACCCGTTCAAAGCGAGTCAAGCTGAACTTCTCTTCCCGCTGTTCGTAAAGCGTTGGCAGCAGTCGGAGGAGTGGAGGGACTGTCTGCGATCGTCAATCTATTGGTATGCACAGGCCAACACGAATGGCGGTTCGCCGGGTATCGATGCGGCTATCATCCTGGCACAGTCTGCCTTGGAGCGATTGGCATACCACTACCTTGTGGTGGATCGTAAGATGATCTCTGGTAAGGGTTTCGATGACTTGCGTGCTTCCGACCGGCTGCGAATGTTTTTCACCGTATGTGGGATTCCGAACGAGATCATGGATACCACACCGGACATCCGTCAAGCGAATGACGCCTTCAGAAAAGAGTCCAAGTGGGTGGATGCGCCGCACGCCATCACAGACATCCGAAATTCTCTGGTTCATCCCGTTAGCAAGAAGAAAGTGCACGATTGCTACGTGGATGCATGGAAGTTGAGCCTGTGGTACCTGGAGTTGTCTGTTCTGGCCTTGTGCGGCTACGACGACACCTATACCAGTCGGTTGACGGCGAAATACGTGACTGATTCAGAGAACGTGCCGTGGGGAAAAAAATCATGAGCACCGATGATGCAAAACCCGTCAAGCTGACACCAGTGCCTGAAGGCTACGTCGATTGGCTGGCCGAGCTGAAAACCCGCATCCACACAGCCCAGCAACGCGCTGCGCTGGCGGTCAACCGTGAACTGGTGCTGCTGTACTGGCAGATTGGCCAGGACATCCTTGCACGGCAGGCCGCGCAGGGCTGGGGTGCGAAAGTCATCGAGCGGCTGTCGCAGGACTTGCGTTCGGCCTTCCCGGAGATGAAAGGCTTTTCCCGCGCTAACCTGATGTACATGCGGGCGTTCGCGGCGGCTTGGCCCGACGAGCAAATTGTCCAACAGGCTGTTGGACAATTGCCCTGGGGTCACAACCTCGTGCTGCTGTCGCAGTTAAAAGACCCGGTACAGCGGTTGGCCTACGCTGAAAGCGCCATCCAGCACGGCTGGTCGCGCAACGTGCTGAACATCCACATCGAAACCCGTTTGCTGGAGCGTAACGGCAAAGCAGTGACCAACTTTTCGGCCACCTTGCCTGCGCCGCAGTCCGATTTGGCGCGTGAATCTCTGAAAGACCCATATCGCTTCGACTTTCTTGGTTTGAGCCGCGAAGCGGGTGAGCGCGCTATCGAAAATGCGCTGGTCAAACACGTCACCGAATTCCTACTGGAGCTGGGTGCTGGTTTCGCTTTTGTCGGGCGGCAGGTGCTGCTGGATGTGGGTGGTGATGAGTTTTTCATCGACCTGCTGTTCTATCACCTCAAGCTGCGCTGCTATGTGGTCATCGAACTGAAGGCCGGTAAGTTCAAGCCCGAGCATCTAGGGCAATTGGGCTTTTACCTGACGGCTGTGGATGCGCAGGTCAAACACGCGCAGGACAACCCGACCATCGGCCTGCTGCTATGCAAGAGCAAGAACAAGGTCGTGGCCGAATACGCGCTGCGTCAAAATAATCAACCACTGGGCGTGGCGGAATACAAACTGATTGAATCCCTGCCGCCGGAACTGGCGACAGATTTGCCAAGCATCGAACAGATCGAGCAAGAGCTGATGGGTGATGCAGATACAGCCAATGCGGACGACGAATCATGACCATCGACAACACTATCAAACAACGCGCTGTTCCCTCCGTTTCCGTTAGCTATGCCCGCAATGGTGTCTCGACCAAGGCGAATGCCCTCGGGATGCGGCCCATGCAAGAGCGAGCCTTTGAAAAGCGCGGCGAGCAATATCTGCTGATCAAGTCGCCACCGGCATCGGGCAAGAGCCGTGCGTTGATGTTCGTGGCACTGGACAAGCTTGAAAATCAGGGCATCAAGCAGGCAATTATCGTGGTGCCGGAAAAGTCCATCGGGGCCAGCTTCAACGACGAACCGCTGTCGAAATACGGCTTCTGGGCCGACTGGCACGTTGAGCCCAGGTGGAACCTGTGCAATGCGCCGGGTAACGACAACGGCGGCAAGGTCAAGTCGTTAGGCGCGTTTCTCGAAAGCGATGACAAGGTGCTGGTCTGCACCCACGCGACCTTCCGCTTCGCGGTCGATAACTATGGCGTAGAGGCGTTCGACGACCGGCTGATTGCGGTCGATGAGTTCCACCACGTTTCAAGCAACCCTGACAACAAGCTTGGCTTGCACCTGGGGCAGTTCTTCGAGCGGGGCAAAACGCACATTGTCGCCATGACGGGTTCCTATTTCCGGGGCGACGCTGAGGCCGTGCTCGCGCCGCAGGACGAGTCGAAGTTCGATGTCGTCACCTACACCTATTACGAGCAGCTCAACGGCTACGAGTACCTCAAGCAACTCGACATCGGTTACTTCTTCTACAGTGGGCCTTATGTCGATGACATTCTCAATGTCCTTGATCCTGCCGAGAAGACCATCATCCACATCCCCAACGTCAATTCGCGTGAAAGCACGAAGGACAAGATCAAGGAGGTGGAGCACATTCTCGGCGAGCTTGGCGATTGGCAAGGAGCAGACCCCGCGACAGGCTTCCAGCTAGTCAAACGTCCCGATGGCCGAGTGCTGCGTATCGCTGACCTGGTGGACCCAGCCAGTCAGGCCAAGATACAGGAAAGCCTTCGTGCGGCAGAAATGAAGGTGGATCGCGACTATGTGGACATCATCATCGCGCTGGGCATGGCGAAAGAGGGCTTCGACTGGATTTGGTGCGAACACGCGCTAACTGTGGGCTACCGCGCCAGCCTGACCGAGGTCGTGCAGATCATTGGCCGTGCCACCAGAGATGCACCGGGCAAGGCCCGAGCACGGTTCACCAACCTGATCGCTGCGGTAGATGCGACCGAGGAGGCGGTCACCGAGGCCGTCAACGATACCTTGAAGGCCATCGCAGCGAGCCTGCTGATGGAGCAGGTATTGGCCCCGCGCTTCGAGTTCAAGCCCAAGAACTCCGACAGCGGCCCGACGCCGGGCTTTGACTATGGCGATGGGGGCTATGACCCGGATCGCTGCAATTTTGGTGTCAACGAGCAGACCGGGGCCTACCAGATCGAGATCAAGGGCCTGGCTGAGCCCAAAAGCCAGGAGGCTGCGCGTATCTGCCAAGAAGACTTGAACGAAGTGATTGCAGCTTTTGTGCAGGACAAGCCCACCATCGAGCGCGGCCTGTTCGATGAGGAGTTGGTGCCCGAAGAGCTGACGCAGGTTCGCATGGGCAAGATCATCAAGGACAAATACCCCGAGCTTGACGCCGAAGATCAGGAGGCGGTGCGCCAGCACGCCATCGCCGCCCTCAACCTTACGCAGCAGGCCAAGCGGCTTGTTACTGACGGCGAAAGTGATGGGTCGCCCAATACGGCCTTGCTCGACGGCGTACGCCGCTTCGCGATGGACGTGCGTGAACTGGATATTGACCTGATCGACCGCATCAACCCCTTCGGCGAAGCCTATGCCATCCTCGCCAAGACCATGAGCGAAGACAGCTTGAAGCAGGTCGCAGCGGCCATCTCGGCCAAGCGCACCACAATCACGCCTGACGATGCCAAAGTGATCGCCAAGCGCGCGGCTGAGTTCAAACGCGAACGCGGGCGGCTTCCATCGGCAACCTCGCAAGATGCCTGGGAAAAGCACCTTGCCGAAGGCGCAGCCGCATTCATGCGCTTTAGGGCGGAGGGGCGCTATGAGTAACTTCGATCTTGATGACCTGGCAGCAGAACTGGCCGAGTTCGCGCTGCCTGAGAAGAAAAAAGGACGCCCCGCCAGCGAGGAGCGTGTCATCGCCGGCTTCGAGGAAATCCAACGCTTTACCGAGCAGCATGGGCGTGCGCCGCAGCATGGCGAAGACCGCGATATATTCGAACGTCTGTATGCCGTGCGGCTCGACCGTCTACGCGCACTCCCGGACTGCCGTGCCTTGCTGGAGCCGCTGGACCATCAGGGCTTGCTTGCTGAGGCACAGACCGATGCCGCTTCAGCAGATGACGCCATCGACATCGACGACCTGGCTGTCGAGCTGGCGGGCGTTGCCGACGCGGACGACATAACAGTCTTGCGCCATGTCCGAACCAGCGCCGAAAAGCGGGCCGCTGAGGAGATTGCGGATCGAAAGCCGTGCGAAGACTTTGATGCGTTCAAACCTTTGTTCGAGCGTGTGCAAACGGAAGTCAAGACCGGCTTGCGTCAGGCTCAGCCCATCACAGCGGACAACCGAGCGATTGAAGCCGGGGATTTTTTCGTTCTCGATGGCATCACGCTCTATGTCGCCGAGGTCGGCGATCCGTTGAAAACCACCGCCGGGGAAGTGGACCGTCGCTTGCGCCTTATCTTCTCCAACGGCACCGAAAGCAACCTGTTGCTGCGCTCTCTCCAGCGCGCGTTCTACGACGATCCTGTCGCACGTCGGCTGGCCTCGCCCGAGAGCGGACAGCTTTCCTTCGGTGGTGAGCTTGAAGCCGATGATGTCGAAAGCGGCACGATCTACGTCCTGCGCTCGCTGTCCGATCATCCCTATGTTGCGCAGCATCGAGATGTCATCCACAAGGTGGGTGTAACTGGTGGCAGAGTGGAGACGCGCATCGCCAACGCCGAACACGACTCGACCTATCTGCTGGCGAAAGTGGAAGTGGTAGCGACCTACAAGCTCGCAGGCATCAACCGCAGCCGGATGGAGAGTCTGTTCCACCGGCTGTTCGCACCTGCACGGCTGAGCATCACCATCAATGACCGTTTCGGCCATCCCGTGCAGCCGGAGGAGTGGTTTCTTGTTCCGTTGTTCGTGATTGATGAGGCTGTCGCGCGAATTAAAGATGGCAGCATCACTGGGTATATCTACGATCCCAAGGCTGCGAAGCTGGTGAAGGCATAGGGCTGCGCAAATATGGCCGTAGGCCAGGAGGATGAGGCATGACAGAACTGCATCAGGACGACCGTATCGAGCCGTTTTTCATCACCGCGGAAGTCGCGGCCGAAATGATCGTCAGCGGCTACGAGTTCAAGCCGCCGCCCATTCCTTGCACCATCCGCCTACGCGGCGTGCTGGAGGGCATGACCAACGCTGAGCTGGCATTGCAGCCGGGAGAAATCGCGGAGCAGGAACGCAAGCGCCGGAAAAACGAGCAGTCTTCACTCTACGGATCCAATAGGTAAAGCAATGACAACAGAGGGGACGTCGGTAGACGAGACGGAATTGGCTACGCAGCTCCGCACATGCGGTTTGGTTCGTACTGTTGCGCATCGTGGGTATCGGCGCTTGGATGATAGCCATTCTGCATTGCTCGAGACTCTTGCAACTATATTGAACGCTGCTGATGCGCCACCGATTGACCTTAATATCGAAGAAGCTCTGGCAGAGTTGGAGGGACCACGCTTCTTCCTTGTTCAGCATGTTCTATGCGATCTGATACCCCTTCTGAACGTAGATCAGGATGTCCTTCTTGCCTTCATCACGCGCCTGCTTGATGCGGGCGGAAATGACCTGGCTGCTGGCACCCCTAGTACTGCTTTTGGGGAATGGACGAAGAAGAACTCAGTCAGATCTTCCAAGGTCTACGAAGCAGTACGTGCCGGCGATAACCTGGCTCTGCGTCAACTATTCACGGTTCTCGTAATGAATGCCGATATCGAGGAAGGGCTCATTTTCGCGCAGGCTCACGAGCGGGGGGCGAAGCTCGCCGCCCTCACGGCTTTGGGTGCCATGGAACTGGGTGAACGCTACGGTGAGGTGCTCAACATCCTGCTTCAAGGAGCGTCCAGCAATGACGAAGACATCGCACTCCAGTCCCTCGAAGCGGGTTATCGTGCTGCTGCACAGCGAAAAACACTTGCACCAGTCGGCTTTGGCGAACAACTTGAACGGGTCTTTCAGACGAGGCGTCCCATCTCGATTCACTTGGCAGTGGACCTGCTATGGCGTCACCGAGTCGGTCTCACAGAAAACGCTTTGAACCTGTGCCTTGATGCCGCTGCGGATGTTGACCCCGATAGCGCAGGAACGATTTCGCACCTCGACCATGCAGCATATCAGCTCGTGGGTGCTGGGCATGCTGAAAAAGTGATTTGTCTGCTTAGTGAGTTATTTGATCGCTCAAAAGGTCGGATTACGCTAGACGCGTTCCAGAGTACCTACCACGCGTTGCAAAATGTCGGCTCTGATGTGCTGGGTGGCGCAGTCGTGTACTGGCTGCTGAACGGGAGCACGCATACCCATAAATGCGTGGCTAGCGAAATTTGCGGTGTCGGAAATGACGATCCGCCTTTCTCCATCCCCACGTCATCTCTTCCATTGGAGCCATCGGATCAACTATATCTTTGCCGCAAGGCCGTCGGGTGGTTCTTCATTGATCCAATGGTCGCAGTTGTCATACCGTTAGCGGTACTTCGCGATGGTTCTTCAGATATCAAAAATGATGTCCTCGATCTGATCTATCACCCCTTGCTCGTGAGCTATGGGGGCAAGTTGAAGGACTACCTTGAGCGTTATGCCGAAAGCATCCCGGACCTTGCTGAATTGCTCACACGAAAGGCAGCAATTCAGGATGCGATGGAAGGTATTGAGCGTTTAGTCGAGCTGCACCCTAGCGAAATGCTGCGCGAGGTGGCACATGTCCAATGGCACGAGCAGATGGAACGGGGCATAGAGCAGGGACGCAGGAAATCTATTTTTGAGGATCTCTTCGCTAAACAATACATCCTGTATGGCCGATCGTCGTTGACGCCGATCCACACCGGAGAGGGCACCACGCATCTCACCGAGACTGCGATGCATTCGTTCTCGATCTCGTCCGAGTTGCCCATCCTCGACATCATTGACCCGGTTGGCCTCGACCATATGCTCCTCCACTTCAGGCTTGAGCGGCGAGAACAGAGATGAAACTTGTCGTGATGCACTATCTGCGCTCGCTACGCGAGCGTGACGAACTCGACGCTATTCTGCCTGACCTTTTGGCTGAGAGTGGTTTCGAAGTTCTAACTCGTCCTCGTCGTGGCACACGGCAAGCTGGTGTCGACGTAGCAGCAGTCGGACCCAATCCGGATCGTGATGGCGCTCGAAGTTTGTTCCTATTCGCGATCAAATCCGGTGATTTGACACGAGAGCATTGGGATACCGGTCAGCAGGCCGTGCGTCCGTCGCTGAATGAGGTTTTGGATGACTATATTCCGAACCGCATCCCGCCCCATTTTGCGGGTCTGCCTGTCGTTATATGCGTCTGCATGGGCGGAGAGATGCGCGAGGATGTTCGGGCGCAGTGGAGCGGTTACTGTAGGGCGAACGAGAAAGCCAACATTCACTTTGCCGAATGGAACGGGGATCGTCTTTCAGATTTAATCCTGGGTGGCATGTTACGTGCTGAGTTAATCGAGAGCGAGAACAGGGGACTGTTTCAGAAAGCGCTAGCGATGCTTGATCAGCCCGACGTTGCTTATCGGCATTTCCGCCACTTGCTCAATGTCATCTTTATAGAGCCGAAGAACCAGACAGAGCGTACGCGCCAGCTACGCAAGGCCTACCTGTGCCTTTGGATCCTCTTTGTATGGGCTCGCGATGCCGATAACCTTGAGGCTGCGTATCGAGCATCCGAGTTGGTGCTGCTACGCAGTTGGCCCCATTGCGATAGTACCCGCCTGCGCAAGGGTGCGATGCAACAAGAGCGGCTAGCTCATTTCGATCAGGTCTTGAAACTGCACCTCATCATCGCTCACCTTCTACTCGTCGAGAAAATTGGCCCGTTCGCTGACAAGCGCTATGCACTTTCAATGGCCGTAAATTCACGCAACGCGGTAGACATTAACATTGCGCTGTTCGAGACGCTGGGGAGATTGTCGCTTCACGGACTATGGCTGGATGCTATGAGTGCCGGGGAGGACGAGTCATTCGCACAGGCAATGAGTGAAGGGGCGGATAAGGTGCTCAACATAGCAATCGGGATGCTGAACGCGAACCCGGCGCTTGCCGCCCCAGTTCGTGACGATTTCACGATCGAACTGGCTCTGTTCATGCGTCTCGCAGACGTGCGGGGCCGCCTATCTAATGTAGCTGATTACATCCGTAGCATGTCTGACCGCCTGTGCTATGGACTAAGCGTTCGGCGGCACTATCCGACGCCGACGACAGATTATCGGGATCTCCTAGCCCATCCAAGAAACAGCAGCGACGAATATTTTGAAGAGCATACGCGTGCGGGGATTCTTTACACCTTCGTGCTTGCTTGGTTGGCTATGATGGGAGATCAGGAGCGAGCAGAGCATTTACGTAATACATTGTTAGAGCACACTCCGCACATGACCCACCAAGTCTGGATTCCCGATGGACGAACGGATGAAGTTTTCTGGGGTGGCGATCGAGACCACGGGTTGTCGGTGCCTGGCCTCCCACTCAATGATTCGCTAGACGCCGTTTTTAGTCTAATGAATCGTGTGATAAAAGAGCATCCGCTGGATGAGCGAATAAGCGCTGTCCGAAATCACCTGGCTCCAATTTTTCTTATGGCCTGCCGTCACTATCGCATGCCTGTACCACCTCATGTTTGGCGAGGTCAGAAGCGTTCATCATCAGACAGCACCGTTTCCGATCAAGCAGCGCCGGATACGGAGATGCAGCAGTCGCAAGGCGGGTAATTTTTGGCGTGGGCACGCTTCCGCCGGAGGGCAGTCCAACAAAATCAGAGGTGATGGCAGTAGATTCCGATGTAGCCAAAGGTGGTTTTCGATCATGGTATTTTTCATGGCATCCTTGGAGTGATCGCGTTTACTGTATTGAATTAAAATGACTTTTTCCTTCTATCTATAATAGAGTGGGAATAAAGTTGATTAAAAAATTTAATTAAGATCAAATAGTTATAAAGTTTTATTAAAGTGAATTATAAAATATTTATGTCAAATTATGTGGGCTATCATCAATCATCAGCGACCGTAATCCGACAGGTTCAGACCAGATAGAGCGGCTGCTTCGGAAAGTCGCCGATGCTGACTGGAGGTCAGGCGAATACGCATGACCTCTGATAGCGGCTCGTTGTTCATAGAGGCTCCGGGACGCGCCCGTAGTATAGGCACCGTTTATTTCAGGACCGCCCTGGCTGATAGTTGGGTAGGGTACGAAATGTGGGTGAAAACTATCGCCATAACTTGATCAGCTAAATCCACCTTTAGCCATGATTCGCGATATATCTCGGGCACCGTGCAATACACGAACGCTATAGACAGTATCCTCGGTGTAAGTGTAGTAAATAGCGTAAGCACCGTGGAAAGTCACTCGTAGGTTCGATGCAATCAACGGTCTGGCCGGTTGTCCCTCAGGAAAGCTCAATACTTTACGACACGTTTCCTGCAATTTTGAAATGAAGTGTTGTGCGGTTTTCTCTGAAGCCTCTTCAGCGATGTAGGACCAAATCTCTGATAGGTCTGCTTCAGCACTTTCGGTTAGGTGGAGCGTGCGGCTAATAGCTTTCTCCCTCGCTCGGCGATTCGTTGAGCATCAAATTCTCTAGTACGGCCAGCGGCTACATCAGCCAAGCCCTCGTCGATATCTTGCTTGAGTGCAGTCAACTGATCAAGCATGAGTTGGCGTTTAAATGACCAGTCTCGCAGTGCTTCTCGGACAACCTCGCTGGTCGATGCATAATCGCCCATTTCCACGGCGCTTTTGAGCGTGGCAGCCATCTCCTTGGGCATGGTCACAGTCAGTCGTTCGATCGTAGTCATTGTTAGGCACCTTTGAGTTGGGAATTCATACTTAATCATACTTTTTTATAGGCACAGAGGGAAGCTCCTACGTAAAAGACCCAATCCAATACCATGATGTGCCATTTGCTCACAAAAACCTCATTTGTATACGAGAACCCGATATTCGCTAAAAGCCCTGGCAACGGCAAGCAGCCTCAAGCAATGTGAAGCTGGTTTCTTGGGATGGTATTTTGGATGGTATTTTGGATGGTATCGTGCAGGCTGTCAGCCGATCAAATAAAATGGTTGGCCGACGTCGGTTCAGCTGGATCAGCCAGCACACGCTTGTGTGCTGGCCTACCAAGCTAGATAGAGGTGTCCTGGCCGAGGATCAGCTGGTCGAGTTCCGCCTTCGGAGTTTCCAGATAAGCCTTTCCAAATACGAGATAGAACACCAGCCCCAATCCAAGCCAGGCCAGTAACGCGATCCATGACGGGCCCTTCAGGAATCCGGGGGATCCTGGTATCAGCAGCAGCGCGAGGAACCCCAGGCTGCATACAAACCCCAGCAGCGCGACGAGCTTTTTGTACGGTGCCACCTCCTTGCAGAACGCGGGTGCCACTTGGTTCGGGGTCCATTTGAACAAGCGATAGGCGACCGCGCAGTAGTAGATGAAGGCCACGGAAATCCCCACTGCCGACATATCCACGATCCAGAGCAGAACCGAGCGGCCAAACCAAGGAGCAAGCAGGCACAGGGCGCAGACGAAAATGATATTGATGTGCGGTGTGCAGTGCTTGCCGTGCAGGCGGGAAAAGATGGGCGGCAGGGCCTTGGCGCGGCTCATGGCGAACATCAGGCGGCTGCAGGAGATATAGAAGCCGATCAGCCCGGTAAAAATTCCCATGCACAGGGCGATGACGATGGCTGCCAACCCGACTTTGCCGAGCACCCCGAGAACGGCCTGGCCGGTGCCCCACAAATGCTGTTGTGCGACCAGTTCCATCCAAGGCATGGCCAGTGCAGTCGCAATAATCATGATGGAATAGTGGGATGCTGAAACTGCCAGGGCGGCCAGAATCAGAAAGGTTGCCTTGCCGGGCGAGAAATTAAATTCCTCGGCCGCTTGGGGAACGGTATCGAATCCGACGTATGCCCATGGAGAGATAGCAACAATTGCGGCGATGGCGGACCAAGTTGGCAGGCCTGGCTTGAACGGCGGCATCAGGTTGTGAAATGAGGTCTCGGGAGAGGCGATCATGCCGATCGTCACGCCGGTCGCTGCGATGATCAGCAAAACGCAGAAATAGAATTGCGTCTGTGCCGTCGAGTCTGCGCCGCGAATATTGAGCCAGGCAAAAATAATCAGCATGGCACTGGCGATCACAACCTCCATGAGGTAGACATCCCAGCCGGCAACGCTGTAAAGAAAGCCCTGCTTGACGAATTCTGGAGCCAGGAATTTCACCATTAGCGAAAATGCCGAGGCATTGAGCGCCACAATGGCCGCGTAGCCCATGATAAGAAACCAGCCGCAGAAAAAGGCATGTTTTCTGCCAAACGCCAGATAGGCATACGTGAACGCGCCCCCCGTAACCGGATAGGCTTTGACCAGGAACCCGGTACACAAGCCGACGAGACACAGAATCAGCGCACCGATCCACAGGCCGATGATGACGCCCATGGGGCCGGCAGCCGCCATCCATTCAACGGGCAGTACAAAGCTGCCCCACCCAATGGCTGAGCCGAAGGCAATCGCCCAGACCCAGTGAGGTTTAAAGGATTTCTCCAAAGTAATACGCTCTGCCAATGTTGTCTCCTTGCTGTGATGTATATCGTCTGGACACTCGTGTCCAGGGGTGCCGTTATTGTTACGGGTCAATCACGAGAGAGCAGGGGGAGCGCTTGCCGACACACCTGCAATCCTGAGTGTGCCTTTAGCCTAGCAGCCTGATGCAGGCGAAAGTAGGGCCAACCACAGGCTGTCGCAAGTGCCAGACGTGGCGGATGGGTGGGAAAATGGGCTTGAACATGTTGCGAGCGCATTCCCCACCCAAGCCTAACCTGCAGAGTAAGGGTCAAGCGAGTGGCACTTTGTTAAAATGCCTTGCCTTTATTTTTCGCCTGTTTTCTTCGGTGCCTTGGCTCAGCGCAACATGGCAACGCGGCGTTCGCGACGAATATGCAGCCCAATGGCGCAAGAAGTTCGTACCGCGCATGCGCCTTGCAGGCGCCTTTGCACACGTGGCGATGCGACCGATAGCCTCTGCAGCTTTACTGATACCGTTAACACGCTGGCCGTCACTGATAACACGGGGCGCAATCTGGGCCGGCAAGGTCAAGTGCGCTGCGACGATCACAGGCATTGCTGAACCTTTTGATGGTGCCGTTGGCGCTGGTACCTGCGACCCCTGGCCAGTAGTCGCAGCGCATAAAGCCGACGATGATTCTGCAGGGCATGTGTAACGCACCTACGATCTGGACGGCAGTTGGCCGCGCTGGTTTTCTAAGGGCGGGCATACGTTGCGCAGACTTGTCACAGTAAAGCGCACTTACCTAAAATCGATGGCGCGGTTCAGGCATGTTTCTTGCCTGCGCAATGAGCGTGAATAGTGAGTGTGGAGATGATCAGGCACGTCACTCCGCAAGCCGTGAAGCTCGCGCAGACTTGAGTTTTTCATCTAACAGGAGATTTTTCATGCCATCGCACAAACCTCGTTTCTCTGATCGACATTTTCACCATGCATTGCGAATGAGTGCAATCGCCTTATCCATGACGACATTTTCAGTTGTTACGTTCGCTCAAACCTCGACTGCCGATACCACGCCTACGTCCATCTCTTCAGCAACGACGGCGCCAGTCGCCCAAAAACAGAGCGCGGTGCGCGCCAGTAAGTTCATTGGCATGGACGTGCAAGGCGCTGATGGTAAAAATGTGGGTGAAATCGAAGACTTGATTGTTAACGTGAGTACGGCCGAGGTGCGCTACGCAATACTCGAGTTTGATCCCGGCTTTTTAAAATCAGATAAGTTATTTGCCGTGCCGCTCAGCGCTTTCTCCTACGTGGCCGACGACAAACCTCTGGTTTATAAGGAGGTTACGCGCGCCCAGCTCGACAAAGCAGCAGTCAGCAAAACTGACTGGCAGAAAGCACTCGAGAACAGTCGCTACGTGTTAGCGCTAGACAACAACTATGGTCTCAACCCGCCCGCTGGTGATTTTCGATCGATGCGCGCCAGTAAGTTGCTTGGCAAAGACGTTGATAGTCGTGACAAAAAGAGTATAGGAAAAATCAAGGATCTGGTTCTTAACGTACAGGGCAATAAGGTGGATTATGTTGTGCTCGCGTTCGACCCTAGCTGGTTTTCGAAAGACAAGATGTTCGCATTTCCTCTCACCGCATTCAAAGTTGATGGTGACAAGGACGATTTGATACTCGATGTAGATCAAAAAACCGTGCAATCCATGAAGAGCTTTGATCCGAGTGAATGGGGACATCTGAACGATCTGAACCAAGGCGAACTTATCAACAGAACAACGCCGAAGCAATGAGTCTTTACAAGCACAGGTGGAGCCTTTCTGAGGGATAGGCTTCGCTTTACTCCGACACGGGCAGTCATCTGCGGCACGCGAAATCAGGCACATTGAAGCTGGCAAATCTGTAGCAAGCGTGCGCAGATAGCCACGTTACCAGTAGCGTCTAATCCCTGGGGTTATCAAAATCTCCGAGGGGGTTTACTGTTTGCCAGTGTGCTTCGCTTTGTTCCAGGCTCTTGTCTTTGGTCTCCCGAACCTTCAAAGAGAAGAATATCCAGGCCCACATTGCAATCACATCATATAGCCAAAAAATTGGCTTATGCCCCAAGAGTTCGGCCAGTGACGACGTGGGCAGTTTGGCAGCGGTTGGTGTGTTTATCCTACAGACCTCTGGTCGCTTAGACGTTAGGTTGCGAGCTCATTTGGGAAAATGCGCTGACCAATAGGCATCGACGTGTGCACTCTCCTTATCGAACCCGTTTTTTGCGGAGAACTGGTCTTCACTGACACGTGGCGCTTTCGCCATATCGGCCTTCGTAGTTTCCAGCACTAGGATCTTCGCGCCGATGGTCGTCTTGAAATTGTCCCAAGGCACGGGAACGTACTTCTTGTCGATGCCAAAGAGCCCACCGCGTGCAATCACCAGATAAGCGATCTTCCGGGTCTGCGGGTTAAGAACCACGTCGTTGACACTACCGAGCGCATCGGCATTGGGGCTCAGCACTTCGGTGCCGATCAATTGATCCGGACGGTACGACACGCCATGGCTAGCCACCGGCACTGCTGCTGCTAGTTGTGCCTTGCGCCAACTCGAGAAGTCGACACTGGACATATTGCCGCTGCGCATTTCCGTCGCATAGCGGCGATAGATATCGCGCGTTTCACCGAGTAATACCTCGCAGGATGCCTGCTGACCGCGCTGCGCCAGAATCTGCGTCGCAGCAAGCAGCGTACGAACCTCGTAGCCGGGCCGTGCGCGCCAATACGCTACAGCACCCACTGCACTGTCTTTGGTGAGCGCGGGTGAATTTACGCCTTCATCGTCTTCATATCCGTACATTGGGTAACCATAGCTGTAACCCGCGAGGCCACGCCAATAACCATCCTTCTGCATTTCACCCTGGAAAGCGCTCAGATCTTTCAGGCATTGTTGTGCGGGCTCCATGGCAGGAGCTGTTGCGACAGCAGCCTTTGCAGGCTCTGGCGTCGCCGCATGCGAGGGTTGAGCAACCGTGAGTACTAACGCTGCCGTCATCGCGGCGGCGAGCATTGGGCGCTGTAGCGTCATGAACTGGGGGTTGAGCTCCATGATCTTCTCCAAATAATGTGAATTGATGCGCGCAGGGTCGGCCGCGGGACGGTGCTAAAAGGGTGACCGTACTAGAAACATAGGTCTACTGCAGGACGATGTCTGTCTGTCAGCGCACCGACCGAAAATGCTCGCAAGCGGTCTGTGTGAGACACATGACCGTTACGCTGTTCGCGAAAACCTGCACACGCATCTTTCTGCAGCCGCAAGAGCGTTAACAACAAACAACCTTTAGCTATGCGGTGGGATGTAATGATCAGGCACGCGCAAACGCGGAGCTGAAGGCGCCGAGCATAGACGCCAAGGAAATCAACATTCATTCGGGTTGTTCGCCGTGATAAGCGTGCTGTATCGTCCAGCCGCTCATCATCGTGATCTAACCCTTTGCACTCAGGGTCTCGATAGCCACGCGAAGAAGGAGGCCAGGCCCGGCCACAAGCGACAGCGCACAAAGAGCTATATTAAAGACACTGTTACGGGAGGGCGATATGATCAACTATTCCATCATGCAAGCCGAAGGTATTCTGCTGATTACGCCCAGTTCGCCTTTGAGCAAAGAAGACTTCAACAGCCTAAACGCCGATGTTGACGTCTATCTTTCAAAACACGCCAGACTGCACGGCATAATGATTCACGCCCAAAAATTTCCTGGATGGGAAGGTTTTGGTGCGTTCACCGCTCACATGCACTTTGTCCGCGAGCACCACAAGCAGGTCGAACGGATTGCCGTTGTGACCGACAGCCCCTTGGCAGGTATAGGTGAGTTGTTGGCCAAACACTTCACGTCGGCCGAGGTACAACACTTCCCCTTTGCGTTGGCTCACAATCTGTGAGATTCTTGACCGAAGGCATTGCCGTGCTATAGAAACCAAGAGCGGTGGCTATGTCGAAACCGGTCATCATATTAATCATGTCGGGCGGCGCGCCGGTGCACGCACGCGGTCGCACTTGGGGGCAGCTCATCTTGCAGGATGTCTTCCAGAAGGAGCGATAATCAATCTATGACTGTGTGGCAAGCACGCCAACCGAAGCGGGAAAATATGTCATGGATGCTCTCCGGTGTTTTTCTGAAGGGAGCCAGACATGCCTGGTAAGAGCGATTCTTTACCGTGCAGATTAAAGCCGTTCTGTTGGGCTTCCATGCGACTCACCCCGTTCATTCGAACGGGGTGAGCTCAGTTCTCCTGTAGTAAATTAAATAAGAAGCTACGCTAGAGCACACGGAATTTGGAGAAAACTTTGCGCGGAAACGGCTAATGAACAAACTTCGCAGTAGGGTGTGTAGCAAGGCCAAATGCCGCATTTTGGCGGCCCTGCTTGTTGGCCAATTGTGTGCTGCGCCGGTATGGGCACAATGGCCCACACTGGATTGGGTGATCGAAGACAAGGCTGACGCAATTGACCAGCTTACTTCCAGTACCCCTAGCGACGAAAGACAGCGTATCGCCCAGAAACACAAAGAAATGCTGCACGCGGCCAGCCAGTGGTATGAATCAATGGGTTTCCCCCCGCCACTACAAATCAATCAGGACAGCCATCTTCCAGTGAAGAAAGGAGACCAGTACCTGGCATTCCTTAAAAAAGATACTGCGGACTTCGTCTCATCACACGACAGCGGCGGAGAAATGCAGCTGTCTTCCAGCCCGTTCTTTCTTGCACCAAAAACCAAAGCGGAGCGTCTACTCGAGGCATCGGCTGTACACGAACTCTTTCATGCACTTCAGAGAAGTAATCCCACCTCTTCATATTTCAAGTATGCCCATACCCAGCCAGTTCCCCCTGGCCCCCCAAAATGCCGTAAGGCAAGTATCACTGGGGATGATTGGATAACCGAAGGGTCTGCGGCCTATGCTCAGATTCGTTGGCTGGAATACAGCAATGGTTACCGATACGGTCATCCTTTCAAAGGCTCGCCCCGGGGCAATTGGGTACGCTATTACGACCAGCCTCTGCACTGGCCCTCATTGCCTCAGAGTCTGCGAGACACCTCACGGGACCAGAGCCTGATTAAACAGTATCGCGCTGAAGGTTTATCGTACTTGTGCAGCTACGGCACTTGGGACTTTTGGTATGCAATGGGTGAGATGCTGGGAAGCACGCGGCCCGACGATCCACGCCGTCTGACGTATTTGCGCTACATTTTTGATCAGCCTGGCCCATGGCAGGTAACAGGCCTGGCCCAGGTGGACGCTGGGCTAAAACAGGCTGGTGAGGCCTACAACGTCATAGCACCGTACCGAGGTGGGCTCTTTAATTTGTACCCGCTGTTCGTAGCCCGATATCTGGACAATGGCGGCTTCTACGAAAAACTGGAAGAGGTCACGCTGGCCTCTCGCGCTTTTTACGAAACGACCGCTGAAAAATCTGGTGGTGCACTGCAGCCGATTGCGGCGCGCGCGTGGCGTTTTCGCATTCAGGTTCCAGAAGATACGCCCAGCTCCGTGCCTTACCGCATTCGCGTTGTATTGGAGCCCAGTGCCGACCGAGAACCGATGCATCTGATTGTGGGCAGGAAGGTCATCAGCCCGCCGTCTGACCCAACCGCCTTGTATAGCTATACGACGACCAGCAGCAATGAGCCACGCAACGAAAACGGTGAAATAGAGCTGCTCGTTCGTGTGGCCAATGTGGCGCGCGACGCTGCCGACACCCCGGCGGCCGATTTTGCCTTGCGAGTCGAGGTTGAAGGGTTTTATGGCGATCCGCCTGATACCACTCAGGTCAATGATCAGCTGGCCGTCATGCTTCCTCCTGGATTTGATGTACAGGGGCCTGGCGCCATGTGGAATTGCACGGGTGGAGCTACTGCACGGGCGTCTTTCGTCCTTATGACGCCTGACGGCGTTGGCACGGAACTTGAGCGCATGCTTCCTCAGGCCAAAAAAAATCTTGAAAGCGACTTTGATCAGGCACAAATAATGGCTAAAGAGCTTGTGGAGATGCAGGCTAAGGAACTGGCAAAAATCAAGGCTAGAGGGCTGGCGGGAGCAACGGACATGAGACAAGATAATAATGTGATTATCAATGCCGATACACTGAACAAGATGGAGGCGCTGCGTGCCCTTGTTGAGGATAAGATGGCTGCCGCCATGGCGGGACAAACCGGTGCCATCATCGATACTGCTGCCGATAAGGGTCGGGCTCAGAGTGAAACCACGCTATCGGCCCAATTCAATGGCCGACATGGCAGTCAAGATTGCCTTCTAATGCTGACTGCAACTCTGCCCGGGCGTAGTGGTGGTGCGCAGACGGTAACAGGCGATAACTTCAAAGTAGGGGTCGTGCCAGAGTGGGCTACTTCAATGGCCGGAGCGCAAGCGATGGCTGGGGATGACTCGACCAAATGGGGTGTTTGCAATGATGCTCCTTGCATGACACCCAAGCTCGTGTTGGAGCAGGCCGAGCATAATCATCTGGTAGGCTGGTTTCAATTGCAAGTCGTCCGTCATGACGTGCACGGCGTCCCCACTGAATATGGAAATGTGTCGGGGCATTTCAATTCTACTTCTACACACACCGAGAACGACACCGGCTTGCTGGACTTTATGAATCGGTTCACCGATACCGTTACAGGCGATATACAGTGGACAGGCCCCGCGCTGCCAGGTGGGTCAACGTTCATGCCACCGCACTAATTTACCGGGGTTTGCTGATGTGCTGAACAACCTGAGATGCGTAGAAATAATGTATTGTCTACAATGAGTACACTACGAATCATTACAGGACTAATTATGTCAGTACTAACAAGCATGGGTCGCCGTGTACAAACGTTGACGGTGGCACTTGCCGCCTGCACAAGTTTGCTGGGCGGTATGGCTCATGCTGAGAGCAAAGGCACCGTTCATCTAGCATACGTAGAGTGGTCATCAAATATTGCCTCCACTAACGTGGCACGCGTAGTTCTGGAAAAAGCGGGTTACGACGTAAAAACCACATCACTGGCAGCAGCTGTGGCGTGGCAGGCAACAAAAACTCATGATGCGGATGCGTTTTTAGGCGCCTGGCTGCCAACATCTCAGGCTGACTATGCGAAGCAGATCGGCGATGCAGTGGTCGATCTGGGTCCAAACCTGGATGGCACAAAGCTGGGTCTGGCAGTGCCTGCATACTCTGAAGCCAATTCTATTGAAGATCTCAATGACCATGCTGATGCCTTCAACCGCGAAATTATCGGAATCGACCCCGGTGCGGGAATACAGCGCCTGACAGAACAGGCTGTAAAAGACTACGGCTTGACGCTGAAATTACGCGATGGCAGCGATGCGACGATGACTGCGGCACTGGGCAATGCCATTAAACGTCACGAGGATGTCGTGGTTACCGCCTGGACACCACACTGGATGTTTGCCAGATGGGATCTTAAATATTTGGATGACCCAAAAGGCGTTTATGGTGGTGCCGAGCAAATTCACACGATTGCGCGCAAAGACCTGAAAGAAGACTTGCCAGGCGCCTATAAAATTCTGGATAACTTCTATTGGGCTCCCGACGACATGGGGAAAGTGCTTCTGATGAACGAGGCCGAAGGCAGCGACCCCTATGAAAATGCAAAAAAATGGGTAGACGAAAACCCTGAAAAGGTAAAGCAATGGCTGGGTGAAAGCTAACAAACTCGCTTTTGCAGGACATGTCTCCTTTTGTGGGACGTGTTTTTGTTCATTAGCGTACTCGCTGCGACAGATATGGCATTCTTGGCGCGACCAACCCAAGACTGTTACCAATCTGTCGTAGCCTTGGACGGGGGGCCGGCTCGTCTAGGGAGAGACTGAACAAGCCCGAGGTCGACAAAAGCACATTCAATAAAATCAATCGTTTACGGCAGTGGATTCAGCTGAAACCGACCTGTTCAGACCTTGCGTCGTATGGGCAGCGTCGCAGCCATTCGTTGCGCCAAAACGTACACATGTGATTTATCCATACAGCATCGATGTATTGATAAATTCAGGTAAAACCAGGACAGCGTCAAAAAGCATGGCAGCATCAAGCAAGCCAGGCAACGCCACACAGACCCAGGCAACATGAAACGGGTTTATGGGGATAGCATGTTGAATGGTATTATCAAGGGTTAATTGAAATAGCCTAATAGATTCAATGCTTTTGTTGATCATTGAGCGTGGGCAGAATTTCGAAACAGATGCGTTTTTTGGCTAACATGGCCTGAGCATGCCGGTTTTCGATTGAACCTGCTGCTGTAAATGATTGACTTTATTGAGCCTGTTTTTTGCCCTGGACTAGTTCAGGGTTTCCGTGGTTAATTAACTATTAAAGCCCTGGTTTTACGGGGCTTTTTGTTCTGGATTGTTGCTTGTTGGTTCTTGTATTCTGAAGAATACTGGAAAAACTCGTGGCGGCCCCGTCTGGTGCTTGTCGCTGCTGTGGAAATCACCATGGCGCATGGAAGTTCACCGATTCCAAATTTTTAGAGTCTACACATGGAAATTAAAGTTAACTTTCTAGACAAGCTACGTCTTGAAGCCAAATTCGATGACTTCACGGTAGTGGCCGACCAACCTATTCGCTATAAGGGCGATGGTTCGGCACCGGGCCCCTTTGACTATTTTCTGGCCTCGTCAGCGTTGTGTGCCGCTTATTTTGTAAAGCTGTACTGTGTGACGCGCAATATCCCTACCGAAAATATCCGTCTGTCGCAGAATAATATTGTAGATCCAGAAAACCGCTACCAGCAGATTTTCAAGATCCAGGTCGAGTTGCCGCCAGATATTTCAGATACAGACCGCCGCGGTATTTTGCGCTCCATCGAGCGTTGTACCGTGAAAAAAGTGGTGCAAACCGGGCCTGAGTTTGTCATTGAAGAGGTCGAAAATTTAGATGCTGATGCGCAATCGTTGCTGACGTTGAAACCGGCTGCTGACGCCAGCACTTATATCGCCGGCAAGGACCTGCCTTTGGAACAAACCATTGCCAATATGTCGGGCATTTTGGCTGGCTTGGGCATGAAGATAGAAATCGCCTCATGGCGCAATATTGTTCCCAATGTGTGGTCGTTGCATATCCGCGATGCGCACTCGCCTATGTGTTTTACCAATGGCAAGGGAGCAACCAAAGAAAGCGCGCTGGCATCGGCGTTAGGCGAATTTATCGAACGCCTGAATTGCAATTATCTTTATGGTGATGCGTTTTGGGGCGAGGATATCGCCAATGCGGCGTTTGTACATTACCCGAACGAGCGCTGGTTCAAGCCCGGCCCTGAAGATTCACTGCCTGCTGAAATCCTGGATGACTACTGTCTGCAAATTTACAACCCAGATGGCGAGCTTTACGGCTCGCATCTGTACGACACCAACTCCGGCAATATGCAGCGCGGTATATGTTCGCTACCGTATGTGCGGCAGTCAGACGGCGAAGTGGTGTATTTTCCGATTAACCTGATCGATAACCTGTTCGTCAGCAATGGCATGAGTGCGGGTAATACGCTGGTTGAAGCACAGGTGCAAAGTTTGTCCGAGATCTTCGAGCGGGCGGTAAAACGCGAAATTCTTGCGGGTGAAATCGCATTGCCTGATATACCACACGAGGTGCTGGCGAAATACCCAGGCATTGTGGCTGGCATTCAGGCTTTGGAAGAGCAGGGCTTTCCGGTGCTGGTAAAAGACGCGTCGTTGGGCGGCACCTATCCTGTAATGTGTGTCACTTTAATGAACCCGCGAACGGGTGGTGTCTTTGCATCGTTTGGCGCGCACCCAAGCTTTGAGGTGGCGCTGGAACGCAGCCTTACTGAGTTACTACAGGGCCGCAGCTTTGAAGGCCTGAACGACTTGCCTCAGCCTACTTTTGTTAGTGACGCCGTAACTGAGTCAAATAACCTGGTTGAACACTTCATTGATTCCAGTGGTGTAGTGTCATGGCGCTTTTTCAGCGCCAAAGCAAATTACGAGTTTGTCGAGTGGGACTTTTCTGCTCAGGGTGAAAACGCCAATGCACAAGAAGCCGCCACGTTGCTGGGCATTCTCGAAGGCATGGGCAAAGAGGTCTACATGGCGGTGTACGACCAGTTGGGTGCTGTAGCCTGCCGCATTTTGGTACCCGACTATTCCGAGATTTACCCGGCGGAGGAGTTGATCTGGGATAACACCAACAAGGCGCTGTTGTTTCGCTCTGATATCTTGAACCTGCACAGGCTTGACGATGCGGGCCTGACAGCACTGCTTGAGCGGTTGGATGACAGTGACCTGGATGAGTACTCCGATATCGCAACGTTGATCGGCGTCGAGTTTGACGAGAATACCGACTGGGGACAGCTAACCGTTCTAGAGTTAAAACTGCTGATTAATCTTGCCTTGCAGGAATTCGAAACGGCGCAAGAGCTCGTAGGAGCCTTCCTGCAATACAACGACAATACCGTGGAGCGTGGGTTGTTTTACCAGGCTTTAAATGTCGTGCTCGAGGTGCTGCTCGATGACGACATGGAACTTGATGACTACGTGGTCAACTTTCGTCGGATGTTTGGCGATGCTCGCCTGGACGCCGTAATGGGCGCATTGGACGGCAGTGTGCGTTTCTTTGGGCTAACGCCAACCAGTATGAAACTGGAGGGTCTCGACAGGCACCACCGGTTGATTGACAGCTACAAGAAATTGCATAAGGCGCGATCCAATTTAGCGGCTGTAGGCAATGCGCCCATCCACGCGTAGCGATTCCTGGGAAAATCGGCTAAGGAAGGCTACGCCGTGACCACGGATATGTTGGAAGTAGCGAGCGTGGCATTACAGATTGATGTGGCGAAGGAAGCAAGACGGTTATCGGATTTCGGTTCCACCGAACTAACTTGGACACGATAAATATCCAGGCACAAGGCGCACTGGTGGCGGGCTGTTGTCATGTGGGTACTCGCGTGACACAGTTGTTGCCCAAGGCCGAATGCGCAGATACAATACTTTTCTACGTAACAATACGTAATAATATAGCGTACAGGTTAGGAAGAGAAATTTATTATCCGCTATAAAAACCCGGACCATGGTTTAATCCAAACCCACTGATACGGCCGCTCTTATCCACATTACCGCCAAACCGAGCTCAAAAAACAAGTATTTTCAAAAAAACATATACAGAGCATCAAAATAATAAAGCCCTTGTTTTATGCAAATATATCGTCACGATACGATATATTTAATAGTAACTAGAACAGTAATATGTTGTGTGATCTATAGCTATCGCAGAGGTATTTTTATTTTAAAGTCCAAATCAGCGCTTAAAGCTGAGATTCTGCTTGAGCTATGGGCTCAGTCTAGTCGCAAAAAAACAGAACGGTGTGCTTCATAAATGGATAATTATATTGAGTGTTGGACCAAGAGAGTTGATGCAGCAACACATGTATTTACTGCGTTAAAAATGCAAGAGCAAACGTTGCTGGGTTTGCTGCATTCAGCAGAGCTGGGTGATAATTTTGCGCAACAAATCAAGCTACGCGCACGGTGGTTTGCTGCCAGGGAACAAAGGCTGGCGATGAACGCACAGATAGTTGATCTCATTAAAAACCGCACAAGCCAAGCCAACCAAAAACAAAGCAAGCTTTCGGCATAAGAAAGGCGCTCCATTATCCCAGCCGCACGCGTCCACGCTGCAGCAGCAACAAGACCACCCACTACAAGAACACGCAGCGCAGCGGCAAGCATCACCACAAACGTAGTTCCATGAAGCCGAAACGCTAAACAGGGCCGAGGAGCATGAGGCCGACGAGCAAAACGTCGAGCATAAGGCTGAGTATCAAGAGCACGCGGCCAAAATTGAACATAGGAAGGAGAATCGGCGCTAAACTGGCTGTAACCACTGGATCATCTCAGTTTCCAGTCAGCACACGTAAATAACATAGCGTCGTGCTACTGCCCACAGAGCGTCAGCGCGTTGGTTTTACTATCCGTAACACTGTCGGAGGTAACCATGTTCAGGCTCAAGACACGCCATCTGTTGCCGCTTCCGGTGGTCTTAAGTTGTGCGGCACCAATCAAGAAACCACATGCTTCTGCACGCACATGCGACGGCACCATAAACTATGGCGTGCTCTCTCTTCCATCATCAGTGACGTTTCTCCGTCCGGTCACCGGTGATTGCGTTTCATCACCCGCAAGATGACAGCCTCGTCTTCCTCCCTGCATGATACAGGGCTCGCGAAAGACGTCACACAGGCGCCAAACCAAGAAGCTGTTGTCGAGTTCCGGGGAGTATGGAAATCCTTTGGTGACCTGCAAGTACTAAAAGATATCAACCTTACCGTCAGGAAGGGCGAGGTGGTCGTCATTGTGGGCCCCTCGGGAGCAGGCAAATCTACCTTGTGTCGGACAATCAATCGGCTGGAGACTATCGACAAAGGTCAGATATTTGTCGATGGCAGGCCTCAACCTGTTGAGGGCCGAGAGCTGTACAAGTTTCGTGCAGGGATTGGCATGGTCTTTCAATCCTTCAACTTGTTTTCACACAAGTCGATTCTTGAGAATGTTACGTTGGCGCCGCGCAAGATTCTCGGCCTGGACAAGGCCGCAGCACAAGCCCAAGCTTACCGTTTGCTTGACCTGGTCGGAATCCGCTCAAAGGCGAATGCCATGCCTGCAGAGTTGTCGGGCGGGCAGCGCCAGCGCGCAGCAATTGCCCGTGCACTCGCCATGGCACCAAAAGTCATCCTCTTTGATGAGCCGACGTCTGCTCTGGATCCTGAGGCAACCCAGGAGGTTTTGGAAACCATGCAGCAGCTGGTCGAGCAGGGAACAACCATGATTGTTGTCACACACGAAATGTCATTCGCCAAGTCGTGTGCCAATCGGGTGGTGTTTATGGCGGATGGGGCAATCGTTGAGATTGCCAGCCCGCAAGCTTTCTTCAGTACACCAAAGAGCGAGCGCGCCCGCAGCTTTCTTGCGTCCGTACACTGAACAGGCTTGCCTGCGTGCATTAAGAGGCATGATTTTCCCGTCGGCCAGGGCGCAGGTGCTCCGACCGTTTGATCACAAGTCAGGTTAAAGGAGTAGCGGATATGACGTTTATGAAACGATCTCACATCTTGGCCTCGGTAGCAGTCGCCGCCGCGTGTACTCTGGGCATGAGCGAGTATGCCGTGGGTGCGGAGCACTCCGCGGAAGGAGCTTCAATGGCCGTCAAGGCCTACCCCGCAGATACAGCGATGGGCAAAATACAAGAACGTGGCAAGTTAATTGTTGGCGTCAAGGTCGACTTTCCGCTGTTTGGGTTGAAAAACCCCGTTACGGGAAAGCTGGAAGGCATGGATATACAGCTTGCCCAAGGTATCGCCAAAGATTTAACCGGCAGTGCCAGCAATATTGAATACGTCGAAGTCAATAGCGGTAATCGTGAGGTGTTTTTGCAGGAGCACAAGGTGGATATCGTGATCGCGACCTATCCGCCAAACCCGGCGCGCGAGAAGGCGGTTGATTTTGCCGGGCCGTATCTCATGAGCCCGATTGGCACTATGGTGAATAAAGATGACGACAGCATCAAGCATGTGTCGGATCTGAACGGCAAGAATATCTGTGTGACCAAGGGCTCGGGCTCGGAAACCTTTGTTCCGTTAAATGCACCCAAAGCAAAACTGACGGTATTCAGTTCAATAACAGAGTGTATGGAGGCGCTGCAGCAAAGGCGACTCGAGGGTGTTACGACGACTCAGAGTATTTTATTGGGGCTTATGAGCCAGAACCCTGGCAAATTTAAGCTGGTATCGACGGAATTGCTGAATACAAAGGGCGTAAAAGCCTCGGATAATGACTCTATCGGTTTACCCAAGGGCGACAAGGCGCTTCATGATTATCTCGATTCGTATCTGAAGAAAATCTTTGCCAACGGTGAGTGGAAGAAGATGTATGACAGCACACTTGACACCGTGATGCCGGGTGACGCGACGCCACCGCCCATTTTGTACTAAGGAAATACCCAGGCAACGGAACACCCTAAGGCTAATTATGTCGTTCTTGCTCCCTCACCTTGGCGAATTTGCATGGGGCATCGCCTTTACGATAGGGCTCGTGGCACTGGGCTGGATCGGTGCTATGGTTCTCGGTTCAATACTCGCGATTATGCGCGTAAGCCCCATTCGAGCAGCCCGCATAGCGGCTACGGCCTATATCCTGGTTTTTCGCAATGTCCCGATTCCGGTTCAGATGGTCTTGTTCGTGTTTGGGTTTCCGTTGCTGGGTATTGTGTTTCCATTGTTCTGGTCGGCCGTTATTGTCCTTATCGCGTATCACGCCGCGTTTGTTTGCGAAACGCTCAGGTCTGGCCTGAACGCGGTGGCCGTGGGCGAGCTGGAAGCCAGTAGGTCATTAGGGTTTGCGCCATTTGGCACACTGCGATATCTTGTGCTGCCACAGGCTTTTGCTGTGGTGGTTCAGCCTATGGGTAATGTGTTGATTTTGCTGGTAAAGAACACGTCGGTAGCCGCCATTATTGGCGTTGCCGAGCTGACGTTCACCGCAGACAAGGTGGCGATCGAGGAGGTGCAGGCATTTATTGTGTTCGGTGGCGCGGCAATCGCTTATGTCATTATTTGTCTGATACTCAAACGGCTGGTGTCCTTGCTTGAACGCAAGGTCACCTTCAGCAAATGAGCACTAACCCATTATTCGAGGTGCCCGGGCCTCGCGCACAACGCCGCAATCGTGCACTCGAGGTTGTTTCGTGGGCAATCGTGGCTGGTCTGGCCTACCTGATCGTTCGCACATTAAACAAAAACGGTGTATTTGACGCTGCCGCATGGCAACCGTTTACGCAATGGGGCGTTTGGTATCAGCTCGGGCTGGGGCTGTTCAACAACCTGAGGGCAGCCATCGTTGGCATGTTGCTGTCCATGTTTTTTGGTTGCTTCTTGGGCTGGGGCCTGCTGTCGACGCGGAAAACAGTCCGATATCCTTGCCGTGTGTTCACCGATGTTTTTAACGGCATTCCGGTATTGCTGTTGCTGTTTTTCACGTCGTTGGTGCTGCCGTCATGGGGCTTACCACTCTCAGACTTCTGGTTTTTGGTGATTGCCTTATCGCTCTACAGCACGGCGGTTGTTGGAGATCTGGTGCGTGCAGGCGTACTGGCATTGCCACGTGGAGAGTCGGAGGCCGCTGCGGCGCTAGGGTTTTCAGGATTCCAGAGCATGCAATTAATTCTTCTGCCACAGGCCTTGCGCTTGATGAGCCCGGCGCTTGTTAGCCAGATGGTAATCGTGTTCAAAGGCACAACATTGGCGTTTGTGCTGGGCGGTTACTTTGATCTGCTGCGCTCGGCAACGGTACTCGGCGCCTACTACAGCCGTTCATTACTCCAAGCTCAATTTATTGCCGCGATCGCATTCATGCTGATCAACATTCTGCTGTCATATATAGCCTCGGCAATCGACCGCAAAGAAAAGCAACGTTATGGGGTTGAGCCTGTGGCGCACGACGAGTAGGAGGAGGGCCGTCCACAGTACACTGGCAGCCTAGACCCACGCGGCCTCAAGGGCCGTATTTTTGTGCGGTTTTTTTACACTCCCTTCCTGAGTACCCATGCTGCTCACGCTACTGAATATTGTTTTGCCGGTGTTTGCCATCGCGGCCCTGGGTTTCGGATTCGGGCGACGTCATTTGCGCGCGTCCGACATGAGCTTTATTAACAATGCCAATGTGATGCTGTTCTGTCCGGCACTGGTGTTTTCGGCGCTACTGAACAACCCGGTGGATCTGACGCGGGGTTGGCCACTGATAGCGGCGGGGGTGTTGATCTGCATCGTACCAGGCATACTGCTGTTGCTGGTGCGCAATGCCGGGATGAGCCGGCCTGCTTTTGTCGTAACGGGTATGTTTCGCAACACAGGCAACGTCGGTATCCCGCTGATGATGTTGGCCTATGGCAAGGACCAGCTGGGCGATATCGTGCTGCTGTTTGCCCTGACGAATCTGCTGCAGTTTTCGCTCGGGTTATTTATTCTTTCCAGCGGCAGAAGCCGTTGGGAATGGGTACGCAACCCAAACGTCTGGGCGGCGGTGCTGGGCCTGCTGTTGTCATCACAGCGTCGGTGGATACCGGAATTCGTCCTGACTACGGTCGATCTGGTGGGGCAGATTGCCATTCCTCTGATGCTGTTTGCTCTGGGCGTGCGACTGGCCCAGGATCGCATCGCACACATAAACAAAGCCCTTCGCATCAATCTTATCTATCTGTTGGCCGGCGTGCTGACGCTGGTTCCCGTGGTGTGGTTGCTACCCTTGACGCAAGACTGGACACGTCTGATTATTTTGTCGGCGATGTTGCCTCCGGCCGTTCTTAATTATCTGTTGTGTGAGCTTTATGATGTAGAACCGCGCTCTGTCGCGGCAGTGGTGTTGATGGGCAATGCAATGTCGGTGGCGGTCATCCCGCTGGTGGTGTGGGTGACGCTAACGTGGGTCTAGGGCGGCGAGTGCGCAGGGTGTCTCGCGCCGCGCGCACACTCTCGGCGCGGATATCCTGCGCCAACACACGCCATCCTTCCTCCAGCAGGCCCTGGGCCAAGGCAAGCCCGATGCCCGAAGCCTCGCCAGTAACAATGACCACGCCTTTTTCAGCGGAGTGGTCTTGATTCATAAGCATGAGTCCTTGTAGGTGGCGGGCGGCTCAGGGTTGGGGCAGGGCCTCGCGGTCCAGCAATTCTTGGTAGATGATTTTTTTGGTGATTTTGCCGTAGCCCGATTTGGGTAGTTCAGGCCAGATCACAAAATGGCGGGGGTGCTTGTAGCGGGCAATGTTGGTATCGAGCCAGGCCTGGAAGGCTTTGGGATCCCAGTTGGCGCCTTCCTTTAGAACGCCCACCATCACGCCAATCTCACCCCAGGTGGGGTCGGGCACCCCAAGAATGCATACTTCGTGCAACAGGCCGGCTACGAGAATTTTTTCTTCAATCTCGCGCGGGTAGATGTTGGAGCCCCCTGATATATACATATCAGAGGCCCGGCCGGTAATGTAAAGATAGCCCTTGGCATCCTGGTAGCCCATGTCGCCGGTACGGAACCAGCCATCACGAAAGGCTTTTTGATTGGCTTCGGGGTTGTTGTAGTACCCGGCGAACACGGCCGGGCCGCAAATACAGATTTCGCCGTTTTCATTTGCTGGCAATAACTTGCCGTCGTCGCCCTGGATGCTGATTTCCATACCAGTGCGCGCGTAGCCACAAGACCCCAGGTGCGGCATGGCCTCGTCATCGGGCGAGTGGTCTTCGGGCGGCAAAACTGAGATATTGCCGGTGACCTCACCCAGACCAAAATATTGCACCAGCACCGAGCCCAGTTTCTGCAATGCGGTTTTCTGGTCGGCGCGGTACATGGGCGCACCCGCATAGATGATGTAACGCAGCGAGTTATGCCGGTAGCGGTCGATGCTTTCGTGCTCGACCATCAATTTAAGTATGGTGGGTACTGTAAAAAAATTAGTCACGCCCCAGCGTTCGATCGCAGCCCAGGCTGCCTCGGCTGAAAATTTCGGGCTGGTGGAAAACACGGTTGCCGCACCGCGAACAAGCTGTGCCAGGTAATGTACGCCAGCCCCATGCGTAAGCGGGGCAACCACCAGGCTGCGGTCATGATGGGTGGTGCCCGGCATGAGGTCGCACAAATGATTAGTGAGCACAAAGGCCATCTGGCCATGCGTGAGCACCGAGGCCTTAGACTTACCGGTGGTGCCAGAGGTAAAGAAAAACCAGCAGGGGTCGTCGTAGTCGACGCGTTCAGCCTGGTGCGGGCTTGCGTGTTGCAGGGCTTTGTCGATTAGGGCCTCAACGCCGTTATCCCCCGCAGTCGGGCCAATGCCAGCCACCAGTTTAAGGCCGTCCAGCTTACCGGCCAGAGCGGCGTGGCCGGGGAAGTCACTATGACAGATAAAGGCCGACGCCCCTGAACTGCGTGCGAGATAGTCTACGTCGTCAGGCGTGATACGAAAATTGGTAGGCACCCACACCGCACCGATACGAAAAGAGGCCAGCATGACCTCGATGAGTTCGCGATTGTTGGGAGAATGGGTGAGAATGCGGTCGCCCTTAACCAGGCCGGCTTGCTTAAATACTGAGGCCAGTGCCTGTACACGCTGCTCAAGTGCGCCCCAGGTTGTGATGTGCTCGTCAATGATGAGGGCTGGCTCATCGGGCAGGCGCGCGGCAATCTGGCTCAAGAAGGTGGCCAGGTTCATTACGCGCCGGGAAACGGGCAACAGGCCGCCCTCTGGCGCTGTTTGTGTAGTGCCCGCAGCGAGCGAGGCGTGGCTCATTTGACGCGCTCCATAATGCTGACGTAGTTGGCCACCGCCGTGCCGCCCATGTTAAAGACCCCCGCCAGGCGGGCATTGGCGATCTGCATATCACCGGCGGTTTCAGTCAGCTGCATGCAGGCCATGGCGTGCATGGAGACACCGGTAGCACCAATGGGGTGGCCCTTGGATTTAAGCCCGCCAGATGGGTTAACGGGTAATTTGCCGTCCTTTTGGGTAATGCCTTCGCGTACGATTTTGTAGCCTTCGCCGCGCGCGGCCAGGCCCATGGCCTCGTACTCAAGCATTTCGGCAATGGTAAAGCAGTCGTGGGTTTCGATCAGGCTAAGGTCATTAAGTGTGAGGCCGGCCTGTTGCAAGGCCTGGCGCCAGGCGCGTGCGGCACCTTCGAAGGCCAGAGGATCGCGTCGGCTTAAGGGGAGCAGGTCGTTAACGTGCTGACGTGCGCGAAAACGGATGGCGCGCGGAAACTGGGCGGCCAACGATTCTTCTACCACCACGATAGCCGCAGCACCATCAGACACCAGCGAGCAGTCAGTGCGCCGCAGTGGGGCAGCCACATAGGGGTTTTTGTCGGAAATCGTATTGCAAAACTCTACACCCAGGTCTTTGCGGATTTGCGCGTATGGGTTGGAGACGCCGTTATGGTGGTTTTTTGCGGCGATCATGGCAAGCTCATGACTGCGATCACCATAACGGTCAAAGTATTGCGCCGCAATCTGGCCAAACACGCCGGCGAAGCCGCCTTCGATGTCAGCCTCTTCTTTGCGGTAGCTGGCATTGAGCAACAGGTCACCAATTTCAGGTGTGGATTTTGCCGTCATTTTTTCGGCGCCTATCACCAGTGCAATGCGTCCGCGCCCAGACTCGATAAAGTCCATGGCCGCATAAAGGGCCGCTGTGCCGGTTGCGCAGGCGTTTTCCAGGCGAGTGGCCGGCACGTAGGCCAGATCTGGGTCGGAGAGGGCGACCAGAGCACCCTGAAAATCTTGTTTCTGGAAGCCGTTGTTCATGACCCCGACGTAAATAGCGTCGACGTCCTTGCCGGTGATACCGGCGTGCTCCAGGGCTGCACCCGACACGCGGGCCATCAGGCTTTCAGTGTCTGGATCGGGGAGTTTGCCAAAGGGGATGTGCGACCATCCCGCAATCAGTGCTTTTGCCATGTCTTTCACCCTATGAAGAAAAATCAGTGTGTTTAACGTTTTTGTGGGAGTCTTGCAGGTATTTTTCTAGCGCGTTTGTTTCGGTTCGCAGCAAGCCATACAGCACGGCTTCGCGCTCGGCCGACATACGGCTTTCGACCGTGGCGATGCTGTACGCACCCATAACTTGCCCATCTGGGTCTCGTATGGCTACGCCTACCCCCCAGGAGCCTTTAAGCACCAAACCTCGGTTGACGGCGTACCCCCGCGAGCGCGACTCTTGAACCAGGGATTCGAGCACGTCACGGGTGTAAACCGGATAGAGACTGCCGATATCTTCGATACTGCGATCAAGGTAGTCGTTGACCCATTTGTCGTCCATGGCAGAGAGCATGGCGAGGCTGCCTCCACCCACGCCCAGGGGGTGGCGATCGCCGGCATGCAGGACATGAGACTTAAGCGGGTAGTTGCCATCTTCGCGCAGCAGACACAGCGCATGGGTGCCCTGACGCACGGAAAAAAACGCCGCATCACCGGTTTCACGTGCCAGGCGGCGCACAGGTTCGTCTACCACATTGCGCAGCCGGAAGCGGTCGGCTGCGATCAGACCCAAGGTGTAGCATTCGGTGCCCAGATAATAGCGGCGTGTCTGTTCGTGTTGTTCGACCAGACCTTCGCTGATTAGGGTAGCGGTGATGCGGTGTACAGTGGACTTGTTGAGCTTGGTATGTTGGCAAAGCACAGACAGGCCGATGCCGTTTTCATGGCTGCGGGCGATGCTGCGCAGCACCAGAATGGCACGTTGGATAGCCTGCGACCCACTGGGACGTGTCGCCTGTAAAGCAGCGGAAGGTAGTTCCATAGTATGAAACAGTATTGGATTCGGGCGTTAAATATTATTTGATTTTAGGTTAATCCCTATTAAAGTCAATATATTAGAGCAAACCCTAGTATTAATTATGTCTCACTATATAAAATTTAAATATACAATCAACAGGGTTGGCGAGTGACGGCTGTACTGCCCGGGTTCTGTCCAATCTTCCCGGTGCTGCTTGGGTTCCATCTGATCGACCACACCAGATTCGGTGCGTCCCGCAAGTCGTCCATCATCCGTTTTGGGTGCCGCACGCGCCGGCATCGGTATCAAAATTTAGAACAATCGATTTTTGGAGACTACCCGGAGGGTCTGAATATGAAAGTAACGAAATTGGGAACCGTGTTGGTGGCAGCCTTGGTGACGGCGTTTGCTCTGCCAGGAGCCGCTTCAGCCACTACCTACCGCCTGTCGCACAACACCAGCGACACCACCACCTGGCACAAGGGCGCCGAAAAATTTAACGAACTGCTGAAGGCAAAAACCGACGGCAAAATCGATATCCGTATTTTTCCGAATGCAACCCTGTCGGGTGGCGATCAGATGAAGCAGGCCACCATGGTGAGCCAGGGCGCACTAGACTTTCTGATTACATCGGCCATTAACGTCACGCCACTGGTGCCGGAAATGGCGGTATTTTCGCTGCCCTACCTGTATGCCGACTACAAAGACGTCGACGCAACCACCACCGGTGCCACCAGCGACAAAATGGCCGAGATCCTGGCCAAAAAAGATATTGTCATGCTGGCCTGGGGTGAAAATGGCTTTCGCGAAGTGACCAACAACGTTCGTCCGATCAAGACGCCTGCAGACATGAAGGGCCTGAAGATGCGCGTGGCTGGCCCCATGTACATCGACGTCATGAATGCATTGGGCGCCAATCCGCAACAGATGCAATGGACCGAAACGTTCTCAGCCCTGCAACAAGGTGTGGTGGATGGCCAGGAGAACCCTATCGGCGCGGTAATCATTCCGCAGCGCGTCTACGAAGTGCAAAAATACCTGACCACCTGGCACTATTCGTATGATCCCGTCTTCGTGGGCGTAAGCAACAAGCTGTGGAGCTCCTGGGATGCCGATACCCAGGCCAAGGTGCGTGCCGCCGCGGTCGAAGCCATGAGCTTCCAAAAGCAGCTGACACGTGACGACACCGCGAAGGGTGTGCAGTTCTTGCGCGACAAGGGTATGGAAGTCTACGAGCCCAACGCCGACGAACTGATGGCATTCCGCGAGGCGACCAAGCCAGCCTTCGATACGTGGGCGCAAAAGGTCGGCCCAGATCTGGTCAAAAGCTTTCAGGACGCCATCAAGAAAGCCCAGTAGCTGCCAACAGCCTTTGTGCGGTGGCCTTACTCATGACGCCGCACAAAGGTTTTGCTCACCTGTCCGGCGGGCTGATCTCGCCGGTATCGCCGGGGATGCTTCCGGCACCCCCCGCCTAGCTCACAGCCCGGAAATCCCGTCCCATGGCCTATTTTCTACAGAACGCGGAAAAGATCCTCTGTGCGATCTTGTTCATGGCGATGACCCTACTGGGTTTCGTCAATGTAATGGTCCGCTACCTGACTAATTATTCATTGGCGTCGACCGAAGAGCTACTGACCCACGGTTTTCTTTTGCTCACGATTCTTGGGGCGGCGATTGCAGCACGCAGTGGTGACCATCTGGCCGTAACGCTGCTTTATGATCTGGCCCCGCGTCCTGTGCGCAAGTTGATCCTGATCGTATCGACCCTGCTGGCGGCCTTTCTGCTGGCTATGTCCGCCTGGTTTTTCTGGCAACTGCTTATGAATCAAGTGTCTTCGGGGCTGAAGTCTTATGCCTTGAGCGTGCCCGCCTGGTATTACACCGTGGCGTTGCCGTTTGCCTTTGCCATCGTGTTGATTCGCTACATACAGTACGCCATTGAGTTCTATCAAAGCGCCAATCGCAAAGAGAGCGAGCACTATGTTTGATATGAGCGCTGGCACCCAGATGGTGCTCCTGTTTTTTGTACTGATGTTCATCCGCCTGCCTGTGGCCTTTGCGTTGGGGTTGTCTGCGCTCTACGCCATGTGGGCCATGGGCTTTGGCCTGGATCTGGTGGGTGATCTGATATCCAGCGGCATCGTAAAGTTTTCATTGCTGGCGATTCCGTTTTTTATTCTGGCCGGCATTCTGATGGGTTCGGTAGGTATCGCAGAACGCATGATCCGTTTCTTCCGCATTCTGGTGGGTGGCCTGCCAGGTGGCATGGGGGTCGTGGGCACTGTGGTGTGTCTGTTCTGGGGCGCCGTAAGCGGTTCGGGACCAGCCTCTGTGGCGGCGATCGGACCGCTCATCATCAAGGGCATGGAAGAAGACGGCTACTCGCCACATTTTGCCGCTGGTCTGGTGTGCACGGGGGCAGCGCTATCCATCGTCATTCCGCCGTCCATCGGTTTGGTGATCTATGGGGTTATCGCCGAAACCTCTATTTCTGAACTGTTTATTGCCGCCGTTGTGCCAGGCATGGTGCTTGGTGCACTGATGCTGCTCACATTGCCTTTCGCCAGCCGCTACGCGAACCAGCCCACGTCTTCGCCCAGCCTGGAGGCGCTCTCGCCAACACCAGACACCACTCTGCGCTATTTTCCTCGTCTGTGGAAATCTTTTGTTTCCGCATTCTGGGGGTTGATGATGCCGGTCGTCATATTGGGCGGCATTTACTCCGGCGTATTCACTGCAACCGAAGCCGCTATCGTTGCTACCGTTTACGCGTTGCTGGTGGGGGTCTTCATCTACCGCACCCTTAACTTCAAAAATCTGTACAAAACCCTGGTGGATGCAGCCGCGTCATCGGCAGTTGTCATGCTGGTGGTGGCCTACGCCAGCCTCTTCGGCTGGGTGATCACAGTAGACGACCTAATCGGCCGGGCGTCAGGCGCCTTGTTAAGCTTTAGCGGTAACGAAGCCGTGATCCTGCTGGTGATCATGGCGGTGCTGCTGATTGCGGGCATGTTTATGGACGCCGTCACGATTATGTACATCACGCTTCCGATTTTTCTGCCGGTAGCGCGTGAGTTGCACTGGGATCTGGTGTGGTTCGGTGTGGTGGTCATGATCAATCTGGCGATAGGGCTGTTTACACCGCCTGTGGGGATCAATCTGTATGTGGCGGCCAATATCACCCGAATGCCGCTGGAACGGATCGCCCTTGGGGCGATTCCGTTCTTGATCACGAGTGCCATAGGCCTGGCCATCGTGGCAGCGGTGCCTGAGTTGTCGCGCTTTCTCGTAGACTTTACAAAATAAGCTTGGCTGTGGGTCTCAGCGATCCTCGGCTTTAAGCCATGCAATCTTGAATTTTTTACCAAATCAGAAATTAATATTTTTTTTGCGGCTTTGCCAGAACTTTTTGTCGTATTTGGTTATATTTATCGATATTAAATTACAATTAATCAAGTACCAGTAGAGGGGGGCCAGACCGGGTGCCTCAAGACAAAAACGAGGGAATCAGCATGAAAACGAAGAGGAATGACCCAACAGTCAAGAGCCGGCTACGCGGTGTCGCGCTGTTTGTGGCTTGCACAATGAGCTTTTTGCCGACGGCGCAAGCCTGCACAGGCATCACCCTGAAGGCGGCCGACGGCAACGTCGTACGTGCCCGCACCATGGAATTCAACGTGGACCTCAAGTCGGCCGTCAGCATGATTCCTCGCGCCCAAGAGCGCACTGGCACCACTCCGGATGGCAAGCCCGGCCTAACATGGAAGGTTAAGTACGCCAGTGTTGGTGTCAGTCCGATGGGGCTGCCCTACCTTGTCGACGGGCTGAACGAGAAGGGACTGTCTATGGGTTTGTTCTATTTCGATCAGTCGGCAGAGTATCAGCCCTACGTTCCGGCTGATGCCGCTCGTACCTTGGCATCGTGGGAGCTCGGCTCCTACATTCTAGACAGCTTTGCCACGGTGGATGAAGTGCGCAAGGGCTTGAACGACGTAGTCGTTGCGCCTGTGAAGTTCGATAAATTCAACATGGTGCTGCCCGTACACTTCGTCGTGACCGATACGTCTGGCAAGTCCATCGTGATCGAGTACGTGAAAGGAAAATTAAACATCCATGACGACGAAATCGGCGTCATCACGAACAACCCGCCATTCGATTGGCACATGACCAATCTACAGAATTATGTAAACCTCAACCTGCATAACTCATCAGCGCAGCAGCTTGGAGGAGTCAGCATTGCCGGTCTGGGCCAGGGCACGGGTCTGCTCGGCATGCCTGGCGACTTCACATCCCCCTCTCGCTTCGTGCGGGCAGCCATCTTCGCCCATGGTGTAACCCCAAGCACAGACGCAGATCATGCGACTTTTCAAGCCTTTCACATCCTTAATAATTTCGATATTCCCAAAGGCGTGGCGCGCGAGGGCGAGAAAGACGAAGCAGGAAACATCAACGCCGACTACACGCAATGGACCAGCGCCAATGACCTCACGGCCCGGCGCTTTTACTTTCGAACTTATGAAGATAGCAGCATCCGCGTCATCGACCTGACGAAGCAGAATCTGGATGCGCACGAGATCCTGTCCTGGCCTATGGGGCAACGGGAAGCAGCCATAGAACTCGGCGCCCCGAGCTAACAGTCTGGCCATTGTTGTAAATCCATTGGATGTTCCCTACCGACGCTTTTTACCGCGCAGGAGCGTCGTGCTGGACTACCCATGCACTCGATGTTCGAGCGTGAGGGCGAAGCGGTAATCCGTGCCAACTGCTATGGAGCGTGAGTCCGTAGCAGTTTTTCTAAATATACGCACCAGGAAAGATTGATGGGACTCATAAGAAGCGGGATACCGCCAATTGTTTGCGTGTTTGCGTCCATCGCGGCACAGAACACAGCGACTGCGAGTTGCAGCATTTCAGGTACGGTAGAAGCTTGCACTGGGAGCGTTACGGGCGGTGCTATTGTGCACACTCAAAGCGAAGTCCATAAGCTCACGCTCTCTGCGCTCTCCAATACCATCGATGCAGCCGACAGCACGGACGCCGGTAAAAAAACAGGACCGGTCATCAGCTTGGAGCATCCTGGCGGGGTGACGCCTGCACCTGCCGACTGGAGCAGCTCAAACCGAAACGGCCAGGCGGGTATAGACGGGTCAGCGGGCATTGCTCTGAGCGCGACGGTGAGCCTCGACTCGGGCTACGGGCTGACGGGACAAAGCGGTATCTGGTTGGAGTCGTATGGCTGGGGTGGCAGTCAGGCCCACGAAGCACAGCACACCGACAAGCATGCGACCGGAGGCAAGGGCGGCGATGGCGGTACGAGCGGTAACCTTTCGCTCATCGCTGCATCGGCGGGCGGAGGAAAGCCAGCGGCGGCGATTAACGCAGGAAGCAATGATCCTGCCTCGTCCGGCATCCTACTTGTTTCGCGCGCAGGCCAAGGGGGCGCTGGCGGCTGGGCGCATTCCAGCGGTGGGCTAAAGGATGCCCAGGGTGGTGCTGGGGGACAAGGCGGGGCTGCGGGAAGCGCCGTGCTGCAATTACTGGATGGCCACACACTGAATTACTCAGGCGCGGGGCTAGGTATTGCCATCAATGCGCAGGGCGGCAATGGTGGCGCCGGCGGCTATGGTGAAGTGGATGGCCTTGATGCCGATTCTTCCTATGGGGGTGCGGGTGGAACGGGGGGCCAGGGCGGGTCGATACAGGTTACGGCGACGTCTGCCGTCAGCACCATCGTCACCAGCGGATTAGCAGGTATTGCGCTGCAAAGTATGGGGGGAAATGGCGGCATCGGGGGTGAGGGTAAAGGCGGACACGACCACGCCGGCGATGGCGGGAATGCCGGTAATGGCGGCGACATCATTGCAAATTTTTCCGCCAACGTAATGACGAGCGGATCAAGCGGCTATGGCGTTTATGTCAAGAGCGCAGGAGGGTTCGCAGGTGATAGTGGCGACGACTCCGGCGGCATCAAGAACCATCCCGGTAATGCGGGTGAACCCGGCCAGGCCGGAAACGTCACATTGGGTCTTACGTCTTCGCGCATCAATACCAGCAATACGTCGGCAGATGGCGTTTTTGTACAAAGCATTGGCGGAATGGGTAGTGGCGGAGGCAGCAGTTCAGGACTGCTCTCTTATGGCAGCAAGGGAGGAAGCGGCGGTGCGGGTGGCCAGGCCAAGGTAACACTCGACAAGTCTACCGTTACGACGAGCGGCGACCATGCCAAAGCTTTGTTGATTCAAAGCATAGGGGGCGCGGGCGGAAAGGCGGGAAATACGTCCGGCATCACGGCCCTCGCAGCTGCCGCTGGCGCGGGTGGCATCGGAGGGGCTGTTGCGGTTGCGCTTACCGACTCCACCTTGCAAACCACGGGCCTGCACTCGACGGGCGTTCTTGTTCAGAGCAATGGTGGCGGCGGCGGCAGTTCGGGAGCTGCGACTGGCATCTATGCTGTCGGCGGCGCTGGGGGCCTGGGCGGTGCTGCGGGCACGGTTGAGTTGACTCTGGACACAGTTCGGATCACGACCCAGGGCGACGACGCCCTGGGTATCAGCTTGCAGAGTATAGGCGCTGGTGGAGGCGAGTCTCATTCTCCCCAGGGGGTGATCGCACTGGGACAAAATGGGGGCGGTGGTGGCAACGGGGCTGCTATCAACTACACCAGCCAGGGCGGGGGCGTTAGCATTGCGACCTCGGGCGACGTGTCCGATGCCATCCTGCTGCACTCCATTGGTGGCGGAGGCGGCCATGGCGGTAGCACATTTGAGGCCTTGTCCAATTTTTCCAGCCAGGTGGGTTCAACTGGAGGCGGCGGAGGGTCGGGTGGGGACGTTACCTACGTCGGCAGCGATGGCGACGCCATCTCAACCACCGGTGACCAGGCTCGCGGTCTCGTGCTTCAGAGCATAGGCGGAGGTGGGGGTAGTGGCGGCAATATCGTCAAGATAAGCACGGGTCTCACGTTCGGTGGGCATACGGGATCGTCAGATAGCACCACTGAGCATCAGGGCGGGACGGTGACAGCGGATATTGCCGGCAAAATCACTACCTCCGGTGATAGCGCGACCGGCGTATTAGCTCAAAGCATAGGCGGCGGCGGTGGTTCATCGGGCAGCACCGTCTCTGTCTCTGTCGGCTTGACTCTGGGTCATTCCCAAGGCGCCAGTGGAGCGGCGGGCGGTCATGGCGGCTTGGTCACATTGACCTCGAGCGCTGATATCTCGACTGGAGGCACCGATGCCGATGGGATTCTGGCTCAGTCCATTGGTGGCGGAGGCGGTCATACGAGCACTGTCGTAAACGCTACGGTTGGCGGATCAATGACGGGTATTAACTCGCAGCAGGGCGCGAGCGGTGGCGCCGGCGGTGATGGTTACGATGTTACGGTGACATCAGCTGGCGACATCAAGACCGTGGGCGACAAGGCGCTTGGTGTGGCGGCTCAAAGCATTGCCGGCGGCGGTGGCAAAGCGGGCAGCACGATTTCTGCGAGCGTCGGCGCAGATATTGGCAGCACGACCGTAGGCCAATCTGGCGGCACGGGCGGGAATGCCGGGAAGGTGTCGATGACAAACCAGGGAGATGTTGTCACGCAGGGCGACTCCGCTAGCGCTGTCTTTGCGCAAAGTATAGGCAAAGGCGGTGGCCACGGTGGGCTCACGGTTAACGGCGACGTGTCGGGGATCTCAGCCAATGTCACCCAAGGCGGAAGCGGCGGCAAGGCGGGCGCAGGCGGTGCGGTTTCGGTCGACAACATCGGATCGCTAACAACAAGCGGCGACAGTGCCGTGGGCATTTTCGCGCAAAGCCTTGGAGGTAGCGGCGGTGACGCTGGGATGACGGTGCATGGTGCCTTCAGCGTCGTAACATTGTCCAGCAATCTGGGCGGCAATGGTGGCGACGGCGGGGCCGCCTCGACAGTGAAGGTCAGCAATGCAGGCGGTGTCTCCACGTCCGGCAACAAGGCGACTGCTATCTTCGCGCAGAGCCTTGGCGGCAGCGGCGGTAAGGCGGGCACGCTGGTCAATGGCACGGCAACGGGCGGAGAGGTATCCGGTGCCTTGGCGCTGTCTGTGGGTGGTAGCGGAGGCAACGGCGGGAATGCTTCGGATGTGGAGGTCGACCAACTGGCCGATTCTCTCATCAGCACGACAGGCCATGACGCAAGCGGCATCACAGCACAATCTATAGGCGGTGATGGCGGCAGTGGGGGCAATGTGTGGTCCGGCAGCCTGGCGGTATCCGAGAGCGGTTCGCTGAACGTTAATATCAGCGTTGGGGGCGCGGGGGGCGATGGCGGCAAGGCGGGAAAAGCAACAATCATGAACGCCGGCAATATCAGCACGACCGGCGCAGATTCCGAAGCGATTTTCGCACAATCAATTGGCGGCAATGGTGGAGATGCGGGGTCGAGCTACGCGATCACCGTCGATGGGAGCGCTGGCACTAAAATCGAATCCACGATCTCAGTGGGAGGGGCCGGCGGTTCGGGTGCGGTCGCCTCAAGCGTTCAGGTGAACAATGCCGGCGTCTTATCAACGGTGGGCGGCAATGCGGCTGGCATTTACGCGCAGTCTATTGGCGGCAATGGAGGCGTAGGCGGTCAGGGCCTTGTGGCTTTCGGAGACTTTGAGGCGACGAGTGAAAACTATGTCTCCATCAAGGCCGATGTAGAGGTTGGCGGGGCCGGGGGCACGGGCAGCCACGCGGGCTCGGTGGATGTGGTCAACAGCGGGCGCATCACGACGGTCTCGGACACCTCGGCGGGCATCTGGGCCCAAGCGGTTGGGGGAGGTGGTGGCGACGGCGGCAATGCGGGCGCATACACGATTGGGTATCTAAAAAGTCTCGCCACAGGCGACGAAGAGCCAGAGAAAAAGGGGCTGGCCTTGAGCATTACAGTGGGCGGTGGTGGCGGTGGCGGCGGAAATGGTGGCGCGTTGACGGCGTCCAACACGAAGACCATCGCCACAGCGGGTGCAGCATCGTACGGCATCTTCGCGCAGAGCGTCGGTGGCGGCGGCGGCAGCGGTGGCAACGGCAGCCCAGGGCTGGAAGGCTGGATCGCCGACATTTACGAAGATTACGAAAAACTGGGGCAGTGGAAGGAAATCTACGAGCAATATCAAAAAGTGAGCAAGAAGGATTGGAAGGGCTTGTTCCTGGAGAGCTTTTCTGTGGATGTAGGGGGAAGTGCTGGCGGTACGGGCGATGGTGGCACCGTCAGCGTAAGCAATAACGGCACCATCATCACGTCCGGCGACTCCGCGACCGCACTCTACGCCCAGTCGGTGGGCGGCGGCGGTGGCAACGGCGGCGACGGATCGCAAGGCATGTTGACCTCTGTAACGGTCACCGGTTCGGCGGGAGGCGGCGGCAAGGGCGGCGCTGTAACGGTCGATAATCAGGGCGCAATCCAGACCTCCGGCGCAGGGGCAATGGGGATCTACGCGCAGTCGGTCGGCGGCGGCGGCGGGTCGGCCGGCGATGTCGAGGGCACGATTGCAACCAACCTTTCTGGCCTGGATGAAATCCTGGGCTACAACATATTTGGCTCCACGGGAGGAAGTGCAGGTGCTGGCGGCGACGGAGGTAATGTCACCATTGCGAGCCCTGGCTCCATTGTTACCACGGGTGTGAACGCGCATGGCATTTGGGCGCAATCCGTCGGCGGCGGTGGCGGGGCCGCTTCTTCCTATGGCAATGGCTTCGGAGATAACGGTGTAGGTAGCGATGGGCTGAGCGGCAGCAGCGGCCACGTTTCGGTTAAGGTCATCGGGGACACGAGTGTGAGCGGCGATGGCGCACACGGCATCTTCTTGCAGAGCGCTTCGGGTGTGGGCAACACTAGCCACGCGGGAGGCATCGACCTTACCATTTCGGGTTCGGTGACAGCGGCCGGTGCTAATTCGCGAGCAATCCTGGCCCAGGCCGCTTCTTATGCAGCAGACGCTTCGACCAGCGATCCTTCAGCAGGAACAGTGATCATCACCATCAACAAGGGTGCCACTGTTGCGACAACCAACGCCGCTTCTTTCGAAACGATCGCAATCAAGGGCGGCCGTTCTATTATGGGCAGCTCGGGCTATTTGGTTTCCAATCAGCTGATCAATGCCGGTACCCTCACCAGCGCGGGGCCTGACGCAGTCGTCCTCGCCACAGATGACAAGGCGGGGTTGCTTGTCAACAATAACGGCCTTGTTAGTGGTTCGGTCTCCGGTGGCAGCGAGCATGCAATTAAGTTTTACAACGGCACCGATGGCGTCTTCGCCCTCGGAACGCAGGTCAACCTGGGATCGAATAGTGGCACGCTGCTGAGCAACCAGGGCATCCTGTCTGCCGGCGGTTCGGGGGTCATTGGTGCTTCGAAAGTAACGACCGGCAGTTTCATCCAAGGCAGTTTGGGAAAGATTCACGTCGACTTGAGCAAATCTAATGTAGATTCCGCGTTGAGCAACGACCGCATCATGCTGGACGTTGGCGGCAGAAGCAACGCCATCTCGCTGGCCGGTTCGGTCAGGCCCTACTGGGTTGGTGGCACTACTTTCCAGTCTGGCGAAACAGGTCGATTTAGAATACTGGAGACAGCCAACGGAGAAGCTATCGACAGTCGTGGCGTAGCCTTGACCAACACGGCGACGGTAGCTTATGTGCCAAGGTCTATCGGTGGTGAATCGGCGCTCGAAGCCGATTACAAAATCGATTATTCAGGCATGGCGAGTGGGGTGAAGCTCGGTGAGAACGCGCGCAGTTTCGCTAATTACCTCAGCGCCGCCATGGGGACTTTACGCCATGCAGAGGATTTGGCGGGTACGTCTCGCACCATGTCTCTGTTCGCGACAGAACTCCTGAACACGAGCTCGGGAGAAGCACTTGCGCGGACCTATGGCGAGCACACGCTTGATGAAAATGCCATCGGCGTGGCCAGAGCAGCGTCAGCCTCTCTGGCGCTGCACTCACTCTTGCAGAGCTGCCCGAAACTCGATCGTGCGGCAGGGGGGACAGATTTTTTTCGCGAGCGCGAGTGTGCGTGGATGCAACTGCAGGGTGGCAGGCACCGTCAGGATGCGACCGGCTCTATGCCTGACTTTAACGAATCATCCACCGGCATTGCCGGCGCGGTCCAGACCAGAGTCGGCAAAGATACCTTTATCGAGGTGGGCGGTCGTCTGGAGAAAGTGGATGTGCGAGGCAATAACTTCTCCGATGATGGTCATCGTTTCAGCTTGGGTGTTGCCTTAAAGCGCGAGATTGGCATCTTTACGCTTTCCTCAACATTAGGGGGGGGCCTTTACTATTATGACAAGGAGCGGGCCTATTCATTAGGGGCTGTGCGACATCGCGCCGCATCGGACACCAGCGGCAACTTTGTCACGATTGAGGGGCGTATCTCGGCTATGCTGCCGCAAAATAATTTCTATATCAAGCCTGCTTTTGCCGTTTCGGCTACCCGGATCAAGCAGAATGGGTATTCTGAAACAGGATCCGGCCCACTGAACTGGCATGTCAACAGTATCTCGAAAACCGTAATCGGCCTGAGTACTTCAGTAGAGGTGGGCTATGCCTTCAACGTCTCCGACCATCCAGCAGCCGCCTATGCCAGAGCAGGCCTAAATTCAAGTCTGAGCAACTCGGGGATTAATATCGTTTCTCATCTGGTAGGCGATGGCGCAGCGCTGGGGGACCTGAGAGTCACGCCCAAAACAGACAAGCGCCAGTTCGAGCTTACAGGTGGCATTGACATTGATCTGGGACGCACTCTTTCACTGTCCGTCCAAGGGCAAACGGCGCTGTCCAAGAGCGCCACGAATTACGGTGGATACGCCCGCGTGAAGTATCGCTTCTAGAGCCTTGTCGTGTCCCCAGTCGCCATTCGTTAGACCTGCATAACGGTTTCAGCTGATTTTTGCATTGCGTGAGTGGTTCAGTATTGGTGTAATGGATGCCAGTCAGCAAGAAGTCCAAGTCATTAAAGAAACAATTACGGGGGTAACCGCATTGCAGGCTGAATCGTGGACGCGCATGCGAAACGCATGGCCATTACTGATCGGGCTTGTCGTATTCGGTTTTGCGCTATGGTTCATTCATCGCGAACTGGCACACTTTCACGTGCACCAGATTTTGCGACAGATTGCTGCGATTCCAGTGCAGACCATCGCACTGGCCGTGGCCGCCACGGCCAGCAGTTATCTGGCGCTCACGCTATTTGACTGGCTTGCACTTACCTGGATCGGGCATCGGTTCACGTATCGCCGCATCGCGCTGGCCTCATTCACTTCGTACACGCTGGCCCATAATGTAGGGTTCGGAATGCTCAGTGGTGGGGCTGTTCGCTACAAACTCTACGGCAGCTGGGGGCTTAGCGTTGCCGATATTGCCAAGGTCATCGCGTTCGTCACCCTGACAACTGCGCTGGGCATGTCGACCATTCTGGGCGTTGCCGCCATTGGCGAAGGCAAGCGGCTGATGGAGCTGGTCAGCATGCCGGGCTGGTTTGGGCCCATATTCGGAATCATCGTACTCTTGCTGCCTCTGACATGGCTGGCACTTGCAAGCTTTAAGGTTGGCAACCTGACCTGGCGCAAGTATGAGGTTTCCGTTCCACACGTGCCCATCGCGGCAGGGCAAATTCTTATATCCATCGTGGATAACGGCTTTGCCGCATTAACGCTATATGTGCTGCTGCCCGACTCAATCGGATTCGGTTTGTTGGGGTTTTTGGGGCTTTTTGTTGTTGCCAACACCATTGGAATTATCAGTCACGTTCCTGGCGGGGTTGGCGTATTCGATGCCACGATTCTCCTGGCTGTTCCTTCTGATGCGTCCGGTGCTACGGTGGCCGCACTGGTGGCCTACCGGGTTATTTACTATCTGGTTCCTCTTGCTATTTCGTGCTTGCTGATTGCTGCCCATACAATGGGGCGCCCCAGCCGCACGATGCTAGCTCGAACGCTGCCTCTGGCACCTTCGCTGTTCGCCGTGCTGGTCTTTGTCTCTGGCCTCATACTTCTGATTTCTGGCGTAACGCCAGTCATCAAAGCCCGTGCCGACTGGTTACTTCACATTGTGCCTCTTGGGGTCATCGAGGTATCGCACTTTCTTGGTAGCCTAATGGGCGTTGCACTACTGCTCATCGCAGATGGATTGCGTCGCAGGCTTGATGGTGCGTGGCTACTGGCTTGTGGCTTTCTGTCAGCAGGGATTGTTTTTTCGCTGCTCAAGGGGGTTGATTTCGAAGAGGCGCTGGGGCTGGGCATTACCCTTGTCGCGCTACTTCCTTGTCGGCGCGCATTCAATCGCAAGGCACGCTTGTTCGCCCTAACGCCGGCGCCTGGCTGGCTGCTGGCAAGTGCTGCCGCGCTGGCCGGCTGTTTGTGGCTTGGCTTTTTTGCCTACCAGCGTGTTGAGTATGCAGACGACCTCTGGTGGTCGTTTGTACTTCATGGCGACGCACCTCGCTTTCTTCGAGCCAGCGTTGGTGCGGTTATCGCGTTTCTTATCGTGTGTTTGTATACCGTCTTGCGTCCCGCACCGGTATCCGTCTTGTTGCCTGAAGAAACCGATTTGCCCCAGGTCGAAAATGTCATTCAACATGCAGAAGGAGCCAGTACCTCGGCCTGTCTCGCATTGTTGGGCGATAAACGGTTTTTGTTCAGCCCAAGTGGACGAAGCTTCATCATGTTTGGTGTTCAGGGGCATAGTTGGATTGCCATGGGAGAACCCGTCGGCCTGCAGGAAGAGCAGCAGGATCTGATCTGGTCTTTCATGGAGATTTGCCATCAACACGCAGGACGACCCGCTTTTTACCAGGTCACACCAGATACGATGCCAGTGCTTGCCGAGGTGGGGCTTGCCTTCCAAAAGCTTGGGGAGCAAGCTTATGTGTCGTTGCCGCAATTCGATCTTCAAGGCCCCGGCAGAGCGAAGTTACGTCAGACCTGGAATCGAGGACAGCGCTTGCCGTTGGCATTCGAGGTGGTGGCCAAAGCCGACGTTCCTGCAATTACCGATGAGCTTAAGCGAATTTCGGACCAATGGCTGCGCGGCAAGAATGCCCGCGAAAAGGGCTTTTCACTGGGACGTTTCAATGTTGACTATATTTGCCGCTTCCCTGTTGCGATATTGCGTCTGGAAGGGCGCATTATTGCGTTCGCCAATCTGTGGGCGTCATCTGATCACAGCGAGCTCTCCGTTGACTTGATGCGTCAAGTTGATGATGCCCCTAATGGCGTAATGGAATATCTGTTTATTGCATTAATTTTGTGGGGACGCGAACAAGGTTATGCAGAATTCGATCTGGGGATGGCGCCTATGGCGGGGCTAGACGGGCGTGCTTCAGCACCCATGCTGTCACGAGCTGGCGCACTGATATATCGCCATGCCGAGCATTTCTACAATTTTCAAGGCCTGCGAGCCTACAAAGAAAAATTTTCTCCGGAGTGGCGATCCCGCTACCTTGCAGCACGGCCTGGTATTGAGATGACACGGATGCTGGGCGACACCACATTGCTGGTTAGTGGGGGGGTGAAGGGGTTGATCACTCGATAAGAACCGTGCCTGGCTTCCTGCAACATACCAATCTGTATTGGTCGAGGTCAATGGTACCGGGCCTGGCAAAGCACTTTGGTCGCAACAAGATTTAAGTGTCGCCGCCACACACTATCGCGTATAAAGACAATCTGGCAATAGCGACAACGTCACCACGGTGGGGGTAAACATGGGCGCTCGGCACTTCTGTTCACCACGGTTAAGTCACTACCTAAATGCCGCAGGGGCCATACTCGCTGTGGGCATCGCGTCGTCAGCACCTGCATGGGCCTCTGGCCCGGGATTCGACTGTACCAAAACCACACTTCAGGTCGAGAAATCCATTTGCAACTGGGATACAGTACGTTCGCTTGACGGGCAGATGACTGAGGCCTACCGGGCAGCACTTGCCGCACAAAACAACGATGCCGACCGGACAGCGCTGATGTCAGGCCAACGCGAATGGCTGAGCAAACGCAATCGCCAATGCGCGCTTGATGCGGTCACACCAGACCCCACCAGCGAAGAGGGCTTAAGCCCTCGCGAAATGGGCCAGCTTATGTGCCTGCAGGGGATCTATGCGTCGCGTATCGAGGCACTTTCTACAGCTGCTCCCACTACAGACCCCTGGGTGGGGTCCTGGTCGGGCAAGGGCAGTGGAATGCTTTCCGCAACCATACGACGCGGCACCGCCAAACCCGACTATCTGGTGGTGGACCTTATCACAGGCATGCCGGGCTGTTCAGGAGCTGTCACGCTCTATGGCAAGCCTGCGGGCAGGGCACTTCACGGTGCAAGCTATGACCCCACCGAGCCAAGTGCGCCGGTATGTGACATTAACTTCGATCTGGATGCCAGCGGCACGTTAAACGTCGATGCCTACGGCGATTGCAATTATTACCATGGCGGTGGCTGCATTTTCGACGGTACGCTTGCAAAAGATAAATAAGCACTAAGAGTGTGCGCTTCGCATTGGACAAAGAAGTCCCAGTAGGTGACGCGGGCTGGCCACGAACGACACAACGGCGGAGGACAACATGACGAACAATGGCACGGGCCTGGCTGTCAAGATGATGATTGTTTTTGCGGTAACTGCGTTGTTTTTGTTTTATATCGCCGGAACGCAGCGACACATACGCGAACCTGATATGGGCTGGGTACTTGGCGCCATCTTGCTCCTGTCAGTGCTGCTTATGCAGATATTTTTTTCAAATTTCCCGAAAACCGACGCCCCATCGGATTCTTTTTGGTGTTTATAGGCCTGATCATTCTGCCTGGCTGCGCATTCTTGATTACGCAGGTTGTCTTTGATCTACAGTTCAGGGCGCAATGGGGCATTGATTTTTACAACTTCAGGCACGAAACCGTGTATGGGGTGCAGGTCGAGAACGGGCTGCCCGTTCCCAGGCTCAGTTACACCTATAAGTTTAATATCAATGAAATGCGTGAGCCATTGCAGAAACTCGTTGTCGAAAACGGCTGGACGTATAAAGGCGTGGTGGTGTTCGCCAAGTGGCTCACAGGGTAGGGTGCGCCTTAGGCGGGGAGGGTACCGCTACCTTTCCGGCACGCCAAAACCAATAAGCATTACCCATGTTCATTACAAGCAAACTGACAGCTCACCCTCAGGTGTTTGTTGGCGGTAAACCGGCAGCTCACCCTCAGACGCTCATTATTGGTAAACCGGCAGCTCGCCCTCGGGGCGTCGCTTAAAGCGACGATGCACCCAATAATATTGTTCAGGAATATTTTGTATCTGCGATTCCAGAAACTGATTGGTCAGCAAAGCATCGGCTTTATCATCGCCGCATGGGTAGTTTTGCAGAGGCTCAAAAATCTTTAGCTTGTAACCTTTGTAATCGGGCAGCACTTCGGTCACGAAGGGCACGACGCGCGCGCCGCTTATCTTGGCCAGACGGGATACAGCTGTAAGCGTACAAGCCTGAACGCCAAAAAACGGTACAAATACCGAATCGCGCAGGCCAAAATCCATGTCGGCCGCCAGCATAATGGGCTTGCCCGACTTCAGTATATTGAGGGTTTGGCGTGCACTGCTGCCGCGTGGAATCATTTCGGTGCCAAATCTGGAGCGCTGTACGCGAGAGATATCTTCCGCAGCCTGATTCGACATTGGTGTATACAGCGAGGCAACCGGGTGGTGGATAGAGTAGTACATGCAGCCTGCCTCAATGCCGGCAAAATGAAACCCTAAGAAGATGGTGGGTTGCTCGTACGCATCGGCCAGCTCTATGGCGCTGTGTAGCTCAGTCAAACGCGTAAGCGTCTTGGCACTGCCATACCACTGCACACCGCGCTCGAAGTAACTGCGAATAACATGTTCAAATGTTGAACGCGCCAGACTTTCGCGCTGTTCGTCGGTTTTCTCCGGAAAACACAGACGCAAATTCGTATGCAAAATGCGCTTACGTTTGCTCGGAAGCCGGTACAGTAATCGGCCCAGCCCCTCTCCGGCCCGGGCGACCAACCCATAAGGCAGAGTGGCAAACACGCGCAATAGACCCGAGGTCAATGCGTGCTGAAGTTTGTAATTCAAATTTTGTCCTAGTGGCGCCCAGCCGCTAAACGACGATGACGATATCCGAAGGGTGAAGGTAACTGCGGGGAGTACACACTGAGCAATAAACACTCTGCAAGGCAGGCGTTTAACAGTGCCTCCCGCCGACAGTATCATGCATTGTATGGTGCAATCCCAAATAAGAGCGCAATTACTACGTCAACGCTAAGATTGCCCTGATGCTTGGCTTTACCCCCCACCCACCGACTTGGGCCTAAACACTCGTAAGGATGCCACAATGCAAGTAACTTCTTCCAGCCTGAACGTGTCGGGCACCTCAACTGACTGGCGCGGCGTGGCACTGTCAAACTTCAGCCTTTCTCCCTTCGTTCTTGATGACATACTGCTTGCCTCACTAGAAGGGTTTATTCAGGGCATTAAGTTTCCAGAAACTGACCCGCGGCGGGCGATAGCGTTTTGTTCCAGCGGCTGGGATGCAAAGAGCCTGGCCAGCCAAGCGGACCGCAGTGCCGTGTATTGGGCGGGAGCCAGCATTGCGTACGGCTCGACCGAGCACCATCAGCTTATTGGGCAGGCCATTTGCACGCGTATCGAGCAGTCTATTGGCTTACAGAAGGTGCTGATTTCAACGGAGGGGCTGACGCTAATACACGAAACGGGTTCTGAACCCGAGTCTTCCACGACCTCGTTGCCGGCCACCGTATTCTGCAGGATTATGACTGATCTGCGCGAGAAGCTGCTTCTTAAGCGTCGCCAGGGCTGATCCGCCTGCATAGCAAAGGGCTACTTGGGTACTGGCTTTTGTCCGCTGGCTTGGCATGCAATATGCAGAGAGCAAAGCGAAAGGGCAACCCAAAAACGCACTCGATACTGTCATCGCGGCCGTTGCTGAGGCGAACAGTTGTATTGTTGTGACCGACAACGAAAAAGACTTTGCAGGCATTGAATTATTCAATCCCCTCAGGGCGGGCCGGTAATTTCGTAAATCGAACTGGGCGTTTAAGCCAGCTGCGAGCACTTAACAGTTACCAAGTTTGAGGCTCCCAGTTCTGGTCGTTGTTGTCTTTGAGCATACCCACCTTGATCAATGTATTTGACTCAAAATAATAGGGCGGTACGGGCAAATTAAGCGGGGCAGGAAAGTTTGCCAGTACCCGGCCTGACAGGTCGTAGCGTGTGCCATGGCAGGGGCACAGAAAGCCGCCTGGCCAGGTGGGGTCTAATGACCCGGGCGTGGGCATATACGTCGGAATACAACCAAGATGGGTACAAATGCCAACCAATACCAGAAACTCGGGCTTGATGGCGCGAAAGCCTTCTTTCAAATTGAGGTTTTGCATGTCGGGAGGTTGCTGGGAGGTAAGTGAAAGGGGGTCTGCCAGCAACGACTCCATTTTTGGCAATGCGGCCAACTCTTCTTTGGTGCGATGCACCACCCAGATTGGCCGGCCGCGCCATGCCGCAGTAATCATGTCTCCGGGAGCGATCTTGCTGACGTCTATGTCGACGGGGCCAGCGGCCGCTAATGCCCGCGCGCTGGGCTTCATTGAGTCGACAAATGGAACAGCCGTTGCTATGGTGCCTGCGGCTCCCATTGTGACCGCCGTGCCCAGTAAGAGGCGACGTTTTCTCAGGATGATTTCGGGGTGATGAAACTTGGCATCTAGTTCTTTGTTCATGATTAGAACCTTGCTTTAATTTGATTTATTCAAGGAAGGTGTCCAAAACACGATTAGTCTGGCCGTCTTTACCCCGTATTCAAAAACAAGAACCACTGCGGGCTATTGGGCGATGCAGGCATGTACAACCCATTTCGAGCACTCTCTGCTGTAGATGACCGGAGCTGGCCATAAAAAGTTCCGCACTAAGCGTCAACGGCTTTAACACCCAGCAGAAGCTGCCCTTTGAAGCCTTTGCTGGAAGACAAAGGGATGACGTATTGCTCCTTTACCTGTTCGGCAAGCGTGCCCGTAGACTCGCTCCATTTGTTATCGGTGCTCACGTAACGTACATTGAACCCGTCTGCTGAATGCGTCACACGAATGGTTAACGTGTCGCGATACAGGTACTCGCCCTCGACATGCTGATCCAGCCAGAGAAAACCGTCAATGTTATAGCCCGTTGTTGAAACAGCAAGCTCCACCGAAAAGACAAGTGTGCGCCCCAGTGTTATTTTTTTACTGTCCAGAAATACCGAAAACAGCATCGGGGAGCGCGGCGCATCTAGTTCTGCGCGCTCAATCTTTAATAACTCATCGTAGCCGCGCAGCACTGCACTATAGGTGTCGCACCTCCGCTCGGTGAGGTTGTAGCTCATTTCCCCTCGAGGCGCCACGGTTGCCTCGAAATAATAGGAGGCACGAACGGTTTTGCCTGCATCCTTGGCCTTTTGCACTGAAGGAGGCAACGGCAAACACTCAACGGCTAATTCGCCGTCTGCACGGACGTCACCAAACAGAAATCGCACCAGGTTTTGGTAGCCTTCCTCAGAATTGACGACACCATAAGGGCCACTATGGCTGCGATAAGCGAAAGCTCTCGGTGCCTTGCTAACGGTAGCGTTCTCGATTTGCACCAGCCCATCGCTCATTTCACCGGCAAGCCGTTTGGAAAGCCCCAGAGCAACCTCATAGTCGCGGTGATTAGTACCGACAAAACAGAAGAACTTCTGTGGGTCGAACTTGCCATCGAGCGAGTCAACACGATCGCGTTGCCCGGTCATGCCAAGAAACTCGGCGATTTTCTTGCGGTTAAAGTTATTCATGTCCCACAGGCCCAGAAAAGCGGGCACGTTCAGGCCCGCCATCTCGATGCCGTTATGTGGTGTTGCGTAAGTGAAAACCTTGTCTACCAAGCTTCGATCGGCCTTGGTGCTTATCTCATCGTTTTGCAGAAAACTGCGCACGACAAGGCCTCCCATAGAGTGAGCCACCAGATGGACCTTAAACTGATCAAGCAATGTTTTATCATCGCCACAGACTTGCTTGCGAACCCCGTGAATCAGATCCTTCAAGCCGGCTGCCGCCTCGGGTATGGACAATACCTTACCCGTACCCAAATCCGAATCAGCCGGGTCGTAGTAACGGTAAATAATGATGCTGCGCGCCTGAATTGTGCCTGCAATTTCCAGGCCATCAGAAAAAATGTCACGATAGCCATAGTCTTTCATCAAGCGGATCAACGGAGACTCAAAAACATGCCGAACCACGCGGCCGTCCCAGGCCTGCCGGGCCTTGGTGGCACCAAGATTAAAGCCCATGTAGGGCGTTGACACCGTTGCCGCGATTTCGCCTGGCGTCATTGCATAGCCACGAACGTAGATAATGGGGTAGTAAGGCGCGAGCTGGTTTGCCATGATGGGCCTCTCTGAACAGGTATTCAGGCGGGGTCGCGAAGCGCTCAGGAGGGTTGGTAGTAATGCTGCGCCTCGATGACACACCAGAAACTGCCTGTAGGGTTGAACAATCATGCTGCCGACAATGCTGACATAGTACCCGGCTAATACAGTAGCAGGCACACTATATGCTGAATGAGAGATCTGTCTTCAAATCAATCATGAGTTGAAGACAGCCGGCAGTTGCGCCGGGGTCTCTACGACAAGGAGTGTTTATATGAGCAGCAATAAACTTTTCACTAAAACCCGTCTGGCGGTTCTGGCAAGCAGCGTGATGATCGCTGGTATGGCTGGCGGCTATGGCGTTGCCATGGCTGCGCAAAGCAAAGTGATGCTAAGTGGTGCTCACGAAGTGCCGGCTGTCACGACATCTGCCAAAGGTGAGGGCACGATCACAATTGAGGACAACATGGCTGTCACCGGCAGCGTTACAACGTCGGGGCTGAACGGGACCATGGCGCACATTCATGAAGCAGCAGCCGGTAAAAACGGCCCGCCCATCATTACCCTGGAAAAAAAGGGTGATAACGAATGGATGGTGCCGGCAAATGCCAAACTTACCGATGCACAATACAAGGCTTATAAGGCAGGCGATCTTTATGTCAACGTGCACAGCGACGCCCACAAGGGAGGCGAAATTCGAGATCAACTAAAGCCTTAGCATCTGATCAAACTCGCCAGACTCTCGCGAAACTTGCGAACGACGCCTATCATATCTGCTGTGCCATGCGCATCGCATGGTGCAGTATTAAACTCGACAGGTCGCTAGTTCTATAGATGATAGGGCGAAACGCGTGCCGGCACTTGGGCTGTCTACCTCAAGGAGCTTCAAAATGAGTGTTATCGCATTTGTAGGATTGGGGTCCATGGGGTTGCCCATGGCAACGAATCTGCTATTGAAAGGGCACGAGGTCAGGGGCGTAGATCTTGATAAGCAATCTTGCGCAGCATTTATTCAAGCGGGCGGTAGTATCTTGGCCTCTGCTGCAGAGGCCACCCGAGATGCCGATATGCTGATCGTGATGGTTGTTAATGCCCAGCAGGCAGAACAGATCCTCACGCAACCTGACGTATTGAGCGGCCTGAAAAGCACTGGCATTGTCTGCGTCATGGCAACCTGCCAGCCAGCCGCCATGCGACATCTAAACACACTCGTGCAAAGCGCCGGCCGACGGTTTATTGATGCACCCGTCTCAGGCGGGGTTGTGGGTGCCGAGTCGGGTACGCTCACAATTATGGCGGCTACCGAGCAAGCGTGCTTCGAAGAGGCTGCACCCGTTCTGAAGCAGATGGGTGAGCGTCTGTTCCACGTTGGCGAGCAGCCTGGTCAGGGCGCTATGGTTAAAGCGGTTAACCAGTTATTGTGTGGCGTGCATATTGCCGTAACCGCAGAAGCCTTCAGCCTTGCGGCAAAGGCCGACATTAATCCGGAGCTTTTACTGGAGATCATGAGTGGCTCTGCCGCCTCTAGCTGGATGTTGCGCGACCGTGGGCCGCGCATGCTGCAAGATAACCCTGCCGTCTCAAGCGCCGTCGACATTTTCGTAAAGGATCTGGACATTGTGCTCAGTGCGGGCAAAGACGTTAAGGCGGCACTGCCGCTTGCCGCTGCCGCCTACCAGATGTTTTTGACTTCTTCAGGCCGTGGAGACGGTCGAGCCGACGACAGCCAGGTAATCCGCAGTTATCAGGTGCTTAACGGCACAAGCCTGACGTCACAGCCAACAAAGTGACCCGATGGCTGGGCGCGCTCGCATGGGGTCACTAGATTGGGAGGCAGACAAAATCTTGAACTACGTGATCAATATGACGCTACACGCCGCAGGGTACTTATGCGTACACTTGGGATGCTAGGGCTTGCTGTAGCGCTGTCCCTCGGGTTTGTGCCCATTGAAGCGATACAACATCGCGCCGTAACATAAAGTGGCATTCGTTGCCGTCTGGAAGTTTACGTTTCAAGCTGTTGGTTTCCGGTACTCTCCCGGAGTCTCCGTAGCTGCAAGCCCCAATGGGTTTATAAGTAAACCCAAGGCGCACACCGAAACTCCCGTCTCTACCGATATCTACGCCCCGTGTTGCCAAACCAAGGTGCGACCGGTCACGGCCCGCCAGAGATTTGCTCCTGAATGCCCACTGGTTTATATGCCTGAATAGTCTCCGCACACTGCGAAAAGTCGATGTGCAGCACCGCATAACCAAAAGGAAATGATGCATATGTCTACCGTAGGGATTCATGGCGTTCAGAAGTACTTCGGTGGCACTCAGGTTATTCGGGGAGTCGATATTGATATTAAGGATGGCGAGTTCACGGTGCTTGTGGGGCCATCGGGCTGCGGAAAATCCACGCTGCTGCGCATGATCGCCGGCCTGGAAGAGATCTCTGAAGGCCAGATCATGATTAACGACAAAGTCGTTAATGACATGCAACCCAAAGAGCGGGATGTCGCCATGGTGTTTCAAAACTATGCGCTTTATCCTCATATGACGGTGTTCGAAAATATGGCTTTCTCGCTAAAGCTTGCCAAGTTCGACAAAGCCGAAATCAAAAGCCGCGTTGCTCGCGCAAGCCAGACTCTGGGGCTGGACGAGTTGCTGGAAAGATACCCACGGCAATTGTCGGGAGGCCAACGCCAGCGTGTGGCAATGGGCCGCGCCATCGTGCGCAATCCTCAGGTGTTTCTGTTCGACGAACCGCTATCCAATCTCGACGCGAATTTGCGTGTGCAGATGCGTACTGAAATCCGCGAGCTCCACCAGAGGCTGCGCACGACATCCATTTACGTGACACATGATCAGATTGAAGCCATGACCATGGGCGATCAAATCGTGGTTATGAATGACGGCCGCGTTGAACAGCGGGGTTCACCACTGGATTTATACGACCACCCAGACAACCTGTTTGTCGCCAAATTCATTGGCTCGCCGTCCATGAATTTTTTCACCTGTACGGCCCATAAAGAAAACGGCAATACATTGGTTGAGTTTGCAGACGGCACTCGCATTGCGGCCCCCGAATCCGGCAAGTTAGCGGTGCAGGGGCAAGCACTCGTCTTCGGCATACGCCCGGAACATGTCGTAGTGGGTGTCGAAGGACCAGGGCTAAAAGCCTCAGTCAAACTGGTAGAACTGACCGGTGCCAATACAGAAATTCATTACCAGTTTGCGGGTGTGGCCGCCGTTTCCGTATCCAATGAACGGTACACCTTCAAGCTCGATGACGTCGTGTACCTGTACCCCGACACCACCCGAGCACACCTCTTCGATGCGGAAAGTGGAAAAAACCTGGGCTAAAGCCTGAACGCAGCACAACTGCATCATGAAACGTCTTTTAGTACTGGAAGGAGCAGCATCACGCGCCAACCAGGCATTTGTAGGTTTATCAACCAACATGCGACAAGGAACTAAAGGAGTGGAGACATGGCAACGCAAACAAGGCGGGATTTTCTGATATCTTCTGGTGCGATAGCAGCGGCATCCGCTGTCGGGGCATCAGGCTCGGCTTTTGCTGCAGATAAGCCCGACATGGGGTTTAAGATTGAATCGGGTGCAAAACTAAGCGTTCTGCGATGGACACAGTTTGTGTCTGCCGAAGAAAAGCGCTGGATGGAAAACACCAAAAAATTCACAGACCTGACGGGTGTAGAAGTCCAGATGGACCGGGCGGGCTTCGAAGACATTCGGCCCAAGGCCGCTGTTGCGGCGCGTATCGGGGCGGGCCCCGACATTATTCTTGGCTGGTTTGACGACCCACACCGCTACCCGGATAAATTGGTCGACGTGTCAGAAGTGGCCAATAACCTGGCCAAGAAATACGGTGGCTGGTATGACGTGTGCAAAACCTATGGCATGAGTGGCGACAAATGGATAGGGCTGCCGATCGCCGTTATCGGAAACGAGATGGTCTATCGAAAAAGTCATGTTCAGGCAGCAGGATTCGATACATTTCCCACAGACTTTCCCGGGTTTTTGAAGCTCTGCCAGGCCCTTAGCGCGAAAGGTACGCCTCCGGGGTTCCCGTTAGGCCATTCGGTGCTTGACGGTAATGGATGGACCTACTGGGTACTATGGGGCCACGGTGGCAAGGTGGCCGACGAGAAAGGTAAAGTTGTCCTGGATTCGCCAGAAACAGTTGCGGCACTGGAATTTGTGCAGCAACTGTACAAAACGTTTCCACCGGGGACCTTGTCCTGGCTGGACCCTTCCAACAATACGGCGTTCTTTGATGAAAAAGTAAGCCTCATCAATAACGGTATTTCAGTATATTTTGCGGCGCTGAATTCAACCGACCCCAAGCGCCATGCCATGGCCGAAGACATCTTCCATGCCCACCTGCCGATAGGCCCGGTTGGCAAACCCACCGAACTGCAGGGCATCACGCAGATGATGCTGTTCAACTACACCAAGTACCCGAACGCAGCAAAGGCCTACATGCAGTTCATGATGGAAGCCGACCAGTACAACGCCTGGTTACATGATTCGCTGGGCTATGTGGGCCAGACACTAAAGGCGTACGAAAAGAACCCGATCTGGACATCGGACCCCAAGATTACGGTGTATCGGGATGTGGCCAGCCGAATGCTGCCTGATGGCTATGCAGGCCCATTGGGCACCGCCTCTGCTGCCGTGATGGCAGACTATATCGTCATTGACATGTTTGCCTCTGCAGCCAGCGGTCAGCAAACTCCGAAACAGGCTGCCGCTGCAGCGGCCAAAAGGGCGGAACGCTACTACAACGCTTGATGGGCGATGCGACAGGCCGAGTCAGACAGTTTGCGACAGGTCGCATCTTGATTACTCAGTTTCCTATAACCCAAGCCTTGAGGCGCCATGTCTGATGGCGGCTCGGGCTGGTTTTCCGGGATTCACTCATGTTATTTCGTAGTCTGAACAATCGAAATACGCTGGGGCTGCTGTTCATGCTTCCAGCTGCCGCGATTTTGCTGTTTTTTCTGGCTTATCCGTTAGGCCTGGGGATATGGCTGGGGTCTACGGACACAACGCTTGCAGGGCCCGGAAAATGGATAGGGCTGGATAACTATATCTACCTTGCACAAGACCCCATTGCCCAATTGGCACTTTTCAACACCATTGTCTACACCGTGGTGGCAAGCATTATCAAGTTTGCACTGGGTTTGTGGCTGGCACTGATCTTAAATCAGAATGTGCCTTTTAAGACCCTGTTTCGTTCGCTTGTACTGCTGCCCTGGATAGTGCCAACAGCGCTTTCCGCACTTGCCTTTTGGTGGCTTTATAACCCGCAATTTTCGGTGTTCAGCTGGTTGCTGGTGAAAATGGGCCTTATTGACAACTACATCGACTTTCTGGGCACGCCCTGGAATGCACGGTTCTCCGTCATCGCCATGAACATCTGGCGCGGCATTCCGTTCGTCGCCATTACCTTGCTGGCAGGGCTGCAGACCATCTCGCCAACCCTGTATGAGGCCGTCTCCATTGATGGCGCCTCTCCCTGGCAGAAGTTTCGTTACGTGACCTTGCCGTTGCTGACACCAATTATCGCGGTCGTCATGACGTTTTCCGTGCTGTTTACGTTTACAGACTTTCAGCTTATTTGGGTGCTGACGCGAGGTGGCCCCTTGAATGCAACGCACCTGATGACAACACTTTCTTATCAGCGCGCCATCACGGGTGGGTCACTGGGAGAGGGCGCCGCATTGGCAATTATGATGATCCCATTTCTGCTTGCCGCCATTCTGTTTTCCTATTTTGGATTGCAACGTCGTGCATGGCAACGAGGGGGTGACAAATGAAAAAAACCACCAAAAACCAAGAAGACCAGGGCATGGCGTTTTTGCAGTCGATACCCCGACGCTGGGTCACGATTTATATCCCGTTAATCATCTTCATGATTATTCTATTGTTCCCGTTTTACTGGATGATTATTACCTCATTCAAGCCAGACGCTCAACTGAACTCTAGTGATGCAAACCCGTTTATCGTGGTGGGGGTCACGTTCGATCACTACAAAGACCTGATATTCAATACAGCCTTTCCGAAGTGGATGTGGAATACGCTCATGGTCGCATTCATGGCCACGTTTATTTCGCTGTTTACCAGCGCATTCGCAGCCTATGCCATTGAGCGCCTACGCTTTCGAGGATCGAAGCAGGTAGGGCTTTCGGTGTTTTTCGCCTACTTGGTGCCGCCTTCCATTCTGTTTATTCCGCTTGCCTCCATTGTGTATCAGCTGGGTCTGTTCGATAGCCCCTGGGCATTAATCTTTATTTACCCGACGTTTTTGATCCCATTTTGTACCTGGCTTTTAATGGGGTATTTTCGCACCATACCTTACGAAATTGAGGAATGCGCCCTGGTCGACGGCGCAACCAACTGGCAGATTCTTACCAAAATTATTTTGCCTCTGGCGGTTCCTGGCCTGATATCAGCGGGGATTTTTGCATTTACGCTTTCCTGGAATGAATACATTTACGCGTTGACGTTTATCTCGTCGACCTCAGAAAAGACGGTTGCCGTAGGCGTGGTCACCGATATTATCGAAGGCGACGTTTATCACTGGGGCCAGCTTATGGCAGGCGCCGTATTAGGGTCTTTGCCTGTTGCATTGGTGTATTCGCTTTTTGTTGAATACTATGTGTCGGGGATGACGGGTGCCGTCAAAGAGTAGAACAGCCGCGAGTGCATAACTCGCCGGGCACCGGTTCAAGAACAATTCAACGATTACAGAGGGGAAAAATGGCTTCAATCAAATTGTCTCAAGCGCTGCAAGTTCTGGAGCAGGGCGTTGAGCGTATGGATAACCCCGCAGGAAAAGCTGTCTGTCTTTCAATCTGTGATGCGCAAGGCTTTCTGGTCAGTTTTGTTCGCATGGACAAAGCCACTCTGCGCAGCATTGAAATTGCTCAGCGCAAGGCCTACAGCAGTGTGAGGCTCGGGCTGACAACAGCAGCCTTTGATGCCAGACTCAAACGCGAAAACATACCGATAGGTTATTTTGCAGATGGTTTACTGACGGCACTGCCCGGCGGCTCGGTAATACACAATGCAAGCGGCGACATTATCGGTGGCGTGGGCGTAAGTGGCCTTACGCCACAAGAAGACCAGGAACTTGCCGATGATCTGGCAGGCTTTGCCATGACGCTTTGACGAGATCCAACGGTACATAGCGCCGCCGTGGTGGCCGCGTTGAAATGGTCGGCCCGGCGCAGCAATGAGGAGATTGATGTGAAAGTAGTTATAACTGGTGCCGCCGGGTTTCTAGGGCAGCGATTGGCACAGCGGTTGCTAGCTCTGGGTCACCTGAGCGATAACAATGGCCAGGATCAAAAAATAGACCAGCTGGTGCTTGCAGACGTTGTACCCGCGCCCCATTCAGGCGACCCACGCGTCCGCATTGCGACCGGTGACCTGAGCGATGTGGCATTTTTGCGCAGCATCATAGACGCTGAAACGCAATCGATATTTCACCTTGCCGCAATTGTCAGTGGCCAGGCAGAAGCCGAGTTTGAACTTGGTATGCGGGTCAACCTGGATGCATCACTCGCATTACTGGAAATCTGCCGCCAGCTGGAACAAAAACCCAAGGTCGTCTTTACCAGTTCGGTGGCGGTCTACGGTGGGAATCTGCCACAAACCGTGCTGGACACGACTGCCGTAAACCCGCAGTCGTCGTATGGCACCCAGAAGGCCATTTGCGAACTGCTGCTCAACGACTATAGCCGTCGTGGCTTTGTAGACGGGCGAACCTTGCGTCTGCCCACCATCAGCATTAGGCCCGGCAAGCCGAATAAAGCTGCATCCTCTTTTGCCAGTGGCATTCTGCGAGAACCTCTAAATGGCGAAACCGCCATATGCCCTGTGTCGCCACAGTTGCGCTTGTGGCTATCTTCCCCACGGCAGGCCATTGCATCGTTGATCGCTGGCCACAATCTGCCAGCGGCCGCCCTGGGCAATAACCGTAGTATCAATCTGCCTGGTCTTTCAGTAACCGTGCAGGAAATGCTGGCCGCACTGGAGCGTCAGGCAGGGCGCGAGGTTGCAGAGCGCGTACAGTTCAGCCCTGACCCGGCCATCGAAAGAATTGTGGCCAGTTGGCCAGGTGCGTGGGATGACAGCAGGGCAAAGGCGCTGGGCCTAACTGGAGACGCTGATTTTGATGCCGTCATCCAGGCGTATATTCAGGACGACCGGCCAACCTGAACAGCGCGCCTTGGCCCACTATGTAAGGACCTCCGTCAAAGCAAAGTGACGATAGGCTCGTTCAGGCCAAGGCGCGCGACTTCAATGTTTCAAGGCGACACTGGGTAGCCAAGTCGCCAGAGCAGGAACCAGCATAACCAGAATAAGGCTGAGCAAAAGCACGGCAACAAATGGCCAGACAGCCCGCACTCCTTCAGCGAACGGGATGCGGGCAATGCTGGATGTAACAAAAAGAAGAATGGCCACCGGTGGTGTTAGGCCGCCTATCTGGGTAATCATGACCATCAGCACGCCCAGATGCAGAGGGTCTATGTGGAAGGCGTTTCCGACATAAACGATGGTGGGAACCATAACCACCACCACTGCCAACCCGTCCAGCATCATGGTCAGGACCAGCATGATAATGATCAGCAGCAATAACATTAACAGGGAGCTATCGGTTATCCCACGCAACGCACCCAAAACAGCATCATTGAAGTTGAGATAGCTGAGTAGCCAACCCAGTACGCCAGCCATACCAATCACGCCGGCAACCATCGCCGTGGTGACGGCGGCGTCGACCAGAACTGACGGCAGATCACGCCACCGCAGAATGCGGTACCAGGTCATACTGACTACTAGACTATATACACACGCAACGATGCCTGCCTCGGTTGCGGTGAAGATACCGCCGAGGATGCCACCCATGATGATTACGGGCGCGAGCAGCGCTGGCCAGACTTTAATCGTTGCGGCTTTAATTTCGCGTAGGCTAGACCTAGGGAGCGTGTGCCGCAGCTCTGGGTACGCGGGCAGGTATGACATGGCATAGATCAGCGTCATGAGCAAGATAGCGATAATAATGCCCGGTATCACGCCCGCCATGAATAATCCTCCGATAGACACACCAGTGATCGATCCGTAGATAATCATGGTCATGCTGGGCGGGATGATAGGCCCCACTGTGGCGGCGGCCGCAACGATTGAAGCGGCATAACCGGGACGGTAGCCCGCAGCCTTCATCGGCGGAATGATTACAGAGCCCACTGCTGCGGCTTCCGCCGTGGAGGATCCCGAAATATTGGCTAATGCCACGCAGGACAAAACCGCAGTATGCCCGAGACTTCCTCGAATATGGCCCACGATTTTTTGTGAAAACTCAATCAAGCCAGCACTTAAGCCCCCTCGGGTCATGATGGCGCCAGCAAGAATGAAATAGGGTAGAGCGAGCAGACTGAACGAGTCCAGCATGGCGAAGGCTTTTTGCGGCATGAGTGCCGGCACCAGCTCGGGGATAAGCATGATGCCTGCCAGGCTCACGGTTGCAATCGATAACAGGATGGGCACGCCCAAAAATACTAGGGCCAGAATCCCCGCGAAAATCATAACCAGACTCATGGGCGGCCCTCTTTGAATGCCTGGCTATAGAGCCGGTGTAGTACGCAAAGCACCTGGTATACACCGCCAATAAACAGCCCGCAATACACCCACGACATGCTCAATCCAAGCCCAGGACTTTCTTGCGACTGCGTTACCTGCATGATGCGAAGCGTCAATAGCGCCAGTGCTACGCCAAGCGCAAGCCAAAGAAGATCAACGACCAGTCTTAGCAAGCGTTGCAGACCTTCGGGGAAAAGTGCAACTAGCGAGTCTACCCGCAAGTGCGCATGACGATTGTAGGCAACAGGAATGGCTATGAACACCAGCCAGATGAATGCATATTTCTGAAACTCTTCGCTCCAACTCAGCGATTCATTGATAAAGAATCGGTTAAATACCTGAAGCGTCCCCACAATGATCATGGAGGCAAATAGCAGGCTAAGCACACCTTCCGCAAGCTTGTTGATGTGTCGCATATGCATTCCTCTTGCGCGCCACCCAAAGGACAATGCCCGAAGATGGCGCGCGTGGCTGTTTACTGAGTGGCGCGGACTTGCTGCAACAGATCCTCAGCACCTCGCTCTTTGGCGAACTCATCCTGGAGCGTAAGCGCTTTCTTGCGAAAGCCCGTGGTATCGATCTCGGTGATCTCCATCCCCTTGCCCCGCAGAAAGGTAAAGGCCTCTTTTTCGCGTTTGGGCGCCAGCGCCCAGTTCACGTCAGCCGACAAACTGGCCGCTTCGTTCATTACCTGCTTTTCCCGATCATTGAGCTTGTCCCACACAGACTTGGAGCAAACTAAGGCAACGGGGCCAAGAAAGTGACGCGTGAGCGCTATGTACTTTGCCACTTCGTAGAACTTTTGGCTCATGACGATGGCTGAACCGTGTTCAAAGCCATCCAGGACGCCGGTTTGCATGGACGTGTAGACCTCACCAAAAGACATCGGCGTAGCGTTAGCACCCATGGCATTGAGCGCGCCGATATACACGGGACTTTGAATAGTGCGAATCTTCAGGCCATGTAGGTCTTCAGGCTGGGTAACTTTCTTTTTGGAGGTCACAATATTACGTGCGCCCCAGTTTGTCATCCAGGCCATCACCTTAAAGCCGGATTTTTCAAGGTCCTTGGACAGGGAATCACCAATAGGCCCCTCAAGCGCAACTTGCATATGGTCGTAATCGCGCCAGATGAAAGGCAAGTCTATGACGCCTAACCGCTTGGAAAAATTGTTCAGAATCGCCGTACCCGTTACCGCACATGAAGCCCCACCACCCAGTTGCATGGCTTCGTAAACAGCGCGCTCTTCGCCCAACGCGTTGGAAGGATATATTTTGGCTTTCAGCGTGTCCGAGTTTTCGTTGATATAACTGCTGAAGACCCAGGCAGCCATGTGTAGCTCGGACTCAGACGTACCCGGCGCCGAATGCGAAATTTTCAGCTCACGCACTGTCTGGGCCTGACCCGGAAGCGATAGGGCAAGGGCTAGGGCTGTACCCAATAAGGCACGCGTTGCAGCCCCTTGAAAGAATGGGATGGTTGATTTCATTTGTCTCTCCGTTTTATTTAATATACCGATTTAGTAAATCGATTTATTAAAAACTAACATAGCTTTTTAGAAGGTGCAATATAAAGCTAGCTTTATCTAAAAATTTATGAATCTTCATCTTGCCTTAGGGTAAATATATCGATATAGTAAATCGATACAGTTATAGCTGGATGTTAATGTGACGACAATACAAGATGTGGCCAGACTGGCGCATGTTTCTGTGAGTTCAGTATCCAATGTGCTCAACGGAAAAGCCGACCGTATGCGGCCCGAAACCTATACACGCATAGAAGAGGCCATTCGCAAATTAGGCTATCGGCCCAACCAAGCTGCTCGGCAACTGAAGACGGGGCGTAGTCCCATTCTCGGCCTACTGGTACCAACGACGGCCAACCCGTTTTTTGGTCAATTGGCCATGTCCATGGAAACCTATGCTCAGCAGCAATACGGCCATAGAGTCCTTCTATGCAACACACATCGCGACAAACAACTCGAAGCCGCGATGTTTGATGACCTTATCGCGTTTGGGGTACGTGCGGTCATTGTGGTGTCGTCGTTGAGTGACGAGCAACATATCGAGGCCGCTATGGCTCGCGGGCTCGCGGTGATCAGCTTTGATCTCGGCCCTGATCCAGGCAGCGTAATCCGGCACGACTATGTGCTGCCAGACAACGTGGCTGCGGGTACCTTGGCTGCCAGACACTTAATTGAGTATGGGCATTCGCACCTGGCGTTTGCAATGCCAAAAGGTTTGACCTACAGTCGGCGCCAAAAAATAGAGGGTTTTATGGCGGCCATCGATCAAGAGTCCGGGAAAGCGTCCGGAAGGGTGGTCGAGGGGAAATCGTTGACACGGTATGGCGATACAGAACTTGCAAGCATGGGCTACGACATGGCCGCAACAATAGTGAACATGGATCCTAGACCAACGGGTGTTGTGACCGTGAACGACATGATGGCGGTCGGCCTTATGGCCGGCATCAGAGATCAAGGCCTGCTCATACCTGATGATATGTCCATTGTGGGTATGGATGACTTGACCTTGTCCGCCTTCACCTGGCCGCCACTGACATCGATTTGCATGCCGATGCAGGCCATGTCCTGCACCATGGTCGACCGGGCCGTGGCTCGCATCGCACAGCCAGACCTGGAGGCTGAAGAAATCTGTTTCGAGCCCACGTTGACGATACGAAAATCGGTTGCTGCACCGTCCACTGGCCGGCACCAGTCTCGCCCAGGAAGCCGCTAATCATGCCCAACAAAATCAATATCTATCTTACCCACAGTCCGCAATCCTGCATGCTGTATTACGGCGATCAAGCGCTGGCCAAACTACAGGCGCTTGGCACGATAGTACGTAACAAGCACGACTCCGAGCCTTCGCACGAACAAATCCTGAATGAAGCAGGCGATTGCGATGTCATTGTCGCATTTCGCCAGCCATCCTTTCCTGCGACCCTTTTGGAGCAATTACCCAGGCTTGTGGCGCTTTGCCGTGTTGCTGTGGATGTGAGTAATATCGACATCGTCGCGGCGAGCCGCAACGGCATCCTCGTCACCCGGGCCACCCCAGGCTTCGGCGCGTCAGTGGCCGAGTGGGTTATCGGAGTGATGATAGACCTGAGCCGCAGCATTTCAGCAAGCAATGCCGTATACCACGAAGGGCGTGAGCCTGCGGTATTCATGGGGCGAGAATTACGTGGTGCGACGCTGGGCGTCATTGGCTATGGCACGATCGGCAGGTATCTGTGTAGGCTGGCGCAAGCCTTCGGAATGAACATCATTGTTCACGACCCCAACGTTGATGTCGACGACGTGCGAATTCAGCAGATAAATTTTCACGATCTGCTTACGAAATCAGACTACGTCGCATGCCTGGCACCATCTCTTCCAGATACCGTAGGGCTGATGAACGACGCAGCATTCGGCCTTATGAAGCCCTCATCATTCTTCATCAACGCATCGCGTGGCGAACTGGTTGACGAGCCCGCACTCCTGCACGCGCTAGAGAACGGGCTCATCGCGGGTGCGGCGTTGGATGTCGGATCGGAAGACGACCAAAAACCTGCACGCCAGCTCGCCATGCACCCACTAGTCATCGCAACACCGCACATTGGCGGCCTAACCCCAGAAGCCGCAACGCATCAGGCCATGGATTCTGTGCGGCAGCTCGCACAACTGGTGGCTGGCGATGCACCGGACGGCGCTTTGAACCTGGGCGATGCCTGGAGACTGAACCAACTGCGAAAACGACTGGCGCAGCCAGCACAGGAGGGCACTCATGCAAACTGAAGAAACACTACTGCCAGGATGCGATTGTCACATTCATATCTATGATTTGGATCGCTATCCGATTCCGCAGAAAGACCCTGTCTCGCCCCCCCAAGCTCCATGGTCGGCCTACGCAAAACTTCAGACAGCATTAGGGCTTGGGCGAAGCGTTATCGTTCAGCCTATGGGTTACGGGCTGGATAACCGCTGCACGCTTGATGCTCTTGCCAGTGCGCAAGGTAGCGCGCGAGCAATTGTCGCTCTTGAACCCGACACTGCACGCCATGAGCTGGATCGGCTAAACGCACTCGGTGTGGTGGGTGTACGTTTTATGTTGATTCCAGGCGGTGGCGGCACCATGACGTGGGCCAAACTTCCACTTATTGCCGAGGAAATCGCCGTGCTGGGATGGCATATCAACTTGCAACTAGATGGGCGTGATCTGCCACAGTATGCTCCATTGCTCATGTCGCTTCCTTGCCCCGTCGTAATTGATCATATCGGCAAGTTCCTGGAGCCTGTCGAACCAGAGGATCCAGCCTTTAACTGCCTGCGGAAGCTGCTGGATACGGGGCGCTTCCACGTGAAGCTTTCCGCTGTCTATGAAACCTCTCGGATAGGTCCGCCCGACTATGAGGATGTCGGTGCACTGGCCAGGATACTGGCGCGCGAGCACACCGAACGCTGTCTGTGGGCCAGCAATTGGCCACACCCAACACAGGTAATGCGTCCGGACGATGAAGGGCTGCTGCACATGCTGCGCGACTGGGCGCCGACGCGCAGCGCCTACGATCGTATCTTGCGCAAGAATCCGCACGTTTTATACCAATTCTAAATAACAAGAATTGGATTATCGAAATTTAAGCTCCGGCTAAACGGGCCAGTATTACGCTCCAACACCTAGGCCTGGCGTCACAATTATGTACTCCTGCTGACCAAAGCAGTGCAATCACCCAACGATATTTTCGTTGTCATACACCGCAGTATGCAAATCACTCGCCGCTGGCGTAAAGCCAGCGGGCAACAAATCCATAGACGTTGCTGGCGGGGCCGCTGCTGACCCTGCTGTGTTTGTTGAGTGCGTCCACATCAAACCGTCTTGCGGAGCTGCATCACCAACTTGACAAGCCCGTGCTTGTGCATAGCCTGTACTCAGATCTGCGACCTTCACCGCTGACACGCATGCGTAAGGCCGGCATACCCATGTATCACTCTGTCGAACTGGATGTGCGCTGCATGCAGGCGCTGGCGGAGTTCGGCGGGGCTCGTAACTGCCCACTGCCCGACTGTTCCAACCGATATCCGGGCGCAGGTACAAGCCCAACCAGGCACCCGGCTGGTCTGGACAGTGATACCAGACGGAACAATCACCGTTCGGGTAAAGAACAAATCCATTCTCGACATGGCTGGCATGCTCAAAGCGCCAAAAAGCAAGCATGTCAGTGTAGAAGACATGAACCCTCGGCGCTGAGACACCGCGGTGCTTGAACATGAGTGAGTACTACGCTTGAATTTCCAGTTTCGGATGGATGAAATACTGCAGCACACGCCTTCCACAGGGCGGATATCCCCTGCAGGCCATAGGTAAATAGAGGACCGCAGCAGCCTCCAATGCACCGCAAAACAGGAAAAAATGCCAAAAAAGCCTCAATTCTTGTATAATGTTCCTATTCGTATCAACAAAACGGCGTAAAAACCGGTCAAACGCAGCGTACGCAGCACCTCGTTGTTTTCCAATTCATCCACGTATCCGCGTGTAATGCATTACTGGCAAATTCGCATAAAGCGATTAATCAGTCATGCAATGGGTACCGCTGGAAAAAAGTAGCTCCATCCGATCTGTCTGAAGTAAATCCGACATTCTGAACCGCATGGTTTTGTTTAGTTGACGATGCAATCGCCAACCAAAACGCTATCGTGCGCGCCAACTGGACCACGCTTGTTTGCATGGCTCCTACTCTTGTTCTTGTAGTGCAATAAAAACAACTGCGCTCCTGATCAATGGATCAGTGTTGCCTCCATCGGCAGTGCTGGCGTATTGGTCAAAACCTTGAAACGAGTGGCTTCATCACTCTTTCAATAAATGGAGGGAATTTCCCATTGAAACTCGTTAATCAACTCAGCGTTAGCCTGCTGCTAACTGCCGGTGTTATCGCCGCACCCGCCTACGCATTCACGCCCGAATCAAGCGACCCCATCAAAATCGTTGACAATAATTGGTCAAGCCAAAAAGTACTGGCTCGCGTTGCACAGCAATTGCTTGAAAAAGTCGGCTACGAGACCAAAATCGTGCCGTCCGACAGTCAGGGGCAGTTTGCCGCAATGGGCCTGGGCGACCTGGATTTGCAAATGGAAATCTGGGAAGGCACGATGAACGACAGCTTCATGAAGGAAGTTAAGGCCGGCCGCATGGTCGATCTCGGCAGTCATGCAGCAACAACACGTGAAGACTGGTGGTATCCAGACTATATGGAAGACATTTGCCCTGGTTTGCCTGATTGGAAAGCGCTAAATGCGTGTGCAGAAAAATTTGCTGCGCCCGAAACAGCCCCAAAGGGACGCTATCTGGCAGGCCCTGTTGACTGGATTAAACATGACAAAGAGAAGATCGAAGCACTGGATCTGAACTTTACCGTGGTCAATGCCGGCTCGGCCGCTGCCTTGTTTGGCGAACTCAAGTCGGCCGCTGCGCGCAAAGAACCTATCGTGCTGTTTAACTGGGCACCCAACTGGGTAGGCGCGGCGTTTCCCGGCAAATTCGTTGAATTCCCAGAACATGAAAAAGCCTGCACCGAAGACCCGAAATGGGGCGTTAACCCAGACAAGACCTATGACTGTGGCTCACCCAAGGGCGGCTATCTGAAGAAGGGTGCCTGGTCGGGTTTCGAGAAAAAGTGGGCGTGTGGTTATCAGCTGATTAAAAACATCGACTTTACCGGGCCCATGATTGACCAGGCCGCTGCATTGGCGGATGTGGAAGGCATGAGCCATGACGCTGCTGCCACTGCGTGGATAGAAAAGCATCAGGAACAAGTTTCCGCATGGATGCCAGCCTGCGCTAAGTAATACCCGATTGTGCGTGGCTACACGTGTGCGGCCACGCACAATGCCTCTTGGTCTTCGCGCCACCATGCGCTTGGCCATCGTTCACTTTCTACACTTATCCGACAACCTATAGTTTTAGTTCTGAGTCAGCTCCAATATCGTCATATCGCTGCTCCTGTCGGAAAGTGACCGCGTTTTTGCGCGTTTATTTGACGGATGCGGCTATGAATAAATCAATAAAAATTTCCTGTAAAAATCTCTGGCAGTTGTTTGGCAAAGGCGCCACAGATTTTCTCGACAAACACCACCACAATCCAAGTGACGCTGACCTTGAGTCCGCGGGCCTGATTGCAGCCGTTCGCGACGTCAGCTTTGATGTCTATGCGGGTGAGATTCTGGTCATCATGGGCTTGAGCGGCTCGGGCAAGTCAACGCTTGTACGAGGTTTGACACGACTTCTTGAGCCCAACGCCGGCCAGGTGTTGTTTGATGGGGTAGATCTTTTACAGGCTTCGCGCAGTAGTTTGACCGATATCCGTCGGCGCAAGATGGGCATGGTGTTTCAGAGTTTTGGGCTGTTACCGCACCGCACCGTACTGGACAATATTGCTTTTCCGCTGGAGATCCAAAACGTACCGAAAGCCGCGCGTTTGGCCAAAGCACAAGAACTGGTCGCGACAGTGGGTCTTGAGGGGCGCGAGCACAATTTTCCACGTGAACTGTCCGGCGGTCAGCAACAGCGTGTCGGCATTGCGCGCAGCCTTATTGGTGAATGCGATGTCTGGTTTCTGGATGAGCCTTTTTCGGCGCTTGACCCGCTTATTCGTCGTGAGATGCAAGATGAGTTTGTCAGCCTGCAATCGCGTCTGAACAAGTCCATCGTGTTCGTCACGCATGACTTTGATGAAGCCGTGCGCTTGGGTGACCGCATCGCCATTATGAAAGATGGCCGTCTGGCACAAATTGGTACTGCCGAAGAGCTGTTAATGACACCGGCAGATGACTACGTCAAAAAATTCGTACAGCACGCACCACGCGCAAAATTAATTACAGCGCAAAAAATCATGGTACCGGCAAAACCTGGAGACATTAACCTTGCCGGCAGCCAGATGACGATTAAGAACACAGATGTATTGGAAAAAATCGCAAAGCGCGTCATCGAGGCGGATCAGGCCTTACCTGTTGTTGACGCTGCAGGCATAGTAGTGGGCCAGGTAAACCGAGAGCATTTGGCGAGGGCGTTATTCCAATGAGCCAAACTGTCACCTTACCTAATAATGGTTCACGCAAAGCCGCTGCGGGCGCACACGCTTCAAACAAGCCAGCCTCAGCTACGCAGGCTTCAAGCAAGGCTGCCTCGCCTACGCAAGGCTCAAGTAATTCTGCCTTGGCTGCTCAAGTTTCAAGCAACGCCGCTCAAGATGCAATCGCTTCAAATAAAACTGTCTCAGGTGCGCAGCAGTTAGCTGCACCCACCATTGCGGCAGGGCATATTGCTAACCCCGTTGCCACGTCACTGACAAACAGTGGCGTCAAACCAATACGTCATCGGCTTTTATTTTGGATCGCTGCGCTGGCGATTATCGCGCTGGGCCAATTTGCGGCAAGTCGGCTCGACTGGGTTGCACATTACCCCTCTGACTGGATTTTCCCTCTTAAAAACTGGATCGATGCATTCTTCGAATGGTTGGTGTACGGGGTTCGTTTTTTCGACGGAACATCATATGGATTTTCACCGCGTGACGTAACGCGTGGCCTTGCATCAGTGCTGGCCTATCCCTTGCACTTGTCCGAGTCGATATTTTTTGATGGTTTCTCTAAAAACATTCCGGCACTTCCATGGATAACCGTGGCGGGCCTGGCGGCTATCCTGGGGCACTGGGTTGGCGGATGGCGTAGCGCGCTACTCGGCGCCGTTGCGTTTACGTACCTGGCCTTGTTTGGCGTCTGGCAGGCATCGATGCAAACGTTTTCGCTTGTGCTCATCACCGTACCTATGGTGTTTTTGATCGGTCTGGTGGCCGGCGTATTGATGAGCAAAAGCCCGCGTTTCAAACGGGCCATAACGCCTCTGTTTGATATCTTGCAGAGTATGCCGCCGTTTGCGTACCTGGTGCCTATTGTGGTGCTGTACGGTGTGGGCGATGTGCCCGCCATGATTGCGACGGCTTTGTTTGCGGTACCACCTGTTGCCCGTTGTATTTCACTAGGCCTGGAAAGTGTGCAAAAAGGTGTACTTGAGGCTGGCCAAATGATGGGCTGCACGCGCTGGCAGTTATTGTGGAAGGTGCAAATGCCAACCGCACGTTCCGTGCTCTTGGTTGGTTTGAACCAGGGCATTATGCAAACCCTGGCCATGATTGTGCTGGCTGCGCTAATTGGTGCATCAGGCCTTGGCAGCGAGTTGTTAACCTCGCTACAGTCGCTGCGCCTGGGCGAGGCGTTAGAGCAGGGCATTGCCATTGTTGTCATCGCCGTGGTGCTAGACCGTTTAAGCCGTGCTTACGCATTGAAGACACCGAAATATACAGACCCAAGCCTGGCATGGTGGCGACGTCACCCATACGTGCTGCTGGCACTGGTATTTTTGCTTGCAAGTGTTTTGCTTGCACGCGTACTGCCAGATCTGGCGCTATTGTCTGATGAACACAGCATTACCACAGCGCCATACTGGAATGCCGGGATCGATTGGATCAACCTGCATTTATATGACTCGGTTCAGGCATTTCGAAATTTCACGCTGATGGAAATACTAATTCCAACACGTAATTTTTTCCTGGCCATCCCTTGGGTTACTTTTCTTGCCCTGGTCGTTTTAGTCGGCTATCGCCTGGGCGGATGGTCTGTAGCACTGATTGCAGGCTTGCTTATTTTATTCCCGGCAGCAACGGGGCTTTGGCCTGAAACGATGACGACGCTGTACATGATAGGTACGGCAGCCGTCATTTGTGTAAGCGTGGGCTTTGTCATCGGGTTAGCGGCATCGCGTACCGCAGGCTGGTCTCGTTTTGCGTCAGGCATCTGCGATTTTCTGCAAACCTTTCCGTCCTTTATTTACCTGATTCCGGTCGTCATGTTGTTCAAGGTGAGTGATTTGTCTGCCATTATCGCGGTGTTGATGTTCGCGGTCGTGCCGATGATACGCTATACCATCCTGGGTTTACGCGGCGTACCTAAGCCGATTATCGAGGCAGCAACGCAACAAGGGGCGACGCGGCTGCAGCGCTTGATAAGAGTGGAACTGCCGATTGCCTTGCCAGAGCTTATGCTGGGCGTGAACCAGGTTATCTTCATGGCCTTGTTCATGGTCGCCATCACCGCGTTAATAGGCACACAGGATCTGGGCGCTGAAATTAACGCAGCACGTTCGGGCAATGAAATTGGCAAAGCCCTGGTAGCAGGCTTGTGTATTGCGTTTCTGGGCATTACTGCAGATCGTCTGATCGGGGCCTGGGTGAAGCGTAAAAAGATAGCGTTGGGGGCTGTTTAACGACGGCACGAACAAAGTCGGCTACCAAGACGCCGCCCCCAAGCAAAACCAACGCATTATCAGGTGTGCTCCTGCCTGATCCATTTGGTAATAGCTGGCGCCTGGTAGTTTTCCATGGCAGCCAGCAGTGTGGTCACATCGTTTTCCACGATCAGCATGTCGCGATGGGCCTGCTTCAGAAAGCCCTCGGCCACGACATGGTCAAGAAACGTCGACAAGCCATCGTAAAAGCCGTTAATGTTCAGTAGTGCGCAAGGTTTGGCATGTTGACCCAATTGTGCCCATGTCCATACCTCAAACAACTCTTCCAATGTACCCAGGCCGCCGGGCAGGGCGATGAAGCCATCAGACAGCTCGGCCATTAACGCCTTGCGCTGATGCATGGAATCTACAATACGCAAGTCTGGCAGGCCGTTATGTGCAACCTCTTTTTCGACCAGAAAGCGTGGGATAACACCGATGACTTCACCGCCATGTGCTTGGGCGGCGTCTGCCGCCGCGCCCATCAGGCCTACCGACGCACCGCCATAAACCAAGCCAATCTTGGCATCGGCCAATACGTGGCCCAGACGTGTGGCCGCTTCAGCGTAAATCGGCAGGTGGCCGGGGCTGGAGCCAGAAAATAGACAAAGTCGCATGGTACTGTTCCCTTTGTTCAGTTGAGTGTTTGAGGCAGGTAATTTTATGTGTGGATGGGGCGCGCGTCATCTGTAGTTACCATCGCTATTGCCGGACGTTCAGGTTTTGTATTTTCATTGGAGTAGGTTTTATGAAGTTTTTGTTCTCAGCCCTTGTTTTGTCGGCTGCGTCGTCTTTTGCTCATGCGGCCGGCGAGGCCATCACCGTTTACCAAGATCCTAACTGCGGCTGTTGCACTGGCTGGGTCGAGCACATGGTAGACGCTGGTTTTGACGTTACCGCAATAAAAACAACTGACATGGCTACCGTCAAACAAAAACTCGGTGTGCCGGTAGAGCTTGCTTCCTGTCATACGGGTGTTGTAGAAGGCACTGGCCAAATCATAGAAGGGCATGTACCTGCAAACGTTGTCGAAAAAATGTTAGCTGCACCCTCGGTAAAAGGTGTTTCGGCGCCAGGCATGCCGTTAAACGCGCCTGGCATGGGCAAACTGGACGGCAATTTGGTTACCGTCGATTTCACCGGCAAGCCGTTTTCCAGAGACTAATGGCATCAAACAGCCTGTGCTGGCGGTCAAAGTACAGCCGTTGATGCCAAGTGGTGCTCGGTAATCCTGAACATAAAGCTGGTGCAAGATCGCCCCAAGTGCAGCTTAACGCAGCCCTTGTGTGCTGTAGAAATGCCAGCGGTCAGGCTGGGGTAATCTTGATCAAACCGGTAATTTTACAATTGAGCATTCAGTTCTCGCGCAAAGTCGGCCACGTCATTCAATGATGTTCCGATTTTGTGCGGTCGCACGCCAAGTCGTTCCAGTGGCAAACCGTGGCGGTTCAGCCAAATGGTACGGTAGCCAAACCAGGTGGCGGAGCAAGCATCCCAACAGTTCGAAGACACAAACAATATATCGCTGGCTGCGCACCCAAATGTATCTGGCCCTAGCTGATAGGCTTCTGGCGCAGTTTTAAATCGGCGCACGGTATCAACGCTGAGAATGTGAACGAAAAATTCACCAAGGCCTGAGGCCGTCACAGCCTGGTCCAGCATGCGTGGCGTGCCGTTTGACAGTATCGCCAATGGAATACCCATGGTTTTTAGCTGTTCCAGAGCCTGGGCGTTTTCCGCAAAGGCGGTCAACTCGGCATAGGCACCCATCAAACGCTCCCGTGCATGCGTAGTCAACGTCTGTGCCAGCCTTTCACAGGCGAACTCAAGCGCGTCTTCGGTTACCTGCCAGAAATCAGCATAGTGATCACATAAGGTGCGCAAACGCGTGTATTCGATCTGTTTGTCACGCCAAATGTTGGCAAGCTGGGCGCCATGTCGGGGGAATAGCTCTTCAGCCAGTGCCTCGACAGAATAAACATCGAACAATGTGCCATAGGCGTCAAATGCAATACCTTTGATGGGCATGCGGTCTCCTTGTTTTTACTTAGTGGCGTAGAACGGTTGCGCGTCAGGACTCTGATGTGGCTCAATGCCCGCGCTCACAATTAAAGCTATGCTAAGCATATAGGTAATTCGTAGGTGTCGGCGGATACGGAAGCCCGCGTGGCTGCCGCAGCCAGGAGTGAACATGCAAGATCAGAGCGCCATTCTCGCATTCTTGACAAATCCAAGCAGCTACGGAGATCCGACGCTGCGCATTCACACGAAGCCAACGCATATATCCTTCATTATTTTCGTGGGATCGCGGGTTTTTAAGTTGAAGCGCGCGGTGCGACTGCCCTATGTCGATTTCTCTACCGTCGATAGGCGGCTGGAGGCCTGTAAACGCGAATTGGTTTTGAACCGGCGCACGGCGCCACGTATTTACATTGCTGTGCGACATATTACGCTTGAGGCAGATGGTAGCCTGATGTTCGACGGGCAGGGCACGCTGCTTGATGCCGTCGTTGAAATGGTTCGTTTTGACGAAGACACGTTATTCGACAGACTGGCCACTCAAGGTCGTTTGACACCTTTCGCGCTGACCCAGTTGGCACGCACTATTGCTCACTTTCACGCCAATGCTGAGGTTGCACTTGATCATGCGGGTGCTGCACGCATGGCAGCGGTGCTCGATACCAACGCAAAGTCACTGGCAAGCAGCGGGCTTTTCCCTTACGAAACGATTGCGTCACTGACCACGGGGTTATGGCGATCTTTCGACGAGCATGTCCCTCTTTTAAATGCCCGCGCGCGCGCAGGTAAAGTGCGGCGCTGTCATGGGGATATGCACTTGCGCAACATTTGCATGGTGCAAGGCGTTCCGACCTTATTCGATTGCATGGAGTTTGACGAAACCCTCGCCACCATTGATGTCCTCTACGATCTGGCTTTTCTGCTCATGGATTTGTGGCAAAAAGGGATGGAGCGCGAAGCTAATCTTGTTTTTAACCGCTACCTGGACGACTGCGATGAGGTAGACGGGCTGGCATTGTTGCCATTTTTCATGTCGCTGCGGGCCACGATCCGGGCCCATGTCACGGTAGAGCAGGCCTTGCAGACTACCGGGCAAGCACGTGATGGGCTGGTGGACGAAGCAATGTCGTACGCGGCGTTGGCGCTTCGTCTGTTAACACCTGCATCTGCTTCCCTGGTTGCAATTGGTGGACTGAGCGGCACGGGCAAGTCAAGCGTCGCGGCCGCCATCGCATGCAAAATCGGATCAGCGCCTGGTGCGCGCATACTGGCCTCTGACCGCATCCGCAAGCACAGTTATGGCGTGGTCGCAGAAGCCCGCTTGCCAGAGCGGGCGTACCAGCCCGAGATATCGACGCACGTGTATGCGACGTTAGCGCAAAATGCACAAAAGGTACTGGCGAACAATCATGGCGTAGTGGCCGATGCGGTATTCGACCTGCCCATAGAGCGCGAACGCATTGAGGACGCTGCAAGCGATACAGGGGTGCGCTTCACGGGTTTCTGGCTGTACGCCCAGCCTGATCAATTGCTTTCACGGGTGGAGCAACGCGTCGGTGACCCGTCCGATGCAACGGCTGAAGTCGTACGCGCACAGCTTGCGAGTGACATCGGCAGGCCCACCTGGTTTCGCATTGATGCGGGTGGCAACATCGACAACACGGTGGCACAAGTAACCAAGGTGCTGGGAGAACGCTCAGTCACATTTAGTCAGCACCTATCTTAAGTTTTATTTACCTTGCTTTTCTTTGACACGCACAGCGTCGTTGTTGAAGATAAACATCTTTACTGACGGAGAACCAACATGAAACAAGCTATCAAGATGATCGCAGCGGGCCTGGCCATCGCAGCGCCACTGGCTGTCTGGTCTCAACCTCAGGATCTGGCGCCAAACATGATGCCCGGCAACACTTACGGTCAAGGGATGATGGGTAGCCATGGTCAAGGAATGATGAGGGGTAATGGTTCAGACATGATGGGCGGGTTTGGGCCAGGCATGATGGACCCTTACACGATGGGTGGTTACGGCCCAGGCATGATGGGAGACTGTGGCCCCGGTAATTACCGCGGGGGTGGCGGCGTGCCCGATCTCACTGCCGAGCAACAAACCAAAATCCAGGCAATTCAGGAGCAGTTTCGGGGCAAGCAGTGGGAACTCATGGGCAAGATGCGTGAGCTTAGTCTGCGTTCGGGCATGATGGGTGCAGGCCGTGAAACGTTCGACGAGCCGGCGGCCCGCAAGGCCTACGATGAAATGGCCGCGCTGCGCAAACAGATGTTCGAAAACCGTCTGGATGCCCGCAAGAAAATCGACGCCTTATTGACCGACAAACAGCGTGAACAGCGAGCTCGTTGATTTTGCCTTAATGAGATCGACGTACGCACTGTAAACCGCACATTCCAAGCTAGTTGGGCGAGATGTTGCACGCGGGCTCGTTCATAAAGCCCGCGTATTGCAGATCAAGCATATTGCGCCCAAACAGCCCGGGCCAGAAAAGCCTTCAATTAAAGAATAGTTCATTCATGCACAACGCGAGGATAAAAACCATGAGCACCCCTGAAAACACCCTTACAAAAGAACAGATCAGGTACTTCGAACAACGGTTCGACACGCGCAAAGCCCTTTTGCTCGATGAAATCCGGCAGGTGCTGGCACGCTCCAAAAGCGAGCACGATGTTGAACTCCTAGTCGGTGAGGGCGACCCGGGCGATGCAGCCGCTGAATCCTTGCTGCGCGGCATTACCGAAGCCGAGGTCGTACGCGATGTAGAAGAAGTGCGTGACATCGTTGCAGCAAGACAGCGTTTGGCAGCGGGGCGATACGGCCTATGCATCAACTGCGGCGAACCCATCCGGTTCAAGCGGCTGGATGCGTATCCAAGTGCCAAACGTTGCTACACCTGCCAGGTAAGCCACGAAGAACGCCGATCAGCTTCACCTTATACGGCTTGATGGCCCAGTTTGAAATGTGGGTTTTTTGCTAACTCTTAGTAAGCAAAACAGAGCAAAGCTAAACCACGCAGTGGTCGGTTTTAAAGATGATGCATAAGTCACAGCAAGCGAGGATGGTTTCATTGCCAGCCAAAGCGCCGAATGTAATAGCGCTTCATCAACGATGTCAGCACGACGTATCCGAGCACGATGCTAACAAGCCAGAAAAAATAGGGCCAGGGTAGCGCCTGCAGTTTAAAATATTCTGCCATTGGCCCCATGGGTAGAAACACACCTATGGCCATGACGATCAGCGTCATGGCCATCAGGGGTGTCGAAGCGCGGCTTTCTATAAACGCGACTTTTGGGGTACGGATAATATGTACGATTAATGTCTGCGTCAATAGGCCAACGACGAACCAGCCTGATTGAAACAGTGCCTGATGTTCGACGGTATGGGCGTTGAACACGTACCACATGACGGCAAACGTAACCAGATCAAAAATAGAGCTGAGTGGGCCGAAGAAAAGCATGAAACGACCAATACCATCAGGGTCCCAGGTTAATGGTTGGCTTACTTGCTCGGTATCCACGCTATCAAACGGGATGGCAATTTGTGAAATGTCGTACAGCATATTCTGCACCAGTAGCTGCAGCGGCAACATGGGCAGAAAGGGTAGGGCAACGCTGGCAATCACTACCGAAAACACATTGCCAAAGTTGGAACTGGCCGTCATGCGGATGTACTTCAACATATTGTTGAATGTCTTGCGTCCTTCGATTACGCCTTCTTCCAGCACCATTAAGCTGCGCTCCAGAAGAATGATATCGGCAGCTTCCTTGGCAATATCGACAGCACTATCAACCGAAATGCCAATGTCAGCGGCACGCAAGCCTGCAGCGTCGTTGATGCCGTCCCCCATGAAACCAACAACGTGGCCGTTGCCGCGAAGACTGCGTACGATGCGTTCCTTGTTAAGCGGTGACAGTCTGGCAAAAATGGTGTTGCGTTCTACCGAGTCAGCCAGCGTTTCATCGTCCATGGCATCAATTTGCGTACCAAGAACCATCCCCCCGACAATCAGCCCAACCTGGCGGCACACTTCGGCAGCAACCAGTTCGTTATCACCCGTAAGTACCTTTACCGTCACACCATGAGCTGCCAGCGCCTCAAGCGCCGGCGCCGTAGACTCTTTGGGCGGATCAAGAAAGGCGATATAGCCCATTAGCGTCAGGCCCGATTCGTCGGCTTTTGAATACCTGAGCTGCTCCGGCGGGATCTCTTTCATCGCCACGGCCACCACGCGCAGCCCGCTTTCATTAAGCTGACGAAGCGCGATTTCTGAGCTTGCATGCCAGTTGGTGTCGAGCACATAGGTCTGGCCGTTGCAATACACGTGGGAGCACACATCAAACATTTCTTCGGCCGCGCCCTTGCAGATCAGCTCATGGTGGTCCTCACGCTCTGACACAACGACCGACATTCGACGACGCTCAAAATCAAACGGGATCTCATCAATTTTGCGGTAGTTGCGCGCAATGTTCAGTTCGGTTTTTAATTCAACGTGTTCCAATACGGCGCGGTCGAGCAGGTTTTTAAGCCCGGTCTGGAAATGGCTGTTGAGATAGGCAAAACCCAGCACCTCGTCTGACTCTTGGCCGTCTACGTCTATATGACGGGCCAGAGCGATCTTGTCCTGCGTCAGCGTGCCGGTTTTGTCAGTACATAGTACGTCCATGGCACCAAAGGTCTGGATTGCATCCAGCCGCTTGACGATCACTTGTTTGCGTGACAGCACCACTGCGCCGCGGGCCAGCGTTGATGTAACGATCATGGGCAGCATTTCGGGGGTTAGCCCGACAGCCACCGACAGCGCAAACAGAAAGGCTTCGGGCCAGTTTCCCTTGGTAAAACCGTTGATAAACAGTACCAAAGGCACCATAACCAATGCGAAACGGATCAGCAGCCAGCTGACTTTGTTTATGCCCAGCTGAAAGGCGTTGGCTTCTGCATCGGTCAGTGCCAGTGAAACCCGTGTGGCCAGGGTGCCAAAGTAGGTTTCATTACCGGTGGACAACACCACAGCTGTGGCGACACCTGAAATAACGTTGGTGCCCATGAACACCAGGTTGTTCATGGCGAGCGCCGAGTCAGATTCGGGGCCCGCCACAGAAAATTTTTCGACCGGCAGCGATTCACCCGTCATGGCCGATTGGCTCAAAAACAGGTCGGTGGCCGTCAAGATACGGCAATCTGCAGGGATCATATCGCCGGCGGACAGCACAACAATATCCCCAGGAACCAGTTGTTTAATGGGAATTTCAATGGGATCGTCGGCGCGATGTCGAGACTGCGCTTTGGGTGCGTCGTCGGTCGGGTCTACTGGCCTTTTGACACTGACCGTATTGCTGACCTGTTCTTTTAGCACCTGGGCAGCACGACTGGATCGCCGCTCCTGAACAAACCGTATCAGTGTCGCCAGAAACACCATGCAGCAGATCACGATGGCAGCTTGTATATCGTGCGTAAGATACGACACAGCCGCAAGCAGAGTAAGCAGCAGGTTAAACGGATTTTTGTAGCTCAACCAGAGATGTTGCCACCATGGCACAGGGCGTTCGTGCTCGACCTCGTTGAGCCCGTATTTTTCACGCAATGCGTCGGCCTGGGGCTGCGTTAGCCCCTGGGGCGAAGTGCCCAACTGCTCCAGCAAGCCAGGCAGATCGCTACGCGCCTGCTCGACCAACCGGCGATTGAGCGTGCCGGAAAGCCGGACTGCACGCTTACTGCGTGACAGCGACTCGAGAATAACCTGGCGACGAAAAAGACTACGGCGGCGTCGTGATGCCAGGTATCGCTCAAAGTATTGGCTGAAAATGCTCATGGCGTCTTACCGATTGCAGAACATACATAACGGGCTGCACGCCGCTTGACCAAGAGGTGCAGCCCCTAGCTTACTCCTTACATAAGCGAATAAACCAGATCAAGCGCAGTACACTGCATGCGCTACTCTAAGGTACTCAATCAGGGCATCGTGTCATCTTCCAATTTGTTATCTCTAAATTAAACCAAGCTGCAACCCCATGTTCTTAGCCTCCGCAATATTCATCCTGACCCTTATCTTCGTTATCTGGCAGCCGAAAGGATTGGGCATAGGCTGGAGTGCCAGCACAGGTGCCATACTGGCGCTCGTTACGGGTGTTGTTCACCTTGCCGATATCGCAGTGGTGTGGGGCATAGTCTGGAACGCAACAGCAACCTTTATCGCCATTATCATCATCAGTCTTGTTCTTGATGAAGCGGGCTTTTTTAAGTGGGCCGCACTTCATGTAGCGCGCTGGGGCAGAGGTAGCGGCCGAGCATTATTCGTGTTGCTGATCCTGCTGGGTGCCGCCGTTTCTGCATTTTTCGCCAATGATGGGGCGGCGCTGATTCTTACGCCTATTGTCATGGCTATGCTTCTTGCCCTCGGGTTTGGCCCCGCCGCCACGCTCGCATTCGTAATGGCTGCCGGCTTTATTGCCGACACGGGCAGTTTGCCTCTGGTTGTGTCCAACCTTGTAAATATCGTCTCGGTTGACTTCTTTAATATTGGCTTTAACCGTTACGCCGCCGTCATGGTGCCGGTAAACATAATCTCGGTGGTGGCCACCTTAGTCGTTTTACTGATCTATTTTCGAAAAAACATCCCACAACGTTACGAACCCGCTCTGGCTGGCGATCCCGCTACGGCCATACGCGATCCCCGAACGTTCAAGGCGGGGTGGGGCGTGCTGGCGTTGCTGCTGGTGGGGTTCTTTGCGCTTGAACCCCTTGGCGTTCCTATCAGTGCGGTGGCCGCCGCCGGCGCAGTCGTATTGCTCTTGGTGGCTGGACGCGGGCAGGTCATCAGCACGCGCAAGGTCGTGCACGAGGCACCATGGCAAATCGTGCTTTTTTCACTCGGCATGTATCTGGTGGTGTACGGCCTGCGCAACGCCGGGCTCACCGCCTATCTTGCCAACGTGCTGAATATAGTTTCAGACCAGGGGATTTGGGTCGCCACATTGGCCACCGGCTTGATTGCCGCTGCACTGTCGTCCATTATGAACAACATGCCTGCCGTTCTGGTCGGCGCATTGTCCATTGATGCCAGCCAGGCCAGTGGCGTAATCAAAGAAGCCATGATTTATGCAAACATCATCGGCAGCGATCTTGGCCCAAAATTTACGCCCATTGGCAGTCTGGCCACCCTGCTGTGGCTGCATGTGCTGCAAAAGAAGGGCACAACGATTTCCTGGGGCTATTACTGCAAAGTCGGCATAGTGTTGACCCTGCCAGTACTTGTGGCGACCCTGGCGGCACTGGCATTCTGGCTGAACCGTATGCCGGTTTGAGAGGGCGCTGCGATCCAGACTGGGTACGCTAAATGCTGTTTTTAATATGCATTATCGAACTGGCACGTCTAGCCGTCATTTGATTATCTTATGGCTTAAGTTGTCATGTTCTCGATCGGATTCCGACTCAAAGGTTTCAAACACGCTACGTCCATGAAAACCAACAGATCGCCTGACGAGCAACACTCTGCAACGACCAGCCGCATCGCCATGCGTTTCGTCTTGCTGATTGGCGTATTGAGCTTTTTCGCCGATTTTACGCATGAAGGGTCGCGCAGTATTTTGGGGCCATTTCTGGCTTCCATGCAGGCAAGTGCGTTTGTTGTCGGCGTGGTTACTGGCTTCGGTGAACTAGCAGGGTACGCCCTGCGTTATGTTTCTGGTCGCTTTGCCGATGTCACGGGTCGATTCTGGCCAACGGCAATAACGGGCTATGTGGTGCAGATGGCAGCTGTTCCGGCGCTGGCATTTACCCATACTTGGCAAAGCGCGGCTGTGTTCATCATCCTGGAAAGAGTAGGTCGTGCGATCCGCAATCCGCCCAGAGACGTCATGCTGTCGCATGCAGCCAAGCATATCGGTGGCTATGGCTGGACGTTCGGCATACACGAGGCCTGCGATCAGTTTGGTGCCATGTTCGGGCCTTTGGCAATGGCCGCTGTATTGTCCTATCACGGCACGTATCAGTTGGCCTTTGCCGTACTGCTGATACCCGCCCTACTCAATCTTCTTTTTGTGTTTGTTGCGTACCGTCTATACCCTAAACCGCAAGAACTGGATGAGGACATAACGCAGACAAGTACCAACCCTAAGCGTTTTTCAACTACGTTTTGGGTCTATCTGGCTGGTGCTTGCCTGGTGGCGGCTGGCTTTGCCGACTACCCGTTGCTGGCTTATCACTTTGCTCATACCGATGCCATGCCAGCCCCGTGGATTGCCGTGTTTTACTCGGTAGCCATGGCCGTCAGCGGTGCCTCGTCGCTGCTTTTTGGACGCCTGTTTGATCGCTATGGCTTTCGTGTGCTCATTGGCCTAACGCTGCTGGCCAGCCTGTTTGCACCACTGGTGTTTTTGGGTGGGGTTAAAACAGCGTTGCTCGGCGCGGCCATCTGGGGCATGGGCATGGGCGTGCATGAATCTATTATCCCCGCTGCCGTCACCCCCATGGTGCCCAGCCAACACCGTGCCACAGCTTTCGGGCTGTTTAGCGCTGGCTACGGCATATTCTGGTTTCTGGGTAGTGCAACCATTGGTTTTGTCTATGACAACTCAGTGGCCTGGACCATTGTGTTTTGTGTTGTTACCCAGCTACTGGCCATTCCATTGTTCGCATGGGTGGGGAAGCGCCAACCGTGTAACACCCCCCCTGACGGAGCTTAATCCCGCTCTGAACAAACCACACAACCACGGGGTGACACCGACTAAATGGGCGTAAGGTTTTCTAAATGCGCAGTATCGTTAATGCATTCTACGGTGATCTTGCCCTCATGAATATCAATCTGGTTAATGCAGCAAGGGCTTTGCGCTACGCGCCAGTAGGCAGAAAGCGGTTGATCCAAAAGCTGGAGCAGAAGGGCGCGGTTTACGCTGTCATGTCCGATGAGCAGGACGACGTCGGATTTATTCGGGTGGCGTTTCAACACCTCGCGCAAACCATCAGCCGTGCGCGCCACAAGATCCTGTAATGACTCGCCCTCAGGAAAACGCAGCAGGTGTGGTGTGTTGTACCAACAGTTATACAGTTGTGGCCATTGTTTGCTGACGTCTACATGGGTTATGCCTTGCCATTGGCCATAATCAAGATCATGCAAGCCGCTGAGCACTTCGGATGAAAGACCCAGAGCCTGTGCAATGGGTGCGCCAGTAGCGATGCATCGGGCCATAGGGCTGGTATACAGTGCTACAGGCGCAAAGCGTGCGGCTACACGTTTGGCCAGTGCCTGGGCCTGACGCTCTCCCAGAGGGCTTAACGGCAGTTCGGCACGCCCACGAAATCGCTCAGGATGTATTCCTTCAACATGGCCGTGGCGCATCAAAACAAGTGTGGTCATTGCTCTTTTCCTCGTATAAAACCAGTGAATGTTCTGTACAACACCTATTTCTATTGCCAGCCAAACAATTAATCAGCATCGCCTATAACACCGAACTCCACGGGCGATTTGGCGTAAAACAAGTGAAGATCGGCTTCGGCACGCAATCGCGCCATAAGATCATCGCACTCGGCATTGGTCACGACTACCGTAATCTCAATCGGCTGGTCTGCCAAGTCAAAAAACCTGGCGGAATGAAGCTTATGGTGGCTGCCCAACCCCTCTTGCGCGGCTGTCATGGTGGCGCCCCGAATGCCCATCGTCCGTAAAAGCTCCATTAGCCATTGATGGAGTGGGTGATGGCCGTGATGGCGGTCTTGTTGGGTAAAAAACGTGACTTGATAGCCTGTCATGATGTTGGCTCCTTGGTTAACGACTGAATAACGCCTGCACAATGGTAATGCCGAGAATAGTCAGTGCAATGGAGCCCATGACATGCAGGCTTATTCCAATTGCTGCACTTGCCAACTCACGGTTCAAGATCATGGCGCTCATTTCTAACGAAAATGTAGAGAAGGTTGTCAGCCCACCCATAAACCCAGTAATTACAGCAAACCTAAACTCAGGAGCAAGCCCACTGTGTCGGGTGAGTAATTCACTTGCCACACCAATTAACAGACCGCCTATCAGGTTCGCCGCCAATGTGCCTAGCGGTAGCGTCGGCCAAATGGAGTTTAAGCCCATGCCCAATACCCATCGCAATAAAGCTCCCAATGAAGCCCCAACGGAAATTGCAAGGATTGCGCTTAGCATGGCGATAGCTCTGCAGTTGCGCTTATAGACATGCCGTCTGGGCGAAAAGACCAGAGCAGAGGAAGAAAGGGGGGAAGATGCACGTTAATCATGGGGGCGGATGGTTATTTGGGAATAACCCTGGACCACAAGTAGCGCTGACATACTGCCTACAACCCTTGTGCCAGGGGTCTGTAGGCATCATTAATTGACGTTTGCCAATGGTTAAAGGAGGAATGCCATCTCCGTGTTCAGTGTAACAAGCGCACAAAGGCCTCGCAACCGTTTCACGTATATTCAGCCGTGCAACGCGGCAGTATCCGCAACTCAGTGATGCAGCACAAACCACTTCGATAGATCGCCCACATCGCCAAGTGGGACATTTTTGTTTAGCTTTTTTCGTGTCTCTAGGTTCTGTGCCGGGTATTGCCAAAAACACCCATAGGCGTACACTACTTACAAGGAGATGGCATTCTTCCTTTAACTGCCTCTATCGGCTGATGATGCCTACCAAACAATTCCTGTATTGCAGGAAAGAGTTGGTGGTGCCAATGACAAAAAAGACAATAACTCCTCCTTTGGCCACTTGCCGTAGCACTCGCTACTTTCGGGCTGCGGTACACATGGCGGCGCTGCGTGTTCTACCGTTGCGCAGCGAGCGCTAAGGAGCGAGCCTAATGCGCGACATCCTGCTCCAAATTGCCCAGGTTGCCACGGTTCTCCTTCTATCTCCATTGTTGCAAGGCATTATTGTGCAATGGGACGAACGTGTACAACGTGCTCAAGGTCCGGGCATTTTTCAGCCATATCGCGATTTATGGAAGCTTTTTCATAAGCAACAAGTCGTGCCCGAGACAGCCAGTGTTATTTACTGGTTGGCGCCCATCGTCGCGTTTACCTGCATGCTGACGGTGCCTATTCTTATTCCGGTGTTAACCAATTACCCGTTGCCGGCTTCAGACATGGGCGATATTTTGGGTGGTGGCCTGATCCTCACGTTGGGCGCCTTCATGATCACCTTGGCAGGATTGGATTCAGGCAGTGCCTATGGGGGCATAGGTGCTTCGCGATCAGCCATGCTGGTTATTCTGGCAGAACCTGCACTTATTCTGGTATTTGTCGGCATTACGCTGCTGGCCAAATCCATGTTGCCTTTTGTGGTCAATCATTTACTTGTCCAACAGCCCGAGGTGTATTGGAGCCCGGCTCATCTGTTTCTGGTCGCGGCTTTCTTTATTCTTCTGCTGGTCGAGACAGACAGACTGCCTATTCATTCCAGTACGCACATTGAAGTTTATATGATCGAGGAGGCACGCATTCTGGAGTATTCGGGCCCGCTGCTCGCCTTGCTGAAATGGGCCTCCATGATGAAGCAGGTCATTTTCTATATCTTGTTCTGCAATGTTCTGGTGCTGCCATGGGGGCTTTCCTATCGTGGCCAGGTTCTGGGTGTTCTGGGTGCACTGCTTGCTCTCTTGCTGAAATTTATGGTTGTTGCGCTTGCTGTGGTGTTTGTGGAAACCGCACAGGCGCGCTTGCGCTATTACCGTTATCAAGAACCCCTGGCTGCCTCGTTTCTTTTGGCGGTCCTGGCCATTGTCGCTAACCAATTAAGGTAAGCATTATGCTGGCTGCGCAGTTACCCCCGCTGGCTGCCTCACTTTTCAGCTTATTGGCCATAGGCAGCTTGCTATTGGCGTTTGTCATGCTGGGTTCACGGTGGCTCAAAGATTATTTAATGGCTTTTGCCGTGCAATCCTGGCTAATTGCGCTACTTTCAGCCGCCATTGGCTATTACGGGCACTTTACCGAACTGTATCTGATCGCGATCCTGACCGCTGTGTTTCGAGGCGTCATCCTGCCATGGATGATTTTACGGGTCGTCGATCGCCTGGAGGTCGATCGCGAGTTACACGAACGTCTGTCACCCAGCACAAGTCTGGTGTTGGGCGGTCTGCTCACGCTGTTTGCGTTTGTGGTGTCCACGCATCTCGCACAATCCCTGGACCTTGGCGGCACCGTTGCCGTGCTGGCGCTTACCGTCATGCTATCCATGAAGCTAATTGGGTTCCTGATGCTGGCAGTACGTGGCGAAGCGGTCAGCCAAGTGCTTGGGCTATTGGTATTGGAAAACGGCATTTTCCTTGGTAGCCAAATCCTCGTACCTGGCATGCCTTTATTGATTGAATTGGTCATTCTGTTTGATTTGCTAGTCGTCGTGGCCTGTTTTGGCATTCTGGTGCGCTATCTGGCCATGCACGCAGGGGCAACCAATGCGCGCGCTTTACGCAGGCTGGTGGGCTGATGTTACTAACATTGGTGCTTATCATTCTTCTTGCTCCCATCGCCGTCGTTCTGGCTTGCCTTGTAGTACGCCGTCCCCGACCTGCTGAGTTCCTTAACCTGGTGGCAGCTATCGTGGTGTTCTTGGCCGTACTGCGGTTATTGCCAGAGAGTCTGGATGGACCCCATTATTTCTGGCACGGCTATCTCATCGTGGATCCCTTAGGTGCCTGGGTTCTGCTATGCGTCTCCAGCGTCTATCTGTTGGGTTCGATCTACGCCATTGGCTATATGCGTATTCTCAATGAAGACAGGAGGTTGCATCGGTTTTATGCACTTTATGCAGGCTTCGCACTCACCACGTTGACCAGTCCCATTATGAATAATGCGGGGGTTTATTGGATCGCCATCGAGCTGACCACATTGGTTTCCACGTTTCTTGTCTGCTTTGAGTTGGGCCGCGAAAGTATTGAGGCTGCCTGGAAGTACATCGTGGTTGTTTCGGCCGGCATCAGCTTGGCGCTTTTGGGCACCGTACTTTATTACTGGGGCGCCAGCCTGATATTAGGCCCAACCTACGATATGACGTGGGCAACCCTAAGAGCGGCGGCGCCACGCATGAACCCAGCTATCAGCATACTGGCGTTTCTGCTCGTCGTTGTGGGGTTCGGCACCAAAGTTGGGCTTGCACCCATGCACACCTGGTTGCCTGATGCCCACAGTGAAGGGCCAACGCCCGTGTCGGTCATGCTCTCGGGTGCCTTGCTTAACACGGCGATGATTGGTATTGCCCGCTATCTGCAAATTAGCGATGCTGCACATATCGGCCTGCTGCCACGTGCGCTGGTTGTTGTGCTGGGCGCTACATCACTGTTTGTAGCTGCACTGTTCATTGTGCGCCAAACAAATATCAAACGGCTTATGGCCTATTCCAGCATTGAGCATATGGGCATACTGGCGCTGGGCTTTGGCTTCGGTGGGCCACTGGGTGTGGCGGGCGCACTCTATCACATGCTAAATCACTCACTGAACAAGTCACTCATGTTTTTTGGGGCAGGCAATGTCATGCGTGTTTGGGGAACCAAGAAAATCAGAGCCATACACGACGTGCCACGTCGCCTTCCAGTTTCTGGCTGGCTGTGGTTGGCCGGCGCCGTGGCCATTACCGGCGCTCCACCTTTTGCCCTTTTTTTAAGTGAAATCGTCATATTGCGCGCTGGTTTGAACACACCGTTTGTGTGGGCCGTATTTCTGATGGCGCTCTTGTTAATCGTTATCTTTATCGGCTTTCTGAACCATTTTCGTGCTCTTTTCTTTAGTCCTGTTCCTGAGAGGTTTTCAGAAGACTCAACGTTAAGAAACAAGTCTGCCGCACCCGATGGCTTTCCTACGGTGTGGTGCACCTTGCCCATGTGGCTGGCCTTGATCCCCCTCCTAATTCTGGGCTTTTGGTGGCCCGACTTTTTCACCCGTTTTTTTGCTGCTGTAGCAGCCAGCTTGAGCGCGGGAGGCACACCATGAGCGAGACACCTATTGAAGACCTTGATATTGAACAGCTGCGCGCACGCTGTCAGCAACTGGTAGAGCAGGGCGGTCATCTGGAGTTCGCTTACGCGTGGTTTCCTGAAGAGGCCGACAAGCCCGAAGTTCGATACATCGTTCACCCAGCGTCATCCGCAGGTTTGCAGATCTGGCGCTGCCATCCAGGCCAGGGCGCTATTCCGAGTCTTGCTGACATAGCTCCTCTCGTGTCCTGGTATGAGCGTGAGATAAGCGATATGTGCGGAGTACGTTTCGAGGGCTACTCTGAAGCCGTGCCACTTGTATTTTTACCGGGAACACATGTATCTGCTCCAGTGCTGAATGCAGCAGGTATTGACCCGGTGCTTCAGTACGAACCATTGGCTTACGAGCTACCGCAAATTGGCGGGCCAGATCGCGACGACATTCAGGTACTGCCTTTTGGCCCCGTGCGTGCTGATGTGGCTGAATCTGCACAGTTTGTATTTTTCTATATCGGTGAAGCTATTCTGCATTACCACGCCCAGCTTTTTTTCAAGCACCGCGGTATGGAAAAGCGTTTCGAAGGCAAGCCCTCTAACTTGGGCATGGTACTGGCTGAACGCGTCTCTGGCGTGGGCAGCCTGTGTCATGCGCTCGCATACAGCCAGGCCGTTGAACAGGCTGCCGGTTGTGTGGTGCCTGCGCGTGCACAGGCCATGCGCGTCATATTGGCTGAGCTGGAACGTTTATATAATCATCTACATTATCTGGGCCATCTATGCCATACGACTACGTTGAAGGTGGGCGAGGCCCAAGGCAAATACCTCGAAGAACTAGCCAAACAAATCAACAGTCGTGTAAGCGGAGATCGTTTACTGCGCAACGTGATTATCCCGGGCGGGCTGCGCCATGAGCCGCAACTGGAAGGACTGACGTTTGATCTGCAAAAGCTGCAGGACGAATTTGCCGTCTATGCACGCATGCTCGAGACCAGTACGCCGCATCTTGATCGGCTTTTAACAACTGGTGTACTGACGCGTCAGGCCGCTTTTGATGAGGGAGCAACCGGGCCGATTGAGCGGGCGTCGGGCAGTAATCGCGACTTGCGCCGCGATCAGACGTATTCCGGCTACGCACAGCTCGTGGTGTACGAAACAGTGAAACAAGCGGGTGATGCGCATGCACGCCAACAGGTTCGTATTGCCGAAATCGAAAACAGCCTGGATTTGATTGAACAGGTCATGAACACGCTGCCATCCGGCCCAATACGTGTACCGTGTATTCCGCCGGACAACAGCGAAGGGCTGGGATGGGCCGAGTCACCGCGCGGGTCACTTTACTACGCGGTACACATTGGACGCGATGGTCGTTTAAAACGCGTCAAGATCAAGTCACCCAGTTTTTCCAATTGGCGCGTATTCCCACTCACTGTCTATGACAGCAATATGATGGATTACGCCATCAACGAGGCCAGTTTTGGCCTGACCATGGCCGGATGCGACCGCTAGGAGAACCTTATGCCCATGTGGACACTCTACGGACTGTTGAAAGGAAACGCGAGCACCCCATGGCCAGGTAAGGGCGAGGATGGACAAACCGGTGTTATCGGCATGCCACGCTTCGATCCCAACAAGTGCCAGGAAGATTGCCAGCTCTGCGCAGACGCATGTCTGCCGCAAGCGATTACCATGATCGACTCAGGTCAAGCGCGTCTCGCCGTCGATTACGGCCGTTGCGTAACGTGTCAGGCCTGTGTACAGGCCTGTCCCACCGGCGCTTTCACGTCGTCTTCAGATTGGGCGTTTGGCGTGCGGCGCCGTGAAGACTTGGTGTGGGCGCAAGCGCTCGACGCGTTACCTGCAGAACAATTAAAAGACAACATCCACAGGGTGTTCGGACGTAGTCTGCACATCCGCCATGTCGATGCGGGATCATGCAATGGGTGCGAGTCTGAACTGCAGGCATTGAATAATCCGTTCTACAACTTACATCGATTGGGGATTTTCTTTACGGCATCGCCACGATCCGCCGATTTGTTGCTGGTCACCGGACCCGTCACGTACGCCATGCGCGGTCCTCTTCTGGAAACCTACGACGCCATGCCAGAACCCCGCTTTGTCATGGCGATGGGCACCTGCGCGGTATCGGGTGGCACAAACGGCGGTGGCTACGCGTGCGGACACGGTCTGGATGACATATTGCCGATTGATGTGTATTTGCCGGGGTGTGCACCCAATCCGGCAGCCATCATCCAGGCACTACTGGTATTGCTCATGCGCACGCCGCAGCGTGTGCACGGTGGGCAGCTTACGTACGGAGACGATCATGCCTGAAGGCCTGATCGTCGCATTCTGGCTGATGGTGGCTGGATTATTCACGGCATTATTGCAACGCAGCACGCTTGCGCGCTGGCTACTTGGCGGAGGGGCAGCGGCCGGCGTAATCACTGCGGCCGCCGTGCTTCCCTACGGAGGCGCGGCACTGGTTTTGCCCTTTACGCTAGCAGGCCAAACCGTAACCTTCAGCTATGGCACCGAAGCCCTATGGCTCATGGGGTTTGGGCTGTTGCCCGCCACGGTGGCCATCGGGTTGTGCAGCCCAGTGGTTGCAAGGCGACCCGGTTGGCTGACTGGTGCGGCGTTGTCGCTATTAGGCGCTTTGGGCATCTTTGGCGTACAGGATGCGTATTCTTTTCTGATCGCGTGGGAATTCATGAGTCTGGGCGCAGCCATTATGCTGTTGGCCGAGCGTTTATCAAATGACGATGGCAAGAGCGTTCTCTTTATGCTGGGATTGCTGGAAGTAGGAACTGTGGCAGTTTTGCTTGCCTTGTTGCTGCTTGGGCATGCGAGTGGCAACAGCATGTCTTTCGCCACCTTTCCTGATGGGGCCCAGACACTTTCGACAAATACCCGTATTCTGATCGGTGCATTGCTAACTCTTGGGTTCGGCGCCAAACTGGGCCTGTTGCCTTTTTATGAGTGGTTTCCCGCTGCCTATGCCTCGGGAAGCGGTGCGTCTGGGGCAATACTGTCTGGGGTCGTGTTAAATGCTGCGTTTTTTGCACTGTCGCGAGGCCTTACCCAATGGTTGCCCGCGACGGGTGAATGGCTATTCATATTGGGTGCTGGCATCACTATTATCGGTGTTTTTTCTGCCATTCTTGCGGTGCTCTTCGCTTTTCAGCAAAACGATTGGCGGCGGCTTCTTTCGTTTTCTACCGCTGAAAATGCCTCAATTGCTGTCACCGCTTTGGGAGCATGCCTCATTTTTCGGGAAGATGGGCAATCGAACCTGGCGGCCCTGGCGTGGACGGTCGCACTTTTGCATCTTGCAGGGCATGCTTTGGCCAAAGGTGGGCTTTTTGTGTGTGCTGATGGCGTTTACAACGCCAGTACAAGTTATGCCATCGTTCAAGGCGGGTGGCTGCGCAAAGCTGGAATCAGGTTTGGTATAGGGGCCTTGTTTTGCACGATGAGCCTGGCGGCCGTTCCCCCGCAAATGGGGTTTGTAAGCGAATGGTTTGTCTTTCAAACATTATTCCAGGGCTTTCACCTGAGCAGTCTTATGGGCAAGCTTATTCTGGCATTGTCGGGCGCAGGTCTGGCCCTGACCGCTGCCGTCGCGTTGGCGACCTTTATAAAATTATTTGGCGTCGGGTTGCTGGGCGCGCCAAACCTGTCAAGCAAAGCTACCGTGGCTGCGCGTTACGGCTGGTGTGTTCTGCTACTGGGGTTGGGGGTGCTTATTTCAGCGCTGGGGCTGATCGTCTGGCTGCCCGCGCTGGGTAATATGGGTTTTGCACAATCGGTTGCAGACGGCACAGGGGCAATGGTTAACGATTGGATATTGGTGCCGTTGACCAATACGTTTGCTTTTATTTCACCCGCAAAGCTCGCTATCGCCATGCCACTGCTCGCCATCGTGCCATTGCTGTTGTTACTGAACCTGCGCAGACATCACCTACGTCGTGTGCGCGTTTGGTATGGCGGCATGATCGAAAATCCACAGCGGGCAGCCACGACATCACTAAGTTTTTCCAATGCCATGCGGACCACGTATCGGTTTATTTATCGCCCTACACAAGATACATCGCGCGAGCATCAAACCAATGCCTACTTCGTACATAAGCTTGATTTTCGCCATGACGTTGTGAATATGTTCGATGCACTGCTGTTCAAGCCTGTACAGCACATTATCTGGGCCTTGGCAGGGCGTTTGCGCGCCTTGCAGTCAGGCGATTTGAATTTTTACCTGGCACTTATCGGCGGCTTTCTGATTGCCATACTTTTTATAACCCTATTTCAATGAACGTAGCGCACTTTTTTGCTCAGAATGCATTTGTGCTCTAAGAAGACTCCTACACATGTTCAGTCGTTGACAGCTTGCCCAACAGCAGTCAGCCTATAAGGCATGAAATTGACTGTCAGAATGCTGCCTAATGTCTTCAATACAGCATTCCGTTTTCTGCCTAGCCTAGAGAGGAAAACATGTGGTTATATGGCGGCATCTTCGTTTTACTCGTGGCCTTTACAGCATTTTTCAACCTGACGGAGATGGCGTTAATCGTTTCACGTCCAGAGCGATTGAAGTCTGCATCCGGCGCGTCAGATCAGCTGATTAATCAGGTTTTAGCAGTCAAGAATAATACCGGAGCACTGCTGGCCGCCACACAATCGGGCATTACAGTCATGAGCATACTGGCCGGAACCTTCTGCGTGACTGAACTGGCCAATGAACTGAGTCGTGTACTTGACTGGCTGCCTGTTTTACACCCCTATGCTACCGGTGTAGCCACTTTTTTATCAATAATGGTGGCTACATTTTTGACGTTAATTTTCGGAGAGCTATTGCCAAAGCGTGTCGCGCTGGCGGCACCCGAGCGCTGTGCCATGTTCGTGATCGTGCCGATGCGATGGGCCATGGTGGCGGTTTCGCCTTTTGTGACATTACTTCTTCTCGTTAACAATGTGTTGTTACGTCTGCTCAATGTGCCAGAGTCCCCCTCAAACCAAACTACGGCAGAAGAAATTCATTATGTTATTGCAGGCGGACTTGAGTCTGGAACGATCAAAGCCATTGAACATTCTATGCTCGAAAGCATTCTTGAACTTGGTGTCCGGTCTGCACGTACTGTAATGACTTCACGACGTCGGCTTGAGTTTGTGGATGAAGCAATGAGTGCAGAGGAAATCGAGAAACGTATAGCTGAAACCCCCTGTTCCAGGTTGATCATTACGCGTGATAAAGACCTGGATCGCCCGATTGGCGTAGTAGCCAAAAAGGACATCCTCACAAAATTACTTCAGGGCGGCACAATTGACTATTCGTCAATAACGCAGGCTCCCGTTTTTGTATCCGAAACATCTACGGTATTGGGGCTACTCAATAAACTAAAGCATGCCAGAGCAGGGATGCTTTTTGTTGTCGATGAGTTCGGCTCAGTCGTCGGAATAATTACACTGCACGATGTGCTGGAGGTTGTGGCCGGAGATGTTCCAGAACCTGAGCGCAATGCATTCGGTGAAAAAATGCTGAAAAAACAAGACGATGGAAGCTACATTGTTTCTGGTTCGCTACCCGCCGACGATCTGACTGAATACCTGGGCCTAAAGGACGACAGCCTTCCAGACTACAAAACGGTTGCTGGCCTGGTGCTGTCAAAACTTAAGCACTTGCCGCAGCCGGGAGAAAAACTGAATTTTGACGGATGGACAATCGAAGTATTAGATGCAGATGCACGATCTGTAAAAACGCTGCGACTGATTCCCTCTGCGAAAGACCGCGCAGAAACAAAAGAATCGTAAGGGATGCGCCCAGAACAAACTCAACCTTTGCACATATACCATTCGGGGACGCTTGACGAACCTCTGTTGCGCCGCCGAAGACTATAGTTAGGTGTTTGACCATACTCACGGCAGCGCTAGGTTTAGCCACGCCGGTGCGGACATGTTTAGCTCGACCGCCGCAGCGCAGGCTCAGCTTAATCCGTGCGCAGCGGCAAGCGGAATCAATCACCACCAGCGCTTTCAGGCAGTATGCGCAACGTAGTAGCCTGCCCGTCAGGGCGAGCAGTGGCGATCGATGTTTCCAATTGAAAAACCTCACGATAAAGATCAGCACCGTAACTGGTCTGCAGGGGTTCCCCTATCTTGAGCTTGAAGGTACGCGTGCCATCTGGGAGGCGTTCGGCGCGCAGATAGAGGGCGTGCTCAACCGGTCGGCTGTAAAGCGCGTGTGCAAAGGCGTACTGATGCGTTACAAAAAACACCTTCATGCCGCTCTCTAATAGCGCATCGGTAATCATTTGCGCCACCTCTGACCCTTCTCGTTCGTTTGTGGATGAAAACGACTCATTAAAGAGCACTAAGGCATCAGGCGATAGTTGATCAATAATTGCGTTCATGCGCTTGAGTTCTTCGTCGAACTTGCCGCTTTCCATAGAAATGTCTTCTTCTCGTTTGTAGTGCGTAAACAGCCCCTCGCTCAAATTGGCTGAAAATGACTGTGCACCCACAAACATGCCGCTTTGCATCATAAGTTGTGCAACGCCGATGCTGCGCAGAAAAGATGATTTCCCGCCTTGGTTGGCGCCCGTAATAATCACCAAATGGCTATCCTGGGCGTCAAGGGTGTTGGCCACTATCTTTTTACCCATTTTCAACGCCAAACAAACGTCATATAGGCCATCAAAGCATTGCTGCCGTTGACTGGATTTCACAACACCCGGAAAAGCGATGGGTTCATCGAGTTTGCCCAGGCTTTCTTGCAGGTTTATGCAGCAAACATAAAAAGCCAGCTCGGCGCGCAGCAGCGTAAAAAAACTTGCAATATGCTCGGCCGATTGAGCTAACGCGTTAGCCACTAGGTTAATACCCCGATCGGCCAGCTCGGACAGCGCCCTGGCACCATTTTCATCGCGAGCGGGAAGGGTGTACGAGTATGAATCCGGCTTCTTGGCGATGATGCGCGTAAACCAATTATGCCCATCGTCAAGAGGCGTGCGAAGTGTGTAATCATTGCCACGATTACCCTGGCCTAAATGTGCGCTGACAAAAATGCCGTGGCGAAACTTTAAGGTTTTAAGATGGGCTTGCACTTCTTCGATGTAGTCATCGCTAAGCTCTTGGTCCAAGGTTGCAAAAAGCGTTTTCCATCCTGGGGCTGCGAATTGCGGTGCAACCTGATTTGCAATCTGTCGCAGCTCTTTAAGTTTGGGGACTAACACGTCGATCACTTCCATTGACCCGTGCAAAATCGCAAGCGGGTAATGCAGACCTACACCCCAATAGCCTTTTTTCTTTAACTCGAGTGCATCAATGGATAATTGATAAAGTCGGCGAACCACATCGGTATTTTCCAGCGAATCACGCAATATCGCCTGGCGGTGCGCAATGGTGTCAAGATCCGACTTCACTGCCGAGAGCAGGGCGGATCGTGCAACTGTCTGCAGAAACTCATCTTCACCGGCCATGGCCTGTATAAGCGTGTCCAGCTCTAAATCAGCGGTCAGATCACGGGCGTTCAATGGTTGTGGCGCAGTGATATCGAAGTCGCGCGCTTCATACATTAAATGAACTTTCATGATTGCACTCGCTCTTTGATGGATTCGGGTGTCAGGGCATACTTATGCGCTAATGCCATTGCGTATGAACGACCTGTCGCCGAGGCTCTGATAATTTTGAATGTGCGTAGGGTTTGTGAGGGGTCAACTGTGCTTATCATGCTGACCACGCTCTCCCCATATGACGCCAGCTCATCAATAAACGTTACCCATATACCAAGAACGTCCAGCTTGATCGCTTCCTTCATGACTTTTTCACTTAGAAACAATCCGTCGGTCAAAGACGTTGAGGTAAAAATTTCATTCATGACCAGAACGCTGCGTGGGGTTGCTGATCTCAAGATATGATGGATGCGAACGAGGTCATCCTTGAGCTTTCCACGCAGATTATTAATGTCTTCTTGCCGCTCAAAATGCGTAAATATTTCATTGCTTAGTAACAAGCTGGCTTCCGTGCCTGGCACGGGGCAGCCCATGCTGGCCAGGTAAAACATTTGCCCGAACATCCGCGAAAAAGTGGTTTTACCCCCTTGATTTGCACCACTAACGACAATCATGCGCTCGCCATTCTTTAGCTCGATATCGTTACATACCACGCTCTTTCCCACTAAAAGCAGCTTCTTACCGAGCGCGATGTCAAAGCAATTTCTGGCGAGTATGTGTTTATCCGATTCGCTTACGCTGGGATAACAAAAATGGCGATCGATCTTCGAGAACCCCGCCATATACTCTATATAGGCGAGATAAAACTGAATTTCGCGATCAAATTCGGCAATGGTTGCATCCAGATAATTCGTGCTGCGGGCATGCAGGTCATCCAACCGCTGGAACGAATCGGGGTTCAGTAAGGCCACAAAATCCAGCACTTTCGCCTCGATATGGTTCATTTCCGGATACTCAGAGATCTTGACGCGATGGTCGTGAACCTGGCCTTGACGAAATTTTTCAAAGGTGGTTTCAATTACTTCGCTGTAGTCGGCCTCGTCGTCATAATGACGCACAGTCAACGTGTCACCATTAATGCGAACGCTATAAGTGATGGAATCCAACTCTGACAGCAGCGAACGTACCTCATTATTTAGCGTTTTAAATTGTGCGGACGCTACGTAAGCAGATAAATATTCCCGCAGTAACCCTCCAATGGCACGAGACTTTGCGGCACTGGCCATTAGTGCCTGAGCCAGGGCAATAACCGCATCGCAATAGATCAGAATGGCCTCAATGTGCCAACGTTTTGATTGATAGGGGTAATTGAGTTTCTCGACCTGTGCCAAGTAGTTGCGCATTTTTCGCATCTCTACCGCGAAAGCGATCAACGCCTGCTGTAACGGCTGTTCCTCGAGGTCATGAAATACTTCATGACGGTACTCAACGTCATCTTTGGCACGCAGCGGTTCGCGAAAAACCCCCGCCAGGTTGTACTCTTGCCGGGTCGCGATAATGGTGTCTACAGCCTGATCTATATTTAAATCAACAAAATAATCGGGCTGCGGCGGCAAGGTTTTAGATAATTTGATGCTGCGTTGCGGGTCAAGAAACAAGACGCTTAACGCGGGTGCCGTACCTGGCGCGCAGCCAGCAGGCCTGGGTTCTTCTTTTGAACCGGCACGCCAGAATGAAGAGGGGTTTGAACTTGCCATTGCACACCTCCGATTGCTTCGGTTGGGGGCAGCATCAAGCCAAAAATACGCCTACGGGCCTCGGCTGCCGAGGTTAGCGTAGGCATCATCAGCCCCGGGCAGGGCGGTTAAGGAGGAATACCATCTCCTTATTCATTCTAACGAGTTGGCAGCAGATTGCCTAGAGCTAAATTCGAGGTGCCAGGCATTCATGTGTTGTCCGATTTTGAGGCGAGAGATGAGAACAACTCCCCAGGGTGGGGTGGTTACAGAAGACCCGGACATTGAGAGTCAAAGAGGCACTATGAGTGCGTTAGTAGCTACGCATACGGTATCGACTGACACTTCATTGCCAACACTGTTTTATGCACTCGGGGCATTTCAGCCTGCATAAAATAACTCGAACCAGAACAGAATTACCATCGTCAGGCCGCGCAAACGGTACTACTATGTATGTAAGGGAAGGGCAATAACATGAAAAACCCATTGTGACTTCATAACGGAAACACTGATGTCAGCATGCCCCTTCTGCACCCCCGGCCACAGCGTGTTATTCCACAATAGTCTGGTCTATGCCCGGCGCGACCTAAACCCGGTAACACCCGGGCATCTGCTGTTAGTCCCGCTTCGACACGTAGTCAACTACTTTGACACAACGGATCAAGAACGCATTGCGTTGCTGCAATTACTCAGCGAGGCCAAAGTGTGGCTGGTTGAAAACTACGCGCCTGATGGCTACAACATTGGCATCAATGTGGGGGAGGTGGCGGGGCAAACCATTGCCCATGTACACATGCATTTAATCCCTCGTTATCGCGATGATGTAGAAAACCCGCGCGGCGGCGTGCGAGGCGTAATCCCCGCAAAGCAATCGTATTAACCGCGTTTAGCCTGAAAGGCTTTTCGTACATATTGTCATTGTTCAACAAAGAATCCAGAGGCACTCATGGTTAAGGACAGACGAATTTTATTTACGAAGGCCTTTGAAGTGCTTGATTCCAGGGGGTTTCCGACCATCGAAGTGTCTTTGGGGCTGGTCGACGGCACAGTGGCCAGCGTTGCTGTGCCTGCGGGGGCGTCAACAGGAAAATTCGAAGCGATAGAAAGTCGCGATAACGACCCTGCCCGATACCAAGGCAAGGGCGTACTACATGCAATAGCAAACGTCACCGGCATTATTGCGCCGGCGTTGATCGGCATGATGGCTGACGATCAGCCCGCTATCGACGCAGTTTTGCTGGAGCTGGACGGAACTGAACACAAGCAGCGCCTGGGCGCCAACGCCATTGTGGGCACTTCACTGGCCTGCGCGCGGGCGGCTGCGCAATCACACGGCGTTGAGCTGTACCACTATTTGGGTGGACCTCAGGCCCATGTGCTCCCCGTGCCCATGTTTAACGTGCTCAATGGCGGCAAACACGCGCCTGACGGTTCAGACATTCAGGAATTCAAGCTCATCCCGCTGGGCGCATCAACATTTCGTGAAGCCTTGCGATTCGGAGCGGAAACCTATCATGCGCTACATGATGTGTTGCACGATGCCGGCGCGCCCACCACCGTAGGGGATGAAGGCGGCTTCGCGCCATCGTTTGCATCCAATGCTGCATATCTGGATGTGCTTATGCAGGCCATCGAGCGCGCAGGCTATCGGCCTGGCGAACAAATCGCCATCGGCCTGGACCCGGCAGCGACGACATTTTTTCACCACAATGAGTATGTGTTGCATAGGGACGCGCACAGGCTATCCACGGACGAAATGATCGACTACTGGGCCGACTGGCTCAAGCGCTACCCAATTATTTCACTCGAAGACCCGCTGGCAGAGGAAGACTGGGACGGATTCCAGCGCCTTACTTCCCGCCTGGGCAAGAAAGTGCAAATTATTGGTGACGATATCTTCGTCACCAATAAAAAATTTCTTCAACGCGGGATAGACACAGGCTGCTGCACCGGCATACTCATCAAACCCAATCAGATCGGAACCGTCACCGAAACACTGGAAACAGCCAAAATTGCGCAACAGGCGGGTTACGCCTGTCTGGTATCGCACCGATCTGGCGAAACCCTGGATACTAGTATTGCTGACCTGGCCGTGGCGCTAAATTGTGGGCAAATTAAGTCTGGCGCGCCGGCCAGAGGCGAAAGGGTGGCTAAGTACAACCGATTGCTGCACATTGAAGCTACGCTGGGTGGCCGAGCGGTGTTTGCGGGCAGGGCGGCTTTTCCACGAGCCGGAGCGGCCTGAGGTTTCATAGAACACAATCTGAACATAAAACAGGCACTTGAAAATGACTACGGACCTGCATCGCCCCGGCCTGAAGTTTCACAGAACAAGTTCTGATCATAAAACGGGCATCTGAAAATGACTAAAGACATGCATGGCCCCGGCCTGAGCTACCCAGTCCAAAGGCGTAGCGTCTGTTTTGCGGTTGAAGGTCAGTCAGTCTGGAGGTTAAAACCATGAAGGGCTATCAAATAACATTTTTTACTGTGCAAGATCGTCGTCATGGACATAAGCAAATTGGCGACTGGTTGCTTGATCTTGCCAAATCCATGCAACTTCATGGTGCGACACTGATCGGCGCGCAAACCGGCGTTGGCGGCCGGCATAGACTACATTCGGCGCATTTTCTTGAATTGGCAGATCAACCACTAGAGGTCACAATGATTGTGTCTGAAGAAGAGTCTGTCAGGCTATTCGAGCGCCTCAATGCAGAACCGAATCTGGAGTTGTTTTACGCAAAGACACCGGTCGAGTTTGGTTCTATAGGCCGTGCGGAACAATAAGTAAGAGGCGTCTGGTGGCTGATCACAATGCTTTTCAGAGATTGGCATGAGTGAGGCTCAGCCTATCATTGCGCGCCAAGCTCTGAGGGGCGTACAAGATCAGCGATTGCTGAATACCGTCTCGCTCATCGGCGACCTGGGCGGCGGATGGTCGGTCAGTCAACTCGACGCGAAGTAGTCGGCAGCATACGCCGAAGCACATTGTCGTGCCGGAAAAAATGGTGATACAGCGCAGCCGCCACGTGTAGACCAATTAGCGCAAGTAGTACCCACATCATGAAGCTGTGTACATCCCCCGCGGTAAGTGCCCAAGAGGCTTTGGGCGCGGCGATACTGGGAAGGGGGATGACACCGAATACGCTAACTTGCAGTGAATGGGCCGATGCCGAGGCCCAGCCCAGAAATGGCCCGATCAGCAGAATGAAGTAAAAAAGACCATGGGTTGTATACGCCGACCAACGCTCCCAGTCAGCCAGTTCAGACTTGTCTAGCGCGACGGGGTGACGCAATCGCAGCACGAGCCGAATCGCCATCAGCACCAAGATCACGATACCAAGCGAGAAATGGCGGGTGATCAGCGGTACAAGCTCTGTATTGCGACCAATATGCGGCATTAACAGCGCAACCACAAACTGCGCCAACACAATCAACATAATCAGCCAGTGCAGGGTTTTTGCAGTGGCGCTGTAGCCCCGGGCAGTTAACCGGGTATCGTTGACGTGCAGCATAGGCTGGCCTCCAGACGATGTAGCTTATCGCGCCACACAGGCATTACATACGAAGATGGTGCGCCAAGACATACGTCTGGTCAAGTGGCCGAAGGGCCTAGCAAAGGCTGCTTGCAGTTGCTCCCAAACTATCGGGCACAGAAGAAACCTTGCCATACAAGTGCTGAATAGGCTGTACCTGAATCCCATGCTCTGAGGTTAGTCGGACTTCAACAAGCTGGCAGGTTACGGGATTTCAACGCTGTGGCCATGGTTCAACGCATGAGTGCTGAAGTGAGCGGCCGTGGGAGATGGATAATCGTCTATGGCTGCCGAAATACACGACTTTACATAATACACATTATGCGTTCTAAATGAGTGTGCTCGAAACCATCATTGCGCCACTGCACTTACACGTTCGCTCCCCGTGGCGGATATTAAACACCGCATAACCAGTAACTTTTCTAACTGAATGGTTGAGCACACAATGCGCAGGTCGATGTTTTTAGAACCTTCGCGATAAGCGGTTGAACCACAAACGATCGCAATAGAACTGCAGCCAACCCTGGTGGGTTCATCCTGGCATTTAAGGAGCGACCAGAAAACTGACTAGTTCAGGAATGACTTTTTCGGGTGCCTCTTCCATAAGCCAGTGCCCTGATCCGGGAACCACGACGCCCTCCACATCGGTGGCAGTCAGACGTGCCTGCTGGATCAAACCACTGCCATCCTACCGTTATAGTATGCCCCCACTGACAGTAGCGTTTCTATTGAATATTTGTATTATTTTTATACGGGCTTGCGCTGGCGACAAGGCGTGTTGGGTGAGCCTAATTTAACTGCTTGATCTCACTAAGCGCCAACCTAACGGAAGCTTTCTACCAAGAATTCGGTGAATGCTCGCACCACTAACGATGACTGTCGATGCTGCGGATAGACCGCATAAAGGTTGAAACTTTCGGGGTGAAAAGCTTCCAGCACCTCCACCAGCCGTCCATCTGCCAGCGCACCTGCAACGATGAAGTCAGGCAATTGGATGACGCCCAGGCCGGCCGCTGCGGCGTCGCGCAGCATCTCGCCATTGTTGGAGCGCATCGGCCCGCTCACCAATACCTTGCGTGAGCGCTCACCAATTCGAAATGACCACTGCTCTTGAGAGGTATGACCGTAGATGAGGCACGCATGCTCGGCAAGTTGCTGCGGCGCCGTCGGCATGCCATGGCGGTGCAAGTAGCCAGGACTTGCACAGGTGATCAATTGCACGGCGGCGATCCGTCGCGCAATCAGGCTGGAGTCGGCCAGTGTACCGATACGCACAGCCATGTCGTAACCCTCGCCGATCACATCCACGACGCGGTCATTTAACTCAAGCTCTACTGACACCTCGGGATGGCGCTGCATAAACGCGGGTATTAATGGCCCCAGATGCATGGTGGCAAACGTCATTGGCGCACTTAGCCGCAATACGCCGCGAGGCGTTGCCGTTTGGTTGGTGACCATCTGTTCGGCGGCATCGACCTCTTGCAAAATTCGCCGAGTGCGCTCGTAATAGGTCAAGCCCAGATCGGTGATGCGTAGTTTTCGCGTGGAGCGTTCCAGCAGTCGAGCGCCTAGCCGCTGCTCTAGCGCGGCGATGCGCTTGCTGACGAACTGTTTGGACAGCCCCAGTCTATCAGCCGCCGCAGTAAAGCTCTGCACATCCACGACTTCCGCGAAGATCCGCATGTCTTCAAGCTGGCTCATTGTCGTTCTCTGGTTGACAGTGTTAAGCGTTCGAGCCCATTTTTCAAATCGTATGGGGACTCTATGATATCTCTTTATGAATGCAGCAACCCAGCTGGCCATGTTTATAGTAGTTACCGCATTTGTCTTCTATGTGCAGTTCGCCGACCCGAACCAGATGACTCATTTTTTGAAAAACATTGCTATCGCCGGTGGCTTGCTGCAGGTGGCGGTATATGGCGCCGGCGGCTTAGGGCTGGATGCCCTACGCTCACTTCGCAGCCAGACCGCCTGATCGCTTTGAGGGAGCAAAGCTCCTCCATATTTCATCAACAAGGAGAACCATAATGATGCAAGTACGCAAGGCTTCTGAGCGCGGCGTCGCCGAACACGGCTGGCTCAGCTCACGCCACACCTTTTCGTTTGCGGACTATAGAGATCCCACCCAGATCGGTTTTTCGGACCTGCGCGTGATCAATGAGGATCGCGTGCAGCCGGGCCAAGGGTTTGGCACGCACCCACACCGAGACATGGAGATTCTTTCCTACGTGTTGGAGGGCACTTTGGCGCACAGCGATAGCATGGGCACCGGATCACAGATCACGCCCGGCGACGTGCAACTGATGAGCGCCGGCACCGGCGTTACCCACAGTGAGTTCAATGGTTCCAAAGAAGCGCCAGTGCATTTCCTGCAAATCTGGATCGTGCCAGACCACACTGGTGGTGCGCCGGTCTATCAGCAAAAGCACTTCAATGAAGCGGACAAGCGTGGGCGTCTGCGACTGATTATTTCGCCTGATGGCCGCGATGGCTCGCTGCGTATTCAGCAGGACAGTTACGTATACGCTGGATTGTTCGACCACGATGAAAGCGCCACATTGGCGCTGGGCGAAAACCGTCATGCGTATGTGCATGTGGCTCGCGGTAGCATCGAACTTGACGGCGTGAAGTTGGTCACCGGTGACGGCGTGCGCCTGCGCAATCCGCAGTCACTGCAACTGACCGGCGGTAATGGTGCCGAGGTACTGGTGTTCGACCTGCGTTCGCAGGAGTTGCCGCAAATGCCGTGAAGTCTTGCAAGCCTTAGTAAGGCTTCGCTGGCCCGACCGGTAGCCAGGGTGTTAAAGCCGAGGCAGGTCGCTATTACCTGTACGTGTCACGTGCTTGCGGCGAGCACGCTAATTATTCTCTCGATAAGGAACTTATCATGACAGTCAAGCTTGCTATTATTTTTTACTCTACCTATGGCACTAACCATCAAATGGCCTCGATTGCGGCCAAAGCAGCTAAAGAGACGAATGCTGAAGTACGACTTTTAAAAGTCGCCGAAACCGCGCCCGAGCAGGTCGTTGCAGGCCAGGAGGCCTGGAAAGCACAGGCTGACAAGGTTGCCAGCATCCCAACGGCAACAGCAGAAGACATGGAATGGGCTAACGCCTACCTGTTCCTGGCTCCGACACGTTTCGGTGTTATGGCAAGCCAGATGCGTGCTTTTATCGATACGCTCGGAGGCGTATGGAGCAAAGGCGGCCTCGCCGACAAAGCCGTATCCGCGATGTCATCTGCTCAAAACCGGCACGGCGGGCAGGAAGCAACATTGCTTTCCTTTTATACGACGATGTTTCACTGGGGCGCAATTGCAGTAACGCCTGGCTATACCGACCCATCAATTTTCAAGGTAGGTGGCAACCCTTATGGCTACAGCCACACACAAGGTGAGGAATTCACCGAAGATGCGAAAGCTGCGATTAGCCATCAAACTCGCCGATTGATCGGCGTGGCAGAAAAACTCAGCGGATGAGCAAGCGGTGCCAAACAAGGGGATTAGGCTAATCCAGCACACAGACCGTGTTGGCAAGCCTGATCTGCCCCCAAAGTTGGGTCATAGCCTTCACACCTTCCGGCTCACCATTAGCTGCTTGATCTCGCTGATCGCCTTGGCAGGATTAAGGCCTTTCGGGCACGTGTTGGTGCAGTTCATGATGGTGTGGCAGCGATACAGCTTGAACGGGTCTTCCAGATCATCCAGCCGTTCGCCCGTTGCCTCATCGCGTGAATCGGCGATCCAACGGTAAGCCTGCAGCAATACCATGGGGCCCAGAAAACGATCTGGGTTCCACCACGTACTTGGACAGGCCGTGGAGCAGCAGGCACACAGAATGCACTCGTACAGGCCATCCAGTTTTTGCCGATCTTCGGGAGACTGCAGGCGTTCGCGCGTACCGGGCACACTCTGGGTTTGTATCCATGGCTTGATCGACGCGTATTGCGCGTATAAATGCGTAAGATCTGACACCAGATCCTTGACCACCGGCATGTGCGGCAATGGGTACACGCTGACAACGCCCTCTGGAAGCTCATCCAGGCCCTTGGTACAGGCCAGCGTATTTTCACCGTCAATATTCATCGCGCACGAACCACACACCCCTTCACGACACGAACGGCGCAGCGTAAGCGTGGGGTCGATCTCGTTCTTGATCCTGAGCAAAACGTCCAGAACCATCGTGGAACCGGCGACATCGACTTCGTAAGTATCTACGCGCGGATTGCTACCCGCATCAGGGTCCCAGCGATAGACGCGAAAGCTACGAACCTTTTTTGCTCCCGGCAAGGCGGCGTGATGAATGCCCTTCTGTATCCTGGACATTTTTGGCAAGGTGAATTCGGCCATGTTTCTTCCTTACATTCGATAATCTGCAAGCGCCGGGGCGCGCAGCTTTCGTCCTGCAAACACGCATCAATAAACGCGCTTGGCGGGCGGGACGGTTTCCACTTCGTCAGTCAGGGTGTTGGCGTGCACGGGCCGGTAATCAAATGAACAAACACCCTTCTCATCCACGCTGACCAACGTGTGCTTCATCCAGTTGACGTCGTCGCGCTCGGGGAAATCTTCACGCGCATGCCCGCCACGGGTTTCTGTACGCTGTGCGGCCGAGTGCATGGTGCCAACCGCCTGCCCCAGCAAATTCGCCAGTTCAAAGGTTTCGATGAGGTCGCTGTTCCAGACCAACGAACGGTCGGTGACACGGATATCGGCAAACTGGGCGTTAATCTCGTCGATCTTTCTGCAACCCTGTTCAAGAGTCTCGGCGGTACGAAACACGGCGGCGTCGGCCTGCATGGTCTTTTGCATTTGCAGACGCAGCTGTGCAGTCGGCGTGGCGCCATTGGCGTGCCGTACCTGGTCCAGGCGGGCCAGTGCCGGTTCCAAAATATCAGCAGCCAGATCGCGGTGTAGCGTGCCAGGCTTGACGATTTCGGCGCAACGGTTGGCCGCTGCGCGGCCGAACACCACAATGTCGAGCAGTGAATTGGTACCAAGACGATTAGCGCCATGCACCGACACACATGCGCTTTCGCCGATGGCGAACAGGCCCGGCACCACCACATCGGGGTCATTGCCAACCTTTTGCACCACTTCACCATGGTAGTTGGTGGGGATGCCGCCCATGTTGTAGTGCACCGTCGGCAGCACTGGGATAGGCTCCTTGGTAACATCTACGCCAGCAAAAATGCGTGCCGTCTCCGAAATGCCTGGCAGGCGTTCATGCAGCGTGTCCGCGCCCAGATGAGCAAGGTTTAGATTAATATAATCTGCGTGTTCGCCAACGCCACGCCCTTCGCGAATTTCTATGGTCATTGCACGGCTTACCACATCGCGCGAGGCCAGATCCTTGACATTGGGCGCATAGCGTTCCATGAAGGGCTCGCCATCAGAGTTGGTGAGAAACCCCCCTTCCCCACGCACGCCTTCGGTGATCAGGCAACCGGCACCATAAATGCCGGTTGGGTGAAACTGCACAAACTCAAGATCTTGCAATGCCAGGCCCGCGCGCAAGGCCATACCGCCGCCATCGCCTGTTTGGGTGTGTGCGCCGGTGCATGAAAAATAGGCACGGCCATAGCCGCCAGTGGCGAGCATAATGGCGTGGCCTCGAAAGAAATGCAGGCTGCCATTGTTCAGGTCAATGGCGAGCACACCTACAATACGACCGTCAGCAGGGTTTCTTACCAGATCAGTGGTGAAGTATTCGACAAAAAACTTGGCATCATGCTTGAGCGCCTGGGTATACAGCGTGTGCAAGATGGCGTGGCCGGTGCGGTCGGCCGCGGCGCAACTGCGTTGTGCAATACCTTCGCCATAGCGTGTGGTCATGCCGCCGAACGGGCGCTGGTAGATTTTGCCCTCTTTCGTGCGCGAAAACGGTACGCCGAAATGTTCCAGTTCGATGACAGCCGGAATGGCCTCGCGGCACATGTACTCGATGGCGTCCTGGTCGCCCAGCCAGTCACCGCCTTTGACGGTGTCATAAAAGTGATAGCGCCAGTGGTCCTCGCCCATATTGCCCAGTGCTGCGGCGATGCCACCCTGCGCAGCAACCGTGTGCGAGCGTGTTGGAAATACCTTGGTGATACACGCTGCAGACAAGCCCTTGGCAGCCAACCCCAAGGTTGCGCGCAGTCCCGCACCACCCGCGCCAACAACCACCACGTCATATTCATGGGTCTGGACTTTGTAACTTGGTGCAGGCATAGACCTTTCCTCTTTTTTACGAAGTTCACGCTTAGTGTTGTGGGACAACGCCCAGCCAGATCGCAAGCACCGCAAGCACACAGGCAAGCGCAGCGAGAATGGCACCAAAGCGCAAGGCAATCTGCAGCGTAACTTCCAGCCATCGGGTGTGCACGTAGTCTTCAATAATGACCTGAATACCGAGCGCACCATGCCAGAAAAGGCACAGGCTCAGCACCATCAGCAAGATCGCCGGCACAGGTTGCGCGATCGTCGTCAGCACCATGGGGTAGCTGGCATGCACCAGAGCACCCAGGAAGAACAGAAACCAGATCGATAGTGGGATCAAGGCAATAGCGGTAACCCGTTGTACCCACCAATGATGCACGCCTGACTTGGAAGCGCCGAGTCTACGTGCAACCTTGATCGGCGTGCGAAACGAGTCTTGACCGGGGTACGCACTCATAGCGAACCTCCTGTTTGAAGCGCCAGGGCGACCCATACCACTACCGTCAGCAGCACACTCACGCCGATGACCATCCAGCCAGTAGACCAATAGACGGGGTTACGCGTGCGATCGCGCGTGGGCGGGCCAAAATTTTTGCCCATATCGCGAGCCAGGTGCTGAAGGCCGTTACAGAGATGAAATAGCAGCGACCATGTCCATAAGATGAGCAGCAGCACGCCGAGCCAGCTGCTGCAAAAACCGGCAAATATGTGCCAGGCGCCCTCTCCTGTGGCTGCCGCAATCAAGCCCCATGCCACCAGCAGTGCGCCCAGGCACAAGAACAAACCAGTTAGCCGATGCAGCGTAGACTGCAGCATGTTGACACGCCAACGATAGATGCCAAGATGTGGTGATAGCGGTCGCGTATTGGACATGTCTAAGCTCCTGGTGGCTGCTCACGAAACACGGTTTCACAAACGCACCAATACCGGCAGATGCGCTACGAAAAGAAACGTACCCATCGCGTAACGACAGACATGCAGTGCGCATAACTGTCGCTTTCAAAAATCAATGCAGCGCCCGTTTTTTTCCCAATCGCCATAACGCGTCGGGTCAAGGCCATCCCCCTCAGGCGTCGCGCGTTCGCGGGCCGCCGTGCCCGGGACAGCCGCAGGTGCAGGCGTAGAGTTGGTTGTGGGTGTATCAGTCGATTCTTCTTCCATGGCCTGCACTCCGTAGAGGGTGCGATGCAGCTCAATGTGATGGATGCCGGCTAGCCTTCAAAATCCTGCTAGCGCCAATATCGACGCCATTGTTGAGGGCTGTCGAGTTGACCCACTATACGCCGACCAGCGTTAGTGTGTCTATCAGGGTTTGTGTATAGCAAAACCCGGCATCAGCCACGTCGGTTGCGGACGTACCCTCTGCATAATGGTGCTGCAAAGAAGATCAATAATTGCCTTGGACAACCTTATCGCTCACATTCGCCGAGATGGCCTACTATAAAACCTACTTCTCGATGCGCAGGCAATAAACCATGGCTATGCTAGAACTCCGATGCAGTATGGTATCCATCGTCGTCATCAAGGGCGAAGGCGTCAATACCCAGGTGCTGTTGCTACAGCGGGCAAGCGAGTATCTGCGCGGCGTATGGAGCTACGTCGCGGGCCACATTGAATCGAATGAAACGGGATGGCAGGCGGCAGTGCGTGAACTCGCCGAGGAAACCGGGCTTGCCCCGCAGATGCTGTTCGCCACGAGTTTTTGCGAGCAGTTCTACGACGCTGGCAACGATTGCATCATGGTGGTGCCGGCCTTCGTGGCGCGCGTCAATGACGAGTGCGTGGTGCAGCTAAACGATGAACATTCTGCGCTGCGCTGGCTTTCGTTTGAAGTGGCCATGCGCGAGCTGCCATTCGGTAGCCAGCGTGAGTTGTTTGCGTATGTGCAGCGTGAATTCATTAACCGACCACCATCAGAACACTTGCGGATCGCGCTTCATTAAGCCATAAGCGCTGCGCACCAAAACCCCGTTTTTCAATAACTATTCTCCACCATTACGGTTCTGGTTTAACACGATCATTACCGCACATGCTTAACGCGATCTCGATAGCCAAGTGCAACATGGCTGCTTTGTGATGACGGATTCGCATACGAATTACGAACCCGCCAGTAAGCGTCAAACGCCAACCACAGCCATTTCTTTAGTGGCAGTACGCATACCAAAATACCCCTTGATCGAGGCGATCACCAGGGGTACTGCGCCCAGAAAGATAAAGACTAAATCACCCGGCAGACGCATCCATTCGATGATCAGGGCACGCTCGCTACCGATAAAATCAAGGCTGCGCGCATGCCAGTAACCATGCTGGATGACATCCCACAGTTGGAACACGCCACTTGGGAACAGGCTCATTAAAATCATCATGGCCAGCCCAACATTGGTGCCCCAGAACGCGACCTTGATGTATTTTTCGATGCCTGCCCAATGGGCCTCATCAGTGGTTTGCCGCAACACGAATACCATCAACGCGATTGCCAGCATGCCGAAGACACCCATTAGCGCTGAATGCGCATGGGTCGCTGTGACCTGCGTACCCACTTCGTAATAGCTGACAATGGGCAAGTTGACGAGGAAACCAAACACCCCTGCCCCAACAAAATTCCAGAACCCAACCGCCATCAGAAAATAGAAAGTCCATTTGTGGGGCACGGTAATTTTTTTATCGCAAATGTCGCACTGGCCCTTGGTGGTACGAACGAAATCCCAGGCATCCAGCGTCAACAGTGTCAACGGCACCACTTCCAGCACGGAAATCATGGCAGCCAATGCCATATTGAAACTGGTGTGACCAGTAAAATACCAGTGGTGACCCGTGCCGATCAGCCCGCCTCCAAAATACAAAATGGCATCCAGATAAATGACGCGCAAAGCGACATTGCGGCGGGTTAATCCAAGTTGATAAAAAGTCAGCGCCACGACGGTTGTAGCAAAAAACTCGAAGAAACCTTCAACCCACAAATGCACGATCCAGAAACGCCAGGTATCGACTACCGTAAAATTTGTTTTGGCACCAAAAAACAAGGCGGGAATATAAAACACGGGAATCGCCAACGCTGCCAGCATAAACATCTTTACCAGCGGTTTTGCACTTGGCTCGACCAAGGTTTCAGTACGCAGTAAACGCCACAACATCACAAACCAGCCGAATAAACCGATCACTAACAGGTACTGCCAAATGCGCCCCAGCTCCAGGTATTCCCAACCCTGATTACCTACCCAGAACCACCACCGGCCCAATAATTGCGATATCCCCAGCCATTCACCCAATAAACTGCCTCCTATCACCAACACAAACGCAGCAAACAATGTGTGCGCGCCCCACGCGAACCAGCGTGGTTCTTCTTTGCTGAGGGTGCGCGCCAGGAACAAAGCCGCGGCGACATAGGCAGTGGCAATCCAGAAAATAGCCAGCTGCAAATGCCAGGTACGCATGAGGTTGCTTGGGAAGATAGTTTCCAATTGAAAGCCATAAAAACTGCCTGGGTCAGCCCGGTAATGGGCAACTGCGCCACCCACCAGCGTCTGCGCCAAAAAGAGCAATGCAACCACCACAAAAAATTTCAACAGCGCATTCTGGCCAGCGCTGGAGCGTCCGGGCAGCACCTGTGGATGGACGTGCTTGTCGTGGGAAATCCAGCCCAAGTAATCGAATTTTCCAAACGCCAGCAAGACTGCAGCGATACCGACCAACAGCACAATCAAAGACATTGCACTCCAAAATACGGCATCGCCCGTGGGCAGATTACCGACGCTGGGGTCGTATGGAAAATTGTTGGTATACGAGTAGTTCTCACCTGGCCGATTCGCTACTGAAACCCATGCTGCCCAAGTAACAAAAGCAGTAAATTGATGCAGCTCAATTGGGTCCTGAATTAGACCCTTCTTCAAACCAGCATTGCGCTCAGGATGGCGAAAATAGTCTGTCCAGTATGGAATTTGCTGGCGATACGCAGCAGTTTCTGCCGCCGTTAATTGCAAGGTGCCACTTGCAGCATCATAGCGATTGGTTTTGAGCGTTACCGCCGTTTCAGCGCGCACAGCTGCTTGCTGTGACAAGTTCAATTCCGTCATCGGTTTTTGATACTCTTGCAGTGCGATCGCGTTGGCGGCGTCCTGGCCCATCCGATGCAGTGCTGCAGCTGAGTAATCTGGCCCCAAATAGGCACCGTGGCCCCAGATACTGCCGTTTGCCATCAAGCCATATTTCAGAAAGACCGCCTGGCCGTCACTAATGTCAGCCCCGGTAAACAGTGTTGCCCCTTGCGCATCAACCACTTGTGCCGGAATTGGCGGTGCATTGGTATAGGCCTTTTGCGTTATCGCCAGCAAACCGGCAAACCCAAGCACCATCACAATCAAGATAGTGCGTAGCCACCATACTGACAGTGGGCCATCATCTTCCGTTAGTGGTTGTGCAGCCACGCTCATCGTGTTCTCCTTTGGCGCCCCGTTCATATATTGTCGTAACAACCACGTGTAACGGGCACAACATGATGATACGCCTACCTTTCATGCCCAACCTACATAGCAAGGCCGAATAAAGTGAAGCCATTTCAACATCTCTGGCGTACGGGCCCGGCATATGTCCTTATTTTGCCGAGAAAGAAAGACTGAAATATCGCGTCTGACCAAGGGTTTTTTGCAAGGAATGCGAACTGTGGTTAATCATATATATGCGCCGACGTACGGCTGATGGCGTTATGCCGCGAGCCCCGCACGGAGTGCGGCATAAGCTTAAGACTCATTGAGCATTAGGCAGGAATGATAATTGACAATTTAGTTATGAGTAGTACAGTAGATGCATGTGTAACTGTCGACGAAATCACATGCATCCGGCTCAGAAAAAAGCCGGGTATTGAGTTCACCGAATATTTAAAAGCACGTCCATTAGGCCTGTCGCCAGCGATATGTTATGCCCGCCGACACCATGCAATTTGTAGAAGCCTCGATCTGCTTAAATCGGTTGATTATCTGGTTGGCAATAACATATTTTTTCAATACGCATCAAAACCATCGGACGCGGAGGCTCCGAGCAGATAGTCCTTGCATTGTTATTCAATGCCCGCGCTGCACCGTGTCATCGTGACGCGGCACGCCGCGAGCCTTTAGTCTTAGAGGCCGCATCATGAAAATTTCAAAAATACTAATGGCTGTTGCTGTTTCGATGGCGTTTTTGCCGGCGGGGGCCGCTCTTGCGGCTGACGCTGCGCCAGGCGCCATGAACTGGTTTGGTGGCCCAGTCTATGACGGCGCACCTGCGCTCGATATTACTGCTGCACTCGTCAAGGCGGGCGGCGGCGCAGAGAACTTCAGCTTCCCCACTGCACTTGTTTCCATGCTGGGTGAAAAAACCGTTAATGCCGAGGTCGAGAAACTGAATAAACAGTTTGGACAAGAAAACACCAAGCATTTCGTTGACGGTATGACTTGGGACGTTCACGACGCACTGAAACGCGCCACGGAAGCTGGCGTTAAATTACCGGCCGCGCCCGCCGATATGAAAGGCCCTGCCCTGGCCAAGGCGCTTGTTCAGGCGGGTACAGCGCCAGACGGTGCTTTCTGGTCAGGCCATCTGTTCGATAAACTTTTATCACATCAGATTCATAATCAGGTGATGGCCGATGTTGACGCGAAATTCGGCCACGGCAGTGACCAGAATACGCACTACATACTTAATCAGGCCATGTACGACGTTGCCCAGGCATTGGGCATGAAAGACGTAAAACTGGCACCAACGCACCTGCCTAAGGGTAAGTGATCACGAACGTCGTGAACGTCGCTTGGGTGGCTTGGCCGCCTGAGCTTTCTTCAGGCTATGTACGATGTCGCCCTGACATTGGGCTTGAAAGACGTGAAACTGGAACAAACACACCAGCCTAAGGTAAGTGATCACGAGCGTTGCGTTCGTGGCTTGGACTGTTTTACCGTCTGAGACTTCTTTTGTTGTCGCTGTGCTTCGTCTAGCTGTTGTTGTCGTTGTGCTTCTTCTAACTGTAGCTGGCGCTGTGTTTCTTCTAATTGACGGTGCAGATCATCGGCCTGACTGCCAAGGCGCACGATCTGGACCTGCGCTTCATTCAATTGGGTTTGCAATTGCCGGGACTCAAGGCGGGCGAGATCAAGGCTTGCTGTTACGGCCTGCAGCGCCCCTTCCAGCTGACCATTTTTTTCCCGACTATCACCCAGCGCCTGCTGCAATGCATTGCACTCTTGGCGATGCTGCTGAGCTGTGCGTGACGACGCGGCGACCTGCGCCTCAAGCTCTTTTTGCAGTTTGGCCGATGCCGTGCGCTCGCGGTCTATGTCGACGAGCATGCGCTTTTCTGTAGATTGAGAGCGTTCTTCGGACAACTGCGCCGCCGCGCGTAATTTATCGAGCTCGACGTTGAACTCACGGCGTGAGTCTTCGAGCTGTAGTCGCACACGCGAATTATCGTGCTTTAGTTCGTTAACCGTGACGAGCAACGACGCATAGTTGGCATCGGCGACGGCAAGCGCCCTATCTTGCGTGCTGATCTGCTGACCGGCCTGTTTGAGCTCGCTTTTGACTGCCTGCAGAGCCTGCCACTCGGCTTCGCGTTCGGACTGCAACGCGGCAACCTCTGCTTTGGCCTGGAGGACCGTTTCTTCAGCCTGCACCCTATACGCGTCAAGCGATTCTTGCGCTGCCGCCTGAGCGTTTGCCCAGAGCGTGGCAATGAGTTCGCCTGCTACGTTTTTTAGGTTTTCGGGTAGATCAGGGTGCTCAATGCGTGTGCGGCTTTTTTCGCGCAGATCTTGCCAGAATTTGGACAATGCCTCAGCCGGTGCACTCATGCTGCCTTTGCGGACAAGCTGATAAAGCTTGTTGGCCGTGGGCGTGATGCCATACCTGAAGAACAGCAACGCGCAGACCTCGCGGTACAGCTCTTGAGTCTGGGTGAATCGTTCACGCAAGGCTTCAACATCTTGTGAAAGTGCAGCGTCGTCAGTGGGCATGGAAATCGTCGTAACTATCTGTTGTTTAATTAATAACACAACGTATTATATAATATTTTAAACTTCTATATCTAGTAATTTGACATTATTGCTATAATGTCAAATTACTAGGTATAACATCGCGAGAAAACTCGCTTACGTCTCCAACAGGCCCGTTATGGTCTCCAACAATGAGCGTGTCGCTGCATTAACGGCCCATGCACCCTTTTCCTCCGCGCTTCGCGTCTCTCCCGAACTAAACGGGCATGCGGGTACAAACCGCGCCCACGGCAAGCCGCCGCTCATTTCGGCCACTAACGACATTGACGCTATTACCGCGTGGTTAGCCCGCTTTATTGGCTCTCCCAACACGTTTAACAATTACCGCAAAGAAGCGGAACGTCTGCTGCTGTGGTCAACCCTGGCGGCGCAAAAGCCCGTCTCGTCGCTTACGCATGAAGATTTGCTGGCCTATCAACATTTCTTGAAAAACCCACAACCCGCAGACCAGTGGGTAATGCGCAGCGGGCGCAAAGTAGCCAGAGGCCATGCAGACTGGCGCCCCTTCGCTGGGCCATTGGCGCCCACCAGCCATCGCCAGGCCATTATTATTTTGAACGCAATGTTTTCGTGGCTGGTGACGGCCGGCTACCTGGCAGGCAACCCCTTGTCGTTGTCACGCCAGCGTGCGCGCAAAGCCAAGCCGCGTGTTACGCGTTACCTCGACGACGAGGCCTGGGCGCAGGTAAAGCACACCATCGCGGCGCTGCCGCAACACTCAGCCCGTGAGCAAGAACATTATTTTCGGCTGCGCTGGCTTTTTTCTTTATTGTATTTGTGTGGGCTACGCATTTCTGAAGTTATCCAGAACACAATGGGTGGTTTCTTTTGCCGGCGTGACAACACCGGCAGCGAGCGGTGGTGGCTCGAAATTACAGGAAAAGGCGACAAAACCCGTATTGTTCCGGCAACCCAAGAGCTTATGGTCGAGTTGGCCCACTATCGACGTAAAAAGGGCCTGGCGCCCTTGCCCACTGCCGATGAGGCGACACCGCTTTTACTGCCCATAGGTAGCCAAACGCGACCCCTCACCCGTGCTGCTGTTCATTCCATCATTAAAGAGGTGTTCAAAAAAGCCGCAAACCAGATAAGGGCGGGCGGTGCCAGTTTTGAGATAGAAGCGTTGCGCGTTGAACAAGCCTCAGCGCACTGGTTACGCCATACGGCGGGCTCGCACATGGCCAATCACGACGTCGATCTGCGCCATGTGCGCGACAACCTTGGGCATGAGTCCATCAGTACGACTAATGCCTACCTGCATTCTTCAGATGATGCACGGCATCGCGAAACTGAACGACATCACAAGATTCGGTGGTAACCAGCCGGATCTTCAGCCGCCATCCGGCAAAATCAGGTGTCGCAAATTTTCGCGACTAACCGCCATGTTCCAGGTGCCGCATGTTTTGTGACTACCCTCCCCCCCTCAACTGTACGCACCCTTTAGTTTGATTCAAGAACAGCACTTAAAAACTGCTGGGTGCGTTCTTTTTGGGGGCTGTCAAATAGTATTTCTGGTGCGCCCTGCTCTTCGATCTGTCCATTAAAGAAGAAACAGACCCGGTCTGAGATTTCGCGAGCGAAGCCAATCTGGTGGGTGACCATTAGCATCGTCAGATTGTACTTACCAACCAGTCCTCGGATCACGTTTGTGACCTCACTGATGACCTCTGGATCCAGTGCGGATGTAACTTCGTCGAACAGCATCACTTTGGGCCGCATGGCAAGCGCGCGGGCAATTGCCACACGCTGTTGCTGCCCGCCAGAGAGCCGTGATGGATGTTGGTCACGTTTTTCGGCCATACCAACCAGGTCCAGCAACTCCATCGCACGCGCTTCAGCCTCTTTCTTTGAAAGGCCTAGAACCTGGACCGGCCCTTCCATACAATTACCTAGTGCAGTCATATGGGGAAACAGGTTGAAATGCTGAAAACACATGCCGATTTTGGAGCGTATACGGCGCAGGTGCGCCTCATTGGCAGGCACAAGGCGGCCGTTTTTTTCCATATGTGTTAGCGGCTCACCGTCCACATAGATTACGCCACCGTCGATTTTTTCCAGTGTCATCAGCATGCGCAGTACGGTTGTTTTACCTGAGCCTGACGGCCCGATAATGGTCACCATCTCGCCTTCTTCAACATCAAGATTCAGACCGTCGAGTACTGTCAATTGCCCATACTTTTTGGTCACGTTCTGAAACCGCACCATGGGCATATTGTCGCCTTCCAGCCTGAGTGGATATTGACTCATGTCGTGTTTCATTTGATCAGTCCCAGTTTGCGGCGCAATGCCGTCTCAAATCGGCGGATGAGCCAGGCCGTTGGCAGCGAAATGGCCAGAAAGATAAGGCCCACAAGCGTGTACGGCTCCAGATAGCGATAATTTTCGGCACCGATAGAATTGGCGGTATGCATCAACTCAGCCACCCCAATTACAGACAGCATTGGCGTGTCTTTGAAAATACCCACAAGGTAATTGCCCATACCTGCTAGCGCAGGAGGAAACGCCTGGGGAATAATGATTCTGATGTAAGTTTTGGCCGTAGACAGGTTGATGGCACGGGCAGCTTCCCACTGACCTTTAGGCACATTTTCGATGCCGCCCCGATACACTTCGGAAAGATAGGCGGCGTAATGAAGACCAATGGCAGCCAGACCGGCCGTCCAGGGAGACAGCCGCAATCCGAACTGAGGGCCAACGTAAAAGATGAAAAAAATCTGCAACAGTAGTGGTGTTGAACGCACGAACTCCACAATCTCGCGGGTAATAATCGTCAATGCCCGAAAATGTGTACGCTGCGCCAGAGCAAAGATCAGCCCCAGTACAACAGCAACCACATAGCCCCCACCTGCTGCCAACAGCGTATTGACGGCCGCGTGAAGCAGTCGCGGAAGGATGTCCCAGGTAAATTGCAGTTTCCAGTCAAGCATGGTTTATATTCGTCCGATCTTGCGAGCCATGATCCGTTCTAGCCAACGCATGAGGGGCGTCACCATAAACCGCGCAAAAATATAATAAATGACGAGCGCGGTACCAAACGCCTGCGCTGACAGATAGGTATTGTTATTGATCTGGCGCGCTTCAAACATTAGATCAGTGACCGAGATCAGTGCAACCAGTGCGGTACCTTTCAAAACTTCGACCATCAGATTGCCCCAGGGCGGCAAAACTGCAACCAGTGCCTGCGGCAGAATGATTCGGCGCATACGCTTAGCGGGCGACAGATTCAGCGCCAGGCCGGCTTCCCACTGGCCGCGCGGTACAGACTGAATCGAACCGCGCACCAGTTCTGCACCATATGCTCCGTAACACAATCCGACTGTGAGGAAACCGGCGGTGAATTTTTCGAGACTAATCCCAAATAATGGCAGAACAAAGTAAAACCAGTAAAGTTGCACTAGAAGCGATGTACCGCGAAACAGCTCAATGTAAACGGTTGCGGCTGTACGCACACTCGTTGATCGCGCCATCTTCATAAGCCCTGCAATAAGGGCGATCACAATCGTAACCAGGGCAGCCAGCCCGAACTGCGCCAACGTGATCAGCGTACCGTGAATAAGCCGGTCACTATGGATTGCAAGAAAATTGAGATAGGACATCAATATGTGTTGCCTCTTGCTCTTTGCGGGCAGGCTTTATGTTTACGGGCAATCAAAATAACTCAATCGTGCTTGCAGGCTTCTTCTGTTGTCAGATCTTTGGGTAAAAACGCAGCAATATAGCCGTCGGGCCTGACCCTCGCCATCATCTCGTCCGAACCCATGTAGCCGGCCAATACTTTGTTGAATTTAGCCATAAAATCGCTATCGTCAGGACGAAAGCCAATACCAACAACTTGTTTTTTACGCCCGACAAACGCCTTAGGGTCAGACATGCCGAAGTCATCCGATTTGTCTGCAACGTGTATCACTTCAATGTCGGTGCTCGGAAAGGCATCGGCACGACCAGCACGCACGGCTGCCAGGGCTTCGGTTGACCCAGGTACCTCGATAATATTTTTAACAGGCACACCCGCTTTTTTGGCGTCGCCCAAGGTGTTCCAACCAGACGGAATGGCAAGAATCAGGTTTTGGTCAATGACGTCCTGATAGGTTTGGATGTTTTTGGGGTTACCCTTTGCCACCACGAACGCATCGCCGAAAGCACCAATAGGCGCCGAAAAGTTCATATTCTCGCAGCGTGCCTTGATGATATACATACCACCGGTCACGATATCGACGCGATTGGCTTTCAGGCTAGGAATCAGGCCTGCCCATTCGGTCAACACCGGTTCGACATTGGTGTAGCCCATGCGCTTCAGCACATCAATGGCAATCGTGTTGACGAAACCTTTTGCAGAACCGTCGTCACCCATATAGGCCCAAGGGCTGGCTGACGCGAAACCCAGGCGTATGGGTTCTCCATCTGCGATACGATCATCCAGAGGGCCAGCGTTCGCGGCACTTCCCAGCAAAAATGCACAAAGCACGGGTGCAACTATTTTAGTGAGTGAGTGTTTTTTCAAAGCCATTGTTTTTCCTTTATCAATTAGTACATGTGCCGCGTAAAACGAACGGGCTTGCACATAAGCTCCGTAACACACAGCGGGCAACTTTTTCGATGACATTTGGGCGCCGTAACACAACGGGCTAATGTTCTTCAATAGGTGCACTACACTCAGCCTGCATCTACGGCCATGCTGCAACCAGGTAACTGAAGTCGCGACGTCTGTTAAAAACAGAGAGCGGTGATTATCAACAATACTATTTAATATTTTTATGCTGAACGCTTTACAGCACCAGGTGGCACCTGTTGAGCTTAGCCAGCCTTGCCTCAAGCCTCAGCGACAGGCGTTCAAATATGTGAGCACGGTACACGTGCGAGCCACGTTAGCGCGCCAAGCTGCTTCTCACACCACGCTTGCAGTGGGCGACGCTCCGGTTGTAGGGCGGAAGCATGCTCCTAATGACCAGTTCTTTGAGTTAAGGGTGGTAGGCGGGGATGAAACGACCCAAGATAGATGTCAGACGTAAACATTACCATCATTTTGCGACAACCCATGCCGTCTGCCACGACTATGTTAGGTGGTAAATCTGCGCCAATCAGTTAATAAATATAACATGAATTAGTACACTGACCATTACGGCCGCAATGATTTGAGAATTAAACGTTTTTGGTTCTGAGTAATACACAGCACCGTACGAATAAAGAAAACTACAGGGTTTGTTGGTCGAACTGAGGATGCGGGCGGCACAGTTTAAATGCGAACACGCTGGCCGATGACCACTGTTTGTGCGGACGGGATGTGATAGTAGTCAGTAGGGTCCATCGCGTTACGGACCATAAACGTAAACAGGCCATCGCGCCACGCAGCCATACCTCCCTCCTTACGACTGGGGATAAGGGTTTGGCTGCCTGTGTAGTAGGTGACATCGTCAAGGTTTACATCCAGGCCAAGGTCTTTGCACGCTGCCAGTTCTGCAGGCACGTTTACGCCTTGCATGTAGCCGTAATGCAAAATAATGCGCACAAAGCCCTGTTCGTGGCGCTCGATTTCGATGCGCTCATCATGGACAACGCGGGCAACATCCTCAGCAAGCACGGTAAGTACGACCACTTGTTCCTGCAGTGCCTTGTTGCGCTCTACATGATGTCGCAGTATCGGCGGGCAATTATTTACCCTTCCCGTCAAGAACACGGCCGTGCCGGGCACCCGCGCAACCGGGTTATTATCGAGTTCTTCAATAAGTGACTCTAACAGCTCGGCATTGCGGGTCGCCTGGTCCTGGAGTATTTCGGTACCCCGCCGCCACGTAGCCATGATCGTAAAGAACAGAATACCGATCAAGATGGGAAACCAGCCGCCATAGGGAATCTTTAATGCGTTGGAACCGAAGAAAAGCAAATCCACTGTCAGAAAGCCAATCAGGAAAGCTAGCGCTGCCGGACGCTTCCACCCCCCCACTTCGCGCGCTACATTAAACGCCAGCACTGTCGTGGCAATCATGGTGCCGCTCACTGCAGCACCGTAGGCGGCAGCCAAGGCGCTGGAGCTGCGAAACATCAGCACGACGGCAATGGTGGCGGTCATCAGTACCCAGTTCACTGCAGCGACATAAATCTGGCCGCGCACTTTCTCCGACGTCTGTGTGACACGAAAGCGTGGCATCAAACCCAGCTGAATCGCCTGGTTTGTGAGCGAAAAAGCGCCAGTAATAGCTGCCTGTGAGGCAATAATTGTCGCCGCCGTAGCGAGCGCCACCATGGGGTAGAGAAACCAGCCCGGCGCCAGGTGATAAAACGGCTGCACCGTGCCCGCCGGACTGCGTAACAGCAGTGCCCCCTGGCCGAAGTAGTTGAGCAGCAGTGCGGGCAGTACAAATCCGAACCAGAGATAGCGAATCGGCCAGCGCCCAAAGTGGCCCAGATCAGCGTAGAGCGCCTCACCGCCTGTCGTTACCAGAAAAACGGCATATAAGACGACGAACGCCCTCCACCCGCCGTGCTGCGCGAACGTGAAGGCATAAGTCGGGCTAAGCGCCTTGAGCACCGATGGGGTTTGCACGATGGAGGCCGCGCCAAGCACGGCAATAACCAGAAACCAGAGGAACATCACCGGGCCGAACACAGCACCAATGTGTGCTGTGCCTTTATGCTGGAAGGCAAACAGCAGTACCAGGATTACTACGGTTGCAGGCACCACATAGGGCGAAAAAAATGGCGTGGCCACCTCTAGCCCTTCCACCGCACTCAAAATAGAAATAGCCGGCGTAATAATGACCCCGCCGTATAGCAGCGCGGCACCGGCTAAGCCGAACAAAATAAGCAGCCAGCGGCGGCGTTTTTCAAGGCCGCGCCAGGGTCGAAGCAAAGCGATGAGCGCAAAAATGCCGCCCTCGCCCCGGTTGTTCGCTTGCAGAACAAAGGTCATGTACTTGAGCGAGATAACGACGATTAGCGTCCAGAAGATTAACGAAAGAACGCCAAGCACGTTAATCGAATCTACCGCGACGGGTGTTGGCCCGGTAAAAGCCTGGCGCAGCGCGTAAATGGGGCTGGTGCCAATGTCACCATAAACAACGCCGAGCGTCGCCAGCGCCACGGCCGCGCGCGGGCCTGAAGGAATGTGATCCTCGGTACCCGCCCTGAAGTGAAAGCGGCGACGTTGCTGGACTTCTTCACGTGGTCCTGACATGCGGGATCTCCCCAAGCCTAGCTTGAGTGTACTCCCGTGATGTGCCAATGCGACGTGAATTCTCGCCTGAAAAACCCAGGCCCATTGGCACCCGCGTTAAGCACTAAGTCGCGTCAGCTCAACTGCCGCTGACAGGGCTTGCCCCCCCGCGGTTTGCCAATAGAAGTTATAGCTGGACTTGCGCCGACCCTATACCTTCAAAACTTGCCACCACGAGATCACCAGGCTGTGCATCCAGGATGCCAACCCATGTTCCTGTGGTAACAACCGTACCGGCGGGAACGGTAGCCCCATCACGCGTTGCATGACGCAACCAGGCGGCCAGCCCCCAGGTAGGGTTGCCCACCGGGTGTGTGCCACGGCGCTCAACAACAGGTTGCTCGCCGACCGTTACCCGGCAAACCTGTTGTGCCCAGTCACGCTCCTGCCATGGCTGCCACTCACCGACAATTAATGCGCCATGACATTGCAGATCGGCCAGGCGCATGAGCGCCGGGGCGGTCATGCACTCCTGCCAGCGGGAGTCTACAACTTCGAGCGATACAGCCATGGCATCGACCATGCTGCTGGCACCGGCCTCATCCAGTTTGAGCGCCGTTGCGTGATCCACCGATTTGCTCAAGCGCAGCGCTACTTCAGCCTCTATCCCCCGACGATGGAAGATAAACGACCCGGCCTCTGCAGGGCTATTCCATACGCCCGCAGGGGGTAATGGCGCGTGTGTGAGGGTTGCTTCGCGATTGGCGCCGCCCGACTTCCAGTAGCGTGGAAAATCAGTACCGAACCAGCCTAAGGCTTTGGCAACGGCGGCCTGCACTTCATAGGCCTGTTCTGCCGTCGTCAATGTGCCGTCGAAGTTCGCCGCAGACGCCACCCCGCCTTGCTGTCGCACAGCGATAAGCTCATCAATGATTTGTTGAACGGATACGTGGGGTGTGGGTAAGGTCGCGGAAGACAAGGCCAGAAACTCCAGAATGGTTAAGAAGAAAAACGACTACAGGTTAACGTTGAGGCCAGCGCTGTGCCCAGGGCGCAGCAGCTTCAAAGGCTTCGCCCAGACTAAGAAGTAAATCGTCAGCCCCATAACGCCCTATCATTTGTATGCCTATGGGCAGCCCCGATGGCGAGGGTGCTACGGGAACAGCCAACGCCGGCAAACCCGCTGCATTAACCCAGCCAGTGAAAATGGCATGGCCGCGCGGACCCACCGTTTGCCCATCAATAATGGCAGGATAGGCCTCTTTGGCCGGCCAGGGTAATGCCGCCGCCGCAGGCGTGATCAGCACATCATAATCGTTAAACACGCGCACACAGTCACGCCGCAACGCTTCAACGTCTTCCATCACGGCCCACAGTTGTGCCGCACTGTACCCTGCACCCTGCTCTGCCATGTCAAGATACTTTGGCGATGCTTTTTCACGCCACTGCGGAAAACGCTCAAACATACGGGCCAGCCCGACCTGCCCAACAATAGGCCATGCTTGTGTCATGAACTGAAGATTGAGCGGCATGACGCCTTCGCTGACAACGTGCCCCAATTTGCTTAACAACGCTGCAGCGGCGCGGCAATGGCTGGCGACAACAGGGTCTACGGGGGCATTATCTATCGTCGGTACGTATAGAACACGCAACCCTTCATGGATTGCCTGCTTTCTGCTGGCCTCTGCAGCCGCTAACGAACGCCGATCACACGCCTGTGCCCCACGTATTACATTAAACATGGCACGCGCGTCGGCAACCGTGCGCGCCAGCGGGCCCACCACCTCAAAATCAAGCAGCAGCGAGGGCAGGCCATCATCGCGTGCCACAGACCCAATAGACGGTTTTAGCCCGACAAGCCCGCAGTGCGAAGCGGGACGACGAATGGAGCCCCCGCCATCCGTGCCCAGGGCCAGAGGCGTTACACCTGCGGCAACGCTGGCGACGGCACCGCCGCTGGAGCCCCCTGGGGTAAGCGCCGTGTCCCATGGGTTCACCGTAGCGCCGAACAAGGGGTTATCGGTATAACCTTCGAGTGCGAATTCGGGCAGATTGGTCTTGCCTATGATTAAAGCCCCTGCGTTCCGCAAACGGGCAACAGGCATTTCATCCGTGTCTGCCATGTGTTCACCCAACGCGGGCGACCCCCACGTTGTTGGCTGATCGCTCGTTTGCATGTTGTCTTTGATGCTGATGGGTATACCGTCCAGCATCGACAACGGACGACCGGCCGCATAACGTTCGGTTGCGGCCTGCGCTTCAAGCAACACCGCCTCATCGCGGCGGGCAATCACAGCATTAAGCCTGGGGTTTACAGCGTCCAGCCTTTGCAAACAGGCCTTGACCACTGCTGTGGGCGTTAACGTGCGGTCATGGTATTGCTGCTGCAGTTCAACTGCCGACAATCGCCAAACTTCGGATTGTTCTGTCATTGTTTCCTCTTGGTTTTACATGTGTGCAGGTAGCCATGTGGCTAGCCCAGGCACGGCCATCAACAGCAGGGTGAACAAAATCATGATGACGGCATAGGGCACGGCCCCCCAGATTGCATCCTGTATGCCGCCGTTGTCCGGACGAACGCCATGGACGACAAATAAATTCATGCCGACGGGTGGCGTAATCATGCCAAGCTCACACACGAGTACGATGAATATGCCATACCAGATAGGATCAACCCCCAACGCCATGGCTATCGGATACGTAATGGGAATAGTGGCCACCTGCATGGAGAGTACGTCCATGAACATGCCGAGGATCAGGTAGAACACCAAGAGCGCGAGGATCAGGCCAGTTGCAGAAAACCCTATACCAACCACCCATTTGGTCATCATGTCAGCCACACCGGTAAGACTGATGGTGAGGTTAAGAATAAAAGCTGCGACCATGATCAGCAGAATCATGCCGCTGATGCGTGCACTGGAGACAAAGCAGTTGCGCATGAGCGTCCAGCTCATCTTGCCAGACTGCCACACAAAGAACAGCGCAGCCATAACCCCGAGCGCGGCACTTTCGGTCGTGGTCGCTATACCGAAATACAGGCTGCCCATGACGATGCCAAACACCACAGCGGGCGGAATAAAGTGGCGCAGCAGGCGAATGCGCTCATTTAATGGCACCTTTTCCTCACGCATGGTGTTCTTGCTCAAAAGCGCCGAAACAGCGATAAAAAGCATGAAAGTCAACGCAAGCAAAATACCTGGAACAATGCCGGCAATAAACAGTTTGCCAATAGAATTATTGGTCAGTGACCCATACACAATCATGTTCAGGCTGGGTGGAATTAAAATACCCAGTGTGCCGCCGGCAGCAATCGACCCCAGCGATGAGCGCACAGGGTAGCCACGCGCCTGCAGCGAAGGCAGCGCAACCGTACCCACGGTTGCCGCCGTTGCAACTGAAGAACCAGACGTGGCGGCAAACAAGGCGCTGCAGCCGATGTTGGTATGCATCAGGCCTCCGGGCAAACGGCCCAGCCATGCTGCCAGCGTGCCATACATGCGGTCGGCAATCCCCGAGCGCAACAACATTTCGCCCAGCAGCACAAACAATGGAATGCAGGTCAGCAAGTTATCGTTCTGTACCCCCCATACCACCGGTGCTATCGAATCCAGAAACGGGACACCATAAGCGGCAATACCTCCGACTATGCCCACCGCCGCCATCGAGGCAACAATGGGCAAGCCGAACAGGATCAAGCCCAACATGGTAAAAAAACCCAGCGAAATCATCATCACGCTCATGGCTGAGCTCCTTGCTGGCGCTTGGCCAAATCGTCCACCTCTTCCTTGACCTCATCCTTCACACTCTTGGGTGAAAACTCACCCAGCAGTGCGTCCACATCGCCGCGCAGCAACAGCTGAATTGCGCGCACAGCGTATACCGTACCGATTGCAGCGAACGTAGCGAGTGCCACAAGCCACACTAACTGTGGATAGATAAGCGGCGTGGCCCACGGCGTGGGTGCAGTGCTGCCGTATGACTGGGTATCGATCAGTACTTGAATGGCGGTCCAGCCAATGAACAGGCCGAACGCAGCAAGGCTCAAGATCGATAATGCGTTGAGCCAGGCCTGGACGCGTTTGGGGAAAAATTCATGTAAAAAATCAACGCGAATATGCGCCCGACCGATCAAGGCAACACTAAAGGCCAGCGTCGAGCCTACCGCCAGCGCATAGCCTCCCAGTTCATCGGCCCCTTGCAGCGAAAAATTAAATAGCTTTCTGGAAATAGTTTCGATCGAAACAACCACCGAGAGCGTGACAAAGATGGCCCCAAATAATATGCCGAGAACAGTTTCAACACGCTCCATACTGCGAGACAGGGCCTTGCGCCCCGCCTCGCTTGAAGCCCGCCCTACTGTATTGCCCTCTGTCGCTACAGCACGTTGCGACAAGCTTTTGGATGGGCGGGCGCTAATCATTTGATCCCCACTACCGGACCGACAGTCGCTTTCCAGTTATCTACACAACCTTTATTAACTTTGTCGCATACTTCAGCCCAGGTCGGCAACGATACTTTGGTCAGTGCTTCTTTGAGCAGCGCCTTGTCGGCATCAGAGACAGGCACGTTAACCAGATTAAACTTCTTGCCCGTTTCACAGGCGCCGCCTACGTTGCAACTGATGGCGTCTTTGAACAAGACTTCAGAGTAAACCCAGATATCGTCTGTCAGTGCGGTTACGGCTTTTTGCAGCCCTGCTTGCTGCTCTGCCGACAGCTTGTTCCATGCCTTGACTGAAATGGAGTAACCATTAATCGCCATCTGGAAGCCAATTGGCAACTGATGTGTAGCGACTTCGGGCCAACCTGAAGAATTGGCCGAACTTGGGCCGGTAATAGCGCAATCCACTACACCCAGCGACAAAGACTGATGGGTATCGGCAAACGAAATAGGTACAGGTGTGCCGCCAATAGAGTCGATAAATTTGGCCAGATTCTGATCATAGACACGAACCTTCAGGCCCTTGATGTCGGCCAGCTTGCTGATTGGCTTATTACAGAACAAGACCTGGGGACCAAACGGAAACACGCCCAGCAGCTTCACGCCAAACTGCTTTTGCAGACGCTGGTCTGCCTGGTCGTAAAACGCGTCCACCACTTTGCGGGCGGTCGCGTAGTCAGGGTTTAATCCAACCAGGTCAAAACCTAGCAGTGTCGGCTCATCGCGCGCGTTCTGCGGAAACCGCAGCGAAGCCAGTTCAAACAGGCCAGACTTAAGCACCCTCAACTCTTCCGTATCTTTAATGCCCAGCGTATCGATGGGTTTGTAATCCATCTCAATAGGTAGCCCGGTGTTTTCCTTGAAGTTTTCAAAGAACGGCTGCTCTTTTTTGGCCTGAATCAAGCCGGTAGCCAGTGGCTGACCAATGACCCGAAACTTTATGGTTTCTGCCGCCGAAGCGCCTGAGCAAAGCCCGACAGCCAGTGCAGCAGTTAGTAAGATACGTGAATACTTTTTCGCCATGTTTTGTCTCCGATATGGAATCGTGGTGCTTGTATGCTGATTGTTATAAGCAGAAGTTATCGTTACGCTGCGCCTGCCAGCGTTTCTTCTCGTTGCTGCACATGTTGCTCTGATTGGGGTTTGGCAGTGTTGGATTCCTTCGGGTAATGAGCCTGCGGCGTGGCGGTGGCCTGCAGATGATCCATGGCGGCGGCAACACCGTCACCTTTAAGTTTGACACCTGACATGCGCAGACCCATCTGGCATCCGCCTAGCGTGGCGATCAGCGTAAGGTCGTTGGTATCCCCCAAGTGCCCGATTCTGAACATTAGCCCCTTTAATTTGCCCAGACCTGCACCCAACGACATATTGAAGTTTTCATAGATCAATTTACGCACTTTATCTGCGTCGATACCCTCAGGCATCATGACGCCCGTCAGTATTGGAGAGTGGCAAGCGTCATCGGTGCACTGTATTTCCAGGCCCCAGGCTTTGACGGCGGCGCGGCAGGCCTCAGACAACCGTTGGTGGCGGGCAAACACGTTGTTCAGGCCCTCTTCCTGAATCATATCCAGCGCTTCTGACAGGCCATAAAGCAGGTTGGTGTTGGGCGTGTACGGCCAGTAGCCCGTTTTGTTCATCTCTATGATTTCATCCCAGGCCCAGAAGGCGCGACCCAAGGTAGCCTGTTTGCTGACTTCCACGGCTTTGGCCGATACCGCATTGAAGCTGATTCCGGGAGGAAGCATCAGCCCTTTTTGCGAACCACTGATCGTGACATCTACGCCCCACTCATCGTGGCGATAGTCAATCGAACCCAAACCGGAAATGGTGTCGACCATAAGCAGCGCAGGATGACCTGCCGCATCAATGGCACGACGCACGGACGCAATATCAGACGTGACACCCGTAGAGGTTTCGTTGTGAACGACACAGACCGCCTTGATGGTATGTTCTTTATCTTGGCGCAGGCGGGCCTCGATCATGTCTGCCTGTACCCCCTGGCGCCAGCCCTCAAGGCCTGGCTTACCCAGAAATTCAGGCTTCAAACCCAAACGCTCAGCCATTTTTTTCCATAAAGAGGCAAAATGACCGGTTTCATACATCAACACCGTATCACCCTTGTTCATGGTGTTGCTCAGGGCCGCTTCCCAGGCGCCGGTTCCAGATGCCGGGTAGATGACCACGGGCTGCTCTGTTTTGAATATCTTGCCAATGCCCGCCAACACTTTACGACCTAGCGCTCCGAACTCGGGTCCGCGGTGATCGATAGTTGGATAGCTGATAGCGCGCAAAATACGATCTGGCACAGGACTGGGCCCCGGAATCTGAAGATAATGACGGCCGACGGGATGGAAGTTAAGATTGGGCATAGGAAGAGGCTCCTGGGTGAATTGGTTATGCGTTATACAAAATATAATATACAAACCACTACAGGATGCTCTAGGTAAATACCCGGAATTTAAACTTTATTTTGAATATATAATACAAAACATGAATTCTCTTACACCACCTGATATGGGCATTGTTCGCGATACGCTGCACCAGCGCATTGCCACACATCTGCGCGAGTTGCTCACCCAGGGCACGCTGAAACCCGGCAGCAAGCTAAATGAGCGCGAACTCTGCGAAATGCTGCGTGTATCTCGAACGCCCTTACGAGAAGCTATACGCCTGCTGGCTGCAGAGGGGTTGGTTGTGCTTGAGCCTGGGCGCGGCGCCTTTGCGCTAGCACTATCAGATGCGGATATCGCTCATACCTTTGATGTGGTGGCGTCACTTGAAGGCTTGGCGGGCGCACTTGCCGCCAAACACATTACCGACGAAGAGCTTGCTGAATTACGTGCTTTACAGTTCGAAATGGAAGCCGCTTTCGAGCGCCGTGACCTGCCTACGTATTACCGTCTCAATGCCCAGGTGCACGACCTGGTCAGCGAAGCGGCCCGCAACCCCGTTTTGCGCGACACATGGAAGCAGGTTAATAGCCGCATGCACACCCTGCGTTTTCGTTCTAACCAGGACGAGACCAAGTGGGCAAACGCGCTACGAGAGCATGCGCAAATTTTGGCTGCCTTGCAAAAACGCGATGCCGTTGCCGTACGACAGTTGCTTGAGTCTCACCTGCACCGCAAACGTGATGCGGTGCTTGAGAGCCGTTCTGCCGCGCAAACAGCATGAAACCGGATGATGGCTGAGGCTATGTGAAAACGCTGTCATCGCTCATTTTCAATGGGTGCTCTTACCATTTCCAAATACGAGAAAATCCCATAACGACTGATCTGGAAGGTCGATTTTTCATACCCCAAAATTTTTCGACGTTTTCAGACAGCCTGGGCAATAAACTGTAGTCGTCATAAGCCATAGCAATAAGCTGTAGCCATAAACGGTAGCAATAAGCCGTAGCATAAGCTCTAGCCATAAGCCGTAGTCATCGCAAAATGTCAGAGAGAGCAACCTCTACCCGCGCGCTACACTATCATCAAAAGAAAAGCGCCACGGTTTAAGGACTCTTTACTATGAACACCGCATCCACCCCATTCAAAACCATAGGCGTGATCGCCATTATCGCCGCAGGTTTGATCGCTGCCGCCATCGCGCATCGTCCAACCCAGCCACTGGTGTGGATGGTGGCTTATCTGGTGCTGGTAACCGGGGTGGTGCAATATGTGCTGGGTGCCGGGCAGGCATCCCTGACGGCCCGACCTCTGGCTATGTCTACCATTTGGGGCCAGTGGGTACTACTGAACCTCGGGCACGCAGGGGTTATAGCCGGAACATTGCTCAGTAACTTCGTCATGCTTATTCTGGGTACCGTGCTCTATGACCTTGCCATGCTCTGGTTTGCATGGTGTGTGCGCGGTGGCATGCCAGGCTTGCGCCGCACGGGCTACTGGTTGCTTATTGTGGTGATGGCGGCAAGTTCACTCGTCGGTGTAGCACTAAGCCAACTGAGCAAATAATGTGGCGGCCCGTGGCTCTCTGTTTCAAGGGTTCAGGGCTGCGCTTCTTATGGCACTAAGCCAACTGAGCAAATAAAATGGCGGTGGACGGCTCTCTGTTTCAAGGGCTCCAGGGCTGCGCTTCTGACAGCAGCACGCGTAATTCGTCATCGGTCATGCGCGTAAACTGCTCCTCAGCTTCAGCCATGTTTTCTACATACATACTCTGCGAGCGAATATCGTTGCCTACGAGCGGGCTAAACAACAGTAAGACAGCACCATACGACGCTTCCATCAAGGCCGCCTGCCAAGCTGTGCCTTGAACATCATTGAAGCTACGCATATCACTCATAATTTCAGCCCAAAATAGGTTATCACGGTGCGACAGCCCCGCTACATCATTTAAATCATAGGCCAGAAGCGTTTATATTTCTTAAGCCAGTTCAAAACAATTAATTAGACGCAGGATATACATCGTCCTACCATAGTGATGCGGGGGATACTTTTCGCAACGATAGATCACCATAGAGGCATCGACATGAGTACGGCTCAGGAAAACGACGTGAATCTGGCAAATTTTGGCCCTTTGGCAGGCTTGCTAGGCGTTTGGGAAGGAAACGATGGCACAGATATCTCCCCGGGCATGCCTGACAGGATGATGACGGACACCGAAAGCAAGTACCGCGAGCGATGGGTTTTTCAACTGATAACGCCCCACGTAGAAAATCATGACCAGAAGCTTCGCCAAATTGTCTGTGATACCAACGCCTGGCGCGGAACCCCCTCTACCGCGGGAAAGCACGCCGGTGAGGCCTTCCATGCGCAACGAGGCTACTGGGTTTGGGACCCAGCCACAGGCATGATGCTCAACTCTTTTGCTGTACCCCGCGGCATTGTCATCAACGCTGGCGGTACCGTAAAGCCGGACGCCACCAGTTTTGAACTGGTCGCCGAAGCCGGGTCAGAAACCTTTGGCATTTGCCAAAATCCATTCCTGATCGAAAACTTTAAGGTTGTGCGCTACATCCTCAAACTCACGCTAAATGGTGACGGCACCATGGATTACCATCAAGACACTCAGTTACAGGTTAAGGGCCGGGGGCTACACCATCATACCGACACCAACCACCTTACGCGTCAACCCTGAGCATGAGCAGCAAGCCTTTTTGTTGCAGGTCTTAATGCGTTGTTAAGTTTGTTCCGCGCGGTCGCTGCAAGGCCTTTGCAGCGACCGCCTGCCAACACATTAAGGCCTGCAGCCATTAAATAGGCGGCGGCAATGGCTACCCCATTTTTAAAGTCACCCAAACCAGTTTGGGTGATTTTTTTTCGCAAGATATGCCACACGTAAATTTTGTCTGCAACATCTGTCACACGTAAATTAAGTGGTTGTTATGCAGGGGGACATAGGTTTAGGATGAACGTATCAAGCTAGGCGACAAGGAAATGTCCGACAATCACTATGACCTCATTGTGATCGGGTCCGGCCCTGGCGGTGCATCGCTGGCGTACAGCCTCGCACCCACTGGCAAAAGGATACTGATCCTGGAACGCGGCGATTACCTGCCACGGTCCATGGACAACTGGAATCCTCACAAAGTGTTTGTAGAAGGCGTTTACCAAGCCTCTGACACGTGGTACGACAAAAATAACCAAGCGTTCCATCCCGGCCTGCACTACTACGTGGGTGGTAACTCCAAGGTTTACGGTGCGGCATTATTCCGACTGCGCGAGCGCGACTTCGACGAAATCCGACACGTTGATGGTGTGTCTCCAGCATGGCCACTGAAATACGATGTCTTCGAACCGTATTACACGCAGGCCGAGCGGCTGTTTCATGTGCACGGTGAGCGCGGCGAAGACCCCAACGAACCCTACTCCAGTGAACGTTACCCCTTTCCAGCTGTTGCGCACGAACCGCGCATCCAGGCATTAAGCAACAGTTTCACCAAAGACGGGCTGCATCCCTTTCATCTGCCGCTAGGCGTTTTGCTCGACGAAAAAGATGGCAAGGCCACCTCCACCAGCGCCTGTTTTCGCAACCCCTACTTCGACGGCTTTCCCAGCCCACTGAACGGCAAGGCCGACGCGCAGGTAATGTGCATAGATCCTATGCTGGCGGCTCACGACAACGTCACACTGCTAACTAACACCTACGTAGCCAAGCTCGATACCGACGCCACTGGTCGCACGGTTAACGCAGTGCAGGTCGAGCGCAATGGTGCGAAAGAAACCTACTCAGCTGACATCGTGGTGGTGGCGTGTGGCGCATTGAGCTCGGCACTGTTGCTTCTGCGTTCTGCCAATACCAAACACCCCAACGGTCTCTCCAATGGTTCAGACCAGCTTGGACGCAACTACATACGTCACAACCAGTCGGTCTTGATGGCGATACTGCACGAACCTAATGAAACGGTTTTTCAGAAGACACTGGCACTGAGCGACTTCTATTTTGGCGCGGATGACTGGGCGTATCCGCTGGGCCTGATGCAAATGTGTGCGGTCACGCACGCTGATCAAATTCGGGGTGAAACACTGCCATCGTGGCTGGAGTGGCTGCCAGAGATGCCATTCGAGAAAATAGCGAAGTATTCCATGAGCTTTTGGTTGTCTAGCGAAGACTTGCCGCGCCCCGAAAACCGCATTCGCTACGAGGGCGAGCGGGTGGTGCTGGATCTGACCGAGAACAACATGGAGGCGCACCATCGCCTGAAGCAAAAGCTGGAGCGGCTAATGGGCCACAATGGCGCGCATCCGCATCTGTGGCAACGCAAGCTCTATTTCGGCAAAGATATCCCAATTGGTGGCACGGCGCACCAGGCTGGCACCGCGCGTTTTGGTACAGATCCAAAAACCTCGGTACTCGACCTTGATTGCAAGGCGCATGAACTGGACAACCTTTACGTTACCGACGCCAGTTTCTTTCCCTCCATAGGTGCGGTAAACCCGACCTTAACCATTATTGCGAACGCGCTGCGTGTTGCCGACATTATCAAAAAGCGGCTTGGTGCTATGAGCTCGTCCGCCCACTCCTACGTCGGCATAAAGGGCGACATATGAGCTGGCTAAACGTCGTTCTCGTTCCGCTACTGATACGTATCTGTCTTGTTGTGCTGTTTCCATTTAGCGCGTTTGACAAGATATTGGACTGGAATGGTGCACTAAAGCAGGCCAAATCCAGCTTCTTGCCGGCTTCGATAGCTCCCGTAATGCTGCTGCTCGCCATTGTTGTCGAATTGGTGACGCCGGTATGTATCGTGATCGGCTGGCATGATCGCCTTGCCGCACTTGTGCTTGCGGGCTTTTGTGTCGTAAGCGCCCTGCTATACCACAACTTCTGGCGCTACCCCGATTTCTGGGCCAAAGGTGACAGCAAGGCGCGCAGCCATTTTTGGGATTTTCTCAAAAACTTTGGACTGGTTGGCGGCCTGCTGCTTGTGACATTTGGCACATCACTTGTTCCGGCCGATCAGGTGACCACGCATCTGCTTTCCTCGACACCGATTTATACGCGTAACGCGCCCTTGATGCCGGCCATCACACCAACGCCGGCACGCAACGCATCTGGCTCGGACACACACTCACGTGGAGCCCAACACGAAAATGGAGGCGTCCAGCAATGAGCAGCAATCAAGACAACGCTAAACATAGCAACAAACCCACGGTGCCCTACTGGCACATATGGACCGATGCAAACGGCATCAGTCATCAAACCCGCTGTGCGCTGCACGATTTTGACCTCGGCAGCATTGGAAGTGCCGACCCGCAATGGAACGACAAGCAGAAACGCGGCGAAGCCACCGTTGTGTTCACGGTGCTACCAGTGGGGTGGATCGGCGATTGGCATGAGAACCCCGCGCCGCAATGGATTCTGCCACTGTCGGGACGCTGGTTTGTTGAATCGATGGACGGCACCCGGGTCGAGATGGGTGCGGGCGAACTGTCACGGGGCGAAGACCAACACTGCGTGGCCGACAAACACGGCAACAAGGGCCACCGCTCTGGCACCGTGTCAGACGAGCCTTGTGTATTGATGTGCGTGCAATGTCACGTATCGCCAGTGCACCAAGCCTGCCACATCAAATAAGGAGGGCCACATGGATACCGGCATGGCCAACATCGAAATCATCGACGAGCGCTTTAAGTCTTGCGTGTTGCCGAATGCGCCGCTAGAAAAACTGGGCGAAGGCTTCCGTTGGTTGGAAGGCCCGGTGTGGTTTGCTGACTTGCAATGCCTGCTGGTGAGCGATATTCCTAACAATCGAATTATGCGCTGGACCGAATCGGGCGGTATGTCGGTGTTTCGCGAGCCTTCCAACTATGCCAACGGGCACACCCGCGACCGCCAGGGCCGGCTGATCGGCTGCTCGCACCACGGTCGCTGCATTACACGCACCGAGTTCGACGGCACCATCACAACGCTTGTTGATCGTTACCAAGGCAAGCATCTCAATTCACCTAACGACATCATCGTCAAGCGTGACGACACAATATGGTTTAGTGATCCGACATTCGGCATTACTCGAGACTACGAGGGGGGAAAGCAAGACGCCGAGTTGCCACCCAACCTGTACCGCTTTGACCCCATGGATAACTCACTGACTGTTGTCGCCAACGATTTCAAAGGTCCAAATGGCCTGTGTTTTTCGCCTGATGAAAAATTGCTTTACGTGGCCGAAAGCGGGACGCCTTTCGCACAAAATCCCGAACAACACATTCGCGTGTTCGATGTTTCCGATGACGGCACACAACTGCGCAACTCGCGTGTGTTTCACAAGGTTCAGCCTGGCATGGCGGACGGCTTTCGCAGCGACACAGATGGCAACATCTGGACGAGTGCTGCCGATGGCGTGCACTGCATAAGCCCCGACGGCACCTTGATGGGAAAGCTCAAGGTGCCCTTTGTGGTCTCCAACCTGACGTTCGGTGGGCGCAACCGCAGTCGTTTGTTCATCTGCGGATCACAGACATTGTTTGCGCAATACGTCAATAGACGCGGTGCGGAGTGGCCGTGAACGCGGGCGTGCAACGGCTGCTGTGGATAGATCGCAACGTTGCCAACCTGGATCGTGCGGTTGCGTTTTACTGTGATGCCTTGGGCTTCCAGGTAGAGCGCGACACAAAAGCCACGCCGCAAGCCTGGAGAAACGTGCCACGTATAGGCACACGACCAACACGCAGCGCGCGGCTGTCGCTCGGCGCGCAGAAAATTGCATTAAGCGAATTTCCGAGTGCTACACCTTATCCAACGGGTGCCACGAGCGCCGACCTCTGGTTTCAGCATTGCGCAATCGTGGTCGATGACATGGGTGCAGCCTATGCGCGCTGGCTTGGGTATGGCGGCGGTGTCGCGATCAGCCGTGACGGACCGCAACATCTGCCGCCCACAAGCGGCAGCGTGACGGCCTTCAAGTTTCGCGATCCCGATGGCCATCCGTTGGAACTGATTTCGTTTCCATCAGAGGGTGAAAATAGTATAAGGCCGCCGCAAGGTAACGACGTGGCGCTCGGTATTGACCACACCGCGATTAGCGTGAGCAATACGGACCGCAGCATTGCGTTCTATCAACGGCTAGGGTTCGAGATCAGTTCGCGTGGTGTAAACCGCGGCCCTGAACAACAATGCCTCGATGATCTTGCAGAGGTCGAGGTCGATGTGATCGCGCTACGACCAGCTAATGTACAAACACCGCATCTCGAGTTGCTCGGCTATCGGATCCCGCAGGGCAGAAAATGCCCGAATCCCGGTGTTTGCGACATCAGCGCAGACCGCATGGTGTTGCAAACGCAAAACTTGTCCAACCTACTCGATACATTGCGTCATGCACATGTGGCACACATTACGACCGAATCAACTGGTGTAACGCCGTCTACGCTCGTCGCGCTGCTTTCCGATCCCGATGGACATTGGTTGGTCTTGATCGAATAGCATGCGATAACCATCACGCTGCAAACTCGCCTTACGCCGAAAATACTTTCAAGCTGTGTGTTCTGTAGCGTACAGAGCAAACGGTAAAGGTGGTACTAGCATGGCATTATGAATACGCGTTGATAGATGCGCGTTTGTGACCCATGATCTGGCTCCAGAAAGAACTGAAAGGAGCCGCTGAGACGAGGACACGAAACATGAGCACGAGCTTCAGTTACCACTACTCCAAAGATCCGGGCGTACAGCCCTGCTGTCAGGTACCTTACGTGGACCAGAGGAGCCAGGCATGAACGTCAGCGATTTTCTGCTTCATCGCCTCCACCAATGGGGCGTAAGCCGCGTGTACGGATATCCGGGTGACGGCGTCAATGGCTTAATGGGAGCATTAGATCGCGCCGGCGAACACTTTAAATTAGTACGCGCTCGACACGAGGAAATGTGTGCATTCATGGCTTGCGCGCATGCGAAGTTCACGGGCCAAACAGGTGTGTGCATGGCCACTTCAGGCCCTGGCGCAATCCACCTATTAACGGGTTTGTACGATGCCAAGCTTGATCATCAGCCCGTAGTCGCGATCGTCGGTCAGTCACCACGCACCGCTATGGGTGGACAGTACCAGCAGGAAGTCGACTTGATGTCTTTGTTCAAGGATGTCGCTTGCGACTACGAACAGATGATTATGGTGCCTGCGCAGGTGCGACATATTGTCGATCGCGCGTTCCGCATCGCCACAGCCAAACGCACGGTGACCTGCATCATCGTGCCGAGCGATGTACAGGAGCTGGAAGCCGTGGAACCGCCACCACGCGCGCACGGCACTATCCATTCAGGATTCGGTTATCGAGCGCCTCGCGTGGTGCCGCAACAAACGGATCTGCAACAGGCCGCAGACTTGCTTAACGCAGGAAGCAAGGTAGCAATTTTGGTGGGCGCCGGCGCACTGGCCGCGACCGATGAGGTGATCGACGTTGCCGACTTGCTTGGCGCGGGTGTAGCCAAGGCCTTGCTTGGCAAGGCCGTACTACCCGACGATTTGCCCTTCGTCACTGGCTCCATTGGCCTATTAGGTACCAAGCCGAGCTGGGACATGATGACCGGCTGCGACACTCTGCTGATGATTGGTTCTCGCTTCCCGTATTCAGAATTTCTGCCCAAAGAAGGCCAGGCGCACGGTGTTCAGATCGATATCGATCCGGCAATGCTCTCGATTCGTTATCCAATGGATATCAATTTGGTCGGCGATGCGAGGGCGACCTTGCGCGAGCTGATCCCTTTGCTCAAGCACAAGACCGACCGCAGCTGGCGCGAGTCGATCGAAACTAACGTCGCACAATGGTGGGACGTTCTGGAAGCGCGTGCAATGCAACCGGCTGAGCCGATTAACCCCGAACGCGTATTCTGGGAAGGTTCTTCGCGCCTTCCAGACAACTGCATCCTTGCGTCGGACTCCGGCTCGTCTGCCAATTGGTACGCACGTGACCTCAAGATACGGCACGGCATGATGGCATCGCTATCAGGTGGACTGGCCACAATGGGACCAGGCGTGCCCTATGTGATTGCAGCAAAATTTGCTTTTCCAGATCGGGTTCCAATTGCCATGGTCGGCGACGGTGCCATGCAAATGAACGGCAATGCCGAGCTCATCACCATTGGTGACTACTGGAAGGAATGGTCAGACCCGCGTCTGGTGATTGTGGTGCTTAACAACCGCGATCTGAACCAAGTGACATGGGAGGAGCGCGTGATGATGGGTGATCCGCGTTATGACGCGGCGCAACACGTACCTGATTTTCCGTACGCACGTTACGCCGAATTGGTTGGTCTAAAGGGCATTATGGTCAACCGGCCCGAAGATGTGGGTGCAGCATGGGAGGCGGCGTTTGCAGCCGACCGGCCGTGCATCATAGAGGTGATTACCGACCCCGAAGTGCCGCCGTTGCCACCGCACATCACATTTGAACAGGCGGTCGCGTTCTCTGAATCTATGTTTAAGGGCGACAGTGGTACGACAGGGATGATTAAGCAATCTGCGCGTGAAATGCTGGCAACGTACTTTCCGGGCAAGGAGAAATGACGTAAACGAGCTTGTGTTTAACGCGTGTAGCGGCGCCTATGGCACCGACTGACGTATCGCACTTAGCAATCTTAACGTTTCAACGACCGAGGTAATTATCATGCAAAATGAAAAAAATGAGCAACAGTGCCAACGCGCAGGTTGCCATTGCAAGGTACCGGCGGGTGAGCAGTTCTGCAGTGAGCATTGTCGGCTCGCGGCATCTGACAAGCATGCTGGCGGCGAAGAACACCATTCCTGTGCATGCGGGCACAAAGCGTGTGCAGACCGTTCGTAGCGTCCTATGCTTACCGACCGCCAAACCGATACGTTGACATTGGGCATACTGGCCATCGCGCTGGGCGTGCTCGCTGTGCGTAAGCACCCTGCACCTACCCCGGTGCGAGCAAAAAAATGCCTCGACCTGCCGCCCCACCGCCAGGCGCTGCGATCGCCAACTGTTACAGCAGCGCGTCGGCTGAACGGCGCCGCAGGCCTGATAGCCACTTCTACCCTGTTGGATAGCGGCATCGAACATTACCGCGGCGCCTTTCACAATAAAGCGATGTTTACGCCGCTCCTGGTTTCTGCCTTGACGCTGGCAGTAAGTGCGCACGGGAGCCGCGACGAGCGCCCACTCGCACATGCTGTACGAGATCCGATTTATCTTGTTGCCGCAGTTACTGGCGTCGTCGGAACGGGGTTTCACATTTATAACGTTACCAAACGACCCGGTGGTTTTTCCTGGCAGAACCTGTTCTATGGTTCGCCCCTAGGCGCGCCCGCGGCCATTGCCCTGTCTGGCTTACTGGGCTACTACTCAGAGCGCGTGCGTGGCAGCGATTCTGATGCGCCACGTGTCTTCAGAATGCCGGCCGGTCGTGCATTGGCAGGATTGACCGCCGTCGGATTGCTGGCAACCTCCGCCGAAGCAGGCCTGCTACATTTCCGCGGTGCCTATCACGACCCCTTTATGTATTTGCCCGTGACAGTGCCGCCGATTGCGGCTGTGTTACTTGCAGAAGCCGCAATAAATCATCGCCGCGAGCCCAGCCGTCTGGCCCGCTGGTGGTTACGGCTAACGACCGTAATAGGGTTCGCTGGCGCGGGCTTTCATGTGTGGGGTGTGCATCGCAACATGGGCGGCTGGCACAACTGGCGACAGAACCTGTTAAATGGGCCGCCGATACCAGCCCCACCAAGTTTTACCGGCGTCGCGCTCGCCGGCCTGGCTGCCCTCGGCTTGCTTAAGGAGCCCCACGATGACTGACCGCTATCCGGGCTACAACGTGATGGATAAGCGTGACACGCCGTCATGGAACGAATTGACGCGCAAAGTGATCGACGAGCGTCTCGCGACGCCTAACACACCCACTTATTTGAGCGACCAGGAGTGGCAGACACTAAACGCGATTTGCAATCGCATCGTACCGCAGACCAGCCATCGACCAGCTGTACCGGTCGCGGCTCTCGTGCAGCAAAAACTGGCCGACGACAATCGCGATGGTCATCGACAAGGCAGTCTGCCTCCGTTGCGAGAAGCGTGGCGACGCGGGCTAGCAACCCTTGATGCTGCCGCACGCACTCGCCATAACACGCGTTTTTGTGAGCTTGATACCACCGCGCAAGATCAACTTCTGCACGCCATGCAGGACGGCGAGCTCACCGATCTGGAGTTGGGTGACATGCCTGCAGAGACGTTCTTCAAAGAACGGCTCGCGCACGACATTTTGGCTGCCTACTATTCACACCCCACCTCGTGGAACGAAATCGGTTTTGGCGGGCCAGCCAGCCCACGCGGATACGTACGCATGTACTTCAATCGACGCGACCCGTGGGAAGCCGTGGAAGACACGTCTGGCCACACGGCTGAGGTGACCAGGGACAACAAGCATGTACGATGACGCGCTCTATACGCCTCGCGGCAAGCATGGACGCGCGCCCAATCCATTGCAAATCGGCGGATGGGTGCCAATGCGACAGCATCGCGAAGACGACGCGGTCGATTTCGTGATCGTCGGCACTGGCGCTGGAGGCGGAACCCTGGCGTGCAAACTCGCCGAGTCCGGGTTTTCGGTGGTCGCCATGGATGCCGGTGCGTGGTGGCGCCCGCTCGAAGAGTTTGCGTCCGATGAAACCCACCAGAGCAAACTTTATTGGAATGACGAGCGTATTTGCGATGGCGCCAATCCACTGCAGCTTGGTGGCAACAATTGTGGCAAAGCCGTCGGTGGTTCAACCGTTCACTTCGCGATGGTTTCACTACGTTTCCGCCCCGAGTGGTTCAAGGCGAGAACAACGCTGGGTTACGGCGTCGACTGGCCCCTTAACTGGCAAGAAATGTGGGGTTACTACACGGAAGTCGAACAGGCACTGAAGATCGCAGGCCCTATCACCTACCCGTGGGGACCGCACCGGCCGCGTTATCCATATCGCGCGCATGAAATTAACGCCGCAGGCTGGGTGCTTGCACGAAGTTGCGAGGCAATGGGCATCCCCTGGACGGAGACGCCGCTGGCCACTGTGTCAGCGCCGCGCGGACACTCGCCTCCCTGTGCGTATCGAGGTTTCTGTGTAACCGGCTGCTCAACCAATGCCAAACAGAGCGCATTGATCACCTGGATTCCACGTGCGGTAAAAGCAGGTGCCGAGATCCGAGATCTGGCGATGGTCGGACGCATAGAAACCAACGCAGCGGGGCTTGCGACCGGGGTCCACTATCACCGCGAGGGGCAATGGCATTTCCAGCGTGCGCGCAACGTGGTTGTGGCTGGGTACGCAATCGAGACGCCACGGCTGCTTTTAAATTCGGCCAACGCCCGTTACCCGGATGGCCTGGCCAATAGCTCAGGACTGGTCGGTAAATACCTGATGACGCAGACTAATCATGGTGCATTCGGCGTGTTAGAAGACGAGATCCGCTGGTATAAGGGGCCGCCTTCTCTGACCCTCACCGAACACTGGAATTACACCGATACAGGCAAGGATTTCTTCGGCGGCTACGCATACATGTCGCAGGGCCCGTTGCCGCAGGCGTGGGCCGCTACACAAGCCAGCAACCGCGGACTCTGGGGGGCCGAGCTGTTGCACGAAATGGAGCAATACAACCATCAGGCAGGATTCAAAATTGTGGGCGAAACGCTGCCGCAAGAATGCAACCGCGTAACACTCGCCGACGAAAAAGATCAGTACGACTTGCCGATTGCGCGCGTGACCTATTCGCTCTGTGATAACGACAAAGCCCTGGTCAGGCATGCCGTGGGCTTCATGTCACAGAGCCTGGAAGCAATCAACGCCCGTGACATCTGGGCGGAAGGCGACGACACATGTCATTTGTACGGTACTGCACGGATGGGCGACGATTCCTGCAGTAGTGTGGTTAATGCAGACTGTCGAAGCTGGGACATCCGGAATCTGTGGGTTTGTGATGGCTCCGTGTTTCCTACGGTCGGCGGGGTCAACCCATCGCTGACCATCCAGGCTATCGCTTGTCGCACTGGAGATCGGATTCGCCTACTGGCGGCACGGGGCGAGCTGTAAATAAAAAGCCGGATCGCACTTGACGGGCAGACGTAAACATGGAGTCACTCAAATGAGTTTATTAAAGACACGCTCGAACACACAAAAAGGCGATTTTGACGACAAGATCGTCGTCATCACCGGCGCATCGGCCGGTGTGGGTCGCGCCACCGCATTGGCGTTCTCTAAAGCCGGGGCACGCGTCGCGTTGATCGCGCGCGGCGAGGAAGGCCTTCAATCTGCCAAACGCGACATTGAGCTGGCAGGTGGCCAGGCACTCACGCTTGTCGCCGACGTATCCGATGCTGTTGCGGTGGAAGCCGCTGCCGACACAATCGAAAAAGAACTCGGCCCCATCGACATTTGGGTCAACAATGCGATGGTCACGGTCTTTGCGCCGGTCAGCGAGCTGGAACCAGATGAATTCAAACGCGTCACCGAGGTCACGTACCTGGGCGGCGTGTACGGCACGATGGCGGCGCTCAAACGCATGCGTACACGCAACCGTGGCGTGATCGTGCAGGTCAGCTCTGCACTGGCCTACCGCAGCATCCCGCTGCAGTCGGCCTATTGTGGAGCCAAACACGCATTGGTCGGGTTCATCGACTCATTACGCAGCGAACTGATCCACGAGAACAGTCGCATTCACATCACCAGCGTACAAATGCCAGCACTGAACACGCCCCAGTTTGGCTGGGCGCGCAACAAGATGCCAAACCGCGCGCAGCCGGTACCACCAATATTTCAGCCAGAAGTCGCAGCAAACGCGATTCTGTTCGCTGCGAGCCACCGTCGTCGTAACGTGCCGGTCGGTTCGCCGACGTGGATGTCCGAATGGGGCCAAAAATTTGTACCGGGCATGCTTGATCATTACCTTGCGCGCGTCGCCTGGAGCGGGCAACAGACAAATGAATCAGAAGATCCAGGGCGCGCCGACAACCTGTTCGCGCCTGTCGCGGGCGATCCCGGAACACGCGGGACATTCGGCACGCGTTCGAGTCCAAAGAGCCCCGCACTATGGGTCGAAGAAAATCGTGAGTGGGTTGTCGGCACTGCGGTAGTTGTCGGCGTGCTGGCGGCTCTTGGTTGGTATGGCACGCGTTCGCAATCAGCTTCTGCACACGGCCGCAGACGGCACTGAGAAGGGCTACCCTAACCAGGACACACATTATGACCACCAGCTTTAGTTGCGACTGTTCCAAAGATCCTGAAAACTTGCCTCACTTTTGGGAGCATTGCGTGGGCAGCGGTCATGCCACATTGGCCCTGCGGGCTGATTGGCAGGCGCAACTTAAGCAGTGCCACGACGAGCTTGGCTTTCGGCACGTACGCTTTCATGGCATGCTTGACGATGACATGGGCACACTGGTGGATGAGGACGACCAACCGCTCTACTCCTTCCACAACATCGACCAGATTTACGACTTTTTGCGCTCTATCGAAATGCGGCCATTGGTAGAGTTAAGTTTCATGCCCAGCACGCTGTCATCAGGCGATCAAATCACCTTCCATTACAAGGCCAACGTCACCCCGCCCGCTGACTATGCAAAATGGGGAGCTTTCATTTCTAAACTAGCCAGCCACTGGGTTGATCGCTATGGCGTTAAAGAGGTTTCACTCTGGCCAATCGAAGTGTGGAACGAACCCAACCTGAGCAGCTTCTGGACCGGCAGCCAGCAAGATTATTTTCGGCTCTTCGAAACAACGTGGAAGGCGCTAAAGCATGTACACCCCGAGCTAACGGTGGGTGGCCCGGCGACCGCACAAAATGCCTGGATCGCCGAGTTTATCGACTATTGCGAGAAGGCAGGTGTGCCACCTGACTTCATCAGCACACACACCTACCCCACCGACGCCCGCGGCAGCCCCGGCGACGATACTGAACAAGCACTTTCCAAGAGCAAGATCGGCCTTCTGCGCGAGCGCGCGAAGGCGGCGAGAAAGCAGGCAGGGAAGCGGCCACTGTATTACACCGAATGGAGCACGTCGTCCAACCCTCGTGATGAACTGCATGACGATGCTTACGCTGCCGCTTACATCACGCAAGCCATGCTCAACATGGGCGATCTGGTTGATGCCTACAGCTATTGGACTTTTTCAGACATCTTCGAAGAAAATTACTTCCCGTCCAAACCCTTCCAGGGGGGCTTCGGGTTGATGAGCATTCATGGCATCCCCAAACCGGCCTACAGGGCCTTTGAGATTCTGCATGGTCTGGGGCAAGAAAAACTGCCCGTGCAAGGCAGCCACGAGACGGTGCAGGCGTGGGTGGTGCGTGACCAAACCGCCATCAAGGTGGTGATTGTCAATTTGGCGCTTCCACTACATGCAATCAACGCTGAACAGATCAATGTGGCGTTCTTCGGGCTACCGTCAATTGCAAGCACGCAGCTGCGGCGCATTGACATGAACCATGCCAATGCCAAGACAGAGTGGAAAATGCAGGGCGAACCCGCCTACCCAAGCCCAGACGAGGTACAGGCAATGATTGCAGCATCACGGCTGCAAGACGAGGACATAGCGCTGAAGATAGACGACAAAACCGCCACACTCGAGCTCACCGTGCAGCCCCAATCTGTCACGGTTATTGAGCTGCGTACTGCCAACCAGAACCACTAATGTATTAATTGCCGCAGCTTTTCGGGGCGACGGATGACCTAAGAGAGGATGCATCGTGAGCATGACGAGCAACCAACAAGATCATACACAACAGCGTCATCCGCGCTGGCCTAAGCGCTTGCCAGACACAAGGCGCCATCAGGCTATGACACTGGTTCGCTGGCTTGCTCTATGCATTGCTTTACAGCTACTTGCCGCGTGTGCCGCTACAGATACCCACATTAGCTTTCTTGATCCGCAAGGCCCAATTGCCGACGCCCAGCGTTGGCATTTTTATTGGGTACTGGGCGTTATGGCGGTACTGGTAGCCGGGCCAATTTTCCTTGTACTGCCTTTTTTTGCGTGGCGTTACCGCTACGGCAATAAGTCGGCCCGATACACGCCAAAATGGGATTTTTCGCGGTCATTGGAGCTTTTTTCCTGGGGCGGCCCTATCGTTATCGTAGTGGTGCTGGCCTTTTTTGTATGGCCCGATACGCATAAACTGGATCCCTACAAGCCCTTGGCGTCAGACCAGCCGGCACTGCGCGTGCAGGTGATCGGCTATGACTGGAAGTGGTTGTTTATTTACCCCGATCAGGGCATTGCCACCATAGGCATGATGGCCATGCCTATAGGTCGCCCCGTGTCAATAGATCTGACCTCTGCCACGGTGATGCAGTCATTTTTTATTCCGGCACTGGGCAGCCAGATCTACGCCATGGGGGGCATGGTTACGCAACTTAATCTGCAAGCTTCCAAGCCTGGGCGCTCTCTGGGAGAGAACACCATGTACAACGGCAACGGCTTCCATCAGCAGAAATTCAACGCCGTTGCAATGACGCCCGCTCAATTCAATGACTGGGTGGCCAATGTACGCACCAACGGCATTTCTCTGGACGCGCACGCGTTAAACGCCATCTCGCAACGCAGCACACGCGCCCAGTTGATTGCCGCCCTGCCAAGTGCCAAACACGCAGACGGCAATGTGTATTTTTCTGGTGTGAGCACCACCTTATTTTCTACCGTCGTTCACGATGTCATGGCCGGCACACCTGTTGAACTGGCTCGTGCTGAAACACCACCCATAATGATTTGTACGGCCGCAACGTCAACAATGCCCCCTGCTGTCACGGAGGAAAAGCCATGAGTGTTGCCGCCATTTTCCAGCACCCGCTTGGGCGTCTGCAGCTTTCGTCTTTACCGTTCTACCAGATGCTGCAGGACCCCACTCAGGCAAATTTAATCAACGGCAGCATTGGCGGGTTCGCCGCAAGCCTCGTCGTAATTGGTGCCATCGCCCTGATCGCACTCATTACCTACTATGGCAAATGGCGCGTGCTGTGGACACAATGGCTGACCAGCCTTGATCACAAGAAAATAGGCATTATGTACGTGGTGTTGGCCCTGGTCATGCTGGCGCGGGCGCTGATCGAAGCAGTGCTGATGCGTGCTCAGCAGGCCTGGGGCCTGGGCGGTGGTTTTCTGTCGCCCGACCATTTTGCGCAATTGTTCAGTACCCACGGCACCATCATGATTTTCTTCGTGGCCATGCCGTTTCTTACCGGCCTCATCAATTATGTGATGCCGCTGCAGATTGGAGCACGCGACGTATCGTTTCCGGTACTCAACTCAATCAGCCTGTGGTTGACTGTCGCTGGCGCGGCGCTGGTTATGGTGTCGCTGGTATTGGGGCAGTTTTCCACAGGCGGTTGGTTCGGCTACCCACCCTATACAGAAACCGCCTTCAGCCCCGGGGTTGGGCCCGATTACTGGATCTGGGCGCTAACCGTTGCCGGGCTGGGCTCAACTCTTACAGGCATCAATTTTGCGGTAACCATTTACAAAGAGCGCGCACCGGGTATGACCTTGCTGCGGATGCCGCTGTTTACCTGGACTGCGCTGTGTACGGCCATATTAATGATCTTTGCCCTGCCGCCGCTCACGGTGGCCATGGGGCAACTGGCACTGGATCGCTACCTGGATTTCCATTTTTTCACCAATGGACTGGGTGGCAACCAGATGAACTTTGCCAACCTTTTCTGGTTGTTTGGTCACCCTGAAGTTTACATTTTGATCTTGCCCGCCTTCGGCGTTTATTCTGAAGTTATCTCCACCTACTCGGGCAAGGCGCTATTTGGCTACCGCTCGCTGGTCATGGCCACCATGGCCATTGCCATTTTGTCTTTTACTGTATGGCTGCACCATTTTTTTACCATGGGCCAAAATGCCAATATTAATGCGGTGTTCGGCATTGCCTCCATGCTCATCGGCATACCCACAGGGGTAAAAATCTACGACTGGCTATGGACCATGTTTCGTGGCCGCGTGCGCTACGCAACGCCCATGGTGTATGCGCTGGGTTTCATCGTGTTGTTCGTACTGGGCGGCATGACCGGCATTCTGCTGGCCAACCCCACCATCGATTATCAGGTTCACAACACCGTCTTTCTGGTGGCGCATTTTCATAATGTTGCGGTGCCTGGCGTACTGTTCGGCATGTTGGCCGGGTACCACTTTTGGTTTCCCAAGGCATTTGGCTTCAGGCTTAACGAACGCTGGGGCATTTTCTCGGCGCTGTGCTGGACATTCGGCTTTATGCTGGCGTTCTTCCCGCTCTATGCATTGGGCATTATGGGGCTTCCGCGCCGCTCGGTAGCCTACACCCAAGCCGCGTATGCACCGCTGGAAATGGTCGCCTTCATCGGCGCACTGGTGCTCAGCATGGCATTGCTGGCACTGTTAATCCAGCTTTGGGTATCGATCAGAGATCGTGAGCAAAACCGCGTTCCGGTGGGTGACCCGTGGGGCGGGCGCAGCCTGGAATGGGCGGTTTCAGCGCCACCACCCGAATACAATTTTGCCGTTATTCCTGTTGTAAACGATCGCGACGCGTTTACGGCCGCCAAAGAATTTGACCTGGGCTACCAGGAACCAAACCAGTACGTAGACATCACCTTGCCGCGCAACGCCGCCATGGGCCCGGTGCTTGGTGCGCTTGGCTTTGCCCTGGCGTTTGCTCTGGTCTGGCATATCTGGTGGCTGGTTGTTCTGTCTGCATTGGGGGCAATAGCCACCCTGATTGTGCGCGGCTTTGCGCGCCACACCACCAAAACGATTTCTGCCGATGAAGTCAGGCAAGAACAGCGTCAGTGGCTGGCCACGGTACACAACACAACGGCCATTACGCGGGCCGATGAACGTGCACCCACCAATCGTGGCCTGGCCGAGGTTGAACTGGAAACAGCAGGGGCAACGTCATGAGCTATGAAGTCTTCAAGTACCCGGGGCTAAACCTGGGAGAGACACACCCCGAAGCGCACAACGCCGCAGAAACCATGCTATTTGGTTTTTGGGTATTTCTAATGAGTGATGCTGTTCTGTTCGGCATCGTGTTTTCCACCTACGTGACATCCGTGCATGCGACCGCCGGAGGGCCTGGCCCGCACGAACTGTACGACATCGACAGCATTTTCATCGAAACCCTGCTGCTGCTGGCCAGTAGCTTTACGTTTGGCATGGCTTCGCTCGCCATGAAATACAAACATAGCCTGCCTACACTGATCGGGTGGCTGGTGCTAACGCTGTTGCTGGGTGCAGCGTTTCTAGGTTTTGAGGTAAACGATTTTATGACGATGGCTGCCAAAGGCGGCATTCCACAGCGCAGCGGCTTTCTGTCTGCCTTCTTTGATCTGGTACCGCTGCATGGCTTGCACGTGGCCGCCGGAAGTATCTGGATGCTGTGCATCTTTGGCCAGATCGCACGTTACGGCCTGGACACGCCCGCCAAACTGGGTATCTTGCGGCTGGCGTTATTTTGGCACTTTCTGGATATTGTCTGGATTGCAATCTTTACGGTGGTGTATCTGGGAGGGCTGGCATGAGCGAAGCGACACACACTGACAAAACTAAAGCGGAGCGGCGCGAGTTGCTCTCGTATGTATGGGGCGTAGGCCTGGCGCTGCTGCTGACGCTGGTGCCATTTGCCCTGGTGCACTGGGGCATGATGGCCAAGTCAGCGCTTTACATAACGATTGGGGTCTTGGCGCTGGCCCAGATGGTTGTGCACTTTCGCTTCTTTTTGCACATTGGGTTTACGCACAAACGCGAAGACCTGCAACTAATACTGTTTTCCGCACTGCTGCTGTTTATTATGGTGGCCGGTACCATCTGGATCATGGCTAGTCTTGCTGTGCGCATGGCGATGCCTGCTTAGCGTACGGGCAGGCGCCAAGTTAGCGCCGACCGTTTCAAATCCAGAGAAGGCAATATCCATCTGCCTGGGCGAGGCCTTACCACGTATTGTCAACCAGAATTAATGGCCGAGTGTTTCGTCGTCGTGCCTTTTCTCTTGGCCACGTTTTAACAAGGCCCTGGCACGTGCGCAAACATTGTCCACGGTAAACCCATAGTTTTCCAGCAATACGGCGGCTGGCGCAGAGGCACCAAAGCCTTCTACAGAAAGCACATCACCGCCATCGCCCACGTAGCGGTGCCAGCCCTGCCCGATCCCCAGTTCCACCGCCAGTCGCGCAGGCACAGAGGGCGGCAGCACGGCATCTCGTGCTGCGTGCGGCAGCACATCGAACAGCTCCCAACTCGGCATAGATACACAGCGCACCGCAATGCCCTCGCCTTGCAGTTTTTCAGCGGCTCGCAGAATCAGGCTCACCTCTGAGCCCGACGCAATCAGGATTAAAACGGGTTTGCCGTCTGGTGCGTCAGTCAGAATATAAGCCCCCTTGCATAGCCCGTTCGCGTCTGTGTAACGCTGTCGATCCAGTGTGGGCAGATCTTGCCGGGTCAACACCAGTGCCACGGGGCGCGCGCGCGATTCCACTGCTACGCGCCAGGCCACGGCGGTCTCATTTGCATCGCAGGGGCGGATAACAGTGAGGTTGGGTATGGCGCGCAAACTGGCGAGCTGTTCTACCGGCTGGTGCGTCGGGCCGTCTTCGCCAAGCGCGATGCTGTCATGGGTGAACACATACACCACATGCAAATGCATCAAGGCGGCAAGACGGATGGCCGGGCGCATGTAGTCGGAAAAAATCAGAAACGTCGACGCATACGGAATAAAGCCACCGTGTGCGGACAAGCCGTTGGCAATGGCGCCCATGGCGTGTTCGCGTACGCCAAAATGAATATTGCGGCCCTGAAAGCCCCAGCCCCCGCCATCTGAGCCTTGCTCATCTTCGTCTTTCGATGGGGGTGGGTTGAAGTCGCCCAGCCCCTTTAACGCCGTCTTCGTAGAAGGGTCAAGATCCGCCGACCCCCCTGACAGCGCCGGCAGGCGCGGCGCGATGTCATTCATAACCTGACCGCTGGCAACCCGCGTGGCCATGCCTTTGGCATCAGCGACAAATGACGTAAGGTCTTCATCCCAGCCGCCGGGCAAGTCACTACGCAAACGGCGCTCCAGTTCGCGCGCGCGCTCAGGACAGGAACCGGCATAGGCTTTCATACGCCCACTCCATGCCTCCTGCTGCTCGGCGCCGCGGTCTAACGCAGTACGCAAATGCGCGAGCGCGTCTTTGGGCAGAAAAAAGTCAGGCTCGGTAGGCCAACCGAGGTTCTGTTTAGTCTTGCGTACATTATCAACACCAAGTGGTGAACCATGTGCTTTAAAACTGTCTTGCTCAGGCGAGCCGTAGCCAAGATGAGTGCGCACCAGAATGAGCGACGGTCGCGTCGTTTCTGCGCAAGCAGCCTGCAACGCAGCATCGATTGCAGCCAGGTCATTGCCATCATCTACTTTAACCGTATGCCAGCCGTACGCCTCAAAGCGCGCCGCACGATCTTCGGAAAACGTAATGTCAGTTCCCGCAGACAACGTAACGTAGTTATCGTCATACAGACAAGTCAGCTTGCCTAGGCGCAGATGCCCAGCCAGCGACGCGGCCTCGGCGGCCACGCCTTCCATCAAATCGCCATCGCTGACAATGGCCCAGGTTCTGTGATTGACGGGTAGATGCCCCTCGACGTTGTAACGCGCCGCCAGTTGCGCCTCGGCCATGGCCATACCCACGGCATTGGCCATGCCCTGACCCAGCGGGCCCGTCGTAACCTCGACACCTGGCGTATGGCCACGCTCAGGATGCCCCGGTGCCTTGCTGCCCCACTGCCGAAAATGCCTGATGTCGTCCAGCGAAAGTTCGTAGCCAGTCGTGAACAACAGGCTATACAGCAAGGCAGAGCCGTGGCCCGCCGACAGCACGAAACGATCACGGTCAGACCAGTGGGGGTTGCGCGGGTTGTGCTTAAGGTAACGCGTCCACAGCACATAGGCCATGGGTGCAGCACCCAAGGGCAGCCCTGGATGGCCGCTATTTGCCTTTTGCACCATGTCCACAGACAGAAAACGCAGTGTATTGATGCACTGCTCATCGAGTTGATCTGTCATGATCCGTCCTTGAAGTCAGAGCGCCTTCATTGCATCAAGAACGCAGTAATGCGTCGTCGACCATTTCTTGCGCCTGCAGGAGAATCAAGCGCAAGTGCTCCTTGCCCTTGAAGCTCTCTGCATAGATTTTGTATATGTCTTCAGTTCCTGAAGGCCGTGCTGCAAACCAGCCGTTGGGCGCAACAACCTTAATGCCGCCGATGGGTGCGCCGTTACCTGGCGCATGATCAAACATGCTGGTTATTTTTTCGCCGGCCAGTTCTGTACTAGCAACCTGTGCTGGCGACAGCTTTGCCAGCATTGACTTTTGTGCGGGGGTTGCCGTTGCTTCAACCCGATCGGCAACCACTTCGCCCAATTCGCGGGCCAGCGCGAGATACTGTTCACCCGGATCACGACCACAGCGTGCGGTAATCTCTGCCGACAGTAATGCGGGCACAATGCCGTCTTTGTCTGTCGTCCACACCGTGCCATCTTTGCGCAAAAACGTCGCGCCCGCGCTTTCTTCTCCACCGAAACCCAGTGATCCGTCGAACAGGCCATCCACAAACCACTTAAAGCCAACAGGCACCTCAACAAGTGGCCGCCCCAGACGTTGCGCCACTCTGTCTATCATCGACGTGCTGACCACGGTCTTGCCCACTGCAGCCTGATTGTTCCATTGCGGTCGATCCCCAAACAGGTAATCAATGAGCACTGACAAGTAATGGTTGGGCGTCATTAAACCGCAGCTGCGCGCCACGATGCCGTGACGGTCGTGGTCGGTGTCGCAGGCAAACGCCACGTCGTAGTTGTCCTTTAACCCAATCAGTCGCTGCATGGCATACGATGACGACGGATCCATGCGGATTTTTCCATCCCAGTCTAGCGTCATGAAGGCAAACTGCGGGTCAACCTCTTCGCTCACTACCGTTAGATCCAGTTTGTAGCGCTCGGCAATCGACGCCCAATAATGCACGCCGGCACCGCCAAGCGGGTCTACACCAAGACGGATACCGCAGCTGCGTATCACATCAAAATCAACCATGCTGCCCAGGTCGGCAACATAATTATTGAGAAAATCGTGCTCATGCGTGGTCGTCGCCTTGCGCGCCTGCGCCAGCGGCAGGCGCTTTACATCTTTAAGACGATTCTCTAGCAGTGCATTGGCGCGGTTCTGGATCCAGTTGGTAATGTCTGTGCTGGCCGGGCCGCCATTAGGCGGGTTGTATTTGAAACCGCCATCACCAGGCGGGTTGTGCGACGGCGTAATAACAATGCCATCCGCCATGCCTGTTGTACGGCTACGGTTGTAAGCCAAAATGGCATGAGACACCGCAGGCGTTGGCGTGTATTCGCCACCTGTCGCAATCAGGGTCTGTACCTCGTTGGCGGCCAGCACTTCCAGTGCGCTATTGAAGGCAGGCTGGGACAGCGCATGCGTATCGATGCCGATATACAGTGGGCCATTAATGCCCTGGCCGGCACGATATTCACAGATTGCCTGGCTGATCGCCACCACATGCCATTCGTTAAAGCTGGTGTCAAACGAAGACCCCCTATGCCCGGAGGTACCAAACGCCACGCGTTGCTCGGGTATGGATGGGTCAGGAACCTTGTTGTAATACGCGTCGATAAGACTGGACACGTTCACCAGCAGCTCAGCGGGCGCCAGCTTGCCAGCCAGGGGGCTGATTTTCATAGATTTAACCTTCTTGTTATTTTGTTAATGACAGCTGTGTCAGAACCAAGACGCAAGCCTACCCTATAAGCGATTGGCACCAGGCAAAGTGCGTCGTCATGGCCTACCTTCATCATGACGGCTTCCGAAGCCGGCGATAACGGCGAATCAAGGCATTGGTCGAACTGTCGTGCGTCAATGTGGGCTCTTCAGTGCTTTCAAGCTCTGGGATAATGCGCTGCGCCAACTGTTTGCCAAGCTCAACCCCCCACTGATCGAACGAATCAATCTGCCAAATTACACCCTGTGTAAAAACACTGTGCTCGTACAATGCAACCAAGCGCCCGAGCGTTTGTGGTGTCAGGCGTTGGGCCAAAATCGTGTTGGTCGGCCGGTTGCCTTCACATACGCGATGTGGCACTAGCCAGGCGGGTGTTCCTTCCTTCTCAACCTGCTGCTTAGTCTTGCCAAACGCCAGCGCTTCGGTTTGCGCCAATAGATTGGCAAGCAAAATGTCATGATGATGGCCCAGCGGGTTGAGGGTCTGGCAAAAGCCAATAAAATCGCACGGAACCAGCCGCGTTCCCTGATGAATAAGCTGATAAAAAGAATGCTGGCCGTTGGTGCCCGGCTCACCCCAGCAAATGGGTGCCGTTGCCACCTCAACCGGTGAGCCATCAAGCTTGACGTGCTTGCCATTGCTCTCCATCGTCAATTGCTGCAAATACGCAGGAAACCGCTTGAGATAATGCTCATAAGGCAAAACAGCCAGCGTTTGCGCACCCAGAAAATTATTGTTCCAGATGGCTAACAGCCCCATCAGAACCGGTAAATTGCGCTCAAACGGGGTATTGCGAAAATGCTCATCCATCTCATGAAAGCCAGACAGCATTGCAAAAAAATTGTCTGGCCCAATGGCGAGCATGGTCGACAGGCCAATGGCCGAATCCATGGAATAGCGCCCACCGACCCAGTCCCATATGCAGAACATGTTGTCGGGGTCGATGCCAAACTGCGCCATGCCCTCGGTGTTGCTCGACACACCGACGAAGTGCCGCTTCACAGCTTGTTGATCTTTGAGTTTGCCCAGACACCAGACACGCGCGGTATGTGCATTGGTTAAGGTTTCCAGCGTACCGAATGTCTTGGAACACACAATAAACAGGGTTTCTTCGGGGTTCAGGTCGCGTGTTGCTTCTTCAAAATCAGTACCATCGATGTTGGAAATAAAGCGAAACGTCATGTCGCGTTGGCTATAGTGACGCAATGCTTCGTATGCCATGACCGGGCCCAGATCTGACCCACCAATGCCAATGTTGACGACGTTACGTATGGCGCGGCCCGTATGGCCTAGCCAGCGCCCGCTTCGTACGCTGTCAGAAAACTGTGCCATGTGATCAAGCACCGCACGAACCTCAGGCACCACATTATCGCCATCGACTTCAATACGCTCACCAGGCTGCGCACGCAGGGCAGTATCAAGGACTGCCCGGTGCTCACTTACGTTAATCTTTTTGCCGGTAAACATCGCCTCAATACAGCTGGCCAGCCCGCATTGATCGGCCAGCTGCAGTAACAGCGTTAGTGTTTCACCGGTGACACGGTTCTTCGAGTAGTCAAGGTATAAACCTGCACCCTCGGCCGTCAGACGCTCGCCACGTTGTGGATCGTCAGCAAAAATCTGCCTTAAATGTAAATCGCGAAATTGCCGGTGGTGCGCCTCCAGGGCTTGCCATGCTGGGTAGTCGGTAAGCTGTGAAGCTGTTTTGTGTGGCGCGTCATTCACGATGGCCTCCGTTTGACTGGCTGTTTATTTGCTAGCGCTGCACTCTTGCTTGCAATAACCGCCAGCAAATCATTCCATGACTTGGTAAATGACTGAGCACCTTCTTTTTGCAAGCGACTTGCAAGCGCGGCATCATCTATGCCTGCGCGGGCAAAGGCGGCCAAAACCTTTTCACAATCACCGCCGTCCTGCGCCATGCTGCCACTTACTTTGCCATGATCGGCAAAAGCAAACAATGTTTTCTCAGGAATGGTGTTGATGGTGTCAGGTGCCGCCAACGCTTGCAGGTAAAGCGTATCAGACGCCGCAGGGTCTTTCGTACCGGTGCTTGCCCATAGTAGCGTTTGCGGGCGCGCACCGGCATCTTCCAGCTTGCTCCAGCGCGGCGAGTTCAATAGTTCACAATAGGCCATATAAGCGCGTTGCGCGATGGCAATTCCCAGACGATTCTGCAGCTCTGGTGGAACTTCGTCCTTTACGGCGACATCCCAACGGCTTACAAAAACAGAAGCGACTGAATGAACCACAGGGTCACGCCCCGCCGCAATGCGTCGCTCAATACCGCGCATGTAGGCATCAGCCGCCGCAAGGTATTGTTCACGTGAGAACAGCAAGGTCACGTTAACCGGCACACCAGCAAAAATCGAGGTTTCAATAGCCTCCACGCCTGCAGGTGTGCCGGGGATCTTGATAAACAGGTTGGGCCGCGCGGCGCGTGCGTGCAATTGTGCGGCTTCACGTGCGGTGGCGGCGGCATCATTAGCCAGCAATGGCGAAACCTCCAGCGATACCCAACCATCCTTGCCATCGGTTTTGGCATAAATGGGGCGAAACAAGTCAGCTGCCCGAGTCAGGTCTTGCAACGCCAAATTGAAGAACAACGCCTCGCCTGCCTTGCCCGCAGCCGCCTGGTCTCGGATGGCGTCGTCATAGAAGCTTGTGCCCCCGATTGCATGATCAAAAATCGTCGGATTCGAGGTAAGCCCGGTAATAGCGAATTCGTTCAGGTAACGCTGCAGCGTGCCCTCGTCCAGCAGCCCGCGTGTAATATTGTCGAGCCACAAGCTTTGCCCAAGCGTGTGAAGCTGTTCGGTAGCCTTCATCGTATCCTCCTTGACGTTAACCACTGTCAGTCAGCATAAAACAGGCCCGGCTGGCCATATTGAATTAAGTCTGCAATGCGCTCTACGGTAAGATCCGCCGCAGGATAAGCTGTCGTATTTTCCGGGTCGAGGGCGTAATGCCCCTGACGCGGAAAAACCGTTGTCAGGCGCTTGCCCATTACCTTCTTCATGGCTGCCAGTATGCGCAGCTTGTCGTCGATTACCACGTAATGGCGTGAAGGATAGCGTTGCTGGATGTCATCCAGCATTTGTTCCTTATGAACGTAGATCAACACATGGCCATCGACGGCCTGCCACAGCCCGGAACGCTGTATCTTGCGCGGCTGAAGCACCACATCACCGTCGGACAGGATGACAGCCTGGCCCCATTGGCTCACGTGTTTGATGACGTCCAGAGCGCCCGGGTACAAGCAATCGGCAAACGGGTAGTCAAGCAAAAATTGCGACATCAGTAGTAAACGGTGATCGCTGGTCGCTGTAAGCCGGTAACGTTGCAATGCACCCAAATAGTCTGCATAACCCAGTTCGGTGCGTAATGCTTCAAATATTTCCCAGTAACGATTGCAGCTCGACGCACCGAAGGCACGCTCAAGATGCGCATGTAGATCGTCTTGAACGCGGTCGTTGTCGAGCAAGGTATTGTCGCAATCGAACAAAAAGACGATCTCGTTGCCTGCCATCATGATGAAGCCTCCTGTGGCACGTCCATGTTACTGCCAGGATGATCTGCAGCTTGAATTTGGCCACTAAACCAGGTTTGCGAAAACACCAGTGTTCGACTGTGTAGCACCGACGTGCAGCCATGCTTTACAGCCATCTGGCAATGCAAAAAAGTGATGCTGTCGCGAACTGCCGTAACCGACCTTCATACGATGGACGCTCAAACCATTAGTAGCAAGTTGTGCACGCTATGTCTGTCCGCCAACGCACATTCAAAGTAACTGCGCCACATACCTGGACAGCGGAGTCCGTCGAGCTTTGTCACTAAGCGGATTAGCCGCGACACCGCATCACTGTGGCACTAACCCGATCAGCCGCGATCCCGCATAACTGTGTTGCCAACCTGCCCCGCCGCAATCTCGCATAACGGCGTCGCCAACCTGCACAGCCGCCATCCCGCGTCACCGACACAGCGCGTCACATGCTCAAGAGCGTCCACGAGATAGGAACCCCGATAAACCTGGCCGTTGTGCACGCTAGCGAACAGACAGCACCGTCTCGATATTTATCATTGAAACAAAGGCTCGCCCGTCGAGCCGCAGTGTACGTGCACATTTAGGAGGCGGTATGACAGCAACACGCATGCGGCAGAATTTTGGTGCCCAGCTTCTTTTGCTTGGTGCATTGATCGGGTTTGCTGTGTCCATATTCGACTATTTCTGGACCGGCAATGGTATCCACGGTACGGCTGGCGTACTGCTGGTCATCATTACCAGCGCAGTGATGCTGATTCTTGGCGGTGCGCTCGCACACTGGCGAACGTCGTCTTCCAGAACGCATGGCATCCTGCTCGTGCTTCTGCTCATTGACATTCTGGGCACCGCCTTTGCCGCGTATATGCTCGAGGCGTGGTGGGTGCTCGGCGGCGTAACACTCGCCTTGATCGGCTGGCTGGTCGACATCGGCAGTGACGCCACACCGTCGTCAGTATCAACGTCAGGTCTGACTGTTGCCGCTGTTGCCGTGGGCGCATCGCTGGCGGCATTGCTGTCCGGCTACACACCAGACGCCCAGAGTGCCGAAAACCCACCAAAGCCAGCCACCGCAATGCACGATGCAAGTTCAACGCATGGCGCAAGTCCAACACAGGATGCAAGCTCAGCACAGGATGCAAGTTCAACACGTGATGTGAGTTCAATGCATGGTGCAAGTTCAGCGCATGATGCAACGCCCACGCCTACAATCAAGCAGGCAAGTTTCCATTACCACGGCTGGTACACCTTTAATGGCGATCTGATGGCCCAGAAATTCTCCACCGCAGACCAGATTACGCCAAAAAATGTAGCGCATTTGCAGAAGGTTTGGGAGGTTCACACGGGTGACGTGTCCACCGGCAAGGGCAAGACCCCGGCCAGCGACTGGTCGGCAACACCGTTGTTCGTTAACGATACCGTATACGTGGGCACGCCCTTTTACCGCATCTTCGCGATTGCACCCGACACAGGCAAAGTGAAGTGGACGTTTGACTCCCACTCCGCCCTAAAGGCGTTGACCCAGCCCGACATGAAGTCGCGCGGTGTTGCGTACTGGCAGGCGGCCGACCCGGTGGCACAGAAAGCCTGCCAGAAAATTGTTTACATGGGCACCATGGAGGCCAAACTCTTTGCAGTTGACGCCGGTACCGGCAAGCCGTGCGACAGTTTCGCTGATCACGGTGTGCTCGATATTAACCAGTGGAACACCAGCAACAACAAGTGGCCGCTGTCAATACTGCAGCCCCCTACCGTATACAAAAACCAGCTATTCATTGGCTGGGCCGGCAAAGACTGGGAGGACTCCGAAGCGCCTCCGGGCACAGTCTTTGCCGTCGATGCACAAACTGGCAAGCTCAACTGGACTTTCCATGCTATTCCCCCGCAGGTTGCCAAACAGACCGGAACCGCCAACGTCTGGGCCAGTATGTCTGTCGATCCAGAGCACGACCTTTTATATCTTCCTGTGAGCTCGCCCAGCCCCAACTTTTACGGTGGCAACCGCACCGAGAAACTGCCAATTGCGACCTCGGTCACCGCCCTCGACACCAACACCGGCAAGGTAGTGTGGAGTCGACAGCTTGTACACCACGATCTCTGGGACTATGACACCGATGCCGCACCGACCCTGGTCGACCTGAACAGAGACGGCAAGACGATCCCGGCACTGGTGCAGACCAGCAAGATGGGCTTAATTTTCGCGCTTAACCGCCTGACTGGCGAGCCGGTCTATCCGATTACCGAGCGTGCTGTGCCCGCCTCAGACGCGTCCGGCGAGAAGGCCTCACCCACTCAGCCCTACCCTGACGTACTTGCGCCAACCGTCGATCAGTTTCCTGGTATCTCTACGTTGGCCGACTGGGCCAGCTTTGGCGAATGCTCCAGAACCTATAAGAAACTTCGCCATGACGGGCTATACACGCCTCCCAGCGTAAAAGGCAGTCTGGCGTATCCATCAACGGCAGGTGGTATAGAGTGGGGTGGCGGTGCCGTGGATCCACGCAGCAATGTCTACGTCGTTAACAGCTCCGCCGTGGCTCAGATATATCGGCTAATACCTCGTAAAGAGTATGAGCAAGAGACCAAGGACGGGACGCCTGACGGCTACTATGCGCAGACGGGCGCACCCTATGGCTTCTACCTGCACAACTTCGTTAATCGCTGGGGCATGCCATGCTGGAAGCCGCCGTACGGAACATTGTCTGCATATAACCTGGACACCGGAAAGTTGCTCTGGCGCAAACCCTTTGGTGAAGTACAAAAATGGGGCTTTTATATGCCTGAGTCCTGGGGCTCGGTGACCATCGGCGCACCACTCATCACCAAATCGGGGGTGATCTTTATTGGCGGTTCTATGGATGCACGGGTACGCGCCATTGACCTCAAATCAGGCGAAGTGCTGTGGAAAGCCCAGGTGGATGCACCGGCCGTTGCCAATCCCTCTACGTATGTTTACAAGGGCCGGCAATATGTCGTGTTTGTGGCGGGAGGCAATTCCATTCTCAAACCGCAGGTATCGGATCAAATAGCGGCCTATGCCCTGCCCGACTCAAACTAGATGAGGCCAGCTAAGACTCATGCGCCATGTCACCGCCTTGCACACCGCGTCAGCCGTAAGCTGTCGCCTGCAAACGTTAACAGGCGTGTTTTGATAGTAAACGGTCAGACTCGGCCTTTACGACTGCGTAGCACTCACAAACACGTGCTTCAAGCCCAGGGCGATCGAGCACGGTAATCTTGCCGCGGCTGTAGTGAATTAACCCCATGTGCTGCAGCTTTCCGGCGGCCTTGGTAACGCCTGCTCGGCGTACACCGAGCATATTGGCGATGAGGTCTTGCGTCATGACCAATTCGTTTGAAGGTAAGCGGTCCAGACTTAACAGCAGCCAGCGACACAGTTGTTGATCTACGGAGTGATGCCGGTTGCACACCGCCGTTTGCGCCATCTGGGTTAGCAAGGCCTGCGTGTAGCGTAACAATAGACGCTGTAGTGGGCCATCACAACGGAATGCATCGATCAATAGCTGGCTCTTGAGTCGGTAGGCGTGCCCGGCACTTTGCACAACGGCGCGACTGGTTGTGGTTTCGCCGCCCATGAAAAGCTGAACGCCTACAACACCTTCGTTGCCGACAATCGCGATTTCGGCTGAACCACCGTCTTCCATAACGTAAAGCAGAGAAACAATGGCCGTGGTCGGAAAATAAACATGATGCAAGGGGTCACCAGGTTCAGACACGACATAACCCAGCGGTAGCGGGACGAGTTCCAGTTGAGGGAGCAGGCTCGCGTAGTTTTCGGCTGGCAGCGCAGCAAGCAGATGGTTCAGACCGGGTTCATTTATCGTCGACATGTTTAATACGGATTGATCAACAGAGGCCTACATACACAGCAAATGCCGTGCCAACAAGACTACATCGCAAAGTGTAGGCGACTTATCGGATTCTGTACGCAATGTATCCGTACGTTACATCAAAGATATTCGTCGATATGTTTTATGACAGATCCACAGGCTTGCCGCGCAACCGTTTGACCTCGCCGTGCGAAATTTTGCGCTGAACACGGCGCCGCTGCGACGCTCTGGTTGGCCGGGTTGGTTTGCGTATGGCGGGTTTGTCCAGCGCAGAACGCACCAACTCGATCAACCGCTCAATGGCATTAGCACGGTTTTTTTCCTGACTGCGAAATGACTGTGCCTTAATGATGATGACGCCATCTTTGGAAATGCGACGGTCTGACAAAGCCAGCAAAGCGGCTTTGCTTTCATCATCCAGGCTTGATCGAGCCACATCAAAACGAAGATGAACGGCGCTCGATACTTTGTTAACATTTTGGCCTCCGGCGCCCTGTGCCCGGATCATGGAAAACTCGATTTCGTTTTCGTCCAGGAAAACAGTGTCACTGACATGAAGCATGGCTTGCTTTACCCTTTAAACCTTAAAGACCGTATCTGGGGATGGCTTGTGCGCAGCGGTCTGTGTTTGCGCTTGGCATTTTGCGTATTGGCGCGCGGTGCACAATGGATAGGCATATTACAATATGCGACTTTCATTCCTTTACCCAGAGAAAATCAGTGAGAAAAATAGTAGGCGGAAAACTTCATGGCATACGCGTTACCGGGGCCGATCTTGAATACCACGGTTCTATTACGCTCGACCCCGACCACTGCGAAGCAGCTGGTATCTTGCCCATGGAATTCGTCGAAATCTGGAACAAAAACTCGGGTGCCCGGATCAGCACCTACGTTATTTACGGCGAACGTGGCTCGCGCTGCTGCATATTAAATGGCGCAGCGGCCCGCACTTGCCAGCGCGGCGATGAGGTCATTATCGCTAATTCAATGTACATAAGCGAAAACGAGCTTGAAAGCGTCAAGCCTGCAGTGCTCACCTTTAACCCTGACAATTCCATTAACGAGCGTCTGGGCTACAGCGTAGGGCGAGACGATCAGGGGCGCCTGAAGTTCGATATCGTCAGGTTTGATTAAACCCGCCTCTCTAGGCCACGCTAAAGGAGCACCTCGGGCCCAGCGTTCAGGCTAAGGTCCAGATCTAGGTCCAGGTCGAGGCTCTGGTCCTAGCTCTGATCCTAGCTCTAGTTCAGGTGCAGGTTCTAGTTAGGGTTCTAGTTCAGGTTCTAGTTTGGCTCCTGGTTTGAGCCGTGATCCAGTTTCTCACCTGATGAGCCTGTAGATATAGCTGTCGTTGCACGCGCTGAGGCGACGCGCGCGGCAATAGCCCGACCTTGCCTGATGCTCTCCAGGCTTTTCTGATTTTCGCTGTCGTCAAAAAGCGTTTCAACCGACTGCGGCAGACGCTGAATCCAGCTCGGGTGACCTTTGCCTTTAACGCCTGCTACAGTCGATGTGTCTGACTGATTGGGTTGTTCATGCGGCCTGATAGCGCCTGCCATGGTCGATGTTCCCGGCGGACTCGGTTGTTCAAGTAGTCCGACAGCACCCGCCGCAGTCGATGTCCCCGGCAGATTCGGTTGTTCAAGTAGTCCGATAGCGCCCGCCGCGGTCGATGTGCCTGGAAGATTGGGTTGTTCAAGTAACCCGAGGATGTCTTCGACGGGAATAATAACCAAAGGGCCGGGCGTGGCTGCCACATACTTCAGAATGGCCTGTCTTGGCGCGCCTGCACTGTCGGGTGGCACGTCATTGGTTGGCAATCTGGCCAACAATGCTTTTTTTGTCGCGCTTCGGTCAGTACGCTGCTGATCGGCCTGTTGCGCTGTCACGTGCGCCAATTGCTCGCGCCAGCGTATATCTCGGGCAGCCCACCAGCCTTCTATCGTCGGCAGATCATGGGTGGTCGTGGTTGCCATGGTCCAGTCAGGCCAGTTACCTTGCTCCTCAAACCACAACACGCTGGTACCCAGCACGCCTTTTTCTTGTAGATGTGCGTTAAAGTCGGGCGGGACCGTTCCGAGATTTTCGCCGATCACAATCGCACTGTGCCGCCATGCCTCAAGCACGAGCAATCGGAGCATATCCTGGAATGGGTAGCGAAGGTAAACACCTTCGTGGGCTTGCGCGCCCTTGGGCACCAACCACATGCGCGCCAGGCCCATAATATGATCCATGCGTATGCCCCCGGCATGACGCAAATTAGCGCGCAAGGTTTCAATAAACCCCATATAGCCATTGCGCTGCAAAGCATGCGGCGAAAACGCAGTAATACCCCAGCTCTGGCCTTGCGGCTGAAACACATCCGGCGGCGCCCCCACTGATACGTCATGCAGGATCTCGCGCTGCCGACTCCAGGCGTGGCTGCCTCGCGCGTCGGTGCCAATGGCAAGGTCGGTAATCAGGCCTACTGACATGCCACTGCCGCGTGCGGCGGCCTGTGCTGCAGCCAGCCCTTGGTCAGCAAGCCATTGCAGAAAGCAATGAAAATCGACGTCGTTACGGTGCTCAGCTGCAAAACGCTGCGCCGCCGCGCCTTCCGGATCGTGCAGCGCTGCAGGCCAGTCTTGCCAGCCGCTTTCCGGGCCAAGAGTTTGGCAATAGATCGCTGACAGCGCCTCATAGCGCGCATGGCTTTCAAGCGCTTCACCCCCCTCTGCGCAAAATTGGCGAAAATCGCGGGCCGGCGCGTGGTCACTGCTTTGGTCAAACCGATCAAAGCATTGCCGCAGTAAGGCCAGATGAGCATGCATGTACACAGGCCAGTTTATGGTGTCAATGTCGCCTTTCGCCAAGTCTTGCATCTGGCCGCCCAGTGCGGGCGCAGTCGAGTCTGTATGCCCGACGTGGCTGTCCGAGCGAGTGGCAAGCCCTACGCGTGTGGCGCTTTCGGCCGCTTTATTCATTCCGAGCGCTGCGGCATCAGGCCCATCTATGAATGATGGGTCGGCGTAAGCCACGTTCAAAAACAGGCGACTTGATGGTGAGTACGGGCTGTAGCGCTCCGGCGCGGCAGTAAACAGCGCATGCACTGGACTGATCGCTACGGCGCTTGCCCCTGTATGCCCCGCCCGCGTGACAAAGTCCGCCAGCACAGAAAAATCACCGACACGGTTACCGGATTTTTGCCCCCGCAAGCTGTACACCTGTGCCGCGATGCCCCAGGCCAGTGTCCGTGCGCCGTTGCTGTTGCTGGTGATCTGGCTGTTGCCGTTGTCGCGGCTGTTGTCGTTGCTGCTGGTGAGCTTGCTGTTGCTGTTGTCTGTGCTGGTGCCGCAGCTGGTGCCGTTGCTGATGCCCGTACCGATAACTGTGCTTGTGCCTGCACCTGTGCTGGGCAGCGGTGCAGGACATCGCAAAGGGCATACAGCAAGCGCGATGCAGCAATCGCCTATGTAAAGATGGTGATAACCTGGCTCGTAAATGGGAGCAATACGGGCTACGCCGGGTTCCCGCCATGTTGTTGCGCCGTCAATGCGCAGACCTGATTCAAGTACCAATTGGCTGTTGATATTGCCTCGCCAGGGAAAATCCAGTATTTGTCCGACATCAATAACCCACAATCTACCAGCTGCGCTGATGAGCTCTGGCGCACCGGCCGCCAACACCCGGCGGTGGCTGTCTTGAATCTGCGCGGGTGTGGCGCACGGGAACCCCAATGCGACAAGCAAACTGCGTAAACTGTCGTCGCTGACCTCTTGCGTCTGACTAAATACATCTTGCCAAACGGGTACCAGACCTGCAGCAACCGCCAGCGTCCGCAATGGATTGTTTGCCTGCCTTGTCATTCAGGCCGCCGCGCCCGGGCCGTCGAGCTCGCCCGCCAGCAACACCAGACCATGCGCCCCCACCCTGACTTTAGGGGAAGACGGCTGGCTGGATTCTGGCTGTACCGCTTCCACGCTGGTATCCAACTGCACGGACAAGTGGATATAGGTAGATGGCAGGACAAAATCGATGGGTTCTTCGCCTGCGTTAAGCAGAAGAAGCGTGATGTCGATGCTGTCTGACTGCAGAGCAGCACGCTGCAGCCCCAGAACACGACCCTCGGGGTAGTCCCAGGCGGCCTGTGACATGACATTGCCGTCCATGTCATACCAGCAGATACGTGGCAGCCCCGGCATCAGTTCGTGGTTACCATCCTCAAAACGGGCAAGACGCAAAGAAGGATGCTGCCGCCGCAACGCGCTAAGCCTGGACACAAAGGCCGTCAGGCGCCTTCCTTCAGCAGAATCCGCCTGCGACCAGTCTAGCCATGAGGTTTCATTGTCCTGACAATAGGCGTTGTTGTTGCCATTCTGGCTATTGCCGAACTCGTCACCCGCCAGCAACATGGGCGTGCCATTCGAGAAAAAGACGCTGGCCAGCATAGAGCGCAACACCACGCCGCGCACGCGCAAAATATCGGCATCATCGGTGGGGCCTTCATGCCCCCAGTTATGGCTCTGGTTTTCGCCATGCCCGTCGTTATTATCATCGCCGTTGGCCTCGTTGTGCTTGCCGTCATACGACACAACATCGGCAGCAGTAAAGCCATCATGCGACGCAATATAGTTAATAGATGCCCACGGACGCCGGTGCCTATGGTCAAAAATGGCGGGTGAGCCTATCAGCCAGTCGGCAAGTTCACCCCGCAACCCAGCCTCGCCCTTCCAGAAACGGCGCATACCGTCGCGATAGCGGTCATTCCATTCGGCAAACCCCGGTGGATGTTGACCCAGCTGATAGCCATCCGGGCCAATATCCCAGGGCTCTGAGATCAGCTTCAGGCGTGACAAAACCGGATCTTGCAAGATTGCGTCAAAAAAACCAGAACCCGGATCAAAACCAGTGCCCTCACGCCCCAGCGTAACGCCCAGATCAAAACGAAAGCCGTCAATACGGTAGCTTTGCGCCCAGTAACGCAATGAGTCCATAACCATTTGCAGCACACGCGGGTGGGATAAATTAACGGTGTTACCGCAACCGGTATCGTTAATGTAGTAACGCTCGTCGCCTGCCACCAGCCGGTAATAGCTGGCGTTATCCAGGCCTCGCCATGACAGCGTTGGCCCCAGCTCGTTACCCTCACACGTATGGTTGTAGACCACATCAAGAATCACCTCAATACCGGCATCCTGAAGCCGGCGTATGGCCATGCGCAAATCATTACCATAGCCATTGGCAAGATAGGTGAGCTCAGGCGCAAAAAAGGCCAGTGTGTTGTAACCCCAATAGTTTTTAAGGCCCCGCTCAACCAGAAAATGGTCGTTCAAAAATGCATGAACCGGCAACAGTTCAATAGCCGTTACGCCCAGCGCATGCAGATGATCGATAAAGTGCGGGTGAGCCAGCCCGTCGCTATTGCCGCGCCACTCAGGGCGCAACGCCTCGCGCCGCTGCGACACGCCGCGAAGATGCGCCTCGTAAATAACCGTATCAGCCCAGGGGGTGCAAGGGCGCGCCAACTCACCCCAGTTAACGTTATCGTTCGTCACCACACTCTTGGGCACAAAAGGTGCCGAATCGCGCTTATCCAGGCTCAAATCCGCCTTCGAGTGCCGTACGCGGTAGCCGAACAGTGCATCAGACCAGCGCAACGGCCCTTCAAGCTGGCGCGCATACGGGTCAACCAACAATTTTTGAGGGTTAAAACGATGTCCGTTTCTGGGGTCGTAAGGCCCATACGCCCTGTAGCCATAAACCAGGCCAGGCCCGGTGTCGGGCAGGTAGCCATGCCAAACCTCATCGGTGCATTCGGGCAGCACATAGCGCTTGAGTTCTTTGCGCCCCCGCGCATCGAAAATACACACTTCGATTTTGCTGGCGTTCGCCGAAAAGACTGCAAAATTAACACCCAGCCCGTCGCTGGTAGCGCCCATTGGGTAAGGCAAGCCCGGGGCAAGTTTATCGGCAAGTATCGTCCGCATTGTCTATCCTTCTGCAATAAAGACCACCGTCGCCAGAGGTGGCAGCAGCAATGAAAGTGACTGCGCGTGACCATGTGAGGCAATCTCTTCAGACTGAACACCACCCTGGTTGCCCAAGTTTGACCCGCCGTAGTGCTGTGCATCGGTATTGATGGCTTCACGCCACCGCCCGGCACGGGGTACGCCAATGCGATAGGCGCTGCGCGGCACGGGCGTCATGTTGCTGACGACCAAAACATGCTGATCATGGCTCATCCGTAAAAACGCAAAAACACTATTGCTGCTGTCATCGCCGATCACCCAGGAAAACCCTTCGGGGACCGCATCCGTGCCAAACAGTGCCGGGGTCGCGGCATAAAGCTTGTTCAGGTCTCTGACCAGCCGTTGCACACCGGCATGCGGCGTGTCATGATCACCCGCAAAATGCAATAACGGGCCGCAGATGGGCGCGATTTGCCCGACCTTAGACTCAGCGTCGTCCTTGCCGCCCCCGGCACCCAGACAGGCCCAGTCGATCTCGCCATCGTGATCCCATTCGCGCCACTGCCCAATCTCGTCGCCCATAAAAAGCAATTTCTTGCCCGGATGACCCCACATAAAACCAAGATAAGCGCGCAGGTTGGCAAAGCGCTGCCAAGTGTCGCCAGCCATTTTGCCTATCATGGAGCCTTTGCCATGCACCACCTCGTCGTGCGACAGCGGCAAAATAAAGCGCTCAGAGTAGGCATACACCATGCCAAACGTCATGTTGTTGTGGTGATGGCGTCGGTGTATGGGGTCATGCTGCATGTAGTTCAGTGTGTCGTGCATCCAGCCCATGTTCCACTTGTAGTCAAACCCCAACCCGCCGTCTTCCACCGAATTGGTGACGCCTGGCCACGCCGTCGATTCTTCGGCAATCATGATGGCGCCCGGGCATTCGTGGTGGGCCAGCTTATTCAGGTCACGCAGAAACTGCACCGCTTCCAGGTTCTCTCGGCCGCCGTAGCGATTAGGTATCCACCCTCCCGCTTCACGACTGTAGTCAAGATAAAGCATGGAAGCCACGGCGTCGACACGCAGGCCATCAACATGATATCGGCCCAGCCACTCAAGGGCGCTGGCCATCAAAAAGTTACGCACCTCATTACGCCCGAGGTTATAGATTAATGTGTTCCAGTCTGGATGAAAGCCCTGACGTGGATCAGCATGCTCATACAGCGCGGTACCATCAAACCACGCCAGACCATGGGCGTCAGACGGAAAGTGGGCCGGCACCCAGTCCAGAATCAGCCCCAGCCCTGCCGCATGACAGTGGTCGACAAATGCGGCAAGCTGCTCAGGCGTACCATAGCGCGCTGAAGGTGCAAACATGCCCAGAGGCTGGTAACCCCACGAGCCCGTAAAGGGGTGTTCGGTGATGGGCAGTAATTCGATATGGGTGAAGCCCATGTTGACGGCATAGTGAATAAGCTGCTCGCCCAGGGTTTGCCATACGCTGCCCTGCCCCTGATGACGCATCCACGACCCCATATGCACTTCATAAATGGCAAGCGGCGCGTCAGATGCCTGCTTTGATGCACGGGCAGCCATCCAGGGTTCATCTGTCCAGTTAAAGGCAGTGGAGTTTGCGACCACTGATGCGGTAGCGGGAGGCAGTTCGGCCTGCCGCGCATAGGGGTCAGCCTTTAGCGGCAACACACGACCATCGGGGCCGTGCAGCTGGTACTTGTAGAGTGCACCGGGCATGACATCGGGGATAAACACCTCCCACACGCCACTGCCCTGCCGCCGCTCCATGGGGTGGCGCATGCCGTCCCAGTTATTGAAATCGCCGACCACAGACACCTTACGCGCATTGGGCGCCCATAAGGCAAACCTGACGCCCTCTTTCGCGTTCAGGCTTGTAACGTGCGCACCCAGGCGGTCGGCGATCTGAAGATGTTGGCCTTCGCCAATAAGATGCAGATCAAGCTCACCCAACATGGGCGAGGACGAACTGCCCATATGGCCTGTTTTTGTGCTCACGCAACCACCTCTTTAGCGCCTGATGCCGATGGTTTCATAATACGGCACACAACGCGATGCAGACCTGCCAGCGGAATAGGCAGCCACTCTGGGCGATGTGCCGCTTCATAACACACCTCATACGCAGCCTTTTCCAACAGGGCCAGATCAAGCAAACCATGGTCGCCCACCTCAGGCCATGTCGCCATCGCCGATGACGTCGTGACAGGCGTGATGGCAGCCTGCGCAGCCTGAGGGCCTACCGCCTCATCCAGGGCCTTGGCATAACCGTCGAGAAAGGCACTGCTGGCACTCTGACAAAACCGCTCGAGAAGCTCGTGCCGCAGAGACTGCAGCGTTGCCGCAGCAGGCCCGGTCTGTGGTTCCTCGGCCATTTCATCCGTCGGGTTCGTTGACGCAGGAACAGCGTCGATGGCCTGCGCCACAAACGTGGCTGACGCATAATCGAAGGAGCGCAGCATACCCGCCACATCCCGCCACGGGGTTGCCTTGAGCCGGCGCTCGGCCAGCGGGCGCACCGGCTCGCCTTCAAAATCAATAAGGTAGACGTCTCCCTGTGCGATCAGCACCTGCCCCAGATGAAAGTCGCCATGAATGCGGATGCGCTGCGTGCCCACCAAGTGTTTGACGCGCTGCTCCAGCGTCTTGCGAAGTGCGGGCCGCCAGGCTTGCAGCTCAGTCAACTGAGCCTGCGCGGCAACTGGCAGCGATGCACGGGCATCCGTCGCATTCTTGATGGCCTGATCCACCATACCTTGTATGGCTTTAAGCCAAACGCGTGCATCACGTTCTGTGGCATTTTCGGGCGCGAATGCTGCGTCCGACGTGGGTTTCGCCAGAACAGCGTGCATCTGGGCGAGTCGACGCCCCATGGTGGCCGCCACGGCGCGATAGCTCAGCAACTCTTCTTCATAGTCCGCTTCGCTTTCCAGGGTGAGTGCGGCATTTTCAAGAATGCGCTTAAGGTAGTCTTGAGTCCAGGCCCACGCATCTCCCTGGTTTTCAATGCGCTGATGCAGCAAGGCCAGGGTGTGGGGCGTACCACTTGCGTCGACACGCCGCATTTCACCCAGTAACGCCGCCACATTTCCAAAGCCGTTCTGGCTTAGCTGGCGTGTCATCTCGGCCTCAGGGTGCACACCAGGCACGATATGGCGCAAAATCTTCAGTATGGCCTGATCACCCACCAAGACCGAGCTGTTCGACTGTTCGCCATGAAACCACGACACCTCCAGCGCTTGCGACCAATCCATGGCCTGCAGGGCCGGCTCGGCATTAAACTCTATGCTGTCTTCGCCATCGCTGGTCTCCACAGGAATTCGACGCTGCTGGCTAAAGCTCTCGATCAACGCCAGTGCGAAGCCAGGCATGGTGTAGGCATCTGTGACCATACCCACATCAGACACTCTGCGCACGCGGGCAATGGCATATTGGGCAGCCATACCCCCGGGTGCTTCCGACCAGAACATGGCCAGTGGCAAAAAGTACCGGCTTTTGCCTTCGCCCTGCTCCACATCAACCTCTGCCAGCCACATCTCGGTTTGCCCAGGAAGCGGCGCCAGGTAAGCAATCGCAGCAGAAGCAGGTTTGATGTCTCCGGGAAACCATCGCTGTCGCGTCAGATAAAGCGGTAGAACATCTTGAGCCAGACGGCGGCGGGCATCGTCCGCAAACGGGTGGCTGGCTCGCGAGCGCCACACCAGTGTTACGTAGTCAGGGAGTTGTTCGGGCATGCTGGCGTGCCAGCTAGGCGGTGAGGCGCTTGCACTCAGGTCAAACCAGTAAAAACCGTAGGGAGGCAGCGTCAGCAAATAGGGAAGCTCGCCAATGGTCGGAAAGGCTGTCCCGCCTAACAATTCTATGGGCACCCTGCCCGCCATAAGCGGCAAATTCAACTCGACCGGCTGAGAGGCATTAGACAGATTCGCCACGCACAACAACGACACGCCTTCATACTCCCGCAGATAGGCCAGTATCTTACGGTTGCCTGGAAACAGAAAACGCAAACTACCGCGGCCGAATGCATGCGTCTGTTGACGTTTGGCGAGCATGCGGCGGGTCCAGTTAAGTAGCGAATGGGGATCACGCTGCTGAGCCTCTACGTTGACGGCTTCATAACCATACAAAGGCCCCATGAGCACAGGCAACTGCAGGCGCTCCGGGTCAGCACGTGAAAACCCACCGTTGCGATCCGGTGTCCACTGCATGGGGGTGCGCACCCCATCTCGATCACCTAAATGAATATTGTCACCCATGCCTATTTCGTCGCCGTAATACAGCACAGGTGTGCCCGGCATGGAAAGCAGCAAGCTGTTCATCAATTCAATACGGCGCCTGTCTCTTTCCAGCAGCGGTGCCAGACGCCGCCGTATGCCCAGATTGATGCGGGCCCGACGATCGGCTGCATACACTTCCCAAAGATAGTCACGCTCGCTGCTGGTGACCATTTCCAGCGTCAATTCGTCATGGTTACGCAAAAAGATCGCCCACTGGCACGAGGCAGGAATCTCAGGCGTCTGCTGCATAATGTCTGTAATGGGGAAGCGGTCAGCGCGGGCGATGGCCATGTACATGCGCGGCATAAGCGGAAAATGAAACGACATATGGCACTCGTCACCCTGACCGAAGTATTCTTGCGCGTCTTCCGGCCATTGATTTGCCTCGGCCAGCAGCAGACGCCCCGGAAACTCCTCATCCATGACGGCCCGAATCTTGCGTAGTACTGCATGGGTTTCGGGCAGGTTTTCGTTATTGGTGCCCTCGCGTTCCACAAGATAAGGGACGGCGTCCAGACGCAACCCGTCCACGCCCATGTTCAGCCAATACCGCATCACATTCAGGATCTCTTTAAGCACCTGCGGGTTGTCATAATTGAGATCAGGCTGATGGGAATAAAAACGGTGCCAAAAATATGCGCCAGCCACCGGGTCCCATGTCCAGTTCGAGTTTTCGGTATCGCAGAAGATAATACGCGTGCCTGCATAGGCCTGATCGTTGTCAGACCACACGTAGTAATTGCGGGCAGCCGAACCCGGCTTGGCGCGGCGCGCACGCTGAAACCAAGGGTGTTGATCAGAAGTATGGTTAACGACCAGTTCGGTAATGACCCGCAGGCCCCGCTCATGAGCGGCCCGGATAAACTGACGAACATCAGCCAAGTTACCGTAACCTTCATGCACACCGCGGTAGTCGGCAATGTCATAGCCATCGTCACGACGTGGCGATGGGTAAAAGGGCAACAGCCAAACCGTATTCACACCTAGCTCGGCAATATAGTCCAGCTTGCTGATCAGCCCCTTAAAGTCGCCCTCGCCATCATTGTTGGCGTCAAAAAATGACTTAACGTGCAACTGGTAGATGACGGCATCTTTGTACCAAAGCGGGTCATTCTGCTGAACTGTTGTAGGTTTGGCTGACTCCACACTTCGCTCCTGTTGCTGTCGTTAATAAGATGTACCTGCAAGCGGCGTGCCTGCATATCGGTAAACCTGCGAACACGCAGACGGCGGGTACCATGTGCCAAAACAACTGCGTGGATCCCGCCTGCCTTCAACCACCAGGTATCGCGCACCACAACGCCTACGATAATCCTGCGCACCTTCAGGTAGCGGACACCACGTGCCACGACGAACACGTTAAACCTGCGTACATTTAGGCAGCGGGTACAACACGCCACACTAAATACGGCTGGTCGGGGTTCAGTTCGACAGCGTGGAATTTTCCTGACAGGCTGAAGCGGTGATCGTTTAGCAGATCGTGCAGGTAAACCGTGCCATCGTCGGGTATGCCTGCAAGCCACAACGGCAGTTCCAGCGTGGCTCTCTGGCTTGCGTGAGGGTCCAGGCTTACCGCGACGAGAACAATATTGTCTTTTTCAGCAGTCGATTTCGAATAAAAAATAATTTGGTCATCACTGGCCTCATGAAACATCACACCCAGGTGTGTCTGCAGCGCCGGGTTATTGCGACGCAGGCGGTTCAACTGGCTAATTTCAGCAATAATATTGCCCGGTCTGTCCATATCCCAATGGCGCAGTTGGTATTTTTCTGAGTCCAGGTATTCTTCTTTGCCTGGCATGCTAGCCGCCTCACACAGTTCAAAGCCGTTGTACATGCCCCAAAGCCCAGACAGCGTGCAAGCCAGCGCAGCGCGAATCAAAAACCCGGCTCTGCCTGAGGACTGCAGAAAATACGGGTTGATATCCGGCGTATTCACAAAGAAATTGGGTCGAAAAAAATCCGCAACAGGTGGCGTCGACAGCTCGGTCAGGTAGCTGGTTAACGCCTCTTTGTCATTGCGCCAGGTAAAGTAGGTGTAGGATTGCGTAAAGCCCAGCTTGGCCAGTCTGTGCATCATTTTGGGGCGTGTAAAGGCCTCTGCCAGAAACACCGTTTCAGGGTATTTGGCCTGAACCTGAGCGATCAGCCATTGCCAGAAAGGCAACGGTTTGGTGTGAGGGTTATCTACCCGAAATATTCGTATGCCTTTGCCTGCCCAAAACAACACCACATCACGCAACGACTGCCACAACGCCAGTTGAGGCCTATCGCTGCCGGCAGCACCGTAAAAATCAGGGTTGACGATATCTTCATAGCGTTTGGGCGGGTTTTCTGCATAGCGTAACGAGCCATCAGGTCGCCGACTAAACCATTGCGGGTGTTGTTCCAGCCAGGGGTGGTCAGGCGAACACTGAATGGCAAAGTCCATGGCGATTTCCAGGCCATGCGCCCCAGCGGCATCGATCAGTGCACAAAATTCGTCCAACGTACCCAGCTCGGGGTGCAGCGCGTCATGACCACCTTGGGCCGAACCGATGGCGTAGGGGCTGCCCGGGTCATCGGCACCGGCCTGCAAGGCATTGTTTTTGCCTTTACGGTGCGTCAGCCCAATGGGGTGTATGGGAGGAAAATACAGTACATCAAAGCCCATCTGTGCAATGGTGGGCAAACGCCCAAGCACATCGATAAACCGGCCGTGCAGACCGGGCGCTGGGCCCTGCGAGCGTGGAAACAACTCATACCAGCTCGCGTAGCAGGCTGCACGCCTATCCACATAGAGCGGATAAACGGCCGAACGGGTTTCAAATGGCCTGCCATCGGCTTGACGCATGGCTTCCGCCAACGCATCGGAAAGCATAAGATCAATATGGTGTTGTTCGGCTGCAGCAAGGTTGGCACCGGGTGCAACGCTATTCGCGCTTGCCGTGCTGGCTGGCTTTGCTCCCCGTCCAGCAGCCCGTGCGTCGTTTAGCATCGACGACAACGTAGCGGCTACCGTCGGCAGAGCGTATTTGATGCGGTCGATGGCCAAGGCCACCAGCTGCCGCCCTTCTTCTACTTCCACCCGCACATCTTGGCCCGCCCTGGCCTTTATCTGCAATTGCTTGCGAAAGGTTTGCCAACCGTCCCACCACGCCTGCACACAATAAACGTGCCGCCCCAGCCGACGGGGCCGAAATTCAGCCACCCACCGGTCATTATCCAGTTCTTGCATAGTAACCACAGACCACTGCGTCTCATCGGCGGCCTTCCATAGCAGGCAGGTGGCAAGCTGATCGTGGCCATCCATCAACACATCAGCCTGCACCGTAACGGGTTCACCAAGACAACGCTTGAGGGAAAACAAACCATCGTCCACGGCGGGTGTAATACGCTCTATGACGATTCGTGGTCCGTTGAGCGAATGAGAAGACGAAACCAGGCTCGCTTTCGATACTTCGGCTTGCATTGCCGGCGACAGAATGGGTGAAGCATGCTCTAGCGGTACCAGAACATGCCCCCAAGGCGGCAGTGAAGAGGGTAAGCCATTGACGTCTGAAAACACAAGATCGTCTGGCAGCCGCGCTTGAAGCATGGGCCAGTCCAGGCTGTCATCGACATGCGGGCCCGGGTTAAACGCCAGCAACCCGGGGGTCGGATGCGTGCGTGCCAGTGCCGTGATGCCAGCCAATGGGCCTGTGAGCATACGCAGGCCCGCCACTGAAGACGACGCGGTCGCACTGGGCACACCTGGGGCAAGATGAGCCGGCCGATCTGGCACTTCATTGCTGGCACTGGCCGAAATCATGATGCCATCTGCGCAAAAGTCTGCAATGACCAATTGTGCTGTGAAATGAACCAGCTCTGCTTGCGGGTCAACCGGCGCCAACACGGGTGCAACGCGGCGTAAGCGTAACCTTTCGTCAAGCAACCAGTCTTGCCTGCCATCCCACCACGGCAGGGACAAAAAGGTGGCGTCAAACCCAACTCCCTCCATGGCTGTCAGTTGCTGCGGTGTGAGCCCGGGTGTCCAGGCCATGAACACAAAGTCTGGATGATGCGAACGCACCTGCCTGATAAGGGTCGACCAATCCTCAGCGGCCAGATCGCCGAGTTTGCAGCACCGCACACCCGCCAGTCCCGAATGCGCCCATCGCGACAGAGTTTGGGCCCAGGCAGTGATGAGGCCTTGCGAAATACCATCATCTTTTTCGGACAGTGGTTCCCCAGCGGCCTGGTGGTCGGCGCTAGCGTTATGGCTTTCGGGGGGCTTCGGTTCGAGCGCGCAGGCCGCAATGCGATCAGTAAGTGTGAAATCAAAGAGAAACGCCAGCCCGTTACGCCTGCACGCCGTACGTATCTGCGCCAGCGAGTTCGCCAGCGCGGGCTGGTCTGAAAACGAAATCAGCCTATGGCCCACCAGCCACGCAATGGAAAACAAAACACTATCGCATCCCTGTTCACTTGCGTGGCGGCAAAGCCTTTCCAGCGCAGCACTACCTGTTAGCCCGGATACTTTTTTACCGGCCTCTGGCAGTTGCTGCATCTCGTAGCTGTCGCCCACATGAAAGAGGCGACGATAAGGTGGCAAAGAATTGTGTGCTAATTGCATGGACAGGCTCGCCCTGAATATCGGTTTAGGTGCTGACTGACACCAAAATGATACGGTCGAGCCTGTCCGGCAAGTTTCGTGCCGGAGCCCGGCGAGCGATGCCTCGCGCCTAGGTTATTTAACGGTTTACGGCAGCACTTCTGGTCGTAAATCCTGGTCGTTAACGAAGGAAGAATGCCAGTTAGCACTTCTTGTCGTTAATCCTTGTCATTAATGACGGGAAAATGCCAACCCGCCTCTCTCACCATGCCTGCCGCCACGGTTTGATGCGACACCTCATCGATCAAAATGAACGCGCCTGTTGCCGCAAGCACCTCGTAGGGGTCGGTAACCAAGGCATCACTGCTTGTCAAGGTGACACGACCTATGTCGTTCATGCCCAAGGTAGAGTGATTTGCCGCGTGTACCGCAAGCTGTTGCAAATCCCTGTGTGTATGCACCTGGCTGATTTTTGCGGTTGTGGTGCGTGTGCCATGCTTGATCAGGTAGCGTCGTCCAGTGTGGAGGGGCTCGGCGTCCAGCCAGCACAGTTCAGCCTCGATCTGCTTGCTCACGCGGGGCGCATCGTGCTCATGCGTCAGCCAGTCGCCGCGTGAGACGTCGACATCTTCTTCAAGCTCTACGGTAATAGGCACACCCACACTTGCCTGTTCGACCAAACCTTGAGAATTTCGCAACGATTTGATGGTGGCAAAAACGCCTGAAGGCCTTACCACCACCCTGTCGCCAACACGCATGATGCCGCTGGCCGCTTGCCCTGCATACCCGCGAAAGCCATGGGCGTACTGGCCGTGATGGCGTGCCACCCACTGAACCGGAAAGCGCAATGGCTGGTATGACAGGTCATTGTCGGCGGGCAGGCTTTCAAGCAGCGTAAGCAGCGCCGGGCCCTGGTACCAGGGTGTATTCGGTGAGGCGTTAACCACGTTATCGCCCTGCAAGGCAGAAACCGGTATGACATGGTGCTGGACAATGCCGATTTTTCGACAAAGGGCGCTGCACGCCTGAACAAGGTGTTGATAGAGTGTTTCACTCCAACCCATCAGATCGAGTTTATTGACGGCAAAAACAATATGCTGAATGCCAAGCAGGTGGGCAATCGTACTGTGGCGTAGCGTTTGGGTCAGTAGCTGCCCGTCCTTAACCTTGGTGGCATCCACCAGAATAATGGCGGCATGCGCTGTCGACGCGCCAGTGACCATATTGCGTGTGTATTGCACATGGCCAGGGGCGTCGGCCACAATAAACTTGCGCTGCGGTGTCGCAAAATAGCGATAGGCCACATCAATGGTAATGCCCTGCTCCCGTTCAGCCTCAAGCCCATCGGTCAGCAAGGCCAAATTTGGCATACCGTCTTCGCTGCGGTGATAGCGCGACTTCTGTATGGCTTGAAGCTGGTCGGCAAATACGCCCTTGCTGTCAAAAAGCAGGCGTCCGATCAGCGTTGACTTGCCGTCATCCACCGAGCCTGCCGTAATAAAACGCAGCACGCTGCGGCCATGGTCCTGAATAAACTGCTCGTTAATCGCATTCATTAAAAATACCCATTTCTTTTACGACGCTCCATCGATGCTTCGGAGGTCTGGTCATCCATGCGTGTAGCGCCGCGTTCCGTAAGCGTGCTGAGTGCGGTTTCGGTGATAATGTCAACGACGGTGCTGGCTTCCGAGGCCACCGGGCAGGTGCACGAAATGTCACCCACGGTACGAAAACGCACAGGTAACTGCTCAACCTGCTCACCTTCAGAGGGAGGCGTTAGCGGCGTTACCGGCACCAGCAGGCCGCGCCGGCGCACCACAGCACGTTGATGAGAAAAATAAATGGGTGGCAAGGCGATATCTTCACGTTGTATGTACTGCCATACATCCAGCTCGGTCCAGTTCGAAATCGGAAACACCCTCATGTTTTCACCGGGGTGCACGTGGGTGTTGTACAGATTCCAGAGCTCTGGACGTTGCGCTTTAGGATCCCACTTGCCCGACTCCCCCCGAAACGAGAACACCCGTTCTTTGGCCCTGGCTTTTTCTTCGTCCCGACGAGCGCCACCTATGCAGGCGTCAAACCCAAACTCCTCAATAGCCTCAAGCAATGTGACGGCCTGGGCCGCATTGCGAGAGTCTCGCTCGCGCCTGAGCACAACAGTACCTCGCTTGATGGAGTCTTCGACGTGGCGCACAATCAGCCGCTCGTTCAGCTGGCTGGTGCACGCATCCCTGAAATGAATAACCTCATCAAAATTGTGTCCTGTATCAATATGCAGGAGAGGAAACGGAAAGCTTCCCGGCCTGAACGCCTTCTCGGCCAAACGCAGCAGCACACACGAATCTTTGCCGCCTGAAAACAGCAATACGGGCCGTTCGCACTCGGCGGCCACTTCACGCAAAATGTAAATAGCTTCAGCCTCGAGCCAATCAAGATGGCTATTTATCTGCACGGTTTTTACAGCGGTCATGATGATATCTGCCTGTCTGAGATAGGTTTATGAATGGAATCCTGGCTGCGCTGCAGGTTGATCTCGTGCAGGCCACACTCTTTGGAGTCAGAAGACTCCCACCACCATCGCCCGGCCCGGGGGTCTTCGTCTGGTCGCACGGCACGTGTACAGGGTTCACAACCGATGGAAGGGTAGCCTCTGTCGTGCAAGGGGTTATAGGGAATGTCAAAACGGCGTATGGCCTCCCAGACATCCGTGTCGTGCCAGAGTGCCAGCGGGTTGAATTTGTGCAACCCGAAGTGGGCATCAAACTCGGCTTCAGGCAGATCAGATCGGGTTGTCGACTGTTCGCGACGCTGGCCCGTCAGCCACGCACCCCTGCCCTGCAGTGCGCGCTGCAGCGGCTCGACCTTGCGCAGTTGGCAACACGCTTTGCGCAACGCAATGCTCTCATAGAAGGCAAACGCGCCGTGATCACTGACGTGCTGCTCCACAGCGTGGCGCTCAGGCGTCCACACTTCAACAGCACGCCCATAGCGGGCCACAATGGTGTCGATAAGCCCCAGGGTTTCGGCATGCAGTCGCCCTGTATCCAGCGTAAAAATTGCCAGAGGTATGTGCTCGGAAAGAATGGCATGGGTTAGCACCATGTCTTCAGCGGCCAGTGAAGACGCCAGCGCTGCCTGCGGGTAATTGGCAGCGATCTGCCGCAACCGCGCCGTCAACGTGTTCCATCTTTGGTCGGTGTCTGTAGGTATCATGAGCTTCGTGACCTCGAATTGCCTGAAGTCATCATGTTGCGCTTGAACTCTCCACAACGGAACGATCCGTTTTTCGATTGCTTATGCGTGCGCGGCATAATGACGCCGGAGTGTGCAGCCAAGGCAAGGTCTATGCCCTGGTCACCCGGCAGAGCGTGTTCTCGTGGCACAAGCGCGCCGTCATCGACGCTCGGCTGAGTGTCTTCTCATAGTGCAAACAGCGTCTCTCAACGCCCCGCTGGGCGCTTTCGGTAGAATGGGTGATGTAGCGCAAAACACACACCAAGCAATACAGGCTACCCTGTCTTTGCGGCGCACATCCGCGCCGCAAAGCGCTGAAAACACCACGCACCTGCAGTGTTCCAGTACTATTTTCTGTGCAATCCAGCTTAATGGTTTTACTGCAAGGAAACGCCATGGTCGATCCCTCTCACCCCTCCCGCCCTGAAAAACTGGCTGCGGCCCTCAGTGCGCTAAGCGCACAGTGGGGCTGGTTTGTCGCACTTGGCCTGGTCCTGCTACTACTTGGCATCGTCGCATCAAGTTACGTACTGAGCGCAACGCTGGTTAGCGTTCTGTTCGTCGGTATTTTGATGCTGATCGGTGGGGTTTCACAACTGCTGCACGCGTGGCGCATCAAAAACTGGAGCGGCTTTCTGTTCTGGACGGTCGCGGGTGTGCTCTATGCAGGTGCCGGTCTGCTGGCCATCATCAACCCTATGGCAGGTGCCAGCCTGATCACGCTGCTGCTGGGCGCCACCCTCATTGGTACCGGCGCGCTCAAGCTATGGATCTGGTACAACAACCGCGGCCAGCAAGGCTGGCAGTGGCTGGCTTTTTCGGGGCTCATCACCCTGCTCGCGGGTGTGGTGATCGCCATAGGCTGGCCGGGCAATAGCGCATGGCTGCTGGGCCTGCTGCTTGCTCTGGACCTGATGTTCCAGGGCTGGACATTAATGTTTCTGGGGTTTGCGCTACGCAGGCATCGCCAGCAATAACAACTACGCGCCAGGCACGGGCGTAAGTAACGCATGCTCTTTTACCGCATAAACAGGCATGATTGCCCCTTTTCATACGCGTCCACACGCCATCATGTCTGCCTGAAAAACTGCGCTTTGCATTCGATCAAGTCTCTATCGTGTCATGCACAGACAGCTTGCCTTTGATCGCGGGCGCGATTATCTTTAGACACGTAACGCGTTCAATGGAAGTTTCAGATGAAATACGTTGATTACTATCAGGTACTGGGTGTCAGTCACGACGCCTCGCTCGACGATATAAAAAAAGCCTATCGCAAACTGGCGCACAAATATCATCCCGACGTTTCCAAAGAGGCAGACGCCGAAGACCAGTTCAAGCAAATTGCAGAGGCGTATGCCACGCTCAAAGATCCTGAAAAACGGCAGGCGTACGACAACCTGGGCCGTCACCCCCAAGGTGAAGAATTTGTACCGCCGCAAGGCTGGCAACAGGGTTTTAACGAAGGCTATGGTGATTTTGCCGACGTCGATCTGGCTGACCTGATGGCGGCGTTTGCCGCTGCCCAAGGAGGTGGCAAGCATCACACCCGACGCGGCATGCGGGGCGAAGACTTCGAAATCACTGTGCCCGTCACGCTTGAACAAATATATAGTGGCGCCGAAACCGATATTACAGTGGCTCTGCCAGAACTGGACGAGCACGGCCTCATGCACCGCAGGCCACGCACATTTCGGGTTCAGGTGCCCAAGGGCGCCGCTGATGGCCAGCGCCTGCGCCTGCCCGGAAAAGGCGGGCCAGGCCTGAACGGCGGTAAAAACGGCGACCTCTACCTCATTATGCGGCTACAGCCTCACCGCCTGTATCGCGTAGACGGCCAAGACCTGTTCATAGACCTTCCGCTGGCCCCCTGGGAAGCCGTATTAGGTGCGGTGGTGCAGGTTCCCACCCCCGGCGGCCAAGTTGAGCTTACCGTGCCTGCCGGCACAACCTCCGACCGCAAACTAAGGCTGTCTCGCCGCGGCCTGCCTGGCGCCCAGGGCACCCCAGGCAACCTTTATGCACAGGTGCGTATTGATGTTCCCAAACAACCGACCGCGCGCGAACTTGAGCTCTTCAGCCAGATGGCAGGAGAGTCGGCCTTTAACCCTCGTGCGCAGTTGTATGCAGGAGCCTGATCATGACACTACACATTACTGAAAGCGTTTGGCTTAATGCGTCTGATATCTGTTCACTAGAGCATATTGCAGAGGTATCGGGGCTCAGCCAGGAAGACATCCTTGACCTGGTGCACACCGGTGTGCTGCCCCCCTCCAACCAAGACCGCGGCAACTATTTCTTTCATACAGAATGCGTGGTTATCGCTCACCGGGCGAGACGCTTGCGTGACGATTTTGAGCTCGACACGCAAGGCCTCGCTGTTGCCATGCGGCTTTTGCGCCGGGTGGATGAACTCGAAACCGAACTCGCCAACCTTAAAAGTCGGCTTTTGCGCGCAAAGCGCTAAACCGCTGCTGCTTAATCGTCTGACTTCCCGGGCTGATAAATGGAGATTGAAAACCCGTCCCAACCCTTTACGCCTACGGTTTGTATGGCCGTGCTGTCGAGCCGGCTGTCTTCGGCCATTCGTTTTATAAACCGACGCACACCTTGCACATCGGCCTCGTTATTAGCCTGGTCAGCGACACCGCCCTTGCGCACCACGTTATCGCCAATAATAACCGCGCCAGGCCTGAGCAGCTTTAGTACGCGCTCAAGGTAAACGTCATTATTTTCTTTGTCGGCGTCAATAAACACAAAGTCGAAAGGCTGAGCGCCCTGATCGATAAGTAGGTCAAGCGAGTCTACGGCGGCGCCTTCCATAACCTGAACAATCTGGGAAAGCCCCGCACTTTTAATGTTCTGGCGGGCCAGTTCGGCATGCAGGCGATTACCCTCAAGAGAGACCAGCGTTCCGCCGCTGCCCAATGCCCGCGCCAACCAAATGGTGCTGTAGCCTGCCAATGTGCCGATCTCGAGAACACGCTGCGACCCGTGCAGACGCACCAGCAGATTAAGCAGCTTGCCCTGAGTGGGTGCCACGTGAATGGCAGGCAAGCCATGTTCGGCGCTGCTTCTAAGCACCATATCCAGCACCGGGTCGTTGCCGACCAGGGAGTCTGCAAAATAATCGTCGACGCGGGACCAGGTTTGCTGAGTAGTGTGTAGATCCATGATTCTCTCTTACAGAAAAAAAAGCGCGCATCGGCCGGTGCACTGAAACGACCGTGTCGCGTCGCCCTATTACTTGTTTACGACTTGATGAAACCAGCTCGCATGAAAATGTGACTATACGTGACCATGCGTAATATTTATGCGCGGGTTATAAGACAGGTTGATCTGCATCAATTGTTATAACGCTGATTCAGGATCAAATGAGCATATAGAATGTTTATGTCTATAAGACCTTATTCTGTACCTTTTTGTTTTATCGGAGAATTAATATGCTTGTCAAAGCCACGTTTGCCGTACTACTTTCGGTCATGACCCTGCCCGCCTTTGCCGCCGATTGCGCTGTTACTGTCGAAAGCAATGATGCAATGCAGTTCAACACGAAAGAAATCGTGATTGACAAAACTTGCAAAGACTTCACAGTCAAGCTCCTTCATGTGGGCAAGCTTCCTGCAGCGGCCATGGGCCACAACTGGGTGCTCACCAAAGAAGCCGACAAGCAGGCCGTGGCCACCGAAGGCATGAAAGCCGGTGCCGCCAAAGACTATGTCGACGATTCAGACCCACGTGTTCTGGCACACACCAAAGTTATTGGTGGTGGCGAAGAAACCTCAGTAACCTTCGACGTATCCAAGCTTTCTGCGGATGAAAAATACAACTTCTTCTGCTCCTTCCCTGGCCATTACGCCATCATGCACGGCGTAGTTAAGCTGTCGGATTAAGCTGGCTAGCCCAGTGGCCTGAACGCGTGCTGTCTACGTTGCGGGTTCACTGCTCAGCTGACCCAACCGCCTGGCGATCACACACGTGTACGTCAGGCGTTTTTTTGTCGGCAGCCAAGCCATCGATAATGGGGCAATCAGGCCTGTTATCGCCATGGCAATGCTCTACCAGGTGTTGTAATTGGTCGCGTATTGACTGCAGCTTGCGTATGTCTTCATCCAGCTCATCAATATGTTTTCTGGCAAGCTTTTTGACATCGGCGCTTTGTCTGGCTGTGTCTTCCCACAAACCCAGCAGCGTTCGAATACGCTCAAGCGAAAACCCCAGTTCACGCGAACGCTTAATAAAGCCCAGCGTCTGAACTTCATGGTAGTCGTATACCCTGTAACCCGCAGCCGTGCGCTGCACTGGCCGTATCAGCCCAATGCTTTCATAATACCGAATCATTTTCGGGCTTATCCCCGAGGCCGTAGCCGCTTCGCCGATATTCATGATGGGTCTCCCGGTACGCTAAAGATATTGACGTTGACACTATGGCAACGTTTAAGCTTATTTAACCAAATCTGTTGGCATGCTGCCAACGCCTTTCTTCTGGAGCCGTGTATGTTTGAATTCGAAGTTAACGATATGACCTGTGGCCATTGCGTCGGCGCAATCACCAAAGCGCTCAACGCCGGTGCACCTGGCGTGGTGCCTGAGTTTAATGTAGAAAGCCATCGTGTCACCGTCAGCGGCGCCAGTGATGCAGAAGCTATTGCGACAATTATTCGTGAAGCCGGCTACTCGCCAGTGCGGGTTAAGTAAGCCGTTACACCTTAAATAAAGCACCTGGGCCGGGTCGGGGCATTGCCCTCACCCGGCCTTGTCGTATCCTGCCTTGCCCTAAGTATGGCGGTGCGGCACAAAGCGTTTCAGACGCAAGGCATTACCCACAACAAACACGCTAGACATGGCCATTGCGCCTGCGGCAAAAATAGGTGACAGCAACACCCCGTTGATAGGGTACAGCACCCCGGCAGCGATCGGAATTAACGCGGTGTTGTAGGCAAAGGCCCAGAACAGATTCTGGCGAATATTTGCCAGCGTAGCCCGCGAAATATCAATGGCTGCAGTTACCCCGCCCATATCGCCTGACATCAACACCACATCGGCTGCTTCCATGGCAATATCGGTGCCCGTACCAATGGCAATACCGATATCTGCGGCAGCCAGCGCCGGAGCATCATTAATGCCATCGCCTACAAAGGCCAGCATGCCATACCGCTGTTTCAGCGTATTAATCGCCTCTACCTTGCCATCAGGCATCACTTCGGCGATGACTTCATCAATACCCAGCTGACGGGCAATGGCCTCGCCCGTGCGGCGGCTGTCGCCCGTAACCATGACAACCTTCAGCCCCATGCCGTGCATGGCCTGAATGGCTTGGGCCGTTGAGGCCTTGATAGGATCTGACACGGCAATCATGGCAGCAAGTTGGCCGTCAATGGCCGCATACACAGGAGTTTTGCCTTCTTCGGAAAGGCGTTGCACCTCAGTTGAAAATACCGCCACATCAATGTTCAGCGATCGCATGTAGCGTTCAGCCCCGACCTGCACCAGTACGCCCTCGGTTTGTGCAGCGATGCCTGCGCCGGTCTGCGTGGAAAACGCCGTGGCGGGTGCCAGCGACAGCCCTTCCTGTTGCGCAGCCTGCACTATGGCCTGAGCAATGGGGTGTTCTGAACGGGCCTCAACTGCCGCAACCTGTCGCAATACAGAAGTACGATCAAAGCCGGCAGCCGTGATGAAATCTGTGAGAGCGGGCTTGCCTTCAGTCAGCGTGCCTGTTTTGTCGACCGCCACAACCCGCGCATCGCGCAGTGCCTGCAAGGCGTCGCCCTTGCGAAACAATACGCCCAATTGTGCCGCCCTGCCCGTGCCCACCATAATGGACGTTGGCGTGGCCAGCCCCATGGCGCAAGGGCAAGCAATAATAAGAACCGCCACCGCGTTAACCAGTGCAAAGGTTAGCGCCGGCGTCGGGCCTATAAGCAACCACACTAAAAAAGTTATGGCGGCTGCCGCCATCACGGCCGGAACAAACCACATGGTAATGCGATCAACCACTGCCTGTATGGGCAACTTGTCTGCCTGCGCCTGCTCCACCATACGGATAATCTGCGCCAAAACAGTGTCAGCGCCCGTCTTGGTAACCTTCAATGTCAACGCCCCGCTCTGGTTTACCGTACCGGCCACCACAGCAGCACCCTCGTTTTTCTGTGCTGGCACAGGTTCGCCGCTAATCATAGATTCGTCGATATAACTTGAACCCTCTATAACGATGCCATCAACAGGCACGCGTTCACCGGGCCGTAGCGCCACCGTCTCGCCTCGACTAAGGCTGGATACACTGGCATCCGTCCACTGACCGTCGCGCAGCACTCTGGCCGTATCCGGTTGCAGCTTCATCAAGCGCTTTATGGCCTCGGACGTACGGCCCTTGGCGCCAGCCTCAAGCCAGCGGCCCAATAAAATCAAGGTAACAATGACGGCGGCTGCCTCGTAATACACATTAATAGCGCTAGGCGGCAGCAAGAAAGGAAAAAATGTCGCGACGACGGAGTAGGCATAAGCAGCGCCCGCGCCAAGGGCAACCAGCGAGTTCATGTCGGGCGCACGACGTAGCAACGCCGGGATGCCGACCGTAAAAAATCGGCGACCGGGCAACAAGAGCACCACCGTAGTCAAAACAAACTGCAGATACCAACTGTTCTGCATACCTATGGTGTTTGCAAGAAGCCGGTGCACACCAGGAATAAGGTGCGAGCCCATTTCAAGAATAAACACCGGCAACGTCAGCAGTGCTGCCAGCCACAAGGCTTTTCTGAGTGCGTCCGCCTCGGCATCGTGACGGGCTTCAGCCTCGTCGCTGTGGCGGTTATCGTCAGACAGCACCTGCGCTTCATAGCCTGCCTTGGCAACGGCCTGAACCAGGAGATCACCGGTAACGCCAGCTTCAGCCTGGATATGCGCCTGTTCTGTGGCTAAATTGACATTGGCACGGGCAACGCCAGGTACAGCAGCCAGGGCACGCTCTACGCGTCCAACACAGGAAGCGCAAGTCATGCCCTGCACCGAAAGGTTTATAGCGGCGCCCGTCGCCATGCCGCTGCCCAGCGGCGCGCGGTCGGGTGTACGCAGAGCTTGATCCATACTATGCACCTGAAAATAACAAGACAGTCTTTACTGTAGACCTTACCATCATGGCAAGGTCAAGGTCAGACTCGCTTGTTGCGTAATGCCTCTGCGACGTCATTCATGGCGCAGAGGCATAGTTAGGTGTACTAGTCGTGATTTAACCCCGGCGTCTTGCTCTGGCGTGTTGATTTCGCGTGCGCTCTCGCGCTTATGGCAGTTGCTGTAATGGGGCTCTTAAGCCCCACGTGATTATGGCGGTTTCCGTAACGTGGCCCTTAAGCCTCGCGGCTTATGCGCTCAGGCCAGCAGCGTTCATAAACAATTTGAGCAAACCCGCCACCATGGCCAGCGCGACAATACTGGCACCCCAGATAAGCACTAGCCAGCCCAGCCGCCGCCACCATGACAATGCAGTGATTCGCTGCGGCGCTGCAAGCTGCGCATTTTGCGTGTCCGGTTGGGCTCGTTGTGGCCGCATCGATTGCTGCGAGCCGGATTGCGGCCGCTGCGAGAGGTCCGGCGGATCAGTGGTAGCCATCGTCAACCGATACCTTGCCGCGAAACACGTAATACGACCACCCCGTATACCCAAGTATCATGGGTATGATTAGCAATGCTCCGACCAGCGTAAACCCCTGGCTTTGCGGCGGGCCTGAAGCCTGCCAGATGCTGATGTCGGGTGGAATAATATTGGGCCAAACACTAATACCTAAACCGCTATAGCCCAGAAAGATAAGGACAAGGGTAAGGATAAAGGGCCCGCCATGTGGCTCACGCCCGAGACAACGCAATAAATACCATGCAGTCAGGGCAACAAGAATGGGCACCGGCGCAAACCAGAATAAGTTGGGCAGGCTGAACCAGCGCTGGGCAATGTCTGGGTGTGTAAGGGGCGTCCAGATGCTGATGATGACGATGACACCCAGCAAGGTCCACGTTAAAGGCCGGGCCAGGCTGCGCATGCGATCGTGCAGCTCACCATGGGTTTTTAACACCAGCCAGGTACTGCCCAAAAGCCCATAGGCCACCAATAATCCCAAGCCGGTAAACACCGAAAACGGGGTCAGCCAGCCCAGCGTCCCACCGGTATAGTTGCCGTCGACCACCGGGATGCCCTGAATAAAGCCGCCCAGGGTGACACCCTGGAAAAACGTGGCACACACCGAACCGAATATAAATGCCTTATCCCACCAATGGCGCCCGGTTTCGTGAGCCTTGAAGCGAAACTCAAACGCCACGCCCCGAAAAATAAGGCCAAGCAGCATAAAAATAAGCGGCAACATAAACGCATGCAGAATCACGGCGTAAGCCAGCGGGAAAGCAGCGAGCAAGCCCGCTCCCCCCAGCACCAGCCACGTCTCATTGCCGTCCCAGACGGGGGCCACCGTATTCATCATCACATTGCGGTCATGTTCCTCTTTGAAAAAGGGAAACAGAATGCCGATGCCAAGGTCGAAGCCATCCATGATGACGTACATCAGAATGCCAAACAAAATGATCACGGCCCACACTAAAGCAAGATCAATACCCATGCCGGTCACCTGCTGCCAGAAGTAATGGAGTTATCCAGGTCATCGTCAGCGGCCGACAAGGGGCGCGCCGGGCGATGCACCTCATCGAGGTGGCTGCCTGATGGTTCAGGGTCAATAGCCTGGGGCCCCTGACGTATCAGCCGCAGTATATAAACAATACCCGCACCGAAAATGACAAAATATACAATCACAAACAAGGCCAGGGTTAGCCCCACAGCCCCTGCACTGTTAGGGGTGACGGCATCGGCGGTGCGCATAAGGCCATAAATAATCCACGGCTGGCGCCCGATCTCTGTGGTAAACCACCCAGCCAGCAACGCCACCAACCCCATTGGGCCCATATACATGGCAAAACGCAGCAAGGGCCGCGAATCATAAAGCTGGCCACGCCAGCGTGCCCATGCCGCCCAGATGCCCAGCCCTATCATCAGCACGCCCAGCCCCACCATGACACGGAACGACCAGAACACAATCGGCACATTAGGCCGATCTTCGGGGGCGAATTCTTTCAGGCCCGGAAACTGCCCATCGAAGGTATGCGTCAGTATCAGGCTTCCCAGATGCGGAATTTCGACCGCAAAATGGTTTTTCTCTTCCTGCATATCGGGCCATCCAAACAGCGTCAGTGGTACAGCTTCACCTGGCTGGTTTTCCCAGTGACCTTCGATCGCGGCGATCTTGGCAGGCTGATACTTGAGGGTGTTCAGGCCATGAAAATCGCCCACTACGATCTGAATAGGCGTGACGATGAGCATCATCCACATGGCCATGGAGAGCATTTTCCGTATGGCCGGCTTATCATTGCCTCGCAATAAATGCCAGGCGGCAGAGGCCCCAACCAGAAGCGCCGTAGAAAGAAACGCAGCAATGGTCATGTGCACCAGCCGATAAGGAAATGACGGGTTAAAAATAACCGCCAGCCAATCTAGTGGAACGACGCGACCATCGATAATGCCGTAACCGGCCGGTGTATGCATCCAGCTATTGGAGGCGATAATCCAGGTAGCCGAAATGAGCGTACCCAGCGCGACCATAAGGGTGGAGAACATATGCAGCCCTGGCCCCACGCGTGACCAGCCAAACAGCATAACGCCCAGAAAGCCCGCCTCGAGAAAAAACGCCGTGAGCACTTCATACGCGAGCAAAGGGCCTGTAATACCCCCTGCAAAAGCCGAAAACTGGCTCCAGTTCGTGCCAAACTGGTAAGCCATGACCAGGCCCGAGACCACACCCATGCCGAAATTAACGGAAAAAACCTTGAGCCAATAGTGATAAAGCTCACGGTATTTGGCGCGGCCTGTCTTGAGCCAACAGGCTTCAAGCACAGCGAGATAGCTGGCTAGGCCGATGGTAATGGCCGGAAAGATAATGTGGAAGGAAATCGTAAACGCGAACTGGATACGGGACAACATCAGCGCATCAAGATGCATGCGGCACTCCTACATGATGGCGTACACGCGCTGAAAGTGTTGGACATGTTGGCTCAGCGACAGCGCGGCGCCGATCCAGTGTAGCGCAATTGCCAACCGTGATCGAACAAGCCCACAAGCCATCATTCCTTGTCGCAGCGCTCGGGCATGACACTTGCTCCACATCCGGAAGCATTGTGAACAAAAGGAGAAAAACATGCTACGCAAAGCAAGCACGCTCTATGGCTACGCCATCCAGGCGACTGACGACGAGCTGGGGAAAATCAAAGATATCTACTTTGACGACGAAAAATGGGGGGTTCGGTATCTAATCGTGCAAACGGGTTCGTGGTTCTCCCGAAAAAGTGTCTTAGTGTCACCTTACTCTGTGGTCCGCGTCGATGATGTGGATGCGGCTGTTCAGGTGTCATTAACCTTGGATCAGGTAAAAAACAGCCCTGAAATTGATGCGCATGAGCCGGTTTCGCGGCGGCTTGAGGGCGAGTACTCTGCCTATTACGGCTATGGTCATTACTGGAGCGGCCCCTATCTTTGGGGCGCATCGGGGTATCCGGAATTACCTTTACGCGAATCGATCGGTATAGCGCCGCCCGAACTGCGTCCTGATGAAGTTGTGGCACGTGCGAGCGAAAACCCCGAAGACGCCCATCTGCGCAGTGCCGACCATATCAGCGGTTATCACATTGCCGGCACCGATGGTGAAATCGGCCATCTCGAGGACGTTATTTTTGACGATGAAGCATGGGCAATACGCTACATTTTGGTTGATACTCGCAATTGGTGGCCCGGCGGCAAGAAAGTACTGATATCCGCGCAATGGATCACTCGCATAGACTGGACGGACAACGCCGTACAAACCTCGTTAACGCGAGAGCAGATCAAAAATAGCCCTGAGTATGATGAGGACGCGCCCATTGATCGCGATTTTGAAACCCGATTGCATGCCTACTACCGCCAGCCAGGCTATTGGGACTAACGCCAGCGACAAGGCTACTGCTTAAAATGTATAAGCGTCGGTAACGCCCTGCGATAAATACGGGTATATTCCCCCGCCGACGCTGCATCTTTTAAACCGTCTCGTTGCTGCATGCTGCAGGCTTCAACTTCGCACCCGTCACGCTGCTTGCTCGTGACGGGTGCATTTATTTATCACCAAACGGGTAACCCAAAACCAAAACACGGAGCTGCATTTAATGGGTCTTACTCTTGCCGTTTTGTCACAGCGTTACCTTTGTCGCTGCGCCGCCTTTTGGCCTTTTGCACTGAAACCACAGGTGTAGGCGAACCATTCCACGTTAACTGGTAGGCCGAGCTTTTGCGCACATTGTTCACCAGAGCAGGCCGGAAGCAAACAAGATTGGTGCCCTCTGCATGCCGGACGCTGGGGTAAACAAGCCCCAAAGAACCGCATTCGGTAAGAAATGCTGCCAACTCCTGTGAGGCAATGTAGCTGACAGGGTTCAGACAACTGCCATAGCCTTTTGCACGGCGTATGTCATGAAATTGTGCACTGAAATCAGCAAGCATCAGCTGATAGCTAACGCTGTCCTGAAAATAATCGATTTCAGCATATTCCACGGTTTTGTGAAAAATAATTTCGGCCAGCGCTGTTTCTGCATCAAACGCGCAATACCAAGCCCCACGACTGCCATCATTAAACCGACTGCCTTCGGGGCGCGCGTAGGTAAACGCCGCGTTAATAATACGAAAATTAGGCACGCCAAATACCAGTTCATCAATACCAATGCCCGGGCGTGCGCCTCGCTCGGCCGCCAGACGCTGATTGGTGGCATTATCAAGCTCAAATAATTCTTGTAAATGTGCCTGATTATCAGCCAGCGCGCTTAATACGGAATCTTCTTCGTCAACAAAACGGGAAGGCAGCAAGCGACAGGTATCGACCAGCCGCATAGCCGTTAGCGGCGGCTCACGCCAACCTGGTCTGTGTAGGTTAGATGCGGGCATGGGCGGTTACATGCCGCCGCGGCGTGCATCCAGCAGTTGTCGAATAGTTTGCATGGCAGGCAAGCCGCCCTCTAGCATATACGCCAGCGGGGTTTTGCCGCCGAAAAGCAGGTTGCGGTTAGGCATGCCAACCCATTGATCCGCCAACTTACTGCCATACAAAATATGCAAGGCTTTGTAGATGCCCAGCAAGTATGAAATGCGGGTGATCCGGTCAACCTCGAGCACACGCGCCGGCTTTTTTTTCCATTCGTAAAATGTGCTGCTCGAAAGCCCGCCAAGCAACGTGCAGGCGTCTTCATCACGAAGCTGCCAGGCATGGGCAAGCTTGAAAAAGCCTTTAAGTGCCGAAGCCGACAACCTTTCGCGGGTGGCCCGGTGATTAAGGTCTGGTACAACGGCAGGTTCAAAACGGCTGAGGGGGTATGCGTAGGCAAAACTCATTATGCTCTCCGATTACGGATAGTTTACTCTCCGTAATCGGAAAACGCCATGCCTATACACCACTTCACGCAGCCAGAAGGATCACGCCAGCAATGATGATGACGCAGCCCATCATGCGTGCAGGCGACGCTTTTTCCTTGAGTATGAAAAAACCTGCAATCGTGCCCATCATCATCGACATTTCCCGCAGCGGTGCGATCAAACTGACGTTGCCGCCCATCTGGTAGGCATAAAGCACCAAAATATAGGCCAACGGCGAGAGCAGACCAACAATAAACGCATAACGCCACTTCCCCTGCATCTGCACCATCATTGTTTTGCGCCGCACAATTGCTCGAGGCGTCATGAGAATGACACTGCCCAACGCTGACAGCCAGTCGAGGACCACCGGCGCGACCAGCAGAACTTTTACGCTATAAGCATCGACAAGCGTGTACAGGGCGATAAAAAAACCGATGAACAACCCCCAGCGTATGCCCTGCATGGCCGCCGGCGTCAAAAAGCGACGCAACTGCCCACCTGATGCAATCAGCATAATGCCTGCGACAACGCAGGCAATGCCCAAAAGGCCTGAACCTGATGAATGCTCACCAAGCAAAATGAATGCGCCCAGGCTGGACAGCAAAGGCCCGGTACCTCTGGCAATGGGATACACGACAGACAGGTCGGCAACCTGATAGCCGCGCTGCAGGCAAAGGCTGTAGGCCAGGTGCAGCACGCTGGCCAGAACAACAAACAGCACCACCGTGGCATTCCACTGCATGCCATCGAACCACAAAATATAGGCGACCCACGGCGCGTAAAGCACCATGGAAATTAATCGATAGCTAAAGACAAAGTCACCGGCAGCACCGGCGGCTTTTTTGGACACAAGATTCCATGTGGCGTGTAGTGCGGCTGCGCACACAACCAGCAAGAACGCTTCAAGCGTCATAACGAAGTGTCACTAATGGGCTATCAGCCCTTGTTGTCATGAACGGTGCGATTAAAGAATTTCATCGACGACCGCGGCCGGCCTGCACAGTCGGCTGCCTTTTTCGGTGCAGACAAAAGGCCTGTTCATAAGAATGGGGTGTTCTACCATGGCATTGAGCAGTTGCTCGTCGGTAAGGGCCGGATCAGCCAACCCCAGTTCTTCGTATATCGATTCTTTAGCCCGCATGGCTTCACGAACGCTAAGCCCAGCATCACGAATCAGCGAGGCCAATGCCTCACGCGTTAACGGTGTTTTTAGATATTCAATGATTTCGGGTTGAAGCCCACGGTCTTGAAGGGTTTGCAGCACCGTTCGTGAAGTGCCACAACGAGGGTTATGATAGATTTTGGTCATGGATGTCGACACACGCTTTTTATTGCTAAAAAAATACATGTTAGCCGAGTTTTACACAAGGATCCGCCATGCTGAATGCAACCCGGGTTGTATTTTTAAGAAATGCCCTACTGGCTTGCACAGTGATTTTTGCTGGCCCAGCCGCTGCCGAACTTAAACCTGGCCAAGCCGCGCCTGGCTTTACACTTGAGGCCACGCTCGCAGGCGAAGCCTTTCCATTCAGCTTGGACGACGCCCTTAAAAAAGGCCCGGTTGTGCTCTACTTTTACCCGGCTGCATTCACCAAAGGCTGCACCATCGAGGCGCATAACTTTGCCGAGGCCATGAGTGACTACAAACAGGCGGGCGCAACCGTTCTCGGCATATCGGCCGATGATCTCGAAAAACTAAAAGAATTTTCTGTCAGTGCCTGTCGCGGCAAATTTGCCGTGGCCTCAGACGTCGATGCCAAAGTCATCAAGGCCTATGGTGCCCAGAGTGCTTTCATGCCCGATAAGGCAAGTCGCATTTCATACGTGATTACACCTGACCACAAGGTTTACTATAGCTATCAAAGCGGCAGCCCAGATGAGCATGTGCCTCGCACGCTGGCAGCTGTCCGGCAATGGGCTGCCGCCAAACAGTAAGCAGCGGCCGTACACGTTTCTCATACCATTACCAGGAAGCTTTATCGATGATAGACCTGTATTACTGGACGACGCCCAACGGGCACAAGATTACGATGTTTCTTGAAGAAACCGGTCTGCCGTACAAAATCTTTCCCATCAATATCGGAAAAGGTGACCAGTTTGCGCCTGAGTTTCTGCAGATATCGCCCAACAACCGGATTCCAGCCATTGTTGACCATGAGCCCGACGGCGGCGGCGCACCCATACCTATTTTCGAGTCAGGCGCCATTCTTCTTTACCTGGCTGAGAAATCAGGCCAGTTTCTTCCCCCCACATTGCGAGCGCGTACCCAAGTATTGCAGTGGCTATTCTGGCAAATGGGTGGTCTGGGCCCTATGGCCGGCCAAAACCACCACTTTAGTGGCTACGCCGCCGAAAAGCTGTCCTACGCCATAGATCGCTATGTGCGCGAAACAGCGCGCCTTTATGGCGTACTGGACAAACAGCTGGCCAAGGGTGAGTTCATTGCGGGCGACTATTCCATCGCCGACATGGCCTGCTACCCCTGGGTTGTGCCTCACGCACGACAAAGTCAAAACCTGGATGACTTCCCCCATCTGAAGCGCTGGTTCGACACGATCGCCAACCGCCCTGCCACGCAGCGCGCCTACGCGGTTGCAGAAAAAATCAATACTGGCCCATCGGTCAGCGATGAGGAATCCCGCAAAATCCTGTTCGGCCAAGATGCCACGACAGTCAGATAATTGCGGCCAGCCCAGGAGATGATCTACATGTTGGAAACCTATTTCATGCCGTCAGCCGGCCCGCGATACGGCATTGGCCAGCAGAAACCTGCTCGCGCCATGGCTTTGCCAGGTGTAAAAGAACACGCCACCGGTTATGCCAGTGTCGGGCTTACAGGAAGGCGCGTGACGCAGCGCTCAATCGCTACCCTGGGAGCCCTTGGCATGCACCGCATACGCCGACTGGCGCTGGCACTCGCAATGTGCGGCCTGGTTGGCGCCTGCGCCAGCCCGCCATCCAACATCTCACGCATACCCGTGCTGACAGGCCAGGAAACCAGCAAAGATGGTTTATTCACACAGCCCGTTAAATGGGAGCACAGCAAACCAGGCTGCAAGGGCGACTGCCCAACGATAAAGGTCGATTCCATCGTCTTTCCCGGTAACCCAAAACTGAGCGATCTGATCGATAACGCGCTGGCCTATATGACAGGAATCGGCAACAGCACTGTGCCAGCCTATTCAAACATTGCAGAATACGAACAATACTTCTGGAAAACGGCAGCACCGCGCGACTCTACTCTGCTGTCGGCCCGTACCCGGTATCGCAACAGCAGCCTCACAGTCGTTGAGCTCGATACCTGGCAGTACATGACGGGTATGACTCATGGTATATCGGCGACCCAGTTTCTTAATTGGGATAACAAAACGGCCAAGGTGCTAAGCCTGGCCGATGTATTGCGCCCGGGCCAACGCCAGGCTTACAACGCCGCCCTCAAAGAAGCGCATGCCCGCTGGCTGTCAGCCAACCCGGAGCTTGTCGGCGACCTGAACACCTTTGTCAGGCAATGGCCGTTTCAGGAAAGCACCAACTATGCCTTTACCGACCAAGGTCTGGTGATCAAATATGACTCATACCAGATCGCGCCTTATTCTGCCGGGCAGCCAGAGCTAGTGATTTCGTATGACAGCCTGCGCGGCATTCTCAAACCTGAGTTTTTGCCTTCTTAAGCCATAAAGTTGGCGGTGGGTTACTGCAGCAGCAGGATTAAGTCAGACCCGCCGGCTTATCTGCCAGGCGGCGTTTCCCCCGCCGACAGATGGTGCACGCACTTAATTTGAACAAAAGCAGGCTCAACCTGCACTGTTTTCCAGGGTTCAGTGTTCAGCCGGCTTATCGAAGCGATCAAGATTAAAGTACCGGGATGACGGCGATTCAGCAGATGGCGCTGGCGTATTGGTATCGCTACGCCCCGATGCCGCCTGACTTGCCCCAGACGCAGGCACACTGCCGGGCTGATCACCCATACCTGTGCTGCCAGGGCCACCGGCCACGGGTGCGGATGCGCCACCCTGGCGTTGAACATTACGGCTAGCCATCTCTGTGGCCGTCAGATCGTCGAGCTTTTTCGCCAACGACGTGTTTTTTTTGTGCCGTGCCCAGTCTGCAGCATCCCACTTATTGAGATTTTGCATGGTGACATCAGCGCCCTGCTCCAGCAGATAACGCACGACGGGCTCACTGCCGGCGTACGCTGCCATCATCAGCGCAGAAGTGCCGTCAGGAGCTTGCGCGTTCACAATGGCCTTGTTGGCGACCAGCATTTTTACCGTTTCCAGACGCCCCTTTGAGGCCGCATACTGCAACGGCGTCCACCCGCCAATCCGGTTGACCAGCGCACCACGCCGTATAAGATCTTGTGCTCGCTTGGTTTCTCCCAGCACGGCCAGATACATCAGCGGGGTTTCGCGATGAATGTTAATGGCATTGAGCACCGTACCCCTATCATTCAGCAGCACGTCATAGACGTCCCACGCGCCGTCCCGGATGGCCTGCATAATGGCGGGTTGCCCGTCAGGGCTGACGGCGTTGGGGTCTGCCCCCTTGGCCAGCATGGTTTTGACCTCGGCTGCACGATTGTTGGTGATATTTACCCACCAACCTGACGGGTTTGCACCATACGCGGCCATACACACCAACAGACCAGCCAATGCGAGGCTCGCCCGGGCCCCCCTAGACAAACGAGCGTGGCGCCCCGTTGCCACGTGGTGTTCTACCTGAAGGTTGGGGTCAAAGGCGGCAAGTTTACGGGTCATGCGGTCTCCAGAAGCAAAATAAACCATACAGATAAAACAGTGGGGTAAAAAAACACGTCAGGGTAAAGCGAACAGGGCAGGCAAAACCACCTGCTCGAGCGCACCCGCTAATAAACACAGCTTCATCATGCTTTGCACGGCGAAGTGTTGTTCCTGCTTACACAGCCATGTGCCGCGCCTACCTGCGTAGCCCATTATCGGTATCGGTATCGGTATCGGTATCGGTATCGGTATCGGTATCGGTATCGGTATCGGTATCGGCAAGATTAAAAACGACAAGAGCCAGGAACAACAACAACAACAACAACAACAACAAACAGCAATTGGCAATCGGTAAACAAAAGCCAGATGCTAGATGCCCCAAACCAGAAATTCGGAATCAGAAATCAGATACCAGATACCAGATACCAGATACCAGATACATTAAACTATATAAATCAATGTATTAGACGATATATATAAATTATTACATTAACTTAAACTCATCCAAAAAGTAGGCGCTTAAGAAGCAATATCATATAAAATACTTTAGATTATTAACATCAATAATCTGGCATATCCATTTGATTTAAAACAACTTATTTTTTTAAAGCATAGATTAATAATCTACTTTAAATATTTAACATGAAGTTATCTCTTTATCTTATTGAATAACCTAAAGAAATTATCAGTTGTAGCCTGACCTACCTCTGCAGCCGATATACCGCGCAAATCAGCTATTTTTTCGGCAACATGCATCACCTTGGATGGATCGTTAAGCTTGCCTCGGTGCGGCACAGGTGCCAGATACGGTGAGTCGGTTTCAATCAACAACCGGTCCAGCGGCATCTTGCGTGCCAGCTGCTGCAGATCTTCTGCCTTCTTGAACGTAACAATGCCCGACAGCGAAATATAAAAATTAAGATCCATGGCTGCCTGAGCAACTTCCCACGACTCGGTAAAGCAGTGCATTACCCCGCCCACTTTGTCAGCCCCCTCTTCCTTCATGATGCGTAGCGTGTCTTCACTGGCCGACCGGGTGTGAATAATAATCGGCAGCCCGCTCTCACGGCTGGCGCGGATATGGGTACGAAAACGTTCGCGCTGCCACTCAAGTGGCTCTTCAAGGCGAAAATAATCAAGCCCGGTTTCACCCAGTGCAGCCACCTTGTCAGACTGCCCCAGCTCAACCAGTTGAGCTACCGTAGGCTCAGGGGTGTCTTGGTAGTCAGGATGGACGCCTACCGACGCATAAAGATGATCATGCGGCTCGACCAAAGCCATCAAACCTGGCCAATCAGGCATGCACACGCTGACGACCAGCGCATGGCTAACCTGATTTTGCGCCATGCGCTGCAAAATCTCGGGCAAATTAGCTGCAAGTTCAGGAAAATTAAGATGACAATGAGAATCTACGTACATAGAAGTGCTTGTGACAAAAGGAATGAAAAGAGGCGAATGCCAAGCGTACAGCCTGAAGCACCCTCAGTGTAGGGCTATTTTAAGCCTGCGGTGCGCACGCAAGCGCCGCCCGTTGCAGAGCGCTATGCACAAATAGCTTGGCGTTGAGCGGGTGGCCGGCTACGGCGCGCTGCTGATTCAACCATTTGGCCGTATCGGCCAGGTTGGCGCGGGAGGCCCGGTCGGCAATACGCACCGTCTGCTTGCTAATGGCCGGGTAGTATCGAACCGAGGCCTGCGACGCCGCCAGCAACAGATCAAGAAACAGCCGCTGCAGCGCGTCAATCCAGACCTCAGGCGAGGTTTTTTCGAGCTGATCGGCCAACGGCCCGATATCGGCGGTTGGCCCCGACATAACTGCCGCCATAAAATCTTGCAGCCAAGCCGGACAAGGGCTACCACCCGCCTCGGCCATGGCCTGCGCCAGCAGTGGCGCCCCTCCTGCCGCAGCCAGCCAATCAGAAGCCTGGTCAACCCCCTGTTGTTTCAGCCAATTTAAACTCTCCTGCGGGCCCGGCACGGGCAGTGGTAAGCGTCGGCAGCGTGAAACCAGGGTTGGAAGCAGGCGGTCTGGGGCATCGGCCACCAGCAGAAACACGGTATGAGCCGGAGGCTCTTCGAGCACCTTTAACAGTGCATTAGCGGTAATCTGGTTCATGGCTCTGGCCGGGTATATAACTGCGACCCGCCATCCGCCGCGATGCGTGGCGGTATTAAACCACCCGCCTAGTGCTCGCAATTGATCAACACGGATTTCTTTAGAAGGTGCCTTTTTAGTGGCCCCCGTCTGCGCGCTTTCTGCGTCATTAAGACCCGCCCCCTCTTCAAAGGCCACGGCGTCGGGACGAATGCGACGCAGATCAGGGTGATTACCATGCGCCAACCACTGGCAGGCCACACAATGACCACAGGCCAGGCCCTGCGTCGGCGACTCGCACAGCAAGCTACCCGCAGCAGCCAGCGCAAACTGCCGCTTGCCAATGCCAGGCAGCCCGTGAATCAGCCAGGCGTGGGCGAAACGCTCGCGCTGCGATAACCATTGTCGTGCAGGGGCTTCATGCCAGGGCAGAAAAGACACAAGATCACTCATGGTGTATCGCCTTCTTGCACGAATCGACCGACAAGCCAGGACACATAGTTGCATTCACCCGCGCCATGCTTTTGTTTAGCTTTCAATGTAAACCACTGAGAACTTAAATTGGTGAGTGTGGATAGATTAGCAAGAACTCTACTCAACAAAGAGCTCTTCACTTCAAATTTCATTATGCCTACGCACATATTCACAGCTAATCGCCTGAAAAACACAAACCCTAAACTGGACCGCCGAAGCTTCTTGGGCATTGTAAACGTAATGAAACCCGTTCTCTGGCCAATAGCGACTTGATGCAGCCGCCTCTATGTAAACCGCATGAAAGAGTCATCAATTGGCCAACATGCATGCTTTATGCTGACGATCACTAAGCGACCGCTCGACTATGTCTGCGAAAAATGCGCCAATCGCCTCACGAGGTGGCAACATATCGCAATGCTGGGTTCGCTGTGCAACACTGCAATTGACATAGTGCCCGAGTGCTCCTTGATAAAGCGCGCACTTTTCCCATCCGACTATCCTCCTGTCGCTTGAGGCAGGCACAGGCATTTATGGAGAATGAAAGCATGACGGATTCCACCGAATACACACCACCAAGCGTCTGGACCTGGAACAAACCCAACGGGGGCACCTTTGCGAGCGTCAATCGGCCGATCGCAGGGCCTACCCACGACAAGGCGCTGCCAGTCGGACGCCACCCGCTGCAGCTCTATTCGCTCGCCACGCCCAACGGCCAGAAAGTCACGATCATGCTGGAAGAGCTGCTGGCTCTCGGGCACACGGGTGCCGAATACGACGCGTGGCTTATCCGTATCCGCGACGGTGACCAGTTCGGCAGCGGCTTTGTCGACGTTAACCCAAATTCCAAGATCCCCGCCTTAATGGACCACTCGGGCCCAGAACCTGTGCGGGTGTTCGAGTCCGGTGCCATTCTCGTCTATCTTGCCGAGAAATTTGGCGCCCTGATACCGACGGCGCACCCCGGGCGCGCCGAATGCCTGTCCTGGCTGTTCTGGCAGATGGGCAGCGCACCTTATCTGGGCGGCGGCTTCGGCCACTTCTATACCTATGCGCCAGTCAAGATCGAATACGCTATCGATCGATATGCGATGGAGGTCAAGCGCCAGCTCGACGTGTTGGATCGCCGCTTGGCCGAAAGCGAGTACCTGGGCGGTAGCGACTACACCATAGCAGACATCGCGGTATTTCCCTGGTACGGGGGTTTGGCCAAAGGCTGGCAATACGGCGCGGCCGAATTTCTATCGGTACAGGACTACACGAACGTACAGCGATGGGCCGACACGATTCTGGCGCGACCCGCAGTGGCCCGCGGGCGCATGGTCAACCGCGTATCCGGCGATCCTGCCAAGCAGTTGCACGAGCGCCATGACGCCAACGACTTCGACACAAAAACACAAGACAAACTTTAGAATGTCAGTCATGAACATCAGCAGCAAACGTATCCTGATCACGGCAGGGGTCCATCGAAGATAGGTGGAGTTCTGCCATGACAAGCTGCGTAACCGTACCCGTAAACATTCACCCACCGAGAAGGCACATGCAGGTTTCAGAGTTACCGGCACCTGATCAGACAATAAGTCGTTCTCTGGCGCAGGCGCTGCTGGCCAGTAAATCCGACTATACCGGCTGTCGTTTGGAGGTAATGCCCGACAAAGGTCTGGCTCACCAGCATGTGCGCATCGTTGGTACGGGTGTGATCGCACGCATCCCCAAGCAAAGCCAGTTGAGCCTCTGCGCACAGGACAACCTGCGCTACCAAGCGGCCGCATTCAGACGCGCTTCGCGCGGCGGCCATGCGCCAAAGCTGATCGATATTCTGCTGCCAAGCCCATCGCTACCGCGCGGGGCGTTGCTGGTCGAGGAAATTATCGGAACCACGCCTTGCCTGCCCGCCGATCTCGGTGCCATTAGCCGCGCCATGGCCAGTTTTCATGCCCTGCCGCTGCCTATTGAGGCCCAACGTGCGCCACTACGGCACTCAATCGATCCTTTGAAGGATATGCTCGATGAAATCAGTCAGCAGGCGGCATTTCTGGATCAGGCGTGCCTCTCACCCACCAGTCTTAGGGAAATACGTCAGGGGCTAAAAAACCTGGCGCAGCGATGCGATGCGCGTGCCCGGCCACCCAGGCGTCTGATTTCGTTTGACACGCATCCCGGTAACTTTCTAATGACACCCAACCATCTAGCCATTCTGGTGGATCTGGAAAAGGCACGCTATAGCTATCCCTCGTTTGATCTCGCACACGCCACGCTATATACGTCGACAACCTGGGATACCGAGACCTATGCCGAACTGACCCATGAGCACGTACTATCGGCCTACACCGCCTGGGAAGACGCCATGGATGCCGCCACGGCTCAGGCCACGCGCGGCTGGCATGGCCCCCTGCGTCTGGCTATGTGGCTGTGGTCTATTACCTGGTGCGCCAAATGGCGCCTGCTCTCGCAGCGCAAATCCGCCGAGTCAGCCACCGAAGACTGGTCTTATGAACTGAGCTCAGAATCCTTAATCAGCCATGTACGCGGACGCGTCGATCACTATCTCAGTGCAGAAATCGTGCACCAGGTATGGGCTGAATGCCAGACGCTGGAGCGGGAATTATGAAATGCTAAACACTACCAAGTCAGACTATTCCACCTATCCTGGTAACTCATAGCCGTGCAGACGTGCTTGATACGAACCTGTTGATCGAGCGGTAGAAACACGTCTTCCCTGAAACTCTGGACCTTCAACGGGAACCACCACTCGATCGTCTTCGCCGCCAGTGCGCCACAATGAACCAGCCTACCAGCAGACAGAGCGATATCACCAACGACACCCACAGGGGCAGCGCCATCACGCGGTCCCCCGCCGAGGCAAGCAAGATGGTCAATGGCAAAATGCCCAGACCCGTGGTCCAGAGAAAGGTCCACCATGACACCTCAGTGAGCGCAGCAGCATAATTGATCAGATTAAAGGCAATCATCGGAATAAAGCGACTCAGGAGTAAGGCAACAGCTCCCTTATCACGTGACCAATGCTCCAACACCTGTTGGTGTCGGATAGACACAAAACGTCTAATAAAGGGTCGCCCCAACGAACGCACCACCCAAAACGCCAGGGATGCACCAATCATGGCACCCGCCCACGTTACGACCGTACCCCAAAGGGGGCCGTAAACCATGCCATTAGCGAGTGCAATGACCTCAGCGGGGAACGGCAAAAATGAATGCACGGCCATCAGTGCCATAGAGGCCAGAACACCCCATACTCCCCATGACCTGATCAGCGACACCGCCGTATCCACTGAGCCGTCAAACACCGCCAGAGGCTCACCAGACTGCACGCCCCAGAAAAAAACGCCTCCGATTGCCGACAGGACGATCAACACACCTACGAAAATTGTAAGCAGCCTCATCTAATGTCCCTGCGTACTGTAACAAGTGGCGCGTCCACGTAAGCAGCCTATCCAGTCAGCTTTATTTCTTTCAACTTAAAAGAAGGATGGTTCGATCTTACGCCTTAGTGAGTGCAGTTTCCGCCCTCTGATGATGAAGGCCCTAAAGAGGCGTTACCCCTCAAAGGCGGGTTTTTCCTCGCTGGCTTCGAGGACGCCGCTACGCTGACTGTGTAACGTGAAGATTGCTGCGGCATCTGAGCGCAATGCAGTTTTAACTATTTCGTGCCGAGAACCGATCGATGAAGGGCAGAAATAGCACAAGCTCACTCAGGGTGTATCGCCTTCAATGTCGCGATCATAACGGCTTATGAGCGCATCAACCTCTGCAGCGAGGCGCGACCTAACCACTTCGATAGGAAGCGTCGAATCAACCAGATGAAAACGATGCGGCTGCTGCTGCACACGTTGATGATAAGCTTGACGCGTGCGCTGGAAGAAGGCTTCGCCTTCCTGCTCAAACCGATCAAGCTGGCGGCTGCGTGCAAGGCGTTCGCGGGCAACCTCAAGGGGCACATCAAACAGCCAGGTACGGTCGGGCTGAATACCTGGTATGGCCCATTGCTCAAGCGCATGAACAGCAGACTCACCCAACTGCCGCCCCCCCCCCTGATAAGCATAACTGGCGTCGGTAAAACGGTCGCAAACTACCCATTGCCCGGCTTCGAGTGCCGGCAAGATGACTGAATTTACATGCTCGCAGCGAGCCGCAAACATAAGCAGGGTTTCTGTTTTCAGATGCATGCTGGTTTCCAGCAGTATCTGGCGCAACTGCTCGCCTAGCGGAGTACCGCCTGGCTCGCGGGTGCAGAGCACGGGCAAGCCTCTGGCCTTTAATTGATCTACGAGCCAGGGCACATGAGTGCTTTTACCGGCCCCATCCAGGCCTTCGAGGGAAATAAAACAGCCTCGCGGGGTGTGCGTAGTCATTATTTTTGTCCAAGAATGTACTTGGCAACAGCACGGTTGTGCGAGGCTAGATTGCTTGAAAACTCGCTGGTGCCGTCACCTCGTGACACAAAATACAGAAAATTGTGGGATTCAGGGTGAAGCACGGCGGCCAGCGCCGCGCGCCCGGGGCTGGCAATAGGCGTTGGCGGCAAACCGGCACGCGTATAGGTGTTCCAGGGGGTATCCGTAGTAAGGTCTTTTTTGCGAATACGGCCCTGGTAGGCATCGCCCATGCCGTAGATGACAGTGGGGTCAGTTTGCAGCGGCATGCCCAGCCGCAAACGGTTGATGAATACCCCGGCAACGCGCCGGCGATCTTGCTCGTGCCCGGTTTCTTTCTCCACAATCGAAGCCAGCACTAGTGCCTCATACGGGGAAGTGAGCGGCAGCTTGGGATCGCGCTCGGCCCACAGGGTTGTTAGCATGGTTTCCTGAGCCTCGTAGGCCCGGCGCAGTATTTCAAAGTCAGACGAGCCCGGAACAAACACATACGTGTCAGGGTAAAACAGCCCCTCGGGTGCCTGCTGCTCGGCGCCCAGTTGCTTAAGCAATTGCTGATCAGTGACGCCTTCAAGGGTTTGCTTGACTTGAGGAGCCTCACGCAACGCCTGCCGTATACGCTGGTATGTCCAGCCTTCAACCAGGGTGAGCCTGGCCTGCGTCATGTCGCCGTTAACCATGCGTTCGAGCAGGCGGCGCGGTGAATCACCATGCAAGGCTTCATAGGCGCCAGCCTGAATTTGCTTGTCGAGGCCGCTGAGGCGCGCTAGCAGCACGAAACCTTCTTCATTGACATCAATACCCGATTTGAGCATAAGCCTGGCAACGGCGCGAGGACTGGCACCCGGAGCAACAATGTAGTCAATGCGCTCTTGTTGCATGGTAACGGGGCTTGTTGACCAGTACCAGGCTGCAGCACTGACCGCTGCAGCAAGTAACGCCAGCAGAAGCAGCGGGTAGAGAATCAGATTTTTGATTTGTTTCATGAATAATTAAGTTTAGCGTAGTCGCTGCGCCGGGCGACAGGCAAAAAGCAGCCCGAGATAACATGGGCAAGGCCGGCAAGGTTTGCCGAAGCCCGTTATCATAATCGTTGAGCCTTTCTCTGTCTTGGATTATCAATAGCATCATGGACACTACCCCCCCCTTTTTCGTTCCCCTTCCCGAGCTTGCAGTCATTGAAGCCGTTGGCGCCGACGCGGTTTCATTTTTGCATGGGCAGCTTACACAAGATGTCGAAGGCCTGCCTGATACCCAAGCCAGGCTTGCCGGTTACTGCACCGCCAAGGGCCGGCTGCTGGCCTCTATGGTCATCTGGAAAGACACCCGCGACGAGGCACCCGTATTACGTGCACTCGTCAGGCGCGACCTCGCCGACACCCTGGTAAAAAGGCTGACCATGTTTGTGTTGCGCGCAAAGGTAAAGTTAAGCATCACTGAACTCGCCGTCCATGGGCATGCCCCACAAGGCCTGAGCTTGCCGGCTGTCAACGCCAGTGCAGCGACGCAATCGTCTGACGAGACTGAAGTTATGCAAATCGCTGCACACACACTGGCACCGCATGCCTCCGATGCTCAGACAGCTTCTTCAGTAACCGTTTCTGCCCTGCAAGATGCCTTTCCGGGCGACACGAGCATGCCCGACGACGCTGCACCGTGGACACTGGTGCGGCATGCCACTACTACCTGGATCGCCGCTCCCGCTAAGAAGCACAGCCCAACACGTTGGTGGCTAGTTTCAGAACAGGCCAGCGACAAAGCAGAACCTAAGCTGGCCCAATCTGCAGGCTTGGCTATCGCCTCCGGTGCTGACCAAGCCTGGCAGGCGGCAGACATCACTGCTGGGTTGCCCTGGGTGCAAGCCAGTACACAAGACATGTTCATCCCCCAAACGCTTAATTTTGACCTGATCGAGGGGGTTAACTTCACCAAAGGGTGCTACCCCGGCCAAGAAGTGGTTGCACGCGCGCATTACCGCGGCACCGTAAAGCGCCGCATGGCCTGCGGCGTATTGCCAGTGCCTCAAGGCCTGGAGCTTGCCAGTTTGCCCGGTACCGACACCTTCAATGCCACATCACCCGGCAACCCCTGCGGCCGCATCATTAATGCAGCCCAGACCGACGGTTTGCTGTATGTGTTGATGGAAGTCCAACTCGCTGACCTGGGCCAGGCCGATTTCAGGCTGGGAACCGCTGATGGCCCCAGTATCCGTGAGCACGCCTTGCCATACCAGCTTGCAGCGATCGCTTAGCGCACATCGCCAGCCCCCAACGGTTACAAGCTGGGGCGGCTGATCGCCCCAGTGCTCATAAACAACATCTACTGTACGGGCAAACTGCAAACGTTTAGAGCACGCTCCAAGGCCGCAGCCTCGGTGCGATAAGCGCTGTGAGCCGCCAAAGCGCACGTCAGTCGCTAACGTTTGCCCTGCCGCGTAAACTTGCAGTGAGCCCCGTTTGCAGGGCCTTATATACAACAAACAGCCAGTCACGGGCTCGACCGGTCAGGCTAACCTTAGCGAGGCTGCTTCAATCGAGCCCAGGCTGGCGCGGCCTATTTTTTATACAGATTTAAAATGCTGGAGAAATCCAGCCCGCCATTTCCCTGGCTACTATGTATTGAATACAGATTGCGGGCCAGCTCACCCAACGGTGTAGCTGAACGGGTATTTAATGCCGACTCGGCCGCCAGACCAAGGTCTTTCAGCATCAGGTCAACCCCGAATCCGCCCGCGTAGCTCTTGGATGCCGGCGCATTTTCCATGACACCGGGCCAGGGGTTGTACAGTTCTGTGGCCCAGTTACGCCCCGAGCTCTTTGCAATAATATCGGACAGCACCTTAGGATCCAGCCCGTTTGCGACACCCAGTGCCAGGGCTTCAGAGGTGCCCGCCATTAAAATGCCCAACAGCATGTTGTTGCAGATCTTGGCCACTTGCCCCGCACCTGCCGCACCCGCATGGAAAATATTCTTGCCCATTTTTTCCAGGTAAGGCATGGCCGCTTCAAGATCCGCGTCGGTGCCACCAACGATAAACGTTAACGTGCCGGCCACAGCCCCGCCTGTGCCACCCGAAACGGGCGCATCAATCATGCGTATACCCTTGGCGGCAGCCGCTTCAGCCACTTTACGGGCAGAAACGGCAGCAATGGTGCTGCACTCCATCACCAGTGTACCGGCGGCAATGTGCTGCAGCAGCCCGGTCTCGCCCAGGTAAAGGCCTTCAACATGTTTACTGGCTGGCAGCATGGTTACTACAGCATCAACGCCTTTGACGGCAGCCTGCGCCGACTCGGCAGCACTGGCACCTGCGTCAGTCAGCGTTTTGACGGCGCTTGGCACCAGGTCAAATACAGACAGCGTATGCCCGGCCTTGAGCAGATTGAGTGCCATGGGCGCACCCATATGCCCCAGCCCGATAAATGCAATATGGCTCATTTTTTGTCTCCTGTGTACGATAAATTTTGTATGGTTTGTTTCTTAATTCTTATACGCTCAGCAAATTTTTACACGCTAAGCGCGGGCGGGTTTCCAACTCGCACCCCTATGCTTTGGAGGCAGCAAGCACCGAGCATACTGCCCTTAACCAGCAAGGCTAAACCAACCTGCCCCCTATGCCTTGGGGGCAGCAAACACCAAGCACACGGCCCCTAACCCGCAAGGCTAATACCAACCTGCCCCCTGTGCTTTGGGAGCAGCAAGCATCAAGCACACTGCCCCTAACCAGCAAGGGTAAAACGGATGCAGCCTGATCACTGCGGGGCTACAACCCGATTACGAGCTAACTTTAACCTTGCTCGTACCCAGGTCGGCCAGCGGATGATCGGCCGGGTCGCTCCAGGGTGCTTCGAAGAAGCGCTGCACCCATTCGTGGGTGGCTTCGCCCGACGTTGCCGGATTCCATTTTGGCTGTTTGTCTTTATCGATGATGAGCGCTCGAATGCCTTCTTGCAAGTCACCCTTGACACCACATTGCAACGATACGATGTACTCTTCGCGGAACACATCAGCCAGCGACATTAGCTTAACCCGTCGCAGCAACGTAAAGCTCAGTCGCGCCGAACCGGGCGAACCCGCCCCAAACGTTTTGGCAGCGCGTTGCAACCAAGGGTCATCATGCTCCGCCCAGCTGGCAATGCTTGCACACACTGCGTCAAAGTCTGCATCACCGCAGGCCTGGCGTATTAACGAAAAATGCGTTTGCAGCGGCCCTGGCTCGGTCGAAAGCTCGGAGCCTAAGGTCCCCAGCAACTGATGCAACACATGGCTGTTTTGGGTGCTATCGTCAGACCACGCCGTTTCTTCCATTTGCCCTATCAGCGTGTCCCAGCCACCGGTATCAAGCTGATAGTCAGCCAGGCCCAGGGCCAGGCAGTCACTTGCACCCAGCTGGGCGCCAGTAAGTGCCATAAACACACCCACACCATCAGGCAGGCGCGAAAGCATCCATGTGCCGCCCACATCGGGAAACAGGCCTATGGAAATTTCAGGCATGGCATAACGTGTGGTTTCTGTGACGACGCGATGGCTGGCACCCATGATCAGGCCCACGCCGCCGCCCATCACGATACCGCTACCCCAGCACAGCAAAGGCTTGGGATAAGTATGTATCTGGTAGTCGAGCCGGTACTCAACATCGAAAAACTCACGGGCGTAGGCATTGTTCCAGGCGTCACCGGTGGTGTTGTCGAGTATGCCTTTATACATACCCTGCAGATCGCCACCCGCACAAAACGCCCTGTCGCCAGCGGCATTTAGCACAACCACCCCGATGCTATCGTCGTCTTGCCAGGCTGTCAGTTGTGCGGCAAGCGCTTCGCACATTTCGAGAGTCAGACTGTTGAGCGTTTGTGGGCTGTTAAGCGTGGCAATGCCGATTTTTTTGCTGCCGGCTGTGTCCAGAATCTGGAATTGCACCTGGGAAGTCATCGAATGTCTGCTCCTTTGTCCAAAATTTGCCGTGCCAAAATAACACGCATGATTTCATTAGTACCCTCGAGAATCTGATGTACACGGGTGTCGCGTACCAGGCGCTCAAGCGGGTAATCTTTCAGATAGCCATAGCCCCCGTAGATCTGCTGCGCATCCAGACAAACCTGAAAGCACAAGTCGGTGGCAAGTCGCTTGGCCATCGCGCAGTAAGAGCCTGCCTGCGGGTCGCCCTCGTCAAGCCGGGCAGCCGCCAGCCGCACCATTTGGCGCGACGCCACAATATGCGTAAGCATGTCAGTCAGCTTGAACTGCAACGCCTGAAAGCTTGCCAGAGCCTGGCCAAACTGCTTTCGTTCGCCCATATAGCGGCGTGCGGCATCGTAGGCACCCTGGGCCGCACCCACCGAGCACGTAGCAATGTTGATGCGCCCGCCGTCCAGCCCTTTCATGGCAAACTTAAACCCTTCACCCTCTTTACCCAGCAGGTGGTCGGTCGGCACCTCGACATTATCAAAAGTAATAGACCGCGTTGACTGGCTGTTCCAGCCCATTTTTTCTTCTTTGCGACCATAGGTAATGCCCGCCGTGTCTGCCGGCACGACAAATGCGGAGATACCGCTGGCACCAGGGCCGCCGGTGCGCGCCATGACGACCAGCACATCGGTATCACCTGCCCCCGAGATAAACGCCTTTGCGCCGTTAAGTATGTAGGCATTGCCGCGTTTGTCAGCGCGGGTGCTGAGCGACGCAGCGTCTGAGCCTGAACCGGGTTCAGTAAGGCAGTATGAAGCCAGCTTTTCGCCGCTGGCCAGTAACGGCCCCCACGCGTCGCGCACGGCATCTGTGGCCCACGAGCCTATCATCCATGCTGCCATATTGTGTATGGTCAAAAACGCCGTGGTTGACGGGTCGTAGGCGGCCATTTCTTCAAACACCAATGTGGCATCAAGGCGAGGCAACCCAAGACCACCAATGGACTCAGGCGCATAAATGGCGCAAAACCCCATTTCACCCGCACGGGCAAAGGTCTCTTTAGGAAAGATGCCTTCTGCGTCCCAGCGGGCCGCATTGGGCTCCAGTTCGCCAACGGCAAAATCGCGGGCGGCCTGTGCAAAAGCCTGTTGTTCGTCGCTAAGGCGAAAATCCATTTTTTTGTCTCCTTGTGCCAGCAGTCGGGGCTGCCGTATACGTGCTATTTAACGAATGCCGTTAACCATAGCGCGTTTGAAGCGCGTGTTTTGTCATGTTTGCGACAATCGGTTTTGTTTATGCTGAGCGCGCCGCCGTCGCGACTCCATGGGGTCGAAATTAAGCGGGCGATAAATTTCAATACGATCACCATCGAGCAGCTGGCGTTCTGGCGCACACGTCTTGCCGTATATGCCGACGACCAATGCCTGCCGCGAGTACTGTGGGTGGCAATCAAAAAAGCCGCTTTCTGAAATAGCCTGCCCTACCGTCGTGCCAAATGCCAGGTTCAGGCTTTTTTGCCAGATGCCGGCGGCTGTTACTGCAGTGTACGCGTCAGCTGGCGCCGATGCATACACCACGGTTACGGAAATGCGGTTATTCACCGTAGACCACTTGCGCGCGGTGCGTAAACGAGTCAATAAAACTGGTTGCGATGCGATTGAAAATGGGGCCGACCACGGCTGCAAGCGCCCGACTGGCGAATGCGTACTCCATGGTATAGGCTACTTTGCAGGCATCAGCGCTGAGTTCATGAAACGCCCAGGTACCCTTGAGCTGTGAAAATGGCCCGTCGACCAGACTGACAGTAATAAGGTTTGGGTAGTCATGTTCGTTGCGGGTGGTAAAGGTTTGCTTGATACCCGCCAGGCTGATCGTAATCGAAGCCTCCATGCCGTGTTCATCGTGCTGATGCACAACCGTGCCGCCGCACCAGGGCAAAAATTCGGGATATCGGGCCACATCGGCCACCAGGTCGAACATTTGGGCCTTACTGTAGGGCACCAGAACAGATCTTTCTACTTTATGCATGCATGAGAGTTGGTTAGTCGATAGAATGTACTGATTTTACCGTTTATGGCCGTTTCAGATTCATGAGCATCGTTGACAACCGAAAAGCATCCCACGACTACTTCATCGAAGACCGCTTCGAAGCGGGCCTCGTGCTTGAAGGATGGGAAGTAAAAGCCATACGTGCAGGGCATGTACAGCTTAAAGAAGCCTACGTCATCGTTCGCGATGGCGAACTGTGGATTATAGGCATGCACATCAGCCCGCTATCCACGGCATCCACGCATATTCACCCCAACGCCACCCGCACCCGCAAACTGCTGCTGCGCGCCGAAGAGATCAGCAAGCTCATCGGCAAGGTAGAACAGCGCGGCTATACGCTGGTGCCGCTTAACCTGCACTACAAAAACGGGCGCATCAAACTCGATTTTGGCCTTGGGCGTGGCAAAAAGCTGCACGACAAGCGTGATACGTCGCGCGACAAAGACTGGCAGCGTGAAAAAGAGCGCATCATGAAGCACGATACGCGCGCAAAGCCTCAGTAGGCTCCTCGCAAACGGCGGCATATGGTGTGTTCTACGTGCCCAACCATTAACCGCCACGTGCACCCGCGAGACGAGATCCCCGTTCTGCGCACAAGCGTGGGCGCGCAGGCGCGCGTCACCGGTCACCGGTCACCGGTCGCAGGTCGCAGGTCGCAGGTCGCAGGTCGTAGGTCGTAGGTCGTAGGTCGTTAATAGCATGAGGCACCGAGCACCACACGTGCAAAGCACCGCTAAGCAGGCAGCGCTGCGTTGGCAGCCAAATGCGGCCGTGCAAACTTGCGCGTTATTCACACCCCACCTTAATTGGCTGATTTATTTTCAAGCAATAGGGGGGGTACTTGCGACATACCGCATAGCTTTGGCGTACAGGCCATCAATACACGTCAAACCCTTCAATTTCAAGCAGCGTGACCTTGCGATCAAGGCCACCAGAATAGCCATTGAGTCGGCCCGTGCCCGACAGTACTCGATGACAGGGCACCATGATGCTAATGGGGTTTTGCCCGACGGCCTTGCCCACCGCCCTGCTGTGCTGTCGTGTAAACCCGGCAGCCACGGCCACATCGCCGTAGGACACATACTCGCCGTACGGGATAGTCAGCAGCGCCTCCCAAACCCGTTTTTGCAACGACGAACCTTGCAACAACATGGGAACGGTAAACACTTCACGCCTACCCTCAAAATACGCTTGCAACTGACTGTGCACCTCACAGAACATGTCATGTGTCGCCGCCGGGGTGTTGTCTTGCAAGGGCACAATAGCCCCCTGCTTTACGGCAAGCGGTTTATCAGGCGTCTCACCGCTGGTTCGCAGCATGTTTTCACGGCTGAACAGGTCATGGTTCAGGTCGCGGCGGCGTATCTTGAAATCTTTGATGGGCATGCCCGCATGCATGCCTGAACTCGGGCCCGAACCATCTGGCCTGCCAGACTGACCAGCTATTGCTCCATTCATGCCCGCCCGCACAGCCTTCTCACAGGGCACGTCGCCCTCTTTTCCCGCCTCAGCGGCTTCAAACATATCAATGGTCGAAGATCGGTCGAGCCCATCAATTACCGGGCAATCACTTTGCCCGATAAAATACAGGCCGGTCAGCTGATCACGCTCGGCACTCAGTAAAATCGGACCCAACAGCGAAATAAATTGAGCATGTAATGCCACCTCTGTAACTCCTGTCATGGCGCGGCAACGGGTACACCCCGCAAGCCGGCCTTATCAATGCAATTTCACGCGGGGCGCGCCCCGTTTCATCAGCAAGCGCCCAAGTGCCAGCGATGCGGTGCGCACCGGACCCAACACGGCCTTGTGATGCAGCAGATGCAGGCTCATGTACATGAACCGCGCCAGCAACCCCTCAACAAACCAGCTTTTGCCCGACAGCACCCCCATCAAACTCCCCACCCCGCGACTGTGCCCTACTGACACCAGTGAACCGTAGTCTTTGAATTTGAAGACAGTGTCCGGCTCGGGCTGACCAGCAATACGCGACTTGATAAGTTTGAGCATAAAACTCGCCTGCTGGTGCGCTACTTGTGCACGCGCCGGCAAGTAGCCCTCTTGGCCCAGCCATGGGGCCTGCGCGCAGTCACCTATCGCGAAAATATCGGCGTCTTGGGTGCGAAGCTGTGCGTCAACCACCAATTGCTGGATACGGTTGGTTTCAAGACCAAGCCCGGTCAGAAACAGCGGAGCCTGGATGCCCGCTGCCCAAACACACAAATCAGCGGGGTAACGCCCTCCCTCGCTGTCGATCAGGTGTTTTTCTTCAACCGCAGCAACGCGTACTGACGTATAAACGGTGACGCCGCGCTCTTCAAGTAGCGAGCGTGCAGCGGTGGACATTTTGGGAGGAAGGTTGGACAGAATACGATCGGCCCCTTCAAGCAAGGCGATATGGCAGTCATGGCCTGGATCAAGCTGGTCAAGCCCGTAATAAGTAAAGCTGGCGTAAGCCTCAAGCAGCTCGGCAGCCAGCTCAACGCCGGTTGCACCTCCACCCACGATAGCGATGTTTATAGGCTTGCCTTCGCCCATCGCCTTGTTGCGATTAGCCATGCTGAGCGCATGCAGCAGCTTTAAGCGAAAATGCTCAGCCTGCTCGGTAGAATCAAGTGCGGTGGCATATTGGGCGGCGCCCGGTGTTCCGAAAAAATTTGACTTGCTGCCCACTGCCATCACCAAGGTGTCGTACGCAAGCACGCGCTCAGGCAACACCTCATCGCCTGTGTCGGCATGAACTGGCCCTATCGTTATGTGTTTGCCAGCACGATCCAGGCTCTGCAGCGCCCCATGCACAAACGAAAAGCCGCAGTCTTTGGCCAGCATAAAATACGAAAGCCCTTCGCGGTGTATATCGAGTGTGCCTGCGGCAACCTCATGCAACGATGGCTTCCAGATATGGGTATCATCTTTGTCGACCAAAAATACATGCCTGGGCCCGTATCGCCTGCCCAGATTAGCCGCCAGTTCGAGGCCGCCGGCGCCTCCGCCGACAATGACTACACGGTGTAATGGTTGCGTCATTACGCACCTAGCCCTTGGAAGTAGAAGTTGATATTAAAACACGAGGTTTCGCGGTTGCACGCGCTTTGCGGCACACAGATCAAATGCGTTACGGGGCCGCATATTACCGCACCTTGGGCGTATATCTCGCCACAAACGCTGGTTTTTGGTGTTCAATACCAGACATGACAATCCGCCACGCCTCACCCGACGCCATTGAATCGCCTTATGCGTGGGCGCGGCTATTTGTTTCGCTGCTTATTATGACGATAGGCAGTTCTGGCATGTATACGATTACCGTCGTATTGCCACAAATTGAAACCGAGTTTTCGGTGAGCCGGGGCGACGCATCCCTGCCCTATATGCTGACGATGATAGGCTTTGGCCTGGGTTCGGTGCTCATGGGCCGCTTTGCCGATATGTTCGGCATTTTTCGCACCATTATCTTTGGCGCAGTGTGCTTGGGCGGCGGGTACTGGATGGCGGGTGCTGCACAAAGCCTGCTGGCTTTTTCCATAGCCCAGGCTTTGCTTATCGGCATTGGTGCAGCGGGCAGTTTCACACCACTGGTTGCCGACACGTCACAATGGTTTTACCGGCGTCGTGGCATAGCGGTGGCCATTTGCATGAGCGGCAACTACCTGGCAGGTACGCTTTGGCCACCCGTCGTACAGCATTTTATTGAATCCGCAGGCTGGCGCCTGACCTATCAAGGTACGGGTCTGTTCTGCCTGGTCAGCATGCTTGCGTTGTCATGGATGTGCAGGCTTCGTCCACCTGTGAGCAGCACAGGCCTTAAAACGCACAGCAATGGCCCTGTTCGTCGTTTCGCCCAGGAAGCCGCCAGTTCAAACCCGGCACGACCGCTAGGCTTTAGCCCCGGTGCTCTGCAGGCACTGTTATGTATTGCAGGCGTTGCGTGCTGTGTAGCCATGGCCATGCCTCAGGTGCATATCGTGGCCTATTGCATGGATTTGGGTTTTGGCGCGGCACGCGGCGCACAAATGCTGTCACTGATGTTGGGTCTGGGCATAATCAGTCGCCTGGGCTCAGGCTGGATCTCCGACCATATTGGCGGTCTGCGCACGCTATTGCTTGGTTCCGCATTACAGGGGCTGGCACTATGCATGTTTTTGGCAGGCAACGGCCTAGTCTCGCTTTATGTAATCTCAGGCATGTTTGGTTTGTTTCAGGGCGGCATCGTGCCCGCCTATGCACTGGTTGTACGTGAGTATTTTTCGCCGCGCGAAGCCGGTGCCCGCGTGGGCGTCGTACTCATGGCCACGCTTTTTGGCATGGCTCTGGGCGGCTGGATGTCAGGGGTTATCTATGACGCCAGTGGCTCGTACAAGGCCGCCTTCATCAACGGTATAGGTTGGAACCTGCTCAATGCCAGCATCATGATGATGCTGATCTACCGTGCACGGCGCGGCCTGCAGCGCACCGAAGGCCTGGCGCAGGCGTAACCGCGCCAACCACATCACTTTTTCAGCCCGGCAGAGGACTCGGTCACACAAGCGCGACCCCGGCCGGGCATGCAGGCCCGGCCTTTCTCGTCCTCACGCGATGCGCGCAGTGCGCATCGCTTCCTGGGCACCAAAAAAAAGATTGGCCGTCTTTCGACAGCCAATCTTTGTATTCGGTGGTGCCCAGGAGAGGACTCGAACCTCCACACCTTGCGGCACATGGACCTGAACCATGCGCGTCTACCAATTCCGCCACCTGGGCACTGCATGCTTAGCATGGTAACTAGACCATATTTTCGCATCAATCTCTCTAACAAGAGAGGCGCAATCATAACAGAGTCTAAAAGCTTTTTCGGGCCAAGCAATAAATATTTTCATTCACCACTAATCACCGTTGCTAACACGGGTTAGTTAGCGGGCACTTCGGGTTTATCCTTATGAAAATTTGTTTTCATATCGATTACATTCATGTAAATTCATTATCCTAAAATCACGCCACTTCACACCAGTCCCAAGGCCTTTCACTACTTTGAACTCGCACCTTTCATCCGCGCATGCCGAGCCCGTAACGATTGCCGGGCGGATCTCAAGCACGATGTCGACCCTTAGTGCGTCACATCGACGCATGGCCGACTACGTGCTTGCGCATCCATTCAAAGTAGCCATGATGACCATCGACGAGTTTGCGCAAGAATGCCAAGTGTCGATTGCCACGGCTAACCGTTTCGCACGGGCACTTGGGCTGCTAGGCTATGCGCAATTTCGGGCCGAGCTTGCACGCGGCTTCGAAGAAAACCTGAAGCCTGTGGAGCGCCTGCGCCTGGAGCGAGGTAAGGCCGCCTCAGCCGCTGACATCTTCGCCGCGTCAATCTATGAAGATCAGCGCAATTCAGAGCTCACACGCATGTCCCTGAGTGCAGAGCAATGCGAACGTGCTGTACAGGCAGTCCTGGACGCCAAACGCGTTTTTATTATTGGTTTCGGATCCAGTGGGTTCCTTGCCGGCCTGCTTCAGCGCGGTCTCAGCCTTCACTGCGCCATGGTCGAGTCATTGGCCGGCCCGGGAGGCGTCTCCCATGCCGCGCGTGAACTTTCACGTATTGGGTCCGACGACTTGGTTATTGCCATTGCCTTTCCTCGTTATCTGGCCGACACCATTACATTGGTCAGGGCGGCCAAAAGCAAGGGCGTTGCTGTACTCGCTATAACCGATAAACCTTCGTCGCCACTCGCACCGCTGGCCGATATTTGCTTGTATGCACACAGCCAACGCCAGCTTCTGTCCAACTCCGAAACAGCGGTCTTGGGCATGATCGAAGCTCTGTCTGCAGCTGTTGCCCACAAATCCTCGCATTCCGTTACCGCGGCTGCCTTGCTCACCGAGTCGGTGATGCCCTGGCTGATTCATGGAGAAAGAAAAAATGATTAAGCCTGTGTTGGCGATACATGGCGGCGCTGGTGCCATTGCCCGCGCCCAGATAACACCTGAAACACGTGAGCAGTATGAATACGCGTTGCGCCACGCTCTGGCTGGTGGCGAGCGCGTGCTCGCAGAGGGTGGGCTCGCGCTGGACGCTGTCGCCGAAGCCGTGCGCCTGCTTGAAGAGTGCCCTTTATTTAATGCAGGGCATGGCGCCGTTTTTACCCGTGACGCAGAACATGAGCTAGATGCCGCAATCATGGATGGGCAGTCACTGCGCTGCGGCTCTGTTGCAAACGTCAGAACGGTGCGTAACCCTATTCTCGCTGCGCGAGCTGTCATGGAACACAGCCCTCATGTTTTCTTCGTCGGCCACAATGCCGACGCATTTGCACGCGCCCAAGGTCTGGCGTGCGTAGATCCAACTTTCTTTTCCACAACAGCACGACGTGAGCAGCTTGAGGCGGCACAACGATCGGGAAGTGAAACCATTATTCTGGATCATGATTCAGCGGTATCGAACACAGATGGCCAGACCGCAGCGCCAATCGACGAAAGCAACAAAATGGGTACAGTAGGAGCCGTGGCGCTCGACAGCTATGGCAATCTCGCCGCTGCCACCTCCACAGGCGGCATGACAAACAAATGGCCAGGGCGCATCGGTGACAGCCCCATCATCGGGGCCGGTTGCTACGCAAACAATAAAACGTGCGCGGTCTCCACGACAGGCAAGGGAGAAGCGTTCATACGGGCCGTTGCAGCCTATGACGTTTCTGCACAAATGGAATATGCGGGCCGCTCGCTAGAACAGGCAACCAATCAGTTGATACACAGCAAATTACCCGCAATGGACGGTGCGGGTGGACTGATCGCTATTGATGCCCAAGGCAATATAGCCATGCCTTTCAACACAGAAGGCATGTATCGCGCTTACGTGGTGTCGGGTCAGGCACCATTCGTAGCAATACACCGATAACTAAAATTTTGCAGCACGGGCGGGGCTTGGCAGGCGATAGGTCCAGCCATTGTGCTTCCCGCCCTGTAGAAAACTATTCTTATGGATGAACTGGGTTAATGACGGCAGCAAATACCTCTAACCTCTCGCTTGAAGAAAACCGCGTATTGCGCGTTGATGACTTGAGCGTGCAGTTTAAGAGTGCAGAACGCACGCTGGACGCGGTAAAACATCTGTCTTTTCATGTAGACCGTGGCGAAACGCTGGCTATCGTAGGCGAATCCGGTTCCGGCAAGTCAGTAACGTCGCTGGCACTGATGCGACTCGTCCATTACGGTGGCGGCCATCTGCTTGGCGGCACTATGCTGCTATCCCGGCGAAATGGTCAGGTCATTAACCTGGCCACCGCAAATGGAGCTCAGCTGCGTTCCGTACGCGGTGCAGATATGGCGATGATTTTCCAGGAGCCCATGACGTCGCTTAACCCCATATTTACGGTTGGAGACCAGATCGCCGAAACACTATGCCTGCATCAGGGCATGAGCATGCGCAAGGCCTTGGCCGAAGCCTTGCGCATGCTTGATCTGGTACGTATTCCCGATGCCAAAAACGTGCTTGGACGTTATCCCCATCAGTTGTCAGGTGGCATGCGACAACGCGTCATGATTGCCATGGCACTGGCATGCAAGCCAGCGTTGCTGATTGCAGACGAGCCGACTACAGCCCTTGATGTCACGATACAGGCGCAGATACTTCAGTTAATCCGGGAGCTGCAGCGTGAGATGAACATGGGCGTCATCTTCATTACCCATGACATGGGCGTTGTTGCTGAAGTGGCGGATCGCGTACTGGTTATGCTGCGCGGCGACAAAGTTGAATCAGGCCCAGCTCAGCAGATTTTTGACCAACCCACCCATCCCTACACGCGCGCATTGCTGGCTGCGGTTCCACGACTGGGCTCCATGCGTGGCACTGATGCTCCAGAGCATTTCCCGGTGCTGTCTGCGACAGCCAGTGACGCAGAAGCGGCAATCTATGCCACGGCACAACGCGACGAGTATGCAGCACGGCAGAAAAGTACAGGTTCAGGCGCAAGTACAGACGCAAGCACAGGTTCAGGTTCAGGTACCAACACAGGCACAGGTACGGGCACAGGCAGCAGTACCAACCTCGACACAAGCGCAGACACCAGCAGTACAGGCACGAGCAAACGTACGGGCACCAACGCAGACAGCGGCACCGACTTCATCCAGCCCAAAAGCATGGTGGACCACATCAGCCCAGCCACAATGCAGCGAGGCGAGCCAATACTGCGGGTGCGCGAACTGTGTACACGATTTGATATACGTACTGGTATCTTCAGTCGTGTAACGCGACGTGTGCATGCCGTCGAGAAAGTCAGTTTCGACCTGTACCCGGGAGAAACTCTTGCACTCGTGGGTGAGTCGGGTTGTGGCAAGTCAACAACCGGTCGATCCTTGCTAAGGCTGGTTGAAAGCCAGAGCGGAGAAATTGAGTTTCAGGGCCAGCAAATCGCTCAGATGCGAGGCCCAGCCTTGCAGACGTTGCGTCGAAACATACAGTTTATTTTTCAGGATCCCTTTGCCTCACTTGATCCACGCATGACCGTAGGTTTTTCAATTGTCGAACCATTACTTATTCATAAAGTGATGTCGCCAAGCCAGGCCAGAGAACGTATGACATGGCTTCTGGATAAGGTCGGCCTGCCGCCCGACGCGGCACAACGCTATCCGCACGAATTTTCAGGCGGCCAGCGCCAGCGTATATGCATCGCCAGGGCGCTTTCGCTAAACCCCAAGGTCGTCATCGCAGACGAGTCGGTTTCCGCACTTGATGTTTCCATACAGGCCCAGATCGTGAACCTGCTCATGGATCTGCAGCGCGAAATGGGCATTGCCTTTCTTTTCATCTCGCACGACATGGCGGTGGTCGAGCGTATCAGCCATCGTGTTGCCGTAATGTACCTGGGCCAGATCGTTGAGATAGGACCCCGACGTTCAATATTTGAAAACCCGCAGCATCCATATACCAAGAAACTGATGGCAGCAGTGCCCATCGCGGACCCCTCGCGCCGTCACCTCGACCGGAAATTACTGGTCGGAGAAGTACCCAGCCCAATAAGAAGCGTTGGCGACGAACCCGTCGTACTGCCTTTGATAGAAGTAACGGCTGGTCATTATGTAGCACACCATTAACCCGATGCTTTTTTAGTTGTTTGGAGGACCAAGCATGAAACACTTCAAGATCAAAAACTCGATACTGGCATTAAGCTTCGCTGCAGGCATATTCGGTGCATTGCCAGTTATGGCAAGTGAGGACGTAACCGTAGCGGTTGAAATTGCCCTGGATTCACTCGATCCCTACAACACCAACTCTACACTCGCGCAAGCAGTTGGAAAAAGCTACTACGAAGGCTTGTTTCAGTTCGACAAAGACCTCAAAGTGCAGCCCCTACTCGCCGAAAGCGCTCAGCCTGGCGACGATGGATTAAGCTACACGATCAAACTGCGCGATGGCGTCAAGTTCCAGGATGGCACAGACTTTAACGCCGAGGCGGTCAAGGTCAATCTGGACCGTGTGCTGGATAAGTCCAACGGCCTGGCTCGCTACAACCAGTTCAGCCGTATTGAAAAGGTCGACGTCATCGACCCGCTCACGGTCAAGATCACGCTGAAAGAACCGTTCTCCGCTTTCGTTAACGCGCTGGCCCATCCGTCAGCCATGATGATTTCACCGACAGCCCTCAAAAAATGGGGTAAGGACATTACCTTTCACCCTGTCGGCACCGGGCCTTTCGAGTTTGTTGACTGGAAGCCCGCCGAATACGTAAAGGTCAAGAAGTTCGATGGGTATTGGAACAAAGGCTACCCAAAGATTGACACACTGACATTCCGTACCGTAACGGACAACAACACGCGGGCAGCGATGGTGCAAACTGGCGAAGCGCAGTTCGCGTACCCCCTGCCCTTTGAGCAGGCAAAGCTTCTCGAGAAGAACGACAAGCTTGAAGTTGTGGCAGCGCCGTCTATCATCGCACGCTATATCTCGATGAACATGCTGCACAAGCCCTTTGATGATGTGCGCGTTCGCCAAGCCATTAATTATGCAATTAACAAAGAAGCTCTGGCCAAAGTAGCGTTTGCCGGTTATGCCTTCCCTTCGCAAGGGGTGGTTCCACAAGGGGTCGCCTATGCCAAGAAGATGGACCCCTGGCCTTATGACGTAAAAAAGGCCAAGGAGCTTCTGAAAGAAGCTGGTTACCCTGACGGCTTTTCAAGCACACTGTGGTCTGCCTATAACGATGGCACTTCAGCCAAAGTCGTGCAGTTCTTGCAGCAGCAATTAGGCCAGGTTGGCATCAAGGTGTCGGTCGAACTGCTGGAGTCTGGCCAGCGTGTTCAGCGTGTGCAGTCAGCAAAAGATCCTGAGACAGCGCCGGTACGTATGTACTATGCGGGCTGGTCGGCATCTACAGGGGAAGCAGACTGGGCATTACGCCCCTTGCTGGCAACCAGCGGTTGGCCGCCTGTATTTAACAATACGGCGTACTACTCCAACAAGAAGGTTGACGATGCCATTGAAAAGGCATTGCTGACGACTGACGATGCCAAGAAACAAGCACTTTACGATACCGCCCAGGATCAAATCTGGAAGGACGCTCCGTGGGCATTTCTTACCACCATCAAACTTCTGTCAGTACACAACAAGAAGTTGACGGGTTTCAATGTCATGCCCGATGGGTCTTTTCAGTTTCAAGACGTAGATCTTAACCCCTGATACGGGACTCTTGCGTGGCCACCCCAATCTGAAAAAGGGGTGGCCGCGCTCAGCAATACCATGATTACATACATCATCAAACGACTGCTCGGCATGATTCCCACACTGATTCTGGTTGCAGTGGTGGTTTTTCTGTTCGTGCATGCCTTGCCCGGCGACCCCGCCAGGCTCGCCGCTGGCCCCGAAGCCGATCAGGCGACGGTAGAAGTAGTGCGCCACAAGCTGGGCCTTGATCTGCCGCTTCCTCAACAATTTGTTCATTATGTAGAGCGACTGCTGCATGGTGATTTGGGTAATTCGCTTCGTACGCGACGTCCCGTGGCCACTGAGATCGGCGAACGTTTCATGCCCACGATGCTGCTGACGCTTACCAGCATGGTCTGGGCAGTTGTGTTTGGGCTCGTGGTTGGCGTCATCTCGGCCGTATGGCGCAACCGCTTGCCGGACCACATCGGGATGACAGCCGCAGTCTCGGGTATTTCGTTTCCTGCTTTTGCGCTGGGCATGGTCCTGATGCAGATATTCTCGGTGCAGCTCGGATGGTTTCCTACGGTGGGAGCAGGAAGCTGGCTGCATTACGTGCTGCCCTCCATTACGCTGGGTGCCGGTGTGGCTGCCGTTATGGCACGCTTTACACGAGCGGCCTTCATCGAAGTGATGCAGGAAGACTATGTCCGCACGGCACGCGCCAAGGGGCTTGCCGAACGGGTTGTCATTATTAAGCATACGTTTCGCAATGCCCTCATTCCCGTCGTCACAATGATGGGATTGCAGTTTGGGTTTCTCTTGGGCGGCTCCATTGTTGTCGAAGCCGTATTTGCCTGGCCGGGCATGGGTAGTCTTCTGATCGATGCGGTCAACATGCGTGACTACCCTGTTATTCAGGGGCTGATTCTGCTGTTTTCGCTCGAATTCATCGTCATCAATCTGGTCGTCGATGTGCTGTACGGCCTGATCAATCCAACCATACGCTACAAATAGTTGCCCGCCATGACACAAACCGCCTCCATAAGCCCTGCGTCCACTCAGTCTGACGCGCCTGTACGCACACCGATGCGGGAGTTCTGGCGTAAATTCCGCAAGCAAAAGCTGGCAATGTGGGCAGGCGTATTCGTGCTGCTGCTGATATTGCTGGCCATTTTCGCACCCCTGATTACGCCCTACGACGCTGAAAACTATTTCGACTACGACTTTCTGAACAGCCCCCCTTCATGGTTGCACTGGATGGGTGTGGATTCGTTGGGGCGTGATATCTTCAGCCGGGTACTTATGGGTTCCCGTATATCGCTGGCAGCAGGCTTTGTATCGGTGGCGATGGGAGCGCTGGTTGGCACGGTTATGGGGTTGCTTGCTGGCTATTATGAAGGCTGGTGGGATCGTATCACCATGCGCATCTCAGACGTGCTGCTGGCTTTCCCAGGCATTCTTCTGGCGATCGGGGTTGTTGCGGTACTGGGCTCGAGCATGGTGAACGTAATCATTGCCGTTGCCGTGTTCAGCGTACCGGCATTTGCACGACTCGTGCGCGGCAGTACCCTGGCGATCAAAAGCATGACCTATATCGAGGCTATGCGCAGCATAGGGGCCTCAGATGCGGTCATTATATTTCGCCATATTCTTCCAGGCACGATCTCGCCTATTGTGGTGTATGGCACCATGCGCATTGGCACCTCCATAATCACCGCTGCCAGCTTGTCATTTCTTGGCATGGGTGCGCAACCGCCAACGCCCGAATGGGGCGCCATGCTCAACGAAGCACGCTCCGACATGCTGCTGGCACCGCATGTGGCAATTTTTCCAGCACTGGCAATATTTTTAACAGTGCTCGCTTTTAATCTGTTGGGTGACGGTTTGCGTGATGCGCTGGATCCAAAAATAGATCGATGACCGTATCCCCTTATGACAAATAGCAATTACTTTGAAGCGCCTCGAGTCGGACGTTTACCTTTCGGCAAGCGCAATAGCATAAGCGACGTACAAGGTGTAACCGTCGGCCATGCTACGCTCTGTGACGGCAATATCCAGACTGGCGTTACCGTCATTCGTCCCCACGACGATGATCTCTTTCTGCAGAAAACCCCCGCTGCAGCATGCATTATCAATGGCTTTGGCAAAAGCATTGGATTAATACAGGTACATGAACTGGGTGTCGTCGAAACGCCAATTGCGCTAACCAACACGTTTTCGGTTGGCCAGATTGCTACGGCCCAACTGCGTCAGGCCATCGCGCAGCATCCGCAGATTGGCCGCGAATGGCCTACGGTCAACCCGCTGGTGCTCGAATGCAATGATGGCTATCTAAACGATATACAGGCATTTTCTGTCAACGAAGCGCACTATCATGAAGCCTGTCAGCACACGACGCCAGACTTCCAACAAGGGGCCGTAGGTGCTGGCCGCGGTATGTCAAGTTTTCACCTCAAGGGCGGAATTGGTTCAGCCTCCCGCATTGCAGCGTGTACAGATGGCCAGTACACCGTAGGTGCGCTGGTTCTTGCCAATTTTGGCAGACTCACCAATCTGACAGTAGCTGGGCAGTCATTGGGCGCCGAACTGGCGGCCAAGCTATTCTCAAATGCGCCAGAGGATTTATTAGAGCAAGACAAGGGCTCCATTATCATCTTGCTGGCAACAGACGCACCGCTGGACACGCGCCAGCTTGGTCGGGTGTCCAAACGTGCAGCCGCTGGCCTTGCGCGCACAGGCTCCGTCTATGGGCATGGCAGCGGTGACATCGCACTGGCTTTTAGTAACGCATATCGCATCCCTGCCCTGGCTTCCCAACCTATGCCCACGCTCGCCATGCTGCATGAAACTGAGCTTGATGCTTTGTTTGAAGCCACTGCCGAAGCAACAGAACAGGCGATTGTTAATGCGCTGTGGTCTGCCGCCACAGTAACAGGCCGGGACGGGCACCGACGCAGAGCGATCACTGAGCTGTTGCCGAACTGGCGCGAACACCTCGCTGTAAAACCATGAGTACATTCTTCTGCATAAGCGATAAGCCATAGGCCACGGGCCATTAGTCAAAAGCCAAAAGCTACAAGCTACAAGCTATAGGCTATAAGCCATGAGCCATGAGCCATAAGTCTGGCTTACGGCCCCGGTTCACCACGACCGAATTTCATCAAGCACTTACGCCTTGCATCCTATTTCCATCATTTCTTGAAGCCAACTATGAAAATCCTTGTTTCTGTCGATATTGAAGGTATTGCAGGCGTTACGCATGCTGAGCAAGTGCGCAGCGGCAACCCTGAATACGAACGGGCCCGCAGGTGGATGACGGCTGAAGCCGACGCCGCTATACGGGGGGCATTTGATGGCGGTGCCACAGAAGTGTTCGTTAATGACTCACACGGGGGCTTTCGCAACCTGTTGCTCGATCACATGGACGAACGCGTGCAGAGTATTACCGGCAAGCCGCGCTACCTGGGCATGATGTCAGGCCTGGAGCAAAATTGTGATGCGGTATTTCTAATCGGGTACCACTCTGGAGCTGGCACGCGCGGCGTGCTGGCGCATACCATCAATAGTTTCGCGTTCAGGCGGGTCGTCGTAAACGGTATCGAGCTCAATGAGGCGGGGCTTTATGGTGCGCTGGCAGGTGAAATGGGCGTGCCTGTTGCGCTTATGACGGGCGATGATGTGTTCATCACCGAAACACAACAACATTTTCCGGGCGCTTTGGCGGTGCAGACCAAACAGGCCCACGGGCACGCCAGCTGTATATCGCTTTCGCCAGCGCATGCCAGCAGCTTGATACGCAAGGCAGCCACCGAGGCGGTGTCGTTGGTTTCATCTCTGCACCCCTACCGTTTGCCCGGCGATACTTTCAGCTGCGAACTCACTACGCAAACCAGCGGGCAAGCCGATTTGTTTTGCCAGTTGCCCATGCTGATACGACTCGATGCAACCTCTTTATCTTTTCAGGCCAACAGTATGGAACACATCATACGCATGTTGAACAGCCTGTCTGCCATGTCTTTCATGCTGCGATAAGGTTCAATTTACAGCGCACACTTACAAACACCATCCGAGCACACTGTAAAGCTAAGCTACAGAGCAAGCTTTCAGGCACCGCCGTGAGCACATTGTTTCCCTGAGCAGATAAAACATCTGCGGCTGTCGGAATAGGTCGTTTGTATACCGACGCGAGCTGATGCCGCTTGTGCGTGCCCCATCATCTCACGCAACACTTATCCATAAAAAACACCCCAAACACTGAAAGAGAAATCCAGGGTTTGGGGTGCGTTGTACCAGGCGCAGCCCTGTGTAATCAGCCAGCAGAGCGATACTCGAAAGAATATCGCCTTTACACCTGCCCGCTTACTTGGCGATAGCCAGGCGCTGCCATGTATCAACCACGGTATCGGGGTTGAGCGACATGGACAAAATGCCTTCGTCACGCAACCAATCAGCCAGATCAGGGTGATCGCTGGGGCCCTGACCGCAGATACCGACATACTTGCCCGCCTTGAGGCAGGCCTGTATGGCACGACGCAACATAAACTGCACAGCCGCATCACGCTCGTCAAAATCGGCAGCCAGCAGCTCCATGCCTGAGTCACGGTCAAGCCCCAGGGTAAGCTGAGTCATGTCGTTCGAGCCTATAGAGAATCCGTCGAAATACTCAAGAAACTCCTCAGCAAGAATGGCGTTGGATGGAACCTCGCACATCATGATGACGCGCAGCCCATTTTCACCTCGAGCCAGGCCGTTTTTAGCCAGTAAGTCGATCACTTTGGCGGCCTGTGGCAAGGTGCGTACAAACGGCACCATGATCTCGACGTTGGTAAGCCCCATTTCGTCGCGCACCTTCTTGAGCGCTTCACATTCCATGCGGAAGCACTCTTCGAACTCTTCGGAGACGTAACGCGACGCGCCACGGAAGCCCAGCATGGGGTTCTCTTCTTCAGGCTCGTAACGAGAACCACCTACCAGCTTGCGGTATTCGTTAGATTTAAAATCAGACAGACGCACGATGACGGGCTTGGGGTAAAACGCCGCTGCCAGGGTACTTATGCCTTCGGCCAATTTCTCTACAAAAAAGGCACGCGGGCTGGCGTAACCACGGGCAGCAGACTCGACAGCCAGCTTAAGCTCGCCATCAACATTTGGGTAGTCGAGCACAGCTTTGGGGTGCACGGCAATGTTGTTATTAATGATGAACTCAAGTCGGGCCAGACCGACGCCGTCATTGGGAATTTGCGAGAAATCAAAGGCCAGTTGTGGATTGCCCACGTTCATCATGATCTTGAGGCCGATTTCGGGCATTTGCCCCCATTTGACCTCTTCGATTTCGGTTTCGATCAGGCCATCATAGATTCGACCTTCATCGCCTTCGGCGCAGGAAACCGTAACTTCAAGCCCATTGCCCAGCACGTCGGTAGCATGCGCGCAGCCCACAACCGCCGGAATGCCCAACTCACGCGCAATAATTGCGGCGTGGCAGGTGCGGCCCCCACGATTGGTAACAATGGCAGATGCCAGCTTCATGACGGGTTCCCAGTTAGGGTCTGTCATGTCGGTAACAAGAATATCGCCGGCCTTAACCTTATGCATTTCAGAAACGTCAGCCACCACACGCACACGACCCGAGCCGATTTTTTGGCCAATGGCGCGCCCGGTAATCAGCACGTCGCCAGTCGCTTTCAAGCGATAGCGTTCTTGCACGTCATTGTGCGAAGTTTGTGACTTAACGGTTTCAGGACGTGCCTGAAGGATGTAGATTTTTCCGTCTATGCCATCGCGGCCCCACTCAATGTCCATGGGACGCTGATAATGGTCTTCAATAATGACGGCATAACGGGCAAGCTCGATGACCTCTTCGTCAGTCAGTGAGTAACGATTGCGCTCCGAAACAGGCACGTCAATAATACGTACGGCCTCACCGGAAACACGTTCAGCGTCAAATTCCATTTTAAGCAGCTTGGAACCAATGCGGCGGCTGATGATGGGGTAATGGCCTGACTTTAATGTAGGCTTGAAAACGTAAAATTCATCAGGGTTGACGGCGCCTTGGACGACGGTTTCGCCCAAGCCATACGACGAGGTAATGAACACCACGTCTTTAAAGCCTGATTCAGTGTCGAGCGTAAACATAACGCCGGCGCTACCGCAGTCGGAACGCACCATGCGCTGAATGCCAGCCGACAAGGCTACCTCAGCGTGCGCATAACCCCGGTGCACGCGGTATGAAATAGCGCGATCGTTGTACAACGACGCAAACACGTGCTTGATCTTGTCAAGCACGTCGTCGATGCCAACCACGTTAAGAAACGTTTCTTGTTGGCCAGCAAATGACGCATCAGGAAGGTCTTCAGCGGTTGCCGATGAACGCACGGCAAAGCTGCCCTTGCCGTCGGCGTCGAGCTCGGCGAACGCAGTGCGGATCGCTTGCTCGAAGTCGGCGTGAAAGGGCGTATCAACAATCCATTGGCGAATTTCAGACCCGGCACTCGCCAGCTCGCGCACATCGTCAGAGTCGAGTGTGCTAAGCCTATCGGCAATGCGTTGATCCAGACCGGTTGACTTTAAAAAGTCGCGAAAGGCGTCGGCGGTAGTTGCAAACCCGCCTGGCACTCTGACACCGGCTTCAGCCAGTTGGCTGATCATCTCACCTAGTGATGCGTTTTTACCTCCTACCGAGTCGACATCCGTCATGCGGAGTTGCTCGAAAGACGCTACATAAGACATAAGTCACCTATAAGTAAAAAAAAGCAAGTTTGCTTAGCGCACCATGACCCTGATTGGGATATGGGCCACATGCGCTAGGCAAACCAGCCTTACCTGCTGCCTCGGTGACCATGAGCAGCAGGCTGTGTCTACAGGGCAGTGAATACCCTTGGATGATGCTTGTTGACACTGAAACCGCGTTCTGGCCTGATGTTAGCCTAGGCGTTACACTACCTAGTCCGTTTACGGCGACCAGAATCGCTGTTAACCTTCGCGATTGTACCGTTTATCGGCCCTGATGCGCTCACTTTACTTCCTGTTTCCTCTCCCATGCCTGAAACCCTAATCGAACGCACCGTCTTTGTCGTTTCTGACAGCACCGGCATCACTGCCGAAACCTTCAGTAATTCTGTACTTTCGCAGTTTGACAAGGTCAAATTCGAAGCCATTCGCATTCCTTTCATTGACACGCTCGACAAAGCCAAAGCCGCTGCTGTGCGTATCAATCGCTGCGCCGAGGAACAACAGGCACCTCCCTTGGTGTTCAGCACCCTGGTTGATCCCGAGGTTGCTCTTATCATCAGTTCGTCTAACTGCACCTTTCTCGACCTGTTCGGCACGTTTGTGCAACACATTGAGCAGGCTTTGGACATGAAATCCAGCCATTCAGTGGGTCGTTCGCACATGGGCGGGCTATCGAAGCAGTACAACGCCCGTATTGACGCCATTAATTTCAGCCTGGCGCACGACGATGGGCAGTTTGTGCACGGCCTGGAGCAGGCAGACGTGATTCTGGTAGGGGTGTCACGCTGCGGAAAAACACCCACCAGTCTCTATTTGGCCATGCAATATGCAGTCAAGGCAGCCAATTTTCCGCTTATTCCCGAAGACTTTGATCGCGACTCATTGCCCGCCACACTGGCTCCCTATCGCAAAAAGCTTTTTGGCCTGTCTATTCATCCTGACCGCCTGGCCGAAGTGCGCCACGAACGACGCCCCAATAGCGAGTACGCATCTATTAAACAATGCCGCCAAGAGGTCGCCGATGCAGAGCGCCTGATGCGCATGGAGGGCATCCCCTGGCTGTCGACAACCACTAAGTCGATTGAAGAGATTTCTACCAAAGTGCTTGACGAGGTGGGACTAGACCGCCGCATTTACTAATACGATTAACGCTGAAGCACAGGCGCTTTATAATCCGCTAAAGCCTAAAGCGTCTGATCAGTCATATCCACCACCCTGCTCGCCTTGCGTAGTGGCTCGTCGCTGCAAATTAAGATACCAACAAGGCCTGGCGGCGCTGTTCAAACAGGCAAATACCCGCTGCCACCGCAACGTTTAGTGATTCGACCTCGGCAACCTGCGGAATAAACACACGCAGGTCTGCCAGCGCCAGCAACTCAGAAGATGCGCCCTGACCCTCATTGCCCATCAACCACGCGCAGTGTGCAGGCAGCGTTGCCGTGAACAGTGAATCGGCACCCTCTAGCGCCGTGGCCACTAAGGGTATATCGAGCCGCTCATGCAAGCCCTGCAAATTTGCGTGCTCGTATATCGCCATGACGAAGTGGGCCCCTTGGGCACTGCGCAAAACTTTAGGCGACCAGGCCGCTACACACCCCTCTGAAAAATACGCATGCTGGATACCTGCTGCTGCTGCCGTGCGCAGCAAGGTGCCCGCATTGCCAGGGTCTTGCACCCGGTCAAGCCAGATGCAATTGTGCTCGATACGCGCTGGAATTTTCGAAACCGGCGTTTGCGCCACAAAAAACACGCCCTGCCCATGCTGTACCTGTGACAACGCATGGGCAAGGCGTGGGTCGCAGGTGTAGCCTACCCCATGCGCAAGCATAGAAGCCAAGACCTGCAACTCAGTATTTACCGCCAAGCGCTCCGCATCAAACAATGCAATTTGAGGCATGCCCTGGTGCTGCAGCCAGGCCTGGCACAAATGAACACCCTCGAGCAAAATGGAGCGACCCTCATCGTAGCTATCGCCCTGGTCGCCGTAAGGAACAGCGTCGTGCTGTGTATGCCCGACCGCAGACGCTTGGGGCTTATCTATTAGGGCTCGTTTGCCGGCGGCAATACGCTGCAGCTGTTTGAAGAGCGGGTTATCGCGCGAACTTATGTGCTTCATGAACCAACCGCAAGATCAAGCAGCCGCCGTACGGGCGCAAAGCTGCGTCGGTGGGCCGGGCATGGGCCATGAGCGAGCAGCCTTTCAAGGTGCATTTTGGTGCCATACCCTTTGTGCTGATCAAAGCTGTACTCAGGGTACTGTTGATGCAGCAGCATGCAATCTGCGTCACGCGCGGTTTTGGCCAGTATCGAAGCTGCGGCAATTGCCGCCACCGTCGCATCGCCACCGATCACAGGCTCGGCCACACAGGCCATGCCCTGCGGCACGCGATTGCCATCGATTAGCGCTTTATCTGGCTGCACAGACAGGCCTTCACAAGCACGTCGCATCGCCAGCATGGTGGCCTGCAAAATATTCAGTGTGTCGATTTCTTCAACACTGGCGCTGGCAATGCAGTAGGCTACAGCCCGTTCGCGAATGACAAGGCTAAGTGCCTCACGGTGCAATGCTGTCAGTTTTTTGGAGTCATTTAGCCCTACGATGCGACAGCCTGGCTCGAGAATAACGGCAGCCGCATACACGGGCCCTGCCAGTGGCCCCCTGCCCGCCTCGTCAATGCCGGCAACGTGCAGGCCAAGATGATCATCGGTGCTGAACAGACCAGGCTGGGCCGCGCGCCTAGGCATGACCTGCCTGCTGCAAAATAGCCTGTGCGGCCAATGCGGGCGTGTCACGGCGCAACGTTTCATGCATAAGCATGAAGCCTTCGGCCACCTGATCGGCATAGTGCTGATCGGTAAGCGCCTTCCATGTAGCTTCAGCCAGCGCTGCCGGCGTAGCATCGTCTTGCAGCAGTTCAGGCACCACAAAATCACGCGCCAAAATATTCGGCAGCCCAACCCATGGTACAGACGGCCGAGCCTGACCCGATTTCCATTCCATCAGCCGTTTCATCATGGGTGACAGTACGTAAGAAATAACCATAGGCCGTTTGAACAGGCTGGTTTCCAGAGTTGCCGTACCACTGGCGACAAGCACGGCGTCAGCGGCCTCCATGACGTTCCAGGCAGCCGGGCGTGCGTCGTTTGCGGAGAACAGCTGGGCCGTAATGGGGTCTTGCGTTGCTGCGCCCGAGTGCTGATCGATGATGAGGCAATTGGGCAAAGGGTAAGTGCGCAGTATGGCTTCGAACTCTTTGCGGCGCTTGATATTGACCATGGGCACCAAAAACTGCAGGTTAGGGTCTTGCCGGGCCAATATTTGTGCTGCCTGTAGAAACCGGGGTGCCAGCAGGTTGATCTCTGAGGAGCGACTGCCAGGCAAAATGGCCAGTACCCGAGCCGAAGGGTCTACACCCAGATATTTACGGGCGGTAACCTTGTCAGGTTGCATAGGGATGACACCTGCCAGCGGATGCCCTACATAGGTAACCGGAACCCCTTCTTTCTGATAGATTTCTTCTTCAAATGGAAACAGCACCAACATGTGGGACACGGCTGCGCGTATCTTGTGTATACGCTCGTAACGCCAAGCCCATATTGATGGACCCACAAAATGTACCGTCGGAATACCCGCCTGCTTAAGCTGAAGTTCGAGCCGCAGATTAAAGTCTGGGGCGTCTATGCCGACAAAGACGTCAGGCTTGTCGTTAAGCCAACGTTTTTTAACATTGAAATACGTATTTAGCAGCCCCGGCAGGCGTTTGAACGCATCAACATAGCCAAAAACAGTCAGTGCATCCATGCTGTGCCAGGCATCCAACCCCTGGCGCGCCATGGCCGGGCCACCGATACCGGTGTAAAGACTTCCAGGGGCCTGCTGCTGCAGGCCTTGCATAACGCGGGCCGCCAGCAGGTCGCCAGATGGTTCACCCGCTACCATGCCGATATGCATGGTCATGCCCTGGCAATGCCGCGCGAAGATGCGGCCAGAAAATCAACCAGTGGCGCGAGCGCTTCAGCGGTGGCGGGCTGTTGCTGACTGATCACTCTGATCTGCGCACAAGCCTCGTCAACCGACAGCTTGCGGCGATACACAAGTTTGTAGGCTTCCTTGAGCGCCGCAATGGCCTCTGCACTAAAGCCCCTGCGACTGAGACCTTCAGAATTGATTCCTACAGGGCGAAATGGGTCGCCGGCACCAATAACATACGGGGGTATGTCTTGCCGTATGGAACTGGTGCCACCGATCATGGTGTGCGCGCCGATGCGTACAAACTGGTGTACGGCCGACAGCCCACCCACAATAGCCCAATCGCCAATATGAATGTGGCCTGCAAGTTGAACACTATTGGCCAAAATAACCTGATTACCCACTTGGCAATCGTGCGCAATATGCACGTATGCCATGATCCAGTTGTCATCACCCAGACGCGTCACGCCAACGTCTTGGGCTGTGCCCGTATTGATGGTTACATACTCGCGGACGGTATTGCGGTCGCCAATTTCAAGCCGTGTGGGCTCACCGCCATATTTTTTGTCTTGCGGCGCGCCACCAATGGAGCAGAACCGGTAAAACATATTATTGGCGCCGATGGTGGTATGGCCATCGATCACGCAGTGCGGCCCAACAGTGGTGCCCGCACCCAGAGTTACATGTTCCCCAATGATGCTATAGGCACCAACGGTGACATCATCGGCCAGTTTTGCTCCGGTCGAGACGATGGCGGTGGGGTGTATTCGTTCAGACATTGTCTTCGAGCACGCGAATGGCGCACATGATTTTGGCTTCTGCCGCTACCTGCCCATCGACAGTCGCCGTAGCGGTGTATTTACAGATTTTACGGCTGATTTTGTCTGCGGTAATCTCTAAACGCAATTGATCTCCCGGCACAACCGGGCGACGAAAGCGCGCACCATCCACCCCAACCAGATAATACGCAATTTTTTTGTCGGCCGGATTAACATCTTCCTGGCCTTCAAATGAAAACAACGCAGCGGCCTGCGCCAGAGCCTCAATAATGAGCACCCCAGGCATCACCGGGTGATGCGGAAAATGCCCGGTAAAAAAAGGCTCGTTCATTGACACGTTTTTGATGGCCACAATGCTCTTGCCTGGCACCATTTCGAGCACACGATCAACCAGCAGCATCGGATAACGATGCGGCAAGCGCTCCATGATTTGTTTAACGTCGAGTTCCATTTTTTTGGGTATCCTGCCTGCTTGCGGCGCCAGCATGAGCGTGGCGCTTGGTGGAAAAATAATTACGGTTTGTTTTTTTCGGCGGCCCTGACACGGCGGCGCAATTGCGATAACTGCCCGAGTACGGCTGCGTTTCGTTGCCATTGGACATGTTCATCAAACGGGTAAACCCCGGTGTAACGCCCCGGCTTGGAAACATTGGAAGTAATGGCAGTACCCCCCGACACATGCACATCGTCGCCCAGCACCAGGTGGCCTGACAGCATTGCCGCCCCGCCTATGGTGCAACGACTGCCTATGGTGGTTGAGCCCGCCACACCCACGCAAGCCGCCATGGCGGTATGATCGCCAATTTTTACGTTGTGCCCGATCATGATCTGGTTATCGAGTTTGACCCCATTGCCAACCAGCGTGTTTTCGAGTGCGCCACGGTCAACCGTGGTATTGGCGCCGATTTCGACATCATTGCCCAGCTCAACACCGCCGATCTGGGCGATTTTGGCCCAGGCCCCGGGCTCGTTGTGCGGGTCAGGCGCAAAACCAAAGCCATCTGCCCCCAGTACGCAGCCCGAATGCAAAATGGCACGGTCACCCACACTGACATGGTGATAGAGCGTGACACGTGCATGAAGCAGACAGTCACGGCCTAGCGAACTTGCAGCGCCGATGAAACACCCTGGCCCCAGACGCGTACCCTCACCGATGTGCACATCGTCTTCGATGACACACAGGGGGCCTATGCTGACGCCTGGCCCGATTTGGGCCGATTGTGCCACGATGGCACTGGGGTGAATGCCTTTTTCGAGCGCATTAAGCCTGTGCTGGTCAAACCATTGCGCCAGCAGGGCATACATAAGATAAGGCTCACTGCACAAGACCACACGATAGTCATGATCAGGCGTCGTGTAAGCCTGATAGGCGGATTGCGTCATGATGACAGCAGCCGCCTTGCAGTGGTTTAACTGTTCGTGCAGGCGCGGATTGGCCAGAAAACTGACTTCATCGCGGCCAGCCGACACCAAAGAGCCCAAGCCCCTGATCAGGGGCCCGGGCTCGTCGGCGGAATCAATCAGCTGCCACTCCAGACCTGCGGTATTAGCTTCAGCGAGCAACTGCTGCAACGTAGGCGCCTGTTCAGGCGCTAGCAATACCGGCATCTTGGATTAACCGCCCAGGGCTTTCATGACCTGATCGGTAATGTCTACCCGTGGGCTGACAGTGACGGCATCTTGCAGAATTAGGTCGTAACCCTGCTGTTCAGCAATCTTTTTGATGGCTGCATCGGCACGCTCGACAATGCTGGAGAACTCTTCATTGCGGCGGCGGTTGAAGTCTTCTTGGAACTCACGACGTTTGCGCTGCAGATCAGAGTCAAGGTCGGCGAGCTTACGCTGGCGTTTGATGCGGTCAGACTCGGAAATGACGGGAGCGTCTTTGTCGAGCTTTTGTGCCTCGCTGCGCAACTGGTTTGCAAGGCTTTGCAGTTCAGTGTCGCGCTTTTTGAATTCAGCTTCAATTTTGGCCTGTGCTGCTTTGGCTGGCTTGGAGTCGCGCAAAATGCGCTCAGTACTCACGAAGCCGATTTTGGTGGCCTGGGCATGAACGGGTGCCGCGATAGCAACGCTCATACCAAGTGCTGCTGCCAGCACGAGTGCCCGATTGCTGCGACCGATGCCATCGGCAACGGAAGTAAGTTTTAATGCGAATTTAGACTTCATGAAAAATCTACCTTGCGAAAATGCATAGATAAAAAAGCTATTGTGCCATTAAATACGCTGTATCAGAAACCAGTGCCGATCTGGAACTGGAATGCCTGCTTGTCGTCGCCCTTCTTGGCGTTGAGTGCCCGGCCCCATGACAGCTGCAACGGCCCCAGTGGCGATTGCCATGAGAAACCTAAGCCAGCAGCGTACTTCCAGCCGCATGGATCTTCGGCATAGTTGTCAACACCGCGCATACAACCACCTGCGGTGTTGTCTACACGGCCTGCATCGGCAAAGATGAACCAGCGCAGGGTGCGGTCACGCGTAGCTCCAGGAAACGGCAAGTATAGCTGTACGTTACCTACGATGCGACGGGAGCCGCCAAGATAATCGTTAGAACCTGTATCGCGTCCACCCAGCGATGCGCCCTCATAACCGCGTACGGAGCCAATGCCGCCACCGTATACGTTTTTGATGACCGGAAAGTCTTTGTCGCCATAGGAACGACCCCAGTCGAGCAGACCGTTAAAGGCCAGGGTAAAGGAACGGCCTAGTGGCAGGTAGTACTGTTGCTGCGCGCTGAGCATGTAGTACTGGAGGTCTAGCGTAGAAACATCTGCAGACAGACGGGTGTAGTTACCCTTGGTTGGAACCAGGGCACTGTCGCGCGTATCTTTGGACCAGCCCACGTTAAAAATAACGGCATTGGTCGACTCGCCGTACTGGTCGACGAAGTTTTTATAAGCCTGAGGCGTGGTGTCGCGCAGATTGCTAAGCTTGTTGTTCTCGAAGCTGACGCCGGCAAAAACACGATCACTCTCTGAAATAGGCACGCCGAAATTAAGCCCGCCACCCATAGCGGTTACCCGATAGTCGCCATCAGAGTAGTCGTTGTCATAAGGCGTGGTGCGACGATAGTAGAGCGAAGTTGTCTTGCTGATGCCGTCGCGGGTCCAGTATGGATCAGTATGCGAAACAACCACAGCGCGGTTGGTTTCGCTGGTGTTGACCTGCAGAGAAAGCGTGTTACCGCTGCCGAAGATGTTGTCCTGGCTAATGCCTGCAGACAACATAAGCTTGTCGGTAGACCCGTAACCAACCCCCAGGTTGATAAGGCCCGTGGGCTTCTCTTTGACGTTGACGTTGATGTCGATCTGATCGGTTGACCCAGCCACCGGTGCTGTAGTGACGTTGACTTCGTTGAAGTAACCAAGGCGATCAACGCGATCGCGTGACGCTTTAATGGCATCACCGTCGTACCAGGCGGCTTCCTGCTGGCGCAATTCACGCCGTATAACTTCGTCACGCGTACGCGTGTTGCCACCAACCTGTATGCGTCGAACATAAACGCGCTGGCCAGGATCAACAAAAAACGTAAGGTCAGTTTCATGCGTAGCCCGGTCAAGCACCGGGTTGGGGTTGACGTTGGCAAACGCATACCCCAACGTACCGAGGTACTCGGTAATGGCCTTGACGGTTTGGTTGACCTTGGCAGCCGAGAATGTTTCACCTGCCTTGATATTTACCAAAGGCTCGATCTTGTCGTTAAGGTCAAGCAGCTCGCCGGCGAGCTTTACGCTACGTACGGTATAGGGTTCGCCTTCGTGAACCGTATAGGTAATGAAAATATTCTCGCGGTCTGGCGAGATCGACACCTGCGGCGCTTCGGCAGAATACTCAAGATAGCCACGATCAAGGTAAAAGGAGCGAAGCCGCTCTACATCGCCCTCGAGTTTTTCGCGCGAATACCTGTCGGTATTGGTATACCAGGTCATCATGCCGTTGGTCGTGAGATCCATTTCTTTGAGCAAGGTACCTTCTTTAAAGGCCTTATTGCCCACGACGTGGATTTCGCGGATTTTGGCGCGGCCGCCTTCGAAGATTTCGAAACTTACACCCACGCGATTACGCGGCAACGGCGTAATAATGGGATTAACTTCAACACCGTACTTGCCCTTGGACAAATACTGTTGCTCGATTTCGAAACGCGCGCGCTCAAGCATGGCATTATCAAACACGCGCCCCTGCCCAAAACCAACCTTGGCCAGCGACTGCGTAATGGCCTTGGCGTCGAACTCGCGCATGCCATTAAACGTGACCGATGCAATCGTGGGGCGCTCTTCGACCGTAACCACCAACACATTATTGCTGGTATCGATACGCACGTCGTTGAAGAAACCTGTGGAGTAAAGCTTCTGTATGGCTTCGGCAGCCTGGGCTTCGGTAAACTGCTCGCCGACTTTAACAGGCAGATAGCTGAAAACCGTGCCTGCGTCAACGCGCTGAATGCCCTGTACCTGGATGTCTCGCACCACGAAAGGTGTAAACGCATTTGCAATGCCTGGTATGAGCAGTGCTGCCAGCAATGCGGGAAGACCGCGTCTGACAAAGTGTAGTTTCCGGCTAAACGACATCCTGGAGGATCCTCGGGCGATTAAATAGTGGAAGATTGTAAGTCACAACGCCTCTAGCTGAAAAGGCGCGAAAAATCGTTAAAGAACGCCAGGCCCATCAACGCAACAAGCAGACCAAGCCCAACACGCTGCCCGTTTTCTAGCCATTTTTCAGGAACAGGCTTGCCGCGAATAGCTTCGACAGCGTAGTACATGAGATGCCCGCCGTCCAGCATGGGGATCGGCAACAAATTTAACACGCCTATGCTGACACTGATTAGTGCCAGAAACCCTATATAGGCTGCCAGACCGATACGCGCCGTCTGACCGGCGTAATCTGCGATAGTAACCGGGCCGCTGACATTTCGCAGAGAGATATCGCCAACAACCATGCGACCCATCATTTTCAGCGACAACCAAACGGTGTCAACCGTGCGTGTAACGCCGCGCCTGGCGCTATCAAACAGACCATAACGAACGGTAACCATTGGAAAATCAGCGCCCAGCATAACGCCAATGCGCCCCACTTCGCGACCGTCGGCTGATTCGGCCTTGGGTGCCACGGTTAGTGCAACGGGCGCACCATCGCGCAGCACCGTCAATGGCACAGACTTGCCCGCATGCTCCTGGATGTGCTTGATAAACACCTGTGCAGTCGGTTGCTGGACACCTTCAACGCTAAGAATAATATCGCCTTCGCGCAAGCCAGCGTGCGCACCAGGGCTGCCCACATTGACGCTTTTTACGACGGGCCGTGGCAAGGCAAGGGCAAGCCCCGCCTCGGCCATGGGGTCTGCACCATCGGGCTCGATCTGGTCTGCCTGAAAACGCAAGATACGTTCTCGCTGCGCGCCGCTCTCGCCTTCGACCGTTACACTCGCTTCCCCCCCGCTGGTAACCGCGTCAAGCAGCTGCCAGCGCACCTCGCTCCAGGATTTGACGGGCTGGTCATTAACCGCCAGTATGCGGTCCCCACCCAACAGGCCGGCCTGTTCTGCTGCGGTACTGTGCGCAGGAGGAGCAAGCACGGCTGCGGGCTCGCTTGTGCCCATCAGGTTCAGCAGCGTATACAGTATGGCCGCCAGTAACAGATTGGCGAAAGGGCCAGCCATGACGATGGCACTGCGCTGACCCAGGGTTTTACGGTTAAACGCCTGATCCGCCTCGGCAGGCGATGCCCCCTCAGGGGCGTCATCGAGCATTTTTACGTACCCGCCCAGGGGTATGGCCGAAAGTGCCCATTCTGTGCCGTGCCTGTCGGTACGACGTGCAAGCACTTTGCCAAATCCGACCGAAAAGCGCAGTACGCGAACGCCACAAAGCCGGGCAACCCAATAGTGGCCCAGTTCGTGAAAGGTAACTAAAACGCCAAGTGCGAGGGCAAAGGCAATCAGGGTAAAAAGCATGGAATCCTGGAAAAAATCGCGCGTCAGACGACCGACGTACAAAGCTCTATGGCGATGCCTCGGGCACGTGCGTCGAGCTCGAGCACATCTTCGAGCGTGTCAGGCCCCGGCAAACTCTGCCGGGCAACCCGGTCAAGACTCGCCTCAATAATGCGCGCGATCTGAGTATAGCCAATTTGTTCTTTCAGAAATCGATCTACAGCCACTTCATTGGCGGCATTTAAGGCGACACAGGATGCCTGCCCCTCGACCAGCGCCTCAAACGCCAGCCGCAAGCAAGGGAACCGGGCGTAATCGGGGAGTTCGAAGTCAAGGCGACCCAGTGCAGCAAGCTGGAGCAAGCCCACCCCGCTTTCGATACGCTGCGGAAACCCCAGACCGTAAGCAATGGGCGTGCGCATGTCGGGCTGACCCAATTGCGCAAGAATGGAGCCGTCTTCATATTCGACCATGGAATGCACCATGCTCTGCGGGTGAATCAACACCTGGATGCGATCAACAGGCATGGCAAAAAGCCAGTGAGCCTCAATGACCTCAAGCCCCTTGTTGAGCATGGTAGCGGAGTCTACCGAAATTTTACGGCCCATGCTCCAGTTAGGGTGCGCACATGCCTGATCGGGCGTAACGTGATCCAGCTGGTCAAGTGCCGTGCACCGGAACGGCCCACCCGAAGCCGTAAGCAGCAGGCGGCGCACCCCTTTTGCAGGCTCGATCGGCGCCGACGCTGACGCATTGGTTGGCAGACACTGAAAAATGGCGTTGTGCTCGCTGTCTATGGGTAGCAGTTCGGCCCCATGATTGCGCACCGTACGCATAAACAAACCGCCTGCAGCCACGAGCGCTTCTTTGTTGGCCAGCAGCACGCGCTTGCCCGCCTGGGCAGCAGCAAGTGCCGACGGCAAGCCTGCAGCGCCGACAATAGCAGCCATGACGGTCGTAACCTCGGGATCAGCGGCCGTATCGGCCAGTGCCTGAGCGCCAACGCGAATTTCGGGAAGCGGCCTAGCGGCTGGCCAGGCCTGTATAAAGCGAGCACGGGCGGCTGTGTCGACGACAATAACAACGGGGGCCGATGTGGCGGCAGCCTGGGCAGCCAGCCGCTCAACGCGGCTGTGCGCGCTCAAGGCATACACGGCCATCGAATCAGGATGGCGAGCGATGACGTCAAGTGTATTTTCGCCAATGGAACCGGTAGAGCCCAACACACACACGCGTTGAAATTTCATCAGACTGGAAGCCCCGTCAGTAACAAAGCCAGTGGCGCCACGGGCAACAGCGCATCAATACGGTCGTAGACGCCACCATGGCCGGGCAGGAGTTGGCTGGAGTCTTTAACACCTGCACGCCGCTTGAGCAATGATTCAAATAGGTCACCCACTATGGAGATCGCTGCCAGACCCATGGCAATAAGTATGACGATGCCGACCGGCCAACGCAAGGCCAGTGTCGCACCAAAGCTTCCGGGCCAATACGCGCTGATCAACACCCAGGCCGTGGCAGCCACAACGCCGCCCACGGCGCCCTCCCAGGTTTTGCCGGGACTAACCTTGGGGGCCAGTTTGTGACGCCCTATCGCCCTGCCGACAAAATAAGCGGCGATATCGGCAAACCAGATGAGGGCCAACAGGGATACCAGATACCAGGCGCCGTGCAGCAAATAGAGCTGCACCAGTGACGCCCAGACGGCCAGAACGGCGAAGATACCAAATAAACTAAGCCAGCCACAATGCGCCTTGTGCTGCGCCTGCCCGCGCACAACCATGGCCGTGGCGGCTGCAACCCAGATAATGGCCACACCGGGTATAACCCAGAAGTTAAGCCAGCTTCGCAGCTCTAGAGCCCAGGGCGCGGGCGTTGTAGCAAGCCATTGAAAAGCGACTGCCAACATTGCCAACCCCATGAGCACGCCCAATACGGCGGGCATGGCACCTGATGTCTTTGACCAGGTGAGCCGCAGCCACTCGAAGAGTGCACAGCCGGCTGTAATGGTAAGCAGCAGCACTAACGGCCAAGGGCTGGCAGCAAGCAATGCCCCCAGCAGTATCACGAGAAGGATAATGGCAGTGATGATGCGCTGCTTGAGCATTCAACAACCTCTGTTAGTTTTTTGCGGCGAGCTGGGCGCTGGTGCGCCCAAAGCGGCGCTCCCGGGCCTTGTACCATTCGATAGCGGCGTCAATTTGCGCCGTCCCGAAATCGGGCCAGTAATCGGGCGAAAAATAAAGCTCAGTATAGGCGAGTTGCCAGATGAGAAAATTGGAAATGCGCTGCTCGCCACCGGTACGAATGAACAGATCGGGTTCGGGCGCATAGGCCATGGACAAATACGGCGCTAGCGCTGCCTCGTTAAGGTCGCCCGGGTTCTGCGCGAGGTCGGGCCGATCTTCAAGTAAGCGCCGCATCGCTTGGAGGATATCCCAGCGACCGCCATAGTTAGCTGCAATGGTAAGCACCAGCGCTGAATTATGAGCCGTGCGCGCCTCGGCCTCACGAATAAGTTTTTGCAGACCGGGCTCAAATGCCGAGAGGTCGCCCACGATACGCAGCCTGGCACCGCGCTTATCGAGCTTCTTGACTTCTTTTTCAAGGGTTTGAATAAAAAGCCGCATGAGCAACGATACTTCTTCGGCCGGTCTGCGCCAGTTTTCGGAGCTAAACGCAAACAGCGTCAGGTATTTGATACCGTGGCGGCCACAGGCTTCAACAACGCGCCGTACAGCTTGCACGCCTCGTACGTGCCCCGCTGTGCGGGGCAGAAACCGGCTTGTGGCCCAACGCCCGTTACCGTCCATAATTATGGCAAGATGGCGCGGGACGTCGGTGTTATCCGGAATAACTAATGTGGTAGAACTGCCGGGCATATAGCGTTTCAAAACTGGCGGCTACACCGTCATGATCTCGGCTTCTTTAGCCGCAACGAGCTTGTCAATTTCAGCTACGTGTTTGTCAGTGAGCTTTTGCACGTCATCTTGTGTGCGACGCTCATCGTCTTCACTGATTTCTTTATCTTTGACCAGTTTTTTGAGGGTTTCATTAGACTCGCGGCGTATATTTCGCACGGCGATTTTGGCGTCTTCGCCCTCGTTACGCACTACCTTGGTCAGATCGCGCCGACGTTCTTCGGTAAGCGCAGGCATGGGCACACGAATGCTTTCGCCCATGGAGATGGGGTTGAGCCCCAGGTCGGAATCACGGATAGCCTTTTCAACAGGCCCTGCCATGTTTTTTTCCCATACCTGCACATTAATTGTGCGGGCATCAACCAAGTTGACATTGGCAACCTGACTGACAGGCACGGGCGAGCCATAGTACTCGACCATTATGTGATCAAGAATGCCGGCGTGCGCACGGCCGGTGCGAATTTTTGCAAGGTTGGCCTTGAGCGTATCTATTGATTTGCCCATGCGTGACTCTGCCGAATTTCTGACCTCTGAGAGACTCATTACAATTCCTTCGTCAAACGTGTACCAGGGTGCCTTCGTCTTCGCCCAAAACGGCACGTTTCAGGGCTCCTGGCTTATTAATAGAAAATACCTTGATGGGTAGCTTTTGGTCGCGACACAATGCAAACGCCGTGGCATCCATAACCTCAAGACGACGCACAATGGCCTCATCGAAGCTGATGCGTGCATAGCGTGTGGCATCGGGGTCTTTATTGGGGTCGGCACTATAAATGCCGTCAACCTTGGTCGCCTTGAGCACGATTTCTGCGCCAATTTCTGCGCCACGCAGCGCTGCTGCCGTGTCAGTGGTAAAAAACGGGTTGCCGGTACCCGCAGCGAACACAACCACTTTACCCTCTTCGAGGTAACGCAGCGCTTTAGGACGTATGTAGGGCTCGACGACCTGGTCTATATTGAGTGCCGACTGGACACGAGTGTCAATGCCGCGATGTTTAAGGGCATCTTGCAAGGCAAGCGCGTTCATGACCGTAGCCATCATACCCATATAATCGGCTGTGGCGCGATCCATGCCCTGAGCCCCAGGCGCCAGGCCTCGAAAAATATTACCGCCACCGATCACAATAGCCAACTCGACGCCCAGCGTCGCAACTTCGGCTATCTCTTCAGTCATGCGTAATATGGTGGCGCGGTTGATCCCAAAGGCATCTTCGCCCATCAGCGCTTCGCCGGACAGTTTGAGCAAGACGCGCTTATACGATCTCGTGGTCATAGGTAGTTTCCCAGGTGAACAATCCAACGAAAGTGTAAGCCAGACCCAGGCCCGCGTGTATGTACAGACCTGGATTATTTCGCCGAAGCCTAATGAGGCTGCGGCAGGTCGGAGGCGGCTGAAGGAAAATACCTGACCAGTCGCCGATCGAGCCAGGCTCGACCGGGCCTGGTGAAAACAGGCAAGAGCTTGCCTGCCTGAAGAAGCATTACGCCTTAATTGCCGCCTGCTGCAGCAGCAACTTCAGCGGCGAAGTCTTCGGATTTTTTCTCGATGCCTTCACCCACAACATAAAGCGTATAGCGCGAAATGCTGGCACTTTTTTCTTTAAGCATCTGCTCAACGGTTTGTTTGTCGTTTTTGACAAATGGCTGCGAAAGCAAAGTAACCTCTTTGAGGAATTTTTGCACGCTGCCTTCTACCATTTTGGCGACGATCTCGGCAGGCTTGCCTGATTCAGCAGCTTTTTGCTCGGCAACCGAACGCTCAGCGGCGATCGCCTCAGGCTCAACACCGCTGACGTCAAGCGCCTTAGGCTTGGTGGCAGCAATGTGCATGGCCAGATCTTTACCTGTTTCTTCTGGGCCGGAAAAGTCAACCAATACACCAATTCTGCCGCCATGAACGTAGCTGGCGAGCTGGTTGGTGGTTTCGAAACGCTGGAAACGACGCACAGCAAGGTTTTCGCCGATTTTGCCTACCAAAGCCGCGCGAGTGGTTTCAACCGTACCTTCACCCATGGGAAGCTCAGCCAATGCGGCTGTGTCAGACGGATTTTTTTCAGAAACGAGCGTGGCCAACTGGTTGACGAAACTGATGAAATCGTCGTTTTTAGCCACAAAATCTGTTTCGCAATTAATTTCGATTACAGCGCCGGTTTTGCTGTCAGGAGCGATGTAAAGGCCAATGAGGCCCTCAGCGGTAACGCGTGTGGCGGCTTTGCTGGCTTTGTTGCCCAGCTTGACGCGGAGAATCTCTTCGGCGCGGGCCATATCGCCTTCAGCTTCGGTGAGCGCTTTTTTGCACTCCATCATGGGAGCGTCGGTTTTCACGCGCAGTTCTTTAACCATGGATGCGGTAATTTGAGCCACTATGTTCTCCAGTATTTTAAGACACGCCCCGGACAGGCCGGGGCAAATGCGGGTGACAGACAGACCCGTCACCAACGCCGTGCGGCGGGATGTGCCGACCTTAAACGCACGCCCGGCGCGACACACTGGGTGCCGGTCGGGCTGGCCTGATCGACGGGGCGGGCCCCGCCCGCCCGTAGCAGCTTATTCGCGCTCGTCTTCGACTTCGACGAACTCTTCGTTGCCTTCGGAGATCTCTTCGACCAGACCATTGAGGGCCTGTTCACGACCTTCGAGGATGGCGTCAGCCATGCCGCGAGCGTACAGAACGATCGCCTTGGCCGAGTCATCGTTGCCAGGGATTACATATTCAACGCCGTCTGGCGAGTGGTTGGTATCGACCACGCCAACCACCGGAATACCCAAAGTGCGGGCTTCGGCAATAGCAATTTTGTGGTAGCCAACGTCAATGACAAACAGCGCGTCAGGCAGGTTGTTCATGTCTTTGATACCGCCAATGCCCTTATTGAGCTTGGCAAGTTCACGTTCGAACATGAGGGCTTCTTTTTTGCTGGCGGTTTCTGTGCTGCCTTCAGCGAGCTGGCCTTCCATTTCTTTTAGGCGCTTGACCGAGCTTTTGACCGTTTTGAAGTTGGTCATCATGCCGCCCAGCCAACGACTGTCTACATAAGGCATACCACAGCGCGCAGCTTCAGCGGCAATGGTTTCACGCGCAGCGCGCTTGGTACCAACAAAAAGCACGGTGCCGCCCTTGGCCGCGATCTGGCGCACAAACTTGGTGGCCTCTGCGTATTTGGCAACAGTTTGCTCAAGGTTGACGATGTGGATTTTATTACGCTGACCAAAGATGTAAGGTGCCATCTTTGGGTTCCAGAAACGGGTTTGGTGGCCAAAGTGCACACCAGCTTCAAGCATTTCGCGCATTAAAGACATGATACTCTCCAAGGGTTGGGTCTTGTACCGGGGCCTGTATCTATTGGCAAGCACCTGCTTTAAAGCAGGCAGCTAAACTAAGACACCCTTTAAGTGGCCCGGCACGCGATTTTGATTATTGGCCTGCCCAAAGTGGCAGCCAAATAGGCTTCTCTGAAAAGCGGTTTACAAATTTCAGGAAAGCCTATAATTCTACTATTATTTCCACACTGTAAGCAAGCGACTATGATTCCACTCGTTACCGATCCCGCCGACCTCGAAAAAATGCGCGCCGCCTGCCAGGTTGCTGCGTCAATTCTAGATTTTCTCGCTCCTCACGTGCGTGCGGGGGTGACAACCGGCGAGCTTGATCGGCTATGCATCGATCACATCACTAATGAGCTCAAGGTTGAGTCTGCAACCGTAGGCTACGCACCCCCTGGCTATACCCCCTTTCCCGCCTCCATCTGCACCTCGGTCAACCATGTAATCTGTCATGGCATCCCAGGCGACAAGGTGCTCAAAAATGGTGACATCATGAATATCGACGTCACTATTATCAAAGACGGCTGGTTCGGCGACACCAGCCGCATGTTCTACATCGGTGAGCCATCCATTCTGGCCCGGCGTCTCGTCGAAACGACCTACGATTGCATGTGGTTGGGCATTGAACAGGTACGCCCGGGCGCCACACTGGGTGATATTGGCCATGCCATACAGAAACACGCCGAAAAACAGGGCTTTTCAGTCGTACGCGAATATTGCGGCCATGGCGTGGGCCGTAAGTTTCACCAAGATCCGCAGGTGCTGCATTACGGCAAACCCGGCACAGGCACCAAGCTGGAGCCTGGCATGATCTTCACCATTGAGCCCATGATCAACGCCGGCCGCCGCGATATCCGCACCCTTGCAGATGGCTGGACTGTCGTTACGCGTGACCACAACCTATCGGCCCAGTGGGAGCATTCGCTGGTTGTTACCGACACAGGCTATGAAGTGCTCACGGTATCTGAGGGTATGCCCCAGCCACCCGCCTTCGTCAAGGCAGTTGCCGCCTGAAGCCTCACATACCCGGCGTGGACAACCCCCCTCCGGCAGGCCCACGCCGGCATGCCATTCCCGCCATGAACGCTCCATCACTCACCGTCCTGCGTGATCAGCTAGCCAGTCGTCGAGCCGACGCCATTACGGCATTTCGCAGTCATTTGCGGCCCGACACCCTGCTTACCGCATTGCGTCGCGTTACCGACCAGGCATTACGCGGCCTGGTGCGCCTGCACCCGCTGCCTGCGGGCGCCACCCTGGCTGCCGTGGGCGGCTATGGGCGTGGCGAGCTGTTTCCGTTTTCAGACGTAGATGTATTAGTGCTGCTTCCGCATCAGCCTTCGCACGAAGAAAGCAGCCAGATCGAAACGTTAATCGCTGCAATGTGGGACCTGGGCATTGAGCCTGGCCACAGTGTGCGCACTATTGAAGATTGTCAGCACGAAGCCGCCAACGATATTACCGTCGAGACCTCATTGATGGAATCTCGCTGGCTGATTGGCAGCCGCAGTTTGCTGCGTGAGCTGCAGGCGATCATGCTTGATCAGCTCGACCCGCAATCGTTTTTTCAGGCCAAACGCTCTGAAATGCAACAGCGCCACGCCCGGCACCAAGACACCCCCTATGCGCTGGAGCCCAACTGCAAAGAAGCTCCAGGTGGCTTGCGCGACCTTCAAGTGGCTCTTTGGGTTGCGCAGGCGGCAGGTTTGGGGCGAACCTGGAAAGAAGTTGCTCGTACCGACTTGCTGACCGCCGCCGAGTTTCGCAGCCTGCGGCGGGCTGAACAGGCCTTCAAGCGCCTGCGCATCGAACTGCACTTGCTGGCAGGGCGACGTGAAGACCGCGTGCTGTTTGACCTGCAACCGGGGCTGGCCACCATTTACGGGTTTGAAGCCACGCGCAGCAGACGCCCCAGTGAGCTACTTATGCAGCGGTACTATTGGGCGGCCCGCGTGGTAAGCCAGCTTAATATTATTTTGATGCAGAGCCTCGAAGAGATTTTATTTCCGCTTCCTGAAGACCAGGTGCGCACGATTGATGATGATTTTTTCGCGGTACGCGGGCACTTGGGCATATTCCGTGATGATGCGTTCGAGCGTAACCCTGCCCTGCTGTTTCGCGCATTTCTGGTCATGCAGGACCACGAAGATATCACTGGCATTACTGGGCAGACCATGCGGGCTATGTGGCATGCACGCAGACTGATTGACGCGCAGTTTCGCCGCAACCCGGTAAACCGCAGACATTTTCTGCAAATGTTTCAGCAGCCACGCGGTATTGTGCATGCGTTGCGGCGTATTACCATGCTGAATATTCTGCCACGCTATTTGCCGGTGTTTCGCCGCATTGTCGGGCAAATGCAGCATGATCTGTTTCATGCTTACACGGTAGACCAGCATATTCTCATGGTTATCCGTAATTTACGCCGCTTCACCATGCCCGAGCATGCCCAGGAATACCCGCTCGCCAGCCATCTTATCGCTGATTTCGACCGCCACTGGCTGCTGTATATTGCCGCCCTTTTTCATGACATTGCCAAAGGCCGCGGCGGCGATCATTCTGAATTGGGCACAATTGAAGTGCGGCGGTTTTGCATACAGCACGGCATTGAAGGCGAAGACCGCTCCTTGCTCGAGTTCTTGGTGCGCCAGCACCTAACCATGTCTATGGTTGCCCAGAAACGAGACCTGTCAGACCCCGATGTCGTCCGCGAATTTGCCATGTGTGTTGGCAACGAGCGCCGCCTTACCGCGCTGTACCTGTTGACAGTGGCCGATATACGCGGAACCAGCCCTAAAGTCTGGAACTCCTGGAAGGGTAAGCTGCTAGAAGACCTTTATCGGCAGACGCTAAACATGCTTGGTGGCGCGCAACCCGATACGCACACCGTACTGGCACAGCGCAAAGAGGCGGCAGCCACTGAAATCCGCCTGATGGGGCTGCGCAATGAAAGTCGTGATCAGTTCTGGAGTCAACTCGATATCGCCTATTTTCTTCGCCATGAAGCTAGCGAGATTGCCTGGCACACCCGGCAGCTTTATTACCGGGTCAATTCAGATGTGCCCGTTGTAAAGGCACGTGTGCTGGATCAGAACGAAGCCCTGCAGGTTATGGTTTATACGCGTGATCGGGCCGACCTTTTTGTGGATATCTGCCGGTATTTTGACCGTCGCGCACTAAGTGTGCAAGATGCGCGCATTCATACTACCCACCACGGTTGGGCACTTGACAGCTTTATTGTGTTGCTTGCCTCACACGATAAAGACTATCGCTCAAATGCTTCACTCATCGAGCACGAACTCGGGCAAGCACTTATGCCGGTCGAAACCCAAGAACCCAAGGCAGCCATGCAACGCGTGATGCGCCAACGCGGGTCTCGTCGCGCCCGGGTGTTTCCTATAGTGCCGAACGTCGTCCTTCAACCTGACGAGCGTAGCGCTTCGTGGCGTTTATCCATCACATCGGCCGACCGGCCCGGGCTTCTGTACAGCCTGGCCCAGGTATTTGCGCACCATGGCATTGATCTGAAAATGGCCAAAATCATGACGCTGGGTGATCGCGTAGAAGATATCTTTATTATTGAAGGTGCCGTACTCGGCCACCCCCGTTTGCAGCTCCAGTTTGAGCGACACTTGTTCGAAACACTCGATAACGCGAGCAGTTGATATAAACTCTTTCTTTTTGCCGGCACGCTCACGCTTGGGCCTCATTATCATGCCCAAGCGCAATGCCGTACCAGGCTCTTTAGTCTGTGCTTTTCAACGTGCGGCACCTAGCAAAACTCCACTACTATTCGGTTCATTCATGACGCTTCGCAACCATGCCTTATTGCACCTTATTGCCCTGCTATGCGTAGGTGCTGTCGGGTTTGCCCTTGTCACACAGCATGTATTTGGCATGCGCCCCTGCGCCTGGTGTGTGCTGCAGCGGCTTATGTTTTTGTTGATTGCCGTAGTGTGCTGGGCGGGGGTGCTCCTTACGCGGTTTAAGGCTAGCTTTGCGCGGCTGTCAGCTGGCTTGGTGGTATTGCTAAGCATGGGGGGCATTGCGGCAGCCTGGTATCAGTATGCCGTGGCTTCCATGATGTTTTCCTGCGATCGCACCTTTGCCGACCGCTTCATGGTTAGCAGTGGCCTTGACGCTGGCGTACCATGGCTTTTTGGCATTTTTTCCACGTGTATGGACGCGCGCGTCACCCTGTTGGGTGTCGAGTACGCCTTGTGGAGCATGGGGCTTTTTGCAGTTATCGGCGTGCTGGCGTTGACGAAGCTGCTGCGCCGCGCCGACTAAGCGCCATAACGCAGCCACAGGCGCCCAAATCGCCTCTGCCAGCATGCGCTCACAGCTGGCGGCCTGGCGATTGCCCACCCATTACACACGAGCCAGACAAAGCGCTCTCTGAACGAGCACTATGGTCCGGTACAAGCTGTTCAGTTTAGATCAGTCTTGTTTACCGCTTGTGGCCATTTCGCCCGCCGCCGGGCGCTCACCACGGGTACGGCTCAGGCGCTCAAGGTAGGCATCATCAATGTCGCCAGTAACATACTGCCCGTTAAAGCAAGACGATTCGAATGCCTGCATGTGAGGGTTAAGATCGCGAATGGCTTGCTCCAGATCGCCCAGCTCTTGGTACACAAGGCCATCAGCACCGATTTCTTGGGCAATTTCGCCGGTGTCTCGTCCGACCGCAATCAGTTCTGCCTGTGTGGGCATGTCAATGCCGTATACGTTCGGAAACCGTACGGGTGGCGCCGCCGACGCAAAAAACACCTTGTTGGCACCTGCTGCGCGAGCCATATCGACGATTTCGCGGCTGGTGGTACCACGTACGATGGAATCATCGACCAGCAGCACGTTTTTGCCACGAAACTCCATGTCTATGGCACTGAGCTTTTGGCGTACCGATTTTTTGCGCACTGCCTGACCCGGCATAATAAATGTGCGACCTATATAACGGTTTTTGATGAAACCTTCGCGATAATCAAGACCGAGCCGCGAAGCCAGTTGCATTGCTGAAGGCCGGGACGAATCAGGAATAGGCATGACGACGTCGATATCACCAAGTCGCAAGGCCTTGGCGACATTGTCGGCAAGATACTCACCCATGTGAAGACGGGCATGGTAAATAGACACCTTATCCATGACAGAGTCGGGGCGCGCAAAATAAACGTACTCGAACGCGCAGGGAGTAAGCATGGGCGCTTCAGCACATTGCCGGCTGGTCAGATTGCCGTCGAGGTCAATAAAAATCGCCTCGCCGGGTGCAATGTCACGTTCAAGTGTGTAGCCGCAACCCGTAAGCGCAACCGACTCGGACGCAATCATCCATTCTTTACCCTTAGCGGTGTGCATAGAGCCCAAACACAAAGGGCGAATACCATGCGGATCACGAAAGGCGACCATGCCATAGCTGGCGATTTGTGAGATAACGGCATAAGCACCCCGCGCACGCCTGTGCACGGCGCTGACTGCCCTGAAAATGGCATCGTCATCGAGCGTGGAGCCATGCGAGGCCTCTTGCAACTCGTGGGCGAACACGTTGAGCAAGACTTCGGAGTCTGAGTTGGTGTTGATGTGCCGACGGTCTATGCGAAAGAGCTCTTCGCGCAACTCACGCCAGTTGGTTAGGTTACCGTTATGCACGAACATGATGCCAAACGGCGCATTGACATAAAACGGTTGAGCCTCGTCGACGCTTTCGCTGGAGCCCGCCGTGGGGTAACGCACCTGACCCAGGCCGCTAGCGCCCGGCAACGAACGCATATTACGCGTACGAAACACGTCGCGCACCAGACCGTGCGCCTTGTACATATTAAAAAACTGCTCATGTGACGTCGAGATACCCGCTGCATCCTGGCCTCTGTGCTGTAGCAACAGAAGGCTGTCATAGATCAGCTGGTTGACGGGGCCGGCGCCAGCCACCCCTACGATTCCGCACATCGATGTATTCCTGTAATGATGATCAATACGGTAACCAGGACGCTACACTGGGGGGCAGGAGAAGCTTGATCTCCAGAATACCCCTGACGGCAGCGCCTGAGAGCCTGGCTTGTTGCCACCAGGGTTCCTTGGGCAGTTCGGTATAGCCGGCCAGGCCGACCAATACCAATACAAATACCAGGCCGCGCAAAAAACCGAACAGGGCGCCGAGCCCATGATCAGCGGGCGTCAGACCGGTTTTTGCAATAAGCGCGCCAAGCGTGATGTTGACGAGGCCTACCAGCAGCAGAACGCAGAAAAACACAGCCGCATACGCTGCACCTGCGCGCACCAGCGCATTATCGAGCCACTGTACTAGCCATTGTGAGACTATGGGCCCCCACCAGACGGCCGCCATGAACGCGACCACGAAGGCGACAAGCGAGAGCAGTTCTTTGACGAGACCACGCAAGAGCCCGAGAAATGCGGACACTACCAGTATGGCCAGGACAAGATAGTCGAACGAGGTCACTTAGCGGAGATGAAGCCGTTGTCGTAGCCGAGTGCGCGCAGGCGCGCCTGTGCTGCCTGGGCTGCCTCGCGTGAAGGGAATGGGCCGACACGCAGACGGTATGTGGTTTTACCTCCTGAGCTTGCGCGCTCAACATAGGTATTGGTTACGCCCGATGCCACCAGCTTGTCACGGCGTTGTTTGGCGTCGTCGTCAGTGCTGTACGCAGCAATCTGCAATGTAAAATTGCCAGAAGCAGCCGGCGCACCAGACTTCTTGGGTGGGGTACGGCCTTCAAGCATGGCTAAAGCCACCGCACCATCATCAGTGCGCTCGACTGGTTGCTTGGCAGCAGGCTTGGGGCTTGGTGCCGGTTCGGGTTTGGATTCGTGCTTGGGTTCAGGTTTAGGTTTTGGCGGTGGTGCCGCTTCAGCCCTGGGAGGCTCTGCAGCTGCGGTTTCAACCTGACCATCTGGCGCAGGAGTTGCCGTGGCAGCCGTACTGCTGGTGCCGTCATCGACAGACGCAACGTGATCGGCATCGGGTTGCTGAATGGTGCCCGAGAGTGTGTCGCTGCCTGCCTGTGCAAGCGCCCCTGCCCCCTCGTTGATAACCGGTGGGTCTATGGTGGGCATGACGACAGGCGTGGCGTCTTGCTCTGGCGTCGTGGAAGTGTCAAACAACATCGGCACCACGATAACCGCAACCAGCACGAGCGCCAGTGCGCCGATCAGTCGGCGTCGCGCCCGGCTTCGCAACTCGTTCGCCTGCGCCTCGCTCGAGAGTGAAGACCGGGAGCCCGTGCGGCGCTCGGACCCGGAAGCGGACTCATTACGAGAAAACAAACCCATTTCTGAAAACCTATCTTGTATGCAGGCGGACGCATGGCGCACCGCCACAGGGTGATTTACACCGTCGCAAACGACGGCGCATCATCGCCGCAAACTGCGGGGGCATCTGGCGCCAGACTGCTGTTTTAATGGCTGACCAATGCGTAAAAACCTGCCAGACTCTGGCTAGCCGTCAATTTACCGGACGACCAAGCCCGTTCAGTATAGGCCCCACGGTTGCAAACGAACCAAACACGAGAATTCTATCATTCCCCGACATCTGTTTTTGTGCCTCAGCAAACGCCTGCAGCGGATTGTCAAAATTTGACACCGTTACGGCCTTGGCAGCAACAAGTGGTTGCATGGCGGGGCGTATGCCTGGCGCTTCGGCAGGCTCACTGACGATGCCGCCTGCCGCCGTGACGCGCACGCGTTCAGGAGGCGCGACTGACTCGCTGCTCTGGGCGCTGCTGGCAAGGACCTGGCGTACGATTTGTGCCAGCGCCTCACCCGACATGCCCCGAGGTTGTGGCAGGCTGGCGCAATACCAATGGTCAACCCGGCTTGCAAGCCGGGCAATGACGGCGGCGGCGTCTTTGTCTTTCATCATGCCGACGACGGCATGCGTACCCGTAAAATGCCCCATGTTGTCAAGATTTTGACCAAGCGCTGCGGCGGCGTGCGGGTTGTGCGCCACGTCAAGAACGATTGTAGGCATGCCAGGTAAAATCTGCAGGCGGCCAGGCAAAGCAACCTGTGACAGCCCCAAGCGCACGTCTTGTTGCGTTACAACAATGCGGGGACGCAGCGCGTCAAGCGCTGCAAGCGCTGCACAGGCATTAATAAGCTGGTTTGCGCCACGCAACGAAGGGTATGCAAGGCCAGAACGGCGCCGCCCTCTTGCGCCAAATGCCCATTGCTGCCGATCTCCCGAGTAGTTAAAGTCTTGACCAAAACGCCAAAGGTCGGCACCGATCTCTTCAGCGTATTGCGCTACGCTGTCGGGAGGCATGGGGTCTGCACAAATGGCAGGCTTGCCAGGGCGGAAAATGTGGGCTTTTTCCCAGCCTATCTTTTCGCGGGTATCGCCCAAATAGTCAGCATGGTCGATGTCAACACTGGTGAGAATGGCGCAATCAGCATCTACAATATTTACGGCATCAAGACGCCCACCCAGGCCCACCTCAAGCACCGCTACGTCTACCTGATCGCGTTCAAACAGCAGCAAGGCGGCCAGCGTCGCGTACTCGAAGTAGCTGAGCGTAATATCGCCGCGCGCATCTTCGATTTTGCAAAACTGTTCGACAATGTCTGCATCGCTGGCAAACTCACCGTTTACACGTATGCGTTCGTTGAAATCAATTAGATGGGGTGAGGTGTAAAGCCCGACCTTGTAGCCCGATGCAAGCAGCATGGCGTCGAGCATGGCGCACGTAGAACCCTTGCCATTGGTACCTGCAACAGTAATGGTGATATAGGGAAACGTGAGCGCCAGGCTGGTGGCAACTGCCTTGACGCGCTCAAGGCCCAAATCTATGGGTTTGCTGTGGGCGGTTTCGAGGTAACTAAGCCAGTCTTGCAAAGACGCGGTGGAATCGGGACGTGTAGGCATGATGCGTATTGAATAAAAACATAAACGGCAGGTGCTGATAGTAGCACCTGCCGTGTTGGGACGGTAGTAAAAACCCTGATGCTTGGGGCGTTTACCGACGCTTCACGGGCGGAAGATCCGTGCAGCTTCCTTCCGCCACCTCGGCGGCCATGCCGATGGACTCACCCAACGTGGGATGTGGGTGTATGGTTTTGCCGATATCGACGGCATCAGCCCCCATTTCAATGGCAAGGACGACTTCGCTGATGAGGTCGCCCGCATTCGTGCCGACGATACCGCCACCAAGAATGCGATGAGATTCGGCATCAAACAGCAGCTTGGTAAAGCCTTCATCGCGCCCATTGGCGATTGCACGCCCTGAGGCAGCCCAAGGGAAAAGCCCCTTGGTGATGGCCACGCCGTTTTTCTTGGCGTCGTCTTCTGTAAGACCAACCCAGGCAATCTCGGGGTCGGTGTAGGCCACCGACGGGATGACACGGGCATCGAAATAACTCTTCTGCCCGGCAATGACTTCAGCAGCCACATGCCCCTCGTGTACGGCTTTATGCGCCAGCATGGGCTGACCGACAATATCGCCAATGGCGTAAATGTGCGGTACGTTGGTGCGCATCTGACGATCAACCTCAATAAAGCCTCGATCGGTAACAGCAACGCCTGCCTTGTCGGCACCAATATGCTTGCCATTAGGCGAGCGGCCTACAGCCTGCAGCACGACGTCATAACGCTGTGCTTCTTTGGGTGCGTTTTCACCTTCGAAACTTACCCAGATCCCGTCATCTTTGGCCTCGGCACCGACTGTTTTGGTGTTGAGCATGACATGATCAAACCGGCCGGCGTTCATTTTTTGCCATGCCTTGACCATATCGCGGTCGGCACCAAGCATGAGGCCGTCCTGCATTTCGACCACGTCGAGCCTGGCACCCAGCGCAGAGTAAACGGTACCCATTTCCAGACCAATAATGCCGCCACCGACAATAAGCATTTTTTCAGGAATGTTGGCCAGTTTGAGCGCGCCGGTGGAGTCAACCACCCGTTCATCGTCAGGCAAGAACGGCAGTTTTACCGACTGACTGCCTGCAGCGATAATGGCAGACGCAAACTTGACCGTTTTTGCGCTGCCATCTGGCTGACTGACGCGCAAATGGTTTGCGTCGGCGAATTCACCATTGCCTGTTATAACGGTTACTTTACGGGCTTTGGCCATGCCTGCCAGACCCGTGGTCAGCTTGCTGACTACCTTGTCTTTGTACGCCCTGACGCCGTCCAGATCGATTTGGGGCTTGCCAAAGATAATGCCGTGCGCCGAAAGCGACTGTGCTTCTTCAAGCACAGCCACCGTGTGCAACAGCGCTTTGGATGGTATGCAGCCTACGTTCAGGCATACCCCACCCAGCGTGTCATAGCGCTCGACCAGCACTACAGAAAGGCCCAGGTCAGCGGCCCGGAACGCGGCCGAGTACCCGCCCGGGCCGGCACCCAGAACCAGAACATCGCACTCAGCATCGACACTGCCGCTATAGCTGGCAGCTACAGGCGCTGGAGCAGCACCCGTGCTGCCGGCCGCCGCGGTGGTGGCAGCCGTACCGGCAGCCCCTGCAGCGGTCTGCCCGCCCGCTTTGCCAGCGCCAGCGGCGTTTTTACCGTCTGCCGTAGCTGCTTGCGGTTTTTGGCTGGACGGCTCGATAACCGCCATGGCGGAGCCCTCAGTAACCTTGTCACCGATCTTGACCAGCACCTTCTTGATGACCCCGCCCTGACTGGCAGGGATTTCCATGGAAGCCTTCTCCGACTCAACGGTGATCAGGCTTTGCTCTGGCTCGATGCTGTCGCCAACCGCCACCAGCACTTCAATAACCTCAACTTCGGCGAAGTCGCCGATATCGGGCACGTTCAGTTCGATTGTGCTCATATACGGCTCCTAAAGTGCAATGCGACGGAAGTCGGACAACAGGCTACCCAAGTAGGCATTAAAGCGCGCCGCCGAAGCACCATCAATAACGCGGTGATCATAGGACAAGGACAGCGGAAGCATTAAACGAGGCACGAACTTTTTGCCGTTCCAGACCGGTTCATGAGACGACCGTGATACGCCGAGAATGGCCACTTCAGGGGCATTAATAATAGGGGTAAATGACGTACCACCTATGCCACCCAGAGACGAGATGGAAAAGCAGCCGCCCTGCATTTGTGCTGGCGAAAGCTTGCCGTCGCGAGCCAGCTTGGCCAGTTCGCCCATTTCTTTGGCAAGTTCAAACACGCCTTTTTTGTCTGCATCACGAATGACAGGAACCACCAGCCCGTTGGGCGTATCCGCCGCAAAGCCAACGTTGTAGTACTGCTTGAGCACGAGGTTGTCACCATCGAGCGATGCGTTGAACTCGGGAAACTTCTTGAGTGCCGCCACAACCGCCTTGATAAGAAAGGCCAGCATCGTCACTTTGGCGCCCGATTTTTCATTCTCTTTATTAAGTTGCTGGCGTAGTTCCTCAAGCTCGGTGATATCTGCCAGATCGTTGTTGGTAACGTGCGGGATCATCACCCAGTTGCGATGCAGGTTGGCACCGGATATTTTCTTGATGCGCGAGAGCGGCTTGGTTTCGATATCGCCGAATTTGGCAAAATCAACCTTGGGCCAACCCAGCACACTGAAACCACCCTCTGCGCCTACCGATGCAACGGCGGTGGCGCTTGCGCCGTTAGCAAGCGCATTTTTAACGTGCTGACGTACGTCATCTTGGGTAATGCGGTCTTTGGATCCCGAACCTTTGACCGTGGCAAGGTCAACGCCAAGTTCACGGGCAAATTTACGCACGGAGGGAGAGGCATGCGGCAGGTTGCGTAAAGGCACATCGACGCTGCCGTAAGCTTCTGTAGGTGAATGGCGTTCAGGTGGCGTCGACGCCAACTCGCCTGCTGCAGACGACGGCTCGGCCTGAGTTGCTGCCGGTGCAGCGCTAGTGGCCTTGGAACCTGTGTCAGCGGCCTTGGCAGCTTCGGGCTGCGCCTTGGCTGGTGTACTTGAAGATGGAGCAGGTGCTGCGGCTGCCGCACTTACGCCGGCTTTGCCCGTAGACTGAAGCTCGAGGATATCGCTACCCTCGTTAACCTTGTCGCCAAGCTTGACGAGAATAGCCTTGACGACACCCGCTGCCGTGGAGGGAACCTCCATGGAGGCCTTGTCAGACTCAACCGTAATAAGGCTTTGCTCGGCCTGGACGGTGTCACCCACTTTAACCAGAATCTCAATAACTTCGACATCTTTTGCGTCGCCGATATCGGGCACCGATACCGTGAGGCGCTCGCCGCCAGAGGCGGCTGGTGCCGGCGCAGCCGAGTTGTCTTGAACCGCGTTGCTTTCTGCTTTACTTTCAGAACCCTGGGCCTGCGGGGCTGCAACACTTTTGCCCTCAGGAACAGATGCCGGGGCAGCGTCGCCGCCCTCTTGTTCGACATCAATAATGACTGTGCCTTGGCGGATTTTGTCGCCGACCTTGACCTTGATGGATTTGATCACGCCCGCTGTGGGCGATGGAATTTCCATCGACGCTTTGTCGGATTCAACGGTAATCAGACTTTGCTCTGCCGTGATGGTGTCGCCCTCGGAAACCAGCACCTCAATGACTTCAACCTCGTCGAAGTCACCGATATCCGGAACCTTAATTTCGGTGGTGTTGCTCATTTTTTATCCCCCCTCAAGCGTGATGCGGATTGGCTTTGGCCGGATTGATGCCGTACTTCTTGATGGCTTCCGACACTTTTGTGAGGGGTAGCTTGCCCTCATCGGCCAAGCTGCGCAAGGCGGCCAGCACGACAAAATTACGGTCGATTTCGAAGTGTTCACGAAGTTTATGACGGTAATCAGAGCGCCCGAAACCATCTGTACCCAGGTTTCTGTAGATGCGGCCCGAAGGAATGAACGGACGAATCTGATCGCTATAAGATTTAACGTAGTCAGTGGAAGCAATAATGGGCCCTGCGGTGTCCATGAGCTGACGCGTTACATAAGACACCTGCTGCTCGGCTTCAGGGTTGAGCAGATTGTGACGCTCGCAGTCAAGGCCGTCACGACGCAACTCGGTAAAGCTGGTGGTACTCCACAGGTCAGAGCCCACGCCCCAGTCTTTTTCGAGCATTTCTTGCGCTGCAAGCACTTCGCGCAAGATAGTGCCCGATCCCATAAGCTGAACACGAGGCTGCTTGCTGTCGCCCACTGACTTGAACTTGTACATGCCCCGTATGATGCCTTCCTCGTCACCAGACACAAGGCCGGGTTGCGGGTAGTTTTCGTTCATGACGGTGATGTAGTAATAAACGTTTTCTTGATTTTGAATCATGCGCCGCAGGCCGTCCTGGATGATGACAGCAAGCTCGTGACCAAACGTGGGGTCGTATGACACGCAATTGGGGATGAGCCCGGACATGATGTGGCTATGCCCATCTTCGTGCTGCAAGCCCTCGCCGTTGAGCGTGGTACGCCCAGCCGTGCCGCCCAGCAGGAAGCCACGCGCCTGCATGTCACCTGCTGCCCACGCAAGATCGCCCACACGCTGGAACCCGAACATCGAGTAATAGATGAAGAACGGGATCATGATGCGGTTATTGGAGGAGTACGACGTGGCGGCTGCCATCCAGGAGCTGAACGCGCCCGCCTCGTTAATACCTTCCTGCAACAGCTGACCGTTTTCGGTTTCGCGGTAATACATGACCTGTTCTTTATCGACAGGCACGTACTTTTGCCCTTCGGGAGCATAAATGCCGATCTGACGGAACAAGCCTTCCATGCCGAACGTACGCGACTCATCGGCCAGAATGGGCACGACGCGTGGGCTGAGTTCTTTGTCACGCAGAATCTGATTAAGAATACGGACGAACGCCTGCGTAGTGGAAATTTCGCGGCCTTCAGCGGTGGGCTCGAGCACTGCCTTGAACGCCTCGAGCTTTGGCGCCGTGAAATGCTCGTCAGCCTTCATGCGGCGACGGGGAAGAAAACCGCCGAGCGCATTGCGGCGTTCGTGCAGGTATTTCATTTCGGGCGAATCTGCCGACGGTTTGAAGTACGGAAGATCGTCAAGCTTGTCGTCAGGTACCGGGATGTTGAAACGGTCACGGAACTCACGCACGGAGTCCATGTCGAGTTTCTTTTGCTGGTGCGTGGGGTTTTTGGCCTGACCGACATGGCCCATGCCATACCCTTTAATGGTCTTGGCCAGAATGACGGTGGGCTGGCCCTTGTGGTCAGATGCCGACTTGAATGCGGCATATACCTTGTAGGGGTCATGACCACCACGGTTCAGGCGCCAGATATCCTGGTCGCTCATGCGGCTGACCATTTCAAGCAGCTTGGGGTGTTTGCCAAAGAAGTTTTCGCGCACGAATTTTCCGTCGTGGGCTTTATAGGCTTGATATTCGCCGTCAACGGAATCTTCCATGACGCGACGCAAAATGCCTTCTTTGTCGCGGGCAAGCAGAGGATCCCAATAACCGCCCCAGATCAGCTTGATGACATTCCAGCCGCTGCCACGGAAATCGCCTTCGAGTTCCTGGATTATTTTGCCATTGCCGCGCACCGGCCCATCAAGCCGTTGCAGGTTGCAGTTGATGACGAAGATCAGGTTATCGAGCTTTTCGCGCGAAGCCAGACCAATTGCGCCGAGGGACTCGGGCTCGTCCATTTCGCCGTCGCCGCAGAATACCCAGACTTTGCGATTGCTGGTGTCAGCGATACCGCGGGCGTGCAGGTATTTGAGAAAGCGAGCCTGATAAATAGCCATCAATGGGCCAAGGCCCATTGAGACAGTGGGAAACTGCCAGAAATCTGGCATGAGCTTGGGGTGCGGGTACGAAGACAGGCCCTTGCCGTCAACTTCTTGCCTGAAGTTATTAAGCTGATCTTCAGTGAGACGGCCCTCAAGAAACGCGCGGCCGTACATGCCAGGCGATGAATGGCCCTGGAAGTACACAAGATCGCCGCCGTTGTTTTCGGTTTCACCATGCCAGAAATGATTTTGCCCGCAACCAATCATGGTGGCCATCGAGGCAAAGGAGGCAATATGACCGCCAAGGTCGCCGCCATCGGGTGGGCTGTGGCGGTTGGCCTTGACAACCATGGCCATGGCGTTCCAGCGCACATACGAGCGTATACGCTCTTCGAGCACGATATCGCCCGGATACTGAGGCTCCAGCCCTGGTGGGATTGTGTTTACATAGGCCGTGTTGGCCGAGAAGGGAATATGGGCACCCGAACGGCGCGCCAGATCAATAAGACGCTCAAGCAAAAAGTGGGCGCGTTCCGGACCTTCACGATCAAGAACAGCTTCGAGCGCTTCGAGCCATTCTTGGGTTTCCAGGTCATCGTCGCTAAGTGAGGTTGCCATATTCTTGGCCTGTTCTAGAGAGGACATTAATTGTCTCCTGTCATGGAAAGGGTGGATGCCGCATGTTGTCTACATTACCCGTGCTTGGTGTTTGGTTTCGTTATACCTTATACCGGCGCGTGTATGCGAATTTAGTCTTGTGTATGAAATACGCGAGAACCTCCCCATTCTAGGAAAGACCCGCCGCTTGTTCAAGCAAAATTTCATTTTATGGTATGGCTTTTTACAATGTGAAAAATACAGCGACCAGTTACGGTCTAAAATGCGATATTGATACGACAGGCCCTCTTTGCGCGCGCTCCGCGCTATACATGCACCCATGGCTGCCAATTCCAAAAAATCCCTGATCCCGACAACCTTCTATGAGCAGGCCCACAACACACGGCGCGGCGTGTACTGGCTTACTCCGGTTGTTGTGTTGATTCTGTACCTTTGCGTCATGGGGGTATTTTTCTGGCTGCAGCGTCTGCAGAGCGACAGCGTCATGTTCATAACCATTGATCAAGAAACTCGCCAGCAGCGGCTGCTGATGGTGGTTGTTGCCCTGTCGTGCGTTATTGTGTTCAGCCTGCTTGCGCTCTGGCGCTACACGCGCTTTCGCACACGGGCCGAAGCAGCCCTCATTGCCGAAACAGGCTTTCGGCGCGCCATGGAAAACTCCATGTCCACCGGCATGCGGGTGTTTGATATGCATGGTCGCATCGCCTATGTAAACCCGGCGTTCTGCCGCATGATAGGCTGGAACGAGGCCGATCTCATCGGCCGTACCACGCCCTTCCCTTACTGGGTGCCAGGGCGTCACGCGCAACATCAGGAAACCCTCGACATTCTGTTGTCGGGCCGTACGCCCAGCAGTGGGCTTGAGGTCGAAGCCCAGCGGCGCGACGGTTCGCGTTTTACGGCACGCATGTATGTGTCCCCGTTGCGTGATCCCAACGGCGAGCAGATCGGCTGGATGACCTCCATGACCGACATTACCGAACCCAAGCGCATTCGCGAGGCGCTTACGGCTGCCCACGAGCGTTTCATGACGGTGCTCGAAGGCCTGGATGACGCCATATCGGTCGCGGCAGACACGGCCGAGGGGCTGGAACTCTTGTTTGCCAACCGAACCTATCGGCGTTTTTTTGGCGCGCAATCAAGTGGCCATGCCGAACTGCTGGGCGGAAGGCTGGGCAGGTTTACCGACGAAACGGTAGAAATTTATTCTGAATCAGCACAACGCTGGTTTGAAGTACACCACCGTATTCTTGCCTGGACTGATGGCCGTCGGGTTCGTCTTCAGGTGGCACGCGACATTACCGAGCGCCGCAAGCACGAAGAAGCCTCGCGACGGCAAGAAGAAAAAGTTCAGCTAACCAGTCGCCTTACTACCATGGGCGAAATGGCATCATCGCTGGCCCACGAGTTAAACCAGCCGCTCACCGCCATCAGCAATTACAGCATGGGCGCCGTCGCAATGCTCAAGTCAGGCAATAGCGACCCCGAGCGCTTGCTGGTCGCGCTGCAAAAAGCCGCCGAGCAGGCCGAACGGGCAGGTAAAATAATCAGCCGTATCCGCGAATTCGTAAAGCGCAGCGAGCCGCGGCGCCAGCGTGTTCCAGCCATGCGCATTGTTGAAAACGCGGTGGGGTTTGCTGATATCGACGCACGCAAGCGCCAGATCACCATCGCACTTGACATGCCAGAAAGCATTCCCGACGTCATGGCTGACCCTATACTTATCGAACAGGTATTATTAAACCTGCTCAAAAATGGCGTAGAAGCCATGGAACAAAGCGATTATCGTACGCTGCATCTTGTCATCACAGATCAGGAGGCGCTGGTTGAATTTGCAGTCATAGATCGTGGCCACGGATTGCGTGACCCTAATCGCCTGTTTGAACCGTTTTACAGCACCAAGTCCGAAGGGCTCGGCATGGGGCTTAATATTTGCCGCACAATCATAGAATCCCACCATGGTCGCCTCTGGGCTAGTGCCAACCCCGATGGGGGCACGATATTCAGGTTTACCTTGCCCCGCGCCACGCCACAAGCGGCCAGTTCGTCAGAAGACACTCAGGAGTTGCATGCATGACTACAATTCAAGCGCCAAGCACGATTTTTATTGTTGACGATGACGAGGCCGTACGCGACTCGCTGCGTTGGCTGCTCGAGGCTAATGGCTATCGCGTTCGCAGCTTCAGCGGGGCAGAAGAATTTCTGAACGCCTATGAGCCCGACCAGGTTGGCGTACTCATTGCCGACGTGCGTATGCCAGGCATGAGCGGCCTTGAGCTTCAAGAAGAACTTATTGCACGCAAGGCCCCGCTGCCTATCGTCTTTATCACCGGCCACGGTGATGTACCCATGGCGGTTTCCACCATGAAAAAAGGCGCCATAGACTTTCTCGAAAAGCCATTTAACGAAACCGACTTGCGTAACATCGTGGCACGCATGCTTGAAGAAGCCACCGAGCGCGTCAGCCAGGCACAGGCACAGAAAAACCACGAGGCAGTTCTCAGTCGGCTTACGGCGCGTGAACAGCAAGTGCTCGAGCGCATAGTCGCCGGGCGTCTCAACAAGCAGATCGCCGGCGACCTCAACATCAGCATAAAAACCGTCGAAGCGCATCGCGCCAACATTATGGAAAAACTCGAAGTCACCACTGTTGCCGACCTAATGAAAATCGCGCTAACGAAAGAGACCACAGCATGAGCGCACGCATTATCGATGGGAAAACACTGGCAGATTCGGTCAAGGCCGATGTGGCTGTCCGTGTGCAACAGCTTAAGCAGCAAGGCGTGGTGCCCGGCCTCGCGGTCGTGCTGGTCGGTGACGATCCCGCGTCGCAGGTTTACGTACGTAACAAAGCTGCTGCCTGCGACAAGGCAGGGCTACATTCAAGCGTTATACGTCTTAATGCCGACGTCACCGAAGAGCAATTGCTCGATGAAGTACGCAAGCTCAACAACGACAACGCCGTTCATGGCATTCTTGTCCAGCTGCCCTTGCCTGGTCACATGAACTCTGCGCGCGTCATCGAAACCATAGACGCGCGCAAAGATGTCGATGGCTTTCACATCAGTAACGCCGGCCTGCTCATGACGGGTCAGCCCTTGTTCCGGCCCTGCACACCCTACGGCATCATGAAAATGCTTGAGTCCGAGAATGTGTCATTGTGGGGTGCCGAGGTCGTTATCGTCGGGGCCAGCAACATCGTGGGCAAGCCCATGGCCATGCTTACGCTGGCAGCTGGCGCTACGGTCACCCTGTGCAACTCCAAAACCCGTGACCTGGGCGCACAAACCCGTCGTGCCGACGTATTAATCGTGGCAACCGGCAAGCCCGGCATGGTAACCGGCAGTATGATAAAACCCGGTGCCGTGGTGATCGATGTAGGCATTAACCGCAACGAGCATGGCAAATTGGTTGGTGACGTTGACTTCGCTTCAGCCAAAGAAGTGGCTAGTGCCATTACGCCGGTACCCGGAGGCGTAGGGCCCATGACCATCGCCATGCTGCTGGTCAACACGCTTGAAGCCGCCGAACGCAGCCAGCAATCTGCAGCATCCGCAGCTACGGTCTAACCGCAGGCACAGACACACGCCCGTGATGCACGGCCACCTGCCCCCAAACGGAATTTCCTATGTCTACTACTAACCCTTTGCTCGCGTCCATCGACGGGCTGATCGACTATTCTGCCATTCAGCCCAGCCATATCGAGCCCGCCATCAAAGCGCTCATTGAAGAAACACGAGTGGCGGTGCAACACAGTGCAGATCCGGCTTTGCCCGCGCAATGGGACGCCATCGTCGATCCGCTTGAAGACGTCTCTGGCAAACTCTGGCGGGCATGGTCTGTGGCAGGGCATCTTAATGCCGTGGTCAATACGCCCGAACTGCGTGCCGCGTATAACGCCTGCTTGCCCCTGGTCACCGAGTTCTCGACCTGGGTTGGCCTGCACACCGGTCTGTATGCCCAATACAAGCGCCTGAAGGCCTCAGAGGCATTCGCAACGCTGTCAAGCGAACGCCAGCGGGTCATAGAGCTGGCATTGCGTGACTTTAGGCTGAGCGGTGTTGAGCTCGAAGGCGAAGCCCGCGCGCGTTATGCCGAGGTTTCAGACCAGCAGGCCCAGGCTTCACAGAAATTTTCCGAAAACGTGCTTGACTCCGTCGACCAGTGGTCGCTATATATTCACGACCAGGCCAGGCTGGCCGGGCTGCCTGCAGACGTGGTCGAAGCAGCGCGTATCGCCGCTCAGGAAGACGGCAAGGATGGCTGGAAACTGGTGTTGAAGATGCCCTGCTACCTGCCCGTCATGCAGCATGCCCGCGATGCCAGCCTGCGCCAGGAAATGTACCGTGCCTATTCAACCATTGCGTCTGAACAAGGGCAGCCACAACTCGACAATTCTGCGCTTATTGAACAACTGCTGGGGCTGCGCGCTGAAGAGGCAGCCCTGCTCGGCTTTGACAGTTACGCGGCATTGCGTCTCGAAACCCGTATGGCAGAAAATGCCACGCAAGTGCTGGGTTTTTTGCGCGAGTTGGCCGCCAAGGCCAAGGCATTTGCCATCAAAGACTTGGCCGTGCTGCGTGAGTTCGCTCATCAAAACCTTGGCATGGACGAACTCCAGCCCTGGGATATTACCTTCGCCTCCGAGCGCATGCGCGAAGAACGCTACGCCTACTCTGAAGAAGAGGTCAAACAATACTTTACGGAACCTCAGGTATTGAAAGGCTTGTTCGGCGTCATTCATACTCTGTTTGGCGTCAGCTTGCGCCGCTGCGATGCACCGGTATGGCATGAAGACGCCCAGGCATTCGAGGTTGTCACTGCCGACAACACCGTGTGTGGCACGCTTTATATTGACCTTTATGCCCGCCAGGGCAAACAAAGTGGTGCCTGGGTCGACAGTGAGCGCACACGCCGCCTGAGCACACACGGTTTGCAGACGCCGGTCATCTGGCTAACCTGCAACTTCTCCAGACCGCAGAGTGGCAAGCCTGCATTGCTTACTCACGACGATGTCATCACGCTATTTCATGAAACCGGCCACGCACTGCACGCATTGCTGTCGCAGGTGAGTGAGCCCGGCGTATCGCCGTTTGCCGCTGTTGAGTGGGACGCCATTGAACTACCTTCGCAGTTCATGGAAAACTTCTGCTGGGAATGGCCTGTGCTGCGTGGCCTGTCTGCGCATGTAGATACTGGTGAGCCCTTGCCGCGTGAGCTGTTCGACAAGCTACTGGCAGCGCGTAATTTTCATAGTGGCATGCAGACCCTGCGACAGGTCGAGTTCGCGCTGTTTGATATGTTAATTCACCACCAATCGCAAGGCCTGTCGATACAAGCGGTTCTTGAAACTTTAACTGAAGTGCGAAACGAAGTCGCTGTATTGTTCCCACCCGAGTGGCATCGCTTTCCTCACAACTTCTCTCACCTGTTTGCGGGCGGTTATGGGGCTGGCTATTACAGCTACAAATGGGCTGAGGTGCTGTCTTCCGACGCCTATGCTGCATTTGAAGAAAATGCGCAAATAGGGCCTGACGGCTTGCCCGACTTGCTTGATGCCAAAACCGGGCAGCTATTTCTCAAAGAAATACTGGCAGTAGGCGGTGCACGACCTGCCAGTGAGTCTTTTGTAGCGTTCCGTGGACGCCAGCCTTCAATTGACGCGCTTTTGCGCCACAGCGGGCTGGTCACTGAAACAAACGCGTAATACCAGACCGCACCGAACATACCGCGTCTGGGTGTGTTTGTCGGGTTCGCCCGTACCGGAGTCTTTTACCCATGATTACCCTGTTGTTCCGCCTGCTGCGTCGGCTTTCCATTTTCGCCATGTTTGCACTCCCTCTGGGCGTGCTGCTGACACCTGCTGCAGCATCTGCCCAGGCTGATGAGGCCATACACCCGGTGCGCGGTTTTCTGCCTGATCTGAAGTTCACGCTGGAAGGCGCTGGCGGAAAAACCTACACGCAGGATGATTTCAAAGGCAAGACGGTACTGATGTTTTTTGGTTATGCCAGTTGCCCCGACATCTGCCCTACCACGATGGCGCAGCTAGCCCACGTGATGGAAGGTTTAGGCGATCAAGCCAGCAAGGTGCGTATTATCTTTGTTAGCGTAGACCCACACCGTGACACACCCGAACTGTTGCAGGCATACGTAGATGCCTTTGACAGTAATGCCATAGGCCTGACCGGCACAGAAAAACAGGTGGCCGATGTTGCCCGCCGCTATCGGGTTGCCTACCAGATCGAAAAACCTGACCCTAAGAGCCCCGATACCTACGAAGTCGCGCACAGTCGCGGTGTGTATTTTTTTGATGCCAAGGGCCGAGCACGGTTGCTGGCCGCTGACACCGAGTCTGTTGAGGCTCTCACAGCCAGCGTGCGCAAGGTATTGCAGTAACACTGAGGTGGATCGGGCCTGTCTTACGCGACAAGCCCGGCACGAATCAAACGTTATTGACAGCCTGTTCGCACTCGCGCACGTAGTCAAGTTCAGCTTCGGCAAGGTGCCGCGCAGCCTGACGAAGTGCCGTACGCAAGCCCTCTTCGACCACAGGATGGTAAAACGGCATTTGTATCATCTGCGCAATCGTCAGTTGGCTTTGATGCGCCCAGGCCAGTAAGTGGGCAATATGCTCCATGGCTGGACCCGCCATTTCGGCGCCCAGAAAACGGCCATCAGAAACGCGGGCATAAACACGCAGCATGCCCTGGTTTTTTAGCATGACCCTGGATCGACCTTGATTGGCAAAACTGACTTGCCCGCATACCACCCCCGCTGAGGCCAGTTCTTTATAGCGCGTACCAACCCATGCCAGCTGCGGGTCGGTAAACACGACAGCCATGGGCGTGCGACGCTTGCCTGGTACAACCTTGGGCCAGACAGCTGCATTACCGCCGGCTATATGACCATCATCAGCCGCTTCGTGCAGCAAGGGCAAAATACTGTTGACATCGCCCGCTATAAAAATGGGGGTATCACCCAGTTGCAGGGTTTCGGCGTCATACTCGGGCATGCCGCGCTCGTCCAGCGCTGCCTTGGTGTTTTGCAGGCCAAGTCCGGAAAGGTTAGGATGCCGTCCGGTAGCGACTAACACGTATTCGAAGTGTTCAGTGGTTTCTGCCTGGCCTTTGCGCTGTAGCCTTACTTGGACCTGATCGCCTTCCCTGTGTGCGCCCAGTACCTGGGAATCAAGCCGTAGATCAAGCTCTTGCTCGAACGCTGCGGCGGCACTTGCCTTGACTTCGGGGTCTGCCAGCCCACCCAGGCTGCTGCTGCGGTTGATAAGGCAAGTTCTGACACCCAGCCTGGACAGCGCCTGGCCGATTTCGAGCCCGATTACGCCCGACCCAACCACCAGCACGCTGCGCGGCAGTGTTTGCCAGTTGAACACGTCATCATTGACAATGGCACGATCACCCAGCGCTGCATAGATGTCAGGAACTACCGGCGAAGTACCCGTGGCAATGACAACCCTGGTGGCCTGAATTTCGGTGTGGTCGTCAACGTGCAGCACGGTGTCAGACACAAAACGCGCGTAGCCTCTCACCTTGTCGTCAGCCGGAATACCTTCAACACTTTCGAGCACAAAGCCAACAAAGCGGTCGCGCTCACGCCTGACGCGATCCATGACTTGCTCGCCATCTATGCGCACGCCTTCTACGTGCACGCCAAACGGGGCGGCCGTTGCCGCGGTGTGGGCAGCGTCAGCCGCCGCGATCAACAGTTTGGACGGCATGCAGCCAACACGTGCGCATGTGGTGCCGTATGGGCCACCTTCGATCAAAATGGCATCAAGGCCAGCCGTCTTAACGGCGCGGTACGCGGACATCCCCGCCGTGCCCGCTCCGATAATAGCCACATCTGTTCTTAACTGATTCATCTTCCCGCTCCAAATGGTAAACGAGGCCCTAGACACCCGACCATTCGGTGACATAATCGTGGAAATCAGGACGTTCCATGGCTGGCATCTGATTGATGGGCGTGCCCAGTGAAACATACCCCATGAAGATGTAGTCGAGTGGGTCAAAGCCCAGGTCTTCGGCAACCTCGTCAATATAGGTACCTAAACCGGTGCTCCAGAAGGCGCCGTATCCAAGCATATGAGCCGCGTTCAACATATTGGTGACAGCCGCACCGGTGGCCAGCATGCGCTCGCGTTCGGGGATTTTGGTATTGGCGTGGTCCAGGCGGCACGCCACGGCAATAAGCATAGGTACCTTAGCCAGCCAACGGCGCACGCTTTCTTCTTTGCCTGGTGCCAGTTCGATACCCGCTTCTTTGGTGCGAGACAACGTCATCTCGGCCAGCTGGCCAACCGCATCGCCACGAATAACGGCGAAGCGCCAGGGGCGTAGCCGACCATGATCTGGCGCGCGCATGGCGGCTTCGAAAATGAGGGAGAGCTCGTCTTCGGAAGGTGCAGGAGCCTGCACTAATTTTACAGAACGACGGCTTAGCAGACTATCAACAGGTGCTACCGATACAGATACAGACATTTTCAACCCTTTCTTAATAATGCTTTCATGTCGCGGATGGCCTTTTCCCAGCCATCGAATACGGCACGGGCCACAATGGCATGACCGATATTCAATTCGACAATGCCGGGCAATGCGACGATAGGCCCAACATTGTTGTAATGCAGGCCGTGGCCTGCATTAACCCGCAAACCATGCCCTACGCCCTGTGCGACTGCTGAGCGCAATCGTGCAAGCTCGAAACCTATGGCCGGTGACTGCGCGGCAGAATCGGAAGTGAGCGCTGTGACCACCTTGTACGGCGCAGGCGTGCCGTCGGAGACGGGCGCCATGATCAGCCTCTCGGCGGCTTCGGCATAGGCACCGGTGTGCAGTTCAATAACCGTTGCGCCTGAGCGAAACGCAGCATCAACTTGATCTGCTTCAGGATCTATAAAGAGCGACACACGTATGCCTGCGTCTTGCAGTTGCACAACCGCCTGACGAACAAGCTCAAAGTGACCAGCGACATCAAGACCGCCCTCGGTCGTGAGTTCTTCACGTTTTTCTGGCACCAGGCAGACATCATGCGGGCGCACCCTGCAGGCAATAGCCAACATTTCGGGGGTGACTGCACATTCTAGATTCATGCGCGTGCGCAGCAGTGGCAAAATGGCATCTACATCGGCATCCTGGATATGACGCCGGTCTTCCCGCAAGTGCAGCGTGATCAGGTCCGCCCCAGCCTCTTCGGCCCGCAATGCGGCCTCGACGGGATCGGGATACGTTGTGTGTCGCTGCTCGCGCAAGGTTGCGACATGATCAATATTTACGCCCAACTCCATCTATAGCCTCGCCTTCGTGGTTGCAAAAATGAACAAAGCCCATTATCGCCTTTTATGCCAGCCTTGTCCCCCGCCGCCCTGCCCATGCAAAACCAACGAAAAGAAATGCCCAAGGATAGATTGTGCTTGTGAATAGCAAAAAGCGACCTGTTTTGGCCGCCTTGTATCTATTCGCCCCCGACGATCTATTTAGCTAGCTCATAGATCTTCTTGGCTTGTTGCATGGCCTGTTGAGCGTCCTGATAGGCGAACGATTCAGCCAACCGATAATCAGCTAAAACGCGCTTGGCATGAAGATCCCTGCAGATATACCCGATCTGTCTCGATTTGATTTTCAGTTCTGAATTCGACACGGTAGGAGTGCTGAGGGCGTGCCCAGCCGGGCGCATCATTAAGTACGCCGCTGCACCAGAAACCAGTGCAGCGGCGGTTTTTGCCTACCTGCGGATACCGGGCCGTAATCGTCTAAGGATTGGTACCCTGAACTTCACCGTGCACACGGCCAGGTTCGGTACCTGGCACTGGTTTGGCCGTGTCTTCGAGCCAGCCACCACCAAGGGCCTTGTACAGCTCGACCCGGTTCATCAGAGAATCCATGCCTGTTTGCAGAAAGGATTGCTGCACGGTGTACAAATTTACCTCAGCATTTTGCACCTGCAGAAAACTGTCTACACCCGTCTCATACCGTAATTGGGCAAGCTTGAGCGACTCTGCTGCAGAGGCTTCAACCGCCCGCAGTGCGTCAAGCTGATCAGCATAAGTGGCCTCGCCCGCCAGCGCATCGGCCACCTCACGAAACGCGGTCTGGATGGCTTTTTCATACTGCGACACAGCAATGTTTTTGCGTGCCTCGGCCACTTCCAGATTGCCCCGCACGCCACCGGCAAAAATAGGGATTTGTATTTGCGGGGCGTACTGCCAATAACGCTGCCCCGAACCAAACAGCCCACCAAGCTGAGGGCTGGCAAAACCCAGCAGACCCGTAATGGATATATTTGGGAAGAATGCCGCCCTGGCCGCACCGATGTTGGCATTAGCCCCCAGCAATGCATTTTCGGCACCCATAATGTCGGGACGCCGTTCAAGCAACTCTGAAGGCAGACCTACAGGGATTGCGGCAAGTACTTGGTCGCGGCTGAATGTACCGGGTTTGGGAAGAGTATCGGGCAACTGCACACCGAGCAGCAACTGCAGGGCATTGAGCGCCTGCGCTTCTGAACGCCGTATGCCCGCCAGGTCAGCACGTACGGTATCAAGCTGCCCTCGCGCCTGAGCCAGATCGAGGGCGGAGGCAATACCGGCATCGTAACGCGCCTTAACGAGTGCCAGCGTGTTTTTGCGTGAGTCTATCGTACGTCGCATCAGCGACTCAAGATCTTGTGCCGTGCGCAGCCTGAAATAGGCTTCGGCCACCTGTGACACCAGATTGATGTGCACCGTGCGCCGCCCTTGGGCTGTCGCCAGATATTGCTGGAATGCTGCCTCGCTGAGATTGCGAACGCGTCCGAAAAAGTCGAGCTCAAAGGCGGTCAAGCCGATGCCGGCCATGTACGAGCGTGCCACGCTGGGCGAGCTGGACCCGCCCATACGCATGTTTTCGGGAGAACGCGTGACCTGCGCATTAGCGCCTGCGCCTATGGTCGGAAACCGATCACTCTCGGCCACACCATATTGTGCACGCGCTTCTTCAACACGCTCCACGGCGATACGCATATCGCGATTATTGGCGAGTGCCAGCCTGATCAGCGCCTTGAGCCGTTCATCGGTGAAGAATTCAGCCCAGCCCAGATCGGCGCTAACAGCCGCCGAAGGTGCTACCTGCGCCGCACTGCGCGGCCCAGCATTGGTGACTGAGCCGGCGTCAGGGTATTGCTGCGGTATCGGCGCATCAGGGCGCTCATAATGCGGTGCGAGCGAGCACCCCCCCAGCGTCATCGCGATCAGCGTCGGCAGGGCAGCACGGCGCAATACTCTGCTTGTCGTGTACCCGCGCGCTGGGCGCGGTGGTACGGCCGGGCGCTGCAACACATCAAGACTTTGGTTCAAGATACCGTCATTCATGCTTGATCCTCATGGTGTTTTACATCATGTCCCGATGCGGGCGGCGTAGTAGGTGGCGTACCGCCATCATGGTTTGACGCTGAATCCTTGCCAATAACCTTGATCTTAGTCTTGAACAGTCGCAACACCACAACAAAGAACACTGGCACGAACAACACCGCCAGTGGCGTTGCCGCCAGCATACCGCCCAATACACCAAAACCAACAGCATTCTGGCTGGCAGAGCTGGCGCCAGTAGCCAGGGCAAGTGGAAGCACCCCAAGAATAAAGGCAAATGACGTCATGAGAATTGGCCGGAAACGCAGGCGTGCCGCGTGTACCGTCGCCTCAACCAAGCCCATCCCCTCAGCATGAAGATCTTTGGCAAACTCGACAATCAGAATCGCGTTTTTGGCCGCCAAACCAATCACCGTTACCATGCCAACCTGGAAGTACACATCATTCGACATGCCTTTACTGGCAATCATGAGCACCGCTCCAAGCATACCCAAGGGCACAGCCATAAGTACCGAAAGCGGAATGGCCCAGCTTTCATACAACGCCGCCAACACCATGAAGACGATCAAAATTGACAGTGCCATCAGAATGCTGGTCTGGTTGCCCGCCTGGATCTCTTGATATGACAGGCCTGTCCACTCGAATCCGATACCAGCCGGCAATTGTGCGACCAGTCGCTCCATTTCGGCCATGGCGTCACCGGTTGCGTACCCCGGCTTCGCAGCCCCACCGATACGCACGGTTTCGTAGCTGTTATAGCGCACCACCTGCACCGGGCCTGTCGTCCAGGAAGTCGATACAAACGATGCCAACGGCACCATCTTGCCCTCATTATTACGGGCGTTGAGCTTGAGAATATCGTCGACTGACATGCGCTGGTCCTGCTCCGCCTGCATCCAGACGTTCTGCACCCAGCCCTGATTGGTAAAGTTGCCCAAATAAGACGAGCCCAGCGAGCTGGAAATCAGCGCAGCCGCCTCGGAAAAATCAACGCCCAGTGCTGCCGCTTTCTCCCGGTCTATATTGACCTTAAGTTGTTTGCCGCCTGCCAGGCCCGTAATACGCGTGTCAGCAAGAATCGGGCTCTTTGCGGCCAGCTGCAGCAATTGCTGTGAGGCTGCGGTTAAGGCTTCATGACCGAGGCCGCCCCGATCTTCGAGCCGCAAATCAAAGCCTGTTGCATTGCCCAGTTCAGAAATGGCTGGAGGCGTAATGGCAAACACCATTGCGTCCGGTATGCCAAACAGCAGATGCTGGGTTCCTTTGGCCGCTAGCGCCTGTGCAGAGTTTTCGGGCCCTGGTCGTTCGGAAAAATCCTTAAGGGTCACAAACGCAAGTGCGGCATTCAACCCGTTACCGTTAAAACTGAAGCCCCGTATGGCAACGATGTTCTCGACCTGCGGCTGAGCCATGAAAAAGTCTTCAACCTTATTAATGACTTCAAGCGTGCGATTAGCGGTTGAGCCCGCGGGCAGTTCGATGTTGGTAATAAGATAGCCTTGGTCTTCTTCAGGAAGAAACGACGTAGGCAAGCGCATGTACATCCACCCAAGCACTACCAGCAACAGCAGGTAAACGAGCATCATGCGCCCGCCACGCTTCAGGCTTTTTGATACCCAGCTCTCGTATTTATCGGTCGTACGATCGAAAGAACGATTGAACCATCCGAAAAAGCCACGTTTTGATTCGTGCTGACCTTTGGGAATGGGCTTGAGCAGGGTTACGCACAAGGCAGGTGTAAATGTCAGGGCCAGAAGGCCCGAAAACATAATGGAGACTGCCATGGCGACCGAGAATTGCCGGTAAATAACGCCCACAGAACCCGACAGAAAAGCCAGTGGCAAAAACACCGTGGAAAGCACCAGGGTGATGCCTATAATTGCACCACTGATCTGCGGCATCGCCTTGCGGGTGGCCTCTTTTGGAGAAATGCCCTCTTCGACCATGATGCGTTCGACGTTCTCGACCACCACAATGGCATCATCAACCAGAATCCCGATGGCCAATACCATGGCAAACATGGTGAGCACGTTGATTGAAAACCCTAACGCCATCATGACGGCAAATGCACCGAGAATGGCTACCGGCACCACCAAGGCCGGAATCAATGTGTATCGCACGTTCTGCAAAAACACGAACATTACGATAAACACCAGCACCATGGCTTCTAACAGCGTGTGCACCACCTGCTCGATAGAAAGCTTTACGTAGGGCGATGTATCGTAAGGTATGGCGTAGGTAATGTTTTCAGGAAAAAACTGTGACAATTCCTTCAGTTTTGAGCGAACACCTTCGGCCGTGGACAGCGCATTGGCGCCCGGTGACAGAGCGATGGCGAAAGCCGCCGTGGGTTTTCCGTTAAGGCGGGCACCAAACTGGTAATTGTCAGAGCCCACCTCGATGCGGGCCACGTCTTTCAGCGTTACCGCCGAACCATCGACATTGGAACGCAATACGATGTTGCCGAACTCTTCAACGGTAGCCAGTTGACCATTGACGATAATGGGTGCCGACACGCGCTGCGATTCGGGGTTGGGTGGCGAACCCAGAATGCCACCAGAAATTAGCAGATTTTGCTGCTTGATGGCGGCGTTGACTTCTTGGGCACTAATATTGAACCCCGTCAGCTTGTCTGGATCGAGCCAGATGCGCATGGCACGAGGCGAGGCAAACAGCTGAAAACTACCCACGCCCGGAACGCGCGCAACCGAGTTTTGAATCGAACGGGTAATATAATCGGCGAGCGCTGTTTCGTTCAACGTACCATCAACGGATGACAGCCCTACCACCATCAGAAAGCCAGTATTTGCTTGAGCCACTTGTAGGCCCTGTGCGGTCACAGCCGCAGGTAATTTGGAGGTGACGTTGGCCAGCCGGTTCTGGATATCGACTTGCGCCAGGTCGGGATCAATACCCGGTTTGAACGTTGCGGTGATCTGCGCACTGCCGTACGAGTCACTGACAGACTCATAGTAAAGCAAGCCTTTGGCGCCATTTAACTCGTTTTCGATGATGCTGGCCACCGTGGTCGAAACATCTTCGGCTGAAGCGCCGGGGTACGTCGCGCTAATGGTTATGGTTGGCGGGGCCACATCGGGGTACTGGGATACGGGCATGTTGGGAATCGCCAGGATTCCTGCCAGCGCGATGCCCAGGGCCACAACCCACGCAAAGATCGGACGGTCAATAAAAAACTGCGGCATGTGTGCTCACTGTTGAAGCGTTAACGCAGCGGGCCCAATGGGCCCGCAAGATTTGGCTGCTTATCAGCCCTCGGTCTTGGCTTTTGATGCAGGGGCACCATCAGGCGCTTTGTTCGCATCGCCTGCCGCCCCACCTACGTCAGTGTTGGCAGCCGCGGCTGCGGGTTTGTCGGCAGGTGCCTGCTTGCCCGGCTCTGCCGGCGCTTCCCCTGCCTGGGCGTTAGCGCCCTGGCCCGGTTTGGCGGCTGCGCCGGCGCCCGGCTTAGCTGGCTTTTTGCCAGGCTGCCATGGCATAGGCTGGACCTGGGCTCCCGGACCAATCTTCTGGAAGCCTTCTACAATAACAACGTCTCCGGCAGCAAGCCCTTTATAGATGACATACCCGCCATTAACCAAGGGGCCAAGCGCTACCGTCATGGGAGCAACCTTACCGTCTTTGATCACCATGACACTGTTCAAGCCATCGGCTGTGCGCTGAACGGCCTGTTCTGGAACGATAAGGGCTTTTTCATCTGTGCCCTGCTCAAGACGGACCCGCACATACATGCCAGGCAGCAGAATCTGATCAGGGTTATCAAACAGTGCGCGTAAATTTACTTGCCCCGTTGTTGGGTCAACGCTAACACCTGAAAACAAAAGCTTGCCTTTGTGCTCATACTCGGAACCGTCCTCAAGCAGCACCTGAGCGAGCGCCGAGCCGTCTTCCGACTGCGTGAGTTCCCCACTGGCGAGCGCCTTGCGCAGGTTCGCCAGCTGCATGGTTGAACGGGTGATATCCACATAGACGCGATCAAGCTGCTGCACGACGGCCAATTGCGTGGCTTCAGTAGCACTGACCAAAGCACCTTCGGTCACCATCGATTTGCCGATGCGCCCGTCAATCGGCGACTGAATTTTGGTGTAGTCCAGATTGATTGTGGCTGACTGCAGATCAGCCTTCGCTGCAGCCACGGACGCCTCTGCCTGCGCTGCGCGTGCCGCCGCATCGTCATACTCTTGGCGGCTGACGGCATTTGCCTTGATTAACTTGGTATAGCGATCGGCAAGCAGACGTGCGCTACGCACATTGGCTTCAGCATTTTTGAGCTGGGCGGCAGCCTGATCACGCACTGCAGTGTAAGGTGCAGGGTCAATGGTAAACAGCAACTGCCCTTCTTTTATATCGCTGCCTTGCTCGAAATTAATCTCTTGAACAATACCGGTGACCCGCGCGCGAATCTGCGCATCTTTGACCGCTTCAACACGACCTGGCAATTCGACAAAAATTTCAGTTTTGCGCGGCTCAACGGTGACGACGCTAACCGGAACTTTCATCCCTCCTGGGGCTGGTTGGCTTTTCTCACCGCACGCAGCAAGCAAAAAGAGAGATGAAAACAATACTACGCGCGCTTGCTGCCAGGTAGGCAGGCGAAGATTCGGCATCAGGGACTCCCGGTCGACCACAGCGCCGATGCCGACGCCATTGTCTATTTCTTAGTGTTTTATAAGGGGTAAAGTATATAGGTAATCTCCAGATGTAAGTAGTGATACCTATTTCGTTGTGTTTCAAACTCTGCTTAGGCACGCAATTTGCCGCCCTGTTATTGTCACTGTTGACTACTCAATTTAAAACCAAGGAGGTAGCATGATTAAATCCAGGACCGCCCAGCTTTTGCTCGCCATTGCTGCGGCCATGACACTTGGTGCCTGCGCTCATCAACAACCCGAGCAGCGCAGCGCCACCGAATACAGCGATGACACGACCATAAACGCTCAGGTTCAGGCCGCTGTACTTGGCGTGCCTGGTGTTCATGCCAATAATATCCAGATTGATACGTACGAAGGCGTGGTCAAGTTGCGCGGCAAGGTCGACACCCAGGCGGCAGCGCAAAATGCCATTCAGGCAGCACGTCAGGTCGCTGGCGTTAAGTCAGTGGATTATGACATTGACGTAGTACCAAAATAAACAATGTTTCTTCGCTTTGAACAGTAGGCTATGTCGCGCTCCCGATCAACCCCGCCAAAACTTGTCGGCGCCCTTTACTGCCTGCTTACTCCGCTTTCAGCGTAGGCGGAGTAAGCAGGCCAAGTGCTAAGGCTTGACTTCCAGATTGGGACTAATCAAAGGATCAAAATCTTGCCATTGTCCATCGCGCCATTGGCCGCGAGCTCTTTCTACCTCAACACCACCGGCATCACGCAGCAATACTGACACACGCTCCACCTGATCAGCTTCGACATGCACGGCCAGCATCACGCCTGACGGCCGTCCTTCATGTTCTTGGGCAAGTCGGCTTTGCGCCCGGCTGCGTTCTGGATGAGCTCGACCCAGTTTATAAACGGCGCCAAGCAACGAACCAACGTAGGCACCTATCCCTGCACCACCAGCAATGAACAGGGCGGATACGCCAAAGCTGTAAGTAACTGCCATCCCTATCCCTGCGCCCAGCAGGCCGAAAATGGCCGCACCACCAACAGCACCGTACTGCCCTCCTTCAGAACCAGGGTCAGCGACACTATCACCCCCACCTGGAAACGCATCATGAGTGCCTGCTGGATTCACATAGAAAGTATGCAACGCATCAGATGATATCCCCGCGTTCATCAGCGAGATTGCAGCTGCCTTAGCGGCCTCGAAAGTCTCGAAACGAGCTGCTACGATTAACGCCATAACTTGCTCCTTAAACGCATCAAGTCCGGTCATCACCATGACACCAGACTAGTTGCACCCGTGTCGGGCGCAACTACTAACTTCGTGCCTTTACGTTAGGCTCCTGAAAAGCGGACGCACGGTTGCGTTGCGTCATTTCGGTCAACAAATAAATAACGCCCGCGATAAAAAGTGGGACAAGGTAATAGACAGCGCGATACACCAACGCACCCGCAAGCACTTCGCTACGCGACATATCGGGTGATGTCAGCAGCGCAATAACTACCGCTTCCAGCACCCCAAGCCCCGCTGGGACGCGAGCGACTAACCCAGCAACAGCACTTAGCAGCACGGCGCCGAGCACCATGGGGTAGGCTACTCGCTGTTGCAGCAACACCCACAACACCGAACCCATAAGTGCCCAATTGCACGTTGCCACAAAGACTTGAAATAATGACAACACGCCAGAAGGCAGCTCAAGTTGCTGCCCGCGGACAGACCATGATCGTGTGCCTGAAAAAAAACACATACTCACATACGCAAGCGCGACCACGGCCATGATGACACCGATAATCCGCAACGTGCCTGTGCCCAGCCACCAATCTGCAGGCAAGTCGACTGCCCCCAATGCAAATACCACGCCGGCAAGCAACAGGTACCCGACCCAGTTGGTAACGACCGCAAGCCCAAAGACGCGCGTAGCCGTGCCGGGCGAGATGCCTTGCTGCGTATACAGGCGCAGACGCAGGCCTAAACCGCCCACAGACGATCCCAGACTCATGATAAAGGCGTAAACCATCATGCCCGACAGATACGTTCTGAGCGACGACAGTTTGTGCCCGACATACCGTTTTCCGATCAGGTCAAAGGTCGCGTACACAAGATAACTGGCCAGCGTGAGCACGCCGCCCAGCGCAAGTGCGCGTACGGGAACCTGCGCCATCGCCTTCAGCACCTCACCCCATTCCACTTGCCACGCCGCCATGCCGATCAAAAGCACTATCAGTATCAGAAATACCGTGGTCAATACTGTTCGCAATCTGGACCAGTTTTCCTTGCCCCAGTTTATGCACGACGAGACCCATGATGATTTCATGTGGACTCCTTGGTTCTTGGACCCGAGTCTAGGTATTCATGCGAATAAGATTGTTGCCCCAGGTCGGCACCGTCTGGTGCAAGAGCTTCACTGGATTCTTTTACGCGATCTGAAGCACTCCTGTCGCCTGGTCTGGCTGTATCCACGACGGGACGCACAATGTTAGGGGTAGCCGATGCCGGGTCTCCGTCTGTTCCGAGCTCTATTGGCTTAGAGTCAGATTCATTTAGGTGACCCCGGCCGCTATCGGTCGCCGCTTCACCGACAGGCATGCCATCGATAAGTTTGTCATCCTCAACCGATATGGACTTGAGTGCTGGCTGGCGCGCAGGCAGACGCGCCAGCCACGACGGAAAATTACGCAGAAAGTGAAAAACAAAAACGCCCAGGAAAACGCGCTGAATTTTTCTGCGCGGTTGTGTATCCGGGCTCATGCGTTTGCAGTGATTATCAACAAGCTTTTGTAGATTTTCATGGAGCTGCGTACTGAATGCGCGATCCTGGATAAGCACGTTGGCCTCCAGGTTCAGCGCCAGGCTCAGCGGGTCGAGATTGCTCGACCCGACGGTTGACCAGGCGTTATCGACCACAGCCACTTTGCCGTGCAAAGGCCGTTCACAATACTCATAAATTTCAACACCAGCAGACAGCAGATAGTCATACAACATGGTGGCGACAAAGCGCGCGAACGGCATGTCTGGCTGCCCCTGCAAAATCAGGCGCACGTTGACACCCCGCTTCGCAGCGCGACGCAGGTCACGCAAAAACCGGTAGCCCGGAAAAAAATAGGCATTAGCTATGGTGATCTGATGTTGTGCCGCACGTATGCCCAGCCTGTAGTGCCGCTCTATGTCATTTTTATGTCGGTCATTATCGCGAACCACCAGGGCTGCTGAACTATCGCCCGGCGGCTCCATCTGGCGATGTTTGTTGCGGCGCAGTTGTCGCCATGAAAAACGTGGTTTTACCGGCGCCAGTACTTCAGCCTCGAAACGTACAATCTCGTCAACAAGCGGGCCACGTATCGCGATGGCATAGTCCTGCTTGGCCTCTGGCCCATAGTCTGCCAGATGATCAGCGCCAAAGTTGATACCGCCCACAAACGCCAGCGTATCGTCAACCACAATAATTTTTCGATGCAGGCGCCTGAATAAGTTGGTACGCATTCCAAACCGCTTGGGCTGAGGGTCAAAAAGATGAAACCCCACGCCCACAGATGTCATGGCCTCAATAAAGGCTGGTGACAAGTCTGCTGTGCCATAGCCATCTGCTGCAATATCCACCTTAACGCCACGCTTGGCAGCAGCGATAACTACTTCCTGCAGCTGATTGCCCACTTTGTCAGCAAATATGATAAATGTTTCGATCACCACGCTGCGCTGGGCCTTCCCGATGGCCTCAAACACTGCCGGGAAAAAATCTTCGCCGTTCTCCAACAAGGTAATGGCGTTTCCAGTTGTCCAAGTGACTGTCATAACTCAATCTCCACAGCCAGAGGTGCGTGATCCGACAAGCGCGACCAAGGACGGTAGCGCAGCGAAATCGGCTCGAAATTCAGCAAATTGCGCACATAGATGCGATCAAGCCTGAGCAAGGGAAAATGAGCCGGAAACGTACGGGCAACCCGCCCTCGTCGTTCACAGAACACCTCACGAAGATTAGCGCTGCGTGCAAGCAGGCGCTGGCCACGTTCTCGCCAGTCATTGAAATCACCCGCCACCACAAGCGGCGCCTGCTGCGGCACCTCGTTGCCTATGTACTTGCACAGCTCGCCCATTTGGGTCGTTCTATGGCCTTCACGCAAGCCCAAATGCACGCACACCACATGCACCTCTCCGTCATAGCCTGGCGGCTTGACCACGCAGTGCAGCATGCCGCGCTTTTCCTTTTCACCCACTGAGATATCAATATTCTCGTGATAGGTAATTGGAAACTTCGACAGCACCGCGTTGCCGTGATGGCCATTTGGGTAGACGGCATTGCGCCCATACGCAAACTGGGGCCAGATGGAGTCGGCAAGAAACTCATATTGACTCGTAGTAGGCCAGGTAGCCAGTTTTTCAGCATGCAGCTGATGCGCGCCCAGTACCTCTTGAAGAAAAACAATATCTGCACCGGTCGAACGGATGGCTTCACGCAGCTCATGCAGGATGAAGCGGCGGTTAAACACCGTAAACCCCTTGTGCGTGTTTACGGTCAGAATTTTGAGTGTGAGTGATGCGTCCTTGTTGGCCATGGAACCCAGCGAAAGTTATATATGGCAGATTCCCCAGCAAGTGGCGTGCCACTCATGCTCCATGTTGCCAGCTCCAGGCAAACCCAAAGCAACAACAGCCAACAGCTCTTTTGTCACATTCACGGTTTACAGTCGAACAAGTGTCCGTCTGAAAACTTGGCAATATTGCAGTAGCGGTAGCGCTTTTCAGCCGAAAGAGGTCGTTGCATCGCTTATACGCCGAAAAGAGGTAGTCACAGCGTTTTTTAGCCGAAAGAGTAGGCGCAACCGTAAACGAAACTGCAAGGCTCAGCAGATAGTGCGTGTCAATATCTTCGATCAGCTGAACATTTTGCAAATCCGCTCACTGCAGCCGTGTGCGTGGTAACCAGCACCGGGCATGCGAACGGGCTATGGTAAGTGTGGCAGTAAGTGCAATGGCCGTTGCAATGGCAGTTGCTGTGTGAGGAGCAATGGGAGGTGCGGTGACAGGTGCAGTGGTAGACGCGGTGGAAGGTGCATTGGGAGGTATTTGGACCGAGCCGTAGTACGGGTGGCTCACCCACCATTGGCTGTACCTAAGCGGATTCGTCGAAATATGGGCATGAGCCCCTTGGACGAGCCACTTCACGGAACATTTTTAAGCATAGCCGATATTTATTTAGCAGGTGCGAATATAGCTTCAGATTACCTCAGTATTAAGCTCATGAAAAATAGACTGTGGTAACACTCATATTAATCAAGGTGCTTGAAAATCAGGGCGAAAGGAGGAAAACATGAATAACTCACCGGATTCTCTTTCCAAGAAAGATGAGCTGACTCAACGCTCTCATAACCATCAAGAGAAGAAAGAAAACCTTAGCGATCTCATAACCCAAAAACGGGAATACAAAATTGATGGAGTGATCAATCAGGCTTATAAACGAGTATTTTCGCCCGAGCAATTTACGCTTGTAGGTGTCTTGAAAAATATTACAGCGTCGTCAGCACAATTTTCAGCCGGAGATTTCACCGATTGGCTCACACTGCCCACGCACCTAATCGAAGAGACCACACTGCTGGGCGTATTGAAGGAGGTCGAGGTAAAACGAGGGACGACATTACCGCTTTATTCTATTTTGCTAGCCAGACCGCAGACCCAAAGCGAGCACTTTTTTTTCAACTTGGTTATTCCGCCCTTTTTTCATGCTGCCAAAAACTCAAACTGGGCGGATGTTAATTACAAACTGAGCGCAACCGAAAAATCAGACCCACCCCATCCCGCAGACGTGAGCCAGCCATTACGAAAAAGAATAGATCACCAACGGCGAAAATAACGATACACGCTTCAATTAGTGTATCGCGAGCACATCTTTTCGATTAGTGCATCGCCGGCAAAGTTAAGTGCATGCAATCAAGCTGCAAAGGCTTCGCTGCAAAGGCCTTACCACAAGGCTGAAGAACCGCCGTAGCCTACCAAACGCGTGGATCCCAGGAACGCGCAGCCCTAGCATGGTATTAGCGCCATGAACGCATCGCCCTATTAACCCAGCAGCCCTATCAACGTACTAACCCTAGGAACGTATTAGCCGGAGAAGCGCTTCAATCGTATTAACGCATCAACCGTAGATGCGCATCAGCCCAGGTCACCTCAACTTAACAACAAACCGTCATCAGCCAGTTCTTCGCCACGTACCCGCTCAAACATATGCAACAAATCGGCCACTTCCATACCCTTGCGCTGTTCGCCCGATACATCAAGCACAACCTTGCCCTGATGCAGCATAACGGTGCGCTCACCCACATCAAGCGCCTGACGCATGCTGTGTGTCACCATCATGGTGGTCAATTTGCTCTCACCCACAATACGGTCGGTAAGCTCAAGTACAAACTGCGCGGTTCGTGGGTCAAGCGCTGCCGTATGCTCATCAAGCAGCAAAATCCGCGAAGGCTGCAATGCCGCCATAAGCAGGCTAACCGCCTGGCGTTGGCCCCCTGATAACAGGCCGATACGGTCGGAGAGCCTGTTTTCCAGGCCCAGGCCCAATATGGATACACGTTCACGAAACTCATCGCGCATGGCGTTTTTGACCGCTCTTGAAAAGCCGCGCCGCTTGCCACGCCCATAAGCCAAGGCCAGATTTTCTTCAATGCTCAGGTCTTCGCACGTGCCTGCCATGGGGTCTTGAAACACCCTCGCCACCCTTTGTGCTCGGGTCCAGACGGGCTGGCGGGTAACGTCTTGCCCATCAATAGCGATGGTGCCGGTGTCCACTTCCAGCTCGCCCGAAACGGCATTTAAAAACGTAGATTTTCCAGCCCCGTTAGACCCGATTACCGTCACAAACTGCCCCGACGGAATTTCTAGTGAAAGGCCTTGTAGTGCACGGGTTTCAATCGGTGTGCCTACGTTGAAGGTTATATAAAGATCTTTTGCGCTCAGCATATCAACGCCTCTTTTTGTTGCCGCGCAGGCGCTGCTTTATTAGCGGTATGACCAGCGCAATCGTGACGAGCACGGCTGTAACGAGATTAAGGTCTTGTGCCTTCAGACCGATAAAGTCAGCATTAAGCGCCAGGGCAATGAAAAAGCGGTACAGCACGGCGCCCAAAATAACCGCCAGCGTGGCATATGCCATGCGCCGCGACGGCAATATGCTTTCACCAACAATCACCGCAGCCAGACCAATAACAATCGTGCCTATGCCCATGGAGATATCGGCCCCGCCCTGCGATTGTGCAAACAATGCACCTGCCAGCGCACAGAGCGCATTTGATATACCCATGCCAGCCAGAATACGCCCACCCGTCGCGACGCCCTGCGAGCGCGCCATGCGTGGATTGGAACCCGTAGCGCGCATAGCCAGGCCGGTTTCGGTTGAAAAATACCAGTCAAGCCCGAATTTGATCACTATCACCAAAATTAGCAGCATTATGGGTCGTGCCACATAGTCGACCACGCCATCAGGCTGCAATACCGAAAAAACCGTGGGTTCCATGATTAGCGGCACATTGGGTGCGCCCATGACACGCAGATTAATGGAATACAGGGCAATCATCATAAGAATGCTGGCCAGCAAATCCATAATCTTTAGCTTTACATTGAGCCATCCCGTAATCATGCCTGCCAAGGCGCCTGCAAATGTAGCCAGTAGGGTAGACGAGAAAGGGTCCATACCCGCATGAATTAGCGTCGCGGCCGCCGCTCCCCCCAAAGGGAAGCTCCCGTCAACGGTAAGATCGGGAAACCGCAATATCCGGAAGGATATCAGTACGCCCAGCGCGACCAGCCCGAAGATCAGCCCGATTTCGAGTGCGCCCCATAAAGAGTAAATAGACATTGATGCAGCTCGTGCAAGAGAAAAAAGAAACAGGCAGGCCGCCTTGTGCAACCCACCTGTTTTGTGCCGCCAATAAGTTTAAACCAACTCGTCGCGTTTACTGGACAACTTCAGTCGCTGACTTGATGAACGCTTCGGTCAGCGTCACGCCCTGAGCCTTGGCAGCGGCCGGATTAACGTACAGCTCAAGCTTGCTACTGGTTTCGGACGGGATGTCGCCAGGCTTTTCACCCTTGAGAATGCGTACCACCATTTTGCCAGTTTGCATGCCCAGGTCACGATAGTTGACACCCAGTGCAGCGATGGCGCCGCGCTTGACGCTATCTGTGTCAGAGGCAATAAGTGGCAGCTTGGTGTCATTACCCACTTTGACCAGCGCTTCGTATGCTGACACCACGTTGTTGTCGGTGTTGGTGTAAATGACATCGACCTTGCCCACCAGGCTGCGTGCGGCGGCACCAACGTCTACCGTGCGAGCGGCGGTCGCTTCAACCAGCGTCATGCCTGCTTGAGGCAGCAGCTCGCGCAGGCGTTTGACCACAACGACGGAGTTGGCTTCACCCGGGTTGTAGACCATACCTACTCGCTTGGCCTCTGGCACCACCTTCTTGATCAGCTCGATCTGCTTTTCAAGCACAAGTGCGTCGGAGACACCGGTAACATTGGTGCCCGAGGCGTCCATGGTGCTTACCAGTTGGGCCGCGATGGGGTCAGTAACCGCTGAGTACACCACAGGTATGGTTTTGGTAGCCGCCACGACGGCTTGCGCCGAAGGCGTGGCGATGGCCACGATTACATCGGGGTTGTCGCCAACATATTTGCGCGCAATCTGCGCCGCAATGGCTGTATTGCCCTGAGCTGTCTGAAACTGCCACTTTAAGCCCTTGGCGTCGGTATAGCCTGCGTCAGTGAGCGCCTGTCTAACGCCGTCTTTGACGGCATCCAGTGCGGGGTGCTCAACAATGGACGTTACCGCAACCGACTGCGCGATCGCAGGAGCTTGCGCCATTGCGCCCATTAAAGCTGCGGCACCCAGGATCAGCCTGGCCGAACTGCTCAACCTCATGTAGAACTCCTTGTAAATAACTGCGCAGCGCATCGCGCGCGCGGTGGGTGGGCGTAGCTTACCCTTTTGATCGTTTTTTTTCCGCAAGGGATATCCCTGCCACTATCGCAAAATCGATTGAATACGCACTATATAGCCATAGATAAACTTGAACCTTGCTGCGCCAGCAACGCCCTGGCCCAGCGTCGGGCCGGCAAGCCGTACGTGGCCTCCACCTGCTCTGCCCGCTGCAAGAACCGCCCCACTGACACGTCAAGCAGCGGCCCCTTGAAGGCCAGCACGACCCGATTGCCGGCATCAACTTCGGGCAACTCCAGCACACGCCCGTCGAAAGCGCTGCGGATATTGTCCAGATTGCGCGGGAAGCTGGCGTGATCGCCAAAAAGATTGACCGTCATGATGCCGGTCTCGGCCAACGCATTGCGACAACCTTGATAAAACTCGAGGGAGTCGCGCACGGGGCCCTGAGCCCCAGCATCGTAGAGATCAACCATGAGCGCCATAAAACGGCCCACATTGCTGCCATCTTCGACCCAAATGCCTGCGTCACAATGCTCGATCGTAGAGCGTGATGCGCCCGGCAGCCGAAAATACATCCTACAGGCTGCGGTGACGGCCGGGTTCCATTCGACGGTATGTACCGAGGCCGGCGTGTGCTTAAGGGTATAACGCAACAATGAGCCCGCCCCTAAACCCAGAATACCGACCTCATCGTGCCGACCGGGCTCCAGAAACAGCAACCAGCCCATCATTTGCTGCGTATAGGCCAATACCAGATCGGCCGGCCGGGCGGTACGCATGGCGCCCTGTACCCAACGTGTGCCGAAATGCAAATAGCGGATGCCGTCCTCTTCAGAAAGGGTGGGCTCATCATCCACATGATGAGCCACAGCCTCAGACACGTTCGAAGATGGCGGCAATACCTTGCCCGCCGCCTATGCACATGGTTACCAGCGCGTAGCGCCCGCCGATGCGTTCAAGCTCATGCAGCGCCTTGACCGTGATGATGGCGCCCGTTGCGCCGATGGGGTGGCCAAGACTAATACCACTACCATTAGGGTTAACTTTGGCCGGATCAAAACCCAGCTCTTTGCTTACGGCGCAGGCCTGAGCCGCAAAAGCCTCATTGGCTTCAATGACATCAATCTGGCTAATGTCTAGCCCCGCCTTTTTAAGTGCGATACGTGTGGCAGGCACCGGGCCAATACCCATGTATTTGGGATCGACCCCAGCGTGCCCGTACGAAACCAGACGCGCCATGGGCTTGATGCCACGGGCCTCTGCAGCGCTGGCGGTCATGAGCAGTACGGCACCGGCACCATCATTTAGCCCTGACGCATTACCGGCGGTGACCGTGCCGCCCTCTTTCTTGAATACAGGTCGAAGCGCTTGGAATGTTTCGGCAGTAGCGCCCATGCGCACGTGTTCGTCAGTATCGAATACGACATCGCCCTTGCGCGTCTTGCGCACTACGGGGACAATCTGCGCCGAAAAATGGCCTTGGGAAATGGCAGCTTCAGCACGCTGATGCGACGTTAGCGCCAGTGCATCCTGGTCTTCGCGACTAATGCCGTATTTTTCAGCCACATTTTCGGCGGTAACACCCATGTGCATTTTATCGAAGGGGTCTGAAAGCGCCCCTGTCATCATGTCGAGCATGACACTGTCGCCCATGCGCGCACCCCAGCGCTGGCCCAGCGCAACATAAGGCGCCCTGCTCATGCTTTCAGCGCCCGCGCCGATGGCGACTTCAGCGTCGCCTAGCTTAAGCGCCTGCGCTGCCGAAATAATGGCTTGCAGGCCCGACCCACAAAGCCGGTTAACGTTGAAAGCGGGGGTTTCATGGCTAATGCCCGCATTAATGGAAGCAACCCTCGACAAATACATGTCGCGCGGTTCTGTGTTGATGACATGCCCAAAAACAACGTGGCCGACGTCGGCGGCCTGTACATTGCTGCGCTCCAGTACGGCTTTGACAACGGTTGAGCCCAGATCGCACGGCGCCACTTCTTTGAGCGCGCCTCCGAAATCACCAATGGCGGTGCGGCAGGCACCAACAACAACTACGTCTTCCATCCCAGTCTCCTGAATATTCAGCCGTGGCAAAGAGGCAATAGTAACGTCAAAATAAAAAAAATGCGGCAGTGCAATACACTGCCGCATACATCTAATAGCCAGAAACCGAGACGGCCTAGTCTTGGGATTCTTTTGCTGGCTTGGCCTTCTTGCTGTCATCGGAGCCGTCTGTGTTGCTATCACGCTGGTCTGGAGCGACCCATTTGAGGGGCTCGATAACAAAAGGCTGCTTCTTGGCCGTCTTCTTTGTTGCCATGTGATGATCTCCTAAAGGCACGACAAAGGGCGCCCCGTGCGCCCTTGACACCTTATAGGGTAACACACAATATGAAAAAAAACCAATTACTACAAACACTTACGCAAACAAAGAGCTACTCGCCGGGGTAAAGCACTTTATTTTAGACCTAAAAGACAGGGCATTTCTGGCCTGCTTCGCGCCATACCCGTTTTCTTCGATATACCCGTTTTCTTCGATATACCCGTTTTCTTCGATATACCCGTTTTCTTCGATATACCCGTTTTCTTCGATATACCCGTTTTCTTCGATATACCCGTTTTCTTCGATATACCCGTTTTCTTCGCTATATCCGTTTCTTCGCTATATCTTCTACATAGATCCGTCGCTCTACTGCTCTCATGGCTATGTTTCCTTTGTCACCATGCTCACTTCGTCGTTATGCTTGCCTCGTCGCTATACCCGCCCTCCGTTATGCCCGCGCCATCGTTCAACCTTATCCCGTCTACGCAGGGCCCACTGCCACCACTACGGCCGGTGGCCAGACAGGCCACCTGTACAATGACTTTATCTCGTGTACGCCGTGTGTACGCCCCTCGAACCTGCAAAATAAAATGGATCACATGAAACTTGCAACGTGGAACGTAAACTCACTCAGGGTGCGCCTGCCTCAGGTGCTAGACTGGCTACAGGCCAACCCAGTGCATGCCCTCTGCCTGCAAGAACTTAAGCTTGCCGACGACAAATTCCCACTCGAGGCCTTTACCGAAATCGGCTATCAGGCACAATGGGCAGGCCAAAAAACCTATAACGGCGTGGCGATTATTGGCCCGGCCGAAAGCACAAATGTCCAGCGCAACATCCCCGGGTTTGATGACCCGCAACAGCGTATCGTGGCCGTCACCGTAGAAAGCCCGATCGGTGACATTCGCGTCATCAGTGCTTACTGCCCCAACGGCCAAAGCGTGGGCAGCGACAAATACGAATACAAGCTTGCCTGGTACGCCGCCTTGCAAAACTGGCTGGCCGATGAACTCAAAGAAAACCCCAGGCTGGCCATTCTTGGCGACTACAACGTTGCCCCCACCGACGAAGACGTCCATGATCCGGCTAAATGGGAAGGCGACATACTGGTTTCGCCCGCCGAACGGGAGGCGCTCTCATCGCTGCTTGGGCTTGGCCTCACAGATGCCTTCCGCATGTTTCCTCAAGAAGAGAAATCATTTACCTGGTGGGACTATCGCCGCTTTGCGTATCGTCGCAATGCAGGCCTGCGCATTGATCATATATTGCTCTCCGACGCGCTCGTTCCTTACTGCACCAGCTGCGTCATCGACAAGCAGCCACGCGGCAACGAGCAACCTTCTGATCACACACCCGTCGTGGCCACGCTCGACTTCACCCAAAAAATTTGATGTCCTGCGAAGTTAACCGTTCTCTCTTATCATTATGTCCACAAGATTACGCCCTCTCCAAAGGCCGGCCTGCTCACGCTAACTGGTAAAATCTGCGCTTTAATCTGTTATTTTTTCTGATCATGTCATCTGACTCCGGTAATATCTTCCTCGTAGTTGCCCCCAGCGGCGCTGGCAAATCCAGCCTCGTCAACGGGCTGCTGCAGCAAGACCCCTCAATCGTCCTGTCAATTTCGTGCACCACGCGCGAGCCCAGGCCTGGCGAAGAGGCCAATAAGCACTATCGGTTCGTCACCCATGAACAGTTTGAGGTACTTCGCGAAAACAACGCGCTGCTCGAATGGGCCGAAGTGCACGGCAACTTTTACGGCACGCCACGTGACCGCATTGATGAAGCCTTAAAAAACGGCCAGGATGTAGTGCTCGAAATCGACTGGCAAGGAGCACGTCAGGTGCGCGAACGCTTTCCTCAGGCCATCGGCATTTTTATTTTGCCTCCCTCCATTGAGGCGCTCGAAGCCAGGCTCACCAAGCGTGGGCAAGACGCACCCAATGTCATTGCGCGGCGGTTGCTTGCAGCGGGCAGTGAAATCGCCCATGCTCCAGAGTGTCAATATGTTATTATTAATCAAGAATTTAGCACCGCATTAAAGCAGATGGTGGCTGTTGTCACCGCAACGCGATTGCGCTATGCAACGCAAGCTGCCCGTCATGCAGATCTTTTCTCCCAATTGGGCATCAGCAAAACCACCGCCTGAAGCCCTTCCGTTAGCAACTCATACAAGGTAAAACATGGCGCGCATTACCGTCGAAGACTGTCTTGATCGAATCCCCAACCGCTTCAACCTCACCCTGGTTGCCGCATACCGGGCACGTGAGCTGGCGCAAGGCCACGAGCCCCGCCTTGATACCAAAGACAAACCCACCGTCACCGCTTTGCGTGAAATCGCTGCAGGCGTGACCGGCCTCGAAATGCTGCGCAAGGTTCCGACCTAATTCAGCAGGGGGGCGGCCATGGCATTTTCTGCACTACGAGGCGCATCGTCAGGCCTGATCGCTGCCCTGAAAAAAGGCCCGCGCCTGCGCCGCCGCAAGGCTGGCCGCAACCCGCAGCATGGTGCCTCTGCCCAGGGTGCTGCTGACGAGTCAGGCAGCACCAAGGCCAACACCATCGCCTCACTGGCACCGCTTACCGAAATTATTAGCGAGTACCTCGCGCCCAAAGAGATCGAAAGGGTTAAAGAAGCCTATCGCTTTTCAGACCAAGCTCATCTGGGCCAGTTCAGGGCAAGTGGCGAACCGTACATTTCGCACCCCATCGCGGTTACCGAAATATGCGCCGGCTGGAAGCTGGATGCCGACTCGCTCATGGCCGCTCTGCTGCATGACGTCATCGAAGATCAAAACGTCAGCAAGCAAGAGCTCGCCGAAAAATTCGGCCCCGACGTCGCCGAGATCGTCGATGGCGTGTCCAAGCTTGATCGCCTCGAATTTGCCACCAAGGCCGAGCAGCAGGCCGAAAGCTTTCGCAAAATGCTTCTGGCCATGGCGCGCGACGTACGCGTCATTCTCATAAAGCTGGCTGACCGTTTGCACAATATGCGCACCCTGGGCGCAGTAAGCATAGAAAAACGGCGACGTGTAGCGCGCGAAACTCTCGACATCTACACGCCTATTGCGCACCGACTGGGGCTCAACGCCCTGTTTCGCGAGCTACAAGACCTTTGCTTTCAGGCCATACACCCCAACCGCTACGATGTTCTACATAAAGCGCTGTTGGCGGCACGTGGCAACCGCCGTGAGGTACTAGGCAGAATTTCCGATGCGGTACGCGTAGCGCTGCCGGCCGCCGGTATTGAAGCCGACGTCAGCGGTCGCGAAAAATCCTTGTTTAGCATCTACACCAAGATGCAAGAACAAAAAAAGTCATTTTCCGATGTACTTGATATCTATGGGTTTCGGGTTATCGTGCACACGCTGCCCGAATGCTACCTGGCTCTTGGCACCCTGCACCAACTTTACCGGCCCGTTCCCGGTAAATTCAAAGACTACATCGCCATCCCAAAAATTAATGGCTACCAGTCGTTGCACACCACGGTTGTAGGGCCTTACGGTACACCCGTCGAATTTCAGTTTCGTACGCACGACATGGACCACGTCGCTGAAGAAGGCGTTGCCTCGCACTGGCTATACAAAGAAGAAGACGTGTCGCTCAACGATCTGCAAAAGCGCACGCACCAGTGGCTGCAATCATTGCTCGACATCCAGAGCCAAACCGGCGACTCAGGTGAATTTCTTGAACACGTCAAGGTTGATCTATTCCCCGACGCCGTTTATGTGTTTACGCCACAGGGCAAAATATTGTCGCTGCCACGTGGTGCCACACCCGTCGATTTCGCTTACGCGATTCACACCGATATTGGCAACCAGGCCGTCGCGTCCAAGATCAACGGCGAATTCGCGCCCCTGCGCACCGAACTCAAAAGTGGCGATGCTATAGAAATCGTCACGTCGCCGGCATCGCGACCCAGTGCGCAATGGCTTAACTATGTACGCACTGGCCGTGCCCGCTCTGAAATCCGCCATTATTTACGCACAGTCAAGTATGAAGAGTCTGTCGCCTTCGGCCAGCGCTTGCTAAACCAGGCGTTTGATCAGTTGCATCTGCCCCACCCTGCCAGCGATGATCCCGAATGGGAAAAACTGGCCAAAGGCTCAGGTGCCATCTCACGAGAAGAGATCCTGGCTGACATTGGCCTGGGCAAAAGGCTTGCCGCCGTTGTTGCGCGCCGATTCGCTCCTGAAAACCCCATTTTGGCCACCACGGCAGCGGCAGTCGATGAGTTTAGCTCTTCAACCAGCAGCCCTATTGTCATCCACGGCAACGAGGGCCAGGCAGTGCAGTTGGCCCCCTGCTGCGGCCCGCTGCCAGGTGATGCCATTATCGGCGGTATACGGCTGGGTCACGGCTTGGTCGTGCACATGGAAGAATGTTCGGTAGCGCAACGTCAGCGGGCCAAAGAACCCGAGCGCTGGATCCCCGTCATTTGGGACATCAACACCGCGCGCCACCTGTCCACACGGCTTGATGTAACCACCATCAACGAACGCGGTGTGCTGGGCCGCCTGGCCGCTGAAATTACCGAGGCTGACTCCAACATCATGCACCTGACCATGCAAGATGATGCGGGCGCAACAACATTGCTGCACTTGACCATACAAGTAGACAGCCGCAAACATCTGGCTCAGGTGATTCGTGCCATGCGCCATGTACCGCAGGTACAAAAGATTGTTCGGTTAAAAGGCTAAAGAATTTTCGCCAAAGCCCACACCGTTGCACCGTAGGCCAGCACACCAGCAAGTGTGCCCCAGGCAATGGTCTTTAGCCACGCCTTGCCGGCCACCACGCCAAGCACCCCAGCCACCACGGGCACCACGGTAGCAACAACGTCTTCACGCACATTAACCAGATCCCAGAACGAAACCACCAGCAACGCCACAATGGCGGCTGGGCCAATGGCATCGAGAGCGCGACGCAGGCGGCCATGGCGCGCAGTGTTCATACTGCCACGATCCTGCCATATCATGGGAATAAGGCGGATCAAGAACGTGCCTACACCGCTGAACAGCACGACCCACAGCAAGGTTGACGTATTCATGACCGAAGCGCCATAAGAATGCCTGCACCCATGCCCACCAGAATGGCTGCATAGCCTGGCAGCATTGTTAGCGCGAGCAACGATACAAGCGCTGCTCCCACCAGCACAGACGATCGCACCAGTGTGCGAATTTCGAGCAGCAACGCCAGAAACAAGGCAGGCAGCACAAAACCCAAAGTCTGCGTTAACACCGCAGAGTTGCTGAGCCAGTCTCGCCCGAACCAGGCACCCACCGCCGTCCCGGCAACCCACGAGGCATAGGCTCCGAGTTGCAGGCCAGCGTACCAAAGCTCACGCTCCTGTGCAGGCTGCTCGCGCAGTTTGCCCACAGACGTTGCAAAAACCTCATCAGTAAGGCCAGCGGCCAGCGCAACCAAAGGCAGCTTGCGCGTTGAACCATCTAACCGCGACAAAATGGCGGGGCCATAAAAAAGATGGCGTAGATTCATTAACAGCACCACACCAACAATACTAAAGGCTGCCCCGCCGCCCACAACCAGACTAATGAGTACAAACTGGGCAGCCCCCGCATACACCAGCACCGAGATCAGTACGGCCATATAAGGTGGAATATCGGCATAGACCGCAGCCAGGCCGAACGAGATAGCCACAGGCACGTAGCCGACAGCAATGGAAAGACTGGCGCCCAGCCCCCGTAACAATGCAGAACGCATCACTCAGGGCTGGTAAGCGTTGATAAAAATGGCGGGGTCAACTCGATTACCGTTCATGCTTACGTTCCAGTGCAAGTGCGGACCTGTGGCCCGACCGGTAGCGCCGACGCGCGCAATGACTTGCCCACGGCTAACTGTCTGACCTGGCTTCACTTCTGAAGCGGATAAGTGACAGTACATGGTGACCAGGCCTTGCCCATGATCAACAAATACGGTTTTGCCATTGAAAAAATAATCAGCCACTATGGTGATCACACCATCGGCAGGCGCTTTGACGGGGGTGCCAGCAGGAACGGCAAAGTCTAACCCCGAGTGCGCATTGCGCTCTTCGCCGTTAAAGAAGCGGCGCAGACCGAAACGGCTGGAAAGACGCCCGCCGTCTACAGGCCGGTCGAGCACGATGTTGCTGGGCCCATTAGGACGAAAGCTGGCATAGGCGTCGATCTGCTGTTTATATTCGCGCTCGTAGCGTTTGACCTGCTCGGGGTTGGGGTTGACGTGCTGTTTGTTCTTGAGGGTTATGTGTTGCGACGGGTACGTACGCGCGTCCACATTGAAATTGACCGTGCGAGCTTCGCTTGCTGTTTTTATGCTGATCTGGTGCGGACCAGTTTGCGTTTTAAGATCAAGCCCAACCAGGGCGATCCATTGCTCGTCACTGTCTTGAAGCACCATAACAGGCTTGTTCGCAAAAGCCGCTGAAGGGGTGGCCGCGCTGTTGCCCAGGCCAACCACCGCCACGCCCCCAGGCACGGGGTGATTCAGCGACCGCGCCATATACCCCTGGGCCCATGCAGGCGTCCACGCTGTCAGTGTGAGGGCAAGCGTAAAAAGTACAGCGCGCATCATGAAAAAAGCTCCGTAATCTGAAAAAAAGTCAATGTCTCTGCCGACAAGACTAAGAGACAAACGTATGGATCAAACCATTGATAACCGAACCGGGCCGGTAGCGATATCACCCATAAGCAGCGGTTGCAGCCCCGCCGGCAGCCACCGGGCTTGCGGATAAAGCGTGTAACTCGCTGGCAGTGCGCCAAACGCCTAGGATTTACCCCTAAATTACCCGTTAAGGCAAGGGAAAGACGACCGGGCACACTACAATCAAGCCGCCGTGCGAAACGGATATGCATTATCTCATGCCCTGTTTCGCTTGCTTTAAACGTTAGGACGCGGCAGGGTCATGACCCTGCGCCCTTTCAACATGTAAAGGACCGACTTCATGAATAAAATGCTCGCTATCATTACCGCAACCAGTGCAGCAGCGTTTACGCTCAATGCCCAGGCCGTCACAAAATGGGATCTTCCCAGCGCCTACCCGGCTTCCAATCTTCATACCAAGAACCTTGAACAGTTTGTCAAAGACGTTAAAGAATACTCGGGTGGTGAACTTGATATCACGTTGCACGCCAACGCATCGCTGTACAAAGCACCTGAAATTAAACGTGCAGTACAAGGCAACCAGGCCCAGATCGGTGAAATTCTGCTCACCAACTTTGCCAATGACGACCCTATTTATGCACTAGACGGCCTGCCTTTTTTGGCAACCGGCTACGATGCCGCCTGGAAGCTATACCAGGCCCAGAAAGGGCTTCTGGACAAGAAGCTTGGGCAGCAGGGTATGAAACTGCTTTATACCGTGGCATGGCCCCCCCAAGGCATTTTCTCCAATAAAGAAATCAACTCGGTTGACGACCTTAAAGGCGTCAAATGGCGTGCATACAGCCCCGTCACTGCACGAATTGCGGAGCTTGTTGGCGCACAGCCCGTTACCATCCAGCAAGCCGAACTGGCCCAGGCCATGGCCACAGGCGTCGTTCAGGCATTCATGACTTCGGGCTCCACCGGCTGGGACACCAAAGCATATGAGTACATCAAGCGCTTTTACGACACCCAGGCCTGGTTGCCCAAGAACGCCCTCATCATGAATAAAAAGGCCTACGACGCATTGGATGACAAATCCAAAGAAGCGTTGAACAAGGCTGGCGACGAGGCCGAGAAGCGTGGCTGGAAAGACTCCCAGGAAAAAACCAAGTGGTATCTGGAGCAGCTGTCGAAAAACGGCATGGAAATCATCAAGCCTTCCGATGCGCTGATGCAAGGTCTGGATAAAGTCGGCGACACCATGCTGACCGAATGGCTTGAGAAGGCCGGCCCTGAAGGCAAGCAAGTGATCGACACTTACCGCGCTAATAAGTAAGAGTCACTATGCGACGGTTTCTCGACAGGTTGTATCTGGTGTCGGGTGGGCTGGCCGCCGTGTTTATGGTCGCATTGCTGGTGGCAATTCTTATGTTGATTGTCACCCGCCAAATCGGCGTCCATATCAGCGGTCTTGATGCCTACGCGGGTTATTTCATGGCGGCAGCAGGGTTTCTTGCGCTGGCCCATACGTTCAGCCGGGGCGAACACATCCGCGTAACCTTGCTTTTGTCTGCCCTGCCCGCCAAGGGCAGGCTCAGACTGGATATCTTTGCCTTGCTCGTAGCCTGTGCCATTACAGCCAATCTGGCCTGGTTCAGCTGCAAGCTGGTGCTCGACTCGTACGCGTTTAACGATATCTCCACTGGCGACGATGCAACGCCATTATGGATCCCACAGGTCGCCATGGCCGTGGGCACGATAATTTTCTTTATTGCCATACTGGACGAGACGATTCGCCGGTGCAAAGGCATTCCACCGGCTTCAGAAAGCGACGAGCAACGTTATGAGTGAAGTAGTAATCATCGGCCTGCTCGTCTTGTCGATTTTCGGCTTTCTGGCGGGCGGCGTCTGGGTAGGCCTGACGCTCGCGGGCACGGCCTGGCTGGGCATGGAGCTTTTTTCCAATCGCCCGGCCGGCGACGCCATGGCCATCACGATTTGGGGTGCGGCATCGAGTTGGACACTCACCGCGCTACCTCTTTTTCTGTGGATGGGCGAAATATTGTTCCGTTCGCGCTTGTCCGAAGACCTGTTCAAAGGCCTGGCTCCATGGCTAGATGGCATACCAGGTCGACTGTTACACACCAATATTGTCGGCTGTGCCATATTTGCCGCTGTATCGGGCTCTTCTGCCGCCACGTGCGCCACCATCGGTAAGATGACAATTCCTGAACTCACACGCCGGGGTTACCCAGAAGAAAAAATCTTGGGCACGCTTGCAGGCGCTGGCACCTTAGGTCTGTTAATCCCCCCTTCAATCATCATGATTGTGTATGGGGTGGCTGCCGATGTATCCATCTCCAAGCTGTTTATAGCCGGTATTTTTCCTGGCATGCTGTTGGCCGCCTTGTTTATGGGCTACATCATCGTTTGGTCGCTGATGCACCCAGATCAGATCCCGAAAGCCGGTGAGCCCATGACCTTCATACAAAAGGTCTATCAATCGCGTCATCTCATACCCGTCATTCTGCTGATTGCCGCCGTGCTTGGTGCTATTTACACCGGGTTCGCCACAGCAACCGAAGCGGCCGTACTTGGCGTGGTGGGTGCCCTGTTACTGTCTCTTGTGCAGGGGTCTCTGAACTGGAAGGTTTTCAAAGACGCGCTCATGGGGGCAACACGGCTTTATTGCATGATCGCCCTCATATTGGCGGGTGCGCAGTTTTTAACGCTGTCTATGGGCTATATCGGCCTTCCCAGAGCCTTGGCTGAATGGATTGCATCCATGGGGTTGTCACAGTTCGGTCTGGTTGTCGCCCTGATGATTTTCTTTGTGGTGCTGGGGTGCTTTCTGGACGGCATTTCTATTGTCGTACTGACCATGGGCGTGCTTTTGCCCACCGTCAACGCCGCAGGCATCGACCTGATCTGGTTTGGCATTTTTCTGGTCTTTGTCATAGAAATGGCGCAGATTACCCCGCCGGTGGGCTTCAACTTGTTTGTGTTGTCAGGCATGACCAAGAAAGAACTCCCTTACCTGGCACGTGCAGCTTTCCCCATGTTTGCGCTTATGATTGTGGGCATTCTTCTTTTGTACTTCATACCCGAGATCGCCACCTGGTTGCCCCGTAATATGAAGCTATAAAAAGCGCATCCTGATTACTCCGGGTAAAACGACGCTATAAAGCTCCTCCTGATTACAAGCCCACTGTCGTATACAACGGCAATGGGTTTGCTGAACAGCCGAAACGCTGCGAAGCGTGATCACTACCCGGAGTATTTGTTAACCGAACATTTTCGGCCCGATCTTTCGATCGGGCTTTTTTATGGTGCCGATAATCAGCGCGGTTCGCAGGCAACGCTTGGCACCGTATTGCGCTCCATTAGAAATCGTTCGAAGCTCTATGCCCAGCCCTACGATTATCTTTAGGCAAGCAACTCATCACGCGAAAACAATGGAAGCTAGGACTGGGGTGTTAAGGGCACGATAGCAACCCTGCTACACGTCTCGGGCAGCGCATTCCTTGCCGGCATCTTTCACTTGCAAACGAACCCTATAGGCGTTTGTTTCACGGCCTGCATGGCAATGCAACAGATTGCCAGGGCTATAAAAAAGCCCGCGCCCTGTGCGCGACAGGACCCGGACCTTTTTGTTAGGCAGCGACGAACGTCGCGCAACCTATTTGTCGGTGGATTCGCCCTCGCCAGCAATTGCCGCTTCGCCTTCAGGAAGCACCTTGACACCCAATTGTTCCCGCATGGCCTCGAGTACAGCCTGACGCTCCTTATGCCCCCAGGCAGCTGACAAATCATTTTTGAGCGATGCCAGCATGGGCGTACCAAAAGTACCCGGAGTGGCTTGCTCTATACGTACCAACGTATAGCCCTGAGCACCTTCCACGCCAACATAAGTTGGCAAAGAGGATGTGGCAGCGGTGAACGCGGCATCAATAACCGGCTTTTCAACATTTTGCGTGTTGATGCGGCTGATTTCCAACGGTGAACCGAACCCTTCAGGGATATCGCTAGGCTGAGCAGCCTTGTAGGTGGTTAGCGCTGCTTCACCCGCCTTGGCTGCTGCCTCAAGTGCACGCTCATGGCGAAGTGTTTCGCGAATATGATCCGAAACCTGAGCCAGCTCGGGCACGTGAGCTGGCGTAAGCTTGTCGACACGCAACACCAACATGGCGGACGGAGAGATCTCGATAACGCCGGTATTGGCCTTGTCATTGAGCGATTGCGCACTGAACAGCGAGCGTCGTACACGTACATCGCTGAGTATGCCCGCGTCTTCGCTGGCGGATGCAGCGTCACCAGACACCTGATCGGAGGGCAGCAGTTGGTCACGTGCAATACCGTCGACTTTCTTGATCTTGAGACCCAGGGCCTCAGCAGCTGGCTGCAGGGAGGTGGGGTTGTCGTAAACCAGATCGGTGAGCTTGGTGGCCATTTCGGCAAATCGGTCGGCACCTAACTGACGACGCACCTCGGCTTCGACCTTGTCATGAGCCTCTTCGAATGTTTCACCGTGCTCGGGCTGGATTTCGTTGACCTGGAAGATATGGAAGCCGCCTGGGCCATCAATAACGCCCGACACAGCGCCCTGCTTTAACGCAAAAACGGCATCTTCAAGATTTGCGGGCCATGAGCCCTTGGTAACCCAACCAAGCTTGCCACCGCTCTTAGCCGTGCCTGCGTCTTCGGACTGAGCTTTGGCAACATCGGCAAACGATGCCGGATCTGCCTTGAGCTTGCGGGCAATTTCACTGGCCTTTTCGTGTGCACTCTGGCGCTGGCCGCCTGAGGCGCCGGCAGGAACGTTGATCTGGATATGGCTGACGTTTACGCGGGCAGGTTGTATATATTTGCCCTTGTTCTGCTCGTAATAAGCGTGCAGATCTGCATCGCTCACGGTGGGCAGATTGCTCATTGCCGCCTTCTCATTAAGCAGCAAATACTCGGCGCTAACCTGATCTGGCAATTGCAGTGTCTGCTTGTTCTTGTCATACCAGGCCTGGATATCGGCGTCGGTGATGTTAAGTGCTTGCTCGTAATCGGCGGATGGAAACACCTGCAGGCGTATTTTGCGTTGCTCGGTGAGTACCTGTTCGATGCGTTGGGCCACCTGATCAGGCACGGCTGCCGTCGTTGCTACAGGCTGCAGCACGCGATCAAGAGCAAGCTCAGCGCGACGGCCTTCTTCAAAGTCGCGGGATTTCATCCCGACAGAAGCAAGTATCTGACTGTAGCGCTCAGGAGAAAACTGACCGTTTTCTTGCAGCTCGGGCATTGAGGCAATGGCTTGTCGCAACGCGGTGTCAGAGACGCTGAAACGCTCTGCCGTCGCCGTTTCGACCAGTACGCGCTGATCGACAAGCGACTGCAGCAACGCACTGCGTGTCTGCGGGTTGTCAAGCACAGAAGGGTCAAAGCCACCAGGGTTGCTTTGTTGGAGCTGACGCAATTGATTGCTGCGCGCCTGATCAAACTCTTGCTGCGTGATGGCCCCGTCACCGACCTTGATCAACTCTTGGTCGCCCGAAACATACGTGCTATAGCCACTTACACCGATAAGCACAAAGGACGGCACAATCAATATCAGCAGGATGAACTGCATCAAACGCTGATGCGTACGAATAAAATCGAACATTAATCACTCACTGTGCGCAGGCCGTCGACCATACGCCACGGTTGTATCGAAAAATTTTACGCAGTTTACCATTACAGCGCTCAACTCCGGTCAGGCAATCGTCGCAGGGACGATTACAATCATTATTCTGCACCCATTAATCAAAGCGGGCCAATCCCAAAGCACCCACTGCAACTCATGACTAAACTGCATAATCCCTGGCCTTACCCACAGCTGGTGGCTCATCGCGGCGCAGGCCGCCAGGCACCCGAAAATACATTGGCAGCCTTCCGGCTCGGCGCGAGCCGGGGCTTTTTAATGATGGAATATGATGTCAAGCTAAGCAAAGACGGCGTCGCCGTGCTGCTTCATGACGATACCGTAGATCGCACATCAAATGCGACAGGCATCGCGGGTGACAGAACGCTGGCCGAGTTGGCTGACATCGATTTTGGCGCATGGCACTCGCCCCAATACGCTGGCGAGCCTATTCCTACACTCTACAGTATCGCGGCATATACGCTAGCAAATGGCATACGCAGCAACATCGAGATCAAACCCACCACGGGGCTCGAAGCAGAAACTGGCACGCAGGTTGCACGATTGGCACAAAAGCTTTGGGCGCACGCCGATGTACCGCCGTTAATTTCTTCGTTTTCTGAAGAGGCCCTTGAAGCAGCCCTGCAAGAGGCACCCATGCTGCCAAGAGCCTTGCTCATTGAAGACGAAGTGCCCGCCGACTGGCAACAGCGGCTTGAGAAACTACAATGCATAGGCATCAACCCCAGCAATCGCCACATCACCCGCGAACTGATCAACGCCATGTGCGCCGCTGGCTATCACGTGGCGGTATGGACTGTTAATGACGCCGACCGCGCGCGCGACCTGCTCAACTGGGGCTGCAGTGCCGTCATTACCGACGAAATCAACACCATGGCACCAGGCAAGTTCCATTTGGGCTGACGGTCTGCACATAAACACACGCCCGTTCCCTCGATTCGGTCGGGCGTCTCAAGCAGGTTGGATACGATTAATCGACCACAGCCGCCCCTTTTTACCTCCAGGAGCCGTCTTGTTTAGTTACCGACACGCATTTCACGCAGGCAACCACGCCGACGTGCTCAAGCATGCCATCTTTGTACAGATTCTTGATTACTTCAATCGCAAAGACACGCCGTACTGGGTTATCGACACACATGCGGGTGCCGGCATCTACGACTTGCGCAGTGAGTGGGCACTTAAAAACGGCGAATTCTCCGAGGGCCTGGATCTCATTCTGGCAGCACAAACCCCGCCACCCATGATCCAGCGCTACGTACAAGCGATTGAGCAATGCAACCCCGACGGTATGGCCAATTACTACCCCGGCTCGCCCTGGCTGGCGCTACGAGCCTTGCGCCGTGGCGATCGCCTGCGTCTGTTCGAAATGCACCCCAGCGAAAACGAAGTACTTCAGCAAAACCTTGCTCTAGAAGAACGGCAGGCGCAGCGGCAAACTACCGTTTATATGGAAGACGGGTTTAATGGTCTTAAAGGCCAATTGCCGCCGGCACCCCGGCGTGGCATTACCATTATTGACCCTTCGTATGAAGACAAACATGATTACCGTGACACCCTAAAAGCCTTGCGCGAAGGCCTTAAGCGCTTCGCCACCGGCTGTTTTGTCATCTGGTACCCACTGGTGCAGCGGCCCGAGGCAAAAGAGCTTCAGCGCACCCTCACGCGTCTTGCTGTCGATGGCCTTAACGCGACACTTACGGTGCGCAAACCTGCCGAAGACGGCTTTGGCCTGCACGGCAGCGGCATGTTTATCGTCAACCCACCGTGGACACTGCACGCTGAGCTTGAAGCCACCCTGCCCTGGCTGGTCAAAACGCTGAAACAAGACGAACACGGTAGCTTTACGCTGACCCGTAATCAAAAATAAACCACACAGTGCCAGCTCGCGACATACCCTGCGGCTGGCACCTTTATCTCATCTGGCTTGTTGCCGCCATTAGCGCCAAAGAAAAAAACAAGGCTGCAGCATGCTGGCGCCAGACTCAGCAGTCTTGACCGCCCAGGCTTGCTGCGCATCGGTTCTCAACACATGTAGTCGGATTTTGGTAGGCTAGAGGTGCCCTCCTCAACACAGAGCACGTACGCCATGACCGAATCCGTTACATCCCCCACAGACCGTGCCGCGCTCGGGCAAAACAGCCAGGCCATTCTGGCCTTCCTTTTGCAGTTTGCCCCCTTTCAGCATATGGAAGCTGCGCACTGCATGTACATAATTGAAAAGGGTTTGCTGCGCTTTTATGCTGCGGGCGACATTATCACGCAGGCCTCAGATGGGCCCGCCTCGCACTGGTTTCTGATCCGGCAAGGGCTGGTTACGGGCCGGCGCAGTGATCCGCACAACAACACCCATACCGAAGAACTTTTGCTGTCGGCAGGCGATAGTTTTCCGATGGCTGCTCTGGTGGGCGAACGCCCCACCCGCACCACCTATCTGGCCAGCGAAGATACGTTCTGCCTGGTGCTTGATCGCAATGCCTTCGCACAGTTGCTGAAAGTATCAGAACCGTTTCGCGCCTTTGCCCTGCACGGCGTAAGCAGCCTTCTCGGTGAACTGCAACTGCAAGTACAGGCACAAGCCCAAGCCAGCCTTGGCGCGCACTATTCGCTGACAGCCCCTGTGTCCGAGTTGGCGCTGCGCAACCCCGTCACCTGCACGCCCGATGAATCGCTGCGGCAGGCTGTGCAAACCATGCATGCCCATCAGGTCGGCAGCGTGGTTATTGTCGATCATCGTCACGCACCCGTCGGTATCTTTACCTTGCGCGACCTGCGGCGGGTGATTGCGGACAGCACGCTGTCGCTAAATACACCTGTCTCTTCGCTGATGACGCCAGATCCTATCGCAGTGGCCCCCGACGCAAGCCTGTTTGACGCCGCCCTGACCATGGCCGAACACCATATTGCCCACGTGTGTGTCACCAACAACGGCTTACTGGTGGGCGTGCTGTCTGAGCGCGATCTGTTTGCGCTGCAGCGGGTTGATCTTGTGCACCTGGCGCGCGCCATACGTCAGGCAGATAGCCTGGATGCGCTTGAGCGCCATCGTGCGGGGCTGCCACGCCTGGTCGATTCCATGCTGGCACATGGTGCTGACGCTGGTCAGATTACACGCATGATTACCCAACTGAACGATCACACGACCTCGCGGGTGATCGAGTTGGTGCTCAAAGAACAAGGCGACCCGGGGTTTGACTTTGCATGGCTTGTATTCGGCAGCCAGGCAAGGGGCGAGCAAGCCTTGGTAACCGATCAGGACAACGCCATCATTTTTCAGGCCGACTCCGACGACGACGCCAATGCAAAACGAAATATCCTGCTGCCTATTGCGCAGGCCATAAACCAGGCGCTTGACCGCTGTGGGCTGACATTGTGTCGTGGCAACATCATGGCAGGCAACCCAGACCTGTGTCTGTCCGCAACGGAGTGGCGTCGCCGCTTTGACGGCATTATCCGCTCACCCAAACCTGCCCAAATTCTAGAAGCTTCAATATTTTTTGACCTGCGGCGTCTGTGGGGAAAAGATTGTGGTTTTGAGGGGCTGCAACAGCACCTGCTGGCCGAGGTCGCCGACCACCCTGATTTTCAGCGCTTGCTGGCGCAGGCCGCCTTCCAGTACCCGCCTGCGCCAGGCGCCATGCGCACATGGTTGGCCAAAGCCATGGGCGGGCCGGGCCCTGAACTTGACCTTAAACGTCACGGTTTAGCTCCCTTTACCGATGCCATTCGTGTACTGGCACTTGCCGCAGGTATTCCGAACGCGTGCACCCACGAGCGCCTGCAAAGGCTGGCCGCCTTTAAGATCATTAAACCTGACGATGCTACGGCGTGGTCTGAAGCCTGCCGCTACTTGCAACTAATACGGCTGCAACTGCATCAACGGCAGGCAAAACAGCAGGAAGCTCCCAGCAACATCTTGCAGGTAGACCACCTCAACAACCTTCAGCGCCGCATGTTGCGCGAAGCCTTGCGTCAGGTGCGTCATGCTCAAGCCCTGTTGGCCTACAGATATCGCCTGTAATGGAGCTTTGAGATGAGTGTATGGAACCGCTTGCGCAATCGACTGTGGCGCCCTGCCCCCCACGCTGATACCAGTGCAGAGGCGGTCCAACAACGCGACATGACACTTATGCTCAAGCAGTTGGCACGTGAAGCGGCGCCCGCCCGTCTGGGGCCGGGCAGCACCCTGTCAGGGCAAGGCCTGATCGTGTTTGATCTGGAGACTACGGGGCTTGATACGCGCCGCGATGAAGTTTTGTCCGTCGGTGCCGTCACGCTCGATAATCAGGCTATTTGCCTGGGCGATACATTCAGCCGTATTCTGGCGACACCAACGGCGCTTGACCCCGACAACCAACTGATACACGGTCTTACCCGCCACGATCTGGAGCACGGAACACCACCGCAGCAGGCTCTTGTCGATTTACTGCGCTACGCCTCGGGCAGGGTGTGGCTGGCCTACCACGCAGAATTTGACCGACGCATGCTGCGAAGAGCCATGATGCAATGGCTCGGCATTCGCTTTGACCCAGCCCCGCTTGATCTCGCCGAATTGGCTCCCATGTTGTGCCCGGGCATGGTCGCGCCAGCTGATGGCCTGGATGGCTGGCTACACGCGTTCAAAATAGATGTTTGCGCACGGCATGACGCCGCCGTCGATGCAATGGTTACTGCTGAGCTTGCGCTGATACTGCTGACGCGCGCCAGGCAGCAAGGTTATGAGAATTGGGGCCAGCTAAATCAGGCGCGCCAGCGCTGGCGGCGGCAACAATTACACCCGGACGGCCCCATGGGCTGACCGGGTTGCGACGGATTATATTGTTGTTAAACAGGCAAGTTGCTACACAAGCAAATGCCGCCCTGATCAAAGCACAGCATTACTTGCGCACGCACGCGCAACCCGATCAGAGCAAGCGCTCAATTTCTCATAAAGCCCGGGCAACGTGATCAGAGTAAGTGCTCGTTTTTTCACAAAGCCCACCCTCTATGATCAGAGAAAGCGCTCGTTTTCTTTCATGTAGCGCCACTTGCCCGGAGGTAAGTCACCCAGCACCACATTGCCCATGCGTACGCGCTTAAGGCCCACAACCTTGAGCCCCACCATCTCGCACATACGGCGGATCTGGCGTTTTTTGCCTTCGCGCAACAGAAAATGCAACTGATCTTCGTTTTGCCAGCTTACCTTTGCCGGACGCAATGTCGAGCCATCCATAGAAAGACCATGGTGAAGAAGTGCCAGACCATTATGGGCAATTTTGCCCTGCACCCTCACCAGATATTCTTTTTCGACCTCGGAGTCTTCACCCACCAGTTGCCGTGCAATACGCCCGTCTTGGGTTAGCACCAGTAAGCCAGTGGAATCGATATCAAGCCGCCCTGCTGGGGCCAGGCCGCGCAAATGCATGGGCTCAAACGAAATGGGCGCATGATCGCCACGGTAGCGGGTGGCTGCCGAGATCAGCGACGCCGCATTGCGGTAGCCCTGCTCGGCTTGGCCCGACACGTAGCCCACGGGCTTATGCAGCAAGATGGTAACGCGTGCAGTCTGGCGGCGCTGAGCCTGTCGTTCGAGGGTGATTTTTTGGTTTGGCCAGGCTTTGCTGCCCAGTTCAGACACCACCTCACCGTCGACCCGCACCCAGCCTCGTTCGATATAGCTGTCGGCTTCGCGACGTGAGCACAGCCCTTGTTGGGCCATAATTTTTGAAATTCGGATTTTTTCCATGACGAGATTTTAGTCTTTCTTCGCGATACGCGATAATACGGCTCATGCAATTACACCCGCCGCCCAATAGCGACTGGCACGAACTGCCATCGCCTTCATTTACTCACCAGCAAAAACACTGGCTGTTTCGTCCCGGCGCGCTAACCGCCGGCCTTCGTCGCCTCGGAAGCGTACAACTGCGCGTTTCACGCGAGTTTTCCGAAGGTTTACGCCCCGAAGAGGCATGGATGCTGCAGGTACCAGCCCACACACCCATATGGGTGCGAGAGATCATTATGTCGGTCAACGGTATCGACAGTGTATTCGCCCGCAGCTTTACGCCGCTACCGGCATCGCACGGCCTGTGGCAAGGCATGCGGCGCCTGCGCACTCGGCCGCTGGCCGACATGCTATACCACGACCCGCAAATATTGCGTTCCCCGTTTTTTGCCTGCCGCCTGCGCGAACAAGCCCCGCTTTATCACACAGCGCGCCATATTCTTGGGCCCGATTGCCCGCCAGCCCAAAAAACACTGGCTCGATGTTCTGTTTTTTGGCGGGCCGGCAGCCCTTTATTGGTCGCCGAGGGGTTTTTGCCCGAATTCTGGGCGTTGGCTGCCAAAGCAACCTACCACCAGGGCCTGACTAAGCGTTCAGTGTAAACAGCCCGAGCGCGGCATCTGGACGAACGGGGCCTCGCCACGCTGTATTTTACAGTGCATCGATACCGCTTTCGCCTGTACGGATACGAATGGCCTGCTCAACCGGGCTGACAAAAATTTTGCCATCGCCAATTTTACCGGTAAAAGCTGCCTTGATGATGGCATCAATGGCTGCGTCAACCATAGCGGCCGGCAAGACGACTTCAATGCGTATTTTGGGCAGGAAGTCAACGACGTACTCGGCACCCCGATAAAGCTCGGTGTGACCTTTCTGGCGCCCAAACCCCTTGACTTCTGTGACTGTCAGGCCGCTAACACCAATATCGGCCAGCGCTTCACGCACCTCGTCGAGCTTGAACGGCTTAATGATTGCCGCGATCTGTTTCATTAATAATGACTCCGGGAAAACGAAAATTATCGCATGGCTTGTGCAGAGTGTGCGGCCAATGCTGCCTGATCCACAACATGTGGCGCATTATGGCCAATAACGCGGTTGAGGTCAGAGCCCGACGGTGCCTGGTAAAGACGCAATGACAGTTCGGGCAGAATTGCCAGAAAATGGTCAAAAATATCGCCCTGTATACGCTCATACTGAACCCAGGCGGTATCGGCTGAAAAACAATAAATTTCAATAGGTACGCCCTGAGAGTCAGCCTCCATCATGCGAACTATCATCGTCATGTCTTGGCGCAACTGTTTATTCTGTTGCAAGAAGGCCAAAGCATACGCGCGAAACGTGCCCAAATTAGTAAGGCGACGGCGGTTACCCTGCATCGTGGCCCATTCACCCAGCGCGTTGTTGCTCTCTTCGATCTCTTTCTGTTTATCTGCCAGATAGTCGTTGAGCAATGCAAAACGGCTCAATGCGTTGATTTCGGCTTCGGTCAGAAAACGGACGGTCGACGCATCAATGCGCAAGGTACGCTTGATGCGCCTGCCGCCTGACTCGAACATATAACGCCAGTTTCGGTAGCTCTCGGAAAACAACTTGTACGTGGGTACAGTAGTAACGGTTTTGTCCCAGTTTTGCACCTTGACAGTGTGCAAAGCGATATCAATGACGAACCCATCCGCACCCGCCTGGGGCATTTCGATCCAGTCGCCAATGCGCAGCATGTCGTTTGTCGTCATCTGCGTACTGGCGACCAGTGACAGCAGTGTGTCTTTGAAAACCAACAACAAAACTGCAGACAAGGCCCCCAACCCGGAGAGCATTAACAGCGGCGAGCGGTTGGCCATAATGGATATGACCAGGATCAGGCAAATCGCCCACATAATGATTTTGCCAAGCTCAAGATAGCCTTTAATAGACCTGGTCTGAGCCCGTGTGCTGAGCGCGTATACGTCTTGCCAGGCCGACAGCACGCCATTGAGCGCCATAAACAAAAACACACTGCCTGCCGACAGAAACAGCCGCACAAGAAACCCACTGAGACGCTCATCAATCGGCAACAGCCCGATATTGGACATAACGACAAGCAACGGGACGGCGTAACTGACATTGCGAAACACCCGACGATGAGACAACGACGACGACCAGTCGTCTCGCCCTACAGCGACCAGAGTACGGCGAGTAATGGTAGTAAGTACCCGCGAGGTAATCCAACTGGCCAGCACCACCAGTATGAGCAACAGAGCCATGCCTAGCGCAATCTGGCCCCATAGGGTTTGCGGCATGTGATCCCCCAACCAGTTGTGGTCAAGGTGGGCCAGCAGGGTGTGTTCTTCCATAATCCAGATAGAGAAAGCTACCGTGAAGCAGCCAAAACAGCCTTGTAAATCAATGGCCCATACTATAACTGAGCGTGTCCCTTATAATTTCAGCACTATGGAAAAAAATACGTCTTCAGACCTGCAAAATCAATTTGCAAACAAGGCGCAGGCCTGGTCCGCCCGCTTTTCAGAACCCGTCTCCGATCTGGTCAAACGCTATACCGCGTCAGTTAACTTTGATCAGCGCATGGCGGCCGTCGATATCCAGGGCTCACTCGCCCACGCCGAAATGCTGGCGGCGGTCGGCGTTATCAGCGAAGAAGACAGGGCTTCCATTGAAAAAGGCATGGTCACTGTCTTGCAAGAAATTGAAGCGGGCAACTTTGAGTGGTCTATAGACCTCGAAGACGTACACCTCAATATTGAAAAACGCCTGGTCGAGCTTATCGGCGATGCCGGCAAACGGCTGCACACAGGCCGCTCGCGCAATGATCAGGTTGCCACCGATATCCGTCTCTGGCTGCGCGGCGAAATCGACATTACCATCGATTTGCTGCGCCAACTGCGTCAAAAGCTGGCCGGGCTCGCGCTTGAGCACGCCGACACGATCATGCCCGGCTTCACGCACCTGCAGGTGGCACAGCCTGTAACCTTCGGGCACCATGTGCTTGCCTATGCCGAAATGTTTGGCCGCGACGCAGAGCGCCTGGCTGACTGCCGCAAGCGGGTAAACCGCCTGCCACTTGGCGCTGCCGCGCTGGCGGGTACTTCATACCCTATTGATCGTGAGCGCGTGGCTCGTACCCTGGGCTTTGACGGCGTGTGCCGCAACTCGCTCGATGCCGTGTCCGACCGCGATTTCGCCATCGAATTCTGCGCAGCGGCTGCGCTTGTCATGGTGCATATATCGCGTCTGTCAGAAGAACTGGTGCTGTGGATGAGCCCACGTGTGGGCTTTATTGATCTGGCCGACCGTTTCTGCACGGGCAGTTCCATCATGCCGCAAAAAAAGAACCCCGATGTTCCCGAGCTTGCACGTGGCAAGACAGGCCGCGTTAACGGCCATCTTATCGCCCTGCTTACCCTCATGAAGGGCCAGCCTCTTGCCTACAACAAAGACAACCAAGAAGATAAAGAGGGTCTGTTCGATGCCGCCGACACCATACGCGACACGCTGACTATTTTTGTAGACATGGTTGGCGGCATACGCGTCAAGGCCGACGCCATGCGCGCGGCTGCATTGCAGGGCTTTGCCACGGCCACCGACCTCGCCGACTACCTGGTAAAAAAAGGTACGCCATTTCGCGATGCCCACGAAACAGTGGCGCACGCCGTGCGCGCCTGCGAAGAAAAAGGCTGTGATCTGGCTGACCTGTCTTTGCCCGAGCTTCAGGCTTTTCACCCTGCCATCGAGGATGACATCTACGGTGTTCTTACACTCGAAGGCTCAGTGGCTGCCCGCAAACATATAGGTGGCACGGCCCCCGAACGAGTGCGCATTGAAGCGGGGCGCCTTCTGGCCGAGACCGCAGCCCAAGCAAACTTGTAGTCTTATGGCCTGACAGCCCGGCCCCTGCAAGCAACATTCCAACGTGTGAGACCACTGTCCAACACTAAGGAAGTGCTTAAAGGGGCCAAGTTTTAACTATTTAAGTTGCTGCCGCGACAACCGCTGAAATTATTAATTTCAGCGTTACAGTTTTTTCAGTTTCAGTTTCAGTTTCAGTTTCAATTACCGCTACTGTTCCTGTTCCCGTACCTGGTCCCGTACCTGGTCCCGTAGCTGTACCTATTGCTCTTGCTGCTGTTCCTGCTGCTACCCCATTGCTGCAGCGCCCGCCATACTTTTCATGCCATGCGGCGCCGCTTTCCTGCTCGTCTGACGGTATGCACTCATGGCAAAATGCCCGCAGGCATGCACTATTTTCCGAGCCACACTACGTCAGGCTTCAAATACAGCGATCGACTCCACATGCCCTGTGTGCGGAAACATATTGATCACGCCTGCACCTCGCAAACGGTACCCTCCCTCGTGCACGAGTATGCCAGCATCACGCGCAAGCGTCGCAGGGCTGCAGGAGACGTACACAATGCGACTGGGGCGCTCATCTGCACGCAGGGCTGACAATGCCCGCGCAACGGCTTCAGCGCCGTCTCGCGGTGGGTCAATAAGCATACGGTCAAAGTGCCCGAGATCCCGCAACCATTGCACGTCAACTTCAAACAGATTGAGTGTGGCAAAGCGCATTTTTTCTTCAAGGCCATTCTGGCGGGCAGCTTCAAGCGCACGCTCCGTCAATTGATCGCTGCCCTCAATGCCCACAACTTGCGCTGCTCGTGTAGCCAGAGGCAATGAAAAATTACCGAGGCCACAGAACAGATCGGCCACGCGATCCGTGGGCTGGACGTCGAGCAGACCCAACGCCCGTGAAATCAGCAATCGGTTGATATGGTAATTAACCTGGGTGAAGTCGGTAGGTCGATAGGCCATGCGCAGGCCAAATTCTGGCAAGGTATACGCCAGCCTGTCGGCATCTGCCCTCTCGAGCGGGTGTACGGTTTCAGGGCCTTTGGCCTGCAACCACCAGCTTACGCCATGGCCTTGGCCAAAGGCACGCAGCAAAGTAATGTCGTCGGCCGTTAGCGGCTCCATATGGCGCAACACCAGGGCGATGGTCTCGTCTCCGACCGCAACCTCAATTTGCGGAATGCGCTCAGGTTGCGACAAGGCACCAACCAGCTCGCGCAAAGGCATTAATAGCGCCGAAACCTGAGGTGGCAACACCAGGCACTGCTCCATGTCGGTCACATAGCTGCCGCGTTTTTCACGAAAGCCGACAAGCACTTTGCCTTTTTTACGCACACTGCGTACCGAGAGACGTGCACGATAGCGATAACCGAAGTTGGGCCCGCGCATGGGCGGAAATATTTGAGCCGCGCGCACTTTGCCGATATGCCCCAGAGCATCTTCAAGTACTCGCTGCTTAACGGCCACCTGGGCCGCCGGTTCGAGATGCTGCATGGCACAGCCACCACATATGCCAAAATACGGACAGGGAGGCGTTACACGCTGAGAAGAAGGCCTGAGAATCCTCTCGACCCTGGCCGTATCATACGACGGCTTGCTGCGCACTGTATGCGCCAGCACCCGCTCGCCGGGCAAAGCACCATCAACAAAAACGACCTTGCCGTCACGGTGGCTAACACCGCGACCATCAAGGTCAAGCGATTCAATTTCAAGTACATCGAGTGTCATGGTTAGGGAGTCCGCAAATCAAGGGACGAATTTTGACACCGTATGCCAGGCAAGTCGAGTCAGGAACGTTATTTGACGTGCTTGCGGGCGTAATATAACTGTTGCCTGCTGAACCAAAACCCGGCTCGCTGTGACACGAGCCGGGTTTTGGTCTGATCTGGTACGGAGCAAGCCGCACCAGGATGTCAGAAACGATTAGCGCTCAACCGAATTCTGGCTAAACAGCCAAAAGCACTTAGCTCTGAGCTGATTTCGGGCTAGATTGCGTTGCACCGTCTTTGTTCTTCATATGCTCGGCCCTCTTTTCTTTGTGACGCTCTGAGCGCTGTGCAAACTTCTCGGCACGCTCGCTAAAATGAGCAGTAACTTTCTGCTGCTGGGTCGTGTCCAGCGCATCCCATACCTTTAACCACTTCTGGCTGGCGTCTTGACGTGCAGCAATTGCCTGCTCTCCAGCCTTTTCTGAAGCCTGCATGGCAGCCTTCGGGTCCATCTTGCCTTCCTTAAGCTGCTCCATCTGGGTCTGGCGCTGGGTTTTCATGGCGTCGTGGCGAGTTTTCCGGCTCTGCTTCTGCTCTGTTTGTACTTCGTTAAGCAGCTTGGTCTGGTCAGCAGTCAGGTCAAGCGAGTCAACGACTGTTTTATTCAGTGGGCCATAGCCTGGCACCCACATGGCGACATCGTGTTTGGCACCACGGCGATGATGGCCATGACGATGCGCCTCACCCTTGCGGCCCCAAGTATGATCTTTCTGCTGAGCCGCCCCGAGCGTTGACTGTGTCGTCACGCCTTGGCTTGCGTTTGCATCAACCGGCGCCGTGCTCGAAGCAGCGTAAGCAACGCCACCCAGTGCCATAGCGGCCGATACTGCGGCGAGTTTCAGGGAGATGGAAAGATTGGTGGCTTTCATAAGACTTCCTTTATTGCTTGGATGAGGAGACTTAATTGTGCAAGCCAAACGGTTTCGACTCTGTTACAGCACCCACCGTAATCCTTTCAATCGATTACAGCCATTCTTCTGTTATTTTTATTTTTCTGTAGGCGTTGGACATGCGCACTGTCTTGTCCGGCCCGGCCTAACCTTGGGCGGGTTGGCGCACAGCCGACTAAAACCCAGCGCTCAAGTAGCCGCCCATGCCGCCATGTATTCTTTCCAGTGCGGGGCATCGCTGGCGTTCAGCGTGTCTTGTACCAGGCGCACTTCTGCGTCATAGGCGGTCTGATCGAGCTCACCACGCAGAAAACGAAAGCGGCAATACACGAGCCAGGTATTGACGACGTCGGTTTCACAATATGCGCGCACTTCATCAGCCTTACCTTCGGACCACGCCCTCCAGACCTGACTGCCGTCCATGCCCAGCTTGCCTGGAAACCCGCATAGCTTGGCGAGCTCGTCAAGCGGGGCATTGGCCCGGCCATTGTATTTGGCAAGCAAATCCATCAGATCGATGTGGCGATGATGGTAACGGCTAATGTAGTTATTAAACTTGAAGTCGCGATCATCGTCGCCCATATCCCAATAACGAGGCGCGGGCACGCCGTGAATGAGCGTGCGGTAATGCAGCACGGGCAGGTCAAAACCAGAGCCGTTCCAGCTAACCAGACGCGGCGTATAGTGCTCGATGGTTTTGAAAAAAGCCGCCAGCAACACCGGCTCGGGGTCGCTGGCGTTACCCAGTGTTTTAACGCGAAAACCCCTGTCATCACGAAATACACAGCCTACCACCGCCACTTTGTGCAGGTGCAAAGGCAGGAAATCGTTTCCGTGAGACTCGCGCCTGGCAGCCAACGCCATTTCGATGACGTCGGTGTCTGACATACCCTGGTCCCAGCTGGGGTTTAGCCTGCGCAAGCCCTCGGCATCTGGAATGGTTTCGAGGTCAAAGACCAGGGTTGGGATCATCGTTTGGGCAGATACGACATTGGATTAACCGGTGTCCCGCCACGACGGATCTCGAAATGCAAGCGTGGCGAACTGGTGTCAGTTTGCCCCAGCGTGGCAATCTGATCGCCCTTCTTGACCTTTTGCCCAGTCTTGACTTTAAGCTCATGGTTATGCGCGTAGGCCGTAACAAAACTGTTGCCATGCCCCAGCAGTATTAGGTTACCCAGCCCGCGTACCCCGTTTCCGGCGTACATCACATCGCCATCGGCCGCCGCATAAACAGGATCACCTATGGCGCCCGAAATATCAATGCCCTTGGTGTTGGCATTGAAATCTTGGATGATTTTGCCGGATGTCGATGCCGGCCACCCCCAGTTAATGGTGGCAGCGTCGCTGGCGCGAGGTACGTCAACGGGTTCTGCAGGCGTTACGGGCTGCACAGGGGTTACCGGTATGGTTTGTGCAGGGCCGGCGGATGTCGACGCTGCGGGTGCCGCTTTGCCTGTAACGCGCAGTACTTGCCCAGGCTTGAGCTGGCTGGGGTCGGTAATATTGTTGATGCGTGCCAGGTCAGCGTAAGTCATGCTGTGCGCCTGAGCGATCTGGTACAGCGTGTCACCCGGCTTTACAACATAGGTACCGGTGGCGGATGATGTGGTCGCCTTGCCACCTGTCATGTCTGTAATGGGCGCCTGTGTTTCAGCCGCACAGCCAGCAAGCAGCGCTGCGGCGACAGCCACGGCAACTAGAGCAAGCCGGCCGGTTTCGGGCCTGGCAGTGCGGAAAGAAGCGTTTTGACCTGACTGTTGTATCTCTGTATGCATAGAGGTCTCCATTTTTAATACGGCTGTGTACCTGAACGCAATGGAACGAAACGCACTGACTCGAGCTCTTCGCGGCGCCATGATGCGGCACCGGTGCGCTCAATGAGAATCAGCCGTTGCGCAGTCGTTCCTTCAGGCGCGATTAGACGGCCCCCAACGGCGAGCTGTTCTAGCAGCGCCTGGGGAATTTTAATACCGGCAGCGGCAACGACGATACCGTCGAAAGGCGCTAAACCGGGTAACCCTGCCATGCCGTCTCCAAAAACCAGACGAACGCGTGACATGAGCTTGAGCGATCGCAGCGTTTCGCGGGCTGATTCGAAAAGGCCACGAATGCGCTCGATAGCATGAACTTCTTTGACAAAATGTGCCAGCACGGCGGTCTGGTAACCACACCCAGCGCCAACCTCAAGAATGCGCATGGGTTCGCGGTTTTCACACATGGCGGAAATCATGCGTGCCACGACCCAGGGCTGCGAAATAGTCTGGCTGTGGCCAATGGGTAGCGCAGCGTCTTCATAGGCACGACTGGCCAGACCTTCATCGACAAAAATATGCCGCGGCACCTGCATCATGGCATTAAGCACACGCTCGTCCTGGATGCCTTGATTGCGCAAGCGCTGAACCATGATGGCGCGTGATCGTTCAGAGTTCAAACCCAGATTGACTTGCGGAGCACGCGCCCCCGCGCTTGCCAGCAAAGACTGACCTTTACCCGGCGTACCGGTGTTTAGGGGTGCAGCCCCGCTACGACCCGGAAAGGCGCGTGTCGGCGCCTGCCCGGCCGTTACGCCAGCGCCTGCAGCCGTGACAATCCGTGTGTTGCTGTTGGCTGCCGATACGCCGCCGCCCAGACTGGACCGCCCGAAACGGTTGGTGGTACCGCGCTCGAAGGTAAAAGGCGCTACCGGTTTACGCATAGAGGATCTGCCCAGGTACGTACCTGATCGAGTTGGGTGTAGTGCGTTAAATCAAACCGTAATGGCGTGATCGACACCGCATTTTGCTCGATGGCACCGAAGTCGGTGTCATCGGCCGAGTCAGAAACACGTCCGACCGGCCCTATCCAGTACACCGGCTCGCCGTAGGGCGTACTGCTTTTGACCACGGGTTCCGAAGGATGACGCTTGCCCAGACGGGTAACCCGGATCTCCTGAATGGCCTCGTAGGGCACAGCCGGAATATTAACGTTGAGAAGGATTTGGCCTGCCAGCGGCGAGCGGGTTTGTTGTTCAACCACCTGACGGGCTATGCGCGCCGCCGTATCGAGGTGATCCCAGCCTTTGCGCACAATTGAGAAGGCAATGGCGGGAATGCCAAACAGATAGCCCTCGGTGGCTGCCGCGACGGTGCCGGAGTACAGCGTGTCTTCACCCATGTTGGCGCCGTTATTGATGCCGGAAACCACCAGATCAGGCCGGAAATCGAGCAAACCCGTAAGCGCGATGTGAACGCAATCGGATGGTGTACCGTTGACAAAATAAAAGCCATTTTTTGCCTGCCGCACAGACAAGGGGCGGTTGAGCGTCAGCGAGTTGGATGAACCGCTGCAGTTGGTTTCAGGCGCCACTACAGTGAGGTCGCCCAGGCCATCAAGCGCTTTGACCAGCGCTTCGAGCCCGGGAGCGTTATAACCATCATCATTGGATACTAGTATGCGCATTGCTTTCCACATAAACTCAACCGAACGTAGCGAATTGTACCCGGTCGTTTTGGTAATTTGGGCGACACTAGGTAGAATCGCGTGCAGCAGCCAACGGAGCCAGCCTTTCTATGTCTATGATTTCAGCCACCCTCATCGCCGTTCTTCTTATTGTCGCATCGTACCTCATAGGGTCGATACCGTTTGCTGTCGTCGTCAGTCGGGCCATGGGCCTGGCCGATCCGCGCAGCTTCGGCTCCAAAAACCCCGGGGCCACCAACGTCTTGCGCACAGGCAACAAAACCGCGGCAGCGTTAACGCTGCTTGGTGATGCCGCCAAAGGGTGGGCAGCCGTAGTGCTGTCCGTCTGGATCACCCAGCGTTTGGGGCTGTCTTTCAGCGTGGTCGCGGGTTGTGCTGTAGCCGTATTCTTGGGGCATGTCTACCCCTTGTTTATCGGGTTTAAAGGCGGCAAAGGTGTTGCCACTGCCCTGGGGGTTCTGCTGGGGCTCAACCCTTGGCTGGCACTGGCAACCGTAGGCACATGGCTAATTATTGCCTGGGTGTCGCGGTATTCTTCACTCGCGTCCATCGTAGCGGCCATTTTTGCGCCGTTCTATTATCTTCTGGGCGGCAATGTTGCCTGGCGCATGGATGGCTCCGTGGCCATAGCCATTGTCGTCATCAGTGTGGTGCTGCTTTACCGCCACCAAGCCAATATCAGCCGCCTCATGACAGGCAAAGAAACCCGTATTGGCAGCGACAAGAAAAAACCGGGTCAGCGACGTCGCTAGGCCTGAACAACCACGTTGTCTGCGGGAAGACAAACGTCGCGCAGATCCCAACGGGGTTTTACCGTAAACGCATGGTGCCCTGCAGATAGATCAGCCAGGCCGGCGTTGACGCGGCAAGCGCCCGCAAAGGCAATCATGGCGCCGTTATCGGTGCAGAACTCTAACGGCGGGAAAAACACCTCGCCGCCCAGGCCTTTCATGGTGGTTACCAAACGCTCGCGCAGCAACCGATTGGCGCCTACCCCGCCCGCCACCACAAGCCGCTTCAGGCCTGTCTGTTTCATGGCTTTAATGGATTTGGCCGCCAGCACGTCCACAATGGCCGCCTCAGTAGCCGCAGCCAGGTCGGTTCGGTCTTGCTCACTAAGCCCGCCGTCTTTGTCGGCAGCCTTGATACGCGTAAGCACCGCTGTTTTGAGCCCACTAAAACTAAAATCAAGATCGCGGCTATGCAGCATAGGTCGGGGCAACGCAAAACGTTGCGGGTCACCCTTGCGTGCCAACGCAGAAAGCGCCGGGCCACCCGGGTAACCCAGCCCCATCAGCTTGGCCGATTTGTCGAAAGCCTCGCCTGCTGCGTCGTCAAGGGTTTCGCCGAGCAGCGAATACGCCCCCACGCCATCGACCCTCATCAGCTGCGTGTGCCCACCTGAGACCAATAGCGCGACAAAAGGAAAGTCAGGACGAGGCTGGGCCAGCAGCGGCGAAAGCAGATGCCCCTCAAGGTGATGAATAGGTATGGCAGGCAAACCCCGCGCCCACGCGAACGACTGGGCCACGCTGGCGCCCACCAGCAGGGCTCCTGCAAGGCCGGGCCCGGCGGTATAGGCGACCGCGCCGATGTCGTCCATGGACACCCCGGCCTTATGCAGTACTTCTCGCGTCAGCGGCAAGACTCGCCGGATGTGATCACGCGACGCCAACTCAGGCACGACACCACCGTATTCGCGATGCATGGCAATCTGGCTGTGCAGGGCGTGTGCCAGCAAGCCGCGCTGGGTATCGACCAGGGCAACGCCAGTTTCATCGCATGAACTTTCAAAACCTATAATTATCATGATTGCTAGTGTACAACCCGCAGACAAACCGCCGTAGAATTCTAGCTATCAATACTGCAATAACGACCAGCCTGCAATAACGACCAGCTATCTGCCACGGGAATCATTATGCTAGAACGTTTTTTCCAGTTGCGTGAGCACAATACCACCGCTCGCACAGAGATCCTTGCCGGGATCACTACGTTTCTTACCATGTCGTACATTATCTTCGTCAACCCAGAGATTCTGTCGACGACGGGCATGGATAAAAGCGCAGTGTTTGTCGCCACCTGTCTGGCCGCCGCACTTGGCACGTTTATTATGGCTTTCGTGGCCAACTGGCCTATCGGCATGGCCCCAGGCATGGGGCTTAACGCCTTTTTTGCGTTCACCGTGGTAGGAACCCTGGGATACACCTGGCAGCAGGCGTTGGGGGCTGTATTCATCTCTGGCGTTATCTTTGTATTGCTGACTGTCTCGGGCGTCCGAACGTGGCTGGTCGCAGGCATACCCCATTCTTTACGCTCGGCCATTGCTGCAGGTATTGGGCTGTTTCTCGCGCTCATTGCATTCAGCAGTTCAGGCATAGTGGTGGCCAACGAAGCCACCAAAGTTGGCCTCGGCGACCTGACCTCTGCCCCCCCACTGTTCGCCATACTTGGGTTTTTTATAATTGCCGGGCTCGACGCCCTCAAGGTGCGTGGAGCCATTCTTATCGGCATTCTGGTTGTCACGGTGCTGTCCATGGCTACGGGCAACAGCCAGTTTTATGGTGTTTTTTCCACACCACCCAGTCTGGCACCCACCTTTATGCAACTCGACATCATGGGCGCGTTGCACACCGGGTTTGTCCATGTCATTCTGGTGCTCGTTTTGGTCGAAGTGTTTGATGCCACCGGCACCATGATCGGCGTGGCCACCCGCGCCGGCCTCATCGAAGAAGGCAAGCCCAACCGCCTTGGCCGGGCCTTGCTGGCTGACAGTACAGCGATTGTCGCGGGTTCGTTTCTGGGAACCAGTAGCACCACCGCTTACGCCGAAAGCGCTTCTGGCGTGCAGGCTGGCGGGCGCACCGGCCTTACTGCCCTGACCATAGGCGTATTGTTCTTGCTGTCGCTGTTCCTGGCACCGCTGGCAGGTGCCGTACCTGCCTACGCCACCGCACCAGCCCTGCTCTACGTGGCCGGTCTCATGCTTCGCGAGATCGTCAATGTTGACTGGAAAGACGTCACCGAAGCCACGCCAGCTGCTCTCACTGCCATGGCCATGCCTTTTACGTATTCCATTGCCAATGGCCTGGCCTTTGGCTTTATAAGCTATGTCGTGCTCAAGGCCGTGACGGGTCGCTTCCGCGACATCCACATGGCAACCCTGCTCGTCGCTATTCTGTTCGTCATCAAATACGGATTTTTCGCCGAATAAAAATCAACGAAATGGCTGCCGGAACAGGCCTCTTTCAAGCAGAGGTCAGTCTGCGGCCTCTGCAACGGCCTCGCAAAGGCGTTACACTGGAAGCTCAAACTATCCAGAACAAGCGGCTTTCTAGAGGCCGCTTTTTTATTTTTAGGGGTATCTATGAGCACCATCGAACTGGACAAAGACACTTTTCAGACAGCCATCCAGGACACCAAGCCACTCATCGTGGACTTCTGGGCACCGTGGTGCGGGCCTTGCAATAACTTTGCGCCAATTTTTGAGGCTGCCGCCGAGAAAAACGACGACATCACATTCGCCAAGATCAATACAGAAGTCGAGCAGGAGCTGGCCACCACGCTATCCATCCGCTCAATTCCGACACTTATGGTGTTTCGTGAGCAGGTTTTGCTGTTCTCGCAACCCGGCGCTCTGTCGGCCTCGCAGCTCGATGAGCTGATTGCGCAAATACGCGACCTCGACATGGAGCAAGTGCACGCCGAGATTGCCGCCCAGCAAAACGGTGCTGGCGAAGAACAGGCCTGATTCGGGCCGCGTGTGACCTGCTGGCGACACCACGCCTGGCAGGCGCGCGCAAGTAAAAACCACGCACCGCCAAACGCGTAACGCGCCGCACATCAGCTCGATGCTTGATTCGCTCTAATTAGCTTTTTAATGCCAGTGGGATGCGCTGACTGATTAGCTTCTTACTGCCCGACATGTAAGCTGAATGCGGCATGTTGCATAGTGGGGCATGGTGCTAATGCGCGCTGGCAAGTTGTGCGCCGTCAGAGCGGCCCTGCCCGGCAGGATCGCGTTACAGAGCGTAAATGTCCCGCCCTGTTACTCTTTCGGCTCCCACATGCCTTTGCCGCGCGTCAGGTTGGTATACAGGGCCTGCAGCGCTGCAGCCTGGGTGCGGGGCACGGCAAGCACCCAGCGCGCACCCGTATCGGTAAACTGCTCATCAAGCACCCGTACATCAAAGCCAGGCAGGCGCGCCCGCAAAATGGCGATGTCGGCAAAATCGCAGGCGCAGCTTACCTGCACTTCGTCCACAAGCTCGGTTTTGGCGGCCAGACGCAGACATTGCGCCGCCGCACCGCCATAGGCGCGCATCAAGCCGCCCGTCCCCAGCTTTACACCACCAAACCAGCGTATGACCAATACGGCAACGCGGTCGCACTGCTGACCTTCTATGGCCTGCAGAATCGGGCGCCCGGCTGTGCCGCCAGGCTCACCATCATCATTAAAACGGTATTCAGCGCCAATGCGGTATGCCCAGCAATTATGCGTGGCATCGACAACGCTGTTTGCAGCAAAAAACGCCATCGCCTCTTCGGGCGTTTGCACAGCGTCTGCCAACGCCAGAAACCGGCTCTTTTTAATGTCTTCTTCGTAAGACGCCGGTGCGCTCAGAGTATACGAAACAGGCACTCGTTACATCAGGCGGCGATTCCGCGCGAAGCGAGGTAATCGTCGTAGCTGCCTGTGTAATCAATGATCTGGCCGTCAGGCATAATTTCGATGATACGGGTAGCAAGGCCTGATACGAACTCGCGGTCATGCGACACGAAAAACAGCGTGCCTTCGAACAGTTCCAGCGCAAACTGCAACGACTCGATGGATTCCATATCCAGATGGTTGGTGGGCTCATCGAGCAGCATGACGTTATGACGACCCAGCATTAGCCGCCCAAAACTCATGCGGTTTTTTTCGCCACCAGAAAGCACATTTACCTCTTTGCTGATGTCGTCACCCGAAAACAACAAACGCCCCATGACTGAACGCAATGACTGGTCGTCATCGCCCGGCTGCCGGTAATCACCCAGCCAGTCAAACAGGTTTTTGGTGGAATCGAACTGATGGGATACGTCTTGCGCCATATAGCCTATGTCAGCCGTATCAGACCACTTTACCGCACCTGTATCAGGTTTCAGATCATTGGCCAGCATCCTGAGCAGTGTTGTTTTACCGACGCCGTTGGCACCAATAATGGCCACTTTCTGGCCTGCCTCGACCATGGCTGAGTAATTGCGGATAACGGGCTGATCAAAGGCCTTGCTGATGCCATCGATGGTGACGGCGAGGCGGTGCAGGACTTTGTTCTGCTCGAACCGAATGTATGGATTCTGGCGCGACGACGGCTTAACCTGGACGGATTCTGACTTAATGCGGTCTATTTGCTTTAACCGTGAGGTTGCCTGGCGCGCCTTGGATTTGTTGGCTGAAAAGCGACGGACAAAGTCTTGCAGCTCGGCCACGCGTTCTTTAGCCTTGGCGTTGGCGTTTGTCAGGCGTTCACGCGCCTGGGTTGACGCAAGCATGTAGTCATCATAGTTGCCCGGGTAGATACGCAATTCGCGGTAGTCAAGATCGGCCATATGCGTACACACCTGATTCAGGAAGTGACGATCATGGCTAATGATGATCATGGTGCTTTGATAGCTGTTCAGCACGTCTTCCAGCCAGCGTATGGTGTTGATGTCGAGGTTGTTGGTCGGTTCGTCGAGCAGCAAGACATCAGGGTTGGAAAACAGAGCCTGGGCCAGCAGCACCCGCAACTTCCAGCCCGGAGCGACTTCACGCATGGGCAGCTCGTGCTGATCTACTGTCAGTTCGAGGCCCAGCAGCAGTTCGCCTGCGCGTGACTCGGCCGTATACCCGTCGTACTCCGCAAACTTGGCCTCAAGCTCGGCCGCGCGCATGTAGTCGTCTTCAGTGGCCTCGGGGTTGTCGTAAATTGCATCACGCTCAGCCATAACCTGCCACATTTCTTCGTGGCCCATCATGACCACGTCGAGAACACGCACATCTTCATAGGCAAACTGGTCTTGCCGCAGCTTACCCAGGCGCACGCCTGGCTCAAGCGAGACGTTACCCGCACTGGGCTCCAGATCATCGCCAATAATCTTCATGAAGGTAGATTTGCCGGAACCATTGGCCCCAATGAGGCCGTATCGGTTTCCTTCACCAAACTTGACGCTGACGTTTTCAAAAAGCGGCTTGGAGCCGAACTGGATAGTTAGATTGGCAGTTGAGATCACGGGGTGGGGTTCGCAGTAAGTAATTCAGAACACAGAACAACCCACTAGTTTAACAAGCCCCACGCATGCATGCTTGCCGCCAGGCCAAGAGGCCCGGCGAGCCCACTTAGTGGCGCTCTTCGAGCACCAGATGCGCCAGGCCAGGCTCGGTGGCGATGCCAACCTTGCGGCCTATGGGCAATGTTGCCTTTACTTTGGCATGCCCGTAGGGCAACCCAGTAATCACCGGCACTTTGACATGCTCGCGCAACCAGGCAACGACGGCAGGCAAATCATAGCCATTATCGATGGCGCCCAGCCGATATTCGGTGAAGCGACCCAACAGAATGGCCTTCTGCTGGCCCAGTATGCCCGCATGCCACAACTGCGTGAGCATGCGCTCGACACGGAACGGATGCTCGCTGATATCTTCGAGAAACAGGATACCGCCCCGTATCTTGGGCATATAAGGCGTGCCTACCAGCGATGCCACCATGGCCAGATTGCCGCCCCACAGCACGCCGCGCGCATCGACCGGGTCAGCGTCTTCGGTTTCAAAGCCCAGCACCTCGAGCTCACCGTGCATGGCTTCCACAAACAGCGCGGCCGTAAGGTCGTCCATACGTGGAGCGCCGAAATCATAAATTGCTGTGGGCCCGGCATAGCTACATGCCCCAGTTTTGGCCAGCAGGGCCAGATTAAATGCCGTGAAATCACTTTGCCCAATGAAGGTTTTGCCACTGTCTGCGACAGCCTGCCAGTCAATAAAGGGCAACAGCCTGGACAAACCATAACCACCCCGCGTTGCCATGACCACAGGATGCTTTTGTTTCAAGGAGCGGGTAATGGCCGCCAGACGCTGTTTATCGGTACCAGCAAAACGCTCATGCACAGCCAGCGCCGTGCGGTCAACAGCCGTACGAAACCCCAGCGAGCTCAAGCGGGTACGTGCTTTCTCAAGCGCGGCCGCATCCGTTACAGCCCCCGAAGGTGAAAACAGATAAATGCCGCCGGGCGCCGGATGGCTGTGCGCATGATCATGGTCGTGTTCGCCATAATGCGCGTGAATAATGGCCTCGCCGGCGCTCTTGGCTTGGCTTTTGCTCTTGGTCTGCTGGCTTGCGCTCTTGACCTGGTTTTTGCTCTTAGGCTCGGTTTTGTTCTTGGTCTGGCTTGTGCTCTTAGCCTGGCCTTTGCTCTCGCCCTGGCTTTTGCTCTTAGCTTCGCTCTGGCTCTGGCTAGGACTAGGACTCTGATCAGCATCATGTGCCTGGCCCGCTTTTACCCCCTTCTTGACCCCGGCGGCTGTGCGCTTGGCACGTTTGGCGGGTTTGCCCGCGCTGTGTTCTTGATTCTCGACGACGTCGTTTGCCGTGTCGGGGTGAGCGTGGGTACGAGCCTTGGCCATGAGAGCGAGTTCCTGCTGAATGTTGACAGACATAATGGTAATACACCCGGGCAACACACGTACAAAACATCGCGCGCAGTGATTGCCTCATATGCACTGCTTGCACGTCCTGGTGTGCCAATCTCAGTCGACGCACCCACTTACAGGCCTGTGCAGGCCAGGGCAAATAACCACCTCTAACTTACAAGGCGTCAGTAATTGGTGCTTTGCGCTTGGCCTGGCGACGTTCGCGAAAAAACTGTCGCAGCAGATCACCGCATTCTGCAGCCAGCAAACCACCTACAACCTGTGTCTGATGATTTAACTGGGGCTGAGACTGTAGCGTGAGCACGCTGCCGCAGGCACCCGTTTTAGGGTCGGTGGCGCCATACACAATGCGGCGCAAGCGAGCGTGCAGCATCGCGCCCATGCACATGACACAGGGCTCAAGCGTGACGTAGAGCGAGGCGTCAGGCAGCCGATAGTTTTGCATGACTACAGCAGCTTGCCGTAATGCCACGATTTCGGCGTGCGCTGTGGGGTCATGGCCTGAGATAGTGCGGTTAAACCCATGGCCCAGTACATTGCCTGAACCATCGACCACCACGGCCCCCACGGGTACCTCACCTGCGTCACGCGCCAGCCTGGCTTGCGCCAGCGCCATGCGCATAGCCTCTTCATCAAACTGGCTGAACACCGCATCAGAAGGCACTGTAAGCATTGTCGTCGGCAGTGTCAGCGTGGAGATTTCCGGCTCAGCCACGGTAGATCCGGTTGCTGATCGCCATGCGGCTGGCGATGCTATCGACGGCCTCTTCCAGCCATTGATATAGCTCGGCTTCATCATCGTAGCGCGCCTGATTCAGGTTGGAGACCCTGCCCTCCTGGATGAAGCCCCAAGCCCGGCTGCGCTTGTCTCGATGTTTTGGATCCCATACGCCGAACGCTACCCCACCTGATCGGCGTATAAGAGAGAAGCACGGAATGTCTGTGTAACCATCACCCACAAATATCATTTGTTCGAAAGGCACACGTAGCCGGTCTTCGGGGATTTTACGATTGACCTCAAACGGCTTGTTGCGTGAGGCTGACCCGATAATGCCTTTTTGAATATGAAACAGATAACGTGTTTTGTCGGTAAAACTGACAATGCGCCGCGGAAATTCAATACCTGACGTTTGCGGGTCATAAATAAATTCAGAAGCCCAGATATCTGTGAACTCGCTCGCAATAGGTGTGCTGCGCACGACATCGCCGATGCCACTGGTAATCAGGTAAAACTCAATCTGTATTTGCGGGTGCTGCGCCTGAACGGTGGTGCGAAGACGGCTGAACAGGGTTTCAACGCCCGAATGCAGTGGCAAACGGCTGCCCCATTGCTGGAGCCGCTCACGGGTAATCGTGCCATGGCTGCCTGACCGGGACAGCTCTATCATTTTGTACAGGTAGGCGGGCACCGGATCCCAGTCTTGTTGCGCCAGTAACGGCCCAACTTCCTGGGCCCAGAATTGCTCAACGTCAACACCCATATCGGCCAGAAACCCTGACGTGCTGTCAGGCGCCAGCGTATCGTCAAAATCAAAAACCAGGGCAATTACATCGGACATGGGCACATACCTTGAGTGATACGCCGGGCTTGAGCGATGATGCCCAGCGGGATCGATAGTGTTAAGTTTACCGCGAGCACCTAACCGTGGTGCCTGAGCCGCCGCAGTACGCGAGGCAGCATGCCCGGCAGATCTTCTGAGATAAGACCGATGCCATACAGGCGTGCCGCCTCGCCGTGCAACCATACGGCCGCCGCAGCTGCATCAAAGAGAGGCATGCCCTGCGCAATAAGGCCAGCCGTCATGCCTGCCAGAACGTCGCCGGTGCCACCCGTGGCAAGTTGAGGCGGTGCATTGCGATTAATAACAGCCCGCCCGTCTGGTGCGGCAATAACGGTGTCAGCGCCCTTTAACACGACGACCGCGCCGCTGAGTCGCGCGGCATTGAGCGCGCGCTCCAGCCTGCTACCCTCGCCCGGAAAGATGCGACTGAACTCGCCATCATGCGGCGTTAGCACACACGGCCCCTCAATAGCGTCAAAAAACACCTGGGGGTCATTGCCAAACACACTAATGGCGTCGGCGTCGAGCACCGTCGCCCGTTCTCCTTGCAGCACCTGCAACGCCTGACGCCGCGTGAGCTCAGAAATACCCGCACCCGGCCCCAGTACGACGACATTGATACGGGCATCAGCCAGGATGTCGCCCAACGACCCTGATTCGCGTATGGGGTGCACCATAATGCTGGTAAGGGCCGACGCATAGATGGGCCAAGACAGTAACGGTGCCGCGACCGTAACCAGCCCGGCGCCCATGCGTGCACAGGCCGTCGCCGCCAGACGGGCAGCGCCGGTCATAATACGCCCGCCTACAACCAGCACATGCCCACGCTGATACTTGTGTGTATCGACACGCGGCCAAGGAAACGCGTGCAGCCACAGCGCAGGGTTGTTTTCAAAAACCAGTGGCTCGATAGTAGTGAGCACGGCGTCAGGAATGCCAATATCAGCCACCACCACATCGCCACACATTTGCCGGCCCGGCAAAAGCAAATGACCGGGTTTTTTACGAAAAAACGTAACGGTTAAACACGCTGAAGCCACAGAGCCCGGTGCTGCGCCGCTGCCACCGTCAAGGCCGCTGGGCACGTCAACCGCACACACGGGTAGTCCGCTGCCTGCCAGCGCCGAAACGGTATCAGCCGCCACGCCATCAAGCGGCCGCGAAAGCCCGGCGCCGAACAACGCATCAATGACGAGACCGGCCCCCTCGAGCAAAGCGGGAGACATGGGCTCCACCACGCCTGCCCACAAACGGGCATGATGGGCGGCGTCGCCCGACAGCGCATCGGGTGCGCCAAGCAGCCCGAGCCGTACAGGCCAACCCGCATTCTGCAAATGACGAGCGACAACAAAGCCGTCGCCACCGTTATTGCCGGGGCCGCACAGCACTGACACCGGGCGGGGGGACCAGCGCGCGATAACGGCCTGGGCAACAGCCGCGCCAGCTGCCTCCATAAGCGCCTGACCCGACACGCCCGCCTTCATGGCGGCCTTGTCGGCTGCATACATTTGGCTGGGAGTAAGCAACGCGTGCGCGTAAGCGGCTGTATCCATGTAAGAACACCCTCGCCCACCTTGTAGCGGGCAACTTCTGCGGCATTACTGCGCAGCAGAATAAGACTAATATCCGCCCTGCACAGCATGGCGTCTGGAGCGATGAGCCGACGCTGAACTTAAGGCTTTGAATATGCTATTGTGCCCGAGTGTCATCGGAAAATCATTATGCAGCCAGTCATCTCAATAGCAGGCCTGAACAAAACCTACGCAGGCGGCTTCCAGGCACTTAAAGACATTAACCTGGATATTCGCCGCGGTGAAATCTTTGCATTACTTGGGCCCAACGGGGCGGGCAAAACCACGCTGATCAGCGTCATCTGCGGCCTGATCAACGCGAGCAGTGGCACCGTGCTGGCCGATGGGCACGACATTGTCAAAAACTATCGTGAGGCGCGCGCAAAAATCGGCCTGGTTCCCCAAGAACTTACTACCGACGCGTTTGAAACGGTTTGGGCTACCGTCAGCTTTAGTCGTGGCCTGTTTGGCAAGCCACGCGACCCCGCACATATCGAAAAAGTGCTGCGATCGCTTTCGCTCTGGGATAAAAAAGACAATAAGCTCATCACGCTGTCTGGTGGCATGAAGCGCCGTGTACTTATCGCCAAGGCACTGTCGCATGAGCCGCAAATACTCTTTCTGGACGAACCCACAGCCGGAGTAGACGTTTCATTGCGCAAAGACATGTGGGCGCTGGTGCGCACGCTGCGTAGCACGGGTGTCACCATTATTCTCACAACACACTATATCGAAGAAGCCGAAGACATGGCTGACCGCGTCGGCGTCATCAACAACGGGGAAATCGTACTGGTTGAGAACAAGGTTGAGCTGATGCAAAAGTTGGGCAAAAAACAATTGCTGTTGCAATTGCAGCAGCCTTTGCCGACCATACCGGCATCGCTGGCCGCATTCAAGCTAGAAACGTCGCCAAACGACCCCTGCGAGCTGGTCTACACCTACGATATACACGCAGGTCAAAACGCCATCACCCAACTGTTTGACGCATTGCGACATGCGGATGTCCACTTCAAAGACCTGCGCACCAAGCAAAGCTCACTGGAAGAAATCTTCGTTCAATTACTGCAGGAAGCAAAATGAACGTTCATGCTATGCGTGCCATTTATCTGTTCGAAATGGCCCGAAGCTGGCGCACCCTGCTGCAAAGCCTGGTTGCGCCGGTGCTCTCAACGTCGCTGTATTTCGTGGTGTTTGGCGCAGCCATTGGTAACCGCATTACAGAAATAGAAGGCATTAGCTATGGTGCCTTCATCGTACCCGGCCTGGTCATGCTTTCATTGCTTACGCAAAGTATCTCCAACGCCTCATTCGGTATTTATTTTCCGAAGTTTACGGGCACTATTTATGAGATTCTGTCGGCACCTGTGTCACACATGGAAATCGTGGTCAGCTATGTGGGTGCTGCAGCCACCAAGTCTATTGTGCTGGCAACCATTATTCTTTTGACGGCAGAGTTTTTTGTACCGCTGCATATAGACCACCCGGTATGGATGCTAACGTTTTTGGTGCTTACCTCAATAACCTTCAGTCTTTTTGGGTTCATCATCGGCATCTGGGCCGATGGCTTTGAAAAGCTGCAACTGGTGCCGCTGCTTATCGTTACCCCGCTCACCTTTCTGGGTGGCAGTTTTTATTCTATTGATATGCTGCCGCCATTCTGGCAAAAAGTTACCCTGCTTAACCCGGTGGTGTATCTGGTAAGCGGCTTTCGCTGGAGCTTTTACGGCATTGCCGACGTTAACGTATACGTTAGCCTGGGCATGACGCTGTTTTTCTTGTTGTTATGCGCGCTGTTGCTGGCCAGAATCTTCAAGACAGGCTACCGCCTGAAACCCTGAAGCGCCACATCAAACGCGCCTATCTTAAGCAAGGTGGCTGGTCTGGACTACGTGACAGCGCGCCGAAGCGCTGCCACGTCTAATTCAAACCACACAAATGCATTTCGATCAGGCAGCTGCGCTTTAGTCACATACATGTTTTTCGAACAGGCATCCGCGTTTCAATCAGGTACCTGCTTTTCAATCAAACATCCACGTTTCCATCACGTAACAGCTTTTCAATCAGACACCCACACTTCCATCACGTGACTGTATTTCGACCAGGAATCTGCCCTTCAATCACGAAAGTTGTTGAACTGCAGCGGCAGGTCGACATCTGTTTTACGCAGCAAAGCCATGGCAGCCTGAAGGTCATCGCGTTTTTTGCCGGTAACGCGCAGCTTGTCGCCATTGATCTGTGACTCAACCTTGAGCTTGGCCGCTTTCATTGCAGCAATAAGCTTTTTGGACTGCGCCTGTTCAATGCCCTGACGTACGGTGACCTTGCGCCGCGCACCCGAAACGTTTTCGAGCGGATCACCGATCTCCATGCAACGTATATCAATACTGCGCGCTGTTAACCGGCCACGCAAAATATCTAGCATTTGATTAAGCTGAAAAACACTGGGGGCAGACTGGGTTACCACATACCCTTCCAGCTCGAACACGGCGCCCGTACCCTTAAAGTCAAAACGGGTTTCGATCTCGCGATTGGCTTGATCAACCGCGTTGCTAAGTTCGTGTTTATCTACCTCTGAAACCACATCAAAAGATGGCATGCATCAACCTCTGTATGACAACGGGCCACGCCCGTATGAAAATTGTTGGCAAGAGGCCATTAATTAATGGCTCTTGCACAGTAACGATTATGCCGTAAATAGGGCAACAACTACTGGGCCACCGCCGCGTTCAGCGCTTCGGCGCGTTTGCGCAACTCAAATTTCTGGATTTTGCCGGTAGACGTTTTGGGCAACTCGCAAAACAACACGGTTTTGGGCACCTTGAAATTGGCCATGTGCTTCTTGCAATGCGCAATAATTTCGTCAGACGTAACCTCGGCATCAGCCTTGAGTTCTAGAAAGGCGCACGGCGTTTCACCCCATTTATCATCGGGCCGTGCCACTACGGCAGCTGCCAGTACAGCCGGGTGGCGATAAAGCACATCTTCAATTTCGATAGAAGAAATATTTTCACCGCCTGAAATAATAATGTCTTTATTTCGATCTTTGATTTTGACGTAACCGTCGGGGTACATGACAGCCAGATCACCGCTATGAAACCACCCCCCTCGCAACGCTTCTTGTGTAGCCTCGGGGTTTTTAAGATACCCCTTCATGGCAATATTGCCCCGAAACATGATCTCGCCCATGGTTTCTCCATCTGCAGGCACAGGCTGCATGGTTTCGCCATCCATGACGGCAATGCCACGCTCAAGATGATAGGCCACGCCCTGACGCGAATTAAGCCGCGCACGTTCACCAATGTCGAGATCGTTCCAGCTGTCGTGCTTTGGGCACACCGTGGCCGGGCCGTATGTTTCGGTCAGGCCGTAAACATGTAAAAGATCGAAGCCCAGGCGTTCCATGCCTTCTATCATGGAAGCGGGTGGCGCTGCACCAGCCACCATGGCCTTGACCCCTGAAGGAATGCCTTCCTTCATGCTCTGCGGCGCATTGACCAGCAGGCTATGAACTATCGGCGCGCCGCAATAGTGCGTAACACCATGCTCACGCATGGCGTCACAGATGGCTTGAACCTCAACCCGGCGCAGGCACACATTGACCCCTGCACGCGCAGCAACTGCCCATGGAAAGCACCACCCATTACAGTGGAACATAGGCAAAGTCCAAAGATAGACGGCGTGGTGCGGCATGTCCCATTCGAGAATATTTGAAATGGCGGCCGCTGCAGCGCCCCGATGGTGGTAAACCACCCCTTTTGGCTTGCCTGTCGTGCCGCTGGTGTAGTTAAGCGCGATGGCATCCCATTCGTCAGCGGGCAGTTCCCATGCATAATCAGGGTCGCCGCCAGCGATGTAATCTTCGTATTCGATTTCACCTGCAGTGTCGTTGCCGCCGGTGTACAGCACGTCTGAGGCATCAATAACCTTAATGGGCTGCGTATTGGTACGCAAACCAATTGCCTTGCTGACCACGGACGCAAACTCGGTGTCAACGATAATGACTTTGGCCTCGCCGTGATCCAGCATATAGGCGATCATTTCAGGGTCTAGCCGTGTGTTCAATGTATTGAGCACTGCCCCCGTCATGGGAACACCAAAATGTGCTTCAACCATGGGTGGGGTGTTGGGCATCATGACGGCGACCGTATCACCCTTGCCAATGCCGTCTTTGCTGAGTGCACTGGCAAGCTGCCTGCAACGGGCGTAAACCTCGGCCCAGGTACGGCGCAACGCAGAGGGGCCCGTACCGTGAATTACAGCGAGTTGGTCTGGATAAACACTGGCACTGCGTTCGATAAATGACAGCGGAGAAATGGGCGCGTAATTGGCGGGAGTTTTAGGTAAACCTTGATCGTAAATACTGGACATCTTGCGTCTCCTTAGCCTTGTAATTCATAGTTTGAGGGCGCCCCTTTACCGCCACGCGGAAGCGCTCAGTTCTTGCAAAATCATAGCTTCCGGCTCACAAAAGCGCCAGTAGATAGATCAAAAAGGGTAGCACTACTGCCGTCGCGATGCCGTTTAACCCCATGCCCAGGGCAGCAAAGGCAGCGGTCGTTTCGCTAACCTGGTAGGCCCGGGCCACACCGATTGCGTGTGCGCTCAGCCCCAGTGCAAACCCTTGCGTCGCATCATCGGTAATGCGAAGGTAGCGAAATAGGCCACCTGCCATAACTACGCCTGCCACACCTGTAATAGCCACGGCCACTGTAACCAGCGACGACACGCCCCCATTGAGCGCCGCCGCCTCCATGGCAATAGGCATGGTGACCGACTTAGGCGCCAGAGAAACCAGCGTTGACCAACTGGCACCAAATACCCACGCAATGCCCACCGCAGAGACAATGCCAGTTATGCAACCAACAGCCAGCGACACCAGCACTGGCAATGCAACACGCTTGAGCCGGGCGATCTGGCTATATAAAGGTATGGCCAGCGCCACAGTAGCGGGCCCAATCAGATAACGCAAAGGCAAGGTATGCACGGCATAGGTATCGTAACTGGTACCACTGGCATATAGCGCGACGATAACCATGACAACCGCCACCAGCACGGGGGTAAGAAAAGGATGGCGCCCCGCCCGCACATACAACCTGATGGCCAGCAGATAGGCCGCCACCGTCAGTGCCAGCCAGAGTAATGCCGGCAACGTAAACCAGGACACGACCTGCTCAAACATACTGGTCATGGTTTTTTCCCCGTCGTACGCTGCATCATCCAGCGAAATACCAGCGCCGTCACCACAATCGTGATCGCCGTGCCCACAATGCATGACAGCAGAAAAGGAATCCATTCAAGGCCAAGCACCCCAAACTGGGTCATGACACCCGCGATCAGCGGCACAAACAGAAGCGGCATATTGCCCAGCAAATAGCGACAGATTGTGCCCAGGCCCTCAGGCACACGACGCAACAGCATAAGCACCGGCAGCATGAATACCATGCCCAGCAACGGACCTGGAAGTGGTACCCCCATAAGGCGCACGACGGCGTCACCAAGAAATTGCATGGCTACCAACAAAGCGGCGCCGAATAAAACTGACAACACAAAGTACTCGCGAGAAGACGGGAAGCGGGAAACACTAGCACAGGCCCATTAATTTACCAACTGAAAACAGGCCGTGACCACATTGTAAATATGCAACATATTACGCGTCTGGAATGAACAGCCCTACTACACAGAGTGGCAGTAGCTGGCATTCACATGGTGAGCCGTTGCTGCGGTGTGACGCGGTGTGATGTAGCGCGCCGTGCCCTGGTGTACCGAACCGTGATGAGACTTCGCATGGCATGGCTGGGCTGGGCTGGGCTTAGCTTGGCTTAGCTGGCTTAGCTGACGTGGCGCGGTGTGACTTGGCTTCGCGTGCGCCCCTCAGGCGCGCCCGCTCTGTGCCATGCGGCGCCGCAACGCTCTGAGCCACGTCTGCGGCCGCCAACCCTGACGCATGGCACCCGCTGCAAACAGAATGGCGGCCACTCCCACCCATTGCAGCCATCCCAGCACATGATCAAAAGCGAACCAATCGACCAAAATGGCGACAATGGGGTAGATAAACGACAAGGCCCCCGTTACTGCTGTAGGCAGACGCTGTATTGCGCTGTAAAGCAACACATAAACAAGGCCGGTGTGGATGACACCCATGGCAGCCAGGCACATCCAGGCGGTGGACGGCAAGCTGGGCCATGCTGCAACATTGGCAAAAGGTGCAATCAGCACAATACCGGTGCAAACCTGTATAAGCGCAATGAGGTGCGGCGACGTGCCTGTGAGACGTTTAACCAGTAGAGCGGCCACGGCATAACAAAACGCGGCGCCCAGCGAAAGACCAATGCCGACCAGATAGCTGCCTTGCCCATATTGAGGGGCACCCTGCTCTTGGGTAATGGCCAACATGCCCACAAAAGCCAGGCTCAGCCAGGCGATTTTGTCGAACGTAATGCGCTCACCCAAAAACAACGCGCCCAGACCGACCAGCATGAAGGGTTGGGTGTTGTACACGGCAGTAGCCACACCGATTGAAGCGCCTGAATACGCAGCAAACAACAATACCCAGTTGGCGACAATGGCCGCACCACTGACCACGGCCCAGGCCAACCCCTTTGCCGTGATACTGCCCGGCCGGAGAAACCCCATGGCAAAACAAATGACCAGTAACGTACCAGCACCGAATACACAACGCCAAAAAACAACGTCAAGCACACTCTGGCCTGACATCAGTACAAACCACCCCACGGTTCCTGATACCAGCATGGCAGCCGTCATCTCAAGCGAACCGCGCCTGATTGCGTAATCCTTCACATATTCTCCTCGCAAAGAAATCATTGCACATTCACAAGCGATGACATAAAACAGCAAGTCCATCTGAATAGCAAGGACTCCCAACATGGCCGGCAGCTTTTTCGCATTATTCGACGATATTGCCACGTTACTCGACGACGTGTCGATGATGACTAAAGTTGCCATGCGCAAGACGGCGGGTGTACTGGGCGACGACCTTGCTCTCAATGCGCAGCAAGTTACCGGCGTAGCCGCTAACCGCGAATTGCCTGTTGTGGCAGCTGTCGCCAAGGGCTCACTGATCAACAAACTGATTCTGGTGCCCTCTGCATTGCTCATCAGTGCCTTCGTGCCAGCAGCAATTACCCCACTGCTTATGCTTGGCGGCGCCTATTTATGCTACGAGGGCTTTGAGAAGCTTGCGCATAAATTTTTGCATGGGCACGATGTTAAAAGCATTGAGCATGAGGCACGCCAGCAGGCCCTAAATAACCCGAGCACAGACCCTGTGGCTTACGAGAAAAAGAAAATCCGAGGCGCCATACGCACTGATTTTATTCTTTCTGCCGAAATCATTGCCATCACCCTAGGTGCAGTGGCTCAGGCCTCATTGGTGCAACAAGTGGTCGTCATGAGTGCTATTGCGCTGGCTGTCACGGTCGGCGTCTATGCCTTGGTGGGCTGCATCGTCAAGCTAGACGACCTTGGTTTGTATTTATGCCGCAAACGTCAGGCCCTCGCGCGCACCACAGGTCGTGCCCTCATCAGCAGTGCCCCCTATTTGATGAAGACGCTGTCTGTCGTAGGCACTGCTGCCATGTTCATGGTGGGTGGCTCGATATTGGTGCACGGCATAGGGCCTGTGCACCACCTGTTCGAACACTGGTCGGCCAGTCTGGATACCCTGGCCGGGCCCGGCCCAATGCTAAGTATGGTGGCGCCCAGCTTGTTGGGTGCCCTCTTTGGCATCATTGCTGGAGGCGTCGTTGTAGCGTTGGTTTCGTTGGTGCAAAAACTGCGGTCTACCGCGCCCTAAGGGTGCGCCCGCATACGCGGGCAAAACCCTTATTCAACCGGCACGACCTCTAAATTGCGCTGCATAAGGTTGGGGCCATGCGAACATTCTGGAGCATGGGCGCCATGAGTGGTTTAATTAAGCGCGGCTTTGGCGGCTTCTGCCGGTGTCAGGCCTTCATAAAACATATCGGTAAACCACTCAGCCTCGTCTTCGATGTGCTGTTGCGCATCATTGCGTGAGGCGCCTGCCTGCACGAATAGCTCTTCGACTTCAGTGCACCACTGGATCAGGGCGACTTCGTCCGGATCGGGCTCTTCTGTGTTTTTTCTGGACATAATGTCGCTTCCATTGAGTTGTAAACAGAATAATAGCGCATGCTACAGAGATAGATTGCGATTGGCCGGGTTAATGCTAAGCCCGCCTATGGTCGCCGACATTGGGCAACGCCAACGGGCCAATCCTTCCGTGTAAATCGCATCGTGCAATATACTATCGAGAATGGTTCGCGTTTCTGTTTGTGCGGTAACGCTTTACTACCCGCCTAGCCATCCAGTTTTAGCGTGCCCAAGTTCAACCGCATACATCTCAGCAGCTGAACACACTGTTAACAAGCATACTGCTCGAGGGCCGATCGGATACGGCAGCCACGATATTGCCGCTGTTGATCTTGCGTGCGAAGGTTTAGCGGGGCCATGCCACCCATATCAGGAGCCCTGAGTTTTGCGATTGTTTGCGTTCATCAAGTTTATGCTGTGCTGCCTGTGCTTGCTTGGCCCCACCCTTGCACTGGCCCAGGCTGTCTCTGCACCACCCAACAGAGCTGACAGAGTAGTTGGAGAAACCATCGCAAATCGTCCGTCAACGCTGTATCGGTTTGAACGGCACAGTCTTGGTTCGGCCGACGGTAAGCGCCACTACCGGATTGAAATTTCCATACCTCGCGCAGCAGCGCCAGATGCGGGATACCCGGTGCTGTATATGCTGGATGGCAATGCGGCCATGGATACACTTACCGGCAACGACCTTGCCGCTGTGTCTGCTAGCAACCCGCCCGTACTCGTTGCCATTGGCTACGACACCGACTTTCGCAACGATGTTGTCGCGCGCTCATATGACTACACACCCCCCGTTTATGACGACAACGGCACACTCATTGCCCAACCCATAGTGCGCGGACGGCTCGGCGGTGGTGCTGATATTTTCCTGCAATTTATTATTTCTCAGATTAAACCGTTGGTGCGTGAGCGTGCAGCCATCAACCCAAATCGCGAATACCTGTGGGGCCACTCTTACGGCGGTCTCTTTACGTTGTATACGTTGTTTATGCAGCCAGACGCATTTTCCCGTTACATCGCCGGCGACCCTTCTGCCTGGTGGCATGATGGCGCCTTAATGCACGGATGGCATGCCTTCAATAAAAGGCGTGCTGCGGGCAAACGCGTTGCCATCCTGGTAAGCGGCAGGTCGCGTGCAGCAACCAGAGCCTTGCCGTCTGATCCAGCGCCCGTACCCGCAAACAGCGCTGGCATAGACTCACGCGCAGCCGTGAAAGAAATCGCCAAAGGCTTGCGCCAAGGCGGCGCACTGGTTACTTATGAAGCGTTTCCGCAATACGGGCATGGCGACATGATCCGTGTCTCGCTCGAACGTGCCCTGCAAATTGCGGTTGAGCCTTGAGGTCCTCTACCCAAAAACCGACTCATCGTGCAATCTGAATCATCTCTTCGCTGATGCGTAGCGTTAACGTTCAACAGGGGGCAATTCGTAGAAATACCAATGCTTGAATTCTGCGTGTCGTATATGCTCAGCCTCTTGCGACCCGCATTAATACTCTCGAAAACCTTGCGCATGACTCGCCCCCCGCAACATCTGGCATTTTCTGACAACATAAAGAACCAGAGCTGCAATGCCTGCCGTTTCACACGCAATTTCACCGCTGCGATGGCCAACAAGCCACACCTTCGCTTTGGGTCATATTGCAACCAAACACCCTTTTACATCGTCAATGACATTCTTCGTTGAGGGTGAATCGCAACCCTGATCATCGTCAAGCCACGTTGACACAGCAGCCATTTTTATCAACACGAAGTCGCAGCACCCCTTGCAGCAAAAACATACTAACAATTAGGAGACAGCATGAAATATCGTTTTATCGCACTCGCCTGCGCATCTTTGGCAATTTCCGCCTCCGCATTTGCACAAAACTCTGACGTCGTACGCATAGGCGTATCGAATGATCGCTCGGGAATTTATTCTGATCTTGGTGGTTTAGGCTCTGAAATTGCCGCGAGAATGGCCGTCGAGGATTTCGGCGGCTCGGTGCTTGGCAAAAAGATAGAAGTAATCGGGGGTGACACACAGAACAAAGTAGACATCGCCTCAACAATGGTCAGAAACTGGTTCGACACAGAGAACATGGTAGCGATTGTTGACGGAGGGGCAAGCTCCACAGGCTTGGCCGCCATGCATATCGCCAAGGAAAAGAACAAAACCGCCTTGATTAGCGGTGGCTTTGCGGGTGATTTCAGCGGCAAACAGTGCACAGACATATCCACGCAATGGGCGCCAGACACTTATGCGCTGGCCAATGCCGTTGTGCAAAACACCATTCAGGCTGGCGGTAAGAAATGGTTTGCCATCACCACCGATTACGTCTTCGGCAAAACAATGGAAGAGACCGCCGCAAAATTTATTAAAAAGGGCGGCGGCGAGTTTCTTGGCAGCGTACGTCACCCGCTGGGCACATCGGATTTTGCCTCATACCTATTGCAGGCCCAGTCTTCTGGTGCAGATATCGTCGCCCTCGCAAGTGCAGGCGGCGACTTGATCACATTGATCAAACAAGCGCAAGATTTCGGTATAACTGCCGGGAACCAGAAGTTGGTTACCTTTCTTGTCTTCATCAATGATGTGATGGGCATGGGGCTGAACTACGCCCAAGGCCTCACGTTTCCAACAGTGTTTTATTGGGACGCGAACGACGATACTCGCGCCTGGACAAAGCGCTGGCAAAAAACCACCGGTTTTGAACGCGCACCCTCCATGGTTCAGGCCTTGTCGTACGTCTCTACACTGCACTACCTGGAAGCCGTCAAGGCAGCCGGCACGTTTGATGGCCAAGCGGTGAACAAAAAATTGCGTGCCATGCCGGTCCAGTCGAAGCTGATTCAGAACGCGCGCGTACGCCCCGAAGATGGGCGCGTCATCATGGACGTTTACAAAGTACAGGTGAAGAAACCCGCCGAATCAAAATCACCTAATGATGTTTACAAGATTTTGGACATTGTGCCGGGCGACGAGTTGTTCGTACCCCTAGCCAGCAGTGAATGCCCTCTCGTCAAAAACAATTAAATCGGAGCCTAACGATGAAATGTTATTGCGTTGTAAATTTTCGCGAGCCACTTCAAATGCTTGATATGGCCAAACCGACACCGAAACACGGCGAAGTACTCATTTCGGTAAGTGCCGCTGGCGTTTGCCATAGCGACATCCATCTTTGGGAAGGTGGCTACGATCTGGGCAATGGCCGTACGCTGTCGCTTAAAGACCGGGGGGTAAAGCTTCCTTTGACCCCCGGGCACGAAACAGTGGGGGTCGCCGAAGCCTGCGGCCCAGACGCGACCGGTGTGCAGCTAGGTCACAAGTACTTGGTGTACCCGTGGATAGGTTGTGGCAACTGCCCTGCCTGCAACTCGGGCGCAGAAAACCACTGCGGCGCACCGCGTTGTCTGGGCGTACATCGCCCTGGCGGGTATGCCGAATACATGATCGTGCCAGATGCCAAGTACCTCATCGATATCGGCGATCTTGACCCATCGCAGATCGCACCTTATGCCTGCTCAGGCTTGACCACGTATTCTGCACTCAAGAAAATCGGCGCAGATATTTATCAGAACCATCCTATCGTCATCATGGGAGCAGGCGGCCTGGGCTTGATGTGTTTACAGCTTCTTTCTGCACTGGGTGGCGCGGGTGCTGTCATGGTAGACATTGACCCTGCCAAGCGAGAGGCGGCATTAAAGGCCGGCGCACTCGCAGCCATTGATGGCGCTGCCCCTGACGCGACCCAACAGATTATCAAAGCCCTTGGCGGCTCATCTGCATACGCTGCCATTGATCTGGTCGGCACACCAGCAACGACTTCCACCGCGTTCGACTGTCTGATCAAGGGAGGAAAACTGATTCTGATTGGCCTGTTCGGAGGCGCTTCGCAATGGCCACTGGCTCTGATTCCGATGAAAGCAGCCAGCATTATCGGAAGCTACGTGGGCAACCTGGAAGAACTGCGCGAACTGATTGCACTGGTCAAAACAGGCAAAGTGGCTCCGATACCCATAACGACCTTTCCCATGGACGAGGCTGACAGCACCTTGTCATTATTGCGGCGAGGCGGGATTACAGGTCGGGCTGTTCTGGTGCGGTAAATAGCAGCACTCAGACGTGCACTGTAGTTATTGCCGAAGCAGGCGCAATAACCTCAGAAGACGCTGCGCGTGCACGTCGTCGCGGTTAGCATTTTCTAAGACAGGCCGATATTTGCATGAGTCAAGTAGAGGGTCAGCACATACTGCAGGTTAGCCGTCAGGCCAGAAAGCGTGTAGATTGAGCCGTTCCGGTTGAGTAGCCTTACCGCCATCATTTTTAGGCCTATATCAGCATGCTGCACGCTTTGCTAGCCGCACTCCCCGACATCTCCTTGCAAGAGTTAGCCATTCGCATGCTAGCTACCACCTTCATCGTGATGGCTGTTATCTGGGCCGTCGGCGTGTTTGGCCCACTTATCGGTGGTGCCCTGGCTGGCCTGCCCATTACGCTGGGGCCTGGCTTCTTCTTTCTTAGCAAGCAGGCGACAGCGCCGTTCGTGTCTCAGGCGGCCTCCTACGCGCTGCTGTCCTTATGTGCGACGCAGTTCTTTCTGTTGGCTTACATGATGACAGCAAAGCGGTGCCGCCCCATAGTCTGCCTGAGTATCGCGTGTATGGCCTGGCTAATTTTTGCCCTGCTCTTTCGATTTCTGCCGCCGCGGCCATGGATTAACCTGGGCCTGTTTGTTCTCACTACGGCGGCATGCTGGCGATATGGGGCTCGCTTTCTGTCTGATTCTGTTTCGGCCAAAGGCAAAACGGGTTTCGGCCTGCTGTTGTTGCGCGGCATAATCGCCGGAGTGCTGGTCGCCACCGTTACCACAGCCAGCCACTGGATCGGGCCTATGGGCTCGGGGCTTATTCTGGCCTTTCCCGTAGGGTTTACGGTAATGACCATCACCATTCATCAACGCTTCGGCCCCAGTTGCATTATTGCCACCATACACTCCATCATGCTGGGCACCGGCAGCCTCGCGGCCTTCTGCGCGACCATAGCATTGCTTATTCCCCATTTAAGCGCGCACCTGACGCTGGGCTTTGCCGTTTCCTGTGCAGTATGTGTCACATTGGCGCTGGCGTTCCGGGGCAAAATTCTGGCGGCGTTCAGGCGTTAATGATGGCACTCGCCACTTGGGGTTTGGCGCTTGGGGCGTGGAACTCGGGACCTGGGGCACAAGAGCTAGTACAGACGCAGTCGTGGGCGTGAGCGATGGGCTTTCTCCTGTACATCTTCGCCGTATTCAGTGGTTCAAAACGTGACCAATGCACCTGATGGCCAGCCTGCCATTGTGGCGTGCGTGCTCAACAGCAATATCGGTTTACTTTTTTGTGAGCGTGAACAGGTGACACGCTGTTTATAACTACGCCGATATCGTGTTTAAGTATTCATCCAGCTCGTTCAACATCTGATCGGGATCAATCATCGCTTCCGCCAGAGCCTGTACGCGCTTCAGATCTTGTGGGCTAAGGTCTTGCTGCACGCGCTGCAGATTTTGCGCACCCAGCGAATTTCCATTGTTGGCCGCAAGCATAAACAAGGCACCTGCTGCCACCTTGTTAACAGGCACACCCAAACCACGCACATACATAAGCCCCATGGCATTCTGGCTTAAGGCAAACCCACGCTGCGCCGCCATTCTGTACCATTTCATGGCGCTGTCGTAATCTTGTTCGACACCCAAGCCTTGTTCATACATGGCACCCAGATTATGTTCGGACGGCGCATACCCCTGAGCTGCAGCCTTCAAATACCAGAAGTGTGCCTGATCGAAATCTTGCTCAATGCCGCGACCTAGGCGATACGCCAGCGCCAGATTATGTTGACCTATATCTACATCTTGCTCGGCCGACAAGCGAAAGAGCTGAGCGGCGAGCGGAAAGTCTTTTTTGACACCTTTTCCCTCAGTAAGCATCAACCCTAAATTTGCCATTGCCAGGGGGTGGCCCTGTTGGGCCGACAACTGATACCAGCGGGCCGCCTGCTCATAGTTCTGCGTTACCCCCCGACCTATTTCATACCTGACCCCCAGGTTGTATTGCGCCCAAACCTGACCTAGGGTTGCTGATCGCTCATACCACTTGAGCGCTTCCTTATCGTTTTTTTCTACGCCCTCGCCAGTGCTGTAGGCATATGCAAGATTGTTCTGGGCATCGGGGTCATTCTGTTCAGCAGCCAAACGATACCAGCGCACGGCTTCAGCAGAATCAGCAGGTACGCCTCTTCCCTCATCGTAGGAAAGGCCCATACGAAACTGGGCCCGAGCATCACCCTTATCAGCCAATGGCCGCCACTCTTTTAGAGCCGTTTCGAAGTCACCGTGATTGGCCGCTTTGACACCCTCTTCGTAGCCTGCGTAGGCCCTCGCGCCCGCACTTATCATGACTATCGCCAGAACTGTCGTTGCAAATTTATGCATGCCACTCTCCCAGGTTTTTTGTGCGGTTGACACCGCAACCGTCGACTGCAAAACCAGCCACAGCGCACATACCCTGGGCGCAAGGGACGACTTAGACGTCATGTTCCCACATAACCAGGCCTGAACGACCCGCTACGGAGCTCCAACCCGCTGTCGCATGCATCGGTGCATCGGTATGCTTGACGCACCGGTGCCGATTTAAGCTTCTTACCCCGACCTCGAGCTGGACCCTGACCCCGGCCTCGACCCTAAAACGGAGTCAAACTAGGGCCGGGACTTGGGCTCAGACTCAGGTTCAGGTTCAGACGCGGTAATCTCCACCGACTTGATGGCCAAACGATTGCCAACAACCATTAGCTTGATGGCAATGTTGCCTCCTGTGGGGCAACAGTTAGCATCCGCAGACCGATACAGGGCAGCACTGGCGGTCATGGACGCCATGTCTGGCTCAACACCCTTCCATATTTCTAGCCCTGAAGGAATGTAATGATTCAGGTCGTTCAGCCAGCTTTCCGTATCCATGAGTACCCAGCGCTTTTGTCGGCGGATAAAGTAATCATTTTCATTGAAATTGCCGGTACCACTTACCCTCACCGGTAAAACCAGAAACGTGCCATCTTCGTCGGTACGAATATAAGGAACTGAGAAGTAGCTTCCCGCATCTGCCGCGTGTTCATGAAACCTTTCAACAACACCTGAAACTTGGTCCCGTGCAAACAATGCCATAGATGAGACCATGCAATCCGTCGGCCCTCCTCCCGGCGGCCAATCATGCACGCAGTACAGTGCGTAATAAAAACCCGTGTCATCCATTTCCCCGAAAGACCCCGATTCGCTTAACCGGCACATACCCGGCGTGTCATACGACTCAAAGGCAGCCATTTCACGGCAGGTTGCGTCAACAGCCGTATTCAAATCTGCATACGTAATGGGTATGGCCTGCAGATCAAGCAGGCGCTGTTTGTAGGCAACTTCCAGGCACTGCACGGTCTGGCACACATTGCGCGTAGTGTTAAGCCAGCTTCTTTGTGCCGTCTTGATCGTCGACGGATCATCTGAACGAAACACAGTCCGACGATACTCAGCGGCCAAGGCAATGTCGAGATTCGACAACGTGTTATCGGCGCAGATCATTTTCTCCACGTCGCTTACTGCCTTGTCACAATCAAAACTGGCCGCCTGTGCACCACCGATAAAACCCACCAGAAACAGCAAAAATACGATCAAGGTTTTGAAATGCATGGAATTAGTCTTCCGGTATACACGTAATGTTTTTTTCGAATACCCGCCCTCTACCTCCGAACGATAACGGCAAGCGCTAGCGCTGCGAGGTAGGGGCCTGCCAAAGTACCGACCATGGGCCTTCGACCTGGCCCTGCCAGTGTTTCTGTTTAACCTCAATCAAATGTGCCTCGTTCCCGTCCCAACGCCATGTTTGCGTGAGGGTTCCATAGTTATCTGTTTGCGTGGAGGACAGCCTGCCAAACACCGGATCGAGACTCAACCAGGGAACATCGCGGCCGCGTTTGCGGGACGGCCCGGGCGGTGAGAGGCTCTCATCCCAGGATTGAAACTTCAGCACTCGGGCATCGGTAAAGTCGGGCGCCGTAGCCAGAATATAGCGGTTGATGGGTTCGCGAGGCGTGGCAAAGCAAGGGACCATAAACATGGCCGTATCCGCACCCAGCCACTGTACGCCATAGCCTTCGTCATCGTCTTCGCCTGCCTTAATCGTTAATGGGCTGCAGGTTTTGTCGTCACGTCGCAACGCGATTACGGCGGGCGGAAGGGTATCGAGATGCGTTGTCGGCCCGGCATCGTCTGCCTCGCCCTCGCCTTCAAAATATCGTCTTGTCTTATGAACAGCCGGTGCAACCGTCGCAAGACTTTTGGGCGTTTCAGTCTGACGAGCGGAACCAACCCGGCTCTGCTGCTCATCAATCCACAATAGCGAAGCCGATACCCCTTTTAGCGAAAAATAATCGCGGCCGACTGCGCCCGGCTCTCCTGCGGCCAGTGCCATATTCATGCCATGAATCAGCCCGGTAAAAACTATATCGGCTGACTCAGGCGAGATCAAAACAATTTCATTTGGTCGTGTACCCGACTGCCAGTCTTTTGCCGCAAGAAGAGAACTATGAACGGATCCAATGACCACCTGAATAACCTTGGCATCTTGAGCCTTGGGATCGGACGAATATAGACGTACCTGCCAGTTGCGATCCAGCGCGTTAAATCGCTGCAAAGTCAGGGTTGCACCACCTTCCATGCTGTACGTAGCGGCGCCGCAAGAGTGCTCGATCGTTGAGCAGCTTGCAGTCCAGTCACCAAACTGAACTTCGATTGGCAGTAAGGCAGCGGCAACACACATTGTTGAAGCCAATGCTGCTGAGAAACTGGCCAGAACCCCTGCTATGAGCACGGTGCTTTTCATTGCCGCCCCTTCTTATTGTTGTATTGTAATAATACCGATACATTATCCTGCAAGATCGCAACGGTAAACAGGTTTTTTACCCGGGCACGACATAAAAGCAAATCAAGACAAAGCCCGATTTATATTAGCCTAACTCCGCATATACGGTATGCTTTATTAAAATAAAGCCCTGGCTGTTGTAAGACCTTTTTTATGGCGTTAGGTGGTATTACCCCAAAACAAGAATTGGCCATCATGGCCTAGCTTATACCTAAACGACCGTTAAAAATGGACGAGACCACCTTCCAGAAAGCGCATAAATCGTGTTTCGTTCTTCAGGAGAAACCTGATGCCCCCGCATACTCATAGGTATTTGTCGATTGCATCCGTAGTCTTTTTGAGCACAGTATTTTTACCAGAAGTCAGCGCCGCTGCGACAAACAAAAATATAAAAATGGAATGTTCTCAAGACGAACACGTGTTTTCCTCAGCGCACGGACAATTTCGTCTCGACATCTGCTCACCAACGGCAGAAGCCGTAACGCCAGCCATTGAGACCGACTCCCAGAACCCAGTGCTCGGCGAGTTACGTTTTATAAGCGGCGAGGCCACGAACAAAGTCACAGCGACCTGGCCTTTTGAAGTGGATATGTTGAGCGCCTGGGTGGGAGGCGAAGGCCTGCAGTTTTGGGACGGCCACATCATGACGCTGGACATAGGCACCGAACGCAATGGCGTTTTATACATCGCGAACTGGACTGGCAAAAAATTTGTGATGACAGAATACCCATACAGAACTGGCGACGAAGACGCCATGACGCTACGTTGGGAAAAAGATGCTTTCCTTGTGCATACCCCACCCGATGGCGAGCGGCGTTTGATGGTTCAAAATGCAGACACTGAAACACCCGGAAAATTCTCCCAAGAAACGCTGACCTGTACCTTCACAGACGGCAACCAGGCAATTCATTCTCTAGCCCTGGGTATAGACACTGCCAGTATGGTCACCAAACTGGCATACACCACTTTACGGCCCGCAACGCTCGGCGACAGCCGGTTTTTATGTGGTGTCTATGCCTCGCGCGATGACAATCTGCAGGATGAAAGCGAATGGACCGATGGCCAGCACGGCAACGTCACCGTTGCTATTAACGGCGAGGGCACGGTCGCTAAGGTTGAGAACTGGACAGACTATGTACACATTGCGCGCGATAACAATCGCTACACATTACGATTTGACGTTGACACACCGCTATTCTGTGACTCAGGCGCCGACATGGCCGAAACCGTAACCCTGGTGCGTGGTAATAAAACATGCCACGATGTTCAGTAATAGCATCACGCTAAAAGTCGTGCAGCGCAAAAAGTTGCTGCAAGCAGGTGTAGACCAGGCCTGCCTGGCACGCTCGCCAGTGTTATTACCTTGACCGCGTGCAGCCCTAAAAGGCGGTGCACGCAGGCATAGACCAAGTCTTACCTTGCACGCCCGCCGGCGTTATTACGCAGGGCCGCGTGCAGCCATAAGGGGCGCTGCACGCGCGACTACATCAGGTCATATCAAACATACCTGACATGGCATGCTGGATAGACCAGGCCACTACTGGCTACAGGGACTATTTCCAGTACGCATTGGCGGCTGCAACAGTTTGAAAATTGGTGGCAACAACCTGAGATACGGCAATCAGCGCGTCAGCGTTTTCGCCATATTCTGGCCGCAGCTTATCGCGTACCTCAGCCGAGGGCTGCGTATATTTGATGGCCATGCGGGAAAGCTTGATTGCAAGCTCATAACCTTCTTGCGGTGTCGCCGTCTGAAGCGAGGTTAGCCAATTATCTGCCATGTAGGGTCTCCTTGAGATTATTTGTGTGGCGATACTATGCCACAGCAACCAATCCTACCCCACTGATAACCTTACGCCTAGCGTGATTACGCGTTGCGTCAGATTTGCTCGAAACGATCGTAGTGACGCTCTTGCAGCGACTGTTCGTGGGTTACTTCATTGACACGGGCGGCCGGTGGGCCAGCGTGCAACCATGACAACATGCGGTCAACCTGCTCATGATCGCCCTGCAGCAACGCTTCGACCGACCCGTCTTCATTGTTGCGGATCCAGCCTTTGACACCAAAAAGATGGGCCTGCCGCACGGCAGAGGCTCGAAAACCCACGCCCTGCACATGGCCGGTAACCCGCACGACAATGGTTTCGATATTGTGATTACTAGGAAGCTTATTCATTATTGAAAACACATTAATAACTGAACACGATAAATTGAGAATTGTTCAGTAAACCGCGAGCATACCAGACCCGACCGCAGGCACATGGGCCTGCGGCGTTACGCCGAGGCGCGCGCTTGTGCAGGGGCCTTCGCGCGGTGCAGGTTTAATGCCGTGTTGATAATGCCCACGTGGCTGAACGCCTGCGGAAAATTGCCCAGCATACGCCGCTGCTCAGGGTCATACTGCTCGGCCAGCAAACCTACATCGTTGCACAAACCGGCAAGAAGATCGAACAGCGCACGGGCGTCTTGATCTCTTCCTTGCAACACGTATACATCAGCCAGCCAGAACGAACACGCCAGGAACGCGCCCTCGCCCACTGGCAACCCGTCTACCCCGTGTTCGGTCTCATAACGCAACAACAAACCGTTGCGCGTCAGACGCTGTTCAATAGCCTTTACCGTGCCTATAACGCGAGGATCATCCGCTGGCAAAAACCCCGTCAATGGAATATGCAACAAGCTGGCATCCAGACAATCTGAACCATAGTACTGGACGAAACTGTTGATCTTGGGGTCGAAGGCCTCGCGGCAGACCTCTTCTTTGATCTCATTGGCAACACGGCGGCAGTTGTCGGAAAAAGCCTGGCCGTTGCTCATTCCCGACGCCACAATGGCAATGCGATCAAACGCTACCCAGGCCATCACCTTGGAATGCGTAAAATGCTGTTTTTCAGCGCGGATCTCCCAAATACCCTCATCAGGTTGGCGCCAGGCCTGCTCCAAAAATGGCACGATCACCTCGGCAATGGCTTCGATGCGCGGATGCGAAGGCAAACGTCCCTTAATGGCCTGTTCCATGGCATCAGCCACTTCACCGTAGACATCAAGCTGGTATTGCGTCGCTGCGGCATTACCAATGCGCACCGGTTCTGAACCCTCATACCCAGGCAGCCAGGGCAACTCGAATTCATTAAGCTGCCGCTCGCCACCAAGCCCATACATAATCTGCATTTGATCTGGGTTGCCCGCCACCGATCGTGTCAGCCAGTCGCGCCACGCGCGCGCTTCATCAAAATACCCAAGATTCATGAACGCCATCAACGTCATGGTGGCGTCGCGCAGCCAGCAATACCGATAATCCCAATTGCGCTGTCCGCCTAAACGCTCTGGCAATGAGGTGGTCGGCGCCGCAACAATGCCACCCGTAGGCAGATAAGTAAGTGCTTTAAGTGTGACGAGAGATCGCTTGACCAGGTTGGTCCAGGGCCCCGTGTCAGGGCAGCGATCAGAAAACTGTCGCCAGAAATACTCGGTCTTGGTCAGCGCTTCATCCACATCAAAGGCATCACAGATGGGCTCATGCGAAAGCTGATGAGTAAGCGTAAAGCTTTTACTCGCACCAGCCTTTACGCTGAACCGTGCCGTCGAGTGCAGCGCCTGGGCCTCGACTGGTACGCCGCTACGGAGCACAAGCATATCGGGCCCAGCGACGGCCGTGTGCGTATGCGGACCATGCTGCTCTACCCAGGGTACCGTACGGCCGTAGTCCATACGCATAACCAGGTCCATGTTGAATGTAACCTTGCCCTTTAGCCCCACCACAATACGGGCCACACTGGAGTGCGTAAACGTTGATGGCATGAAGTCAACGATCTTGGCCTCACCGTCATCGGTGATAAAGGTGGTTTCGAGTATCATCGTGCCATCGACGTACTGACGTTGGACGGCACGCACGTTACCTGTGGGGTAAATTTTCCAGTGCCCATTTTCTGGGGTACCCAGCAGTGCGGCGAAACAGGCAGGGGCATCAAAACGTGGGAAACACAACCATTCTATGGCACCCTCTTTTGACACCAGCGCAGCAGTGCGGCAGTTGCCCAGCAATGCATAGTCTTCAATAGGGGCGGCCATAGTCCTCCAATAGGTTGATTCAGATCATCATCAACGAACACAAGAAGCTTTTAATATAAAACAGTCATCCATACGCGCCAAGCAGAAACCACGCTTGGGCTTGTAAACATGCTTAAACGTTAACGAGGCATAAATGAATAAATTCCTGATTCCAGTAGACGGTTCCGAGGCATCAGTTCGCGCAGTAGAAGCCGCCGTTAAAGCGGCTGCCCTTATCAATGGCGCTGAACTGCTTGTCATCAACGTACAGCCACCTATTGTCTCGGGTAACGTCAAACGCTTTTTCTCGGCCGAAGTACTACAAGAGTACTACCAGGACGAAGGCCGCACGGCGCTGGCACCGGTTAATGAATATCTGGAAAAAGCAGGCGTTAACTACGAGACTGAGGTCGTGGTTGGCCCTGTGGCCGACACCATCGCCAGTTATGCACGCACTAAAGGCTGCTCCAATATTTTCATGGGCACACGCGGGCTTGGTCGAATAACTGGCCTCGTGCTCGGCTCGATCGCCACCAAGGTAATCAGTTTGACTGATACCCCGGTTACGCTCATCAAGTAACACCCCGCTCTCAGGGTGGCAGGCATGCCGTTAAATGGCGTGCTATTCAGTGACGCGTCATTCAGCGGCTTGCTGCTCAGGAGCTAACATTCTTTAGCTTTTCACTTGGTGCGTCGGCTGGCGCCTACGCATAACCGGCAGAGAAAACGCCACACGAGCCAAAGTTGAAAGCCTTAGATTGCAGCGGCCCCCGGACCGCACAGGTCTGGCTCAGGCTGGGGGTCGTGCCAGCCTCCATGTTCAGCCATTAGCTTGTCCGCCTGTGGTGGCCCCCAACTGCCGCGTGCGTACGGTACTGCCTGTTTATGATCACGCAATACCGGGTCTACTGCCGCCCACGCGGCCTCTATGGCCTGTGCACTGGTAAAGAGTGCCCGCTCGCCTGCTATTGCGTCAGAAAGCAAACGTGAATACGGTGATTCTTCATGAGGGTCGACATCCAGCAGGTACAACTCACGCTGTTCTCCTACAAACTCCTTGCCCGGCAGCTTTACCCGCGCAGCAAGCGCCACAGCAGAACGCGGTGATATGCGGAAACGAACATAATTGGCTTCTTCACCCACATCATCGAATAGCTTTTGAGGCGGCGCTTTCAACCTAACCACTACCTCTGCCACATTGGCAGCCAGATGCTTGCCCGAGCGCAGAAACCAAGGCACACCCGACCATCGCCACGAGTCAATAAACAGCCGGAGCGCGCAAAAGGTTTCAACGTCAGAGTCGGGCGCTACCTTGGGTTCATGTCTATAACCCTTGTACTGCCCGCGCACCAAGTCTTGTGATGACAAGGGCCGCATTGCCTGAAACACCTTGGCCTTTTCAATATGCACAGCAGCATAGCCAGCACGTGCGGGCGGTTCCATGGCTAGCAACGCCACGATCTGGAACAGATGGTTTTGAATTACGTCGCGCAGGCAACCTGCGCTTTCGTAAAAGGCCCCCCGATCTTCAACGCCAAATTTTTCTGCCAGCGTAATCTGTACGCTGTCAATGTGGTGATGATTCCAGATAGGCTCGAGAAATGCATTGGCAAAGCGAAAGTACAAAATATTCATGATCGCTTCCTTGCCCAGGAAGTGATCAATACGAAAAATGGCTTCATCCGGAAACACCGAGCGTGCAAGCCGGTCAAGCTCACGGGCCGACTCGAGGTCGCGCCCAAATGGCTTTTCAACAATGACGCGAGCTTGTTTTGCCAGCCCTGCTTCATCAAGCGCCTTGATCACGGTGGCAAATAGCGAAGGCGGAATGGCCAGATAATGTGCAGGCCTGACTGCCTTGCCCAAAGCCTGCTTGAGCCGCTGAAACGTTGCTGCGTCGCGATAGTCGCCATCTACGTAACTGACCAGAGAAACAAGCCGATCTAGCACACTGGCGTCTGGCTTGGCCACCGCCTCAGTAACGCTGTGTCGTATCCGTTCGTCCAATTGTTTAGTCGTGAGCGAAGATGATGCCACACCCACAACGGGAACTTGCAAGGTGCCCGCCTGCGCCATGGAGTACAGCGCCGGAAAGATTTTTTTATGCGCAAGATCGCCAGTAATACCAAATACCACCAGCGCGTCCGCATGCGGAATGCCGGACTCAGAAGTCATGGTTTGTTATCTCCAGATGTTTTTTCTACATGCCCACCAAACTGATGGCGCATGGCAGAAAGCACGCGGTTGGCGTAGTCGGCATTGCCGCGCGATTCAAAGCGGGAAAATAGTGCGGCGCTCAACACTGGGGCCGGTACGCCTTGTTCAATGGCTGCGGTCAATGCCCAGCGCCCTTCGCCTGAATCTGACACATGCCCTGAATAATGGTCCAGCGACGGATCACCACGCAGTGCAGAGGCTGTCAAATCGAGCAGCCAGGAGCCGATGACGCTGCCGCGCCGCCACAACTCGGTAATCTCGGGCACATCCATCTCGTACTGGAAATGTCGCGGGTCGCGCAAGGGTGTGGTTTCAGCATCGGTGTCGCGCTCACGCGACCCGATATTGGCCTGGCGCAACATGTTCAGGCCCTCGGCATAGGCCGCCATTATTCCGTACTCAATGCCGTTGTGCACCATTTTGACAAAATGACCCGCCCCATGAGGACCGCAATGCAGGTAGCCTCGTTCGGCGCTGCCCGCTTCGAGACGACCTGGCGTGCGAGGTACGGCGTCAGCGCCTGGCGCAAGCGCAGAAAAAACGGGTTCAAGTCGGTCAAAGGCAAACTTGTCGCCCCCTATCATCAGGCAATACCCACGCTCCATGCCAAAAACACCGCCACTGGTACCGACATCCATGTAATGTATGCCCGTGTCTGCCAGCGCATCCGCCCTTCGAATGTCATCGTGATAATGCGAGTTGCCGCCATCGATCACGATATCGTCCTTTTCAAGCAAAGGTACCAGCTCATCCAGTACCTTGTCGACCACGGCTGCAGGCACCATGAGCCAGATAGCCCTTGGACGGGCCAGCGCTGCAACCAGATCGGGCAACGTATCGCAGGCAACAGCACCCTGCTCAGCCAGCGCTCGCCCTGCCTCGGGATGTGTGTCAAAGACTGCGCAGCCCTGCCCTTTGCGCAACAGTCGTTGCACCATATTACTGCCCATGCGACCCAGACCCACCATCCCTAATTGCATAATCCTGCTCCAAAAAAATAGGTAAAAATTTCGCCTTGCCTTCACCGCTGCTCATTGTTGTGAGGCGAAAGCCATTGATTCATTGTTGCGGGCCTGTGAGGCCTGTATCGCCAACCGGGTGAACCCTTCGCCCTTTGTATCGGCGCTAAGGCCTTGCGCGGCTTACACCTCACCCAGGCCTGGCGGAACATCTTTGGTGCCGGACGTACCCGGCGCACCAGAAGCCCCTGACGAACTTGTGCTACCAGGCATACTAGCGGTGTCGGGCGCTCCTGCCGGCATACCAGGCACACTCGACGTGCCAGGCATACTAGCGGTGCCAGCCCCTCCTGTCGACGTACCAGGCACAACACTTGGCATGCCTTGCATACCCGGCATGCTACCGGCCCCGTTCTTTCCGATTAACGTCGACAGCAGATCAACCGGAATCGGAAACACCAGTGTCGAGCTTTTATCACCAGCCACCTGGGTCAAGGTCTGCAAATAGCGCAACTGCATGGCTGAGGGCTGTATCGCCAATATTGCAGCAGCCTCCATCAGTGCCTGGGCCGCCTGCCTTTCGCCCTCGGCATGAATAACCTTGGCGCGCCGCTCCCGTTCGGCCTCGGCCTGGCGAGCAATGGCACGAATCATATTCTCGTTCAGGTCAATATGCTTGATTTCGACATTGGTGACCTTAATACCCCACGAGTCAGTTTGTGCATCAAGTATCTGCTGCACATCCGCATTAAGCTTTTCGCGCTCAGACAGCATCTCATCCAGTTCATGCTTGCCAAGCACTGCCCGCAGCGTAGTCTGGGCCAACTGGCTGGTCGCTTCCAGATAACGTTCTACCTGGATGATGGCTTTTTCTGGGGCAACCACCCTGAAATAAAGCACCGCATTTACCTGCACCGACACGTTGTCACGCGAGATCACGTCCTGGCTGGGCACATCCATGGTAATAACACGCAAATCTACACGCACTACCTGTTGAATGACAGGTATCACAAAGATAATGCCTGGGCCCTTGACACTCGTAAAACGGCCCAGTGAGAACACAACGCCACGCTCATACTCGCGCAAGATCTTGATCGCATTAAGCACCACCAGCAATACGATGATAATGACAGTGCCAAGAAAAATATTGAAACTGCTGATAAACATCATGCTAACCCCCATTTCACTGCCTTTCGGCGCTGGCATGGAATGACAGCCTACAAGACCACATCCCCCGCATATTCCATTGCACTTACTGCGTAGCGCGGATTGCCGTGCTGTCCACGCTTACAACCTGCAGAACCAGCCCGTTGATCGCCTTGACACGCACCCGCTCACCCACAGCGAAAGGGCGGTCGCCGTGTACCTGCCAGCTTTCGCCTCTAATGTCAGCATATTGCGTGCCGTTACTCAAAAAAGTAACAACGCCCTCACTGCCCACCATTTGCTCTTTACCCGTAACCACTGCGCGTCGGCGCGAGCGCAAGGCAAAACCACCGGCGATAAAAATAAGCGCCGCGCTCGACACTGCTACCCCAACAACAAATGGCAGTGATAAATCATAGGCTTGAATACCTGTGTTAGTCAGCATCAGCCCGCCCAGCACAAATGCAATGATGCCGCCAATGCCCAATGCGCCAAAGCTGGGCAAGAAGACCTCGGCAATCATCATCGTAGTGCCTGCCGCCATCAAACCTACACCCGCCCAACTAACCGGCATTAACTGGAAGGCATACATACCCAGCAGCAGGCTAATCAGCCCCGCCACCCCAGGCAACGTGGCGCCCGGGCTGAGCAGTTCGAAAAACAGCCCATAAATGCCCACCATCATCAGCATGACAGCAACTTGGGGGTTGGCAATAAGCGTCAAAAATTGAGTACGCCAGTCAGGTTCAATATGTTCAATGACCGGGTTTGTGGTGTCCAGCTTCACCACCGTGCCGTCGTCCATTTTGATACGACGCCCGTCAAGCTTGCTGAGCAGATCAGGCACATTGTTTGCCACCAGGTCAATGACCCCATCCTTCAAGGCCTCGGCAGATGACATGCTGATTGCTTCAACAACTGCTTTTTCGGCAAAATCAACGTTGCGGCCACGCAGTTGAGCCAGACTTCGAATGTAGGCCGCTGCATCATTGGTGACCTTGCGTGTCATCGTGTCACCTTCCGACTTTTTGTCAGCGCCTTTGTTATCACTGGCGCCTTCCCCACCCGACATACCGATGGACACGGGTGACGCGGCCCCCAGATTGCTTGCAGGCGTCATGGCAGCAACATGACATGCATAGAGTATGAATGCACCGGCACTGGCGGCCCGGGCACCACCAGGGCTGACAAAGCCCACCACGGGCACAGGAGAGGCCAGAATGCCGCGAACAATGCTGCGCATTGACGTGTCCAGACCACCCGGAGTATCAAGCTCAATGACAACCAGGCCCGCGCCCTGCTCACGTGCCTGATCAAGGCCTTCAGTAATGAAATCGGCAGTGGCCGGGTTAATGGCGCCGACAACCCGCAGCACGGTCACATGATTGGACAATGTCTTGGCTGCAGGCTCAGCCGCAGTGGAAGCAGCGGCCTGTTCAGGCTTGGATGTGGTGACTCGCGAGGCAGGCGTATGTTCAGGCTTGCCGGGGGCAGCGTCTGCAGGCTGTGCGGCGGCGAAGGCGTCAGCAACGAAAGGAACAGACATGCCGGATTCTTTGCGCGGCTGGGCTAGCCAGACGGCCATGCCCGCCAGCAGGCAGCAGGCGAACCCTAACAATCGTGCCTTGCTCATGTTGGCCTCTCTCGGTTAGCTATCGACCGGCAGATCCACCTCATACCGGCTGCTTGCAACTGACAAGACGCATGCGCTGTTAGCGCCGTTCTGGCGCGGAGCACACTGCGCATCGGTTCTTCAGTATAGTCGGTCAAGTACCTCAGCCAGTACTACCGCCTGATTGTGATCGGTGTCTTTTGCCGAATACACCAGCGTCATACGTTTGCGACCCGCCTCGTCAATAAGTGCACGCATACGTGCCACCTGGCTGTCTTCACGCAACTCTTCTTCATAACTTTTGCGAAACTGTTCCCAGTTCTCTGGTTTGTGACCAAACCATTTGCGCAATGAAGCGCTGGGTGCAAGATCTTTGACCCAGGCGTCGTACTGAAGCTCATCTTTTCTGACGCCGCGCGGCCAGAGACGGTCGACCAGCACGCGATACCCGTCGGAAGGTGCTTGTTTATCGTAGACGCGTTTGATCAAGACATGTTTGGCCATGCCATACCTCCTGATTCAGGTACACCCTGAACACGACACTGCGCGAGCTCACGTGCGCCAAAGACCAGGCGGCTCAGCACACGTGAACGAGCTTGAACGTATTGCCGCAGCAGGCAGACAGGAAAATGGTGCAAAACGAGCCGATACCCATTAGCGACCTGTGCTACCCAAAAATCAGCCCCGTGCGGGTGGCCAATAAACCATTAACCTGGATGCGTCATATCAATTGGGCGTATCCATTGATCGTACTGCTCATCGGTGACATAACCAAGCGCGAGCGCCGCAGCGCGCAACGTGCTTTTCTCTTTGTGAGCCTTTTTGGCAATGGCCGCCGCCTTGTCATAGCCTATGTGGCGGTTGAGCGCCGTTACCAGCATAAGGTTTTTATCAAGGTTGGCCGCGATGACCTCACGATTGGGCTCAATGCCCACCGCGCAATGATCGTTGAACGCCAGGCATGAATCGCCAAGCAATTCAATACTCTCAAGCACGTTATGCACAATAACGGGCTTGTAAACGTTTAGCTGAAAATTGCCCTGACTGCCCGCAAATGCCACGGTTGCGTCGTTGCCAAACACCTGTGCGCACACCATGGTCATGGCTTCGCATTGGGTGGGGTTGACCTTGCCGGGCATAATGGAGGAACCTGGTTCGTTTTCAGGGATAACCAACTCACCTATGCCGCAGCGCGGGCCGCTGGCCAGCCAACGCACATCATTGGCAATTTTCATAAGCGCACCGGCAAGCGTACGCAGCGATGCTGAAAGGTTAACCAGCGCATCATGTGCTGACAGCGCAAAAAACTTGTTGTCGGCAGAACGAAATGGCAAGCCCGTTATCTCGGCGATATGCCTGGCTGCGGTCTCACCAAACTTTGGGTGCGCATTGAGCCCAGTGCCTACGGCGGTGCCGCCAATGGCAAGGTCATACACCCCCGGCAAGTTGGCCTGCACCGCATCAAGTGCGAAATCAATCTGAGCAACCCAGGCACCGATTTCTTGCCCCAGCGTAATAGGTGTGGCGTCCTGCAGATGCGTCCGCCCGGTTTTGACAATATCGGCATACGCTTCGGCCTTGGCCGCGAGCGTAGCGCGCAGCTTGCCTACTGACGGAAAAAGATGCTGCTGCAACTGTTGCGCTACGGCAATATGCATGGCCGTCGGAAACGTGTCATTGGACGACTGCCCGCGATTGACATGATCGTTGGGGTGTACGGGCTTTTTGCTGCCTATGTTGCCACCCGCCAGCTCAATGGCCCGGTTTGAAATAACTTCGTTAGCATTCATGTTCGACTGCGTTCCGGAGCCGGTCTGAAACACCACAAGTGGAAACTCGCTGTTAAGCTTTCCTTCGATTACCTCATCGGCAGCCCAGCCGATAAGGTCAGCAATCTCGGCAGGCAGTTCACCCAATTCGGCATTGGCTTGCGCCGCCGCTTTCTTCAGTATGCCCAGTGCCGAGATAACGGGTGGCTGCCACTTGAATCGGGAAACACCAATAGGAAAATTATCAATCGAGCGCTGAGTTTGCGCTCCCCAGTAATGATTGCCCGGAACCGCGATTTCCCCCATGGAATCGGTTTCGATACGGGTGTCTGCCATATGTGTTCTCCTACTAGGTTCAAGTGCGTTACACGCTATTAACTATACGCCTGCAATGTCGACGCGCGCGTCATCAGTAAAGCGGCGCGACCAGGTACAGGCAACGTCCAGCATGCGGTTGGCAAACCCCCATTCGTTATCGAACCAGATGAAAAGGTTGGCGAAACCATCACCATTGGTGCGGGTTTGACTGCCATCGATAATGGCTGAATGTGGATCATGATTGAAATCGATGGACGCATGGGGGTGATGTGAATACGCAATAACGCCCGGAAGCTCCTCGCTTAAACCACGAAGCGCTGCGTTGAGCTCATCAACCTGCACGTCACGCCCGAGCTGCACCATAAGATCAATGGCCGATACGTTGAGAATAGGCACACGAACTGCCTTGGCCTGCACCTTGCCTGCCAACTGAGGCAGCAGGCGCTCAACGCCCTGCGCCAATCCTGTTTCCACAGGAATCAGCGATTGCAGCGCCGACCTGGTGCGCCGCAAATCAGCATGATGGTAGCCATCAATGAGCGGCTGATCGTTCATAACCGAATGCAAGGTGGTAAGAAAGGCATGCCTTATACCAAAAGCCCCATGCAGGGCATCAAGCACCGGCACGACGGCGTTTGTGGTGCACGAAGCGTTGGACACAATACGCTCGCTTCCTGTTAGCCCGCTATCATTAATGCCATAGACCACGGTGTAATCGACATCACGTGCGCTGTTTCCAGGCTGCGACACCAGCACACGCTTAAAGCCGGCCTCAAGAAAAAGCTGTAACTGATCGCGTGAACCGAAACGGCCAGAACACTCCAGCAGCAGGTCTGCATCAAAGCGCCCCCAGTCGGCCTGCAACGGGTCGCTAGCATGAATGACGGCAATGGGCCGACCATCGACGATCAGGTTGTCTCCTTGGTGATCAATTTTGCCGCGAAACGCGCCATGCGTGGAATCAAATTGGGTCAGGTAAGCGATGGTCGGCAGGTCAGCGGCGGGCTCGTTGATGGCGACCACCTCAAAGGAATCCCGGTGCGGCGACTCATGGAGCGCACGCAGTACGCAGCGGCCAATGCGACCATAACCATTGATCGCAAGGCGTAAAGGACGGGTCATCGGTAACTCTCGGAAAGGCGGATTAATTATGCATCACTTTACTACGCAGCCAGGACTGACGCATTGATATCCCCATGCGCACCACGTGGATATAGGCCGAACACACATTAAGACGTGATGCGGCGGGCCATGGGGCAAACCCAAACCGCTCGCTAGCCCCATTACAAGCCCTGATAGAGACCCCTGCAAAGCCATTGCAATAGCCACAGAAGGGCACAGCAGTTGAACGACGAAGTCAGTCGCGATACAGGCCCCGATACAGACCGCTGCAAAGGCGCGGCGAAGGTAACAGCACAGGCGGGACCCGAGGACGACGAAATCGGTTGCAATACACGCCCGATATGGGGCGTTGCAAAGGCACGGCGACAGCGACAGCGCAGGCAGAGCAGCATTACGACAAAGCCGGTCACCTCGCGTTATAAAAAACCCTGTCAGTTCAAGACTGACAGGGCTGTTTATCCAGACGCTGCGACGTTTAGCCGTGTGTTGGCATCACAAACTCGTTGCCCTTCTCGATGTTTTCAGGCCAGCGCTGCATGATGGATTTTTGCTTGGTGTAAAAGCGCACGCCCTCTTCGCCATAGGCGTGGGTGTCGCCAAACAGACTGCGCTTCCAGCCGCCGAAACCGTGCCATGCCATTGGTACAGGAATAGGCACGTTAACGCCCACCATGCCTACCTGGATGCGGCGGGCAAACTCGCGGGCGGTGTGACCATCACTGGTAAAGCACGACACCCCGTTGCCAAACTCATGCGCGTTGACCAGGTCAACGGCTTCACCCAGATCGTTAACGTGCACGCAAGCAAGCACGGGGCCAAAAATTTCTTCCTTATAGATGCGCATTTCGGGCGTTACTTTGTCGAACAGCGTGCCACCCGTGTAAAAGCCGTTTTCATGCCCTTCTGCTTTAAAGCCACGACCATCCACCAGCAGTTCGGCGCCCTGCTCCACGCCAATGGCAATGTAGTTCTCAATGCGCTCCAGCGCCTCTTTGGTTACCACGGGGCCCATCTCTGCATCAAGATGCATACCATCTTTAATCTTTAGGGTTTTAGTACGCTCAATCAGCAACGGCAGGATTTTTTCTCCGGCCGAGCCTACCAGCACGGCAACCGAAATAGCCATGCAACGCTCACCGGCCGAACCGTAGGCAGCACCCACCAATGCATCGACAGTGCGCTCGATATCGCAGTCGGGCATGACAATCATGTGATTTTTAGCACCGCCCAATGCCTGCACGCGTTTGCCAAAATGTGCACCACGCTCGTAAATATACTGAGCAATAGGCGTGGAGCCCACAAAACTGACCGCAGCAATGTCTTCGTGCTCAAGAATGGCATCGACAACCACCTTGTCGCCTTGCACCACGCTAAACACCCCATCAGGCAAACCTGCCTCTTTAAGCAGGCGCGCCATCAACAGCGATGCGCTTGGATCACGCTCGCTGGGCTTGAGAATAAACGCGTTGCCGGACGCAATAGCCATGGGGAACATCCAGCACGGCACCATGACAGGAAAGTTAAACGGCGTAATGCCAGCCACGACGCCCAAAGGCTGGCGCATGGTCCAGTTGTCAATGCCATTGGCGATCTGTTCGGTGTAGTCACCCTTTAACAGCTGAGGAATGCCGCAGGCAAATTCAACCACGTCCATGCCGCGCGCAATTTCGCCCTGAGCATCGGTAAACACTTTGCCGTGCTCTGCGCTAATCATGGCGGCCATCTCGTCGGTGTGCTCGGCCATGAGCGCCAGAAAGCGATTCATGATTCTTGCACGCCGTACCGGCGGCGTATCTGCCCACGCGGGTGCAGCGGCCTTGGCGGCAGCGACGGCCGCATTCAGGTCTTCGGCTGTCGACAGCACAACCTTGCGGGCAACCTCGCCGGTAGACGGGTTAAAAACATCTTGTTTGCGCTCGCTGCGGCTGGTAGCCAGTTCGCCATTAATAAAGTTGACGATATCGCTGCTGTCGGTATAACGCGGCTGTGCAGCCAGCGTATCCGTAGAAACCTGATCTTTCATGAAAGGAGCTCCGTTATGGTTGAACTATGCAGAAAGTATAGAAAGCTCCAGCCCATACAACAAGATCGAAAAACTGGATTCATTGTTTAATATAATAAACAGTGTAATCTTCAACCTTTCGCTGCGTCGAAGATGCCATGGGCTCTGACGGCCTGCTCGTGCGATCGGCTATGCGCGTGTGCAAGTGCACATGAATGGCTAATAGCGCACGGCTACTGTCGCACGGCCAATGGCACATGGCACATGGTTCAGAGCATATGGTTAATAGCCGCATAACCAATGGTACTGGGCCAATGACGCTGGGCTAATAGCACATGGCTAATGACACGCAGCAACGTCATGCAACGCGGCAATCGGTTCTATCGTATAGCCATGCCGCACTGAAACCGGCAAACAACAGTAACTACCGCCATTTATCACTCTGGGAGCCTCTATGTTGACCGAACACAAACACACAAAAGAGTTAATGTGGTCGCACATCTATTGGCTCAGCATTCTGGAGGATGCGGGCAGCTATACGGCGGCGGCCCGGCGTCTGGGTGTCAGCAAAGCTGCTGTCAGCCTGCGTATTAATGAGCTCGAACAAGCCTCAGGCGTTGCCCTGGTACGCCGGACAACACGCAGCGTTCGTCTGACGGAAGCCGGCCAGGCTCTGGTCGACAACACCCGCAACGCCTTTACGCATATCGAACAGGGGTTTGACAGCATTCGCGATCTGGCTGACACCCCACAGGGCGTCGTGCGTGTAACCGCCCCCGTAGCGTTAGGCCGACAGAAAATAATGCCGCTCATCAGCGGCTTTCTCGAAGCATTTTCACAAGTGCGGGTAGAAATTGAAATGTCAGACCACCTTAGCTCGTTAGCGCAAGAAGGCTTTGACCTGGCAATCAGGCATACCAGCAGTGTGCCAGAAACACATGTGGCCTGGCTGCTCAGGCCTTCTACCAGCCTACTGGTCGCCTCGCCTTCTTACCTGCAGCTACATGGCAAACCTCGCCATCCTGACGCACTCACCGGGCACAATTGTCTTTACTATTTGCGTTCGGCCGCCTCGCCGGCCTGGAGCTTTGAGCGAGCCGGCCGCAAGGGCGAACGCCACAGCGTCGCCATACGAGGCAATTTCAGCGCCAACAACAGTGAGGCCTTGCGCCAGGTGGCGCTCGATGGGCAGGGCATTGCCATATTGCCTGATTTTTCTGCTCAGGAAGACGTTATGGCAGGGCGACTGATCCTGTTATTGCCCGCCTGGAAACCTGTAGGTGCGTTTGGTGAGGCCATTTACGCCATCCGGCCATACAGCGCACACGTGCCTCGCGCCGTACGCGTTTTTGTAGACTATCTGAAAGAACACTTGCACTCAGATGCACAAACCAGCGCCACGCCGCAGGCTTGAAGGCGCAGACTTAATGACCGCTCCCCGATCGGGCACTGGCTGCCAGCCACACCCGCATGCAGTCGCGCGCGCGCTGTCTCAGATAGCCCGCGCCCTGCTCGCAAGCTTGCTGCAGCGTGACAGGGCCTGGCGTCAGGCTGAAGGCTGCGGTAATGCCTGCCGCGTAAACTTCTTCGTAGCCTTCACCCAGCGCACCCACAAGCGCGATAACCGGTATCCCTTGCCTGGCGGCCACACGCGCTACCCCAACCGGCGTTTTCCCGAGCACGGTCTGGGCATCCATTTTCCCTTCGCCGGTAAACACCAGATCAGCCCCCTCCATGGCTTGGGCAAGGCATGAAAGCTCGGCAATCAGCTCTACCCCCGGTCTAAAGTCTGCGTCAAAACATGTTTTGATGGCAAACCCAAGGCCTCCCGCCGCACCCATGCCGGGCAGATTTCGCTCGTCTTTTTCAAACTGCCGGGCGCACACGTCGGCAAAATGACCCAGCGCCTGATCAAGAACCTGAACGTCCTGCTCAGAAGCCCCCTTTTGCGGCCCGAATATGGCGGAGGCGCCACGTGGCCCGCACAACGGATTGTCGACGTCGACCGCAATATCGAAGCGCACCTGCTTCATGCGCGGATCAACCTCATCAAGACAGACGCGCGCCAACTGGCTCAGCGCTGCGCCACCTGCAGGCAACTCATTGCCTTGCGCATCAAACAAGTGAGCGCCCAAGGCCTGCAGCAACCCCGCCCCGCCGTCATTCGTGGCGCTGCCGCCGAGACCGACCGCAATATGCATCGCACCCGCCTCAACAGCATCTTTGATGAGCTGCCCCACCCCATAACTGCTGGCTTGCAAGGGTCGGCGTTCTGTCTCTGGAATTTGCTCCAGCCCTGCTGCGGCTGCCATCTCAATAAATGCCTTGCCATCGCCCAGCCAGCCCCAGCTCGCCTGATGTTTCTGACCATTGGCGTTGAGCACAGTCAAGGTACGCTGCTCGCCACCGGTGGCAGCCAGCACGGCCTCGAGCGAACCCTCTCCGCCATCAGCCATGGGCACACAAACAGTCTGCGCCTGCGGCATCGCGTCCCGGATGCCCGCCGCCATGGCCTCGGCCACCGCCCGCGCACTCAGGCTCTCTTTGAATGAATCTGGGGCGATGATAATGCGCATGATGTTCCTGTGTGAAAAAGTCGATTAAAAAAGCATGTGGTCAGTACGTCATTGCCAGCACGTAGGGCGGCAAGTACCACCACGTAGAGCGGCAAGTACCACCACCTGAGACGGCGGAGTGCCAACTTTAAAGGCACACCGCCACCATCCGTATGAAGTGCACTGTCTATCAATGCTTATCAGCGTGCAACACGGCTGTCAGCGCCGGGGCGTGACCACATTACGCGGCTCACCACGTTGAAACGCGTCGACGTTGTCGATCAGCTGATCAGCCAGAAACTGAATTGCCTCCTGGCTTGCCCAAGCCACATGGGGCGTAAGAACAAAATTGGGCATATCAAGCAATTGCATTAACGGGTGGTCTTTCTCGGGCGGCTCAGGCGTGGTGACATCAAAGCCGGCGCCTCCAAGCTGCCCTGAACGCATGGCATCGACCAGTGCCGCCTCATCGACCAAACCGCCCCGTGCGGTATTGACCAGCAAAGGCTTACGCTTCATACGAGCGAACTCTTCAGCCCCGATCAGGCCACGCGTTTGTTCGGTGAGCGGGCAATGCAGCGTAATGATGTCGCTTTGTTCAAGAAATTTATCAAAGGGCGTGTACAGACTACCCTGATCGTTGCGGCCCTTACGCGCCGCAAACAATACCCGCATGCCCAGGGCGCGGCCTATGCCTGCCACCGCCTGACCCAGTGCGCCTTCACCAACAATACCCAGGGTGGAACCCGCCAGATCTTTAATGGGGTAATCAAAATAGCAGAACTGCTGCGCCTCTTGCCACCGCCCGGCCTTGACCGACTCGCTGTAGGCCACAATACTGCGACGCAGTGCAAAAATGAGCGCAAACGTATGCTCAGGCACGGTGCGCGTGGCATAGCCGCGTATGTTGGAAACGACAATACCTTTGTCGGCACAAGCGGCAAGATCGATATTGTCGGTACCAGTTGCAGCAAGGGCAATCATCTTGAGCTTGGGCGCAGCCTCAATCGCAGCCCGGTCCAGCTTTACCTTGTTGAGGATGACAATGTCGGCATCGGCGATACGCTCCGGGGCCTGCTCGCGGCTAGTGCGCCCGTATACTTTAAGCTCATGCGCAAACGACGGCGAACGTAACGTTGTTTGCGGCGATATCGTTTCACGGTCGAGAAACACCACCTGCATATTGCCCCCAGTCATAAGATCTCCTTGTAGTTCATATTGCCTCTTTTCGTCATTGAGGTCATCTGGCGATATAGTAATGTGATTCTTGCATTCATCAAGTGCCATACCATGGCGCGCAACCAAAAAGGCCCGACACACATGCCGCCAAAACACTATGCGATTGAAGATTTCTTCCGCAACCCCGCGCGGGGCTACTTTCGTCTTGCAGACAATGGTGCCCTGCTCGGCTTCATGGAACCGGCCAGTATAGACGGCAAGCCAGCCCGCATGAACGTATTCGTGCAGCCACTTGAAGGCAGCAAGCCCACAGGCCAGCCGCGTCAACTCACACAGGAAACCGAACGCGACATTGCGCAGTATTTCTGGAAGGGTTCCGACGTTGTTATTTATGAAAAAGACTTCAACGGCGACGAGAACTTTCATGTGCTGGCCGTCGATGTGCACACTGGGCAAGTCACTGACCTTACGCCGTTTCCGGGCGTGCGTGCCAGTATCCAGGATGACCTGGTCGACGACCCCCAGCACGTACTCATCAGTCATAACCAGCGTAACGCCGAAGTATTCGATGTTTATCGCGCCAACGTACATAGTGGTGAACTCACCCTGGTGGCCGAAAACCCGGGTAATGTAGTGGGATGGCAAACCGATCACATGGGCCAGGTGCGTGCCGCTCTGGCCAGCGACGGGCTGGACACCGTGGTGCTGTATCGCGACACTGAATCAGAACCTTTTCGTGAACTGATCAAGGCTGATTTCCGCACCTCCATCTACCCCGAGTTTTTCACGCCTGACAACCGCGAACTGTATGCGTTCAGCAACCGCGGGCGCGACAACGTCGCGTTAGTCATCATCGATCCCGCCAAGCCCAATGAAGAACGCATGGTTTTTGAGGTACAGGGCTATGACCTCGATGGCGCCGGCTATTCGCACCAGCGCCAGGTGCTTACCATGGTCAGTTACCAAACCGACAAGCCCCAGTATCATTTTTTTGACGAGCTGACCGCCCAGCGCTTTGCGCGTATCCGTGAAAAGTTACCAGGCTATGAAGTGGCTCTGCAAAGCGAAACCCGCGACGAGAACAAGTACATCGTTGCCGCCTACAACGACCGCAGCCCCGGCAGCCGCTATATCTATGACACGGGGCTCAACACCCTCGATAAACTGGCCGATATCAACCCGGCACTGCCCGAGCATGACATGGCGACCATGCAGCCCATTACGTTTCAGTCACGCGATGGTCTGACTATTCATGGCTACCTCACCTTGCCAGTGGGGCGTGAAGCCCAAGGCTTGCCCTGCATCATCAACCCGCACGGCGGCCCATGGGTACGCGACAGCTGGGGCTTTAACCCAGAGGTGCAGTTCATGGCCAACCGGGGCTATGCGGTATTGCAAATTAATTACCGCGGTTCTACGGGTTACGGTCGCAAATTCTGGGAAGCCAGCTTCGGGCAATGGGGGTTGAGCATGCAAGACGATATCACTGACGGGGTACAGTGGCTTATCGGCCAGGGCATTGCTGATCCGTCACGTATCGCCATTTACGGTGGCAGCTACGGGGGCTATGCCACGCTGGCGGGTATCGTCTCCACACCCGATCTTTACGCTGCCGCGGTCGATTACGTTGGAGTATCCAATCTGCTCACTTTCCTCACTACCATTCCACCTTACTGGAAGCCAATGCTGACCAAAATGCATTGCATGGTGGGCGACCCTGAGAAAGACCGCCAACGCCTTGAGGCCACCTCTCCCGCCTTAAACGCCGACAAAATCCGGACGCCACTGTTTATTGCCCAGGGCGCCCACGACCCGCGTGTCAATAAAAACGAAAGTGATCAGATGGTTGATGCACTGCGTGCGCGTGGCGTAGAAGTCGAGTACATGGTGAAAGACAATGAAGGCCATGGCTTTCACAATGACGAGAACAAGTTTGAGTTTTATGCGCGCATGGAGGCTTTTCTGGCGCAACATCTCAAGCCGGCCAGCACGTAAGAAAGTGATTGCAACGTCATGCCGCGTTAGACCACGGCCTGGGTACAGCGTTATTGCTTCCCGAATTCGGGTCGTGCAGCACCGCTGCTTCACGACGCTTTCACGCCCTCTTCTCGACCTCTGCACGACCTACGTCGGGTTTATGTCCATACCCATAATTACACCGTCTTAAAATTTGTACGGTTTGCAGGCCCCCCATCATCAATAGTGGGCCTGCTCTATATATGTTTACGCTAAGTCAGTATTCGTCGCGCAGCAAAAATCTGCGCTTATTTATCCGGCTTTAAAACCGGCTTCTCCCGGAGTTTACACATGAAGCTTTACTACCTGCCTGGTGCCTGCCCTCTGGCGTCGCACATTACCCTTGAGTGGATAGGTAAACCATACGAGGCCATTAAAGTGGGTCGCGACGAAATTAAACAAGCTGAGTACCTGGCGAAAAACCCCATGGGGTCGGTGCCTGTGCTCGAAGATGGCGATTTCACACTAACCCAGAGTGCCGCGATTCTTGAGTACCTGGCCGAGCTTAACCCCGAGGCAGGCCTCATGCCAGACAACATCCATGACCGCGCTGAAGTACGACGTTGGCTGGGCCTGTGCAATTCTGACATTCATCGCACGTTTACCAATATTTTTGGCGCAGCCGCATTGGTGTCTGACGAGGCCAGCCAGGAAGAGCTCTATAAAAACTCAGCCATTAAACTGACGCATATTTTCGAGATTATTGAAAAGCAACTGGAAGGCAACGTATGGATAGCGGGTGCCAGATCCATTGTTGACCCTTATCTGTACACGCTATTGCGTTGGGCCAAGGCCAAGGGCGTAAATGTAGGCAGCAAAAACCTTGAGGCCTTTTACACGCGCATGGAAGCTGACCCCGGCGTCCAGGCAGCCTTGACAGCACAAGGTCTGAGCTAAGAAAACTTGGGGGAGAGGCCAGGCTTCCGCGTTCATGAACGGATAACACAGCTCAACCCTGCATGGTTCTGGCAACCGAGCTGAAATAGCTGAGATACAAGGGTTGCCATAAGGCAATGTAACGAGTCTTTGGCACGACCGACGTCGTGCTCACGCTATGTGTTCGAAACAGCCAGGTTTTGCGTGCAATGCATAAAGCCAAGACAGCACGGCGGCAAGCTTACACCCCGCCGCCCTAGACCTATGCTGTAAGCGCTACGGCCTACGCGCCAAGATACGCCTTGCGCACCTCATCGTTGACCAGCAGATTGGCACCCGTATCGGCCAGCACCACCCGTCCGGTTTCGAGCACATAACCGCGATCTGCCACCTGAAGCGCCTTATTGGCGTTTTGCTCCACCAGAAAAACCGTCACACCTTCTTCGCGAATGGTACGGATAATGTCGAAAATTTGCGCAATAATCAGCGGAGCCAGACCCAGCGTAGGCTCATCGAGCAACAACAGGTCAGGCTTGGTCATTAGCGCCCGACCTATCGCCAGCATCTGCTGTTCGCCACCCGACATCGTGCCGGCGCGTTGATTGGCACGTTCGCGCAAGCGCGGAAATAGCTCATAAACATGCTCCAACCCAGCTTCGATCTCTCGTGATTTCAGAAAAAACCCACCCATTTTGAGATTTTCCGACACCGTCAGATCAGGGAAAACACGCCGCCCCTCGGGTGAAATGGCAATACCTCGCCGCATAATCGTGTGCGTGTCACTCTGGGTAATATCGTCGCCCTTAAACGTTATCGTGCCCCGGCTTGCCCTTGGCGAGCCGCACACAGTCATGAGCAAGGTTGTCTTGCCTGCACCGTTGGCCCCGATCAGCGTAACAATTTCGCCTTTATTAACTTCAACCGACACGTCATTCAAAGCCTGAATGGCGCCATAGAAAGTATCGATATTTTCAAGCTTGAGCACTTATTCTTCCCCCAGATAGGCTTTGATGACACGGGGGTCGGCCCGCACAACTTCAGGCAGGTCGGTGGTAATGGGCTTGCCGTGTTCCATGACCAGAATGCGGTCGGATATGCCCATGACCAGACTCATGTCATGCTCGATAAGCAGCACCGCAACGCCGAACTCGCGTCGCAACTGATCGATCAATGATGAAAGATCGCGCTTTTCTTGGGGGTTTAAGCCGGCAGCCGGTTCATCAAGCATGAGCAGGCGTGGCTTGGTGATCATGCAGCGTGCGATCTCGAGGCGACGCTGGTGCCCGTAAGCAAGGTTTCCTGCTTCTCGGTTGGCATACTCGCGTATGTTCATAAAATCGAGCCAGCGCCCGGCATTTTCAAGCGCCTCGTCTTCAGAGCGGCGATACCCGCGCGTCTTCAGCAGACCCCGGAGCAGACTGGTCTCAATATGGGTGTGCTGAGCCACCAGCAGGTTTTCAAGTACCGTCAGATTCTTGAATAGCCGCACGTTCTGAAACGTACGCACCAACCCCTGCTGCGCCACCTTATGGCTGGGCATGCCCGTGATGCGTTTGCCATCCATGATAATGTCACCGCTCGTGGGTTTGTAAAACCCACCCACGCAGTTAAACACGGTGGTTTTGCCTGCCCCGTTGGGGCCGATAATGGCGAAAACCTCATCGCGCCTTACGTCAAATGCGACCTGGTCCACGGCCAGAAGGCCGCCAAACCGCATGGTCAGCTGTGAAACCTCAAGAAGTACATCGCTCATGCCTTGAGCTCCACATGTGGACGTTTGACAGGAAGCAGCCCCTGCGGACGCCACATCATCATCAACACCATCACCAAACCAAAAATAAGCATCCGGTACTCGGCAAATTCTCGCGCGATCTCTGGCACAACCGTAAGCACGATGGCCGCCAGAATGACGCCAACCTGTGACCCCATACCCCCCAGCACCACAATGGCGAGAATCAGGGCAGACTCAATAAAGGTAAACGACTCGGGGTTGACCAGGCCTTGCCGGGCAGCAAAAAACGCCCCACCAAAACCGGCAAACATGGCGCCCATGGTAAAGGCCGACAATTTGATGCGTGTAGGATTTAACCCCAAAGAGCGGCACGCGATCTCGTCTTCACGCAAGGCTTCCCACGCACGGCCTATGGGCATGCGTATGACCCGGTTAGACACAAACAGCGTTATGAGTGCCAGCGCAAGCGCCATGAGGTACAGAAACACAATGACATCCTGCGTACTGTAATTCCAGCCCACCAGCTCGTGGAAAGTGGTCACGCCTTCAGGCGCACGACGCAGCATGGGATAGCCAAATACCGATGGTTTGGGTATGCCCGAAATACCATCGGGGCCACCCGTCAGTGAGTACAGGTTGATCAGCAACAGGCGAATGATTTCGCCAAAGCCCAGCGTGACGATCGCAAGATAGTCGCCGCGCAACCGAAGTACGGGAAAGCCAAGCAAAAACCCAAACAGTGCCGACATGGCACCCGCCAATGGCAAGGCTTGCCAGAACCCCCAACCCGCCCAGTGATAAAGCAAGGCGTAGGTATAAGCGCCTACCGCGTAAAAGCCCACAAAGCCCAGATCCAGTAGCCCGGCAAAGCCCACAACAATGTTAAGCCCCAGGCCCAACATAACGTAAATGAGCACCAGTGTTGCAATATCGACTTGAGCGCGGCCCGTAAAAAACGGCCAGATCAACGCGATGGCAATTAGCAGAAAAATAAGACCGCGCCGCACGGGTTCTGACATAGCCGGCAATTGGCGTCGAGTTTTTGTGCCGCCCAGCAAACGACCCAACGCGGGCCTGACCAGCAGCTGGAACACAAAGACAATGGCCATGCCCCACAGCACGTAACCCCATTCGGTCTCAAGGGCAGTTTCCATGCCCACACGCACGATTTGTACGCCAAATATGGGCGCAATAATGACTCCAGCCATTACGGCCGCAAACAGCGCATTCTTGATGTGGCTACCCATTACACTTTTTCCACTTCGGGTTTACCAAGCAGGCCGGAAGGCCTGAAGAGCAAAATCAGAACCAGCAGGCCAAACGCAACAATATCTTTGTACTGAGACGAGATATACGCCGCCGCAAACGTCTCGGCCAGACCCAGCAATACGCCACCCAGCATGGCACCAGGGATGCTGCCTATGCCGCCAAGCACCGCTGCCGTAAACGCCTTGATCCCGGCCAGAAACCCGATAAAGGGGTTGAGCTTGCCAATGGCCAGGGCGATCAGCACACCACCGACGGCGGCCAGCATCGCGCCGATCACAAAGGTGAAGGAAATAATCTTGTTGGTGTCTATGCCCAGCAAGTTTGCCATGCGCAAATCTTGCGAGCAGGCGCGCGAGGCGCGGCCAATTCGCGAATACTTGATGAACAGCGACAACGCAATCATAAGCAGTACGGTAACTACAATAATCATGATGCGTGAATAAGGCGCTGTCACTTCAAAGTCTGTTCCAAGTGTGAACTGCACCGAGCCGGTTACTAGTGCAGGCACCGCCATATCTCGCGCACCCTGGCCAATAGCTACCCAGTTCTGCAAAAATATGGACATCCCAATAGCCGAAATCAGAGGCACCAGCCGCGGGCCACCGCGCAGCGGCGCATAGGCTACCTTTTCGATGGCATACCCATAAGCCGACGTGACCGCCACAGCAACAACCAGCATGGCTAATATGATCAATGGCAGCGGCAGCCCGCTGTTAACGCCAATGGCCGACAGCGTAACCAGGCCGACGTAGGCGCCGATCATGTACACCTCGCCATGTGCAAAGTTAATCATGCCGACGATGCCGTACACCATGGTGTAACCAATGGCGATTAATGCATAAATGGCACCCAGCGACAGCCCGTTGAAGAACTGTTGGGTTAATTCAGGGATAAGTTCAGACATATATCGGAGATTCCGGAAGTCGGCCTGGCGGTAATGCAGGCTGACGTGCCCATTTAAAACATAAACACCGGCCAGGCGCGCCAGCCGGTGTTTGCAGGCTTGTACTTACTTGCCAAGCTGCTCCAGATTGCCTTGGCCGTCCCATTTGTACACGGCAAATTCAAACTGTTTCAGGTCGCCCTTCTCGTCGTACTCGACCTTGCCAATGGCGGTATCAAACGCATGGCTGTGCATGTAGTCGGCAACTTTTTCGGGGTCGGCGCCCACGGCATTGATACTGTCAGCCAGTATCTGCATGGCCGCATAGGCAGTGAGCGTGAAGGCACCATCAGGGCTACGATTGAATTTCTTGAAGTTCGCAAGCACCTGCTCGTTGCCGGGAAGCTTGGTAAAGTCGGCAGGCAAGGTTACCAGCAGACCACCCACAGCCGGGCCGGCAATCGCCACCAAGTCTTTATTGGCAACCCCTTCTGGCCCCATGAACTGCGTGGCCATGCCCTGCTCACGTGCCTGGCGCAACAGCAGACCCAGCTCGGCGTGATAGCCGCCAAAATAGATCAAATCGGCGTTAAGCGACTTGAGCTTGGTGATGACGGCAGAGTAATCGCTGTCACCAACGTTAATACCTTCGAACAGGGCCACATTTGTGCCCGATTTTTTCAGACTGTCACGTACCTGTGAGGCAACGCCCGACCCATATGTCTGTTTGTCATGCAAAATCGCAACAGTTTGAGGCTTGAGTTGCTTGACGATATAGTCAGCTGCAAAAGGCCCCTGCTGGTCATCACGCCCAATGGTGCGGAAAAAATAGTGTGGTTTGATGGTGTCAGTCACCAGCGGCGAGGTGGCTCCCGGAGTGATCGCCACAATACCTTCCTGCTCGTACACATTGACTGCCGGAACCGTCGTGCCGGAGCACGCATGGGCAATCGCAAACTTGGCCCCCGCGTTGATCACGCGGTTGGCAGCTGGCACGGCTTGTTTGGGTTCGCAGCCGTCGTCAATCAGTAGTGGCTCGATTTGCATGCCCTTGATGCCACCTGCCGCATTCATGGCGTCAATCGCGGTGAGTGCGCCTGCCTGAATCTGGTCGCCGTACTGCGTAGCCGGCCCCGTCATGGGTTGAGGAATGCCGATTTTAAGCGTTTCGGCTGCGCTGGCACCGCTGGCGAAAGCCATGGCACACAGTGCCACGACGAGGGGTGTTACTCGCTTGGTAAACATCATGATGACCTCAAGTCTCCTGTAGAGCCTGCCGTATTGCCAAGCCCGGATCGGGATTCGCATAAAGTACGGCAAGCCATTGTTATTAGCTTCCGCCATGTAACGGCATGCGTATTCTGACGATGCTTGAAACATGTGTCACTACGGATAAGCCCTTACGACGCCCCGCCACTCGTTGATTAAACACCCCTCGGCGAGATTATTTAGCCTATGACAGCACATACGCCCCGCTGCCAAGCCACCTATCGCGCCTCTTCTGCGCCCGGCAAGGCCGGACGTGCAAGATTCCACATCAAAGCCCTGAACGGCGCCAGCATGATCGCATTAATGACGAGTTTTACCGCCAGATCACCCGCCAACAACGAAACCCACGGCACGGCAGTGCCCGCAAACGCCACACTGAAAAAGACAAACGTATCAAGCGTGGCACCAGCGACACCACCCAGAAACGGCGCACGCCACCAGCGTTGATTGCGCAGCCGGTCAAACACATAAATGTCGGTAAGCTGTGCACACAGAAACGCCAGGCCGGACGCCAGAGCGATGCGTGGGGTGGCTAACCACACCGACACAACCAGCGCCACCAAAAACCCTATGTAGGCAACCCTGCGGGCTGCTGCAGCGCCAAAGCGCCGGTTTAGCAGGTCTGCCACCAGGAAGGCGATGGGATACGACAGCGCGCCCCAGGTCAGCCATCGATTAATGGGATACTGCACCAGGATATTGGAGCCGACGACAATGGCACACATAGTCATGACAGCAAATAAAAGCTGCCATGGGCTCATTGAAACAAACGAAACAGTTGGCTGGCGACTCATAATATAAATATCAAAAATAGGTTTGGTGCCCGATAATCTGCCCAGGCACAAGCACTGCGTTTAGCAGTAACTTGGCCGACTTACTGCACAATGCCTACCCAGTGCTCAGAAAAACATGCCGCGGGGTTGGTAGCAAAATAAAGACCAGACCACACGATTATCGGTAACGAAAAATCAGGAAAATTCGCGGGAAAGCGCAGCTGCACGATCACCTGCAGCACGCATGGCTTTACCCACCAGCTCTGCAAAGTCGCCGTTTTCAAACACTTGTAGTGCCGCCGCCGTGGTCCCACCTTTTGAGGTAACCCGCTCACGCAAAGTTGCCAGGCTTTCGTGCGAGAGCGCACCCAGTTCAGTGGCACCACGTACCGTGGCAAACGCCAGTGTGCGTGCCTGCTCGTGTGTAAGGCCTTGCTCAATGCCGCCGCGTATCAACGACTCAAGAAACAAAAACACATAGGCCGGCCCGCTGCCAGACAAGGCGGTTACCGCGTCAATCTGGGCATCAGTGTCGACCCATACAACTTCACCCACGGCACCCAACATTTGTTGCGCAACCATGCGATCTTGTTCAGTTACCCCATCTAGCGCCATCAGACCGCTGGCACCACAGCCTATCAGCGCAGGGGTGTTGGGCATGCAACGCACAAGCCTGGTGAAAGCGGCCTGGCCCTCGCCGAGCCAACCGGCCAGCGTGTGAGCCGAAATGCCTGCAGCGATACTAATTACCAGCGTATCAGGCTGCAAAAATGGCCGGCAAAGCATGACCACATCTTTAAGCACCTGCGGTTTGACGGCAAAAACCCATACCTTCCGCCCTGACAATTCTGAGCCGGGCGCTTCAGCCACCGAGACCCCCTGTCGCGCCCAGCGTTCGCGCGCCGACGCGTCGGGATCAATAATATGCACGTCGTGCGCACCACAGCGTTTGCCGATCAGGCCGGAAGCCAGAGCGCCAGCCATGTTGCCGCCGCCGATAAAAGCGAGAGAAAGTTCATTTGCCATAGCGCCACATTGTACGATTTTCTGGAAATTGCGGTTGTCTATAGGCATTGACGACCTCTCTCGGTTATCGTTACAGTCACGCCCGTGCAACAAACGGGTCATAAACTTCACACCAACCTGCCTGCAGCCTGCTGGGCAGGATAACTCTGGAGATAAATCAATTATGCGAGCAAAGTTATTTGCGCTGTCTCTTGCCGGCATTATTGCCAGCATGGGAAGCGCTCAAGCCGCCACCGACATCAATTTTTGGCATTCCATGGAAGGAGCCCTGGGCGACCGTGTCAAAGAACTGGTTGACGAGTTCAACAAAAGCCAGCCTGATTACGTCATTAATGCGGTTTACAAAGGTTCTTATGGCGAGTCCATGAACGCCGGCATTGCTGCCTTCCGCGCGGGTAACGCACCTGATGTTCTGCAGGTTTTCGAGGTCGGTACTGCCACCATGATGTACGCCAAGGGCGCCATCAAGCCAGTGCAAGAAATGTCTGAAGAAGTTAAAGACCCCATCAACCCGGCCGACTTCATCGGTGCGGTGGCGGCCTATTATTCTTCACCCGAAGGCAAGCTCATTTCCATGCCTTTCAACAGCTCGACCCCTGTTTTCTATTACAACAAAGACGCCTTCCAGAAGGCAGGCCTAGACCCTGAAAAGCCACCAAAAACCTGGACTGAAGTCGAAGCAGCCGGCAAAAAACTGCGCGCAGCCGGCCTTGAGTGCGGCTACACCACATCGTGGCCCTCCTGGATCCAGCTTGAAACATTCGCAGCCTGGCACAACATCCCGTATGCGTCGCATGACAACGGCTTTGGCGGCCTGGACGCACGCCTTGAGCTTGAGCAACCTCCCTTCCTCAAGCACATGACCTTCCTGGCCAACATGTCCAAAGAAGGTACGTTTACTTACGGCGGCCGCGGCGATGCATCCAACGCCCTCTTTACCTCGGGCAAGTGCGGCATGTTCACGGGCTCCAGTGGCAACCGTGCCAATATCATCAAGACCGGCAAGTTCAAATTCGGCACATCAACACTGCCGTACTACGCCGATATTAAAGGCGCACCGCAAAACACCATTATCGGTGGTGCTTCACTGTGGGTGTTTGCCAAGAAATCGCCAGAAGTCTATAAAGGCGTCACCAAGTTCTTCAAGTTTATTTCGAGCCCCGAAAAAGCGGCCGAATGGCACCAGAAGACAGGCTATGTACCCGTTACCAAGGCTGGCTACAAGCTGACGCAAGAATCTGGTTTTTATGATAAAAACCCGGGTGCCGATGTCGCTGTCAAAGAGCTTGACGTAACCACTACGTCAAACTCGCGCGGCATACGTCTAGGCTATTTGCCGCAAATCCGCGAAATCGAGGACGGCGAAATGGAAAACATTTTCGCAGGCAAAACCTCACCTGAAGACGGCCTGAAGAACATGGCCCGCCGCGGTAACGAACTTCTCGAGCGCTTCGAAAAAAGCGTCAAATAAACCCTAGTATAAAATCGCCACATGGAAAAACGCGTCGTATTCAAGCACAAAACACTCCCGTACCTGCTGTTGTTGCCACAGCTTGCCATTACGGTCGTGTTTTTCTTCCTGCCCGCCGGGCAGGCCATGTGGCAATCATTTCGCATTGAAGACCCATTCGGTCTGTCATCGACCTTTGTGGGTCTTTCCAATTTTACCGAGCTCTTTAACAGCCAAGAGTACATGCAGTCGTTCAAGACAACGGCGGTGTTCTCGCTTCTGGTTGCCGTACTCGGTTTAAGTATTTCGCTATTGCTGGCTACCCTGGCCGACCGCGTCGTCAAGGCAGCAAACATTTATAAAACATTGCTCATCTGGCCCTATGCTGTTGCTACTGCAGTGGCTGGTGTGCTGTGGTTGTTTCTTTTTTCGCCTTCGGTCGGGGTGCTTGCGGTGTACCTGAACGACCTCGGTATAGGCTGGAATCCCCGCCTCAATTCTGACCACGCCATGATTCTCGTCGTACTGGCGTCGGTCTGGAAGCAAATTTCGTATAACTTTCTGTTTTTTCTTGCCGGCCTGCAGTCCATTCCACGCTCGCTCATTGAAGCGGCTGCCATTGATGGCGCCAGCCCCATGCGGCGCTTCTGGACTATCGTCTTCCCGCTGTTGTCACCCACTACGTTCTTTTTGCTGGTCATCAATGTCATTTACGCGTTCTTCGACACGTTTGCCATTATTGACATCATGACGCAGGGCGGGCCGGGCGACAGCACCTCCATTCTTGTTTACAAGGTTTACAACGCTGGCTTCAAAGGGCTGGATATTGGGTCTTCGGCCGCACAGTCTGTCGTACTTATGCTGATCGTCGTGGCACTTACCGTCGTCCAGTTCCGCTTTATAGACCGTCGCGTCAATTACTGATTCAGGTTCGCGCACCTTTTCACCCAGCCTGCAAAGAAAAAATCTGCCATGATCGAACGTCGCCCCGTCCTGGATATCGTTACCCACATCATTCTTATTGTGGGCGTGGCGATCATCGCCTTCCCGCTTTATGTGACATTTGTTGCGTCGACCCAGACGGCGCAAGAAGTCGCGCAGGCGCCCATGTCGTTAATACCGGGCAGCCACTTCTTTGAAAACTACCGTACTGTGCTGTTCGGTGAGGCGGTCAACACGCCGCCAGTGGCACGCATGATGTGGATCAGTACTGTCATGGCACTGGTCATTGCCATCGGAAAAATCGTCATCTCCATACTGTCGGCATTCGCCGTCGTGTATTTCCGCTTTCCGTTCCGCATGTTCTTTTTCTGGATGATCTTCGTCACGCTGATGCTTCCGGTCGAAGTGCGTATCGCCCCCACTTATCAGGTGGTGGCCGACCTGGGCATGCTCAACACGTATGCCGGGCTTACACTGCCGCTCATTGCCTCGGCAACCGCTACATTTCTGTTTCGCCAATTTTTCATGACCGTACCTGACGAACTGGTCGAGGCCGCGCGCATTGACGGTGCCGGCCCCATGCGCTTCTTCTGGGACGTCCTGCTGCCACTATCGCGCACCAGTATCGCAGCCTTGTTTGTCATTCAATTTATTTACGGCTGGAACCAATACCTCTGGCCGCTTATTATCACCACCCAAGAAAACATGTACCCCGTTGTCATCGGCATCAAACGCATGATTGCCGGGGGTGACAGTGTCACCGAGTGGAACCTGGTCATGGCAACCGCCCTGCTGGCCATGATTCCGCCGGTTGCCGTCGTGGTATTCATGCAGCGATGGTTTGTCAAAGGCCTGGTCGACGCCGAAAAATAAACGGGTCTGTCACTGCTCTTATTCGCGACACGGTACTGAATACAAAAACTGGAATCACACATGGCTACTTTAAGCTTTCGCAACGTCACCAAAACTTATCCGGGCGGTGTTGCCGTTATTCACGGCATCAACATGGAGGTTGCCGACGGCGAATTCATCGTTATCGTCGGGCCCTCAGGCTGCGGCAAATCTACCCTAATGCGCATGGTGGCCGGGCTTGAAAGCGTTACCGGTGGCGAGATCTGTATCGGCGACAAGGTCGTTAACGACCTTGAGCCCGCTGAGCGTGACATTGCCATGGTGTTTCAAAATTACGCGCTCTATCCTCACATGAGCGTCTATGAAAACATGGCCTACGGCCTCAAAATACGCAAGCTCAGCAAAACTGAAATTAAAGATCGCGTCGATAATGCCGCCAAAATTCTTGAGCTGTCACTTCTGCTAGACCGCCGCCCAGGCCAATTGTCAGGCGGCCAGCGCCAGCGCGTCGCCATGGGCAGGGCTATTGTGCGCGACCCCAAGGTGTTCTTGTTTGACGAACCGCTGTCCAACCTTGACGCCAAGCTGCGGGTGCAAATGCGCCTTGAAATCCAAAGACTGCATCACCGCCTGGGTACGACCAGCTTGTATGTAACACATGACCAGGTTGAGGCCATGACGCTGGCACAGCGCATGGTGGTCATGAACAAAGGCGTGCCCGAGCAAATCGGCACACCCGTTGAGGTGTTTGAAAAGCCCGCCTCCATGTTTGTGGCCAGCTTTATTGGCGCGCCACCCATGAACTTGATCCCGGTACAGGTCGACGCGCAGCGACGTGTGCTGGATGCCGACGGAGCTCTGCTCGATTTCTCACCCGACATGGTGCCTGAGCACCTGGCCAATAGAAAGGTAGTTCTGGGCATACGCCCCGAGCATATAAACCTGCACGCCAAGGGCATTACCGTCAATATTGAAATGATCGAAATCTTAGGCTCTGAGCAGCTTATCCACGGCCGCCGGGGCGACATTCCTGTTGTCTTGCGCTGCCCAATTGGCGTCACCCGCGAAAACCCGCTGCATATCGGCGAAACCATACAAATGGGCCCTGATGGCATCCACCCGTTACATTGGTTCGACCCTGACACCAGCAAGCGCATTGAAGGCTAATTGATCCGGGCCACTTGTGGCCAGCTTTCGCGGCAAACTAAAACACCCCTGACCTGGGTCGAAGCCCAGGGCCAGGGGTGTTGCCGTTCAGGCCCGCAGCGCGCGCCTGAAGCCTACAGAGGACTTACTTGTAGACGGACTTGCTGCCGTCTTTGTGCCACACAAAGATATCAAATTTAAAGTCGTTGAGGTCACCCTGTTTGTTCCAGGAAATCTCGCCGATAGGTGTCTTGACCGAGTTGGCATGCAGGTAATCAGCCACCTTGATGGGGTCATCAGCACCTGCGCCGGCAATGCCATCAGCAATGGCTTTGGTTGCCGAATAGGCCGTTAGCTGGAACGCTCCACTTGGATCACGACCCTTGTCTTTAAAGGCTTTGACAATAGCAGCGTTGCCTTCGTCAGAGGTAAAGTCGGCCGGTAGTGTAACCAGCATGCCGTCTACCGACGCACCGCCAATGGCGTTGATGTCTGGGTTGCCCACGCCCTCAGGCCCCATAAACTGCGTTTTAAGGCCTTGCTCGGCCCCCTGACGCAGCAATAGACCCATTTCGGGGTGATAGCCACCGTAATAAACAAAGTCAACCCCGGCGCTCTTGAGCTTGGTAATGACAGCCGAGTAGTCGCTGTCACCGGCGTTAATGCCTTCGAACAACACGACATTAATGCCTGCCGCCTCAAGATCTTTCTTGACCGCGCTGGCAATACCCTGGCCATACGACTGCTTGTCATGCAGCACGGCTACCTTGGTTGGTTTGACGTTGTCTATGATAAATTTTGCGGCAGCCGGACCCTGCTGGTCATCACGACCAATGGTACGAAAAATCATGTCGTAATTTTTACCATCGGTGACGGCAGGAGACGTGGCAGATGGCGTGACCATGACCACACCTTCATTATTGTAAATATCGGTGGCGGCAATGGTAGCGCCTGAGCAGACATGGCCAACAACATAATGAATTTTGTCATTAACAACGCGGTTTGCAACCACTGGGCCCTGCTTGGGCTCGCAACCATCATCGATAGACACTGCTTCAAGCTGCTTGCCCAGCACGCCACCACTGGCATTGATCTGTTCAATAGCGGTATCAACGCCCTCTTTTACCATGGAACCGTACTGTGTCAGCGCGCCGGTAAAGGGGCCAGCCACAGCAATTTTAATGGTATCGGCAAAAGCACCAGACGACATAACCATGCCAGCAGCCAGCCCTACGGCAGCAGCAATGGGGGAAAAACGAAGTTTCATATAGCCTCCTAAATGTACGCGCCAAGCATACACGAAAACACCCGAAAACCAATATGCAAGCACAAGGTTTCAGGGTTTTCTCTAGCGTGTGAAATAGAGAAAAACCCTTGAGGGCGTAAACCGTTCAAGGGTTTGGTGCAGCCCCGGCTTGACCCAGGCCAAGAACAACTATTGGGGTTGATACATGCGTGGCCGTAGCCGCTTACTGCAGAAGACTGCGCAGCATCCAGGCATTTTTTTCGTGTATGTCAAGGCGCTGGGTAAGCAGATCAACCGTGGGGTCGTCGCCAGCCTCATCTGCTTTCTTGAGTGCAGCACGCGCTGTCTTTGCGACGGCTTCGTTGCCCTTGAGCAGCAGCTCGATCATTTTTTCGGCAGCGGGAACCTCGCTGGGCTCAGTAATAGACGACAACTTGGCGTATTCAGCATACGTGCCGGGTGCGTAAAGACCCAGTGCACGGATACGCTCGGCGATGCTATCAAGGGCCTGCCACTCTTCAGTGTACTGATTCATGAACATGAGATGCAGGGTATTGAACAGCGGGCCGGTGACGTTCCAGTGAAAATTATGCGTCATCAGGTAAAGCGTGTAAGAATCAGCCAGCATTTTTGACAATTCAGCAGCAACAGTAGCGCGCTCTTTGTCGGTAAGACCAATATCGATGGTCAAACCCTTGGTGCTTGCCTGTGCCAGTAGGCTGCTTTCGAGTTTACTTGCTTTAGCCATAATTTTTGCTCCATTCGAGAGTGAATCAGTCAATCGAGAATACCACAACGAAAATACTAGTGTTTGGATCTATCGCAATAACTCAGGTACTTTATTTAGCCCGCTTCGGCCACCTCAACCAACGGCACATCCAGGTAATTGACGCCAGGTAAATTACACGCATGAATGGCATGAATGAGTGCCGCGATGGCAGCAGGCCGAGGAAAACTTTTGCGGTGAACGAGCACCACGCGCCGGTCAGGTACAGGTTTTTTGAACGGTATATAAGTAAGCAATTGGTTCTCGAGGCCAGGCATAGACAGCGAACTGGCCGGCAGCACGGTCACCCCTACGCCGGCAGCTACCATATGCCTGATGGTCTCCAGCGAAGAGCCTTCAAACGTACGCTGTATGCCTTCGCTGGCTGCCGAGTAGCGGGAAAATTCGGGGCACACCTCAAGCACTTGATCTCGAAAGCAATGGCCAGCACCGAGCAACAGCATGGTCTCTTCTTTAAGCGCAGCAGCATCGAGCTCTTTTTTCTTCGCCAGTGGATGATTGTGGGACACGGCCACCACAAAAGGCTCGTCATATAAAGGGCGTAATACAAACCCGGAGTCAGGTAAGGGCAAGGCCACAATGGCGCAGTCGATTTCACCCTGGCGCAGCAACTCAAGCAGACGCGTCGTAAAATTTTCTTGCAGCAACAAAGGCATTTGCGGCGTTAATTCAATTTCGGTAGGCACCAACCGCGGTAATAGATAAGGGCCGATTGTGTGGATAACACCCACACGCAAAGGCCCTGCCAGTGGGTCATGACCCTGTCGGGCAATTTCACGCAAGTTTGCAGACTCTTCCAGCACGCGCTGAGCCTGGGCCACGACACGCAAACCTATGGGCGTAACCCCCACCTCGGTGCCACCCCGCTCAAACAAAATAACCCCCAGCTCATCCTCCAGTTTGCGTATAGCTACCGAAAGCGTGGGCTGGCTGACAAAGCACGCTTCTGCAGCGCGACCAAAGTGTCTTTCACGTGCAACCGCGACGATGTATTTCAATTCAGTCAGAGTCATAAGGTTTTCTTCTCAAAAAAAACATGCCACATCAGCTACGGAGAAAGTCTTGACGCCCGCGCATCCACCGCTGCAGGTGCGCCTGCGCATGCTTAGGATAATGATCACGCAGCATTGAAGCTGCTTCGCGCGCCTGAGCTACCAGTTGCGCATCGGTTTCGAGGCTGGCAAATCGCAGCAGCTCCTGGCCAGACTGCCGCACGCCCAGAAACTCGCCGGGACCGCGTTGCTCAAGATCGCGTCGGGCTATTTCAAAACCGTCTGTCGTTTCATACATAGCGCGCAGCCGTTGCCGTGCAATCATGCTGAGAGGCGCCTGGTACATCAACACACACACCGATTCGCGCGTACCACGCCCAACCCGCCCTCTTAGCTGATGCAGCTGTGCCAGGCCAAAGCGTTCGGCGTGTTCAATAATCATTAACGAGGCATTGGGCACATCGACGCCCACTTCGATCACCGTTGTAGCCACCAGTACGTCAATATCGCCATCACGAAAGCGCTGCATGACCGCCTGCTTTTCATTGGCAGGCAGCTTGCCGTGTATCAGGCCAACCCGCACATCAGGCAGTGCCGCAGCCAACCTGGCATGGGTATCGACAGCAGTTTGCAGCTGCAAGGCCTCGCTTTCCTCAACCAGGGGACAGACCCAATAAGCCTGCCTGCCCAGCCTGACTTCGGCCGCTACGCTGGCGAGCACTTCTGGCCGACGGCTGTCTGCAATCAGTTTGGTCAGCACCGGGCTGCGCCCGGGCGGCAACTCATCAATGGCCGACACATCAAGGTCGGCAAAAAACGTCATTGCAAGCGTGCGAGGTATGGGCGTTGCACTCATGTTGAGCTGGTGCGGTATGTACGCCTGCCGTCCTGTGTTTTCTTCGCCTTTGCGGTTTAACTGCAGCCGCTGACCTACACCAAAGCGGTGCTGTTCATCCAGAATGACCAAACCCAAACTGGAAAACACCACTTTGTCCTGAATAAGCGCTTGCGTGCCTACAACGAGCTGGGCCTCACCTGACTCTGCCGCCGCCATACTTGCTTTACGGGCCTTGCCAGCCAGACTTCCGGCCAGCCAGGCCACGTTGACGCCCAGGGGCTGCAACCATGCAGACAGCTTACTAAAGTGCTGTTCGGCAAGAATTTCAGTGGGTGCCATGATGGCGGCCTGGCTACCACTGGCTATCGCCTGCGCCGCTGCAAAGGCCGCAACAATGGTCTTGCCGCTGCCGACATCGCCTTGCAATAAACGGTGCATAGGAAATGAGCGCGATAAATCAGCGGAAATTTCATTGATCACACGCTCTTGCGCGGCAGTGAGCGTAAAGGGCAAGCTGGAGCGCAAGCCTTGCAGCAAACCATGCCCCACATTGGCCAGCGGGCGTGCCTGCTGGCTGCGACGTGCAGCCCTTGCCGCCGCCAGTGACAACTGCTGGGCCAGCAGCTCGTCAAATTTGATGCGACGCCAAGCCGGGTGCTCGCGCTCGGCAAGATCGGCACAGGAGACGTCGGCAGGTGGATGATGCAGCACCCGTATGGCCTGGCGAAACGGGATCAACCCGTACTGGCTGCATACGTCGTCTGGCAATGTGTCAGACAGATCAGCGCGCCCCAACGCCGTATCAATGGCCTTGCGCAAACTGGCCTGTGACAGGCCGTCTGTAGTGGAATAAACAGGGGTCAACGCCGAAGCCAACGGGCGACCGCCCACCGAGACTTTGGGATGCACCATTTCGCTGCCACCAAAACCGCTGCGCACTTCACCCCTGACCCGTACGCAATTTCCGACAGCAAGCTGCTTTTGCTGACTAGGGTAAAAATGCAGCCAGCGCAGTGCCAACTGGTCACCATTTTCGTCCTGGATAAGGGCGTGCAGTTGCCGCCGAGACCGGAACTCAACCTCGCTACGAATGACTTCGCCCTCTACCTGTGCCGTCGTGCCTGGCACTACTGCGGCAATCGGCACGATACGGGTTTCATCTTCGTAGCGTATCGGCAGGTGGACGATAAAGTCAGCGGGTTGATGCAAACCCAAACGGGCCAGCCTGCGTTCAACCAAATTACCGGCGCTGGCCTTGCCCGCTGCAGGCACTACTGCTGCGCCCTTAGCCGACTTGCTTGCCACAGCCCGCTGTTCTTGCCGCACAGACGGTGCTGATTTCTGTGCTTTTGACGGGGAGCCCGTGCTCATGCTGAACTCCCGAGGCAGGCCGGCACACTGACGTGAAACACAAGAAGAGTTGACACGCTGATCGCGATCAGATCACGACGATGGCCTCAACCTCGAACTGCGCGCCCTTGGGCAGGCTGGCCACCCCTATGGTGGAGCGAGCCGGATAAGGCTGCGGAATGATGTCGGCCATGATGGCATTGGCACTGGCAAACTTGCTGAGGTCAGTGAGAAACAGGGTAAGTTTGACGATATTGTCGAGCGTGCCGCCAGCCTCTTCGATGACAGCCTTCATGTTGGCAAACGACTGGCGCACCTGGCCTTCAAAATTTTCGGAAACCAGCTCGCCGGAGCCTGGTTCCAGGCCGATCTGACCTGACAGAAAAACAGTTTTGCCACCATGAACAGCAACGGCCTGGGCGTAAGGCCCCACAGCGGCGGGGGCAGCATCGGTATGGATGATTTCTTTAGTCATGAGAAGCCTTGGATAGTCGAAAAAGTCACAATGACTATCAGATTTTAGTCTTCTATAGCTAAAGTTAAAAGCCCCCCCAGTATGCAAACAGCATCTAAACGGCGTTCAGCAATTTTTGGGGCAACTCAATAGAAATGAGAAGTAGGCTTGCAGACGCTTGTGGGGGCCAAAACGCTATGTCGCGACCTTAAGCAATACTGCGGCACGTACGACATGTGCCGCAGATTTATGTGGGCATGCCACTGTTCAGGCCCAAAGGTGCATCGACACGCGCACATGTCGATGCAACGCAGGCCCGGTATCGGGCCTGCTGCGTGAAGAACCTGCCAATGCCGATTACTTATCGACGAAAGCGCGCTCAATGACGTAATCACCAGGTTGCCCCACCCCAGGCGACACCTTGAACCCCAGACGCTCAAGCATGGAGCTGGTGTCGGTCAGCATTGCGGGGCTGCCGCACAACATGGCACGATCTAAAGCGGGGTCGATTTCAGGCAGGCTCAGCTTTTGGACCAGCTCGCCGCTTTCTACTGCTTTGGTAATGCGACCTTCGTTGGTAAACGCCTCACGTGTGACCGTGGGGTAGTACAGCAACTTTTCACGAACCACATCGCCAAAAAACTCGTTGTTTGGCAATTCGTTTTGAATGAAGTCTGAATAAGCCAGTTCACTCTTGAAACGCACACCATGCACCAGAACGATTTTTTCAAACCGGTCGTAGACCTCAGGGTCTTTGATAATGCTCATGAACGGTGCCAGGCCTGTGCCCGTGGCAAACAGGTACAGATTGCGGGCATTGGGCTTAAGGTCATCGACCACCAGCGTTCCGACCGGTTTTCGGCTGACCAGCACCGAATCACCTACTTTCAGATGCTGCAGGCGTGAGGTAAGCGGCCCGTTTTGCACCTTAATACTTAAAAACTCGAGGTTTTCTTCGTAGTTGGCGCTGGCAATGCTGTAGGCACGCATAAGCGGCTTGCCTTCGACCTCAAGGCCCAGCATAACGAAATGGCCGTTATGGAACCTAAGCGCTGGATCACGCGTGGTTCTGAAGGAAAATAAAGTGTCGTTCCAGTGACGAACGCTCAGGACTTGCTCAGTATTAAATGCTGCCATGTCTATAGTATTTAGAGGCGGAAAGTATTACCGCCATATTACGTTGGGCTGGGGCTTTTTCAAGGCCAAATTTCGATGAAAATGCAGTCAATTCAACTTAGATCAAGAAAACTTGCAAAAACTTGTAGTTTGAAACCTTACAAACAGTTGAACGACGCCGCAGAGTCTGGTATCTTTCGCGTATCTTACATGAGAATCATTCTGGTTTAAAACATACCGGCCTGCTTCAGGCCTGTATTCTTCATTACCGTATACCCCGCAGGAGTCTATTTTATATGCGTTTCAAATTAACGCCGCACCCCTTGCTTCGCGCAGCAATCGTATCAAGCTCACTCACCTTCGCCGCGCTGGCCGGTGCCGCGTCTGCTGCCGAGGTCAGTCTTTACACCACGCGTGAGCCCCAGCTCATTCAACCTTTGCTTGACCAGTTCACCAAAGACACTGGCGTTCAGGTCAATACCGTCTTTGTCAAAGATGGCCTCATAGAGCGCGTCAAGGCCGAAGGCGACAAATCGCCTGCCGACCTGCTCATGACGGTTGACATCGGCAATCTGCTTGATCTGGTCGAGGCAGGCATCACCCAGCCAGTAGACTCTGCCGTGCTTCGCGAAGCTATTCCAGCCAATCTTCGCGGTGCTGATAATCAATGGTATACGCTTTCGCTGCGCGACCGCGTTGCCTATGTAGCCACCGACGTGAATGTCGATGCCATCCATTACGAAGACTTCGCCGATCCCAAATGGAAGGGCAAGGTATGCATACGCTCAGGCCAGCACCCCTACAACACGGCACTCATCGCCGCCATGATCGCCCATAACGGCGAAGCAGCCACCGAAAAATGGCTGAAAGGCGTCAAGGCCAACCTGGGCCGCCCGGCAACAGGTGGTGACCGCGATGTGGCACGCGACATACTGGGCGGTATCTGCGACATCGGCATTGCCAATGCGTATTATGTTGGCCGCATGAAAAACGCCAAACCTGATAGCGATGCGTACAAATGGGGCGAAGCCATCAAGGTCGTGCGCCCAACCTTTGCTGCCGAAAAAAGCAAGGGCACGCATGTTAATATTTCCGGCGCAGCCTTGGCCAAGCACGCTCCACATCGCGACGATGCAATCAAGCTGCTCGAATACCTGGTCTCCGAAAAAGCCCAAAGCATGTACGCCATGGCCAACTATGAATACCCTGTCAAAGCGGGTGTCAAGCTAGACCCCGTTGTTGCAAGCTTTGGTGAGTTGGTCATTGACCCACTTCCCCTGACCGAAATCGCAAAACATCGCAAACAGGCCAGCGAACTGGTCGATAAGGTCGGGTTCAATAATTAATACAGGCTTCGGCCGGGCTTAGCCCGGCCCTCTTGGTCTCAGCCAGACACCCGCCGGCACGCCGGCAGTATCTGGCTAATGTTTTTTTTGCAGGCAACAATCTGAATACGGCTTCTCATACGCGTGGCCAACTCGCTGCCCCCTCTCTCGCCTGTCGAGTTGCAAGGGGGCTTTCACACACAGTCTCAGCCCGCGCGGGTCGTGGGGCCGCGCTATGCATTGCCGCAAGTGTGCTGGGGCCCATTGTGGCACTGGCGTGGTTTGCGCTGCAAGGCGGCACCGAGCACTGGGCACATCTGTTTCAGTTTGTGCTGCCCACCGCATTTCTTAATACGGTGCTGCTGCTGGCCGGCACTGGTGTTCTGGTCACCTGTCTGGGTGTGGGTAGCGCATGGCTGGTTACCGCCTTCGATTTCCCGTCGCGTCAAACGGCAGCTTGGGCGCTACTGCTGCCACTTGCCGTGCCTACTTACATCGTGGCGTTTGCCTACCTAGACATTCTGCACCCCATCGGCCCGGTCCAGACACTCATTCGCGACGTGCTGGGGTATACCAGCCCGCGCCAGTTCCGCCTGCCTGATCTGCGCTCGCTGCCCGGCGCCATCTTTCTTCTGGGCTTTGTGCTGTACCCCTACGTTTATCTCAGCACGCGCGTCATGTTTGTAACGCAATCAGCCAGCCTGCTTGAGGCCGCGCGCGTACTTGGCGAAAGCAGTCGCAGTACGTTTTATCGCGTTGCTCTACCCATGGCCCGACCGGCCATTGCCATTGGCGTAAGTCTTGCGCTGCTCGAAACGCTTAACGATATTGGGGCCTCAGAATTTCTGGGCGTACAAACACTCACGGTGTCTGTCTATACAACGTGGGTAACGCGTAACGATCTGGCAGGCGCCGCACAAATCGCACTTGCCATGCTTGCCATTGTTGCGGTAATTATTATTGCCGAACGCCATGGCCGCAGACGTCAACGGTTTGCAGGCACCCAGCGTTCGCGCGTGGTGCGGCCCACCAGGCTAAAAGGCCTGCGCGGCCTGATTGCCTGTGCTTTGGCCTGGTTTCCCGTCATCATTGGTTTTATTGCACCCGCCATTTATCTGCTTGATGCAAGCATCAAACACTTGCGCACCACGGGCTCAGTTTCCGATCAGCTTATACGCAGCGCATGGAACACGGTCTCCATTGCACTCATTGCCACCGTCGTCACCCTACTGTGCGGGCTCACTGTCGCCTGGGTGGCGCGCTCCGCACGCTCCGGGTCTGCCCACAACCTGATGCGGGCATGTGCCCGTGTAGCCAGTTCCGGCTATGCTATCCCCGGCACGGTACTCGCCATCGGCCTGATGACGCCTATTATGCTCATCGACCGCCTGGGGTCGACGATCTGGCAAGCATTCGGCTACGCGGATCCAGGCCTTATACTCATGGGGACAGGCACAGCATTGGTTTGCGCCTATGTCATCCGTTTTCTGGCCATATCTATCGGCAGTATCGAGGCAGGCCTGGCCCGTATACCGCCATCCATGGAACAGGCGGCCCGGCTGCTGGGTGAAACCCCAGCAGGCACTCTGCGTCGAATACATCTCCCTCTGCTGCGTCCGGCGCTGGGCGCTGCGGCCTTGCTGGTTTTTGTAGATACCATGAAAGAGCTACCAGCCACGCTATTATTGCGCCCGGTCAATTTTGAAACGCTTGCAACCTGGCTGTATGCCGAAGCAGCCCGCGGCACTTACGAAGAAGGTGCGGTGGCAGCATTGGGCATTGTGCTTGCGGGTTTACTCCCGGTCGTACTGCTTGCCCGAACCCAATTCAAACTGAATCACTAGAATGTCTGATCTGCTTCGCCTTGAAGGTATTTCTCTATCTTATAAAACCGACCACGGCCTGGTACCGGCCGTGCAGGGGCTAAACCTGCATCTCGAAAAAGGGTGTATTGGTTGCCTGCTCGGGGCTTCGGGCTGCGGAAAAACCACTGTATTACGCGCCATTGCCGGTTTTGAACCGCTGCGCCAGGGCAGTATCTGGCTGGATGACGTGTCTCTGTCCAGTCAGCAGCATTTGGTGCCACCAGAGCAGCGCAAAGTGGGCATGATGTTTCAGGATTACGCCCTCTTTCCTCATCTGACCGTAGAAAAAAACATTGGCTTCGGGCTGCGCCGCTGGCCCAGCGAGCGCCGCCGTGCACGAGTTGCCGAGCTGCTTACTCTTATTGGCCTTGAAGGTTCGCGCCGTCGCTATCCCCATGAACTGTCTGGCGGCCAGCAACAGCGCATCGCCCTCGCCAGGGCGTTGGCGCCTGAGCCCGAGCTGTTGCTGCTGGACGAGCCTTTCTCCAATCTTGATATCGACACCCGAGAGCATCTAGCCTTCGAGGTGCGCGACATCCTCAAAAGAACCGGTCACACCGCTCTGCTGGTCACACACAATCAGGCTGAAGCATTTGCCATCGCTGACCGCATAGGCGTAATGAAAAACGGCACACTGGTTCAGTGGGACACGCCTTATGCGCTGCACCATGCACCGGCCGACACGTTTGTAGAAAACTTTATCCGGCGCGAGGCCTTAATGGCACAACGGGCGCAAGCGTATTTGCGCGGCGAAGCTAGCCGCTAACATTTATACCGTCTTCGTCTGTCGGTTGCCACCTGGCGCAGAAACGGCGAGGACTCCGGCGGCACTCAGACGCGGCATTGAGCCGCCCCCGATTCACCTTAGCACGACCCTGCTGCCCAAGGTATTGCCACGCTGCACTCCTCATAGGCAGGCTTGGCGTGTCCAGTCATAGATGCAATAACCATCTGAATAACGTCGCAGGCCTCTTCCAAAAGTACACACCACACATTCACATTGCGTCAGAATAAAGACGGAACGCTATACCCTACTCTAGCCCCAGCTCAGTACACTTTCGAGTAAGCGTATTGCGCCCTATGCCCAGGCGCTGCGCGGCTTCGATGCGTCTTCCCCGGCTTTGTGCCAAAGCGGCTTCAATCAATACGCGTTCAAACTGTCTGGTCATGACCGCCATGATGGCAGGCTCGTTGCGCGCCAGGCGGGCCTGGGTTTCCTGGCTTAGCAAGTTCAGCCAGTCATCACTTGCCTGATTCACCGGTACAACATCTTTAAGAACCTGCGCGGCAGGCGCAGTGTGCGACAGTACCTCAGGCGGCAAATCTTTGGTTTCAATAACCTGGCCCGGCGACATGACCGTGAGCCATTGGCAAAAATTCTCAAGCTGGCGGATATTACCCGGAAAGTCGAAAGCGGTTAGCGCTTCCAATGCGGCAGGGGTGAGGCGACGCTGCGCCACGCCAAGGTCTTCTGCACTATTTCGCATAAACCGATCAACCAGCCCAGCAATATCCGCTTTGCGTTCACGCAATGGCGGCAGGCGCAAACGAATAACATTCAGACGATGAAACAGGTCTTCCCGGAAACGCCCCTCAGCCACTCGCTGTTCCAGCGGCTGATGCGTTGCCGCCACAATACGCACATCGGCTTCTACTGGCTCTGAGCCGCCCACTCGATAAAAACTTCCTTCAGCCAACACCCGCAACAAACGTGTCTGCAATTCAAAGGGCATGTCCCCGATTTCATCAAGAAACAGCGTCCCCTGCCGGGCCTCTTCAAAACGCCCACGACGTTGCTGCGTCGCACCCGTAAAAGCGCCACGTTCATGGCCAAACAGCTCGGCCTCCAGCAGGTCTTTGGGAATAGCCGCAGTATTTAGTGCAACAAAAGGCCTCTTGCTGCGTGCACTGTGCTCATGCAACGCGCGGGCAATCAACTCTTTGCCGGTACCCGACTCACCGGTAATGAGCACAGTTACGTTGGACGAAGCAAGCCGCCCAATGGCCCGAAACACTTCCTGCATGGCCGGCGCACTGGAATGCAGCATGATGCGTTCAGCACCAACTACTTTGCCCGCAGCGCGAGCCGTTTGCTGTTCAGCGTCGGCGGTGCCACTCTCAAAATGCTGCGCTGCCTCAGCGATGTTCCCTGCGTCGTACGCCGCCTGCAATGCCCGTTGTATCAGTGCGACAGCCGCGTTCACATCAAAAGGTTTAGGCAGGTAGTCGAAGGCACCTTTTTGAAACGCGGCTACAGTGCTGTTCAAATCGGTAAATGCCGTCATGACAATAACCGGCAGCTCAGGATGCATCTGTTTAATACGATGAAGCAGGCTTAGCCCATCAATACCCGGCATGCGAATATCGGTCACTAACACTGATGGCGTGCTCTCCTCCAACGCAGCCAACACATCTTTCCCCTGCGCAAAACTGCGTACCGGTATCGAAACACGGCCCAGTGCTTTTTCAAGCACCCAGCGTATGCTCTGATCGTCGTCGATTATCCATACGGTCGTCATGCGTTCTCCAGTGGCAGCAATATCCGAAACGTGGTGCTACCGGGTCGTGAATCAAACTCGAGCGCCCCGCCATGCTGCAAAACGAATTCTTGCGCCAGGCTTAAACCCAGCCCGGTGCCGTTGGCCCGCCCCGTAACCAAAGGATGAAACACCTTGTCGTGAAGAGCCGGCGGCACGCCCGGGCCATTATCAATAACCGAAACAATCACACCCATACGAACCTGACGGCCATTCATCAGCAATTGCCGCCCCACTCGTGTGCGCAGGGTTAACCGACCAGATTGTGTCGAGGTTGACTCGACGAGTACCTGTGCCGCATTACGCATAATGTTTAGCAAAGCCTGCAGCAGCCGTGAGAAATCACCGGTTAGCTCAGGCACCGAGGCATCATAATCACGTACGCACTCAACTTCGGGAAACTCTGTGGTGACCAGGCGGTAAACCCGCTCGCAAACCTCATGAATATTAAAGCGCGACCTCTGCAGCGCACCTCCCTGGGGTGAAATCAGGCGATCAACCAAAGAGGCCAGACGATCGACCTCGGCAATAATGACCTGAGTATATTCACGCTGGCCAGTGTGCTCGCCCAGTTCGGCCTCAAGCAGTTGCGCTGCGCCGCGTATTCCGCCCAAAGGGTTTTTGATTTCGTGGGCAAGATTTCTGAACGACTCGCGCTGCGTAGCCAGTTCATTGCCTAATTGTTGATGACGGTCGAGCAAAATATGGTGCTCGATGGCTCTGGCCTCAATAAGCGCCGCCCAAGGTTGCTGAACCAGCGGAACCAGCGTGAGGCTGATGGCCTCATGCTGGCCACGCTGGTCAAGCACCAAATCTTGGCGCAAAACACCAAACTGCCCATCAATCGCGCCGGGCAGGCGATTGGCCAGCGCCTCGTCGACACCAAACAGCATGGAGGCCTCCATGCCGGTCAGTTGCCGACGCGAGTATCCGAATAATTCTTCTGCCGCTGTATTGGCATGGGCAATAAACCCATTTCGGTTCAGCAGCAAAATAGCGGATGACAGCAGGTCAAAACTGTCTACATCCATGATGTTCCCCGGCTACGTAATGCTCACCCCCGATCAAACTGGTCAACGCGTGGCCGGAGCGTGTACATCAAAGGCTGTAATACATGTCAAATTCAACCGGATGCGTGGTCATGCGCAAACGTGTGATCTCAGCCATTTTGAGTTCAACATAAGCATCGAGCATTTCGTTGCTAAATACCCCACCCCGCGTCAGGAACTCACGGTCTTGATCGAGCGCCGCCACCGCCTCTTCGAGTGATGCACACACGGTCGGGATTTTTGCATCTTCTTCTGGAGGCAGGTCGTACAGATTCTTATCTGCAGGATCACCCGGATGAATTTTGTTCTGCACGCCATCAAGGCCGGCCATCATCAGGGCTGAAAAAGCCAGGTATGGATTAGCCAACGGATCTGGAAAACGGGCTTCGATGCGTCGGCCCTTGGGGCTGCCGACGTATGGAATGCGGATGGAGGCTGAACGGTTACGGGCCGAATAAGCCAGCTTTACCGGTGCCTCGTAGTGCGGTACCAGACGTTTGTACGAGTTGGTACCAGGGTTGGTAATTGCATTGAGCGCCTTGGCGTGCTTGATGATGCCGCCGATGTAAAACAGCGCAAACTCAGAAAGCCCGGCGTAGCCGTTGCCAGCAAAAAGGTTTTGCCCGTCTTTCCAGATCGACTGGTGTACATGCATGCCAGAGCCATTGTCACCAACAATGGGCTTGGGCATAAACGTCGCTGTCTTGCCATACACATGCGCCACATTGCGTATGGTGTATTTCATGATCTGGTTCCAGTCTGCGCGCTTGACCAGTGTGCTAAAGCGCGTACCGATCTCAAGCTGCCCGGCGCCACCCACTTCGTGGTGATGAATTTCTACGGGTACGCCCTGCTGCTCCAGCAACAAACACATTTCAGAGCGCATGTCCTGAAAAGAGTCGATCGGCGAAACCGGCACATAACCGCCTTTCAGGCCCGGGCGATGCCCCTGGTTGCCACCCTCGGTGTCATAGGCCCGCGACCAGTGGCCTTCATCTGATTTAATCTTGACGAAGCAGCCCGACGTGTCGTCGTTCCAGCTAACACCGTCAAAAACAAAAAACTCGGGCTCGGGGCCGAAAAAAGCCGTGTCGCCCAAACCGCTGGACTTCAAATAGGCTTCGGCACGTTTGGCCAATGAGCGCGGATCGCGACTGTAACCCTTCAGGTCAGAGGGTTCGACAACATCGCAGGTTAGGTTAAGTGTGATCTCTTCACGAAACGGGTCAACACGGGCTGACTCAGGGTCGGGCACCAGCATCATGTCAGAGGCTTCGATGCCCTTCCACCCGGCAATCGATGATCCATCGAAAGCCACACCGGCTTCAAGTTTTTCTTCGTCTACCGTATGAGCGGGGACGGTAAGGTGATGCTCTTTTCCAAGAGTATCGGTAAAGCGGAAATCAACAAAAGCGACTTCGCGCTCTGCAATCAGTTTGACGAGTTCTTCGGGGGCGGACATATAAGCTCCTGGTCCAGTGGAATCAAAGTAAGACATTCAGCATTACGCAATTGTTGTGCCAACTTTTGCGGCTGTAATTTGCCTGGGCCAGCGAACACCAATCACCATTGCAGTGCGTAACGCACCATAATGGTGCACATTGTAGTGCAGACGACACGGTGCCGCGCACCGAAACGCATCTGAATGCATCAATATGTATTGGGTACGCAACAAGCCCGTGCATGCCTGTGTGTCAGTCAAGAAATTCAGACAGTAAATCATTAAGGAAACGCCAGCCCAGGTCTGTGGCCTTGAGCCGGGCAGGGTCAGCATCAAGTAGACCACGCTCTATGGCACGCTCCATGGCAGGAGCGATGGCATACAAAGACTGCCCGGTACGCTCGGTAAAGCTGCTGCGTGGAACGCCGTGCTTCAGGCGCAAGGCATTGAGCATAAATTCAAAACCCAGCTCTTTCCATTGCACCTCACGATCCTCAGCAATATGACTGCCATCGCGCTTTACCGCTTTTTCCATCCAGGACGCAGGGTTTTTCAGCCGAGCCTGGCGAACAATTTTGTCGCGAAATGATAGCTTGCCGTGAGCGCCAGGGCCTATGCCCAGGTAGTCGCCAAATTCCCAGTAATTGACGTTATGGGCACAGTACTCTCCCGGCTTGGCATAGGCTGAGACTTCGTAGCGCTCCCACCCTCCCGCCTGGGTTGCGTCGGTAATAAGCTCCTGCATGGCTGCGCTGGTATCGTCATCAGGCACCTGCGGTGGGTACTTGGCAAATACGGTATTGGGTTCCAGAGTCAGGTGATACAGCGAAAGATGGCCAGTATCAAATGACATGGCCTTACGCAAGTCGCGCTCGCAGGCCTGCACGGTTTGTCCGGGCAGTGCATACATAATGTCCAGATTCACCCGCGACACCGCCCGTTGCGCGATCTCTATGGCTTCCATGGCTTGCCTGCCATCATGGATACGGCCCAGGGCGACCAGCGCACTGTCATCAAAGCTTTGTATGCCCAACGAGATGCGATTAATACCACTGCCTGCATACGCAGAGAAACGCTCGGCCTCTACCGTTCCTGGGTTGGCTTCCATGGTAATTTCACTGCCTGGCACCAGGTTCAGATAAGACCGAAACAACGTCATCATGCGGTCTATCGCACTGGCCGACAACAGGCTGGGCGTGCCTCCGCCTATAAATATCGAGACAACTGGGCGATCCCATACCAGCGGCAGGGCTTGTTCCAGATCAGCCTCCAGAGCTGCCAGATACTGCTCTTCTGGAAGATCACCGCTTTTCTCGTGAGAGTTGAAATCGCAATAGGGGCATTTGCGCACACACCAGGGCACATGCACATATAAAGAGAGCGGCGGAGATACCGCCAGAATCGGACGCCCCTGCGGCCCCGGAATGACGCCGGGCCGGCGAACCTGGTTTTCCATGTTGCCTTACCTTTTTGTTGCGCCAACGGTATCGGGCTGCAGTGCGCTCAACAAGCGCTGCAAAGCCTGGGCCCGGTGACTGATGGCGTTTTTCTGGGCGGGGGCCAGTTCGGCCACCGTCTTGCCCAGAGAGGGAATAAAAAAATGTGGATCATAGCCAAACCCACTGCTGCCGCGCGGCGCGTCGACAATTTGACCTGCCCAGCGCCCCTCGGCGATGACAGGTGTGGGATCATCGGCCGAACGCAAATAAACCAATACGGCAACATAAAACCCAGAACGATCTGCCTGCCCCTTTAATGCCGAAATCAACTGCTGGTTATTAGCCGCGTCGGATTTTTCGCCCCCATTAAGCGCAGCATACCGGGCGGAATACACACCCGGCGCCCCGCCCAGCGCGTTAACGCAAAGACCTGAATCATCAGCCATGGCTGGCAAACCCGTCTGACGACTGGCATGGCGTGCCTTGGCAAGTGCGTTTTCGACAAAGGTTGCAAAGGGTTCTTCTGCTTCGGACACACCCAGTTGACCCTGCGGCACCATGTCAATGCCTGCCGTACCTAAAATCGCAGAGAACTCACGCAACTTGCCTGCATTATTGGACGCCAGAACAACCTTATGCGACATTGCGACGACCTCCGGTCTTTTTCTTGCCGGGCTTTTTTTCATCGCCAGGTATGCCCTTATCGTGAACGGGCGTGTCTTCGCCGTCTGCCAGGTCATTGCCCTGAGCCGCGTCTTTGACGAGCAAAGAAACCAGGTCTTTTGCAAAAACGGGCAAATGATCAAATCGTCTTACACAGATGTGCAATTTACGCAGCGACCAGGTGTCATTAAGGGAAATAACCGCCAGCGGCAATTCTTTTACGTAGCGACGCGCGGCGGTTTCGGGAATGACACCAATACCCACATGTGCTGCAATCATGCGACAGGCGGCTTCAAAATTGCTGACCTCGACCCGAAAGCGCAGCATGCGCCCAAGATCATCAGCTGCCTGCAGCAAAAATGCGTGAATAGCACTGGTTTCTGAAAGCCCGACATAGTCGTAACAGAGTGTGGCGTCAAAATCGACCGCAGCATGACTCGCCAAAGGATGATCGCGATGGGTAACCAGCACCAGCCTGTCGGTACGGTAGGGCAAAAATTCAATGTTTTCGCCACCGCCCTCTTGCGCAGTGATGCCAATATCGGCGCTGCCATCAGCTACGGCCTTAACCACCTGATAACTGAGGCGCTCGCGCAACTCTACATTGACATCTTGGTGGCTACCCAGATAGGCTGCCAAAATGGCAGGCATGAATTCATTCATTGCCGTGGTGTTGGCGTATACACGTATGCGCCCTTTAACACCGCTGGCATACTCGCGGATATCACCGCGCAGGTGTTCAAGCTGGCGCAACACAATACGCGCATGCCGCACAAACGCCTCACCCGATGGCGTCAGCGTAACCCCCTGGCTGCTGCGATACAGTAACGCCGTACCCAGCTGGCTTTCAAGATTCTTAACGCGGTTACTGGCCGCAGGCAGCGAAAGAAAAGAGCGTTCAGCCCCTTTTGTCATGCTCTGCGCCCCGGCCACATTTACCATCAGCTGCATGTCTATCAGGTCAAAATGCATGGTTATATTGTTGTCACTTAAGAAATTACAAACGCTGGCTTAAGAAAGCAATAATTGGCAAGCGGCGGCGCTTAAGGCAAAGTAGGCATCACACTATTGTAATTACCTCGGAATTTACCCACCATGACCCACGTCCAGCACGATTATCAGGATATCCGCGACGCAATTCGCGATCTTTGCGCGCAGTTTCCGCCAGAGTATTTTCGAAAAATCGATGAGGAACGAGGCTATCCGGACGAATTTGTTCGCACTCTGACCGAAGCTGGCTGGCTCGCTGCCCTTATACCCGAAGAATACGGCGGCTCGGGCCTGAGCCTCACGGCAGCATCGGTCATTATGGAAGAAATCAATCGTAATGGCGGTAACTCGGGCGTTTGCCACGGGCAAATGTATAACATGGGTACGCTGCTGCGCCACGGCTCAAAAGAACAAAAAGATAAATACCTGCCGCGTATTGCCTCAGGTGAATTGCGCCTGCAGTCTATGGGGGTTACCGAACCGACCACCGGCACAGATACTACAAAAATCAAGACAACTGCCGTACGCAAAGGCGACCGCTACGTTATTAACGGCCAGAAAGTGTGGATATCACGCGTACAGCATTCTGACCTCATGATACTCCTTGCCCGTACAACACCACTCGACCAGGTCAAGAGAAAAGCAGACGGCATGTCTATTTTTCTGGTTGACCTGCACACTGCCATCGGCAACGGTATGGATGTGCGCCCCATTCCCAACATGGTTAACCATGAAACCAACGAGCTGTTTTTTGAAAACCTCGAGATACCTGCCGAAAATCTGATCGGTGAAGAGGGCAAAGGGTTTAGGTATATTCTGGACGGCCTGAATGCAGAGCGCTCACTGATTGCCGCCGAGTGCATTGGCGACGGGCACTGGTTCATCGACAAAGTAACCGCGTACGCCAAAGAACGCATCGTGTTTGGACGCCCTATCGGGCAAAACCAGGGTGTGCAGTTTCCGATTGCAAAGGCCCACATCAACATCGAGGCGGCCAGCCTCATGCGCTACGAAGCCTGCCGACTGTTTGACGCACACCAGCCTTGTGGTGCCCAGGCCAACATGGCCAAGATGCTGGCTGCTGACGCGTCATGGGAAGCTGCAAACGCCTGCCTGCAATTTCATGGCGGTTTTGGCTTTGCCAACGAATACGACATTGAGCGCAAATTTCGCGAAACCCGACTCTATCAGGTTGCCCCTATCTCTACCAATCTGATCTTGTCCTACGTAGCCGAACACGTTCTCGGCCTGCCACGTTCCTTTTAATTGAACCGACGACTATGACCATGAGCCATCCAAGCGCCGAATTGGCCTCTTTTGCATCTGGCCTCACCTTTGAGGACATCCCGTCAGCCGTTCTTCGCCGCGCCGAAGATTTGATGCTGGACTGCCTGGCTTCAGAGCTGGCCGGTTCCAGTGCACGTCCCGTACAGAGTATTGCGCGCTTTGCCGAGACCATGGGCCCTACCAGCGGCCCCTCTGAAAATCTGGTTACACGCAAAACGACCAGCCCAATGTTTGCAGCCATGGTCAATGCCGCTGCTTCCCACATGGTGGAACAAGACGACGTCCATAACGGCTCGGTCTTTCATCCGGCCGCCGTGGTCTTCCCGCCGGCCATCGCCACAGCTCAGGCCTTGGGCCGCACCGGCAAAGACCTGCTGGTCGCCTGCGTTGCCGGCTATGAAGTTGGCATTCGCGTCGGCGAGTTTCTTGGTCGCTCGCACTATAAAATTTTTCACACCACCGGCACAGCGGGCGCACTGGCTTCGGCCGCAGCCGTTGGCCGCTTACTGAACCTAAACGCCGAGCAGATGCTGCACGCCTTTGGCTCTGCCGGCACACAAGCCGCTGGTTTGTGGGAATTTTTACGTGACGCCGCCGACTCCAAGCAGCTGCATACGGCCAACGCAGCAGGCAACGGGCTGCTCGCCGCCTATCTTGCCCAAGACGGTTTTACCGGTGCCCAGCGCATACTCGAAGGCGTACAAGGCATGGGCGCAGGCATGTCTACCGATGCAGACCCGACCCGCCTGACTGACAGGCTGGGAACCCGCTGGGCGCTTCCAGAAACATCCTTCAAGTTCCACGCATCCTGCCGTCATACGCACCCAGCCGCCGACGCCCTGCTTACGCTCATGCAGACGCACTCCCTAAAGGCTGACGACATCGAATCAGTCGTCGCCCAGGTTCACCAAGGCGCCATTGACGTGCTCGGGCCGGTCACCGACCCACAGACCGTACATCAGTCCAAGTTCTCCATGGGTACCGTGCTGGCGCTCATCGCACTAAATGGCCGCGCCGGTCTGGCAGAGTTCGACGCCGCCCTCGACAACGCTAAGGTGCGTCAGTTTTGCCAGCGCGTCACGATGGAGCTGGACGAAGAAGTCGATACGGCTTACCCAAACCGCTGGATCGGAAAGGTGACAGTACGTACCCGTGATGGCCAGACGCTAAACGGACGTGTCGATGAGCCCAAAGGCGACCCAGGAAACACGCTTTCGCGTGCAGAACTGGAAGACAAAGCCTTGCGCCTCGGTACATACCGCAATGCAGCGTCAGCCGACGAAGTGCGCGACCTGATCACCAAAGTATGGGGATTGGAGTCCACGCCATTGGTCGGTCGATTTATCGGCTAAGAAAGGTCTGAACAAGCCGATTTACAACTAAGCCCGATACCGTAAACGATTGATTTTATTGAGATGTTTTTTCGTCCTCGGACTTGTTCAGCGTTTCCCCTAGGCACCTGACGTATACACAGCTTTGAATTGATAAAGGCCGGGCAGGCTATCTTACCTGCCCGGCCTTTGTTCACTGAGCACTCGGCGTACGGATGCTATTGAATTGATAAGGGCCGAACACAGGCTGAGTTCACCTGCCCGGCCTTTGTCATGCAGGCAAAGCGAACAACGCCCAGGCGCCATGCATTATGCAAGTGCCTGCTTCTGCATCTGTATCAACTCGGCAATACCTGTCTGGGCCAAGTCGAGCAGTATGCCCAGCTCCTGGCGCGCAAACGTTTGCCCTTCGGCTGTGCCCTGCACCTCAACAAAATGGCCTGCACCAGTCATGACAATATTCATGTCGGCACCACAGCCTGAATCTTCAATGTAATCAAGATCAAGCACGGGTTGCCCCTCGAACAGGCCTACAGATACAGCTGCAACATGGTCGCGCACCGGGCTGGCCTGCAACAAACCACGCTCAACCAGCCCACGCGCCGCAATGGCTGCGGCCACAAAGGCGCCAGTAATGCTTGCACAGCGAGTGCCGCCGTCGGCCTGGATAACGTCACAATCAAGATGGATCGTGCGTTCGCCCAATGCTTCGAGATCAAACACAGCGCGCAGACTGCGGCCAATCAGGCGCTGAATCTCTTGCGTGCGCCCGCTTTGCTTGCCCCGCGCTGCCTCACGGTCTGACCGTGTATGCGTGGAGCGTGGCAGCATGCCGTATTCGGCGGTGACCCAGCCCCGGCCTTTGCCTTTCATAAAAGGCGGCACTTTCTCAAGCACACTGGCATTGCACAAAACATGTGTTTCGCCAGCCTTGATGAGTACTGAGCCTTCGGCATATCGGGTGTAGCCGGTTTCAATGACAACGGGACGAAGCTGCCCCTGCTGGCGCCCCGAAGGACGGGTAATGCCTGAAGCCGGTGAAGTTGAAAGACTGGTCAAGAAAACGCCTCTTTATAAATGAGTTCGGAAACAGGTTCATTTTCGCATGCCCGGCAAACCTGTACCTTACAATGGCGTCTTACGTCACAAACATAGGTTTCCGCGCATGATCCGCAGTATGACTTCGTTCGGCAGCGCACGCGCCGAATCAGCCCAAGGCAGCGTCACCATCGAATTTCGCAGCGTCAACAGCCGCTTTCTTGATATACATTTCAGGTTGCCTGAAGACCTGCGCATGGCCGAGGGCTTAATTCGCGAATCGCTTGCACGACACGTCAAGCGCGGCAAAGTCGAAGTCCGGCTCAACTACGCACGCACCGCAACCAGCACCGATGCCGCACTGGACGAAACACTGCTTGTCAGCGCCGCCAGCCAGCTTGCCGTAGCACGTCGCGTTATACCCGATGTTCCGGCACCTACGCTTGCCGAACTTATTTCTGCCACGCGTGGCGCAGGAAATACCGAAGCCTTTGATATTGACACCTGGATGGCCATGTGTCAGCAAGCCACCGATCAGGCGCTGGTCGAGATGCAGTCAGCACGCGAGCGCGAAGGCCAGCGCCTGGCCAGCGTCATGCTAGACTGCGCCGCCACCTGCAGCACCATTGTTGAGCAAGTCGAAACCGAATTGCCCACCATTCTTGCCGAGCATAAAAACAGGCTCACCGACAAGCTTCGCGATGCCCTGGCGTCCGTCAGCCCCGACGGTTTTGAGCGCATCAGTGGCGAAGAACTAAGCGCTCGCATTGCACAAGAAGCCGCGCTATTTTCCATGCGCATTGATGTAGCCGAAGAACTTTCACGTCTGCGCTCACATATTACTGAGCTCAAACACTTACTGAAAACCGGAGAGACCGCTGCCGAGGGCACCCGCAAAAACAGCGGCAGCGCCGGCAAACGTCTTGACTTCCTGTTTCAGGAAATGAACCGCGAAGCCAACACCCTGGGTTCAAAAGCCTCAGCGCTTAACGTGACCCGGGCCGCCATCGATCTCAAACTTCAAATCGAACAGATGCGCGAGCAAGCGCAAAATATCGAATGACCTCTGAGCTAACTACGCTGCATTCACCGCCAACCGCCCTCTTCGTGCTTGGTCACGCCGGAACAGGCAAGACGACGCTCACCAACAGCTTTGTGCAGCATCAGCGTCAGATAGGCCGCGCCTGGTGCGTGCTCGATAAAGATGCGGTCAGCGAGTGCTGGTCGGGCCCGCTATTGCAGGCACTGGGCTTCGACCCCTATGATCGCGACAGCCCCGGCTTCAAAAAACACGTACGTGACCTGGGCTATGAGAGCACGCTGCGCATTGCGCGCGACCAGCTGGAACTTGGCATGGACGTTGTACTGCCCGGGCCATGGAATCGCGAGCTGGCTTCTGGTGCGCTGTTTTCGGCATCAGCCCTGGGCCTGCCCGCCCACACGGTTTTGCGCCATGTGTGGCTAGACCTGCCACTGCCCGTGCGTTATGAACGCATAGTGCAGCGCGCCGACCCGCGCGATCAATGGAAGCTGGAAAACTGGAAAGCGTATGCCGAGGCGCTGCGCCAGCCTGAAGCGGTACTTGACGGCAGGGTAACCGCGCTGGACGCCAGCCTGTCGCTGGACACATTACGCGGCACACTTGAAGAGCTTTTAATTCCGTCTCCAGCCTGAGGCACGACGAGCCCCATCACAACACGTCAGCCCGCCGTTCCACGATAACTGTGGTTGTCGAGCCTTGTACGTCGGGCACAAAAATGGGCTCTTCTTCTTCAAGTATCCACTCACGCCATATGGCAACCAGCAGCGCCATGAGTACCGGCCCAACAAACAGCCCAACCAGCCCCATGGTTTGGACGCCGCCAACCAGACCAAAAAACGTGGGCAAAAATGGCAGCTTAACGGGGCCACCCACTAATTTTGGCCTGAGCGTTTTGTCGACGATGAATAACTCTACCGTGCCCCACAGAAACAGGCCCAAACCCGCCATGGCGTGCCCTGAGCCCACTAAATAAAGCGATACGATAGAAAACGAAAGCGGAGCGCCCCCAGGCACAAGCGCCATAAACCCGGTTACCACGCCCAGCAGCACAGGAGACGGAACGCCGGCGATCCAATATGCGGTACCAAGCACCACCCCCTCGCCCAGAGCGATCAGGCCCATGCCGGTTACCGTGGAGTTGATGGTGGCAGGTACAACCCGTGAAAAACGCTGCCAGCGAGTGGGTAGAATGCGCTCGCCCACCACATCGAGCTGCGCAAGAATGTGGGCACCGTCTTTATAAACAAAAAACAGAGTGATCAGCATGAACAGCACGGTTAACACAAGGCGGAATACATCGCCGGTGGCCGCCAGCAACATGCGGTAGATGTTGCCAAGATGCTCACCACTAACGATCTCGACCATTTCTCCCAGCGCATGGGGCTGACCCAGATAGGTTTCCCATTGCCGGGCCAGGTAATCACCCACCAAGGGCAATGCCAGTATCCATTCGGGTGTAGATGCGCCTTCACGGTTGGCCGTAAGCGCCCAGCCAATAAAACTGCTGGCCTCGCGAATGGCATAAGTGAGCGCCAGTGACAGCGGCACCACAAGCACGGTGATCACGACGAGCAAGGCTATGGTCGCGGCAATGGGTTCAGACCCGCCGCAACGGCGAAGCAGACGACGGTATTGCGGCCAGCTGGCCATCGCAATGATGACTGCTGCCAGTGCGGGCACCAAAAAGCCACGCAAAAAATAGAGTCCGACCAGCACAACCAGCACAAGCAGCCAGCGGGCAATCAGATGGGCAGGCAAAACAGGATGCATAACAGTGAGTGTCAACAGGTTCGGATGAGGCCAGCCAAAAAAGGCAGGTTTTCGACAATAACACGGATCGAGCCCTCGACCGTAGGGTTAATGCCGGAACAGTCCAGATTTGAGAGGCCGTGGCAAACCACTGTAACTTCATCCAGCAAAAACCACGCTAGCATCGAGCATTTACAAAAGAGTTCAAAAAAAATTTAGGTAAATGATGTAACTTCATAATATAAATGCGTTTTCTTTGATATCATCATTCCCATCAAGAACCGTTTTCGACGCTGCCATGCCAATCAAGAAACCTATTTTGCGCCGCTTTCTACCTTTTGCGCTGGCCCCGCTATGCATGGTCTTTGCCATCGGCATAACTGCACAAGCCAAAAATGGCGAAGACGCCAGTGTGCAGCTCAAGGCCGACCTGCATAAGCCCCACGTCGTCCATCGTCAAAATTTGCGCCCTATCGTTTATGAGGGCTCAGGCTCTGTTGTGCGAGCAAGCCTGCAAACTGAACAGAACGATGTCATTATCCGTCGACCTGCCCATGCTAATGAAAGCCAGTCGTCCGCGCTGAAGGCCGCGCTGCGCTCCGAAGTGGCGTTTGTGCAAGACCTCGAAAGCGCTTCCGTGCTGTACGACAAAAACAGCGATGAAGTACGCCCTATTGCGTCAATTTCAAAACTGATGACTGCGCTCGTGGTTGCAGAGGCCGGGCAGCCCATGGATGAAATACTGCAGATCGCTGACGCCGATGTCGACCGCCTGCGCAATTCTCGCTCGCGTCTGCGAGTCGGCACTGAGCTCAGCCGGGCAGATATGATGCACCTCGCGCTCATGTCGTCCGAAAACCGGGCCGCCCATGCGCTGGGCCGTTATTACCCAGGCGGTATGCCCGCATTTGTACGTGCCATGAACGACAAGGCTCGCGCACTGGGTATGCGCAGCACATACTTCGTCGAACCCACAGGCCTTTCAAGTGACAATGTTTCATCACCCCGCGATCTGGTCAAGCTTCTGAAGGCTGTCAATCACCAGCCCATTATTCATCGCTACACCACCGATGACCAGTATCAAGTGGCAGTGGGCAAAGGCCGAACGCTCGTCTATAACAATACCAACCGACTGGTCAAAAACGCTGACTGGAACATCCGCATATCAAAAACAGGCTTTATCAATGAGGCTGGCGAGTGTCTGGTTATGCTTACGCGGATCGACAACCGCGACGTCGCCATCGTGCTGCTGAACTCTTCGGGCCATTACTCACGCATCGGTGACGCCGTGCGCATCCGCAATCTGGTTGAAAACAATGGCGGGCACACCGTGGCCATGCTTTAAAGCGCCACACCAGCATGTGTATCGCTTACCTGGCCATTGGCACTCACCCTGACTGGCCCTTATTTATCGCTGCCAACCGCGATGAATTTCATCACCGCCCCACAGTGCCGGCACGCCCCGACACGCTGGGGCCTGGCATTATTGCGGGCATTGATCTGCAGGGGCAAGGTAGCTGGCTGGGCATGACAAAACAGGGTCGGTACGCGCTTATTACCAATTACCGTGATCCAGCGCGTCTAATACCTGATGCACCAACACGGGGCCAGCTCGTCAGCCGGTTTTTACAAAGCGACATGACACCGCAGGCTTACGCAGGGCAAGTACAGCGCGGTAGCCAGGCCTACAACGGGTTCAATCTTATCGTCGGAGATCTTCACGACGCGCGCTATGTCGGCAACCGCACGGGGCAGGCACAACCCGCCAGCCTTGAGCCTGGCCGCTATGTTCTGTCCAACCACTTGCTGGATACCCCGTGGCCCAAGGCGCAACGGTTGCGTAACGCGCTCGATGCATTCCCGGTAAACATGCTTGAGCGTTCGTTAACCGAGGTGTTCGAAATACTTCAAGACGAAACGACAGCGCGCGACGACATGCTGCCCCGCACCGGACTTAGCCTCGAACGCGAACGCCTGCTAAGCAGCCCCTTTATTGTGAGCGCCGAGTACGGCACACGATGCTCTACCGTTATTGCCGTGCATGCCAGCGGTCAGGCGCTATTTAGTGAAGTCAGCTACACACCTGCCGGCACTATTGCACGACGCCACGACTGGCCCTTTGACATCTGCCCACAAGAAACCAGCGACCACCAGGTAGCCAGCTCCACCCACAATTAGTCGCCGTGTATTAGCACAGCCAGGGTTAATAACACACCACGTCACTTGGACGACGTTTGACGGGCATTTGACTCATGGCGTTGCAGCCATGGATAGGTACAATTAAAAATGCCTGGGCCGCCTGCAACGCAGTCATGGGTGCTGCAATGCTTAAAAGCAGCAGTGGCTGCCCACGCCAGGCCTGATGTCTACTTACGGAGAATGAAATGATCAAGACACGCACCAGAAATCACGCCCTTTCAAAAGCAGCGGCAAGCCTGTGCCTGGTCATTGGCGCGCTCGCCTCCACTGCGGCTTGGGCGCAATTGCCCCCGGCACAAACCCAGAACGGCGTTGAGTACGTAAGTGGCGGCATAGGCAAAGAAGAGTCTGATGCCTTTAAGGCCGCACAGTCGCAGTACCCACTGGCGCTAACTTTTGCCAGCCAGGCTCAAGGCAGCCCGGCTGTCGCCTATGCAGGCAATGTCCAGGTGGTCGTGCGTGACGAGCATGACGCCAATGTGCTTAACGTCACGTCTCCTGGCCCGCTTTTTCTGGCCCGACTGTCGCCAGGCAAGTACAAGGTATTTGCGACCTATGAGGGCGAAACACAGTCAAAACAGATAACCATTGCCTCTGAAGGCAGTGTAGACATCAGGTTTCTGTGGAAGCGCCCCGCCTCAGGCGCAGATTGATTCCCCCACTGCCCAGCGTAGCTGTGGGGCCTAGGTCTTCATACTACTTGTTGCTCCCCCGGCCTGAAGGCCGGGGACGCTTGTAGTGCCCAGGAGCGGTAGTTAATGCACTGTTTTACGAGCGGGCCGGCCCTGCTCGGGTGCCGTCAATTTTTGCTGCAGCATACCCAGGGCCTCTTCCCAACTACGCAATGGCACACACGTTTGCAGCCGCACCACTGCCTGACTAATCAGTGCCTCGTGCAGTTCGTGCCCCACGCCTGATGCCACATCAAGCGTGGCATCGCCTTTAAGCTGACCCAACCGGGTCAAGGTTGCTTCTACCTCATCGGCAGAAACCTGCTGGTCATCTGCGCCATGAAAGAAATGCAGCATGGTAGTGGGTGGTACTTTGTCAGGCATTCGAGCATACAGCCCCGAAAAAGCCAACACGCGACCCGCCAACCCCGAATGGGCGTGGGCGGCCTCAAGAGCTACAGAAGCCCCTTGCGAAAACCCCGCCAGTGCTGTGTGCTCTCCAGTCAGGCCGTAGCTTTGCTGAAGCGCGGCGATCTGCCCGATAAGCGTGGGCAACACCTGAGCGACATGAGCCGCGTAATTGCCCGCATCGATTTCTTGCGGCTTGATCCAGTAATACGTGGAAGCCTCATCTGCAGATTGCGTATCAGCACCATGCGAGTCTGCCGACCACTTCTCTCTGGCATAGGGCAGCACAATCATCGCTGCCGGAAACGCTTTCCCTATAGCCTCAGCCAACGGGAAAAGCTGTCGGGGGTTGGCAGATTCACCATGTAACAGAACAAAAAGCAGTTGTGGTTTCTGGTTGCGGGGCATAAAAACAAAAGGCTCGGGTACACCGGGCTTCGCAGCCGTTGCCATATACATCTCCTTGTACAGCCTGCTTCAGATGGCTTTAAAGAATAGAAGCAGGGTGTTTAATGAAAATTGTACGCCAGAAACAATGAAATCTCCCGCAGCTAAACGCAAAGCGTTATAGCGGGGGGTTTCTCGTTTCAACTTTTGACCCTGCCCGTTAGCTAGGGTGGGGAATGCGCTCGCAACATGTTCAACACTTGCCCCTCTTTTTACAGAACCATGCAGGCCTTGCACAAGACAGGTAGCAGGCAAAGAAGGGCCTGCCTGATATCCAGACGCCGATTCGCCCATCATTGATTTATACTGTATATTTAAACAGTATAAATACTGCCTGTCTGCAGGTATGCCAGGTCTTACTCATACCTTGCACTGCCTATACCTGCGAGGCCCAAACTGCCCAACTACGGCATAAAGCCTATGACAACCTTGCTCTCACCCGTCTTGCAGCACCCTGAACGCATCCATCCTGCATTGTGGCGTGGCTCGCAATTATTTCATGGCCCAGCCACCACAGTACGCACCGGCTTTGCCACACTAGATGACGAGCTGCCCGGTCATGGCTGGCCGCTTGGCTCGCTCATAGAAATCATGCCCAGCCAGCCCGGCTGCGGCGAGCTTCGCTTGCTGCAACCCGCCCTGGCCGCTCTTGATGCAGAACGCAGCATCATGCTGGTCAACCCGCCATATAGTCCTCATTTTCATTGCTGGCTTAACTGGGGCCTTGATGCGCACAGGCTTGTCTGGATTCGTCCGCAAACCCCGGGCGACACACTGTGGGCAGCCGAGCAAGTCCTTAAACACAACGCCTGTTCTGTTTTGCTGTGCTGGGCCAGCCAGGTACGCCAGGCCTCTTTACGCCGTTTGCACCTGGCTGCCCGGCAAAGTGGTGCTCTGTTCATTATGCTGCGCCCCCCACTTGCTGCCCAACAGGCCAGCCCTGCTCCGCTGCGCCTCATTTTGCAGCCGTCCATGCAGGGCGCTGCCATTCATATTGTCAAACGCCAGGGCCCCATTTGCGACAAACAACTACCCATCACTTTTTATCCAGACCCTGCCCCACACGCCACCACGACTCATCATGCCACTCTGGATCAGCCTTTATCTGCCGACGCACAGCCTGGACATCAGCTTTCCGAACTGGTCCGCTGACACCATGGCTGCCGTGCTCGACAAAGGCCGTATTCTTTTGTGTACGCCAGCGGCCGAGAAACAAGGGGTGCGCCCGGGCACAAGTGCAGACACCGCCCGCGGGCTGGCGTGCGGCATACAGCTGCTCAGCGACAATCCCCATGCACGGCGCCGGCATTTACACGACACGGCCCTGAGCTTGCTGCAATACACACCCAATGTCAGCTTTCTGGAAGACCAGGCCATACTGCTTGAAGTCAGCGCCAGCCTCAGCCTGTTTCGTGGCCCACGCACGCTTTGTCATCGCATCCACGCCACCTTGCGTAATCAGGGCGCACGCGCGCGCTTGGGCATGGCACCCAGCGCTATGGGTGCATGGGTGCTTTCGCGTCAGCCGTCAGGCCAACACCGCGTGCTCACCACACACCACTTGGCACAACGCCTCAACGTTTTGCCTGCGCAGGTATTGCCCGCAGCGCAGCCCTATTCTGACTGGCTCGATGGCATACGTTGCCGCACCCTGCAACAATTGCGGGCGCTTCCCCGCAAAGCACTGCAACAGCGCAGCAGCCCGCAATTACTGCAGCAAGTCGATGCCGCCTACGGGCAGGCAACCGAAATTTTCAACTGGTTTGAAGCGCCCCCCACATTTTCGCAGCGCTACGAACTGACCGAGCGCATTGAACACTGCAACGGCATTCTGGTCGTTACCATGCGACTTATAGAGCAACTAAGTGGCTGGCTTCAAGCCAGGCAGCTATCCACACGCAGCCTGGGCATTTGCCTGCACCACGAAAAAGGGCGTCACGCACGCGCCCCTACGCAGGTTGCACTTCATGTGTCTGAAAGTGCGTGGCAACCAGATGATTTTCTGCCTGTATTGCGAGAACGATTACAGGCCATTACCCTGCCTGCCCCTGTCATCACCATAACCTTATCCGTCACGCAAACAGCCACTCGACCAACCCACAGCGGTACGCTGTTTCCAGAACCCACCCAATGGCTGCACCAGGAGCGACGCCTGCTCGATCTTTTGCGCGCTCGCCTGGGCGACCAGCATGTGCTTGGCAGCCAGCCCGTTGCCGACTACCGACCTGAGCAAGCCAACTTGTGGAGCCCCATTCATGACAGCCAATGCGATCCAGACATCTCTTCCAGCCCTTCAGCCCCCCCGTCTCGATCTGCCGCCAGGCCTCGCGCTGTCGTGGCCCCTACAGGCACCGCAAAATCCAAAGCCGCCAAGGCCACCATGCCGCCCCGTCTGGCCATGCATAGCCGCCCCTTCTGGCTGCTTGACCCACCACAGCCGTTGACGGTTGTTGCCAACCGACCAGTACACAACGGTAAAAGCCTGCATTTAATCCACGGGCCCGAGCGCCTCGAAAGCGGGTGGTGGAGCCCCTCAGGGCATGAGCGACGCGACTACTTCATTGCCCGCGACGCCAATGGCGCACGTTACTGGCTTTATCGACAACGCGAAAGCCAGGGCGCAGGGTGGTTTCTGCAGGGGCTGTTTGGCTAACAAGCCACCAACACACCATGTCTCATACCACTTCCTCTCTGGCTGACTACGCCGAGCTTGACTGCCTGTCTAACTTTACGTTTCTGACCGGTGCCTCACACCCCGAGCAGCTGGTTGAGCGCGCCGCGCGGCTAGGCTATCAGGCTTTGGCGCTGTGCGACGACTGCTCTCTGGCAGGTGTGGTGCGGGCCCACACCGAAGCAAAAAAGCACGACATCAAACTCATCATCGGCAGCCGTTTTCGTCTGGACGGCATGGAAATCATCGTGCTGGCCCGCAACGCAACCGGCTATGGCGATCTGTCAGAACTCATCACTCTGGCGCGTCGTCGCAGCGCCAAAGGTAGCTACCAGCTCAGCCTGAACGACATCATTAGCGCCGGGCCAGGGTATGAGCATTTGAAACAGCTTCCTCACTGCCTTGCTATTTATCGGCCTGCCTATGGCGTAGCTGCCGACGTGCTCGAAACACATCTGTCGCGTCTTCAGCAGGCGTTCCCAAACCGATTGTGGCTGGGGCTGGGGCTGCACCACCATCATGCCGATGCGGCACATCGGCTGACCCTGGAGCAGGCCGCGCAGCGTTTTGCATTAAAGCTGGTCGCTCTCGGCCAGGCCGAGATGCACACACGCTCACGTCAGCCCGTACATGATGCGCTCGCAGCCATCCGCCAAAAACAGCCTGTACAGCGTTGCGGCTACACCCTCAAACCCAATGCCGAGCACTACCTGCGCAGTCGTCTGCGACTGGCTAACCTTTACCCCGCGCACACCCTGCGCGAAACCCTGCGCATCAGCAATCTGTGCCACTTCAGTCTGGACGAAATCCGCTACCAATACCCTCGAGAAATCGTGCCTGATGGCATGACGGTCGGCACCTATTTGCGTCAGGAAACCTACGCGGGAGCACGCCGACGCTACCCGTCAGGCCTGAGCGACAAGGTACGCAGCCAGATCGAAAGCGAGCTTGCGATTATTGCCAGCCTCAACTATGAACCTTATTTTCTGACGGTTTACGACATTGTTCAGTTTGCACGCGGGCGCGGCATTCTTTGCCAGGGGCGAGGCTCAGCCGCCAATTCGGCAATCTGCTACTGCCTGCACATTACCGAAGTTAACCCTGAAAACGGCAATACACTGTTTGCCCGCTTTATCAGCCAGGCACGCAAAGAGCCACCTGATATCGATGTTGATTTTGAACACCAACGCCGCGAAGAGGTCATTCAGTACATCTACAACAAATACGGAAGAGACCGCGCAGCCCTGACAGCCGTTGTCAGCAGCTATCGCATCCGCAGCGTGCTCCGCGACATGGGTAAGGTGCTGGATCTCGACCCCGACCTGGTTGCCCGGGTTGCACGTTCGTTTCATTACTGGGATGGCAAGCAAGGCTTGCTTGATGCGCTGGCGCAGCAGGGTCTAAACCCTGAAGACCGCAGTGCCAAAACCTGGGCCTGGCTGGTAGACAAGCTACTGGGCTTTCCCCGGCATCTGTCCCAGCACCCGGGCGGCTTTGTCATTGCGCGCGACAAACTGTGCCGTCTGGTGCCCATCGAGAATGCCGCCATGCCTGACCGCTGTGTGGTGCAGTGGGATAAAGATGATCTTGACGCCATGGGGCTGCTCAAGATCGACGTGCTGGCGCTGGGCATGCTGTCAGTTTTGCAGCGTTGCATGAAGCTGGTAGAAGCGCGTCGCGGTCATCCGTTGCCGCTGCAAGATATCCGCAACGATGACCCCGCAACCTATGAAATGATACAGCGCGCCGACACCATAGGCGTGTTCCAGATCGAGTCGCGAGCACAAATGAGCATGCTGCCCCGTCTCAAACCGCGCGAGTTTTATGACCTGGTCATACAGGTGGCCATTGTGCGCCCAGGCCCAATCCAGGGCGGCATGGTGCACCCCTATCTGCGGCGGCGCAACGGCGACGAGGAGACCACCAGCCCCACACCTGAAATCGCTCGTGTACTAAAGCGCACCCTGGGTGTGCCAATTTTTCAGGAACAGGCCATGCAAATTGCCATGGAGGCGGCGGGGTTTACCGCCGATGAGGCTGACCAGCTACGTCAGTCGATGGCAGCCTGGCGGCGCAAAGGCGGGGTTGACCGATTCCGGCACCGCCTTGTGTCAGGGTTGATAGCCAACGGTTGCTCTGAAGATTTCGCTCATGCCCTGTTCCGGCAGCTGGAAGGCTTTGCCGAGTACGGCTTCCCTGAAAGCCATTCGGCCAGTTTCGCCAAGCTGGCCTATATAAGCGCCTGGTTCAAATGCCATGAGCCTGAGGCCTTTCTGGCTGCATTGCTCAATTCGCAGCCCATGGGGTTTTATGCACCCAGCCAACTGGTACAAGATGCACGCCGTCATAACGTCACGGTATTGCCTGCAGACATCATGGTCAGTAGCTGGGAATGCACACTAGAGCAAAAAGAAACAACAAGCCAGCGCCCTGCTGTCCGTCTTGGACTAAATTGCATCAAAAGCCTGTCTAAAGAAGCGGGGCTGCGCATAGAAGCCGCACGCCGAGCAAGCGTATTTACCTCAATACACGACGTAGCAACGCGGGCGACACTAAACCGCCACGATCTCGACGCATTGGCGGCCGCCAATGCGCTGCAGACATTAAGCGGCCATCGCAGACAGGCGCGCTGGCAGGCGGCAACCCCTGCACTGCAGGGCATGCTGCGGCACGCCCCCATACAAGAGAGCGAGAGCCCTGAACTGCCTGCCCCCTTAGAAGGCGAAGACATCGTGGCTGACTACCAGTCGCTGGGCCTGACGCTGGGCAGACACCCACTGGCCTTGCTGCGCGACACCTTGCAGGCAAAACGTTTTGCCACAGCTACCATGATGAACGACAATTACCCAGACCGACGGCTGGCCCGCGCCTGTGGCATTGTTACAGTACGTCAGCGCCCGTCTACCGCCAACGGCATTGTCTTCGTAACCCTTGAAGATGAAACCGGCAACATCAACGTCATCATCTACCCCGATCTGGCCCGGCGTCAGCGTGCCGAGTTGATCAATGCCAAGCTAATGGGTGTGTATGGTGTGTGGCAGCGGCAGTCGGGCATCTGTCATTTAATGGCCTCCAGGCTTATTGACCTGACACCGTTACTCGGCACATTGCCTACACGCAGTCGTAATTTCCATTAATTGGCCTGCTTACCGCCTGAAGAAACGCAAGGGCGTTTGCGCTAGATATTGTCTGGTCCAGGCTTGTCGCGCTCTTTGATCAGCCGCCCGGCAGTGTGCATTTATCCATTAAAATACGTACTTCTTCACAAAGGAAAGCCACCATGAGCAACACGCTCAAGCCACAGATTTCTGATGCCGTCAAAACAGCCATGCGCGCCAAAGACTCGGCCCGTCTGGGCACACTGCGGTTTTTGCAAGCCGCCATCAAGCAAAAAGAAATCGACGACCGAACCGAACTCGACGACGCCAACATTGTTGCCATCATAGAAAAACAGGTAAAGCAGCGTCGCGAGTCTATCGCAGCCTTTGAACAAGCCGGCCGTGTCGAAACAGCAGAGCAAGAAAAAGCCGAACTGGCCGTGCTGCAAGAGTTTCTTCCGCAGGCAGCATCTCAAGAAGAAGTTGACGCTGCCATTGCCGCCGCCATCGAAGAGGTGACCGCAAGTGGCGTTACCGGCGGGCCCGCCATGGGCAAAATAATGGCGCTGTTAAAAGCACGACTGGCAGGCCGCGCCGACATGGCAGCCCTGTCGGCTCAGGTAAAGGCACGGCTAGCGTAGTAAACAAGGCCATGTATGGGGCCTTGCCAGCCTGGCTAGCGAACAGGTGTGCGTTCGGCCTGGTAAGCCACGCACACAGACGTATCAAGCATCACTGAGCGCCGCATGGCGCTCAGCGCGCCTTCATCCCACGGCTTAACACCCCACACCGTATGGGTAACCTGGGTATTTGCCTGGTCAACTGCTTTAATTTCAGTACGCGCCACCACCAGATCTGACAGCGGCCCGCGCACAGACACTGAACCCGTCTGACTGGCAGGATCAACTTCAGCGTAGACATCATACTGATCTTTGTCACCGCGCAGGCAGAGCTCAGCCTGGCTCTGAACCCGTAAATACACGGCTTGATAAGGACGCGGTGCAGTGTATGTAACGCTGGGAGAAGAGCCATCAGGCTGTACGCCCAGCGCACACCCAGACAGCACGATCGCCGAAATGATTACTGTAATTGGCGCTTTCACCCAACCCTCCTTGCAAACCTGCCGACAGTGCCCGCCGATTTGGGGCTACCGTATTGTGCCTGTAAGCAGGCATTACGGCAAAGTTAGCATGCCGACGCGCATTGCGACAGTTTTTTCGTATCGTCGGGCGAACTGGCAGAAGGCTCGACATCAGTACACATGACAGGGTAATCAATATACCCCTTGGGCCCTGCTGTATAGAAAGTTGTGGCGTCCCAGTCATTAAGGGGCGCACCAACTTTGAGTCGCTGTACCAGATCGGGGTTGGCTATAAATGCCTTGCCAAAGGCCACTGCATCAGCATGCTCTTCTAAAAGTGCATGACGCGCCGACGCCAGGTTGTACTGCTCGTTGACAATGACACAACCACCAAACACACGCTTTATTTCGGGAGCAAGAGCGGTTTCGCCAGGTGTTTCACGAAGAAAAAGAAACGCGATCTGCCGTTCGGCAAGTTTTTGTGCAACATATGAAAACAGCGCACCCGGGTTGGAGTCGTGCATGTCGTGAGCGCCGCCACCTGGTGAAAGATGAACGCCGACATGGTCTGCGCCCCAAACACTGATGCATGCATCGACCACCTGCAGCAAAAACCGTGTGCGATTTTCAATAGAGCCGCCATACTCATCATTGCGCCGGTTGCTGCCATCGTGCAAAAACTGGTCAATAAGATAACCATTGGCACCATGTATTTCAATGCCATCAAAACCAGCTTCTTTGGCCTTATGCGCCGCTTCGGTGAAGTCAGCAACAATGCGATTGATTTCTTCGATGTGCAGAGCACGTGGCGTTACATATCGACGTTTTGGGCGCAACAGGCTTACATACCCATCGCAGGCAATTGCGCTGGGCGCTACTGGAATTTGCCCGCTGAGGTATTCGGGGTCTGACACCCGCCCCACATGCCAAAGTTGCAAAAACATTTTGCCGCCCTTTTCGTGCACGGCATGAGTGATGCGTTTCCAGCCCTCGACCTGGGCGCTGCACCAAATACCCGGCGTATGCGGGTAACCCACCCCTTGCGGCGAGATCGAGGTGGCTTCAGACACAATAAGGCCAGCAGATGCCCTCTGGCAATAATAACGACGCATCAAGTCATTGGGCACACGCCCCTCAGACGCACGGTTACGCGTCAGTGGTGCCATTACAATACGATTTTGTAGCGTTACAGCCCCAAGTTGAAGGGGCTCAAACAATTTAGTCATAGTCTGCCTGTGGGCATCGCAGTGGGTCGTTTATACAGTACCAAAAACAACCCCACCACTCATTGCCATTGTCCATAAGGGTTTTTACCAGATTTCAGACATCACTGCCAGGCCGCGATTCCATTATCGTATCTGTTGCCGGGCATTGCAGACACTCATCAAGGAACAACACATGGGACAGTTCGCCGTCATAGGCCTAGGGCGATTTGGCGCATCAGCGTCGCTTGAACTGATGAAAATGGGACACTCGGTATTGGCCGTGGATGCCAGCGGAAAACTGATCGACAAACATGCCGATAGCCTTACTCGTGCCGTCATAGCCGACGTCACCGACCGCGCAGCGCTTGAAGAACTTGGGCTAGACAACTACGACGTGGTGCTTGTGGCCATCGGCGAAGACGTGCAGGCCAGCCTGGTCTGTGTGGTGCACCTTAAGTCGCTGGGCATTAATACCATTTGGGTTAAGGCTTCGTCGCATGCCCAGCATCTTATTTTAAGCAAGCTTGGGGTGCAGCGCATCATTCACCCTGAAGAAGAAATGGGAGCACGGGTGGCGCAGGCTCTCAGCTACCCCATGGTAAATGACTATATCTCGATTGGAAACGGTGAGTTTGTCGTGGAGATCGACGTAAGCGAACGCCTTGAAGGCGTGGCGCTAAGCAAGGTGGTCACCAATATGCGCGACCTGCACGTGTTGCTGATCAAGCGTAAAACCCAGGTCACGGTACACCCACCCCCCGAATTTCAGTTACAGGCCAAAGACGTGCTGGTCATGCTGGGCCAGCTTTCGGTACTTAAAACCATTGCCCCAAAACTGGCCTGATTCATGCGCAATTGGCTTCCCTCGTTTTCCGACTATCAGTCGTCTTATAAGCGCATCCGGCGCACTGGCCAGGTTCGCGCCAGCCCGCCCATTATGCTGGCGACCGGGTTTCTCGCCCTCATTGCATTAGGTACGCTTTTATTGTCGCTACCGGTGGCAGGCACCGAGCCCGTCAGCCTGCTCTCGGCATTTTTCATGGCAACCTCCGCCGTAACCGTTACGGGTCTAACTGTTATCGACCCGGCAGCGCAACTGTCTCATTTTGGGCAGATCGTACTGATTTTGTTGGTGCAGGCAGGTGGCCTGGGCTTTGTCACCTTTGCGGTACTGGCCGCCGTAACGTTGGGCAAAAAATTGAGCCTGACGCACCAGGCGGTTGCCCTCGAGGCGTTCAACCAGACCAATGTATCGCGCATACGACGCACAGCCTCATCGGTTGTAAAAATATCCTTGGGCATTGAGCTGGTCATGGCGATCATCCTGGCCCTTTGGTGGTCACGCGACTACCCCTGGATAACAGCGATATACAGAGCCATTTTTCACAGTATTGCCGCGTTCAATAACGCCGGCTTTTCATTGTTTCCTGCCAGTCTTGCCCAGTTCGTCGGCGACCCCATTACCGTGATGGTCATCACGTTCTCAATTATTCTCGGCGGGATCGGGTTTTCGGTACTCAGTGATGTCAGCAGCAAGCGCAGCTGGGCCAGGCTGTTGCCCTACACAAAAATCATGCTGATCAGTACCCTGGCGCTTAATGTTATCGGTTTTTTCGTTTTATGGTTGCTCGAATTCAACAACACAACAACCCTGGGCGATCTACCGGTACATGAGCAGGCGCTTGCGGCCTGGATGCACAGCGTCACCAGCAGAACAGCGGGCTTCACGACGGTAGACATCACGCAAATGCGCGACAGCTCAACCCTGGTAATCATGCTGCTCATGTTCGTGGGCGGCGGCTCGCTGAGTACCGCCAGCGGCATCAAGGTAGGTACGTTTGTGGTGCTGCTCGCCGCATCATGGTCTTATATTTTTCGGCGTAAAGAGGTGGTACTGCTGCGGCGGTCGATCTCGCCCGAAACAGTACAAAAATCGTTGGCCCTGGTGCTGGTTACTTCAGCGCTAATCTTCATTGGCACACTACTCATGACTGTTTTCGAGGACGCGCCCTTCATCACCATATTGTTTGAGATCGTTTCGGCCGTCAGCACCACCGGCCTGACGCGCAACCTCACGCCAACGCTTTCCGCACCCAGCCAGATCATGTTGACGGTGCTCATGTTCGCCGGGCGGCTCGGCCCACTCACGTTGGTATACAGTATTGCAACGCAAAAACGCAGCCGTGTTCGCTACCCTGAAACCCAATTCCAGGTGGGCTAATTCATAGTCTGTTCGTATGCGGTTTGTGCTTCTGTTTCATCTAGGATATACTCTCGTTCTTCTTCGGGGCGTAGCGCAGCCTGGTAGCGCACTTGCATGGGGTGCAAGGGGTCGCGAGTTCGAATCCCGCCGTCCCGACCAAAGATAACGGTTTATGATGCCGTAACAATCATCATAGATCTTTAAAAAACCCGCATGGCCATTGGCTTTGCGGGTTTTTTATTGCCCAATACCTGCCGCCTTGGTTCGTATGCCCTCGCCTGCCATCACAAAATTTTTGGGGTATGTTTGGGGGTATGCGAAATATTTTTGGGGGTATGGAAAGTAGCGCGCGTCATTGCACCGTTGACCGACCTGCGCTGTCGGCAAGCACGATATAGCCCGACTGGGCCAAAGAAGCTCTTTGATGGTGGTGGCTTATATCTGGAATTGACGGCTGCAGGCAGCAAAATATGGCGGATGAAATATCGTCAGCTAAATCGCAAAGAAAATGTACTGACCTTCGGAGACTATCCAACAGTGAGCCTGGCTGATGCCCGTGCGTCCCGCGAGGCAGCCAAAAGCTGCCTGAACGCGACCGCGACCCACCTGTGCCAGGGCCGTTCCGCCTGGAGGCGACGATGCACCCCGAATTGCGCAGGGTTGTAAAGAAACTGACTATAGTTCGCCATGGCCTGTACGGTTCCAATATGGACTCCCCTATTCCCGACCTCTGGCAGCCTGAATTGCAGGCGCTCATTAGCGAACGAGCCATGAAGATTACGGGCTTTGAGGAAATTGGGGCGCAACGCTACTATCAGGGGTGGTATGTGCAGTGGGAGTAGCGCATGTGTGGACGAGCAGGTGGCCACACAACCATATCGTAACGATTCCTAATGGACAATACAGCTACAAGGTTTATACCTCCTATGATTCCATCGACCAGCTAGTAACGTCGGGAGTGTCTGTCTGGAAGGATGAAACTCTTCTTGCTGACCTGATATGCAGACCGAAAACAATTCGGGGTGATTTAGAGACTTATGTTTTAACTCTAAAGGGCCTCAATTGACTGCCCTCCCCTAAGTTCGATGTTCGAACGTGTTACCGATCCCCCCTCCAATAAAGTTGATGAGTTGTTGCCATGGCTTCCCGACCAGTAAAACGAAACACTGCCAATGACGGAATAACCGTCTCTGAACACCCCCATATCGAAGCGCTCGTTAACGGTGATGGCCATATTATGATCGGGCATATCAAACCGGTTAACAATGCGGCAGTGGCTTACGATGGGCATCAGGCCTTGGCCTTGCTGCGTTATCAGGCTGACGAACCTCTGGCGTCGATCTTAAAGCGCTTAGAAGCGGCCATCGCGACTGTTAAGGCCACCGGCGAGCGTGTAGATGAATGGAATTAGCCTGACACCAATTAGATCTACAAACGATAGGCCGTCAAGACGGCTCCTGAACGTCATCTACTCTACACCTGCTACAACGAGATTTTAATTATGTCCGCATTGACAACCCTGCTGAATACTTACCGTAACGCCGCCGTCTCGGAGCGCGAAAAAGGCACGTACTTTGAAGAGCTGATCGTTACCTCACGCAGTACTGCGCTGCGAACCCCAACTCCTTAAATCAGACATCAACAAATCGGGCCATCAAAAAGGCCCTGCCATCGCAGAGCCTGAAAAATATCAATTCAATTATTTGTACTAACAATATATACTTGCTACTTTAATTTAATGTTATTACAATAAATTCATACTTACCGTCATTGAAACGCCCATGTTTATGCAATATGCGGCCTCTGTATGGAGTGACGACGAGCGCGAGGCGTTCATAGACTGAATTGCGCAAAACCCGGAATCAGGGGATGTTATTCCCGGCGCCACACCGCTGCGAAAAGTCCGATGGAGCCGCGCCGGTACTGGTAAGCGAGGTGGCGTCAGGGTCATCTACTACATGACGTTGGCCGACGGTACAGTCAGTCTTTTGATCGTGTATCCCAAATCAACGACCGATAATCTTTCTCAGGCGTTCCTGAGAGAACTGCGTAAACTTGTGAGGTAGCACCATGCCGAAAACCAATGAACTTAGCCAATTTGAGCGTGATCTGCTTGAGTCTGTCCGGCAAGCAAAAAACGGCGAGCGTGCCCGCGTGCATACCCCTGACGAAATCCAAGCTCGACGACCTGGCCGTCCTGCAGGCTCCACTGCAGAAGTACGTAAAGTATCCACGACTATCCGGTTTGATCCGGATGTCCTAGAAGGTTTGCGCGCCACCGGCCCAGGTTGGCAAACGCGCGCAAACAATGCCTTGCGAGAATGGCTGCGCGAGCCCCATTAACCGGAATATCTATACGAACTGACCATTCCTAATTCTCCAGTCGACACCGCCAGGACGGTGAGAGCGCAATAGCTCATCCTGAACACCGCTACGGATTCCATCTAAACGTCGATAGCTGAGCTCAGTAGGATTGCCCGTTTGAGATGTAGAAGTGCCGCTTTCTGTGACGTTTACGGTAATGTTGACGATAGGGACGCTCGATGCTGCGTGACTGCCGCCTCCTGCGCTGGCCCTTCCAGCTAGCGGCGTCACATGCCCGCTCTGGGCACCCATCATCAAAAACTGCCGTTTCCCGATCTTGAGAAGCTCAGGAACACCTCCCTCGTTGACCTCGTACATGCGCCCGGCCGAAACCCGCCCGCCTTTTGCGCGGCCACCACCAAATAACGAGCTCGCTGCAGCAGCTACCCGTTCAAAAGCACTGTTCAACTCTTCGATCCGGCCAGCATCAACCTTGTTGATAGTCACACCCAGACGCCGAGCTTCTGCCTCCATTTCCTTGATGGCGCCAGATCCCTTCTGCAACATGGTGACCAGAGGCATGCCCTCGGTATCAAACAAGGCCATGGTTGCGCGAAGACGGTCTGCTTGGGCTGGCATGCTCGCAATAGCTTCGGCAATCGTACGAAACTGCGTACCTGCATCCATCCGTGCAAGCTCTCGTGCTTCCAACTTCAGACGCTTCAATGCGTCAGCAGCTGGGCCGCCACCATCGGCAGCCTCACCGATGCGCCTCGTCATCCGACGCAATGCCATGTCAAAGCGGCCTTCGGCCATGCCTGCCATATCTGCTGCGGCGTAGCGCAAGGCCCCCAGATCTTCAATCGCGATACCGATTTGCTCGGACATCTTGTTCAGGGCTTCTACGTCCGTCGCTACAGACTTGAACATTGAAACGAGGCCGCCTACAGACAGACCCAGACCAAGCCCTTTAAGGGCGGTGCCAAGTCCCTGCCATGAAACGGTTGCGCGCTTGGCCTCTTCAGATGACCTGCCAGCTGCTCTGCCGGCTTCGTTTAGATCACGGGCGACTTTGGGCGCTGTCGCACACACTCGAAGCCGAGCCTTATCAAGTGCTGCAAGTGCCTTTTCGAGGTCAGCCGCCTGTTGCTCTGCGCTTCTGGACTCTATGACGATGGATAGTAAGCACCCGCTCAAGGCCGTCTTGACGGACCGGCCAAGATAATTGACGGTGACCGATGGTTAAAGCGTAACGTTCCAGGGCAGCAGTTCGTCAACCCGATTCACCGGATGATCGGCGATCACGGTCAAGACGTGGCGCAAGTATGCATCAGGGTTCACACCGTTCAACTTGGCGGTTCCCAACAAGCTGTACATGGTGGCAGCGCGTTCGCCGCCGGCATCTGAACCCAGAAACAGGTAGTTCTTGCGGCCCAAGCTAATTCCGCGCAAGGCCCGTTCAGCCGCGTTGTTATCAATCTCGATGCGCCCATCATCCAGGAAGCGCGTCAACGCCTGCCAATGATTCAGGACGTAGCCGATGGCGACAGCCGTATCAGATTTGCGCGACAGGGTCGGCAACTGTTCCCGTATCCAGGCATGCAATGCAGTCACGACGGGTTTAGCTTGTTCCTGCCGGGTGGATTGTCTTAAATTTGGCAGGCTGCCGCGTATGGCCGATTCAATTTTATAAAGCGCGGCAATTCT
>JACCEP010000040.1 GCA_013416395.1 Alcaligenaceae bacterium
ACGGGCGAACCCTGGGCTGAGATCCCGCGCGGTGATGAGCAAGACGTAGACCTGGCGGTACAGGCGGCGCACCGTGCCTTGACGACCGGTCCCTGGGCCGAGATGACGGCAACTGAACGCGGTGCGCTAATGCGCAAGCTGGGCGACTTGATTGCGCAAGAAGCAACCAGTCTGGCCGAGACCGAAGTGCGCGACAACGGCAAGCTGTTTGCCGAAATGCATGGGCAGTTGAACTATCTTCCTCAATGGTTTTATTACTATGGCGGCCTGGCCGACAAAATAGAAGGAAGCACGCTGCCGCTGGACAAGAAGGGATATTTTGCCTTCACGCGTCATGAGCCCGTGGGCGTTGTGGTTGCCATTACGCCCTGGAACTCGCCCTTGCTTCTTTTGGCCTGGAAGCTTGCACCTGCTTTGGCGGCAGGGTGTACGGTGGTTGTTAAACCGTCAGAGTTTACGTCTGCATCGACGCTTGAGTTTGCGGCGCTATTTGAAAAGGCGGGTTTTCCACCGGGTGTATTTAATGTGGTGACGGGCTTTGGCGCAGAAGTAGGCACTGCGCTGGTTGAGCACCCGCTTGTTGCGAAGATCAGCTTTACAGGCTCGGACGCCACCGGTCGCATCATTAATGAAAAAGCCGCGCGCCTGCTCAAGCACACGTCCATGGAGCTTGGTGGCAAGTCACCCAATGTGGTGTTTGAGGATGCCGACCTTGAGCAGGCGGTGTTTGGTGCCATATCTGGCATTTTCGCTGCAACGGGTCAAACATGTATAGCGGGTTCGCGGCTGCTGGTGCAACGCAGCATCCATGATGAGTTCGTCAAGCGATTGCTGGAAGTGGCCAGCTCCGCCCGTATGGGTGACCCTATGAGTGCCGATACGCAAGTGGGGCCTGTTACCACGCCGCCGCAGTTCAAGAAGGTGTTGGACTACATCGACGTGGCGAAGAAGGAAGGCGCTACAGCCGTGCTGGGCGGTAAA
>JACCEP010000041.1 GCA_013416395.1 Alcaligenaceae bacterium
CCCAGTCGTGCTGGAGAACACGCTCGTGCGTTTCTGGGCGAATGGCGCGGCAATCTGGTGGTGGACGATTATGCGGGCTACAAACAGGGATTTAGCCAGGGCATCACAGAAATTGGTTGTATGGCCCACGCGAGACGAAAGTTCTTCGATCTGCATGTGGCCAACCAAAGCCAGCTTGCCAAGCAGGCCCTGGACTATATCGGCGAGCTCTACGAGATCGAGCGTGAAACCAAAGCGCTGGATGCCAATGACCGATGGCGGATCCGCCAGGAAAAGGCCAAACCAATTGCAGACAAACTGCACACGTGGATGCTGGCGCAACGACTACGGGTGCCTGATGGCTCGGGCACGGCCAAAGCCTTCGACTACAGCCTAAAACGCTGGGTGGCACTCACGCGCTACCTGGATGATGGGCGGATCCCGGTTGATAATAATTATATTGAACAGCAAATCCGACCTATAGCTCTGGGACGCCGAAACTGGCTCTTCGCAGGTTCATTACGTGCTGGAAAGCGCGCCGCTGCCGTCATGAGTCTGATCCAGTCAGCCAAATTAAATGGCCATGATCCGCACGCGTACCTGAAAGACATTCTGACCCGGTTGCCCACACACAGGGCCAGCCAGATCGACGAACTGTTGCCGCATAATTGGCAGCCTGCCACACCCTGACTGACAACTACGCCTGCATCAGCAGGCGTCAAGGTGTGTTCGCCGGAATCTTAC
>JACCEP010000042.1 GCA_013416395.1 Alcaligenaceae bacterium
ACTGTTCCCGTATCCAGGCATGCAATGCAGTCACGACGGGTTTAGCTTGTTCCTGCCGGGTGGATTGTCTTAAATTTGGCAGGCTGCCGCGTATGGCCGATTCAATTTTATAAAGCGCGGCAATTCTCTCAAGCACATGGGTCGTAATGGGCGTGGCCTGTCTGACATGAATGTCGTGGAATTTCCGTCTCGCGTGGGCCCAGCATCCGGCCTCAATGACACGGCCTGAGGCGTAAATCTTGTCGTACCCGGCAAACGCATCGGCCTGCAGGATACCGGTGTAATGCTGCAGATGCGTTTGCGGGTGAATGCCTTTACGATCAGGCGAGTAACGCAGCCACACAGCGGGCGCGGTGGTGTCACCGCTGGGGCGATCATCACGGGCATAAACCCACAGGCGTGCCTCTCGTGTTTTGCCGGTGCCGGGTGCAAGTACCTTGATCGGCGTGTCGTCGGTATGTAGTTTTTCGGCTGCAAAGACATGGCGGCGTAGCGCCTCAATCAAGGGGCGCAGCAATTCGTGCACACCACCCACCCAATCACCGACCGTGCTTTCGCTCAAGCTCACGTTTTCACGTTCGTAGATCTGACACTGACGGTACAGGGGTTGATGATCCAGGTATTTGCTGATCATCACGTGGCTAAGCAAACCCGGGCCCGCGAAGCTGCGGGCAATGGGGCGGCTCGGTGCAGGCGCTTGCGCTATCCGCT
>JACCEP010000043.1 GCA_013416395.1 Alcaligenaceae bacterium
GCATTATCCCAGCAATCACCCTTTCTACTCATGGATGAGCGTATCTGCCAGGTGCTCAACGTCTGTTGGAATTCACGACTGCAATACTGGCTGCCCCGATCACTATGGAAGATCAGCCCTGGCGCGGGCTGTCGTCGCATATAGGCCATAGTCATCGCATCCTTGACCAGGCTGGTCTGCATATGGGGCTTGATGCTCCAGCCCACAATCTGCCTGTTAAATAGGTCTATGACGCCGGCTAAGTACAGCCAGCCTTCTTGGGTCGGCAAGTACGTGATATCACCACACCAGAGCTGATCGGGAGCGTCTGGATTGAACTGTCGCTGCACCAGGTTCGGTGATACCGGCAGCGCATGTTTACTGTCGGTGGTTGCCACAAATCGACGCTTGTCTTTGGCACGGATGGCGTGTCGTTGCATCAGCTGCCGTACGCGCTTCTTTCCGATCCTTATGCCACGTCGAAGAAGCTCCTGGTGCATACGAGGCCATCCATACTCGCGCTTCACGTCAGCGTGGATCACACGGATATTGGCCAGTGCCCATTCATCACTTACTCTGCGTTGG
>JACCEP010000044.1 GCA_013416395.1 Alcaligenaceae bacterium
CGAAGATTACACTCTGCCTTGGGGTACATGAGCCCCATGCAATATCAGCAACAGTGGGTGGCGAGTCAGTACAAAGCCGCCGCCTAAACCCGGGAGCTAAGGGCTACGAAAACCGGGGGCAAGTTCAATAGGATGGGCTCTTGCGTAGCCACTTCGAAGTCGCCACGCCGATATTGCCAGCGCCAATTGTGTAGTTGGTTGGCATTGATACCGTGGGCCAGTGCGGTCCGCGCAATCGATGCTCCACTAGTCATCGATTCTTGGACAACCTGCCGCTTGTACTCGACCGGGTAACGGCGCCGAGAGGTCTCTGTCGAGCTCGCTGGAGAAAGAAAATCGCTCATTGAAATACGTGTCCATCTCACAAAATTTACGTGGACACTTATCTTGACGAGAATTCGCTGAGATTTCTAGACGGTACTGGGCGGTCTCTTACGTTATGTGACTGATTCCCTGGGGAATGACAAAGCCAAATTCCGTCAGCAACCCTCGGATCTGGTTAGCTTGCGCTGTACGCGCCTTGACGAAGCTCTGACGCGCACGATGGATGCTCAGAATTGCCT
>JACCEP010000045.1 GCA_013416395.1 Alcaligenaceae bacterium
CCGGTTTCCCGATGCCCCCCGCACAGATCCGTACGTGCAGAATTACCGCATACGGCTCCTACCTCGGGTGTAACGCATAAAAGCGCCGTTCAGGATAAGGATGTGCTTGACGCGGGCGTGGGACATAGCGATTAGCCAGGCGCTTAAAGCGATCCCATGATTGCTTGTGTCGCTGGCTTCTTCGCATTAAAGCGTGTCGCAATGCGCGACATACTTCAGAACGAAAGCCGTCCAGACGATACAAGTTGAACTTGCCCCCGGTTTTCGTAGCCCTTAGCTCCCGGGTTTAGGCGGCGGCTTTGTACTGACTCGCCAGCCACTGTTGCTGATATTGCATGGGACTCATGTACCCCAAGGCAGAGTGTAATCTTCGGTGATTGTAAAACGTTATCCAATCCATCACTGCAGCAATGGCCGCCTGGTGTGTGCTGAACCTTTTGTCCTCCAAACTGGCAAGTTTGAGCCGTGCCCAGAAGCTTTCAATAGGTGCATTATCCCAGCAATCACCCTTTCTACTCATGGATGAGCGTA
>JACCEP010000004.1 GCA_013416395.1 Alcaligenaceae bacterium
ATTCAACCTTCTGGGCACGTTCGCCCTGGTTGATATGCAGCTCTTCCAGCTCAAGCTGCAGTTGGTCGATTTGATGGATGAGCTTCTCGGACTTCTGGCCGAACAGCATGCGACGCAACTTATCGAGCAACAAGGAGAGGCGAACGATCTCTTGTTTGTCGTCATGCTTTTGCTGGTGCAGCGCATCGCGCTCCTGGCGCCAGGCCTGATTTTCTTCTTTTAGCGCGGCGATCTGCGCCCCTTGCGCCGACAGCAATGCCTTTAAAGCGTCAATGTTATCGGGAAGTTGGGCGCGTTTGAGCATAGCTGTTATTTTACCAAATAACAGCCTTTAACGGTCTACAATGAAGCACTGGAATGCTAATAAATACGCCACTCTTGGGGCATTTAGTGCTCACCTAAACCTGGGTCGGCCTATGTGTGCGAGCAGGCCGTCGCCAGTCGATTCCTTCGAGCAACATCGATAGCTGCGCGGGTGTTAAGTGCACCGAACCCGACTGGGCACTGGGCCACACGAAGTGGCCATGCTCCAGGCGCTTTGCCAACAAACACATGCCGTCGCCACTCCACCAGAGCACCTTCAGGCGATCACCCTTGCGACCACGAAACACGAATACATGACCACTGAAAGGGTCTTCGAGAAGCGTGGCTTGCACCGTCGTCGCCAGTCCATCAAAGCCACGACGCATATCAGTAGCACCAGCGGCCAGCCATACGCGTGTCCCCGCCGGCAAACCGATCATAGCCGCAGTGCGTCGATGACGCAGCGTAGCGTGGTCTGGTCTGGTGCGCCGCGAATGACAACACGCGCGGCGCTAAACATCAGCTCAATATCGCCTGCAGTGGCGTCATCCTGCCCACCAACGGCCTGCGCCGGTGAATTGTGCAGCGCCTGAGCCGCTTGAATTTGCACAGGCAATAGGATGGGCTCTTGCGTGGCCACCTCGAAGTCGCCGCGCCGATATTGCCAGCGCCAATTGTGCAGTTGGTTGGCATTGATACCGTGGGCCCGTGCGACCCGCGCAATCGATGCGCCGCTCACCATCGATTCTTGCACGACCTGGCGCTTGTACTCGACCGGGTAGCGACGCCGAGAGGTCTCTGTGGAACTCACTGAAGAAAGAAAGTCGCTCATTGAAATACGTGTCCATCTCACAAAATTTACGTGGACGCTTATCTTGACGAAAATTCGCTGAGATTTCTAGACGGTACTGGGCGGACTCTTACTAGTCAATCCTCTCCTTGCCGCATTGAAATTCGGTGCATACCGATATAATCGAACCGACTTTTATTGGGGATGCGCAAGCGCTGGATATGGCTAGAGAAAAAGATGAGCTCACAGCCCGCACAATGGCGGCGTTGGTCAGGTTGATCGAGCAGAGGAACTATATCCCCGGTGAGCGGCTTCCGTCGGAGAGAGAACTGGCTGAGCGGTTCGGAGTGGGTAGAGGAGTGGTTCGCGAAGTGTTGTCAGTTTTGGAGGGGCTGCGATATTTAGAGCGACGACCGAATTCCGGTATTTACCTGAACGTCGCACCCGAACGCATCAGTCTCGAAATGCTTACTTTGTTTTCTGAACTGGACCTCACTCTTTCTTCACAGAGGCTGGCTGAAACCATAGAGGTGCGTCGCATCATTGAGGTGCAGGCGGCCGGCATGGCCGCACAGCGCCGAACGGATGAGGATATTGCTAGTATCGGCTTGATAGTAGAGCGCTTTGATTACGGGATCAATAACCCGACGGAATCAGTGGCTAATTTGGACTATGAGTTTCATATGGCGATTTTTCGCGCTGCTCACAACCTCGTCCTGATGCAACTCGTTAACCCCTTCTACATAATGTCGGAAAGCCGTCGTCTCTCGTTTTTCAAAGATAAAGAAAGAAGTCGTGCCTCCAACGCTCAGCACAAACTGATTTTCTCAGCATTGGTAGATCGAGACGTCCAGCGTGCGCAAGACCTCATGGGCGAACACATTGGACGGGTGGAGCGCCTTTACGGCTTGTAGGATAATTTTGTCATAGGTTAAGCTACAACTACCTTGTAAGGAGTTGTAGCTTGAACGCAGAAAAATACTCGCAGTTGGCCTCTTTTATCTGGGCTGTGGCCGATTTACTTCGGGGTGACTTCAAGCAGTCTCAGTATGGGCGCATTATTTTGCCGTTTACCCTGCTGCGCCGCATGGAATGTGTGCTGGCACCAACCAAAGACGCGGTATTACAGACAGCCCGCGAGCACCAGAACAAGCCAGACGCCGTCAGAGAAAAGCTTTTGCTGCGGGCGTCTGGCCAGCAGTTTTTTAATGCCTCGCCACTGACCCTGGCCACCTTGTCAGATACGCAAACCAGCGATGACCTGATGAGCTACGTGCAGTCATTTAGCGCAGATGGCCGCGAGGTGTTTGATCATTTTCATTTTGAAGATTTTGTGCAGCAACTGGCGTCGGCCGATTTGCTGTACCAGGTCGTTCAGCGCTTTGCTTCGATAGATTTGAGCCCGGGTTCGTTAAGCAATTTTGGTATGGGCGTGATTTTTGAAGAATTGATCCGAAAGTTTGCAGAAAGCTCAAACGAAACTGCCGGCGAGCACTTTACACCCCGAGATATCGTGCACTTGACGACCTCGTTGGTCATGACAGGCCAAGATGCTCAGCTTAAGCCCAACAGCATTGTCACCATTTATGACCCAACGGCTGGCACAGGCGGGTTTTTGTCAGAAGGCGATGCTTACATTCAACACATCAGCGAGAAGGTTACGGTATCGCTGTTTGGGCAGGAGCTAAACCCTGAGTCCTACGCAATCTGCAAGGCAGACATGCTGATTAAAGGGCAGGAAGTCGGCAATATAAAGCTGGGCAATACCCTGTCTGACGACCAACTGGCCGGGGGCACCTTTAACTTCATGTTGAGCAACCCGCCCTTTGGTGTTGAGTGGAAAAAGGTGCAAAAGCAGGTTAGCGAGGAACATACACTGCGCGGCTTTGACGGGCGTTTTGGCCCGGGCCTGCCCAGGGTGTCAGATGGCTCACTGCTGTTTCTGCTTCACCTGGTCAGCAAAATGAAAGACCCGCGCGAGGGTGGATCACGCATCGGCATTATTTTGAACGGATCGCCCTTGTTTACAGGTGGTGCGGGTAGCGGAGAGTCTGAGATCCGGCGTTACCTGCTTCAAAATGATCTGGTAGAAGCCATTGTGGCGCTACCCACCGACATGTTCTACAACACTGGCATCGCCACCTACGTCTGGATACTGGGTAATAACAAGCCTGCCCAACGCAAGGGCAAAGTGCAGTTAATCGACGGCACACAGCATTTCAGCAAAATGCGTAAATCGCTGGGTAGCAAGCGCCAATACATTACTGATGAGCAGATTAACGATCTGGTACGGCTGTATGGCAAGTTTGAAGAAACACCCCAAAGCAAACTGTTTGCCAACGAGGCATTTGGTTATCGGCGCATTACCGTCGAGCGCCCGCTGCGTTTGTCGTTTCAGGTTACCGAGACACGCATCCAGGCAGTGCTTGAAGAAAAATCCATACAGAAGCTTGACGATGAGGCGCGAGATCGCCTCGTTCAGGCCCTGCAGTCCATGGATGGCGCTGTCGTTTACAAGAACCGGGAAAAGTTTCGTAAAGCACTGAAGCAAGCACTGAGTGCTTATGACGCACCGTCTGGCACGGCAGAAACCAAAGCCTTACTCAATGCGCTAAGCGAGCGGGGTGCCGAAGCCGATATCTGCATGAACAAAGGGCAGCCTGAGGCAGATGCTGGACTGCGAGATTATGAGAACGTGCCGCTAAGCGAATCGGTCTATGACTACTTTGAGCGGGAAGTAAAACCCCATGTACCCGATGCATGGATAGACGAGTCAAAAGTAGATACCCAGGATGGCGAAGTCGGCGTGGTGGGCTATGAGATTCCATTTAACCGGCATTTTTATGTGTTCACGCCGCCACGGCCGCTGGAAGAAATCGATCGCGACCTGAAAGCTTGCACCGACAAGATCAAGCAGATGATTGAGGCGTTGTCGGCATGAGCTTTCCGAAATATCCAGCGTATAAGGATTCTGGTGTTGAGTGGTTGGGGGAGGTGCCGGATCACTGGATGATAGGTCGACTTAAGAACGTCGCTAAGATCAGAAGTGGGCAGGATTACAAAGACGTAGAAACAGAAGATAAAGAAGCAATCCCTGTTATAGGATCTGGTGGACCCTTTGCCTTTGCAACAGACTATTTGTTTGATGGCGAATCAGTACTGTTGGGCAGGAAGGGCACTATTGATAAGCCTTTGTATATAAATGGGAAATTTTGGACAGTTGATACCATGTTTTATACGGAGATCAGCAGCCAATCCATTCCGAGGTTTGTTTATTATCTAGCGTCAGTAATTCCGTTTTCATACTACTCGACAAGCACGGCATTGCCGAGTATGAGCCAGTTTGATTTAAGCAATCATTGCGTGGTTATCCCAAGACGATTAGAACAATCAAAGATTGCTAATTTTCTCGACCACGAAACCGCCAAAATCGATGTCCTAATCGAAGAGCAGCAACGCCTGATCGAACTCCTAAAGGAAAAGCGCCAGGCGGTGATTTCGCTGGCCGTGACCAAAGGTCTGGATCCAAGCGTTCCAATGAAAAATTCTGGGGTGGAGTGGCTGGGGGAAGTGCCGGCACATTGGGATGTGAAGAAGGTGAAGTACGGTGTCGGTATTACTGGTGGGTTTGCTTTCCAGTCATCAGATTTTATTGATGAGGGAATTTTGCTGATTAAAATTGGAAATTTATATGAAAATAAGTTCCAGCCTGATCGACAGCCTACGTATTTGCATTCATCATTTTTGGCTAGCCATAGTGATTGGGTAGTATCTGGTGGGGATTTATTGATTTCTCTTACAGGGACCCTAGGGAAACAAGACTATGGATTTGCAATCTTAATGGAGGGGGGGGAGAGATATCTTTTGAATCAACGGGTGGCGAAGGTAGTGGCTCATAGCTTGTTCAATAACCTTTTTTTAAAGTTCGTTTTGCAAGGTGAAAGCTACCTTAATCGGCTTTATTCACTCCCAGAAGGAACCAAACAAGCAAACCTTAGTAATGATGATGTTGTTGGAATTGAAGTGGGCGTACCGCCTCTTAAAGAGCAAAAGGACATTGCCGATTTTCTTCACGTTGAGTCGTCCAAAATTGCTACTATGATTGTCACTGCAGAGTTTGGAGTTGCTCTTTTAAACGAGCGCCGCTCCGCCCTAATCTCCGCCGCCGTCACCGGCAAAATCGACGTCCGTGGCTGGCAACCTGCTAACCCGCCATCGCAAGAATTAAATCAAGAAAACAAACCCTGCCTGGAGGGCTTATGAGCCAACGACGAAGCCTGCGTCTGTTCCTGATGGTTGGTTCCCCCGAAGCTAAACACCACGCATCAAAAGCCCGGTAGCCAGAGGAGCGGTTGTGGAGAAGAGTAAAGAAGCAGTATTCCAACAAGACATCGTCAAGGCCTTGGAAGCGCAAGGCTGGCTGGTGGGTACGTCGTCTGGCTACGACCGCGTTAACGCCGTCTATACCGAGGACTTGTTGGCCTATTTTCAGACTGCCTACCCTGATCGCTGGGAGAAGTTCAGTAAAAATAATCCACACGATCCCGTAAAAATTCTTGTCCAGAAAACCGTCCGCGCCCTGGAGCAGGAAGGCACGTTAGACGTTTTGCGCCATGGCTATAAAGTACCCGGCGTCAAAATCGACTTGTGTAGTTTCAGGCCTGACCATGGCATGAACCCAGAAGCATTGGCGCGTTACGGTGCCAACCGCCTGCGTGTGGTGCCTGAGCTTTCTTATTCTCCGCATGCGCGCGAGGGCGACTACAACCCCAGGCTGGATCTGGCGTTGTTTGTAAACGGTATCCCGGTGGCTACGCTGGAGCTTAAAAGTGAGTTCAAACAGTCAGTAGAAAACGCCAAACGTCAGTATCGCAGAGACAGGCCGGTCAAAGACCCGCTTACGCGCAAACCCGAGCCCCTGTTGACCTTTAAGCGGGGCGCCTTGGTGCACTTTGCTGTTAGCCAATATGAAGTGGCCATGACCACCAGGCTGGCTGGGGATGATACGTACTTCTTGCCTTTTAATCTGGGTAACGAAGAAGGCGGTGCCGGCAACCCCACGCCACCCAATGCGCATACCTACGCTACTGCCTATTTATGGGAACGGCTTTTTCAAAAAGACGCTTGGCTGAAGGTGCTGGCCCGTTTTCTTCATCTGCAAAAAACCAAGGCTGAAGACTTCCACGGCAAGCTCAGTGTGCGCGAATCGTTGATCTTTCCGCGTTATCACCAGTGGGATGTGGTGAACCAACTGATTACTGCCACCCGTGAAGAAGGTGTGGGTCGCCGATACCTTGTTCAACACAGTGCAGGGTCAGGTAAATCAAACTCCATTGCCTGGGCAGCCCATCAGTTGGCGTCGCTTTATGATGACGCAGGGCAACGACTATTTAATTCTATTATTGTCGTGACGGACCGCACCGTGCTGGATGCACAGTTGCAGAACACCATTTATCAGTTCGAGCATGCGCAGGGTGTGGTCAAGCCGATTTCCAACGATATTGGCAGCCAAAGTAAATCTGAGCAGTTGGCGCAAGCGCTGGCCGATCAGACCCGCATTATCATTGTGACCATACAAACGTTTCCGGCGCTCTTTGATGCGCTGGATAAATACCCCAAGCTTGCCAGTGGGCGTTATGCCGTCATTGCAGATGAGGCGCACTCGTCGCAGACGGGGTCATCGGCGAACAAGCTTAAGGCGATTTTGGGTAGCGAGCGCCCTGACGCCGAAGAGGTCAGCGCCGAAGAGATGCTGGATGCAGCCGTGTCGGCACGCAGACCAAACGACAGAATCAGTTATTACGCCTTTACGGCAACCCCCAAAGCGAAAACCCTGGAGTTGTTCGGCCGCCCACCAGATCCGACCATGGCGCCGAGTGCTGACAACAAGCCCGAGGCTTTTCATGTGTATTCCATGCGCCAGGCGATTGAAGAAGGTTTTATTCTGGACGTGCTGCAAAACTACACCACCTACAGCACCGCCTGGAAGCTTGCGCATGCCGATGGCGTTGATGATGAGGTTGATACCAAGAAGGCCCGCACCAAGCTCGCGCGCTGGGTAAAGCTACACCCATACAACATCAGCCAGCGGGTAGAGATTATCGTTGAGCATTTTCGCAGCCATGTTCGCCATTTGCTTGATGGCCAGGCCAAGGCCATGGTGGTGACCGGCAGCCGGCAAGAGGCCGTGCGCTATCAGCTGGCCATGCTTACCTACGTTAATGAACAGGGCTATCAAGATGTGCACCCGCTTGTTGCTTTCTCAGGCACCGTGCTGCCCGATGATGTCATCCCGGAAGAGGTCAGTGAAACAAGTTCGCTGTTAAATGCAGGTTTGAATGGCCGCGATCTGGCAAAAGCATTCGATACGCAAGACTTTAATGTGATGATCGCCGCCAATAAGTATCAGACCGGCTTTGATCAGCCCAAGCTGTGCGCTATGTACGTGGACAAAAAGCTGCATGGTGTGGACTGCGTACAGACCCTGTCTCGGCTGAACCGAATATTTCCAGGCAAAGAAACGTTTATTCTGGATTTCTTCAACGACGCGCAAGATATTTTGAGCTCGTTTTTGCCCTACTACAACAAGGCCGAGCTGGCCGACGTGTCAGACCCGCAAATTGTTTACGACCTGCAGAAAAAGCTTGATGAAGAGCATATTTATTATTGGGAAGAAGTCGTATCTTTCGCGACGGCGTTCTTTGACCCTAAAGCGGCGGCGTCCAAGCTAAGTTACTTTTGCCTGCCCGCCAAAGAGCGCTTTGCCAAGCGCTACGCCTTTGCCGTTGATGCGCGAAACACAGCCAAGCAAGCCGAGCGTGTTGCCCGAAATCAGGGCGATAAGGTTGGCCTGCAGAAAGCCGAACATACGTTGAAAGAGGCAGGTGAAGCGGTCGACAAGCTGGACCTGTTCAAAAAGAACTTAAAGAGCTTCGTCAAACTGTATGAGTTTTTATCCCAGATCGTCGATTATGAAGATCGCGAACTGGAGCAGCTAAATGTCTATGCCAAGCATCTGCACCCCTTGTTGCAAACCAGCCGCCTGGATGACGAAAACGTGGATGTGTCAGAACTGGCGCTTACCCACTATCGGCTGACCAAACGCGCCGAGCATGAGTTGAAACTGAGCGAGGGTGGTGAAGAATATGGGCTTAAGCCGGGCAGCGATGTAGGTACTGGCAAGCCCCATGATCCAGAAAAGAAAAGGCTTTCAGAAATTATTGACGCGCTGAACGAACTGTTCGGCGCAGAGATCAGCGACGAGGATCAGCTGCATTTTGCCAACGGCGTGGCATCCCGCATTAGCCGCGACGAAGAAGTCATGGCTCAGGTTAATAGCCACAGCCCCGAACAGGTTATGCACGGGGTGTTTCCAAAGCGCCTTGAGGATATTGTTCTAGACGCCATGACAGACAATGAAAAAATGGCCATGGAGATTCTGGGTAATGAAAACAAAGCGCGAGGCTTTGCCTTTGCGATATTGCGGTTGTTGATGGGGGACGGGAAGAGCGAGATGGCGACCAGAGCAGGGGGGAGGGCGTCGTCTGTTGGATGAGGTGGTTGCTGTTGTGACAAGGTGCCGTCATTACCGACTAGCGCGAAGTGGCAGAGCGCAGAGCGCAACAATCCCGACGTCGACAGTTGGTCAACGTCGTTTTAGGCATCAAATACTAATCTAGCGAGCTGCCGTCCAGCTTTCGGAGAACGCCAGCGCACACGTGCTGAACGGTCGTCCATCGCGTTGCGTGGCGAATGCTTGCCCGTCCGCCTGCACCCCATTGTGTGTTAACCGTGCGCCGAGCGCTGGAATGAGGAGTGTGCACACCCCATAGGGCCGTCCTGGCGTTTCATTGGGCTGGGTGTGGACGAGCAGTGGGTCGCCCATATCGTGCCAGGTCAGCGCGATCTCTTCGTCGTGGGTAATTAGCGTTTCGGTCCAGAAGTCGCGCACGTCGCCGGAACGGGAGAAATCTGCATCGATCACCGGGATCGTTGTGTCGGCGGTTTCAGTATTGAGCATACCTTGGACGGTGGTTTGCAACCAGCGTGCCATTGCGATGTTATCCGAGTAAATACGCCAACGGCCCTTTGTGAACTCGCTCTTAACGTACAGCACGTGGCCGGGCCCACCGGGGCTAAGGGCGATGCGCCAGAAGCTGGCGTTCGTGGTGATTGGGCCGCCGTCAGTAATGCTCAGGCGGATGAACGGGTTTTCCCCGGTCAAGATGACGCGGTTGGGATCAATCGACATGTTGGAGCCTCCTCCAGACTGGCCACGAGTGGTAGCCTGCACAGTAGAGAGTTTAGTCCAATGCCATCAGGTTTCTAGACCTTAGTTTTTTTGCCGAGAAAGCGCGTTCGAATGTGCCACTATTTCCTTCTAGCCATTTGCAATCATGAGTTAGCAGAATTACGCTTGATTGAACCCGTGCACACCACAAAGGAAACCCCATGACATGGTCAGCCACGCAGTACTCGGCCTTTGAGCAAGAACGCACCCGCCCCGTGCGAGACCTGGTGGCGGCGATACCTGGCCGCGCCGCTGACGATGTGCGCTTGGCCGTCGACTTGGGTTGCGGTCCGGGCAATTCAACTGAGGTTCTCGCCCAGCGTTTTCCTGATGCCCGTGTGATCGGTGTGGACAATTCAGAAGACATGCTGGAGACGGCCCGTCAACGGTTGCCGGCGATTTCGTTTACGCTCGCTGACATTGGCACCTGGAGCCCTGCGGAACGATTCGATGTCATTCTCGCCAATGCCTCACTGCAATGGTTACCAGACCATGCGGCGCTGTACCCTCGCTTGGTCAGCATGCTTGCACCCGGGGGTAGTATGGCTGTTCAAACCCCAGACAATTTCGAAGAGCCAGCGCACAGGCTGATACGGGAGGTGGCGGCCAACGGCCCGTGGGCGCAAAAAGTTGGCACCTTGCAGCTTCCTGCACGGCACGGCGCCAGCTTTTACTACGAACTTCTGCAACCCCATTGCAGCACTGTCGATGTCTGGCGAACAACCTACTATCATCCTTTGGCCGGTGGCCCGGCTGCTGTGGTCGAGTGGTTCAAGGGTTCGGCCCTGCGACCCTACCTGCAGTTGCTTGACGATGATGAAAAGAGTGAATTCCTCAAGCGCTATCTGGTGGCCATTACCCAGGCCTATCCTGCACTCGCCAACGGCACGGTGCTGCTTCCTTTTCCGCGGCTCTTTGTTGTGGCTAGTCGCTGAAACCTCCAGTAGGGCGTGGCGTTAGCTGAGATGAGGCGTAGCTACAGGACGGGGCTGAATATAGCCATGATGTTGTTGCGTAGACGTAAGCGCAAACCCCATGCCGCCACATCGGTCTTGCTGACGGGCCTCGATTGCGCGATATATGATTCTTGTCGGCGACGCATGGTTTGCGTCAGTTGCGGGTCGTGGAACAAGATATTGTTCTCAAAGTTCAGATCAAAACTGCGCCGGTCCATGTTTGCTGAACCGATTAGCGTCATTTCGCCATCAATCGTCAATGTTTTCGCATGCAGCAGGCCACCGACGTATTCGTGAATGCAGACGCCCGCATCAAGTAGTTCGGCATAGTAGCTACGGCTTGCAGCCCCCACGAACCAACTGTCATTGCGAGCCGGAAGCACGATGGTTGTCGGGATGCCCCGACGGGCGCTGGCACACAACGCGGCTTGCATGGCGTCATCAGGCACGTAATAAGGCGTTGTTATCACCAGTTCGCGCCGGGCGCTGAACATTAATGTGGCAAAAAGCTCTGGCGTTGCAGAGTAGTGGTTTTCGGGCCCAGTCCCTATCACCTGGGCCACGAAACCTGGCTCTGGCTGCGGCATGGGCTGATGTGCCAGTTCGCGAAAATCTTCATGGGTAGAGATTAGCCAATCGGTGAGAAAAAGCTGCTGATTCTGCTGGGCAATCGGGCCTTCAAAGCGGATTACCGCATCAACCCATGGGGCGTATTTTGCTTTAACGGCAAACTCAGGATCTGCGCAGTTCTGGCTTCCGCAATAAGTAATATGGTTGTCGATGACGACGATTTTGCGGTGGTTACGAACGTCGACGCGCCCCTTCAAAATGCGAACCAGAATGTTGCCGATAAGTTGTGCGCGCGCCAGTTGCACGTCGGCACGGCTCATCGCCGACCAGTGCTCGCTACGGATAAAATCGCGTGACCCCAGGTCGTCAACGATGACGCGGCAGGTGACCCCACGTTTGGCCGCACGCACTATCGCGTCAACCACCTTACGCCCGTTTGTGTCGGCTAGCCATATATAAAAAAGCAGGTGGACATGCTGCGTTGCCGCGTCAATATCTGCGACGAGGGCGTCAATCGTTGCGTTTGAATCATCCAGCAAATGGCCTTTATTGCCGCCAACGGGGGCAAAGCCACTGATCGACGCACCTATCGCAAAACCCGGCCAAGCGTGTTCTGGGATAGTAGCGTCACGCGCGGCCGCATTGGCAGATAAGAACTGCGCAGAGTCAGGCCGCCTCTGCTGAATCCACGTGCCGGTTGGCCGAACCTCGCCCAACATCAAATACACCAATGCACCGAGGTAGGGCACGGCCATGATGAAAAGTATCCATGCTACGCGCGACGCCGGGTCGCGATGTGGTCGCAGCAAAACGCGAACTGATAGCGCTGCGATGATGAAAAGGTGGACGATCAGCCACATGGTATTGCTCTCATTTCTGGTAGCGATGGATTTACGGGGGATTACCCAATGACAAGGTGGCGTTCAGAGAGACTGGCACAGATAAGGCACGGGGTTGCTTGCACACTATTAACCTTACTTCCCGCTTCCTGGGGCGCTTACGGATTATGTGCGAGATCAACTTCTTGTTCCCGTCATAGGTTTCAACCTCATAATGCGTCTTGCTTCAAGAGGCTTTGGGGACATCCTGTCAGTGAGGGGTACAGTATAGCTACTCCCCCATCATCTCAGAGTGCTGGCGCTGTGTTGAGCTATTCGGCACCAGTAATGGAAGCGTATGCTCACTAAGTAAGTCATATTGAGTGATGCTGGCTGCAGCCGAGTTGGTCAGCCCACCGCTCACCCAATTTATCTGGAACAGTATCCATGCTTATCAATGCCGACTTCTCGCGCCGCGCCGTGGTGGCGCCTCATCAGTATCAATGGGTCGCCTCGCCCCAGCGTGGCGTGGAGCGCGTAATGCTGGACCGGGTGGGCGCAGAGCAAGCCCGGGCGACCAGCATTGTGCGATACGCACCTGATTCCTACTTCCCACGCCACGAACATCCAGGCGGTGAGGAGATTTTTGTGCTTTCGGGTACTTTCTCGGATGAAGATGGGGATTACCCGGCAGGCTGGTATCTACGCAATCCGCCTGGCTCGGGCCACCAACCTTTCAGCCGCGACGGTGCCATCATCTTCGTCAAGCTGCGGCAGATGGGGGTGCACGAACAGCAGCATGGCGTGCGCATCGACACCCGCGATCCAGCTGCCTGGCAATCTCAGGGCACCCGCGAGGTGTGTACGCTTTTTTCGGATGAGTTTGAACAGGTCTGTTTGCAACGTCTTGCGCCACATGAAATCCTGTTCGCTAAGCGGGTGGGCGGCGTTGAGCTGCTGGTGCTGGCGGGTGAGGTGATAACGGACAAAAAATCCTACGCCTGTGGCAGCTGGATGCGCCTGCCTGCCTCCGAGTTGCCGGATATCACCGCTGGCTTCCAGGGTGCCACCGTCTATCTCAAGACCGGCCACCTAGGCGACGTCGTCGCGGAGGCCTAACCATGCACACCACAGGTATCGCCATTGTCGGCGGCGGACTAAGCGGCCTGTATGCCGCCTGGTTGCTGGAGCGCCAGGGCATCCGGGATTATGTGCTGCTGGAAGCGCGTGATGCGCCCGGTGGCCGCATTGTATCGGTGTCTGCGTCGGGGCAACCCACCCCCGGCATGTCGGGGGCCATCGACCGATTCGACTTGGGGCCCACGTGGTTCTGGCCTGACTACCAGCGCGAGCTATACCGCCTTGTGGGCGATCTTGGGCTTGAATGCTTCGAGCAGTTCGAGATAGGCGACATGATGATGGAACGCTCACCCGATGAGCCGCCCATGCGTACGCGCGGCTACGTAAATTCTCCAGCCTCCGTGCGCCTGATCGGCGGCATGGGTGCGCTGACCGACGCTCTGCGTGGCGCTCTGGGCTCGGAGCAGATATTCACCGGCCAGAAGGTGTCTCACTTGCGCAATACGGAGTCGCATGTTGAGCTGGACAGCATCGATGCCTTCGGCCACGTCACGACCTGGCGTGCCGAGCATGTGCTGCTGGCGCTGCCGCCGCGGCTGGCCGAGAACACCATTACGTTCGAACCTGCCTTGCCGCCGGTGCTGGCTCAGAAGTGGCGCGAGACGGCGACGTGGATGTCATCCCATGCCAAGTACATTGCCATCTATGAAACGCCGTTCTGGCGCGAACACGGCTTGTCCGGCGAGGCTCGCAGTGCACGCGGGCCACTGGGTGAGATCCACGACGCCTCCATGCCTGGCGGCAACGCGGCACTGTTCGGCTTTTTTGCCGTGCCGGCGAGCGTACGCAAGAACGTCGCTGATGTCGTGTTGCGCACGCATTGTCGCGCACAGCTGGCACGCCTGTTCGGGCTGCAGGCAGCTACGCCCCGTGCCGAGATTATCAAAGATTGGGCGCAGGATCCTTATACGGCCGCGGCCACCGATCTGAACGGGGCGAGCCATCATGCTCAAGCCCCCGTCGCCACGGCTGAGTCCGGTCCATGGCATAAACGCCTGACCGGCATCGCCAGCGAATGGTCGCCACAGTTTCCCGGCTACGTTGCCGGCGCTATTGAAGCTGCAGGCCTGGGTGTGCAGGCACTGAAGTAACAGCTCTGGTCACGCGCCGCATACATGCGTACACTTCCTTACATGCTACGTATCGACAATCTCAGTAAGCGCTATCACGATCAATTAATATTTCAGGGGCTGACGCATAGGTTCTCCTCTGGGTGTATAGCGCTGTGCGAAGAAGACAGCACCGGCAAATCTAGTTTGCTGGGCATTATTGCGGGCGTTATCGCACCGGATGCCGGAGACGTCTGGGTCGATGGGCATTCGCTAACCCAAGCGCCACAACAAGCCAAAGCCCGCATAGCCTATGTGCCCAACGATTGCCTGGCGTTTCCTACCCAGACGGGGCGTGAGTATCTCGAAAAAGTAGCTGCAGAAAAAAACACAACACTCGACGATGCCGTGCTTGATCTGGCATACGAACTGGGGCTGGAACCGCATCTGGACAAGCGTTTCGAGCAGATGTCGACGGGCACGCGGCGCAAGGTTTTCCTGACTGCCGCTGCCTTGGGCGACCCGGCCGTCATTATTGCCGACGGCCCCAGCAACGGGCTAGACGCGCAGGCCCGCGCCGTATTGGCCGAGCAGTTTAAAACCTGGTCGCAAGATCGTATTGTGCTGTTTGCCAGCCACGATGCTGAGCTGGTACAGGCTTGCGGGGCAACGACAATTAACGTTGCTGAACTGCGTTAAACGGCGGTGAAAGAGTAGCCTTGCGGCAGCTGTATGGAAATTGCCTGAGCAGATCGAGAACATGTACGATGCTTTGCAGAGCCAGTTCGGCAATGTGGGTCGTGTGTGGATCCTGTTCCAGCAGATAATCATAGAGACCAAGCAGATCGGATTCTGCGTCCTCTGTAAAACGGACTGAATAGCTTACTATACGCCGCGCTTTTCCTTGGCCTGTTGCAAACTTGAACGCAGCTGATCCAGTACCGTGTCAGGCTCGACGTAACGCCCGGATTTATGCGACTTTTCACGTGACGCAAGGCCACGAGCCAGAAACTCGGCTTGGTGTTTGCGCAATTCTATCTGGGCGCGGACGGAGTATTCGATTAGCTGGGACAGGGTTTCGCCATCATACAACGCATCTTCGGCATCGTGACGAAGCTGTGGGTCAACACCTAACGAAGGCAGTGTGGCAGTTTTCATTGCAAGCTCGTAAATGGAAATGTATTGCTTTTGCAAAGCATTTTGCTGAGTAGGTTCGGTTGTGGCAATGTTTGGCGGTTTACCAGGGTGGATGGCCAGATGCCAAGACAAAGGGGCCGACCTCGCAGTCAGCCCCAGTTATTAGCCTATAACCGCCAAGCTGGTTGATGTTGCACGACCAGGCAGCCGCTTACCGTGGGTCAGGCGTCATTCGCAGGTATGGCTTGAGTTCTTTGACGCCCTTTGGAAACATCTTTTTGGCATCGTCGGTGGACACCGATGTGGAGATGGCGACGTCTTTGCTATGGCCTTCAACCCCCCAGTTTGCCGGTGTACCCACTTTGTGGTCATGCGTAAGCTGCAGCGCATCAAGCACACGTAGTATTTCATTGAAGTTACGGCCCACGCTCATCGGGTAGATGAGTATCAGGCTGATCTTCTTGTCGGGGGAAATGAGAAACACATTGCGGACAGTCTGGTTATCGACGGGTGTGCGTGTGGAGACATCACCGGAGGCGCCGGCGGGCAGCATGTTATACAGCTTGGCAACCTTCAGGTCGACATCACCAATAATTGGATAATTGGGTGCCGTGCCTTGGGTTTCGCCGATGTCTTGGGCCCATTTCTTGTGATCGGCTACAGAATCGACAGAAACGGCAAGAATCTTGGCGTTGCGTTTATCGTATTCTGCCTTTGTGCCAGCCATAAAACCTAGCTCGGTGGTGCAGATCGGCGTGAAGTCTTTGGGGTGCGAGAACAGTACGCCCCAAGAATTACCCAGCCACTTATGAAAACTGATTTTGCCTTCGGAGGTTTCGGCTTCGAAATCGGGTGCAATATCACCTATTCTTAACGACATGCTAACTACTCCTTTTGGTTATTAACAGCAAATTAGGTACTACTTTCCAACAGAGAAAACGATGTCTACTTCCGGATATGTCTCCACGTATGACTCATCGAGACATCCGTAATAAGTGACTGTGCGTGCAATAAAGTCGACACCGTAGCGAATCACCCCCGCGCGCCAGGAGGCCATCAAAAATTCTTCAAACGTACTGTTTCCGGCCTGGTCCACGCGCAACGCCCTGATAAGTGCCGCTTGATCAAATTTCGGCACATCAATGGCACCGGATAACAATGGCGAACCCTGGATGATCACCGGGCCTTTATCGGTCAGATACAGGCTTTGGCATGAGGGCAAGAACCATACATTGCTTTTTACCCCCGCACGGCTAAGGGTTTCGGCTAAATATGGGAAGCCGCCAACCTTTGGAAGGTTGGCTATAGCTTGTTGCAGTGCGGCTTCCAGGTTTGCTATTGCCGTGCTCATCCTATTGCCTCTAGAGAATATGCCGCTATAAGTTTGTTACCCGCTTTGCGATTTAATCCACGGGAATGTTGCTTATCCGATGAGCATCAGCGAGCCTGCTCAGCAAGTTGCGAAGCGTGGCCTGCTCGTCAGTGCTCAGAGCGCCAAAAAAATGCTCATCATTTTGATTGGCAATCTCAGTGAGCTCAGGCAAAACCTGCACGCCTTGTGGTGTCAGCGCAAGAAACCGCACGCGGTTATCGCCGTCACTGGTCATGCGAGAGATCCATGCTTTCTCTTGCAGTTTGTCTAAAATTTTAGAGATTGCTCCACGCGTTACACCCATGGTATCGGCGAGCTTGGCCGGGGTCATGTCTGCCCACCTTTGGATCTGATTTAGCGCGACCCATTCGGCTACTGAGACACTACACTCTTGTAAGGCGCGAGCGAAGTTGCCCGATACATTATTTGACACAAGCCGCAGCCAATACCCCAGGTGTATATCAAGCGTAGACGAGGACTGAACCGACGTTTTCTGACCGCACACAGGGCATTCTACCTATTTGTTTCCATGGAAATCAATATAGTTTCTATGGAAACTTATGTCAAGGTGTACACGAGATTTGCATTGTTGCTTTCACTCACTGGCTGACGGTTTCAGCCGAAATACGGGTTGACGATGCGGGAGTGATGGCTTCTATGGTGAGTGAGAATCGCTATAGTTCAATCTCGGCTAAATCATGGTAGTAAAAAATGATCACGGTGGTATCCTGTAAAGGTTGATATGCCGATGATGCAGTCGCCAATAGCTGGGGCTAGCGGATCGAATATAACGGAGCGCGACATAATGGGTCGACATGGCAGACACGGAGAATGGTGATGAACACCATGCCACAAGGCGCTCCTTTGCGTGCTCAACCAGCCGTCTCACTCAGTGACGACGACCTGCTTGATTCTCTGCAACGTGCTGCGTTTGGCTACTTTCTGCAGGCCGTTAATCCGGTCAATGGGCTAATTGCCGACACCTCACGTGAAAACTCTCCGTGCAGCATAGGCGTGGTGGGGTTTGCGTTATCCGTCTACCCCATTGCCGTACAACGTGGCTGGATGTCGCGGGCCGACGCCATCAAACGTAGCGTCACCGCGCTAAGTTTCTTCCATGACAGCGATCAAAGTGGGGAGCCGCAGGCAACAGGTTACAAGGGGTTCTATTACCACTTTCTCGACATGCACAGCGGTACGCGCATGTGGAGTTCCGAGCTGTCGATGATCGATACGGCATTGCTGCTGGCCGGCGCGCTGACAGCAGCCAGTTTCTTCACCGAAAACACTGCAGAAGAGACCCGGTTGCGTAAGCTGGTAGACACGCTATACAGGCGCGTCGACTGGTCTTGGGCGCAGGACGGCAAGCCGACGCTGCGACAAGGCTGGAAGCCTGAGTGCGGGTTTTTTCATTACGGTTGGGACGGCTACAACGAAGGCATCGTGCTGTACGTGCTGGCGTTAGGCTCGCCGACGCACCCCATTAACAGTGATCACTACGCGGCGTGGACGAAGACGTACCAATGGGAAAACCTGTACGACATTGATTTTTTATACGCAGGGCCGCTCTTTATTCACCAGTTTTCGCATGCCTGGCTCGACTTTCGTGGTATCCGCGATCAGTTCATGCGCGAGAAGCACTGTGATTATTTCGAGAATAGTCGACGTGCAACACAAGTGCAGCGCGAATATACGCGGCGCAATCCGCACAGTTTTAGGGGTTACGATGAAGATTGCTGGGGACTGACGGCCTGCGATGGCCCTAGCCAGCAACAGTCTGAACTGGCGCACGAACGCCGCCGTTTGTTCGGTTATGCCGCGCGCGGCGTGCCATATGGCCCTGATGATGGCACGCTTAGCGGCTGGGCTGCGTTGGCATCGCTTCCGTTCGCACCCGAAGACGCTTTACGCGCAGCGCGGCGTATGCTCGATCGCTATCCGGAGATGTTGCCCGCCGGGCAGTACGCCAGCAGCTTTAATCCAGGTTTGGCCAAGGCGGAGCACGCAGCGTGGGTTTCGGCCGGCCACTATGGGCTCGACCAGGGCATCGTGCTGATGATGATCGAAAACTATCGCAGTGGACTCATTTGGCAGCTATTGCGGGGCTGTCCCGCGATTCGCTCAGGTCTGCGCCGTGCAGGCTTTCGCGGCGGATGGTTATAGCGCATGCCTATCTCCGCAGCCCCTCTGGTTTCCGAAAGTCTCACCGCCGCGCCGCTCGACGAGGCCGAGCGCGACCGGCGTGCTCACGTACGCCCACCCGACTGGAAGAACCCGGCACCGGCCACGCTCTATGACCTGGTGGTTATCGGAGGCGGCAAGTCTGGGCTGGTGGCAGCCCATACGGCGGCAGCGCAAGGCGTAAAAGTTGCGTTGGTCGAGCGGCGATTCCTTGGCGGTAATTGCCTGAATACCGGCTGTGTGCCGTCTAAGGCGCTCATTCGCAGCTCACGCTTGTACGCTGAAATGCGCGAGGCAGTCCAATTCGGCGTTGAGACGCCAGCGAGCATCCCCGTCGACTTTGCCATGGTAATGCGACATATGCGTGAGGTTCGTGCTCGCTTAAGCCGCGGCAGTTCAGTGCAGGAGCTAGTGACGGCGGGTGTAGACGTATTCTTTGGGCAGGCGCAATTTACCGGGCCGGCTGCGCTGGAGGTGGAGGGTGCCGTGCTGCACTTTCGCAAGGCAGTTATCGCCACGGGTGCACGATCGGACGTGCCGTCGATTCCGGGCTTGGAGGCCGCAGGTTTCCTTACCAATGAGCACGTCTTCAATATCGTCGAGTTGCCGCCGCGCTTGCTGGTCATTGGGGGTGGCCCTCTTGGTTGTGAAATGGCGCAAGCGTTCTGCCGTTTCGGCGCACATACCACAATCGTTCAGCATTGGCCGCTGTTTCTGCCAAAAGAGGAGCGCGACGCGGCGCAGATTTTGTCTGACGCGTTTTCTCGTGACGGCATCGAAGTGCGATTGAATACTGAAGTGGTGGGTGTGCGGGTGGAGGGCGGCCAGAAACTGGTTGATCTGCTTAGTGACGACTACCACAGCACCATCGCAGTGGATGCGATTCTTACAGGCACCGGCCGTGTGCCTAACGTCGAGGGTCTGAGTCTGAAAGCGGCTGGTGTCAATTTTGATGATGATCGCGGCGTGCATGTCGATGATTTCATGCGCACGAGTAATCGCCAAATCTATGCCGCCGGTGATGTCTGTTTAGAGCATAAATTCGACAACACGGCCGATGCCAGCGCACGCATCGCGGTGCACAATGCCTTACGATCGGGCCGCCGTCGCTTCAGTAAATTGACCATACCCTGGTGCACCTACACCGACCCCGAGGTCGCGCACGTTGGCATGTACGTGCGGCAGGCGCGTGAGCGCGGTATTCCCGTAAAGACCTTTACTATTTTAATGCACGATGTTGATCGTGCAGTCGTCGACGGCGAAGAGGCGGGCTTTGTGAAAATCCATGTGCGTGAGGGCAGCGACGAAATTTTAGGCGCGGCGATTGTCGCTCGACATGCCGGCGAAATGATTAACGAGATTACCCTGGCGATGGTCGCCAATGTCGGTTTGCGCGGACTGAGCCGCGTCATGCACCCATACCCAACCCAGGCCGCAGCGATCACAAAGGCGGCGGATGCCTGCGAGCGTGCCTACTACCGACTGCCACTCTGGACGCAGTTGCGACACTGGCTGCAGCGACGTTAATTACTCGCTTGAGCGCGACTGCCCACAGGCTTGTAGTAAGCCCGCATCGGCCCGCATCAAGTCATTAACCAACCACCTGCCACGTCAAGAATCTGGCCAGTAACAAACCTGGCCTGATCCGAAGCGAAAAATATGCAGGCATCGGCCACTTCTTCGGGTGTGCCCAAGCGCTTAAGTGCCGTCACTTGTGTGACGGCATCGTTTGTTTCTTGCGATACGCTTTTTAATAGCGGCGTGTTGATTCTGCCGGGAGCCAGACCGTTGACGGTAATGTTGTACTCACCCAATTCAGCGGCCCAATGACGGGTGGCACCGATGAGTGCCGCCTTGGTGGCTGCGTAATGTGCTGCCACGATATCGCAGTACGCCTTTCCCGCAACCGACGACATGTTAATGATGCGCCCCTCGCGCTTTTGGATCATGCCTGGGGTGACCAGACGAGACATGTAGAAAACGCTGTTCAAATTTACTGAAACAACGTTATCCCATTCTTCTGGTGGCATCTCCCATACTTTCAGAGCCCGACCATCATGCTTGGGCGAAATGCCGACATTGTTTACCAAAATATCAATATCGCCCAGTTTGTCTTTGATGGCGGCGTGGGCTGACTCGCACTGCGCAAAGTTTGCAACATTGGCGTTTACGTAAAAGACAGTATGGCCTGCTGCACTCAGCTCGTCCTGGAATTTTTTGCCGGCTTCAGCGTTCAGGTCTACCAGACCTACACGCGCACCCTCGGCCACCAAGGCGTGTACGATGGCCGAACCTATGCCGCCTACCGCCCCGGTTACCAGGGCGACTTTATTGGCCAGCCTCATATAGCGTCCTTGATCTTGAGCGCAATTTTGCCAATGTGACGGCTGCTTTCCATGAGGTCATGCGCCTTGCTCACTTCGTTCATGGGGAAGACGGTATGGATGATCGGTGTGCACCGACCTTTTTCCATTAATGGCACCACCTGTTCGCTCAAGGCTTTGGCGATTTCTCCTTTGTCTTCATCGCTGCGTGGACGTAGCGTCGAACCCGTAAACGTCAGACGCTTGATCATGACAGGCAGGGCATCGATCTGCGTTTTGCTACCTTCAAGAAAAGCAATTTGAACCAGGCGGCCGTTGAGTGCCAGGCTATGAATGTTTCGGTTGATGTAGTCGCCGCCCACCATATCCAGAATGACGTCCATGCCATAGCCGTCGGTCATTTCTCGTACCACTTCTTTGAAATCTTGCTCTTTGTACAAAATGGTGTGTGCCGCGCCGGCTTTTTTGCAGGCCTCGGCTTTTTCGCTGTTACCAACCGTGGTCCATACTTCGGCACCAAACGCGTTGGCAAGCTGAATGGCTGTTAAGCCAATGCCGCTTGAGCCACCATGAACCAGAAACTTTTCGCCTTTGCGCAAGCCGCCACGTTCGAACAGGTTGGTCCAGACCGTGAAGTAGTTTTCAGGGATGCAGGCAGCGCTTAGCATGTCCAGGCCTTTGGGGATGGGCAGACAGTGACGCTCATCGGCCAGGCAGTACTCCGCGTAACCGCCGCCAGGGGTCAGGGCGCAGACTTCATCGCCTACCTTGCGGTCATGTACGCCGGGGCCAACGGCGGTGATTACGCCAGAAACTTCCAGGCCTAAATAGGGCGATGCACCGGGCGGGGGCGGATACATCCCCGAGCGTTGCAAGACATCAGGGCGGTTCACTCCGGCGTAGTGCACTTGGATCAGAACCTGCCTGCCTGCAGGCGCAAGCATGTTCTGTTCTTTAATTTGCATGCAGTCAGATGCACCACCATTGCCATGATCAATAAATTTAAATGTAGACGACATGTTTTTCTCGGTTAACGAATAATTAATGGCCCAGATAGGCTTTCTTGATATGGGCATTGCCCAGAAGCTCTGCACCTGTGCCGGTCATGACGATGGCACCGTTTTCAAGTACATAACCTCGGTCAGCCAAACGCAGCGTTTTGAATACGTTTTGTTCAACGAGCAGAACCGTTACGCCGTGGTTGGTGATGTCGCGCACAATATCGAACATCTGCTGCACCAGTATGGGTGACAGACCCAGAGAGGGCTCATCGAACATCAGCAGCTTGGGGTTGGCCATCATGCCGCGCGCAATGGCAACCATTTGCTGCTCGCCGCCCGACAACGAGCCGGCCAGCTGATTCAGGCGTTCTTTCACGCGCGGAAAAATCTGCAATACTTCATCCATTTTCTGGTGAACAATGGGGCGCGCAGATCGTTTGAATGACCCCATGATCAGGTTGTCGCGTACGGTAAAGTGGGGAAACAACTGTCGGCCCTCAGGGATCATGCTGATGCCGCTTTCGACCACGTCATAGGTTGAGCTTCCGGTTATGTCCCGGCCTTCGAACTCAATTTTTCCCGATGTGGGCATAATCACACCGCACAGCGTCTTAAGTGTGGTCGTTTTTCCCGCGCCGTTGGCACCGATCAGTGTGACGATCTCGCCTTTGTTTACTTCGAAGTTAAGACCGTTGAGCACCTGGGTTTTGCCATAGCCCGACTGTAAGTTTGATACTTTAAGCATCGGCGTACTCCTTGCCCAGATATGCTTCGATGACGGCAGGGTTTTCGACCACCTCTTGAGGAGGGCCGCTGACCAGGACCTTGCCTTCATTAATAACAATGATTCGGTCTGACAGTGCCATCGTGGCCTGCATCATGTGTTCAATCAGCAAAATAGACACACCAGAATCGCGTATGCGACGCAACATCTGTACGGCTTTCTCCACGTCTGATGGGTTCAGGCCGGCCATGACCTCATCGAGCAACAAGATATTTGGTCGAATAGCCAGTGCTCGGGCTATTTCCAGGCGTTTCATGCCACCGACGGTCAGGTTGCGGGCTTCGGTATTCAGGTACTTGGTCAGATCAGTTTGTTCTGCAATATCGAGTGCGGCCTGCTCGGCTTCTTCTCGATCAGCCGTGTTAATGAACGCGCCAAGCATAATGTTCTCGAGTACTGTCAGGCCCGTGAATGGTTTGGCCGTTTGAAAAGTGCGGCCCAGGCCTTTGTGAGCAAACTCGTCAGGTGACTTGCAGTGAACCCATTTGCCATCTCGGTCGAGCAGCGAAACCGTGCCTTTGTCGGGCGCAAGAAAGCCGGACATCTGGTTGAAGACCGTGGTTTTGCCCGCGCCGTTGGGCCCGATAATGGCGAGTATCTCGTTTTTGTAGAGTTCCAGCGATACATTGTTGGTCGCCTTCAGACCGCCAAAGCTTTTGTATAACCCTTCAGCTTTTAATACAGGCATGCCGGGTTTAAGCGTATGGCCGCTTTCCATCTCGTGCAAATATTTCTGCTTGATAGGCCTTGTGCCAAGATAGGGCAACCGTGCCAGAAGCTTTTCTACTCTGGGGCCAAATGCGCCCGCCAGCCCATGAGGAATGGTCAGCACAACGACCACCAAGATAATGCCGTAGACCAAACCGTGCATACCATTGCCGACGCTGCTTAGCCACCCGCGAGCCAGCTCGGCAATGGGCAACACCAGAAATGCGCCGGCGATAGGGCCCGATATAGTGCCTAAACCGCCGATAAGGGCGAACATGGCGATCTGAATCGATAGCTCAAGGGAAAACGCCGAGGCGGGTTCAACAAAGGTCAGATATGTAATGTGGAACGTGCCGATAACGCTGGTGAGCATGGCGGAGATGACCGCTGCCCGTATTTTCATTTTTGCGGTTGCGATACCTACTGCCTTGGCGGCATCTTCGCGTTCTCGGATGGCAATCAGGTAATGGCCCATGCGCGACTTGCGTACATACCACGAGGCCCAAACTACCATAATAAATAAGAAGAAAGCGATATAGACGTAGTTAATTTTTTCACGAAAGACAATCCAGGCCCAGCCGATATTCAGCGGAAGACTGATGCCGCTGGAGCCGCCTGTCCAGCTTTCTTCGTGAATGACTAACAGGCGCACAACTTCGAGAATGGCGATGGTGGCTAATGCAAAAAACGGACCTTTCAGGCGCAGTGTGGGGTAGCTGATAATAATCGCAACCACGCCCGAAATAGCCGCCCCGACAAACATGCCAATCCAGGGAACTATGCCAAAGTTCTGGGTTAACAGCGTGGAGGTATAGCCGCCTATTCCGTAGAACACGGCATGACCCAGAGACAGCTGGCCCGCATAACCGCCTACGATGTTCCAGGCTACTGATAGCGCCGCGAAAACAAAAAGCAGCACGAATAGGTTGGTCCAGAATGAACTGCCCATGACCACAGGGATCAGGAGCATGATGGCCAGCAGTATTACGCTGACATAGGCCTTGGGGCTACGAAAATCAGGAAACAAGGCTCACTCCTTTTATTCTGTGCCGAAGCCGAAAAGGCCGTTCGGACGCACAACGAGTATCAGCAGGAAAATGCCGAAATAAACAACTTCTTTTAAGTCGGGAGCGATGTAGTAGCCGGCCATTGTGTCGATAACACCAATAATCATGGAGCCCGCGACGGCACCATAAAGGCTGCCCATGCCACCGAGCACCACAATCACAAAAGCTGTGAGCACAAAGTAGGTACCCACGGTAGGGAAGACTGGATACTGCGGCGCCAGCAGGCCGGCCGCGATGCCTACAAAGGCGGTGCCTAGGCCAAACGCAACGATATATACCGTTTTTACGTTAATGCCCATTAGCATGGCCGCATAGCGATGCTGCGCAACTGCACGAAGCGCACGGCCCAGATAGGTGCGATGCATAAACAAGTGCAACAGTACGGCCAGACATAGCGCGACAACGAATGTGACGATTTGGCCGGTTACCATGGTGAAGCCGCCCACCGTAATGGCACTCGTACCTGTTTCAACGGAGGCCCGATATACGTTTGCACCGAACAGCACAAGTGCCAGATTCAGCAAAATAGTCGAGAGCCCGACGGTAGCAAAAATCTGTATGTGCTCATCAGCGTCGAGCAATGGCTCAATGATGATCTTTTGCGTCAAACCGCCAAGCGCGAACAGGACGATGGCAACCGGGACCAGTCCCACGTACGGGTGAATGCCAAAATTGGCAGCCAACAGATAGATCATGTACATGCCGATCATCAGAAATTCGCCGTGTGCGAAATTGATCACCCGCACTACACCGAAAATCAATGTAAGCCCCAGGCTGATAATCGTGTAAGCCCCACCTAGCAGCAGTCCGTTAATGAGCAGCTGAATAAAAATATCCATGGCGCAACCTTATGAAGCATGAAAAAACCAGGCATCCAAATGGATGCCTGCTTTTTTTTCAACGGGCTATCGTTATTTCTTATTGAAAATCGGCTTGCCCAAGGCTAGGTTTTCAGGCAATACCGTAACCAGTTTGCCGTCTTGCCATTGCATGGTGTAGAACGTAGAAGCCTTGTTTTGGCCATCTTCGCCAAAATCAAAGGCCCAGCCGTTAGCGGTAGATCCAGCAGGCTTCTTGTATGCCAATACAGCTTCACGGATTTTGTCCGCATTGGTCGACTTGGCATTGGCCATGGCTTCAAGAAAGGCTTTTGCACCAACATAGTTGGCCAGGCTGTGCCCCGATTGCGGTCCGCTGTTGTAAGCGGTCTGGTAATCACTCAAGAATTTTTCAAGACCGGGGGCGCCAGCGGGGTTGATAGACGCCTGCGGAAAGTCCAGGTCAAAGACGCCGTTGATGTCAGGGCCGACAGCTTTGGCGGTGTCTGCTAACGAATAGCCGCCACCTGCACCAACGATGACCTCAGGATTAAAGCCAGCGGCTTTGGCCTGGCTGAAAAACAAAATGGCATCGTTCTGATACGCGGTATGCAGCACGACGTTTACGTTTGCACCTTTCAGTCTGAGAATCAGCGAAGACAGGTCGACGGTCTTGTTCGAATAGGGCAGTACTTCTGCTACTTTGTAGCCCAGTTCACCGGCGCGCTTTTTCTCGGTGGCGCCGACGTCAGTGCCGTAGGGGCCGTCTTCGTGGATGATCCCGATGACGATATTATCCTTATTCATGCCCATGCCAGGTGCGATGGTTTTATCCAGCGCATCAACGACGGCAACACCATAAAGACCTGTGTTCGGGTTGCTGCGAAACAGGTATTTATAGCCGCGCGTAGTAATCTTGTGCGCCGTAGCGCCAAGTTCAAAATACGGTATGCCTGCCAGTTCAGTGACAGGAGTGGCAGCATACGAAATGCCTGATGCATAGCTGCCGAACACGGCAACAACGCCTTCGGAAGTCAGGCGCTTGGTTTCAGAAACGGCCTGGGTAGGATCAACCGCGTCAGCCTTCAGTATGACGATTTTTTCGCCATTCAGGCCACCGGCAGCGTTCGCTTCGTTAACGGCAATTTCCAGCCCGCGAAAGCTTTCTTGTCCCAGAAGGGCAAGGGCGCCACTAAATGGGAATACGGCACCAACCTTTACATCAGCTGATGCGGCGCCTGTAACCAGAACACTGCATGTCGCGAAGGCCAGCGCTATTTTGTTCAGTTTAAACATGTGTGTAGGCTCCTGCTTTTATGTGTAGGAATCAGAGGGCGAGCCCATTGTCTCCGGGCTGGAAAATATATGATATATGTTGTTGAAAGCGAAAACGCCTCCGTGCCATTCTAATTATCAGGGGTCATTGGCGAATCAGTGATTTCCCTAGCTGCGGGAAATGAGTGACTCGCAGGTGTGCGGATGGGGCAGTTGTTTTGGCTGAAGGTATTAAGGAGTAAGTTTTTTTCTAAGCCCGGGCATGATCTGAGCCTGCTCTTTTTCACGTTCGGCGAGCCAGTCGATCATGATTGTGCTGCCCCATAAGATGTCAGCCTGTATGGCTTTGGCGGCCGCCTCGGAGTCGCGTGCCCTCAGGGCATCAAGCACGGCCTGGTGCCGGTGCTGCCCACCCGAGTAATCAAGCCCGGAGGTTTTGACATGAAATATTTTCAGAATGGGGCCGGTAATAACCCAAAAAGACTCGACCGTACTGATCAGCATGGGCATACGGCTGGCTTCGAGGATGGCAAAATGAAATTTTCGGTTTAGATAGCTGGCACGTTTTGGGTTGAGGGCGGTAAGGCTGACAAATTCGGCTTGCAGGGCAGTCAGATCATCGAGTTCTTTAGGCGTTATTTTTTGTGCAGCTTCGGCTGCGCCCATGCCTTCCAGAGGGAGTCGTATTTTTTGAATCTCGGCCAGTCGCTCAGAATTGAGAAAAGGCACATAGACGGCGGTGGCTGCCTGCATTTCAAGGCCCTGCTCACTGATCAGGCGAAAAATGGCTTCGCGAACCGGTGTAATGGACACGTCCATTTCTCGCGCGAGCTCGCCTATGATAAGACGTTCGCCAGGCTCATACTGCCCGTTGATAAGCGCTTCGCGTATCTGGGTATATACCTTTACCGAGAGGTTTTCTTTTTTTACGGGCTTGAGACTGGACATGGCAGGTTGGTCATAGGGAAGATAGCGCAGATTCTATCCGCATGTAGCCATTTTGCAATCAACGCAGTGTATTATATATCATATATCTTTAAAGGCGCGGGTGGTTTATCTAGTGCTCAAGCTGGCAGTACACGGAGTGATCAACACAGGTTATGTACGCTGACAAATTATTAAATCGGGATATGGAAAGCAGATCATGAAAGAAATTACAGGCGAAACAAAGCTGTTCGGAATTTTGGCTGATCCTATACATCACGTGAAAACGCCACAGCGCATGAACGAGTATTTTGCTCGTGCCAGCTACGATGGTGTGTTGGTGCCGTTCCATGCGCGTTCAGACAACCTGGCTTCGGTGGTAAATGGTTTGAAGCAGCTGGAAAACCTGGTTGGCTTGATCGTCACGGTGCCCCATAAAACCGCCATTCTTGGCCTCTGCGATGGCGCTTCTGACGTCGCCAAAAAAATTGGTGCTGCCAATATTGTTCGCCGTGAAGCAAACGGGCGGTTAACCGCCCATATGCTGGATGGCGAGGGGTTTGTACGCGGTCTGCAGTCTTGCGGGCACGAAGTTAAAGGCAAGACGGCCTACATGGCAGGGGCAGGTGGCGCAGCCAATGCGATTGCGTTTGCACTGGTGCAGTACGGTGTAAGCAGCCTGACGATTGCCAATCGAACCACCGCCAAAGCTCAAGACCTGATGCAACGCGTTCTCGACCTCTACCCTCAGGCCCGTATCAACATTGGTACCCACAACCCTTCGGATCACGACATCGTCGTCAATGCCACGTCTTTGGGCTTGAACGAGGGCGATGCCTTGCCCATGGACACGTCGGCGCTAACGCCAGATCAACTGGTTTGCGAAATTATCATGCAACCCAAAGACACGGCCTTGTTAATCGCTGCTCAAGAACGCGGTTGCCGGGTGCATTACGGCGCGCCTATGCTTGCCAGCCAGATTGAACTGATGGCGGAGTTTCTTGGCGTCACCGCTGCCCGGTAATTCACGCTTATGTCCGGCGGCGTATGCGTATTCAACGAGAACCAGTCATGGCTGATTACGACTTCATCATTGTTGGTGGCGGTACTGCTGGCTGCATTCTTGCCAACCGTCTGACCGACAGCGGTCAGTACCGTGTTTTGTTGCTGGAAGCGGGGGCGGATGCCTCGTCGATGTGGATTCCCATCCCGGCGGGCTTTAGCAAATTGATGACCAACCCCCGATTCAACTGGGGGTTTGAAACCGAGCCGGAAGACAACGTGTATGGCCGCACGATCGCCGTGCCGCGTGGCAAGGGCCTGGGCGGTTCGTCATTGATTAATGGCATGATTTACGTACGCGGCCAGGCTGAAGACTACGACGCCTGGCAGCAGGCTGGTGCAACGGGCTGGGCCTATCGCGACGTAGAGCCTTATTTTCGCAAGCTAGAGTGTTACCCGCAGGGAAGCGATCGGCGCGGCAAGAAGGGGCCCATGCATCTGGAGCAGGTCGCCGAGCGATTTCCTATCGCCGATGCCTTTTTGAAGGCCGCTGTGCAAGACGGGCAGCCCTACAACGATGACTATAACGATCAGGATCAGGAAGGGTTTGGGTACTATCAGGTTCTTCAACATAAAGGCCGCCGCTGGAGTATTGCCGAAGGCTATCTGAAACCTGCGCGAACACGCAAAAATCTGACGATTCAATCTGGCGCTCATGTGGTGCGTCTTGTGTTCGAAGGTAAGCGCTGCATGGGCGTGGTCTACCTTAAAGACGGGCGCGAGGTTACGGCAAGAGCCCAGCGTGAAACACTTGTGTGCTTGGGTACGGTGCAATCGCCGCAATTGCTTGAATTATCTGGGGTGGGGCGTCCTCAGCTACTGCAAGAGCATGGCATATCGGTGGTCCACGAGCTGAAAGGCGTGGGTGAAAACTACATTGAGCATTTCGCCACGCGTATGAACTGGCGGGTAAAGAACACCATCACGCTAAATGAGATGTCCCGCGGGCTAATGCTGGCGGGCCAGGTGGCCAGGTATTATCTGCAAAAGACCGGCATCCTAACCTTAGGAACAGGGCTGGTTCACGGTTTTGTAAAAACATCGCCAACGCTCGCAACCCCAGACGTACAGTATTTTTTTGTACATGCCAGTTATGCAAATGCGGCCAATCGAGTGCTGGACAAAGAGCCGGGCATGACGATAGGTGTGGCGCAGTTGCGGCCCGAGTCGCGTGGCACCATACATATCAAATCAGCCGACCCCCACCGGGCGCCCGCTATCCGACCTAATTTTCTGGATGCGCAGGTTGATCAGCAGTCGCTGGTTAAAGGTATGCAAATAGCACGTCGTATCGTGCAACAGCCTGCGCTGCAGCACTATATTGCGCACGAGACCAACCCGGGCAATAGCGTTAACAATTTCGACGAATGGCTGGACTTTGCACGCCATACGGGGCAGACCATTTATCATCCTATAGGCACGTGTCGCATGGGTGTGCATGACGATGCCGTCACCGATCCTCGCTTGCGCGTACGTGGCATTGACGGGTTGCGCGTCGTGGATGCATCGGTGATGCCGTTGATGGTGTCGGGCAATACACAGGCCGCTGTCATGATGGTGGCAGAAAAGGGTGCCGACATGATTTTGCAAGATACCAAGGCTTGATCGCCTCGTATTACGCCTGCAAACAACACCGTTACAAGGCGGGTTGTGCCATATAGGTGCTTAGCCGTGCCGCCGCGTTGCGCAGATGGGATTCTGCCGCTTTGGCAGCTGCGTCTGGATCGCGCGCTTCGATTGCCCGAACAATGGCCCTGTGTTCTTCTTGCACGTGCTCGACCAGATTATGGTGATACTGCGCCGTGTTGCTGCGGGCCTTGCGGATGAGGCGCCGGATATGTTGTTCCAGGTATTCGTTAAAAGTGATCAGGTGCGGGTTATGGGTGGCATCGACAATGGCCTGATGAAAGGCATAGTCTTCCGCGTCGCCGAGTTGGTCGTGCACAATGGCATACTCCATGCCCACGAGCGCTTGCTTAATTTGTTTAAGGTTGTCAGGCGTATGCCGCAATGCAGCCAGCCGGGCCGCAGTCACTTCTATAGCGCTGAGTAACTCAATAACGTGACCCACGTCTTCGACGTCGTCCAGGCGCGTAGGGTCGAGCCGAAATGTTTGCCGTGCACCCCGTTCATTGACGAATACCCCGCGCCCCTGCTGCGAGCTGACCAAACCGTCAGATTTCAGTTGCGATACGGCTTCGCGCACCACCGAACGGCTAACAGAAAACTGCTCGCACAGCCGCTTTTCGCTGGGCAGCTTGTCGCCGGGCTGAAGATGGCGTTGCTCGATCTCTTGCGTCAGCCACATGACGATGGGTGTGGTCAGTGACTGCGTGGGCGAAGGCGTTTGTGTGTCATCCATAGGGTGTGCCTGGTTTGGAGGGTTGGCTTAGTATTGGCAAAATCTGAACACGAGTTACCTAGACGATGTACAGCCCGCCATTTACGTGCAGCGTTTCGCCATTAACAAAACTGGCCAGGTCGGAACATAAAAACATAATGACATTAGCCACTTCGTCGGCAGTGCCAAAGCGTTTGAGTGGTGTGCTGTCGAGCAAGGCCTGGCCTTTTTGCTGCAACAGGCTAGACGCCATGGGGGTGTCAATAATGCCAGGCGACACAATATTGACGCGGGTTTTTGGTGCAAGCTCAAGAGCAAGGCTTTTGCTCAGGCTGGTTACCGCGCCTTTGGATGCCGAATAGTGTGCATGCGAATAGCTACCGCGATGGCCGGCCATGGATGCAAGGTTCACGATTGAACTGTTGTCGGCGAGGTGGGGAATGACTGCTCGACACATATAAAAAGTGCCGTCCAGATTAATACTCATAAGCCTACGCCATTCAGCATCGGTCATGTCGGCGACCATTTTCTCGGGATAGATGCCTGCTGAATGAACCAGGTGGTGTATTTTGCCGTAGCGTGCCGCAACGTCGTGTGCAGTCTGTTCGCATGATTGAGCGTCTGACACATCGGTGGTGTGAATGCTGACCCGAGCATTACCTTTGGCAAGTTTCTTGTGTACGGCGTTGAGTGCTTCTAGGTTGACATCACTTAACGCCACATTGGCACCCAGCGCGAGCACTTTAGAGGCAAGGGCCTGACCAATGCCGCCGGCGGCGCCTGTGATAAGAATGGTTTTATCAGCAAAAGAAATCATGATTTTTTCATACTGAGGTTAACCCCTAGATGTTCCATGTTATTGATTTTAAAAAATAAATATCTATAAAACTAAAATTTTTGACGATACCTGCTACGGGGCTTTGACACGCATTTTAGGCGCGCGTAGAATTTTGCTGCAACTTGTCTGATAAGTTTTAAATGTTATCAGACATCAATTGAAACCAGAAGGGCTGTGTGTAGCTGTGACCCGAGTTTTTTTGCCGTACAACGGTTCTGGAGACTTTGTAGTGCACTGTAAAAAATTAACACTGGCCTATTCGTCGTACGGGCATATGGCGAGGCCGTCTGCCCCCGCAAATCTAGAAAACGACCTGGTAAGTTTCAATGAATCAGGCACGGGTGGGTTGTATGACTGACTCGCTTTCTGCAGACATGCTTGCGCGCCTTGCACAGGGCAAAACCTTTCAAGACCTTGCCAATAAAGTGGTGTTTATCACCGGCGCAGGCAGTGGTATTGGCCTGGCGATGGCGCGCGCGTTTGCGGCATGTGAAGCGCGTCTTGCATTGCTCGATATGGATGCGTCGGGCCTTGATCGGGCGGTCGCGTCGCTGCGTGCAGAATTCCCCGCTGTGCAGGTGCATGCGTGTGTGGCGGGCGTTACTGATGAAGCTGCCGTTAACGAAGCGTTTTCCGCAGCCCACGCAGCCTTTGGTTGTATCGATGTGCTGTTGAACAACGCCGGAATTTCCATGAATGTTCCCACCCTATCATTGACGGGGGAGCACTGGCGTAAAGCGATGGATGTCAACGTCAATGGCGTCTTTTATTGTGCGCAGGCCGCAGGCCGTTATATGTCTGAGCAGGGGAGTGGCGTCATTCTGAACATGTCATCCATGTATGGCTTAGTTGCTGCGCCCGAACGTGCTGCCTACTGCACGAGCAAGGCTGCTGTGGCCATGCTGACCAAGGTGCTGGCAATCGAATGGGGCAAGCTGGGCATTCGGGTTAATGCCATTGCACCCGGTTACGTGAAAACAGCGTTGGTGGATGATCTGGTCAAGGCTGGTCGTATGGACCTGGACGCGCTGACCAAGCGCACGCCCATAGGTCGTATGGGCGAACCGCATGAAATCGCAACGCTCGCCTTGTTCCTGGCCTCGGAGCACGCGTCGTTCATTAATGGCCATGCTGTGGTGGCCGACGGCGGATGGTCCGCCTACAGCTATATCTGAATTCACTTATTAGTCCGTTGGGGAGACCACTTGCATGCCAAAAATTATCGACCTCGCTCCCGCATCCAGGTGGGTTGAGCTGCGTACGACAAAAAGCGACTGGAAAAAAGCTGACCCCAAGTTGTTGGGCACGCTACTGACGCATCTGCACCTCATACGGGCGTTTGAAGAAACGGTTGTTGAACTGGCACTGGACGGGCTCGTGCATGGGCCTGCCCACTCCAGTATTGGCCAGGAAGGTGCGGCCGCAGGATCAATCGTGTCGTTGACCACAGCAGACCAAATCAACGGTTCACACCGCGGTCATCATCAATTTCTAAGCAAGGCATTGGGCTATATCGCGCCTGGTGGTGTTGATCCAAAGCAGGCCCTGAGTGCAGAAGTTGATACGTTGTTGCAGCGTACGCTGGCAGAGATCATGGGCCTGTCGCAGGGCTTTTGTCGTGGTCGTGGCGGATCCATGCACTTGCGGTGGGCCGAGGCTGGGGTGTTGGGCACTAACGCCATCGTCGGTGGCGGTGTTCCGATGGCTGCAGGGGCGGCCTGGGCGCACAAGCACGCAAGCACGGATGCGGTAGCCGTCACTTACTTTGGTGATGGTGCGGTCAACATTGGTTCAGTGCTAGAAACCATGAACCTGGCTGCGGCCTGGAAACTGCCGTTGTGTTTCTTCATTGAGAACAACCTTTATGCGGTTGCCACCCATGTGGAAGAAGCAACCGCCGAGCCACGGCTTTCGGCACGCGGGCAGGCCTTTAATATTCCCAGCTGGAAAGTCGATGGCATGGACCCGCTGGCCGTGCACATGGCGATGGAGCAGGCGTTGCAGCACATGCGGGCCGGGCATGGCCCGGTGATTATCGAGGCTGATGTGTACCGCTATTTCCATCAGAACGGAGGGTTTCCAGGCAGCGCGTTCGGGTATCGCAGTAAAGAAGAAGAGCAGGCCTGGCGTCAGCGTGACCCGCTCGACCTGATGGGCGATCAGATGATGCAGCGTGGCCTGATTACCGCGAAAGAAATTTCTACATTGCGTGAGCGTTTGCAGGCTTCCATGAAGCAGGCAACTGCTGCGTTGACCGAGCCGGATCCGGACGGCAAGCGTGGCAAAAAGCGTATTCGCCCCGAGCTTTGGCCTCAGGCTGGCTTCCGTGACGTGGGCGTTCGCGGCGATTTAAGCGAACTGGAAGGCGCGCGCACAGAAGAAGAGGCAACGTACCAGGGCAAACTGGAAGACCGCAAGTTTATTGATGTGGTGGCGGACGTCATGGCGCGTCGTATGGAAACGGATGATGGTGTCATCGTATTGGGTGAGGATGTGCATCGTCTTAAAGGCGGCACCAATGGTGCAACCAGGGGGCTGAAAGATCGCTTTCCGGACCGTGTGCTGGGCACCCCCATTAGCGAGAATGCGTTTGTAGGACTGGGTGGTGGCATTGCGATGGACGGGCGCTATAAGCCGGTCGTCGAGTTTATGTACCCAGACTTTATGTGGGTGGCGGCTGACCAGGTTTTTAACCAGATTGCTAAGGCACGCCACATGTTTGGCGGCGACATCAACATGCCACTGGTGCTGCGCACCAAGGTGGCGATGGGTACCGGTTACGGCTCCCAGCACTCTATGGATCCGGTCGGCATTTTTGCCACGAGCCCAGGGTGGCGTATTGTGGCACCCACCACACCCTTCGATTATGTGGGCATGATGAATGCGGCGCTGAAATTGAATGATCCTGTGCTGGTAATTGAACACGTAGATTTGTACGCCGCTAGCGGTCAGGCGCCGGTGGACGATCTGGATTATCAAACGCCTTTTGGCAAGGCTGCTGTGCGCCGAAGCGGCAACGACTTGACTGTATTGGGCTATCTTTCCATGGTCGGACATAGTCTGGAAGCGGTTGAGCAAACAGGTGTCGACGCCGAGGTTATTGATCTGCGCTGGCTCGATCGCGCCAGTATTGATTGGGAGACCATCGGTGCCAGCATACAGAAAACCAACAATGTGCTAATTGTCGAACAAGGGTCAAGCGGCACATCTTATGGCGCCTGGCTGTCGGATGAAATTCAGCGTCGCTATTTCGATTGGCTGGATCAGCCTGTGCAGCGGGTTACCGGCGGAGAGGCGTCGCCCAGTATCAGCAAAGTGCTTGAGCGGGCCGCATGCGCTCGTACCGAAGAAGTTGTTGAGGCCTTGAAAGAAACCATGCGCGCGCAGGGCATAACTGGCGAAAAAGTGTAAGGAGAGCACAATGACATTGAAAATGACAGCACCTCTAGAAGTGGGTATTGCCTGCCGTGACTTAGGCCGTTCGCGCCACTTCTATGAGCACATTTTGGGGCTAACTTTTATTAGCGAGCATAAGGTGCCTGCTGATAAGGCAGCACAATCGGGCCTTTCTGGTGGTGGTTACACCGTGGTGCGGCTGCAGACCTCGAACGGCGAGCGTATTAAGTTGCTGGCACCCGATACTGCACCGCCTGCGGCCGTACCCGCCACATTTATCCTGGATAAGCCAAACGCCGCCTACCTGACATTTATTATTGAAGATATTCACGGGGCTATTGCCCGTTTGTTGCAGGAAGGCACGGCGTTCATCAGCGGTGAAACGCCTGTCGAGGTTCGCCCAGGTGTACATCTGTCGTTTTGCCGCGACCCAGATGGAAACGTACTGGAGCTAGTTCAGTATGAAGACATCTCATCCTACCGCACAGACTTGCAGCAAAGGAATGGCTGAGATGGCACTACTTATACGTATGCCCGAGGTGGCCGCCAATACGGATTCGGCCGTGATTGTTGCGTGGTCCAAGCAGGAAGGGGATATTGTTGCGCAAGGTGATTGTCTGGCCGAAATTGAAACCGAGAAGGCTGTTATCGAATTTGGTGCAGAGGCGTCAGGCGTTCTTGGCAAGATTCTGGTTCAGGCGGGTAAGGACACTGACGTGGGTACACCCATAGCCGTCCTGCTGGCCAAAGGCGAAAATAAGATAGACATCGACGCATTGCTGGCTGAGCAGGATAAAAGCGTCGATGAAACGCCGGCCGCTGGAGCTGCACAGGCTAACCAGGTGGCTCTGTCTCGTATCGACGCATTAGCACCTGATACGGCGCCTATCGGTGAAGGCCGTGAGCGCATCTTTGCCAGCCCCTTGGCTAAGCGGCTGGCACGTGATGCTGGTATTGAACTCGCTGTTCTGAAAGGCAGTGGCCCGAAAGGCCGCATTGTGAAGCGTGATGTGCAAGCCGCACAGTTAACGCCGCCTGCGGCAACGCCCACTGGGCATTCTGTATCGCCGGTTGCGGGCACTGCTGCTGTTTTGCCTGACGTGTCATACACCGACGTGCCGCATACCAGCATGCGCCGCACCATTGCGCGTCGTCTGAGTGAAAGCAAGCAGACTGTGCCGCACTTTTATCTGCGTGCTGATTGCCGCATGGACGATTTTCTGGCCCTGCGCACCCAAATCAATAACGCGTCCTCATGCAAAATCTCCATCAATGACATCATCGTGAAGGCGGTAGGCGCTGCATTGCGTCAAATGCCCGAGATGAACGTCAGCTGGACAGATACCGCTTTGCGTTATTACGACGCGGTGGATGTGTCAGTGGCGGTGTCCACGCCCACGGGTTTGATGACTCCGGTTGTAAAGGCTGCTGATGCCAAAACCTTGACGGCCATCAGCCACGAGATTGCCGACCTGGCGCATAGGGCGCGTGATGGCAAGCTCGCTCCCCACGAGTATCAGGGCGGCAGCTTCACAGTCAGCAATTTAGGCATGTACGGCACGCAGGAGTTTGCTGCCATCATCAACCCACCACAGGCCGCTATCTTGGCGGTGGGCGGAACAGAGCGCCGACCGGTGGTGAATGAGAATGGAGAGCTTGGTGTTGCTTCGGTCATGACAGTGACCTTGTCAGTGGATCATCGTGCCATCGATGGTACAGTGGCTGCAAAATGGCTGGGCGTGTTCAAGGCCATCATAGAAAACCCGCTGTCGGCCCTAATTTGAGTGCAAGCAATGAAAACTGATCCATTTGACGTGGTCGTTGTTGGAGGTGGCCCTGGCGGTTATGTGGCGGCAATCCGCGCCACACAACTTGGTCTGCGCATTGCGTTGGTCGAGAAAGCGGAGCTTGGCGGTGTTTGCCTCAACTGGGGTTGTATCCCCACCAAAGCGTTGCTGCGCTCGGCCGATGTGCTGCGTTTGCTGCGTAAGGCCGATCAGTTCGGTATTAAGGTGTCTTCGCCCGAACCTGACCTGCAGGTGATGGTGGCGCGGTCTCGTGGCGTGTCTGCACAGCTTCAGCGCGGAGTCGTGCATTTAATGAAAAAGAATGGCATTACGGTATTTAATGGTCATGCGCGGCTGGCAGGCAAGGGGCTATTGCGCATAACGGGCAGCACGGGCGAGTCGGAAATTGCGGCTAAACACATCGTGTTGGCGACGGGTGCGCGTGCGCGCGTCTTACCTGGTCTGAGCGCAAACGCTGACAATGTTTGGTATTACCGCGAGGCGTTGGCACCTTCGCATCTGCCCAAGCGTTTGCTGGTCATTGGGGCGGGTGCTATTGGTATTGAGTTTGCCAGCTTTTATCATGCGATGGGCGTACAGGTAGATGTTGTCGAGATGGCTGACCGCGTGTTGCCGACGGAAGACGCCGAGATATCTGAGTTTGTCGGACGCGAGCTTCAGGCACAAGGCATGACTCTGCATCTGGGTAGTGGCGTCGCTCAGGCTCAACGCCGGGGTGACAAGTGGGAGGTTCAACTTAGCGGCGCCAACGGCAAGAAGCTTGAGGTGGATGTTGTTCTGGTTGCTGCCGGCATCGTAGGTAATGTGGAGAATCTGGGCCTTGAGGGCACGCAGATCAAGGTGGAGAAAAGCCATATTGTTGCTGATGGATATGGTGCTACGGGCGAACCCGGTGTGTATGCCATTGGCGACGTGGCGGGGGCTCCCTGTTTGGCGCACAAGGCTTCGCACGAAGCGATTGTCTGTATTGAAAAGATAGCTGGCCAGAACCCGCGCCCCATCGATGCACATCGTGTTTCGGCGTGCACCTATAGTCACCCCCAGGTTGCCCATGTGGGGTTGACTGAACAGCAGGCGCGCGCCGCAGGGCGTGCAATTCGCATTGGTAAATTTCCGTTTGCGGCCAACGGTAAAGCCATCGCCATGGGGGAAACAGGCGGTTTTGTGAAGGTCGTGTTTGATGACGTGACGGGTGAGCTGATCGGTGCCCACATGGTGGGTGAAGAAGTGACTGAGTTGATTCACGGATATGCTGTGGCGATCGAGCTCGAAACAACTGAAGCAGAGTTAATGCACACGATTTTTCCGCATCCGACTCAATCTGAGGCCATGCATGAGGCGGTATTGTCTGCTTACGGCAGGGCTCTGCATAGTTAAATGCGGTGTCGGGTTTTAAGGGCCTGTTTACTTCTCTTTACAATGCAGTTTGCGTCCTTCCTTGATATGACCATATGAAAACCAAACTACTTTGGCTGCGTGTCACTTCACGCGCTTTGTTCCTCATTGTTTTGAGCTTGTGCTGGGTATATCCTGCCTATTCAGAGCCTATTGCAGACCGAACAGAGCGACTGGCGATAATCTCGGCATTCGAGCCCGAAATCACTGCACTCTTGAGTCGTGTGCAAGACGCCAAAACTGATCGTGTCAACGGCGTAACCTTTACCACAGGCGTGTTGGAAGGCCACCCGGTTGTTTTGTTTTTAAGCGGGGTCAGCATGGTTAATGCTGCCATGAACACTCAGCTTGCTTTGGACAGGTATGCGATCAGCCACATTATTTTCAGTGGTATAGCCGGGGGCGTGAACCCAGCGCTTCATATTGGCGATGTTGTCGTTGCTGAACAATGGGGGCAATACCTTGAGGTGTTGATGGCGCGTGAAACGGGTATCGACCAATTCAATTCGACCGGTAAGGATGACAGCATTATTCGGCCAGGTTTTGGCATGATGTTTACCCGGTCCGTCAAAGTGCGATCAAATGCCCACCCTGATCCGGTAAAACGGTTCTGGTTTCCGGTAGACGCAAAAATGCTTGCCGTCGCTAAAACGCTGACGCCAGTTGAGCTAGCAAGTTGCGACCAACAGAAGCAGTGCCTCGCGAAAACTCCCCGTCTGGTTGTCGGCGGAAATGGGGTGTCAGGGTCTGCCTTTCTGGATAACGCAGCCTTACGCGAACACATTTACAAGGTATTTGAAGCCAATGTGGTCGACATGGAAAGCGCGGCCTGCGCCCAGGTGGCCTATAGCAATGGTGTGCCGTTTATTGCGTTTCGTTCATTAAGCGATTTGGCCGGTGGTGGCGAAGGCGCGAATGAAATGCATACGTTTTTGGCCTTGGCAGCCCACAACTCTACGATGGTGTTGCTTCAGTTTTTAAGGGCTTGGCCATGAACGGCGATGTGCAAAAATTAATTGATCGCTTCGGGCTTGAGCCTCACCCGGAAGGCGGCCATTACCGAGAAACATACCGCAGCCGTACACGTATCCATAGCTCCGACGGCCGAGCATTCGATGCATGTACGGCCATTTACTATTTGCTGCATGCCGGAGCGTGGTCGGCGTGGCATCGTATTGAGGCTGACGAAATCTGGCATTTTTATTCTGGTGTACCGGTAAATATATATGTGCTCGATAATCAGCAAGGGCTTATTACACACAAACTGGGCGACTCCTTGCAAACGGCTGACACGAGTTATCAGGTTGTGATCCCCGGGCGAAGCTGGTTCGCGGCCGAGCTCTCGCACCCTGAAGGCTACGCCCTGGTAGGGTGTACGGTTGCCCCAGGTTTTGAATTTAGTCTGTTTGAACTGGCCAACACAGAAGAACTTGCACGACAGCATCCTGAGCATAAGCAGCTGATACAGCGGCTCGGGTAGCGTCTTTAAACGTATCGCTCGAGTTTGTTAAACCAATAATGTCTTCATGAAAGCCCTGACGCTATATTGCCAAACTCTGGGCGTGTGAAGCTTCGTATCATTCATCACTTGTCCTCATTAGTGTGCGTGCAGCTGTCACTCGGTACTTCTGCAAGCGGCTTTGAACAGAATCAGGCAAGGTGTATTCAATTAGTCCGGCCTCCAGCAGGTTTTTCATTACCCGCTTGAAAGCGCCCGTCTTCGATCTCAGACCAAGTAAGGTGACCAGTTCATTGGCGGATAGCGGTGCTGTCGTTAACAGGGCCAGTATCTGCTCTGAGTGGGCCTGTGACTGGGCTCTTGACTGGGCCCTTTGCTCTTTGAATTGTGCATGGTTTCGTTTTTCAGGGCCCGCCAGCCGATACTTCTGCAAGCGGCTTTGAGCTGTATCGGGCAAGGTATATTCAATTAACCCAGCCTCCAGCAATTGTTTAATTGCTCGCTTGAAAGCCCCCGTCTTGGATTGCAGACCAAGCAAAGTTGCCAGTTCATTGGCAGATAACGGTGCTGATGTTAATTGGACCAATATTTGCTCTGAGTGGGCCTGTGACTGGGCTCTTGACTGGGCCTCTTGCTCACTCGTGCGTTTTTCAGGGCCCGCTACGCTGACTGGCTCACGCAATCGAACGGTAAATCTGATTCCCGTAGCAATTTCAGTGATTGTCGGTTCGGGTAAACCTTGTTGTTGTGCCTCGGCGAAAATACGTTTTACACCGCTGCCCCATTGTTCCACCAAGCCCAGTTCGCGGAAGATGCGCGCGATGACGGGATTGCGAATTCTGGAGACACCACTTTTCATGTCATCTATCGTCATGCCTGGCAACAATATGCCAGGGCTTTCAATGTCGATGCGATCATCAAAAAAAGCAATGCGTATGGGGGTTCCACGATGGGAGTAGTCACTATGCACCAGCGCGTTAATAATGGCTTCGCGCAGCATGGTTAATGGAATGCTCCAGATGTCTTTGCGACGCATGCCAGAAAATTCGGCGCTTTTGAAAGCGTGTTTCTTCAGAAACAGTTCAATAGCATCCACGGCGCGCGGCAGGTGGTCGTGGATTTCCATTTGGTCGAAGATATGGACCTTGTCGGTGCCACGAAAGCGGCCACACTGTACCCAGGCATCAGGAAAGTGTATTTGTCGATCTTTGCCAAATAGCAACACTGCCCCGTGGGTGGGGACTAATCGTCCCTGTTCTTTGTGTAGTAGCTTCAAGGTAAGTAGGGTTTTGTCGTCCAGAGAGCGATGGTGGCCAAATAGCTCGGTGACGGCCTGTAAGTCTAGGTCATGCACCGACAAGGCTGGCATGGGTATGTCGTCGAATGCTATCCCCGCAGCGCCTCGGCGCAGTTCGCTAACCAGGGCAAAATCAGCCTGTCGGTTGCTTGAGCCTAGCCGGACATAGACGCCGTTTTCCGGACCCTGCTTCTTCAGAAAATGTGGACGTGCGTTGCTAGGAAAGACTTCGATAATGAGCAAGGTTTGTTGGCCGACAGTACTCAGTTCCACGTTGGGAACAAGACGTGGGGCAATGCTGTCTGCGATAAGATTGCAGAGGCGTTCTTCTTCAGCCAGTGGGTCGGCCACCCCTACGGGGATACGATCATCTGTTACGCCAATAACCAATCGCCCGCCTGCAGAGTTGGCAAAGGCGACCAGGGTTTTTAGCAAAGGTTGTGGTGATGAGAGATCGCGCTTGAACTCCAGCGTTTTGCTTTCAGGTTGATGCAGGAGAGTGGGCGTTGGAGAGCTCATTGAATAGCCCTTTTGAGCATCAAGGGTTTCACTTCTTCTTGGTTACTGATTACCAGTTACAGAGAAGCGTTTTTTACCTCAATTAGTGTTTTTTTTCCAGTAGATAAGCCGCTGTGCGGACGTATTCACCGTTGATCGTATGTTAGCCCAGACCGAAAGTCAGAGACTTGGGTTGGTAGAGCGTCGTAGGGTGCCATCGGTACAGACTGAGTGCTGGCAATCATGCCGTGATGCGAGACGCAAAGGCCGGTCGTTAGTGTACGTATTTAATCCTGGATTTTTGATATGTTCCGCGTTGTGCTCTGCGTAAAGATGCCATGCTCGATTAGGCTGTTATGTTTCGATAAAATACTGTTCTTGAATCGAAGCAGAGTCGGGCTGTTGTCGTTATTTCGATGAGCGACTGCAATTCCGATTTTGGCACTTGCTGGAAGATTCTTAATTGGTCGGAATACGACATCGCTCAACATAATGGACGCGTTGATCGACGGTACTAATGCTATGCCCAGGCCGCTGCGTACCAAACCGACTACGGTCTGGACTTGAACTGCTTCTTGTGTAATGTGCACTGAAATGCCAGCTGTGTGAAGAAGGCTCATCATGGCCGCATTGAGGCCCCCCACGCGTGAGGGTGTATAGCCAATCAAGTCTTGGTCTTGAAGGTCGCGCAGGGTCAAGGAGCTCTTGAATACCAGAGGATGATCAGCCGGTAGTGCAATACAGAAGGCATCATCCGCGATGGTCTCGAAGGCGAGATAGGTTGGATGTGTGGTGGGTTCGCGAAGGAACGCGACGTCGAGTGCATCGCTTTCGAGCATCGAAATCAGTCCATGATTGGTTGACTCGCTTAATTCCATGCGTATGTTGGGATAACGCTGGCTGAACTCCTTGATGAGTTGTGGCAGCAGGCTAAAGTTTAACGAACCGATGAAGCCAACTCTGAGCAAACCCCTTTCTCCGTCTGCTGCGGACTGAGCTGCTTGTATAACCGCCTGAGCACCATCCAGACAACGTTGTGCCGCAGCCAGCGCTGCATGACCGGCTGGCGTCAGCTTAACGCCACGTGAGCCGCGTTCGAATAGTGCAACACCCACCTCTTCCTCTAACTTACGAATGGCCACAGATAGTGGAGGTTGCGCCATGAACAGGCGTTCTGCCGCTCGACTGAAGCTCTGAGTCTGCGCGACAGTGACGAATTGCTTAAGTTGACGTAGTTCCATAGTGTTCTAGGTATATATGTAATGTATAGAATGGTACATGTAAAGTATTTGATTGAATATAGGTATCTTGCTTAGTATGCAGGCTGTAGATTGATTCGTGCGCCCCGTGGCGCTTCGGGTTGATAGTGCCAAAAACAACTATTCAGGAGATTTCTATGCTTTCTTTGGTTCGCAGTTCCATTAGCTGCTTGTTGCTTGCCACCGTTAGCGCCATCGGGATGGCCGGAGCAGCGCAGGCGGCCTACCCTGAAAAGCCCATAAGCATAGTCGTACCGTATTCGCCAGGTGGCACCAATGATGTTGTCGCTCGGTTATTGGCCAGAAAGCTAGGTGAGCAAATGGCGCAAACGGTTATTGTAGAAAACAAGGTTGGGGCCTCTGGCAATATCGGGGCAGATACGGTCGCACGCTCGACACCAGACGGATATACCCTGGTTCTCGTAACTATGGGTCACTCTATACATCCCTCGATGTACAAAAATCTGCGTTATGACATCACCAAAGACTTAGCCCCCATAGCGCGACTATCTAGCGGCCCCATGCTGGTTATGGTGAATCCAGATCTCCCAGTCAGAAATTTTGCGGAACTGGTTGCAATGGCTAAGTCCAAGCCAGGTGAGCTTAATTATGCGAGTGCTGGCAATGGTTCTTCAACCCATCTCGCCACCGAACTGATTGATCATCAGGCCGGAATCAAAATGGTTCACATACCTTATGGCGGCAGTGCACCGGCAATGGTCGATGTGATAGCTGGTAATGCGCAGGTCGTACTGGATTTGATGTTCTCGGCGCTGCCGCAGGTGCAAAGCGGAAAACTGCGAGCAGTAGGCATTACCAGTAAGTTGCGCTCTCCGCTATTGCCCGACGTGCCAACGATCGCTGAGTCCAATGTGCCAGGGCTTGAGGGTTTTGATGCTGAGGTTTGGAATGGCCTGATGGCACCTGCAGGTACGCCCAAGCCCATCATTGATCGGCTTAATGCTGAGCTGAAGACGGCCCTGGCTGATCCCGAGATCAAGCAACGTCTGGACGCTCAAGGTTTCCCTGCAAACTGGTCAACGCCGAGCGATTTCGGTGCGTTGATAAAGGCAGATATTGCGCGGTGGGCTGAAGTCGTCAAGGTGTCGGGCGCTCGCGTCGAGTAGATCAGCATCGTGGCATGTGTCCTGCATGCCCACGTTTCCAATCTTTATATACAAGAATCGAACTATGTCCGAAAGATCGTCCCTGAGCGCGCTACTCCATCCGCGTAGTGTCGCGATCATTGGGGCTTCCGACGATGCGACGCGCATTGGCGGGAGGCCCCTTGCCTATATGTTGACTCAAGGTTTTGGGGGACGGCTGATGCCGGTCAATCCGAATCGCAGGACAGTTCAGGGCCTGACAGCATACGCTAGCGTGGCTGATCTGCCTGAGACGCCCGATGTGGCTATCGTAGCGGTGGCCGCTAGACTCGCACCTGAGGCCGTTGCAGAACTGGGCAAGCGGGGAACGAAAGCCGCCATTGTTTTCTCCGCCGGATTTGCAGAGGGCGGAGCCGACGGAGCACTGATAGAGCAGCATATGGTGGCCGCAGCACGTCGGTATGGAATGCGTTTACTCGGTCCTAACTCTTTGGGGGTTGTGAATCCGCGTATCGGGTTTTACGGCAGCTTCACTTCGGTTGTGGAGATGGGCTTTCCTCAGCCAGGTCGTGTGGGTATTGCAAGCCAGTCTGGCGCATACGGAAGTCATATTCTGGGCATCGCCAGAGAGTTTGGTATTGGCGTGTCCGCATGTGTGATGAGCGGCAATGAAAGCGATATCGATTTGGGAGACCTGGTACAGGCGTTTGTGGATGACCCTGATACGGACGTGATCGCCGTCTACTCTGAGGGTATTCGGGACGGTGATAGCTTGCTTGCCGCACTGGAGTCTGCGCGTCGTGCTCGCAAACCTGTGGTCATGATGAAAGTGGGTACGAGTGAAATTGGTAGCGCTGCAGCCCAATCTCACACGGCTTCTATTGCTGGCAACGACCTCGTTACGGATGCAGTGCTGGCTGAGTACGGCGTAGTCAGGGCACGCTCTACGGAACACATGCTGGATGTAGCCAGGCTCGCGACTCGGCGTATTTATCCTGCGGACAATAGCCTGGGCGTGATTACCGTCAGTGGTGGAGCGGGGGTGATTGTGTCGGATGCGGCAGAGCTCCTTGGCCTTTCCATGCCAGAGATGCCGGTGGCGGCGCAGCAGCGGCTCAAGGCGCTCATTCCCTTTTGCTCGCCACGCAACCCGGTCGACTGCACCGCACAGTTCATGAACGATCTGAGCGTGGCCGGAAAATTCACTGATGCAGTGGTGCGCGAGGGCGGTTACGGCTCGATTCTGGGGTTTTTCACGTACACCGCTGGTGCCGAGTCGATCGCCGACAACTTATGCGCCCAACTCAAGGCCGTGCGTGAGCGATATCCTGATCGATTATTCGTGTTGTCTATTCTGGCTTCCCGAGAACGAGTGCGCCAATACGAAGCCGATGGCTTCACGGTGTTTGAGGATCCGGCGCGAGCCGTGGCAGCCATTGACGCCATGGGGCAGTTTGGCCGCGCTTTTGCGCACACGCCGCGGGCTGCACCGCCTACTGTGCCTGCCGTGGCGCTTCCTTCGGCCACGCCAAGCGAAGCCGACGCCAAAGTGGTGCTGACCAAGGCTGGAATCGCTGTGGTGCCGGAGCGCACCTGCGATTCCGTCGAGTCGGCGGTGCAAGCGGCTCAGGCGCTGGGATATCCGGTGGTGATGAAGATTCTCTCACCGGATATTCTGCATAAGTCCGAGATGGGCGGCGTGCTGGTCGGTGTGGCGGATGAGCCTGCTGTACGCGAGGCGTATGCAACGCTGATCCAGAGAGCGCGTCAATCCGCCCCGCAAGCACGTATTGAGGGCGTGCTGGTCGCACGCCAGCTTTCAAATGGCGTCGAGTGCATCTTGGGTATTCAACGTGATCCTGTGTTCGGGCCTGTAGCCATGTTCGGCCTTGGAGGCATTTTTGTCGAAGTCATGAAAGACGTTGTGCTGCGTCGCTGTCCTTTTAATGAAAGTGAGGCGCGGGACATGATTCTCTCTATCCGTGGCGCACCCCTGCTGCAGGGGGTTCGTGGACGTCCTGCGGCCGATATTGATGCATTGGCGCAGATGCTCGCGCGACTTTCTGTTTTCGCGATCCAGGCGGGACCACGCCTGCAGTCTATCGATCTGAATCCTGTGTTTGCCATGCCAAAGGGCCAGGGAGCCTACGCGGCCGATGCGGTGCTCGATCTACTGCCGCAGTTGCAGGAAGCGCCGTTGGGACTGTCGGCATGATCCGCGACCAGGCATTGTTACGCGCGCTGCTTGAGGCCATAGAACGTTTTGTGCGTGAGCAGCTTGTACCTGCGGAACAGGCCGTCGACGAAGCTGATGAAATTCCGCCGGAAATCGTGCAGGGAATGAAGGACTTGGGGTTGTGCGGAATGAGTATTCCTCAGGAGTACGGCGGCCTGGGTCTGACCACAGAAGAAGAGGTGTTGGCAACTATCGCCTTATGCCACGCCTCACCGGCGTTTCGCTCGCTGATCGGCACAACGGTGGGCATAGGCTCGCAAGGCATTCTGATGGACGGCACAGCAGAGCAAAAGGAGCGCTTTCTGCCGGCACTGGCTGGTGGCGAGACACTGGCCAGCTTTGCGCTGACGGAGCCTGAAGCCGGATCGGACGCGGCCTCTTTACGTACCTCGGCGCGACGTGTAGAGGATGCGCAAGGAGCGCACTACCTGATCAATGGAACCAAGCGCTACATCACCAATGCGCCCTACGCCGGATTGTTTACCGTCATGGCGCGAACAGGCGAGGCTGGCTCAGGTGCCAAAGGCGTAACGGCTTTCATTGTCGATGGCGGTACACCGGGCATCAGTTTTGGCAAGCGTGATCGAAAAATGGGACAAAAGGGGTCGCACACCTGCGACGTGATGTTTGATGAGGTCAAAGTACCTGTAGACCGAATTATCGGCGGAGAGGCCGGCAAGGGTCAGGGCTTCAGAACTGCAATGAAAGTGCTGGATAAGGGGCGCCTTACGATTGCCGCAGTGTGTGTGGGGGCCGCTGAGCGCATGCTGAATGATGCATTGCGTTATGCCATGGAGCGCCGCCAGTTTGGCCAGCCCATTGCGCAATTTCAGTTGGTGCAAGCGATGCTGGCCGATAGCCGTACGGAAATCTATGCGGCGCGTAGTATGTTGATCGATGCTGCGCGCAGGCGTGATGAGGGCGAGCGTATCGCGACACAGGCGGCCTGCTGCAAGCTTTTCGCATCGGAGATGTGCGGGCGGGTGGCTGATCGTGCCGTTCAGATATTTGGCGGTGCGGGTTACGTGGCCGACAGCGGCATTGAGCGCTTTTATCGTGATGTGCGTCTGTTCCGTATCTTTGAGGGGACAAGCCAAATCCAGCAGTTGGTTATCGCCCGCAACATGTTGCGCGAGGCAAACCATGGTTGATGCGGTATTCGATCCGCACGCGTTGCTTGCTCGGAAATTTTCGCCAGTGCGTCATGACTACAGCGAGCGCGATTGCATGCTTTTTTCTCTGGGCTGTGGATTGGGCCAGGATCCACTGGATGCAGGTCAGTTGCGTTATGTCTATGAGGGTGAAAAGGGCGGGTTGGCTGTCTTTCCGGTAATGGTCAATGTGCTGGGCTATTCGGGTTTCTGGGCCGATCAGCCGGATACTGGAATTGCCTGGCGCAAGTTGGTGCATGCAGAGCAGGCAATTGTTCTGCACAGGCCGCTGTCTGCTCAAGGCAGTGTGATTGGCCGCAATCGCGTGCTTGCCTTGCATGACAAGGGGATCGAAAAAGGTGCGCTAATGCTGCAGGAGCGTGAGATTGTCGATGCCGCCAGCGGCGAAATGCTGGCTCAGGTCATGCAAACAACGCTATTGCGAGGCAATGGCGGCTCCGGTGCAAAGCTGGGGCCAATCCCGAGAGCGCCGCATCCGATGCCGCACCGCGTTGCCGACGCCGTATGCGACCTGTCGACGCTACCTCAAGCTGCCTTGCTGTATCGATTGAACGGCGATCTCAATCCTCTGCATGCAGACCCTGTTGTCGCTGCCGCAGCGGGTTTCCCGCGTCCCATTTTGCACGGCCTGGCGACCATGGGTGTAGCGGCTCATGCAGTGCTCAAAACGATGCTTGGCTACGACGAGCGATTGTTGCGCGCCATGCGGGTTCGATTCACTGCACCCGTTTTTCCGGGTGACACCCTGCGCACCGAGATGTGGCGGGATGGCGATGTGGTGTCGCTGCGCACCATCGCGCTTGAGCGCAGCGTACAGGTACTTGGCGCCGGTCGCATAGACCTGGCTTGAACGATTGACGAAAAGGAGTGTTCAATGGATCTGGAAATTAAAAACAAAGTGGCGATTGTGACGGGCTCGGCACGCGGTCTGGGCGCGGCGACCGCACGCAGGCTGGCACAGGAAGGCGCGCGGGTAATCGTAACGGATGTGCTTGCCGATGCGGCGCATGCCTACGCACAATCTTTGCGTGATGAAGGGCTACAGGCGCATAGTGTCGTGGCTGATGTCACGCGGGCTGATCAGGTTCAGGCCTTGGTGGACGAGGCGGTGAATCATTTTGGCGGTGTTCACATTCTGGTCAATAACGCTGGATTTCCACGCGACAAATATCTGGTCAAGATGTCCGAGGAGGACTGGGATCTCGTGATGGAGGTCATGCTCAAGGGCGCCTTTCTGGTCACGCGCGCTGTCATGCCACGCTTTATTGAGCAGGGATGGGGACGTGTGATCAACATTAGTTCCAGAGCGCATTTTGGCAACCCGACACAGGCAAACTATTCGGCGGCAAAGGCAGGCTTGATCGGAATGGCCAAAGCGCTGGCGTTGGAGGAAGGCAGGTATGGCGTGACGGTTAACTGTATTGCGCCCGGCTTTATAGAGACCGAGATGGTTCAGGCGCTGCCTACTTATGCAACTATTAAGGAACGTGCGGTGCAGATGCAACCGATCAAGCGTGCCGGTCAGCCACAGGATATTGCGGATGCAGTGGCCTTTCTTGCATCTGAGCGCGCCGGGTTTATTACCGGAGAAGTGCTTCATGTGACAGGCGGGCGTTATGGCTGAGCCCGGCAAGGTGGCCGAACCCGTCTTATGCCACATAGAGGATGGCGTGGCCATTCTCACACTGAACAATCCTCCGCTTAATGTGGTGTACAAGGGCTTGACCGAGGCGCTGGGTGAATGGTTGCAGCGTTTGGCTGATGATGCTTCAGTACGGGTGCTGGTGGTAACGGGTGCGGGTGATCGCGCTTTTTGCGCAGGTTCTGACATAGCCGAATTCCGGCCGTTGATGAAGAAAGGCATGATCGTTCCGGCAAAGCTGGCACTGCAGCACCGCGTTTTTGCGGCACTGGATGACTTTCCCAAGCCGACCCTGGCGGCCATTAATGGTCTGGCTTATGGAGGTGGGTTGGAGATTGCGGTCTGTTGCGATCTGATCGTGGCTGATGCCGGGGCACGCTTCGCGTTGCCTGAGATAAAGCTGGGTGTATTCCCCGGCAGCGGTGGACCTGTGCGCGTTACGCGTCGTGTGGGAATGTCCAGGGCCAAGGAACTGATGTTTCTGGGTGAACCTATCAACGCGGGTACGGCACTGGCTTGGGGGTTGATCAATCGTGTGACCGAGGCCGGCCAGGCAATGCCAACGGCGATGGGTCTGGCTCGCACCTTGGTCAGCGGTCCACCGCTGGCGTTGTCGCTCTGCAAGCGGGCGATTGATCTGGCCCAGGGCGCTACCGAGAATATCGCCATAGCTCAGGCTTTGCCGCTTTCGGATCGTGTGTTCAGCTCGACCGAGTCTCAGGAAGGCGTGCGCGCTTTTCTTGCCAAGGAATCCCCCAATTTTCCGGATGCCTTGCATCCCAAGGAGTCGTTATGAGAAGAGCAGCCATTGTCTCGCCGCTGCGCACCCCCATAGGGGCGTTCGGCGGAAGTCTGCGGAACGTGCCCGTGGAGGAACTAGGTGCGACCGTCGCACGCGCCATCGTGGCACGGACGAAATTAGATCCTATGCTTATCGAAGATGTGGTGTTTGCGCACTCGTATGCAAATGGTGAGGTGCCATGTACGGGACGCTGGGTCGCCTTGCAAGCAGGCTTTCCCATAGGGGTCGCAGGCATGCAATTGGATAGGCGCTGCGGCAGTGGGTTGCAGGCGATTGCCACCGCCGCCATGATGGTGCAGACGGGCGTGGCCGATGTGGTCATGGCTGGAGGCGTCGAAAGCATGAGCAATGTCGAGTACTACTCCACCGATATGCGTTGGGGTAAGCGTGCCGGGACGGTCCGCTTCCACGACCGTCTGGAACGTGGACGTGAACGGTCGCAGCCTGTGGCCCGCTTCGGCGCCATCAGCGGCATGATTGAGACGGCGGAGAATCTGGCGCGTGATTATGGCATTTCACGCGCGCAGGCAGACGCTTTCGCCTTGCGCAGCCAGCAACGTGCTGCCGCAGCCTGGGGCTCTGGCAAATTCGCTGAAGAAGTGGTCCCGGTGTCTGTACCGCAACGCAAGGCGGATCCTATATTAGTTGAGCGCGACGAGGGGATCCGCGCCGAGTTGACGCTGGAGCAGCTTGCCCGTCTGAGGCCATTGATGGAAGGCGGTGTTGTGACGGCAGGAAATGCCTGCCAGCAGAATGACGCTGCAGCCGCTTGCCTGGTGGTTGCTGAAGACAAGCTGGCCACGCTTGGGCTCGATCCTATCGGTTATCTGCATAGTTGGGCAGCGGCGGGTTGCGAGCCCTCGCATATGGGTATTGGGCCTGTGCCTGCCGTGCGAAAACTTTTTGATCGCAATGGCCTGGGTTTCAATGACATGGGTCTGGTCGAACTGAACGAGGCGTTCGCCTGTCAGGCGTTGGCGTGTTTGAAAGGATGGGGCTGGGACGACCATGAGCGTCTGAATGTCAACGGTTCAGGCATCTCGCTAGGCCACCCTGTTGGTGCGACGGGTGTGCGCATCATGACCACATTGCTCTATGAAATGAGGCGACGCGGCTTGCGTTACGGACTCGAGACCATGTGCATAGGCGGCGGCCAAGGTCTGGCCGCAGTTTTCGAGGGGGTGTGATGCGATCGGCTCCAGTGGTTAACTTGTCCATCATCCATAAGTCATGACTTATCCATTTTTACAAGGCCTGCGGGTGATTGAAAGCTCTGCTTTCATCGCCGCGCCCCTGGCCGGTCTGACCCTGGCCCAATCGGGTGCGGATGTTATCCGCGTGGATATACCCGGTGGCGGGATCGATTACGCCAGAATGCCCCGGATGCCGCATCCTGACCGTAAAGGTCGCAGTCTCTACTGGACGGCCTTGAACAAAGGCAAACGTTCGATTGCTGTTGATTTGCGTAGACCCGAGGGGCGAGAACTGATTCAGGCGCTGGCGACGGCATCGGGCGCCCAGGCAGGTGTCCTGCTGACGAACATCGGCACGCCCTGGTTGGCGCATGATGTATTGGCTGCGCGGCGCGCAGACCTGATCAGTTGTACGATACAAGGTAATGGCGACGGTAGCACTGCGGTGGACTATACCGTTAACTGTGCGACAGGTTATCCGTTGGTGACGGGTGGTGGCTCTGCACAGCAACCGGTCAATCATGTTCTGCCTGCCTGGGATATCGCTTGCGCCTATCAGGCCGCATTTGCACTGGCTGCCGCGGTTTTTCACCGACAAGTCAGTGGACAAGGCGCTGAACTCAAGCTCGCCTTGTCTGATGTCGCGTTCAGCACGCTTTCTAACTTGGGCGTGCTGGCCGAGGCTGAAGTCTTGCGGCAGGAACGCCCCTCGATTGGAAATCACCTTTATGGTGCTTTTGGCCGTGATTTCAGTACGCGCGATGGGCATCGTCTCATGGTTGTGGCAATCTCTGCAGGGCAATGGAAAAATCTAGTGCGTGCCTGCGATATTGGCTCGGCCGTGCAGGCATTGGCGCAGCGCACCGGAATGGACCTGAACGACGAAGCGCAACGTTTTGAGGCGCGCGTACATATCGCTGCGTTGCTTGAGCCGTGGTTCGCTGTTCGCACACGCGAACAGGCCGAGTCTGAGTTGACCGCGCATCGGGCCACCTGGGGTCGCTATGCAAGCGTGCGTGATGCCTTAGCCACAGATGCCAGGCTTAGTCTCCAGAATCCAATCTTCGAGAAGCATAAGACGCCAGGGATTGGCGAGCATATGGCCGCCGGTTCAGCGATTCGGGTCTCGGCCATGTCGCGTGCCGAGACTGCACCGGCGCCATTGTTGGGGACACACACCGATCAGGTACTGCAGGAGATACTGGGCCTGGATTCGGCGGCAGTTGGTCGACTACATGATGCGGGAGTCGTGGCCGGACCAGAGTGTGATCCGTCGGTCTGAAACAAGCTTACGACGATGCCGCTTTAGACTCTGAGGACATGGTGAGGGTCGTCGATGTACAGCAACCAAGCCAAAAATTTGAGACTGGGCCTCACCCGAAGGCGGCCCTGATCTCGAAGCCCCTCGCACTACCGTACACCCGTCAAAACGCAGATAGCCACTGGTAAATCGGAGGCAGAATGCTATCGATTTAATCGATATCGTCGCTTTATCGAAAAATCCGATATTTGATTTTTATCGATATAATCGATAATATAAAAATATCGAAACTTTCGATATTCAACTCCCATGTACAAATTATCTACCAGTGATCAGATCGGCCAATTGCTCACGGCCAGGCGCAAGGCCCTAGTGCTCACGCAGGCAGAGGTCGCAGCACGCTTGGGCATCAGTCAGAACCGCCTGTCTGAGATTGAAAACCAACCTGGCGTGCTGACAGTTGAACGTTTACTTGCGTTGACGGGTATTTTGGGGCTGGAGGTGTGGTTGCAGGAGCATCCCCAAAAGACTCCAGCACAGGGTGAGTGGTAGTCATGGCACGAAGAGCCAGAACACGAAGTCTCGCGATTTGAGCTAATGGTGTACGAGTAGGGCAATGGCAGATGTCTTCGGGTGGCGATACCTTCATTTACGACTCCCTGTGGGTAGCTTCGCTGGTGGGGCGCGCTTTGTCGTTGTCCTTGCCCTTCACTCTGGATAATGCGCCATTGCACAGCCCAGCAGTGCACCACTCTCACCCGCGATAACCCTCTTATTTATGGAGAGAACCGCATGAGCAGCAGTCTGACCAACGAAGCCATTTATGTGGCATCAAGGCCTACCGGTATTCCTACCGCTGAAAATTTCCGCAAGGGCACTCACTCAGTGCCTGAGGTCAACTCTGGCGAAATGCTGGTTCGTAACGAGTGGTTGTCGGTTGAGCCTGCCATGCGTGGCTGGCTGGCCGATGCCAATAACTACTCCAGCGTAGAGGTGGGTGAGGTGATGCGGTCGTTGTGTGTTGGCACCGTCATAGAGTCAAAGGCTGAAGGGTTTAACGAGGGTGATCGTGTCATGGGGTGGCTCGGTTGGCAGCACTATGCCATGGTAAAGCCACGCGCCATTGTTCAAAAAATAACCTCTACTGATATACAGCCTTCTCTGTATCTGGGTGTGTTGGGGCTGAACGGCGCTACCGCCATCACAGCATTGAAAACCATTGGTGCTCCCAAAACAGGTGAAACCGTTGTGGTGTCCACTGCTGCCGGTGGCGTAGGCTCTTGTGTGGGGCAACTGGCCAAGTCCATGGGCTGTCGCACGGTAGGGCTGACCAGCACGCCCGAGAAGGTTAAAGCCTGCTATGAAGAGTTTGGCTATGACCACGTCATCAATTACAAAACGGATGACATCGATGCCGCACTGAAAGCCGCCTGCCCCGAAGGCGTCGACGTTTACTTCGACAATACCGCCGGGAATATTTCAGATTCAGTCATGCAACACCTTGCGATAGGGGCACGGGTTATTGTGTGCGGCACGGCTTCTATTGCTAAATGGGATCCGGTCCCCATGGGGCCGCGTGTCGAGCGCATTTTGCTCACACGGCGTGCACGCATGCAGGGTTTTATTATGTTTGACCATATGGATACGTATGTGTCGTACATCAGCAAGCTCGAGGAGCTTGTCAGGGCGAACACGCTTACTTACCGCGAGCACGTGACGCAAGGTCTGGAAACTGCCATGGGTGCGATCGCAGAGCTGTACCGGGGTGAAAACCTGGGCAAGCGGCTGGTTCGTTTGTAGTGCGCCCATTGCCCAGACTGAAAAACGGCACTCTGCGTCAGCCATCATCGTCATCCAGATGAAATCTATGCACCAGCCTGTGCGCCAGTGGTGCCAGGACCACACCCAGCGTACCAACAAACACCAGACCCACCAGCATGCCGTAACCTGCAAGAAAAAGCTTGCCAGCCCCACTGGTGGGCAAAATATAAGGGCCGATGCCGGCAACGATGAGTGAGGTGTTTAGCAACGCATCGTGCCAGTGCAAAGGCTCCAGCAACAGGTGGCCCAAGACGCCAAGCGCCATTGTCGCCATCACAATCAACGCCGCCAGACCTAGATGGTGGAGCATGCGCAGCGCAAAACGTGATTTGGGCAACAGGGGTTCATTTTTAGACTCGTACACGCCTTGGACCTCCAACATGCAATGTAAATAGAAGACGATAAGACTCGGGTATTAGATGCCAACGGCTTCGATAACCGCAGAATGTTATGAATTCCCTTAAAATAAGAAGTAATTGTCGCTTTTTGCAATTGTTGTCAATGTAATGTAATAAGTTTCATCGACAATCCGTTGCCAATCATAACCACTGTGCTGGATAAAGGAACAAACATTGAGCCTGCTACTTCAATTGCGCATAGCCGATGCATGTCGTGCAGGCGCCGCCGTGGTGTTGGGCGTTGTAGGGCTGATGCCTTTATGTGCCAGCGCAGACTCGACCGCAGACGATAAAACCTCACATACTTTGCCCAAGCCGACAGGCCCAGTCATTCTGGTTGTGGACGGCGCGATTGAGCGCACTAATTTTCCGGGTGAGGCTCGTTTCGACATGCAAATGATCGAAAATCTGCCTGCTCACACTATAAGTACCACCACCTCAGTGACCGATGGCGTGCAAAAGTTTGACGGTGTCCGGCTGCAAGACCTTATGGATTCTGTAGGCCCAACGGGCAAAAAGGTTGTGGCTTCGGCACTTAACGACTATCGGGTCAACATCCCAATTGCTGATTTCGCTGACTACGGAGTGTTACTGGCAACCAAAATGAGTGGGGAGCGTTTGCAGCCTAATGACAAGGGGCCTCTCTGGATCATCTACCCTCGTGACGATTACAACCGGTTGATGGATATACGGTATGACGTACGTTGGGTTTGGCAGCTAAAGCGCCTTACCGTTGAATGAAGTTTATACGGTCACGTTTTCTGGGCTATGGCGTGCCCGTAATTGCCGTTCTGGTTCTTACCATACTGCTTACAATTACCCTGTTGCGGCTAACCGATATTCAACGCAGCATGCGCAACACCGCCAATGCCGATATGGTTTGGGCTCTGTCCCAGGCGCACATTGAAAGTGTGCTGCTTAGTAGCGCCATTTATGGTCTGATGGCGCAGCCTGACCGGCCCCACGATATTCGGTTTCGTTACGACATACTCATCAGTCGCATCAATTTGCTTATTCAGGGGCCGCAAGCCCGGTATCTGAAAAAAATTGGGGCGAGCGATCTGCTCACGCCTCATTTTCAGGCGCTTAAAGCGCTGGGCAGCAACATTAACGATATTGACGCAGGAAATTTCGCTCATATCACTTCTGCTGAGAGCACACTGCTGGAGTTTCATCGTGCCGTGTCCGCGGCGTCGGCGCAAGCGCTGATTGCGCAATGGGACGAGATCGGCGAACGTCTCGACAAGTATAGAAATGCCGTACTTACGGTAATTTTTTTGATGCTGGGTATATGGCTGTGCAGTGCTATTGTTTCTATACAGCTCTTGTTTTCAGTAAGAAAGGCTGAAGAAAACCAGCGATCAAGGCAGCGTGAAGTCGAACTAAAAAGAGAGCTGGAAACCGAACGCAAGATCAGCCAACTATATCGCAGTTTTGGCGGGATGATTTCGCATCAGTTTCGAACACCCCTGGCTATTATTGATGCCACCACACAGCGGATGATCAGGGCGCGTGATCGTATGGATTCGAACGAGATCGCTCGTCGCGCCGACATAATAAGAGACGCCACACAGCGGCTCACAATACTTATCGATGGTATTCTCAACGCTGACCGATATCTTGACAAGGTCGATGTAAAAAAGCAGCGCTGTCTCCTCATAGATCTGACCAATGATGCCATGGCTGAACTGCAGTCCTTGGTGCCGGGTCGACGCATCGTTTTGACGGATGAAACAGGTGATGCATCATGGGTAGAGTGCGATCCATTACTGACGACGCAGATTATTTCCAATTTTCTGTCCAATGCCGCCAAGTACTCAGATCCCGATACACTCATCGAGCTGCGAGTTTTTCGTGAGGGACGAATGCTCTCGTGCTCGGTCACGGATCATGGTCGGGGCATATCACCTGAAGAGCTTCCCCATGTATTTGACAGGTACTTCAGGGCCAGGACAGCGGCCGATGTAGTTGGAACAGGGATCGGCATGCACATTGCGTCGCAGTTGGCTTCGTTGCAAGATGGAGAAGTATCGGCGTATTCGTCTTTGGGCAGGGGGTCGACGTTCGTCATGCGACTGCCCGCGCCAAAAGCAGATGTCCGGAAGGTGGCGGCTCCAGAGGATTACAACTAAAACTATGAGGCAATCAGGTTTGGCTATGCGAATGACCGAAAACAATTCAGATTACCCACACAACGCGGGCAAGCTTGCCAAGCCCGTTATTCTGTTTGTCGAAGATGAACAGGATCTGAGGGAGGTAGTGGCAGAAGAATTGATCGACGCGGGTTACGACGTGGTTCAGGCGTGCGATGGCGAAGAGGCAATGAGCTTGCTTGCCACCACGTTGCCCAATCTTATCCTCTGCGACATCACCATGCCCAGAATGGATGGGTATGAGCTGCTGCGAACAGTGCGCGAAACACGGGCTGACTTACTCGATGTCCCATTTGTATTTCTGACTGCGCACGATGGGTCAGAAAAAATCGTACAGGGCAAGCATGCCGGGGCAGACGACTACCTGGTCAAGCCCATTGATTTTGATTTAATGCTGGCTACGGTCGCTGCACGCTTGCGCCAGATGACGCTGGTGCGCGACAAAATCGTTGCTGACATTCATAGTGTGGGTCAGAGCGACGTCCAGGCTCATGATGCCATTGCCCGAAAGGCGTTCAATAGTGTTATCAAAACATTTGATCTGGTCAGCTCGGGTATTGTCCTGTTTGATGTCCTGGGTGGTGTGCGGTTTGCCAACCAGGCGGCCAAAAGTTTGGTTGCCGAAGGCATTACCCCCGCGCTCGACGCCCTTACACCGGTAAGCAGTGCGCACTTCACCCGTGCGTTTTCGGTGTTAATGCAAGAGGCTATCCTGGCGAGTCAGGAGGGGCGTGATTACACCGAAGTATTGTCACTGGCACAAACCGACGGCGTACGTAATCTGGTTGTGACCATTTGCGCGCTTGAGGCGACCGGCACCGAAAACTCTGATGAGCCCGCTGTTGCCGTCTTTCTTTCTGGTGGCGACCATGGTCAGCCCGCACCGATCAAGTCGTTGCAAACCATGTTTGACCTGACGCCTACCGAGTCGCGGGTTGCCTGGGCGTTTGCACAAGGTTTGCGGCCAGAAGACATCGCCCGTTCGTTTGGCATTTCGGCCACCACAGTTGCGTTCCACAAGCGCAATATTTTCCAGAAAACGCATACCAATCGCCAAGCTGACCTGATCGCTCTATTGCTGACCATGCCTGTATCCGCGCAAGAGGCATGAAATGGCCTCATTAGTTTGTATATCCGCGCATTAAGCATGAGATGGTCTCATCTATGCCTGCATCTGAGTATGGAGCATGGTATGGCTTCATCTAAGCCTGTGGCTACACATCAGGCATAAGATGGTCCCATCTACCCCTGCTTCCGGCAATTAACTACTTGCCGTCTGTGGTCTATTCTCCCGAATAACTAGTTCTCTTGCCTTCCGCTGCTGTTCATGTGGGGAATAGGCGAACGCGCTGCCCACATCTAAGCTGTATCTGTGTCGATCCGTAGATCCAACATAGGTAGCAAAGACCATGAGCAGTGCATCCTCCCATCAACGGAAATCCATTTCCGTCCTTGCCTCCAGTACATTTGCCTTCACCATCTGTTTCGCAGTCTGGATGGTTTTCGCGGTGCTGGGTGTTCCCATTAAGGCCGAGCTCGGTCTCTCAGAAACACAGTTTGGCCTGTTGGCCGCCATGCCCGTGCTGACGGGATCGCTGGTACGCGTGCCGCTGGGCATCTGGACAGACCGCTATGGTGGCCGCGTCGTCTTCTTTCTGACCATGGCGGTTGCAGTAGTGCCTATCTGGCTGCTGGCCTACGCCACAAAATATTGGCACTTTCTGGTGCTCGCACTCTTTGTAGGCCTGGTGGGTGGGTCGTTTTCAGTGGGCACACCTTACGTTGCGCGCTGGTTCGAGCGTGACCGCCAGGGCTTTGCGATGGGGGTGTTTGGCGCGGGTAACTCTGGCTCGGCATTGACCAAGTTTGTGGCGCCTGCACTTATTGTTGCAGCTGGCGGCACCTGGACCATCGTACCCAAGGTGTACGCCGTAGCTCTGGCAATTACCGCCGTACTGTTCTGGGTATTCTCTGCGACCGACCCCTCCCACAAGAAAACCTCCAGCGTAGGCTTTAAAGAGCAGATGAAAGTGCTCAAAGACCCGCGCGTATGGCGTTATTGCCAGTATTACTCGGTGGTGTTCGGGGGGTATGTGGCGCTGGCCTTGTGGATGACGCAGTACTACATCGGTGAGTATGGGTTTGATATCCGCGTGGCGGCATTTCTGGCGGCCTGTTTTTCATTGCCGGGTGGCATGCTGCGCGCAGTCGGCGGTTGGGTGTCTGATCGCGTCGGTGCCTATAAAACGACCTGGTGGGTAATGTGGGTGTGCTGGGTGGCCTTCTTCCTGCTCAGCTATCCCAATACCGAGTTCACCATCCAGACGGTCAGCGGCCCGCAGACTTTTCACATTGCATTGAGCCCTACGGTGTTCACGATACTCATGTTTATCGTGGGCATAGCAATGGCGATAGGCAAGGCATCGGTGTTCAAGTTTATTTCGGATGATTTTGACGACAACATTGGCGCAGTGTCGGGCGTGGTTGGCCTGGCGGGCGGGATGGGGGGCTTTGTGCTGCCGATTATGTTCGGTGCCCTCATGGACATCACCGGCATTCATTCCAGCGCTTTCATGCTGCTTTATGGCACGGTCTGCGTTTCGCTGATCTGGATGCACTTTAGCTTCCGTCAGAACCAGGTTGGTCGTCAGGGCGCGCCCGACATGCCTGATAGTTCGGCTGTTGCGGCTGACGCCGCGGCCTCCTGAACCTTTATGAGCAGGCTGCTTTCGCAGCCCGCTTTATCTTTTTCCTGATCAAAAAAGAGTGGCGTAGGCATGAGTGCTTATGTTCTGACTCGTTGGGAGCCCGAGAACATCTCGTTCTGGGAGAAAGCCGGTTCGCGTGTGATGCACCGAGATCTGATGATACGAACTAGTTCGAAAGAACTAGGTGTAACGAGCCACCAGGCCTTGTCACCCCCTTCGTGAGAAGAATGGTTTCCGGCGATCCGGAAACGTAAAGTAAGTGTATCGATCAATGTAGCGCCGCCACAGACTGGCGAACCCTGGAGATTTGTATGAGTCACTTTCTCGACCGACTGAATTTCATGTCGCGTGTTGCGTCCACGTTCTCGGACGGGCATGGGGAAGTCGTCAATGAAGACCGAACATGGGAAAACGCCTATCGGGCGCGATGGCAGCATGACAAAATCGTGCGCTCCACCCACGGTGTGAACTGCACGGGTTCCTGTTCATGGAAAATTTACGTCAAAAACGGCTTGATCACTTGGGAAACCCAGCAAACTGACTACCCACGCACCCGGCCTGATCTGCCCAACCATGAGCCGCGTGGATGCCCTCGGGGTGCCTCATACAGCTGGTATGTGTACTCGGCCCAACGCGTCAAATACCCCCTGATGCGGGGCCGCCTTATGGAAATGTGGCAAGAAGCCCGCAAGACCATGGACCCGATCACCGCATGGGAATCCATCAGCCAGAACCCGGAAAAAGCGCGTCGCTATAAGTCGGTACGTGGCCTGGGTGGCTTTGTGCGGGCTGATTGGGACACGGCCACCGAAATTGTGGCGGCCGCCAATGCCTTCACTATTAAAAAATTCGGGCCAGACCGCATCGTTGGTTTTTCGCCGATCCCGGCCATGAGCATGATTAGCTATGCAGCGGGAGCCCGCTACCTGAGCCTGATCGGGGGCGCCTGCCTGAGTTTTTACGATTGGTATTGCGATCTGCCACCCGCCAGCCCACAGGTCTGGGGCGAGCAGACCGACGTGGCGGAGTCGGCCGACTGGTATAACTCGACCTATCTGCTGGTCTGGGGATCCAACGTACCGCAGACCCGCACGCCCGATGCTCACTTTTATACCGAGGTGCGCTACAAGGGCACCAAGACCGTGGCCATCTCCAGCGACTACGGCGAAATGGTCAAGTTTGGCGACATCTGGCTTGCACCCAAGCAAGGCACAGACGCAGCACTGGCGCTGGCCATGGGCCATGTGATTCTGTCCGAGTTTCACCGGCCTGGTAAATCGGATTACTTCCGTGATTACATCCGTCAGTACACCGACATGCCCATGCTGGTTATGTTGAAAGAGGCCAATGGTCGACTGGTGCCTGACCACTTCTTGCGTGCATCGCATCTGGCCGGCGACCTGGCACAAGGCAATAACCCCGACTGGAAGACGCTGCTTATTGATGAGCAAACTGGCGACCTGGTGGTGCCTAATGGCACCATAGGTTTGCGCTGGGGCGAAGGCGCCAAAGAGGGTGGCAGGCCAGGGCGTTGGAACCTCGAGTTGCGCGACTCCGTCTCCGACCGTGAAGTTGTTCCCCGCCTCAGCCTGCTGGAAACGCGTGATGAGGTGGCGGAAGTTGGCTTCCCGTATTTTGGCGGTGAGCACGAAGATGTGCTGATGCGCCACGTGCCCGCCCGGCGTGTCACGCTGGCCGATGGCAGCAGTGCGCTGGTGGCTACGGTATACGACCTGCAGATGGCCAGCTATGGGGTAGATTGCGGCTTGGGTGGCCCCAATGTTGCCAGCAGTTACGACGACGATGTGCCCTATACGCCTGCATGGCAGGAAAAGCACACCACGGTACCTCGTCATCTTGTTATTCAGGTGGCACGCGAGTTTGCACAAAACGCCCATGACACACAGGGCAAATCCATGGTTATTGTGGGTGCAGGTTTAAACCACTGGTACCACATGGACATGGCTTATCGCGGCATTATCAATATGCTGGTTATGTGTGGCTGCGTCGGCAAGAGCGGCGGTGGCTGGGCGCACTATGTGGGGCAAGAAAAGCTACGACCCCAGTTTGGCTGGGCCCCTCTGGCGTTCGCGCTTGACTGGACTCGGCCGCCGCGCCAGATGAACGGTACATCGTTTTTCTATGCACATACGGGGCAGTGGCGTCATGAGCAGCTGGCGGTAGATGAAATACTTTCGCCCACGGCTGAACGGTCTGCCTTCGACGGCATGAGCATGATAGACCTGAACGCCAAGTCCGAGCGCATGGGCTGGCTGCCTTCGTGTCCGCAGCTGCAGACCAACCCGCTTGACGTGGTGGCACAGGCTGAAGCTGAGGGTATTGATCCGGTGGAATACACCGCGCGCAACCTGAAAAACGGTTCGCTAAATATGAGTTGTGACGACCCCGACAACCCGGCCAACTACCCGCGCAATATGTTTGTGTGGCGCTCTAACCTCTTGGGCTCCAGCGGCAAGGGCCATGAATACATGCTGAAGTACTTGCTGGGCACGCAAAACGCCGTGTTCAGCCAGGAAAAAGACGGTATCAGGCCTTCGGAGGTGCTCTATCGCGATGAGGATGCCGACGGCAAGCTTGACCTGCTGACTGTGCTTGATTTTCGTATGAGTACCACGTGCCTGTACGGCGACATCGTGTTGCCGACGGCCACTTGGTACGAAAAAGATGACCTCAACACCTCTGACATGCATCCCTTTATTCATCCGCTCAGCGAGGCGGTTCAGCCCTTGTGGGAGAGCAAGAGCGACTGGGAAATCTACAAGCTGATCGCGAAAAAATTCAGCGAAATTGGCGGCGAGTACCTGGGTGTAAAGAAAGACATCGTGCTGACACCGCTCATGCACGATACCCCCGGCGAGCTAGGTCAGGCTTTTGCACCACAAGACTGGAAGCATGGCGATTGCGACCTGATACCGGGCAAGACAGCTCCTGCCATGACCGTGGTTGAGCGCGATTATCGTGATATTTATCGCAAGTTCACCTCCATAGGGCCTCTGCTCGACAAGCTGGGCAATGGCGGCAAGGGTATTAACTGGAATACCGAACATGAAGTCCGCGAGTTGGGCGCGTTAAACCACGTGGTGCGTGAAGAAGGCGTGAGCAAAGGGCGGCCCATCCTGGACACAGCCATCGATGCGGCAGAAATGATTCTGACGCTGGCACCAGAAACCAATGGCCATGTGTCGGTCAAGGCCTGGGAAGCGCTAGGCAAGATTACCGGACGCGAGCACGTGCATTTGGCCAAGGGCCGGGAACACGACAAAATCCGTTTCCGCGATATCCAGGCGCAACCACGCAAGATTATTTCTGCACCGACCTGGTCGGGTGTGGAAAGCGAAGAAGTCAGCTACAACGCCGGTTACACCAATGTGCATGAGCTGATTCCATGGCGCACGCTGACCGGCCGCCAGCAGCTGTATCAGGATCATCGCTGGATGCTGGACTTTGGCGAGGGCTTCTGCGTGTATAGGCCGGCGGTTGACACCAAAACCATCGAGCCCATGCGCCGCTATTCCAACGGGCAGCCCGAGCTGGTGCTCAACTGGCTGACGCCGCATCAAAAATGGGGCATTCATAGTACCTACTCTGACAACCTGCGCATGTTGACGCTTAGTCGCGGCGGGCCGCACGTGTGGATATCCGAAACAGAGGCCAAACAGGCCGGCCTGGTGGACAACGACTGGGTAGAGGTCTTCAACGTTAACGGTGTGGTCACCGCCCGGCTGGTCGTCAGCCAGCGTGTGCCTATCGGTGTGTGTCTGATGTACCACGCACAGGAAAAAATCGTGAACGTACCGGGTGCACAGCTAAGCGGCAAACGTGGTGGCATCCACAACTCGGTTACGCGTGCCGTGCTCAAACCTACGCACATGATTGGTGGCTATGCCCAGCAGGCCTATGGCTTCAATTACTACGGCACCGTAGGCAGCAACCGTGACGAGTTTGTGGTGTTACGCAAACTGGCCAAGGTTGATTGGCTCGAAGGGGCGCTTGATGAATCAAACAATGAAGGAGCCCGATAATGAAAATCCGTGCACAAGTTGGCATGGTGCTCAATCTGGACAAATGCATCGGGTGTCATACCTGTTCCGTAACCTGCAAGAACGTCTGGACCAGTCGCGATGGTGTCGAGTACGCCTGGTTTAATAACGTAGAAACCAAGCCTGGTGTGGGCTACCCCAAAGAGTGGGAAAACCAGACCAAGTGGAAGGGTGGTTGGGTGCGCACCAAGTCTGGCAAGCTGCAGCCACGCCAGGGCAGCAAGCTGCGCATACTGGCCAACTTGTTTTCCAACCCCAACCTGCCGCAGGTTGACGATTACTACGAACCGTTTACCTTCGACTACGAGCACTTGCAAAACGCGCCGCTCAGCGAAACGCCGCCCACGGCCCGTCCTGTTTCGCTGTTGACGGGCAAGAAGATGGAAAAAATCGTCTGGGGCCCAAACTGGGAAGACGACCTGGGCGGCGAATTCAGTGCGCGCAGCAAGGATGCCTTGTTTGAAAACGTGCAAAAGGAGATGTACTCGACCTTTGAGAACACCTTCATGATGTATCTGCCCCGGCTATGTGAGCATTGTCTTAACCCCACCTGTGTGGCCAGTTGCCCCTCGGGCTCGATCTACAAGCGTGAAGACGATGGCATCGTGCTGGTTGACCAGGACAAATGCCGTGGCTGGCGCATGTGCATTTCGGGTTGTCCGTACAAAAAGGTGTACTACAACTGGGAAAGCGGCAAAGCTGAAAAATGCACGTTCTGCTACCCCCGCATTGAGGCGGGCGAACCCACCGTATGCTCGGAAACCTGTGTAGGCCGCATTCGCTATCTGGGTGTGCTGCTGTACGACGCCGACAAAATCGCAGAGGCTGCCGCCACACCTGATGAGCAAGATCTGTACGAAGAGCAGCTTAAGGTGTTTCTTGACCCCCATGACCCTGAAGTCATTGCCGAGGCCAGGCGCCAGGGCATTCCCGAAACCTGGCTGGAAGCGGCGCGCACTTCGCCGGTTTATAAAATGGCCTGCGAATGGAAGGTAGCCTTTCCGCTGCACCCCGAATATCGCACCTTGCCTATGGTCTGGTATATACCGCCGCTGTCGCCCATACAGTCTGCCGCTGAGGCCGGCCGCATGCCGCATGCAACCTTTGGCAAAAACGGCGTCATTCCAGACGTCGACAGCCTGCGCATTCCGGTGCGCTATCTGGCCAACCTGCTAACTGCGGGCAAAGAGGCGCCCATTTTGCTTGCGCTTAAACGCATGCTGGCCATGCGCGCCTATATGCGGTCCAAGTCGGTGCATGGTGAACAAGACCTGGAAGTGCTTGATCTGGTTGGCCTGGATGCCGCCACGGTCGAAGACATGTACCAGATCATGGCCATTGCCAATTACGAAGACCGCTTTGTGATCCCGACCAGCCACAAAGCCACGGTTGAGGACAGCTTTAGCGAAAAAGGCAGTTGCGGCTTTACGTTTGGCAACGGTTGTTCGGACGGCGCGTCATCGCCGGGTTTATTTGGCAGACCTCGCGCCAAGGCGGGGGGCGAAGGCGCCTTTGTAGAGAAAAGACGTAGCCGGGCGCCCACGGTGGTACCGCGCAAGCCCACAAAACCGGCGTTTGCCGGTAACTAGACAGGAAGCTGATGATGCGACTTTATAAAATCCTTTCCGTCTTGCTTAATTATCCGCAACAAGAATTGCGAGATGCCTTGCCTGAAATTCAGACTGTTCTGCAGGCATGGCCCAAGGCACACGAGACACTGCAACCTTTGCTTGCCTACCTGTCGGAAGACACGCTGATCAAGGTTCAGGAAAACTATGTGGCCACGTTTGACCGCACACCATCACACTCGCTGCATTTGTTTGAACACGTGCATGGTGAAAGCCGTGATCGTGGACAGGCCATGGTCGATTTGCTGCAAGAGTACCGCAAGCATGGGTACGACCTGGCCAGTGCCGAACTGCCAGACCATGTACCGGTGTTTCTGGAATTTCTCAGTGAGGTTCCTGCAGAAACCGCAGAACACTTGCTGGACGAGGCTATACACGTGCTGGCAGCCATAGGCGACCGCCTTACACGCAAAGAAAGCCCGTATGGCACGATATTTTCGGTGCTGCGCAGCTTGACGATGGTTGAACCTTTGCCTCAGATCGAGCCGCCCGTGCGGGACATGGATGAGGCCATGGAAACGGTTGGCGTGGGGGCAGATGGCGTCGAGCCGCTGTTGCGGCCTTCCACACAACAAGAAAAAACAGTGCGCTTTTATCGGCGCAACGAGATTCTTTGATTATTCGGGAGCTTCCGCATGAACACCGTGCATCAATTCTTGTTCGGCATATATCCCTACATCGCGCTGGCTATCTTTCTGCTGGGCAGCTTCATACGCTTTGAGCGCGAGCAGTACACCTGGAAGAGCGACAGTTCGCAGTTGTTGCATCAGGGCAATCTGCGATTGGGAAATATTCTTTTTCACGTAGGCATTATCGGCCTGTTTTTCGGGCATCTTGTAGGGCTGCTTACGCCCGTCATCGTTTGGGACACGCTTGGCTTGTCTCACACCGCCAAGCAGATATTTGCCATGCTCGCCGGTGGCGTTCTGGGTGTCATGTGCCTGATGGGTCTGGTGATACTGCTGCATCGTCGACTCACTGACCCACGCATTGCGGCCGTAACTCGCACGGGCGATAAGGTGTTGCTGGCCTGGCTGCTGCTAACCCTATTGCTGGGCTTGAGTACGCTGTTTGTGTCGGCAGGCCACCTTGACGGCCACATGATGGTGCAGTTGATGAACTGGGCACAGCACATCGTTACCTTCCGTGGTGATGCCGCTGGCTACATTGTTGACGCCCCAATGCTGTTCAAGGCGCACCTTTTCATGGGCATGACGCTGTTTGTGATCTTTCCCTTCACACGGCTGGTTCATGTGTGGAGCGGTTTCGCCTCAGTGTTTTATCTGGGCCGCGCATGGCAACTGGTTCGCCCGCGCGTCCGTTCCTGAACCCATACGGAGCTAGACCATGACGGTTACTGTAAATGGTGTTGAGGTTACCGATGCTGACATGGAGGTCGAGCTGGCCTTCCATGAAGGTGCCGGCAACCCTGTCGATGAAGCCATGATCACGCTGGTGCTCAAACGCGTGCTGCTCGACGAAGCCGCCAGGCTGGGAATCGGCGGAGGTAATGATGAGGCCGTCATTGACGCTCTGCTGGAACGCGAGGTACAGGTGCCCGAGGCCGACGAGGCCACCTGCCGGCGTTATTACGACAGCAATCCAGACCGGTTTACGGTCGGTGAACTGGTGGAGGCCGATCATATTCTGTTCCAGGTAACGCCGGGTGTAAGTCTTGAAGCCTTGCGCGAGCGGGCGCAGGCCGCGCTAAACACGGTTCTTGGCGACATCTCGTGCTTTGGCGACATTGCAAAAACACTTTCCAATTGCCCTTCCGGGGCACTGGGTGGCAACCTGGGCCAGTTAGGCCGGGGCGACACCGTGCCTGAGTTCGAGCGCATAGTGTTCGGGTTGAAGGAGGGCGAGGTGCTGTCGCGGTTACTTGAAACCCGGTTTGGCTTGCATATCGTACGTGTGCGCCGGCATGTGGCCGGGCGTTTGCGCGATTATGGCGATGTGCGCGACGACATCGCCGCTGTGCTTGCCGCGGCAAGCCGTGATACCGCCTGGCGACAGTACGCCTCGTATCTGGCCGGGCAGGCCGACATACACGGGTATGAACTGGAGGGTGCAGATAGCCCGTTACTACAGTGAAAATCAGTGATGCACGACGTCGAACGGTTTGACGGTCGTTCCCAGCGCTTTCAGCATGCGTTCCTTAAGAGGCTGCCTTTGCTGTGCAGCCTCGTCAAAGGCAGAGCAGGCAAGCGACTGATAGCCTGTTGTGCTGCCGGGAGCGAGCCCGTCGCGATGGAGCAGTGCCCGCATGTTGATGCAATAGTGTTTGTAACGTACCTTCTCATTTCGTCGCCAGCAAGGGTGCAGGGCTCTGATATCCAAAAATGTATACTTGAATAGCCCGTCGTTCTTGCCGGAGGCCATAGGCGTGGATCCGACTACCTTGTCTTTCGATCAACCGCCTGTGCGTAACAGGCTTTCTACCCGCATCATCGCAAGCTCCGCCGTTGCATTGCTGGTTGTACTCAGCATGATAGGCTGGACGCTGTGGCTGTCCTGGCAGCTTGAAGGGGCAGGTGCAGCCATTAATGACGCGGGCAGTTTACGCATGGGGGCCAGTCGCGTGGCCGTCGAGCTTGTCAGAGAACCGATAAATGGCTCCCAAACACGTGCCGACACGGTGCTAGCATTTGTGCAGGCACAAGATCAACTGTTTACTGAGCTTAAACGCGGAGACCCTGCGCGGCCATTGTTGCTTCCTGCAGAGCAAGCCGTGCTGGCGCAGATGGCGCGGGTATCTGATACCTGGAAGCAGCAACTCAAGCCCGCCGCACTCGCGGCCTTAGACGGCGGGCTGCCGGGCGCTTATCTTGATCTGTTGCCTGTGTTTGTTGCGCAGGCTGACGTGCTGGTTCGCATGATAGAAAACGTCAGCTCCCGCAAAACATCCATGTTGCGCATATCGCAAAGCATTCTTGTTGTAATCGCCTGTATCGGAACACTGGCACTGATCTATTTGCTTTATCTCTGGATCATTTTTCCGGTTCTGCAGTTAAGCGATGGGTTGCGACGCATGACCCGCCGAGATTTCTCCGTACGGCTACCGGTAGAAAGCCAGGACGAATTCGGTGCGCTGGCGCTGGGCTTTAATAAAATGGCTGACGAGCTTGAATGCCTGTATTCAGAGCTTGAGGGGCGGGTTGAAGAGAAAACTGCCGAGCTGGCCAGCCGCAACGCCGTACTGGCCACGCTGTACGATATTGCCGCTTTTTTGAACCAACCCAACAATATCGAAAATGTATGCCAGGGTTTTCTTGACCGCGTCATGCGTCAGTTTGATGCGGGCGGCGGAAGCATCCGCACGCTCAACCCTACTGGCGACAATCTTAGTCTTGTGCTGTCGCAAGGGCTGTCAGCCCGTCATGGCGAAGAAGAGTTCTGTATGAAGGCAAACGATTGTTTTTGCGGCAAGGCGACCCGCAAAGGCCCAGTGATTATCCGCGATATTGAACAGATGCAGGAGGTGCCTGTACGGTTTCATTGCGCCAAAGAAGGGTTTCGCAGCCTTGCCGTGTTTCCTATTCAGGCTCAGGATGAAGTGCTGGGCTCTTACTCACTGCATTTTAATCAGCCGCGAGCCATTGGCGCCGAAGAGCGTCATCTGCTTGAAACGCTAGGTCGGCATTTGGGCATTGCCCTGCAAAATCGGCGGCTCGGCGTGCAGGCACGCCAACTTGCCATGGAGCAGGAGCGCACACTCATGGCCCAGGGGTTGCATGACAGCATTGCACAGGGGCTTAATTTTCTGAATCTGGAGTTGCAAGTGCTTGAGCAGGCGGTTACGCGTGAAGACATGGGCGAAGTGCGCGACATCGTGCCCTTGCTGCGTACCGGGGTGACGGAGAGCTATCAGGATGTGCGCGAATTACTGAATAATTTCCGCACCAGATTGGGTGAAGGCGGTGACCTGCTCGGTGCCGTTGAAGAAACCGTAGCGCGCTTTCGGCGTCAGACGGGTATTGACGTTGCCCTTGAAGTTGGAGACCTGTCCGGAGGTGCTGCGCTTTCGCGAGAACAGCAATTGCAGGTACTGTTCATTTTGCAAGAGGCCTTGTCCAACGTTCGCAAGCATGCTCAGGCCAATAAAGTTGATGTGCGCATGAGCAATGGGCAAGACTTCCGTCTGCTTGTGGCCGATAATGGCATAGGCTTTGACCCGGATGTGGTTGATAGCCTTGAGGGGCACCTCGGCAGAAAAATTATGCAAGAGCGCGCCAAACGTATGCGGGCTGAACTCAACATTGACACGGCGCCCGGTCAGGGCGTGGCTGTGTCGCTGGTGTTGCCGGCAAGCGCGCGGCAGGCAGCTTGACGGTAGGGTGGCAAGCAGGCATGCCAGATCGTGGCTGTTTCGCTGTTGTTGCCCGCCAGCGCACGGCAAGCGGCTTGATGGTAGGGTAGTAAGCAGGCATGTCTGCCAACGGCCGTGCGTTTGCGCGGAGAACTGTTTTTGATCATGGAGTGGCAAAATTACGAGTGCCGCCTACGCGCTGCGCGTGGCAGCATAGTGTGAGCCCTGCTCAACGATGACGATAAAAATACTGCTCATAGACGATCACAGCCTGTTTCGTTCAGGCGTACGCTTTCTGCTGCAAAAACAACCAGACTTTGATGTTGTGGGCGAGGCGGCAGACGGATTGGAGGGCATCAAGCGAGCCAAGGCGCTTGCGCCTGATGTCGTCTTGCTTGACCTTAATATGCCGGGGCTCTCGGGCCTGGAAACACTACGTCTGCTTATGCAAGACATGCCTGACTGCGCCGTTGTGATCCTGACGGTGTCCGAAGAGGCAGACGAGCTAGGGCAGGCCCTGCGCGATGGTGCAAGGGGCTACCTGCTTAAAAACATCGATGCAGCGTCATTGACGACCGCCATACGGCGTGCAGCGCAGGGTGAGCCTGTTATCGCCGAGCCTATGACCAGCAAGCTGGTGGCGCAGTTTCGGGCGACCAGTGAGCCAACCCCAGCACCAGAAACCTCATCGCGCGTGCATCTGACAGCGCGCGAAATGGATATCGTCCAGTGCCTGGTGCGCGGAGAAAGCAACAAGGTTATTGCGCGCAATCTTGATGTGGCTGAGAGTACCGTCAAGATCCATGTACAGAACATACTTAAAAAGCTAAATCTGTCGAGCCGCGTGCAGATAGCGGTATATGCCGTAGAGCGAGGCCTGTTTCACGACGATTAAGCCGGGTGCTGGTTACTTGCCAGCGAGAAGCAAAAGGCATGGTGTGTATGGACCAATTCTGGCATGACTGCGCGTGTGAGGCCAATAGGTTGTTCGGGTCGAAGGTCGGGCTGTATGCTGTCGCAGATTGCGCAGTGAATACAATGTGTACCAGAACAAGGAGATTGCTTGATGCAGAGACAAAAGGGTTTATCTATACATAGCACTGCCGCGGCGCTGGCGGTGGCAGCCCTGTTTGGCGCGGCGACCGTACACGCGGCACCAGAAAGCCCAGTGGTGGCTACAAGCGCGCAAGGGTCATCGGCTGCACAGCAGCCGTCTTCGACGGCCTCATCGCAGCCGTCACTGACTCCGGCTCCTATTCAGGCGATCACCTTGTCTTCGGGTGGCCTGGCCGAAATTACCCGCAGCGCCCAGGTCGACAATGGGCAGTCTCTCGTACTTGATGTGCCACTGGATCAAGTCAACGATATCCTGAAAAGCCTTGTGGTAAGCGACCCTTCAGGGGGCGTAGGTGCCATCAGTCTCGACGGGCTGTCGCCGGTACATGAAACATTCAGTCGATTGCCTTTCACGCCTGAACAGTTGCGCAGCATGCCGCAGTTACTGCAAACCCTGCAGGGTGTTCACGTGCGCGTTTCTTCCGGAGGGCGCAGTGTTGAAGGGGCTGTGTTGGGGGTGGATGATCAATGGTTGCGATCTCAATCTGAAACAGACAGCCGCTCCGTACCTGTTCTGTCTGTATTGAACCAAGAAGGCAACATTGCAGTGCTCACACTGGGTACTGATGCGGTGCTAGATATCAAAGACACGGCCATGCGCGAGCGTGTTGGCCGGGCTGTGGCCGCCAGCAGCCGGTCCTTGGGTGAAGACATGCGGCGTATCTCCATCAAGCTGGAGAGCGACGACGCCCGCAAGGTGGGGTTGTCGTACAGCGTGCCAGCGCCAGTCTGGAAAACGGCATACCGGGTGATTATGGGGGAGCAGAACAAAGCTCGAATGCAGGCCTGGGCCGTACTTGAAAACGCCACAGGCGAAGACTGGGACAAGGTCGCAGTTACCTTGTCGTCAGGTGCGCCTGTTACGCTCGCACAGCAGCTTTTTCAGCGCTACTGGCACACTCGGCAAGAGGTGCCGGTTATTGCACAAAGCACGGCAGCGCCCAGGCCTGATAATGAGTCAGCCTTTTCACGCAGTGATCAGCCGGTGCGGGCGTTCGAACCTTCTGCCCGAGCCATGGCCGCCGCGCCAATTCCGTCGTTCAAGCGAGTCCAGGCGGGCGCGGGTGGGATGGCCGCCCCTTCACGCGCAGCCAACGAAGCAGTGGCCGCAGAGGGCGACATCAGCGCTCAGTATCGCCTGCCGGAGCCCATTAGCCTGGCTGCCGGGCAAACCTACTCAAGCCCATTCATTGATGTACAGGCTGATGCCGAACGTGTTTCCGTTTTTAACCCTGGTAGCGATACTGTGCATCCGGTAGCGGCTGTGTTCCTCAAGAACACCACGCAGGCCAGCCTGCCGCCGGGCATTCTTACTGTATATGATGAAGCGCAGGGTTATGTCGGCGATGCGCAATTGTCAGGCATACCTAAAGGCGAAAGCCGCATGGCAAAGTTTGCCAGCGACCGCAAGGTAACCGTCGTCAGCGAAACCACGCCCGAAGAGGAAATCGGTCAGATCTCCATCACTGATGGCGTATTGCATGCGACGCGCGTCGCACGCATGATCACTGTTTACGCCGTAAACGGTGCTGAAGATGGGGCGCGTACGCTGATCATCGAGCACCCGCGGCGCGAAGGTTGGCAGTTTACTTCTGATTCGCTAGACAGCAGCACAGCGTCCAGCCATCGCCTTCGTCTTTCACTCAAAGCGGGAGCATCGGCCAAGATTAAGGCTGTGGCCGAACAAAAGCGTGGCGAAACGTTTGCACTGGTGAATGCCGAACAGCAACAACTGCTGCACTGGTCTGGCATGGCTAACGACTCTGATACCGCTGAGCGGCTCAAAAAGCTGGCGCAAATGCGGGGGGCGGTGGCCGAAGTCGAATCAGCCCTGGAAAAACTCAATGCCGATACACAGCGTGCTGTTGAAAACCAGGCACGTATACGCGCCAACATGGCATCGGTACCCGATCAAAGCGCACTGGGTCAGCGTTATGTGTTCATGCTTGAGCAAGAAGAAGACTTGATTGCCGAGCTTGATAAAAAAACGCATGAAACCCGCAAGCAGCTTGCACAAAGCCAGGAAGACATGTCGGCTTTAATTCGCATGTCGGACTCAAGCCGGTCGTAAGCCCAGTCCACGGCACGTTGCATCACAATGGTGCGCAGTGTGTCGTGGATCAATCATGACCAGTGCGGTGTTCGTAAAGGGCGAGTGCCATGGGGCATACAGGCCAACGCTGGGGGCCTCAGTTGGCAACGTAAACATAGGGTGTGGCGATTAGCGCACCTTGCGAAACGTAAAGTTGATGCGTTCACTGCCAAACAGGGGGTGGGGCTGATCGGCCAGCGGCATGACGCCGTGGTAACGAAGGCGGTCTTCACCACCCCATACCACGACATCACCGTGCTTGACGGGTACACGCGCAGTTTTGTCGGATCGGGCGTGGCCGCCAAATAAAAAGACAGCTGGCATGCCCAGCGACACCGACACGATGGGGGCAGATAGGTCGCGTTCGTTTTTGTCTTGATGCAGCGACAGCCTGGCACCAGGCACATAGCGGTTGATTAAACAGGCGTCTGGCACGAAGTTTTCAAAACCAGCTGTTTGCGCAGCCTCGCGAGCAATCGTTAAAAACAGGTCTGGCAGCGCAGGCCACGGCTGGCCCGTCATGGGATCTATGGGCGAATAACAGTAACCGTGCTGGTCGGTTGTCCAGCCCAGCGTGCCGCAGTTGGTCAGGCCTACCGTCATGGTATAGCCGCCCGGCGTCAGCATGTTGCGAAAGGGCGAATGACCGGTAATGGCCTGGATGAGCGGTTGCAGTTGTGCTGTGTGGGGCAATACAAAGCCGTGCAGCAAAAACGCCGATGGCCCGAGCGGGGTGCGCTCGCCGGCCTGACCAAAAGGGAAAAGTTCAAGTGACATAAAAGCGGAAGCGGCAAACCCTTGTGAGAGCCTGCCGCAGCAAGGCTAGATTTCGACCTGGGCGCCCAGTTCGATAACCCGGTTGGCCGGCAAACTGAAGTAATCAGAAGCCGAACGTGCGTTGCGCGCCAGCGTGGCATATAACACCTCACGCCAGTGTGCCATGCCCCCGCCCATGGTGGCAATAACCGTTTGACGGGCAATATAGAACGAGGTGTCGAGCATTTGAAACTCAAGGCCATAGGGCTCACACAGCGCCAATGCCTTGGGTATGTCGCGATCTTCCTGGAAACCAAAGCGCATGTCGACCTGATAGCAGCCATTGCCCAGATTTTCGACGCTGACGCGGTATTTCTCGTGGACATAGGGCACGTCGCGATTCAAAACCGTAAGGAAAACCGTGCGCTCGTGCAAAATTTTGTTGTGCGACAGGTTGTGCAGCAGCGCGTGGGGTACCCCATCGCCTTCCGACCTGAAAAAGATGGCCGTGCCAGGTACACGCGTAAGTGGATGGCCAAAGAGATTAGAAAGAAAGTCTTCGAGTGGAATACGGTTTTTATACAGATTGGCGGCAACCAGACGGCGGCCGGTGCGCCAGGTAAGCATTAGTACGATGATTATCGCGGCCAGCAGTAGCGGAAACCAGCCACCGCTGGGTATTTTGAGCATATTGGCACTGACGAGCATGAGGTCAATGAACATGAACAGGCCGGTTACAGCCAGGCACAGCGCCAGATTTATATGCCATTTGTACCGGATCACAAAGAACGTGAGACAGGTGGTGGCCAGCATGGTGGTGGTGACCGCAATACCGTAGGCCGACGCCAGATCGCTGGATGAGCCAAAACCGATAACGACCGACAGCACAAGAACAAGCTGCAGCCAGTTGATGAAGGGAATATAAATTTGCCCGATATGCTCGTCAGAGGTGTATTGCACCTTGAGCCTTGGGATATAACCCAGGGCAATGGCCTGACGCACAATGGAAAACGTACCGGATATGGTGGCTTGTGACGCAATAATGGCCGCAGTCGTTGCCAGCGCGACCAGTGGGTATACCGCCCAGTTGCCGAGCTGATGATAAAACGGATTGGCAACGGCACTTGGTTGAGCCATAAGCAGTGCGCCCTGCCCAAGATAACTGAGTGCCAGCGCTGGAAACACCATGGTTAGCCAGGCGATACGTATGGGCTTGGCACCAAAATGGCCCATGTCTGCATAAAGCGCCTCGGCGCCGGTTACAGCCAGCACGACGGCACCCAGCGCCAGAAAGCCCACCCAACCCGTTTGAGGCAGAAACATAACAGCATGTAGAGGGTTTAGCGCCTGCAATATATGCGGTTGTGCAACGATATTGATAAGCCCCATGACGGCAAGGGCGGAAAACCAGATCACCATGATAGGGCCGAACCATCTGCCTATGTGTGCCGTGCCCTTGCGTTGCACCATATACAGTGCCAGAAGGATGACGACGGTAACCGGCACCACGTACTCACTGAGGGCAGGTGTGGCAATGCTAAGCCCCTCAACCGCAGAGAGCACTGAAATCGAAGGTGTAATAATGCCATCGCCAAAAAACAGCGCAGTGCCAATAAGGCCGATGAGAACCAGCACCGTATAGCGACGCGTACCGTGCTTGAAGGGTGAAAGTGCCAGGGCCAGCAGCGCCATGATGCCACCTTCGCCATCGTTATTGGCCCGCGTTACCAGTAGCACGTACTTAAGGGTAACGACCAGAATCAACATCCAGACGATAAGCGAGACAACGCCCAGAATATTGTTTTCGGTCAGGGCCAAGCCATGTTCGGGCGAGAACGCCTCTTTCATGGTGTAGAGTGGGCTGGTGCCTATGTCGCCGTACACAACGCCCATGGCGCCTAGGGTGAGTGCTTTTATACTGGTCGACGAGGTATTGGGGGGGCTCAAAGAAGGCTCGGTGTTTACAGTCAGAGACTAATATATGATTTTACGGAGTTTCTAACTCTTGCTGCAATGTAATTGTTACGTCACAGCAACATAATTGTGTGGCACTAAGGCATGTTTAGATGGCTTTCGGGGTTGGGAGCCCCACAACGCAAGGTTGAACAAGAGCTGGCCCTGATTACCGACGAGGTATGGCACAGGGCCATTATGGGTCATTTTTTTCTTGTTGGGCTTAACCCTGACGAAGACCTGGCCTTAAAACAGCGCACGGCCTGGCTTTTGGCCAGCAAACAGTTTAGCAGTGTGCAGGGGTTGGAACTTACCCACGATATCATGTTGTCGGTGGCCATACAGGCCGCGCTGCCCATCATGCAGCTTAGTCCACGCCTTTATGAAGGTTGGACAGAAATCATTCTGTACCCCAGTGGGTTTCTCATACCCCGCGCCGAAGTCGACGAGAGCGGTGTGGTGCACGAGTACATGATGGAGGCGTCTGGCGAAGCCTGGGACGGCGGGCCGCTGATTCTTTCCTGGGAAGATGCCGAGCCTGGCGTGGTGTCTCGCGCCAATGTCGTCATCCATGAGTTTGCCCACAAGCTCGATCTGTACGGCAGCGATGCTGACGGCATGCCGTCATTGGGGGCGCACCCAGATATTTCTGTGCGTGAGTGGCAACATGTTCTGCAGGCCTCATTCGACGAATTCAGTGCTAGCCTGGTTGCCGCAGAAGATGCCATTCCGTCTTACGTTGACCCAGAATCGGCCGAGGCCGAACCCTGGCTTGCCAGCTTACCGCTTGACCCCTATGCAGCAACCGACCATGCCGAGTTTTTTGCAGTAAGTACTGAGGCATTTTTTGTTGACCCAGCGCGGCTGGCACAAGGGTTACCGCAATGGTATGCATTGCTTGCCCGTTATTACCGTCAAGACCCGTACCGGCGTATGACGGTTAGCAGCGTCTGACGTCCGAGGCCGACCTCAACGCCATGTGCCTGGGCTGCGAGGGCGACGGTTACGGTGCTGGCATCCAGCTCAATGGTTTTTATGTCAGGGGCATGGCTTGTGAAGAACGCCTGGACTGCTTTGATAGTCATGGGGATACGACCTGTTTGGATAAAAAATACGGCTTGCTTTGATTGATACAGATCAACTTGAAATTGTGCAATACAGACCTATATTTATGACAGGGCACAGAAAGGTTCTGTGCCAGGAGCAGAAGCGGTTGTTTACGACCAGGTCAACGCTCCAGTTTGTTTGATTATTCAGGTTGAATTTATTTGTATGAGGTTGAAAATGGCAAATAATCTGATCCGTTTTAATCCATTTGGCGATCTGGCGCGCTTTGACGCGCTGCGTGACTTCGATGATCTGTTTAAGGGCTTTAGGCACGCGGGCTCACTTGCGGCCGATGGCGCCCCGCGACTAAATATTGAAGTCAGTGAAAATGATCAGTCTTACACCGTCAAGGCAGATGTGCCGGGCGCAAAAAAGGAAGACGTCAAAGTTACCGTTGACGGCAATACGGTCTCGATACGTGTAGAAACCCGGCGTGAAAGCCAGCAGAAAGACGGCGATACACTGCTGCACAGCGAGCGCTATTATGGCGTGCAGTCGCGCAGCTTTGTGCTGTCGCAAGACATTGACGACGCCAAAGCCGAGGCTCACTACACTGATGGTGTGCTGGCGCTAACCTTGCCAAAGAAAGCGTCGAACAGTGGTGCCAAGGTGCTGCAGATCTCGTAAGCGCAATGGGGTACGGGCGAGCGCGATGGCATCACGCGCATCGCCCGCCACTGCCAGGCAGAACAAGTCGTTGTATTGGAAGCAATCATACGTTTGCGGCGGCTAGTTGACAGCCCCGTGTGACAGCACTTGTTTACAGCCCCTGTGCAATGGCGCCCATGCTGCATTTTTGTGCGTTGGCACCATCACTTTGGCAGCTGACGGGCACCGTGCCCAAGATAGTGCCTACAATCAGGTTCTACAGCTTTTGCGCTGCGGCATAAGACAAGATTTTTTCCCATCGCTTAGCCTGCTTGCGCCCATTCATGGGTATTAGCCAGTCTGCGCAGGCCTGATGGCGTAGGGTCAGGTGGACGGCCCAGCCGTCGTCTTCAAGCAAGGCCTGCGCTTGCGTGATATCGGCAAATATAAAATTGGCGTTTGCCCCTTTTAACGTTAGCGTGCCTGATTTGTCACCGGCGCTAAGGCGCAACGCGCCCCAGTTGCCATCTGTTGACAGCACACGCTGGCCCTGTATGTTTGTGCCATGTATGGCGCGATACCGACGCAACAGCCAGACTATCAAGGCCACAAAGGCAGCAATAACGGCCACAATTGCGCCAAACCCAGCCAGCGACCCCAATACGCTGGCTACCTGGCTGTATAGCCAGACTGCCCCCAAAACCAGGGCGACCAGCAGTAAGGGTAAAAGTAATAACGGCACACATCATCCCTGAAAGACTAATTTAAACGCCATTTTATTACCTCTGGTCAGAATGCGCGGTAAACCTTGTCCAGGTGATGTGCTTGTGAAGCAACCGCCAGTCAACGCCGCCGACATGACTACGTGTGAGCCTGCTCGTGCGTAGCGCCGTAGTGATCGTCTTTTTTCATGCGGGCGAAGAAGCCAAAGCTTTGATGATGGGTAAAGTACCCATCATCTCAAAAATGCAGGCTAAATCATTATTTTATGAATCACGATTTATCCCGTAATGACATGTTTTACCAGGAGTTTCGATTCTGGTAATAACTATTTGAGTAGCCTCTGCTTCTGGAGTTGCTTTGATAATGGCGCCGGTTGTAGTGTGAGCGGTTGTTGTTATACGAGCGCCCACCATCGTGATACCCGTTATCTTGGGTCAGTACGTTGCCAAGCAGGCCACCTGCGAGCGCGCCGCCCAGCATATAACCCGGGTCTCCATCTCCGACGATGGCACCCGCTGCCGTGCCTAACCCGGCCCCAAGCACGGTGTTGTTGGTGCGACGGTCGTAGCCGGCACAGCCTGCCAGAGAGATGGCAAGTAGGCCGATCAGTGAAACTCGCGCAAGATTGCCAAATGCTTTCATGACGGTGCTCCTATGCATTAGTCATAATCAGCGTAATCCCGGGCGGCATGGCATACAAGGTCATTTCTGTAATCTGCAGTGCATTGAAATACTTATGGTTTTTTTCGGCCTGCCTGTAATGTTTCAGCATTACTTTTGAAGCTTCGCAGCAACGATAAGGGCCAGAAATCGTCGTATAAAGTTTCATATAGTCATAGTCATAGTCATAGCCATAGTCATATTCATAGCCAGGCCGCCTGCCATGCGCTGGAAGAAGGCAGGCTCTAACAATTGGCTTACTGTTGCAGTGCCGCGCGCAGCGCTGCTGCAGACTCATTGAGCGCCTCGGGTGACGCCTGGACGGCGGGGCCAATGGTGAGGTGCTGCTCTGAGATATAAGCCGGCGAGGTAATGTCCGCCTTGGTGTGCATGGGCACGATATGCGCATGAGCGTGGCTGATATCGGTGCCGGTAAACAGGAATGCGACCCGCTCAACGCCATAGTGGGCTTTCATGGCCTTGGCAAGTTTCTGGCCAAGTTGCACAATTTCTGCGGCAAGTGACGCCGGCAGGTCATCAAAATAATCAAAATGCTTGCGAGGAATAATTAGCACATGACCGGGCCTGATGGGCCGGATGTCCAGAAACGCCACCAGGGTTTCGGTTTCATGAACAATGGTGGCAGGTATGGTCTTTTCGGCAATGGAACAGAAAAGACACGAATGGGATGACGACATGGTGCGGGGCTCCTGGGCATGGCATCACGGCGCCCGTGGGCGCCGTGAGCACATTAATAGTTATTGTTGCTATAGACGATATAGCATTATGTTGCTGCCATCGTCTAGCTGGGAGGGCTGAGCACCACGTTTTGGCTGCAGGGCAGACACCCTACATCGTGGGCCAACGTGACACCATACATTGCTACACGCTTTGACCCCGCCCAACAGGTTGTCGCCATTTCTGGGCCCTGGTCTTGTTTCAGGGCCCAGATTTCGTTTTAGGCCCTGAACTTAACCTGAAATGTTAACCAGATATGAACCGTTAGGCAGCTGCGCTGTTGCGTAGTGCGGCGGCGCGTCGAGTAAATACCATGCCCCATGTCAGGCCTGCTACGGCGGCGATTGTCGAGGCTATCAGTACAGCAAGCTTGGCGGCACCCAGCATCGTGGCATCATCAAATGCCAGGTTGGCGATAAAGATAGACATGGTAAAGCCGATACCGGCAAGCATGCCGACCAGCATCATGCCAGGCCACGTGACGCCAGGCGGCAGAGAGCACAAGCCCAGGCGCACTGCCAGCCAGCTTGCAGCCATGAGCCCTACTGGCTTGCCAAACACCAGGGCAATGATAATGCCAGCCATAACGCTTTGCGCTGCACCCGAACCCAAATCAAACCCGTCGAGCGTAACCCCCGCATTAGCCAGGGCAAACAGCGGCATCACCCCATAGGCAACCCAGGGGTGCAGTGCCATCTGCACGCGTGTAACGGGTGCCAGCAACTCGCGCTGCGCTTTGCGCAAGGCTTTGAGCGGCTGGGCGATTTCTTCTGGCGATGTGTTGGTGGGTGACTCATCTTGCTTGCTCAGGCCGGAGACGGCACCGCGCAGCATATCGAGTGGGCGTTCGCGGGTGTGACGCGGTACTACGGGTGTCATCAGGCCCAGCACCACGCCTGCCAGCGTTGGGTGTGCGCCAGTTTGCAGCATGCCTGTCCAGAGTATGGCTCCCGGTACGATGTAGGCCCATGCCGAGCCTATGCCCATACGTTGAAGGGTAAGCACCATGATGATGCCAACCGCCGCGACAATAAGGCCAGAAAAGTCGAGACCGCCCGAGTAGAAAACGGCAATGATCAGTACGGCGACAATGTCGTCAATAATGGCGACAGCAAGCAGAAAAATGCGCAAATTGCCCGGTATAGACTTGCCCAGCAGGGCCAGAACCCCTACGGCAAAGGCAATATCAGTGGCAGTAGGCACGGCCCAGCCCTGACGCTGCAGAGGTTCGCCGTTGAGGGCAACGTAGGCAAGGGCGGGTATTAATACGCCACCCATGGCGGCTGCCAACGGTAACGATGCAAGTCGCAAGCTGGACAGCGCGCCTTCGTGTATTTCTCGGCGGATTTCCATACCCACAACAAGAAAAAACACCGTCATCAAGGCGTCGTTTACCCAGAAATGCAGCGACTGCGCGACCTGGAAGTCGCCAATGCCAAAAGAAAGTGTGGTGTGCCAGATGGCGTGATAGCTGTCGGCGGCGGGCGAGTTGGCCCAGATTAGCGCAACTGCAGCGGCCAGCAATAAGGTGATGCCACTGACGGCTTCGATATGAAGAAAACGCTCTATGGCGGAGAAGGCGCGCTCGGTGACGGCTTGGGCGCGTGGAATAGATTGCCCGGACGAATGTCTGTGCATGGTCGACGTGTCTCCGCGCGGCGGCCCGACCTACGCTTTAACCTGCCGAGCCGCACCATGCAGCCCTAACACCCGGGGCGAAGTATACAAGCATAACAACGTATCTCTGGTTGGGGAAAACCCGTATATAAGGCATAAAAAATCACCAACATCTTGCCGTCAGTGCAGTGGCTCAGCCGTCTTTTAAACGTTGTGAAGCGTGATGCGAAGTGGGTCGCGCTCGTCCATAGCGCGCACTTGTTGTAAATTGATGCCTCAATATGACGAAGCAATCAGGTTAGGAAATTATGTCCACTAAGCAAAATCAAAAATTCGAGGTTGCCACCCAACTGACCAAGCTGGGGCGCGATCCCGCAGAGCAGTTTGGGTTCGTCAATGCGCCGCTTTACAAAGGCTCCACCGTTATCTACAAGACCATGGATGATTTGGAGCACAGGCGCAGCAGGTTTACCTACGGCACAGCGGGCACGCCGACCATCGCCAATCTGGAAGACGCCTGGACGCAGCTGTCGGGCGCTGCCGGTACGGTGCTAGCACCTTCTGGGCTGGGCGCAGTGGTGTTATCACTGCTGAGCACCACCAAGGCGGGTGATCACATTCTGATGCCTGATTCGGTTTATCGTCCAACCCGCAATTTCTGCAATGGCATGCTGGCCAGGTACGGTGTGCATACCACGTATTACGACCCCATGATGGGTGCCAAAATTGAAGGCCTGGTGCAGCCAGAAACATCCACCATTTTTCTGGAGGCGCCGGGCTCCCAAACGCTTGAAGTGCAAGACGTGCCGGCCATTGTGGCGGTCGCCCGCAAGCACGGCATCAAGACCATTATCGACAATACATGGGCAACGCCTGTTTTCTTCAAGGCGCATGATCATGGCGTAGATCTTTCTGTTGAAGCGGGCACCAAATACCTGGGCGGTCATTCAGACATACTGCTGGGGCTGGTCTCTGCCAACGCTGAGAGCTGGCCGGCGCTGCGTGCCACGTATGACTCCATGGCAATGCTGCCGGGCGCCGATGACTGCGTGCTGGCCTTGCGCGGCATGCGCACTTTGCATCTGCGTCTGAAAGAGGCTGAACGTCGCGGGATCGAGATGGCACGGTGGCTGCAGGCTAGGCCCGAGGTCAGCCGGGTACTGCACCCGGCATTTGAAAGCTGCCCAGGGCACGAAAACTGGAAGCGTGATTTCACAGGCGCTTCGGGCCTGTTCTCCATCATCCTCAAGCCTGGCTATGGCCAGCAAGATCTGGCGAAAATGTTGAATGGCATGTCCATCTTCGGCATGGGGTTTTCGTGGGGCGGTTATGAAAGCCTGATCATTCCTTTTGACTGCGGGCAATACCGCACAGTCACTTCCTGGAAGCCCGAGGGGCTTGCATTGCGCCTGCAGATCGGGCTTGAAGATGTGGAAGATCTGAAGCAAGATCTCGAACAGGGCTTCGCGCGGCTCGGTTCGGCATAGCACCTACCGGTGCTGAGAGCGGCACGGCATAATTTGCCGTGCCCGAACCGTACTCGTACCCGCACGCCCAGCTGAAAGTATCGGCATTTTCGAGCGCCGCGCAGCCTGGTGAGCGTCAGGCTTGACGGCGCGGCGTTCTAGACTTGCCCGCTTAAAAGTCTTGGGTGGTCGCCAACAAGGCTTTTGCCTGTGTCAGCAGGCAACCCAGATCGCTGCCGATGGCAATAAACTTTGCTCCTGCTTCGTAATACGCCCGTGCGACTGAAGGGTTGGGGGCCAGTACACCCGCCATTTTTCCAGCTGCGGTAACTTGCTTGATTGCAGCGGCGATGCTTGCCCTAACGTCGGGGTGCTCAGGCTGGCCCAGCAGGCCCATGTCCGCAGACAAGTCTGCAGGGCCAAAAAACACGATATCTATTTCGGCCAAAGCAACAATAGATGGGATAGCCTGAATTGCTGCGGCGGTTTCTATCTGGATGGCGATGACGATTTCGTCGACAGCGACCTTTAGATAGTTTGGATAGTCACCGTAAAGGGCGGCTCGCCCTGCAGTTGAAACTCCGCGCACGCCATCCGGCGCGTAACGCGTCGCACGGATGATTTCTCTTGCTTCGTTTGCATTCTGTACATACGGGAACAACAGATTTTTGGCGCCGGCGTCCAGCAACCTTTTGATGACAACGCTATCGTTGCATGGCGGCCGGACGAAGCCGCAGGCGGCCGAGGAGTCCAAAACGCGTAGTTGATCAACGATATCACCCAAGCTGTTGGGCGCATGTTCCATGTCAAGCAGGAACCAATCGTAATCAATGGTTGAGAGCACTTCGACTGACGTGGCTGAGGTTAGCGAGCACCATAATCCAATCAGCTTTTCGCCAGCAGCGACGCGGGCTTTAAATGTGTTGGGTTTGCAGGGCATGGCTGGCCTTAATCAATCGATACGTTAGCGTCGGTGGCGATCTGTTTCCACTTCGCATCACTATCGGCGACATACTGCTTGAACTGCGCAACGGAGCCTGTGGTGACGTCGTCGCCCTGTTCTTCGAGCCGTTTTTTCATTTCAGGATTTTCCATAACCTTGGAAAATGCTGCATTAAGGCTTTCGATAATGGGTTCGGGTGTGCCCGCTGGGGCAAAAATGCCTATCCAGCCAGACAGTTCAAAATCCTTGAGCCCAGCCTCAGCCATGGTGGGCAGATCAGGTAATGCTGAAGACCTTGTTTTCCCGGTGGTTGCGACGCCGACGAGTTTTCCCGCCTTTATTTGGCTCAGTACATTGGGGATATTGGTAATGGAAAACGTCGCATCGCCAGACATCAGTGCCAGTGTTGCCTGTGAACCGCCAGAATAGGGAATATGCTCAAAATCGGTATGCGTCTTGTTCTTGAAATACTCGCCTGCAAGATGAACAAGCGTGCCATTACCTGTAGAGGCGTAGTTGTATTTTCCGGGGCTCGCCTTAAGAAAGGCTGTGAAATCGTCAAGCGATTTACCTTTGAACTCTTGGGATGTCACAAGCACGAATGGCGATGTCGTTAGCTGAATGACAGGCGCAAGGGCCGTGGCAGGGTCGTATCCAAGGTTTTTGTAAACAGCAGGGGATATCGAGATAGGGCCAACACCAGAAAGCAGCAGCGTATAGCCGTCAGGCTTGGATTGCGACACAATGCGCCCGCCCAATGTTCCACCCGCGCCTGGTTTGTTTTCTACGATGAACTGCTGGCCTGTCTCTTTGCTCAAGCGCTCTGCAGCCAGCCTGGCCACCACGTCAAACGCGCCTCCGGGAACGAACGGAACCAGTATTGTCACGGTGCGCTCTGGAAACGTTTGTGCCTGCACACTTTGCATACAAAAAGGCACGCTGGAAGCCAGAATCAGTGAAATAACGTTTTTTAATGAAGGCACAGATGTCTCCGGAACAAGGTGTTTGTAATTGATTTTGTATTTATATCATAAAAATCGATACGTAATGTTCCATTTTTTGTGCCTATTTCGATGGCCTATAGGGTGTTTGCTAGGTGCTGCCGTGCCTTCCAGGCCTTCCGTCTCTGGCATTCTTATTTTCATTGTTATGGTGGCCGTCTGTTTTTTACATCATGGTGAGGTTTGATTTGTTCATGACTACCTCCGGCGGTATATCCGTAGGCATACCTTGGAGGGCTGGCCCGGCGGCATACCCGCCGGGGAATCAGACAACATGAACGCGTAAAGGTCAGTTTTTCGCCGGCCGCTTGTGGAGATGGAGGCCGGCGAAAACCTTATCAAGCCCGGTGGTAGATTCTTGCGCCTTTCTCGCGGAACTCTATGGATTTTTCCTGCATGCCATCCTGCAGGGCCTGCGCTTCGTCCAGCCCCTTTTTGTGTGCATACTCCCGAACGTCCTGGGTGATTTTCATGCTGCAGAAATGCGGGCCGCACATAGAGCAGAAATGCGCCACTTTCATGGAGTCTTTGGGCAAGGTTTCGTCGTGGAAGGCGCGCGCTGTGTCAGGGTCCAGGCCCAGATTGAACTGGTCCTCCCAGCGGAATTCAAATCGCGCCTTGGACAGCGCATTGTCGCGTATGGCCGCGCCCGGGTGCCCTTTGGCAAGGTCGGCGGCATGAGCGGCGATCTTATACGTGATGATGCCATCCTTGACGTCCTGCTTGTTGGGCAAGCCCAGATGCTCCTTGGGCGTGACATAGCACAGCATGGCGGTGCCATACCACCCGATAAGCGCGGCGCCTATGCCCGAGGTGATGTGGTCATACCCGGGCGCGATGTCCGTGGTCAGTGGTCCCAATGTATAGAAGGGCGCTTCGTGGCAGTGCTCAAGCTGCATGTCCATGTTTTCTTTGATCAGGTGCATGGGCACATGGCCAGGGCCTTCGATCATTACCTGCACATCGTGCTTCCACGCGACTTGGGTCAGTTCGCCCAGCGTCTTGAGTTCAGCGAACTGCGCTTCGTCATTCGCGTCATACCCGGAGCCCGGTCGCAGACCATCCCCCAGCGAGAAGCTTACGTCATAGGTTTTCATGATTTCGCATATCTCGTCGAAGCGTTCGTACAGAAAGCTTTCCCGATGATGCGCCAGGCACCACTTGGCCATAATGGAACCACCGCGCGAAACAATGCCCGTCATGCGATCAGCGGTCATGGGGATAAAGGGCAAGCGAACACCGGCATGAATGGTGAAGTAATCCACGCCCTGTTCCGCCTGCTCAATCAGGGTGTCGCGGAATATCTCCCAGGTCAGCTCTTCGGCCTTGCCGTCCACTTTTTCGAGTGCTTGGTAAATAGGCACAGTGCCAATGGGCACGGGTGAGTTGCGCAGTATCCATTCGCGTGTTTCATGTATGTTCTTGCCTGTCGACAGATCCATGACGGTGTCGCCGCCCCAGCGTATTGCCCAGGTCATTTTTTCGACTTCGTCACTGATGTTCGACCCCAGCGCGGAGTTGCCGATGTTGGCGTTGATCTTGACCAGGAAATTGCGGCCTATGGCCATGGGCTCGATTTCAGGGTGATTGATGTTGGCGGGGATGATGGCCCGTCCGCGTGCAATTTCATCACGTACGAATTCAGGCGTGATGGATGCCGGAATGGCGGCGCCGAACGATTGCCCTGCATGCTGGCGCAGCAGGCGTTTGGCCAGCTTTTCACCGTCAGGCCCGCTGTGGCGCAAGGCTTCTACATATTCCTCGCGGCGCAGGTTCTCGCGCAGGGCGACAAACTCCATTTCCGGCGTAATGATGCCGCGGCGCGCGTAATGCATCTGCGAGACATTACAGCCGGGCTTGGCGCGACGAGGGGGGCGCACGCGCGGAAATCGCATGCTGTCCAGACTGCTGTCGTGCTGGCGCATACGGCCGTAGTCGCTGCTGATGTCGCTCAGGACTTCGGTGTCGTTGCGTTCGGTAATCCAGGCTTCGCGCAAGGGGGCCAGGCCCTTGCGCAAGTCTATGGTGGCGGCCGGGTCGGTATACGGACCGCTGGTGTCGTAGATGGTTAACGGTGGATTCTTTTCACCGCCGAACATGGTCGGCGTGTCGTCCTGGGAAATTTCCCGAAACGGTACGCGCAGGTCGGGCCGCGATCCGGTTACATACACTTTGCGTGAGCAGGGAAGGGGGGTGATGGCAGCCGTGTCGACGGTGGCATCAAGGGCGGAAAAGGTGGAATTGGACTTCAAGGCGTGCTCCAAAAAACATTAATGGAGCCGATAGGGAATTGTCTCGTGACTAAAGAAAATATGACGCAAGGTCGGCGGACGACGCAAGGTCAGTAGAGGAACGAGCACGCTCCCAGCATCGGCGTTATCCGTACTGGTACGAAGGGTTTTATCTCAACCCGCCGGACAAAGCCCGGTGAGTACCCCTGCGTGTTGCGTAGTATAGGTGATAAATGCAGTCGTATCCTCTCGGATATAAAAGAGGCTTTTTTTATGCTTATGACCTGCAACGTGTATAGAAAAATGCGTTTTTCTATACACGTCTTCTGTAAAATGTATAAAAAATTGGGTTTTCTATACATGTCGTCAGGCAAGGTGTTAAGCATGTCATCACTTCCCTCATTGTTCGCGCTCGATGTTGACCAGTTTGATACGCCGAAAATCCTCAAAAAGCTGACGGTTGCCGGGCGAGCGCTGGCCGAACTGAAGGGGGTGGCTGCCTCCATTCCTAATCAGGGCATATTGATAAACGCGCTTGTGCTGCAAGAGGCAAAAGACAGCTCCGAGATCGAGAACATCGTCACCACGCACGATGAGCTGTTCAAGGACGAACTGGTGCTGGAAGACGCAATGCACCCAGCTACAAAGGAAGTGCTGCGCTATCGGCAGGCATTACGCTTGGGGTATTCTCGGGTGCGTGAAACCGGGCTGATCACCGCCAATGCAATCGCGGACATTCAGGCCGAACTGGAGCGCAACAGTGCTGGCTTTCGAAAATTGCCCGGCACGACATTGAAGAACCAGGACGGGCTGACGGTATACACTCCTCCGCAGGATCCGATCGAGATCGTCCAGTTAATGGGTGATCTCGAAAGATTCATCAACGAAGAGGACAGCTTCGCGGCCGACCCTCTGATAAAGATGGCATTGATCCACCATCAATTTGAGAGCATTCACCCCTTTTACGATGGAAACGGCCGTACAGGGCGGATTTTGAATGTGCTGTATCTCGTACAGCAGGGGTTGATGGACACCCCAGTCTTGTATTTGAGCAGCTATATCGTGAGAAACAAGGCCAATTATTATCGATTGCTTCAGCAAGTTCGCGAAGAAGGCGCCTGGGGGGACTGGGTGCTTTACATGCTTGAGGCCGTTGAACAGACTGCCGGGCATACGATGTCGACCATCCATGAAATCAAGCGCACACTCTTTGATTACAAGCATCGTATTCGTGCTGAGTTCAAGTTTTATAGTCAGGATCTCATCAACAACCTGTTCATGCATCCCTATACAAAAATCGACTACCTTCAGCGCGACCTTCAGGTGTCGCGACTGACAGCCACCAAATACCTCGACGCGCTCGCAGAGGGTGGGTTTCTGGTCAAACAGAAAGTTGGGCGCAGCAGCTATTACGTGAATACGGCATTGACCAGCGTATTAACCCAATCGTTGCCGTGATCCTGTATTCGCGCCCAATTTGCGGCGCTGCTTGCACTCAGGGCAGTTTGCCAACCGCCTTTTTGGCTTCGAGCAGCGTAATCAGTAGCTGATCACGCTTGGCCTTCAGGTCGGCATCGTCGTAAGACGACAGCTCTTCCTTGACCCCTTGTTCTATTTTTTTTCTGGTGGCTTCGTTCAGCGGCACATGCCCCAGATCTGCCCACCAGTCTTCGATGGGGGGGCCCAGGTGTTCGAGCGTATGCCCAATGCCGCCCACACCGCCAGAAAAATGCAGGTTGAGAAAAGGCCCCAGCAAGGCCCAGCGTAAGCCCGGGCCATGAGAAATCGCCACGTCAAGGTCGGCAACTGACACGACGCCTTGGTCAACCAGATAGCAGGCCTCCTTCCATAGCGCTGCCTGCAGCCGATTGGCGACGTGCCCTTTGACCTCCGCGCGTATATGTATGGGTTTTTTTCCTATGGCGGTATAAAACGCCATGGTGCGTGCGACGGTTTCTGCCGAGGTTTGCTTGCCAGCCACGACTTCGACCAACGGTATAAGGTGCGGTGGGTTAAAGGGGTGGCCCAGCACGATGCGCTCAGGGTGTTTGGCGCCCTGCTGCATGTCAGACATGAGCAGGCCCGAAGAGCTGGACGCAATAATGACGTGGTCGCGTGTGGCGGCTTCGATCTGTGCCACGATGTCGTGTTTGATGTCGAGGCGCTCCGGGCCGTTTTCCTGGATAAAGTCAGCGTCCGCAACGGCGTCTGCAATACTGCTGGCAAAACGCAGGTTTTCAAGCGAGGCACCAGGAGCCAGGCCTTGCTGTTGCAGGGCTGGCCAGAACGACTGCACCAGGCGACGCAGTTCAGCTTCGGCATCGGGTGCTGGGTCGGAGGCGGAAACATGCATGCCTCGTGCCAGAAAATAGGCAGCCCAGCTTGCACCGATAACGCCTGTGCCGATGATGGCCACACGTTGAATCGTGGGTTGTTGCTGACTCATTGTTGCTTTCCTTGAAGTGAACAGGTGGGCCGCAACCGGCCCGTCATGTATGGAATAAGGTGAACTGCGCCAGCATGACCCCATGACGGCGACTCAAACTACCGAAATCATAGGCCTCGGGGGCTAGCGCAGGCAAGCGTGCACGTCTGGTCAGGTGGGCGTTACGAATGACGACTGTTACGACGCTGGGCCTTGCAGTACGATAAACATTCCAGTCTTTGTCCAGCACAGGAGCAATCATGACGTACGAATTATGGTACTGGAATGGCATTCCGGGGCGTGGTGAGTTTGTCCGACTGGCACTTGAAGCCGGTGGCATTGAGTACCGGGACTGTGCTCGCGAAAAGGGGGGCGAGTCTTCTCTATTGATGAACGACTTAAGAAAAAATCGCAAATACCCACCGTTTGCTCCGCCTTATCTGGTGGCAGACGATATGGTTGTTTCGCAGACGCCCGCCATTTTGCTGTTTCTCGGTGAGCGGCATGGGCTGGCGCCCGAAGGTACCAAAGCGCGTATTTGGGTGCATCAACTACAGCTAACCATCGCCGACCTGGTGGTCGAAGCCCATGATACGCATCACCCAATTGCCTCGGGCATGTACTACGAAGAGCAGCGCGATGAAGCATTGCGTCGGGCACCTGATTTCCGCGAAAATCGTCTGCCCAAGTTTCTGGGCTATTTTGAAGCTGTGCTCACACAGCACGAGGGTTGGCTGGTTGAAGGCCACAAGTGGTCGTATGCCGATCTGTCGTTATTCCAGGTGCTTGATGGCTTGCAGTTCGCCTTTCCTCAGCGGATGTCGCACCTGGCACAACACTATCAGCACGTTATGGCGCTGCATGAGCGGGTAGCAGCCTTGCCAGAGCTTCAGGGGTATTTGTCCAGTGATCGTCGGTTGCCGTTTGGCGATGGCTTGTTCCGCCACTATCCTGAACTTGATGCCGCATAGAGTCGTCCAACGCCAACGCCAACGCCAACGCCAACGCCCAACGCAAAATCATTTAATGCCCAATGCCCAATGCCCAATGCCCAATGCCCGGTGCTCAGCGCTTAATGGTCAGTGTCTAATGCTCAGCACCTAATGTGCAGTGTCCAGTACCCTCTGCCTAGGTCGTGGCGCTCATCGCTTATGGTCTTTCGCCCAATATCTTATCGCTCACCGTAATGCCGCTGCCTCAGCTCTGCCAGTTGAGCTGCCAGGCGTCTGAGTGGGCGTTTTGCAACCAAAGCATGCAGGACAGGGTTTTGGCGTCGGTCACGGCACCGTTTTGGCAGGCCTGAAGCAGCTCACTAATAGGCATGCTGTGAACTTCAAGAAATTCATCTTTGTCCAGTTGCTGCTGGCCGGCCACCAGGTCGCGTGCGAAGAAAATGTGGATGATTTCGGTGGAGTAGGCAATGGCAAGATGCAGCTTACCCGCGCATGCCCATTGCCTGGCCGTATAGCCGGTTTCTTCGAGCAGTTCGCGCTGGGCGCATGCCAAGGGCGCTTCGCCGGGGTCGAGTTTGCCTGCCGGAAATTCTGTCATGACTTGTCCGACGGGGTAGCGAAATTGACGTTCAAGCAACACGTGGTCGTCGTCCAGTAACGGGATAATAACGACGGCCCCAGGGTGCACAATGTATTCTCGGCTAGACACCTGGCCATCGGGCAACCGCACTGTGTCGCGGCGTGCCTTGAGAAAGCCACCTTCAAAAAGTGTTTGGCTTTCAACAAGGGTTTCAGCAAGATGATCGTCAGTAACCTGGGGTGTTTTCATATGCGCACAAAGTGATAGGCAGCGGCGCCTGGCCTGGGGCCAGGGTGCCGCGTGTTGGTTCAGAAGTAGTGGGTAAGCGGCTGACTTGAACGCTTGCCAGAGCCGTCAAGCTCAAGGTTTTTTGCTGAATCAGATGCCTTCTGCATACGGATCGGCCCGCCGCGAGAAGCGTCGGGATATTTTCCAGATATGCGCCGGAGGCAGATTGGCAATAACGGTTTCGGTGCGTCGCGCCCGCAAACCCAGGCGATCAAGCAAGCGCCTGGGTACGGGGCAATTAGGCCCATAGGTAAAAAGCAGCATGAAACCGCCCGGGCGTAGGTGTGAAAACACGCCCTGCAGAATATCAACCTGATGCCGTGCCGACATATTTAGCAACGGCAACCCGCAAATGGCGACACCCGCGCGCTCGTCGGGAAACAGGCGAAGTTGCGCCAGTTTTGTGGCGCTTATTTCATGCACCTGCGCACCCGGGAATTCATCGCGTAGCTGGTGCGCAAAGCGTTCACAGGTTTCTATAAGCACCAGGTTTCGGGGAAGAAAGCCCTGAGCCACGAGCGCTCGCGTAAAAGAACCTGTGCCAGCGCCGAGTTCAAGACAGGGCCCATCAAGTGGGTTGGCTTCGCGGGTAATGGCCGCAGCCAGCCGTGCGCTGGATGGCCAGATCGCCCCTATGCTTCGAGGGTTGGCGCGCCACGCCTGAAGGAAACTAACGCGTTCTGCCACCCAAGGCAGGTTTGCGGCGTGTGTGAGCGTAAAGTTCAGGAAACGGCTGGCAAGTTCTAGCGGGCGCGAAAGCACAGGGCTAAACCGAAGGTTGACTGATTCTCCGGTCGAGGCTTTGAGCGGCATGCGCGATCTCCTTAAGGGCTTAGCTGCTTGCCTACCTGCAAGGTTAGGAAGGTAAACGGCTCAAATTAAAAGCGTACTACGAAGTAGATGGCACGGGCATGTGTGTTACCCATGCTAACGTAAGAAAATGCCAGCCCCAAATGCTTGCAGACAACTTAGATGATACGCCTGCGAGTATGCTTGCATGAAGCCGTATCTGGGCATGGAAATTGCCCGTAACTCCATTAAACCTCAGCCGAGGCAATCCTGACGCATTTTATGATGCCGTTTGGGAGCAAACTACAGATTGATGGGCAACAAATACAGGCGGCGTGGCTGGTTGGCTACGCTTGTTTAATAGCCGGTCTGAAAATCGGCGATTTTCGGAGTATTTACATGAACGACAAAACGCAGTCTGAAGACAGTAACGACTTTGACGATCACGATAAGGTCGATAGTGCGCAAGTAAAGGCCAGCTTTGATAACCTCGTTGAGAGTGCCGAAGACTTACTCAAAACCACGGCGAGCTACAGTGGCGCAGAAGTTCAGGCAGCACGCGACAAGCTACGCCTGCAGCTAGACCTGGCTGGCAGGCAACTGGACGATTATCGCGGCACCATTGAAGAGCGCCTGTGCAATACCGTAAAGTCGGGCGAACGCTGCATACGCCAGCACCCCTGGAAGGCAGTAGGGTTGGCCGCGTTGGTCGGCATGATCTGGGCCAAGTGCATGTCTGGCGGTGACGATAGACGGCTGTAAGTGGGTGACACGGTGCATATAGGCACCGGGCGCAATGTATTGCGGCGGTCGACGATAGTATGCATTACACGTTCGGCCTGCCGCGAGTGCCCTGTGCGGGCCAAGCGTGGCCTGTCCGGTACGGCCGTATGACGCTTGCCAACAGCACGTTTTTACTTTTTCTGACGTTTCAGCAGGCAATGTGACGAGCGGTATTTCCCCTATCTCAGGCAGGGGTGTGATGAAGGGCCTTCAAACCATTGTTCATGTTAAGGCGTTGCAGCGCGGTTGGTTGCGCATCACGCCAGGTTACGTTGCGCCCAGGTTTCGGCCTCGATCGCCATGTCCATCATCAGCTTGATAATTTGGATTTCAGATTTTCCCAACGCCCGTTGCCTGTCTGAAAAGTCTGCCATGCTGGTGTCTGTGGGAAACCAGTCTCTTTCAGGCTGAAGCTCCAGGCCGTCTGCGTTTTTAATATTGCCATTGGGCAAGATGTACCAGGTGCTCATGTGTATTCCTTTCGTAAAAAGGTGCAGTGCTTTGGCCGTTGGCGATGCAGCACGCGGCAATTAAACGCCTTTATAGGCCAACCCCAGCGCGAGGCCGGTCATGATAACGGCAATAATGCCATCAAGTATGCGCCATGCCCGGGGGTTGGAGAACAACGGCGCAAACAGCCGAGAGCCTGCGCCCAAAATGGCCAGCCACACAATACTGGCGGTAAGCGCCCCGATGGCGAAACCGATGCGGGCTTCTTCGAAACGATCGGCCAACGACCCGACCACCATCATATCGAGCCAGAAATGTGGGTTGAGCAGGCTAAACCCCACAGCGCCCAGAAGGGCACCTCGTCGCGATGGCACGGCTTGCCGAGCGGCGACCAGCCCGCCGGTATGTGTGACGGCGCGCCGTGCAGACTGAAACGCATACCAGAGCAGAAAGCTTACGCCAAACCAGAGTATGAACTCGCTTAGGTCTGGCAGCCAGGCGGTGACAGCTTGCAAACCCCAAACACTGGCAAAGATAAAGACGGAGTCTATTAAAGCGCAAATCAGAAGAACGCTGATGAGATGGGCGCGCATTAAGCCCTGCCGCAGTATGAAGGCGCTTTGCGCACCCACGACGGCGAACAGGCCCATGCCGGTGGCGACGCCGCTGGCCCAAGCTGAAAAAAGAGGGGGATAAGATACAAGCGAAAACATAATGACTCTGTAAACCAAAAAAAGCGCCATAGCCCTTCGCTATTAGCCCCAGCCATTCTGCCTTCGTTTTAATATAAAATACAGCTAAACTAAGTTAACCTACATAAGAAAATCTAATGTCATGAATCTGGATCACGGAAACCTGCGTGCACTGGCGGCCGTCGTGCGTGAAGGCAGCTTCGAGCGGGCTGCTGCAGTGCTCAACGTAACGCCGTCAGCCGTTTCACAGCGCATCAAGTTGCTTGAGGGGCGTATGGGAAGGCTGCTGGTGCAGCGTACTGTGCCTACGGCAGCAACGCCTGATGGCCAGATACTGGTGCATCTGGCCGAGCAAGCTGCACTGCTCGAGCATGACGCGCTGAGCCGACTGGGTTTTGATGAAGACATCCCTCAGGCCAGCATCGCGATCGCCGTCAATCATGACAGCCTCGAAACCTGGTTTATGCAGGCGGCGGCGCTGTTTTCGGCGCGCACTAATGCAACGCTCGATCTGCAGTCAGAAGATCAAGACCATACGGCCGCCTTACTTCGCAATGGCACCGTGTTGGGTGCTGTGACCACGCTGGGCGAGCCTGTGCAGGGGTGCCATGTTCATCGATTGGGAAGCATGCGCTATGTCGCGACCTGCTCACCGGCTTTTCACGAAAGGTATTTTGCCAAGGGCGTCAGTGCGCGCACGCTGGCTGAGGCGCCAGTGCTGGTGTTCAATCGTAAAGATGCCATGCAGGCACGTTTTGCGCTAAAAGTTATGGGAGACCAACCCTGGAGACCACCTGTATGGTGGATACCCTCGTCAAGGGCGTTTGTGCGGGCCACACTTGATGGGATGGGTTGGACCATGAACCCATTACCTATGGTTGAGCAAGAATTGAACGACGGCCTTCTGGTGCCGTTGCGCGCAAGAGCCTGGGAAGACGTGCCACTTTACTGGCAACACTGGCGCATAAACTCGCAAGCCATGAATGTTTTGAATCAGTCTGTGCTTGAGGCTTCAAAAAGCCTGATCCACAAGCGTTAAAATACAATGCTAAGCGGGGTGCTACATGTGGCAGCATGGCAGCCGACGGTTGGGCGCACTCATGCGCCGACCGTCATGGCCATGTCAGGTCAGCGGCTACCAAAGCAGCCCCTGACCTGTAACATTAATCTTGACGCTCAGTAACTTCGAGCAGATGGTAGCCAAACTGGGTTTTTACTGGGCCTTGTACAACACCAACGGGGGCGCTAAAGACCACTGCGTCGAACTCAGGTACCATTTGGCCGCGACCAAATGTACCAAGATTGCCACCGTCGCGGCTGGACGGGCAGCTTGAGTTTTCTTTGGCGACCTGGCCAAAATCGGCGCCATTTTCAATAGCCGTTTTAAGTTCGTTGCACTTGGCTTCGTTGTCGACCAGAATGTGACGGGCTGAGGCTTGAGCCATAAACACTACTCCTTAATTAAATAATTTTTACCACACGCCTGAGTATCAGCCCCGACCTTCAAGACGGGGCGAGCAAGGCAGCAATCTTCTGGAGCCGAATGCTCCGCTAATCAGTGGCATAAAAATTCCGGCTATAAGGCCGGGATTCCTCACAGAATAACGTACTTTTAAAGCCTATGTATCACACCACTCTCGCTCAGCGCGTCATCCGCATTCTCGTGTGCGTCCTTGTTGCGGCATATACCGTCTGGGGAGCCATGGCAATGTGGTATCAACTGCCGGGGCCTTTGCCGGTTCGATGGGTCGTCATTTTTGCATGGTGTGCGCTGGGCGTTTATATTATTTATAGATCCCGTCCCACTCGCGCCGCACGGGTGCACTCGGCCCGCCTGTCTTGGCTGGCCTATGCAGCGATAGCAGGTGCGTTGCTGGCCTGGTGGAGCACCTTGGCCCCGTCGCATCAGCGTTTCTGGGCCGATGATGTGGCAAGAATGCTTGAATCAGATGTAAAGGGCAATATGGTCGAGTTGCGTAATGTGCGTAACTTTGACTGGCGTAGTGAAACTGACTACACCCCACGTTGGGAAACGCGTCACTATGACCTTGAAACGCTGGCAAATGCCGATCTGTTTCTGTCGTATTGGATGGGGCCGAAGATTGCCCATACGCTGGTTTCTTTTGGTTTTGACGATGGCCAGCGCGTGGTGTTTTCGCTTGAAATTCGCAAAGAGCAACAAGAAAGCTTTTCTGCAGTAGGCGGGTTTTTTCGGCAATTTGAACAGGTTATTATCGCGGCAGACGAGCGCGATATTATCCGTGTTCGCAGCAATGTTCGCGGCGAAGATGTATATGTTTACCGTCTGGGCTTAAGCCCAGAGCAGCTCAAGACACTGTTTATGGTGTACCTGACTGATGCTCAGGCGCTGTTGAACAAACCAAAATTTTACAACTCGCTAACCAGCAACTGCACCACGATTGTGTACGACGTGGCTCGCCACGTTGATCCGGGCCTGCCGTTTGATTACCGGCTGCTGCTGTCAGGCTATTTTGCAAATTATGCCTATGATCATGGTGGCCTGATTGGCGGCCATTCGTTTGCAAGCCTGCGTGAGGCGGGCCGAATTCACAGCCGCGCGCTGGCGGCTGGAGACGACGATGCATTTTCTGCGTTAATACGGCGCGGTGTTCCTGGTGTTTCGCCTGCTTAACTTAACTGGCCCGCTTTTAGCGTGCTAGAGCGTATTACTGCTCTTCTTTTACGTCTTTGTCAGTGCCGTTGTGCAGCGAACGCATGGGTGGTTGGTCGCGCTGGGCACGTTCGTTAACGATACGCATAGACAGTGGCACCACATACTGTTTGACCTTCCAGTTGCGGTAAGGGGCTTCGGTAGGCTTATTCTGCAGCATCTTGAACCTCATAGTGCGGCGTTAGACAGCCATGTTTTTTTACGTTGGCGCCAGTTGAATTGGCTACCACAGCAAAGAACAGGCGATCAACAGTTGTGAACGACGACTTGTGCAAAGCCTCGTTAGTTGAAGCCAGCGCCATATGATGACAGCCGTATATGTCAGTGGTGCTACAGCGCTGTGATACTTTTTCCATAATGGGGCCAGACCCTATTTTCGTCAATTAGCATTAACGATAGCTATCCCCAGCGATGTTCGTGTCCGTCGCGCTGATTGTGCATCAGTTAGTCAGTCAGTTAGAGATCCTCTGAACAAGCTCGAGGTCGAAAAAACAGATTCAATAAAATCAATTATTTACGACAGCGGACTCAGCTGAAAACCGACTTATTCAGACCTTTCTTAGTCAAGCAATCAAGCAATCAAGCAATCAAGCAATCAAGCAATCAAGCGGGTTCTCCGCTTTTCCCCTTCCGCTCAGTCTGGCCGTCCATATGGCTTTCTGTTTGCGACATTGGGTGTTCAGCTCAGGTCCGAATCACCGCGCCGCCGTCAGGCCTAAGGCATTGCCGGAAAATGTGTATTTCTGATAGGTTGTGGTGTTCTGCAGGCATGGACGGGTATCTTTCGTCTGCTTAGCATGGATGTATGGCGTTTTTTGTGATTTCGATCCGAATTGGCCATACACAATAACTAGGAGACATACCCATGCAAACCAAATTCTGGAGCCGTACGATGGCTTCCCTTGCGTTCGCCGCCGGTGCAACGACAGCGTCCGCCCAAACCCTGTCTGGAGACGTGCTGCGCATTGGCGTGCTTACTGACATCTCAGGTGTATACGCTGACGTTTCCGGCAAGGGGGCCATTGAGGCCGTAAAGATGGCGGTGGAAGATTACGGCGGCACTATGTTCGGTAAGCCCATCGATGTGGTTTACGCAGACCATCTCAATAAGCCCGATATCGGGGCGGCCAAGGCCCGCGAGTGGTTCGACACGGGAGATGTCGACATGATCACCGACCTGGCCAACTCAGGTGTTGCACTGGCGGTCGCCGGCATCGCCAAAGACAAGAAGCGGCACATTATTGTCAATAACCCCTCCAATGTCGGTCTGACCAACGAGATGTGCTCGCCCTATACCGTTCATTACACCTACGATGCCTATTCGCTGGCACATGGCACAGGCCGCACGATTGCTGAGCAGCCAGGGGGCGATACCTGGTTTTTCCTGACAGTTGACTTCGCATTTGGCATAGGTCTTGAGCAGCAGGTCAGTGAGGTGGTTCGGGCAGCTAACGGACGTGTGGTTGGCGCTGCAAGGCATCCGCTCGGCACCACAGACTTCTCATCCTTTGCGTTGCAGGCACAAACTTCAGGCGCAAAAATCATCGGGTTGGCTTCTACGGGGCACGACACGGTCAATGCGATCAAGGCTGCCCGTGAATTTGGGCTGACGCCCAACCAGAAGCTGGCCGCGCTGTTGTTGTGGATTAACGATGTGCATGCATTGGGGTTGGACGTTGCTCAGGGACTGCAGCTGACTAATGCCTGGTATTGGGACATGAATGATGGTTCGCGTGATTTTGCCAAGCGTTATTACGAGCGCATGCAAAGCATGCCCAATATGGCTCACGCGGGTGACTATTCATCCACGATGCACTACCTGAAAGCCGTCGAGGCGGCCGGTACCGATGACCCGGATGCTGTGTCGGCAAAAATGCGCGAGATGCCTGTTAATGACTTCTTCGCCACTAACGGAGCCATCCGCGAAGACGGCCGCATGGTACATGATATGTATCTGTGGGAAGTGAAGTCGCCAGAAGAGTCGGCCAAGCCATGGGATTACTTCAAACTGATAAAAACCATACCCGCCGCCCAGGCCTTCGCGCCGCTATCTGACAGCAAATGCTATCTGGTCAAAAAGTGAGATCAAGCCTGATTGCATCTGGCGTCTCGCCGCATCGGTGGACGCCGGGCTTAGCCTCTGGGTTTGCTGCGGTACTCAGAAGGCCGAAAGCCCGTCAGACGCTTAAACGTATTGGAAAACGTAAAGGGGTTTATGTATCCGACGTTGCGGGCGACGACTTCAATTTTTTTGGATGTCGTGACAAGCTGATGGGCAGCCTGAGCAATACGCATGGTGGTCAGCTGCTTGCCCGGGCTGCGGCCAAAGTTTTTCCAGCACAGGCGACGAAGATGTTCAGGGCTCATATTGGCAAGGCCAGCCAGGTCGTCGAGCTTCCAGTCGCGGCCCAGGTCAGCCAGTACTGCCGTCCACATCTGATTCAGTCGCGGTTCGCGTTGCCAGGGGTCGACCATGCGTGCGACGTAGCGTTCAATAAGGTCAACCCAGGCGGCGCAAGAGCCGGGATCGGCACTGACGCTCATCTCTTGCGCCAGACCCAGAATGGCATGCTGGAGTGGCTGGCCATCAAAGTGGGTGAGCCCCGGCGTCATGGCGCCGGCCAGCGATCGTGGCGAAGACGGCATGAAGCGAACCCAGCAAAGCTGCCAACGAACGTCAGGCAAGCAATGGAAGGCATGCAGTGCATGGGCGGGTGCAAAGCTGGCAATACCTGCGCTCTGCCTGTGCCAACGCCCGTCGAGCAAGGTTCTGCCTTCACCTCCCAGACATACTTGCAGAAACGAGCCGCTAAGGCGGGTGCGCACAATGGTGTAGGGCGCAGCAGCATCGATGACGGCTACATGGGCGATATGGCGCGAGGCCAGGGCTTCGCAATGCTCGGCACGCACCGTGGTAAGACGCGTGTCGTCCCCATAGATATGTGTTTCGGTTTGCAGGTTGGGAGTATTGATCATAAAAAGAAAGCCACCTGTAGTCACGCGCCAGTCTGTTTGCAGATTATAGAGGTGTGGGCAAGCCCGGCGGCCTGTATGCCGGGCCATGTACGTAAAGATGTCGACGGCGCAACGTTGTTGCGACGCGACCGATTATTTAACCAAGGTAGTTTCTCAGGAGCACGCTATGGCAGGGCATGACCGCCAGACATTAATGCAAAAATTTCAGGATATGGTTTCGCGAGGCGAGCCCATTATCGGTGGGGGAGCAGGCACTGGCATCTCTGCAAAATGTGAAGAGGCGGCGGGTATTGATCTGATCGTTATCTATAACTCTGGCCGCTACCGGATGGCCGGGCGTGCGTCTTCGGCAGGGTTGCTGGCTTATGGCAATGCCAACGAGATCGTTGTTGAAATGGCGGGCGAAGTGCTGCCCGTTTGCAAACGAACGCCAGTGCTTGCGGGCGTTAATGGCACCGACCCCTTCATCATCATGCCGGTTTTCCTGAAGAAGCTGAAGGACATGGGCTTTTCGGGAGTGCAGAATTTTCCGACTGTGGGCATTATTGATGGCACGTTCCGCCAAAGCCTGGAAGAAACCGGCATCAACTATGCCACCGAAGTAGACATGATACGGCAGGCGCACGAACTGGATCTGCTGACAACGCCCTATGTGTTCAGTGCAGAGGAAGCGGTAGAGATGACACGCGCAGGTGCGGATTTTATCGTGCCCCATATGGGTGTCACCGTGGGTGGGTCAATAGGCGCAAACACGTCGAAGTCGCTGGAAGAGTCAGTCAGGTTGATTGACGAATGGGGCGAGGCGGCCAGGCGCGTGCGCAAAGACGTGATCGTCATCGCGCACGGCGGGCCGATTTCCATGCCCGAAGATGTCGAATATGTGCTTCGCCACAGCAAGCACTGCAATGGCTTTTACGGTGCCAGCAGCATGGAGCGTCTGCCAACAGAGATTGCCATAGAGAAACACGTCAGGCGGTACAAAGACATTACCAGATAAGGGCTTTAAGGCCACGTTGATAACACGTTATAAGCCCTTGATAGCAAGGGGCAGGAGGAGACAGTATGGCTCGCGTATATGTCAGTGCAGTAATGGATGCAAGCCTGGAACAGGCCTGGGGCATGCTGCGCGATTTTGGTGATCTTGGAAACTACCATCCGTTTTTCGAGAAGTCATATATCGAAGATGAGTGGCCCGCCGATCGTGTCGGCTGTGTTCGCAATTTCAGGGTGCGGGAAGACGGCGGTATGTTGCGAGAGCGCCTGCTTGAACTATCAGATCGCGACTTTCGGTGCACCTATGAAATTATTCATATCGATGCGCCCTGGACCAACTACGTTGCGCAGATGCAGCTTTTTCCTGTCACCGAAAGTGGACAGTGCTTCGGGCAATGGTGGGCCGAGTTTGATGTGCCTGCTCAGCAGGAACAAGAGGCTGTCAAGCGCGTGGCCGACACGTTCAGGATTTTCTTCCAGTGTGTGCAAGACCGCTTTGGATCTAAAACATGAAGAGGCCTGACAGCCACGTATGGGTTGTCGGCACCTTCGATACAAAAGCCGACGAGCTTTTCTACCTGGCAGGCCTGATTCGCGACGCCGGCTTGCCGGTCACGACCGTCGATGTCAGCACGCGCAGTCATGCTCATCAGGCGGATGTATCGGCGTCTGAGGTGGCAGGCTGGCATCCTGAAGGCGTGTCGGCCGCCATGGCGCATTGCGACCGGGGCCAGGCTGTTGCCGCCATGAGTACCGCTTTAACGCATTTGGTCAAGACTAAACAGGCCAAGGGCGTTATTGGTGGCATGATAGGCATAGGAGGCTCAGGTGGCGCCTCTCTTATTGCCCCCGCAATGCACAGCCTTCCTTTCGGCATGCCGAAACTGCTGGTGTCCACCGTTGCTTCTGGCAATGTTTCGCCTTACGTCGATATTTATGACGTCATGATGTTGTACCCGGTCACAGATCTGGCCGGGCTTAACCGTCTGTCGCGTCACATTTTGGCCAATGCCGCGCACGCCATGGTTGGCATGGTGTCGTATACGTTTTTGCCTGATCAGCATGATGATCTGCCGGCTCTCGCTTTGACCATGTTTGGCGTTACTACCCCCTGCGTCCAGATGGTTGCCGCAGGCCTGCAGGAGAGTTTCGATTGTCAGGTGTTCCATGCCAATGGTGCCGGCGGGCGTACGCTTGAGGCCTTGGCCCGGGCCGGCCTGCTGCGCGCCATTATTGACATCACCACCACCGAAGTAGGTCAGCATCTTGTCGGTGGTGTGTGTGACGCAGGGCCGCAGCGGCTGGAAGCCGCGTCGGTGCTTGGGCTTCCATGGATAGGTTCGCTGGGGGCGCTCGACATGATCAATTTCGGGCCGCGCGCAACAGTACCTCAAAAATTTGATCATCGACTTTTTCATGTTCACAATGCCCAGTTCACACTAATGCGCAGCACGGCTGAAGAACTGGAGCGGGCGGGACGGGAGATCGCTCAACGACTCAACCAGTCTCCGGGCATTGTGCGCCTGTTAATGCCTATGCATGGCCTGTCTGCCCTGGATGCACCGGGTCAGCCATTTCATGATCCTTTGGCGAATCAGGCGTTATTCGATGCCATCGGGCAGCACTTTGTGGAGACAGAAACCCATACGCTGGAGCGCGTGCAGGCGCATATTAATGACCCTGAATTCGCGGCGACCGTCATCAACAATGTGCAGGCAATGAGGTCAGTGTTGCTCTAGGATTATTACCCAGACGGGTAGCTAGCGCTCCCCGTCTTGAGCTACAGCATCCAGTCGATAGGCAGCAATGAAAAAAACCACACGCTGGCGCGGCGCCAAAAGCTGGATTCGGGTTCGGTTTCATAACGCACGATCTCGTTGTGGTTGCGCTCCAGCCAGACCAGTTTTCCGTTTTCTTCAAGCCGTACTTCATAGGCGTGCTGCGGAACCTGATCGGTAAAGGCGGCATCAATTCGCCCAGCCAGGGTCGGGCTGTCAATAACAAAGCCGAGCTCGGTGTTCAGGTTGGCCGAGCGTGGGTCAAAGTTAAATGATCCGACAAAAGCACGCGCATCATCTACAGCAAAGGTCTTGGCGTGCAGGCTGGAGCCCGAACTGCCGAAACGCCCCACACCTTTTCCTGCTCGTGGCTGCATGGGTACGCTGCGCATTTCATACAGTGTTATGCCGGCTTTCAGTAAGTCTTTGCGCCATTTTGCATACCCAGCATGCACAACAGCCACATCGGTTGCGCTCAGCGAATTGGTGAGAATGCGAATGTTCGCGCCCTTAGCCGCAAGCGCGCGGAAGGCATCCACGCCTGTTGCGGTGGGCACAAAATAAGGGGATATGAGTTCGAGATTGTGTTGGGGGGTGCCCAGAATAGCGGCGAGCTGATGGGTGAGCAGGCCTTCGGGCGGCGCCTTGCCTAACGCCTTTGCAGGGTCATCGCTGACCATACGCGTGGGCGCCCATTCTAATGGTAGTGAGCGGTCCAGCAGCTGCTGAATAATTGGCAGCTCTCGCAGTGCCTTGATATAGCTTTCTGCGGCGGGCGATTTTTCTGCCTTCGATGCGGTAGCGGCCAGGTCGTCAAGCCTTGAGGCGCTGACCGCTGACACAAGCTGCTCTATGGGATAGGCAGACTCACTCGCCCAGTAGCGGTCAAAGTCGGTGGAAACATCGTTGACGACGGGGCCAATGGCCATCACGTCAAGATCGGAAAACAGCACCCCGTTACTGGCACCAAAATACTCGTCGCCCACATTGCGGCCACCTATGATGGTGACCTGATTGTCGGCGGTGATTGATTTGTTGTGCATGCGCCGATTAAGGCGCTTAAAGTCGGTTAAGTATCCCAGCGATTTGAAGCGTCTGAACACAAACGGGTTGAACAGGCGTACTTCGATATTTGGGTGTGTGGCAAGCGCGGCCAGGTCGTCATCCAGCCCGCTTATGCCGTTATCATCCAGCAGCAATCGCACCCGTACGCCTCGATCTGCAGCGGCGTGCAAGGCTTCAAGAAGCAGAATGCCGGTGGTGTCTTTACGCCAGATGTAATACTGAACGTCGAGTGTCTGGTCTGCTGTAGCCGAAAGCAGCATACGTGCTGCAAACGCGTCAAGAGCCTGTGGCAACGAAAAAATGCCGCTGGTGCCCGGATGGGATGCCACCTGAGGGGCAATAGCACGCCCCAGCCGGGTTTCTTCGGCAAGGGCTTTGGGCAGCGCGGTCGTGTTCACGCTGTGATCGAGCACCGGCAGCGAGCATCCACCCAGCGAGGCCATCATTACAAAAAAGGCCAACGGCTTTTTCAGATTGTGAATGTGGCCTGCACCGCTGTGTACTATTGAACGAATGTCAGTGCAAAGCTGCATAAATATCGTTGAGTAACCCACAGTCATTAAACGTTTGAAATTGGCTGGCATCAATACCCAGTACGTCGGTTTACGATGCCGGAAATGGTTTGGCCCACGTGTAGCGCCGCGATCTTTGCGGCAATCTGCTTCATGGCCAGCGCAAGATTGGTAGCGCCCGAAATGTGTGGGGTAATGTGTATGCGTGCGTCATCCCAGAACGGATGGCTTTCAGGCAGCGGCTCTTGCCGGAACACATCAAGTACAGCGCCTGCAAGCTGGCCCTGGTCGAGAGCCGGTAGTAATGCGGTTTCATCAAGATGCTCCCCGCGACCAATATTAATGATGTAGCTGCCTCTAGGCATATGGCTGAAAGTTTGCGTGTTCAGGATGCCGGTCGTTTCGTCAGTAAGCGGCAGCACGTTAATAACAATGCGAGAAGCCCCTAGGAAATCGACAAACTGATCAGCACCATGATAACAATTGACGCCGTTTAGGTCGCGAGGCGAGCGTGCCCATCCACTGGTCGGATAGCCCAGGCTGCTGAGCATACCCGCGATCTGCTGTCCGATCTTGCCCAGGCCCATCAGGCCTATGGGCCAGTCTGAAAAGTGCGCATAAGGTGCCGGTGCCCAGTCTTTGTTAGCTTTTGCCATGGTGTAGCAATCCATGCTTCGGGTGATGTTGGCCACCATATACAGCACGTACTCGGCCATCTTGTTGCCGATTTCTTCGTCGTCGAGCCGCACAATACGTACATGATCAGGCAATGAGCGCAGTTTCAGGATGGCATCTGCGCCCGCCCCCACGTTAAATACCGCTTTGACACGGGTATGGTGTTGAAACAGCTGCTCAGGTGGTTGCCAGACGACCGCATAGTCTGCCTCGCCATCGCCGGACGGCGTCGTTTCGGCATCCCAGTGCTGTGCATTAAATTGCAGCCCTTGTGCTTTCAGGTGGTGTTCCCATTGCTGGGATCGGGCCCGAGTTGGGCTGTAAAAAATGATGTTCACTACGATGACCCTGCCTGTGTTGATCTGCTTTGCGTTCTTTTTTGATTGCCTGCTATGGTATCCGATTAGCCGGCAAGCCGGCCGCCATCGCGGCGACGTGCAGGCCCCCTGATTCAACGTCGGGTGGTTCTTATCTTTGGCCTGAGCGCAGCAAGGAGGTCTGAGCTTGAGTGCCGAGCATATGTTAATGCGCTGTGCAATAAAAATAAGGGCGTCGTCGACGTCAGGCGCTTCTTATCTGAGGCTTGTGCCCAGCGAGAAGAGATGGGCTTGAATGCCGCGCATGGGTTAATGGGCTGCACAATAAAAATCAGCGCATGGCCAGCTTGCTGGAGCTGGTGCACGCGCTGACAGCATAATCGGCTTACAGCCAGCCTGTTTGGTGTTGCAAACAGGCTGAGGGGCTATTGTGATGCCGACTGATGCAAAGATCGGGGCTGACTATTTTTTGTGTGCGTCATGAATCGCTTCTTTTGCATCGCCAACTTTACGCTGCGCTGTGCCGACGTTTTTTTCGACCTTGCCCTTAAGCTCAGTGCCTTGATCGCCGGTTGCCTTGCCGACGGCTTCTTTGACGGCGCCCTTAACTTCTTTGCCCGCGCCCTTGATTTGGTCTTTATTCATGATGAGGCTTCCTGTTAAAGCATGGCATGACGACCCCAGGGTGGGGCCGTTGATTTGGCCATGTAAAGACCCCATAGCATTTTTTGTGCCCAGCGCCGTGTGCCCGACAATAACTTGACCAAACACGTAATGACGAGGCTGCGTTGTGGCCAGGCTTTGACCAGACCGCCCTGCCACACGGCAGGGCGGTGGTTTGCTGCCCGGTTGCTTAATTGCTGGTAGCGGCAGCCATTGTTGCGCGCTTGCGTGATGCCAGCCAGCGGCCCAACAAGACAATGACAAGTGCGCCCGTAACCTCAGCGGCGATTTTGACTGTACCGGTAGGCTCGCCAAAGCGCTCGACAATGGCGATATCGGTGATTAACATGCCGCCGGCGATCCAGCCCAATAGTGCCGCACCGAAGGTGACAACAAGCGGGAAGCGATCAATAAGTTTGAGTACAAGCGTGCTGCCCCACACGATAATCGGCACACTGATGATCAGGCCAAAAGCGACCAGTGCGATCTGGTGGTCGGCGTGAGCGGCTTGTGCTGCACCTGCAATAGCGATGACATTGTCCAGGCTCATGACGAAGTCGGCGATGATAATGGTTTTGATCGCTGACATGATAGACGCGCCGCCTTTGATATTGCCGTGCTCATCGTCTTCTGGAATAAGCAGCTTGACGCCAACCCAAAACAGCAATACAGCGCCCACGACCTTGAGGTAGGGGATGCTGAGCAGGGTGAGTGCAAAGGCGATAAGCACGACGCGCAGGCCAATGGCACCCGCAGTACCCCACAAAATGCCTTGCATACGCTGTTTTTGTGGCAAGTTGCGACAAGCCAGGGCAATAACGACCGCATTGTCGCCGCCCAGCAGGATGTCTATCAGTATGATCTGAAAGACGGCACTCCAACTTAGAGTTTGTAATAGTTCAAGCATTAGCCACCCTAAAAGTAAAAAATAAAGCGTATTTATGAAAGTGGATCTGGCCGGCCGGTAAGCCCGCTTGAATGGCGTTTGTGTAAATGGGTATACAGAAAACGCTGAATAGCCCGGGCAAACGCAAAAATGGCCTGATCCCAAAGGACACAGGCCATATCACAAACGGAGTACGTACCTTGCCCATGTTGGCAAGGTCTTGCTTGCAACACCATGGTGTTGCCCGGGCACCGGGAGTTTGCGTTTAGTTTGCAAACGGCCGTATTGACGACGCCGCGGAAAGGTAAGCTACTCCCCTTGATGGACGTAAGTATATGCACCTGACCGGCGAAGTCAAGAAGTTTCGGCGTGCCGCAAAGCGGCACGCATGGCTATACGCGCCGGCTATAGACGCGACGGTTGATGTATAAGGCGATCAGTGTGCAGACTGACCCCGACAGCAAATAAAGGCTTATGGCCCCTAGCCCGAACTCAAGAGACAGGCCCAATGCAACCAGTGGGGCGAAGGCAGCACCAATAAGCCAGGCCAGGTCGGTGGTGAGCGCTGCGCCTGTGTAGCGACATCGCGGCATAAAGTTGGCGGTTGCCGTACCCGAAGCCTGACCATAAGAAAGTCCAAGCAGGGCAAAACCTACCAAAATAAAGGCGTCTTGCGCGACCGCGCCACCCGACAATAGCCAGGGCGATGCAATGGCGAAAATACCGATCAGTACGGCACTGAGCGCCAGAGTGATGCGTCGGCCCAGACGGTCGGCAATAAAGCCCGAGGCAAACATGGCGGCAATCCCCACCGCTGCTCCCACTAACTGGACGGTCAGTACGTCGGCCACGCTCTGGCTATTGTTCAGAACAATCCAGCTGAGCGGGAAAATGGTGACCAGATGGAAAAGCGCATAACTGGCCAGCGAAGCGAAAGCGCCGATGAACAGGTTATAGCCCTGAGTCTGCAGCATCTCCAGCGTACCAATAGGCTTGAGCTCACGCTCTTCGAGCAGGCGAGTGTACTCGCTGGCAAGTACCAGGCGCAGGCGGGCAAACAGGCCTACAACATTGACGGCGAAGGCGACATAAAAGGGAAAGCGCCAGCCCCAGCTGAGAAAATCAGCGGTGGACAGTCGGGAATACAAATACAGAAACAACGCGCCGGCCACCAAGAAGCCCAGAGGCGCAGCCAATTGCCCCAGCATGGAATACCATCCGCGTTTGCTGGATGGTGCGTTTAGCGCCAACAGCGAGGGCAGACCGTCCCAGGAACCGCCGTAGGCGACGCCTTGCAAACTGCGGAAGACGGCCAGCAGAGCGATGGCCAGGCCACCAGAGGATGCGTAAGAAGGCAGGAAGGCAATGCCAGCTGTGGCGGTACCTAGCAAAAACAGGGCAATCGTTAGCTTAATGCCTCGTCCCCAGCGCTTTTGTATGTGCATGAAGAGCGTTGTGCCAAAGGGCCGCAGAACAAATGCCAGTGCAAAGACCGCGAAGGCGTACATGGTGCCGGTTACCGCATCGGCAAAGGGAAAAAACACCTGCGGAAACACCAGCACCGAGGCAATGCCGTAGGTGAAAAAGTCAAAAAACTCTGAGGTACGGCCTATGATGACGCCCACGGCGATATCTCCGGGGGTAACGGCTTCATGGCCTGCTTGCTCACGCGAAACGCGTGCACGTTCGTCACGCCGGGCACGTGCGCCCGGAAGAGGGGAATGCAGGACTTGGTCAGTCATAGTGGTCGGTCCTTCTTGTGCGGCATTAATATGAAGTTTGAAGCATCTCACTACAGGAAATGCAGCGCTATTGGACAAAACCCGATATCGTTGCTGCGCTGCAGGGTAGGACAAAATGTCCAATTCCCATTGACGCTGTTCGAATTTATAGTACGCCCTTTCGTGCGACTACAGCATTTCCAGCGTCAGGGCCATGATTCGTATCAATGTTTTAAAACGTGTTTTTGTATTTGTTGTTGCATTTCTGTTGACAGGCTGCAACGCAGTACTGCTCAATCCGTCAGGCGATATCGCCGTGCAGCAGCGCAACCTCATCTATGTGGCAACCGGCCTCATGCTTATTGTGATCGTGCCGGTCATCATCGCCACGGTTGTGTTCGCCTGGCGCTACCGCTCATCCAATACTGCGGCCCGCTACGACCCAGAGTGGCATCATTCCACCAAGCTTGAGCTCGTGATCTGGTCTGTGCCGCTCATGATCATCATCGCCCTGGGTAGCGTTACCTGGGTCAGCACGCACTTGCTCGACCCGTACCGCCCTCTCGACCGAATCGACGCAAACCGTCCGGTGCCGCACGACATGCAGCCCCTTACGGTTGAGGTCGTGGCGCTAGACTGGAAATGGCTGTTTATTTATCCCGAGTACGGCATTGCCACGGTCAACGAAATGGCCGCGCCGGTTGACCGGCCCATACAGTTCAAAATTACCGCCTCCTCGGTCATGAACTCGTTCTTCATCCCCGCGCTGGCCGGGCAAATTTACGCCATGGCGGGCATGGAAACCAAACTGCATGCCGTCATCAACCGGGCGGGTGTGTACCAGGGTATTTCGTCCAACTACAGTGGCGCTGGTTTTTCGGGCATGAACTTCAAGTTCCACGGCCTTGACGATGCCGCGTTCGATCAGTGGGTCGCTCAAAACCGCCAATCAGGCAACACGCTTGACCGCAGCAGCTATCTGAAGCTTGAGCAGCCCAGTCAGAAAGAACCTGTGCGCCGCTACGCCAGCGTTGATCCGGGCCTGTACGACGCCATACTCAATCGCTGCGTGCAGCCCGGCACGGTTTGCATGCGCGACATCATGCATATAGACGCGCAGGGCGGGGGTGGCCTTGACGGCTTGCGCAAGTCGGGTCTGCCTGTTGCGGGCGGGCCGGGTGCTTCTGGTCGGCTTTCCCTGTCTGGCGACTACATCGGCGAGCTGTGCTCATTCGGTGAGGCTGCCGCACTGGCCCGGGCCGCATCGGCTACGGGCATGTCTCTTTTCGTTCCGCGTTAAGGCCGGCGCGCGCCTGACGCAACGGTGCGCGGGCGGGGGTGTACCTCCCGCCGTTCGCGCTACTGCATTTTGCTAACCCATTGCCCTGTGGCAATACCTCATGTAAAAAAACAATGGACCTGCAAAAACTGGTTTTTGGTCGCCTTGGCTGGGATGCAATCCCGCTGCACGAACCCATACTTGTCGCCACCTTTGCGGCCGTGGTGCTCGGTGGCCTCGCCGTGGCCTACCTGATCTCACGCTATCGGCTGTGGGGGTATTTGTGGAACGACTGGATCACCAGTATCGATCACAAGAAAATCGGCATCATGTACATGATTCTGGGCGTTGTCATGCTGTTGCGTGGCTTTGCCGACGCGCTCATGATGCGCATTCAGCAAGCCATTGCGTTTGGTGACGCCACGGGTTATTTACCCCCACATCATTACGATCAAATTTTTACGGCGCACGGCGTCATCATGATCTTCTTCGTGGCCATGCCCATGGTTACAGGCCTCATGAACTATCTTGTGCCGCTGCAGATCGGCGCGCGCGACGTGGCGTTTCCGTTTCTCAACAACTTCAGTTTCTGGATGACCACGAGCGGTGCCGTGCTGGTCATGATGTCGCTGTTCGTGGGCGAGTTTGCCAAAACCGGCTGGCTGGCCTACCCACCGCTTTCAGGGCTCGAGTTCAGTCCCGACGTTGGCATGGACTACTACATCTGGGCCTTGCAGATAGCGGGGGTTGGTACCTTGCTGTCTGGCATCAACCTGGTCGTCACCATCGTAAAAATGCGCGCTCCCGGCATGACCATGATGAAGATGCCGGTGTTTACCTGGACGGCACTGTGCACCAACGTGCTCATTATTATTTCGTTTCCAGTGCTTACCGCCACCCTGGCGCTGCTGGGCATGGATCGTTACGTGGGTACCCAGTTCTTTACCAATGATCTGGGCGGCAACCCCATGATGTATGTAAACCTGATCTGGATCTGGGGCCACCCAGAGGTTTACATTCTTATTCTGCCGCTGTTCGGCGTGTTTTCAGAGATTGTGCCTACGTTCTGCCGCAAGCGGTTGTTTGGCTATGCCTCCATGGTGTATGCCACGGTCGTCATCACCGTGCTCTCCTACCTGGTGTGGCTGCATCACTTCTTTACGATGGGGTCGGGCGCAAGCGTCAATTCGTTCTTTGGCATAACCACCATGATTATCTCCATCCCCACAGGGGCCAAGATATTCAACTGGTTGTTCACCATGTATCGGGGCCGCATACGGTTTGAGCTTCCCATGATGTGGACGATGGCCTTCATGATTACTTTTGTTATCGGGGGCATGACGGGTGTGTTGCTGGCCGTGCCGTCCGCTGATTTTGTGCTGCACAACAGTCTCTTTCTGATTGCACATTTTCACAACGTGATCATAGGCGGCGTCGTGTTCGGCCTGTTTGCGGCGATCAACTACTGGTATCCCAAGGCCTTTGGCTATCATCTGGACACCTATTGGGGCAAATGGTCGTTCTGGTTCTGGGTTGTGGGCTTTTACGTTGCCTTCATGCCGCTTTATGTGCTGGGCCTCATGGGCATTACGCGCCGGGTCAGCCATTTTGAGGATGTCTCATTGCAGATCTGGTTCCAGGTTGCCGCCTTTGGTGCCGTGCTTATCGCCCTGGGCATTGCGTGCTTTCTGGTCCAGCTGGTGGTCAGCTACCTGCGCCGTGATTCGCTACGCGATCACACGGGTGATCCTTGGAACGCCCGCACGCTTGAATGGTCTACGTCGTCGCCCCCGCCTGACTACAACTTTGCCTTTACCCCTCGGGTACACAGCCTTGATGCCTGGTGGCACATGAAGCAAATGGGCTTCAAGCGACCAGAAACCGGCTTTATCGCCGTGCACATGCCCAAAAACACGGGTGCCGGTTTTATTATTGCGGCCCTGTGCACGGTATGCGGCTTTGCGCTCATCTGGCGCATGTTGCCGCTGACCATTGTTTCGTTCGCGGCAGTAGTGGCTTATTCCATTTATCACACGTTCAACTACAAGCGTGACTTCCACATCCCCGCCGATGAGGTGGCCCGCGTAGAAGATGCGCGTACTTTGCAGCTTGCCCATCATGTCTGATACACATTTGCTACATCAACCCGGTCTGGCTGGAGCAGGCGCCCGCGAGTCGGGCTCCGGGCCCATTCATGTGTCGCACCCGACTGCAGGTAGTTCCGCCAGTGCCATAGACGCACCCGAGTTCCTGGTCAAAGAAGCACACCACCCCCAGAACGGGACGCTGCTGGGGTTCTGGATCTACCTCATGAGCGACTGCCTGGTCTTTGCCGCGTTGTTCGCCGTGTACGCGGTGCAGGGGCGAAGCTATGCAGGTGGTCCGTCGGGGGCTGATCTGTTTGATCTGTCACTGGTGGCCGTCAACACAGCCATGCTGTTGCTGTCTTCCATTACCTATGGCTTTGCCGTGCTTAAAATGCAGCAGAACCATGTGCGGGGCACCATAGGGTGGTTACTGGTTACGGGTCTATTTGGCCTTGCATTTCTGGGGCTGGAGCTATACGAATTCCATCACCTCATTCATCTTGGGGCGGGGCCGCAGCGTAGCGCCTTTTTGTCGGCCTTCTTTACCCTTGTGGGTACGCACGGCCTGCACGTCACCTTCGGCATTATCTGGCTGATCACACTGGTGTTTCAAATTAAGCGCCATGGTCTCATCCCCGAAAATCGCCGCCGCGTCATGTGTCTGTCCATGTTCTGGCACTTTCTTGATGTCGTCTGGATCGGCGTATTTACCTTTGTTTATCTCATGGGGGTGCTGTAATGAGCACAATCCGGTCTGCTGAGCTTGTTAGTGCCCACGATGCCGTGTCGGCGCATGATGGTGGCCATCACGGCCATGATGAACATGATCATCACGACGACGGGCATGCACCGAGTACGTTTCGCGGTTACATGACGGGGTTTGTGCTGGCGGTGATTCTTACCGCCATCCCGTTCTGGCTGGTCATGCAGGGTGTCATTCAGTCTGCCACCACGACGGCTCTGGTTATTCTGGGCCTTGGGGCGGTTCAGATTGTCGTGCACATGATTTATTTTCTGCACATGAACTCACGTTCCGAGGGCGGGTGGACACTGCTGGCACTGATTTTTAGCGTTATTTTTGTGGTAATCATTCTCGCAGGCTCAATGTGGGTGATGTACCATATGAACACCAACATGATGCCGGGCTCGCACAACATGCACGGTATGTCGTAGAGAGCCCGTCAGGTTCTCCTGGTTAATGCCACATTCTGTACGTACTCCGTTAACTAATACAGCCCACAGCACAAGCACCCCGGCGCATAAGACCTGGGTGCTTGTGCTGTGGGCTGTAATGGCGATTTTTGTCTTTTCTACATTTTTCGCCCTGGGGGTGTGGCAGGTACAGCGCATGTACTGGAAGCAAAACCTCATTGCGCGTGTCAGCTATCGCATTCATGCTCCGCCAGTGGCCGTGCCTGCCCCCGCGCAGTGGGCAGATATCACAGCACAAAAACACGAATATCTGCGTGTGCGTCTGCAGGGGGAATTGCTTAATCAATACGAAACCTTTGTACAGGCCACCACTGACCTTGGCCCCGGGTATTGGGTGCTGACACCTCTGCGTCAGGCGGATGGCAGCCTGGTATTGATAAACCGGGGGTTTGTCTCGCCCGACCGCCGCGACCCGGCCAAGCGTGGGGCGCCGCCACAGCAGGGAGAGGTCAGCATTACTGGCCTTTTGCGCCTGACTGAGCCGTCTGGCGCGTTTTTGCGTCACAATGACCCGCAGGCAGGGCGCTGGTATTCACGTGATGTGCAGGCAATCGCGACCCAGCATCATCTTGCTCCGGTGGCACCTTATTTTGTCGATGAACAAGCCGCGCCCGGTGCTGCCCCTGTGGGGGAGATGCACGCGTTGCCGAAAATATGGCCTGTGGCCGGGCTCACGGTGGTGTCGTTTCGCGACACCCATCTCACTTACGCCATTACCTGGTTTGTGCTGGCGCTCATGGTGCTTGTGGGTGCAGGCTATGTGGCGCGCATCGAGCGTACAGGCCCGGGGCGTAAGCGTGCACGCCCAGATCAGCCCGAGGAGTCCGCATGACGGTGGCTTGGTCCAGAGGCCGCGAGGGCGTGGATACCACAAGCAATGATGCTTCCGGACGTGACAACCTAAGGCAGTTGGTTCAGCTGCGCTGGATTGCCGTACTTGGGCAGGTTATGGCCATCTTTGTGGCGCAGGTTGGTTTTCGCCTGCCGCTGCCGCTCGAACACATGATTGTTGTAGTGGTCATGCTCGCCATGTTCAATGTGTTCAGCCTGGGGCGACTGTATTTGCGCACGCCAGTCAGACAGGCAGAGCTTTTTCTGGCGCTGTTTCTCGATGTGGGGGTGCTGACAGCTCAGCTTTACCTTAGCGGTGGCCCAACCAACCCCTTCATTTTTCTATTTCTGTTGCAGGTTGCGTTGGCTGCCATTTTGTTAAGGCCTGCCGCTACGTGGGCCATTTTTGCACTGACCACTGTGGCTTTTATAGGGCTGTCGCTCACCAGCCATCAGTTTGCCTTGCCGTTGGAGCTGGGCCGCGGGCTTTCCAGCCCGTTCATTTTGGGCATGCTGGTTTGTTTTGCGCTGTGCGCGCTGCTGCTGGTTATTTTTATTACCCGTATTACACAAAACCTTCGGCTGCGCGACGCCCGACTTGCCGACATGCGACAGCGCACGGCAGCCGAAGAGCATATTGTGCACATGGGCTTGTTGGCCTCTGGCGCGGCGCATGAGCTGGGCTCGCCGCTGGCAACATTGGATATTATTTTGGGCGACTGGTCTCATGGCGAGCAGCTTGGTCGTGATCCCGAGCTGGCGCAAGACTTGCATGAAATGCAGGTTCAGGTGCGGCGCTGCAAGGCCATCGTTAGCGGTATTCTTATGTCAGCCGGTGAAATGCGTGGTGAGGAGCCCACCGAAACCACGGTTAATGACTTTATGGATAATCTCGTGAAGCAGTGGCGCGCATCGCACCCTTCGGGGCTGCTTCAGTATGAAAACCAGTTCGGCGAAAACGTACGTATTATTTCTGATCACGCGCTTAAACAAATGGTTTTCAACGTGCTTGATAACGCATACGAGGCATCGCCTGCCGGGCAGCGGCTGGTGGTTACTCACGAAGGCAACGCGCTGGTCATCACGGTAAGTGATCAGGGGCCAGGCTTTGCGCCATTGATACTGCCAGAGATCGGCAAGCCTTATCAATCTACCAAGGGCAGGCCAGGCGGTGGTTTGGGCCTGTTTCTTTCGTTAAATGTGGCGCGCAAGCTCAGCGGGAGTCTGGTTGCTGCCAATCTGCCTGGCCGGGGTGCGTGTGTAACCATCAGGTTGCCGCTGTCGGCCCTAACCCCCGAGGAGGCCTCTGATGACGAATAGCTCGGGTTCAGGGCGGTCGCCTGAGCCGCCTGCAGCCTCTATGGGCCACACGATAAAGGCTGAGCCCAATGGATGCGCGGGTGAGAAGGGCGGTCGGTTGTTGCTGGTGGTTGAAGACGATGCGGCGCTGTCGCGCACTTTGGTGCGTTCGTTCGAACGTCGCGGCTATCGCGTGATCAGCGCTGACAGCTTTGAGGCTATGCAGGCTTTGCTGTTACAGCAAACCCCTGATTTTGCGGTGGTCGATCTTAAGCTTAACGGCGAAGCGTCGGGGTTGGCGTGTGTCAAGACACTGCATGCCAATAGCCCAGAAACGCTTATTGTGGTGTTAACGGGCTTTGCCAGTATTGCCACCGCAGTCGAGGCGGTCAAGCTCGGTGCCTGCCACTATTTGGCCAAGCCATCCAATACCGACGATATCGAGCGTGCCTTTGGCATGACGGAAGGCAACACGGATGTCGAGCTGGCAGCGCGTCAGGCTTCGATCAAAACACTAGAATGGGAACGCATCCATGAGATGCTGGTGGCCACTGACTTCAATATTTCAGAGACCGCTCGCCGTTTGGGCATGCACCGCCGAACCCTGGCACGCAAGCTGGAGAAGCGGCGGGTGTAAGGTGTGGGTCAGACGGCTGCCGAAAAGAACGGTTCAGACGAGGGCGGATGACCAAAGGTAGGGCTGGCCCTGGCTTGGGCTTAGCGTAGATTTACCAAAGATAGAACGGCGCATGACTCAGGCCCGTTTGATTGAGCTACACCCCAAGAAACTGGCTTTTTATCCAATTTTTGGGGTGTTTTTCGTGGAGATACACCGTTTTTAGAATGCCATAATCCCTGCGTACCTGCGTACCTGCGTACCTGCGTACCTGCGTACCTGCGTACCTGCGTACCTGCGTACCTGCGTACCTGCGTACCTGCGGCAGAGGCAGGTCGAATCAGGCTATTGCGGCCGATGTTGTGGCCCTGAAAAACTCAGGCCTGGCGTATGGTTTGCAGAATTTTTTCTGTCGCCAGACCAACGTCCAGAATATGCGCATCGTGCATCGCGGGCCCTGCAATCGTAAGGCCGACTGGGGCCTCGCCATTGCGATGGCACGGCAGTGACAGCGCGCACCCGTCAAAAAAGTTAATCAGCGTAGGGTTGCGCAAGATAAGCCCATTGGTGGCAAAGTAAGCATCGTCGGAAGCCTGCAGCTTGGCAATGGCAGGCGCAATAATGGGCGATGTGGGCATTAGCAACGCGTCATACTGGCGCATGCGATTGGTAAGCGAGGCGATCCAGGCACTTCGAATTTCAAGCAAGTCTATGTAATCGGCTGCCGACATGTCTTTGCCACGCGCAATGCGTGAAGCCACTCTAGGGTCGTAGCGGTCAGCGTGTTGTTCAAGCAGTTTGCGGTGCCATGCCCACGCTTCGGAGCACACAAAACCACCTTGTCGGTTGATATACGCGAGCTGTTCAAACTCAGGAATATCCAGTTGGTGCACGACGGCGCCTTGCTCGCGCAATGCCTCGATGGCGCGCTCGAACGCGGCGACCACCTGTTCGTCGGCACCATCGAGCACCACCGACGAGGGCACGGCGAACCGTAGTTGGCCGGGTTGGGGTGAGGTGGGCTCCCGGTAGGGTTCACCGGAAAGAATGCTGTCAACAATGGCGCAGCATTCTACGGAGGCAGACAACGGGCCAATGGAGTCTAGCGATGTTGACAGCGGCAACGCACCGGCCGCAGGCACCCTGCGTGCAGTAGGCTTAAAGCCAGTCAGGCCGCAAAACGCAGAAGGTATACGCACAGACCCACCCGTGTCGGTGCCGATAGCCACGACTGACATGCCATCGGCCACGGAAACACCGGCACCCGATGATGAACCGCCAGGAATGCGGCCGGTTGCGCGGTCCCAGGGGCTGCTAGGGGTGCCGTAATGGGGGTTGATGCCCAGGCCCGAAAACGCAAACTCGGTCATGTTGGTTTTGCCGACGATGACAGCGCCCGCGTTGATCAGCCGTTGCACGATAACGGCATTTTGTGCGGCGGGGGTTGCGTCTTGTAGTACGACGGAACCCGCCAAGGTGACCTCGCCGGCAACATCGAAAAGATCTTTGACAGAAACGGGAAGGCCGTCGATGGGCGAGCGTGCCAAACCTGCGGCTCGCAGCGTGTCTGAAGCCTGTGCAGCGGCCAATGCCTGCTCGCGGTATACATGTGTAAATGCGTGCCCACCCTCGCCATCCGTTGCGTCGATGCGGGCTAGCGCGGCTTCAGTCAGTGCCGTAGACGTGGTTTCACCCGTGGCGAGCGAGGCGTGTAGTTGGACAATGGTAGGCAGCATGGTGGTACCTCAGGCGATTTCAGGAAGAATGTCTAATGTATAGCTGTGGGTCAGGCTGCGTTTGAGTACGGGATCAAACAACTCCATTTCGAACGACACAGCATGCCGTATGCTTCCCTGGGTGCCTACAGTGCCACAAGACATGCCCCAGCCAGACGGTAGGCCTGAATCGCCAAAGTAGTCTTGCATAAGGTCTGCCGGCGGTTGCAGCTGGGACATAGGCCCTTCCTGATACTGCACTTTTTTATTGTCTTCGGTTATCGACGAACGCAAAACCAGCTGATCCCAGTGGTCAGCTACATCGTCGAACAGCCATGCATCGCGCCCTACCGGCTTGACGCAAAGCTGTTTGGACAGCGCCACGCTGTGGGCTTCCAGTTTGCGGTCAGTGTGATCCGACACCAGGCTTACCAGCCACCTGTTCTGGTGGGCAAAAATAAATGCCTCGACCTCTCCAGACGACCCATCGCTCACGACCTGCACGCTTTCTTGCTGGCTGAGCTGGTTCGCTGCCACGCGGTAGTACAAAGGCACGGCGCTGGGGCGCGGGATGCCGAGTTCGGCCAGCTCTTGAATATGATGCTCAATGGCTGCGCTGTCACGCCCTGCCCAACCGGCAATCACGAAGTTTTCTATGTCGACCGCAACGGTCTCTTTGCTTTCAGGCGTTGCCATGTGAAGCGTAAATTGAAGTTTCATGCCTGATTGTCTCCGACAAGTTAAAAGATTAGGCGGCTTAGCCGAAGTATTGCGGTAGCCACAGAGCCAGGCCAGGTGCGGCTACGAGCACTGCCACCATGACCAGCATCATGATGACGAAGGGCAGACTGCCTTTCATGACATCGTTCATGTTTCCGCTCTCGCGCAAACTCTGCACCACGAACAGGTTCAAGCCCACGGGCGGGGTGATGAGCGCCGCTTCGACCAGAATAATGATGATGATGCCCGACCATACCGGGTCAAAGCCCAATGCAAACATGATGGGCGCGACAATGGGAATGGTGGTGATCATCATGGATAGCGTTTCCATGAAGCAACCCAATATCAGGTAGAAAACCACGATGATCAATATCATGGTGATCGGAGAAACGTTCAGGCCGGTGATCAGGTTGGTGATGGCGCTGGTTAGGCCAGTACCGGACATAATGAAGTTGAGAAACGCCGCACCGATGACGATAAGCATAATCATTGCGGTGGACTTCATCGTGCCTTCAAAGACTTCTTTGAGCATGGTGATGGTCAGCCGCCGCGCAAATGCAGCAAGAATAAGCGCCCCGGTAACTCCTAATGCGGCCGCTTCCGTTGGCGTGGCCACACCGGCATAAATAGACCCCACCACCAGCAAAAATATAAATAGTGGCGGCAGCAGATCAATAAGGCTGGTCAGGCGTTGGGACCAACTGGCTTTTATGGTGCGGCCACCCCAGGCAGGCTTGAACGTGCAGGCCACGACAATGGCCAGCATGAACAATATTGCCATCAGCAGCCCAGGGATGATGCCAGCCAGGTATAGACGTGGTACCGACGTGTTGGTGAGCACGCCGTAAATAATCAGGTTGATGGATGGCGGTATGAGTATGCCCAATGTGCCGCCAGCAGCCAGGCTACCGAGAAACAGTGATTCGTTATACCCTTGCTTTTTGATTTGAGGGATGGCGACAGTGCCCACGGTAGCAGCGGTTGCCACGCTGGAGCCGGATGTAGCGGCGAATAATGCGCTGGCACCGATGTTGGCGTGCATAAGGCCACCCGGCAGCCAAGACAGCCAAAGTGACATGGCGTTATACATGCGTTCGGCCAGACCGGAGCGCAGCAGTATTTCACCCAGCATGACAAACAGTGGAATGGCCACCAACAGAAATTCAATGCTGGTCGCCCAGGCCACTTCGCCTATTGCGCGTGACAGCGGCAGCATTGAATACGCGCTGTCCAGCACCAACCCAAGCAAGCCTAGTGCGGCACCGACCGGGATACTTATGCCCAGCAGCACCAACAACAAGATCATGAATGTGGAGATCATGAGGCGTCTCCCTTGACCAACCGTGCACCTTGCTGGGCTTCTTCGTGTGCCTCTTCAGAAGCCGTACGTACGCCGCACAGCTCTCGTATGGCGCGCAGGTCGCCTGTGACCAGTGCGACTGACGAGCGCAACAACATAAGTGCCAGCACAATGCACAGCCAAACCAGCCCGGCCACCCAGATAAATTGCGGTATCCACAAAGGTGTGGCGGTGATGGAGTTGGCAGTTGAACCACGCTGCCAGGACGTCAGGGCAACATCACCCGCATAGCGTGTCAGGTAGGCGATAAATACGGCCAGACCCACCAGCGCGATCCAGTCGAGTATGGCACCCACCCGAGGTGGAAATATTTGATACAAGGCGTCGATCCGGATGTTGGCGCGCTGCAGCGTGGCGAAGGACAATGCCCACGACACGCTGATGGCGAACGCATAGCCGGACAGCTCATCCGAACCGCCCAATGAAAAATGAAAGAACTTGCGCGCCAGTACATCGACCGTGATGTACAGAGCGCTGATCAGCGTCAGCCCACCGGCCGCCCAGATTGCTGCGCGGGAGAGCGAACTCGCCGCGCGCAACAACCTACTGAGCAAGGGGAAAGAGTGTTCGTTGTGGCTCATGGTGGCCTCCGGTTTGATGGCAGACGCTTAACGGTGAATTACCGTTATTTTTTGGCGGTAATGCCCAGCAGTTTGCCAACCGTTGCATTCCATTCTTTCACGCAGTCTGCGGAGCAGCGAGCCGCCCACTTAGGAACGACTGTGTCATCCGTGATTTTCTTCAGAAGCTCACGGTCAGCGGCGGTAGGCTCAACCAGCACCATCTTGCCTTTGACCGGCAGGGTGCAGGCGTCTGAACCCGTGTTGCAGTCATAGCCTTGCTGGGTTGCGGCGGCAGCGTCTTCCCAGATTTTGTCGGTCATGAGCGTGAAGTTTTTCTGAAGAAAGTCTTGCACCTTGGGATCGAGCTTGTTCCAGTAGTCGAGGTTGGCGGCGTGTATCTGCTGGTTCCAGTTGATGGGGAGGGCATAAAGATGTGTGCTGACCTCGTACCATTTGGCCGAGTAACCAGACATGGAGCCTGTAATGGCGCAATCAACCACGCCGTTTTGCAGGGCAGGGACGACCTCACCAAATGGGATTGTGACGGCGCTGCCACCCAGTGCCTGAACGAATTCGGCCGTAGTGCGGCTGCTGGTACGTACTTTTTTACCCTTGATGTCTGCCAGGCCGGTGATGTTGGCATTGCAGAAAAGCACTTGCCCTGGGTAGGTGGAAAAACCAAGTACCTTAATATTTTGCTTGTGATAATACTTTTCGTAGACCGGTGCGAACGCATCGGTTACTTCGCGCGCAATTTTGGCGGTGGGCGCGATGCCGGCCAGGTCGATGGCCTCATTAATGGGGTCATCGCTGGCAAAATAGGCGAGCGTGGCAGAGCCTATGGGTATCACTCCCTGACCAATCAGACGCAGTATTTCAGGGCCTTTCAGGCCCATTTCATTAAAGCCCTTGATCGTGGCAGTAACTTTGCCCTCAGACAGTTCGGGAACGGTCTTGAGCCAGAAAGGTTGTTCGAAGTTTTGATAAGCCGTGAGGTTGCTAAGCCCGCCAACCACCTGAAGGTGGGTTTCGGGCAGCCCTGCAACTTTATCTTGGGCAACGGCGTTGGCACCGCACAGCAGGGCACTGGCGGCAAGTATGGACAAGAAAGGTTTGTTCATTATGTCTCTCCTAGAGGGTGTCCGGATGTGACCGGTTGTGTTTATAAGAGGTTAATCAACGGGTTTGTGAAAGCCCGTTGAGGTCTGGCGACGTATTAAACGTCTGATAAGCCTGCGGACGCTACAGTATTGCGAGTTGATTGTTGCTGATGTCGGTGATGAGCATGTGACCCGGCGCATGGGTAATGCTGAACTCGGGCTTTACCTGGTTGATGATGGCCTGAGGCGTAACACCACAGGCCCAGAAAACGGGTATTTCATCGTCGTTTATGGTGACGGGGTCGCCATAATCTGGCTGCTGTATGTTCGCTATGCCAATAAGCGACGGGTCTCCGATGTGTACAGGTGCCCCGTGTACGGCAGGAAATCGGCTGGTTATCTGAATGGCTCGTATGGCGTCAGCAGCCTTGAAGGGACGCATGGAAACAACCATGGGGCCTTGCAGCAGCGGTGTGCCTGTGGTGGCAACGTTAGTGCGGTACATGGGCACGTTACAGCCCTGGCTTATATGACTCAGCTCCAGCCCATCGGCAAGCAGCGCTTCTTCAAATGAAAAAGAGCAGCCTATGGCAAACGTAACAAGATCGTCGCGCCAGACATCGAGCAGGTCTTGCGGCTCGGACACAAGTTCACCATGCCGCCAGACCCGGTAGCGGGGTACGTCAGTGCGGATGTCGATGTTAGCGCCCATGTCGGGCAATGCGATCTCACCGGGCGCCGTCACAGACAGCACAGGACACGGCTTGGGGTTGCGCTGACAAAACAGCAGAAACTCAGACGCCAATGCCTGGGGCAGAATCATCAGGTTTGCCTGTACACACCCTGGTGCCAGGCCTGCCGTCGGGCCGACATGTTTGCCCTGCCGGATTAACTGGCGACATCGTGCCGCCTCTGCAGCCTGTGTTTGGCTGCTGCTTTCATTGCGATCCATACACCTCCCCCTGACGCCAATGTGGCTGTGTAGATATAGTGTCTATTCCAGCGCATGTGGCTAAGCTTGTCCAATTGTTAGTTTGTATGCTTTGCGATAAGAAATGCTTATGTCTCGATTATATTGGTGTCGGGCGCTAGGGGGCTGCGTCTGCCGCAAGGCGCTTTGCCAGTGATTTACGGGCAATACGCTGCGCCAGGCGCGCCACGGTTTGAACGGTATGGCTGTCTGGAGACTCCATCCAACAGGCGTAGAAACCCAGGGGATCAGGGGTTTTGTTTACGTCCAGCAGACATAGCAGCCCCTCTCTGATCTCATTGACGATGACAGCGGGAGCGATAACGCTGGGGCCTATGCCGCGGCGTGTCATCTGGACAATGGTGCTGAGCGAAGCGCTGCCATACAGTCGGGGTGATTTCACGCCCGCTTCCAATAATAGGTTCTTGGCGGCCTGATAGGGCAGGCTCATGGATGGGTAGGTGATAACGGGGTACTTGCCCAGCTCCTTCACGGTCACGGGGCGTCCGTGCATTTTCAGGCCGGGGCTGGCAATCCAGGCCAGCTCATAGTCACAGAGATGCAGGTGGCGTTCGCGAGGGTCTTGCGAGGGTCCCACCAGCAAAGACAGGTCAAGCTGGTGTGAGGCAAGTTGTTCGCGCAGAACGTGAGTGGTATCGACCTGGATTTCAAGCGTCAGTGCAGGGTATTTATGATGTATTGCATCAATGAACTCATGCAGCCAGGTGTGTACCAGCGTTTCAGAACTGCCAAGCCTAAGCGTGCCGCGCACAGCGTCGGGGTTTTGTGCAACCTTGAGCATCTCGCTGCGCAGCTCAAGCATGCGTTGTGCATGCGACAAAAGCTCCTGGCCTTTTTCGGTAAGCTTGATGCCACGGGCGCCACGCTCGAACAGCCTGACGCCCAGAGATGACTCAAGGCCGGCAATGCGCTGCGAGATGGAGGGCTGCGTCGTATTAAGCTTTTCGGCGGCAGCACGAAAGCTGCCGAGTTCGGCGACCCATACAAAAGCAATAATTTGCCTGAATTCCATCGTAATCGTTACCGTGTGCAGGCATGCCAGAGTGGGTCAACACGCATGAGGTTGGAGTATAGGCTCACGGAGGCGACATGTCGTTGTTTACTTCGAAGTCACCACTGCCTAGTTCGATGATGCCGTCTGTGGGTGTATTGCGACTTTCTTCTGCCGCACGGATGATCTGCTCACGTCCTTTTTCGAAGGCGTCGAGCAGGCCGCTTCCGGTATCGTCGTGTGCGCTAAATACCTGGCGCAGCGCTTCTTCAGAAATTTCATAAATACGCAGACTTTCACCTGTGCCCCACGAAAATCGAATATATCCTTCTTCAAACTTGGCGTTTGTCATTTTGGCAAAATCACCCATGTTTTTCTCCTGAAGCGTGAACAGACCGGACGGACCGGCCCGCGATCGGGCGTGCCGATCTGTCTGACTCATGCAGTACACAGGTCACGTTCGTGAACGCTAGCCTCTCTTTTAAAACACCGTTGCGTGAGACCTTGGGCATAGCAATTTAGACGCTGAGGCTGCTCTGGGTCATGATCGTGAGACCCTCCTGCCATCAAGCCGGAGTGCCTCACCAGACCATGGTAGTTCCGATTTTGCCCGGAAGTAACGTGGCCGTGAAAAAATATATTTTGGTGACACTAGGGCGACGACTACGCGTTAGGCGTTGCCGGTTCGTGCCAATGCACGTTCCAGGAAGTCAAGACGATCCTGACCCCAGAATGGCTCACCCTCATACACATACCAGGGCGCGCCAAAAACCCGGTTTGCAATGGCTTCCTGGGTGTACTGCTCAAACAACTCGCTGCCGCTGTCAAGGTTGGCATAGAGCTTTGCGCCATCAAGCCCGCACTGGTTGCCGATTTCAATCAGTGTGTCGGCGTCAGCGATGTTGCGTTCCTGGGCCCAGATTGCGCGAAACAGCGCACCGGTCAGAGCCAGAGCAGGCCCGTTGCCTTCTTGCTTGATGGTGGCGGCAATCATGCGAGCCGCGATGGTTTCGTCGATGGGGAAATGTTGTGGGTGGACGTTCAGCGGCAGGCCGCGAAACTCAGACCAGCGTTTAAGCTCGACCAACCGGTACTCCTGGCGTTGGGCAGGCCGCTGTTTAAGTGGCAGGCCGCCTGAAACGGGGAATACTTGTGTGCCAAATGCACACGGACGTGGCAAAACTTCTGCCTGATATTTTTCGGCCATGGCCATTAGCTGGTCATGTCCAAGATACGCCCAAGGCGATTGTGGTGAAAAATAATAGGTGATGGTTTTCATTTGCATCCTAGGTTGAGAAGTCAGCCGTTGCTCAATCACGTCGTTGGCCATTCGGCTATCATGACTTGCAGATAAATCACTATGAAGCGGTATAGCACTGGCATACGTAGTTTAGCCAGCGTAACCGAAAAATATTCTTATAAGCTTCACAAGGAGGAGCGAAAATGCTGAAACATTCCGTGTATGCGGTTGCAATGAGCATGGGCCTGTTATTGCCCGCCGTAACGCAGGCGAGCGATGCTTGGCCGAATCAATCAATACGCTTTATCGTACCGTATCCACCAGGCGGCCCCACTGATCTCATGGCCAGGTTAATTGCCGAGCCGCTGAGCAAAAAGCTGGGCGTTAACGTTATTGTTGAAAACAAAGCGGGTGCAAGTGGAAACATCGGTTCGGCAGAAGTAGCCAAATCCAAGCCCAATGGAAACACTATTTTGCTCGCAGCCAGTGGCAATATGTCTGTTAATCAGACCTTGTTCAAAAACCTGCAGTACGATCCGATCAAAGATTTTGCTCCTATTATTCAAATATCAAAGTTTCCGTTGGTACTGGAAGTTAGCGAAAAAAACCCGATTACGTCGGTGCAGGAATACATTGATTTTTCAAAGGCAAACCCTGAGTCTGTCACCTTTGGGTCTGCCGGCAATGGATCGCCGCAGCATCTGGGGGGAGAGTTATTCAAAAAGGTAACGGGTGCGTCACTGCAGCATGTTCCTTACAAAGGTGCCGGCCCGGCTTTGACGGATTTAATGGGTGGTCATATCACCAGTATGTTTGATATTCTGGGCAGCTCCATGCAGCACATACAAGGTGGTGTATTCAGACCATTGGCAGTAACCACCGCCAAGCGCTCAGCACAGCTACCAAATGTTCCTACCATGCAAGAGTCTGGTGTAGATGGCTTTGATTATTATGCTTGGCACGGCATTGTGGCTGCAGCAGGTACGCCAGAACCCATTATCGTAAAGTACAACACGGCCCTGAACGAAATATTTCAGGATCCCGAGTTTGCCAAGAAATGGGAAGGCATAGGCAGCGAAGTGGTTGGTGGCACACCGGAGCAATTTATGCAGCTGGTCTTGTCCGAAGCCGACCGACTGGGAGTCCTGGTAAAAGAGCTAAATATTCAGCTCGATTGATCGGCGTAAAACTAAGCAGTGCGCCCGTCTGAGCGCAGGGCCTCATTGTTCAACGCGAGGCCTTGCCAGACAATTTTTATTTTGAATTTGATCAGGGGTAGTTAAACAAACGTGGCCGTCTCGTCTACCCCATGTATCTCTGAACACACCGATGTTGCGATGTATTACCGTCCCAAGCTAGGCCTGGAAATGGAAATGGTGGTGGTTGATGCCGTCACAGGTGCCAGTTTGCCTGTGGAGTCGTATTTTGACTCGTTAATGGCTATCAAAAGGGCGCGCGGTCAGGTGTGTGAGCCAATTTTTATCGACCAACGCTGTGTGGGCACCCACACCCCACTCGCAGAGTGTGGCCTGGACAATGGCTTTAACTTGCTTGAAACGGCTATGGCACCTGTGGCAGGCGGAAAGGGCGGGCTGGACCGCCTGGCCGCCGTGGCATACCAAGAACTGGCCGATACGCAACAGGCGCTGAAAGTGGATGGGGCCTGCGTGCTGAACGCGTCGCAACACCCTGCTTGCCCACGGGATCAACGCTGGTATCAAAGCGTGTGCGTTCCCCGCACTATTTATAACGAATTGCGGGGTTATAGAGGCTGGCATCATTGGGAGGGTATAGATGCCAAGGCCCAGAACGGTGCGAACACTTCGGTGGCCGTGGAGCACGCAGTGCTGGCACTGAACGTTGCGGTTGCACTGGCGCCGGCAAGTATTGCATTGTTTGCCAATAGCCCCCTGGAGTCGGGTGTGCCTGCTGGTTACAAAGAAAACCGCATGACACTCTGGGCCCGGGTTTTCGGGCCTGCGCGATTTCCGGGTGATCTGTTTTTGAGTATGTATCCGAAAAGAGCGTTTCATGACATGGCAGATTTTTTCAGCTGGATGTTTGGTCGCGGTACCGTCACACGTGGTTTGCCCATGAACGCCTCGTACGATTACAAGGCTGCGCCAGTTGTTATTTTGGATGAGGCCCCCAGCTTGATGGCGTTTCTGCAGTCGTCGCAATGGCCGGGGCGACGCACCGATACGGGGCAGACAGTGTTACTGCAGCCCCATGCCCATCATGTCGAGTATTCACAAATTGGTCAGTTTCTGGACGCCCGCTTGCGCTATAGGCTAGACCGGCTTCCGGCACTGGAAGAAATTATGCAGGCCTGGCGGCAAGACGGCGGGCTGGAGTCTCTGTTTGCCGCTCATGGTGCGCAGACCTATATTGAGGCGCGGGCACCTGGGGCAGTGTTTGCCGATGCGGCGTTGATTGAAGAGGCAGGTACCGATGTCGCCTACAGTGTGCTGCTGTCGCCCTCTGCACTTCAGGCCGGCTTGCTGGCCAATCTGGACGAGGCCTGGCGCCTGGTGACAGATCGCGGCTGGCAAACACTTGGAAGTCTGCGCCTTCCTGCCATGCGTGCCGGTATGGATGATCCCAGTGTGCGGACTTTGTGCACAGACGTACTTGCTGTGGCCAAAGCCGGGCTGGATAAAACCGAAGAACACTGGCTTGCGTATCCGGACTTCGTTCTGGCCAGCGGGCGCAGTGCCGCAGACAGGCAGCTGGACACATGGATGGCTGCCCGTGGCACCGAGGCGCAGAAACTGGCCGCGCTGCAGGCCAGGCATGTGGCATTGCATCCTGCACAGTTTGGGGCTATGCCCAACCAAAAGCACGTTTAATAGGGGTAGCCTACCAGCCGGCGGTGCAGTTGGAGTGTGTTTAGACTTTTACGCCGCCCGACGGGGTAGCCTCGCTTGCCCGTTGCGCAGTCTGGCATCAGGCCCTCCAAACTGCCCCGGCTGAGGGTGGCTCATCCGCGCCTGTGCCGTGCTAGCCGTTAAGGGGCGATTTCATAAACTTCGTCAGCGGCGAGCAGAATGTCGACGGGCGGATCAAAACCGATGATGCGCGCGGTGCCCAGATTAAGCGCAATCTTGGGTGGATCTACCCATAGCTGGCTGAGCTGTCTGGGTTTGGCACCATTAAATATGCGTGCGATGGTCTCGGCGTGAAACAGGCCCACATAGGTCGTATCGGCCTGCGCCAGGCTCAGCAGTATGCCTTGCTCAACTTCTTTGGATCCTGCCATTGAAAAACTGGGTATCTTGGCTTTTTCGAAAATATGGGCAACTGATCTGACCGAGGTCAGGGTGACGCCACGATGCGTGGTCACATAGACGGCTTCCACGTTCTGGTCGGCAAGCTGCTGGTAGCATTTTAATGCGTTGTCTATGGCTGCTTCGGTGGAGATGCTGCTCGATTGTGCATGGCAACGACGAATAGTGAAATCAAGCTCGCGACCTACCTGTTCCACGGCGCTGACCGCCGCATACGTGCGGCCGGCTTCGCTGTCTTCATAAACGATGCCCAGTTCTTTGAATGGAACAATCTCGTGAAAAAGCCTTACCTGGCGCTGATAGCGTTCAGGCTCTATGCGTGTATGCAGATTGTCACGCCCACTGTCAGCAGCGCTGTCGGCGATCTTGGCCGCCAGCGGGTCGCTGGTCGAGCCGACGATGGTGGGTACGGGGGGCCCGATCTCACGCATATCCTGACCCGCCCAGGTGCCCATGGCAATGATCAGGTCAATGTCGTGTTTGTTTTCTATACGTTGGGCTATTGCTTGCCGCATGGGCGCGCGTTGCTCCGCATCGAAGTTGCCGGGTTGCCACCAGGCGTCTTTGACCAGCTCCAGATACTTGCTTTGCGTATGCTGGCTTAGCCAGATCCATAGCTCGTGACCGCTTAGCCCTCGGGGCATGTCAGCGTCTAGTGTTAGCCAGCCCAGGCGTTGTAGGCCTTGAATGACTGCCGCCAGTGTTGCTGGGTATTCAGAGTAATCACCGCTTTCCACGTAGCCGATGCGCCAGCGTGAGCCGTCGGGTTTGTTAACGGGGGTGGTCTTGAAAACTTGCGCGGGTGTGCCTGGTTCGCTCGTGGATACGGGCTGTGCTGCCAGAGTAGCCGTGCACAGCCCCATGAGGATGAAGATGATGGCAATAAGGCGTGAAATCATGGTGCGGCCCTTTTTGCTGCAATGACGGTGATATCGTCCGATTGGTCTGTATCGTCGGCGAACCGGCGCACGTCGTCAATCAGGCCCTGCGTGGTCACTTGTACAGCGACCGGCTTCTTGTGCGCCAGAAAGCTGAACAGTTTGGGTTCGCCATAGAGCTGGCCCGCAGGGTTTAGCGCTTCCGTGACGCCGTCGGTGTAGCCCAATACGGTTTCACCGACCTCAAGAACGGTAGAGAAATGACGGTAAGGTATACCTTCTTGCACACCACAGGCGGGGCCGCTGCGGCCTTCTAGCATGCGCAACTCGCCGTCGGCCTGCAAAATACACATTGGCGGGTGCCCGCCATTGGCCCACGTTAACTCGCCCGTGTCCAGGTCGATAACGGCCAGCACCAGCGTCACAAACATCATGTTGGGGTTGTTTTCCGACAGACGGTTATTGACGCGCTCCATAAGCAAGGCAGGGTCAGTTTCGTCTTCGGCACAGGCTCTGATCAGGGTGCGCGTTACCGCCATGAACAGGGCCGCCGGAACACCCTTGTCAGATACGTCGCCAATGACGAAGCACAGCTTTCCGTTGTTGAGCAGAAAATAATCGTAGAGATCACCACCCACTTCTTTTGCGGGGAGCATGGTGGCGTATAAGTCTATTTTTTTCAGAATGTCGGGGGGCAGTGGCACGGGCAGCAGCCCCATCTGGATGTCGCGCGCGATATTCAGTTCGCTTTCCAGGCGTTCCCGGCTAGAGGTTTCGCGCAGCAGGTGGGCGATGTTTTCACGCAGCTTCTTGTCCATAAAGATAAACGTCGAAGCCAGCCTGCCTACCTCGTCTGGCTGTTTGTTTGGCAACTGGGCGATATGGCCGGGGATGTTAGCCGCCGCACTTAAGTCTTGGTCTGGCAGCTTGCGTGCAAAGAGGGTTAACTGCTGCAGTGGGCGCGTAATACGTGCCGATAGAAGCCACGCGACAATCAAAGAGATCAGCAGTATCCCAAGAAAGTACACGCTCAGCCTTTTGAGCAATTGGGTAGCAGGCCGAGTCAGGTCATCGTTGGGAACGGCCGCGACGATGGTCCAGCCCAGCGGCTTAAAGTGGGCGGCGCTGATTTGCCAGACGTTTTGGCTGGCCTGACTGTCGAAGGAAAACTTGGCAATTTCGCCGCGAGTGGAAATAGTGCGCAACAGGTCGAGCAGGGTCTGCCCACTGTTCGCGTCACGTTCGCTCAGCAGGCCAGCTTGCCGCTCGGGCAGGGGGGAAACGAGCTGGCCGTTATTTTGGACAATAAAGGCAAAACCTGAGTCGGCCAGACGTAGCGAAACCAAAGCCTCTCTGACGGCGGTCTCCATTTCCGTGCGCCTGCGTTCGAACTGGCTGGAAATATCGAGCGCGTTGTCGGTAATGGCGAAAATCCAGTCCCATGGCTCGAAATACGAAAAATAGGCGTAGCGTAGTTCGTCTTTGTTGTCGGCTACCGGCCAGCGATAGATGGCAAAACTCTGACCTGTGGTACGGGCCTCTTGGTAAGCCGAGGCAGCGAGCGGGTGCCCCTTGAAGTCTTGCAGGCCCGACAAATTCATGCCCAATAGATCGGGGCTGCCACTGGCGATGACATTGAGCTTGTGATCGAAGATAAAGCTGAATCGCTGATCACTTAGCGGTAGCGTGTTGATCCAGTGCTTGGCAAGCTCGCGGGCCTGGTCTGCGCTGAGCTGCCCGTTCGCGACCTGTTCTGCATACATGTTCAACACGGATCGTATGGTCGCGCCCAGTTGCACGAGATGAGTACGACCGTTGCGCACCGTGCTGATCTTGTCGGAGAGCAAGGCACCCCAACGCGCCTCGCTATCGCGTATAAGCAGGTTGAGCACGTTCGTGACGGCCTGCTGCTCGTTGGCGATGACGCTGCGGGTAACGTTGCGCTGTGTGACCAGCATGACGGTGACAGCGCCCAGGAGCAGCGTCATGCCAACCAGCAGGAAGATTTTGCTGCGCAGCGATGTCAATCGCATAATTAGCGGCTCACGCTGGGAAGTTGGGGCGGCAAGGCCGACCGTAAAGTATGCATTTGAATTTGATTGTAAATTACTATTGCATGGCTGGCCCCGTTCGTTTTAAGGGCAGTAGCGTGCACCTGCGTGGCTAAGCACGGCCTAAAGAACAACAACATATGAAGAGGCGTTACGCAAAACACGATGACAGCGGATCACGAACCAGCCCTTAAACAACCACGCCGCAGGCCGTTGCGTGACGTGCTGTTAGCTTGCATGGTAGTGCTTTTGCTGGCGCAGGGGCTAATTGGTGCGCTCAGCCTTTCGGCCTTAAATCGCCTGACCACTGACAATACCGCCGAACGCATTGAACTGCTGGCCCGGCGAACATCTTCTCAAATCCAGACCGGCATGGCGCTGGGCAAGCCCCTGGCCCAGTTCTTCGGGCTATCTTCATTGCTGGATCAGCTTAAAGAGCAGGTTCCTGATTTCGCTGCGGCCAGTGTTTTTCTGATTAATGGGCAGGAGTTGGCGTCGGTGGGCGAGGTGCACAATTTCCATCGCCTGCTGCAGGCGCTGTCGTCAGGGCGCACCGGGAGCAACGGCGTGTCGCGCCTGTCTTCGGGGGCGGTCAGCGTGTCTGACGCGCAGGGCATACGTGTTGCGGTCCCGTTAATTCAGCCCGATGGTGTGCTTGTCGGAGCCGTGGTATTGCGGGTTGAACCCACGGATATGCAGCAAGGCAGCCTGCTGCGTAACAACATCCTGGTGCTGGGGCTGTCAACGCTGGTGGCAGCCTTGTTGCTGGCATTGACCTTTCGTTATGCCATGCCACTGCATCAGTTGGCGGCAGCAAGCAAAGCGCGCCTGCTGATCCCGCTGGTCATTCTGATGCTGGCGCAGGGCGCTTATGCCGCCTACACCATCCATACATTTCGTGATGTCTGGGTAGGGGTTACGCAAGACAACACCCTAATTTTAGGGAGCGCCTTGCAGCACGATCTGAACCGTGTGTTGGGGTATGGTGTTGCGCCGACTTCGCTGCGCGGTGTAGAACAGCCTATGTCGCGTTTGGCGGCCTCCTTTCCGTTTATTTCGGAGCTGCGTCTGCTCGATGGGCAGGGCAAGCTGTTGAATCGTGCCAATGCGCAGGGGGCCATGGTGCTGCACGACGCGCAAGCGCTGCGAGACCCTTTGGTTTTTCCGCTCAGGGCAGACTCTCAAGGCCCTGTCCTGGCCACGCTTCAGATCGGTCTCAATGAAGCGCAGATATCAGCGGGAGTGCGCGCGCGCGTTCTGGATGCGGCAACCGTGGTTGCCGTTGCCTTGGTGGCGGCCATAGAGCTTTTGCTTCTGCTTGCTCTGCTCATGGACCGGGCGTTTTCAACGCGCATATCCGGTAAGAGTGGCGAACCCATAGGGCTGGATGACCAAACCAATGTTGGTGCCCTTGTACGGCCCGTGATGTTCGGATTCTTGTTCGCCATGGCGCTGCCGCTTAGCTTCTTGCCCCTTTATGCAAAGTCTTTACTGACGAGCGTCGAGCCTGACCAGAGCGCAGCGCTGTTGATGGCGCTGCCCATAGCCGTCGAAATGGGTTGCGGCTTGCTTACCGCCTTGCTGGCAGGACGCTTGACGGATAGACGAGGTTGGCAGTGGCCGGTGCTTGCAGGCCTTCTGGTGGCCGTGCTGGGAAATCTGTTTTGCGCACTGGCGGGTTCATTGGCCTGGTTCACCCTTGCCAGAGGGCTGGTAGGGCTGGGATATGGGCTGACCTGGATGGGTTTGCAAGGCTTTATCGTATTGCGGAGCCCGGCGGCCTATCGCGGTAGAAACATGGCCACGGTCATCGCCGGTCTGTTTGCCGGACATTTGTCGGGTGCTGCGGTGGGGGCCATGCTGGTGCAACAGGTGGGAGCGGCAGCGGTGTTTGCCATCGGTGCGTTGCTGTTGGTGCTGCCGACGCTGGGTGTCTTCACGTTGATGTGGCCATACCGGCATATGGCGGCGCAAAAAGTGGTTGGCTTCGTGGTGTCGCCCGTGGCGCGCTCCTGGCGGGCAGTGGGCGCTTTGCTGGGTACACGCGACTTCGGCATGCTGCTTGCCGGGTGTGTGATTCCGTTTTCCATTGCCCAGGTGGGTCTGCTGACCTATGCGCTGCCCCTGTATATGGAGGAGCAGGGTGCTACGTCGGCGAGTGTCGGTCGTATTTTGATGCTTTATGGGTTTTGCGTGATTTACATTGGGCCCTGGATGGGCCGCATGGCAGACCGCAGTGCCTATAAAAAACAGTGGATTGTGCTGGGGGGTATTGTGGGGAGCGTGGGGCTGCTCAGCATGTATTTTGCCAGCGGTGTACTTGCTGCTGCGGTGGCGGTGGTACTGCTGGCGCTGGCGAGCTGTCTGGCTGGTGGTGCGCAGACCGTGTATATGCTGTCGCTCGATAGCGTGCACCACTACGGTGCCGGTGGTGCGACCAGCGTCATGCGTGCGGCTGACAAGTTCGGCCAGATGCTGGGACCATTGGCGGTAGGCGGGTTGTTCGCGTCTGTGGGCATATCGGGAGGCCTGGCCGTGACGGGTGCCTTTTATCTATTGGCGACCCTGGCTTTCTTGCTGGTGGCACCCAGGCTGGTCAAGGCATAGCCAGGCGCGGCACGCGCGCTGTAAGTGCTGTACACAGCTGGGCAGGAATGGTGTCAGCCTGACGCGCTACGGTTTCTATCGGGAGCTCATGTGTGCCCCACAGGGTTACCATGGCATTGCAGCTGACGTCGGGAAGATCGCTTAAGTCTATAGTGAGTGTGTCCATGGATACCCTGCCGATAATCGTGGCTTTGCGCCCATATACCATGACTTCGCAGCCTTCAGCTAGCCCGCGCGGGTAGCCGTGGGCGTAGCCGCAGCGAACCAGCCCCACGCGTGTTTGCCGGGTAGCCTGAAAACGGCTGTTATAGCCCAGAAACTCCCCCGCCCCCAGAACCTGAATTCCATAAACAGGTGCTTGCAGAACCATGGCGGGCCGCAAGCCCAGATCATGGCCGCTCATGCCATGCAAAGGGCTGATACCGTACACGGCGATGCCGCTGCGTACCCAGTCTGTTGCGGCTGCGGCAGCGTGGTCTGAGAGTAGCGCTGCCGAATTCTCGGAGCATACCGAGCCTGGCATGCCGCCGATCAGCGCCTGAAAGGCCTGTCGCTCTTTGCGCAATTGCTCGGCAATTTCGGCGCTGGCATAGTGTTGCAGATGCCCCAGCCCCGCCAGACGGCCCTCGCGTAGGGCGGTCTGCAAAAATGCGTAGGCCTTGCGGTAGTCAGTCTGGTTGAAGCCTGCATGGTTCAGGCTTGCTCGAAACCGCAACCATACGTGGGGGGCAAAGCGAGGATTGAGGGCTGCGAGGTGCGCAAGCTGTTCAGCGTGATCGATGATGAGATGCAGCGGATACAGAACAGGGTCTTTAAGCTCTGCCCGACTGATCTGGGGGCTCATGGCCAAAATGGGGCCCGTCCAGCCCAGGGCCCGGCAGTGTCGCACGTCGTCGAGCGTGAGTACGGCCAGACCATCGGCGCTGCACAGACCGGGATAGGCAAGCTCCAGGGTATGGCCGTAGGCGTCCGCTTTGGCAACCGCCCATATGCGCGGAGTGTGGTTCGACTGGCCGTAGGTCAGCAGTTGGCGCAACCGTGCGATATTGTGCTTGATCGCAACATGATCAATGAGTGCGACAGGCGAAGCATGACACGAATAGTTGTCCGCAGTGTTGGTGCAAGTGTGCGTATCGGTGGCCATGGCGTGTGTTTTCTTCCTGTTACTGGCCATTGGCGTCGAGGGCGGCAACCAGGCGCAGATGGTTGTGCTTCTCGGTTCGACGATACTCAATGTCTTGCAGATAATGTCGCATCAGGCGTAGACCATGGCCCCCAACGGCGGTCTCATCCAGTGAAGTCGCCAAAGGGGGCACTTTTTCCAGCGTCGGGTCAAATGGCAGGCCGTTATCGGTAACTTCGATCAGCAGGTTGTCTTCGGTTTGCAGCACTGCAAGTTCTATGCGGTTGTCAGTGTTGTTTTCTCTGCCCTTAAAGCCGTACTGCACCACATTGGTCAGTGCCTCGTCCAGACACAGCCCCAGCGTAAACCCTGTTCTAGGCGGCCATTTCTGTTGTATAGCAAGCGCTTCAAGCCACGCTAGCGCCTGCGTGACGGTGTTTGGTCCAGATACAAGTGACAACGAAGCAATTGTCTGCATGGGCGTTCTTGGAGAGGTTAGTGGTCAAAATGTAATCGAAGGTAGGAGGTTTTACCGATTGTTCCGCTGCTTACGCGATCTGCCATGCGTTTGAGCAGCACTTCAGGCAGGCCGGCAAGCGCATGGTTCAATGCTTCTTCGAAGGCAGCGCCGTCTATATCCAGCAGGTTGGTGGTATCGGCGGTGGCTTTTGCCACCAGACTCAACGGGTCTCCGGTGTGGATAAGCTCCAGGTCAAGATTGAACTCATCAAAGCCGCCCTGTATGGCCAGCAGTCGGCGGCTCGTGTCGGCCTGCAGGGCTTCGGTGGCCTCAAGCGCTGCTGTGGCCGCGCGACGTACGACTTCGCGCCGGGCATTCCAGATGGCGCCTTGTTGCTCTACGAAGCCGATGGCTTGTCGGGCCACATCGGCGGGGGCGATGTCTTGGCTTATTTCGAGTCGCGCGCGCTTCGAGGTGCCCATCTGGAACAGCAGGTTAAGGATGATGGCGGTGAGCCCTGCGACGATAATGCCGTTCTTCATCAAGAACTGTATGCTCTGGGGCGCCTGTTCAGCCAGTTCGGGTACGAACATGGTGCCCACGCCCGTAATGAAAGACAGGCCTACCAGGAAGATACCGCGCGAATCCATGGCGCGTGAAGCAATCAATTCAATGCCTGAAACGATCAAGTAGGCTGCCGCGTATAGCTCGACCGCACCGATGACCGGGGTGGGGATCAGGGTGAGACCTAGCGATACTTTCGGCAGAAAGGCAGCAAGTGCCAGCAGACCGGCGGTGGCCAGCCCTATCCAGCGTGACGTGGAGCGGCTGATGTGTGCCAGGGCGATGTTGGCCGACGACACGGCATTGGGGTACGCGCCCAGCCACGAAGCCAGTAAGTTGCCCAGACCGTTGGCCCGTATGCCGCTGCCAGCCTTGTTCATGTCAGCGCGGCGCCAGTCGGCATCGTTCATTTTCTGCAGCAGGACAACGCTGCCGAAGGTATCAAGCTGCGTCATAAGCGCGAGTAGTGCCACGGCCAACAGCACGCCAGGATCAAGGTTGAAAGCGGGCATGGGAGGGTGTGGCAGACCGAAGAGGGGTGTGTGTCTCAGCTGCTCCAGGCCGTCAATTTTGTCAAACGTGGCTGTCAGAATGATACCGACGAGCAACCCTGTGAGCAGCGCCAGCAGCTTGGTGCGCTGACTGCCCCAGATTGACATGCCAACGATGACACCCAGTGTGATCAGGCCGATTAAGGTGTCGACCACGTTGATGACGTTGTCGTTGCCCATGTCGGTGGTGTGCCGCAACGCAGGCGCAACAAGCGACAGCCCTGCCACACAAATGACAATGCCCGCAACGGCGGGAGGAAATACAGAACGCAATCGGGGAATAATATAACCGGCACAGATCGCTACGGCGCCATTCACCACGCCCAGCAAGAACATGCCACCCAGCCCGAACTCCGCCACCACCATCCCCACGATGATAACCAGCAGCGGGTCAGGCATATGCACGAGCAACGCGCCCGCGCCCAAACGCCCACCCCAGGACTGCAGAAAGGTGGAGATTGCCATACCGATAATGGTTGCCGTGACCATGTTGCGCGTCGTTTCTGCGTCCAGGTTCCCAATTTTTGCTGCTGCGAGGACGTAGGCGATTAATGCCAGTGCCGTGGCCATATGCTGGAAGGCCAGGCCTCCGAGCGCAGCGCCGGGCACTCTTTCGTCGGCGGCATAGAGCAAATCGGGCGGACGCCTGAGAACGGGCGAGCGGGGAAATGAAATTCTGGAAAGAAAAGACATAGTTATGCTCTGGAAAGAAACCCGAAAGTGATGCCGAAATAATTGTTGTCGCTGAAGTGCTTTGCTTGTGTTCTGAAAGAATGCGCTAAACAGAGAGACGAGTGGGCTTGATTACACTCTGAAATATGATTTGATACAACATGTGTGTCTTCTAAATTGCTTGACGCTGTATTGTGTAGGCAGCAAGCGATCGTGTATCTGCAATGTACGCAGTCGTAAAGCGTTTGCGCCGAAGCGATTTCTTTCGAGTGCAGCTTGCGCGGGAAGTCGGTGTGGCAAGATGGAATAGGCCTTCCATGTTTCCATGCAACCGCTACAATCAATTACTTTTAATGCAACGGTTACTTCATGAGTCTCTCAAGCGAAAAAATCGGCGAGGTTCTGGTGATATCTGCCTCAGGCCAGATCAACAGCGCCAATGCGGCGCAAGTCGAGTCAGGGTTACTGGCCTATGTTGAGCAAGGGGAACGCTTGTGCGCGCTAGATTTAAGCGGCCTTGACTATATCTCCAGCGCTGGCCTGCGTGTTGTTTTAATACTCGCCAGAGGCTTGAAACAAAAATCTGGGCAACTGGTTTTATGTGGCCTGCAGCCTCAAGTGCATGAGGTGTTTGATATTAGCGGGTTTCTATCGATTTTAACGGTGGTTGCCAGCCGTAGTGAGGCGGTAAGCCGGATGGGGGGGTAACCCCGCCCGGCCTTGCTTACGCTTTTTTGCCCTTTACGCAAGCGGCTGCCTGTCGAGCCCGCTGACGCGCACCGTCGATGTTGTCGTCATACCCAAGCGCTACGCCCATGCGCCGACGCTCATAGCTTTCGGGTTTGCCAAATAGCCTGAGATCAGTCTGCGGCACGCGCATGGCGGCGTCTACGCCATCAAAAATGATGTTCTCTCCGTCGACACCACCATAAATGACAGCACTGGCGCCGGGTGTGCGCAGGCGGGTGTCAACAGGCAGGCCTAAAATGGCACGGGCATGCAGTTCAAACTCGCTTTGCCATTGCGAAATCATGGTGACCAGGCCGGTGTCATGTGGGCGCGGGCTCACTTCGCTAAACCACACCTCTTCGCCTTTAATGAACAACTCTACGCCAAACACGCCTTGCCCACCCAGATTGTCGGTAACGGCCTGGGCAATGTGCTTTGATTGCTGTAGCGCACGCGGGTGCATGGGCTGGGGCTGCCAGCTTTCGATGTAGTCGCCGGCTTCCTGCAGATGACCTATAGGCTCGCAGAAATGCGTTTCAATTTGGCCGTCTTCGCCACGGGCGCGTACGGTAAGCAAGGTGATCTCGTAATCGAAATCGACAAAGCCTTCGACAATAATGCGCCCATGGCTGACGCGCCCGCCCGACATGGCGTATTGCCAGGCGGCTGCTACATCGGCGGGGCCATCAATTTTGCTCTGGCCTTTGCCTGAACTGCTCATGACCGGCTTTACCACGCAGGGGTAGCCTATGCCGCCATCGATGGCGGCCTGCAGCGCTTCAAGCGAATCGCAGAATGCATAAGGGCTGGTTGGCAGGCCCAGGGTTTCAGCGGCCAGGCTACGTATGCCTTCGCGGTTCATGGTCAGTCGGGTAGCACGTGCCGTCGGAATCACCCGTGCCAGGCCAGCAGACTCGAGCTCTTCGAGCGCCTCTGTCGCGATGGCTTCGATTTCGGGTACGACGAGATCAGGCTTTTCGGCCTTGATCAGCGCCTTTAACTGGTCAGGGTCGCTCATGGTAATGGTGTGCGCATGATGCGCAACCTGCTGACCGGGAGCATTGGCGTATCGGTCTACGGCGATGGTTTCGACGCCCAGACGCTGCAGCGCAATAATGACTTCTTTGCCAAGCTCGCCAGAGCCCAGCAACATGACGCGGGTAGCCGTCGGAGATAAAGGTGTGCCTAATTTGCTCATGTCGGGGCGCTTGTGCTCATAACAAAGATAGTGAATTGTATAGGTTGTAGTTACGGCTTGTAGCCCCGAGGACGAGGCTTATCCGTTATCGTTGGTTTCTGAGCTTTTTTCAACACCAATTGAACAAGAGGAGTCGACATGAGCAAGAAAGCATCTGCAGAATGGAAGGGCGGCATCAAGGACGGCGGCGGCACCATCTCTACCGAGACAGGTGTACTGAAGCAGGCACCCTACGGTTTCAAATCACGGTTTGAGGACGGTAAAGGTACCAACCCTGAAGAGTTGATTGCAGCAGCCCACGCGGGTTGTTTCTCCATGGCATTGTCGCTAATGCTGGGTGAGGCGGGTTTCACTCCTGACCGCATTGCCACGCAGGCGGCCGTAACCATTGAGAAGAAAGATGGCGGTTTTGAAATCACGACCAGCCACCTTACGGTTCAAGCGAGTGTGCCAGGTCTGGATGACGCCCAATTCCAGAAAATTGCGGGTCAGGCCAAAACAGGTTGCCCTGTTTCAAAAGTGCTCAATGCCAAGATCACCATGGAGGCAACGCTGGCAGGATAAAGTTTGCACAGGCGAAGCACGCCATGCCTGTGCATCACGAGCCGGGCGTGGCCGACACGTGTGAGCAAGGCATGGGTTGACGTAAACCGGCCGGCGGGCAGGGTTGCCCGCAAAGGCCAGTTAGGCGGGTTGTTTAGGCCTTAGCAGTGACAGGCGCGATATATGGTGCTCTGGCATAGGTATGGCAGCATGTGCATTGGCAACGGCCTGGAGTCGCTCGGTAATGTCAGCCGGAAACGTCGTAGCACGCCGGGTGCCAAGGTCGACATGAACAGAAAGCTGTTCCATGGTCGCGGCCAAATAGCCGTCATCAGTCTGGTATAGCTCCATCAGGCATAGCAAGCGCTTGTGGTCGGCGGCCAGCACGCGCAGCCGCAGCTCAAGGGGTGCATTCACCAGCAGCTCGCGGCGGTAATTTACGGCAATGTCCACGGTGTAGATGCCGCAGTTCGTCGCGGCCGTGTAACTCTTGCCCACACCCAACTCGCCCAGCAGCGTGTAACCCGTATGGTCGAATACACCCACGTATTCGGAGGCATTCATGTGGCCGTATAAATCAATCCAGTCTGGCAGAACGGTGAGTGTTGTGCTGAGCTGGGCGGGGGTGGTGCTTGGGTTTGTTGTCTCTGGCATGGTTGTTTTCTTTCGTATGAAGTGTCAGGAAGGGTTCAGAGCCCAACGCTACCACAGCGGGGTGTTGTGCGTTGTTCACTCATCCAGCGATCGCCATAAATACCATGAGGCCACAGACCGGTAAGGTCGCCATCTGTCGCTTACGCCTTCAAGCGTGGCGGTGTCGCCAAAAAGTCGACGCACAGCCCGTTGTAGGCCTACGTCGTCCAGCGCCAGTACATCGGGCCGCTTCAGACCAAAAATAAGAAACATCTCTGCAGTCCAGCGCCCAACCCCGGGAAGATCCGTCAATGCAGTAATGACGTCTTCATTATTTTGCTGGCGCAAATGGCGAAAGTTAAGACGCCCGTCTTGCAGCCGTTGCGCCAGCTCGGTCATGTAGCGAATTTTGGCTGACGAAAGACCAGCAGTTCGCAGCGACTCGGGTGACAGGCTGAGGATGCCGGCGGCCGTAAATCTTGGGGACAGCGCAATGACGCGTTTTTTTATTGTGCTGGCCGCTCGGGCAGATAACTGCTGGCTAATAATGGAAGAAGCCAGTGTCTGGAAAGCGGTGTTTCGTCGCCGCAGAATGCCGCAGGGGCCATGTCGCTCGATCAGATGCGCCATGACGCTGCATGAGGTGCCCAAGTGTAGCTCTGCTTCTTCAGATAGCAGCTTCAGTGTGATGGGTTGGACGGGCATGGCTCAGCTCCTTATCAAGCGCCTTACTTTACCTCTGCTTTTTTTCAATGAATTCGCCATCGACATACAGCCATTTTTCGTCTTGCCTGATAAAGCGGCTGATCTCGTGCATGCGTATTGCCCGACCTGCCAACCGATGGCGTGCCACAAATTCAACCGTAGCATGGTCATTATCTTGCTGCCTGAAATTTTTTATCTCAAGACCCAGCCACTTTACATCGGGTGGGTTTGGTTCGAGCATGGCTGGCCGCGTTTGCGGGTGCCAGGTGTCCAGCAGGTAGTCGTGCAGGTCAAGTACAAAAGCACTGTAACGTGAGCGCATCAAGACTTGCGCGTCTGGAGCTTGCAGGCGTTGAGCGCCATGATGCCATCGTCCGCAACACTGCTCATAGCGTGATTGGCTGCCACATGGGCACGTTGTTTTCATAAATGAATGCTCTTGACGTTTCATCAGGGTTTTTAGAGTTTTTCATCATATCAGCGCAGGTAACTGTTACGCACAAAGGGCCTATGCATATAGCGGTAGCGCTCTGGGATAAAATATTGCGCGCCACCTTTCTGCGGCCGAACTCTACGGTTTTACCCACATGCAAAAACTTTCGCTTCCAGACGTTATCGCGCTGGGCTTCATGACATTCGCCCTGTTTCTGGGGGCTGGCAACATTATTTTTCCGCCCATGGTCGGTCAGGCTGCGGGCGAGCATTTCTGGCTGGCGGCCATTGGTTTTTTGCTGACTGGTGTCGGCTTGCCATTATTGACTATTGTCGCACTGGCTCGCGTGGGTGGCGGCATGGACATACTTACTGCGCCCATAGGCCGAGTTGCAGGCACGCTGCTTGGCGTGCTGGTGTACCTGACCATAGGCCCACTTGTGGCCACGCCACGTACTGCAACGGTTTCTTTCGAGGTTGGCTTTGCGCCCTTCGTCGCAGATCACCCCAGCAGCCTGTTTATTTACACCGTTGTCTATTTTTCGCTTGCTCTGCTGGTGTCGCTGTTTCCGGGCAAGCTTATTGATAACGTAGGTAAATACATTACGCCAGCGCTTATTGTGTCGCTGGCTGTTCTGGCGGCCGCGGCGCTACTCTGGCCAATTGGTGGGGCCATGCACAGCGCAGGTCTGTACCAGAGCGCACCGCTATCACAAGGCTTTGTGCAGGGTTACCAAACCATGGACGCATTGGGTGCGTTGGTGTTTGGCATTGTCATTGTTAACGCCATTCGCGACCGCCGGGTCAGCGATGCGGGTTTGCAGACACGCTATGCAATTATTGCGGCGCTCATTGCCGCCACGGGTCTTGCTTTGGTTTATCTTTCTTTCATTTACTTGGGTGCCACCAGTGGCAGCATCGCACCGCATGCACAAACTGGCGTGCCCATACTTACAGGTTTTGTGCTTCAGACGTTCGGTACTGCGGGCGAATTGCTGCTGGCGGTCGTCATCACCCTTGCTTGCTTCACGACAGCTGTGGGTCTAATTTCGGCGTGTGGCGAGTATTTCAGCAGGCTGTTGCCCGTTTCTTACCGTACCGTGGTTATTGCGCTCAGCCTTGTCAGCCTGGTGGTTGCCAATCAGGGGCTGGCCCAGTTGATCGCGGTTTCGGGGCCCTTGCTTGTAGGCATCTACCCCGTCGCCATCTCGCTGGTTGCATTAAGCCTGCTCTCGGCGTTATGGAGATCACCTACGCGCGTGTTTGTACCGGTTATGCTGGTGGCAGTGGTCATGGGGCTGGCTGACGCAGTGCGCGTCGCGGGTGTCCAGGCGTTGGCACCAGTGTGGCTTGACGCCTTGCCGGGTGCAAGTCTGGGTATGGGGTGGACAGCACCCGTGGTGGTCGCGTTGCTGATTGCTGGCGCTGCAGACAGGGTGTGCGCCAGACCACGCTCAGCCTGATGATGTGGTTGCGGGTTGAAGTGGGCATCAGCGCCTGTGCTCTGATGCCCTGCAGCCTCGGGGGCGGGGCACCTAGTTAATACCCGAGCCTGTACCCTGAAGCGTCGCCTTGACGCCAGACGGAGGGCCCTTCAGTAACCCACGGCCTGGCCATCGCGGCGAGGGTCTGACGCGGCAATATAGCCACCATGCTCTTGCCGCATAATTACTTGGGCCGCACCGAACTCAAGGCTGTCATAGGGTTGCATCTCTATGGGCTGGCCGCAGGCCTTTAAGTGCTCGATAACGGCGGGTGGGGTGTGCGCCTCAAGCATGACGATTGGCCCCGTCTCAAGGCGAAACCGTGGTGCATCAATGGCGGCCTGGGGGTTATGCCCCAAATCAACCAGGTGCTGCATCATTTGCACATGGCCTTGTGCTTGCATGTTTCCACCCATAACGCCAAAACTGGCCAGAGCTTGGTTTTTGTGGGTAATAAAGCCAGGAATAATCGTATGAACAGGCCGCTTGCCTGGTGCGACTTGGTTGCGATGCCCTGGCCTTAACGAAAAGCTGCGGCCACGGTTATGCAGCGCGATACCTGTGTCGGGCACGACCACGCCTGACCCAAACCCCTGATAGTTAGACTGAATAAACGAAACCATCATGCCACGGCTATCTGCCGCCGTCAGGTAAACGGTGCCGCCATGACCGGGTATGCCGGCTGTGGGCGTACATACTTTGGAAGTGCTAATCAGTTGTGCACGTCGCCTCAGGTAATCGCGATCCAGCAGCTGGGTTGCCAGCTCGCCCATGCTGATGGGGTCACTCACGTGCTCATGCAAATCGGCAAAGGCCAGTTTCATGGCCTCAATAGGCAGGTGGAAGCGATCTGCAGGGTGGTCAGGGCGGGGAGGGTCAAAATTGTCGAGCATACCCAGTGCCATGAGGGCTGCAATGCCCTGACCATTGGGCGGGATCTCGTGCAAGGCGTAGTCGCCGCGATAGGTCATGGATATGGGCTCCACCCAGTCGCAGGTATTGGCAGCGAGGTCTGCCTTGGTAATGGTGCCTCCGGTGCGCGCCGCAAAGGCGGCAATCTTGTCGGCCAGCTCACCTTCGTAAAAATCACGCCCCATGCTTTCTGCAATGCGCTGCAGTGTTCTTGCCTGTGCTTTGAAACGCCAGATTTCACCTGCGCGGGGAGCCACGCCTGCCGTCAAGAATGCGTCGGCAAAGCCAGGCTGATCTTTGAATTTTTCACCTTGGGTAGCCCACTGACGCGCAATCGTCGGCGAGACCGCAAAGCCATGTTCTGCGTATTCAATGGCAGATTCGAACAGGCGCGCAAATGGCAGCGTGCCAAAACGCTTGGAAAGCTCGACCCATCCTGCAATCTGTCCGGGCACGGTCACCGTGTCCCAACCCATTTCGGGCATGACGTCTTTACCGGCAAAGTGTTCGGGCGTCCAGGCCTGGGGTGATCGCCCCGAGGCGTTCAGGCCGTGCAGTTTCCCTTGATCCCAGATTAATGCAAACGCATCACCGCCAATACCATTCATGACCGGCTCGACCACAGTGAGCGTGATGGCCGTAGCGAGCGCGGCATCCACTGCATTGCCACCCGCCTGCAAGATGCGCAAGCCGGCCTGTGCGGCAAGCGGCTGGGTAGTGCAGACGGCATTGGCGGCAAGTACCGGCATGCGTCGGCTCATGTGGGGAAATTCCCAGAATTGATTGGCAGACATGATGGCTTCTCAGAAAAAGTGGAATAGTGATGAATGCGTACAGGTTTCCAGCTTGAGCTGGCTTAGTGAATAGAATACCAGCCATTTTCGCCGTGCCCGATAACCCGGGGGCATCAAGGCGTGGCGAGGCTTGGGGCTGCGCGGCTGCATGCAGGTCGTTGATTTACGTACGTGCGCTGGTCCCTGACATTTTGCGGCTTGCAAGAAACCCGCGTTCGCGACCCCAGATCACCGCATCGCTGCGTCGGCTGACCCCGATTTTGTTATAAATATTAGCCACGTGATTGCGTACCGTGTTGCGCGACAGGGACAGCGCGCTGCTTATTTCGGCGTCGTTATGCCCCTGGCAAATAAGGCTCAGCACTTCGCGTTCGCGAGGCGTTAACTCAAGCGTTATCTGCGTATGGGTGTCGTGGGCGGGTTGGCGCACGCGTGCCAGTTGGTCCATGACTTTGCGACTGAACCATGATGTATCTTGCATTACCGCGTCCAGCGCTGTCAGTAGTTCGCCTTCTGTATGCTTGCGTTCGGTGATGTCCTGTATTACCGCCAGCATGCATGCCTTACCGCCTATGGTTACTGTGTCGGCGGACAAAATACATTCTAGCGTTTCGTTTTCTTTAGTACGCATCTGGATGTCGACACCTGATACTCCTGAGTGCTCATGCATGCTCGCCTGAAGCGACGTTATCTGTTGTGGGTGGGGCCAGATGCAGAGCTGGGTTATCTCGCACGCTTCGGTGTCACCACGCTGCAGGCCCGTCATATCAAGAAAGCTGTCATTCACTTCGAGCATGTGCAAGCTTTTCAAATCACAAAGCAGCATAGGCACAGGAGCCAGCCTGAAGGCAATCGAGAAGCGCTCTTCTGACTGACGCAAGGCCTGTTCGGCCTGCTTGCGAAGTTGCAGATCGATAAAGGTGAACAGCATATAGGGTTCGCTGGCATCTTCCAGTGGTTGGCCTGCCACGATGACATCCTTGCGGGATCCATCTGGCAGCGGGACGGTGCTTTCCATTTGTAAAATGGTCTGGCCTTCGTGAAGGTTGGTAATAGCCTGTGACTTGCCGTCTGCGTCCGCAAGTATGTCGAGTTCGTAAACCGTGCTGCCCACTACATCTTGATGGCGATAGCCCGTCATAGCCAAAAACCCGGCATTAACGCGTGTGTAGCGCAAGTCTGAAAGCCGGCATATAAGCGCAGGTGCAGGGTTGGCATTGAACGCGCGTTCGAAACGCTGCTCGGCGGCATGCTGTTCTGTCAGATCTTCAATGATTAATACATGAGCCAGCGGATCGCCTTGGTCATCGTTAAGCGTAATGCCGCGCAGGCAGTGCATGCGCGGTTCGCCCTCGCCCTTGCGCGGCGTGACCTCGACAACGACCCCGTCAAACTGTTCTCCACGAGCGAGCCTGAACATGGGGTACTGCGCCCGGGTGAGCTCGTGGTGGTTGCGATACTTCAGCAACCAGCGTCGAAAGTAGGCCGTTACAGTGGGCCCAAGCTCTTCGGTGGAGACTACCCCATGTATTTTTAGGGCTGACTCATTGGCCCATGAAATGCGTTGGTCGGCCTCAATGAAGATGACGCCGTCTATCAGGCCGCCAATAATGCTGCGCAGTTGTTGGTGTGTAATGCTTGTCGGACCACTACGTTTGACCATGCTGTCTCCTCTAAAAATACCAGTGCGACTAGTGCCCCAATATCTATTGCAGATGCCCGGCACTCTCTAGAATTTGGGCACGATATTTCGATAAACCCTTACAGGGGCGCACTGGTGGACTACAGCGATTTAATAAAACAATTGGGGTCGGGGCTGGGTCGACAGATTCTGGCGTTTGACTATAGCGAAGAGCTGGGCGGCTGTCTCATTTATTTAGTGACACCTAATGGCTGCACACTACTGATTCCTGACGAAATCATTGAACACAAATACGACGACGTGCTCAGCATGCTTCGGGCCAGGTTAAAAAATGATAATGCAGGCGTGTCGCACGAAATACTGACCGACGTGAATGACGAGCTTGAGTTTAAGCCTGCCCCCGCGAAAGCCACGTTGGGCGATGCCGCGGGCGACGAGGTGAAGCCTGCCCAGTGCGGATAGTGCCGTCAATTAACATCGCAAACGCCATGCCGTCCATTGCGCCGAAAGCCGATAAAGCCAATGGAGTCGCTGAGGTCAATCAAGCCAATTAAGCTGGCAATATGATGGCCGTGGGCTCACTCCACATCATCGAGTCGAAGCCCTATTTTTATCGCCACTTGCCAGTAGGCCACCTTGCCGTCCTTCACATGGCCCCGGGTCTGCAATACTTCAAACCATTCCAGGTTACGCAGCGTGCTTGACGCCCGGGCGATAGCCTGGGAAATGGCATCATCCGAAGAAATCGTGGAAGACCCTACGATTTCGATCTGTTTGTAGACATGGTCATTCTGCATGGTCCGCTCCTTGGTTGGTGAAATACAAGGGAAGCAAGAAGCGGGCCTGAGCCCTACAGGCTTATACCGTGGCAATGGGCGTTACGGGTGAACCGACAGCGCCCGGAAGACGCAACGGCGGGGCGGTGAGGAAAAAGCGTGTTCGTTGATGTTGTTTTAACCACGTGGCCAGTTCGGTGAGATACCACAGTTCGGCCAGTGGTAACCCCAGCTTGAACAGGCAGTGATGATGCAGCGGCAGAACAGCACAGCAGTCGTTTGGAAACGCTGACGGATGCGTCTCCACGGCGTAATTGTCTGCCGCAATCGCGGCAATATTGCTGTCAGTAATCCATTGGCGTAGCCGCGTGTCATTGCCATCTAGCGTGGCACACATGTTATGCACCTTTTGCGGGTCGGGGTTTTTCTCCATTTCAAATAAACATTGGGCAAACTCGGTGTGAATGACCAGAATGTCTCCAGACTCAATTTTTATGTTGTCTTTCTCCATGACCCGCATCAACGTGTCATAGTCGACCGATTTTGCCTCGCGCCCAAAGTGTGCCGCCAGATCAACCATCACACCGCGGCCCTGTATGCCATGCCGGGCCATGTTCGTGATGTCCAGGGCCTTTGCATTACTATGTTTGAGCCCGGTCAGTGACTCTTTGAAATCGTTGTGCTCGTCGTAATCCATCAGGCCTTCAATGTCGATGTTGGGACGAAAGCCGTTGTAGTAGACGCGTTCGGCGTGGCCGTCGCCATCAGCATCAAACAGGGCACCCACGTGCGCCAGTGAATCCCATTGCGTCGAGTACTGCAGGCTTAACGTGACTTTGTCGTCGCTGAGTACGTCTCTGGCGCCAGGGTTCAGGCGTGCCAAAGGAAAGTTGGTGTACTGCATGCCGTCCCGCTGTGTGGGGCTAAGTTCGGGTGGGTGCCGGCGTACATTGAGTGCATTGCCACCGGGAAAATCAAGTGGTAAAGAAAGGCAAAAGGTGCGGCCTTCTTTAATCTCCAGCGCGGCTTGCTTTACCGTTGTGGGGGTTATCAGGTTCAGGCGCCCCAATTGGTCGTCTGGCCCGAAATCGCCCCAGTTGGATCCTTCAGGCCTGTTTTTCCAGCGCATAGATGCTCCTTTGGTTTATAGGTATTGGTGTTGTTTGTATTGATAAATTACTCTATTTTGAGTAGGTTTACGCCTCTTCCAGCTGTTCAAATTGGTATGCCAGAAAATCCACCAGCGCCCTCACGGCAGGCAGCATGCCTCGCCTTGAGGCAAACACCACATGAATAATTTCTGATCTTGGCGCCCACAGGGGCACAACCTGTACCAGCTCACCCTCAGCAAGAGCCTTCTCCATCATCATGCGCGGCAATTGGGCGACCCCTATGCCTGCCATGGCGGCAGACCTGAGCGCGAACATGCTTTGTGTGATTAATCGGGGTGTATGGCGTATGGCGGCGTGGGCGCCGTCAGGCCCCTTCAGGTCCCAGATGTACTCTTGTGCGGTCAAGCCCAGAGCCAGGCTGGGAAGCTGTGCCAGGCCGACTGGGGCATGTGGCGTGCCATATTGCTTCAGCAAAGCAGGGCTGGCCACCAGACACTGAACCCGATCAGCCAGTACCCGCATGACAAGCTCACTGTCTTCAATCGGTGCAGGTCGCACGCGAATGGCCAGATCTACGCCTTCGCCCAGTACATCGACGCGCCGGTTGGTTTCTTCGAGATGAACGTGTACGCGTGGGAAGCTGGCCATAAAGGTCGAAATCATGTCGGCCACGCGGGCTTCCAGCAATGCGACAGGGCAGGTAAGGCGAACAATGCCGCACGGCTCTGCGTGGGTAAGCGCGATGGCTTCTTCGGCAGCATCGGCTTCAACCAGCATGGCTTTGCAGTGATCGTAGTAGGTGTTGCCTATATCTGTGACAGAGAAGCGGCGTGTTGAGCGCTGTATCAATCTCACCCCCAGGCGCTCTTCCAGCAGTGCAATACGCCGACTAAGCTTGGATTTGGGTACGCTCAGTGCTCGTCCCGCCGGTGCAAAGCCGCCGTGGTCCACAACCTGCACGTAGTAATAAAGATCGTTCAAGTCTCGCATAATGCGCTCATTGTTCATTAAATAGGACGCTGCAGGTAAATAATACGGTCTACTGCGGGCATTGTTACGCAAGTATGATGGTTTTCATGCAGACAGGGTATGGCCCTGTGCTAACGGAGAAATCATCATGAAGAAAATCAGCGGCGTATACAGTGCACCCCGCCCCCATTGGGTGGGTGATGGGTTTCCCGTACGCTCCATGTTTAGTTATGACAGCCATGGTGCACCCATGAGCCCGTTTTTGTTGCTGGATCATGCCGGCCCCGCTAATTTCGAGCCGGCAAGCCGTCCACGCGGTGTGGGGCAACATCCGCATCGAGGTTTCGAGACGGTGACCATTGTGTACGAAGGCGAGGTTGCCCATCGAGATTCGACCGGTGCCGGAGGCCTTATCGGGCCGGGTGACGTCCAGTGGATGACGGCAGCAAGCGGCATCTTGCATGAAGAATTTCACTCGCAGGCATTTACCGAGAAGGGCGGTGCGCTGGAGATGGTGCAGCTATGGGTTAACTTGCCGGCAAAAGACAAGATGGCAAATCCTGGTTATCAGACTTTGCTAGACGCTGATATTCCATCGGTCAATTTGCCCGAAGATGCTGGCCGGGTGCGTGTCATCGCAGGCGAGTATCAGGGGCATAAGGGGCCGGCGCGTACGTTTACCCCCATGGACGTGCTGGATGTGCGACTGCATCAGGACAGTGCAACAGGCTTTGATACGCGGGATGGTTACACCGTGGCGCTTGTGGTGTTGCATGGCACTGTCTTGGTAAATGGCGACACCGTAGTGCGAGGCGGCCAGTTTGTGCTGTTTCATCGTGACGGGCAGGGTATAGAGGTTGAAGCCAATAGCGATGCCACCATGCTTTTGCTGTCAGGTGAACCTATCGAAGAGCCTATCGCGGGGTATGGGCCGTTCGTGATGAACAGCCAGGTGGAAATCGAGCAGGCCATTAATGATTTTCGCAGCGGGCATTTTGGAGAAATTTCCGCCTGAACCGGGCCGGTGCACTGCCGTGCGCCGGCTACGCAATCGGTTGCGCCGCATCGTTTTTCATCTGCGTCAGCAACGCATGCAGCATCTCCGACGACAAGCCGTGCAGCACCAGTCTGTGCCCGGCACGCAAGGTTGAAAGCGGTATAAGGGGATGGCTATTGTTGACCAGAATAAGATGTTGCGGCGCCTGAAGAATCTGGGCGGTGTAAATGCCTATGGTTTCGTCAAGCTGCAATGAGTTTGCTGCACGCCAGAAATCGTTGTCGGTCAGTAGCAGTTGATAAACCGGGGTAAACAGCTCGATGGCGCTTTGCAGGTCGAGCACATTGCTGCGTTTGTTGGGAAAAGACTGCAAACTCACATCGGGCTCGTGAATCATCGAAAAATCAACCTGTGCGGGCGGGCCCATTAGCTTGTCCGCATCGCGCAATGCCTGATTCAGGCGAATAACAAAGTTGAACAGATTAAGGTCGTGTTTGACGAAGACATGGTCGCGTAAATCGTCCAGTGTGCGAGGCGTTAACGGGTTTGTGGCAATGGGCACAGGCGAATTGGCGGCTATAAACGCCAGTATTTGTGAACCCAGATGAAAGTGGCGCATGATGAGCCAGTTGGCCTCGGGGCGCACAAAGCGCTTTAACCCCCAAACCAGTGTGCGGTGCAGCAGGCCTGAGTGCGACCAGCGTTTGGGCAGCACGGTCTTGATAACTTGTATAAGAATAATCAGCACCCTGCAAATAGGTCGCAGAAATGGCAGCAAATATTGGCGCGATCTCGAGCTTGAATCATTCAGCCAGGCCGTCTTAACCTCATCGGGCAACGGTGTACTGCGATCCAAATATAAAGCCAGCCAAGGGCTGGGGTCTTCGGGGTTGTGCGTGCCAAACGAATGGTCAGGGGTTGGTTGCATTGTTGTCGTTCTCTTTGACGTGCTGAAACTGCATCAGATAAAGGGCGGCGGTGCGTCGTGCGGTGTTGACGATGGCGCGTTCGGCATCGCCAGAGTCATCGCATTCAAGCGCAATGCTTACAGCAGTCAGCCAGCGCGTCAGGTGATGCTCATCGTTGTGTCCGTGGTATTCAAGAAAGCGGAAGGCGTCGGGTGGCAGTGACAGGCTGGTTTTTAACAGAGGCAACAGCGCCGGCACGATACGTTGGCCAGTACCCTCAATAATGTAAATAGCCCCCAGCAGCCCTATGGGGTCGGGGTTTGCAGCCATGGCGTGCAGGTAGGCATTAAGCGCCTCACCGCCGGGGTTGCGGCGCAGATCATCCACACTGTCGGCGGTTCCTCCGGCCTTTTTGTAATCATCGAACAGTATCTTGAAATCATCCTGCTCTTCACCCGCGTGCAGCGTAATCAGTGCTGCCAGTGGTCCATAGGTGTCTGACAGCGATGCAGTGGCTTCGCGCATCCATCGTGTTCCTTCCCGAACCTGGGGAATCCAGCTCTCCATCCAGCTTATGTAGTCATTGGTCTGAAACCGCCGCTCGCGCAGCGTGTGCACAAGCGGCGTGCGCCACACTCTTGACCGGTAGTCATGCCAGATTGCGGCTAGCTCGGTCAGCAGTGGGCTAAGGCCTTCGGGGGCGTGTGCGGGATCATGCGGTGGGGCGATGCCCTGGGCATCCAGCGTTTGTTCAGACACCGTCTGGCGAAGGCCCCGCACGGTCGTAGCAGGTGTGTCAGTCGTGTCGGCTTCCACTTCCAGCAACATATAGGCCGTGGTAAACCGCCCTGATTCAGGCACATAGCAAAGTATCTGTTCGCCGGGCGTGAGTGTGCGGGTTTCCAGAAACTCAGCCAGCATAACCATAATCGAGGCCGCACCCGTATTGCCGCGCCATGCCAGGTTACTGAACCAATACTCTTTGGGAATAGCAAGCCCGGCCTTGCCCATGAGGTCTTCAACAACGGGTATGAACTTCTCGGACGAGTAGTGACACAGAAAATGGCGAATGCGGGTGGGGTCTACCCATTTGTCTCGTACCAGCTGCACATACTCATGGATGCCGATGTCAAACAGATGCGGCAGCAGGCGGATGTCTTGACGTAGCGCGAGTGCCCCGTCGGCTTCGGCGTCTTTCCATGAGGGGTAGTCAAGATGACTGCGCGCGCGATCCTCGGTAAGGCCCAACTGCATGCAGACCGGGTAGTCGCCTGAAAATGACTTTTGGTGCACCCATTTAAGGCGCAGCCTAAGGCCGTTGGCGGTGCGGCCAGGCGTGTCGGCGTTGCCCAGCAATACAGCGCCAGCGCCATCGGACAGCATCCAGCGCAAAAAATGCGAGTCAAAATCGGCATCATAGTCGCGCGCGGTAAAGCGTGACTGCCGAAACATACGCGACGGCATCTCGCTGGCCACGGCCAGGCCAGCCTGGTGGCCGCCAAGCTCAATGCCTTGTGCAACCGCTTGAATAGCGCCGACGCCAGCCGCGCATATGCCGTGCACCGATACCGTTTCCAGCGGCGGCGCTGCCAGCTCGCCCTGAATCATATTGGCAAAGCCGGGCATGAGCGCATCGCCGCCCGAAGATCCGCTGGCCAGCATGCCTATATGGTCAAGACTTAGCTCGGCCTTTTTCAGGCAGGCCCTGATGGCTTCTGCAGCCATCCCTGCGTTTGAAGTTGTCGGGTTACCTTCTGTGTCGATGGCGTAGTAGCGCTGCTGTATGCCGTTCTCTGACAATATGCGCTGCTTGATACGGCGTGACATGCGGTTGAGCGGCGCAATGAACGCGTCCATGTGCTCATTGTCGACGGGGTCACCCGGCATGAAATAAGCGGCGTTTTTCAGATAGACACGGTCAAAGGCGATAGGCATAGGCGAGGCTTTTCAGGAAGATCGAAATGAGGTGGAGGCCTCTTCGTTGCGCTGAGGCGCAGGCGAAGGGATGAGGGGCACACTGCGGTATTGTCTGCTGAGTGACCCCATGATGAACACGCGGGCCATATAGGGCAAAAGCCCCGGCTCGTTCAACTGGGGCGCTACACGCTGGCGATAGTATTGCCAGTGCAGGCCGGTCAGTGCAGACCAGTGTGCCCGCGAATGCTGATGATGGGCCGTGTGCAGGCCAATATTGAACAGCAGGGGGTTTACCAGCCCTTCAAAATTGCGGGCGTAATTGAGCATGGGCTGACCGCGCCGGCTTTGGGGCGAGCCGTCAGCGTGGGCGTGTTGCAGATAATTGGTAACCAGCAGCCAGTGCAGGCCATGCAGTTGCGGGATAATCACGTACAACAGGCCTTTTTGCACATCAATGGCCAGCACGGTGGCCCATAACCCCAGCCAGGCGCCATACTGCAGCATGCAGTAGCGCCACACGCCAGGGTAATGACGTCGCATGCGCGCTAGCCACGAGAATACCGTCGGATAAAGCACACGCGCTGCCTGAAAAGGATGTATCAGGTAGCCATAAAGGTGGTTGGTGTCGCCGCCGGCAAATCGATAAGTGCGGGCTACGTCATGCTCACCGTGCTTGTATCGGTGGTGGTTGGTGCAATGCGTAGGCCAGAACACAAAACTCGGGTGGCCCTGGCACAGGGTGATGTAAAAGTCGGTGATGCGGTTTGCTGTGCGCCCCTGCCACATACGTAAATGGGTGTGGTTGTGGTGAATGACCCCCACGCCCAGCGTAAGAAACAAGAGCAAGGCATACAAAGGCCACGAAAACCCATGTAGCCATTGCCAGATGATCAGTGCGGGGAAGGCGGCCAGATAGGCCAGGCTTTGCCAGTCTTGTACGTGCCGCAGACGCACAAATCGCCTGTTACTGCCTGCCAGAGTGGAAGCCATGGCCATGATCAGTGCGGCCCTGCTTGTGCGGGTGGTCGGTGTTCAAATGCATCAAGGCGAGGCTGCGCCGCATCAGCCTTGAGCCGAGTGCCAAACAGTCGATCCATAAACGTAAACTGAAAACCGAAGTTGCCGTTGTAACAGGCATGATGTAAATGATGACGTCGGCTTGCCGCAAACCAGTGTGAGTACGATACAGCGGGGAAAAAATCGTAGTTTGAATGACCGATGCAGTTAAAGAACAGGCTAAACAGTGGTACAGAAAGCAGCGACCAGAAACTGAAGTCATGCACCATCATGGGCAGCAAAATAACATTGCCAAGCATTAGCGCTTCGACCGGATGAAAGGCGTAGGTGGAAAAAGGCGTGACAACGATAGTGCGGTGATGGGGCAAGTGAAAACGCCGTAGCCATTTGGTGTGCAGCAGGCGGTGGTTGACCCAGAAGTGCACGTCATTCCATGCCATCAGGGCCAGTATTTCGAGCATAATCTGTGTGGCACTGGCATGGGGGGCAAGCGTTGCCCAGCCCAGTTGTATCAAGCCCCACGGAAAAATCATCCCCAGACCAAAGATGAGTATAGACACGCCTGACAGGGTAAGTTCGCGCCGCAACTGGCCGGGCCCAAGTGGGCGAGGATCAAGTGGACGCCCCACGCCAAGTGCTGGCAGCACATAATGGGTAAGTAACCACGTGGTGCAGCCAAACAGAATATAAATGCTGCAAAAAAATGCAAGGCCCCATAACATGACCTCGCCAGCAGACAACGATGTAAATACTTCGCTCACGCCTATCACGACCACTTAAGAATCATCACAGATGCTAGCACACGCTGTCTGATTCGTTCACGAGTGGAAGCGTGGACTGTGTGAGGGCTCGTTGCTTGATGCGCAAGGTGAATATGAAGGCCTTGTTGCATGCCATGAGCCCGCTCATTCGTTATTGAACAGACGCCACACCCGCTCCATGGCTCGCGGATCAGAAGGCTGCATGCCGCGATACAGCCCCAGCTCAAGTCTCACACTCTTAAGACCACCGCCCAGTGTCGCGAGTGTGCCGGCTTTCAGTTCACGCTGCACCAGGCTTGCAGGCAGCCATGCCATGCCAAGCCCTGCCAGCACCATTTCTTTTATGCCTGCAAGAAAGACGGACTCGTGTACAAGTTCTACATGACAGCGTTGGGCGAGCGCAGCAACGCATTCCTTGTACATGATGCGGCCCAGAAAACTGTCAGGTGGAAACCCCAGTAATCTCAGTAAGGCGCCCCTGCGTGGCACGTGCAAGGGCTTGCCATTGGCGGCGAGCGCGCTGACGGGGACGAAGGTTTCTGTTCCCATGGGCAGGCGAATGCTGTTGGGAAACGAAGAGAGCAGCAAGCTGTCTGGTTCTTCCATGCACAACAACAGGTCGGCATGGCCTTCCATGAAAAGCGTAACGCAGTCATCGCGGTTTTCTGAGCGTACATTGAAATCAATGCGCGGCTGTTGCTCATCGGCCGTCACCGCCTTGATGAGGGGCGGAAGATGCGTCATGGTTAGCGAGTGCTGGGTAACAAGTAACACGCGTGCGGTGTTCTGGCTCTGGGCGCGGATTCGACTGCGCAACTGATTCAGATCGTGGAGTAATCGCCGGAACTCACCCATATGTTGCTGCGCGGCAGGAGTAAGCTGCATTGGCGTTACCCGGCGATCTACCAATTGAACATCGAGCCAGGTTTCAAGCAGCTGTATGCGGCGTGAAAAGGCGGGCTGGGTAATGTTGCGCAGCGCCGCCGCCCTTGAAAAATTGCCTGCCTCCGCCAGCGTGAGCAGGTCTTCCAGCCAGGCGAGTTTCATTGTTGCCTCCAGCGTTATGCAAAAAAAGCATGAGTCTCCAAGAATATAGTATTAGGCAAAGCGTGTGTGTGTGAGTACGATGAAAAACACTTACCGATCAGGAGTTTGTGCCATGCAGTTTGCAGCCTTTCCCCGTGTACGTCTGGGCCATTTTCCTACGCCTTTAGAGCCAATGCCTCGCCTTAGTGCTCATCTTGGCGGCCCTAATCTTTTCATCAAACGTGATGATTGCACTGGCCTCGCCACGGGTGGCAACAAAACCCGCAAGCTGGAGTTTCTGGTAGCTGAAGCGCTTGCGCAGGGCGCCGATACGCTGATCACACAGGGGGCGGTGCAGTCTAACCATGCCCGACAAACGGTCGCGGCTGCCGCGTATGTAGGCATGCAGGCCAAAATTCTTCTTGAACAGCGTGTGCCACATGCCACTGATGAATATGAGTGGTCAGGCAATGTGCTGCTCGACCAACTGCTGGGCGGCGAGATTGTCGCCAAGCTGCCGGCCGGTACAGACATGGCTGCTGAAATGGAAAAGCTGGCGCAAGCCCTGCGTGATGACGGCAAAAAGCCTTACATCATTCCAGGAGGGGGCTCCAACCCCGTTGGCGCGCTCGGTTATGTAGCCTGTGCGCATGAATTGCTGCAACAAGCCTATGAGACTGGGTTACGCATGGATCATGTTGTTCATGCTACCGGCAGTACAGGCACGCAGGCTGGCCTGGTTGTAGGCTTTCGTGGCAGCAATAGCGGTGTGCCGGTTTATGGCGTTAGCGTACGCGCGCCCAAAGACAAACAGGAGGAGAATGTCTGGAAGCTGGTGCGGGCCACGGCAGACTACATGGGGTTACCAGCCAGTGCAGTAGAGCGGGCCGATGTGGTGGCCAACGCTGATTATGTGGGAGAGGGCTACGGCATACCCACTGAATCCATGATCGAGGCGCTGCGGCTTACGGCCCAGCTAGAAGGGATATTGCTTGATCCGGTGTATTCCGGAAAAGGCATGGCGGGTCTGATAGGATTGATCCGTGCAGGGCACTTCAAAAAAGATGAAAACGTGGTCTTCATACATACCGGCGGTTCCGTTGGTCTGTATGGCTACCGAGAGATTTTCTAAAGACAGGAGACAAATTCATGAAAAAATCCACCATTGCACTATTTACGACTGTCGCAGTTGTTGCCTCGGCACCCACGTGGGCAGATGGCCGTCTGGAAAAAATAAAGTCGACCGGTGAAATCTCATTAGGGCACCGCGATTCTTCCATCCCTTTTTCTTACCTGGATGATAACCAGAAGCCCATCGGGTATTCCATGGACATCTGCCATGAAATCGTACAGGCCGTTGAGAAGAAACTGGGCATGAAGGACATAAAGGTTAAGCTCGTACCTGTAACCTCGTCCACGCGTATTCCCTTGCTGGCCAATGGCACGGTTGACCTTAACTGTGGCTCTTCCACCAACACCAAAGAGCGACAGGCCCAGGTGGCATTTGCCCCAACCACGTTTGTGACGGCCACCCGCTTTGTTTCCAAGAAATCTTCTGACCTAAAGAATCTTAATGATCTCAAGGGCAAGACGGTAGTCTCGACGGCTGGCACCAGCAATATTCGCTGGGCTACAGATGCCAACGACAAAGAGAAGCTGGGCATGAATATTATCCCGGCCAAAGATCACGCCGAAGCCTTGCTAACGGTGAACAGTGGGCGGGCTGCCGCGTTCTTTATGGATGACATCCTGCTGGCCGGGCTGGTTGCTACCTCACATGACCCTGCGTCGTGGGTAATTAGCAAAGACGCTTATACCGTCGAGCCTTACGCCATCATGGAACCCAAGGGTGACCCAGAGTTCAAGAAGGTGGTCGACGACACCATCATTGGCATGATGAAAGATGGTCAGCTTGATGCCTTGTACAAAAAGTGGTTTGAGTCGCCTGTACCACCCAAGAACGTCAACCTTAACTGGCCCATGAGCGAACAGCTCAAGAAGGCGATCGCCAACCCCACTGACTCGCCTGATCCGGAAGTCTATCGCTAGCGTGTTGCAGGACCGCGCATGAACTACAACTGGAACTGGCATGTTTTGCTGGAGGCAGCGCCCGGAGGCGGAACCTATCTTGAAAGCCTCCTGGGCGGGTTGGCCTGGACAATAGGTACGGCGATTCTGTCGTGGGCTCTGGCATTGAGTATGGGCACGCTGATAGGCGTGGCGCGCACCACGCGTATTGCGTGGCTGCGTGCTGTGGGCACAGCCTACGTTGAGATATTTCGCAATGTGCCACTGCTGGTACAGATGTTTTTGTGGTATTTCGTCATGCCGGAGCTGGTGCCCCTGGAGTTGGGCAATGCGATCAAGCAGATCCCGCCTCCCTGGGGCATTTTTATACCTGCCGTGTTGTGCCTGGGCTTTTACACCTCTTCCCGGGTGGCCGAGCAGGTCAGGGCGGGCATAGAGTCTTTGCCGCCTGGCCAGCGTATGGCGGGCACGGCATTGGGGCTCAAACCATGGGAAGTGTACTGGCACATCTTGCTGCCGACGGCATTCCGCGTCATTTTGCCGCCGCTGTCGTCCGAGATGCTCAATCTCATTAAGAACACATCTGTGGCCTTTACGATAGGCTTGTTTGAACTGGTAGGGGCGGCCCGTTCCGTGCAAGAGTTCAGCTTTCAGGTGTTTGAGACGTTCGCCGTGGCGACCTTGTTTTACCTGGTGCTCAATCTTGTTGTCGTGTATGGCATGTCATTGATAGAGCGACGCCTTGCCGTGCCAGGGTTCATGGGCCCAGCGGTCACAATTACTGCGGGGCCGCCATGAGTGAATTTGATTTTGACGTCATACAGCGATCATGGGTGTACCTGTTTCGCGATGGCATGACCTTTACGTTGAAACTGACCTTCTTGTCGACCATGGGTGGGCTGTTTCTGGGCACCTTATTGGCTTTGTGTCGCGTGGCAGCCGTCAAGCCGTTTTCCACCCTGGCGGCGGTCTATGTAAACCTGTTGCGCGCACTACCTCTGATCCTGGTGATTTTCTGGTTTTATTTTTTGATGCCGTATATAGGTGCCTGGTTGACGGGTGCTGACCGACCTGTTTCTGTGGGTGGCTTTACCTCTGCACTGATCACTTTTACGTTATTTGAGGCTGCCTATTTTTGTGAAATTATGCGTGCAGGCATACAGTCTGTGCCGCGTGGCCAGGTGGCTGCCGGGTATGCGTTGGGCTTTACCTACTGGCAGGTCATGCTGCACGTCGTGCTTCCGCAGGCCTTTCGCAATATGACGCCTGTTTTGTTGACGCAGGTTATCGTATTGTTTCAGGACACCTCGCTGGTCTATGTGCTTTCGCTAACCGATTTTTTGGGTGCTGCCGTGAAGGTGGCGCAGAGAGACGGCAGGCTGATTGAAATGTATATGTTTGTCGCGGTCGTGTATTTTATTATGAGCTATGCGGCATCCTTGCTGGTGCGCTACCTGCGCCGACGCACCGCCATCGTGACATGAACGACCGCTTATGCAGGAGACTAAATGATTGAAATCAAGGATGTCAGCAAGTGGTATGGGCACACCCAGGTGCTTGATGGCTGCAGCACCCAGGTCGCCGATGGTGAAGTGGTGGTGGTGTGCGGCCCCTCAGGTTCGGGCAAGTCTACCTTGATCAAAACCGTTAATGGTTTGGAGCCGTTTCAAAAGGGCGAGATCCTGGTTGACGGCGTGTCGGTGGGCGCAAAAGGCACCAATCTGCCCAAGCTTCGCGCCAGCATAGGCATGGTGTTTCAAAGCTTTGAACTGTTTCCGCATCTTAGCGTCATGAAAAACCTGTCTATCGCACAGCAGAAGGTGCTGGGGCGCAGTGCTCAGGAAGCCGGCAGCCGCGCCGAAACACTGCTCGCGCGTGTAGGGCTTGCGGCCCACCGTGACAAATTCCCCGGCCAGCTTTCGGGTGGGCAGCAACAGCGGGTTGCCATTGCGCGGGCGCTGGCCATGGACCCCGTCGCCATGCTTTTTGATGAGCCCACATCGGCACTTGACCCAGAAATGGTTACCGAGGTGCTCGATGTAATGGTAGATCTGGCCAGTGAGGGCATGACCATGATGGTGGTGACGCACGAAATGGGCTTTGCCCGCAAAGTGGCTGATCGCGTTATTTTCATGGACGTTGGAAAAATCGTTGAAGACTGCAGTAAAGACGCGTTTTTCGGGCAACTTGAAGAAAGATCAGAGCGCGCGCAGCTGTTTCTTTCCAAGATACTTCCACACTAAGCCGGCTGTCTGCTTTTCACCAGGTTACTTCTCCACCGAGCCTGCAAGATGTTTTTTCCTGAATGCAGCCACATTCAGCGTATGGCCCTTTTTCCCAAGATATTTCTGTAGGGAGTTTGAGCGGCTGTATGAACTTCGGAACATCACCCGTTCAAAGCTGTATGGGCAGTGTGTATTCAAGTGGCAGCCGCGCCGGAAGGGGCGACGTTTTGTCTAGCACGTGAGCTGATCTTTAGGGAGCGTAAATGATGGCGGGGCAGCAGTTCGAAGGGCGGTTTCTTGGCGTTCTGGGCGGAATGGGGCCTATGGCGAGTGCAACATTTATGGCGCGGCTTACTGCATTAAAGCGTGCGTCTACCGAACAAGAACACATACCTGCCATACTCTGGAGTGACCCGCGCGTACCAGGTCGGCCTGAGGGTTATGCAAAGCGTGGTCCTGACCCCTTACCCTGGATGATTAACGGCTTGCGTTGTCTTGAGCGGGCGGGGGCCAAAGCTATGGTGATCCCCTGTAATACCGCCCATCTTTGGTATGACGACATGGCGGCTGCCATAGGCGTGCCTATTTTGCATATTGTGGACGCAGTAGTTGCCGATCTACGCCGGCAAGGCGTGAACAAGGGCCCGGTAGGGATCATGGCTACCGAAACCACCCTGAAGCTCAGGCTGTATCAGCGTCAGCTTGAAGCGCTAGGTTATGACTGTCTGGTGCTGGATGCCGATTTGCACGCTAAGTATTGTGCTGACCCTATTGCATTAGTAAAAGAAAATCGCTTTGATGAGGCTCTGGGCCCCGTGGTTGATGGTGTTAATGTGCTCAAAAGCCAGGGCGCAGAGGCTGTGGTGCTGGCCTGTACCGAGCTGCCGCTTGCCCTACCTTTAGCCCAGCGTGCTGATTTGAGCGTTGTTGTAAGTGATTCGATTGATGCGCTGGCGCTGACGGCGATTGAGTGGTACGAGGGGCGTGGCGGGTGAATGGCAAGCGGCCCGCCGCACTGGCACGACCGCCTCGTGCTAAACGAAATAATGCTGATCTGATCTGGCGATCATAGGTACGTTTTTCATAACTGGACCTCTTTTTACGTTACCTTAACTTCGTGTCCAGTTTTTCGTCGCTTGTTAAAACCGCCCCCCAAGATAATGCGCCCCCTCTTTTTGAGGGGGGTAGTTCAATTTGGGTGAGTTCATCTCGGTGCTAGGTTAGCTGTGCTCTTGGTCCAAGATGATTAATCGTCAGTAAGCTTCACAATCAGTTTGCCGAAATTCTTGCCTTCAAGCAGCCCCATAAACGCTTCAGGTGCGTTTTCCAGCCCTTGCACAATATCTTCTTTAAAGCGTACCCGTCCCTCACTAATCCAGGTTGAAACCTCTTCCAAAAACAAAGGCCGCTGCTCCACAAACTCTCTCTGGATAAAACCACGCAGGGTCAGGCTTTTTGACAGCACTTGGCGCATGGTGGCGGGCAGACGGTCGGGGCCGGAAGTATCGGCGCTGTTGTATTGCGCGATCAGCCCGCAAACGGGCACGCGGGCAAACTCATTGAGCAGGGGCAGCACGGCCTGCCACACGGCGCCACCGACGTTTTCGTAATACACGTCAATGCCGTGAGGGCACGCATGTGCAAGCTGTTCAGCAAAGTCTGGGGCCTTGTGATCTATGGCTACGTCAAAACCCAGCTCATCCTTCAGGAAGGCACATTTTTCGGGGCCGCCGGCGATGCCGACCGCGCGCGCACCTTTAATTTTGGCGATCTGCCCAACCATGGAACCTACGGGCCCGGTGGCGGCGGCGACGACAACGGTTTCCCCAGCCTGGGGCTTGCCGATATTGCGCAGGCCAGCATAAGCGGTAAACCCGGGCATGCCCATGACGCCAAGGGCTGTCGTTATTGGTTTGAAGCGCTGATCAAGCACGGTCAGGCCCTTTCCATCAGACACCATGTGGCTGCGCCAGCCCGATCGCGAAAGCACGATGTCGTTTTCTTTAAAGCTGTCGTTGCGCGAAGAAACCACGCGCGCAATGCTTTCACCTTCCATGACACCGTCGACAGGCGTTGGGGGCGAATACGATTTGCGATCATCCATGCGACCACGCATGTAGGGGTCAAGCGATAGATACTGCACTTCAAGCAGAAGCTCGCCATCGTTGATCTCGGGCAGTGTCACTTCTTCAAGACGAAAGTCGGAAGGCCGCGGCCGGCCCTGGGGGCGGGCTGCGAGGACGATCTGGCGGGATAGTTGCTGAGCCATGAAACCTCTCTGTAATGATGACATGAATGCGTGGCGGCCGGCAGGGCACACCTTCAACTTGAGTGTACCCTTTGGCTGCCGACCGCCATCTCCGGCTCTCGCCCCTGGCCTTTCTTTTAAAGGGCCTATACCTTAGCTTGCGCCGCTTCCCGCTCGAAATGCCTGTGTTTGGCCAGTGCCTTCATAAATTGTTTCGCCGCTGCGGCCGTGTCACTGTCCATCACGAGCAAGCCTGCGTCGTGTTTGCTGTTCAGATCGATTCCCGCCTTCTCCAACAGCGTCGCGGCGCTACCCAGTGCAAGTATCGTTTTGCAATGACGGTATTGATCGTGCACGAAATCCCGCGCGAGGTCGTTCTTGGCAAGTGTTTTGATCGCTTCGTCGCCGTCTGGCAATACTAGGCCGTCAAACAATACGCCAGGCTGATTTTCCAACGAGGCATCAGCATCAATGTGTTCGCCCTCTGCGGTGACAGTCGGTCCGATACGCGGGCCTACAAATCGCACGACAGCACCTTGCTTCTGCAATGACTTGGCGATTTCCCAGGCCACGGTGCCATTGCTGCCGGGCGCAATCATGATGGCTACTTTTCGCGTACGTATGCCGCCGTCGCCAGGCCGGGCAGTAAGCGACAGGCTGGGTGATTGCTCCACCTCTGGAGAGGGTGGTGTTTCGAGCGCCTTGGGCATGGCATCGGGCAAGGTCATTCCCAGCCCGTCGGCCACTTTGCTGGCCAACTCTTCTGACGCATTGCGCAGCATGGAAACTACACGCTCACGTACGGCTGCAACAGTTACCTTGCTAAGTTCGAAGCGGAAGGCGTCGGCGATATGCTGTTGCTCGAACGGAGCCTGGCTTTCATAAAACAGTCGTGCCTGGTTGAAATGCTCGGCAAATCGTTCAGGCTTGCCGCGCACTTCATCCTGTTCTACCGGCTCGGGAAACGATACAAACCCGGCCGTTCCGGCCTGAAACGGACAGCCGCCACCCAGAGAGTTGGGTTCGTAGGCGACGCGTCCGCGATGGATGGCTTGCCGGTGCATGCCGTCGCGCTGATTGTTGTGTACGGGGGCGAGCGGCGCATTAATGGGTAATTCGTGAAAATTTGGCCCACCCAACCGCGAGATCTGCGTGTCTATATATGAATGGATACGCCCCGCCAACAGCGGATCATTGGAGAAATCAATACCTGGTACAACATGTGCGGCACAGAAGGCCACTTGTTCGGTTTCTGCGAAGAAATTGTCTGGGTTGCGGTTAAGCACAATGCGACCCACAGGTTGTACCGGCACAAGCTCTTCAGGCACAAGTTTGGTGGCGTCCAGCACGTCGAAGCTGTATTTTTCTGCGTCTTCCTCGGTAAAAATTTGTACGCTTAATTCCCATTCAGGGTATTCGCCCGCGTCAATGGCTTCCCACAGGTCGCGCCGGTTAAAATCCGGATCGGCACCGGAGATCTTGACCGCTTCGTCCCAGACCAGAGAGTGGGTGCCTAGTTTTGGGCTCCAGTGAAACTTCACAAATACCGATTCGCCCGCATCGTTCACAAACCGGAACGTATGTACGCCAAACCCCTGCATCATGCGAAAACTGCGCGGGATCGCGCGATCAGACATTTGCCACATCAGCATATGAGTTGACTCAGGCATCAGCGACACAAAATCCCAGAAGGTATCGTGCGCTGATGCCGCTTGCGGCATGGCGTGATGGGGTTCAGGTTTTACTGCATGGACGAGATCCGGAAACTTCATGGCATCTTGTATAAAAAAGACTGGCATGTTGTTGCCGACAAGATCCCAGTTGCCTTCGTCTGTATAAAATTTGATCGCAAAGCCGCGCACATCCCGGGCGGTATCTTTTGAGCCTCGTTCGCCGGCGACGGTTGAAATCCGTATAAACAAAGGTGTAATTTTTCCCTTCTCGGAAAAAATTGACGCACGGGTATAGCGCGTAAGAGGCTCGTAACACTCAAAATAGCCATGCGCCCCCGAGCCGCGAGCGTGAACCACCCGCTCTGGAATGCGCTCGTGATCAAAATGGGTCAGCTTTTCACGCAGAATAAAGTCTTTCAGAAGTGCGGGTCCACGTAAGCCAGCCTTGAGCGAGTTCTGGTTGTCGGAGACTGCCACGCCCTGGTTGGTGGTAAGTGTCTGCCCTGCAGAGTCCGCCCGTACGCGGTTGAGCGACCCGCCTGCCGCATTGACGCCTGATTCTGCCGCTTTGCCATATTTTGACGTCTCGTTTTCTTCGGAAAGCGTGCTTGCCAGTGCCTCACGGGTGGCTGGCGACGTGGCGCCCCGTACCGGCGACAACGCGTTGTCATGACCGTGTTCATTGGGTTTGGTTGGGTTGTATGGCATTTCTTTTGCCATGCGTGCGGTATCACTCGCCTTGCTGACTGCGGGGTCGGTGTTGGAGGGGTCGGGAGGCAGGGCGGGGCCACTGTCCGTGTTTTTGAAGGCGCTGTCTGCTGCCTGCGGGTTTGCGCCTTTGTCTTTGCCGGGGGTTGGCTTTTTTGACATGCTGATCTCCTGGTCTGACGGGTGTTTGCGGGCGCTGCACGCATTGCAAAAAGCAATGGGCCGCCCGCGAATTTTCAGATAGGAGCTTGTAGCAAGTGGTGGGCCTGAGTTAGTGGGCCTTGGATGCCACTACCAGTCTGCAAAGCCCGTCGGCCAATTATTTGTTTACTCCTCCAGTTTTTCTTGTGGAGCGGTATTCGCCTCGTCCTTGGCCGCAAGGCCTTCCAGGACTTTGGCCGCCGCCACATGCATGGGTACAGAAAGCCCCACCCGACTGGTGGCTGCCGAGATTTGCGCGCCCTGTGTGCTGCCCAGTGCAGAGTAATCGGTACCTTTCTCGAAAATTCGTCGTGTCAGCGAGGCGATCTCAGCATCGGAAAATGCAGTGTCTGTCAGCAGTAATGCTGCTGTCGCAATGGTTTGCACATCGGTTGTCTGACTGACATACGTACCTTTTTGGATGGTGAAGGGAAAATAACCTTTTTTCTCTTCGGTCAGCGCACTAATGGCTTTGGCGTCCAGAGACAGCATTCGCAAAGGCATGTCGGTGAGCGAATCGCGCACGCTGTCGGCCGGTGTGCCGATAACCTGCAGCACGGCGTCGGTTTTATTCTGTTGCAGGGCGAGCAGGGCACCATTGATGCTGAATTCCAACGGCTCAATGTCGGCAAGTGCGATGCCGTGGGCCTGCAACACACGAATTGCCGTAGTGCGTGAGGCCGCGCCGATTTGACCTATGGCAACGCGCTTTCTGCGCAGGTCTGCAATCGAATTCAGTTTGCTGTCGGCCCGCACCAATACGTGCAATGGCTCTGGGTAAAGGCTGGTCACGCCACGCAGCGCAATATGCGGGCCCTGGCCTGCGAAGGCGCCGGTGCCTTCATAGGCATCCAGAGCGGCATCGCCCTGAGCCAGCGCGAGTGACACTTTGCCTGAGCGCAGCAGGCGCAGATTTTCTTCGCCGCCTCGGGTAATAAGTGGCACGGCGCGCGAGCCCATGCCACTGAACAGGGCGCGGGCAACGCGCAGGTATTGACCATGCTCAGCCCCTGCCGCAATGGCATACCCATTTGACGCGCGTGCCAGGCGTGCCCTTATGCTTGCCTGTGCAGCGGCCAGCTCTTCTTCGATGGCGGCGTATTGCTCTGGGGAGGTGTCACGAGGAAATGCTTCTACCACTTTGCGCAAGGCTGTCAGCATGGCACCGGTGCGCTCGGGGGTTGCGGCGAGCACACCGGGGGCAACGGGTGGCTGATAGCCTGCGGGCATCACGGCCTGCCAGGTGCCGGCTTCCTGGCGATAAAGAACCGTACCGTGGGCACGGATAATGTCGTTGGCTTTGTTGCCACCTGATCGAATGCCCTCAATGCCTTTAGGCCCGGCGCCCAGCGCCGAAACCAAGCCAGCCACGCCGGGTGCATTCCAGGCGGCAAAGTCAATGTCGCGGGTAAGCTGCAACTCGGCGTCAAAGTACACGATTCGCCGTTCTTCACCGGCAGGGGCTTTGGTATCGGTCTGTGAGCCGCGTCGCTCAATGTTGTGGAGCTTGACGGACCCATCTGGCAGCGCTTGTGCGAGACGGTGTTCGACGCTCTCGCGCACTACGTCGGTATCGGGCCCGCTGCCGCAGGCTGCCAGCAATGCGAATAGCAGGCAGGAAAAAAATACTTTCATCGTTAGCCTCCGATAAAAGGCAAAGCCAGCATGCCGGTAAGTATCAGCGCGTTCATAATGTCTACGAAAAATGCGCCGGCTAGCGGAACGATAAGATAACTGGTGGGTGCAGGGCCATGTTTCGCTGTAATAGCCTGCATATTGGCCATGGCTGTGGCGGTGGCGCCCATGTTAAACCCGACAAATGCAGACGACGTTACAGCCGCTTCATAGTCGCGGCCCATAAACCTGAAGCACACAAACACGACATACAGAAAGACGGTCACAACCTGCGCCAGAATAATGAGCATGAAGGGCCCGGCAGACAGGGCAACATCCACAAGATTTAGCGTCATCATGGTCATGACCAGAAACAGCGACAGGCACACGTTGGCAATCAGGTCTGCGGCGCGGTCGTCGAACCGCAGGCCGGCAAACGGCAGCAGATTGCGGATCGCAATACCAATTAACATGCACCACAAGAAGGCGGGAATTGTGATGGCGCCTTCGGAGAACCGGTGAGCCAGCCATTGGCCCGCGATGACGGCGGTAAATATGCCGGCCAGAGTGCCCAGCACTGCGGTCGTGCTGAGTGGCGCCGGGGTTTCGATAAATTTGTGAGTTTCAGAAGCGGACTCTGCCGTTGATTGCAGCTTGTGCCGCTTGATCAGAAACTGTGCAATGGGGCCGCCTATAAGACCGCCCACAATCAACCCCGTGGTGGCGATGGTCATGCTTAATTCCATGACCATTTGCAGATTGTTTACCTCAGCGAAGCGGTCAGCGTAGGCCGCGCCTGTGCCATGACCGCCGATTAGCGTAATAGACCCAGCCACCAGGCCAAAAATGGGGTGCAGGTCTAGCAGTTTGGCCATGCCAACGCCAACGGCGTTTTGCAGCACAATAAATGGAAACAGCAGCAACACCAGGGTTAACAGAGCCTTGCCACCACGCTTGAGCTGGCGCAGGTCGGCGCTCATGCCTACACCACTAAAAAACATCAGCAGAAAAACCGGTTTGATATTTTGGTCGAAGCTGAACTGAAAGTTGGCTGTGGCCAGCAGAACTGCGGCGATGATCGCAAAAATAAGACCGCCTGTGATGGGGTCTGGAATGCTGTAGCGTTCTAGAAACGAAACCTTGCGGTTAACAACGGTTCCGATAAGTAGCATGCCGATGGCGGCAAGCAATGAGGTAAGCGGGTCAAAACTCATGCGTTATTTTTGCTTGCGTTGATAAATCGGGAATTTTATCGCGTGTTGGCCTCTACCCGCATTTCTTTGAGAGGCAGGGCGCTGGCTGCATAGGGCCAGCGCCCGTTACAGGTTAGTGCAAGAAGAGCGCGATCAGGATGATGATGGGAATGGGCACACCCAGGAAAAACAGCAGAAGTGATCTCATGGTAATAGTCCTTTTATATGCATTGTTTTGATGCGTAGATTGCAGTAAGTGGGCCCCAGTGCGGATTTGCGCGGGTTCGTCTAGAGCGGCTCAGACGTGTATGTGCCCGGAATTTTCTAGACTGACTCAGGCGCGCATGCGTACTGGCTCATCGATAAAGGCCGCATCGCGACGACGGCCGCCCCAAATGGCCGCCAGGCTGGCAAAGAATGCACCGCATAACAGCGACACAAATACCCAAAGAGAAGCAATGGCAGCGGCCTTGCGGGCTGTGTCTGCAGCTTCCTGAGTCTTTGTTTTCAGTGCTTCGGCTTCTTGTTGCGCTTGCTTGTAAAGCTTGTCAATACGCGCCTCGGCCTCCGCTTGCGTCAAACCTGTTTGTTGCGCAATGGCGCCACTCAGGTATTTCTTGTCGTCTGCACTCAACTCGCCAGTGCTAAGACTGCGCATCAAGATTGTTGAAGCCTCACGATGGCGTTGATCAGCATTCTCTGTTGTGGACGACGGGTTCTCAGACCTGAACAGCGCGTCGGTGAAGTAGTCAAGAGGGTTGCTGGCTTTAGCGTCATTGGCGCTGGCAGCAGCACCTGTTGCCATGGCGGTGACGGAAGTCGACGCAACACTGCTTGCCGTCTTAACCCCAGAGCCCAAAAGGCCACCAACGGCCGAACCCAGAAATGCAGCGGTTACCAGCGTAGCCACCGCCCAACTCAACATGCCGTGTGCGGTATCACGGAAATACACTTCGTCTGTATGGATGTAGGTCCACTTGGTCCGCAGTCGGCCTGCAATATACCCGCCCATCCCAGACGCAATAATCTGCGTTAGCGCAAGCCATACGGCGGTGGAAATGGTGATGGTTGTGGCGCTTAAACCTTCGCCGGCCCAGGGCGAGATGGATGAGAACCCCAGGCCCACGCCGAGCATGAGCAAAATAAGTGCCAGGGCTGCAGCAGTCGCTGCACCCGCAAAGACCGCGGCCCATGACACGCCGCTGATATTGCCCGCATGGATCCCCGGCGGTTGCGCGTAAGGCCTGGTGCCTACGGCGAGGGTGTCTGATTCTGTCATTGTTGCTCCAGTCTTAGTATTGATGTACGAGTTGATTTGACCGAGGTCGCGCAGCATCAAGCAATTACCGTACCCGGAAGGGTGTCCGGTGGAAGAACCCAAGGCAAACAGACGAGTGTGTGTGCCGAGCAATGGCCAGATTCAATTCGAATTCAAATGAGCGCTTGGTGGCACCGCTCTGGGGAGGCGGCATTTATATATCAACGATGCTACACTCGGGCGGTCCATTGGGACGACGACGCGGGCAGTATCCGTGCCGCCCGCGCCTTTTAAATAAAAGAAAAATTGGGGGCAACCATGGTCTACGTTATTCAGCTTCTCGCAGCTATTCTCATTGGCACAGCAATTGGCGCCGCGCTTAGTCCGCGCAACACTATTCTTCTCTTTGGTTCACTGATCGCCATTGCGTTAGGGGTAGTAACACTTATTACCGGGTCATGGGTGGCGCTGGCTATTGGCACAGTCGTGGCTCTTGCCTCGCAAGGTATGCAACGCGACAACTACAAGACGGCGTAAAACGGGGTTTGCCAGGCGGGTGCCTGGCGACCACCTCATGCTGCGTGCTGTTTGGTAAGCGGTGCTGCAAAAAAGGGGGCCAGCCGCTCTTCTCTGGCTGCCAGCACAATGGGCTCATTGAGCCCTGCTTCGTTTATGTATTTGCCGGGCAGGCGGCGGCTCGGTGCGTGGACGTTGCATTCTTCTGTGGTGTGCTAAACCGACCGTCGCCCAAATCAGAACACACTGGCTAAACGTGGCTGCGCGTTGGCACTGCATTATTCGGTGACGGCCTCTCGCAAACGGGCCCGTGCATCTTTTTCGAATCTTTGTTGCTGACGGGCCGTTGCGGTACTGTGGCGTTTAAACCATTGTTGATTTGTTTCAGATCAAGAATAGGAAACCTTGACCGCCAGGGAGTTGAGCCCGATGGTAGGCTGTAGATATCAGAGCCATCTGCTCAATAAAGAGAATAACTATGTTTTTGCATAACACGACGCTCTTGGTTGTTTTTGTGCTGGGCGTCATTTTTTCACTGATCGGTTTTGGGTTTCGCGACCGCAATCCTGGCGTGATCCTGATGGGTGTCGGCTTCCTCGCCACCTTATTTGTGGTGATCCAGAAGGCTATCGTAACGTTTGGCTGATCGGTTAAGGCGCAAAAACGCCCATCACCGTGTAAACTCACAGGTTTTTGACCCTCATGGTATGGTGCAAGAACCGCCTCGGCGCACAGGTTTCAGCGGCCCCCCGCTCGTTCGCCTGCTTGCTCGCCTGACAGACACCACGTTTTACGAGCCCCGGCAAGACGTTCCCAATCGGCTCAGCCAATGGCTGGGCTGGGCTGACGCCATTGCGCTGTCTTCTGCGCTGAAGGGCAACCCTTCTTCTGTGCCATCCGGGTTGCAGCCACCGGCCGAAGCAGGAAAAATCGAATATGACCGGGTTCGTGCTGCACTCGAACTGGCCATTACGGGCAACGAAAGGCCAGCGACAGCGCAGCAGGAAGCCAGGTTGCGCGCCGCTGCCCGGCGTGGCCCCACTGCTTCGGCGGCGGTTGTCGACTATGCAAGCTACCGCCGTCGTTACGTGTTACTGCAGCAATCCATGGAAAGCAGCATTGCCACGTTACGTGGCAGATTGCGAACCTTGTTGGCCTCCATCTCGCCCCAGGCAGCTCGCCTTGCCGTTGTGGATGCCGCGATGGAGCAGGCGTTGAGCGAACGTGAACTCGTGCTGTTTGCAGACATCCCCAAGTCGCTTGAAGCACACTTCGAGCGGCTGCGTGAGGGTGCAGGGCAGACCATACCGGCAACTGCTGGGTCTTCTTCCCCGTCCGCAGGGCCTACCGAATGGCTGGTTGTGTTTAAGCAAGATATGCAGCGTGTCCTGTTTGCTGAGCTAGATACCCGTTTACAGCCTGTCGAGGCGCTTCTGGCAGCCTTGCACGAAGGTAAAACCTGAATATTATGAATCGACTCCTTCATTTTCTTATTTTTATTGCCGGGCTGGCCGCAGTGTTCTGGATCGGCACGCACTACGTCGCTTCAAACCCTCTGGCTCTGGCTGTTACCGCGCTGATTGGCGTGGTGTACCTGGTTGGTGCATTTGAGCTTTACCGTTATCGTCAGGCAAGTGACGCACTCACAGCGGCACTCGAAGGCCTGACGGAAAGCGTAAGCGCCCTGGATGACTGGGTGGTTCGTTTGCCTTCCAGCCTGCGAAATGCCGTGCGGTTGCGTGTCGAAGGTGAGCGTGTGGGCCTGCCTGGGCCGGCGCTTACCCCCTATCTGGTTGGTCTGCTGGTTCTTCTGGGCATGTTGGGTACGTTTCTGGGTATGGTGGCTACGCTGCGCGGTACCGGGTTGGCGCTTGAAAGCGCCACAGACCTTCAGGCCATCCGCGCGTCGCTTTCTGCTCCGGTCAAAGGGCTGGGTTTTGCCTTTGGCACTTCGGTGGCAGGGGTGGCAACCTCTGCCATGCTGGGTTTGCTGTCTGCCTTGAGCCGGCGCGACCGAGTCAAAGCCGCCCAACTGCTTGATACCAACATTGCAACAACGTTGCGACCTTATTCCTTGGCGCACCAACGCGAAGAGCGCTTAAGGCTGTTGCAGCGCCAAGCCGATACCCTGCCCGCTGTGGTTGATCAGATGCAGGCCATGATGGTCGCCCTGGCTCAGCACAGTAAAACACTGGCCGAGCAGTTGTCCGCCAGTCAGGAGGCCTTTCATAGCAAGGCGGAAGCCACCTATACGCGCCTGGCAACCTCCGTGGAGCAATCGCTGCGCGATGGTATCGCCGAAGGTGCGCGGGCGGCTGGGTCGGCCATTCAGCCCGTGGCAGAGTCCACCATGAGCCTTCTCGTTCGAGAAAATGCGGCCTTGCACGAATCGGTCCGGCAGGCAGTGCAGCAGCAGCTTGATGGCATGGCGGTGCAAGCCGAGGGTACGGCTTCCAAAGTGGCAGGTATCTGGGCAACTTCACTTCAAGCGCATCAACAAACAAATGCCAGCCTTGCCAGCGAACTGCGCGGCTCATTTGAAACGGCCGCAGGAGCATTTGGGCAGCGTTCCGACCATCTTTTTGAAAGCATTTCTGAGCGTCTGGCCGGCGTGGCTGAAACCCTGTCGCAGGCATGGCAGCAAGGGTTGTTGCACCATGAGCGCAGCAGCGAGAAACTGGCCAGTGATAATCAGCAGGCCCTAGCCTCGGCCACCGACGCGTTACGACAGCATGCCGAATCGCTGGCTTTAGCGATGACACAATCACACGGTGACCTGAAAGCGCAGTTGGCGTCTCAAGACGCGCAGCGGCTTGCCGCTTGGGTCGATACGCTGTCAGAGATGACATCGGCACTGCGTGGGGAGTGGGAGCAGGCCACATCATATACTGAAAGCAGACAGCAACAAATTTGCGACGCATTGGCCCAAACCGCCAGCCAAATCTCCACTGAAACAAAATCAAATGCCACGGCAACCATGGCTGAGATCAGCCGCCTGGTTGAAGCGGCTGCCGAAGCCCCCAAAGCGGCGGCGGCACTTCAGGAAACCCTGGTCGCGCAAGATCAACAGCGTTTGCAGGCATGGACGGATTCACTTGCCAGCACGGCTGCTACGCTGCGTGAGCAATGGGAGCAGGCGGGTACGCATACGGCCGCCCATCAACAGCAAATCTGTGAAACCTTGATCCAGACGGCCAGCGAGATCTCTGCGCAGACCAAATCTAATGCCACGGCAACCATGGCCGAGATCAACCGCCTGGTTGAAGCGGCTGCCGAAGCCCCCAAAGCGGCGGCAGCACTCCAAGAAACCCTGGTCGCGCAAGATCAACAGCGTTTGCAGGCATGGACGGATTCACTTGCCAGCACGGCTGCTACGCTGCGTGAGCAATGGGAGCAGGCGGGTACACATACGGCCGCCCATCAACAGCAAATCTGCGAAACCTTGATCCAGACGGCCAGCGAGATCTCTGCGCAGACCAAATCCAATGCCACGGCAACCATGGCCGAGATCAGCCGCTTGGTTGAAGCGGCTGCCGAAGCCCCCAAAGCGGCGGCAGCACTTCAGGAGACCCTGGCAGAGCAAGATCAACAACGTTTGCAGGCATGGACAGAGTCGCTTGCCAGCACCGCCGCTACGCTGCGTGAGCAATGGGAGCAGGCGGGTACGCATACGGCCGCCCATCAACAGCAAATTTGCGACGCTCTGGCTCAGACTGCACTTGATATTTCCCGAGAAACCAAGGCCAATGCCGACGCGACGATTGCTGAAATTTCCAAGCTGCTGCAAGCCGCATCAGAAGCACCTCAAGCCGCCGCAGATGTAGTGACCGAGGTGCGGCAGAAGCTGTCTGACAGCCTTGCTCGCGATACCGCCATGCTGGAAGAGCGCGGCCGTTTGCTGGAGACCGTGGGTACCTTGCTTGATGCCGTCAACCATGCCGCTTCTGAGCAACGCAGTGCGGTTGATGCGCTGGTCACGACCTCAGCCGACATGCTTGATCGCGCCAGCGCACAATTTACCGATCATGTTCAAACTGAAAGCGGCAAACTCACCGGCGTTGCTGCCCAAGTGTCAGGCAGTGCGGCCGATGTGGCCATGATGGCTGAAACCTTTAGTGCGGCTGTGCAGAAGTTTGGTGAGTCGAACGTGTCATTGCAGGCGCATCTGGAACGTATCGAAGCCGCTCTGGAAAAATCCACGACCCGCAGCGATGAGCAGTTAGCCTACTACGTGGCACAGGCTCGTGAGGTTATTGACCTGAGCATGCTGTCTCAAAAGCAGATTATCGAAGAACTCCAACAACTGGCTGGTGGCCGCGTGCCCGCCAGCGCTGATGCCACATGAGCGAGCATCTTGATGAGGGCGTGGAGCCTGCCGCGCCTGTCTGGGCGGTGTTTGGCGACTTAATGTCTGTACTGCTGGGCGCATTTGTGCTTGTGCTGGTCGGCGTGATCGGTGTCCAGCTTGAGCTTTCTGCCCGGCTTGAAAACGAGATTACGCAACGACAGGAAGAAACCCAGCGTCGCAAATCACTGGAAGAAGCGCTGGCCCGACAAATTGCCGAAGGCAGCGTTACGCTGACCGATGGCCGCATTGGCATCAGCGGCAGCGTGCTGTTTGCACTGAACTCTGCCGGACTGCAGGCAGAAGGTCGTGAAATACTCAACAGCCTGGTCGAGCCGCTTAAGACCTATCTCGAGACCCATGACGAGGTACTGATGATTAGCGGGTTTACCGATGACAGACCGATCCATGAGGGCAATCTGCGTTTTTCCGATAACTGGGATCTGTCGGCACAGCGCGCATTGACTGTCACGCGTGCACTGATTGAGGAAGGTGTTCCATCGGCCAGCGTGTTTGCTGCAGCCTTCGGCCCGGAGCAACCTGTCAGTTCAAACGATGACGAAGAAGGGCGGGCAAAGAACCGGCGGGTGGAGATCTCGCCGGTGCCCAAGCTGACGGCGAAGGCGGTCGCTGATCAGGCAGAAGAAGGGAAGCCGGTTGACGCAAATGCGCCAGCTGACACAGCGCTGCCGGTCGCCGCATCACCGTCGGCCCAAGCAGAGACGGCGCATGGCAATCCCTAAAAATAAAGAGGCCACCGATCACAAGGGCAAACAGGATGACAGCTCTATTCGCAGTGTGTTTTCTACGCCTACAGACGGCGCTTCGCCTGACGACCTGAAATACACTCGTACATCGCCAACTGTGCCGCCGCCCGCGCAACCAGGGCCTGTGGCCGAACTACTTGCCTACCTCAACAACCAGTCAGTGGCTGGCAAAGCCCAGGCCTGGCAGCAGGGTGACGCCTCGTCAACCCTCTCTTACCCCGAACTGCCGGCAATTGATTACTTCCAGAAAACCTGGGAGCGCCTTCGTACACGGCGTCAATTACAGACATCGCAGGAGCAGGTGCCCGACAATGCTGGCCCGTTGAATTCGAGCAATCTGGTGCATCGATCATTGTCTCTGATGCGTGAAGTTTCGCCAGGCTACCTGCAGCACTTCCTTACCTATGTGGATACGCTGTCATGGCTGGAAGAAACCGACGCTTCTGACGAGCCCGCTGGAAAGGGCGGTAAAGCCAAGGCAGCAAAGGCCAAAAAAGCGTCAGCTAGTCGATGAGTTGGGCAATTTTTCAGGCTTTGTGGCGCCATCTGGGAGGCTAGCTATCTTTGCACTTTGTACTTGCCCATGCGCCTCAGCCCACCGGATGCTCCTTTCATATCATTGCGGAGCCGGGAATGGCCCCCACTTTTCCTTCATGGCACCTTATGACGCCACGCCTCAGTGCCGAATTTCTCTTCAATAAGTCGGTCGGCAGCAGCCAGTTCGGCTGGCAATAAACCACCGTCTTGCAAACCATGCAGCCGCCGGAACGTAGCAATAATTTGCTGAATAATGGCTGCCCGTGGCAAACCTGTTTGACTGCGTAGCGGGTCAACACGCTTGGCGGCCGACGTAGTGCCTTTGTCAGAGAGTTTTTCTCGGCCGATGCGCAAGACCTGAAGCATCTTGTTTACATCAATGTCATAAGCCATGGTCACATGGTGCAGCACCGCCCCACCACGATGAGCCTGCGCTGCGCCGCCGATCTTTCCGCCCTCGGACGTAATGTCGTTCAATGGCTTGTACCAGGCCTTGATGCCAAGCTCGTTCAGTGCCTCAAGCACTGACGCGTCCATGTACGCATACGCATCGCGAAAGCTCATTCCGGCAATGAGTGACTTCGGCGCATAAATGGAATAGGTAATGGTGTTGCCAGGTTCGATAAACATGGCACCACCGCCGGTGATGCGGCGCACAACCTCAATGTCATGTTGTTGTGCTGCTTCGATGTCGACTTCGTTTTTTACTGACTGAAAGATGCCGATGACAACAGCCGATGATGCCCATTCCCAAATCCGAAGCGTTGGCGCGCGACGCCCGGCAGCAACCTCTTCCAGCAGCACCTGATCGAGGGCCATGTGTTGTTGCGGCGATTGGGGTGATGTGTGCACCAATTGCCAATTATGGTCGTTCCAGCCCGTGCGTATGATTTCGTTGCTCATGCCAGCGCCCTCTGTACAACGACCGCAACGCCTGCGGCAGTGATGCCGAACATCATTACGTCTGATCCAATGACGGCATTGATTGCCTGTTCCAGTTGCGTTTGAGTAACGTCGTGAGGCAATCCATTGAGTGCTGCATTCATGGCCTCCAGGGTTTCAGGTGGCTCCAGAAAAAAGTCACCTGACAACTGCACATTGCTCAGGCAACCCTCTACAACCTGCAGGTCTACGACGACCAGCTTGCCTTCAGGGATCTTGTATTCACCATGGCGCGCCGATGCGTCAGTGGGCTTGTCGGATGTATTCATGGGCGATTCGTAATTGTGTTTGGGAGGGGCCTATAGTCTACTACCAGGCAGTTCATGCTCGCCGTATTCGCCACGGTCGTTGCGGGGGCTTTAGCAGGAAGCCAGATGGCTTGCCTGATTAAAGAAAAACGATATAGTGGGCGATGTTTTTTTCGTAGACTAGCTGGTCGTTCAAGAGTTGAGCTCAATGACTGACAACCTGCGCGCCCAGTTGGTGGCGGGCACTGTGCGGAGTCCGCCTGGGCCTACCAACTTGGTGCTGCGGTTGTGTGTCATTGCCGCTGACGCAAAAAGGAGAAGTCATGGCAGTGATGCCGCAGTTGAATATTAGAAAGCTCGAGCCAAATGCATTCGCCGACTATGGCTTTATGCTCGGAGGGCCTGTCCCCGAAATGGGTGGTCTGACGCCTGCGTTCAGTAACGAAGCCACCGACTTCTGGCAAGAACATGTTTTCAGCACCGGGCAGGGAGGCGAGACCGAAATTTTGTGGGTTAACTACAGAAGTCAGGAGAAGCGCATTTCAAGCCTCGAGGTGCATGTGCTGACCGAGCAGGCGATTATTCCGTTAACTGCCAGCATCATCCATATTGTTGCGCTCAGCGCCAGCGACGGCAGCCCCGACCTTTCAAGTGTGGCTGCCTTTGAAGTGCCAGTGGGTCAGGGTGTTTGCATGCGCCCTGGCTGTTGGCATGCGACTAGGGTGCAGGGCGGGCAGGCCACCTGCGTCATGTTGACACGACGCTCGACAACGGCTGACTTGATCAGTCATTTGACGTCTGACAGCGATGCATCAGAAAGCCGAATCGTTGGCGTGCCTGAGCATGTTCTTGTGTTTGAATAAGCTGGGTGCAACGCGTAAGATTAAGCCGATCACCCTTCGTAGGGCTACGGTGAATCATACGGCCCGCTGCGTGTGACCATTCACACAAAGCGGGCCGTATGATTTGGCGCTGGTTCAAGCTTGAGTTGGCTTACTCTAGGTTTACACCTGATGTTTCAACCACATCGCGCCATTTCTTGGTTTCAGACTCTATATATTCCTGTAGCTCTGCAGGGCTTGTACCCTTGATAGTTACGGCATTGGATTCGAGCTTTTCAATGGTTGCAGGCGTAGCCAGCACCTTGAGTAGCGCTTTGCTAAGCGTCTGTAGTCTATCCTCAGGAATACCGGCAGGCCCGATGACGCTGACCCAGGCGTCCACGTTCATACCTTTGACACCAAGCTCATCGGCCGTGGGCACGTCAGGCAGCTCTTTGATGCGTTCGGTACTCGTGATTGCCAGTGCCCTTACCTTGCCCGACTGAACCAGGCCAAGGGCTGCAGGCAGGTTGTCAAACCCTACATCCACATGGCTTCCCATTAGGGCGGTCAGTGCTGGCCCACTGCCCTGGAACGGTACATGCTGAATGTCAGTCTGAGTAAGCATTCTGAAGTATTCGCCGGTCATATGCGGTGAGGTGCCGGCACCAGGGCTGGAATACGACATAGGCTTGCTCTTGGCATCTGCAATCAGCTCATTTAGATTTTTATATTTCGAATTAGCATTGACCAGTATCAAATTAGTGTAAAAGCCCACTTCGCCGATCATAGTGAAGTCTTTGATCGGCTCGAACTTTATGCTTTTACGCAGCAGGGGGTTGATGACGTTGGTGGCGACGGTGCCCAGGAAAATCGTGTAGCCATCGGGTTTGGCGTTGGCGACCCACTGGGCCGCAATGGCGCCGCCAGCTCCGGGCTTGTTGTCGACAAGCACAGTCTGATTCAACTCTTTGGACAAGCCTTCAGACAGAATCCGTGTCACGATGTCTGTCGAACCCCCGGGTGGGAATCCTACGACAAAGCGTATGGGCTGATCCGGATAAGCGGCGGTGGCGGGGCCGCCAAGTGTGACTGCCAGTGTGCAGGCAATACCTGCGACCAGTTTGTTCAACTTCATAGTTAACACTCCTCCAGCCGGTCTTGATCGCGCAAGGACGCAACGATACGTCTTTTGTCGACTTTTCCCAGCTCATTTTTGGTAAAAGAATCTACGATATGGACTTTCTTTGGCGCTCTGACAGATCCCAGCTCCTGCTTGCCGAAATCGATCAAGTCTTTCTGGCTCAAGGCGCCAGTTCGGTTCAGGACAACGGCCATTTCGACACGCTCTCCCCACACTTCATCGGGTACGCCGAAAACGACACACTCGGATATAGCTTGATGTTTTAAATAGGCATCCTCGACATCGGATGGGTAAACATTGAAACCGCCGCTAATGATGATGTCTTTTGAACGGCCTTTAATGAATAGAAAACCTCGCTCGTCGATGTGGCCAATGTCGCCCGTGTGAAACCATCCGTTTTTGATGACGTCTGCAGTCTGTTCAGGCATGTCGAGGTAGCCAGACATGAGAAGATCACCCGTGGCTATGATCTCACCGGTAGTATGTGGCTTCTCAATGGGTTGCCCGTTTTCACCAGCAACGGCGACGCGTGTCAGGGGGCCTATGTAGCCGGCGCTACCGCGATTTTCAGGTAATGATCCTAATATGCCCGGCATGCCAGTAATGATCACCGGTGCCTCAGTCAGGCCATACGTAACTCCCAGTACTGGCCCAAAGCAGTCTATGGCCTGTTCGATGAGGCGGGCGGAGCAGGGTGCGCCGCCGTAAAGCAAATTGCGCAAGGCGGGAAGAAACGTATGTAATGACGTTTGCGCTTCGACCAGTCTCTGCAGTAATGTGGGAGGCACCCATGTAGAGGTGATCTGATGCGTATCCATTATTTGATGCAGGAGTGAAGCCTTGGCCTTGTTGGCAATGACCAGACAACCTCCAACGCCTAATATCGGCAAAACAAACGTACCTGCACCATGGGTCATGGGTGGTGCGAGTAGAAAGCGTTCATCACTGTCGAATTCATACACCATCATCAGTGACGCGACCATGGTGTTGATACAACGGAACGACTGCTGAACCGCTTTTGGCGCCCCTGATGATCCTCCAGTGAACTTGATGGCAGCAATTTCCTCAAGTCCGCAATGCACACGCTCGGGGAGTGCACCTGCAGGTTGTTTTAGTACATGGGAGACAGAGAACTCTCCCGTGGTGTCATTGCAGATTCGCAGACCTTCATAAGATTGGATGAGAGGTTCGTATACGCTGTCGTAAAGAATCAGGTCGGGGTTGGCGTATGCCAACTGACGCGCGATGTCTTTTTCCACCACGGTTGGCGTCAATGGCACAAGTACACCGCCGCAGGCATAAGTTGCCAGAATACCTAGCAACATTTCAATCGAATTGCCTGCCAGCGTGGCTACCACAGGCCGCTTCTTGCCCGACAGTTTCTGGAGGGCCGTGGACAGTGATAGTGCCTGATCGCGCAAATCAGAGTGACTCAGCGCCCTGCCCGTGTCCGCGTCAATGACTGCGGTGTGCTCAGGATGCTGCCTGGCACCCCTAAGGAAGAAATCGATAGGCTGCATGTCAGTTTCGCTGATTGCTAAGTACAGTGACAATGGCCGCAGCATCTTCATACTTGAGGAACCCGCCGCCGTTCTCTGCCACGGCAGTGCGCGCTCCCTGCACTTGCCTGTCGCCGGCCTCATGACGCAGTTGCGTTACCAACTCGTGTATCTGAATAAGGCCCGTTGCCGCGATGGGGTGGCCCTTTGAAACCAGTCCGCCTGAAACGTTGACGGGCGTGCGGCCGCCCAGGCTTGTGCCTCCGCTTTCGGTGTATGCGCCGCTCTCTCCACGTTCGCAAAGCCCCAGATTTTCTACCTGCAGCAATTCGGCGAAGCTGGACGCGTCATGCACCTCGACTACATCGATATCCTGTGGAGTAATGTCTGCCATCGAATAGGCGCGCTTGGCTGCTAGGTGCACGCAATGTTGGTCCATATCTGCGAAGTCGCGATTGACTGTGCTTGCTGCGCCGAGGCCTGTAATGCGGATGGCGCGCTCAAGGTCTTTAGCGTTCAGGCTGCGTGTGCTTGATAAAACGATGGCCGATGCGCCATCCGAAATGGGTGCGCACATGGCACGCGTCAGCGGCCACGCGATTTCGGGGCTGCTTAACACCTCATCAATTGACATGTCTTTCTGGTACTGAGCCAAGGGGTTCATGGTCGAGTGAGCATGGTTTTTGGCTGCAACAGCAGCTATTTGCCGCTGCGTGGTGCCATAAGTTCGCATGTGCTGACGCGCCATCGCAGCATAGATATCCATGAAGAAGCTCTGCGTATTCCATGCCCCAGGGGTATTGAGCCTGGCGCGAATTTCCGGGTCGCTTTCGAGCTCGCAGAAGAAGTCCCAGGTCTCCTGAAGCTGATGAATATCAGTGCCGCCAAAGAACGCGGTCATCATTTCGGTTTTTTTTTCGGGGTAGAACATCTTTTCTGTGCCCGCCACCAGCACGGTGTCGAACATGCCTGACTCAATTGCCATGCAAGCGTTGAACAAACCCGAGCTGCTGCTTGCACACGCATTCTCGATATTGAAAATCGGAATGCCACTAAAGCCCATGGCATTCAATGCGCATTGGCCGCGAATGGAATTTTGCTTTTCCATCTGGCCTTGCCGGACGTTCGAAAACCAGGCTGCTTGTATGTCGTCCAGGGATTTTCCACTGTCGGCCAGGGCAAGGTTTACTGCCTGTTCTGTGAGTCGCTTGACCGACAGGTCTGGGTGCCTGCCAAGGGGGGTGTGGCCGATGCCGGTGATAAAGACGTTCATGGTGTTGTCCTGAGCCGTTATGTGTATAGGCTTATTCTGGGCGTCGGGCGCATTAGGGACAACCCCGGCTTACCCCGTGAAATCAGTGTAAAGTTCCAATATATGAAACCTTTATAGTGTGGCCTGCGAGCGTAAATCATGAACCAATACACCAGCATTCAGAAGGCGCTCAACGTACTCAAGACGGTTGAGCAGCACCACAAAGAGGGCCTGCGCCTGGTTGATGTGTGCGGACGGCTCGACCTTCGTAAACCTACAGCATTGCGTTTGCTTAGCCAGCTCGAGGACGCTGGGTTGCTGAGCCGCAACCCACGCAGCAAAAAATTCTATCTGGGCGATTATTGCAGACAGCTTGGAGAGTCACTGTCGGTGCAGTCTTCAGTTTCGACACGTTATCGGCCCTTACTTCGTCGTATATCGGCTCGCACTGGAGACGCGTCGTTTCTCGTCATTTTGCAGGACCTCGACACGTTGTGTATCGCGCGAGAAGTGGGCTCATATCCGATACAGGCACTGGCCATTCCTGAGGGAAACCGCCAGCCTATAGGCGTAGGTGCAGGCGGACTTGCCATGCTGTCTACCTTTGACGAAGAAACAACCGAATACTATTTGCACTCGAACCGCGCCCGCTTTCTCAACTACCGGACGCTACGCCTTGACGAGCTCAGGTCACGCATCGCAAAGGCTCGTAAGCAAGGTTATGCCGTTATAGGAAGCCATGCAGTCAGTCAGGTGACGGGTGTTGGCGTCACGCTAATCGCTAAAGAGGGCGGGGTAGTAGGCGGTATCAGTGTCGCTGCTCTTGATAACCGCATGACGCAGAAGCGGCAGGTCGATGTCGCTAAGATTATTCGCGAAGAGATGGTGATGTTTCTGGACAAATAGTGGGCGATTGCCCGACTTGCCCAAGAAGGTGGCACGGTCCAGTTGTGAGGACGGTTGATACACAACTCGTACGTAGGCTGACATACCCTGCTGAAGGGGAAGTAAGGTGGCGGTCGCCCCCTCTAATAATGATCCAGCGGCATTGCCGTCGTATATTTGATTTCTTCCATGCAAAAGCTGGAGCTGACATCGTAAAGATCAACAGTGCGGATCAGTTTTTTGTAGACGCGGTCAAAGCCTGCAATATCCGGCACAACCACTTTCAGTAAATAATCTGTTTCGCCGGCAAGCCTGTAAAACTCCACCACTTCCGGAAAGGCCGAAACGCCTTGGGCAAATTCATCTAGCCATTGGGGCTCGTGACGATTGGTGCGTATAGAAACAAAAACCGTTATTCCGGCATCGATTTTGTGCCGGTCCAGCAAACACACTTGCCGTTTGATGACGCCTGACTGCTGCAAACGCTGAATGCGCTTCCAGCACGCCGTGGTCGATAAATGCACTTGATTGGCGATTTCGGCAATAGGCTGGGTGGCGTCATGCTGCAAAATAGCCAGAATGGCGCGATCTTTGTTGTCGAGAGATTTTTCTGTCATTTTCTGGCTCGGATATGTTATCAGCCAAACCATCCTCGCTTAGGATTGCTCTGGCGAATTTATTTCGTTAATTGTGCCTGAATCAGAAATTATCTCAAGTTTAGTACGTACTACGGTAAATATTAATTGCCAATTAGCCATGTCCCCCGCGTTCTGGCTGGCTAAGAAATGTACCCAAATATATGTGATCATGCGATGTCGTCGTCGTGGGCAGCACTACCAAACGCAGAACCTGGTTGGTGTTACTGACAACCTGCCCTTGGGCTTGGTTCTTCCACAACGCGCTTGCTGCTTTGTTTTAAGGTTGTGTAGAAAATCTATTACCAAGACCATTTTTAACGGGCATCTTGATTGATTTCTCGCCTGGAGTAACAGGGCGACACCGCCCAAAAAAAAACCCACGCGATTGGCCGTTAAGCCATTCAGCGTGGGCAGGTTTGCTCCAGCGTTTACTGGTTCAGACCCATACTCTGAACAAGATCTTTCTCTGAGGCAAATGTGGTCTTGGCAAACTCGGCATAGTCAGTGTGATTCATGTATTGCATTCTCACACCGTACTGACCAAGTGCATTGATGAAGGCAGGGTCTTTCATGGCGCTTTTTACAGCGTCATCCAGTTTTTGCACAATTTCTTGGGGCAAGCCGGCAGGGCCACCCAGGCCAAGCGGTGAAGGCACAACAACAGGCCAGCCGGCCTCAGTCACCGTTGGCACATCGGCAAACGCCTCAGGGCGTACGTCTGCAGCGGTGGCCAAGACGCGCACCTTACCCGCCTGCATCATGGGGATAACGACGTTGGTCAGTACCGACACCTTAAGATGCCCGCCAAGCAAAGCGGTGATGGCTTCGGCGTCGCTCTTGAATGGGATGTGTGTCGCTTCAAAGCCGGCGGCGTTGCTAAGCTGCACCATGGCTACCTGATTGCCCGAGTACTGGCCCGGCGTGGAAAAATCAAGATCGCCAGGGTTGGCCTTGGCATACTTGACCACGTCTTCCAGGGTTTTGAACGAAGAGTCCGCTGCAACCGTAAAGGCAAAGTCATACGTGGAAAATGCCGCAATGTATGTCAAGTCTTTGATTGGGTCGTAACGGGTCTTCTGAAGGTAAGGCTGACGGAATATGCCAACAGGCGTAAGTGCAAGCCGGTAGCCATCGGGTTTGGTGGTGACCATTTCATTGGCACCCATGGAACCGGCTGCGCCCGGCTTGTTCTCAACCACAATGGTCTGCCCGAGCGCCTTTCCCATTCCATCAGCCAGTGCACGACCGATGATGTCAGTTGTGCCGCCTGCCGCGTAAGGCACGATAAGTGTAATCGGCTTATTTGGGTAATCGCTTTGCGCATTCGCGACGCCTGTCGCGCCAACGCCGAGTGCAAACACGGCGGACATCACTACTGACTGTGCAAGCTTTTTCATCTGTGGTCCCTTGTAACGGTGTCATTGCCGGGCCACGCATCGCAAGATCCAGCACCGGTCAACATAAGCAATATCAAACGAGTTTCATCGAGATTTCGCCATGCGAATCGTTTGTCTGATGAACAGAACTACGCCATGGCTTTTTACGCCGCATTATAGGAACAGTTGCAGAATAGCAAGGTTTTGCAGAGGTTTGTGGTTCGCTGTGCGAAACGAACGCGCACTGCGGCCAACTGCTGGGTGGTCAGGAGGTACGGCTTATCGAGTTTTTAATAGTGCAGCTAGATTCGTACGATATCTTTATCCTGCGGGGGCCGGCATCTTACGGCCTTTTCTTCACGATAGTCCTGGTAATAGATGGATGATGGTGTTGTAAGCAGCGCTCGTTTTCAGTGAAACGATATAACGACCAAGTGTGCAAATTTAAAAATAATAAATATCTTATGATTTATTTTTTGTACTTATTCTGACGATATTTTCACCTAACGTCGGCGTAAATGGCCATGCTTATAAGTAAACGGGGGGCTGTTAGGTATTAGAGGTTTATGTCCCGGTTCATTGTGAAATGTGGGTTTTGAGTATGCGTCGGTGGCTTAGCAGCATGTACTTCCCTTGGCTAGCCACCTACCATTTAAATGTAAATTTCTCACCGCGACATTAGGGTGAGCGATTCAGCGGGCGATCAGAAAAAATAAAAATACGCTAGCCATAAAGGGAGGAGGTAGATGAGCAATCAGGTCATGACCGACATTACGTCGAGCTCATGCGGGAAGTTGGGCAGGCAGCGGCGGCGCATCGTATGGGCGGTAGTGTTTGCGAGCCTGCTAGCTTATCCCCTGTTGGTTCCTGATTTCTGGGTGGTCAGCGTTGGTGCCCAGTCCCTTATCCTGGGGATGATCGCTCTGAGTCTGACTTTTCTGGCTGCTTACGGTGGCATGGTTTCACTGGCGCAGTTGGCGGTTGCCGGTGTTGCCGGTTACACCCTGGCCATCCTCAGTAGTCACTCTGCCAATGTGGGTGTCGAGGTTGTTCCCTGGCCGGTAGCGCTATTGCTTGGAATGCTTGCAGGAATTGTTGCAGGTCTGGTCATAGGGGCCATTGCAGTGCGCAGTCGCGGAATTTATCTGCTGATGAGTACATTGGCCATCTCCATGATTTTTTATTATTTGGCACAGCAGAACACCACGGTTTTGTATGGTTTTGACGGCATACGCGGTATAGCGATTCCAACCATTATGGGTGCATCGCTCAGAGAGCCCAGTGTCTTCTACTATCTTTGTCTGGCTGTTGCTGGCCTTGCTTACCTGATGGTTGTGCATCTGGTCCGTACGCCTTTCGGGCTGGCGCTGCAAGGGGCCCGTGACGATGAACAGCGCATGCGTTCGCTTGGTTTCCGGGTAACCCTTCATCAGGTAGCCGCTTTCGGCGTTGCGGGTTTGCTGGCGTCTCTGGGCGGCATACTCAATCTTTGGTATCAGGGCGGGATCTCGCCAGGTTCCATCGGCATGACCTCGACGATTGGCATTCTGATTATGGCTGTCATTGGCGGCCTTAGCCATCCGCGTGGTGCGTTCATCGGCGCGCTGGCGTACGTGCTGATTCAAACCTTCGCTGTTGACATCGTGGGAGCCAATCGCTTCAACACGCTGATCGGCAGTGTGTTTCTCATTATTGTCATGCTTTCGCCCGATGGTCTGGCGGGCGTGTGGCGCAGGCTTTTTACACGGCGGGTTTCGGAAAAGGCCTTGCCGTCGGTTACATCGTCGTAGAACTATAAGGAGGGGAGTCATGTCTACAAAGATTTTGGTGAAATTGGCGGTCTCGCTGGCGTTGTCCAGCACCCTGGTCGCGCAGGCAAGTGCACAGGAAACCATTCGCATCGGAGGGCTGGCAACGCTGGATGGACCGTTTGCGGTGCTTGGGCAGGAGGCATTTCGTGCAATGGAACTGGCGTTTGAAGAGGCCGGTAATGAAGTCGCGGGCAAGAAAATCGTGTGGGTGCGTGAATCTTCCGATGGCCGTCCGGATGTCGCCCTGACCAAGGCGCGCAAGCTCATTGAGCAAGATAAGGTGGATATTCTGATTGGCCCTGTGTCGGGTGGTGAAGGGCTGGCCGTGAAGGAGTACGCCAAGTCGGTGCCAGGTCACACCTTTGTCAACGGCTTTTCGGCAGCTCAGGAAACCACACTGGTTTCGCCTGCTGACAACTTCTTCCGCTTCAGCACCGATGGTGCTCAGTGGCAGGCCGGTCTGGGTAATTATGTGTACGACGACAAAGGCTATCGCAAGGTGGCTGTCGTGTCTGGTGATTATTCGTTTGGCTACACCCAGGTGCTGGGCTTTATGAACGAGTTTTGCGCCAAGGGCGGCAAGGTGCCGGAGAAAGTCTGGGTACCCAACGGCACCAAGGACTTTAGTTCGGCTATTGCCCGTATCCCTGAAGATGTCGATGCTGTTTATGTGATGCTGGGCGGTGCTGATGCGGTTAACTTCCTCAGCCAGTATTACCAGACGGGCACAGACACGCCTCTTATCGCCGGTTCTAATACGGTAGAGCAAACCGTGCTGAGCACTAAGGGGCCATTCACGCGATATCTGGAAGGGATTCCCTCTGCACATATGGTGGCCGATGGTCTGGATGACCCCGCCTACAAGGCATACGTAGAAACGTATAAAAAACGCTTCCCTGATGGCTTGTCGGCACCTTCCGCTCCTTATTACGGGTACTACGTGGCCACCAAGGCCGTGCTTGCGGCGCTAAATGAAGTTGATGGTGATCTGTCTGACGACCAGAAGAAGTTTCAGCAGGCCTTGGCTAAGGTAAAGATGGACACTGCATTCGGTCCTGTTGAACTTGATGAAAACCGACAGGCAATTGCCAACATCTATGTTACCGAGGTGGCACGTAACGAAGACGGTAAGCTTTACAACAAAATGGTGCGCAAGATCGAAGCTGTGGATCAGGTGTTGGGTCAGAACCGTGCCGAGTTCGTGGCACGCGGTGTGCCTAGCAGAGATTATCCTGCTTGCCCATGAAGCCGTTTCTGTTGACGATGCTAAATGGCATCACGCTGGCGGCGTTGTATTTTATCGTCGCCAGCGGCTTTACGATTATTTTTGGCATGATGCGCGTGGTCAATATGGCGCATGGGTCGATCTATCTGTTAGGCGCCTATATTGGCTATAGCGTGGCTGCCGCCAGCGAAAGCTGGCTACTGGGCATAGCCGGCGCTGCGTTGGGTAGCGCGGTGGCCGGGGTAATTATGCATCGCGTTTTCCTCGATCGTTATCAAGGTCAGGATCTGCGGCAAGCATTAATTACCATTGGGCTGTCTATTGTTATTGCTGATCTACTACTGGCTGGCTATGGTGGTCTTACTTATCAGCTCGATATACCCGATGTTTTATTCGGAGGCGTACGCCTGCCGCTGGTCGGTGGCTATTCGCTCTTCAGGCTAGTTTTGATTGGCTTTGCAATCATGGTCTACATCGTTTTGTGGCTGCTTATCCAACGCACCCGTTTCGGCATGATTATCCGGGCAGCTGTGGATGATCGGCACATGTTGGCCGCCACCGGGGTTAACGTGCCGCTGGTGTCCACGGCGGTCTTTGCCCTGGCCGCAGGGCTGGTTGGCATGGCGGGCGTAATCGGCGGATCGGCGCTTTCTATTGCGCCGGGCGACGACGTGCATTATTTACTGTCATCGCTGGTCGTCGTTATTGTCGGTGGCATGGGCAACCTCAAGGGCGCGGCTGTGGGGGCGTTACTGATAGGGTTGGCGGAACAGATTGGTTTGGCGTACTTGCCAACATACTCCGCCGTTATTTCGTTTGTCATTATGGTTGCCGTGCTGGCGTATCGACCATATGGTTTGTTCGGGCGGCCCGCATGACGGTAGTACTTCATGTTGAAAATATATGCGCCACGTTCGGCTCGTTGCGGGCCGTGCGCGATGTTACGCTGCAGGCCAGTACGGGTGAACGCCTGATTGTTCTGGGTACAAATGGTGCAGGCAAAAGTACTCTTTTCAACCTAATTGCTGGCGACATTCTGCCGACCAGTGGTCATATACACTGGCGCGGCCAACCTATCCAGGCACTCTCTGCGCATGAGCGTACCCGCATGGGTATCTCGCGTAGCTATCAGACATCACGCGTGATGCATGGCCTAAGTGTGGCCGACAACATGTATCTCGCCGTGCAGGGTGTGCAGGTAGGCCGTTTTGGCTTGCGTGTGCCGGGGTTTCATCACCCCTGGCGGCAAAAAGGGCGCGATACGTTGGCGCTGGTCAACCTTGCAGGCATGGATGATGAGCTTGCAAGCAATCTCTCTCACGGAGAGCGGCGTCAGCTTGAGATCGCAATGGCACTGGCCAGCGATCCTCATATGCTGCTGCTTGATGAGCCCGCCGCTGGTCTTTCGCCCGGCGAGCGACCTGGTTTGGTGGCCTTGCTGCGTTCATTGCCTCGAGATGTCACCATCATCATGATTGAACATGATATGGACGTTGCGCTACAGGTAGCAGACAGAGTGATGGTCATGAATGAAGGCGAGGTCGTGTTCCAGGGCACACCTGCCGAAACGGCGGCCAGTTCGCTGGTCAGGTCGTTATATCTGGGTTATACCGGAGACGCCAATGCTGCTTGAAATCCAGGGCCTTGAAGTGCATTACGGATCAGTGCGAGCATTGCACGGTGCCGATCTGGTGCTAGGCGACAGGCCGCTCGCTGTTGTAGGGCGTAATGGTATGGGCAAAACCACGTTATGCCACGGCATTATGGGGTTGGCTAAGGTTACTGCCGGCACGATTACCCTGGATGGCATTCCACTCCAGGGGCTGCCACCCCACCGCATCGCCGCCCACGGTATCGCCTTGGTGCCACAGGGTCGTCGACTGTTTCAGTCATTGAGTGTTGATGAGCACCTCAAGCTGGCACAACGTGGCCAGGGTGCATGGACGCGCGAGCGCATTTATGACACTTTTCCCCGTCTGGCTGAGCGGCGGCGCAATATGGGAAACGAACTGTCGGGCGGAGAGCAGCAAATGGTTGCTATTGCTCGCGCCTTGCTGGCTAATCCTCGCTTAATCATCATGGACGAGCCCACAGAGGGGCTGGCGCCCCTGATGGTTGAACAGGTCATTAAGGTATTGCAGAGTCTGGTACACGAAGGTAATGCAGTGCTGCTGGTCGAGCAGAATCTGGGCGTGGCGCTTTCCGTTGCAGATGAGATCGCAGTGATGGTTAATGGCGTTTTTGAGCGTCGCCTCAATGCCAATATATTGCGGGAAGATCCTGATTTACAGCAGCGTTTGCTGGGTGTCGCCACGCAGGCCTGATATTGGAGCAATAAGTCGCAGGTTGTGCGACCATGCGTCAAATTAGCGCCAAGGTGATTCAGGCGCGCTGAGGACAGCATCCACACATATTCAATCACGCGCCACAGCCGTCAGCCCCGCAACCAGATGGTCAATAAAGAAGGTGTACAGCACTGCAATCGGCACACTTGCGATCAGCGCGCCTGCCAGCAGCGGTCCCCAGTGATACACGTCGCCGCGTATAAGTTCTGTAGGCACGGCAATGCTAATGGTCTTGCTGGCAGAGTGCGTAATAAATGCCAGCGCATAAATAAACTCGCTGGTTGAGAGCGTAAAGGCAAATACCACTACCGTCATCAGGCCGGGGATCGCCAAAGGCAAAACCACATGAATAAACGCGCCAAATCGGCCATGGCCGTCAATCATGGCTTGCTCCTCAATGTCTCGCGGTATGCCTTTGAAAAACCCCATTAATAACCAGGTACAGAACGGCACGGTAAAGGTTGGGTAGGCGACGACCAGTGCCCATAACGAATTCTGCAGGCCGAGAAACGCGATAACTTTGGAGAAAGGAATAAACAGCAGCGTGGGCGGTACCAGATAACTTAGGAAAATGCCTATGCCTAGCGTCTCACCCCAGCTACCGGCAATGCGCGCCAGCCCATACGCAGCAGGCACCGACAGAACCAGGGTGATGACGACCACCGCCAGCCCCACCAACGCGGTATTCACCATCCACTGCACAAATTGAGTCTGTTCAAATAATAGTTTGATGTTGGCCAGCGTTGGCGAGCCGGAGAACCAGAACGGGTTTGCCTCGGGTGAAAATATGGCGCTCTGCGTTTTGAAGCTGGTGATCAGCATGATGTAAAAAGGCAGGGCCGAAAATATGACGAATAAGGCGGTGGCCAGATACAGCCCGACACGGCGGCTGGCCTTTGCAGCAGTCATGGCTGGCATGGTCAGATCTCCCGCCGACGGATAACCGTCAAAATAAGCACAGAGACGGCAGCCAGCACCGGCAGCAGGAACACAGCAGTGGCAGCGCCCATGCCCAGCGAGCCACCCTGCACACCTGTGAAAAACGCCAATGAGGGCAAGACCTGTGTTGCATTGGCAGGCCCGCCGCGGGTCAGAATAAACACCGTCACGATGTCCGAAAACACAAAGACGAACGTAAACAGAACCGTCACACCAAACACCGGTATCAGCATGGGCAGCGTCACATGGAACATACGCCTGAAATACCCAGCACCGTCAATTTCTGATTGCTCCAGAATATCGCGTGGAACGCCGTTCAGACCTGCCAAAATAATGACCGTGCCCAGCGGTAGCAGGCGCCAGACATTAACCATAATGATGGAGAACAGAGCCAGGCCGCTACGGCCCAGCCAGAAGGCGTTGTCATAGTCTCCAAAAAGCGCGCCGGGGTGCCCCAGCAGACCCATGCCGCGCAGCACCCAGTCAATTGGGCTAAACGTGGAGTCCAGCATCCAGAGCCAGGCGATGGCACTCAGCGATGCGGGTGCGGTCCAGGGCAGCAGAATCAAAAAACGTATTAGCCACTTGCCACGCGTGGGGCGCGCCAGCAGCTCAGCCTGTATGGTGCCCAGCACCAGCACGCCAATCAGCGTGGCGGTTGTGATCAAAAACGTATTGCTGACGGCCTGCATGAAGTCTTGCGTCTGCAGCAATGTGGTGAAGTTTTGCAGGCCGACAAAGCGCATGACCGGGCTGCCGGTGGTGACATCGTTGAGGCTGTAAATAATGGCGAGCACAATAGGAATGCCCAACAGCAGCACTATGTACAGAATTGCAGGCAGTACCATGGCCATAGCCAGCAGCGTGTCGCGCTGGTTCAGGCTGAGTGTTCGGTGCGCCATGGCTTATACCTCTGCGCGCGGAACACTGCGCATGTCAGCAGGCACCTCTTTGCCCGTGTTGGACTGCACTGGATGAGGCATGGGGGTGTCTGAGGCGATGCGCTGGCCTGTTTGTGCGTCAAAGCGGCGTATCAGCTGATCGGGCACATAGAATGTGCGGGTCTGCCCGGCAGCAAGTTGCTTTACCAGGCGCTCAGGCATTCTCAGAATGATATCGGTACGTGTGGGGATGGCGGCGCAATAGATGAGTGCATCGGCACCCAGGTATTCAATCTGCTGGATTTCTACAGGCAGCGGGTAGTGTTGCTCAGGTAGGCCGCCCTCGGGCAGCCATGCGTCTTCGGCATGAAAGCCCAGTAAGCAGTTGCTGTCAGGAATTAGGTTCATGGGCGGCGAACCCATGAACTGCGCTACAAAAGTATTGGCCGGTTCGTGATAGATTTCGTGCGGCGTTCCGAGTTGCTCGATCTTGCCATGGTTCATGACGGCGACGCGATGGCCCAGGCCCATGGCTTCGACCTGATCATGGGTTACGTACAGGGTTGTGACGCCGGTTTGGTCATGCAGTCGCTTAAACTCGCGGCGGGCTGAATGACGCAGTTTGGCATCAAGGTTAGACAGGGGTTCGTCCATCAGGAATAAGCTGGGTGTGCGTACCAGCGCTCGGGCCAGAGCCACGCGTTGCCGCTCGCCACCTGATAGCTCTCGTGGTTTGCGCTTAAGTAGCCGTTCGATGCCGAACAGTTGCGCCGCCCACATAACCTTTTCCTGAATTTGTGTGGCCGACAGATGTACGGTCTCCAGAGGAAAGGAAATATTCTTTGCCACGGTTTTGTGAGGGTAAAGCGCGTAGCTCTGGAAAACCATGGCAATATTGCGCTGTCGTGGCGGTTGTTCATTGGCCAGCTTGCCATCGATGTGGATGGTGCCACTGCTGGGGCGCTCCAGCCCGGCGATGGTGCGCATCAGCGTGGTCTTGCCCGAACCCGAGGCGCCCAGCAGCACCAGGAATTCACCATCAGGCATGTCCAGACTGACGTCATCAACTGCTTTTACCCTGCCACGATCATACGTGGTGCTCAGGTGTTCAATGCTGAGGCTGGCCATGGTGGTTTCCGTTTATGTCGACACTTTGCCGCCAATCAGACCACGGCTTCGCCATTGGCCGTAGATGAGCTCTATCTGACGCACAGCCTGGTCCACGGCTTGTTCCGCAGTCAGGTCTCCGCGTGCGGCTTTGGCCATCATATTGGGCAGAATAAACGTGTTGAACACTTCGCCCACGGCCGGGTTGGAATACCCTGGATGCCCGAGATTGGTCGTCCATTTTGTTGCCGTCGTCAGACTGGCCAGTTTGCCATCGGCCTCTCCGTCAAGGCGGAATGGGTCGTGTGCAAACCAGGCATCGTTTAGATTTTTCAGCGTGCCCGCGCCGTCGACCGCCTTGTAGCCCCGATCTCCTTTAGGTATTGGCGTACCAAAGTAACTTGGTGAGTTGTACAGCTTGCTTTGGTACATGGCCTGGTCGTAATTTTCGGCCAGATGCAAAATAAACCGTTTAGCCAGGTCTTCGCGTGCTTTCGCAAATTTCGGGATGATGTAGTTGTAGAGCACGTGGACGTTGGCCCAGCGATCGCCGTGCGGCCCTGCCAGCGGGCCTGTGAAATACACGTCTTTGGCGATGTCTGGTTTGCTCTGCTGAGCTGAGCGGTAAGCCGAAATCGAGTTCACGATATACGATGCCTTGCCAGCGATCAGGTCCTGGTTGTTGGAGGCGGCATTCCAGGCAAACACGGCGGGTGTCATGGCGCGGTGGTACAGATCACTCATGTACTTGACCGATTCGATGGCCAATTTTCGGTTGTTGCCTTGCCCCAGAATGACGTTGTCGTTCTCGTCCTGAACCGATGCCCCCCACGACCACAAGATGGACCGGGCCACCATGTTTGAGTCCAGTTCCTGCGACATGCCAATGCCGACCTGTACTCCTTGCTCTTTATGGATTTTTTCACCAATGTCGAGCAGTTGCTGGTAGGTGTCTGGGCCGTTTTCCATACCCGCTTTTTGCCACAACGAGCGACGATAATCGCCGCAGTCTATGGTCCAGCCGTGGCAAAACGCATACCATGACTTCACGATGGGGTTGTAGGAAACTCGCCGTATAACGCCGAAAATCTCGCCAAACTGTTTGGCGGCCTGTTCGTTGACATCGGCCATGTCCAGCACGTTGGGGGTGAACTGTGCTGCCTCGGGGCCAAGTTCAATAATGTCGTGCCCTGAATTGGCGGACATCTCTGAGGTGGTTGTCGTAACGAGATCACCGATGTTGATGTGATCAACAATAACCTGGACGCCATTGGCTTCGCCCCATGCTTTGGCAAAACCGTCAAACCAGGTGTCATAGGTAGGAACGAAGTGGCTCCACTGCAAGATCTTCAATGTTTTATCGGCCGCGTATGCGTTGCGCAGATGAAACCACGGAGCGCCGATGGCGGCCAGGCCGGCCAGCCCCCCTGCCTGAAGTACACGGCGTCGGGAAGTTGAATGAAGTGTGGTGGAACGAGAAAGTGTGGGACGGCCCGTTTGTGGGTCAAACAGCTGATGCGACATGACCTGCCTCCTGTGTGGATAGGAGGGGGCGGTCGTCAGGATTGCAATGTATCGGCGGCACACCCCCTTTATGGGAATGCAGCTGCGTAGCGGTCGCGGCCAACCTGGCACGTCACGCAAAGTAGTGGTTCAAGTGTATCAGCGTGTGATGGTTTCGGAAACACTTATTGTCATCGTTTTCGGGATTTGGTTTGTGTGCTGACAGGGGGCTGAATGTTGCCCGACGATCTACATCCACATGATTGTTTGAGTATGATCTTCAGTTCCAACTAAAACACACTGGAGACATTCATGTTAAAGACAACCCTACTTGCGTCCGCGTTACTGGCTGCTTATCTTTCGCCAGTGGTAGCAAGCGCCGCAGATACCTCAACGAGCTTTCCTTCGGAATCGATCAGGTTCATCGTTCCTTATGCGCCGGGTGGCACAACGGACCTGGTGGCTCGTACTGTTGGCAAGAAAGTATCTGAAGAGCTGGGTCAGTCGGTAATTGTTGAGAACAAGCCAGGGGCGGGTGGCAATATCGGCATGGCACAAGTGGCGCAGGCGAAGCCGGATGGGTACACCGTTGGTATGGGTGCTATCTCGACGAACGCCGTGAACCCGCATCTCTATAAAGAGATGAAGTTTGATCCGACCAAAGACTTTACACCTATCGTCATGCTCGGCAAGTCGACGATTGTGCTGGAGGTAAACCCTTCGGTGCCCGTCAATAACCTGCAAGAGTTTGTCGATTACGCCAAGCAGAACCCTGGGTTGATCTATGGCGCTGCGGGCACGGGTACATCGATGCATTTGGCTGGTGTACTGTTCGGGCAAATGACTGATACGAAACTGGAGCATGTGGCCTATAAAGGCAGTGCGCCGGCATTGACAGACATGTTGGGTGGGCAGATCCAGGTAATGTTCGACAATCTTCCTGCGTCGTTGCCACATATCAAAGCTGGCAAGCTCAAGGCACTTGCAGTGGCAGGGTCCAAGCGTAATCCTCAACTTCCCGAGGTGCCAACGATAGCGGAAGCTGGCGTAGCAGGGTATGCGGTTGATCCGTGGTTTGCCTTGTACGGGCCGGCGGGTATGTCCCCCGAAGTTGTTGCCAAACTGAACCAGGCTTTCGGAAACGCGCTTGAGTCTGACGAGGTGAAAACGGTGCTGGAGAATGCGGGCTTCAGCCCCGAGCGGTCCACTTCAGAAGCTTTAGCGAAACTGTCTGACTCAGAATATAAGCGCTGGGGTGAAATCGTTGAGGCGGCGAAGCTAAAAATGTAATGCAGTTGGGCACGGGGCCGCAAGGCTATGTTACGCGTGAATTTTGATATATTTGTTTGAGCGGTCACACGGCCAACTTGCGTTGACCACATGACGTGGCGGGGCCAGCTATGCTGGCCCTTTTCGTGCATTAAAAGCTTTGGCCTAATTGCGGACGTGCATTACGCACGCTCTTAATCAAAGCGGCCACACCAGCAAAAGCATAGGTATTGCGATAAGCGTTACGACGATTTCCAGCGGCAGACCCATGCGCCAGTAATCGCCGAAACGGAACCCGCCAGGGCCGAGAATAAGGGTATTGTTCTGGTGCCCGATAGGCGTAAGAAACGCCGCTGAAGCGCCGATCGCAACTGCCATCAAAAATGGGTCAGCACTGACGTTAAGCTGGTTCGCCGAGCTGATGGCAATGGGGCACATAATAGCGGCCGTGGCGGCATTGTTGATGACGTCAGACATAAACATGGTGACCACCAACACCAAGCTTAACGCGACAATGGCATTGCCCTGCGCCACGTTGTTCATGAGCAGCTCGGCGACGAGCTTGGCAGCCCCTGTGTCTTCTGTGGCCTTTGCTACAGGCAGCAAGGCAGCAAGCAGCACAATCACAGGCCAGTCTACGGCCTCATACATTTTGCGCAGTGGCAGCACGCGAAACAGCATCAGCAACACGACGCCCAGCAAAAAGCTGATGGCGGCTGGCAATAGGTTGAACGCCGTGACGCCGATGGCAATAGCCATGGCCGTGCACGCCATGATCATTTTTTTTCGGTCGGGTGCGCGTAGTGCGCGGGTGGCCAGCGGCGCGCATCCGGCATTGGCGGCAAACTCTGAAATCAGATCGCCCGGCCCCTGCATAAGCAGCACATCGCCATGGCGTAGTGCAGTATGCCGCACACGGCTTTGAATCCGCGCTCCTTGACGTGAAATCGCAAGCAGGTTGATGCCAAAGCGCTCGCGCAGGTTCAGGTCGCTGGCGCTGCGACTGAGCAGACTTGACCCAGGCAGTACAACCAGCTCGACCAGTTCAGCATCATCAAGCTCAACTGAACGTTCAATTTTCTTTTCCTGTTCTTCCTGTTCTTTCTGCTCTTTCGTCTTGCTGTCGGCAGCGTCATCGTCGCCTGTTTGATCCTGCTTTTCCTTTTCCTTTTCCTTTTCCTTTTCTTCTTCATCGTCGTCATCAATTGGCGTTGCACCAAAGACAAGTCCCAGGCTGTCCAGTGCCTTGGCCAGCGTTTCTGGGTCAGCCTCGATCAGGACAAGATCATCTTCGCGCAAAGGCCCCGCCGTGTGGGGTGCCGTTAATCTGATTTCATTGCGCACTAAACTGATGATCTGGGCGTCTGCGCCTTCCAGCTCGGCTTCGGCTTCGCGCAACGACATGCCGATGGCCTTGGAGTTGGCCGCAACCCGTGCTTCAGTAAGATAGGCACCTGTGTCGAAGGAGTCTGCTCCCGCGCGTTCGCGCGAAGGAACAATGCGCCAGCCAATCAAGGCAACGAACAGCACACCACATGCTGCCACCGTGAGGCCTACCGGCGTGAAGGCAAACATGTCAAACGCGCCGTCACCCATCTGCCGGCGAAAGCCGGACACAATTAGGTTGGATGGCGTGCCTATCAACGTGGTCATCCCGCCCAGTATTGTGCCGAAGGCGAGCGGCATCAGAATTTTGCCGGGTGCCAGATTTTGTCGTTGTGCGATCTGCAAGGCTATGGGCATTAATAAAGCCAGTGCGCCCACGTTGTTCATGAAGCTCGACAGAACGACTGAAAGAGAGACCAACGCCGCAATGGTAATGGTGGGGCCTGCCTTGGTGGGCAACAGGCGTTCGGCCAACATATCTACCACGCCGGTTTGCAAAAGCGCGCTGCTTAATATCAGCACACAGGCCACGGTGATGACGGCAGGGTGCGCAAAACCGGTAAACGCTTCATCGGCTGGCACCAGCCCGACCAGGACACTTGCCAGCAATGCGGTGGCAGCCACAATGTCATGGCGCCAGCGCCCATATAAAAACAGGCACAGAGTCGCAGCCAGAATGGCCAGTATCATCCATTGGGGTTGCGTCATTGATTACAGCCTGTCAGGTGGATGGTCGAGATGAGTGTTGACATTCTTGCTTCCCGCTTTTTGACAATAGCGCACAGCGTACAACAAATATTAATTGTGCAAGTGGCTGCGCCACTGTGCCGCGAGTTGGCGCCTGGTTTCTTCTGTACGCCCTGCGTGGCGTTAAGACGTTGCGGAAAAATTCGGCGCTTGGCAAGCTGGTATGGCATATGTAAATTGCTGATTCATTGTTCCATGGGGGCGACATGGTAACTAGAATGACTGCTGCTGTTTTTTTGTTTATTCAGATGGCTATCGTGGCCTGCTGGGCGTGCCTTGCGTGAATGCCGCCAGCGTCGACCGTCTAGCTAAACCTTACTTGAGGCAGGTCATGAGCACTACACAGTCCTTGGTTCGCAGACACACCGTTGTCATTGTGGGTGCGGGAGCCGGAGGCATCGCGGTCGCGGCTAAATTGCGGCGGGCAGATCCAAGGGTGGATGTTGTCATTGTGGATCCGGCAGAGCATCACTATTACCAGCCCGCCTGGACGCTTGTGGGCGGCGGCGCCTATGCGCCTGAAGCGACGCGGCGTAGCCTGGCGAGTTGCCTGCCTGCAGGAGTCGCGCATGTGGCTGCTGCGGTTACGTCATTTTTGCCTGATGAAAACCAAATTGAGTGCGAAGACGGCACTCGGCTGCGGTATGAGTATCTTGTCGTTGCTGCAGGTATTCAGACCAACTGGGATGCCATCGAGGGCCTTTCCGAAGCGTTGGGCAAAAACGGCGTAACCAGTAACTATCGTTATGATCTTGCGCCCTATACGTGGCAACTGGTGCGTGAGTTTACGGGTGGCACCGCCGTATTTACCCAGCCCGCAGGGGCGGTCAAGTGCCCAGGGGCACCGCAGAAAGCCCTGTATCTTTCAGCTGATCATTTTCGCCGCAAGGGTGTAGAGGCGGTGGTTCAGTTCAGGTCAGGTGCTGCATCAGTATTTGGCGTGCCGTTCTATGCCGAGGCACTCGATAAGGTCATGGACGGCTATTCTGCACAAAAGCATTTCAGTCAGAATCTTGTTCAGGTGCGGGGTGCCGAGAAAGTCGCCGTGTTTGAATCGGTAATTAATGGCGCGACCGTGCGCGAAGAAGTGGCATACGATTTGCTGCATGTTGTACCGCCACAAAGTGCGCCTGACTTCATACGCAACAGCGCACTGGCTGACGGGGCAGGGTGGCTGGATGTCGACAAGCACACGCTCAGGCATGTGCGTCATGCCAATGTATTTGGGTTGGGTGACTGCACTTCTACACCCAACAGCAAGACGGCCGCTGCCATCAAGAGCCAGGCACCCGTACTTGTTGGCAACTTGCTGCAGTCATTGCGCGGGCAGAGCCAAAGCGACTCGTACGATGGTTATGCTGCATGCCCGCTTACTACTTCGCGAGGTCGGGTGCTGCTGGCCGAGTTTACCTATGGCGGCACCGTAAGCCCCAGCTTTCCTGCCGACCCTCGTGTGCCACGCCGGTTTTACTGGTGGCTGAAGCGTTCTTTTATGCCCTGGTTTTACTGGAATGTTCTGCTGAAAGGGCGCGGCATACCGATTACGCACAAAACGCGCACTTACCCTGTAGGGGTTGCGTCGGCGCAGCGCTAGCGGGCAGCTGCGTTAACGTGGTGCCCTGTAAAACTCGATTTGAAAGCTGCCCGGCAATTCGAACGCCACATAATGCGGCACGTCGGGTTCCATGACAACACACTGCTCAGCTGTCAAAACAACCTGGGTGGCGGGTTCGGTAGCAAGTGTAAATCGCAATACGCCCGACTCAACCCGTAGCAGGCCCCAAGTGCCGGAGCGCGTCATGTGTGAGGTGGTAAGCGCTTTGGGAAGGTTGTCGGGCGTGAAAACCGGAGACTGGCCGTAGCGTTCAAGGCCGGGGGGAAGGGTATCAGGTAGGGTAGGCATAGGTGTTCTCGATTGGTAGACCTGCCACAACTTGGCAGCGATGCGTTGGGCGATGGGGTCTGCAGCTTTTTGGAGTGCTGGATGCTGAAGATCGGACGTGGTGGTGTGAAAAAGAGCCAGCCATCGCTCGAAAAGCGGCCAGCTTAGGCCGGGCAGTGCCGCATGCCGGGCAATGGGCGCGCCCTTGAACCGGCGGGTGCCAAGCAATAGCGCAGACCAGAAATCACACAGCGTGTTCAGATGGGCTTCCCAGTTTTCTACATGATGCTCAAAGATGGGGCCGAGCTGTTCATCGGCGCGTACCCGGCCGTAGAACAAAAACACCAGCTGCCGGATATCGGCTTCAGTATAAGCGGGCTTGGGTGTTTGGCTTGATTCAGCGTGCATGGGTAAACCCTATTCAAAAAGCAGGAGGGTATTCTGGCTGCACAGTTACTTAGCGCCAATGACCTTTGTCGTGTTGTGGATTAGGATACGCAACTTTCGGGCGTATCGTCAGAAAGGCCGCTGTGCCAGTGATGCCAAGCGCTGCAGCTGCGACAGATCGTGTAGCTTCCAGTCGCAACGCCGGCCGGTCACGTAACCCCTGGCCTGCCACTCGGTAAACAACCGGCTCAGCGTCTCGGCACGCATGCCCAGATGCGCGGCCAGTTGTCGCTGATTGAGCGGCAGCTGTACGGTAGTGCCCTGGCGTTCTTTAAGCTGCAGCAAATAATTGGCGAGCCGTTCGGGCGCCGAGCTTGAGGTGATCCAATCTACCTTGTTTACCTGGCCATACAGCGCGCTGCTCAAGCCCGCCAGCATGCTCATGGCGAGTGCTGGCTGGCTTTGGCACGCCTGATGCAGGCTGCTGCGCTGAAGGCGAAAAAGCCGGCAGGCGCTACGGGCCCTGGCCCACATGGGATAACGCCCGTGGGGCATAAACATGGCCGCCTCGGCCACCAGCTGCCCCGGCTCGAACACATGAAACACCCGCTCGTCGCCGTGGTGGCTGTAGCGAAACACTTCAACTTCGCCGCTTTCCAGTAGCAAGTACGATCTTGCCTCGTCGCCTTCGCGAAAAAGTATGTCTCCGGGCATTGCCTCTCTGGCCTGCGCACCTTGCGCCATGAGCCCGGCAATTGCGGCGTCAAGGCCAGCCATAAGGCGGTGCTGTAGCAGGAGCGATACAGTCGCGGCCTCTTCGGGTGGCATGTTGACTTTAGTCATGGCGTCTATTCGGTGGAAGTGAGAGAATTTTTGTTTAATAATAATTCTCATTTACTTAATGTTCAAATCTAATCTCCTCAGCAGGGCGTACGTAAGCGTCGCTCTGCTTTTTTTTATGCTCGTGTCTGTCGTGCAGGCGGCACCGCCTTATGCCACGCTGACGCTGGCCGGGCCCGGTGCTGTTGTCAGCTATCCGCTGTTGCACATGGTAGAGACCAATGCACTCAAAGAGTACGCACAGCAGGTTCAATTTCGTCTATGGCAAAGCCCTGATCAGCTGCGTGTACTGCTGGCCAAAAAAGAAATTGATTTCAGCGCCGTGCCCAGCAATCTGCCTGCACTTATGTATAACCGGGGCGATCCCGTTAAATTGCTCAATATCTCGGTATGGGGCATTTTGTGGCTGGTTAGCCGAGACCCTAATGTAAAGGGGTTTGAAGACCTGGGCGGCCAAGAGCTACTTGTGCCTTTTCAGCGTGATCTGCCGGCCGTCCTGCTAGACACGCTGCTTCAGGCACACAAGCAAAAGGGCGGTGAGCCCGTGCGTTTGCGCCGCACGCGCGACGCTCAAGACGCTATTGCACTCATGTTAACCGGCCAGGGCAAACACGCTTTGCTCGTCGAGCCCACGGCATCACTGCTGCTGTGGCGCGCTGAGCAACAGGGCACCATTGCCCTGCACCGCGTGCAAAGTCTTGAAGACGCCTGGCGCGACGCTTTCCCCACTCGTGCCGAACTGCCACAGGCCGGTATTATGGCTAACTCTCATATCGCGAAAGATACCGAGCTCAGTCATGCAGTCGAGCGCGCTTATGCCGCTTCTGCCGCATGGTGTAAGTCCAACACGCAAGCTTGTGCACAAATGGTGCACCGGTACATCCCGCACCTTCCTGTGCCGGCCATTGAAACGGCAATACGCGTTACCCGGCTCGACAGCCGTCCTGCAAGCGAGGTTAGGCCACAGCTTGAAGCGCTGTACGGATTGCTGGGCGAACAGTACCCCCAGGCCATAGGTGGCCGCCTGCCTGATGCCGGGTTTTACGGGCCATGAACGTAGTGTCCAATTCTGACGGCGTGGGCCGCACCTCACGGTTATGGAGCGTCCTGGGTGTGCTGCTGCTGCTCGCCGGCTGGCAAGCAAGCGCTGTCTACATGGGGCCGATGCTCATGGCCACGCCGCTAGAAACACTTAAAGCTATCCCCCGCCTGTTGGCCAGCGATCATTTTCTGCCTAACGCGGGCGACAGTCTGCTGCGTATTGGTATTGGTGTAAGCACAGGCTGCACCATAGGCCTTGCCCTGGGCATACTGGCAGGCCACAAACCGCGGGTGCGCGGGCTGCTTGAGCCAGTGCGGTGGCTGCTCATGGCCATACCGCCTGTTGTGGTCGTCGTTATGGCCATGCTGTGGTTTGGCTTGGGTTCTTCCATGGTTATTTTTATGACGGTGCTCATGATGGCACCTGGCATGTATGTCAATACGGTAAAAGGCATGATGCAGGTTGATCGCAATCTCATCGAAATGACGCACATGTACCGCTATGGTTTTTGGCGACGGTTGCGTCATTTGTACATGCCTGCACTCACTGCGCCGCTGACGGCCGCTTTGCTTATTGCCACGTGTGGCGGCGTGCGGCTGGTCGTTATGGCCGAAGTGCTGGGCGCTGAAAGTGGTGCAGGTTATGCTCTGGCCAATGCCCGCAGTACGTTTGACAGTGCAGAACTCTATGCCTGGGTCGCACTGATTCTGCTGCTGGTGGCCGTGCTTGAGTTTGCCTTGCTGCAGCCTTTACAGCGCCACCTTGGAAAATGGCAGGAGCCCAGTCATGCTTGAGCTTAACAACATCACCCTGCATTTTGGGTCTTTGGCTGTGCTTCGGGGCATCGACCTCCAACTGAAACCAGGGCAGCGTCTGGGTTTGCTCGGCCCCAGCGGCGCAGGCAAGAGTACGCTGCTGCGTCTGGCCGCCGGGTTGCTCAAGCCCACGTCGGGTACGTTAAGCAATAGCTATCGTCATCCCTTGCTGGTATTTCAGGAGCCTAGGCTGCTGCCTTGGCGCCGCATTATTGAAAACATCGAGATACCATTGCGGGCGGCGGGTTGCCATGCAGACGAGGCACGCACGCGTGCGATGTATTGGTTAAAACAGGTTGAGCTTGACGCGTTCGCGCAAGCATGGCCCCGAGAACTATCGGGCGGCATGGCGCAGCGGGCTTCACTGGCGCGTGCCTTCGCCTTGCAACCTGACTTGCTGTTGCTTGATGAACCCTTCAGCGCCCTTGACCCTGCCTTGCGTACGACGCTGGCTGCCTTGTGTCGTCGCTGCCTCGACGAAACCGGCGCCACCATGCTTTGCATCAGCCATCACCCCCATGAGCTCGTAGAACTCACCGATAGCTGTTTGTTGCTCGAAAACGGCTATGTGCAGCGCTTTGATATAGACCCTGCAGCGGGGGTACAAGGTCGCAGTGAGACGGCTGATCTTTTATACCGGCGGTTGCTCCAACATGAAGCATTGGTCGCAGTTGGCTGACTATTCGCGCTTGTGTTGCCCAGCCAGCCCGCTTAGGTCGTGTAGCGTGGTCAGTCTGTAAACCCCGGAAGCGAGAGGCGGGCAACCACGTCTTTCAGGCTGGCCGAAATCTCGCTACGCAAATGAGGCTCCGGCAATATGCCTTCAGGACCGCCGCAACTGAGTACGAACGTACCTTCGCCAGTAATGGCGTTAAACGGGGCAGCGACAGCATTGATGCCCGGTTGCCAGTCACCTATGCCGTAACAGCACCCGTTTGCAGCGAATTCTTTGCTGGCTTTTGCCAATATGGCCAGCATATCTGCAGGCGCGTCCAGCGTTGGCAGCAAGACATCTTGCTGAGCTTTGGGCAAGCTGGCCAAATACGTGCGACCCATGGTGCTGTTCATGCCGACGCGGTAGCCTACGGGCAAGCGCAGGTACAGCGCGACGGAACCATGTACAGCATCTATGTATGTCATTGACTTTCCATCAAAGGCACCGAGAGCCACCGCTGCGCCGGTGGCCTGTGCAAGCTCTTCCATAAGCGGCCTGGCTACCTGGCGAACCTCGAGGCTGGCAAGACAGCCAAAGCCCAACGCAAGCACACCATAATCTGGCCAGTATCGGCCTGATTCCCGGTCATAGCGCAAATAACCCAGTGTCATCAGCGTGTAAACGATACGGCTGACCGTTGATTTTGGCAGGCCCGTGAGCTCGGCTAATTCGAGATTTCCGAGTGACTTGACGTCAGGGGTGAAGCATCGCAACACGTCAAGCCCGCGGGCCAGTGCTTCGACGAAATGAGGCGAAGCGGGGTCACCTTGGGTGGCGGCACGCTTGCGGCGAGCTGGGCGCCGTGCGGTACCCATCTCTTCTTGTTGCTTGGTGCCAATATCGGAAAGCGATTGCATTTGGCGTGCGCAGCCTTTATATTTGGGTGAGAAAAAAAGGAATTGAATTCCATTCTACGGAATTCAACCAAGAAAGTCACCCCCCTGTCATATATAAATCAGGAGACAAACATGTTCAGAGCAGGTTTTACGGTTTTTTCTGCGGCCTTACTCATTGCGTCAGCCAGTGCTGTTGGTGCTGAAGGTTTTCCGAATCGTGCTGTCACAATGGTGACACCGTTTCCGGCCGGTGGTGCCACCGACGGGTTGGCCCGCACCCTCGCTGAGCATATGGGAAAGACCCTGGGGCAGCCTGTGGTGGTCGAGAACCGCGCGGGTGCGGCAACAACGATTGGCGCATCGTATGTGGTCAGGTCTCAGCCCGATGGCTACACCATTTTGCTTGCCACGAACTCAACGCTGGTCACTAATCGTTTTCTTTTCAAGAGCCTATCGTACGATCCGGATGCCTTTGCACCTATAGGCATGATAGGAATCGGCCCCATGGTTTTGCTCAGCACCAAAAAAGACGGCTTTGGCTCGCTTGAGGATGTCGTGGCAGCGGCCAAGAAAAAGCCCGGTGCGTTGACGATCGCATCATTTGGCACAGGTACGTCGTCGCATCTTGCGGCAGAATATTTCCAGCAACTCGCTGATATCAAGCTGCTGCACGTTCCATTTAAGGGTTCGACACAGGCTCTGCCACAGGTCATTAGCGGTGATGTTGACCTGTTTTTCGATATGGTGTCCACCGGTATGCCGCAAGTGGAATCCGATAAGGTGGATGTTCAGGCCATTACCAGCAAGCAGCGTATGTCAACGCTGCCCAAGTTGCGCACGGTTGCCGAGTCGGGCTATCCCGGTTTCGACTTGACAGCCTGGTTTACGTTGGTTGCGCCGCCTGGGACGCCTGCAGGCGAAACGCGTCTGCTGGGCGACGCGCTTAAGGCTGCACTGGCGGATGAAAAGGTGAAGCAACGCATGCTTGTGATGGGTATTGAACCTTCTGACGGTAGCGTAGAAGCGTTAAACCAACAGATAAAACAGGAAATCCCCATTATTAAATCCTTGGTCGAGCAGGCGGGCATCGTTGTTCAGTAGATCGCGTTGACGGTTGGGGGCCCCTGGTCAGGAGTATCCGAGGATCGGTTCCCGGCTTTTTTCAGCCCATATGGTCTTGCAGTCGGGCTCAATTTTCGTTGTGCCCGTTCGTCAGTAAAACCTTCACCTTAAATACGTAGAGAAGTCATTATGTCAGCCCATCCATATTGGCAGTTTCCCCACATGAGTCGTCGTACGCCAGTGCTTGCCGCCAATGTGGTCAGTACGACGCAGCCTTTGGCTGCCCAGGCTGGCCTGCGCATGCTTCTGGCTGGCGGCAACGCTGTCGACGCTGCGCTTGCGACAGCCATTACCTTGACGGTCGTCGAGCCTGTCATGAATGGTATTGGCGGTGATGCCTTCGCACTCATTTGGGACAAAGGGACGTTGCACGCGCTGAATGCTTCAGGCCGTGCACCGCAGGCCTGGACGCCAGACTATTTTCATGGAAAGTCCGCAATGCCTGAGCTCGGTTGGGGCACAGTGACCGTTCCTGGACAAGTGGCGGGATGGGTAGAGTTGTCGCGTCGTTTCGGCAAGCTGCCTTTTCGGGATTTGTTTGAGCCCGCCATTGCCTACGCCGAAAATGGCTTTGCCGTGTCTCCGACCATCGCGCGGCAGTGGGCGGCTCAGGCGCTATTGCTTAAAGATCAGCCGGGTTACGCTCAGGCATTTTTGCCGACAGGTGCCGCACCGCAGGCCGGCGATATATGGCGCTTTCCAGCGCAAGCGCGCACGTTGGAGCTTATTGCGACAACGGGTGGGAAAGCGTTTTACGAAGGCGAACTGGCTGAACGCATGGCTGATTTTTCTGCAGAAACAGGTGGTGCACTTACTCGTGCTGACCTTGCCGCAAACCGCTGCGATTGGGTGGACCCAGTGTCCATGAGTTACCGCGGTGACTATATGCTGCATGAACTTCCGCCTAATGGGCAGGGAATCGCAGCCTTGATGGCGCTGGGCATGCTTGATACGTTTGACCCGCCGCGTGCAAACGCCCCTTCGTCGATGTTTAATCTTCCCATCGAGGCGATGAAGCTGGCATTCGCCGACTTGCATGAGCACGTAGGCGATCCAATAGGCATGGGTGAACTGGCTGCCCAGCTTCTTGATAAAGATTATCTGCGCCGCCGTGCTGCGCTGATAGATCCGCGCAAAGCTTCAGTGCCCACAGCAGGTCTGCCCGGGCACGGGGGTACGGTCTATCTGACTGCCGCCGATGCTGATGGAATGATGATTTCGTACATACAGTCCAACTATCATGGCTTTGGGTCGGGCGTCGTTGTGCCGGATACGGGTATCGCCTTGCACAACCGTGGTCGTGGCTTCTCGCTTGTGCCAGGCCATCGTAACCAAGTGGCTCCGGGCAAGCGTCCAATGCATACAATTATTCCCGCCTTTGTGACGCGCAATGATGAGCCCTACGCCAGCTTTGGCGTAATGGGCGGAAATATGCAGGCACAAGGCCATGTGCAGATGATGCAACAATTGGTCGACCTGGGGCACAACCCTCAGACTGCCGTGGATGCGCCTCGTTTCAGAGTCGAGAGCGGACCTAAGGTGATGCTGGAAGACCACACTCCGGCGGTAGTGGTGGAGGCTTTGCGTGCAGCGGGGCACAATATTGCCATGCAGCCAGGCGACAGCCTGGACTTTGGTGCTGCCCAGGTTATCGTAAGGCAACCCCATGGCGGCTACATCGCTGCGTCCGACCCCAGGCGGGACGGCCAGGCGGTAGGGTATTGACCGATAACTGCCCAGCTGTAAAAAAGGGTGCTGTGAACCCGCCTTCCTTATTTCTGGTCTTCAGTTAAGAGCAATGACATGAACACACTCAGCGATAATCAAAACCGCGACATCCACTATCACATGCATCCGTATACCAATGCGGTCAAACATCAGCAGATCGGCCCACGTGTCATCGAGCGTGGTGAAGGCATTTATGTGTACGATGATCAGGGTCGTAAGTACATTGAAGGCATGGCCGGGCTGTGGAGCGTGGCCGTAGGCTTTAATGAGCAACGTTTGGTGGCTGCTGCGACGCGGCAGATGAGCAAGCTGCCTTTCTACCATACCTTTACCCACAAAACGCATACGCCCTCTATAGAGCTGGCCGAAAAGCTTGTGCAGCTTACGAAAGGTCGTATGAACACGGCCTTTTTCACTAACTCGGGCTCGGAAGCGAACGACACCGTCATCAAGATGGTGTGGTACTACAACAATGCGCTGGGCCGAACCCAGAAAAAGAAAATTATTGCGCGTAACAGGGGCTACCACGGCGTTACGGTTGCCTCGGCCAGCCTTACGGGCCTGGCGCACAACCACCGAGGCTTCGATCTGCCTCTGCCACAAATGAAGCATGTTACCTGCCCCCATTTTTACCGCGAGGGTAGGCCGGGCGAGACCGAAGATGACTTTGCCACCCGCATGGCAGAAGAGCTTGAAGCCTTAATCTTGAGTGAAGGGCCGGACACTGTAGCGGCGTTTATTGGCGAACCTGTCATGGGTGCCGGCGGCGTTATAGTGCCACCGGAAACCTACTGGGCCAAAATTCAGCAGGTATGCCGAAAATACGATGTACTGATTGTGGCGGACGAGGTTATAACTGGCTTTGGGCGCCTGGGCTATATGTTTGGCTCTGACCGGTTCGGCATAGAGCCAGATATCATGGTGTTGTCCAAACAGATTACGTCTTCCTATCTGCCGTTGGCAGCCGTGCTGCTGAGCGAGCCGGTACAGTCGGTGATTGCCCGCTACTCGGGTGAACTTGGAACATTTGGTCATGGTTACACCACCAGTGGTCACCCCGTTGCCACGGCCGTTGCGCTGGAGAACATCCGCATCATCGAAGAAAATGGCCTGGTAGAAAACGCAGCCCGCGTCGGAGAGGTTTTGCAGTCCTCGCTGCGTGCGCTGAGTGATCATCCGCTGGTGGGTGAGGTGCGTGGCACAGGGTTGATTGCCGCTGTGGAGCTGGTTGCCGACAAGGCTACGCGCAAGCAATTTGACCCTGCAGGCAAGGCAGGTGCCTTGCTTGTAGAGCGGGCCCATGAGCACGGGCTAATCGTGCGTGGCATCCAGGATAGTATTGCTTTTTGCCCGCCGCTTATCATTACCGAAGAGCAGGTGCGCGACATGGTGGGCCGCTTCGTGGATACGCTCGAAGAGGTGCAGGGTCAGCTTGTCTGAGCGAAGGCGGGGCTAGCCCGCTTTCAGCCCTGCGGTTACTTCAATTCGGTCGCCAGCAACTCACGTGTCACATCCCATCCCTTGCTGTGATGGGCACGTAAAAGTTCACGCAACAATAGCCCGTCGCGGCGGCAGAGGGCTTCGATAATTTGCTCGTGCTCAGTTACCGCTTGCTCCCAACGAGTGTGTTCAATATTGCCTGCATATCGATATCGACGTATATGCAGCGATTCTGCCCTGTATATGCGTGACAGTGCCTCATTGTGTGCGCCGTCGACAATAAGCTGATGTATCTGCTGATTGATCTGGAAGTAAGACATCAAGTCTTGCTGTTGAAACGACACCAGCATTTGATGGTGTAACGTTTTTATTTCTTCCAGTTCAGGCGCGGTAATGCGAGCGCAGCTGGCCACTGCGGCAATACTTTCAAGGCCAATTAATACTTCCATTGCGGAATCGATGTGCTTCATAGAGAGGCGCGTAACAAACGCACCTCGATTCGGCGTCAGGTCAATTAGGCCCTCAGAAGCGAGAATCTTGAGAGCTTCCCGTAGCGGCGTTCGTGACAAGTCTTGGTGCTCTTCTAGTACCGAACGTTCCGAAATGCGCTGGCCGGGCTTCAGAACCCCAGAAACAATCAGTTCACGCAGCCGCGTTACGGCCGACAAAGTGCGTGTGCCCCGGGCTGTGCTTGTAGCTCCTGGAAGGGTTGTGTTTTCCATATATTTTATATTTGCATGCAATTTATAGATGTTTTAGGGTTTTCACTAGTATGCATTGACGATTTTGTTTATTATTGCATGCAATAATTCGGCTAGTCATTTTCAAAATAATAAGTATATGAACTTTCATACCTATTTCTCTAGTATCGCTAAGCCTATCAACGCATGCATCGTGGGTAGTGGCGGCTTTGGCCGTAGTTTCCTGGCTCAGGGAATGCGCACTCCTCTGCTGAACTGCCGTGTGGCTGTTGATGTAAGTGCTGAGGTCGTGGTGCATTCCATGATCCAGATCGGCATCGCGGAAGATCTAATAAGGGTCTGCGAGACGCCTGAGTCGGCATTGCAGGCCTGGCATGATGGTTATTATGTTGCCACATCAGATTTGGTGAATCTGTTGGGTCTACCTCTGGATATTGTGGTCGAGGCGACGGGCAACCCAGAAGCGGGGGCGAGATACGCCAAGATGGCGCTGGATGCGGGCTTTCATCTGGCGCTGGTGTCGAAAGAAGTTGACAGCGTTGTAGGCCCAGGCTTGGCTCACATGGCCAGACAGAACGGGCTTATTGTGACGCCAGTTGATGGTGATCAACCCAGCCTGCTGATTGGTCTGATTACCTGGGCCCAGGTAATGGGGTTTGAAATCATTGCTGCGGGCAAGGCGAGTGAGTACGACTTTGTCTACGATCATGATACCGGCGCGATGAGCAGCGACGGTATGGTTGTCGACCTGCCGATGTTCAAATCCTTTTGGTCGTTAGATACCGAAGATGCGCGCACCACCATACAAGCTCGCGCTGAGGCATGTTATCAACTGCCGCAGCGCGCGGTCCCTGATTTCTGTGAAATGCAGGTAGTGTCCAGCGCAACGGGTTTTCTTCCTGATACCCCGGAATTTCATGTGCCGATTTTGCGCATTTCTGAAGTGCCAGAGTTGCTCAGACCTGTAAGTGAAGGCGGTGTGCTGACGGCAAGCGGCAAGCTGGAACTGTTTCACTGTTTGCGGAAAACCGATGAGTTGAGTTTTGCTGGCGGCGTGTTCGTCGTGATTCGCTGCCATGATGCAGCCACTTGGTCTCTGCTTGCCGGCAAGGGGCATGTCGTTAGTGCGGATCAGAAGACCGCGCTCATGTATATACCCCGCCACCTGCTCGGTCTTGAGGCAGCAATTAGTGTGCTTGAGGCTGCTGGTCTTGGCATCTCGAGTGGTGGGGTTGATCCCAAGCCCACACTCGACCTGGTCGGTAAGGCCACAGAGTTTTTGCCGGCGGGTACTGTCTTGAAAATGGGCGGACATCATCATTCGATTGAGAAAGTGTCGCCTCTTTTAGTGGAGGGAGCAGCACTGGCTGATGATCGCCCTGCGCCATTTTATTTAATTGCAAATTGCCGCTTGAGCCGTGATGTACGAAAGGGGCAGTTTATTTGCATAGGAGATGTCGAGATCGACACCTCGTCAGTACTTTTTCAATTGAGAAATTATCAAGATACGGTGTTTTTTGCCAGCTAATAACTGTGTGAGCTAGCTACAAACACACCCACAAGAAAGTTACCCATAGGAGCAAACATGAAATATCTATCAAAGAAGTCTGCATTGGTTTTTGCCATGGCTGCAGGTTGTTTAGTATCGGGCGTTAGCGCCGCCTGGGAGCCCACAAAGTCGGTTGAGTTTATTGCTTCGGCGGGCGCAGGGGGCGGAACCGACCAGTTTGCGCGCATTGTCCAGTCAATTATTCAAAAATACAAACTGAATTCAACGCCGGTTATCGTTTCGAATAAGGGCGGTGGTGCTGGTACTGAAGCCTTTGTTTACGGCGAGGGCATCCATGGTGATCCGCACAAACTGATCTTTTCCACTAATTTGGCATGGCTTATGCCCATGATCACGAAGGTGGGCTACAAAATTGAAGACATGACCCCGCTTGCCACAATGGCTGCAGATGAGTTTGTGCTCTGGACGTCGACATCGGCTCCGTACAAAACCGCTGAAGAACTGCTGGCTGCAGCCAAAGAAAAAAAGGCTGCATTCAAGTTTGGCGGAGCGCAGTCCAAAGACACTGACCATATTTTGACGCGCAAAATTGAAGATGCGACAGGCATCAACGTAACCTACATCCCGTTTAAATCTGGCGGCGAAGCGGCAGTGCAGTTAGCCGGCGGTCACGTGGACGCCAACACCAACAACCCTGGTGAAAATGCCTCTTACTGGAAAGCCGATAAAGTACGCCCATTATGCGTATTCGCCTCCAAGCCTTTGGCTAACACAGACAAAATCAACAAAGATACTTCGTGGGCAGATATCCCACTGTGCAAAGACTCAGGCATCAGCATTGACAGCTTTAATATGCCACGCACAGTGTGGATGGCCGGAGGCGTTAAGCCAGAAGAGGTCGCCTACTATGTCGAGCTACTTAAGAAGGTTACTGAGAAGCCAGAGTGGAAAGCGTGGCTTGCCCGTGGTGTGCAATCAGAGTTTTTTCAAACGGGTGATGCTCTTAATGCCTATATAAAGAAAGATGCGACGGAGCACCATACCTTGTTCGCAAAGAATGAGTGGTTAGTTAAAAACTGATCTGATTTATTGATCAACAGAAACGGGTAAACAGCAAGTATGTCATTGACAGACCGACGCACGATGGAGCTCGCAACCGTAGTAGCCATCGCTTTTTTTGGGGGTGTCATCGTTGCGGGCAGCCTACAGTTAGATACGGGATGGGCTGCGGAGACTGGGCCTCAATCGGGATATCTGCCTCTAAGGCTGGGTATTGCATTGTGCGCTGTCAGTGTTTTGCTGTTTCTCGGTATTCTGCGCCAGCCTGGGCAAGCGGTGTTTGTGACGCGCGAGCAGTTCAAACTGACGCTTGCTGTCTTCCTACCGACAGCCGTACTTGTTGGGTCGATGTCTTATCTGGGCTGTTACGCGCCATCTTGGGTTTATCTGCTTTATATGGTGAAATTTCAGGGACGAAACTCTTGGAGCAAGTCTCTGCTGCTTGCCAGCATTATTATTGTTGCGTTTTATCTGGTCTTCGATCTGTGGTTCAAGGTTGATCTGGCCAAAGGGCCAGTAGAGTCCTTCCTGGGGCTGTAAGGAACTCACATGACAGACTTAAGCTTATTGTGGTCGGGCTTTGAAACAGCACTGACTTTTCACCATATTCTCCTGATGGTGGGTGGCGTATTACTTGGCATCCTGGTAGGGGTGCTGCCAGGACTGGGCGCGCCCAATGGTGTCACACTTTTGCTACCACTGACATTCACCATGGAGCCTGTCAGTGCCATCATCTTGTTGTCATCGATGTATTGGGGAGCGTTGTTTGGGGGCTCAACAACGTCGATTTTATTTAATATTCCGGGTGAGCCTTCATCTGTCGCCACTACCTTCGATGGCCACCCTATGGCCAAGAATGGTCGTACAGAAGAAGCATTGTCAACCGCCTTTCTGTCAGCAGGGTTTGGGGCATTTACTGGCGTTGTCGTGGTTACGCTCATCGCCAATGTCGTTGCCGATTTTGCACTGCGGTTTGGGCCTGCTGAATATTTTGCCATCTTTTTGCTCACATTCTGCAGCTATGTTGGCATGAGTGGTGGTAGGCCGCTTAAAACCATTGTTTCGGTGTTAATCGGGCTCATATTGACCGCAGTGGGTATGGATACTGTATCGGGCGAGCTACGTCTCACGTACGGCACAACCTCGCTCATCAACGGTGTTTCATATCTTGCTGCGGTTATCGGTCTTTTTGGTATTGGCGAGCTCTTGGTCACCGTTGAAGAAGGGCTTGAGTTTAACGGGCTTAAAGCCAAAATGAACTTTCGCATAGTTTGGCGTACCTTTTTGGGCATGCCAAAACACGCGGTGGTTCTTCTTCGCTCGACATTGATTGGTTGTTGGATGGGCATTACGCCGGGCGGGCCAACTGCGGCATCCTTTATGTCCTATGGTATCGCCAGACGCTTCTCGCGCAATCCTGAAAACTTTGGTAAGGGAGAACCGGCCGGCGTTGTCGCGCCTGAGGCTGCCGACCACTCGGCTGGTGTATCGGCCTTGCTACCCATGCTGTCGTTGGGGATACCCGGCTCCGCCACTGCAGCCGTCATGATGGGCGGCCTTATGATCTGGGGTCTTCAGCCTGGCCCCATGCTATTCATTGAACAGCCAGATTTTGTATGGGGTCTGATTGCATCCATGTATATCGCCAATATTGTGGCGGTAGTGCTCGTGCTGACAACGATTCCATTTTTTGCTTCTATTTTAAAAGCGCCGTTTTCAATTATCGGACCGATCATCATCGTGGTATGTCTTGTGGGTGCTTACACAATTGCCGACCGTATGCTGGATGTTTATCTCGCATTGATTTTCGGTGTGGTGGGGTATGTGTTCAAAAAGCTTGATTATCCGATCGCACCCCTTATATTGGCGATGGTGTTGGGCGATAAAATGGAAGACGCTTTCAGACAGGCGTTGTTATCGTCCCAGGGTTCCTTCTCGATCTTTTTCAGCAATGGGCTTGTTACGACGCTTATGGTATTGGCAGCCTTGCTGGCGTGCTGGGGCTTGCTTCCAAGGATTAGATTCAAACGCAAGAATGTACCGTTTCCCCTGCCTGAAAATGGCAAATAATTCGAGACAACTTGGGGTTTGGCATGAGCATTAAGCTAGGTTGCATAGCAGACGATTTCACTGGAGCCACTGACCTGGCAAATAATCTGGTGCAGGCAGGTATGCGTGTTTTACAGGCCATAGGCATACCTTCGGGCCCGCTCCCGGTTGACGTTGATGCCGTGGTCATTGCGCTGAAGTCGCGTACTGAAGCAACTGATGTTGCCGTCAGCGAAACACTCGAGGGCCTGAGGTGGCTGCAGGAGCAGGGTGCGCAACAGATTTACTTCAAGTATTGCTCTACCTTTGACAGCACAGCACAGGGCAACATCGGTCCGGTTACTGAAGCGCTGATGGATGCGCTCGGCACTGATTTTACGATTGCCACGCCTGCATTCCCCGACAACAATCGCACAGTATTCAAGGGTTACCTGTTCGTCGGTGACGTGCTGCTACACGAAAGTGGCATGCGCAACCATCCGCTTACGCCCATGACAGATTCTAATTTGGTGCGAGTGATGCAGTCGCAATGCCACCGTAAAGTCGGTCTCATTGATTACAGCGACGTAAGTCGAGGTGTAGAGGCGATTCGGCGCCGTATGCAGGCGTTGCGTGCGGAGGGCGTGAGTATTGCCATCGTCGACGCGGTAAGCAATGATGATTTGCTCAGTATTGGTGAGGCGGTCAAAGACCTGTCCTTGGTTACTGCAGGTTCGGGTGTGGCAATTGGCTTGCCCCAAAATTTTAATCTTTCGGCAAATAACCAGGCTGCTGCCCTGCCGGCAGCGCAAGGTTATCAGGCTATCGTTTCTGGCAGTTGTTCGGTTGCAACCAACAATCAGGTGGCTGCATTTATTCGTGCGGGTTATCAGGCGTTTGCGCTGGATCCTGTACAAATTGCCTCGGGCAAAGATGTGGCCAATACGATGCTGGAACGCATACTTCCGGCACTTGCACAGGGGCCAGTTTTGGTCTATTCATCTTCAGATCCGCAAACGGTCAGCCAGGTGCAGAGCCAGTTTGGTGCTGCACATATTGGTGCTCAGGTGGAAGCGACCATTGCTGATATCGCTGTTGGCATGGTGCATGCAGGTGTTGGCCAACTTATCGTCGCGGGAGGTGAAACCTCTGGCGCATGTGTTAAGGCACTGGGCATTACGCAAATGCAGATTGGTCCGCAGATTGATCCCGGAGTGCCTTGGTGTTATGCCCTTACCGGTGTTGATGGTGGCAAGGGCGTGCACATTACATTGAAATCAGGCAACTTTGGTTCAGAAGATTTTTTTATTAAAGCGTTTTCCAGGATAGCGTGATTAGTCATGAATGAAAGCCAGGCGCGTGAAGAAATTTGCAGGGTTGGCAAAAGCCTGTTTGATCGGGGCTATGTACATGCCACAGCGGGCAATATCAGTGTGCGTCTTGATGACGGCTTCCTCATTACGCCCACAGATGCATGCCTGGGCTTTCTTGATCCGGCCACGTTGCCCAAGCTCGATAGAAACGGCCACCATGTTAGTGGTGCCAAACCAAGCAAAACCATCGTGCTTCATCAGCGTATTTATGGCGCGGCACGTGCATTCGATGCCGATACAGCGTGTGTAATCCACACACATAGTCATGCCTGCACGAGTTTGTCGCTCCAGCACGGTGACATACAGATGGCTTGCGAACTTATTCCAGCTCTCACCCCTTATTTTGTGATGAAAGTGGGGCATGTACCGCTTATTGCCTATCATCGCCCGGGCGCCGCAGAGGCAGCCGAGCTAGTTGAACAGGCTATCTTCAGGTATGGCCGGCGTGGTGTGCCAATACGTGCCGTCATGCTTGAGAGGCTTGGGCCTAATGTATGGCACGATTCGCCCGCCGCAGCCATGGCAACCCTCGAAGAGCTTGAGGAGACGGCACGACTTTGGCTGCACTGCAAGCAGTTAAAAGATGTGCCTGTACCGCTCGACGCGTCGCAATTGCAGGAGCTCAGGATTACGTTCGGCGCTCGCTGGTAAGCCACAGAAAAACGCGTCAGTTCCCGTGCAACTCGTATTTGCTTTGCCCGCCTTCGCGCGCTCGCAGTCTTCAGGCGGGCTTAGTGGCGATCCATATTGGCGGCGCAACGTTATGCGCTGTCGTGCGCACTTAATACGTCGCAACACGGTGTACTCGCTCGCTGATATATACAAACAAAGGCCATCGATTTGATGGCTTTTGTTTATTCCACATAGTCAAAAATTGTGAGTGCTGGTTCTTGCTATGTTTTTCCGTAGTCAGAACATGCGTGTGGTGGCCCCTGCCATTTCTTTCGCCTATTCAGAAGATATGTGAGGTGGTTCGCGCCAGCTCGTCGTGCTCACCACTATTTACTCGCATACAGACACGTTTGCGATCCCCATCTACTTCCCCCTTCAATGCGTTCATGGCAAGCGTTATGACGGCTTACCCATGCGCGTGCGGACGCCGAATTTTAAGCTTTGAGCATGCTGGTGAATGGCCGTGAGTGCCTGAGGAAATGTTTGTAATGCACCATACAGGGGAGCAAGAGGGCCTCTTTTCGTAGCTGCGAACACGGCGATTTCTATCTATTGAAATCCGGATTAATGCACCGTTATTCGACATTTTATTAATTGTATATAGACAATTTGATGTGTTATTTGACAATAAAAATGCAAATCCATAAAGTTATGACATCTGAACAGCAGCGAATTAATCATGAAAACACTCACCGACTACACCTCATATGCCGATGCCTTGGCTCACTGGGGGCCAGACAAACTTTGGGAATTGTTTGATGGCGATACGCAGCAGCTCAACATCGCACACGAATGCATAGACCGTCATGCAACAGACAGCGAAAGGGTAGCGATTACCGTTGTGCATGCTTCGGGCGAAGACGAAGCGCTGACGTTTCAGTCGCTCTCGCAAGACTCGTCCCGATTTGCCAACTATTTGGTTTCTCGCGGCGTTGTTGAGGGCGATAGGGTTGCCATCATGCTTGAGCCATCGCGGGCGTTCTATGTGGCTTTATTTGGCGTCATCAAATCGGGTGCGATTGCTGTGCCGTTGTTCACGCTATTTGGTCCGGACGCCTTGCGGCTCAGGGTGCAAGACTGCCTTCCTCGTCTGCTGCTCACCAACCAGGAAAAGGCAACACTTTCAGAGGGCCTGGCCGAGGTCGAGACACTGGTAATGGAGGACGGTTTTCTGGGCAGCCTGGATGCCTACCCGGCGGATTTCACTACGACGACTTCTGCGAGCGCCCTGGCTATCTACCAGTACACCTCTGGCACAACCCGCGAGATGCCAGACGCCATCAAACACACCCACAAGGCCATCGTTACCCTTATGGTTGCAGCGTTGTACGGCACTGGGTTGAGGCCTGGTGATAAATACTTTTGCCCATCGTCGCCAGCATGGGGCCATGGTTTGTGGCATGGCACGTTGGCGCCGCTTGCCATGGGCATATCCATAGGCGCGTTTGCGGGGCGTTTCAGCGCCGACCGTTTGCTCGAGGCATTGGCAAAATACCGCTTTACCAATATGTCGGCTGCGGCAACCCATTACCGCATGATGCGTAACAGCACAGAAATCGAGAAGCATCGTTATGCCATCAAGAAACTGTCGTTCACGGGTGAGCCTCTTGATAGCTCAACTGAAACATACATAGAGGGCGTGTTTGGTGCCAAGGTTTGCAGCATGTACGGTACCACCGAAATCGGCGTCATTCTGGTCTCGTATCCAGGCGCGTCTGACTTCCCGGTAAAAAAAGGTTCTCTTGGTAAGCCCATTCCGGGAGCCATCGTCGAAGTTCAGGATGTTGATGGCAAGCCGTGTGCGCCCAATGAAGTCGGCGAGATGAAGGTATGGCGCCGGGGAGAATGGGTTGCTACCAAAGACCTGGGCCGCATAGACGAAGACGGCTATTTCTACCATGCGGGCAGGGCGGATGACGTCATCATTTCTGCCGGCTGGACCATGAGCGCGGTAGAGATCGAAGACACCTTACTTAAACACCCCGACATCCGCGAGGCCGCTGCCATAGGTGTACCCGACGCACTGCGCGGTCAGGTCGTCAAGGCCTTCATCGTGAGCAATCGCCAGGAAACGCCATCTTTCACCAAAGAAATTCAAGATTTTGTACGCAATCAGCTCAGCCAGCACGAATACCCGCGACACATTGCGTTTGTGCCCGAGCTGCCCAAGACCCCTGCAGGTAAAACTCACCGCAAAAAGCTTCGCGAGCAAGAAGCCGCGTTAGCCGAACAATCAATTGAACAGATCACACAATAAACAGGAGCAACAATCATGGACATGCCCGTACGATCATTTCCCAAAATCACCGACCACGACCTTGAGCAACTGAGCCGCCGAATCGGCAAAAAAATTGGCGATACCGCCGAGCCATGGTGTTATGAGGCCACACGCGACAACATCCGGCACTACGCGCACGGCATTGGCGATGACAACCCACTTTGGTGTGATCCCGCCTACGCGGCCAAAACCCAGCACGGTGGCATTCTTGCACTGCCCAGTTTTCTGTTTACCACTAGCCGCATTATTTCTGGCTATGTTGGTGGGTTGCCTGGCGTACATGCCATGTGGTCGGGTGCAGACTGGACATGGCACAAAAACGTTAAACGCAATGACGAGATCTCGACGGAAGCCTACCTGAAAGAACTGATTCCTCACGAAACGCGGTTTGCAGGGCGCGCCATTCAGCAGATCTATCATGTCGACTTCTTCAACCAGGAAGGCGATAAGGTTGCCGAAGCGGATAGCTGGTGCTTTCGCACTGAACGTGATCATGCACGCGAACAAGGTACCAAATATAAGGAAGCCAGATCCCGCGCGCCACGTCGCTACACCGAAGAAGAACTGCAGGAAGCTTACAAGCTCTATGCGCAAGAAGAAATTCGAGGCAGCGTCCCGCGCTATTGGGAAGATGTAAAGGTGGGCGATGAACTGCAGACTCTGTTCAAAGGGCCCATGACTGTCACGGGTTTCATTGCCTATGCCCAGGGTTGGGGTGGTCTCTACATTCGCGCCAACAAGCTCGCGTGGCAGTTGATTGATGCTCACCCTGGTGTGGGTATTAAAAACCGCTTCGGTATTCCAGACGTGCCTGAGCGTGTTCACTGGGAAGAAGACTTTGCACTCGAGGTGGGAGCGCCTGGCGCATACGATTACGGCCCTGAGCGCAACTCATGGTTGACCCATCAGCTGACCAACTGGATGGGTGACGATGGCTTCCTGCGTAGCTCGCAATGCAAGGTGCGTCGGCATAATCCCGAGGGTGACATGCTCTTTATCAAAGGAAAAGTCACGCGCAAATACGAGGAAGGCGGTCGGAAACTTGTCGAAATTGAACAAGAAGGTCGCAATCAAGACGGCGAGCTGTCTGTGGTGGGCACCGGAGTCGTTGAGTTACCGAGCAAGGGCTAAACGTTTGTTAAGGTGCCCGCTGCGTTATCAACGCGAATGCAACGGGCAACTGCAATGTGGTAGCCATCTATTTAAATGGAATCTGTCTTATGAACATGGGCTCGAAAGGCTTGGCGGCATCTGTATGGCTGGAAGACGAAGCGGCAGCGGGTACATTGGCCGGATTGCGAGTCGTCGACCTTTCGCGGGTGCTGGCCGGCCCCTTGTGCACGCAGATGCTCTCTGACCATGGTGCAGATGTCATAAAGATAGAGTCAGTGTCAGGCGATGAGTCCAGACAGCTTGGCCCACCCTTCGACGAGTGCGGTAACGCCGCGTATTTTACGGCGCTAAACCGCGGAAAGCGCGCCATTACCTTGGATCTGACCAGCGACGAAGGCCGCCAGATGCTGATGTTGTTGCTTGAGCAAGCTGATGTTCTGGTAGAAAACTTCGTGCCGGGCACCATGAAAAAATGGCAGCTCGATTACGAAACCAATCTGAAAGACCGCTTTCCCAAACTTATTTACTGCACGATCAGCGGGTTCGGAGAGAGTGGTCCACTTGGAGGGCTGCCTGGATACGATGCGGTGCTTCAGGCCATGTGCGGGCTTATGAGCATTAATGGCAGCCCTGAAACGGGCCCGACACGTATCGGTATTCCGTTGGTGGATCACCTTACTGGTTATACGGCATTGTCGGGCATATTGATGGCGCTTTATGCGCGTGAACGAACGGGCAACGGGCAACGTGTGGAGGCTGTGTTGTTTGATGCCGCACTCAGCCTGCTGGTGCCGCAAGCTGCCAACTGGATGCAGTCTGGCGTGCCGCCCACGCGCATGGGAAGCGGCCATCCAAATATTGCTCCCTATGATTGTTTTGAAACGTTAGATGGACCTATGTTTCTGGGGGTTGTCAATGACTCCCAGTTTCGCAAGCTTTGCACGTACATCAACCGTCCAGACCTTATTAGCCACTCAGATTATGCCACCAATGCTGCTCGCTCACAAAACCGTGTGGCGTTGCGGGCTGAAATCGAGCCCGTGTTTCTGGCAGAGGGCAGGGCTGCACTGTGTGCGGGGCTTATGCGTCATGGTGTGCCCGCCGGCCCGGTTAACACCGTGCCTGAAGCGCTGGAGCTGGCGCATACCCGGCATCGCCAGATGGTTGTCGACAGGCCGGCTTACAAAGGTTTAGGCATACCGATCAAGCTGTCTGCGTCGACGGCAAAAGCGGGAACAAACCCGCCCACCCTAGGAGAGCACAACGAACAGATTAAACAGATTCTTCTGCAGAGCTTGCATTCTGAACAAGACACATAGCACGCAAGCGACGCTCGTTCAGGTTTGGCAGGTTTTGAAAATACAGAGCTATAGCCAAAGCGGAACTGCAATTAGCGCTGAATCAAAGAAGCACAAAAGAAGCACCAAAGAAGCATTAAAGGAGCGTTTTGATTTTCGACATGACAAAACAAACGGAGACAAACCATGCATAAACGAAAAGTAATAGTGAAGTTTCTTGGCCTTACGCTGGCGGCGGCATCGCTGGCTGCCTCTGCAGCATACCCCGTGAAGCCCGTCAAAATTATCGTGCCTTACCAGCCGGGGCAAGGCACAGATATCGCGACACGGTACTTTGCCGATCATTTGAGCCAGACCTTGGGGCAACCCTTTATTGTCGAGAATCGTGGCGGCGCAGGTGGAAATATCGGTACACAGGCGGCAGCCCGTGCTGAGCCTGATGGTTATACATTGATCATGGGAACCAATGCCACCCATAGCCTTAACCAGTTTCTGTACTCATCGCCGGGCTATGACGCGACCAAAGACTTTGATCCAGTCATCCTGCTCGGAACATTTCCCATGGTGTTGGTGACGCCCGAGGGGTCCAAACTGAAAACCGTAGGCGATATCCTCAAGAATGCAAAGGCTGACAAGCGTGGCACCGACATAGGCATGCCCAGCACAACCGCCCGACTGGTTTATGAACTGCTCAAGGAAAAAACCAAAGCTCCATTGTTTGGCGTGCCCTACAAAGGATCTTCCACGGCGACGTCCAACCTGATCGGGGGTGAAATTGCCGTATCGATCGACACGATTACGGCTTCGCGGTCAATGATAGAGTCCAAGCGCCTAGCGCCTGTCGCCGTGACCAGCCTCAAGCAAACAGAGCTGTTGCCAGGTGTCCCTACTGTTGCGAGCCAGGGTGTGAAAGATTTTGAGGTCATCGCCTGGAACGCGTTGTACGCACCCAAGGGCACGCCGAAAGAGGCTATCGACACCCTCAATAAAACGCTTCAGACATTTCTTGATCGGCCAGATACCCGCAAGCGCATGCTGGAAATGGGGTACGAGCCTGGAGGCGGTGTTCCCGGTGATCTGAAGAAATTTACAGAATCGGAGCAGAAAAAATGGGGACCAGTCATTCAACGGGCGGGGATAAAGTTCGATTGAACGCCGAACGGGCGACTTGGTTTATGATGCGTCCTACTATGGACGTCAAATCTAAAGCCATCGAGCCCGTGCGCGCGCCGCAACGCATTCGACCGGTACCTGCCGTATCGCGTGCCATTGCCATCTTGCGCTTGCTGGGTAAAACCAAAGAGCCCATGAACGTCAAGGGCATTGCGCAGGCGCTTGACCTGGTTCCCAGCACCTGTCTTCATATTCTGCGTGTGCTGGTGGCTGAGAAGCTGCTGTCCTTTGACAGCGCTTCAAAGCGGTATCGGCTCGGAACCGGCATGCTGGTGTTGGCCCGCAGTGTGATGGAAACCAACTCGTTCGCACAAGTGGTCCAGCCCACGCTGGACCAGATTTCAGACCAGTGGGGTGTAACGGCTATTGGCGTCGAAGTGGTCGATATCAGGCAAATGGTGGTTACGGCGCTGTCGCGCTCATCGCTGCCATTCAGGTTGCATGTCGATGTCGGCAGCCGTTTTCCTGGCTTGATCAGCGCAACGGGTCGTCTGGTTGCCGCTTTTGGCGCAGCGTCGCAGGAAGAACTTGAAAAGAACTTCTCTTCGTTGCGCTGGCAAAAGCCGATCAGCATGACGGCCTGGCGAAAAGAGGTTGAGACGGCCAGACGAAATGGCTACAGCATGGATAATGGCCGTTACATTGCGGGCATTACGCTTATTGCTGTTCCGGTTCTAGACGGTAATCAGCACATTACGCATACGCTGGTGGCCGCCTCAATCATGAATCAGCTGTCTGCAGCAAAAGTTAAGACGCTTATCCAAGAGCTTAAAGAGCACGCCTGCCGCATATCTGAGCAGCTCTATGCACATGACTGATACGGAACGCACATAATATGGACATTGATCTTTCGGGCTGGCGCGAGCACAAGCTAGGCGGATTAATGGGCGCGGTAGGCCCATTGTTAAGCAAAAAAGTTGAGGGCGGCTGGCAATATGGCCTGGTGGCAAGCGAAAACCATTTGAATGCGGCAGGCTTGGTTCATGGCGGCACCATTACAACCTTGCTGGATCAGGCGTTAAGTGCGCTGGCGTGGCACCATGCCGGCAAGACGCCTTGCGTTACAGTTCAGCTCAACAGCAGTTTTTTAGATGCGGCCCGCTCCGGTGAACTTTTGATCGCCACAGGCAGAGTCGTGCGGGCAACCCGTTCAATGGTTTTTATGGTGGGCGAAGTAATGGTAGAGGAATGCACCATTGCAACGTGCCAGGGCATTTTCAAGATTGTTCGCGAACCATGAGCTTTTAGGTGTGGCTTGCGGCGCATCGCGCGCGAAAAGCCATGATGCAGGCCACACGCGTTGGGGCGGGCGGTGTAGCCATAAAGCACTATCACACACCCGGTATTGAGCATAAGGCGCTATGCTCGACCGTGGATCACGGCAGGTTTTCACTAAAAATAACGCTGATCTGCGTAGGTTCAATACCAGTCATGGGTTCCAGGCCGTCACGTACATTGGCAAAGATGCGTACTGTGTTTACAACGGTTTGATGCAAATTCTGATTAAGTAGCGCATCCATAGACCCATCGATAAGCAGGGCGCGTGTGTCGGGGGTAAGGCCGTGGCCAATAAAAACAATATTTTGATCACGCCCCGCTTCTTTCATTGCCTTGGCCACGCCATCTGAGGCACCGCCAATGTTATAGATGCCCACCAGGTCGGGGTATTGTTCCAGCAACAGGCGCGACTGACGATAGTTGGTGGCCGCATCGTCCTTGCCTTCGCGCAACCCGACCAGGTCAAGCGCCGGAAATTTTTCTTCAAGAATGTGCTGGAAGCCCATTTCGCGCTCTTCATGACCGCGGTAATAGCGGCTGCCAGCGATCATTGCCACCTTGCCTGCTCGCGGGCCAACAAAGCGACCCATAAGCATACCGGCGCTGCGCCCTGCTGCGCGGTTATCTAGCCCGACATAGGCTTTGCGCGCCGAGCGAGACAGGTCAGAGATAAGCGTGACCGTGTGTACCCCTCGTTCGGCCAGGATATTTACGGCTTCGCGAACCACAGGGTGTTCCAGCGCCATGAAGGCGATGCCGTCGGCGTGTTTGCTCTCGCGCAGCAGTGTTTCGGCCAGTTTCTGGGGATCAAAGCCGTCCACATAACGGCTGCGACAATGCACGTTGTAGCGATCCAGCTGTTCGTGAGCAGAGCCCGCATAATCACCCAGCATGTTCAGATAGCGATTCATGCCTGAAGGAAGCAAAAACATCACCCGCATGGCGGGTGCCTGCGTAGCCTTGTAGAGGTCGCTGTCGGGCAGGTAGCCCTGCTCGGCAGCCGTTTTGAGTACACGCTGCGCGGTAGCGGCCCGCACACCCGGCCTGCCATTGAGCACGCGATCAACAGTGGCTGTTGAAACACCTGCCTGTCGGGCGATGCTGGCAATGCTGGCACGCGCATCACTTGATGTCGTTGGATTGTTTTGTTCTATATTTAACATCAAAAACCATCATGTGATTTGATTGACCTGTTCGGCCAGTATAGGCCAAAATATTCTTAATTATCCAGCATAATCACATCAATTAAAATCAAGGAGACATCAAATGTTTAAGCTGCTGAACGTCGTTCCGCATAAAGCATTGCGCGCGGCAACCGTCTTGGCCATGTGTGCAATTGCGCCGCTCGCGTTGTCCAAAACACTAGAGCTGCGTTATGGCCACATGAACTCACCCAGCAGTGTTGCTGGCCTGCAAGCCCAGATGTTTGCAGACAAGGTAAAGCAATACACCAATGGTGAGGTGGTCATTAAGGTGTACCCGTCTTCGCAGCTGGGAAAAATGCAGGAAATGGCCGAGGCGACTTCAACTGGCGTTATTGCGCTCTCCCACAATACTGCTGGCGGAACAGGTTCGCTCTATGAGCCGTTTGCCGCACTGGACACGCCTTACCTGTACCGTGATGTAGATCATATGATGAAGGTGACAGCTCCTGAATCACCCGTTATGAAGTCACTGAGCAAGGGCTTGATCGAAGCTGCAGGTGTGCGTCCTTTGTATGCCTATTATTTTGGTACACGTAACCTGACAGCCAACAAGGCCGTCAAGCAGCCGTCGGATTTGGCTGGCGAAAAGATCAGAGCGCTGCCATTTCCCATTTACATGACGGCGGTTGAAGCGCTGGGTGCAGTGCCCGTGCCTGTAGATTGGTCAGAGGTTCCGACTGCGCTGGCCACCGGCCAGGTATCGGGGCAGGAAAACCCCGTAGACGTCGTGCTAAACAGTAAGCTGTATGAAGCGCAGTCCCACCTCATGATGACCCGTCACGTTATCAACCCGGAAGTCATCATCATGAACGAGCGTGTGTGGCAAAAGCTGACTGACGAGCAGCGCGCTGCTTTTGAGCGGTCTGCCCAGGAAACCAGAACCAAGGCCACGGAAATGGTTCAGTCTCTGGAGCAGGAGCAACTGGCCAAGCTGAAAGAGCTGAAGATGACCGTGATTGATGAGCAAGATGGTCTGCAGATCGATGCGTTTCGCGAAAGAGCGCACAAACTAGTCAGCGAGCGTTTCGAGGGCAAGTTCGGTGACCTTTACAAGCAGATCGCCGATATCAAGTAAACGGGCGGAAGCCGTAAAGGCTTCCCGCCGTCGCATTGCGTCTTCATGCTGTTATTGGCAGACGCGCGTACCGGAACGTTATTCATGACCAAGACTCACAATCCGTCCCCGGCGGGGGCGGTGCTCGTGCTTGAGCAGGCCTGTTGCTGGTTTGAGCGTATCGCCATTGCCATGCTTTTGTTTACAACCTTTCTGGTCGTGCTTCAGGTATTTGCCCGCAACGTGCTGCAGATCGGCTTGCCCTGGGCCGATGAGCTGGCGCGCTATGGCGGCCTGGGTATTGTTTATCTGGCGATTCCGTTGCTGTTGCTGCGCGGTGGGCATATCTCGGTTGATCTTATCAGCAGTCGGGTGCATGGCCGCCTGGGTCGTGGGCTTAGGCTGTTCAATGAGTTAATGATTCTGGGCTTTTGCGGTTTCTTTCTGGCTGGTGGTTATCAGTTTCTGCTGAAGGCCGGCAAGTTCGTCACCCCCGCATTGCGTATGCCCAATCTCGTGTTTTACCTGCCTGCCATGCTGGGCATTGCACTGTTCACGGTGGTCGCGATCCTGAGATTCTGGCGTGTACTTTCGAACCAAGATCCTGTTGCGGGCGTCACAGAAGGGCCCACGCCATGATGAGTCTGAGCATATTGGTGCTGTTCTTGGTGATCATGCTCTTGGGCGTGCCCATTGCGGTCTCCATGTCGGTATCTGCGGGACTAGTGCTGTGGTGGTTTGAGCTTCCACTGTCTGTGCTGGCTCAGCGCATGGTCAATGCGCTAGACTCCACGCCCCTTTTGGCTGTACCCATGTTTATCTTTGCGGCAAGCCTGTTCAATGCCTCGGGGATAACAGGCCATTTGTTTGACTTGGTTCGCTTGCTGGTCGGACGTATTCGTGGTGGGTTGGGCCATGTCTCTGTGCTTACCAGCCTGATCTTCTCTGGTATGTCTGGCGCAGCCCTTGCCGACATTGGCGCGCTGGGTGGCACGCAGATGCGCCTGATGCGCGAACAAGGGTATAGCGGTGAGTTCGCGGCCGGCATCACAATGGCGTCGGCGACGATAGGCCCTATTTTTCCACCAAGTATTCCCTTGATTATTTTTGCTTCGGCTGCAGACGTGTCAGCAGTGAAGTTGTTGCTCGCCGGTGTTATTCCTGGCCTGATCATCACCTTGCTTCTGATGGCGCAGATTGCGTATATGGCGCGACGCCAGAATCTGCCGCGTGACACGATTGAAGTCAGTCTGGCAATCCTGGGGCGCAAGGCTGTAGTGGCTTTTCCGGCTTTGTGTGCACCGCTGATCCTGATTGGTGGCCTGGTTAGCGGTTTGTTCGGCCCGACCGAAGTGGCAGGCATAACCGTTGTGTACGCCTTGTTTCTGGGGTTTGTGGTGTATCGCCAATTGACGTGGCGTCTTGTTATCAGGGCGGCGCGGGAAACAGTGCATTCGACCGCCAGCGTGCTGTTCATTGTGGGTGCAGCCGCCTTGTTTGCCTGGGTGCTGACGATTGATCAGGTACCCATGCTGGCCAGCGAGTTTCTGCTGCATCTTTCTGATAACCCCGTCGCGCTGCTGTTGATTGTGAACGTGCTGTTATTGATCGTAGGCATGTTTATGGAGTCGATTGCAGCCATCTTGATACTCGCGCCCATTTTGGCACCAGCGCTGCTGGCGGCTGGTGTGGACCCGGTTCAGTTGGGTGTGGTCATGGTGTTGAACCTGATGATTGGCTTGTTGACGCCGCCGGTAGGCATGAGCCTTTACATGGTCAGCATTGTGGCGCGTATGCCTTTGCATCGCGTGATTGCCGGCACCATGCCATTTTTTATTCCCCTGATTCTATCGCTGCTGGTGGTGACATTGGTACCCAATGTCTCGCTGTGGCTACCTAACTTGTTTATGCGTTGAGAGAACGACGCAGTTGTTTAACTGGAGTACATCAAATGAGTCGTTTCTTTGGCGAAATCCGGCAGCTTGGTTATGTTGTGAAGGATATCGAAGCCGCTATGGAATACTGGAGCACAACCCTGGGTGTTGGTCCGTGGTACTACAACCCACGTGTGCCGATTGAGAACTACCAGTACAAGGGGCAAGAATACGAGCCACATAACTCGGTGGCGCTGGCCAATTCTGGGCCGCTGCAGGTTGAGCTGATTCAGACACGCAATGACGTTCCGTCCATGTATCGTGATTTCCAGCAAGCGGGCAACACAGGGCTGCAGCATGTGGCCTACTGGACGCAACGCTACGACGAGGATCTGGAGCGGCTTCTTGCGCAGGGTTTCAGGCCTGTGATGAGTGGCGAAGTGGGTAAGAACGGGCGCTTCATCTACTTTGATACCGAGTACCACCCTGGCACCGTCATTGAGTTGTCTGAAGTAGCCGGTCCCAAGGGAAAACTGTTTGACCTCATTCGCAACGCGTCGGAACACTGGGATGGCAGCGACCCGGTGCGTCCCTTTCCTGACCTGACCACGCTGTAATGGTGGCGCGTCTGGTCTGTCTGTTGAATCTGTTGCTGTGGAAGCCGTTATGAAAGCCGATGTTTACGTAGCCGAGTATCTTGTCGAGTCGCCCCTGGATCCGGAGCGCGTCGCAGAAATAATGGCCGGAGAGCAATCTTGTGGCACGTTTACCCGTGTTCAGGGTGAAACTGACCTCTTGCGCCAGCGTGCCAGGGCAGTTGTGCAGAGCGTCCAGGTGCTGTCACAGAGCGACAGACCTTCGTTGCCAAATGCCTGGCTGGAGCGTAAAGGGGTTAAGGGGCCATGGCAGCAGTTTAAGGTGCGCATTGGGTTCCCCGTGGCCAATGTAGGCAATAACCTACCTACGCTGGCGGCAACGGTGGCGGGTAACTTATATGATCTGGGCGAGGTGACTGGCCTGCGCCTGGAGTCGCTGCTTTTGTCGGCTGAGTACCGCAAGACATTTGACATGCCGCGCGTGGGGCTTGCCGGTACGCGTGTAGCGGCGGGTGTGGCAAATGGCCCGCTGATAGGCACCATTATCAAGCCTAATGTTGGCCTGTCTGCGAAGCAAACGGCTGAGCTGGTGCAACGGCTTTGTGAGGCAGGCGTCGACTTCATCAAAGATGATGAGATCTGCGCCAATCCCATGCATGCGCCGCTGGCCGAACGCGTGCCAGCCGTCATGAAGACTATACGTGAACACCAGGAGCGCACTGGCAAGCATGTGATGATGGCCTTTAACATTAGCGACGAGCTTGATGCCATGCGTGCACACGCCGATCTGGTAGAGCGTGAAGGTGGTAGCTGTGTAATGGCCAGCCTTAACAGTTGTGGCATGTCAGCAGTTCAAAGCTTACGTCGCAGTACGCCTTTAGCCCTGCATGGGCACCGCAACGGTTATGGTGCGTTTTCACGCCACCCGCTGTTGGGCATATCGTTTCAGGCATATCAAACGCTTTGGCGTCTGGCTGGGGTCGATCACATGCACGTTCACGGGCTGCAGGGCAAGTTTGCACAATCGGATGAAGAAGTAATTGAGTCGGCGCGCGATTGCCTCCAGCCATTGGCGCCAGGGTTGAAAGACGAGGTCATGCCTGCGTTTTCCTCCGGGCAATGGGCCGGTACCGTACCAGCGACTTACGCCGCAGCGGGTCAAAACTTGCTGTTTATGTCGGGCGGCGGCATTCTTGGTCATCCTGATGGCCCCGCCGCAGGGGTGGCCAGCCTGCGCCAGGCGTGGGACGCCGCACGCAACGGTGTGCCACAAGAAGAGTATGCCAAGACTGCTCCCGAACTGCAGCGCGCCTTAGACTTTTTTGGTTCCAAATAGCGTATGGCGTTCAAGCTTGCCTTTTACGCCGACGATTTTACGGGGGCTACCGACACGCTCGCGACACTGGCACGCCAAGGCCAGCGTGCCATGCTGTTTTTGCGTGTGCCCAGTGATCAGGAACTCGCGCACGCCGGGCCTTTGGATTGCGTAGGCATAGCAGGTGCTGCCAGATCAATGCAAAACCAGGATCAAACGGCTGAGCTTGAGACGGTAGCCGCCTACCTGAAGGGCACGGGCGCACCTGTCATCCATTACAAAACGTGCTCCACGTTTGATAGTTCGGCGCAGGTTGGCAGCATAGGGCTGGCGGTACGTGTTCTGCGCAAAAATCTGAAGACGGGTGGCTTTACGCCTATTGTGGGCGGGCAACCCAATCTGGGCAGGTATTGCGTGTTCAGCAATCTGTTTGCGGCTTTTCAGACGGGTGCAGAAGCTTTTCGTATTGATCGTCACCCGACCATGAGCCGCCATCCTGTCACCCCTATGCGCGAGGCTGATCTTCGACATCATCTGGCAGAGCAGGGGCTCGCTGAAATAAGTGCAGTTCAGTATCCTTCTTATGAAAAATCAGATGAGGCACTTGATGAACAGGTGGACGCTGCAATAACGCAGGGGCCGGATGGCGTGCTGTTCGACGTGGGGTGCCCGGCGCACTTGCCTGTTATTGGGCGCCAGATCTGGCAGCGGGCAATACGCGGCCAGACTTTGGCTGTCGGGCCAAGCAGCGTGGCGCAGGCGTTGCTGGCGCATTGGCAGGCCATGGCGCCGGAGGGTGCGGCGCGTGTTTCGCCTGAAGAGGACGGGCAGTTGTTGGGCTCTTCGTGTGCCAACGCCCCGAGTTTGGGTGCTGCATCTGATCAGAACCAGATCGCGCAGGGTGCAGAGACGGCTGGCCCAGTGTTAGTGTTGTCGGGGAGTATGTCTCCCCTGACCGCCCGGCAAATTGAAGTTGCCACGTCTTATCTGCATATTCCCATACCTGTTGCAGACCTGCTTGGCGCGGGCTCACAGGCTCGGGCTGGTATCGTCAAACGTATTAAGCAGGGCTTGCAGGCGGGCCGCAATGTGCTGGCGCATCTTGTTCATGCTGAGCAGGGTTCTTCAACAGACCAAGCCGTTGACCCCGCCACGCTGGCAAGGGCCAGTGGCGCACTGCTTGCCGAGGTTTTGCAGACGCAACGCCCAGCACGGTTGGGTCTTGCGGGTGGTGACACCTCCAGTCTTGCAATTCTTTCTCTGGATGTATGGGGGCTAACTTATATTGGCCAGATAGACCCGGGCGTTGCGCTGTGCCGGTTGCATTCCAACCAGGCGTCGCTGGACGGTCTGGATGTCATGCTCAAAGGCGGGCAAATGGGGTCGTTGGGTGTGTTTGAGAAGCTGGCCCTATGATGTTTTTGAAAAGCCCGTTGCAAACCAACGTTACGTCGACCCCGACACATCATAGCGGGCAAGCGCTACCCTGCGGGCAGACTGGTGATTTACGATAGGTTGGGGGTAACTTTCGCCCAGCTTTATCTTGGCGGCAATAAGGGCGTTTTCTTTGGCCAGCCATGGTGCATGGATGTCTTTGTTTGAAAGCCCTGCGACTTCAGGCACGTACCGTCGAATGAAAGCACCTTGTGCATCAAATTTTTGCGACTGCGCGACAGGGTTAAATATACGGAAGTACGGTTGTGCATCACAGCCAGTGGATGCCGCCCATTGCCAGCCACCATTGTTGGCAGCCAGATCAAAATCATTAAGTTGCCGGGAAAAATAATGCTCGCCGCGCCGCCAGTCTATGCCCAGATCTTTGGTTAAAAAGCTGGCAACAATCATGCGCAATCGATTATGCATGTAGCCGGTCTGGTTTAATTGGCGCATGGCGGCGTCCACAATGGGGTAGCCGGTCTGGCCGCTGCACCATGCTTCAAAGTCCACATCTGCATCGGCGCCTGACTCCCACTCTATGGCGTCGTACTCCGCTCGGAACGCATGGTCTGTGACGTGTGGAAAATGATGAAGAATCATGAAATAAAAATCGCGCCAAATCAGCTCGCTCAGCCAGGTCGTTGCGCCGGCGCTGCCCGATTGCATGGCCGGGTAGGCTGCTCTGACCAGCGCGCGCAGCGATATGGTGCCAAAGCGCAGATGAACCGACAAATAGCTTGGCCCTTTTGCTGCCGGGAAATCACGGCGTTCTTGATAAGCGTCCATGCGCGGTAAAAAATCAGCGAACAGCGCTTGGGCACCCTCGCTTCCTGCGGATACGGGCACGGGTTGTGCTGAGCGGGTAAAACCCATGTCTTCCAGCGAGGGGCGTGCAAGGAGGTTGGCCGGTACAGGCTCCAGCTTACTTAACAGAGGTTCATTGGCAACTGCATCTATATGAACCGGCCGCAGGGCCTTTAGCCATGCATTTTTATAGGCGGTAAACACGCGATATGGCTTGCCCTGGCCGTTCAGGATCTCGCTCATTTCGAAAATAACTTGGTCTTTGAGCAGAACAAGTTCACCGCCTTCACGCTTTAGCCCGTCAGCCACCGCAGCGTCACGCACCTGTGCTTGAGGCTCGTAGTCGCGTACGGCAAATACAGCGTCTACGTTCAGACTTTTTGCCAGTTCTGGAATGACTTGATGTGCAGCACCATAGCGAACAATAAGCCCTGCGCCGGCTTGCTGCAGTTTGTGGTCAAGCTCGGTAATGCTGTCATCGATGAATGTGACACGTCGGTCGGTCGCAGGAAGCGTCGACAAAATATCTGAATCAAACACGAAAACGCATGACACCCTGCGGCATTGGCGTAGCGCTTGATGCAACGCCGCATTGTCTTCAATGCGCAGGTCACGCCGAAACCACATTAGCCCGTGTTCGAATTGGTGCATTGCCCGGCCTCTTGAATGGGGATTCGATCGTATCACTGAACGTAGCGAACTTGCACCACGTTTCATACCGTATGTTTAACGACGTTCTCGTTTGGCCACGCGCTGACATCATGCCGTAATCGGCATACGCCAGGCTTAGATGTTTATCTGGTGAACGTGTGTTTCTATCTCTTGCGTTTTATCGCCGCGGTGCGGATGATGGAGAACTAAGGATAAATAAACGCATTACCGTCGGGTGCGGCTGCCCTTTGCCTCGATGTTGAACCTTTCACTGTGGTTGCTGAATTGACCTCCGTACACTATATAACTTACGCCGCCACAGTGTTATTGCTGTTATTGATAGTATTGGCCGCGTTTTCGCCGCTCACTGTTCTCAATGCACTTGCGTGGAGTGATACCAAAAACGTGGCGGTGAATAATCTGCCTTATGGTAGTGAAGCGCGCCAGAAGCTTGATATCTACATGCCTGTAAACAGCGAGGTACCACCTGATGTCGTGGTGTTTTTCTATGGTGGAAACTGGAATAGCGGTTCGCGAAAACGGTATGGTTTTGTCGGTAAAGCGCTGGCAACACGCGGTATCATGACGGTAGTTGCCGACTATCGGCTGTCTCCTCACGTGGCTTATCCGGCCTTTGTTGAAGATGCGGCGCAGGCTGTGGCGTGGACGCTCAAACACATAGGCGAGTACGGTGGTAACGCCAAAAAGGTATTTGTGGCAGGTTACAGTGCGGGGGCTTACAACGCAGCAATGGTAGCGCTAGACCCGCGCTGGCTTGCAAAACATGGCGTGAGCCCTGCCGCATTGCAAGGCTGGATTGGCATTGCCGGCCCTTATGATTTCTTGCCTATTACCACTGAGTCGACCAAACCAGCCTTTCTTTATCCTGATACGCCTGTTGATTCGCAGCCTGTCAGGCATGTTTCTGCAAAATCGCCGCCGGCGCTGCTAATTACTGGCACGGCGGATAAGGTGGTAGACCCTGCCAGAAACTCGCAAGCACTCGCTGCACATCTGCGTGCAGTTAATGTGATGGTGCAATATATTGGCTTGGATGGCATAGGGCATAGCCTGCCAGTGGGCGCGTTCGCGCCCTTGTTGAGATCATATTTTCCTGTGCTCGACGAGGTAAGTGGTTTTGTGTTGCGTACCTCTGCCGGCCGCTCGGGTGTGTATTAGTCTGAGATCTGTTCACTATGCAACTGTCCGTAGTTATTCCAGTTCTGAACGAAGCCGAGCATCTCGCACCATTGTGTCAACAGATACGGTCACTGGTAAACGCAGGGTGTGAGGTAGTTGTTGTCGACGGTGGCAGTAGTGATGCCTCACTTGCATTGGCAACAGAGCCGGGTGTGCGCTGGCTCGCTGCGACGCGGGGGCGCGCCAGTCAGATGAACGCGGGAGCCGCCTTGGCGAGCAAGGAGGTTATTCTTTTCTTGCACGCAGATACCCAATTGCCAGATACAGCAACCGCTGACATCGCCTCAGCCGTGGCGGGCCCGGGTGCATGTTGGGGCCGCTTCGATGTTGTTATTGCTGGGCGCAGTCGTTTTTTGCCTGTTATCGCCGCGATGATGAACCTGCGCTCGCGCATCAGTGGCATTGCTACAGGGGATCAGGCTGTGTTTGTCCGGCGTGATGTGTTCGCCCAAGTGGGCGGGTTTCCGCAGCAAGACTTGATGGAAGATATCGAGTTGTCATTGCGCTTACGCAAACGCAGTCGCCCGGTAAACCTGCGTACAAAGGTGGTGACCTCAGGCCGTCGCTGGGACGACAACGGCGCATGCAAAACCATTTTATTGATGTGGCACCTGCGCCTGCTCTACAGGCTAGGAACCCCAGCTACAGAATTGGCGAAACGGTATCGCCGGTGAACCTTACGCGTCGCATTAATGCTAATCGCGTGTAAGCATGGTGAATGCTCCCGAATCGGGTGCGTCATCGCTATCATGCGTTACTAGAATAGCGGGTATGGCTTGCCGGGCTATCCACTCGAAAACAAACGTCCTGAACTGCGTTCGCAGGGTGCTGTCCAGTTTGGAAAATGGCTCATCCAGCAACACCGCACGAGGCTCGGCGATGAGTGCGCGTGCAACGCTGACGCGGGCACGCTGGCCGCCTGACAGCGAAGCCGGGTCACGTTGGTGAAAGCCAGACAAGCCAATGTGTTCAAGCATCTCGTCCACACGCTGACGCCGTGCACTGACCCCAATAATGTTGTGTGGCAGGGCAAAGGCGAGATTGCGGCCCACACTCATATGAGGAAACAACAGATCGTCCTGAAACAGAATCCCGATGCGACGCTGTTCAACAGGCAGATCAAGTACGGGCTCGCCTCCCAGTAATAGGTCTCCTGAGTAACGGAAATTGTTGTTCGTTTCGCCAATCATCCAGTTCAGGATGGTAGATTTTCCAGAACCTGAGGGCCCCATGATGGTGTGCACCTGGCCAGCATCGACGGAAAAGCTCAGCGGCCCAACAAGTCGGTGCTCGGCGTGATGAATGGTCAGGTCACGGACTTCAAGCATAGAGGGTTCCTTTCATTGAATACCCTTGCGTCCGCGTGCGTAGCGGCGTGAAACAAGCACGGCCAGCAAAAACATAAGTAAAGGCAGCAGCATTTGCAGAGACGACTGCACCGCAAGCATGCGTCGGTCTCCGCCTGCGCTCAGGGCGACAGCCTCTGTAGTAACCGTCGCAAACCGGCCTGCTCCCGCAAAAAGCGTCGGCAGATACTGGGCGACGCTGACAGAGAAGCCTATGGCTGTTGCGGCAAGAATAGGCCGCAACAGCATCGGCCATTTTACGTTCAGGCAGGCTTGCCAGCGCGAATGACCCAACGCCCGCGCGGTGGTGACGATGCGCGGGTCAAAGGCGCGATAGGGCCCGCTCAATGTGATCAGCATATATGGGAATACCCAGGCCAGATGGCTCCAGATCACACCGGCTGATGTGCCATCCAGATTCAATCGCAACAGCACGCTGTATTGGGCTGCGGCCAGTGGCAAAGCGGGAAGCAGTAGCGGTGCATAGATGAGTGCACCAATGCGGGACGGTCCCCACTCCAGCCAGATCAGCGTCAGCGGTAACAGCAGCACCACACATGCAAGTGCCAGCCATAATGTTGTGAACAAGGGGTTCAGATCGGCGGATATCCAGTTAGACAGCGTCCACTGGGCTGGCAATACCGAGGGGAAGAACCATGTCTGGCTGAATGACCACAGCAGCAAGGGTATGCCGGGAAGTATGCCGAGTAAAAAAGCCACGTGCACTGTGGCCCGCCGGAAGTGGGGCGCTCTGCGGCCGAGTTTTCGATGCCCCTTTGGGTAAGGTGCCCACCTGCGCAGGCCTTCCCAGACTAGCCGCACGAGCAGCACGCAGATCAACATCAGGCCAGTCAGCAACACGGCACCTATTGTGCCTTGCGCTACATGTTGCGGATTGGGGTCAGTCAGCCATTGCCAGGTCAGCACTGCCAGTGTTGGCGGTGTGGTCGGGCCGAGCACCAAAGCCATATCGACCACGGATAAGCCATAGGCCAGTACCGCCATCAGGGGCCATGCCAGTTTGGGCAATATCTGCGGCAGCAGCACCTGCACCCATGCTTGCATACGCCCGTAACCCAGGCTGCGGGCAACAGTCATTTGGCGAACAATGTCTTGTTCGCCTAGCGTTACCGCCAGCATCCACAGTAAAAACCAGCTTTCTTTGATGGCCAGGGCTATCATCAGCGTGAGGCCTTGGGCATCTTGCACGGTGACCCATTGTGGCGGTGCATCCCAACCCAGCATGGTGGCCAGCAGTCGGGCTACCCACCCACTGGGTGCAACCAGCAAGGCAATGCCAATGGCAAAGGCCGCGTGGGGAAATGCGAGCAGCACAGGCAAACGCAGGCGTAGATACGTCCAGGCCGAGCCCGGGTAGACCATCATGATGATTGCCGTTGCGAGCACCATCGCCAGGGCCGTGCCACCGAGTGCCGTCAAAAGGGTTCGCTGTGTTGCCACCATAAGTTGTGGGTCGCCCAGAGCGCCCAGCCACGCACTGGCTTGCAAGGCCGGTGCCAGAAACCAGGAGAAACCCGCCAGCATAGGAACAATGACGAGTGCGGCGCCCGCTACAGCAACAACGTGCCACACGTAGTCCTGGTGACCTTGCCGCTGGCGGTACCGTCTAGTTTCCTGACCCATAACGCGCCAGCCATGCGTTTTCCAGCGCCTCGGTCCAACTGGCGTCCGGCTCGGACAACGTAGGAATGGCGCCTGCCTGTGCGCCCGCCGTTAGTTTTTCGAAATCGGCCTGTGCAGGCGACAGGGCCGAGATCTTCAGAACAGTGGCGTCCCCCCAGACTTCAGGGTCTGCCTTGTGCGCCTGTGCACGGGGTGACAGCATAAAATTGGCCACGACTTTCGCTGCGGCACTGGATTTGGCGTTATAGGGAATCGCGAGAAAATGCACGTTTCCTATCATCCCGCGGCGAAATCCAAACCCATAAATGCCAGGAGGGACCCGATGCTGGGCAACCAGGTTTGTCCCTTCGTTGGGGTTGAAGGTAATGGATATCAGCAATTCGCCGTCTGCCAGCATTCTGGTCATTTGCGCTGCGCTGGTCGGAAACGCCTTGCCTTCACGCCATAAGAAAGGGTGCAGGCGATCCAGGTAAGCCCAGAGTGCTGGCAGATTGCGCGCAAGGGCTTCAGGGGTAGTAGGCTGCTTCAGGTCTTGCGGCGCAGGTGCCAACGTCATTAGCAATTGCTTGAGAAACGTGGTGCCGTGAAAGGCGGGGGGCTTGGGATAAGTAACGCGCCCGGGATGCTTTTGGGCAAACGCCAGCAAATCTTGGGGCGACTCGGGCGGCGAGGGGACTTTATTGCGGTAGGCCAAAAATGTTAAGCGCGCCTCACCCCAAGGTGCTTCCAGACCATCAGTAGGGACAGAAAAGTCTTGCCTCACGGGCTTGGAGGTGTCGACGTACTGCCAGTTTGGTAATTGTTCTGCCCATGGGCCCAACAGCAAGTGTTCAGATTTGAGTCGCTTGAAGTTTTCACCATTAATCCATACCAGGTCGACCGACCCGTCTTTGTCTCGCCCAGCTCGTTTTTCGGCCTCAATGCGCTGAACCACCTCGGCCGTATCGGCGACCTTGACGTGTATGAGTTGCACGTCGGCCAGGCGTTTGATTTCTTTGCCCACCCATGCAATATAGTTGTTGGTGCTTTCATCGCCGCCCCAGGCGTTGAAATAAACGGTTTGCCCGCGTGCTTCGCTTTCAATATCGGCCCACGACGCGTGCGCTATGCCCGGCAGCAGAGCTGCCAATACATACAGCGCCACCACGGCATACCTGGTAGCCATTGAACTCATTTTACATTGCAGGTTCACAGTAAAGCCTCCAGATTCTCGCACTCGATAACGACACGATGCACGATATCGGTGCGAGGTAATGGTCGACACGGTCGCGCACGTGACTGTAACGCCCGCGACAGCATGACGGGCTGGTCTGAGTAATGGTTTTCGGAAATCAGCATGCGCTCCTTGCGCTGAAAATGGCTTAGCGGCGACGCCAGTCGTGGTAACGCCTCATTATTGCAAGAATACGCCGGGGAGCATGTTGGCGTTTCCATTCACCCGCGACGAACTTGTTTGCTTCTGCCATTGTGGGGTAAATGTGTATGGTGCCAAGGATTTTATTAAGCCCCAGCCCATGTTTCATGGCCAGCACAAACTCTGCCATCAGCTCTGCTGCATGTGCACCAACAATGGTCACGCCCAGAATGCGATCTTTACCAGGAACTGTCAGCACCTTCACGAAGCCAAGGGCTGTATCGTCTGTAATGGCACGATCGAGTTCATCAAGGTTGTAGCGGGTAACCTCGACAGATATACCTTTGTCGGCCGCTTCTTGTTCATTTAGCCCCAGGCGTGCCACTTCTGGATCCACAAATGTAGCCCATGGGACGATGCGGTAATCGACGGGGTAGCGTTTGAACCCGCCGAACAAAGCATTGACGCAGGCATACCAGGCTTGGTGAGCGGCCATATGCGTAAACTGGTAAGGCCCTGCCACGTCGCCAACGGCATAGATGTTGGGGTAGCGCGTTTCGAGGTACTGGTTTACCTGCACGGTGCCGTTTGTTTCTATGCCCAGTTCTTCAAGGCCATACCCGGTAAGCCTGGCCTTGCGGCCTACGGCGCACAGCAACTGGTCAAATGGCATGCGCTCGATCTGACCGTCTTGTCGCTGAATCAGCAGGTATTTGCCCGAGTCGTCGTGTAAACATTCCACTGCCTTGGTGTCGGTTCGAATGTCGACACCGTCGGTCTCCAGGCTAGCCTGAACCAAGGCAGCCACCTCGGCGTCCTCACGTGACATCAGGCGATGCCCTGCCTCTATCTGTGTCACCTGTGAGCCAAGACGGGCAAATGCCTGTGCCAGTTCACAGCCTATGGGGCCACCACCCAATACGATCAGGCGAGGTGGCGGTGCATCCAGTTCAGAAAACCGAGCCCAAACGGTATCGCTGGTAACAAAACCAGAGTCTTCTATGCCAGAAATAGATGGCACCACGGGTTCGGCACCGGTCGCAATAATAATGCTGCGCGCTGTCAGGTTGCGTGTAGCGCCGTCGGGTAAGGTGATGGACACCGTCCAGGGGTCCTGAAGCTTGGCGTAGCCGTCAATGACGTCCACACCCAGCGCGTTATAGCGTTCTGGGCTGTCATGAGGCGCGATGCGGGCGACTGCCTGCTGCACCCGCTGCATCACAGCCTTGAATGACACCGTTGCTGCGGGTTCGGACAGCAGGCCTGTTGCAGCGGCCTGGTTGATCTGATGCGCTGTTTTTGCCGCCTGAATTAGCGTTTTGCTGGGTACGCAGCCATAGTTCAGGCAGTCACCACCCATTTTGTGGGATTCAATGAGTGTGACGCGCGCCTTGACTGTTGCGGCGATGTACGCCGAAACCAGCCCTCCCGACCCGCCGCCAATAATAATAAGATTGCAGTCGAATTTTTTTGGCTTATGCCAGGGTTTATAGGCTTTTCGCGGTGCGAGACGTCGGACCACGAACCGAGCAATAAGCGGAAACAGCGCGAGCAAAGAAAACGAAATCAATAGTGTCGGTGAGTACACTTCAGACAGACTTTGGATGCCTGCCAGTTGCGTGCCGGCATTTACATAAAGTATGGTTGCGGGCAACATTCCGATCTGACTTACCCAGTAATACGTGCGGGCAGGCAAATTGGTGAGTCCCATCACCAAATTAATGACGAAGAACGGAAACACCGGCAGCAGCCGTAAACCGAATAAGTAGGCCGCACCATCCCTTTCCACGCCTTCATTGATCGCCTTGAGCCGGCTTGCAAATCTTGACTGTATGGTGTCTCGCAGCACGTAGCGGGCTACAAGCATGGCAACGAGCGCACCCAGGGTTGACGCGAACGAAACAATCAGCGTGCCTGCGACCACCCCGAATACAGCGCCCGCCGCGAGCGTGAGTATGGTCGCGCCGGGTACTGACAGCCCAGTTACCACTACATACACGGCGAAAAATCCTGCAGTCAGCATCCATGGAGAATCGTGACGCAACTGTGCAAGATAGTGCTGGCTGTTCTTGAGTGTTTCCAGTGTCAGGGCACGATGCAGGCCGGTCGCAAAAAATGCGACGATGCACGTCACCAGCCCGACTACGATGAAAACTCTAAACAGCAGGCGGGAATGGGGGCTACTCATGAAAAGAAGACTGTTGGTTGGATGCAGGGTGGGGGAAACGCTTCATATAACGAGTGTCTATGAACTGCTTCCAGAGGTAAGCCCATGCGCCACTGGCCCACAGTGGGCCCCAGCTCAGCATGGCCCGCTTTGCGGGCAAGGTAATAAGGTAAAGCGTGCGCTTTTGAGGTTTCCAGGCTTTTAGTGGGCGGGAGCCCATGGTGTCATACAGGCTTTCTGTCAGTGCCTGGCCAGCACGTACGGCGTAAACGCCTGACTTACCTGGTTGGTCTGGGTGTGCGCTGACATCTCCGGCCGCAAAGACAAAGTGGTGTGACACACTGCGCAGGTATCTGTCGACACGCACATAACCCGCGTTGTCGATTGCCAGGCCAGAATCGGCTAACCAGGGGGAGGGGGATGCGCCAGCAGCCAGAGCACAGAAGTTCGCAGGCAGGCGAGTGCCATCGTCTAATTGGGCAAAGCCTTCAGATGCGCTGATTACGCGACGTGTCGGGATATAGTCGATTTTATGGCGATGAAGCAGGCTAACCATGCTTTTACGCAGCTTGGTTGGGAAGCCTCCTGAGAGCGGTCTCTCATCACTGCCCACAAGCGTGGTCGTAACCTTGCTCAGCCCCGCGCCGTCCAGTCGGTCGCGCATAGCCAGCACCAGTTCGGTGCCTCCAGCACCAGCGCCGGCCACCAGCACCGATAAGTCTGCAGATGCCGCAGCAGCACGGGCAACAAAGGCTTCCCACGCGTCATAAAAACATTCTGCGGGTTTAATCGGGACAAAGGGGGAATGCTCGCTGCGCTCAATGGATAGTTGTGGGCCGGAGCCAATGTTCAGGCTGACCCAAGTAAATGGAAATTTTTTACCGTTTTCGGCAATTGCTGTACGGTGTTTAAGATGCAGCGCTGAACATGTCTGTGGAACCCATTCGACATCAACCTGCGCACAGAGCTCAGCCAGATCGATCGAGGCCTGTTGCAACGAAAACCGGCCTGCGACTAACCCGGGCAGCATGCCTGTGTAGACCTGTCGCGGGCTGGACGACATTAGCGTGATATGTACATCGTGTACCGGGCGTCGGCGCAATTGATCTAGTATTTCAAGATGGGCGTGACCACCGCCTATTAATAGTAGACGTTTCATGTGAAGGCATTGTCCACAGTGATTTCCGCCAGCAACTTCGCGGCCAGAACGGGAAACGCTTCCCGCAGTTTGATCAGGTCTTCAGGACGATCCACATCCCATAGCGGCTCGTACTCAATAGCCTGCAGATTTAGTTTTCGAATTGTTGTGCGTGTCTGGGCTAGCACCTCGGCGCTGCTCCAGGTAATGTCCTGGAAAACCTCGGGCCGAGGCTGGCGCAGACCTATCATTACATAGCCGCCATCCAGTGCGGGGGTTAGCACAACCTGCGCCCCCGCCTTGAGATCAGCGGCTGCCCGGCGCAGATGTTGGGCGGTGATGCCCGGGCAGTCTGTGCCAATAATAAGTTGCGGCGATGCTTGCTCGCACGCATAGGCCATGCGCTGGCCCAGATTTTGCCCCTGCTGAACGGCAATTGCAAAGCCGTGGCGATGACATTGCTCGATGATGTGCGGGTCGGTTACCAGCGGCCAGGTCCAGAGTGTTACCGCCTCAAGGCCAGCCTCGTGGGCAAGGGTTAGCGTGTGCTCAACCATACGTGCGTGCAGGCGCGCGGCCGCATCCAGCCCAATCGCGGGTGCCAGCCGTGTCTTGACGTGCCCCGAGATCGGTGCTTTGGCGAAAATGCCCAGGTTGATCATGGTCTCGTCATGTGTTGTGGTTGCGCCATGCGCAGATTCCCGTTGTTGGTAGTGATGGGTGCGACACCACCGAGGTTGACGAGTACCATGAGACATCCCGCCGATAACGCTAGCGTTAACGATACATGATACGCGCGTGGTCGGGGGCCCTAACGACCCTCGCGGAATCGTCGAGTCGCCAGGATCGTCAGCATCCGCAAGATCATCAACCACAAACGCTGTCGATGTCTATGATGTCCCCAATGGGCCCAGTCTGCCAAGTGCCCCAATGCCCACGATACCAGCGATGCCCGCTATGCCAGTAATACCCAATAATTTTTTATTGCTGCACTGCCGCATTAACGTTAAAATGCTGGGTTAACGCCAAGTTGGCGCGTTGGTTAATCGCCCCACCAGATTCTTCTCTCTTGTAAGCACCTTTTCGTTGCGAGCCTAGGTTTAACTTGTTTGTGCCCGCACGCGCTTGCACTTTTCATAGAGTGCGTTACACGCAACCCGCACCGCTTACGGTACGAGGGGCATGCTGACTGCCAGACGCACTTGAACCAGACAGATGGCCACGCATTGGCGTGTGTCTTGACGGAATACACACCAGATGGCCGCACACTGGCGTCTGTCTTGAGGGAATACTCACCCGATAGCCACATTGCCGCGTGCCTTGACGGAACACATACCAGATGGCCGCATATTGCCGGCCGTCATGACGGAATACATACATGATGCAATCTCTTCGCCAAGACTGGTTTTCCAATGTCAGAGGCGATGTCCTGGCAGGTCTTGTTGTTGCGCTGGCGCTTATCCCTGAAGCCATCGCTTTCTCTATTATTGCGGGTGTTGATCCCAAGATCGGGCTTTACGCTGCATTCAGCATGGCCACAGTCATTGCTTTTGCTGGGGGCCGGCCAGGAATGATCTCTGCTGCCACCGGAGCCATGGCGCTGGTGATGGTCATGCTGGTGAAAGAACATGGTCTGCAATACCTGCTTGCCGCCACCTTGCTGACGGGCGTGCTTCAGATAGGTGCTGGCCTGCTCCGGCTGGGCACACTCATGCGATTTGTGTCGCGCTCGGTTATCACAGGCTTTGTTAATGCACTCGCCATCCTTATCTTCATGGCTCAACTGCCTGAGCTGACCAATGTAAGCTGGCATGTGTACGCCATGACGGCGGCGGGGCTGGGCATTATTTATCTTTTCCCCTACATCACGCGGGCCATTCCGTCGCCCTTGGTGGCCATCGTCGTGTTGACCTTTGTTTCCATTGCTTTGGGTCTTGATATTCGCACCGTGGGCGACATGGGCGAATTGCCCAGCACCCTGCCTGTGTTCTTGCTGCCTGACGTACCACTTAATCTCGAAACGCTGAAAATCATTTTTCCAGTTTCCATGACGCTGGCTGTGGTTGGCTTGCTCGAATCTATGATGACAGCGGCCATTGTTGACGACATGACTGACACGACCAGCGATAAAAATCGCGAGTGTGTGGGGCAAGGCATTGCAAACATAACAACAGGGTTTCTGGGTGGCATGGCGGGCTGCGCCATGATAGGCCAGTCTGTCATCAACGTGAAATCAGGCGGGCGCGGCCGTCTTTCTACGCTGGTTGCTGGCGTGTTCTTGTTGTTAATGGTTGTGTTTATGGGTGATTGGGTTGCCCGCATACCCATGGCTGCGCTGGTCGCGGTCATGATCATGGTATCCATTGGCACCTTCAGCTGGGCGTCGCTGCGCAATCTGCGCGGGCACCCAAAAAGCTCCAGCGTCGTCATGATTTCTACGGTAATCGTGGTGCTCGCCACGCATGATCTGGCTAAAGGGGTGTTGGTTGGCGTGCTGCTGTCAGGGGTGTTTTTCGCCCATAAGGTGGGTCGACTTCTGAGTATTAAGTCTGAGGCCACGGACGGCGGCCAATCTCGTGTTTACCGTATCCGCGGGCAGGTATTTTTTGTTTCTGCGGAGCAGTTCATCAGCGCCTTTGATTTCAAAGAAGACATTAAAAAGGTCTGTCTGGATGTCAGCCACGCCCATTTTTGGGACATTACCGCAGTCGGTGCACTGGACAAGGTTGTGGATAAATTTCGTCGTGCCGGCGTTGAGGTAGAAGTTATAGGCCTGAATGAGGCCAGCACAACCATGGTGGACCGATTCGCAACCCATAGAAAAGCGGTGCGTGTTGAGGTCTTATCCTGAAACACTGGGCCAGCCAGATCAATTGACGTGGCTGGTTGCTAAGACTTAAATTGAACTGAGCTTTGTGATGGCGTTCAATGGGCGCAAGCCTATAACCCATCATATACAACCTCATATCAACCCCGGCCTGACGCCGGGGTTTTTTTTATATCGCAGGCAGTCCGGGGCGCCGCATGAGTAGGACGTGCGTATCGATCGGTTTGAACGGGTCTTGCGCGTCGCCGAATGCTGGTTCGTGATGAAACCAACTGTGATCGCCAAAGAATTGTTGATGCGACTAGCTACAACAATGCCCGGCGTGAAACGACAACCGGCTTAGTGCCGCACTGCAGCATGGGGCAACGTGGGCCCTCGTATTATTTGTCGCCGAACATCGCTTTGACTCATCCGCTCTGCTGTTTGGCCGATCATGCTGTTTCTCAGAATAAGATGCGAGTTCGCATCTTGACTTTAGATAGACTCGCTATTAAGATGCGTTTCTGCATCTTATTGTTAATCTGGAGTCCCGAATGAACTGTTCTACCCCCTTCCTCGACCGATCGCGTGGCAGCTCTGCGCGGCGGGGCCTCGCTTTGGTCACACTCTGCCTGATGGCCTCGGGAGGCGCGCATGCCGCCCAAGACGACCGAATCAAGATCGGAGCAGGGGTTGCAGTTACACCCACGTATCAGGGATCGAGCTCGCATCGATTACGTGCGGTACCCCTGGTCGACATTAAGAAAGGGCGGATATTTGCCCGGACCGACGATGGCATAGGCTTAAATATTGTCGAGACGCCTGCCATCACCATGGGTGCAGGCCTGAACCTGATGCAGGGTTACAGAAGTGGCGATGTGCCACATGGCATCGGCAAGTTGTCTGATGCGGTGGGTGCGCGGGTGTTTATGTCTACCAATGTAGCGGGAGCCAGATTGCGCCTGTCAGCGACCCAGGCATTAAATAAAAATTCGCGCGGCTTGGTTGTCGTGGCGCGTGCGTCTTACCCTTATGCGGTGACCAGTCAACTGATGCTGGTTCCCAGTGTTGCCGTCAGTTGGGCCAATGAAAAGTATATGGGCAGCTACTTTGGCGTGGATTCGGGTCAGTCTGCGCGTTCAGGCCGGTCTCAATATCACCCGTCAGCGGGCTTCAAAGACGTCTCGATGCGCGTGGCTGTCAATTATTCGCTTAACAAAAGCTGGAGCATTACGGGGGCGGTGGGTGCCAGCTCGCTTCTGGACAAGGCTGCAGACAGCCCAATTGTTGAGAAAAAAACGCAGCTGCATGCTGTAGCGGGTGTCGCTTATACGTTTTGAGACGGTTTCAACGAGTTAGCACCAGCGGCAACAAAAGTGCGTCGACCCAAGTTACCCGCAAGGCTTTGGGTGGTGCCTTTCCGTTTATCAAAATGTAGTGCCCGATGAGGTCGCCCAACAATGACTCAATCGCTGGGATGAGTTTTTCTGCGTCGATCTCTTCGCGTTTTGCAGCACGGTGCAGAATCAGCTTGAGGCTGTCGGCTCTTCCCGCGATAAACATACGCCGTAACTCAGGAGCCGAAGGGTAGCTTTCGCGAAAGCTTGTGTCCGACAGCATGGAGAAAATCATGTTGATGATTGGAGCGAGGTCACTGACCTGATCCAGATAATCAAGCAGCTCTGTACGAACGTTGCCACGGTCAGGTACGTTAATAGGCTTTATTGCCAGCTGGTGGCTTACGGCTGCCACGGCAAGAGTCGCCTTGCCATTCCAGCGGCGGGCGAGTACAGGGCGGCTGGTAGCTGCGGCTGCTGCGACGGATTCCATCGTCAGGCCCGCATACCCGCGCTTGAGTAGCTCGGCCCAAGCGACTTCGATAATTGCATTTTCGAGTTCGGCATCGCGACGCCGTTTTTTCGAAGAAGTGGGTATAGGCATATTAATCTGTTAAGACACGGATACGTGCCATAGTATGGAAGAAAGGCCCGAGAAGCTATCTCAAGGCCTGATTATTGCTGACTGCGTTCAGTATGGCTCTGAGTGTTGGTACATCAAGCGGTAGATCTTGTTCATTTATTTAAAGGCATTCTAATATGTATGATTCTGCCAATTTCAAATTAAACGGTCAGGTAGCCCTTATTACGGGTGCGGGAGCGGGTATTGGTCGCGCAATCGCCGAAACCTTTGCAGCTGCCGGGGCTGCCGTTATGGTCAGTGATCTTAATGTTGAGTCAGCGCAGTCAGTTGCCACGGCCATACAGGCGCAAGGTGGCAGGGCTGAAGCCATGGCCTGCGACGTAACCAAAGAAGAAGACCTGGTGCGGTTGGTCGAAGAAACCGTACAGCGTCTGGGCAAGCTAACCGTTCTTGTCAGTAATGCGGGCGGTGGCGGGCCCAAGCCTTTCGACATGCCCATGGCTGATTTTCGTCGGGCTTTTGACCTGAATGTGTTTTCGCTGTTTCGTCTTGCTCAGCTTGCCGCACCTAAAATGGAAAGCGTGGGCGGCGGGGTTATGCTGGCCATTACCTCAATGGCAGGCGAAAACAAAAACACGCGCATGGCGGCTTATGGTTCTTCCAAAGCAGCCACCAATCATTTGATCCGCAATATTGCCTTCGACCTGGGCCCAAAAGGTATACGTATCAACGGCATAGCGCCCGGAGCTACACGAACGGCAGCGCTCGAGTCAGTGCTTAATGACGACATTGAGAAAACCATGTTGATGCATACACCCATTAATAGATTGGGTGAGCCGCAAGACATGGCCAATGCGGCACTCTACTTGTGTTCGCCTGCAGCAAGCTGGGTCAGTGGGCAGATATTGACGGTCTCTGGCGGTGGCGTACAAGAGCTGGATTAAGGAGAATTCAATGAAACGCATGTCGGCATGGGCGATGGCCCTTACCTTGGTTTTGGGAGGCAATGCAGTGGCCCAACAAACAAAGCCTTTATCGGCCCAGGATTCCGACCCCAACACATTGGGCTGGATGCAGGGCTTTCCGCCTGCCGCCGACAAGACCATACGGTTTACTGACCCAGATTACTTCGCGTTTCCAAAGTTGCGCTGGACGGTCTGCCATTTTCGCGAGCTCATGCCCACTGTTGCGGTAGATAATGGCAGCAAGGGCGCTCGTCAGTTGGCCGTGACGCTCGACCCTTCGCTTGATGCAGTTAGCTTCACACCGCTGGGTACGAACAAAGCCATGACGTGGGCCCAAGCCTTCGATGCCAACTATACCGATGGCGTTATCGTTTTGCACCACGGGCGTGTCGTGTACGAACGTTACGCAGGCTGCCTTCATCAGAATACGCTGCATGGCGCTATGTCAGTAACCAAGTCGCTGACAGGGCTTATTGGCGAAGTGCTGGTTGCCGAAGGTAAGCTGAACCCAGCGGCTCTCGTTGGCGATCTTATTCCTGAACTGAAGAAAAGTGCGTTTGGCGATGCAACCGTGCGGCAAGTTATGGATATGACAACTGCGCTTGATTATTCGGAAGACTATGCAGACCCCGAAGCGGAGGTGTGGACGTACGCCGAAGCAGGAAGCCCATTACCCAAGCCTAAAGACTATGTGGGCCCGCGCAGTTACTTCGAGTTTTTGCAGACGGTTAAAAAAAGCGGTACTCATGGAAAGGCCTTTGCTTACAAAACCATCAACTCCGACGCCTTGGGTTGGCTGATTGCCCGCGCAACAGGTCATTCAGTTGCCGAGGTATTGGCTGAACGTATCTGGAGTCGTATCGGCACCGATCGCGAGGCCTTCTATACCGTAGACTCTATCGGCACACCCTTTGCAGGCGGCGGGTTTAACGCCACGTTGCGCGATATGGCACGCGTCGGGCAACTTATGCTCGATAGCGGCAAATTGAACGGAGAACAGATAGTACCCAAAGCCGCCATTGACGCCATCCGACACGGAGGTGATGTCAAGAAGTTTGAGGCGGCGGGTTATGAACTATTGCCAAACTGGCGCTACAGCAGCATGTGGTGGGTCAGCGGTAATGATCACGAAGCTTATGCTGCACGGGGCGTACACGGCCAGACCATCTGGATAGACCCGAAAGCCGACATGGTCATCGCGCGCTTTGCCTCGCACCCTGTGGCGGCCAATGCGGGAAGTGATCCTACCTCTTTACCCGCCTTTCAGGCCGTTGCCGAGCATTTGATGGCGAGCGATGCTGCATCGTCATCGGCCCAGAAGCAATAAATGCTGGTATTAAGACGCTAAACGCAAAGCAACGCCAATCTCGGCGAGCGAGTGGCGCTGCATACGCGTAAAGCAGACCTTGGGAGGGCTTATTAAGCCTAAGGGCACACTATTATTGCCCTGCGGGTCGCTACTTTGTTGCGTTTTCTATTTTTGCGCCGGCTTCACTAACGGCATTGTCCAGCTTTTTGCCGGCTTTTTCGGCAGGCCCTTCTTTTTGGCAGGCTGCCAATGACAACGTCAGCATTGCGGCTGCCACCGCTACAACAACCTGTTTTGCACGACTATTCATTTAACTCTCCATGAAATAATAAGAATGCAAGCATAGCCGGAAATCTGGGTGGTTGTCATGTAACGCGGTGGTTAACGCCATTGGGTCGGCGTTGAGCACAGTTTGCCTGCATAATAATACGACAGTAGACACTTTAGCTGAGGCAAGATGACAGCACGGTTACGCAAGTTTCTTAATCAACTCGGGGATACCTTTTGGCTGGTTCCAGGGGTTATGGTGCTTGGGGGCATACTTTTGGCCCTGGGCCTTTTGGCCGTTGACAGGCAAGACATCTTGCCAACCTGGCTGATCGACAACAACTGGTTATATAACGGCGGGGGAACGGGTGCGCGTACCTTGCTAGGTGCGATTGCTTCGTCAACCATTGGGGTGGCCGGCACGGTGTTCTCGATTACCATCGCGGCCTTGTCGCTGGCAGCAGGCCAGATGGGCCCGCGTCTGCTTCGAAATTTTACGCAAGACCGCGGGGTGCAGCTTACGTTGGGTGTGTATTTGGGCACATTTTCGTATGCCCTAATGGTGCTCAGAAGCGTTAGAACGCAAGAAGAAGGTGTCTTTACGCCTCATCTTGCCCTATCCGTGGGCATTATTTTTGCCTTTATCTGTGTCGCCATCCTGGTTTATTTTGTTTCACACATGGCCAACCGCATCAACGTTGATACGGTTGTAGAACTCGTCAGTGACGACATCAGGTGGGCCATGGATCGTCTGGTTACCGACCAGGCACAAGCCACTGCACCAGACGCGTCGTTTTGGGCCAACGCAACCCCAATCGTTGACGCACGACGAGGTTATTTGCAGCAACTATCAGAAGAAGAGCTGGCAGGCTGGGCCGCCGAGCAAGGCACGGCCATTCGCTTGCTGGTGCGACGGGGCGACTATATTTTTCCTGGCGCGCCTATTGCCGTCATGACTGTGCAGGTGCCTGATGCTGAAGCAGCGGTGCGTCGGGCAACTGCTTTGGGCCTTACTCGCGGCAGCGCCGGTGATGCAGAATACGCAGTGCGCCAGTTGGTCGAAGTGGCGGTGCGCGCATTGTCTCCCGGTATTAATGATCCGCATACCGCGATGAGCGTACTGGACAGACTAGGCGCAGCGCTATGCGAACTGGCCGGAAAAAACCTGCCCAGTGGCGTGACCCTTCACGAAGAGCAAGTTGCACTGGTGGTGCCCAACTTTACCTACGAAAGCCTTGTTGATGTCATGTTCAACATGATTCGGCAAAATGCAGCGGGCAGCACGGCGGTCTTGATTCGCATGCTCGACGTGCTGACCGCCGTTGTGGCCTGCGAGGCAGACGTGCCCCGCAGGGCAGTGCTGCTGCGGCACGCCAATCTGGTGTGGACGGACGCGCAGCGCACCATACTTAACCTGTCAGACCGGGGCGATGTCGGCCAGCGCTTTGCGCTATTCATGCGAACCATGGCGCATGGCGCGCTCGGTGCCATCAATGCGCGTCCGCTCTCACAACCTGCTCTGCAGGAAAGCCCAGCGACTTCGCATAATTGAGCAGCTCAGTAACAATGTCTTTGTCTGCCTGCTTGTTGCGCGACAGCACCCAGAGGTACTTGCGGTCAGGTGTGCCCACCAGAGAATAGTGGTAGTCATCACGAAGTTTCAAGATCCAGTAGTCGCCCCAGACGAACGGCAACCAAGATGTCCACGCGGGCGCAAACCGCACTTGCAATATTGCAGGGTCGCGTGGGTTTGCCGCTGTTGACAGTCGCCCTTCGCCTTGGGCAACCTCCGTGCTGCCGTCTGATGTGCGGCATTGATTGGTTACGAGTAGGGTGTTGTCCGGTCGCAGCACGTAATCAGCCTGTACGTCACTAACGCACTGTTTCTGAAAACGGTTGGGTAAGCGCGCTTGCTCGTACCATGTGCCTGCATACTTATTTAGGTCAACGTCTTTTTCGGTAGTTAGGTTTGCATGGGGTGTGGCGCATCCGGCGAGCGTCACGATTAGTGATAACGCAGCAATTACTTTCATCGCCTTCTCCTTTTTGCCTGTTTGGAGAATAACGCGTTATGGCAGGGAACGCCGCGTTGTTGTAGGAACCTGTGGTGAGAGCGAGCTGGGTTAGTAATCAGGCACATACTAATCAGCTCTTGCGTTGGGGCCCGGGGAGTAGAATTCAGTCACGATATGCGCTGCTTAATATATAAGGCCGCTGCTGGCAGCATATCGTTTGTTTTGAGGAGAGCTATGTTCGAAGTCGCTGCGCTGTGCCTGGTTATCACGGCCGTACTCGCCTATGTAAATCAGCGTTTCATAAAGCTGCCAACCACCATAGGTGTCATGGCCATCGCCTTGGCCATTTCCCTGTGTATTGTGATTGCAGCGTCTTTGGGGCTGGATCACGGGCTTAGACGCTACGAAGTGTCTTTTCTTCAGTCGCTCGATTTTTCCGATGTCTTGATGCAGGGGATGTTGTCCTTTCTCCTCTTTGCTGGCGCGTTGCACGTTGACCTTCGTGGGCTTTCGCAGTTTCGCTGGCAGGTCGGCTCGCTTGCACTGATCGGCACAGTGGCTTCCACTGTAATTGTTGGCTTGGCGGTTTGGTTGATACTGCCGCTGTTAGGGGTTCAATTACCGATAATGTATTGCCTGCTCTTTGGCGCGCTGATTTCACCGACTGACCCGATTGCGGTCATGGGCATTCTTAAGCGTGCCAATGCACCAAAAAACCTTGAGGTGGTAATTGCTGGCGAGTCGTTGTTCAACGACGGGGTGAGCGTGGTGGTTTTTGCTTTGTTTCTTGGTGCTGCCACCACCGGCGTAATACCCGGTTGGGGCGAGGCCGCTGGGTTGCTGCTGCGCGAGGCGGGTGGTGGCATTGTGCTGGGCCTTGTGCTTGGCTATGTCGGTTTCCGCATGCTTAAAAGCATCGACCAGTATCAAGTAGAAGTGTTGTTGACGCTTGCGGCAGTAATGGGAGGCTATGCTCTGGCAAGGCGTCTGCACGTCTCTGGACCCCTGGCAATGGTTGTTTGCGGTTTGCTTATAGGGAACAACGGTAGAGCGCTGGCGATGTCCGACGAAACACGCCGCTACGTCGATATGTTCTGGGAACTGGTTGACGAGATTCTTAATGCGGTCCTGTTTGTGCTGATAGGCCTTGAAGTGCTCTTGGTCACGTTTTCGATGCCGTTGCTGGCTGCAGGCTTGTGCGCGATTGTAGTGACCTTGCTTGGGCGATTTCTGACCGTTGGGTTTCCCATGCGTCTGGCACCTCGATTCTTCAATCTTTCGGCCAATGCGTGGCGCGTGCTGACATGGGGTGGTTTGCGTGGTGGTATCTCGGTCGCTCTTGCCTTGTCCATACCGCCAGGCCATGAACGCGAGGTGATACTAACGCTAACCTACTGCGTGGTTGTTTTTTCTATTTTGATTCAGGGGTTGACGGTGGAGAGGGTGGTTCGGACGTTATAACGCCAATGGTGCTGACGACATGTCAACGCATAGCGCTGCACTCAGTGGCGCGTTTGTGATGCAGACACACCCCCCAACCGGTTCCAGTCGCTCAGGAGATGTTTGCTCTTAAAAAATGAAGGTCAGAAAGTGTTTCGTTATGGCTGGACCTAAGTCCATTTTTTTCTTGAACACAATCTTAACTTGTATTGTTATAAGTACATCTTTACAATTCAAGCATTGACCCAAAACTGTCTTATCGAGGAGCCTCGCATGGCGGCACAGACATTAGCTCAGAAACTGATTGCGCGAGCCTGTCAGCGTGAAACGGTCGCGGTGGGCGAAATCGTGACGTGTGACGTGGACTTAGCCATGTTTCACGACTCCAGTGGCCCTCGTCGTCTGAAGCCCATGCTCGAGAAAATGAACGCGCAGATCTGGGATAAGTCCAAGGTCGTTCTGGTCATGGATCACTATGTACCCGAAGAAGATGATGATTCGCGTCGCATCTTGAAAATCGCCCGTGACTGGGCGCGCGAGCAGCAGCTCCCGCATGTATACGACTCCATCGGTATTTGTCATGTGGTGCTTCCTCAAAAAGGGCATTTGCGGCCTGGCATGTTCTGTGTCGGTGGCGATTCGCACTCGCCTACGGGAGGCGCGTTTGGTACCTATATGTTTGGCATTGGCAGCACAGAAATGCTGGGTGTGGTCGTAACCGGAAAAATCTGGGTGAAAACACCCACAACGATTTCCATGCAGTGGTCAGGGCGCCTGACGCCCGGGGTAACGGCCAAAGACATGATGCTGCACATGATTGGTCTGTATGGCACGAACGGCGCGAATTACGGCGCTGTTGAATTCTCCGGTAGTGCGGTTTCTGCCTTGCCGATGCAAGAGCGAATGACGCTGTCCAACATGAGTGCAGAATTGGGTGCTCAGGTCGGTCTGATTGCACCGGATCAAACGACAATGGATTATCTGCGCGCAATAGGTGTCGACATCGAGATTGATCTGAACCACTGGAAAACTGATGAAGACGCAGACCGTGAAATTCGGGCGTTCGATGCTTCACAGCTTGCTCCCATGGTGGCTGCGCCCCATAGCCCCGAAAACGTACATTCGGTTGAAGATTTTAACGATGTAGACATCCAGATAGCGTATATCGGCGCGTGTACCGGCGCCAAGCTCGAAGACTTACGTGCAGCGGCTCAGGTTCTGAAAGGGCAGCGGGTCGATCCGCGTGTGCGGCTCATGGTGGCGCCTGCGACCATGCGCGACCAGCAAGATGCACAAAAAGAAGGAATTATGGATATCTTGGTTGGGGCGGGGGCACAGGTTTTTGCAACGTCTTGTGGGGCATGTTCAGGCTACGGAAATGCGCTGGCCGGTGCCTCCAATGTTATCTCCAGCACAGCACGCAACTTCAAAGGCCGTATGGGTTCGGTGGATACCAATGTGTACCTGGCTTCGCCCTACACAGTGGCTGCTTCGGCATTGACAGGCCGTATCGCCGATCCACGAGCTATTTTGGCGGAGGCTAAATAATGGAACGTCACCGAGTCTGGCGTGTCGGCGAAAATGTTGACACCGACGCGCTTGCGCCTGGCGCATACATGAAGCTGGACTTGCCTGAAATGGCCGGTCATTGCCTGGAAGCCCGTTATCCGGGGCTCGCTGCCGCATTTCGCCCTGGTGATGTAATCGTTGCCGGGCCAGGTTTTGGCATTGGGTCGTCGCGTGAACAAGCCGTTGGCGTGCTGGTGCAGCTTGGTGTGAAGGCTGTCATTGCCCCTTCGTTCAGCGGCCTGTACTTTCGCAATGCATTTAACCTCGGTTTGCTTGCTATTGTTTGTCCAGAGGCCGAGCTCATCGCTGAAGGCAGCTACATAGAAATAGACACCGAGAAGTCGGTGCTCTGCGTGCACGGTGGGGAGAACGCGGGTGACGCCTCGCCCCGAATACTCGATTGCGACAGCATCCCTTCGTTTCTTGTTGAAATGGTGGCTGCAGGTGGTTTGCTGGCGCAATTGCAGCGCAAACTCGCCGCGTCTTAATTCATACTGCCGCACTCATTTTTCAGCGCAAGCTATCTTATTAAAGACTGATGAAAACACTCAAATCCCTTTTGCAGAACTCTTCTTGCCTGCTGGTGCCAGGCGTCTACGATGCGTTCTCCGCACTTATTGCCGAGAAATCGGGTTTTCAAGCTGTCTATTTGTCGGGTGCATCAATTGCCTACACCAGGTTGGGCCGATCTGATGTGGGCCTGACAACTTATACCGAAGTTGAGCAGACCCTGTCGCGGATTGCTGATCGTGTTGACGTGCCCATTGTGGTTGATGGTGATACAGGCTTTGGCAATGCGCTGAATGTGATACGTACGGTAAGAGGGTTTGAAAAGGCCGGAGCATCCATGATCCAGCTCGAAGACCAGACATTTCCAAAGCGTTGTGGGCATTTGGCAGGCAAGTCTGTGATTCCGGTCACAGAGATGTGCAACAAACTCAAGGCGGCGCTGGACGCACGTCGCAGTGACGATACGCTGATTCTTGCTCGCACCGATGCGGCGGCTGTCGAAGGATTGGATGCGGCGCTCGAGCGTGCGCAGGCCTACATGGAGTGCGGGGTGGATGTTCTGTTTGTCGAAGCATTGCGAACAGAAGATGAGATGCGTCAGGCGTGTGACCGTTTCAGAGGCCGGCTGCCTTTGCTGGCAAATATGGTGGAAGGCGGTATGACGCCCATACATTCTGCTGATGAACTAGGCCAGCTCGGGTTCAGCATTGTTATTTTCCCAGGTGGTGCTGCGCGCGCCGTAGCCCATGCCCTTCAGAACTATTATCGCCAACTTCAGCAGGACGGTTCAACGGCGGGCTCGGCTGATGCCATGCTGAACTTTGAACAGCTCAATGAATTGATAGACACACCCTCGTTGCTGGAAGATGCGGCGCGCTATCAATGACGCAGGAGGTGAACGTAATTATTTATGGTCGTCGAGAATCCAGCCCTCTGTGCCTTTGCTGCGCTTGTTGGATAGCGCCATGCGGTATTCAAAGCACTCGGGGTTATAGACGGCAATCAAATACTCTACGGGTCGCCCCTTGGTATCGCGTGTCAGGCGTTTGATGCAAAGCAGAGGTGAAGAAATCTCCACGTTGAGTGCTTCGGCATGGTGCGCGTCGGCGGCGGTGGCTGTAAAGGACTGCTCGGCCGACCCCAGCCGGATCCCGAGGCCCTTTAGTAGCATTTGCAGCGGTGCGCGCGTCATGTCTTCTTCGGTGTAGCGACATCCGATATCCTCGGGCACGTAGGTGACAAGATAAGAGAATGGCGCATCTTTGTGGTAACGCACACGTGTTGCCTTCTGGACTTTGCTGTTGGCCGGCAGTTCCAGATGGTGCCTAGCAGTGTCATTGGCCGTTTCATACTCAAAGCTAAGTAGACGGACGGTGGTACCGGTGCCCATCTTGTTCAGATGAGCAACCAGTTTGTTTATGTCTGCAGGCAGCGGGTGAGTCGCCACGTTTCGGGCAGTAGGAAACGTGCCCGAACCCTGGCGCCGTTCGATCAGGCCGTCGCGTTGCAACAAATCTAAAGAACGACGTATGGTCAGACGCGAGACCTGGTACTTTTCAGCCAGATGGTTTTCGCCCGGCATGGCCTCTTGTTGATCATAGTGGCCGTTTTCTATCGCCTGTTTGAGCAGGCGATAGATTTTATAGTAACGAGGCGTGGGGTTTTCGATCATAGTCTCAGTCAGTCAGCGGTAACTCCGGTGAATTTTACGACTTTGGCATACCGTTTGATGTCTTCCGATACGAACTGTGCAAATTGCTCAGGCGTATTGGTGACCACAGTGCCGCCTTCAGGCTCGATGAGCCTGACGAAGTCTGCGCGCTTTGCACCTTCGACAACTGCCTGGTTTAGTTGATCGACGCGTTCCTTGGACATACCTGCGGGCCCAAACATACCGAACCAAGCCTTGGATGAAAAACCGTCAACAGTATCGCCGATGGGTGGCAATGATGGAAATTGCTTCATAGACTTAGGGCTGGTTACGCCCAGAAATTTAATGCGGTCGCCGCCGTAAAAAGGCATTACGTTTACGGCACTGGCGAACATGAGATCAACCTGACCGCCGACAAGGTCTTGCAAAGCGGGTGCGGTGCCTTTATAGGGCACGGTAAGCCCCTTGATGCCGGCGTTCATTTCAAAGCTGGCAGTTGCCATATGCAGAGAAGATCCTACTCCGCCAATTGCAAACGAGTATTTTCCTGGGTTCTTCTTGGCGAGTTCGATGAGACCACTTATGTTATCCGCCGGAAAGTCTTTGCGCGCGATGAGTACGCTGGGTACTTCGGCCAGCATGCTAATAGGCGTGAAGTCTTTCTCTGGATCAAAAGGCAGTTTTTTGTAGAGTGTGGCATTGACCGTGAAGCTGGTAAAGCTTACCAGCAGCGTGTTGCCATCTTTTGGGGCCTTCGCTACCGCGTCAGCGGCGATATTGCCACCGGCTCCCGGACGGTTCTCCACGATGACTGTTTGCTTAAGAATATCGGTCATCTCTTTGGCGATCCCACGGGCAACGCGGTCTGTTGTACCGCCAGGAGACGCACCAACCACAAGCTTGAGCGGTGGGGTGTCGGCTGCTGCATAAGAAGGAAGCGCAGCATAGGCAGCCAGCGCGCCAAGAAGGCTGACGCGTATAAAGAGTTTGTGCATGTGATGGTCTCCTCTGATACATGCATTTGAAGTATGTCAGTGATCATATACATGTACTGATAACAATACAACTAGGGAAAGCGAGAGAACTGAAGGGCGCTGGCAGGATTCTGCAGATGGCACGCCCTGATGCTTCGTCTTTATTGCTCCATAGTCAGATGATCAACGAAAAGTCGCGCTGCGCTGGGCAATGATTCTTTAGAACGCATGCAAATGTCAATGCTGCGCTTGGCCCAGTTTTCATCAATGGGGATTAGCTTGATGTCGAATATGTTTGAATAAAGCTTTGCGATATTTACAGGCAGTACGCCAATGCCCAGGCCGGCATCAACCATAAAGCACAGCGTGTCAAAGCCGGTTACCTGAATTTTTATGTTCATGTTGCGCTGCATGTTATCGGCGGCGTGGGCGACAATATGGTTTATGTTGCTGCCCTGGTGCAGGCCGATAAAGTCGTAATCGAGCGCCTCTTCAAATTTGATTTTTTCTCTTTTTAATAGGGCATGGTCCGCAGGCACGATCAATGCCAAGCGATCTTTTTTGTATGGCAATACCTGTAAATTGTCACCAGAATAAGAATTAGAAAAGATGCCAACGTCGGCAGCGTTTTCCTGTACAGCCTTGATAATCAGTGTGCTCACTTTCTCTTCAAGCTGAATTTGAACGTTCGGGTATTGAGCGTGAAAACGTTTTATATCTTTAGGCAAAAACTGTGTAATCACCGAAATATTTGCAACGACGCGAACAATGCCGCGCTCGCCGCTTGAATACTCGCTCATTTGAATGGAGATATCTTCAAGGCCGTGCAAGGCTCGTCGTGCAAGTGAAGACAAGGCCAGGCCCGCTGTTGTGGGGGTAACCCCCTTATTGGTTCGGGTAAGCAGCGTTGTCTTCAAGGCTTCTTCCAGCTCACTGATGCGCTTGCTGACGGCTGCAGCGGCAATAAACTCACGCTCTGCCGTTCCGGCAATGGTTCCCTCTTCGAGTACGCTGAGAAACAGCCTGAGTGACGTAGGGTCCAGGTGCATAATGAGGGCTCACATAAATAAGACAGGGCTCAGGGGCTTGCGACAGGTACCGCCATCGCATTTTACGATGGCGGCGTCATGATTTGCCGCTTTTATTGCTCAGGTGAACTTGATAATCTTGGTTGTTCCCTTAAGTACGCGACGGAACCGTTACAGGCTATAGGCAGAAGCGTACATGGGCTTGATAAATAGCTTTCTCTTTCGGCAGCAGGAATATATTGACGGAGGAAGGTCCGACGCGAACTCGAAAGGAAAAATTTACTGTCCGCAATCCTTTCAATGCGAGCATCATAGGCACTATTCCTAACTTAGGTACAGTGGAAACCGTACAGGCAATTAATGCTGCCGAGAAGGCATTGGCTGAGTGGAAAGCCAGAACAGGTAAAGAGCGTGGAGCTAATCTCGAAATGAAACACCTCCGTATGTCAGGGAACCTCACTCCGATGTCTTAGCCGGCATCGTGTTAACGAAATTTTGGATGTCTCCAGATGAGCACACCGCAGAAATTTGATTATGTCATTGTCGGCTCTGGCGCTGCAGGCGCAATAGTGGCCAATCGCTTGAGTGCTAGCGGCGCGACGGTCTGTGTGCTGGAGGCCGGGCCGCCCGATAATCATCCTTTTTTGCATGTTCCTGCAGGCTTTATTAAGGTGATTTTCAACCCAAAGTACGCCTGGCAGTTCGCGACGCAGCCCTCTCCCTTTACCAATAATCGTCAAATTCCTATACCTCAGGGTCGCACACTGGGTGGCTCTACCTCGATAAACGGTCTTGTTTACAACCGCGGGCAGGCCAGTGACTTTGACAGTTGGGCGCAGCTCGGCAATACAGGCTGGTCCTTTCAAGACGTCTTGCCTTATTTCAAGTCGATGGAGCGCCGAGTGGGGGGCGATGATGCCTTCCGTGGCCGAACTGGCGAGCTACCAGTCAGTGATATAGACTGGATTCACCCATTGTGTGAAGCATTTATTGAAGGTGCCACGCAAGAAGGGCTGCCGCGTACGCGCGACTACAACGGCGAATCGCAAGATGGTGTGGGCTATTTTCAGCGCACCATCGACAAGGGTTGGCGTATGAGTACTGCCAAGACGTTTTTGCGGCCCATTCGAAACAGAAAGAATCTGCATATCGAGACATATGCGCAGGCAAAAAAGATTCTTTTCAAAGATAAACGTGCAATTGGCGTTCTGTTTGGACACCCATCAGGACACGGGCCAACCAAAACCGTCTTGGCCCTGAAAGAAGTCATTGTGGCCTGCGGCACGATCAATACGCCCAAATTGCTGCAGTTGTCTGGCATTGGTCCGGCGGCCTTGTTGAAAGAAAAGGGCATCGCCGTGGTCCAAGATCTGCCTGGTGTGGGCGAGAACCTCAGCGATCATTTCTCTGTTCGAGTAGTTGCCAAGGTGCAAAACGTGAAAACGCTTAATGAGTTGGCGACTGGGCCGGCATTGGGTGCACAGGTATGTCGCTGGTTGCTCAAGAGGCCAAGCATCATGGCGTTGAGCCCCTCTCTTGTTCATTGGTTCTGGAAGTCGCAGCCTGATCTTACGCATGCCGATCTGCAAGGTGTCTTTACGCCGGCCAGTTACAAAGAAGGCTATGTCGGTCGTCTGGATGGTTTTCCTGGCATGACGGCCGGGGTTTGGCAGCATAGGCCGAAAAGCAGGGGCTACGTCCGCATCGCCTCGTCTGACCCTTTCGAGGCACCAACCGTACAGCCCAATTATCTTCAGCACCCAGATGACCAGAAAGTGCTAATTAATGGGGTGAAGCTGGCGCGCAGGTTGTTGAAGACGGCGGCGCTAAGCCAGTACTTTGATAAAGAGACACTGCCTGGGGCTTTGTGTCAGTCAGACGACGAATTACTTGATTTTGCAAAGCGGTTTGGCGTCTCTTCTTATCACGTCAACGGCACGGCGCACATGGGCCCACGCAGCGATCCGAATGCAGTCGTTGATCATAATTTACGCGTATATGGTGTAGAGAACCTTCGCGTGGTGGATTCGTCAGTTATACCGACCATACCTTCTGCAAACGTATGCGCGACAACCATGATGATAGGAAATCGGGCAGGTGATTTAATTCTCGGCATCTGAGTTCAGATGCGGGGTGCCCCACATGTACTGCTAGGCAATTTGAGAGGATATTAATGTTAAAGCCGTTAAGTGGTATTCGAATTCTGGAATTGGGACAGCTGATCGCTGGGCCATTTGCCGCAAAAATGCTGGCAGAATTCGGAGCAGAGGTTATAAAGATAGAAGTGCCAGGAAAAGGTGACCCATTGCGTAAATGGCGGCTGCTGCATGAAGGCACGTCAGTTTGGTGGCAGGTGCAGTCGCGCAACAAGAAGTCGGTAACGCTCGACCTGCGACAGCCAGAGGCCCAGGAAGTGGTGCGCACACTGGTCAAAGACATGGACGTAGTTATCGAAAACTTCAAACCCGGCGCGCTGGAGGAATGGGGTTTGGCGTGGGAAGACCTAAAAGCAATCAACCCCAAGTTGATCATGTTGCGGGTATCGGGCTATGGTCAGACAGGGCCTTATCGTAATCGACCGGGTTTCGGGGTTATTGGTGAGGCTATGGGCGGGTTACGCCACTTGTCGGGAGAACCCGGCCGGGCGCCTGTACGCGTGGGCGTGTCGATAGGCGACTCGTTATCCGCTCTGCACGGCGTTATCGGTATTTTGCTTGCGCTGCGGTCACGTGAGCAACACAGCGGCAAAGGGCAGATGATTGATGTGGCCTTGTACGAGTCGGTGTTTAATATGATGGAAAGCCTGCTGCCCGAATACTCTGTATTCAATGAGGTTCGCCAACCAGCAGGCAGTGAGCTTCCGGGCATTGCGCCAAGCAACGCTTATTTGTGCCAAGATGGTAAGTACGTTTTGATTGCCGGTAACGGCGATAGCATTTACAAGCGCTTAATGCACATTATTGGTCGCGTTGACTTGGCCGACGACCCTGCACTAGAAAACAATGCCGGCAGGGTGATGCAAGCTAGCAAAATAGACGCCGCCATTACGCAGTGGACAAATCTACACCCGCAATCAGAAGTGATTGACGCACTTAATGCGAGCCAGATTCCGGTTGGCAGGGTTTACGATATTGCGGATATTGCAAAAGACCCACATTATACAGAGCGCGAAATGATTCTAGACTCGTTTCTACCGGATGGAACGCCGTTAAAGGTGCCTGGCATTGTTCCAAAGCTTAGCGAGACACCGGGTGAGATACGACACGAAGCGCCGCTTCTGGGTCAACATACTGATGAGGTTTTGGCGTCTATCGGCATTACTAAAGCACAGCGCGACGCCATGCGTGAGCGCGGAATAATTTAAATGGAACCACTACACATGACAGAAGCGAAACGACGAGTATTCATTCAGGAAGTATCCCCACGGGATGGGTTTCAAAATGAATCGCAATTTATTGAGTCGTGGGACAAGATCGCCTTTATAGATAAACTGTCGGAAAGTGGTTTTGCCAAGATCGAAGCGACTTCGTTTACGTCACCCAAAGCCATTCCGGCCCTGCGGGATGCCGAAATGATTATGCATGAGATCAAGCGTAATCCTGATGTTGTCTATACCGTGCTGGTTCCTAACCTGCGCGGCGCCGAGCGCGCCATCGCGTGCAAGGTTGATGAAGTTAACCTTGTTATGTCGGTCAGTGAAACACATAACCAGATGAATCTTCGCATGAGCAGAGAGCAGTCTGTTGCACAGCTCAGCGAAGTCATCACTGCGGTGCACGGCACAGGTATTACGGTAAATATTTCGTTGTCCACGGCTTTTGGGTGCCCCATGGAGGGTGATATCAACCCTGAAGAGGTATACAGGCTGGCCGCACAATTCGCTGAGCTGGGCGTACAAGGAATCACCCTTTGCGACACCACCGGCATGGCCTATCCAACCCAAGTCGAAGAAATCAGTCGTCGTGTCGTTGAAGCCTACCCGCTGCTTGATACAACGCTGCATTTTCACAATACTCGCGGCATGGCTCTGGCAAACACAATGGCGGCTTTGGCCGCTGGTGTTGTCCGGTTTGATTCATCGCTGGGTGGCCTGGGTGGCTGCCCATATGCGCCGGGGGCTTCGGGCAATGTCTGTACCGAAGAACTCGTGCATATGCTCGAACTCATGGGTTACGACACTGGCGTCGATCTGGAGAAAATCGTAGGTGTGGCCGGGCAATTGCCGGAGCTTATCGGGCATGATGTACCCAGCCAGTTGGTAAAAGCGGGGTTACGCGGCCGCCGTTATCCTGCGCCGTCATGAAAGCCGATACTTTATGGCATTAATAGCGGCTTAAACAACATAGTAAAAAATAAAATAAATCGAAGGGAGGAGATGCATAGCTCTAGCTATAACCATTAAAGGGGTGATTTCAGCACTCACTATTTAGCGCCGGGCTACGTGACGGCGCTTCAGGCTTGCTGATGCCAGGATGCAGTTAATAAAACACACATAATTCATCTTTGGAGTAGACATGAAAATAAAACACACTTTGGCAGCGGTCTGCATGGCTTGGGGGTTGGCTGCGGCACCTCAGGCAGGCGCGGTAGACATTGACGTGGCCAGCACCTTCCCCAAGGACATGCTGTTTCTGGGAGATGGTCTCAAACAATTTGCCAAGGCTCTGGAACAGACCAGTGGTGGCGACATCAAAGTCAAAATTCACGGAGCAGGCGATCTGGTCCCCGCTCTGGAAGTACTCAACGCGGTAAGTAGCGGTGCGGTGAGTGCCGGGTATGACTGGGTGGGATATTGGGGCGGGATCATGCCCGTGGCCAATCTGGTGGGCGCCTTGCCATTTGGACCAACTCCCGAAGTGCTGGCCGGCTGGATCTGGGAAGGCGGCGGTATGCAGATCATTCAAAAAGCCTATGACGCGCACAATGTAAAGTTTCTTCCGTGTGTGGTTGTTCCGGCGGAGCCTGCGGGTTGGTTCAACAAGGAGATCAATTCGGTTGACGATCTGAAAGGTCTGAAAATGCGCATTGGCGGCTTGGCTGGCCGTGCATTGACCAAACTCGATGTCAGCCCTCAGATGATTCCGGGTGGCGAAGTGTTTGTGGCACTCGAGCGCGGCCGCATTGATGCTGCCGAGTTTTCCTTGCCGGCCATCGATGAAAGCATTCAGCTTCAGAAGGCTGGCAAATACTATTACTTTCCAGGTTGGCATCAGCCTTCGAGCATCAACTCGATTCCTATCAACATGAAGGTATGGAAGAGCTTTAACGAGAAGCAGCAGGATCAGATCCTGACGGCTTGTAGGTCATCATTCCTCTGGACATTGACCAATGGCATTCCCAATCAGCTTGAAGCGCTTGACCGCATGGAAAAGGGTGGCACCATTATTAAACGACTTCCCGAGCCAGTTTTAGCAGCGCTTCGTAAAGCGACTGATGAAGTGGTCGCCGAAGAACGGAAGAAAGATCCTATTTTCGATGAGGCGTTTGAATCATTGAACTCATATATGTCGAGCGTGGATCGCTGGAACACGCTGCAAAACATGAAGTAGGGCTCATATGAACAGGCGCTTAAATGTGAGTGCCGTGACGAAAGTGGGGAACGCACTGCTTAATGCCAGTGCGATCCCCGGTCGTTATGGATCAATTCTGATACTTATTTTGGTGTTCGTTGTGTTGATTTCGGTGGTGGGAAGTCAATTTGGTCTGGGCGAATTGTTTACCTGGGACACCAGCATTCCGTTATTCGGCACCAAGTTGAGTATGACCTCCATTGGTGAGCTGCAATGGCATTTGTTTGCACTTCTGGTCATGCTTTCAGGCGCGTATGCACTGAAAGAAGATCGGCATATCCGCGTAGATGTGATGTCCGATCGTTTCTCGATCCGTACTCGTCTATGGATAGACGTTCTGGGTGACCTCTTTTTTCTCCTCCCATTTTTCGCACTCCTTGCCTGGTATTCATTTTTGTTTACTCAGAATGCATACAACTTTGGAGAGCAATCTAATGCGGGTGGTTTGATTGATCGATATCTGGTTAAAGCAGTTTTGCCGATTGGAAGCGTATTAATGCTAATAGCTGGTGTGGGTCGCATACTGCGCAATCTTGGACTGCTGTTTGGCAGAAACAATGAAGACACAGCATCTAAGGAGTTAGGGCAATGACTTATCTTTTGCCGTCTTTGATGCTTCTTGCCCTCGTGGCAGGGATATTCTCTGGGTATCCGGTAGCGCTCAGCCTTGCTGGGCTTTCTGTTGTGTTCATGTTACTGGGGGATATCGCACTTCCTACGTTTTCGCTGATCACAAGTCGTGTTTTTGGTGCTGTTCTTGAAAATTGGGTGTTGGCAGCAATACCGCTGTTCATTTTCATGGGCATTATGCTTGAAAAATCCAAGGTCGCAGATAAGCTGTTACTTGAGTTGGAGGCTCTTTTTCATGGCAGACGCGGTGGTCTCGGTCTAGCGGTCGTGATCATTGGCATCATTATGGCGGCCAGCACCGGCATCATTGGTGCTTCGGTTGTGCTGATGGGCACCATGGCACTGCCGCTTATGCTAAAGCAGGGCTATAACAAGTCAGTAGCGATCGGCACGATTTTGGGCTCAGGCACCTTGGGCATTTTGATACCTCCCAGCATTATGTTGGTTGTTTTCGGCGACGTTATGCAGGTCCCCATTGGGGACCTTTTCGCAGGTGCGTTGTTACCCGGTTTGATGCTTGGCGGGTTTTATGCCCTGTATATTATCTACGTCGCTTTTACTGCACCACACAAGGTTCCCGCCGGTAAAGCGCTCAAATCGGCAAACATGGCAATGTTGTTCTTGCGTTTGCTAAAAAATCTGATCATTCCTGCGCTACTCATTTCCAGTGTTTTGGTATCCATTGTTTTGGGTATTGCCACACCGACCGAAGGCGCAGCCATTGGCGCGTTTGGCGCCATGGTGATGGCCTTGTTCAGCAGGCAGCTGTCGTGGCGCGTCATGGTAAACAGTTTGAAAGACACATGTCTTACCACGGGCATGATTCTTATATTGGCTGTTGGAGCCACCGCGTACAGTCTGGTATTTAAGCGCATCGGCGGGCAGAGCATGATTGAAGACGCGGTCGGGATCGTCGGTCACAGTCCGTACCTCGTCATACTTGTCATCATGCTCTTGATATTCGTTCTGGGTTTTTTTCTTGAATGGATTGAAATTTCGTTCCTGGTTTTGCCTTTGTTCGCCCCGATTGTGGCTGGTCTTGATTTCGGTGATGCCTTTGCCAATCAAGGCGAGGTCATGATCTGGTTTGCCATGCTGGTTGCCATCAATCTGCAAACTTCCTTCCTCACCCCACCCTTTGGTTATGCCCTGTTTTATCTGAAAGGTATTGCCATACCTGGCGTCACGACCATGGATATTTACAAAGGCGTCGTGCCTATTGTTCTGATGCAGTTGTTGGGTGTTTTGTTGGTGGCGCTTTTTCCCATGATTGTTTTGTGGCTGCCAGGGAAGGTGTAATCAATCAATGTATATGCGCTTTTTAATGGAAGTTGTCCATGACTAACGGCCTGTTCGACCTGAGCAACAAGGTTGTACTGATTACGGGGGCGGCCGGAGGTATTGGCTCGGCGATTACGCATGCCTTTGCTCAATCGGGTGCAAAGCTAATATTGGCGGATCGCGCCCTGGTCGCAATAGAAGGCTTGGTTGAAACAATGCCTGAGCACCAACAGGATGTGCTCGCTATCGAAATTGAAGTGCAGTTTCGGGAGCAGTGTGCTGCAGCTGTCGAGCGCGCCGTAGAGCGATTTGGCCGAGTAGACGTCTTGATCAATAGTGCGGGCGTCAATACACGCATGCGCCCTGAAAAATATAGCGAAGATGTCTGGGACGATATTGTTGATATCAACCTGAAGGGTACTTTCAACATGTGCCAAGCTGTCTTTGAGCCTATGTCGGCACATGGCGGAAAAATCATCAACATTGGTTCCATACTGTCTCTGGTGTCCAACGCCATGACAGCACCTTACTCTGCCAGCAAGGGTGGTGTACTTCAGTTGACCAAATCGTTAGCGTGCGCCTGGGCAGAAAACAACATTGCGGTCAATGCAATACTGCCGGGGTGGATCGATACCAAATTATCACGACAAGCGCGCATTGACATACCTGGCCATGCCGAGCGAGTTGTTGAGACCACACCAATGCAACGCTGGGGAACGCCCGAAGATCTCGTTGGCGCTGCGATATTCCTTTCATCTTCCGCCTCGAATTTTGTGACTGGAACCAGCATTTTGGTGGATGGTGGGGTGACAGCTCATGTATGAAGCAGCCAGTAATTTACGTTTCAGAGGAAACCTATGCGTTTGATCCCCGTTACTAATTCAACAAACATGCAGCAGCTTGAGGTAGAGGAAGGCGATTGGGCTTTGCTGACGCCAGCAGAAGCAACGCGGTTAGTAACGCTGTTGCTCACTGCACGACACTTTGAAGAAAGTATTCTGCAACTCGATAAGCTTAATCTGGTGCATGGCCCTGCGCACTCAAGTCTGGGGCAAGAGGGTGGCGCCGCGGGTTGCATTGCTGCATTGCCCACCACAACCTTGATCAACGGCACACATCGTGCCCACCATCAATGTCTGGCCAAAGCTATTAATGCGCTCTATGACGCAGATTTCGACCCGGTAGAAACAGGAAGTTTGACCGAGGCCATGAAAACTGAGGTGCGTGGCATGATGCATGAAATCCTTGGGCTGAAAAATGGCTGGACAGGCGGACGAGGGGGCTCAATGCATTTGCGGCGCGCTGACCTTGGCATTATGGGTACTAACGCAATTGTCGCGGGTGGTCTGCCCATTGCCTGCGGTCACGCCTTTGCTGAAAAGGCGACCAGGGGCTCAGATGTAATGGTCAGTTTTTTTGGCGACGGTGCCATCCATCAGGGAGCCACTCACGAGGCCATGAACCTGGCCGCCCTGTATCGGTTGCCTTTGCTTTTTTTCGTGGAAAACAATCGATACGCCGTATCGATGAGTGTTGAACAGTCAACATTTCAGACACAACTCATGACGAGAGCGCAAGCACACGGTATCACCGCTGTCTCGGTTGATGGTATGAACCCGTTTGCAGTTTGGCTGGCAACACGCTGGTGTCATGACTATATCAAGCAAGAAGATCGGCCTGCCTTTATACACGCAGATGTCTATCGCTATTACCATCAGAGTTCGTCCGTCCCGGGAAGCGCATTTGGATACCGAACGCGTGCCGAAGAGGATGAATGGCGTGAACGCGATCCGTGGCTTTTTCTCAAAAAGCAATTAACGGAGCGCGGCATTCTCACTGAAGAAAACCTGGAGCGTATTGATCAGGCAGCTCGGCACGCGGTCTCTGCAGCCTATGACAGCTGCATTGAGGGGAAAGGCTCTGCCAGCCGTATTCGCCCTGAACTCTGGCCTGAAGCGGCAACGGTTGATGACCATCTGACCAGCGACATGTCTGAGTTTGATGGGGTAACGTTTTCTGAAGTTGAAGATTTCGCACCCGAAGAAATGGAGAGTCTGACCTATATCGAGGCTATGTCGCGCGTCGTGCGTGCGCGCATGGAGGAAGACGAGTCTATTTATGTATTCGGCGAAGACGTGGCCAACATGGGGGGCGGCACAGTAGGTGCCACACGCAGTTTATTGCCTGAGTTTGCTGACCGTATCATTAACACGCCCATTACAGAAAATGGCTTTTGCGGTTTGGCTACCGGCGCGGCATTGTCTGGGTTGCGACCAATTGTAGAGTTGATGTACAGCGACTTTTTTCTAGTAGCGGGCGATCAATTGCTGAATCAGGCTGGAAAGATACGGCATCTTTTTAATGGTACTGCAACCGTGCCTCTGGTATTGCGCACACGAATTCCCGGGCATGAGGGGTATGGTTCACAGCACTCGATGGACCCTGCTGCCGTGTTTGCGATGTTTCCTGGTTGGCACATCGTGGCGCCGTCCAACGCCTTCGACTATGTGGGTTTGATGAATTCGGCTTTACGGTGCACAGATCCGGTATTGGTAATCGAGCCTCAGGAGCTACACCGTAAAAAAACGCGGGTGCCTGCCGGATGCAACTACTACATCCCTCTGGATAAAGCGCGTCGCGTTCTTGAGGGAACTGACATCACCTTATTGGCGACTTCAACTATGGTCGACATTTGTGTTGAGGTGGTAACACGCCTTGGTGTAAGTGCCGACGTTATTGACTTGAGGACACTTGCCCAGCGCGATATCGATTACGAGACGATTGGAGAGTCTGTCCGGAAGACTGAGCGAATCGCTGTTGTAGAGCAGACCTCAAGGGGGGCGACTATTGGGGTGTTTATTGCCGATGAGCTGCAGCGGCGGTTTTTTGATTATCTTGATCAGCCCATCATGCGTATTACCGGGAAATGGGCACCACCCGTAGTGTCCAAGGCCCTTGAAAAGGCGGCACTGGCGGGTGCGGCTGAAGTGGAGGCCGGCATACGACAAATGATGGCAAATAGTGGGCTGACTATGCCCCGCCTTGGGGAGCAATCATGATGCCGTTCTCGTTGGCGGGCAAGACAGTTCTTATTACCGGCGCTAGCGGTGGGATTGGCTCGGAGACCGCACGGGTATGCGCGCAACTCGGTGCACGCCTGGTGCTTGTTGATTTAAGCGAGCCTGTGCAAATTGCTCAAGAGTTGCAGGCTAAAGGCGTCAACGTACAGATCGCAGGCTTTGATGTGCGTGATCGACGCGCGACGGAAGATCTGGTCGCGCAAATCCCTGAATTGGACGCCATCGTGGCAAACGCAGGGTTTTGCCCGTGGGATGACTGGAACGACCCAGATTGGGATGATGCGTTTCATAAAACAATCGATGTAAATGCGCTGGGCGTAATTAATTTGCTTCGGCCCGGTCTTGACCGGTTGATTCGCCAGGGGCATGGCCGAATCGTGTTGGTGTCGTCAGTGGCTGGACGTATGGGCGGATTGAAAGCGAGCCCGCATTACGTGATCGCTAAGGGAGGCATCAATGCGCTGGTCAAGTGGTTGGCACGCAAGGGTGCTCCGCACAACGTTACGGTAAACGCGGTTGCGCCTGGAGCCACAGCAACAGGTATGGTGGCCGATCAGACTTTCGATGAAACCGCCATTCCACTGCGGCGCCTCGCCACACCGCAAGAAATTGCACAACCTATCGCCTTCCTTTGTACAGACGCTGCCAGCTATATATGCGGCACAACGCTAGATGTGAACGGCGGCGTGTTCATGAATTAGCAGCCAGAGATGGACGTACCTTGTGCGTGTTGCAAGACTAATACAAAAGGTAGTACAGATGACAATTGAAATTTTAATGCCCGCTATTGGTTCAGGCACGACGCAGGGAAAGATTGTCCAGTGGTTGAAGAAAGAGGGCGACCGGGTTTCAGTGGGCGATATATTGGCGGAAATCGAGACGGACAAAGCAGTCATTGATCTCGAAGCGTTTGATGACGGCGTGCTGGAGACAATTCTGGTTAATGCCGGAGATGCCGATGTTGCAGTCGGAACGGCGATTGCCCGACTATCTGTAGAAGCCGCATCGGGAGATGCTGTCGTGTCGCTCGTTGAGCCGCCGGCCCTAGACGCGTCGCACAAAAATGAGCCCACTCAGAATGCAGTGGAAACTGACGAAGCCCATTCCGCTAAACATCGGGGTTACGTAGCCAGCCCTTCGGCTCGACGACTCGCTCGTGAGTTGGATGTTGATATTGCATTCATCGAGGGCACTGGCTTTGGTGGGCGCATAGTCCGAATAGATATTGAAAGGGCGGCGGTCGGCGTTGAACAGCACGTTGATGTGCTCAAGCAGAGTGATGAAACGACCTCAATCAAATCGATACCTCATACCACTATCCGCAAAACCATTGCACGTCGACTGCAAGAAGCCAAACAACAGATACCGCATTTTTATCTGAGTATCGACTGCAGCATGGATGCCATTATGGCGATGCGTGGTCAACTTAACGCCGAGGTTGATGCTTCAAAAGATACGGCAAAGATCTCGGTCACTGATATTCTGGTTTTCGCTATAGCACGTGCAGTCAGACATGTGCCTGAAATCAACGTTCGCTGGACTGATGAAGTCGTTATTCAAAACGCCGCCGTTGATGTCAGCGTGGCTGTGTCCACCGAGAAAGGGTTGTTGACCCCCGTAATTAAAAACGCAAATCAAAAAGCGCTTGGCGAGATTGCGCAGTCGCTGAAAGATTTGATAGAAAAAGCGCGGGCTGGACGGCTCAAGCCAGAAGAATACGAGGGCGGATCGATTACGATTTCGAATCTTGGAATGTATGGCATAAAGCAGTTCAGTGCAATTATCAATCCACCGCAAGCAGCCATTTTGGCCGTGGGGGCAGTGGTGAAGCAGGCTGTCGTAAAGGACGATGTGCTTGGCATTGGTCACGTCATGAACATGACTCTGTCTGCCGACCATCGTGCTATTGATGGGGCGGTGGCGGCGCACTTTCTAGCTGAATTAAAAGGACTGCTTGAGTCTCCCTATAAGTTGTTGATGTAACTCGTTTCCAGCACACGCTTTTACCTTCAAAGCACCCCCTGCATATCCCGCGCAGCCTTGTTCAGATAAGGCAACATCTCAATGGCTTTGTCCAGCGACATGCGAGCGGTGGGCGCGTGCAAGGCGACTGCTGCGGCGACGTCTCCGCGGCTGTCGCGCACTGGCACGGCAACCGCAACCATGCCGGCAATGAATTCTTCGCGGTCTGTTGAGTAGCCCTTTTCGCGGATATCCCGGCACTCGCGCTCCAGATCCATCAGACAGGTGATGGTGCTTGGAGTGAGTGCATCCATGCGCAGATAGGGCAAGATGCGGCTGGACTCATCGGCCCGCATATGGGCCAGCAGTAATTTCCCGCTGGCGGTGCAGTGCAGCGGCACGCGCGACCCAACATCGAAAATAAGTCGAAGTGGCCATTGGCCTTCGACGCGATCAAGGTACACTACCTGTGTGCCGTCCAGGGCGTTGAAGTTGCAGGTTTCACCTACCTGTTTGACCAGTTCTGTCAGAATGTCATGGCGCAGGCTTTGCACCGAACGATGCTTCAGCGTATTGAGTGCCATGCGCCGCATGGCCTTCCCCACGGCATAACTACGATCATCCACATCGCGCGCCAGATAGCCCATGGATACCAGCAGGCTGCAAAGCCTGTGTACCGTGCCCTTGGGCAAAGACAGCGTGTCAGTGATTTCGGCTAGCGGCATGGCCCTGCCATGAGCGGAAACCAGTTCGAGAATGCGAAGGGCGCGACCGGGTGCGCCCCCACTGATTTCAATATTCGTCTCTTCGGCTTCGAAATTTGGAACAGAATTCACGGGAAAGTCCTAGTAAGAACCAGCGGTTTATGGCTTGTTACTCTGTTCCCTGATCTATACCATATCAGAACGAATTGTTCCATTTTTGTGCGAAATTATTTACGCCGGAGATACGATCGTATGGCCCAACGTTTTGATTACATCGTGGTTGGTGCTGGCTCGGCGGGGTGCGTACTGGCTTCCCGGTTAAGTGAAGATCCCTCGGTTCAGGTTCTGCTGCTGGAAGCAGGGCCGCCCGACAGGTCGATATGGATTCATTTGCCTATCGGCTACGGTAAAACCATGTGGAGCAAGCGGTACAACTGGTGTCTGCACACAGACCCTGACCCCAATATGAACGGCCGTCGCATCTACTGGCCACGTGGAAAAACGCTAGGTGGTTCCAGCGCAATCAATGGCCTTATCTACATACGTGGGCAGCGCCAAGACTATGACCATTGGGCTGAGTTGGGCAATAGCGGATGGAGCTATGAAGACGTATTGCCGTATTTCATCAAGTCTGAATCCAACGAACGCGGTGCTTCTCGGTTTCATGGGGGGAGTGGGCCGCTGAAGGTCTCTGATATCCCTCACAAAGATGAGCTTATTGAAGCCTTTCTGGATGGCGCACAAGAGATCGGCGTGCCGCGCACTGCCGATTTCAATGGCCAGGAGCAAGAGGGCGCCGGTTACTACCAGCTCACAACCTTCAAAGGCTTGCGCTGCAGTACTGCAACGGCGTATTTGCGCCCCGCACGCAAGCGTGCCAACCTTACCGTACACACCAATGCGCAGGCAACAGGTGTTATTTTGGACGGAAACCGGGCCGTGGGCGTGAACTATCTGCGCAATGGCCAGGCGACCTGCGCCGAACTTAATGCTAATGGCGAGGTGCTGCTGTCTGCTGGCGCCATTTATTCGCCTCAGTTACTGCAATTGTCGGGTATAGGGTCGGCGGAGTTATTGCAGAGATTAGGCGTGCCTGTGGTGGTGGATCTGCCCGGTGTTGGTGAAAACCTGCAGGATCATCTTCAGATCCGTCTGGGTTTTGAGTGCACCAAGCCCATTACCACCAATGATGCGCTCAACACGCTGTGGGGAAAGATGCGCATGGGCATGCAATGGCTTATGCTGCGACAGGGGCCGCTCGCCGTAGGCATCAATCAGGGCGGCTGTTTCATGCGGGCATTGCCTGGCGAGGCCGCTACTCCTGATATCCAGTTTCATGTGGCGACGCTTTCCGCAGACATGGCGGGGGGCAAAGTACACCCATACTCAGGGTTTACTTTCTCGGTGTGCCAGTTGCGACCTGAATCGCGTGGCTACGTACGTATCAAGTCTGCCGACCCATTAGTTACGCCCGAAATCCAGCCTAATTATCTGGATACAGATCTTGATCGCAGAACCACCATCGCGGCCGTGAAGGCGGCCAGGCAGATCGCCCAGTCCAGTGCCATGCGGCCCTACGTCAAAAGAGAGGTTAAGCCTGGGCCAGATGCAGAAACAGATGAAGACTTGCTGGCGTTTTCACGAGATACAGGCGCCACGATTTTTCATCCTAGTGGAACATGCCGCATGGGGCCAGAAGGAGACCCCATGGCAGTACTCGATGCTCATATGCGGGTACGCGGCGTGCAAGGTCTTCGTGTTATTGATGCTTCGTCCATGCCCACGCTGGTCTCGGGCAACACCAACGGGCCCATCGTCATGATGGCCGAAAAGGTGGTGGATCTGATTCGCGAAGAAAGACAAGGGTAGTTCATATAGGCTGAACACAGCCAATAACGGAGACATAACATGACAACGAAAACACCTTTGGATCGTCGGGGCTTTATGCGTGTGGCGGGCCGTTATGGCCTGAGCTCCACCATGCTGGGCGCACTGGGCTTGTTTGGCCCCTTAACACTTGAAGGCGTCGGCGTCGCCGCAGCACAGACGGCGAAGGACCGCGGCGGTAAAGCCAAGTACAACTTCAAAATGGGGGCGGCTGGGTTTAACGAAGAAAACCTCAAGATTCAGGAGTCAGGCCAGTTATGGTTTGCACGCGAGCTTGAAAAACGCAGCGATGGCGCAATTCGCGTTGACTTTATTGGCAGCAATCAGATTTGCAACCAGCTCGATTGCGTGAAGAAAACGCAGCAGGGTATTGTCGACATGTTTACCGCCAGTACGCAGAACTCAGCAGGCGCGGCACCCTACTACAACGTGCTCGATTTTGCCTACATGTTCCCCAGTCGCGCTTCGCAGCATTATTTTTTCTATCATCCCAAGAGCGAAGCTCTGTTGCGCGAACCGCTGCGCCGCCTGCATAACATTCAGTTTCTGTTCACGCACTGCGAACTGCGCGGTCTGATGATGGGCTCCAAGTTTGCCGACAAGCCGACGGTCACTAAAATCTCTGAGCTTGCAGGCACCAAGAATCGCGTTACGGGTACGCAGTTGGGCCGCATTGCCATGGAACTCATGGATCTGGGCCCCGTCCACTGGCATGGGAAGAAACTGTCGACGGATTGAAGTCTGGTCTGATTGATGGCGCCGAAACCTGGATGGGTGCGGCTGGATACGGTGGGCTTTCGCCGGTGCTGTCGCAGGCGGTGGACCTGCGCTTTTTCTGCGGCACGGAGCATACGGCGATGAACAACAAAACGTTCGAGAAGCTGCCGCCTGATCTACAAGACGTCATCATGGAAACCGCATATGCGGCGCAGCAGTACACGCAGCGTGAGAACGAGCGCGCCTTGGTCGAGGTCGTTGGCGCCGTGCCGAATCCCGGTCCTGACACGCTTTTTGGCAAGAACAAGGTGCGGGTTGCACAGCTTTCGTCCGAGGAGATCAAGAAAGCTGAGCAAATGTGCTCGCCCAAGTACAACGCCAAGCCTTGGGAACAGTGGCGTGAACGCTTGAACAAGATGCAGGGTGGTGCGGATACCTATGAAGAAATCTACGCGATTGCGCGTGAGATTCCTGAGGATGCCACCGTCGAAAGCGTGAAGCCGCGCAAGTGGTGGAAGTCTGCCTGAATCCGGGCAGGCCGGGCGCGGGTAAGTTCCCGCGCCTGATGTTGTCACAGGCGGGCCAGTACGGGCTGCCGCATGCATATGTACAAGCACAAGGATTGAGTGATGACGCCTTTACTTTCCATACTGCGATGGCTGGACCGCAATGTAGAGCGGGCATTCATCCTGGTGGCCTACGCTTCCATGGCCGGCATTATTATTTTTGCTGTGGCACAGCGATATTTGTTCAGCACGCAGATTCCATGGAGCGGCTCGATTCCCATTTACCTGTTCCTTTGGGTCACGTGGATTGGTTGCTCGTACAACGTGCGACGGCGTTCGCACCTGTGCTTTAACGAATTTCGCGTAAGAATGTCCTACCAAGGGCAGTTCGCCTGCATGTGGCTGGACGCCTTATTGTGGGTCACATTCGGTGTGCTTGTGGTCTATTACACGCTGGAACAAACCCTGCTCGCCTATAACAATTTTTCTATTGTTCAGGGCACGGACAACCTCATGCAATGGTGGTTTTATTGCGCCACGCCCACGGCGTGGATACTGCTGATGTTTCGCGCTTTGCAGAACCTTGCCGCTGATATTGGGCGTTATCGCAGGCGAGAGCCATTTATTGTCGACATACAAAGTGTCGGCTCGGAAACTGTTTAAGGGCGCAATATGGACACGAGTCTCTTAATTACTCTGATCACACTGGGTGTGTTTGTATTGTTTCTGCTCGGCGTGCCGATTTTTCTGGTTTTGGGCTTCTGGGTCGTTGGTGCATCGCTGGCGATAGATTTTACGCTGGCCAATGTGGGCGTTACCTTGTTCGAAGGCCTGAACTTTTTCGGTTTGCTGGCATTGCCTCTGTTTATTCTTACCGGAGACCTTATCGCGGCGGCGGGCATTGCGCGACGTCTGGCCGATTTTGCTCATGCCTGCCTGAGCTGGATGCATGGGGGTCTGGGCCTGGCGACTTTAGGCTCCTGCGGGTTGTTTGCTGCGATATCCGGGTCAAACGCGGCCACGACGGCCACCATAGGCGGCATTATGCACCCGCTGCTGGTCAAGGATGGATATCAGTCCAACTTCGCGGCGGCTACCGCAGCAGCCGGCGGCACGGTTGGCATTATTATTCCGCCCTCCATCATTTTTATTGTGTATGGCTTCATCATGAACTTGTCGATTTCCGACCTGTTCATCGCGGGCATATTGCCAGGTCTGCTGATGGTGGTGGCGATGATGACGGTTTGCTGGTGGCGTTGTCGGCGCGATGGCATGGGGCAAAGAACGCCACTGGATATGCGCAAGGTTGTGCGTACTGCAAGACGGGCATACTTGGGCTTTTTTGCTGTGTTCATCGTGATCTATGGCATTTACTCGGGTATTTTTTCGCCCACCGAGGCTGCCGCGATCACGGTGGGATTCTGTCTGCTCGCTGGCCTGTTTGTTACGCGTGAAATCAGTTGGCGTGCGCTGCCTGATATTTTGCTTAGGTCGGGGCAGCTTACCGGTATGCTTGCGCCCATGATTGCCGTCTCGATTGTGATGCAGCAGGTGTTCGGTCTGTTGGGTGTTAAGGATTCTGTGGCGGGTTTCATTGGTACATTTGGCCACAGCCCAACCATTGTTTTGCTTATCTGCATGACGATTGTTCTGGCCGCTGGGTGCATTCTCGAAAGCCTTCCGGTTACCGTCATTTTTGCGCCTATTCTTGCGCCTATTGCCGTGTCGATGGGTGTGGATCCGGTTCACTTCTCGGTGATTTTTCTGGTTGGCGCAGCTATTGGGTTTATCTCTCCTCCTTTTGGATTAAACCTTTTTGTGGCCAGCGGAATCACAGGCATTCCCTATATGCGTATTGTTCCGTCCGCATTGCTGTATCTGAGCGGATTGCTGATTGCCTGGATGCTTATCGCCTTTGTGCCGTGGCTGTCTCTTGGCCTCATCCCTGTGCGATAACGGATGATAATTCCTGAATTCGCCGCGCTGGCGCCGTTTGCCCTTGTCGTCATCGCGGCGGTGTATTTTCACACTGTGACCGGCTTCGGGCTGGCCATGATCATTATGGGTCTGGCCAGTGGCGCGGGTATTGTCTCTGTAGCCACGCTGGCCAGTGTGGTCAGTATCGTCACGCTGATGAACAGTGCACTGGCCCTGCGAGGCAATCTTCATCATGTTCCATGGGCGGTTACCGGTGTCATGGTGGTGGCGGTGCTGCCCGCCAGCCTGCTGGGTGTGCTGCTACTGGATTACCTTAGCAGTGAAGCTGCTGATGTTATTCAGGTATTGTTGGGGTTAGTCATTGTCTACGGCGGAATCAATTTTGCCTGGAAGCCTGAGCCGCTAAAACAGCTGTCAGGGCGGGGCAGCTTTGCCTACTATGCTTTTCTGGGCGGGCTAATAGGAGGTATGTTCGGCATACCCGGGCCCCCATTGATTTTTCAGCTTTATCGGCAACCCCTGACGCTGGCGCAAATACGTGGTGGGCTGATATTTCTGAATGCGGTCATTGCGGGGGCGCGCACGCTGTTCGTGGCGGCACAGGGGCAACTCTATTCGCAAGAGCTTGTACTCAGCGCTATTTGCCTGCCGTTGGTGGCGGTGGCCACCCTGGCAGGAAAACGTTACCCGCCACCCTGTTCACCGCAAACCATGCGTCGCTTTGCCTTTGCGCTACTTATTTTGATGGGTCTGGGCCTTATTGTGCCGGTGCTGGTGCACTGGCTGTGATGATCGGGGCCGCGTGCTGGTTTCGCCGTGCGTGCGTTCGGGTGAAGGTCATGGGCTTTGCTGACACCCGTTTGGCAGTGGTGGATAAGTTTGCTGTAGACCTTAGAACGGTCGGTAATGTTTTCTAATTGTTCTGGTATTCAGGCAGTTTTGCGCCGCATTTTTTACAGAAATTGGCGTCAGCATCTAAACCTTCTTTCAGGCATTCGTGGCATGTACGGGTGGTAACGTCTTTGCGCATGGATTTTTGTGCCAGCCCCAGTTCCATGGTAACGATACCCGTAGGAACCGCCAATACCCCCCAACCCAGCAGCATCATGACCGAGGCTAGAAAACGGCCCAGCCCAGTTTGTGGGGTGATATCGCCAAAACCTACCGTTGAAAGTGTAGTGATGGCCCAATACACCCCTGCTGGAATGCTGATAAATCCTCTGGTGGGGCCTTCGACCACATACATAATAGTGCCCATGACCAGCACAATAGATAGCACGACAGACAGGAAAACCAGAATTTTGCGGGCACTGGCACGCAGGGCGCGGCCAAGCATTACGTACTCATCGACAAAAGCGACAAGCTTGAATACGCGAAATACTCGCAGCAGGCGCAAGGCACGGACACCGATCAGGAAGGCCATGTCGGGGAAGAGCAGGGCTGCATAAGAGGGCGCGACGGCCAGCAGATCAACAATGCCGTAGAAACTGAGCGCATAGCGCCAGCGATGCTTGACGCAGATCAGCCTCAACAGGTATTCAAGGGTAAACAAACCCGTGAATGTCCACTCGAGCACACGAAATACATGTCCATATCGGTTTGAGAGTTCTTCGACGCTGTCGGCCATGATGACTGCAAGGCTGAGCAGAATAGCAATGATGAGGACCAGATCGAATAGCTTACCGATCTTGGTGTCTGCTTCGAAGATGACCGTGTAAAGCGTATGGCGCCATCCCTCGAGCGGTTTGCCGAGATCTTCTGCGTCAGGAAATGCATTACGTTTTTTTTGGTTTCTGTCTTGGGTCATGAAAGTGAGGTGTGTAGCTCAGCGAGCGTTGAGACAAACTTTGTGCCGAGAAAGGCAGCGTATCACAGGGTTGTAGTCTGAAGGAGTTTGGCAGCGCTGGGTTCTTTTGACGCCTTCGTGCGGGCTGGGGTTGTTTTCCGGCCGTTATGTGGTCGGAAGGTGCCTGACTTGACGGGCGTGTGTGCTGGATCGGGGCGGCCGTGCAATGGTTCTTTTGACGCCTTCGTGCGGGCTGGGGCTGTTTTCCGGCCGTCATGCGGTCGGGCGATGCTCGACTTCTCGCGCGTGCGTGCCTGATCGGGGCTGTCGTAACGTGGTTCTTTTGACGCCTTCGTACGGGCTGAGGCTGTTTTCCGGCCGTCATGCGGTCGGGCGATGCTCGACTGCCCACGCGCCCGTACCTGTTCGGGGCGGCCGCAAAACTCGCGGGGTCTGGAGTCCCCCGGACTCCAGACAAGCGTCCCGCTCGAGCAGTTGCGGCCTTGCATCCCCGCTCAGGCGCGTGCGCGCGGCGCATTCCTAATTCCGTCAAACAGCCTCAGCCCGCACGAAGGCTGCGGTGCGTCTACATGGTATGTCTGTAAGGTATGTCTGTAAGGTATGTCTGTAAGGTATGTCTGTAAGGTATGTCTGTAAGGTATGTCTGTAAGGTATGTCTGTAAGGTGTGTCTGTAAGGTGTGTCTGTAAGGTGTGTCTGTAAGGTGTGTCTGTAAGGTGTGTCTGTAAGGTGTGTCTGTAAGGTGTGTCTGTAAGGTGTGTCTGTAAGGTGGATTTCGCCCATACGTTGCGACTGATCTCTATGGGTTACTGCAGTGATTCCTGGGCGATTTACGAGAAATAGTTTTACGTTGTATGATGACGTATAACTAATCCTGGTCATCGCTTAAATCCATTAACTACGTTGTCAGATGAAACGCGGCTGGAGGCTTCTTGTCCCGGCTTAAAACCCTGACGGGAGTCTTTTATGAGTAATGCTGTTCCGTATTCCGCTTTCCCCAACCAGTTTCGGGCTGACCTTATCGCCGGCAAACGCCTGATCGGGTGCTGGTCAGCGTTGGGTAGCCCCATCACGGCAGAGATTCTTGGCTTGGCTGGCTTTGACTGGATTTTGCTGGATGGTGAGCACGCGCCCAATGACGTGCTAACGTTTATTCCACAGCTTATGGCATTGAAAGACAGCGTCAGCGCGCCTGTTGTGCGGCCGCCCAGCAATGACACGGTAACGATTAAGCGCCTGCTCGATATCGGCTTTTACAACTTTTTGGTGCCGTTTGTGGAAACCGCTGATGACGCCCGTGCTGCGGTTGCCGCGACGCGTTATCCAAGTGGCGGGGTGCGCGGCGTATCGGTTGCGCACCGCAGTAACCGGTATGGCACGGTCAAAGACTATCAAAAAGTTATTAATGACAACATCGCGGTCATCGTCCAGATTGAAACCCAGCAGGCGGTAGATAACATCGACGCCATCGCCGCAGTAGATGGTGTAGATTGTCTTTTCGTAGGCCCGTCTGATCTTGCAGCGGGTATGGGGCATCTGGGTGAGGCCTTGTTGCCGAAAGTGCAGAGCACGATTGCACATGTTTTTGCCCGTGCCAAGGCGGCCGGCAAGCCATGCGGGATTCTCGCACCGGTAGAAGCCGATGCGCGTCGCTATATGGAAATGGGCGCGAGCTTTGTTGCTGTAGGCGGTGACTTGGGTGTATTCCTGAATGCCACTCAGGCATTAAAAGACAAATACCTTTAAAGCAATACGTTCACAGGAGAGAGCAATGAGTAAGTTGGGTTTCGTAGGGCTGGGCATTATGGGTGCGCCCATGGCGTTGAATTTAATCAAGGCTGGCCATGAGGTGTTTCTGTTTAGCCGCACCAGTGTCCCCGCAAACTTGGTCGAGGCTGGCGGCGTAGCCTGCAGCAGCGGCAAAGAAGTGGCACAAAGTGCAGACATTATCTTTGTGATGGTGCCCGATACCCCGAATGTGGCAAGCGCGTTGTTTGACGCCAATGGTATTGCCGAGGGGCTGTCAGCGGGTAAGGTGGTGGTAGACATGAGCTCGATCTCGCCCATCGAGACCAAAACCTTTGCATCGAGAATCAACGCGCTTGATTGCCAGTACCTGGACGCCCCTGTATCGGGTGGAGAAGTTGGCGCGCAAAACGCCACGCTTTCCATTATGGTGGGCGGCGAAGAAGACACCTTCGAAAAAATTCGACCACTCTTTGCCCTGATGGGCAAGAACATAACGCTGGTCGGTGGTAACGGTGATGGTCAAACAGCCAAAGTTGCCAATCAAATTATTGTCGCGCTTAACATCGAAGCCGTTGCCGAGGCGTTGCTGTTTGCCTCCAGGGCAGGTGCTGACCCAGCCCGTGTGCGCGAGGCCCTTATGGGCGGTTTCGCGTCGTCGAAGATTCTGGAAGTGCATGGCGAGCGCATGGTAAAGCGTACGTTTAACCCTGGCTTCCGCATCGAACTGCACCAGAAAGATCTTAATCTTGCACTGTCTGCTGGCAAGGCACTGGGGCTGGCTCTGCCAAATACCGCAACGTGTCAGGAGCTCTTTAACGTATGTGCTTCGCATGGCGGCAGTGCATGGGACCACTCGGGCATGGTGCGCGCGCTTGAGCTAATGGCCAACTTTGAGGTAGGGCAGAAAAGCTAATTGGTACGGTGCAGGCAAGCATAAGATGGCGGCTTTATTTTCGGCAGACCGTTGTAATTAACCTTGCTTGTCAGACTACCTCATGCCTTTAGTCCAATAAACAAGGCCCAACATCGCACCATTGATCGCGATGTTGGGCCTTGTGTGCGTTCTGCTCATCTTGGCGGGTAACTGCCGAGATGGCGAAATCGCCATTTATGCAGTGCTTGCACAGATCAGCCTTATGTTACTGGCCCAGGGTTAAAGAGCACCAGATCGTTCGCGATGCCCCAGTGTTCCGCCCAGGTTTTGCGGCCGCTGGCAACGTCGAGTATGCATTCGAATAGTTCCTGGCCCATGTCTTCAATGCTGGCTTCACCCGTGGCAATGCGACCGGCATCGATATCCATTAAGTCGTGCCAGCGACGCGCCAGGTCTGACCGGGTGGCAACCTTAATGACCGGAACTTCTGTCAGGCCGTAGGGCGTGCCACGCCCGGTGGTGAAAATGTGAACATTCATGCCTGCGGCGAGCTGCAGCGTGCCACACATAAAGTCGCCAGCTGGTGTGGCTGCATACAGCAGCCCTTTGGTCTGTGCGCGCTCGCCTGGGCTAACAACACCCCTGATTGGCGTACTGCCTGATTTGACAATAGAGCCCATGGCTTTTTCCACAATATTGGACAAACCACCACGCTTGTTGCCAGGCGTGGTGTTGGCGCTGCGGTCGGCCTCGCCGCGTTGCAGATAATCGTCATACCAGGCCATTTCGCGCACCAGGTCGCGAGCCACTTCGGGCGTGGCGGCGCGTGCAGTGAGCTGGTCGATGCCGTCGCGTACCTCGGTCACTTCCGAGAACATGACGGTGGCGCCCGCGCGCACCAATAGGTCACTGGCAAACCCCACAGCAGGGTTTGCAGTCGCACCTGAAAACGCATCGCTGCCACCGCATTGCACGCCCACCACGAGCTCGGACGCCGGGCAGGTTTCGCGACGGCGACGGTTCAGGCGTTCGAGGTGGGTGTCAGCCATGGCCAGAATCGAATCTATCATGGAGCCAAAACCAATATGCTCATTGTCTTGCAGTCGAATCAGATCGGGGTGGGCACCAGCCTGTCCATCGAAGCGGTCTGGCAGCATGCGCTCGGGCTGCAGTTTTTCGCAGCCCAGGCTTACCACCATGACTTCGCCGCCAAAATTGGGGTTTTGTGCAATGTGGCGTAAGGTGCGTATGGGGATGGATGCGCCCGGTGCGTCAATGGCCACGCCGCAGCCATAGCCGTGTCGCAGAGCCACGACGCCATCCACGTTGGGGTAGCGCGGCAACAGCTCTTTGCGGATACGCTCAATGGCGATTTCGGCAACACCCGCCACACATTGCACTGTCATGGCGATGGCAAGGATGTTGCGCGTGCCTACGGAGCCGTCGGGATTACGGTAGCCCTCAAACGTGTAGTCATTCAATGGCGGCAAGTCAGGGGCCGCCACCGTACAGACAGGCAGATTCTCCAGCGAAGGGGCCGGGGGCATACGCATGACGGCTTCGTAAACCCAGCTTCCTGCCGGCAAATCCCGTGTTGCATGGCCAATGACGACCCCATATCGCATAATTACGCCACCGTCGGGGATATCCACCAATGAAAATTTATGGGCCTGGGGGACTTTCTCGCGCAACGTGACGCCCGGCAACTGCGTACCTGCTGGCAGGCCGCGGTCGTTGGCGACGATGGCCACGTTGTCGTCTGCATGCATGCGGATCATGCGGGGAATCTGAACGGTCGGGCTGTTGAAAGTCACCGTTTGTCTCCTGTGTTTTATGTTGTTCAAGCAGGCTGCCTCTCATCCTATAACTGGGGATTGAGGCAAGTAATCTGACATGGCTATGAGGCTGTTGACCAGCGGGCAAGGGTGATTATCCAAAGCATTCAATATCATCCACAAGCAATATACGTCATCATACAACCTGAGGGTTGGGGTATGCGCTATTATCAAATACCTTTCAAAAAAGACGCTTGAAATATGTCTCCCCATCCTGTTCGACGTTCCACCAGCTTGACTCGATCCGTAGTGACCGCATTGTCGGAGCGTATCCGTAATGGCGAGTTTCAAGTCGGTGAAAAGCTGCCCACTGAGGCTGAGCTTGTGGAGTCTTTTGGGGTAAGCCGCACGGTCATCCGCGAGGCCATGTTGCGTCTGCAAGAGGCTGGCCTGGTTGAAACCCGGCATGGTATTGGCACGTTTTTGCTGGAGCCGAACAAAGAGCAGAACCTGCACATCCACACCGAGAGCATTCATACGATGCGCGACGTCATGGCCATACTTGAATTGCGCATCAGTCTTGAAGCTGAAGCGGCCGGGCTGGCGGCCCTGCGGCGCACAGAGGATCAGCTGAACCAATTGCGCGACATTCTTGATGGGTTCGCAGAACATTTGCAAAACAAGACCGGCAATGCGGTTATCGCCGATGTGGCTTTCCATCTGTGGGTAGCCAAAGCAACCGGCAACCCCTATTTTCACGATATTCTCAAACAACTAGGTGAGGTCATTATCCCCCGCGCCCGGGTCGACTTGGCTGCACTGGCTGAAGACGACCCTCATCTATATTTAGAAGGCGTCCATCGCGAGCACGAAGCTATCTACAGTGCCATCAAGCGCAAAGACCCAGAAGCCGCCAGCGCCGCCATGCGTACTCATTTGGGTAACAGCCGCGAGCGCTTGCGTAGGGTGCAAGATGCTGTGGTGTCGCCGCAAGCCTGACACTGCTGCTATGTTTTTTATCAGGGTGTGTCATAGGCTGAGGCACTCGGTGAGTGACAAGCGGCTTACGTTCAGCGCACTGACCAAAGAGGGTGTTTAGTCTGGGGCTTAGCTCTTTTAAGATGAGGTGTCTGGCGAGCTTCCGTTTTCAGGCCAGGCGGTTTCCATCGCGATCTGCCGTCAGAAAGCTAAGACGAAGCAATGTGTCGCGAGCGAGCTCCACGACAGCGTCTAGCCCCGAGTTTTGCGCTGCCGTCATATAAGAAATATAAAAACCTGCAGGTTCAATGGGTGGGTCGCAAGGCAGTGAGCGTACGACGCCTGTGGCTAACATGTCCTGTAACAGCGGGAGAGGCAAAATGGCAATCGCGTGGCCCGCAGCGACCAGTCTGGCAATAAGTGCGAGCGAATTACTGGTACTCAATGACTTTGCTTTGGCCCCGCCCGCACTTAACCAACTTTCAACCACGGCATGAAGTGTGGAAGGTGCCGAGTGCGTGGCAATGTTCATGCCATGCGTGCTTTGCGGTTGGAAGGGGTTTGCGTGAACAGGCATAGATGGCGAAGCGACCCAGGCGAAGGGCATCCATCCAATAAAACTGTCGGTGATTTCGGGCCCGGTAGAAGGATTAGTCAGCAGTGCGATATCAAGCTCTTTGGCATTTAGCTTTTGATTCAGCACAGAACCCACATCCACAGTAATTTCCAGCTCTAACGAGGGGAAATGCTCTTTGATTTGTGCAATGACGGCTGTCAGGCCGACCGTCGCTGAACACTCGTCAGCGCCAAGACGTAGTTTTCCGGAAGGACTGCGGTCTTTGCGGAAATGTTCCAGTTGCCGGCTGCTCTGAAGTGCCTGATCCGCATGGCGTAATGCAGACATGCCGATTTCGGTAAGCGTGACACGTTGGCGAGAGCGTTCGAACAGCTGTGTTTCCAGCGTGGTTTCCAGCTCCCGTATGCGTGCCGAAACGGCTGGCTGCGAAAGATGTAGATGCCTTGCGGCGGCATGAATGCTGCCCAGATGGGCCGCCCAATAAAAGGCTTCCAGCTGGCTTAGGGTAATCCGCATGATAAGGAATATCTCTCAAGTGACCGTGGATTTTTGATTATTCCGGGCGTAAGCGTGCGTGATACTCTGCCCTCGACTTGACTGCGTTCTCTTATTTTTCTTTCATTATAGTGACACGTCACACATGTATCTGATCAACCCTCTGCCCGAATCCATTCCTGCCTCTGACCTGGCGTTGCTGTCGCGTGCAGAGCCCGCAACGGTTGGTCACTTTCGCACCATCGGTTTCATGGATGCCGGCATAAGTGCACATGCTCGCGACTTGCGTGTGGCAGGCACTGCCGTAACCGTTCGCATGCCAGGTACGGATGGCGGCATTCTTCATCACGCAATGGGATGTGTACGTCCTGGCGATATTCTGGTCATTGATCGTTGCGGTGAAGCCGTTACAGCCGCTTTTGGTGGCGCAATGGCTTACGCCGCACGACAGGCGGGGGTTGTTGCAATGATTGTGGATGGGCGTGTGACCGATCTGGGCGAGCTGCGTGAGCACGGTGTTCCAGTGTGGTCACGCGGCCCCTCTATCGTCACGACCCGGGTTCTGGGTCTGGATGGTGAGTTCTGTGGCGCGATCAGTTGCGGCGGGGTTGTTGTGCAGCCGGGTGATGCCGTGCTGGCTGATGAAAACGGTGTGCTGGTGCTTCCGCGAGCGCATATTCGCGCTGCGGCTGAGCAGGCCATTACTTTTCAGGAGCAAGAGAAGCTTACCTTGGCGCGCTTGCGCGCCGGAGAGAAGTTTCCCGATATCGTAGGGTCACGGGCCACTATCAGTCGCAACACGGCGGACGCCGTAGCGTGACAAGACGGCAGTTCGCCGTTTCTCTGGTCAGGCTGTAAACATCTTCAATTCCATAACTTTGTGCTGGTTTTTTGTTTTTTGAAAAGGAGAGGGGATTATGAAAAAAATACTGTCTGCACTCGTAATGGTGTCCGCCAGTCTCGGTGTTTCCGCCACTGAGCTGCCCAAGACACATTTCAAAGTGGTTGGTGGTGGCAGCCATAACTACACGTTCGGGGCGGTAGAAAAGCCTTTCTGGGAAAAAACACTTCCAGAGGCGTCGGGGGGCCGCGTCACCGCTGATCTGGCCGGTTTGGCCGAGAGCGGGCTTAAAGGACCAGAAGTTGTTCGATTGATGCGCTCGGGTGCCATAGACATCGGCATGGGCGTGTTCGCGTATGTCAGTAGCGATGACACGATGTTCGAAGGTGTGGATCTGCCTGGCATGGCAACCGATATCGACAGCGCTCGCAAGATCGCACAGGCTTATCGTCCCGTACTCGACAAGCGCATGCGAGAGCGTCACGGCATTAAATTGCTCGCAACCATTTCATACACGGCTCAGGTTTTTTTCTGCCGAGAACCCGTCAAACAACTTACTGACCTTAAGGGGCGCAAAATTCGTACGCGTGGCCGCAACATGGCGGATTACGTAAGTGCCTTGGGCGGCAGTCCTGTCACTCTGCCTTTTGCCGAAGTGGTCACTGCCTTGCAGACTGGTGTGATTGATTGCGCCGTGACAGGAATTGGATCGGGCAACGCTGCCAAGTGGTATGAAGTGGCCAATAATCTGTACAACTTGCCCATTGACTGGTCGGTAGGCTTTTATGGCATTGGTATGAAACGTTGGCAGAAACTTGATCCTGCCGTACAGGCCCTGCTTGAAGAGCAGGCGCTCGTACTCGAAGATCGACTCTGGACGGAAACCAAGCGTGAAAACGATTTTGCGCTGGCATGTAATACCGGCAAAGGCGATTGCGAAATCCATGACAAGGCAAACATGCAGGCCGCCGCGCCAGATGCCAAGGAGCAGGAAGTTCTGCGTGGCATTGCTCAAAACATCGCTGAGCAATGGGGCAAACGCTGCGGCACAGACTGCGTCAAAGAGTGGAACGAAACGGCCGGCAAGGCAGCGGGCGTAAGTATCCACTGAACATGCTGCATATCAAGGAGAGGGCATCTATGAAAACAAAAACGTTGGCGCCGATACGCATGCTGGGCGGAGTCGCGGGGTTTGGCTCATGGATTGGCGGCATCTGTCTTTTGATGTCCTCTGCCTTGATTGCCGTTGATCTGCTTATGCGCAAGTTTCTGGGCTGGTCTATGGGCGGCTCTGATGAGATAGCGGGTTATGTCCTTGCGGTGGTAAGCGCATGGGCGTTTCCGATAACTCTATTGCGTCGCTCGCACATTCGGGTGGATGTTATTTATACGCATGTGCCGCGGGGTGTGCGCGTGGCGCTTGATCTGTTTGCCATGTCATGTCTTGGCCTCTTCGTTGGTGTGCTCACGTTTCACGCCTGGCAAGTGCTTGCAGATTCGATCTCGTTTAACGCTGTCTCTAACACACCGCTTCAAATACCCCAGTGGATTCCGCAATCCATGTGGTTCGCCGGCTGGGTATTCTTTCTGTTCACTATTGTTGTGTTGCTTGCATGCGCGCTGTACTTGTTGATCAGGCGCAGGTCACGAGAGATCGGAAGTTTGATAGGTATTAATTCTGTCGAAGAAGAAATCAATGAAGAAGTCTTCATCGAAGAAGCGACATTTGTCGAAACACGGCCACTTGGTACACAGGAGATTTAATTGTGCTGTCTTTTACTGTAATTCTCCTGTTGAGCCTGCTGGCGTTAAGTGTTACCGCAGCAGCAAGCGTGGGCGTATTGGGGCTGGCGCTGGCTGAGTTGTATTCGCCACTGCCACTTGCCAATGCCATGGGTGAACTGGCGTGGGGATCAAGTGCGGAGTTCCTGCTTGTCGCGATTCCCTTGTACGTTCTTATGGGCGAACTGCTGGTTTGCTCGGGGGTGGCCGGACGTATGTATGGTGCAGTATCCAAGTGGGTGTCGTGGCTGCCGGGCGGGCTCATGAATGCCAATATTGGCGCTTCAGCCCTGTTCTCCGCCACCAGCGGATCAAGCGTAGCAACTGCTGCGACAATTTCTACTCTGGCCTTGCCGGAACAGCGCAAGTCGGGTTATAACGCGCCGCTTTTTCTTGGCTCCATTGCGGCCGGTGGCACCCTCGGTATTTTGATTCCGCCCTCAATCAATATGATTGTGTTTGCGTTGATCGCCAATGTTTCCGTGCCCAAGCTGTACCTGGCGGCAACTGTGCCTGCGCTCGTATTGAGTGGCATGTTTGTTTTGCTGATCGTTGTGGTCAGCCTGATGCGCCCCGAACTCGCTGGCGAACGGGTTGCGGTGACATGGCGTGATCGGATCGATAGCTTGCCGCATTTGCTGCCTCCCCTGGGAATATTTGTTCTGGTGATTGGTGTTATTTATGGAGGCATTGCTACAGCAAGCGAGTCGGCGGCCCTGGGCGTCATCGCTGCATTTCTGCTTGCCTGGTACAAGGGGGCGCTGAACACTTCCACCATGCGCCGTGCATTTGAATCGACGATGCGCACCACAGGGATGATCATTCTGATTACGCTGTGTGCCTTCTTCCTCAATTTTGTGCTCTCGTCCATTGGGCTGACGACCGCTCTTGTGGATTTCGTGGTCGGGTTAGAACTCTCACCCATGGGCACCATGCTGGCGCTTATCGTCTTCTATATTTTGCTCGGATGCTTCATGGACACCCTTGCCATGCTCGTCACCACGGCGCCGTTAACTGTGCCAATCGTGGTTGCCATGGGGTTCGATCCGATCTGGTTTGGCGTGATGTTGATCCTGCTTTGTGAGATGGGGCAATTAACGCCTCCATTTGGTATCAACCTGTTTGTGGTCCAGAGTATTCGTGGCGAAGGCAAGTTTATTGATGTGATCTATGGCGCATTGCCATTTTGTCTGGCGCTGCTGGCGATGCTGATGATCTTGCTCTTTGCACCTCAGGTGGCGCTTTGGCTGCCATCGCAGTTTTCGGTTTCTTGACCTTGTTGTCAGCGGCGTGGCGTGAAGCTGAACCTTAATCGCGTTTTGTAATTGTCGGGAGATAAGTGAAATGGATTCAAGCAGTGCAAATACAGTGGTGCTTGGTTGTGAAGCAGCCGATGATGATGCGTTTTCCCCTTATGGAAGAATCGTTCGACGTCCGGATAATATTGCCGCCAGCCTTGCATCAGGCGCTGTAGAGTCTTGGCGACTTCCATTTGAGTCTGCCTCGCCGCCGCAGATTATGTTCAACCGTTATCACGACAAGGGTCGGAACTTTTCCGTTATGGAAAAGCACCTGCACGTGACCCAGTGTTTTTTCCCCATGGGCGGCGTACCGTACATTATGGTTGTAGGCATAGACCAGCCCGACGGTGAAACATTTACGCCTAAAGACGTTAAGGCGTTTTATATCGATGGCAACCACGGTGTTTTGTTGTGGCGTAACGTGTGGCATTCTCTCGCCCGCTTTCCGGTCGGGGCTGAGTATATTGATCTGGCGTTTATTACTGATGACGATACCCAGAGCGAAATCGAACATCATCTGGCTGGTGGCCCCTTACCCAAAAAGACGGCATTTATTGATTTTCAGAAAACGCATCAAACCTGTTTTCAGGTCAGCGATCCAGACTACACCTCCATAAAGGCATAGGTATTACAGGCCTGATCTATATCGATACACTCAGTGTGATGTGGTTTGGCTAGTTCACAAAAAGGCCGAAACATGGTTTCGGCCTTTTGCTTGTGGCGCCAATGGACGGCGTTGTTGTCATAAGGGTGCCGCGTGCACGGTGCTATCGTCCGGGTGTGTTCATGTCGGCAAACACACCTGTTCGGAGACGATATTGTCTGATAGATAGTGTTGTTAGTTACCCCAGTCGCTGCTGCATTTGCTCAGCATGGTGCTGGCGGATTTTTTCATGCCAGTCGGTATGGGCCTGCCATTGGATGGCAGCATGCAAAATAGTGGCATCCTGACCGTACGCCCCCACAAACTGCATGGATGTGGGCCTGGCATCTGCAGTCATTCCGTTCGGCATGGCGATAGCGCAACCCTGTATCAGATTAACGAAGCGTGTAAAGATACCCAGTGTTCGCTGGGGGTCGAACGCGGTCAGCTTGATTGCGGGCGTGCTTGTGGTTGGAACAACAAGCACGTGGCCGGGAACCAGCAGGTTTTCCATTTGCTCGCGATAATGACGTGCGCCATTCAGCAGGGTCAGGTATTCATGAAGTTCTGTCTTGCTTCCTTGAAGAAAGTTGCTGCGCACGACATCGTCAAGTGCGGTAGATGGATCATCCACTAATTGCCTATTGTTCAGATAACCTTCCACGCCTGATATGCCAGCCCAGTTAGCGGCCATATCTGCAAAGCTGCAGGGTATGGGTTGGACGGTTATCGGAAAGCCTAGCGTTTCACAGCGAGCCTGGCTGGCGCGGTAGGCAGCGCGCGTTTCTGCATGCAGATCGCCTAAGCTTTCGTCATCCAGAAATATAAGCGTGGGCAGTGCGTGTTGCGCGGCTTTACTCAGCGCGTTCTCGAAAGCGGTGCGTCGCGCAACCGGCAGCATGGCACGGTAGAGGCGGCCTACTTCTGACGCCGTGCGTGCCATGGGGCCGACTACGTCAAAACTTTGACTGAGCGCTGCGACGCCCGAGGTACTTACCCAGCCAGGCGAACCTTTTAAACCAGTAATGCCACACCAGGAAGAGGGTATGCGCACAGAGCCACCCGTATCTGTGCCTAAGGCAGCAGGTACCAGCCCCGCTGCGACGGCAGATGCCGAACCGTTGCTTGAGCCGCCCGAAAAATAAATATCAGTGGCATCAATTGGATTGAGAGGGCGACCCAATGGGCTGACACCCCAACCACTCATTGCAAACTCGGTTGTATGGCTTTTTCCGGCAATGGCAGCGCCTTGAGCGATCAATGATGCAATGACAGCAGCATGTTCTGTGGGCTCACGAAAAACGGCACGACAACCAAGACGTGTGGGCATGCCTGCCACATCGATCAAGTCTTTGACGGCAATCGGTACATTTGCCAGCAAAGCGTGGGGATGGTTGAGTGCAGACGGGTCTTGTGCGGGTACGTCACTGACATGGACGAAGGCACGTACTGCCTCATTACGTGCTTGGATGGCTTGCATCCTTTTGTGGGTGACCGTGTCACGCTCGGAGCCAGGCTTCTGCTCTCTGCAGCCATCGATTGAATTCAAAAAAAAATCCATCCAAAAACCTCGTTTTTCATGGTGATTTCTAAGGCCTTCTGCATATGCTTACGCGCAATGAAGAGGCCGAATGTTCATCAATCAGGATACATGTAAACAAGAGGCTTAAAGGAAAAAAATTCTTATCAAATAAGAGGCTCTGCTTTATCAACTGGCTGGTTCAGCTGGATAAATTACCGACTTATTTGTTTGCACAACAGCGCCCGGCGTAAGCTTGGCGGCATCAAGGCGACCAAGCCCCATAATGTGGATTACGTCTTCACCTCGGGCCATAAGGTGATCAGCAACAATGCGTCGATGGCAGCGCCACCACACCGCTTCTGAACACATCATGGCGGTGCGCCGCTCTCGGCCTAGCGCGATCAACTGATCCAAACCCTGATGAAATTCTTCAGACAAAGCGTAGTCTGCATAGTTGTGAAAGCTGGCGTTTTCCCAGAAGCCGTTTTCGTCACGGGGGATGGTTTTGGATTTGCTGCGCAGCCCGCCTAGTTCAGCGATACGCGTGTACCCGATACCAAACTCTTTGAGTGAGTCACCAACTGTATCTTCATTGTATTGTGGGTTGGTTCGCGAGCGCGGCACTGTTCTGATATCCACCAGCATTTCAACACCGGCATCATTCAGCAGAGCAGCAAACTCTTCCAGGCTGCGCGTTGAGTGCCCTATGGTAAAGAATGGGAGCGCCATGTTCAGCTCTTTTTGGGCGCGTGTTCCAAGGCACTGCCTTTGTGGGCCGCGATGTGATCTGTTTTATCGCTTTTTATTTCATACTGTGGATCGTCTTGCGAAGCGCGGTGTGTGTGCCCTTTATAGTCAAAGTCTTGGGTATGTACCTTAATGATGGTGCCTGACACGTGACCAGCTTCAGAATTCCAGGTGACGTGATCGCCTTTCTTGAAAGTCTTGCTCATATGCGTGGTTCTCCTTTATGTCGTTGCTTTCTTGCCTGCCATGCCAGTTATGCCGCGTGGCGCAGACACGTTAGGCAGTATGAATTTTCTTCACGACGTTTAATTGCCGCCCTTGCGCAGTGGATCCAGCAATGGTTTCAGCCCATTGTGATCCAATTCTTGCATCAATGCCAGAAGGCGGCCGATCTCTCCTTTTGGAAAGCCGTTGCGCGCAAACCAGTTTAAATAATGGCCGGGCAAGTCGGCTATCAGCCGCCCTTGGTATTTTCCGAAGGGCATCGTGCGGGATACAAGCAGCTCAAGGTCTTCGGCGTTCATGGTGCGTGGATGTGGTGGTTTGGTTAATGGTCAAGCTCGTGCGGCGGGTGTTTGTTCGGCTGTATGGTTACTGGTGTGTGTTCACGTTAACAGATACGACCAGCCTTATGGCCGTATCTGCTGTTAATTTGGTCGCCCTGCAGATTGGCCCAGGCGCTAACTTTGCTTAGCAAAAACCTTAGGTACACCCAAAACCTTTATCGGATCTTGGTCTTGGTTTAAGCCCATAAGTTTGATCAGGTCTGGTTTGATGGTGTTCCATCTTTCACGTGCCATTTCTTTGCCAGGAGCGGTCTTGGCCTCTTCAAAGAGGCGCAGGAAAACATAGTAAACGATGTGGCCTTCCTCTTGAGTTGTTTTTGCACCCCAGCGCTTTTGCGCCAGCATGCGCCATTTGCTGCCATCTGGAACCACTGATTCAGGTACGAATTGAGAAATGAGATCGGCATCGTGGGCGAACTTGGCTATGTTGCTTTCTGGCTCAGGGTATACGCTTTCCCATGCGCCGGGTTTGCCAGCTATGTCATCTATTGATGCACGAAAATACCAATAGCCGGTAGAGTGTTCCACGATTGCAGCCCGAATGGCATTAATCTCTTTTCCTGAATAGCCGCCTACCTGTTTCAGCAGATCACCGGCCATGACGCCACCCGTAATGTGGTGCACGAGTGCCCGGTTGCCACCAATCTTGGGGTTGGTGAGGACCTGTTCGTCGCTCCAAAACTGTGGTGACTTCTTAAAGTAACCTTCACTTTTAAGCTCGGTGACCATCTCTCTGGCGCTAGACATTTGAGCTGGGTCCGTCAGGACCATCTCTTTTTCCTCTTTGGCGATGTTGTGCAACAAGTCGCCAGCGACAGCAAGCCGGCGCTCTTCAGCGTCTAGGCTTTCTTCTGAGGCCATTTTGTAGACCAACGCAGAACACAACCGATTGTGCAAAATGTCTTGAGTTGGGTCTTTCACCTGCCGCGTAGCTGTCTCAATCATGACATCCATGATTTTCTGTAGATCAGGAGAGTCTTTTAAATAGCTTTTCTCCATACTCAAGAACGGCTCTGGAAGACTATACGCATCTTGAGCTGTAGCGAAGGCGGGCGTAGCCATAGTGAGGCTAAATGCCAGTGCCCCGATAAATTTAAAACGACGGCTTGTCATGACGTGTGTCTCCTTTGGGATGATTGATGGCGGACCTCAACTGCACGTCTCTGCAGCAGGGCCGCCAATTTGGGTGCTTCAGGCTTTAGTCATCAACATAGCTGCTTGTAGCAATGAATAAAGCGTCTAATTCAGGCAAGCCTTTTCTCGTTCATCTAATGGATTGGCCTTCATCCATGATGCGGTTTCCGCGGCGCCCGCCTTGGAGAGCGCTTCCATGACCGCCGCTGAAGGCGTTTTGTTAAGCGTCATTTTGTTTTCCTGCATACGGGCGTAGTTGGCATCGATGCGTTTCTCTACACCACTCCAGGACGCTTCGGAAACCTGCTCAGCCGCTTTGGTGAGCGTGGATTGTTGCTCCGGGCTTAGCTTATTCCAGGTGTCGTTATTGATAATGGTGTAGCTGAGGGGGATTGAATAATTTACGGCAGTGAAGTTTGGTAAATGATCCCACAGTTTGCGACCTGCGCCGCCATCACCCGAGGTCAACACGGCGTTGACTTCGCCAGCGGCAAGCTTTTCAGCCAGTGCAGAATAAGGCAGGTTGACGCTTTCAGCGCCTAGGTTCTGAAATACCGCCTTGCTGGTTTGGTCGTAGGTTCTGATCTTTAAATTCTTAAGATCTTCTGCATTTGCCACGGGTTTCACCGACCAAATTCCGGAAGGAGGCCAGGGCGTTACATACAAAAGTCGTGTATTTAGTGCCTGAGCGCGTGCTTCAAGAGCGGGTTTGGCGCACGTATAGATAGCGCGTGCCTGTTTAAAATCCTTCGATGCAAAGGGCAGGGAAGACAGCAAAAACAGTGAGTCTTTGGCACCCAGTATTCCGCCAAATATTGTTCCCATTTGAACATCACCCTTGCTCACGGCGTCGACCTGATCTACGCCTTTGAAGGGGTTGTCTTTCTCTTGCAGTGTTTTAATTTCGAGACTGCCTTGCGACAGTTTATTGACCTGCTCTGCAAAATTCAAATCTGCCGTCGCCGTTATCGACGTAGCTGGATATTCGTTGATGAGTTTTAGTGTGGTTTGTGCGTAAGCGACTGGTGCAACAGCAATGGCAGCAGTCAGCGAAGCAGCAAGAAAATAGCCAGAGTGCTTGCGGTACATGAGGTGTCTCCCATTTTCTAATTATGCCGAGAAGGCCGTTTGAGTATACGTGGCCGTTGGAATAAATATAAAGCAGTAGCCTGATTCTGCTGCCCTTTGAAAGTCAGATTGATTGGGCTGCCAGTTGGCGATGTGGCGCAGATATGGATATAAATCACTCAGGCCATACCAAGTTCGCGTAACTAGTGGGAGTTTTAAACGGTATGTCAATTGATGGCCCGTCTGGCAAATTTTTAATGTCCGGCTGTGTTCCAGCATACAAGCGCCGTCTAAATCTAAGTGCTATCGAGAAAAGTTGCATGTAACGCAGGTTGCGCGGAACATGTTTCATGTAACGGTAAATAGGTGTTTCAGTCATGGCGACTACGCATATAAATGCACGCGTCCAAAAGCATCGTAACGCGCTGCGTATGGCGGGTTTACGTCCGGTGCAAATATGGGTGCCAGATACACGAAGGCCTGATTTTGCGGAGGAGTGTCGCCGTCAATGTCGTTTGATAGCTAACGCAGAAAAGGCTGGCACGCAGTTGGATCGCCTTATGGATGAATCTATCGCGGATGTGGAGGGCTGGACAGGCTGATGGCGCAAAAAAGTATACGCGGCGCGTTTGTGACAATCTCGATGCAAGGTGATTTTGGCAAACCCAGGCCTGCGTTAGTGATTCAGGCCGATCAATTTAGTGAGCATACAAGCGTTACCGTGCTGCCAGTGACCAATACGCTAGTGGCCGCTCCCTTGCTTCGTGTCACCATCGAGCCGAGCGTAGAAAATGGCTTGCAGAAAACCTCACAAGTCATGATTGATAAGGCGCTGTCAGTTAAGCGCGACAAGCTAGGAGAAGCCTTCGGGCATATCGACGTAAATACAATGGTGCAAGTTGAACGGGGCCTGGCCGTGTTTTTGGGCATAGCTAAATAGCGACACTGGTTGACAAGAATGCATCCGGTTGAGCGCGTTGCTTGGTCACGCGCTATGCGAAACCAAAAAGACCCTGACTTTAGAGCATCAGACAATCTCTAAAAAGGCGAAAGCCCCAACAAGTGAGGCTTCATAGTCTGGGGTTTGGTGCTTTCGCATCGGGCGAAACCACTTGCGCGGTAGTTAACGCTTCTACCTCTTGCGAGGTTCATCAGCTATCGTGTTAAACAGAATATCACGACTTCCCTCAACAATATCAATAAACGCCAACTGGCTTGTTGCAGGCACACCCCTAGTAATTAGCTGTGGCGCTGGCTGGGTGGTTATCGGGCTTTGTGTCTGGTGGCTGCCAGCCAGTGCTTTTTTTGTTTTTAGTTTGTTCGGGGTTGCACCTCCAGTTTTGGCTTTTGAAGGCTTTGTTTGTTGGCGGACGCTGCACCGATACATGCTACTGTCTGCAGACGTGTCCGGCATCAGATAAGCACCAGCGATGCCTGCAATGCCCAGGCAACACCACCATAAAAGAAAATGGAGTTACAGCATGACTGAAAAGTTTGATGCATTCGCCGATTTCCACATGGATGGCCACAACGTCATCATTACGGGTGGCGCACAAAATATAGGCGCGGGCGTTGCCAAAACGCTGGCGGCAGCGGGTGCCAACGTGATGATCGCTGACCTTCAGGGCGACAAGGCTGCAGCAACTGCGGCACAGATCGAGGCTGAAACCGGCAAGCGCTGCCTTGGAATGGCCTGCGACGTTACCAAAGCAGAAGACATCAATGCCGTAGTTGCCGCGACAGTGGCTGCTTTTGGTGGCATTTCTACACTCGTCAATAATGTGGGCTGGGGTCCGCGTCATGCAGACCCAACCGCTATTACTGAGGAAGAGCTGGTCAATGCGTATCGGCTCAATACGGTGAGCGCCTACCGCATGTCTATGGCTTGTCTGCCTCATCTGCTTAAAGCCAAAAATCCGAGCATTATCAACTCGGGTTCGTTTTCTTCCGCTGTACCGGCCTATGACATCCTGGCCTACGGCACATCCAAGGCCGCGCTAAATCAGATGATGATTTCGATCGCGCACATGTTGGCGCAGAAGGTACGAGTTAATTCAGTGCTGATCGGCACGGTGATAACGGAAGGTTATGGCGATGCCGGTTTGGACTCTGCTATTCAAGAAAGGTTAAAGCATCCTGATAACCTCATCGGGCGTACGGGCCAACCGCAGGACATCGCTAACGCCATGCTCTGGTTGGCATCACCGGCCAGCAGTTGGGTCAGCGGGCAGATCATCCAGGTTCATGGTGGTGGGGCTGTTGTGCGGTTGTTTGGTGATTAGGCTTAACGTCGTCACTCAACTCAGTTACACACTCAACGCGATCTGCGCCATGCCTCACCCACCAATATCAGGTAATCTATTCTCCTTCCTGTTACGGTGCTGTGCGGCAACATGAAAATACTCCCACATTGGGCAAATCGGCACATCGGGCGCTCGCTGCTTGTCGTGTGCATAACGCTGGTGGTTGCCGGGTGCAGCCCTTTGCCTGCGCTTACAGATCGCACCGTTTCTACCGCTCTGTCGCAGCAAGATGCTCAACAGACAAAACTGGGGCGCACCATCACGGCGCTCGAGGCCAAGCACCCTGACCAAAGTGGCATTTACCCCCTCAATGATCCGCACGAGGCTTTCGCCGTAAGGGCACTTCTAGCGGCTTCGGCCGAGCGCACGCTCGATATTCAATACTATATTTGGCATGACGACCTGACCGGCACATTAATGTTCGATGCGCTGCGCACTGCCGCTGATCGCGGTATCCGGGTAAGGCTATTGCTTGACGACAACGACACGTCAGGGCTGGACCCCACGCTTGCGGCGTTGAACATGCATCACAATATTGAGGTGCGGGTATTCAATCCCTTTGTGCCGCGTTCTCCTCGGTGGCTGTCTTACATTACCGATTTTTCGCGCGTTAATCGGCGCATGCACAACAAGTCTTTCACTTCCGACAACATGGCCACTATTATCGGGGGCAGAAACGTCGGTGACGAATACTTTGGTGCCACGCATGATGTGCTGTTTTCTGATCTTGACGTGTTGGCTGTGGGCCCAGTAGTGCGAGACGTCTCTGCCGATTTTGACAAGTACTGGCGCAGTGAGTCGGCGTACCCCGTTGATCTTTTGTTAGAAAAACCGGATGAGAAAGCGCTGGAAAAGCTGCAAGAACGGGCCGATGCGTACAGAAGCAAACCCGAGGCCGCTGCCTATATTAAGGCCCTGAAAGAATCCAACCTGGTCAGCCATTTGCACAGCGGTGATATTGATCTGGATTGGGCTAAAACTCAAATGGTCAGTGACGATCCGGCGAAAGGCCTGAAAGATCTACCGCCCGATCAGTTGATGGCCTACGATATGAAACGTATTCTGGGCGAACCCAAATCCAGCGCTGACCTGGTATCAGCGTATTTTGTGCCCACCAAGGCGGGCGTTGAAGGCTTTGTTCAGATGGCAGGCCGAGGTGTAAAAGTCAGAATACTGACCAATTCGCTCGAAGCCACTGACGTTGCGGCTGTGCATGCAGGGTATGCAAAGCGGCGCAAACCGCTGCTAGAAGCGGGCGTCAAGCTTTACGAGTTGCGACGCCTTCCTTCAGAAGAAGGCGGGCGGCATCGCAACAGCATGTTTGGCAGCTCGGGGTCGAGCTTGCATGCCAAAACATTCTCGGTTGATGACGCCCGTGTGTTTATTGGCTCGTTTAATTTTGATCCGCGATCCGCAAAGCTAAATACCGAGCTGGGTTTTGTCATCGACAGCCCTGTTCTGGCGAAGAAGATCAGCGAAATTTTCCTCGAGAAAGTGCCTTCGACAGCCTATGAAGTGCGACTGTCCGAGAACGGTGACGTCTATTGGCTGGAGCAGAAAGACGGGCAGGAGCTGCGCTATGACAGCGAACCCGGTGCCAGTTTGGGACGCCGGGTTTTGGTGGAGGTCCTGTCTTTGTTGCCGGTGGAGTGGTTGCTTTAGTGGGCAGATGCGCTGCACGAGACGAAGAACGGTCTTATGGTCTACTTGGACGACAATTGCTGCAAGGAGCTTCGTGTAATGAAATTTGATAGCAAGAGAATGACGTAATGAAAACGGCATTACCCAATGTTGTAGAAGCAGTGTTTGACACCCCCGATCTCCATAAACTAACGCCCATGCGCCCCAGCAGCCATGCGCCACGCATTCTGTTGCTGTACGGCTCGTTGCGCCCAACCTCGTACAGCAAACTGCTTACGCTGGAAGCCGAACGTATTCTGCAGCAGTTCGGCGCTGAAACGCGTGTGTTTGATCCGCATGGCCTGCCAGTTACCGATAGCGTACCGGCCGACCACCCCAAAGTGGTCGAGCTTCGCGCCTTATCAGAATGGTCTGAAGGCCATGTGTGGTGCAGCCCGGAGCGACACGGCACGCTTACAGCTGTGTTTAAAAACCAAATCGATTGGCTGCCGCTTGAAAGCGGAGGCGTTCGTCCTACGCAAGGCCGTGCGCTCGCGGTAATGCAAGTTAGTGGCGGCTCTCAGTCGTTTAATGCCGTCAATGCATTGCGCGTACTCGGGCGCTGGATGCGCATGGTCACCATACCAAATCAATCATCAGTGCCTAAGGCTTATCAAGAGTTTGACGAGCACGGTCGCATGAAGCCCTCAGCCTATTACGACAGGGTGGTCGATGTTATGGAAGAACTGTACAAGTTCACCCTGCTGATTCGTGACCGTTCAGACTACCTGACCGACCGCTACAGCGAACGCAAAGAAGCAGCGCCGCAAGTTAGCTCAACGCTTATTGCGGCAGCAATGCGCCACGAAGCGGCTGATGTAGCGAGTGATGCGGGCGATGGCGAGGGTGAATAGCGGTCGTGTACAGGTTGTCGTTGCCGATTATTCGGCTTTGAAGCCTCCCTTTTGTATAAGCTCCGTCCATTTCGCCACCTCTTCGTGAATGCGTTGCTCAAACTGTTCCGGCGTGCTTCCTATTGGGGTGAAGCCTCGGTCTGTCAGTTTTTGATGTAGCGCCCCATGCTGTACTGATTGGGCCAGAGTGGAACTAAGCTGCGCGATGATGTCTGCAGGTACGCCAGCAGGAGCAACAATGCCAAAAATGGGGGAGGTGTCTACGCCCGGAAGGCCCGCCTCGGCGAATGTCGGAACATCGGGCAAGCTTTGGACCCGTTGTGCACTGGTTACGGCAATCGCGCGTAAACGCCCGTCTTTAATGTGGGGATTAAGCGTGGGTACGGTGCCAAAGGCGAATTCGAACTGGCCTCCCAGCAAATCGGTGAAAACAGTTCCGCCGCCGCGATAAGGTATGTGTTGGATATTGATATTGGCCTGTTGTTGCAGTTGTGCGCCGGCCAGGTGCGGTGCGCTTCCGACGCCAGCGGAGCCATAGGCCAGCTCACCCGGTTTTTCCTTAGCCAGAGCCAGAAACGATGCAATGTCTGTTGCGGGTACAGATGGATGCACAACCATTACAAATGGGGCGGTCGCCATCAGCGAGATCGGGGCGAAGTCCTTAAACGTGTCATAGGGCAGGTCTTTACCGCGCAGGCCTGGGTTGATTGTGAACGCCGAATCAACCATACCTATGGCATACCCGTCTGGCGCCGATGCCGCGAGAAGATTGGTGCCTATTACCGAGCCCGCTCCGCCCTTGTTCTCTACGACGAAAGGTTGCCCGAGCGTTTTGGAATAAACCTCTGCAGCCAGGCGACCGAGGGTGTCCGTTGCTGCGCCTGGCGCATAAGGAATGTGGAATCTGACGGCCTTGTTGGGATAGCGACTGGTACTGGCCCAGGTCAGTGCCGGCGAAGTCAATGCCAATGCCGTGGCCTGCATGATAAATATTCTGCGGGATGTATCCATTTTGATGTCTCCAGTTATGTTCACGCACGGTGTTTGTGGTGCCCGTTTTTGAATGTCAAAGTTTCGTCAGTTCAGTCAGTCGCTGTAACGTCCTGCGGCAAGTTGAAGTTCTGGTTCGGCCCCCAAACCAGCAGCATCGGGTACATGTACCCAACCGTTTTCAATTGGCACGGTGTTGCCATAAGGTACATGTGAGAGCTCTACATAGAGACGCTCCAACGAAACCTCTTTTTCTTGTGCAGCAATTAGATGCAAGCTGGCCAGATAACCGGGACCGAAGAAAGCTACTTGTGGTGCACACACAACCGATGATCGGCTACAACGCTGGCTGATGTGCCAGGCGTCTGTCAGCCCCAATTTGATGACGCTGGGCTGAACATAGTTGATGGTATTTTCGTCGATCAAGCGCGTGAGCGCATAGGCGCTGCTGGCGTTTTCACCCACGGCCAGTGGAACTTCGCTGTGCTTTCCCAAACGCGCTAAAGCTTGATGGTCTTCGGGTGGCCAAAGAGGCTCTTCGATCCAGTAGGGGGTGTGCTCTGCCATGGCCGCGATTGCACTTTCAGCTTCGCGTGGCTGCCACGCGCAGTTAGTGTCAACCATGATGGGCGTATGTAGCCCTACTGCACGGCGCACTGCTGCCAGTGACTGTGCAGTTTTCTCATGCAGCTTAACTTCTGTATAACCTTCTTCAAGTGCCTGAGTTGAAATGCTCGCAAGACGTTCCTCGTCTCCGTAGTACTGCAGCAGAGAGGCATAGACTCTGATGCGGTTCCTGCGTTTACCGCCAAGCAACTCATAAAGTGGAACACCAGCGCGTTTTGCCTTTAGGTCCCAGAGGGCGATATCAAGGCCTGCCAATGCGTGAATGACGGGGCCCGATCTACCCAGATTATGCAGGGCGCGTTGCATTGAGGGCAGCAGTTCTGCATCGCTGGCTTCTCGATCGCGGGCGAGTGGCTCGATAAGTTTTTCAAACACAGCGGCCAAGGCCCGAGGCTCGACGCAATAAGACTCTCCCCATGCAACGGTTCCGTCTCGCGTTTTTACGCGAACTAAGGCACTGTCGAGCTTGTTGCGGGGTTTGCCTGCAAATAGCGGGGGCGGACTCCAGTGATGAAAAGGCAGACGCATTGGAATGCACTCAACGGAAATTATGGCGTTTGCGGTCATCAATTTAGCAACTCATGGTGTTGATGCGGAATATATGGATGGGTAGCCGTATTGTTTGCGGTAAGCTTAACTGTCGTCAAATAGATAGATTGGATTGTTCCATATCATTTTCGTATGCTAAATCGCAAAGAGCTATCTCTGCTGCGGGCCATGTACCGTCACGGTACCGTTACCGCGGCAGCTTCCTCTATTAATATGACTCAGCCAGCGGCAAGTGCATTGCTACGCGACATGGAGTCTCGGTTGGGTTTCGCGCTTTTTAGTCGTATGAACCGACGTCTACGCCTCACCAGTCAGGGGCATGCGCTCATGCCTGAGGTCTTTAATGCCTTGGCCGGTATAGAGGCGGTCGACAAGTTGGCGGGTGACATTCGCCAGGGCGCGACTACACGGTTGGTCATCGGGGCGGTTGCCATTACTGCTTCTAGCCTATTGCCCGCTGGGCTGGCATGCATGCGTCAAAAGCATCCTGACGTTGCGGTCACCTTGCGAGCAGGTACTGCGCTGGAGATCATCGAGATGGCGGTGGATCACAGAATAGACATGGGTATCATCGTCAGTGCGGAGGAATGCCAGAAGCGAGTAGCCAGCAGTAAGCTTGCGCCATTAAGTCTGTGTGCCGTGATGCGAGACGATCATCCATGGGCCAGACGCCCTGCGCTGTCTCTGGAGATGGTTGTTAATTCCAGGCCTATTGTGCTGGGCACGGCGCTGCCCGCCGGAAGGGCGACCAAAGAAGAAATCGAGATGCGTGGTTTACCCTATCGGCCTCTCATAGAAGTTGCTCAATCCTCTGCCGCATGCGCTTTGGCTGCAGAAGGCTTGGGCGTTGCCATTGTCGAGAGTCTGGGGGCGCGATACGCTGAGCGCCAGGGTTTAGTGAGCCGTCAGCTACTGACGTTGAATTCGCTTTCTCTGATGATGGTTTGGCCGCAGGATCGCGTCATGAGTGCAGCCGCCGAAAGCTTATTGCTATGCATGACCACAGAAGCTAAAAATCGCCTCTAGACGTTGGGGCCATACCGCTCCCAGTTCTTGCCACCTGCAGGATGTACTCACTCTTTCCAGATAACACTTGTTAAGTTTACCTTTTAGTCTTAAGATAGTAATCAATTACTATCTTTCGTAAAGGCAGACCGTGGACACACATTCAAAACATCTTCCCGCCGACGAGCGTCGTGCAGTGACTGTCGAGTCTGTCGTGGCACTTGCTGGTACACAAAACCCCAGCGAGATCACCACAGCGGCAATTGCCAAGCACATGAATCTGACGCAAGGGGCGCTGTTCCGGCACTTTCCAAATAAAGAGGCCATCTGGCAGGCTGTGATGGAGTGGGTGGCCGATCGCCTTCTGGCCCGAATCGATCGCTCTGTAAAAGGTATTGAATCGCCTCTGGCAGCCATGGAGGCCATGTTCATGAGTCATATTGCATTTGTGGCTGAGCATCCTGGGGTTCCCAGAATGATGTTTGGAGAGCTTCAGCGTGCAGAGCCCACGCCCGCCAAAATCGTGGTGCAGGCGTTGATCAAACGCTACGGCGAGCGCCTGAGTCGACTTCTTGACAGTGGCAAAGAAAATGGAGAGCTATCTCCATCACTGGATAACGAGGCAGCGGCCACGCTGTTCATTGGAACTATTCAGGGCTTGATCATGCAGTCGCTGCTGGCGGGCGACGTAGAACGCATTCGCCGCGACGCGCCCAAGGTGTTTGCCATCTATAGGCGCGGCATCGAGAGAGCGCAATGAAAAAATTTCCCTTGCAAGGACGCACACTGGCCCTTTTGGCTGTCATCGTGCCGTTGCTTGTGTTGTTCATCTATGTAGGCTTTCGGTCGGGGCCGCTCGCGCCCGTGGCCGTCACCGTCGCGGATGTTGAGTCACGCGCACTGCAGCCCGCGCTGTTCGGCATCGGTACAGTGGAGGCACGCTATACCTACAAAATTGGGCCAACATTTGCCGGCCGTGTCAAAAGTCTCGATGTACATGTAGGCGATCAGGTTAGTGCCGGGCAAGTGCTCGGTGAAATGGATCCGATCGATCTCGATGACCGTGTGCGTTCACTGGACTCTGCCCTCAAACGGGCGCAGGCCGTATTGCGCGAGGCAGAGGCGCGTCACACCTATGCCCTCAGCCAGGCCAGCCGCTATAAAAAGCTTTTTGATGCCCGATCGACCAGCGAAGAAACCCTTTCTACCAAACGCCAAGAGTTGCGCGTTGCTGAAGCGTCACTTTCAGCCGCAAGCGAAGATCTCGCCCGCACGCGCGCTGATCGTGATGGGGCGACGGCGCAGCGAAACAGCCTGCGCCTGATCGCGCCGGTGGATGGTGTGGTGGCACTGCGGGATGCCGACCCGGGGACAACGATTGTCGCCGGGCAAGCCGTGGTCGAAATCATTGATCCCAAGAGCCTGTGGGTCAACGTACGTTTTGACCAAATTAGTGCCTTGGGGTTGGCAGGTGATCTGCCGGCGCACATTGTGCTGCGCTCGCGTGATGGCCAAACTTTGAAGGGCAGAGTGCTGCGTGTGGAGCCCAAGGCCGATGCGGTCACTGAAGAGATGTTGGCTAAGGTAGTGTTTGACGCTCCGCCCAAGCCCTTGCCGCCTATAGGAGAGTTGGCTGAAGTTACGGTTGATCTTCCTGCTTTGCCCGCTACGCCTGTTATTGCCAATGCCGCCGTGCGGCGTGACGGCGACAAGATCGGTATCTGGCGTATTGCCGACGGCGGCTTACATTTTGTGCCGATCAAACTCGGTGCGACCGACTTAAATGGCCTGGTGCAAGTGCGTGAAGGCCTCGCGGTGGGTGACCAGATCGTGCTCTATAGCGAACAAACACTCACAAGCCGAAGCCGCTTCAATGTCGTTGACCGCATATCAGGAGTGCCACAATGATTAGCCTGGCTGGGCGCGACATACTGCATTCATGGGGAAAGTTTGTCTTTACGGGCATAGGTCTGGGCTTGCTGATTGGCGTCACACTGGTCATGGCGGGGGTGTACCGAGGCATGGTGGATGACGGCAAGGCCTTGCTCGACAATAGTGGGGCTGACCTCTGGGTAGTGCAGCAAGACACATTGGGCCCTTACGCCGAGCCTTCTAGCGTAAACGATGACGTGTATCGTACTGTTCTGGCCATGCCGGGCGTGGCCCAGGCCGCAAACATTACCTACCTGACCATGCAGGTGCGCAAGGGCGAAAACGACGTGCGGGCCATGATTGTTGGCATTGCACCTGGCCAATTGGGGGCGACCCCTGGCTGGCCGCCGTATCTCGTTGCGGGTCGTCAGATCACGCGAGGCCACTACGAGGCTGTGGCTGACATCGCGGCCGGCTTCAAGCTGGGCGAACGTATAGTCATACGCCGCAATCAGTACACCATTGTAGGATTGACCCGACGCATGGTGTCGACCAGCGGCGACCCTATGGTGTTTATTCCGCTCAAGGACGCGCAAGAGGCGCAGTTTCTCAAAGACAACGACGCCATCTGGCGCAGCCGACGCCGCACTGAGGCCAACCCGGCCTTCAATCGACCCGGTGTGCCAGGTTTGCTCGAGGCTGTGATTGCCTCGCAAAGCACTAATGCATTTGTTAACGCCGTATTGGTCACGCTACAGCCAGGCCACGACCCCGATGACGTGGCCCAATCTATACGACGCTGGAAGCGTTTAACTGTTTATACCCGGGCTGAAATGGAGGGCATTCTTGTTGGCAAGCTAATCGCCACCTCGGCCAGGCAAATAGGTATGTTTCTGGTGATCCTGGCCATCGTGAGCGCGGCGATTGTTGCCTTCATCATCTACTCGCTCACCATGGACAAAATACGCGAGATCGCGGTGCTAAAGCTTATCGGCACGCGCAATCGAACCATCGCTGCCATGATTATGCAGCAGGCTCTAGCTCTGGGCGTGATTGGTTTCGTCGTCGGCAAAATTACTGCTACCTTTTCCGCGCCCATATTTCCCAAGTACGTATTGCTGATGCCAGTCGATTCCATCGCCGGTTTCTTTGCCGTGCTTGTGATTTGTGTACTGGCCAGCCTGGTCGCCATACGCATGGCGCTCAAGGTCGATCCGGCTGAAGCCATTGGAGGTTGAGATGAGTGGTCGAGGAATTCGCATCGAAGGCGTGCGCAAGCGTTACGGCCAGGGCGACACGGCTGTAGACGCTTTAAAGAGTGTGGACATGCTGGTAGCACCGGGCGAAGTAGTGGGTTTGATTGGCCCTTCAGGGTCGGGCAAAAGCACGTTGCTCAAATGCCTGGGCGCCGTCACTGACCCGACGGGCGGTCGCATGACGCTGGGTGACGACGTTATCTATGACGATGGCTGGAAGGTGCGTGATCTGCGTGCGCTAAGGCGTGACAAGATTGGGTTTGTGTTTCAGGCACCGTATTTAATCCCTTTTCTTGACGTTACCGATAACGTGGCGTTGCTGCCGATGCTGGCCGGCGTAAACAATACAGAATCGCGGGCCAAGGCGCTGGAGCTACTTACTGCACTTGATGTGCAGCACCGGGCGCGTGCCATGCCTTCACAGCTTTCGGGTGGGGAGCAGCAAAGGGTAGCCATTGCTCGAGGCCTGGTGAACCGTCCACCGGTGATTCTGGCCGACGAGCCCACGGCCCCGTTGGACTCTGTACGTGCCATGGCCGTTATACGCATTCTCAACGAAATGGCACGCAAGTATCAGACCGCCGTCATTGTGGTGACTCACGATGAAAAAATCATTCCTACCTTCAAGCGTATTTATCACATCCGCGACGGCGTGACCCACGAAGAAGTTGGCCAAGGATTGGGTTTCGAATGATTCAGCCATGGGATTTCAGGAGCGTGACATGATCCGCAGCAACGCTGGCACCTGTTCAGACATAGCCCTCAGCATGAATGAACCTCTTTCGCAGGGTGTTTCCATGAAGCACGCCAAACGATCCCACCACGCAGTCAGGCCTGCGCGCCGACCTGCCACTTCGTTACTGATGGCAGGGATGGTGGCAGTGGGTTTAGCAGGCTGTGCAGTAGGGCCTGATTTTCAGCGCCCGGCCGCACCCGAGGTGGCGCAATACACGCCGACCTCAGTGGCAAGCCAAACCGTGTCCGCACCTACGCAATTGGGCGAAGCGCAACGCATGGTAGACGTAACGTCAATTGAAGCACAGTGGTGGCGTAGTCTGGGTTCTTCTGCGCTCAATCAGTTGATTGATGAGGCGTTTAAGGCCAGCCCTACGCTGGCAGCAGTTAGCGCCAACTTGCGCGAGGCGCAAGAGCGTTTTGCTGCACGTGAGGGCTCGACGCTATACCCTCAGGTGGACGCGGCTCTGGGTGGGCAGCGTCAGCAGACCAGCCCCAGCAGCCAAGGCTTAAGCGGGGACACACGCCGATTTAGCCTGTATAACGCCAGCGTCGGTGTGCATTACAACTTTGATCTGGCTGGCGGTAACCGTCGCGCACTCGAAGCGCTGGCCGCCCGCACCGACTACCGCCTCTATGAGCTGAATGCAGCGCGCCTTACCCTGGCTGGAAATATTGCCACCGCCGCCATCACCCGTGCGCGACTTGCCGCGCAAATGGAAACCACTACTGCGATTTTGAATGCGCAAGATGAACAACTGCGAATGGCCCGTACGCGCGTGCGACTCGGTCAGGCCACGCCCGATGAGGTGTCGAACCTGCAAACCGAGGCAGAACAAACCCGTGCCGAGCTGCCAGCCCTGCGCAAGCAACTTCAACAAACCGAACATCTGCTGTCAGTGCTGGCCGGGCGCTCTCCCGGTGCGGGCGGTATCCCGGCCTTTGTGCTGAGTGATTTCACGCTGCCTGCCGAGCTGCCGTTGATCGTGCCTTCAGAACTGGTGCGGCGTCGGCCAGATATTCAGGCGGCTGAGGCCTTGCTGCATGCCGCGAATGCTGACTATGGCGTGGCTGTTGCCAACCTGTACCCACAGCTAAATCTAAGCGCCAATATTGGTTCTCAGGCGTTGACCACGGGGGCCCTGTTCGGTGCGGGTTCAGCTGTATGGAGTCTGATTGGCCAGCTCACCCAACCCTTGTTCAATCCAGGGCTACCCGCTGAAAAGCGTGCTGCGCTCGCTGCATTTGATGCCGCTGCCGCCAACTACCAAAGTGTGGTGCTGGAGTCTTTACGCGATGTGGCTGACACCTTGCGCGCTGTGGAAAACGATGCGCAAACGTTAAAGGCTCTTGCCACCGCGAATGTAGCCGCACAAGCTTCCCTCAATTCGGCCCAACGGCAATATCAGTTGGGTGCCACCAGCTACCTGGCATTGCTCATTGCGCAACAACAGGCGCAAAAGGTGCAGATTAGCCTGGCTGCAGCACAGGCACAGCGCCTGACCGACAACGTGGCTTTGTATCAGGCGCTGGGAGGTGGGGCGAACGAGGCAGCTGACTCGATGACACGATGAGAGAAGCACCTTAGTGTGGTGACTGCCTCAGTTGCATGACTGGGGCGAGGAATATGCACGGTATCTTGTGTGTTGTTGGTAATTTATCACTGTGCCTTCCACCTCAATGATGCGAGATCCTACTCAGATTGGCAGTCTATTGCTCGATTTTGCCGTCGGCGATGGCTATGTCCTTAAAGCCATCTTTATCGTGGAGGACGAATACGGCATCCATACCCCGTTCCTGCGCCATTTTTACGCCCGCCTCTTCACCCAGCACCAGCAAGGCCGTGGCCCAGGCGTCTGCCAGCATGCAGCTGGATGCAACCACAGAGACGGCAGCGAGCCGGTTCGACAAGGGCTCTTGCAGCGCACTGTTCATGGTGTGTGTGTACGACTTGCCCTCATGCTTAACCCAGTGACGGTAATCGCCTGAGGTTGCTATGGCTGCGTCGGAAAGCGTCATGACGCTCATTACTTCACGAATATGGCGGACCGGCTTTTCTATGGCTACAGACCACGGGTTGCCATCGGGTTTCATACCGCGTGCGCGCATCTCGCCGTCAATACCCACCAGATAACAGGTAATGCCAAGGCGCTCAAGGCAGCGGCCCAGTTGATCGACGCCGTAACCTTTGGCGATGCCCGAGAGGTCTAGTGTGATGGCCGCTCGCATGCGAACCTGGCGTTCTGCAGGATTCAATTCCAGAACTTCCGTGGCAGGGCGGTGAGCTTGACTTTTCAAAGCGTTAATTTGCTGTGCGTCTCTCAGCCCTTTACCGGGCCCAAAGCCCCATGCATGCACCAAACCACCCACGCCGATGTCGAACGCCCCTTGCGACTGTCGGCTGACCAGAAGGGCAGTCTCGAGTACGGTGAATAGTTCTTTTGGCATCGTCAGCCATTCATTTTCAGGCGCACTGTTCAAGCGGTTCAGATCAGAGTCTGGCTTCCAGTTGGACATCTGCCTGTCCACCCTGTCTACCTCTGCAAATAGCTTGGCGTTGACGCAAGCCTCATCGATGCCTGCGGCGGCATAAAACACGGCGCTGTATCGGGTGCCCATGGTTTCGCCGTGCAGGTTGTAGCGTTGCAAGGTATATGCCGATAGGGCAGGCACATCAGAAAACGTCTTCACGATAGCGTCCCTGTAGTTTGAGGGCTTGAACGTCCAGGCCCATAGGAGCAAGGATTTCATTGATGGCCTGCATAATGCTGGCAGCCATGGCACGGCTGCCGCACACGAGGATCTGGGCACCGCTCTCTATCAATTGGCGTATCTGTGACGCATCGCCCAAGACGCGATCCTGTACATAGCCACCTTTTTTAATCCGTGAAAAGGCGGCGCTCAGTTGGGTCAGGCGGCGATCGGCCAGGTAGTGTTCGAGCTCTGGCTCATAGAGGAAATCAGAAGCAGGATCGCGTCCTCCCCAGTACAGATACATGGGGTGCTTGTCTGTGTTGTTGCGTATGAATCCTGCCAAGGGGCCAATGCCGGTGCCTGCACCGATCAGGATGATAGAGCGTTCGCCCGATGCAGGGCGGAAATCGGGGTTGTGCTGGATAAAGGCATTTACGTGGTCGCCAACCTGCAAGCCATGCAGCATGGTTGAGCAAAGCCCTTTTGTTTGCTTGCGCACACAGATTTCCAGGAACCCATCTTTTGAACCGCTAGCAAGCGAATAAAATCGCGGCACGGGGCTGCCCGGTGGCACAATGCCGACCAGATCACCCGCTTCAAAGCGTGGCAGGCCGTTGATGCCGAGTGCGCGAAAAATTTGAGATACACGGCTTTGAGGCGCTGCGGGCCCAAATCGCAGAATACTCGTGGGTGCCTGCACTTGTTCGCCGTAGTCCACACGGCTGAGCAATACCAGAGGCTGCGTTGGCGGGGGCGTGGGCACATAGTCCAGAACCAGGTCAAGATGAAGCAGTGCGCCCACCGACTTTCCCCAACGGGTGAATTCTTGTGATGATTGCTGATCAATGGTGTCTAGTTCAAGCAGTGCTGGCCACCCGTGCTCAAGCAGGCCGTCCTGTGCATGCTTTGCAAACTGGCAAAACTGAGGAAACTGACGGTCGCCAAAACCCAGAACGGCAAATTCCGGTTTGTGATCTCCCGAAAATTTGTTCAGGCGTGCCAGAAACTGATTGGCTGAACTGGGTGCGTCTCCGTCGCCATAGGTTGACGTCAAAATAAACAAGTGCTGCGCCTGACGGTAACGGCAGGCCAGTTGGTTCATGGGGGCAGTGTGCACGCGTTTTCCTGCCTGGCTCAGCGCATCGTGCAAGGCTTGGGCGAAGCCCCAGGTGCTGTTGTTTTCGCTACCTACCAGAATGACAACGTCGGCAGATTGTGGGTCTGTGTTGCCCGCAAGGCGAGGTATGGCGCGGCGACGTTGCCACCAGATCACGACCCCAGTAATACTCATAAACGGCACGCTCAGCGCACAGAGGCCGAGAATGATGCCCAGCCACCACAGGCCTTCACCCGTATGCAGTTTGTAGATTAGTTCATAGGCCTTTTGGGTGCCATTGTGTGCCTGATAGGATACCAACGCGCCAGTTGCCTGATCGATGTAACCATCGCCCTGCGCGGTATGCAAAGAATAAACATCTTCGGGGTGCCCCGCAGAAGGGTAGACCAATTCACGGAAGTCATTCAGTTCGACAGCCTTCAGGGCGGGCATAGCGCCTATGGGTAGCGTCGGCCCCGTCGCAAGCTCGGTAGGAAAGCTGGGCTCATCCTGAATGCCATCGGATATCAGCCCAAAAGTTACTGCCGACATGTATATGCCGGTGAGGGCAGACAGTAGTAACCCCAGCGCCACGATACGTGCCAATTCTGCATGCCAGCGCTGACTGAAGTTTCCACGTAACGGGCGTGTCAACTGCCGCCATCCACCCTGGCGTTTGATCAGCAATGCCACGCCCGATAAACACATAATCAGCATGACGACAGCAGCAAGCCCTGCCACGGCTCGCCCGGTGGTGTCCAGAAAGAACGAGCGATGAAGGTTTTTCATCCAGCGCGTAAATGATGACGCTGCATAAGGGGCGATGCCTTGTCCGCTATTTGGATCAACCTGAACAGCATCACTTTGGCCATTTTGGGTGTAATACACGATCACCGCACCTGAAGGTGAGCGCTGTATCTGCTCCACACCGGTGTAGTGTTGGCCTACCCGTTCGGCTAATGAGGCCACGCTGGTCTGGTTAGTGGCAGCCGCCGGCGCGCTCAGTCTTTCAAGCGCCGGGCTGGTCGAGAGTACAACCCCCGTAATCGCCAGCACCACCAGCAATAGGGCAGCAACAAGGCCTGGCAGTGAGTGAGTCTGGCGCAACATGATGTATATCTCCTTTTTGGGGGACTTAGGTGAGCCTTGCGGCCCACCCGCTGATGTCAGAAACCGTGGGACGGCTGCGGTTACATGTCATAGGTAAACGACTGAACATAGCCGCGTCCGGCTGTCGGCTTGCCTGCGCCTGCAGCCGTCAACGGTGCACGCACTTCTGACGGGAAGTCGCGCTCATCTTCCACTGCGGTATCGATGCGTATCTCGTAGCCGGCGTCGATCAGTGCATCGGCAATATCGGCAGTTACCTTCAGCGTGCGTCCGCTACCCACACTCGCACCGCTTACACCATCGAACTCGCTGGCTTTCATGCCGCTGCCACGCGCCCAATCGCGCAAGTTCTTGTAGTACTTGGACTTCTTGCCTGATACCCATAGTGTTTTCTGATAACGACCTTGGGCGTCAGTGAGGTAAATCGCCATGTAGGCGCCATCACCACTGTATTTTTTCAGTTGTGTGGTCAAGGTGACGGGCTTTGCCTGAACCAGGCCAGGCAGCACGAGGGCGCCGGCCAGACAGAGCGAAAGTGTGATTTTCTTCATAATGACTCTCCGGGTTATCCGTAACAACAATGCCGTTATCGGGCTGACTGATCAGGGTTTTTGTCCAGGTAGTCAGCCGCATCACCGCCGCCTTCCTTGAACTTGATTTCCAGCTTTCGGATTTGCAATGAGGCCGGTGCGTATTTGGCTTCGAACTTGTTGCCGTTCTTGTCCACACCCTTAACCTCGTAGCAGCCGTCATCAACCTTGATACGATTCACGGTCCATCCGTGTTGCTCTAGTTGTTGTCGCAATACTTCGCGTGGCTGCCAGTCAGCGACGGGGTCAGTGCAGTGGTCATCGGCCAGAGCGGTACTGCTTATAATCAGGCCGGCCAGTGCGGCGCCTGCAAGAGTGAGTGGTTTCATGAGTAAAGTCTCCTTGGTCAGTGTGTGAGGCAAAATGTAGTGCCGCATCCTGACACCACCCTGAAGCCCTGGCTTTATTCAGACTAAACTTGTCAGAACCGAATGGCGGTGCTTGATGAAGCGTTCTGAAAAAGGAAGAACATGCGCGTACTGTTGATCGAAGATACGGTCGGCTTGGGGCAGGCGGTGCGCGAGCAAATCGCCGACGACGGCCATGCTGTTGATTGGGTGCAGCGACTCGATCATGCCGCGCTCAGTGTTAAGTCAACCGATTACGACTTGGTTCTGCTCGACTTGGGCCTGCCTGATGGGCTTGGGCTTGATTTTCTGCGCAGTCGGCGCGCGGCGGGCGATCTGACTCCCGTCATAATTTTGACTGCCAAGGATCAAATCTCGGACCGCATCGTGGCATTAAATGCTGGTGCAGATGATTACCTGGTCAAACCTTTTGATTTGAACGAGTTGTCGGCACGGGTTGCCGCGGTTGCACGGCGCTACACAGGTAACCCGAATCCGCATATTCAGTTGGGTGAGTTGCGTATCAATATGGTCGATCGCACGATTCAGCGTGAAGACAAGACCATCGACCTGAGCGCACGTGAATGGGCCTTGTTTGAAACCTTTGTGCGGCGTCCTGGGGCCTTGTTCTCAAAATCACAACTTGAAGAGCGACTCTATGAGTTTGGCGCCGAAATCGAGAGCAACACCATAGAGGTGTACGTGAGCCGCTTGCGCAAGAAGCTGGGGGCTGATGTTGTGGACACTGTGCGGGGTGTTGGATACCGGCTGGGGTCTAAATGAAGGCTACAAAAAGCCTGCAAAGACAGCTTGTATACGGCCTGACGCTGGGTATGGTGGTGCTGTGGCTGGTCGCAACGGCAGTCTCAGGCCTGGTGCTGCGGCACGAACTGGATGAGGCGTTCGACAATGCGATGCAAGAGACAGCGCAGCGTATTTTGCCCCTGGCGGTCATGGAAATTCTTAATCGGGAAGACGGCACGACTCCCCAACAGGTCGCATCGCTCAATACGCAGCAGGACGGCTTCACCTATCAGGTGCGCGACAAACTGGGCAATATTCTTTTGCAGTCTCAAGGTATAGGCGCGACAGAGTTCGACAATGAACCCATCCACGGCTTCACGACAACGACGACGCATAGGTTGTACGGTACGAGCGCTTTAAGCGATACGATTTTCTTGCAACTGGCAGAGCCGCTTTCGCATCGCCGCGAAGCGGCGCTGGATGCCGCCATCTCGCTGCTTTGGCCTTTGGCTTTTCTGATCCCGTTCAGCCTGCTCGGTATCTGGCTGTTTGTGCGTTTCAGTTTGCGCGGCGTGTTGTCATACCGCCATGCGATTGAAGCCCGTGGGGCAGGCAATTTATCCCCCATTCATACAGAAGAATTGCCCACAGAAATTACACCGATTGCGGATGCCGTTAATCGTTTGATTGAGCGCTTGCGCAATGCTCTGGAAACTGAGCGACGGTTTACCGCAAATAGCGCGCATGAGCTGCGCACGCCTTTGGCTGCAACGCTGGCACAAGTTCAGCGCTTGCGGCGTGAAGCGCCTGAAGGCCCGCTGCAGCTTCGCGCGGCTCAGATTGAGGCATCTCTAAAAGAATTGTCGCGTTTGTCAGAAAAATTGATGCAGTTGGCCAAAGCCGAAGGAGGGGGGCTGCTGTCCGAAGTGCCACAAGACCTGGCAGGGCTTTTGGGTCATGTGGTGCATGATCTGCAGCGAATTGCCAATAACCCTATCCACTTGACGTTGCCATCGACTGGCGCGGTGTTTTCCCTGATAGATCCTGACGCGTTTGCCATTCTTGCACGCAACCTGATCGAGAATGCGTTAAAGCACGGAGCGGATGGCTCTGCGGTTGAGGTTGGCCTGTCTGATGGGGCCTGCTTTAGTGTGGTGAACGCGGGCCCCATTGTGCCAGCATCTGAGCTAATGCAGCTTACCCAACGTTTTGTGCGCGGTGGAAGCCGCGCCGAAGGCTTTGGTCTGGGCCTGGCAATCGTCTCTACCATTGCCCAGGGTGTTGGTGCTGAGCTTACTGTTGCCTCGCCCGCGACCGGCAGGGCTGAGGGGTTTGAAGTGTGCGTGCAGTTCGCTCGCGCATCGTCTGAAGCAGTTTGACGCGTGTGAAGTTTATCCCCGTAAAATCAGGATCACTCTGAAAGCGTAAAGGCTTGCCAGATTCGGCTTCAACGTGCAGCCAGCACATCAAAGCTGAATTCGATGAACACTGGCAAACTAGTTCTGATGATAAGACACCTGCACCTTAAGGCTTCCTATAAAATTGCTTCACGAACGGCTTGCGAAAACTCTGATGGCACGCCAAACAGGTTTGCTGTACTTTGGCAAATACATTGATGACGGCTTCGCCATCGCCGCGTGTGGCGGCTTCTCCCATGGCAGTCGCTTCTTCATGAACCTGAACGTCGAATCCACGAAACTTGCCCGCATCTTTGCCAAGCCAGGTCACAATGCGAACTTTTTCCTCGGGCGGCGGCTCGGCATGACGGGCGATCTTGGGCGCCAGTTCGGCTACGAGCGCCCAATCTTCGATGGAAATGGCTCCCGTAACGGCCTGCATGTCTTGCCCGAGTTTTTCCATTACGCCCTGCAAAACCAAGGGTTTTTCAGGCGCCGCCGTTTGTGCACTTAGGAGCGTTGTCGTGCTGGCCAGCACCACCAACAAGGCACAGGCAAGCATTGATGCAGGTTTGATAGCGTAGCCCATGAGTTTTCCTTGGTTGCCCGTGAAAGGCGCAAGTAATGTACGGATGCATGTCTGCCTTGCGCCATGACGTAATTCATCCAAAGCGGGTGCTTGCGGTGTTTGCCAGAAAACATCAACTCGCGACTTCAAAGTTAACGACAAGAAGCCTGAATGTGAATATGGCTTTTACGCCAGGCGATTACGATTTGCGCTGCATGGCGTCTTGTATCGGCTTCGTCGCCTTGCTCAGGTTAGCGGCATAAATATCAAGCATTTGCCAGCTGTAGTCACGCATAAGATCGTTGACCCGACGCAGGTGCTCGACCCTGCGCTCAGCGCTTTCGCGTAGTTGGTGGTTGTAGGCAACTAGCGCCTCACCTGGCCGGCCGCCGGCCGCCGGCTGTGCAAATACCTTGGCAACTTGCTGTGCCTCTACCTGCAGCAGTCTGGTTTGGGCCTCCCAGAGCTCGCGGCTCATAGTAGTCATCAACTCAGTGGTTTGGGTTAGCATATTGGTGGCATGCGCTTGCGCCTGGGTAATGTTGGGCGAAAATAGCGCATTGATAGGGAAAATCTGAGCTTTCGCTTGGTTTTCTGCGGACATGGCGTCCTCCATAATAGTGAGACGGATGCCGTTGGGCTGACTTCCGAGCACTGATCCGTCACTTTTGACTATAGCCCCCTTATCGCAAACCTGCTTGATTCTAATCAACGAGACGGCAAGTTCATTGGTCTAAAAATTGTAACAAAACTGTTAAGAATCAGTAGGTTATCTAATCATGCCATTGTTGTATGCACGACGTGCATGCAGCACTGGCGGCCAGGGGCAGTCGTCTTGCATACGCCGTCGCGTTAAGATGATTCCTTTCGCTTAGTCTTCCTCCCGTACAGTCATGCTGTACACGTTAACCAGGGAAGACACTGCCCATGCTGTCTGGGATCTATTCCGGCATTACCAAGACAATCCGCATGTAACCGCCTAGTCGGACCAAGCAAACAAATGACTCCAACGGCCACAGATTCATCCATTGTAAAAACTGACTTTCTGATTGTTGGCGCAGGCATTGCTGCCGTTGAAGCCGCACGAGCGTTGCGGCAGGAAGGCGCTGATGGGTCAATAGTTATCCTGGGCGCAGAAACGGGCTACCCCTATAACCGTCCGCCACTGACCAAGCGGTTTTTTACCGGTCGCATGTCGCCGGAGCAGTTGTTAATGGAGAAGCCAGAGTTCTTTGACGACAACCATATCGACTTGCGGCGCGCTACAGAGGTGAAATCCGTTGACCCGTTCGCACATATCGTCATCGACAAGAAGGGTGTGGTGTATTCCTATGGCAAGCTGCTGCTTGCTACAGGTGCCCGGGCAACTCGGCTGCATGTTCCAGGGGTAGGGCTAAAAGGTGTTTTTACCTTCCGCACCATGGCTGATTCATCGTTATTACGTCAGTGGGCCGAAGCCAATCAAGGCCCAGTGGCTATTGTTGGCAGCAGCTTTATTGCCATGGAACTTGCTACGTCGCTCCTGGCGATGGGCCTGAAGGTTACGTTAATAGACCGCGCCTCGACGATCTTTCCCAGAATCCATTCCGAGACCTTGTCTAAATATTTTCTGGAGCGCAGCAAACGTCACGGCATTGATGTTTGGAGTGATACATCGGTCAAGCAGATCTACGGGCCCGAAAAGGTCAGTGGGCTTGTGACTAAGGACGGCCGCAAACTTGACTGTGCTACCGTTATTATTGCCATTGGATCCACGCCGAATACAGACTACCTTAGCCATTCAGGCATTGAGGTTGATGACGGTGTTCTGGTCGATGAGTTTCTGCAAACCAACCAGGCAGATGTGTTCGCCGCAGGTGATGTTGTCAGCTACATCGACAGGTACGGTCATCGTCATCGCGCCAGGCACTGGGAAAACGCCCGCAAGCAGGGGCGTATTGCGGCTAAGAATATGCTTGATCAGCGCGTTCCGTATAACAGCGTGTTGCACTATTTTTCTGATTTTCTCGATTTCAGTTTTACGTTTCTTGGCACGAGCGAGAGTGCTGATCGTCGTATCACACGAGGAAGCCTCGCTGAAAAATCGTTTGCCGAGTTTTATATTCACGCAGATCGAGTTATAGGCTTTTTCTCGACCGGACGGCCTCCGGAAGAAACGCAGGTCGTCGAGACGTTGATTCGCGATCAGGTCGACGTCAGTGCTGCTTATGCACAACTTGCCGATGCCAACGCCGACATTACCGCATTGGCAAGAGAAACTGTTCTCATACTGCAAGGCGGTGGAGCCTTGGGCGCCTTTGAGTGCGGGGTTGTGCAAGCCATGGATGAGGCCCGGATCAAACCCAGGGTTGTTGGGGGCGTATCCATCGGCGCGATTAATGGCGCCATCATCGCCGGCAATCCACATAATTACAGCGCTGCCCTGAAGGCCTTCTGGAAGGACATCAGCGTAGAGGGGCCTCAAATGGCCCCATCTTCCCTGGCCAATGCATTTGCGGTGGGGGCTACCATGACCATGGGGATCCCCGATTTTTTCAAACCAAGGTGGCTCTCGCCTGTTGTTCGTGAAGAATACTGGCCTTCTCAATGGACCAGCCTGTATGACGTTAGCCCGCTCAAACGACTGCTGGAGAAATACGTTGATTTCCCAAGCCTTGCTGACAGCCCGATCAGGCTGATCGTTACCGCCGTCGAAGTCGATAAAGGCGAGCTGGTCGTGTTTGACAGCCGCACCGATAACATTACAGCGGAACACATCATGGCCAGCGGCAGTCTTCCTCCCATGTTTCCATGGACAACCATAGACGGGCGCCACTACTGGGATGGTGGCATTATCAGCAACTCGCCGCTTGAGCACGTACTCAATCGCAGCGGTGCTGACAATAAACAGGTCTTTGTGGTGAACCTTTTCCCAGGCGAAAGGCCTCTACCCACCAACCTTTCTGAGGTGTTTACGCGTCGTGACGAGATCATTTATGGCGAACGTGTTCGCAATGATAGTCAGACGCTTGAATTGACACAGGACTTTCGAGCGTTGGTTAACGAGATCATGGCCACGGTCGATCCTGAAGAGGCCGCACGGTTGCGGCAACGACCACGCTATGTGCATTTAATGGGCAGGGAATCCACAACGTCCATTGTCACCATCGCGCGTGATGGTTCAGCCAAAGAGCCGTTTGCGGCACACTATGATTTTTCTGTGCAGGGAGTCAGCCGTCAGCAGCGGGAAGGGTATCTGACGGCGCAAAGATGCCTGGCTTCGCTGGATCCACGTGCCGAGCGCGTCGATGCTTGAGTGCTTCAAATCCAGCGATTACATCCAATAACTCTTCGGTAATCGCCGACTGCCTGGTGGTGCGGGTGGTCGACGCCAGCTCATCGAGCTGGTCATCAATGTTTTTTTCAGCCTGCTGCATGCGGGCGAATCGGGCTGCGTTTTCAGTTACCAGTGCCTCGGCACACGCGTAAAACAGACTGGCAAACAGGTAATGACGCAAGAGGGCGGCCAAAATGGCCGTGGGTGTCATGTCAAAATGCGGCAAGCTGCGGGAAGTCCACGGGCGGTTTGCTAATGCCACCAGTACCTCTGGGGCAAGGGGCAAAACCTGACGCAAGACGGCGGCCTGTTGTCCATGGGCCTTGCGCTCGGTAAAGGCCAGTGTCACGGTAATGCCGTGTGGCTGGTCGGCGCGCACGGCATCTATTCGCGTTATCAGGTCGCTAACTACCCTGCCCAGGCCGTCGACGCTGGCGGGTGTCAGCAAGGCGCGCTCCGTTTTCAAACCGACGTCATGGATAGCGTCCTGCATCTCCGCGCCTATGCAAAGAATGGCGTGCTGTTCATGTGTTGCCAGGTGGGCAGCCAGGGTCTGGGCCACAGTCTCGTTGTAATTGCCGCAAAGGCCTTGATCCGAACCCAAGGCCACGACTACCGGCAATGCCCTGGCGGCCGCTGATTGCTCCAGAGCGCCATGAGCCTTGGCAAAGGCGTGCAAACCGTCCAGTATTGTGTCGCGCCAGTCATTAATTGAACGCGCTGCCTGTTCGTAGGGGTAGCGGTTAATCGCCGACAGCGTCTTCATGGTATGAACAATGCCACGAATGCCCTGCATGGCTTCGGTGCGACGCACCAGGCTTTCAAGCGACTGCGTCATGGTCGCCTCGTGCTGCCGCCGCCAGTTCCAGAAACAGACTGCGATCGGCGTCGGTGAGGGTTTCGTTCTTGGCAATACGGGTGGAAATCTCCTCGACGGGTGCTTGCTCCAGCGCAACAATTAAACGCTCCATGCTGCGCACAATCAAGGTTTCTGGCAGACCATCAAAACAACCCTCGGTGGCTGCGGTGAGTATGGCGAGCTGGGTTACTGCATTCAAAGGCTGGCGCTCTGGCTGACGCAGCACGGCGCGTACGGCAGCGCCTCGAGCCAGCCGGGCCTCGGTCTGTGCGTCGAGCCGCGTCCCAAATCGAGCGAAATCTTCCAGCTCTTCGAACTGCGACAGGGTGACACGTAAATTGCCGGCAATATTACGAAAGGCACGCGCCTGTGCTTTGCCGCCAACACGCGATACCGACACACCCAGATCAACTGCCGGAAACTGATTGCGACGCACTAATCGCGGAGACAAATAGATTTGCCCATCGGTGATGGAAATAAGGTTGGTGGGAATATACGCCGACAGGTTTTCTGCTTGTGTTTCAACGATGGGCAGGGCCGTGATGGAACCGCCTGCGGCATGGTTGGCAAACTGGCCGGCGCGTTCCAGCAGTCGGGCATGCACATAAAAAATATCGCCCGGAAACGCCTCGCGTCCTGGCGGACGGCGTAGTAACAGCGACAGTTCGCGGTAGGCACGCGCATGGTGAGTCATGTCATCCAGCACAACCAGCACGTCATGCCCTTTATCGGAAAAGCTCTCGGCAATGGACATGGCCGCATAGGGTGCAACAAAAGAAAGGCCTGGCGCATCCTCGTCACCTGAAACCACCACGACGCTGCGGTCTTGCATACCGCCTTCTTTTAGCGCACCCACCACTTTCGCCACGGCGTCACCGCGCTGGCCCACAGCGCAATAGATGCAGATGACGTCGGAATCTTTCTGATGCAATATCGTGTCAACCGCCATCGACGTCTTGCCGGTTTGCCGGTCGCCAATAATGAGTTCTCGCTGACCCAGGCCCACCGGCACGGCCGCATCCACTACCTTGAGGCCGGTCGCCAGGGGGCGGGTGACCGGTGCCCGGTCCAGTATGGGCGCAGCCCTGGCTTCGACAGGCCGTGTGGGCCCAAAAATAGGCGCTCCACCATCAAGCGCAGACCCCAGCGCATTAACCACCCGGCCCAGCAACGCCTTGCCCACCGGAACACTCACCACCTTATGTGTGCGGCGTACCTCTTCACCCACACGCACGCCATCATAGGGGCCCAGCAGCGCAACGCCCAGTCGTCCAGGCTCCAGATCAAGCACCAGACCACGCATGCCGCCGGAAAACTCCAGCATTTCGTCGGATACTGCCCGTGCCAGCCCCGTGACCGTTGCAATGCCGGCACCTACCTGCGTTACGCGACCAACCTCTTCAATACGTAGTGGTGGTGTGGGTGCCTGGACGAGTGTTTCAATTAGACCAGCAATGGGGTTGGTGAAAGAATCGTCGATGGAAGTAGTCACCGAGTCAGAAATTTTGCCAGGGACTGGATCAGGGATTGGATCACGGGTTGAGTCAGGGATTGAGCCAGGGATAGAATCAACCACGGAATCAACCACGGGATCAACCACGGGATCAACCACAGGATCAACCACGGAATCAATGGCAGACTTCGCCAGAGTATTGCTGACAGCGCCAACTTTTGGGGCAGCAGGCAAACTGGAGTCATTCGGCTGCATCAGCCGCTCCCTTGGCATGGCCCTGGCTGGCAACCTGGTCGTCAACCATTTGTGCCAGCGACTCTACATAGCTGTCGAGCGTCCAGCTAACCTGGGCGCCTCCGATGCGCATGATCAGACCCGGCGATTGCGCCGGGTTGGTTTCAAATCGCAGTCTGACGCCGGGAAGTGTCTCTGATATCTGCTTGGTCAGACGCTCGCGCGCGCCATCAGAAAGCGTATCCTGAGTGATCACAACGGCTATCTCGGCGCCGGTGGCAGCAGCTCGTAGCTCAGTGCCAGCCGCCTTGATTTGCTGGCCTGCGTGCATCACGATCTGCTCCTCCAGCGATTGATCTGCCAGATCGCTGAGTGCCTTGTGCAAGAGTGCCAGCAAGGCCTGTGATCCCGACTTTTGCAGCATGGCGGCGAACCGTCTCGCCTCGGCCTGCCTCTCGGTCGCCGCAGCCACACGTTTCTCACTCATTTGTTCGCGAGCCTCTGCGATTAATTGGCTGCGCGCTTTTTCTGTGTCGGCGCGCATAGCCTCAAGTACGCCTGATTGTTCAGATTCAAGCGCGGCCCGTCGCTGTGTGAATTCGGCCTTCTCGGCTTCAGCCAAATCTTGCACACGCTTAGCTTCGCCCATCTGCCGGCTGATCTCCGCTTCTCGTGCGTCAATACCGTCAAGAATAGGCCGATAGAGAAATCGCTTGAGCAGCCACACCAGCACCAGAAAATTACCGATCTGGGCCGCGACGGTGATCCAGTCGATGGACATGAGCGTTAACCTCCGGCCTTCTGTGCGGCAAGTAGCGCGGCGTTCCAGAACGGGTTACCAAAGATCAGAATCATGGCAACCACGAAACAATAAATGGCCGTCGACTCAATCATCGCAAGGCTGACAAACAGGGTTCGTGAAAGGGTGGCAGCAGCGTCGGGTTGTTGTGCGATGGCTTGCAGTGCAGCGACCGCTGCGCGGCCTTCACCCAGCGCGGGGCCGAGGGCTCCGAAGGCGACTGTCAGGCCTGCAGTAAAAATCGAGATGGCGGCAATAAGACCAAGATCAGTCATGAGGCTTCCTTTTCCTTGCTGGGATGTTGTGAAGGGTCGGCCATGGCAGACGAGATATAAACGGTTGCCAGGACGGCGAAGATATAGGCCTGAATCACCCCGGCCAGCAGGCCCAACATCTCCATGAGCACGGGGAAAAAGAAGGGGGCAACGCCCAGCAGTATCGCGACGATCACGGCACCACTCATGATGTTGCCGTACAGCCGAATGGCCAGCGACAGCCCGCGTGTTACCTCGCTGATCAAGTTAAACGGCAGCATGATCCAGGAAGGTTCCACATAGGTTTTCAGATAGCCACGAACCCCACGGCTGCCGATGCCAAATATTGGCACTGCCACCAACACCGCCAACGCCAGTGCCGTCGTGGTGGATAGCGAACCTGTTGGGGCGTGAAAGCCAGGCACGACGGCCAGTACATTGGAAACGAATATAAAGAGAAATAGCGTGCCTGAAAAATACATGACCTGCCGTGCTGGCCTGCCGGTAATCTCGGTAATCTGAGCCTGAATGCCCTGAACGATGACCTCCAGCGCCGTGCGCCAGCGGGTAGGGGGCACGTCGGCGCGCAGAGAGCGAGTCATTAACCAGGCAATGCCGGTCAGAATGGCCATGATGATCCACGTAAAGAAGATGGTCGCGTTGATCGGGATGCCCGCTACGGTAAAGACAACAATCGTATCCGGTGTCAGTTCCATTACACCCCCCCAGATTGCGTTGCACGCAGACGGCTGAGCAATATCGTGCGCAGTACGATAAACGCAGCCGCAAACCCAACCGCCCCGGCAATACCCAGCCAGGCTGCCGCCAGCCATCCGCCTGCCAGCAGCGCCGCAATTCGCAACGCGGCACTGGAAAGCAGAACGACTGCCGAGTTGGTACGCCGCAGAGCCAGTTTCATACCCCAGGCCAGGCCCGCGAAAAACAGGGCGCTGAAAACCAAGCCCATCAGCATACCGAGCAAAAAACCGCTCCAGTCAATGTTAATCATTGATCTTGGCCCTCTTTGTTGGCCCACCCCCAGGCAATCATGGCGCCCACCACGACACCTGCCAGAATGAGTGCAATCGTCCATGAGAAATGTTGCGGTGCGACCCGGTCAAGCCAATGCCCCAAAAATGCACCGCCCACCGTGGGCACAACGACCGACCAGCCTATCATCCCGAATGTGCCTATGCCTCGCAATGGACTGGGGCCGGGGTGGTCTCGCATTGCCTTCATCCGCTTTGCGCGTCGATCGATTTCATCGCTCACCTCGTGTCTGGGGTCGGTCATGGCTGCATTCTCTTCAATTGCCCGAGTCGGCGCACCATATCAGCCTCAAGGCGTGAGAGGGCGCTGCGAGCCACGCGTTCATCGTCCTCGGCCTCGATGAATGTGACACGAACTTTTTGATGCAAGGTTTCAAGATTGTCGCCCAGCACGCCCCGCCGCACGACCACCGACACGTGCTGGTCTTGTTTAACCAACAGGCCCTCGTCTATACCGAAGAAGCGTTCTGTGCCGTCTTCGGCCACCAGTATCAGGACAGACGGCACCAGAGCAGTGACGAAATCCGCATGGTTGGGCAAGACACCGAAGCTGCCTGCCTGCCCATCGGCACGCAAGCGGCTGGCCAGCCCCTGATACAGCACGCGCGAAGGCAGGCGAATGGTGACATCCATGCAGGTCGTTTGCGTCATGAGGCCCCGCCCTTGAGCTCTGACAAGTTGCCGATCATGTAATACGCGCTTTCAGGGGCTTTGAATTCGGTCTGCTCCAGGATAGTTTCACAGCCATCCAAGGTGTCGGCCATGGATACTTGTCTTCCCTCAGCACCCGAGCCCGAACTGACGGTCACGAAGGGTTGTGTCAGAAATCGTTCGAGCCGACGTGCACGGGCCACCGTGGCGCGGTCGGCCGACGAAAGCTCCTCTATGCCCAGCATCGCAATGATGTCGCGCAACTCTTCATACTCTGCCAGGGTGCGGCGTACACCCCGTGCAATCTCATAATGCCGCTGCCCAACCACAGCGGGCGTAAGCATTACCGAGTTTGATGCAAGCGGGTCAACTGCCGGGTAAAGCCCTTCGCTGGCTCTTTTGCGCGACAGTACAACTGACGCCGAAAGGTGCGAAAAAATATGCGCGGCGGCAGGGTCGGTGAAATCATCTGCAGGTACATACACCGCCTGTATCGATGTAATTGCGCCCGCATTGGTGGAGGCAATGCGCTCTTGCAATGCGGCAATCTCAGTGGCCATTGTTGGCTGATAGCCCACACGCGACGGCATCTGACCCATTAGCCCCGACACTTCGGCACCCGCTTGAACAAAACGGAAAATATTGTCGATCAGCAACAGTACATCTTGCCCTTTATGGTCACGAAAGTATTCGGCCATGGTTAACGCGGTGTGGCCTACGCGAAAACGCACACCGGGCGCTTCGTTCATTTGCCCAAAAATCATGACCATCTTGTCGCGCACACCGGCCTCGCCCATTTCGCGGTAAAGCTCTTCTCCCTCGCGCGAACGCTCGCCAATGCCGCAAAACAGGCTTACGCCCTGGTAATGTTGTACGGTGTTGTGAATAAGCTCAGTTAGAAGCACCGTTTTGCCGACACCGGCTCCACCAAACAAGCCTGTTTTGCCGCCACGCTCTATGGGTGAAAGCAGGTCAATCGCCTTGATCCCGGTTTCCAATACTTCGGCGACCGGCTTGCGATCGATTAATGTTGGCGGGGCTGCGTGAATGGAATGGCGCTCTGTACCTTCAATCGCCGGCAAGCCGTCTATAGGGTCGCCAAACACATTGAGCATTCGGCCCAATACGACATTGCCCACAGGAACCCTAATGGGCCCACCGGTGGCCTGAACGACGGCATCTAGCGCAAGCCCCTGGGTAGGGGAGAGCGCAATGCAACGGACGGTATCGGCACTTTCCAGTGACGCAACTTCAAGTGGCAGATCGCCTACGTAAAGTAGATCATTAATGCGTGGGACCAGGGTGTCGAAGCGCACATCTACCACCCCACCTCGAATCGCCACGACCCGACCCTGGGCAAGTTCAGAAGCTGACGGATGATCAGGGGTCATCCGCTCAAGCACACTCATGACAACACCAAACAGAATCTAGTTGCCTCTAGTTAATCAGAGTGGGTGTGAATGAATATTGAGCTAGATCAAGTATTTAACTGATTGTATAGATACTTCAGAGTGGAGCATGCACCCTCACCCCCACCCCCACCCTGTTCAGAGCACTTTGCTTGTGTTACATCAAGTCATAGAACCGCCAATGTTATAGACTTGAAATAGGTGTTACACACTAACCACGAATGGAGGCTGCCAATGCTTGGACGTATTGCTCTTGATCTATCCATCGATGCCAATCTTAAACGTCGCGTGCAGGCGGCCGTCAAGCTTGCCGCACAGCATGACGCCGAATTGATCGGTATCTGCACCGACCCACCGATTCCGCAATACTTGGCAGGGGGTACCGCCTCCGCCGCTGGCGTGCTCAACACGTTGCTTGCCCGCATCGAGGAAGACAAAACCCAGGCCCGCGACATGTTTCTGGCCGAGGCAGCAGCGGCTGGCGTCAAAGCACAGTGTCGTATGCCCAAAGGCCCCGTGGAAGAAGTACTGGCAACGCACGCCCGCCTGTGCGATCTGATGGTCATGAGCCAAAACAGACAGCATGAGTCGTCATGGTCGATTCCACCCACCATGGCTGAAACCGTCATCATGACGGCAGGCCGCCCAGTGTTGATGATTCCGTTTGCAAATATTGCTGATTACCCTATCGGGAAGAATGTGCTGTTCTGCTGGGACTACGGCCGCAGGTCTGCCCGCGCCCTCGCCGACGCAGCACCGATTCTTGCGCAGGCTTCGTCATTGACCATACTGACGGTAGACCCACAACCCCATATGCTGAGCGAACGCGATGTACATCCCGATGATCTGCTGGCTTACTGCGCTGCACATGGTTACCCCGTGCCAAAAGAAGTTACGAAACTGAGCGAACATATGAACGTGGGCGACACCATTCTCAACACCGTCACCGATCATGGTTGCGACATGGTTGTCATGGGTATCTACAACCGCAGTCGTGTGCGTGAATGGATACTCGGAGGCACCTCGAAAACCTTGATTCAATCGATGACCGTGCCGATTTTGTTTTCGCACTAAGGGCGTTTGAGAAATTCGCGAGGTGGTTCGATGAGGAGGGGGCCATGTGGGCCCCCTCGTCGTACCTGTCTCTACTACATTTTGTGCCAGTTTTCGCTCTTACAAAAACCAACAAGAATACGTTAGCGAACATCACCCGCAAAAACTCTAGCCCTCGTGCGAGGTGATGACTCGTAGTCGTTGTGGCTACTAGCGTACGAGTCAGCACGCATGTCTATGCGCTCACCTGTCCTCTCAGCCCCCCACTTCTCTTTCAATAATAGGGGCTTACCCCATGCTTGGGGTTTTTTATGCTCTTAATATTGAAGGGGAAAGCACGGGCAGCCATCTCGAACCTCAATGCTGTTGCCGTTATCGTGGTCACAGATCACGTCATGAGAAAAATTCATACAGAACTAGTAGAACAAATCACTTTTAGGCATTACCCGCCTGTGCCAGACTTGCTTCCACTGAGAACCTATAAGCCTCTATCGCAAGGACTGTACATGAAAATCGAACGTGTTGAGACGTTTTTGTTTCATCCCGAGAGTGGCAAGAACCTGTTGTTCTGCCGTATTGAAACTGATGATGGGACATACGGGTGGGGTGAGGCGTATGTTGGCGTAAAGAAAGAAAAAGTCGTCGCTGAATACATCAATTCGATGACGCCTCATGTGGTTGGGCGTTCTCCATACAATATTCGTCATCTTGCACAGATCATGTTTGATGATTTTGCGATTCGACGCACCTCTGTCGAGATGCTATGTGCTTTCAGTGCTATCGAATTGGCCCTCTGGGACATCGTAGGGAAACTGGCCAAGCAACCCGTCCATAATCTGCTCGGAGGTGCTGTTCGCGAAAAAATTCGGGTCTATGCAAACGGGTGGTGGTACGGCGCAAACACAATCGACTCCATTGTGGCAAAGGCGGTTGAAGCATGTGAGCTCGGATACACGGCAGTCAAATGGGATCCATTTCCAGGGCCATGGCGTACCTATGTCAGCCAAGCCGAAGAAAACTATGCGGTCGAGTGTGTTCGTGCTATGCGTGAGGCGTTGGGGCCCAATGTCGATTTACTCATTGACGCACACCGGCGCGTTGCTCCCCATCATGCAGTACGAATTGCCAATCGTATAGAAGAGTTCAATATATTTTGTTATGAAGAGCCGTGTCTCTCGGACAATATCGATCTCGTTGCAGAGGTTAGAAACAAAATAAATATTCCGGTGGTCACTGGCGAAACGCTATATACGAAAGAACAATTCACACAGGCACTCAATAAGCGCGCTGCAGATATATTGAATCCTGATATTTGCGCCGTAGGTGGTTTACAGCAAATGCTCGATATTGCAGCCCTCGCGCATCCCCATGCTGTGGCAATAAGCCCGCACAACTACAACAGTCCGTTGGTCGGATTGGCTGCAACGGTTCATTTTTCTGCACTTATCACAAACTTTACGATTGCTGAGGTGTTCATTAACTTGAGCAATGCATGTGAGGGCATTACTAAGCAGGGTCTGAATATTGAGAACGGCTGGGTTGACATCCCAACCGCGCCAGGATGGGGCATTGATATCGACGTGGAAATGCTGAAGGAAAAGCCCTATAAAGCCTTTCCCCATAGGGATATGCGCCAGTATTGGGAGGAGTTTCCGCGTAAAGATTATGTGTGGGGCGTGGCCAACGTCAGTCAGTAGTTTTTCAAATTATATTTTTTCCTAGGAATAAACATGAACCAAGCAGCTGAACTCTCTCCTGAAGTCGCAGACATTATCGAGCAGTATTCAAAAATCACCGCCGCGACTGCGCACGAGACCATGGGTCGTAAAGGCGCTATGGATTCTGCCATAAAACCATTGCGTCACGGCATGAAAATTGTTGGTATTGCGCTAACTTGCCGCTGCCACCCCATGGATAATCTAACCTTGCATGCCGCGTTGAAAATCGCCCAGCCGGGTGACGTCATAGTTTGCGACTCCGGTGGTTTCATAGAGCAAGGCTCTTTCGGAGATGTCATGGCCAGCTGCGCAATCGGCCGGGGCGTCAAAGGGCTGGTGATCGACGGTGCCGTACGCGATTCGCAAACCATCAGCGAGATTGGCTTTCCTGTGTTTTCGCGAGGCGTCAGTATAAAAGGCACTGTCAAGGAAACGTTTGGTTCGTTGAAAGAGCCTGTGTCAGTAGGGGGGGCGATCGTGAACACCGGAGATTTGATTATCGGGGATGACGATGGGGTGGTTGTTGTTCCAGCCGCTGAGATGGCTTCCCTGTTGAAGGCTTGTGAGCAGCGTGAGGAAAAAGAGCTACGTTTCAGAAAAGAGTTGATGGAAGGTAAAACCACGTGGGACATGCTGAACCTGCAGGCATTGGCAGACAGCAAAGGCATTGCTCTGAAACTTTGATTTAGAGCCTGCAGTGGAGGCCAGGTATGACGGTGCCGAAACCTCACTCTGGTCTTTAAAGAAATATTGGCATTTTTAGCATTTACTAATCTGGAGACAGGCAATGACGGCACCTAGCGCAATTGAATACGACGCAGCGAGTCCCGAGGTCAAGAAAGTCTACGATGATATGCGAGCAATTCGCAAGACTGACCACATCAATAACATCTGGAAGTTTCTGGCCAATGATCCCAAACTGTTGCGCAGAACTTGGGAAAGTGTCAAGGAAGTCATGGCCCCAGATGGTGCCATAGATCCACTGACCAAAGAGATGCTTTACCTCGCTATCAGTGTGAGCAATAGCTGCGGGTATTGCATTGCAACACACTCTGCTGCCGCGGAGTCCAAGGGGATGACGCCTGACATGTTCGGCGAGTTAATGGCAATTGTGGGGATGGCCAATGAAACCAATCGTCTGGTTTCTGGCTATAGAGTCCCCATTGACGCTATCTACGACTAGAACATCAATCAACCCTGACCTCCACTGACGTTCACTGTTGTGAGAACAAAAATGAGAAAAATTACGAGACTATTGTTCTGTTTATTACCAATGGCTGCGTTACATTTAAGCTCGGGTAAGGCGAGTGCAGAGAGCAATTATCCCGATAGGCCGGTAAGATTTATCGTGCCGTTTGCTGCGGGTGGAGGCCAGGATATTTTCATGCGCCTGATCCAGGGGGAGTTGAGTAAGAACCTTGGTGAAACGGCCGTTGTTGAAAACAAGCCGGGCGCGGCGGGTGTAATTGCTGCCAATTACGTCAAGAGTGCAAAGCCCGATGGGTACACCTTGTTGGTTGGTACGGCCTCAACACATGGCATGTTGCAAGCCATGAAGGATGACATACCCTACGACGCCCAAAAAGACTTTGCGCCTGTGGCCCTTATCGCAGATGTGCCCTTGGTGCTCGATGTGAGCGCTGATGTGAAGGCAAACAACACCAAGGAGTTTGTCGAACTGCTGCGCCAGAACCCAGAAAAATATACCTATGCCTCGTCGGGCACAGGAGGGCCGCTACATCTGGCCGGTGAGCTTTTCAAGAAAGTAGCTGATGTACAGGCAATGCATGTTCCCTACAAAAGCTCTGGCCAGGCACAGCAAGAACTACTCGCCGGACGCGTGAGTTTCTTTTTTAACATTGCAGCTGAAAGCCCTTATGTTGCAGCGGGCACAGTAAAACGTCTGGGTGTAGCTAGTGAAGACCGTTTTGCTGGCAGCCCCGATTTGCGCACGCTAAAAGAGGCAGGCTATGACGTGGTTGCCAGTTCTTGGTCAGGCATTTTTGCGCCAGCCGGTACACCTGACGTTGTTGTCGCAAAAATTCGAGCGGCATTGGAAAACACCCTGCAAGATCCTGAGCTGGAGAAGAGACTTATCAAAATTGGTTTCGTTCCGAACAAGGAAAAACTCGACTCGGAAAAGTTTGGCACCTTTGTCGCTTATGAATTGAAAAAGTGGCGGCAAGTGGTTGACGACGCACACATTGAACGAAACTAGCCTCTTGTTCTAACACGTTTGAAAACGGGATGTAGTGGTTATGAAAAATAATTATCACTTCGGTGTGGTTGGTCTTGGGCAGTTGGGGTCTGCCTTAGCAACCGACCTAGCCATCAAGGCCGAGCAAAACGTATTGGGCTTTGATCCCTACGTAAATGTCGAGAGGGCGCAGTTACTTGTTCAGAAAGGCATTACGGTTATCGAGAATGTGGAGGCGCTTAACGATGTGGACTACGTCCTGATCGCGGTGCCCCATAGCCACAGTATGGAAGCCGTGAAAACTGTCGTTCCGGCGATGAAATCTGATGCGGTATTGATTGATCTGACCTCTGCAGATGCAGCATCCAAGCTCCGACTGGCCGAGGTGGCAGAGGCAGCTGGAAAAGAATATATGGACGGTGCTGTATTGGGGCCAGCTGCAGATGGCATTCGCGTGCCTATTATTCTCGCGGGAGCGCGCGCTGACGAGGTCGCAGATGCTCTGAGCTCAGTGGGTGTCAATGCCAGGGCCGTCGGTGGACAGATAGGGCAGGCATCGTCGATCAAGGTAGTGCGTAGTGTTTTGGCCAAAGGCCTTGAAGCTCTGTATGTTGAAGGCTTGTTATCGGCGCGCCGATTGGGCATTCAGGATGTCGTGTTCGACTCATTTTGCGCCATGCTCGACACACGAAATGCGGCAGATATGGCTGCGCTCTTAGTGACCACGCATGCCATGCATGCACAGCGGCGTTGCGAAGAAGTGATGATGTCGGTGGATACGCTGGCCTCAACAGGGATACCCCTGCATATGAGCAAGGCTACCATCAGCGTGTTCACTGACACGATAAAAAGTCTGCGAAAAAATAGCGCAAGCGCTCAGATAAAAACGCTCGACCAGGCACTTGCTGATCTGGATCGAATTCGTGAACATTAATCGGAATAATCACAATGAAAGTACTCAGTCTTAAAGCAGCAGGTCCCGTTGGTAACTTTGAGCTGACTGATCTCGCTCAACCTTCAGTTACCGACGGGCATCTGCTTATCGAGGTGCATGCCTGCTCGGTTAATCAGATCGATATCAAGATTCGTCAGGGGCTTCCCATTGGTCCGGTACTACCATCGGCAATAGGCTGCGATATGGCTGGCGTGGTGATTGAGGTAGGTGCGAATGTCAAAGGGTTCAAGGCTGGTGATGAGGTGTACGGTTGTGTAGCGGGGGTTAAGGGTTTGGGCGGAACGATGTCCGAATACATTGTTGCCGACGCAAAGTTGGTTGCTCACAAACCGAAAAATATCGGTATGAAACAGGCTGCCTCTTTGCCCCTGGTTGCGATCACCGCCTGGGAAGGTATCGCACGCAGCCAGCTTGCTAAAGGGGAGCAAATTTTGGTTCATGGCGGAATGGGTGGCGTAGGCCATATTGCCATCCAGTTGGCGGCCAGCCTCGGTGCCATTGTGTCTACCACCGTGCATAAAACACGTGATGATGGGTTTTTGAAAAGCATTGGCGTGAGCAACATTATTGATGCGGGTACGACCAGCGTCGACGAATACAAGAAAACAGCGACGCAGAATAATGGGTTCGATGCTGTCTTTGACACGGTAGGGGGCACAAACCTAGACAAATCGTTCGAGGCCATTGGACTGAACGGAAGAGTAGTTGCCATTGCGGCGCGCAGTACACATGACTTGTCGCCATTACATGCCAAGGGCGCAGCCCTTCAGGTGGTTTTTATGTTGCTTCCCATGCTGTTCGGAAATGGACGTGAGCAACACGGAAAAATACTTTCTGAGCTGACAACACTCGTTGAGGCCGGCAAGGTCAAACCCTTGGTAGACGACAAGGATTTCAGCTTGCAAGAAGGAGGGGCTGCACATGCCTATCTGGAGTCTGGTCAGGCAGTCGGAAAAGTTGTCATCTCGGTTCGTTAGATTCTTCTGACCAGTATAAATCAGCATTTTCGGCGGAATATCCATGATTACATTGAAGCAAATCGAGGCTGTCTATTGGGTATACACCTTATCCAGTTTCAGTGATGCCGCCGAAAAACTGAACACTACACAGTCTGCACTATCGAAGCGCGTCAGTGATATTGAAGCGGTGCTGAATCTTCAGGTTTTCGAAACAAAGAATAGAACGCAATTAACCCTCTCAGGTAGAGAGCTCATAAAGGACTTTACTGAGATGCTGTCACTAAGACAGCGAATTCTTAACAAATTTACCGACCCGAAAGACTACTCAGGAAGTTTTCGACTGGGTGTGACAGAGGTAGTAGCTTTGAGCTGGTTGCCTGAATTGATATCCACGATAAAAGCAAAGTACCCCAAGATAACCGTGGAATCGAACGTGGATAAGGCTAAAAACCTATGGCGCAAGATGGACTCTCAATTACTGGACATCATCATTGTTCCGCACTTGGGCGAGGTAAACGAGTCGTTGGTTTGCAATTATCTGTGCACGGTTGATTGTGACTGGATGATCAGCAAGGACTTGTTGCCGGTCGGTTCGCCCTTCAAGCTGGCCGAGATATTTAGCTATCCGTTACTGATGCATTCGGAGGATTCCATTTTATATAAAGAGCTGCAGAAAATGCTGAGGCGATATCGCGTTGAACCTCGCGAAAAAATTTATTGCGGAAGCCTTACTGCTATGGCCGAACTGGCCAATAGCAATATGGGCCTCAGTTATTTGCCTTCAAATTTAAGTGCTTCTGTTGGGCGTAAAACAGAAAACCTGAGAAAAGTGGATATTCCCATGAAGGTAGCACCCCTCAAGTTTTATGCGATTCACAGAAACGATGACTTATGCAGTGACATCGTAAAAACCATAAAACCTATTTTCCGCGACTGCGCTGGAGAATAAGAAACCAAGTGGCCAGAGTATGACGTCCTAGTAGATCAATACTTAATAAAACCATCGACAGAAAGTTGCAGGAGACAAGCAATGACACGCGTGGATAATATGAACGACAAGGCTCCAGAAGCAAGAGGCAAAGGCACTCTTCTCGGGTTGATCCCCGATGAGAAAGTTGGTGTGAAAGAACACTTGCGAGCCCCGAACGAGCTCATCAACCGATATCGCAAACTGTTGCCCGATGTCACCTCGACGGTCGCAGATGCTGTCGAACAACTAGGTCTTCGCGCCATTGTGCCTGCGCATATTCTGAGGCCAATCTCTGAAGGCGCCCTGATAGGTTCTGCGGTCACTGCACGTTATGTCCCCACGCAGCACAGCAGTGGGTTTAGGGTGGCGCACGACGAAAAAGCGCCAGCGATGGGTGGTCGCGACCTGGTCACATTGTCCGAACGTGGAGATGTGCTCGTGATCAACAGCAGCGCAGAGTACAGCGCTTCCAGTTTTGGCGGCTTGATGGCGAACTCGCTTATTGAGGCCGGGATGGAGGGTATTGTTGTTGACGGCAGCATTCGTGATATTGCAAGTATGCGCCTTATGGGCCTGAAAGCATGGTCACGCGGGGTTACGCCTCGCACCGGAAAGCACAGGCTTGAACTGGCTGAGTTCAATGGCCTAGTTGAAGTTCATGGGGTACAGGTTAACCCAGGCGACCTTGTACTCGCTGACTCAGACGGCATCGTCATTATTCCCTTTGATTACATAGAGCGTGTCATTGATCTGGTGGAAGTGGCGATCGATAACGAGCGAAAGCTGGTTAATGCCATAAAAGGCGGCTCTGACCCTTCTGAGCTTGCGAAGATTTTGCCGCCACATAAGTGGTGAGTTCACTGTATTAGTAGCGGTAGATTCTTTCGAGTAGGCGTTTTTTCAACATAACCCCAGGAGGCAGTCTGCGCCATCAGCGCAGCCAATTACCATGAATAAAAACACAAATCATAATGATCAGCACGCAAATGATCTCTTGGATGCATTGCGTGGACTTGCCACCGCAGACATCTCCGATGCGATGTATTCGCTTTCTATTCCAGACTCGACGCTGGATCCTACGGTTCGACTTATGGTGGGTGAGACTTTGCTTGGACGTGCCGTCACCGTGGGCCGTGTACCTACACCCAGCAACTCCTCCCAGAAGGATCTCGACGACACGATGATGCTTGCTGTACAGGAAGTCATCGATGCGGCGACACCGGGCTCGGTACTGGTGAATGCGGTACAGGGCATTGCCAGTTTCGCAAACTGGGGGGGAAATCAGGCGTTGCGGGCAAGCAAGGTTGGCATGGTTGGCATGGTGACTGATGGCGCGATTCGCGATCTGCCCGAGATGGCGGAGTACGGTGTGACAATTTTCGCAAAAGGTGCATCGCCCCGGGCTGGTCAGCATTTCTTTTCCACGGTCATCAAGAATGGCCCCGTCATTTGCGCGGGAGTGCTGATCAAACCAGGAGATATTTTGGTGGGTGACGCAGATGGCGTCATTGCAATCAAGCCTGACGATGTGACGCGAATCGTGGAAAAGGTCAAAGATCTCAAGGAAAAAGAGCAAAACATGCGCACACATATATTGGCGGGCGGCGGTCTAGTTGACGCTGTGCTTAAGTACAAAGTCCGCTGAACTTATGCGGTTAATGGGTGTGACAGAGTCAGTGATTTCCTTTATGGATAAGCGATATGAAACTCACTAATCGACGAGAGCTTTATTCTGCCGGCTTCATGTTGGTGGTTGGGATTGGCACCACGTTGGGAAGTCTGAATTACCCCCTTGGAGAAGTGCAAAGCATGGGTCCGGGCTATTACCCGTTATTGCTCGGAGTTGTTCTCACGGTGCTTGGGGCCCTGACAATTGCCACACCCCTTACTTCCCATGATAAAGGCACTAAATCCATCTGGAGAGGTAACCCCAGAGCTTGGGCTGCCGTGACGGTTGGCATAGGTGCTTTCATTGTCGTCGGTCATTACGGCGGTTTCGTTCCTGCGGCCTTTGTATTGGTCGGCATAGCTGCTCTGGGCGACCCAAAAAACACGTTGAAGTCCGCATTTGTGCTGGGATTGTCCGTCACTATTGTCGCAGTGCTTGTGTTCCATTACGGCATGCGGATGCAGTTTCCACTGTTTCAGTGGGGTTGAGGCATGATTGATAATCTCTGGCTCGGGATAACCACCGCCTTTTCCCTGGATAATTTACTGTACTGCTTTGCGGGAGTACTGTTTGGTAACTTGATTGGCGTATTGCCCGGTATCGGTGCCCTTGCCGCTATCTCGATGTTGTTACCCATGACGTACAGCCTGGATCCGACCGGTGCACTGATGATGCTCGCCGGCATTTTCTACGGCACAAGCTTTGGCGGGGCCACGACATCCATACTGTTGAACCTTCCTGGCACTGAATCTCATGCGGTTGTGTGTGTTGACGGTAACCCCATGGCCCGGCAAGGCCGTGCAGGGTCAGCACTGTTCATTGCCATGTTTGCCTCCTTTACCGGGGTATGCCTTGGTATCCTTCTGATGCTTTTCTTTAGCCCCATCTTGGCAAAGGCTGCCTTGATGTTCGGGCCAGCGGCATATTTTTCCTTGATGATGCTTGGTCTACTGGCTGCATCCACGCTGTCTGCAGGCTCGCCTTTAAAAGGGATTGCGTCGGTTTTTTTAGGTCTTATTTTTGGGGTGATCGGTACGGATCTAAACTCCGGTGCTCTACGCTTTACTTTTGACATTCCTGAGTTACAGGATGGATTGTCATTGCTCGCGCTTGCTATGGGTTTGTTTGGTGTCGCAGATGTATATGCGAATGCGGGGGTATTGGGAGAAGGTGAGTTCATTACGAAAAAGGTGACGGGCCGTTCTATTCGTCCCGCCAAGGGTGAAGTACGCCAGTCAATGGGGGCGATCACACGAGGTGCGGTCGGCGGTTCATTCTTCGGGATCTTACCCGGAACTGGCGGCACCATTGCATCCTTTATGTCTTATGCGATCGAGAAAAAGCTTTCCCGCACTCCAGAGCGCTTTGGTGAGGGGGCGATTGAGGGCGTCGCAGGCCCTGAAGCTGCCAATAGCTCAGCAGCCATTACTGCCTTTATTCCTACCTTAACTCTGGGAATTCCCGGTTCTCCGGTCATGGCATTGATGCTGGGTGCTTTGATGATTCACAACATTCAACCTGGGCCGATGATGATCACAAGTCATCCAGCGCTATTTTGGGGCTTATTGGTGAGTTTCTGGATTGGAAATTTGCTGCTACTGATTCTGAATATTCCATTAATCGGCATGTGGGTGAAATTATTGTCGGTTCCTTACCGTTACATCTATCCAGTGGTTCTACTGCTTATTTGTATAGGTGTTTACAGCCTTAATAACGATCTGTTCGACGTTATTACCGTGTTGGGTATGGGTGTGCTCGGGTATTTTTTGTCGGCTCTTGGCTTTGCGCCCGCGTCTGTGCTGTTGGGTTTTGTGCTTGGGCCCATGGTTGAAGAGAATTTTCGCCGCGCGCTATTGGTTTCACGGGGAAATCCTATGACATTTCTGGAGGACCCCATTAGTGCTGTGTCGATGGCATTCGTAGCTTTAATGCTGATGTTGGTCGCATACGGGAGATTGCGGCCCAAGAAAAAAAAGGTGGCTTGATGTCCCTCATTAGTTAGGCCACCGTTGTTTCTCGCAGTTGATTTGAAGCGCCTTAAAAATATAAAGGAGACTCATCATGAATAAGTTCACTAGATGTTTAAGCATGACTTTTCTTGGCACTGTGCTGGCCATTCCCACCATCGCTTCGGCTGATCAATGGCCGTCGCGCGCCGTCACCATTGTTGTTCCGTATCCGCCCGGAAGCAGTAATGACATGCTGGGTCGACTTCTTGCCGAGTCGTATTCCAAGAAATTCAATCAGACGTTTCTGGTTGAGAACCGGCCAGGTGCGAGCGGTTCGGTTGGTATCACGGAGGTCGCGAAGGCAAAAGCTGATGGCTATACGGTCCTGGTGGTATCTAACAGCATGGTCACAAACCTTTCATTGCCGGATCAGGTCAGATATGACGTTTTTCGAGACTTTGAACCAGTGAGCCTAGCAGGCACGTTGCCAGTGGTTATGGTGACGAATCCCAAGGTTCCTGGCAAAACTGTGCAGGAACTCATCAAGGCAGCAAAAGAGAAGCCAGGAGATTACAAATATGGTTCCTCGGGGATTGGTTCTCCCCATCAATTGACGTCAGAACTCTTTCAGTCTCTGACCGCCACAGATTTTTTGCATGTGCCGTATAAAGGCCAGAGTCCTATCATCACTGAGTTGATCGCGGGGAGGCTTGATATAGGCTTTGTAACCCTGGGTCCAGTGCTTCAATACCTTCAGGACGGCACACTTAACGCCATGGGTATGTTGGGTGATGAGCGCAGCAGCCTCGCACCGAATATTCCGACTTTGGGTGAAGCTGGAGTACACGGTCTGGATTTTGGCTGGTGGCTGGGCGTGTTTCTTCCCAAAGGAACAGATCCATCCATTGTTGACGCCTTGGCCAAAGAAACTGCGTATCTGACTAAGGATAACAAGCCCTTCCAGGAGAAGCTCCAGAATGTGCGTATCGCGCCTGTAGGAAGTACTCCCGCAGAATTTAAAGCTTCTTTGCAATACGAAATCGATACCTGGAAGAAAGTTGCCAAAGAAGCGGGCATTGGTAAGTAACCATGCCCTAGGTGTTTTGTCTTCGTGCTTTACATGATTGTTTGTGCCCTGGTATTGCCTGCTGATACGAGCCTGCGAACCAATAAAAATCATTGAATAAATCTATCGTTTCGTTTCATGAATAATCTTTGGCTCACTGTATTTGGGCATTTTAAAAAGACGGGAGACTTGATATGAAGAGCTGGGTTTTTATCTTATGTGCAAGCTTGTGCAGTGTGTTCCTGATGGCTCCTTTGCAAGCGCAGGCAGACCAATGGCCATCGCGTACTGTCACCATTGTTGTGCCGTATCCGCCTGGGGGCAGTAACGATATGATTGCTCGACTTCTTGCAGACGCATATGGTACGAAATTCAATCAAACTTTTGTAGTTGAGAATCGTCCCGGGGCGAGTGGAACTGTTGGCATAAGTGAGGTGGCTAGAGCCAAAGCTGATGGGTACACCTTGTTGGTGGCTGCCAACAGCATGGTGACTAATCTGACGGCACCAAGCAATGTGCGATATAACGTATTGCGGGATTTTGAGCCCATAAGCATGGCGGCGGCTCTACCAGTGGTAATGGTGATTAACCCCAAGATTCCTGCCAATAACGTAAAAGAGTTGATCGAGCTTGCAAAAAAGGATCCAGGTGGACTCAAGTGCGGCTCGACGGGAGTCGGGTCGCCGCAACAACTAACGTCACAGCTCTTTCAGTCTGAGACCGGAACGAAGTTTTTGCAGGTGCCATTCAAAGGCCAAGCAGCGACTGTGACCGAGTTGCTGGGCGGCAGACTGGAGGTTGGGTTCATCACCTTGGGTCCCGCGCTGCAATATATTCAGACTGGCGCACTCAAGGCTATAGGGATACTGGGTAGCGAGCGTAATAGCCTGGCGCCAGAGATTCCGACACTTGTTGAACAAGGTGTTGCTGGAATGGACTTGGGCTGGTGGGTGGGCGTGTTTGCCCCCAAAGACACTGATACAGCTATCGTCAATGCCTTGGCCGAAGAAACTGCTTTTCTAACCCAAAAAGATGAGGCATTTCAGCAGAGACTGCAGAGCGCTAGCCTAATCCCTATAGGTAGTACGGCACAGGAGTTTAAGAAGTCTCTGGGGCAAGAAATTGATACGTGGATGAAGGTTGCTAAAGAAGCAGAAGCCAACAAGTAATTTTACTAATTCCTGAGTATCGTTTCTTGGTGGTTAATTGCATGCAGTTGTTATGGATGTTGTTCGCATGCGCCATGTTTGCGGTCACCGGGGCATTCGTCAAGGTGGCTGCAGGCCTTGGCGCCAGCCTACCAGAAATGGTGATGTTTCGTGGGGGCTTTGCCATACTGTTGGTATTGACGTGGGCGGTATTCACGAAACGGACTATCAGGCCATCAAACTGGGCCGTGCATTTTTGGCGCAATCTCAGTGGGATTACGTCCATGTGGCTTGGCACGTATGCCTTGACGAAACTGGCGCTGCCCACGGCGATCAGCCTGAACTACACCGCGCCGCTTTTTATTGCCGGTTGGATGTTGATACGAGGAGGTGTGGAACGTGATCCATTACGTATTCTCGCCGTCATTATAGGTTTTGTAGGTGTGATAGCGATTTTTCGCCCTAGCGTTGAGCATGAGCAATGGCTAGCTTCGCTTCTTGGTTTGGGTGCAGGCGCTTTGTCTGCTGTCGCCCTATTGCAGTTACGACAGTTGGGGCGTCTTGGAGAACCAGAGTGGCGTACGGTACTGTTGTTTTCTCTCGGCGTGTTCTTAAGTGGGCTTGTGGGGGTTCTGGTGGGAGGGTGGCAAACCTATGAACTCTTGCCATTGTTGGCGCTGTTTGGTATTGGGCTGGCGGGGCTGTTCGGCCAGCTTGCCGTCACCCGCGCGTTCGGGCTTGGCTCCGCATTACTGAACGCCGCTTTGCAATACACCACCATTATTTTCGCTGCATTGATCAGTCTGGGATTTTGGGGTGAACGCCCCGCATTGCTGGCCTGGGTAGGCATGGCATTGGTGATTGCTGCAGGCTTGTTGTCTATCTGGCGCACTCACGTTGCGGAGCGCACCGTATGAAAGAGTTTTTCATTCCTTATCGTTGCAACAATTAACTTATACAGGAGAGATAAAAATCGTGTCACATTTATTGATTCAGCCTGAGGTCTTGCGTGAACAGTTGACCCGACCAAATTGTCTGGTTTTTGATGTACGCCATGATTTAACTGATATGGCCGCCGGACGCCAGGCCTACGAGGCGGGTCATATTCCCGGGGCCGTGTACTTGGATCACGAAACGCAGTTATGTGCTCCTTGTACGGGTCGCAACGGCCGCCATCCTTTGCCAGATCAGGCAGCCTTTGAAAAACTTATGCACGAAAAAGGCCTTACTTCCAACTCGGAAGTCGTCGTTTATGACGGCGGTACCAGTATGTTTGCCGCACACCTCTGGTGGATGCTGCGCTGGATTGGACACGACGCCGTTGCTGTACTAGATGGTGGCTGGGCGGCGTGGACGGCTGCCGATGGGGCCATCGAGTCGTTGAAGCAAAACGTGCCAGCCGACAAGGAAAATGGAGCACAGGCGCAAGTGTCATCCAGCAAGCCTGCGATGCCCACTGTGGACGCCGATGGGGTAGTGTCAAATCTGAAAGCACCTCACTTTACGGTGCTGGATGCTCGAGCGCCGGAGCGGTTTCGCGGTGATGTCGAACCGCTGGACCCTGTCGCTGGGCATATCCCCGGCGCCAAAAACCGTCCTTTTTCGGAGAACCTTCTTGCTGATGGGCGTTTCAAGCCAGCAGCGCAATTACGTAAAGAGTTCGAAGCCTTGCTGAACAACTGTTCACCGGAGAACATCGTACATCAGTGTGGTTCGGGCATCAGTGCTTGTCACAACCTGTTTGCCATGGAGGTAGCGGGGCTGTGCGGCTCGGCACTTTATCCTGGGTCCTGGAGTGAGTGGTGTAGCGACCCTTCTCGACCCACCGCGCAGGGAGCGTAAGTCGATATCGACGTGTGCATCGACTCTTCAGACACTGATTACGGCTTTTTTTTTGCCACGCTGCGTGATGCGTAGCTGGCGGTTCATCATCATTGTTCCAGTGATTAAACCAAGCATTCTGCTAGGGTTCTTTGTCTACTACAGCTCGATCGTCGCGCTGACTTGAAATCAGGTGATGGGCGGCATTTAACAGGAGTGCTACATGAAGACGATACGTTATTTCTTTCTGCCAAAATCTCCTTGGGCATATCTTGGCCATGAGCGTCTGCTTGAGATTGCCAGGCGGCATGACGCCCAGATCGAATTACGGCCGATTGACTTAGGAGGTGGCGTCTTTCCAGTATCAGGTGGGTTACCGATGAGTAAGCGCGCACCACAGCGTCTTGCTTACCGTCTCATCGAGCTTGAGCGCTGGTCTGAATACCTTGGCCTGCCGATCAATAAGCAGCCGAAATTTTTTCCAGTAGATGATCAGATTGGTTCCCGCATGATTATTGCTGCTATGGAGTCTGGGGACCGCGCCAAGGCGTTCCAATTGGCAGGTGGGTTACTGCGTGCAGTGTGGGCTGAAGAACGCAATATTGCTGACACATCAACGCTTGAGCGAATTGCTAATGAGAGCGGACTAAACGGCAAGGTGTTGCTGGAAGCTCAGTCGCAAGCCCAAGTGGTCGAGGCCTACGCACGCTATACCCAGGAGGCCATAGATCTGCAGGTTTTCGGTGCACCTTGGTACGAATACCGAGGCATGCAGTTCTGGGGGCAGGATAGACTGGATTTCCTGGATAGGGCGTTAACAGAGGACTAGGGGCGTAGTGTATTCATTGCTGAGAGCTTCGGCTCTGTGCGTCGCCTAAAGGAGATCATCGGCAGACTGGTGACCTCGTGCCATCTGCCCAGTTATCCCCGTTGGATTAGACGATGGCAAAAAAGAGCATAACGTTGTCTAAATCACAATTTCCCATCATCCACCATAATCGAGGCAAAGGCATTCGGGCGATGTGCTCCCATCAGTGGCAACCCGTCCTTTGATACATCGACGCGCAGCACATGCACCTGTGCGCTAATATCGCCACCCGTCGGCAAACGGAACGCAGTCGCCTGGGGTAATGCATCTGAACCATCTGACGGATAGATCAGAGCAAGATCAGGGCACCGATAGGCAGTAGCATAAGCATGCAGTTGGTATATGTGATCTGCAGGCGGACACAATCGATTTCGCTCGTCCATTTTTACTGTCGCCCATTTTGTATCGCCAATCGCAATTACTGATGGCCCATTGCGCAGCACGAGGTCGGGTCGTAACCCAAAGTAAGGCTTGTTTTCGAAGTCAGCAGAATGTGCGAGATGATAGCCTGTATCCTGGACGGATAGCCGCCACCCCTGTCGGTGCACACGGCGTAAAAGATGCTTTGCAACAGCCTGTTCAAAAAGCTGATTCATGTCGAACAACAACGCAGGTGCAGTTGCACTGCCAGCTCGCAGACTCGGCGACAGCAATTGAAGTATCCATTTGGCCCATCGCATCGCGGGTCCGTAGTGCTGAACATGGCGATCAGGTATCAGTTCTGCTGACAACCGCAGACCGTCTGTACACGTACTCACTTCGTCAAACGCGGAAATTAATTCACTCCATTTGCGTTTTATCTCCATGTTAATGATTGAACTTCGAGTGATTGTCAGAGCTGCCTTCAGCACCTGATTCCAACTGTTGTCGGCTGTTAGAGTGTCAAAGCGACAAGCTATCCTGTCGGGACGGTTGGCTAAGGCTGAGACCTGTCTCGCAATATTAAGACGGCCGCGAACAAGGGTCAGGTCATCTTCCTCAGTTTGATAACGTCGAACCAGGCCACCTCGCACTAGGCGTGATAGCTCTGCAAGAAAGGCATTAGTGAATATATCCAGCAAGGCGTGACGCTGAAGCAAGTGGTCAACGGTACTGAGTGCAGCTAATTTGATGTCATAAGCGAGACAGAGCAGCCGCAGTAAAGTGTTTCTAGACAGAGACGCATCAAGTTGCTCACCGACTTTAGGCAAAACCTCGAGAATACGGCCACCCAGGTTCACTAACCCGGCATATTGGGCCAGGCATATAGTTCGATGACCTGACCGACAGAACCCTGGACGCTGCACGCCAATTTGTTGCAGCAGATGTGCTTCGAAGACAGTCAGTGTGCCGTTATCCCCAACCCGCAAGGTCTGGTATTCAAAAGCCGTTAAATATCCCGCCGCCATAACGCGCTATTGCTCCGTATGATTCGTTTGCCCATAAAGTGAGCAGAAGGCCTCCTCCGTCCATGTGGCCATTTCGCTTAGCGCGTATCGAGTGCGTGTTCCCCCGTTAGTGTCAGCATGAGGCCCGAACAAGGTGTTGCCGCCCAAGGTCACGCGCGTCAGAAACGGTGAAGTGCCATCTGCTGCAGACAATACCTGCTCCACCTGGCTAAAGTCATCGAAGAAGTATTCTTGCAGCAAGGGAATGATTTGGTCTCTAAACACCAAGCGAAGCTGGCTTAAATCGCCTACGCGTACCAGGTAAGCATGGCCGATTAAACGGTTTTTATCGGCCAAGTATTCGATGCGATCATTAATGCGTCGAAGCAATGCAGACAGATCAATGGCTCCGATTTTTTGCGGGATCACGTCGTAGTTGGGCGCTATTTCCTGAAATTCAAAGCGGCGACGCAAGGCGATGTCCAACAGCGCAATCGAACGGTCTGCCGTGTTCATTGTGCCGATGATGTCAAGGTTTTGGGGCACTCCAAATTTTTCACTCATGCCTTCTTCGTCTGAAGTGCCGGGCAACTGCACCTCCATGCCCGCCACGAGCCTGCCAGATCCATCGTAACGGGCCCGTTTGTCGGGTTCGATAAGCGTAATGAGCTCGCCAAATACTTTGGCGATATTGGCCCGGTTTATCTCGTCGATGAATAAAGCGTAAGGCTTGTCGGGGTTTGCTTTTGCATCGGCACAAATTTGCTTGAATACGCCATCGACCATTTTGAACACCGTCTTATTACCCATGCCATCCGACTGGGTGACGGGGCGTAGGCCAATCACAAAATCTTCGTAGGTGTAAGAAGGGTGAAAGGTCACAACGCGGTATCGCTGAATGTCGCCGCTCATAGCCTGCTGGCCAGCCTTCCAGAGAGCGTATAGCTCCGCAGAAGCAGGGTCGGTGCCATCCCAGTCTGCAGTCAAGGTCCATTGCGACTGCGTATTCTTGCGGAATATATGGGTTGGATTACGATCGATAGAATCGTCGGACGCGCTATCTTCCACTGAAAGCCCCCGAAGGTAGCCTTCAACCGTTGAGTGGATATGGCCTGGCCGTGGGCGTTGCCTGGACTTTGCTGCGACCAGCTCGTGCGATCCTACTTCACTCACTGACGAGGCCTTCCCTAATCCCGCCAATGCAGCAGCAATAACTGATCGCCATCCGTATGCCGCAACCAGCTGATGCAGCCACGTGGTGTGGTCTACATCAACAGCCTTTTCCGTATATTCTTTGAAATAGTGAGTTTTTAGCGCCCAAGTTTTACCGGTTCCCGGCGGGCCATACAGTATTAAGTTTTTTGCCCGCCTCGATTCCAACGAATAGCTCGGCTCCCGCTCGCACGATAGATCCTGATCAGTGCTTTCATCAGCATCGGTTTCGTCACTATCGGGGTCGTTTTCCTGCTTCCATCGCGCCCGTAGCGGTTCGTTATAGAAGTCGATATCTTTCGCATCAAGCAGTTTTTCATGTTCGTGACGCAGGCTGAGCAAGGCATCATCAAACTGCCTGTCGCTCCATTTTCTGGTCTCGCTCAGTGGCGCGACATTAAATGCAGCGAGCACTTTTTTGCGATCGTTATTACTGGACATGCGCTCTACACGATCAGGAAACAGCAAATATCGAAACATGTGTCTAAACTGCCTATTGCCATCCCTTGGCACGGATTCAATCCAGCCCAAGAAATTGTCATAGTCTGTCAGAGCCTTTCTGCGGTCACCCTCAGGCATCGCTTTGAGTGAAAGGCCTATGGCCACCATAAAATTCAGCTCGCGCCATCGATTGGCGTTGACCCCCATGCCGGCCGAACCTATGCCATCAAGTACGGCATCTGCCAGAAGAGGGTGCTTAATATCGAGCAACTCACCCGAAAACCCCCACGTATCGATGATGCCTTTGCGCTTGGTCTTTATCGATATGTTGCTGGGAAAGAGAAACAGCGCCCACAGTAACTGGGCCATGAGCTTGCGCGCTGAAGGTGGAGCGGGTTCGAGTTGAAATTTAAGCTTTTCGTAGAACCCGCCAGAACCCTCATCCGGTCGCTGAACAAAAAACGTGTCTAAATTTTTATAATGTTCGAGTGTACTGACTGCATCGTCTGAGAATACGCTGCCATCTGCGATCAGACAGGAATCCACCCATTTATGGGCGGCATCAATAATAGGCGACGAATCGTGAGGAGGGGCATAGCGTGACATGCTTTCTCTTCTTATATTCTTTTGAACTGAATATGCCGTTGCTGCCAAGGGCGCAAACGACTGGCGCATTACGGCTGTTACTCAGTCAAGATCACGTTCGGCGGTCGATTGCCTGCGCCGTCGGGTGCGTGGGGAACGAGTTGTTGTAATCAGTATAGGCGCGGTGATGATGCGGTTCAATGCGCATCAGCCATAATGGCTGCATGGGCATGCCTCTGCCCATGCCCATGCCTCCGCCCCCACTCATGAACAAGCGCAGTGAGTACGCCATCAGTTAAGCTTACGTGTTCAGCTTAAATAACAACATGAACGATACCTTCCTAATCATCACTTTCGTTGCTGTCGGCGTAAGTACTACGGCTCTTGTTTTTTGGGGATTGTTCCGGCTTACGCGTACAAAGCTGCACCGCACGGGTGTTTCAGAGCTAACTTTGTCAAAAGATAAGGATGGCGTAAACGTATTATTGGTTGCTGCATTTGCAGGTTGGAAAGCGATTCCTTGGGTGGCTTGGGCTCATTCAGATATCAGCCCGTTGCTGCTTCTTCAAAAGCATCACGTCACATGCCGAGTGGTTCGCAAACGACGCCATGCTTATGACGAAATTGAATATGTCGATTTTAGAAAGACACTTGGGACGACGAACATCGTTCTTGTCTTTAAAGAAAAGTTGACAACATTCTCTGGCAATACAGCAAATGCGAAATTGGCTGCAGAAGCACTTGAAATATTTCGGCAGAAAGGGTGTCGGCTCTCGCAACGCGCCCAGCAATTACTGGAGCAGAACGCAATGGATGGTTCGTCTTGAACTGGCCATTACTGGCCAGCCCATCGCCTATTGACACCATGCTGTCACGTTGCTACCGCCGCCTGTCGGCGTCTGGTCAAACGAATTAGCAGTGCCGCTGCCACGATCAGAACGCTGCCGACCACCAGCAATTCAACCGGCCCATACGGAATGTGTTTACCACCCCCCGGTATGGCAAACGCTAGCCCACCCATGCCCATTAGCAATCGCCCCAGCCAATCCACCGGGCTATCGCGGAAATCGCCTACAAATGGCAAATAGCCTTCAATCGCATAGCCAATGAAAAAGATGCCAATAAAGGCCGTGGTAATGGCCCACGTTACGGTCCAGGCAGACCCCTCGAATATCAGTGCCGGATTGAGTACAAACAGAAACGGCACGAGGTACATGGATATGCCCAGGAAAACCGAACTTAATGCCACCTGCATTGGGCGTGCGCCGGCGATTCCGGCGGCGACAAACGAGCCTATGGCAACTGGAGGGGTAATGTATGAAACCATGCCCCAGTACATGACAAAAAGATGGACTGCCAGCGGGTTGAAGCCAGAATTTATGAGAGATGGAGCAAGGACAATTGCCAGGAAGATATACACAGCGGTAATTGTCATTCCCATGCCAAAGATAAAACTTGTCATCGCACCCATAACAAGCAACACGTAGACATTGTCTCCGGCAAGAAACACCAAATCGGTTGCCAGCGTGCCCGCCAGCCCCGTTACAGAAAGCGCACCAACAATGAATCCAACCCCGGCAAGTAAGGCGGAAAGCTCAACTAACGCGCTTCCGACTCCGGTTATTAATGTGGCCAGGCTTTTCAGGGTAAGTCGATATCGTTTTGAAATTTGATTAATAACTAACAGCACAACGGTTGCATAGAAAGGCGCCATCGCTTCGCGTTGCAAGACCACAAGCATCCAGACCAATACCGCGAAGACAAAAATATAATGCCATCCTTCGATGAGGGTTTTTTTGACGGAAGGTAGCTCAGCCTTGGGCAGGCCCCGCAGCTTGTGACGTGCAGCGTAGCCATCAATCTGAATAAACAGGCAGAAGTAGTAAAGCAGGGATGGAACCGCAGCGGCCACCGCAATGGTGACGTAAGGTATGCCGAGAAACGATGCCATCACGAACGCCGTCGCGCCCATAATGGGTGGCATGAGTACGCCCCCCGTTGATGCACAGGCCTCAACGGCCCCCGCAAAGCGCGGTTTGAATCCAGTGCTTTTCATGGCGGGGATGGTTACAACCCCCGTGGTAAGAATGTTGGAGACCACACTGCCGCTGACCGACCCCATGAGCCCACTGGCAAATATGGCGACCTTGGCGGGGCCACCACGCACCCGCCCAAACAGTGCAAACGACAGATTGTTGAAAAAGGGCGCGGCACCGGTAAATTGCAATGTTGCGCCGAACATGACAAAACCAATGACGAGATTGCCAAAGGCTTGGGTTGGGATCCCAATTACGCTCTCAGAGCTGGCAAAATGGTATGCACTTGTAGTCGAGAAATCCTGGGGAAAGCCTGCAATCGGGCCAGGCATTACACCGGCAAAAATGGGGTACACAGAAAATAAGGCGACAACGACAAAGACGGCGGTGCCTCCGGCACGGCGCAGCGCTTCGAGGATCAAAATCCAGCCAACTGTAGAAATCCATACAACTTGATTTGGTGGCGCAAACTCCCATCCCTCTTCAACGATCTGCTGCCCGTGAAAGGAAAAATACATCAGTACGGTCAATAACACGACAAAAGCAGCGGCGTCGTACCATGGCACATGCTCGCGTGCCGCCTTCGCATTCATAGGCAAGATCAGGAACACCGCACTTGTCAGCAACGCGCACAGTGCGTACAGATAAGAGTTCTGAAGGATGGCCCGCCCGGTAAGGTGCAAATTGAGAATCTGATTGATCGATAGCACGATGGCGAGTGTTGTCACCGTAATCAAAATTACGCGCCAGAAGCCTTTCAGGGGCCGATAACGCGATTCCGATTGTTCGGCTTTTTTCACGGCGGCCTGAGCCTTCATCTGTTCAGTGTCAGTCATGTCTAGCTGCGTTTTTCTTCTCATTGATTCTTTCACGACGCGGGCGCGTCATACCTCATTCAAAATGTTCGGAGAACCTGGGTAACGCTTTCTAATTGTCCCTGCGATGTTGCCGTGTCACATTAAACTGAAATACAGCGGCAATCCAGACTGAATCAATTCTGGACGTATGCACGCAGACACTGATGGTACTGGGCACTGGGCACTGGGCGTCTCAAGTTGTCAGTTTGCGACATGCCGTAGGGTACTCATCGCTTTCGTTTGATAGTGTGTGTTGAAGACGGCCGTGTGATGAACATGAGCCGCAGCGCCGGTCAATTGTGACCGGCGCTGGGTACACAGCCTCAGTTCGGTGAAAGACCACACAAAACCAGTCCATATCGCAAGCACTTAAGTTAGCTCAGAATATGCACTAATTATGTTGTGGCCTCGCCGACATGTGGTTACCAGCTTTCAACAGCGACATCAAAGCCAGCAGTCCGTAGTGCGTCAGCGCGCGCTTTTTGCCACGCGGTCATGTGCTCCTTCGGGTCAGCATCTGCTTTCAGGCCTTTCCATGCCTTGGCTAATACTTCTTGTCGTTTGATGAGGCTATCGTTGTGCTTTTGATGTGCCTCGGTCCATAGCCCTTTTTCCTTGAAGAAACGGATTGCGCCGTCGTGGTAGGGGATCACCCACTCCAGGTTCTGATTTTCAAGCGCCCATCCGTTTGCGCCCGGTGCGGCGTCTTTATAGTCGGGATACGCATCCACCATCGCCTGCATCATTGCATATACCTCGTCGTCCTTGCGATCGACCAGCGTATGAAGAATTGGGTACGGGTAGGCTGAAGTGTCGACGCCGTGGTCTTTTGAGAGCCCGGCACCTTCAGTGGCATAAACGGGGACGAAATAGGGCGCATGGGCTTTGACACGCTCCCAACCAGCCGTGTCTGACTTGGGTATCGTCGGCCAAACAAGGCCTCGTGGCGACTTCTCCAGCTCGTAAGCTTTGCCGGATACGGTTACGCTGAATCCGACGTCTACCTGGTCGTTGATGATTCCCGACAGCGATGCACCATAGCCACCGAATTCGACTTTTTCGACATCATCCCATGTCAGGTTGGCAAACGTTAGCAATGCAGAGATGTTCTGATTGAGGGCCGGTGCACCAACAACCCAGGCGACGCGCTTTCCTTTAAGGTCGGCAATGGTTTTTACACCCGTGTCGGCTGCGACGATCACGGTCAGGCCCTGGCTTGAGATGTTGGTCAGAAGCAGACGCAAGGGTTGTGGCCCCCACGCTTCTGTGCCGAATTCGAACAGGCCTTCTTGTGCCATGTAAGAGCCCATGCCGTTGGCGACGAAATCAAGGCGTCCTGCTTTCAGCGGTAGCAAGCGCGATACGTCGTTTTTGCCGGGGATAACGCGCAGGTTGACGCCGTACTTGTTTTTGAAGGCACTGCCGATGGCAACAGCCTGGTTGTACCCTCCGGAGCCAACGTCGTAGGCGCTCCAGGCCAGCGTTTTGGGCAAATCAGGGGCGGCTGCAAATGCAGCTTGTGTGATGAGCGCGGTCGCAGCCAAAAAGGCTCCTGCGGTAGCTAACTTGAATTTCATAAAGTGTCTCCTCTTGTGAAAATCGGCGTATACAACCGGGCCAGCAAAGCGCTTTCTGAAAGCGCGTTTATCATTCAATTTTTGGAGCGTGACCAAAATGGTTGCAACGATTGTTTTTATAGATTCCCCAGTCTTGGTGCCAGGGGTTTTGGCAATGATTCAGAGCGAACACTAGCATAATTGGGCCGTGCAGGCTATTTTTTTGAGCTGTTGAGTGACGCACCTAATAGAGTCGCGCATCCCCATGCCCAAGGCATGCGGTGAGGCCATTGTGTGTTCGGTATTAAATAAGGTTATCTTCGGCTTGACATCAGCCCGCCTTGTGTGCCTTTTTATATTCGGCGGTAAGGTTCGCGCGCACATCCTGAGCTGAAATACTGCGTGTTGGGTCTGCCTTGATTGCATCGTACGCTGGCGCCACTTCATTAAGTAACCAGTTTTGTACCGCCTGGTCGCGGGCAAGTAGTGCTCGCAGACCATCGCGGATGACTTCACTCTCGCTTGCATACTCTCCAGAGGAAACTTTGCCGCGCACCAATTTAGCCATCTCATTTGGTAGGGTAATGCTGAATTGTTGTGTGGTTCGCATGGAACTCTCTAGACTTGATTGAATAGGATTTAATCATACTGAAGTATGGTGCGTCGGTCTATCTCCGGACGCGGTTGGTGCACGCTTACTCGCTACATTACAGCTGATCAGGCTCAGCACCAAAAGCTGCTTAGGTGGCCGCGATTAGCAGTTTTCTTGGAGGTTTGTAACGTCCTGACCCCTTCCCAGCAACGAAGCGGGCCTTCCTATTCCTGAGCTGCAACAAACGATTGACACAGGCCGAAGACCGTGGGAAGGTTCGACGGAATCTTTACAGAGGATAATCTGATGTCTGAACGCAATCTTGCCACGCTTGAAACACCGGCCCTGTTATTGGACGAAGCGCGTATGCAGAACAATATCGATCACATGCGTGGCCGAATGCAAGCGCTGGGCGTCAGCTTCCGTCCGCATGTCAAAACCAACAAAAGCATCGACGTTTCGCGCCGGCTAATGGATACCAGCGAAGGCCCCATCACGGTCTCGACCTTGCGCGAGGCGGATTATTTTGCCAGCCATGGGGTCAAAGACATTCTTTATGCTGTGTGTATTGCCCCCAACAAGCTCGCGCATGTATCGCGCCTCTTACAAGATGGTGTTCAGCTTTCCCTGATTCTGGACAGCATGGAAGCAGCACAGATGCTGGCCGACGCTGCACCAAATATGGATCGATCTCTGGACGTCCTGATCGAGATCGATTCAGACGGCCATCGGTCAGGGCTCGTCCCGGATGCACCGGAGCTTACCGAGATTGCTTGCTTTCTTGATGCATCAGGAATAAACGTGAAGGGCGTTCTTACCCATGCAGGAGGCTCCTACGATTGCCGCTCGGTCGAGGCAATACGGGCCATGGCTGAACAGGAACGGCTTGCGGCCGTGACCGCTGCCAATCGTTTGCGAGCTGCGGGCCTGGCCTGCCCTGTGGTGAGTGTGGGGTCAACACCCACGGCGCTATTCGCCGAGCATCTTGAAGGCGTTACAGAAGTCCGGGCCGGTGTTTTTGTTTTTTTCGACCTCGTGATGGCCGGCTTGAACGTATGCCGCACCGACGATATTGCGATCAGCGTGTTGGGCACAGTTATTGGCCACCAGGCTGCCAAAGGATGGACAATCATTGACGCAGGATGGATGGCAATGTCGCGCGATCGCGGTACCTCCGGGCAGGTCACTGACCAGGGGTATGGTCTGGTTTGCGATAGAGAAGGAAGGCCATTAGAAGGTTTTATTCTTGTGGGCGCAAACCAGGAACACGGCATCATCGCGCATCGCTCAGCAGACCCATCAATCAGCCCGCAACTGGCAGTCGGCGATCAAGTTCGCATTTTGCCCAACCATGCCTGTTCGACGGCGGCGCAATATGCAGAGTACAACGTGTTAAATAAATCTAACCAAGTCGTCGCCGTGTGGCCACGTTTTAATGGGTGGTAATGAGCAGATTATGAAATCGACAGATTCGCTTAAATCGAAAGATTCGCTTAAATCGACAGATTCACTTAAATCAATAGATTTTTCGAAATATATAGACTTGCGTAGTGATACGGTTACCCGGCCCAGTGCAGGGATGAGAGCTGCCATGGCCGCCGCCGAAGTCGGTGACGATGTGATGGGTGATGATCCCACGGTTAACCTGTTACAGGAACGCGCCGCCGCACTCTTTAATTACGAATCTGCGCTCTTTGTACCTTCTGGCACGCAAAGCAACTTGCTTGCGCTCATGACCCACTGCGATAGGGGCGACGAGTTTATCGCAGGGCAAGAAGCACATCTTTACAAGTACGAAACGGGCGGCGCGGCTGTGCTGGGCAGCATTCAACCGCAGCCGATAGCTCATGAGGCGGATGGCACGCTTTCGCTTGAAAACATCCTGCGTGCGATCAAGGCAGATGACGTTCACTTTAGCCGTACGCGATTGCTTGCATTAGAAAATACCTGGCAAGGCCGTGTGCTGCCTCTGGATTATGTGGCTTCAGCCACGGCGCTTGCACATGAAAAGGGCTTGTCCACACACCTTGATGGCGCCCGCGTCGTTCATGTAGCGACAAAACTCGGCATCAGTTTGCCTGACGCTGTACAAGGGTTCGATAGCCTGTCGTTTTGTCTTTCCAAGGGCTTGGGTGCGCCTGTCGGCTCGCTTCTGTGCGGAACCGCAGAGTTTATTGGGCGCGCAAGGCGTTGGCGCAAAATGTTGGGGGGCGGTATGCGCCAGGCTGGCATTCTGGCTGCGGCAGGCTTGTATGCTTTGGATCATAATATTTTGCGCCTGCAAGAAGATCATGAGAAGGCCACCCGGCTTGCCAGCGGCCTTGCCGAGATTACGCAAATCACCGTGCGGCAGCCTGAGACCAATATGGTCTATGTTGATATTCCCGAGCCCAATTGTGCGGATCTTGCCGTCTTTCTAAGACGGTGCGGTATTTATGCCGGCATCGCACCGACTACCCGTCTCGTAACGCATATGGACGTGACCGCAGCCGACATCGATGCAACCATCGCTGCGTTCAAAGAATTTTATTCAGAGGTGTTTAGCCGAAAAGCTCGCTGTGCGAACCAAGTCGAGCCAGTCTGAGCGTGTCGGGATCAGACTTGCGGTAGATGAGTAGCAGATCAGGTTTGACATGGCATTCACGGTAGCCTGCCCAATCGCCGGACAGGTCATGATCGCGGTGCCGTGTTTCTAAGGGCTGGTCGGTTGCCAATAGAATTAACACTGACTTAAGCGTGTCATCGAGTGTGGCACGGTGTCGTCCTTTGGACTCACGCTTGTAATCTCGTTTGAAGGCCGATGAGCGATCAATCGTCCGCATGCAGGTCAGTCATCAGTTCGTCAATGCTGGAAAACGTCTTTCCTTTACCTGCTTCTAGCTCGGCAATAGCTTTTTTTGTTTTGACGTTCGGTACCTTAACGTCGAAGGGGAGGCGGTGTTCGTCGGCGATGCGCAGCATTAGTAGACGGATTGCATCGGATATCGTTAACCCCATTGCTTCGAGCGCACAGGCAGCACGCTCCTTGGTGTCTGTGTCTATGCGAGCGCGGACGTAGGTGTCGGCGGTGCTCATGGTGATTCTCCGAAAATGGCATATAAGACTAGATTGTAGTCACAATAGAACTACATTACAAGAAGCGCTTCACTGTCGCGTCACTGTTGAAGCATCTGCGCGTGGTCGGTGTTCCGGGCATTTTCGCCTATTTCGGGTGGCGTTTAGCCCCGAGGCGCTCAAGCGCGCTGTGCTGCAAGCGCACAGTTGCAACAGCGCAACGTGCTCCATGCGTCAAACCAGGCTTAGTTTCCCGGCCAAATAAACTCCACCCGAATGCCACTGGGCTCGAAGCACATCATGTGCTTCGCAGGGCCTTGCCCCACTTGTTGCGGTGCAAACTCTATTGGCGTCCCACTTTTTTTGATACGCTCATGAACTTCATTTAATGAGGCTTCGCTTTCGACGAGTAATGCCAGATGATGCAGGCCCACATTGCTTTTTCTATCGAATGGCGTAGCTGGCAGCCCCTTTACTGCCCATAGCGTCAGCACGACACTGCCGTCGCTCACAAAAATGGCTGGGTACTCATTATTTCTGCGCAACTCTTTCCATCCGAGAATGGAAACAAAAAAGGCCGCACTCTCTTCAAGTTTTGATACGGTGAGCCCGATGTGATTGGCGCCTTTGGTGATGGGTGTGGTCATTATTCCCTCATGCGTTGAGTCTGTTGTTGACCCAGCTGCACGCCTTGATCTGACGTGCGAATTGGGCCAACTGCCCCACAGCACTGATTGAACAAAACCCACTATTCGCCGCTGTGGCGTATTCCATAAATCTCAATTTACAGCGTTTTGCGTTGGCGTGCCGTAATTGTCAGTCAAGTAACGCAGCATCCCATGCGGATACACGCTGGGTTTGTTCACCCAGGCCCTGTATACCCAACGTGACCGTATCGCCATCTCGCAAATAGACGGGCGGCTTTTGGCCCAGACCTACTCCGGGTGGTGTGCCCGTAGAAATCAGGTCACCCGGATACAGCGTAGTGAACTGACTGATGTAGTGAACCAGCGATGCAATGTTGAAAATCATTGTTCGCGTGTTGCCGTTCTGGTAGCGCTTTCCGTTGACGTCTAACCACATGTCGAGATTTTGCGGGTCGCCCACTTCATCAGCCGTTACGAGCCAGGGGCCGATCGGGCCGAACGTATCGCACCCCTTGCCCTTGTCCCAGGTGCCGCCACGCTCAAGTTGATACTCACGCTCGGACACATCGTTGATCACGCAATAACCGGCCACGTATGACAAGGCGTCGTCCATCGATACATAGCGTGCCTTGGTGCCGATGATGACACCAAGCTCGACTTCCCAGTCGGTTTTAGTGGATGTGCGTGGCAGCACAATGGGATCATTAGCACCTGAGGGTCGAGACCATTTGTTGAACAGAATGGGTTCCTCTGGCACGTCGGCTCCCGTCTCGGCAGCGTGATCGCTATAGTTCAGCCCAACGCACAAGAATTTGCCTGGGTTGCGCAGCGGCACACCAATACGCCCCGTGTCTGCGACCTTTGGCAGCGTGTTCGGGTCTATGGCACGCAAGGCAGCCAGACCAGCGGGTGAGAGGGTCTCGGCAGTGATGTCGTCGATCACTGATGACAGGTCTCTGCAGATTCCGTTGCTATCGAGCATTGCCGGCTTTTCTTGACCCACTGGGCCAAAACGAAGAAGTTTCATGTTTTTCTCCTGCTGAAATTAAAAATGACGTTAGTTTGACCAGCCACCATCGATGATCTGGGCTGTGCCCGTGGTGAATGCGGCCTCGTCAGAAGCCAGGTATGCCGCCAGTGCGGCTATTTCAGCTGGCGAGCCAATGCGTCCCATGGGCTGGCGAGCGATAAACGCGTCGCGCACTTGCGCCACGGAAAGATTCTGTTCTTTTGCCTGGGCTTCAATACGGCTGACCAGTGACGGGGATTCGATGGTGCCCGGGCAAATCGCATTACAACGAATTCCTGCGTTGACGAAATCGGCCGCAATGGCTTTCGTCAGCCCAATGACGGCCGCCTTGGTGGTCGCGTATACAAAGCGGTTCGATACCCCCTTCAGACTGGATGCGACGGACGACATATTGACGATTGATCCGTGCTGTCTATCCAGCATGCCTGGCAATACCGCACGGCACATTTCGTACATGGACGATACGTTCAGTTCGAACGAAAAGTCCCACGCCTCGCGGCTGCACTCCAATATGGAGCCACTGTCGACGAAGCCCGCGCAGTTGAACAGCACGTCGATGCGATCTAGGCTTTGAACCAGCGCATTGATTGCCTTGGTATCGGTGACATCCAGGCGTAATGTCTCGCACCCCTGTAGCCCTTGCAGGGCAGATTCATTGATGTCGGTAGCGATGACTCGTGCCCCTTCCTGCTGGAAGCGCAGCGCTGTTGCTCTGCCAATTCCGTTTCCTGCCGCCGTCACCAATGCGACTTTGTTTACCAGACGTCCCGTCATGATGCTCCTTGATTTATCGACAATCGGTCAGACTCATTCCACAAAAAAGCCTGCTCGCTGACCGACCGCGCATGCATGGCTACTACCGCTACTTATTCTGGGTATACATTCAAATTATGTTTTGTAGATAAAATAGAATTTCTTATTTGGTATGAGAGAATGATATCGATAAAAACCTATTAGAAATAGGACTGTTTATGGATATTGGGTAAGTGATTACCCGTATTTATAGTAAATACCCTAATAAAATTGTCCGATTCAATTTTATATGTAAAATAATTGTTTTACTTAATAAATAAAATAGGCAAAAGGGGCTTAATGTCCTCGCCTTTTTTCACAGAAAACATTCAATGAACCCAAATTCAGACTGCCTGCCGCCCTCAGCGCCGCAGGGTGATACAGCGACGCGTTACAACGCGCCCGCCCTGGAAAAGGGGCTAGATATACTCGAAGCGCTCAGTGGTTCGTCAGAGGGCTACACCCTAAATCAACTGGCTAAGGCAGTGGATCGCAACGTCAGCCAGATATTTCGCATGGTGGTTGTCATGCAGCGACGTGGCTATATCCAAGCCGACGACAATGACCGCTATACGCTGACGCTTAAAATGCTTCGCCTCGCACACCAGCAACCGCCCATAAAACGCATTACACAGGCGGCGTTGCCCTTGCTCAACGAGCTGTCCGAACGTACGCGGCAGTCTTGTCATCTGGCCGTGTATGAGCAGGGTCGAATGGTCGTGGTGGCGCAAGTAGACAGCCCTGAACGATGGTCCTTCGGATTGAAGCTGGGTTCGCTTATGGGTCTGACAGACACGTCTTCCGGGCATGTGATGCTTTCGTATCAGGATGAGATCGGGCGATCGCGCATGCTTAACAACCATATCAAGATTGAAGGCGAGCTTGAAATGGATCCCGGGCACCTGTTTTCGCTGCTGGCCGACGTACGACGCGTTGGCCATTCTGTCATGCCCAGCATACAGATCCAGGGGGTCACCAACGTGGCGTTTCCGGTTCGGGGCCTGGGGCAGCAGGTCGTTGCTGCAATCAACGTACCTTATATCGCCCGCATCGATGGTGGGCCATGCCCTTCCATTGAGCAAGTAAAACTGGTGCAAATGGACATATGCAGGCGACTGTCACACCAGTTGGGGGCTGACGATACCTCGGAGTCATAGCGCCACGTATTTCGGGCTACCAAATTCTTCACAGCAGTACACTGGTTTATCAGAATGATGAACACTGAATCAGCGGGAGTACCTGCAAAATGACACATAACCGCAACCAAATGGTCACACTCGCCAGGCGGCCACAAGGCAAGCCCAAGCGCGAAGACTTTCTGCTGGTAGAAGCCGAGATCCCTAAACCGGCAGATGGCGAGATGCTTATACAAACGCTGTACTTGTCGGTTGACCCTGGCATGCGCGGCATGATGGAAGCGCCCAAGTCGTATTCACCCGGCTTTAAAGTGGGGCAGCCACTTACCGGCCGTTCTGTCGGCCGCGTTGTCGTGTCGCGCCATGCAGATTTCGCCGTGGGCGATTTCGTCTATGAGCGACTGCCCTGGCAGCATTACTCTGTTTCCGACGGTCGCAAGGCCAAGAAGGTGGATCCCAACGTCGCGCCGCTGTCCACGTATCTGGGCGTGGTTGGTGTACCGGGCTTCTGCGCCTACTTCGGGCTTAAAGAAATCGGAAAGCCTCGCGCTGGCGAAACCGTGGTTGTTTCTGGTGCCTCGGGTGCTGTCGGCATGACGGCAGTGCAACTGGCAAAGCTCGAAAGCTGTCGGGTGGTGGGCATCGCTGGCGGTGCAGAGAAGGTGGCCTACCTGCGCGATGAACTCGGGCTAGACGCGGTCGTCAACTACCACGCCACCGATGACTTGCGCACAGCGCTAGGCCAGGCTTGCCCAGACGGAATCGACGTGTATTTCGATAATGTTGGCGGTGATATCACTCAGGCCGCGCTGTCGCTGATCAACCACCACGCACGCATTGTTATCTGCGGGCAAACTTCGCAATACAACCACCCGTCAGAAAGCGGCAAGTTTGCGCCAGAACTGTTGATCCAGAAAAGCGCGCTGATGCAGGGCTTTGTGGTGTACGACTACGAAGATCGCAACGATGAAGCCGTCGCCCGTCTTGGTCAACTGATCAAGGAAGGCAGGCTGCAGCATCGCGAAAACATCATAGAGGGGCTAGAAAACGCACCTCAGGCATTTATTGATTTATTCGATGGCAAAAGCTTTGGTAAGCAACTCGTGCAGCTTGTGCAAACGACGTAGTAGTGCCCCGATGCATGACATATGAAGACGATATCGTAAGGGTGTTGACAACCTGAGAAAAGACACCTACCTTGATTCTGGCAGCTTGAGTTTCCTAACGCAGAGGACACGGGCATGGCACGAACCGTCTACGCGCTTGTGGTTGGCATTGATAAATACCCCGCACCCGTACCGTCTTTGGCTGGGTGTGTAAACGACATCGAAGCGTTTGAGGCGTTCCTGCATGCGTCAGCGTCGACCGAGGGGGCACAGATCGAGATCAGGAAGCTCGTAGACCAACAGGCGACACGCGCAAATATCATTGCAGGTTTCGTCGAACACCTGAGCCGCGCCGGCTCTGATGACGTGGCGGTGTTCTACTACAGTGGTCACGGTTCTCAAGAGTTCACGCCGCCCGAATTCAGTTACCTTGAACCAGATGGCCTGGACGAGACACTGGTGTGTTACGACAGTCGCCAGCCAGGCCAGTATGATCTGGCCGACAAAGAACTCGCCAAACTCATTGCCCATGTATCCAGGAATAATCCGCACGTTTTGGTTGTCCTCGATGCCTGCCACTCGGGCTCCGGAACTCGGGCAGTTAGCGAAGCGTTGCAACTGCGAGTGCGTCACGCGCCCGCCGATACGCGATTGCGCGATGCCAAGACCTTTCTGGTAACGCCCCATGAAGTTTCGCAGCTGGGCGCGCAGGGCTTTGATGGGCGTGCCAGTAAGCACTGGCTGTTGATACCAAACGGTCGTCATGTCGTCCTTTCTGCCTGCCAAGACGATGAGGAAGCCAAGGAAACATGGGCTGAAGGGCAAGTACGTGGCTGCTTTTCTAGCGCTTTGATGCAGGCTGTTCAGTCGTCAGGCGATGCGATTACCTATCGCGACGTATTCAAGCGCACGAGCGCGCTCGTGCGTCTTCGCAGTAGCCGGCAATCGCCGGTAATTCGTGTCACCAACGTCCAAGACCTCGACCGACCGTGGTTAGGTGGCGCAATTGGTCGACACGCGGCATACTTCACCGTTTCGTACGACCGTAAGGCTGGCTGGTTGATCGATGGCGGTGCGGTGCACGGCATAGCGCCAGTAACCGAAAACGAGACTACCGTCCTCAGGGTCTTCCCGTTTGGCACGTCGTCCGAAGCACTTGCTGACGTCACTCGTGCGATCGGTCTGGCCACGGTGTTAGAACGCTACCCTGGAAAGAGTAGGGTTGTGCTCACACTCGATAGTGTGGAACCCGATCCTGAACTGACCTACAAGGCCGTCACCATCAGCCTTCCGATTGCGCCGTTGGGTGTCCAGATCTGCGGCGAGGCAATCGCGGTCGCGAGGCTGCGCACGGCGCTCACCGACGGGGTGCGCGGGAGGCGCTCGATATTTACGGTGGAGGAGAGCAAAAAGGCGCCAGAGCTGCGTGTTACCGCGACGCAGAACGGCTATACCATCGCTCGTATTGACGATACGGGTGATCTCGTGAGCGAGGTGAGCGGTACCGACGATGCGAGTGTCTGGCTCGTCGTCGAACGACTGGAGCACATCGCTCGATGGCTGCGCGTGGCGGCACTCGATAACCCGGCAAGCGCGCTACCGCGCGATGCGGTAGCACTCGAGGTTTTCACTGTCGACGATAACGGAAACGCAACCCTGGTATCAGCTGAGCTTGCCCAGCAACCGATCCGGTTGAATTACCACCTGCGCGACGGGGAGCGCATCGCGCCACGGTTCAGACTGCGCGTTACCAATCGATCTGCGCGCCGACTTTTCTGCCTGCTTCTCGACTTGCCGGACACCTTCGGCATCTTCACCGGCCTGCTGTCGGGCTGGATTGAGCCTGGCTGCGAAGCCTGGGCCACCTTCACGAATAGCGACGGTGTCCTCGATCCGAACATCCCGCTCACGATCCCCGACCACCTCGTCGATCAAGGTAAGACCGAATTGCAGGACATTCTCGCATTGATCGCGAGCACGGAGGAGTGCGATCCCGCATTGCTTTATCAGGACGATCTGGACGTACGCTACGTGCAGCCCCCAACCGCGAGCAGGGGTGTAGCATTCGATAACACGCTGCAGAACATGCTGGGCCGGGTCCAGTCGCGCCATGCGGGGCAGGCACAGGCCAGGGTAATTGCCGACTGGATCTCGACAGCAGTGACGCTCGTCGTGCACTGTCCTCACGACGGTGTCGCGATTCCTCCGGTCGGCGAACTCGCTCAGTTGCTGCCGGGGGTTTCAGTCTTGGGTCATCCTGCGTTCCGGGCTACTGTCAGGTTGGCGAGTTCGCTTTCGACCAGCCGTGATCCCACGCTAAGACCGGTCCGTTCCCTACCCCCATGGCTCGTGGATGACCCCACCGTGGTTCAGCCGTTTGCGCTGTCGACAAGTCGTGGCCAAAGTGGTGTACTTGACGTGTTACAGATCGAAGGCTTCACTCACGAGAACGCACAGGCTGTCACGCCCGACGCGCCACTCCAGTTGCGTGTCACCGCACAACTGGCGGCTAACGAACATGTGCTCCCAGTGAGCCTCGAAGGCGAGTTCATCCTTCCTCTGGGGTGGTCAGAGTCGCATGACGGGCAGGTCACGATTCATCTAGAACGTCTGCCCGACCCGAACGCCAGGTCGCTACTCGGTGCGATCTGCATCTATTTTAAGAAGGTGGTTTCAGAGCGGCTTGGCACCGCGTACACCTATCCCCTGCTTACAATGACGCGGGTTGAAGAAGGCAAACTCCTGCGCGAGCCTGATGAACAACGCATTCGCGCAAGCGTGACAACTGCAAAGAAGATCGTTCTCTACGTTCACGGCATCATAGGCGACACCGAACGGATGGCGTTCAGCGCCTACTCCGAAGGCGTGCCCGCGAACGTCCAACCGCTTGGTAGTAACTTCGACCTCGTCCTGGCGTTCGACTACGAGAACCTGAACACCTCGATAGAACAGACAGCACGCGATCTGAAGCAGCGGCTCGAAAGTGTTGGTCTGGGGTCGGATCATGGCAAAACGCTGTGCATTGTGGCGCACTCTATGGGCGGGCTGGCCGCCCGTTGGTTCATTGAGCGGGAAGGAGGCTGCCGCGTGGTGCAGCATTTGGTCATGCTAGGGACGCCGAATGGTGGCTCGCCATGGCCAAAGGTGGCGGACTGGGCCACCATGCTCATGAGCTTCGGTTTGAACGGGCTGGCGAGGGCTCCCTGGCCGCCGACCACGCTTGGCTATCTCGCGCGGATTGTCTCCAAAGTTGGTGCGCTGGCGGCGAGCCGTGCCGATCACGTTCAGGTGGCGCTCGCACAAATGGCGCCCAGATCAGCATTCATAAACGAACTCGCAAATAATGGTGATCCAGGCACGCGGTATTCCATGATCGCGGGTAACACCTCGCTCATTCCACTCGTCACCGATCCGGGTCAAGACTCGAGCAAACTCCAGCGCTTGTTGGGCAAGCTTGACCCGGGCCGCATGGCGCATGAACAGGCGACACTGCTGGCCTTCTTTGGCGAGCCGAATGACATTGCGGCGAGCGTCCAGGCGATCCGGGCTATTCCATCAAACCACACACCATCACCCACCTTCGACGAAGTAGCCTGCGATCACCTGACCTACTTCACCACCGAGGCCGGTCTTGTGAGTCTGGCAAAGCTGATACAGCAGGACGAATAAGCTGACGACATCCCACCCTAAGAGGAGTCCGTGATGCAGAGTGACCTGAACAAGGCTTTGTCGATCGAAGAGTTGGTTTTGACGCCTGTGTTATTCGTTATCGACCAGTGGCAGACGATGGACCCGAATGAGGGATGTGCTGCGGCTATCCTCGTACGCCAGACGGACATTGGCGCGTTCCTGTCGTCCGTCCTTCCAGCAGGGAAGATCGAGCCGTTTATCGCGGCATTAACGGATGGCGATCCGCGCGCTCGAGTTGCACTGTCCTGGGTTGTCGAGGTGCTCAACCAAGCGTGCCCGGTTTTGCGAAAGGGTTGCGGCGATTGTTTCAGACGGGGTGCCTGGGAGGATTTGAGCCACAAGTCCGCTTTCGCTGCACGTGTGGCATCTGTCTGTGATCGGCCCGCTGATCTGGTTAGGTTCTGCTCACAACTGGCCCAGGCGCGCCGTGCGGTACGTGACAATCTCGGGGCTGTGGACGCCTACAGATGCTTGATCCAAGCCGCTCCCGGGCTGCCGAACGAGAAGCCATTGCTCGCAGTGGCGCACGGAAACCTGGGCCTCGTGCTGTCCGATATCTCGCAGTTTGACGATGCCTTGGAGCACTTCCGGCTCGCTTTGCTGTACGAGTCCGATCCGAAGGGTATTCGTATGATTCAGACCAATCGCGCTGGCTGTCTTGCGAGGCTCGGGGAGTATCGCGCTGCCGGAGAAATCCTGAGCAAAGAAATCGCGCAGCTGGAAGAGAACGGAGTCACTGATATTGACTTGGCAATCGCGCTCGATACAAACGCCCAAACACTCATTGCGCTGGGGCAGTTGCAGCCTGCGCTGGAGATGCTGGAGCGCGCCAGAAAACTCTTTCCGTCGGACGATGGGCACAATCGCGCCGTCAACGCGATGGCGATGGCGAATGCCTGCCAAGAGGCAGGTGATGATGTGGGGGCTGCCAAAGCGTTCGAACTCGCGCACAAGCTCGCTGTGGAGGACGCCCGCAAGTCCATTGACATTGAGTTCTACCGGAATGGATTCGAGCAGGCCACCGCCGTGAAGACGGATGCGCGGGCGGCGCAGCAATTTAACCAGGGACTTCATGAAAAGCAACATGACAATCCGTCGGGCGCATTTGCATGCTGGCAAGAGGCCGTGAACTTGGCTCGGGCAGGAAACGATATAGGCTTGGCCTTGCGTATCTCTGCCAATGCGGCGGCGCTGTTCTTCGACTTTGGGCAGATCGATAGAGCCCTCGATGTCTGTCGTGCAGTTCGTCAAGAGGCGTCCGCACGAGGTCTGGCCCTCCCTGAACTCATGGTTCTTGGCACAATGTCGGCCATGGCCGCATCGGGCATCAACATTGACGACCCCCTTGGGGCCCTCGGCCCGCTCGCCCGGAGCATCGCCTTGCGCAATGTTCATAGCCAGATCGTCGCAGGGTTCGATCTCAACCCGGTAGAGAGGAGTGGAGCCGTAGACGCGGGGCAGTCGGCAAATGAACTCGCTCTGTTCGCAGCCGCGTATTCTGCGATTGCCTTGGCCGCTGATTACTTTCGACAAGCGGTCGAGATTGCCAGATCAATAAAGGGCCACCCAGCGTTGGTCAATCGGCTGGCGGGACTGACACCCCTTCTGGAAAAGCTTGGTGACGCTGCTGGTGCGAACCAGACGGCAGCAGAAATTGAGGGCCTGCTTAAATCTGGAACATTGTCGTTACAGGGGGAAATCGTTGCGCACCAAGCACTTGCAAAGCGTCTTGAACAGATTTCGTCAGCGCAAGCGATTGCGCACCTGCGCAGCGCAACAACAGCAGCGGAGAGGATGAGAACCCAGATTCCTCCTGGCCCGAAACGAGCGGACTTCGATCGCCAATTTCGAGACATCCCATACACGCTGGCAGAACTACTCTTCCGGGAAAAACTATTTCCGGCCGCGTTCGAGGCACTGCAAGGTGTAAAGGGCCGGCGACTGCTCGAAGCGAAGGCTCTGAAAGCCGTCAATGCTGGAGAATTCGCCGATGCACTTCCCTCTGCGGACGAAGCGCATCACCTGCTGTTGGGCACCGGCAACCGTTCGGTGCTCGTTGACTTCGTCGTGAGTTTGAAGGGCGATGCAATCACAGCGTACGTGGTCGCCGACGGCGCGATTCAGCCCGTCCGCGTCACGGGTGACACAGCGGCTTTCAACCAGGTCGAACGAGGAAATGCGGCCGAACGCGAGGAGCGGGTCGTGGCGTTGTGCCTGCACAACCCGCTCTTGCGCGAGCTTGCCGAGGCTGTTGCCGCAGTGATCCCCGCTTCTCGGCCGATCCTGTTGGTCCCGGATAAGGTACTCTACAACCTGCCGCTACACGCAATTCCGGTTCATGGAAAGCCTTGGATTTTGCGTAATCCAATCGGCTATCTTCCTAGTGTCGCGTTATTGCATTTTCGAAGACCGGTACCGCAATGCCGACACGCAATCGTTGCAGGGGACTCGCGCGGAGACCTCCTGGGTGCCCGCGAGGAGTGCAGTCTTGTCGGTAGCATATTGAAGACGACCCCGTTGATCGGGCAGGCATGCACGCGAGCAACGGTCGAGAAACGCTTGCGCGAAGACCGGCCCGATAGCGTCCACCTTGCCATGCACGGGCGTGGCGATCTGCGCCACGGCGACCGTTCGAGTTTGCTTTTCGCTGACGGGAGGGGCGGTGAGGAGTGGGTTGGGTTTGATTCGCTGACGGAGTTTGACTGGACCGCTCGTTTGGTGGTGTTTTCGGGTTGCAGTACGGCTGTCGCGGGCATGCGATACAGCTCGCAACTGCTTAGTGTGGCGAACGCGGCACTTGAAGCCGGTGCCGAAAGCGTCATCGCGAGCATGTGGCCAGTCGACGATACGTCGGCCAAGATGTTTATGACTTCGTTCTACAACGGACTCGACCGCGCGGCGCAATCCGGCTTAGTGGACCTTCGTCTTATTCTAGTGCAGGCGATTGAGGACGTTCGGAAGCAAACCCTATGGGAGCAATCGACCCGACGCCGGAACGGCCGACATGCAGGGCTTCCCGGCATCAAGGTTGAAGATAAGGCCATAGCCCCCGATGTGAAAGCTGCGCTGGCCTGGGCCCCGTTTGTGTTGATTGGGGTGCCCCTGCTGCAACTTTGATGTCAATTCTCTGCAGGTATACGTAATTTTCGAGCCATATTGATAGTGCAAAATTCGCACGTTTCGTTGGCACCAGGGCGAGGCAATGTCTGCGCCTGCTGCAGTGCCAGATCAACCGCTGTCTGCTCCTCATCCGGTGGGTACTTGTACTTGCGCAAGCTCTCAATTAGCTCTTGAGCGAATTCTTTTCATCACGCGCTTCCCGCTTAGCAGTGAGCTTTTAGGCTTTGACTTATGAAGCCTGAAGAAATAGTCCGTTGCGAGCCTACCACGATAAATTTTGCCTGGGTGGTAACTTATGGTAGCGTGTTCCCATAACCATTGGTGTCAATTTATCAATCATTACTACAAGCAGCAAACGATCATAAAGAGATAACGAAGGCCGCAATACCAAAGAATCAAAATCGAATGACTGCTCAGTTTATGCCGGTCAATGACGCGCGATGATACGCACGTGCGGATTGTGTCGACAGTGTGTAAACCAAAGGAGGTGCGTCATGGCTGTTGGTGTCTGGATCAGTTTAATTCTGTATTTTTTGTTGATGCTCGCAATTGGCTTTTATGCCATGCGCCAATCTACCTCATCGTCGCAACAGTACTTGTTGGCGGACCGAAACCTGAACCCTGCTGTTGCTGCATTGTCCGCAGGCGCGTCCGATATGAGTGGCTGGCTGCTTTTGGGCTTGCCGGGGGCTATTTTTATTGCTGGTTTGCAGGAAGCATGGATCGGTATCGGTCTTTGGGTTGGCGCCCTAATTAACTGGGTGGTTGTGGCTCCGCGACTTCGAGAGCAGACCGAACGTTATGACAACGCGTTAACGATTCCGGCGTTTCTGGCCAGTCGATTTCCCACGCAAGCCATGGCGTTGCGCGTTGTATCGGCCGTTATCATTGTGGTCTTCTTTGCCGTGTATACGTCGTCCGGTCTGGTGGCCGGTGGCAAACTCTTTCATATGGCCTTTAGTGGTTTATTTACCTTTGGCGGCCTTAGCGAGTATCAAACCGGCGTCTGGCTTACGCTGATTATTGTGTTGATCTATACGTCAGTTGGCGGTTTTCTGGCGGTCAGCCTGACTGACTTCGTGCAGGGTTGCATCATGATGCTGGCGCTGGTTGTTATGCCCATCGTGGTTTTGTACGGTCATGGTGGTGGCGGCCTCGACCAAGCTACAGAAACCTTGGCTACCATTACCGATCCGGCCGGTTATCTCTCCTGGACGGAGGGCTTAACGTTTGTTGCCTGGCTGTCAGCGGTTGCCTGGGGGCTTGGGTATTTTGGTCAGCCACATATTATTGTCCGCTTCATGGCAGTTCGTTCTGTCAAAGACGTACCGGCAGCGCGCAATATCGGTATGGCCTGGATGTTTATTTCGCTGTTCGGTGCAATCGCCATGGCAGTCTTCGGGCGCGCTTATGCGATTCGTAATGGGCTCACCATCAACGATCCTGAGACCATTTTCATTGTGCTTTCAGATCTCTTGTTTACGCCGCTTATCACGGGGTTTCTGTACGCGGCCTTGTTAGCGGCTGTTATGAGTACGATCTCCAGTCAGTTGCTCGTGTCCTCGTCGTCGCTGGTTGAAGACTGCTACCGCCTGTTTTTTAACAAGGAAGCGACCGAAAAGCAAAGTGTAATGGTTGGTCGCATCAGCGTGATTGCCGTGGGCATTGTGGCTGCCATCATTGCGCGTAATCCTGATTCTGAAGTGCTCTCGTTGGTCAGCCACGCATGGGCGGGCTTTGGCGCTGCGTTTGGCCCATTGGTTGTTTTGGCATTGACATGGCGTCGAATGTCGGGCGCAGGTGCGGTTGCCGGGCTGGTTGCCGGGGCCGTGACGGTCATCATCTGGACCTCTTTGGGCCTGGATGCCAGCTTTATGGGCGGGCCCGGTGTATACGAGATTATTCCCGGCTTTATCGTCTCCTGGGTTGCCATTTATGTTGTCAGCCTCATGACGCAAAGCCAGGGCGAGTTCCGGGCGATTGACGGCGCCAGAACATGAGCATTCCGTTTGGGAATTAAGGAGGTAAGCTAATTCGGGTTTGCGGTATTTCACGCAGTTTTGTGCTCGACGGGGAGGGCGATCCGACAGACAGGAATACAGTTAATTTCCAGGCGGAGCGTCCAACCACGAGAATTGATTTATAGTACTCAGACACAATATTAACTGGGAGGCATTCATGAGCGGCGACTATATCCTCAAGCGTAGCGGTGATCAGTACATGTTCAATCTCAGGGCGGGTAATTATCAGGTTATCTTGACCAGCCAGCGTTATAGCACCAAGGCGGCAGCTGAAAACGGCATTGCTTCCGTGCAAAAAAATTCTGCCGATGACGCCCGCTTCCAGCGGCTCAAAGCCAAAGACAACTCAGACTACTTCAACCTGACCGCCGGTAATGGTGAGGTTATTGGACGCAGCGAAATGTACACAAGCTCGGCCGCAAGGGATAAGGGTATAGAGTCGGTCAAGAACAATGGCCCAACAACAAAAGTGCAGGATCAAACCTAAAGAAAGCGCCAGGGCACACCTAATTTAATCAGCCAGTATTTTGAACAGCACCCCAAAGGTTGGACACCAATCCAACTTCTGGGGTGCTGTTCATATTAGCGTTAACCCCACTCTTAACGTACTCCAAACGTTTGCTTTTGTAGATACTAATTGGTCACAAGCCGCCGCTCAGGCACACTGCTTCGGGAAATGGCCAACGGCCAAACTCTACAACTATAACGATGATGCCGATGTGCTGAGTCCCGTATCGCGCACGGCAATGGAGATACGATGAGTCTAGCTAAATTTGCCCTTGCTACAGCAACCTGCCTGGCGCTGAGCGCGCCCACAGCTTTTGCTCAAAAGCTTCCTGACACCATGTCGTGGACGGCCTACGATGTAGGTTCAGCCGGTTATGCTGAAGCATCGGCCATTGCCGACGCGTTTGGCAAAAAGTTTGGTACTAAGGTTCGGATTCAGCCTTCGGGCTCTGCGATAGGGCGTCTTCAGCCCATATTGACTAAGCGGGCTGACGTAGGCTTTCTGGCTACCGAAACCTTTTTTGCCACTGAAGGTATTCACGATTTCTCGGCACGTCGTTGGGGGCCTCAGAACTTACGCGTACTCGCTGGCCGGCCCGCTTCCGTTGGTGTGTTTACCGCTGCAGATAGCGGCATTAAAAACATATCAGATTTAAAAGGAAAGCGGTTGGCTCTGGTTGCCGGCAACCCATCCGTCAACGTAAAGTGCGAAGCATTCCTGGCTTTTGCAAACATGGACCTGAAGGACGTTGCTCCTACTTTGTTCCCGACGTACAGTGCGGCCATGAGCTCAGTCAATAAGGACGAGGCGGATGCGTCTTGCACCACAACAACCCCAAGCCAGGTATACGAATTACAGGCTTCTCCCAAAGGCATCCATTGGATTCCTCTTCCAGCCGACGACAAAGAGGGCTGGAAACGTCTTTCCGATATTGCGCCGTTTCTGCAACCTTTCAACGAAACAATCGGTGCGGGCATCAGTGTAGAAAAGCCTGTCGCCATTGCGGCGTACCGTTACCCCATGCTGGTTGTGCGTGCAGACATGACTGACGATGAGGCTTATGCCTTTACCAAGGCTACAGACGAAACCTTTGACCTTTACAAGGATGCGACAGCTGTCATGGGTCGCTGGTCCATGGATATGGCCGGAGTTCCAGCTGCTGACGCGCCTTTTCACGCTGGTGCCATTCGCTATCTTAAAGAGCGTGGCATTTGGACTGACGAGCATCAAGCCTGGAATGATAAGCGTACGGCACGGCTGAACGCACTGATTGCTGCATGGCCCAAAGCCGTCGAGGAAGGAAAAGGAAAGTCAGACGAAGAGTTTGCAGCTATCTGGGAGCAGAGTCGCAAAAAGACGCTTAGTCAACTTGCTCAGTAAGAAATCATGAGCTCAGTTAACAGCACTGTCGTCATCGCTGCCGATACACCCAAAGAAACCGAATCCCGGTTGCGTGGGCCCATAAAGTGGACTGCGTTATCTCTGGGTGTGTTGGGCCTTTTGATGGCCATAAACCAAACCTTTCATATTAATTTTCTAGGCTTTGCCCCTCTTGGTAATTCTTATCTTTACTACCTGATTGGTATTTACCTGGCTGCCACCTTTATCTGTTTCCCGGCCCGAGGTGGCGCAACCAAGGTATCGTGGCTCGACGGGTTGCTGGCGCTGGCTGCACTGGCATCATGCGTTTATATTGGCTACCACGGCTTGACCATTATTCAAGAGGGCTGGGATTACTCTGCCCCCGTGCAGGCAACCCTTATATCCGGCGTCCTGCTTATCACTGTTCTTGAAGGGGTGCGTCGCTGCGGCGGCTTGCCTCTGTTAATCGTTGCTCTGTTTTTTGGTAGCTACCCCTTATTCGCTGACTATATGCCTGGTTTCTTGTGGGGCACCAGCTACACGTTTGGCGAAACTATCCGTGCTCATGTCATGGGTGTGGAAAGTATTATCGGCATACCTATGCAGGTTGTAGCCGATCTCGTCATTGGCTTTGTTGTGTTTGGCGCAGCCTTGACAGCGACAGGTGGTGGAGACTTTTTCATGCGCTTTGCGACAGCGCTAATGGGTTGCAGTCGCGGGGGGCCAGCAAAGGTTGCTGTCGTGTCGAGTGGTATTTTGGGTAGCCTTTCAGGCAGTGTGATTTCCAATATTCTCACTACCGGCCCGATCACGATACCTACCATGAAGCGCGCTGGTTACCCAAGTCATTACGCAGCCGCTGTTGAAGCCTGTGCGTCTACAGGCGGCACACTCATGCCACCTGTTATGGGTGCAGTGGCTTTCATTATGGCGTCATTTTTGGGCGTTCCCTATTCCGACATCATGGTGGCGGCTTTCCTGCCAGCGCTACTGTTTTACATCGCTCTGTTGTTCCAGATAGACAACTATGCAGCTCGTCGGGGCCTGAAAGGGTTGCCTGATTCTGAAATTCCAGATCTAAAGAGCACCCTGAAAGACGGCTGGCCGTATGTGTTTAGCCTGGCCATGTTGGTGTATATGCTGCTGTTTATGCGCCTGGAAGCCTATGCGCCTTACTATGCCACCCTGGTCTTGCTCGGTATTTCTCTGTTCAAGCGCAGTCATCGTTTAAACCTTAAACGAGCAATCGACTTTACGACAGAATTGACAACAGGCGTTGCCAACCTGGTGGCTATTTTGGCGGGCATTGGTCTGGTTGTCGGTGGGCTTTCATACACCGGAGTGGCTGGCGCCTTTTCGCGTGAACTCTTACTGTACGCCAATGGCAGTGTTCCTCTCATGCTTATCGCAGGCGCGGTGACCAGCTTTGTGTTGGGCATGGGCATGACGGCCAGCGCTTGCTATATTTTCCTGTCTATCCTGCTCGCTCCTGCGCTCATCGCAGCAGGGCTTAACCCACTTGCCAGCCACTTGTTTATTCTTTATTGGGGGATGATGTCCTACATCACGCCACCAGTCGCACTGGCTTCCATTACCGCTGCAGGCGTGGCGGGTTCCGACAACACTCGAACCGGCTTATACGCCATGCGTTTGGGCGCCATCCTGTTTATTTTGCCTTTCCTGTTTGTAATTAACCCCGCGTTAATCATGCAAGGCCCGGCACTTGATATTGCTCAGGCGGCGATTACGGCCACCATCGCGGTTTGGCTATTTGCTTCGGCTCTGGAAGGCTACTTGTACCGAGTAGGTGCTATCGGCTGGTGGCTGCGCGTATGTATATTTGTGGGCGGCTGCCTGCTCGTTTACCCTGAACCCGTCACTGATATGTTGGGTCTGGGGTTGGTGGCGTGCATCTATATTGCAGGGTTGTGGGCCATCCCAAAATTCAGCACTTCACAAAGCTAGGGGCTTGTCAGGTAGTACAAAAAAATGGTTTCCATCAATCGGTTCGGCATGCTGCAAGGCTCGTATTTGTTGATGGAGCCATCAATAACAAGAAAAACATATTCCTGACTGCAGTGATCGCGTTCTCTCCCGGCAGAGCGGTTTGCCGCCCTTTGCAAAACGGCACGACATCGCCAATATGATCGCGCAGCCTCCAAATAGCGCCATCCACCAATCTTGATGCAGGTTAAGGCTGAACCTCAGAAGCACCTGTAGGCTTCATTCAAGCGTGCATACGAACCCAATAACACGATAAGGTTCGCGAAGTAGCAGCGCCGGCAGCATCTCTTGGGAAGGGGGTGGTATGGCTCAGCGACTGATTGATTTCACGATTTCTATTTTGGCCAGCATAGTGTCGTTTCTGCTGTCCTGGCCATACTTTCGCGATTTTGAGTATTGGCCCGAATCGCGCACGATGTGGTGGGTGTACTTTGTGGTCGGCTTTGTGCTGGCCGTGTACGTCTTCTATGTTCTTCTGCGCATTACACGCACCTTGTTCGAACACGACGGGCTCGATCGCGCAGAGACGGCAGCAGCTGCCGCTGCCCAAGCTCGAGAGTCTGCAAAACGAGACGTCGGGAGGCCATCATGAGTTGCGGCGAAGGCAAACCCTGTCTGGAAGCCAACTACCGGCGTGTGGCGCTGATCGTACTGTTTTTCATGATGCTGATTTTCTTGGGGTTGTCGGCAGTTTCATTTATTGATTCCCGCAATCAGGTAACACCTGACACGATCAGCTTCGGGTCGCATGAAGCCGTGGCCGGCAAGCGAGTGTTTCAGGCCTATAACTGTATGGGTTGCCACACCATGGTTGGCAACGGTGGGTATCTTGGGCCGGATCTTACCAATACCTATGAGCATGCCGGGTCGGCATGGCTCGCCGCGTTTTTGCCTTCGGCGGGTACCTGGCCGACCAGTGGGGCGCTGAAGATACAGTTGCAAGATAAGGGGCATGCAGCAGACAGTGGGGCAGCATCGCTGGATGACTATTATAAAAAATACCCTGGTGCTGCCGAGCGTGTACAGCGGCGAGGGGGCCATGCTTCGATTATGCCCAATCTGCCGCTGACGGCAGATGAAGTGGCCAGCTTGATCGCCTATCTTAAGTACACCTCGGCCATGAATACCGAAGGCTGGCCGCCCAAGCCTAAGGTTGATGGCTTGACCTTCAAGTATGCGTCGCCTGGGTTAAACATGGCTGCTGCAGAGTTGGTTTCTGCGGCGGCAACTGTTGCTACCACTGAGGCTGTTGCAGACCCTACGACCCATGGCGCGCAACTGGTAAAGGATTACGCCTGCACGGCGTGCCATGCGGCCGATAAACAGAAACTGGTTGGTCCGGGTTGGGGCGGTTTGTATGGGTCTAAAGTCACACTGACAGATGGCACCACGGTGGTCGCCGACGATGCCTATCTGACCGAAGCAATCCGCAATGCCAACGCGCAGATTGTCGCTGGCTATACAGCGGGTGTCATGCCCGACTACGCGAATATGCTCAAGAAGGATGAAGTCGCAGCGATAGTGGCCTACATCCGCAGCTTGCAGGAGAACGGGAAATGATCAAAATTCAGTATCAAACCCAACGTCTGAGCCTGCGGTTCTTCATGCTCATGCTGGTGCTGTTCGTGTTTCAGGCCGGCTTCGGCATGCTACTGGCATTGCAGCAGATTGATCCTACGTTGCTCGCGGGCGTATTTAACTTCAACGTGGCGCGTGCCGAGCATCTTAACCTCGGCATCATATGGATTTTGTGCGGCTTCATCGGCACAATTCTGTTTGTCGGGCCGTTGCTGTCCAATCGCGAACTGGCCGCGCCGTGGCTGATCAAGTTTCTGTTTCTTGCGGTCGTGGCAGTCACCATATGGAACGTGTGTACCCAGTATCTTGCCCAGACGGGCGTTGCCGGATGGTGGCTGGGGCAACCCATGCTGCAAGAAGGGCTTGAGTACCTGGAGGCCGGGCGGATTGCCGACATCGTGATCCTGATCGGTTTTTGTATCCTGTGCTATGTGGTGCTAAGAACCTTTCCCCCACGACGTGAATGGAATGAAATCCACTGGGCGCTGGGCCTCGGTGTTACTGCGCTGACCCTCGCATGGCTGTTTGGCTTCTTCTTCATTGAGCGGCTAGACCTGCAGGAGTATTTCCGCTGGTATGTGGTGCATTACTGGGTCGAGGGCGTGTGGGAAGTCATCCACATTGCACTGGTCGGTTTCCTGCTCGTGCTCATGTTTGACGCCAAGGTAAAAAGCGTGGGTTATGCGGTGTTTTGGGGCGTGACATTGGTTTGGCTGTCAGGCCTGTTGGGCAATGCACACCACTACTTCTGGGTCGGTACACCCGAGTTCTGGCAGTTCTGGGGTTCGCTGTTTAGTGCGCTGGAACCGCTGCCACTCATCTTCTGTTTCTGGCACGTGTATCTGGACGCGCACCACGATCGCAAGCCGCTAAAAAACGCGCCCGCGTTCTACTTCATCCTTGGCTCGGTGGTACTTGAGCAGGTGGGCGCCGGTATCCTCGGCTTTACCATGACTTTTGCGCTTACCAACGTGTGGTCGCATGGCACCTGGGTAACACCGGCTCATGCGCACCTGGCATTGTTTGGCACATTTGGCATGCTCGGCATCGGTGCAGCCTACTACGCCGTTCCGTTGATGCGAGGGCTTACCGATTACGATCAGCGCGTGGGCAAGCTATCGTTCTGGCTACTGTTTATCGGCATGCTCGGCATGGCGTTCGCGTTCGCACTCGGCGGTACCGTGCAGGTATTTGTGTATCGCACGCTGGGGCTAGACTGGTTTGGCGGGGATGTCTTCCCGGCGATGAGTCTGTTCAAAATTCTGGTGCCGGTGTTCGGGGTGATATTCAGCGTAGGAACTATCACGGTGGTATACGATCTGCTCACGCTGGGGCATCGTTCGGCAGCGGCGGCCCCGGATCTGACCGTCTCGGGTCGTGGCCTTCCACCTGTTACTGGCTGGGGCAGCTACTTGACGGGTTTCGAAGCAGGCATGTGGCTGCTGGCGTTGTGGGTCTTTGGTGCGGTGATCACGCTTGGCCTGCTAAGTTTCAACCTGCCAGCAGTGCAGGCTGGTAATGCAACGCTACCCTACCTGTTGGCCAGTATCGGCTACCCGGGCTTGCTGCTTGTTACCCTGCTGTTTGTGTGGCGCTTTACCGCATCGCTGGGAACGCGCGTGTACGAACCCAACAGCACAGATACAGCACCGCCACCTTTGGTGCCTGTTCGTACCTGAGCGTCAGCAGGGCGCACGCTGTATTTTTCGGCATCGCGGACGGATCAGCGATGCCGACTTTACAACAATTCGGCCAGCTCGCGAGTGAGCGTTGCAGCAGACACCTCCTTGCAACCGGAGGTGTTTTGCCCTGCCCATAAAGGTGAGAAGGCGTCACTGCCCATGCTTTCTGCTTTGGCGCGCAACGGTGCGGAGGCTATCGAGGCCAATGGAAATGTTGGAGCAAGAGGGTTAATTGGCCCCAGTTCTTTCATCATGCGATTGAACATGGCGCGCGCGGGTCTGCCCGAGTAAATATTGGTCAGTGCCGTAACTTCAGACCACTCACCTTTGAGTGCGGCCCTATGAACTGCACTGGTGGCTGCTTCAGGGCAAAGAAGGTAAGCGGTACCCACCTGAACGCCTGAGGCCCCCAAGGTCATGGCTGCCTTCACTCCGCGTGCATCGGCGATCCCACCCGCAGCAATAACAGGCACTTTCACGGCTTGTACGACTTGGGGAACCAGCGCAAACGTACCCACCTGAGTGCTGATGTCTTCGCTAAGGAACATACCTCGATGCCCGCCGGCCTCGACGCCTTGGGCAATAATTGCATCGGCGCCATGCGACTCCAGCCAGAGCGCTTCTTCAACTGTGGTCGCCGACGATATTATTTTTGCGCCGCAACGGTGCACGATGTCCATAATCTCTTGCGAGGGCAACCCAAAATGGAAGCTGACAACGCTAGGCTCGAACTCGCATATCAACTCGGCCATTTCCTTGTTAATGGGCATGCGTGTAGGGGCTGACGGTGCGGCTGGCTGAGGGATGCCTAGCTCTGCATAGTAAGCGCTAAATTGCGACAGCCAGGCGCTGGCCTTGCTTTCATCTGGCATGGGCGGTTCGTGACAGAAAAAATTAACACTAAAGGGTCGGGCAGACTGATCTCGTATGGTGTGTAGCTCACGGCTGATTTCTTCAGCGCTGAGCAGTGCACAAGGCAAAGAACCAAGCCCGCCTGCATTCGACACTGCAATGGTCAGCGCACTTTTCTGAACACCCGCCATAGGGGCCTGGATGATGGGAAGCTCAATTCCCAGAAGTTGCTGTAGCCGCATGTTGTTTGTCCTTTTCTGCACGTGTTATTTTTTCTTTGGCAAATGCTTCTTAAAGACCCGCCAAAGTCAGGTTGCTGTTGTGGCTGCAGTGTAGTCGCCAAAGCATTTATCGGTACCGCCGTAAAACTCCGTCGTTCAGGGCGGGGAGGACGTCAAGCAGTCTAGCGTACCTCAAAATACACCTTGCGCGTTATACCCATTCAACTGATCGGTTTAGCCCTATAAGCTTCTGACCCGGTGCGCGGCAAGCCTCGGCCTTTAGGCGGGGGAAGGATAGCGCGGACGCCGCAGGCGTCCTTTGGGCGGTCAGTGTGGCGTCTGCTGCTGTTCGATGTACTGGCGGAGGATCTCGATGGGGGCACCTCCACAGCTACCCGCAAAGTAGGACGGTGACCACAGAGCACCACCCCACAGTTTCTTGCGGATGCTCGGGTAGCTCTTCTTACGAATCATCCGGCTGGACACACCCTTGGTCACAAAGAACAAGTGGACGTGGATCATAAATACACAGTGTCTACCGTGTCGAATATCATTTTCGTTACTCATAGGCCAAGAATATAATTCCAGCCATGCAACGTCTGCAAGCCTTTAAATACGAACTTCGGCCCGACGGCCAGCAGCAGCGCCAGATGCGCCGCTTCGCTGGCTCCTGCCGGTTCGTATTCAACAAAGCGCTGGCGTTGCAAAAGACGCGTTACGAGCAAGGCGAGAAGAAGTTGGGCTATGCCGGGCTGTGCAAGGAACTCACTGCGTGGCGCAATGGGTCTGAAACGCCGTGGCTCAAGGATGCGCCAGTGCATCCGCTACAGCAGACGCTCAAAGACCTCGAGCGCGCCTATGCCAACTTCTTCGCCAAGCGAGCAGACTTCCCGCGCTTCAAAAAGAAAGGCCAGTCCGACAGCTTGCGCTACCCCGACCCCAGGCAGATCAAGCTCGACCAGGGCAATGCCCGAATCTTCCTGCCCAAGTTGGGCTGGCTGCGTTACCGCAACAGCCGGCAAGCGCTTGGTACGGTGAAAAATGTCACAGTCAGCTTCTCGGGCGGCAAGTGGTTCGTGTCGATCCAGACTGAGCGTGAGGTTGAGCAGCCTTTGCCCCAGTCCACCACGGCAGTGGGTATCGACATGGGCATTGCCCGCTTCGCCACGCTCTCGGATGGCTCCCATCTCGAACCGCTCAACAGTTTCAAGCGACACGAAACGGCGCTGCGTAAAGCGCAGCAGG
>JACCEP010000005.1 GCA_013416395.1 Alcaligenaceae bacterium
CACCATTGACGAGCTCATCGAGTTCATTCCTGCGCCAGATTTTCCCACTGGCGGCATTATTTATGGGCTCTCCGGCGTGCGCGAGGGCTACCGCACCGGGCGCGGGCGCGTCATTATGCGCGCTAAAACCCACTTCGAAGACATGGAAAAAGGCCACCGCCAGTCCATCGTTGTCGACGCCTTGCCTTACCAGGTCAATAAAAAGACGTTGCAAGAGAAAATCGCCGAGCTCGTCAATGACAAGCGTATCGAAGGTATTTCCGATATTCGCGACGAGTCAGACAAAGATGGCATGCGTCTGGTCATTGAACTCAAACGCGGTGAGGTGCCCGAGGTTATCCTCAATAATCTGTACAAAAACACGCAGTTGCAAGATACCTTTGGCATGAATATGGTGGCGCTGGTCGATGGCCAGCCACGCCTGCTTAACCTGAAACAGATGGTTGAGTATTTTCTGTTTCATCGTCGCGAGGTTGTTACGCGCCGCACGGTGTACCAGCTGCGCAAGGCGCGTGAGCGTGGCCATGTGCTCGAAGGCCTGGCAGTGGCGCTGGCCAATATTGATGACTTTATCGCCATTATCAAGGCGGCGCCCACGCCGCCGGTAGCGCGTCAAGAGCTTATGTCGCGTTCCTGGGACTCTTCCCTGGTGCGTGAAATGCTGCAGCGTGCCGATGAAGGCGACACGCCCGGTGGGCGGGCCGCTTACCGCCCCGACGCACTGCCAGAAAGCTTTGGCTTGCAGGGTGACGGCATGTATCGCCTTAGCGATACGCAGGCACAGGAAATCCTTAATATGCGCCTGCAGCGCCTGACGGGGCTTGAGCAGGACAAGATCTTTGGCGAATACAAAGACATTATGGAGACCATTGCCGATCTGCTTGATATTCTGGCACGGCCCGAGCGCATCACCACAATTATTGCTGAAGAGCTCACGGCCATCAAAACCGATTTCGGCATCAACACCAAAGACGTGCGCCGTTCCGAGATCGAGCGAAATGCCACCGAGCTTGATACCGAAGATCTCATTACCCCCATGGATATGGTGGTAACGCTGTCGCAGACTGGTTACATAAAAAGCCAGCCTCTGTCTGAATACCGGTCCCAGAAGCGCGGTGGACGCGGCAAACAGGCGACGGCGATGAAAGAAAATGACTTCGTCGATCAGCTGTTCATCGCAAACACCCACGATTTCCTGTTGTGCTTCTCGGATCGCGGTCGTGTTTACTGGCTCAAAGTATGGGAAGTTCCACAAGGTTCGCGCAACTCGCGTGGGCGGCCCATCGTCAATATGTTCCCGCTGCAAGACGGCGAGAAGATCACGGTTGTGCTGGCCGTTAAAGAGTTCAGCGATGATCATTTCGTTTTCATGGCCACCTCGCGCGGTACGGTCAAAAAGACGCCGCTGTCTGACTTCTCCAACCCACGCAAGGCTGGCATTATTGCCGTGGCCCTGGACGAAGGCGACTTCCTCATTGGTGCAGACCTCAGCGACGGCAAGCATGACGTTATGCTGTTCTCCGATGCTGGCAAGGCCGTACGCTTCGACGAAAATGACGTACGACCCATGGGCCGCACGGCTCGGGGTGTGCGTGGTATGTCCCTCGAAGAAGGGCAAACCGTAATCGCCATGCTGGTTGCTGGCGATGAGTCACAAACCGTGCTGACCGCCACCGAAAACGGGTTTGGCAAGCGTACTCCCATCATCGAGTACACCCGTCATGGCCGTGGCACCAAAGGTATGATCGCCATTCAAACTTCTGCCCGTAATGGCAGAGTCGTTGGGGCTGTGCTGGTTCAGCCTTCTGACGAAATTATGTTGATCACTACTGCAGGTGTACTGGTACGCACGAGGGTCTCCGAAATACGTGAAATGGGCCGTGCAACGCAAGGCGTTACGCTCATTAATGTTGACGAGAACAGTTTGCTGTCAGGTGTCCGGCGCGTGGTTGAAAGCGATGCTGATGATGAAGACACTGAAATGCTGGAAGAGGGTGATGGCGGCCAGGGCCTTGAAGGCGAGGTTATTGATGCTGTGCCGGGCAATCCTGAAGCACCACACGTCGATTCTGAAACACCGCAAGTCGATCCTGACGCCGACGACAGCAAAGATGCACCGACTAACAAGCCTGACGACGAGGAAGACGCATAATGCGACCCTGGAATTTTTCAGCGGGGCCGTCGGCGCTTCCCTTTGAGGTGCTGGAACAAGCCGCAGCAGAGCTTACCGACTGGCATGGCTGCGGCATGTCGGTCATGGAAATGAGCCATCGCGGTAAACAGTTCACACAGATACGTGACGAGGCTGTTGCTGATCTACGCGAGTTGTTGGCTATTCCTGACAACTTTGAAATTCTTTTCATGCAGGGGGGGGCGACGGCAGAAAACGCCATCGTTCCACTGAACCTCATTGGCCGGGGCGGCGCAGGCAAGGCGGACTACGTGCTTACGGGCATCTGGTCCAACAAGTCGTACAAAGAAGCGCAACGCTATGGCGACATAGCTGTTGCGGCCAGCAGCGGCGACGAAACCGTTATCAACGGCTCGAAGCAGGGGCCCTGGACATGGTATCCGCCCGCCGAAACCTGGAAGGTGCGTGCCGATGCCGCCTATTTGCATATTTGCAGCAATGAGACCATAGGCGGCCTCGAGTGTGCCAATTGGCCTGATCTTGCTGCCCTTGGGGCGCCAGGCGTTCCCTTGGTTGTAGACGCCTCGTCGCACTTTCTTTCCCGGCCCATCGATTTTTCACATGTCGGCATGGTGTATGCCGGCGCCCAGAAAAACGCAGGGCCGGCTGGCGTCACCGTCGTTATCATCCGCAAAGACCTCATCGGCCATGCATTGTCCATCTGCCCGTCAGCGTTTGACTACGCCAACGTGGCCGAGGCGGGGTCCATGTTCAACACCCCGCCCACGTATGCCATTTATATTGCGGGCCTGGTGTTCAAGTGGCTCAAGCGTCAGGGCGGCTTGGCTGCCATTGAGCAAGCCAATATGGCCAAGGCGCAGGCCCTCTATTCGTATCTTGATGATTCGGGCTTTTATCTTACGCGCGTTCATCCTGATTCGCGCTCCCGCATGAATGTGCCGTTTTTCCTGCAAGACGAGTCGCTCAATGGCGAGTTTCTGACGCAGGCGGACGCAGCGGGTCTTTTGCAGCTCAAGGGTCATAAAAGCGTTGGCGGCATGCGCGCCTCCATTTATAACGCTGTGCCGCTCGAAGCGGTGCAGGCACTTATTTCATTCATGCAGGGTTTCCAACGTCGACATGGGTAAATCTTTACAAGACAAGCTAAAGCCATTGCGTGATCGCATTGACTCACTAGATCAGCAGATACTTCAACTCTTTAACCAGCGCGCACAGACGGCGCTTGAGGTTGGTAAAGTCAAAGAAGAGTTTGATGTTGATGGCCCTATTTTGAAGCCCGAACGTGAAGCCATGGTAATTCGGCGCCTTCAGGCGCTTAACCAAGGGCCGGTTACAGAAGACGCTGTCGATGCGGTATGGACGCAAATTATTTCTACCTGTAGGGGCCTTGAAAGTGCACTCACCGTGGCTTTTCTGGGGCCGCAGGGGTCGTTTTCAGAACAGGCCGCGCTCGAGCATTTTGGGCACGCCGTTACACGCTTGCGCTGTGACTCCTTTGACGAAGTGTTTCGTGCCGTTGAGGCAGGCCAGGCCGATGTGGGCATGGTGCCTGTGGAAAACTCCACAGAAGGCGCCATCAACCGCACACTCGACTTGCTGCTGAACTCGCCCCTTAAGGTTCTGGGCGAGCGCTCTATCAAAATTCATCACAACCTGATGACCAAGACGGGTACGCTTGATGGCATTACCCGCGTCATGGCCCACCCTCAGGCGCTGGCGCAATGTCAGGCATGGCTGACCCAGCATCTGCCTGACCTGGCGCGTGACGCCGCTTCCAGTAACGGCGAAGCGGCTCGCATCGCGTCGCTCGATCCAACCGTAGCGGCTATCGCCGGTGAAACCGCCGCACATGCCTGGGATCTGCAAATCGCGCATGCGGGTATTCAGGATGATCCGCAGAACCGCACGCGATTTCTGTCTGTCGGGGCGATAGAAACCCTTCCTACCGGCAATGATAAAACCAGCATTATTCTCGCTGTGCCTAACCGCGCAGGTGCCGTCTATGAAATGCTGTCGCCTCTGGCGACTAACGGCGTTTCTATGACGCGGCTTGAGTCCAGACCGGCACGTACAGGGCAATGGGAATATTATTTCTATGTTGACTTGCTTGGTCATCGCGACGAGCCCGCCGTGGCTCAGGCCCTGGCCGAGCTGAAGCAGCAGGTTGCTTTCTTCAAGGTGCTGGGGTCTTACCCCCGACAATAGGACTTTTCCATGAGCAACACCCATAGCGCCACCACGACAGCGCCAGACTACGTAACGCATATCGCGCCTTACCAGGCTGGCAAACCCATAGATGAACTGGCACGCGAGTTCAATATTGACCCCGCGTGCATCGTCAAGCTGGCTTCTAACGAAAACCCGCTTGGCATGCCAGAGTCGGCACGTCAGGCCATGCTGGCAGCTGCCGCGTCGTTGGGGCGTTACCCGGATCCCAATGGCTTTGAGCTCAAGGCGGTGCTGTCGCGTCGCTATGGTGTGCCTGCCGATTGGGTCACGCTTGGCAACGGTTCCAACGATTTGCTTGAAATCGCATCGCTGGCCTTGCTGTCACCGGGTGTTTCGGCCGTATATTCTCAGTATGCTTTTACGGTTTATCGGCTGGCAACTCAGGCGCGCGGTGCGCGTCATATTGTCGTACCGGCGCTTGAGTACGGGCACGATCTCGATGCCATGTTTGACGCGATTAGCGACGACACCCGTCTGCTTTTTATCGCCAACCCAAACAACCCCACGGGCACGTTTTTGCCTGCCGCTCAGGTCGAGGCGTTTTTAGAGCGGGTATATGCACAGCACGGCCTTGGCGTCACCGTCATGCTTGATGAGGCTTACAACGAGTACCTTGAACCTGAGCTGCGTTTTGACAGCGCGCGCTGGGTCGAGCGCTTTCCTAATCTGATCGTGTCGCGTACGTTCTCCAAGGCCTATGGTTTGGCTGGCCTGCGTGTAGGCTATGCGCTGGCTCAGCCTGGCCTGACCGATTTGCTAAACCGTGTACGCCAGCCATTTAACGTGAATACGCTGGCTCAGGCTGCAGCCATTGCGGCACTGCAAGACGACGACTTTTTACAGCAGTCTTACGCTGTCAATAAGGCCGGCAAGCAGCAGCTTGCCGAGGCGTTTGATCGCATGGGGCTCAAGTTTGTGCCCAGCTATGGCAATTTTTTACTGGTGCACGTTGGTGACGCCGCTCGCGTCAATCTTGAGCTTCTGAAGTGCGGAGTAATCGTGCGCCCAGTGGCTGGAGACGGGTTGCCCGAATGGCTGCGTGTCACCATAGGCCTGCCGCATGAAAACTCCCGGTTTATTGAGGCGCTCGAGGCAGTGCGCGGGCAGGCATGATGCCGGTAAATGTCGATCGCGCGACACCGCCTGTACTTGCGATCGTCGGCGTCGGCTTGATTGGGGGTTCGTTTGCCGCAGCGCTGAGGCAGGCAAGGGCCACAGGCCGTGTGCTTGGCGTGGGGCGAAACGCCGCATCGTTGAGTCTGGCATGCCAGTTGGGGCTTATTGACGAGGTCGTCACGCTCGAAGAGGCCGCAGAGCAGGCCGATATTATTCTTATTGCCACGCCTATCGGGGTAGTAGGTAAGGTGTTGTCTGCGCTCAGGCCGTTGTTGCGCGCAGGCACCCTGGTAACCGACGCGTGCAGCACCAAGGCAGATGTCGTGGCCACGGCGCGACAGGCTCTGGGCGAACGTATTGGGCAGTTTGTACCTGGTCATCCTATTGCAGGTGCCGAGCAGACGGGGCCCGAGGCGGCTTCAGCTGATCTTTATCGTGGCCGCAATATTATTCTGACGCCACTGACAGAAAACGCAGTGGCAGACGTAATGTGTATCAGACGGCTCTGGGAAGCCTGCGGTGCCCGGGTGCTGACGATGGAGCCTGGTGCCCACGATACCGTTATGGCCTCGGTCAGCCATCTGCCGCATTTTCTTTCTGCCGCCTATATGTGGCAGGTCGCCTCAGCACATGATTCCACTGTGCGTATGGCTTTGGCAGGTAGCGGCTTTCGCGACTTTACACGCATTGCTGCGGGCTCGCCCGAGGTGTGGCGCGATATATTTCTCAGTAATCGTGAGGCTGTGCTGCAGGAACTGCAACAGGTGAAGCAGGCCGTAGCGCAGGCCGAGCAGGCCTTGATTGCCGGAGACGGCCAGGTATTGCAAGATTTTCTCGAACGTGCGGCGCTTGCGCGTCGCTTATGGGCTAGCAGGAGCGGGTTGTCATGAGGTCAGGATCAACGCTGGATTTGCCGCGCGTTACGTCGGCGGCGGGGCGTTTGCGCCTGCCGGGTTCCAAGAGCATTTCAAATAGGGCCTTGTTGCTCGCGGCGTTGGCCGATGGGCAGACAGATCTGGAAGGCATGCTCGACTCTGATGACACACATGTCATGATTGCGGCACTACGCCAGCTAGGGGTCGATATTGACGAAACGCAGCCAGGCCATTTGCGTGTGCACGGAGGCTATCCCTTCCCTGTAACGGAAGCCAGTTTGTTTTTGGGCAACGCCGGCACGGCCTTTCGGCCTCTGACCGCAGCGCTTGCCGTCATGGGCGGGCAATATCATCTTTCAGGCGTACCGCGCATGCATGAGCGGCCAATAGGCGACCTGGTCGATGCGCTTAAAACGCTTGGTGCCGAAATTCACTATTTGGGCGAACAGGGCTACCCGCCACTCCGCATAGGGCGGGGAGTCATTCAGGCGAACCGTACTGTCAAAATAAAAGCGTCGGTGTCCAGCCAGTTTCTTACGGCGCTGCTCATGGCCGCGCCATTATGTGCGGCATCCTCCTCTTCAGGGGTGCGCATTGAGGTAGACGGTGATCTCATATCAAAGCCGTATATCCTCATTACTCTCGGGCTGATGGAGCAGTTTGGTGTGTGCGTTGAACGTGATGGTTGGCAGAGCTTTACCATACCGGCCGGGGCCCGCTATCGTTCGCCCGGTCGTGTGGCTATAGAGGGTGATGCCTCAACGGCGTCTTACTTCATGGCGCTGGGGGCCTTGGGTGGTGGGCCCGTGTTTATCGACGGCGTTGGCACAGACAGCATGCAGGGCGATATCGCCTTTGCCGACGTGGTGCAAGACATGGGTGCAGTCGTCGTGCGTACACCGACAAGCATAGAAGTCAGCGGCCCTCGCGTTGCACAGGGCCAGCGGCTGAAGGCTTTTGACCGCGACTTCAACCTTATTCCTGATGCTGCCATGACTGCGGCGGCCATGGCCATGTTTGCTGATGGGCCCTGCACATTGCGAAATATAGGCAGCTGGCGCGTCAAAGAGACTGACCGTATTCACGCCATGCATACCGAGCTTGAAAAACTTGGTGCGCGCGTAGAATCGGGCCCTGACTGGCTTACGGTGCATCCTGTGCAGTCAGCAGACTGGCGACCGGCATCGATTGGCACCTACGATGACCACCGGATGGCTATGTGTTTTTCGCTGGCCGCTTTTAGTCCGGTTGCCGTTACCATCGAAGATCCTGATTGCGTCAGTAAAACGTTTCCGGCCTATTTTTCTATTTTTAATCAGCTGGTTCACGCATGAGCTTCTCTACATTGACCATTCCGGTTATCGCTATAGATGGTCCCACTGCGTCGGGCAAAGGAACGATTGCGCATCGCGTGGCGCAGGCACTGGGGTGGTCAGTACTCGACAGTGGCGCGCTCTATCGGCTAACTGCGCTGGCGTTGCTGCAGCAGGATGCCGATGCGGCCGATGAAAATGCCGTGGCAGACATCGCTCAGGCGCTCGATGTCAGGTTTGATGGTGATCAGGTGTGGCTGAACGGCAACGATGTTGCTGCTGAAATTCGCCTTGAAGATGTGGGCAATCTTGCCTCACGCATTGCTGCTTATCCTGCTGTAAGGCAGGCATTGCTTGAGCGCCAGCGCGCATTTCGAACCGCTCCCGGCCTGGTTGCCGATGGGCGTGATATGGGCACTGTGGTTTTTCCTGATGCCCCGCTAAAGGTTTTTTTGGTGGCAGACGTAGCCGCACGTGCCGAAAGGCGTTGTAAGCAGTTGAAGGTAAAGGGCTTTTCTGCTAATCTAGCAGACTTGCTAAAAGACATGCGTTCTCGCGATGAGCGTGACCGCACTCGGGCTAATGCTCCGCTGGTTGCGGCGGCTGATGCCATAACGGTTGATTCGTCTACGTTAACCATAGACGAAACCGTACAGCAAGTACTCGACCTTTGGTCGGGCTTGGGTTTCCCTAAAGCATAGCTGGCGCTATGTTCGGGAAAATTTTTCTCACTCCACTGGGGCGGTTTATCGACCCTGGTGCGTTATTTAATGGCCATCCTGGCCAATGGATTAATTAATGTCCACTACTGCAACCCCTGTCGCCACTGGCGGCGAAAGCTTTGCCGACCTGTTTGCCGAAAGCATCAAAAGCCAAGACATGAAGTCTGGCGAGGTCATTTCTGCTGAAGTCGTACGCATTGACCACAACTTTGTTGTTGTCAACGCTGGCCTGAAGTCTGAGGCACTGATCCCTATTGAAGAGTTCCTGAACGATCAGGGCGAACTCGAAGTTCAAGACGGCGACTTTGTATCGGTAGCAATTGACTCGCTCGAAAACGGCTACGGCGACACCATTCTGTCACGTGACCGCGCCAAGCGTCTTTCCGCATGGCTGTCGCTCGAGCAGGCGCTCGAGTCTGGCGAACTGGTCACCGGCACCATCACCGGCAAAGTAAAGGGCGGCCTCACGGTCATGACCAACGGCATCCGCGCATTCTTGCCCGGCTCGCTGGTCGATCTGCGTCCGGTCAAAGACACGACGCCGTACGAAGGTAAAACCGTAGAATTCAAGGTTATCAAGCTTGACCGCAAGCGCAACAACGTTGTGCTGTCGCGTCGTGCTGTGCTCGAAGCCAGCATGGGCGAAGAGCGTGAAAAGCTGCTCGAAACCCTGCACGAAGGTGCTGTGGTCAAGGGTATCGTCAAAAACATCACCGACTACGGCGCGTTTGTCGACCTGGGCGGTATCGATGGCTTGCTGCACATCACCGACATGGCATGGCGTCGCGTGCGTCATCCTTCCGAAGTCCTGCAGGTGGGCCAAGAAGTTGAAGCCAAGGTCCTCAAGTTCGACCAAGAAAAATGCCGCGTGTCGCTTGGCGTCAAGCAGCTTGGCGAAGATCCCTGGATCGGCCTTGCTCGCCGCTACCCGCAAGGCACCCGCCTGTTCGGCAAGGTTACCAACCTTACTGACTACGGTGCGTTTGTCGAGGTCGAGGCTGGCATCGAAGGTCTGGTTCACGTCTCCGAAATGGACTGGACCAACAAAAACGTCGACCCACGCAAGGTAGTTACCTTGGGTGAAGAAGTCGAAGTCATGGTTCTCGAAATTGACGAAGATCGTCGTCGCATCTCGCTGGGCATGAAGCAGTGCCGCCAAAACCCATGGGAAGAGTTCTCCATGAACTTCAAGCGTGGTGACAAGGTGCACGGTGCCATCAAGTCAATCACTGACTTTGGTGTGTTCGTGGGTCTGCCTGGTGGCATTGATGGCCTGGTTCATCTGTCCGATCTGTCATGGGCTGAAACCGGTGAAGAGGCTGTTCGCAACTTCAAGAAGGGCGACGAAATTGACGCCGTCGTTCTGGGTATCGACACTGACAAAGAGCGCATCTCGCTGGGTATCAAACAGCTTGAAGGCGATCCTTTCAACAACTTCGTTGCAACCTACGAGAAAGGCGCTGTTGTACCTGGCGTGGTCAAGTCGGTTGAAGCCAAGGGTGCTGTCGTTACCTTGTCGCTCGATGTCGAAGGCTATCTTCGTGCTTCCGAAATCTCGGCTGGCCGTGTAGAAGATGCCACCACCGCCATCAATGTCGGTGACAACGTCGAAGCCATGATCATCAACGTTGACCGCAAAACGCGTTCGATACAGTTGTCGATCAAGGCACGCGATAACGCTGAAACAGCTGACTCCATCCAGCGTATGTCTGATGCAAGCGCTTCGTCGGGCACCACTAATCTTGGGGCCCTGCTTAAAGCCAAGCTTGACCAGCAACGCGACGACGGTTAATCGGCGTGACCAAATCGGAGCTTATCGCGCTCCTGGCCAGCCGCTATCCGCAGCTGGCCGCGCGCGACACAGACTACGCGGTCAAAACGATGCTCGATGCCATGAGCGAGGCTCTCGCCAGTGGTCAGCGCATCGAGATCAGGGGGTTTGGCAGTTTTTCACTGTCAGAGCGCCAGCCGCGTATCGGGCGTAATCCGAAGTCGGGTGAGCAAGTGATGGTGCCTGGTAAACAGGTGCCTCACTTTAAACCCGGCAAAGAGTTGCGCGAGCGCGTCGATTCGGCCTACGACGAAGAAACCAGGTCTGCCCAGGAAACATCCTCGTTTCCGGGGCAGCTTGATTCACACGTTATGCACGGCTGATCGCTTATTCGCGACGTTGTCTCCAGCAACTCAGTCAAAAGAACAGGCCTCGGTTACCCGCAGGCCTGTTTTCTTTTGTACTCCACAGGCAAGGATACCGATTCCCCTTACAATTACCACAATCCCGAATAATTGGAGTGCTTGTTATGCGTTACCTGGTTTGGCTGCTTCGGCTTGTGGTGTTTGTGCTTGTATTGATGTTTGCGCTCAAAAACACCGGGCCCGTCGATGTAAACTTTTTTGCGGGTTACACGATAACCGACGTGCCTCTTATCGTCGTGATGCTGGTTGTGTTTGTGCTTGGCATCGTGCTTGGCCTTCTGATTGCCCTTCCTTCAGTTATGCGTAAACGGCGTGAAGTAGCGCGGCTGCGGCGCGATGTGGCCCGTCTTGAAGCGCAGCTTGGCCGCCCAGTGCCTTCTACAGCCGCCGTTGTGCCAGAAACCGTCACCCCCATGGCCCCGCTTTAATGTCCATAAAGGTTATTCGTCGTGGATTTTGAACCGTGGTGGCTTATTTTTGTGCCTGTCGTATTTGCAGCAGGCTGGATTGCAGCGCGTGTAGATGTGCGCCAGATGCTATCCGAAACACGCACATTGCCCAATTCTTACTTCAAAGGTCTTAACTTTCTTCTCAATGAAGAGCCAGACAGGGCTATTGACGCATTTGTCGAGGTGGCAAAGCTCGATCCCGAGACCACCGAGTTGCACTTTGCTCTGGGCAGCCTGTTTCGTCGGCGAGGCGAAATGGAACGTGCAATACGGGTGCATCAAAGTTTGGTCTCACGTGCCGACCTGCCACAGGCCGATCGCGAAAGCGCGTTGCACGAGCTGGCACAAGATTTTCTCAAGGCAGGCATGCTTGATCGCGCCGAACAGACGTTTGAGCAAGTGCTTGATACCCGTTTTGCCATACCAGCGGTGCGCGCGCTCATACGTATTTATGAGTCTGAACATGATTGGCCACGTGCCATTGAAGCGGTAAAGCGATTGCGCGCCATGGTTGATGAGCCCGTTCCGCAATTGGCGCATTATCAATGCGAGCAAGCCGAGGCGGCACTAGGCGCCAATCCTCCCGACCTCACTGCTGCCGACCAGGCACTCGATGCAGCTGATCAAGCTGCCGTCGCGCTGCGTGGCCAGCCGGAAGGGCAGGCGTCTGAGGCCCGTATCGCCATTTTGCGGGCAAACCTAGCCCGGCTGAGCAACAACCCGGAAGGTGAGCGGGCGCATCTGGCGTCAGTGCTGACGATCGCTCCTGATTACGCCAGCCTGGTGGTGTCAGACCTGCTCGAAAGCTACCGAAGCCTCGGGCAAGAGGTTGAGGGGCTGAATGTGCTCAGGGCGCACTATGCCCGTTATCCGGCGCTTGACACATTTAATGTCGTGTTTCGTGAGCTGCGTGCGCAGCAGGGTTTGCAACAGGCCTGGGTATTTGCCCGCGAGTCCTTGCGAGCCCATCCTACTTTGCTCGGTCTTGATCGTGTGCTTGAAACAGAACTGGCCTCACGCAAAAACGATGAGAAAACACCAGGCATGGCATCTGAGTCTCAAGCAGACGACCACTCTGAAGCCCAGCCTGAGGCGCTCCAGAGGCAGCATCCAGGGGGCTTACACGCCCTTGCAGAAGGCCAGGCTCAGGCCCTTGCCATCTTGCCGCCTGCTGAGCTGGCGTTGGATGCCGACCTTAGTCTGCTCAGATCGCTGATTCATAAACATACCCAGCGGCTTGACCGCTATGCGTGCCGTGTTTGCGGGTTCGAGGCACGACATTTTTACTGGCAATGCCCAGGCTGCAATTCCTGGGAAACCTACGAACCCCGCAGGCTGGAGGAAATTAAATGATGCCATATCCGGCGGAGGCAGTAAGCCGCGTCAAAATACTGGTGGCGGGTGACATTATGCTCGACCGTTATTGGTTTGGTGAGGTCGAGCGTATATCGCCCGAAGCGCCCGTGCCTATTGTTAAAGTAATGCGTCGCGAGGATCGCCTTGGCGGTGCCGCCAACGTAGCTCGCAATATTGTGGCGTTGGGCGCACAGGCCAGCCTGCTGGGTGTGATCGGTGCCGATGAGGCGGGTGCCCGGGTCCGCGACCTGGCGCGCGAATCTGGCATCAACTCGTGTTTGGTGGCTGACGAAGATACCCCCACTACGCTCAAAATGCGTGTTCTGGGGCGTCAACAACAGTTGCTGCGACTAGACTTCGAAGAGGGGCCGAGCGAGGCTTGCCTTACCAAGCTCGACGTTCAGGCCAGACAGCTTATGGCCGATCACGATATGCTGGTATTGTCCGACTACGCCAAAGGCGCGCTGGCAAATGTCGAGTCATTAATAGCGGCAGCGCGTGAAGCGGGTGTTCCAGTGCTGGTAGACCCTAAAGGTGCTTCGTACCGACGTTATCGGGGTGCAACCCTGATCACGCCCAATCGCATCGAAATGCAAGAGGCAGTAGGCCGTTGGCGTGATGAACACGACCTTGAACAGCGTGCGCAGGCTTTGCGGGCAGATCTGGATCTCGATGCCCTGCTGGTAACGCGTTCAGAGCAGGGCATGACGCTGTTTTCTGACGTAGGTCGTGAGCATGTCGATGCTCACGCGCACGAGGTGTTTGATGTGTCCGGGGCTGGCGATACCGTCTTGGCGACATTGGCTGTCATGCGTGCTGCAGGCCTTGAGTGGTTTGATGCGATGGGTTGGGCCAACCGTGCTGGCGGCATTGTTGTCGGCAAGCTGGGCACCTCTACTGTAACGGCTGCAGAATTGGCAGGAGAAACCACATGATTATCGTAACGGGCGGAGCGGGCTTTATTGGCAGCAACCTGATCAGAGGCCTTAACCAGCGCGGCTTCACTGATATTCTTGTTGTTGACGACCTCACCGAGGGTGATAAATTCATAAACTTGGTAGACGGCAAAATTGCCGACTACATGCATAAAGACGAATTCCGCCAGCGCGTGGCTAAAAGCCAGTTGGGACGGATCGAGGCGGTGTTTCATCAGGGTGCGTGTTCCGACACCACCGAGCGCAATGGGCACTACATGATGGACAACAACTATCGGGTAACGCTCGAGTTGTTCAGGTATTGCCAGGAAATTAAAGCCCCTTTTATTTACGCTTCGTCTGCGGCAGTTTATGGTGCCGGCCCCGTGTATGTCGAAGACCCGCTCTACGAGTCGCCGCTAAACGTATATGGGTATTCCAAGTTTTTATTTGATCAGGTCATGCGCCGCCATCTTGATCAGCTGCGCGCACCGGTTGTGGGTCTGCGGTATTTCAATGTGTATGGGCCGCAAGAGCAGCACAAGGGCCGCATGGCCTCGGTTGCCTTCCATAATATGAACCAGTTTCAGGCCGAAGGCCACGTAAGGCTGTTTGGCGGTTGGGATGGTTATGACAATGGTGGCCAAATGCGTGACTTCATTTATGTGGACGATGTGGTCAACGTTAATCTGCATTTTCTGGATCACGCTGAAAAGTCAGGCGTTTTCAACTGTGGTACCGGTCGTGCGCAGCCATTTAACGATGTGGCCAGTTCCGTGGTCAATGCGCTGCGCAGTCAGCACCACTTGCCCAATCTGTCGTTAAAAGAACAAGTTAACCAGCAACTAATCCGCTACATACCCTTTCCAGATGACCTGAAAGGCCGTTATCAAAGTCATACGCAGGCTGACCTGACCCAGTTGCGCGATGCGGGGTACGACAAGCCTTTTCGCGACGTGCAGTCTGGCGTCACAGAATATGTGCAAAAGCTGTTGACGCTCGGACGCATTTAAATTCGGTCAATGGCCGCCGAAGCTTGGGTGCAATTAAAGTCATTCAGAGGACGCTCAAGCTTGGGCATATTTAAAGTCATTCAGACGCTGCTGGTACGTGGGCGCATCCAAAGAGGTTCATTTGCGCATGGATGAAACCATGCGCCCCGGGTATTGTTTTGGGTACAGCCGCGCGATGATGACGCTGGGTGAGCCCGGGCAATAATGCCGGCACAGGTGCCGCAGTTGTTGGCCACGGGCAAGCCCGTGTTTTAAGTCAACCGCTGCGGAGACCTTTATGAACCCGTTTACTCATTCAACGGTCGCGCGCCCACTCGTCGGCGCCGTCGATCCCTTGCCAACTCCCGCTTCCTCAGGCGTTTTAAGAGCCTCACTGGCATCAAACGCATCAAGTGCATCAACAGCATCAAGTGCATCAACAGCATCTACTGCCTCTACTGCCTCTACTGCATCAACTGCATCAACTGCGTCAACTGCGTCAACTGCGTCAGTGGCGCCAAGGACTTCGAGGACATCAAGAACTTCACGTACCCCAGGGGTTTCAAACGCCTCAGGCTCCCGCCGGCGCTCCGGCGGAAGCCTACCCCACCGTCTCGTCGCGCGCATGGCGCTGGGTATGCTTGCAGGTGCCTCTGGCCATGCGTCGGCGGTTGCCGTTGATGTTAATGTGGCCACTCAGAGCCAACTTGTTTCGGTGCGGGGTATTGGCCCTCGCACCGCACAAATAATTATTGACGAGCGGCGTCGTGCTGGTCCATTTGAGTCATTCGAAGATTTGTCAGACCGCGTCAAAGGCATAGGCCCAAGCAAAGCGAACAGGTTGCAAGACGCAGGGCTTACGGTGGGCCGACGTTATTTTGTAGTGCCCGAGCCTGCCGATACCGCGGGCCACGCAAAGAAACACAAGTAGCTGGTATCGCGCCAGCCTGTCAAATGCCCTTGTGGTTGGGGGCAGGCTGGTGAGTTTCAGGCCCGGCAGAAAAAGCGAAATCATCAATCATGCGACAAAATCTGACGCCGCAACTGTGGCGGGTTGGTTAGCGGCGAGGGCTGAGGGCCCAGCACTATGGCAGAACTCCCAGCGGCAATTTACACGAGGTGATCCACATAGCCCGCTCCACGCAGGCAACGGTTGAGGGAAGGGAGGATGTTCACATGCTGTGCTTGGGTGTATCATTTTCAGCATGAAAAAATACCTCACCGTTGAAGACACGATTGGTTCTACCCCGCTTGTAAGGTTGCAGCGCATACCGGGCGAGGCTGGCGCCGCCCGAGGCAATGTCATTCTTGCCAAGCTCGAGGGTAATAATCCGGCAGGCTCCGTCAAAGACCGGGCTGCGTACTCCATGATTCGCCAGGCAGAAGCCAGAGGCGATATCAAGCCCGGCGACACACTCATTGAAGCCACCAGCGGCAACACAGGCATTGCCCTGGCCATGGTGGCAGCAGTGCGCGGTTACAAAATGGTGCTAATCATGCCTGACAACCTCACGGTTGAACGGCGTGCGGCCATGACGGCTTATGGGGCTGACCTCATCCTCACACCCGCCAGCAAAGGCGGCATGGAGTACGCCCGTGATCTGGCTCTTTCCATGCAGGCAGAAGGCAAGGGTAAGGTACTCGATCAGTTTGCCAACGAAGACAACCCACGTGCGCACATTGAAACCACGGGGCCAGAAATCTGGCAGCAAACAGATGGGCAGATCACCCACTTTGTAAGTGCAATGGGCACCACAGGCACGATTATGGGTGTAAGCAGCTTTCTGCATGGCAAAAACAGCAGTATTCGTGTTGTGGGTGCACAGCCAGAAGAAGGCTCACAAATCGCCGGCATACGCAAATGGCCTGAGGCTTATCAGCCTTCTATTTATCATGCTGACAAGGTTGACGAATTTGAGTTGGTGTCACAGGCACAGGCCGAAGAAATGGCGCGTCGGCTGGCTTCCGAAGAAGGCATATTTGCCGGCATTTCGTCAGCGGGTGCATTGATCGCCGCGCTACGTGTTGCACAGCGGGTTGAAAACGCCACTATTGTTTTTATTGTGTGCGACCGAGGCGATCGCTATTTGTCTACGGGTGTATTTAACGCGTAGCCAACGCTTTAGTCTACGCCCTGATATGCAGGTAGGTGCTGGGGCTGTTGCGCTGGTTGTTGTCTGGGGCCGTGGGTTGGGGTGGGCCTGCAAGAACAAGCCCGTCTAGCCAGTATCTGTTGGGGCGCCAAGCCCGGCCATTCATAAGCCAAAATGGTCGGGCTTTATTGCGCCGTCTACAGGGGGTTAAGGCCACCCGTATCCCATGCGATCTGCCAGCGTTTTGGCCAGGTCGGCAACGGCCGTTGCGTAAAAGTAGCTACGGTTATAGTGCGTGATGGCGAAAAAATTGGGCGTGCCCAGCCGGTATTCAACCCGGTTTTGTGATTCATCTGCCAAGTCAACAACCCCTAATTTATGTTGAGTCCAGCTGTTTTGGGCGGCGCTGGCGTTTGCCGGCAGAATTTGCGCACCTTCTTGCGTCAATTGTGCCCAGCTGAGTGTGGGGTTTAGGCCACCCGTAACCAGTTGACCAGCATTGGCTGGCAGCGTGGCCGGCGCAAAAACCGGTAGGCCGGGTTGCCAGCCATGCAGGCGTAAAAACCGTGCCACCGAGGCAATCGCATCTTTTTTGCTATTGAGCAGGTCAATGTGGCCGTTATTGTCGCCGTCTGCAGCATAGCGCATGAGGCTGCCGGGCATGAACTGAGGCAGGCCCATGGCACCTGCAAATGAGCCTGTTGCAGCCCGTGCGTCAAGTATTTGTTCTCGGTCGAGCTGGATTAAATCGGCCAACTGGTTACGAAACAGCTCGCTGCGCTCGGGGCGGGTACTGTCGGGGTATCTGAAGCCCAGCGTTGCGAGCGCATCCAGAACCCGGAAGTCACCGGTAATGCGGCCGTAAACGGTTTCGACGCCGATTATGGCCACGATTATGGAGGCCGGTACGCCATACTGTTTGGCGGTTGCGTCCAGAAATGCCTGGTTTTCGGTCCAGAATGTCTGCCCTGCATTAATTCGCACCGGTTCTACAAACCGATTTTTATAAGTGGTCCAGCTGCGGCGAATGCGCTTGCCTGTGGGTTTCATCAGGCGTGCCGCCGTAGCGTTGTACTGTGCATCCTTCAACAGTGCTTCAACGTGGTTGAGCGGCACATTGCGCACACGGGACACCTCAAGCGCATAGGCTTGCAGGTTGGGCGACAGCGATCCGTCGAGGTTGTGCAAGGGGCTGGCGTCAGCGATCGAAATGCCGGCAGCAATAGAGGCGGGCTCTGCAACGGTTTCGAGTACTGCTTGTGGAGCAAGAGCGCTGGCCCGCGGGGTGGCGGCGCTTGCGGCAACGGTGCTTGTTTTGTTCGCCGTTGCTTGCGCTGGCTGGCTGTTTTGCGCCACCTGCGACTGGTTGGCGGCACAGCCACCGAGCAGCATGGAGAGAAACACTGCTTGCACTAACTGGACATGTGTGAACATAATCTTCCCTTATGGAGACTCTCTATATTACCCATCCCTCATGCCGATTGCATGACATGGGCGACTGGCACCCCGAATGCCCTGGTCGCCTGGACGCTATTAACGATCAACTTGTTGCCAGTGGCATTATGAGCTTTCTTGATGAAGCACAGGCCCGTGCCGCGACAGATGCTGATCTTCTTCGCGTACATACGGGTGCGCACATTGATTATTTGCGCAGCCATGCACCGTCAGAAAACCACTTTGCCATTGACGCCGATACGCTTATGGGGCCGCATACCCTGGAAGCGGCCATGGGCGCCGCAGGAGCGGGGCTGACCGCCGTTGACGCCATCATGGCCGGGACGCATACCAATGCGTTCTGCGCCGTGCGCCCACCAGGCCACCATGCGCGGCCCGCGCAGGCAATGGGTTTTTGCTTTTTCAACAATGTGGCCGTTGCAGCCGCTTACGCGCTTGAAAAGTACAATCTGCAGCGTGTGGCCATTATTGACTTCGATGTTCATCACGGCAATGGTACTGAAGATATTTTCGCCGGTGACCCGCGCGTGCTCATGTGCAGTTTTTTCCAGCAAACACTTTTTCCCTGGTCGTATCAAGACCCGTCAGCCGAAAACATGGTAAACATACCGGTCGATGCTTACACGCGTGGTCCTGATTTGCGCATGGTGGTCAGCGACATCTGGATGCCGCGCCTTTACGACTTCCAGCCTGAGTTCGTTTTTATCTCCGCTGGGTTTGATGGCCATCGTGAAGACGGTATGGGGCAATTAGGTCTTGTCGAAGCTGATTTTGCATGGATCACCGACCAAATCGTCACCTTGGCGCAAAAAACGGCCTCAGGGCGCCTGGTCAGTTTTCTGGAAGGCGGCTACAACCTGTCAGCGCTTGGTCGCAGCGCGGTGGCCCATATACGGGCTCTGGCTGCAGTGTAAAATCGAAAGGTTTTGTTTTTTTTAGCTTGTTTTATATATCCCCCCTGGAGGAAACTCAATGAAGGTCTTGGTACCTGTCAAGCGCGTTGTTGATTACAACGTCAAAGTGCGCGTTAAGTCTGATCAGACTGGCGTAGACATCGCCAACGTCAAAATGTCGATGAACCCATTCGACGAAATTGCCGTTGAAGAGGCAACACGCCTGAAAGAAAAAGGTGTCGCTACTGAAGTTATCGCCGTGTCGTGCGGCGTGGCTCAAAGCCAGGAAACCCTGCGTACGGCCATGGCCATTGGGGCAGACCGTGCTGCGCTGGTTCAAACTGATGTCGAGTTGCAGCCGCTGGCTGTGGCAAAGCTTTTGAAAGCGATTGTTGATAAAGAGCAGCCTCAGCTGGTCATTCTCGGCAAACAGGCTATCGATGATGACGCCAACCAGACCGGGCAAATGCTAGCTGCATTGCTGGGGTGGTCGCAGGCTACATTTGCCAGTAAAGTCGAAGTTTCCGGTGATACCGCAACCGTAACGCGTGAAATTGACGGTGGCCTCGAAACCCTGTCGCTCAAATTGCCCGCGATTATTACGACCGACTTGCGCCTGAACGAGCCCCGCTATGTCACTTTGCCCAACATCATGAAGGCAAAGAAAAAGCAGCTCGACGTGTTCACGCCTGAAGACCTCGGCGTTGATGTTACTCCTCGCCTTAAAACACTCAAGGTTGCAGAGCCACCTGCGCGTTCGGCAGGCATTGTTGTGCCCGATGTGGCAACGTTGGTAGAGAAACTCAAGAACGAAGCGAAGGTGATCTAAATGACAATTCTGGTAATTGCCGAACACGATAATGCCCAGCTCAAGGGTGCTACGCTTAATACCGTTGCGGCCGCCCAGAAAATCGGTGGCGATGTACATGTACTCGTTGCTGGCAGTGGTGCGCAGGCTGTTGCAGACCAGGCGGCCAAGGCTGCTGGTGTCAGCAAAGTATTGCTGGCCGACGCGCCTTATCTGGCTGAAGGGCTTGCTGAAAACGTTGCTGACCAGGTGCTGGCCGTGGCCAAAGACTACAGCCACATTCTGTTTGCATCGACGGCATCGGGAAAAAATATTGCTCCCCGCGTTGCCGCTCTGCTTGATGTCGCACAAATTTCCGACATTATCGCTGTAGAGTCTGCTGACACGTTCCAGCGCCCCATCTATGCTGGCAACGCCATTGCGACGGTGCAGTCGGCTGATGCAGTTAAAGTTCTCACCGTGCGCACCACAGCATTTGATGCCTTGTCCGCTGAAGGTGGCAGCGCTGCCGTTGAAACGCTGACTGCGGCGGCTGATGCCGGGCTGTCTTCGTTTGTAGGCCGTGAGGTCGCCAAGAGCGATCGTCCTGAGCTGGCTGGCGCGGCAGTGGTGGTGTCTGGCGGTCGTGGCCTGGGTAGCGCCGAAAACTTCAAAATGCTCGAACCATTGGCTGACAAGCTGGGTGCAGCGCTTGGGGCTTCGCGCGCAGCCGTTGATGCGGGTTATGCACCCAACGACTGGCAAGTTGGTCAAACAGGCAAAATCGTTGCGCCGCAGCTTTACGTGGCTATCGGTATTTCTGGTGCCATTCAGCATCTGGCCGGCATGAAAGACTCCAAGGTCATTGTGGCCATTAACAAAGACGCTGAAGCACCCATTTTTGGCGTGGCCGACTATGGGCTGGTTGCAGATCTTTTCCAGGCTGTTCCAGAGCTGGTTGAGTTGCTGTAATACTGGCGTCGGGCTATCTGCCAGTCTTAAAGGCTGATGGCTCCGTCCAAAAAACCCCGAAGCTGGCATACGCCCGTCTCGGGGTTTTTTGTTGAAAGCAGCTGGCGTAGTTTTGTTCTTGTGCCTGAATCCGGCTGAAATGCGCCAGGGCGCAGAGATGCCTCGCTCACAGCACTATCAATGCTGTGAGCGCAGTACTGTGGACGCCGTAAGCAACAGCACTGTGGGGGGCGGTAAGCACAGCACCGTGGAGGCGTAAGCACAGCTCTGTGGAGGCGGTTAATATATGAGAAAAATTGCGCAGGCAAAGCCTGGGTTAAATGCTGCCCGTTGTACGCGTGTTCGATTGCGCTTTGACAATTAAATCAATAGATATTGGAGATTCTGTGACTTACCGAGCCCCCTTAGATGATATTCGTTTTGTTATTAAAGAGCTTGCGGGCCTGGATGACGTACTGGCAATGCCAGGCTTTGAAGAGGTGTCTGAAGATCTGGTTGATGCGGTGCTCGAAGAAAACGCACGCTTCGTCGAGCAGGCGCTTGCTCCGTTGAATCACAGTGGTGATACGGATCCGGCCAAATGGAGCGATGGCAAGGTTGAAACGTCGCCTGGCTTCAAAGAAGCCTTTCAGGAGTTCGCGCAGGGTGGGTGGCAAGGGCTGCAGCACGAGATTAAATGGGGGGGGCAAGGCTTGCCCAAGCTCGTGGGCGCGCCCACGGGTGAAAACCTTAACGCTGCCAATCTGTCGTTTGCCCTGTGTCCTTTGCTGACTGATGGTGTCATTGAGGCTCTGACGGCGGTAGGCACGCCCGAACAGCAAAATTTATTTATTCCGCCCATGCTTGAAGGCCGCTGGACGGGCACCATGAACCTTACCGAGCCTCAGGCCGGGTCAGACCTGGCATTGGTTTCGAGCAAGGCAGTAAAGCAGGATGATGGTACCTATCGTCTGTCAGGCCAGAAAATTTTCATCACGTATGGCGAGCACGACATGGCCGAGAATATCGTCCATCTGGTGCTGGCCCGCACGCCTGATGCGCCCAAAGGCGTAAAAGGCATATCACTGTTTATTGTCCCCAAGTACCTTGTCAATGATGATGGTTCGCTTGGTGCGCACAACGACGTGTGGTGTGCTTCTATTGAACACAAGCTGGGTATTCATGGCAGCCCAACCACCGTTTTGATGTACGGTGCAGGTAAAGGTGATGTGGGCGAGGGGGCTATCGGGCACCTGGTAGGTGAAGAAAATCGTGGCCTTGAGTACATGTTTATCATGATGAACGCCGCCCGTTATGCGGTAGGTGTGCAGGGTATTGCACTGTCCGAACGTGCCCTGCAGCACGCCGACGCTTATGCGCGTGACCGCCAGCAGGGGCAGGCGCTTGAAGGGTCTCAGGGGCCTGTTGCGATTGTTAACCACCCCGATGTGCAGCGCATGCTCATGACCATGAAAGCGCTTACCGAAGGCACTCGTGCTATGGCCTATGTGGCGGCGGCGGCCTTTGATAAGTCGCGCCACCATCCAGACGCTCAAGAACAAGCGCGCAACAAGGCCCTGTATGAGTATCTGGTGCCGTTGGTAAAAGGCCTTTCCACTGAGTCATCTATCGAAGTGGCCTCACTGGGTGTGCAGGTGCATGGCGGCATGGGTTACATCGAAGAAACGGGTGCGGCGCAGTACTATCGCGACGCCCGCATTTTGACCATTTATGAAGGCACAACGGCGATTCAGGCCAATGATTTTGTCGGGCGTAAGGTATTGCGCGATGGTGGCGCTACCGCCAAGGCTCTTGCCTCTCAAATGTACGCAACCGTGGCTGAGCTCGAAGAAGCGGCCAACCAGGGCGGCGATGATGCCGGAGGGTTTGCCCTGATGGCGCGCAGGCTGGCCGCCGCGATAGATGCTAATGAGCAGGCCACTCACTTTGTACTGGCCAATGCCAAAGAGTCACCGCGTGCGGTTTTTACGGGTAGCGTGAGCTACCTCATGTTGGCGGGCATCGTATACGCAGGCTGGCAAATGGCACGCGCTGCGCTGGCTTGTCACAAGCGTATGGTCGACGGGGCTGCCACGGCATTTCATACGCAGAAGCTCGCGACCAGTATTTTTTATGCGGCGTATATTTTGCCGCGAGCTCAAGCCATGTCTACCGCCATCCAGGAAGGTGAACTGGCTGGGCGGTATGCGGCAGTGGCCTTGGCAAAGTAAAAAACTGAATCTGGCAGGCGGAATAAGTTAATACGTAAAGTCTATTTCCGTTTGCCAGCTTATGCTGTCACACTATATGGCCTAACTTTGTTGTTCAATTGCCTTATAAAGAGAGCTTCTATGACTACTTTGCGTCTGGGCGATATTGCCCCTGATTTCGAGCAGAACTCTTCCGCCGGAACCATCCGGTTTCATGAGTGGCTGGGTGACAGCTGGGGCGTTTTGTTTTCGCATCCTGCTGACTTCACGCCTGTCTGCACAACTGAATTGGGTTATACGTCTATCGTCGAGGGTGAGTTTGCCAAGCGCAATGCCAAGGTGATTGCAGTTTCGGTAGATGGCGCTGAGTCTCATAAAAAGTGGATCGAAGACATCAACGACACTCAGAACACCACTCTGACGTTTCCGATTCTTGCCGACCCAGATCATAAAGTGGCAACACTTTATGACATGATTCACCCTAATGCCAGCACCACGGCGACGGTGCGCTCGGTATTCATTATTGACCCAGCCAAAAAGATTCGGCTGACATTAACGTACCCTGCCAGCACAGGGCGCAACTTTGACGAGATTCTTCGTGTGCTCGATTCACTGCAGCTGACCGACAACTACAGTGTTGCCACGCCCGTCAACTGGAAGCAGGGTGAGGATGTCATTATTGTTCCTTCAATATCTGACGAGGTGGCCAAGGAAAAATTTCCTAAAGGATTTAAAGCCTTGCGCCCTTATTTGCGTTTAACCCCTCAGCCTAACAAGTAAATCTTAGCGTGTAGAGTAATCAGGTCGCGATCAGCGCGGCCTGAGTTGGTCTGGAGCACAACCGTAAACTGCCAGTATGCATAAGCGGTACTACCTCAGGGCGTTTTGCAAATCCAGGTTATGCGCCTAAGGCAGTCGCCCAACTGCCACACTTTTCACCAAGTATGCACACCCCAAATACAGAGCTCCTGCTTTGTATTTGGGGTGTTTTTTATTGTGGATTTACAACAGGCCAAAGCCAGGCTGGTGGTTAGGCGTTAGCTTCCCCCAGAGAGTATATGGAATAGGGCCTGGCTGGTTGCCGACGGGCGCTTCGCAGGCTTTTGTCGCAGAAGTCTTGAGGTGACGATGTACCGCAAGCCATGCTGCCTGAAGTACTCATTGCAAAAAATCGCTTGCAAAGCTAACTGATGTTTTATACAGTACTGTTTATGCAGCCAGTGTGTTTTGCCGCATTGGCCAGGTGCCCCGTATAGCGGGGTTTGGGCGGGGGGCAAGGTTGCCCTCTTATTGCCAAGTCATTCCTTTGTCTTATGGGGTTTAATCATGAAATCCATCGCTTCCCGCCACGTTTCTACCAATTGGTCACGTTCTGCCCGCAAGAGGCAGGGCAAATCTGCCACGCTAACGCGCGGTGCCATGGTGGTTGACGTCGTGCTCGTTCTCGCCTGGGGTGCCACCATACCTGGCCTAATGTGGCTGGGGGTGGCTAGCGGCTTTTAAATTGCTGCGGCGCATTGTATAATTGCGGACTTTGCTAACTCATCCTCTGACGGGCCTTATCCGGTTAACAACAAGGTTGGCCAGCGGTCTTGTAATAAAGACCAAAAAAACAGCCCGCATCAAGATGAAACCAGGAGCTTTACCGTGAACCTAATCGAAACCATCGAGCAGGAAGAAATCGCCCGCCTTACAGGCGGCGAAGCCAAGCCAGCATTTGCCCCTGGCGACACCGTTATTGTTAACGTTAATGTCGTTGAAGGCACCCGCAAGCGTGTACAGGCATACGAAGGTGTTGTAATCGCCCGACGCAATCGCGGCCTTAACTCATCGTTTATCGTGCGCAAGATCTCATCGGGTGAAGCCGTTGAGCGTACGTTCCAGCTTTACTCACCGCAAATTGCCAGCATCGAAGTAAAACGTCGTGGCGATGTGCGTCGTGCTAAACTGTACTACCTCCGTAGCCGTTCGGGTAAAGCCGCTCGTATCAAAGAGAAGCTGGTTCGCAAATCGGCCAAGGTGGCCGCTGTTAAATAAGCAGTCACATCTTCGATTACCAGCAAGGGCACCCGGCGGGTGCCCTTTGTGTTTTATGGATTCTATGTCGGAAAGCAAGTCACCTCTTGGGCGCAAACGCGTTGTAGTGACTCCGGGGTTTGATCCCCAAAGTCAGCCTGTTGTCCCCGCAGATTTGCTGGCGCCGCTTTCACAAGACAGCATCCAGCTCGACTTCATATGCTCGTCGTTTGGTCGCAGCATAGACTGGAAAGTCGAGCCCATATTTACCGAGTCCTTTAGCGCTGACCTCCTGCATCCTGCGGGTGTGGTTCAGGCGGCCGTGTTCGTGCCGCTCGTTCAACGACCATCTGGCCTGCATGTGCTGTTTACCAAGCGTGCTTCGCATTTGTATGACCACGCTGGGCAAATTTGTTTTCCAGGTGGGCGTATCGAGCGCACTGATCGCGATGCCGTTGCGGCTGCCTTACGCGAAACCTACGAAGAAATCGGGGTTGCGCCAGAGTTCATCCAGCTTATTGGTACTCATCCCAGTTTCTTGACGTCTACCCGCTTTACCATGACGCCGGTTATAGGTGTGATACGGCCAGGCTTTACCATTACACCCGATACAACAGAGGTGGCTGAGGTATTCGAGGTGCCATTGTCAGTGCTGCTGGATCCGCGCCTTCATCGGCTGCATCAGGCCAATCTGCCAGACGGCGGCCATCGTTTTTATTTTTCGATTACCTGGCAGTCTTACTTTATCTGGGGTGCAACGGCCGCGCTCATCCGAAATATTTACCACTATTTGTCAGCGGCCGAGCTAAAAATTAAAGGCTAAATGCTAGCGCGTTGCTTCTGGCGGCAGGGCCGCCTTACGGGCTGTTAGTATCGGCTTCTTGCTTCGTTTTCGGCCAGTATGCGCTTATACAAGTCATGACGCTCGGGTGCAATCTTGCCGTCTTTAAGCGCATTGAGCACGCCACAGTCAGGCTCATGGCGATGTGTGCAGTTGTAAAAACGACACAGGCCAATTACGTCATCAAATTCCGGAAACCCCTGCACGATTTCGTCGGGTGTGAGATGCGATAGCCCAAAAGCCTGAAAGCCGGGAGAATCAATAATATCGCCCGTGCTGCCGGGCAGATGGTAAAGACGTGTGCTGGTGGTGGTGTGCTTGCCAGCGCCCAGAGCCTGGGAGTGCTCGCGCGTTGCGGCGGCGGCGTCGGGTACCAAGGCATTCAATAGTGTTGATTTACCCATACCGCTTTGCCCCAGCAGCAGGCTGCATTTGTCTTGCAGTACGCTACTTAATTCTGCGTTGACTTCAGCCGTTGTAAGCGCACTTAGCTCAATAACTTTGAATCCGGCGGCGACAATATGCCGCAGTCGCTGCCTGGCCAGCGGCATGCTGCCATGCAGATCTGACTTGTTCAGAATAATAATGGGCTCAATATCGACACTGCGTGCCGCGACCAACGCACGACCCAGTAAGTCGTCAGAAAATAACGGTTCGGGTGCGACCACAATAAGCAGTTGATCAACATTGGCGGCAAATTGCTTTGTACGCGTGTCGTCAGAGCGGTAGAGTAAATTGCGACGCGGAAGAATGCGGTCTATGGAGCCTTCATCATTGCCTTGTGGCGTAAAGGCTACCAGGTCGCCAACCGTGGCCTGCGATTTTTTGCCACGAGGAAAGCATTTGCGCAGGCTTCCATCGGCCAATTCAACCGTATAGTGACGCCCATGCGCGGCAATGACGCGCCCCTGCGGGACAGGGGTGTTATCCATGTTTGATGTGTTGTATGCGTATCACGGCGGGCGGGTGGCTATCGTAAAACGCTGAGTGTACCGGATCGGGTGTTAATGTGGCGGCATTGTCGTCATATAGTTTCACCAGAGCCGAAACCAGCCAGTCTGAAGGGCACTGTGCTGTCGCATAGCGGTCGGCCTGAAACTCGTCACGCCTGGACATCCAGCTGGCCAGAGGTGTGATCCAGAAGGTAAAAACAGGAACGGCCAGAAACATCAAGATGAGTGCCAGCGCGTCGTTGGAACGGCCCAACTGCGGGATGACGCCAAGCTGTGTATAAAACCACACTTGTTGCGAAAGCCATCCTAGTAGCAAAAAGAACACCAGCGCGGCACCAAAGCTGACGATCATGCGCCGGGTGATATGTTTGTGTTTGAAATGCCCAAGCTCATGCGCCAGCACCGCTTCGATTTCGTCAGTGCTAAGGCGCGCAAGCAGCGTGTCAAAAAACACGATTCGGCGTGACTTGCCCAGACCGGTGAAATACGCATTGCCGTGCGCTGAGCGCCGTGAGCCGTCCATGACAAACAGGCCTTTTAACGAAAACCCGCAGCGTTGTGCCAGCGCATGAATGCGTTTGGCGACGTCGGGATTGTCGAGTGGCGTAAATTTGTTGAACAAGGGGGCAATAAAACTGGGAAATAGCCACAGAATGAGAAAATTGAAAACAACCCACAGACCCCAGGCCCACCAGACCCATGCAGGGCCGGCATTGCCCATAACCCACAGCACACAGGCTGCAAGGGGAGTGCCCAGCACCAGTGTCAAACCCAGTGTTTTGGCGGTGTCAGCAACAAAAAGCTTTGGCGTGACCCGGTTAAAGCCGAACTTCGCTTCTAGCTTGAAGCGCCTCCAGATGGCGAAGGGAAGACCTACCGTGCCTAAGATGGCAAGTACGGCAGCAATGAGCGCCAGTTGTCGCAGGATTTCGCTGTCGATCAGCGCACCCAACCATACATCGAGAAACTGCAGGCCACCCAGCAGGGTAAGGCAAACCAGCACGGCAGCTTCGACAACATGCTCGATCATTGATAACTGCATTCTGGCGACCGTATAGTCGGCAGCGCGCTGGTGGCTGTAGAGGCCAATGCGGTCGGCGAACTCGGGGGGCACCTGCGCGCGATGGGTACGCACGTGTTTAATTTGGCGCGAAGCGAGCCAAAGACGGGTCAATACGTCGGCGAGCAGGAAAGCAACAAACAGCAGCGTAAACATAAATAGTGGGTGTGTGCGAAAATCTGTTTTTTCAAGGAAAGATTATATGGCGGTAAATGACCAGCGTCTGGTTTGGCTCGATATGGAGATGACCGGGCTAGATCCTGAAAAAGAACGCATTATCGAAGTGGCAATTGTTATCACGGAAGCGGATCTTGCTTTTGTCGCTGAAGGGCCTGTGCTTGTTATACATCAAAGCAATGAATTGCTTGATGCCATGGATCGGTGGAACACCGCGACACATGGTAAGAGTGGGCTTGTTGATAAAGTCAAGGCATCTACCTTAACCGAGGAAGAGGCCGAAGACCAGTTGCTTCAGTTCTTATTTCAGCATGTGCCTGCGGGCAAATCACCACTCTGTGGCAACACGGTCGGGCAGGATCGCCGTTTTATGGTCAAGTACATGCCCCGCCTTGAGGCGTTTTTTCATTATCGCAATCTTGATGTAAGCACGCTCAAAGAGCTGTCGCTGCGCTGGAAACCCGAGGTTTACCGCAGCTTCGTCAAGCAGAGCAAGCACGAAGCCTTGGCTGATATCTACGAATCCATTGACGAGCTCAAGCACTATCGCGAGCATTTCATCAAGCTCTGATTGTTTGCGTGGTAACTGGCTTGCATGGGCCGTTGCAGATACCACGCGGCCATGCTTGTGTTTAAATAGTGTGCGATTTAATATGGCAAGGATGAAGCAGAAAACCTCGCACGAAAAGACTACCAGCTTGTTGCTTGATGACCAGTTGTGTTTTGCCCTGTACTCCACAGGGCTGGCCATGAACAAAATCTATCGTAGCTTGCTGCGCGATCTCGGGCTGACCTATCCACAATATCTTGTCATGTTGGTACTCTGGGAGCGTGATGGCCTGACCGTGTCTGAAATCGGTGAGCGACTCTTTCTCGACTCGGCGACGTTGACGCCTCTGCTCAAACGGCTAGAAGTGGCGGGTCTTGTGCATCGTCAAAGAGCCCAGGCCGACGAGCGTCAGGTTATTGTTTCTCTTGCTCCAGACGGCGAAGCGCTCAAGAGCAGAGCAAATGCTGTGCAGCAAGGGGTCGTAGGTGCTACCCAGTGCTCGGCCGACGAGCTTGTTGCCACCCGCAAAGCCCTTGAAAGCCTGCGTGAGCGCTTGCTTCGGGCTTGATGAGTTAGGGACGAAATGCTGGCCCAGTGTGCGGCCAGCTTCGCCAATGAGCGCACAGAAGCAGCACAAACGGCCTTGCTGTGCCTGACGTTAATGCGCAAGGGCAGATGCTGCCCTGACTTGCCACAAGGCAATGTAATAGGATCACGGCGGCGCAGCGCGTGGTACCCAAGTGGAATAGGCGTTCAGGAAGGAAAGTGGCCATAGTAGGTGTGCCAGCCTTCTTAAATTCCGTCTGAAAAAGCCAGGCCAGCGAGCTGGCTGCAAAGAACAAAGTGCGGTTTGAAATGAGATAAGTAGCCAGGGATGGTCTGAATAGGTCGATTTTCAGCTGAACCCGCTGCACTAAGCGATGAATTTTATTGGGCCTGCCTTTTTTGACCGCAGAGTTTCCCTGGCCTACGGTATACTGATTTGCAAAATTAGGTAGTTTGCTATTTAATAGTACAATATGTTCTTTTAAAACAATTAATGCCTCAAGTTTGCTTCTCGAGGAAATTGCCTGGTTATGCTGGCGCCAAAGTGCCGGTATAAACAGTTTTGTTTTTTTATGTGGCGGTACACGCCGCCACACCGGCCACGAGCGGGGCCGTGCCCAACCCGTCAGCTGATACTGTGTATCACTTGAATTCAACCAACAGGAGATTGCCATGTCTTTAGAAAAAGTTGTTTACCGCGCCCAGGCCACTGCAACTGGCGGCCGTGACGGTCGTGCAGTTTCGTCGGATGGCGTGCTGGATATCAAACTGGCCGTCCCAACCGAAATGGGTGGAGCAGGTGGTGGCGCTAACCCGGAGCAGTTGTTTGCCGCAGGTTACTCGGCATGCTTTCTGGGCGCCCTGAAACTAGTGGCCTCGCGTGAGAAGGTTGAATTGCCAGCGAACACCAGCATTGACGGCTTGGTGGGTATTGGCCCTATCCCCAACGGTTTTGGCATTGAAGTTGAGCTGAAGATTTCCGTGCCGGGGATGGAGCGTGAGCAGGCGCAGGCCCTGGTCGACAAGGCGCACATTGTTTGCCCTTATTCAAATGCGACGCGGGGCAATGTTGACGTGACGCTGACTGTCGTCTGATTGTTTTGATGCGGCCAAGTAAACGGGGCACCCTAATTAGCCCTTATTTGAACGCGATGCGGGGCAATGTTGATGTGACGCTGACTGTCGTCTGATTGTTCTGTTACGGCCAGGCAAACGGGGCACCCTAATGGTGCCCCGTTTGCCTGCACGGCACTTAAGCAGCGCAGGCACGGTATTATTTGATATTCGGGCGTGTTCTTGGATGTACAAATGGCTATGCGTGAGTTGCCTGCAGCAATAGCAGGTATAGGGGTAGATATACTGCGCTTTGAGCGTATCGAGCGTGTTTACGCCCGATGGGGCGAGCAATTCGTGCAACGCATTCTGGGCCCGCAAGAAATTGAGAAATTCCACCGACGCTATGCCAGCGACCCCGCGCGCGGGCTGCGTTTCCTGGCTACACGGTTTGCTGCCAAAGAGGCTTTCTCAAAGGCAATAGGCCTGGGCATGCGTACCCCCATGACCTGGTCTCGTATGCAAACCCTTAATGAGGCCAGTGGCAAGCCGCGCGTGCATTTGTCGGGGCCGCTCGCTGACTGGTATGGTGAGCGGTTTGGCGCAGCCCATGTGTCTGTTACTGATGAGTCTGATACCGTGGCGGCCTTTGTCGTGGTCGAGGCGCTCCCGGCCCTAACTGTTTGAGAACCTATTTTATGAGCGAAAACACGTCACACAGCACTTTGCCGCCCGGCCCTGTCATGGTTGATGTCGAAGGTGCGACGCTTACCGAGCACGAGCGCGCACGGCTGCGCAATCCATTGGTCGGCGGGGTCATTCTGTTTGCCCGAAATTTTGAAAACCGAGCCCAGTTATCAGCACTGTGCCAGGCCATTCACGAGGCCCGCGCAGAGCCTTTGCTTATTGCTGTGGATCACGAAGGTGGTCGCGTGCAGCGTTTTCGCAGTGATGGGTTCACCGCAATTCCGGCCATGAGTGTTTTTGGTAATCTGTGGGCCGAAGACTCGCTGGCGGCTATGCGCCTGGCTTCTGAGACGGGGTATGTGCTGGGTGCCGAGTTGCGCGCCTGTGGCGTAGACCTTAGCTTTACGCCCGTGCTTGACCTGGATTACGGCGTAAGCCAGGTCATTGGTAATCGTGCGTTTCATCGCGATCCGCGTGTTGTGGCGCTGCTTGCACGTGCCCTGATTCAGGGCCTGATGCTGGCCGGCATGTCAGCATGCGGTAAGCACTTTCCTGGCCATGGCGCTGTCGAGGCAGATTCTCACCATGAGATTCCGGTCGACGGACGCAGCTTCGACGAAATCATGCAGGAAGATGCCGCACCCTACGGTTGGCTGGGCGATATGGTATTGCCCTCCGTCATGCCTGCCCACGTTATTTATCGTGAGGTCGATCCCAACCCGGCCGGCTTCTCTCCTTTCTGGATACAAAAAGTACTGCGCCAAGATCTGGGCTACGATGGGGTGGTTTTTTCAGACGACCTTACCATGGAAGGGGCTACGGTCGCCGGCGATATTCTTGCCCGGGCCGAGGCCGCATTAACAGCAGGCTGCGACATGGTGTTGGTGTGTAACCGGCCAGATCTGGCCGATGAACTGCTGTCCAGGCTCAGACACATGCACGACCAAGACGCTGTGCAACGTATACGTCGTCTGATGCCCTCCGTGCCCGCGCCAGACTGGGATGCCCTGCAAGCAGATGAACGCTATCAATATGCCCGACGACTTCAATCTCAAATCGTTTCTGCTTGACCTGCCTCATCTGCCGGGTGTTTACCGGCATATTGATGAAAAAGGGGAGGTGCTGTACGTCGGCAAGGCGCGCGACCTGAAAAAACGCGTCAGCTCTTACTTCCAGAAAAACCTTTCAAGCCCGCGCATCAGCCATATGGTGTCGCGGGTAGTAAGGCTGGAGGTGACGGTTACACGCTCCGAAGCCGAAGCGTTATTGCTTGAAAATAATTTAATCAAGCGCCTCAAACCGCGCTACAACATTTTGTTCAGGGATGACAAGTCGTATCCCTACCTGATGTTTTCGGATCACGCGTTTCCACGCATAGCCTATTACCGGGGCAGTACCAGTGGCAAAGGGCGATTTTTCGGGCCTTATCCAAATGCCTGGGCCGTGCGCGAGACCATACAGATCCTGCAGCGCGTTTTTCGTCTGCGCACGTGTGAAGACAGTGTTTTTGCCAACCGCTCACGGCCCTGTTTGCTGTATCAGATTGGGCGATGTTCGGCGCCATGCGTCAACCTGATTTCGCAGGAAGATTATCAGGCTGATGTTCAAAGAGCGATTAAGTTTCTCGAGGGGCAGGCCGATGATGTGCTGCAGGATATCGGGCAGCGCATGCAGCAGGCTTCCGAAACCCTTGATTTTGAGCTGGCAGCGGTATTGCGTGACCAGATGCGGGCGTTGTCCAAGGTGTTGCAACAGCAATCCATGGAAAAAATCGGTAATGACGACGTCGATATTATTGCCGTGTTGGCAATGGGAGGCCGGGTGTGTGTGAATCTGGCCATGGTGCGTGGGGGGCGGCATTTGGGTGATAAACCCTTTTTCCCGTCCAACACGCATGCCGATTCCAGTCTGGAAGATGTGCTGGCGGCATTTATAGCACAGCATTACGTAGACAGCGCCATGCCGCCAGTACTGGTTTGTTCGCACCGGCTGACTGATCCTGACTTACTGAGCCTGCTGGCAGAGCAGACGGGTGTCAAAGCACGTCTGTTGATCAAGCCTCAGGGTGTGCGCAAGACATGGCTGGAGCAGGCACAGCGCAATGCCGAGATGGCTTTGACACGTATGCTCGGTGAGTCGACGGCGCGGGTTGCGCGTACCCAGGCGCTGGCGACTTCTCTCGATATGGATACGGATGAGGCGGCGCTGGATGCCATGCATGTTGAGTGCTTCGACATCAGCCACACTGCTGGCGAAGCCACCCAGGCCTCTTGTGTGGTCTATCGCCACAACGATATGCAGCCGTCACTTTATCGGCGTTACAACATCGCGGGTATTACACCGGGCGATGACTATGCCGCGATGCGGCAGGTGCTGACGCGGCGGTTTGGCCGTGTGGCCGATGGTGATGCCGAGATGCCGTCGATTGTGCTTATCGATGGCGGTAAAGGGCAGGTTGAGGTTGCTCGTCAGGTATTTGTAGAGCTAGGTCTGGATACGCACGTACTGGTTGGCGTCGCCAAAGGAGAAGGGCGACGGGTGGGTCTGGAAACACTCGTGTTTGCCGATGAAAGGCCGCCGGTGGCGCTGGGCATAGAGTCGGCAGCCTTGATGCTGGTTGCGCAGATTCGTGACGAGGCCCATCGTTTTGCCATTACAGGTATGCGAGCCCGACGGGCGAAGGCGCGTAATGTATCGCGCCTGGAAGAGATCGAAGGTGTGGGTGCCCGCCGTCGGCAGAAGTTGCTTGCCCGATTTGGCGGGTTTTCGGGCGTGGTCGATGCCAGCATTGACGACTTGCGTTCGATAGACGGAATTTCCGATGAACTGGCAGAACGCATCTATCATGCGCTCCGATAGAGTAGTATTTCACTTATGCCTATAAATTTGCCCATTGCCCTGACTTGGCTACGCATTGCCATGATCCCGTTGATCGTGGCGCTGTTTTATTTGCCCGAACACTGGCTCTCGATGCCGATGCGAGATGCCGTGGCGGCTGCCGCCTTTATTGTTGCTGCACTTACTGACTGGTTTGACGGCTGGCTGGCACGGCGCTGGAATCAAACTTCTTCATTTGGTGCGTTTCTTGACCCGGTCGCCGACAAGCTCATGGTGTGCGCGGCCTTGCTTATTTTGCTAAACCTGGGCCGTGTTGATTCATTTATTGCGCTTATTATCATTGGCCGCGAGATCACCATTTCTGCCTTGCGCGAATGGATGGCCAAAATAGGTGCCAGTGGTAGTGTGGCTGTTCACCGCTTGGGCAAGTTCAAGACAGCAACGCAAATGGTGGCCATACCTTGCCTGCTGTACTGGCAACCGCTGTATGGCCTATCGTTACAGTTGCTGGGGCAGATCCTGATCGTAATAGCGGCCATTCTGACGGTTTGGTCTATGTGTTATTACCTGCGTCGTGCCTGGCCTGAGATCCGGAACAAATCAGATCAGCAACAGGCTTGATCTTTTTTCGGTGATAAAGATATGACCACCATCGCAGTTGAACAGGCTCAAGCTGCTGCAATCAAGCGCCAAGACTGGAAGATAATCAGTCTTATCGGAGCGGTGCATGCTTCATCGCACTTTTTTCAGTTGGTGCTGCCCACGCTTTATCTGTCTCTGGCGCATGAGTATGGCTACGACTTCGTCAAGCTCGGGCTACTGGCATCTGTGTTTTTCTTGGTATCTTGCCTGGGGCAGGCGTCTTCGGGATTTGTGGTTGACCGCATAGGGCCCGCTCCGGTGCTGCGTTTTGGGCTTAGCTGTTTTGTGGTGGCCGGTATTTTGATCGGGCTGTCCACGGGCTATGCCATGTTAATGCTTGCCGCCGTTATAGGTGGCATCGGCAACTCCATCTTTCATCCCGTTGATTACTCCATTATCAATCATCGCGTCAGTGGCGAGCGCCTGGGGCATGCCTACAGTGCGCACGGTCTAACGGGTAACCTGGGCTGGGCGCTTACGCCGGTATTTATGGCGGCGCTTATCTACGCCGCCAATTGGCGGGTGGCTGCCTTTGGGGCTGCGGCTCTGGTTGGTTTTATTCTGTTTCTTACCTGGTTGGGCCGAGATCTTCTTGGGGGGCGCAACGAGGCGTTTACGCCACCGGCCGAAGATAACGCGCAGAGCAGTGCCGCGCCAGACCTTGCGCGTCAGTCGGTAGGTCAGACCCTGGCAACCTTGCTGGTTCAGCCAGCGCTGTGGGGCGCTTTCCTGTTTTTTGCCTGTACATCCATTGCCTTGTCTGCGGTGCAGAACTACACCATTCCCATGCTGGGTGATGTCTATGGCATAGCCAAGGTCATGGCGGGCACAACGCTTTCAGCCTATATGGTTGCCGCAGCGGTAGGCATGGTGGCGGGGGGCTTTCTGGTAGGGACCACGCCCAATACAGAACGCACGGTATTTGTTTCTTTGCTGCTCGCGGGTGCGCTGCTGGTGGTTCTGGCGCTGGGTATGGTGCCGCCCATGTTTGCCATGGCTTTGGTGGCTTTGGCAGGGTTTTGCTCGGGAGTGTCCGCCCCGTCGCGTGACATGCTGATCCGGCGTGTTACGCCTAAAGGGGCAACCGGTACAGTGTATGGGCTGGTGTACTCTGGCATGGACGTGGGTTCGTCGCTGGCACCCGTGAGTTTTGGGCTGCTGCTTGACGCCGGCTTTGGTCGCGGGCCCTGGTATGGCGCGGCCATTGCTTTTGCTGCAGCGGCCTTTCTTGCGGTGGGTGTTGCCAAGGCAGCAGGCAAATCTGTACCGGTGATGCAACGCGCGCGCGCCTGACTGCTTATTGTCGTATCGTGCGTGCTGGCTGGGGTTGCGCCGGTTCGCTGCTGCGCCAGGGGTTGATGTCAAGCCCGCCGCGTCGGGTGTAACAGGCGCGCACAAACAAGGCTTGGGGTGCGCAGGCTGCCCAAATATCACAAAACATTTTTTCTACGCAATGTTCATGAAACTCTGTATGGCGGCGTAGCGAAACAATGTACGCGAGCAACGCTTCGCGATTGATTTGCGGCCCCGTATACCTAACTTGTACGCTGCCCCAGTCCGGCTGCCCGGTTACCGGGCAGTTTGATTTAAGCAAATCAGACACGAGTATTTCAGTAACAACGCTTGCGTTGGCAAGGCAGGCGAGTAGCCCGGGCATGGGTGAATAGTGTTGAATATCAATATCAGCGGCGTCGATATTTATACCCTCAAGTGGCTGACACTGTTGCCGATCATGGCCAGTAAGTGGCTCGAGATGTATCTTTACCTGTTCGCCCGTAGCCTTTTCAAGATCGCGGTGCATGATCGCACTGATAGCGGCTGCATCGACGTAGCGCTCTTCGCTGAATGAGTTCAGGTAAAGCTTGAAAGACTTGGATTCCACCAAGTTGGGGCTGGAGTGCGGAAAGATAAACTGACCCACGGCTACGATGGGCTTGCCTCGAGGCGTTAGCCAGGAGAGCTCGTAGGCATTCCAGATGTCGGCACCGAACCAGTTTTCAGGTGTGGCTAGGGTATTGCGATTAGTGGATCGTGGAATGGGAAAGAGTAATAAAGGGTCGTATGCCTGCGGAAATACGACATCATGCCCGAGCGGGGCATGTTCGAGCATGTTTTCTTGCATGATAAAAACGAATGTATAAGGTGGCGGCGAGATGCCAATGTACGAAGCCTGATTTGATTGTACCTTGAAGCCCTCTTTTTTCACGCTATGAAATGCTCACTTCATAATGCGAAATGCTCTCGCTGCATTGCACGAATTTTCATTTCATAAAAGAAGAAAGCATTTCACAATACAAAATAAGAACGACAAGTTATTGATTTTTATTGGTAAAATTTTCTGTCTTATATAAGACATAAGTGTTAGGTGCAGCGCAGCAACAGCGTACACTTTGTTCATGGATTACCCCTTTATTTCTTTGTCTATTTAAGGATGTCATCATGAGCACTCGAGAAAACGAAATACGCGCTTTGCAACGTACATGGGCAGAAGACCCACGCTGGCAAGGCATCAAGCGTGGCTACGGTGCAGAAGAAGTCGTGCGCCTTCGCGGTTCAATCACGGTTGAACACACGCTTGCCCGTCGTGGTGCAGAAAAGCTCTGGGATCTGCTGCACACCGAGCCTTTCGTCAACTCGTTGGGTGCGCTCACGGGCAACCAGGCCATGCAGCAAGTCAAGGCGGGTTTGAAGGCTATTTATCTTTCAGGCTGGCAGGTAGCTGGCGACGCCAATATTGTCGGTGAAATGTACCCCGATCAGTCGTTGTACCCCGCCAACTCGGTGCCTCTGGTGGTGCGTCGCATTAACAATTCGCTTACCCGATGCGACCAGATTCAGTGGATGGAAGGCAAAAATCCTGGGGACGAGGGCTATATCGATTACTTCGCGCCCATTATTGCAGACGCCGAAGCAGGGTTTGGTGGTGTTCTAAATGCTTTCGAGCTGATGAAATCCATGATTGATGCGGGTGCCGCTGGCGTTCACTTTGAGGATCAGCTGGCCTCCGTGAAGAAGTGCGGTCATATGGGTGGCAAAGTGCTCGTGCCTACTCGTGATGCCGTGGCTAAGCTGGTGGCTGCCCGTCTGGCTGCTGACGTACAAGGCGTTTCTACATTGCTGCTGGCCCGCACGGACGCAGATGCGGCTGACCTCATTACCAGCGACATGGACCCTAATGATCAGCCGTTTGTAACCGGTGAACGCACTGCTGAAGGCTTTTTCCGTACACGTCCCGGTATTGATCAGGCGATTTCGCGTGGTCTGGCTTATGCACCATATGCCGATCTGATCTGGTGCGAAACGTCCACGCCTAATCTTGAGTACGCCAAGAAGTTTGCCGATGCAATCCATCGCCAGTTCCCAGGCAAAATGCTGGCCTACAACTGCTCGCCTTCCTTTAACTGGAAGAAAAACGTTGACGACGCCACGATTGCGAAATTCCAGCGCGAACTCGGTGCCATGGGTTACAAATATCAGTTCATCACACTGGCAGGCTTCCATGCACTGAACTACGGCATGTTCGAGCTGGCGCATGGCTACGCCCGTAATCAGATGAGCGCTTTTGTTGAACTGCAACAGAAAGAGTTCGCGGCGGCCGATCTTGGCTTTACCGCTGTTAAGCATCAGCGCGAAGTGGGTACCGGTTATTTTGACGCTGTTACTCAGACTATCGAAGGCGGCCAGTCGTCGACTACGGCACTGACAGGCTCGACGGAAGAAGAGCAGTTTGAATCAGCCGCGGTCTGAGCTTGTCGGGCTGAGTGACAGCCCGACTCTCTGGTACTGAGGCAGTATAAAGGCTCAAAGCCGGTAAAATACTGTTTTTTTGCAGCATTTGGCAGCAAATTAGGTTTAGTCTTTCTGCCAAGATTGGTTTGATTTGGTATAGTGGCGCCGCCCGACTCTAAAGAGTTGGGCTGGCGCCACACTTATGTGCAGCCGCCACAATCGCGACAAGTCGGGTTCCCCTAGGGCACACCCGGGCCTTGATCTAAATCAACACCCGGGGTTTCCCCGTATTCTATATTTTGGGCCATGCGCGCCTATTCAATTTTTTCTACGCCTCAAGGGCTGTCCGACGACGATCGCCTCGCGCGACGTCGCATGCTGGCACGTATGGGTCTTGGCTGGTTGGCCATGATGCAGGTGATGATGTTCGCGTTTCCGGGGTATTTGCGGTCTGAAAGCATGGCGCCCGACAACCTTGCGCTCCTGGATGATGCCATTGTCATGATGAATTGGATCAGCCTGGTCATTACGGCTCCCATTATTCTGTATTGCGCAATCCCTGTGTGGCAGGGTGCACTGACACAACTGCGCCGCGGTCGGGTAGGCATGGACGTGCCCGTAGCCCTCAGCATTGTTGCGGCATTTGTGCCGAGTGTGTATACGACGTGGACGGGGCGCGGTGAGGTCTATTTTGATTCGGCCACCATGTTCGTAGCGTTTCTGCTTACCGCTCGTTATCTTGAATTATGCGCACGCCAATCTATTGATGCTGGCGCCAACCATCAGTTGGTCGAACAGTTCAGAAAGTCGATCTCGGGGCATGCCAACACGCTTGCGTTCTGGTTTGTTGTTATTCAGCTTGCGTTAGCATTTATTGCTGGAGCAACGTGGTACATGCATGCGCCTGAACGTGCCATCGGCATCATGGTGGCGTTACTGGTCATGAGCTGCCCGTGCGCCATGGCCATGTCTGTGCCCACCGCTACGGCAGCGGCGCATGCCTGTCTGTCTTCCCAGCCATTGCGCGCCGATGCTGACGTGCAATGCCTCATACAGTCCACAGACCGGGTTGCCCGCCAGAATCTTTATGGTTCCATTGTCTGGCACCTGCTCATGACGCCGCTGGCAGCCATAGGGCTTGTGCAGCCCTGGCTTGCTGCCATCAGCATGCTTCTATCGTCGCTGGCCGTTGCAGGCAACTCCTGGCGGTTGTATCGCCGTCACACGCATTCTGCAGCGGGTGGTTGGCAGGGGGCGCCGGCACAGGGCTGATCTATGTCTTCTCTGTTTTTGCTGCTTCCTATCTCTCTTTTGCTGGTCATCGCAATTGGCGCTGCATTCTGGTGGGCTATTTTTGCCGGCCAGTTTGATGATGCAGGATCGGTCGGAGATTTGATACTGGAAGACGATGACCGAACGGCACCGACGGTGCCTGAGCCGACGGACTCGGCCAGGCCCGGAAGCTGACAGCTGCGAACAGAACGATCCGAATTGATTTATTTATAGCGTTAACTTTTTATTGTTTAGGGGAAACTCATGGGCACTTTCGATACTGCGGGGAAGCAGGTCGAAGTCTTCAATTATGGGGTGGTCAGACAGTTCTCGATCGCCACCATATTTTGGGGTGTTATCGGCATGGCGGTGGGCGTATTAATCGCTGCACAGCTTATTTGGCCTGAGCTTAATTTTGAAACGCCTTGGCTGAGCTATGGGCGCCTGCGGCCATTGCACACCAACGCTGTTATTTTTGCGTTTGGTGGTAATGCGTTGTTTGCAACGTCGTACTACGTGGTGCAACGTACCTGTCAAGTGCGTTTGTTCAGCGACAAATTGTCGGCATTTACCTTTTGGGGCTGGCAATTGGCGTTGGTGGCAGCGGTCATCACGCTGCCCATGGGCTTTACAAGCACCAAAGAATACGCAGAGCTCGAGTGGCCAATTGATATTCTGATTGCGCTGGTCTGGATTGTGTATGCCATCGTTTTCTTCGGCACGATCGCCAAGCGGCGCGTCAAGCATATTTATGTGGCCAACTGGTTTTTTGGTTCGTATATTTTGACGATTGCCGTGCTGCATATTTTCAATAACCTGGAAATCCCTGTCGGTTGGTTCAAGTCATACTCCATATACAGTGGCGTGCAAGATGCCATGGTGCAGTGGTGGTACGGTCATAACGCGGTGGGTTTCTTCTTGACCACCAGCTTTCTGGGCATGATGTATTACTTTGTGCCCAAGCAGGCCGAGCGTCCTATTTACTCGTATCGTTTGTCAATTGTTCACTTCTGGGCGCTGGCGTTTACCTACATGTGGGCTGGCCCGCACCATCTTTTGTACACCTCATTGCCTGACTGGACACAGTCGCTGGGCATGGCGCTGTCGCTTATTCTTCTTGCACCTTCGTGGGGCGGCATGATCAACGGGGTTATGACGATGTCAGGCGCCTGGCACAAGTTGCGCACTGACCCCATTCTGAAGTTCATGGTGGTGTCGCTTTCGTTTTACGGTATGTCCACTTTTGAAGGGTCGATGATGTCGATCCGTACGGTTAATGCCTTATCGCACTACACCGATTGGACCGTGGGTCACGTGCACTCGGGAGCGCTGGGCTGGGTGGCCATGATTACCTTTGGTTCGCTCTATTACCTGATTCCGCGACTGTATGGCCGTACACAAATGGCCAATATGCGTCTGGTCGATCTGCATTTCTGGATTGCCACGCTGGGCGTGGTGCTCTATATCGCTTCGATGTGGATTGCCGGTGTCATGCAAGGTTTGATGTGGCGCGCCACCGAGGCAGACGGCACCCTCACCTACAGCTTTGTTGAAGCCGTGAAGGCAACCTATCCGTTCTACGTAATTCGGCTTGCTGGCGGGTTGATGTTCCTGTCGGGCATGTGCGTGATGGCGTGGAATACCTGGATTACCGTGCGTGGCCAGACCAGGGTGAATCCTGAAGTGCCTTTGTTCAGCCCTGACGCGATTGATCCCGCGTTGCGCCGCCCGATCATGGCTACAGCTTGAGGAGAGCCTGAATTATGTCTAAGAAGTCTAGCGGTTTTTCGCACAAGCTGATTGAAACCAACGTCGGTCTGCTCATTATTTTGAGCATTCTGGTGATTTCTTTCGCAGGGCTGGTCCAGATCGTGCCGCTGTTTTTCCAGCATTCGATGACCACGCCCACAGAGGGTGTCAAACCTTACGAAGCCTTGAGGCTGGTGGGGCGTGATATCTATATACGTGAAGGTTGCGTTGGCTGTCACTCGCAGCAAATTCGCATGCTTAGCCACGAAGTGCAGCGTTATGGCCCTTACTCACTGGCTGGCGAATCCAGCTACGAGTTCCCATTTTTGTGGGGCTCCAAGCGCACCGGTCCCGATCTGGCGCGTGTGGGTCAGCGCTATTCAGACGACTGGCACCGTCTGCACCTGCGTGATCCGCGCATGGTTGTAAAGGAGTCGAATATGCCTGCCTATCCCTGGCTGCAGCACAACACGGTAGAAGGCACCGCCGTGCAAACACGCATGAGCAGATTGCGCATACTTGGTGTGCCCTATACCGACGAAGAAATTCAGGCAGCGCCCGAAGCGCTTAAAGACAAGACCGAAGAAGATGCCGTCGTGGCTTACCTGCAGGGGCTGGGCGTGGCGGGGCGTGAGGCCGCAGCCAAGGTTGTTTCGGAAGGGGTGCGCTAAATGGCTGTCCTGAATGCAATCGCGACGCTGCTTGCCATGATCACTTTTCTGGGGATTGTGTGGTGGGCATTCTCGAGAGGGCGTGCGGACGCGAATCGTGAGGCGGCCATGCTGCCCTTCGCGTTGCCTGACGAGCCCGTGATGAATAAGAAAGAAGGGATCAATCATGAATGAATTTGTGAGCAGCTTCTGGAGCTGGTTCATTGCGGCCATTACGCTTGGCGGTATTGCCTTCTGTTTGTGGCTGTTGTATACGCAACGGGCATGGCTGGGCCGCCAGGTGCCAGCAGTCGAAGATACAGGCCATGTTTGGGACGGTGACCTGACTGAGCTCAATACGCCTGTACCACGCTGGTGGACGGTGTTTTACATTCTTTTGTGTGTGGCGGCCTTAGGTGTGCTGTTCTTGTACCCTGGGTTGGGTAGCTACGATGGCCTGTTGGGCTTTTCTGCAGCCAAAGAGGTCAAGCAGCACCAGGAGGCGCTCAGAGAGCGTATCGAGCCCCTGTACGCGGCCTACCGCGAAATGCCAATTACCGAAATTGCGCATGATGCTGAGGCGCGCCAAATTGGGCAAAGGCTGTTCTTGAACAACTGCGCACAATGCCACGGCTCAGACGCGCGCGGTGCCGGCAGTTTTCCTAACCTGACGGACGGCGACTGGCTATACGGTGGCGAGCCTGAAACCATTGTGCAGACGATTACCAAAGGCCGGCATGGCATCATGCCTCCATGGTCGGCACAGATCAGTGCAGCCGAAGCGTCCAACATTGCGCAATATGTACGGTCGCTCTCAGGGCTGGCGGCAGACCAGCTGAAAGTGGTGCCAGGCAAACGTGGTTTTGACACGTTTTGCGTGGCCTGCCACGGCGTCGAAGGTAAAGGCAACCACCTGGTGGGGGCCCCAAATCTGACAGACAATGTGTGGCTGTACGGCAGCTCAGAGGCATCTATTGTTAAGACCATATTGAATGGACGTGAAAACATAATGCCTGCCCAGGAAGGCATTCTGAGTGAAGACCAGATCCGCATGCTTGCAGGTTGGGTGTGGGGTCTGTCGAATCCGGCATCCGCGGCGAAGTAAACGCATAGAGGCATACCATGAGCAGTAAACCCACCGTAAGGCCCGCTGAACCCAAAGCGGATGCCCAGGCCACGCCGGCATGGCGTCCGCCACGTGTTGAAAAGGTCAACGGGGGTTCCTCTCCGCAAGTTGAGAAAGCGCTTGCCGATGTACGCAACAAGATCTACCCGCGTTCGGTCACGGGGATATTTGCGCGCTGGCGCATCGTCATGGTGTTTCTCACGCAGTTGGTGTTCTATGGCCTGCCGTGGCTGCAATACAATGGTCGCCAGGCCGTGCTGTTCGATCTTGGGGCGCGCAAGTTTTATATTTTTGGTATGGTCTTGTGGCCTCAAGACGTTATTTATCTGGCTGTATTGCTGGTTCTGTCAGCCTTTGCGCTGTTTCTGTTTACCGCCATAGCCGGGCGCCTCTTCTGTGGTTATGCCTGTCCACAGACGGTTTATACCGAAATTTTCATGTGGGTCGAGCGCCGCATTGAAGGCGACAGACTGGCCCGTATTCGTCTGGATGAGGCACCCTGGGGCTGGCGCAAGCTTCGTCTCAAGGCCACCAAGCATCTTGTCTGGATAGCCATTGCCTGGTGGACGGGGTCTACGTTTATTGGGTATTTTGCGCCAATTCGTGAGCTTGGCATGGGGTTGCTGCACTTTACCCTGGGGCCCTGGCAGTGGTTCTGGATGGTGTTTTATTCATTTGCCACCTGGGGCAACGCGGGCTTTATGCGCGAAGCCGTTTGTCAGTATATGTGCCCGTATGCCCGCTTCCAGAGCGTCATGGTCGACGACGATACGTTCGTAGTTACTTACGACCACGTCCGTGGCGAGCCGCGTGGCGGGCGGTCACGCCGTATTGACCACAAAGAAGCAGGTATGGGCGACTGCGTTGACTGCAGTCTCTGTGTGCAGGTGTGCCCCACGGGTATCGATATCCGCGATGGCCTGCAGTACATGTGCATAGGCTGCGGCGCCTGTGTCGATGCCTGTGATCAAGTCATGGAAAAAATGGATTACGCTCCGGGTTTGATTCGCTATACCTCGGGTAGGGCCATTACCGACGGGCTGTCGCAACCTCAGGCTCGCAAGCGTTTGTTCAGGCCGCGTGTGCTTATTTATTCTGCGATTCTGACCCTGGTTGCCATAGGTTTCGTGGTTTCTCTGGTTACACGTACGACGCTACGAATGGATGTCATTCGAGACCGTGGTGCTCTCGGACGTGAAGTGGCTGGGGGCGTGATCGAGAACGTATTCCGTCTGCAGTTGATCAATACATCTGAATCACCGCTAACTCTGACGCTCAGTGTTGACGGCTTGCCGGGCTTGTCGGTAGCGACAGCAGATGAAAACACGGATGTTGTCGAGGTTCCGGCCGCCTCGAATCGACTGGTTCCCATTGTGGTGCGACTGCCGGCCAATAACGCCACGCCGGGGTTGCATAACATCGAAATCAAGTCGACTGGGCAGTACGATGATGGCAAGACAACCGTTGTTGCTGAAAAATCCAGCTATTTTGTACCAAATTAACAAGGGGGTATTGCCATGTCTCGAGCGGCTCAGCAACATTCAGGCCTGACACAGCAGGCACGCAGCAAACAAGCGTTCACGGGTGTAGATCGTACGCCTGCTCCCAGACCCTGGTACAAAGAGCCGTGGCCCTGGATCATCATGGCAGGCCCGGCGTTGGCTATTGTTGCGTGTGCCATTACCATTGTGCTGGCCGTGCAAAATTTCTCTGATGTGGCCATTACCGATGGTGGCGTCAAGCGTGGTTTGGTGGTCGAACGAACCGACGCTACCAAGGCTGTTGGGGCCGAGTCGGAGCAGAAGGCCGCCTCACAGCAACAAGGGCCTGACGCTGCTGCCCGTTGACGCTACAATCGGCCAAAGCAATAACCACAACGGGAGATCAAGTATTATGCGGCGACGTTCATGGATGTGGATTTTATGGCCATCGTTTTTGGTGGGGGCGGCAACCAGCGCCACAGTGTTCGCGTTTATCGATCCGCTTGATATCGAGTTTTTAGGCTACATCAGTGCAAGCCGCCAGCAGGTCTATGCAGGCGGCTTTTTTCTGTTTTGGCTGATGTCGGCGCTATCGAGTGCGCTGACGCTGCATATGGCGCCGCGCGGCATTATTCTTGACGAGTTTGGCGACCCGGTCAATGACTGAAGGTATTGGAGCCTTGCCGCGTCCGAGGACGCAGGCAGCGCCTGGCCGTGTTCGAGGGCACACTAGGCAAGAGCCTGGCAGTATTCGAGGGCCTCTATGCGACGGCCCAGCCGTGGTCAAGGGCCTCAGGCAAGAGCCCTGCCGTGTTTTAGATCACCACAGGCAGCGCAGAGCCTACCCGCAATCGTTTCCGGACAACTCCTGCAGAGTGCGCATGTCGAGTATATGCACCTCACGCTGCTGAACGCGGATCAGGCCTTCGCGCGCAAATCTCGAAAATAACCGGCTAATGGTTTCGAGTGTGAGACCCAGGTAATTGCCGATTTCTTCGCGGCTCATACGCAAAATAAATTCGACCGGTGAGTACCCCAATACCGCCAATCGTTGCGATAGGTTGACCAGAAATGCGGCCAGCCTTTGCTCAGACCGCAAAGCGCCCAAAGCCATGGCCAAGCGGTGTGATCGGTTGATTTCTTTGCTCATGAGGCGTCGGAACTGCGGCTGCAGGGAGGGTAATTTTTGCCCCAATATGTCCAGTTCATTCAGCGGTATGACACATACCTCGCTGTCTTCAAGCGCAATTGCCTGGCATACGTGCGTGTTTTCAAGCAGGCCATCAAGCCCCACGATCTCGCCGGGCAGTAAAAAGCCCGTAATTTGCATGTGGCCTGATGCGTCTTCAAGCTGCGTCTTCAACGAGCCGAAACGCAGTCCGTATACGGCGTCAGTTTTGTCGCCCAGCTGGAACAATGCCTTGCCTTTCGGGATGCGTATGCGTTCCTGGACGAGTTCATCAAGTTGAGCTACCTCGTTGCGTGGCATGCCCAGTGGAAGGCATATCTCGCTGAGCATGCAGGTGGAGCAACGACTTGCTTCCGGTGTAAGGGTAATTCTTTTGGGCATAAATCTCGACTTGGTGGACAGCTAATAATGACGTTAGCTTGTCGGTACTGCGCAGTTGCGACAGTACGGTGGGTATTGTAGGCGTTTTCAAACATGTGTTTGTTTCTGCACAATACTTGAGATAGATCAAGTATACGAGACACACGACACGATGTGGCGAAAACAAGGGCTTTTGGGTCAAAAGGGCTTGAAATCCTGTGTTTTGACCACACCTATTGCTTATCCGGGCTAGCGGCCCTTCTTTATTTCGACGTGAAAAACTTATGCGATTTGATAAACTTACCACTAAGTTTCAGCAGGCCATCGCCGACGCACAAAGCCTGGCCGTAAGGCGTGACAACCCCTACATTGAGCCGGCGCATGTGCTCTCGGCACTGCTTTCCGATACTGACAGCGGCACAGGCAGCTTGCTCGCTCGCGCTGGCGTGTCAGCAACCCGCCTGACTTCGGCGCTCAAGACCCAGATCGACGGGTTTCCGCAAGTGCAGGGTGCTGAAGGCAATATTCAGGTTGGTCGTGACCTTCAGGCTGCCTTGGCGCGCACTGAAAAAGAAGCCGCAAACCGCGGCGATACCTATATAGCCAGCGAGCTGTTTCTGTTAGCCATGGCCGATGACAAGGGCGAAACCGGCCGTATCTTGCGCGAAACCGGCCTGCAACGCAAGGCGCTTGAGGCCGCAATTGAGGCCGTCCGTGGTGGTGCTGCGGTGTCAGATGCTGAAGACGAGTCCAACCGAGAGGCACTCGCCAAATACACCACTGACGTCACAGAGCGTGCGCGGTTGGGCAAGCTTGACCCCGTTATCGGGCGAGACGACGAAATCCGCCGTACCATCCAGATACTGCAACGCCGTACCAAAAACAACCCAGTACTCATTGGTGAGCCCGGTGTGGGCAAAACAGCCATTGTTGAGGGGTTGGCTCAGCGCATTGTCAACAACGAGGTGCCTGAAACCCTTAAAGGCAAACGCGTGTTGTCGCTAGACCTTGCTTCACTGCTGGCTGGTGCCAAGTACAGGGGCGAGTTTGAAGAGCGTCTCAAATCTGTGCTTAAAGAACTGTCGCAAGACGAAGGGCGTACCATTGTCTTCATTGATGAAATGCACACCATGGTGGGTGCCGGAAAAGCCGAAGGTGCCATGGATGCTGGCAACATGCTCAAGCCAGCGCTCTCGCGCGGCGAACTCCACTGCATCGGCGCCACTACGCTTGACGAGTACCGTAAGTACATAGAAAAAGATGCTGCGCTTGAGCGCCGCTTCCAGAAAGTGCTGGTAAACGAGCCCGACGTCGAATCCACCATCGCCATTTTGCGTGGTCTGCAAGAGCGCTATGAGCTGCATCACGGCGTTGCCATTACTGATCCGGCCATTGTTGCGGCTGCCGAGCTGTCGCATCGCTACATTACTGACCGGTTTTTGCCCGATAAGGCCATTGACCTCATCGATGAGGCGGCGGCACGCATTCGCATGGAGATCGACTCCAAGCCCGAAGTCATGGACCGGCTCGATCGCCGTATTATCCAGTTAAAAATCGAGCGCGAGGCCGTCAATAAAGACAGCGATGACGCTTCACGGCGACGCCTGAAAGTTATCGAAGACGAGCTGGTCGACTTGCAGCGTGAGTACAACGATTACGAAGAGGTCTGGAAGGCTGAGAAAGCCGCAGTTCAGGGTTCTCAGGCCATCAAGGAAGAAATCGAGCGTGTACGTGCCGAAATGGGCGAGCTGCAGCGCAAAGGGCAGTACGACAAACTGGCTGAGCTGCAGTACGGCACATTGCCCGAGCTTGAGGCACGGCTCAAAACGGCAGAGGTGGGCAAGCAGGCGCCTGACCAAGATGACAGGCCGCGTTTGTTGCGCACAGAGGTTGGAGCCGAAGAGATCGCCGAGGTCGTTTCCCGTGCAACCGGTATCCCTGTTTCCAAAATGATGCAGGGTGAGCGTGAAAAACTGCTGCAAATGGAAAGCTACCTGCATAAGCGTGTGGTTGGTCAGGACGAAGCTGTCATGCTGGTGTCCGATGCCATTCGCCGCTCGCGTGCGGGCTTGTCTGATCCTTCACGCCCCTATGGCTCATTTTTGTTTCTGGGCCCTACCGGGGTGGGTAAAACCGAACTTACCAAGGCACTGGCAAGCTTTCTGTTTGACTCAGAAGACCACCTCATTCGCATCGATATGAGCGAGTTCATGGAAAAACACTCGGTTGCCCGACTGATCGGTGCGCCTCCGGGGTATGTAGGCTATGAAGAGGGCGGTTATCTGACTGAGGCCGTGCGTCGTAAGCCTTACAGTGTCATCCTGCTTGACGAGGTTGAAAAAGCGCACCCTGATGTGTTTAACGTGCTGCTGCAGGTGCTCGACGATGGGCGTCTCACCGATGGTCAGGGCCGTACTGTCGATTTTCGTAATACGGTCATCATCATGACTTCCAATCTGGGTTCGCATCATATCCAGAGTATGGCGGGTCAACCTTATGATGTGGTTAAGGAAGTAATCTGGGGCGAGCTTAAACAGTCGTTCAGGCCCGAGTTCCTGAATCGCATTGATGAGGTGGTGGTATTTCATGGCCTTGAAGCCAAGCATATTGAGTCTATTGCCCGCATACAGCTGGCGCGACTGGGGCAGCGTCTTGCTGACAAAGACATGCGTCTTGAGGTAACTGACGCGGCCATTGCCCAGCTTGCCCTGGCAGGTTTTGACCCAGTATTTGGCGCCCGCCCGCTCAAGCGTGCAATACAGCAGTACATCGAAAACCCGGTGGCCAGGTTAATGCTTGAAGGCAAGTTTGGGCCCAACGATGTGGTGCCGGTTGACTGGGTCAACGATGAGTTCGTGTTTGAGCGTACTTTGCAGTAAAACGCTAGAGCATGAGTAACTAAAGCAAGGCAAAAGGCCTGGCAAGTATATTAATGCTTGCCAGGCCTTTGTTTTGTAATGTGGCCTATTGGGTTGGGCGCTAAGCGATCAAGCCGTAAATAGCCAAGTTTTTCGCGTTTGTAAAACTGAACCCCTACGCCAGGATACGGATCTTATCGTTGAGGTGTATGTGTTTCTCACCAGCACGTTGAGTGGGAGAGGGCCGGGGCAGTAGATCTGCAGAAGCTTGGCTTTTAGCCGCGGGGCTATAGCATGCACGGCTCAAGCTTCGCCGCTGTCTTCCTGGCCGTAGTATTTGACGCCGATCTTGATGCGTTCGCGGCCCTGTGATCTGCGGTAGCGGTTGGTATCGCGCAGCGAGTAGACGCAGCCGCAGTATTCTTGCTGGTAAAACGCTTCGCGCTTGCTGATTTCAATCATGCGCGCCGAACCACCGCCCTTGCGCCAGTTGTAGGTCCAGTATATTAAGCCAGGGTAGCGTGCCGCAGCGCGCTCGCCGCAACCATTGATCTGGTTCATGTCCTTCCAGCGCGAAATGCCCAACGAGCTGGAAATGGTGTCAAAGCCATTTTCGTGGGCATATAGCGCCGTGCGCTCAAAACGCATGTCGAAGCAGACCGTGCAGCGCTCTCCGCGCTCAGGCTCGTTTTCAAGGCCTTTTACACGCTCGAACCAGTTGTCGCGGTCGTAGTCGGCATCGATAAACGCAATATTGTGCTTCTCGGCGAAGCGGATGTTTTCGTTTTTGCGGATTTCGTATTCGCGGTCTGGGTGGATGTTGGGGTTATAAAAGTAAATGGCGTAGTCGATGCCCGAAGCGGTTATGGCCTCCATGACTTCGCCTGAACACGGCGCGCAGCAAGAGTGCAACAGTACTTTTTTACGGTTTTCGGGCAGGACGAGTTGAGGGCGTTGTAGTTCGGTCATAATGTTAGCAGGCGCCAGAGACGCCTGGTAAATTTGGCTAATGGGCTGATTTTAGTCCCCAATCACAGCATTCCAAAGTTTGCGTACGGCGTCTCGCTCTTGAACGAGCTGAGTAGCGGGTACTCGGGCCTTTTCTGCCCCCTGCAAACGCAGGGCGTGCTGACGTTTTCTAAACTCACGGTAGGCGTCGGCTACGGTGCTGGCCAACTCAACGGATATCAGGCCTGCGCGTGCAGCCAGCCCCAACAGTGCAATATTGCCCAGATTGTCGAGCAAAACCGGGTATTTACGGGCGTGGCACAAGACAAGATACTGTGTAATGAACTCGACGTCGACCATGCCACCTCTGTCATGTTTGATGTCAAAGTCCTTACTGCGGTTGGGGTGTCCGGCGCTGATTTTTTTTCTCATGGAGCGTACTTCGTTTTTGAGTTCGTCAAGATCGCGCGGTAGTAACAGCACGCGTCGACGCACGGCTTCAAAACGTTCTCCAATTGCAGGGTCGCCGGCGACGAATCGTGCGCGTGTAATGGCCTGATGCTCCCAGGCCCAGGCATGCCGGGTTTGGTACTGCTCGAAGCCGTCTATGGATACGGCGAGAAGGCCTGCATCGCCGTCCGGGCGTAGTCTTAAGTCGATTTCATACAGGCGGCCCGATGACGTCATGGTGGAAAGCCATGACGCCATGCGTCGCCCAAGCTTGGCATATAACTCGCTGGCGTCGTCATTTGGGTCGTCATACAGAAACACCAGATCGAGGTCAGACGCATAGCCCAGCTCTATGCCGCCCAGTTTGCCATAGGCGATGATGGCAAAATGCGGTGTGCCTGGGTTGTCGCGCCTGTCGCGCGGCAAAACCTGGGGCCACACACGATAGATGGTTTCCGTCAGCATGAGGTCGGCCAGCGCAGAAAGCCGGTCAGCCAGCTGCTCAACCGTCAGCACACCTTCGAGATCCTGTGCCAAAAGCTGGAAACTGATCTGATGCTGCGTGTCGCGCATCAGGTTCATCTGTTGTTCAACATCGGGCTTGCCATCAGGCAACACGCAGGCATCCAGTTCGCTACGTAGCTGTGTAGCGATTTCCTGAAAGTCTGGCGGCTGCATGAGTGAGTGCCATTCGATGAGACTGTCGAGCAAAATTGGATGGCGCTGCAGGTACTGCGACGCCCAAGGGCTGGCGCTGACAAGTCGGGCTACGCGCGCCAGGGTCTCTGGATACTCTGCCAGCAGCGCAAGATACGCGCTGCGCTGCGAAATGTGTTCGACCAGATCGAGTAGAGCGGCGGCGGCGATGGCCGGACGCTCAGTTTTAGCCGCCACGCGTGCGATGGCAGGTAATAGTGCCTCAACGCGTTCGCGGCTGGTGGCGGGCAGGCTGCGCACCCGGTGGCTTTCAAGCAAGGCATTCATGCGCTGGCAGACAACGTCAGCATCGTCACCCAGACATTGGCGCGCCAATTCGTCCAGGCTTGTGCAGGCGTCGTCGGAGCCTGTATCTGCGTCTTCACTGTTGCTGTCGTCGTCGCCTCCCATGCCAGCGATTCGGAACGCATCGCGAAAGGTCTGAGAAACAAACTGGCGGTGGGCTGCAAGCGTGTCCTCAAAGGCGGGTCTGGTCATGCCCATGGCACTTGCCAGGCCCTCGCATAAGGCGGGATCGCGCGGCAACAAATGTGTCTGTTCATCTTCGCGATATTGCAGCATATGCTCGACGCGTCGTAAAAACATATAGGCCCTGGCCAGGCTCTCGGCTACGTCTGAAGCGATTACTCCGGCTTTGTCTTGTTTGTGCAGTGCGGATATCAGCGTGCGCTGCTGCAGCGAAGGCTGGCGACCACCGCGAATCAGCTGGTTAAGCTGTACAACAAACTCGATCTCGCGGATGCCGCCTTCGCCCAGCTTAATGTTGTGTATGGTGTCAACACCACTGCGCGCCAGTGCACGGCGTTGCCAGTCTTGCCGTATACGTTCGCGCAAACCTCTTAACGAGGCCAGGGCATCGAAGTCAAAGTATTTGCGATATACAAATGGACGACGCAGCGTTTCAAACTGCTCGCGTTGCGGGGCGGGATCGCTGTTCGCAAAGGCTTTGCACGGGATGACACGGCCCTTAAGCCAGGCGTATCGCTCCCATTCGCGGCCTTGCACAACGAGATAATGTTCGAGCGCATCCAGGCTCCAGGCCAGTGGACCCGCATCGCCGTCAGGACGCAGCCGCAGATCACTGCGGAATACCTGACCATCGGCGTCGATGTCGGATAGTACTGGCATCATGCGCTGGGTAACTTTGCCATAAAACTCATGGTGACTGATCTTGCGCCGGCCAGTGGTTTCACCTTCTTCGGCGTAAAGCATGACAAGATCAATGTCGGACGACACATTTAACTCGCGCCCTCCCAACTTGCCCATGCCCACAATAATCATTTCTTGCGGCAACCCGGTTTCGGGGTCGGTTGGTACGCCATGAATTTCGGCAAGGGCCGTCATGACGCTTTTATACGCCTCAGCCACGGCAAGGTCTGCCAGTACCGTCATGGCGGTGATCACCTCTTGCAGTGGCGCTTGCCCGTTAATATCGCGTACAAGCAACGTAAAAAACACGCGTTCCCGTAGTTTTCTCAAGACATGACGCACTTGCTCGGGAGACATTGCGGCGTCGTCGCTGCTTTGTTTGAGCTCAATAAACCAGTCTTGTATGGTCTTACGAGCGACCGCATCGCTGGCGTGTTCAGCCAGCCACTGACAAAATGTAGCGTTGTTGCCAATTTTGCGCCGCAGGGCGCCAGACCAGCGTAGCGCCGACTCTAATATAATGGGTTCAGGCATGAGGCACACAGAGGGATGGGCTAACAGAAAAAAACACACGTCCTGTGCGAAGTAGCGACAAGACCCAAAAAGATACTGTAAATATAACCGCTCTGGCTAATTACCCTGTGTTTCAATTTTTCCGTGTTCTATTCCGTTTTCTCTCCACCCTGATCATCCTGGCTGTTTTCCTGGTTGGCGTGGGCATTCTTGCTGCGCGCTATTGGGTGCTGCCGCATATAGAACAGTGGCGCCCGCAGATCGCTCACTATCTTTCTGCTCAGCTTGATCTGCACATTGACCTGGGCGCCGTGACAGCAGACTGGAAAGGCATCAACCCCCGAATCGCGCTTCGTGATGTTTCAATTTCTAGCCCAGGCGGGCGCACACTACTTGTCTTGCCTCGTATCAATGCCGAGCTTGGATGGCGCAGTTTTATAACTTTGCGCCCGACGTTTGAGTATCTTGAAGCCAGCGGCCTCGAGGTTTCAGCGCGACGTGATGCGCAAGGCCAGTTGAGGCTTTTGGGCCGCACGCTTGATCTGGGGCAGGGCAACGATGATGATGGTTCGGGGCGTCTGTTGCGCTGGCTGGCACAGCAGAAGCGCATTGTGCTGCATGATGCCACGCTTAAATGGTCAGATGACACACGTACCGGCGAAATGCTCACGCTCGACGGCGTTTCACTGAGGTTTACGGGCCGGGGTAGTGAGTACCGTTTTGCTCTCAGTGCCACGCCGCCTGCAAAACTGGGGCGCTTGCTTGACGTGCGAGGTGTTTTCCAGGCTCCTGAAGAAGGGCTGGCAGTGCCTGATGTCACCGCAGAAAGCTATTTTATGCGTGCCTATCGTGGTCTGGCCTCATGGTTGACGATCAGGCTTGCGCCGATGTCTGATGGCACATCGGCTACTGCTGCGGGAGAGGGCGCGCTGTACATTCACATTGATGAGATGCAAACCCTTGGCTGGACGCCCTGGATGGACTTGCCTACAGGGCTGGTTTCGGGCCGGGTGTCGTCCCGAAGTCGTATAGATTTCTTGGGGGGGCATCCTGAAATCTTCACGTCGGAGGTGCAGGTGGAGCAGGGGGTGTGGGATTATTCTGTACCGGTGCCTGCGCACGATGATCACGACAAGCCATCGGAGAGGGGGCTGCTGCAGATCAAGGCCGATACGCTGCAGTTATACCTGCACGGCTCGCTGGACGCCTATCGGCGCATGTTGGTAGCCGACAGCACAAAGACGCAGCCGCCTGCGTTCACGGTTGATCTGCCTCCTGACTTATTACAGACCGTTATGACAGCGCCGTCGGCCGTAGACTACCGGGTGATTTCTACAGGGGTAAAAATCGAGGCACAAAATATTATGCCCACGCCTATCGCTATTGACCATTTGGTGCTCAAGGGTGCCCTGTCAATGCCAGCTGGCGAGGCCTTGCATGTTGCTGCAGACTTCGCGCGTATCAGTAACCGCGATATCGACGCCACCTTGCATGGAAGCTGGCGTCCAGGTGGGTCGAGTGCGGCCGGGGTCATTGATCTGAGTGGCCATATTCAGCGCGCGCGCATAGCCGCTATTCGTGATTACCTGCCGCTGGTGCTCGATGCAGAGGTGCACAAGTGGATGGCGCACGGTTTGCAAGCGGGTGAAATTCACAATGCCAGCTTGTTGCTCAAGGGGGATCTCATTCATTTCCCATTTGGAAACGACCAAGTCGCCTTTGGCGATTTTCAGGTTGAAGGCCCGTATCGCGGCGCCGTCATCGATTATCTTCCCCCAGAAAATGGCAAGCCTGGTTGGCCCGCTCTGGTCGATATGCAGGGTAGGGCAAGCATGCGGCGTACACGCCTGCACGTCACAGCAGACACTGCCCGTGTCCAGCCCGCCAAGGGTAAGTGGGTTGATCTCACTCAGGTCAATGCGCTTATACCTGATCTCGGGCACGATCCGGTGTTGACAGTTACAGGTGACACGCGCGGAGACGGTGCGGCTTATCTGGCATTGATGACACATTCACCGTTGGGTAACCTGCTGCATCATACGTTTGACGATACCCGCGCGGAAGGCAGCTGGCAGGTGCCGCTATCGTTAAACATCCCGCTGACTCATGGCGCAGATACTACCGTGCTTGGTGAAGTGCAGTTTGATGGAGGCACATTGCGGCTCATGCCCGATATGCCAGAATTCGGACGCGTGGAAGGGGCGCTGGCTTTTACCGAATCTGGCGCTGTAGCCCGGGGGCTTCACGGCGAGTTTCTTGGTGGCCTCATGAAACTTGACGGCGGTATTGGCCAAGACCATAAGGGCTTGCGGATGACGGGTATCGTCAAGGCTGCCGAGTTGATCAAGTTTGCAGGGGCGCCAGCGCTTGGCGAGCGTCTACAAGGGCAGGTTCCCTATGACGTGATGATTAACACGCCGTCAGCGAAGGGTTATACCGTCGTGATGCAATCCTCACTGGTCGGGTTGGCAATTGATGCTCCGGCCCCATTGGGCAAACAAGCCACCGCAAAACGTATGTTGCGGGCACAGTGGCGGCATGATGCCAAAAACCAGAGTGCGCGGCTTGATATCAAGCTGGGTGAGCAAATCAATGCCGTTTTGTTGCAACAAGATGCGGCGGGGCACCCGGCGGGTGGCGGAGAAGGGCACGCAGACTCATCAGCCCGGCCATTGTTCCATGCAGGTGCTGTTGGCGTAAATCAAGAACCCGTCGTGCCCTCTGCAGGCATGCGGGTCGATGTCAGCTATCCCGCCGTTGATCTGGACGCCTGGTACGCGCTGATCCAGCGTGCTGATAGCGCATCTGGCAAGAAACCCTTTTTCCCCCCGCTTGAGCGGCTCCGCTTGCAGACCGACAAAGCGCAAATGCGCGGGCTGGATCTCGATAAACTGACTTTCACCATTCAGCAAGCAAAGCCATCTCTGTGGCGTGCTGATGTCAGTTCAACACAGACAGCGGGCTCGTTATCCTGGCGGTATGCCAACGACAAAATAGACGGGCCGGTACAGGTTCGTTTTGATCGCCTTGCGATCGGTCAGCCCCAAGCAGAAGAGGAAAAAACAGCAGATAGTGCCGCCTCGGCTGTTAATGGCCATGTGGCAAACGACGATATCAATGGCATTGATGATGATCTCGATGTACCGGCCATTAATCTGTACGTGCGTAATCTAAGCCTTTACGGTCGCCCGGCAGGCGAGTTGGCGCTGACGGGGTTCAGTCAGGAAAAAGGTCGTTTGTGGCGCCTTGAGCAAGTCAGGCTTTCAACGCCCGCAGCGAGTCTCGAAGGTAAGGGCATGTGGCGGCTGTCCGGGCCACAGCGAGGCCTTACTCTGGATGCCAAAGCAACCGTTAAGGATCTGGGTGCTTACCTTGAGCATGCTCAATTCAACGACCTGATGTCAGGCGGAAGCGGGCAGCTAACCGCCTCGCTGGTTTGGCGGAATATGCCGTGGGCATTTAACCGCGCTGACTTGAGTGGCGCCATAAGCTTTGACCTGAAAAAAGGACGTTTCAGCGGGGTAAATTCCCCCTCGGCCAGGCTGCTGGAGTTATTGTCGCTGCAGTCATTCAGGCGATTGGCCCGGCTTGATGTCAACCCTGCTAGCGTGGCGGGAGACGGTTTCCCTTTTAATACCCTGAAAGGTACGTTAAATATTAAACATGGTGTCGTGCATACACACGATTACCGCGTAGTTGGGCCGGCTGGTACGGTGGTGCTGGAAGGCACTGCCAATCTGGTCAGCAACACGCTCGATATGCAGGCCGCTGTTGTGCCCAATCTGGATGTTAGCGGTGCCGCAATTGCTGCAGGGATAGCGTTAAACCCGATTGTCGGTGTTGGGGCATTTTTGACCCAGTTGCTGTTGCAGACGCCTCTCGAGAAAGCAATGGCTGCCCGTTACCAGATAACCGGCAACCTTGCGGAGCCGACCATAAGCGAAATGGCCACTACGACGCATGAACGAGCTAAGCCTGCGCGCCCCGAGCCTGAACACTGAGACCCAGTCTGGTTATTAAGTTGGACTATACAGGGCCACTACGGCGCCCGAACGAATCTAGTCTGCGCGCGCCGAACTGGAGCACTGAGATTCGCTTAAATTATTTAGTTGGATCGCAGAGGGCTAAAATAGAGGCCATGCAAAGGGTTCAGCTGAAGAGCTCAGCCAAAGACCTTAGTCGTCAAGGCCAATAATTACCCGGGGTAATTGCCAGGCTTAATCACGCGAGCCTATTATCGGTAACAGCATCGCCTGAAAACAACTGTGCGGCCTGGCTACCAAGAGCCGGGCCGCACAGTTAAAGCCGCGTTAAGGCTTAGTAGACGCCTTGCTGCAACATGGCGTCGGCCACCCGGACGAAGCCTGCGATATTGGCCCCGTTTACGTAGTTGACCCTGTCGCCCTGTGTGCCGTGGAGCACGCAGTTGTCATGGATGTCGCGCATGATGGCATGGAGCTTGCCATCGACCTGCTCGCGCGTCCAGTGCAGTCGTTGTGAGTTCTGGCTCATTTCGAGGCCAGATACGGCGACGCCACCTGCATTGCTGGCTTTACCTGGCGCATAGAGAACACCTGCCTCAATAAAGGCATCGACCGCATCAAGGCTGGTAGGCATGTTGGCGCCTTCGGCAACACAACGTACGCCATTGCGAATGAGTGTCTGTGCGTCGTTGAGATCAAGCTCGTTTTGTGTGGCGCAGGGTAGCGCAACATCGACCGGTACGTGCCATGGGCGTTTACCTGCTTCGTAAACCAGACCCAGACGTTCGGCGTAGGTTTGGACGCGGCCACGCTCTTCGTTTTTGATGCGGATGAGCTCAGCCAGCTTGGCAGGCGTGAAGCCAGCTTTGTCGATAACTGCGCCGTGCGAGTCGGAAACGGTAATTACCTTGGCACCCAGCTGCATGCATTTTTCAATTGCATACTGAGCCACGTTGCCCGATCCTGAAACGGACACCGTAAGGCCTTCGATAGACCGCCCGGCATGTTTGAGCATTTCTTCGGCAAAGTACACGGTGCCATAACCGGTTGCTTCTGGGCGGATAAGGCTGCCACCAAAGCTTAGGCCTTTGCCTGTAAACACGCATGCTGCCGAGTTGGACAGTTTTTTCATCATGCCGGCCATGAAACCCACTTCGCGACCACCCACACCAATATCACCCGCAGGCACATCGGTATCGGGGCCCAGATGGCGGAACAGTTCGATGATGAGGGCCTGACAAAAGCGCATTACTTCGGCATCAGATTTGCCCTTTGGGTCGAAATCAGAGCCACCCTTGCCGCCGCCCATGGGCAACGTGGTGAGCGCGTTTTTGAAGGTTTGCTCAAATGCGAGAAACTTCAGAATAGACAGATTCACCGAGGGGTGAAAGCGCATGCCGCCCTTGAATGGGCCGATCGCCGAGCTGTGTTGTATTCGAAAACCGCGATTGACCTGTATGCGGCCACTGTCGTCTGTCCAGCAAATACGAAACTGAATGACGCGTTCGGGTTCGACCAGGCGCTCAAGTATGCCGTATTCGGCGTACTGAGGATTTTGCTCGATGAATGGCCACAGGCTGTGCATTACTTCGCTGACAGCCTGCATGAATTCAGGCTGGTGAGGATCTCGTGCCTGGGTCTGGGATAGGAACTGTTCGACTGAGGGTAGTTTCATCAAGTCTTGCTCTGTGGAAAGTACTAAAAGAGGCGGTTATTTTTTCATCATGTCGAAGAACTCAGCATTGGTTTTCGTTGCTCGGATTTTGTCCAGGATGAATTCCATAGCCTCAAGCTCATCCATGTCGTGGATGAACTTACGCAGCACCCAAATCTTTTGTAGAAGATCTGGCTTAATGAGTAACTCTTCGCGGCGAGTACCGGATCGGTTCAGATTGATTGAAGGGTATACACGTTTTTCGGCCAGGCGACGCTCGAGGTGAACCTCGGAGTTGCCTGTACCTTTGAACTCTTCGTAAATGACTTCATCCATGCGGCTGCCGGTTTCGACCAGGGCAGTACCGATGATGGTCAGCGAGCCACCTTCTTCGATGTTGCGCGCTGCGCCAAAAAAACGTTTGGGCCTTTGCAGGGCGTTGGCGTCAACACCGCCAGTAAGCACCTTGCCTGAAGCCGGTACCACTGTGTTGTAGGCACGGGCAAGACGGGTGATGGAGTCAAGCAAAATGACTACGTCTTTTTTGAGCTCAACCAGTCGTTTGGCTTTCTCGATGACCATTTCGGCCACCTGCACGTGCCGCGTGGCAGGCTCATCAAACGTGGAAGCTACGACCTCACCGCGCACTGTGCGCTGCATTTCAGTAACTTCTTCGGGACGCTCATCGACCAGCAGCACGATCATGACGGCATCAGGGTAGTTGGTGGTGATCGCGTGTGCAATATGCTGCATCATCACCGTTTTGCCTGACTTGGGGCTGGCCACGATCAGGGCGCGCTGCCCTTTGCCCAAAGGCGCGAAAATATCAAGAATACGTCCCGTGATGTTTTCTTCGCTTTTGATGGGGCGCTCAAGCGTCATGACCTCATCAGGGTGCAGCGGCGTAAGGTTTTCGAACATGATCCGGTGCTTGATAGCCTCGGGTTGCATGCCGTTAACTTTGTCGACCTTGACCAGCGCGAAGTAACGTTCACCGTCTTTAGGTGTGCGCACCTCGCCCTCAATGGAATCGCCCGTATGCAGGTTGAAGCGGCGGATCTGGGATGGCGAGATGTAAATATCGTCAGTACTTGCCAGATACGAAGTTTCGGGTGAGCGCAGAAAGCCAAAACCATCGGGCAGCACTTCGAGCACGCCATCACCGAAAATTTGCTCGCCTTGTTTGGCGCGCTTTTTCATGATGGCGAACATGAGCTCTTGCTTGCGGAGACGGCTGGCATTGTCGATTTCTAACTCGGCGGCCAGTTCCAGCAGCTTGGACACGTGCTGTGTTTTTAATTCGTTGAGGTGCATGTGAGAAGAGAGGGGAATTTGTACTGGGTGGCGAGCCCAGAAGAGGCTCGCGCGCAATCAATTCAGTATTTAAATGGATTCGTCAAGGAACGAAGCGAGTTGCGATTTGGACAATGCGCCCACTTTTGTGGCGACGGCTTTGCCATCCTTGAACAACATTAGGGTGGGTATGCCCCGGATACCGAACTTAGCGGCCGTTTCCGGGTTTGCGTCGACATCGACCTTTGCAATGATAACACGGCCATCGTACTGGGCCGCAGCCTCGTCCAGCAGGGGGGCAATCATTTTGCAGGGGCCACACCATGCGGCCCAATAGTCAACCAGTACAGGAACGTCTGAGTTGAGTACGTCGGCCTCGAATGAGGCGTCGCTGACGTGTTTGATGAATTCGCTCATGATAGAAATGAAAAAAGAAGATGGTCTATAAAGGGATTACGCGCCTGTGACACAAGATTGGTGGCGGCCAGGCAAGAGATTCTGGTATTTTTATGGCGGTTTGAAGAAGCCTATGTCGTTAAGCATACCATTGTAAGGTGCGCTACGCACAGCAAGAACACGCGCTAAAGTACAGGCTGGGTGCACGTTTGTTGCGTACATGTCGCGTTTTTTCGATCTCGTGGCTGTCCCCGTGTTCCGGCTACACAACAGACTGAAGCTCTGTGGGTCTATTGCGCAACCGTGGCAACATCGGCATCTATACGTAAAATACTGCATTCGACACATATCAACTGGGACTAAATTGGCTACACCACGTTACGACGAAGCTTCTATCCGGGTACTGAAAGGATTAGAGCCCGTCAGGCAGCGGCCTGGCATGTATACCCGTACCGACAACCCCCTGCATATTCTTCAAGAAGTCATAGACAATGCCGCCGACGAGGCCCTGGCCGGCCATGGCAAGCTGATTAAGGTCAGCCTGCACACGGACGGCAGCGTATCTATCGAAGATGATGGGCGCGGAATTCCCGTAGGCCTGCACCCCGAAGAACTCACGCCGGTGGCTGAGCTGGTTTTTACGCGACTGCATGCCGGCGGCAAATTCGACAAAAAGGGCGGAGGGGCTTACGCCTTCTCGGGAGGGTTGCACGGCGTAGGGGTTTCGGTAACCAACGCATTATCCAAGCGGCTCGAGGTCACTATCTGGCGTGATGGCGGCGCGCACGAAATGGTGTTTGCGGGCGGTGAGGTGCAAACCCCACTGCATCAGGCAGATACCGTTGGTCGACGCAAAACCGGAACGCGTGTCCGCGTCTGGCCAGATGCCAAGTATTTTGACACCGCGACCATCCCGCTGGGCGAGCTGGAACACGCATTACGCAGCAAAGCCGTGTTGCTCAGCGGCATCAAGGTGTCGCTGTTTATTGAAAAAACCGGTGAGCTGCGCGAATGGCTCTATGAACATGGGCTGCGGGGTTATCTCGACGAGGCGCTCAACGGCGCCGAAAAAATCATTCCACTGTTTGAAGGCAGCCAGTATGCCGGCGATGATGATGAGTCGTTTGCACTGGGCGAGGGCGCCCAGTGGGTGGTGGGCTGGACGGCAGAAGGCCCGGTGGTGCGAGAATCTTACGTTAATCTGATCTCCACGACGGCGGGCGGCACACACGAGGCAGGGTTGCGAGACGGTCTGTTCAGTGCCGTAAGGGCGTTTGCCGAATTGCACTCGCTTATACCCAAAGGCGTGAAGCTGGTTGCCGATGATGTATTCGCCCGCACCAGCTTCGTGCTCTCTGCCAAAGTGCTTGACCCGCAGTTTCAGGGCCAGATCAAAGAAAAGCTCAACAGCCGTGATGCCGTTCGCCTTGTCAGCGGTTATGTAAAAAATGCGCTTGACCTCTGGCTCAATGCCAACGTCGAGCATGGCCGCAAACTGGCTGATATAGCCATTCGTCAGGCTCAGGCACGTGCGCGCTCGGCGAAAAAAGTTGAAAAGCGCAAAAGCTCGGGGGTTGCCGTGTTGCCGGGCAAGCTTACTGACTGCGAATCCAGCGATATTTCGCGTACCGAGTTGTTTCTGGTTGAGGGAGATTCTGCCGGTGGCTCGGCCAAAATGGGGCGCGACAAAGAGTTTCAGGCAATTTTGCCCTTGCGCGGCAAGGTGCTCAATTCGTGGGAGGTCGATCGCGACCGCCTGTTTGCCAATAACGAAATTCACGATATTGCTGTGGCCATAGGCGTTGACCCGCACGCCCCGGGAAGCAATGCTGATCTATCCGGGCTTCGTTATGGGCGCATTTGCATTCTGTCCGACGCCGACGTCGATGGCTCTCATATACAGGTGCTGCTGCTTACGTTGTTTTTCAGGCATTTTTCAAAACTGGTCGAAATGGGCCATGTGTACGTTGCGCGTCCGCCTCTGTTCCGCGTCGACGTGCCTGCGGCGGGCAAACGCCCCGCCCGCAAAGTGTATTGCCTTGATCAGGCTGAGCTGGATGCTGCACAAGAAAAAATGCGCAGCGAAGGTGTGCGTGAAGGGTCGTGGAGCATAAGCCGGTTCAAGGGGCTGGGCGAAATGAGCGCCACACAGCTATGGGACACCACAATGGACCCCGATACACGTCGTCTGTTGCCAGTCAGTTGCGGTGAGGCAGGTGTCGAAGCCACTGAAAAAATGTTCGATATGTTGATGGGCAAGGGCGAGTCGGCCCAGCGTCGCATCTGGCTCGAAGAAAAAGGCAACCTGGCCGAGATTGATGTTTAAACCCACCGAGAATCAAAATGGATAGTACACAAGTAGACCTGTTTGGTCAGGGTGACGGTGGCGATAGCCTTACGCTGGCAAACTATGCCGAGCAGGCTTATCTCGATTACGCTGTCTCCGTTGTGCGCGGACGCGCGCTTCCCGATGTGACTGACGGGCAAAAGCCCGTGCAGCGCCGCATACTGTATGCCATGCAGGCCATGGGTCTGGGCGGCAATGCCAAACCCGTCAAGTCAGCCCGTGTTGTGGGCGACGTACTCGGCAAATATCACCCCCATGGTGACCAGGCGGCCTATGACGCCATGGTGCGCATGGCGCAAAACTTTAGTCTGCGTTATCCGCTGGTCGATGGCCATGGCAATTTCGGTTCGCGCGATGGCGACAACGCTGCGGCAATGCGATACACCGAAGCACGCCTGACGCCTTTTGCGCGTCTGCTGCTTGATGAGCTTGACGAGGGCACGGTCGACTTTGCCGCTAACTACGATGGCAGCCAGAAAGAGCCCGTACTGCTGCCTGCGCGCCTGCCCGTTATGTTGCTCAACGGTGCTTCAGGCATTGCCGTAGGCATGGCCACAGAGATCCCGTCGCATAACTTGCGCGAAATTGCCGCAGCATGTGTAGCGATGATTCGTGACCCGAATCTGCCCGATGAAGAGCTGTTCACCCTTATTCCGGGCCCTGATTTTGCAGGCGGGGGGCAAATCATCTCCTCAGCCGAAGACATTCAACATGTTTACGGCACAGGCAGGGGCTCCATCAAGGCACGTGCGCGCTGGCAGTTTGAAGAGATGGCACGCGGGCAGTGGCAACTGGTTGTTAATGAGCTGCCGCCAGGCACCTCTACACAGAAAATTCTCGAAGAAATCGAGGATCGCAGTAATCCCAAGGTAAAGGCGGGTAAAAAAAGCCTTAGCGCCGAGCAGCAGCAAACCAAGGCTCTTGTTCTGGGCATGCTTGATGCAGTGCGTGATGAATCGGGTAAAGAGGCGGCCGTCCGTCTGGTTTTCGAACCTAAAACCAGCCGTATTGATCGCGATGAGTTCGTAACCATGCTGCTGGCGCAAACCAGTATGGAAAGCAGTGTTTCCATCAACCTGGTGTGCATCGGTACCGATGGGCGCCCCGGGCAGCGGCCGTTGCGCAAGGTTCTGACTGAATGGATAGATTTCCGTGCTCACACCATGACACGGCGTACCCAATACCGTCTGGACAAAGTCACTGACCGCATCCATGTGCTCGAAGGACGCATGGTGGTTTATCTGAACGTCGATGAGGTTATCCAGACCATACGCGAGTCAGATGAGCCTCGACAAGCGCTTATGCAGCGCTTTGATCTGTCTGAGCGCCAGGCCGAAGATATTCTCGAAATGCGATTGCGTCAGCTGGCGCGGCTTGAAGGTTTCAAGATCGAGAAAGAGCTCGCCATGCAGAAGCAAGAACAAGCCAGCCTGAAAGAGCTGCTAGATAACCCGCGCGCATTCAGGCGTCTGATGATTAAAGAAATCGAGGCCGATGTCAAAACCTATGGCGATGACCGACGCACCCTGATCGAGGCGGCAGAACGCGCCGTGCTAGAGGTGCGGGTAGTCGAAGAACCGGTTACCGTCATCGTTTCCCAGAAAGGCTGGCTGCGTTCACGCCAGGGGCATGGCCATGACGCGTCACAGTTTGGCTTCAAAACTGGCGATTCGCTTTACGACGCTATTGAGTGTCGCAGCACCGGCGATCTGGTGGCCATTTCAAATACGGGGCGTGTATACACCGTGCCTGTAGCCAGCCTGCCTTCGGCACGTGGTGACGGGCAGCCCATTACCTCGATGATAGAGATCGAGCCAGGTGCCCGCATCGTGCACATGATTGCCAGTGAGGCTGGTCAGCGTTACATACTGGGCTCGCGCCTGGGCTATGGCTTCATCACTACCTTCAAGCATCTCACAACGCGACAGCGAGCGGGCAAGCAGTTTGTTACGCTCGAAAAAGGCGATGGTCTGCTTAAACCTCTGGCTTTGCGTGACCGCGACACGCATTTGGCCATGCTTACCAAAAAAGGGCGCTTTTTGGTTGTGCCGCTGCAAGAGTTGAAAACCTTGTCGGGTGGTGGCCGCGGCACCATACTTATGGGGCTGGACGAGGGCGACGCATTGGCTCAGTGGGTGCCCGTCGGCGAGGCGGGGCTGCAGGTGGCAGGTGAGTATCGCAAAAAAGATACTACCCTGGGTCTGGCGGGTGACGAGTTGGCCGAGTATGTAGGCAAGCGGGCACGTAAGGGTAAGCTGCTGGCTGTCAAGGTAAAGGATGCGCGCCTGATCACGGTTTAATCTCGAAAGTAGCCGTCCTGCGGGGCTGGATGCTCGCGTATCATTGGCCCAGGCGAGCCGTCTGGTGGCAGACAGGTGCGGGCTGGCTGTTGTTTTCAGCGCTGCCGCCCTGGCGGCGCGCTATGTAAGAGTGCGTAGCAGGAAGGGCCAATGGCAACGGGCAGCATGCTGGGGCGATTCCTGGGGCGAGGGCAGAGTAGTGGGCCGAGGTAGTTTGCTGCCAGAATGCCTAATAGTCGGCCACCGGCAGCCTGCTTGGGTTTATTTCAGGGGTGGCGTCAGGGAGCTGTTGGTCACGTTGTGGTCGGCAGCCAGAATGGCCAGCAGTCAACCAACTCCAGTATGCTCAGGGCTCCTCTTAGGCCGAGGTCATGGCAGTGGGCCGTGGCGTAGCTTGTGCAGCAAGAATGGCTAATAAAGCCTCTGACGCGTTTACGACTTAAAATAGTTCGAGTTTTTCTTTATTTTTCAATAAGCGGGTGTTATGAGTTTCAAGGTTACCGTTCTTCCCAGCAAGCATGAGTTTACGGTCGAAGACGGCCAGAGCGTATTAGATGCCGCGCTGGCAGCGGGAATTGTTCTCCCATACAGCTGCCGCGACGGCGCATGCTCCACGTGCAGGGGTAAAGTGCTTGAAGGCACGTATGAGGCAGGGCCCGCGCCGGCTCATATTCTCCCCGCAGAAGACATTGCCAATGGCTTCACGCTTTTCTGTCAGGCCAAACCTACTTCTGACCTGCAGATCGAAGCGCATGAAATTCGCATGGCCAGCGATATCCAGATACGCAAAATGCCTGCCCGCGTTATAGATCTCGAACGTGCCGGAAACGACGTCATGATTGTGACGCTGCAATTGCCCACGGCCGACCCCTTTAACTATTATGCCGGCCAGTATATTGAATTTATACTTAAAGACGGCCGTCGCCGCAGTTACTCCATGGCTTCACCGCCTGCAGAAAGCAACCGTGTAGAACTGCATATTCGCCACATGCCTGGCGGGGTATTTACAGACCACGTGTTCGGTGCGGGTGATACACAGATGAAGCTGCGCGAAATTCAGCGTGTAGAAGGGCCGCTGGGTTCATTCTTTTTGCGTGATGACGACAAGCCTATTGTTTTTGTGGCCAGCGGCACGGGTTTTGCTCCCGTTAAAGCCATTCTTGAGCGCATGGTTGCGCATGGCGACAAACGCAAGGCCGTTCTTTACTGGGGTGGGCGTCGACCTGCCGATCTGTATATGAACAGCGTAGCCAAAGAGTTTGAGCAAACCTTGCCAGGTTTTCGCTACGTGCCAGTAGTATCAAACGGGCTGCCCGAAGATGGCTGGACAGGTCGTGTCGGGTTTGTACACCATGCCGTGCTGCAAGATTTCCCTGATCTGTCCGGCTTTCAAGTTTACGCCTGTGGGACACCACTCATGGTAGAAAGTGCGCGCCGCGACTTCAAGCAACAGGCAGCCCTGTCTGAAGAGGCATTTTTCGCGGATGCCTTTACCACTGAGGCGGATGTCGTCTAGCATCGTCGTGCGGGGCCGGTTGCTGCACCGGTCATGCCGGCTCTATTTCACCGCAAGGCAGGGGTAGAACGTATGAATATCATCGTACTGGGCAGTGGCATTATTGGTATTTCTACGGCATGGTGGCTCAGGGAAGCTGGCCATGACGTTACCGTGATCGACCGCGAGTGCGGGCCGGCGCAGGGTGCAACCCGCGCCAATGGCGGCCAGGTGTCAGTGTCGTATTCTGAACCATGGGCCAGTCCCCAGGCACCGCTCAGGCTGGCTCGCTGGTTGTTCAAAGAAGATGCGCCATTGCTGTTCAGGCCTCGACTTGATACCCGCCAGTGGCGTTGGGGCGCCATGTTCCTGCGCGAATGCCTGCCTGCTCGTTTGTCTGCAAACGTAGGGGCCATGTTGCGTCTGTCCGAGTACAGTCGTCAAACTCTGCAGTTTATGCGGCGCGAGCTTGGCATTGAATACAACCATCTTGAACGCGGCATTCTCAACTTTTATCGCGATCAGCAAGAGCTTGATAGTTCGCAGAAAATGGCCGATATCATGCGTGATTTCGGCGTAGATCGTCGTGTTGTCACGACTGAAGAAATTATTTCTATCGAACCGGCTCTCGCGCCGATGCGCGACCGTATCGTGGGTGGTGACTATACGTCCGAAGACGAGTCAGGTGATGCCTATTTGTTTACCTGCGCACTGGCTGAGCGCGCCCGTGATGCGGGCGTACAGTTTATGTATTCCACCCGGGTATGCCGGCTTCTTGCTGCAGATGGGCGCATACAGGGTGCCGAAGTGGTGGGGGCTGACGGGCTGTATCGCACGGTAGGGGGTGACGCCTTTGTTGCAGCACTTGGCGCGCATACACCCCAACTTGTAACCCCATTGGGTGTGGCCTGCGAGGTTTATCCTACCAAGGGTTACTCAGCCACCTTCCGCGTCCTCGATGCTGAGGCAGCACCTACCGTCAGCCTCACTGACGGCGCGCATAAAGTCGTCTATACCCGCTTGGGCGACCAGTTGCGTATGGCCGGCACGGCCGAGCTAGCTGGCTATTCCAGGGCACTAAATACAATTCGTTGTGAAAATATGTTAAGACAGGCCCAAGAACTGTTCCCAACAGCGCTTGATTTTGATAACGTACAGTTCTGGTCGGGCCTGCGTCCGTCCACGCCCTCGAACGTTCCGCTTATTGGCAAAACGTCCATCCAGAATCTCTATCTGAACACTGGGCATGGCACGCTTGGCTGGACCATGGGCGCGGGGTCAGGTCGCGCCCTGGCTGATCTGATATCAGGTCAACAACCCAAACCCGAGTTCCCTTTTCTAGGTTAAACGTTATATGAATCTCAATTGGATTCAAGCCGCCTCCTGTCATGGTCGCCGGCTTGCGTGGGGCGCTGCGGGCGCCATCCTTCTATCTTGCCCGGCAGCGTATGCAGCCACCGATGTTCAGGTTTGGCATTTTCTCAACCCGCATAATCGCGACGTTTTCGAAAAGCTGGTCAAAGATTTCAACAAAAGCCAGGATAGCGTAAAGGTAAAGCTCAAGGCCTTCGACAATGACGCCGACCTCGAAACCGCCATGGCTGGCATCAAAACGGCCGATCAACGACCCCAGTTAATACAGCTTGATGATGAGCGGGTGCGCACTGAAGCTGATTTACCCAAGTACATACAGCCTATGTACGTCATGCTGGGCAAGCATCCCATCAAAAACGTCAAATGGTTTCTCTCTGACACAAATACGTTTGTGCGCGACAGCAAAGGGCGTTTACTCGCGTTTCCGTATATGGCAGAGGTTCCGGTCATGTACTACAACATTGAGTCTTTCAAAAAGGCGGGGCTCAACCCAACTGTTCCAGATCGTGCCTGGAGCGGGCTGCAAGCCCAGCTGGTTACTCTGGCCAACAATGGCTCGCGCAAATGTCCGCTAACCTCTGACCAGTCGGTGTCTGTCAATCTCGAAAACCTTGCGGCAGTCAACAATCAGCTGTATGCCGGCAATGACAACGGGCTTGGGGCCAAAGGCAAGCCAGGGTTCAGTTTTGACGTCGTGTATATTCGCCACTTGTCGCTGATGATTAGCTGGGTGCGCAGTGAAATCATGGTCAAGCCCGCGCTTAATGCCCAGGCGACCAAGCGTTTTGCCAACAATGAATGCGCCGTCTTGACATCAAAATCAAGCAATCTCGGTTGGTTCAACGATACTCGCAATCTCAATTTTTCTGTCAGCGGTCTGCCTTATTACCCTGAAGTAACGGCTAAGCCTGGCGCGCCATTTGTTAGTGGAGCCGGCCTGTGGGCCACGGCAGGTCAGACCAAAGACAGTGAAGCGGCCAGCGCCCGTTTTCTTGAGTTTCTGGCTCAGACTGATAACGCTACACGCTGGTACCAGCAGACAGGGTTCTTGCCGCTTACCCAGCAGGCATTTTCAGATACTGGCTCAGGCTATTACAAAAACCTGGGCGACTGGCAAAATCTGGTGGCTGTTTACAGCAAGCCCACCAACGGAAACAGCCGAGGCTTTCGCATCGACAATTACCCTCGTATTCGTGCCATGTTCCGTGACACGCTCGATGATGCGCTGGCCGGTAACAAGCCCGCCGTTACGGCGTTGAAAACGGCTGCTGCCGAAGCAACCAAATTGATGCAATCAAAAAAATAGCAACTAACGACGCAAGCCTGGCTGTTTAACGACAGCTTAGCTTGGCGACCGCAACGCTGCTGAACGCGTGCTGTAGGCAAAAAAAGCCTATTGCACGCGTTTTGCGTTAGTTCTTCATGGTTTTTATAATCCATTGAAAAATAATAGGTTTTTTCTTTTTGTGGGTGAGATAAAACCAACAGACAGTAATCACCCGTCTGTATGCGGGGTTGTCGCTCGAGCAAGATAGCGTCCAGGCGCCAACTTCTGGCGCGTATTCTGCTTGAATTCATCCATGCTTCGACAACCCGTTTTAATTCTGCTCGTGTGCCTATTGCCAGCATGCGCTTCGGTGCCTCAATGGGCATCGCACGACAACCTGTTTGCCCGTCGGCCCACCAGCCCCTCACAGTTCAGTTTTGATTGGCAGCTTTCAGGCGACCGCGCTGTAGCGCCACTGCAGGTTTTTGACGACGGCCGGCGTACCTGGCTGCAGTTTGCATCTGGCCAGCCAGTACCTGCCATTTTTGAGGTTACCCCGACCGGAGATCGTCCACTGTCTTATCGCGTCGAGGGGCCCTATGTGGTCTTGCAGGGTGTATGGCCGCAGCTTGCCTTGCGAGGGGGCCATCTGCAAAGTCGGGTGCAGCGTTTCGTTCCGGTACAGGCCCAATTTACCCAGTCGACACAGCCAGGTGTGCCTGCCCCCATTGACCGCTATCCGTCCTCGCCGCCGGCGCAAAAAGGTGTGGCTGCTGTCGCGGCGTCCGCTGACCTGTCCACTGCTGCTCAAGCTTATTCTCCAGCCAATCCTTCGATTAATCCTTCGGCCAGTACTTCAGCCAATACTTCAGCTAATACTTCAGCTAATACTTCAGCTACTCCGTCAGCTAATCCTCCAGCTGCCGCTGCAGTTACTACTTCTGTTGTCACGCCGCCCGCTGCTCCCGTCATCGCACCAGGCGTTGCCGGCTCCGCAGTCCAGGCGCGAGCAATCACCGCCTTGGCTCAATCAGCCGAGAAAAAAACTGAGAAGAACCTGGCCTCATCGCTGACAGCAAAGAGTTTTTCAGTTTCCACGCCATCGACAAGCGCCTATCGTGTCAGCCCCCAAGACGTCACGATCAGGCAGGCCTTGGGGCGTTGGGCCCGTCAGACTGGTTGGACTTTCGAGCCCGAACATTGGGCTGTTGACGTTGACATACCTATTGCTGGCAGCGCTGTATTCGAAACCGATTTCAAGCAGGCGGTGCGTCAGCTGGTGGCGGCTACCGAGCTGGCTGATCGACCTTTACAACCTTGTTTTTACTCCAATCAGGTACTTCGTATCGTGCCTTTCGCCCAGGCATGCGATCGAGGCCTGAGCGCGACGGGGGCATCATGAACGCCATACTTCGCCCTATTCTCGTAGTGCTAGGCTGCGCCGGGTTGGCTGGCTGCACCCTCGCCAGTCGCATGAGTGAAATCGGTGAAGTGTTCTCCGAGGCTCGCCAGGCTATACAGCAACGCCACGAAAAATTCAGCCATGCCGCCGGCAACGCGGGCAGCAATCAGGCCGCTCGTCAGGCTGCTCAAGAAATCAATCGCCCGTGGCTTGCAGGCAAGGCGCAATCGTTGGCACGAGATATCGCTTTGCCGGCGGTTTTGCGTACAGATGTCCCTACGTCCCTGGTGTTTTCGGGTGGGCCACTTGATCTTTCAGCTATCGCTCGACGCATTGCGGCGGCCACAGATATACCCGTACACGTGCGCCCCGATGCATTGCTGCCTGCTGAGGCTTTTCTGCCCCGGCTTGGTGGTTCGACAGCAGTACCGATTGCGACGCTTACAACCGCCGAGCTTGAGGGAGGCGCACAACCGCTAGCCCGACTGCTTGACGGTATTGCTGCACGACTGGGGGTGTTGTGGCGTTATCAAAATGATCGTATCGAGTTTTACCGTACAGAAACTCGGGCCTTCACCATCGCGGCGCTTACACTGGCCGCCAGCACGCAGGCATCGCTTGGGTTGGCCAGTGGCGATTCTGGCAAAGGCTTTGTCAGCTCATCTCAGACACGACTTGATAGCGGCGAGCACGACGTTTTTGCCGTTATGCGGGCACGTCTTGAGCCGTTTCTCACGCGCTCGGGGGTGGTAGTGGCCCAGCCAGGGGCCAGTGCCAGCATTGTGGTCACCGACACGCCTCAAGTGCTTGATGCCATTGCGTCCTATCTTGATCGCGAGAATCGCACCATGCTCCGGCGGGTTCGGCTGGTGTTTGAAGAGTTGACGGTCGATGCCCATGATACGGCTGAGGTGGCGTTCGATTGGGGGCTGGTCTTTGCCAGCGCCCAGGCCGCTGCATCACTGGTGACCTCGGGGCCCGTGACGGCTGCTGCGTCGGCGCTCGGTGCGCGGGCGGGTTCAGGCCCTTTCAGCGGATCCGAGGCCGTGATCAAGGCCTTGAGTCAGGCGGGGCGGGTGGTGAGGCACAGCAGCATGCCTGTTATTACGCTTAACCGCCGGCCGGTTACGCACGCTGTTCGCACCACATTTTCGTATATCGACAGCGTACAAACTGCCGCACTAGGCAGCGCACAAGGAATGGCAATACCTTCCGTATCTGTTTCACAACGTGAGCAAACGGTTGGGTCATTGCTCACGCTGGTGCCAGACGTCCAGGATGACGGGCGGATCCTGCTTTCACTAGCTTATGACAATACCGTAGCGCAGCCTTTGCGCTCCGTAACGTTTGGCAGCAAAAACAGTGATCCACTGCAATTACAGCAGATCGCCATAGACGGTAACGGTACCGTACAGCAAGTGTCCCTGCAGCCGGGGCAGCCTCTCGTTATTTCTGGCTTTAACCGTCTGCGCCATGAGTCCGCCGGTCGACGGCTAAATCCAGATGTGCCTCTCACCTTTGGCGGAGGTGATAAGGCAGCCACCCAGCAACTCACGACGGTCATCATTATTACGGCGCAGGTTGAAGAATGATACGGAGGGTGCAATGACCGATCCATTTGTGCTCTCGCCAGGCCGCACTCAGCTGATCTTCGGGCTTGAATGGCATGCGTTGATCGAGGCCGCCCCAGCAAAAGCAGGTCGACGCCTGGCGCGCCAGCGCAGGGCAACGCATATGGCACTCTCAGGGTCAGCGGCTGCGTCGGTTGGTCTGGCGTTTCTGGGTGGCGCACAGCGGCGCGCAACGGGGCTGCATTCGGCTGCGCAAGCTGTCGCCTCCATGTTTCCTCAAGGCACTTATACGTTGATGCTAGAGGTCGATACCGGCGTTTACTGGCTAGTGGGCGTGCACGAAGGCGCGGTGATCGCTCGCACCGACGTATTGCATTGCGACACGGCTTTGGTGCGAACGCTCATTACTGAATTGACTATGGCTTATCCGCATCTGGTCGAGTTGGGCTCGCCAAACGCCCCGTCAGCTCCCACGCTGCCTGATATTGAATCAGCCGTTTCCAGCAAGACGCTCTTGCTCAAGGTTCGTTCAGCGCGATCGTTCGGGATTGGGCTCTGCCTGGCATTTGGCTTATTGCTGTCTGCGCTCTACGGGCCATTTAACACTAGGCATACCACTGAAAGTGACAGGGTAGTTCGAGATGGCCAATTTGCCCCAGGCTTTACTGCGCTCCAACCGTCAACAGCTTCGCCTGGCGTCAGGGTTCATGGTCAGGCAGGGCTGGACGGTCTGCTTCACGTTTTTTATAGCTTGCCGGTGCAGGCCGATGACTGGGTTCTGCAGCACGCAGCGTGTCTGGATGCGGCACAGTCATGGCAGTGCACCGCCCACTATCACCGCGCTGCCCACAGCGCCAGCAACGCCGCGTTCCTGCGTGCGATGCCGTCTTCCTGGCGGGTTGATTTTCCTTCGCTGGAGACGGCTCACGTTCACTGGAGTACCCAGGCTTTTATGGCAGCGCTTCACGCAGACATGCTAGCGCACAAGGCCGACAACGACAGGCTTTTGTTCAGTCGTCTGCAGGCCATCAGCAAAGCGTTCCAGCGCATTGATATCGGTATTTCAACTCCTGTGGTGGAGCAAATCCATGAGGGCGGGCCTCAGTACCAGAGGCGCTCACTACACATTGACGGGCCATTGCGCTCTTTCAGCTTTTTGCCACCCTATGCCGCAGGCATGGCCTGGACAAAGGCCGAACTACGGCATCAGCCAATTGATCGTGCAGATGCCCAAAGTAGCAGGTTTGTTTTTTCTTTATCGGGAGCGCTTTATGAAACGACGAAGCCAAATCTTGCAGCCGATGAGTATGCGTCGAGGCCTGAATTTGTCGCAGCACCGCTTTGAACTTAGGCCTTTTGAACTTAAGCCCTTTGCACCAAGACGGCAAGTCACAAGACAGCAAGACACAAGACAGCAAGACACAAGACAGCAAGACACAAGACAGCAAGACACAAGACAGCAAGACACAAGACAGCACGGCGCAAGGCATAGGCCAGCTCGTAGTGGCTGCTTGAACGTGGCACTTGGAGCTGTTGCGTTAGTTGGAAGTGGTATGGCGTGGGCCACGGTGGCTGAGCCTCCCAGTATTGCGCACCAGCATGAAGTCGTGGCTGATCCCACGACGCGGATTGTGCAGCAGGTATACGAGTTGATGGAGGTCGAAACAGCTCAGGCGATAGCTCGTGCACGTCATGCCCCCGAAGTTTCCGACGGGTATTTGGCGGACATTAGCAGTTCTCAAGAAGCCCGTATGTCTCAAGACACCCATGGCGCCGATAGGTTAAAGCTGATTGCCATTTATGGCATAGGAAAAAAGCTCGCCGCTCAAGTCATGGCTGGCACCAAACAATACGTGTACCGACATGGGCAGGCGTATCCGGTCGGCATGACTGCAGAGTCTTCCGATACAGACGCCTATCAGTTGCGTGGTATTTCAAATTCATGCGTAGTGCTCGAACGAGACCAACAGGCTCAAACGCTTTGTATTCACCCCGACTTTCGAGTCGACGGTGCTGTAGGACGCCCATGAAAATGCTTGCTTTCTGGCGTCGCGCTGGCAAAGACAGGTTCGTAGAAGGGCCATTAGGCCGGTTTGATGTGTCTAACGCCGGCACTATCGCCAGCATTGAACAATTGGCAGCTATGCGTCCGGGTTATTTGCGCACATTGGGTGCGGCGTTCTCAGTTGAGTCGCTGTCAGACCGGTTGGTGCCCGTGCAACTTGAAGATCAAACAGTGGCCATATTTTCTCAGGCGGCGTATGTGGGCAGTGACCAGGCCGACGAGCTTGTACGTCGCATCCTTTCGGCAGGCCACAAGCTGGCTACGCCCGAACGCTATGTGCTTGCCCGTTCGCTTTTGCTGGCGCTTGTGCGCGGACAAGTCACGGCCGAGTCCTTGGGTGGTTTGCCGAGGCACAGTCTCGCGAGCTCCAGGCCGGCGCTCGCAGCCGCTTTTCAAGATCTTGTCGAATGGGGAGTCCGGCATGGCGCCAGTGACATCCATCTGAATGTTCATCTTGCCGAGCCGAATTCTGAGGTTAATTACACAATATCGGGGCGCTACGTGGCGCCTGAATGTTTCCGAGGTATGCCCACCAGCACTTTGCTCGACATGCTTTCTGTTGCCTGGATGGATATTCGCGGTGGCAATGGGTCGGTGTTTGATCCCATGCGTGAGCAGCAGGGGAGTTTGACATTACACATAGATGGCAAGCCTCTTTTGCTACGCTGGTCGTCCATGGCTGCAGATGTTGGTCCTAGCGTGTGCCTGCGATTGCTAAGTCGCAGCATGCGGGCTTGTTCGTCAGATCTTGATAGCTTGGGCTATATGCACGATCAACTTGCGCAAATCAGGCGTGCCATGATCTCTGAAAGCGGTGCGGTCATTTTCTCGGGCACTGTGGGGTCGGGGAAATCCACCAGTCTGGCGGCACTGGTAAGCGGTTTGCCTTCGCACCGCAAAGTCATCACGCTTGAAGACCCGGTTGAATACCTCATTCCGGGTGCGATACAGAATACCTTGGTGCGCAATCTCGATACCTGCTCTCATGATGTGTTTGCTGCCAAGCTCAGGTCGCTCAGGCGTTCGGCGATGAGCGATGTTTTGTTGGGTGAAATCCGCGATATCGAGACTGGGCGTGCGTTTATGGACCTGGTTGGCTCAGGCGTCAATGTTTACAGCACTGTGCATGCCCCTTCGGCGGCGATGATACCCGTGCGGTTGTCATCCGGCTTTATTGCCGTACCTGCTGACTTTCTCGCCACACCAGGTGTACTGCGGTTGCTGGTTTTCCAAGTGTTGTTGCCACGGCTTTGCGATGAATGCGCCCTGCCTGTCTTGGGCTCTGAAGCCCGACTTGTTGCTGGCGATGAGGGGGTGCGGGGGATAACTTGGCAGGCATGGCTTGAGCTGGTGCGACAGCTTTATGGGCGATCGCTATGCAAAGTACGCATACGCAACCCAGAGGGGTGTCAGGCCTGCCGCCAAGATGGCCTGTCCGACTTGTACGGATACCGTGGCCGCACCGTTGCAGCCGAAATTATTGAGCCGGCGCTCTCCTGGAGCCCACAGCGCAGCGCCATGGAAAGTGCTGTCCTGAAAGCGCTTGACGGGCAGGTGGATCTTCGGGATGTGGAGTCACGCTTTCATGCATTTGAAACCGAGAAAATGATGCGGGTAGCCCGCAAACGGGCTGCGGGAGGTGCATCGTGAACGCGTTCTTAAGTGGATATGGTCACCATCTGTCGATCATGACACGGCTTTCACGTCTTTTTGATCGATGGCGTTTCAGGCAAATGCGGGTCGACTATTACGACTATCTTTGTGCCTTGCTTCATGGTGGTCAAGGTCGCCGAACACTTAAAGAAGTTTTCGCTCAAGATGCCGCCCGATTTGGGCAACGCTCTGTACGTGGACGGCTTTCTCGTGATTGGTTAGGTGTCTATCAGGCATCAGGTGGAGATCTCTATATCACCTGGCGCGGCAGTTTTCCCATGATAGAACTCAGTATTCTCAGGTGTGCACAAGCGTTCGGCCATGCCGCGCTAACCAGCACCTTGGGCAAACTCTCGGAAACCCTGCGGCTTGCCGAGAGTGTCAGGGGTATTTTGGCCGGTTGTCTTTCAGCGGCGGCCGTCGCCCTTGGCCTGTTGTTCATCATGTTGCTTGCGATTCCTTTTTACACGCTGCCTCAGCTTTTGCAGGCATTTGCCGTGTTGCCCTCAGACCATTATGGGCCACTGACGCTACGCCTGATCGGGCTGGCACGCCAGGTCGAATCCTGGTGGCTGTTCGCGGCGGTGCTGCTGGCTGCCGCAGCGTTTGTGTTGCTGTGGTCTTTGCCTAATGCCGTAGGCCCTGTACGTCGCTGGCTGGATCGTCACGCAATCTGGCGGATCTATCGATATGCTCAAACACTGAGACTGCTTGATTTCACCGCGATTTTGCTCGACACGGGTGGCAGTGGTGCTATCCAGTTGCGTACTGCTCTCAGAAGTCAGCAGGCCGGCGCTTCGCCCTGGATGTCAGAGTGCATTGCAGTGATGCTGGAGCGTATTGATGCTGGCGCAACAGGTGCTGCCAGTTTTGAAACGCCCATGCTCGATAGCGATCATTTTTGGTTTCTGTGCGACATGGTGGCCGCGCGAGGCCTCGCCACAGGCCTTCAGTTGTGCGCGGCGCGCTTGCGTAAACATGTGTTGGGCACCGTTTCCAGGCAAGCGCAGGCATGGCGCTGGGCCCTGTTGTTGTCAGTGGTTGCCAGCATGGCCGCCATCGGCTTTTTTCATTATGCCGTCATCGATGAGCTGCGCCAGTCACTCATTTTTTTCTATGCCGGGCAATAAGGCCGGGCGGTTTTCAAGGAGCTAGCTTATATGGCTGTTATGGCTGTTTCGGGGCAACGAGGGTTCTCGCTGGTTGAGGTGTCGGTCGTCATGGCCATTATTCTGCTGATGGCAATTATCGGCGTCCCGGTAATCAGTAATTTTGTTGTAGAAAGCAAAGTGCCTAAAGTCGGCGAGCAATTAGCACGTTTTGTTCTACAGGCTAAGGTCAATGCGCTTAGTGGCTCACCCACGCCCTATAGGGGCATGAACACGTCAACTCTGGCCAGCTCGGTCATGGGTTCGTCGATTTTTACGGTCTCGGGCAGAGAAGATGCGCCTCGCGTAATGCATGGCCTTGGTGCCAACGGTGAAATAAGTGTTGCCGAGCAGGCGGGCGGATCGGCCTTCTCGATCACACTGACACGAGTAAGCCATGCAGCGTGCCCATCGATCGCATCGGTGATGCAGCGTATGGCCGATACCATTGTTATGGGTGCAGAAGGGCGCGCCACTTCGGTAGTAAAAGACGGCACTGTTCAGTACAACGCGCAGCTGGCTAAAGCACGCTGCGCGCGGGGTGATGTAAACACGGTCGTGTTTACCATGAGCTAAGGCTTGAATCATGCACAAACAACAAGGGTTTGCGCTGCTCGAACTGTTGGTCGCGACGCTGGTGGCTACATTGCTGGCTATATGGGGTGCTGCAAGGTTGGCAGATGCCGCCCACGAGTCGGGAGCCCAGGCGTCGGCGGCATGGATGATGTCGGTTCGCGACGGCGTGGCAGCGTATCTGGATCGTTATGCCGACACCTTGCATTCAGCAACCCAGCCCGATGCGCTGGCCAACGTCGGCTATGCAGATTGGGCCGCGCCTACACTAGGCGAACTTGAATCAGATGGTTTGCTGTCGCGAGGGTTTCCCAAGATGGGGCCTATGGCTGTGCGTTCAAGCTTGGCAGGGCCAGTCAACGGGGCTGCTACGGCAAGTCGGGGTGCAATGCCTGCTTCCGGTAGGGAAGGGGCGCATGTGCGTTTATTCAAAAACCCCGGCTGCACAGGGGAGGCGTGTCGTCTGCACGCTGTCGTTTACAGCCGTCACCCCATGCTTGCTCCAAACAGCCGTCAAGTAGACAGCCGCGGTATTGCTCAATGGTTGCTAAGCACGCAAGGAATGGGTGGTTGGGTAAACCCCGCCAGGCCTCGTCAGCTTGCAGGTGCATCATTTGACTGGGTCAATCCGCCGTGGAGAGGTCCCGCACTACTTCCCGGAACCGTTGCGTTGGCGGTTGGGACAGCGTCGGTCTCAGGTGCAAAGTTCGTGCGCATGCGCGATACACGCGATCCTGAGTTTCAAGGTTCCATCTCCGTGAAGGGCCCCGTTACCGCGTCTTCTGACGTTAAGGTAGGTGGTTATTTGCATTTGCGGTCTGTACCCCCCACCTTGGTTACCTGCGCGAGTGAGGGGGCGATCGCCTTGCGCGAACGCGGCGGTTTAGTGCTTTGCCGAAACAGGCAATGGCGCTCCCTGACCGGGGGCGTAGCGGGTGCGTTTAGCGTTGACGGTTCGCATTGGTGCCACGTGAGGGGAGCAGGTCATCCAGACCGTCCCAATTCATACTACGTTAATCCTCACACAGGAAACTGCACATGCCCGCCTGGTACCACTGCATTTTTTATGAGCGAAGGCAGCACTGAAGGGGAGGGTGACGGCAACAGGCGCATCAGGCGTTATCTATGCCTTGGCTAGGTTAGCGCCAACGTTAGGGTGTGCTTTTCCCGTGTACGACCCCTAATCGCAAATCTCCCTCTATAATTAGCGGTTACCTGTCAAATAGTGTTTTTCTGCAATGAAAACGTCTGAAATACGTAAAAAGTTCCTGTCCTTTTTTGAGACCAAAGGCCACCAGGTGGTGTCGTCGTCGTCACTGGTCCCGGCCAACGACCCGACGCTGTTGTTTACCAATGCGGGCATGGTTCAGTTCAAGGATGTCTTCACGGGTAGAGAAACACGCTCCTACCTGCGCGCAACCAGCTCACAGCGGTGCGTGCGCGCAGGTGGCAAGCACAATGACCTTGAAAACGTAGGCTATACCGCGCGCCACCATACGTTCTTTGAGATGCTGGGCAACTTCAGCTTTGGCGATTATTTCAAGCGTGATGCGATCCATTACGCCTGGGAGTTGCTCACGTCTGTATACGGTCTGCCAGCCGACAAGCTAACTGTCACGGTCTATCACGAAGACGACGAAGCTTTTCAGATATGGGCAGAAGAAGTCGGTGTTCCGGTTGAGCGCATCATCCGTATCGGCGACAACAAAGGCGCTCGCTACGCGTCGGACAACTTCTGGCAAATGGCTGACACCGGGCCTTGTGGGCCCTGTTCCGAAATTTTCTATGATCATGGCCCTGCCATCTGGGGCGGGCCTCCGGGGTCACCCGAAGAAGACGGCGACCGTTTCATCGAAATCTGGAACCTCGTTTTCATGCAGTTCGAGCGTGCGGCTGACGGCTCAATGACGCCACTTCCCAAGCCGTGCGTCGATACTGGTATGGGTCTGGAGCGCGTGTCTGCCGTGTTGCAGCATGTGCATTCCAACTATGAAATTGACTTGTTCCAGGCGCTGATCAAGGCTGCTGCGCGTGAAACCGGGGTCGATAACCTTGCCGATAATTCGCTCAAGGTCATTGCCGATCACATTCGCGCTTGCAGCTTTCTTATTGTTGATGGGGTTATCCCAGGCAACGAGGGCCGGGGCTATGTATTGCGCCGTATTATCAGGCGTGCTTTGCGCCATGGGCACAAGCTTGGCCAAACTGGTCTGTTCTTTCACAAACTGGTGCCAGATCTTGTGGCCGAAATGGGGCAGGCCTACCCTGAGCTTGAAGCCCAGCAAGATCGCGTCGCGCAGGTGCTTCGTCAGGAAGAAGAGCGGTTCAGCGAAACCTTAGAGCACGGCATCAAGATTCTCGATGCTGCGCTTGCTGGCGTGCCAGAAAATGGCACGCTCGACGGGCAGACCCTCTTTACGCTTTATGACACCTACGGTTTTCCGGTAGACCTGACGGCAGATATCTGTCGCGAGCGCAACGTACAGGTTGATCTCGAAGGCTTCGAAAAGGCAATGAGTCATCAGCGCGAGCAGGCGCGCGCCGCTGGCAAGTTCAAGGTCGCTGAAGGCTTGACCTACGCGGGTGTTGATACGCGATTTGAGGGCTATGAGCACCTTGAACAGACGGGCACAATTACGGCGATTTACGTAGAAGGTACCTCTGTACCTAGTGCTCAGCAAGGTCAGGAAGCCATTGTGGTGCTCGATACCACTTCGTTTTACGCTGAGTCAGGTGGGCAGTCGGGCGATACGGGCGTACTCGCCGGTGACGCCATGCTTTTTGAGGTCGCTGACACGCAAAAAATACAAAGCGCGGTCTTTGGCCATCATGGGCGCGTGGCGCAAGGTGTGCTTTCTGTCGGTGATACCGTTGAGGCTCGGGTTGATGCCGCACAGCGTGCTCGAACCGTGCGTAACCATTCGGCTACCCATCTTATGCACAAGGCACTGCGCCAGGTACTGGGCGGGCATGTGCAACAGCGTGGCTCGTTAGTCGATGCAGACAAAACACGTTTTGACTTTGCCCACGACGCACCGGTTACGCCAGCACAGATCGTTGAAGTCGAGCGTATTGTCAACGATGAGATTCTGGCCAATCATCCGACCAGTGCTCGTGTCATGCCCTATGATGAGGCGGTGCAGGGTGGCGCCATGGCCTTGTTTGGCGAAAAATACGGCGATACCGTTCGCGTTCTCGATATTGGTTTTTCACGTGAGCTTTGCGGTGGCACTCATGTGGCGCGCACGGGCGATATTGGGCTGTTCAAAATTGTTTCCGAAGGCGGCGTTGCCGCTGGCGTACGACGCGTTGAAGCCATTACGGGTGATAACGCCGTCAAGTGGGTTCAGAATCTGAACGAAACCTTGTTGCGCGCAGCCGGGCAGCTCAAAACACAACCTGCTGGCGTGGTCGAGCGCATTGCAGCGCTGCAGTCCCAGATCAAGTCGCTGGAGCGTGATCTTGACCAGGCCAAGAGCAAACTAGCTACTTCGGCTGGTAGTGATCTCGCCGCCAATGCCATTGTGCTTGAAGGCAATGTCAGGCTGCTGGTTGCCAACATGAAAGGCACTGACCCGAAAGCATTGCGGGGCATGGTTGATCAGTTAAAAGACAAGCTTAAGTCTGCAGTGGTGTTGCTCGCAACGGTGGCTGACAACAAGATCAGCCTGGTTGCTGGTGTTACGTCCGATCTGGCCGACAAAGTTAAGGCCGGCGATCTGGTTGGTATGGTGGCAGCCCAGGTGGGTGGTAAGGGCGGCGGCCGTCCCGAGATGGCCATGGGGGGCGGTACAGATGTCGTGGCGCTTCCAGCGGCTACAGAAGGCGTTGAGGCTTGGGTGCGTCAGAAGCTGGCACCGTAATCGAAAAGAAGCAAACATGAGTGACTTAACTACGAATAGCTCGGGCGAGACCATACCTGCCGTCGACCTGGAGGTCGACGCTTCGGGGCTGAAATGCCCTTTGCCAATTTTGCGGGCAAAGAAAGCACTTGCGCAGCTGCAAAGTGGTCAGGTGCTCAAGGTTGTAACCACTGATACCCACGCAATTCAAGACTTTCAGGCGTTTGCGAAGCAAACGGGCAATGCGCTGGAAGCACAAGTAGAAGAGGGTCTGGCTGTCAGTCATTATTTGCGTCGGCGCTAAGGCCGCGTCACTGCTCATATCGGATCACTTGCGCGTAAGGTGTTGGTTTTTTTCTTATTCCCTATGGAACAATGCGGTTTAGATTGCCGATGTTCTCAAAAAAATGCTAGAATCTTTTGTTTTCTACCGTATATTCAAAGGATTACCATGGTTGTGATTCGTCTGGCCCGTGGCGGCTCGAAGAAGCGTCCGTTTTACAACGTTGTGGCAGCCGATTCGCGTAATCGCCGCGATGGCCGTTTCATCGAGCGTCTGGGTTTTTACAACCCTGTTGCTACTGAAGGGCAAGAGAACCTGCGCTTGGCAATGGATCGTGTGCAGCACTGGACTGACACTGGCGCGCAATTGTCGCCCGCTGTTGCTCGTTTGGTTAAAGAGTACTCTGCAAAGGCTGCAGCCTAATTATTGCGCAGGCCTTCAGGCTCGCTGCTGCCCAAGGCGGTAGTGTGGTTTTTGGCCCGGCTTTGCGTCTTCTTTTTGGCGCAAGCCATGCGTAAGTTATCCAGATGAGCACCCCGCACCAAACTCCTGACGCAAGCCAGGCCCAGCCCGAAGATCTGGTCGAGCTTGGGCGCATTGTTTCGGCTTATGGAGTTAAAGGTTGGGTAAAAATTCAGCCACATTCCTCGGGCGGAAACACGCTGCTCGAAGTTAATGACTGGTGGCTTAGATCGCCCGTTCCCCCTGGTGGCACGGGCGTTTTGCCGCCTGCGCGAGCAATCCGTGTGATAGCGAGCAGGCCGCAAGGGTCCACCATTGTTGCTCAGTTTGAGCACCTGGCTGACCGCGATCTCGCCCATAATCTAAAAAACCATACCGTTTGGGTACCGCGTGGCTGCTTTCCTGCTGCCGAAGAAGACGAATATTATTGGGTCGACCTCATCGGCTGTCAGTTCTATGGCATGCACGAAGGTCAGCCTGCGCTTATCGGCGTTGTTGCTGAAGTTACCGACAACGGTGCCCATGCGCTTCTCAAGGTCGAGCGCCAGCACGTCAATGAGGCCGGAGAAGTCACGGCGGTGCTTAGCGCCCGTGGGCGGCCCGTCGAAGAATTGGTTCCTTTCGTCCAGGCGCACGTTCATACCGTAGATATCGCCGGCAAACGCATCGACAGTAACTGGCCCACTGAGCTCTGACGCTTCTGCGGTCAGTGCTGGTCCTCTAGTCTAGTCTTGTCTTACGCCCGGTGGGCGCTGGTTTTCAGCGTGTCACACCCACTTATACTATGAAGGCATTGCCCCATGCGTTTTGATGTGATCACGCTTTTCCCGGACATGTTTAATGTAGTTCGAGACCTCGGGGTGACGGGTAGGGCGCACAGGCAGCAACTATGGTCATTGGGGCTCTGGAACCCGCGAGACTACACTCACGATGTGCATCGTACTGTCGATGATCGTCCATATGGTGGCGGGCCCGGCATGGTCATGATGGCAGGGCCGCTTGAGCAGGCGGTTGATTCTGCCCGAGCAGCACGTCGCGCTAGCGCTGGGCAGGCACGTCACTCAGAGGGTGTGCCGGGTTCTGCTTGTGTCGATTTGCATCCAGGCGGTGGTACCCCATCTGCCGACGTTTCTGTCCCCGTCAGCGCTGATATTTCAGCCTATGCTGCGGACGTTGATTCGTCCACAAGCGGCACGCCGGTGATATTGATGAGCCCGACCGGGGAGCGCTTTGATCAGGCTGTGGCACAAGAGCTTGCCACAGGTGCAGGTGCCATTCTTGTTTGTGGTCGCTATGAAGGCGTCGACCAGCGATTTATTGACCGCTGTGTCACACGAGAGCTTTCACTGGGCGATTTTGTGCTGTCAGGTGGAGAGATCGCTGCGCTGGCTATTATGGACAGTGTGTTGCGCCTGTTGCCCGGTGTGCTGGGCGATGCCGAGTCGGCGCCGCAAGATTCGTTCAACACGGCCTTAACTGGCTTGTTAGACAGCCCGCACTACACGCGGCCTGAGCAGTACGAAGGTGTGTCTGTGCCTACAGAGTTGTTGTCTGGTCATCATGTCAATATTGCTGTCTGGCGGCGCCAACAGTCGCTTGCCCTGACCATGGCGCGAAGGCCTGATCTAATTATTACCGCCAGAAAAGCCGGCTTGCTGTCAAAATCAGACGAGGCTTTTTTGAAGATGCTGACTCACGCGCAAAAATAAAGTAATAAGACGCCTGTTCCGCAGCAAGCCCCTGGCGTTTATGCATGGGCGGGGGGGGGGGCGTGCTATGTCAAAATCGCGGGGTCTGCGCTTAGGGATGGGGCTTTTTCACGCCTGTGCTATGTGCTTAGGGGTACCCGTGCCTCGTTCTTGCTGTGGAGTTTGAGTAGTGGCGTGTTCGTGGCATGCCGTTACAGCACGATGTATGCACAGGCACGCTTACAACATACCTGTGCATCCACTTCTCCACACACGATCAAAGACGATCGAGTTGCCCCTGCACTTTGATCAGTGTTTCGCCAAACTGCACCACACGGGCTTTTTCTTGTTCGACTACGGCGGCGGGCGCGCGCTCAACGAAGCTGGCATTGCCAAGCTTGGCGTTGGCCTTGGCAATCTCTCGCTCAAGACGTTCGATTTCTTTGCCTAAACGTATGCGCTCGGCGTCGATATCGATCTCTACGTGCAGCATAAGCTGTGTGGCCCCTACGATCTGAACCGGTGCCCCTACTTGCGGCAAGTGGTCAACAATGTCGACACTGTCAAGCTTGGCCAGCGCGATCAGGTAAGGGCGGTTAGCGGCCAGTGCGTCGCGATCGCCCTGGGCGATGAGGGGCGCACGCTGGGCCGGCGAGAGGTTCATTTCGCCGCGCAAGGCACGAATGGCATCGACCTGTGCTTTGAGGTCGGCAATGCGGGCTTCGGCATCTGTGTCTATGGCACTTTCGTTGCTGCGGGGGTAGGGCTGCACGCAAATACTGGCAACCTCGTCTGGATCACGCTTACCCGCTACGACGGAAACCTTCTGCCAAAGCTCTTCGGTAATGAAAGGGATGATGGGGTGGGCCAGCCTTAGCACGGCTTCAAGCACGCGTATCAAGGTGCGGCGTGTGCCCAGCTGCTGGCCCTCATTGCCCTGGTTAATTTGTACCTTGGCAAGTTCTACATACCAGTCGCAGTATTCGTCCCAGACAAAGTGATAGAGTGCATTGGCGATGTTGTCGAAGCGATAGTCAACAAAGCCGCGTTCAATGTCGGCCTCAAGTCGCTGCAATTGGCTGATGATCCAGCGGTCGGCAAATGAGAGTTCTGCAGTGACGGTTTTGCCGTCAGTGTTGACACTGTCGTGAGCGAGCGCATGCCCCTCGGTGTTCATGAGCACAAAGCGGGTGGCATTCCAGAGCTTGTTGCAGAAATTACGGTAGCCTTCGCAGCGTTTGAGGTCAAAGTTGATATTGCGCCCCAGGGTTGCATAGGCCGCCATGGTGAAACGCAGTGCGTCGGTACCATAGGCAGGAAAACCGTTGGGGTAGTCTTTGCTGGTTTTTTTGCGGATGCTGGCAGCTTGCTTGGGGTTCATCAAGCCACTGGTACGCTTGTCAAGCAAGGCGTCGAGTTCTATGCCGTCAATGAGGTCTACAGGGTCAATGGTATTGCCTTTGGACTTACTCATTTTCTTGCCGTCCATGTCGCACACTAACCCGTGCACGTACACGGTGTGAAACGGCACCTGCCCGGTCATGTGCATGCTCATCATGACCATGCGAGCGACCCAGAAAAAGATGATGTCAAAGCCGGTAACCAGCACACTGGAAGGTAGATAACGGGCCAGGTCGGGTGTTTCTTCGGGCCAGCCCAGGTCGGTAAAGGGAACCAGAGCGGACGAGAACCAGGTGTCGAGTACGTCAGGGTCGCGAACCAGCCTGCCGGTAATGCCGGCGGCATCGGCTTTGCTGCGCGCTTCTTCTTCGTTGCGCGCCACGATGATCTGCCCGTCTTCCGCATACCAGGCAGGGATCTGATGCCCCCACCACAGTTGTCGCGAAATGCACCAGTCTTGGATTTTTTCTAGCCACTGGTTGTAGGTGGTCGTCCAGTTTTCGGGGTAGAACTTGATGCGGCCGTCATCAACCACCTGGAGGGCAACCTCGGTAATGCTTTTGCCGGGGTGCTGCGTGCCTTCGGGTGCCGGTTTGCTCATGGCCACAAACCACTGGTCTGTCAGCATGGGTTCGATAACCGTATTGGTGCGGTCGCCACGTGGCACCATTAGCTTGTGCGGCTTGATGCTTTGCAGCAAACCTTGGTCTTGCAGATCTTGGACGATTTGGGCGCGTGCGTCGAAACGATCAAGGCCTCGATAGGCGGCAGGTGCTTCATCGCTGACCTTGGCGTCGAGCGTAAGGACGCTGAGCATGTCAAGGCCGTGCCGCTGACCCACAGCGTAGTCGTTAAAATCGTGAGCGGGCGTTACCTTGACCACACCGGTGCCGAACTCGCGGTCGACGTAGTCATCGGCAATAACCGGGATTTCGCGGCCAACTAGAGGCAGGATTACGGTTTGGCCGATAAGATGCGCATAGCGTTCGTCTTCTGGGTGCACCATGACGGCAACGTCGCCCAGCATGGTTTCGGGCCGGGTTGTTGCCACAACGAGATGCTCAATACCGCCTTGTGGCTTTGTCAGCGGATAGCGTATCTCCCACATATGGCCATCTTCTTCTTCGCTGACGACTTCAAGGTCAGACACAGCAGTGCCCAGTACCGGGTCCCAGTTGACCAGCCGCTTGCCGCGATAGATAAGGCCTTGCTCATGCAGGCGCACAAATGTTTCGACAACGCCGCGTGACAGGTTGTTGTCCATGGTGAAGTATTCGCGATCCCAATCGCATGACGACCCCAGCCTTCTGAACTGCTCGGTAATGGCATTGCCGGATTTTTCTTTCCATTCCCACACCTTGGCAACAAAGTTTTCACGCCCGAGGTCGTGGCGCGATATGCTTTGTGCATCAAGCTGGCGTTCAACAACGATTTGCGTGGCGATGCCGGCATGGTCGGTGCCAGGAATGAATACCGTATCGTCGCCGCGCATGCGGTGATAACGCACCAGCCCGTCCATGACGGTTTGGTTGAAAGCGTGGCCCATGTGCAGGGTGCCTGTTACGTTCGGAGGCGGGAACTGAACGACAAAAGGCTGGCTGCCACCGGGCTCGTTGCTCTGAACATGCTGGCCACCGCGGAAATATCCCCGTTGCTCCCATTCGGCGTACCAGCGCGATTCGAGTTCTTGCGGTTCAAAGCTTTTTGAAAGCTGATCGGGGAGGGCAGCGGGATTCGTGGTCATAGTTACGGGAAAAGAATAAGGGGGGCTGTCGATTGCCTGAGGCATCGGCTGAATGAAATAAGCGACGGTAAAAAATATGCGACGGTTAAACACGTATTTTATCTGACGCCTCAGGAGCCTGGCCAGGCCAGTTGGCACGGACGCTGGAAGAACACCGCAGCGTCTGGCGCTTCTATGCCAGATGTCATGCCAAGGTTGCTCGCAGCCAGTGTAATACATAGCCGTATCGGGGGTGGGCAAGTGGCTGGCCCTTGGCACATGGGAATAATGTGGCGCTTACGAGGGGGGTTGGCTATGTAGCATAAGTTGAGGTGGCGTGGCATGTTAAAATTACGGGTTAACATTAACTTTGCCAAAGTTATTGTTTTTATTGAATAAACTGTTTTTACAACCCAATGTCCCAATCTTTTGGCATGCCGCGCAACCAGCCAATGTCGCTGGGCGCGCTTAATGTCAATGCGATTGGGCGCGTCATTTTTTCTCTGGAATCTACATGGCTATTGAACGCACTCTTTCTATCATCAAGCCCGATGCTGTTGCCAAAAATGTAATCGGTCAGATCGTTGCCCGTTTCGAAAAGGCCGGCCTGACAGTAATTGCTGCCCGTCTGCAACAGCTTTCACGCGGCGACGCCGAGCGTTTTTACGGCGTACACAAAGAGCGTCCTTTTTTCAAAGACCTGGTCGAATTCATGATCTCGGGCCCTGTTTTTGTGCAGGTTCTCGAGGGTGACGATGCCATCCAGAAAAACCGTGACCTCATGGGCGCGACTGATCCAAAGAAAGCCGAAGCAGGTACGATTCGCGCCGATTTTGCTGACAGCATCGATGCCAACGCAGTTCATGGCTCCGACGCACCTGAAACCGCAGCAGTGGAAATTGCCTTTTTCTTCCCAGAAAGCAATATCTACAGCCGTTAACACCAAAACAAGGTCCATCAATGCATCGCCCCACTGTCGTGGCTACGCCTCAGCCCATTAACCTGCTAGGCATGGATAGTGCCGCCCTGACCGACCTCGTCGGCCAGTGGGGTGGCAAGCCCTTCCGTGCCCGGCAGCTTCAGCGATGGATACATCAGCGGGGCGCTGATTCCTTCGATAGCATGACGGACCTTGCGCGCAGTTTTCGGCAACAACTTGCCGAAAATTGCGTCATCCAGGCGCCTACCGTGTCGACCGAGCATGTGTCGGCAGACGGTACGCGCAAGTGGCTGTTTGACGTAGGCCGCAATAATGCGGTCGAAACGGTATTTATTCCTGAAGACGATCGCGGCACATTGTGTCTCTCCAGCCAGGCTGGGTGCACTGTGGCGTGCCCGTTCTGTTCGACCGGTTATCAGGGTTTTAATCGCAACCTCACCAGCGCCGAGATTATTGGCCAGCTATGGCATGCCAAGCGCGTACTTGAGGCCGATAGAAACAGTGCCCGCATTGGCGTAACAGGCGATCAGCCTGCGCCCGACCGTGTGATCAGTAATGTGGTCATGATGGGTATGGGAGAGCCGCTGCTCAATTATGACCAGCTGGTTGGTGCCTTGCGGCTTATGCTTGATGATCATGCATACGGTTTGTCACGCAGGCGGGTCACGGTATCAACCTCGGGCGTCGTACCCATGATCGATCGGCTCGCTCGTGACTGCCCTGTTGCGCTTGCCGTATCGCTGCATGCCGGTAACGACACGCTGCGCGACAGGCTGGTGCCGCTAAACCGCAAGCACCCCATTGCCGAGCTGCTTGATGCGTGCAATCGCTATCTTGAGTATGCGCCTCGCGATTTCATTACCTTCGAATACATTATGCTCGATGGTGTCAACGACACTGACGAGCATGCAAAAGAGCTCATCGCCATCGCCGGACGGATCCGGTGTAAATTTAATCTGATACCCTTTAACCCATTTCCCCAGTCGGGGCTTAAGCGCTCGCCGCCAGCTCGCGTGCGTTTGTTTGCGCAGCGCCTCATGGACGCAGGTGTCATCACAACAGTACGCAAGACGCGTGGTGATGACATTGCTGCCGCCTGTGGGCAGCTTGCCGGTGAAGTCAGCGATCGCACTCGCATTAATGAGCGCCTTCCAGACCGGGCCGTTATCGCCATCAATCAGGAGCGTGGATGAATCTGCCGTTGCCTAAAGAAGAAGCACAGCCCGGCGTGTCAAGCCCAGGTGTTCCCGTTGGTAGCGTTGTGCCAGGACGCACAGCTGAAAGGCTCGATGGTACAGAGCCATCCGAGGTCGTTGTGTTAGCTGGTTCACCCCTTGCCTCGCAAGAGGGCGGTCAGGGCGTGGGCAGTACCTTGCAAGGTATTCGAGAGGCCAAACGTATTTCGCGCAATGAGGCTTCTGCCCGTGTCAAATATTCTGTTCGTCAGATTGAAGCACTGGAAACCGAGCAATGGGGTCGCCTCCCCGGTGGCGCTGCGTTACGTGGGTTTGTAAAAAATTACAGTCGTTATCTTGGTGCTGATGTTGATGCCTTGCTGATCATGCTCGACGATCAGGCCGGTACCGAAGGCATTAGGGCTGCAACGACTTCCACCGCTGGGGTTCAGGCTGCCCCCATGGGGCCGGCTGAAATGCCTTTGCATGGTGAGGCTGTGCGCCGCCCATGGGGTTGGCTGGTCATTATTCTTGTTTTGTTATTCGTTGCCGGTTTTTATGCCGTCGAGCGGGGCTGGGTGCCTGACTCCTGGCTCGTGTTCGATTGGCTCAAATCGCTAAAATCATGACTGATACATTGCGCCAACAGGCATCTGGCAATCCAACTTCTGTCGGGGCAGCTCCTCGGCGTTCTACGCGTCCCGCTATTGTGCGGTGGGGAGGCAAGGCTGTGCAGATAGGGGGCGGTGCCCCCGTTGTTGTGCAGTCCATGACCAACACAGACACTGCCGATGCCAAAGCGACAGCTCAGCAGGTATGGGATCTTGCGCAGGCAGGTTCAGAGCTGGTGCGCATTACGGTAAACACCCCTGAGGCTGCCCAGCAAGTTCCTGTTATACGCGACTTGCTCGACCGCATGAATATGTCGGTGCCGCTGGTCGGTGACTTCCATTACAACGGGCATAAATTGCTGGGTCAGTTTCCTGAGTGCGCCCAGGCCCTGTCAAAATACCGTATCAACCCCGGCAACATGGGCGGTGGCAAAAAGCGTGATGATAACTTCGCGCAGATGATCGAGGTGGCCTGCCGCTACGAAAAGCCAGTGCGAATCGGCGTCAATTGGGGAAGCCTTGACCATGAGCTCATGGCGCGCATGATGGATGAAAACAGCGCGCGCTCCCAGCCTTGGGATGCCCAGGCGGTCATGCGCGAGGCGTTGGTTGTATCTGCCATCACCAATGCCCAGCGGGCCGAAGAGTTGGGCCTGTCGCCAAATGCCATTGTGCTGTCATGCAAGGTCAGCCATGTGCAAGACTTGATTACCGTCTACAAAGACCTGTCATCGCGTTGCGATTACCCCCTGCATTTGGGGTTGACCGAGGCCGGCATGGGTAGCAAGGGTATTGTTGCCTCAACAGCAGCGCTATCGGTGCTGCTGCAGCAGGGCATTGGCGATACGATCCGTATTTCGCTCACGCCAGAGCCTGGCGGCGACCGCCGGCGAGAAGTGATTGTTGCCCAAGAAATTTTGCAAACCATGGGCTTGCGTGCCTTTACCCCCATGGTGGTCGCATGCCCAGGGTGTGGTCGCACCAGCAGTACCTTCTTTCAGGAACTGGCTGACAGCATTCAGACCTTTCTGCGCGACCAGATGCCTGCATGGAAAACACGCTACCCTGGCGTTGAATCCATGAATGTGGCTGTCATGGGCTGTGTTGTCAATGGGCCGGGCGAAAGCCGCCATGCCGATATTGGCATCAGTTTACCGGGCACGGGCGAGGTGCCTTCTGCTCCGGTTTTTATCGATGGTCAACGTACGGTCACTCTGAAAGGCGATAACATCGCACAAGAATTTCAGGCAATTGTCGAAAATTATGTTGCGCGTCGTTATGGCGCCAGCACTCAAACTACTGACTGTGGCTGATCAGGTTACAAGAAGCACTACACGAAGCAAAGCAACATGACCCAAACCTTTAAAAAGGTTCGTGCCCTTACTGGCATGAAAGACGTATTACCCGACGAGAGTGCCTCATGGGAATCGCTTGAAGCGACCGTGCGCGACTGGCTGGGCTCGTATGGATACCGCAACATGCGTACGCCGGTGCTTGAACATACCCGGCTTTTCGCTCGGGGTATCGGCGAGGTAACCGATATCGTCGAGAAGGAGATGTACTCCTTTACCGATGCGCTCAATAACGAGCAGCTAACCATGCGTCCCGAGTTTACGGCTGGTATGGTGCGTGCGTGCATCGAACACAACGTGCTGTACGAGCGGCCACATCGCGTCTGGGCCATGGGCCCGGTGTTTCGTCATGAAAAGCCCCAGCGTGGCCGCTACCGCCAGTTTCACCAGATTGATGTCGAAGCATTGGGGTTTGCCGGTCCAGACATCGACGCAGAGCTCATCATCATGCTTGGTCGTCTTTGGAAAACGCTCGGTCTGAACGACATCAGGCTAGAGATGAATTCGCTCGGGCAGGCCGACGAGCGTGCCGCGCATCGTGATGCCCTGGTTCGCCATCTTGAACAGCACAAGAGCGTGCTTGATGACGAAGCCCAGCGACGTATGCACACCAACCCTCTGCGTGTGTTAGATACCAAAAACCCCGCCATGCAAGAAATGGCAAACGCCGCGCCACGTCTGTTTGACTTTCTCGGTAGCGAGTCGCGTGCGCATTTTGATGGCGTATGCCAGCGTTTGGCCGATGCGGGTATCGCCTACACGCTCAACACCCGTTTGGTGCGCGGGCTCGACTACTACAACCTCACCGTATTTGAGTGGGTTACTGACCGCCTCGGAGCCCAGGGTACCGTATGCGGCGGGGGGCGCTATGACGGCCTGATCGAATTGCTCGGCGGCAAGCCGGCTCCGGCCGTTGGCTTCGCCATCGGAATGGAAAGGCTGCTCGATCTGTGTACGCAATCGGCGGTCGAGGTTGAGCAAAGCGAGTGTGACGTTTATATGGTGCACCAAGGCGCCGACGCGCAACGTATGGCGGCTCAGTTGGCCGAGCGCTTGCGCGATGGCGGATTGCGTGTCATTGTTCATGCCGGCCCGGGTAGCTTCAAGGCGCAGTTCAAGCGCGCAGACGGTAGCGGGGCGCGTGTGGCCGTCATTCTTGCGGCTGACGAACTCGCGGCGGGTAGTGCCAGCGTCAAATGGCTGCGCGTCACAGACGATGACACACAACCGCAACAAGAAACGATTCCATTCGATTGTCTGGTAACAGAGTTGAAATTAAAGGTTTGAGCTGATGGCATACGATTTAGAAGAACAGGAAAAACTCGACGCGTTGCGTGCCTGGTGGGAGCGCTACGGTACGCTGTGCGTTGTGATCGCGTTTGTGATTGCTGCCAGTGTCGCCGGATGGCGTGGCTGGCAATGGTATCAAGGGCATCAGGCCAGCCAGGCCATGGGGTATTACGAAGCGCTTGAGAATGCAGCGACGCAAGATGGTGAGGATGCCATTACCCGCGTTCAGGCAGCTAGCCAGACCTTGCGCGACGACTTCGCCGGTTCTGGTTACGCGGTGCGTGGTGCGCTCGTTGCCGCTGAGTCGCTGCGCCGACGCGGTGAGCTTGACGCTGCCCGGGCCCAGTTAGAGTGGGTGGTGGCCAAAAGTGGCGATGCGGCGCTCATCCCGCTTGCTCGCTTGCGATTAGCCGGCATTATGCTGGATCAAAAAAAATACGATGAAGCGCTGTCGCAGCTCGATAATGCTCCATCTTCATTTGCTGGCCTGTATGCTGACAGGCGTGGCGACATTCTGTTTGCGCAGGGTAAAAAAGACGAAGCCCATGCCGCGTGGGAAAATGCCCTCAAATTGTTGGGCACTGATCCTTTGACTCAGATTGTCCAACTTAAAATCGATGCTTTGGGTGAGGCCTGATCTATGTCCATTTCGCTTACACGTGGTGTGATCCGCAGCGCCGTTTTGGCGCTTAGCCTGACAGCGCTGGCAGGCTGCTCGATGTTCTCAAGTTCTGATAAGCGTTACGATCCAGCGCCGCTTACCGAATATCCGGCAGGCGTTTCGGCTTCCATCGCCTGGACGGCGTCCGTCGGCAGCGGCGGCGGTCATGGGTTCGCACCTACCTTGGTTGGTAACTCCGTTTTTGCGGCGGCCGCCAATGGAAGCGTTGTAAAAGTTGATCTGGGATCAGGCGCAGTTCAATGGCAGGCAAATGCCGGCACCAAGCTTGCCGCAGGCGCAGGCTCAGACGGTGACACCACAGCAGTTGCAAGTAAGGATGGTGCTGTCATTGCCTTTGACGCACAGGGTGTCGAAAAATGGCGTGCACAGGCTTCTAGCGCCGTGCAGATCCCTCCCGTGGTAGGCGCGGGTGTTGTGGTGGTGCGTAGCAGCGACTACCGCATTCAGGCGTTTGATGCCGCCACAGGTGAAGTGCTCTGGAACGTGCAGCGGCCCGGCCCTGCGCTGGCGCTTAAAACCAATATGCAAATGCGCATTGTTGATGGCTACCTCATTTCCGGGTTACCCAACGGTCGTCTCATTGTCATTGATATCGCATCAGGTAACGTGCAATGGGAGGGCGCCGTGGCCGTGTCTCAAGGCGCGACAGACCTCGAGCGCATACGTGATGTGGTTGGTGCCCCTCAGATACAAGGGCCTTTGTTGTGCGGCGTGGCATATCAAGGACGTATTGCGTGCTTCGACCTGTCCCAGGGGGGAGCCCCCTTGTGGGAAAAACGATTCTCCAGCTTTACGGGTATGACAATGGATGGCCAACAGGCATACGCCGCCGATAGCCGCGGCGTTGTCCATGCATTTGCGCTGGCTGATGGTCATGAGGTATGGAAACAAAATGCGTTGCTTAACCGCAGCTTGACGCAGCCTGCAGTTGTTTCCCAGGCCGTGGCGGTTGGCGACATAGAGGGTTATGTACATTTTCTCGCCCGTAGCGATGGGCATTTGCTCGGTCGCGTACGTGTTGGTGGCGGCGCACTCGTGTCGCCTCTCACTGCTACTCCACGTGGGGTGCTGGTGCAAACCGGTGATGGCAAACTCGTCATGGTTGGTGTCAATTGAGTTCTATTTTGTTTAAACCGGTTGTTGCTCTGGTCGGGCGTGCCAATGTAGGCAAATCCACACTCTTCAACCGAATAACCCGTTCGCGAGCTGCTCTGGTCGCCAACATTCCGGGCCTGACGCGTGATCGTCACTACGGCGAGGGTCGGGTGGGTGATCATCCGTTTATTGCCGTGGATACCGGCGGGTTCGAGCCGGTGGCCAAAGACGGCATACTTCTCGAAATGGCGCGCCAAACTGAGCAGGCTATTGCCGAAGCCGATGTCGTGATCTTTCTGGTCGACGCGCGAGCAGGCGTCAATGCGCATGACCACGAAATTGCCCGCCTCTTGCGCAAAAGCGGGCAGCGCGTTTTTCTGGCCGTCAACAAGGCTGAAGGCATGCGTTACGGTTCGGTCACGGCAGAGTTTCATGAACTCGGGCTTGGCGAGCCTCACCCTATTTCGGCATCGCACGGTGATGGCGTTGTAGATCTGATCGAATTGGCGCTCGCTGATTTTGAAACATCGGCCGGTGATGAGGACGTCAACACATTTGCTGTCGACGACAACGATCCGGGTGAGCCTCAGAACACACAGGGTCAAGCCCTGTCGGGTGAGGCAGTACTTATCGACGCCGATGGCAACCCCTTGCCTGAAGACAGTGAAGCCTCAAAGACAACTAAAGATGCGAAGGTAGACCCGCACCATCGCGTCAAGCTGGCTATTGTGGGGCGGCCCAACGTAGGGAAGTCCACACTGATCAATACGCTGTTGGGTGAAGAGCGCGTTATTGCGTTCGACATGCCGGGCACGACGCGCGACGCCATTGAGATCGAATTCGAACGAGGTGGCGTTGAATACACGCTTATTGACACAGCCGGCTTAAGACGCCGCGGCAAGGTGTTTGAAACCGTAGAAAAATTCTCGGTTATCAAAACACTGCAGGCCATTGAGGCAAGCAATGTCGTTGTGCTCATGCTTGATGCGGAAAACGGCATATCTGATCAAGATGCCCATATTGCTGGTTTCGTGCTGGAGACTGGCCGGGCGCTGGTTGTCGCCATCAATAAATGGGACACCATAGACAGCGAGCAGCGTGAGCTTACCCAGCGCGAATTTGATCGCAAATTACGGTTTCTGTCATTTGCGCGTATGCATACGACGTCGGCAATCAAAGGTCAGGGGGTTAACGCCTTGCTCAAGTCCGTTAACGCGGCCCATGCGGCCGCCTTCGCCAAGCTGTCGACGCCAAAACTGACCAGGGTGCTGCAGGCTGCAGTTGAACAACAGCCTCCGCCGCGTAAGGGCATTTTCCGTCCGAAAATGCGATATGCACACCAGGGTGGTCAGAATCCGCCGCTTATCGTGGTGCATGGCAATGCCTTAGATGCGATTTCCGAGTCGTATCGTCGCTATCTTGAAACGCGCTTCCGTACAGAGTTCAAACTGGATGGCACGCCGTTGCGAATTGAATTTAAATCTTCGCATAATCCGTACATACAGGGGCAAAAGTGAGCCGTTTCTGGAGTGATCATGTGGCGAGCCTGTCTCCCTATGTTGCAGGGGAGCAGCCGCGGGTGCCAGACCTGCTCAAACTCAATACCAATGAGAACCCCTACGGGCCCTCGCCCAAGGCTTTGCAGGCCATTACGCAGGCGGTAGACAACCGTCTGAGGCTTTATCCCGACAACGAGAGCAAAGCACTGCGTGAAGCGGTTGCGGCCCTGCATGGTATTGATGCCGCGCAGGTGTTCGTTGGTAATGGGTCTGATGAAGTGCTGGCTCACGTTTTCAATGGTTTGTTTCGGCGGGCAGGGCGCGCGTTGCTCATGCCCGACGTTACCTACAGCTTTTATCGCACGTATTGTGTGCTTTATGATATTGAAGTCCAGCTTGTACCGCTTGTTGATGATTTTTCCATTTGCGCGTCCGACTACACCTTAGCGGGTGAAAAGACGCCTGCTGGCATCATTTTCGCCAACCCCAATGCGCCGACGGGTATCGCCATGTCGTTGTCTGACATAGAGGCGATTGCACGTGCCAACCCTGATACTCCGGTGGTGGTCGACGAGGCTTATGTTGATTTTGGCGCTGAGTCGGCTTCGACGTTGCTAGGCCAGTTTGACAACATCCTTGTCATTCACACCATGTCGAAATCGCGTTCGCTGGCGGGCTTGCGTGTGGGGTTTGCCATGGGCAGCCCAGAAATTATCAATGGCTTAAATCGTATAAAAGATAGTTTTAACTCTTACCCGCTTGATAGCCTGGCTCAGGTAGCTGCAGTTGCTGCCATTCAAGACACAGCCTACTTTGATAGCACTCGGCATGCCATCATGCAGACGCGCCAAGTGCTTACCAAACGGTTGGCTGGGCTGGGTTTCGACGTACTGCCTAGTGCGGCAAATTTTGTATTTGCCCGGCACCCGCACCATGATGCATATGGCTTAAGCCAGGCCCTTCGCGAGCGTAATATTCTGGTTCGGCATTTTAAAAATCAGCGAATTGATCAATTTCTTCGTATTACTGTTGGAACTCCTGAAGAGTGTGAGCGTCTATGTATCAACCTGGCCGAAATCTGTCAGTAATTTGCTGATTCCCCGGGTAGTGGGTATTTTTTTCCAGCTGATCGTGCGATCATCGGGAAAACCCTGTAAAGTAGAACTTTCACCAAACCATTTCAATAACAAATTGGAGCCTAGCCAATGAGCAACAAAGGGCAAACACTACAAGATCCATTTCTAAACGCCCTGCGCAAAGATCACGTACCCGTATCTATCTATCTGGTCAACGGTATCAAACTGCAGGGACAGGTTGAATCTTTTGACCAGTATGTAGTGCTTTTACGCAATACCGTAACCCAAATGGTGTACAAGCACGCGATTTCGACGGTCGTACCCGCGCGTCCCGTCAATTTTCAAGTAGATGACTCTGCTGAATAATTTTCGCCATATCTTTACCGAAACACCCGCCACGCGTTCAGCGTCGGCGGGTATTTCGTTTGTGCAGCTGTCATGAAAGCACTCGTCATCAGTGTCGATCTTGGCGGCCTCGATTATCAGCCTCATGTGGATGAGTTTCTTATGCTCGCCAAGGGCGCGGGTGCCGATATCGTAGGCACCGTTGGTGCGCGTCGTGCCCGGCCCGATGCCAAGTATTTCATTGGTTCAGGCAAGGTCGAAGAGGCTTTGCTGCAGGCTGATGAGGGCCAGGCCGAAATTATTTTGTTCGACCAGCCCCTGTCACCTGCGCAGCAACGTAATCTCGAGCGCAAGCTAAATCGCAGGGTTGTTGACCGCGTAGCGCTTATTCTCGATATTTTTGCGTTGCGCGCCAAAAGTCACGAAGGCAAGCTGCAGGTAGAGCTTGCACAGTTGCAGCATCTTTCCACCCGCCTTACCCGCATGTGGACCCACCTGGAGCGTCAGCAGGGGGGTATAGGCACACGCGGGCCGGGCGAGGCGCAGATCGAGCTTGACCGCCGCATGATTGGCGATCGTGTAAAGCTGTTGCGTTCGCGTCTTGACCGTGTGCAGCGCCAGCGGGCTACGCAGCGACGTGCACGCGCACGAGGCAACACGCTGTCGGTGTCGCTCGTCGGTTATACCAACTCGGGCAAATCAACGCTTTTTAATGCGCTTACGCGGGCAGACGCCTATGCGGCTGACCAGTTGTTTGCGACGCTTGACACAACAACCCGACGCATCTGGATCGAAGGTGCAGGTCAAGTGGTTATCTCTGATACGGTAGGCTTCATTCGCGACTTACCGCCCACACTTATTGCTGCATTCCGCGCCACGCTTGAAGAAACCGTGCAGGCCGACTTGCTTTTGCACGTCGTCGATGCATCCAGTCCGCAGCGTGACGAACAAGTGATAGAAGTCAATAAAGTATTGGCTGATATCGGAGCCGACGACATTCCGCGCATACTCGTCTACAACAAAATCGACATGGCAGGATATGAACCCCGTGTAGAACGTGACGAACATGGTACGATTGCACGAGTTTTTGTCGGCGCCCTCAATCGCCTAGGGCTGGATGGTTTGCGCGAGGCAATTGTCGAAACAGGTCATATCGCAGGAAACAATGCGTTCAATATCGAAAATCTACAATCTGAATGATCCCGGTTGGGGGCGTGGCAACAATAATGATGCAGAGCCCCCCCGCAAGCCTGGCAATAAAGAAGGCCCGCCTGATCTCGATGAGGTCTGGCGTGACTTTAATAATCGCCTGGGCTCGCTGTTTGGTCGTAAGCCCAAACGTGGCGGCAATTTTGGTGGTGGCCCCGGTTCGCCCGGTGGCGGCTTGCAATTGCCCAAAGGCTCACCCAAATTTATCGCGTTCATCGTTGCCATCATTGTGGGTCTCTGGCTCGCCAGCGGCTTCGTGATCGTCCAAGAAGGGCAGGTGGCTGTAATTACCAAGTTTGGCAAATACACCAAGACGCTGAACCCTGGTTTGCAGTGGCGTATGCCGTACCCAATTGAAGCCGACCAGATGGTCAACATTTCGCAATTGCGTACTTTTGAAGTGGGTTTCCGGGGCACGGCACGCAATAAGGTGCTGGGCGAATCGCTGATGCTTACTTTCGATGAAAATATTGTCGACATGCAATTCGTGGTGCAATATCGCCTGATGCCCGGAGGCGCACCCGACTATCTTTTCAAAACGAGTCAACCTGATGAATCGGTGCGTCAGGCAGCCGAAACGGCCATGCGCGAGATCGTCGGTAAAAAGCCCATGGATTTCGTGCTGTATTCCGGGCGTACTGAAGTAGCGTCCGAAGTGCAAGCCCTTGCGCAGCGCATTCTCGATCGTTACCAGACGGGTATACAGATCAGCACGGTGGCTATCCAAAACGTGCAACCACCTGAGCAGGTTCAGGCCGCATTTGATGACGCCGTCAAGGCTGGTCAGGATCGCGAGCGCCAGATCAACGAAGGTAATGCTTATGCCAACAAGGTATTGCCTGAAGCGCAGGGTCAGGTAGCTCGCATGGTTCAGGAAGCTGAAGGTTATCGCGCCACGGTCATTGGGGATGCTACAGGTGACACCTCACGTTTCAGCAGTATTGAAGCTGAGTATGCCGCTGCACCCGAAATTACACGTGAACGTCTGTACCTCTCTACCATGAGCCAGATACTCAAGGACAGCAGCAAAATCATGATTGACTCGGAGGCCAGTAATAACATGCTGTATCTGCCCCTAGACAAGATTATGGGTCAGGTTGCACAGGGAAATAGCGCCAGTAGCAGTGGTTCAGTTGAGACCACTTCTGGAGCCGCTGCAGCTACGCAGTCGTCCTCCTCGTCTTCCTCGTCCTCTAACCAGGCGGCAGCAGGCACTAACCGAGCTTCGGGCAGCACCGGTACCACACCGGCCAGATCACTCTCAGTGAATCCGTATTCGCGCTAGGAGGCCCGTATGCAACGATTATTTCCCGCTTTGGTAGGCCTTGTCATTGTCCTGGCCGTACTTTCCTCTTGCGTTTTTGTTGTGCGCGAACGCGATGCTGCCCTGCTTTTTGCTCTGGGTGAAGTCCGCGACACAATTGTAGAACCAGGCCTTTATTTTAAATTTCCTCCGCCTTTCGAAAATGTGGTGCGCTTGGATAAGCGTTTGCAGACCATTGAAAACAATGATCCTGAGCGCATCCAGACGGCTGAGAAAAAGAACTTGCTTATTGACTCCTACGTCAAGTGGCGCATTGATGATCCCCGGCTGTTTTACGTGACATTTGGCGCCAACGACCGGGCTGCTGTTGAGCGTCTGACAGCGCAGATTCGTGATGCACTGAACGCCGCAGTTAACGTTCGTACTGTCAAAGAAGTAGTCGCGACTCAGCGTGACGAGATCATGCGTGAAATTCTCGAAAACGTCGCGCGCCGTGCTGCACCACTTGGGGTTCACGTTACCGACGTCCGCTTGCGCCGTATTGAGTTTGCCCCCGAGATTTCTGAGTCGGTTTATCGGCGTATGGAAGCCGAGCGCAAGCAAGAGGCTAACCGGCTGCGTGCAACTGGCGCTGCCGACAGCGAGCGCATCCGTGCCCAGGCTGATCGCGAACGTCAGGAGCTTGTGGCAAATGCTTACGCCGAAGCCCAGAAAATCAAGGGTGAGGGCGATGCCAAGGCAGCAGGGATATATTCTGCGGCCTATGGCAAAAACCCTGATTTCTACGGTTTGTACAAGAGTCTTGAGGGTTACCGCGAGGCGTTCTCTGGCAGCAAGGACACATTGGTGCTAAGCCCCAAATCTGAGTTCTTCAAATACTGGAACTCCGCCCAGGGCAAGCAACCAGCCACACCCTGATCTGCTGTACACGCTGTGAAACAGGGCCGGTAACGGCCCTGTTTCACTTAAAGCGCTACTTCGTTTATACTAACGCGTAAGTTTTTGTTTAACCTTTTTCCGCAAGCGACTTGGCGGGCTTACGCCCCGAGTCGCTTTTTGTTTGGCCCGCACCAAATACTCAAGATTCAACAATGTCCACTTGGTTGTTACCTGAAAGTCTGGCCGATATTCTGCCAGCAGAAGCGCGGCGTATTGAAGAGTTGCGTCGCACTCTGCTTGATCTTTACCGTACCTATGGCTTCGAGCTCGTCGCGCCGCCGTTGGTAGAGTATCTTGAGTCCCTGCTTTCGGCTGGGGGCGGAGATCTCAGCCTTCGCACATGCAAACTGATAGATCAGCTTTCTGGCCGCACCCTTGGGGTTCGTGCTGATATGACGCCACAGGTATCACGCATTGATGCGCATTTGCTCAATCGCGAAGGCGTAACGCGTCTGTGTTATTGTGGTTCGGTGCTGCATGCCAAACCTGCAGGCTTGCTGTCAGATCGAGAGCTGCTGCAAATTGGTGCCGAAGTATTCGGGCATGCAGGCGTTGAGGCTGATATTCAAATTATCGAGCTTGCGCTTGAAAGTGTCAGGCGTGCCGGTGTGCAACTGGCTCGCGTAGATCTTAATCACCCAGCCGTGCCGCGCGCCATTATTGATGCAGATCCAGCGTTGGCTGATGCCGCTCAAGAGGTCATTGAGCTTCTCAGTACCAAAGAGGTGCCCGCCATCGTTACGCTCGCCCAGCGATATCCGGGCGTTAGGTCTGACACGGTTCAGGCACTGGTCACGCTTACTACGCTTTATGGCGACACCAGTGTCATTGCCAGAGCACGCGAAGTCTTGCCGCACTTGCCTGCACTGGACGCCGCGCTGAACGAACTTCAAACCTTGGTGCTGGCATTGCCGGGGCATGATTTCAGCGTAGATCTTGCTGACATGGGCAGTGGCTACGGCTATCATTCTGGCGTGGTTTTTTCCATTTACGCCAATGGTTGGCACGATGCGCTCGTGCGAGGCGGTAGGTACGATGGGGTGGGGCGCGCATTTGGGCGGGTTCGCCCGGCTACAGGCTTTAGCCTAGACTTGCGCAAGCTTTCTGAGGGGCTGCCACCAGCGCCAGTTGCCAAGGCAATACTGGCTCCCTGGGGTACCGATCCTGCGCTCGCTGAGGCGTTGCGTAGTTTGCGGGCAAAAGGCGAAATCGTAGTGCAAATGCTGCCCGGCCAGCCGCCCAGGCTGGATGAATTCTCCGTAGATCGCGAGTTGGTCCAGGAAAACGGAGTATGGACAATAAGGGCGATACACTGATAGTTTGGCTTTCGAGCTGCTGTATCGCATAAATTAAACCTGCTTTGGCTTTGGATGTATCAGGCCAATCTTTATTTGATACGTAACATGAGCAAGAACATCGTGGTGATCGGCACCCAATGGGGTGACGAAGGCAAAGGTAAAATCGTCGACTGGCTGGCCGAATCCGCACAAGGCGTGGTTCGGTTCCAGGGCGGCCACAATGCTGGGCATACGCTGTGGATTAACGGCAAAAAAACCGTCTTGCGGTTGATTCCGTCGGGTATCATGCACAACCATGTTGTGTGTTATATCGGCAACGGCGTGGTGTTGTCTCCGCAGGCGCTGTTGCAGGAAATTGCCGAACTCGAAGCCGCTGGCCTCGAGGTGCGCTCGCGCCTGCAAATTTCACCAGCCTGCCCATTGATCATGCCTTATCACGTGGCTGTAGACCAAGCACGCGAAGCGCGTAAGGGTGAAGGCAAAATCGGTACAACAGGGCGGGGCATTGGCCCAGCCTACGAAGACAAAGTCGCTCGCCGCGCACTGCGTGTTCAAGATCTTTATGATCCCGCCATTTTCGACGAAAAGCTCGCCGAGGTGCTCGACTATCATAATTTTGTACTCAGCAATTACTTGGGCGGCAAGCCTTTGTCGGCCGATCAGGTGCGTGATGAGGCCATGGCATTGGCGCCACAGCTGGAGCCCATGGTGGCCGATGTTTCCAGCAGTCTGCATGCCGCTCAGAAAACGGGGCATAAGCTGCTCTTTGAGGGGGCGCAAGGCGCACTGCTTGATATCGATCATGGCACGTACCCCTTCGTCACCAGCAGCAATTGCGTGGCCGGAGCGGCTTCAGCAGGTGCGGGTGTCGGCCCTCAGGCCCTTGACTATGTGCTGGGTATTGCCAAGGCGTACACCACGCGTGTCGGGTCTGGGCCTTTCCCCACCGAGCTGCTTGACGACACCGGGGCGCGTTTGGCTACCGTAGGTAAAGAGTTCGGTTCAGTTACCGGCAGAGCGCGCCGCTGTGGCTGGTTTGATGCTGCGGCCATGAAACGTTCAGTCATGATTAACGGCATTTCAGGCTTGTGCATCACCAAGCTTGACGTCCTTGATGGCGTGGAGCAGCTCAAGATTGGGGTGGGTTATCGTTACAAGGGCCAGTTCCTTGATGTTCTGCCCTATGGTGCCCATGCTGCCGCCGAAGCCGAGCCCGTTCTTGAGGAAATGGCTGGCTGGTCTGAATCGACCGTAGGCGTTACTGAGTACGACAAGCTGCCGGTTAATGCCCGTCGTTATCTGGAACGTATCGCCGAAGTATGTGAAGTGGCTATTGATATGGTTTCAACAGGGCCTGACCGCTTGGAGACCATTGTGTTGCGCCATCCCTTCAAAGGCTGAGCAAAAACCAGTAGTCGTTGTTAAAACAGGCGCCGTAGTGGCGCCTGTGGCTTTTCTCGCAGGCCATACGGGTTTATGATTACGGCCTTGTAAACAATTTGGAAATAATTGCCATGACCGTGCAACCAAGCACAGAGCGCGACCACTGGGTCAGCTGGGATCAATATCATCGTTGTATCGAACAACTGGCGTTGCAAGTGCACGAGTCTGGCTGGCAATTTGATAAAATTCTCTGTCTGGCGCGTGGCGGAGTGCGTGTGGGCGATGTTCTGTCGCGCATCTATGACCTGCCTTTGGGTATATTGGCCACCAGCAGTTATCGTGAGGCTGCCGGCACCCAGCAAGGTGAACTCGACATAGCCCAATTTATTACGATTACGCGCGGTACGCTTGATGGTAAAGTGTTGCTGGTAGACGACATGGTCGATACCGGGCTTACCTTCCGTCGCGTGCGTGATCATCTGGTGAACCAGTTTCCAGCCATTACAGAGCTGCGTACTGCGGTACTGTGGTGGAAGGGGCATTCGCAGGCGATTCCCGACTATTTCGTCGAGAAGCTGCCTACAAACCCCTGGATCCATCAACCCTTTGAAGACTACGACAGTATCCGTCCGCATCAGCTCGAATCATGGGTGCGCAAGGGGCAAAGCAACTGAATACGCCTATATAAGGCCATTTCGTGCTAAACTCCTTGGTTGTCGTTTACCCCGTTAATAATTAACCTGCAAGGCGCAAGATTACATGCCTATAGTTCGTCTGAAAGAAAACGAGCCGTTTGAAGCCGCTCTGCGCCGCTTCAAGCGCACAATCGAAAAAAACGGTCTGTTGACCGAGTTGCGTTCGCGCGAATTCTACGAAAAGCCTACGGCTGAGCGTAAGCGTAAGCACGCCGCCGCAGTCAAGCGCCACTACAAACGCATTCGCAGCCAACAACTGCCTCCGCGTATGTATTGATTGATTCCTGAGTCATTTGTTCAGGATCTGCTCGCCCGTGTCGATGTGGTTGACGTCGTCGGGCGATATGTACAGCTGCGCAAGGGCGGGGCCAACTTGCTTGGCTTGTGCCCTTTTCACAATGAAAAATCCCCATCGTTCACTGTCAGTCCTTCCAAACAGTTTTACCACTGTTTTGGATGCGGAGCCCATGGTAGCGCCATAAGCTTTCTCATGGAGCATACCGGAGCCAGCTTTCCTGAAGCCGTCCGGTCTTTGGCTGCCAGTGCAGGCATGAGTGTGCCTGAAGAGCCGCGCAGCCCCAAACAGCGCGCTGCAGATAGCCGTAGAAAGCAAGAAGTGTCACGCCACCAGCAAGTGCTGGATATGGCGCAGGCGCATTATTTGCGTGAGCTAAAGGCTTCTCAGCAAGCTATTCGTTATCTGAAACAACGAGGGCTTACCGGTGAAATAGCGGCAAAGTTCGGTTTGGGCTGGTCTGGTAGTGATCGGCGCGGCTTGGCCACAGTGTTTCCCAATTACGAAGAAGCGATTCTGGTCGAATCGGGTTTGGTTATCGAGGCGGAAGACGGTCGTCGCTACGATCGCTTTCGTGAACGTATTATGTTTCCCATACGCAATACGCGGGGAAGCTTAATAGGTTTTGGCGGTCGGCTTATCCAGAAGGGCGAGCCCAAGTACTTGAATTCTCCCGAAACCAGTTTGTTTTCCAAGGGGCACGAGCTCTACGGGTTGTGGGAAGGGCGTTCAGGCATAAGATCCGAAGGTTATGTGCTGGTGGTCGAGGGCTATATGGATGTGGTGGGCCTGGCCCAGCACGGGCTGTGTAATGCTGTGGCCACGTTAGGCACATCAACAACGCCGTTCCATATCCAGAAACTGTTGCGTGTAAGTAACAAGATCGTGTTCAGTTTTGATGGGGACAAGGCAGGGCGCAAGGCGGCATGGCGGGCATTGACCACGTGCTTGCCGATGGTGCGCGACGATGTGTCGATGCGCTTTCTGTTTTTGCCCTCTGAGCATGATCCCGACTCGTATATACGCGCTTACGGGGCTGATGCGTTTCGGGCGTCCGCCAATGAGGCCGCGCCCTTGTCGCGATTTATGCTTGAAGAATTGGCTTCGCACCATGCCATGAACGAAGCAGAGGGCCGGGCGGCATGCGTGCATGAAGCCAAGCCATTGCTTTCACTGTTGCCAGAGAGCACATTGAGGCTGCAAATCGAGCGTGAGTTTGCCCGAATGGTGCAGCTGACGCCCGAAGAGCTGGCAGAAATGTTGCGTGATATGCCAGATCCGGCAGCTGGCGTGACGCCAGGGCATATAGTGGCTGGCAGATCGTGGGAGCAGTCACCAGAATCAGCGCGCGATGGCGTTATGTTGTCGAGCGATGCTGGTAGTGATGGGTATGATGAGCCTCCTGGCTTTATGGAAGACAGCGGCTACGCGGCAGAGGTTAATCTTCCTTATTTTGAGGAAGCGCCGCGGGCACCGCGGGCCAGAGGTGGGCGTACTCGCAAGACGAGTACTTCGCGTATGGTCACGCCATTGGCCAAGCGTTTGTTGCGTCTGTTGCTGGCTCATCCTGAACTTGTCAGCAACCTTGGCGACCAGCAGCTTGAAATTTTGGAGAATGGCCCCCATTTGGTATTGGTAAGAGACTTGATCACTCTTGCCAACCTGAGTGGAGCACGACACGCAGGTGCATTAATGCAAGCTGCAGATCCGGGCTCGGATCTTGCTGCTGTGCTTATATCGATCACGCCTGAACTACTGGGCGAAGAGTTGCCCGACCCTCAGGCTGAGTGGAGCGACGCCATGCATCGTATCGAACTCGAAGCCATTAAGGCGGAGCAGTCGGCGTTGATTGACGCCGGTCTCAAGGATGAGGCGTCGCGTAAGAGGTATCAAGAATTGACGCGTCGGATTGCATTGTTGCATAGCAATTCAGCGCGACAAAGTGCTGTAAAATAGAAAGTTTCGCGAATTGTAGTTGTATCCAGCCCGCAGCCTCAGGCATGCAGGCCTGCCTGCCATTTCGCCTTGCAAACAAAGTAAGTCAAGGACGGGTTACCAAAACGGAGCAGCCAGGCCCATGTCAGCGTGTTGCGCAAGGTATGACGGCGTTCGCGCGTAAACAAGTTTGCCCTGCGGCATGCACGGCTAATGCCTTTGCATGTCTGCGAACACGGAAGCGACTATGACCAAAGTGACTGGTAACACCCCTCAGGCTGTTGATAAGACAGCAAAGAAAGCGAAATCCCTTGCCGCCACCAAAGGTGTTGACAAGGCAGATGTGCAAGTAGGGGTCAGCGCTGACGCGGCAGGCAGCGTCGCCAAGACCCCGGCGAAAAAAGCTGCGGCTACCAAAGCCGCTACGAAAAAAACGGCAGTCAAAAAAGCAGCGCGCAAGACCGCTGCCAAAGCTGGCGAGCCTGCGGCCAAGAAAGCTGTGGGCAGGGTGCCCACCGGGCGCCGTCCGGGGCGTCCAGCCAAAAATGCCAATAATGACTCGGTCGATTTCAACGACGATGACAATGATAATGCTGAGGTAATTCCTGAGCTAAAGCCACTGCCCAAGCGGGGCAAGCGCGCCAAGGGCGAAAAGGATGCACCGACGCGCAGCCAGATGACGCCTGAAGAGCAAGAGGCCCGCCGCAATCGTCTAAAGATCCTGATCAAGCTGGGTAAAGATCGTGGGTATCTTACCTATGGCGAGATCAATGATCACCTGCCCGATGATCTGGTCGACGCTGAGGCGATCGACGGCATCATCAGCACATTTAGCGACATGGGTATTTCGGTCTACGATCAGGCACCTGACGCAGAAGCGCTGCTCATGAGTGACAACGCTCCCGTTGCAACGAGTGATGACGACGTTGAAGATGAAGCCGACGCCGCGCTTACCACTGTTGACTCTGATTTTGGCCGCACTACCGACCCGGTTCGCATGTATATGCGCGAAATGGGCACGGTCGAACTGCTTACACGTGAAGGCGAAATCGAAATCGCCAAGCGCATTGAAGACGGGCTCAAGCATATGGTCATGGCGATTGCCGCCTGCCCGACCACGGTCAACGAAATTCTGCAATACGTACAGCGTGTACGCGATGGTGCTGCGCAAATTGATGAGGTCGTTGATGGCCTTGTTGATGAAGACGGCGAAGAATACGCAGGCGCTGGCGTCAGCGCGGGTGAAGATGATGACGGCCCAGCTGGCGGCATGAGCAGCAAGCAGCTCGAACACTTACGTACAAAGGCGCTCAAAAAGTTTGAAGTTATCAGCGTCTGGTTCGAGAAGATGCGTAAATCGTTTGAGCAAGAGGGCTACAAGGCACCCGTTTACATCGAGTCTCAGGAAGCCATTCTTAATGAGCTCATGGGTGTGCGCTTTACAGCCAAAATGGTTGAAAAACTAGCCGATACACTGCGTGAGCAGGTTGGTGAGGTGCGCAAACTTGAACGTGCTGTGCTGCATACGTGTGTAGACAGGGCGGGCATGCCGCGCGCCTATTTCATCAAGGCATTTCCGGGCAACGAGACCAATCTTGACTGGGTTATCGCTGAAGTGGCAGGCAACCACGCCTACTCCGAAACGCTTGAGCGTCACGTTCCGGCTGTTCAAGAACTGCAGCAAAAGCTTATTGACCTGCAACGTGCCGTCGTGCTGCCGCTTAAAGACCTCAAAGATGTCAACAAGCGCATGGCAACCGGCGAGGCCAAGGCCCGCAAAGCCAAGCGTGAGATGACAGAGGCTAACTTGCGTCTGGTCATTTCCATTGCTAAAAAGTACACCAACCGCGGCCTGCAGTTTCTTGACCTGATCCAGGAAGGCAATATCGGCTTGATGAAAGCGGTGGACAAGTTCGAGTACCGTCGCGGTTACAAGTTTTCAACTTACGCTACATGGTGGATTCGTCAGGCAATTACACGCTCTATTGCTGACCAGGCGCGCACCATCCGTATTCCGGTTCACATGATTGAAACCATCAACAAAATGAACCGTATTAATCGTCAGATTTTGCAGGAAACCGGTGCTGAGCCTGATCCCGCAACGCTGGCGCAAAAAATGGATATGCCCGAAGACAAGGTTCGCAAAATCCTCAAGATCGCCAAAGAGCCCATTTCCATGGAAACGCCAATTGGTGACGACGATGATTCACATTTGGGCGATTTCATCGAAGACACCGGTACGCTGTCGCCTTCCGAATGGGCGCTGCACGGTTCTATGCGCGATGTGGTCAAAGAGGTGCTTGATTCGCTTACACCACGCGAAGCCAAGGTTCTGCGCATGCGTTTCGGTATCGAAATGAGCACAGACCAAACCCTTGAAGAGGTAGGCAAACAGTTTGATGTGACGCGTGAGCGTATTCGTCAGATCGAGGCCAAGGCATTGCGCAAGTTGCGCCATCCTAGCCGCGCCGACAAGCTCAAGAGCTTTCTCGAAGGGCAGTAGTCTGTCTGTGTTGATTGCGTAAATAAACGGGGCTCATATGAGCCCCGTTTGCTATGATGCTGAGGTTTTCAGCAAGGGAGCATAAACATGACCCGTACCATCGATCTGAACTGTGACATGGGCGAAAGTTTTGGGGTTTGGACATTGGGTAATGACCTTGAAGTCTTGCCGTACGTCACTTCTGCCAATATTGCCTGTGGGTTTCATGGCGGTGACCCTGGTGTTATGCGGCGCACAGTGGCTGCGGCGTTGAGGCACGGGGTTGCCTTGGGTGCACATCCTGGACTGCCTGACCTCATGGGTTTTGGCCGTCGCGTCATGGATATCAGCCCGCGCGAAGTCTATGACCTGGTTGTGGTACAGGTGGGCGCGCTGGCGGGTGTGGCGGCCAGTCAGGGAGCAGCCCTGCACCACGTCAAGGCGCATGGTGCACTCTATAACATGGCGTCCAAAAATCGGGAGCTGGCCACGGCTATTGCCCAGGCTGTGCGCGATGTCGACGCTTCGTTGATTCTGTATGCGTTGGCTTCCACAGTGCAAGTCGAGGTGGCGCAAGAGCTTGGTCTTGCTGTGGCGCAAGAGGTATTTGCCGATCGTAGTTACCAAATTGACGGCAGCCTTACACCTCGCAAAGAGCCTGATGCCATGATTGTAGATGCCGATGTGTCGGTCAGACAGGTGTTGCGCATGGTGGAGCAAGGCAAGGTGGGCACGGTTCAGGGGGAAGACATTACAGTTTCGCCAGACACCCTCTGTATTCATGGCGATCAGCCCGGCGCCGCCATCTTTGCGCGTACCATACGGCAGGCGCTCGATGAGGCTGGCGTCACGGTAAGGGCTGCCGGAAGCTAATAATTGCGGATGCCCTGTGTTCTGATCTCTGAGTTCTGTGTTCTGAACTTTGTGCCGTGTGCCCTGCGCGTTAATTTTTTATCGGGTCGATCGACGCAGCATCAGATGCACCGACATGCCGAACACCAGCCCCCAAAAGGCGCTGCCTATGCCGAGCAGCGACATGCCTGACGCCGTACACACAAAGGTGACAAGCGCGGCCTCACGGCCGTGCTCGTCGCTTAGGGCAAGGGCCAGGCTGTTGCCTAAGGTGCCCAGCAGGGCGATCCCCGCAATGGCTGCGATAAGTTCAACAGGAAATGCCGCAAAAAGCCCGACTACGGTGGCACCAAAAATACCCGTGAGCAGATAAAAAACCCCTGCCCAAATAGAAGCCTTGTAGCGCTGGCGAGGGTCAGGGTCTGCATCGGGGCTCATGCAAATGGCAGCAGTGATGGCGGCCAGGTTAAACGCAAACCCGCCAAATGGAGCGAGCACAACACCCAGGGCGCCCGTCCAGCTGATCAGTGGCGTGGCAGGGGTTTGGTAGCCGTTGGCGCGCAATACTGCCAGCCCGGGCACGTTTTGTGAGGTCATGGTCACAATAAACAAAGGGACACCCACGCCAACCAGGGCAGACCATGAAAACTCGGGCTTCATGAAACGCGGTGTCGCGGGAAACCAGGCAAGGCCGTCGGCTTGGATGAGCCCGAGCGATGCTGCGCACGCGATACCGGCGACGAGCGCAAGCGGAACGGTATAGCGGGGCAACCAGATCCGTGCGAGCAAAAACGTAAGGAACATGAGGCCGGCCAATAGCCATTGTGTCTGCATGGCAAGGAATAAATCCATGCTGAAACGCAGGAGTATGCCAGCCAGCATGGCGCCCGCGATGTGGCGGGGCATGTGTTGCATGAGGTTCTGAAACCAGCCGGTAACGCCACTGAGTGTGATGAGCAGCGATGAAAACAGGAACACGCCTGTTGCCTGTTCCATGGTGAGCCCCGAAAGGCTAGTGGCAAGAAGTGCTGCGCCGGGAGTTGACCAGGCGGTGAGCACGGGACTGCGATAGCGCAGTGACAGCCCAATGCAGCTGATGCCCATACCAATACCGAGCGCCCACATCCACGAATTTAGCTCGGCATCGGTGGCTCCTGCCGCGTGGGCAGCCTGGAAAATAATAGCGACTGAGCTTGTATAGCCCACCAGCACAGCAATGAAGCCGGCGGAAAGGTGAGACAGTTTTATCCAGTTACCCACACGCATGTTTACACAAAGCCGAAGAGGTGAGGCCGATATGCTATCACTGTGAGGCCTTTGTGTACCGAGCCCTTGGTATTTTATGTTTTGCCTTTGATTAACTTGTTTAAATTGAATGTAATGTTATAACATTTCGTTTCTGTTTAAATCGTTTATAAAAGGGGAAACCTGTGTTGTTACAAGCCCGTCCATTGATTGTGGCGCTTACTCTCGCTTTTTCACCGTCTTCTTTTGCTGACACAGCCACGTCAAGCCATTCAACGCATGATGCGGTTACCCGCCTCGATGCCGTCACAATTAAGGCTTACCCACTGTCCCGTAGTGGCGAGTCAATGGCCGTGTCGGCTGATGCCATCGATGGTTCAAATCTGGTGTTGCTTCGCGAGGCCACGTTGGGCACCACACTAGAAAGCATGCCGGGGGTGCGTGCGGACACGTTCGGGGGTGGCGCCAGCCGTCCCATTATCCGGGGTCAGACGGCACCGCGGGTTAAAGTCCTGTCAGATGGCTCTGAACTCATGGACGCTTCAAATGTTTCGCCTGATCACGCTATAACTACTGAGCCTATGCTGGCCCGTCGTATTGAGGTACTGCGCGGGCCCTCAACCCTGCTATATGGCGGTGGGGCCATAGGTGGCGTTGTTAATGTGCTGGATGACAAGATCCCTGAGTCATTGCCCGAAAACGGATTCGAAGGGTTTGCTGAAGTGCGAGGTGCAACAGGCTCGCGTGAGCGTGCAGGTGCGTTTGGCCTGACGGCAGGCGAAGGCAATATCGCCATGCATATTGAAGGCGCAAAGCGACGCGCCGACGATTACCGCGTGCCGCACTGGGCGAGTTCACGTTTGAATGGCTCTGACAATGAAAGCGCCACGGGCAGTATTGGTTTGTCTTGGATAGGCAGTCGAGGCTTTGCAGGGCTAGCCTTCACCAAAACTCGTAGCCAATATGGCTTGCCTGGGCATAGTCATGAATACGAGGGGTGCCATCCTCACGGAAGTCATCTGCATTGCGGTGGCCACGATCATGACCATGACCATGACCACGACCACGACCACGACCACGACCACGAACATGATCATGCGGCCCCTTTTGTGCGGCTAAATTCTCAGCGCATAGATCTGCGAGGCGAATACCGTGAACCGTTCGCAGGTATACAGAAGATCCGTCTGCGCGGAGGGCTCACTGACTATCGGCATGACGAAATCGACGACGGCGAGGTCGCCACCACATTCAAAAACCGTGGTGAAGATATGCGCGTTGAGCTTGAGCACAAGCCCGTTGCCGGGTGGCGGGGGGTCGCGGGGCTTCAGGGCGCGCGCAGCACATTCAGCGCGCTCGGCGTAGAGAGCTTTCTACCGCGTACCGTCACCCGCAATATGGGTGTGTTTCTTCATGAGGAATACACACTGGGTGCATGGCGATTTGAATTGGGGGCTCGGCAAGACTGGCAGTCGGTTAAGGCCGGCGCGCAGGGTTCTTCGTCCAGCCTGCACGGTACATCGCTCTCGGCGGCGACGGTGTGGAGTTTTTCGCCACAGTACGCACTTTCTTTGTCGCTTTCTCGCTCCCAGAGGCTGCCTAACGCGCAAGAGCTTTATGCAGACGGCATACACCTGGCCACCAACACCTATGAGGTGGGCAACCCCGATCTTAGGGCAGAAACCTCTCGTAATGTTGACCTGACGCTGCGCAAGCATGCAGGTGATGCTCGCTTTTCATTGGGTGTTTTTCATAATTACATAAAAAATTATATCTATGCCAACACGCTGGACCGCTACGAAGATTTTCGTCTTATTGAATACGCTCAGCGTGATGCGCGTTTTACCGGCATTGAAGGCGAGGCCAGTTACCGCTTCGGTCCGCACCTTACCGCAGGCGTCTTTGGTGATGTAGTCCACGGAAAACTAGTGTCACATGGGGGCAACTTGCCGCGTATTCCTGCTGCACGTGCAGGTCTAAGGGCAAAGACCAACTGGGGCAACTGGTCTGGTAACGTTGAGGCGTATCGCGTCTTCCGTCAAAACAGAGTTGCTGATTTCGAGTCTGCAACGCCTGGCTATAACATGGTTAACTTGGGCGTCTCGTATGACGGGCGGTTGGGTGCTGCCGATTACACGGTATACCTGCGAGCCACGAATCTGTTTGATGTGCGCGCTTTCAACCATGCATCGTTTCTTGCAGCCACCGCGCCTCTTCCTGGGCGGCGTGTGATGCTCGGAGTACGCATGGAGTACTAATTAGACGTAGTTCACTTGCTGCGCGTCCGCATCAGGCCATTTGGCGGGTTGTTGTCGGAGAGAAGGGCTTGTTGAGGGGTCGCGCAGCAGATTTAACGTTACAGAGAGGAGGCGGCAGGCGCATCAGGGCAAGTGTGACGTGGCTGGTATAACAAGAAGGGTATAAGAAGACACGCGTACGAAGTAGGACGCATCGATTCAGGTAAAACGGGTCAGCTGAAATGGGTCAGGTGAAACGGATCAGGTATAACGAGCCAAGTACAACAGTCAGATACAACGGAATAGCCACAACGGAATAGCTACAACAAGACGGGTACAACAGGACGGCCACAACGGGACAGGTACAACGGGACGGGTACAACAGGACGGGTACAGCGTGTGCGATCAGCGCTGGGTAAGTGTTTTTTGTTCAATTTTGCTTCAGGTGAATCCATGCATACCGTCAGGCGTAGCGCCATCTTGATTGCAATTGTCGCTTTTTGCGTTTTATCTGGGGCATTGTTGGCTTGCGCGGGTGCGTGGCTTATTGTGCTGGGAGGGTCGTGGTATTACCTGGCATGTGGGCTTGCCCTGGTGGCTGTGTCGGTGCTGCTGTATCGACGCAGCCGTTTGGCATTATGGGTGTATGCCTTGCTGGTCCTGGCGACGCTTGCGTGGTCCTTGTGGGAGGTTGGCCTGGACTGGTGGTCTTTGGCCGCGCGTGGTGACGTCGTGTTTGTGCTGGGGCTATTTCTGCTTCTTCCGCCCGTCGTTCGTTCGCTGTCTGGGCGAGTTGATGCTCGAGAGCAGAGTAATGCTCCCGTAGCGTCAAACGGCATGCCTATTAATGCGAACGCGCCCGCTGCCAGATATAGTGCAGCCAGCCTGGCGCTTGCAGGTGCGTTGGGGATGTTTTTGGCTGTGGCCGTGGCGTCGTGGTTTATTGACCTGAACCAGACTGAGAACCACTTGCTGGCGGCAGCTGCACAGCCAGTGAGATTTTCAGGGGATATTCCGGATGGTGACTGGCATGCTTTTGGCCGTACCGGGTATGGCCAGCGTTATTCGCCCCTGACTGAGATTGCGCCCGATAATGTCTCGCAGCTTGAACTTGTTTGGCAGTATAAAACGAGTGGTCTGTCCACGACGGGTGATTCAACTGACACTCTCTTTGAAGTTACACCGTTAAAGATTGGCGATCTTTTGTATTTCTGTACACCGCATCGATTGGTGATTGCGCTGGATGCCACTACAGGTAAGGAGGTCTGGCGATATGATCCAAAAGTCGAAGACAAGCTGGCTCAGCAACGTCTCACATGCAGAGCGCTCGCATATTACGCAGGTGATCATCGGTTTAGCGCTGATGACGCCTTAGTGGCCAAGGGTTTATTGCCCGAAAATACTGTGGCACCTGCCACACCGTTGGAGACGGGGCCGCCGGAAGTGTCATCGCCGTCTGAAGCCGGCGTTGTGGCGGCGGGTTCGATTGAGGCGGCTATGGCCGCAGACGAGCGACTGGCGTTCTCACAACCGCGTGACCCGGCACCATCAGCGCCTGGTCAGCCCGTGGCGGCCGATGATGGTCTGGTTGCCGAGGTTTGCGATGCGATGCTCTTTATGGCCACCGCGGATGCTAGGGTTATTGCGTTAGACCCAAAAAGTGGGGCTGTATGTAAGGCCTTTGGCGGTGGTACGGGCCAGATCAATTTGTGGGCCAATATGCCCAGCACGAGTATCACCCCCAATCCCAACCCGAACCTGAACCCGAACCTGAACCTGAACCTGAACCTGAACCTGAACCCTAACTTCAATACCAATACCAGCCTCTATTCCAGTACCTATCTCAGCCCCAGCCCCAGCCCCAGCCCAAGCCCAAGCCCCGTCACTAGCCCCGTCCCCCAGACAGGCTATTCCAGCTTGCCCATCGCGGTGACAGACTCGTTGATTATTGTGGGCGGTATGGTGCGTGATGATGTGCCGAGTTCCGAGACGTCTGGCGTTATACGGGCTTTCGACGTCAAGACCGGTGGGTTGGTGTGGAACTGGGAGACTGGTAACCCCTATGAAACGCGTCCAATAGCGCCTGAGCAAACTTATACCGCTGACTCGCTCAATAGCAGAGCGGTATTCAGCGTAGATAGTCGGCTGGGCATGGTGTATGTGCCCATGAGCAGCGTCCGACCCGATCAATGGGGTGCGAAGCATGACGACAATACAGCGTATTTTTCGTCGTCGGTTGTTGCGCTTGATCTTGGAACAGGGCAGGTACGCTGGGCGTTCCAGACCGTACAGCATGATTTATGGAATGATGGCCTTACTGCCCAGCCCGTTCTGGTTGATCTGGAAATTGACGGAAAAACCATACCAGCGCTTGTGCAGCCGACCAAACAGGGTGAGCTATTTGTGCTGGATCGCGCCACGGGCAAGCCGCTGCTCCCCGTGACTGAACAGCCTGCACCACAGGCTGCACAGAAGATCAATGGTGTTCATGCCAGCCAACCCGTATCCGCACTTTCGTTGAGCCCGCCTGAGCTTTCGGGTGCGTCAATGTGGGGTGTCACCCTGTTTGATCAGCTTGCCTGCCGAATCGCCTTTCATTCTTTGCGTTATGAGGGACGGTTTACGCCACCGTCTACCCAAGGTTCGCTGATATATCCGGGCAATTTTGGGGCATCTAATTGGGGCAATGTGGCGGTTGACCCGAAGCGTCAGGTCGTATTAGCCACGCCAACGTATCTTGCGCATATCTCGCGCCTGGTGCCGCGTCATGATGACACTGAGAATTATGTGGCAGAAATCAACCAAACCCACAACAGTCTGTCTGGGTCTAATACAGACCAGAGTACACACTATGAAGTTCAGCAAAGTCCTTTTACTTCGCCTCTGGGTATTCCGTGCAATCAGCCGCCCTGGAGCGGTGTGGGGGCTGCGGACCTAACCACTGGCAAGATCGTCTGGATGCATAGAAACGGGATGGCGGGCAAGGTATCTTCATTGCCGTTTCGTTGGCCGGTAAGCATGGGTGTTACCAACCTGAGTGGTCCCACTATGACTGCCGGTGGTGTGGCCTTTTTGTCGGGCACGCTTGATGATTATGTCAGGGCTTATGACGTTAGCACGGGCGAAGAACTCTGGAAGGATCGCTTGGCCGTTGGTAGTCAGGCTATTCCTATTACTTACCTTGGACGTGACGGCCGCCAGTACGTCTTGGTGGTCGCGGGCGCGGGTGGTAACCCCGGTGCCAAGACAGCAGACGAAACAGTCAGGGCGTATGCGTTGCCGCAGCATTGACACGCTCGTCCGTCCATTGAACAAGCGCGAGGGCGACTAGCATCAGGAAGCCGAGCGAATACAACGCTATGGGTATGAAGTCGTAATTCATAATGTAACCCTCTTTTTTGAGCGGTATGGTTGATTCTTGATACTTATCGTAGCAAGTATCGTGCCTGGGGTGATATCAAGCACATTTCATCTCAAACCAGAAGGATTAACGATGATTGTCTCTTCAGATTCCGTGCATCCGGGGCATCTGCTGCGTAATATTTTGCCTTTACTTGACGTCAGCATTACGGAAGCGGCAGCACAGCTTAATGTCACCAGGGCGGCGTTATCTCGGGTGCTAAACGGCCGAGCAGCAATATCTATTGAAATGGCACTGCGGCTGGAAGGCTGGATCGGTACCGAGCGCGGAAGCAAGGCCGAAATATGGCTGGCGCAGCAGGCGGCGCATGACTTATGGAAAGCGCGCACGGCAGGTGCGCCGCAAGTTCAGCGGGCAGAAGTGTCGCGCAGTTTGGTGCAGCGTAAAGCGACTAAACGCTAGGCTGTTGGTGGCAAAGAGTTAGCGGTTTAGATCAGGCCTGGCGTAAAGAGGGCGCGATGATCTATATCAGCCAAGGTAGGCGTACCGGCCAGCGCCATCGTAACTTCGAGTTCGGTGCGCAGTATATGCAAAACATGCGCCACACCCGGGGCGCCGGCGGCAGCGAGTGCGTATATATATGGCCGGCCTACCAGCACGGCACTGGCGCCCAGTGCCAGTGCCTTGAACACATCGCTGCCTCGCCGTATGCCGCCGTCCAATAGTACCGGCGCGCGCCCATTTACTGCACGGGCGATGCCGGGCAGCATATCTATGGTTGCGGGTAGCGTATCGAGCGTGCGGCCGCCGTGGTTCGAAACGATAATGCCTGCTGCGCCATGATCCAGGCCTGACAAAGCGTCGCCGGGGTGCGTAATACCTTTAAGAAGTACAGGTAGACGCGTGTGCTGAACCAGCCATTGCACGTCTTTCCAGGTAGGTGCACCAGCTAGCAGTGTGCTGCCAAATACCGGGCTGGTACCGGGGTGGGCAGTGTGTGCAGGCACCAGGCTGCCGCACAGGTTCACGGCTTCAACCCCGGGCGGCAAAGCAAAGCCTGCGCGCTGCTCCTGGTTGCGTACACCGTTGACCGGAGCGTCAACGGTGAGCACCAGCGCCCCGTAACCAGCTGCTTCTGCACGCTGCACCAGTTGCAATGTAAAGTCGCGATCTGGCTGAATATAAAGCTGAAACCACAGCGGCGCCTGCGCAGTTGAGGCGATATCTTCAAGTTTGGTACTTGCCTGGGCGCTAACAATCATACCTGCGCCCATGGCGGAGGCGGCCTGCATTGTGGCGATTTCTCCGCCGGCATGGGCCAGCTTGTGATAGGCCACGGGTGCCAGGAAAATTGGGTAATTAAACCGCTGACCCAGCAGGGTATATTGAGTCGTGGCGCCGACCATGTCGGTCAAAACCCGTTGTTGCAGTCGCAGTCGTTGAAATGCGGCGAGGTTTTCTGTGCAGGTGATCCCGTCAGCGGCCGCGCCGTCGATATAGGCCCAGGCAGATGGTGTCATGCGTTCACGTGCGTAAGCGGCGTAATCAGCAACGGCAGTAATATCAGCGGGGATATGCGCCAAGGGCGGCAATGGCTTGGAAGGCATAAAAGATCAGGTGTTGGACCATTGGCGTATCAGGTTGTGATAAACACCGGTAAGTTGAGGGATGGCTTCGTGATCGGGCACGCTCTGGGTAACTCGCTGGATGCCATTGTCTAATTCCCACAGCATAGAACGTTGATGATCGTCGCGTATCAGACTTTGCGTCCAGAAGAATGATGCCAGACGCGTGCCGCGTGTGACGGGGTTGACGCGATGCAGGCTCGATCCGGGGTAGACGATTAGATGGCCGGCGGGCAGTTTGACGCTGTGGCTTCCAAAACTGTCTTCCACGATTAGCTCACCACCATCGTATTCATCGGGGTCTGAAAAAAACAGGGTGGAAGATATGTCGCTGCGCACCCGTTCGCCGCTGCCTGGAATGCCAAAAATAGCATTGTCGATATGGTTGCCATAGGTACCGCCTCCTTCGTAGCGATTGAAGCGTGGGGGCAACACTTTTAGTGGCAGGGCGGCGGCAATGAACGCAGGGTTTTGCGTCAACCGTTGCAAAATCAATTGGCCAATCTGTTGCGCCACTGGATTATCCAATGGTAATTGAAGGTTTTGCTTTGCTTTGGCCGCAACATGCCCGGCTGTCTGCCGGCCATCAGACCACTCTGCCTGCTCGAGTGCTTGTCTGCACTGCTGCACTTGCTCTGGTGTGAGCACGTCAGGGATCTGTAACATCATGGCGATATTCCTTGGCCGGTAAATGGCACGCAACCCGGGTGCCTGATCGGTCACGTCGGGTTGCATGCGGTGTACAAAAAACGGACTGTACCAGAGTAAAGATAGTTCAGGCTTGCGTTAGGGCAATCAGAACCTTGCCTCGGCATTTAACACCACACTGCGGCCAGCGCCGGGCACACCGTAGGCCTGGAAGCCGTCTGAGCTGGTTGTGCCCCTTGCAATGTAGAACTTGTCAAAGATATTGTTTACGTTAAGGCGCAGGGACACGTTGCGGTTGACATGGTAGCCAACGGTGGCGTTGGCCAGCCAGTAGCTAGGCATATAGATATCAGCCGTGTGGCCGCCCTTGCCGCGTACGGTATTGCCCGCAACCAGGCGTCGTTTGCCAATGTATTGTGCACCTACTCCAGCGTCCCACTGTGGGGTGATCTGATAGTTCGTCCACACGTTGAGGGTCCAGTCGGGCACGTTTTTCATTTTTCCGCCTTCCTGGGTGGGGTCTTGGTCTTCAAGTATTTTGCTACGCAGCACCGATGCGCCACCATAAACAGACCATTGTGGCGTGATATTGCCGGCAAGCCCCAGTTCAATGCCACGTATGCGTTCTTTACCGCCATGCTGGATCACCCGATTGGGGTCATCGGGATCGGTGTCGGTGGGGTTGCTTTGCTCGACCTGAAAAATAGCCGCTGTGAGTGCTAGTTTTTTATCGAGCAGATCCCATTTGGTTCCGAGTTCCCAGGTTTTTGCCTTGCCCGCAGAATAGTTTGCGACGTCGTCGTTACCGCCGCCGCCACTGCGTGAGGCTGCGGCTGCAGCGGAGGGCTGAGATGCCTGGCTGTACGCTACATAAATGCTGCCGTAATCGACTGGTTTGTACACAATACCCAGGCGGCCGCTCCAGATGCCTTCGCTCTGTGTATAGGGCAGTTTATCGCCGGCGTTGTCATACCATTTGACCTTGTATTTGTCGTAGCGCAGACCGGCAGCAATATCCCAATGTTCCGTCAACGTGATCTGGTCGTAGGCGTAGAGCCCCCAGTTGCTTACCTTTGCTCCGCTTCTGGAAGTGTTGCTGTTGGTTGTCCAATCGCCTGTGTAAGAGTGCGCGGGGTCGCGTACATCTATAACCATATCGCCGGCGGGGCCGCGAACGCTGTAGGGTGCTTTGCGATAGCTTTCTTCATACAACTCGAGGCCGGTGACGAGGCGGTGACGTACGCTGCCTGTGTTGAAGTCCAGGTTGAGGTCTGTCTGGTTAGCCACTACCTTGCCTTTATAGGCATTGGCGTTGTCGGAGAGGCGTGCAACGGCGTAAGGGCCGGAAGGGTAGGTTTCATTGCCGGTGGCGTCGTAACCCCAGTAGTTGCTTTTGTTCACACCGGTTACTACATCACCGGGCAACGAGCCTGTGGGGGCGTTTAAGAGCCGCCCGCCCGTTGTCAGCTGGGTAAAGCGTTTGGTTTCAGACCAACGGGTTTGGTTGCGTACGGATGCCTTGTTGTTGAAATCATGCTCAATGCGCAGCATTGCACTGTTGGTCTCGGTGTCTTCTGCGTTGCTGTTAGCATAGCCGCCCCAGAAATCGCGATTAATGCCTTTCATGCGACCGCCATCCCGGTTAAGCGGCAGGCCGAAATCTGGCATGTTCTCGTCTTTTTGGTAAGAGTACGCCGCAGTTACGCGTGTGGGTGTACCCAGCCCCCATGTAAATGACGGGGCGATACCCCAGCGATCATAATCAGCCTTGCCGCGTTTTGCCACATCGTTTTTATGGCGCATGGCGTTCAGGCGAAAGGCACTGACGTCACCCAGTTGCTGATTCAGGTCAATGGTAGCGCGATAATAATTATCGGTGCCCACACCGCCGCTTACGTCATAAAAGCTACCCAGCTTTGGAGTTTTTGTTACCAGGTTAACCGAGCCTCCGACGGCGGCGACGCCTGATTCAATGGAGCCTGTGCCTTTGAATACTTCGGCCTGCTCAAGGTTGAAGATGTCAGTGCGTGATGACAGGGCGCTGTCGCGCACGCCATCTACCGTAATGCTTTGCTCTGCGGAGAAGCCTCGAATGGTGAACATATCACCCCAGCCTGCGCCACCTTCCCCTGAGGAAAAGGTTATGCCTGGCACGTTGCCCAGCACGTCTTGCAGGCTCTGCGCATTTTGTTGTTTCAGCACTTCGGCTGGGACCACATTAATGGTTTGCGGTGTATCGAGCAGCGGGGCCTGGAATTTGACAGACTGGACGTCTTCGGGCTTGAAGGCGGGTGCAGAACCTTCGATTGTTACCGGCGACAGTTCAGAGACGCCTGTTTGCGCGACACTGATCGCGGGCATGGCCAGTGTGCCGCATACGGCCAAATAGAGCAGGCTGGGGCGCTGAGCTTGCGTGTCGTTTTGGTACATATAAAGCTTCTCCAGTAAAAAACAATTGATCTGCATTAATTTTTGTTATGGTTTGCAAGTGAATAGGAATAGTAGTGATTCTTATTAAAACTGTCAGGTTCTATTCAGATTTGGAGTGGTGCTTTAGCCTGTTATGTCGTTTATCTGCGACAAATAGGCCTAAATATACTGTTAACTGTTCTTATTTACTGTCATTTGTAGCGTAACGCTTCACGTGACCGAAGCGCGCAGCCATGCAGTACGGGCCACCCACGACTGCCATGGGTGGAACTGCTCGGTAGAGGGAAGAGGCGTGCTGGGGGCGGGCGCGATGAGACTTGCGCCGGTAGGCATGGCGCGGCGCTTTATGCGCGGGTCGAGAGGCGTGAAACACCTAGCCAGCGTTCGGTCAAATGAACGCAGGCCAGCAGAAATAGGTTAATCGCCAGATATAGGATTCCTGCTACAACAAAGGTTTCAATGATGACGTAGCTTTGGCTCATGAGGCGTTTGGCGTAGCCTGTGAGTTCCATAACGGCGATGGTCGATGCCAGGCTGGTGCCTTTGATGGCCAGCACGAGTTCGTTGCTGTATGCGGGCAATGCTTGTCGGATCGCAAGAGGGAAGATAATGCGTCTGAAGCGCAGAAGGCTGGGCATGCCGCAGGCTTTGGCAGCCTCGATCTGGCCTCGTGGCACAGACTGCAGGCCACCACGTAGCACTTCGCTTATATAGGCTCCGCTATTGAGCGCAATGGTCAGAATGGCACAGCGTGCGCCATCACTGAACACCCACCACAAGACAGGCGACTCGCGCACAAACGAAAGCGTTCCCAGCCCGTAATAAATAATAAAAAGCTGCACCAGCAGGGGGGTACCCCGAAAACAGGTGCTGTAGGCAAACGCAAGCCGTGAGGGAAACCACGACGTTGACATGCGCATGACTGCGGCAGCCAAGCCTATGATTGACGCCATCACAATGGAGGCCAGGCTAATATAAACCGTTAGGCCGAATCCCTCAAAGAGGGTGGTAATTGTGGTGTAAAAGAGTGCGGCGTCCATGCTAATGCCCCTTCATGCCGCGGCCGTAATGGCGCTCGGCCAGCAAAAATACAGCCTGGCTGCCGGCGCCGATAATGAAGTAAAGCGCACCCGCCATCAGGTATAGAATGAGTGACTCACGGGTGGCGGCTGCGCCCAGTACTGCCGCACGCATGATTTCGACCAAACCTACCAGCGAAATGAGCGCAGTGTCTTTGAGAGCCGTCTGCCAAACGTTATTGGTGCCCGGCAAGGCATAGAAGAACATCTGCGGGATAACGATGCGCTTGAGGCGCAGCCAGCCAGACATACCCACGGCCTTGGCAGCTTCGACCTGACCGCGTGGGATGGCATTAAGCGCCCCGCGAAACACTTCGACGCTGTATGACCCGGAGATCAGGCCGATTGCCAGGACGCCGACCAGGGCCGGAAACCAGCTGGTCATGGCATCTTCCCAGCCCAGCCGATCAGCGAGGTCGGCGACCGGCTGAACGGATCCGAAAAACAAAAGGTAGATGATGAGCAGTTCTGGGATGCTGCGCACAATGGTGGTGTAGCCGCTGACCAGCAGGCTGGCAAATCTGGCGCGCGATACCTTGATGGTGGCGCCAGCAATGCCGATGAGCAAGCCTAGGGCCATCCCGAAACACGAGATAAGCAGCGTCATGGCGGCGCCACGCAAAAGCATGAGGCCCCAGCCTTCGTGCAGAATCTTTAGTGCAGTCTCTGTCATGATGGTGGTAATGGACTGCTATGTCGGGCAATGGCCGAAAGAGAATTGATAAAACGGTGCATGAGGAAAGCGAAGCGCCGCCCCGAAGGGGGCGGCGGATTTAGGGCAGCAGTATGTCAGCTTTTGCAGACATCGTAGTTGGTGGTGTCGACATCAAACCATTTTATGCTGGCTTCTTTCATGGTGCCGTTTTTGATCAGTTTGCACAGGGCAGTGTCTACTTTTTGCTTGAGATCAGCATTGTTTTTGTTAATGCCAACACCAATTCCATAGCCCAGGGTTTCTGGATCCGCGGTGCTTTTGATGATGAAATGAGCCAGTGCGAAGTTTTTATCACCAACTTTTTTCAGGAACTTGGCCTGAGACGTTACGTCAGCGAAGGTGGCGTCCAGACGGCCAGCATCGAGGTCCATCTGCATTTGGTCGAGCGTGTCGTAAGGCTTGACCTTAAGTTCTGGTGCGTTTTTGCGCAGGAAGTCACCTTGGGTGGTGCCACCCTGAACGCCCACGGTTTTGCCTGCCAGACCTTTGAATAGTGCGTCGGTGCTGTCTGCGCCGACCAGATCACTGTTCTTGGGAAGTATGAAAGTGGTGTCTTCAACTACGTACGGAATGCTGAACGTGATGCGCTTGCTGCGCTCGGGGGTTACCGACATGCCGGAAATAATGAGATCAAAGCGGTTGGCATCTAACGAAGGGATTAGGCTGTCGAACGCTTGCACCACAAAACGACATTTGGCGTCAAGCTCTTTGCACAAGGCATTGCCGACATCGGCGTCAAAGCCAGTTACTTTGCCATTGGCATCGACCATGCTCCAGGGCGGGTAACCGCCTTCTGTGCCGATTTTAAGGGTGCCGCTTGCGCCAGCCGTTGTCATGCCCAGCAAGGCAACTGCCGAGCAAAGCACGGCATTTCGAAAAAAAGGTTTGATCATTGTGTTGTTCCTTATGGTCGGTATTTGATGCAGGCCATACGAATGCTTGCCCGCAGGCAGCGATACATTGCTTGGTTTCGGGCTTTCAGTCAATGGTGGATGGTGATTATTGCACTGCCTGCAAAAACTGGCCCAAACGGGCGGAGCGGGGATGGTCAAACAACTGTTCAGGCCGGCCTTTTTCTTCAATCAGGCCGTTGTGCATGAAGATGACTTCGTCTGACACTTCGCGCGCGAATTTCATTTCATGTGTGACCAGCAGCATGGTGCGGCCTTCTATTGCAAGCTGGCGAATTACTTTAAGTACTTCTCCGACCATTTCAGGGTCTAGCGCTGAAGTTGGCTCGTCAAACAGCAATACGTCGGGATTCATGGCCAGTGCTCGGGCAATGGCCACGCGCTGCTGCTGGCCGCCAGATAATTCGCCAGGGTAGGCGTCCTGCTTTTGAGCCAGCCCAACCTTATCCAGCAGCAGTAGCGCTTGCTCGCGCGCATGGGCGTGGCTTAGGCCGAGTACATGAACTGGCGCCTCGATAATGTTTTGCAGGGCGGTTCGGTGTGACCACAGGTTGAAATTTTGAAAAACCATGCCTAGTTTGGCGCGCACGCGGTTGAGCTTGCTGGGGTCGACGGTACAGGATTCACCGTTGCGGCGCTTGCGGGTACGCAACACTTCGTTGCCGATGCGTATTTCGCCTTGATCAGGGATTTCGAGGTGGTTGATACACCGCAGCAAGGTGCTTTTGCCTGATCCGGATGAACCGATGACGGACAAAACCTCACCTTTGCGCGCTGCAAAGCTGATGCCTTTCAGAATGTGATGTTCACCAAATGACTTATGCAGATCGCTGACCTGAAGTGCGTAGGCATTATGACCGTCGGTGAGCTGTTGGTCGGCTGGCTGCAGGGTGGTCGCAGGATGCGCAGGCGTACCCTGGCCAGCAGAGTCTGCAGACGTGCTGGGGCTCATGCGCCCCTCAGGAGAAGATTATGTTGCAATGATGTTGGCATGGTACGGCGTTCTGGCCGGCGCGAGGGTAGAGGTGAAAGAAACGGGAAAAGATAAGTTTATCGCATCCTCTGCGAACCACACTTAACTTGAGGTGAAGGCTGATGAATCTTACGCATGTTTCGCACATGTTTATAGCCCTGTTGATACTGTCTGTCGTATATGTTTTTACTCGTAATGCATGGGTTGGCGCTGCGCTGGCCATTGGCTTTTATACCGGGCGCGAGCACGCTCAGCGGGAGTACAAAATAGGTGACCCCTCGCATCTGATGCCGTGGGAGGCGTTTGACGTGTGGAACTGGTCGCTGGATGCTCAGCTAGACCTTTTCTGTCCTATCGCCGCAGCGGTCGCTGCGGCATTGCTGATTTCATTTCTTGCACGTAGACGGCGTAGCTCCGCGCTGTGACCGTACTTAGGGTGTTGGATTGAGCGCGGCCACCTGCAGCCGTACTCGTGAACCAATGCGCATGGTCATGTGACGCCGTGTTTACGCGCAATGCTATGTCCGGTGTTGGGTCAGGCTGCTTCTGCTTCGGCTGCCACAAGAACCTTTCGATGCTCATAGCTGCCCGCCGCCGTAAACAGGACGTCAGTGGATGAGTTGAGTGCAGTTTCAGCCGAGTCTTGAAGCACGCTGATAATAAAGCCTGCGCCAACGACCTGCATGGCCAGCTCATTGGGAATGCCAAACAGGCTGCATGCAAGTGGGATAAGCAGCAACGAGCCGCCCGCTACCCCTGACGCACCGCAGGCGCAGATGGCGGACAGCACGCTTAAAAGCAGGGCTGTTGGCAGATCGACCGTGATGCCCAACGTATTGGCCGCTGCCAGTGTCAGCACGGTAATGGTAATGGCTGCACCCGCCATGTTAATGGTTGCACCCACTGGTATAGATACCGAATAGGTATCTTGCGGTAGGCCAAGCTTTTTGCACAAAGCCAGGTTGACGGGGATGTTGGCGGCGGAGCTGCGCATGAAGAATGCGGTGATGCCACTTTCGCGCAGGCAGGTAAACACCAGCGGATAAGGGTTTTTGCGTATTTTTGCGGATACGATGAGCGGATTTACCACCAAGGCAACAAACACCATGCAGCCGATCAAGACAGCCAGCAGGCGTACATAACCCAACAACGCGTCGAAGCCAGTTTCTGCAACCGTGGAGGCAACAAGCCCGAAAATGCCTATGGGCGCAAATCGAATAACGATTTTTACGATAAATGACAAGGCTTGCGATAGGTCGCCCATGACGTTTTTGGTGGCGTCATGCGCATGACGCATGGACAGGCCTATAGCAATGGCCCAGGCGAGGATACCCATGTAATTGGCATTGATCAGTGCATTAATGGGGTTGTCGACCACGTTAAACAACAGGGTGCTGAGCACTTCGCTGACATTGCCGGGAGGGCTGAGCGCCTGTGTAGTGGCTTTTAGCTGTATGGTGAGCGGAAACATATAGCTTGCAACCACGGCCACCAATGCAGCCAGGAACGTGCCAATGAGGTACAGAACCACAATGGAACCCATGCGGGTCTGTTGCCCGTGGCGCTGGTTGGCAATGGATGCGGCGACCAGTACAAATACCAAAATTGGCGCAACCGATTTGAGGGCGTTGATGAACAGGTCGCCCGCTAGTGATGTTTTCAACGCCAGTTCGGGCGATAAAATAGCCAGCACTACGCCGGCAGCCAAACCGATGAGAATCTGAACGACGAGACTGCCATTCAAGATAAATTTCATGACAGGGTTTTGTTTACCCGTATGATGCATTACGTAACTCCAGGGTTGGGCCGGTGGGCCCACAATGACGAATTTTTTGCTTCCCTCTTGGTGCGGATATGCACAAGGAGAATGACGTCATTGACTGGGATGACGACGCCCATTGCGTCTTGTACCGGAGGGGCGCCCAAAGTGGGCGGATTTGTGCAGAGCGGCATTTTACCACTTGGCCTTTTTGGGGCGGCAGCCTGTGCGATGTGCTCAGCGTGCGTCATGCCTGGTGTGCGTGATTGTGGCCCGCATGACCTGATTCGGCGTAGAAATAGTCAGGCTATTTATGGGTAAAGCCTTCCGTTTGCCGCCCCTGCTGGTCTCATATGGGTATTTAGCACTGAGTATGTCGCTGGTGGGCACTTACATTGCTCTGACCAAGCCGCTCGCGGTTATCTTCCCGTTGTTTCTGTTGGCCTGGATGCGTTTTGGCGTAGGCGGCATCGCCATGTTGCGCTGGTTGCGCAGGCCTTCGTCCGAGCCTTTATTGTCTCGCACCACCCACGGGCTGATCTTTCTCGAGTCATTTTTGGGTAACTTTCTTTTTACCGTCTGCATGATTGCTGGCGTTCGCCTGACTAGTGCAGTAACTGCGGGGGTCATTCTGTCGTTTATCCCGGCAGCCGTGGCGATAATGAGCAGGCTCTTTCTGAAGGAAGAGGTCAGCGCCAGAGTTTGGGGGGCTGTGGCCTGCGGGGTGATTGGCATCGGTCTGCTTTCAGTAGGGCCGTCAGAACACGTTGGCACCGGCCCAGTGCTGGCCGAGAGCGCGGGCTCGCAGGTCTGGGTTGGCTATTTATTGCTGCTGGTGGCGGTATTCTGTGAAGCTTCGTACGCGGTCATTGGCAAGAAGCTTACGGCCGTCATGAGCCCGCGACGCATTAGTGCGGTGGTTAACTTGTGGAGCTTGGTGTTGACGACGCCAGTCGGCCTATACGCCGCCCTGCATTTTGATTTTTCTGTTGTGACGTCAGGCACTTGGGTGCTTGTTGTGTTTTACGGCCTGGCCGCCAGCGTATGGACAGTATGGCTCTGGATGACGGGCTTGCAAGGCGTACCCGCTTCGCGGGCGGGTGTTTTTATGGTGATGATGCCTTTGAGCGCAGCGCTGGTTGGCGTGGTGGTGCTGGGCGAAACGCTGGGCAAGACGGAGTTTATGGCGTTTGGGCTTGCATTGGCCGGTCTGCTGCTGGCGACCTTGCCTATGCACCGGAAACCAGCAGCTTAGTCTTGCTCGTCGGGGTCTATTTCAGCGTCAGGAAACATCTCGCGCAGCGTGCGTGGTCTATCTTCATGGGGCGAAAATGTGGTGATTTCGATCTGGCGGTCAGATCTGCCGGTGTCGTGTTTCAGCAGAAAAAATGCGCTGATGCGTCGCTGGTGCAACTGACGGGCATAGCGGCTAAGTGGTTTCATTTTTGCAAAGCCTCCGTAAATAATGGTGTGTAATTCATTTTCTGTCTGAATACCCTAGCACAAAGCAGGATTAAATCACGTATGGCCTTGCTGCAGGCTGCAGCGTCAAGATCGCGAACCCGTGATTTGGGTGGGCACCAAAAGGGGCGAGTGCAAACCTGGGCACATAAGTTGCTTGATGCATTGTCGCCATTTGGCACTCAAGGAGAATACGATGCGCTTTCTTTTACTATTACCTGTTGCTGCCATGCTGGCGGCTTGCCATACCGCGCCGGTCGCAGACCCTCAGGCTGAAGATGAATGTAGAGCGTCCCAGCATCAGGAGCTTGTCCGTTCCCGGGCTGCTGATATTAACCCGGCTTCGCTTCCCGCTGGTACTCGAATTATCTACCCCGATACGGCAGTTACTCGCGACTATCGGAGAGATCGTATGAATGTTTATGTAAACGATCAGGGCGAGGTCACACGGGTTGACTGCGGGTAAATAGCCAATTTTCGGCCGAGTTTGCGCGGTGCAATTTGAATAGCCCGACCCGCCATGGTGCCAATGAGGTCTATTGCCAGCGCCATCAGCGCGCGTACAAGAAGGGGAAGGTGCTCCAATTGGCCTAGGCATCATACATGGCACCTATGCGTAACGGCCCAACGACGACCAAGAGATATCTCACAAATTGTGCCATACCGGAGAGTGCGGCAGCTTGGGCGGAGCTGCCCAATCCCATACTGACGAGTGCGCTTCAGGAGCGCATATGAAGTAATAGCCTTTCGCTTCTTGCTATTAATTTTTATGCCAATTCGGTATACAGGGGAGCAGCAGGGCAACCTGATTTCGATGATTTGGAGAATAGTTTATTGGCCTGGCACCTTAGGGTGACGCTCCGATTAATGCTTGAATTGTTCTTCGAGAAAAGAAATAAAGGCGCGTACGCGTGGTGCCAGAGCGCGACCATGGGGATACAGTACATACATTACGTCATCTGTCACTGCTTCGTAGTCTGGCAGCAGGCGCAGCAGTCGACCTGCAGCAATGTCCGCGCCAATATGGAATTCGGCTAACCGCACAATCCCGAGCCCCTCCAGAGCCAGCGTCCGTAGTAGCTCACCCTGGTCAGCACCCAGCGACCCATCGATATTGATGGTTTCTGCTACACCGTTTTTGGAAAATGTCCATATATTCCAATGATGCCGTACCGTGAAATTGAGGCAACGATGCGACAGCAGATCTTGCGGCACAAGAGGCACTCCATGTGCAGCCACGTAATCAGGCGAAGCAGCGACGATCCAGCGTCTTATATAGAGTTGTTTGCCAACCAGCGACAGTTCAGTCGGATTTCCACTATGTATCGCTACATCAATGTCTTTCTTGATAAAGTTGCCGCGTTCTGTTCCGATCACGAATTCGATATGCAGGGCGGGATGCTGTGCCAGCAAGGCCGGTAACATCGGTGCCAGCTGGTATTTGGCCACCGTTAGGCTTGTGTGTACTCGTAAAAGTCCCGACACATGGGAAGCCTCAGGATTGACAGCATGCTCGGCGGAAGCCATCGCCTCGGTTACAGCCTGTGCGTGGCCGAGAAATATCTGACCTTCGTGCGTCAAGCGGATGGTGCCACCGATGCGGTCAAACAGACGCACTGCGAGCCGGGCTTCCAATCGAGCCATGATCTTGCTGATTGCCGACGGGGATCGGAGCAGCTTGCGTGCAGCAGCGGAAAAGTTGCCTTCTTGCACAACGCACAGAAATACTTCGAGTTCGGCGTATTTATCCATATTTGATTCGCCTATGAATTCTCCTCACACCGTCTGTTCCTCCAGAGTGCTGGTTATAGCACGGTCACGTCGCTAGACTGTTTTCTCCGACTCAAGAAAGCTACGAGGTCGGCACTTAGAACAAGGAGAGCAGGCAATGAGTAAAACAATCCGAGTTGGATCTGGCGCTGCATGGTGGGGAGATCGGGTTGAGCCAGCAAAGCTTAATGCCGAACAGGGCCAGTTAGATTACTTGTGCTTCGAGACCATGGCCGAGGCGACCGTCTCGGCGGCTCAAGTGCGCAGTCGCCGAGACCCTACTTTCCCCGGCTATGACACATACCTGGATGAAAGAATGCGAGCTGTGCTGCCAGCCTGCATAAAAAATGGTACCTGTATTATTTCTAACCAAGGCTGGATTAATCCCGAAGCTGCTGCGCGTCGCATTGTGGAGTTGCTGGAGGAGTACGGCCTTCGGGGTGTGAAGGTGGCTGCAGTTACAGGCAGTCTCATCACTGATCGTGTGCTATCACTGACAGATCGCATTCTGGAAAACGATGAGCCCACACACACGCTGGAATCTTCGCTGATTTCTGCGGAAGTCTATCAGGGCGCAGAGCCCATTGTCCAAGCATTGCGGGAGGGCGCTCAGATTGTGGTGACGGGCCGTGTGGCTGACCCATCCATCTTCATGGCCCCCATGATGTATGAGTTTGGCTGGGATCCGCTGGACCACGTGCGTGTTGGGGCTGGCAACGGAATTGGACATTTGTTGGAATGTGGCGCTCAGGTCACTGGCGGATACTTTTCCGATCCTGGTTTCAAGGACGTTCCCGAGCCCTGGAATTTTGGCTTTCCGATTGCTGAGGTTCAGGAGGATGGCAGCGCCATTTTCACCAAAGTGGCTGGCACCGGCGGTATGGTGAGCGTACAGACCGTGAAAGAGCAAATGCTGTATGAGGTGCATGACCCAGCTAATTATCTGACGCCCGATGTGATCGTGGATTTCACACAGGCACGAATTGAGCAGGTGGGACCGGATCGTGTGCGCGTGAGCGGGTTGACCGGTAAACCGCGCCCAGCCACGCTCAAAGTGTCTATCGGTTGTACCGAAGGTTTCATTGGCGAAGACATGTTCTTCTATGCGGGGCCAGGGGCGTTGCGCCGTGCTGAGTTAGCCAAACGTATTCTGCAGGAACGGTTCAAAATCGTGAACTTGCAGGCTGACGATGTCCGCATAGACTTTCTGGGCGTAAATGCTATCCATGGTGAAGCAACACCCGATAACGTGCCCGAGCCCTATGAAATTGCCGTACGTGTTGCCGCTCGTACTCAGTCAAAAGAAGAGGCGACAAAGGTGGGGCGGGAAGTCGATGGCATGGCTGTTTCAGGAGTCGCTCACACTGGCAAGCGGGTCCCTCACCAGGACCGCACACGAGAAATTATTGGTGTTTGGTCTTCACTTGTTCCTCGCGAGCAGGTTCCTGCGTTCATCACCTACTTTGAGAGTTGAGTCATGCATGTCTTACTACAACATGTTGCCCATGCACGCTCGGGCGACAAAGGCAATACATCGAATATCTCTGTATTTGCCTATGAGCCCGAATTTTATGAACTACTTAAGCAGCAGTTGACTGCGGAACGGTTCAAAGAGCACTACCGCGGCGCCATCAAGGGTAATGTCACTCGCTACGATGTTGATGGCTTGCACGCGATGAACTTTGTCGCTGAGGGCGCGCTTGGCGGTGGGGTATCGCGCAGCTTGTGTCTCGACAATTACGGTAAGGCATTGTCGGCCGCCATTTTGGGATTTGAAGTGGAAGTTCCCGATGCATTACACAGCAAATTGCGAGGCCAGCATCTGCTTTGATTCGGACGTTAGTTTCTTTTTTTGTTGCACGGCCTGACTTCAAAACATTTAACGAATTTCTTGATTATGCGAAGAAGCACCCAGGCTCCGTGAGCTTTGGCTCCACCAGCCTGGGCGCTGGCGGTCACCAGCAAAGAGCGCTGGCCATCGTTTCCAGACGTTCCCAGCATGGCTGAGTCAGGCGTCCCGGGCTACGAACTGTCTGCGTGGTTCGGATTGTTGGCGCCTGCCGGCACGCCCGATGATATCGTCAAGACGCTCAACGTTACAATCGCTGCGGCACTCAAGGAGCCAGAAGTTAACAACAAACTCGCTGCGATGGGAGCTCAGCCGGTCGACAATACGCCGAAGCAGTTTGCCGCAAGAATAAAAGCTGAGGTTGCCCGCTGGATCGATGTTGTTGGTAAAAACGAGATCACGCAACGATAAAGGTGGCTGTTTGTCTTCATACGCATTGTGCGAAGGCCATACTGTTTTGTAGTGGCAAACTTATGACTTCCAGGAAAATAATGCACCCGTGACGCGGCACGGCGCCAAGAAAGCTATATCGACGTTTGCGGCATGCGAATACTCCCATTGTGTCCGCAGCGGTGTCCGGTTTTCGAACGTAAGCTGCCTGGAGCTTGCGAAAGCCGCAAGCTCTGAGTGTCTCGTGGTGCTTGTCCGCTTTTTTTTAGCTTGCACCACGCTGGCGATACCTCCGTTGAGAGGCTTCATGCGTATTTTTAGCTGGTAAGAAGTTAAAGTGTTTGCTATAACAGTGGCTATAACTTATTGACGAGATTGAATAAAATGCCTATTAAAATTTATGCACGGTATGGCATGGCACTTTTTCTTATCGCGCTTGTTTCGGGCTGTTCTTCGGGGCGTTCCAGCGCATCGCGTGGTGGCGGCGACCAGGTTGCGGCTTCCAGCAGCGAGTGCAGGTGGAACCGCAGCAAGTGTCTTTATGAAGGGTCGTATGAGCCAGGGGAGCGGGAGTATGCAGAGAAGGAAGCCAGGCGCCTGAATCAGGCGGTATCAAGAAGCCTGAGTCGTCGCTCCATCTGGTAACAGGGCGCAGTTTGGCTTGTGGCAAGTATGACGCGCTGCTACTCGTAGCGCCAAGTGTGTGAGCGTCAATTATTTGACTGACGTGTCTGTGGCAAAGAGTCGCTCACGCTACCCCAAGAAAACCTTGGGTACGAGAGCGAGTATTAACGGCGTCGGCTCTTGCGAGGAGGCGCAGGGCGAGGGTTGCCGACATGACTGGCCATCCAGTGCTCGGTTTTGGCGTCTTTGTGCGTTGCCCAGTCTGCTCCGATTTCTACAATTAAGAACCCACGTAAGTTTCCAAGCCCGATTTTTGCATCGACGGCTAGCGCTGCCTTCTGGATCTCTGAAGCCACGAGTCCGGTCTCTACAACGATGCCTATTCCTCTGGAATCAACCCAAATCGCGAATGCTTTTTTATCTACTTCGTTTTGAATGTTTTTGTGAATCTGCTGCACTAAAGCAAGATTTTCTTGCGATGCCGCAATAAGAACCATATAGCGCCTGGTGTCATCAGTCGTTTCGGTATCGTCGCCGAAAGGGTTCTCAGCCATGGTCAATCCTTTTTCAAAAGTATCAAGAGGTCAAAGGCGTAATTTTAACGGGGAAGGGTGAGCGTTTGGCGCGACAGCAATAAGTCGACTAACGGCTGAAGCAAAATGGGTTAATAGCAAAGATGCGAACATGGAACAGATTTTCCTGTTGTTGCACTACTGCTAAAGATTCGCCCATGCTATCCCGGACTGGCGGTTTTGTTACCTTCTGATGATCTGTCATTGAATTGTCCCTAGGGTTATTCACAGGTTCTGGGGATAAGTTTAGGGTGGAATTCTTGCAAAAAAGACGATCTTGTATATTCAAAGGCGCACGCCACTGTAAAGTTTGTAGATTTATTCGTTTTGGATAATCATCATGGTAGTATCTGCTTACATTAAATAAAAAGAGACAGACGCTATGCGTGTATTTGCCTCGGTCGGCATTCTGGTTTTTATCGTTGGGTGTTCTGGCGTGGAAGCGAAGAAAGGCCCCAGCGTCGACAACTTTATCGCGCCAATGACCTTTGACGAAGCTTATCGGCGGCTGCAGGCGTATAGCCGCCAATGTCTTTCAGAATTCGAAACGAGTGGCGGGCTGCTTATGCACAGCTATTCAGGCGTACTGCAGGTTTCGGATCCAACGCGTCGCGACACGGGAGAAGCATCGTTGAAAGCGTATGTTTCTGGCCGTTATGAGAAGACATCGGACGTTGTCATCTCGGTGGATGGGGTGGGCGTGTTTGACCAAAAGCAGCTCCAGGCGCTAAGGCGTTCTGTCGAGTCTGGCACGCCATCTTGCAGGTAGCCCAGCAGGGCTTATTTTGAGAGTGATACAGGTGTTGCGCTGAAGCGCCTACTCGACCGTTTAGCGGGCCATCTGAATGATCACAGTAATGGCCCGCTGGTATCTGCCATTTGGTACCGAGAATCTCCCATCTTCCGTGTAACCTCCCACCACTGAAAAGCCGATTCTGGCCGGGCTGTGGATAACAGCGGCAGGGCTTGATCAACCGGTAGCTCAGGGTCCAGCCAGGTTAGCGCGTCTTCCACACTCAAGCAGATCGGGCGACGGTCGTGAATATCTACCATGCCACCGGCAGCGTCGTCGGTAATAATGGCAAAGCCGTTTTCTGCGAGCATTTCCTGACCTGGCTGCCAGGCCGTGATACCCGCCATAAGAATAGGATGGCCGTCCTTTGAGGTGATGAACCAGGGTTGTTTGTCACCTGTCCACTCATACCAGCCGTCAACGGGCAGAATAATGCGCCTGGATAGCAGCGGCTTCCAGAAGCGTGAGCCTTTGAGCACGGTGTCGAGCCGGGCGTTACTGGCGGGCCCCCGCGTATAACCTGGCCATGAGGGTTTATATCCCCAAAACAGGGTATCCGCCTGTTCGGCACCGTCGCCCAGTCGGTGCAGCACCAGTGGCCTGGTGCCGGGCGGTACGTTAGGGCTGCCTTGGTAGCCGCCCCAGACATGCTCAAGCGGGTTCCAGCGCGTATAGTCGAAATACTGCGCTGGATCGTTAGTTTGCTTTACTCGTCCGCACACGGGCTACTCCTACGGTAAATACGATCCCTGATAGTAGCGTTAGGCTCTGAATACTTCAAAGCCCGTAATCATCATGGCGTATTTGCAGATGAGGTCGTGCATTTCAGACAGCTTAAGGCCGGGAGTGAAGGAGCCGGAAATGGCCGGCTTCTTGGCGTTAGCTTGGCGCGAATTCGAAGCGGGTAATGGTGACCGATTGCGGCCTGGCGGGTGGCGCGCCATGCATTAGCCAAAGGTTAAGATGCAGACGCTCGCAACTTGTGTTGGTGTGATCGGGGATCAGTGGTTTGACGCCTGGAATATTACTTGGCATCCATTCTGCAATCATGTTCTGCTTTGGAGGCAGATTGGCCAGTGACCAATCACCGGCATAGCAGGCGAAGTACGACACAACAGTAAAGCCTGGATCGACATACCAGTGGTTGACAATGGTGATCGCTTTGGTTCCGGGCGGAATTTTGAAAAAATTTACCGGATGGGGGTTGGAGTCATAGGGCTGCAGCGTAAATTGGGCATTCCCGACACCGCTGCGAAGCACCTCAAGAAAGTCGATCTCGCGATGCGTGTTCGGGCCATTAGTAGGAGGCGCCTCTGAATACTGGTAAAGGAAAGCGCCGAAGATTGCATTGGCATCGAGGTCTGAGAAAGATCCGGCATCAGCCTCTGCAGTAATGAGATATTTACCGTAGCCGAGTTTGTCCATCAGCACCAACTCGGAGGTACGCCAGACCGACTTATCGTTGCCATCATTAGGCAGGATTTGCAGTTGAATCCCTCTCGCCGTCTGTTGGATAATCTTCGGATCGAAGATTGACTTGAACGGCTCGTAGGCGTAAGTACCCTGGCCGTCCGTCCAGTGATAATTGATCCACCAGTTTCTTCCGGCGAAGGTAATAAATGGATTGCCTCCGGGGCAGTAAAGGGTCGCTTTCGGGTTGTTGGTGTTGCTTGGCTGGAAATACGAATCGTCGTCGTACGCTGACATGATGTTTCTCCTAAAACGAACGTCACAGATGGACGTGCGTTTTCCTTTTCTAGAGAACACTGGTTGTTATCGACACGAATCTGCAAGGTCCGAAACCAGTGTCGCCGATCCTTGCCTAATGGTGTGATCTTAACGGGGGATTCCCAGATGGGTCACAGTGTTCTGGATCACTGTTCATGTCGTTGACTTAATCTTACAGCGCAGCCGTCGTAATAGGCAGTTATATAAAATTTATCTGGCGGCTGGCATATATCGGCATATTTATTTGTGGGGCCTGCTTGTGTTTGCCATGAGATTGCTCGTGGCGGATATTTATTTGAGCATCTGAACCAGCAATTACTCGCTGCGCTGCTGGAAAACGTCGGTCAGCCGCCACCACTATCCAAGAGATCGATAATCAATTCGCCTGCCAGCGGCAAGACGGATTGATGGGTGAGCATGTATTATTCTTAGAAACGAGTGTTTTAACGAATCAACCTAAGGAGACGGCAATGGCAGATCAGAATTGGGGTTACGAATTCGATATGAAAGAACTCGAGCCGGGGCAATTTCAGGCGTCTTATTGGTTAATTAGCCCTACGGGTGAGCTGACCGAACCCGTGTTGATGCCGGTAAATGCGTCGCGGGAGGATGCACTGGATGAGGCTCAGGCGGCAGGAAAGACAGCGGCGGCCAGCAAGAGCTAACCATCTGTTGATGTGCCAAAAATAGAACTATGATTTCGCTCAGCGGATGTTCGCGCAACAGCTGTAAACCTCGCTTTTCAAACCAGTGGTGTGCGTAAGGGTTTTTATTGTAGGCGGCAATTTCGACATAGCCGTTGCGAATATAAAGCTTTTGAGCTTCAGAAAGTGTGCGGTGCGTGTCCATCTGCAGCACATTTACGCCTGCGGCAGCGGCATGTTTTTCGAGCGATTCCAACAGGCGCTGGGCAATGCCAAGGCCACGTATAGAAGGGGCTACCCATATGCGCTTGATTTCACCATAGCCCTACCAAAGGAGATGTCATGCCTAGATTGACAGCGAAAGACTTTGCCCCCGAACTGCTTCAGCTTTACGACTTTTACGCACACGGAAAGATTACGAAGCGGCAGTTTCTGCAACAGTCTGCCAAATTTGCGGTAGGTGGCCTGACTGCATCGGCGCTGCTGGCGTCGATGAGCCCGGATTACGCCTTGGCACAGCAGGTTTCGTTCACTGATCCAGACATTATCGCCGAATACATTAACTACCCATCTCCTCGGGGGCATGGCAACGTGCGTGCCTATCTGGTCAAGCCGAGCAAGGCTGCGGGCAAGTTGGCCGCTGTTGTGGTGGTTCACGAAAACAGGGGCCTGAATCCTTATATCGAGGACGTAGCGCGTCGGCTGGCAAAAGAAGGCTTTATCGTGCTTGCGCCAGATGGCTTGAGCTCGCTGGGCGGCTACCCGGGTAATGACGACAAGGGGCGCGAGCTTCAGCAACAGGTTGATCCGCAAAAGCTGATGAACGATTTTTTTGCCGCCATCGAGTTTATGACGGTATTTGATGGCACCAGCGGAAAAGCAGGCATCACAGGCTTTTGCTATGGAGGCGGCGTCGTCAATGCCGCATCTGTCGCCTACCCTGAATTGGCTGCTGCCGTCCCGTTTTATGGTTTGCAGGCGAGCCCCTCAGATGTACCGAAGATTGGCGCGCCATTGCTGTTTCACTTCGCTGAGCACGACGATCGTGTTAATGCGACCTGGCCGGTTTATGAAGCAGCCTTGAAGAAGGACGGTAAAACCTACGAAGCGTATGTCTATCCAGGCACGAATCACGGTTTTCATAATGACTCTACGCCACGATACGACAAGGACGCCGCTGAACTCGCATGGCGCAGGACGGTAGAGTGGTTCAAGCGCTATCTTGCATGACGCTTTAGTAACGCTTCTGTATATAACCTGGGGTCAATGAATTGGTGTGTCGGCAAGATGTGCGTCGTGCAGCAGCAGAAAGCAGACGAACCGCCGAGGTAGAGGCGGTTCGTAGTCGAGATGGGCGCATGGGGCGCGCTTTCAGGCTGTAGCGTCGTCTGCCAAAGATTCGTCAACGCTATCCAGGGCTGGCTGTTACATTGGCCTCGCTCGATCTTAATATAAGTGCTTGCCAATGGCGCCGGCCCGAACGGTGTCGGTATCGCCTAGCCATGTAATGGCGCTCTCTGTGAGCGTTAGGTCTTTGAATTGGCTCCGAATGAATGCGCCGGATACGAATTTATTGTTTTCGCGATCGTACAGCAACACATACACTTCAGCGGGACAGTCATTCGGTTTGCATCCCCTGTAAACGTCGTAGACTTTGCCGCCAACGGCCTCAATTTCAGGGGTTGTCGTAACGCCAAAGCTCTCGACCCATGGGGCGTCGGGCGTGATCGGTTTCATGATACGTTGAAATTCGGCAGCTAGCGCATTGTCAGCCCCTGCAGCTTCCGTAATGTTTTTGCCGTCGATCTCAGCGGCTGTCGCCGGTGCTGTCAGCAACGTAGAGAGAGCGAGAATGGAAATGTGAAATGCCTTGTTCATCTGCGCTCCTAAAATATTTAATCTAATAGCTTAAAACAGCGCTAACTCGGCAGCAAGTGCACTGGGCTGTAATGTTCTGCTGACGAATCTGGAGGCTTGCATGCAAAGCGAGCAAGGGGTTACTGATCGTCGCGGGACTCTTTGCTCTTCCCTTTGTCGTTCGAGTTTTTCAAAGGCGACTCTATTCCCAACTCTGCATGGGCGTCCTCTTCGCGTTTGGCCTTGGGTGGCCCCTTGATGTCGATAGGTGTACTGGTTTGGCCTGGTGTAAGTTTGGCGTGTGTCATTGCGTGTTCCATCTTGTAAAGTGCGCGCAAGCAAAATTAGCAGCTTGCGTTCCCGTGCCGACAAAAGAAACCCGTCGAAGTGGGCTGGGTGGCTTTGCCTCTAGCTTTTTCGATGGTGCGGGTTTAAAGCGTAAGCACGTTGTAATTCATCTCTGGAGGGATTGGCTGACCTTGGCCGGGATCGCTTGGGTCGGCAGGCACCGTGCCCGGTAGGTCGGGATTCTCGGGGTTTGGTAATGGTTGCCCGGGTTTAGGCGGCACTTCGGTACCAGGCGCTCGTTCAGGGTTGGGCCTATGGACGGTAGGATGTAGCATGGAGGACTCCTTCGCGATGTCTCGCTTTATAGACTGAGAATGCCATCGAATTTGCATAGTTGGAGCTAAGCAAGTTATATGCCTAAAGACGAAAGAAAAGCCATCCACAAACATACGACCATCTGTGTCTTTCGAGCGTACCAGAGCTGTTGACGTAGGCAATGAAACGCCACATGCTCACAGTTACGCACGAGATGCTGCAGATTATTGCCATGCTTATACAAGGCGACGACGCGATCAGGCAGTAGGATGGGGATTGGGATCAACGTGTATTAGCCCTTCAAACCATTTAATCGCTTTTATGCATGATCAAGCGGGATGACTCGCTCATCATCAACACGCGTCACCGCCAGTGTGGCAATACGGCGGTTAGTAATCTCCATTACCTCAAAACGCAGGCCGCCAAGCTGTATCGTGGCGCCCTTCTCAGGTAGCGAGCCGAACCGTTCCAGGAGCAGCCCAGCGACAGATGAATATCCATCTCCCTCAACCAGCAAGGCATCTGTTTGCAATACCTGGGCGAGATAATGCAGATCGGTCGCACCGTCGACTTGCCAGCGGCCAGGGGCGATTAATTGAATGGTTGGTTGTTCATCCTCATCTGGAAACTCGCCGGCAATCGCTTCCAGAACATCGATGGGAGTAAGCAGCCCTTGAATGGTGCCATACTCGTCGGTTACCAGCACGAGTTGCCCGCGAGATTTTTTGAGTGTTTCAATGGCATTTAATACGCCCGTCAACTCATGAACAATAATGGGCTCTCGCAGGCTTGGCAGCTTGCTCAAGTCAGTGCCGTCGGTCAGATCGGCCATCAGGTCTTTGGCTCGGGCGACACCCAATATATTATCGAGCTGGCCGCGACACACGGGGAAAAAGCCATGAGGCGTTTCGCGCAAATGCTGAAGTATTCGTGTCGGCTCATCGTCCAGGTTGATCCAGGAGATATCTGCACGTGGCGTCATAATAGAGCGAATCGAGCGTTCACCCAATGTTAATACGCCGCTCACCATGCTGCGTTCTTCGGCTCCAAACGCAGAGTCCTCCATCTCGGCATCGGCCTCTGATGTGGAATCTGTCGCCTCGGAGCGCTTTTTGCTGCCGAGCATGCGCAATACCGCCTCTGCCGTACGATCCCGCAAAGGCAAGCGCGCCTCGTTCTTCAGTAGGCTGCGTCGTGCAAGCTGATTGAAAAACTCAATCACAATGGAAAATCCGATCGCTGCATACAGATAACCCTTGGGGATCTTGAAGCCCAATCCTTCCGCTGTCAGACTAAGCCCAATCATTAACAAGAAGCTTAGGCACAACACCACGACAGTGGGGTGCGCATTTACAAAGCGCGTGAGGGGCTTGGACGCCCACATCATCATACCCATGGAGATCAGCACAGCAGCCATCATGACGGGGAGTTCATCGACCATCCCGACGGCCGTAATGACCGCATCCAGGGAAAATACGGCATCCAGAACCACAATTTGTGTGACCACCACCGCAAAGCCTGCATACACTTTGGAATTACTCTGCGCGTGCGTCGTGCCCTCCAAACGCTCATGCAACTCGGTGGTGGCCTTGACCAAGAGGAAAATGCCGCCCAGAAGAAGAATCAGATCTCTTCCTGAGAACGCTAAGGTTCCCACGGAAAACAAGGGGGTGGTCAGGGTCACGAGCCACGACACAATCGTTAGCAATCCCAGTCGCATGAGGAGTGCCAGCGATAAGCCAATCAATCTTGCTTTATCGCGTTGATGCGGCGGCAGTTTGTCGGCCAGGATCGCGATAAAAATTAAGTTGTCGATGCCGAGTACGATTTCGAGTACGACAAGAGTCAGCAGACCCACCCAGATATTGGGGTCTAAAAGCCATTCCATATATAAGCCTAATAAAAATAAGTAAAGCCACAATACCGTGTCGGCAAAGGAGGACGGACGAGCACAAGCATGTGAAGGCACAACATTTGATACGTGGTTAATCGATCAAATACGCGGCGGCTTTATTACAGGAAGATAGACTAATGGGAACGCGAGGGGGCGGTAATCTGGCCAGCGCTCAGCCGATAGGGTGCTATGCGCGTATAGCGTTGCACTACTCACTGAGTCGCTGATGTCAGCATGCACCACTTGTTGAGGGTTCGACTCATCGGACAATGACGTTGAGCGCAGCAAGACTGCATCGGTGTTCGTTGATGCGACATCGATGGCTTCGACAAGAGAAATGGGGTGCGGGCCTGTGCGCAAGTCTTCTAAAGACTCAGCCAGGACTTGGATGGGGAGGAGAATTAGTAAAAAAATGACGATAAATCGTCGCATACTCGCAAATGCAAATTAATAATGCATTGAGTATAGCGCGAGACGTTTTTTTGTTAGACGGGACGCTCCGTGGCGGTGAGAATACTGGCTGACGCTGTTTCCGCACGTTGGGCAATCCAGATGTGGAATGCGATTTGATACATCACACTCACTGCGTTCGGTGTCAAGAACGGTAAGTAACTTTGAGAGAGTCAAATATGGGCAAGACGCGGTTAGAGGCGTTCAGTGACGGTGTGATGGCCATCATCATTACCATCATGGTCCTGGAACTGAAAGTGCCGCATGGTACAACGCTAGCCTCGCTGAGCCCGGTGCTGCCGCACTTGCTCAGTTACGTGCTCAGCTTTGTTTATGTGGGCATCTACTGGAACAATCATCACCACCTCTTCCAGGCGGCGGACCGCGTTTCGGGTAGTGTGCTTTGGGCAAACTTGAACTTACTGTTCTGGCTTTCTTTGCTGCCATTCGCCACTGGCTGGATGGGTGAGAACCATTTTGAAGCGCTCCCGTCTGCAGCTTACGGCTTTATTCTGCTGATGGCGGCTCTTTCTTTTTATGTGCTGCAACGGCGTATTATCATGGTTGATGGGCAGCCGCCACTGCTTGCGCATGCCCTGGGTTCAAACTGGAAGGGCAAGGCCTCTCCGTTGTTGTACCTTGCCGGTATAGCTGCTGCCTTTTGCGCACACTGGGTAGCGCAGCTCATTTACGTAGGGGTCGCGATCATGTGGCTCGTTCCCGATACGCGTATAGAGCGAACACTTAGCCCGAAAAAATAAGTGGGGTTCGCGCAGGCTGCATATAGGTACGCAAGTCAGGTGATTGATGTGCTGGCCGGGGATGAAACAAAGCATTTGAGGCGGGTCGGCTGACCAAGGAGCGACAACCCCAAAGTGCTGGGCAGCCTGCGATATGACGCGGACATCATAGATGCATTTAAGGCCGGCGGCGAGGGCTGGCAAACACGCATGAATAGCGCGTTACGTGACTGGCTCCGGTTGCATTGGGTGTAAGCGAAAACAGGTTTATCTGAGGCTGAACAAAACTCTGGGAAGAATGAATATCAAGGTTCGCTTGCCGAAAAATGACGGATGTAGCGTGCCAGAATACTGTTTTTATATACGGTTTTGTACTGTATCGCGGACACAAAAAAAGCCCACCAATACTAGGGTGGGCTGTTCATGCTCTGCTCATCTTGTGGCAAGATTTCTCCCACCACAATAACAAAACGGGTTCCCGTTTTACCGGAAACCCGCATAAATACTGGTGCCCCCCCCGTGAGTCGAACACGGCACCAACAGATTATGAGTCTGCTGCTCTAACCAAGCATGAGCTAGAGGGGCGTATCGAAAGAATGCCTGCTGCAACTTGGCAAAACTCTGTCGATAAGCCCGCAATTATTGCACAACCTGCCGCTTTTTGCCTAGCAGGCCGACAAGTCGCCAAACATAGGCCGCTTCAGGCTGACTGTGTTATTCAACAATGGTATCGTTGCCCCAAATAACTATTGGTGACCGGAGTTTGTAATGCGTCTTGCCATCGGGGCTTTGCTATCGTGTGTTTTGTATTTGCCTTCTGCATGGGGGGCACAAATTGTTCAGTTTTCCCCACAGGGCACGGTTGCCAATATTGAGCGGGTCAGCCTTACTTTTGATAAAGATGTCATCGCATTCGGTGACAATCAGGTGGCGCCGCCGGTAAGTCTGACGTGCGATGACGCTGAAGCAGATGGCCACGGCCGCTGGACAGACTCTCGTCGTTGGTATTTTGCTTTTTCCAATACCCTAGGCCCAGGTGTACGGTGTACGGCACAGCTTAACCCAGCTTTTAACGCACTAAATAATGAAGCCGTTACCGGCAACACCCGCTTTAGTTTTCAGACGGGCGGGCCGTATGTAACCAGTACACGGCCGTATGGCAATCAGGTGGATGAAGATCAGGTGTTTGTGTTGCGTTTCAACGGAGAAGTTGATCCGCAAACGCTGGTGGCCAATTCGCGCTGTCTGGTCGAGGGTTTGGGTGAGGCCGTGCCCGTTCGGCTTATTACCGGCCAGGCGCGCACGGACATACTCGAAGCAACTTATTATTCTCGCGCTACTGCCGTTGATACGCCTGCCATGCAACTGCTGCAATGCAAGCGCACGCTGCCCGCCGAAGCCGACGTGCAGTTGCAGGTCGGGCCAGGCGTTGCAACCCCGTCGCGCGGCCAGCAGGCAGGTGTGCCGACTCTGGAGCCCCAGACCTTCGACTACACCGTTCGTGAGGCTTTCAAGGCAAGCATGACGTGCATGCGCGAAAACTCCGGCCAGCCATGCAATCCCGTAACTTCCATAGACGTCAGGTTTTCGGCACCGATTACCCGCGCCGAGGCCAGCAAGATCCGCCTTAAAGTAGGCGATGCTGAGCGTTCACCGAAGCTCGATAGTGATGATGATGACAACAACGAGGACCAAGGGCGGGTATTGTCACGGGTTACTTTTGCAGGCCCCCTGCCAGAAAGCGAGGCACTGGTGCTCAATCTGCCTGAAGGCCTCACCGATGACGCAGGCCGCCCACTTACTAACGCCGATCAGTTTCCTTTGGCTTTCCGCACGGCCGAGTTTCCACCCTTGGTTAAATTTGCCGCCTCGCCATTCGGAATTATTGAGCGCTTTGCCAACGTAGCTCCAGGAGGCGATGAAGCGAGTGATCCGGCCAGCATGGCGGTTACGCTGCGCAATGTTGAGGCTGAGCTGCTGACACGTGAATTGCGACAGTCGGCTGGCAAAGTGTCTGACTACACGGTAAAAGACGACAAAGAAGTGCTGCTGTGGTTGTCGCGTCTGAACAGGCTGGATGAAAACCATTGGTCTGCTTCCCAGTACAAAGCCATTATGGCTGGGCGCAAACCCAAGTCTGACGATGGCGATCGTATTGACTCCCGCCAGGTTTCGGCACTGAGCGGGCGCGAGGGTGTGCGTACGCTGCAGCTTCCTGGCGCTGGTCAACAGGGGCCAAGGCCCTTCGAGGTAGTAGGTGTGCCGCTGGTAGAGCCTGGTTTCCATGTTCTTGAAATTGAATCCGCAAGGCTGGGGAAATCGCTGATTGAGTCCGGAAAGCCCATGTACGTGCGAACGTCGGCGCTGCTTACTAATCTTGGGGTGCATGTCAAGACGGGGCGTGATGACACACTTGTGTGGGTGACCACACTTGATGATGGCAAGGTTGTGCCTCAGGCATCGGTTGCAGTGCTCGATTGCAATGGCAAGGAGCTGGCGCGCGGTGAAACAGACGCAAACGGTATATGGCACCATCATGAGCCCTTGAGTGACGACAACCGCTATTGTTCGGACACGGGGCTTAGCGGTCTTTACGTGTCGGCGCGCATTGATGCCAGTCATGCTCAGGCGCGTGGCCGTGCTGATTTTTCGTTCGCACTCACTAACTGGAATGACGGGATCGAGTCGTGGCGTTTCAATGTGCCGACCGACACTCGCGTCACCCCAACAAGGGTTGTGCACACGGTGTTCGACCGTACGCTGCTGCGAGCCGGTGAAACCGTATCCATGAAACATTTTGTACGCGACCAGACCCGCAATGGTTTGAGCGTGCCGCACGACGCGCTACCCACCATGCTGATTATTGAGCATCAGGGTTCTGATCAGCGCTATGAAATTCCCGTTAAGTGGGATGAAACCCCAACCGGAGGGCTCTCTGCGACTAATCAATTTGCAATCCCCGAAACGGCCCGGCTAGGCGTGTATTCGGTCACACTAAAGGGCAAGAGGGATGACTATTGGTATGAGCCGGGCGAGTTCAGGGTTGAGGAATTTAAACTGCCTTTACTGACTGGGCATGTGAAGCTGACAGGCCCTTCGGGTGAGGTGCCCCTTGTGGCGCCAGCTAACCTGACGGCAGACATACAGATTGCCTATGTAGCGGGAGGCTCGGCCGGCAAACTGCCCGTGACGCTTTCGGGAGTCGTGCGAGAACGCCATGTCAGCTTCAGTGAGTATGATGAATTTTCATTTGACGTGCCGGATGAGTCTGCGACAGACGAACGCGCCGAAGAGGATGAGGGCAATGAGGATGAGCAGGGCGATCAACAGAATCGCGCTGGTGCGCCAAAGCTGTTTCTTGATAAGCAAAAAGTGGTGCTGGACGGACAGGGCGGCGCACGGTTTCAGATTGACGCGTTGCCAACCATTACTCGACCCCAAGAGTTTTTGACTGAAGCCAGTTTTTTTGACCCGAACGGTGAGCTTCAGACGCTGTCTCAGATGACGCCGGTATGGCCAGCTGCGGTGCAGGCAGGTATTAAAACCGAAAGTTGGCAACAAGCCGGTAAGCCTGCAAAGGTTGAGGTGCTGGCGCTTACGCTGACGGGCAAGCCACAGGCGGGGGTGGATATGTCGGTCAGTGCTGTGGCCCGCAAAACCTACTCGGTGCGCAAGCGCTTGGTGGGCGGTTTCTACAGTTATGACAATCACACCGAAACGACTGATTTAGGCGTGCAGTGTGACGGTAAGACCGATGACAAGGGTAAGCTGGCTTGCGAAATAAACCTGACTGAGCCTGGTTCAATCCAGCTTGTGGCTACGGCCAAAGACGATCAGGGACGCGCTTCGCGTGCAGCACGAACGATATGGATTACCGGTGCAGGCGACCTGTGGTTTGGCGGCAGCAATGATGACCGTATCGATGTGATTCCGGCTCGCAAAGACTGGAAGCCGGGTGAAACGGCAGAGTTCCAGGTGCGTATGCCATATCGACACGCCACGGCCCTGGTGGCGGTCGAACGTGAAGGCGTACTGAAGACGCAGATCGTTGAGCTGAAAGGTTCAGATCCTACGATTCGCATTCCCATCGAGGCAGAGTGGGGCCCCAATGTGTATGTTTCTGTGCTGGCTTTGCGAGGGCGGGTGCGCGAGGTGCCCTGGCAGTCTTTCTTTAGCTGGGGGTGGCGTAACCCCGGGGTCTGGTATGACGCGTTCAAAACCAAGGGAGACACTTACTCGGCACCCACGGCGCTGATCGATCTGGCCAAGCCTTCGTTCAGGTTTGGTCTGGCTGAAATACGCGTGTCTGATGACCTGGACAAGCTTGACGTAAAAGTAAGTGCCAACCACGAAACTTACCAGGTGCGGGATAAAGCGCAAGTCACCATACAGGTGACTACGCCCGATGGTAAGCCTGCGTCTCACGGTACTGTGGCGTTTGCGGCGGTTGATCAGGCGCTACTTGAGTTGGCCCCCAATACCAGCTGGAACTTGCTCGACGCCTTGCGCCAGTTGCACAGTTATGGGGTAGAAACCGCGACCGCCCAAATGCAGGTTGTGGGGCGTCGCCATTATGGACGCAAGGCGTTGCCGGCTGGCGGTGGGGGCGGAAAGAGCCCTACGCGCGAGTTGCTTGATACGCTGCTTGTGTGGAAGCCCTCGGTCGAACTTGATGCCGACGGCAAAGCCACGATTGAGGTGCCATTGAACGATGCCATTACGCGTTTCCAGTTGGTGGCTATTGCCGACTTTGGTGCAGAGCGTTTTGGTACGGGTTCGACACAAATCGTCAGCACTCAAGACCTGCAGATTATTCCAGGTTTGCCCGCGGTCGCACGCGAAGGTGATCGCTATCAGGCTATGTTGACCTTGCGCAATGCCACCCAGCATGACATGCAGGTGAGCGTGGGGGCCTCCTATAAAGGTAATGGGGTTGCGCCTGGCTCGTTGCCGACTCAAGAGATGGTGTTGGCGGCGGGTTCTGCAGGTGTAGCCGTGTGGGATATCCAAGCTCCGGAAAGCAACCTGTTTATTGACACCACATCGCTGGCCTGGACGTTTGAAGCACATGAAACGCGGGGTGACAAGCCTGCCGCTGATCGCCTCGCATTTACGCAGAAGCTGCTTCCTGCCGTACCTGTTCGTACGCGACAGTCCACGTTGTTGTCTGTGGATGCGGCCAAGCCTGCGGTCAGGCTGGAGGTGTCGCCGCCAGCAGGCGCTCTGGTCAATGCTGATGGGGTGCCACGTGGTGGTCTGCAGGTGCATCTGCAATCCACGCTCGCGGGTGGCCTGCCTGGGGTCAAAGAGTGGTTTCAGGCTTACCCCTACACTTGCCTGGAGCAGGTGAGTTCACGCGCCATCGGGCTGATGGACACCACTACGTGGGCTGGCATTATGCGTCGGTTGCCGGATTACATGGATGCAGATGGGTTGGTTTCCTATTTTCCGGGGGCACGCTACGGCAATGAAGTACTTACCGCCTACCTGTTAGTGATCAGCCACGAGGCACAGGCACTGGGCATGCCATTCGAGATCCCGTCTGCACAGCGTAACCAAATGCTTGACGGTTTGCAGGCCTTTGCGCAAGGCAAGCTAAAGCGCGAGCGCTGGTCACCTACACGTGATCTGTATATGCGCAAGCTGACGGTTCTTGAGGCGTTGTCCCGCTATGACCGGTTTACGCCAAACATGCTGGACAGCATCGCCATTACGCCTGACCGCTGGCAGACCTCGGCCATTATTGACTGGCTAAGCTTGTTGCAGCGTGTGCAGAGCATTCCTCAGAGGCCACAGCGTATTGAACAGGTGGGGCATGTGCTGCGTGCACGCCTGGCAGCCAGTGGCACCACGCTCACGTTTGCACAAGATAGCCTGAATGATTCCTGGTGGATGATGCAGGGCGGCGACGCTAACCTTGCGCGACTGATGATTGTGGCACTCGATGCCAACCAATGGGATGACGACATGCCTCGTCTGGCGCAGGGCCTGCTTGGCTTGCAGCGTCGTGGCGCATGGCGCACAACCACGGCCAATCTTCTGGGTACGCTGGCCATTGAAAAGTTTGCGCGCAAGTTCGAGCGTGAGCCGGTGTCGGGAACGGTGCGAGTTGGTCTGGCATCGGGGTCGCTGCGCACCTTTGATTGGGATACCGCCAAGGCCAACCAGGGCGTGCGCACATTTGATATGTTGCAGCCCTGGAGCAAAGCCAAATCAGACGCGCTCGCCATTATTCCTAATGGCGGGGGCAGCGCCTGGGCGACGGTACGCTCGCTTGCGGCCGTGCCGACGCTTAAACCTTTGGTATCGGGCTATGAGCTAACGCGCAGCATCAAGCCTGTTACACGTGCAGTGCCTGATGTATGGTCGCGTGGTGACGTGTATCGGGTGACATTAACGATACGTGCCGAGGCACCTATGACCTGGGTGGTGCTCAGTGATCCTATTCCAGCCGGAGCGATCGTGCTTGGCAGCGGGCTGGGGCGTGACTCATCCATTTCAACCATGGGTGAAAAAGGCAGCACGGGCTGGTTTGGCCCTAGCTTTATCGAGCGCAGCTTTGAGGCCTACCGTGCTTATTATGAATATTTGCCCAAGGGTACAACTACCATCGACTACACCGTGCGGCTAAATACGGCGGGCAGTTTCAATTTACCGTCTACGCGCATTGAGGCGTTGTATCAACCTGACGTTTTTGGCGAGTTTCCGAACAAGGAAAACATGGTGGTCAAGCCTGCCGCAGAAGAGGGGCAAGCTGCGAACCAGCCAGAAAATGAGGACGGCAAGGTCAAACGTGCAGCCGGGGCAGGTGGAACCTAAGTCATGAGTAAGGCCGTGGCAAACCTTGCTGTTAGAAGCTGTGTTGCGCTGGCACTGGCCATCGGCTGTGCCGGGCCGTCGCTTGCCGTGCCATCGTTCAAGCAGGTTAAGAGCGACTATGCTGCCTCTGATGTGCTGGTGCAAGACCGGACAGGGCAACTGCTTGAACGGGTACGGCTTGATTTTTACGCAAGGCGTGGAGACTGGATTGCCCTGGATGATGTATCCGTCGCCCTGCAGCGTGCTGTGATCATGTCGGAAGACCGACGCTTTTATTCGCATGGCGGCGTTGATTGGCAGGCCATGGCTTCAGCAGCCTGGGACAACCTCATTAACACGCAACGCCGCGGTGCGTCGACACTCACCATGCAGTTATTGGGGTTGATTGACCCTGCGTACAGTCGCGGGCCAGGTGGGCGCAGTGTCAGCGACAAGATTGATCAGGCATTTGAGGCGCGTCGGCTGGAAGATGATTGGAGCAAACCCCAGATTCTGGAAGCCTATCTTAATTTGGTTGCATTTCGCGGTGAGCTCGAAGGTGTGGATGCGCTGTCGCACGTGCTTTTCCAGAAGGATCCCAGTGGGCTGAATATGCGCGAGGCTGCGCTGGCGGCTGTACTGTTGCGCGGCCCCAATGCCCCTGAGCCTGTTCTGGTGCGGCGCACCTGCGCGCTTCTGGGAGAAATGGGGCAGCCAGCCGAATGCACCGGTTTGCGCGATTTCGTCTATCTGGTTTTGCAGCGTAAGTCGGCGCCGTGGGCAGGTCGCCGCGGGTTGGCACCGCATTTTGCGCGGCTTGCTCTACAGGGGCTTGATAAGTCTGCGCTGAGGCCGGGTCAGGTCGTAAGTACATCGCTCAATGCAGAGCTTCAGCGTTTTGCGCTGCATTCGGTTGCGCTCAGGCTGCGCGAACTTGATATGGCAAATGTGCGTGATGCGGCTGTGGTCGTATTGGACAATAGTAGTGGTGAAGTGCTGGCCTATGTGGGCTCTTCGGGTGGGCTTTCGGGCGCCACATATGTTGACCATGCAAGATCGCGCCGCCAGGCGGGGTCAACCCTCAAGCCATTCTTGTATGCGCAGGGGTTGGAGCAGCAACGGCTTACGGCTGTGTCGTTGCTTGATGACGGGCCGCTCAATCTTTCTACTGGCAGCGGTCTTTATATTCCGCAAAACTATGATGAGCAGTTTTCAGGCTGGGTCAGCGTGCGTACGGCGTTGGCGTCGTCGCTGAATATTCCCGCTGTCAGAGTGTTGACCATGGTTACGCCGGATGCGTTTGCGCGTCTGCTGGTGCGGCTGGGCCTGCCGTTGGAGGAAACCGGTGACTTTTATGGCTACAGCCTGGCCCTGGGCAGTGCTGATGTAAGCCTGTTGACGCTTACCAATGCTTATCGTGCGCTGGCTAATTTGGGCACAGTATCCAAGTCACGGTTGCTGCCGGTTGCCGAGGGAAGAGCAGACCAGGCACAAACCGTGATGGCGTCGGGTGCGGCCTGGATTGTGGGTGATATTCTTTCCGACCGGCAGGCGCGTGCGCGTACGTTTGGGCTCGACAGCCCATTGTCCACCCCCTTCTGGACGGCGGTTAAAACAGGCACCAGCAAAGATATGCGTGATAACTGGTGTATGGGTTGGTCTGATCGCTACACCGTGGGTGTCTGGGTCGGCAATAGCGGTGGTGCCAGTATGCGTGAGGTGTCGGGCGTCTCCGGGGCTGGCCCTATCTGGCACGACATCATGACGTATCTGCACCGTGGGCAGGGCAGCCGTCAGCCAGCCATGCCCGCTTCTGTCAGTACCGGGCAGGTTAGCTTCGAGCAAGGCATTGAGCCGACACGTCAGGACGTGTTTCTGGGCGATACGCAAGTACAGCGGGTTGAGCTGGCACGCAGCCAATTGACGACCAACCAGGGCACACCACGTATTACGCAACCGGCTGATCAGGCTATTCTTGCGCTAGACCCGGACATTCCATGGAAACATCAGCGCGTCTGGTTGCACGCTGCCAACATTGCGGCGGGCATGGCTAAAAATGTATCGTGGCGTGTGGATGGCCACATCATCGGAAGTGGTGCCCGCATTGCCTGGGCGCCTGAACCAGGTAAGAAACGCATAGAGTTATTGGACGGACAAGGCAGGGTGGTTGATACCGTTATGCTGGAGGTGCGTGATGTACGGATCCGTTGATGGAGGGTTTTGCTGGTTATGTGATGCGTCACATAATGCACCAAAATAATGTGCAATCCGTCAGAATACGGCGTCGTCAGACCTGCAGGGTTATGTGGCTATGTGGCTTTGTGTTTTTTGGGTTATATAAACATTTAAGCCTTTCTACATATTGACAGATATTGACGGCAACGACTTCTGGCAACTGGTACACTTTTCTGATTATTGTTTTACATTTGAGAGTGGGGAGTATCTATGATGACAGCTCGTACCTTGGCCCGTATTCTTGCGCCGATTAGTCTGGCCGCTCTGGCTGCCTGCCAGACGACCGGTCCCACACAGAAGCCAGCGCAGGGCCCATCTGCCGAAACAGCTTCACCAGCCGAGACCGCTCCCACCCAGCCTCAAGCACAGGCGCAACCTCAGGCGCAAGCCCAGGGTGCCGCTGTCGCTGTGTTCCTGGCAGATACCGCCGACCGCACAGGCTGGACGCCCGTTGAGGTTGATGCCGGCAAGCTTTATGTCAACCCGCAGCCCGTGCTTACGCGCGATGATCTTTCAGGAGTACAGGCGGGTTCTAGCAAAGATGGCACAGGTCTGCTGGCTCTCCAGCTAAATGCGTCTGGCAAAGCCAAAATTGCCGATGCCACCACCAAAAACCCCAACCTGCGGCTTGCGCTTGTTGTAGGGCGCACCATGCTTGCTGCTCCGGGCTACACAACGCCCGTCACCTCTGATCAATTAATTTTCGCGGTGGGTAGCGAGCAAAATGCCACAGCGGCTGCACGGGCAATTGCCGGTGTACCGCAAGATGGCACGGGCGACACACAGCAGCCGATGCAGCAGCAACAACAGCCTGCTCCATCGGCAGCGCCAGCGCCCGTTCCAGCTCCAACTCAAATGCCGCAAGGCGCACCGCGTTAAATCAGTGCTTGGTCATTTCTGCAAAGGTGGGTATTGGCCCATCCTTTAAGGGGTAAAAGGCAAAATTCCGTACTTTTTTTCAAGTTGTTTTAACTCGGTTTTTTGCCATTTTTCCAAGATGCAAGCTATGCATTGCGGCGTTTTTAGCTAAAAATACGTACGTAGTGCAATAGCGACAAGCCGCCAGTATTTATGCGCAAGCCGGTCGCTGTTCAACATATGCCCGCTCGGCCCAGCCCACATGCCAGCCTGACCGGCCTGGCTGGCATGTTTCATACGCATATGCTCAATAGCGGCGTGGTGCACTGTGTCGCGCTACACTCAAGCGTACCGATAACCTTCACGCGCAAGCGCAAAGCGATCCATGGACAACTCTCCATCCAATCTTGTTAGCGTGCAGGCCCTTGGTCGCACCTTAACACTGGGCTTCAAGTTCGTGGCTTGGCTAAACGGGCTAGGTTTACTGTTGACGATAATGCTATCCATGGGTGTGACCATGGAGGTGTCTGCCGTCTGGTATCGACTACCGCTGGCCGCTTATCTATCTGGTCTTGCGCTGGCCGGGCTTGGGCTGCTTTGGTCCTGTCCTGCTCAAACCAGCCTGCTTTATCAATTGTCCCGATCTTATAAAACGCGCGGCCATTGGGTGCCGTTGTTTTGCACGCTTCTGGCATACGCATTAAGCATGATCGTCTTCGTTATGGGCTGCTGGGCCTTGCAGAGTTTATTTGAAGCGGTGCAGTCGTCCATGCAATAGCACCTTCTTTGCGCTGGCGTCCCGCCGGGCTGCAGGTGTTGGCTTTGGTCAGCGCAGCAAATTTTGACTGCGGCTGGCATCCTAAGCTTGGGGGTTTACCGCGTGGCGAGTCACCGCGCAGCGCACGTTCTATGCTGCGTATATGCGTGATGTGAAATGCTTGCTGTTGTATTTATAGAGAAACCGCAGAAAACACTCGCAGAATATCGTGGGTGTTTATAAAATATACGCTCTGCGTATATTTTCAGGGTTTTGTCATGACTGTCTCGCAACAGGTATTTCTACGCGACGCGATGCGCCGCCTTAATCTCACTCGTGATGTGTTCGCGGGGCGAATTGGTGTCAAGCGTCGTGCGCTAGACACTTGGTTGCTGCCTGAGGGGTCACAAGAATATCGCGCCATGCCTGAGGTCGTTTCACGCTTTGTAACTGAAATCGTCGAAAACGAAAGCTTGCTGCAAAAATATTCGCATAGCACCGCACAGTCGGGGCCCTTGCGCAATCGTATTGCGTTCGAAGGCAAACACCAATTGCTGTCAGTGGATCAGTTTAGCCGTGAGTCGGTTGAAGACTTGTTTCGCATCGCTGACCACATGCAGCCCATTGCACGCCGTCAAAAGATCTCGCGCGTACTTGAGGGTGCAGTGCTTGGTAACCTGTTTTTCGAGGCGAGTACACGCACGCGGGTCAGTTTTGGCGCAGCATTTTGCCGTTTGGGTGGTTCAGTGTGCGACACCACGGGGTTTACGTTTTCATCCATGGCCAAAGGCGAGTCTATTTACGACACCAGCCGTGTAATGAGCGGCTATGTTGATGCCATGGTAATACGGCACCCAGAGAAAGGCTCTGTGGCCGAATTTGCACGGGCGACCAATATCCCGGTGGTCAACGGGGGTGACGGCCCTGGTGAGCACCCCAGTCAGGCATTGCTTGATCTGTACACCATACTTACCGAATTCTCGCGGTTGGGCAAACTGTTGGATGGTGCCCATATTGCGTTGGCAGGCGATCTTAAATACGGTCGCACGGTACATTCGCTCATTAAGCTATTGGCGCTTTATCGCGGCCTTAAATTTACCCTGATTTCGCCAAAAGGGCTCGAAATGCCTGACTACATTGTCGAAGAGACAAGCACGCGGGGGCATGTCATCGAACAAACCCATTCGCTTGAAACAGGCCTGGTCGGCGCTGATGTCATTTATGCGACGAGGGTGCAGAAAGAACGATTTGCTGCCGAAGAGCTTGAAGGGTACACACCCGACTTCCAAATTAACAAAGCCATTGTTGACAAATGTTGCGGGCCCGATGTCATTGTTATGCACCCATTGCCGCGTGATAGCCGCGAAGGGGCCAATGACCTTAGCGTTGATTTAAACCACGACCCCAGGTTGGCCATATTCCGCCAAACTGATAATGGTATTCCGGTGCGCATGGCTATTTTTGCAGTGCTGCTGGGCGTTGAAGGGCTGGTGCAGCATTCTCTGCGTGACGTTACCTGGAGCCCCCCATCGCACATAGGGCCCGATGACAGTGTATTTCACGGTATGTACTAGCAGTACACGACAAGCGGGCGCAGGGAAATCACTGCGCCCGCTTGTGTAAAGCGGTAAAGCTCAGGCCGCGACGTCTTGCTTGCGCTCGCCGCCCAAAGCCTCGATAAGTGCATCAATAAGACGGGCAAGCTCACCCGACATCAACGTAAAGTCAGAGTCAAATTGCTCGGCTTCGTTATGCGATGACGCGTCTTGCCCTTCTTTGATCACATCTAAAGGCGCTACGCGCTTGACGTCCAGGGCTTCTGTCAGCACAAACGACACACGGTCGGCCCAGGTCATGGCCAGGCGGGTGCACTGCTTGCCTGTCTGCACATGCTTGCGGACATCATCAATTTCAATGCTTTGGCGCACATAGCGTACAGTGGCGCCGCTGTCGCTGGTGGAGCGCAGTTCGGTGTCTTGATCGATGCTAAAGCCAGCAGGCGCTTCATCGCTGATCAACCAGTCGGTCATGGCGGCCGCCGGAGAGGCCTCAACGTAGAGTGGTGACACAGGAAAGCTGTCTAGGCATTTGGCCAGCAAGCCCAGCACTTCGTCGCATTTTGCAGAAGCCGCCGCATCAATGATCAGCCAGTGGTTGCGGGTATCCAGCCACACATGGGTGTCGCGATAAATACTGAACGCTTTAGGCAAAAGCGCGTCAGTGACTTGCTCTTTGATTTCTTTCATCTGCTTGCGACCAGGCTTGAAACCTTGCTGTTCTTCGATTTCTTGTGCCTTGGCCTTGGCAAACTGATTGATCACGGTGGTGGGCAGCAATTTTTTTTCAGCCCTAAGCGTAATCAGATACTGACCGTCAAGCGCGTACACCAAGCCGCTATCCTCGCGGGGAGGTATCCACCCCAGGCTTTGCATGTCGCTGCTGCCGCCTGGCTTGAATGCCTGCTGGGCGAGTGCTGATTCGAGGGTGTCTGGGGTGCATTTCCAGGAGGAGGCTAGACGGTAAATTTTGAGATTTTTAAACCACATAATGTCGTATGTCTTTGATGAATGGCCCGAGCGTGCCAGCCTGTCAGGCAGGCGCGCCCTTGGGCAGAAAACCGGACCGTTGATTGTAAGCCCTATTTGCGATTGGCTTTGCCGGGCTTGTATGGAGTTGTCACGATTTGAAAGCTGTCGGCTTGCACCGTGGCAGTGAACCCGTGTCGGTGCTTGTGTTAGCCATGGGTGTGAGTATCTTTGAAAGCGCAGTGCGCAGAATCACCTGAAGTGATAGTAGCCTGGTGTGTGGGTAGTGGCTATGGGGCCAAAAAAAATGGCCCGGGATGCCTTTGGCATTGGGCCATTCGAAGAAGCACCTGTACTGCGCTAAAAAAGCTTGCGGGGGGCACAGTAAAGGCGATAAAAGAGTTGTCGCGCAACCAGGCCGGGGGATCAGACGCCTGTGTTGCATGCAGCCCCTTCTATACAGGTAATTTTAGGCGTATAGGCTGACGTAGGCCTGAATCAGGCAGCGTCAGGCATTGATGTCATTGTCCTTGGTTTCTTTGACAAAGAGAGTACCCACCACAAGCGTAATAGACGCAACAATAATGGGGTACCACAGACCGTCATAGCTGTTGCCAGTGGCCGCTACGATGGCAAATGCAGCGGGTGGCAAAAACCCGCCAAACCAGCCGTTTCCAATGTGATAAGGCAGGCTCATCGAGGTATAGCGAATACGCGTCGGAAACATCTCCACCAGCATGGCGGCTATCGGGCCATACACCATGGTGACCAGTATCACCAGAAAGGTCAGCAGCCCGACGACAGCCACGTAGTTAATCTGCAGCGGATCGGCGGCTGCAGGATAGCCGTGCTGGCGTATAGCGTCGGTAAGCGCGTGCCGCAGCTGGGTTGACTTCGACGCATAGTCGGCCTTACTCATTTCCTGGCCTTCGAACGACTCGTATTCGTCGTTGCCAATGCGTACTCTTGCAACAGTGCCCGGCGGAGCGGCCTCGTTGGTGTAATTGACGGCACGGCTGGCCATAAACGATTTGAGAATATCGCACGAGCTATTGAAGGAGGAAGTACCCATTAAATTGAACTGAAACGAACACGTGGCAGGGTCAGCGGTTACTACGACTGGGGCGGTGGCCTGAGCGCGTTCGAGCGCCGGGTTGGCAAAGTGGGTAATTGCCTTGAAAACAGGAAAATAGCTTAAAGCGGCAATAAGGCATCCGGCCATAATGATGGGTTTGCGGCCAATGCGGTCTGAAAGTGCGCCAAACACCACGAAAAATGGGGTGCCCAGAAGCAGGCCCAGGGCAATCATTACGCTGGCCGTATTGGGCTCCACAGCCAGTGTTTTCGTCAGGAAAAACAAGGCGTAAAACTGGCCCGTATACCAGATCACGGCCTGGCCAGCCGTCAAGCCCACCAGTGCAAGCAAAACAATTTTAAGATTACCCCACTGTCCGAAGGATTCCTTGATCGGCGCGTTTGACCCTCTGCCATCCGCCTTCATTTTTCGAAAGGCAGGTGATTCATTCAGCCGCATGCGTATCCACACTGAAATAACCAGCAGTACCGAAGAAATCAGAAACGGAATGCGCCAGCCCCAGTCTAGAAAAGCCTCTTCACTGAGCGAGCGTCGTATGCCCAGCGTGATGATTAAAGACAAGAAGAGCCCCATGGTAGCTGTGGTCTGTATCCAGCTTGTGTAAAAGCCACGGCGATTTTGAGGCGCATGCTCTGCCACATAGGTAGCAGCGCCACCATATTCGCCTCCCAGGGCCAGGCCCTGGAGCAGGCGCAGGCCGATCATGATTGCTGGTGCAGCCATGCCGATGGAGGCATACGAAGGCAACACGCCCACCAAAAAAGTGGACATACCCATAATCAGAATGGTGATTAAAAACGTATATTTGCGGCCAACCATATCGCCCAGTCTTCCAAAGACCAGGGCGCCGAAGGGACGCACGGCAAAACCCGCAGCAAATGCCAGCAGTGCAAAAATAAAGCCGGCAGTTGGGTTGACCCCCGAAAAAAAATGCAAGGCAATAATGGAGGCCATGGAGCCGTAAAGGTAAAAGTCATACCACTCAAACACGGTTCCCAGTGAAGAGGCGAAAATGACCTTGCGCTCTTCGGCAGACATGGGGCGACCGGTTGCTGCGGGGGCCCCCGTGAGTGTGCTGCCGTCTGGCGTGGCCATGCTCCTTTCCATTATGTCTCCTCACATATGATTGTTTTTTTAAGCTACAGGGTCTGGCTTGGCAAGTTCTTGATGCGGCTAAAGCTCACTCTTATTCTGGTGCCTCGTGCGTGGGTCTCATAGTCGCCCGAGGTAGGCATAAACTCGACTGTTGCTTCGTGGTATTCGGCAATTTCTTTCACGATGGGTAGCCCCAGGCCACTTCCATCGACGTTGGTGCCTAAAACCCGATAGAAACGATCAAAAACGCGCTCACGCTCCTCTACCGGGATGCCTGGGCCAGTGTCCTCCACCTCAAGATAGGCTGACAGCGCGTCGCCGCCCGTTCGTATGGTGACCTTGCCGCCACTGGCGCTGTAGATAATGGCGTTCTCAATGAGGTTGTTCAACATTTCAGCGAGCATCAATGGGTCGCCGTGAATATGGACGGGAAAAGGTGCGCACTCAAAGCCCAGGTCGATGTGTTTATTAATGGCTGTATCGACCCATTGTGCAGACTGCTGTTCTGCAAGCGGGTTCAGATCAATTTGCTCAAGCCCGAGCCCGCTGAGGTTGTCCGGGTTTTCGGCGCGGGCCAGTGCAAGCATCTGGTTGACCAGCCGTGTGGCACGATCTGAACCACGTATAAGTTGCTGGAGGCTGGCATCCATTTTTTCAGGACTGCGTTCACGCAGGGCGAGTTCGGCCTGCGTGCGCATACCGGCCAGAGGTGTTTTTAACTGATGGGCCGCATTGGATACAAATCGTCGCTGGGTTTCATGTGCTGCCGTCAAGCGCTGAAGCAGGCTGTTCATGGCGGCGATAAGGGGTACGATTTCAGCGGGAGCGAGCTCGGCCGTGATCGGTGAGGTGTCGTTGGCTCGACGAGCTCGTATGCGTTCCTGCAAAATAGTAAGAGGCTCCAGCCCTTGCGTCAGCCCCAGCCCCGCCAGCAATGCCGCCAGGGGCAGCACAATAAGCTGCGGGGTCAGCATACCGGTGAGAATCTCTTGCTGCAGACGTGCGCGCATTTGATTGGATTGCGCAACAACAGTTAAAAACGGCAGACCGGTCGAATCAACACCGCCCCACACGTAGGCCACGCGAACGCTGTGACCGTCCATGCTTTCGTTGTTCACGCGCACTTTATCCATGTCATATGACCAGTTAGCGGGCAGTGGAATGGCGTGGTTGCCATCCAGCGAGTTGCCATTAGCATCGCGCACGTCCCAGTAAATCAGGTGCTCCGGGTCGCCGTGAAGCAGATTGATTACGAAGGGCGAAAGCTGCGCGCCTTTAAGAATGTTCTGTTGTTCAATCTCGTGTCGTACCATACGCAGATGGTCAGTCAGTGCACGGTCATAAGGTGCATTGGCAATATTCTGTGCAATGAAATACGTGATGACCAGACCTATGGTCCAGAGCAAAAACAGCGGGCCGAACATCCAAAGAATAATTTTGTTCAGCAAAGAGCGATTATTTTTGGTTTTTTTGCGTCGAAATGGTCGATGCCAGGAGAAGCCTGTGTCGGCCTGTTCGCGTGCCTGGTCGAGGATGTCGGGGTCGATCAGCATGCAGTGCCGGCACGCCTTCAGGCGGTAACCGATTCATCCCGATTTTGGGTTTCCAGACAATAGCCCAGGCCGCGCACTGTCACAATACGAGCCCCACTGGGTTCGATTTTTTTGCGCAGTCTATGTATGTAGACTTCGATTGCGTTAGGGGTAACTTCGTCGCCCCATTCGCACAATAGATCGACAAACTGGTTCTTGCTAATCATGCGTCCGGTGCGTGAAAGAAAGACCTCCAGCAAGCTGGTTTCGCGCGCAGAAAGCTCAAGTGGCTGGCCGGCAATAGTGGCTGTCCGGCCATTAAGGTCAAAGCTGAGCTTTTTGTGCGTGAGTAACGTGCTGCTTGTTCCGGCGCTGCGCCGGGTCAGTGCGCGAGCACGAGCCTCAAGCTCAGACAACGCGAATGGCTTGGCCATATAATCGTCGGCACCAAGATCCAGCCCTTTAACCCGTTGCTCAACCGTGTCGGCGGCCGTTAGAATGAGTACCGGTAAGGGTGTGTTGCGCTGACGCAGCTGCCGCAGCACGGTAAGGCCGTGCATGCGCGGCAGGTCGAGGTCGAGAATAAGCAGGTCGAAAGCCTGCAGCTGCAGTGCACAATCTGCGCTGTGGCCATCGTTTACGACGTCGACGGTGTAGCCATCGTAGCGCAATGAACGGGAGAGTCCGTCAGCAAGAATACTGTCGTCTTCTGCAATAAGTATGCGCATGTCGGTAGGGGTTATGCCCTCAAAATGGGGTTACCCCATTCTGGCATGTATTGCCCGGTAAGACCACTCAGGGATAACGAGATGCCTGTTTTGTATATCTGGTTATTTGTACAGTATAATTTGATGCAATAATCCCATTACCCATCAATCCATGGCGCCAGGTTATCTGGCGCCATCTTTTGAATCACTCGCATTTTCAGCCAAGGACCTCCATGGACGACAAACAAAGCAAAACCGCTGGTGAACGCAGCAAGGCGCTGGCTGCCGCACTTTCCCAAATTGAAAAGCAGTTTGGCAAGGGCTCGGTCATGCGTTATGGCGACAATTCGGTCTCGCATGACATTCAAATCTGCTCGACCGGGTCGCTGGGGCTTGATATTGCGCTCGGCGTCGGGGGTTTGCCACGCGGTCGTGTCACCGAAATCTACGGCCCAGAGTCTTCGGGCAAAACCACACTCACACTGCAAGTCATTGCCGAAATGCAAAAAATCGGTGGTACGTGCGCCTTTATTGATGCAGAGCATGCGCTCGACGTCCAATACGCCGCCAAGCTGGGCGTAAACCTTGACGACCTTCTTATTTCGCAGCCCGACACCGGCGAGCAGGCGCTTGAGATCACTGATGCGCTGGTTCGCTCAGGCTCGGTTGACCTTATAGTCATCGACTCGGTAGCCGCTCTGGTGCCCAAGGCCGAAATCGAAGGCGACATGGGCGACTCGCTGCCCGGTCTGCAGGCTCGCCTCATGAGCCAGGCGCTGCGTAAGCTTACTGCCAACATCAAGCGGGCCAATTGCATGGTTATCTTCATTAACCAAATCCGCATGAAAATCGGCGTCATGTTCGGCAGCCCCGAAACCACAACAGGCGGTAATGCACTCAAGTTTTATTCAACAGTGCGTCTCGACATTCGACGTATCGGCGCCATCAAAAAGGGCGATGAAGTCGTTGGCAACGAAACCCGCGTCAAAGTTGTTAAAAACAAAGTGGCGCCGCCGTTCAAGCAAGCTGAGTTCGACATCATGTATGGGGCTGGCATCTCCCGCGAAGGCGAAATCATTGATCTCGGTGTTCAGGCCGGCATTGTCGACAAGGCAGGGTCATGGTTTAGCTACTCGGGTACGCGCATTGGGCAAGGCAAAGACAATGTCCGCGAGTACCTGAAAGAGCATCCCGACATGGCATTCGAAATCGAAAACAAGGTGCGTGAAAGTCTGGGCGTTGTGGCTCAGGTAGCGGCCACTGCTCGCAAGCCAGTGCCTGTCGAATCAGAGGCACAGTCCGAAGACTAAAAAGGGCAGCTTGCCCGGTAGCCTATGTCCCGCCACGACGATGACTTCGAAACGCTCGCCAACAAACCCGCCCGACAGGGCGGCGTAAAGGGCGAGCGGGCCCGGGCTGCATCAGGTTCGGCGCGGGCCGATGCCGTCGGCCCCAGTGCCGGCGCTGTCGTTGATAATTCAGCACATGGCTCGGCTGGTCAGGTTTCACGCTCAACCAGTCGTTACGATACCGAGCACGATCAGCCTGATGATGAAGCCTCGGTTTATACACGCACGTCCACTCAGCGCAGTAGCCGCCAAGCGTCGCGCTCAAGCAGAGCGGGCCCCAGCTTAAAGGCCAGGGCTATCGGCTATTTGTCACGCCGTGAGCATTCGCGCACAGAGCTGCAGCGCAAGTTATTGCCTTATGCTGAAGAGCCTGAATCGCTCGAGGCTTTGCTCAATGATCTTGAGCGCGAAAACTGGCTTTCCGATCAGCGCTTTGCACAAAGTCTGGTAAATCGTCGTGCCGAGCGACAAGGCACACAGCGCATAGTGCAAGAGCTGCGCCAGCATGGCCTGCCTGATGATGCAGTCAGCCGTATCGGCGAGCAACTGCGCCAAACCGAGCTAGAGCGCGCTCAGGCCGTATGGCAAAAAAAATTCGATCAGCTGCCTGCCGATTCCAAAGAGTACGCACGGCAGTTTCGTTTTCTAGGCTCGCGCGGGTTCGATCCCGAGACCATACGCCGTATTCTGGGTGACATACCCTACGGCCCGTAGCAGTCTCTTGTGCAGCGTGTTATTGCGTGCTTTTAATGCCAGACAAGGTCTTAAAACACGTATCACGCGCCTGCGTTAAAAAAGCACGCACGTAGTCTGCGTCCATGTCTTCGGTGCGTATTGCCGCATAAAGCGTACGCCATACTCCATGCTCACCCAAATGGCAGATGCGCAGCCAGCCCTGATTTAAGTATTCAGTCAGTGCCCAATTTGGCAGGGCGGCCACACCGCGCTGGCTGGCAATAAGCTGCGCAATCACAGGCGTTAGTTCAGCCTTGCGTATTGCGGCGGGCTCGACGTCTGCAGGTTCCAGAAATGCGGTAAAGACATCAAGTCGTTCCCGTTCGACCGGGTAGGTAATTAATACCTGATCCGCCAGTTGCTGAGGCTCAATATATTTGTATTGCGACAGCGGGTTGGCCGCCGCTACGGCAAGCACCAGTTCATATTTGAACAGTGGCACATATTCAACTGCAGGATTAATTTGCGGGTCTGACGTAATGACCACGTCTAGGTCGCCCCGAACCAAGGCAGGCAAGGGCGCAAAGGAAAACGCCGCCGATAGATCCAGCTCGACGTCGGGCCAGCCCAGCCGGAAGGCGTCGAGTGCCGGCATAAGCCACTGAAAGCAAGAGTGGCACTCTATGGCCAGGTGCAACCTGCCTGTGCGCCCAGCAGCAAGGCGTTGCAGTTCGCGCTCAGTGGCTTTGATTCGCGGCAGCACGTCGTCTGCCAGCGCCAGTACACGCAGACCCGCAGTGGTCAGGCGAGCGGGGCGCGTGCGTCGGTTTAACAACGGAGTTTTAAGCCTTACTTCCAGGTCACGCAGTTGGTGAGACAGTGCCGACTGAGTGACATGCAGTCTTTCGGCCGCCTCTTGCAGGCTGCCTGCGTCGCGTATGGCACTTAGTGTTTCGAGGTGGCGGACTTCAAGCATGGAAGACGCCACTTAATGCGCCAAAGACACCCACTGCAATTGGCAGAGTGAGCCGGCTATGCTTTCTTTGGCCTGATCTAGCATTAATATGAGTAAAATTCATTTTATACATGGTGTATTTGATTTTGATTCAATAAATTATACGGGCACAATGAATTTCTGAACAATTTATTCAATCAATGGTGGTTTAACGTGACGTTTACTCATAATTTAGGTTTTCCGCGCATAGGCGTCCAACGCGAGCTCAAACGCGGCCAAGAGGCTTACTGGGCTGGCGACATTAATCAGCAAGAACTCGAAACCGTAGGGCGTGAGTTGCGCGCGCGGCACTGGGAGGCTCAGGCCAGCAGCGGTTTGTCACTTATTCCTGTGGGTGATTTTGCCTGGTATGACCACGTGCTTGAATGGACCACGCTGTTGGGTGCCGTGCCCGCCCGCTTTGGTCAACCTTCTGATCAGCCCGTCTCGCTTGATACGCTTTTTCGCATGGCGCGTGGCCGCGCACCGTCGGGTACACCAGCGGCCGCGTGTGAAATGACCAAATGGTTTGACACCAACTATCACTATATCGTGCCAGAGCTGGTACCCCAGCAAACCTATCGCATCGCCCGTGAGGCCTTGTTTGATCAGGTTCGTGAGGCGATCGAGTTGGGCCACCATGTCAAGCCTGTTATTCCAGGCCCCTTGACCTGGCTGTGGCTGGGCAAAGGTGATGCATTCGCGCAGGGTGCTGGCGACCCGGCCAAGCTGGCATTGCTCGACAACCTCTTGCCTGTCTATGTCGAGGTGCTCGAACGCCTGCACACGCTAGGGGTTGAGTGGGTACAGATCGACGAGCCAATTCTTGTTCAAGACTTGCCCGATGCTTGGAAGCAGGCATTTGGCCGCGTGTACCAAACGTTGTCATCAAGCGGTGTGTCGATCTTGCTGGCCACCTATTTTGAAAGCCTGCAAGATAACGTAAGTGTGCTCAAAGGCTTGCCTGTGCAAGGCGTGCACGTCGATCTCGTACGTGCTCCCCAGCAACTCGAAAGCGTGCTTGAGGTGCTTGATGCGCAGCAGGTGCTCTCGGTGGGCGTAATTGATGGCCGAAATATCTGGCGCTCAGACCTCGATGCACTTACAGAAAAACTGCGTAGCCTGGCCAGTCAGCGTGGTAACAAGCTTTGGCTGGCGCCTTCTTGTTCGCTGCTGCACGTACCTGTTGATCTTGATGCCGAGCAGGCTCTGGACGCAGAACTTAAAAGCTGGCTGTCGTTTGCCACCCAGAAGCTTGATGAACTTCGTCTGCTCGCCGCGGCCGTTTCGGGCACCGACGACCCCGCTATTGCCAAAGCGCTGCAGCAGCAGCGTGACGCTCTGCAAGCCCGTCGCTCGTCCAAACGCATTCATAATACCGTGGTGCAGCAACGCCTCGCCCAGTCAGATGCAGTGTCGCGCACTCGTGCGCCGTTTTCATCCCGCATCGTTCTTCAGAAAGAGCGGCTGGGGTTGCCCGCATTTCCGACCACAACCATAGGCTCCTTTCCGCAGACCATAGAAATTCGCAAACAGCGCCGCGACTGGAAGCAGGGCGTGTTGGGTGATGCCGCCTACGAAAAGGCCATGCGTGAAGAGATTGAGCGCGTTGTCCGTTTCCAGGAAGAAATCGGTCTCGACATGCTGGTACACGGCGAGCCAGAGCGCAACGATATGGTCGAATACTTCGGTGAGCTGTTGGGTGGTTTCGCATTTACCCAAAATGGGTGGGTGCAGAGCTACGGTTCGCGTTGTGTAAAGCCTCCCGTCATTTTTGGTGATGTAGCGCGCCCTGCTGCCATGACGGTAGCCTGGTCGGCCTATGCGCAGTCACTTACCAAAAAGCCGGTCAAAGGCATGCTGACAGGGCCAGTAACCATATTGCAATGGTCTTTCGTGCGCGATGATCAGCCACGTGAAACCACGTGCCGCCAGCTTGCACTGGCGTTGCGAGACGAAGTCAATGACCTTGAGGCGGCGGGCATTGCCGCCATTCAGATCGACGAGCCGGCCTTCCGCGAAGGCTTGCCCTTGCGCCGTGCTGACTGGCAAACGTATCTCGACTGGGCGGTAGACTGCTTCAAGCTTTCAACCAGCGGGGTGCGCGACGACACGCAGATACACACGCACATGTGTTATTCCGAATTTAACGACATCATCGAGTCGATAGCGGCCATGGATGCTGACGTCATTACCATCGAGACGTCACGCTCCAACATGGAGTTGTTGCAGGCGTTTGAAGACTTCCATTACCCCAATGACATCGGCCCAGGGGTCTACGATATTCATTCGCCCAACATTCCGGCCCTTGACTGGATGGTTGATTTGATGAAAAAGGCGGCTACAAAACTGCCTGCTGAACAGTTGTGGGTTAATCCCGATTGCGGCCTGAAAACGCGTGGTTGGGCCGAGACACGTGCCGCGTTGACAGCCATGGTGAAAGCAGCCGAAACACTGCGCTATACTTAAAGGGTTTTTCGTCCTATACGTAACTACCCCTAAATGCCATTGCCTCCTCCCGATACTGCGCGCGAGCCGCTACATACACGCTCTATTCGTGTGAACTCGTTCGCACGGGACGACGGCCTTTGGGATATCGAAGCCGAACTCATTGATTTCAAGGCCTACGATTATTCCAAACACTCCGGCGCGATTCAACGCGCCGGAGTGCCTTTTCATCACATGCACTTGCGCATCACGATTGACGAGCAATTTACTATCGTCAAGGCCGTGGCCGCTTACGACGCTGCCCCCTACAATCAGAATTGCACGGCGATTACGCCCGATTATGGGCAGCTTGCCGGCATGAATCTTTTGCGCAATTTCAGAAATGCCGTTAAAGAGCGTTTTGGGCGTGTGGCGGGCTGTACGCACTTAACCGAGTTGTCTTTTGTATTGCCAACGGTGGCTGTTCAAACTATGGCAAACCAGCGGCATCAGAAGCGCAAAGAGGTCGGTGACACCAGGCGTCCGTTTCAGCTTGAGGGGTGTCATGCGCTCAGGCTCGACGGTGAAGTTGCGCGCGAGTACTACCCCCAGTGGTATGTCACGCCCAAGGTTAAGGCGAAATGCGTGTAGGGGCACATCCATCGGCGGGCCAGCGGGTTATGGGTTCTGGCACGTTTTTCTTTCTCTATGTTCAGACAGGTAACAAATGAAAATTCACGAGTATCAAGGCAAGGAACTGCTGAAGAAATATGGCGTTACCGTGCCGCGCGGGTTTCCTGCATTTTCCGTTGACGAAGCCGTCGCTGCCGCTGAGAAGCTGGGCGGGCCGGTTTGGGTTGTCAAGGCGCAAATTCATGCAGGTGGTCGGGGCATGGGCGGGGGCGTCAAGCTCGCCAGGTCCATTGACGAAGTTCGTCAACTGGCCTCTGACATTCTGGGCATGCAGTTAATTACCCACCAGACTGGGCCAGAAGGCCAGAAAGTCAATCGCCTGCTCGTGGAAGAAGGCGCTGACATCAAGAAAGAATACTACGTTGGCATCGTAACTGACCGTGCTTCACAGCGCGTTTGCGTCATGGCCTCCAACGAAGGTGGTATGGAAATCGAACAGGTTGCCGAAGCCACACCCGAAAAAATCCTTAAGGTTTTTGTCGACCCCAAAGCCGGCCTCACTGATAACGAAGCTGCCGAACTTGCACGTGGCATTGGTATTCCGGAAGCCTCCGTGACCAAAGCAGCTGTCGAGTTTCAGAAACTGTACAAGGTGTATTGGGATACCGACGCTTCGCTGGCAGAAATAAACCCGTTGATACTCACAGGCTCGGGCGACATTATCGCCCTTGATGCCAAATTTAATTTTGACACCAACGCGTTGTACCGCCAGGAAGAAATCGTTGGCTACCGCGATCTGGCCGAAGAAGACCCCGCCGAGATCGAAGCCAGCAAATATGACCTGGCGTACATTCAGCTTGACGGTAACATCGGTTGCCTGGTCAACGGTGCCGGTCTGGCCATGGCCACAATGGACACCATCAAATTGTTCGGTGGCGAGCCTGCCAACTTCCTCGACGTGGGCGGTGGCGCGACAGCTGAAAAGGTTACCGAAGCCTTTAAGATCATGCTGGGCAACGAAGGCGTCAAGGCCATTCTGGTCAATATTTTTGGCGGCATCATGCGCTGCGACGTCATTGCTGAAGGTGTTATTGCGGCATGCAAGGCGGTCAACCTGAACGTGCCGCTGGTCGTACGCATGAAAGGCACCAATGAAGCGCTGGGCAAGAAATTGCTAGCCGAATCAGGTCTGCCTATCATCAGCGCCGACACCATGGCCGAAGCCGCGACCAAAGTCGTTGCCGCAGCGAAATAAGAATACAGCCGAGGATTTCTACATGTCGATTCTGATCAACAAAGACACAAAAGTCATTACCCAGGGCATTACTGGCAAGACCGGGCAGTTCCACACCCATATGTGCCGCGAGTACGCCAACGGTGCAAACGCATTTGTTGCAGGTGTGCACCCCAAGAAAGCAGGGCAAAACTTCGAGGGCGTGCCGATTTTCGCAACCGTCAAAGAGGCCAAAGAGGCAACTGGCGCAACCGTATCGGTTATCTATGTTCCACCAGCAGGCGCTGCGGCCGCCATCTGGGAAGCCGTTGAGGCCGATCTGGATCTGGTTATCTGCATTACCGAAGGCATTCCCGTTCGCGACATGCTCGAAGTGCGTAACCGCATGCGTGACCAGAACAAGAAAACGCTGCTGCTCGGGCCTAACTGCCCCGGCCTGATCACACCAGACGAAATCAAGATCGGCATTATGCCGGGCCATATTTCCAAGAAAGGTCGCATCGGTGTAGTAAGCCGCTCAGGTACGCTTACCTACGAAGCCGTAGCGCAGCTCACCGAGCTGGGCCTGGGCCAATCCACGGCTGTCGGTATTGGTGGCGACCCCATCAACGGCCTCAAGCACATCGACATCCTCAAGATGTTTAACGATGATCCTGAAACTGACGCAGTCGTCATGATCGGTGAAATCGGTGGTCCTGATGAGGTTGAAGCTGCACGTTGGGCCAAAGACAACATGAAAAAACCTGTTGTGGGCTTTATTGCGGGCGTTACGGCGCCGGCAGGCAAACGTATGGGGCATGCAGGCGCCCTGATCTCGGGCGGCGATGATACTGCTGATGCCAAGCTCAAAATCATGGAAGAGTGCGGTATTCGTACCACGCGTGACCCATCCGAAATGGGGAAACTGCTAAAGTCGGTACTCTGATCACGGCATTCAGGTAACAAGAAAGGCCCGCAGGGGCCTTTCTCTTCGCTTATATGCGCCGTTACGACGCAAACCTTCACAGGTAAGCCCATGCTCGAAACCTTGCAAACGCTTCATTGGGGCGCTGTATTCCAGATCATTCTTATTGATGTGCTTCTGGGCGGCGACAATGCTGTTGTTATTGCACTGGCCTGTCGCGGGCTCGAGCACAGTAAGCGGATGCAGGGCATATTGTGGGGGACAGCAGGGGCTATCATACTGCGAGTGTTGCTGATTGCATTTGCGCTAACCCTGCTTGCCATCCCATTTCTCAAGATAGTTGGCGGCGCGCTGTTGTTGTGGATAGGCATCAAGTTGCTGGTGCCGCAAGAAGACGAGCATGGCAACATCAAGGGCGGAACCACTGTTTGGGCTGCGATCAAGACCATTATTATCGCTGACTTCATCATGAGCCTGGACAACGTTGTTGCCATTGCTGGCGCTGCACAAAGCACGCAACTCGATCACCAGATGTACTACGTCATCTTCGGGCTTATCGTCAGCGTGCCTATCATTGTCTGGGGCAGCACACTGGTTCTCAGGCTGATCGACCGATTTCCCCTGGTCGTCACGTTCGGTGCTGGCTTGCTGGGTTGGATAGCAGGGGGTATGCTGGTCTCAGATATTTTCATCATCCAGCAATTCGGTGAGATCACTGTACCCGCCCTGTATGCGGCACATGTCGTCGGTGCAGTGCTCGTCATTGCCATAGGAAAATGGGTAGGGCTGCGTAAAGCGCCCACCAAGGAAAATGCAAATGGGTCTGTTTAAATCATCCAGCCGAAAGAAACCTTATGAATCCGGTCTTTCGCTGTTGCAAGGGCTGGGCATTCTGGCCATTATCGGTATTGTTCTTGTAGTCATTATTAACTATTTCAGCTAGCGGGTTTATGTCAGAAACACCTAAAAAGCTGGTCATCGCAACGCGTGCGAGCCGGCTCGCACTGTGGCAGGCCGAGCATGTACGTGATCGCTTGCGTGAGCTATATCCCCTTTGTGAGGTCAGCTTGCTGACCATGTCCACCCGGGGTGACCAGATTCTTGATCGAAGTCTTTCCAAAATCGGCGGCAAGGGGCTGTTTATCAAAGAGCTCGAAACTGCGCTGCTTGATGGTCGTGCCGATCTCGCCGTTCACTCGCTTAAAGATGTGCCGGTAGACATGCACAGCCCCTTTCTGCTGTCTGTCATACTTGAACGCGACGATCCGCGTGACGCCTTTGTTTCAAACCAGTTTGCAGATCTTGATGCGCTGCCATCAGGCGCTGTCGTTGGTACCTCAAGCCTGAGGCGAGAGTCTCAATTGCGCAAGCGCTACCCACATCTCGTTGTGAAGCCATTGCGGGGCAATCTTGACACGCGCTTATCCAAGCTTGATAGCGGTGACTACGCCGCCATTATTCTTGCTGCTGCTGGCCTTCGCCGACTTGGGCTGGGCGCACGCATAAAAAGCTGTCTGTCGATAGAGCAAAGCCTGCCTGCGGCAGGCCAGGGTGCTCTTGGCATTGAAGTGCTCGAATCGCACACTGATCTGCAGCGCTGGCTGGCCCCACTGGGTGATCACCCCACGACTGCCTGCTCGTTGGCTGAAAGAGCGGTGTCGCGAACGCTGGGCGGATCTTGTCAGGTTCCGCTGGCCGCATACGCGCAGCTCGACGGTGACATGCTTCATGTGCGGGCGCTCGTGGCAGAGCCTGACGGCTCGTGCGTACTTTTTTCTGAAACCCGAGGCCCGACCGATCAGGCAGAAAAATTAGGGCGCGAAGCGGCTCAAACCTTGCTGGAGCAGGGGGCTGACAAAATATTGGCCAAGCTGCAATTGCCAGCTTCCCTCGCCTGAGGCCAGTACGGCAATATGGCCGCGACCATTGACGCCAGCGTTGTTCTGACAAGGCCGCAAGATAAAAATCAGTTGCTGGCCCAACGCCTTGATGCTACAGGGCTGCAGGCGATTTGCCTGCCTGCCTTGTGCATTTCAGACATTCTGGATCCCGGGTTTGTGGTCCCGCCGCCAACCCGCTATGATCTGGTGGTGTTTGTCAGTGGTCGCGCCGTTTCACTTTATATGCGAGCGTTGGCGCAGGCCTCGTCAGCAGTCCGGTGGCCGTCAGACACCTTGGCCGCCGCTGTGGGCCTTGCGACCGCCATGGCTGTTACCGAAACCGGTGTGGTGCCAGTTGAAAATGTGCTGTACCCAGACATCACGCAGCCGCAAGACTCAGAAAATCTCTGGTCATTGCTCAATACGCGTATAGACAGCATCGACAAGGCCTTGATAGTACGAGGCGAGCACGGGCGAGAATGGCTTGGCAGTCGGCTGGAAGAGGCGGGGGTCAAGGTGGATCGCCTGGCCGTCTACCGTCGCGAAGCGGCTGTCTGGAACAATCATCAACACGAACAATTGGCACTGGCCTTGTCTTCTGCGCGGCCTTGCGTGTTTTTGCTGACCAGCAGTGAGAGCGTTGATGCGGTTTTTGCTAATATTTGTCGCTTCGGGCTTGAACAGGCATGGCAGCGTTGCAGGTTTGTAGTAATACACGAGCGTATCGCTAGCCGCTTACAATCATTGCTCGGTGCCAGTGGTCAGGGCTCGCCGTCAATGGTAAAACTATGCCAGCCTGATGACGAGGCTATTTTTCAGGCCATCCTCCGGGCGGCATCGCCTTAAGAATCCACCTGGGATTACAATCGCGCCATGACAGATAAAAAAACCGAGCTTCAACCAACACCATCTTCCGCACCGGGCATGACTCCGGTCGAAACGCAGTCGGGCGCCGATAGTGCTGTGTCCAAGAACGAAAGACCGGCAGACAGCATAAACCGCGCTAACACGTCATCCGATACGTCGGCTGCCGGCAAACCGAGTGCAGCCACAACGGGCTCTGGCGTATCCGGGCCCGGCGTCACGTCCAAAACATCTTCCCCCTCGGGGAGTCGTACAGCATCAGGTGGCAGTGGCGGCCCTGGGACGCCTGGTGGCCTTTCTGCCTCCTCACCCTCCAAACCATCTCGTCAGCGCAGCATTACAGGGCCTGTGCTCGTGGTTGTGGTGCTACTGGCGCTGGTTATGGCAGCGGCCTGGTGGTACCAACGTCAAGAATTCCTGCGTACGTCGACCGAGCTCCAGAGCCAGGTGCGGCGTAGCGCCGACCAAGCCAGTCAGGCCGCTGAACAAGCGCGTCAGGCGCTGGCCAAGGTCGAACAACAGGCCCGTAAAATGGCCTCGTTAGAACAAGCCGTCGATGCCGCACGTGATCAATCAGATGGCCTGGAACGCGCATTCCAGACGCTGACCGACAGTGGCTCCGAACTGGTGTTGCTTAATGATATCGAGCATTTGCTCACTATCGCTCAGCAGCAGTTGCAGTTAAGCGGCAATATTGCCAATGCCATCATCTCGCTCGAAACCGCCCAGGCTCAGCTTGCCCGAGCAAATCGTCCCGGCCTGGCATCGTTGCAACAAACTATTAATGGTGATCTCGATCACCTGCGCGCTGCCACCACCGTTGACATCGCCATGCTGTCGTCGCAGCTTGATGAACTAGGGCAGCTGGTCAGCAGTGCGCCTTTGCTTATGCCTGACGACGCAGCACCTGAGCCGTTAGATCACACATCTGCGTCAGCGGCGTCGCAAGCAGCCGACAATGGCAGCGAAGCACCTGTTGACCCTGATGCGCCATGGTGGAAAAAAAGCATGCACGTGGCTTCAACATGGTCGCGCGAAGCATGGTCAGCCATTGGTCAAGACCTTGGGCAATTCATTGCTGTGCGCAGGGTCGATGACACGACGGCATTGTTGATGTCTCCCGAACAGTCTGCACGCTTCCGCGAAAATTTGCGCATGCGTATTATGACGGCACAGCTCGCCCTTATGATGCGACAGCCCAAAATCTGGCAAACTGAAACGGCAGCGTTGGTGCAAGCCATAGAAACCCGGTTCGACCAGCAAGCACCGCAAAGCCGCAGGGCGGTCAAGCTGGCACGCCAATTTGCTGACACATCTATTGCTGTGCCCGTGCCTAATGTCGACAACAGCCTGCAGGCTGTTCAAACCTTGCGAGATCAGAAAAGCAAGTCTGAGCGTTTGGGCACCGGCGCGCCTGAAACTGACCAGTCTGGTACTGACAACGCGAATGGGGCTGCACCGAGCTCCAGCCCCCGTGGTGCAGCAGATAATGTAGGCACAACAGGTGCACATACACATCCTGCGACGCCAGGGGATCAAACGGCAACCACACCCTCGGCGTCGACCACATCTCCCACTGCTAAGCAGCCTGCGGCCAGCGAAGCTCGCCCTCAGCCTGACACCAGTGCACCTGCGCAAAATGACGGTTCTGTGACGAGCGATGCTTCAACGACTGAAGTGGCGCCCGCTGCAGGCGCAGCCGCCGATACCGATACGTCTGTGTCTGCGCTGCTCGGCGTGTCCGCCCGGTTGGTGGCTGGCACGACACCCTTGTTCGCGTTGCAGGGGTAAGCCATGAAAGCCTTAATCTGGACAATTCTCGTTTTTATTGCTGCTGTTGCACTGGCACTGGTGTTGCGCGAGCATAGCGGCAACGTACTCATCATTGCACAACCATGGCGCATTGAGCTCTCACTGACGCTGGCTGTGCTCTTGCTGCTGGCCCTCTTTATTATTTTGTACGTATGCCTGCGGGTTCTGGCATGGATTAGCGGCGGCCCCGAGCGCTTCCGTTCGTGGCGTAGCGTGAGGGCACAGGAGCGTGATCATGAGCTGCTTGAAAGTGGATGGATCAAAATTCTTGAGGGGCGTTATACCGAAGCCGAGAAAGATCTCTCAAAATTACTGGGCCGCACGCGCTCAGGTGGCAGAAAAGTATTGGCAGGCCTGGCGTCTGCCCGTGCCAACCATCATCTGGGTGAATACGGCCGCCGTGACGATGCACTAGCGCTGGCTAAAACAAGCGCGGCAGGCAACCCAAGGCTGGGTGAGGCCACAGCTATTGTTGCCGCCGAAATGTGTCTTGACCAAAACCGTCCGCAAGAGGCGCTAGAGTTACTAAAGCCCCTGCAAGACGCCAGTTCACGGTATTTTCATGCTACAAAACTGTTGCTTCAAGCCCATCTTCAGCTGCATAACCACGACCGCGTCTACGAGCTGACACGCGTTCTGGCTCGCCGCGGCGTCATCGACAAAGCCGAGGCTGCACAGCTCATAGAAACGTCTGCGGCGGCGCGCCTTCGTGATGGTGGGGTTGAAGGCTTCAAGAGCATTTGGGGTGATCTCAAGGCTGACGAGCGTACCTTGCCCGATATTGCGTTGGCGGCAGCTACCATACAAACGGGGCAGGGCAATTATGACGAGGCCTCCCGTATCTTTGAGGCGGCGCTTAACATTAAGCCTGAATCGCGCCTGCTAAGCGCCTATGCGCAATGCCCTCCTGAGCAGGTGGCCCGGCGTCTCAGCAAGGCCGAAGGCTGGGTTAAAAGCCATCCCAATGACCCCGCGCTGCTGTCGGCGCTGGGTAAGCTTTGCCTTACCGGTGAGCTGTGGGGGCAAGGCGAACGCTATCTGCTGCGCAGCATGAAGCTACGCAGCGATATGCGTATTCATGCGCTGCTAGGTACCCTTTATGACCGTCTGGGTCGTACAGACGATGCCATGAAACACTGGCGTCTGGCGGCAGGAGTGGTTGGTGCGCTGCCCGTGCTTCCAGCTAACAAAGCGCTGCCAGCCGCTGATACTCGTGGCGATCCGACAATGGTCGAAGCAGGAAAAGTTGGCCGCATGGGTTTTTCACACGATTACGTCGTGCCCATGGCGGCAAGCGCTGCCGACTTTATCATGGATGATGATACTAAAATCCCCGAGCCGTCTGCACCGCATGACAAAGTGCCACCTGCTGGTGGGGCGGGGGGGGGTACCGCCAAAAACGACACCGCTGATTTTGATGAATATTTCGACAGTGCGCCCATTCCTGGTGTCGATCTGTCACAAACGTCTGATCGTCCTCGTAGCGGTTCCGGACGAGACTGATTTTTTCTCATTTACAGTAAGGCTGAAGCAAGCATGAGCTTAGATCGAGTACCTGCCGGCGATAACGCGCCGGCCGAATTTAATGTTGTGGTCGAAATTCCCATGAATGCCGACCCGGTCAAGTATGAGGTTGATAAAGACTCTGGCACCGTGTTTGTTGACCGATTCTTGCTCACCGCCATGCACTATCCATGCAATTATGGCTACATTCCTCAGACTATCTCTGATGATGGTGACCCGGTCGACGTGCTGGTTCTTGCCCCTTTTGCCATTCAGGTTGGCGCAGTTATCCGTGCACGTGCTATTGGTGTGCTCAAAATGGAAGATGAAGCAGGCGGCGATGCCAAGCTTCTCGCGGTGCCGGTTGATAAAATTTATCCGCCGTACCGCAATATAAAGACGCCACAAGACCTGCCTTCAGAAGAGCTTACCCGCATTCAACACTTTTTCGAACACTACAAAGATCTCGAAGCCGGCAAGTGGGTAAAAATGCAAGGCTGGGAAGGCCCTGAAGTCGCACTCAAAGAAATCTCCGAAAGTATTGCACGTTACCAAACTGGAGCAGCTTGAATGGATACCGTTATCCCCTTTCCTGAGCAGCCTTCGCTCAAGGTTGCAAACTCGGCTTCTGTGTTTCCCGTGCGTCGCGTTTACTGTGTGGGGCGCAATTATGCCGAGCACGCTAAAGAAATGGGTTTCACGGGCCGTGAAGATCCATTCTTCTTTTGCAAGCCGGCTGACGCCTTGTTGCAGGTGGCTGACGGCGAAACCGGTCTAATGCCTTACCCGCAGCAAACCAGCAATCTGCATCATGAAGTTGAGTTGGTGGTTGCCTTAAGCGCGGGTGGTCGTCATCTCACACCCGAGCAGGCCCAAGCGTGTATTTGGGGCTATGCCATTGGGCTAGACATGACACGACGTGACCTGCAAGGCGAAGCCAAGAAGCAGGGGCGGCCATGGGAAGTTGGCAAAGCTTTTGATGATTCGGCCCCCATTGGTCCTTTGCATGCCCTTAGCGAGACGGGTGTACTGGAGTCTGGCAGCATCAGCCTGAACGTTAATGGTCAAGCTCGTCAGCACGGTAATCTGTCAGATTTGATATGGAGTGTTGCCGAATCACTCGCCTACCTCTCCAATTTGTTCGAACTAAAAGCGGGCGATCTTCTCTTTACGGGTACGCCCGAAGGCGTAGCTGCAGTTGTTGAAGGTGATGTAATGACGGCCGCCATTGAAGGTTTGGGCGAGTTGCGCGTTAAAGTAGGCGCCCCAGCCTAGGCAATTTACTGTACCGCAGGCCGATGATAAGGTGATTTTGTTGGCCTGCTGACGGTTTCGCCCATGTCGGCATCTCCGAATTGGCGAGGCACGTCGTACCGTGCATGATGCTCTCCTGATCGTCAGACAGGAGAGCATCATGCATTTTCGTCATCGTAATTACGCACAGCGTCGCAGGCACGGCCAACGCGGGCAGGCCATGTCCGAGTATTTAATCGTGGTCGCACTCGTGGCCGTCGCAGCCATCGCGGTCTACCAGTCTTTTGGCCAGGTTTTGCGTTCGCAAACTGCAGCCATGGCCCGTGAACTTGCGGGTGAAGACGGTTCCAGGCAGTCTCGTCAGGCGCGGGCAGCAGCCCAGTCTGCCGTCAAGCAAACAAATTCAAAAACACTCCAGTCGTTCACGGGTAACGCCAAGGGCGGCAAATAATGGGGCGAGCCAGTGTGTTACCTGGCTCGCAAGCAGGGCAGGCGCTGGTGCTTGGCATGATTATGGTCGGCCTGCTTGCGGCGGCCATGTTGCGGTATGTCATGGTGGGCCAGGTTGCCACCGCCAAATCTCGTCAGTTCCATGCACTTGACGCCGCAGCATACAGCGGCGCACAAGTACAGGCGCGCGCGCTTAACATGCTTGCGTATATTAACCGGGCACATACCGGTCACCAGGTTGCCATGGCGCATCTGGTTACCCTGGGCTCCTGGTCGTTGCTGGGTGATGCGCAGGCCCGGCAGGTGGCCGTAGGCAACCCACCCCACTATTTGCTTGGCATGTTGTTTGGCCCTTCGCATGGGGCCGCTTATGCTGCTGCACGTCGTGCAGTGGGGCTTAAGCGCCTTGCAGCAACACAGGGTGAACTGGCTGCTGCCTATGCGTCACATGACAAAACCGTACGTGAGGTGCTGGTGGCAGTGCAGCACGAGATTGTGCGTGGATTGCCCGCTGTACGCGATCATGCCATACGCCACATACTTGCACGCAATTATCCCGAACTTCCTGATGACTTCAGGTTTAACTTAAGTATAGATGCCGACGCCTGGCCCGGTTATGTCCAATTGCAGTCAGGGCAAGGCGCATTGCGGCAACTGGTTCGACAGGCGGCTGGCTTGTATGGTTTTCTTGGTCGGCGTCACCAAACCGGCTTTAATACCTGGGCCGTGCATCCGGTTTGCGCGGTATTGCGCCATCAGCTTCGACGTCGTGGCTCAACCTATCTTGATCGACAAGGTATCTGGCAGTCCGTAGACACTCAGTCATTTCATGCCCTGCGGTTCAACCGTTGGGTAGGGTGCTATTACCGCGAGTATCCAATGGGCTGGGGTTGGATTCCAGCCAGATCTTCCATACCGCTATCCCAACCACATGTTACCAATGCGCCCGAAAATTTCTCTAATCGTGATTTTTGGCGCTGGGTTAGTGAGGCGACCAACTGGGACATTATCACGGGCACGGGTAACCCATTGGCCACCTCGCGTGCGGCATCTGCACGGCAACGCTGGCAGGGTGGTGGCTTGCCAGCGCACTTTGATACGTCTTCTACGGCAGCACGTCGACCTCTACTTTTTGCGCTAACACTAAGGCATCCAGGGCCAGAGGGGCTCTTAATCACCACGCAGGCGGCTGGCCAGAGCTTTTTTGCAAGACCTCATAGCCGCGCAGATGGTGGGCACGAGCGCGCCAATCTGTTTCATCCTTATTGGCAGGCCCGGTTGGCGTCGCATCCTGACGCGCCGGGCAATACCAGGTTTGGAGGGGTACATGAGTAACGGCAGCACATTTGGCAGGCAGTGGCACGCCGGTGGCCAAACCGGGGTTCTTCATCGTCAGGCCGGGCAGGCCATGGCAGAAGGCGTGGTGGTGTTTGGCTTGCTCCTTGCCTTCTTTGTGGCCACAGGCTGGTTGGGCAGGCTGCAAGACATAGCCATGACGGCACAGCATGCCAGCAGCCTTGCTGCGTTTATGGTTGCACGCAGTGACCACACGCCTCAACAGCATCGCGCTATCGTTCGGGCAGACAGGTTTTTTCTTGGCCAAGATGCTCAGCGTTGGCTTGATCTGCAAGGCCATTCTCTGGTGCATGGTGCGCATGCGCCGCACGTATTGTCCGCACAATATGGCCAGTTACCGGCCCATGCTCAGCCAGGGGGTACGGGTACCTACGCCAGGGGGTTGCGGCATGACTGGGGCATGGGCAATCACTCTGTCGTGACGGCAACTGTGCGCATGCCCTGGCGCGGGCCCGGTGGTGTCATAACCCCCGTGAGTTCAGGTTCGAGCATTCAAGAGGCCACTACAAGCATCCCTGATGATTCTACTGCTGGTTTGGCCAATGATAAATTTTTGCACCGTCACACTGTTCTGCTGGCGGGGGCCGGCCATGCGAGTCATGACGATGGTGTGGCTGCGCGCACAGGCCACTCTTGGTTCGCCTGGCGGCGCAGCGCTCAAGCTTCGCTACGCTTGGCTGAAAGAGTGAGTCGGGTGATGGAGCCCGTCGACGCAGCCTGGCATCGCCCATCTGTCACCACAGATTGGATCGCTCGGTGGGCGGGTAGGGTGCCCCGATCACATTTGACGTCTGCTGCGTCAAGCGCCTCAGCACACTGAGCATGCGTGCTGATATGTGTCGATTTTTACTCATACTGGCAGAGATAAGGGTTGTGCTGGTTCTTACACGGCTGTGGGCGGCATGGTTGTTCTGCGCACATGCCTTTCGTTATTTGGCCTCATGCGTGTTGCTATGGCTAGTACTTCTTCTCAGGGTTATTTGCCTGACATCCGGCTATGCGCTACTGTCTTTCGGTTCGGCCCACGCCGACGTGGCGTCACGTCTTAATACCATGCAGGTGCCAGGCCTTGTTTGGCAGCCTGTTCAGCCTATTGATGTGGCGGCCATTCCTTTGCATATAAAGCCGTTTACCGCAACGCAGTCGGTGGCCCGGGTGGCCGAAGCGCTGGCAGATCATCAAGACGTGTTCCAACGCATACTGGTATCGCCTGGGTTGGCCATACTTTCTGGGGTAAGCGAAGAAGCGCACTGGCTGGCCGAGATATGGCGCGTAAGCGAGCACGCAGAAAGCAGTGCCGGCCGGGTTTCTGTTCTGTCTTTTGCGGGCTTGCCAAACTTGCCAGTGGCAGACCACCACGCATACTCGTGGCTACCAACGCACGCTACCAAGCTTGCGCAATGGGGCGATGGCACGGTAGGGCCACCCTCACGGGCTGCAGAGCTTGCGCGAGGCGTAATACAAACCCTTTATCGCATGCCTGCGTCGGCAGCTATTTCGCGTCATCAGCTTGCTTCACGCTTGCGTAGCCAAGGCTGGTCAGCATTGCTTCCTATGTCTTCGGAGTTGAGCGTCCAGTCGTGGCAACTATGGCAGCAACACGGCGAGGAGCTGTTTCTGTTCTTTCTGGATACGGCGCAGGGCTTCTTTCTCTATGTTCACCATACCCGATAATCAGGAGGTCTCTTATGCGGTTTTCGCGTATAAACCCTTCCTTGCTGGCGTTGACGCTTGCCATCGCCGCTGGCCTGTGTGCAGCCTGGGCGGCACGTCAATACTTGCATGGCCGTCAGTTGCAGCTTGAGGCGATCAGCAGGGTTGCCACCATTGACAGGCTGGTGGCGGCTATTGATCTGGAGGCCGGTACGGTACTTGAGCTTGACCATCTTGCAGTAAGGCCTTATCCAGAAGAGCTTGCTCCCAGCGATAGCTTGCCGCCAGACCGCCACACAGAACTCTTGGGGGCTGTGTTAAAGACGCCATTGCTGGCTGGGGATCTGCTGCTCCCCGTTCACGCTGATGCGACCCACGATACGGCATTTTCTCGTGTACTTTCTGCTGGGCGTCGGGCGGTCACCATGCCTGTTGACGCCATCAACTCAGTTTCGGGGCTACTTAAGCCTGGTGATCTGATTGATCTGTATGTATCTTTTGACCATCAACGGCGTCGCATTACCGCGCCGCTGCTGCAGGGTGTACTGGTGCTGGCAACCGGGACCAGTACCACGCAAGCCCCCGCAGCTGCCCACTATGCAGATGGCTATAGCACCATTACGCTTGATACCGCACCTGAAGATGCCGTAAAGCTTGTTGCTGCAAGGCAGGGCGGTACGCTTACCGCGGTGCTGCGCTCGCCGTCTGACGACGCGGCAACAACGGTTGCGGCTCGCGGCGATCTCGCTGGTTTGCTGGGCGTAAACAGGCCAGCGTCATCGGCATCGACCAAAGTGCGGGTCATTTATGGAAATACAGCCGTGCGTAATGTGCCGGCGCTGGTTCCAACCCCTGCAGGTGCGCAACAAGCGGGTGGTCTTTTCCAACTACCGCATGTTCCTCCACTGGCAAGCGCATGGATGCACGCTCCGACGGGTGCTGCCCCCTCATCTATACAAGACGGGGTAGCAGCTTTGCATAAGCTTGCCCTTCAAGACGGCAATCAACACGAGACATGGGTTGATGATTCCGGCCATCTGGCAGATGTTGAATAAAGGATCAAATCATGTTTCTGCGCAGTGTTTCCCTCGTTCTTTCTATGAGTGGCTATGGCTCTCTTCAAAACAGGTTCTTTGGGCAGTTTTGTGGGTCTTTAACAAACATGATGGCCCGCTGGGCACGCCTGTTGATGCTGGGTTGGTCGCTGGCAATTGCTGCGCCCGCCGAAGCAGTACAACAGACCTTGCTAAAACTACAGGTGGGCGAGGTAAAAGTGCTGGCGCTTCCCGATGCGGCGCGAGTTGCGGTGGGCGATGGCCATGTTGTTCATGCGGTCGCCACCGATGACAAAGAAGTCATTATTTTTGCTCGTAACGAAGGTTCTAGTGTCGTGCAAATATGGTCTGGGGACGGCAGACGACGTGAGTATCGGGTCGAGATAGCGCCTGAGGGTGCAAGACAGGCGCAGAATGAGTTGCAGACGCTGCTTTCTCGCATACCCGGCGCACGCACAAGCGTTATGGGTGACAAACTCCTCGTCGAGGGTGATCTCTTGTCTGATGAAGACCGGGCGCGTGTTGCCGTGCTGGCTCAGCGTTATCCGCAACTCGTTGATCTAACTGGTCAGGTAGGCTGGGACAGTATGGTGCTTCTTGATGTGCAGGTTGTTGAAGTGCCACGTTCACGCATGCGTGAGTTCGGATTGCGATGGCCTGGAACATGGTCAGGTGGCGTAACAACCGGCGTGCTGTGGGATACCGGAACCCGCAACCTTCAGGCGCGGCCGGGTGAGTCTGTTTTTCCTGGCCCCTATCCAAGCAATACTGTTGCGGGCTATTTTGGGCTAAATGCTTTGCTGTCGGCACGCATACAGGCGTTGGCGCAATCTGGTGAGGCAGTGGTGCTGGCGCAGCCTCAGCTTCTGGCGCGCAGTGGTGCTACGGCAGAGTTTCTCGCGGGTGGCGAGGTGCCCTATTCCACGGTTGACGCCGATGGAAACAGCCGTACCGTATTTAAGCCTTACGGGGTCTCGTTGCGTATTACACCGCAGCTTGAACGTGGTGGTGTGGTGCGCTCTCGTATTGAGGTTGAAGTCAGTGCCGTTGACAATGGCATGCCGGCCATCAATGGTCCGTCGCTTAAAACCCGCCGTGCTGTCACCGAGTTTAATGTACGCTCGGGGCAGACGTTGGTACTTGCCGGTTTCTTGTCGCGCGAGTCTTCCGCTCAAAACGACGGAGTTCCCGGCCTGGCGCGTTTGCCGCTTATGGGTGGGCTGTTTCGTGCAAACCGACATCAGCGGGTGGAAACCGAACTGGCTGTTTTTGTTACGCCGCTGTTGGTGTCAGCGGAGCATCCAGGCTTTACAGATCGCATAGAGCGCAGCCGCCACATTCTTAACGCAACGTTCCCGGCCCCTCCACTGCTTAACTCCTTTTCGCCCGTGTCTGCCGACCTTCCTGAGTCTGCGATGTCTGATAGTACAGGGTGGAATCCTTGGGCAGGGCAGGGGTCTCAATGGCAAGACCAGCCCGATAAAGCGCAGATTGCCGTTGTCGGCATGTCGCCTGTCGCTGCGGGAAACACCGCTCATACAGCCAAAGATGAAGCGCTGACGCATACCTCCGGTGCGCTGTACTTTTCACACGGTGCGCCGTCGTGGCAACACGCGGGGAAAAACCGTTACGACTTCAAGGACTAACCCTATGCTCGAGTTAGATGTTCGCCTGCAGAACGGCACAATTCGTCGTGTTGCCCTGTCACTCCCCCTGGATATTGGCCGAGCGCCTGAGTGTGGGCTTACCTTGAAATCATGGAGGGTCGCGCGACGGCATGCACGTATTGAGCTTAGGGCGGCCGGTATGTTTATTGTCGACACCGGTACGTTGATCGGTACGTTTGTTAACGAGCGGCACGTAGCAGATTATGGGCCGCTGCAGCCTGGCGACGAAATCATGATTGGTCCCTACTTGCTGCGGATTCATGCTTTCGAAGAACAGGTCTCGCCCTCATTGGGTCAGCAGGCCTGCACCATGTCGGCACAGCTTGCTGCAGATACGCTTGTCAGTAACAACCAGCAGTTAGCGATGTCTGGTCCTGCTCCATCTGCTTTACCAGATTTGGCGGAACTGTGTGTGCATACGCAGAAGCCAATTTCGGGCGCAGAGGGGGGCACGCATCAAAGCATTAATGGTGCCGCGAATGAAAGCCATCTAATCACGCAGCGTATGTGCATGACGTCGAACGATGGGCATCAGGTCTCGCCTGAACGCGAGGCCATGGCTGCAGCCATGGCGCTGCACCGGCGGCGCCTGCATGGGCAGCTGCTTGAGGCGCTTGACCTGCGTCGTCGCGATGTGTCCAGCCTTAGTGATGCCGCTTTGCGCGCCGAGGCGAGCACTGTCTTGCATCAGATTATCGAGGGCGATACGTTGCTGCCAATCTGGGCAGATCGAGCCCGGCTGCTTGATGAGGTTGTCAACGAAGCCGTTGGCCTGGGTCCCCTCGAGGCCTTGCTTGCCGATCACCGTGTCAGTGAGATTATGGTGAATCGCCATGATGAGCTGTTTATCGAAGTGGAGGGGCGGTTGCGCCGTCATCCGGCGTGTTTCAGTAGTGAGCAGGCCGTGCGTGAGGTGATGGAGCGTATTGTGGCCCCCTTGGGCAGACGCATTGACGAGAGTTCGCCCATGGTTGACGCACGCTTGCCCGATGGCTCGCGCGTCAATGCAGTCATCGCGCCGATTGCCTTGCGCGGTAACAGCCTCACGATAAGAAAGTTTCCGGATCGACGGTTGGGCATGCAAGATCTGGTCAGCGCGGGCTCGCTCAGTGCTGACATGAGCATGTTTCTCGCTGCCTGCGTTCGTGCACGCAAAAATATTGTTGTGTCCGGTGGCACGGGCTCTGGCAAGACCACATTACTCAATATTTTGTCCAACTGCATTGCCGATGGCGAACGTGTTATTACCATTGAGGACGCGGCCGAGTTGCGTTTGGAACATCCGCATCTGGTGGCGCTCGAGGCCAGGCCTGCCAACACCGAAGGGCGTGGGCAGGTGAAGATCCGTGATCTGGTTCGTAACGCATTGCGCATGCGCCCTGATCGTATCGTAATCGGAGAGTGTCGTGGCGAAGAAGCGTTTGACATGCTTGCTGCGATGAATACCGGGCATGAGGGCTCACTAACCACGCTGCATGCCAATAGCCCACGTGATGCGTTGGCGAGGCTGGAAACCATGGTCTTGATGGCGGGTATGAGTTTGCCGTTGTCTGCGGTTCGTGAGCACATCTCGGCCAGTATCGATTTTATTGTGCAGCAGTCCCGACTGGGTGAAGGCCGGCGTCTGGTCACCTCTATTGTTGAAGTTACTGGCATGGAGAGTGGACGAATCCAGACGCAGGAAGTATTCCGCTTCAGGCCGGGTCCGCCTCCTGGCTTTGAAGGCTGCGGGGTGGTGCCCGAATGCTTTCGAGGCAGCGACGGCCTCGTTTCTTTATCTGTATCCATGTTTGAAAACCGTTTTATGCCTGCCTGGACGGACAGCCCTTCTTGAAGAGGTTTATATGATCGTGCTGTTTGTTCTGGCCAGTGCAATCGCAGTCGCCGCCAGTGGCTGGCTGTTGCTGCATTGTTTGGCACGGGCCTACCTCCGATACCGGCAGCGTTTTGACACTTATATCGCAGGTGGCATGGAAGAGCTTTTTCTTTTCCCTGATCCGGGTAGGCTTTGGATAGCCAATCTTGTACTGTGTACGGTGGCAGGTGTGGTGGGTTACCTGCTGACGGGCGCCATATGGATCGCCGCAGCGATGGCGTTTGTGATGCTGGCAGTGCCGCGCTACGGCTTGCGATCTGCACGTCGGCGGCGATGGGCGCGTTTTGAAACGCAGCTACCCGATCTGCTCATGGCACTGGCGGCGGCGCTCAGGGCGGGTGCCGGCTTGCAGTCAGCGTTGAGTTCGCTGGTGCCGCAGTCACCGCAGCCACTTAGGCAAGAATTTGGCCTGCTTTTGCGACAACAGCGGCTCGGTGTACCGCTGGACCAAGGCCTCGACAGTCTGTTGTTGCGTATGCCTGTTGAAGGTGCACGCCTTGTTGTGTCGGCGCTCAAGATTGCTACGCGAAGTGGTGGCAGTCTTGCTGCCACACTGGATGGTATGGCCGCTACGCTTAGAGCGCGCTTGCATATGCAGGCACGAGTCCAGGCGTTGACTTCCCAAGGGCGTCTGCAGGCATGGCTCATGGCCGCCATGCCTCCTGTTTTGGCCATGGTTTTGCATTATCTCGATCCCGACGCCATGCAGCGGCTATGGGCCACCCCCATCGGTTGGACAGCACTGGCCGTTATTGTGGTGCTTGAAACAGTGGGCATATTGCTTGTGCGTCGTATTGTCACCATCCAGATTTAAAGGGTCCATTATGTTATTTGCTATCAGTTGGATCATGGCCGGCCTGTCGCTGTTTCTGGCTGTATGGTTTGTGGCAAGACCATGGGCGCTGCAATCTGTGGCAGGCCCGACGCCTCAACGACGCATGTTGGCCATGGCGTGGCCGTGGCTACAGGTGCTGGGGCGGGCGTGTGATCCATTTATTCCTGCTGCCATGCGCCAGTATCTGAGCAAACAGATTGAGTTGGCCGGCCTTGATCCGATCTGGAAGTGTCGGCATATCGTTGCGCTGCAATGCTTGTCTGCGGGGCTTGCTTGGGCCATGTGTGCCATGGTGCTTTATGGTTTTGTGCAGGTGCCAACGGGCCATGCGCTTGGGTTGAGCATGGCGATGGCAATACCGTGCGCATGGCTTCCGTTACAGCGCGTGCGTGAGCGTGGGCGGCAGCGTCAGGCGCATATTTTGCGAGAGTTTCCTTTTATGCTCGATATGACCGTATTGTGTGTCGAGGCAGGGTTAAATCTTCAAGGCGCCTTGCAACAGGCAGCACTCCACGGGCCCGATGGCCCTCTGCGTGCCGAGTTGCGACATGTACTGGCCGACGTTCGTGCCGGTGTGACGCGGGAGCACGCCTTGGCGCAGATGGCAATACGTACGGATCTGCCACCTGTGCGTGCGTTTGTGACTGTTGTCGAGCAGGCGGGGCGCATGGGCATGAACCTGGCGCCGCTTTTGCGAGCTCAGGCAGATCAGCAGCGCGCTGAACGTTTTTTGCGTGCAGAGAAGAAAGCCATGGAGGCACCGGTAAAGCTGCTTTTTCCGCTGGTGTTTTGTGTGTTTCCGGGCACCTTCATCATTATTGCGTTTCCGGTGGTTTCCAGGCTGCTGGATGCGGGGTTCTAGTCGTCCATGAAACTGATGTCTGCCCGTTCATTTTCTGCACGTTTGTTCGGTCTGCTTGGCCGTCCACGCCTTGATGCACATACCGGGCTTTATCTGCCAGGTTGTCGCAGCATCCACACGTTTGGCATGGCTTATGCCATTGATGTGTTGTTTGTTGACCGATACGGCCATGTGTTCAGGCGCATTGATGCGTTGCCGCCTTGGCGGGTTGCCATCTGTATTCGGGCGGATGGCGTGGTTGAACTGCCCGCAGGCTATTGTGCGACGCATGCTGATTATGCAATCGGCGTGGCCCATGCTGTGCGTGAGGCAACATCTGCCGCATCTTGAACCCCGAATCCCGAGCCTCGAACCTCGAACCCCGAATATCGAACATCGATCAAGCACCAGGCATCAGGAGTTGAACAGCAAACGTCGAACATCAACACTATCAGCCTCGCGCCGTGACGCCTGCGCAGCCCCAAGACTAGCGATCAGAAGGGTAATTGGCGCCGAACACGCTAATGTAAGCAGGGTAAAAACTGCAATATAAGACTGCTGCCACAATGATGTTGACTGGCGTCAGCATTATTTGTACAGCGCCCGGTGAGAGCCCCATGCCACTAATAAGGGTGCCTGCCATCTGGATGGCAAAGAAAATGGCGGCCCAGGCAGTACCGTACGCCAGAAAAGGCCATTTATTGCGCCAGCATGCCACCATCGAATAAAACAGGGCCTGCGACATTTTGATGCCGTGCCAGCCGATTAGCGCGGGTGCGTGCCAGAACAGCGCTGAAATAACCACATACAGCAGGCCAAAGGCAATAAAGGGCCCGCGCATGGCCTGAAACAATGCGTGTTCGTTAATAACCCCTTCGCTGTCAATGGCGCTTGAAAGCGTGTCCATAAATGGCAATGTTGCGAGAAAACCGGCTGCTATACAAAATGCGAGATAGGCCAGGCCCAAGCCAAGTAAGGCCTTGCGGGTGTCCATGGCGCGTAATGGGGCAAGCCACATGGGTAGTTGCATGGGCTTGCCTGCGACAATGGTACGGCAGGCACAAAGCGTAATAAATGTGAGCATGGGCGTAATGGCAATCAGCGCCATCTGGCCGATAATCGGGATGAGGTAGCTGACCGTGATCAGAAAGCCCGTGACCAGGCTCCAGAAAAACATGGCCATGGGCTGGCTTCTGAAAATAGTGAAACCGTCTAGTATCCAGCGCCAGCCTGCAGAAAGAGGCAAGGTTGCAGCTTGCATGATGAGCCTAATCTTAAAGTGCAGGAGCAGGCGTCGAGCGCCGCTCCTGGAGAATGCGTTCGAAATGGCGCGGGTCGTGGGGTTTGAGAGTTTGCGCTGGACGAGGCAGATAGTAGTCGTACAGGCGAGATACCCAGAATCGCAATGCGGCCGCTTGCAAAAGCGAGGGCCATGCGAGTTTTTCTTCGTCGGTGAAGGGGCGTATGCCCGCGTAGGCAATGAGCCAGGCACTTAGGCGCTCGGTGTCAAAAACACCGGTGGCACGATCTATACACCAATCATTGACGCTAACTGCTACGTCGAACAGCCAGGCGTCGCAACCTGCAAAATAAAAATCAATGATGCCGCCCATACGTGGCATGTCGAACGTACCGTCAAACAGTACATTATCGCGGAACAGGTCACAGTGAGCGGGGCCGCGTGGCAGGGCTTGATACAGAGGCGTTGCGGCGAACCGGGTTTGTTCATCAAGCGTTTGCAGGATCATCTGGGCCTGGTGTTTGCTTAGAAACGGCAATACCTTTGGTATGGTTTCCTGCCACCATGACAAGCCACGCAGATTGGGCTGTTCAAGCTTGAAATTGCGCCCCATGAGGTGAGCCTGGGCCAGGGTGGCACCTGCAAGCGCGCAGTGTGCTGCACTGGGCGAGGCCTCGTACCCACCAGACAGTTTTGACACGATGGCGCAGGGTTTGCCGTGCAGTCTGGTTAGCAGACTGCCATCGCGCAATGCCTGGGGGTGGGGCACAGGTACGCCGCCTGTCGCCAGATGGTGCATGAGTTCGATATAAAATGGCAGCTGTTCGAACGTTAACACCTCAAACACGGTCAGCACATATTCGCCCGTGGTGGTGTTAAGAAAATAATTGGTGTTTTCGATCCCGGCGGTTATACCTCGTAAAGAAACAAGGTCGCCAAGAGTGTAGCGGGTAAGAAGCTCGCGCGCGTCGCTGTCGCTGACGGGGGTGAAAACGGCCATGGGGCGGTAAACTCTGGAAAAAAACAGGGCTAAAAAAAGGCCCGCTAATACGGGCACTTGATTTTAGTCGATCAAGGCCGTCCCTGCTTGGCGTGCCACGGTCCTATGTAGGTGTGCTGCCGGGCGCAAGGCTGCGACAGGCAATAAACTCTGCCGTGTCGCGTCTTCGTGACTCACAATATGGCAGCCAAATTCTCGTCGCGGCACCTAATGCCACAGCCCCGGTGCCCGCGTTATCCAACGGCAAATCTTAAAATGCCCGACAATAGTGTCTGCTTCTGATTAGTGTTTCTTCACGTGACTGATTCTTTACCGCCTGTAGTTTTCCCTAGCCTCTCTGGCTGGCGCCTTTGCGTCGCGCCCATGATAGACGTAACTGATCGGCATTGCCGTTTCTTCCATCGCCTGTTGGCGCCGAGCGCGCGTCTCTATACTGAAATGATCACCACCGGTGCGCTGATGCACGGTGATGTGTCGCGGCATCTGGATTTTGACGTGGCCGAGCACCCGGTGGCTCTGCAGTTGGGCGGAAGCGAGCCTGACGCCCTGGCGCGTTCGGCGCGTCTGGGCCAGCAGTGGGGCTATGACGAGATAAATCTTAATTGTGGCTGTCCATCAGAACGGGTGCAGCGCGGCGCGTTTGGTGCATGCCTTATGGCCGAGCCCAATCTGGTGGCTGATTGTGTCAAAGCCATGCAAGATGTTGTGTCAGTTCCGGTAACGGTAAAACACCGGCTTGGGCTGGACTACGATGATTCATACGGTTTTGTGCGCGACTTTGTCGGAACGCTTCATCATGCAGGCTGTCGTGTATTTGTCGTGCATGCGCGTAATGCAGTGCTCAAGGGGTTATCGCCCAAAGACAACCGGCAGATCCCTCCTTTGCGCTACGATGCAGCTCGCCAACTCAAGGCCGACTTTCCTGACAGTGTTTTTGTGCTTAACGGCGGCATAACAGAAGCCGAGCAATCGAAGTTGCTTCTGAGCGAGTTTGATGGCGTAATGTTGGGTCGTGCTGCCTGGCATCAGCCGGGCGTTTTGTCCGAGATTTCGCAGCTTGTCGGTGAACCTTCGAGTTTGACGCCGGACGAGGTGGTGGAGGCGATGATGGCCTACGCGGAGAGCCAGCACGGGCAGGGCGTGCCGCTGCGAATGATAACGCGGGCCATGCTGGGCTGGATGACGGGCAGGGCGGGAGCGCGCCAGTGGCGGCGCACCCTTTCGGATCAGTCGTTGCTGAATAAAAACGATGCCCGCCTGATAGGGCGGGCATGGGAAGATTTGCAACAACGTGTAGCCCCGCCAGCGTAAATGCGTGGGCTGGCTGGTTTATGCACCCCTGGCATGAGCTGCAGGGCGCGATCGTTGTCAGCCTTGAGCGGATTCGCTGTCTGACGGCCAGTCGCGAATATACGCCTTGAGCATGTTGTTTTCAAACTGCTGGGCAGATACGATGGCCTGTGCCATGTCATAAAATGACACGACGCCCATAAGCGTAGGGCCATCCATAACTGGCATATAGCGGGCATGCTTGTCGAGCATAAGCCGCTGCACCTCTTCAAAGCCTGTATTAGGCGAAACACTGACCGGTGCGTCATCCATAATGCTGCGAACGCTATGCGAGCCTGTATTGCCGTCGTTGGCATGCAGATGGCGGATAAGTTCGCGAAAGGTAAGCATGCCAGCAAGCTGGCCGTGTTCCATAATGACCAGCGAACCGATATCTTGCTCGCTCATGGTTTGCAGCGCCTGAAGGATGGACGTGTCAGGCGTGGCGGTGTACAGCGTGTTGCCTTTCACGCGTAAAATTTCACTGACTCTCAGCATGATTTCCCTCCTCGCTGTGATTCTGCAGCTTTATTTTTGTATTGTGCACCAATACGGGGTTTTCTGATAGTGCCGTGCCCGTCTCGAACAGGGTTTCCAGCCGTACGGCTTCACCAGCCACTGACGTGGATATGGCTTCGAGCAACGCCGGGTTTTGATAAAGACCAGGCTGGCTGCGATCAATGACCATGGCGTCGAGCAAGCGGCCGATGTCGGTTTCACGCTGGTCACATGACAGTACCCATAACACGCCTGCGTCATTTTCGGTGTCAACCGCGTAACCAAGCTCTTTCAACTCTTTCAGTACAAGACTGAGTTCGTCATCATGCAGGTGCAGGTGCTCACGCAGAAATGACGTACTACGCCCGGGTGTCGCTGTTCGTTGGGCCTTCCAGAGTGCATGCAGTACGTGCAGAGCATCTATAAATTTATCGCCTGGGAAGTGTTGCAATGCCCAACGTCGCTGCCGCAAAGACGGCAAAATAGCGGCCAGGGTTGCACCCAGCAAAATCACCAGCCATGACAGGTAGATCCAGAGCAGGAAAATAGGTAGGGTGGCGAACGCGCCATAGATCACGGTATACGAAGGGAAACGCGCTAGATAAAAGGCAAACCCCATGCGCATCAATTCGAGTACAAGCGCTGTACAGATGCCACCCATCAAGGCGTCACGCCACAGTACTTTGCGGTTGGGCACCATGGTGAACAGAACAGTAAACCCCAGGCCCGTGGCGATCAGCGGTACTAGCGACAGAACGACACCCAGTGCGTCTGATAATTCGTTGACGTGACCGAGTGATTCACGCGCCACAATGGCGCTGGCCCAGAGGCTGGCGCCGGTAAGAATGGGCCCAAGCGAAATAATGGCCCAATAAACCAGCATGCGTTGACCCATGGGACGCTGGTGCTCGACCTTCCAGATATTATTGAGTGCCTCGTCCACAGTCATGATCAGTGAAACAGACGTGACAATAAGAAACAAGCTGCCGGCCGCAGTGAGCCCTGAAGCTTTGGCGGCAAATTGGTTCAGGTACATCATGACGTTTTCGGATACCGCCGCCGGCATGAGATTGCTCGTCAGAAAGCCTTCGAGCGCCACGCGGAACTCACCAAACAACGGAAACGCAGTGAACAGCGCCAGTACCACGGCCAGTAACGGCACAAGACTTAGCACGGTCGTAAAGGTGAGGCTGGAGGCGACTTGTGTGAGTTTTTTTTCGCCAGCGCGTTGCAATACGAAACGCACTATTTTCATTGCATTGCGGCGCGGGGATCGGGTTGGCACCTCAGGGTCGGGCCGTGCCACCACTTCTTGTGGTGAAGGGCGGTTGTTCAGGGCCGGTGAGTCAGGCGTTTTACTGGCTGCCTTGTTTGTAGTATTGGCCGTCATCTAAGCTGAAACCTTTTCATAACCATAAGCATCATCGTGGGCAAGCGGTGTCGCTTTCGAGTGATAATACCAGTATGACTACACAATTGAATCCCGTTTTGCGATATGGCGCCTCGGCGTCACTGATTGCGCTCATTGTTCTCTGCCTGCTTTGGGAGATGCGCATTGCGCCTCTGCGCCCTGGTGGCTCATTGCTCGCGCTCAAGGCTTTGCCCTTGTTGTTGCCTCTGCGCGGCGTGCTGCGTGGCAATCTGTATACCTTGCAGTGGGCCTCCATGCTGGTGCTGCTTTATTTCGTCGAGGGCGTAGTTAGGGCGTGGTCTGATCCATCACCTTTGTCTGCGGCCATGGGCGGCGTGGAGGTCGTATTGTCTCTGGTGTTTTACTGTTGTGCCATATTTTATCTGCGTCCCGCCAAGCGTGCGGCACGGGCGCGTAAGGTGTCGCCATGAGTGATACGTTTGCTGGGCTTGAAGTCGTCAATTCGTATGCCGATCTGCCGGCCTCCTTTTATACGCGATTGGTGCCGCAGCCACTCACCAACCCCCGCCTGTTGCACGCCAACCCCGAGGTGGGCCACTTGCTCGGGTTGTCCGCAGACGCTCTGGCCAAACCCGAATTTCTTGACGTAGTGTCTGGCAATACGCCGTTACCAGGCGGACAAAGTCTGGCTGCGGTATACAGTGGTCATCAGTTTGGTGTCTGGGCGGGCCAACTGGGGGACGGGCGAGCACACTTGCTGGGTGAAGTAGCAAGCGCTTCCGGCAACTGGGAGTTGCAGCTTAAAGGGTCAGGCCGCACGCCTTATTCGCGCATGGGCGATGGAAGGGCAGTGTTGCGTTCTTCTGTGCGCGAGTACCTGGCCAGTGAAGCCATGGCTGGTCTTGGCATTCCGACAACACGTGCATTGGCCTTGGTTGTTGCTGACGATCCGGTTTATCGGGAAACCGTTGAAACCGCCGCTGTCGTTGCGCGGGTGTCGCCCAGTTTCGTGCGTTTTGGCTCATTTGAACAATGGTACGGTGCGCCCGAAAATCTGCGTGCGCTGCTTAATTATGTGGTCGATCGCCACTATCCTGAGTGCCGTGAAGTGCCATCGGGCGAGGCCAGCGGTGAAGAAGGCGTGATACTGCGGTTCATGCAGGCTGTTGCCGTGCGCACCGCCCACTTGATGGCCGACTGGCAGACTGTCGGTTTTTGTCATGGTGTGATGAATACTGACAACATGTCGATACTGGGTCTTACCATTGATTACGGCCCATACGGGTTTATGGATGCCTTTCAGGTTAATCATGTGTGCAACCACAGTGATACTCAGGGCCGTTATGCGTGGAATGCCCAGCCTTCGGTTGCCCACTGGAATCTATACCGCCTTGCCAGCCCAATGCTGAGCCTGGGCGTGGATGCAGAGGGTATGAAGACTGCCCTTCGTCACTATGAGTCTGCGTTTATGGATCGCTATAGAGCCAATCTGTGCCGTAAGCTGGGTCTGGCCAGTTGGCGTGATAACGACGACAAGCTGGTGGATGACTGGTGGCAACTGCTGCATACGCAAAAAGCTGACTTCACACTCAGCTTTCGGGCCCTGGCCGAGGCCCCGGCCGATCCCGACGGTTTTGTGCAGCGATTTGCCGATGGCGAAGCGGCCCACGCGTGGTTAAACCAGTATCTGGAGCGCCTGGGCGTCGATCGCCTTGCTGGCGGTGCTCAGGGCGATGAGGCTGGCCGCATTAGTCGCATGAACCGTGCCAACCCGCTTTATGTGCTGCGCAACCATCTGGCCGAAGGCGCCATTCGCGCTGCCTCAGCAGGTGATGCAAGTGAAATCGAAACTCTGCTGATGTTGTTGCGTGATCCTTATACCCCACGCGCCGGTTACGAGGCTTATGCGGCTGAACCACCTCAGTGGGCAGACGCATTGGCAGTCAGCTGCTCGTCATAACATCGTTTTGCGTGTCAGATAAAATCAGTACCACTAGATCAGGTAGAAGAAGAAAATTATGTCCGGCAATACATTAGGCAAACTGTTTTGTGTCACCAATTTCGGCGAGTCCCACGGGCCCGCAATCGGCGCCATTGTTGACGGCTGCCCTCCAGGGTTGCCGTTGGATGAAAGCGATATCCAGGCCGAGCTCGACCGTCGCCGTCCGGGTACCTCGCGCCACGTCACCCAGCGCCAAGAGCCAGATCAGGTCGAGATACTGTCTGGGGTTTACCAGGGGCTGACCACGGGTACGCCTATCGGGCTGCTCATACGCAATACCGACGCCCGCAGCAAGGATTACAGCAATATTGTTGATACCTTTCGGCCTGGCCACGCTGACTTTACCTATACCCAAAAATATGGGGAGCGTGATCCGCGTGGTGGCGGGCGGTCATCGGCACGGCTTACGGCGCCCACTGTCGCAGCAGGTGCCATCGCCAAAAAATGGTTGATGCAGACACATGGCGTACGCATACGCGGCTACATGAGCCAGTTGGGGCCTGTTGTCATCCCTTTTCAGTCTTGGGATCATGTCGCCAATAACCCGTTTTATGCGCCCAACGAGCAAATTGTTCCCGAACTTGAGGCCTATATGGACCAGCTTCGGCGTGACGGTGATTCGATAGGCGCGCGTATTGAAGTGGTGGCCGAGAATATGCCTGCAGGATGGGGCGAACCGCTTTACGATCGGCTTGATGCTGACATTGCCCACGCCATGATGGGCCTGAACGCGGTAAAAGGCGTTTCCATCGGCGCAGGGTTTGATTGCATCACTCAGCGTGGTTCTGAGCATGGTGACGAGATCACCCCCAACGGCTTTCTTACCAATCATGCAGGTGGTGTGCTGGGTGGTATTTCTTCAGGCCAGCCGGTTACGGTGTCCATCGCCATCAAGCCGACCTCCAGCATACGTGTAGAGCGCCAGTCTATTAATCGTGCGGGCGAGTCGGTAAAGGTTCAAACCCTGGGGCGTCACGACCCGTGTGTCGGGATTCGGGCCACGCCTATCGCTGAGGCGCTGCTCGCACTGGTGTTGGCTGATCATGCGCTGCGTAACCGCGCGCAGTGTGGTGCATAGGTACAGAAAGCTATAAAAATAGACAACCGCAGGTTCAAAAGAGCCGCAGTGCAGTGAGTCTGCAAGCCTGGAAAGCAGGAAGACGAGAAGGTTGAAAGGAAAGCAGGAAGGTAGGTAGGTAGGTAGGTAGGAAAGACAGGGAAAACTGCAGAACAGGAGAGTTTTATGCAAAAAAATATGTTGCTGGTACGTCGTACGCTTATGGTAGGGCTGGTGTCAGCTGCAACTGCACTGGGCGGTTGCGCAGCGGTCGATACAACGAGTTCGGGAGTCGTGGGCGTAGATCGCAAGCAATATATGTCGGGTCTGGTGTCCGAGCAGTCCTTGCAGCAGGAAGCGGCGCAGCAGTATTCCAGTCTGCTTTCCAAGGCCAAGACGCAGGGGGCGCTTGATGTAAATGCAGCGCAGACCAAGCGGGTGCAGGCCATAGCAAACAAGTTGATCGCTCAGGTCGGCGTGTTTCGCCCTGATGCGGCAAACTGGGATTGGCAGGTCCATGTGCTGAACTCCGACGAGGTAAACGCCTGGTGCATGCCCGGCGGCAAGATCGCGGTGTATACCGGCCTGATCAACCAGATCAAACCTACGGATGATGAGCTTGCAGCGGTAATCGGCCACGAAATGGCCCACGCGTTACGTGAGCATGCCCGTGAGCAGGTTTCCCAGCAAATGGTCACCAATATGGGTTTGTCGGTGCTGTCTGCCGTTACTGGGTCAGCCGCCACAGCCGATATGGGCACTGCGCTAACGCAAGTTATGTTTACGTTGCCCAATAGTCGTACACATGAGGCGGAAGCTGATCGTATTGGGGTCGAGCTTGCGGCCAGGGCGGGGTATGATCCGCGCGCTTCAGTGTCGCTCTGGCAGAAGATGGGGGCGCTTGGCGGCGGTAGTCAACAACCTGAGTTCTTGTCTACTCATCCTTCGGCGGCCAATCGCATCGCCGACCTGACAGAGGCGGCAAACAAGGTGCTGCCTCTGTACAAAAAGTAAGCTAGGGTGAGAAAAACGGGATGGCGTCCGGTTTATCTCACCTATGCTTGGGTGTCGTCGTCGGTTGCGCCGGGGTTATATCCGATGCGCATCGACAGGCGTAGCGAGATATTCGACATGATCTCCTTGATCTGATCAATATTTGGTCGCAGCGTGCCGTCTACCCGGGCGATATGCGGCACGTTAATGGCCGCAGCCACACGGCCTCCATTGCTGAAAACAGGAAAGGCGATATTCGTGATGCCGCCGATCTGTATGCTGGGCATGCAAGCATGGCCGTTATTGCGCACTTCCTTCAAAATTGAAAAAAGCTCGCCTGGGTCCATTTGAAGTTCGCCTTCAACCTTAATGTGGCTACTTAGCATGCGTGTGCGCTCGATCTCGTCCTGATAGGCGAGTATTACATGGCCTGACGACGTGTCAGTAAGCCCCATGGCCTCGCCCACTTTCAAGCCAAAGGACCATCGCTCCGGGCTGTCGACCTGAGCGACGATGACCATACGACCGCTACGAAATAGAGACAGATGACATGACTGACGTGAGCGCTCCGCAAGTTCTTTCAAAAGTGGCAAAGCGGCTTGCACGAGTGATTTGATCGGCTGCTGGCAATGGGCAAGTTGAAAGAGCTTCATGCTCAATGAATAGCGGTCGTCTGGCTCGGCTTGCTGGATATATCCGCGGTGCTGCAATGTCACGACCATGCGGAAAATCTCGTTAACGTTTCGTCCCAGCGTCTTGCTCAATTCATTTAGGGTATAGCCGTCTTCGTTCTGAGCAAGGGCTTCCAGAATATCGAGGCCTTTCTCCAGAGCGGGTGCACTGTAGCGATTAGAGGGCGGTGAGGTCATGATGTTTTTACATATAAAAATTAATAATTGGATTATCCACTTCTTTTGCACCGATGTGTGCAGGGAAATCCCTGAGATAAAAAGCGATATTTTTGATTGATTGGCCTCTGCTACTGCCTTACGATATTCAGCATCAACAAGAAAATTGTTTTCACTCATAAAAATATTTGACATCAAGAAGATGCGCTAGGCCGAGTGAAGTCAATGATGATGTCCCAATAAATAGAAAGAGGACGGAGACAAATGAAATCAAAGCGATTGATAACACTTAGCCTGGCATTATGTGCGAGTGTCGTGGTCGGCACTGCGCACGCAGCCTGGCCGGAACGGCCCATCACCATGATTGTTGCATGGGGTGCAGGCGGGGGAACGGATGCGACGGCACGGATTATCGCCACCTTGCTTGAAAAGGAGTTGGGTCAACCCGTCAATGTCGTAAACCGCACAGGAGGTAACGGGGTGGTGGGGCATGCCGCCATTGCGAAGGCCAAACCAGACGGCTACACCCTGGGCATGCTCACTGTCGAAATTGCGATGATGAGACATCAGGGCCTGACCAAGCTTACACCCGCTGACTACACGCCTTTGGCTCTCATGAATGTAGATCCAGCAGCGGTTTCCGTGAGTGCTGATTCTCCATACAAAACTATGGGTGAACTGATGGATGCCATCAAGGCCAACCCTGGCAAGCTTAAGGCTTCGGGCACGGGGCAGGGGGGTATCTGGCATATTGCCATGGCCGGTCTGCTGAAAAACATGAAGCTGGATCCTGCCAGTGTGCCGTTTATACCTTCAAACGGCGCAGCGCCGGCGATGCTGGAATTGGCGGCTGGTGGCATTGATATTGTTCCGACATCGTTACCCGAGGCCCGGTCAATGATAGATGCCGGCAAGGCGCGGCCGCTGGCCGTAATGGCCGACAAGCGCGAACCGCTCTATCCCGATGTCCCCACTCTGAGGGAATCCCTAGGCAGTGACTGGAGAATCGGCGTCTGGCGTGGCATTGCCGGCCCCAAAGGTTTGCCTGATGACGTCGCCAGCAAGATGGAGGCAGCGCTCGACAAGGTAAATCACAGTCAGGAATTCAAGGATTTCATGCAAAAGCGGGGTTTTGGCATCGGCTATGCAAGCGGTGCGGAGTATGGCGCCTACATGAAGAAATCCATGGATGACTTTGGAGAGGTTATTACGGCGATAGGCATGGCACGTCCGGCGCCCAACTGAGTCGCCGTTGTGAAAAAGTGTGCGCGGGTTCAGTGCTTGAGGCCCGGCACGCGAAAGACCTTTTTGCGAGCCTTCAGTGAAATTCGATGACGCCTTGATCGGGGTTGTGCTGGGAATTTTTTCTGTAATTGTATTTGCCGTCGCCCTGACATTTCCTGTGATACCTGGTCAGCATTTCGGGGCCAGCCTGTTTCCTGTTTTGATCTCCAGCGGCTTATTCATCTGCGCTGTAATGCTGGTCGTTCAAGGCAGTCGTAAACGCGCCGTAAGCCGGGCTTCCCTTGTGCGCGCTTCCTGGCTCAGGGACCGGCGCGCTGTGCTGCGCTTTCTGCTAGTACCTGCATCGTTGGTGTTTTACTTTGAGTTGGGCTCGACACTTGGATTTCTGCTTTGTGCATTCATGATTTTATGTGTGCTGTTCCGCGTGTTTGGCGTAACCTGGTTGCGCACATTCGTGGTGGCGTTTGTCAGCGTCATGATCATTCACGTTATGTTCTATAGCGTTCTTAAGGTGCCTCTGCCTTGGGGCCTGCTAGAACCCATGGCCTGGTAAATATATGGACCTAGCCAATCTCTTTGCCGCCTTTGGTCAAATCACCGACCCTTTTGTTTTGGGTGTCGTGCTACTAGCGGCCATCTTCGGGTTGTTTGTGGGGGCGGTGCCGGGCCTGAGCGCCACCATGGCCGTTGCACTGTTGGTACCCATTACTTTCTTCATGGATCCCGTCCCGGCCGTAGCAATGATGGTAACGGCCACGGCGATGGCCATTACCTCGGGTGACATCCCGGGGTGCCTGTTGCGAATTCCCGGTACGCCCTCATCAGCCGCATACACCGACGAAGCCTATGCAATGACCAAGAAGGGCCTGGCCAATCAGGCGCTTGGCGCGAGTGTCGTTTTTTCATGCATAGGTGGCTTGTTTGGAACACTGGTGCTGATTACCTGTGCGCCTATGCTGGCAGATCTGGCACTCAATTTTTCATCGTACGAGTTTTTTTGGCTGGTGGTACTTGGTCTGTCGTGCGCGATTTTTATTTCGCCTGCGAGTACGCTGCGAGGATTTGTTTCTCTGCTGATCGGGCTTTTTCTGGCCTGCGTTGGCATGAACAACCCCGCTGCTTTTCCGCGATTTACGTTTGGTAATGATGATTTGCTCAATGGCGTGACGCTGCTTCCTATGATGGTCGGCATGTTCGCGGTCTCCGAAGTGTTGCGCTATGCCACGGAAGCCGAGCAGAAAAAGCTGGTGATCACCACGCAGGCGGGTAATTTATTTACCGGCATGTGGGGCCTGATGCGCAAGTATCCCAAGAGTGTGCTTCGAGGCAGTGTGCTGGGCACCATTGTCGGGGCATTGCCTGGAGCAGGTGCCGATATAGCCGCCTGGATGTCTTATGGCGTGAGCAAACGGTTTTCGCGCGAACCAGAAAAGTTCGGTACCGGTCATGTCGAGGGCATTGTTGAGGCTGGCGCGGCGAACAACTCTGCGCTGGCGGGGGCCTGGATACCGGCGCTTGTATTTGGGATTCCTGGAGACTCCATCACAGCCATAGTGATAGGTGTGCTCTATATGAAGAATCTCGCACCCGGCCCACTAATTTTCACGAACAGCCCGGTGGAAATTTATTCCGTGTTTCTGGTTTTTATTCTGGCAAATATCATCATGTTGCCTCTGGGTTACCTTGCAGTGAAGCTGGCCAGGAGGGTATTGAACGTGCCGCGCAATATATTGATGCCACTCATACTTGTGTTTTGCATCGTCGGCACGTTTGCGATCAATAACAGTGTGTTTGATGTCATCGTCATGCTGGCTGTCGGCATCTTGGCTTATCTGATGGAAGAAAATAATTTTCCGATTGCGCCGGCTGTGCTCGGCGTTGTGCTGGGAGGGATGCTTGAGGAACACTTTGTTTTCTCGATGATCAAGGCCGACGGGAATCTACTTATGTTCTTCAGCCGGCCCATTGCCTGCACGCTGGGGGTTTTTGCCCTTTTAATCTGGATTTTTCCGCTTTGCCGGGGCGTATACAGAATGACAACACGGAAGCAGGAGATTCAGCCTTGAAGGGGCCGCATCGTTACACGCCGCAGGCACTCATCGATATTTCACCTCTGTCACGACCAATGGCATGTGTAATCGCATGGCAAAGCAAGGCGAGCAATTCGATGAGGAATGGCTGATCGACGCTCAGGGCAGTTCGACCAGGCAACCTAGGGTATAGCTTGATACGCGTGGTGGCACTGTTTTCCCGAAAGAAGGGTTATCAACCGGTCACAAAGAATATGGACTGGCACTGCTTGTCGGGGCGCTGACCGGTGGGCTTGACCGGGTATGGACGTGCTGGCGGAACCGAGGGCTGGGGCAGCACTGTTTTTTTCAACCCGCATTGCGGGAGCTTGCCAGCAAATATGATTTGGATTTTCCGTTAACAGGGAGAAAATGAAATGAACCAGCTTGACTTGAACGGCCGCGTGGCTGTGATCACCGGTGGCGCACGAGGGATAGGCTACGCCATCGCTCAACGCATACTGGCCTCTGGCGGTGAGGTGGCAATTTGGGACAGAGATGAAGTCCGCATGCAGCAGGCCAAGCACGAGCTTAGCGCCGCTGGCTCGGTCAGTGCGCATGTGGTTGACCTGACAGATCTGGCCGCTGTAGAAGCGGCTACTCGTGAAACGCTGGCGCATCACCAAAAGATCGACATTCTTGTCAATAACGCTGGCATTACTGGCGGTAATGCTCCCACTTGGGAGCTTGATGCAACCGCGTGGAAAGAAGTGATTGATGTCAACTTGATTGCACCGTATTACACGTGCAGGAGCGTCATCCCGCCCATGCTGGAGCAGGGCTATGGCCGTATCGTCAATATCGCATCAGTGGCCGGCAAAGAGGGCAACCCCAATGCGTCACACTACAGTGCGTCCAAGGCGGGCTTGATCGGCCTGACCAAGTCGCTGGGCAAAGAACTCGCTGGCAAGGGGGTGATCGTCAACGCCGTGACGCCTGCCGTGGCAAAAACAGACCTCTTTGACTCGATGACGCAACAACATATCGACTACATGCTTTCAAGGATTCCGCTGGCCCGGTTTGTTCGCGTTGACGAGATTGCAGCGCTTGTTTGCTGGCTGGCTTCTGAAGAGTGTTCGTTCAGCACGGGATCTGTTTTCGATATTTCGGGCGGACGGGCCACCTATTGATATACGCAAACAGGATGAGATATGAACGAATCTGCTAAGCACTCCAAAAGACTGGCTGCCAGACTGGCGGATCATCTTTTCGCCGTGCTGACGATAGTGATTGCGCTGAGCCTCTTGCTGATGCTGGTGCTGGTCTTCGGAAATGTCGTCTTGCGCTATCTGTTCAATTCAGGCATCAATATTTCGGAAGAGGTCGCGCGCATATGCTTTGTCTGGCTGACGTTTTCTGGCGCTGTCCTCGCATTTCGTGCCCGACAACATTTGGCCATCAATATGGTGATAAGCCGCATGTCTCCTGGCATGCAGAAGGTCGTGCATATTCTTCGCCAATTGGTGATTCTCTGGGTGTTGTGGTTGATTATCGATGGTGGGTCGAAGCAGACGGTCATTGGGTTCAGCACCATTACACCGGTTGCAGGTATTCCCATAGCAATATTCAGCGGTGCCGTGCTCTTTTCGGCGGTGGCCATGGCGTTGATGACGATTCTTGATCTGTATGTTGCCGTGCGCACGCCAGCTTCGCCTGGAAACGTGAGGGTATTCCGTACCTCTGTTGACAGTATCGACGAGGTCGAGTGATCAGATCCAACCAATAACAGGTGTTTGTTCATGACGGTATTGATTTTTGTAGGTACGCTCCTGGGATTCATGGTGTTCGGTGTGCCGATCGCTTTTTCGCTGTTGCTCAGCGCGATTGGGCTGATGTTCTACCTCGATTTTTTCGATACACAGATCATCGCCCAGAATCTGCTGACAGGCGCGGACAACTTTGCGCTGATGGCTGTGCCGCTATTTATGCTGGCCGGCGAGATCATGAATGCAGGTGGCATGTCGCGGCGCATGGTGCACTTGGCCAGTTCGTTTGTTGGGCATATCCGAGGCGGCTTGGGCTATGTGGCCATCATGGCCAGTGTTCTGCTGGCCGCGCTGTCGGGGTCGGCGGTTGCCGATGCCGCAGCGCTCGCCGCGATGTTGGTTCCTATGCTTCGCAGCCGTGGCTATGATATGAATCAGGCAACTGGCCTGATTGCTGCGGGCGGCATTATTGCCCCCATTATTCCGCCGTCCATCTCCTTTATTATCTTCGGTGTTGCCGCCAATATCTCAGTTACCAAACTGTTTATGGCAGGCATAGTTCCCGGATTGTTAATGGGTATGACGCTGGTAGGGGTGTGGGCGATGGTCTCTTCACGTTCCAAAACCATGCAGTCCTCACCCAAAGAGCCGTGGTCAGTGCGCAGCAAGGCATTCAGAGACTCCGTCTGGGCGCTTTTTTTACCCGTCATCATCATAGGCGGACTGCGTGGCGGGATATTCACCCCTACCGAAGCGGCGGCGGTCGCAGCAGTGTATGCCTTGTTTGTCAGTATGGTGATTTATCGCGAAATCAGCATCAAGAGCCTGTTTCCATTGTTGGTGAATGCGGCCATGACGACCAGTGTGGTGATGTTTCTGGTGGCCGCTGCACTGGTGACGTCTTACATGATTACGCTGGCTGATCTGCCTGAAGCCCTCATTGAAATGCTTGGCCCGCTGATCGATTCGCCGACTTTACTGATGTTCAGCCTGGTCATCCTTCTTACTTTGATTGGTACCGCCATGGATCTGACCCCCACGATCCTGATTCTGGCGCCGGTGCTGATGCCTGTGATTACCAAGGCGGGCATAGATCCGACATATTTCGGCGTAATTTTCATTATGGTCGGCTGTGCCGGCTTGTTGACGCCACCGGTGGGAACGGTACTGAATGTGGTGTGTAGTGTGGCTCGCGTCCGGATGGAGGACATCATTAAGGGCGTATGGCCGTATGTACTGGCGTACACGGCGCTGATTTCGCTCATGGTGATCTTTCCGGAAATCATCATGGCGCCTTTGCGCTGGTTTTACTAATGTAGCAATCTTGAAGGATGGACTGACATGACAGGAATGACAAACAAGGCCTTTTCTCTGAAAGGCATGATGCTTGGTCTGGCAACCGTGGCGGCGATGGGTTTGGTAGCCCATGATGCGGTAGCCAAGGATATCAAGACACGCATTGTACGTTTTGGCTATGGTCTGGCTGACACAAGTCCGACGGGCAAGGCGACGCGCTTTTTTGCCGATGAAGTAGGACGTCTTAGTGACGGCAAGATCAAGGTGAAGACCTACGGCAATGGCTCGCTTGGTTCGGATGAGCAGATGCAGAATGCTTTGATTGGGGGGTCACAGGAGATGACGTTTGTTTCGACTGCCCCATTGGCTGGCCTGGTCAAGCAATTTGGTGTGTTTGATCTGCCCTTTCTGTTCGACAACGAGAAAGTTGCCGATGCGGTACTGGATGGCCCCGAAGGCCGCAAGCTGCTCGACATGTTGCCCGCCAAGGGGCTGATCGGCCTGTTGTACTGGGAAAACGGCTTTCGCAACATCACCAACTCACGGCACGAGATCAGCAAGGCCAGCGATCTGGACGGGATCAAGCTGCGTGTGATGCAGAATCAGGTTGCTTTGAGCGTATTCAACGGGTTGGGCGCTAACGCTATTCCTATGCCGTTTACCGAGCTCTTTACTGCTCTGGAAACCAAGACGGTCGATGGTCAGGAGAATCCGCTGAGCACCATACAGACGAGCAAATTTTACGAGGTTCAGCCCTACCTGACGATTTCCAATCACGTGTATACGCCTTTTGTACTGCTGGCGTCCAAACAGTGGTGGGACGGGTTGTCAGCTGACGAGAAACAGGTGATCGACGAGGCGGCCAAGAGCGCTCAGGTTTTTCAGCGCAAGGAAAGTCGTGAAGGCAATGTCGCTGCCCTGGCTTTTCTTAAGGAGCATGGCGTGAAGGTTTCGACGTTTTCGACGGCACAAAAGGAAGTTATCCGCGAAAAACTTGAGCCTATTGTTTCCAATCTGAAGAAGGATATCGGGCCTGAGACGGTTGAAGCCATTCTGGCTGCAGCCAAGAAAGCAGGCGATTCCTGATTCTTTTGCGGCCTAGGGGGCAATAGTGCCCCAGGCTCGCCTTGCGCGCCGGCTTTTGACCAAGTCGGCGCTTCTTCAGTTTGAGCGATCGCCGTATACGGTCGTCGCGCTTTGCTTACGGTTTCAAAAAGGTGGCAAGCCATGTCCGAGTCAGAAAAGCCCATGCTGCGCAGTCGCAGATGGTTTGATAACCCCGCCGATCCGGGGATGACGGCGCTGTATATCGAGCGCTACATGAATTATGGAATTACACGTGAAGAGCTGCAGTCTGGGAAACCCATTATTGGCATTGCACAGACCGGCTCCGACTTGTCTCCATGCAATCGACACCATATAGAACTCGCAACCCGCGTGCGCGACGGCATACGTGATATGGGGGGGATTCCCCTTGAGTTTCCGGTACATCCCATACAAGAAACCGGCAAACGTCCTACCGCGGCGCTGGATCGCAACCTGGCTTACCTTGGGCTGGTCGAAATCTTGCATGGTTACCCCCTGGACGGTGTCGTGCTGACCACGGGCTGCGACAAGACCACGCCTGCCTGTTTAATGGCAGCCGCAACGGTCAATATTCCGGCAATCGTTCTGTCTGGCGGACCTATGCTTGACGGCTGGTGGCGTGGAAAGCTGGCTGGCTCGGGTACGGTGATTTGGGACGCCCGCAAGCGCTTGGCTTCCGGAGAGATCGATTACGAAGAGTTCATGAATAATGTGGCCTCGTCGGCACCATCCATCGGGCATTGCAATACCATGGGCACTGCCTTGTCCATGAATTCGCTGGCCGAAGCACTGGGCATGTCGTTGCCTGGCTGCGCCGCGATTCCGGCGCCGCATCGCGAACGAGGCTGGATGGCCTATGAAACAGGTCGTCGTATTGTCGACATGGTGCACGAGAATCTTCGCCCGTCTGACATCATGACCAAGGCAGCTTTCGAGAACGCCGTCGTCGCGGCAGCAGCCTTGGGTGGCTCCTCCAATTGCCCCATTCACATGATCGCGATTGCGCGTCATATGGGTGTGGATCACACGCTCGACGATTGGCAGCGGCTTGGCCCGTCAGTGCCTTTGCTGGTTGACTGTCAGCCAGCCGGCCGATTTCTTGGTGAGGCATTTCATCGTGCGGGTGGCGTGCCCGCGGTCATGAATGAGCTTTTGCAAGCTGGAAGGTTGAATGGCGATGCCATGACGGTGACCGGCAAGACGCTTAAGGAAAACCTGGAGGTGGTACCTTCGCCCGATCGGGAAGTCATCCGCGCTTGGGCAGATCCGCTCAAGGCTGACGCGGGATATATCGTCTTGAGCGGCAATCTGTTCGATAATGCAGTGATCAAGACCAGCGTAATAGACGACGCCTTCCGCAAGCGTTTTCTTTCGGAGCCTGACCGGCCCAACGTCGCGGATCTGAAAGCCATCGTATTTGAAGGCCCTGAAGACTATCACGAGCGTATCGAGCAGCCAGATCTAGGTGTAGACGAACATAGCATTCTGGTTATACGAAATGCGGGTCCGATTGGCTACCCTGGTGGTCCGGAAGTGGTCAATATGCAGCCGCCGGCCGCATTGATGGCGCGAGGTATAGATACCTTGCCCACCATGGGTGACGGACGCCAGAGCGGCACGTCGGCAAGCCCATCAATTCTGAACGTATCGCCGGAAGCTGCAGTCGGAGGCGGGTTGGCATTGCTCAAGACAGGGGACAAGATACGTATTGACCTGAATACCAGGCGTGTCGACGTATTGATTTCCGATGAAGAGCTGGCGCAACGGCGTGCCGCCTGGGTTCCGCCTGTGCTGGAAAACCAGACGCCCTGGGAAGAAATCTACCGCACAATGGTAGGTCAGCATGGAACCGGGGGGTGTCTGGAGCCAGCAACCCGGTACATCCGGATCATTGAGGAGCGCGGTGAATCGCGCAACAATCACTAAGTTGCGGCAACCGAGGGCGTGCACAGGGCGGCCTGCCGGTGCGCCCTGGTTCTTATCAGTTTAAGCATTGGATGCATATGGTTTCTTTCATCAATCAATCTGTCCGACGAACTTTGTCGCAAGAAGGTCTGACTTCATTCCAGGCGCAATTTGGTGAACGGTTCATCACCTCGGATGCAGTGCGGCAACACCACGGTACCGATGAGTCGCCATACCCGGTTTGTCCGCCGGAGGCTGTGATTTTTCCCCGCAATATCGACGACGTGGTTGCCGCCGTCAGGCTTTGTAATAAGTACAAGGTACCCATCATTCCGTTTGGTATTGGCTCTTCACTTGAGGGCCACATCTTGGCGATTGAAGGAGGGGTTACGCTGGATTTTGCAGAAATGAACAAGGTCCTGGCCATTAATGCCGAAGACTTTACCGTTACTGTTGAGCCGGGTGTCATACGCACGCAATTAAATGACGAAATTCGCCATACCGGTTTGTTCTTTCCCATAGACCCTGGGGCGTATGCCAGCATAGGCGGCATGGCCGCCACCCGCGCCTCGGGTACCAATGCAGCAGTGCGTTACGGCACCATGCGAGAGAACGTGGTGTCACTAAAGGTCGTTACGGCCGAGGGTGAAGTCATACGCACAAGCAGTCGGGCGCGCAAGTCTTCAGCTGGCTACGATCTAACACGCTTGTTCGTGGGCAGCGAGGGCACGTTGGGCATCATTGTTGAAGTCACGGTGCGCGTCTACCCCCAGCCTGAGGCGGTCACAGCAGCCATCTGCAACTTTCCTTCACTGACCGCCGCTGTGCAGTCTGTCATCGAAATCATGCAAAGCGGCGTGGCGATTGCGCGGGTTGAGTTCATGGATGAGCGCGCGGTAGCTGCCGTCAATCGCTACAGCAAGCTGGGTCTGAAAGAAACGCCGTTGCTGCTGTTTGAGTTTCATGGCAGTCAGACAGGCGTACGAGAACAGGCGGAAATTGTTCAGGAGATCGTTCGGGACAATGGGGGGATGGATTTCGAGTGGGCAGATCGCCCGGAAGACCGCACGCGCTTGTGGACCGCACGCCATAACTCGCATTATTCAGGCTTGCAGTTGCGTCCGGGTTCACGCAGTGTGGCCACTGACGTGTGCGTGCCGATCTCGCGGCTTGCGGAATGTGTCACGCAAACCGCCGAAGATCTTGAAGCCATGCCTTTCCCGTGCACGATAGTCGGGCACGTGGGCGATGGCAATTTCCATGTGCAAATGCTTATTGATCCCGACAGTGAGGACGAATGGCAGAAGTCCGAGCATATAAATCGTCGTTTGATTACCCGTGCGATCCAGATGGATGGCACGTGTTCAGGCGAGCATGGCGTAGGCGTACACAAAATGGAATTTCTGAAAGAAGAGCATGGTGAGGCGGGATTAAACCTCATGCGACTCATTAAGCATGCCTATGACCCGAATAATATTTTCAATCCCGGCAAGCTGGTGTCTTGGAAGGCTTAGCGGCTGTCAGACTGTTTAACCAGGCATTCAGTTCTAGGTTTCAGGGCCAGGTTTCAGGACCAGGTTTCAGGACCAGGTTTCAGGACCAGGTTTCAGGACCAGGACCAGGACCAGGACCCCGAATATCCGCGTAGTCGCGGCCATTTTTGGACGCGCATCTTCATGGAGGGTGAAACGACGATGCGCCGGCGTCCCTGTTACTTTTTATACCAGTATAAATGCTCGTCTTGTACAGCGAAATGATACTGGCATAATAGTTCGCATGCTTGGCAAATGAGGGGGTGTCCCCGTTTGTCTTTCAACCTGCCTTTGGTTTTTCGGGAACCTATCATGCCTCAAACCTTATATGACAAACTCTGGAGCGCGCACGTCGTGCATCAAGAGTCAGACGGAACCTGTCTGCTGTATATAGACCGGCACCTGCTGCACGAAGTGACCAGCCCCCAGGCTTTCGAAGGCCTGAAACTGGCTGACCGCAAGCCCTGGCGCATCAGCGCAAACCTGGCGGTTTCTGATCACAACGTGCCCACGACGGCACGCAACGAAGGCATTACTGACCCCGTGTCGCGCCTGCAGGTCGAAACGCTCGACAAAAACTGCGAAAATTACGGTATTACCCAATATCGCATGAATGACCGACGCCAGGGCATTGTTCACATTATCGGGCCAGAGCAGGGCGCAACGCTGCCCGGTATGACGGTTGTCTGTGGAGACTCGCATACCAGCACGCATGGCGCGTTTGGTGCGCTGGCGTTTGGCATTGGCACGTCTGAGGTCGAGCACGTACTGGCCACGCAGACCTTGCTGATGAAAAAGAACAAGAACATGCTTGTGCGGATTGAAGGTGCATTGCCCATAGGCTGTACAGCCAAAGATCTGGTGCTTTATGTTATTGGCAAGATCGGTACGGCAGGTGGCAACGGCCATGCTATTGAATTCGCTGGCAGCACCATACGTGCGCTGTCGGTCGAAGGGCGCATGACCGTGTGCAATATGGCCATTGAGGCGGGTGCGCGCTCGGGTATGGTCGCTGTCGACCAGAAAACTATCGATTATTGCCGAGGCCGCCCCTATGCACCGATTGGCGCATTGTGGGATCAGGCCGTTGCATATTGGCGTACGCTGCATACTGACGAAGGTGCAAAGTTTGACCGTGTAGTCGAAATCGATGCGCGTGAAATCGTGCCACAAGTATCTTGGGGCACATCCCCTGAAATGGTATTGCCGGTTGACGCCCGCGTTCCTGATCCTGATCGGGAAAAAGATGATGTACGCCGCAACGGTATGGAGCGCGCGCTGCAGTACATGGGCTTGAAGCCGAATATGCCCATTACAGATATCAAGATTGACAAAGTGTTTATCGGGTCCTGTACCAATGCCCGTATCGAAGACTTGCGCGCGGCGGCCACGGTCGCCCGTGGTCGTCGGGTAGCTTCGTCTGTCAAGCTGGCCATGGTGGTGCCAGGCTCGGGGCTGGTCAAGGCCCAGGCTGAGCAGGAAGGGCTGGATAAAATCTTTATTGCGGCAGGTTTTGAGTGGCGCGAGCCAGGGTGCTCCATGTGTCTGGCCATGAACGCAGACCGGCTTGAGCCGGGCGAACGTTGTGCGTCAACGTCCAACCGCAACTTTGAAGGGCGTCAAGGGCAGGGTGGGCGTACGCATCTGGTGAGCCCGGCTATGGCTGCCGCTGCCGCTATAGCCGGCCATTTTGTCGACGTTCGCAATTTGTCATAGGATCCGTCATGCAAGCATTTACTACCCATAAAGGGCTGGTCGCCCCGCTTGACCGCGAAAACGTCGACACTGACTTGATCATTCCCAAGCAGTTTCTGAAATCTATTCAGCGTACTGGCTTTGGGCCAAACCTGTTTGATGAGCTGCGTTATCTTGATCACGGCGAGCCGGGCATGGACAACAGCAAGCGTCCGGTCAACCCCGACTTTGTGCTGAACCAGCCGCGTTACAAGGGCGCTTCGGTATTGTTGGCGCGCAAGAATTTTGGCTGTGGCTCCAGCCGCGAGCATGCGCCATGGGCTCTGGTGCAATTTGGTTTTCGTGCCATTATTGCGCCTTCCTATGCAGATATTTTCTTTAACAACAGCTTCAAAAATGGGCTGCTGCCTATCGTGTTGCCTGAGCTTCAGGTGGCTCGTCTTTTCGACGAAGCTAAAGCGTTTGTCGGTTATCAGTTGCTCATTGATCTTGAACGCCAGGTTGTGGTCAAAGAAGACGGGAGCGAACTGGCCTTTGACGTCGAGCCGTTTCGCAAACATTGCCTGCTCAATGGTCTTGATGAAATTGGGCTGACATTGCAAAAAGCCGATAAGATCCGTGCTTTTGAAGCAGAGCGACTGGCCCGTCATCCATGGATTGCAGGTGGCCCCGCCCTTTGATTTTAATGTCGCTTAACGGCGGCGTTGCGGTACCTATGCCGGTGTCTCGCGAGTGGGGCACCGGCATTGTGATGCTGGGGCGTGGTCGTTGCGAAATAAGTTTTTATACTTAGGAAATACAATGACATACAAAATTGCAGTACTGCCGGGCGACGGCATTGGCTCCGAAATTACAGAACAAGCCCAGCGAGTGCTGGGAGCCCTGGGGCTTGATCTGGAGATGACCACGGCCCCTGTGGGTGGCACTGCCTATGACTTGCACGGGCACCCGTTGCCACCGTCGACGCTGGAGCTGGCTCAGTCGTCGAACGCCATTCTTTTTGGTGCGGTAGGTGACTGGAAATACGACAGCCTGGCCCGCGAGTTACGGCCTGAACAGGCAATTTTGGGTCTGCGTAAAGCCTTGGGCCTGTTTGCCAATTTCAGACCGGCTATTTTGTACCCCCAGCTTGCCAATGCCTCGTCGCTCAAGCCAGAGATTGTGGCTGGGCTAGATATTTTGATTGTGCGCGAACTTACTGGCGATATCTATTTTGGCCAGCCCCGTGGCAGCCGGATTGCTGAAGACGGGCCTTTCAAAGGCGAGCGCCAGGGTTTTGACACCATGCATTATGCCGAAACCGAAGTGCGCCGAATCGCCCGTGTTGCCTTCCAGGCCGCACAAAAGCGTCAGAAGCGCCTGTGTAGTGTCGACAAGGCCAATGTGTTGGAAACGTCGCAGTTCTGGCGTGACATTGTCATTAGCGTGGCTGCCGAGTACCCTGATGTCGAGCTTTCACATATGTATGTCGATAATGCGGCCATGCAGTTGGTGCGCGCGCCCAAAGAGTTTGACGTTATTGTTACCGGCAATTTGTTTGGCGATATATTGTCTGATGAAGCCGCCATGCTCACGGGCTCCATAGGAATGCTGCCTTCCGCATCGCTCAATGCTTCCAATCAGGGCCTTTACGAGCCCAGCCATGGCTCCGCCCCCGATATAGCCGGAAAAAACATGGCTAACCCGCTGGCAACGATTTTATCGGCCGCCATGTTGCTGCGTTATTCGCTCAATGAAGAAGCACAGGCATGCCGTGTAGAAGCAGCTGTACAGGCTGTTCTGGAGCAAGGTCTGCGTACGGCGGACATCTTTGAACAGGGCTCAACCAAAGTTTCTACCTCTGAAATGGGCGATGCAGTGCTTAAGGCATTAGAATAATGTTTCAGATCTGATTTCAATTACCAGAGTAACTCTCATGACTCAAGCTGTAGGTTTGGTCGGGTGGCGTGGCATGGTGGGCTCAGTCCTCATGCAGCGCATGCGCGACGAAAATGATTTTTCGCTATTTGAACCGGTGTTTTTTTCCACCAGCAATGCAGGTGGCGACGCGCCTGAGTGGGCTGATGGTGCAGGCAAGCTGCAAGACGCCTACGATATTGACGCGCTCAAAAAGCTGCCCATTATTCTTACCGCCCAAGGCGGCGATTACACCAGCGCCGTTTACGGTAAGTTGCGTAATGCCGGCTGGGATGGCATCTGGATCGACGCGGCCAGCACGTTGCGTATGGCCGATGACGCCATAATTGTGCTTGATCCCGTCAATCGTCCGGTTATTGACGCCGCCCTCTCGCGCGGTATCAAAAACTTCGTAGGCGGTAACTGCACGGTAAGCTGCATGCTCATGGGGCTGGCAGGCCTGTTCAATCAAGACTTGATTGAATGGATGACCAGCATGACCTATCAGGCTGCCTCGGGTGGTGGTGCGCGGCACATGCGCGAACTGCTCACGCAGTTTGGGCTTATTAACGAAGCGGTAAGGCCGTTGCTCGACGACCCCGCTTCGGCCATTCTTGAAATCGATCGCGGTGTGCTTAAGGCACAACAAGGGTCAGGTTTGCCCACCGAAAACTTTGGTGTGCCGCTGGCCGGCAGTCTTATTCCCTGGATTGACAAAGACATGGGAGACGGCGTATCTCGCGAAGAATGGAAGGGCGGCGCCGAGACCAATAAAATTCTGGGCAGAGGCGAGGCCTTTGGCACGCCAGCTACGCCTATTGATGGTTTGTGCGTGCGTATAGGTGCCATGCGCAGCCATAGTCAGGCGCTTACCATCAAGCTCAAGCGTGATGTGCCCATCAACGAGGTGGCCGACATTCTGCGCGAAGGCTCCAAGTGGGCTAAGGTGTTACCCAATGAGCGCGAGGTATCCATGCAGCAGCTGACTCCCGTGGCGGTTACGGGTACGCTTGATATTCCGGTTGGGCGTCTACGTAAAATGTCCATGGGCCCTGAGTATCTCAGCGCCTTTACCGTCGGCGACCAGCTGCTTTGGGGCGCTGCCGAACCATTGCGCCGCATGTTGCGCATTTCTCTGGGTCAACTCTAAGACAAGCCTATGCACCGTTTTGCGTCGTCGCCTGTAGCGTCAGTATTGAAATTCAGGCCTCTGGCCGGCGCTTTGGTGCTGGCTCTGGCTTTTCCCGCGGCACATGCTGCTAGTTTGGGGCATTCACACCTTGTATCGGTGCTGGGTCAGCCACTTCAAATCGATGTGCAGTTACGTGAGCTTACCGCCGACGATCAACGATCGCTGGCGGTTCAGTCCGCACCTGCGCAGGCATGGGCTCAGTCGGGGCTAACGCCACCAGTTGATCCCTCCAGCTTGCATTTTCATATCGTCGACGGCTATGCGCCGGGCACTAAAGTCATCCAGATACGCTCCGCACAGGCATTCGATCAGCCGGTCGCCGATCTGCTGATCGACGTCAATACGGCTGCGGGACGCCAGCGTTTTCAGGTCAGCATGCTGACGCAAGGGTCTCAGGCTGGGGCTGTGGGGCACGGCGGGTCCGCCCGGGCTGGGCAGGGGGCTCGGGCTTCCCAGTCTGGCAAATCGGCTGAAATCGGCAAATCAATAAGGGTCAAGTGGGGCGACACCATGTTCAGCATTGCACAGCGTCATGCCGTGCCTGGTGTCACTGTCTACCAAATGATGATTGCCTTGCAGCGGGCCAATCCCAAGGCGTTTATCGACGGCAATCTCAATCTGGTCAAATCCGGTGCCACACTTAAAATGCCAAGTATGGCAGCCCTTACTGCCATCTCTGACCGTGAAGCCCGGCGCCTGTTTGTTGAGCAGGCACAGGCCTTTGCCTTATACAGTCAGCGAACGGCTGCGAGTGCTACAGCCGCCGGTGGGGCATCAGCTGCGTCGGGTGCGGTAACTACGGGTGCCGACGGTGCCGTCGTGCCGAAGGTAGTTGGCGAAGCGCCGCGCGACCAGTTGCGGCTTTCAGGCGGAGCCAACGGCAGTGGTGCCGGCTCCGCAGCTGATCGCGCAGACGACGCTGTTTCCGCACGCAAAGGTATCGAAGAATCAAGTACACGCCTCTCACAACTCGAGGCCAATGTACGTGATCTTAATAAAGCGCTTCAGGCCCAGGGTGATGCCGCAGGCAATTTGGTGCTCGAAGGCGCGCATAGTCTTGGCAGCACACTGTCGGCCCAACCAGCTGGCCAAGGCTCCGCAGGGGCTGGTCAGGATGTAGCGAACGCATCGCAAGGTGCAGCTCGAGCTTCCGAACAGCAAACTCAAGTTGCAGGCTCTTCGGCAGGTACACAGGCTGGTAAGGACGGCGCTGGTCAAAATGGCCTTGCATCAGGGCAGGTCAACGCCGCCACGGGCGCTGGGGTTGCTGGTGCGGGTGGCAAGGGCGCGGCCGACGCTGCCGGAACAGGTAATACAAGCGCAGGTAGTGCTGTACCAGGCAATGTCGGCGCTGGCAATAACACGGGCGCAGGCGTGTCTGGTGCCGCTACGACTGCCGCTGATGCAACAGGTGCAGCAGGCTCGGGCTCAGGCGCAACGGGCCAAGGTGCAGCAGGCTCAAGCGCAACCGGCTCAGGTGCAGTAGGCTCAGGTGCAGCTGGCTCAGGCGCAACCGGCTCAGGTGCAGTAGGCTCAGGTGCAACGGGCTCAGGTGCAACGGGCTCGGGTGCAACGGGCTCGGGTGCAACGGGCTCGGGTGCAACGGGCTCGGGTGCAACGGGCTCAGGTGCAACGGGCTCAGGTGCAACGGGCTCAGGTGCAACGGGCTCGGGTGCAACGGGCTCAGGTGCAGCGGGCTCAGGTGCAGCGGGCTCAGGTGCAACGGGCTCAGGCGCAACGGGCTCAGGCGCAGCAGACTCAAGTGCAGCAGGTCCAGGGCAGAGCGCATCGGGTATCGTGGGCTCCAACGGTACTGGAAGCACCTCTTCGACGGTGGCGGGCAGTCAGGCGCAGCACGCGTCTGAAACCGGCGCAGCGCCGGGCAATGCATCGGGTATCGAGAGTGCCGGCGTCAATGGCAGCGGCTCGGGTTCCGCCGCAACTGGCGCCGCAGACGGTTCGGCGGGTACTAATAGCGCATCGGCTGTCGCCGGTGCTGGTGCTGCAAAAGGCACCACTAACTCAATTTCTTCAAAGGCAGATAAAACTGTGTCATGGTTGCAAGAGCATACGCTGGGTGTAATTACCGGCGTCCTGGCGTTAATCGTACTGATTATTGCGTGGTTGCTGCGTCGTGCGAACACCGTACGTAACGATGGCACAGATGGGGTTATCACCGAAGCCATGGTCCAGGAAAAGCTCAACCAGATTGACTTTGACTTCACGGAACCGCCCGCAGGGGGGGCACGCCCCCCTAAACGCTGATCGCCATGCCTCGTATGGCGTTAAGCCTGACCTATGACGGGTCAGCGTGGCATGGCTGGCAAAAACAGCCGGACGGGCGTACGGTGCAAGATGCCTTTGAAGCATGTTTGTCGCGATTTCTTGACCAGCCTGTTGCCACAATATGTGCTGGGCGCACCGATGCGGGCGTCCATGCACTGTCCCAGATCGTTCACCTGGATACGACTGCCGTACGCCGTGAAGAATCCTGGGTGAGGGGGCTGAACACCCTGCTTCCCAAAGGCATTGCGGTGCAATGGGCGCAACCCGTCTCTGAAACCTTTCATGCGCGGTTTTCAGCCTTGTCCCGCACTTATGTATATATCGTGCGCAATACTCGAGTGCGCACGCCTTTGATGCACAAGCGTGTGGGCTGGATTTATCATCCACTTGATGACGATCGTATGCTTGATGCCGCCAGGCGGTTGCTGGGCGAACATGATTTCACAAGCTTTCGTTCGGCAGAGTGCCAGGCCGCCAGCCCGGTTCGTACAATGCATGCGCTTGATATCGTGCGGCGTGGTGACTACCTGTTGTTCACATTTCGGGCTAACGCATTCTTGCATCATATGGTGCGTAATCTGATGGGAGCCCTGTTGTGCGTGGGGCAGGCCAAGAAGGAGCCAGGCTGGATGGACGAACTGCTTGCCGCGCGGGACCGGCGTCTTGCAGCGCCCACGTTCGCCCCGCACGGTTTGTATCTTGCTGCGGTAGAGTACCCTTTGGCTTTTGGTTTGCCTGATCTTAGTGCAGGTGAGGCCCTGGCGACACACACGGGGTTTGAGCTGCGCGCATGAGCGTCGGGTGAAGTGTGTCGGCCAAAAGCCATGCTGACTGCGTACTGGGCTACGCTTAATTTATAGAGCGTGGCCACTTGTTATTTGCCATTAAGGTTGGCCACGCTGATTTCAGGCATATATTATTAGAAAACGCGTACTGGATGTCGTGTCCTTGCTTCTTATATATAGGGGCTGATACCAACAGCGCGACATAATGTAATCGTATAGAATTTACGCGGCCCGGCTGACAGCATGAACTTCTATCAGAAAACAACGTTGCAGGCGGGATCGGCCCGCGCACTTTACCCGTGCAGGCATCTCCTTGAAGTGTGAACCATGAAATTCTTATTATCGATTTCCAGGCTTATCGACCGTCTTAATACGTTGGTTGGCAAAAGCGTAATCTGGTTGACGCTTTTAGTGGTGCTGGTAAGCGCCACCAATGCGGTTATTCGCAAAGTATTTAGCGAAAGCTCCAACGCGTGGCTTGAGCTGCAATGGTATTTGTTTGGTGCCATTTTTTTGCTGGCAGCCGGGTATACCTACCTCGTCAACGAGCATGTACGTGTAGACGTACTGTCACAAAAGCTCTCGCGGCGCACCCAGATCAAAATAGAAATCTTTGGCATTATTTTCTTTTTATTCCCTTTTTGTGTCCTCATATTCTGGCTTTCTTTGCCATTTTTCTATCAGTCGCTCGTTCTACACGAGCAGTCCTCCAACACAGGCGGGCTAATACGCTGGCCAGTCAAGCTGTTGATACCAGCAGGCTTTTTTCTGCTTATTTTGGCGGGCTTGTCGCAACTGATCAAATGCGTTGGCTACCTGCTTGGGCAGTGCCCAGATCCACTGGCGCGCAAAGAGGGAAAGACCGCCGAAGAAGAGCTGGCTGACGAAATTATCAAGCAAAGCAGCGCAGGTGACATCCTCAGTGACAGCACTGAACATCATTCATCCGTCACACAGGATAAGGGCCGTTAATCATGGAGTTTTTTATCGATAATCTGGCCCCGATCATGTTTATTAACCTGATCGTGTTTTTGTTGCTGGGCTTTCCGGTCGCTTTTTCGCTGGCGGCAAACGGTATTCTGTACGGGCTGGTTGCCATTGAGTTTGACCTGATGCAACCGGCGCTTTTTCAGGCGTTGCCGCAGCGCGTCTTTGGCATTGTCTCCAACGATACGCTTCTGGCTGTTCCCTTCTTTACGCTCATGGGGCTTATTCTCGAGCGGTCTGGCATGGCTGAAGACCTGCTTGAAACCGTAGGGCAGCTATTTGGCCCGATTCGGGGTGGCCTGGCGATTGCCGTTGTGCTGGTTGGCGCCATGCTGGCTGCTACCACTGGGGTGGTGTCGGCGTCTGTAATATCGATGGGGCTTATCTCTTTGCCCATCATGCTGCGCTATGGTTATGACAGGCGACTGGCCACCGGCGTGATCGCGGCGTCGGGCACGCTGTCGCAAATTATTCCCCCATCACTTGTGCTGATCATTCTGGCTGATCAGCTTGGCCGCTCCATTGGCGATATGTATCGTGGCGCCATGGTGCCTGGCATGATGCTTGCGGGTCTATACATACTTTATGTAATCGTTGTCGCGTTTGTAAAACCAAGCGCGGCACCAGCGCTGCCCAAAGAGGCGCGTGTCTATGTCAAGCCAGATGGTAGCCGAGGCTTGCGTTCGTTGCTGGTACTTACGCTCATTGCCACGGTTATTTCGTACTTTACGACCCAGCATTATTTTCACGAGCACACACAGGTGCCAGTCGACGAGCGTGTGGTGGTCAGCCTGGTTGCCTGGGGTGTTGTGGCATTCGTCATAGCCATGGGGAACAGGTTGCTGCGGCTCGGGTGGCTGTCTGAAATCGCTGAAAGAGTCGTGTTCGTCATGATTCCGCCGCTGTTTCTTATCTTTCTGGTGCTGGGTACCATTTTTATTGGCATGGCTACGCCTACTGAGGGCGGCGCCATGGGTGCGGTCGGGGCATTGGCCATGGCAGTGGGAAGAGGGCGGTTTTCGTTTTCTTTGCTCAAGCAAGCCATGGAGACCACCACCAAGCTGTCATGTTTCGTGATCTTTATTCTTGTTGGTTCCACCGTATTTAGCCTGAGCTTTCGCGGCATCAATGGCGATATCTGGATCGAGCAACTGCTCATGGGGCTGCCAGGTGGAGAGTGGGGGTTTCTGATTGTTGTCAGCCTGCTTACTTTCTTTCTGGCGTTTTTCCTCGATTTCTTTGAACTTGCCTTTATTATCGTGCCGTTGCTCGGGCCGGTGGCCGACAAAATGGGCATAGACCTGATCTGGTTCGGTGTATTACTGGCCGTTAATATGCAAACGTCGTTTGTGCATCCGCCTTTTGGTTTTGCGCTGTTTTACTTGCGCTCGGTTGCACCCAAAGAAGATTACCGCGACCGTGTTACCGGAAAAATGATCCGCAAGGTTACAACCGGCGATATCTACTGGGGTTCAGTGCCTTTCATTTTCATTCAGGTAACCATGGTTGCGCTGGTTCTGCTGTTTCCGGGCTTGGTCACGCATTACAAACACGATGAAGTCCAGGTTGATCCGGCGACAATTAACTTTGGCAGTGGCAACGACTACGGCTCGGGCGTTTATGGTGCCGGTGACGCAGGTTCGGGTGATGCCGGCGCCGCGTTTCAATAGGGGCTGGTAATGACACAGAATCTTTCGGGGCGCGTACGCGTCAAAGTATGCGGCCTGACGCGCCCACAAGACGTACAGGCGGCCGTGCAGAGCGGATCCGATGCCATAGGCCTGGTGTTCTACCCGGCCAGTCGCCGTGCCGTCAGCATAGAGCAGGCCATTGCTCTGCGCACCTTGGTACCCGCTTTTGTCAGTGTTGTGGCGTTGTTCGTTAACGCGTCCGAGGCCGAAGTCCGTGAAGTGATCGAACAAGTGCAGCCTGATCTTCTGCAGTTTCACGGTGATGAGTCTGCGCAATACTGTGAGTCTTTTGGTCATCGTTATATCAGGGCCTTCAGAGTGGGTGGACCTAGTATGGAAAATGCCGCACAGGTGCTTGCTGTTTGTCGCCAGTACATGTCGGCAAGCGCCTGGCTGTTTGACAGCCATAGCGCAGGGTTTGGTGGTAGCGGCCTCGCGTTGGAGCAAACCTTGCTCGATGACGTACTCAAGGCTGAGGACGGCCGCCCGGTGGTGTTGGCCGGCGGGCTTCGGGCCGACACCGTGGCGCAGTCCATCCGTGTAGTAAAGCCCTATGCGGTTGACGTAAGCAGTGGTGTTGAAAGCGCCGCTGGCATCAAGTCTGCAGAAAAAATAGCAGTCTTTATCCGTGCGGTGCACGACAGCAAGCCCTGAGGTGGGCGGTTGACCCCGTTTTTCTTACCGGAGGTGCTGTATGCTCAGTCACGAAGATTGCCTTTCTCTTGATCGAAAAGATCCGCTTGCCCCGTTGCGTTGCGACTTTGATCTGCCTGAAGGGGTTATCTACCTGGATGGCAATTCGCTGGGTGCGAGGCCTGTCAATGCGCTAGTACGCGCTCAAGAGGTTATCGAGCAAGAGTGGGGAACCGGCCTGATCCGCAGTTGGAATACAGCAGGTTGGTTTGATCTTCCACTTTCTCTCGGAGACAGGCTGGCACCATTGCTGGGCGCGGGGCCTGGCGAAGTGGTTGTGACCGACACGACATCGGTCAATCTCTTTAAGGCCCTGGCCGCGGCATTGCACATCCAGGCCCGCTCGCGGGCCTGCAGTGATGCCCCTCATGCTGATGAAACCACGCTGGCTGCGTCGTCCCAGATCACTTTGCGTCGCCACGTCATTGTGAGCGAACGCGATAATTTCCCCACTGATCTCTACATCGCAGATGGCTTGACGCGCTGGCTTGATCAAGGGTACACGCTGCGTCTGGTCGACAGCCCCGAGGCCCTGCTCACGGCGATTGATGAAGAGGTTGCCGTGGTGATGCTTACCCATGTTAACTACCGCACTGGCCGCCTGTTAGACATGGCGGCCGTCACGGCACATGCACATGCGTGTGGAGCATTGACCGTGTGGGATCTTGCCCATTCTGCCGGCGCGATACCTGTGGATCTGGCAGGGTCTGGCGCCGATTTTGCCGTGGGCTGCACTTACAAGTACCTAAATGGCGGCCCCGGTTCGCCAGCTTTCATCTGGGTCGCTCCCCGTCACATGCAAAGCTTTAGTCACCCGTTGTCTGGCTGGTGGGGCCATGCGTCGCCGTTCAGCATGGAGCCGGGTTTCAGGCCGCACGCCACAATACGAAGTGCGCTGTGCGGTACTCAGCCTATTGTTTCGCTTGCAATGGTCGAATGTGGCCTGGAGACATTTGAGCGTACCACTATGAGTGCCGTGCGGAAAAAATCACTGGCCCTGACCGACCTGTTTATTGGCCTGCTAGAGGCGCGGTGCGGTGCCCATCCGCTCAAGCTGGTTACGCCCCGTGAGCACGCCCAGCGTGGAAGTCAGGTGAGCGTTGCTTTTCCATATGCTTACGCCGTCGTGCAAGCCTTGATTGAGCAGCGCGTTATTGGCGATTATCGCGAGCCCAATGTCATGCGTTTTGGCTTTACGCCCTTGTATTTGCGCTACGTCGACGTTTGGGATGCCGTCGATGCCATGGCCCGTATACTCGATCAACACACATACGACGAAAACCTGACACCAGGCGGAGTGACTTGAGTAGTGGGTTTTTGGTTTTAATGCATTAGGCGCTGGCTGAGGTTTTAGTCGATGACTTGATGGCTAAAAACATAGCCCACAGAACTTGTGACGCGCCGCAACACAGCCTGTTTGACACACTTAAAACATGTGGGTTAGAATCTCGTCTCTTTAGGCGGTTAGCTCAGTTGGTTAGAGCGCTACGTTGACATCGTAGAGGTCGCTGGTTCGAATCCAGTACTGCCTACCAAAATTTCTACTCTTCTCCATTTTTGGGGCGAGTACACGCAAAACCCGGTTAGTTGCATCGGTTCAACCGCGCAGGGCAAAGCCCCTCATCCGGTAGTTTCAAAAACCCCCAAGTTAAAAGCGCGTCGTCACATCGTGTGTTGTATGGCCCACCCGTGCATATCGATAAAGGGCTTTTCTGGGCCAGGTGCCAGGTAGTCGGGTTTTTTGCAACATACTTACCCCTCATTTACGTCAAGTACATTAATTTAGTATCTTCGTTTATTGCGTTGCCGCAAGCAGGTGTTACACTAATGAGACGATATGTTATATATACATGCTATGTCTTGGCTCACAAACATCATTCGAACTACAACACGGCACCCCTGACGGTCGCCGCGTATTGTTTTGTCAGCTTACTAGCAAAACCAAACTCACCAGAACGCGGCTAGTGCCGCGTTTTTTTGTATTTTTCAGGACGCTTTATGGTTCAGATTACCTTGCCCGACGGCTCGCAGCGCGAGTATGCAGGCCCCGTTTCAGTCAATGATGTTGCTTATTCCATAGGCACAGGGCTGGGGCGTGCGGCGCTGGCAGGGCGGGTGACCATAGATGAAGGCGAGTCGCGGCTGGTCGATACCAGCTACGTAATCGAGCGTGATGCACAGCTAGCCATCATTACTGCCAAAGATGCAGATGGTCTTGATCTCATCCGCCACTCTACCGCCCATTTGCTGGCCTATGCGGTCAAGTCGTTATTTCCGGAAGCCCAGGTCACCATAGGCCCCGTTATCGATAATGGCTTTTACTACGATTTTTCGTATAAACGGCCATTTACGCCTGACGATCTGGAAGCCATTGAAAAGAAAATGGCCGAGCTCGCCAAAAAAGACGAGGTGGTTACGCGCGAAGAATGGAAGCGCGACGATGCTGTGGCTTACTTTAAAGGCATAGGTGAGCACTACAAGGCTGAGATCATCGCCTCGATTCCGTCAAATGAAAATATCAGCTTGTACCGTGAAGGCGAGTTCATTGACCTGTGCCGGGGCCCTCACGTGCCCTCAACCGGCAAGCTCAAAGTATTTAAATTGATGAAGGTGGCGGGAGCCTATTGGCGCGGTGACAGCAATAACGAGATGTTGCAGCGTATTTATGGCACGGCCTGGGCTACCAAAGACGAACAGGCGGCCTATCTGCATATGCTTGAAGAGGCCGAAAAGCGCGATCACCGCAAGCTAGGCCGAGAGCTTGATCTGTTTCACATGCAAGAAGAGGCGCCAGGTCTGATCTTCTGGCATCCCAAGGGCTGGACGCTTTGGCAGCAGGTTGAGCAGTATATGCGTCGCGTATATCAGGAAAACGACTACGAAGAAGTCAAGGCTCCGCAAATTCTTGATCTGTCGCTATGGAAAAAAACCGGCCACTGGGACAACTACGCCGAAAATATTTTCACCACAGAGTCTGAAAACCGCAGTTACGGCCTCAAGCCCATGAACTGCCCGGGCCATGTGCAAATTTTCAATGCCAACCTGCATTCATATCGCGAGTTACCCGTGCGTTATGGCGAGTTTGGTCAGTGTCATCGCAATGAGCCCTCGGGTTCGCTGCATGGCATGATGCGTGTGCGCGGTTTTACCCAAGATGATGGCCATATTTTCTGTACCGAAGACCAGTTGCAGGACGAGTGCGCTGCGTTTACATCGCTGCTGCAGAAGGTGTATGCTGACTTTGGCTTCAGCAAAATTTTGTATAAAGTGGCGACCCGTCCCGAAAAACGTATCGGCGCTGATGAAGTTTGGGACAAAGCTGAAAAAGCCCTCATGGAAAGTCTTGACCGTACTGGCTGCGACTACGAAGTCACGCCGGGCGAGGGCGCTTTCTACGGGCCCAAGATCGAGTACACCCTAAAAGATGCTATTGGCCGTCACTGGCAGTGCGGAACCATACAGGTTGATTTCTCCATGCCAAAGCGGCTTGGCGCAGAATACGTAGACGCGTCAGACCAGCGACAGACGCCGGTTATGCTGCACCGTGCCATACTAGGTTCTTTTGAGCGTTTCATTGGCATGCTCATTGAAAACCATGCTGGTGCTATGCCGGCCTGGCTTGCTCCGGTGCATGCCGTAGTGTGTTGTATTTCTGAATCGTCCGCCAGTTATGCGGCCGAAATTACGCTAAGCCTGAAAAAACAAGGGTTTAGAGCTGAATCCGATTTGCGCGGTGAAAAAATCACCCGTAAAATCCGTGAACACAGCATGCAAAAAGTACCGTACATTCTGGTAGTAGGCGAAAAAGAGCGCGAGGCAGGCACAGTTGCCGTCCGCGGACGCGGTGGTCTTGACCTTGGTGTCATGCCATTGGCGGGTTTCGCCGACCGCCTGAAGCACGAAATAAATACCAGGCAAGACAGCGCCCAGACCGTCGCCTGAACCATTTTTTAACAACCCTAGGAGTCTTAGACATCGCAACCGAAAAACCTCATCGCATCAATGGTGAAATCCGTGTCCCCGAGGTGCGTCTTATTGGCGTAGATGGCGAACAGCTGGGTGTGTACAACACGCCCGACGCTCTGCGTCTTTCAGAAGAACACGAAGTCGATCTGGTCGAAATTGCACCAACAGCTTCGCCCCCTGTATGCCGCCTGATGGACTACGGCAAGTTCAAGTATCAGGAACAAAAGCGTAAACAGGAAGCGCGATCAAAGCAGAAGGTCATCCAGGTCAAAGAAGTCAAGTTTCGTCCCGGTACCGATGAAGGTGATTATCAGGTTAAGCTTCGCAACCTGCGCCGCTTCATCGAAGAGGGCGACAAGGCCAAAGTTACCTTGCGTTTCCGCGGTCGCGAAATGGCGCACCAAGAGCTTGGCATGCGCGTTCTTGAGCGCATTCGTGACGACCTCGAAGAACTCTGCCAGGTTGAGGCAATGCCCAAACTGGAAGGCCGTCAAATGGTGATGGTGCTTGCTCCGCGCAAGAAAGCGGTAGCCGGTAAATCGGGCGATTCAGCCTCCTGAGTTTCAGCACATTATGACTGGGGCGCCCGGTTTACCGGGGGCCCGCAGCGCACGCAGGTGGCGTATGCACGTACTTTTTGTTATTGATCCATTGCCCGGTCTGAAAGCGTATAAAGACTCGTCAGTAGCGATGATGCATGCGCTCGTTGCGCGGGGTCACTCGCTAAGCGTAACGTTGCAAGACGACCTTTTCATAGACCAGGGCACTGTCAAATGCGTGGCGACACGCATTGAGCTTGTCGACGGCGCCGACCTGCATGCTCACGCCTGGTGGCGCGACGTTGCAGCGGCCGATGACGTGGCGCTTGCTGAGTTTGACGCGATCATCATGCGCAAAGATCCCCCCTTCGATATGGAGTATGTGTATACAACGCATATGCTCGAGTATGCAGAGGCACAGGGCGCCCGGGTGTTCAACTCAGGGGCGAGTATACGCAACCATCCTGAAAAACTCGCTATTACCGAGTTTGCCCAATTTACAGCGCCTACGCTCGTAACGCGCAATATGAAGCGGCTGCGCGCGTTCCATGACAGTCATCGTGATGTCATCGTAAAGCCGCTTGACGGCATGGGTGGCACGGGTATTTTCAGGCTGCAGCACATCGAACCCAATCTTGGTGCAATACTCGAAACGCTTACGGTTGATGGCAGCCGGACCATCATGGCCCAGCGTTATATTCCTGAAATCGCTGATGGCGACAAGCGTATTCTGATTATTGGCGGCGAACCTGTGCCGTATTCGCTGGCGCGTATTCCGTTGGCGGGTGAAACCCGCGGCAACCTTGCAGCAGGCGGGCGCGGCGTGGCACAGCCACTGACAGCGCGCGACCTTGAAATTGCACATGCCATTGGGCCCACGCTCGCCGAGCGTGGTCTGATTCTGGTTGGGCTTGATGTCATCGGTGACTACATTACCGAAATCAATGTCACGAGCCCAACATGTTTTGTCGAGATTACCGAGCAAACCGGTTTTGATGTGGCAGGCTGTTTTGTCACGGCACTCGAAAAGGCTGTGGGTATTTGAATGGCTCGTATAGTTCTTGTCATGCATGAGCCGTTGGGCTCTGCGTTCGCCTCATGTGCCGAGCATGTGCTGGGCCACAAAGCCAGCCTTGATGTGTTTGACGTAGCGCCTGATGCCGACCCCGAAGCAGAGGTAACTCGTCTTGCGCGCCTGCTACGCCAAGAGAACGAACCCACGCTGCTGCTTTGCGATATTTATGGTGCGACGCCGTTTAATATTGCCAAACGAGCCATCCGCCTCGTTGCTGGCGATGGCATGGTCGCGCATTTAATTACCGGCAGCAATTTGTGCATGGTTCTCAAAGCATTGACCGAACAGCAAGAAAAACCAGATAAACTAAGCGAAAGTGTGCGCCAAGGTGCGCTCCGGGGTATTGTCGATGCAGAGTGCATGGAGATCTCCCACTTCAGCACTGGGTGCGACAGTTAACGCTTGCAGGTTCTGCTAATTAAACATAATAAGTTTTTATGCCTACCATCGATATCGTAATCAGCAATAAGCTGGGTCTACATGCCCGGGCAGCAGCCAAACTTACTCAGCTTGCCAGCAAATTTTCCAGTGAAGTGTTTATTGCTCGGGGGGCGCAGCGGGTCAATGCAAAAAGCATCATGGGTGTCATGATGCTTGCAGCTGGTATGGGTGTCACTGTCAAAGTTGATGCAACCGGCGAAGATGCTGAACAAGCTCTGCGAGACATCAAGGCCTTGTTTGACGGCAAGTTCGGCGAACACGAATAAACCTGCTTGCCAGTTTTTGGAGCCCCTGTACTTATGACGCCCAACAGCCCGGCACATGCGACATCGTCCATGTCATCGCCACTCTGTGGCGACCATGCCATGGTGTGCGCCCAAGGCCAGGCCGTTGTAAAAGGGTATGCAATTGGTCGTGCCGCGGTTATGGGTGCAGCAGCGCTTGAGGTGGCTCACTACCGAATCTCGCCTGAAGACGCGCAAGCCGAATGCGATCGCCTCAAAGAGGCACTGCAAACTGCGCGTAACGAGCTCGATGCCATTGCTGTCACACTGCCCGATGATGCGCCACGCGAGCTAGCCCCTTTGCTCACGGTACACAGCATGTTGCTGGGTGATCCCGTGCTGTTGCAGCAAACATGTGATCTCATTGTCGGGCGGCACTATAACGCCGAGTGGGCACTGACCAGTCAGGGTCAGTTTTTGACCGAACAGTTTGCCCTCATGGAAGATGAGTACCTGCGCGAGCGTGGAGGCGACATACGCCAGGTTATTGAGCGCGTGTTGCGCGTTATGGCGGGCTCGCCGCCACTGCTGCCGGCCTTTGACTCGGCCGAGACCGATGATCCGCTGATTGTGGTGGCGCGAGACATCTCACCTGCCGATATGCTGCGTTTACGTGGTGGAAGGTTTGCAGCATTTCTGACAGATCTGGGCGGGCCCACCTCGCACACGGCAATTGTGGCCCGCAGCATGAATGTACCTGCCGTAGTCGGGCTGGGTCATTTTCGCAGTCTGGTACGCGACGGAGACGTACTGATTGCCGATGGTTTTACTGGCGCTGTGCTGGTTAACCCATCAGCCCAGATCCTGAACGAATACCGACAGCGGCAGGCTGATTACGCGCGCGAGCGTCTTGAGCTTGCCAGATTGCGCGACGCACCTGCCATGACGCTCGATGGCATTACCATCAAGCTAGAGGCCAATATCGAGCTGCCTGAAGAGGCTGAAGCGGCCGTTCAGGCGGGCGCCGATGGCATAGGTTTGTTTCGCAGCGAATTCTTGTTCATGGGGCGGCCTGACTTGCCCTCAGAAGAAGAGCAATACGAAGCCTACGCTTCTGTGGTCAAAGCCATGCAGGGGCGGCCTGTCACCATACGCACGCTCGACATTGGCGCCGATAAAAGCCTCGATGGCGATACCACGGTGGCAACCAATCCTGCGCTTGGGCTTAGAGCAATACGCTATTGTCTTGCTAACCCCGAGATTTTTGCCACGCAATTGCGGGCCTTATTGCGCGCTTCCATTTTTGGGCATGTGCGAATACTTATCCCGATGATTTCGCATATGCACGAAGTGCGTGCCACGCGAGCGGCCATTGAGTCGGCCTGTCGCGAGCTCGACGAGCGCGGTACGCCTTATGCGCGCAATTATTCGCTTGGGGCAATGGTAGAAATACCGGCCATGGCTATAGCCATCGAGCCTTTTGTTGATACGCTCGATTTTCTTTCTATCGGTACCAATGATCTTATTCAGTACACGCTAGCCATAGACCGCGGCGACAGCGATGTAGCTGATCTGTATGACCCCATGCATCCTGCCGTGCTGCGCCTCATTGCGCATACGATTAATGCCGGCGAAAGGGCGGGCAAGCCTGTTGCCGTATGCGGTGAGATGGCGGGCGATGCCCGCGTTACGCGTATGCTGCTGGGGCTGGGCCTGACTCAGTTTTCTATGCATCCTCAGCAAATGCTTGATGTCAAAAAAGAAATTCGCCAGGCCCATTCCAATGCACTGAGAACCAAGGTGGCCATGGCCCTTAACCGCGCTGAGCGCATTGACCTGGCCTCCCTCATAAATTAAAGCTGGTAAGCGCTTTCACCGTGACTGGTAACGTTTAGTCCTTCACGCTCCTGTTCCGCATTAACCCGCATGCCACCGCAGAGCTTGCCGGCGATAACGCAGGCGATATAGGCGGCGAGTGCTGACCAGACCACGGTAATGAGCACAGCCTCCAGTTGCAGCCACACCTGGAATGGAATGTCACCAAGATGTTCCAGACCGGGGCCGCCCAGAGGCTTGGCATTGAAGACGCCCGTCAACAGTGCGCCGGCTATCCCGCCCACGGCGTGTATGCCGAAAACATCCAGGCTGTCATCCACCTTCAACCAGTGTTTGAGGCCGTTTACGCCCCACAGGCAGATGGCGCCTGTGATAAGGCCGATAATGAAGGCGCCTACCGGCCCTACGAGACCTGCGGCAGGGGTCACACCCACAAGGCCGGCGATGGCGCCGGAGATAGCGCCCAGCAGGGACGGTTTGCCTTTGTATTTCCACTCTATGAACGTCCAGCTGAAGATTGCGCCAGCCGTAGCGATCATGGTGTTGAAAAAAGCCAGTGCGGCCGTCTCGTTGGCTGCCAATGCTGACCCCGCGTTAAAGCCGAACCATCCCACCCAGAGCAAGGCTGCCCCAATCATGACCATGGGCAAGTTGTGAGGCTGCATGGGTTCACGTCCATACCCCAACCGATTGCCCACGACATAGGCGGCGACCAGCGCAGCGACCCCGGCGTTGATGTGTACGACCGTGCCTCCCGCGAAGTCCAGAGCACCTCGCGCCAGTAACCATCCACCAGGCCCCCACACCATATGGGCGATGGGAAGATAGGCCAGCGTCATCCAGCTAACCGTGAATACCAGCACGGCTGAAAAACGGACGCGTTCCGCAAACCCGCCCACAATCAGGGCGCAGGTAATGCCGGCGAACGTGGCCTGAAACGCGGCGAAAGTCAGTTCGGGAATGGTGCCGCTGATCTTGTATGAACCCGTCGCCACATTTTGCATCCCGCTGAAGAAGAGGCGAGAAAACCCACCCAAAAATGCATTGCCTTCTGTGAAGGCCAGCGAATAGCCATAGGCAAACCAGAGAATTAAGGCCAGTGCGAACACTGACACCACCTGGACCAATATGGAGAGCACATTTTTGCTTCGAACCAGCCCCCCATAAAAAAGCGCCAGTCCTGGCATGACCATTAATAACACCAGCAGAGTTGAAATGCTGACCCACACGAAATCGACTTTATCCATGAGTGGTTCTCCTGAAGAGTAAAACGGCTAATGTTGCAGTGCTCATGTCAAAGGGCTGCTTCGCCTTGTTCTCCTGTGCGTATGCGTACCACTTGCTCCAGGGACGTAATGAATATCTTTCCGTCTCCAATCTTGCCGGTGTGGGCAGCTGAGCACAGGGTTTCTAAAGCCAGATCGAGTTGCTCGTCGGTCACAGCCAGCTCCAGACGTAATTTGGGCAGAAAATCTACGGTGTACTCCGCGCCACGGTACAACTCGGTGTGACCTTTCTGTCGACCGAAACCCTTTACCTCGGTGACAGTCATGCCTTGTATGCCAATGTCGGACAGGGCTTCCCTTACTTCATCCAGCTTGAAGGGTTTGATAATGGCGGTGATAAGTTTCATTGCAATTCCTCTGTTAGGGGGCAAGATGACTTACGCAATGAACGTGCCAGTTTTTCAAATTGAAAGAAGACGAAGGGGGGAGGAGCGAGTTGTTCGATGAATGCGAAGGAGAGGCAGGGGCGGATTGCTTGATGAATGCGAAGGGGAGCAGGAGCGAGTTGTTTGCAGAATGCAAAGAGCCACCAGCGTCGGTCATGTCGAAACTGTTAATACCGTTTTTGGCAGGGAGCAGACCAAGAAAAGTGGAAAATAGCGAGGGCCACGCACCATAACAGGGAGCGCGCACCAAAATAGGGCGATTTATGCACAGCACCACAGACTTGATAAGGCCCGAAAAGATTATGGGCAAGCGCTAGCGGTGCTTGTCAAATGTCATTCTCAAACCTTAAAGGCCAAGAATATGATTGAGCGATGCACAAACTTCATTTCGACAACCATCGGCTCATATGCCGTATTGCCGCCGTCAATAAACGCTCTCTTAAGCTAGCCGGCGGGCAGCCCACGCTGCAACTAAGTGCCGTAAGCATTCTCCGCAATTTCGCACAAACAGCACAATGGCTGATGAATGAACCGATTTCAAGCGTTCCAAAAACGCACAAAAATGTAACAAAACCCTTGTCTCAGAGGTGGTTTGTATCTGACTGTAGAAGCGTGTTTTCGGGCAAACGCGTCACGGGCCAAGGCTTATGCGGCTTTCGCCAGAATTCCAAGCAAAAAATCTGAGCAAATGAAATCAGGAATTACACTAGGTTCATGGTCGGGACTTGATCTGTCGCTAGAATTGTTACCAAGCCAGTTGTAACAAGCACGAGCTGGCGGCCGATGCTTCAGTCGCGCCGGATCGGCAAGGTATATAGCGCGACGTTGGACGAGAGAGGAACATCATGAACAAATCACGTGCACATTTGGCTTTAAGTGCCATGGCTGCCTCCCTAAGCCTGCTTGCCGCGTGTTCAAAGGGTGACGATACGCCTCCCCCGGCTGATTCCGGCATGACCACTGCACCTGACGCAGCACCTGCACAGGGTACGGCACCTGAGTCGAGCCCGGCTCCTGGCACCTCGACGCAGTAATCTCGAAAGACATTTCGCCAAAAGGCCAGATCATCAGTTCGTTGTTGGGTTATTTGTCGCGCTGCAATCCAACAACAAAAATATCTTGCGACATCGTTTTAAAAAAGTGAGGAATCATCATGAACAAGACCCGCACACACATAGCCATTATCGGAATCATCGCTTCCATGAGCCTGCTTGCCGCTTGCTCCAAGGAAGAGGACAAAAATGCTGTTGACTCAGGCGTTGCAGCCCCCGTTGTAGTGCCTGAGACGGCGCCTGCCCCAGCACCTACGCCAGCACCTACGCCAGCACCTACCCCTGAGCCTCAGGTTGCGCCAGCAGCTGAGCCAGCGCCCGCTACTAGCAGCACCATGACACCTGCAGAGCCTTCCGAAACTGAAAAGCTCAAGCAAGATGCCAAGGAAGCTGGCGACGCGGTGGCTGAAAAGGCAAAAGAACTCAAAGACGCCACCGCTGAAAAGGCAGATGAGGCGGGTGCAGCCATTCGCTCTGGTGCTGACAAGGCAGACAAGGCCATTCAAGACAAGCTTGGCGATGGCAGCCCCAGCACTGATGCGCCACCACCGGCCAACCAAAAGTAATCGCCATGCTGCGGATGTCACCGTGCAGGTGCTACCAAGCAGTGACATTTTGCTAGGGTTTTTTAAAGTGCACCATTAGCCGAAGGCCTTAAGCGACACGCCGGGTATGCTTGCAACATGCCCGGCATTTGCGCTCAAGGCAACGTTCAAGCCAGTTGCACCAAAACGGACTTTTCCAAGTCCGTTTTTTTGTACACTAGACCATTAAGTCAATGGAGATAGCCATGATAGGCCGCAGCGATTGGATCGAAGAGTTTCAAAAAAACATGTCTGACCTTATTGCCAAAAGCCCGGCGGCAGACATCGAACGTAACGTCAAGGCGATGATGGCACAGACGTTCTCACGTATGGACCTGGTCACGCGAGATGAATTTGATGTGCAGGCCCAGTTACTTGAGCGTGCGCTTTCGCGCATAACCGCGCTCGAATCCAGGGTGCAGGCTCTTGAGGGGCGGCCAGACACGCCACTGCAGCAGGGCACTTCGCACGTGTGACGCCCGCCCAGCGGAAGCGCCAATTGCTGCAAGGGGCGCCTAGCGCAAGAGATACCCTAGCGCAACAGGTTCGCAGCGCAACAGGTTCACAGCGCAAGAGGCAACTAGCCAAGAAACCCCCAGCGGAGGCGCGACCTGGTGCGAGGGGCACCTAACGAAGATGCACACAGCGCAAAAGCAACGTTCGCTGCAGCGATGTGGTCTTCGTTGCGAAACAGGCGCACTTTCGGGAAGCACGTGGCGTTTGTTGGTAGTTTTTCCGGTGGATAATTTGTTACTCGACCCGTCTCGCTGGGCTTGCTATCACGTCATACTCGCCGCACGGCATTCATCAGGTACGGTTTTCGTCCTGTCTGCCGTTTGGCGAGGTGTTATATGTCACTGGCAGTGGTGGCCAGTCGCGCACTCTACGGGCTTGAGGGCTGCGCGGTCAGGGTCGAGGTATATGTAGGAGCCGGGCTTCCGTCATTCAATGTGGTCGGCTTGCCAGGCGCAGGCGTACGCGAAAGCCGTGAGCGCGTGCGAGCCGCCATTGTCAGCAGCGGCTACGAGTTTCCGGCAGGGCGCGTCACGGTCAATCTTGCACCGGCCGATTTGCCGAAAGATTCAGGCCGTTTTGATCTTCCCATTGCGCTGGGTATTTTGCTGGCTTCGGCGCAGTTAAATGCTCCTGGTTCCAAAGAGGCAACGTCTAAGCAGGGTCGTTGTGTGCAGCCCGATGTGTCGCGTTATGTGCTGGCGGGTGAATTGTCGTTGACAGGTGCCGTTATGGCGGTCAACGCTCCGCTGGCCATTGCGCTGGCTGTGGCGCGGCAGCATGCCGGTGCAGTATTGGTTTTGCCAGAGGCCAATGCGGCATCTGCCGCTCGGGTGCCTGGTATTCATGTGCTGGCTGCACGCACACTGGCAGACGTAGCAGCACATTTTTCGGGTGTCTCGTCCTTGCCTGTCGCTACACCCCCAGACGAGAAGCTCAATGTGCCTGACGCATGCCAGGCGGCAGTCCGCTGTCTTTCTGATGTGCGGGGGCAACCGCAGGCCAGGCGTGCGCTTGAGGTTGCTGCGGCCGGGGGCCACAGTCTGCTTATGTCCGGCCCTCCAGGCACCGGGAAAAGCATGTTGGCACAACGTTTGCCAGGTTTGCTGCCACAGCTGGATACCGAACAGTCACTGGAAGTTTGCGCTTTGGCGGGCTTAGAGGGCATAGATTTGCCATGCCAGGTGCAACCGCCATTTCGTGCGCCTCATCATTCTGCCTCGGCCGCTGCATTGGTGGGTGGGGGGGCGGTGCCACGTCCCGGTGAAATCAGCAGAGCCCATCGTGGCGTCTTGTTTCTGGATGAATTGCCCGAGTTTCAGCGGCATGTGCTCGAGTGCTTGCGCGAACCGCTGGAAACCGGCCATATTTCTATTGCCCGTGCGGCGCGCACGCTTACGTTTCCAGCCGCTTTTCAACTGGTGGCAGCCATGAACCCGTGCCCTTGTGGTTGGCTGGGGCACCCCGTCAGGCCTTGTGCCTGCACGCCTGACAGCATTGCCAAATATCGTCAGCGTATCTCAGGGCCTTTGCTTGATCGCATTGATATCCAGATTTCTCTGCCGGCGACAGAGGGGCATTGGCTCGATATGCCGCCCGGCGAAGCATCGGCCAGCGTGCGTCAGCGAGTACAGGCTTGCCGTGCCCGACAGCAGCGCCGGCAGAACTGTCATAATGCCACCCTGAACGAGGCAGGTATAAAAGCTTATTGCAAGCTGTCACCCGTAACGGCCGCCTTGATGAAGCAGGCGCTTGTGCGCTGGCATTGGTCGGCACGCACAGCCAGCCGTGTTTTGCGTGTGGCGCGCACTGTGGCAGATCTGGCGGGTGCTGATGAAATAGCCGAGCTACACATCGCCGAGGCCATCCATTTCAGGCAGCCTTGGCCATGAGTCAGGCCTGATTGTTAATCAAGCCTGAAAACGGTTGGACACACGGGCAGAATTCATCATATAATCAAGGGCTTTTCCGGGCTTGTCATCGCCTGGAGAAAGCCAATAAGTGGGTCGCCAGGTCAAGCAAGTGTCGCCAGACTGTTTTGGGGCCACCTGCATCCACAAATTTCCGAGTTACACATGCCTAAGATGAAGACCAAAAAAGGCGCGTCAAAGCGCTTTAAGGTTCGCGGTAGCGGGTCTATCAAGCGGGGCCAGGCGTTTAAGCGCCACATCCTCACCAAGAAAACCACCAAGAACAAGCGCCAGTTGCGCGGTTCTGCCGCAGTGCACGCCTCAGACGTCGCCGCGGTCAAGGCCATGTTGCCTTTCGCTTGATATAACGGAGAACCACTACTATGCCACGCGTAAAACGCGGCGTTACCGCCCGAGCTCGTCACAAAAAAGTTATTAAAGCTGCCAAAGGTTATCGCGGCCGCCGAGGTAATGTATTCAGAATCGCCAAACAGGCAGTCATGAAGGCTGGGCAATATGCCTACCGTGACCGTCGCAACAAAAAGCGCACTTTCCGTGCTCTCTGGATCACCCGTATTAACGCGGCCTGCCGCGAACTGGGTATGTCGTACAGCGTATTCATTGCCGGCACCAAAAAAGCGTCGATCGAACTCGACCGCAAAGTGCTTGCCGATATGGCTGTTCACGACAAGGCTGGCTTTGCTGCCGTGGTAGCCCAAGCTAAATCCGCGCTGGCTTCCTGATCGGCTGCGATTCTGTTGTATTGTTGCAAACGGGGCTCTTTTGGGCTCCGTTTGCATTTGGAAACCCCACATCATGACATCTATGGCTGACGATCTGGTCTTGCAGGCCAAAGAACTCTTTGCGCAAGCTGCTGACGCTGCGGCACTCGAAAACGCCAAAGCCAGGTTTCTTGGCAAGCAGGGCGCATTGACGCTATTGCTCAAAGGCTTGGGCAAGCTCGATCCCGAGCAGAAAAAGGCCGAAGGCGCGCGCATCAATCAACTGAAGCAGCAGATCGAAGCTTTGCTCAATGAGCGGCGTGCCGGCCTGGCCCAGGCCGATCTCGACAAGCGTCTGGCCTCAGAAACCATAGATGTCAGCTTGCCAGGTCGTGGCCGCAGGTTCGGGGGTATTCACCCGGTTATCCATACCTGGCAACGCATAGAAGCCATTTTCAGGTCCATCGGTTTTGACGTGGCAGACGGCCCCGAAATCGAAAATGACTGGACCAACTTCACCGCCCTCAATAACCCCGAAAACCATCCCGCACGCTCCATGCAAGACACGTTTTATGTCGACATGAACGATGCGCAAGGTTTGCCGCTGTTATTGCGCACGCACACCAGCCCCATGCAAGTGCGCTATGCACGCATGCACAAGCCCCCCATTAAAGTCATTGCTCCTGGGCGCACTTACCGTGTAGACAGTGACGCTACGCATTCGCCCATGTTTCATCAGGTTGAAGGACTGTGGATCGCCGAAGACATATCTTTCGCCGACCTGAAGGGGGTATATACCGACTTCCTGCGCGCCTTTTTTGAAACTGATGATTTGTCAGTGCGATTCCGCCCGTCTTTTTTCCCGTTCACTGAGCCCTCCGCCGAAATTGACATGATGTTTACGTCAGGCCCCAATCAGGGGCGCTGGCTTGAAATTTCGGGGTCGGGCCAGGTACACCCCGAAGTGGTGCGCAATTACGGGCTAGACCCCGAACGCTATATCGGCTTTGCCTTTGGTTCGGGTATAGAACGCCTGACCATGCTGCGTTATGGCGTCAACGATTTGCGCCAGTTTTTCGAGGGCGATCTGCGCTTTTTGCGCCAGTTCAATCGCTAAACGTCCGAAACACCCGCTTCCTGAGAGCAGAACATGCAATTCCCCGAGTCCTGGCTACGCGCTTTCGTCAACCCAGACATCAGCACAGAAGAACTGTCGCACCGGCTTACCATGGCCGGCCTCGAAGTTGAAGAGACGAACCCTGTTGCACCGCCATTCAGTGGCATTGTTGTCGCACACATCGTTGATGTTGCTGCGCACCCCGATGCTGACAAGCTGCGTGTATGCCAGGTAGATGACGGCTCTGGTGCCTTGTTGCAAATCGTCTGCGGTGCGCCCAACGCTACGGCAGGCATTAAAGTGCCGCTTGCGCGCGTGGGTGCCGAGCTTCCGGGCGGCATGAAAATCGGTCCGGTCAAAATGCGTGGCGTGGAATCAGCCGGCATGCTGTGTTCCGCCCGTGAGCTGGGCTTGTCCCAGGATCACGCCGGTTTGCTCGAACTTGATCAGTCAGCCACGGTTGGCCAATCGCTGCGCGACGCGCTTGATCTCGACGATATGCTGTTCACCCTCAAGCTAACCCCTAACAGGGCAGACTGCCTCTCTATACTTGGGGTGGCACGAGAGGTGGCGGCGCTTACGGGTAAGTCACTTCAATTGCCGTCGGCTGAGCCTGTTGTTGCCACATTGCAAGACCACCTGCCTGTGCAAGTACAGGCACCAGACCTGTGCGGCCGCTTTGCCGGTCGTATTATTCGAGGTGTCAACGCCAGGGCACAGACGCCATCGTGGATGAAAGCGCGCCTTGAGCGTGCAGGGCAACGCCCGATTTCTGCGCTGGTTGATATTTCCAACTATGTCATGCTTGAGCTTGGCCGGCCTACCCATGTGTTTGACCTTGATCGTGTGCAGGGTGGTCTTACTGTACGTTGGGCCAAGCCAGGCGAGCAGATCGAGCTGCTTAACGGGCAAACGGTAACACTCGACACCGATGTCGGTGTTATTGCCAGTGGTGACCAGCTTGAAAGCCTTGCGGGCATCATGGGTGGCGAAACCTCCGCCGTCACGCTCGACACGACTGCAATTTATGTAGAAGCGGCTTTCTGGTGGCCTGAGGCCATTATGGGTCGTGCCCGCCGCTACAAATTCAGTTCAGAAGCCAGCCATCGCTTTGAACGCGGTGTGGATTTTGCCTCCATCCCTGAGCATCTGCAATTCATGACCCGCCTGATCCTGGATATCTGCGGTGGTCAGGCAGGCCCCGTAGACGATCAGGTCATTAACCTGCCAGAGCGCAACCCTGTGCAGATGCGTCTGCAACGCTGTCAGCGCATTCTTGGCATTCCGCTAACGCGTGAAGAAGTTGCTCGCATTTTTACCAGCCTGGGGTTGCAACATGTCATTACCGATGATGTGTTCTCGGTGACACCGCCGTCGTACCGGTTTGATCTATGCATTGAAGAAGATCTCATCGAAGAAGTGGCGCGTATTTATGGGTTCGAGCGTATCCCTGATGTGCCGCCCGTTGCGCAAGCCAAGATGCGCACTGAGGTCGAAACATTGCGCGGGCCGCACATGCTGCGTGCCGCCATGGCCTCGCTTGATTACCAAGAGGTCGTCAACTTTGCGTTTGTTGAAGAGGTTTGGGAGCATGATCTGGTTGGCAATGCCAACCCCATCAAACTGCTTAACCCTATTGCAAGCCAGCTCGCTGTCATGCGCTCCAGTCTTATTGGTGGTCTGGTCGCCAATATCGTGCATAACGCCAACCGCAAGCAAAGTCGTGTAAGGGTTTTTGAGCTGGGCCGCGTGTTTATGCGTGACGCGTCAGTGCCTGATGGAGATCTGACGGTCGCAGGGGTTAATCAGCCCATGCGTTTGGCGGGCGCGGCGTGGGGCCCCGCTGACGAAGAACAATGGGGTGTGCCGACGCGTCAGGTAGACTTCTATGATGTAAAAAATGACCTTGAAAGTGTGCTTGGTCACCAGGCATCCAAGCTTGAGTGCATTGCTGAGGCACATCCGGCATTGCACCCAGGGCGTTCAGCACGTCTTGAGCTCGACGGCAAGAGTATAGGATGGCTGGGTGAGCTGCACCCGCGCTGGGCGCAGCAGTATGATCTCGTCCACGCGCCGGTCGTGTTTGAAGTAGACGCCGAAGCCCTGTCTGAGGTTGGCTTGTTCCAACCGCGCGAGCTGTCACGACAGCCTGTGGTCATTCGTGATTTGGCTGTGTGGGTTGATGTATCAATTACTTACGGTCAATTGCTTGATACACTCAACAGTAAAATTCAGTCTGATGCTACGCTCAGTATCGTAAAGGACATTAAACTTTTCGATGTCTGGCGCGACAAGGCAGTGCAAAATACTGAAAAAAGCATGGCGTTTCGTTTCTGGCTGCAAGGGCGTGACACCACGCTTGATGAAGCTACCGTAGAGCGTTGTCTGGCCAGCCTGCTTGATGCGTTGGTCAATATGTCTGGCGTACGTCCGCGTGCTTAAGGAGCAAATCATCACAATGAAATCCGATCGCACTCTCACCAAGGCAGAACTTGCCGAGTTATTATTCGAACGCGTGGGCCTGAATAAACGTGAAGCCAAAGATATCGTCGACACGTTTTTCGAAGAAATCCGCGAATCCCTGGCGCATGGCGTAGAGGTCAAACTGTCAGGTTTCGGAAACTTCCAGGTTCGTGACAAGCCGCCGCGTCCCGGGCGTAACCCCAAAACCGGCGAGGTCATCCCTATTGCAGCGCGCCGGGTGGTTACGTTTCATGCAAGCCAGAAGCTCAAAAGTGTGGTCGAGCTGGCTGGCAAACCTGCAACATCGCCCAAATAGGTTGCTAGGGTGGGCTACTGGTGTTGCCGCCACGGTTGCATGCAGGCTTTGCCCTTGAGGCTGGGCCGATTGCAAACGGGGCGGCAACGTTTATCGTCGGTTGTCCGGCGGCATTCAGGCATCGTCGCCAGCGGCGATGCGCTTCATTCTTAATCGGCATACAATCCGCACATGAGCACAAGCGAAAAAACAGTCATTTTGCCGCCCATACCTGCCAAGCGTTACTTTACGATTGGTGAGGTCAGCGATCTATGTTGCGTCAAGCCCCACGTGTTGCGCTATTGGGAGCAAGAGTTCACGCAGCTTAAGCCTGTAAAGCGCCGGGGCAACCGTCGTTACTACCAGCACCACGAAGTGCTGCTGATCAGGCGTATTCGCCACCTACTCTATGAAGAGGGGTTTACCATCAGCGGGGCGCGTAATCGGCTGGGTGATCTGCACGACGTACCGCATGATCAGGATGCTGCAGTCCGGCTTTCGGGTGCAGAGTTGCAGGCACTGCGCAAAGACCTTAATAACATCAAAGACATGTTGGGTGCCGCCCTCGGCGATAACGAGGCAGCAGATCCACAACGGCTTTGATACGCCGCTGCCTGTCTGATCGGTTTGCCTGACTGCGGTTCACGTGCAAGCGAGTTGTATTGTTTTCATCGCCACCCTAGGGCTGAGCACCAAGAGGTTTTCATGTCAGCTGATTTGCTGCGCAATAAAGCACTTTCAGCGTTGCTGATTTCGGATCCGACACAGAAAATGGCGGCCACAGGTCAGTTGTCTGACTTGCTTGAGATCGATTGTCATGCCGAAATTACAGCACCCAATGGCATTCCCGGGCGTCCACCACAACCTCTACTGGTGCCACCCCAACAGGTAAAGCCACGTTCAATGGGTTCGCCCGAGGGCCGGGCGGCGCTCATTCATTCGCTGGCTCACATTGAATTTAACGCTATAAATCTGGCGTTGGACATACTTTGGCGCTTTGCCGGCATGCCTGAAGGTTTTTATCGTGACTGGGCTCGGGTCGCCCGCGAAGAGGCTTATCATTTTGGGCTGCTGAAAGGGCATTTGCAGACCATGGGTTATCAGTATGGCGATATGCCTGCCCACGATGGTCTTTGGGAAATGGCAGAGCGCACACAGGATAATTTGCTGGCTCGTCTGGCTCTGGTGCCCCGAACGCTGGAGGCGCGAGGTCTTGACGCTTCGCCCGTTGTACGCGACAAACTGGCCGGTGCGGGTGACGCCGCCGGAGCGGCCATTATTGACATTATTTTGCGCGATGAAATCGGTCATGTTGCGGTGGGCAATCACTGGTACCGCTATGAATGCGAGCGTCAGGGTGCCGACCCCGTTGCGCGATTTGCTGAGTTGGCAACAACATACCGCGCCCCTCGTCTGCGTGGGCCGTTCAATTTGTCTGCCCGCCGCGAGGCCGGGTTTACCGATGAAGATCTAGACGTTCTGCAACAGAACGCTCGATAGCCTTAGCTAACGCAAGCTTAATTGATATCATCGGGGCGCAAGCGCCTCCGGCATATCTCGCGAGCCAGGTTTACACGTTGTGCATTTTTTTCTGCATACAGATGTGAAGCTGCATACTTAAATCGCCATTGCCATTGCTGCAGCTACTGCAATTGCTACGCTACTGCTGCTTATTGCTACTGTTACCGCTCCTACTGTTGCTACGGCTACTGCCGTTGCAAAAGCTACTGCGATTGTCACTGCCGTCGACCGCTGCCGATTGCGTCACCATTCAGGTTACTTACTCCGCTAGCGGCTTCACGGCGTATGTAGTCGTATAACCATGTTATGGACTGAAGCTCGTGCAGGGCGCTCCACTGCGAAAGCGCATCTGCCGCTACGACATTTTTTGCTACAACATTTGCTGCTGTGGGATTTACCGCTAGGGATGTTCCAGCTACGGCATTTATCGCTACGGCGTTTGCTGTCGAGGCGGCCTCGGCTATATTTGCCGCTGCCGCTGCCGCTGCCGCTGCCGCTGCTGCCCTCGCTACTGCATTGAGCCTTTAGGTGCAACGTTTGTGGCTTGGGTGGTTGGTGCAGGCTCCGGCGCGCCAAACGTGATGACTTGGCCGATGAACAATACGGGACCACTTGGGCTCGCATTTGGCGAGCCGCCTTGTGGTTCGAGTGTCATTTCAAACAGCTGATCTTCACCCAATGTGCCCATGAGTGATGCCGGAACCGTTACCGGGAGGTTGGGGTCTATGAGGCCCAGCGAACGAGCCTGCGGCATGGAGGCACTTCGGGTCCATAGCTGTACGGATGTGTCGGCAGGTATGTCGCTGCGCACCTGTGGCTTCATCAATACATTGCCTTGTGGATCGAACGTAACAACCCATCCTGGCGTGGATGTTTGCCCGGGTGCCTGCAAAATGGCAGCCTGGGTTGGTGCGACGGTCACAATATTGATGGGTGGCTGCGCAGGCTGAGAGGGTATGACTGCGAGTACCAAGGCAATACCGGCAAAAATAGCTGTAGCAGCGCGCCAAACCCAGATATTGCCGGCGACGCTTTGGTGCGATGCTTTTGGCTGGCGGGCGCCAGGATGGACCGCCCTGTCGTGTGTTGCTTTTGCCGCGGCCATTGATGCGGGAGCGGGTGCACGTGCAGATGTAGGTGCGTGTGCTGGAGCTGGCGCAGCTGTACGTGCAGGTGTGGGTGCAGGTGCATGTGTGGAAGCATCTGTGCGCGCAGGTGCGGGTGTGGTGTGCGTCGTGGAGGCAGCAGCGCCATCGTTTAGGCGATCAGAAGTACGAGGCCGATCTGCAGGGTTAACCCCGATTTGTTCTGTAGCAATGCTACGGTTGGGGGGGGCATAGGCGGTTTTGGTATCTGGCGGCGGCGTGATGCTGTCATTTTTCTCAGCACTGTGCCCAAACGAGGGTTCGAGCCGTGGCGCCGCTGGGGTTTGCGGTGTGCTGCGGCTTCTTAGCCAACAGGTGGCTGTGTGCTCCGCCGTGTCTGTACTGATGGTGCTGGGCTGTGGGGTTGTTGCACGACTCGTCGCGCGGGAGCCTGCAGGCTGCGACGTCGGTATGCCAGCTTTTTCCGTGTTTTCGGACTGCTCCGACAGAGGCGGCTGCAAAGGTGTGTGTGAGTCTGCTGCGATTGTTGTCACGTCGGGCTCATGCGCAGCGCCATTTACGGCGGCGGCAGGCTTTCGATACAGGCTTGATGGCGCTGGCGTAGTGTCGTGACCGAGTGTGGTCTGAATGCGCTGCAACAGCAGTGGCGACGGATCCATTGGCGGCAATACGTCGCTGAGATCAAGCAGGCTGTCTTCCCAGTCTAGCGCCAGGGCGATGGCTTCGTCGCTTTCGCTTAGCAGCCTGTGCGCGCGGGCGGTGTCGTGCGAGCTTAATAAGCCCAGCGTGTACTCTGCAATGAGAACATTGTGTTTTGAAATGTCGGTGCTGCTCATGCTTGGCGCAGCTCCCGCAAGTGGCTAAGGCCTACTTGAGCACGCATGCGTGCCTGTATCGGCGATATCTTCAGCCTCGTGGCGATCTGCTCATACGAATAGCCTTTGTAAAAGGCCATCAATATCGGATGACGCTGGCTTTCATCAAGCCGGGTCAAGGCATTGAGCAGGCTAGTTGCCGATTGACCAGGTTCGGGTGTTAGCACAGGCAGCGATTCGGATGAAGTCGCGCCTTTCAACGTGTAGGATGAAGACTGACGAAGGCGCTTCAAGGCCCGGTATCTTAATATGCTGTACAGCCACGCCCGGCCTTTGCCGGAGCTTGCATCAAAGCTTTCTGCGTTTTTCCAGACCAGCACAAAGGTATCGCAGACCAGTTCTTCTGCTGCGGCCCGTTGGCCGAGCATGGACATGCCCAGCGCTAGCATGCGGGGTGCCTCGTATTCGTAAAGACGTTGAAACGCTTTTTGGTCGCCCCTTGCGCAAGCAAGAAGGGTGGCTTCGTAATCGAAGGGTGAAACAGTCATACAGTCTCCGGCAGAGACGCGGAGGTCTCCGCGTGCACAATGCCGATATTGTAGTAGCAGCACGGCCTTTTTCTGGTGCCAATAGACGTGTCAGAGTATTTCAATGCCGTGCAGGCTACTCATGAGCGCAACGCCGTCAGTGCGTACAATGTCAGACGCGCTAACTTTCACCAAGTGTTTCTTGCATGTCTGCCTCTCCGGCCCCCTCTTCAAGTAAACGGAACGATCTTTCGGTTCTGAAATCGTTGCTGCCTTATGTGTGGCAATTTAAATACCGTGTCATTGCGGCATTGGCCTGTCTGGTGGCCGCGAAAGTGGCCAGCGTCATCCTGCCTATTTTTCTTAAAGACATTGTCGACCAGCTTAGTGTGCCGGCCACCTTGATGGCCTTGCCCGTTGCGGCCTTGCTGGGCTATGGTTTTGCGCGGTTGGCGAGCAGTGTTTTTGGTGAACTGCGCGATGCATTGTTTGCACGCGTAACCCAGGGCTCTGTGCGTCGTATTGCCACTCAGTTGTTTTCGCATCTTTTTTCGCTGTCGCTGCGTTTTCACATGGACCGTCAAACTGGCGGTTTAAGTCGTGACATTGAGCGGGGAACCAAAGGTATCGGGTTTCTGCTCAACTTTACGGTGTTCAATATTTTGCCCACACTGCTTGAGTTGAGCATGGTTACGGGTATTTTGGTGTGGCGGTATGACATCCGCTTTGCCGCCGTCACGCTGGGTACGATCGGCGCTTACATCGCTTTTACACTGTTGGTTACCGAAAAACGCATGGTTTACCGTCGAACCATGAACAGTCTGGATAGCAAAGCCAACAGCAAGGCGATTGATGCCTTAATCAATTACGAGACCGTCAAATACTTTGGTAATGAAACGTACGAAGTAAGCCGTTATGACCACAATCTGGGCGAATGGGCAGATTCGGCTGTAAAGAACCAGATATCCCTGAACCTGCTCAACATTGGCCAAGGGGTAATCATTACGGTGGGTGTAACCCTGCTGTTGTGGTTGTCGGCGTCCGGTGTGGTCAGTAAGACCATGACAGTTGGTGATGTCGTGCTGGTTTCCGCTTACCTTACGCAGCTTTATGCACCGCTTAACTTTCTGGGCTTTGTATACCGTGAAATCAAGCATTCACTGGCCGACATGGATCGCATGTTTGGCTTGCTTGCGCAGGGTCAGGAAGTTGCCGACCACCCCGATGCGCACAAGCTGAAATCGCGCCAGGCAGAAATTGTTTTCGAGGGCGTGGACTTTAACTACGAAGACGATCGCCCCATATTGCGTAACGTGAGTTTTTCGATTCCGGCGGGCAAGACGGTGGCGGTTGTAGGGTCGTCGGGTGCGGGCAAGTCGACGCTCTCCAAGTTGCTGTTTCGCTTTTACGATGTTAACGGCGGAGCCATACGCATAAATGGTCAGGATATTCGCGAGCTTACTCAGGCAAGCTTGCGCCAGCATATTGGCATCGTGCCACAAGATACCGTGCTCTTTAACGACACTATTTTGTACAACATTGCTTATGGCAACCCGCTCGCAAGCCAGGATGAAATCATTCGCGCCGCACAGGCCGCACGAATCCATGATTTCGTTCTTAGTCTGCCCAAGGGCTACCAGACGCTCGTTGGCGAACGTGGCCTGAAGCTTTCTGGCGGCGAAAAGCAGCGGGTGGCTATTGCCCGCACCATTTTGAAAGACCCACCCATACTGGTATTTGATGAGGCCACCAGTGCCCTCGACACACGTACCGAGCGTGCCATTCAGCAAGAGCTGGAACAAGTGGCTCGTGATCGCAGCACATTGATGATTGCCCATCGTTTGTCGACCATTGTCAACGCCGATGAAATCATTGTGCTGGAGCATGGCAGTGTGCTGGAGCGCGGTACACATGCACAACTCTTGCGACTGCAAGGCCGTTACGCCCAGATGTGGGCGATGCAGCAGGCGGGCGAGGAAGCGTCTTTGGACGTGTAGCGTTTGAAAACGGGCTTGTCAGGGGTAAGCAGAACCCTGACGTGCCAGGTGGGCAGGGGTGTTAACGAGGCAACTTACAGCATGGCCATGTTTTCGTTAAACGTATCAGCGATATGCTCGGCCGCCTCTCGTAATGCGGGCAGAAAGTGCTTGAGACTCTCGGTCGAAGCGCGATCCGCCGATGATTGAATCGCCACCGCCGCACAGGCTCGCGAGCGCCCCTGCATGACCGGAACAGCAATCGCCACAATGCCTGGCATGTATTCCTGGTTATTGACGCTCAGGCGATTTTTTCGGATGGAAATCAGCTCTTGCCATAGCACGTCACGGTCAGTAATTGTCTGACTGGTGCTGCCGCGCAATGGAAGCTTGTTCAAGAGCCGTTCTCGCTGCTGTCTGGGCAGAAAGCTCATCATGAGCTTACCGCTGGCTGTGCAGTGCAGCGGCACACGTGAACCTGCGCTCAATATCGTGGACAGAGGCCAGTTGGCTTCGACCCTGTCCAGATAAACAATGCCGTCCCCGGTGGACATGGCCAGATTACAGGTCTCATCCACGGTATCCACCAATTCTTGCAATATGGCACGCCGCGCTGCGGCAGGGCCGTCGACCATCAGCATGTTGACGGCCATTTTTCGTACGCGTGAAGAACATTCGTAATGTTTTCCGGGCCCATTGCGTGAAATGATCCAGGCGCTTTCCAGCTGCTTGAGCAGGCGATGTACGGACTGTTTGGGCAGCTCGATACGCTCAGAAATTTGCGCAAGCGTCAGTGGTTCTCGTGCGGCCGAGATGATTTCAATAATACGAAAGGCGCGGATCGCCGCTGCGTTGGCCTGAGTGGAAGACATGCGGGGCTCCTTGAGAACTCGGTTCAATGTAGTCCCGAAAATTGAATATTTCCAGTCAGCGTCAGCCTGAGTATACGAATACTTGAAAAATGGGACGTTTTATTTCTATGACAGCGTAGATTCTATACGGACGGACAGCCACATTTCGATCAATTATTCACAAAAACCAGGTGTCGGACCCACGATGCCAACAGGAGATGACAAGTGATGGAGCTTCAGGAAAAAAAACCGTATGCACCCACCGATTGCTGCCTTGAGGTGGACGCGCTGATCAGGAGGGCACGTGCGGCCCAGATAGTATTTGCGGATCAGGGACAGCAAGTGCTTGATGATGCTGTTGCCGCCGTCGGCTGGGCCATTATGGAGCCGCAGCGCAACAGGCAATTGGCCGAAATGGCGGTTCACGATACCGGTCTGGGTAACGTAGAAGACAAGATAAAGAAAAACTATAGAAAAACCCTGGGTTTGTTGCGCGATCTGCAAGGGGTGCGCAGTACCGGGGTTATTGCTCAAAATGATGCGCCAGGCATTACTGAGATTGGGCGTGCTGTCGGTGTTGTGGCCGCGATTACGCCTTCTACCAACCCTGCTGCGACGCCAGCAAACAAAATCATCAATGCTCTGAAGTGCGGAAACGCGGTCATCATTGCGCCTTCGCCCAAAGGCCTGGGTGCCTGCGAGCTACTGGTGCAGTTCATTCATGCTGAATTCGAAAAATGCGGTTTGTCTAAGGATCTTGTGCAGGTTTTGCCTGCGCCCATTAGCAAAGCCATGACAACAGAGCTTATGCGGCAGGCCGATCTGGTGGTGGCGACGGGCTCGCAATCGAATGTGCGTCTAGCCTATACGTGCGGCACGCCAGCGTTTGGCGTCGGGGCGGGTAATGTGGCATCTATTGTCGATACCTCGGCCAACCTTGCTGAGGCTGCCGAGAAAATCATTCAGTCCAAGACTTTTGATAATGCCACCAGTTGCTCTTCGGAGAATAGTGTGGTGATTCTGGACAGTGTGTATGACGCCATGCTGGATGCCTTGCGTGCTCGCGGTGCTGTGCTGCTGGCGCCAGAGGAGCGGCAGCATTTGCTCGATGCCATGTGGCTGGATGGACGATTGAACCCGGCCATTACAGGCAAGGGCGCAGCCTATATTGCTCGTTTGGTGGGCATGGATCTGACGGATCGCATTGCGGCCGAAGCGTGCTCTGTATTGCTGGTCGAAGAGCAGGGGATTGGTGAGGATTATCCATTTTCAGGGGAAAAGCTCTCGCCGGTACTTGCTGTGTATCGCGCAAGAGATTTTGCCGACGCCAGCCTCATTGTGTCGCGCTTGTATGCGTATATGGGAGCTGGGCACTCGGTCAGCCTGCATTCTACTGACGCCGATAAGGCATTGCTGTTAGGCCAGACCTTGCCTGTGTCGCGGGTAATCGTCAATCAGGCGCATTGCTTTGCAACAGGCGGCAATTTCGATAACAGTCTGCCATTTTCACTTTCTATGGGTTGTGGAACCTGGGGAGGAAATAATTTCTCGGACAACATGAGCTACAGGCATTACATGAACACGACTCGTGTGGTGTCGCGGGTCGCTGAAAGAAAGCCTTCGAATGAAGATGTGCTGGGCAGTTACTTTGCGAGGTACGGGGCATGAGCAACGCTATGACATTTTCTGATTTGATCGCATCGCTTGCCAGCGATATGGGCGACAAGCCTTATTTGATCTCCAGCCCTGACGCAGGGGTATTGACCTACCAACGCCTTCATTCACAGTGCGTAGAGTTGGGCAGTTTTTTTGCCAGACAAGGCCTGACGCAGGGCGACAAGGTATCTGTTTATCTTCCCAATGGCGAGCAGACGGCCGTGTTGCTTTTGGGGATTATGGCCAACGGTCTGGTGGCCAACCCCGTCAATTTAATGTGCCAGGAATCGCAGCTTAAGCACATTCTTCTTCATTCGGATACACGCCTTATTTTCACCACGCCGGAGCTCGTTGCCGCGCTGGAATCGGCTTTACGTGGTACGGGTCGTGAAATCCCGCTGATCATGTGTGACCCGGCCGCACACGGCCTGCCCGCACAGGTCGTGACCGTATCTACGCAGGAGGGCTCGTCGCCTGCCGGTCTGCCCAGACTTGAGCCATCGGATGAGGCGCTGATCATGTACACATCGGGCACGACGGGGCTGCCAAAAGGGGTGTTGTTAAGCCATGAGAACCTTATTTTCAATGCGCGCAACGTCAGCGTCGAGCACAGACTGACCGCGCAGGACCGCGTACTGGGATCGCTTCCGCTGTACCACATTAATGGGCTGGTACTTACGCTGGTCACGCCGCTGGTTCATCAGGGCACTGTCGTGATGACGCCACGTTTTTCGGCCGCCACTTTTTGGGCCGATGCATGTCGCTATGAGTGCACGTGGGTCAATGTGGTGCCAACAATTATTGCCTATCTGCTCAATGATGAAACGCCTTGCGCAGAACTGGATCTGACACGGCTTCGGTTCTGCCGCTCTGCATCGTCAGCGTTGGCGCCCGAGCACCATAGAGCGTTTGAAAAACGGTTTGGCCTGGACATTATTGAAACCATGGGTTTGACAGAGACTGCCGCGCCGTCTTTCAGCAATCCATATGATCACGCAGACCGCCGCGTAGGCAGTATAGGAAAGCCTTCCGGGACGCAGGCGAAGATTATCGGTACCAACGACCAGCAAGTGCCGCATGGTGAGCTGGGTGAGATTGTGCTGACTGGCAAAAATGTGATGCTGGGCTATTACAAGGATGCGGTCAAAACACAGGAGTCGTTTACCGATGAGGGATGGCTGCGGACGGGGGATGTGGGCTATCAGGACGAGCAGGGGTATTTTTACATCACTGGCCGGGCAAAGGAGCTGATTATCAAGGGCGGCGAAAACATTGCTCCACGAGAAATTGATGAGGCCGTGATTAAACACCCGAGCATATTGGACGCAGCCGCGGTTGGGGTGCCGCATCCCGAGTATGGACAGGATATCGCCGTTTATCTGGTGCTGCGCGAACACGCTGAGTTTGATGTGAGCGACATGCAAAGGCATTGCCTGGCCGAGCTGGGCAAGTACAAGTCACCCAGCCGTTATGTTGTGGTCGACGAGCTGCCACGAGGCCCGTCAGGAAAGGTTCAGCGCCTGAAGTTGCTGGACCTTCCGGGCCTTGCATAAAAAACACTGAAGCCTGACGGCATGCGCCGCCATTCGAGACCTGCACAGGAGCGAAACACAACCCTTTACCCAGCATAGCTATAGCGCAAAACCAAGCAACACCGAAGTCTGTATTCGCCTAACTATATTAATGAGCAAACCGGAGATGGCCTTGTGCCTCCCGGGATTGCTCGAGGAGACAACTATGCGACGTCGCGTGAAAACACATCATCTTATTTTAATGGTGATGTGCCTGATGTATTTCATTGCTTATATCGACAGAGTAAATATGTCGGTAGCGGGGCCAGTGATAAGAGATGAGATGGGGTTGAGCAACCTTGAGCTTGGGTTGATTTTCTCCGCATTTGCCTATCCGTATGCGGTCATGCAAATTTTGGGTGGATGGCTGGCCGATAAGTTTGGCCCACGCAAGGTGCTCCTTGTGCTTTCGCTTATATGGGGAGCGGCAACGCTCATGACCGGTTTCGTGGGAAGTGTGGCTGCGCTTTTGGTCATGCGCTTTGCACTCGGTCTGGGTGAGGGCGGTGCTTTCCCGACCGCTACGCGTGCTTTCACGTCATGGATGCCAACGACACAGCGCGGTTTTGCGCAGGGTGTTACCCATTCGTTCTCGCGGCTGGGAGGGGCGGTTACCCCACCTCTGGTCGTAATGATTATCGCCTATGCGGGTTGGCGCGAGTCATTCATTCTTCTGGGGTCGCTTAGTCTGGCCTGGACGGTTCTGTACTTTTTTATATTTACCGATACACCGGAAGAGCATCCGCGTATTACGCCGGAGGAGCTTGCTGAAATCAACGAGGGCAAGAAGATAACGTCGGGAAAACCAGGCGGCCCGACACCATGGAAGGGGCTGATAAAAGGGATGTGGAAGGTGACTTTCGTAGATTTTTGCTACGGGTGGTCATTGTGGGTCTATTTGACGTGGCTACCTTCGTACCTGAAGGATGCACGCGGGTTTGATCTTAAGCAAATGGCGTTGTTCACGGCCTTGCCATTGTTTGCGGGTGTTATCGGAGACACGCTTGGAGGCTTGGTTTCGGACAAACTGCTGAAAATAACCGGAAACCTTCGCTTTGCCAGAGTGTCGGTGCTAGTGGTCGGCATGGTCGGCTCTCTGATTTTCATGGTGCCCATGATTATGGTCAAAGATCCAATGACCGCCGTGCTTCTGTTGTCGTTGTCCTTCTTCTTTCTGGAACTCACTAACGCAGTGCTCTGGAGTTTACCGATCGATATCGCCGGAGACTACGCGGGTACCGCTTCTGGCATGATGAACACGGGGTTTGGTGTTGCCGGCATGATCTCGCCGGTGGTGTTTGGGTTTTTGATTCAGTCTACCGGAAGTTATTACCTGCCCTTTATGATTTCGGCAGGGTTGCTGGGTATAGGTGCGGTAATGGCCTTATTCATTAACCCGAACAAAACAGTACGACGAGAGGCACCCGTCGACGCTGAGCACATACGGCTTGACGAGATGCGCGTTAACCCAGGTTGAGGCAATAAGGGGCTCAGGACTGACGCTTTTCGCGTCGTGCCTGGGCTCCATTTTTTACCTGCGTTTTCCGTTACAATAATGCCGTTTGGCGGCTTTGCGTTGCATTATTTAGCCAGCTCTCGGCGGTAACGTTCAGATTTTATGCCTGTTTTTCGGGCCTTTTGTTTATCCCCGACTTTGAACGCAATTATGCGTTTCGAACAGCGTTATAAGTACACCTGTTAATGGTGTGGGTAACTTGACCCATATAGTACCGAAATGGTACTATATGATCACTTTATCACTCGGGGGCGGTCGGTGTTGCGCATTAGCAAACTTATCGATTACGGCACATTACTACTTACCTATATGGCTGGCTCGCCAGAGCAGGTATACAGTGCTGCAGATCTTGCCTCCACATTGGGGCTGGGCCAGCCCACCGTCAGCAAAATTCTCAAGCAGTTAGGCCAGCACGAGCTGGTACGCAGCCAGCGCGGCGCGCGAGGTGGTTACCTGTTAGGTCGGCCAGCCGAGCAAATCAATATCGCCCAAATTATAGACGCTCTTGATGACCAGCCTTTTGGCCTGACTGAGTGCACGGCATTGCCGGGCGCCTGTAGTGTCGAGGCGGGCTGTCATATACGTACAAACTGGCAGCGTATTAACGCCATCGTGCGGCGTACGCTCGAAGACGTTACCGTGGCCGACATGATTCACCCCATGCCTGCCGAATTTCCTCTTAAAAATCTGCCGGCAGCCAAGCCGGCGATCAAGCCTAAAGTGGCACGTACCACAATATGGAGTCTCTCTGAATGAATCCATCAACCGAACCCGCAGTTGTTTCTGCCGCTGATCCAATAGAGTCGTTTCTCGATCGCGAGTACTCGGCGGGGTTTGTCACTGACATTGAGTCTGTGACCATAGCCAAGGGGCTTAACGAAGACACCATCCGGTGGCTCTCCGCCAAAAAGGAAGAGCCCGAGTTTATGCTCGAATGGCGCCTTGCCGCCTATCGTCACTGGTTGACCATGGAAACGCCCGAATGGGCGCAGGTGCAGTTTCCGCCTATTGATTTCCAGGACATCCGCTACTACTCGGCACCAAAAAGCAAAGAAGACGGCCCTAAAAGCCTTGACGAGGTTGACCCAGAGCTCTTGCGAACCTATGAAAAACTGGGGGTGCCGCTGCACGAGCGTGCGCGCCTGGCAGGCGTAGCCGTTGACGCCGTGTTTGACTCGGTGTCGGTGGCCACAACGTTTCGCAAACAATTGGCCGAAGTAGGCGTTATATTTTGCTCGTTTTCGGAAGCGGTAAAAGAGTACCCTGAAATTGTCAAAAAATACCTGGGCACAGTGGTTCCGCCCGGAGACAATTTTTACGCCGCGCTCAACTCGGCCGTGTTCTCTGACGGCTCGTTTGTGTTCATACCCAAAGGGGTGCGATGCCCCATGGAACTGTCCACGTATTTTCGCATTAACGCGCAAGATACCGGCCAATTCGAGCGTACGCTCATCATTGCCGAAGAAGGCGCGTCGGTCAGTTATCTAGAGGGCTGTACTGCGCCCATGCGCGATGAAAATCAGCTCCACGCTGCAGTGGTTGAGCTTGTAGCGCTAGACGACGCCAAAATCAAATACTCCACCGTGCAAAACTGGTATCCCGGCGATAAAGACGGGGTAGGCGGCATTTATAACTTCGTCACCAAGCGGGGCGACTGCCGCGGTCCGCGCTCACGCATTTCCTGGACTCAGGTTGAAACTGGCTCAGCCATTACCTGGAAGTACCCCAGCGTCATATTGCGTGGCGACGACTCTGTTGGCGAGTTTTATTCGGTGGCGGTTAGCAATCATCGTCAACAGGCCGATACCGGCACCAAAATGATTCATATCGGGCGCAATACACGCAGCACCATTATCTCAAAAGGTATTTCGGCCGGCCACGGCAGCAATGCCTATCGTGGGCTGGTGCGCATTACGCCTAAGGCAGAGAACGCGCGCAACTATACGCAGTGTGACTCGCTACTTATAGGCAGCACCTGTGCCGCGCATACCTTCCCTACGATGGAAGTACAGAACCCCACGGCCAGTGTCGAGCACGAGGCCACCACGTCACGCATAGGCGAAGATCAGTTGTTTTACGCCATGCAGCGCGGCCTGTCCGCCGAAGATGCGGTGTCTATGATCGTCAATGGCTTTTGTAAAGAAGTTTTCAAGGAATTGCCCATGGAATTTGCAGTCGAAGCGCAGGCCCTGCTCGGTGTAAGTCTCGAAGGCAGCGTAGGTTAAGGAGAAATAAATGCTGAGTATCAAAGATTTGCACGCGTCGATCGAAAACAAGTCGATTCTTAATGGCCTTAACCTTGACGTGAACGCGGGTGAGGTGCACGCGATCATGGGCCCCAATGGGTCTGGTAAAAGCACACTGTCACAAGTATTGGCAGGTCGCGAAGATTACACGGTTAAAAGCGGCTCGGTAACCTGGCTGGGCCAGGACCTGCTCGAAATGCCCATTGAAGAGCGCGCGCGCGCCGGGCTGTTTCTGGCTTTCCAGTACCCCATCGAAATTCCGGGCGTATCCAATGCGTATTTTCTCAGAGCATCGGTCAATGCAGCGCGGCGTCACCAGGGCTTGCCTGAGCTCGACGCCATGGACTTCATCAAGCGTGTCAAGCAAGAAATGAAAGAAGTCGGCATGCGTGACGAGTTTCTGTATCGCGGCGTGAACGAAGGGTTTTCGGGCGGCGAGAAAAAGCGCAATGAGATTTTGCAGATGATCATGCTTGAGCCCAAGCTTGCCATTCTTGATGAAACCGACTCTGGCCTCGACATTGATGCGCTGCGCGTTGTGGCAGACGGTGTCAACCGCATGCGTTCACCTGATCGTGCAATGATTGTCATCACCCACTATCAGCGCCTGCTTGACTACATCGTGCCTGATTTTGTGCACGTGCTGTCCAACGGTCGTATTGTGAAATCTGGTGGTCGCGAGCTGGCGCTCGAGCTCGAAGAGCAGGGCTACGGGTGGGTTACCGAACCCGGCAAAACGGAGCAGGCCGAAAAGGGTGGTAAAGGAGCGACGGCATGAGTTCTGCAGAAACCTGGGCTCAAACGTTCGCTACGCGCGGCGCAAACCTGCCTGGCGCGCAGTTACCCTGGCTGGCGGCGCGGCGCAAACAGGCGATTGAACGTTTCGCCACTGAGGGCTGGCCCACCAGCAAAAGTGACGAGTGGCGCCATACTTCACTAGCCACGCTTGCACAGCAATCGTTTCTTGACGCTAATGATGCGGCCACGGCGAGCGTAAAGCGCCCTTACAGCGATGACGACAAAGATCACTGGCTGGTGTTTGTCGATGGCAAGTACATGCCAGGTCTTTCCCGCGTTGGCGATCTGCCTGCAGGTGTGACGCTGGGGCCGTTGTCTCAGGCGTTTACTGATACGCCCGAGTCGCTTGAAGCGCTGTACGGTAGTGATACTGACGGCGCGAGCACGTCAGCGCTCAATCTGGCCCTGGCGTCAGATGGCGCGTTTTTGAATTTGTCGCGCGGCACGGTTGTCGAGCAACCTATTCACCTTGTGTTCGTGACGGCCAGCAAGGGTTCGGCGAGTTTTACGCGCAACCTTGTGCAGGCCGGAGCAGGCGCACAAGCCACGATTATGGAACATTATTTGGGGCATGGCGCTGGCACAAGCTTTACCAACACCGTAACGCGCCTGAATCTTGATGCCGACGCACATGTCACACATCTGAAGCTGCAGCGTGAAGACGCCGAAGCGTTTCATCTGGGTGTTATTGATGTGCAGCAGGGCAAGTCGTCAGTCTTTAATTCGCATTCGATGTCATTTGGAGCCCGTCTGGCGCGTCACGATATTGCCACCGCATTTGCGGGCGAACATTGTCAGACGCTGTTAAATGGTTTGTACTATGTCGATGGCAAACGTCATGTCGATCATCACACGCTCATAAGCCATGACAAGCCTTTCGGCACCAGCCACGAATACTATCGCGGCGTACTTGGCGACACGGCACGTGGTGTGTTTCGCGGGCGTATTTTTGTTGCGCCCGGTGCCGACAAAACCGATGCTGTGCAACGCTCAGACAGTTTGCTGTTGTCTCGTCTGGCCAAGGCTGATGCGCGGCCCGAACTCGAAATTTACGCTGACGACGTCAAGTGTGCGCACGGCGCCACGGTGGGTCAAATAGACGCTGACAGCCTGTTTTATCTGCGTTCACGAGGCCTTGACGAACAACTTGCACGCCATGTTTTAACGTATGCATTTGCTGCCGAAGCCATTGCGCGTATTGAGTCTGATCTGCTGCGCCAAAGGGTTATCGGTGCCATTCAGGCGCTTGCGCCTGAAAATGCCGCGTTGGGAGACTTTGCATGAACGTATCTACACTTGCTGAAGTCACCCCGCTGGTGCTTGATCGACGGGCTGATTTTCCGATTTTGGCCCGCCCGATCAAAGGCAAGCAACTGGTTTACCTGGATAATGGCGCCACGACACAAAAGCCCAACGTCGTCATCCGCGCCATTGTTGATTACTACGAGCAGTCTAATGCCAACATTCACCGTGGTGTGCATTGGCTCTCGCAGCATTCGACCGATCTGTACGAGCAGGGCCGCGAACGGGTGCGCTCGTTACTGAATGCGGCGCGTCCTGAAGAAATCGTGTTTACACGGGGCACAACAGAAGCCATCAACCTGGTCGCAAATAGCTGGGGCCGGGCCAACCTGAAAGCAGGCGATGAGGTTGTGCTTACCGGGCTTGAGCATCACTCCAATATTGTTCCGTGGCAAATGCTGTGCGAGCAGGTCGGTGCACACATCAAGGTGGCACCTGTTACCGACTGCGGTGAAGTTGACCTCGATGCCTATCGCGCTTTGCTTGGGCCGCGCACCAAGCTGGTCGGTATTGTGCACGTATCGAACGCGCTGGGTACCATTAACCCTGTCGCCGAAATGACAAGGCTGGCCCATGAGGCAGGTGCGTTGGTTCTCGTAGATGGTGCTCAGGCTGTTGCCCATGCGCGCGTTGATGTGCAGGCCATAGGCTGTGATTTTTATGCGTTTTCGGGTCATAAAATTTATGGCCCGACTGGCATTGGTGCACTATATGCCCGTTACGATATTCTGAAAAACATGTCGCCATGGCAAGGCGGCGGCGACATGATTTACACCGTTAGTTTTGAGCGCAGCACCTACGCCGATGTACCTCAGCGTTTTGAAGCGGGCACGCCCGACATCGCCGGTGTAATCGGCCTGGATGCGGCAATTGCCTATGTACAAGAAGTAGGGCTGGACGCTATAGCAGCCCATGAGCATGACGTGCTGGTTTACGGCACTGAGCAATTACAGTCGTTGCCCGGCGTACGCCTTATCGGTACGTCTGATCATAAGGCGGGCATTCTGTCTTTTGTGGTCGAGGGCATCCACCCCCACGATCTGGGCACCATACTTGACACCGAAGGGGTCGCCATACGTGCCGGGCATCACTGTGCAATGCCACTCATGACGCGTTTTGGCATTCCTGGTACGGCCCGCGCCTCGCTGGCGCTGTACAACACCCGGCAAGACATCGATGCCTTAATCGCTGCACTGCGCAAGGCACAGAAGCTTTTTGGGACGGGCCAGGCATGAGTCTTGAAAATGGCGATTTGCGCGAACTTTATCAAGAAGTCATCTTCGATCACAATAGAAGCCCCCGCAACTTTAAAGAAATGCCCGATGCCACCCATACGGCACAAGGACATAACCCCTTATGCGGCGACCAGTTAACCATTTACGCACAGCTTAAAGACGGTGTGGTCGAGAAGATCAGCTTTATTGGTCATGGGTGTGCCATCTCAACGGCGTCCGCGTCGCTGATGACAGAGGCCGTAAAAGGCAAAACTGTTGAAGAAGTTGAAGCCTTGTTCAACGACATGCATGCCATGCTGACCGAAGCACAGCCTGAAGCCCGCGACTTTGGCAAGCTAGAGGTTTTATCGGGAGTGCGAGAGTTTCCGGCGCGGGTCAAGTGTGCCACGCTGGCTTGGCATACCCTGCACAATGCGATTACCCAGGCCAGGGACACGGCTCGTACCGAGTAGAGAGGCAACAATGAGCTATACACGACAAGATGTTATCGTCAGCCGGGATTGCCCGGCAGTTACCGTGCCTTACGGCTCTGCAGTCACCATTGAAAAAGGCTGCGAGGCAACCATCACGCAACAGCTAGGCGGTACATATACCGTTATGGTTCAGGGCAACCTGTACCGGGTGGAAGGCGTCGACGGCGATGCATTCGGTTTTGAACCTACTGAGGCCGTCAAGCATATGCATGATGGGCCAGTTACGTCTCAGGCTGTAGAGGATGCCGCCTGGAGTATGTTGGCAACATGTTTTGACCCTGAAATTCCTGTGGATATCGTCAATCTGGGCTTAGTGTACAGCTGCAAGGTTACCGAACTGGATCACGAGCGTTATCGTGTCGATGTCAACATGACGCTTACCGCGCCTGGCTGCGGTATGGGTACCATGATTGCCGATGAGGCGCGTGACAAAATCCTGTCTATACACGGTGTGGACGAAGCCAAGGTTGATCTGGTGTGGGATCCCCCGTGGAGCCGCGAAATGATCAGTGAACCGGCGCGCCTGCAGCTGGGGCTAATGTAGGCAAAATGTCGATGTTTGGGGGTTTGGGAGGCGATTTCCCACCCCGACGACACTTTGCTTTAAACGTTTGCAGGCTTGTGCACGACAAAGAGCACGCATCATGTACGGCCTGAGCGTGCTCAAAAGATATATTTGTCGCAGTATTCTCTAGTGACGTCCGCGCACATGTGAGTCACGACACAATGGCCTGCTTGCCTTAAATAGAAAATGCAGAAGACGCAGGCTGTTTATCTTCAATAAACAGCCTAAAGCCTCAGGGGGCGGGTGTGTCTGTGACGACGCCCTGGCCGACTGGAGGATCGTCACGCCGGGCATAATGCTGCGCCATCACGGCGCAAACCATAAGTTGTATCTGGTGAAAAATCATCAACGGCAAAAGTGCCGGCCCCACGGCAGCACCCGAAAATAATACCTGCGCCATGGGTACACCGGTAGCCAGGCTCTTCTTAGAGCCGCAAAATACAACAGTGATCTCATCCGCCTTGTTGAAACCGGCTGTGCGGGCTGCCCAGGTGGTGAACGCTAAGGCGATAGCCAAAAACACACATGAGACGATTAGCAGCGCCAGCAACTCAGAGCCTTGTACCTGCTGCCACAAGCCGTCAATGACGGAGGCGCTGAATGCCGTATACACAACAAGAAGAATAGAGCTTTGGTCTACGTTTTTTAGCCATTTTTTGTTGCGATCCATCCAGGCACCAATCAAAGGGCGCATCAGATGGCCTACAACAAAAGGCAGCAGCAATTGCGCGCTGATATCGACAATGGCATCAAGCGTTGAGTGAGCGCCGCTGGCGTCAATGTCGGTAAGCAGTTTGATCAGCAATGGCGTGATGACGATGCCGATAAGGCTGGACGCCGATGCACTGCAAACGGCAGCGGGAACGTTGCCGCGTGCAATGGACGTGAAGGCGATGGCAGACTGCACCGTACCTGGCAGGGCGCAGAGATACAAAACACCCAGAAACAGTGGTGCACCCAACCAGGGTTCGATGAGTGGCCTTGATGCCCAGCCCAATAAGGGGAACATGATAAACGTGCAGCCAAACACCAGCAGATGCAGCCGCCAGTGCTTGGCCCCGGCCACGATGGCTTCACGTGACAGTTTTGCGCCATGCATGAAGAAGAGCAGGGCAATTGCCGCTCGGGTAATCCATTCAAATATGACGGCGCCTGTACCGTGCGCCGGAATAAACGTGGCGGTCGCTACCACAGCGATCAGAATGAGCGTGAAATTATCGAAAATGAGACGAAGGCGGTTCATGGGATCCATATACGTTGTTTGTAAGCTGTATAGACGTTAACGTATCCACGATGCGCCGACTAACGCCAGAATGGTTATGATTGTCGGTGAACAGACATTTTTTTATTTATAAAGAATTTTTATGGATGCCACGCTGAATGTGACACTTCAAGGCCTGCTGAGTGGGCAACAAGCGCTTCCTCGTCCTCTCTATGGCCGTGCTCGATCCCTGCCCAATCAGGTCATTGCCTACCGTCACAGTCACCCGTGGGTGCAACTGTCTTATGCCTTGCATGGTGTGGTAGAGGTGGAGACAGACTGGGGGAGATTTATTGCGCCTCCGCAGCGAGCGATATGGGTACCGGCACATATAGAGCATAAGGTGCGATGCACGGCTGATACGCGGGTTCGCAGCCTTTATGTTGACCCTGCCGTGGTGCCCTGGGGGGCAGCCCATTGCAGAGTGCTGGTGGTCGATACGCTGCTGCGCGAGCTGATTCGCCGTTTCAGTCAGCTTCCGGTTTTTTATGATGAGGCCGGTTCTGACGGGCGACTGGCCGGTGTGCTACTGGATCAGCTGGAGTCCGCGCCTGAGGCTGATCTTATGCTGCCGTTTCCGCAAGATGCGCGGCTCAAGAAAATATGCAGCCATTTACAAGAAGATCCGTGTTCGCGCATTGCCCTTCGCCAATGGAGCAGTCGTCTGTCGGTTTCTGAAAAAACCCTCAGTCGGATTTTTGTACAGCAAACTGGGTTAAGTTTTCGGCTGTGGCGACAGCGGCTTAGGCTTCTGAGCGCCTTGCCTCTACTTGAGCGAGGTGATCGTGTTACCGATGTGGCGCTGGCTTGTGGTTATGACAGCTTGTCTGCATTTATTGCTGCATTCCGTCAGCAGTTTGGTGCAACCCCCGGAGAGTTTTTTGCAGGCGGCATAGACGATCAAGCAGCGATCACATAAGAATGCTTATGTGTGCTGCCTGACCCGAAGCCTGGTTTACGCATATCAGATTGGTAGCCTGTGCAAATGTATATAGCGTTTAGGCGTTTTGTTCTGTAAGCAGAGCTTGTGCCTGATCAGTTGCCGTGGCGGCGCTTGACCAGCCCAGCGTAGCGCCGCGAGATACGGCTGCATAAACGGCGGCATTACGGTTGTGTACATTGAGTCGTTGGTATAGCGCTTCGGTGTGTGCCTTTGCTGTGGCAAGTGAAATATTCAGGCTTCGACCCACCAGTTTCATGGGATACCCGCGGGCTAAAAGCACCAGCACTTCATATTGCCTGGGTGTCAAACCGAGCATTTTGCACTCAGGTTGAATTTTGCTTTCGTTACCCTCATCGTGTTTTTTGGGTATCTGGATGTCGGCTCGCATACTTTTAGGCAAGAGAGGAGCTCGCGTGGCAGCCTGGCCTGGCCGGACTGGTTCCCGAACCTTTGCCGCCCTGTTGGGGAAACAGGCACCCCCGGCAAGTACCAGCTTAACGGATGCCTTCAACACCTCTAAGGGGGCATGTTTGGTGACATGGCCTGCTACCAGCGGGTACAGGCTGGTATCTATCGTTGTCATATCCTCATCATGCTCGGAGAGTAGCAGAATAGCCTTGGGTGAATAGTGTTGCATTACCAAGGCGATGAGCCTCGGCATATCATCGGGGGTAGAAATGGACAACAGGGCGAGGTCGTACTCGCGTGAGACAGACGTGGTGTGCCCGTCGAGAGGGTAGTCCGCGCCGTCTATGTTCGGCTGCGCAGATAATTCTGACATTAATTGCAGAATTCCCAGGCGCAGCAATGGATGCGGTTCAATTACTATAATAGCCGACATATCGCTACTTCCCAGTGTTTGTTCGTCTGCTGAGGCCGGGTCGCCACTGGCGGGGCCGGAGTACACCTGGAGACACGGCGGCGTTGAGTCTTTATTTGCTCATGGTTAAGCGGAAGCTGCCCAGTTGCTGCGATACGGCTTCTTCTTATGCAAACGGGTTTCTTGATGAAACTGGTTTCAATAATGGTCGCAGTGCCCAAGTCTATGAAAATGATAGGAGTTAAGACCAGTATATGCAAGGGAATGTTCATAGTATTTACTAGAGATATCCCTATGTTAGTGTATCCAGCATGCAAGTTTGACGTGTACAGGCTGTTCGTTCCAGTTAACCGGGATTTCGCTGAAGTTTTCTGCAAAACAGGATGCGCGCAAGCTGTAGCCAGATCGGGGCAGCCAATGATCGAGCAGATAATCATATAAATGGAGCAGATCGTGCGCCATGCATTGTGCCTCGACAGTGGCCACTCGGCCAGCAGGAAGGCATATTTCAAATGCCTCTTTAGGCTTTTTGCTAGCGTCTGGCCCTGCCAGCACACCACAGTAATACCGCACGAAAGGTTGCGGGGTGAACATAGGCGTATCGTAGGTCAGGCCAAAAAAAGAGCCCTCCCATCTTTCTGGGGCATGTTGCGCAAACAGATGCCTGAAATCATTCCAGCACTCATGTTTTTGTTTGGACAGGCCCTCATAGCGTGCTGCCCAAAAATGCATCTCAGGCGTGGCCTGGACCTTAACCCCAAGGTTTTCCAGGCCGGGTATGGGCGAACCCGCTGATTTATCACATTTTGCGATGTAGTAGGCATGTGCCTGGCGAAAGTGCTGCGGCGAAACACCCCAGTACCTTGTAAAGGCGCGGGTGAAAGCCTGCTGGCTCGAGAACTCCATGTCGACAGCAACAGAATGCATTGACTGTGTTGTATGGGCAATCATGAATGCACAGCGACCCATTAATTTGTAGTGAATATAGTCACGTGGCGTGTACTTGAAATCTCTCAGGAATAATCGCGTCAGGTGGAAGCGAATCATGTTAATGTGTTCTGCCAGACCCTGAATTATTGCATCGTGTGCGTTGAATTCAGTGCAGTCGTTAAGAATTTTATGCTCTATTTATGTGACACAGGACTGAATGCGGGGATCCATGATCTTGGGAGTGTCAGAATTTTTGTGTTCAGGCAGTTTAGATAAACCATTGGTCTTCCTATCTTGCCAGTGACTCTGGATCGCGATAGAAATAGGCCTGAGTGAATCGCTCCTTGTATAGGATAGTAAACTGCTGTATAGAAGCGGTCCAGCGGTGTGTGGCAGATCCCCATTTGACGGTGGTGTTTCTGATGGCCAGCCAGAGCCGCTTGGTGGCCGATTCGTCGGTGGGAAACTGGCCACGCGTTTTGATGATCTTGCGTAGCTGCGCGTTCACGCTTTCGATAGTATTGGTCGTATGGATGATCTTGCGTATCTGCGGCGGGAAGGCAAAGAAAGGAATCACAGAGGGTGTAAATAATTCAGTGTAACCGCCCGGGGCTATACGTAGTCGCTGATATGATCCTCGAATTTGATCATAAGCCGGTGCAGCGCTGCCTTCCAATTGCGGATCGGCATTGACCATTTTTTCGATGCGTCCATAATCGCCAGATAGACCACCTTGCGTGCTGAATCGTCGGTCGGGAAGAGCTTGCGTTTCTGTATGGCTTTACGGATGACGCTGTTCAGCAATTCGATCGCGTTCGTCGTGTAAATGGCCTTGCGGGTGTCCAGGGGGGTAACCTCACCTTTGGCAAGGCCCGACTGTCAGATCAAATCGAAACTACTTCAGCTGATGTGTGTCAGCACCAAGGGACTTTGTCGTACTTTAACTACCAAGCGATTTTGTCGCATTGGTTACTTACCGAGGGAAATTGACGGATCTATTTGATCAGTGATTCTCTGAATAGTGCATTGAGCCTATTCGGAGATTCGAAGGATGATTATTTTGGATTCCAAAGCCCAACTCATCGTGGATGTTGTCGTTAAAGTCGGACAAGGCAAGATCAGCATTGCCAATGCGGCCAAGCTCTTGAATAAGTCTCGCCGCACGATTGAACGGTATCTTCAACGCTACCAAGACGTCGGCATTCAGTTCGTGATTCACCGCAATACCGGCCGATCGCCAGCCAATAAAACGCCTGACAGCCTTAAAAGACGGGTTCAGTCCCTTATCAAGGACAAGTACTACGATGTGAATTTGCAGCATCTGGCTAAATTCGTTCAGATCCTTCTCGGTCTTCAGGCCCTTTTGACCTGCCGCCTCGCGGGCGAAGGTTTCCAGTTCTTTCTTATTCATCGTGCCTATCCTTACCCATGCAGGGTTTTATGATGGGCGGTTTACACAGTTTTATTTACAGGCTCCAATCGGATGCTCTACCCAAGTGCGCAGCCCAGTCTTGGGGAGCTCGATGGACTCCTGCATCCGGCCCAGAGTTTCTTTGCCCAAAGCACGTCACTTACCGGGCATTCCATCTAAGGCAGAATTCTCGCGCCGCGTCTGCTTGCGTTTGTCGGCGTATTCTGCTAGGTAAAAACTCAACTGACGCATCGCGGCGTTCCTGATTGGGCTGTTTCAATCACTACATTCTGATACGTCCAGAGGACTTGTTCAGAAGCCTCTTAATGGTTGTTTGCGTCGATCGCGATCAAAGCATGGTCAGACAGAGCGCCGTCCTCTATTGAAATAAACTAAAGTGATGTTTTCAGGAGCACACAATGATGGTCGCTGATTTCAATCTACAGGTCTGGCTTGAAACCGTACCTGACACCTATCCGAGCGTGGTTATTCCGTATGTTAAAAGCGATAAAAGCGGCAAGCTTCAGTATGCGCTACAGGCTAAAAAAGAAGGTCGTGGAGGCTCGTCACAAGTCAGCCAAAGTGGCGGGGTGCAGGTGGTGGCAAACCAGGCAACGGCCTTGTCGCGCTTTTCGATTAGTGTCAGCAACGAAGACAAGTGCCAGATTGAGCTGAAGTTCGCAGAAAATGGCACGCCCGTCGCCACCTACAAATTTGATTGCCCGCGCTAGAGGGAGGCACTGACCGCTCCCATCGTTGGTGTTTTCGGCTGTATCACCGACCAAAGTGACAAGGTAACGCTCATTTTTCTCGGGCATGCATCCCAATTGAAGTGTCGGCAAGGCATTCGCTCCTGACTGTCTTCCGCATACGCGCAGCGGTATGTGCCATATATGTATAAAAACCAGCAAGACCTCGTTTTCTCCCCCAGTGATTTGACCACCTTCATGGCCAGCCCATTTGCCTCGTGGATGACGCGATGGGCACTGGAGTGTCCGCAAGATGCGCCACAGCGGGATGAGAATGATGCCCTAAATAAAATGCTGGCTGAGAAAGGCTTGGTTCATGAAAGTGGGCTGTTGGGCCAGTTTCAGGCCCAAGGCCTGCAGGTTGTTGATATAGGAAGCGTGGGCGACGGTGCCAACAAAAATATCGCTGCGAAGCTGCAGGCAACTCATGAAGCCATGCAGTCTGGTGCTGATGTCATTTACCAGGCCGTACTGCAGCTGCCGCCGTTTAGAGGCCATGCCGATTTTCTGGTTAAAGTGGCTGGTGCCAGTACGCTAGGCGATTACCATTACGAAGTGTGGGACACCAAGCTGGCGTCCTCGGTCAAGCCGTATTTTGTGGTGCAGCTTTGTTGTTATGTAGAAATGCTTGAGGCTTTGCAAGGGCGTCGCGCCGACCACATTGTGGTTGCCCTGGGTAATCAAGAGTGCATGCGCCTGAAGACCGAAAACTACTTCTATTATTACCTGGCCCTAAAGGCCCGCTTTCTGGCGGAGCAAAACGCGTTTGATCCCACGGCCATGCCTGATCCGGCTGATTCAAAAAACCATGGTCGTTGGTCTGAATACGCCGCGCAATTACTGCAAGATAAAGATCACCTTTCACTTGTTGCCAACATCACGCGCTCTCAGGTCAAAAAACTAAACCGGGCAGGCATTTCTACTTGCCGGCAACTCATTGACGCCAAGGCTGAGCATGTGCGCGGTGTCAGCAGCGAAACCATGGCAAAACTCAAGGCGCAGGCGGCTATTCAGTTAGCCAGCCAAGGCCAAGAAAAGCCGTTGTTTGAAGTGCTGCCGCCAGACCCTGAACAACCTGAAGCAGGGCTGGTGCTGTTGCCCCCGCATTCTGATCTGGATGTGTTTTTCGATATTGAAGGGTTTCCGCTGGACGAGGGTGGGCTTGAGTATTTATGGGGCTGTACCTACCTGGATGACGCCGGCCAACGCCAGTTTAAGGACTTCTGGGCACATGATCGCGAGCAAGAAAAACAGGCATTCAGTGATTTTATCCACTGGGTGTATGAGCGCTGGCTACGTGACCCGACCATGCACATTTACCACTACGCCAACTATGAGATCGCCGCGTGCCGGCGGTTGATGGGGCGTTACGGCATTGGTGAGCACGAGGTTGATCAGCTGTTGCGCAACAATGTATTTATAGATTTGTACAAAATCGTGAAGGGCGGCCTTCGCGTTGGTGAACCCAAGTATTCGATCAAGAATATTGAGCACTTATATCGCGGCAAACGCGACACAGCGGTGGGTAGTGGCGGAGACTCAGTCGTTGTTTACGAGCAGTGGCGCAACCTGCACCAGCAAGGGCAAGAAGGCAATACCTGGCAAACGTCGGCCATCTTGAAAGACATTCGCGACTACAACATTGATGACTGCAACTCAACGCAAGAACTTACCATCTGGTTGCGTGAGCAGCAGCACGTTCATGGACTTGTTTACAGCGGTCAGCTCGAGCTGATAGAGCCACCTGCCAGCGATGAAATCACAGAGCGCACGCAACGCCGTGACCGTTTATTAGCACGAGCCGAAACAGAACCTGAAGACCAGGCGCGTATTACCGAAAATCTGGCGTGGATGCTTGAGTTTCATCGTCGTGAAAGCAAGCCCACTTTTTGGCGCTTGTTTGATCGCCTGGGCTTAAGTCATGACGAGCTTGAAGATGATATTGATTGCCTGGCCAACTGCCGCCGTACTGGGCGAGAAGCGTTCAAGCCCACTACCAGAGCCAGAAACCTGGCCTACGAATACCGCTTTAACCCCAATCAAGAATTCAAGACGCCACGTCAATCATCCATGTACCTGTTGGAAGAACCTTTTCGCAAGGTCACGTTTCTGCCCGACATGTCCGACCTGAAAGAAGGCTTGTGTGTGGTGCAGTCTGCCGATGATCCGGGTGACCTGATCTCGCTGATTCCTGATGAGTACGTGAACCCTGGAGCCATCCAGAAAGCAATTGACGATATGGTCAAGCGCTATGAGGAGAGCGTTTTGGGCGACGCCGCCATTCTTGCTTTTTTACGACGCGATCCACCGCGTATTACGTTGCATGATGGCGGCCCGATAGTCGCGGCGTCCGACCCTGGCGAACGGCTGGCTCAGGTGATTAGCGCTGTTGAGCGCCTGGACGGCAGTTACCTTACCCTGCAAGGCCCGCCGGGGTCGGGTAAAACCTACACGGGCAAACACATTATTGCTCACCTGGTAAAGCAAGGTAAGCGTGTAGGCATTAGCAGCAACAGCCACAAGGCGATCAACAATCTGTTAGTGGGTGTGGCAGAGTACTGTCGCACGGAAGCGATTGCCGTACAGTGTTATTGCACCAAAGACACCGGGCCCGAGATCACGGGCAATGGCATTGTAGTGACCAAGAACGAAGCCATCGCATCATGCGTGGAACCCGGCTGCGTCATCGGAACCACAGCCTGGGGTTTTTGTCGTGATGAAATGGTAGACCAACTCGATTACCTTTTTATCGATGAGGCCGGGCAGGTATCAGTAGCCAACCTGTTGGGTATGAGCCGGGCCACAAAAAACCTTGTGTTAATGGGCGATCAAATGCAATTAGGGCAACCGTCGCAGGGTTCACACCCGGCAGACAGCGGGCTGTCGATACTCGATTATTTGATGCATGATTCACCGATTATCCCCGAGCACATGGGCGTGTTTCTGGATACGACGTTTCGTATGCATTCAGCCGTTAACCACTACATAAGCCATGCCATTTATCAGGGTCAGTTAAAGGCTGATGCCAATAATGACCGACAGCAAGTTATCGTGCCAGAGGGCTATGAAGGCCAGCTGGACAAGAGCGCGGGTGTGGTCTTTGTGCCCATGGCGCATCAAGGCAATACCCAGGCCAGTGATGAAGAGGTTGAAGCTATTGTCAGGCTCGCGGCGCAGTGTCTGCGACGACACTTTATTGCCAAGGACGGCAGCACGCGCCCCATTACATGGGATGACATGCTTTTTGTCGCACCTTATAACCACCAGGTCAATAAACTACAGCAAGCGCTTGGGCCGCAGGCCCGTGTAGGTAGTGTCGACAAGTTTCAGGGGCAAGAAGCACCTGTCGTCTTTTTTAGCTTGTGTACCAGCGATGCGTCAGAGTCTCCGCGTGGCATTGATTTTCTCTTTGATATACACCGCATCAATGTTGCCATTTCGCGTGCCCAGGCGCTGGCAGTTGTCGTGGGCAACGCAAGCTTGTTCTGCACCGATGTGGCCACAGTAAGCCAAATGAGTCAGGTAAACGTATTGTCCCGACTATTGCCATTGATTGGTGGTGCAGCGGACACTGCCGTGTCAACGCACGATGCGATCGTAGCGGCCACTACAGCACAGTAGAAGCAGACAGCCATGGTGGTACTGACACCTTCAATACGTCGCGCACAACGGCGGGCAGGTGGGCATTTTCGCGAGATTGGCACGCCCTAATACCCCTGTTGACGGTGTGGCAACCCCTCCGCTAGGATGGGGTTGATGAAGTTTGTTTTTGACGCCGTGGCCTTTCTCAAAACGCCATAAACTTCTGTGCAATAAGCAATGCTTTTTAGGGGGATGACAAAATGAATACGACCGCATACCGGCGATGTACATGGATGCCAACGCGATTTCTCTTTACGTCGTTGTTGGCAGTAACCTTGGCCATAGGCTATATCAGTATCGCCTCTGCTCAAGACAAGCCTGAAATGCAAAAAGCGGGCTTGACCACGCTTATTACAGAAACACCTGAAGCAGGCTTCGCCCTTGCGGTAAAGCTGTCGCAAAAGGGCGTAGCAACAACACAAACCGACCCAGCCGTTCGCAAAGCACTACGCCCGAGTTATGCTCATGATGCCAACAGCCTGATCGCTGTCTCTCATGTTGTGGCTACGCATTTTCAGACCATTGCCGCCGCTAACGAGTATTGGCGTAAATAGCCAGGCACAATGCGCTTGAGTATCAAGAAGTCGCAGGGTAAATACCCTGCGACTTTTGTAGGAATCCAGCAACCCCAAGCGCTCTCTGCCTGATGCAGATACCAGTCTGCGGCACCAAATATCTGCCGTCACACCGACTGCCGCCAGCGCTTCTTGACTCAGCTAACCTATACGTATGCACACGCTTGTCAAGGTAAGAACCACGAAGTTGACGATTCGAGTGATGACCATTGTGCCCTGCACAGTTCAATACAACACATCAATCAAAGCTTCATCCAGTCGTTCAAATTGAAAACGATAGCTTGCCGCGTGAGCGCAATGGGCCTGCACACGCTGGCCACCCAACAGCAATATCGACATTTCACCCAAGGCCAGGCGCAAGAGGGCAGCGGGAACTGGCAAAACTGTGGGTCTGTGCAAGGCGAGCCCCAGTGCACGCACAAACTCGGCGTTGCGCACGGTTTGGGGTGCGCAGGCGTTCCAGGCCCCGGTGCACACGTCGCAATGCAAAAGAAAATCGATTAAACCCACCTCATCAGCAAGGTGTATCCACGGCATCCATTGCTGACCATTACCCAGTCGCCCACCCAGCCCTAAGCTAAAAGGAAGCTTCATCTTGGCCAGCATGCCGGCATTGGGTGCCAGGACGGGGGCAGTGCGCAACCGCACCACCCGAATGCCCAGGGTTTCAGCGTCACGCGCTGCTTCTTCCCAGGCTACACATAGTTTGCTGCCAAAATCGCCGGTGTCTGTAGGGCTGTTTTCGTCGAGTACGGCGTCACCGCAATCGCCATAGATGCCGGTGGCAGAGCCTGAGATCAGAACAGATGGGCGTATGGCTTGATTGGCTAACCAACTGACCAGATTTTGGGTGAGATCAACCCGGCTTTTCCAGAGCACCTCGCGCCGGGCCTTGGTCCACGGGCGATCAGCGATGGGCGCGCCGGCCAGGTTGATCACTGCGTCTAAAGCAGCCGTGTCGTTCAACTGATCCAGGCTTTGAATACCCCGTGCCCCGCTGCAAAGCTGAGGCACGTTTTGTGGCTGGCGGCTTAAAACGATAAGCTCATGCCCTTCGCCGTTCCAAAGCTTGCAGAGTTCTCGACCAATCAGGCCGGTACCACCGGTGAGCAAGATACGCATTGCATGGCCTCCATCATTACAGAACATCTTACCGCGATGTGTGCGGGTTGCTTGGATTTTGGTGTTGAGGCAGCCGTCTTGGCTCTGCAAGCTCCACCACAAAAAAAACGTGTTTCGAATCTAAGTTACATATAATTTCAAATATTAAGGTTTAACAAATATAGCCATGAGTAATAGAATATAAACGGAGAAGACAAAAAGAATATATACGGAGATAACGCAGCAGAATGTAAACAAAGAAGGAGGACTCCCAATGACCTCGATTTACAAATGCCGGTTGCGTATCTTCGCTGCCGTTGCCACTGTCGGCATATGTTTTACAGTTACAGATGCAGGTGCTGCCGATAACGATCTCGTCATCGTGACATCATTCGCCGCTGACCAAACAGCAGTATTCAAGCAGGCTTTCAAAAAAGAACATCCTGATATAAACCTTGATGTCATCAATAAAGGAACGTCGGCTGGCGTACAGTATTTGCAGGAGACTGCGGGCAACAACAAAACAGACATATTCTGGGCCTCCTCGCCTGATGCTTTCGAAGTGTTGAAAGCGAACAATCTGCTTGAAAAATATGTACCGGCCACCAAGAAAACGGCATCCGAAATCAATGGCTATCAGATTGATGATCCTGATGGCTTTTTTCTTGGGTTTGCCCTTTCAGGGTATGGGTTCATGTGGAATACAAGCTACATGAAGTCCTACAAACTGCCCGACCCTAATACATGGGAAGACCTTACCAAGCCTATATATTTTCAGCATCTTGGTATTTCTGCACCATCACGTTCGGGCACGACTCACTTGGAAATCGAAACGATTCTTCAAGGCCAGGGCTGGGACAAGGGTTGGGAGACGGTCAAAGAAATAGCCGGCAATGCAAAGCTAATTACCAATCGCAGCTTCGGTGTTCCTGAGGGCGTTGATAGCGGTGAGTTTGGTATAGGCATAGTCATCGACTATTTTGGCTTTACCTCCAAAGCGGCAGGCTTTCCCGTCAAATTCAAATATCCTGAGGGAACAACGCTGGTGCCGGCGACTATTGGCGTCGTAGCCAATGCCCCGCATGCTAAGGCAGCGCATACATTCGTCGATTTTGTATTGTCTGAGAAGGGTCAGGAATTACTCTTTAACCCTAAAGTGATGCGGCTACCGGTCGCCGAGGACGCGTATAAAAATGCTCCTGAAGGCATTCCCAACCCGTTTAAGGGCGAGATTAAGGCCGGTGTGCATTTTGACTCAAACTTATCGCAAGGGCGCTATAACGTCGTCAACTCTTTATACGATGTAATGATTACCTATCGTTTTTCTGAGTTACAGGCGGCAGTCAAGGCAATTGACGAAGCAGAAGCCGCAGTTGAAAAATCGCCCAACGATGAGGCTAAAAAACTAATCAGCCAGGCCAAAGCCTTGGTCTACAACGTGCCTATTACGGAAAAACAGGCGTCAGCGCCCGACTTCAGTGCCATCTTCAAGGTAAAGCGCAAGAAGGCCGAAGATAAGGTGGAAGGCCGCCAGGCTGAGGTAGAAAAAGACTGGGACGGTAAGTCCGTTGAAAACTACAGCAAAGCTAAAGATTTGGCTCAAAAAGCCAAGGCTATGCTGTGATGTTTCTCAACAAGGCGGCTTGTGCTCCTACTGAGCGCAGGCCGCCTTATTGTATTCAGATAACCTGAGAGTGATTCTGCGATGGCTAGCAGCGTGATGCGGCGCGCATTTGGGCTACCTTCATTAAAACCCTATGTAGTCTATGGCGTCATCGCCGCCTTTTTGATTTTGTTTCTTGTCTTTCCTGTAGTGAAGGTGATTTTTGTTGCGTTTCAAAACCCTCACTCTGGTGAATTTACGCTGCTGAATTTTCACGATTTTTTCGCGAACAGCTTGTTTCGGGAATCGTTTGTTAACTCACTGTATGTGGCTTGTGCCTCAGTGTTTTTTGCCTCCATATTTGCCTTGCCGCTGGCATATTTTACAAGCCGTTTTAATTTTTCTGGGTCTATTGTTATCCAGACGCTGTCCTTCATCCCGCTGTTGATGCCTCCGTTTATTGGTGCTGTGGCCATGCGCTTGCTGCTGGGCACAAACGGAAGCGTTAACCTGCTGTTACGTCAGTATTTTGGTTTTACCATCCCATTTATGGAAGGCTTGAATGGCGTTATCTTGGTGGATAGCATCCACTATTTTCCGTTCATTCTCATTAATCTTTCAGCCAGTCTTAGCAATATCGACCGATCCATGGAGGAGGCGGCGCAGTCATTAGGGTCCAGCGGGTTCAGGCTGTTTCGCAAAATAGTTTTTCCACTTTCCCGGCCAGGTTTTGTTGCAGGTGCCTCGTTGGTGTTTGTGAAGGCGTTTGATGACCTTGGTACGCCTTTGCTACTCGACGTCAGCAATATGCTCCCAACTCAAGCTTATTTACGGATCACGTCCATCGGCATTTCCGATCCCATGGGTTATGTCATTTCCTGCATATTGGTGGCGTTTTCCGTTTTTGCCATGTGGATCGCGTTTTTAGGAATGCGAGGCAAAGATTATGCGACCGTGCAGCGTGGCGGCGGGGGGCTTACAAAACGTGATCTGCATCCTGTTGAGGCGGCTGGGTGCTATGTGGTGGTTTTGTTAATTCTTACCATTGTGCTGGCGCCGCATTTGGGGCTTTTGTTGCTATCGCTTGGAACCATATGGTCGTTTAGCGTGCTTCCGAATGCTTTCACGTTGAACCATTATCACGAAGCGTTCACCACTGCCTTAGGCTTTATTACCAATACCGTTATTTATGCCGGCCTGGCCGGCTTGATCGATGTGCTGATCGGGACAGCAATTGCCTATATCGGGCACCGTACAACGCTGGCCGGGCGCAAATGGTTAGACTATCTGGCAATGTCTGCCTTGGCGATTCCTGGCGTCGTCATAGGGATCGGATACCTGAGAGCCTTCAATAATATGAATGTGCCGTTTTCGGATCAATCCGTGGCTTCCTGGTGGGGGGTAATTGTGATTGCGCTTGCTGTGCGCCGATTGCCGTATGCACTTCGCGCCTGTGTGGCCGGTTTGCAGCAGGTGCCGCTGTCTCTGGAAGAGGCTTCGCAAAATAGCGGCGCAGGAACGCTCACGACCATAAGGCGAATCGTTGTGCCTTTAATGTCTGGAGGGTTGGTCGCGGCATTCATTACCAGCTTCGCTACGGCGGCTGTTGAACTGTCGGCAACGCTTATGTTGGTCTCTCGAGAATCAGACGCCCCAATTTCCTACGGAATTTACTTGTTCATGCAGACGGTATCGGGCCGAGGGGCAGGTGCTGCACTTGGCATCATCGCCGTGATTATCGTTGGGATAGCAACGTTCTTGTCGCATATGCTGGTTGCTGGCGCCCGGCACAGGATGGCGTAAGACTATGCTTTTGAGGCCTTTGATATGAGAGACGCACTTTCTGCAGCAGCGGTGAGCACACAGGCCGAAGATGTTCACCCGAACACGTCGAAACAGGCCTCGCTGCACATCGCTCCCGTTCGCATCGATATTGAAAACCTATTCCTGTCCTTTGCTGCGACGCAGGTGCTCAAAGGTATTAATTTATCTATTGAACCCGGGGAGTTCTTTGCTTTTTTGGGGCCATCAGGCTCCGGTAAGTCAACCTTGCTCAGGGCGATTGCAGGCTTTGGCCCAACGCCTGAAGGGCGTATTCTTTTAGACGGCGAAGACATCGGCGAGCGCAGGCCCTGGCAGCGAGACGTGGGTATGGTGTTTCAAAGCTATGCGTTATGGCCGCATATGAGCGTGGCAAAAAATGTAGCCTATGGGCTTGAAGAACGGCACGTGCCGCGCGCCGAAATCAAGATACGCGTAGCAGCAGCCCTCGAACTTGTCGGCATGGGTGAATATGCGGCCCGGTATCCCTCACAGCTATCAGGTGGGCAACAGCAACGCATTGCGCTCGCGCGTACCCTGGCTGTCGAGCCCCGTGTTTTGCTGCTTGATGAGCCGCTGTCCAATCTCGATGCGGGCTTGCGGGTGCAGATGCGCCAGGAAATCCTTCAGTTGCAACGTCGGCTTGGGATCACCACTATATTTGTCACGCATGACCAGGAAGAGGCCAATTCAATTTGTGATCGTATTGCCGTGATCGCTGATGGCGTTATCCAGCAGATTGGCCGCCCTGCAGAAATCTACGATAACCCGGCCAATGAGTTTGTCGCGAGGTTTCTCGGCACGGCCAACATTATTCCAGGGCGAACAGAACGTTCAGCGGGTGGGCTAATGTTTGTTGCTGACGGGGAGGGCCTACGATTGCCTCTGGCCGAAGATGTTCGCGAGGGTCGTGGCAACCTTGTTATTCGGCCGCAAGGGATAGATGTTGTTGATGCACCGGGTCAGCACATGATTGACGGTGAGGTGGTATCAGGAGAATTCCTGGGCAGTGCCACGCGTTATAGCATCAACGTTAAAGGCTTTACGCTGTTTGTGGATGTAAAACACATTCGCGGCAGGTCTGATTTTCGCTCGGGAGACAGCGTAATGCTGTCTATACCCCCCGAGCAGGTTATGTTTCTGGCTTCTTGAGTGGTTATTACCGTTTCGGCAGAAAATCACGGAAAAACAGTGACACTTCAGGAACGAACGTGATGATTGTGAGGCAACAAATGATGACCAAAACAAACGGGATTAAATGCCGTATTATTTTTTCCAAAGGAATGCCGGCCACCTGACACGCCGCGAATAAGTTTACGCCAAAGGGTGGTGTGATCATCCCCATGGCCAAATTAACAACCATAATCAGGCCAAAATGGATGGGGTCTACGCCAAAAAGCTTTGCCACAGGGGCAAGAATAGGAGCGAGGACGATGATCGATGCTGATGTCTCTACAAACATGCCAACTAGAAAAAGCACCAGGTTCACCGCGAGCAAAAAGCTGATTGGGCTGTCGAACATACTGACTAACCAGCTACCAATAGCGGCCGGCACACCCGCGCGCGTAAGCAAAAAGCTGAAACCACCCGCTGCAGCAATAATAAACATAATTACTGACGACGAGATAACAGATTTTCTCAGGACATTGATAAGTATGGGAAAAGTAATCGTGCGGTAGATCACTATGCCAACGATTAAGGCATAGACTACCGCCACGGCGGCAGCTTCAGTTGGCGTGAAGACCCCGCGATAGATTCCACCTAAAATAATCACCGGCATGCCTAGCCCCAGTGCAGCCTGACGCGCCGAGTGCCACAGCGTCAGGCTTCCTGCACCATCAGACTTGCCCCAACCCTTCCACAGACAGGTAAAGAACACAAACAGGATGAGTACCGCTGCTATCAGAAGGCCAGGCCCGATACCAGCGATGAACAGATCACCAATAGAGACTTCTGCACTGACACCATACAGGATCAGTGGGATCGAGGGTGGAATGATGACCCCCAGTTCTGAGGACGTTGCCTGGAGTGCCGCCGCAAATGGTACAGGGTAGCCATGCTTTACCATCGTCGGAATAATGATGGCACCAATCGCGAAAGTCGTGGCAATCGATGACCCTGAAACCGAAGCGAAAATCATGCAGGTCAGCACACATGAGCACGCTAGCCCTCCCTGAATTCCGCCAAAGAGCGATTTAGCAAACTCCACAAGACGACGGGAAATCCCAGCCGCCTCCATCAGGTTACCAGCCAGAATGAAGAACGGTATGGCAAGTAGTGGGAAACTGTCGAGTGTTGTGGTGAGACGCTGCGCGATCACTAATGGGTTCAGCGTTGTGAAAAACATCGCCCCACCGATCGAGGCACCAAGAATAGAAAAAGCGATCGGTACGCTCAGCGCGAAAAGAAGCACCATTAAAACGAGCATGAATGCGCTCATGGTGTCAGACCTCTTGAATTGGAGAGGAGGGGGGAGAGAAGTCCTTGGTGTCTTTTTCACCGGCAACCAAGATTTGGATATCCTCTACGACTTTGGCGAAAACTCCGAATATTGCGAGCAGGGCTCCAACAGGAAGCGCTGCGTACATCCAGGTTATCGAAATGGTGTTTCCAGTTATCGGGTTTCTGAGACCGGCCAGTGCCTGGAAACGAACCCGAACAGCCATCTCATAGCCATACCAGACAAGCAACAGAAGCATGCCTATGCTTAGTGAGGCGACGATAACCAGAAGTGTGATGCGTACCGTCCCGGTAAGACGCGTCATCAGAGTATCGACAGCCATCATGACGCCCGCACGGCATGCTGCCGCGAGACCAAGATAGATCATCCAGATATTAAGTGTTCTTGCTGTCACCTCAGACCAGATGGATGGTTGTTCAAAAACGAAGCGCGTAATCACTTGATAAAAAGAGACTACGGTCATCAGCGCCAACATGGTGATTGCAGCGGCAAGCGCAGTTCTAACCACGACATGGTCGATGATCTTGAGTATACGGAGCATTTTTTTGGCCCTCTTCTTCCCGCTAAGGAGGACGTCCCCGAACGGGGACGCCCGTTTACCACAACCTGGGGTGTGGCCTATTGCTTGAAGTTCTTGATGGCGTCAAGGTTGTCTTTGCCGAATTTCTTGGAAAATTCGTCAAAAGCGGGTTGCAGCGCCGTCTGAAAGCTCGCCGTGTCCACGTCGTCAACAACCTTCATGCCCTTATCACGCAGGATGGCAACACCGTTATCCGCATCAGAACGTACTTTCTCGCGCATAGCTTTCACACCAGCCTTGGCCGATTCGAGAAACCAGCTGCGTTCCTCTTCTGACAGACCATCCCACACAGAAGGTGCAATGAGAATGACTGCGGGCGAATAGATGTGCTGAGTCAGTGAAAGATATTTTTGAACATCAGCAAAATTGGCGGAAAGTATGACGCCAATTGGGTTTTCTTCGCCATCTACAGTGCCTTGTTCCAGTGCCGTAAATAACTCGGTGAATGCCATTGGTGTGGGTAAGATACCGAGCGTTCTGAATGCCTCAATATGAATGGGGTTTTCCATGGTGCGAATCTTGAGGCCATGAACATCGGCCGGCTCTTTTACAGCACGTACGTTGTTGGTTAGATTGCGGAAACCGTTTTCACCCCATGCCAGAGCGTGGAGACCGTGCTCGGGAAACTTATCCAGCAGCTTCTGTCCAATCGGTCCGTCAAGCACCGCATGCGCATGCTCATAGCTGGAGAACAAGAAAGGTATGTCCAGAATTAGCGTGTCTGGCACAAAGTTGCCGACTGGGCCCGTAGAGATGATTGCAAGGTCTACGGTGCCGATCTGAGTGCCTTCGGCGAGTTCCCGTTCGCCACCGAGACTGCCGCCGTAAGATTGCGTAAGCTTGAATTTGCCGTTTGAGCGTTTGGCCAGATCAGCGTTCATTGCTTCAGCGCCAACGGCGTAATGGGATGTCGCTGATAATGCGTGCGCCACGACAAGCTCGGTCGGTGCCGCATTGGCGGCGGCCGATCCGAACATCATCGCAAAGGCGAGGGCGGTGGTCTTGTAAAAATTTTGTCTACTCATGGTTGTCTCCTTTGGTATCTATTTTTAGTACTTCTTGGATAGCAGCTGTACTTCGTTGGTGCGCTGTTCTTTTAGTTCGTAGGTGGCTGAGATATGCTTGAGTGCGTTCGAGATGCTCCCTCATCATCGAAGCAGCATCTTGCGGCAATTGACGGCGCAATGCCCCATGTAGATGCGTATGCTTCTCGACCACCTTGGTATTTAACCGGTCGTTCTCCTTCAGGCAAAATAAACGGAGGCAGGCATGCCAACAAGCAGAAAAACTCTCGGTTAGCCGATTGCTTACGGGCTTGGCCGTTGCCGTATAACAGGCACCATCATAACGAGCGAACCATAACATCGCAATTTTTATTGGGGCCTTTGCGGTCGTATTCATCGACGGCAGTGGTGGCTCGATGCTGTCAGCTTCGAGGCCAAGGTCCACAACGCGAGTTCGGAAACAACAAAGGGCTGGCGCCGCCTGTGCGATAAGTAGTTGCGAGGATGTGGAAGCCATATACTATCAATCACCCTAGAGGAAGCAGCCACGTCAAACCGTTCGGTTTTTGACGGACGAGTGACCCAGGTACAGAGGAGGAGCAAGCTAAAAATGAATACAAATATTAAGGCAGACGTTGCACACATTACGCAGGTCGAGGTCATACTGGTTGATATCCCGGCAAAGTTTCCACGCAAGGATGCAATCCAACCCTTTGAAAAACAAGAAACGCCAATCGTGCGCATCACCACAGAATCGGGGGTAGTCGGCACAGGCTATACGTACACCTTGGGCACCGGGGGCACTGGTCTCATGCGCCTTATCGCTGATTATTTGGCTCCGCAGCTATTGGGCCAGGATGCACGTAACGTTGAGGCGCTATGGTGGCGGTTGAATCGTTCGATTAACTCGGTATCTCCGGGCATCTTCACAAGTCTGGCTCTTTCTGCGATTGATATCGCACTATGGGATATCCGCTGTCAACTTGCCAACATGTCGCTGCATATGATGGTTGGCGGCGCTCACACCCGTTTGCCCATGTACGATACCGAAGGCGGTTGGCTGAACATAGATGACGATGAGCTTGTTGCAAATGCGCATTCGGCGGCCCAACGTGGCTTCCATGGTTTCAAGGTCAAGGTTGGTCGACGACTTGATGAAGATATCCGTCGCTTGCGCAAAGTGCGTGACGCCTTGCCTGAATACATGGACATGATGGTTGACGCCAACCAGATTTTTCATCTGGATGAGGCAATCAGGCGAGGGCGGATCTTTGCCGATCTCGGTGTGGCTTGGTTCGAAGAACCACTTCCTGCCGACGATCTTCATGGCCATAAACTACTGCGTGAATCCACACCCATGCCTATTGCGCTTGGGGAGACCATTCATAGTATTCACACTTTCCGCGAATATCTTCAACAAGATGCCTGCTCGATTGTGCAGGTAGATGCGGCACGTGTTGGTGGCATTACACCCTGGATCAAAGTTGCGCATATGGCCGAGGCATTCAATATCGCCGTCGTGCCACACTATCTGATGGAACTGCATGTTTCACTTGCGGCGGCCGTGCCAAACGGGCGAATGGTCGAGCACATTCCACAACTGGATGAGTTACTGATGGCACCAATCTCTATGGATAGTGAAGGCTATATAACGCCTCCCAGCAAGCCCGGTGTTGGCATTGATTGGGACTGGTCCAAAGTGGATGCGCGTAAACGAGCACAGGAGGTTCAGCGGCTTTAGATGGCACGCTTTGTGACATTATCGGCGCTACCCGAGGCCCTTTCTGGTTAGCGTTTGTCCGCTTCAGTCAAGGCAGGTGTTCTGCATGTTATGGCAGACACCTGATGGCTGGCGATAGGCATGCAGAAGATGCCCGACAGCGAAGCACTCAATGCCGGGTAGTCTGGTCACTGCGCTGCAGCAGCGCCATCAATTTCTGCTTTAGGCCGCTAGAAAATATAGGCACAAATTGCGTTTTTCCGGATGGGTCAGCAAAGGCTTTGATATCGATAAACTGCCCGTCGAAGGCAGTGGTTTTGCGGGCATTGTTGGCGTAGGCTTTTAGCAGTTTGTTCGCCGCCGCCTGTGCCTGAAAGACCCGGGTTTCAATCTGTTCGCCATCAAGCGTGGCATAGTGATCGACAACACGTTCCATATCATCCAGAAAGAGGGCGAGGGCATGTTCGCCGATACAGTCTGCCCGTTCATAACCCCATTGTGGCGTCGTCATAGTCATTTTCCTTGAGATGGCCGGCCAGTGTACCTGTTTGAAGCGACCTAGTCTGGCACGGTCAGAGGCACGCCATCCAGTGCGTAAATGCCGCTTTGTGACCGATCGGCAGGGACGCGTGTACCCCTGGAAATTATCCGGCTGTCGCTATACGCCGGTAGCCAGCTTCGCCATGACAACAATAATGATTACCTGCATCGCGCCCTGGCTTGCTACAACGTAGTAAAAACGGCTCATCATGTGCCTGATTTTCTCCCCATCGGGTTGGGGCTTTTGTAATTCAAAGCACACGCGCAGGCTGGTTGGCAGAAGGTAGCCAATGCCCTGTATCGTCATTAGCGTAACCAGAATCAAAGCCGCAGCGATCCAGCCAAACTGGGGCCAGGGCAGTTGCGTGAAGCCGCCCTGAACGGCGACAAACCACCCTGTTGTACCGGTAAGCACGGACAGCGTTGGCAAAAGAAATAGCGTTATGGGCGTTAGCCGGGTGATGAACTCTTTGCGTACTGGCGCGGAGACGCTGCGGATGATGGGGCCCACGACAAAGCCCATGAAAAGATCAATGCCCGTCCAGAGCACGCCGCTCATTACGTGAACCCAGTCCAGAAACCAGAAATTACCGTAGAGAATGGCGGCAACCATTACAACAAGCGCCGCTGCAACATACCAAAAATAATGCCACCGAATCAAACTTAATTGTTCGCCAGAAACCCCACTGATCGCTGCCATAATGCCTCCAACACGTTGCTGGAATCAGTTGGGTTCGCTTTTGCGAACTACGCGCTGATCAAAGAGTAGCCCGTTGACGCCTTCGAGCGATTTTCTGCATGTACAGGCATGTAATCGTGTCGCTATCTGCCGCCCAGGTTTGCTCAATACGCCGAGCGGCGCCAAGCGTCTGTACACGATTCTTTTTACTACTATTGCGTGACTGCTCGCAAGCTTCATATGACGTCGGTACTTGGCCTGCGATGGCATAAGATGCTATATCCATCGCCGCACTTTCGCCTTGTAAGAAACATACTCATCGCCGAATTTGTGCTCCAGCAGCCGTTCTTCAGGTCGGATCTGGTAGTGGTTAATGTAAAGCACGAATACAAAGGCGCATATCAGCGCCAGTATGTTTCCAAGGTATACGCCCCAGCCTATCAATAGCAGAAGCACTCCTAAATACATAGGGTTGCGGGTAAAGCGATATATGCCTGATGTGACCAGTGCCGATACCTTGGCATTTTTTCTGGGGTTGCTGGTAGTTCCTGCGCGGCTGAAGGTGATAATGCCTAACATACCGATAACCAGGCCAACCAGGACAAAAATAATGGCTACCCATAAGTGGCTGATCGAAGGCAGCGTAAACGCAGGAAATAAATAAGACAACAGCCACATCAGCGCACCAACTACGATCATGACGACGGGTGGTGGCACGGCTAATTCAAGTGCGCCCATAGGGTCTCCTGGGGTAAAAGGCGTTGCAGACTGCACTCAGGGCATGGAGGTTTTGGGGTTTTCCCCTTTAGTTCATCATACAACTGATGTGGCTGTTTAAGCCCATGTACTTCAGCGCGCGTAGAATGAAGATTGGCTTAACCACTGCACCGTTCTTATCTGGCCTTAGCGGGCACTGCGGCTGCACTATTGGAAAGCCTGACTGTGCTCTGCGCACATAACATCCACTTTCCTGGGTCGCAGTCTTGGTAACCTCCGCATGACTGACACTGTCAGCACACCAGCTCGTCGAAACGCCATCTTCGCCGTTATTGCGATGGCACTTCTCATGATGTCCATCGATTCGACCATTGTGGCCACGGCGTTGCACGCCATACAACAGGGGTTGGACACATCAATCAATCTGGTTGGCTGGACCATTACGGCCTATTCATTCGGCTTTGTGTTGATGCTGCCCATTAGCGGCAAGCTTGCCGAACGCTATGGCCGACGCCGAGTTTTTATTGCCTCGTCAGTGGCGTTTACACTTGCCTCATTTGGTTGCGGGGTCGCCGACAATATCTACGTGCTGATTATTCTTCGGGCAGTGCAGGCAGCAGGAGGCGCAGGTTTTACACCTACCGCCACCGGCATTATCGTGGATCATTTTGGCCCGACACGTGATCGTTATGTGAGCTTGTTCGGCAGCATCTTCCCTGTAGGCGCCATGATAGGCCCTATCTTTGGCGGGTATTTTGTCACCTATGCCTCCTGGCGCTATGTGTTCTTTGTCAATGTACCGATCGGGCTGGCTATTTTTCTGCTTGCATGGCACTTCATACCGCATGATCATCCATCGAGTGATTCTCCCGTTAAAAAAATGGATAGCAAGGGCATCGCGTTGCTCGGGTGTGCGCTTCTCTCCGGTATGCTCGCAGCCACCGTACTTGGTGAGCAGGGGTTAGGAAGTAAGTTGCTCCTGTTCGTGGCACTGCTTCTCTTGGCCATTGTGTGCCTTGTGCTGTTTTTTCGGCACATCCGGCATAGCGACGCACCGTTTATTCACCCACGGTTTATCTACGGCCCAGACTTTGGTGTCGTAAACCTGGTCAACATGATTTTCAGCGGGTTCAGTATTGGCGCCATGGCGCTAGTGCCGCTTTATGCCATCAATCGCTACGACATCAGTGCGGTGGGGTCGGGCACGCTGCTTACAGCTCAGGGGGCGGCTGCCATGATCTGTTCGCTAACCGCCGTCATGCTGCTGCGTCGTACTGGCTATCGTCTTCCACTTTATGTCGGCAGTGTAGTCACGATAGTCGGGCTGATCCTGCTTGCACTGCCACCCATGGCAGGGACTTCGCCTTATGTCTGGCTTGCTTTTGCGGCGTTTCTGGTCGGGGCCGGAAACGGCGCCATCAATCCATCCATGCGTAATGCGGGGTTGCAGCTTGCGCCGGAATCGTCTTCCATGCTGGCGGCACTCCGTACCTTGTCGCTGCAAATTGGCGCAATTGCCACCATATCTATTGTTGCTGCGGTACTGGCACATCAGAACAATATGGGTGAGATACTCGCCTGGGTTTATGGCATTCTTGCAGCGATCAGAGTGGTGGGGCTGCTGCTGGTCAAGTATGTGCCCGAGCAGCGGGGTGCGTGGTAGTGTCGGTACTCGCCGATATCATTATTGACAACAGCCACAAGGGCGGCTGTCAAAGCAATGACTGCAGCGACAAACTGTCCAGGGCGACGTGCATATCCAGTTTTCGTCGCCGCGCACGGCAGGCTGGCGAGGCTAAAGACAAGGTACTTGTTGTGTTCACGGAGCCCCCTTAGCCCTCTTAATCGTGTGAACCGGTGATTGGTTTTCTTACAAACACCTTAACGTGCCAAAATAGGGGCACTTTATAAGGAATATGGCATGTGGGTTTGGTTTGGCGTAGCTGCGCTGTTTCTGCTGCTGGAGATGGCTACGGGCACGTTTTATTTGCTACTGGTGGCCCTGGGTTTGCTGGCATCTGGTACGGCGGCGTATGCGGGGTTGTCGCTGGTTTGGCAAATTGCCAGCGGCTTGGTTATAGCGCTAATTGGGCTGGTGGTGCTGCATCATTATCGTAAGTCTAAAGGCTACGTGGCGACGCAGTCGAACCCTAATGTGGTGCAAGACATAGGGCAAAGCGTAATCGTGGAAGTCTGGGATGAAAACGGTCAGGCCCGGGTGTTTTATCGAGGTGCCAACTGGAGCGCACGCATAGACACCAACCAACCTATGCAGCCCGGCCAACACTACATTCACGAAGTACAAGGCCTGACGCTAATCTTGCGTCCAGGCCGGTATCCTTCATCAGGTACCCAAATCTAGGCATTTGAATCCTCAAATGCGTTCATCTTTTTTTCTACAGGATTCCCCATGGACGGTAATTTAGTGACGTTGTCTTTTTGGATAATCGCGGCATTGGTCGTGTTTGTCATTATCAAATCCACCATTCAGATTGTGCCGCAGCAGCATGCTTTTGTTGTTGAACGTCTGGGTAAATTCGATCGTACGCTCTCACCGGGTTTGGGCTTTACGGTTCCTTTCCTCGAAAAAGTGGCGTATCGCCATTCACTGAAAGAAATGGTGCTCGATGTCGCCAGCCAGGTTTGCATCACCAAAGACAATACCCAGCTAAAGGTCGATGGGGTGCTTTACTACCAGGTCACAGACCCACGTCAGGCTTCGTATGGGTCCACCAACTATGTGCTGGCAATTTCCAATCTGGCACAGACGTCTTTGCGTTCCGTCATCGGCAAGCTGGAAATGGACGAAACCTTTGAAAAACGCGACCTGATCAACCTGGCTGTGGTAAAGGCGCTGGACGAAGCGGCCACCAACTGGGGCGTCAAGGTACTGCGCTACGAGATCAGCGATCTGACCCCTCCAGAAGAAATCCTTCGCGCCATGCAATTGCAAATTACCGCTGAACGTACCAAGCGCGCGCTGGTGACCGAGTCTGAGGGCAAAAAGCAGGAAGACATCAATATCGCTCAGGGTAATCGTCAGGCAGCCATTCTCAAGTCTGAGGGCGAGCAGCAATCCATGATTAACTACGCACAGGGTGAAGCCCAGGCGCTGTTGACCATCGCACAGGCCACGGCAGAGTCCCTGGAACGTGTCGCACGGGCCACCCAGACACCTGGCGGCATGGACGCCGTTAACCTGAGCGTGGCCGAACGCTATGTCGACGCGTTCAAAGAAGTGGCTCAGAAGAACAACACCTTGATATTGCCCGCCAACATGGGTGATATGGGTAGCATGATTGCCGGGGCCATGACCATGATGAAGGCTACAAAGCCTGTTGGCTAATGGCGGCAATCGATATTAATGGCATGGGCCACAATGTGATGTTGTGGCCCATGCTACGAGCGCTGTAACAGCCGTGTACACGGTGGTTAGCCAAGTATCTTCTTGGCGCTATAATTTTTCTGAACGGTGGCGATAAAACTGGAAATGGTGGTGTGTATGAAGCGCGCGTTTCCTGCGCTGCAAGGTTTTACGATGAGCTTCTGGAGCAACTTCGAAGTTGATGTCTGATCAATGACTAGTAAATTTTCTGAATTACGTTCGAGTATGTCGCCTCAATCGCAGGCTCGCGCGGCTACCATGACCCGAACTATGCTGGCCGAAATACGCCTTAACGAACCATGCCAAGTGAGTGCGTTTTTGCAAAGCCATGCTGGCCAAAATGATTCATATTCAGAAACCCTCCAGCCCCAAGATGTAGGGGCGTTCAGCCATGAGCCTATCGATCCCGAAAAGCCACGTTGAAGTTCTGAGATCAGCACCTTCCTGGGTTTTTCAATGACCATCTGACGCAGTCGTAAGCACGCTGTGTGCATTGGGCGTCACGGTGCCCTGGTTTAACGCACTGATGTCGGCCCAGTTAAGCTTGCCCTGTGCGATGCCGTTGGTTGTGCGTGCACACCATGCCACGGTAGCTTGCTCGACCGGAACACCCATAAGTTTTGCCAACCCTGCCGGGTTTTCTCCAATGCCTTGTTCTACACAGGTTTTGATGGCAGATTGCCTCTCTACATCATCGGCTTTCAGCGCTGCTCCCAATTGTTGAAATGCCAGTTCGTCGGCCGATTGTGCCCATGCCGAGCTGACCGGTAGTACTGCGACCATGGCAACTGTGACGATGATGGATTCTATTTTCATGTTGTTTCTCAATCATTGTTTTCGACCAGCGCTCTGAAAAGACTATGGCGTTATTTACCTCCGAACGGTTCCGGCTTCAGTGCGCGCAAGTAGGCGATGATGGCAGCCATATCCGGGTTGCTGATATTTTTGTACCAATCAAACGCCATGACGGGCTGAAGGTGGCTACCGTCTTTGGATATGCCAGTGCGGATGGCATGGTCAATTTCTTTATCACTCCAGCTCTTTAACCCACTTGGGTCGGAGGTCAAGTTGGGCGTGACAACTTCGCCGCCAGGCCCCTGAATCGCCTGACCGCCCGCGCCCAGCTTGGCAAGGACCAGCATACCTTTGTTATTGCGTGGTGTATGGCAATCCATGCAATGGCCAATATTGCTCAGGTATTCGCCGTAAAGCAGGGTGTTGGTCGACGCGGGCGTGCTCACATGGCCTACAGGTGGACCGTAGCTGGTTGGCAATGGCATGTGGTAGGTTGATTTGTCAACGACGTTCTGTACGGCTGGCTGGGCTTTAAGGTAGACGATAATCGCGGCCAAGTCCGAATCGGACAGGTTTCGGTAAAAGTAGATGGGCATGGGTGGCCCGATTACGCTTCCGTCGGGCCGGATGCCTTCGCGAATCGCCTTGCCAAGTTGCGCGTCGGTCCATGTGCCGATACCGGTTTTGGTATCGGGGGTAATGTTGGGTGCGTAGGCTTTGAATGCTGGGTCTTCGAACAGCATGCCGCCAGATAGCCCCTTGCTGAACAACGGTTCGCCTTTGTTGCTTCGTGCCACGTGGCAGTTGCCACAGGCCACCACACTTTTCATCAGGTATTTGCCGCGCACCATGAGTGCACTGTCTTGCGCCCAACCCGTCGCAGTCTGCATCGTCATCGCAATGAGAGCAGCAAGACGCAATAGCTTCCACATGATATGTGCCTCCTATTTCGACTTTTATTCTGATCCCCATGGCGTCGCTTCGGGTCGCTGAAAAAAAGCTTAGCCGGAGTTACGAAATGCTTTCTGAGAAATACTGCGAGTCATTGCCAACCCTCTTTATTGCTTATCCGAATTTCGGGTGACTACTTTTAAAACCGGGTTTTGGACTAGTTTGGTCGTATGCTGCGCCAACCTTTGCTGCGAGGAGCCTGTGTTCAGAATCGCCTCTACACCTGCTGGCCGGGTAGGTCGGGTCGTTCAATATTACACCCGGCATCGGGCGGCCTCAAGCACTACGTGCTTGGTGCAGCAGGCTTTGATCAGGCGGCCATTTCTGGTACAGCATGCTGCTAGGGCAAACTAGCCCAAGCTTGTGCTACTGAGCGTGTTCAGGTGTCGTCGACGTTGCCAGAACGGCTGATCACGCCAGCGGGGCTGAATGCCATAGTAGTAATCTCGCTGCGTGACATACGCTTGCCAAAGTTGACGCTGTTGTTCAGCGTATTGATTAACGTATGTATTGCGGCTTCCCAGTCCGCTTGAGCCCTGCGTACAGTCTGTTAAGGCATAGTGGATCATGTGTCCGGCATAACTGCCTGTGCTCAGTGCTTTGTCCATGCCTTGCGACGATAGCGGGTCATAAGCTTGCGCCGCATCGCCCACCGCCATCCACGCTTCACCACAAAAGTCTTGTAATCGCTGGCTGTTGGCCGGGGCACCTTTGATAGCCCCGCAAGGGCTATAGCCTCTGGTCTTAAGCAGGGGAGCGATATGCGTCGACTCGTCCAGCAACTGGTCAAAGCCTTGTTGACGGGCCGCCGTTTTGGCGGCGGGCAAGTCCTTGTCAGAGTGCAAAACCACCAGTCTCTGGGTTTCATTGCCTTCAGTGCCTGGCAGGCGGTTGCTATACCACCAGCCGTATGGCGCGGCCTCGACTCGGGTATAGCGGTCATTATCTTCGCCCGCACTTGAAAACCATTGCGCGTAGGCGAACAATTGGTCGTTGTTGTCGACTGTCTGGATACCCAGTGCCCTGGCGACAACGGCTCGTCGACCTGAACAGTCGACAAGATATCGTGCGCGATGCATATGCGTCTGCGTGCCTGAGCTTAGCCACACTTGCCAATTGGCATTAGGGCTGGCGATAGGTGTGCAAGATTCAAAGCGAACGCCGCTGAGCAAGGTGGCTCCGGCTGCAACGGCATTTGACCGCAGGGCCTTATCGAACGCCAGGCGGTCAATGTTCAAACCAAAGCCGGTCAGCGTGAAAAAAAAGTCGGTAACATCGGGCTGCTCGTTCGCCCAAACCGACACATTGCCTGCGGTTCTGAAAAGGCCGGGAAGGCTTTGATCTGCATCTTCAAGATCACCCAAAAAGTGTTTGACCAGACCGATGGATGTTGGTGGCAGCGATTCTCCGAGCTTGAAGCTGGAAGCTATTCGCTCCTCCACCAACAATACACGCTGGCCAAATTTGGCCAGCGTAATGGCAGTTGCTGCACCAGCCGGTCCGGCGCCGATAACAACAACGTCCCATCGTGTGTCGGGCTGGTCGTCGTGCATCGGCAGCAAGCCTCAGCTTCCTTTCACGGGTGGCCGGTTCAGTGCGGGATGACGCTCTTGTTCGACGAACACAGTCGAGCCGTTGTCCTTCAATAAACTGCCGTCATCGGTCTTGATGGGAAGCACCATGCCCAGTTTCGACCACGCATACTCCATCTGGTCGTAGCCATCGGTGGAAGAGAGCGGTTCGCCGTCAGCGTCGTAGCCACGAAACCACTCTTTATAGGTTCTGGTCTGGTTTTTTTGATCGTATTCAAAAACAACATCTGGTCGCTGTGTTGGCCACCATGCTACGTTGCACGACCAAAAATCACCCTGCCATGGGCTGGACATATAAGCAGCCACTGAACCTGGCTCGATGTCTTTGCCTACACGAAACGCCTCGGCAAAATACTCTTGGTAAAGTATCAAGTACGGGAATTCAATACCGGGGTGAAAGCCCCCACCAATGGTCGGTTGAAGTGCCGAGCTATCGAGTGCATGTGGTTGCTCAGTCAACGGCAATTGTTCCAGGGCAACGGGTTCTTGCAAGGTACCGACCTCGAAGTCTCCGTCTGCCCAGTTCTTCATATGATTCAACTGCCAGTCGGTCAGGCTCAAGAACTGGTCAGGAAAGTTATTGCCCAATTGCTGGTTTTGTAATGGCTTGCCTGCAGTGCCCCACAGCTTGGGCATTTTCGTGTCGTCTTCGGTACGCTGGAATTCTTCGTTCTTCCAGCTGGTTGGCCGTTGCGGTGGGGCGGGTAGTAGCGAATCAACCAGGCGTCCGCGCTTTCCGGGTGCATGGCGCATCAGGCTATAAATTCTCTGTCTTAACGGCTTGCTGCTGTCGCTTGGGTCAGCGAGCACCGAAATATACCCCGGGTTGAGCACGTTGCCTGGCTGTTTGGGGCCATGGGCGATGCCCTTGGTGTCGGCCTGAACCCCTGACGCCTCGGCGCTTACCCAACCATAATTAACCGCATTGGCGAATATGGGGTACACATCACGGTAAAAATTTGTTTTCTGCCCGGCGTAAGGGTAGGCATCAGGGAACGTCTCGTACACGCGATCCAGAATCGACACCACGTGGTACATATGCGGGGCAAATTTAGGTGGTGCTGTAACAATCCATGCGCCGGCTCGCGGGTTTCTTGTGCCTTCATCCGTTGCTGATTTCACGTTATCACGTGTGCTTAAGACCGTGCCGTCTTTAAGCGTGACCGTGGCGTCTATTTCACCGCCACAGGTATCGTCCCACCAGCCTGGAATATTGAAATAACCAAATTGGTTTGTCAGCGGGTTCTTGCCGTCGCTCGGGCCGTTAGGCGGGTTAACAGTTTCACTCGGGTTTGACAAGGCCACCTTGGGTGTTGTGACACACCCGCCTTTTCCGGGCGATGGAACAAAAAGTAGGCGGTCTTTTGCGTCGAGGCGAAGCTGGCCCAGTTCGATATCCCTGGCGGCTGCGTATGTGACTTCAACGTCTTTCGATGGATCTTTTGGCGTAAAACCTTCGAAGCGCAGTTCGCCGGGTAATGTACCTTTTTCAATGTCGGTGAAAACATCGCCCTTCATCACTACCGGCCCTGATTGCCCGGAAGCGATCGTATGCACACCTGGGTCGATAATGAGCTGATCACGTTCGACAGGCTTCTTGCCAGGCTGGATGGACGGGTTTCGCAACGCGTCCGGGTCAAACAAGTACGCGCCCTGAAACGCATAGTTTGCCGCCTTCATGTTTCTGACATGAACGCGCCATTGCAGCGATTGCACCAGATCCGAATCCGACGTGAGTTCTGCAACAATCTTGTCGTTGGCATCATAGGCATACACCCGATAACGCTGGGCCTGGCGCTTTAAACGTGCCTGGCTGTCGCGGTAGGTTCCACCGTTTGGCCCTGGCCCATCGCTGCCACCCGGATCCACCACGACACCCGGCGCTTCAGGGCCGATGTAAAACTCGTCGCTGTCTCCCATGCGGGCAATGCCAATACCGGGGTGGATGCGTATGCTCGTGATCTTCTCGGACACGGCTTATCTCCTCTGTAAATTGTTCTTGTTTAATGGATGCGGAAAGAGCAGCTCACCGAAGGATAGCCAGGGGTTTTTATCCCCGGATAGCGGCAAGCTGATGGCAAATGACGATGCGGAGCGTGGCTCGCTCAAACGGAGCGCACGATTTTCCAGTCTAGCAAGTCTGCAGAGGTGACCGCGTACTGGGTGCCAAAATGCTCGATGTTGGCATGAGTCAACCCGTTTGATTGGCGATGTGACTTTACCGAGAAGCCACCGCCAAAGCTCGCCTTGATCGATTTCTCGATGTGCCTACCGGCATTGGAGGGTGATGCCTTGTTTGCGTGTTTGCCAAGTGCCGCGTAGGTAACGCCTGGCACCAGCATAACGCAGGCCGCTGCGCACCCTTTAACGAAATCTCTACGCTTAATTTCCATGCTTCATCGTCCCCTTCTTTTTTAATCTTTTTGGACGAACGAGTATACAGAATATTTAGGCTTGAAATGAAATTTGTCTGGGACATTGGAACGTCGCTTCGGGTATCCATTCAAGATTTAAATTTTGCCCGATTTAACCAGCGTTTTCGTGAGCGTATTTTGCCAGGGCCTACTTAACATGCCGCTCGCACTGTGCCCTGGCAACAGTTTGCTGTCGGGGCTTTTGGAACTCGGCTATAGTGGGGCCACAGCTCATTCTTGGCGAGGCTTGTCGTCTTATGAAAGCACCAATTCCTGACATAACCCGAGACTTATTCGACCTCTCCGGCTATTGTTGTATCGTCACCGGGGCAAGTGCGGGAATCGGCCTCACCATCGCTGAATCGCTGGCTCACAGAGGGGCGGATCTTGTGTTGGTAGGCAGGAATGCCCAACATCTGGATGCGGCGGCCCTCAAAGTGCGTGCGATCGGTCATCGGGTTGCAACAGTGGCTGTCGATGTGGCTGATGACGCTGCACCACAGCGTATCGTCGATACGGCATTAAAGCTGAGTGGCCGTATTGACGTGTTGGTGAACAACGCGGGCTTTATGACGTTTGCAGATCCCTTCGACGTCAACGACGAAACATGGGACGAGATTTTCAGCGTAAATGTGCGAGCACCTATGCGCATCACGCGGGCTGTGCTGCCGGTAATGGTCAAAGCCGCCCGCGGAAGCATTATCAATATTGGCAGCTCCTGGTCCACACGGGCCTCCGTGTTCAATCAGGATGGAGGCGGCGTCGACTACTGCTCGTCCAAGGCAGCGTTGCATGCCTTGACACGATCCACAGCACAAGACGTTGCACCCTTTAATATTCGCGTGAACACGGTTGCTCCAGGTGCCGTTGATACACCCATGCACGCCGACCATCGGGCGCTGCTTTTCGAGTTTGAAAAGTACATTCCACTGGGCAGGATTCAGGTAGCGCAGGATCTGGCTGGCGTTGTAATCTTTCTGGCATCAGATGCCAGCGGCTACATCACCGGCCAGGCCCTTCATGTCAACGGCGGGATGCTGATGGTAGATTAGGCCTACCCGGCGAGCAAGCAACTGGTTACGCCCGCCAGAGTCGATTAGCCATTTTCAAGAACAGCGAGACAGCCTAGTTCTGGATGGCAGTAGCCGTGTTACCAGAACCCCCTTGATTAATGGTTGCCGTGTAATTGCTGCCAATCTGGGTAACGTATGCTTGGTTGAACGAGCCAGTTTGTGTCACAGCAGCCGTTAACGACGTGCCGTTTTGGGAAATGTTGGCCAAGTCAACTGAGCCTGTTTGGTTTACCGTGACATTATTCGCACCCAACCCAGAGACCCCACCCGATCCGGTTTGCGAAATAATAGCTGCATCACCCCAACCCGACTGCGACACACTGGCGTTCTGCGATGCTCCAGATTGAGTAATGCTGGCCCAACCCAAGACTCCTGTTTGATCCACAGTAGCCGTTAACGACGCGCCATTTTGGTCTATCAAGGCCGTGTTGTGGCGGCCTGACTGGTTTACCGTGGCGTTATTGGGTCCGTTTAGCAGTCCACCACCGATCAAACCCGTACCCACTTGCGTAATTCGAGCTGTGTCATAGCTGCCGACATCGGTGATGAAACCGTTGTTATTGCTGCCAGACTGGTCGATGGTGGCGTCACCATGTTGAGCGTTTGACTGATCAATGGCCGCCAGTTGCGTACTCCCGGTTTGCAAAATCGAAGCCGCGTTATAGCTGCTCGGGACAGACCCGGGAGGCGATTCAACATTTATAGATCTGACGATGCGGGCAGATAAATCTGCACCATCATGCTGATAAATACTGGCGGTATTGTGGTTGCCACCATTCAAGATAATGGCATTGTCCGGCGCGTCGACCACGTCAGGAAAGTTGGGCACATCGATCACATTAACTTGCTTGATAGACGCGGTGTTGTGGCTACCTGCTGTATAGATTTGCGCACTGGCCGTAGAACTGGTTTGAGTAATCGTATTGGTATTGCCTGTGGCACTACTGGTGCCAAGAGCACTATTAGCACCGAACTCTTTTATGATGGCGACCGTGCCCCCGGTGTTACTAGTTTGGTAGATGGTGTCGTGATTGTGGCTGGTTCCTGGGGCCTGAAAGATCGTACCTGTAGTCTCGCTGGTATTTGTTGTCTGGTAAATACTGGCGTCGCTGTTGTCGCCATTTTGTGTGATGGTGGCGATGCCGCCAGTAGCCGCAAAGGCGGTGCTGGCACCGAAAGCCAGTGCCAGGCCTATAGTTAGCGCGTGTAATTTTGTATTCATTGCGAATCTCCGTGAAAGTGAAGGCCTGGTGTGGCAAAGCAACCTAAAGGTCTTCGGACTAGGTTGCTACAAAAAATCACGGAGGCGCGCACAGTATTGCCAGTCAGAACAGCAGGGTGGCTGCCTCGTTGCTGGGGAATAGGCCTCGGGCTTTAAGAGGCTTTCACAAACGTGTATTGATGCTTTTGATGGCGTTTGTGGTGTGGTTACCCACTGTGCAGCTTGTGGAAACACAAAAAACAGAATTATCTGCTTCCTGGCTCCTCGCTAAGCTGCGGCTAAATTAGGTAGTTTCCATCCCTAGCCCAAATATATTACACCTCACATATCGAGGCCTCAAGAACTATGCGCAACACGCCTTGAACTGGTTGGCAGTAGCCCGATATTTTTTGAAGGCAGCCGACGAATCCATCGCCTTTCAACATAGTAGTGCTACAGCAAGAACACCCCAACCAAAGCAGGTCAAGATTGAGATTTTGCAGATGGAGAGGTAGACGGGTTTGACCATCGGTAGTACGGTGGCTCAGGTAGTATGCTTCGAGCAGCCTTTTAAAGCCGCTTACGCATCCTCAACGATAGACTGCAAATCGTTATTCTCGAAATTCAGCGTAAAGGTGATGGGTAGCGTCGCGCCGCCTTCCTGGATTGTCAGCTCTAGCGACGCACCACAGAGCGCTGCACTCTTCAGCTCTGCGGGTGTGTCTGCCACCCAGGCGCGTCCAGTGATTTCCTGATATTTTTGCTGTAGCTCCACGCGATACGGCGTGTCGTCGTACCCATTCCACTCCCAGACGCCGGCAACTTGAGCCGGCACAATCCATTTGTAGATCTTGGTGCCGCTGAACTCGAGTCGTTCATCCGCTTTCCAGTCGCCCATATCAAAGGCATGTGAAATGATGCGGGTACCGGGGCGCAGCTCTCTTAGAAGCCGAGGCCGTAATTGAACATTAATGGAATCAAGAAGATAAAGCGTTACTACCGTAGCGTCGCTGATGTCAGCGGTGAAGATGCTGTCTTCAACAAAATCAACGAGATACTCAACGCGAGTGTGTGCAGCGTAGTCGAACGCGTCTGCAATTCGAAGCGGGTCAATTTCTACCCCGATGCCGCGTGTATCGCGATCTCGTGCGGCCGCGACCAAAATACGGCCATCACCCGAGCCCAGATCGTAAAGTAAATCGGCGGGGCCGACTTCAACCAGGTTCAACATGGCCTCGATCACAGCCTCGTCAGTGGGCACGAAGGGCACATCCAAAAGCATGTCCGGTTCTACAGAGTAGTCGTCAAGATCGTCAATCAGGTCTCTAAACAATGGCGATACCTATAAGATAGCGTGCACGTCTGCAAGCAGCGGTGGCAGTGGACAGTTCAGCGAGTCGGCGATGGCTCGCAGCAGCTCCGCCTGCGTAACCGTGACAAATCCATCATGTTCGACGGCTCGCGCCAGTGCCTGAATCAGGATTCGTTTTTCAGACGGTGCAACGTTGCATAAATGGATGACAGCGGTTTCCAGTGCCGCTGTCGACACGTCATCACGTGACAGCAGTGTCAGGCCATTGAATGGCAGGCTGGACGCAGCAGCATCAAAGGCAGCCTGCGCCACGCTGTCATCCATATGGCCGGCATGTACGAGTGCCGATAACAGCACCTGGCACTCGTCGCGCAAGTTGCCAAGCGCGGCTTTGTTCGGGCTGCGGGGTGGTGGCTCTATGTTATGAACCACAATACGGTATAACGCCCACTCCATAAGGCTGACCTGCTTGTCGGCCATAATCAGTTGGCCCAGGCAGCGTTTAAAGGTGGTGTATTGCGTACTTGATAACTGTTTGAGTGCGGGCAAGGCAAGCGCCACCAACGGCAGACGCGAGCGGGGATCCATTGCGGCGAGTTTGGCTGACAGCTTCAGCACATATCGATACGCATCCGGTTCGGCATGCTGCTCCAGTGCGGCCAGCTGGCTGGACCGCACGGGTTCGGACGCGTCCAGCAACAAGCCATAAATCAGCGCTCGTGCAGAATAAGCATCATGGGTGGCTGCGCGCAATTCGGGTTCAAGCGCTGCGATGGCTTGCTGGGCATAGGCGACATGTTCGGCGCCGGGCTGGCCGATGGCCTCGATGGCGTCTTGCGAAGCATTGGCCTGCAATGGCGTTGTGTGTGTTGGCAACTGGCCACCGGCCAGCGTACCGGCGGCTACTGCGCCCAACACACCCCGAACGGCGCGAGAGCGCTCAATATCGGGCATTGCTGCATCGGCGGGCTCCAATTGTGGCGACGTGAAGCGGCCGTCCCAATCGGGCTGCACACGGCGGATGCGCTGTTCTAGCGGTGGGTGCGTGGCCATAAAGGTGCTAAATGCGCCGCCAATAGCGCGACTAAAGAACATATGGCTGTATTCGGACGCGTTTGCAGCGTGGATCCTTGAGCCCGCCTGATAGCCCCCGATTTTTTTCAGGGCATTGGCGATGCCATTGGGGTTCCGGGTAAATTGCACTGATGACGCGTCGGCCAGGAACTCGCGTTGCCGGCTAACGGCAGATTTAATCAGGTTGCCGAAAAACGTTCCGGCAAAGCCAACTACGATCAGAACCACGCCGATGGCCAGCATGATAAGTGCTGAATTGTCCTTGGAGTTGCTGCGCCTGAACGGGGCACTGCGCAGTAAGATATAGCCCACTAGCCCAAGAAGCAGAATGCCGTTTAGTGTTGCCACCAAATTTGTGTTCAATTTCATGTCGCCATGAAAAATGTGGCTAAATTCATGGGCGATTACGCCCTGAAGTTCATCGCGGGTAAGCAAGCGAATGCAGCCCCTGGTAACGCCAATGACGGCATCCTGTGGTGTGTGGCCAGCCGCAAACGCGTTAATGCTTTCATCTTCCAGCACGTACACGGGTGGAACAGGAATGCCTGATGCAATCGCCATTTCTTCGACAACATTAAGAATCTTCCGTTCTTCCAGATCGATGGTGCCTGGGTTGATGGGTCGACCATTAAGGGATTCGGCTACCGCTTTGCCGCCGCCGCGTAGTTGCAAGTATTTGAACAGGCTTCCGGCTACGACCACCCCGATGACCAGCACCGATATGGTGCCGACCAAGTGCCAGTCGAGCAGGGCGATTGTTTGCGTAAGCCAGCTCCCTGGCATAAAGGGGGCGTTCGGATCGCGCTGACCAAGTAACGCCAGAATCGCCGCGACGGCAACCGACGAAATCGCAACGAGGCTGATGACTGCCAGGCACATGAGCACAACCAGCTTGCTGGTATTACGCTTGGCGCGCTCTTGCTGTTCGAAAAAGTTCATGGTGGGCTCGTTTAAAACGAGACCTTGGGCGCGGCTTGAATTTCTTTGCTGTCTTCAAACTCGAGCAGAGCAGCGTCCGCTGAGTGCCCGAAGGCGCCTGCCACCAGAACCGGCGGAAAACTCTGCTTGTAGGTGTTGTAGGCCATGACCGTGTCATTGAATGCCTGGCGCGCAAAGGCCACCTTGTTCTCGGTGCTGGTGAGTTCTTCGGATAATTGCTGCATGTTTTGCGAAGCCTTCAAGTCGGGGTAGGCTTCCATTACGACATTAAGACGGCCCATGGCGGTGCTCAAGGCGCCTTCTGCACCGGCCAACTGCCCCATGGCGGCGGCGTTGCCGGGGTCGGCGGCAGCTGCCTGCAGACCCTTGGCAGCTGTATTGCGCGCGGCGACCACGGCCTCGAGCGTTTCGCGCTCATGCGTCAAATATGCCTTGGCCGTTTCCACCAAGTTAGGGATCAGGTCGTAGCGACGCTTGAGCTGCACTTCGATTTGCGCAAAGCTGTTTTTGTACCGGTTTCGCAGAGCGATGAGCCGATTGTAGATACCGATAAAATAGATGACTACTATGGCCAGAATGACAAGAACGATGATTGCAGTAATGCCCATGTTTTTCCTCGAAATTGATGCAAGATGAAATCAGCTGGCATGAAACCGTGCTGGCTGTCATAGCCGCTGAGTGCCATGCGTGGGTGCTATCCATCCAATCTATCATACGTTGGGGTGGGACATGGTCAAATTAGAGTTCCACTACGCTACGACTTTACCGGGCAGTACTCCTGATGCATTGCTTCCAGGAAGGCAACCCGCATCCTGAAAACATCGCACAAAAACGGTTCCGATAGGCTAGGTGCCGGCCACCCAGCCACGAGCAAAATTCAAAAATCACATCACGTGTCCGTCGGCGGTCTTTCTTTCTGCACACCCGCGCCATCGAGCTTGTCGCCAACAATGCGGCGCACGATCACGTAAAACACCGGAATCAGCAGTAACCCGAAAATCGTGGCAAAGAGCATGCCGCCGATCACGCCGGTGCCGATGGCATGACGCGCGTTAGCGCCAGCGCCGGTGGAAATAAACAACGGGAACACACCAAGAATGAACGCGAACGAGGTCATAAGGATAGGCCGAAAGCGCAACTGCGCTGCGGTCAGCACCGATTCGCGCAGGGTTTTTCCTTCCTTGCGTGCCGCGACAGCGTATTCGATGATCAAAATAGCGTTCTTGGCCGCCAGGCCGATTACGGTCACCAACCCGATCTTGAAGAACACGTCATTGGAGAGGCCGCGCCCCATCGTAAATAGCACCGTACCAAGCAGCGCGAGTGGCACGATAAGCAGCACGGCGACCGGTACTGACCAACTCTCATACAAGGCAGCAAGCGCCAGAAACACCACCAAGATGGACAGCGCCATCAGCATGGGCGCACCGCTGCTCGATGCAACTTCCTGAAACGACTGGCCCGTCCAGTCGAAGCCAAAGCCCTGCGGTAGGTCATGCGTCATGATGCTCTGCATCGCATCCATTGCCTGGCCCGATGCATAGCCGGGGGCCGCGTCGCCCACCACCTCGATCGCCGGGTTCCCATTAAAACGCGCCAAAGAAGGCGATACCAGCGACCAGTGGCTCTTGATCACGCTGGAAATCGGAATCATCGCCGGCGTGCCGTCAGCGTTCTTCTGCGTACTACTGGGCGTGTAGAAATCATCGAAAGCCGAGCGGTCCATGCGGTACGGTGCGGCTGCCTGCAGCATCACAAACTTTACACGCCCCTCTGCGAACATCTGGCCAGCATTGGTGGGCGCGAGCATCAGGCTGGCCGCATTGGCGACGTCGGTGGCCGAGAGCCCCATCGAAGCGGCCTGCACGCGATCGATAGTGAAATCGAGCTGAGGTGTCGGCGGCAGCTGGTTGGGCCGTACATTGACCAGTACCTTGTTTTCCTTGGCCTTCTTCTGCACCGTCTGGAGTGCCTGATTAAGGGCGGTGCGTCCGAGTCCACCGGTATCTTCCAGGTACATGTCGAAACCACCAAACTGCCCGAGACCATGCACGGTGGGCAGGTTGACGACGACAATAGACGCATCGCGAATCTCTTTGTGCAGTTTTGCGTTCAGCTTCGGGATCAACTGCTCCGCAGAAAGCGTGCGCTTACCCCAGTCTGTCAATTGCATGTACGCCATGCCGTTGTTTTCACCCGAGCCAACGGGGCTAAAGCCGATGATTTGCATTACGTGCTCGACCTCAGGTTCCTTTTGCAGCACGCCCCATACTTGATCCATCACGACTTCGCTTCGTTGCTTGGTCGCGCCTGGCGGCAATTGCACCATTGCCAACAAGTAGCCTTGATCTTCCTGCGGCAGGAAACTGCCCGGTAACTTGATATAGAGAAACCCGGCCGCCAGCACCACAACGAGGAACACGACCATCCAGCGCGGAGCATGATGCACGGCGTGGCCCACATGGCCGACGTAGGTGCGATGCGTCCAGCCGAACACATCGTTGAATTTGCGAAACAGCAGGTTTTTTTTACGCTCATGCTCCGGTTTCAAGTAGCTTGCGCACAATGCCGGCGTGAACGTCAGCGCGAGAAACGCCGAGAAGAACATCGATACAGCAATCGTCAGCGCAAACTGACGGTAGATAATGCCGGTTGAGCCCGACTGCAACGCCGAAGGCACAAATACGGCCAACAGCACGGCGGTTATGGCAACCACAGCGCCCGAAATTTCCTTCATGCCCTTGCGAGCGGCCTCCTTGGGCGATAAACCCTCCTCGGTCATGATGCGTTCGATGTTCTCGATGACAACGATGGCATCATCCACGACGATGCCGATGGCCATCACCATGCCGAACAAACTAAGCTGATTGACGGTGAAATCCAGCGCATCCATGCCAATAAACGCCCCTAACAGCGCCACAGGGATGACGATGGCGGGGATGATGGTGGCGCGAAAGTTTTGCAGAAAAAGCAGCATCACCAGAAACACCAGAACCAGGGCTTCGGCCAGTGTCGTCAGTACGTCCTGGATTGAAATTTTGATAAAGGTTGTCGTGTCGTAGGGAACAAACCAGCTCACCCCTTCGGGGAAGCCCGCCTGCAGCTTCGTCATTTCAGCGCGCACGGCCTTGGCGACGGCCAGACCATTGGCACCGGGCAAAGTTTGTACCGCGAAGGCACCGATCGGCTTACCATCGTAGATGGTGTCGAAGCCGTAGTTTCGAGGCCCGAAGTCTGCGGTTGCAATATCGCCGAGCTTGACCACGGTGCCATTGGGATTGGCACGCAAAATAGTATCGAGAAACTGCTCTGGCGTCGAAAAGAGACCCTCGCCGGCCACGTTGGAGGTAAAGCCCCAGCCCTTGACGGCCGGGTCTGCGCCCAGTGTGCCGGCTGCTACCTGAATATTCTGCGCTTGCAGCGCGTTGATTATGTTGGTCGCCGACAGGCCATAACCGTGCATTTTCTCTGGGTTCAACCAGATTCGCATGGCATATTCGGCACCGAACTGATTCGTCGTCCCCACGCCGGGTACGCGCGAAATTGGGTTCAGCACCTGTGAAGCGACGATGTCGTTCAGGCGGTCCCGGCCGATGGCGGGGTTATCCGAGCGTAAGCCGATGGCCATCAACGTGTCAGGATTGGCCTTGGCGACAACAATACCCTGTGCAAGCACCTCCGGAGGCAGCAGCGGCTCAGCTCGCGAGACCTGATTCTGCGTTTGTACTGCAGCAATGTCGGGGTTGGTGCCAGGTTCAAAGGTTAGCGTGATCGCCACACGGCCGTTGGAGCTTGTCGACGAATTAAAGTACAGCAGGTTGTCGATGCCGGTAAGTTGCTGCTCAATAACCTCTGTCACCGAACCCTCGGCGGTGCTGGAACTGGCACCAGGGTAGTGAGCGACGACCGAAACCTGTGGTGGCGCAATATTGGGGTACGACTGTACGCCGAGGTTGTTGATCGCCAGCACGCCGCCCAGCGTGATCAGGATGGCAATCACCCAGGCAAAAATGGGCCGATCAATAAAGAAATTCGACATGTCAAAATTCCATTACTGTTCGCCGGCAGTTTTGGCGGGTGCCGAGGCAGCACCCGTTGTTTTTGCTGTCGATGCCGATTGCTGCCACGGCTCCGTCCGGGCTTGTGCACCAATCTGCACCACCTGCACCCCCGAAACAATCACCTCATCCCCCGCATCCAGGCCAGAAGTGATGACCCAGTTAACGCCCTGTGTGCCATTCGTAGTCACGTTGCGGTGGGACACCTTGCCGTTCTTATCGACCACCAGCACATAAGGGCCCGTGATGTCGCGCTGTACCGCAGCTTGTGGAATGAGAAACGCGTTATGGCGTTGACCTAGCGCTAATTGAAGATTGACGTACATGCCCGGTAGCAGTCTGAACGTTGGGTTCGGCAATAGCGCACGCAAGGTGACCGATCCCGTAGAGGGATCGACTGTGGGTGCGGAGAAATCAACCGTACCGAGCTCAGGGTAGGGCGTGCTGTCGGGCAGCGTGACCTTGACCGTGGTCTTGCTAGGCTCAGTCAGCTGAATGTCGCCGCGTTCAGCCGCCGTCTGCAACGCGTTCAGATCATTCGCACCGATCGTGAAGTTGACATACAGCGGGTCCAGTTGGCTCACCGTCGTGAGCAACGTCGCGGAGCCCTGGCCCACAAGCGCACCCTCGGTGACCTGTTGTTGGCCGGCACGGCCATCTATGGGCGACGTGACATAGGCGTAACCCAGATTGATGCGTGCTGTTTGCACGTACGCCTGGTCAGACTGTACTGTCGCTTCGTCTTGCCGCACCAAAAACTTCTGGTTGGTGTAAATCTGCTCGGCCACCGCTTTTTGCTGGTTCAGCTTCTGATAGCGTGCGAGGTCTACTCGCGCCTGATCGAGGCTCGCCTGATCTTTGGCCTGTTGCGCCGTAACGCTGGCCAGCGCAACTTTCAGGGGCGCCGGATCAATTTCGAACAGCAGCTGCCCCTTCTTCACTTCACTGCCTTCAACGTAAGCACGCTTGAGCAATACGCCTGCGACTCGGGCATTTACGTCGGCACTGCGGAACGCCGACAGACGACCGACCAAATTTTTAACGAGTGGCACGTTCTCCGCCTGCGCAGTCACCACGCCAACCAGCGGTGGTGGAGGTGCCGGTGCCTCGCTCTTGCTTTCGCCGCAGGCCGTCAACAGTAGCGCCAGACACCAGGGTGTAGCGCGCAAAACAATGTGTTTCATGGGAGTAATGACATCATGAGTACCCTACCATCCGAAACCCGTGCCGGGATGATCGGCGGCTTGGGGCGTCATGTTCGTATCAGGAAGCGATCACCGCATGCATCGCGTTGACGCGCCAGTGCCACTGACGCAGTCATACACGCCCGCCCGTTGCGCTAAAGCAAGAAAGCAATTCGCACAACGAGGGAGTACACGTGGGGGAAAACCTGAAAACGAATTGGCGGCAGGCACTCAGTAGTGTCGATTCGACCTGACGTCGATCCTGGGTGCTGTTGGCAGGCACCGCCAGCGCGCGAAAGTCGCTATGGTGCATCTCGTGCGGGCAAAGTGCCGCATCTGATAAATAAGACAACCCTTTTTTGAGCCAAGTCAGGCCACCGGCCAGCGCCGCGCCTTGTAACGGAAAAAATGCCACACTGCCAACGACGGGGTTCAGGGGAACACTCGTCTTGTGCAGGTGTGGCATCAGGTCGCTCATTGTTTATCCGATAGATATTTAACCAATGAGATTTCAGTATATGGAGCTATACGTATATTGGTCAAGACAACATTGAGCGGTTAAGGTAGTCATTGCCGAGTGTTTAACCGCCAATGATTGCGGCACCTAATCTCCAGCCAAAAATTCCCGTCAACATTCGTGGTTCAGGTAAACCAATCAACCCATCATGATAAAGATCTGAATATTGACTTAGACAATGCCAATGCATTGACGTGGCAATGCGATTGCATTACTTTGATTAAAATCTACTGCATTAACCGGAGCGCGCCATGGCTGCCACCCTCGAAGTTGAATCGACGCTGACTGACCGCTACCAAACCACGGTGCCAGAAACCGTGCGCCGCGCCTTGGGGTTAAGTAAGCGCGATAAAATTCAGTACACCATTCGCCCCGGCGGTGAGGTCGTGCTGACGCGCGCTAAGCCCCCCGAGCAAGCCGACCCTGTCCTCGGCGCTTTTCTCGGTTTCCTGGCGCACGATATCGCCACACACCCACACCGACTCCAGGCCGTCGACGCCAGCTTTATCCAGCGCCTAAAATTACTCACCGGCGATACCGAGGTTGATCTCGATGCGCCCTTGTCGGCGGAGGATGAGTGAGCTCCGGCAAGCCCACGCCCTTGCAGATTCATGGCTGGACAGTATTTGCCCATCCGCTGTTTCTTGCGCAACTTGAAGCCTTGATACAGCAAGTTAAGGCATTCAAGAAAAAGGATGCTGCCGGGTATGTAAAGAAGAACGCCACCAAGCGACTGGCGGCGATCACCACGCTGGCGTTTGACGTCATCCCGCAAGACCCGACACGGCCAGAATACCGGCAGGGTAATTCGCTAGGTAGCAGCTACAAGCATTGGTTCAGAGCCAAGTTCTTTCAGCAGTACTGGCTCTTTTTCCGCTATCACGCAGCAAGCAAGGTGATCGTGTTTGTGTGGGTTAACGACGAGGACACCAAACGCGCCTACGAGAGCAACGACGACGCCTACCGGGTGTCTCGCAAGATGTTGGGAAGCGGGCATCCGCCAGATGACTGGAATCAATTGCTGGCAGAGGCACGTACCGAAGGGCTGCGTTTGCAGAAATTTGCTGCTGCTGCGGGATCACCCGACTGATATTAACCAGGGCTTGAGTGTTGGTGAGCCGAGCGGTTTCCCTCTGTGGGGGAGCCTTTACAGAAGCGATGAAGCGTTATCAAGCACATAGCTGCAGGCTTTGTCCTTTAGATCACTCTTGAGCTTGCTCAGATCGAAGGAAGAACCACCGCTGCCCGACAGCATGCCAGCCAGCCCCTGCTGATAGCCGCTATCTTGCTGCTGTTCTTGCTTGCCGCCTATACCCACTTTGCTCAGTAGCTTGTCTTTAACACTGGCGGCGTCAGTGCCACCCAGGTATTTGTTCTGGATGCAATACTGCAGCACCCCGGCCGCATTGCCGGCCGTATCGCCCCCAATGCTGGGAAGACCCAGAGCTGCGCCCAAACCACTCGTGCCACCCAAACCACCCAAGCCACTAGCGCTACCCATTGCGCTTGTTCCGGACGTCGATTGAGGCGCCGTGATGCCGCCCAGGCTTTCTGTTGCCTGACTTTTGATGCTGTCCATCAAGCCCGACGACCACGCGGGGGTAGCCAGACAAACTGATAGTGCCGACGCCAGCAATACCGTGTGCAGGGTTTTATGCATGAGATTTCCTTTTCAGCCGAAATGGCAGAATAATGGGCTTTCGCCTCGTGAGTATTTTATCATCTGAGGCTGGCAGTACTGTGCTGACGGGCGTTGCACCAGCTGTGCCCAGGCCAATGTGTAGGCTGTGCTACTGATTAAAATAAATGCTTCTGAAAACGAAACGGTCGAGCCTCTGGCTGAGATGAGGTCGATGCGGACCCCTGCTGTTGCTTTTGGGGGTGAAGTGATGCCTGCTCCCGTAACTTGTGCGATAAAGCTGATGCTGGTGCTTTATCAGGTATGAACGTTGACACCGTTCTCACTTAGCACCTTAATTAGTTTCGGGACGTCTGGTGGGCCCGGTGCAATCTCCCGATCCAGTGCAGTAAACATCTCAACTGCGTGGCTACGCTTTTCAGTCATTTCTAGCACTTCGCCGCCGTCTGGGCCAAAGCTGAATGCGTGGATGGTGTCGGCTGGGATATGTACAAATGTGCCCGTTACGCAATTGGTCGTCTTACCGCCACATGAAAATAGCACCTCGCCCGCAGTGACGTAAAACGATTCGTCCCAATCGTGACTGTGTGGCGGAGGACCTACTCCCTCGGAACCAGACGCCACGGTCACTTGTATACCTTGCGTATCGATGTAAGAAGCAAGGACATTCATCTTTGCGCCAACCACATTGATGGCGGGTCTGCGATCGTCTGGCTTGATTATGAAAGTTTCTGGATTCATACCGTGCCTCTTTGGTGCGACGTATCTGCCGCTTCAGTGTAAGTTTATCGCTTTGATGCTGTTGGTTGCGTAATGACTAAGTGCTACAAATAGAGTGGAAAAGTTTCTGCTTGTCCGGGTGTGTATTAACCCTGTCAAACGCTCTTTTCCACAGAGGGCCGAGTCGGCCAGCGCAAGCTCTGGTGCATTGTTGGTCTGGCACGGCGCTACCGGCGCCGATTGGTCGAACAAGCCTGTCGAGTGTGTTACGCGAGGGTGATGGGCGCCAGGGAAAACGGGTTCAATCTGCAAATAATCCAAGGAGTTGACCTCGTCAGCCTGACCGTCGCTGATGTAGATGAATGACGGAATCGAATCGTGCAAGTCCAGCAAGGTGTGCAGCACGACAACGGCTTTGTATTGGCGAAATGGCGCCGATGGATATACCGTCTTATCGCTTACCGGGTTGCCTGTGCGGGATGATGGTATAAAAAAAGCGTCTTCCCCTATATTGAAAAAGCTTCATCATGAGCAATATCGAATTTCAGCCTGGCACGATTCGCCGCACCGACACCGGCTTTGAAGGGCAACTGTGCCGCATAATTGCACATCCGCCTGCGAGGGTTTGGCAGATGCTTATTGCACCGGATCAACTGGCGCAATGGCTGGCTCCGGGTACGATTGAGCTTCGTCAGGGAGGCGCAGTGCATATCAATTTTTCCGATAGCGGCATCCTGATTGAAAGTACGGTTACCGCCTATCAACCCGAGCAGCTGCTGGAATACTCCTGGAGTAGTGGCAGCGAACCAGCACGCCCGCTGCGCTGGGAGCTAAACCCAGCTTCAGAAGGCACGCAGTTGGTGCTTACCGTGAATGTGCCAGCACAAGAAGATATCGCCAAAGCCTGTGCGGGCTTCGAAGGCCACCTGGAAATGCTTGTGGCTACGCTGGAAGGGGTGCCTATCCGCTTTCCTTTCGACCTGTTCTTGCAGGCGCGCAAGGCCTATCAGGCTGCGATCCCCGCTGATTAGTGGGGGCGCTTCAGTCGAGCTGAAAAAGCTCGAGATGACGGTTTGAAATCAACTTTTTCGTCGGTGAACAAACTTAAGCCGGTTTAACGACGCCCAGCCGTTGCTAGGAAGAAGATAGCTGTACCCAACCCCCAAGCGCCATTGACGAGAAAAGCAGTTATCACGCCAGCGGAGTGAAAGCCTCCGCCCATGGGCATACCCTTGAGCGGTAACACCACAAACCAGGCGACCAAGCTCGGACCGATCGCGCCGAACACGATTGCGGCTATCAGGTACGCGAGCAGGTTACGAGGAAACTTACACTCAAACAGCACAAACACCATGCCCCAAATACCGCCCCAGAAAGCCAGTGACCAGATTTTTGGCACACCAAATGGTGCTGTCGGAGCAAGGGGAAAGGGCGCAATTGAAACGAAGTGAACACCATGGAGCAATGTCAACATAGCTTGGTGAAAGACGAGTACTGCAACGAAGCCTGCCGCAAAACCGAGCAGATAGCGGGACAGTGTATGTGTTGAGCCTGTCAATTCTTAACCCTTTAGAAGTTTAGTATGCGACTGCTGTTGATAAGAATACTACCTCTTTGATATATCGCGGCATCAGGGTAGCCAAGGTGAACTGCGCTGCTGGTGCATAGTCCCTCACCAGGCTCAGCGAAATGCCGGACTCAATCTTGAGATTGGCTTGCTCATCATTGTTGGGGATGCTGCAGGTGTGGGTCTGGCTGGTACCAGCGCGGCGCAAGCGTAGCTGGAACGATGCTACCAGTTGGGGAAACTTGGCGCGTTAGCAGGAATTCTGCATAGGCAAAACAAGGCGATTTTCTGATGCGATTGTGGCAAAAATTTTTCTATGTATTGTCACGCAATTGCCACAAAATGCGATGGCTCGCATCGGGAATTGGAAAGGCGTTTCCCTTATCCTGATGCAGGCGACCAGGAGGCAATGCTTAAGCTCATGCGGGATGAGTACACCAAGCAGAACCCGAACCAATAAAGCAGACCCCGAAGTGGGCCAGTAGGTAGTGGTAAATCGTATTTTTATATTTTATCTTAAGCACTTGATTTACAATAATAAATACGAATTGGTGGTGACCTACCCCCCCCAGACCCGGCACTCTCACGTTGCGCCAACATAATTTAAGATTTTGATTGACAGCGGTAGTTCTTGTTAAATAGAATAAGATCTCGTAATATTAAGTAACTTTAGAATCACAACCTAGGTTGAAAAAGTTGTTTCGCTGTTCATAATATTAGTAAGGGCACGACATTGCATGCTTTCAGACACGTCACGAGAGTGAAGGCGGACGCGCTGCACATAGGTCTGCAGTGCGTTTTTTTGGGGATTGGGCTGGCCTCTATGACAGCTCAGGCCCAGGCAAGCAACGCGCAGGCCGTTGTGGAGGGTAGCCCGTTGTTGAGTTCGGGTCCCATCGCTGCAGACCCGCTGCGGGGCATTGTCGTCAACCGTACTATCACAACCTTGGGTTGGGACTTTTATACAGACTTCACAAACGTCTGGCGCGCGCTGCACCCGGAATCCGACTTCACGCTGACTATCACCGAGCGGCCTACCGCTCAGTACGGAAGTGAAATTTGGATCGATTACAGGGATCTGCGCACTTACCATACATTCTTAGCCCCTGCACGGTCCAAAGTCGAAGACACTGCACGTGAGGCCGTTCAAATCGTTTACCAGACCATTACCCGATATGAAGAGCAAAGTAAGCTCGTCAAGGACAAGGATCTGGGCCCGGAGGAAATGTAAATGAAACATCTCAACACACGAAACACACTGCGCAGCACGACCGAACTGTTGTTCGCTGCAACTCTGGCGCTGGGCAGCGCGTCGGTTATTGCCTCGCCGCTCATCTACACACCTGTCAACCCGTCGTTTGGCGGTTACGCGTTTAACGGCCCTTATCTGTTGAGCATCGCCGTCCAGGGCGCCAGCGGCGGTGCTCCCAATCCGCTAGACGGACTGAACTTGACGGGGCTCACGACCATGCCCACCACGCCCACCACGCCCACCACTCCAGATCTGTCAGGTAGTGGTATTAGTGGTAATGGTATTAATGGTAGTGGAAGTGGAAGTGGTGGTAGCAGTGGTAGTAGTGCTGCTGGTGCCGCGCAAGGACGATAGCAGCAGCGGTTGCTTACTAATAATAGTAATAAGTTGGAGACTAATGTTTATGCAAACTCTTACGCCCACCCCGGCCCAGTTCCAGTATGCCGTACCCAATTGGCGGATCTTTCGCTTGTGTACAGGTGCGTTGGCTACGCTTGCTTTGACGGCTTGTGCGACTCCGTGGGCGCCATTGCATCCACATACGCCTGCTGGCGTGAGCAGTCCGGCGCAGTTGACGCCCGTCACACCCTCGGGCCTGGACTTGACGAAGTTGCCGCCGCCGCGGACAAAGATTGTGGCGGCCGTGTACAGCTTTCGGGACGTGACCGGGCAATATAAATCGACCCCGAACAGTGCCTTCTCCACCGCTGTGACGCAAGGCGGCGCGTCCATGCTGGTGAAGGCGCTCAAGAGTTCGGGTTGGTATATTCCGGTTGAACGCGAGGGCCTGCAGTCGCTGCTGACCGAACGCCGGGTGCTACGTGCTGTGGCCGAAAGTGATGCCAAACAGCGCAAACCCACACTGGGTATCGAGAACTTGGTACCGGCCAGCATCGTTCTTGAAGGCGGCGTGATTGGCTACGACAGCAACATTCTTACGGGTGGATTGGGTGCGACGTTCCTTGGCATTGGCTTGACAACGCAATACAGCGTGGACCAGGTGACGGTCAACCTGCGAGCGGTGTCTGTCCAGACCGGTGAAGTACTCGATAGCGTCTCGACGACAAAAACCATTTATTCCTACGAGTTGCACCCCAGCTACTTCCGCTTCGTGAACTTCACTGACCTGCTGCAGGCTGAGGGTGGATATACCCGCAACGAGCCGGCACAACTGGCAGTCAAAGAGGCCATTGACGCGGCAGTCATGAGCCTGACCATTCAAGGGATCAGCAATCATCAGTGGCAGCTCAAGGATCCCTCTGACTGGAACTCTGCCGTCATCCAGCGATATCTGACGAACGAGAAGGATCAGACAGTGCTCACGCCGATTTCGCTGACGTCCACCGACGCCCAGGCCGAGGCCGCAGACACCACCCAGCGCAAGAACTGGGACTTTGAATCCGAAGGTAACCAGTCTAACGTTTCCGGGAGTAAGTAATGAAGAAATTCAATAGCAGGGTTATGCCTCACGCTATGAGTCGGGCGCGCGGGTATGCCATCGCATGTGGTCTGACGTTTCTGATTGGCGTCCCGTCCATCGGCTACGCCCACGGCGATCTAGCAAGCCCCGAGGGTCTAATCTCATACAGCGTACAGGTCGGAGTCGACAACACCAGTAACATTTCCCAACACTACGCTATAAATAGTGCTGCTGGAGTCGTCCAAGTGGGTAATAACAATACCGCCGACGTGACACAAGTAGGGTATGGAAATCAGGCAGGTATTGTACAGGTGGGCAGCAATGATTCGGCGAGCGTCACCCAGTTCGGCGCGGGTAACGGCACCTTCGTGGGGCAATTCGCTAGTAACCAGACGGCCAATGTCGATGTGGCCGGCTTCGGGAATAAAGTGATTGTCGTGCAGCGGACGCCGGGTATCACCACGAGCGTACCTGTAGTCGGCATAGGGCAAACGATACTGATTGTTAAATAAGGCACCATCTCCAGATCCGGTTCTGGAACCACCGGAAAATGGCTAATAACTCTGGTTCCGCGACAAATTAGGAGTTTCATATGAAAACGACTTTATCCATTGTAGCTTCCAGTATTGCTTTGGTCTTGGCCAGTGGTTCGGCCTTTGCGGGCCCGACCGAAACAGGAACTTTCCAGGTAGGTATTGCTAACGATGCTGCGATTTCTGCGGTATCCAACGGCGGATCTGTCTTCATTGGTCAGGTAGGGTATAACAACCACAGTGACGCAACGGTGTCGGCTAGCGCTGATGCTTCTATCGGCGTTTTTCAGGTTGGAGCTAGTAACACCAGTAATCCCTGGTCGCAATTCAATAGCTACTCGAGCAGTATTGGGGTTCTTCAGGTGGGTTACGGTAACACCACGAATCCCGTGCAGCAGCAGAACGGAAACGCACCTGGGGGCACAACAGGAGCGAGTACTATCCGTGTTACTCAGGTGGGAGTTCGGAACAATGCTGACGCAAGCCAGAGCCTCACTACCAATACTATGAGCCGCACCACCCAGGTAGGATATATGAACGATAGTAATATTATGCAGGGGGGCGGAACATGGACTGATGGCAACTCGGCTAACGTACTGCAGGTCGGCGCTCGCAATGACGCGCTTATTACGCAAGCCAGCGGCGATGGCATGACGGCAGGCATCGCGCAGTTTGGCGCTCACAATCATGCGAGCATCGCCCAAAGTGTGTCGGGCAGCAACGCTCATGCATTCCAAGTTGGGTACGGCAACCAAAGCTCGCAGTAGTCTAAGTTGAGTACGGCAGCCACAGAGCAGCATTACGAATTAAACTGTGCATATGCCGTATGTAGTGGTCGGCAGCAGCTCCGGGGTGATTCCCGGAGCTGCTTTGTTAATCTTGCTGCTGTACGGCGGCATGGGGCATACATGAATGCAAATGTGAACCTCCAGGTATGGCTCGAGACGGTGCCCGATACGCATCCCAGCGTTGTCGTGCCGTACGTCCGTAGTGAGACAGACGGCGTCATCCAATACCAGCTCAAGGTGTCCAAGCGTGGTTTCAGCGGCGTTTCGAATCTGGGCCAGAGCGGAGACGTGCGGGTTCAGGCTGGTCAGCCAGCTGCTCTCTCTCGATTTTCTCTAAATATCGGAAAGAACGACGAGTGCACTATAGAACTTGTCCTTTTCAACAGCCAGCACCCTGCTGACACCTATCACTTCGACTGCCCTCGCTAAAGAAGATAAGCTTCGGTATCCTTCCAACGCCCTGAGAGGACTTAGGCAAGTGATGCTACTCATATAGTGCCGCCGGCACCGCCGGACACTGTACCGCCACGACTGGCTCTGCCACGTGGCAGCCGATGCAATACCGGCGGCGACAACGAAAGCTATCAGATGGGTTTTGAGAAATAGGAGATTCATGCGACGACTAGTCCGGACTGGTAGCTGTGACCATCGAACGTGAGTAATTGCCGCCACCGGTATGAGGTTTTACGGGAGTGCCTTTAAACTTAGCGTAATCGGGGTGGTCGGGCTCGATGGCGGTTTTCACTACATTGCGATTTCCGCCTTTGGTGTCTTTTTCTACATCCACGCGGGCGAGAAACTCTAGACCATCGAGCTCATGAAAACCGTGAATGCGACGGGCTGCGCTGGCTTCAGGCGAACTGTCACGCGGATCCACACCACGGGCATTGTTAAGGGCGGCACGAATAAAGCTGCGGCCCATTTGGCCCCAGCTTGGCCCCTTTTTGGAGTGCAGGCCGATGTTGAACCACATCTTGCGTTTGGTATGGCGCCCTCGGTCAACTCCCATTCGTCGCGCTCATTACGGATCTGAAAGCCGTAGGCAGCCAAGCGCAGATTGACGGCTCGCGAGACAAACAGAGATCAGAGACTGAATTTCGCCGAAATTATGCCAAAACTACGCTCATCAGCGGAATGACGCTCGCGAGACGGAACCGCTAAGTCCCACCAACCGCGCATCTCCGAGCAATCGGCATAGGGGGCAGTCTTTGTGGAATGCGCGCCTGCCACACCACCCGGCATGGGGGACCGCACCGGGCGGTTCGAGAGGTTTCAGGTCAAGAAAGCTGGGGTAGACCCAGCCGGTCAAAGTACGCCACAGTTAGCACACCATTGAGCGAATTGGCGCTGTTGCGCCACCAGCATCGGGAATTTGCCGCAATGGGTCGAGCCACCCATTCGGGCGCACCCAGTGCACGTAACTCGCGCAGCATGGTGGGGCCACGCTTCCATTGTTTGAGCTGGATCGCTCGTAGCCGGTGACGTAGCCATTCGTCCAGCTCGCGCCAGGCTCTGGGCGTTTGCGTCAGACCGAAGTAGCCTTTCCAGCCCAACAGATAGGAGCGCAGCCGATCCACAACTTGTTGCATACTGCGCCCCCCCGAACGGCGCGTCAGTTGCCGTACACGTTGCTTGAACGTGGCCAGCGCCTTGGTCGCCACCCGACGCTGAATCACCCCTTTGGGAGCTATCCAGAAGCTGTAGCCCAGGAACTTGCGATAGGCAAAGACGCTTGCGATCGCGCTTTTGGTCTCATTGACCTGACCTAATGGGATGGTCACCCCTGCCCGAACTGGCATAGATGTGCGAAAGTGACGATGAACTGACCTGTCCCCAAAGTTAGGCACAAAATCAGGTAGAGTCCGTTTAAAGGAATACGGACATGAAGAAACGGTTTACCGAAGAACAGATCATCGGTTTCATCAAGGAAGCCGAAGCGGGCTTAGCTGTGGATGCGCTATGCGGCAAGCATGGGTTTGGCAGCTCTACTTTTTACAAGTGGAAAGCCAAGTTTGGCGGCATGGATGTCTCCGACGCTAAGCGACTCAAGGCGCTGGAAGATGAAAACGGTCGATTGAAACGTCTTTTGGCTGACAGCATGCTCGATAACGCGGCGCTCAAGGATATCGTTAGCCGAAAGTGGTAGGCCCACGGGCTCGTCGTGACGCTGTGCAGCTATTAAAGCAAGCATGGTAGCTGTCGGAACGACGCGCTTGTGGGCTGATGAGCATCTCGGTGTCGGTGCTACGCTATCAAGCGCGGGCCGATAGTAACGGCGAACTGCGCGAGCGTATAACGGCGCTGGCTCAGGAGCGTCGCCGGTTTGGTTATCGTCGTATTCATGTGCTACTTGAACGTGAGGGCTGGGCTGTGAATGTAAAACGCACCTATCGGTTATATCGACAAGCGGGTCTGGCCGTTCGCAAGCGCAGCCGTAAACGAATCGGTTTGACCGAAAGGATTGCGCTGACATTACCTGATCAGCCCAACGATACGTGGTCGATGGACTTTGTGCACGATGGCCTGGCCGATGGTCGGCGTATTCGTTGCCTAAACATTGTGGACGATTACACCAAAGAGACACTCGCCATTGAAGTGGATACGTCGCTATCGGGCGAGCGTGTGGCGCGCGTACTGGATCACATCGCCCTGCACCGCCCCTTGCCTCGTCGACTTCGTGTTGACCATGGGCCGGAATTTACGGGTTTGGCGATGGATGCGTGGGCCCAGCAGCGAGGCGTGACACTGGCCTTTACTCAGCCTGGTAAGCCTACACAAAATGCCTACATCGAGAGTTTCAATGGGAAATTCCGCGACGAATGCCCCAACGACAATTGGTTCACGAGTTTGTGTGAAGCGCGTGTACTGATTGAATCGTGGCGTCAAGATTACAATCAGACTCGACCCCATAGCTCTCTGAATAATTTAACCCCGTGCGAGTTTGCTGCTCGTCACATCAACTTAGCCACAAACTCTACAACGACTTGTGCCTAAATCTTGGGGGCATAGATGGTCACCCCTGTTTTGCCAAGCTCCCAGTCAGCAATGGTAAATAGGTAGAGATTGCAGTCATAGATTCGGACTTTCTTCTGGAGCCGTCGCTCCATGTCCCTGATGGAATATGCTGGTCGGCTCCTCATCAGGTCATCGAGCTCGAAGCTCCCAGCCCCCAAAGGTTTGACCGACCACGGTCTAACCAATTTTTCCATCACGTCGTGATTGCCTGCGCAATCGGTGGTGTGAACTCTTTTACCTCCTCTTATAAACAAATCTAATAGGCTAACCGGCTTGACTACACGGCTGCGCAAGCAGACATGTGGTCAAGCCGGAACCGACGATCATGGGTGAGTAGCGCCCACACGATTCTGGCGTTCTAGTTGGCCAGTGCCACAGCAACTACGTTCTTATGACGTCGCGCGAGCAACTGCTCCGCCCACGTGCCGGCATCCGGCTTGGCCTGTTTGAAACGCAGTACCGATCGAGCTCCGTGAATCAACAATGTCCGTAAGTACGCATCGCCCCTTTTACTGATACCCAACAGGGTCGGCTTACCACCCGAGGAGTGCTGTCGCGGCACCAAGCCCAACCACGCGGCAAGCTGGCGCGCATTCTTGAAGTTTCTAGCATCTCCCACCGAGGCCACTAAGGCGCTCGCCGTTAACGGCCCCACACCTGGAATCTCTGCGAGTCGTTTGCTAGCTTCATTTTCTTTATGCCAGCGCACGATCTCGCTCTCCAGTTCTGTCACCTGAAGATTAAGCACCTTCAGATGCTCTGTCAGGCGACCGATGAGCTGGCGAAAGCTGCCGGGAAGATCGTTCTCTGCATCCTCGATGATCTCAGGGACACACTTAGTTATGTGACTGATTCCCTGGGGAATGACAAAGCCAAATTCCGTCAGCAACCCTCGGATCTGGTTAGCTTGCGCTGTACGCGCCTTGACGAAGCTCTGACGCGCACGATGGATGCTCAGAATTGCCT
>JACCEP010000006.1 GCA_013416395.1 Alcaligenaceae bacterium
CTGATGTTCGGTGATTTGCTTTACCGCTTCGAGTTTGAATTCTTCCGTAAATCGGGCCGTGCTCATAATCATCTCCTCACTGAGTATTATGAGGCTAAAAACTGTCTAGCAAACCCTGGCCGATTCAGAGCGAGCTCGGCGCCTAAGACTGGGCATCAATTACGCAACCCGAGTTAAGGAAATCGGGCATGAATTACGGAATTCGAGCTAAGAAAATTGAGCATGAGCTACGGAATCCGAGTTAAGGAAAGTGGGGTGATAACGGATACTCTTGACATAAGGCCGGCGTCTTGTAGCCGCGCATACACCTCACTGTGATGAGGTCGATAGGGGCTTTGTAAGACTGCTGCGCAACCGACGGCTACGGTACAAATTACGGCTACTGCAAAACAACGGCTACTGCACAAATGACGCCGGTCGCCGGCAGCCCCTGACGTTGGGCTTGCGGCGACCGGTTTCACGTTGGGCGATGAACCCCACTGCCTAGAAGATCAGACTAAAGGCCATTCTTTGTGGAAGACCTATCTGCTCTTTATTGAAGGCCGAATATTGAAAGCTCGGATAATAAGGGCCTGGATCAAACTTACCCTTTGACTTCCACTTTAGGAAGGGCTTTCAGCTGATCCTTGGTAAATCCCGGCAAAACCATCTTGTCGCCATTCTGTTGGATCTTCTCGTAGGGGATGGCAACGTTATGTTCGCCCAAACCGAGAAAACCGCCTGCACCGACAATAAAGTAAGCGGCCTGGCCATCGGAAGCAAGCACGACATCGCTGATGTCACCGATTTTTTCGTCGGCTTCGTTGTATACCGCCTTACCCATAATCGACTTTTTGACGCTTATGCCCGAGATGGCCTGCTTGTCCATATCTGCCTTTTCATCCTTCATCGGCGCTGTCGCTGTCGCTGCCGCGGCAGGGGCCGAAGCGCCTGGCATTGGCTCGGGTGCAGTATAGGGCGGCGTTTTATCGCTGCTGGGGTCAGGGGCGGGTGCCGCAGGGGCAGATGTGCCACTGTTTGCCGAATGAGCAGGGCCGCTAGTGCTCGCAGCAGCAGGATCCGTCTTCATGGTGTCAGCAGTTTTGTCTTGCGCGTATAGCGTAGGTGCAAAGACCATAGGCATTGTGCAAGCGGCGATAGCGATAAGCTTTTTCATGAGTTTCTCCTATTTAGCGACAGAATCTGTCCTTTTAAGGCATAGCAAATACTGTGCCACTGCGTGGGTAGTGCCAGGTTTCAATGGCGATGCTGCTGCACCGGGCATGCTGTGTTCATTACCTCCGTCCTGGCCCGGAGCATGCCGTGTTCAGTACCTCTGTACTGGCCCGGATCGCGACATGTTCAACTTACGCCCGGTCGCTACGGGGCACATCATGTTCAATATGCGTGTTGGTGCCTCGGATACATCATGCTTATGGCCTTTGGCGCTACCTAGGTACAGCATGCCCAATACCCGTCAGGCACGCCGCTTGCTACATGGCTGGCGATCCGGTTTTTTCCGGTGTGAACTTAAGCTAAACACTAGCAAGGGGTATTCAATATGAATCCGATCAAACGAATAGCGAGTGCTGCCGTTATAGCGATGATGCTAGCAAGCCTGGGTGCATGTAGTGGCATGTCGCGCCAGGGCAAAAATACCGCGATTGGCGCTGGCGTAGGTGCGGCGGGCGGTGCGGTGTTAACCGGCGGTAGCGCGCTGGGTACGTTAGGCGGTGCCGCTGTCGGTGGCGTAATTGGTCACGAAGCCAGCAAGTAAATAATACAAATTACCAACAACAACATAGGGAGTCTTTATGCTCTACACCATTGCAGTTATTCTTCTCATTTTGTGGCTACTCGGTATGGTCACGTCATATACCGTGGGTGGCTTTATTCACATTTTGATAGTCGTAGCCATCGTAATGGTGCTCGTGCGTCTGATTACCGGTCGTTCGGTTTAACGTAAGGCAGTGGTTGAGGGTGGCGAGTGTCTCCCTTGCCGTGGTGCTGGCCCAGTTTGAAAGCTGGGCTGATCTCGACCACTGCCTTGCGCCCGTCACAAAGGCGGGTCGCAGTGATTGACAGTACAGGTTGTTAAAACTTACCCGCAATCGCTGCCAGGCCTTGCGATATAAGACGGGCAATTTCTTTTTGGCGTGCTACCGGCATGCGATCCGTGATGGCCGTTGCGCTAATGGAAAGTATGGGCACACCCTCGGTATCGCACAATGCGCAGCCCACGCCCAGGGCGCCACGTACTGCATAGTTTCCTACCACTGAGTAACCGCGACTGCGCGTGTTTTTGACCAGCTGGCGCATTTCACGCGCGGTCATACCGCCATACTGCTCCAGGCTGTCGGCGTTGTGGTTGATAATTTCCTCAACGGTGACGTCATCCAGCTTTGCCAGTAACGCCATGCCACCCGAGCCTACCCCCAGAGGCTGTCTTTTTCCCGCATACGTAGCCAGTATCTGCACGGGGTAAGGCCCGATCTCGCGCCACAGGCTTACTGACTCGTAGCCTTCTCGCACCACCAGAAAGACCGCATCGCCGGTCTGTTGTGCGAGCTTTCGCATAACAGGCAAGGCGATCTGTACGCGTCTGTCTGTGGTGATGATGGAGGCAGCGGCAACCGGCCGATTGGCGCTATAGCGCTTTGAGCCAGCCACCTGGTGCGCAAACCCGCTATCTTGAAGTGCGGCGAGCAGGCGATAGATGGTAGGGCGTTGAAGACCCGTCTCTCTGGATAAGGCGGTAATCGTCAGGCCTTCATCCGGACCACTTTGTAAGGTTTGCAAAAGTAGCAAACCGCGCCTCAGTGTGCGTGGCCCGGCATTGCTCTCTTCGGTTTCGAAAGTGTCCATTCTGCGTACGTGCGGCTTGGTAAAAATCCTGTCTTAAACAAAAATGCTGCTGCCATTATAGATTCGTCCGAATCGCGGACAGAATACCGGAGACCTTTTTAATGTTGAAAACACTCAATTGCGCCAGTCGCTATCTTACAGCCGTGTCGCTGGGCCTTATGACACTTGGCGCGGCTGCATCCGCATCTGCTGCCTACCCAGAAAAGCCTGTTCGGCTGGTGGTAGGCTTTTCAGCCGGTGGTACCACTGATGTAACCGCACGCATTCTTTCCAAAGAACTGACCGAAGCATTGGGTCAGGCTGTTATTGTCGAGAACAAGCCAGGCGCTGGCAGCAATATTGCCACCGATTACGTCAAGCGCGCAAAACCTGACGGTTATACGTTGCTGATGGTTGCCGTAACCAGCACCATCAACCAGACACTGTACAAAAATGTGTCTTTTGATCTGAATACTGACTTTGACCCAGTTGCGCTGGCTGTACGCGTACCGAATATTCTGGTTGTAAACCCCAATGTGCCAGTAAAAAGCGTAAAAGAACTTGTCGACTACGCTAAAGCCAATCCGGGCAAGTTGAATTTTGCTTCGTCGGGCAGCGGCACCTCGATTCACATGGCCGGTGAGCTTTTCAAGATGCTGGCCGGCGTAGACATTCAGCACATCCCTTACAAAGGTAGTTCGCCCGCTGTTACCGATCTGATCGGTGGTCAGGTTGACTTCATGTTCGACAATATGCCGTCGGCATGGCCGCAAGTCGAAGCAGGAAAACTACGTGCACTGGCCGTCACGACCGAAGCACGTGCCGAGAACGCGCCTGATCTTCCCACCATGCAAGAATCCGGGTTTCCAACGTTTGATGTGTCATCGTGGTTTGGCGTGATTGCTCCCAAAGGCACACCAGCTGACGTCGTTGAAAAATTGAACGCCGCCATTCGCACGGCGCTGAAAATAGATGATGTGAAGGCGCGTCTTGCTGATCTGGGCGCTGTACCTGCCGACACCACACCTGCCGAGTTCGGCCAGTTCATCAAGAGTGAAGTTGAAGGGTGGGCACCCGTCGTAAAAGCATCGGGCGCCACGGTAGATTGATCAGTCGCTAGAACTTGGGTCGCTGGGCACAGGCCTGGCGGCGCATTGGTATACCGCAGGTTGGTCAGGCACTTATGGACCTGCCTTATTCATGTTGGACGAGGCAGCCATTGGGGTTGCAGGCAGTCAGATGCGGCGAGGCAGCCAGTAAAAACAAGGGTGCCAGCTTTCGCTACCACAGGCGTACCTGAAGCGTTACACAAAAACTCCGGCAGTCGAGCCGGAGTTTTTGCATTACGGTGTGTGCTGCAAGATAGCGTAATAATGCACCTTACCTGCTCGTCAGCTATCGGTTCGGGTTTTTCGGGCAGTTTTGATCATGGCCGTGCACAAGCCGCGCATCATGTCGACTTCATCCATGCTCATGGCGTTGCGCCCGAACATGTGGCGCATGCGTGGCACAAGCTTTTTTGGGTGGGCCGGATCCAGAAAACCCACTTCGGTAATGGCCTGTTCCCAATGCACCATCAAGGCCTGGATTTTTTCATTGGGCGCCGGCTCGTTGCCCGCGTCAGGTTTGCCTTCAGTTGTTGGAAGCAAGGCCATACCGGCGCTGCTGGCCAGCGCGTAGCGCATTTCCCAGGCACAGAGTTGCAAAGCTTGGGCGACGTTCAGCGAACTGTATTCAGGGTTGGCAGGTATGTGGCATACGCGCTGGCACAGGGCGATATCTTCATTGGTAAGGCCTGAGCGCTCGGTACCCAGCACAATGGCAATTTTTCGGTCAGGCTGCTGCAGATGCTCGCTGCTAAGTTGTGCGGCCTCACGAATGTCGCAGGCGGGCGGGCCGATGATGCGGGCACGGGCTGTCAGGGCAAATGCCATGGTTACTGGTGCCAGGGCCTGTTGCAAGGTATCTACAATACGTGCAGAGGCCAGTACGTCAGTGGCGCCGCTGGCCAGCGATATGGCGTCAGGTTGTTGCAGCACATCGGCAAAGCGGGGCGCCACCAGGCAAAGGTCATGAAAGCCCATGGTTTTGATGGCTCGCGCGGCCGCACCCACATTACCTGGATGGCTGGGGTGCACCATGATGAAGCGCACATGCTGGAAGGAAGAAGAAGTCTCGATGGAGGTGTTTTGGCTCATTTTTTGCAGAAATCTGCGCCTGACGGAGTAAGGACAAGGAAAGAGAGGCGGAAGTAAATTAAAATAGAAGGTTTATAGTGTCAATTGCCTGCTGCGGCTTGCTTTTTGTGCCATGGCAATGACAGAAATTGTTTAAAAATACGGAATCTTATGCACCCGATGCTCAATACCGCCATCAAGGCGGCACGCCGTGCCGGCACAATTATCAATCGTGCCAGCCTTGACCTGGAGCGCGTGCAAGTATCGCGTAAAGGGCCCAAAGATTATGTCACGGAAGTGGATCACGCTGCTGAAGAAGCCATTATCGAAATCTTGCACACAGCATATCCCGGCCATGGTTTTCTGGGCGAAGAAACCGGCTTGCGCCTGGCGCAAGGGCAGGGCGAAGGCGAGCAGGCCGAGTTTCAATGGATTATTGACCCTCTCGATGGCACCACAAATTTTATTCATGGTGTGCCCATTTATGCCGTCTCTATTGCGCTCGCGCACCGGGGGCAGGTAACACAGGCCGTGGTGTACGACCCGTCGCGCAACGAACTGTTTACAGCCAGTCGCGGGGGCGGTGCGTTTCTGAACGATCGCAGGGTGCGTGTATCGGGCCAGATGCGTTATCACGATGCGCTGTTGGGCGCGCACGTGCCTCGTTCTGCTTCAGGCAGCGCAGGCACCCGCTTCGAAAACCTGTTGTCCGAGTGTGCTGCGGCGCGGCGTCTGGGCTCGACAGTGCTCGATCTAGCCTATGTGGCGGCAGGCCGTCTTGACGGTTTCTGCGGCTACAAGCTCAAGCCCTGGGACATGGCTGCGGGCAGTCTGCTTGTCGTTGAGGCTGGCGGCCTGGTCGGCGATTTCGAAGGCGAACAAAGCTGGATGAACACAGGCAGCGTCGTGGCGGCTGCGCCAAAGCTCTTCCCGCAAATGCTGGGCCACCTGCAGAACTAATGCCTCTGTCGGGAGCTTTCTGATGGAGTGGATGCTCGAGCCTGCCGCATGGGTGGGCCTGCTTACCCTGGTGATTCTTGAAATCGTCCTGGGTATCGACAACCTTATCTTCATCGCCATTCTGGTTGACAAGCTGCCCCCTGACCAGCAGGACAGGGCGCGGGTGGTTGGGCTTTCATTGGCCCTGCTCATGCGCTTGGGCCTGTTGTCCATCATGTCATGGCTGATCAAGCTGACCAAGCCACTGCTGGTAATTGGGCCGCTTGAGTTTTCAGCACGTGATCTCATCCTTATTGTGGGCGGCTTTTTTCTGCTGCTCAAAGGTACCCTTGAGCTCCACGAGCGTGTCGAGGGGCGCACCGCACACTCGTCGGGGGCGCGGCAGCATGTCGGTTTCTGGGTAATCGTTACCCAGATCGTCATTCTTGATGCTGTATTTTCCATGGACGCGGTTATTACGGCTGTGGGCATGGTTGATCACCTTGCCATCATGATGGCCGCCGTGGTTATCGCCATCGGCCTCATGCTGGTTGCCTCCAAGCCGCTAACGCACTTCGTCAATGCTCACCCCACCGTGGTCATTCTTTGTCTGGGCTTTCTGCTGACCATTGGCTTTTCTCTGTTAGCGGAAGGGTTCGGCTTCCCGGTGCCCAAAGGTTATCTTTACGCAGCCATTACCTTCTCGGTACTGATCGAAGTGCTCAATCAAATGACCAGGCGTAACATGCGCAAGCTTGATGCGCGCCGTCCATTGCGGGAGCGCACGGCTGAAGGGGTGCTGCGCATGCTGGGCAAGCAGCCAGTCGTTCGCGCCGAACGACAGCCCGTCGGGCCTGTTCCGGCGATGCAAGTGTTTGGCGATGAAGAGCGATATATGGTCAGTGGGGTGCTGACGCTGGCCGACAGGTCAATTCACTCCATCATGACGCCGCGCACTGAGGTCTCATGGATTGATCTTGACGACACTGCCGAAGAGCTGCGAACACAAATCATTAAGTCACCGCACAGTTTTTTCCCGGTTTGTCGCGGCTCGCTTGACGAGGTTATTGGCATAGGCCGTGCCAAAGAGATGATCGCCGACCTGATCAGTCTCGGAGAAATACGCCTGAATCGTTTGCGTGATCCGGTCATTGTGCATGAGTCCATCGGTGTATTGCGGCTTATGGACATGCTCAAACGCTCGCGCGGGCAGCTGGTGCTGGTTACCGATGAGTTCGGCACCATAGAAGGCGTGGTTACGCCCATTGATGTTTTTGAGGCCATCGCGGGTGACTTCCCTGATGAAGACGAAGCGCCTGACGTTACGGCTGACGGTGAAAACCGCTGGCGCGTAGACGGGGGCACTGATCTGCATCACCTTGAACTTTTGCTCGATATCGACGGGCTGGTCGAGGATGATGAAGCCTATTCAACCCTGGCAGGGTATTTGCTCGAGCGTTTCGGGCATTTGCCGCGCCCTGGCGAAAGTTGCGAATTGAAGCAACCTCATGCCAGCTTCCGGTTTACAGTACTGCGGCTGGATGGCCGGCGTATTGCAACCGTGCAGATAGAACGTCGGTTTACTCCCGATGATGAAATGGAATCACACTAGTTATGACTGATGGCACCCTGTACATGCTCAAGGCTTTATTCTTGGGTTTTATTGAAGGTTTTACCGAGTTTATTCCCGTGTCGAGCACAGCCCACCTGCTGTTAATCGGCGACTGGATCAATTTTGATTCGGGCAATGGAAAAGTGTTTGAAGTGGTGATTCAGTTTGGGTCTATTTTGGCCGTCATCTGGATATACCGCGAGCGTTTATGGACGCTTATCGAAGGCACCCTAAGAGGGGTGGCCAGTGAAGTCGCCTTCACGCGCAACTTGATCATTGCGTTTTTGCCGGCCGCCATTATTGGCGGCCTGTTCATCAAGTACATCAAGGCACTGTTTCACAGCCCGGCTATTTTTGTGGTCATGCTTGTGGGCGGCGGTTTAATCATGCTGTGGGTGGAGCGCAAGCCGCAATACGCCAAACATGGTGTGCAATCCGAGCATGACGATGCCGCTACCGAGACGGTAGCAAGCCAACATGCCACCGCTTTTGCGCTTGAACAGATCACCTGGAAACAGGCGCTTGTCGTAGGGTTTGCGCAATGCATAGCCATGGTGCCAGGTACCTCGCGTTCGGGGGCTACCATTATCAGCGGCATGATGGCCGGCATACAGCGCAAGACCGCCACTGAGTTTTCGTTTTTTCTTGCCATGCCCACCATGTTGGCCGCAACGGTTTATGACTTGTACCGTAACGCCGACGCACTCAATGACACCCAGATTAGCGCAATTGTCATTGGGTTTATTGCTGCGTTTTTCAGTGCGCTGATTCTGGTGCGTGCTGTGCTGCGCTTTATCTCGCGACGCACTTACCGGCCGTTTGCCTGGTATCGCATTGCCCTGGGTATTGTTGTTATGCTGTGGCTGGTTTACCGCTAGGTATCTTGGCCTGGCGATGACGCCTGATGCAGATGCAAGCCATTTGCATCAATAACCAACCAGCCACCGCGGGGAGCCCCGCTGTGGTCGTACTCCCAGTCGGGCAGCACAAAACGCTGGCATGGTTGGCCGTCTATATCAAGCGTGTGGATAGCGGGGCGGTGAGTGTGCCCGTGCACCATGTAGGCAACACCCGCATCGCGAAACGCCTGCTCCACCGCAGATGTGCTCACATCCATAATGTGTGCAGACTTGTATTGGTTGGAGGCTTTGCTGCGCTTTCTCGCCATGTTGGCAACACGGCGTCGCAGGCCAAGGCCCAGCTTCAGAAATACTGACTGGATCACCGGGTTGCGAACCAGGCGGCGGAAGCGCTGATAGCCAGCGTCGTCTGTGCAGTACTCGTCACCGTGAGACAACAGCACGCGCCCTGCGTCGGTGTCCAGACAGACGACGTCAGGAAGCATGTGCGCGCCGACGGTATCGGCGAATGATTTTCCGAGCAGAAAGTCTCGATTACCGCGGCCTAGCCACAAGGGTATGTTGGCTGAAACCTGCCTGAGATTATCGAGCGCTTCGGCCAGCCAGTCTGGAGGGCACGTTGTTGCCACATCGTCGCCTATCCAGGCGTCGAAGATATCGCCACACAACATCAAGGCGTCGGCGTTGGCACGTGCCTCGTCCAGAAACTGGTAAAAAGCGCGGGCGGTGGCGGGTACGTGGGGCCCCAGATGAATATCAGAGGCGACCCACACCTTGCCCGCGATGGCCAGGTTATTCAACGATCGTGGCTTTCTCGATGATGACGTCTTCGACGGGTACATCTTGGTGGAAGCCTTTGGAGCCGGTTTTTACACCCTTGATGCTGTCGACCACTTCAGTGCCTTCAACGACTTTACCAAAGACGGTATAGCCCCAACCATTGGGCGTCGGAGCGGTAAAGTTGAGGAAGTCATTGTCGGCGACGTTAATGAAAAACTGCGCGGTGGCAGAGTGCGGGTCAGACGTGCGAGCCATGGCCAGCGTGTATTTTTCGTTTTTAAGGCCATTGTTGGCTTCATTTTCGACGGGGGCATGCACTGTTTTTTGTTTCATGCCCACTTCGAAACCGCCGCCCTGGACCATAAAATTATTGATGACACGATGGAAAACCGTGCCGTCATAAAAGCCTTCCCGTACATAGGTGAGAAAGTTTTCGACAGATTTTGGGGATTTTTCTGCAAACAACTCGATGACGACGTCGCCTTTGCTGGTTTGCAGGTTTACACGTGGGGATGTGCTCATGGTATTACCTTGGGTTGGGGTTGATGATGCCGCCTGCGCTGGCCCGCAAAGAGCCATGGTGGTTGCGCAGACAAGACCGAATACGCGTAGTGGTTGACTCAGCGTACGAATGATAGTGATTAATGAAGACATGATGGTAGCCAGGTAAAAAAGTAAAAGAGTGCTTCAATGGGTGACGTATACCGAAAGGCAGAACCTCGAGCGGGGCTTGCTGCCCTGGTTACCGTTTTAATGCTTGAGAACCGAGCTGGTTTCACTGGCGCGAGCGGCTGCATTGCGGGCCCCCAGGCGGGCTGCCTCAGCGAAAGAGCGCTGCGCTAGCATTAACTGCACCTCGCCCAGGTTGGCCTGTGCCGTTGCGTAATTGGGCGCGGCCTTCAGTGCCATGGTAAGGGCATCGACAGCCATGTCAAGCTTGCCCTGCTTGACGTATTCGGACGCAAGGTTGTTCCAGGGCTCAGGTAGCTCGGGGTACAACGTTGTCATGTTCAAATACGTAGAGATGGCTTCATTGTGCCGGCCCAGAGCTGATAACGCACGCCCACGCAGAAACAGCAGTTGCACATCGGTGCCGATGGAACCCTGTTCATTAAGTTGGGCCTGGCGTCGCTCAATGATATTTAGTGCTTCGTGGTTTTGGCCGTGATCAAGCATGGCGCTGATGCGGTCAGTAATTTGCGATGATGTCAGCGGAGCGCTGGTGTCGATGTTGGGGGTAAGGGCTTCGAGCAAACCGGCCAGACCCTTCCATCCACCTTCTTTTGCAGACGATTCGTCAAACAGATTTTCATTGCCTGGGGTGGGTGTGGGCCTGATGGGCAGCCATACGCCTCCCGCGCTGGTGTCGAAGGAAGAGAGGTCTAGACCGTGCTCGATCGACGCGCTAAGATCAACGTGCTGCTGTAGGCTGACAGCCTGGGTCGCGGCATGGCCTGCATGCGTTATGCCCATCGATAAGGCTATTGCCAACACATGAGAAAAGTTCCGAAGCACGACTTGCACACCTATAAATGAGGGTTAGCGTGCAGGCCAGGTTTGATAGCCTGCAGCTTGATTAGTACGTTGGGGGCACAGCGCCACTTTGGTCGGCTTGCTATACTTGTCGACCACCATTTTAGCCTTGTCTGCTGTTTCGCTTCGAGTTTAACGCAAGCGGCACGTCGCCGATGCCGGCCTGCCTTGGCTGGTTTTATAAAGATATTTTCACGCATGCTGCACATTTATAACACCCTTTCCCGCACCAAAGAGCCGCTTAAAACCGCAGAGCCGGGCAAAGTACGCATGTATGTATGCGGCATGACCGTATACGACTTCTGTCATCTGGGCCACGCACGTATGCTCGTCAGCTTTGACGTGGTACAGCGCTGGCTGCGTGCCAGTGGGTATGCGGTGACTTACGTACGCAATATCACTGATATCGATGACAAGATCATCCGGCGTGCGGTTGAAACCAATCGCAGGTTAGGCGAAGTAACGCGTTTTTACATCGATGCCATGCATGCCGACGAACTTGCGCTTGGGGTTGCTCCGCCCGACGCCGAACCGCGCGCGACCGAACATGTGGGTGACATGCTCTCCATTATTTCGCGTCTCGAAGATAAAGGCCTGGCCTATCGGTCCGAAGACGGTGACGTCAATTTTGCAGTGCGCAATTTTCCGGGCTACGGCAAATTGTCCGGTCGGTCTCTTGATGACCTGCGGGCAGGCGAACGCGTCGCTGTGTCGGCGGGCAAGCATGATCCGCTTGATTTTGTGCTCTGGAAGTCCGCCAAGGTCGATGAGCCACCCGAGTCAAAATGGGATTCCGACTACGGGCAAGGCCGTCCCGGCTGGCATATTGAATGCTCAGCCATGAGTAAAGCCCTGCTGGGCCTGCCACTTGATATTCATGGCGGTGGCCCAGACCTGAAGTTTCCGCATCACGAAAACGAGATTGCCCAGTCTGAAGGGGCTTTCGGGGGCGCACTGGCGTCCATCTGGATGCATTGTGGCCCGCTCATGGTTGATGCCGATAAAATGTCGAAGTCACTGGGCAACTTTCGTACCATACGCGCCACTATTTCGGCCGAAGCCAGCTTGCCCGACGATCAGGCAAACTACAACGCAAACCCGCGCGAAGCTGAAATGCTGCGTTTTTTCATTGTCCGTAACCATTACCGCAGTCCGCAAAACTACACGCCAGATAATCTGCTCGATGCCCAGAACGCGCTCGACCGTCTGTATCAGGCACTGCAAAACGTGCCGCCGGCTCAGGTAGATATCAACTGGGATCATCCTTCGGCCACAGCCTTTCGGCAGGCCATGGATGACGACTTCAATAGTTCTGGCGCGGTCGCTGTGTTGTTTGAGTTGGCGTCAGAAGCCAATCGCAGCGGTTCGGCTGAGGTGTCTGGTTTGCTGCGCGCGCTTGGTGGTCTTCTTGGTTTGCTGCAAAGCGATCCTGCAGCCTATCTCAGGTCGGCCAGCCGGTATCAACGGGGCGTGGCCGCTGCTTCTTCGCTGTCGGCCGAAGACGTTGACGCGCTTGTGGTAGCTCGTAGCGTAGCCAAAAAGGCGCGTGATTTTGCCGAGGCTGACCGCATTCGTGACGTACTCCATGCTGAAGGCATAGAGCTTGAAGATAAACCGGGCGGCATTACGCAATGGCGTCGGGCATAAAAATGGGGGAGGTAATGTCGCAAAGTCTAGATGCTCGCGAGAAACCAGGTTTTTGGGACGAAGCAACCACCCAACTGAAAGGCCGCGACCGTATTCTCAAAAAACTAATACCGCGTCATGAAAGTGAGTGGCTGGGGCCTTCTACCACGCCGTTCGTTACTCTGGCGCGGGCTATTGTGGGGCATCAAATCTCCGTGAAGTCGGCTGACACCATGTGGAAGCGTTTCACAGAGGCCTGTGGGCGCCACCCATCGCCGCGCAGCGTCATTGAGGCGGCCGAAACCGATATCAGCCATACTGGGCTCTCTAAACGCAAAGCAGAGTACATTCTCGATCTTGCAGTGCATTTTTCTGAAAAAAAGGTCGTGCCGTCGCGCTGGCAAACCATGGAAGACGAGGCTGTCGTTGCAGAGCTGTGCTCAATTCGTGGAATAGGGCGCTGGACTGCCGAGATGTTTCTTATTTTCAACCTGCAGCGACCTGACATCCTACCGCTTGACGATGCAAGTCTGCTAAAGGCAATTTCGTTACACTACTTCAGTGGCGAGCCCGTTTCGCGCTTCGAGGCACGAGAAGTGGCACAGGCCTGGGCACCGTGGCGCACGGTGGCAACCTGGTACTTGTGGCGCAGTCTCGACCCCGCCTGCGTGCGTTACTGACTATGCAAGCCTCTATCTGGAACCCTGGATCTTATGCGTAATACATACCTGGAATTCGAACAGCCGCTGGCCGAACTTGAAAACAAGATCGAAGAACTCCGATTCGTTCAGACTGATTCCGCCGTTGATATCTCTGAAGAAGTCGGGCGCCTGCAGCAAAAGAACCAGGCGCTCGCCAAAAGCATTTATGCCAAGCTCACGCCTTGGCAAACCGCACTGGTAGCGCGACACCCGCAGCGTCCCTATACGCTCGATTATGTGCGTGAAATCTTTACTGATTTCCACGAACTGCACGGCGACCGCATGTATGCCGATGACTTGTCCATTGTAGGTGGGCTGGCTCGCTTTAACGGTATGCCCTGCATGGTTATCGGGCATCAGAAAGGCCGTGACACCAAAGAGCGTGCCATGCGCAACTTTGGCATGCCCAAGCCTGAGGGCTATCGCAAGGCTTTGCGTCTTATGCGGCTTGCAGAAAAATTCCGGCTGCCCATTTTTACTTTTGTCGATACCCCGGGTGCATACCCAGGCATTGGTGCCGAAGAACGTGGCCAGTCTGAAGCCATTGGCCATAATCTGTATGCAATGGCTGAGCTTAAGGTGCCCATTGTCGTTACTATTATTGGTGAAGGCGGATCAGGCGGCGCCCTGGCGCTTGCCGTCGGTGATGTGGTCATGATGCTGCAATATGCAACTTATGCGGTCATTTCACCTGAGGGTTGCGCGTCTATTTTGTGGCGTAGTCCCGATAAAGCCTCAGTGGCGGCCGAAGCCCTTGCCATTACCGCTCCGCGCCTCAAAGAGTTCGGTCTTGTTGACCGCATCGTCAACGAGCCAGTAGGCGGCGCGCATCGTGACCCTTCTATGATGGCGCGTCAGCTTAATCGCGCCCTGGCCGATGCCCTAAGACAGGTGTCAGGCATGGAGCCCGATGAGCTTATCGAACACAGGCTCGAACGACTCATGTCATACGGCCGCTTCCAGGAAGCGCACTAGGTACTCCATGAGTACCGGCAACCTTTCCAAGGGGTTTGGTGACACATCCATTCTAAAAGCCATTGACGGGGCGCTCAATGGCCTGCCTGGGTTGCCGGTACGGTTCGCCGTTGCGCTGAGCGGCGGCGCCGATTCAGCCATGCTGGCTGCACACGCCGTGTTGGTTGCGCAGCAGCGTGGCATTGAACTTCATTGTTTTCATGTTCACCATGGCTTGCAAAGCCATGCCGATGTGTGGCAGGCGCGTGTGCATGATCTGTGCCAACTGTTGCGAGTAGGCTGTCACAGCGTTTGCATAGAGGTTAAGGGCGCAGGCCGTGACGGCATTGAGTCTGCCGCCCGTGACGCACGCTATGCAGCGCTGGCGGGCCTGGCTGAACATGTGGGTGTTGACACCATTATGCTGGCTCATCATCGCGACGATCAGGCCGAAACCGTGCTGCTGCGTCTGTTGCGTGGGGCTGGCCCTACTGGGCTTGCTGCCATGGCACCCGAATCGCTGCGCCAGGGCGTAAGGTATCTGCGCCCATTGCTCGATATTGATCGTGCTCGCATTCTTGAACAGGCCGAGCGCTTTTCACAGCTTACTGGCTGGCGGCCTGTGCATGACCCAACAAATAGCGACGACGCCTACACCCGCGCGGCCGTACGCGAACGCCTTGCGCCCCATTTGAATGAACGCTGGCCCGGCTGGCAGGGCATACTTGCACGGCACGCTCGGCAGAGTGCCGAGACAGCCCAGGTGCTTGACGAAGTGGCCGCCCTTGATTTTTCGGCGCTTGAGCCTGACAGTGCAAGGCGCAGTTTTTCATTGGCAGCATGGCGCAGGCTGTCGGCACCTCGCCAGGCCTTGGTGTTGCGTTACTGGCTGGCGCAGGCGGGGTTGCGCATGCCCAGCGATGCGCGCCTGCACGATTTAATGCGACAGATGCGCGGCCTGCATGCCTTGGGCCATGATCGTCAGATGCGCGTCAAGCACGGGGGGCACTTTGTGTGTTGCACCCGTGGGCGTGTGTTTCTCGAGTAACCCGTCATATTGACCGTGGGCCGCGTCCACCACGTCATGGCTCCTGACCCGTCCTCTTAAAACACGTTAAAATAGTCTGTTTTTGCCCGTCTGCGTAGCGATTTGGCGTTTTACGCTGTCGTTGACGATGCGCGGATCTGGTCTTGGCAACACGTCAACCATTAACGCAGAGTAAAAGATGTCCCTGATTGTTCAAAAATATGGCGGTACGTCGATGGGCTCGGTTGAGCGCATTCAAAATGTCGCGCGCCGCGTAGCCAAATGGCATGCCGCCGGGCACCAGGTTGTGGTAGTACCGTCAGCCATGTCCGGCGAAACCAATCGTCTGCTGGGCCTTGCCAAAGAGCTTTCTTCGCAACCCGACACCCGCGAGCTCGATATGCTCGCCAGCACGGGTGAACAGGCAAGCAGTGCGCTCCTGGCCATGGCCTTGATGGCGCAAGGCGTTGCAGCCCGCAGCTACACAGGGTGGCAGGTTCCGGTACGCACTGATTCCAGCTACACCCGTGCGCGCATCCGCTCCATTGACGACGTCCGCATCCGCACCGATCTTGACGCAGGCCGGGTGGTTGTTGTTACCGGCTTTCAGGGTGTTGACGACGAAGGCAATATCACTACACTGGGTCGTGGTGGTTCTGACACCTCTGCCGTGGCCGTGGCCGCTGCAATGCAGGCTGACGAATGCCTTATTTTTACCGACGTTGACGGTGTGTACACCACCGACCCTCGTGTGGTGGCCGACGCCCGGCGACTTAATGTGGTCTCGTTCGAAGAAATGCTCGAGCTGGCATCGCTGGGTTCCAAGGTATTGCAGATTCGTTCGGTCGAGTTTGCGGGCAAGTTCAAGGTGCCAGTGCGTGTGCTGTCATCATTAACCGACCCCCTGATTTCGCTCGATGAAGAAATGGCTTCGGGCACACTGATTACTTTCGAGGAAGATAGAAAAATGGAATCTGCCGTCGTATCGGGTATTGCCTTCAGCCGCGATGAAGCCAAGATTACCCTGCTTTCCGTCCCCGACACCCCGGGTGTTGCCTATTCGATTCTGGGGCCTGTCGCTGCCGCCAACATCGACGTCGATACCATCGTGCAAAACCAGTCTGTGCGCGGTACAACTGACTTCTCATTTACGGTAAACCGCAACGATTTTGCGCGCGCACTAGACCTGCTTAAAAATCAGGTAGGGCCGGCAGTCGGTGCGGCTGACATTGTGCCTGATGAAAACGTGTGCAAGGTTTCTATCGTCGGTATCGGTATGCGCAGCCACGTGGGCGTAGCCAGCCTGATGTTCCGTACGCTGTCCGAAGAGGGCATCAATATTCAAATGATCAGCACCAGCGAGATCAAAACCTCGGTCATCATCAACGACAAGTACATGGAGCTCGCGGTGCGCGCGCTGCACAAGGCTTTCGGCCTTGATCAGGAAACGCCTGCCGTTATTTAAGTACCAGGCATAGGCTAATTGTCTCTACTAGATACCAGCCTATGCTGAAATTTGGGCGCCGCAAGCCAGCATGAAATTATCGTGCTAGAATGGCGTCCTGTTTCGGAGACGTGGCCGAGTGGTTGAAGGTACTCCCCTGCTAAGGGAGCATACGGCTTATACCCGTATCGAGGGTTCGAATCCCTCCGTCTCCGCCAAAGATAAAAAATCCTTGTAATTCAATGAGTTACGAGGATTTTTTTTCGTCTGTTCTACCCAGAGATTCTACCCAATAAATTTTAGCTGTCTTTTGCTTGGCTGGCTTGTTTTGCTCTCTGCACAGTCGAGGGGGCGATTTTGAATATTTTGGCGGTTTCTCGAATCGATGTTCCCTTGTCCAACTCAGCTACCACTGCAGCGTCGTCGACACGCTTTTTAGCGCCTTGGTAGCGTCCCTGAGCTTTGGCTAGGGCTATGCCCTCCCGTTGTCTTTCTAAGGCCATAGAACGCTCAAATTCATATACAGCACCTAACATAGACAGCATGAGGTCTTGCATAGGATTTGCTTCTCCTGTGAAGTGCAAATTCTCTTTGTGAAACTTGACGGATATGCCGCGATTAGTTAGATCAGAGACTAACGTTCTCAGATCACTTAGATTACGTGCCAATCGACTAATGTCGTGAACGTGTATGCAATCACCCTCACGAACATAGTCAAGCATCGCCTTAAGTTGGGGGCGGTTGGTGTCTTTGCCTGAGCACTTGTCTTCAAACAGCTTATCGAGTTTAAATTGGGCCAATTGACGCTCTGTGTTCTGGTCAACTGTAGAAACCCGAATGTATCCGACGCTAGCCATGAGGTGTACCGATTGAAGTTTAAGATGTTCTCATCCTAACAGCTTTTTATCAATCAGTACACTTGTATCGATACTATGTATGCTACACAGTCTGAATCAGGCTAACGTATTCATTAGCCTATACCCTTAAGACTATAGATGGATGCTCGGTTGACTATTCTCCATATTTCACGTGTATGGCTTTTTATTCATGCTAGGTGTTTAGCATTTCTCTAACAACGTCGGTTTCTTATAAGAGCAAACTATCTAAATTGGGTTGCCTTATTTTTGAGGAGACTACCGGATCTCTTAGACAGGAAACGAACTCTGAACATACGGATTCAGATCAACTGCCTTCCTGGGCAGGTGCTTCAATGTTGGATTTGTCAGGTGTTTTTGGATGAGGCCTATCGAACTTCAAAGCCACAAGAAGAGATATCACCGATACAATTAGCGCCCCTAAGGCTATCCCTTGAGAAAGAAAGTGCCGCCGGTTTTCCTCTTGAAGTCCAGCCAGAACCGACGCCAAAAGGGGGAAATTAACGCACTTTGGATCATTTCCAACTTTTAGCGCAAACAGATGAACCTTGGAGCCGTCACTTTTCTCGTAGCCATACTTCCTTTCAAGGTGGTAGTACAAACGGCCAAAGACAATATCAGGTTCAGTTTTTAGGTCATTAGCAATTGATTTACAGTCTATCGGAACATAAATTTTTGATGAGCGAGACTGCTCGATCCCGTATTTGGAGTATGTATCTTTATACTTATTGAAGATGCAGTTTAGGATCTGGATATCCGACGGTAACTTCATTTTCCTCCTTTTTCGGCACACAACAAATATTCAGTTGTCAAATCTAAGCTAATTTTTAGCTGTTTTTTACCAAGCCAAAACGGCCAATGATAGTTTCGCAATCTCTCAACCGGTGCCGCCTTAACGGCTTGGATGGGTACCAACTAACAAACAATATCAGCTTCATGCTTAATGTCGAAGTGGTATTCCGGTGATCACAACCTTGTTGTGTGCGTCAGGAACGTTAAGGCGAGTAAGTTCTTCAACATATGCTTGGGCTATTGTGTGGCTATCCTGAGATGGGCCGATCAATACACGATCTAGCAGATCCGGAATTGTCGCACCCACGAAGCCCTCTTCAGGATAGTCACGACATGGGATAGCATAGACTCTTTGGGGCACACCTCCCAGGGTCATAATTTCTGTAGGAACCCGCTTACCCTGTTCCTCTGTCAACCTACCATCCCGCAGTAGAAGAGTGGGCGAGTAAATCACGCGCCACTCTCGCTCTTCTTTGAACGCCGGGTGCTTTGTGGACTGTACGGCGAATCGAAAGGCATTCAATAGTCTGTCGTGTACTTGTTTTGCGCCAAGGTGCTGTAGGGTTTCAATATTGTTTTCGATTGAGGACACAACCTCTTGAAAAGCAGGTTGGAAGTCCTCCCGCGTTGAATATGCTACCGGACTGGTGAACGCATTTAATGCGTTGCTTTCACAAATAAATGGTCTGTTATTTAAAATGAAAGCGACTCCATTTTTTGGAGCATATGCTCTCCACATTGATAACCTGCCGAACTTATCTTCGTGGTCATCGTGTTCGGACACTGACATCAGATAGGTCTCAGTACGGAAATCCATGATTTCGCTGTTAAAGCTCGTCTCTACAGTTTGTGGAAGATCATCTCGAACTGTACGAAGCGCTACCTTTAGCCGATTCCCCAATGGTCCGTTGTACGCTGACAACAAGCAATCTATACCATGACGAACCTCAGAAAAATCGTTCATCAAATTCGAATTACGCAGCAGCATCTTCTCTGACTGAAAAATTTTCAGCCCGGTCTCAGCGGAGGTGTAATGAGCGAAGCGAGCGCGAGATTGGCCCACACGCTGCAACTCCCTCATCGCGTGTGGGAGGAAAATTTGTATTAACTGCTTTTCCTGCTCCGTCATGCGGGGTTCCTGGTGAGGTGCCTATACATTGATGATTCCTTCAGTAATTAGACTACGCGACTATTATGAATGACTATGGCCGCAAGCGGCGGTTCAGAGTCCGACTTTAACGCAGCTGACAGCACGTGCCGGATCACCTTGCGACAACTGCATCTAGATAGACTCCGATGGGGTGCTTCTCTTAAACCAAAGATCTCCGGTTTCAACTTGATGAATTGAAGAGCTTGTTAAGCAGAACTTCGCGCTGTAAAGTGCAGTTTCATTTGGTTGTAATTTATCATTTTCACTAAATATGCGGAGCACACCTTGCGTACACCACGTTCTTATCTTTATTTGGCTCTCCTGTGCTGTGCATCTACCGTTGTAGCTGCTCCTAGCGAACTGACCTTTGACCACGTGGCAAGCGAGATCAGCGGTGTCCTGACATGCCAATTTTCTGCGACAAGTCGGCCAACGTATGAAGGCGAGGGGAGGCTTTATGGCTGTGTGGCGGGTGACCAGCAAACTGCAAAAGTCTTTGTTAATGAGCAGGGATCCACTGGAACGATAAAAGATATAACAGTAATGTGGAACGACTGGACTGAGGGGACCATTCACGCCGATAAAAAAGACGCTCTAGTAATGTTGGGAATGGTAGTTGGTAAATACGTGCCAGAAAAGAAAAAAGAGATTATTAATTTGTTCGCAAAGAAAAAAGGGAAGAAGCTAGAAACCGAAAATTTTCACATAGAATATACTTTCACCAAGGGTCCAGCGATAGATGAACGACTTATCACTTTGACTCCAAAACGGTAGATATGGCGAAATATAATTTAGTTACTTAGTGCGATTCATCATTTTCTGAAGCTTGTACAGAATCGAATAAGATAGACATTATATTAGTACGAGGCATTTATGAAAGTTATTTTTTATATCGTGGCTGGTTTCTTGTGCGTCGTCTTTTTACCAATTGCGCTTCCTGTGCTTTTAATATTTGGCGTTCTTCAGGTGCTGGAGAGCAACAAGAAGGCTAGGGATAAAAAAGTTATTGTAGAAGCACTAAGAGAGGCGGGGGTGGCTCCTGCTGCTAACCGTGTTTCGCGAAAATCAGATAATCGACTCAGCTTGGGTCAGTTTGTGGGTTGGGTGTTTGTTCTTATTGTGGTGATTGGTGTCATTTCTAAATTGCAAGGCTGATCCTCAATAGTCACATTTTTTTCTTGGGTCTCCTAGCGGCCAATCTTTCTTGCTTTTCCTTGTGATCTTTCTGGAGTGCAGCCAACTCACTCTGGGATGGTTGATGCTTTTCATTTAAGAACGAGAATCGTCGAAACTTCAGTTCTTCAAAGTAGATATCTAGATTAAATATCTTTTCCTTTCGAATGCGTTTTATGGTGCCGTCTATTTGATCAATCATAAGAAGTCGGCTGATAAATTTTCGATTTGGTTGGTCTGTACGCTCGCCCGCAACTCTAATATCCATATCTGCCTGTGCTTTCCTTGTGGAGGTTCCTATCAAATTATCCCACGAATAAAAACAAATGTACGGCTGTTCCTCTCTCATTACTCTGTTGAGGGAGTGGCTAATAAAGCTCAGCATGAAGGATTGTGGATTGTCTTTTTTAATCAATGATTTGATCTTTTTGATGTCCTGAAGGTTTTGTTCAGGATTCTCATCGGAGAGGAAGACAGTGGCTTGATATGTGAAGCAGTATTTCTCTAATAGGTTAGCAAGTTTCCTAGAGGTTTTGTTTTGGGGTGATTCGCTCATATATAAATTATCCTCGTTTTAGCTATTGTTATTGCGTCTGTTATAGGAGCTGTTAATCAATCCTTGTTTTTACTGTTATTTTTTTCATTTTCACATGTTATTTATCCGACTGTAGCATTTATTGTGTATGAAAATAAAGAGTATCTTGTTTGCCTATGTGTGTACACCTATAAACCTAATTGCATTCAAGTTCATTTATTTACGTAAATCTGTGTCTATGCTGCTTGTGGGCGATATTGAGACGGATGATAAGATTTTATAAATTGATGATAAGACGGTGATATCTCGTATTAAGACGGCGTTTCGAGGACGACGGCCTAGCTCCTTTTTATTACTGACCTTCTAAAAGTAAGCTTAATTTTGAAATATTGAACGATATATCTATAAGATTTACTGCTTCGGCCTTTCTGGCTAACGAGAAATCATCAAGATATATGCTTGACGTAATATTGTTTCCCTTATGGCCTACGAGACGTTGAATTAATGGTTCGGAGACACGGCTTTCGTATAGCTCAGTTACAAAGGTCTTTCGCAAAGAATGGAAAACGTATCTATTTCCAAAATTTAATGATCTTTTTAACCGACCAAAGCGTTTCGATAAATGATCTAGTTTTGTACCGCGTTTTGTTTTTTTAGGGCTAAAAATATTGTCTTCAGCCTGCTTTCTTCTGATTAGTTGCTCATGTAAAGCTTGTAAATTTTGGTGAATTGGCACTTCACGTATACCTGACTGTGTCTTGGAATCTTCTATCATGAAGGCTATCGGTTTATTATCTTCAAATATGGTATTGTTTTTGCTAATTGATCCTAATTCTTCCAACCTTGCACCTGTCAGCGCTCCGTAAGCAATTAGAGACGCAAGTTCAAGATCGGGCTTCGTCATTGTTAAACAAGAATCAAATAGTAATTGAGCATCCTTTGTTTTAAAGGTGCCGTAACTACTACCCGTATGCTCTCCATGCTTAGGGTATTGCTGATGTGTCGTAGGGTCGGGTTTGTGCTGATGAATTTGGGCGAAGGCTGGCTGATTTCTTATGGCCCAATGCCAGAATCTGCGAATAGCTCCAACGTAGGAAGATTGAGTTTGCTTCATTTTGCTCACGGAAGCTTTAAATTCAGCTACTGAAATAAAATCCAAATCTAAGTTATTGTCACTGAGATATCTTTGGAATTTTTTCAATTTGGAGAAGTAATCAGAGATTGTCTTTTTGGACTTGTACTGGTCAACCATAGACGATTTCCAGCTATTTAGAGCTGAGTTTGTCACTCCATGCCTGTATGTTTCATGTTCCAGTACTGGTAAGCTGGCTTCTAGACTCATCAACTCATGCATTTCCAGTTTAGTATCCGTCGTTGCAAAGATGTATGCGATTCTTATATTTCGTACAAGTTCATTAAATAATTCCCAATATCTGTTGCCTTCTGCTCGTGTTATATCCTTTCCTTTTTTGAAATAAACGAAATTTACTATATCTTGAAGCGGGATGGCCGTATAAGCTCCAAATTGCCTGTTTTCATGTTGTGAAAAAGTGGCGTATATGGATTCAAAAGCAGCTTCGAAATCTTCGCATCTGGCTTTGTTTTTAATGATTTCTCTCAGGCTCCCGAAGTCGTCAGCATCCCTGATGAATGAATAAGCGGGGAGGATATCGAACTTTTCAAATAACTCTCGCAATGCTTCAAAGTCCTCCAGTGCTGTAAAGGTGCCACTCTCCTCGAGCATCTGAAATCGAGTTTTTTGGGCAACGAGCTTATTCTTGATACGCTCTTCTGGATCGTATTCGCCCGTTCTGACTTTTAGCGCCAATGATTTCCATGTATGCAACAAGGCATAGCTTTGCGCTTGGGCATCTTTCTTATCGCTGCTGAGCGCCTTCTTCATAATGCGCTTATTACCAAATGCGTGTTTCACGTCTTTTGGGATGTCCCATCGGACGTACCATACTGAACCTCGAAGCTCTAAATGGTTTTTCTTTGTGTTCGCCTTTTTCACAATTCTACCCATATTTTCTACCCAAAATTCAATATAACATCTTGATAATATTGTTCATATAGGTATTTTTTCTATGGTCGGAGACTCCCTCCGTCTCCGCCAAACAGCGAGCAAAAATGCGCCCCTTTGGGCGCTTTTTTGTTTCTGCTCATTAAATTGTCACTGGTTTTATCATTGGCGCACCAGCGTTAAGCTATTAGCCGTTGGCAGGGTTGCTCTGAAATTGTCGCGCCGTATCGGATGAACCCAATAAGTGTCGGCTCTTCCTCATTAAGAGGGGCGAGAACTCACCACATACGGTTAATCACACCGCTCCAACCGCCAAGTGCCAACGTTTTGTTACAGCCCGTAATAGCTTTTGGCATACCGCCATTCTGTGATGGCTTTTTCCATAAAGCCATACAACTTATCATTCCCCGTCGTGCAATCCTCCGGCACTCTGATCGCCGGGTCATTGACGGTATTCCGTATGTCCTGTGTCAGCTCACCCTCTAATTGCAAGAATAGTTGCGCGAGTTCTGAGGTGGTTCTTGCCGGAAAGGTCTGAATCAGCTCCTTCTTCACGGCTGGCAGGTCCCTTGGCCATGCGTCGTGGTTTACTAAGTAGCGCTTGCACGGACCCTTCAGCATTTCGTCTGCCATGATGACTGCCCCTATGTAAGCGCCTGCTTTTTCAGCCAGGATCAGTTCCTGTGCCTTGGACATTGGCTCAGCAGATGCGTAGCGCATTGCTAAGAAGAGCAAGAGCGCAATCATGAACACCAGCAAGTTGTTATTTCTAATGCGTGAAATACCCATGTCTGGCCCTCAATGGTATCGACGTTTTTTTTTTGGATAACGTTATCTCAATGAACGATGGCAATAATCTGATGTTGAGGTTATCACTTGGGCGCGACCTCGTGCCGCGTTCTAATGCGTAGATAGGGTTTAATGTGAATGTAGCTTAATAAATTGTGGATAATTGCAGCTTGAGCGGGTGCGTACCAATTAAGGTCGGCAGGCTGGCTAAATAGGCACGGCCCAACAACCCTTTGAGGCCGTAAGTTGGGCAGGCGTGTTGCCGTTATATATGGAGTAGTAAAGATGGTGTCGTTGCAAGAGCAATTTTTAAAGGCTGGTCTGGTTAACAAAAACAAAGCCAAACGGGTTAGCCACGAAAAGACAAACCAGAAGAAGGCTGACCGTCAGGCCGGCATAGCCAGCGTCGATGAAACTCGCGTGGCGGCGCTTGCTGCACAACAAAAAAGTGCAGAGCGTACTCGTGAACTCAACGCGCAGCGCGTTGCTGCAGCGAACGAGAAAGCGATCATGGCGCAAATTGCGCAGATGGTGCAGCAAAGCCGCCAGCCCAAGGGCAGGGGCGACATTGCCTACAACTTTACCTATGGCACTAAAGTTGAACGCATGTATGTATCAGCCGAGATTCGCGAGCAGTTAATCGCTGGGCGCCTGGTTATTGTGCGCCTGGGCGAGGCTACTGAACTGGTGCCTAGTATCGTGGCCGATAAGATCGCAGAGCGTGATCCTTCGCTGATTGTGCGTGTCAATAAAACCAGCGCCAAAGTTGATGAAGATGATCCATATGCAGCGTACAAAATCCCTGATGATTTGATGTGGTAGCCGTAGCGGCATCATGTGCCTTTGCTGTTTTTCGGGCTGCACACCAAGGTGCCTGTATTATGCGATTTTTGCGTATTAGGCGTTTACGCTAAAGCGTAATACACGGATAAACCTAGGGATTACCATTATATAAATATTGCAGTATGCAAAAAACGAAAAATACACGCTGATTATTTCATTGGACTGCCGTATTTATCCTCCTTAAGATGAGTTCAAATTCACTTGGAGAATAATATGGACATCGCCCGCTTCCCCCGCGTTCGCCTCGGACACTTTCCCACCCCCCTTGAGCCCATGACAAACCTGTCAAAGTTGCTGGGTGGGCCCAACCTATGGATTAAAAGGGATGATTGCACCGGTCTTTCCACCGGTGGCAATAAAACGCGCAAATTAGAATACTTGATGGCTGACGCCCTGCAAAAGAAAGCAGATGTTGTCATCACTCAGGGCGCAACGCAGTCCAATCATGCACGCCAAACGGCTGCCGCTGCTGCAAAACTGAACATGAAGTGCTACATCCTTCTCGAGGATCGAACTGGCAGCACTGACGTTAACTACACCTCAAACGGTAATGTGCTGCTCGATTATTTGCACGACGCCGTGGTCGATGTGCGCCCGGGCGGCGCCAACATGCAAGCCGAGATGGAGCAGTTGGCAGAAAAGTTAAACGCCGAAGGGCATACGTGTTATGTGATTCCTGGTGGTGGCTCGAACGAGATCGGCGCCTTGGGCTATGCAAATGCAGCGCTCGAGTTAACCAGTCAGGCTGTGGACATGGGTTTGTCGATCCAGCACCTTGTACATGCCACGGGCAGCTCAGGCACCCAGGCGGGCTTGGCAGCAGGTCTGCACGCGCTTAATAGCAAAATCAACTTACTGGGTATTGGTGTGCGTGCACCCAAGCAAAAGCAGGAAGACATGGTTTTTGATCTTGCCAGCCGCACAGCCCAGCATATGGATATTAAAACCCCTATTTCTCGCGAAGCGATTGTCGCCAATTGTGATTATGTGGGCGATGGCTACGGGGTTCCGACCGAGTCCATGATAGAAGCCGTGCGTATGCTGGCGGCCGAAGAAGCCATTTTGCTCGACCCGGTCTATTCGGGTAAGGGCATGGCCGGGCTGATTGATCTGATCCGCAAGGGGCATTTCAAGAAAGATGAAAACGTCGTGTTTTTGCATACCGGCGGTTCGGTTGCCTTGTTTGGCTACTTAGATACCTTTGCATCGAACGCCGCTTAGTGCGCATAGATTAAATCGAGAGGAGACTTAACAATGAAACAATTTTCACCAAAATTATCCATCCGTACCTGCCTGATTGCAGCAATGCTGGCGGCCAGCACAGTGAGCGCGGGTGTCCAGGCAGCGACGACTTTACGTCTGTCTACGTATGTTAACGAAAACGACATCCGTTTTGATGGCTTCAAGAAGTTTGCAGAGTTGGTTAATGAAAAGACGGAAGGGCGCGTCAAAGTGAAGATATTCCCATCCTCAACACTTCATGGCTGGAGTGAAGGCATAGATGCCGTGGTTGGGGGTGTGGCAGATATTAGTTGGGTTTCTGCAGACAAACGCCTGGCGTGCTATCGCGTTACATCGCTGTACCCTGCTGTAATCGATATGAGCAAACAGATTGAACTCGATGCGAAGTATGCCGAGTTAATGACGGATGAAGCAGCAAAAATCGGGCTGATGCCGTTGATCAACTCTAATTACTCCTATGACCAGGAGTGGTGGTTCAAGGAGCCGGTAACCCAGTTCGATAAGGTTGACGGAAAGCTGGTTCGTTCAATTGGCCCTCTGGTTTCGATGATGATTGAATCATGGGGCGGAAAGCCTGTTTTTGTTGCGCCCAAAGAAGTGTTCCAGGCCGCCGAGCGAGGCGTGGTTGATGGCATCAACATGGGGGTTGCCACGTATAGCTCATGGAAGCTTTGGAACGTAATGCCGCATATGGTGAAGGCCGGCTTGTTCTACGGCAACATCCAATACATGGTGAATAAAAAGAAATTTGACAAGCTAACGCCTGAAGATCGTGAGGCTGTTCTCAGTGCCGCGCGTGAATCCGAAACCTGGCTTAAGCCGGAATACGAGAAATGGGTGGACGAGCGCGTTGGCAACGCCGTGATGCAAGGGGGTGGTTCTGCAACCGCCATTCCGGTCAAGCAACGAAAGGCTTTGCTGCAGCCCATTACGCAGAAATGGAATGAAGAGGTAAACGCTGCGTGCGGAGACGAGCTTGCCGCCAAGGTTCGCACACTGTTTGACAACCACTCTATGTGATCGCCATGCTCTATCGACTTGAAGCACTTATGGGCCGTGCCGCATTTTGGCTCTCTCTCGCTGGTGGGCTCATCATATTGATTCAGGTGGTGTGGATTTCATACGGCGTCTTCATGCGTTACGTGGTGGGACGTCCGGATGGCATGGTAACGGAAGCGACGGCGCTGTTGCTTTTTCCAACAGCGTTCTTAGGGCTGGCCTGGGCCTTAAAAGAAGATGCCTATCCCAAAGTGTCTTTTCTGCCTGACGCACTGCGTGGCAAATGGCGTCGGATGCTGGATGCTTTGAATCTTCTTTTAATGGTCCTGGTTGGCGGCTTCTTTGCCTACACGGCTGTGAGCGCGACGCTGCGCTCGTATGAGTCTATGGCTTCTTCAGAAGTACTGTTGTGGCCACGCTATCTGTTCTGGATTGGCAGCGCCTTGGCTCTGGTCGTTTTCACACTCTACGCCCTGATCTGTTTCCTGATGATCTTCAAAGAACCCGTAGATATTCCGGTCTTAAAAACCGGGCCAGGAGAATAGCAATGGAATGGTATCAAATAGGGTTGGGCCTGCTCGGCTTGCTGGTGTTGTTTATAGGGATAGGCCTGCCCATTCCGTTTGCGCTGGGCGCTGCATCACTGCCTTTTCTCTTTGACATACAGGGCTGGTCCACCTCGATCGTCAGCAGTGAGCTCAAACTGTGGGGCGTCTGGGTCGATTACATCCTGCTTTCTGTGCCACTGTTTATTTTTCTGGGTGAGCTGATAGGGCGATCCAATATAGGGCCAAATCTCTATCAGTTTATGCACCAGGGCGTTCGAGTACGCGGTTCAGCCGCCTACGGCAGCGTGGTGGCATGTGCAGGCTTTGGGGCAGTGTGCGGGTCATCCATGGTGGGTTCGCTTACCATCGGCGGCGTGGCGCTTCCTGAGATGTTAAAGCTGGGGTACGACCGACGCCTTACCAGTGGCGTTCTCGCCGCAGGCGGTACGCTCAGTGTGCTCATTCCGCCCAGCTTGATCTTGCTTTTTTATGGCATTGTTACTGACCAATCAATCGGCGAGCTTTTTATCGCAGGGGTTATACCTGGGTTTTTGCTGGTAGGCTTTTTTGCCTTGATCATCTACACATGGGGCAAACTTCGACCTGCGGCGATTCCCAATGCTGACGCAGACTCTCGATTCAACCTTACGCGCTTAATGTTCGCGCTTGGGCCGGTTCTGCTCATAGGCCTTGTCATTACCTTTTCCATTTACACGGGGATCGCAACGCCTACCGAGGCTGCAGCGGTAGCTGCTCTGCTAACCATTATTCTGGCCTTTACGGTGGGCGGGTTAAGCTTGCGCGGTTTTATCGAATCGCTGCTGGCAACCATGCGCACAATGGGCTATCTGGGTTTGCTCTTGTCTTCCGGGGTGCTGTTTGGGTTTGTTCTGACGTATTACGAGGTGCCCCAGCAATTTACCGAGTTCTTTCTTTCTTTTGACCTGAGCCCATTCGTGGTCTTAATGTCGGTGCTTGCTTTCTACATTATTTTGGGGATGTTTTTGGAGCCTGTCTCCATGACATTTATTACCCTGCCCATGATCTATCCGTTGATAGGCCAATCAGGTTTTGATCTGATCTGGTTCGGCGTTATCTACACGATAACCATGGAGGTTGCGGTGCTTACACCGCCAGTGGGGTTGAACCTGTATGTAATCCAAGGAATTAGTCGTGGAAAGGTTTCAATCGGCGAAGTCATCATGGGTTGCCTGCCATTTATTGGTGCAATGGTTCTGCTTCTTGCGCTGCTTATTTTCATTCCAGGTGGAGCACTATGGTTGCCAGCAATAATGAAGTAAACAACGATTCGGTAACGTCGCCTCTTCATTATGCAAGAGCGGGTGAGGGACCGACAGTAGTGCTTGTTCATGGGTATCTTGGCGGTAGTGAGCAGTGGAAGGCTGAGATGGAGTCGTTGAGCGCAAATTTCGATGTCATCGCCATTGATTTGCCGGGGTTTGGCAAAAGCCGTAACGTCGCTCCCCAATCATCCATTGAAGGTTTTGCCCGTTCTGTCATTCAATGCCTCGATTCACTTGGTGTCAGTCAGTTTGACCTGTTGGGCCATTCCATGGGCGGCATGATCGTTCAAGAGATGGTGAGGATTGTTCCTGATCGTGTCCAAAAGCTAGTTTTGTATGCGACGGGTGCCTTGGGGTCATTGCCAGGTCGGTTTGAAACCCTGGAGCGCTCGCGTGAAAGATTGCGCGAAGAAGGGCTTGAGGCAACAGGCCGACGCATCTCTGCGACATGGTTGCGTGAGTATGAAGAATCTCCCGCTGCGGGCCAGTTGGCTGAACTGGCCTTGCAGGCCAATGAAGACGGTGCGCTCGCTGCGCTTTGGGCCATGGAAACTTGGGATGGGCGGGAGGCAGTGCGCCATATCAAGCAAAAGACGCTAATTCTTTGGGGGGAGCTTGACCGCACCTATTCCTGGGAACAAACAGCCTATTTTTGGCGCGAGATTTCTGGTTCCTCACTTGCGGTAGTGCCCAATTGCTCGCATGCCGTGCATTTGGACAACCCTGCGTTATTTTTTCTGCTATTGAGTGATTTCCTGCGGCCAAGCGTAAGCGATAAGATGTAATCAAATCTGGTTTACAGCCTAAGTCGGAAAGTAACCATTGATCGACGATAAGCCTCTGCAGGCGTGTATCTTGAAAAGCACGCATGCGGAGGCTTGTTTTTTGGTCAAACTACGTGCAGCAGACACTCGAATTGCCTGTTACTCATTACTATAGACTTCGTCTACCGTAATTAATGCTGGCTTCGGCTTAGGAGAAGTGTTTATGCAATTAAAGTGGCTTGACGACTTTATCGCATTGATCGAAACAGGCAGCTTTACCAAGACCTCCAGTCTTAGGCATATATCGCAGCCTGCTTTATCGCGACGCATCCAGGCGCTCGAAGAGTGGCTGGGTGTACCGTTGATCGATAGGGCACACAAACCCCTAAGGCTTACACCCATTGCAACACGAAATGAGGCTGCATTTCGAAACCTGGTCGCCAATATCTACCAGTTTCGCGCTTTTTTAGAGCAAGATGCATTAAACAATGAGGCTGAAATAACGATTGCAGCCCAGCACTCTCTTGCTACGTCATTCATGTCTGCGTTTCTGGAAAACCTGAATGAGCTGGAGGCCCCACACAATTTCCAGATTCGAACGGCGAACCAAGAGGAATGTGTGGATATGCTGGTAAAAAACCTTGCCGGCATTCTCGTCATACACGAAACACCACTTGTCCCGAACGGCTTGCCTGCTCACTTGACTGACCGTTTTGTAATGGCTCCCGATGAGTTGATTCTTGTCGCAAGCCCTTCGCTGTATGCTTTCCAGAAAAACGCTGAGGGCAAAGAGCCACTTGAGCTACTTTCGTATCCTTCAGACAGTTTTTTTGGGCAGGCGTTATTGGTCGAAGCAATGCCTCGACTGTTGCAGAGTCATCGAGTCGTGGTCAAGTGTATGAGTGAGTTTTCGTTCAGCCTTAGAGAGCTGGCGTTGATCGGACACGGAGCGGCCTGGTTACCGCGTTCTATGATTGGGCGAGAGCTGGAGCAGGGGCAGTTGTGTCATCTAGGGTTTATGTCCAAATCTGCCCCGCTATCGATTGTTGTGCATTTCGCAAAGTATGGTAGTGAAGCGGTAAGCAAATTATCGCAACGCCTAGACGACTCACGCCATAATACTTCTGCTTGAGGCTTTATCGTTTTAGGGGCTTGCTGCTGCGCCCCTGCTGTGTTCCCCGTTAAACATTTGCCTCAAGCTTGCCCTGTTTTTCTGGCCGGCGCCGATGCCGAAGCCAGATCATTGTGATGAGGCCTGCGGCCGACAACACCAGGCCTGCCTGGCTTGGAATGGTGGCTACGATGGCAATGGCCAACCAGACGGTGATGTCCACGAACCGCCAGCGGCTGATGCGTGCGCCACCAAACATGTACGCAAATGAAGCCACAAACACCGCGCCACTGAGCGCAGCCTCAACGTAACCGATGCTAAAGCCGGGGTTGAGCATATTCGGATACAACAGAAATAGAAACGGAATAACGTAGGTGACGGCGCCCAGCATCACCGCACGGCGAGCGACGGCCACCCAGCGCTCTCCCGCCAGGCCGGCTGCCACAAAAACGCCTACGCACACGGGTGGCGTAATGACTGACAACGTGGCGTAATAAAAGACGAACATGTGCGCTGCAATCGGGCTAACCCCAATTTTGATCAAGGCAGGGGCCAGGGTTGCAGCAACCAGCACATAGGCAGCGGTTGTCGGAATGCCCATGCCCATCACCATACAAACCAAAGCCACGACCAGACCGATCACCAGCACAGGTGCGTTGCCATCGCCAACAATCATCGATGACAGCGTCACACCGACCCCAGTCAAATTGATCATGGAAACCAGAATCTGGGCACCCGCAAGCAAAATGCCGACAATGATCAGACCAGTTGCGCCTTCATCCAGTGCAGTGCGAGCCTGACGCAGTATTGGTTTGAGTATGCTTGGGTGGTTTTCCGTAGCAGACTCTTTCTCGTCTGAAGATGACTGTAGTCGCTGAGCAACAGCTGCAACGAACATGCCGGCCACTGCACCGGCTATGCCGTAAAACGCCGCTGTCTGCAGCGACATGCCTTGCAAAATCCCGATGGTGAGCCCACTAATCGATAAAACAATGGACGCGAGTCGGTCGACACGCAAAATGGATTTCCATTTCGGAATTTGATCGTCAGGTACATGCCCCAGATGTTCTTCCTGTGCCGTGACGTGCACGGTGGCAAACACGCCCCAATAGAACAGTGCGGCTGGCAATACGGCGGCTGCGGCGATGGACAGGTAGTCAGTACCAATAATTTCCGCCATGATAAATGCGGCGGCCCCCATGATGGGTGGTGCCAATTGGCCGCCCGTCGAGGCTACGGCTTCGACGGCTCCAGCAAGAGCGGCGGGGTAGCCCAGACGCTTCATCAAGGGGATGGTAAAGGCGCCGGTGGTTGCGACGTTGCCTACAGCACTGCCGCTGACCATGCCGAACAGCCCGGAAGCAATGGTCGCGATCTTGGCCGCACCACCCGTGGATCGTCCGCTGACGCGAAGTGCCAGATCCATAAACGTCGCGCCGCCGCCTGAATGCAGCAGAAAAGCACCGAACAGTGAGAAGATGGCAATAATGGTTGCCGCTACGCCGAGCAACGAACCCCATAAGCCGATATCGCTCAGAAGGAGTGTCTCGGTAATGAAATACACATCAAAGCCGCGATGCCCTAATGGCCCCGGAATGTACTGGCCCAGCAGCGCATAAGCCAGACCCACGGCAACCATGGCGGGGAAGATCAACCCGATGGCCCGCCGTGATAGTTCAAGCACAGTCACGACGAGGACAATGGTCATGCCGATCTCCAGCGTACCCGCAGTGGGCAGGCTGTTCATGATGGTGTCTGCGTTAAGTGTGACCCACATACAGCTTGCCGTTGCCATCAGGCCAAGCGCTACATCAATCACAACCCCCAGCCCCCACCATCGTGAGCCCTTAAATAGTGGGTACCTGAGCAGCGCGACGAGAATGACCAGGCCCAAAAAGAGGGATCGCTGAACCAGTGCGTCCCGTGCGCCAAAGATGGCAGTGCCCAGAACGAATAGACTCAAAATTAGGGTGAGGGCGGTTGCCGCTTGGGAGCGCAAGGGATTCATCGCTGTTTCTTTCCTGTCGCCATCAGCGGGCTATGAGTCGATCAGGAATGTCCAGGCCGCGTTCCTTGAAATAGCGGATTGCACCTGGATGCAGGGGGGAGGCCGCATACTTTAATGTCATCTCCGCAATATCCACGCCCGCTACGTCGGCGAACGCGGCAGCTTGCGCGGTTTTGTCTTCGCACACCGCCTTGACGATTTGGTAGGCCGTTTCTTCGTCCAGTTGCGTAGAGGCGGCTGCGCCCACACCAAAGCCCCACGTTGTGTACGCCGAAGTCCCTACGGAGCTGTCCGCAGGCACGTCGACCATCGACAGTTCAGGCATGACCTGTTTGATCTTGTCGCGCTGGGTGTCGTTCAAGCCCAGGATCTGAATTGGCGTAAAGGTCGCGATCTCGCGTGACGAGGCATCCAGCTTCATGCCTGCACCTGACTTTACGTAACCAATCGCGCGATTGTCCTTGACGGCATCGACAATCTCACCGGTTGAACCCCGCACCACGTCGGGTTTGATGTTGAGCGCTGCAAAAACGGCGTCGGTGGTTTTTTCAGTGGCTGAACCCTTAAGCCCTGTGTTGAATTTTTTGCCGTTAAGTGCTTCCAGATTGGCTATATTGGCATCCTTTCTGACAATCGCATTCTGGGGTGCGATGGTGTAGATCCACATTAATCGGCTGTTATTGGGCTTGCCCGCAAAGTCACCGGTGCCTGCGTTGGCGTGATGGATCACATTGGTTGTCACCAGTGCAAAGTCGACTTGATTGCGATCCATGCGCCGCAGGTTGTCCATGGTCGCACCTGTCTCGGTCACGGACGTGTCTACGCCTTTTATTTGTTTATTAATGACTTGCGAGACAGCAACAAAATAGCCATAGTGGCTCGATGATGACGAGGTCGTGCCGATCAGCAGTTTTTTGTTTTGCGCATTGGCAGCCAGCGGAAGCAGGCTCAGGCAGGTGGTGGTGGCAGCTGCCACCAGTAGGGCACGTCGCCATGCAGAGTGAGTTCGTTTCATGTTGGTCTCCTTGCGGTTTTCAGCCTTTGTGGGCCGTTATAAAAATAGGGTAGCCTGAATGCTTTCAAGCCCCGGGTCAGTCAGTGTCGTTTTCGCCGATCAGCATTGCGGCCAGTTCATCGGGGATGTGGATAGGCAGATCGAGCAGCAGGTAAGACAGGCTTTTGCCATGGGTGTCCAGGTTCAAAGAACTGTTAACACCCCCGTCCAATACACCGTCAAGTACCAGGTTCATGGCCTGCAGTTGAGGTAACAGGTAGCGCTGAACACGTGTAGGGGACCGATAAGCAAATAGTTCAGCCACAGCTGTTTCAGTGACCTGTTCCACCAACACATCCCAGAATTCAGGTCGCCAGGCGATGATGCTTATATTAGAGCGATCACCTTTGTCGCCAGTGCGGCCATGAGCTGCACGATACAGAGGTACTGTAATCATTAGGTTTCGTCCTCGATGAAGGCATACCGCATGTGAATATGGTCACGCGTTACGGTGCAGCTTTCCAGGCCCAGACGTGCCCGGATGCTTGTGCGCACGCCACCACCGCCTGCGGGGCCGCAGGTATATAGGGCATTGACTTCTCGTGTCAGACGTTCTGCCGCTGTCCGGTCTTGATGGCTAAGCGCCACGCGCAGGCGCACGTCGCGTCCATGGCCAGGCTGGCGTTGCGAGTAGCTTTTCCCGCTGTCATCTCCAAATACACTGAGTACACCGATCAGGTCTACGCGTAGCTGGCCTAAGCCTTTGAGGCGCTCGCGCAAGATATCTGCGGCCAGCCGGGCTCTGGCCTCGGCTCTCGCGCCGGCGTAGGAGATTTCTCCTTCAGCCAGCCACCCATTCTCGTAGCAAATATTCACCTTGAGTTCAGCGGGGCGGGGATGCCCTCGCACGCCCGTGAGGCGGACCCGGTCTGGCCCGACTTCGGTGACGGTTGCTGAGCCGATGTCAGCAACGACATCGGGTGTCAGATAGGCTTTGGGATCGTGTATTTCGTAGAGCAGTTGTTCCTTTACGGAGTGCGTATCGATACGCCCGCCCGTGCTAGACGGCTTGCCAATAATGCAGCTGCCATCGGCATGGATCTCGGCCACCGGGAAACCGATGTTCGCCAAACCAGGCACATCCTTGAACCCGGGGTCAGCGTAATAGCCACCGCTAACCTGTGCTCCGCATTCGAGCAAATGGCCCGTCATGGTGCCTCCGGCCAGTCTGTCCCAATCGTTCATGGCCCATCCAAAATGTGCGAGCGCTGGGCCCAACACCAGTGATGGATCGGCGACCCGGCCGCAGACCACGATGTCTGCCCCCGCACGTAACGCATCGGCAATCGACTCCGCACCCAGATAGGCGTTGACGCTGACCACGCTGCGATCAGGCAGGCGAGCGCGCCATGGCAACTCGTCTTCGGCGAGCAGGTCGTCGCCGAGGACCACGGCCACGCGCGGCTTTCTAAGCCCTAGCCGTGCAGCCATAGCCAGAATGTGTCGTGCAGCCCCTTGCGGATTGGCGGCGCCGAAGTTGCTCACGATCCGAATGTCATGCGTTAGGCAGCGCCCGAGGATGGGTTCGAGCAGATCGTCGAGCAGCGGCTCATAGCCGGCTGAAGCGTCCTGACGCCTAGCCAGTTGAGCGAGGGCCAGTGTGCGTTCGGCCAAGGTCTCAAAAATTAATACTGCCGGCCCGGCGGCCTCGATGAGCGCATCGACGACCGGGCCAGTCGCATCAGTGCGATCGCCCGAGAACCCGGCGGCACTGCCTACATAAAGCACGTCGCTGCGCCTGGTGGCTATGGGTTGAGGCAAAGGGAAGGTCTCCAAATATATGTGCTCGGCGAGCGCTCGTGCTTTGAGTCGAAGCTGTGCACGTTCAACATCAAGATTAGGGTACGGGGTATATGTTGTAAAGTTGAATATTTGAATTCATTTATAGATTATGCAAATAAGTAGCGCCAGGCTGTCTGCACACCAGTTGCGTGCCTTTGTTAACTTGGCCCAGCTTAAAAGTTTTACGCGTGCCGCAGCCGCATCCCATTTGTCACAACCCGCGTTCAGCGCCTTGATCCGCGCGCTCGAAACAGAAGTTGGTGTACGGCTGTTCGATCGCAGTACTCGGCACGTGGACCTGACCGTCGAGGGGCGAGACTTCTTTGATGGCGCTCAGCGCGTACTTGCTGAAATAGAGGCTGCCCTGGCCAGTGTGCGCGAGCGGGTGGAGCTCAAGCGTGGGCGTGTTGCCCTTGCGTTGTTACCTTCCCTGGCTGCGGGCTGGTTGCCGGATGTACTGGCTGCTTTTCATGCACAGTTTCCCGATATTGAGCTCGAGGTATTCGATGTTCTGTCAGAAAACTGTATTGAGAGTGTGCGCTCAGGACGGGCAGACATCGCGATTGCCGCGACACGGGTGGATACTCCAGAGTTACGCGCCGAACCGTTTCAGACGGATGAGTTCTATCTGGTTGCGCGACGCGGGCACCCATTGCTGGACCGCGCCAATCTCAAGCCCCGAGACTTGCTGCCCTTCGATTTTATTCACTTATCGCGTGACAGCAGTGTGCGGCAGTATCTTGATGCAGCCACGTTGCCGCTAAAGATGCGCACGTTAATAGAAGTTGATCAGTTGGCAACGGTAATGGGCATGGTGCGCGCGGGGCTCGGCATTAGCGTGGTGCCGGCACTGACGCTATTTCATTTCCAGCACCCTGAAATCGAAACCCGCCTGTTGCGGTGGTCTGGCCTGCGTCGATCTATTTACTTGATTAAACGGCGTGATAAGGGGCTTTCGGTCGCCGCGCAGGCGCTTTATGAGCGGCTTGTGGCAGCGCGGAAAAGCGAAAAAACGAGCCGGGCGCCTTAGGTTGGCCGCCAGCCTAGATGAGCTGTGCAAAGGAAGTGGCAGCAATAGCCGCGTATTTCATTTAAAGACTAAATTGCCCCAGAACACAGCAGATCATATTTGGATCAGTGCGCTCGCAGCAGAAGGCGGCTGGGCTGCTGTAAGGGTGCCGTGGCGATACGGCTCGGGCCGCTTTGAATAAATCCGTCTTTGACGATGCCGTTTGGTCTGTTGGGCCGCAGTGGTGTGTTCGTGTAACGCCGCATGCAATCATGGCAGTATGCTGTATGGTTCTGTTTTCTAGTATGACCACATTAGCCTGATGACTGAAGACCAAAAACTTACCTATATCATGCAGCATGTCTTTAACCCTGCCGCTCAGCCAAGTGCACCCAGCGCGGGCAGCATTAAGTTGCTCGAAGACGATGGCGTGCGCTATCTGCATTTTGGGACGCCCTGGGTGCAGGGCGCCATGCGTCTTGACGCACCTTACGCCCTCGAAATTGAATACATCCAGCAAATGATGATGTGGATGCTGTTTATGGATCAGCCCAGGCATATCGTGCAACTGGGTTTGGGGGCGGCTAGTCTTACCAAGTTTTGCTGGAAGCAGTTTCCAAAAAGCCGGGTAACGGCCGTTGAGCTCGACCCGGCCGTCATTGAAACCTGTCGTACACACTTTGGCCTGCCTGATGATGATGAGCGGCTCACCGTGTTGGCCATGGACGCGCTGGACTTTGTTCAAGACCCGGCCCGGCATGGCACTATCGACATACTGCAAGTGGATCTTTACGATGCCCTGGCCGTTGGCCCGGTATTAGGTTCTGCCGAGTTTTATCAGGCGTGTGCTAACTGCCTGACGCCTGAAGGCATACTCACCATCAATCTTTTCTGTGATTACCCCGAGCATCTCGATCACCTGAATGTCATCGGTGATGTTTTTCATGCCACAGCCAATCTGCCTGAGGTTCACGACGGCAATATTGTAGGCATTGCCTTCAAGAGCGCTCCTTCAATAGATTTCAGCGATTTGTACTGGCGAGCACATTGCATCGAAAAAAAATACGGCCTGAAGGCTGAATCGTGGGTTGACGGTTTAGAGGCATGGATGGCGGGTGTCGATCGGTAAAGGTTATGCTAGCGCAAACCCCTAGTTACCTAATAGGGGTTTGCAGAATACTGTATCGGACATTATTCATTTATTGTGCCGATCTTATGCGAGCTTGGTGCACCGACACTATCCCAGGCCTGCTTGGGTGGAGACCTAAGTTATGAGCCTTTATCAGAAGTTGTTGCAGCGCGCCGAAGAGGGGCGCCCGGTTCGTGTGGCCTTAATTGGTGCCGGTAAGTTCGGCGCCATGTATCTTGCCCAAGTGCCGCGTACACCGGGCGTGCATGTGGTGGCCATTGCCGATCTTTCGCCTGTGGCTGCACGAGCCAACCTGCAACGTGTGGGGTGGGAGGCTGAACGCGCTCAGGCAAACTCAATGCAGCAGGCACTGGCCCAGGGCACCACCTGGATTACTGACGATTGGCAAGCGCTGATGCGCGAGGATGCCGTCGATATTATTATCGAATGCACAGGCAACCCCATCGCTGCCGTCACGCATATATTAGCGGCCTTCGAGCATGGCAAGCATGTTGTCAACGTGACGGTCGAGGCAGATGCCTTTTGCGGTCCGCTGCTGGCACGCCGTGCGACTGAGGCCGGGGTTGTTTATTCGCTGGCCTTCGGCGATCAGCCTGCCTTGATTTGTGATCTGGTTGATTGGGCACGCACCTGTGGGTTTCCGGTGGTGGCAGCGGGGCGGGGCCATAAGTGGCTGCCTCATTTTTCTGAGTCAACCCCCGAAACCGTATGGGCAAACTACGGCCTCACGCCTGAGCAAGCTGCCCGGGGCGGGCTAAACCCCAAGATGTTCAACAGTTTTCTTGATGGCTCCAAGCCATCGATTGAAAGTGCCGCTGTGGCCAACGCAACGGGCTTAACCGTGCCGTCCAATGGATTGCTGTATCCGCCAGCAAGCATAAAAGATATTCCGTACGTCACCCGTCCGATAAGCGAAGGCGGTGTGCTGGAGCGTAAGGGTATGGTCGAGGTGGTGTCCTCACTGGAACCAGACGGGCGCGTCATCGACTATGACATCCGCATGGGTGTATGGGTTACGGTCGAGGGCGAAACAGAGTACATCCGCAACTGTTTTGAAGAGTACAACGCACACACGGATCCGTCGGGGCGTTATTTCACGCTTTATAAGCGCTGGCATTTAATCGGGCTGGAAGTAGGCATGTCGGTCGCCAGCGTCGCCCTGCGTGGCGAGTCGACCGGTGTTGCGCTTAGCTGGCAAGCGGATGTCGTGGCAACGGCCAAGCGCGATCTTCAAGCCGGAGAAATGCTTGATGGCGAGGGTGGGTATACGGTGTGGGGCAAGCTCCTGCCAGCCGAGCGCTCGTTAGAACTGGGGGGTGTGCCCTTGGGACTGGCGCATGGCGTGAAACTGCTGCGGCCAGTTAAAAAAGGGCAAAGCCTTAGTTGGGATGATGTAGACATGGATGTGTCGACGCCTGCCTATAAACTGCGAAGAGAAATGGAATCCATGTATTCGATGGAACCGTCGTCATAGGCGTTTTTTGGTGGCGTAGTAATCAAGACGCGACCGCGTCTTTTATTGTGGAGTGGCAGTGGCGCTGCGCTGACATAAATGTTTTTTATGCGGTGGATGACAGGGCGACGAGTAGTACGAGCATACTTTTGGTTAAAGGTTAAACAAGAATGCGCGATAATGCGGTATTACTACTTTAAGCCTGACAATGCCTCGTTTCCGCTTCAATTACATCGAACCCCTGGTCATGCTGGCCACTGTGCTGCAGTGGGTAGTGCTTGCGACCGTAACCGGAACCATTGTCGGAACCGGCACCAGTCTATTTCTGCACGGGCTATTCTTTTTTACCGATCGTGCCACGTTGGTGCCGCTGTGGGCGCAGGTCATATTGCTTCCCTTGGGTGGTTTGCTTAATGGCTTGCTGCTTTATTACGGTTACCGTCGTAATAAAACGGGGCTTAAAGACTCGGTCATCACGGCCGTGCATCAGCAGGCAGGGCGCATGCCGTTCAAGACCATGGCTATTAAGCCGCTGGCCGCCATCATTACGCTTTCATGCGGCGGTTCTGCAGGTAAGGAAGGCCCTTGTTCCCATATTGGCGGGTCGCTGGCCGCAGGCCTGGGTCGTGTGCTTGGGTTAAACCCAGAGCTGCAAAAGCGTATTGTCGCCTGTGGCATTAGCGCAGGTTTTGCCAGTGTGTTTGGTACGCCTATTGCGGGTGCTATTTATGGCGTAGAAGTGCTGGCAATAGGCCGCATTCGTCATGATTTTCTGTTCCCGGCCATTATTGCGGGCGTGGCTTCGTTCGAGATTAGCAAGCTTTGGGGCATCCCTTATCAATATTACGTAATACCAGGGTTGCCTGATTTTTCAGAGATTATCTTTCTCAAAACCATACTCATCGGCATCGCGTGCGGTCTTGCTGCCTGGCTATTCGTGGACCTCATTCGTTTTTCACGCAGCATGTTTGACCTGCTGCGTTCACGATTCAACATCTGGCCTCCGCTTATGCCTTTCATCGGCGGCTGTTTGCTTACGGTGCTTGTGCTGTTCATACCCACCGATTACCTGGGGCTGAGCCTGCCGCTCATGGATCATGCACTCGAAGGGCAAGTCATGCCTTATATGGGCTTCTTCTGGAAGACGTTGCTCGTTGCCATTACGTTAGGCTCGGGGTTTTATGGCGGTATTGTGACGCCACAGTTTGTCATTGGTGCACTGGTCGGCAGCGCGTGTGCGCCGATGCTGGGGTTAAGCCCTGCGCTGGGTGCGGCAGTAGGGCTGGTATCTGTTGTGGCCGCGGCGTCCAATACGCCTGTAGCCGCCATACTTATGGGTGTAGAGCTATTTGGGGGGCCTACAGGGACGGTCTATGTAGCGGGTGCCAGCATTGCGGCTTACCTGGTGATTGGTCATCGCAGCGTTTATCCTGATCAATTGATTGCGTACTCAAAATCTACCTGGATGCAGTTGCCGCCAGATCAGCCACTTGGGCAGGAAAAGGCCCGTCTTTCTTATGGCTTGTTAAAGTGGATAAGCAAATACCAGATTGGCCGAGTCTTGGAGCGCTTGCTGAAACGCCGACGCTGAGCGGGGCGCTATCAAGACGTGCCAGCTTGTCTTAAGGCACTTTTAATCTGTACAAGTCTGTACTGGCGTATTATTGAAGAATAAAAGGTCTGTGGCAGGCGGGAATGCTAGTTGCTGGCCACTCTTAAAGATTTGCAGGAGTTTCAAACAATGGCCCGCACCACGTTATCAAGACGTCAGTTTCTCAAAGCCGCAACGATTGCCGGCATCACAACCTACATTGCCCCCTTCGGTTCACCCGCCTATGCCGCGTTCATGGAGCAGAAGCTCCTGACGCCCATGCAGTGGGATCCTGCCACCGGCTTGGCCAGGTTTCGGGTCGATGGCATCGCCAAAGTAACAGGCAGCAAGATTTTTGCCCGCGATATTCGTGCTCGTGATTTACCCAACTGGCCAGACCATCAAAGTCATGCCCTGATTTTGCGCACCACGCGCGCTGATGCACGCTATACCGGCTTTGACCTCTCACGCCTGGACAAAACTACAAAACCCGATCGCGTGGTTACCGCAGAGGATCTCGCGCGAGATGGCGTGGCGTTTTCCGATTTTTATGGTGAAGACATGCTGCTGCCGGAAGGCAAAACGCCTGCCTATCTGGGGCATGCCGTCGCCATTTTGATCTTTCATGATTTTGCGCGTTTTCGGCTTGCCAAAGATGCGTTGCAGTTTCAAGATGATGTCGTCAAGTACGGCGAGCATACCGGCCCTCTGGCCCGGGACCCATGGGGTACGTTTCGCTATGTACGCGTGGGCGGCAAGAGCGGCTATGACGAGGATGTGTTCTCCAGCCTGAAGGATGCGCCGGTTTTTCCAAGCCAAATGCGTAAACAGCTACCAGTCTGGCCAGACGGCAAGAACCATGGCGAGTTGGGCGAGGAGGGCATGTACCATGCGGGCCAGTTGCGAGAGGAAATGAGCAACCCGCCTGAAAATTGGCTTGTGCTTAACCGTCGGTATCAAACTCAGTCAGTAGATACGGCTGCGCTCGAGCCCGACAACGCCAACTGCTGGTATGACGAATCAAACGCCACCATGCACATGGTGGTGCCCACCCAGTCGCCCACCGAGGTTGCGGCAACAGCAGCAGGCATGCTGGCCAAAAGTAATTTCAAGGCCAAAACGCTGGTCATGCACCCCTGTTATACCGTGGGTTACGGCTCGAAAGACCATTGCAACATGCCTTTTTACGGGCTGGTCTGTGCGCTGTATGGCGAAGGTAAGCCTGTGCGCATTGCCAGTGATCGCTATGAGCAGTTTCAGACATCTCTGAAGCGGCATGCCTTTGATATGGATTATCACATTGGCGTGGACCGCAAGACAGGCCTGATTCAGTCCTGTGTGATTGATATGGTGGCCAATGGCGGTGGACGCTCCAATTTCTCGCCTTCGGTTGCCATGGTGGGTGCTACGGCCGCGCAATCTATTTATTACCTGCCCAAGTCAGACATGACGTCCAGAGCCGACGCATCGCGTGCCGTGGACTGTGGTTCAGCGCGAGGTTACGGCACGCTGCAATCCATGGCCGCTACGGAGATGCTCATGGATGAGCTGGCACACGAACTAGATATGGATCCTATTGAGTTCCGGCTTAAGAATGTGCTGAAAAGCGGTATGAAAAATACCCAAGGGGCCATCCCTGCCGGGCAAATCCGTGCCGAGGAAATTCTGGAAAAAGCCCGCAATCACCCAGTATGGGTGAACCGTGCACGACGCAAGGCAGAGTTTGAGGCAGATCGCCCAGGCAAACTTTACGGCGTGGGCTTTGCATGTGTTCAGAAGGATTTTGGTACGGGGGCAGAAAGCTCGTTTGCCAAGGTTGAAATCTCGCCCAAGGGCGAAATACTGCTACGTCATTCTGGCACGGAAATCGGCACAGGCATGAGTACTTCTCAGGCGCTGGCCTGTGTGCGCTGGCTGGGCCAGCCAGCAAGCAATATTGGCGTGGCTATCACCGACTGGCCTGATCTGCCCATGATCTCATCAGGTGATCCTTATCTGATGAGTCAGGACGATCAAGACAAGCTCTCGACCAACCCGGCCTGGACGCCTGCGCTTGCGTCACCCGCCAGCGCATCCAACTCTGCGTTCTATTACACGCACACCACCCGGGAAGCCGCGCGTTTGGTTTTTGTACATGGAGTATGGCCGGCCGCGCAAGCTATCTGGTCTAGTGGTTTGGGGGGCGGCCAGGCCGCGCCCTACGTGGTGCGTCGCGAAGATGCGCGCTGGGAAAAAGGGTTGTTGACCGCAAATGGTATGCAGCCGCTCAGTCTGGAGCAGCTGGCAGCCAAAGCCCACGAAATGGGGCTCTTGGTCGGCGCAGTGGTGCACGGCTTTAATCGCTGGCAGTGGACAGAGGCGGATTTCAACGTTGGCGAACAGACAGAGCGGTTGCCCTTGGACGGCATCGCTTTATGCTTTGGTGGGGGTGCGAACAAAACAGGTCAAAACTCAGAGACCGGATCGGACTCCAGCGCTAAAGCTAAAGAACCTGCCAGCCTTAAGTCCACAGGCGCCGGGGCGGGCGCGGCTGTAGTCAGTATTGATGCGGGAACAGATGATTCCCTGGGCACGAGGAGCATATCGGCCGGAAGCTACAAGGTCATAAACCGAAAGACCGTCTACTACCCGCCAGTTCAACGCAATAATGCCGCCGTCACCTACTACTCAGCAATGAGTGCATTAGCTGAAGTATCTGTGAATCGCGGCAGTGGTGAGGTCGAATTATTGAATCACCATTCGATTATCGAGTGCGGCAGCCTGTTGTCCCCCGAGCTGGTGTCGGGCCAGATTCAGGGCGGCATCGCCATGGGTATAGGTCATGCTTTGTACGAGTCGCTGCCGCTGTATGAAGATGGCCCTGGCAACGGCACGTGGAACTTCAATCGATACCATCTTCCGCGTGCCAAGGAAGTTGCGCTCTGGAAGCAGACGGCTGAGGTTTTGCCGCCGTTATCAGAAACTGACCCGCCCAAAGGCATGGCCGAGGTTGTGATGATCCCCATCGTGGCCGCTATCGTTACAGGCATTACGCATGCCACAGGGCAGCGATTTTATTCTCTGCCTGTCACACCCGAGAAGATTCAGGAGGTCCTGGCATGAGTGCAGCAAACATCAAAATTTCCATGACCATCAATGGTGAGGCGGTTGGCCCGATAGAGGTGCCTGAGACCTTGATGATGCTGGATTTTCTGCACGAGTATGTAAACCTCACCGGTACGCGTCTGGGCTGTGGCCAGGGGGTATGCCGTGCCTGTGTGGTGATTCTTGATCGTGACAATAGTCACAGTGAAGAAATTCGCACCTGTATTACCGGGGTGGGCTACTTCAATGGGCGCAAAGTGCGGACAGTAGAAGGGCATGCGACGCGAGACGGTGAGGGCGCCGTCACCGCATTAACCCCTGTACAGCAGAAGTTTCTGGATTTCTACAGCTTTCAGTGCGGCTACTGTACGCCTGGCTTTGTCAATGCCGCCACGGTGCTGGTCGAACGTCTCCAGCGCCAGCCCATCGCCCGTGATCAGGTAGAGAGTTATGTGACGGATGCCCTGAACGACCACATCTGTCGTTGCACCGGCTATGTGCGCTATCACCAGGCCGTAAAAGATGTCATCCTGAATACACCAGGGTTGATCATTGAGGAGCGCTCATGAAAACATCTACCGCACTGGGGGGGATAGTTATCCTGGTACTTATTGTGGGCGGCGCGGTTCTGTCGGGAATACTTGATCCGGATTACGACACCTCTGCCATTGATACGCAAGGGCAGGCTCCCGACCAGCAACTGCTGGTGCGCGGAAAATACCTGGCGCAAGCGGGTGATTGTGCAGCCTGTCACACTACGAAAGACGGTGCTCCGTTTGCTGGCGGGGTGCCGGTGCCCACACCTTTTGGAACTATTTACGGTACAAACATTACTTCGGATCAGGAGCATGGCATAGGCGACTGGACCTCCGCTGATTTTTACAAAGTGCTGCACGATGGCATCTCGCCCGAGCACCCACTATACCCGGCCATGCCCTATACCTCTTATCGCGGTGTGTCGCGGGCCGATAGCGATGCCATCTTCGCCTACCTGCAAAGCGTGGAGCCAGCACCCACGCCTAACCGTGAAAACACCATATCCTTTCCGTTCAACATAAGGGCGTTGATGCGTGGCTGGAACCTGCTCTTTCTCAAAGATACGTTGCCGTCGGTGTCGAAAGGAGATTCTGATGAATGGGTGCGGGGCCGCTATCTGGTCAACGCGCTGGGGCATTGCACCGAATGCCACACACCCCGAGGTGAGCTGGGGCAACTGAAGCTGGGCAAGAGCTATGAGGGTGGGGCGGCGGAGGCGATTCATGCGCCGGACATTACGCCTGAGGCCCTGGCAGCAAGAGGCTGGACCGTCGAAGATCTGCAACGGTTTCTCGCAAAAGGTATCGCACCACAAGGCTCTGCTTATGGGGGTATGTATGACGCCTTCCATCACAGTACGCGCTTTCTGTCCGAAGGTGATAACAAGGCCACGGTAAAATTCCTTACTGGCGATACACCCAAGCAGGCTGCCGTGTTCAAACCCGAGCCCGCAGCAGAAACACCTGAAAATTTGCGTGCAGGCCGCAGCCATTATCTGGCGCTGTGCGCCGGATGCCATGCCGCCAACGGGCAAGGCAAGCCCAATGTGACGGTTGCCCTTGCTGGCAATTCAACAGTCCGAAATCCTGATCCGCATAATCTCATTCAAGTTGTACTGCATGGATTGGACGCCAAGTCTTTCCCAGATCAACAGGGCCGGCAGGCCATGCCAGGGTTTAGCGACAAGCTGGATGATGAAGAGGTTGCAGAACTCGCCAATTATCTGCGAGGGGCGTTCGGTGGCCAGTCCTCTGACGTTACGGCTAAGACCGTTGTGGGAGCACACTGATGAGCCATACCATTCCGGGAGAAGCGCGCACAGAGTCTGGAAACATACCCATGCACGCCATGAATAATCAGGTCTTGGCACATGTGCAAGCCTGGGTCGAGCAGGGCAAGGCAGTGGCGCTGGTTACCGTGGTGCGTAACTGGGGGTCTGCGCCACGACCGCTTGGTTCATTGTTTGCGGCGACGGATGCTGGCGATTTTATCGGGTCTGTTTCGGGTGGTTGTGTCGAAGACGATCTTTTGCGGCAGTTTTCCCAGGCGTTTCCGCAGACCATTGCCATCGTTCGATATGGTGTCGATGCAGAAGATGTACGCCGTTTCGGCCTGCCCTGCGGCGGCACGCTGGAACTGTTCGTGGAGCGTGTCACTGATCTGCACAGCATCAAGGCTGCACGTGCCGCCATGGCTGGCGGGCAACTGCTGGAGCGGCATATCAACCTGCTGACTGGCGAGGTGTCTACCTGTACAGGCAGCCAAGACTTCTTTGTGCGCTATGAAAAAAATGAGGTGGTGCAATTGTTTGGCCCCCGGTGGCGCCTGTTGATTATTGGCGCAGGCGCGGTGTCTGAGTACTTGGCCAGTATGGCGCCTGCACTTGATTTTTCTGTGTACCTCAACGATCCGCGCGAGGCCCAGCGAAACAACTGGCGTGCCCCCGGCGTGCAGTGGCTAGATGGCATGCCAGATGACGCAGTGATTGGGTTTCGGCCAGATTGCCGCACCGTTATCGTCACGCTCAGTCATGACCCTAAAGTGGACGATATGGCACTGATGGAAGCATTGAAAACCGATGCGTTTTATGTGGGAGCCATAGGTTCTATCGCCAGCACCCGTGCGCGCCGAGAGCGCCTGCTGACACTTGATGTCAGCGAGCATGAAGTAGATAAGCTGCATGCGCCTGTGGGCTTGCCCATACATAGCCGTGCACCGGCAGAGATTGCCATAGCCATTTTGGCCGAGTTGATCGCAGCGCGTAATACACAGTGTGTTCCGCAGGGTGTAGTTTGCCAGACTCAGGCACAGACACAGACACAGGCACAGGGCCAGGACCAGGGCCAGGGCCAGGCACAACCACAACCACAAACTCTTACATAATGTCGGATAAGAAAGCTTCTGTGCCTGCCGCGGCAGGCATTATTCTTGCCGCTGGACGCTCCATGCGATTTGGTCGTGATAAACGACTCGAATGCATAAACGGCAGGCCCATGTTGCTGCATGCTGCTGTGCTGATGGCCAGTGTGGTGCCTGACACCCTGGTAGTGCTCGGTCCCGACGATCACGCGCTCGCATCAATTCTGGCGGCCGAAGGTCTACGCGCTACCTTATGCGAACAAGCACGATCTGGAATGGGGCACAGCCTGGCCTATGGGGTTGCTCAACGGCCCGACGCGGCAGGGTGGTTAATCATGCCTGCCGATATGCCTTTTATGCAACGAGAAACAATACAGGCCATCATGGATGCTGCCTGTGGTCATGATATGGCAGCGCCGCGTCATGCGGGGCGTCGCGGGCATCCGGTGTGGTTCTCACATCGATTTGGCGCAGCGCTGCGCGCGCTTACCGGCGACGAAGGCGCAAAAGCCCTGGTCAAGGCGCACGTGCCCTGTACCGCTGGCAACACGCAAGCGGCACAGGCCGGCGGCCTATGGATGGTGGACGTGCAAGATCCCGGCTGCCTGCTTGACGTCGACACACCCGACGATCTTATTGCCAGGCCCTAGGAGGCTGCCTCGACGCCTGCGCACCGGTTTGGCCTGAGCTATGTGGCTGTCTGGTCCCCGGCTTGCGCAAGAATATCGATGAGCGTTGGCACTGTGCCCAGTGATGATTTGGCCTGCACGCCCAACTCGAACGAAGCGCGAATTGCCTCTGCAGTGATATGCGAGGCACCTAGCTCTGTCGCCATGGTGTTGTAGTAGCTCATGTCTTTGAGGGCATTGGCGAGCGAAAACCGCATGCCTGAGTCATCCTTGCCGGTGATATAAGGTTTGAGGCGGTCAAGCACAATGCCGCCGCCACCGCCCGTGGCCAGAATATCAACCATGGTCTCGGTGTCTATGTTTGCGCGCTGGGCACAAGCGCAGGCTTCAGCCAGTACGGCCGAGAACCCAAGCGATACGAAGTTGTGGATAAGTTTCATCTGATGGCCCGCACCCACGGGCCCCGCATGCACAATGCTTTCAGAAAATGAGCGCAGTAGCGGCCGACATCTTTCTAGCAATTCTGCGTCGCCACCGACAATAAGGTTTAGGCGCCCTTGTGCGGCTTCTTTTGGGGTGCGTGTCATGGGGGCGTCAAGGTAGTGACCGCCCGCAGCCTCAATCGATTTTGACACCTTGTTGGTGGATGAAGGCAGTGCGGTTGAGCAGTCGATGACTATTTTCCCTGGTGCCATGCCGGCCAGCAGGCCATCTGGTTCGTTTACCACAGCCTCGACCTGCGGGCTGCCGGTTAGACAGAGAACGATGAAGTCGGCGGCCTGTGCAACGGCGGCAGGTGTTGGCGCAGTGGTTGCCCCGGCAGCGATCAGGTCTTCGACGGGTTGATTTCCGGGGTGGTCAAGAATAATCAATTGATGACCATATTTGACGATATTGGATGCGATGCCGTGGCCCATCATACCTACGCCGATCAGGCCAACTTTCAGTTTCTTCTTCGTCATCGTTTACATTTGTCCTTGGGTTGCTGCCACACGTTGGCGTGCCAGAAATACATTAAACCGCCAGCCGGCAGCGCGGTCTAGCGTTTATCACAAAGATTAAAGTTTATCTCAGCAACTCAAGTCATTGTTTTGCTTGCATTGCAATCAGCTGGTTTGGCTTTTTTAAAGTAACTGGCGGGCCGCGGGTGTGTGCTTTGCGATCATTGTTTGAGCGGTATCTGTCAGAAGAGTCAGTAGATACGTGGCGATACAGCGCTGTAAGGCTTTTTCTAGCTTCAGTTGAAATCTTCGAGCGTGGCCCTTGTGTTTACGTGCTTCAGTTGGCATTAAAAATTGTATTTTAGGTGCAGTGAAACCTCATTCTGCTTATATGCGTAATAAATCAGATTGCTTTTATTTATTGATCTCTTAAAGCGAAGTTCAGGGTAGATGCCTTCGAAATTCCATCTTGGCGCACCAAATGATGCGATCAACGTTTTTTGAATATCGTGCCGTGGGTGCCTGGACAGAAAGGTTTTAGCATCGAATCGGTTGTCTCGATAAGTCGCCATGGCATTGATGTAGAAGCCGCTGTCGAAGAACGTGTATGTGCTGATCCTGACCGAGTGCTCTTTGCTGCTCGCCGGTGTCCATGCATACCTGCGGCGTGCCCATTCAACCCCTGCATATACCGATGACAACGGCGAGAGGTTGTAGCTCGTGCCTGCTTCTAAAGAGGAGAGCGTATAGTCGGAAAAACGCGTTCTTTCGATTTTTGAGTAGCGATGGCGTTTGCTGTTTGTCTGTAGATGCAGGCTCCATGTTTTATTTAAATGGTGTTTCAGGCCAACATCAATGCCTGGTGCTGTGTAGTTGGTGTGGCCATTGCGGTAATAGTGTTCGAAGTAAGGCGATAGGGTGAACTCGGTAGATGCGTTTCGGTAGTTATAGCCGGCATACACCCGGGTCGTATGGTCGCTATAGTTTTTCAGGTAGGTATTGTCAGGGTCATTTTTACTGTATTGCCTACCATAGGCTATTGAGCGCAGCGTCAGATTGTGGTGCCCTGACACAGGGGTTTGTTTCAGTAGTGTGGCCTGATAGCCCAGAAAAGACGAACCTATTGGTTTGGGCAAAGATTCAGTGATAATGCAGGTATCCAGCACGGCCATAATACATTTTTCGAAGCCATTGGCTTGGTTGAAATTGCTGTTGTAGCCAGGGCCGATGCTGATCGACCCATGCCAGCGAGTGCGCTTTTCAATGCCGTCGATATAGCGCTGTATGGCCTGTCGGGTTGCCTCGGGTAGATGACGTTTTGCGGCTTGCCTAAATTGTTGAAGCGCCTCGCGGTTTTGATGGTCTTCGGCATATAGGCGTGCCAGTTCAAGAAGGATGCGGGTGTCGTTGGGCGCCGCTTTATTGGCCGCCTGAAGTTTACTCAGCGCCATGCCGATGTCTCCTTTTGCGCGAGCCAATAGCCCTTCGGCCAGCAAGATCAGCGCCGGCTGGTGTCCAGCCAGTATCCGGTATCTAGACAAAAACTCTTTGACTTTTTCCCACCGCTGGAAATTAATGGCGTAATAGATACCGAGCGCCATTTCTTCAACGCGTCCGCCCACGCGATATTCTTTGCCGTTAATAGTAATGCTATGGCTGTCGCCAAATGGGACGCTCTTCAGCCAGTCACTATGCGGATCGCGCTGTATCCTTCGGTGAGTTGCTTCCAGCAGAAACTGAGTCTCATCGTCATCAGCATAGGAGGGTGGCGGTGGTCCGAACAACAGGACGCTGCTCAGAAGCAGAGCGCGCAGCGGTGGTTTCATTGACGATCAAGGTAGTCAGTTAGCACGGGGCGGAGAAAACACTCTCTCCCCCCCCTTTTTGGGGGCTATTACCCCGCGAAAGTGCATCAGGCGTGATTACTGTTTCTTGCCACCGAAGGCGACGTCATTGTGGGCATCGGAGTTGCGGGCGACATAGCCGGCTATGGCTGCGGCGCCTTCACCGTAGAACTGGCCATTGATTTCCTGTTTTCTGGCGAAGGTGCCAGATGTGTTATCGATTTTGGTGCCCACGAAGTTGATTTGGTCTGAGCTTCGGACCAGTTCGCCAGTTAAGTCACCCTGGGCACTCGACCCAAAAACAGCCGTTAATACGCCGGTGTAGAAATCATTCTGACCAGGCGTGTGCTGATTAATCCCAAGCACGTTGTAGTTTGCTGTTGCGAGGCCCGTAGTGTTGCCCGTTGGGTTTTCACCAACGTACCACACGGTGTGCTCAGCATTGTTCAGAGCCAGGTTGATATCAGAGTTGGTGCTGGGTGTGCCAGCGCGTGGTGCCCATTCGCCGAAGTAGACCGAGGTACCGGCTGGCAGATCAGGTACTTTGGCAATAACTAAGCCGCCAAATTTAAGAGCGAGCGGCAAGGCAGGGTCAGCGATCTGGCGCACACTGTAGACGTCGGTGTCATAGCCGCGTTTTTCGTACCAGACTTGGCCCAGTGGCGAGCTAATAAATAACCCCATCACCGGGTTAATGTCTGCAAAGCTGAGGTATCGTGGGCCTAATTTCCCGTCGACACTTTGGTCAGGATGGCTGTTAATTGGCGTATTGGAGTACTTGTGATTAATGTGCTTAATCGGCCCGTCCTCCAGGTTGATGACAAGTGGGGAGCCACTAATAGCCAGCCCTGACCTGTCAGCGCCGAACGGCAGTGCAGTCGATTCTTTGGCTTCGATGTTGGCAGGTTTGGAAGAAGCCCCAGTTACAGCGGCGTTCGCGCATACTGAGGAGATCATCAAGGCGATTGCGATAACACTTTTAGACACTATTTTCTCCTTATGAGAGAGGTCGACACAATCCGGTTTTTGCAGAAAACCGGCAAAAAATTTAAAACTGAAGTTGCATGCCCAGGGTTACCGTACGGCCGGGGCTCGGTGTGGGTACGTTAGACATGGGGTCCAGGTAAAAACGGTTGGTCAGGTTGGTGACGCCGGCATTAACGGTCAGGTGTTTGTTGACTTGATAGCGGCCATACGCATCAAGCACCAAGGCGGGGCGCCAATGGTAGGGCTTGCCGGTAAAGGTGAAAATCTTGTCTAGCCCTTGTTTCACGAGACGATCGTATTGCGTGGTATTTACTGTGCTGTGATAAATACCGCGCATGCCTACTTCGAGCTGTCGGTTCAGTAAGCGTGTGCCGATATCAAAATTGACCGAGTACTTGGGCTGTTGCGATTGATAAAAACGTGTGGCGCCAAAACCGCCCTCAATGCAAGCGGGGATCCGCTGCAGGTACATGTCGAACGCAAACGCTGTATCGGCGTCGCAGCTTAAGTTTTTGAGCCGATAGGTTGCGCCGACGGTGCCAAACAAACTACCGGTGTCCACGCGGCTTTGCAACTCAAGGCCCTTAACGATTTTTTTGTCATACTGCGTGATGCGTCTGCTTTCAGTGGTGTCAATGACGTTTTTGATTGTGTTGCTGAAATACGTGACACGGATGTCGCTGTATTCTGCACTGGCCCAGTACGGTGAGAGATCAAAGGCGTAACCGACTTCCCAGCTTTGGCTGCGTTCAGGTTTGAGATCAAAGCCTGGCGTGGTTGGCTTGCTTATCAGGCCGTCTATGGACGAAGAGGTTGCTTCATACAGGCTGGGAAAGCGTGTCATCTCTGCGTAGCGTGCAAACAAGCGCTGTTTGTCTGTCAGTGCATAGGTCAATGCGAGCATGGGTGCCCAGGCCTCGCCGGTCATTTTTTGCGGTGGGGCCCATCGCTGTTGCTCGCTGATTTCATTTAAAACAGCCTTGGGTGTTGGTGTACGCCCTAACAAGTACGTGTTAAGCCGCACTCCATCGAGGGTATTGATCCTTCTTGATTCAGCCGGGATGCTTTTATAGGCCTCATAATTTCTCGATGAGGAATCAAAGCCATCAACGCCAATCAGATATTTATAGTAGATCCCTTCGGATCCCTGAGGGTTGGCTATCGTTTCTTCGAACATTTTTGGACTCAGAGTATTGCGGGTGGAATCTGGTTTTCCGTTTCTGAATGGAACGATATTGTTAGTGACCAGGCGGTAGACGGCATATTTTTTCGGATTTTCTTCCCGGCGGCCTGGATGAGACGGTCCGTTTTTGGTGATCTCTCTTTCATGATAAAAGGTCCTTCGATCACCGTATCTTTCACGAAATTGATTGTGTGCGCTGTTCATAGCGGCAAGAACGTCGTCGTATGGCTGTCGCTCTTGCAGCAGTCTGGTTAGTTCGTTTTCCAGGCTTTGCAGTGTTTTGAAACTGGCTGCAGCGTCATCCGAGGCCAGTTCCCAATATGGCAGAGAAAACCCAGATGCATATTCTTTTGATCCTGCCCCCCACGCAAAAAACATATTCTTGTTTGCGCGCTCTCGAGCCAACGTTTCGTCATGTGCCCAAAAACGGTGATAGCGCACTCCCGCTTGTATGTTCAGGCGATCGGTGGCTTGCCACTCATTTAGAAGGTTCAGGCCCCATTCCTGTCGCTGTCCGCCTCGCGGGCCTGTAAGTTTGGCCAGACCGGTGACCATACCCATTTGGTTGAACATATCACGACTGTTCACGATTGTGTTCTGCTCATCCAGCCGTTCTCTTTGGAAGTCGGCACCCACGGTAAAGTTGAAGGAAGGTGCAAGCTTGAAACGATTGTTGATATTGATACCGTCGCGGGTTACTTGTGTGTACTGCCGCGCACCTGACGCTATGGAACGATCCACGTCCCCAAACCTCGATTTGGATGCAGCGATGATTTCATCGCGCGTGGTGTTCTCGCTAAACCCATACATACTGCCTACAGTGGTGCATGTGAACCCAAATTGCATCACACTTGGCGGCACGGCATTGCGGACGTTGCACCAATACCAAGCGTCGTGAATCACGTCGGGGTTATTGACGCCTAATGACATTCCCCCGCTTTGGTGGCGTTCGCTTTCGGTTTTAACGCGCCATATGCCGGCTTCAAGGTCGACCCAGCGGTTGTTCTCTGGCTTCAGTTCATAGCCAAGTTTGTAGGTGTCTGTTTTGATGTGGGAATCAAGATTTTGTGCCTGTGGTGGCTTTTGCCTGTTACCGTAGAAAGGGTTGAGCTCGGAAAAATTCAGGACGAAGGATGTCTGGTAGGGGTTAATTTCGCCAAAAACAATATCATTGTGCATGTACTGCAGATCGATTTTTTGGCCATTTGGTAAGTTCCAGCTGTTTTTTGCCAGCCAGGTTTCAGTGTGCGTGTTGCTGTTGAATACCTCGTCGACGGGGGCGTACATTTTTGCCATATTTGGCACGAACGACGTCGATAATTTGCACGCGATACCGCAGTCGTGAAAATCGTATACCGGATTGTTGCGATAGCCATCGGCCCCATGTTTACCGGCGTAGTAATTGCCTTTGTTCCGGTTCGAATAGGCCAGCAGCCCCTCGCTAAATTCTGTTTTGAAAGCGCCGGCCATCATGAATGACTGGTCGCCACCAAAACGGAAGTCGTCGGCGCCGCGCTTGTTGCGGGGTGGTGCGAGTGTATCCACAATGAGGGTGTGCGGGTTTAACGTGGTGGCATCCATGGAAGGACCACCTCCCGCTCCGTCGGCGGTGCCACCCACCAATCGATAGTCTTTGCCAAGGTATTTGCCCAATTGGTTTTTTGGCTTGGTGCTATTGTTTGAGCCTTCGGCCTTGAGCATCAAGCCCCATTTTTCGCCTTGAGTGACGATATCGTTGGCGTCAATGGTGCGAATGGCAATGGATCCACCCACGCCCGGTTTCATGCCACGGCCCAAGTCAGGGCTTTTGTCTACAGCAATACTGCGAAACAGGCTGGGATCGACATAATTGCGATCACCCACGCCGTAGTTGTTCATCCAGACATCGACGGTCTGTTCAGTGCCGTCGATCGTTACCGGGATGCGCCCCTTGCCCGATATGCCTCGAATGTTTGGCGTGAGGGCTCCCCCAGCCGTGCGGGTGTTCATGTTGTACACGCCATTTAAGCCCTTAAGAATGTCGCCGGCCGCGTCGATACGGTAGCGTTCTATTTCTTTCCGGCCAACGTAGACGCTGGATACATTTTTCTCGTAAACCTTGTCGCGGCCAGCTTCGTCCGGATCATGGCGACCGGTAACGGTGACAGGTGCCAGTTGCGGCGTGTCTGTATTGCCGCCGCTAGCGTTACGTGACAATGAGACGCTTTGGCCTGTGCGCCGGAATTGCACACCGGTATCGGCGAGCAGGCGATGTAGCGCCTCGTCCGGCGAAAGTGAGCCATTGACAGCCGGTGCGTTTTGGCCCGCCACGATTTTTTGAGAAAAGAAAAGCGCTAACCCCGTTTGTTTTCCCAACTGACGCAGTGCCTGTTCTAAAGGCTGCGCGGGGATGTTAATTGCTACGCGCGTCTCTTGTGCTCTGGAGAGTTGCGGTAATGAGCCAAAGGCAGTTGCAATCAGAATTGCGAGTGATGTGGTGCCTGGCCGGAAAAAGGATGAGGGCTTGTACGCTGTATGTAATGAGTTTTCTACCGTCATATACCTGTTTTGTGTGAAGCATTAAAAACATCGAAGACATCCGGCGCCAACCGGGGGCATGCGAATTAGCGATACAGACGCAATTGCGGAGCCATGGGATGACGCTGCCGTCTTCGCCTTTGCGCTAAAGAACGAGGAGTACGCATTGGTATTTGGCCATCTATGTGCGGCAATGGGCGACGTGAGTTGGCCTGACTGGGTGCGTGATGTCCACAATGCAAGCCGCCTCATCTCTAGACGAACGGGAGGCAAATTGTCGGAATCTAAATGAGAATTATTATTGAAACAGATTGTAACGGCGAAGTCCTGCAGCCTTAGCTGTTAACGGGGCAGCCGCTGGCTATGCCAATCAGCTTTAGGTATGGTCTTGTAGTTTTCGGTTTAGGTGACGCGTGGCACGCGTCATATGTTTTTCCACCATATGAGTGGAAATACCCAGAGCCGTCGATATTTCTGCATGTGTGCAGCCTTCGATACGGTTGTGGACATATACCTGACGACAGATCAGTGGTAACTCGTCCAGCGCTTCATGCAGATCGGTCAGCAATTGTTGGGACTGTGCTTTAGCCTCAGGTCCCGGCATGTCTGATGCCGTGTATTCGGCCACATCGTAGACGGGGGCTGTGAATAACGATTGGCGCCGCTGGCTATCGATTCGCTTATTTCGCACACTTCGCCGTAAGTAGGCCGTCGGGTTAATGACCTGTTTTGTGCTGGTTTCCAGCAGGTGCAGCGCTGCATCTTGCAGTGCATCCATCGCTTCCTGATCAGGGTCGGACCGGCGCGAGCAATTTCCGATAAGCACGCTGTAGTGCACAAGCCAGCCATACTTTGATGAAGGTTGCTGGGGCATGACCGAAACGTCGTCGTAGATAGTAGGACGTACGAATGAAGGAAGTGGCAGCAAGCCTACACCTTGAGATGATGGAGCAATGGCCAGTGTTAAGGGGTGAATTGCCGTCAATCTTTCAGATTGCTACTTGCACCGTAACAACACACCGGTAGCAGGTGGTCGCTGGTCGGTGTGGCGGTAGTAATACAGTGAGCCATTGTCGGCGACTGTTTTGCTGCTAAGAAGGCGTCTACCCGCTCGACGCCCGTAGTTGTCCACTGATCCTGTGGATAAGTCTGTGGGTAGCGGCTTGAAACAATGCTGAGAGGCTTATGACAGGAGGGTGACGTGTGGCGTGTGCAACGATTGTTCATCGTCGGTGGTGCTGTGCCTGGACGGTAGATGTCGCGGGCTCGCATGCGTTGCAGTATGTAGTGCACATACTGCTGGCACGTATACCGTAACCAACGTCTATTTCTCGCGCGGGCGTCTCGGGCCTGCATAGGCAATTAGCTGTGTTGCCCATGGTGTTTTAGGCTAACGGGGCGTCAGCGCTTTAACGCTTCTATCTGTATCAGAATGCGGATCTCATCGGGAATGCCCGGCAGCCCGAATGTCATGCCATAGTCGCTGCGCTTCAGTGTGGTTTCGAAGTCACCGCCGCAGGCTTCGGTTTTTTCTCGGGGATTGTCATAGCAGTTAAAGCGTAACGCCTTCAGAGTTACGGGCTGTTGTTTGCCCAGTAGCGTCAGCGTGCCAGAAACGGACTTGACCTGGTTACCTTCAAAGACGAAGTCGTCTCCTTCAAACCGTGCGGTCGGGAAGGCCTCCACGTGCAAAAAGTCAGCGTTGCTCAGGTGCTTGTTGTAGGACTCTATTCCAGTGTTGACGGAATCGGGTCGCACCACGATGTCAACCTTTCCTTTTTTCCCTTCGCGATCAAACTTTACAAGGCCTTCGACAGTATCGAATCGGCCGCGGTTGGTCGAGGTGCCTGAATGCAGAGCCTCGAAATGGACAAAGGTATGAGTGGGCTCGACATCGTAGATGGTCTCATGGGCACCAGCAACGTTGGGCGCTGCCAAAATTGCCATGGCAAACAGTGTCTTGTACATGAATCAATCCTTTAGTGAACGGCGGGCTGCGCGTGTACGTTCGTACGCCTGCAGATCGCGTCGCCGGTAGTGGGCGTATGTTCATCAGTCTAGTGTCAGGCGTTGATTCGGCCTATGGTTTTCGATGGAAACTGTGATTTATGTCAATGTTATTAAACAGTTATTCCGCTTAGATGTGTTGTGTGGGTGATCCCGGCCGCGAAAAATAAAGGTTACGCATAGTGGCTTAGCGTAGTTTGCACACATTTAAGGCGGCCCTGGGTTTTATTAGTTAACTTATCGCTGCGCGCCGCCACCTTTACGATTGCGTTGACTCGTCTGATCCTGACCACTGCCTAGCTGCGTTGCGTGACCATCTTTCTTGCTGCGGTGCTGTTGATCACCGTGGCTTTTTTGGCTCTCTTTGGGCTGGTCGTCGGCCTGAGGAGCTTGCTCTTTGTTGTCTTTTGGTTCTGTCATGATCGGTATTCCTCAATAGTGGTTGGGTAAGCCGAAAACAGCAAGGGTCATGCCTGACCGAAGACGGGTGTCACGTGTGGCAACGCCCGAGTACAAAGGGCTGGCCGTGGTGTTCTACGTACTCACGCTGGCATGAGGCTTGCTGATGCTGAACTGGCCGGCGATAAACATTAATCAAACCAGTCATTGATGCATGCCGCCCAACTTCGATAACCCGTGCCAGTAAGGAGAGCCAGATGCGTGAGTATGATCGCAGCCCAAAAACGAATGACCCGCGCGAGTTTGAGATTTCCGATCCACCTTCACCGGACGTACGCAAACGTCGAGCTGCCGAGGTGACTCACCCAGATCAGCCCGGGGATGAGGCTAAGTCCGATGGCGCAGCTCAGGATGGGAAAAACAGAGATGGTTTTCAGGAACCCCGCCATCCTCAGGGAAAAGACGCTGAAGTTGACCGCCGCCACGTCGGCCGTGGCAACCAGTTTGGCGAGGCCGGGCGGCACGCCAGGGTACAAGATCTCGCCAATGACAAGCCTGCAGACCCCGACGATACGCCCAAGATACTTCGTCCAGACGTTGGTGTTCAAAAAAGCAAGCAGCCGTGACGGGCTGGTAAGTAAACCCGTCTGGTTCGGTGTGCCGCCCGCACCCTTTAGAGGCTTTTCTCACAGCTTCGATACTGTGCGCCAAAGCGCTCGGCGCGCGACTGCACAGTCGTCGCTGTACGCAGAAGCCAGGCTTTGCTTTTGTGGCTACCGTTGCGGTAGCCACCCCAGCCTTCGTGATAATTAAGGTATTGGGCGTAGGCGTCCCATTTAGACGTGCCGTTTACGCGCTGGGTTTTGTCCATATACCAGCCCATAAAATCCAGTGCATCGCCGAAGTTGTCGCGGCTGGCAAACATACCGCCAGCTTCGCGCTTGTAATCGGCCCAGGTTTCATCTTTGGCTTGAGCATACCCGTAAGCAGTGCTGACCCGTCCCCATGGAATAAAGCCCAGAAGATAACGGCGTGGCGGCTGCGCATCATGGCGAAAGGATGACTCTTGGTACATCATGGCCATGGCCACTTGAGGTGGAACATTCCACTTTTTTTGCACTTTTAATGCTTGCTTGTGCCAGCCTGGTTTCTCGCGGAAAATTTGGCACAGGTTCTCGGGACTGGATGGCGGTGTGGTGGCACACCCAGCCAGAAGGCATAGCGGCAGCAGCAGTGCCACCGTTGGCCACCGCCAGGCTGTCGGCGAACGCGGCGTGATCGTTGTTTGGACCGATGTAACGTTCTTGTTGCTCAAGATAAGGTTTTTAAAGCGCCGAGAGACATCGGTGCTAGTGCTGCGGCTATCAGTGCGCCACGCTGGCATAGGGGGAATTGTTCTCATTAAAACCGTGCGCTTCCGCATTCTGAAAAATGTTGTTACCGTAGCACGGCGTCTGTTCCGTATTCAAGTTCGGCGTGTCTGCTTATCCTTCCTATAATGGCAGTTTTACGTGTGTCTATGCCCGATTCCATTGCCCGTCATGTTGCTAGCCCGGTAGATTCAGTCGAAACTGAACTGGTCGCCGTATTGGTGTCGGTTACCCAGGGTCAACCCAGGGTGCTTACCCGTGACTGCAGTCAGGCCTTGCCGGCGGGGCCTTTTGAGTCATCGCATCGGTCGTTGCAGGCGGGTCTGCGCGCCTGGGTAGAAACGCAGACGCACCACCCCCTGGGCTATGTCGAGCAGCTGTACACGTTTGCCGATCGCGATCGCGCCAATCTGCAGGGGCAGCGCATTATTTCGGTCAGTTATCTGGGGTTGACCAGAGAGTCTCCCAAACTGGATGACGAAAGTGTAGGCTGGCAAGACTGGTATCGTTATTTTCCGTGGGAAGACTGGCGAGAGGGCATGCCCGCCATGCTGAACGACACCATTATGCCTGCGCTGCAGGCTTGGAGTCGCGATACGTCAGATGCAATTGGCGGTGATCGACAGCGTCGCCAGCGGGTGGAATACACCTTCGGCCAAGATGAGTCTTCCTGGAACGAAGAGTTGGTCTTGCAACGTTATGAGTTGCTGTTTGAGGCAGGGCTTGTGCCCGAGGCCAAACGCCGTGAAAGTGCGCTGCCTGCGCCACTCGTGCCAGGAGAGGCCATGCAACACGACCATCGCCGCATACTGGCAACCGCCATGGCACGGTTGCGCGCAAAAATACGCTATCGCCCCGTCGTGTTCGAACTGATGCCGCCCACCTTTACGTTGCTGCAACTCCAGCAAGCATTTGAAGCCGTGGCAGGGCGTAATTTGCACAAGCAGAATTTTCGTCGTTTCATTGAGCAGCAGACCTTGGTCGAGGAAACAGGGCAAATGACGCGTGGCACGGCCGGGCGTCCCGCTAAGTTGTTTCAGTTTCGGGGCGATATCATGCAAGAGCGTGCCATCGCTGGCAGTAAGCTTCCACTTGCCCGTTAGTCGGATTGCGCACTTGACGATTACTTATGCTCACTGTTAGCATAATTAGACGTGGCGTTGAAATAACACATTGCGTTGATGCGGCAATAGTCCGCTTATTTTTTCACTCTATAAATACTCAAAATGAGCATAAATAGTTTTTCTTCTGGAGCTGAAAGCGTGGATACAGCCACAACCCCGTCAGCATCACAAAACACCCACCCGAGAACACCGCCGCTACCGCGTCTCATGCTTGAACCCTTGGTAAAGTCGGCCTTGCTGGAAGATCTTGGGCGTGCCGGAGACCTCACCTCGGATGCCATTATTCCTGAGCATACCTCTGCCAGCATGCGGCTGGTAGCCCGGCAAGAGGGCGTGTTGGCAGGGCTGGATCTCGCCCGTATGGCTTTTGAGTGCATGGACCCGCAGGTTCAAATACGTATAGTGCGAGAAGACGGCACACGGTTGTCAGCGGGTGATGAGATCGCCATTATCAAAGGTAACGCCCGGGCATTGCTGGGTGCCGAACGTACGGCGCTCAATTTTCTATGTCATCTTAGCGGTGTCGCCTCTGCAACGGCTTCCATTTCCGACGCCATTCGTCCTTACGGCACCCGCATAAGCTGCACGCGCAAAACCGCGCCAGGGCTGCGCGCTGTACAAAAGTACGCGGTGCGTGTTGGGGGCGGCAGCAATCATCGTTTTGGCCTGGATGATGCCGTGCTCATCAAGGACAACCACATTGTTGTGGCGGGCAGTGTGCGCGAGGCCGTGCAACGGGCTCGCCTGGGCGTCGGGCATATGGTGCGAATTCAGCTTGAGGTCGATACGCTGGCACAGCTTCAAGAGGCATTGGGTTTGGGTGTTGACGCGGTCTTGCTGGACAACATGTCGCTCGACATGCTGCGTGAGGCGGTTGTACTGGTCGATGGGCGTGCCATCACCGAAGCTTCGGGGCGCATCACGGCTGAAACAGCCCCCGCCGTTGCTCAGACAGGCGTTAATTTGATTGCCGTAGGCTGGATTACGCATAGTGCGCCTATTCTGGATATCGGGCTGGATGCAGATCATGACTAAGAACACAGCGTGGCGTAAGCTCGCCCAGCTTGCGCTGGGTATCGTGGCAGTGGCTGTTCTGGGGCAGGCTGTGATGGCAGGCATACGTCCTTCCACCGATGCGTCTGTGGGGTCAGTGTTGCAGGGCTTTCCCATCAGGCCAGTGGTGCTGGTGGTTACGTTTCCGCCCGGCGGGGGTACTGACTTGCTGGCACGCCGCCTTGCCGCAAAGCTTGAGCGTCGGTTTGGGCAGCCTGTCGTGGTCGAAAACCGTGCAGGTGCCAGTGGCAATATTGGGGCTCAGGTTGTGGCCCGTGCCAAACCCGATGGGTACACCTTGCTGGTTGCAAACAGCAGTTATGCCATTAACCCCGGTGTTTTCAGCGAGCTGGGGTTTTCGCCGTTAAACGACTTGACGGGGGTTATTAATGTGGCTTATGTGCCGTCTGTTGTGGTGACGGCGGCAGATTCGAACTGGCAGTCGCTACAGCAGGCTTTGCAAGTACCACAACAGCAGACGCCAGATGCTGCTCCTACGTTTGCGTCATGCGGTAACGGTACGCCCCAGCATCTGGCTGGAGAAATGCTGATGCAGCGTAGCGGCGTGTCATGGCTGCATGTGCCTTATCGTGGCTGCGGCCCGGCGCTGACTGGGGTGAGGGCGGGTACGGTCGACATGGCGATTGTGACAGCGTCGTCGGCCATGCCCTTGATTGAGGCTGGCGCCTTGCGGGCACTGGCTGTGACTTCACCACAAAGATCGTCACTGTTGCCCGATGTGCCAGCCGTGGCCGAGTTGGGCTTTGAAGGCTATGAACTCGATCAATGGCATGGCCTGCTTGCACCGGCAAAAACGCCGAAACCGATTGTGGCCCGTATTAATGCCATGGTTACAGCGGTTATGCGGGAGCCCGAAACCCAACGTGATCTGAAAGCACTGGGGTATGAAACCACAGCCAGTTCGCCTGAAGCCTTTCAGGCGATTATTGAGAACGACATTGCGCGATTCGGTGCCTTGACCACAAAAATAGGCCTGAAGGCTGATTGACTGCGGGGCGGTAAGACGACGCAGCCTTAGGACGCCGAGGCTGTCAGGTGACGAGACCATAAGAATAGGGGACGGCGTCGAGGGATGCCAGTGGCGTATCGGGGCGCCACGACTGTGACGATACCCGAGTTGTCGTTGGCCCCGCCTGGCTCTGCGCGCAGTGGTTAGTCAAAGATGTTGCCGTTGAGCAAAATGGAACGATCAACATCAGCAATGTCGGTACGACCACAAAATGCCATGGAGACATCGAGCTCGTTGGCCATAAGTTGCAGGCAACGCGTGACCCCTTCTTCGCCCATGGCACCCAGCGCATACAGAAAAGCCCGCCCGATCATGGTGCCTTTGGCGCCCAGTGCAACCGCCTTGAGCACGTCTTGGCCCGAGCGTATGCCGCCGTCCATCCACACCTCGATATCGTTGCCAGCTGCTTGCGCGATGGCGGGCAGTGCCGAGATGGAGGAAGGGGCGCCATCGAGCTGCCTGCCGCCGTGGTTGGATACGATCAGGGCATCTGCGCCTGAGTCGACCGCCAGACGGGCGTCTTCAGCATCCATGACACCTTTGAGTATTAGCTTGCCGCCCCAGCGGTTTTTGATCCACTCGATATCTTCCCAGCACAACGAAGGATCAAACTGCTCTGCCGTCCAGGAGGAAAGCGAGGAGAGGTCAGAAACCCCTTTTGCGTGGCCCACGATATTGCCGAACGAACGACGTTTGGTGCCCAGCATGTTAAGACACCAGCGCGGTTTGGTGGCAAGGTTGATGAGGTTGATGAGGGTAGGCTTGGGTGGTGTGGAGAGGCCGTTTTTAATGTCTTTGTGTCGCTGGCCAAGCACTTGTAGGTCGAGCGTAAGTACAAGCGCTGAACATCGGGCTGCTTTGGCGCGATCAATGAGGCGCTCCATGAAATCGCGGTCGCGCATGACATACAGCTGGAACCAGAACGGCCGGCTGGTATGGGCGGCGATATCTTCTATGGAACAGACGCTCATGGTAGAGAGCGTAAACGGTATGCCGAATTTTTCAGCGGCTTTTGCGGCCAGAATTTCGCCATCGGCGTGTTGCATACCGGTTAGGCCGGTAGGCGCCAGCGCAACCGGCATGGATACATCGATACCGATCATTTTGGAGTGCAGGCTGCGCTTTTCTATGTCGCAGGCGACGCGCTGGCGAAACTTGAGCTTGTGAAAGTCAGTTTCGTTAGAGCGGTAGGTGCTTTCCGTCCAGGAGCCGGAATCGGCATAGTCGTAGAACATTCTTGGAACCCGGCGTTCAGCGAGACGACGGAAATCTTCGACGCAAGTCATTTTGGATAGTGTGGGCACGTCGGTTAGCTCCTGGCGAGAAAAAATGATCAGCACCAATGTGGTGCAGGTTAAGCGATTAGCGTCGGCGCTACGTGCGACGAACCGTTTTTGAATGGGCTGTATTATGCCTGTGGTCGGCCGGTCTGACCATAGGGGTCATCGCGTAGTTAGGGGGGTTATTAAATAAGATGTAGGTGAGTTGCTGCACTGGCCTGCACCAGCATGGCTTGCCCGCCATTCCACCAGATGATTTTTGCCACCGTAGCCAGTTGTGCAATTTCAATAGCCTGCGCCGCGTCGCTTTCAATGAAATGTGTGTGACAACGTGCCAAAATGGCTTCTGCCTTGTGTTGCGAAGTTTGAGGTGCGCTGTGGCGCAACTCGTCACGCATGACAAGTGGGCCATGAAACCCATGTTGGTTCAGCCATGCGGCAGTGCGTACACGATCTTGTTCTGGGCGGCCGGTAATAATGCTGATCTGAGAAAGATCCAACCCTGGCAGCAATGTATTGGGCACGAGTTTGTCACGCTGCGCCAGCGTTTCTTGCAGCGCCCGTGCATACTGCTCTTCGGGTAAGTCCATCAACAGCACCCCGTCCAGATCAATAGCCCATGATGCGTACTCGTATTCGGCTCGGTCGGGCTGGTTGTGGATGGCATCAAACTGCGGCGTAACAGAGGTGCGTTCCCACGGAAACCAGGCTCTGTAGCCATCGGGTATCAACATGCCAAAGTCAGGGCGTATGCGAGATTGGTCATCGTAGGCCAGCGTGAAGACAGACACCCTGAACCCCAGGTTTTTCAAAAACTCGATGCTGTCTGAAAGGGTGGTGCCGCGCCCGGCGACATCCTCGACGAGCAGTACATGTGTTCCTGGCTCCGGACGGGCGGCCGTAAACCAGGACACTTTGCGGTCTGGGCGCGAATAGCCAACGGCGTATAAAGGCAGGGAGAGCTCGGTTGATGCCATCATCCCGGCCACAAGCCCGCCACGGGCTATAGCCACCACAGCGTCGAAACCGGCCTGCCTCCATTGGCTTATATAACTGGCAACAATCGATTCAACGCGGGTGTAGTCGTAGCTGTAAGCTCGACGAAGAGGGAGTGTCATGGCAAGCTCGGGCAACAAGGCAAGGGCCACCGTGAAAATCGGTGGCCTGATACAAACATATAAGCATCAAGTTTACCGGGGTTTTCGTGAGGCGGGCCTTCTTTGCCCGCCTGACTGCATGCAAGGAGCCCAAACCATGCATTACTCGTATTTAGTCTTCGAGCTCTTTCACAATGCGGTTGGTGCCCGCCACGAATACCGATTGCTGGTCTGAGTTACCGAGCTTTATATGGTTGAAAACCAGGTTCAGGACGACGGCCATGAGCGCTGTTGAGCTGATGCCGGAGTGAAAAATAGTAGAAAACCACGCGGGAAAGTGATCGTAAAACTCTGGCTTGACGATGGGTATCATGCCAAAACCCACTGAGGTTGCCACAATAATCATGTTCATATTGTTTTCATACTTAACCTTGGCGAGCGTACGTATACCACTGGCGGCTACAGTACCAAACAAGACCAGACCTGCACCACCCAATACGGCGGGTGGTACGGCGGCGATAATGCGCCCCACGCCAGGTAGTAGCCCCAGTACAAGCATAATCATGCCGCTGGTGGCCACGGCATAGCGGCTTTTTATACCAGTTACGGCGACCAGGCCGACATTTTGCGCGAATGCACTCTGCGTAAATGACCCAAATATCGGCGCAAGCGCGCTCGAAAGCATATCGGCGCGCAGGCCATCGCCCAGTCGTTTCTCATCGACACGGGTGCCGACGATGTCGCTGACGGCGAGAATGTCTGCCGACGTTTCCACCATAACGACCAGAATGACAATCACCATGGATGCAATGGCGGCAAGTTTGAAAGTGGGTAGCCCAAAATGAAATAACGTTGGCAATGCAATAAGGCTACTTCCAGCTGAGCCTGAAAAATCTGTCATGCCAGTAAGCAGGGCGATGAGGGTGCCCAACACCATGGCCAGCAAAATAGAGAGCCGCGATATTGCCGCATTGCCCAGTTTGCTCAGCAGCAGCACAATAAATAGTGTTACGGCGGCCAGGCCGATATTGCTCAGGCTGCCATAGTCGTTTGCTTTAGGATGACCACCCATGGCCCACTGCGCGGCCACAGGAATAAGCGACAGCCCAATTATCGTAATGACCGAGCCCGTGACCAGTGGCGGAAAATATTTAATAACGCGGGAAAACACGGGAGTGATCAACAGGCCTATTACCGAAGCCACCATGACGGCACCAAATACCGTCTGAATGTCTCCGCCTCCCTTAAGAATGGCAATAATGGTCGCGACACTGGCAAACGAAACCCCCTGCACCAAGGGCAGACGGCAGCCCAGAAAAGGCAGACCCAAGGTCTGCAGCATGGTTGCAAGGCCACCCATAAACAGGCACGCTGCGATGAGAATACCGGTTTCGGCGCCCGACATACCAGCCGCCTGCCCAACAATTAGGGGTACGGCAATAATGCCGCCATACACGGTCAAGACATGCTGCAGCCCGTACAAGAAGTTGGCACTAACACTGAGGCGCTCATCTTCAGGGCGTGTCGCTAGGGCGCGGTCTGGCGCTAGCGTGGGGTGTGTCTTACTCGTCAAAATCGTCTCCTGCCGACTTTCATTTCAGGGAGCGGCCAGGCACAGCGTCTTCATTTGTGGGATCGCCGACTGTGCCAGGGCAGTCGTGGTCGGTTGCCACGTTGATTCTGCAAGCCTGCGTTGTATTTTGGCGTAGTTGAGGGCGCTGCGGTACTGCTCAACGCAATACCCCGTATGGCCAAACAAAAATGACGAGAGCCGTCTATTGGTGTTTGTACTGGCCCGACGATGCCTATGAGTTTTGGGACCTGATGGGGGGGAAGGATGGCTGTTTCGGGTAATCGACATAGCGCCGAGAGAGAGTTATCATATATGATAATTTGTGTATAGATTCATTCTGGGCATATGAAATGGCAAATTGATTTTTACTCTGGGGTGGAAGATCAAATCCTTGAGATGCCACCTAATATTCAAGCCCGCATGATTAAACTGCTTGAGCTGATGGCGAAACATGGGCCTCATTTAGGAGCGCCTCACACCGAGGCTATCGGCGATGGTTTGTTCGAAATACGCGCCAAAGCCAGTGAAGGAATAGGCCGAGGGTTGTTTTGTTATTTGAAAGGTCAGCGCATTTATGTGCTGCATGCTTTCGTAAAGAAATCTCAGAAGGCGCCAAGAAAAGATTTGAATCTGGCCCGACAGCGTAAGAAGGAGGTAAGTCAACAATGACTCTGCAATCTCTGAAAGAGCGCGCTTTGCGCAATCCCGAAGTCAATACCGAATATGAAAGGTTGCACGATGAGTTTGCCCTGATCGACCAGTTGATTGCGATGCGCAGCCAGGCGGGTTTAACCCAAGAGCAGGTTGCGGTGCGTATGAATACGCAAAAAAGCAATATTAGTCGTCTGGAGCGTGGTAACGGCAACCCCAGTTGGGCCACCTTGGTCAAATACGCGCATGCTTGTGGCTTTAGCTTGTCGCTGCAAGCACTGAAAGAATAGCGACCCGTTTTCTTGATAGGGCAAAAACCATAATTAAGCGCCACCTAGGGGGGGTGTGGGTTGCTCTCAGTTGCGCCACAACATGACTCCTAACCAAAAACCACCCACCGCCGTTTGCCGAAAAGTCCTTAAACCCGGCTAGCTGCGTGTGCAGCAGCTGTAGCTCAGTTGGATAAAGTGCTTGGCTACGAACCAAGGGGTCATGGGTTCGAACTATGAGTGTCCACCAACAATAGCTCATGCGCGTGTTCGGGTTTGCTGAAGACTCACTTTATGAGACTAAAAGTGCCATTTATTATATTTAAATGACATGCAGTTATGTAGTGAGATCAAATCCGGGTTAAACCCCATGTTCTTCTATATCTTATTGTTTAATAAGAAAAAATTATAGATTTATAGTCTTGTTGTTCTCAGTAAATAAATAATTATTCATATAAATCTGAGTTCAATCTATAAGATCAATACAAAAAATCGAGACGAAACGATCCATTTTCAAGGGTAATCACGTATATAGTCTCGCGCCCTATCAATGCGATGATGAACCTACGTTTTGAATCGTCAGCATTTATGTGGTTTTTCGTCTCAGAAAAGCCGTTATTGCTGGGTGTTTCGTGTTCGAGCATAGGCTTGTGAACGACCGAAAGGTCAGGTACTCAATTTATGAATTCAGCAGGTTTTGTTTTCCGTCGTGCGCGAGACGGTGTGCTTTTAATTATCGCGGTTGTCGTGCTCAATTTCTTCTTGCTCAGCGCGGCCCCCGGTGATATCGCTGACGTGCTGGCTATGCAGGCAGGTGGTGCAACCAGCGAGCAGGTTGAAGGCATTCGCAAGGAACTCGGCCTGGATAAAGGCGTATTTAGCCAGATGATTACTTACGTTACCAGGGTGGCACAGGGAGACCTCGGTCAATCGCTTTTTTACAATGATTCGGTTGCCGGGTTGATCGCAGAGCGTCTGCCAAACACATTGCTTCTGGTCTTGCCTGCCATGACGATTGCCGTCGTGCTGGGAACGCTACTGGGCGTTCTGTCGGCCTACCGTCCTCGTGGCCTGTTCAACATGGGCGTTACTTTATTTTCTCTGGTGGGTTTTGCGGCGCCTGTGTTCTGGAGCGGCATGGTCTTGCTTATTGTTTTTGCTTATTGGTATCCAATTTTTCCAGCGTCGGGCATGTATGACATCGGTGCATACCCCAGCGGGTTTGACGCGGTCTTGCAAGTCGCCCACCACCTCGTTTTGCCGGTTATTTCATTAAGTATGGTGTATCTGGCTCAATACAGTCGCCAGGCACGAGCCACCATGCTTGATGTGCTCGGTTCCGACTATGTGCGTACCGCTCGCGCAAAGGGTTTGCGCGAAAAGGCGGTGGTTTACAAACACGCGCTCAAAAATGCAGTGTTGCCGGTCGTGACGCTTGCTGGCTTGCAGTTTTCGCATGCGGTAGCAGGGGCTGTGCTGGTCGAAACCGTATTTAACTGGCCAGGACTGGGTCGGTTGGCATTCGATGCCGTGTTGAATCGCGATTTTCCTCTCATGCTGGGCTTGCTGCTCGTTTCGAGTGTGCTTGTGGTGATCGTAAACATTCTTGTGGACTGGCTCTATAGCGTTCTCGATCCACGTATCAAGATGGAAGGGTAAGACCGTGAATTCAGGATGGAAACTATTTTTAGCCAACAAGGGCGCGGTTGCCGGTGCAATACTGCTCGCAATCATTGCCTTTGCGGGAATATTCGGCCACTGGCTCTACCCCGTAAGTGCAACAGAAATTGTTGCTGCTCCGCTGGAAGCGCCAAGCATAGCGCTGCCCATGGGTGCTGACTATTTAGGCCGAGATGTTTTTGCGGGGATCATGCATGGCGCAGGGACGACGCTGTTGATCAGCCTGGCCGCAACGCTCACCACCGTCATCATCGGGCTGTTTCTCGTCGGCGCGACATCTGGCTTTTTCGGAGGAAAAGTCGACAACATACTGATGCGCATCACCGAGTTTTTTCAGGTCTTGCCTCCCATATTGCTGGCCATGGTGTTGGTTGCGGTGTTCGGCACAGACATCTGGATCGTAATTTTGGTCATTGGCCTGGTTAGCTGGCCGCCGCTGGCGCGACTGACGCGGGCTGAGTTTCTCAAGCTCAAGCAACGCGAGTTTATACGTGCTGAATACTCTATAGGCTCGAGCAATCTGAACATTATGTTTAGGGTGTTGTTGCCCAACGCCTCGCCACCACTGATTGTGGCAACCGCATTAACGGTGGGCACAGCCCTTCTGTTTGAGTCAGGCTTGTCGTTTCTCGGCCTTTCGGATCCAGACGTAATCAGCTGGGGCTACATGATCGGCTCGTCACGCGACTACATATTTGATGCGTGGTGGTCGGTTATTTATCCCGGCACAGCCATATTTCTGACTGTATTGTCCATTAGTTTGCTTGGCGATGGTCTGAACGACGCGCTTAACCCAAATCTTCGAGAGCGATAAGCGCATCATGACTGAAAACCTTTTAGAAGTTAAAGATCTGTGCGTGGAGTTTGGTAGCAAAAAAAAACCCGTACGTGTCCTTGATCATGTAAATCTTCACGTGGCGCCGGGCGAGGTGCTGGGTATTGTGGGCGAATCGGGCTGTGGCAAAAGCATGACCAGCCTGGCCATTTTGCGCCTTATCCCTCAGCCGCCCGGACGGATTACCAAAGGCACCATTACCTTAAACGGAACCAACCTTCTCGACCTGTCACAGTCCAAAATGCAGGATGTCAGAGGCAAAGATATTGCCATGATCTTTCAGGAGCCTATGACGGCACTGAACCCTGTGTTTACGATTGGGCAGCAAATTATCGAGACGGTTCGCAGGCACGAGCGAGTCAGTGCGAAACAGGCCCGGGAACAGGCTTTTGAGCTACTTAAGTCTGTACGCATTCCAGAGCCAGAAAGACGCCTGGATCAGTACCCGCATGAGTTATCAGGCGGTATGCGGCAACGCGCCATGATAGCCATGGCGCTGGCCTGTCGCCCAAAGGTGTTAATTGCCGATGAACCCACCACCGCACTTGACGTTACGGTGCAGGCACAGATTTTTGATCTGCTGCTCGACCTGCGAAAACAGTACAACACAGCCATCATTTTAATTACCCACAACATGGGAGCGGTGGCCGAACTCGCTGACCGTGTGATGGTGATGTATGCAGGTCGAAAAATTGAAGATGGATCCGTCGAACGTGTTTTGCTCAATCCAATTCATCCGTATACCAAAGGCTTGCTCGGTTGTGTTCTTAATGTGGAGCATGACCCCGACAAGTTTTCGGAAACCGACCTGCTGCCTGAGATCCCCGGCGTTGTTCCTCCTTTGAGCGAGCTTGGGCCTGGCTGTGCGTTTGCACCACGCTGCAGCTACGTCATGGAAAAATGCCGCCACGAGCGCCCGCCGATGTTGGGGCGCAAAAACTGGGAAGCCGCCTGTTGGCTAAACGTTGAAACTGCGGAGCAAGAAGTTTCAGAGAACGAGAAGAGTCCAGTATGACGCAGTCAACAACGATGTTAGAAGTTCGTGACCTGAAGGTGCACTTTGCTTTGAAGAAGGCAGGACTGCTTTCTGAGCCTGCGCATGTGTATGCAGTTGATGGTGTGTCGTTCGATGTGAAGCAGGGCAGTGCGTACGGCATTGTTGGCGAGTCTGGATGCGGAAAATCCACAACCGCTTTGGCCCTGGCTAACCTTATCGTGCCGACCGGCGGTGAGATCATTCTGAACGGCCAATCGTTAACCGCCCGTACCAGAAAGGAAATGAAAGAGATCCATAAAAATCTGCAAATGATTTTTCAAGACCCTTATTCATCGCTGGACCCAAGGCAACGCGTCGAAAATATTATTGCAAAGCCCATGCGTCAATTGACCAACATGGACGAAGCGGCGATCAGTCGCCGTGTTGACGAGTTGATTACGAAAGTGGGCTTGAGGCCTGAACAGAAAAAACTGTTTCCCCATCAGTTTTCGGGCGGACAGCGTCAACGTATTGGAATTGCTCGCGCACTGGCCGTTAACCCAAAGCTGATCATCTGTGATGAGCCGGTTTCGGCCCTGGACGTGGCCATACAGGCGCAGGTGATTAACCTGCTAAAGCTGCTGCAAAAAGAGCTGGGGCTTACCTACGTTTTTATATCGCATGATTTGGCGGTGGTGCAACGCCTGTGTGACGCGTTAAGTGTGATGTACCTGGGGCGTGTGGTAGAGCAGGGTGATCGTCGGGAGATTTTTTCCAGACCTTTGCACCCATACACGCACGCATTGCTAACTGCGGACCCGGTGAAAGACCCGACGCAACGCGGTCAAGTTAAGCGTTTACGCATTGAGGGCGATCCACCGAGCCCGATCAACCCCCCGTCGGGTTGTCATTTTCATACACGTTGCCCTTATGCCCAAGAAATCTGTAAGCAGGAAATGCCGATTTTGCGCGATGTGGGCGAGGGGCAGCGCGTGGCCTGTCATCTTGTGGAAATCGTAAATAACAAGCCGGTTAGCCCCGTTTCGTTGTAACCGTACCGGGTTTAGTTTGAGTTTTATTGGAAGCACTATGCAACAGTCTAACGACATTACCATCTTTAAAGCGCGCAGCATCATTACCATGAACCCCATGCAGCCCCGGGCAACGCATGTGGCTGTTCGTGAAGGCCGTATTCTTGGCGTAGGCGATGAGGCCTCGCTAAAAGGCTGGGGAACAGCAACGCTTGACGAAACATTCGCCGATAAGGTGCTGATGCCCGGTTTGGTCGAAGGGCACTGTCATTTGCTTGAAGGTGGCATGTGGAGTTATGTCTATGTCGGGTTTTACGATCGTCGTGGTCCTGACGGCAAATTGTGGACGGGGCTTAAAAGCTTTGACGAGGTTATTGGACGGCTGAAAGAAGCGCGCGCCGCCGCCGATGACGCTGCACCCGTCTATGCGTGGGGCTTTGACCCTATTTATTTTGATAACCAACGCATGACGACGGAGCATCTGGATCAGGTCTCTGATACGCAGCGTGTCGTCCTGCTGCATGCCAGCGCGCACTTGATGAATGTGAATAGCGCAATGTTGCGCGAAGCGAACATTACTAAAGAGACGGCGATTGAAGGCGTTGTGCTGGACGAAAACGGTAAGCCTTCGGGTGAGCTTCAAGAGTTCGCTGCCATGTATTTGGTTTATCGCAAGATCGGAAACATCTTTTTTGATGCCGGCCAGACAGAAGAAGGTATCTGGAATTTTGCAAGGGTGGCGCATCTGGCCGGGGTAACAACCGCCACAGACCTGGTTAATGATTTAAGCGATACCACAATAGCGAATCTGTCTAAGGTAACGCTGCTGGACGATTACCCGTTGCGCATTGTGCCAGCCTACGCGCCGTCACGTGATGCAGAGAACAAGGCCTTGCAGCGAGTGCTTCCTGCCATGGATAACAATAACGACAAGCTGCATTTTGGTATTGTAAAACTGGTTATTGACGGCTCTATTCAGGGTTTTACCGCACGTGTCAGATGGCCTGGTTATTACAACCCGCCAAACGGCGTGCAAAAAAACGGTATCTGGATTGTGCCGCCGCATCAACTCAAAGATCTGATCAAAACGTATCATGATGCCCGGCTAACCGTTCACATCCATACCAATGGCGATGAGGCAACAGAGGTTGCTCTCGATGCGATAGAGCAACTGCTTGAGGAAAGCCCGCGCTGGGATCACCGCCACACGCTGCAGCATTGCCAAATGGCAGATGCGTATCAGTTCAGGCGCATGGCGAACATGGGTGTATGTGCAAATCTGTTTTCTAACCATTTGTACTACTGGGGTGATGCACACTACGCACTGACCATGGGGCCAGATCGCGCGAACCGCATGAATGCAACGGCCACGGCAAAAGCGACAGGCGTTCGTTTTTCCTTGCACTCAGATGCACCAATTACGCCGCTGGCACCGTTGTTTACCGCGTGGTGTGCGGTAAACCGTCAGACGGCGTCAGGTCGTGTGCTTGGCGATAGCGAAAAAATCTCCGTGCAAGATGCGCTTTCTGCCATGACGCTGGGTGCCGCCTACACGCTGAAACTGGATGAAAAAATCGGCAGTATCGAGGTGGGCAAGCTGGCTGACTTTGCCGTGCTCGACGATGACCCATTGGAAGTCGCACCAGAAGCGTTAAAAGACGTTCGTGTCTGGGGGACGGTTTTGGGCGGCAGAGTATTTCCGTGTGCCACTAAAAATGCTTGAATCCAAAAAGCTTCCCATGACGGTGCTTGGGGGGTTTCTTGGGTCTGGAAAAACCTCTCTGCTAAACCACATTTTGCGATCCCCGCATGGGATGCGCATCTTGGTGATGGTTAACGATTTTGGTAGCCTGAATGTTGATGCGTCACTGATCGAATCGACGAATGAAACTGAAGGCGTCATCAACCTGACCAATGGCTGTGTCTGTTGCTCTATGGGCAGTGAGTTGGTCAGGGCTTTGCTGCAAATTGAAGCAATGGTGCCTGAGCTTGATTGGCTAATTATTGAAGGCAGCGGCGTCAGCGACCCAAAAAGCATTGCCCGGATTGGACAGGCAGGTGGTGCTTTCGAGCTGAGGTCTATCGTTACCCTAGCTGATGTAAGCACGATTCAAAAAATGGCCAAAGATCGTTATGTAGGCGATGTCGTATTGCAGCAGCTGATTTCAGCAGATCTGATCTTATTGAATAAGACGGATCTGGTTGATGATAAGCAGCGCCACAGTGTGATGGACTGGTTACGTGAAAAGGCACCCACGACGCCGTTGCTTGAGTCTGTGCACGCTGAAATTGCCTGGCAGCATATATTGAACACCGCACAGCCCGGGCAGGTTGCCGGGTCGGACACGAGCGAGGATAGGTTTCGCTTGTTGCATGGGTTTAATGACGAAGAGACGCATAGCGCGCGTAATTTTTCGACGCTAACGGTTACCCAGGGCGCTGCGTATGACGAGGAAAAGCTGAGGGCGATTTTGGATAACTTGCCCGACGAGGTTTTTCGAATTAAGGGCTTGATTTATGTGGGGCCTGACGCTGCACTCACTTGGTTGCAGTATTCCCCTAATAAAAAGCATGAGCTGGTGGCGAGTTCGGGCGACGATGCAGAGCTGGCAGGCAACGTCATAGTTATTGCATCCAAGGCCCTGAATACAGAGCCACTGGAACAGCTTTTTCGCTCGGCAGAGTTGTAGCGAAACAAATCATTATTATCAATACCTATTATTTAAAGGGAAATTATGTCAAACCCCAGACGTCTGATTAAGTTGGCTTTGGCCGGCCTGTTTTCGATGTCGGCCGTTCTTGCAAGCGGTGCTCATGCCGAGCAAACCGCCAACGTCAAGAAGGGCGGCACGTTGACGGTGTTGTCAAACTCGGCCATCAACTCACTGAACCCGGCAATACAGTCAGGTGCAGCCACGGCTGTGCCCGGCTCCCAACTATTTGCCAGCCTGGTCATCGCTGACGATAAGTGGCAGTTTCAACCTTATCTTGCAGACTCCTGGGAAGCTTCAGAGGATGGCAAGACATATACGTTTCATCTGAACAAAGATGCAATCTTTCATGATGACAAGCCAATTACCTCCGAAGATGTCGCCTTTTCTGTGAAGACGGTTGCAGAAAATCACCCATTCGGCAAAGCGATGTATGCCAATCTTGAAAGTGTAGAAACACCGGATGCACATACGGTTGTTGTGAAATTTGCAAAGCCCAACCCAGCCTTTCTGCTAGAGGTGTCAACACCCGCTTTGCTGCCAATTTTGCCCAAGCATATTTATGCTGAAGGCTCGATTCGCACAAACCCGTATAACAATAAGCCGATTGGGTCAGGCCCTTTCAAGTTTGCCGATTACAAGGCCGGGGAATATTTGACGCTAGAAAGGTTTGACAAGTTTTTCAAAGGGCCTGCCAACCTGGATAAGATCACCGTTGTGATCATAGCCGACCGTAATGCCGCCACTTTGGCACTGCAGCGCGGCAATATCCAGTACGCTGCATATCCGCCCTTACGTTTGGCTGATATTGATCGTTTGGGCAAAAATCCTAATTTGATCGTCTCTCAGAAAGGCTACGAGGGTGCTGGCGCGTTGGTCTGGATGGAGTACAACCTGGTCAAAGAAGGGCCGTTGCAAAACGTGAAGGTAAGGCAGGCAATTTCGTATGCCATTGACCGTAAGTTCGTTACCGAGAAGCTTCAATCTAACCACACCAAGCCTATTTTCGGGCCTCTCCATCCATCCAGCCCCTTTTACGATAAAGATCTGAACGAGTACGGTCTGGATCTGGATAAGGCCAATAAGCTCTTGGACGAGGCTGGCTATCCGAAAAAAGACGACGGAACTCGATTTGATATTACGCTGGACTATATCCCGACTGGTCCTGATACGAGCAAAACCGTGGCCGAATATTTGCGCCCTCAGTTGGCAAAAATAGGCGTAAAGGTAGAGCTACGTCCATCACCTGATTTCCCCACTTGGGCTCGTCGTATCTCTAATTTTGATTACGATATGAACATAGATGTTGTCTTTAATTGGGGAGACCCGATTATTGGTGTCGAGCGCAGTTACATGAGTACCAACATCAGGAAAGGGGTGATTTGGGCCAACATGAGCGGCTATGACAACCCCAAGGTTGACGAAATTCTAACGCAAGCAGCCGTCGAAAATAACCCTGAAAAGCGTAAAGCGCTTTATCAAGAATTTCAGAAAATCGTTAACGAAGAACTACCCGTTGCGTGGTTGACAACGTACCCCGGAAATACTGTTTACTCCAAAAAACTGGTAAATGTGCCAGAGGGTATTTGGGGTGCATTTGCACCATTTAATGAGATGGGCTGGGCTAAGTAAGCTAAGGTTGTAACAGGGGCGGCATATTCTGATTTCACGCTAATTTTGATGTGTTAACAGAATGTGCCCAGCAGGGTGGTTTTCCAACTGAGCGATAGCAAAGTTGATTACTAATACTCATCTATAGAGGGGAATTTATGTCACAACCCAAACGTCTGTTTAAGTTGGTGTTGGCGGGTCTATTTTCGATGTCGGCTGTTCTTGCGAATGGTGCGCATGCCGAACAGGCTGCCAGCGTCAAGAAGGGTGGCTCCCTGACTGTACTTTCAAACTCGGCAATTAACTCACTGAACCCGGCTATACAGTCAGGCGTGGCAACCGCTGTTCCAGGCTCTCAGTTGTTCGCCAGTTTGGTAACTGCTGATGATAAGTGGCAGTTTCAACCCTATCTTGCAGACTCTTGGGAAGCCTCTGAAGATGGAATGACGTTTACGTTTCATCTGAATAAAGCTGCCGTTTTTCACGACGATACGCCGATTACTTCTGAGGACGTTGCGTTCTCGATCAATACCGTCGCAGAAAACCACCCGTTTGGGAAGTCAATGTATGCCAATCTTGAAAAAATAGAAACACCTGATAAGCATACGGTTATTGTTAAATTCTCAAAGCCAAACGCTGCCTTTTTACTTGAAGTGTCGACACCCGCTTTGTTGCCGATCTTGCCAAAACATATTTATAGCGAAGGGTCGATTCGTACGAACCCGTACAATAACAAGCCGGTTGGTTCGGGCCCCTTCAAGTTTGCTGACTACAAACCTGGGCAGTATTTAACGCTAGAAAGATTCGATAAGTTTTTCATGCCGGTCGCCAATCTGGATAAGATTACGATCGTTATTATGGCTGATCGTAATGCCGCCACGTTAGCGTTGCAGAGAGGTAGTATTCAATACGCGCCTTATCCCCCTCTTCGTCTGAACGACATTGATCGACTGGCAGAAGACGCAAACTTAGTGGTCTCTCAAAAAGGCTATGAAGGTGTGGGGGCGTTGTACTGGATGGAGTACAACTTGACTAAAGAAGGGCCGTTGAAAAATGTAAAGGTCAGGCAGGCAATTTCTTACGCCATTGATCGAAAGTTTATTACTGAAAAACTCCACAAGGGCTATACAAAGCCTGTTTCCGGGCCTATCCATCCGTCGAGCCCGCTTTATAATAAAGACCTGAATGATTACGCGATGAACCTTGAAAAGGCAAACGCGCTACTGGATGAGGCGGGGTTTCCCAGAAAGGATGATGATTCGCGATTTAGTCTGACGTTAGATTATCTGCCGGCGGGTGTTGATATGACCAAAACAGTTGCAGAATATCTACGCCCTCAGCTCGATAAAATCGGTATAAGGGTTGAGCTGCGGCCATCGCCCGACTTCCCCACTTGGGCTCGTCGAATTTCAAACTACGATTACGACTTAAATATCGACGCAGTTTTTAATTGGGGCGATCCAACGATTGGGGTTGCACGATCTTACATGAGTTCAAATATCAGGAAGGGTATCGTGTGGGCCAACATGAGTGGCTACGAAAATGCACGCGTTGACGAGCTTTTAACGCAAGCGGCAACCGAGAGTAACCCTGATAATCGTAAAGAACTTTACGGTGAGTTCCAGAAAATCGTTAACGAAGAGCTTCCGATTGCCTGGTTGAATACGTATCCTGGAAATACTATTTACTCCAAAAAACTGGTAAATGTTCCAGAGGGTATTTGGGGTGCTTTTGCACCGCTCAATAAAATGGGATGGGCTAAATAGGGCCAGTTTGAGTCAAGGTAAGCAACGTTCCAGTTTCGCTTGTTGCCCGTAGCCCATTTCAGAAAGTAGCGGGTGGCCTTCATGCCGATAGGGTGTGAAGGCCACTTTTACATGACTTGCCGGGCTTCAGCCATCTTGGCTGACGCCAAGTTAATTGTTTCTGAACAAACGCTACAGATATAAAGAGAAAGAAGGGTATAGGTCGTACGCTACGATTTAGCGCTTTAATTCACGCTCGCACCGTTAAGTGGTTCGCCTGTCAGGGTGAGAGCGCCTTGAAATTGAGCGCCCATCCCTCGTTAGTAAGGATGAACCCCGTGATTACGCGTGCGCGATGAGTGCCTACCGCGCTTTATTGGGGAAGAGCCTGCACTCATGAGAATTAGAAAAAAGAAAACCCCGTAAAGCAGTTAAGCTTTACGGGGCTTCAACTAGTTAAATTAACTAGCTTGTTCTGGCGCGGCTGGCAGGATTCGAACCCACGACCCCTTGGTTCGTAGCCAAGTACTCTATCCAACTGAGCTACAGCCGCTGCAAGTGAGGCGTAACTATAACATAGAATTTGAACTTGTCCAGTCTAACCCAAGAAAACCTTTTCTGGAAGTCAGGGATTGGACGTTTTTCCGACACAGGGCCGGCTTTTACCCAGATACGGGACAGAGTGGGGCAAGTGTGCCAGAGTGTCTGTCCTTTTAATGGGACAGCAGCTATAGACTTAGCGCCTGGATACATAGGGGTTGCCCTCTATATAGAAGCGTAAGGGCTTGGCTGCCCATTCCCCAGCGTAATCGACGCCAATACGTGGTCGTTCGATGATAGTGAATGCTGGCTGCTCGTCTGGTGCGTTCGCAATATAGAGTGTGTCGCTGCAGAAGTCATGGCCGTAGAGGGTAAGGTCGATACCCAAGGCTTTACATAGCCGCCCCGGTCCGCGGGTGTTGTCCGAAAGGTTTGCTATAGGCTCGACGGCACGCAGCAGCACGCCTGTGCCCGAGCCCTCAGGCTCGGTTACTACATTCATGCAGTGGTGCATGCCGTAGATTAGGTATATATAGGCATGTCCAGGCGGCCCGAACATGGCACGTGTGCGTTTGGTTAGGCCTTTTGACGCGTGTGCGGCAAGGTCTATAGGCCCCAGGTAAGCCTCGTTTTCGACAATACGCCCTATGCGGGCCTGGCCGTCTACGACATGCACCAAATACTTCCCCAGCAGTGCTTTAGCCACAGTAATTGTGTCACGCGCGTAAAACTGGCGGGGCAGTGCACAAAGTGATAAAAATTTGTTGACTGGCTGCATTATTATCCTTACTATACATGGCTAGATTTTCAAGTTCGTCGAAGTTAGTTCAATCAGTACCCGTTACAGTACCGTTTTGCTCAATCTCTACACCTTGACAGTCTTCCTTCCAGGGCATGTCGCTCGTTTATCTTAGGGATTGCAAAAAATGCAAACAGAATTCGGTATTGTAAAGTGGTTCAACAACGAAAAAGGCTACGGTTTCATCAAGCCTGAGTCGGGTGGTAAAGATTTGTTCGCTCATCACAGCGACATCATCGGCACCGGCTTCAAGTCGCTCGAAGAAAACCAACGCGTTTCTTTCGTTGCAGCTGAAGGCCAAAAAGGCCCACAAGCTAAAAATATCGAAGCTGCCTAATTAATTAGTCAGTCAGGTATTAAAAAGAGCCCACTTTAATCGGTGGGCTTTTTTCTGGGCGTTCGATGTCCAGTGTTCAAGACAGATTTCGTCGGCGTCCACCCGTATCGTCTCGCGAGCTGCTGCGTATACTGCACAACGACGCATTGCAGTGCCGCCATTTAGTGACGGACACGGCGCGCTATATAAAAAACTGTCTCCGTGACTCACTGCTTACAGTCGCAACCGCTGTGACCTCGAACTACTTATAGGCCTTCATCACCCGACGCAAGCACTTGCTTAAGTTGCCCCAGCAGCACGGCCTTTTGTGACGATGGCAAAAACGAAGCCTTGATGCTGTTGCCGGCCAACGTGGCAACTTCATTGTGGTCAAGCGCCAGTGCCTGTACACAGGCTTCATAATTCTCAGCGATGTATCCGCCAAAATAAGCCGGATCATCCGAGTTTATTGTGACCATAAGGCCCAACCGCAGAAGGCGCGCCAGGTTGTGTTGCTGCATATCATCGACTACACACAGTTTCAGGTTTGAAAGTGGGCACACCGTCAGGGGTGTTTGCGATGCCACCAAACGTTTCAGCAGCGCGGGGTCTTGTTCACAGGCAACGCCATGGTCGATTCGCTCGACGCCGAGCAGATCCAGCGCGTCGCGCACATACTCAGCCGGCCCTTCTTCACCTGCGTGGGCGACAAGCCTAAAGCCCAGCTCGCGTGCTCTCGCATAGACACGTTCAAACTTGGCGGGAGGGTTGCCACTTTCGGCCGAGTCGAGCCCGACCGCGATCCAGAGATCCTGATACTGCTCGCGCAGGCCCAAGGCGGCTTCGAGGGTATCGAAGGCTTCGGCTTCTGACAGATGACGCAAAAAACTTAATATAAGATAACTGCTCATTCCTTCAGCGGCACGCATTTCGCGCAATGCGCGGGCAATGCCGGCAAACACCGTCTCTATGGGTACGCCCCGCTGAGTGTGGGTTTGCGGGTCGAACATGATCTCGGTATGCACAACCCCGTCGGCGTGCGCCCGGCGCATATAGGCCATGGTCATGTCGTAAAAATCGCGTTCTGTAATCAGTACGCTGGCGCCGGCGTAATAGAGGTTAAGAAACGATTGCAGACTGTCAAATTGGTAGGCGGTGCGAAGCGCCTCTACAGAACTGTAGGGCAGCACGACGGCGTTGCGTTCGGCCAGTTCAAAGAGCAGTTCGGGCTCCAGCGTACCTTCGATGTGCAGATGCAGCTCTGTTTTGGGCAAGCGGCGGATGAAATCGATATTGGGCAGGCTGGTATGCATTGAAGCTTCTCTTTACGAAAACCGTTTTTGACAAATATGCTCGAAGGCGCTGCGTATGTCACTTTGAAGTGCATCGCGCGCTGAACTGGCGTCGCCGGCCTCAAGTGCGTCTATCATTTTTTCATGATGGACCACAGCGATTTTGTTTTCTGTTCTCTCTGAACCGATATGCAAATCGTAGTTGAGGATAGGGCCTATTCTAAGCCACAGGCTTTCAATAATTTTGACCAGCATGGGCATGCCTGCGGCTTCATAAATCGCAAAGTGCAGTTTTTTGTTTAATTGCACGACGTTGGCCATGTCTTTGCCCGGCGGGCCCATTTCATCAGCGAGTGCGTTGCTCAGCCTGCGTAGCTCACTTAGCAAGTCGGGCGTTACATGTTGCGTCGCCTGTTCCACCGCGTAACCCTCAACCTGCAGGCGTATTTCTGTAATTTCACGGAACTGCTGTGCATTGAGGGTGGGCACGCGCACTGAGCGATTGGGCGCCACCTCAAGTGCCTGGTCGGCCACCAGTTGATAAACCGCTTCGCGCACGGGCATCACGCTTACACCAAGTGCTTCTGCCGTTGAGCGCAAAGAAAGTTGCTCACCGGGCATGACGCGTCCTGTCAGCAAAAGCTCTTTAATTTGTGCGAGCGCATTGGAGCCCAGTGTCTCTCTTCGCGGAGGTGGTTTAAGTGCGAAAGTCATGCTTTTGGCCCTAGGGTAATTACTGACTGTGATCTGTGATCACAGTTGGATAGTATAACGAGGATATTTACGCTGTAGTGTGAAACGTGAAGAACGTAACAGCTAACGAAAACGCGCAACGCATAGTGATAGTGTGCGGGCTGCTGGTAAATCTTGATTTCCGTAAACAACAACTCTGGGTATGAGGAACAGCAATGTTTGAAGACGTAAGTATGAAGGGCAAAAAGGTACTGATCACTGCAGGGGCAGGCGGTTTGGGCTTGGAGATGGCGCGGGTATTTGTGTCGGCTGGTTCCGACGTGTTTATCTGTGATATTAATGAAGAGCTGCTAGCTCACGCCCGCAAAGAACTGCCTCATGTTCATACGTGCGTGGCAGACGTGTCAGATGAGAAAAACGTCGCCGCATTGTTTGAGGCGGTGCAAACCAGTCTCGGTGGGCTAGATGTACTGGTGAACAATGCCGGTATTGCCGGGCCGACAGGGTATGTCGAAACCCTTAGCCTCAGCGATTGGGAACGTACTCTCGCCGTCAATATCACGGGCCAGTTTCTTTGTGCACGTTTGGCCGTGCCCATGCTCAGAAAGTCAGATGCAGGGGTAATGATTAATCTTTCTTCGGCGGCAGGGCATCTTGGCTTTGCAGGGCGGTCGGCCTATTCAGCCTCCAAGTGGGCTGTCGTGGGCTTTACCAAAACCCTGGCCATTGAACTGGGGAAAGATGGCATACGCGTCAATGCGATTTTGCCGGGTGCGGTTGAGGGGCCGCGCATACGCGCCGTTATTGCGGCCAAAGCCAAAACGCTCGGGCGTCCGGAGCAAGAGGTTGCGGACCAGTACGAGCAGCAAGCTTCGCTGGGTCGTATGGTGTCGGCACGCGATATTGCCAATATGGTCTTGTTTACGGCCAGTGGTGCGGCCGCTAGCGTAAGTGGTCAGGCTCTGGTGGTCGATGGCCATACGCAGTCTTTGGTCTGATTCCGGAGAAACCTACCATGCAAATTGCTGTTATTGGTGCTGGCCTTATTGGTCAAGCGTGGGCCATCGTCTTTGCGCGAGGCGGGTGTGAGGTCAAGCTGTGGGATGGTAACCCTGCCGCCCTGGCTCAGGCCGTAAAGCTTATTGATCAACTTGCCCATACGCTGCAGGAGCGCGGTCTGCTGGGTGATGCATCAACAGTCGTCAACCGAATTGTTGCGGCGAGCTCGCTCGAGCAGGCGCTGGAGGGTGTCGATTATGTACAAGAAAACCTGCCCGAAAAAGTAGAGATAAAGAAAGAAATTTACCGTCGCATGGATGCACTGGTGGGGCCTGAAGTCATACTGGCCAGTTCTACGTCAAGCATACCTGCGTCAGCGTTTACGCAAGACTTGCCAGGGCGTGGCAGGTGTCTGGTCGCGCATCCGGTCAACCCGCCTTATCTGATTCCTGTGGTTGAATTGTGCGGGGCGCCATGGACGCAGGCAGACGTCATCGACCGCGCGTCCCAGATCATGACTGAGGTCGGCCAGAAACCCGTGCGCGTCAATCACGAGGTGGAAGGGTTTGTGTTGAACCGCCTTCAGGGCGCGCTGTTGCGTGAGGCCTTCAAGCTGGTGCAAAGCGGTTGCGTCAGCGTCGAAGACCTTGATGTAACTGTCAAAGAAGGCCTTGGGCTGCGCTGGTCGTTTATGGGCCCGTTTGAAACCATTGATCTGAACGCTCCGGAGGGGGTTCGCGATTACTGCGCCCGCTACGGTGATATGTACACGTCAATCGGACAGCAGCAAACCTCAACCGACGCGTGGAGCGAAGAAACCATAGCCGTCATCGACACCCAGCGCCGCGAACTGCTGGCGAAAGAGCGCTTGCTCGATAGACGCGTTTGGCGCGATGAACGCTTGATGGCGCTGATGCAACACAAAAAAACCATGAATGAGTCTGAACGCACGTGATCGTGCGCCGGGCTCATCCGAGTTCGAGGATCGTATCAGCGACGACATATCACCCCGGGCGGTTACACAGAATTTTTTACACCCTCGGCTCATCACATTCTATTTAGCTTCTGATTAGGACCTACCATGGCCAGCAAACGTAAAGTAATCATTACCTGCGCCGTAACCGGCGCAATTCACACCCCAAGCATGTCGCCAAACCTGCCTGTTACGGCGGATGAGATCGCCGAAGCTGCCATTGCTGCCGCCGAGGCGGGTGCGGCTATTTTGCATCTGCATGCGCGTGATCCCAAAGATGGCAAGCCCACTCAAGATCCCGAAGCGTTCAGACCATTTTTAAACAAAATCAAAGCTGCCACCACCGCCGTGGTCAATATCACGACAGGTGGCAGCCCGCACATGACGGTTGAAGAGCGCATGCGACCGGCCATGGAGTTCAAACCCGAAGTGGCGTCACTGAACATGGGGTCGATGAACTTTGGCCTTTTCCCCATGCTTGAGCGTTTCAAGACGTTTGAGCATGATTGGGAGCGTCAACACCTTGAAAACAGCCGTGACCTGATCTTCAAGAATACATACAAAGACATCGAAACCATTTTGCGTAAAGGTGCTGACAACGGCACGCGTTTCGAGTTTGAGTGTTACGACATCAGCCACCTCTACAATCTTGCACACTTCATGGATCGCGGGCTTGTCCAGAGCCCACCGTTTATCCAATCTGTGTTTGGTATTTTGGGCGGCATAGGGCCCGACCCTGAAGACCTCATGCACATGCGTCGCACGGCAGACAGGCTGTTTGGTGACAACTACCTGTGGTCAATACTTGGTGCTGGCCGTAACCAGATCCCCCTGGCCACCATGGGTGCGGCCATGGGCTCCAACGTACGAGTGGGGCTTGAAGACTCATTGTGGATCGGCCCCGGGCAGCTTGCCTCATCCAATGCCGAGCAGGTAAAGCGCATTCGCATTATTCTTGAAGCGCTCAATCTTGACATCGCCACGCCCGATGATGCACGCGCCATGCTGCAGCTTAAAGGCGGCGACAAGGTTAACTTCTGAGGACGGTGTATGTTTGATTTCAGCGGGCAGGTCGCCCTGATTACGGGCTCATCGCGTGGCATAGGTTTAGCGGCGGCCCGCGCGCTGGGACAGCAGGGTGCTGAAGTGGTGCTCAATGGGCGCGATGCTGCACAACTGGACGCGGCTGCCGCCAGTTTGCGCGATGAGGGTATTGCCGCACATGTGGCGTGTTTCGATATCGCGGAAGTTGACAAGGCCATTGAAGCTGTGGAGCGCGTCAGAGATAAGCTCGGAAAGATAGACGTGTTTTTTGCCAATGCGGGCATACAGCATCGCGAACCACTGCTGTCTTTTCCGCTGCACGACTTTGAACGCGTTGTCTTTACCAACCTTACTGCGCAGTGGGCCTTGGCACGGCATATCGCTGCGGCTATGGTGGCACAAGAATACGGCCGCATTGTGTTCACAGGTTCAATTACCGCGATATTGGGGCGTAAAGATATCACCGCCTATACGGCAGCCAAGGCAGCCATGCATGGTTTGGTGCGGCAGTGGTCTGCAGAGTTTGCCGACTCGGGTGTCACCGTCAACGCGATAGCGCCGGGGTATATCAAGACTGAGCTGACTAAAAAGTTGTGGGACGATCAGTCATTTAATACGTGGTTGCAAGGCCGTACTCCTCAGGAACGCTGGGGCGACCCTGAGGATATTGCGTCGGCGGTTGTGTTTCTGGCTGCTCGTGAGTCGCGCTTTGTGACGGGGCAGATACTTGCAGTGGACGGGGGGCTGTCTTCGACGATGTAAGCGGTAGTCGTTGAACAGTTTGCAAGCTTAGCCGCCAGCGCTCTCATACGCGGCGGCGCCCAGCAGTGCGGGTTGTTTGCTTTGAATGACGTATACCGGGATGGCAGCCAGGTAAGATGAAAATCGGCCCTTGTTTTCAAACCGGGCACGAAAGGGCGACTGCGCAAAATAGCTGCCCAGTCGCTTGATGATGCCGCCACCAATGTATACACCGGCGCGTGCGCCCAGGGTAACGGCGAGGTTGCTGGCAACCGTACCCAGTATGGCGCACAGTGTGTCCAGTGCTTCGCGGCACAGGGGGTCTGTGTTGGCAATGGCGTGTTCACTGATATCAGACGGCGTGTATTTTTCTGGTGATTGCCCTTGTGCACGGCACAATGATTCATAAATGAAAACCAGGCCGGGCCCCGAAACCAGGCGCTCAACCGATACGTGACCGTATTCGTCACGCGCCTCACGCCAGAGTATGAGCTCTTGCTCGTTTTCTGGCGAAAAGCTGACATGACCACCTTCAGCCGCCAGTGGCACAAAGCTGCCTTGTGGCGTGGGTATTAGGGCAGATACCCCCAGGCCGGTGCCAGGCCCCAGTACGGCCATGGGTGTGTTTTTAGCGCCCGGGCCACCACCAACCTGCGTTAGCTCGTTGCTGGGTAGATGGGGCAAAGAAAGGGCGAGTGCGGTGAAGTCATTGATGACGTGCATATGCTTCAGGCCGAGTGCCTTGCGCGTTTGTTCGATGGAAAATGACCATGGGTGATTCGTCATTTTGATCTGATCGCCAAGTACTGGGTTGGCAATGCCAATGACGGCCGTTTCTACCCCTGGGTTGCCGTGTTGGCTGAGGTAGTGGTGTATGGCAGCGTCGATGGATGGGAAATCGTCACTTGCCAGCACACTGATGTGTTTAATATCGTTTACCGACGAACACAAGGCAAAGCGGGCATGGGTGCCGCCAATATCAGCCACAAGGCGTAGGGGTTTAGTTGTGCCAGTAGATATCACAGGGGACTCCGGTTTGGGTCACTACGTAGCTGATAGGCAGGGCGGGTGTTGGCTTGATGCTGGCCTTTTCGAGTACCTGGCGTTTGACCGGGCCATTGATGGCAATCACGATTTTCTGGGCTGAAAGTATGGCAGGCAATGTCATGCTGATGCGTTCGTGTGGCGCACTGGGCGGGGTAACGTGCAGATAGCGCTGTGTGGTGTCGGGGGCAAGGCCCTCATGCAGTTGTGCGGCCTCCGGAAACAGCGAGGCAGTATGGCCATCGTCGCCCATGCCCAGTATGGCCAGCGTAATGTTTTCATGCCGCTGGCTGTTGGCCAGGTTTACACACTCCGCCAGGTTTGTACTGGTGACCAGACCATAAAACCGCGCATTGGCCGCTTTGTCACGTAATAGGTGCAATTGCACCAGGTTTTCATTGCTGTCGGGGTCGTCTACCGGCACAAAACGCTCATCGACCAGCATTATGTCAACAGCGGGCCAGGGCAGGTCTATGGTGCTTAATGCCTCAAAGAGGGGGATGGGCGATTTGCCGCCTGAAACGGCCAGCCCGGCGCGCCCCGTTTTCTCGATGTCTGCTTCCAAAGAATTGGCAACATAACGAGCAAGCGCATTAATGTAGTCGGACGCTGAGGCAAATTCATGCCACATTTTAGGTCTCCTCTTGCCAGGTTGCGCCTGCGCGCGACAGCAGCCCGCTGGAGGCTGCGGGCCCCCAACTGCCGGCAGTATAGGTTTTGGGGGCAATAGAATGCCTGTCCCAGCAGGCCAGTATAGGCTCTACCCAGCTCCATGCCTGGGCCTGTTCGTCGCCGCGCATGAACAGGGCGAGACGGCCGCGGATGACATCAAGCAGAAGACGTTCGTACGCGTCGGCGCGCGGCGCCTTGAACATAGTCTGAAAATCAAGATTCAGATAGGTAGATTGCAGGCTCATGGTGTCGCCCGGCTTTTTGGTCATGAAATGCAGCCGTACGCTTTCGGTGGGCTGCAGCCTGATCACCAGCTTGTTGCCGGCTTGCTGGTCTACAGGAGCCGGAAACAATGCATGCGGTACATGGCGAAAATTGATCACAATCTCGGCCACTCTTTCTTGCATGCGCTTTCCGGTGCGCAAGAAAAACGGCACGCCAGCCCAGCGCCAGTTGCTGATTTCGGCCTGCAGCGCTACAAAGGTTTCGGTGTTGCTGTCTGAAGCCACGTGGGGCTCGTCAAGGTATCCGGTTACGGCTTGACCACGAATGGCGCCGCTGCGGTATTGTCCGCGCACGGTCTTGGTTAAAACATCTTCTGTACTGAAAGGTTTAAGCGACTTGAGCACCTTGAGCTTTTCATCGCGCACGGCATCTTCTGACATACTGGCTGGTGGCTCCATGGCCACCATGCACAGCAACTGCAACAAGTGGCTTTGCAGCATGTCGCGCAGGGCCCCGGTGCGGTCATAAAACTCACCGCGTTCTTCAACGCCAAGCTCTTCGGCAATGGTAATTTGTACGTTGTCTATCCATTCGCGTCGCCACAGCGGCTCGAATAGCGTGTTGCCAAAACGTATGGCCAGCAGGTTTTGTACTGACTCTTTGCCCAGATAATGATCAATGCGGTAGATTTGGCTTTCAGTAAACCACTGGCCGACAGCCTGATTAATGGCCGTCGATGACGCCAGATCATGGCCCAGAGGTTTTTCGAGCACTAGCCGTGTACCGGGGTGGTTAAGCCCGGCCTTGGCAAGATGCCCGCAGATCCCGGTAAATAAGTGCGGTGCGGTTGCCAGATAGTGCACGGTGACGCGGTTGCTGTCGTGGCCCAAAATACCTGCCAGATGCGTGTAGTCTTCAGCGCGGTCGGCATCCAGCTTCAGGAAGTGGATACGGTCGGTAAAGCCTTGCCAGGTGCTTTCGTCGACGCCGTCTCCAAGCCTGGGCTTGACGCGCTCTTCAAGCAATGCCAGGTACGCTTCGTTGTTGACGGCTTTGCGACCAAGGGCATAAATACGCCCGTCTTTATTAAGCGTGCCCGATTGATGGGCGTGAAAGAGCGCAGGGATCAACTTGCGTAGGGCCAAGTCGCCGGTACCCCCGAAAAAAATGATGTCAAAGGCGGGTGTAGTGGCCATGAGTCTCCTTTTTAGGCGGCGTGACGCTTTGCAGCGTACTAATGCAAACGCACCTACTGTCTGATTGTAATTTGATGACAGCCATAGAACCAGTCGGGTTCGATGTTTCAGGGTAAGTCCGCATGGGTGAGCGGCTCAACCCGATGTAATAATGTAATCGATTACATTTTCATGGGACAAGAGGGTGATAACCCCTTGCCATAGAAAAACTGCAGGAGATAATTTCTCGCCATGGCAAAGCCATACTCCCGATCTGATCCGCGTGGCCGACACGATCGCAGCGTATCGATAGCGCAAGTCGCTCAGCACGCCGGTGTTTCGGTGGCGACGGTTTCGCGTGTGCTAAATAGCAGTGAGGCCGTTCGCGAACATACCCGTCAACACGTTATGGAGTCAGTACAGGTGCTGGGGTATAGGGTCAACCAGCTGGCACGCAGCCTGCGCACTGACGAAAGCCGTTTATTACTTGCATTGGTGCCTGATATCGACAATCCGTTTTATGCGCCTATCGTCCATGGTTTTAACGCGATTGTGCAAGAAAAGGGGTATTCAGTACTTTTGTGCGAGACGGGTGGCGACGCGCTGCGCGAGCGTCGTTACCTTGACCTGTTGTATTCGCGGCGTGCTGATGGTGCTGTCTGCCTTGACCCCGACACAGTGCAGAAGGCCATGGGTGGAGCCGCCATGCATTTTCCCTGGGTGGCGTGCTGTGAATATGATGAAAGCGTGGCTGTGCCCTATGTTGGCATTGATAATTGCACTGCGGCGCATGACGCCGTGTCTTACCTGGTAGGGCAGGGGCATACACGTATAGCCTTCGTCAATTCTGATACCCGATTTATGTATGCGCGCGAACGTTTAAAGGGCTACCAAGACGCCCTGCAGCAAGTTAATATTGCCTGTCGGCCTGACTACTGTGTTCAGGTGCAGAGCCTGGATTTTGCTGCGGGTCGGCAAGCTGCCGCCAGCTTGTTGGCCCTTGATCAGCGGCCAACGGCTGTTTTTGCCGTGTCAGACACCTTGGCCATAGGGGTTATGCGCGGGCTTTACGATGCAGGCCTGCGTGTGCCAGACGACATGGCCGTCATGGGCTTTGACGATATTGCCCTGGCACAGCAAACATGGCCGGCCCTGACAACAGTGGCCCAACCCATGCGTACGCTGGGCGAGCAAGCCGCATGGTTGCTGCTAAAACGGTTGGATGACGGCACGGGCACCCAGGGTGGTGTTGTGCTGCCGCATCGTCTTGTTATACGGGAGAGCGCGTAATGAGCCTGTCCGCCAGCTTCAACTCGGTAAGCAAAGACTTTGGCCCTGTACGGGTGCTGCATGACGTCGATATAAGCTTTGAACGTGGCCATGTCTATGGCCTGCTCGGCGAAAATGGCGCGGGCAAGTCTACGCTTATGAAAATACTGTGTGGCTACGAGCAGCCCAGCCAGGGTAGCCTGCTTATTGATGGGCACCCCTGCCACTTTGCCTCATCAGGTGAGGCCGAGAGCCTGGGCATAGTCCTCATCCACCAAGAAATCAACCTGGCTGATGACCTTACCATTGCGCAAAATATTTTCCTGGGCCGTGAAAAAAAGCGTGGCCTGTTTCTTGACAGCGCATGGATGCGCCGCGAAACCACCGCGCTGCTGGACCAGGTCGGGCTGCGTGCAGACCCTGATACCAAGGTAAGCCAGCTTATCGTTGCTGAAAAGCAATTGGTGGAAATTGCCAAGGCGCTGTCCAAAAATACGCGGTTGCTGGTTATGGATGAGCCTACGGCGACACTGACCCCAACAGAAACCGAAAGGCTGTTCGGGTTAATCAGCCGGTTTCACGAGGCGGGCACGACGGTTATTTATATATCGCACAAACTTGACGAGGTCGAGCGAATTACCGATCGTATTGTCGTCATGCGTGACGGTCGCTTTATCACCGCGCGACCCACTGCAGGTACCTCGCGACGTGAAATGGCCAACTTAATGGTAGGCCGAGAACTCGAAGACCTGTTCCCTGAAAAAATACCTGCACCCTCAGGTGTGGCCCCTGCGTTAGAGGTAAAAAACTTCAGCGTGCCAGGTTGGGCTCATGACATCAGCTTCTGTGTGCGTCCGGGTGAAATTCTGGGCTTTGCAGGGCTGGTGGGAGCGGGTCGTACCGAATTGTTTGAAGGTCTGCTGGGCTTGCGGCCCAGTGAGTCCGGCCAAGTGTTTATGCGAGGGGTGCCTCATCGCTTTCGCAACCCCCGTGATGCCGCGCGGTTTGGGCTTACTTATTTGAGTGAAGACCGTAAAGGCAAAGGCATATTGTTGTCCTTCGGGCTGCGACAGAACCTCACCCTGATGGCGCTGGAGCGTTACGCAAAGCCCTTTATCGACGCTGCGGGCGAGCGTGAGGCCCTCAAGACGGCTGTTAGCGAGTTTGGCATACGCACGGGCAGTCTGGACGTGCCCGCTTCAGCGTTATCGGGCGGCAATCAGCAAAAGCTGGCGCTTGCCAAGGTGTTGCACCCCCACCCGGGTGTTGTCATTCTTGACGAACCGACACGCGGCGTCGATATCGGTGCCAAGCGCGATATTTATTTTCTGATCCAGAAACTGGCCAGCAATGGGCTGGCGGTGGTTGTGATTTCTTCTGAACTGGCCGAGCTCATCGGGCTTTGCCACAGAGTGCTTGTGATGCGTACGGGGCACCAGCAGGGTGTGCTGGAACAAGATCAACTGAACGAAAAGGAGCTGATTGCGCATGCAACCGGAACACAAACAGCCTGATATGCCGCCCGGTGCTGAGGGTGGAGTGGGTCAACGACATCAGAACGGCGGTTGGGCCAGGCATTTGCATGGGCTTGGGCCTATTGCTGGCCTGGTGCTGCTGTGTATTGCGGGCACCATGCTCAACAGCAATTTTGCGGACATCGACAACATTCTGAATGTGCTGACGCGTACCTCGTTCATAGGCATTATCTCGGTGGGTATGTGTTTCGTAATTATTTCGGGAGGCATAGACCTCTCGGTTGGATCAATGGCAGCCTTGATTGCCGGCAGCATGATTCTGGTCATGAACGCGCTCACTGGCATGGTCGACTCCATGATGCTCATTATTGTGCTGGGCATGGTGTTCGCCATCGTGATGGGAGGGCTGTTAGGCCTGGCGCATGGGTTGCTGATTACGCGCGGGCGCATTGAACCGTTTATTGTCACGCTGGGCACGCTGGGTATTTTCAGGGCTTACCTTACTTACCTTTCGGATGGCGGCGCGATCACGCTCGACATGAACGTGTCAGATGCCTACAGCCCTGTGTATTACGGCAGTCTATTGGGCATGCCAGTGCCAGTATGGGTGTTTCTGGCCATTGCGATCATGGGTGGCATCGTGCTTAACCGTACTGCATTCGGGCGCTATGTTCAGGCCATAGGCTCCAATGAGCAAGTGGCACGTTATGCCGCCGTAAACGTTGACCGATGCAAAACGCTTACCTATGTATTGCTTGGCATGTGTGTGGGTATTGCGACGGTGCTGTACGTGCCCAGACTGGGGTCAGCCAGCCCCACCACCGGGTTGCTCTGGGAGCTCGAGGCCATTGCAGCCGTCATTGTGGGAGGTACCGCCTTAAAGGGGGGCTCCGGGTCCATGACTGGCACGGTAGTCGGTGCCATTTTGCTTTCGGTTATTGGCAATATTCTCAATCTGACCAGCATTATCAGTGTGTATCTGAACGCGGCGGTGCAAGGCTTTGTAATCATTATCGTGGCCTTTATGCAGCGCAGGCGTTCGTGAGTACAGCAGGGTGGGCGGGCATTTTGGCCCGCAAAGGTTGTAGCAACGTGGCACAGTCGTTGGTGACATCAACGGCCATCAATCTGGCCGAGCTTGGGTTCGGCATTTATGAAAATATGGAGACACAGCATGCAATTCTCTTTACGTAAACTCGCTGTCGGGCTCTCCGCCGTGGCGGCCTTTGGTTTTTCGGCAAGCACACTGGCTCAGGAGAAGGTGACTCTCGGCGTATCCATACCGGCCGCCACGCATAGTTTTACGGCAGGTATTGTGTGGTGGTCGAACGAAGCCAAGAAAGAACTCGAAGCGGCACACCCCAACCTGAAAGTCATCGTCAAGACGTCCAGTGGTGCGCCTGAGCAAGCAAACCAGCTTCAAGATTTACTTACCGTCAACAAGATCAATGCTCTGGTCATTATGCCGTTTGAGTCTGCTTCGCTGACACAACCCGTCATGCAACTGAAAAAGAAAGGTGTGTATATCACCGTGGTCGACCGGGGCCTTACAGACACCAGCGCACAAGACGCCTACGTGTCGGGTGACAACACGGCGTTTGGCAAGCTGGCAGCCGAGTATCTGGTGAAACAGCTGGATGGCAAGGGCGATATTGTGGCCTTGCGCGGCATACCTACTACGCTTGATAACGAACGCATGGATGCGTTCAAGTCGGTTATTGATAAGCATCCTGACATCAAGCTGCTGGACGCACGGTATGGCAACTGGAATCGCGATGATGCGTTCAAGGTCATGCAAGACTACCTCACCCGATTTCCACATATCGATGCGGTCTGGGCTGCGGACGACGACATGGCAGTGGGCGTATTGAAGGCAATCGAACAGGCCAAGCGAAGCGACATCAAGATAGTATTTGGCGGTGCTGGTGCCAAGGATATGGTCAAGTCCATTCTTGAGGGCACTAATCCCCTGCTTCAGGCCGATGTGTCCTATTCGCCCAAGTTTATTTACGAGGCCATCAAGCTTACAGCTGAGGCCAGGCTGAAAAACGAGAAATTGCCTGACATGACGATAGTGCCTTCGGTACTCATCACCAAAGAAAACGCCAAAGACTTTTACTTCCCTGACTCTCCGTTCTGATCAGGCGTGCCGGTTTGCAGCTTCCCATGCAGATGGGTGTTACGTCTGCAAACCGGCATAATGTATTTAAAGCCCGACGCATATGCAGGCCTTTCATAAGAGGCGTGCAGGTTGCGGGCGCACTTTGCCTGGCCTCCGTAAGTTCGCCAAACATGCGCGTACAAGCATGGGCGTGCCACTGCCGGGAACACCAGCTCAAGCGAGTGGATCATGAAGACAATTAAAGGGCCGGGTATTTTCCTGGCACAGTTTATCGGCGAGAAAGCGCCGTTCAATACGCTGGAAGGCTTGGCGGGCTGGGCAGCTGGGTTGGGCTACAAGGGTGTACAAATACCGACGAGCAATACCGCACTGTTTGATCTGGAGCTGGCCGCAAACAGCCAGACATACTGTGATGATGTCGCCGGTATGCTGCAGGCGCACGGGCTTGCCGTTACCGAGCTCTCTACCCATTTGCAAGGCCAGTTGCTGGCGGTGCATCCTGCCTACGATACCTTGTTTGACGGGTTTGCGGCACCTGAGGTGCGAGGTAATCGCGCAGCGCGCCAGCAATGGGCGCATGATCAGTTAATACTTGCAGCAAAGGCCTCGCAGCGTCTGGGGCTGTCGGCGCATGCGACGTTTTCGGGTGCACTGGCCTGGCCCTATATGTATCCGTGGCCGCAACGTCCTGCTGGCCTGGTAGAGGAAGCGTTTGCTGAACTGGCACGACGCTGGCGCCCGGTGCTCAATGCGTTTGACGAGGCGGGTGTTGATGTGTGCTACGAGCTGCACCCTGGTGAAGACCTGCACGATGGCACCAGTTTTGAGCGCTTTCTCGAAGAGGTAGGTGGGCATAGTCGTGCCGCGATTTTGTATGACCCCAGCCATTTTGTGCTGCAGCAACTCGACTACCTTGCCTTCATTGATATTTACCATGAACGCATTCGCGCCTTTCACGTTAAGGACGCCGAATTTCGATCTTCGGGTCGCCAGGGTGTATACGGTGGCTTCGCGAACTGGGTAGAACGGGCCGGCCGTTTCCGGTCGCTGGGCGACGGGCAGGTTGATTTTCGTGCCATTTTTTCCAGTATGGCCCAGTATGATTTTGCGGGCTGGGCCGTGCTGGAATGGGAGTGTGCTCTGAAGCACCCTGAGCAAGGTGCTGCCGAAGGCGCGGCCTTTATTACAGACCATATCATTCAGGTTGCCGAGCATGCGTTTGATGATTTTGTCAAAAGCGGCACTACGCAAGCGCAGAACCGGGCTTTGCTCGGGCTCACGAGCACGTAACCAGGCATTTTGGATAAGCGGAGAGAATTGGTGCGATCACGATTAAAGCTAGGCATGGTTGGGGGTGGAAAGGGAGCCTTTATTGGCGCGGTACATCGCATGGCAGCGCGACTCGATGACCGCTATGAGCTGGTCGCTGGTGCGCTTTCTGCTGATGCCGCGCGGGCGGCGCAAGGGGCTGCCGACGCGGGTATTGCACCTGAGCGCAGTTATGCAGACTGGCGCGAAATGGCGCGTTGCGAAGGAAACATGCGCCGTGCCGGTCAAGGAGGCATTGACGTGGTTTCCGTTGTTACGCCCAACTATCTGCATGGACCCGTTGTCAGGGCGTTTCTGGCCGAAGGCATTCACGTCATCTGCGATAAGCCGCTCACGACTACGCTGGCTGACGCACTTGCCCTGCAAAAGCTCGCCGAGCAAACTGGCCTGGTCTGTGTGCTGACACATACGTACACCGGTTATCCCATGGTGCGACACGCACGGGCACTGGTTGAGCAGGGCTTAATTGGCGATTTGCGTCTGGTGCAGGTTGAGTATTCGCAAGACTGGTGGGCCGAGGGTCAGGCGTTGACGGGCGAGGGTGGCTGGCGTGAAGATCCGGCACTGGCTGGGCCTGCCGGCACATTGGGAGATGTTGGTATCCACGCTTACCAGCTTGCCAGCTATGTTACGGGCCGCGAGCCTGAAGAGATCGCCGCCGAGCTTCATACTTTTGGCCCCGGTCGTCTGCTGGATGATCATGTTCAGGTCATGATGCGGTACGCCAACGGAGCGCGCGGAACACTGTGGGCAAGTCAGGTGGCGACGGGGTGTGAAAATGCCCTAACCTTGAGGGTGTACGGCACGAAAGCGCAGTTGCGCTTTGAGCAGGAACACCCCGACGTGCTCTGGCTAACGCCACAGGGCGGTGCGGCGCAGCGCCTTACCCGAGGGCGAGTGAGTAACGATGAGGCTCAGCATGCTACGCGCATTCCGGCGGGGCATCCTGAGGGCTATATTGAGGCGTTTGCTCAGCTTTATCGCGATGCGGCAGATCTGATCGAAGGCCAGCAGGTTATAGGCCGCCTGCCCGATTTTACCGATGGTGTGATGGGCAGTCGCTTTATCGAAGCGGTATTGCAAAGTCATCGCAGTAACACAGCATGGGTCAGCCTCGCGAGGCAGCCAAGGTCCTGAGCGCTGCTTGGCCTTACAAATACAGATGATTGCCTGGCCCGGTTTCGCATGCTCCGATAGGTTTTTTTAATGTGCTTTGCCCCAGACGAGGGTGATGGCTAAAATGACCTCGAGACAGCACACCTACGATGCTCACGTTATTGGCCCGACTAAATGAAAAAAAATACACCGCGCAATACGATTGCAGACGTTGCGCGTCACGCTGGGGTATCAAAAGCCACCGTATCGCGGTTTCTTAATCATCGCGAGAAACTGCTGTCACCGCAGATCGCCGAGCGCGTCGATGCCGCCATCAACGAGCTGCGCTATGTACCCAGTCCAATGGCCCAGGCGCTCAAATGGGGCCGATCCAAGCTAATTGGCCTTGTGGTGGCCGATATCACCAATCCTTTTTCCGTGGCCGTGCTGCGCGGGGCTGAAGAAGCGCTCCGCAAAGCGGGGTATCTGGTCATGTTGTTCAACCTCGGCAATGAAAGCGAACGGGAAAGCGCTGCACTGCAGGCGTTGTCGTCTTACAAGGTTGAAGGCTTCGTCCTGAACGCTATGGGGCACGATACTGGCGCATTGCTCGAGGCAGCAAGCCAGGGTAAGCCCGTTGTGTTGATTGATCGCTTGCACCCGGGCCTGGACGTTGACATTGTGGCGCTCGACAATCGGCATGCCATAGAAGAATGCTGTCGACACCTGATTGACGCGGGGTATGGCGAGTTGATGCTGGTTACTGAGCCAGTTGGCAAGGTCAGTTCACGCATGGAGCGTAAACAGGCCTTTACTCAAATGATGGCAGACGCAGCGATTCCTGGCGTCTGTATAGAGCAGCCGCAAAACGACGCCCAGGCACTTATACAAAATTTACGCCAATTTAAAGACAAGGCGCGCGCGGCACCCGCAATTATCTGTGCCAATGCGGTGATAACACTGCAGGTAGTGGAAGCCGCAGCATCGCTGGGTTGGCGGCTGGGTATTGATGTGGGCCTGGTCGGCATCGATGACACTCCTTGGGCCCCCTATGTCGGCCCAGGCATTACCGCGCTGGCGCAGCCCACTGACCAGATCGGCCAGTTGGCGGCAAATTGCCTGCTGCAACGCCTTGGCGGTCTTGACTCGCCGGGCAGAAATTTCCGCCCCCAGGGCACACTCATGATAAGAGGGTCTACAAGAGGCCCCGGCATATCTGCCGACAATTTACGTAAACGTGAAAATAGTGAGAATGGTTGAGCTGCCGATGATCGCCAAGGCCGCGCGGGCTATCAGACTGCGACTAATCGTCGAGGTGATGCGGGCTATCAGTCTGTCGATAGTCGTCAAAGCGACGCGAACTGTCAGGCTGCCGGTAACCATCAAGGCGATGCAGGCGGTCAGGCTGTCAATAGTCTTGAAGGTGAGATCGACAAATAGGAAGAGAATATCGATGAACACACCAGCTGATATACTTTGTGCACAGCTCACTGAAACCGGTTTCATGTTGGGTTTTCAACCAGAAAGGCGATGTTGGCGCGTGATGGCTAGTTTTCCTCGACGCATACCAATTCAACATCTATGCTTTCGGTAGAGGTGTCTGTAAGCTGTGCCATAAATGGCCAGACGGCAATATCTATTCTGACAGTTGGTATGCACAGCGTGCCGGCATTGACTGGGTTCAAGTAATCGCGTGAACTATACATTTCAATTCGGTCCGGTTTTTGAAGCCTGGCCCTTGTTGCTCCGAGGCACCTGGATGACCATTCAGCTGTCATTTCTTGCGATGGTGCTTGGGCTCCTGATTGCAGTGGTTTGCGCTTGGGGCAAAACAGCTGGCCCCAGACCACTGCGCTGGGTTATCAATATTTACATTGAACTCATTCGCAACACCCCTTTTCTGGTGCAGCTGTTTTTTTTCTTTTTTGCCTTGCCCGCCATTGGTGTGCGTTGGTCGCCCTACACGGCAGCGCTCGTCGCCATGACGGTAAACCTTGGCGCCTATGCGACCGAAATTGTTCGGGCTGGCATAGAGTCCATACCCAAGGGCCAGATTGAGGCAGGTTTGGCCCTTAATCTTTCGCGCGCAGAAACGTTCAGGTTTATTGTGCTCAAGCCCGCTTTGCGGGCTATTTACCCGGCCCTGACCAGCCAGTTTATTTTGCTTATGCTGGCATCCAGTGTTGTTTCGGTTATCTCGGCCAATGACCTTACTTCGGTCGCCGCCAACCTGCAGTCTGAAACCTTTCGCAGTTTTGAAATCTATATCGTGGTCACGGGTATATACCTGTTGCTGACCTTGCTGTTTTCCTATGCCTTCCGGGTCATCTTTCAGCGCACCCTCAATTACCCGGGGGGAAGATAATGCGTACGTTCGGTTATTCAGATTTCTGGTTTATTCTTCAGGCGGCACAGTGGACGATTGCCCTGTCGTTAATGGCATTTATAGGTGGGGGTGTGGTGGGGCTGATTGTGGCGCTTTCTCGCAGCTCCAGAAACCGGGTGGCGTTGGCTTTGTCCATGGGCTTTATACAAATTTTCCGCGGCACACCACTGTTATTGCAGTTATTTCTTGTGTTCTTTGGTGCTCCGGTGCTGGGTCTTGATATCAATCTCTGGGTGGCCGCTGCGCTTGCGCTTACCTTGAACAGCGGCGCGTTCCTGGGTGAAATATGGCGTGGCTGCGTACAAGCCATACCGCAAGGCCAATGGGAGGCTGCCGATGCACTGGGCCTGTCGTATCGCAGCAAAATGCGCGACGTCGTCTTGCCACAGGCCCTTAAAATTGCCGTGCCGCCAACAGTGGGTTACCTGGTACAGATCATCAAAGGCACATCGCTGGCGGCCATTATTGGCTTCACCGAGCTTACGCGCGCTGGCCAAATTATTAACAATGCAACGTTTCAGCCTATGCTGGTGTTTTCGATTGTGGCCACTATTTATTTTTGTATTTGCTGGCCTCTTTCGCTTCTGGCTGGGCATATGGAGCGGCGCCTGGCGGCGTCGCTGTCAAGGTAACCGAGATGCGGTCGTATTAATTAGTGCGCGACAACATTCGGGTTTTATTTTCAACGGGGAGACATAGTATGTTTTTAACAACAAAATTGAAGCAGCTGGCGCGTATTTCGCTTGTGGCAGGGTGTGTGTCGATGGCGCTTGGCGTTGGTACTGCAACGGCAGAAACCATAGACAAGATCAAAGAAAAGGGCGAAGTCGTTATCGGCATGCTGGTTGATTTTCCACCCTATGGCATTTTGAACACTGACAACAAACCCGATGGCTATGATGCCGACGTAGCTCGCCAGCTGGCAAAAGACATGGGCGTCAAGCTGCAAATTATGCCGGTGACGGGGCCTAATCGCATACCATTTCTGCTAACTGGCAAGGTCGATCTGCTGGTTGCGTCGCTGGCCATTACGCCCGAACGCGCCAAGCAAGTGCAGTTTTCACATCCATACTCTGCCGCGCAAATTGTGCTGTTTGGCGGTAAAGATGAAAAAATTACCGATGCCAAAGACCTTGCGGGCAAACGCGTGGGCGTGGCGCGAGCCAGCACTCAAGATATCGCCGTCACCAAGATTGCACCTAAAGATGCTGAAATCAGGCGTTTTGATGACGATGCTTCAGCCATGCAGGCCTTGCTTTCCGGCCAGGTTGATGCCATTGGCTGCTCGACAACGGTGGCGGCACAGATAGCCAAGCGCGAGCCTGGACGCTACGAGAACAAGTTTGTGTTGCTGCAGCAGGAAATGGCTGTGGCCATGCGCCCGGGTGAGCCTGAAACACTCAAGGCCGTTAATGCTCTTATCGACCAGAATATCGACAATGGCAACTTCAGCAAACTGTACGAAAAATGGCTGGGCTCCCCATTGCCCAAACTTTCCAAGTAGTGACAACAATAGCCTTTGGTGAACATGTCTGACGTTAACAGCAATCATACAGCGCCCGGGGCCCGGGCGCTTCCTGAGGGCCAGCCAATTATCGAGATCGAAAAACTCAATAAATGGTATGGCGATTTTCATGCACTCACCGACATCGACCTCACGGTTGCTTCCGGTGAACGTATTGTCATCTGTGGCCCTTCAGGGTCAGGCAAGTCGACGCTAATCCGGTGCATCAATGCCCTTGAAGCAATACAGAAGGGCCGTATTGTGGTTAATGGCATTGATTTAACCGCCAATGCACGCAATGTCGAGGCAGTGCGTCAAGAAGTGGGTATGGTGTTTCAGCAGTTCAACCTGTTTCCTCACATGACGGTGCTGCAAAACTGCATGCTGGCGCCCATGCGTTCACGCAAGATCAGCAAGGCAGCCGCCAAAGAGATTGCCATGCAGTATCTGACGCGTGTGCGTATTGCGGATCAGGCAGAAAAATATCCCAGCCAGCTTTCAGGTGGCCAGCAACAGCGGGTCGCTATTGCGCGCGCTTTGTGCATGACGCCCAAGATCATGCTGTTTGATGAGCCCACGTCGGCACTTGACCCCGAAATGGTCAAAGAAGTGCTGGACACCATGATAGGCCTGGCGCAAGACGGCATGACCATGCTGTGCGTCACCCATGAAATGGGGTTTGCTCGCAGTGTGGCCGACCGGGTTATTTTCATGGCAGACGGGCAGGTTGTAGAACAGGCCCCGCCGACCCAGTTTTTCAGCAACCCTCAGCACGACAAGACGCGCAGCTTTCTGGGTCAGATACTTAATCATTAATCATCGGATGGTAGCGGCGGCCCCGGTTTGTGGTGCGACCTGGTGCCGTGCTTGATGAGGTGTGGACTTATGACTGCCATGTCTTGTCACGTGCCTGGCAAGGTGCGGCTTATGGCTGCAGTGCCTTGTTACGTGCCTGGCGAAGTTTGGCCTTGAGCCTGCCATGCCTCGTCCCTGAACAAATCGGAGAGTAGTTTGAATAACAAGCTAGATGTGGTCACGTTTGGTGAAGCCATGATGCTGTTGGTGGCTAATGAGCCAGGGCCGCTTGAAGATGTCGACGTATTTCACAAGCGTACGGCAGGGGCAGAAACCAATGTTGCCATAGGCCTTGCCAGGCTAGGGCTTAGCGTAGGCTGGGCTTCCAGATTGGGCCAGGACTCCATGGCGCGCTATCTGCTGCAGACCATGCAGTCTGAGGGCATTGACTGCTCTCACGTTGTTTGCGATCCCACGCAGCGCACTGGCTTTCAGTTTAAAGGGCGGGTTCATGACGGCAGTGACCCTCCCTATGAATATCATCGTAAGGGTTCGGCAGCCAGCCTCATGCGCGTGTCAGACATCGACAGGCAATGGCTGTGCTCGGCGCGCCACTTGCATGCGACAGGTGTGTTTTCGGCCATATCCGAAAATTGCTTTGAGCTTCAGCGCGCTGCCATGATGCTCATGCGGGAGGCCGGCCGTACGGTTTCCTTTGATCCCAATCTTCGCCCTGGCCTGTGGGCATCCACTGAAGCCATGCGCGATGGCATTAATCAGCTGGCGTCCATGGCGCATTGGGTGTTTCCAGGCCTTGACGAAGGAAGGCTGCTTACCGGGCATAGCCGTCCTGAAGACATTGCCGCGTTTTATCATGCACTCGGCGCAAAGGTGGTAGTTATCAAGCTTGGCGCTGAGGGTGCATTTTATTCCGCAGGCGACGATAGTGGCTATGTGCCCGGGGTCCGGGTTGAGCGCGTTGTCGATACCGTGGGAGCGGGAGACGGTTTTGCGGTGGGCGTGATCAGCGCTCTGCTTGAAGAGCTGCCCTTGCGCCGCGCGGTAGAGCGGGGTACCTGGATTGGCGCCAGGGCGGTGCAGGTGCTTGGCGATACTGAAGGGCTACCTACGCGAGCAGAACTGCTGACAGCGCTTTGATAGGTAGTTCTCCTCAACGGTTGATAGGCCGTTGAGGAGAAAAACCGAGACCGACTATGACATCGCGCGCCGGTTATTATGGCCGCATACACCGCATACACCGCATACACCGCATACACCGCATACACCGCATACACCGCGTTATGCGCAGGCTTCGCGGGCCAGTGCGGTAATGGCGTCCCAACTTCTTTCAGCAACGGCTGCCTCGGGCGTTAACCATGAGCCGCCCACACATTTAACATTGGGTAGCGCCAGATACTGGCGGGCATTTGCGGCATTGATGCCGCCAGTGGGGCAGAACACGATTTCTGGCAAGGGGCCGTACAGGGCTTTTAGCAGCCCGACGCCGCCAACTGCTTCGGCCGGAAACAGCTTTTGTACGCTAAACCCCTGGTCTGCGGCAAACATAGACTCTGAGGCCGTGGCGATGCCGGGCAAAAAAGGTACTTTAAACTGATGTGCGGATCTGGCCAGCGATGGCGTCAGCCCCGGACTGACACAAAAGGCAGCCCCCGCCTCAATGGCTGCTTCAAACTGAGCCGGTGTGCGAACGGTGCCGGCACCCACCAACGCGTCGGGCACTTCCTGGCTGATCAGCCGTATTGCGTCCAGCGCGTGCTCTGAACGTAGGGTAATTTCAAGTGTGCGCACACCACCTTGGATTAATGCGCGCGCAAGATCGACGGCAGTTGTTATGTCTTGGATCACCATAACTGGCATGACCTGGCTTTGTTCAAGCAGTTCTAGGGCGTTCATTGAAAGGTTCTCGCTACGTGGGAAGGCCCACGGCCGTGAAAGCCTGGGCAACTGGATATACATGCCGGGTTGAGCAGTGTCGTCAGCGTGTGCCTTATATTGTAGACGGGACGCGCGACATCGTCGGCGACTACTGGGCGTCGCCATCAAGATACAGCAATTGTCCCGAGTTACCCTGAAGTAATGCTTTGTTTAATTGCACGGATTTTTTCAGATAGTCCCATAAGGCCATGACTCGTGTGGAGTGCCTGAGGTCTTCGTGGCAGTACATCCAGAAGCTGCGGGTAATGGTGATTTCGTCATGCAGCACCGGTGCGAGCCTGGGGTCTTGCTCGGCCATAAAACAGGGCAAAATCGCCAAGGATCGGCCTTGCAGTAAGGCGTGATATTGAGCGATGACACTGGTGCTTTTGAAGATGACGCGGTCAGTGGGTACGATGTCTTCCAGATAGCGCAGCCTGTCACTGAAAAGCAGTTCTTCAACGTAACCGATAAAGTCGTGCGCGGCCAGATGTGCCTTGGTGCGTATAGGAGCGCATTGCGACAAGTAGGTTTTGCTGCCGTAAAGCTTTAACGAATAATCCAACAGTTTGGTGCAGAGATAAGGCCCGCGTTGAGGGCGCTCTAGTGAAATGGCGATGTCAGCCTCTCGCTTGGAAAGGCTGATAAAGCGTGGCACAGGCATGATGTCTAGGGTAAGAGCAGGGTAGCGACGCTGAAAATCCATCATAAGTGGGGCCAGTACATAGCTGCCAAAACCTTCGGTAGACCCTACCCGCAAGTGGCCTGACAGGGTCTGCGATTGGCCTGACACCTCTTCACGAGCCTTGAGCACAGTGCCTTCTATCTGTTCTGCGTAGGCAAAAAAACGTGTGCCCTCCTCAGTAAGTGTGAAGCCGGTAGCCTTAGACTTGTCAAAAAGACGCGTGTTAAGTTCGCGCTCAAGCGTCTGTATGCGGCGCGATACGGTGGTGTGTTGCACCCCCAACCGCAGCGCCGCCGCGCTGACTCGCTGTGTGCGGGCAACTTCGAGAAAATACCGCAGACCATCCCAGTCAAGCATGTGTGTTCCGTTGTGCAAAAATTAGCATTGAATGTGCAAATATTGTGATGGTAAATACTTTTTTACACAACTACACTGGTTACATCGGCCTAGAACAGGCTGAGTCGCTCCGGCAATATGCCAATGCAATGCCACACGGTTGAGCATGCGCATCATGGCTCACGCCGGTACGGCATAACGCATGGCGTGAGTGCCATGTCTGAATACAACGAGAAAGCGCAAAATAAATACATAGCGCAAAGCAAACAGGAGACAACATGAATAAGTTCACTGTGTCAGCAACAGCTGCTCTTTGCATGGGCCTGGGCGGTATCGCCCACGGGGCCGATAAGCCACCCGTCACAATAGGCGTGCTCACCGATATGTCAGGCACCTATGCCTCAATGGGTGGGCCGGGGTCGGTGGTCGCTGCTCAGCTCGCCATTGACGATTGTCTGGCTGCCGAATGCAAAGGCATGAAAATCGATCTGGTATCGGCTGACAACCAGAACAAGGCTGACGTGGGAGCCGCCAAGGCGCGCGAATGGTTTGACAGAGATGGCGTGGATGCCATTGCCGATCTGACCAATTCTGCCGTGGCACTTGCCGTTCAGGCAATTGCCAAAGAGAAGGATAAAGTAGTGATGTTTTCAGGCCCAGCGACGACTGGCCTGACCAACGATCAATGTTCGCCGGTCGGCTTTCACTGGATGTTCGACGTGTACTCACAGTCGGTGGGTGGCGTCAAAGCCATGATCGACAAGGGTGGTAAGTCGTGGTATTTCATTACTGTTGACTATGCATTTGGCCACTCGCTTGAAAAGGGTGCGGCCGGTATGGTCAAAAAGCTGGGCGGTACTGTTGTAGGTTCCGTGCTTCATCCGCTCAATACATCTGACTTTGCGTCGTACCTGCTGCAGGCACAGAGCTCAAAGGCTGATGTGGTGGCACTGGCTGACGGCGGCGGCGACGTTGTCAACGCCATCAAGCAGGCCCGCGAGTTTGGCATCGTAGCCGGCGGTCAGCGACTGGCAGCGCTGCTTGTGTTTTTGTCCGACCTTCGCGCATTGGGGCTTCAAACCGCGCAAGGCCTGAGCTATGTTGATGGGTTCTACTGGGATTTTGACGACGCGTCACGAAAATGGTCTGCCCGTTTCGCTGAAAAATTTGAAAACAAAAAGCCGACCATGACCCAGGCTGGTGTGTATTCCAGTGTGCTGCATTACCTGAAGTCTGTTGCCGCGAGCGGTTCGGTTGAGGGCAAAGTGGTGGCTGACCAAATGCGCCAAATACCCATTAAAGACCCAATTATGCATAACGCCTCCATTCGAGCCGACGGTCGCGTCATACACGATATGTATTTGTATGAAGTAAAAACACCGGAAGAGTCTAAGGGAGAATGGGATATGTCCAAACTGCTGGCAACCATACCCGCCGCAGACGCGTTCCAGCCTTTATCTGAGTCAACTTGCCCACTGGTCAAGAAGAGCTGATTGTTTAAATACATAATTTGTCCAAGGAGACAACAATGAGTGCAGTTCCCCGTATCCCATTATTGATCGGCGGCAAGCTGATGCAGTCGAAAACAACTGAATGGAGGGATGTGCTCAATCCCGCTACCCAAGAAGTTGTTGCGCAAGTGCCGTTTGCCACCCAAGAAGAGCTGGACCATGCAGTCGCGAATGCCAAGGAGGCCTTCAAAGCCTGGCGCGAGACCAGCCAGTCTAAACGCACCCAGATCATGATGAACCTGGCGCGTTTGGTTCGTGACAACATCAAGCCTCTGGCCAAGTCAATCTCGCTTGAACACGGAAAAACCTTGCCTGATGCTGAAGGCGAAGTTGGGCGTGGTCTTGAAGTTATTGAGCACGCCTGCGCCATGACCTCGCTGCAGCTGGGCGAATACGCCGAGAATGCTGCTACCGGTATCGACGTTTATACGCTGATTCAGCCACTTGGCGTGTGTGCGGGCATCACCGCATTTAACTTTCCCATCATGCTGCCGTGCTTTATGTTCCCCATGGCGATTACGGCAGGCAATACCTTCATACTGAAGCCCTCTGAGCAAGACCCCAGCTCGTCATTGATGCTGGCTCAGCTAGCCCTCGAGGCCGGCCTGCCACCGGGCGTACTCAACGTCATTCATGGTGGCCCCGACACCGCCAACGGGCTGTGCGATCACCCTGACATCAAGGCCATCTCATTTATCGGCTCGACCCATGTTGGCACGCACATTTATGAGCGCGCCTCAAAAGGGGGTAAACGCTGCCAGTCCATGATGGGCGCCAAGAACCACTGCGTCATTTTGCCCGATGCTGACAAAGAGGTTGCCCTGAACCAGTTGGTAGGAGCAGCCTTTGGTGCCGCAGGTCAGCGCTGCATGGCAACCTCCGTGGCCGTACTGGTGGGCGAGGCCCGCGACTGGTTGCCTGACTTTGTCGAGCGCGCCAAAAAGCTCAAGGTAAACATTGGGTCCGATAGCAGTGCAGACCTCGGCCCGCTGGTGTCACCCACGGCCCTGAAGCGGGTAGAAGGGCTGATCCAGAAGGGCGTAGACGAAGGTGCCGAGCTTCTGCTTGATGGGCGAAACCTGACGGTGAAGGGTTACGAAAAGGGTAACTTTGTCGGGCCGACGATATTCAATGGTGTCACGGCTGACATGACGATATATCGCGAAGAAGTATTCGGGCCGGTTTTGTGTGTGGCGGGTGTAGATACGCTTGAAGAGGCGGTCGACTACATCAACCAGAACCCCAACGGCAACGGCGTGGCTATATTTACGCAGGATGGCGGTGCAGCCCGTTATTTTCAGCACAATATAGATGTCGGCCAGATCGGCATCAATATCCCCATCCCCGTGCCAGTCGCATGGTTTAGTTTCACGGGCTCGCGCGCTTCCAAGTTGGGCGACCTTGGCCCCAATGGCAAACAGGCTGTTCATTTTTGGACACAAACAAAAACCGTGACGGCACGCTGGCAGGCACACGCGCAAGGCGTAAATACCACCATTGCCATGAAGTAAGCTTATAACCAATAACTATATATTATTCTTTCTATATTACATATAATAGCCCTTCCTAAAGGGCTATTTTTTTATGAATCTCCAGCAATTTCGCTTCGTACGCGAAACAATACGACGTAATTTCAATCTTACCGATGCGGCGCGTGCGCTTTTTACCTCTCAACCGGGTGTATCCAAGTCTATTATTGAGTTCGAAGACGAGCTGGGCATCAAGATATTTGAGCGTCATGGCAAGCGCATTAAAGGCTTGACCAAACCTGGTCAGTCAGTCGCCATGGTTATAGACCGTATCATGCGCGAGGTCGATAACCTCAAAAAAGTAAGCGATGAGTTTGCCCGGCGCGACGAGGGAAGCCTGGTTATAGGCTGTACCCACGCACAGGCGCGCTACATACTGCCAAAGGTTATTCCACAGTTTCGCAAGCGCTTTCCGAAAGTGCACGTTTCGCTCGCCGAGGGCAACCCACCTCATTTGGCCAAGCTGGTGCTGCACGAGCATGCCGACGTAGCAATAGCCACAGAAACCCTGGCACATACCCCGGGCTTGGCCGCCATGCCCGTGTACTCATGGGAACACACCATTGTTGTCTTGCCTGACCACCCGTTGGCTCAGCTTAAATCCAGCGAAGCCAAAAACATCACGCTTGAGGCCATTGCCAAATACCCCATTGTTACGTATGACCATGCCTTTTCCGGTCGCAACTCCATAGATCAGGCATTCTCGGCCGTCGGGCTCCAGCCTGACATCGTTCTTGAGGCCATTGACGCAGACGTCATTAAAACCTATGTCGACGTGGGGCTGGGCATCGGTATTATTGCTGGCATGGCGTATGACCCGCGCCGTGACAAGGGCCTGGTTGGTCTTCCGGTGGGGCATCTGTTTGGCACGCATACCACCCGCGTAGCGGTCAAGTCTGGCGTGTTTCTACGTGATTACGTGTACGTGCTGCTCGAAATGCTGGCGCCGGCGCTCACACGCGAAGTGGTGCAGGAAGCCATAGATCGCAGCCCCAAGGCTGAATAGCAGCCCTGGCGTTGGCGCTTCGCCGCCCTGACGTCACCTTCTCGCCGCCGCCATGCTCTTCTTAAGCGTGGCGTGGTGCTGTGCTGCCGCGCAGCACCTCTGCTGCAATGCATAAGCCATATCGAATACTTACCCCGCGTTGTTCCACGGCACGCTAATAGCGGGGCTGTCAGCCGTCGCGAGCAGGCAGCTTCCCGGCAGTATCTGTATCTTTAATGTCACGTTGCCGTACCTAGCCGCCGTAGCTCCCAAATTGGCACCGGCAAAACAACCAAAAAACACATCTTACAGCCACCCCAAATAGACACTCCAAATAGACGCACCGAATAGACGCACCGAATAGACGCACCGCAGCCTTCGTGCGAGCTGGGGCTGTTTGCCGGGATTAGGAATGCGCCGCGCGCACGTGCCTGAGCGGGGATGCAAGGCCGCAACTGTTCGAGCGGGACGCTTGTCTGGAGCCCAGTGGGCTCCAGACCCCGCGAGTTTTGCGGCCGCCCCGATCAGGTATGGGCGTGTGGGAAGTCGGGCACTGCCCGACCGCATGACGGCCGGCAAACAGCCCCAGCTCGCACGAAGGCGTCAGAAGAACCAATCGCAGCAATAACCGGTTTGCGGCCACCCTAACCAAGCACGCGCGTTCGGGAAGTCAGACACCGCCCGGCCGAATCACAGTCATAAACCATCCCCCGCTCACCCGAAAGCGACCAACTTGTAGCTCGCCGCATCGTGACTTGGCGTCGATTTCTCAACTTTAACGCCCTCGATGTAGTTTTTTACAATCACACTGATTGACAATCTTAATAAGAATGATTATCGTTACGTCACCTTCTTGTTTCGGAGCACATTTATGTCTCAACCAGTCAGCGCAATCGTGGTCGGTGCAGACCGTCTAGGCAATATCCCCGAACTATTAAAAGGGCACAACATCGCTATTCGTCACCACATCAGTGGTCGTGATCCTTCACACCAGAAGAAAACCCTGCAACTTCCCTCTGGTACTGATCTACTCATTTTGCTTACCGATTTTCTCGGCCACAACGTCATGAAGACATTCCGGTCGGCAGCACAACGTGCAGGCATACGTGTATTGGCTTGTCGGCGTTCGGTTTGCAGCATGAAACAGGCGCTTACCCAATGTGGTTACTGTGAGGCCTGCTCACTCGAACCGCGTGCAGAGCAGCCTGTGCAGTTTATCTCCAAGTCAGGCAACGCTGGCAGCAAACGCGCAAGATTACGGCAGGCCCATTAGTGCAGGCTAAATCTCGACATAATGCGAGCATCAGTTTTAAGGCGGCGTAAGCCGCCTCTTTTTTTTGTGTGTTCAGCAGCGTGCTTTATTTCAAGAGCTCACGGGCTTGCAAGCGCAGGCAATGGCGCATGCCAGCTACCGGTTTGTATTGCGGCTGCGGCAAAGGCCTACGTTTTTCACAACCTACTCCTAGGCTTATGAGATACAGGCCTTACAAAACGCAAAAAACGCCTGTTTGCACTGGGTGCTCGAGGCGTTCTTTGATTAGATACTACTTTTTAAAGACGTTTTCAGGCTATATAGGCTAATTACGCGAATTTTGCAGCGCCGTGTTTGTGTTTTAGCGTACGCTATGTCAAGGTTTATGTAGACGTTTGCGGGTATGCACGCTTACCTGCGATGCCAGCTTATGATCGTTACTTGCATCAACTAACTTGTTGGCCTCCATGGCCAGGCGGTCGGCATCGTTGTGGCGAATGGCAAGCCGGCGAGCACCGTTATAGCGTTTGCGCCAATAATTGATATCCATGCTTTCAATGCGTACTACAGCACCGGTACGTGGGGCGTGCAAAAACTTGGAGTTACCCAGGTAAATACCCACATGTGAAAAACGACGGCCAAGGGTGTTGAAGAACACCAGGTCACCGCGCTTGAGTTCATCGCGTTTCACGGATTCGCTCTGGCGAGCGATTTCGGCAGCCTGGCGAGGTAGCTTAAGACCAAGCGACTTTTCAGCTGCATAAATGACAAGACCGCTGCAGTCAAAACCTGTATTGGGGGTGTCGCCGCCATAGCGATATTTGATACCCAGCATTTTGAGGGCTGTGGCGACCATGGCCTCTTTCTGAGGTTTGTTTTGCGGTGTGGAGTACCGGCGCTCTTTGGAGGCCAGGTAGGCACCTAGTGGATCAGATTGGGTTTGCGACAGGTAGTTGTCGCGAATGAGGCGACTGGCGCTGAGGTCGGCCTCGGCTGTTTGCAGCGAGTTGTCAGTTGTGGCGCAGCCGGCAAGTGCCAGCGCGGACAGTACGAGCATCGCCCGAACACCGCGCAACAAGTAACTGGAGAAAATGTATGAGGATGGGCGATATAAGTATTGTGGCGGCATGAGCTAACGGTTCGCACTTGGGCAATTGGGTGATTTTGCGTTGTGTTGCGCGAATTTAATGCTATTTAGCAGAAAAATGCTGCGAACTGCGTTTAAATCACCGTCTTTGCACAAATTAAACTTTAAGGAATCCGGCAAGTTTAACGAAACCTTTTGGCTGCGTAAAGGTCTTTTACCAGTTTCCTTGGAAAGTCCGGCCATTCGGGTGGTTGGCCATTGCAATTTTCTGCTGACTTTACTCAAGCCCAGAGGCGAGATAGTCTATAGTCCAATTGTGGTGATGCATTGGGTGTCATCATGTAATAAGTCAATATTTTTCAGGAAGTTTGTTCATGAACACCAAACCCGTATTGTCCCTCTCCGATGTGCAATCCATGCTGGCCGCCGCTGAAAAACACGCAATTCAAAATAAATGGCCAGTTACCATCGCGGTCGTTGATGACGGTGGCCATATGTTGGGTTTGATCCGTCTTGACGGCGCTGCGCCTATATCCGTAAAGATCGCAACGGCCAAGGCACATATCGCTGCAGTAGGGCAGCGCGAATCGGGTGCTTACGAGAAAGTCATCAATGATGGCCGCACTGCATTTCTGTCTGCACCGGGCATCGAAGGCATGCTCGAAGGCGGTGTGCCTATCGTGGTTGACGGTCAGGTTGTTGGCGCAGTGGGCGTATCGGGTGTCAAATCTAATGAAGATGCAGAAACTGCCCGTGCAGGTATCGCGGCGCTTAAGCATTAATGGTTGACGGCACGCCGCCTGAACAGGGCGATGCCGAGTCGTGTAGCGGGGGCTTCGTGCCCCCGTCTGTGTTGCAGCAGGCACTAAAGCCGGGTGTTACACGGCGCGAAGTCTGGGCTTGGGCCATGTACGACTTTGCCAACTCTGGTTACACCACGGTTGTACTCACAACCGTATTTAGCGCTTATTTTGTAGGCGTGGTTGCCGAAGGCAAAACATGGGGCACATTGGCTTTTACTGCGGCGCTGTCTCTGTCGTATTTGTTGGTTATGTTAACCATGCCGGTGCTTGGCGCGCGGGCCGACGCCAGGGCAGGCAAGCGGCGCCTGCTGTTTACCAGCACGGTGGGCTGTGTCATCGCCACCGCGTTATTAAGCTTTTCCGGGCCGGGTAGCATAGCCTGGGGCCTTATTATTCTCGCCATATCAAATTACTGTTATTGCGTAGGCGAATCTATCGTGGCGGCATTTTTGCCGGAAATCGCTCAGCCGCAGGCTTTGGGGCGCGTATCGGGTTGGGGCTGGAGCTTCGGGTATTTTGGCGGCATGCTGACCCTGGGCTTATCGCTGGGCATTGTTTCGTGGGCGACTGCTGCCGGGTACCCGGCAAGCGAGTATGTGGGCTATGTCATGCTGCTTACGGCTGCTGTATTTGCGGTGGCCGCAGTGCCGTCATTTTTGTTTCTGCGTGAACGCACTCCTGCAACACACAAGCCGGTCGAACCAGTGGCCGCACGATTGCGTGCTGCCTGGCGTGATACTAGCCAGAATTTTCCCGACTTTCGTTTGCTGCTGTTTTGCGGCGCATGCTATTACGCCGGCATCTCCGTCGTAATTACCTTATCGGCCGTCTATGCCACGCAAGCCATGGGCTTTACCATGGCGCAAACCATGCTGTTGGTATTCACTGTCAATATCGCGGCAGCAATCGGTGCCTTTTTGTTTGGTTACGTGCAAGACAAAATCGGTCACAAGGTCGCCTTATCCATCACGCTGGTGGGCTGGGTGGTCATGATACTGATTGCCTTTCTTGCGATCCAAGTTTGGGTTTTCTGGATTGCGGCTGCGCTTGCCGGTTTGTGCATGGGAACCAGCCAGAGTGCGGGCAGGGCCATGGTGGGCGCGATGGCACCAGAGCGTCGTCTGGCGGAGTTTTATTCTTTATGGACATTTGCCACGCAGCTGGCGGCTGTGGTGGGGCCTTTGTGCTATGGCTTGGTTACGTGGAGCACAGGTGGCAACCACAGGCTGGCACTATTGTTTACGGGGCTTTTTTTTGTTGCTGGGCTAGCCGTGCTTTCGCGTCTGAATTTTGCGCGAGGGGCCGCCGCACGCGATATTATGGTTTATTCGTCCGACTAAAGGGCGGTCAGCTGCTCCCAAAATTTTTAGGCTGTCAGGCTGAAGTAAGTATTGCGCGCTAGGGTTAGTAACGAAGCAGATACCAGACTAAAAGAAACCAGGAGGCAGACCATGTCCACAGAAATCCAAATTGAATCCGTGCTGACGGAAAACCGGGTGTTCCCGCCGTTTCCAGAACTTGTCAAAGACGCCACCATATCGGGTATGGACGCCTACCAGGCCCTGTGCGATGAGGCAGACGCTGACCCGGACGCCTTTTGGGCACGACTTGCGCGCGAGAATCTTGTCTGGGACAAGCCTTTTACAAAGGTGCTAGATGCCGGTGAGGCGCCGTTCTATCACTGGTACCCCGATGGCGAACTTAACGTGTCGGCCAATTGTCTTGACCGGCATCTTGGTACGCCCACCGCCGACAAACATGCCATTATTTTCGAGTCTGATGACGGGAAGGTGTCGCGACTTACCTATAAAGAACTCCACGCGCGCGTGTGCGAGTTTGCCAATGGTCTGACGGCATTGGGTCATGGGATGGGCGAGCGCGCCATTATCTACATGCCTATGTCGGTTGAGGCGGTTATTGCCATGCAGGCATGCGCACGCCTTGGCATTATTCACTCCGTAGTGTTTGGCGGGTTTTCATCCAAAAGCCTGCATGAGCGGGCGGTTGATGTTGGCGCAACGCTGGTCATTACGGCCGATGCACAGGTGCGCGCAGGCAAACATATACCGCTTAAAAGTGCAGTAGATGAAGCGTTGGCAATGGGTGGCTGCGAAGCCATACGCCATGTGGTGGTCTATCGCCGTACAGGCGGAGACGTGGCCTGGCAAGAAGGGCGCGACCTATGGATGCATGAGGTATGTGCCGACCAGCCCCAGACACATACGGCCGCACCGGTTAATGCTGAACATCCGCTGTTTATTCTGTACACATCAGGGTCAACGGGCAAGCCTAAAGGGGTTCAGCATGCCTCGGCCGGGTTTTTGTTGTGGGCGCTCATGACAGTTAAGTGGACGTTCGACGCCAAGGACAGCGATGTGTTCTGGTGCACGGCCGATGTGGGCTGGGTTACTGGCCATACCTATGTAACGTATGGTCCTCTGGCAGCAGGGCTGACGCAAATTATTTTTGAAGGGGTGCCTACCTATCCCGACGCAGGCCGTTTCTGGGACATGATAGAGCGTCACAAAGTGACCGTGTTTTATACCGCGCCCACGGCCATACGTTCGCTGACCAAGGCGGCAGAGTCTACGCCAGCGGTGCACCCGCGCGAATATGATTTGTCCAGTCTGCGTATTTTGGGTTCTGTCGGTGAACCCATCAACCCGGAGGCCTGGGTCTGGTATTACAAGCAGGTTGGGGGTGAGCGCTGCCCTGTGCTCGATACCTGGTGGCAAACAGAAACTGGGGCCCACATGATTACGCCTTTGCCTGGCGTTACCCCTATGAAGCCAGGCTCATGCACACTGCCTTTGCCTGGCATAGATGCGGCGGTGGTCGATGAAATGGGCGAAGGCGTGGCACGGGGCACAGGTGGCTTTCTTGTTATCAAGCGCCCGTGGCCAGGCATGATTCGCACCATCTGGGGTGACCCCGAACGCTTCAAGAAGAGTTATTTTCCACCGGAACTCAAGGGTTATTATCTTGCGGGCGATGGCGCGCAGCGCGACAGCGACGGCTATTTCTGGATTATGGGGCGTATCGACGATGTGCTCAATATATCGGGACACAGGCTCGGCACCATGGAGATCGAATCGGCACTGGTGTCGCACGAAATGGTGGCTGAAGCGGCGGTGGTCGGGCGTGCCGATGCCACGACAGGCGAGGCGGTTGTGGCCTTTGTGGTGCTTAACCAGTCATTGCCAGAAGGTGAGGAAGCGATCCGGATCGCAACTGAGCTGCGAAACTGGGTGGCCAAGGAAATTGGCCCCATCGCCAAACCTAAAGAAATACGCTTTGGCGAAAATCTGCCCAAGACGCGGTCCGGTAAAATCATGCGACGTCTGTTGCGTGTGGTAGCCAGCGGCGAAGCGGTAACGCAAGATGTCTCAACGCTTGAAAACCCCGCCATCCTCGACCAGCTCTCTCAGGCCAGGTAGTACTATTCAGCATGGAGCTATGGGGCTCGAGGCATGAAACATCATGTTGCGATAGCCAGGCATGCGCCTGGCTATTTTTAATTCTTGGAGCAGTAAATTGAACACTGGATCTGACCAGTCAGATCGCGGCGCGCTGTTGTTAATGGCTGTCACGGTTGTATTGTGGAGTTTCAGCTGGATCGTCATGAAGTCTTTGACGACGTTGATTGGCCCGTTTGACCTGGTGATGGCCCGCTATATTATTGCGTTTGCTGTACTGTTTTTGATTGCGCTGGTGACCCGAAAACGGATCAAATTTACTGCTTTCTGGCTCACGCTGGGTGTGGCCGTGTTTCAAACTGTGGCGTTTCAGTGTCTCAGCCAGCTTGCCCTGATGTCGGGTGGCGCGGGCCATGTCGTTATGCTGGCCTATACCATGCCGTTCTGGCTGGTCTTGTTTGCCTGGCTCATTCTTGGCGAACAACCATCACGAGGTCAGCTGGTGGGGTTTGTGTTTGCCGCTATGGGGTTAGTGGCCATTATCGAACCCTGGAAGGGGCTGGGGTCGTTGACGGGGTCTTTACTTGCCCTGGCTGGTGGTATGAGCTGGGGTCTGGGAGCGGCGCTGTCCAAGGTCATTTTCAAGCGCGACCGGCCTGATGTACTCAGTCTGGCGGTCTGGCAGATGTTGCTTGGCGCAGTGCTTACCTGGCCGCTTACCCAGTTGTTTCCGCAACCGGCGGTGGTGTGGGGTGCACCGCTGTTTTGGGGGCTGGCCTATATGGGTGTTCTGGCCTCGGCCTTGGGCTGGTGGCTGTGGTTGTCAGTGGTCAAGCGTGTAAGCGCGTCGGTAGCGGGCATGTCCAGCCTGGGCGTCCCGGCTCTGGCGGTGGTCTTTGCGTGGCTTATTTTGGGTGAGCGCGCCACGCCCTGGGAGCTTAGCGGCATTGTGCTGATCATGGCTGGCCTGGTAACGGTTACGCTTGCTGGCGTAAAACGCGCCTAAGTACCACGGCCCTTTGAGCAGTACCCAAACGCTCGTAATTTTGCTGCAGGCCATAGCTACGTACCGTGGGCGTCAAAGCGTTTTATAAGGCTATCGCACTTCATCATGAAAAACACCCCAGAGTCTGGATGCGTTTCCAAGCTCGGGGGTGTTGTCTTGAGTGGCGGAGCCACTCAGGCAGGTCAATTACATACCGTTGTAAACGGGGCCTTCGCCGCCCTGCGGTGCCACCCACACGATGTTTTGCGTGGGGTCTTTGATGTCGCAAGTTTTACAGTGCACGCAGTTTTGTGCGTTGATCTGCAAGCGGTCTTCGCCACTATCGGTTTTGATGAATTCATACACACCTGCCGGGCAGTAGCGCGCCTCGGGGCCAGCGTACTTGGCAAGGTTGACGGTCACCGGTACCGAGTCGTCTTTGAGCGTGAGGTGAATCGGCTCGTTTTCGTCGTGGTTGGTATTGGAGATAAAGACGGAGCTTAGTCGGTCAAACGTTAACTTGCCGTCTGGCTTGGGGTAATCAATTTTGGCGCAATCGGCCGCCGGCTGCAGACAGGCATAGTCGGGTTTGGTGCGATGAATGGTCCAGGGCATGCGCCCTTTAAGCAGCCATTGTTCGATACCTGTCATGAGGGTACCGATTGTGCGGCCTTTTTTGAACCATTGCTTAAAGTTGCGAGACTTGTTCAGCTCGGCGTGCAACCACGACTGTTCGAATGCTGCAGGGTAAGCAGTTAGTTCGTCATGGCTGCGTCCCGCCGTTAGCGCTTCAAACGCCGCGTCAGCCGCCATAGAGCCGGTCTTGATGGCGGAGTGGCTGCCCTTTATGCGGGAAGCATTAAGCACCCCCGCTTCGCAGCCCACCATGACGCCGCCAGGGAAGCACATTTTGGGCAGCGACAACAGGCCACCGGCAGTCAGTGAGCGTGCGCCGTATGCAATGCGCTTTGCACCTTCAAAGGTAGGGCGTATGGCCGGATGCGTTTTATAGCGCTGGAATTCTTCAAAAGGCGACAGCCAGGGGTTGGCGTAATCCAGGCCAACCACCAGGCCCACTGCCACCATGTTGTCGTTCAGATGGTAAAGAAAAGAGCCGCCGTAGGTGTCAGAATCTAACGGCCAGCCAGCGGTGTGCACAACCAGGCCGGGCTGTGCCTGAGACGGGTCGACTTCCCACATTTCTTTGATGCCAATGGCATAGCTCTGGGGGTCACGGCCGGCATCAAGCCGATAGCGTTCGATAAGCTGGCGGCCAAGCTGGCCACGTGAGCCTTCGGCAAAAATAGTGTAGCGCGCGTGCAGTTCCATGCCTGGCTGGTAGTGGTCGGTGTGCGTGCCGTCACGGGCTACACCCATGTCGCCGGTGGCGACGCCTTTCACAGCGCCGTCTTCGGTGAAAAGCAGCTCTGCCGCCGCAAACCCAGGGAATATATCAACGCCCATGGCTTCGGCCTGCTCGCCGAGCCAGCGGGTAACATAACCCAGGCGTACCACGTAGTTACCATGGTTCTGAAAGCACGCAGGAAGCAGCCAGTTGGGCGTACTGCGTGATCCCTTTTCGGTCAGGAACAAGAATTTGTCTTCAGTAACCTCGGTATCGAGCGGCGCACCTTTTTCTTTCCAGTCTGGAATCAACTCGGTCAGAGCGCGAGGGTCCATGACGGCGCCGGAAAGAATGTGGGCGCCAATTTCAGGGCCCTTTTCCAGTACACAGACGCTGATTTCTTGCCCGCGCTCGGTGGCCAACTGCTTAAGCCGTATGGCAGCAGAAAGGCCAGCAGGCCCTCCGCCTACCACTACGACGTCGTATTCCATTGATTCACGTTCAGACATAATGTGAAGATCTCCCTTTAATGCTTGCCCCGACCCTAAGGGCCGACTAATTAGGCTCGATTGTATTGCAGTCTGCGGTTAGCGTCTGTGAAGGGGGGGGCCTTTGCAATAGGCCTGTTGCTGCACGGTATACTGACCCACACTTAGGGCTTAGCGTAAAAAACAAAGGATTTTGTCGATGCAGTCAAACAAAGCGCCATCTCCGGTGCCTGCCACGGGCGCGCAATTTCGGTGCGTCATGCCTGTTCGATGGGGTGATCTGGATGCGCTCAATCATGTCAACAATACGGTGTATTTCAGGTTTGTTGAAGAGGCCAGGGTGCAAATGCTTGAAAGCATGGGCGCGTTTGGCAGCAGAAAGGTAGGCGTTTTGGCGCAAACTTCTTGCGATTTTCTCAAGCCCGTGCTGTATCCGGCGTCTGTGCAGGTGATTCTGACGCTGGCCCGGTTGGGGCGTACCAGCCTTCAAATGGATTTTGTCATTGAGCGCGAAGATGAGCCAGGCGTGGCTTATGCCAAGGGTAGTTATGTCGTCGTTGGCTGCGACCCTGAAACAGGGCGAGGGACGCCCTGGACGCCTGAAGAACTCGCCATGATGTCTAAGGTTTTGGCTGCATAGTATTACACTACAACAAGAATAAATATTCGCCAAAGGTTCTCGTTCTTTCTCGTAGTTGAGTCACGGTGTGGGGCAGCCTGCACCGTCATGGCATGAAGTATTGGAAATAAGGATAGGATTAATGGATAAAGTCTATGCAAGCGCCGCAGAAGCGCTAAAGGGCGTTGTCGCCGACGGCCAGACCATCGCCGTGGGCGGGTTTGGCCTTTGCGGTATCCCCGAAGCGCTTATTGCTGCGCTACGCGATTCTAAGGTTAAGGAGCTGACCTGCGTTAGCAATAATGCTGGCGTTGATGGCTTCGGTTTGGGCCAGTTGCTCGAAACCCGGCAGATCAAAAAAATGATCGCTTCATACGTGGGCGAAAACAAAGAGTTTGAGCGCCAGTATCTTGCGGGAGAACTTGAGCTCGAGTTTACGCCGCAGGGTACGTTGGCTGAAAAACTGCGTGCCGGTGGTGCAGGCATTCCGGCCTTCTTCACGCGCACAGGTGTGGGCACCATCGTGGCCGATGGCAAAGAAATACGCGAATTCGATGGCGATCAATTCGTCATGGAGCGGTCTATTTCTCCCGATGTCTCGCTGGTCAAGGCATGGAAGGCCGATCGCAGCGGTAACCTGGTCTTTCGCAAAACGGCGCGCAACTTTAACCCCAATGTAGCGATGGCGGGCAAACTCACCATTGTCGAGGTTGAAGAAGTGGTTGATACGGGGGCGATTGATCCTGATCAGGTTCATCTGCCGGGTATTTATGTGCATCGGATAGTGGTAAATGCCAACCCCGAGAAACGCATTGAACAACGTACTGTCCGCAACGCGCAAGGAGCTTGAATATGGCCTGGAATCGTGACCAAATGGCGGCGCGCGCGGCGCGCGAGCTGAAAGACGGTTATTACGTCAACCTGGGCATTGGTATGCCCACGCTTGTAGCCAACCATGTGCCTGAGGGCGTAGAGGTGTGGCTGCAATCAGAAAACGGCTTGCTGGGTATCGGCCCGTTTCCTACTGAAGACCAAATCGATGCTGACTTGATCAACGCTGGCAAGCAAACCGTTACCACGCTGCCGGGGTCGTCGTTTTTTGCATCGGCTGATTCTTTTGCCATGATCCGTGGCGGCAAAATAAATCTGGCCATTCTGGGTGCCATGCAGGTTTCCCAGAAGGGCGATCTGGCCAACTGGATGATCCCCGGCAAGATGATCAAGGGCATGGGCGGTGCCATGGACTTGGTGGCAGGCGTTGGCAAGGTTGTTGTGCTTATGGATCACGTTGCACGCAAAAAAGACGGCACAGAAGACATTAAACTGTTGCCCGAGTGCACGTTGCCATTGACCGGTGTTGGTGTGGTTAATCTCATTATTACTGACCTGGGCGTCTTGGAGGTGACCGACGATGGTCTCAAGCTCCTCGAACTTGCCACTGATGTGACGGTCGAAGAGATTCAATCCAAGACGCTGGCCAAACTAGATGTGTCTGCGGTCAGCTGACCGCACAAAATGCAGCCTGGCGGGAGTGTTCCGCGCGGGTTGCTAATGCTCAGCAGGCGTCTGCCTTTCAGGTAGACGCCATTTTTTTCCAGAGGCTACCCGTGAATCCCTCATCCAGTGTCGACCGCCTGCAGGCGTTGCGCGCAGCGATGGCAGTGCGCAATATTGATGCCTGCATTATTCTTACTTCTGATCCTCACCTGTCTGAGTATTTGCCTGATCACTGGCAGGGCAGAAAATGGCTGAGCGGGTTTGGCGGGTCTGCGGGAACGCTGGTCGTGTCGGCCGAGTTTGCGGGGTTGTGGACAGACAGTCGTTACTGGGAGCAGGCTGACGCCAGCCTTGACGGTACAGGCATACAAGTAATGCGCTCGGGTGCCCCCGATGTTGCCGAGCCGATTTCCTGGCTTGCCGAGCAATTGCCGCGCGGTGCTTGCGTCAGCGTTGACGGCCAGGTACTTGCGCTGCGCTCGCAGCAACAATGGCAGCGCGACCTAACCGCCCACGGCATAAAACTCTCGTGCGATGCTGATGTGCTTGACGATATCTGGGCCGATCGGCCGCAGCTGCCACACGAGCCCGTCTATGAGCACTTGCCACCCTTTGCCTGCCGCAGTAGGGCTGAAAACCTCGCAGCAGTGCGCGGTCAGATGAAAGAATACGTTGCAAGCTGGCACTTGGTGTCGACGCTGGATGATATCGCCTGGGTACTGAATTTGCGTGGCAATGATGTGCCGCATAACCCGGTTTTTCTGGCGCATTTACTCATCGGCATGGACACGGCGCGGCTGTTCGTTGCGCCAGACAAAATCAATTCGGCCTTGGCAGAGCGACTTGCCCTGGATGGTGTGCGTATCGAACCCTATGACGGCGTAGCGGGTGCGCTGGCTGGTTTGCCCGAGAAAGCAACCCTGCTTATTGATCCGGCCCGCGTAACGTTTGGTACGGTGGCTGCTGCCGCCTATGTTGGCAAAACCGAAGGCGTCAACCCTTCGCATTTGTTCAAGTCGCAAAAAAACGCTGCCGAAGCCGATCATGTGCGAGCAACGATGGAACAGGACGGCGCTGCGCTTTGCGAATTTTTTGCGTGGTTTGAATCAGCGCTGGGCACTGAGCGCATTACTGAAATTACTGTTGACGAGAAGATCACCGATGCTCGCAGCCGTCGTCCGCATTTTGTGACTACAAGCTTTGGCACGATTGCAGCGTTCAATGCCAATGGCGCGATGCCACATTATTCGGCCACACCCGAGTCTCACGCCGTGATTGAGGGCGATGGGTTGCTGCTAATTGATTCGGGCGGGCAGTATCTGGGCGGTACTACTGATATCACCCGGGTCGTACCAGTAGGGCAGCCTAGTGCAGAGCAACGGCACGATTACACCGCCGTGCTCAGGGGCATGATTGCCTTGTCGTGCGCCGTGTTTCCTAAAGGTACGTCGTCATCGGTGCTCGACACCCTGGCGCGTACGCCCATATGGCAAACTGGCGCTGACTATGGGCACGGAACAGGACATGGCGTGGGGTATTTTCTGAATGTGCACGAAGGCCCCCAAAGCATCTCCTATCGGGCACGACCCAGCCCTCACCTTGCCATGCTGCCGGGCATGATCACGTCTAACGAGCCGGGCCTTTATCGCCCCGGAAAATGGGGCATACGCATTGAGAACCTGGTTATTGCCGTACCTGCACTGCAGACTGAGTTCGGCGAGTTTCTTAAATTCGAAACCTTAACACTGTGCCCCATAGATACCCGTTGTATCGAAACTCAGCTGCTGTCCCCGAGTGAGCGAGCCTGGCTTAACGCGTATCACCAAGAGGTGCGCTTACGACTAACCCCGCTGCTGCAAGGAGAGGCGCTTGACTGGTTGCAGAGGCGCACAGAGCCTGTTTGAGTCGCTACGCGGCAACGTTCCGCTTTAAGTGGCTCCGCAAGCCGTGTTCTGAAAATCAAAGCCTCCAGGCGCTGTGGCATGAAAATGCCGGTCAACGCGTCTGGATCTGCATACGGAAGAGTGCTTTGTCGTTTTGTAACGACGGAACGTGTGCATGATCGGGCTATAATCTCAATTTCCCGCTCCTGCCCGGTCGCCCGGGCACGTATCACACAATGACCAAATATGTATTTGTCACGGGGGGTGTTGTATCCTCCCTGGGTAAGGGTATAGCCGCTGCGTCCCTGGCTGCCATCCTCGAATCGCGAGGGCTGCGCGTTACGATGCTCAAGCTCGATCCTTACATCAACGTTGATCCTGGCACCATGAGCCCGTTTCAACATGGCGAAGTCTTCGTAACCGAAGACGGCGCTGAAACCGACCTTGACCTTGGCCACTACGAGCGTTTCATCTCCACCAAGATGCGCAAGGTCAATAACTTCACCACTGGTCAAATCTACGAATCGGTGCTGCGCAAAGAGCGCCGCGGCGATTACCTTGGCAAGACGGTGCAGGTCATTCCGCATATCACCAACGAAATTCAAGATTTCATCGCCCGGGGCGCCAAATCGGCCTGGGACGGCGCCGCCGACGTGGCCATTGTTGAAATCGGTGGTACGGTGGGTGACATCGAGTCGCTGCCTTTCCTTGAGGCCATAAGGCAAATGAGCCTGCGCCTTGGGCGCAATAATGCCGCGTTCGTTCACCTTACTTTGGTGCCTTTTATCGCTTCGGCGGGCGAGCTTAAAACCAAACCCACGCAGCACTCGGTGCAAAAGCTGCGCGAAATCGGCATTTATCCAACGGCCTTGCTATGCCGGGCCGATCGCCCGATCCCAGACGAAGAGCGCGCCAAGATCTCGCTGTTCTCCAACGTGCCGCTTGATGCGGTTATCTCTGTGTGGGACGCCGAGTCTATTTATCAGATCCCGGCCATGCTGCATGCGCAGGGGCTTGATAATCTTGTCTGCGATGCCCTCGCCATTTCGCCGCCACCAGCCGACCTCACCATGTGGGAACGCCTCGTCGACGCCCTTGACCATCCTCAGCATGAAGTTCGCATCGGCATGGTTGGCAAGTATGTAGACCTTACCGAGTCGTACAAATCGCTCAGTGAGGCTCTGGTGCATGCGGGTATTCATACGCGTTCGCACGTATCTATTGAGTATCTTGATTCTGAGCAAATCGATGCCACAGGCACTGACTGTCTCAAGGGGCTTGATGCCATTTTGGTGCCAGGTGGCTTCGGCAAGCGCGGCACTGAAGGAAAAATCAAGGCAATACGCTACGCTCGCGAAAACGGTATTCCATATTTGGGTATTTGCCTGGGTATGCAGTTGGCAGTGGTTGAGTTTGCCCGCCACGTGGCAGGCTTGGGCGGCGCCAATAGCACCGAGTTTGATCCTTCCGCTCCGCACCCGGTTGTTGCATTGATTACAGAATGGCAAAACAGCGAAGGCAAGATCGAAAAACGCAATCACGACTCAGACCTGGGCGGCACCATGCGCAAGGGCGCACAGCGTTGCCCGGTCAAGCCAGGTACACGTGCTTCTGATATCTATGGCACCGAGGTTAACGAGCGTCATCGTCATCGTTATGAAGTCAACAATGTGTATGTTTCGCGTCTTGAAGAAGCGGGTATGGTAATTAGCGCCCGCACACCCACCGAGAACCTGCCTGAAATCATGGAAATTCCTGCTCATCCATGGTTTATGGGTGTTCAGTTTCACCCCGAGTTCACGTCAACACCTCGTGATGGGCACCCTTTGTTTACCAGCTTTATTCGTGCGGCCATCGCGTCAAAAGAAAAACGCGATACGGCCGTTTCAAGCGTTTAGGTGGGCGTAGCCTGATGGCTTAGAGGTAAACGTGGCGTGGTCCGTTTACCTCGCCACGGTTTCTGGCCGCCACTGGGCAAGCATATCGGGCAACTCAGCCATACTGGTAAATACATGCTGTACCCCGGCTTCACGTAGTGCCTCGGCGCTGTCGTGGCCTGTGCCGCCGGGGCTGTAGCCAAACACCACCGCACCCGCCGCCAAACCGGCACGGGCGCCGGTGGCAGTATCTTCTACTACTGCACATCGTGAAGCGTCTACCCCCAGCGCGTTTGCTGCCGCCAGATAAACGTCGGGGTAAGGTTTGCTGCGAGGCAGGTCTTGCCCACTGAATACGCGGTTTTCAAAGCAATCTGCCATCCCCGTCTTTTGCAGTTGTAGCTTAACTTTATGTAGATCGGCACCCGATGCCACGGCGATGCGACCATCGAGCAGCTTGTGCAGCTGTCGCACTGCTGCAGGCGCGCCGCTGATTTCAGTCAGCTCTTTTTCCAGCGCCGCGTTACGTCGTTGCCTGAATTCTTGCTGCCATGCGTCACCAATGCGAACGCCTGTTTTAGATTCAATCAGCGCGATTTCGTCTCTTACCGCTTTACCGACAAAAATCTGCAGGCACTCTTCAAGGGTGAGGTGCCAGCCGAGCTCGCCGAGCATTTGTGTCAGTATGCGGTTGGTGATGGGCTCGGAGTCTACGAGTACGCCATCGCAATCAAAGAGAACGGCATCGAAAGAAAGTGCGGTCATTGCGCTGTCCTGGTTGTGTGAGTGAAATCGCGTCAAGCATACACGTTTCAGTCTCGAGCCCTCGGGTAGTACCTGACTTGGTACGCGCAGGTGTCTGATCGGGGCTACGTAACGTGGTTCTTCTGACGCCTTCGTGCGAGCTGGGGTTGTTTTCCGGCCGTCATGCGGTCGGGCGGTGCCCGACTTCCCACACGCCCATACCTGATCGGGGCGGCCGCAAAACTCGCGGGGTCTGGAGCCCACTGGGCTCCAGACAAGCATCCCGCTCGAACAGTTGCGGCCTTGTATCCCCGCTCAGGCACGTGCGCGTGGCGCATTCCTAACCCCGTCAAACAACCTCAGCCCGCACGAACGCTGCAGTACGTATGCGCGGTGTGTTGTTTGGTAAGTCGTGTGTTTCTATCTTTTTCGAAATTCTTCAAGCGCTTGAGTCTGTGAACTCAGTGGCTTTGATCTACTTAGCCAGCGGGCTGCCGCGGGAAAAGCCTTGGCCGTCTACAAACAATAGTTAACCGCCGTACCAGACTCCATAGACGCCTTGGATGAATTGTCTGGTTGCTTGTATGGATGGCATGATCTACGTTAGAATCGTTGACTTATCAATCATTGATGCAGTCAAAGGTTAACTTGACTTCGGATTCCGCCGAAAGCGCACAAACCGGCCGCGTGCTTAGTGTGCGCCAGTCGTTTCTGGCCATGCTGGGGCTTTGCTTCGTTACCATGATGGTTGCCGTCGATCAAACCGTTGTGGGTACGGCTTTGCCTACCATCGTGGCGGAACTCAATGGCTTTGAACTCTATGCATGGGTCGCTACTGGCTATTTGCTGGCATCGGTAATTACGGTGCCGATATTCGGGCGGCTGGGTGATTACTATGGTCGCAAGCCTTTTGTTGTGGCGTCGGTCATCGTGTTTATCAGTGCCTCGGTGCTGTGCGGTATGGCCAACTCCATGCTGCAACTGGTTATCGCCCGCATCATTCAAGGCATAGGCGGGGGTATGCTGGTCGGCACCGCATTCGCCTGTATTCCAGATATGTTTCCTGACTCTCATGTTCGGTTGCGCTGGCAAATGCTGATCAGTGCGGCGTTTGGCATCGCCAATGCATTCGGCCCCACCCTGGGTGGGGTGCTTACGCAGCATGCAGGGTGGCGGGCTGTGTTTTTTGTAAACCTGCCGCTGGGCCTTATCAGTCTCTTTTTTATCTGGCGATATCTTCCCCACATTCGACACATAAAGCGCGAGCATATCCAGCTCGACTGGCAGGGTGCCATTATTGTTGCGCTCGGCCTTGGAAGCCTGCAGTTTTTTGTTCAGCTCTTGCCGCAACAGGGCGCCAATTTGTATATGGTGTTGCTGGGTAGTGCGGCAGTTTTGCTTTTTGCAGGGTTGATCTGGTGGGAAAAGCGTTGCGCACAGCCGCTTATTCCACTGGAAATGTTCAGAAACAAGAGTCTGGCTGCGCTGTTCTGTCTGTCTTTTTTTCTTGGCTTTATTTTGTTTGCGCTCTTGATTTACATTCCATTGCTGCTGCAAGGCGGGTTGGGGCGGTCGCCACAAGAAGTGGGGCTGCTGATCACTCCTTTGGTGGTGTGTATTACCTTGGGCAGCTTGGTCAATGCTCGCATCATCATTCGCCTGCCGAGCCCAAATTACATGCTCTATGCCGGTTTCGCGCTGTTGGTGCTCTCGTGCTCGGGTATGTTGTATGTAGACAGTGATACTTCGCGCTGGATGTTGCTGGTGTTCATGGTGCTTGGCGGGTTGGGCCTTGGGTTCACCATGCCAAACGTAACGGTATTTGCGCAAGAAACGGCGGGTAGGTCGCTTTTGGGCATATCTACGGCCATGCTGCAGTCGGTGCGCATGATAGGCGGCATGTTGGGTACGGCCATTGTGGGCACGCTGGTCGGGCACTATTATGTCAGCGGTGTACGGGGTCTTGTGCCAGAAGGGCAAGGTGAAAGCTGGCTGGCACTGCTCGAAGATCCCCAGGTACTCGTGAACCACACGGTTCAAAGTGAGTTTGTTCGGCATCTTCAGCGTCTTGAGCTTCATGGCGAGTACTACATTGACCTGGCGCGCGAGTCACTGGTTACCGCCGTGCACTGGGGCTTGGCTTCCGCTTTGCTCATGGCCATATTGGGCTTTTTCTGGGTATATCGCGTGCCACCCATTCATTTCACCCGTACTGTTGGTGTGACGCCAACGCAGGCATCCGGAGACGAGGCATGAGTGACACAATGGCTCTGCGCGCCATACAACAATTGGGTCAAACCTATCGTGCGCTGATGGCGGGGTTTGAAACCAGTATTGGCTACAGTGTGCCGCGCTGGCGTATTTTGCTAAGTCTGTACCATCAGGGCGAGATGTCTCAAAAACTGCTCGCTCAGCAGTTGCGGTTGGATCCGGGGGCACTAACGCGACATATTAAGGCTATTGAGTGTGATGGTCTGGTTGCTCGCAACAATGACAGTACCGATAATCGCCTGACCAACGTTGTGCTGACAGACGAGGGGCGCAAAAGCGTGCAACATACGCTTCCTCGCCGCGCGGCCTTCTTCGAGAGTGCATTTGGTGATTTGTCCGAGGCACAGGCAGAAGAGCTTATTATCGTGTTGCGTAAGCTTGAAGTACGCATGCAGAGCGAAAGCAGTGAGCCGGTCGTTGATCAAGGGCAGATTGAGGTCGCCCAGTCTGGCGCTTCGCAACAGGGTTAACGCCCAGCCTGAGTGGGTATTGGTGTGTGCAAACGCCACCTTCAACCTGGGTTCTTAATGCTGAGCATAAATGGGCTGTTGGCCATTGCAGACAAGCAAATAACTATTCGTTTAAACTCAGGCTGATATGCGGCCGGGCGACGAAGTACAATCACTCGTTTGCGTGGCATGCAAAGGTGGCTATTTTCCCCGGTCACATTGCTACACCCGTTATTTTTAGCCTAACCATTACATTCAGGCAGGTAGTCAAACATTATGAGTGCAATCGTAGATATCATTGGACGCGAAATACTGGATTCGCGCGGCAACCCCACCGTTGAGTGTGATGTGTTGCTGGAGTCCGGCGCCATGGGTCGCGCGTCCGTGCCATCAGGCGCGTCGACCGGCTCGCGCGAGGCCGTTGAGCTGCGCGACGGTGATGCGTCCCGTTATCTGGGCAAAGGTGTACTGCAGGCCGTAGAAAACCTCAATACAGAGATCTCCGAGGCGCTGATGGGCCTTGATGCGCAGGAGCAAACTTTTGTCGATCGCACGCTCATCGAGCTCGATGGCACCGAAAACAAAAGCCGCCTGGGTGCAAATGCCATTCTGGCAGCCAGCATGGCTGTAGCACGTGCAGCGGCAGATGATTCAGGCTTGTCGCTGTATCGTTATTTTGGCGGCAGTGGCCCGCTGCAGATGCCAGTGCCCATGATGAACGTCATTAATGGCGGCGCGCATGCCAACAACACGCTCGACATGCAAGAATTCATGATCGTGCCTATCGGCGCCCGCAGTTTCCGCGAAGCGCTGCGCATGGGTGCTGAAGTTTTTCATGCGCTCAAAAAAATCTTGAACGACCAGGGCATGTCTACCTCTGTCGGCGACGAAGGCGGTTTTGCACCTAACGTGGCCAACCATGAAGCGGCCATACAGCTAATTCTCCAGGCTATTACTGCGGCAGGCTACGAGGCTGGGTCACAGATCGTGCTTGCGCTCGATTGCGCCAGCTCAGAGTTTTATCGCGACGGCATGTATCACCTGGCGGGCGAGGGCGGTATTTCGCTTTCAGCCCAAGACCTTACCAATCTGCTTGCAAGCTGGTGCGATAAATACCCTATTATTTCCATCGAAGACGGCATGGCCGAAAACGACTGGGAAGGTTGGAAGCTGCTAACTGACCAGCTGGGTAAAAAGGTGCAACTGGTAGGCGATGACCTGTTTGTTACCAACACCGCTATTCTCAAACAGGGTATTGATCAGGGTGTGGCCAACTCCATTCTTATCAAGATCAACCAAATCGGAACCCTTACCGAAACGTTCGCTGCTATCGAAATGGCCAAGCGTGCCGGCTATACCGCAGTTGTGTCGCATCGTTCGGGCGAAACCGAAGATTCCACCATTGCCGATATTGCCGTAGCGACCAATGCCATGCAGATCAAGACGGGCTCGCTCTCGCGCTCTGACCGTATGGCTAAATACAATCAGCTGCTGCGCATCGAAGAAGAACTGGCCGAAGTGGCTAGCTACCCGGGCCGCGACGCCTTTTATAATTTGCGCTAGGCCTCGGCCCGGCGTTATGCCGGGCTGTCGTCGCCATCCTGAATGCGACTAATCTTTATTGTCCTGGTCATGCTGACTGCTATTATCCAGTACCCGCTTTGGCTTGGTAAGGGTGGGTGGCTGCGCGTGCGCGAGCTCGAGCACATGCTGGCTAGCCAGCAAGAAACCAACGAGGCGCTGCTGGCACGCAATGCGGCCATGCAGGCCGAGGTGCAAGACCTTAAAACAGGCACTGACGCAGTTGAAGAGCGTGCCCGTGCCGAGCTCGGTATGGTCAAAGACGGTGAGATCTACGTGCAAATACTCTCGCCTAACGATGGTAAACGTCGCATTACCACGCCCACCATTACTAAAAAGCCTGGTAATTAATAAACGCGCCGGTCAGGCGCGTTTATTTGAATATTTCTCACTACAACAAACCGTGAATTGCTTCCACGTTGCTTCCACGTTGCTTCCTCGTTGCGTTGGCGGGGGGCAAGTAGCAGGCGGCAGGCGTCAAGCAATGGGCGGCAGGCCACAGCCACCATGCACCAGCCAACGTGCAATCTTTAATGTGCATCGAGCAACAGGCATAGCCGACCGTCCCATTATTGTGCCGTGTAGCGTTTTAAAGAAGGCTCATGCCGCCGTGTGTCTGGTTTTAGCCGATTTTCGGTGCCTGACGGCCTGATAAAGCTGCCGTTGGCGGGTAACGGCCACAAGCCTGGGTGTGAATGCATCATCATGGCCATGTCGCGCCTGATGGGCAGGTATCCATGACTAAATAGCTGTCGGCTGTAGGGGTTGGAGGACTCTGCCACGGTGCGCAGCAAGGGTTTTACACCCGGCGACCGAGGTGCATAGGCGTAGCGCAAGCGCAAGGAAAGGGTGTTGGCTTCGAAAATGTTCATGCCAGACTCAGGCCCACGGCCATCAGCACCCCAAATACGACGATAGTGAGCGTTTTGCTCAGCCAGATAATAATTGTTGATTTTTGATGGGGGCGTGGCCGAGTGCCGGGCAGCCATAGGTACGGGTGACTTTGTGTGGGAAAAATCGCGATACGCTGCTGCGCTGGGCGATAGAATTTCTATTTGCCATGGCGGTGTGCGGGCAGCATTACTTAGGGTTTGAGCAAATTGCCGTACCCTGCGCTGCGAGGCTTTGCCATCGGGGGCTACGAATAAAGCACGCGCGGCATGCTCGAACGCGATGCGCATGGCTTGGGGGCTGGCGTGGCTGACGACGCCAGCGCGGCCTGCTTCTTGTAGGGCGAGGCCCAATACCTGTCGCTCGGCCATCCAGCGGGCGACGTCGAACGTGCCAAGGGCCAAAAAGATAAGTGGTATTGCCATCACCAGAAACTCAACGCTGCCGGCACCTTGCTGACTGCCTTTATATGCCGACGAGTGCTGGCATCTATGTTTGGTTAACTTAAAACGGTGCACAGGCCCGGTTTGAACGCGTTGAGCATAAGCCCGTGGCTTGTTTGTATACGCATACGGGGGTTGGGACGCACGCGGGGTTTGATCGGCTTGAGCGCAGCTTCGCTGCTTTAAAAAGTGCGAATACCCAAGCTGCCGTGCATGGGCCCACAGTCTGTTTGATTGCCTGCGACTAGTGGTGCCTGCCTGTGCAAGAGGTTTGCCGACCACACAATAAATGGGGTAGAAGATGAGTAACAAGTGCATGCGCCACAGTGTGGCCCATGCCTGGTTTACTGTCGATTGCGAAAAATACGGCTATTGTGCGTGCCCTTTAATGCACGGAGTCATCGCCACCGTGCATGGCACCAGGGGGCTCGATGAAGAGGCCGGCGCAATCAATGGCATCAAATTCGTACGGCTTTCCGCAAAAATTACAGACTATGTGGACATTACCGCGCTCGCTCAAAATGCTATCGATTTCGTCGCGGCCCAGAGCATGGAGCATGTCTGCAACGCGTTCGCGGCTACAGGGGCAATGCCAGCGCACGTCTTGAGGTTCGTAGGCCAACAAGGTTTCTTGCCAGAAAAGGCGATGAATAAGGGTGTCGGTGTCGAGCTCAAGCAACTCGTTTGGCTTGAGTGTGGTTGCCAACTGCGTCAGGCGTGACCAAGTTTCGGCGGAAACGTCGAGGCTTTCGGCGGCAGACTGACCGGGCAGTCGTTGCAATAGCAAGCCGCCGGTGTGTTTGTTGTTCGAAGCAAGCCACAGACGGGTCTCGAGTTGCTCAGAGTCGCGCATGTATGACTCTAGTACTTGTGCGACCGTGTCGCCTTCGAGTGGCACAACGCCCTGGTATGGAGCCATGCCTGATTCCTTGCTGTTGGGGTCAAGCACGACGATGAAGCGGCCTTCGCCGCGCGTATTGAGCAGCGACTGTAAGGTACCATCTTCGGGCACCTTATGGTCTTCACGCAGTGTGGCGGTGGCACGAATAGACAAGTCTGATGTGCATTCGACGACAATCAGCGCGATGGGCCCGTCTCCTTGCAGCTGCAGTACTAACGAACCTTCGAATTTAATGTTGGAAGCCAGTAGCACGGCTGCCGACACGAGTTCGCCCAGTAGCTTCTGTACGCACGCGGGAAAATGCTGGTGAGCCAAGCCTGTTTGCCAGGCGTTGGTGAGCTTTACCGCTTGCACACGCGTACTGTGGTCTGAAGTCAGGTATTTTTTGAATTGATCGGTCATGAGCAAATTTTAGCTCATAACGGTCATGTGGCATGCGTGGCCTCGCCAGTTGTACATACACTGGCCGCTGCGTACAGCGTGGTACAAAAAGATGTATCAATGGCCAGGGATTGACGACCCGCCATGTCGTTGTGCCTCTCGCGCACGGAGCACACTGCGGCGTATTTTTCCGGTACTGGTGAGCGGGAGTTTGTCCACAAACTCGATCTCGCGGGGTGTCTGATGCGAAGCCAGCTGGCTTCGAACGTATTCTTGCAACTCGGCTTGCAGGTCGGTGCCATCGGCAGGCCGCACACCGGGTTTGAGCACAACGTAAGCCTTGATGACTGCACCGCGTATGCTGTCGGGTTTGGGTACAACAGCAGCGCTGGCCACGGCAGCGTGGTGCATAAGGCATTCTTCAATTTCGTCCGGACCGATTCTGTATCCTGAGCTTTTGAATACGTCGTCGCGGCGCCCTGCGTACCAGTAGTAGCCTTGTTCGTCGACACTGGCCAGGTCACCTGTAAGAAACCAGTTGTCGTCAAATTTTTCTTTTGTCGCGGTTTCATCTTGCCAGTAGCCGAGAAACAGCGCTGGGTCGGGGTGCCCATGTATGTCATACCGATTAATGGCGATTTCGCCTACCACGCCAGGTTGACAAGCTTTACCGTTTTTGTCGAGAACAGCCGCCTGATGCCCGGGATAAGGGCGGCCAATACTTCCTGCGAGGGCCGGCCAGCGCCTATGGCTATTGCCGATGACATAATTGAGCTCAGTTTGCCCGAACATTTCGTTAGGGGTTACGCCCAAGGCGTGTTCGCACCATTTGAAGGTGTCGGGCTTGACGGGCTCGCCCGCGCAGGCAATGGCACGTAACCGTAACGGCCACGTGTCGCGTGGCGATGGTGTCTCAGACATCATTAAATGCAGCAGGGTTGGTGGCAAGAGCACGTTACTTACCTGATAACGCGCCATGATTTCCATTGCCTTGACGGGTGTATAACGCCCTTGTGCGCCGACGATGGCTTGACCGAAATAAAGCGTAGGCAGCAAGGCGTCCATAATGCCGCTGCCCCATGTCCAGTCAGTAGGTGTCCAGAAAATATCGCTTTTTTGCGGAAACCAGTTCTGGGATGCAACGAAGCCTGGCAGGCTACCTATGAGGGCACGGTGAGCCAGCAATACGCCTTTGGGTTCTCGTGTTGTGCCCGAGGTATACAGCAGCAGGGCTGGGCTGTCGGACGACGTCGGTATCGGTTTGAAAACGCCGGGCTGACGGGCCAGCAGCGTACGCCAGGGAATGACGGATTCGTCTTCGAAATCGATGCCAACTATCTGGGTGAGAGCGGGGCAACGGCCCTGTGCACTGACCACGTCGGATGCCGTAATGGCATCAACAATGGCGACATGCGCGCCTGCGCTTTTAAGCCGGACAGCTAACCCGTCTACGCCAAAACGGCTGCTAAGTGGCAACGCAATGGCGCCCACACTGAATATGGCCATGTAGCTGGCAACGGTTTCGGGTCTCTGCTCAAGCACGACCGCAACGCGGTCACCGCGCTGCACGCCCATGCGCATAAGTGCGTTCGCCAGTTTTTGAGTGGTGTCAGAAAGCCGGGTGTATGTCCATACATCGCGCGTGCCAGCTTCATCTTCATGAAAAATGGCAATGCGGCGGCCTTCAAGCGTGTTTTCCGCCCAGCGGTGTACGCACGCCTGTGCGATGTTGAACTGAGAGGGCACTAACCACTGGAATGACTGGTACAGATCCGGGTATTGATCGTTCATTATCGTTTGGGTTCTGCTGAGCTCGGGACGGCGTAGGCGCCAACCCGAAGCATGAACGACAAGCGTGATCTGTGCAATGGCTCCGATTATGAAAGCCGGAGATAATAGGGTTTTTACCTAGGTGCGTGCAGGTTTTGGCGTGTCAACCAGGCGCGTGCCAACCAAACGATCATGAAGAAACAGGCCTTCGCGATCGAACCAGGTATAAATAAACCCGGCAAATGGTGCAAAGACGATAAATAAATCAGTAGAACTGTAGCCTGTCGCTCGAGAGGCGGTCATGACGGCAAATGCCATCATCAAGGGTAGTGCCCAGGCAAGAACATAGCGCGCAATAAGGCGTGGCAGTGAAATGGCTGCGCCGACGGCGTCTTGCAACCGGATATTCCAGGTTTTCATGGGCAGGGTCTGGCCGCGCAGACGCCAACAGAGAATGAAATACACCCCCATGGCGACAAACAGTATGACCTGCCGCATATGGCGCAGCATCAGCGCATTGCGGCTTTGCGTTAACGTGTCAAACAGATAGCCGGCCAGGAATATGACACCGAAGAGTAGAACCCCTTCGTACATCATGCAGGCGAATCGACGCCAGCGACTGGCAAGAGGTAGAGTGGGTGAGATAGTGGGGTGCATTGAAGAAGTAGTCGGGCTAAGTGACCGCTATTATCGTGCAAATTTGCCAGACATGAAAAAGCCGCCTGAAAATGTGGCGGCTTGGCGGTATGGGCTGACGCTGATTAGGCAGCCACATAACCCTTTTTACCTAAGGGCCAGGCTAACGTCAGGCGTGCTTGACGGTGCTGTGAACAGTCGTCGTGGTGCGTGGTGCGGCCTGGAAAAGCTTGGCGAACAGGTTTTTAAGGGCTACAACAGGCTTGAACCGGAACTGCTCTTCGATGGCTTGGGCCAGCAACTGGCGCTCGAGTTCGTCGGTTAAGCGGGTTTCTTTGCCTACGTAGATCATTGACTTACCTTTTGTGAAAATTACTGAACGTTTCGCTCAGGGTTAACCCTATTTTAGGGTTAACCCGCAGTAATGGCAAGTTGTATGTTGCGCTGCAGCGACGTATACGTGTTGTTTACACTTATTGACGCCCGGCATAGGCCTTATTTGTTGTTTCTGTAACCCGCTTCGACCATTTCAAAGCTGAAAAGCCGGCAATCCAACGCGCCATTGTGTAGCGGATAGCGTCTCAGGGGCTTGAGACGCATTTGGCTGGGCAGGTCGAGATCGCTTGAAATGACGTTAATAGACCATCCGCTGTAGTTACGCTTCAGGTTTTGTGACCAATCGGGCCAGAGTGAAACGTCTTCGGGCATGCGTTCGCCGTAGGGCGGATTGGTAACCAGCCAGCCTGTGTCGGCGGGAGGTGGCACCGTGCGGGCGTCGCCCAGCTCAAACCGGATGGAGTCTGGCGTAAGCCAGGCGCGTTCCAGGTTGGCTCGCGCCGCTTCGAGCGCTTGCGGGTTCAGGTCGTAACCGACCAGCGGGCTGTCGAGTTGTGTGGCAATGCGCGACCGCGCCTCTTCTTTGATATCACGCCAGTGGCGTGCGTCGTGGTTGCGCAAACGCTCAAAACCAAAGGGTCTCCAGATACCCGCAGGCACACCCAGGGCGATCCAGGCTGCCTCGATGAGTATGGTGCCGCTGCCGCAGAACGGGTCGAGCAATGCCGCAGAGGGATCCCAGCCGGAAAGCGCCAGCAAGCCCGCAGCGAGGTTTTCGCGCAATGGCGCTTCACCCTTGTCGAGACGCCAGCCGCGCTTGAAAAGTGATTCGCCTGAGGTATCCAGATATAGCGTGGCGCTGGTTTCATCGAGAAAAAGATGTACGCGCGCATCGGGGCGCACGGTGTCGATACTGGGCCGCGCCCCTTCATGGTCACGCAGCCGGTCGCAAATGCCGTCTTTGGCGCGCAGGTTGCAGTATTGCAGGCTTTGCATGGGGCTGCGTATGGCCGAGGTGTCGACGCGCAAGGTTTGCTCTGCACCGAACCAGCGTTCCCAGGGGGTGTTTTGCGCGAGCTCGAGAATATCGTCTTCTTGCCTTACAGGGGCCTTGGCAACCTGGACCAGTATGCGGGTGGCCAGACGAGAATACAGGTTGGCCCGCAAGACGCCGGCCCAGTCTGCATGGAAACGGCAGCCGGCGCGGTCGGCCTGTGCATCGTCAAAGCCAAGTGCCTGCAGCTCACTGGCCAGCGCAGCCTCGAGCCCGTGCGGGCAGGGAGCAAAGACCGGGAAAATTTCGGATTGGGTGCGCTGGGCGTGCTCTTGGCGCTCGCTTCGGTCAGTGCGGGCTGGCGGTTGTGCACGCTCTGTGCGGCCACGCATGGCGCTGGTGTGTTGGGAAGGGGCGGCGCCATGGTGTTGTCGGCCAGAGAGGGGCTCAGAAGCGCTCTGCTGCCTTGCTGGCGTCGAGGGCTGCTTGGCGCGCTCACGTTCGAGTTGTGCCACCTGGCGGGCGCGGCTGCCACTACGCTTGCGCTTTTGCTCACTGTCGATTTCGACAGCGTCAGGTTTTTTTTTGAGAGTTAGCGTTTTATTGGATTTGGTATCGGTCATGGGTAAAAGACTTAGAAAGGCCGCACGACCACAAGGGTGACCACAATAAGCAGCAGGATGACGGGTATTTCGTTGAACCACCGGTAAAAGCGATGGCTGCGGGTATTTGCCTGGCGCTCAAATATTTTGAGCAGACGGCCGCAGGCGAGATGATACGCGATCAAGAGCACAACAAAAAACAGTTTGGCATGCATCCAGCCCTGGCCGCTGCCCAGGCCGTAGCCCAGAAACAACCAGAGCCCGAACACGAGGGCCAGCAGGGCCAATGGCGTCATGAAACGATACAGGCGTTGCGCCATACCTAACAGACAGGCCGACGACGCCGGATCTTGCGCCTGGGCAAGGTTGACATAGATGCGCGGCAAGTAGAACAGCCCCGCGAACCAGGAGGTGATGAAGACGATGTGAAAGGTTTTTACCCAAAGCATGAATTTACTTACCCGCGTAGTTGGCCGTCGCCATCAAGAACCCACTTGAGCATGGTGAGGCCTTCGAGGCCCACGGGCCCGCGCGCATGCAGGCGGTTGGTAGATATACCGATTTCTGCGCCCAGCCCGTACTCAAAACCGTCGGCAAAACAAGTTGGAAGGTTGACGTAGACCGAGCTTGAGTCAACCTCGCGCTGAAAGCGTCGGGCTGCCTGCAGGCTTTCGGTGACAATAGACTCAGTGTGCTCTGAGCTGTAGCGCGCGATATGATCCATGGCCTCGTCGAGGCTGTCGACCACTTTTATGGCAAGTATGGGCGCCAGAAACTCGGTTTCCCAATCAGCTTCGACGGCAAGCAGGGCGCTGGGCACCAGGGCCCTGCTGCGTTCACACCCACGAAGCTCAACGCCTTTGGCGATAAGCGCGTCAGCCAGCCGTGGCAGGAAACGCGCAGCGATGCTGGCGTGCACGAGCAAGGTTTCCATGGCCCCGCAGATGCCGTAACGATAGGTTTTGGCGTTGAAGGCGATATCGTGTGCTTTGTCGAGATCGGCATCGGCATCGACGTACACGTGGCAGTTTCCGTCGAGATGCTTGAGCAGTGGAACTTTGGCGTCGGCAGCCAGCCGGGCAATAAGCCCTTTTCCGCCACGCGGCACAATGACGTCGATATAGTCGGTAAGCGTAATCATTTCGCCTACAGCGGCACGGTCAGTGGTACCCACGACTTGAACCGCATTAACGGGCAGGCCGGCATCGGCCAGCCCCTGGCTAATGATGTGCCCCAGCGCCACGTTGGAGTGAAAGGCTTCGCTGCCACCCCGCAGTATGGTTGCATTGCCTGATTTAAGACAAAGCGCGGCGGCGTCAATGGTGACGTTGGGGCGTGATTCGTAAATAATACCGATGACACCCAGCGGTACTCGCATTTGCGCTACCCGCATGCCGTTGGGACGCACGGTGGAGGGCCCGATGCCCCCAATTGGGTCAGGCATTTCGGCGATCTGCAACAAGCCCTTCGCCATGGTGTCGAGCGCCTTGTCTGACAGCTTCAGCCGGTCTAGCAGGGCGGGCTCGAGCCCATTGGCCTGGGCAGTAGCCAAGTCGCGAGCATTTTCGGCTTGCAGCGTTTGTTTTTGTTCGATCAGGCGGCTGGCCATGGCGCGCAGGGCCACGGCTTTTGCCTGGCCTGAAGCATTGCGCATGAGGCGTGCCGCCTGGCGCGCCTGCTTGCCTAGCTGCTGCATATCTTGGTGGGTAGTGCTTGCGGCAGTAATGGCCGTTGCGGTAGTGGATGTCATGGCAATAGAAAATAAGTGGTGCTTGGTCTGATTATCTCAGCATTTGCAGCACAGGGTGCAAACAGATGGCCTTTTAGCGTGTGGTACGAGGTCGCGACAGGGCAATACGCAGGATTAAGCGGGCGAGTTCTTCCCAGGGGTCTTCGAGCCGACCCGGAACTTTAAGCCCTTTGATCAAGCGATCAATATCGTGCGCATGCTGTAGTGCTGCAGGCCAACTGCGTGGCGGAACGCGCCCCAGTGTCTGGCGCAACAGGTGCTCACGCGGACCAAATACGCGCTGACGGCGCATTTCGGCATTGAGGTCTTGGCCGCTGGCCTGAGCGGCGGCCAGGCGGGTTAATACTCGGATTTCTTCACCTACCGCCCAAAGCACAAGCACCAAAGCTTCGCCTTCTGCGCGCAACCCGGCCAATATTGACATTGCTCGGGGGGCATTGGCAGAGAGCATGGCGTCACGTAGGCCAAATACGTCGTAGCGAGCAACGTTAAGTACTGCACGCTCGACATCTTCAGCACTGATTTTACCTTCTGGATATAGCAGTGACAGCTTCTGCACTTCTTGGAAGGCAGCCAGCAGGTTGCCTTCGACTTTATCGGCCATCCATTCGAGCGTGGCGTTATCGAGTTGCTGGCCTTGTCGGGCCAGACGCTGAGATATCCAGCGTGGCAGGGCGTTGCGGTCAACGTTAGCGACCTCGACCAATGTACCGACCGATATCAGCCCCTGGGCCCATTTGCTGTTACGTGTGGCCTTATCAAGGCGGGGCAGGTTGATGAGTACCAGTGTATCGGGCAGGGCGTTGCTTTCAGCCATACCGGCCAGCTTGATCAGGGTGTCAGCCCCGGTTTTTCCGGGCTTGCCTGAAGGGATGGCGACATCTACCAGCCGACGGTCTCCGAATAGTGACACGTTTTGGGTAGCGCCAATGATTGCCGACCAGTCGCCACGGGCATCCAGCGTTAGGCTGATGCGCTCGGCGTAGCCCTCGCGCACAGCCGTGGCACGCAATGCATCGCTGGCCTCAATGGCCAGCAATGGCTCGTCGCCCGACACGATGTAAAGCGTGTCTAGACTGACGGGAGACTTGCTGAGCTGGCCGACAAAGCTGTCGGCATCCAGACGGCGCCCCATGGCCACCTAAAAGAAGCCAGAGCCCGAACGCTTGCTCGGGTCGCTCCAGGGAGTTGGGGTTTCGGGTTGGTGAGCAGGTACGTCAGGCACCTGAATGTCGTTGAACGGCAGTGTTTCTGGCTTGCTGAAGGCTTCGCTGACATCTGGCGAGGAAAGATGACGCACGATGCGATCGATGAGCGACTGACGCATTTGCATGAATACGACCCCGATTTCACTTTGCTTGGCTTGCACCTGCTGGGAGTCATAGGGAACTTCTCGCGTTACACGCAATGTAGTGGGCGGAAGCACCTGATTGCCTTGGGCGTTAGTTAGCTGAAAAACGAATTCAATATTGAGTTCGTACTCTTCGACCTGGCCGTCGGTATCGAGCGAAAGTTCACGCAGGGTTTGCCGGTTGCCGAGTTGTTCGAGCCTGGCCTGGGCCTGTGCGGGTTCGGAGACAAAGCGAGTGGCCGGTGAGCTGGCAATAATGGCCCGACGCAGCCCCGCGCCAAACTCGGAGTTTTCAGGGATGTTGGTGTACAGCGTGGTAAACGGCAGTGGCGACACGCCCTTCAGGTGAAAGCCGCATGCCGCAAGCAGCATGAAAACGACGGCGCAGACAAAGACACGAATGCTTGTCTGGGGCAAGTTGCTGAAGGGAATGGGCCGTGTGCTGTGCATGCGCTGATTCTACCCGACTACGTTTACGAGTTTGCCCGGAACCACAATGACGCGTTTGGGAGGGCGCCCTTCCAGGAACCGGACCACTGCTTCATGGGCGACGGCAGCCTGCTCGATGGCTTCTTTGGTGGACTGCGCGGGTACTTTGAGTGCACCACGCAGCTTGCCGTTTACCTGCAGTACCAGCTCGATCTCATCGGCGACCAGTGCCTCTTCGTCTACCTGCGGCCACGGAGTGTCGAGAAGTTCACCCTGACTGGCTTCGAAACCCAGATCACGCCAGATCTGCCAGGTTATATGTGGTACCACTGGGTACAGTACACGCAGCAAAATAGAGCTGGTCTCGGCAAGCGAACGAGCGTCGGCAGCATCGCTACCGATAGCGGCTGACTCAAGCGCATTGAGCATTTTCATGCAGGTGGAGACCACCGTGTTGTACTGAATGCGCTGGTAGTCGTAGTCGGCAATCTTGAGCAGGGTGTGAATATCGCGGCGCAGTGACTTGGCTGCTTCGCTGGCCTCGTTAAAGCTGGCAGATGCCGCCAGGCCGCTGCGGATTGTGCTTTGGTGGTTGTGGCAGAATGACCAGAGGCGGCGCAGAAAGCGATTTGCGCCCTCGACGCCCGAGTCAGACCATTCTAGGGTTTGCTCTGGCGGGCTTGCGAACATGACGAACAGGCGGGCTGTATCGGCACCCATGGAATCAATGAGTGACTGCGGATCCACACCATTGTTTTTGGACTTGGACATGGTGCCAATGCCGCCGTAGTCAACGGGCGAACCGTCGGCCAGCAAACGTGCACCCGTGACTGACCCTTTGGCATCATGAATGTCTTCGACGTCTTCAGGCCAGAAGTACTCGATCGCGCCTTTTTCATTTTTGCGCGAATAGATGTGATTAAGCACCATGCCCTGGCACAGCAGCTTGGTAAACGGCTCGTCGAACTTTACTAGCCCCATGTCACGCATGACGCGGGTCCAGAATCGTGCATACAGCAGGTGCAGCACGGCGTGCTCAATGCCCCCGATGTATTGATCCATGGGCATCCAGTAGTCATTGCGCGCGTCGACCATGGCGTTATCGTTGCCTGGTGAGGTGTAGCGCATGAAATACCATGATGAATCAACGAAGGTGTCCATGGTGTCGGTTTCGCGGCGCGCAGCAGCCCCGCATTTGGGGCAGGAACACGATAGAAAGCCTTCATGCTTGGCCAGCGGGTTGCCGCTGCCATCGGGGATGAGGTCGTCAGGAAGTATAACGGGGAGGTCTTGCTCAGGCACCGGAACGGGCCCACATGACGGGCAGTGAATAATGGGGATGGGTGTGCCCCAGTAGCGCTGACGGGAGATGCCCCAGTCGCGCAGGCGCCAGGTGGTCTGTTTTTCGCCCAGGCCCAGTGCTGTCAGGTCTGCCGCAATGGCATCGACGGCATCGCTGTGCGACAGGCCATCGTATTTGCCAGAATTTACGGTGTGGCAGCGCTGCTTGTCGCCGTACCATTCTTGCCAGGCTTGAACCGAATAGGTTTTATCTTCGACAGCCACCACTTGTTCTATAGGCAGGTTGTACTTGCGCGCAAACGCAAAATCGCGTTCGTCATGCGCCGGCACGCCCATAACGGCACCGTCTCCGTAACTCATCAGCACATAGTTACCGACCCATACCTCGACCTCTTTGCCGGTGAGCGGGTGCGTAACGGTAAGGCCAGTGCGCATGCCTTCTTTTTCGCGCGTGGCAATTTCAGCCTCTGTGGTGCCGCCTTTTTTGCAGGCCTCGATAAAGGAAGCCAGCTGCGGGTTGTTCTGGGCCGCATGGGTAGCCAGGGGATGCTCTGGAGCAACGGCGCAAAACGTGACGCCCATGATGGTGTCGATGCGTGTGGTGAACACATACATGCGACCGTCCTGGATCAACTGCCCCTGGCTGTCTTGGATGTTGTGGGTAAAGGCAAAGCGCACACCTTCGCTGCGCCCTATCCAGTTTTCTTGCATTAGACGCACGCGCTCGGGCCAGCCCGGTAGCCCGTTCTTGACCTGATCAAGCAGCTCGTCGGCATAGTCGGTGATGCGCAGGTAGTAGCCCGGAATCTCGCGCTTTTCTACCAGCGCACCTGAGCGCCAACCACGACCATCGATAACTTGCTCATTGGCAAGCACGGTTTGATCAGCCGGGTCCCAGTTGACGACTTGTGTTTTACGGTAGGCAATGCCTTTGTCGAGCATCTTTAGAAACAGCCACTGGTTCCACTTGTAATAGCTGGGGTCGCAGGCACACATTTCGCGCGACCAGTCTATGGCAAGCCCCATCGCCTTCATCTGCTTTTTCATGTACGCGATATTGTCGTACGTCCATTTGGCAGGTGGTACGTTTGACTTGATGGCCGCGTTTTCGGCGGGCATGCCAAAGGCGTCCCAGCCCATGGGCATAAGCACGTTATAGCCGCGCATGCGTAACTGGCGCGCCATCATGTCATTGATGGTGTAATTGCGCACATGCCCCATGTGCAGCTTACCGCTAGGGTAAGGCAGCATTGAGCATGCATAGAACTTGGGCTTGGGCGAGCCGTCGGCCGCTTTGGCGTGTTCGGTGACCAGATAGGCCTGCTGCGCTTCCCAGTATTGGTGGGCGGCTTTTTCGACGTCGGTGGGGCTGTAGCGTTCCTGCATGAGATCCGGGTAAGAAAGTGTGGCGTTGCAAACCACGCATTATAGGCGTTTACGGTTGTGGCGCACCCACTCGTGCGCTGATGAGTACGGCCGACGTCAGCAAACAGGTCGAAGTGGCCAGGCTGGCTGCTGGCAAACCTGCGCAGAAATCGTCGGCAGACTGCAAACGGAAAAACCCTGCCGGGGCAGGGTTTTATGGAATCCAGGCAAATCGGATTGAGCTCGATTTACTTGAGCTTGGTTTCCTTGTAGTCAACGTGCTTGCGAGCGACGGGATCAAATTTTTTGATCAGCATCTTTTCAGGCATGTTGCGCTTGTTTTTGGTGGTCGTGTAAAAGTGACCCGTGCCGGCGGTGGACTCGAGTTTGATTTTCTCGCGAATACCTTTTGCCATGATTCAGCTCCTTGAATTTAATTGACGAGAAGCGATCAGGCTTCGCCGCGAGTGCGCATGTCTGCCAATACGACTTCGATACCGAGCTTGTCGATAGTGCGAATAGCATTGGTGGAGACGCGAAGGCGAACCCAGCGGTTTTCGCTTTCGACCCAGAAACGGCGCGATTGCAGGTTAGGAAGAAAGCGACGCTTTGTTTTGTTGTTTGCGTGCGAAACATTGTTGCCCACCATTGGGCCTTTGCCGGTAACTTGGCATACGCGTGCCATGGTAATACCCCTTGATAATTTGCCTGAAATGCCTGGCCAGTTGCTTAAAGTCGCCTTAGCGACACGGGCGCGCGCCCTAAAGTGTTTTTTAATACACCCCGGTGCATGCCAGCCCGAAGAAAAAACGCTTATGCAAAACACGTGTCGCGCAAAGCGTTTGCCTCGCAAGCCATGCCGTGTTTTTAAGCGACGCCTCTTTGCCGGGAAGCCAAGCCTGGTAATCTGTAAAGCCTAGTATTCTAATATAAAAATGCTGTTCAGATCAAGCGGGCAGAAGGGCGATGCGTCGAAATAGCCACGAAAAGCGTGCTGCTGCGGCAAGTATACCCGCTGGCGAGGGGCTTGGCGGGCATTTCAGGGCAGAAACTTATGGTCGCCGCACGGGTTCGGGGCCGTCCGGCGCAGGTCAGAGCAGAACGCGACGATGCACGAATGCTAAGCGAGGCCATGCTGTAGTTGATAGTGATGCCTTATTGCAACAAATATGAGGAAGAATTTTCATGAATGTTGTATGTTGTATAGCAGGTGTGTCGCGTGGCTGATTCCGTTCTTCTCTGCCCTGGGTGAAACCGACCTTGTTGTTCAACGGCAGATTGGTGTGTGGGCCTGCCAGAAGGAAATCGTTTCTTTGTATCTTTGTGTGTACGCTCATTGGCGACATGCTTTAGGGGAGAGAATGTTAAGTCCGGTCTTATCTGCAGTGGAAACCAAGCTTGCAACCTTGCCGTTGCCCATACAATTGGTTATGCCTGACGGGCAGCAGCTAGGCGCGCCCAATGCGTCAATTCGCCTCATGGTCAAAGATCGAAGTACGCTTGCGCACTTAGTGGCCGGGCAGGTCGGTATGTTGGGCGAAGACTTTGTCGAAGGTAAATTTGATGTCAGCGGGTCTATGCGTGATCTTATGCGCGTGGCAGCCGCAGTCTTGCCAGGCTCACCTATTGAAGCGGCCCGTGTGGGCCGTCTTACCGAACTGATACACCGGCTGATGTCGGTGTGGCGACATTCAATAGAGCGGGACGCGCGGCAGATACAGTTCCATTATGACTTGTCTGATGAGTTTTACGCACTCTGGCTGGATCCTCTCAAAGTGTACTCGTGCGGGTATTTCAAAACGCCTGATACGACGTTGGCACAAGCGCAGGAAGCCAAGCTCGACCATATTTGCCGCAAGCTCAGGCTCAGGCAGGGGGAACGCTTTCTGGATGTCGGTGCAGGTTGGGGTGGGTTGCTTTTGTGGGCAGCCGAAAACTATGGCGTTGATGCTACCGGCATTACGCTCTCAAAAAACCAGCACGCCTATGTAAATCGTATGATTGAAGAGAAGGGGCTGGGCGGGCGGGTACGCATGGAGCTGCTCGACTATCGTAAGCTGGATGAGTCTGCACAGTATGACAAGATCGCCTCGGTAGGCATGTTCGAGCACGTGGGTCGGGCCCAGTTAGATGAGTATTTTGCCAAGCTACACCGCTTGTTGCGCCCTGGCGGTCTGGTCATGAATCATGGCATTACGGCGGGCGGCATTGATAATAATGGCCTGGGTGCCGGCATGGGCGAGTTTATCGAGAAGTATATTTTTCCGGGTGGTGAGCTTACGCATATTAGCCGCGTGCTTGAGCACATGACAAATGGCGGCCTGGAAAACCTCGATATTGAAAACCTCAGGCCTCATTATGCCCGCACGCTGTGGGAATGGAGTGACGCGCTTGAAGCCAGGCTGCCCGAGGCCCGACGAATTCTTTCGGGTGAGCAGGGTGAGCGCTCGCTGAGGGCGTACCGCATGTACCTGGCGGGTTGCGCCATGGGGTTTGAACACGGATGGACCGCACTGCACCAGATTCTGGCGCAACCAAATAGTGGTGGTCGGGCCGATGAACTAGATCATCCACAAGATCTAGCCTATCCGTGGCGACGCGATTACATGTACAAGTAATTTTTGGAAGAAACGGTAACCAGAGTCACGCGGCTCAGCCGATATATGGGGAACGCCGTGTGCAGCGGCTTTACGAGCACCTGCATTGCGTTCATCTGCCTGCTGAGGGTGATGTACGCTGCAGCGTGTTTTTTTGTCTTTGTATCCGCGCACGCGGGGAGGGCGAAGTGCAACAGGGCGTTATCCGACGCGATTGTTTTCACGTTGCTTAGGCGCACTCAATTTGTCAACGAGAGAGGGCAGCACTCATGTGATCATGGGTTTGCCGTCACGCCGACGATGGACGAGCTTGCTGATTCTGCCGCCTGAACTGTGCTGCGACGTGGCGGTACCAGACAAACAGCAGGCAGGCCGAAAGCGCAAGGCCCAGCATGGCCATTAACCACATGCTTGCCGCCCCAATAGGGGCGCCTGGCGCAATTTGATCCAATGCAGGTTTCAATGCACCGGCTGCCGGTCCAAAGCCCAGCCACCAGCCGCCGATCAGGCCCAGCCCAGTCAGGGCGACAACTTGAAGAATCATGGGGACTACGGCAACTTTATACGCCCTGAGCAGATAGCAGCCTATGCACTGCATGGCATCACAAAGATGGAACCAGGGCAGCAACTGCAGCAGGGCGGCAGCTACGAGTGCCACCTTCACATCGTCGGTATACAGGCTGATGATGGCTGATTTGCCCATGGCCAGAGCGAGTGCCGTAATAACCGCCCCGATGATGACAATGATCAGGCCCGCATTGGCTGTTCGGCGAGCGCGCTCGGCGTCTCGCGCTCCGATGGCCTGTGCTGTAAGCGCAGCGGTGGCAATACCGACCGCCATGGGCATCATGTAGCTGAGCGCAGCCAGGTTGGCCATAACTTGATGCCCGCCCGTGACATACATGCCTTCACGCGCCACAAGCAGTGCCATGAAACTGAATGCGGCCACTTCAATAAGATACGACCCGCCCATGGGAATGCCCAGACGCAAGAGTTCTTTCTGGCTAACCCATTTTGGCTTGCTGATATGTGGCCGGAAGCGGGCAAAATAGGGGTCGTGATAAATGGCCCACAGGCCTGCTGCCAGCGTGACCCATGCCGTTAATGCTGTAGAAAGCCCGGCACCTACAGCGCCCAGCGCGGGCATGCCAAATTTTCCAAAGATGAATACCCAGTTGAGCAGAAGCTTGATGGCAATGCTGGCCAGGTTAATGGTCATGACCATTTGAGGCCGTGACACCGCTGAGCCCAGAGCATATATCGTCCGGAAGACCAGTGTGGCGGGCAAAGCCAGCACCAGTGCCCGGAGATACCAGGTAATGCTGCTGCGGACGGCAGGCTCAATATCGCCCGAGAGTGAAAGCCAGGCATCGGGAAACAGCATGATGACGGCGCCCACCAGCGATAATGCCAATGCCACCCACACCCCCTGGCCCCAGGCGTGGCCGATGTCGAGATGGCGTCCCGCTCCGAAGTGTTGCGCAATAATGGGAATAAGTGCATGCACAACGCCCATTAGCCCGACAAAAACGGTAATGTAAATTGAAACGGATAAAGCCATGGCCTGCAGATCTGCCGCACTGGCGTGCCCGGCCATGGCAGTGTCCATAACGCCAAACGCTATGCCGGCCCACGAGCTGACCAGTACAGGCCAAGCCTGTTTGAGTATTTCTTTGATGTCGTGAGACAGCCTGCCATGCCAGGCAGGGGTGATCACGGCTGGCGCAGACGTATCAGACGGAAGATCTCGTGGCGATCGGCACTACGCCTGCCTTGCCACAACACGCTGCCGGTGTCGGAATAGGCGGCAGTGCCTTCGCGAACGCTGTCGTTTGATGTTTGCTGTAAGACCAGTGCGCAATCGGAGCCATAGCTGAAGTCAATATTGTCAAACACCAGAAACGAAGCGCGCTGGCCCGTGCCCAGCCCTTGTGCACGCACGCACTCTTGGGGGCCCACGTAAGTGGCAAGTGCGGTGGCAAGTTGGCCCGATACCGTACGGTAGCTACGCACGTAATCGAGTGCAGGCATCCAGAGTGTGACCAGCAGTAGCCAGGTGACGATGAGGCCGCCTGCCGAAAGTACTGTGCCTCGCCAGAGACCAGCGGGCTTGGTGTGCAGACGCCAGCGAACCAGTACGAACCATGCCAGCGTGCCCACAACGGCAAAGCCTACCGCCGGCCATGATATGAAAACATCATAACCACGCGTTTGACGGGCGATATTGCGGGAGATTTGGCCGGGCCACCCCGTTTGGAGGGCGATCCAGCCCAGCCATACGGTAGCGGTGGTTAGCGAAAAACACATGACGGCAAACCAGTCGAGCGTGTTCACAATGCCCCGACGTAGCGTGGGTAATGAGAACGCAGCCAGAACGGCGGCAGGAACTGCCATCAGACTGTATTCGGGCTCGAAGGCGTCGACCAGGCAAAGCATGACCACCAGCGGCCACACCAGGAACATGAGCGGAATCCAGATATGCGGTGCTGCCAGCCACTCGCGCCAGCGCCAGATGGCCAGCAGCGCCAGCGGCCAGGTGGGCCAGAGAAACCACGGCAGATCACGGAAGACCTTGAGCGTTTCGCCTAAATGTGGCCAGGTAAAAGAGGTGGTGTTCCAGAGCAGCCATGTGTCAGTCCAGTAGGGGCCGGCTTGTCGTGCTGGTATCCACCATAACAGGATGAGCGCGATGCAGAGCCCGGCCGTCACGACAAGCCATTTTTTACTTGCCCAGAGAGGGCTGCGCGGCCAGAATATGCACGGCACGGCCAGCATAATGGGCAAAGCGCCGATCCAGCCGCGTGTTAGAAATGCGGCGGCCAGGGCAAGGCCCAGTGTGACGGAGCCAGACGCTGGGTGGTCAAGCATGCGTGCCACCGAATAAAACGCGAGCGCCTGGAAAGCAATAATGGCGGGTACTTCGGAGGTTTCGTGCATGCGCCATACGATGCCAACCGTGGCAACGATAAGTAAAAGCGCTGCGTCGGCGATCATGCGGCCATAGTCACGTACGGTGGGTTCGCCACCAAACGGTAAGGGCAGGGGCTGGGGCTCTGGACGTCGCCCCAGAAGATAGGTGCCGTACCACACCGATGCCGTCAGCAGGCCAAACCAGATAAAGTTTGGAAAGCGTGAGGCGATAATGGCGGCGTCAATTTGCGTGGGAGTGAACAGGCTGATGATGGGTGAGAACAGCCAGATGCAAAAGGCACCAACCCACATAACCAAAGGCCCGTCCTGAGCGTGCGCGAGCACCCCGATTTGTGGAAGCAGCCATGCCTTGCCACCATGATCAAGTGCGGTAAGCATGGTGGCCAGGCCGACCACATCATCGGTTTTCCATGGGTCACGAAAAAACAGGCCGGCCAGAATGTAAACAAGGCCGACCAGCAGCAGAAAAAGCCTGGGCAGTTTTACGGTTGCCGTGGCCATGAGGCGGGCGGGGGTGGAGGCAGGGTCGCTCAATGACACGGGGCAGACGCCAAGAAAAAAGGATGAAGGTATCTTAAAGTAAAAAGGCAGCCCGGAGGCTGCCTTTCTGGAACGACGCAGATGCGTAAAGCCGCTGCGAAGGCAGGCTGGTTACTTGCGTACCGTGCCAGCCGTACGTGCAAAACGGGCGCGAAACTTTTCAACGCGACCGGTTTCAACGATGCGGGTTTGAGCGCCCGTGTAAAACGGATGCGACTCAGACGTTACGTCGCACTTAAAGAGCGGGTAAGTTTTGCCTTCAAGCTCGATGGTTTCGCGGCTGTGAAGCGTAGAGCGCGAAATAAACGTCGTGCCGGTTTGCTGGTCCAGAAATACCACTTCGCGGTATTCGGGGTGCACGCCTTGTTTCATGATTGGTTCCTGTTTGTTTCAAATAGCGGGTCGCCAGAAAGTGCCACCGCTTGTAGGCCCAAGCTGCGGGCCGTTCTTGGTAATGGCACAAACCACGTATCCAGGATAACGTATGATTTTAGCCGATTGCAAATAGGTCTGCAAGCGCTGCGTGCATTGCCAGGCTTGGCGATGCGGTTTGACGGTGCTGTTCAGAGATCGGTACGCAGTCGCCACAGCTCGGGGAACAACACGACGTCAAGCATTTTACGCAGATAAGAGACGCCTGAGGTACCGCCGGTGCCACGTTTGAACCCAATGATGCGTTCGACCGTGGTGACGTGGCGAAACCGCCACAGACGGAAGGCATCTTCGAGGTCGGTTAGTTTTTCGCCCAGCTGGTAGAGATCCCAGTAACGCTCGGGTTGACGGTATACGGTAAGCCAGGCCTGTTCGACTTGAGCGCTTTCTGTGTAGGGCTGGGTCCAGTCACGCTCCAGGTATTCAGCAGGAACGGGAATGCCCTGGCGATGTAGTGCTTTCAGTGCCTCGTCATAAAGTGACGGCGAATTCAATGCCTGTGTGACCTGAGCCAACAGGTCTGGGCGGTGGGCATGCGGCTTTAGCATGGCTGCATTTTTATTGCCCAGACAAAATTCGATCTGCCGGTATTGATAACTTTGAAATCCGCTCGACTGGCCCAGGTAGGGGCGCAGGGCGGAGTATTCAGGTGGTGTCATGGTGGCGAGTACGTCCCAGGCATGTACCAGTTGCTCCATGATTTTGCTGACGCGGGCCAGCATTTTGAAACAGGGCTGCAATCGGTCTTGAGCCAGATTATTCAGAGCACCGCGTAATTCGTGCAGCATGAGCTTCATCCACAGTTCACTGGTTTGATGCTGCACGATAAAGAGCATTTCATTGTGCTCGGGAGAAATGGGGTGTTGCGCGCTCAGTAATTCGTCTAGATGCAGGTAGTCACCGTAACTCATATCTTTGGAGAAATCGAGGCGGGCTTTTTCCTGATCAACAATATTGGAGGGGTCTAAATGAGGTTCAGTCATGGCATGATCAGCTGGGAACGGGGTTGGGTAGCTTACGCAGTATGGCGCGTACAGGGCTGGCATCGGCCTGCACCAAAGCCAGTGGCAGGGCGATAAGCTCGTAGTCGCCGGCAGGCACGTTATCAAGTACAAGGTTTTCAAGTACGCGCATGTCGTGCTGTCTGATCGCCTGATGGCTATCGAGTGTTTTGCTGGCAGCGGGGTCAATGCTGGCTGTGTCGAGACCAATTAACACGACGCCCAAGCCTGCAAGATAATGGACGGTTTCAGGGGCAAATGCGGCAAAGCTGTCGACCCACGCGTCGACGGGTGCTTTTATGCACGTGCGGACCAGAATGCGGCTTGGCGCTTGGTGCATGTATGGGGCAAGATCAGCGACAGTGATCAGGGGATGTGAGCCCAGCACGTGAATGACCCGACACGGGCCGAGAAAGGGCTCCAGCGCCAATTGACCAACGGGCAAGCCGTCTGGGCTGTAATGTAATGGGGCGTCAGCGTGGGCACCAACGTGAGGCGAAAGCGTGATGGCGCTGACGTTGACGGGGCAGTCAGCGCTTAGCCGGGCGCTCCAGCGCTGGCTGTAGGGGGTATCGCCGGGGAAAACAGGCGATGCGGCAGAGATTGGGGGAGAGATGTCCCATAGCATTTGTGACATGGCGGTTTCCATTGCAGCGCGAGGCGCTGCAAACCATGCTACTACAGTTTGAAGGACTTAGATCTGCCCCCGTTCGGCCAGCGAGATGGCGTCGGTGCCTGCGATGATCAGGTGATCAAGCAGGCGAATGTCGACCAGCGCCAAGGCGTGCTTGAGGTGACGGGTAAGCGCCAGGTCTGCCTGGCTGGGCTGGGCCACGCCCGAGGGGTGATTGTGGGCAAGAATAAGGGCGGCAGCGTGGTGGCGCAGGCCGGCCTTGATGACCTCACGCGGGTAGATCGAGGCCTGAGCCAGCGTGCCGCGCGATACCTCTTCAGTGGTGATCAGCCGTAGCTGGTTGTCTAGATAAAGGGCAATGCAATGTTCGATCTGAAGATGGCCTAGCTTGGCGGAGCAATAGTGCTTGACGCGTTGCGGCTGATCTAACGCCTGGCCTGTTTTCAGGTCTTCTTCTAAGGCACGGCGGTTCAGCTCATTGATTGCCAGTAGCTCGCAGGTTTTGGCTGCGCCCAGGCCATGAACGCGCATCAAAGCTTGCGGGTCGGCCGACAGCAGCCCGCGCAAGCCATTGAATTGTTCGATTAACCGGTGCCCCAGGGCAACGGCATCGCAGCCCTTGATGCCCGTGCGCAGTATGATGGCCAGCAGCTCGGGCGAGGTTAATACATGAGCGCCGTGAGTGAGCAGACGCTCTCTTGGGCGCTCGGTTTTAAGAGATGTTGTGTGGGATGTCATAAGAGGCTCCAGATTTGGAGATCAGTAACAGCCCACTACAGTGACAGATTTTGGCCGCAGATTCTTGTCCAGTGAAAGCTTTTGTCCGCCCCGATGCCTGCCCTGGTTCTATAGTTAGTAGCTGCCCATGTAGTCACGTTTGCCTATGGCCAGCCCGTTGTGGCGCAAGATGCCGTACGCAGTACTTACGTGAAAGAAAAATTGCGGCAGGCCATAGCTGACCAGATAGGTTTGCCCACTGAGCTTCTTTTCTTTAGGGGTGCCTGGGCGCAATACGATTTCGCGTGTTTCGCTGCCTTCAAACTGTGACGCGTCGACGGTATCCAGAAACGCCAGGGTTTGGTCTATAAGTGCACAGAGGTCGGCAAAGGTTTTCTCTTTGCCGTCAAACACGGGTACTTCAATACCTGCCAAACGAGCCGTGACGCCACGCGCAAAATCGGCGGCCACCTGTACCTGTTTTGCCATGGGAAACATATCAGGATACAGACGCGCCTGTAAGAATGCGTCTGGGTCTATCGATTTTTCAGCCGCATGTGCGTCGGCCTTGTTAAGTATGGTTTTGAGCGCTGTCAGCATTTGCTTGAAGACAGGAACAGACTGGGTAAACATCGCGCTAGTCAAGATAATTCCTTGGTTGGGATGAGGGCGGCGGGCATGCAAAGACCGCACGACTAAAATGCCAGATGACTATAGCAGAACCGGATTTCACTGCTTGTCGTAACTGGCAATAATCGTTTAAAGCTCGATGGCTGGTCGCTTAGGGTGGTTATGCGTGCGCCTCGTGGGCCTGCGGGTGCACGTGTTGTCACTCGTGTTTTGGGCAAGAAATGTGAAGTACTTCAAGTAGCTCTAAAATAGGGCCATGCAAACCTCTCTCTACGGTGACAGATTTTGACCACGACGACTGACTCAGTAAACGCAATTGTCCGCCCTGATTCTTACCTGACGCTGCATTACCGCATACTGCTGGTAACGGGCCCTGCTGCGGGTTCAGTATTTGCCGATACGTTTGATGGCAATCCGGCCACGCTGCAAATGGGCTCGGGGCAATGGGCCCCAGGTATTGAAAACGCTCTGCTAGGTCGCGCCGAGGGCGAGCGGTTTTCCTTCGATTTGGTGGCTGCTGATGCTTATGGCGATCGCAACGCTGATCTTATTCAATGGGTTAGCCGTCAAACCGTTGATCAGAATGCCGAGCCAGGCACCGAGTTCGAGGCTGGCGACGTGGTCGAGTTTGTGGCACCCAATGGTGGTCGCTATTCGGGCGTGCTCAAGCAACTGAACGATGACGCGGCGCTATTCGACTTTAATCACCCGCTCGCGGGGGCCAATCTGCATGTTGAGGTGGCTTTACTGGGGGTTTTGTAATGGCTGGTGTTATCCCTCGCCAAGAAGGCGCTGAGGTTGTTCTGGCTCAGCCTCGTGGTTTTTGCGCTGGTGTAGACCGTGCCATCGATATCGTCGAGCGCGCGCTCGAGCTGCATGGTGCGCCCATCTACGTGCGCCATGAAATCGTGCACAACCGCTATGTGGTGCAAGATTTACGCAATAAAGGCGCTATTTTTATTGAACAGCTAGAAGAGGCACCTGCAGGTGCCATTGTGGTGTTTTCGGCGCATGGGGTTTCCAAGGCCGTGCGAGAAGAGGCTGACAAGCTTGGTCTTAAGGTATTTGATGCTACGTGTCCACTGGTAACAAAGGTACACATGGAAGTGTCGCGCATGCGAGCTGCAGGGCGCGAGATCATCATGATTGGCCACCGGGGGCATCCCGAAGTTGAGGGTACCCTGGGCCAGGCTGATGGTGGCATGTATCTTGTCGAAACGCCTGCTGATGTGGCAGCTCTTCAGGTTACCAACCCTGAAAACCTGGCCTTTGTCACCCAAACCACCTTATCGGTGGATGACGCGGCCATTGTGGCCCAAGCCCTGCGAGATCGCTTCCCGGCTATTGTTGAGCCCAAGAAAAGCGATATCTGTTATGCGACGCAAAACCGCCAGGATGCCGTAAAAATCATGGCACCGGCTTGCGATCTGGTGCTGGTGGTGGGCAGCCCTAACAGTTCTAACTCAAACCGACTGCGTGAGGTGGCTGAACGCAAGGGCGCGGCGGCTTATCTTATTGATGACCCCGCTCAAATTGATCCAGCCTGGTTGGGCGGTGTGAAGCGTGTGGGCGTTACAGCCGGTGCATCGGCGCCTGAGGTGCTGGTGGAGCAGGTTATTGCGCGTCTGAAAGAACTGGGGGCGGCATCGGTGCGCACGCTTGAAGGGGCGCCCGAAAACGTAGCCTTCCCACTGCCCAAAGAGTTGTCGCGCAAGCTTGTAAAGGCCGAATCATGAAGCTCTATAGCTTTTTTCGCAGCTCGGCGGCCTACCGTGTGCGTATTGCGCTCAATCTCAAAGGGCTAAGTTACGAAACCATACCGGTGCACCTGACCAAGCAAGGTGGTCAGCAGTTTTCAGAGACTTACCGGCATCTGAATCCGACGCAACTGGTTCCTACATTGATTGATAATGGGCTTGCCATCGGGCAGTCTGTGGCAATACTCGAATACCTCGAAGAAACGCATCCCGAACCCGCGCTGCTCCCTGCCGACGCGGCCGGGCGCGCCCGGGTGCGCGCCATCATGCAATCCATTGCCTGCGATATCCATCCACTTAATAATTTACGTGTACTAAAGTACCTGAAGCATGAGTTGGGTGTCGGTAACGAACAACGCGATGACTGGTACAGGCACTGGATTGCCATAGGCCTAGAGGCCGTCGAGAGCATGTTGGCTAACAGCGGCGACACCGGGCTGTTTTGCCATGGCGACACACCGGGGCTGGCCGATGCGCTGCTGGTGCCCCAAATGGCCAATGCCCGCCGCCTGGGCTGTGATGAGAACGCCATCCCTACCATCGTGCGCATCGACAAGGCCTGTATGGAGCTGGAAGCATTTCGCCTTGCAGCGCCCGATAACCAGCCAGATGCCGAAGTTTAAATGCTTGCCTAATCTAGCCCGGGCTGGAGTTTGCCCTAGTCTGGCTTGAGCCAAGCTTGATTTAGAGCTGGTATGTAGCCTGCTCTGGCTTGGGCTTAGCCAGGGCGTGACTCTTGCTCAAGTTTGAGTTTGAACTGGGTTTTGAGCAAGAGTATGACGCAAGCTTAGTCTGAACGTGAGCCTGAACTTGAGCTTGTACTTGCAGCCTAACCAGCACTTGGGTCTAACCTGCACTTGGGTCTAACCTGCACTTGGGCTTTACCTTAAGTTGAAGCGAGCCTGTTCAGGCCGTAGGCTGTCGAGCTGGTCGTATCACGCGTAAAGATCAGGCGCGAGCAGTTCAGTTTGCGCTTTGCTGGTTTGCAGCCCACATTTTGATGTGTGGAAAACGGTCAAACCCCCAGAAGGCCTCGTTATCTACAATTACAAAGGGTGAGCCAAATACGCCGCGGGCCATCGCGTCGGCCACGTCCTGTTTCAGCTCGGTTTTGATGTTGTCGCTGGCCATGCCTGCGGCCACTGCCTCGGCATCCGCTCCGGCCTCGGCAGCCACATCCAAAACAACCGGCACTTCCCGAATGTCTTTGCCTTGCGCAAAATAGGCGCTGAAAATGCGTTTGGCAAAGTCGGCGGCCAGTTCCATGCTTTGACCGCGCAGAAAAACTGTGGCGCGTGCCGCGGCTAACGTGCTGATCGGAAATGACTCGGGGGTCGCATAGGGGATATCAAACAGGCGGGCGGTGCGAGCGAAGTCGTGCAATGCGTACTCACCCTTTAGCGGCACCTGAATCAGCGGCACACTGCCCATGGCCTGGAACATCGGCCCCAGCAGTATCGGGCGCCAGTTGACACTGCGCCCCAGTTCGGCGGCCAACGCCTCTATTTGAGTACTGGCCAAATAGCCATAGGGCGACGAAAAATCAAAGTAGAAATCCAGGTGTTTTGTCATGGGTGTCTCGCTATGTTGTTGGCTGCAGGGGCAGCAGATTATGAGAATGAAAGGCCAGCCGACGTGATGCGCTCATGCCGGTGTTTCGCCGCGCTCGCTTTGTCTGTGATAATACCGGATTAACCATTTAGTTCTGCGGGGAATCATGAAAAAGACAACGGGCGTCATTGCGGTAATCGTTGTGCTGGGTGCTGGCTATGCCGGTACTACCTGGTACATGGGAAAGCGAATTCAGAGCGAGTATGAACGCGTTATCGCCACGGCTAACGAACGTATGAAAGAATTCGCCGGAATCGGCCAGCCAGCCAGCGCACCTTCGCTTGCGCTGACCAGCTACGATCGCGGGTTTTTCTCCTCTGAAGCGGTTTACACCATTACTGCAACGGCAGAAGAAGGTAAACCGCTTGAGTTTCGTCTGCACGATCACATTTCGCACGGGCCTTTTCCTGTAACTGCACTTAAAGCTGGCAAGCCTGCTCCCATGCTTGCCGATATTACCTCGCAGCTGGTATCTACACCGTCTGTGCAGCCGTGGTTTGATGCGGTTACCAATAAAAATCAGCCGCCGCTGCATGCAGCAACGTACCTCGGTTTCTCTGGAACGGGGCAAAGTGTCTGGACGGTAGAGCCGGCGTCATTCTCACAAGAGGGCGTAGCCGTTGAGCTTAGCGGCGGCGCTTTTACCATTGACTTAAGCAACCAGTATCAAAACACCGATACAAAAGGCAAGTTTGGCTCAGTGGTCGCGGTTGATGAAGAGGCAGGTGACACCATGCGTGTCGCCAATATTGAGTTCGCAGGTACTTCTGAGCAGGCCGAAGAGAAGTCCGTCCGCACGCATAACAGGGCCACTGTTGAAAGTGTAGTCATCGAGAACCCCGACAAAGACACTGTCACGCTCAAAAACCTGGCTATGCAAGTTAATGGCGAGCAAAAGGGAGACCTTATCGATGCAACCGTAGCCTACACCTTCGGCAGCATTCAGTCTGGTGCGGCCGAACTGGGTAGCGTTTCTGTCAACGGCGAACTCAAACGACTGGACATTAAAGCCTTCGTCGATTTAGGAAACACCTATGACGCGATGATGGTCAGGCAAGGGGTTACTAGCCCCGATGACCTGGACCTCACGCCCGAAGACGAGGCGGTGCTTCGCGAAAAATCATTGGCCTTGCTAAAGCCCAATCCATTGGTCACCGCCGGTCCTATCATTTGGAAAAACAGCAGCGGTCAAACTGAAGCGATGCTGGCGCTCGACATGGTTGAGCCTAAAGAAGGCGACGCTGCGGCGGGCTTTGATGTGCTGTTGCCGCAGATCGTGAAAAAAGCTGATCTGAACGTAAGCGTTTCCAAATCGATGATGGTTCAGGCATTTAGCCAAACTGGCACTGATGACGCAGAGCGGGAGCAGTTGGCTGCCATGGGTGGCATGCTCTATGACCAGTATGTATCACGCCTGCAGGGCTTGGGGTTTGTCAGTGTGCAGGATGACACCGCCAAGCTTGGAATCGTTTACGAAAAGGCGATGTTCAACGTAAACGGTAAAACGATGACGCCCGAAGAGTTCATGCAGCGGGCAATAATGCTCGCCATGTAGTGTGCTAAAGAGCAGGGCGGCCAGTAAGTGCCGCCCTGCTAAGCAGTCGTTACTTCACCATGCCTTTTACGCGCTGTGCCAGCTTGGGGTCTTGCTGCAGCGCCTGGTTGATGCCGTTAAATTGATCTACCGTCATGCCTTCGTCGTGTACCGCCTTGACCATTTTCTGGTCGGCCTCTTCAAAAACTTGTTTTTTGGTTGGCTCATCCGGTGCTGACTGCAGCTTGGGTGTGTATTCTTGAGAAAGCATCACAACCTTTTGCGACGCACTCACAAAGCGTTCAAGTTGCGCATCGGAGTAATCTGGAGCGGGCACCGTTGCGGCTGGCAGGTTTGAGTCGGGCGCGGCTTGTTGCGCCATAGCGGCTCCGCTTGCCAGGCTGGCTGCGAGCAGGCATGAAGTAATGGCGATGCTGATCCGTTTTTGCATGGAATCTCCTTTCATGCGATAAGTGAACTTCCATGATGACAACAAACGGCGCCATTACAAGGTATACGGTGTGCGCAGACTTATCGAGGGGCAACCTCAAGTAACGTTATCATCGCGAAAAGCGGTCAAACCGTGACCTCTCGTCGGAAATCGGCATAACTCTTACGTTTGGACAACATGCCCACGTGTTGTTCCCAGGGTTATACACAGCCTCTGTGGATAAGAATGGCTGTGCTTGCCCAGCCTGGCGGGGCAGAGCCGAGCCGAGCTGAGCCGAAGCCGATCTGAGCTGAAGCAGAAACTGAGCTGGAGCGGCAACCGAGCTGAAGCAGAAACCGAGCTGAAGCAGAAACCGAGCCAGACCGGGCCGGACCTAAGCCGAAGCCGAGCCCAAGCCAGCCCCAGCTCAGTTCAACCTTGGTGTGGCGCTCCAGCGTCGCTAGAGCTTCGGCGTGCTGCCTCAGCTTCGGTAGCATTGCGGCGCGCCGCTTCTGCCTCGGGAGAAGAAAGGCTCACGATGGTCCAGCCGCTTTCGGGCTCCAGTTCGCGGTCGAGCGTGAACGGACGGGCGTAGCCTTTTGGGTTTATGCCAAATAAAGGGGTAAGCCCGTTGCCTTGTGTTTCGAGGTAGGTTTCGAAGGTATATGTGTCGGTGAGCGTTGTGGCGTGAATTGCGCCGCCTTGTGACAATATGGTTGAAAGCTTCCAGTAGCCCAGATCGGCGGCGAACAAGGCGCGGCCGCGATATTGCGGCGAGGCCGAATGCTTTTCTTTTGGCGAGGGTTTGCCGTTGTTCTCAGGATCGTTGGTGAGGTTGGCCTGTGGCAGTGAAAACACCTTGTTCTTTCCGAACTCATCGCGGTAGCGTAGGGTAACCAGCTCATTGAAATGATCCCAGGCACCTAGTGCGAGCAGACGGCCGATTCCGGCAAGGTCTAAATTGCGATGTGCATGCTCGGAGATGGGGCTGCCATAATACGTGGGTAGCCCTGCCATGCGGGCCTTGGCGATGCTGTCCCAGTCGCTGTCGCATAGCCTTACCTGTATGTCTTGTTCTTGCAGTGCCAAGCCAATGGCGCGCGCCACCGGGTTGGCGCCAACGATAAGAAAGCCTTCAGGCTCGGGTTCGGCCACGCCCAGAGCAAGCGCCATGGGGCGTGCGGTGGCACTCTGAAGAACAACCGTGCCGATAATAACTACAAATGTTAAGGGTAATAATTGGTCTGCATGCGGTAGGCCCAGTTTTTCAAGCTTGAGTGCAAAGAGTGCAGAAACAGCCGCCGCCACGATGCCACGCGGTGCAATCCACGTAATTAGCGTGCGTTCTTTGAGCGTAAGTTTGGACCCCCAGGTCGACAACAAAACCTTAAGCGGCCGAGCGACAAAAAGCATAATGGCCAGCACGGCGCCCGCCTGCCATCCAAGGGCTCCCAGGCTGTCTGTTTGCATGCGTGCCGCCAAAATAATAAACAGCACTGACAGCAGCATAAGGCTGAGCGTTTCTTTGAACTCGAGTATGTCTTCGACAGACACGCCCTTGCTGTTGGCCAGCCAAATACCCATGATGGTAACGGTGAGCAGGCCAGATTCGGCATGTATTTCGTTGGAGAGGGCGAAGGCGGCAAACATGACAGCCAGCACGGTCATGTTGATAAGGTAGTCGGCAAGTAGGTTGCGACGCAGTATCTGGCTGACAAGAAAACCTGCCACCACGCCAGCGATCAGCCCTGTAGCTATGGTTTCTCCGAAGATAAGAAGTGCGTGCTGTATTGCGTGGCTGGTTTGCAGAGCAACGATAAATTCGTAGGCCAACACCGCAAGCAATGCGCCTATGGGGTCGATAAGTATGCCTTCCCAGCGTAGCGTGTTGGCGATGGGTGCAATGGGCCTGACAGTACGCAACAACGGAGTAATGACGGTAGGCCCTGTGACGACGGTAATCGCGCCAAACAGAAATGCCAGCTGCCAGGGAAAATCCATGAGCCAGTGCGCGGCGATGGCGGTAATGGCCCAGGTAATGAGCAGGCCAGTACTGACCATACGCCGAACGACGCCTTCCAGCCCCCTGATTTGATGAAACTCGAGCGTGAGGCTACCTTCAAAAAGTATGACGGCAACAGAGAGTGAGATAAACGGGAACAGTAGTTCGCCAAACAGCGCGTCAGGGTCGAGCCACCCGGCGACCGGGCCGATTAGCAACCCCGCGAGCAATAGAAAAAGAATGGCGGGCAGCCGCAGTCGCCACGCGATCCACTGACAGAACATGCCAATGACGCCTATGGAGGCAAGCAGCAAAACGTTGTGTTCACCCATGTGTTGTCCTGTTGTTTTTGGAGGGGGGACGCGTGCTGCGTCGTAACCATATGCCTGAGGCGGTTTAATTCTGGGGCAAGCGTGGTGCTTCGGTCAAGTTGGCGACGGCTAAGCTCGTATTTCTGCAGGCGGCGGTGGGCTTGTAAGTGCAGCGTGCCTACATTACACCGGGTCAGGATGCGTGTGCAGCGTGCCTGCGGTACACGAGGTTAGGATGCATGCGTTGATGCCCCGTGCTTTGGGCTCGTGTGCGATGATCTGACCTACAATGAGCGGCAAGCAAGCAAGCAAGCAAGCAAGCAAGCAAGCAAGCAAGCAAGTAGGCAAGTAGGCAAGTAGGCAGGCAGACAAGCAAGCCTGTAGGCAGGCAGGTAGGTAGGTAGGTAGGTAGGTAGGTAGGTAGGTAGGTAGGTAGGTAAGCGAGTGGGTAGGCAAGCAAGCGCTAGGCAAGCAAGTGGGCCTTCAAACAAGCGAGCTTTCAAGCTTACAGACCTGTAGATAGGCAGCAAGATCGATAGCGGCTAGAAAGACAGGCAGTTAAGGAGGATGGCCAGGCATGGATATTGATTTTCTTCAGGCGGTTGATCAGTCTCGGGATACAGCGCTTGCGGCGGGTGCGCTGGTGCCCAATCGCTCAGAGTGCGTCACGATGGACGATCATGGTCTGCAATTTTCGGTGTGCTGGGTTGCTGTGCTGTCTGATAAAGATGGCAGCAAGCCGGTAATGCCTGGCGGCCCGCGTGACCCGAACTTTAATCCTTTCCTGCCACCTGATCCCTTGCTTACTGTGGGCAAAGCGGGCGAGCACCATAATGTCGTGCTTAACAAGTTTCCGGTATGTGACCGGCATTTGGTGGTGGCGCGCACCACCTTTGAAGAACAGCGACTGCCGCTTGATCTGAACGATTTTCGTGCGCTGGCTGGCATTTTTTCGCAATGTGATGGTTTCGGGTTTTATAACGGCGGTGCAGAAGCAGGGGCCAGCCAGCGGCACAAGCATGTGCAATGGACACCGCACGCACCAGGCAACCCGGGGCTTGCGTATCTGGCTAAAGGTCTACCGCAGGCGCTTCCAGAACACGCAATCATTCGCCACCCGGCGTTCAGGTTTCGGCATGTGTTTGTGCGAACGGTGTCAGGGCGTGATGTTGACCCCGAACAGTCCGCTCACAGTCTTTATCAGGCGTTTCAACTGGCATGCCGCACGCTACATCTGGAGCCGGATGAGCAGGGGTTGCTGCCACCGTGCAATATGCTGGCGGATGACGGCTGGATGCTGCTGGTTCCTCGTCGCCAGGAACATGCGTATGAGGTGTCGGTGAACGCGCCGTCGTACGGCGGTGTGTTGTATGTGCGTGGGCCAGACCAAATTGACGCCATTCGCAAGGTAGGCCCGCTTGCTGTGCTGGCTGAGGCCGCTTTTCCTGAGTAATGAACTTTGACGGCAACGACACCTTATGACTAAAAATGCGTCGGGCAATACAGACTCTTCCGTACAGAACGCTTTTCAAGGGAATCTTGTCGCGCATGTTGATGCGTTGCCCATTTCATGGCGACAGGCATTTGCCGACCAAGGCGTTGAGTCTGTGCTGGAAAGCATTGACGCGTTTTTGGCACGTCGGCTTGCTGAAGGCGCTGTGATCTTTCCAAGGCGCCCGTTGCGGGCACTTCTTGAAATTGCGCCTGAAGATGTGCAGGTGGTGGTAATCGGGCAAGATCCTTATCACGGGCCAAATCAGGCTCAGGGGCTGGCGTTTTCGGTACCCAATGCCTGCCGTACACCACCAAGCTTGCGCAATATGTTTGCCGAGCTGGCTCGTGAGTTTCCCCAAACCTTTGTGCCTCAGCACAACAGCTTGGTGCGGTGGGCGCGGCAGGGTGCGCTAATGCTGAACACCTCACTGACGGTGGAGGCACATCAGCCGGCCTCCCATGCCCGTTGTGGCTGGCAGGCCGTTACCGATGCCATTTTGCTGCATGTGTTGCGACAGCCGCGCCCCAAGGTGTTTTTGCTTTGGGGGGCGCACGCCCAGGCCAAAGAGGCATTGGTGCAGTCGCATGCGCCACAAGGCCCGGTGTTGGTGCTAAAGGCCAATCATCCCTCGCCACTTTCGGCCACACGCCCACCTGTGCCCTTTATGGGGTGCGGGCATTTTGCCACGGCCAACGAGTGGCTGCGCCAACATGGGCAGACGGGCATAGAGTGGCTGGATAACCGTGTGCCGGGTGAGCCGTCTTCGGAACTCGCCGACGCGGATAGCAATGGCCTGCCGCCAGCACAGGGAAACCTGTCGCTGTAAGCCTGGAAAGTTTTGTTTTGTGCTGCTGTTGCCGCAAGCTGTGTGCAAGGCAAGGCAAGGCAAGGCTCAGGCAAGGCCTAGGCCATGCAACGCAAGGACAAGGCAATGCAAGAACAAGGCAATGCTTGCCACGGTTGCTGGCTGCCATCTGCACAGTAAGGGTGACGGATAACGTCCGGCCAAACTGAGCAGTTTATCGGGTAGCACCTTTGGATGAAAAGTGGCTATTGCTTAACAATCGACTCTTAAGTGCAGTGAGCGTCGGCACATCTACCCGGTGGGGCTGAGCGGGGAAGCTTCTACGACCTGTGTTCTGACCTGCGCTTGGGGCTTTGGGTTTATATCCAGATTTTCAGACGCAGGTCAGTACCAACAATTACCAGTTTAAAGCGTTGCTTCTGTGCCAAGAATGGCGGTCGACTGGCTTGACAGCGTGCCACCATTGCCATGAACAACGGCCAGATTGGCGTTACTGATCTGACGGTCTCCCGCCTCACCGCGCAACTGGCGTACCGCTTCGATCAGAATGAAAATACCGTACATGCCGGGGTGCACACATGAAAGGCCACCGCCGTTGGTATTGACGGCAAGATGGCCGCCTGGTGCAATACCGCCATTGCTTACGAACTGGCCGGCTTCGCCTTTTTTGCAAAAGCCCAAGTCTTCGAGAAACAGCAAGGTGTTGATGGTGAAGGCATCGTAGCACTCGAGTACATCAACGTCTTTGGGTGTGACGCCTGCCATCTCGAAGGCGATTTTGCCTGACTGGCTAGCAGCAGTAACGGTCAGGTTTTCCATGGACGAGATCTGGCGATTCCAGACGGCAGTCGAATTGCCCAGTACGTAGACGGGCTTATGCTTCAATGACTTTGCGCGGTCTGCGCGCACCAGCACATAGGCACCAGCACCGTCGTTGACCAGGCAGCAGTCGCGTACGGTCAGCGGGTCAGACACCATGCGTGCCGACAAAACGTCTTCAATGGTTAGCGGGTCACGTGCCAGTGCTTCAGGGTTAAGCTGCGCCCACTTGCGTGCGGCGACCGCCACTTCAGCAAGTTGCTCGCGCGTGGTGCCAAACTCATGCATGTGGCGTGCTGTTGCCAGCGCATAGGCACTTAGCGGGTTCAGCGGGTTATAAGGTGTTTCGTAGGGCTGAGGGTCAAGCAACTTGCGGGCCTTGCCGATTTCAGCGCGGCTAAGGGTTGATGTGCGCTGCGTGCTGCCGTAGCAAACCAGCACGGCGTTGCACTGTCCAGATTCAAGTGCCTGAATGGCAGGCATCAGGTGGGCCACAAAACTTGAGCCACCCAGCATGGTGCTGTCGATAAACGTGGGCTTTATGCCCAGATGCTCAATGACGGGCATTGCCCACATGCCGGCAGCTACGCTTGCCGTGGCGATGCCGTCGATGTCCTGCATGGTGAGCCCGGCATCGGTAACGGCGCGATGCGCGGCCTGCACCAGGATTTCCATTTCGGTAAAGCCTGTGGCAAAGCCAATGCCTGCATGCCCGACACCTGCAATGGCTGCAGCGCCGCGAAGTCGTTGATCAATCATTTTTTGGCTCCGCAGGGTTAAATACAACAAGCTTGCCGCTCTGGTCGTCGACAAGTACTGCCTGGACGGGTTGGCCAATACGGACTGCATCGGGTGCGATGCCTTCTACACGACTCATCATGCGTGCGCCTTCTTCGAGATCGATAAGCGCAACGTTGTAGTCGCCGCCATGTTCGGGTTTGCGCCGCACAGTGGTGGTTGAGTACACAGTGCCTCGCCCCGACGGTGAGAACCACGACAGTTTGTCTGAGCCGCAGTGCGGGCAGATCATGCGTGGGTAGAAGATACTGCGATCGCAGTCGGTGCAGCGTTGGATCTGGAAGTTTCCTTGATCAAGCTGGGTTCGGTAATACAGGTCGGCGCCAGTTGAATCGGCGGCCATTGTAGGGTTGGGTGTTGTCATTTTTTTTGCATGCTTCCATTTAAAGGCTGCCCCAGTGTCGTTCATTACCCGCTGGCAAGGCAATTTTGTTTTGCTTAGGTGGGGCTTTCGGTGAACTTAATGGCGCAGCGTGGCGCACAACGGCTAAGCTTACGGTGTTTGTTTATTATGCTTTCTGCGAGGCAACATGGCACATACTTATCAACACATTACGTTCGACTACACCGACGGCGTAGGGCGTATCGTACTTAATCGTCCAGACACGCTAAACAGTTTTACCCAGATCATGCACGATGATCTGAAGGCGGCATTGTCTTTTCTCGAAGCGCAAGATGACTTGCGTGGTCTCATTCTTACTGGTGCAGGGCGTGGTTTTTGCGCAGGTCAGGATCTTTCTGAACGCAAACCCCTGCCTGCCGGAGAGAAACGGGATCTCGCCGAGGGCATCGAAAAAAACTATCGGTCATTGGTGCTGCGTCTGCGTGCTTTACCGGCACCAACCGTTTGCATTGTCAACGGTGTGGCGGCAGGGGCTGGCGCAAGTGTGGCCCTGGTGTGCGACGTCGTGATGGCAGTGAAGTCATCACGATTCATTCAGGCCTTTGCCCGTATAGGTCTTATGCCCGACGCAGGCGGTACATACATCTGGCCGCGTATGGTGGGTACACAGCGTGCCATGGGCGCCGCCTTGTTTGGCGAGCCGGTCAGTGCCGAAAAGGCCGAAGCGTGGGGGCTGATCTGGCGCTGTATTCCCGACGAAGAACTTGGGGCCACGATTGAGTCCGTGCAGGCCTGGCTGGCCAATGGTGCGACACGCGCGTTTGCAGCCACCAAGCATGCCATTTACGCGTCGGGTGACAATTCGCTGGAAGAACAGATCAATCTTGAGCGTGACTACCAGCGCGACTTGGGATACTCCGATGATTACCAGGAAGGTATGACGGCATTCCGGGAAAAGCGCCCGCCGCGCTTTAGCGGACAGTGAAGTTGCGTTGCTATGTGTAGAAGGAGCAGGCGAATGAAACGGCCTGCTGCTTCACTTACAGTGTAGCTTTACGAGCAGCAAAGCTTATTGTGGCTGAATACCAGCCTCTTTACTTATACGTTGCCACGTGTTTATTTCGTTGTTGATGTGGTCGGCAAACGCTTCTGGAGTAGACGCAACGATGGAGTAACCGGAGGCGTTCAGCAGGTTGGTTACCGATGGCACGTTGGATGCCTTGGTAAACGCTTCGTTTAGCCGGTCGACGATGGTTTTCGGTGTACCGGCAGGGGCCAGTATGCCGTACCAGCCATTGACCGCAAAATCTGGGTAGCCCGACTCCTTCACCGTCGGCACGTCAGGCAGAAGTGCAGATCGTTCGCTGCTTGTTACGGCAATGGCTTTCAGCCGGCCCGCCTTTACCTGCGGCAATGATGTCGAAATGCTGTCAAACATTAGTGATACGTCACCTGCGAGTAATGCCACTACAGCAGGGCTGCTGCCCTTATAAGGTACATGCAGCATGTCAATACTGGTTGTCGATTTGAACATCTCGCCGGCGAGGTGGCTGGTGTTGCCATTACCCGCAGATGCAAACGTCAGTTCTCCGGGATTCTTGCGGGCATAGGAAACTAGTTCTTCTATGGTGTCTGCAGGCGTTGTATTCGGTGCCGCGACAAGCAAGGGGAGCGTAGCGACGAGTGATACAGGCGCAAAATCGGAGTGGGTGTCGTAGGGGAGGCTTTTGTACAGGTTGGGGTTGATGGCGTGGGCGGCCAACACCATTAATATCGTGTGCCCGTCGGGTTTGGCACGGGCAAGTTGGGAAGTAGCTATTGTGCCTCCCGCCCCTGCTTTGTATTCGAGGATTACTGGCTGTCCAAGCTCTTTCTGAAGCTCCACACTTATGGGGCGCGCTAACATATCGGCGCTTCCGCCGGGTGGGTAGGGTATGAGCAGCTTAATCGGGTGGTTAGGAAATGACTGCGCTTGCGCGACACTGCAAGCGAGTAACAGAGTGGCGGTGGCATACCGTAGGGCCAGGACAGCTTTCATTATGAAGTCTCCTCATTGAAGTAAAAGGGTAATGTCGATATCACATGTGTCTAAGACAAGATCGCATTCTCTTTGCTGTCAAGCTTGATGGTGCGGCAGTCATTTGACGCTTGCAGAGGTGCACCGGTTTTTTCTTGCAATTCCTGAAGACTCAGGCCTTCGACGATGGCGCGTGCGATGAAGCTTCCATTGACGACATCAACAATGGCCAGGTCTGTGTAAATGGTGTTTACAACCCCAACGCCAGTCAGGGGATAGCTGCACTGCGCCACAAGCTTAGGCTCGCCTGACTTGCTTGTATGACTTAGCATCACCAGTACCTGTCGTGCGCCCACGGCAAGGTCCATGGCACCGCCTATGGCCGGTATGGCATCGTCTGCGTCGGTGATCCAGTTGGCGAGGTCGCCATTGCTGGCCACCTGAAAGCCACCCAGTATTGAATAATCCAGGTGCCCGCCGCGCATCATTGCAAACGAAATTGTGTGCTCTGAAATGGAGGCACCCTGGATAAGCGTTATGGGTTCGCGACTGGCGTTGATGAGGTCGCTGTCGATGTCATCGCCCAAAGCGATAGCACCCATTCCCAGTATGCCGTTTTCACTGTGCAGCAGAACTTCATGCTCTGCGGGCAAAAATTCGGCAACAAGCGTAGGCATGCCGATTCCGAGATTGACGGCCGAGCCGGGCGGGATATCGAGCGCCACCAACTGTGCGATCTGATTTCTATTCAGGGTCAGATGATTGCTCATGTTAATTTCCAACTAAAGCGACAGACTGGACAAATAGGGCGGGCGTCATCACATTTTCGGGTGGGATGTCGCCGACGTTCACAATGCTGTCCACCTGGGCAATGGCATGTTTCGAAGCCATGCACATGACGGGGTTGAAGTTACGTGCAGAATACCGGTATGTAAGATTACCCATACGGTCACCCTGATGTGCGCGTATCAGTGCGAAGTCAGCCGAGAGTGGTTGTTCGAGAACATAACCAACACCGTTGACGACACGTTGTTCTTTACCTTCGGCGACGAGGGTGCCATAGCCGGTCGGGGTAAAGAATGGCCCCAGGCCCGCTCCTGCAGCGCGCATGCGTTCTGCCAGTGTCCCTTGCGGCGTGCATTCCAGTTTTACTTTTCCTGCACGATAGGCATTGGCAAACACTTCTGATCTGGGAGGGCGTGGGTGGGAGCAAATCACTTTGCTGACGCGGTCAGCGGCGATTAGCGCGGCGATGCCGCGCTCTCCTGAACCGGCGTTATTGCTGATAATGGTCAGGTCGCGCGCTGGTGTCTCAAGCAGTGCATCGATGAGTTCGAAAGGAATGCCGGCATCCCCAAAGCCCCCAATCATGATGCTCGCGCCGTCAGGAATGATGGCGACGGCCTCGCCCAGTGAAGCTTTTATTTTGTTGATCATAGTATTAGTTGCTGATAGCGAGATTGGCGTTGTCGACGATGTCGGCCCAGCGTTGCTGCTCGTCGGAAACAAATTGTGTGAATTCTGTGGGGCTGTTGCCGCCGGCTTGCCCACCCATAGCTTTGTATTTTTCGCGAAGGTCTGGGGTGTCAAGCGCAGCCTTGGTGCTTGAGTATATTTTATCGATAACGTCTTGCGGTGTACCTTTTGGCGCAAACAAGCCAAACCAGGCGGTAACGACCATGTCAGGGATGCCTTCTTCAGCCATGGTTGGAATATCGGGCAGCTCACTGCTGCGTTGGTCGCCAGTTACTGCCAACGCGCGCAGCTTGCCCGATTTAATGTGGGGCAGTGAGCTGGGCAAGTTGTCGATCATGAAAGCAAATTGATTGCCTAGTAATGCAGTAACGGCTGGCCCGGCACCTTTATATGGAACATGCTGGGCCTCGATGCCGGCGCGTTGTTTGAAAAGCTCACCCGACATGTGGGGCGATTGCCCTGTGCCTGAACTGCCAAACGAGTAGCCCTGTGGGTCAGCCTTGATCATTGCAACAAGTTCTTTGACGTTATGAGCGGGCGACGCGTCGTTCACGACCAAAATATTCGGGTTGGAGATCACCATGGTGATAGCTCGGAAATCTTCGGCCTTGTAGGACAGGTTGTTGTACATGCTGTAGTTGATGGCATTAGGCCCGATATTGCCCATGATCAGGGTGTATCCGTCTGGAGCCGCCTTCGCTACATACTGTGAGCCTATGATGCCACCCGCGCCGGCGCGGTTTTCCACTACGATCGTGACACCGAGCTCCTTGGCCAATTTTTCACCCAGCAGTCGTGTTGCCATATCCGTCGTGCCCCCGGGTGCGGCTGGAACGACGATAGTGACTGGTTTTTCAGGCCAGGCAGCCTGACTGCTCACCGGTATGGCGAAGGTCATAAGGGCTAAGGCTGTGGCGATGTAACGGGGCTTCATTGATATTCCTGGATGGTTGATTGGTATTCCTGTTCCGTCGATTGTCGGCCTGAAAGCAGTGTGAGCGGAATCTTTATTTCATGAGGCGGGTGTTTGCCCTGAGTTAAGGAAGAGACCAAAGCCAGCACGACGGGAAGGGGTTCCCCCGATTATTTGACGGATCGTTTTGCTATCAGCGCCGCAGCGTTTTCGTTCTTAATGAGCTGTTAAGGCATACTTTCTGAAAATAGAGTTGTGAGCAACGTTGATTTCTTCTACCGTAGGCAGTCCATCCCTTGCTTGAGGGAGGCGCTGCGCATGGCGCACAACAAAATTTTTCAGGCAGACCTGATTGTGTATTGGGTATGCTGCGTTTGAACGATAAATCGGAGATTGAACACATGAGCGATATGGTGGCAGGTAAAGTAGCCGTGGTAACAGGTGCTGGCGGCGGCATCGGCAAAGGGATTGCATTGGCGCTTGCCGCATCGGGCGGGCGTGTGGTGGTCAATGATATTAGCGCTGAGGCTGCACAGGCAGTGGTGGACCAGATCGTGGCAGCAGGTGGCAAAGCAGTAGCCAACACCGACAGCGTCGCTACGCGCGCCAGCGCCGAGAACATTGTGCGCAATGCCGTTGATCTGTACGGCAAGATCGATATTGTGGTCAACAATGCAGGCAATCTGCGTGACCGTCTGTTCCACAAAATGAGCGAAGAAGAATGGTCGCAGGTTATTGATGTACACCTGAACGGTTCGTTTTTCGTTAGCCGCGCCGCTGCCTCACACTTTCGCGAACAGGAGTCGGGTGCTTTCATACACATGACGTCGACGTCGGGTCTGATCGGTAACTTTGGCCAGTCTAATTACTCCGCAGCCAAAATGGGCATCGTCGGGCTATCCAAATCTATCGCACTCGACATGGCACGTTTCAATGTCAGGTCTAACTGCATTGCGCCATTCGCGTGGACGGCAATGACTAGCTCGATTCCAGCCGAAACGCCCGAAGAGAAAGCCCGCGTGCAAAAACTGCAGAAAATGGAAGCGGGTAAGATAGCACCGCTGGTGGTCTACCTGGCCAGTGATGCAGCCGAAGAAGTGACTGCACAGATTTTCGGTGTGCGCGCCAACGAAATTATGTTGTTTAGTCAGCCGCGCCCGATTCGTTCCGTGCATATGTCTTCCGGCTGGACGCCTGAAGATATTGCCGAAGTCGCCATTCCTGCAATGAAGAATAGTTTCTTCAAGCTTGAGCGCTCCCCCGAAGTTATTGGCTGGGACCCCATCTGACATTGCTAAAGGTTTACTAATGCCTCTGGATTACAAGCTGATCAAAGACTGGCAGTTTGACGACGTGCGTCAGTCTTACACCGAGAAAGACAGCATTCTTTACGCGCTTAGCATTGGGCTTGGTTTCGACCCGCTCGATCCGTTGCAGCTGCCATACGTTTACGAAGCCAATTTGCAGGTTTTTCCGACTATGGCGGCGGTGCTCGGTTATCCTGGTTTTTGGATGCAGGACCCAAAAGCTGGTATCACGTGGGTTAAGTTGGTGCATGGCGAGCAGCGCATGGCTTTTCACAAGCCGTTTCCGGTGGCCGGTGAGGTCATTGGCCGTAGCCGTATAACGCATGTTATCGACAAAGGTGCAGACAAGGGCGCCTTGGTGGTGGCCGAGCGCAAAATCTATAACGCCGCAGATGAAAGTCTGCTGGCCACTGTAGAGCAAACGACGTTCTGCCGGGCCGATGGTGGGTTTGGCCAGGGCGATACTCCGCCACACGCGTTACCTAAAGTGCCCGACACGCAACCCGATTATGTGTGCAGTTTGGCAACCCTGCCGCAGGCCGCGTTACTGTATCGGCTTAATGCAGACCCCAATCCGCTGCATGTCGACCCGCAGGTCGCCATCAAGGCGGGTTATCCCAAGCCCATTCTGCATGGTCTGTGCACGTATGGTGTTGCCGCACATGCCATCGTCAAGACCCTATGCGATTACGATGCCAGCCGTCTTACTCGTCTCGATACGCGTTTTTCTTCGCCTGTTTACCCTGGCGAGACGCTGGTCGTTGAAATGTGGCAGGCTGAGGGCGGGCGTGTGCAGTTTCAGGCCAAAGTGGCAGAACGCGATGTGGTTGTGCTAAGTAACGGCGTGGCCGAGGTGAAATCATGACGCAACGTCACTCCCCCCTGCATGACATCAAGGTGCTGGATCTTTCTCGAGTATTGGCTGGTCCTTGGTGCACGCAAAATCTGGCTGATATGGGTGCCGACGTTATCAAGGTAGAGCGTCCGAATGGCGGCGATGATACGCGCGGTTGGGGGCCACCCTTTCTCAAGGATGCAGACGGCGCAGATACCAGCGAAGCGGCGTACTACCTTAGCACCAATCGCAACAAGCGTTCTATTGCTATTGATATTGCCAGCCAGGAAGGCGCCGATCTGGTGCGGGAAATGGCCAAACGCTGCGACGTGCTGGTCGAGAACTTTAAGGTTGGTGGCCTCAAAAAATACGGCCTGGATTACGAGTCGCTGCGCAAGATCAACCCAAGCCTGATCTATTGTTCAATTACCGGGTTCGGGCATTCTGGGCCGCTTGCGCATTTGCCGGGTTATGACTTCATGATTCAGGGCATGGGCGGTTTAATGAGCATCACCGGTGAGCGTGATGATTTGCCTGGCGGCGGCCCACAAAAGGCCGGTGTGGCCGTGACTGACCTGTTTACCGGCATGTATGCGGCACTGGCCATTGTGGGTGCCGTCCGTGAGCGCGATAGCAGTGGGCAGGGCCAGCATATTGATATGTCGTTGTTAGACTGTCATGTGGCCATGCTCGCCAATCAGAACCTCAACTACATGACTTCAGGTGTAGCACCCAAGCGCGCTGGCAACGCACACCAGAACGTCGTTCCGTATCAGGTGTTTGCGTCCAGCGATGGTCACCTTATCGTGGCGATAGGTAATGACAGCCAGTATCGGGCTTACTGCGATGTCTTGGGTCGCCCTGATCTGGGGGCGCATGCAGATTATGCGACCAACAGCCAGCGTCTCAAAAACAGAGTGGCGCTGATCAAGCTGCTCGAAGCCATCATGCTTACCCGAACCCGGGATGAATGGATCGAAAGCTTGCAACGCGTCGGCGTACCCTGCGGCCCCATCAATACACTGGATCAGGTCTTTGAAAATCCCCAGGTACAAGCCCGCGAGATATGGAAGACGATGCCGCATCCTCTGGCTGGCAGCGTGCCCACAACAGCAAGCCCAATCCGCTATTCAGAAACGCCTGTTCAGTACCGCATGGCGCCGCCTTTGCTGGGTCAGCATACGCGCGAAATTCTCGAAGAGTTGGGGCTGGCAGATCGAGCCGATTCTTGAAATGAGAGCACCTGGCAGGTTAGACAGCTGACATCAAAATCAGCAACTAGCCGCTAACGATAGCCAGGCTGAAAACCTACAAGGCCACGCCCAGAGTAATACTGGGCGTGGCCTTGTGCATAGAAACGACTGCTAGCAGGTGTTTAGTTGGTTTCGATACCGGCTTTTTCGATTACCTTGCCCCACATGGCATATTCGTTTTGCGCCTTGGCGAGAAATGCCTTGCCATCGAGCGTATGCAGGGTATAACCGCCCCGCAACATTGTTTCGTCGAACGCCTTGTTCTTGGCTACGTTTTGCAGCGCATCGGAAAGTTTTTGCTGCACATCGGCAGGCAGGTCGGCAGGGCCGATCAAACCATACCAGCCTGTTACTTCATAGTCCTCGACCCCAGCTTCAATCATGCTTGGAACGTCGGGCAGCCCGGCGTTACGGTCGCGTGAAGTTACCGCCAATGCCCGGACTCTGCCGCTTTCAATATAAGGAATTGCGGTGCTGGTAATGTCGAACATATAGGTGATCTTGCCGCCGATCACGTCCATCATTGCCGGTGCGTTGCCACGGTAAGGAACATGCAGCATTTCTGTACTGGTCTTCTGCTTGAGCAATTCGGCCGACAGATGGTTAGATGCGCCCACGCCGGCAGAGCCGAATGTGACGGCATCTGGATGCTTTTTTGCATAGTCAATCAAGTCGCTGATGGACTTGACGGGGACATCATTGTTAATGACCAGCACATTGGTGTAGTCAGCAATCAGCCCCAAATACGTAAAATCCTTGGCGAGGTTCAGGCTGGTGTTGTTCTGGATGTGCGGGGTAATCGTTAGCGTCGGGCTGGCGACGAAATTTAGCGTATAGCCGTCAGGGCGCGCACGGATAGTAGATTCTGCTGCAATCATGCCGCTGGCGCCAGTGCGGTTCTCGACGATGACGGCTTTGCCCAGTTCATCGCCCAGGTATTTGGCAAAAGTGCGGGCGCTTGTGTCTACGGGGCCGCCAGGTGCATAGCCGACAACGAGCTTGATTGGCTGAGATGGGTACTCGGACTGGCCGTGTGCGGTGCCCGTCATGCAAAATGCGCCGATGGTAACGGCAGCAAGAATGTTCAGTTTCAAAATTGAGTCTCTATTTATGATGGTTGTACAAGTAGTGATATATGCGTGGCCCTATGCGCCCAGCTCGCATCGAAGGGGGGCTTTCTGGATTTTTCCACTAAGTGTGGTGGGGATCTGTGCGGTATGGATGAGCCGTGAAGGGCGCTTGTAAGGCGCAAGCGTTTCGACCAGATAAGCAGACAGCTTTTCTTCGTTGATGCGCACGCCTTTTTCAGGCTCATAAAAGGCCACAATTTCTTCGTTGCCATCGTCTTGTTTTTTGCCTACAACGGCTGAAAGACGGATGCCCGGAAACGCATTGATGACGGCTTCGACTTCCAGGGGGTAAACATTAAAGCCCGAACGAATAATCATGTCCTTGCTGCGACCTGTAATAAACAAGGCGTTGCTGGCGTCGAGATAGCCGATGTCTCCGGTTTTCAGCCAGCCGCCGGGCAGCAGGGTGTTTTCTGTTTCTGATGGATTGCGGTAGTAACCCAGCATGACGCCAGGGCCTCTCAACATGACATCCCCGCGCTCTTCTGGTTTGGTCACCGGCATGCCGTCCTGGCGAATCTCAACCTCTACACCTGCAACAGGACACCCGGCCGAGCAGTCTTCGCGCGGCGTATCAATGTCAGTAATGCACACTGAACCCGCATATTCGGTAATGCCATAGCCGTGATGCAGGGGCAGGCCGAACAGCGCTTCCACCCTGGCTTTCATGGCGGGGTCCAGTGCAGCTCCACCGGTGTACACATAGCGCAATGCAGGTGCGGCAATTTTCCCCTCTCCAGCCCAAGCCGACAGCAGGCGTATGAACATAGTCGGTACACCTTGCAGTATGCTCAGCCCCGGTGATGTCAGCGCCCGCTTTACGTCTTGCGTGTCGAAGCGAGAGCGCAGCACCAGACTCGCGCCCGCATGAAAGCTTGCCATCAATACGGTTGCCAGGCCAAAAATATGCGAAACGGGCAGTGCCGCGTAGGCAATGTCGTCGGGGCCAAGCCTACGGCTCGATGCGGAAATGCCAGCAAAATGCAGCAACCCTTTATGGCTGACCATGACGCCCTTGGGTGAACCGGTTGTACCTGAGGTGTACACCAAGGTAGCGACGGCCTGTGCGATGGTTTCGTCCTCGGGCTGAATGTTCAGCGAGCGTCGAACAAAATGGTTGTCGCAGCGCAGTTCAGCTACTGTCGAGGTTTCTGCACCCAGCTGCCTGGCATGACCCAGCGCTGATTCTGAAACACGTGAGGTAAAGAAGATGAGCGTGGGCACACAATGAGTTGCTATGACGTCGATCTCGCGTGCGCTAAGCCGCGCGTTGACGCATACTGGCCATGCATTGAGCCGGCTGCAGGCAAACAGCAGCGTAATCATTTCGGGGCAGTTTTCACTAACCACCATGACACGGTGGCCAGCGCATACTCCCATACTGCTTAGCCACTTGGCTGTCGCTTCAATAGACTGCCAAAGCGCTTTGTAAGTAATGGGAGTGCTGTCCGGCCCGTCTCCCTCGGGGTAAAGGCAAATGGCATCGGGGTTGTGTGTGGCCTGGTGTTCAGGTATTTCGTGGATGTAGCGAAAGGGTGTCTCGTCTGTATGCATCGTTTTTAATTTCGTCGCTGTCATCGGCCGTTGTGACGCTGGCGATGTGGCTGGTGTGTCTGGCAGCCGGGCCGTCAAGGGCGTGCCGCGCTGAAGAGGGTTCGCTGGACTAGTCTGTCTGCAAACGTCGTATTGTGCAATTTGATTTTGTTTAAGATGGACTTTCGCATAGCGATAGTGTGAACCGCTTTCATAGCCACGTTTCAGGCTTTGGTTATGCTGAAGACCGGGTTTCAGTAATTTGCATTGTGGCGGGCGCCGAGGCTTGCTAGATTTGAGTCAAAGGAGATGCACTCACATGGACTTAACATGGACCGCCCAAGAAAGGGCATTCAGAGATGAAGTAAAGGAATTCGTGCAGGCTGAATTGCCCGCCGATATCCGCGAAAAAGTTCTGAAACATCAACGACTGATCAACACAGACTACATCCGCTGGCATCGGGTTCTTGCCGCCAAGGGCTGGGGTGCGCCCAATTGGCCTGTCGAGCATGGCGGTACTGGCTGGGGGCCGATGCAGCGGCTTATTTTTGAGATTGAAACCTTTAAAGGTGGCGCGCCGCGTCTATTGCCTTTTGGGTTGGGCATGATTGGCCCCGTGTTAATGAAGTATGGCAGCAAGGCCCTGCAAGACCGATTTATAAAGCGCATGATCACGGTCGAAGACTGGTGGTGTCAGGGGTATTCAGAGCCTGGCTCAGGCTCTGATTTGGCGTCGCTGAAAACCCGTGCGGTCAAAACGGCTGACGGATACGTCGTTAGCGGTCAAAAGACATGGACCACGCTTGCGCAGTATGCCGACTGGATGTTCTGTCTGGCGCGCACTGACCCAGACGTCAAGCCACAACGCGGTATTTCCTTGCTGCTTATTGACCTGCGTCAGCCGGGCGTTACCGTTAGGCCTATTCGCACACTTGATGGTGGTGTTGACGTCAACGAGGTCTGGCTTGATGAAGTAAAAGTGCCTTTCGAAAACCTGGTTGGCAATGAAAATGAAGGCTGGACATACGCCAAGTATTTGCTTGGGCATGAGCGCACAGGCATTGCAGGCATAGGGCATTGCCATCGCGAGCTCAAAATTCTCAAGAACATGGCCGATGACATGCGTGTGGACGGCAGGCGGGCGATCGACAACCCGCGTCTCAAAGAGAAAATCGTGCGCATTGAAGCCGACATCCGGGCGCTTGAAATGTTGCTGCTGCGTGTTGCAGCCAATAGTGCGCAGGGGCCAGGGCCTCAGGCATCCATGCTTAAGGTGCGTGGCTCTGAAATTCAGCAGGATCTGGCGATGCTGCAAATGGAAGTCATGGGCATTGATGGCTGGCCTTACGATACCGCATGGCGCGAATCGGATGCGTCATTTTTCGGTCCAGGCCCTGAGCCTGCTGCCGCCGCATCGGGCGGGTATTTCGACATGCGTAAAACCACCATATACGGTGGAACGACTGAAGTGCAGAAAACCATTATTGCGAAAATGGTTCTGAGCAGCTGATCGCTCCGCACATTGGTTTGTCACGATTTCACAGGAAAAAGACATGGATTTTACGTATGACGAACAGCAGCGCATGCTGACAGACAGCCTGCGCAGACTGGTTAAGGATAAATTTACATTTGAAGCACGCCGTGAACAAAGTCAGCAAAGTGGCTTGAACAACGCATCATGGCAGTCTTTGGCTGAGGTCGGTGTGACTGGCCTGCTGATCCCTGAGCAGTACGACGGGTTTGGCGAATCCACGGCCACGCTGGTGGCTACCCAGTTAGAACTGGGGCGCGGGTTGGTTTCCGGGCCGCTTATTCCCAGTGCGGTCATTGCAACGGCTGTGCTGCTGAACAGCGGCAATGACACATTGAAAGCAGACTACTTGCCGCAAATGGCGGCGGGCTCAGCCGTGCTGGCGCTCGCGTATCTGGAGGGTGAGCAGCAAAACGATATCGAACCTTCTGCAACGCGTGCCAGCGAAACTGGCGACACATACACGCTGCAAGGCGATAAAAAGCTCGTGTGGGCGGGCGGCAGTGCTCATGCCTTGATCGTTTCGGCAACGCTGGAAAACGAGTTGGCCCTTTTTGTGGTGGCGACTGATGCAGAAGGCCTTACTCTGCACGATTACCCGACTATCGATGGCTACCGTTGCGCAACGCTGCAGCTAAACAACGTGCAGGTGCCTAAAAAGGCATTGCTTGCGCGGGGTGAGCAGGCACGCCAGGCGCTTGAGTCTGGGCTTGATTATGGCGTAACCGCGTTGTGTGCACACACGGCAGGTGCCATGGAAAAGCTGGTGGAGATTACTGCAGAGTACATCAAGACACGACAGCAGTTTGGCAAGCCGCTGGCCGAGTTTCAGGTGCTGCAGCATCGTCTGGCCGACATGATGATCAAGCAGGAGCTGGCTGCGTCCATGGCGTATGTGGCAGCTACAGCGCTGGGTGAGGAAGACATTGCCGAGCGTCGTCGTATGTTGTCATCGGCGAAAGTGCTGGTGCCCGAGTATGGCCGTTTTGTTGGTGAAAGTGCGGTGCAAATGCACGGCGGTATTGGCATGACCGATGAGCTTGAAGTGGGTGATTATTTCAAGCGCATTACCTTTGTCGATTATTTGCTGGGTAATCATGACTACCATCTTGACCGGCTGATGGCGCTGTTCGATAACGCGTAGCCCCGTCATGCGTCGGGCCACGGCCCGGCGCATGACACTGATAATGGCATTTGGCGTAGTGGCTGAGGCAATAGCAATAGCAATAGCAATAACAGCAGTAGTAGCAATAGCGGCAATAGCAACAGAAGCAATAGCAACAGAAGCAATAGCAACAAAAGCACTAGCAACAGTTGCAATGGCAACAGCGTAACGCTTTGCGTGCTCCTCAGTACGACGATGCAACCATTACCCCTGTGGGGCAGATTGCAACGTTTAGGCCCGCTTTACTTGTTGGGGGCCATCATGACGGGCAGCGGGGCTTGGCTGGTTCGCGTTGCCAGCACCTGGTCCACGCGGTAGGTATCCACATCCATCACTTCAAACTTGAAATCACCCAGGGTCACGGTGTCTGTGCGTCGTGGGACGCGCCGCAGTGCATCCATCAGAAAGCCAGCCAGTGTTTCGTAATCATCATCGTGCAGCAACTCTTCGACGCCCAGTGCGCGCCTGACATCCTGTATGGGGGTGTTGCCGTCTATCAGCCAAGAGTTCTCGTCACGCTGAACAATCTGCTCTTCATCCCAGGGTGAAACCAGGTCACCCATGACGGTGCTCATAACGTCGTTCAGGGTGACCACGCCTACGACTAGGCTGTATTCGTTGACGATAATGGCAAAGTCTTCGCCCACATGGCGAAATTGCTCAAGCACCTCGGCCAGGGTAAGGCGGTCAGGCACGACCAGAGCCTTCTGGATCAGATCGCCCTGGGCCAGTGCAATGGGTTGGCCATTGAGTACGCGCTGAAACAAGCCATGCGCTTCGACATAGCCGACGACGTGATCGATGTCGCCCTTGCACACCGGGTAGGTCGAATACGGCTCGGCCGAGATGCGCGCACGTATTATGTCGTCCGGGTCATCAAGGTCGAAGTAGGCAATACGGTCGCGCTGCGTCATGGCGCTGGGCACAGTGCGCGTATTGAGCTCGAATATATTTTCAATGATTTGCTGCTCATCACGGTCGAGTGCACCCGACAGGGCACCGGCCTCGGTCAGCGCCAGAATATCCTCTGAGGTTACGCTGTCATCACGTTTGGTGGGCAGTCGCAACGCTTGCATGATCAACTCGGTAAGACGCGCATACAACCAGACAATGGGCTTAAAAACCTTCATCAGCACCAGCATGGGGCCGATGGTGCGCACAGCAAATCGTTCGGGTGCGGCCATACCGGCTTGCTTTGGGACAAGATCAGTAAACAGAATGAATATTGATGTGACCAGTATGAAAGAGGTCAGAAAACCAAGCGTGCCTGCCGTGTTTAGCGGAAGCCAGAGCGAATAAAGCTGCGTGAGATGTGGGCTGAGTAGGCCTTCACCCACGATACCGCCCATAATCGCCAGTGCATTGACACCGATCTGTATAACCGTAAAGTAGTGGCCTGGCTGCTGCTGCACCCGTATGACGTTTTCTGCCCGTAAGTCACCCCCATCAGCCATGCGCCGCAGGCGCAGCCGACGCGATGCGGCAAGGGAAATTTCTGCAATAGAAAAGAAGGCTGCCGCAACGACAAGCGCGGCCAGCAGCAGAAGGTTTTGACTGAAACTCATAGAAACCGTAAATAGCCCATAACCTTGCTATGGTAATGCGTTTTCTGAGGTAAGGGCAGGCTTGGGCTTTAAGGCGGTGTTTTGACTTCCACGCGCCTGAGCGCCGTAGCAATCTCCGGCCGCCATCAGGCCGGGGGATTATTCCAAACCGTGTATGAAGGCGGCGGTCTCTGCTATGACCATGTCAGGCTGGTCGCGGTGCGGCGAGTGCCCGCACTGGGGAATAACAAATAGCTCAGTTTGTGGGGCGCCGCGCTGAATGCCGTAAACTTGATCCAGCGAGGCATACTCGTCGCTGTCACCCTGCATGGCCAGTATCGGGCAGGTAATGGCAGGCAGATAAGATTCAATATTCCAGTTGCGAAAATCGGGGTTTAGCCAGGCGTCGTTCCAGGCCCAGAACGCCGAGTCGGGGTCGCGGTGGTAGCGCTGCAGTTTGTCGGCAAGGTCGGTCTGCAAATAGGTCTCTCGAGCCTGCCTGATACTGGCAACTGTTACGTCTTCCACAAAAATGTGCGGTGCGGCAACCACAATGCCACGGATACGCTCAGGGTACATAGCCGCATACAGCAGTGCGATTGTGCCGCCGTCGCTGTGGCCAAACAGCACAAGCTTTTCAGTTTGCAGGCCCAAAGCCTTCAAGAATGCCGGCAGTGCTTCTTGAGCCTGCACTTGCAGGTATTCGGGCTGCCATATTTCTTCGTGGGGACGAGGTGTGCTGCTGCCATACCCATAGCGTGAAAACACCAGGCCGCGACAGCCAGCGGCCTGGCAAAGCTGCAGCGGCCAGTCCTTCCACATTGCCACCGAGCCCAGGCCTTCGTGCAAAAACACAACCAGTGGTTGGTCGTGGCGTTCGGGGAATATCCATTGATATTCGATGTCAACGTGCCGATCCATGAACGGTATGGTGACATGCTGTGTGACGAGGTGTTCTGCGAGGGTAGGGGGCGTTGTCTCTTGCATGGGCGGCTATTTTATTGTTGATGAAGGGTACGGACGTGCGCCCGGGCCTGATCTGACCAACCGCGTCTGCGCGCGAAGTTTGCTGGGTCGTTTAGAGTGTATCGCGTCATTTGTGGTTGTGCAGGAAGTCATTGATGGCTGCATTGGCTGGATTACGCATCGGCAGCTTCGCGGATGGCGTCGGCAACCCACTGATTCAAGCTTTCCCCGCTGGCTGCTGCGGCGGTAGCGACAGCTTCGTGTATTTCGGGAGAAACTCGTAAAACAAACTTCCCTCAAAAGCGCTTACGAGGCTTGATGCCACGCTTGGCACACTCATCAAGAAACGCAGAAAGGGACTGTTCACCCTTGCAGCGCAATCCAGCGACATCCGGAGCGTAGAAATCAGCCCCGCCGTTAAGTCCTACAAATTCACCTCTAAACATTTTGATATCGGGTTCGAAGGTAATGACGGCCTGCGGCTAAGCTGCTTCGCGCTAACGTGGGTTTGTTTGTCTGGATCGTCACACAGGCGACAAAGGTGGCTGTCGATCAAAGCAAGGGGCTGGCCGAAACGGTGAGACAGTCCTTGAGCGTAACCAGTCGATCAGTCAGCTTTTCCCATTCGCGTCGGATCAAGTATTTCGAGCCTTTACCGAGGCTGTAAATTTGTGCGGAATGAAGCTGCAAAGTACCGATGAAACTCTCGGAAGAATATCCGAAAAAGCTGGCATGTCGATGTTCTCTTGGGGAGAGAAAGCCTCAATCCGGATTGAGGATCCTGGGGCTGATTCGTCAATGGTCACCCTAGAGTCGGCACTGAACTTCGGTGTGAACATTACCGGCGCGCATCGCCATGCGAAAAATTTCGAAACCTTGACTGCAAAAGCCAGCGAGATACTCAAGAGAAATTAGACACAGGCCACAAGCTGAACCGTACAACTGTGCTTAGGGAGTGACGGGCTGTATAGAGAGTTTCATGCCCATGGCATGGGTCAACTTCAGTATCGTGTCGTAGCGGGGTTTTGCGCCTGGGGCGAGGGCCTTATACAGGCTTTCTCGCCCCAGGCCTGCATCTTTGGCCAATTTTGTTATGCCGCGTGCCTTGGCAACATCGGACAGCGCAGCAAGAAAGAGTGCTGGATCGTCCTCGTCCAATGCAGCAGAGAGGTATTCTGCAATGGCCTCTTCGCTGTCAAGATACTCAGCCGCGTCAAATGGAGCTGTTTTGATGGTTGTCATGATTGATCCTTTTGCATTTGCTTCCACATGGATATGGCAGTCCTAATGTTCTGCTTTTGCGTGGACTTATCGCCGCCAACCAGCAGCAGGTAGACGGCTCGGCCCTCGCGGCCATAGTAAATACGATAGCCCGGTCCGAAGTGAGTTCGCATTTCAGAGACTCCATCGCTAATCGGTTTTACATCACCGAAATTGCCTTAGCCTGCCTGACGTATACGAGTAATCACCTTTGCTATCGCCTTCAGGTCTTTCAGGCCCGCCAGCCATTGCGTAAAAGTCTCGGTACGGTTAATCGAGTTCGTGTTTTAAATAGTATCCAAATGGATACGATTAGCCAATCTGTTCTTACACTGCCGGAGCGGGTTTTTTATGAGCGCTTTAAATGGCACAAGAGTCTCGCTTACCCATTGTCATCGAGTCCAAACGCGTAACCGTTTCGTGGCAGGGACTTTGTACCGCCCTTAAAGGGCTTGAACGGAACGTCTAGTGCTTACCTCGCCGCGCCATGAGTTTCCTCTTTGCTCAAATGATGCCAACACATCTCCAAATTTTTGGGGACACTTTATGGGGACACCATGGGGACAGTCAAGTCGTTTACGTAGGGGGAAATAAGGTGATTTTCGGGGAAATGCACTGTCCCCAACATAATGAGAAAAAACAAAAAAGCCACACAAATCAAGTATTTGTATGGCTTTTTTGGATATCTTCTTGGTGCCGCTTGCCGGATTCGAACTGGCGACCTTTTCATTACGAATGAACTGCTCTACCAACTGAGCTAAAGCGGCCTGCCTGGCGCTGCCGCTAAAACTGCGGGGCGGTGCCGGGTCAAGGCCGTTATTATACATATTTTTGGGGTGGGGCTTTGACGCGAACGCGCTCCGTTACTATGTCGTTTTGAAAGTTGCTCCAGGTGGGGCCAAGGACGCACTGTATGACTTTGCTTGCAACTCTTTTATTGTTGGCTGCATTGCTGCCCTATGTCGCGGCTGTCTCAGCCAAGGCAGGGGGCCAGCGCTTTGACAACAACGATCCGCGGGCGTGGCTGGCTGCCCAGCAAGGGTGGCGGTCTCGTGCCAATGCGGCGCAGGCCAATCTGTTTGAGGGTTTGCCGTTTTTCTATGCGGCCGTTTTGTTTGCGCTTTATGCCCAGGCTGACCCCGCCAGGCTTATTGGGCTGATGATTGCATGGATCGTGCTCAGGCTGGTTTATATACTTATGTACATAAGTGGGCGGGGTATGCTGAGGTCGCTGGTATGGGCGTTAGCTCTGGTCGTCAATATTGTGATACTGTTTTCGGCAGTGTAGGGCAGACGGGGCAGGGTTTTGCACTGCCCTGTCTGCCCAAGCATCCACGTTGGCCAGTTTATATTCATTCGGGCCAGATAATTATTTTTTCAAAAGGAAAGATCAATGAGCGATATCCAGCGTAGCGGTAGTGGTGGGCGTTTTAGTCGTACCGTCGTTCACGGCAACATTGTTTATTTGTGCGGCATCACCGCGAAAGATCTGGCGGCCGATGTTACCGCCCAGACGCGAGATATCCTGAACCAAATTGACGCCGCGCTTACCGAGGCGGGGTCCGATAAATCACGCATTCTTACGGCACAGATCTGGCTGCAAAACATTGACCGTGATTTTGCCGCCATGAACCAGGCCTGGGACGAATGGCTTGACAAGGCAAACATGCCCACCCGCGCTACTGGCGAAAGCAGGCTTGCCTCACCAGACGTGCTTGTCGAAATTATTATTACTGCGGCTAAATAATCGCGCAGGCGGTTTTGCTTACAGTGATCAGCCAATAAAAAACGCGGGTTGCTACCCGCGTTTTTTATCGCTGAGAGTCTTGATTGTTCATGCGTATGGCATCGGGGAAAAGATCCCAGCAGGCCATGAATAGTGCTGCAAACATTGGCCCCATTACAAAGCCATTAAGTCCAAACACGGCCAGACCGCCCAGGGTCGAAATAAGAATTACGTAGTCTGGGATTTTAGTGTCTTTACCTACCAGCAGTGGCCTCAGGACGTTGTCAACCAACCCAATCACCAGCACGCCGAACAGTGTTAGCGTCACGCCTTGCCAGATAGCGCCGGTTACCAGAAAATAAATTGCCACGGGCACCCAGATCAGTGCTGCCCCAACGGCAGGCAGCAGCGACAGAAACGCCATTAGCACGCCCCACAGCAATGAAGCCTGTATGCCCAGCGCCCAGAATATAAACCCACCAAGAGCCCCCTGGGTGACCGCTACGACGATGTTGCCCTTAACAGTAGCTCTGACCACTGTCGTGAATTTACGGATAAGGTGCTGCTGGTGATCTTCGCTAAGAGGTATGAGCTGTTTGCTGTGCCGGGCTAGCTCCATACCATCGCGCAGCAGAAAAAACAGCAGATAAAGCATGACGCCCAGCCCAACCAGGAACTGAAATGTGTTCTGGCCTATATTGACGGCCTGTGTCGCCAGAAATTTGCTGCCTTGCAGAGCGCCCTGCGACAGCTTGTCGCGCAGGCTGAATATGTCGCTAATGCCAAAACGGGCAAGCAGGTCATGCAGCCAGGGCGGAAAAACGCTGAAAACCTGTTCTACGTAGGTACCCAGGTTAAGCTCGCCCGTATCCATGCGTTTATAGACATTTGCCCCTTCCGATACCAGTGAGAGCGTAAGCAGAATGACGGGCAAAATAACAATGAGCAGCACCGTCAGCAAGGTAACCAGTGCCGCAAGATTACGACGACCACCAAACTTCGATAGCAGATATCTGTGCAGTGGCTGAAAAATAATGGCGAGAATGGCGCCCCAGAATATGGCACCGTAATACGGCAGCAGCACCGAAATAAAGGCAATGCTGACGGCCACCAGCAATAATAGGAAAGCGCGAAAATAAAGACTGGAATTATTCATGTGAATTCAGTTTGCTGATGCGCAACCACCTGCGGGTGGGCCAGGCCAGCCTCGGTCAAGGTTTAAGCTTGAATTCTATGCGAAAGACGACGCCAGCGCTGCTTGTTGGTCAGTCTAGTGGTAACAAAGCATGCATTGTTCAATACTGCTAAACTTGGCGCGTCTTTGGGGAGTAGTCTGCTTCCAGTCTCCGGAAGCGCCTGCGTCAACATTCTCGGCATGCCAGTCATGCCGTGGCGCCGGCAGCCTGAACAGGCCTGACGAGACCAACGACATGCCAGCGCAATGTGGTCGGGCGCGTCTGGCGTGTCGTGGTTGCGTCGCCCGGCCTGGAAGCTGCTTCATGGATTTTCTCCCCACACTTCTGCTGGCCCTTGCCATGTCTGCCGACGCTTTTGCCGCCGCTGTCGGCAAAGGTGCTGCGCTGCACAAGCCGAGATTTGCAGAGGCCTTACGTACGGGATTGATCTTTGGCGTGATCGAAGGTTTGACGCCCGTTATGGGCTGGGCCATGGGTCGCGTTGCCGCGCCATATGTTGTGGCCTGGGATCACTGGATTGCCTTTGTGCTATTGGTGGGCCTGGGTTCCATAATGATCTGGAATGCCTGTAAGAGCGGGGTGGTAGAAATATTGCCTCAAAAACACCGTCTGAACCCCACTGAAGTAAATGAAGGCGGCGTGCTCGCTGACGGCGGGCATGCGGCAGCGACACATGCAATACAAAAACGCACCAGGCATTCTTTCTGGTTGCTGGCAATTACCGGTTTTGCTACCAGTATCGATGCGATGGCTGTAGGTGTCACCTTGGCTTTTCTGGATGTGAGTATTGTTGGAACAGCCATAGCCATAGGCTTGACTACGCTGGTAATGGTTACATTGGGCGTCATGCTGGGTCGAGTGCTTGGCACCATGGCTGGAAACCGGGCAGAAATTGTGGGCGGTTTAATTCTTATCGGCATAGGGGTGTTTATTCTTTATGAGCATGCCGGCGGAGCCCTAACGACATTCATCGTGCAGTTATGATCGGTCTGCGCCCAGCACTGTGCTCTTTTGGCGAGGCCTATATGTATGAGCGCTATTTATTGGTATCGTATCCACCACGTTTATTTCGTGGCCGGTTTGAGCGCTCCACCGTTGCAGGAGGCAAGGCCATTGCTGGGCCTGATGTGCTGCGTACCGAGCCGTACCTAGAACCAGACGCCTTTTCGGTCATTTAGGCAGATGAAGCCGCGAACTACCCGATAGATATACCAAATGCCAGTGCCGATAATAATAAGTGGCCCGATATAAATGAAAGTGGCCAATGCACCAATAATACCCAGCGCCAGGCTGATCCAGAACGTGCGAATGAGCATGCTCATGTGCCCGTGATAAATAGTGCCTGTCATTTCATTGCGCTTGACGTAAGCCATGATCAGCCCAACGATAGAGGGCAACCCACCCAGCAATATGCCAAGGGCAAAAACCGCATACACGACGATTGAGTAAGTACGTAGGCTGTCGTTGGGGGCTGTGCCTGGTTGCTGTACTTCTGTGAAGGATGAGCTGGATTCAGTGTTCACGTAAAAAAACCTCGCTGAAGATAAATGGCAATTGCTATTAGATTACTAAACTATTGCTGGCTTTGCTCTGCGCCCTCGGGGTGGCTACTTTGACGTGTCGGTAAGTCGATAATCCATGCTTTTTAGCGTAGCGACCACGTTCAGAAGTCGACCTTCTTGGTGTTCAATTTTGACCAGTAAATAATCCAGGCTGGGGGCCACGTAAAGTCGTGTTTGACGTTTTTTGCTATCGCGTACTCGCTCTACGATTAATGCTTCAAATTCGCCTAACCCGGTTTTTACCTTTTGTGTTCCGATCACCTTATAGGTCTGGGTATTTTGGCGGCCCTTGTTTATGAGCGAATAGGAAAACTGCTTCTTCCCCGCCATAAGATCGCAACGGGCTTCAAAAAAGAAGCTGATGGGGTCATATACGGCAGTGTCTAAATTAAAGCTTTTTTGTTCGTCGTTGCTTTTGTATTGTGCTTTTTTATGCGCCCAGTCAAATGCCAGTGTTTGCCTGGTTTCTTCTTTTAAGGGGCGTTTGCTGGTAGCAACATACGATATGGGCCGCACTTTGCAGTGATCCATTTCAAATGTTGCCTTTTGGCTTGCCGAGGCTAACCAGTGATCCAGTTCAAAATCAACATCATATCGATGATGATCTCGTGTAATTTTTAAGAAGTTTGCGCCATCAGTTGGCGTGTTGTTGAATTGGACAGAAAATTTTGCATCGACAAAATCAATGCTTTGAGCCTGGGCAGGCTGAAACAAGCACAGTAATACGCCACATAGCAAACCATAGCCTTTCAAAATAGCTTTTGTCGGGAATGGTGAGCGTACTTTGAGTGTGCGTGGATGCGCCAGAGAAAGAGGGAAGGGGATCATCGCGTCGAACCTGTTGTTCCCCATTGAATAAATGGGTGATTTGCCGATAAATCATAGTGTTGATTGCAGCGTTAAGCAACGAGAACCGGGTAATGTGTTCAGCGGTACGTAACTAGTTTGGCCGGCCAGAATGGTTGACGTTGCACAGGTAGTGGGTGGCAGCCATGTGGCGACGGAACGCTCTGTGGTGTGGCGGGACTGCGTCATGGATTATGCCTGCGGCTGTTGCTACGCGTTTTGAAAGCCAGCAAGTGTCTGGGGCTACGATCACTGCAGGCTAAGGGCTGCTGAGAGGTCGTCCAGCACCGTCGGGGCTTTCGAGTGGGGCCTACCTGCCAGCTCTGGCGATTACGGCGTGTTGGCTGTCACACAGAGCCCTATTGATGCAACTATTGTACGAGCGGCCAATTAGACGGTTAAGACCTTCACCGGTACTCGCGTCACACGGCGACGTGAGATCACCATGGAAGTGCTGCAGGGCGTTGTAATGACTTCCCCGGTCAAAAAGGGAACATACCGGGCCAGCCATCAAGTCACCATAGACAGCATTACGACAGATTACGACTTGGAGAGGCGCGACAAATCAGGTGACACAACCATTCAGGCCGGTGCGCAGGTCATTGGAACCATCAACACGCCGTTCGGTGAATCGACTGTACAGACGAACCTGCCTTACTCGGAAGTCCTTGAGAACGGGCACTCCAAAGTACAGGCCCCGCATGGGGTTTACGGCGTGACCTTTGCGGCCGGTGCGGAGAAATACCGGTGAAGTACGAAGAAATACGGCGTGTGATTACTGCCCGAATGCGTGCGTTTTCCGGCATTACCCAAGATTGCATCGCCTACCCGAATCAGACAGATGTTTTCGAGCCTCCTGATGAGGGGCTGTGGTGCCGGCTGAACATCCAGTTTGGGCAAGCCTTCATGGCGGGCATGGCAGATCAGCCCTACACGCGCAAGCCCGGCCAGATCGTCGTTCAGTGCTTTGAACGGGTGCGGGCTGGGTGTGGATCGCTGACCATGCTGGCCGACCCCCTTGAGGCGCATTTTGCCTACTGGTCATCGGGCGACCTGGACTGCCTTGAGGCGTCTTAGATCGTTGTGGGTGAAACCAACGGCTTTTATCAAATCAACGTGAATATCCGGTTTCGAGCCGGGTAAATCTTCATTTTCCTACGAACCCGCTTCGCTAAGCGGGCTTTTTCTATTGGAGACTCGGGTATGTCGAGCGGCGCAAAAATCCAAACACACTTCATTGAAGAAACTATTCCAGGCACCACGCCCAGCACTGGCAAGTGGAAAACGGCCAGACTGACCAATAACACGCTGTCGCCCACTTCGACGACAGAAGTCTCTGATGAAACCACTGACAGCCGTCTTAACCAAGGCTCTGTGACCACCGGCATGACCATCAACATCGACAACACCCTGCAGATTCAGCGTTGCCTAGGTTCGGGCAAGCTGGGTCCGGGTGCTTTGATCGAGACCGAGGCAGCCATCACCGGAACGGTCACCCTTGCATGGTCGCAAAAGGCGTACTCGATCTGGAAAGAGCAGATCAAGCGCACCAAGTTTGCGATTCAGTTCCCGATTACCGACAGCTTGGGCAACAAGTACGTCTTTGATTTTCCCAGTGTGGAGCTTGATGGAGAGCTACCAAGTGGTGGCAAGCGCGATGTTATCCAGGCACAACTGAACTGGACGGTGGCCAAGCTTGCGCCGACGATCAAACGCGAAGCTGTGCCGGTACCTACTAATCTACGCATGGGCAGCTTCTCGAATGGCTTCGGCAACCCACTGATTCAAGCTTTCCCCGCTGGCCGCAGCGGCGGTAGTGGCTGCTTCGTGTACTTCGGGAGAAACTCGTAAAACAAATTTCCCTGAAAAGCGCTTACGAGGCTCGATGCCACGCTTGGCACACTCATCAAGAAACGCAGAAAGGGACAGTTCACCCTCGCAGCGCAATCCAACGACATCGGGAGCGTAGAAATCGGCCCCGCCGTTAAGTCCTACAAATTCACCCCTAAACATTTCGATGTCTGGGTCGAAAGTAATGACGGCCGGTTGACCGTCAATTGTCATTACATTCTTCATGGTTTGACTCCGTTTTCTTCAAACCATTTTCGGATGGAGGCTACAGTGCCTTTGTCTATATCTGGGGATGGATGAGGGCGATGCATAACCTTTACTTGATCAAAAAGGAACACAGCAACACGTGAATCTTCTCGCTCTGTAATTTCAGCGCCAAGCTCCATAAGCAGCCCCACGACATCGTTCCATTTAACGCCGGCAGGGGTAGGTCTAGAAAAGATCAGCTCCAGAGTTTTCCGATGTTTGGCTTTCATGAGATTAATGATACTAAAAAACAGTATCAATTATAAAGATTTGGTTTGGGTGCGCTTATGACATTTGAAGGGTTTTATGATCCGCTTCGGCGGGTCTGTTTTTAGGGTCCGGTATGGCACAAGAGTCTCGCTTATCCATCGTCATTGAGTCCCGAAGCGCAGAGCAACAGGCTGTTGACCTCGAAAAGGCGCTGGCTGCGCTCGATAAGGCAGGGCTTCGAGTGTCAGCGACAGCGCCCAAGGTCGCCCGTGATCTAAACGAAGTCGGCAGAGCAGCGGGCAGGTCATCTGAAGAGGCCAAGCGCGCAACCGTTTCGTGGCAGGGACTTGGTACCGCCCTTAAAGGGCTTGGTTTAGGCCTGTCAGTAGGTGGCCTGGTTTCTATGTACAAGTCTGTAGCGACGGACGTAGAAGCTCTGAACAAGATGTCCGAGCAAATCGGTATCGCGATTGAAGATCTAGGTGCCTTGCGCTACGCAGCAGCAGATATGGCAGGCATGGCCGAGGGCCGCTTTGATATGGCATTGCGTCGGATGACGAGGCGAATCGGTGAGGCTGCTGACGGCGGCGGCCCAGCTGCTGACGCATTGAAGCGTCTGAAGTTGGAAGCACGAGAGCTTGCACGGATGGATGCAGGTACGCAGTTTCGTACTCGGTAATTATCCCAGCCGTGCGCGAGGGGATCCCAGCGCGTGTAATCGAAATACTGGGCCGGGTCGTTGGTTTGTTTTACTCGTCCACACATAGGCTACTCCCACCGTATATGCCAGCCCTGATAGTAGCGTTGGGCCCCGATTTCTTCAAAGCCCGTAATCATCATGGCTCGTTCGCTGATGAGGGCCTGCAATTCAGGCTGCCAGAAGTCAGGAATAGGGGAGTCCATATTGGAACCGTACAGACCATGACGAACTATGGTCAGTTTCTTTACGACCCTGCGCAATGCGGGGTGCGTAGTCGCCTCCATGCGGAGCGGCCCAGGCACAGGCGGGTCGCGGTCGCGTTCATGCAGCTTTTGGCCGCGACGATGGGTACGGGTTATGGTGCAATTAAGCATGATTCAATGCTGTATTAATGTACAGTGTTTTTACCATACCTCAGACGTAAAAAAACCCGCGACGGCAGGTTGAAACTACTGGATATGTGACGCGTCTCATATCCCGTCCCATAAAAGCAAAACGCCAACCCCGAAGGATTGGCGTAATTACTTGATACTGCTATATATTCTTGGCTCCCCGACCAGGGCTCGAACCTGGGACCTGCGGATTAACAGTCCGTCGCTCTACCGACTGAGCTATCGGGGAATTGGAGAAGCAAGACTATAGCAAGTATTTTGTTGCGGTGCAAGTCGACTGCCCTTGCAGCTCACACTTAGGCGTTTTTTAGCCGTTTCCTTCCAGTAAATCTTTCATGTCATCGGCATGTTCTTCTTCTACGGCCATGATGCCGATTAGCATGTGCTTGGTCGTTGGGTCTGTGTCACCGATGCGTTCTATCATCTGGCGGTACGACTCAATGGCCACGCGCTCAGCGATCAGGTTTGCCTTGATCATGCTCTTGATGTCGCTGCTATCGTCGTATTCAGCGTGGCTGCGATCGGTCAGGGTGGAAGGGTTGAAATCTGGTTCGCCATTTAACTGCACGATACGTTCGGCGATCAGGTCGGCATGATCCGCCTCTTGTTGTGCGTGCTCGAGAAACTCGGCCTTGATAGGCTCATTGAAAATTCCCGTTGCTGTGTAGTAGTGGCGCTTGTAGCGCATCACACAGACCAGCTCGGTTGCCAAAGCGGCGTTAAGCATGTCAATGATTTCCTGGCGGTTTCCCTGGTACCCGGAAGGAACCGCGCCATTATCCAGATTGCGAGCACCTTCTCGTATGGCTTTGACGTCGATTGGGTCATGGTGTTTGGCGGGCTGTTTTGTGCTCATGATTGTCCTTTTCTTTGGTTAATACAGATACCACTAGGCAAAGCAGCGCTTTGCCTTGAGGAAAGCCTCAGCAATAATCATGCCTGAGTTAACCGAGGGGCGATAGCTTTTACTTAATGAGCACCCGCACCTGCGCTGTTGGAGGCCGAAGTATGAGATTTCTTGGCCACCCAGATGAGGGCAATGAGGAATAGAAACAGTATGCCAGAGGCATAGAAAATGTCGGTGGCCGACATGGTGTATGCCTGTTGGTTAATGATCTGGTCAACAATGAGCGCAGACTGCTGCGACCCGATTCCACCGTTGTGCAGCCCATGCATAAGGGCGTCGAAGGCAGGCTCGCCCGGGCGCGCAAGTTCGGTCAATTGCGCATGGTGGAGTACGGCCCGGTCTTCCCACAGGGTAGTGGTAATAGAGGTTCCAAATGCCCCCATGAGCAGTCGGGCAAAATTCGACAGCCCTGCAGCGGCCGGAATACTGCTGGGTTCCAGGCTTGTCAGCGTGAGGGTTGTCAGCGGTATGAAGAACGTTGCCATGGCTGCGCCCTGAATAAACGTTGGCAGCATAATGGTGTAAAGATCGGCTTCGGTGTTGAAGTTGGATCGCATGAAGCTGATCAGGGAGAACACCAGGAAGGCAAACGTGGCAATTATGCGCGGGTCATGTTTGGCCAGCAGTTTGCCGACGATGGGCGAGATGATGATGGCGAGTATGCCGACCGGCGCTGATGCAATGCCTGCATACGTGGCCGTATAGCCCATAAAGTTTTGCATCCATAGCGGCAGCAGAACCACGGTGCCGAAAAACACCCCATAGCCGATAGACGTGGTAATGACGCCAACCGTAAAGTTGCGGTTCAAGAACAGTTTGAGTTCGACTACGGGGTGATGGGCTGTCAGTTCCCAGATCACAAAGTAGACGAAAGCCACGACTGCCACGATCGCCAGCAGAACAATCTGGGAGCTGCTGAACCAGTCAAGCTCTTTGCCCCGATCAAGCATGATTTGCAGCGCCCCTACCCATATCACCAGTAAGGCCAGGCCTATGGTGTCAATAGGTAGTTTCGTCTTGGGCGAATCGCGAAGCTTGTAGATTTGCCACGAGGCCCAACCGGCCAGCAGGCCTACCGGCACGTTGATATAGAAAATCCATGGCCAACTGTAGTTGTCGGAGATCCAGCCGCCCAGTAACGGGCCGGCAACCGGCCCCACAAGAATCGTCATGGACCACAGCGCCAAGGCCATCCCCGCCTTGGCCTTGGGGTAGGACCCCAGCATCAGTGATTGTGAAAGCGGGATCATGGGCCCGGCCACAGCGCCTTGCAGTACGCGAAAGGCCACCAGGGACTCAAAAGACCAAGCAAAGCCGCACAGCCATGACGAGACGACAAACAGCAGTACAGACAAAACAAACAGCCGGACCTGCCCGAAGCGCTGTGTTAACCAGCCTGTCAGAGGCACCGTGATCGCATTGGCGACTGCAAACGAGGTGATTACCCATGTGCCCTGTGTGGAACTTACGCCCAGGGTGCCCGCGATGGTCGGAATAGACACGTTGGCGATCGACGAGTCGAGCACATTCATGAACACGGCGGCCGACAACGCAATGGTGCCGTACACACGTGCCCGTCCTTCTAGCGGAGGGTATGACGCCTGCGGTGCCGGACGCACGGGTGCAGCAGGCGGAGCTGGCATGGTCTCAGCCTGTAACTCAGTCGTTGCCATGAGTTTTTGCCTGAGATGCGTTGCCGTCTATGGCGGAAACCAGGGCGGAGTTTGAGTTTTCAGCAACAATGCGCGCAATCAGCGCATCAGCTTGCTTGCTGGCATTACCGTAAACGTCGGTACTCAGACCAAGGTTGGCGGTAGCAACAGCTGCTTCTTGCTGGGGTTTGTCCAGTTTGACTTTTACCTGCATTGACAGACCGACGCGCAAGGGGTGGTCGGCGAGTTCTTTGGGATCAAGGCTGATGCGCACGGGGACGCGCTGTACTACTTTGATCCAGTTGCCGCTGGCATTTTGTGCTGGTAGCAGGGCAAAAGCGGCTCCGGTGCCTGCCCCCAGCCCTTGGATCTTGCCGTGGTATGTAACGCTGTCGCCATATACGTCGGCCGTGAGCGTGGCATTTTGGCCCGCTTTCATCTGCCTGAGCTGGCTTTCTTTGAAATTGGCCTCTACCCATAAATGATCCAGCGGCACAACCGTCATGATAGGCGTGCCGGGCGCAACATGTTGACCTAACTGGGTATGGCGCTGTGCAACCATGCCAGTAACGGGAGAGGGGATGCTTGTGCGTGATTGTTCAAGCACCGCCTGACGCAGTTTGTCTTCGGCCATCAATACGTCTGGGTGGCGCTCTACGGTGGTGTTGGCGGTAAGGGCTTCGTTGGTGGCCAGTGTGGCTTTTGATGCAGCAAGGGCGGCACGTGCTTGTGCCAGCCCTGATTCGGCCGCCTTGAGGGCGGTGCGGGCATGAAGAATCTCTTCACCACTGACCCCACCTGATTTGGCAAGACTCTGGCGTCGATTTAGATCGCTGCGCGCCTTTTCGAGATCAGCGGTTGCGCGTTCGATATTGGCCTGGCGCATGGCAATATCGGCTTCGAGCGCATCATTTTGAACAAAAATAGTGCGCGTGCGACGTATCGCCTGCGCCAGCGCAGCTTCTGCCTGGCTTTGGGCGATTTTGGTGTCACTGGGGTCGAGCTGAATGACGCGTTCGCCCTGTTTGACCAGTTGTGTTTCGTCGGCGTTGATGGCGATGACGGTTCCGGGTATTTCAGACGTAAGCTGCACAAGGTTGCCGTGTACATAAGCGTTGTCGGTTGACTCATAGTGCGCGCTGACCAGCAACCACCATATACCCCAAGCAATACCCAGAATGAGAAAGGTTACGGTCACAATAATAAGCAGAGGTTTGCGGGCTGCTTTTGGTGCTGTTTTCGGTGCTGCAGACATAATTGGATCTCTTGAAATCAGTGTGTCAGGGTATTGGTGACGGTATTGGCTGGGCTGCCGGCATTGGCTGGCGCAGTGGTCGGGGCGTGGAATGGCGTTGCGGCGTCTGCTGAGTTTGTAGCTGCCGTGGCGCCGTAACCGCCGCCCAATGCGGTGGCCAGCTGGGCGTCAAGCTTGTATGCACGCGCCCTTAGGTCGGTGGTCAGAATGGATTGCTTTTGCATTTCGTTTTGAGCCAGCAAAACCTGCACAAAGTTGCCCAGCCCAGATTTGTAACGGCTGACGGCAATGTCATAGGCCTGAGAAATGGCTTTCAGGCTTGCTTCCTGGTCTACGGTTTGTTGCTGCAGTGCCTTGATCGATGTTGTGGCGTCTGCCACTTCACGCACGGCAGTCAACAGCGTTTGGTTGTAATTGGCAATGGCCAGATTGCGCTCTGCCTGCGTGGTGTCAAGCTGGGCATTGAGGGCACCCCCATGAAATATGGGTAGTGATATTGCGGGCCCTATGCCATAGATTTTGCTGCCACCCTCAAGCAGGTTGGCTAAACCGAGCGACATAAACCCGGCGAATGCGGTCAGGTTTACATTGGGGTAAAACTCGGCACGCGCAGCTTTAACCTGGCTGGAGGCTGCTTCGACGCGCAGACGTGCCGCGACAAGATCAGGGCGCCGACCCAGTAGTTCTAGCGGTATGGTTTCAGGCAGGCGCGTAGGCGCGTGCGCCAGCGAGGCAGGCTTGATTTGCGCGCCGCGTTCAGGGCCAGCAGCGGCGAGCGCGGCCAATTGATTGCGCAGCAAGTCAGCATTGGTGGTGGCCTGGTTGAGCTGCACTCTGGCAGCAGACACGGCCGATTCGGCCTGTTTGACCTCAACAGCGGTATCCAGACCGGCACTGACACGCTGAGTGGTGATGCTAAGCACATTGTTTTGTTGCTTGACGATGTCGGTAAGCACCTTGGCCTGCGTTAGCGCATTTTGCAGATTGAAATAGCTTTGCACGACGCTACTGGTGATGGCATTGCGTGCCACCTGCAAATCAGCTTGCGATGCCTGGCGGTCAGAGACGGCGGCTGCGTAGTGCGCACGGTTGCGGCCCCACAGGTCAAGGTCGAAGCTGGCGTTAAGCCGCAGGTTGGTATCAGTAATCATGGCGCCGCCATAGGGTGGCGGGTAAATGTAATTGGCTGAGTACCGTTCACGCGTCAGGTTGTAACCAGCATCGAGCTGGGGCAACTGCACGGCGTGGGCTCCGCGTACCGCCGCGTTGGCCATGCCTAACCGCGCGTGGGCAGCATCAAGCGAGGGGTTGTCTGCCAGTGCCTGAGCGATCAGTTTATTTAGCTGAGGGTCTTGGTAGCGGAGCCACCATTGCTCTGAAGGCCATGTAATGACGCTGTCGTTCAGCCCCAGCTGTTGTCCATTTAAAGGCTTGTGCGTGGGCTCGCCAGGAACAATGGCAGCACACCCCGCAAGCGTGGCAGTGAGAAGCAGGGGAAGAAGTAATTTCATGGGTAAGGAGTAAGTTAAGACGCTTAAGACGCTGCCGAGAAGCTGACAGAAAGCTGAATATAGTTGCCTAGTAAATAACTGCCTAGGCAATTAAATTATAGTAAAATGATGTTTGCACTGACAAGTCGACAGTGCGTTTTTTTTGTTACCAGATCGCGCAGTGAGTGTGTCTATTCATGATCTGAACGACATCAATCTGTTTCGTCGGGGTTTTGCCCGTTTAACAGCATACGGTTCAAAAAGCCGACCAGCTGCTCGACTTCATCTTTGTTGAAACCCTGCAAATGCTCGTTAAGTGTGTCGGCAAGGGCGGCAGGAATCTGCTCTGTGGCTTGCATGCCCTGGTCGGTCAGCTCAAGCCTGACGACGCGTCTGTCTTCTACGCAATGGCTGCGGGTAATTAAATTTTTTGCCTGCAGCCTGTCGAGCGTGCGCGTCATGGCACCGGTGTCGATATGGGCGAGGCGGGCCAGCTCTGCTGGCGTGTCAACATTGCGGTATCTGATCAACGCCAAGGGGCGCCATTGCATGGCGGTAAGGCCCAGCGGCGTTACCTTACGGTCTATCATGCGGTTAAATGATGTGTGCAGAAGCTTGATCAGATAGCCGACATTGTCGTCAGCAGTAATACATGCCGCCGTGGCCTGATAAATACCTTGCTTGGTGTGCCTTGGCTCTTTTTTGACAGAAGTGCCGCAGGCGGGGATATTGGATGGAGTCATGAAGAAATTGTACTCTTACATAACTGCCTAAGCAATTACTGCCTATATGTATTTTTGGACGTAGTGCAGAAGTTCAGGCAAAATTGGCGAGTAGTTTGACGCTACAACCCTCCCGTGTACAGTGCAGCTCAACCAGGCCACCGCCACGGCTGGCTTGATGCGCAATCTCTTCTTAAACTTGCCGGACTCGTTCGGTTTATTAATCTTTTGTAGCTTTCATGACATCACCTGTTGCCGGTACCGCTTCATCCGTAAATAACAATGAATTCTGGACGGGGTTTATGCTTGCGGGCCTGGGGGCTATTTTGTTTTCGGCCAAGGCTATTGTGGTCAAGTTTACCTATCAACATGGGGTTGATGCACTGACCGTCATCGGTTTTCGCATGATGATGTCGTTGCCGTTCTTTGCGGCTATTGGTTTTTATCAGGCACGCAAGGCGCGGCAGGGCAGGTTGCCGCGCCTTACGCGAAAAGAATGCCTGCAGCTTATTTTTCTGGGGTTTATTGGGTATTACCTGTCCAGCTTTCTTGATTTTCTGGGGCTGCAATACATTTCGGCGGGCCTCGAGCGGCTGATTCTGTTTCTTTCCCCCACTTTTGTGCTTTTGCTGTCGGCCTTGCTGCTCAACAAGCCCATTAGTGGAAGACAGTGGCTGGCATTGGGATTGTCTTATCTGGGTGTCGTCTTTGTTTTTGTACAAGACCTGTCGTTCAGTGGGGCCAGCGTGCTGGTGGGGTCGGCATTTGTGCTGGCCTCTGCCTTTTCGTATTCGTTTTATCTGATCGGTTCTGGTGAGCTTATCAAGCGCGTGGGGTCAACCCGTCTGGTGGCTTATGCCATGTCGGTGTCTTCTATTATTAGCATGGTGCATTTCTTTGGCGTGTATGGCTTGCAGGGGCTGGAGCAGTCTGCTGCTGTTTATCAGTTGTCGCTCATACACGCTATTGTTAATACCGTAGTGCCTACCTTCATGATTATGTGGGCGGTGGCGCGCATTGGTGCACCCATGACCGCGCAGTTGGGCCTGCTTGGGCCTGTATCGGTGCTGTTTTTGGCTGCATGGCTGTTGGGCGAGCCCATTACCACGTTGCAGCTGCTGGGCACGGTTATTACGTTGTCCGGAGCTGTGGTGTTGAGCAAACGCAGGGTTTAGGTGTGTGTGTCACTGTACGCGGCGCGAATGAGCGCCACGTGGTTGGCGTTGATCTGAGAAAACGGCGTAGTTCGCCATATTAGACTGGTAACCGATTGCTGCTGATGGCGAAAGGGGAGCAACCGTATGCCTGACATGCCGCTGCGCGCAAGGCATGACGGCACGATGGATACGCCCATTTGCTGGGCAACCAGTGACACAACGCTTAGCCAGTGTCGTGCTTCGTACTTTACTGCAGGAAAAAACCCCGCTTTCAGACACATGGAAAACAGTGTCTCGTAATAAACCGGAGAGAGCACCCTCGAAAAGAAAATAAAATCTTCTTGGGCGACATCGGTCAGGTCGATGTGTTCTCGGTTAGCCAATGGGTGAGCGGCAGGCAGACAAATAGAAAAGGGCTCAGAAACCAGCTCTGTACAGCTTACTGAATCTGGCACGGGGTTGGCGTGGATAAAGCCGATATCGAGCCCGCCACGCTCGACCAGTTCAATTTGCTCAGCCGAGTTGAGCTCCAGCAAAATATGTTCGACGTCAGGGTATTGATGCCTGCACTGGCGCAGCACGTCGGGCAGATTGCGATAGAGCGCAGAACCTACAAACCCGATTTTTAGCTGGCCTTGCAGCCCTGCATCTATACGGGAAATCAGTCTTTTTACATCGGCGTTGCGTTGCAGCAGGTACTGCGCCTCGCCGTATAGTGCCCGCCCCGCTGGAGTCAGCACCACCTGGCGGCTGGAGCGCACGAACAATTGTGCACCAAGATGCAGCTCAAGCTGACGTATGGCGTAGCTAAGTGGCGGCTGTGAAATATGCAGACGCTTGGCTGCGCGGCTGAAGCTGAGTTCTTCAGCCACCGCAACAAAGTAGCGCAGCAAACGAGGGTCAAGATCCATGGCGTTTCATCTATATTTGTTTTGTATAGATGATAACAAAACAAGTATTTGTATGAATACATAGAACTTCCTACTATTAGAAAACACCGGAGACAAAACACCATGAATACTGATATCCCCACCTCGAACGTCGCACTTAATATTCCCGACTCACGGGGCATTAATTTGTTTTCCACAGATGCTTTTGCCGAGGCCCTGCTGCGCGCGTACCTGCCGCAAGACCTGGCCAGCCATCTGGTGCCGCATTTTGCCGAGCTGGGTAGGCGCGCCGGTGATGAACTGGATGAACTCGCCAGCGTGGCTGATAAAAATCCTCCCGAGTTGTCGGTAAGAAATCGTGCCGGCCAAGATGCATCGACGATTAGCAAGCATCCCGCCTACGTTGATCTGGAACGAGAGGCATACAGCACGTACGGGCTGGCGGCCATGTCGCATAGGGCGGGGGTGTTGGGGTGGAATGCACCCATGCCCCCCGTCGCCAAATATGCGTTGAGCCATTTGTTTGTGCAGGCTGAGTTCGGGCTTTGCTGCCCGGTTAGTATGACTGACTCGCTGGCGCGTACGTTGAGAAAATATGGTGACCCGGCCCTTGTTGAGCAGGTGTTGCCGCAGGTAACGTCGCTGGATTTCGACACCCTGCGTCAGGGCGCCATGTTCATGACGGAGCAGGGTGCAGGTTCAGATGTCAGCGCCACCGAAACCCAGGCCCAGCAAGAGGCTGATGGCCGCTGGCGTCTGCATGGTGATAAATGGTTTTGTTCAAACCCCGACGCGGGCTTTGCCATGGTGCTGGCGCGCAGTGAAGAGGCGGCTGGCTTGGCCGGTATTTCGCTGTTTTTGCTGTCGCGTGAGCTTCCGGATGGCATGCATAATTATTACCGTATCCTCAGGCTGAAAGACAAGCTGGGTACGCGCTCAATGGCCAGCGGTGAGATACGTCTGGAAGGTGCGTATGCATGGTTGGTGGGTGAACGCGGACGCGGCTTTCAGCAGATGGCCGACATGATCAACAACTCACGCTTGTCCAACGGCATGCGGGCGGCAGGTCTGATGCGGCGTGCTTTCACGGAGGCCTTGTTTTTTGCCCGAAACCGTCGTGCCTTCGGTAAAAGGCTGGTAGACATGCCGCTGATGCAGCGTCAGCTGCTCAAGATGTTGGTGCCCACCGAGCAGGCAAGATCGCTTATGTTTCAAACGGCAAAGGTTCTTGACCGTGCTGATCACGGCGAAGCGCAGGCCAAAAAGCTTGTGCGTATTCTTACGCCACTGATCAAGTTCAGAGCTTGCCGTGACGCGCGCAAGGTCACGGGTGATGCCATGGAAGTGCGAGGCGGTTGCGGCTACATCGAAGAGTGGGTCGAGCCGCGGTTGGTTCGTGACGCGCATTTAGGATCTATCTGGGAAGGCACCAGCAATATCGTGGCGCTGGATGTGCTGCGCGCCATACGACGTAACGGCTGTCTGGAGCCACTGCGCGACTACGTTGAACAGTTGCTTGAAGATGGCGTGCCTTGCGATGCTTCACGGCGCGACGCCCAGCAGCAGGCCGTGGACGGAGCTTTCCGCCTGGCCGCCCATGCCGCACCTGATGAAAACTCCTCGCTTGCCCGGCAGGCCGCCTCGGCGCTCTACCACGTTGTATCGATGGCCGCTATGCGCTGGGAAGCCCGCCACGATGGGCTGCAAGCCAGGGCGCTGCTGGCCGATCTGGTGCTCGTCCATAAGCTTTCAGTGTCTGATCCGTTCGCAGTACCTGAAGATGCAGGCGTTTATTCAGAGCTGTTGAACTCGTCCGAAAAATAGCCAGCACGGAGGCCGTCGATGTCGCCGGTTGCCAACACGTTGAAAGTTCAGGGTATTGTGGTGGCTGTAGACAGAACGCCTGATGGACTACGGACGTTTATTGACGCAGAGGTCAATAAATGGAAAACAGTAATTGAAACTGCAGGCATAACGCTTGATTAATTATGACTATCACTGAACAGAACTCCTCCGGTGCCCTGGCTGGCTGCAAAGTTATCGATCTGTCGCGCGTGCTCGGCGGTCCCTATTGCACGCAAATTCTTGGCGATCATGGCGCCGAGGTGTTCAAGGTCGAGCCACCGTCTGGCGACGAAACACGCGGCTGGGGGCCACCATTTCTGGATGGCACAGCGTCTTATTTTATTGGCGTAAATCGTAATAAATATGGCCTGTCGCTTGACTTGTCGCAGCCTGACGGTCAGGCATTTCTGAAGAACCTGTTGCAGGATGCCGACGTACTTGTTGAAAACTTCAAGCCAGGCACACTCGAAAAATGGGGCTTGGGTGTTGACGTGTTGCAAGCGCAGTTTCCCAGGCTGGTACATTGCCGTATTAGCGGCTTTGGTGCCGATGGCCCTCTGGGCGGCTTACCGGGTTATGACGCCTGTGCGCAGGCTATGTGTGGCCTGATGAGCGTTAATGGAGAGGGCGACGGCGATCCTACGCGTGTAGGTCTGCCTGTGGTCGACATGGTCACCGGGCTGAACGCGGCGCTGGCTATTTTGCTGGCCATTAACGAGCGGCATGTCAGCGGTAAAGGGCAGTTTTTGGACATCACACTGTTCGACTGCGCGATTTCGCTACTGCATCCCCATGCTGCCAATTATTTTTATAGCGGGAAGGTGCCTGAGCGCACCGGAAACGCCCACCCCAACATTTCTCCTTATGATTCGTTTCCGACTGCAGAGGGCGAAATTTTTCTCGCTGTCGGCAACAACCGTCAGTTTGAAATCATGGCGGGCGTACTTGGGTGCCCAGAGTTGGCATCAGACCCACGCTTTGGTACGAATGCCGACAGGCTAATAAACCGGGCCGCGCTACGGGCCATGCTTGTGCAGCAGCTTTCCGGCCATGTGGCCGCCGATCTGGCGCAACGGCTATTGCAAAAAGGGGTACCCGCAGCACCTGTGTTGAATGTAGAGCAATTGCTGCAGCATCCACATACCCGGCATCGCAATATGGTGCTTGAACAAGGGGCTTACAGAGCCATAGCGTCGCCGATCAAACTGTCAAGAACACCCGCTACCCTGCGCCGCCTTCCGCCCGACTTCAGCGAGCATACTGAGGTGGTGAGGGCGTGGCTGGCGAAGCCGCAGCACTAAATGACAGCTGGTCAGTAGGCTCGCGGGTCAGCAGTTCAACTCGCGCCGGCGATGGGGTCGTCGGCGTTTTGTCGCGCCTGCTCGGTTGCATCGCGGTGGATGTCGTGGGTAATAAAGCCCGAAGCATTCTGCGGCATGTCCAGAATGCCTTGTCGTGCCAGCGTCTGGTTGATGTCGTCCAGCCCGCTTGCCCAGTGAGCTCGCATGGTTGAGGGCCCAAACTGGAAGTCTTTGTAGTTACTTTCGTAAGGCTGATTGCGATAGATCAGGTGTATGACGTTATAGCGTTTTTGGCTGCCCAGGTCGGCTGCCAGATGGCGGTACAGGTTTACGTCATCGCCCCCTTCGGGCAATTGTTGCAGAAGGCTGTGCACCATGTGTCGAAGGTGTTGTTCCCAGCGCATCTGCTCAGTAATCATGCGCGTACGGCTCGAGTATTGAATATCTTTGATTCGGTCAGATACCTCACCCATATTGTCGGGGACTTTGCCACGCGCGCTCCAAAGGTCAACCTGAAACACCAGCGTGTCGCGCGGGGGTCTTGTTCTGAGTATCTGGCTAAGTGGCGTGTTGGAAACCAGCCCACCATCCCAGTAATATTCGCCATCGATTTCAACGGGCGCAAAAGCTGGCGGCAAGGCGCCTGAGGCCATGAAATGTTCAGGCAGCAGGGTGATTTCTGTATTGTCAAAATATACAAAGTTGCCGGTGCGGACATTGACGGCGCCCACTGAAACATGCTGCAGCCCCGAGTTGATGCGATCAAAGTCGCACACACGTTCGAGCGTGGCCTTTAGTTCGCGAGTGTCGTAGTAGCTGGCCTGTTCGGGGCGGCCTGGCAGCGCCATGGAGGGCGGTGGAAACCGAGGTTTGAAAAAGCCCTGTTGGCCACCCAGCATGGCACTGCCGGCCTGCAGAGCGCTCAATGCTGTTCGTGTCGTGTCATTGATGCCAAATAGTGTCCCCTCAATAAACGGTATAAGGCCAAAGTCATTGTTGGGCTGACAAATGGTTTCCCAGAAGTCGCGCAAACGTTCAATGCGTTTTTCGGGTGGGTTTCCCGCGATAATTGCCGTATTCAGCGCACCAATCGAAATACCTGAGATGAAATCGGGTTCTATCTTTGCATTGAGCAGGCCCTCAATAACCCCTGCCTGGTAGGCACCTAGCGCGCCACCACCCTGCAGCACAATTGCCACGGTTTCGTAGGGCGGCATGCCGTTGGGGCGTGGCGTGGCGTGTGCGGGTAAGGGGCCAGTGGCGTCGTCAACGCTGGCCTTGGTGGGTGGGGCAGGGTTTTGCAGTGTGTTTTCAGTGGTTTTTGTGTCAACCACCAGTGTTTTACTGGCACGTTTATGTACCGAATTACTGGTTTGTGGCGAGAGCGTGGGTGCAGTTTGGGTGGCAGGTTCAGGTTTTTTGCTGCGTACCGGCGTTGCAGAGGCAGCCTTGGCTAGCGCCGGCTTTGCTTTGCGGGGTTGTGTTGTATCGGCCTGCTGCGTTGTGGCTTTCTTTGCAGACTGCATGCTGGTTGTGGCTTTGGCTTTGGCTGGCTTTTGTGGCTTGCTGGCCTTTTCCTCTTTGACGGCGGATACTTTTTTCGCCGTGCGAGGTTTTTGAGAAGCCTGCGCCGCCTGTCGCTCGCGGCGAACGGCAGAAGTGCTGCCAGGCTTTTTGAGAAAGAGGTCTTGTTGGCTCATTGCAAGGGGCCCGCCACATCAGTGAAAGAACAACAATACCATTTTAGGTACGCCGAGATCGTCATGCCTCATTTTGCGCAGATGGCAACATGAAGTTAGTCATTGCGACGGTGCGTGCTCAGGTCCGGTGTTCTGAGGCCGTGGCGAAATGTGAGTACTTAGTGCCAGTGTTCTGAGACCGTGACGTAAATGCGGGTGCTTAGCCGCGGTGTTCTGAGACCGTGGCATAAATGCGGGTGCTTAGCCGCAGTGTTCTAGAGCCGTGGCATAAATGCGAGTGCTTAGCTCCCCCGTGTTCTAAGGCCGTGGCATAAAAGCCGGTGCTTAGCCCGCCGCGTCAGAGGGTGTGCCAAGCAAGCTGCTGAGAAAACATTCGATCAGTGCGCCGCGATAGCGCGATTTATGCAACACCACCGAGAGCCGTCGTCGCAGATCAAGAAATGGCGTATGAAGAATGCACAGTCGGCCCACGGCTACGGCGTCGGTAATGGCAAATTCGGGCAGGCAGGCAATGCCCATGCCTGCGATCACAGCCTGCTTGATCGCCTCGACCTGGCCAAGTTCAAGCACGATTTGTCCCGGGGGCAGCACGCTGAGTGCCTGTTCGGTTTGTGTCCGCATGGCGGAACCGGGCTCGCGCAGTATCCAACGGGCATCTTTGAAATGATGGGCCTTTAATGGCTTTTTGCCAGCCAGGAGATGGCTGGGTGCGGCGCAGACCACAAGCGCATCTTCTCGCCACGGAAAGGACTCAAGCTGGGGATGGTTAATCGGGCCCTCGATACAACCTACATCGAGTCGATGTGCCACCAGGCCGGCCGCAATAGTGGCGGTGTTTTCGACACTGACCTGCAGCGAAACGTTGGGTTGGCTGGCAGCAAAGGGGCCTAGTAAGTCGCCGACAAGATAATTACCAATGGTATTGCTGGCACCGACGCGCAACTCACCCGATAGGCTGCGGTTGTCGGTGTCGGCATATTGCGAAAGCTCATGCACACGTTCTATGACTTCTTGTGCCATGGGAAGCAACTCTTTACCCCGTGAGCTGAGCCTTAGCCGACCGCGTTCGCGGTCAAAAAGCTGCACGTTAAGCAGACGTTCAAGTTCGGCCAGCGCCATGCTGACGGCGGGCTGTGTGACATACAGGCGCTCGGCCGCTGCGCGTACCGTTCCGGTCGACGCAATGGTCACAAAAACTTCGAGCTGTTTGATGGAGATTGCTAGCATAAATAAAGTTTATACGATAAATAAAAAAACATGAATTTATTTATTGAGCGCGCGATCTTAAAATTACTTATCGTTATTAACATATATAGCATCGGGCTCATACATGACAACTTACAATTCAGCGCGGCCGCTGGACGCATCGTCTCAGGCGGCGAAAAAAAAGCAGGCGCATCGCCAACATTCAGCGCCGAAAGTACCTTCGCTCGTTTACGGACTTGCGCTGGCCATGCTGCTGGGCCTGGTAGCCATGGTGCTGGGCAGATGGATGCCTATTATCGGTGGCCCGGTGTTCGGCATTGTGCTGGGGATGGCCATTCGCAACACGATGGGGGTTGGCACGATGTTTCAGCCAGGCCTGCGCTTTGCGTCCAAACAGATACTGCAGTGGTCTATTATCGCGCTTGGCTTCGGTCTTAGTCTTCAACAAGTGGCCAAAACCGGTGCAGAGTCACTGTGGGTGACGTTAATTACCATTACTGTGGCCTTTGTGTCGGCGGCGTTGCTGGGCAAGTGGCTGGGTATTCCTTCTCGCCTCAAGATACTGATTGGTGTTGGCACGGCTATTTGTGGCGGTTCGGCCATTGCTGCAGTTACGCCCATCATCAAGTCTGAAGATCATGAAACGGCATTCGCTATTTCGACAATCTTTCTCTTTAATGTGGTTGCTGTCCTCACCTTTCCATTAATGGGGCACTGGCTGGGCATGTCTGACACGGGGTTTGGTATGTGGGCCGGCACCGCGATCAACGATACGTCATCGGTTGTTGCGGCGGGTTATAGCTACAGCGTGGCTGCGGGCGATTATGCAACCATTGTCAAGCTCACACGTGCGACGTTGATTATCCCTATTTGTATTGTGCTGGCTGGGATCATCGCCTGGCGCGAAAAGAAAAGCGGTGGTGCCAAGGTCGGGCTGCGTCGGATATTTCCGTGGTTTATCTTGTGGTTTTTGGTAGCTTCGGCGGTGCGCTCATCCGGCTTGATCCCCGAGAGTCTTGATTTTATTCTGAAGTTTCTTGCGCAGTTTCTTATTATCGTCGCCCTGACCGCCATCGGGTTGTCGTCAGATCTTCGTAATATGGTTCGTGCAGGTTTCAGGCCTATTGTTCTGGGGCTGGGTGTTTGGGTAGCGGTGGCCGGAAGCAGCCTGGTGGTGCAACACTTTATGGGTACCTGGTAAGTGGCTTAAGCCCTCGTTGTCAGCAAAAAAGCCAGGGCTTCCTGGCTTTTTTTGTTGCTTAATGGGCGATTATTGCGGCCGTTCAGGGCGCAGAAAACGCTGAGTGCTGGGCCCGGCCAGGTTTTGTGCAGGCTCCTCTTGGCGATACCCGCTAAACCATGGGGCACTGGCCCAGTGAAGCTTACCTGGCGCGTCGGTGCGTTCAGGCAAAGCAGACCGTGAGGCTTATCCGGTGCACAGGTGCGACCAGGCAAATCAGGCCGTGAGGCTTATCCGGCGCGCAGACGCGATCAGGCAAACCAGGATAAAGGGCTGTGGCTCAAGGCAATGCCAATAATGTACGCAAAAATTGCGATGGCAATGATCGCCGCAATGGCACGGCTTTTTGGTGTCTTGCCGCGTTTTATGGCAACCGTGCCAACACCGATATAAAGCAGCAAACCCACAATTTTTGCGAGAATCCAGGGCTGCTCTGGCCCGATGACGGCAGCCAGCGTAACGCCGGCCACCAGTAAAATCGTATCAATGACGTGGGGCAGTATTCTAACTGCCTTGTTTCGCAGCTTGTCCGAATCGATAACTGACCAATAAGAACGAAGTGCAAAGAGCAAAATGCTGAGCGTCACGGCAGTGACGTGCACGTGTTTAATGAGTAGATAATTCATGAAAAAGGCAGGGTGCTTTAGATAAGTGGTCGGATGGTGCTGCGGCCTTGCGCGCAATGGGCAGGTGTCTGCAGCAAAACAGCCGTAATGCTAACAGTTAAGCATAAACCACGCTAAAAAACCCTAAACCCGCAGGGGCCAACCCTGGCGCCATCTGTCTATGTTAAAGACGGTTTAGCGGTATCTTCAAATAGCTGACACCATTGTCTTCGGGCGGTGGCATTTTACCTGCGCGAATATTGACCTGGATCGCGGGCAATATCAGCGTAGGCATACACAGTGTTTTGTCACGTGCATTGCGCATGCTGACAAACTCGTCTTCGCTGATGCCATCACGCACATGGATATTGTGTTGTCGCTGATCAGCCACCGTGCAAGTAAACGTCGCTTTGCGTGCCTCTGGCGGGTAGTCATGGCACAGAAACAGGCAGGTATCATCGCCCAGTGCCAACAGTTTTTTTATGGAACGGTATAGTTGCCGAGCGTCACCGTCAGGGAAATCACAGCGTGCCGTACCGACGTCAGGCATGAAAAGCGTGTCACCCGTAAAGACGCCCAGTTCATGCACTTGATACGCCATGTCAGCCGGGGTGTGCCCCGGTACATGCATGACGGTGGTGGTCAGGCTGCCTATGCTAAAGCTGTCGCCCTCTGCAAACAGGTGATCAAACTGCGCACCCGTGGGTAAAAACTCGTCTTCCAGATTAAAAATTGCTTTGAAATTGCCCTGTACCTGACGGATGTGCTGGCCGATGGCAGTGCGGCCGCCTAGCTTGCGCTTCAGATACGCGGCGGCAGAAAGATGGTCGGCATGTGCATGCGTTTCAAGTATCCATTGCACGGTCAGCCCGTTTACCTGGACGAAGTCTATGATTTTGTCGGCCGAGTGGGTGGTGCTGCGGCCCGATTTAGGGTCGTAGTCAAGCACCGAGTCAATGATGGCGCACTGAGGCTCACCTGGCTTGTACACGACATAAGAGAACGTAGAAGTCACGTCGTCGAAAAAGGCCTGTGCGCAGGGCGAAGTCATGAGCAAACCTCTGTAAATTCAGTGCAATGCATCTGGGGTGGGAGAGCGAGTGGTGGGTCAGAGTATGGAAACCAGGTATGCAGTCGTCAGGCATGCCTTTAACCAGACGCCTCTCATTGCCCAGCCATTCACGTCGAAAAACCGCCCCAGATTGCGAGACACCTGATGTGTCAGCCACAGCAGGCAAAATTTCTATATATCGTTTAGGTATTAGCAAATTCATTGTAGCTATTAATGCATGGGCGTGAAAGTGCCTGGAGTTTTCTAATGGTTTTCCTGTATGCCACATGTCTTTATCGTGTCATATTGTGGAATTTCGCCCTTTTCCCGTCTGTTTGAACGGGGCTGTTTGTGTATCTTTGGCCTACTATGCCCCGGTCGCGCGCCATACGTTTGAGCAATGGCATGCATTACAGAACGCTGGAGCAAAACGATGAGCAGGTGGAAGTTTGGCTGGGCCATGTGCCTGATGTCGGTGGTGGCACATGCGGCGCCTGCGCCTGCAGATCCCGAGTTACTAACGCGAGCACAGGACTGGTTGCAGAATGGTCAGGGGCGTACAGCTTATGGCTTGCTTGAGCCGCATGAGTCTGAACTGGCTGGTGTGCCTGCTTACGACTACCTGCTGGGGCAGGCTGCTCTTGCAGCAAAACAGCCTACGCGCGCGGCATTGGCATTTGAGCGCTGTCTGGCGGTTCAGCCGCTTAACGGTACCTGTAGGTTGGGAATGGCCCGGGCGCACATGGCATTGTCTGAAGTAGACAGTGCCCGCATCGAACTTGACACTATTTCTCGCTCTGTGCCGCCTGAGCCAGTGCAGGAAGCGGTATCCCACTATCTGGGCCTGTTGTCGAACACCAAACAATCCAACAACGACCGTCGACTGTCCAGCTACCTGGAGGTGGGCATGGGTTACGACAGTAATATCAATAGTGCGACGTCATCCTCAGATATGGCACTGCCAGCCTTTGGTGGCGCGGTGTTTACCTTGAGTCGTGATGGCCGCAAGCGCAGCAGCGGCTTTAACCGCGCTGCCTTTAACCTGCGTTATTCAGCGCCACTGACCGAAAATTGGCGTTATTTGCTGGAAACCAATATTGCGGGCACGGGCAACTGGGCAACACAAGACTACAACACCATCGTTTCTGACGTGTCGGCCGGTGTGGTCCGGCAAGCTGATCGGCATCAGTTCAGCGCGCGCCTGTTGGCACAGCACTATGCCCTGGGCGGTCACACGTATCGCAATACGGTTGGCGTGCTGGGGCAATATGCATTTGCAGTGTCTGAGCGCAGCGAATTTAGCGCATTTACCCAGGCCAGCCGATTAAGCTATCCCGACCAGAATCTGCGCAATGCCAATCGTTATACCGGGGGCGTCTCCTGGTCGCAGGCGTTCGCCAACGACCGTGCTGTCGCCTATGGCAGCGTATATGGCGGTTGGGAAGACACGCGCCGCAGCGGTGCACCCAAAGATTTAGCCTACCGATTTTCGGGGGTGAGGGCGGGTGGTCTTTACCTGTTTACCCCGCGCGTCAAGCTTGAAGCAGGGGTGGGTGCTGAGCGCCGCATAAATGACGGCAAAGACGCGCTGTTTGAGACGCGCCGTCGTGCGACGCTTTACGACGCCTTTTTGGGGCTTGATTACGCCATTAACCGCAAATTGTCGCTGAGGCCGCAGTATCGATTCAACCATAGCGACGCCAACACCCCTTTGCGCGATTTTCAGCGTCATGTATTTACTATGAATTTACGCTATGAACTATTTTAAATTCGGGCACGGGCTGTTATTTGCGGGCCTTATGGTTTTTGGCACCAGTGTGTCAGTCGCCGAGACGGTGGCCACCGTGCGTTTTGCCAGTGGGTTGGTGACGGCAACTGCAGTTTCGCAGCCTTCGCGTACGCTCGCCAAAGGCGACGGTATTGAAAACGCATCGCGTATTGAAACTGCTGCAAACGGTCGGGTGCAGATGCGTTTTACCGACGGTGGTCTGGTTTCGCTAATGCCGGACAGCACGTTTTCGGTTGATGATTATGCATACCAGGAAGGCGCCGACGACGGCTCACTGGTGTTCGGCCTGCTGCGAGGCGGGTTGCGCACCATGACGGGTGCGATCGGAAAAACCCGGCATGAGGGCTACCAGCTGAATACGCCCGTAGCCACGCTAGGTATACGCGGCACGCAATTTACGGTAGTGCTTAACCCGCCAGACACCCTGCGGGTGCATGTCGGCGAAGGCAAGGTGGTGATCACCAACGCCAGCGGCACGCTTGAAGTACCCGCAGGTCGCAACGCGGTTGTGACATTGGGCTCCGCGCCCGAGTTCTCTGAGCAGGGGCCTATGTATAGGGCGACTGCACCGATGGGCGACAGGTTGGTGGCGACGGGGGTGGTGAGGCACGACGTGCTGATTGGCCCGCCGCTGACGGATCAGGATATTCTCAGAACTATCGATGACTTTGAACCCTTGCCGTCTGAGTCACCTTCTGTGGACCCGGTACCGGTAGATCCGGCGCCAATAAACCCGACGCCGATAGACCCAATACCTGTGGATCCAACCCCGATAGATCCAACCCCGATAGATCCAACCCCGATAGATCCGGGTCCTTCTGGACCGCCATCGAGCGCCTTCTTGTCTGACGGGCCGGGCTATACAGCAGCTGGGGCGCTCTACAGTACATCTACGGGGCCCGGTACGTGGCAGCAAGGCATGTCTGGTAGTGGCCTTACGGCCGAGTTTGATCCTGCAACAGGCGGCTTGCTGTCGCTGGGCGACTTCCCCTCTTTGCCAGTGGTCTCGCCGGGAGAGTTTGAGACCTCCCATGTGGTAACGCGTGGTGCGTTAAGCTGGGGAGACTTCAGCTATGGGTCCGGTACCATCGCTGGTAATTCGGTGTCCATGGTGGATGGCGGCCAGTACATGCCTTATGTTGTAGGCTTGGCCGCAGACAATATACCCACCACTGGCACGCTTTATTACAGTCTGGACGGTGCGACATCAGTGCGTGGCATGCACGGCGAACCCCTGGCTGAAGCATTGCTTGAACGGTTCGATCTGGGCCTGAATGTAGGTAACCAGACGTATACGCTGGACATGCGTCTGAACACCAGTGATTTCGGTATCTATAACGCGGTGTCCAACGGTGGGTCATGGACCGGATCGCCCAACGGCTTCCGGTTTGATGACAGCGCGGTGTCCAATGCCGATGGCTGCAGTTATGGTTGCCGATTAGAGGTCGAAGGGTTTGTCGCTGGCCATAACGCGACGCAGGCCGGAGTGGGGTACCTATTGATCGACAATGATCATGCCTTTATGGGTGCCGCAGGCCTGGTTGGGGGCGAGGGGCTGTAAATGGCGCATGAAGGCACATTTACTTCGTCATGACGCGTGTGGCAGCCTTTCGGTTTGCCGTGCGGCGGCATCAGACTGTGCTGGGCAGTCTGGCGTTGCTGGTGGTGTGTCTGTTGCTGCAGATGGCCACATTATCGCAAGCCTCACGGAGTGCCGTACCCAACCGGCTTGACGCCTTGCTGTACGACTGGCGTTTTCAGTTGCTGCCCCCGCAGCGTGCGCTGCAGCTTCCCATAGTAATCGTCGATCTTGATGAATTTACTCAGCAGCGCGAAGGGCGCTGGCCCTGGGACAGAGCAAAAGTCGCCCAATTGCTGGAGGCGTTACGCGCTAACGGGGCGGCCCTGATTGGGCTGGACATGGTTTTTTCTGAGCCCGGTACCAACCCGGTTCAGTCCGTGCTGGCCACGCCAGCGCTTAGCCATGTGGCCCGTGCAGAGCTGGCGGTCGTGGCTGAACGTTACGATGGCGATGCAACCCTGGCACGAAGTCTGTCTGATGACGTGGTGCTCGGGTATTTTCTGCATGCGGAAGGGGTGCACAGCGGTGAATTGCCGCTACCGTTTCTTGAGCTTGGGTCAGACAGTAACCCCTTGTCGCTGCCCAACATGCCTGACTACACCTCCAATTTGCGTGTTCTGACCGAGAGTGCGCCCAGCGCCGGCTTTATTACGGCTATTCCAGATGCAGACGGCATTGTGCGACGTGCTCCTCTGGTCATGCGACAGGGTGATGGTGTCTATGCCTCGTTAACCCTGGAAATGGCCCGGCTTGCATTGGGTGCACCGTGGATCAGGCTAAGCCTTGCTCCCAGTGCCGGGCATTCACTGGTCACCGGCGTACATATCGGCAAGCAGGTCTGGGCACCGCTGGACACTGACGGCAATATGCTGGTTCCTTATCGGGGCGCAAGCAAATCGTTTACCTATCTTTCTGCTACTCGTGTGTTGCGCGGCGATGCGCCAGAGCTGGCAGCTCTGGACGGTGCGCTGGTGCTCGTGGGTACATCGGCGCTGGGGTTGGCTGACCTGCGTACCATTCCCCTGCAAACCGCCTATCCGGGTGTTGAGGTGCATGCCAACGTGCTTGATACGCTGCTGCAGGCAGGGCTGGGCCATGACGTTTTCTACCACAGGCCTGACTGGGAGCCGGCGGCGACGCTATCAATACTGCTCGTCTCGGGGCTGGCCCTGGCGTTGCTTCTGGCGGGGCGTTCGCCGGCTGCCATGCTGGGCATATCGGCCATTTGGCTGGCTCTGACCATAGGTATCAATTTTGCCTTCTGGCACTATGGGCGCATTGCGTTGCCCCTGGCCATGCAAACACTGCTGGTGCTGTTGCTGGCCGGTTTCAATATTGCCGTGGGCTTTTTGCGTAGCAATCGTCAGAAGCGCGAGATCCAGGGCATATTTGGCCAATATGTACCCCCCGAGCATGTGGAACGCATGCTGGCCAACCCCGAGCTGGCCTCCTGGCAAGGCGAGCACAAGCAAATGACGGTGTTGTTCGCCGATATCCGCAACTTTACGGCCTTGTCGGAAGCCCTGTCTCCGGCAGAGCTCAAACATTTGCTCAATCGCTACCTGACCGCCATGACCGCCATTATTTTTGAAGCGCGCGGCACCATAGATAAATATGTGGGTGATATGGTCATGGCTTTTTGGAATGCACCGCTCGAAGATGCGAATCATGCGACCCATGCCGTGACTGCCGCGTTGGCCATGCAGGAACGCATGAAGACACTGATGCAAGAATTCGAAGCCGAGGGTTTGCCTGTTTTTGCCATAGGCATAGGTATCAGTACCGGCATGATGAACGTCGGTGATATGGGTTCGGATTACCGTCGTGCCTACACCGTGCTGGGTGACAGCGTCAATCTGGGTGCCCGGCTTGAAGGCTTAACCGGTTATTACCAGACCCCCATACTGGTTAGCCCGACCACGCGCGATCATGCGCAAGGTTTTACTTACCGACCGGTTGATCTGATACGCGTAAAAGGAAGGCAAGAGCCCGTACTGGCCAGCCAACCTGTATGTGCAAGCGATGAAACAGACCCCAAGATGCGGGAGCACATTATGCAGTTCGAGCAGGCGCTAAGGTGTTACCAGGCGCGCGACTGGGACGATGCCCGAATCCTATTGCAGGTGCTGCAACATCAGGACCCGCTCAGACGCAAGCTGTACACCATTTATCTTGAGCGCATGTCTGCACAAAACCCCAATAATCTGCCCACGCACTGGGCAGGTGTTTTCGATCATGAGGCCAAGCAATGAGCCCTATGCTGACTGTCTTCGCCGGGTATATGTCTGATGCCTGGAGGCCTTTTTACTGGCCGTTGATTGCGATTAATCTGATTTTTGGCTTGTTGCTGTGGCGTGTTGCACGCCGCATGTTGCTCTTCACGCTACAGGGCCTGCTGTTATTCGTGCTTTTGCTGGTGTTTGGTGCGTGGGCAGCCATGGCAGATTCTATCGGGCTGGCCCATGGTCTGGGCGAAGCGGCCACCATTGTGTTGGGTATTTTGCTAATCCGCCTGGCGGCTTTGGCGGTCTTTCGTCTGGTTATGGTGCGCATGGGCATGCACCCGCCCCGCATTCTGGAAGAGTTGTTGATTCTGGTTGCTTCGTTAGGCTGGCTGGTGGTGCGCCTGGCCCATGCAGGGCTGGATCTGAGTGGCCTGCTGGCCAGTACGGCCGTCATTACTGCCGTGCTGGCCTTTGCCATGCAGGATACGCTGGGCAATATTCTTTCAGGCCTGGCTTTGCAGCTGGATCACTCCATACATATCGGCGACTGGGTGCAAACCGACACGGTTAGCGGCAGGGTGATGCAAGTGCAGTGGCGCTATACAGCCGTGCGTACGCTGTTTGGCGAAATGGTGCTGATCCCCAACAGTACACTGATGAAGTCGCAGGTAATGCTGACCGGAGGGCAGTCAGTGCCCCGGCGCTTGCGTACGGTTCTGTTTTATTCTGGCTTCGAGTTAGAACCCAATAAAGTGATTGAAGCCGTTGAGCATGCTTTTGCTGCCGCTGAAATACCCCATGTTGCTCGTGTGCCATCGCCTGTCTGTGTGGTGCTGGATTTTGCCAATGGGGTGGTGTGTTACGCGGTGCGGTACTGGCTGACGAACCCGGAGGCACCGGGCGGCTCCGACTCGTTGATCCGCCAGCATTTATATGCCTTGTTCAGACGTCAAAACTGGCGCATGGGTGCACCATCGCAAGACTTGCGTGTCAGCAGCCGGCAGGGCGGAATGCCTGACGATGAGCCTGAGCAAGTTATTAAACAGCGCCTGGACATGTTGGGTGGCATCTCATTGCTTAACCCACTTACTGAAAATGAAAGGCGCGAGCTCGCTGCAAGACTGCGTTTTTTGCCCTATCTTAAAGGCAGCACTATTGCCAATCAGGGAGACGTTGGCGAATGTCTGTTTATCATTACTCAGGGCACGGTCAAGGTTGAGGTAGAAGCCAATCACCAGCGCCGTAGCGTTGCCACGCTCAGCGTCGGCGACGTCATGGGCGAGATGAGTGTCATGATGGGAGAGCCTCGCCGTGCAACCCTTCAGGCTGTCACTGATGTAAGTTGCTACGCGTTAAGCAAGGATGATTTTGAATCCATACTGCACGGTCGCCCCGAGTTGGCCGATGCCTTTGCCCAGTTGCTGGCGCAACGCAGCCAAGAATTGCAGCAAGTAAAAACCAGCATGCCTGTCACCAATGTTGCTGTCCAGAAAGCCGCCATACTTGATCGAGTGCGACGTGTATTCGGGCTGGCCGGTGATGGTTAGCCCACCTTTTTCAATTATGTCTGGCGGCGCTGAGGCGCCAGCAGGCTCGAGTTACATGCAATCTTCTTTTTTTGTGGTACAGATCTCCGACCCCCATTTGCTTGCCGACGCCGAGGGGTGTCTGCTGGGCGTCAATACGGATCACAGTTTGCGCGGCGTCATCGACGATATCAAGCGCCGGGAGCCCCAGGTTGATGTGGTGCTGGCCACCGGTGATATCGCCCAGGACGGTTCTGTGCAAGCCTATGAGCGCTTTCTGCATCATGCCAGTGCTATCAATGCGCCCGTGTACGGCCTGCCAGGCAATCATGATGACGGTGACACTTTGCGGTCGGTCTGGCAGGCGCGACTTGATCCGGTGGTCGACCTTGGTAATTGGCGCATTGTGCTGCTCGATTCCAGTGTGCCGGGCTCTAATAGTGGGCATTTGGCGCAGAGCCAGTTCGATGTATTGCAGGCAGCGGCAACGCAGGCGCATGACCGCCACGTGCTGGTTGCGGTGCACCACAACCCTGTGCCCATGGGTAGCCCCTGGCTTGACGGCATGACGATCGATAACGGTGATGCACTATTTCAAATGCTTGAGCGCCTGCCCAATGTGCGCTGCCTGCTCTGGGGGCATATTCATCAAGAATATGACGACGTCCATCAATACAGCCCGACCCATGGTTTGCGCCTGCTGGCTTCGCCTTCGACCTGTGTGCAATTTAAGCCTTACAGCGAGACTTTCGAACTGGATACGGTATCGCCGGCCTATCGCTGGCTGCGCCTGCATGCCAACGGTGATGTGGAGACCGGCGTGCAGCGAGTAGAAGGCCTGGGTGTTTACCCCGACCTCGGCGGTACAAGGTATTAACACCTGAAGCGGCTATTTGGTCTATCTTTCAATAACCCAAACACGGCGGCACGAGGTATTACTGATCTCATTTGATCTGGTGGGCATGCAGTGTGCTGCTCCCAGGCCAGGCCCGGTGCGCGACAAGCCGCACCAACGCTATTCATGAGCGCGTTGATGCCGTGCCTGACTGAGATAGTTAACGATTGCCCTTGCCGTGTTCCATGCGTCCAACAGATGGTGAGGGCACGCTCGATGATTTGCCTGCTGCACAGCAAGACGGCTTTGCCTTTAGCGCTCAAGCGGCGATAATCGCTTGCTGAACGTTCAAATTAAACTAATCAAGGAGCATCATGCCGTACGTCATCATATCCGCCAGTCAGGGTCTGCCTGCCGATCAGAAAAAACAGTTGCTGCAAGGCGCCAGCGATGCGGTTGTCGAAAGCATAGGCGCTCCGCTCGCAAGCGTGCGGGTCATGCTGCACGAACTTGGTAATGGGCATTATTTAAATGCCGGCGTATTTGACACCCAGGCGCTTATGTATCAGGTTGACTTCATCGAAGGCCGAACCGAAGAGCAAAAAAGTGCCTTGATCGCTGCCCTGAGCCGTTCAGGCAATGCCGTCACCGGCATGCCAGAAAGCGAGGTCAGGGTGAGGGTGGTTGATTACCCCAAAGCCAACATGGGCATGGCTGGGGGCGTCAGCGCCAAACAGGCGGGTCGCTAAGCCGTACTACTTCAGGCCCAGCTTTCGGGCCAGCTTGTGCAGGTTGCTGGAGTCGAGCTCAAGCGCTCGGGCAGCCTGCGCCCAGTTGTTTTGCGTGGCCTGTAGCGCGTGCTCTATGGCACTACGCTGAAATGCTTCAGTGGCCGCACGCAGCGGCAACAACGCGGTATCGACCACAGGCTTGCTGTTGGCGATGGGCGCGCTGTATGCCACCCCTTCATTGATGACAATTGGCGGAGAACCATAAAAGGGTTCTACCGCATACAGGTCGTCATCTGCAGACGAAAGACCCGGCGGGGCAGCGGCAGCGGCATACTCTTCGGAAGGCAGCGGTTCGGCGTGGCCTGCTGTTGGGGCGGAAGGGATGTCGAGGTCAAGCACCTCAGGAGGCAGGGTCAGTATTTGGTCACGTGAGGCGCCCCGGCTTAGCAGCTTGAGCGCTGCGCGACTAATTACATGCTCAAGCTCACGCACATTGCCCGGCCATGAATACGTCATGAGCGCCCGTTCTCCGGCATAAGACAGCCGCAGCCCGCGCAGCCCAAGTCGGGCGCGATTGAATTCTAAAAAATGACCGGCCAGTAGCAGTATGTCGCGCCCGCGCGTGCGCAGCGGCGGTATATGAACCGGGTATACCGAAAGACGATGGTAGAGGTCAGCTCGAAAATGCCCCGCCAGTGTGTTTTCTTTAAGATTGCGATTGGTAGCTGCAATAATGCGCACATCGGTTTTGATCAGGCCGTCGGCGCCCAGGCGTTGAATTTCGCCATTTTGCAGTGCGCGCAGCAGCTTGGCCTGTATCGATAGAGGCAGTTCACCCACCTCATCAAGAAATAGCGTACCCCCTCGTGCGGCCTCGAAGCGACCCGCCCGGTCATTGGTGGCGCCCGAAAATGCGCCCTTTACATGGCCGAAGAGCTCGCTCTCGGCCAGCGACTCAGGCAAGGCGGCACAATTAACGTGAATCATGGGTTTGTCATGCCGACGGGAATGCCGGTGCAATCTGCGGGCAAACAGCTCTTTTCCCACCCCAGTTTCACCCAATAGCAGTACCGGCAGATCAGAGTCTGCGACTACGTCGAGTTCGTGCAGTAAATGCGAGATGGCAGGGCTTTCGCCCAGGATTTCGCTTTCGTCGATAAACTGGGAAGTTGGGTTGTTGCTGCTGCCGAGCTGGCGCAGATTGCGATTTTCGCGCTCTAGCGAAGTAACCCGTATGCCCGCTTCGAGTACAAGGGCTGCGTGCTGCAGCCTGACCCTTGCGCCTGCATCAAATGTGCCCGTCGTGAGGGCGTCGAGTGTGATGGCGCCCCAGAGCTTTCCCTCTATATACAGGCTCATGCCGAGGCAATCATGAACGGGCAGGGGGGAACCCTTGCGGTCGTCGAGCAGACCATCGTAGGGGTCGGGCAGCACACTGGCCGGGTCAAACCAGGTGGGCTCGCGCCGGGAAAGAATGGTGGCAAACCGTGGGTGCTGGGCGACGACAAAACGACGGCCCAGCGCGTCATGGGCCAAACCTGAGGCAGCAACCAGCCTTAGAGAGTCGCCATCCAGGGCCAGCAGCCCGACGGCATCGCATTGCCAGTGTTCGCGCAAGACATGCACCGCACGTTGCAGCCGTACGGCATTAGGCAGATCGTTGACCAGATCGGCCAGTAGTATTTGTTCCATGCGGTAAATTGTACCCTGACAGGGTTTTATTTACCCTGAAGGTTTAGGGTAGTGTTTACCCTAGTGTATTGCGGTGCCTGATTCATAAGCAAAAAAAAGTTGGCATCATTTTTGCGTATGCCTTTGCAAGCCCATTTTTTTTGCAAGGTAAGCAGCATGGAACATCAACAGTCAGTCCAGCCTGACAGTGCGCACTGGAAGCAAGCACCCGTGGCAGAGCTGGTCGACTTCATTGTGAGCCGCTTTCACAGCGGCCACCGTGAACAGCTGCCTGAACTCATCCGTGATGCCCGTCGGGTCGAGTACGTGCATGCTGGCCAGCCGCGCTGCCCCGTCGGCCTGACCGAGGCGCTCGAAGACTTTTACCAAGAGCTTGAAAGCCACATGACCAAAGAGGAGCGTGTGCTCTTCCCATTGTTGGTCGACGGTCGTGAGCGCGATGCCCGTATGCCGATTTCGGTAATGCGCTTTGAACATGCCTACCACGCCGACTCTTTGAAAGCGATTCAGGATCTGACCGGTGGGGTAGAACCCCCTGCGCATGCCTGCACGACCTGGCGCCGCCTTTACACCAATTTACAGCGGTTCAGCCAAGAGCTGGGCCGACATATTCAACTGGAGAACGAAGTGTTGTTTTTTAATGCCTCACAAGAAGCAGAAGGAGCTCATGATGCGTGAGTATAAGAAGTTATGGTGGCTATTGCTGGCTGTACTGGCCATCACATTCGCCGTTTTGGGATGGAGTGGCGTAGAGGTGTATCGTCAGGTTCCGCCGATCCCGCAGAAAGTAGTGACGCCATCAGGCAAGCTTCTGATGACTCAGGAAACCATTCTCGACGGGCAAACTGCCTGGCAGAGCACGGGTGGCATGCAGGTTGGCTCAATCTGGGGGCATGGTGCCTACCAGGCACCAGACTGGACAGCAGACTGGCTGCACCGCGAGTTGCTGGCCTGGCTGGAGATTGCAGCTCAGGAAGAGGCAGGTGTTCCGTTTGCCCAGCTGCCGATTGATCGCCAGGTTGCTCTGAAAGAGCGGATGAAGACCGAGTACCGCACGAACACGCTGGATAGCTCGGGTGACGTCACAGTAAGTGAGCGTCGGGCTGCTGCCATGGCAGAGACATCTGACTATTACGTCAAGTTGTACGGTGATGATCCTGCATTCCAGAAAACCCGGTCCAATTTCGCCATGAAGGAGGGCACCTTGCCCAGCCTTAAGCGGCGTGAAGATTTGACCAAATTTTATTTCTGGACAGCGTGGGCAGCTTCCACGCAGCGACCCAACGCCGACGTCACATATACCAATAACTGGCCTCATGAACCGTTGGTAGGTAATCATCCTTCAACAGCTAACGTCATGTGGTCTGTTGCCAGTGTGATCTTCCTGATTGCCGGCATTGGCTTTCTGGTTTGGGTCTGGGCATTCACGCAGCGCCACGAGCCTGAGCCCGAAGCCCCCAAACGAGATCCGCTGACGATAGGCCCCCTGACGCCGTCGCAGCGCGCTCTGGGCAAATACTTGCTTATGGTGGTGGCTTTATTTGTCGCGCAGGTGATGCTGGGCGGGTTTACTGCACACTATACGGTCGAAGGGCAAACTTTTTACGGCATTGACGTGTCGCAGTGGTTCCCTTATTCACTGACACGTACCTGGCACTTGCAAACGGCGCTGTTCTGGATTGCAACCGGGTTTTTGGCCGCTGGGTTGTTTCTTGCACCTGTTATTAATGGCGGTAAAGATCCCAAGTATCAGAAGCTGGGTGTTGACGTGCTCTTTTGGGCGCTGATCGTACTGGTTGTCGGTTCGTACATCGGCAACTTCCTGGCCATCAAACACATCATGCCCGAGCATCTTAACTTCTGGCTTGGTCACCAGGGTTATGAGTATCTTGAGCTTGGCCGCGTTTGGCAAATTGTGAAGTTTCTGGGCCTGGCCTTCTGGCTCTTGCTGATGCTGCGTGGCATGCTGCCTGCCTTTAAAAAGGAGGGTGACAAAAACCTTCTTGCACTGCTGGCTGCCTCCACGATCGCTATTGGCTTGTTCTACGGTACTGGCCTGTTTTATGGCGAACGCACTCACATTACCATCATGGAGTACTGGCGCTGGTGGGTGGTTCACCTGTGGGTAGAGGGCTTTTTTGAGGTCTTTGCCACCACAGCGCTTGCCTTTATATTTTCTACCATGGGTCTGGTTTCGCGTCGGGGTGCAACCGTTGCCAGCCTGGCTGCCGCGTCGCTGTTCATGTTGGGTGGTGTGCCCGGTACGCTACACCACATGTACTACTCGGGTACCACCACGCCCATTATGGCAATTGGTGCCAGCTTCAGCGCACTTGAAGTGGTACCGCTGATCTTGCTTGGCTACGAAGCATGGGAAAACTGGCGCCTGAAAACACGCGCTGTCTGGATGGAAGCTGTAAAATGGCCGCTCATGTGTTTTGTGGCGGTAGCGTTCTGGAACATGCTGGGTGCTGGTGTGTTCGGCTTCCTGGTTAACCCCCCATTGGCGCTGTATTACATTCAGGGCCTGAACACTACGCCTTTGCATGCGCATGCTGCACTGTTTGGTGTATATGGCTTCTTGGCGCTGGGCTTTACGATGCTGGTTCTGCGCTACATCGTTCCTGGCTTTGTCTTCAATGAAAAGCTCATGCGTACGGGTTTCTGGGGGCTAAACCTGGGCCTGGTTCTTATGATCTTTACCAGCCTGCTGCCAATTGGTCTGATCCAATTCTACGCAAGCGTTACTGAAGGCATGTGGTATGCCCGCAGCGAAGAGTTCATGCAGCAACCTCTGTTGCAGACACTGCGCTGGGTTCGTACTTTCGGCGACATGGTGTTTATCGTGGGCGCACTGGCGATGTTCTGGCAAGTTGTCATCGGTTTGTTCGGTCGTCAGAAGCAGGCTCCCGTCGGCTATGGCGTACCTGCTGCCGCTGAGTAAATACCCCTTGGGGTAATGTAAGTAGGGCTGTCTTCGGGCAGCCCTTTTTTTGCGTGGCGGTTTTGGCTTGGTTGAGAGTGACTGCAGAGCCAGCGGAGGGTAGCTGACCTTATGTATGGCGATGCAAACGGCGCCCGTTTGGTTTTTTTGCGATATGCAAAAAGATACTGGGTGTTGCAATGACCGGTTGAATCTGCGTACCAAACCGCGCTTTAACAGTGGGTTTGGTGCGGGTTCAGCCTAAATGGGTTTCTGACGGCACTTTTTCACGGGTTGGCATGGCGACCAGGCCAAGGATAATGCCGCAGTCTTCAACAGCCTGTGGGTTGGCGCAGCGCCGCCTGAGCGTGGAGAGCTGGTCGCGCAATTGTTTGAGCTCAGCCAGCCTGACATTGACGTGGTTGATGTGCTCATCGAGCAAGGCGTTGACGGGGCCACAGTTGTCGTGCGGACGATCAATAAAGGCCAGCAGGCTGCGAATTTCATCATGCGTCATGTCGAGGCTGCGACAGTTTCTGATGAAACGCAGGCGCTCGAGATGCTGTTGTTCATAACTGCGGTAGTTGGCCTCAGTACGCAATGGTTCTGGCAGCAAGCCTTCTTTTTCGTAGAACCTGATGGTCTCTGTGCCGCAGTTGGCGGCTCTGGCGAGTTCGCCGATTTTCATAGTGACTCCGAGTGGAAATGCTTAGAGTTACTTTAAAGTATGCGCTTAGGTGTCGCAAGTGTATTATGCGCTTGACCTTGTAGCCACTTTAGGGTTTCTACTGAACCCATACTCACACTACACGTGGATAAAACATGTCAGCAGATACACATCAACACGCGCACGATCCAACTCCTCAACGCCCTCAAGCTGCGGGGGTTTCATTTTCGTGTTGTTCCTCTGACAGCGCGGGCGCAGCCCATGACCATGACCATGCCCACGGCCACGAGCATGATAAGGAGGCAGGCGATCGTGTGGGGCACGTGCACGCGACCGCCGGGCAGTCCTGGTATGTGCTCGCGATCGCTGCTGTTGCCGCGCTGGCCGCCGAGGTGTCGGGGTGGCTGGGTGCCAGTGTCTGGGTAGGGCTTGCGCTGGCGCTGGCCGCCATTGCAATAAGTGGCGTAGGTGTTTATCGCAACGGTCTTGTTTCGCTTATGCGCGGTGACCTGAACATTAATGCGCTAATGAGTATTGCCGTCACGGGTGCGGTCTTGTTGGGGCATTGGCCCGAAGCCGCCATGGTTATGGTGCTTTTCGCGATTGCCGAACATATCGAGGAGCGTTCTCTTGACCGGGCGCGTAATGCGGTGGAAAGACTGATGCAGGTTGCTCCGGCGACGGTCTCCATGCAAACCGACTCAGGTCAGTGGGTCGATACACCTGCCATAGAAGTGGTCCCCGGCAGCCTGTTGCGCGTCCGGCCAGGCGAACGCATAGGCCTCGATGGGCATGTCGTGGACGGTCTTTCGTTTGTGGATCAGGCACCCATTACCGGCGAAAGTATTCCTGTGCAAAAAGGGCAGGGCGACCGGGTGTTTGCTGGCACGATTAATGGTATGGCCGAACTTCAGTACCGCGTTGATGCCGTGTTTCGCGATACCTTGCTGGCGCGCATTATCCATGCGGTGCATGCAGCACAAGCCTCAAAAGCGCCGACACAGCGCTTTATTGATCGTTTTGCGCGTATTTACACGCCTGCCGTCTGCCTGATCGCGCTTGCGGTTGCGGCCGTTCCGCCTCTCTTGCTGCCGGAAGCCCTGTGGGCCGATTGGGCATATAAAGCCCTGGTTTTATTGGTTATTGCCTGTCCTTGCGCTCTGGTTATCTCTACGCCCGTTGCTATCGTAAGCGGGTTGGCCGCTGCTGCCCGTCATGGCATTCTGATCAAAGGCGGGGTGTACCTGGAGCAAGGCCGCAAAATGGCTTGGTTGGCGTTGGATAAAACAGGCACATTAACAAGCGGTGCGCCGGTATTGCAGGAGTTCTCCCTGCTGGACTCGGCGTATGACGAGGCGCAATGCCGTCGCATTGCGGCCAGTTTGGGTGCCCGTTCAGACCATCCTGTGTCACAGGCCTTGGCCAGGTCGTACAAGGGTGAGCTACAGATGGTGCAAGGCTTTCACGCTGTTCCAGGCGCAGGTGTTCAGGGCAGTGTTGATGGTGTGATGTACACACTGGCCAGTCCTTCGGGTGTTGCGGCTCTGGTGCTGCGTGGCAAAAACGAGCCCGGCGTGCCTATACGCGATGAAGGTAATGGGCAAACGCGGGCGTCGACCACATCTACGGACGAAGGCGCTCACACTGAGGCGCTGTACCCGCATCCCATCGGTGAGTGGCAGGAGCGTGGGTACACGGTGACTGCCTTGGCGGTCGCAGGCCAGCTTATCGCTGCGTTTGCGGTTGCTGACAGTATCAGGCCAGGCAGCCGTGAAGCGGTATCCAGCCTGCATGCGCTTGGTGTTAGCACTGTCGTTCTGTCGGGCGACAACGCTGCAACGGTAAGGCATGTGGCGGCAGAGGTGGGTATTGATGCCGCACATGGTGGTTTGTTGCCTGATGAAAAATTACGCACCGTAGAACACTATGCGGCGCAGGGCACGGTCGGGATGGTCGGCGATGGCATTAACGATGCGCCGGCGCTGGCTCGTGCGGACATTGGCTTTGCCATGGGGGTCATGGGAAGCGATGTCGCCATTGAAACCGCTGATGTCGCCCTTATGGACGATGATTTGCGCAAAATCCCCCAGTTTCTGCGGCTGTCGCGTGCAACTCACGCTGTGCTCGTACAAAATATCAGTCTGGCTCTGGGCATTAAGCTGGTATTTTTGGTGCTGACGCTGGCTGGCCTGGGTACGATGTGGATGGCGGTTTTTGCCGACGTAGGTGCCAGCCTGCTGGTGGTGGCCAACAGCCTGCGCCTGCTGCGCAAGTAAAACGGCGCGGGCATACCGCTTGCTGTACTGCGTATACTATAAGTTCATTCTTTTTAAGGAGTTGGCATGGATACCTGGTTTTCCGACCGCCGAGCAATGCAGCGATCACGCAAACGCCTGCATAACGATCTTAAGAACCTGATCGCCGATACCGAAGCCCTGCTACGTGCGACCGCATCGCATACGGGTGCAGAGGTGGACAGCGGGCGCATGCGTCTCAAGCGTCAGCTTGAAGCCATGCGTGAGCACACTGATGGATGGCGTGAATCGGCCATTGACACGTTTCATGATGCACGGACGGGCGCTGAACGGCACGTACGTGAGCACCCCATGGTGGTAGCTGGCGTTGCGGCAGGCATTGCAGCCATTGTGGCGGCCATCTGGTGGTCGGGCGACAGGCGCGGGTAAGCCGGCTAATACGAGTCTGGCGCGGCACCATGCCGCGTCAGCGCGCTGCAGCGATTTTCGACCCTAAAGAGGGGAGGGAGTCGCTGTTGCTTTTTCGGCCTTGAACTTGGCCAACTATATATTTGTTTCGTGCACATAAGATTATAATGTGACCCACATTCTATTTGTTTTGTGGGACACCTAATGATTGCGCTGCTTGAAGCCAAGCGTGCCGGCCTTCTTGCCCGTCGCCATTGGCCTGCCAACATCGTGGCAGGCCTTATTGTTGGAATCGTCGCTCTGCCGCTGGCCATGGCGTTTGCCATTGCGTCTGGCGTCAAGCCAGAGCAAGGTATCTATACCGCCATCATTGCAGGGCTGGCCGTATCCGTGTTTGGCGGCAGTCGCGTGCAAATTGCGGGCCCCACAGGCGCATTTATTGTCATTCTTGCGGGCGTGGTGGCTGATCATGGCGTCGAAGGGCTGCAGATAGCAACTCTTATGGCTGGCGTTATTTTGCTGCTGTTTGGCTTGGCGCGCCTGGGCGGCGTGATCAAGTTCATTCCTGCGCCGGTCATTATCGGGTTTACCGCCGGTATCGGCATCATCATCTGGGTTGGGCAGTGGGAGGCTTTTTTCGGGCTGCCCTCAGCTGGCGGCGGGCATTTTCATGAAAAACTCATAAAACTGCTTGTGTCCTTCCCACAGCTTGATATCGCCACCACCATAATTGGTGTGGTGTCGTTGCTGCTGGTTATTTACACCTCTCGCATTCCACGGCTTTCACGCATTCCGGGGCCGCTGGTGGCGCTGGTTGTAATGACTGCCATGCAATCGGCCTTCGGGCTGCAAAGCGTGGCAACGATAGGCAGTACGTTTGGCGCGATTCCCAGCGGTCTGCCGTCGTTTCATTGGCCAGATGTCACACTGACTCGATTGGTCGAGCTCATCGGGCCAGCGTTTGCCATTGCCATGCTGGGCGCCATTGAATCACTGCTCTCGGCCATTGTGGCCGACGGCATGACCGGTACCCGTCACAACTCCAACCAGGAACTCATCGGGCAGGGTATTGCCAATATTCTGACGCCAATGTTTGGCGGCATTGCCGCAACCGGTGCCATCGCACGAACGGCGACCAATATTCGCAATGGTGGCAATAGCCCGATAGCCGGCATTATTCATGCGGCCGTTCTGGTTCTGGTGCTGCTGGTTATGGCTCCGCTTGCTGCCAATATTCCGCTGGCCACGCTGGCGGCCATTTTGTTTGTGGTGGCCTGGAACATGAGCCAGGTTCGCCATGTCGTAAAAATGGTGCGCCGTGCACCCCGCGCCGACGTCGGTATTTTGCTTATCACGCTGTGTCTGACGGTGTTTGCAGATCTGGTGGTGGCGGTAAATATCGGGGTGGTGCTGGCGGTACTGCATTTTCTGCGCCGTATGGCCGAAAGTGTCGTGGTGCGCCGACAAGTGGACGAGGATCTGCGCAAAGAATTGGCCGTGTATGGCATAGACGATGTTCCCGAGGGGGTATTGGTTTATGCCGTTGAGGGCCCCTTCTTTTTTGCCGCCGCCGACATGTTCCAGCAGGCACTGGCCGATACGCATACTGATCCGCGTGTCGTTGTTATACGTTTGGGGCAGGTGCCTTATATTGACGCAACAGGCCTGCAGGCGCTCGAAGCAACGGTGCTTGCCTTGCAAGAGCGTGGGGTGCGCGTCATCGTGGCCGAGCCCAACGAGCTTGTTTTTGGCAAGCTGCGCAAAATGGGTCTAATCGACAGATTGGGTGAAGGTGGGGTAACGCAGACCGTGGCCGAGGCGATACGAAATCTTGAACCTTCCAGCACGTAACTGTTGCGCCCGAGCGCCGACCCCCAGCCTTCAGGCCGGGGAGAACGCTTGCATTTGATACGGTGCACGACGCGTTTTGCCAATTAGCGCGGCAAGTATGGTCTTGCTGCTAAGTGCACAGTGCATAACTTATGCGGTGAAAGTTTGCGCGCCTATCATGTTGCGCCGACACGGGCCTGTCAGGCGTAACAAGGGCCCAGCCCACTTGTCAGATGTTTTTTTCATGTGGCTCGGTGGTGTCTTTGCCATACTCAACACCGTGCTCGGCCAGGTAATCGCGTATTAATTTTCGTACAACCTGTGATGGCGTAATGTCCTGGCTGGCGCATAGCTGTTCAAAGGCCTTTTTTTTGTTTGGGTCGATGAGCACAGTCAATCGGGCAGTTTTGTTTTCCATGGGCCATTGGCGTAATAATGATAATTAGATTGTAATTCAATACGCATACTTGTAAAGAAATTGATAAGCATCGCTCAGGAAACTGTCAGCGATCCCGGGGGCAGCGTAGCGCCTGTTATGTACTCTTCCAGCAGGGCATGCAAGTGTGAAAGAAAGTTGGCATCAGCAGCGGTGTTGTTGTCGTGGACATGGCCAGCCTGCACGAGTGTATGCAATGAAACCGTTCGACCGGGCAGGTAGCGCCTGTCGGTGGCTAAGGCCTGTTCAAATGCGTTGGCGCGGTGGGTCACCTGCTCAGTATCTACGCACGCAAGCACCAGTGCATGCACCAGAACCGCCTGGCGGTTTTTATACCCTGGGGTGGGGTGGCGGCGCCATAGTTGAGCCGTACCGGCCACTTTTTTTATGCTTTCACCCTGACCGATGGCAAGGTTAAAACGCCCATCGCAAAATGAACCCTCTACGGCAGCAGCATGGGCCTGGACGCCCAGGCGGGCGAGGGCGTCGCCCAACACATTGCACAGCAGCTGGTAAGCAGCTTCAGAGTGATCCATGGGGTTGCCGTCTATGCAGTAAGCCAGGCTTACATTGATGATGCCGGGCCCCTGGGGCACGATGCCGCCGCCCGACATACGCACGGTTACCGGCCAGCCTGACAAAGCGTACTCTGCGCACAGTGCTTCAAAGCCTGCATGTCGACGGTAAGTGCGTGGCACCACCAGCCCCTGTTTTGCTGTCCAGATGGCGGCTGTGGGGCCGTGCGTGGCCGCCAGATCGATAAGCGTTTCATCGAAACGGGCGTCTTCCGGCCCGGTGGAGGTCGGGGCTAACAGCGTGAAACCCATGGTGTTCAGGGTCGGTTTGGCATGAATGCATCGTCAGCCATGAGCAAATAGCGCAAGGCGTCGATAAGCCCCAGAACGACGGCAAGTGGCGTAAACAGCCAGAAGATGATCAGATACAAAATGCCCCAGCCTATTTGCCCCAGATAGAAGCGGTGAGCACCCAGCCAGCCCAGAAAAAACGCCAGCACGATGGCGACCTTGCGCTGATTGGTGGGCTTTTTTAGCTCGTCGCCTTTGCTGCGGGCTATCCATAACGTAATGGGTACCGTGAGCAGCAGAGCGACGGCAACCTTGATGCGATGCTCAGACAGATAAAGTTGGGTCTGGTAAACGAGGTCGGAGAAATTTTCGATGAGCCGCCCGGTTACGTATGACAGCCACGCAAAGGCATCGTGAAAAATGACCTCCCCGAACGTTAACGCGACGAGGATGACAACAAAAATGGCGATTGCCAGAATAATTTTCTGCAGCATGTGGCTAGGGCCCCTGATACTCATGAGCCTTTAGTTTAATGAGTAATTGTGCTTTGTGCGCGGCGCGGCTGTTACCGCGCGTAGCAAGCGTGTGCAACCCACGTGTATTACTCGGCGCAGGTCTGCCTGACGGCATGCTCCCAGCCTTGCATGAGCGCCTGGGCCTGAGCCTCTGGAATCTGCGGCTCAAACACGCGTTCAACTTGCCAGAGTGCCGACAGTTCTTCTTTGTCGCGATAAACCCCGCTGGTCAGGCCGGCCAGGTAGGCGGCGCCCAGTGCGGTCGTCTCGATCATGGTGGGTCGTACTACACGTATGCCCAGTAAGTCGGCCTGAAACTGCATCAGCAAATCATTGACGCAGGCGCCGCCGTCGACGCGTAACTCTGTAAGCGGTGCGCCGCCGGCCGCCACGGCATCTCGGCTCATGGCCTGCAGCAAGGCCGCACTTTGATAGGCAATGCTTTCAAGCGCAGCCCGCGCAATATGACCCATGGTGGAGCCACGCGTCAAGCCCGTAATCGTGCCGCGTACATCGGGCTTCCAGTAGGGTGCGCCCAAACCCGTAAACGCGGGCACCATCATGACACCGCCGGCATCGGGCACGCTGGCAGCCAGTTGTTCGATCTCTCGGCTTTGTTTGAAGGCACCCAGCCCATCGCGCATCCACTGAACCACTGCGCCGGCTACAAACACGCTGCCCTCCATGGCGAACTCGGGCTGTGCACTGATCTGTGCAGCGCTGGTGGTAACCAGGCCGTTTTCTGAAAGCTGAAACGTGCTGCCCGTGTGCATGAGCATGAAGCACCCGGTGCCATACGTATTTTTGGCCATGCCTTCGGTAAAGCATGCCTGACCGAAAAGTGCGCTTTGCTGATCGCCGGCTACGCCGCATATGGGGATGGCATGGCCCAGGAACTCGGCATCGATGGCGCCAAAGTCGGCTCCCGAGGGCAATACCCTGGGCATTAGCGCGGGGTGTATGTCGAGCATGTGCATGAGCTCGGCGTCCCATTCATTGTCATGCACATTGAACAGCATGGTGCGTGAAGCGTTGGTGACGTCGCTGACATGCTGAGCACCCTTGGTCATGTTCCAGATCAGCCAGCAGTCAATGGTGCCAAAGGCTAACTCACCTTTAAGCGCCGACTCGCGTGCGCCAGGCACGTTATCGAGTATCCATTTGAGCTTGGTGCCCGAAAAATAAGCATCGACGCGCAAGCCTGTTTTTTTGAGGATGACATCTTCCAGGCCTTTTTCGCGCAATTGCACGCAGGTGTTTTCGGCGCGACGGTCTTGCCATACGATGGCGTTGTAAACAGGCTGGCCCGTGCGGGTGTTCCACACCACCGTGGTTTCGCGCTGGTTGGTGATACCAGCGGCCTTAATCTGCGAGGCCTTTAGCCCGGCCTTGGCTATGGCCTCACGCGCGGTGGCTAGCTGGGTTTGCCAGATTTCAATCGGGTCGTGCTCCACCCATCCGGGCTGCGGGTATATCTGCTTAAATTCGGTCTGCGCCTGAGCGACGATATTGCCTTGTGGGTCAAAAACAATGCTGCGCGTGCTGGAGGTACCCTGGTCGAACGCAAGTAGATAGGTCATGGCAGTAAGTAAAGAAGAAGTCGTGACTGGCAGTGTAAGTGCTGGTGCTTTACCGCCACAAGTACGAAGCGCTTTTGCTATGGGTTAGCCGGCAACGTCGCAGCGCACCTGGGCCTGTGTCAGCAAATCGGGAAACGGTTCGGGTGGTGCCGTGTCGGTAAATAACCTGTGTATGTCGGCCAGGTGCGCGACATGCACCATGGCCTGGCGGTTGAACTTGCTGGCGTCAGCGGCCAGCCATACTTCGCGTGCGTGAGAAATAATGGCCTGCGACACTTTGACTTCTCGATAGTCAAAGTCGCGCAATGATCCGTCTGGCTCAATGCCCGAGATCCCGATCAACGCAATGTCGACCTTGAACTGGCGAATGAAGTCGACTGTGGCCTCGCCCACAATACCGTAATCGCGTGGCCGCACAACACCACCCGTAACAATAACCTCGCAATGCTGATTGCGGCTCAAGATGGCAGCGACGTTGATATTGTTGGTGATGATGCGCAAGCCCGTGTGCTGCATGAGGGCCTTGGCAATGGCTTCGGTGGTGGTGCCTATGTTAATGAACAGCGAGCAGTCATTGGGCACGGCCTCGGCCACCGCATAGGCGATGCGCTGCTTGCCCTCAGCGTGGAGGTTTTCGCGCTGATGATAGGCAATGTTTTCTATGGTCGAGTTGGGCAGGCGTACGCCACCATGAAAGCGTGCGAGCAGCCCGGCTTCTGACAGGCGCTGCACATCGCGCCGCACGGTCTGTACGGTGACTTCCAGGCACAGGGCAAGCTCATCAACGGTACAGCTTGCGTGTTTATGCACCTGCTGCAAAAGCTTGATCTGTCTGGGGTTGGGGTTCATGGTCAGGTGCCGGGCAAGGGCGAAAAATGCGATGACAAGACTTTACCTCGAAACAAAAAGAACTGGTTTCAGGGTTTTCATCTACTGTATTTGCATAAGAAACGAACAATAATGCGCTCATTAGAAAAGAAAATGAGGGCAATCGTGCGGCTGACGCTGGAAGAGATTACCCGCAAGGAGGGGGGGGAGACATGGCTTTACGCCATGAGTCTCGCGCTGCAGCCAGCCTCGCTTACGGTCTTGTTGGGTGCGACACGGGCTGGCAAAACCAGCCTCATGCGCATCATGGCCGGTCTGGATGCGCCGACCAGCGGCAGCGTGCTGGTGGATGGGCGCAACGTTACCGGGCAGTCTGTGCGCAAGCGCAATGTGGCCATGGTGTACCAGCAGTTCATCAATTATCCGTCCATGACGGTGGCCCGGAACATTGCATCGCCACTCAAATTGCGCGGTGAAAAAAATATTGATGAGCAAGTGCTTGAGGTCGCTCGCAAGCTGCACATAGACATGTTTCTTGATCGTTTGCCTGAAGAGTTGTCGGGTGGCCAGCAACAGCGTGTGGCGCTGGCGCGTGCGCTGGCCAAGCGGGCGCCGCTCATGCTGCTTGATGAGCCCCTGGTCAACCTCGACTATAAGTTGCGTGAAGAACTGCGCGATGAGTTGGGGCAAGTGTTTCGGTCGGGCGAGTCTACGGTGGTGTATGCCACGACAGAGCCTTCCGAGGCCTTGCTGCTGGGCGGTCATACCGCAGTACTCGACAAAGGAGAGCTGCTGCAGTATGGGCCAGCCATAGAGGTTTATCAGCGTCCGAAGTCTATGCGTGTGGCGCGTGCCTATAGCGACCCACCCATGAATTTTTTTACGGCCCGCCGCACCGGCGAAGGCATTTTGCTGGATCATGGCCCCGTGCTTCGCCTGTCCATGCCGCTCCCGCACGTTTCTGTGATTGAGCCCGCATTGGCGTACGCATCTGCAGCCGACGGCTCAACCACTGCAACCACTGCAACCGCTGCAACCCCTTCAACTGCATCAACTGCTTCAACTGCTTCAACTGCCTCAACTGCTTCAACTGCTTCAACTGCCTCAACTGCTTCATCTACTTCAACTGCAGCGCCGGTCGCTGCGAACGTGCAGGCGTCGTTCTTGTCCGTCGACAGCCACACCTTGTATATCGGGCTGCGTGCATCATCCTTGCGCACTCAGGCGCGCGAAGGTGACATTACGCTTACCGGCAAAGTGCTGATTGCTGAAATATCGGGTTCAGATACGTTTTTGCATATGAGCACTGAAATGGGCGACGTGGTCGCTCAGCTTTCGGGGGTCAGGCATTTCGAGATCGGCACCCAGCTGCCGCTGTGTTTTTCGCCATCTTCCGTGTTTGTTTTTGATGCGTCGGGCGATCTGGTGCTGGCCGCCAGAGAGGGAGCGTAAGGTATGGCACGCATAGACCTGGATCTGGCTCATTCTTATCTTGCAGCGCCGCGCAGCGATGAAGATTACGCACTGCTTCCGCTGAAAATGACGTTTGCCGACGGTGGCGCGTATGCCTTGCTGGGGCCTTCGGGTTGCGGCAAGACCACTATGCTCAATATTATTTCGGGTCTGCTGCAGCCTTCCAAAGGTACTGTTTACTTTGATGGCGTCGACAAAACTGACGCCAGCCCGCAGCAGCGAAATATTGCGCAGGTTTTTCAGTTTCCGGTTATCTACGACACCATGACGGTTGGTGAAAATCTGGCGTTTCCCCTAAAGAACCGCAAGGTTCCCAAGGCGCAGATCAAGGAGCGGGTAGGGCAGATTGCCGAAATGCTTGAAATGAGCCATCAGCTTGACGCACGCGCGTCGGGCTTGTCAGCCGACGCCAAGCAAAAGATCTCGCTGGGACGCGGGCTGGTGCGGCCCGATGTATCTGCCATTTTGTTTGACGAGCCCTTGACCGTGATCGACCCGCATCTTAAATGGCAGTTGCGTCGCAAGCTCAAGCAGATTCATCGCGAACTGAAGCTGACACTTATTTACGTGACCCATGACCAGGTTGAGGCGCTTACCTTTGCTGAGCAAATACTGGTCATGTCTCGTGGCAAGGTTGTGCAGATCGGCACCCCCGAAGCCTTGTTTGAGCGGCCGGCACATACGTTTGTCGGTCATTTTATCGGCTCGCCGGGCATGAATCTTATGCCGGTAACGGTGATCGACGGCGTCGTGAGTGTGGCTGGTCAGCGTGTCGCCGTGCCTGACAGCCTACGTATACCCGACGGTGAGCTGACGTTGGGCATTCGGCCTGAGTACACGTACATGGCCCCTGCGGGTGAGCCTGGCGTGGTGCAGGCCTTGGTTGAAACCGTACAGCATGTGGGTGCGTTCAAGCTGCTCACCGCGAAGCTGGGAGATCATGTTGTGCGTGCACGCATTGATCTTGAGCATGTCGCGCCCGAACCAGGGTCGACCGCCGGGTTTACTTTGCTCAGTGCGCATTCCTGCTTTTACCAGAATGAGGAGTTACTGGCATGAGTCAAACTGTTAAACCCGTCAACCAGAAGGCGTGGTGGCTGATACTGCCGGTATGCATCTGCGTGGCGTTCTCCGCCATTATTCCGCTGATGACGGTTGTGAACTATTCGGTGCAAGACGTCATTTCGCCCACACGTTCGGTATTCGTGGGCACAGAATGGTTTGCTTCGGTTATGCAAGACAGTGCTTTGCATGAGGCTTTGGTGCGCCAGCTGGGGTTTTCGCTTTCGGTGCTGGCCATTGAGATCCCGCTGGGCATTTTGCTTGCGCTGTGCATGCCCGCCACAGGTTGGCGGGCTTCAGCGGTGCTGGTGCTGGTTGCGCTTTCACTGCTTATACCCTGGAACGTGGTCGGAACAATCTGGCAGATTTTTGGGCGGGCCGACATTGGTCTTATGGGGCGTACGCTGCATATGCTGGGTGTTGATTACAGCTATGCCGCAAACCCGACACACGCGTGGTTGACCGTGTTGCTAATGGACGTATGGCACTGGACCCCACTCGTGGCTTTGCTGGCCTATGCCGGGCTCAGGTCGATTCCTGATGCGTATTATCAGGCGGCCAGTATTGATGGCGCCAGCCGCTTTGCCGTGTTTCGTTATATACAGCTACCCAAAATGCGGGGCGTGCTAATGATTGCCGTGTTGCTGCGCTTTATGGACAGCTTCATGATTTATACCGAGCCGTTTGTGCTGACCGGTGGCGGGCCGGGCAATGCGACTACGTTTTTAAGCCAATACCTTACGCAAAAAGCAGTAGGTCAGTTTGATCTGGGCCCGGCGGCTGCGTTTTCATTGATTTATTTTCTGATCATTTTGCTGTTCTGCTTTATCTTGTACAGCTGGATGCAGCGCGTTGGAACACAAGACAAGGGGCCCGCCCATGAGTAAGAATCGGCATAAATCCCATTGGGGCCGCACACTGTTTCTGGTGCTGTATTTGATCTTTGCCCTGTTGCCCATTTACTGGATGGTCAACATGAGTTTTAAGACCAACGAAGGCATATTGTCCAGTTTTTCACTGTTGCCCCAGCAGTTTACCTGGGACAACTATATCAAGATTTTTACTGATCGCTCCTGGTACAGCGGTTATATCAACAGCCTCATTTACGTCGCCATCAACACGGTCATCTCGCTGACTGTGGCGCTGCCTGCGGCCTATGCGTTTTCACGCTACAAGTTTTTGGGTGATAAGCATGTTTTCTTCTGGCTGCTCACCAACCGGATGACGCCACCGGCCATTTTTCTACTGCCGTTTTTTCAGTTGTATTCAACCGTAGGCCTTATGGATACGCATCTCGGTGTGGCGCTGGCGCACCTGATCTTTAACGTACCGCTGGCCGTATGGATACTTGAAGGCTTTATGAGCGGCATTCCGCGTGAGATCGACGAAACCGCCTATATTGATGGCTACAGTTTTCCCCGGTTTTTCGTAACGATATTTTTGCCGTTGATCAAGTCGGGAGTGGGTGTGGCAGCCTTCTTCTGCTTTATGTTCAGTTGGGTTGAGCTATTGCTCGCACGCACACTAACCAGTGTCAATGCCAAGCCCATTGTTGCCACCATGACGCGCACGGTTTCGGCTTCTGGTATGGATTGGGCAACGCTGGCGGCAGCGGGTACGCTCACCATTATTCCTGGCGCCATCGTGATCTGGTTTGTGCGTCATTACATTGCAAAAGGCTTTGCAATGGGGCGGGTGTAAGGAGAGGGGGCCATGTTTAACTGGATGATGTGGACACTGCCCACTGCCGTGTTTTTTATCTGCATCGTGCTGATGCTGACCGGCATGACAGTTTGGGAGATGAAGGCGCCTACTGTGTTGCGCAAAGGCTTTTTGCCCATGGCTACAACGCGGGGTGACCGGCTTTTTATTGGTTTAGTCATCGCCGCTTACATCAACCTAGCCTATCTTGGGCTGGGCGAGCAGTTTGAGTCTTGGTTCAGCCTGGACGACCCACCTACAGTCTGGGTCAGCTTTGTCGTATCGATGTTTGCGCTTGTGTTTATCGTGAAAAAAGGTTGAGCGGCACACAGGTCGTAAGTTTGTTTTAGCAGTAACACTGGCCGCTGAACAGCAGTACACAGCGGCCGGTTCGAAAAGATCGCGCAGCCTGACCCCCCGGGTATGTGCGGCAAGGCAGCAAGCCGGGGGATAACTATCAAGGAGACAACCATGTTATTTCGTCGCACCGCGCTCGCGTTTGCTGTGACATGCCTGCTGTCAGGGCAGGCCTATGCTGGCGAAGCCGAAGCCGAAAAATGGGTAGCAGAGGAGTTTCAACCATCGACGCTGAGCAAACAGCAGCAGATGGAAGAAATGAAATGGTTTATTGACGCCGCTGCCAAGCTCAAAGAAAAGGGCGTCAAAGAGATCTCGGTGGTATCTGAAACCATTACCACGCACGAATACGAGTCTAAAACCCTGGCCAAGGCGTTTGCCGAAATCACGGGAATTACCGTGCACCATGACATCATCCAGGAGGGTGATGTCGTCGAAAAACTGCAGACGTCCATGCAGTCGGGGAAGTCTATTTATGACGGGTGGATCTCTGACTCTGATTTAATCGGTACGCACTATCGTTATGGAGAAATGCTGTCGCTGACCGATTATATGGAGGGAGAAGGCAAGCAGTGGACCAACCCCAATCTTGATATTGCAGACTTTATCGGTACGTCATTTACCACGGCGCCGGATGGCAAGCTTTATCAGTTGCCCGACCAGCAGTTTGCCAACTTGTACTGGTTCCGCGCAGATCTGTTCGCCCGTGATGACCTGAAAAAACAGTTTAAAGACAAGTACGGTTACGACCTTGGCGTGCCAGTTAACTGGACGGCATATGAAGATATCGCCAATTTCTTCACGAATGACGTCAAGACCCTGGACGGCAAGCCTATTTACGGGCACATGGATTACGGCAAGAAAGACCCTTCACTGGGTTGGCGTTTTACCGATGCATGGCTGTCAATGGCCGGCGCTGCCGACAAGGGTACGCCTAACGGCATGCCTGTTGACGAGTGGGGCATACGGGTAGCCGACGATAAATGTACGCCTGTTGGCGCGTCGGTAGAGCGCGGCGGAGCCACTAACTCGCCTGCCGCTGTGTATGCACTTACCAAGTATATTGACTGGATGAAAAAGTACGCGCCCCAGGAAGCCCAGGGCATGACTTTTAGCGAATCGGGCCCTGTGCCGGCACAAGGTCACATTGCTCAGCAGATATTCTGGTACACCGCGTTCACTGCCGACATGATCAAGCAAGGTTTGCCTGTGGTCAATGATGATGGCACGCCAAAATGGCGTATGGCTCCGGCGCCGCACGGGCCTTACTGGAAGGACGGCATGCAAAATGGCTATCAGGACGTAGGCTCCTGGAGCTTCTTCAAAAATCATGATGCCGACAAGGTCGCGGCCGCATGGCTGTATGCGCAGTTTGTTACGTCAAAGACGACATCGCTGAAAAAGTCGATTGAAGGCCTGACCTTTATCCGCGACAGCGACATCCACAGCGATTACTTCACCAAGAATGCCGACAAGTACGGCGGTCTTATCGAGTTTTATCGCAGCCCGGCACGGGTAGCCTGGACACCCACCGGCACCAACGTGCCTGATTATCCCAAGCTTGCACAACTCTGGTGGCAAAACGTGGCCACTGCGATTACAGGAGAAAAAACGCCACAGCAGTCCATGGATAATCTGGCCGAAGACATGGACAAGGTCATGGCTCGTCTTGAACGTGCAGGCATGAGCCATTGCGCGCCCAAGCTCAACAAGAAGAGTGACCCCTCCAAATGGCTGAGCTCCGACCAGGCCCCATGGAAAAAGCTTGATAATGAAAGCCCCAAAGGCGAAACCGTGGCTTACCAGGACTTGCTCACGGCATGGAAGGAAGGAAAGGTGCGTTAAGCGGGTGGTATGGCTTAAACAGCCCTGATGCGTAAGAAAGGCTGTGTGCTGCACATCAGGCACACAGCCTTTTCCACTGGGTAGTGGCCTTGTGATTTACACTTATGGTGCTGTAATTAACTGGTTTCTGCTTTTATGACAACTTCTGTATCCCCCTTGCCGACTGACCGCGCCGGCATTATGTCCGCGCTCTCCAACTTGGGCCAGGTAGACCTGGCCATTATCGGTGGGGGTGCAACAGGCTTGGGCGTCGCCCTCGATGCCGTTTTACGGGGCCTGTCGGTCGTATTGCTTGAGTCTTGCGATTTTGCCAAAGGCACTTCATCACGGGCAACCAAATTGGTGCACGGCGGCGTGCGCTACCTTGCTCAAGGCAACGTAGCTCTGGTGCGGGAGGCACTGCACGAACGCTCGACGCTGTTGCGCAACGCGCCACATCTGGCGCGGCCCTTGCCTTTTGTTATGCCGGGCTACAAGTGCTGGGAAACCCCGTTTTATGGGGTGGGCCTCAAAATGTATGATGCTCTGGCCGGCAAGGCCGGGCTGGGCAACACGCAGTTTCTCAGCGCCCGTCAAACGCGGGCATGTGTACCGGGTGTAAAGGCTGCGGGCCTTAAAAGCGGGGTCAAATATTGGGACGGCCAGTTTGATGACGCCCGTCTGGCTTTGGTGCTGGCGCGTACAGCGGCCGCGCAGGGCGCGTTGCTTGTCAATTACTGCCCGGTAACTGAGCTCATCCATGAAGATGGCAAAGTGGCTGGCGTACAGTGCCAAGATGCTGAAACAGGCCTTGGCTATGTGGTTCGTGCCCGCTGTGTCGTGAACGCCGCCGGTGTATGGGTGGATGACATCCGCCACAAAGATGGCGATGCGCTTGGCAGGGCCACGCAGGCTATGGTGGCGCCCAGCCAGGGTGTTCACCTTGTTGTTGATCGCGAGTTTCTGCCTTCCGACCATGCCTTGCTGGTGCCCAAAACCGAAGACGGTCGCGTTCTGTTTGCCGTGCCCTGGCTGGGCAAGGTTATTCTGGGCACCACTGATACGCCGCGCGACGACCTGGCGCGCGAGCCCCGGCCTTTTGCGTCCGAGGTCGAGTTCATTCTGGGCGAAGCCGCCAAGTACCTTGAGCGTGCGCCTCAGCGCAGTGATGTGCGCAGTATTTGGGTGGGCTTGCGGCCACTGGTGCGGCAACCCGAAAACGAAGGCGGCGCCACCAAAAAGCTTAGCCGTGAACACACCGTATTGGTTAGCCCCAGCGGGCTGGTAACCGTTACCGGCGGCAAGTGGACAACATATCGCGCCATGGCTGAAGACGTGCTTGAAAAGTGCGCTGAAAGCGTGTGGCACACGCCTCTTGCTGCGTGTCGCACGGCAAACTTTCCGCTGGTAGGTGCGCCGTCCGATGCGTCGGCGCGCCCCTCCATTACGACGGCGCCAGGCCTAAATGCCTATGGCACTGAAGCGCCGTGCGTTAACCAGTTGGCTGGTGCCGATATCGAACTTGCGCCCGGCCTGACCGAGGCCATGGTACGTTTTGGCGTGCGCTATGAGTACGTGCGCTCAGTTGAAGACATGCTGGCACGGCGCGTACGGCTACTCTTTCTTGACGCCGCCCTTGCTGCACAACTGGCGCCTCGAGTTGCCGCCCTGGTTCAAGAAGAAACAGGTATTGATGCCAAACTTGACGAGTTTCTGGCGCTCGCCCAACAGTATCACACGCTACCTGATTGATAGGCCTACATGCTGGGTCCCTTTGAGGGTGTGACGAAGCACTCTGGTCGTGCAATAAATTCGTTGGGGCGGTGCCAGGGGCGGCGCTTGCTGCGGCTAGAAGACCTTGGCGCTGGCGTTTCAGCCCTCAGTTGCGAAAAAGCGTACCCGCACCATCGAAGCTGCGCGCAAAATACGGGCTTTCGAGCGAATCGACACGTACACGCCCTCCCGATGAGGGCGCATTCACAAATTGACCCTTACCGATATAAATACCCATATGTGAGTGGGGTTTGCCCAGCGTGTTAAAGAACACAAAGTCGCCAGCCTTTAACTGTTTTTTAGAGACGGGGCGACTTTGCTGGGCAATGCCTGCCGTGTGACGTGGCAAGGGTCGACCTACCGAATTTTGAAGCACATACACAACCAGGCCGCTGCAGTCGAACCCCGTTGCGGGTGTACCACCGCCATAGCGGTAAGGCGTGCCCACCTGGCTAAGCGCAGCCAGTACTACATCATTGCGGCTGCCTGGGTCAAGTAACGGGAGGCTGGCGTCGACATGACGCTTGGGTGCATGGGTACTGGCACAGCCGGCCAGCATGAGCACACACACATACATGATTAAGCGGGGCAGCAGGCGTTGCCTTACCAGCGATGTATGCAGGCGCGAGAACCGCGGCATAGCTGTCAACATAGCAAGCAAAATGTAACCTTATTAAGAAGGGTTGTTGTAATTACGAGACTGTTTGTAATGTAATGTGTTTTGCTTCTATTGAATAACTGCGTGTCTTGATGATTGTCATTCAATCATATTAGTAGTTTGTTGATACCATCATCGCCTGTGTCAAGGCCCATAGGTATTTTTACAGATGGCATTTTTTGCACGGCCTGTTGCTATCTTGACACTGTACGGCCGTTTGATCATTGCGACCAGCCCGTGGGCAATCGTGATAGCAATGTAACTATTAATGTCAATTGTAAAAATAATGGCCTTTTTAAGTACAACATTTAAAAGCAACATCGCAGAAGGTAAGTATGACCATCGTAGGCAATCCCATACTCAGTGACATCCAGGAAGTTAATCTCTCATACCTGATGCTAGCCCAAAGGTTATTGCGCGAAAATTTCTCAGCGGGTATGTTCCGTCTGGGGTTTGACCATGACGTCGCGCAAATCGTCATGAAGCTCTCGCCCGCTCAGTTGGTAAAGCTGGCAAGCTCAAGTTCGGTACTGTGCCAGTTTCGTCTTAATGATTACCAGTTGCTCGCTTCGCTGACGCAAGAAGTACTCGGCGGCATTTTGCAGCAGGCACATGCCACCATTTTGATGGCCCAACGTCAGCCAGCTTCTTCCTGCTGATCAAGCCGATGGCAACCAAAAGCGTAGCGGGCGAGGGCCGCGAAATCGAACTAGCCAGCCAGATGATTCATTTGGGTGCCCGTCTGCAGGTTTTACAGGCCGAAACCGGGCTTAGCTATGATCGGTTGGGGCGTCTCTACCGTGAGATCAAAGGCTGCTCGCCACCCAAGGGCATGCTGCCATTTTCTGTTGACTGGTTCATGACTTGGTTGCCCAATATTCATGCCACCATGTTCTACAGCATTTATCGCTATGTGAACCAGCATACGCCGTCCAAGGGCGCACAGGCGCTGGTCGAGGCGTACCGGCTTTATCTTGAACAGGCATCGGCCGGGCGCCCGCAACACACTGATGCAGAGCCAGTACTTAGCTTTACACGTGCATGGATGCTCGTTAGGTTTTTTGATAGCGGCATGCTGCAAATGACCAACTGCGCACGTTGCAAGGGCAGCTTTGTCGCGCATGCTCACGACCCGCAGGGCAGCTATGTGTGCGCTATCTGTAAGCCTCCGCCGCGGGCTGGCAAAACCCGCGCCCAAAATAGGCGTCAGCACGCAGATATGACGACAAAAACACCCACTGACGCAGCCTTTTCTTCTGCGTTGAAAAAGCGATCATAGCCGGCACGTATTACTAGAAGGCGCGTCCGTGTTTATTTTGATTGGTTTTATCATCGTCTTTGTGTCGGTGTTTGGCAGTTTTGTGGCTATGGGTGGGCATCTTGGTGCGCTGTATCAACCCTTTGAGTTTGTGCTGATTGTAGGTGCTGCAGTCGGGGCATATATTGCCGCTGGCAGCGGCAAGTCGGTGCGGCTGTTAATGCACTCACTGCCGCTTGCCCTCAAAAAAAACCCATACAGCAAAGATTTGTACATGGAGTTAATGGCCTTGCTGTATGCGCTGCTTAACAAAGCACGGCGAGAGGGCATGATGTCTATTGAGTCTGACATCGAAGACCCTCATAACAGCGCTATTTTTGCCGAGTACCCGCGCATACTCGGCGATCACACGCTCATGGAGTTCATTACCGACTATTTGCGCCTGATGGTTAGCGGAAACATGAGTTCGTTTGAGATAGAAACACTCATGGATCAGGATATCGAATCACAAAGCAACGAACGGCTTGTGCCTGTTGCGGCGCTGCGCACAGTCGCCGATGGCCTGCCTGCTTTTGGAATCGTTGCCGCAGTGCTCGGCGTGATCAAGGCGCTGGCTTCGGTAGACCAGCCCCCTGCAGTACTGGCTGACCTCATCTCCAAAGCCATGGTTGGCACGTTTTTGGGTATTCTGGTTGCCTACGGGTTTGTTGCTCCCTTGGCCGGCTCCATGGAACGGCGTTCAGCGGCCTCGAACAAAGTGCTTGAGTGCATAAAGGTAACGCTGCTTGCCAGCATGAACGGCTATCCGCCACCTCTGGCGGTAGAGTTTGGACGCAAAGTGTTGTATTCGCATCTGCGGCCTTCCTTTATGGAGCTCGAAGAGCATATGCGCCAGGTGCGTGGCGCGGGCAATGCAAAGAAAAGCCAGTCATGAGCCAAGATTCAACTTCTACCCGTATCGTTATCCGGCGCAAGCGGGGGCATGAAGAAGAGGCTCCGCACGGCAGTTGGAAGATTGCCTATGCCGATTTCATGACGGCGATGATGGCCTTCTTTCTGGTGATGTGGTTGCTGTCGCTGGTTCCGCCCAAAGACCTGCACGCCATTGCGGAGTACTTTCGTACACCGCTAATTACCGCCATTACGGGCGGCCCAAAATACGACCATGGAAGCACGGTAATTCCAGGTGGTGCGCCTACGGTGATACCGCAGTCGCTGATTCCTTCCGAAAGCGATGCAGAGGCAGAGCAAGATCGGCACGACACGTTGCGGCTCGATGGCCTCAGGCAAGAAATTGAGCAGCTGATCGAAACAGACCCGGTGCTGCGTGAGTTTCGCCCTCAGCTTTTGCTCGACATGACGCCAGACGGCCTGCGTGTACAGATTATCGATCAACAGAATCGGCCGATGTTTGCCACCGGCAGCGCTCAGGTACAAACCTATTTGCGTGATGTGCTCAGGCATCTGGGCCCGGTTTTCAACCGCATACCCAATAGCATAAGCATTGCCGGCCACACGGATTCGACGCAATACGCATCGGGAGAGCGGCTGTACAGCAATTGGGAGCTCTCGGCAGATCGTGCCAATGCCGCGCGGCAAGAGCTGGTCGCAGGTGGCATGAGCGAGCCCAAAATCAAACGCATACTCGGCCTGGCATCATCGGTAAGCCTGGTTAAAGATAACCCGGGTGCTGCCGTAAACAGACGGATCAGCATTGTTGTCCTGAACCGCCGCGCCGAACAGCGTATCGATAAGCAAAATGCGGCGGGCGCGCCAGTTGCCCATCTTGATGCGCTGCTTGAGCCGCAAGCCGCACCTTCTTTACCGCGGTTTGCCGCCACCCCTTAATCAACAAGGACGTAATCATGAGCGCGGGCGTCGACCTCAGCCAGTTTTTTGAAACCTTTTTCGATGAAGCCGAAGAGCTCCTGGCCGATATGGAGCAGCAGTTGCTCGGCATTGATATTTCAGAGCCCGACACTGATCAGCTTAATGCCATTTTCAGGGCCGCGCATTCCATCAAGGGCGGTGCAGGCACGTTTGGGTGTTTTGCTGCACTCACCGATACCACACATCTGCTGGAAAACCTGCTCGACCTGGTGCGCTGCGGCGAGATGGTGTTGCGCAAAGAAATGATAGACCTCTTTCTGGAAACCAAGGACGTGTTAACTGATCAAGTGCTTGCTTACCGCAACGGGCAGGAGCCCGATGCGGCCACGTATGAACGCATATGCGCACAATTGCGCGAGCTTGCTGTCTCCACGTCGCCTGACCGCCGGCACACAATTCAGCAAAGCCCAAGTAATAGCCATCATGCGCAAACAGATTCACCCCTGGGTGTTGGCACGCAGCAAAAGCCCGGTGAACACGCGCCAACCCCGTCAATGCTGCAGGTCAGCCTGACTGGGGTGGCGGCCAAGGATGCTGCAGCGCTCGCCCACGAAATGAGCTTGATGGGCGAAGTGGTGCGTCTTGATGAAGGCGACGGTTCACTTGCATTATGGCTTAGCACAACGACATCGGTAGACGATATCGAGGCTGTTTGCTGCTTTGTGGTCAACCGTGATCAGGTAAGCGTCACCAAAGCAGCGGTTGAACCCGCAGGGCAAAATACCGCAAAAGGTGTTGCCGACATACGGCAGATTAACCAGCCTTCGTCCGAGACCGTGGTCGCGCTTGAGCACGACACCCCTGCAGGTGGTGCTGGTGGCATCGTCACTTCAGGCACGCCAGCAGAAGGCGCCACCGGCAAGGTCGTTCAGGCTCGCAGCAGCTCGGCTACGCTGCGCGTTGGCGTCGAAAAGGTTGACCAGATCATTAACCTGGTCGGTGAGCTCGTCATTACCCAGGCCATGCTGGTGCAAACCGCCGCCACGCTAGACCCCGTAGAGCATGATCGCCTGCTTAATGGTCTTGAGCATCTCGAGCGCAATGCGCGTGATCTGCAAGAAGCGGTCATGTCCATACGCATGATGCCCATGGATTACGTGTTCAGCCGCTTTCCACGCCTGGTGCGCGAAAGCGCCACCAAACTGGGCAAGCGCATTACGCTCACCACTCATGGGCAGGCGACAGAACTCGACAAAAGCCTGATCGAGCGCATTATTGATCCGCTCACGCATTTAGTTCGCAACAGTATTGATCACGGCATAGAAAACCCCGAGCAGCGCGTTGCAGTCGGCAAAAACCCTGAAGGCAGCCTGGTACTTGCGGCCGAGCATCACGGGGGGCAGATCATTATTGAGGTGTCTGACGATGGTGCAGGATTAAGCCGCGAACGCATTTTGCGCAAGGCTATTTCACTGGGTTTGGCCGTTACCGAAAACACACCCGATGACGAGCTGTGGCAGCTCATCTTTACCCCAGGTTTCTCGACAGCAGAAAAAGTCACAGATATTTCTGGCAGAGGTGTGGGCATGGATGTGGTCAAGCGCAACATTCAGGGCATGGGCGGGCACATACAGTTGTCATCGCGGGCTGGCCTGGGCACAACCACACGCATTGTATTGCCGTTGACCCTGGCCATTCTTGACGGCATGTCGGTGGGCGTGGGCGACGAAACATTTATTTTGCCGCTTAGCCATGTCACAGAATCAATTCAACCGTCGGCCGATCAAGTGCATGCCATCTCTGAAACCGAACGGGTCTTGCATGTTCGTGGCGAGTACTTGCCACTTATTGCCTTGCACCAGGTTTTTGCAGTGTCACAGGCCGAGGTTGACGTTACCCAGTCTATTGCGGTGATTCTGCAGGCTGAAGACACGCGTTTCGCGTTGCAGGTTGATCAGCTTCTGGGCCAGCATCAGGTGGTCGTAAAAAACCTTGAAGCCAATTATCGAAAAATTCCGGGCATTTCGGCCGCCACCATTCTTGGCGATGGCAGTGTGGCACTCATCGTCGATGTGTTTGCGCTCATGCGGTTCTCGCGCGGACAAGTCGGCCGCTAAGTCCGACGCATTATCTGGAGCAATTTATGCTTAATACTTTACAGAACGTACAGGCCGCAGCCCTTCAGGCCGATATGCAGGGCCTTGAATACCTGGTGTTCACGCTTGGCGCACAAGAATATGGCATTGATATTTTGAAGGTGCAAGAAATACGCGGCTATGACAGCCAGACGGTAACGCGCATCGCCAATGTGCCTGGCTTTATAAAGGGTGTTACCAACTTGCGTGGTGTCATCGTGCCTATTGTCGACATGCGCATCAAGTTCAATCTTGAAACCGTTGAATATGACCATCAAACTGTTGTTGTCATTCTCAATCTTGGCGCACGTGTTGTGGGTGTCGTCGTGGACGGGGTGTCAGACGTGCTGATGTTGCAGCCTGCACAGATTAGCGCGGCGCCCCAGTTTGGCACGACGTTTGCTACCGAATACCTCACAGGTATAGGCACGCTGGATGAGCGCATGCTTATTCTGGTCGACATCGAAAAGCTCATGACCAGCGAAGAATTGCAACTGGTGGAGCACGCTGTCGTCTAGCGCTTCTTATGCAGGCATGTCGGCACGATCTGCAGCCGTTGATGACCTCTTTTCCACACTTGTTGCTCAGGCCTGTCGCCGTGTTGCAAATCACTTCATTAAGTTAATGTCCGACCTATCCGTTTTTACGATGCCTGCGGGCGCCCGACTGGCGCCCGATGATTTTCAGCGTGCCGCACAGTTGTTGTTGCGTCGGACGGGTATCGTGTTGCCGTTGCACAAAAAAGAAATGGCAGAGCGCCGGTTGAGCATTCAGGCAGATCATGCCGGACTCGATGAGGTCAGGGCATTGCTGGGCATGTTGGAGTGCGACGCACAGTCACCCCAATGGGTCGCGTTTATAAACGCCTTCACCATTAATCACACGGCATTCTTTCGCGAAGCCCATCATTTTGAAGTGCTGGCGCAGTTTGCACGTAGCCGTCGCCAGTCATTGAAGGTCTGGACCTGCGCATGTTCGACCGGCGAAGAGGCCTATTCAATCGCCATGACGCTACGTGAATGCGGTAGCGCCCTGGGGTCAGGTGTGTGCGTGCAGGCCACTGATATTGACACCAATGCTGTGCGTCAGGCAGAGCAGGGCATATACCGCCTCGATCGTCTGACGCCGGTGCCTTCAGCCTATGTACACAAGTATTTTCAACGCGGTGTCGGGTCGCGCGAGGGCTTTGCGCGAACCAAGCCCGCACTACGCGAACTGATTGAGTTCAACACGCTCAACCTGCTTTCTCCCTCGTGGCCACAAACGCGTTTTGATGCGATCTTCTGCCGCAACACCATGATTTATTTCGACAAGAGCACACAGGCTCGCCTGCTGGAGCGGTTCGCTCGCGTGCTTAAGCCGGGCGGGTTGCTGTTTGTGGGGCACTCTGAAAACATGACGCATTTGACGACTATGTTCAGGCTTCAGGGCAAGACCGTTTATGCACTCATTTGAAACCAAGGGGGGCATGCACACGCTCGCGTGGAGAGGGGGGTGGTCATGAAGAAAATTGCTGTGCTGTGTGTAGATGACTCTGCCCTTGTGCGGGGTGTCATGGCAGAAATCATCAACAGCCAGGCTGATATGGAAGTTGTGGCGGTCGCACCCGACCCGCTCGTGGCGCGTGAGCTTATAAAACGGCACAACCCCGATGTGCTTACACTGGATGTAGAAATGCCGCACATGGACGGCCTCGATTTTCTTGAACGGCTGATGCGTCTGCGTCCTATGCCGGTGCTCATGGTGTCTTCGCTGACCGATAGAAACTCTGACGTTACGCTCAGGGCACTTGAACTCGGCGCGGTTGATTTTCTGACCAAGCCTCGGCTTGGCTTACGAGATGGCTTGCTTGATTACGCTGAGCTTATCGCCGACAAAATCCGTGCCGCTGCGCACTCACGGCCGCGCTATCGCGCGTCTGGAGGCAGAAAGCCGGCACGCAGGCTTACACGTCCTTTCTCCACCACCGAAAAACTGGTGTTGATCGGCGCGTCCACCGGCGGCACTGAGGCCATACGGCAGGTGCTCGAACCTATGCCCGCCAACAGTCCGGCAATCATGATTACCCAGCACATGCCGGCCGGTTTTACACGTTCGTTTGTACAGCGCCTGGATCGACTCTGTGCGGTTCAGGTTCACGAGGCCGAAGACGGTCAACGTGTATTGCCGGGGCATGTATATCTGGCCCCTGGCGGGGTGGCTCACATGAAGCTCGCACGCAGTGGCGCCAACTACGTTGTCCGTCTGGAGCCCAGTGAACCCGTCAACCGGCACCGTCCGTCTGTCGATGTGTTGTTCCATTCGGCCGCACAGGTGGCCGCGAACAATGCCGTGGGCGTACTGCTGACAGGCATGGGAAAAGACGGCGCACAAGGCCTTCTGGCCATGAAGCAGGCGGGTGCCGTCACCATTGCTCAGGATGAGGCCAGTTGCGTGGTGTTTGGCATGCCGCGTGAAGCGTTGCTTATTGGGGCAGCTGACTGCGGCGTGCCCTTGTCTGAAATCAGTGAACACATTCTTGCGAGCGCAGGCGCATACGGACACCGTGTTTAGTCTGCACAAGCCTGACAGTACATAACTCTGGAGAACTAGCTGTGGTACAGAAAACCATGAAAATCCTGGTGGTCGATGACTTTCCGACCATGCGACGCATTATTAAAAACCTGTTGAAAGACCTGGGTTTTGAAAACGTCGATGAGGCCGAAGACGGCGCAATGGGGCTCGAAAAATTACGCAACGGCAATTTTGAGTTTGTGGTGTCCGACTGGAATATGCCCAATATGGATGGCCTGACCATGCTGCAACACATACGTGCTGATGCGGCACTGTCAAAACTGCCTGTTCTGATGGTGACCGCCGAGGCCAAGAAAGAGAACATTATTGCGGCGGCCCAGGCGGGTGCCAACGGCTATGTCGTCAAGCCTTTTACAGCGGCCACGCTGGAAGAGAAGCTGAACAAAATTTTTGAAAAACAGGGGAGCTGAAGGCATTATGGACAGCACATACATCAACACCGAAAGTGTGAACACGCTGGCAGAACAGCCAGCCAGCCCGCCGCCTTCGACCGACCTCATACAGCGCATCGCCTCATTGACGCATATGCTGCGGGTCAGCATGCGTGATCTGGGTCTGGACCAGGCCATCAAGCAGGCAGCCCACGCCATACCTGACGCGCGCGATCGCCTGCGCTATGTTGCCACCATGACTGAGCAGGCCGCCAATCGCGTGCTGAACGCAGCCGAGCAGGCTCAGCCCTTGCAAGAAGACCTGAAGCGCCAGGCCCTGGTGCTGGATCAACGTTGGCAAGCCTGGTTTGATCACCCTGTCGAGCTACCACAGGCCCGAGAACTGGTGGATGAAACCCGGGTGTTTCTGGCGTTGGTGCCTGCACGCACACAAGATTCGCTTGACCGTCTCATGGACATCATCATGGCACAAGACTTTCAAGATCTGACCGGGCAAGTGATCACGCGCATGCTGGGTGTTATTTCGGCGATAGAAACTGAGCTGATTCAGGTGCTTATCGATAACGTTCCACAAGAAAAACGGGAAGAAACAAACTCACTTATCAACGGCCCGGAAGTAAACCCGGAAGGTAAGACGGATGTGGTCACCAGCCAGGATCAGGTTGACGATTTGCTTGCGAGCCTGGGGTTTTGATGCACTGTCACAATATAAAGCCGGCACTGCATGGCAGAGGATAGTCATCTCGAAAAAACCGAGCCTGCCTCACCCAGGCGCCTGGAAAAGGCGCGCGAAGAGGGGCAGGTTGCCCGGTCTCGCGAGCTCAATACTTTTTTGCTGCTGTCAGCAGGGTTGGTTGTACTGTGGCTGGCTGGCGCACAACTGTACAAAGGCTTGAGCGACATCATGCGCAGCGGCCTCTGGTTTGAACCCCGAGTGGGCACGGATACGGCGTTTATGCTGGCCGTGGCTGCACAATCGGCAAGCAATGCGCTGTGGCTTTTATGGCCTTTGTTTGGTGTGCTTGTTGTTACGGCTATTGTGTCGTCCATGCTGCTTGGTGGCCTGTTGCTATCGTTCAAGGCACTGGAGCCCAAGTCTGCCAGACTTAATCCGGTTAAAGGCGTCGCGCGTATGTTCTCTGCCCAGACCGTGGTGGAGCTGCTGAAAACGCTTGCCAAAGCGCTTGTCATCGGTGGGGTGGCGGTTATTGTTATCGCGCATTACCAGGATGACATGATGGCGCTGATGTACGCGTCTGTGTCAGAGGCTCTGGCTGCGGGCATTGCGCTGGTCGCCCTATGTTGCGCAATTATTGCTGCAAGCCTGCTCCTTATCGTCACCATTGATGTGCCCTGGCAGCTGTTCAGTCATCAGAAAAAACTGCGCATGTCACGTGAAGAGATCAGGAAGGAAAGCAAGGAAAATGACGGAGACCCTCATGTCAAAGGGCGCATACGTCAACAGCAGCGTGCCATGGCCCGACGACGCATGATGTCAGAGGTGCCACGAGCCGATGTGATTGTGACCAACCCCAGGCACTACGCCGTGGCGCTCACCTATCGGGAACACGATCAGGGGGCCGCACCCAGGGTGGTCGCCAAAGGCACCGGGCTGGTTGCCGCACGTGTGCGACAGCTGGGCCATGAGCACAATGTGCCCATATTGAGCGCACCGCCTCTGGCCCGCGCCCTCTATCACCATGTAGAACTTGGGCATGAGATACCGACTGCCCTCTATGCGGCGGTTGCCGAAGTACTGGCGTGGGTATTTCAGCTGCGCCGCTGGCGTGACGGCCTGGCACCTGAACCACGCCAGCCTTCAGAGCTTGCCGTCCCGCCGGGGTTTGACCCTGATGAACACAAGAACATGACACATCTCGCATCATGAACGCATTTTTCACGCTGCTCAAAGACAATGGCCCCGCTCACGCCAGGCTGATGGCAGGGCCTGTTCTCATACTCATGGTGCTGGCCATGATGATATTGCCGCTACCGCCGTTCATTCTGGATCTGCTGTTTACCTTCAATATATCGTTGTCGGTCATGGTTCTGCTGGTGGCCATGTTCTCCAAAAAGCCTCTTGATTTTGCCGCCTTTCCAGCTGTATTGCTGTTTGCCACGCTGCTTCGTCTTGCGCTCAATGTGGCATCCACACGGGTTGTTCTGCTGCATGGGCACCAAGGCCCTGATGCGGCCGGGCAGGTCATTGAAGCCTTCGGGCACTTTCTTGTCGGCGGAAATTTTGCCGTTGGCATGGTTGTATTCGTTATTCTCGTCATCATTAATTTTGTGGTGATCACCAAGGGTGCGGGGCGTATTGCCGAGGTCGGTGCGCGGTTCACGCTGGACGCCATGCCAGGCAAGCAAATGGCCATTGACGCGGATCTGAATGCTGGCCTCATAGGTGAAGACGACGCAAGGCGGCGGCGCATCGAAGTGGGGCAAGAAGCCGAGTTTTACGGCGCCATGGACGGCGCCAGTAAGTTTGTACGCGGTGACGCAGTGGCCGGGCTGTTGATCATGGTCATCAACGTGGTGGGTGGTCTGGTCATTGGGGTGGGGCAGCATGACCTGGGCTTTTCAGAGTCTGCACGGGTTTATACCCTGCTAACCATAGGTGACGGCTTGGTTGCGCAGATTCCTGCATTGGTGATTTCGACCGCCGCCGGTGTGGTGGTGTCAAGAGTCGCCACCGATCAAGATGTAGGCCAGCAAATAACGAGCCAGCTGTTCTCCAACCCCAATGTATTGTTTATTACCGCCGGCATTATGGCGGCCTTGGGGCTGATCCCCAACATGCCACATGTCGCGTTTCTGATGCTTGCAGCCATGATGGCGACAGCAGGCTGGGTGTTACGCAGGCGTTTGGCCGTTGACGGGTTGCGCCGCGCGCCCGAACCGGCGCAAGCCCAGGCGGCGATTGACGCCGCGGCCGCCGAGGCCAGCTGGGATGATGTGGCACCCGTCGATCCGCTGGGGCTGGAAGTGGGGTACAGGCTGATCTCGCTGGTGGATCATGCCCAGGATGGCGAGTTGCTGCATCGGATCCGCAGCCTGCGTAAAAAATTTGCCCAAGATGTGGGGTTTCTGCCGCCCGTCGTGCACATTCGCGACAACCTCGAGCTCAAGCCCAATGATTACCGTATTTTGCTGTCGGGCGTTGAGATCGGACGCGGCATGGTGACGCCGGGTCGTTGGCTGGCCATTGACCCGGGTGGCGTGACGATGACGCTTCCGGGCACGGCAACCATAGATCCTGCCTTTGGGCTTCCTGCGGTCTGGATCGATGTGTCGCTGCGCGAGCAGGCTCAGGTGGCGGGTTATACCGTGGTTGATGCCAGCACGGTGATGGCCACGCATCTTAATCACCTCATGCACAAGCATGCAGCTGATCTGCTTGGCCGCCAGGAGGTGCAGCAATTGCTTGCTCACCTTAGTCGTGAGGCGCCGACGTTGGTTGAAGACTTTGTACCCAAAACCATAGGTGTGGCGTCACTGCAGAAGCTGCTCAGAGGCCTTTTGCAGGAAGAGGTGCCTATCAGGGATATGCGCCGCATTGTGGATACGGTGGCGGAGCACGCACCACGTCTGGCTGCGCTTAGCCCCGAAGGCGCCGGGCCCGATCCGGTCGAATTGCTGGCGCTGACGCGTGTTGCACTGGGGCGTGCAATCACTCAAAAATGGTATCCGGGTGAGAGTGAGCTGCGGGTGATCGGCCTGGATGCAAGGCTGGAAAGCGTGTTGACCCAGGCGTGGTCCACCAGTGGTGCCATTGAGCCGGGGCTGGCCGATAGCCTGCTTAATGAAACCCAGCGCGCCATCGCCGCTCAAGATGAACAGGGTGAACCCGCTGTGCTGGTTGCGTCGCCGGCCTTGCGGGCACCGCTGGCACGTTTTCTCAGGCATCATTTTCCCATGCTTGGCGTGCTATCGACCGCTGAAATCCCTGAAGACCGTATCTTGCGTGTGACCACGCTTATCGGGGAGCCTGGCCCATGAAGGCAAGCCGCTTTGTGGGCAGCTCCAACCGTGAGGCCTTGCGCGAAGTGCGTCTGGCGCCTGGGCCATGAAAGCAAGTCGCTTTGTGGGCAGCACCAACCGTGAGGCCTTGCGTCAAGTACGCCTGGCGCTTGGGCCAGATGCCATTATTCTCTCTAACCGCCGTATCAATGGGGGTGTGGAGATCATGGCGGCTGATTCTGGCTGGACGCCCGATGCAACGATAATCGGCGCGGCAGGGGAAGACAGCAGCGTATTGTCGACGCTGGGCGAGATGCGCGAAGCGCTTGAAAGTCGCATGCAGGCATTGATGTGGGGCAACCAGCTTAGTGACACCCCGAGTGTGGCAAACTTGTATCAGACACTGCTGGAGTGCGGCTTTAGCACAGCACTACTGCATGCCATGCTCAAGCGTCTGCCTGCCGGGCTGGCCGGGCGCGCTGCCCAGCAGTGGGCCCGTGATCAGTTGGTGTCCCATCTGCCTCATGTGGAAAACGACGAAAAGTTTTTGCAGCCAGGGGCGTTGATTGCCTTGGTTGGCCCCACCGGCGTCGGCAAGACAACGACGATTGCAAAGCTTGCCGCACGTTGCGTGCAACGCACGGGGCCAGCAGGCCTGGTGCTGGCCACAACCGATACCTGGCGTATTGGGGCGCATGAACAGCTTATGCTCTATGGGCAAATGCTGGGTGTGTCCGTGCACATCGCTCGTGATGAGATCGAGCTCAATCAGATTATCCGCGGCCTTAAGCCTGCGCAAACGCTGCTTATCGATAACGTGGGCGTGAGTCAGCGTGATCGACGTATTGGTGCTCAGGCTGCACTGATGGCTGCGGCGGCGCGGCCTGTGCAGCGTCTGCTGGTGATGAATGCCGCATCTCATGGCGATACGCTCGATGATGTGGCGCAAACGTATTCGAGTGATGGCGGGCCACCACTGCAAGGATGCGTCGTGTCCAAGGTCGATGAAACCATACGGTTGGGAGCTGTGCTTGATACGGCCATCCGTTTTCAGCTGCCCATACGCTACGTTTCAGTCGGCCAGCGCGTCCCGGAAGACCTCGCTTGCCCCACTGCTGCAGTGTTGGTCGATCAGGCGCTTGCACCGCGCAGGCGTTCTCCCACCTTGTACGTGCCGTCAGAAGCTGATCTTGCTGCCTTGTTAAAGCTGGGGAAAAATGGTTGTGAGCAAGAGTCCCAAAGCGCGAAAATGCAGCGGCGGCATGTGCTGTCGGCTTTGTTGGCTTTGGCTGGCGCAGCGTCAGACAAGGCCGTTCTGTCAGGCGAAGAGGTCGAGGCGGCTTGCCATCACATCGCTGAGACGCCTGTGCTGGCAGCCGCCTACTCCGTGTGGTGCGACCGCGCACATAGGCAGGCCGTTAAGAATGCGTCCACTGCCCAGGAAAACCTGACCAAATCAACCAGCCTGTCCAGTCATCCCAGTCCATCCTACGCACCAAGCGCATCAAGGTCGTTCAACCCGCCCAACCCGTCCAGTCCGTCCGATGGGCTCGAGTCGCTCAGTTCGTCTACCTCGTCCACCTCTTCTAGCGAGGATTGGTTGACACATGTGGTAGCTCAACAGCGGGTTTTTGCTGCGCATTTACAGGCAAATATGCCAGTGTACGGGCAGGGGGTAGAGCAGTTAGGTGCCGTGTTGCTGTTCGGTGCAGACGGGCAGGCAATTGCGTCGCCGACGCAGTCTGCTCGGGGTGCTGCCGGGTGGCAGTCTTCGTGTGGGGCAGCCTCGGTCAGACCGCTTTCGCCCGCCGAGGCAGTGCTGCACCAGGTTAAGTGGTTGGTCTCTCAGCCCGGGATGACGGACGCCATTCATTATTTTGCAGGCTTTAAGCCAAATCTGGTCAGACACGTGCAAGAACTTGAACAGATCTGGATAAGCGCCGTCACGCCTTCAACTGCGATTTGGGTGAATGATGAAATGACAACGGTGGCTGCGCTGGCTAGAAACCTGGATTACCGTCCTGTTACGTTGCCAGAGTTTCCCGTGTTTTACGTGGGGAAGCCGCGTGAAACTGGCTTTGGCATGCAACCCTGGGTGTGTGAGCATTCGGTCCGTCTTATTGCGCGCGGCCAGTCACCGTTGTCGGCACGACTAGTGGCTTTGCGTTTAATGGGGCAATCTGAACCACCCAAAGACAAAACGCTGTATGCGCTGGTGAGCCAGCGCTTCCCATTCTCGGACCGGGATTATGCTGCACGTTGCCTGTTGCTGGGCCATGAAAGTGGTTCAGCCATGCGATATGCTTTGCGTCTGTGGCCGTTGCTCAACAACGACAGCACGGGTCAGCTTGCCGTGGTGTCGCAGACCATTCAGCTCGGGCTTGCTGCATGGCAGCTGTCGCGCACCGCTGAGAACACACCGATCAGACGCGTGGCCTCAGTGCTGGCCGGGTTAAAAGCAGAGACCGACTTGCCGTCGGCCTTGCTCAAGCTCTTTGCATTGAAAGACACGCTACAGCGCTGACACCTCGTTGGCCGTGGTCGATGCCGCTGCGCCAGGCAAGCGGCCATAAAACAGGGCTGCGTGGTCAAGCTGCAAATTACACCGCTTCGCGGCCGACGCAAAATGCCTGTCGTGATGCACGCGACCAGGCTGGAAATCAGGAAAAATCGTAGAAAATGGTAGTGATTAACCCGCCCGTATAGGCGTGCGCAGTCGCGACGCACGTGGCGTGCTGTGCCCGCCTTCGTTATAGAGATCACCATGGCCTGCCAGTTTTTTAAGCTCGTTGAGGGCCTGCTGGTTGTGTTTGATGAAGGCATCAAGCGTGATGCCGTTGGCGGTATTCAGTTTAAAAGCCTGAGCCGCCAATTGGCTAAGCTCGTTGTGCAGCGGTTGCAATGCCAGGTGTTGTTGCGCAGCTGCATCAAGACCGTTGTGGTCTGGGGCATAGCCCATAGATGTGAGCGCATTGAAGCGGCGCTTCGCCAGCTCGGCCAGTTGTTCAGTCTGACTGAACTTGCCCCCGGTTTTCGTAGCCCTTAGCTCCCGGGTTTAGGCGGCGGCTTTGTACTGACTCGCCACCCACTGTTGCTGATATTGCATGGGGCTCATGTACCCCAAGGCAGAGTGTAATCTTCG
>JACCEP010000007.1 GCA_013416395.1 Alcaligenaceae bacterium
ATGGAACGGCGGTTATCTCATTGCCGTACCGCCACAGAACACCAGCCGCACCTGTCCGGCTTGTGGGCATGTGTCCAAGGATAACCGGCAAACACAAGCGCAGTTCGCGTGTGTGGAATGCGGTTTCCAGGAAAATGCTGATCTGGTCGGCGCGATCAATATTCTAAGGGCGGGACACGCCCGGTTCGCCTGTGAAGTGAGCGATGCAGTAAGGTCGCCAGCAGCAGGAACCCGCCGAGGTGAGTCAGTCCCTGCGGACTGAACACGGTAGGAATCCCCTCACTTAAGGGAGGGGAGGATGTCAAGCGATCCATATCGACAAGTTGCGCTTCAAACCGCCCGCGTAAGACGATAGGGGTAGCGGTACGGCGCTGCTGCATGATCATTCCTATCTCACCCTATCGAATCGAAGAATTACGACAATCATTGGGACGGACTATCAGCCACCTTTATTGTTCGCTGATCTCGCATGACTTGATTTATGCGAACGCCTGCCCCTCCAGTGGTGAATATAGCTGTACAAAATCGGCATGTCCCCGTTCATTCGAACGGCAACTACGAAATGCGGTTGTGTAATTTTGGTTGTCGTGCTCATGATGCGTTACTGCCGAAGCGCCTTTGTCTGCCCGATGGCATGTTGGATCGCTTGGGGATAAAGTCGGGATTAGCGTGGGGTCAAGCCGAAATTGAGTGCCGAACGACAATTGTGACGCGGCGCGTCACACTTTGGACGGGCCTGATGGTACCCATCAAAGCGATGCACCATATTGATGACGTTGAGGCCATTGCGGCCTGTGCAGAGGTCGCAATGGCCCCGCTCTCGTGTCGCATCGCGCGTGTCTTGCGCGCCGTGTTGAGCGAGAGATCTCGGCACAAAACGTGTCACCAACCGGGTGGGCGACGTACGTCCCAAGTGCCATACTCGAAACGCATGTCGTGCCCGTCGAACGTCACGACCTTGGGGCGTTTCTGGGCATCGAACGTCACCGGAACGCTTATGCCTTCCATGAGGAACACAAGCGAGGTGCAACCGCGACCACCATCCGGACAGGGCGCGCTGATCAATTTGGGCGCTCCGCCGTTCACGCCGCGTGTCTTTTTCAGATTTCTCCAGCTGAAACGTTCTGAAAATGCCTTGGGCATGACTGCCATGAAATTTCCGCTCACCTCATCGCCTGAAAGCGCCCCCAGGGTTTCCAGGCCGGTAAACTGGTTCTTCTGGAAAAACATTCTTATCATCATCTGCTTGGCCTCCGCGGGGAGTGGCATCCATCCGCCGCGCCAAACCGCGATATCTGACTTGCTGTAATAGATGGCTTCGCTCCGCCCTTTGACGGCGGACTGCGTAAACGGTCCATCCGCAACATAGGTCATCACTGCATCACCTATCGTCAGGCGTACCATGCAGTCGTCGGCGGCCACGTCGAAGCTGCCCAGTTCTACTCGCGTCTTGTCCGGCGCCTTCGGCGTGATCCCGGTCTGACCCCGCGTGATCGGACTGTCGATCTCGACACTGACGTTGATCTTGCCGGGTGAGGCGGGGGTGATCGTCCTGCCATCCACCACACCATTGTCGGTCTTGAACCGCCAGTTGTCGGCCTCTCCGTCGGCAAGGCCAGTCACCGAAATTTCGGACGGTTGCCCGGCCTGGAAACAACTCGGCGGCTCGAAACTGACCGGGCGGGTGCGCACCTTCAACTTAAAGCTGGCGGGCGTCGTTATGTCCGGCATCGGCGTGTATACAACCCGGTAGAAGCCAAGCTCGTCCGGCGCATCATTGCCATCGACGAGAAACACATCGCGCAGCTTTTCTCGGGCCAGACGGTGTTCGCGAACAAGGACCAGGCTGGCGGCATCGCTCGCACCGATGACTTCGACCGTCGCCAGCACGACATTGTCGGCAGGCTGCGTATCGGGCGTTGGCGTCACGCTCAGCGACAGCAACATCGGATGCGCAGCAAAGGCGATGGCCGCGCCCGCAAAGATGTCCTCATGCGTGACATGGGTCGATGTCACTTTAACCTCGTGTTTGGCAATATCGCCGTAGTAGATATACTTGCCAGTACGGTCCTGCTGCGCGCCCCCGTCCTCGACATTGTTGAATCGCGCGACGTAGCCTGGGAAAAACTCGTCGAACGTCGCGCTCTTGACCAGTGACTTGTCGTAAAACAACGCCATGCCGTTGCCACTGCGTAGGTCCGGCTGTTTGGCGGCGTTGATGAAACGGTCCTGCGCAAGATAGGCAACACCGTCCTGACTACCGACCCTGCCCCCCAGCGAGATCGCGTAGTCCCATTTGCCAAAACCCGGATCGTCCTGCCCGTCCCAGAATTCGCGGTCGAGGACCATACTGTATTTCGGCTCGTAGACTTCGCTGCGCCCGGTGCGCTTGCGCACCCATGCCGACCCGATGGCAGTCGCCACCATCTCGTTGATCCAGTCCACGCCCTGCGCATCCCGCGATGGCTGGAGCGTGTGGGCGTATTCATGCACCAGCGTTTCGCCGTCGGCGAGACCATCGACATTCTCGATGGGCAGGATCACCCGCCCCTTGTCGAGCGGGCTGAGTGTCCGGCACGCCTTGGCCATCAAATCACAGCGTCGCTCGTAGGTCGCGCGGTCAAATTGCAAGCGCAGCGCCTTCTTGCCGTCGCTGCCATCGTCCATGTTCGCATTCGCAACGTCAAAGCCCATCCCGTCCAGCCAGGCCCGCGCCTTCTGCAATTCCTCCAGCCCGCGTTGCGCGGCGCGGCGCTGCGGCTCCGAGACATCGCTGGCCGGACACCTCTGGTTGGTAAAGCAGAATATCTGGAAGTCCTTTGTCTCGGCAACGATCGCATCCCGGACGCTGACCTGCTGCGCCGCAGCCGGAGCTGACATGGTGCCGAGCGCGGCCACCAGAAAAATGGAAATCCATGGATGTAAGCGTGACATACGCCCCCCTCCCCTTACTGAGCATTGTTAATCTACATTGTTTCTACTCTAACATCTGAAACTTCTCATGGGTCATGACGCGGAAGTTGTCTGAGAGTCTGGTTCAAAACCATGTTTGGGAATTCATTAACTTGCGAGCATGCGGGTGACGCGCCTGATATGGGCGATGAGAAGCCAGGCTTCGGCACTAGCGATAGTATTTTCCCGGGCTTTTGCCATTTGGCAACATCTTCCCAGCCACGCAAAGTCCGCTCGACAGCCCATCTTCGGGGAGGGACTTCGAAGCCCTGCGCAGTGTCAGAGCGCTCAACGATCAGCAGCGTCTAGCTTCCGATCTTCCCCAACGCCCTTCTAAGCTTAGGTCCGGCGTAGCCGCCATCAGCGAAGACATGGCGCAACAACGGATAAGCTGTCGCGATAGATTTCAACAGGTCCGGCGCGCCGTCACGATCCTGGATACCGGCGCCGTGAACGGCAAGACCAACCAGAAGTCTAATGGTGTCAATTTGACCTGGCGGCCAATCTCGCTCATAAGCGAACCCAGCTCTACACGGCCTTCCGGTCTTACGGCGGACTCAAGAATGTAACGCATTTCTGCCTTGATACTGCGTCCATGTTGAGCGGTCCGAACACGGATGGCGCGATGTACCTCTTCAGGTACATTTCTTACGGTAACTGATCGCATTCAAAACCTCCTTTTGCTCGAGATTAACATTACAGTTTCTCCCACAACACGTGCCCGGCCTGCATCTCGGGGGCAAGAGCGCCCTAGCCATGCATGGTGTCAGGCACAACCTGGGCAAACGCGATACGCTGGTGTTGTGGGGTAACGTCCGCCACACCCCGCCAACTTGGTTCACCGCGCGCTTTCCGGCGCGCTACGTCTACGCCAGTCTTTTCGACTGGCCCGACAATACGCTGCCTGCCAAGAACTTGGGCACGCCGCCTGGCCAACCCGAAGGCTTGTGCGTATCGGTCGCCGAGCGCGCCGTGCTGGAAATGCTGTACGACGCCGGTACCAGGCAAAGCCTGCAAGAAGCACGCAATCTCTTTGACGGCCTGCATTCGCCACGCAAAGCGCTGCTCTGCCTGTTGCTAGCTTGCGGCACCAGCGCTCAGACCATTCGCCTGATAGTCACGGTTGCGGGCACCTGTTATCGGGCTCCCCTGCAGCGGCCCGCTGGCGCGTATGTCTGAAAACCCTCGCTGCAGCAGTTCGCGCAACACGTCGGTGCGCAGGCAAGCTGCATACAAACGTAACTACTGATGATGAACACATACAACCAATCGTTTCAGTTTATTATGGTTTGTATTCAACAAAACCCATAATGAGAATGGCACATGACTAACACTAGGCCACCGCCGCCATGATGGTTACCCGGACTCAAACACTGCAAGATCCCTATGAGCAAGCCAAGTTTCAACATTGGCTGCCGATTGAAATAAATCAGATATCACCGGGTCATTATTCTGGCTATATACACATGCTTGAGCAAGACCAGCTAAGTGTGTGCCGTGAGAACCAGAACCGCACCATCCATAAGCGCAGTGTTATTGATCCAGAATCGTGTACGGTCTCCTTCTTTCGGAATAAACAATATTCAAATGGTTTTTCCGAATATGCGCCGGCCGACGGCTCGTTGTTTTTTTTGCCTGCGGGCGCCGAAGTTGATATTCGTGTGGCAGCTAACGTCGAAACTGTGTATTTTCGTTTTAATCAGTCAGTACTCTTGAACAAGGCGAGGGCGATGAACCCGTCCCGCTGGGGCGCATTACCAACCAATCTTTTATGTCTTGACCTTGATAATCTGCAATCGCTGGACAAGTTTGTAGAACATATTTTTCAGCTGGTGCAGGACAATAGTCAGTCAGACTCAGTCGAAAGCAACGAGGTGTTAGGCGATATTGTTCTGGAACAAATATTGTCGACACTAAATTCGAGCCGGCTCATTGGCACAGAAAAAAACATCACCCTGACTGCACGCCGTCGTGCGAAACATACCGTTAACCGCGTCGTAGATTACATAAAAGCCCAGCTTGAGCAACATGTCTGCCCCAGCATTAGTGCTATCTGTGCTGACCTGCAATTATCAGAACGTACATTGCAATACAGTTTTGGCGCGATACTGGATGTCTCTCCCTATGCCTACCTTCGCTGCATGAGACTCAATGGCGTTAGAGCTGCACTCATGCAAGCCAATAATAAAAACATCACCATTACCCGGGTGGCTAGCCATTGGCATTTTTTGCACATGGGCCGGTTCTCCAAAGACTATCAGCAGATGTTCGACGAACTGCCCTCGGCAACGCTTCGCCGGGCACTGGCAGCCTGATCATACGCAAGTTATTGCGGAAATCGGATAGTGAAACTGGCCATTTGTACTTATTCTTTCCCTGTGTTGAGATCGAAAATATTTCTTACACATGTCCGCGCTCTGTCTTGAATGTATTTGCATCCCGCGTCTGCCTCTCATTCGAAGTCAAGTGCGGTTCAATTGATGTCAGAACAGAGAGAAAAATCATGTGCACATTATGTATAAACAAATCTGTTGCGAGCAACTTGCCCGAATCGAGCTCCAGGCGGGCTGCCATGGGCGCGATGGGCGCCCTGTCACTGCTTGGCCTGTCTGCAATGGCTGGGTGTGCTCACGCAAAACTACCACCCAAACCGGGTAACGTCCTCTCCCCAGATCAGGCGATGAAGCGCTTGATGGATGGAAATAAACGCTACATTTCCGGCAAGACCCAAAGTCGCAGCTTTGACTCAACGCGTGAAGCGCTGGCGGGTGGGCAAAATCCCTATGCGTCTATTTTGAGCTGTGCTGATTCGCGCGTTAGCCCCGAATTATGCTTTGACGAAGAAAGGGGTGACCTGTTCGTGACGCGTGTGGCAGGAAATTACGTCACCAACGACATTCTGGCAAGTCTGGAATATGGCGCCGCAGTTCTGAACTCGCCACTCATTATGGTGCTGGGGCACACCAGTTGCGGCGCAGTGGGTGCAACAGTCAGTGCACTTGAAAAGCAGGCCGAGTTTCCCGGTCATATTCAAAGCATCGTCACAGCTCTGATGCCAGCCGTACGCGCCGCTGCGGCCCAGTCGCATGACGGTACGTTGGTGCATGCAGCTACCGTTCAAAATATCAAGCAGAACGTAAAGCAATTGCAAGAAGCAACACCTATATTGAGCAGAATGGCTCAAGAAGGAAAAATCAAGGTCATCGGGGGCCTCTATCACCTGGACACAGGCATGGTAGAGCTGGTCGCTTAAGAGGCTTAGCACGAACCCGGGGCCATAGGCGAATGGCCTGCGGGACCGGTTTATAACTATAAAAAAAAGGCGGTATGGCAGTTCACACTTGCGGTGCACGATACGAGAATTCCATGGTTTCGCCCATGCGACGCCGAATATTGCAGGCTGCACTGGCGGGCTCAGTGGGCGTTCCTCTGATCGGGTGTAATAGCTCCAACGGTTCAGGTGACTCGGGCAATGTAGATTACACATCTACCATTGCGGACGCCCGCGCGGCAATCCTGCAGGCCATGACCGAGTCTGATACCTCTTCTATTTCGGTGGCGCTGGGCGATGGCAATCGCGTTATCTGGCAGGAAACATTTGGCGTGATTGATCGGGTCAGCAATTCGCCGGCCACCACTGATACTCTTTACAACATTGGGTCGGTCAGTAAAGTGTTTGCGGCAACCTCCATCATGATTTTGGTTGATCGGGGACTGGTTGATCTTGACGCCCCCGTAACGGCTTACATACGCGATTTCCAGATGTTATCGCCTGCCTATAAAAAGATCACGGTGCGCATGCTGCTTAGTCACTCGTCGGGGTTCCCGGGATCAAACTATCAGAATATTTTTACGTTTCAGCCTTTGTCAGGATACGCTCGCAACACGCAAACCTTGCTGGCCGGAATGCACTTAAAACATGAGCCGGGTGAACTGGCGGTGTATTGCAACGATGGGTTTACCATGGCCGAACGCGTCGTAGAAGAAGTTGCCGGCAAAGCCTATGCACGCTTCGTCACGGACGAAATTCTGGTTCCATTGAAGATGATCCGCAGTCGATATCCGCTTGAGCATTATGCAGCAGGCAGTTTCGCCCACCCTTATTTAGACGGTATAAAACAGGGGCAGGAGTTCGTGCAGGCACATGGCACTGGCGGACTAAGCAGCACGCCAACTGAAATGATGCGCTTCGCCATGATGTTCATCCACGGCGGCGAGCTGGACGGACACCGCCTTCTTTCGCGCGCCGCTGTCGAACAAATGGGAAGTGACCAAACGGTCAACCTGCTTCTCAATCCGACACCTGTCTGGAAGTGGGGGCTGGGCTGGGACAGCATAGAACAGCCAGGGCTGCTCGATGCGGGCTTTACCTGCTGGCAAAAGAACGGCGGCACCGCCTTTTATGGCAGTGAATTCTTCGTTATACCCAAAGAGGAATTGGCGGTAATGATTACCGGCACCTCGTTAAGCTATGGGGCAGGTAAGCTAGCCGAACGTATATTGCTGAATGCCTTGCAAGATAAACATAGTATTGCAGCGCTGCCTGCTCTGTTGCCGTTGACCCCACCGCCAGTCGTAGCGGCGAGCGATGTCGAATTGCGTGATTTGGAAGGGCATTACGCCAGTGTGCAGGGCGTTACGAAAATTGTGCGCGGTGACGATCGGACATTGTCCCTGTTGGCATGGCGCACCAGCGAGTGGAAGATGGTGGCAAGCGGCTTGCAATTGCGCAGTGATGGATGGTTCGCAGCCGCCAATTCACCACGTTCTTATCGCCTGAGCGACATCGGTGGTAATCGCTTTCTGACCGCGCGCACGCTAAGTGGCTACGGTCATTATATGACTGCAATTCCTTATGCTGAGCGCGTGCAAAAAGCATCACCGATTTCGTCGGCCTGGCAATCGCGTCTGGGACGTAGCTGGGTGCTGGTCAACGAAGACGAGTCCTCGGTAATGCTGGCTCTGGACAGCCCTTTGCTTACGCTGGAAGAAATTCCCGAGTTGCCTGGGTATGTTCATATCGATGGGCAACAACTGCTCTTGCCCGACGACGATATCCGCACCCGCCATTTTCTGAAAATACCGGTCAACTTTGGGCGCGATCTCAACGAGTTGATCGTCCAGCGCCAGGATGATGGTGAGTGGTTATCGTTCGGCGGCCATCGCTATCGGCCCATGAGTTCGATTCAGTCGATCAGTGTTGGCACCCATGCTGTGCAGCTGGACGCAAACGGAAATACGCAATGTGTGCATTTGACCGCAGCGGGCGCACTACAAATAGCCAATTTAAAGGCGTGGCGCTTGTACGACGCTGATTGGAACTCTGTCACCGCGGGCGAAGGCAACGGCGATGCTGTGTTGTCAGCTGATGAGTCCTATTATTTGATGCTCTTTGGTGAACCCAATAGCCACACGATGGTGACACTGGCATAGCGACGCCTGCTATAACTGGTTAGTTGCTGATCGTATCTTTTACTTGCGCTGCAATCGTCAGCATGCTGGTCAGTTGACTCACATCATCCACCACATCAAAACCATGCAGCAAAGACAGGCTTTCTTCCACGCGCCCCGGCTCCAATCCTCCCAAAGGGACCAGTCGCCGGTATTTGGCGTCGATGTCATCCCAGCTTACGCCGCGCGGGCCTGAGCCGCGTGGCGCTACGCAGGTGCTGGAAAATTCCCTGCCGTCCTTTAGCACAATGGTCACACTGCCGCCGTGGCGATGCGGGAACCTGTCGGGCAAAGGCGCAGGCGATGGATCGAATACGACTTTATCCTGGAGGCGGCCAATTACTGGGTCGGTCATTTTTTCCACCGTCAGGGCGTCCCAGCTGAACTCCCCATCAACGATCGAGGCCGCCACAAAATACACCAGGCTGTGCGCAGCATCGACTAGGTTGCGCGGATGTGGCTCACCCTTAAAGTTTGTGAATTGCACCGCTGCAGAAATGGTGACGCGATCGATCTCGTTGGGTTTGACCTTGCCCGCGCGGGCTGCGTCCGCAGCCGCTTCGGCAGTGGCATGGAAGGGGTGGGCGCCAGGCATGAGCTTGATTGCCATATCGGTGATGATGTCCCAGTCTTCGCCCAGACCCAGCGTAATGTCTTCGATAGCCTGGCCGTTCATTGCGCTAAGGAAACCGCGTGGCGTTTCAAGAATGCTCAACTCGGCCTGAAAGCCCCGTCTGGCTGCCATCGCAGCCTGCACGCCTATCATGGCTGCGTTGCCCGCATGGTACTCACGCGCACAACTGGTGTCGGCGGCTACCGCCATGCCGCCTATGGACGTGGCCGCCAGCGCAATGGCGTGCGCCATGCGGCCTGCATCCAGTCCATGCAGACGGCCGGCGGTGACCACCGCGCCAAACACCGTCGACACCGACCCATGAAAACCGCGCTGCATGCGGCCGGGGGTAAGCGATTCATCGATGCGTCCGGCCACTTCGTAACCCAGCACCATGGCGGCCAGAAGGTCGAGGCCCGAACTACGCGTGTGCTCGCCCAGCGCGACTGCCGTTGTCGAAATAATGGTGCCAATGTGGGCGATGCTGCGCAGGTCGCTGTCGTCGGATGCAGCGGCATCGCTGGCAACGGCGTTTACCCTTGCCGCTCTGGTTAACGGCAGCCGGGCATTTTGAAACCACACAGAAGCTTGTCCGGTGCCGCCCTCTTCCAACTCCAAGGACCGCACAATGCGGGCCGAGTCTATGTCTTGGCCCACGGCCGCGCTGGCTATGGTACTGGCCAAGCTCATTTTGGCACGCTCGATGGCCAACAACGAAACGCCGTCAGCAGGCATACCCACGACGAATTCGGCCAGGGTTTGAGCTAAAGTCTTCATAGTATGGCTCACGTCTGCATGCCCCAGCGCCCAATGGTGTGCCGTTCCACCACTCTGAAAATCAGGTTTTCAACCAGCAGACCGAACAGGATAACGGTAAGCAGGCCGGCGAATACATTGGGTATATCCAGCATGTTCTTGTTCTGAAAGATATACCAGCCCAGACCGCCCGAGCCGGAGCTGGACCCGAATACGAGTTCAGCGGCGATCAACGTGCGCCACGCGAAGGCCCACCCTATTTTCATGCCAGTAAGTATGCTGGGAAAGGCGCCAGGTATCAAAATCTTCAATACATACTGCAATCCCGACAAGCCATAATTGCGGCCCACCATGCGCCAAGTCAGGCTGACCGATCGAAACCCGGCGTGCGTGTTCAGAGCGACGGCCCATAGTACGGCGTGGATAAGCACGAAGATTATGCTGGCATTGCCTAGTCCAAACCAGATCATGGACAGCGGCAGCAAAGCGATGGACGGCAATGGGTTGAACATGGATGTCAGTGTTTCAAGCAAGTCGGCACCCACTCGCGTCGCACTGGCAAAGGCTGTGAACAGGGCGGCGATAAGCAGCCCGGCCGCATAGCCTTGCAGCAGAAGCGAAATAGACGACCACGTCGCCAACAGCAGCGTACCTGATGCGATACCGGCAAAGAACGCCTTCACGGTCGCCATAAAGGTAGGAAAAAGCAAAGGATTTCCTGACCAGCGGGCATAAACCTCCCAGACTATGGCCAGTAGAATCAGCATAATGCTCTTGCGGAAGGTGCCGTTATCCAGCAGGCGTTCCCATAAGCCCAATGGCTTCTCGACGATGCCAAAACCCTTGTCTTCGACGGTGTTGACGATTTCTTCGCGGTAAACCGTTGAGTTGGTAAGTGCTTCAGACATGAGCCATTCTCCCTTGCGTTGCGCTCTCCTGGAAAAGCAGCTCTTCAATGCGCTGGGTTAACAGCTTGCCATCAGGCCCCGTTGCGTCAAGACCATCGCTATTCAATTCTGCCCGAACCTGGCCAGGATGCGGGCTAAGCAGCAAAATACGGCTGCCTATGCGTACCGCCTCAGGTATAGAGTGTGTAACGAACAGCACGGTAAAACGGGTGTCTTCCCATAGCTGTAGAAGCTCTTCCTGCATTTTGGCGCGCGTCAGTGCATCGAGCGCTGCAAAAGGTTCGTCCATGAGCAGGATGTCCGGCTCCATGGCCATGCCACGCGCAATGGCCACGCGCTGCTTCATCCCGCCAGAAAGCGTATGCGGCAGGCTGTCGGCAAAGTCTGAAAGGTTGACCTTGGCGATGTAGTGCATGGCCTTTTCTTCTGCCGCCTTGCGCTCCAGTCGGCCACTAGCCGTCAGGGCAAACACGACGTTTTCTTTTACGGTCTTCCAGGGCAACAATTGATCGAACTCTTGAAACACCATCACCCTGTCCGGTCCGGGTTTGACGATTTCCTGGCCGTTCAGCTTGATATGGCCTTCGACCGTGGGCAGGTAGCCGCCGACCGCCTTCAATAACGTAGACTTGCCGCAGCCCGACGGGCCGACAATAACAAACCGGTCAGAGCGGAAAACATCGAAGCTGACGCGGTATGTCGCAGTAATCAGGTGGTCCTTGGTGCGATAACGCAGAGTGACGCCCTGTACCGACAGCAATGGTGTTGCGGTTTGAACCATGAAATGCGGTCTCCAGACATTCTTTCCAGGCAAGCCGCTGCCGGCAACAACCGGATGCGGCTTGCTCTGGCGATCAGTTTCCTGTGGAAACGGCGGGACCGGGAAAGAAGAGTTCTTCCAGACTCTCGGGACGATGCTTGATCGACGCGATGTCATTCATGAACTTGGCGTACTTCATGACGTTTTCGGGCTTGGCCGTGTACTTGATCGATGGGTTGTTCAATATCTTGACCATTTGATCGACAGCACCGCTGCCGCCCATTGAAGCGATCAGCACTTTGGCGGCACCTTCTTTGTCGGCCTTGATCATGGCCTGTGCCTCTTCCAATGCCGCGACGAAAGCAGCATAGACCTTGGGGTTCTGGTCATGAAACTTGGTGGTGGTCGATACCATGGTGAAGGTTGTCGAGCTGCCCATGACGTCGTCCGTATTCTGAATGGTGCGAATGCCTTTTGTTTGCTGTTCGCGCTCAGCCAGCGGCGACGAAGCATAATGCGCAACAATGCTGCCGCCCCCCGATAACAGCGCGGCTGCGGCATCGCCATGCTTCATGCTGACGGTGTAAGGATCAAACCGAAACGCCTGGTCTTTGCCATATTTTTTGACCGCATACATCTGCATGACGATGGACGGGATCGATGACTTGACCGACGTTACAGCAATCTTGTCGCCATCCCTCAGGTCGTCTATGGACTTCAGGTGCTCTGCGTTGGTATTCAGATACATGGGCATGGAACTAATGGCAGCCACCCCCTTGACATCAGATGTTCCCTTGGTGCGATCCCACAACAGCAGAAATGACGGTGGGCCCGCTGAAATAAAATCGGCTGAACCGGAAAGCAAGGCGTCGATCATCACTGAAGGGCCACCAATATTGGACCAATTTATAGTAATTTTTTGGCCCGCCTTCTCGGCGTGTTTTTCAATGAGCTTGTGCTCCTTCATCATATGAAGGGGTAGAAACCCGAAACCGCCTGCTCCCAATGGGATGTTCAACTTACTGACTTCCGCGTGCGTACCCAATGGCATTAACCCTACGGCGGCCAGTAACGCTATGCTTATATGCTTGTTCATTGCCTTCTCCTTTGGTTGTGGTACTGCGCCTCCTCGGCTATTTGTCGACCATTGTTCTGCCGACAGATAAAGTGTTATTGCTCTGGAGGTTTGCCTATCTGGATGCCAGCAAGCTGCTCACTGAGCAAAGCGACGGCGGTGTGATCGGCCTGCGGGCCCAGGACAGCGCTGGCCCCGGCCCACAAGTTGCGGCATAAATCTGCAAATGGAGCATTTACGTTGTTCTCGTGCGCAATACCCAGGGCGATGGTCAGGTCTTTGACCATCAGGCTCATGGCAAACCCCGAATCGAATTTGCGCGAAAGCACGTACTGCTTGAACTTCTTCTGCGTGCTGTTGTTCATGCCCGTTGAAACATTCAGGACGTCGACCATGGTTTCGGGGTCGATGCCGAAACGCGATCCAATGATAAGGGCCTCTATGCCGATCAGGAACCCGGCGGAAGACACCAGATTATTGAGCGCCTTCATGGCATGGCCAGAGCCCACTTTGCCTGTAGCGATGACACTACCCAGCGCATTCAGAATGGGCCTGGCGGTATCGATATCAGCCTGCTCACCGCCAGCCATAATGGTGAGTTCGCCCGTACGGGCTCGTGGCACGCCGCCCGAGACTGGTGCATCAAACAGCACGACGCCCTGATCGGCGAGCCGTTCACTGAACGCTACCGTTTGGCTGGGAATGCCCGAGGTCATTTCAATGACGACCGCACCGTGTCGCAAGCTGGGCGCAAGGCCCTGCGGGCCGAACAGTACATCCTGGACTATGGCGCTATTGGGCAAGATCGTTATGATGACGTCCGCCTCTTTTCCCAGCTCGGCAAGCGAGGCGGCAGGCTTGATGCCATGCTCTTTGGCAAAGGCGGCCGTCCGGTCGGGGTTGTTGTCGAATACAGAAAGGGGGTACCCGGCCTTTAGCAAGCACCCCGCCATGGGCGCACCCATGGCGCCAATGCCCACAAAGCCAATTCGGGGTAGGGTCGAGGCCATTATTTGGCTCCGGCTTTATTGCCTTTGGCTTTTTCTTCGGCAATGACTTCCGAGGCTACCTTCATGCCGTCCAGGGCCGCCGGTACGCCGCAATAGATGGCCACCTGCAGGAAGATTTCTTTGATGTCATCTTGGCTCAAGCCGTTATTGAGCGCGCCGCGCACATGCAGGCGTATCTCATGAGGCCGATTCAGGGCAGCCAGCATGGACAGGTTCATGATGCTACGCGTGCGACGGTCTAGCCCTGGACGTCCCCAAATTTCACCCCAGCACCATTCGGTGACCAGTTTTTGCATGTCTGCCGTGAAATCGTTTGCCGCGTCCAAAGACTTTTGCACATGCTCTGCACCGAGTACCTCTTGGCGGTTTTTCAAACCCTTGGCAAACAGCTCTGTATTGAATTCTTCGCGCATAGTCGTTCTGACTCCTACATGGGTAACGGGGAAAATATGGAATAAAGTATGGTGTTAGAACTACAATCTGTCAATCATATCGTCATACAATATATCGACTTTTCACGGGTATCATATTCGTGCCTCCCACTGACAGGAATGCCATCACGCCATGAAAAACACCAAGCAAGCCGCCCAACTGAGTCCGGTCTCGGCGCAACTGGCCGCCTTTATCAGCGATACCACATGGGAACAGGTGCCCGCCCACATCTGCCACGAGATCAAACGGTCGGTGTTGAATTATTTCGCGGTGGCGCTGGCCGGGTGCAGCGACCCCACCCTGGATCGTGCTGTAAGAACTTACGCGCGCTTCTCTGCGGGCCATGCATCGACCCTGGTCGGGCGCCCCGAACGCCTGGACATGCTTAACGCTGCGTCACTGAACGCCATGAGCGCGAATGTGTATGACTACGACGACACGCATATTCCGACCATCATCCACCCGACGTCACCCGTCGCCCCCGCCTTGTTCGCCTTAGGCCAGATACAGCCTCTTGCCGGCAAAGACTTCATGCTGGCCTTTCTGCTTGGCGTGGAAGCGCAATGCCGGATCGGCCTTGCCATATCCCCCTTCCATTACAACCGGGGTTGGCACATTACCTCCACGTGCGGCGTGTTCGGTTCCGCCATGGCCGTAGGTAAGGTGCTGAATTTATCACCCACACAGCTTTGCTGGGCCCTGGGTTCGGCGGCCTGTCAGGCGGGAGGGCTTGTGGAATCTCTGGGAACCATGTCCAAGAGTGTCAGCGTTGGCAACGCGGCCCGCAATGGCATATTGGCGGCGCTTCTGGCTCAAGACGGCTTCGATGGGCCGGCCCGGCCGCTGGAAGGCGTAAACGGCTTTCTTCAGGTTTTTGGCGACGCGCCGGATTTCGACGCCGTGACACGCGGCTTGGGCAATGATTGGCAGATCAGCAATGTGGCTTATAAGCCCTACCCCTGCGGTGTGGTGCTAAACCCCGTGCTGGATGCCTGCCTGGCATTGTCTGCCCGCATTGAGCCGCGTCGGCTCGAGACTATCGAAGCCATCGAATTAACCGGAAATCCGCTGCTGCGCCAGCGCACCGACCGCCCCAATATTAAGACGGGGCGCCAGTCGCAGGTAAGCGCCCGGCATGCCGTGCCTGTCGCTTTGCTGCGCGGCAACGCCGGCCTGGAGGCGTTTTCCGACCAAGCCGTCGGCGATCCAACGCTGCGTGCGCTGGGCGCTCTGCTGAGCTTCAATGACGATGAGGCGTATGCGATAGACAGTGCCAAAGTGCTGCTGCGATTCCGTGACCAGACGATCGAGCAAGAGCATGTACAAATGGCACGAGGCTCGCTGCACCGGCCTTTGACAGACGATGAACTGGAAATCAAATTGCGCGACCTTTGTCGCTATGGGCGTTCGGGGTGTGACGCCGACCCCTTGATCCAGGCCGTGTGGAACATGGAGGACGCAGAAGATATGGGGCACTTGGCCAAACTGGCCGCTGCACCCGGCTGAACATGCTGATTACCTCGCCTGTTGGGGCAGCCAAACCACGATTTCCGGAAATACATACAGAATTGCCAGAAAAACCAGCATGACGACAACAAACGGAAGCACACCCATGGAAATCTGCATGAAGGTCACTTTTTCACTCGTGCTGCTCAAAACGAACAGCACCATGCCCAGAGGCGGTGTGATCAACCCGACCTCTATCATCAGGACAAGAAAAATACCAAACCAGATTGGATCCATGCCCAGCGCCATGGCAATGGGGAATGTGACAGGCAGTGTCATCAACATCATGGCAATTGATTCGATGAACATTCCTAACACCAGATAGACCAGCGTCATCGAAACCATCACTACCCACGGAGACAGACCGGCATGGGTAATCAGGGCGACGATCTCGCGCGGCAGGCGAATGTAATCGAATACCCAGCTAAATATCGATGCGCCAACTACGATAAGCAGCAACATCGCACTAACCTTGGCGGTATCCAGGGCAACGGCGAAAAGCCCTCTCATATCGATCTTCCTGCGCATCAAACACAGTAGGTATGCGGCGAGCGCCCCGATGGCAGCAGCCTCGGTGGGCGTTGCGATTCCCGCATACATGGAACCCAGAACGACGAATATGATGGCGGCAAAAGGCACCATGCCTTTCGAGCTGGCCAGTTTATCCTTCATGGTGTAGGCATGTGCGACCGGCGCCGACCCGCGCCAGCCCAAAGCCCATACCAAAGCGGTCAGCATGAACATAAACATCAGCAGCAGGCCAGGCAGGAGGCCACCTATAAACAAGTGGGTCACCGACGCGCCGACGGTGGTGCCATAAATGATCATGGGAATACTGGGAGGTATCAAAATGCCCAGTGTGGCACCCGCGCCGGTAACCCCATAAGTAAGTCGAGGACTGTATCCGCGCTCTATCATTTCAGGGCAGGCCACTTTACCCAAGGTAGCAGCCGTTGCGATGCTCGATCCCGACACAGCGGCAAATATGGCCGATGCGCCCGCACTGGCATGCGCCAGCCCCCCTGGCGTGCGCCCGAACCAACGGACCAGAGAGTCGAACATCCCGGCGACGATTCCACTGCGCAGCAAGAGCCCGCCCATGAAGATAAACATGGGCACCGCCGACAATGTAAATGTATTGGTGCTGCTCCATGCTCGCTCTGCGAGCAACGATAACTGCGGTCGGGAAAGCAGGAAGTAGACACCCAACGTACCAACGAGCCCCAAGGCAAGCGCTATGCGGACACCGAACAACAGCAGAAATATCATGGAAGCCACCAGCAGCAGTCCGACCAGGGCCAAGGGCTGCCCTCGCATCAACGAATACAGCAAAGACAGCACACCCAGCAGGACAACCGTATGCAGCATGGTGCGTGAACCGCTCCATACCAGCATGCCCAGCACCATGAATACGACGATCGCTATGCTGCCCCAGTCGTAGCGATTGCCAAATACCAATACGCTATGTCGGCCCAGGGCAATCAGCGCCATCAGCAATAGTAAGGAAAATACAGGTAGCGCCCATCGACGGACATTACCTCTGGGCGGCTTTAAACGGTAAATATCGATAAGAATGGCTAGCGCGTAAACCAGAAGACCGACAGATACCGACAGCTCCGGAATCCACTGGGGCGTCGAAAGCAATCCCCAGTCCCGCGTACCATTGAAGAACTCCCTGGCATTGAACGACGCCATCTGCCATGCCGACATCAGAACAAAGAACAGCCCGCTCCACTGGCAGATAAGTTCGACCTCGCATCTGGCATTGGTGGAAAGCCTATCCACCCACAACTCGACCTGGACGTGGCTGTTGCTGCTCTGGGCAATGCCCAGGCCCAGGAATACAACGGCTACCAACAAATAGGTCGAAATCTCGGTGGCCCAGGATGTGGGCGAATTGAATAGGGAGCGCGAGCCAATCTCAAAGCACATGATCAGGGCCATGGCGAGCAAGGCAAGGCCGGCCAGTAAACCGCTTGCCCGCACAAGGTACTGGGCAGCGCGCACCGCTATGAAATCGTCATTGTTGGACAAAGGGTACGGAGAAGGGGCAGCACCCGCGCCGCCATGCGGCGCCTTATCGCTGAGATTCTTTATTGTCATTGAGTCTCCTTATATGGCGATGCTGCCAGCCATTGCTGTTTTTAAACGCATATTGTATTATCGCATGACGCCATGACGATAATATAATATTTTCCTGCGCCAGTTGTCTCAGCCAACCACCATTGAGGCATCCAATCCGGTCTGCGGCGTCATTCGTTCCCAATCAGAAAAGCAGTTAATACGGAGAAGACAATGAAGCGAACTTATCAGCAAACGGCTGTACCGCAGTCACTGTCAAATGCTTGCAAACAGAATCTTGTTCGCACGTTTGCATACGCCGCGCTCTGCACCGGCATTCTTTTTGCCGCCTCGCCTGCCTCGGCGCAAGAGTATGACCTGACGATGTCGGTCATTGTCTCGCCCGGCGATGGCTATTCCATACTGACCCAATCCGTGCCCGAACGCGTCCAGAAGGCCACCAACGGCAAGGTCAAGGTTACGGTCAGCGACTCCCTGGTTCCACCCGCCCAGATCGCAACAGCGATTCGCGAAGGCCGCGTAGACATGAGCGCCGCCCTGCATACCTACCTGGCCGCAGACGAGCCTCGTATGGGCATATTCAATTTGCCGGGTCTGATCAACAATGTCGAGGAATATAAAAAGGTCGGCGACGCCTTCTGGTTCGAAGACACCAAGAAAATCTGGAAAGAAAAATGGGACGCCATCGTGCTCGCAAACGGCGTATGGTGCACGCAGCAGCTATTCTCGAAAGAACCGATCAAGACGCTGGCCGACTTCAAGGGCAAGCGATTGCGCGTGCATAACCCTCAGACGGCTGAGGTGGTGAACGCACTGGGCGGAAAGCCAGTTGCCCTGCCCGTTCCCGAGATCTATCCAGCGCTTGAGCGCGGCGTGATCGACGGTCTGTTTACGTCGACGTGCGTGGGCAACGCTCTGGAATACTGGCGTCTTGCCAAAAACGTACAAAACTGGAGCCTCGGCCCCTTGAATGGCTGGGCGATACTGGCCAATCCAGAAAGTTGGAACAAGCTGCCGCCCGACATTCAAAAGCAAGTCGCAGGCGTAATGGATCAAATCCAGGAAGAGGCCTTTTCGCGCCATGCCGAGTTTGTGGGTAACGCCGTGAAAAAGATGGAATCCGAAGGCGTGGCCTTCTGGGTTGCACCCGACTCCGAGCGCGCCAAATTGATGCAGCCCCAGTACATCGGACCAGCCTACGACGCGTGGTACAAGCGGGCCCAAGAGGTGGGCTTCGACGGCAAGGCATATATCGAAAAGGTACGTAGCGTCCTAGGAAAACAATAGGGCGGCTGATAGGGCGGCGGCTGGACTAAACTTGGTGTCTATGCACGTTCCAGGAATGGAATCGAGCACCTCGAACGTGCCACCTTTTTTAACGCTCGCTAAATACAGAGAAATAATATGAAGTCCGAAGATGCAGATGATGTTTTCAAGGTGCATCGTGTTGCCGCAGTGTTGCGCCATAGTGTTACAGAAAGCATACGAAACGCCATTCTGGCAGGCCGCTTTCAGCCGGGCGAACGGCTGCCGGAAAGAGAGCTGTGCGAAATGACTGGCGTCAGCCGCACCTTGGTGCGTGAAGCGCTGCGCCAGCTTGAGACCGAGAGATTGATCAAGGTCATTCCACATCGCGGGCCCGTTGTCGAGACGATCACGCCCGAACAGGCCGACGGCATTTATAGGGTTCGTGAGGAGCTAGAAGGGCTGGCCAGTCAATTGTTTGCCGAACGCGCGACACCGGAACACCTGAAAAACCTGAAGCAGGCTTACACCGACCTTCGGGCTTCACATACCAAAGTTGACCCCTTGGGCCAACTGAAAGCCAAGAATCATTTTTACCGCTGCCTGCTGGATGGTGCCGGCAACGAGGCGTTATCGAATAGTCTGCGCCTGTTGAACTCACAGATCATGCTGCTGCGGTCAATGTCCATGGCGGCGCCGGGGCGCGCCAAAAAAAGCCTCGTCGAATTGGGCGAGTTGCTCAAGGCACTGGAGGCTAAGGATGAAAAAGCAGCTCGCAAGGCCGGAAGCCGGCATGTCCGGAACGCGTCGGCCGTAGCAATTTCATTGTTGCGCCAGCAGAACGAGGACACCGCCCTTAAAAAAGCCTGACATCTACGTTTCGCCCCAGAACTAAAAGATAACAAAACGACTTGCCAGCCCGCTGGCCCACGAAAGAACAGGACTCGGGAGACTAATTCATGGATGCTCAAGGCATTGCACCCTTTGAACTCTACGCCATCAGATATGCACGGCATGGCGGCCGCAAGGCGCATGACAACTATATCGGCCCCGTGGATTTCCATGATGCCGAGTCTGATCTTGAGTATTACGTATGGGTGGCCCGGCGCAACAGCGAGGTATATGTCATCGATACCGGCTTCGAGGAACGTTCAGCGCGGGCGCGCGGGCGCGAACTGCTTATGCCCGTCAAAGATGGCCTGGCGCTTGTCGGCGTGGCCGCCGAAAGCGTCGAGCACATCATCCTGACCCACTTGCATTACGACCACGCCGGCACGCTGGACCAATTTCCCAAGGCCAAGTTCCACGTTCAGGATGCCGAAACCGCTTATGCAACAGGCCGCTGCATGTGTCACCCCGCCCTGCGCCAGCCGTTCAATGTCGACGACATAGTCAGTTTTGTGCGCAAGCTCTATGGTGGCCAAGTGGAGTTTCATCGTGGCGACACCGAATTGGCGCCGGGCCTGACCTTACACCTGGTCGGCGGCCATACGGCGGGTCTGCAGATTGTCCGTGTCTGGACAAAACGCGGCTGGGTCGTTATTGCTTCCGACGCCACCCATCTGTATGGAAATATAGAACACCAGATACCCTTTCCCGCCGTCTATAACGTAGGCGATATGTTGGAAGGTCATAATTTGGTGCGCCGCCTGGCCGATTCGCCCCAGCACATTATTCCGGGACACGACCCTCAGGTCATGCAGCGTTACCCCGCCCTGTCACCAGAGACCGCCGGGAAAGTGGTCCGCCTGGATGTAGCCCCCAATAACCCCGCCAAATAAACGCGCATCCGCGCCTGCACGCCCCACTCACCCACTATGATGCTCGAAAACAAATGCGCCCTGATTACCGGCTCCATCCGCGGGCTGGGTTATGCCATTGCCGAAGACCTTGCCATGGCCGGCTGCAACATCGTAATGCACGGCCTGGAGCCGGAAGACCTTGCACATGATGCCGCCGATAATCTGCGCCAGGCATCGGGACGCAGCGTTCTGCTTAGCCGAGCCGACCTTGCCCGCGTAGACCAGATCGAAGCATTGATGCATGCGGCGCAGCAGCAGTTCGGCAATGTGGATATCGTCGTCAATAATGCCGTAATCAGGCATTTCGCGCCGGCCGAAGAGCTTCCCGCTCTGCACTGGGACGAGTCCATCGCCGTGAACCTGTCGGCCGCCTTCCATACATCTCGGCTTGCCATACCGGGGATGCGAACACGCGCATGGGGCCGCATCATAAACATGTCTTCCGTCTATGGCTCATCGGCAGCGGTCAATCGCGTGGGCTACGTCACCACGAAGACCGGACTAATCGGCATGACCCGCGCCATAGCGCTGGAAACCGCGACCAGCGGCATTACCTGCAATGCGGTATGTCCTGGCACAGTTCCTACGCCGGCCATCCTGGAACGTATCGCCGGCATAGCTGCCAAAGCGGGCGTATCGCAAGAGCAGGCCACCCACGAATACCTGGCCCAGCGCCAGCCCACCGGTCGATTCGTTGCAATGGAAAGCGTCGCTGCCATGATCCGTTTTTTGTGCAGCGACGCGGGGCGAGACGTCACCGGCGCCGTCTTACCCATAGACGGCGGCTGGACGGCTGCATAGGTCTAATTCTGATTACCCAATATCAAATCAAGCAAAAGGAGCAGACATGAGCGAAGTGCAAAAAAAACGGCTCGGATTCATAGGTATAGGAAGAATGGGCGGGCCCATCGTCAGCCGCTTGATAGACGCCGGATATGAATTGGTCATCTGCGATGCCAATCAGGAAGCGTTGGCTCCGCTGTTGAGTAAAGGCGCGGTGCGCGCCGACACGCCTAAGGCCGTTGCCGATCTGGCCTCCATCGTTCTGATCTCCCTGCCTACGCCTGATGTCGTTGCCCTGGTTGGCCTTGGGGAAAACGGTCTGGTGGAAGGCAGTGCCGTGCGCACCGTGATTGACTTGTCGACAACCGGCGCCAGTGTCGCCAAAAAACTGGCGCAAGGCCTGGCTGAGCGATCCATAAGCACCATAGACTGCCCGGTGAGCGGCGGCGTAGCAGGGGCGACAAAGGGCACACTGGCTCTGATGGTGGCAGGCGACAAGGACCGCGCCCAAGAGGTCAAGCCCATACTGGATATTCTGGGCAAGCAGTTTTATGTCGGCGCTGAGCCCGGCATGGCGCAAACTCTGAAAGTCATCAACAACCTGGTTTCGGTCACCGCGCTGGTGGTTACATCGGAAGCGCTTGTCATGGGCACTAAAGCGGGCCTGGATGCTGACATCATCACTGAAGTGATCAATGCCGGATCCGGCCGATCCAATGCGTCCGAAGTGAAGATTCCAAATTTTGTCCTGTCGCGCACCTTCGATTTCGGCTTCTCACTAGGCCTGTCCGCCAAGGACGTGCGCCTGTGCATGGAGGAAGCCGATAGTCTGGGCATACCCATGCCCGTCGGCCAAGCCGTTCGCGCCTTCCTGAACTCATCCGCCGAGAAGCTAGGCTACCAGGCCGACATGACCGAAATGATCCGTGTCATCGAAGACCAGGTGGGTGTCGAAGTCCGCGGCAAGGCCGCCAAGCCAGCATGACCCGCCAACGGATCGCCGTGATCACAGGGGGTGCCAGCGGCATCGGCCGGGCATGCGCGACTCGTTTTGCGGAAGAAGGCTGCGCCGTCGCTATCCTGGATACCGATAAGCACAAAGGCTGTGAAACGGCGCAGCATATCGCCCGCAGCGGCGCAGTTGCCAGGTATTACCCCTGCGATGTGGCCGACCGAGTACAAATGCAGCAGGTGGCAGCGACCTTAGAACGCGAGATGGGCCCGGCGGACATTCTGGTCACTTCTGCTGCGCTGATTCCCAACACGGAATCGATACTGGACATGGACATGGCAAGCCACGATCGTATGTGGCAAGTCAACTACCATGGAACCTTGCACGCGTGCATCGATTTCGGACGTCAGATGCGAGAACGCAGGCAGGGCTCAATTGTTACATTGGGGTCCATCAACAGCCTCTTGCCGTTGCCGCTGCCCGCCTACAATCCCGGAAAAGCGGCCATTCAGCGCTTGACTCAGTTGCTAGCCGTAGAGCTTGGACACCACGGAATCCGCGTCAACTCGGTGGCCCCCACTTATGTGCTGACAGAGGGCCTGCAAGAAAAAATCGATGCAGGCCATCGGGATCTGGGCAAGATTCTTGCGGTGCATGCCCTGGACACCCTGCCTGGCACAGAGGACGTTGCGCAAGCCGTAGCTTTCCTGTGCTCTGAGGCTGCTTCAAAGATTACCGGAGTGCTGCTTCCGGTGGATTCAGGCTGGGGAGCCGCCGTCAGCTATAAAACGTACGCGGGCGGCGTCCCCTGGGATGATTGAGCTTAGTTGGTTTTCTCAGCGAATACCGAGGCAGCCGATGCATCGATGATCTTTTGGTCCTCCGCCAGCTGCTTGGAGAACTCTTCCGGCGAGCTGCCCACCGGCGACAAGAGCAAAGGCTTCAGCACTTTCAAGACTTCGGGCGCGTTAGCCGCCTTGTGAAAGCCATCGGCAATTTTTTTCTTTATGGCTTCCGGCGTTCCTGCCGGTGCGAAGATGCCGTACCAATTGTTGGTGAACTTTGCATCGCTCAAGCCTGCTTCCGCGTAGGTGGGGACATCGGGCAGTTCCGCCAGACGCTTATCGGCGCTTACGGCAAGTATTCGCAAATCGCCAGATTTATGAGCCGCCAGGACCGACGACGTGCCTGTCACCAGCGAGGTAACGTGCCCGCCGATGACATCGCCTACCGCTGCCGAGGTACCCCCATAGCGCACATTGGTCACCTTATCGCTCAAACCCAGTGAGGACATAAGACCTGTTCCCACCATTAGCGTAAAGGGCTCGCCACTGGCCCAACTGCAGTTGTTGGCATCAATAGCACAATGGCGCTTATAGTCTGCCACAGTCTTGATGTCGGTCTTGCCTTTCACCACGATGGCCGTTGGCCCGGTCGCCATCATGCTGACGGGGGTCAATTGCGTCAGCGGATCAACCTTGAGGGATTTGTTGGTGTGCTTGAGCATGGCGATGGCTGGGATGGATACCAGCAATGTATAGCCGTCCGGCTTGGCCCTGATGGTTTCGTTGGTGGCGATAAGCCCATCTGCCCCAGGTTTATTCTCGACGACAACGGACTTCCCCCACTCTTGGGCCAGAAAGTGTGCCATAGCGCGGGATACATTGTCGCTGCCGCCGCCAGGCGAATACGGCACGATGATCACAACGTTCTTTTCCGGAAATTTTGCTGCGTCCTCTTGCGCGTTGGCGGTCGCCCCCATGGCAAGGGCAAGACCCAAACCCAGGGCCAGTTTCGATAGCTTCATTGGTCTCTCTCCTGTTATGTATTTATTTGCTGATGAAGTATGTTCAAGCCTAATCGTCATCAGCGAACTTGCGTTCGACCGCCACGGATTCCTCCATGCCCACGAATCGGTTGAAGTCCTGAAATGAAGTGATGCGATCGGCAATCACGTTCGTTGAGCAACCTTCTTGCATAAAGCTTTCCATCATTTCCTTGACCGCTTTATGCATGGCGAACATTGGTTCTATCGGGCAGATCGCAAACGAGAAACCCAACTCGTGAACTTCATCCAGCGAAAGGAACGGTGTCTTGCCCGATCGGGCCATATTGAAAAGTATGGGCTTGCCCAGCGGTTTTAGCCGACGACCAATCTCGCGCAACTGTTCCATGCTTTCAGGGGCATCCACGTATAGTCCGTCGGCCCCCTCTTCCGCATACGCTTCAAGCCTGTCGAGCGCGTCGTCCAGGCCGTTTACGGCCACGGCATCGGTACGGGCCACAATGAAAAAATTGGGGTCACGCCGTGCTTCGAGCATGGCGCGCAGCTTCAGCCTCATTTCGCGTTTCGTGATTACTTGTTTGCCGGCGAAGTGACCGCATTTCTTGGGCAAGGCCTGGTCTTCAATGTGCAGGCAAGAAGCGCCCGCCTCTTCCCACAGTTCCATGGTTCTTTGAACGTCGAGGATCCCGCCGTAGCCGGTGTCGGCATCGGCAAAAACGGGAACCGTGGAGACCCGGCAGATGCGGCGAATATGCTCGAACATCTCTGTTTGGGTCAACAGGCCCACATCTGCCTTACCCAAAAGAATCGCCGAGGCAGCAAACCCACTGACAAAGATGGCCGGCGCGCCCGCCTGCTCAGCCAGCTTGGCAGTAACCGCGTCATGCGCGCCCATGCAGACGAAAGGACCTTTCTTGAAAAGCTCGCGGAATTGGGCCGAACGTGGATTCATCGTGTCTCCTGGATTGTGGATGAGTCCTGCTGAATCCTGAACCAGCAAGATTACAAGCAGTCAATAATACAATCCTATAGAACTCTACAATCCAATGCAAGGATGAAAATGCGGGTTGCCGACGAGTCAGGATGACGAACGTGCCTGCCTGTAGGTTATTGAACGGGGTGAGAACGCCGTATTGTTTGGGCTCCGGGTGGGGGCAAGACCCACGGTGTCACCAAGAACTGGTCGCAACCGCTCCAAGGTGAGTAACGCCTTGGCTTCCTCTACACGCAGTGGGCGTCGATGCACGACACGCTGGCCTCGCCGGTCGAGGGAAACGATAGCTCCGGCGACGGCTTTGACGCCGGGAATGTGGTCCAGCAAAGTATTTTGCAACGTCTGCAATTTCTTGCCTGGGCTGACATCTTTCAGCTGCAAGACTTCCGAGTCGTCTTCGTCTTCGAGTGCGGCGTCCAGGCGTCGCCGTAGGCATAAACGCTACAACAGGTCTTGCCAAAATCTTGAGGCGCAGGTCACAGGCAGACGACACCCTGAGAACGGTTAAGGTTACCCAAGCACATTGCATGCTTGCCCGTCAGAATAATTCAGCCCTGAGCAGATTAATCAAACACAATAATAAATAAATTACGACGATTGAAGAAGCGAACCGTTGCAAACATTTTAAACAAACTTACCGCTTAAAATAAGAAGTTGTATACAGTGACACTACGGACTTGAAGCGTCGGTGCGAGGACGGTTGGCAAATCGACTTATTCATCGAGCAGTTAACGGATTAGTCAATCAAATGTTACAGACACGCATTAAGACCAGCAACTATTAGAAATAATTTGAGGTTATTATTAGCATCTTAAAAAAATAATTTTGGCTGTTTACCAAATGGCATTAGGCTCGAACAATTAGCCTTTTAACACCCAACAAAGCAGTCCTATAGCCAACAGACTGATCATCACAAGCGGCGTGCATACGCCGCATCAACCGGAATCAACATTAAGATGGAAAGCCACGTCATTAGCTACCTGGAAAGCCAGCGTCGGGGAGCGCAATGGGAATTGTTTTTACGTTCACTAGCCGTTTCGCTGCAAAATTGGGCGCCGAGCGACACCTTACGTAAATTGATGCGAGACGCTGGTGTACACACCGGGCAAGATTTAGTATTGCCCACGTGTGAAACTCTGATCGATTTAGAAGCAGCCGCAAATGAACACTGGACACGCATGGGCTGGGGATTTGTGAAAATCCAAGAACAGCATGATTGCATTTCGATTACTCATGATTACGCACCACTAGAGGCCGTATTTGGAAGAGAAGCCATGGAATGGGTTGGTAGCTTTCTAGAGGGCATTTATCAACAGTGGTTTGTGTTCTTAGGTGCTGGAGATGGCCTGCAGGTCAAACAAGTTGGCGTCAGCGACACAGGTGCATTGAATTATAAATTTGGTCGTTAATATGAACGGTGCCCAAAGCCGCATACGGATCTTCGGCATATTGGTGCCCCGCATTACTGACCAAACGTCCTATGGTATTAACGATGAAGAACCCTAACGACATTACGAACTTATTTGCCTTTTTTGATGAAAAATCGGCTGATCAATATCGTGAAATCAGCGGCAGCAACGAGCAGCTTGAGGCGCGCAAGCGCTGGCCGCTATTCAAGCAGTCCTCTTTGGGCAGCACTCCACCTTCTAGTGTCGACCAACACTCTGCCAACCAGGCGCCCCCGAAACAATGCGAACCACAGGCGGACAAGCCCGTGCGGGCGACTGCCGCCAAGCTCACAGAGCCGCCGGCGACCTGTTCTAGTCCAGATGTTCGTGGCGACGCAGTGGCTGCCACTGACCTGCGTACCGTGTTTGCTCGGCTGGAGCGTACGAATGAGACGGTGGTGTCGCTCCCAGTGCCTCCTGATGAGCCGACGCCAGAGCCCGCGTCATCCATGCAATCCCTATTTAGCCGACTGCGCAAGGCATGAAAATCATCGCTGACAGTATGTTTTTTGCCCAAGGTCTTTGCTGATTTCTGCTTGTATTTGGTATTTTCGACGTCATGCGCAGTCTCTTTTACCCTACATCTGCTACTAGGACAAACCAGTATTTATCGTTAAAAATCGCGAATGTTGACAAAACCTGACAATGTTTTGCAATATTTAATGTTACTTTTCTGTGTTGCAAATTTTGGGGTGGTCGAGCAAAGGCAATGCGGATAAGTGAGCGTTAAAGTACGCTAAATCCAGCCTTGGCCGTATTAATTACGCCCGTTACTGCCTTGGTAGGTAATCAGAAATGAAACGCACTATGACCATCACGTCCCTTCGTGGATCTCATGCCGCTGTTTCTTCTGATAAGCCGGTATCCCATTTTTTCTCGCGCAGCTCGCTAATGTTTCTTGAAAAGCAGTCACTGCTTGTCCTGGAGCATCAGCCATGAAAATCCTCTCGGTCCTCTCGACCAAAGGAGGCGTTGGCAAAAGTACAATTTCAGCCAACCTAGCCGTGGCGCTTCAACTGTCCGGGCACCAGGTGCTCGCTATTGATCTAGACCCTCAAAACGGCTTGGGCTACCACTTTTCGCTTGATCTCGACAACGATACGGGGCTGGTGCACGCCTCCAGTCAGCCTGAATCGTTAGCTGCATCCATCCGGCGCACCGCATCAGGCCTGTCACTGATTCCTTACGGGGTTTACAGCGAAACGCAACGCATTGCGTTTGAGTCAATATTGGCCCAACAGCCTCATTGGTTGCGCGATACTTTGTACGGACTCAATCTAGATCCCAATGTCATCGTAGTACTCGATACGCCACCAGGAGCCTCCGTCTATATGATGCAAGCGCTCTCGGCTGCCACAGAGGTAGTTGCGGTCGTGTTGCCAGATGCAGGCTCTTACGTCACCTTGCCACAGCTGCTAAATCTGATAGAAACGTACAGCTCGCACCAGCCACATTTTCGCGATTATGGCGTCATCATCAATCAAATGAACCAGACGCGCCTTCTGAGCAAAGACGTCGCGAATGTGTTGCGTTCGACCTTCGCCAACCGCCTCATCGGGACGGTGCATTACGATCAGGCGATTAGCGAAGCGCTAGCCTTTGGTCAGAGTGTTTTCGAGTATGCCCCTCATAGCGAGGCTGCTCATGACATTCTGAATTGTGCCAAGGGGATTATTGACCGTCTCGCCACCGATGGCTACGTGGTGTCCTGATGATGGAAAAGTTTGAAAACTGGCTGGTTGGTCTTTCCTTATGGCGCCATGGATGGGTCCGGGGCGTAAGCTTGGTAATTGCCGGCCTGCTGGGCCTGGCTGTGGTGCTGACTCCCTTTGATCTGAGCTACCAGTTTGCCTTTGCAGTGCTAACGTTCGCTATTGCTTATGCACTGAACAAATTATCGCCGGCGCGTTACATCACGCTGGTGCTAATGTCTATTTCAGTGGCGACATCGCTGCGATACATGTATTGGCGTGTCACGAATACTCTGGGCTTCGAGACTTGGCTGGATATCATTTTTGGCTATGGCCTGTTGCTTGCAGAATTCTATGCCTTGACGGTGCTGCTGCTAAGCTACTTCCAGTCGGCCTGGCCCTTGCATCGCAAGCCTGTAATGCTGCCCGCCAATATGGATGTGTGGCCGAACGTAGACATTTATATTCCGACTTATAACGAGCCTCTAAGTGTCGTGCGTCAAACGGTACTTGCCGCACTGTCACAGGACTGGCCTGCCGATCGGCTTAACATTTACCTGCTGGATGACGGGCGACGTGATGAGTTTCAAGAATTTGCCAGCCTGGCCGGAGTGGGTTACCTGAGGCGGGATAATAATGAACACGCAAAGGCCGGTAATATCAACGCGGCCTTAGCCCGCACAGACGGCGAATTCATTGTGATCTTTGATTGCGACCACATTCCCAGTCGTTCGTTTTTACAAATATGCATGGGCTGGTTTCTGAAGGATCCCAATCTGGTCATGCTCCAAACACCTCACGTGTTTTTTTCGCCTGACCCACTCGAGCAAAATCTCGAGATCTTTCATAATGTACCCAACGAAAGCCATCTGTTCTACGGATTAACACAAGATGGCAATGACCTCTGGAATGCCACTTTTTTCTGTGGGTCTTGTGCCGTTCTGCGTCGTGAGCACCTGCTGGCGGTTGGCGGCATGGCCGTCGAGAGCGTCACCGAAGATGCACTGACAGCACTCAAGATGAACCGCCTGAGTTTTAATACGGCTTATCTGGCGATTCCCCAAGCGGCGGGACTGGCGACCGAAAACTTATCACGGCATATTGGTCAACGGATACGCTGGGCCCGAGGCATGGCACAGATCTTCCGTAGTCACAATCCGATGCTGGGCAAAGGTCTGGCCTTCAGCCAACGAATCTGTTATTTAAGTGCGGCGCTGCACTTCTTCTATAGCCTGCCCCGCGTAGTGTTCCTGACGACGCCACTGGCGTTCCTATTTTTTGGAGCACATGTATTTCATGCCTCCGCCCTGCTAATTGTTGTGTACGCCGTGCCTCATATTCTTCATGCGCAGCTTACCAACTTTCGAATCCAGGGCAAGTTCCGCCACACGCTTTGGAATGAAATTTTTGAGTCAGTCCTGGCTTGGTACTTAATGCGCCCTACCATAGCGACGTTGTTCAAACCGGATAGCGCCAAGTTCAACGTCACCGCGAAGGGTGGCACAAACGAACACTCCTACTTCGACTGGATGTTGGCACGGCCGTACATCATTTTGTTGAGTCTTAATCTCATCGGCATGATGGTCGGCATCGTTATGCTCCTCTGGGGCAAAGGTGACACAAGCAACGCACTGGCCATCATGATTAATATGGTCTGGACCATGCACAATGTTGTGATCTGCAGCGCCAGCATAGCGGTTGCGGGCGAACGACGCCAAGTACGGGGGTCGCCGCGCGTCAGAACTAATTTACGCGCCACGTTGGGGTTGCCTAATGGACACCGTATCGCGTGTACGGTCAGCGACTTCTCTCAGAATGGTCTTGGTCTGGTATTGCCTGCTCCAATGGGGCTGGCAGTTGGCGATGCAGTGGATATTTCCCTGTTCCGAGGTGATGAAGAAGAGGTCTTTCCAGCAACCGCGCGCTTTGTTAAGGATGATCGCCTGGGTGTGCGTTTCGATGACCTTTCGATTGCACAGCAGATTGCGTTGACTCAAATGACGTTCGCCCGCGCAGATATTTGGGCGAGGGTCTGGAATGCGTCGGTACCTGATGCTCCGTTGCAAGCTCTCAAGCAAATTAGTGCTATTGGCTGGCGTGGCTTTAGCCTTTTAGCTACGGAGACATGGCGTGAGGTTGGCCGCAACGCACGCAATCTGACTGGGCGAGTCTCTAAATCTGAGGCCGAGCGGTGACAGCCTTCGCGGTAGATACAGGCAAGGTCCGTTTGACAAAATTCTACTTTTGTCTGGGTCTGCTAATCATAGCGCTGCTTGCGGGGGCCGTGCGGGCGCAGACAATCGATGCCGGTGCCGATAAGCGCCCAGATAGTACCCACTATGCCCTCGCGCTTCAGCAAATAGGCAATCTTGATGACGATTTGGCGCTGCGCGGCGTGGACGACCGTCAGGGCCTGCCCTTTGGTATACGCTCAGATCAGCGCGTAAAACGTTTGCAGCTAGACTTGGCCTATCGTCGCTCGCCCGCCTTGATCGAACAGCTGTCACATTTGAACATCCTGCTTAACGGCGAGGTAGTGTCCACGATCTCGCTCTCGGAGCCTCGACATGACGAAGACGGATGGAATAGCGTAAAAGCCGATCTGCCCACCCAGCTTTTGCAACCCTATAACCAGTTGGCGATTCAACTCATTGCGCACTATACGTTGCGCTGTGAAGACCCTGTCCACCCAGACTTATGGGCAGATATCGGCAAGCAAAGCCGCCTCATATTCGATGTAGAGCCTTTGGTTCTACCTGACGAGCTTGGCTTGTTGCCCAGCCCATTTTTCGATCCTCGTGACGTGCGTCGCCTGAACCTGCCAATTGTGATCAGCGGTGTTACGGATGCGCGTCTGGAGGCCGCAGGCGTCCTGGCCTCGTGGTTCGGTGCCATGGCTGGATATCGTGGTGCCCACTTTCCTGTGAGCACAGATACATTGCCCGAGCACGGGAACGCCGTGTTCATTGGCCGTGCCGCAGATGGGGTGGCTGGTATGAACCTGCCCGAACCGGTCGGGCCTACGGTCACGATACGTCCTAATCCAAATGACCCGACTGGCAAGATGCTGATAGTCACTGGCCGTAACGACGAAGAAATCATGTCGGCAGCAAAGGCTTTGGCTCTGGGCGCCCAGACGCTAAGTGGCGCTACGGCGCAGTTGAACAAGCTGCAGGTCGAGCCGCGCCAGCCCTACGATGCTCCTAACTGGTTACCCACCAATCGGCCGGTGACGCTTGGCGAATTGTTGCCGGTTGATGACCTGACCCGGCGAGGGCGTGCCGCACCCCCTATCAGCATCAATCTGAACCTGCCCCCTGACCTGTCCAACTGGCGTATCAAAACCGTGCCGATTAAGCTGCGCTATCAACAATCGACAACTTCCGATGATGACGAAGGGGCCCTGAACGTCTCTGTTAACCATACCCATATTGCCCGGTTCCCACTTGCCGACCGCATGAAAACCGGCCAACAATGGATGAGTGGTGATCTTTCCGCAATACAACGGACAGTGCATGTTCCACTAGACAAGCTGGGGTCACTGGCAAGTATGCAGTTTCAATTTGGGTACCGGGTACCGCCCCAGGAGGAGTGCCGAAACAGTCTGTTGGATAGCCGGCGCAGCGCCATTGACCCAGAATCCACCATTGATCTGTCGGGGATACCACACCATATCGCGATGCCGGATCTCGCCGCCTTCAGCACTTCAGGCTTTCCCTTTACGCGCATGGCAGATCTCTCTGAGACTATCGCCATTGTGCCCGCACAGTCTGGCCCATCGGAGTATGGAGCACTTTTGACTTTACTGGGGCGCGCGGGGCGAGTCACTGGGTATCCGGCGACAGGCATAAAGGTGAAGCATGGCGCCGAGGCAGCTGATTTGGTCGGTAAAGACATCTTACTGATCGAGTCAGGTAAGCCATCGCCTTTATTAACTCAATGGGCAGACCGGCTACCGCAGGCCGAACGTTCGGACAACCAAGCAGCTGCCGTTTCAGGCTGGAAGCCGGGCGACATCATAACTCGGCTATCGAACCTATTAGGCACCCGTACACACCCCTCGCCAACTGCGGTTTCAGCGCGCTCGAGTCCAGCTTACTTTGCCGGATTCGAGTCACCCGTATCCTCAAGCCGCAGCGTCATCGTGGCACGAGGAAAAGATGGTCAACAACTGCTTAGCGCAGTCGAGTTGCTCATTGATAATGAAGCACAGGCGCAGCGCGTGCAGGGCGGGCTATCGATTGTTTATGACAATCGTGTGGAGTCTGTGTCCAAAGGCCGAACCTACTACGTCGGCAATCTGGGTTTCTATCAAACCACACTATGGTTTTTCGGCCGCTATCCGCTGGCGCTGATTGCCGTGTATTTGCTCGGCGCCTTGCTGGCCGGGGCTGTTTTTTATTCGATTTTGCACGCACGGGCGCGGCAACGTCTGCGAATTCAGGACTCAGATGAGTAATAGAAGGAGAGAACACCAAATGACAGTTTGCGCTGTGCCCTCGCGTTGTGGCATTTCACTAATAAGAATTGTCTTGCTGGCCTTTTCACTGGCAGCCGGCGCGCACGCCCAAAGCTTGCCGCAGATGGATGATACGCCAGCACCGGCTGATGCAGTCGAACATGTGCCCGAGACCGAGACAGCTAAGGCCCTCGTGCCGCAGTACAAACTCACGCTCGAACAACTAGGCGCGCGTTATCCGTTCTACCTGCGAGGCGTAGATGGGAGCGATAGTGTTCCATTCAATATTCGTGCGGACGAAGTCGTCACCGCGGCCAAGGTTAACCTGACCTATAGTTATTCGCCGGCGCTCCTGAGCGATCTTTCACACATTAATGTATTGATCAACGATGAGGTGGTAACAACGTTGATGGTGCCGCGTGACGAAGCAGGAAAAACGCTGCAACGCAGCGTCGAGTTGCCGCCCTCGCTGATCACTGAGTTCAATCATCTGCGCCTGCAACTTATCGGACACTACACCCTCGAATGCGAAGATCCAGTGCACTCCAGCCTGTGGGCTAGCGTCAGTAACAAAAGCCAATTAGATCTGGCGGTGCAGCGTATATCCTTACCGGAAGAGCTATCGATATTGCCGCTGCCCTTCTTTGATTATCGGGACACGCGGCCTCTGGACCTGCCCTTCATTTTTAGCAACGACAAGGACGCCGCTGTAATGGAATCAGCGGGAATGGTCGCTTCCTGGTTTGGCGCTCTGGCCGGCTATCGTGGTGCCTCGTTTCCTGCCAATTTTGATGGCGGATATCCACGCCAAGGAAATGGCATTGTATTCGTCAAGGGCAACACAGCGAGCTTCGGGCACATGGATGCCATTTCCGGACCAACGCTGGCCGTAGCCGCTAATCCCAACGACGAATTTGGCAAACTGCTCTTGATTGCCGGACGCAATGACGAAGAAATAAAACGCGCCGCACAAGCATTGGTTACCGGTGGCGCGACGCTCTCCGGCCAGGTTGCGCTTATTACTGAACTGGATCAGCTCTCTGCCCGCAAGCCTTACGATGCCCCTAATTGGCTGCAGACTGATCGTCCGGTCAAGTTCGGCGAGCTCGTTTCCGAGCAGGCTCTGAGTGCCACTGGCTATAACAATGCGCCGGTGCGTCTGCCGCTGCGACTGCCGCCTGATCTCTTTGGTTGGCGAGCAAAGCCAGTGCCTGTAGATTTACGCTATCGCTATACGCCACAGCCGGGCCAGGTGAACTCTGCATTATTGATCAGTGCGAAAGCGCAGTTTCTGAAATCCTTTCCCCTGCGTTCAGCAGACCAAATCAATGACAAGAACTGGCTAAAGAGCCTGTCATCCGACGAGATGCTGCCCATTCATGCCAAGGTGGAAATCCCGTTGGAGCGTTTGATGTCGCGCTCTGAACTTGAGTTCAAGTTCATGTATGACTACGTAAAAGAAGGCGCATGTCGCGATATCATTATTGATAATGTTCGTGGACGCATCGATCCCGATTCCACGTTAGACTTGACACACTACCCACACTTTATCCCTTTGCCGGATCTGGCAGCTTTCGGTAACAGTGGTTTCCCGTTTACCAGATTGGCTGATCTGTCCCAAACAGCAGTTGTGCTCTCGGACCAGCCATTCACCGAAGACGTAACTACTTATCTAACGTTGATGGGCCGGTTCGGCATGTCAACCGGCTACCCAGCTACACACGTCACGGTGGCCTATGGGCAATCGAAACTGGAACAAGCCGATAAAGATTTGATCATCATTGCATCAGGTGAACAGGGCTGGCTATCCGACTGGGCTAAATACATGCCAGCAAGCCTTAGCGGCCAGAACAAACGCTTTGGCACGTCAGACTTGACGCAAAAAATCCGCGACTGGATCACGCCTGATCCGCGCGAATCTCAACGGCCAGTCCGTACTGATTTGGCGTATACCAGCAAAGGCGCCAACGCGTTGTTTGCCGGGTTCGAATCCCCCGTAACTGCCGGCCGAAGCGTGGTTCTGATCGCCAGCGGAGAGCCCCAAGGACAGGCCTACGCCGTTAATGCTCTCTTGGGTAAAAAGGGCTACGAGCAAGGTTTGCAGGGCAGCTTGGTTGTTGTGCGTGAGCAGCGGCTGAATCCATTGATTGCAGAGTACACCTACTCCAACGGCAGGTTAGGTCTGTGGCGGCAGATTGAATGGACAGTGGCTCAATACTGGCCAAATCTGCCAGCATTCAACCGCGTGCTGGGGTCTGTGGCCGTGCTACTACTATTAATTTCAGCGTTCATCGGCTGGCGTCTGTGGCGCAAGCCGCGACGAGCCTGATAGCACTTATAGCGAAGATCTATGATGGGAATCCGTCACCGGTTACTGCGTCTTGATCCATGGATCATGCGGCTATGGTGCGCCTTGTTGCTGCTGCTGTGTCAAATGCCGATGGCGTCGGCACAGCAGCACTGCACAGTACATTGGCCACTATGGAACGATTTTCGCACGCATTTCGTTCAAGACAGTGGACGCGTCCTCGATGCCAGCACCGACAAGCAGCACAGCTCGTCCGAAGGGCAGTCTTACGCCATGTTCTTTGCTTTGGTCGCCGGCGATCGTACGACTTTCGACCGGCTCTGGGAATGGAGTATCAACAACCTGGGGGCCGGCGATCTCAGCCAACAACTACCTTCCTGGATATGGGGCCGGGCTGACGATAATACGTGGCGTGTACTGGATGACAACTCTGCATCGGATGCGGATCTGTGGTTTGTATATGCCTTGCTGGAGGCCGGTAGATTATGGCAAGAACCCAACTACACGCGTCAGGCGCACGCCTTACTGGCACTGGTCGAGTCACAAGAGTTGGCCGATCTGCCGGGGTTTGGCCTGATGTTATTGCCGGGCAGGCGCGATTTTATTAAGCATGAAGACAATGCCTGGCAGCTTAATCCCAGCTATCTGCCCATGCCTTTGCTGCGACGCCTGCAAAGCGAGTCGCCTTCTGGCCCTTGGGGTCGCATTGCCAACAACACGGCGGCATTAATGGAGGTGGTGTCTCCTCTTGGGCTTGCACCAGACTGGGCCACCTACCAAGTACTCGATCCATCGCCACTGTTTATCACAGACCCCATCAAAGGGCCCGTAGGCAGCTATGATGCCATTCGCACCTATTTATGGGCTGGCCTGACTGCTCCAGAAGATCCGTTGTACTCACGTATGTTGAAGGCACTCAATGGCATGGTTGCCTTGACGCGAGATCAAGGTGGTGTGCCGCCTGAATCGGTCGACATGACGACGGGGGTCTCCAAAGGTACAGGCCCATTTGGTTTTTCAGCTGCGTTGATGCCTTATTTCAAAGCCAAGGGCCAGTCGGTACTACTCACGCAGCAACAAACACGCGTCGACGCCATGCTCCGTAAATCGGTACTATCCGACAGCTCGCAGCAAGGCCAACCGCCCTATTACGACTATGTGCTCAGCCTGTTTGGCATGGGCTGGATCAATAACTATTTCCGTTTCAAACCTGATGGAACGCTATCGATATCGTGGGAGAAGGAATGTCTCGGTACAAGCAACTAGCCCTGGGCCTGTGCGTGGCGCTTTTGCCAACAGCAGGATGGGCCCAGGACAATACAACCAAGACGTTGGTTGACCAGGGCAATTACTGGCAGACGCGCAACGATGGCGCGCGTGCGGCTGAGGCCTGGAACAAGCTGCTCCTCATCAGCCCGGACAATCCGCAGGCCCTGTATGGCCTGGCTACGCTAAAGCTGGCTGACAAGCAGCTGGGCGATGCGCGAGGCTATTTGCAAAAGCTCAAGTCAGCCAACCCGCAAAGTTTGTTGGTGCCATTGCTGGAACAAGATATTCTTTTGCACACTGGCAAAAACATGGAAGCTCTTGAGCAGGCGCGCTTGCAGGCAACCTCAGGTGAGTTAGATCAGGCTATCGCGGGCTACAAAAAAGCCTTGGGTGGCCAACCGCCGCAAGGGAAAATTGGATGGGAATACTACACCTACCTGGGCTATACGAACGGCGGGCTGCCCGAGGCAATTGCGGGTTTACAGCGACTGGCTAAACAGTGGCCTAATGATCCGCAGATCGCCCTGTCACTGGCGCGCCATCTGGCTCGTAACGAAGCTACTCGCCCAGAAGGTATCAGAAGGCTGGCAGTGTTGGCCGAACGCAAGGACATCGGTAGCGAAGTCACCGAGATCTGGCGCGATGCGTTGACATGGCTTGGCGCTCCGAACGCAGATACACGCCCGTTGCTCGAGCAGTACCTGGTCAAACACCCCGATGACCAGGAAATTCGCCTACAGTTGCAACAGGGTGCAAAGAGCAAGGTCGAACCTACACGTGCCGCAAAAACAGCAAGCGTGCCGCGTGCCGACCCCTTACGAGACCGTGCAGATCGCGCGATGAAGTTGCTCGATCAGGGTGACACGGCGCGTGCTGAGGCGGAATTCGAGGCTATTTTAGCCAAACGCCCCAACGATAATCAGGCCTTGGGCGGCATGGGTATAGTGCGCATGCACCAGAGCAACTGGGCAGATGCTCGCACGTACCTTACAAAAGCGCGCCGCGGCAATCAGGCTTGGCAGCAAGCGTTAAGCTCCGCCGAGTACTGGCATGATATCGAGCAGGCAGACGCCTTGCGCCAGGCAGGCAAAACCCAAGACGCACAAAAACTGCTGATACAAGCGACCAAGCGCCAGCCCACAGAAGTGGCTGCGAACGTGATGTTGGCAGACTTGCAATTGGACGATGGCAACACAGCTCAAGCCAAGGCTGCTTATCAAGATATCTTGCGACTCAAACCGGATAGCGCCGGAGCCTTAGAGGGTCTGGCCAAGGTGGCACGCCAGTCAGGCGATGTCGAGTCGGCCCGCCGTTCACTCGAAGACGCCTTGGGCGCTGATCCAGGCAACCCATGGTTGCGTTATCAACTGGCACAGCTATATCAAGAAGAAGGCCGAACGCAAGACGCCCGTGGCTTGATCGATGGTTTGCTTTTGACGAACCCCAATGACCCTCAGGCCTTGTATGTAAGCGCGATGATGGCGAATGAACGCGGGGACCTGGCGACAGCTTATGGCACGCTCAACCGTGTACCAACTGGCCAACGCACTGCCCCGATGCAAAGTTTCTACACGTCGGTCAGCCGCAAACTCCAGATTCAGCAGGCTGTGCAGCTTGGTCGCGCGGGGCGTAAGCCGGAAGCTTTGGCCATGCTTGTGCAAATCGAACAGAGCGCAGATGCAAATGATATCGAAACCCTGGGGGCTGTAGCGCGCGCATACGCTCAGATGGGTGAATTAGCTCGTGGTCTGGCGGTGCTACGACCGCTGCGCCAACAGGGAGGTGCTCGCAGCGTGGATGCCTCGCTGACTTATGCCGGCCTTTTGCTAAGTTCGAATCAAGATGTCGAGGCCGCAATCGTCATGCGCCAATTGGCTACCCAACAGATGACAACCACTCAGCGAAAATCTCTGGAAAATCTGTCTGACGCATACCGCATACGCCAGGCCGACGCGTTACGTCAACGGGGAGATCTGCCCGCTGCCTACGATATGCTCGCGCCTGTTCTGGCAAAGAAACCCAAAAATCCTGATGCCATTGCGGCGCTGGCGCGTATGCACGCCGCCTCAGGAAATGGCACCAAAGCTTCCGCGTTGTATGAAGACTTACTTCGATCCGATCCCGATAACGCCATCCTGCATTTAGGGGCTGCACAAGTTGCGCAACAACTGAAAAATGATCGCGATGCAGCACGCCAGGCGCGGATCGCTGTGTCGCTAGCACCCGAACAGATTGATATCCTTAGTGGCGCAGCCCGCGTACTCCGGGCCCAGGGTAAGACCTCCGAGGCTGAGGAACTGCTGAAAAAAGCCGTGGCGTTGGAAACTTCTCAGTCAAGTGCAGTCGCCGCCGTCGGTGCGCCGAACTTCGCTTTAGTTGCGCAACCGCAAACGCCTGAAGACATCATCGCGCCCTTGCTACCGGGGCCAGGGTCAAGACTGGGAACAGGACTAGAAACAGGATACATTCCAAGCTCAGAAACGGGACCCAAAACAAGATCCATAGCAGGATCTGCAACGGGTCCCATCGCAGACCCCATAACAGGATCAGCAACGCGGCCGGTAACAGCGCAAGATCAAGGGATGGGACAAAGATACGGATCGGGATCGGGATCATCTTCGGATCAGATGCTGGCGGCAGCTCCGCTTTCCGCGCGCACTGCGGCGAACCCTTTCGCGCCCGGAGCGTCTCAGGATCAACAAGCTTTGAGCGCAGAGGTAGCCCGCGCAGCCATGTCACCACTGGGCCGTGAGCTGGATGACATCCAACAAGAACGCAGCCCCGAGATACGCGTAGGAACCGAGTTTCACAGCCGTAGTGGCGATGCAGGCACGAGCAAGCTTGAGCAGGCACAACTGCCGGTCGAAATACGCTTCCCCGTGGGCAACGGTAAAGCAAATGTGCGTGTGACGCCCGTCGCACTGAGCAGCGGTTCCTTAAGCAGCAACCCTTATGCGCGCGGTACATTCGGCGGTGGTCCACAGGCCTTCTTGAATGATTCTTCGATACCAAACACTAAGAACCAAAAAGGTGTGGGCTTGTCGGTGGGTTATGAAATGCCTGGCGTAACGCTGGATGCCGGCGTCACACCGCTAGGCTTCCAGGAGCAGTCGTTTACTGGTGGTGTCTTGTTTGATGGCACGTTGGACAACGCCGGTACCGTCAGCTACCGCCTGGACCTGTCGAGCCGACCGGTGACCGATAGCGTCTTGTCGTTTGCAGGCATGAAGGACGAGCGCACAGGCCAGGAATGGGGTGGCGTTTCCGCCACAGGGGCACGCTTGACACTGTCCAAGGATTTTGGCGACGCAGGGATATATGGCAGCGCGGCATGGCATAGTCTGCAAGGCAAAAACGTGGCGTCGAATCAACGTACGGAAATCAACGCCGGCACGTACTTCCGTCTGGTCGATGAGCCCAACACCAAGGTCACTGCGGGTGTGAACCTGAACGCCACGTTCTATAACGAAAACCTTAGCCACTTCACGTATGGCCATGGCGGTTACTTCAGCCCCAGGCAGTATTATGGCCTTGGCCTGCCGTTTACTTGGGCGCAACGTCAAGGTCGACTGACCTGGCGAGTGGACGGCGCAGTTGGCGTTCAAAAGTTCTCGCAGGCGGACGCTCCATTTTTTCCAAACAATGCCAATATGCAGGCCGGAGTCCAGTCCGCACTTGCCCGACTCAATCGCCCAGAGCTGGGCGGCTTGAGCGATGGCATGTATCGGGGACAGAGCAAAACGGGCGTGGGCTATAACTTGCGGGCGTCTGCCGAGTACCGCCTGGCGTCCTCCTGGGCGTTGGGTGCCACGGCGGGTGCAGATAACGCCAGCGATTATCGCCAATGGTCCGGTGGCTTATACCTGCGCTACTACTTTCATCCGCAAGCCGGCTTGATGAGCCTTCCCGTGGAACCCTATCGCTCTCCTTATGGAGAAACCTTTGGTCGCTAAACCTCACCTCAACGCTAAGTTAATTAAATTATGCTGACATCCGTTTTTGCTGGTTTAACAATTCTGATGATTGGCGACAGCCATCTGACGACACCCAATTATTTAATTGAGTCCTTGCATATGGACCTCGAACGGGCAGGGGCGCAAGTACACACCTTAGGGGTCTGCGGCACAAACGCCGACGACTGGCTCAAAACTGTACCTGGTACATGCGGGGCGGCGGAACGCCTGGGCGACGAGAAGGTAAAACTTCTGGGTCGTACGGCACCCACGACGCCTATTGTCGAACTTCTGGCAAAGGATAAGCCCGACTTGCTGCTGATTGTGATGGGCGATGCCATGGCGGGCTATGACAAAGATGTCTTCCCCAAGGCCTGGGTGTGGCAGCAGGTGACGGCCCTAACCAAAGCGATAGGCACGACCCAAACCGCCTGCGCCTGGGTAGGCCCAGCCTGGGGAACCGAGGGGGGCAAGTATAAAAAGACATATGCTCGTGTCAAACAAGTATCGGCCTTTCTCAAAAACAACGTTGCCCCTTGCGAGTATATCGACTCTCTTACGCTATCCAAGCCCGGCGAGTGGGCCACGACCGATGGGCAGCATTTTACTGCTTCAGGCTATCAGACTTGGGGCGACGAAATTGCCAAAACCTTGGCAACCATGCCAGTGGTGCAAGGATTAAAGAAAAAATGAACCGGATGAAAACCATGAAGGTGTTTGTCGCAATGGTGCTAACCCTAGGCATGAGCGGTGGCTCATGGGGAACTGAGATCGAGCTTTATCCGACTGGGCCATCAGCAGATTCTGCATTCCTGCGTTTTGTGGATGGTGACGCAAAGGGTTTACGCGTCATTGCGTCGGGCTCCAAATTAGAACTTCGCCTGGATGCCGGGCAGCGTGCCAGTCAGTTTCGATCGGTGGCTGGAGGCTCCAAGATCAACGGTCAACTGTTGACGGATCACAGCCAGGCTAATGTGGATCTAACACTTAAGCCAGGCGAGTTCATCACAGTTATGGGAACCACGGTTAACGGTACGTTACAAGCCCTGACCCTGCGAGAAACGCCCGACGACTTCAGCGCGATTAAAGCATCAGTGGTCTTCTACAACATGAACGCGCAATGCGCGCCAGCCACGTTAAAAGTGGCGGGACGCACCGTTAACTTGTTTGAAGGTATCGCGAAAGATGCCTCCACCCGCCGACAAGTTAATCCAGTCAAGCTCGCGGTGCAGTTAGTGTGCGCCGGGAACCCCGTCGGGGAACCCGTCGACATGGGCACTTTAGTTGCCGGAGAACGCTACTCGATTTTCCTGGCACCTGGCGACCCGGCAGATCGGTTTTTCTACGTAAAGGACGCAGTAGCAAACTGATTGGATTAGCGTGGTTTTCACTTCTCTAGAGTTTTTAGCACTCTTCCTGCCTTTATTCTTGCTGGTCTACGCCGTATCGCCGGACTCCTGGCGCAATACAGTGTTGCTCATCGGGAGCTGGATTTTTTATGGATGGTGGAGCCCCGCATATCTGCTATTGCTCATCGGCCTGACTGCCGTGACCTGGGCTGGTGGCCTGCTTATGGCACCCGGCCTATTCATTTCGCAGCGCGCCCGTTTATGGGTACTGACGGCGCTAATCGTGGTGGACGCCTCGATTCTGTTCTGGTTCAAGTATGCCAACATCCTCGCGGAGACGTATAACGATGTCGTACCCCTGATAGGCGCTATGCCGCTGCAGTGGCAGCACATTGCCTTACCCATAGGCCTGTCGTTCATACTTTTGCAGGCCATTTCTTATCTGGTCGATGTCTATCGTGGCGATGTACAGCCCCAACGCCGGTTCATCTGGTTCGGTGCTTACCTGGCCATGTTCGGCCAATTGATCGCGGGACCCATCTTGCGCTATGACTGGATGGCAAAAGAGCTCGCGTCGCGTCGTTTCGACTGGGTGGACTTTTCTGCCGGTGCTCGTCGTTTCATGGTCGGCATGTGTATGAAGGTGTTGATTGCCGACACGCTTTCTCCAGTCGTAGACATTGCGTTCCTCCTACCCTCCCCGACATTTGTGGATGCTTGGTTGGGCTGTTTGGCCTACTCTTTACAGCTTTTTTTCGATTTTGCTGGCTATAGTGCAATGGCCATAGGGCTGGGGCAAATGCTGGGCTTCCACTTCCCGGAAAACTTCAATCACCCTTATCTGGCCACAAGTATCCAGGATTTCTGGCGGCGCTGGCATATATCTCTTTCCACCTGGATACGAGACTATCTCTATATACCGCTGGGAGGCAGCCGCAAGGGCGTCAGTCGCACCTACGTGAACCTGATACTTACCATGGCGATCGCCGGCATGTGGCATGGCAGCGACAATTGGAATTTTCTGCTGTGGGGTCTCGCACATGGCTTCGCGTTGGCGATCGCCCGTGTTTGGCACCAAGCCAATTGGCCATCGGGGCCAAGGGTGTTGTCACGTATGATGACCATCGTGTTCGTTTGCATGGCTTGGGTTGTCTTTCGGGCGGCGGATTTCCAGACTGCCAAACTGCTCTACACGGCGCAGCTCGGACTAAGCGGTTGGGGGATGGGTGACGCTTTGCGCGTAGAGCTACAAGCCGTCCATATCGTTGCAATGTCTCTGGGAATCGCTTGCATTGTTGCTCCGTATTTCCGCGAAAAATTTAGACGCGGCGTGCCTCCCACTGTACTCAGTGTGGCAGACCTTTGGCCTGTCGCTGGTTTTCTGTTGGCTTTTGCTTTAGTGGCTAGCAGAAAAGCCGTGCCGTTTTTGTATTTTCAGTTCTGAGCGCCAACTGTCATGACAAAGCCTGACACCTCTATAAAATGGGCAGATTCGCCGCCACGCTCAGCCAGAGCGGTGGCGGGTGTGGTCTTGATCATTGCAATGGCTGCAGCCTGCGCATCCATATTATGGGGCTGGGCGTTTGGAAAAGTTGACCTGAGCGCCACGCCGGTGTCAGTTGGGCAAATCATGGATGGAAGGACTACCAGACATATCGCCGATCAATTGTCCCATGCTCCAGTAACTGAAGCTTTGGCTGACATAGAACGCGCCGGTGGCTGGTTGCTGTTCGGCAACTTAGGGGATCGAGTCAGACAAGGTTGCCCTGGGTGGCTCTTTCTTACGGATGAGCTTACTGTGCATGCAAAAGCCAAGGACAACGCAGCCGCACGGCTGGCAACGGTTGTCGAAGTCCGTGACAGGCTACACAAGCGGGGTATTAACCTGCTTGTGCTGGTTGTTCCGGACAAAAGTCGTATTGAACAACAGAAGCTTTGCGCCGTATATCGCCCTGATAGTATCGCCACGCGTCTGGACGCTTGGGCGGAGGGTTTGCGTGGGCTACAGGTGCAGGTGGTTGACTCAACCTCAATCCTGATGACCATCGCCAAGGCTGGCCAAGAAGCTCCTTTTTTGCGCACAGATACGCATTGGAACGAGCTGGGCGCCAAAGCGGCAGCTGGAGCAACCGCTGACTGGGTCCGAACGTCTGGCGTAGATATTACGCCCACCCGTCATTTCAAACTTGCACATGGCCAGCCCCAACGCCGAATTGGGGATCTGGTCAAGTTGGCTGGAATAGATTGGTTGCCGATACAACTGCAACCTGCGCCTGATCAGGTAGCGCAAACGACATTTACGATGATCGATACCGCACAAGCCCCCGTCAGCCCTCAGGGCAATCAAGGCGCACAGGATGAAGGCGAAGACCTATTCGGCGATGTGGATCTGTCAAGCTTGGCGCTGATCGGTACTTCCTATTCGCGAACGTCCGAGTTCGCTTCCTTTCTAGAGAGTGACCTGGGTACTGTAGTACCGAGTTTTGCCAAGGACGGTGGTGATTTTTGGGCTTCAGCCGAAAACTACTTCAGCAGCCCTGACTTCGAAAAGACCCCTGCCAACTTGGTCATCTGGGAAATTCCGGAAAGAGTCATTCAGATGCCAATAGTCGCAGAGGAACGGGCTTGGATGGCCGAGCCTGTTCCCTCTGCTGCATCTGCTGCTTCTGCCGCGTCTGCCCCACCTGAAAAGAAACGTTGAAACAGAAAAGAGGAGGATTTATGCGGACCGGTGAGGGTGATAGTTCGAGGCCGGCCGTGTAGCGTGAACTTGCCGCATCTTCTGGCACCCTGTAATCGCGCTCTATTCGGAGGTTTTGAAACAAGGGCGTCGTCAGGCAGCCAGACCAGTGGTACCCCGATCAAAGACTATGGCCTGAGCACTAACGCTTCAAGGCTTGCAAACAAAGTTATAACAGGCAGTTTTACGTTGCCGTCTCAACGCGGTTTCGTCCATTGCGTTTCGCACGGTAAAGCGCTTCATCGGATCGTTTCAGCAGCTCGTCAATACTTTGAACATTTAACGGCCAATGTGCTACTCCCAATGAAATCGTAATATTTCCAACGGGGTCGAACGGTGTCCGCTCTACCAATTGCCGCAAACGTTCAGCCACGTCGCCTGCCACGGTGAGATCAGTGTCTGGAAGTAAAAGAGCAAACTCTTCGCCACCTATTCGGCAAAGTAAGTCGCCACTTCGCGAACATGACCGCATCAAGTTGCTCAAGCGCCGCAAGACTTCATCCCCCATATCGTGGCCATACGTGTCGTTAACACGCTTGAAGTGATCGACGTCGGCGGTTACGAGAGAGACGGCACGATGATCGTCCCGCCAGTTCTCGATGGCGTAATCGAAGGCCCTTCGGTTGCTTAACCCAGTTAGAGAATCGGTCTGTACGTCCTCGCTTAACTTATTTATCTTGCCGTGCATTAGTTCAATACCAGCTAACAGTGCCTTTTTCAGGTTTGCCGTTTCAAAATACCAAGCCAATGTCTGTTTGATCTCTGACGTCGTTTCGGGCCGGTCCATTGTGGTTGCGCTTTCGGCCAAACGTCGTAACGGTTGTGCAATTGCCCGTGCGAACCGCCAAATGATCAGCGCAATCAACAAAGCTAACGGTAATGCATTGAGCAGCACGCGGGTAAGCAGCTCGCTGAGCGGCTTCAGCGTATCTGAGACGGGAAGTTGCAACACAATGCCCCAATCTGTTCCTGCAACCAAAGCATATCCCGCCAGCATATCAATGCCTTGACTGTTAATCACACGCATCATGCCAGACTTGCCTGCAGCAATATCATCAACGGCGAGGTTCGCGCCCACAATGGTTCCGACACGCTCGGCTTGCGGGTGGTACAACAAGCGCCGGTTGCTGTCGATAACATATAGGTATGACCGATCTCGATGAGAGGAGCGCCTGAGTACACGATTAAGTGTGCTCGGCTCCTCCAGATAAATAGTGCCGCTGATATAACCCAGATAATTTTCGTTGGCATCGAATACCGGCTGAGAAACGGTAAGCAGTAATTTCCCTGTGTGCGAAACAAACGGAGGGCTAATTAAAGGCTTGCGCTCGCCCAGAGATTGCAACGCACCAGCGGACCCTAATTGGTCTCCAATAATACGAAGATCGGGGTCAGTTGCTCGAACCACGCCCGTGTCATCTACGATTGCAACGGAATTGAAGCTGTCGGTCTGCCGCTTTAAGCGCACCGCCTCTGCCTGCAAAAAAGAGTGATCGTCATAGTGGTTTGCAATTGTGCCAGCGGCGTATTGAAGCTGTTGCTGAGCCGAATGCAGAAACTCATCTACAGTGAGAGCCACTTTCGTGGCGTACACGTAATTGGTCTCTAGCGTTTTTTCGATTAATACTTCCCGCTGAACGCGATAGCTGGCAAATAAACTATTGGCCAGCATTAAAAACGCACTGATCAGGGCTAGCAATAAAATTAACCGGCGCAAATCCAGTGTAGAAGAGCCGAGAACGGCTCTCTTCAAAGAGGCTAGCATCAAAAAACCTCTAATTTAAGGGAAGCTTTCGATCTGAGAAAAGCCCGGTATATGTATGTCATCATGCAGTGCAGGGAGAGCCGTTAGCTACGATTTATATGTATTGTTTAACCCAACACATGAGAGTACGGTGCAAAACGGAGGTTTCGCCTCGCATTGGATTCTAGCCTGAATATGTGACAAAAACCGACAAAGCAAACTCACCGTGCAAAGACTACGCTGAGTGTACGATGTGTGCTCGACTCGCCCAGATGGAAGTTACTCCCAAGGCTCACATACTCTCACCCTTACGCTCCGCCACCTTTGCCTCATGCGACACAGTCACTTCTTCACCAATCAGGCCTCGTGGCCTGAAAATCAGCGTCAGCATAAGTACCAGCCCAATCAGGATAATCTGTGCTGCACCACCCTTAACCTGTAATTGAACAGGCAACAGGGCCTGCACCGTAGTGCCGCTAAGTGTCCAAACTGCCCACATCAGCACCGCACCCAGAATGGCGCCCTTGTTGTTTCCGCTGCCTCCTACGATCAGCATGGTCCAGATCTGAAAAGTAAAAACAGGCAGAAAGTCTTCTGGGCTGACAAAACCAATGAAACTGGCGTACAGCGCGCCGCCCAAGCCCATAATGGCTGATCCGATCACAAAGGATTGCAGACGAAAGCTAAAAGGATTTTTGCCTAGCGAGGCGGCGGCAATTTCGTCCTCGCGGATAGCCTTCAACACGCGGCCCCACGGCGAGCGCACAATGGCTTCCAACGCACTATAAATAACCAGCACCAGCATCACCATGAAAGCCAGCATCAGTCCGTCGCGCCCAATTTGCGACTGAAACAGATCGGGAAGTAGTCGAGGAATACTGGTGGCACCCTGGCTTCCACCCGTAAGGGCTGATGCATTCAAGGCGATTAGCTGAAAGATAAGCCCGATGCCGATCGTGATGATGGCGAGATAATCTTCATGCAGGCGCAAGGTAGGTATGCCTACGATAAAGGCACTCAGCCCTGCCGTCAGCACGGCCCCAACAAGGCCGACTACAAACGGCAAACCAAAGCCGCCAAGGTGCGTTCCGTAAGGCGGGCCGCACAAGATCGCAAAGGTATACGCGCCAACCAGAAAAAAACCTGATACCCCAATATTGAATAAGCCGGTGTAGCCCCATTGAAGGTTGAGACCAAGGCAGACCACCGCATAGATCAGGGCCTGGATTAGAAAGAAGACCAGATAGGCCGAGATGCCACTCATGAGCGCTCCCCGAGAATGCCTTTGGGGTATAGCAGTAAGATCAAAAACATCAGTCCAAACCCCACGGCAGGCATATAGGCCGCGCCGATAAAGGGTACCGACATGGACTCTGCCAGCCCAATGAGCAGGCCACCCAGGACTGCGCCATAAATGCTGCCCACACCGCCCAGAATGGCGGCAGCGAACATGGGCAGAATAAGGTTAAACCCCATCTCAGGCGATATTTGAACGGTCAAGCCAAACAGCACGCCGGCTACAGCAGCCAAACTGCCGCCCACTATCCAGGTCCAGCGTATGACCCCTTGAACATTGATACCGGTAATGCCTGCCAGGGCGGGGTTGTCTGAAACGGCACGCATGGCTTTGCCCAGCCTGCTCCGGGTTAAAAAGAGATGCAACGCCACCATTAACAACACCGTTAGCACAACGACAAACACCTCATCCATGGTCACTCGCACACCGGGGAATATTTCACGGGCAATGGCGATATTGTGTGAGTAGTATTCTGGCTGAGGGCCCCAGATAAAGGCCACGACACTACGCAGCAATAGCGAAGCACCAAAAGAGGCAATAACCAGTGTCACCGCCACATCGCTTTTGCGCAGCAGGCGAAAAAGAAGGTAGTCAAGCAACAGCGCCAGCGCTGCGGTCAAAACACCGGCGACGGCTATCGCCAGTAGAAAGCGCCAGCCAAACGTCAACGGGCCAATGGCCGCCCCGCCGCCGAAAAGCATGACGAACACAAGTGCAAAATAAGCGCCAAAGGTCAGGAATTCGCCGTGAGCAAAATTGGCGAAACGCAAAATGTTGTAGGTTAGTGTCAGGCCAATAGCGCCTAACGCCAGGGTCGCACCCAGGATGATGCCGTTTGCGACGTATTGCCACATCATGACAAGCCTCGCCGCACGCCCAGATACAGCATGCCGACTTCGGGGTTTTGCAATAATTCCTGTGCATCCCCGTTTATTTGATCGCGTCCTTGTGCCAAGACATAACCACGGTCGGAAATAGCCAGTGCCGCTTTTGCATTTTGCTCGACAATCAACAGAGTTACGCCTAGGTCACGCACCTGCCGCACTTTGGCAAACAACACGCCAACCATTTTCGGGGACAAGCCCGCAGAGGGCTCATCCAGCATGAGCAGCATGGGGTTGCCCATTAATGCCCGGGCAACGGCCACCATTTGACGCTCACCCCCCGATAATGTGCCGGCCGTTTGCCGGCGCCGTTCCCGCAGTTTCGGGAAGAGATCAAACATACGTTCCAGATCACGCTTGATGATGCTGCGATCAGGCTGAATGTAGGCGCCCATTTCCAGGTTTTCTTCAATACTGAGCCGGACAAAGATATTGTTTGTTTGCGGTACGTAGGCCAAACCCCGTCGCATCATCAGGTGTGACGCCACACCGGCAATGTCTTGCCCAAACAGATGTACGCTGCCGCCACGAATGGCCACCAGGCCTGCAATAGCCTTAATCAACGTAGATTTGCCTGCACCGTTGGGGCCCAGTACAGTCACGATTTCTCCGCGCTGCACCTGCAGTTCGACACCACGCAAAATATTTACCTCTGGTGTGTAGCCAGCTACCAGGTCATGCACGTGCAGCGCGCGTTCACTCATCACTCTACCCCGCCTAAATACGCGTCAAGCACACGCGGATCGCTGCGCACCAGCGCCGGAGGCCCTTCCAATATCAGTTTGCCCTGAGCCATGACCAGAACTGGGTCGCATAAACTCAACACCAAATCCATATTGTGTTCAATGATCAGAAAGGTGACACCACGTGAATTCAGCGCTTTTAGCTTGTCCATAATGGTTACCAGCAGGCTGGGGTTGACCCCTGCCCCGGGCTCGTCCAGCAAAATCAATTTTGGATCAGCCATGAGTACGCGGGCCAATTCCAGCAATTTCTGCTGACCCCCAGAAAGGTTTTTGGCAGACTCTCCGGCCAGCTGATCCAGGCCCAGAAACGCCAATATCTCTTGCGCTCTCTCCCGACAGGCGCGCTCTTGACCGCGTACTTTGGATCGGTTGAACCAGTTGTTCCAGAAATACTCGCCCGCCTGCCCGATGGGCGCCAGCATGCTGTTTTCGAGCACAGACATGGCCGCAAAAGGACGCGGAATCTGAAAAGTACGTGCCAGGCCCAAACGGTAAATGCGATACGGTGGCAAGCCGCCTATGCTTTTATCCTGAAATAGAATTTTGCCGGATGTAGGCGTGTGCATCCCCGCAATCGTATTGAACAAGGTTGTCTTGCCAGCACCATTGGGGCCTATCAAGCCCGTGATGGTGTTGGCTCGTAAAGTGAAAGACACGTCATCAACCGCACGTAGTCCTCCAAACTGTCTGACCAGATGCTTGACCTCCAGCATTTGCCATGACCTTTCAAAGACCTGGGGAAACCGGCATCAATGAATCTTTTGACGCAGTTCGGCAATTTGTTCTACCGTGACCATATCGGTAGCCTGCACCTTGCCGCTGCTATCAACAGACCAGACGACCATGGGTGCATTTATGTCGCCATAGGCGTCAAATTGCAGCGGCCCGGAAGCGCCTATGTATTGAATGGGTTTTTTCTCTTTAATGAGTATCGACGCCTTTTTAAGCTCTTGGGCTCCGGCATAAATCTTTTCGCCCTTGGGGTCCGTAACCTTGCGGATGCTGTCGCGAATGGCAGTGCCATCGGCACTGTTGGCGTACTCCATGGCCAGGCCGACCAACACCGCTCCATCGTACGCATTGGTAATGTATGCCTGCGTGGGCAACTGACCAAACTTGGTTTTATATTCTTCGGTAAACGTGGCAAACGATGGCGTTTTTACTGAGCCGGCGGCAGTACCATGGACGTTTTTCATGTACTGTGCGCCGACATCATTCACAAATGCTTGAGACTCTAACCCATCAGGAAACAGAAAATGTTGTGGGCCTCCGTCAGAGATCCATTCACGCGTAATGGTCGTTCCATCGCCGGGGTAACCAATAAGAAACAAGGCATCAGGCGTAGGGCTTAATGCACTATTAACCTCTGAACGATACGAAGGTTGGCTGGGGTTGTAGACCACGTTTTGCGTAACTGTGCCGCCCAGTTTGGTGAACGCATTACTGAACTCACTGCTCAAGCCCTGACCATAGGCATTGTTCAGATACAGCACGGCCACTTTCTTTAGCCCCGAATCCAGTGCCACTTTGGCTATTGCCACACCCTGCAATGCATCGGATGGTGTTGTTCGAAACCAATAGCCATCTGTTTTGCCATCTTTGGCAAGCTTGGTAAAAAGCGGCGAGGTGGATGCCGGAGAGATCAGCACCGCTTTGCCCGGTGTTGTGACGGCGGTCAGAATAGCAGCGCTAACGCCACTGGAAAGTGCGCCAACAATGGCGGGAACATGCTGTACGTCTACCAGCTTTTTTGCGGCGTCGACGCCGACCGATGGGCTGGTCTGGTCATCGAGCAGGGACAAACTAACGGTACATGTATTGACGCCGCCTGCCGCATTGAGGTCTGACACCGCCAATTGGGCGCCTTTTTCAATTTGCTGGCCCAGTGCACCTAATGACCCCGTTAATGACATGACGCTACCAATGGTGATATTGCAGGCGGCTTGGGCAGGGCTTAGGGCGACGGTGCTGGCAAACGCAGCACTAATGATGACTAAGGATTTTTTGAACATAGCGAGTACCTCTGGCGTGAACCTAGGGTTGCCAACAAGGTTGACTATCGCTACGTTAAAACTAGCCAGCATCGCAGGCATACTGAAAATGGTAGCACTCGCAGTGGCCGTGTCAATAGACAATTTACGGGATTGGGCTGGAAAAATAAATCTACTACGGATATGAATAATATCGATAAGGCAAGAGAGCCCGCCAATGCAATGATGGCCGAGATTATTTTAAGGTTTAAGCAATAATAGGTGGATTAGAGCCGCCTGACGGTACTACACTTGTTACGAGGATGCAGTGAACGGAGGGGGTCCGCTTCGACAAAATGTTCTTTCAGGAGACTATGTCATGACCCTACGAAACACTTCTTTTTTCTTTTCTGCCCTAAGTATCGCGCTGTTTGCTGCCCTGCCCGTCAGCAGCGCGCAAGCGCAAGATATCGTACTGGGCGCTTCGGTGCAATTAACGGGGCCGCTCGCCAACACCGGCCGATATTATCGTGATTCTTATCAGCTAGCCATCGACAAAATCAACGCTGCTGGCGGCGTAAAGGTTGGCGACAAAACTGAAAAACTGGCGCTCAAGCTTTACGATAATCAGTCTGACGTTAACCTGAGCGTACGCCAATATACCGAGCTGGTTACTCAGGACAAGGTCAATATGCTGTTGGGCCCATTTGCCAGCAACTTCGCCATTGCCGATTCTGCCGTGGCTGAGAAATACAAAATACCCATGGTGCAAGGTGGTGGTGCATCTGACCAGATTTTTGCACGTAATTTTAAATACATATTTGGCACCCTGGCACCGGCCAGCGATTACTTTGGCAGCACGATAAAGATGCTTAAGCAGCTTAAGCCTGAGCCTAAAACCATTGCGCTGCTTTATGCCGATGACGCGTTCGACGTGTCGGTGGCCAACGGAACACGCCCCATGCTCAAGGCCGCCGGGTTCGATATTGCCATGGATGAACGCTACAGCTCAGACGCCACCGATTTCAACACCTTGCTTTCGCAAATTAAAAGCAAGAAAGTCGACGTAGTACTGGTCGCCGGCCATGAAACCGAGATCTTGAACTTTGTACGGCAAGCCAAGAGCCTGGCTGTCGCACCCAAAATGTATTCCTTCACCGTGGGCGTACCAAGCGAAGACTTTCGCAAGGCGCTCGGTGCCGATGCAAATTACGCCTTTGGCATGACAGCGTGGCTTCCTTCGGCCAAACTGAAAGACCGTTGGTTCGGGGATGCACAGAAGTTTGCTACTGAATACAAGGCCAAATACAACTACGACCCCGACTATCATGCCGCATCTGGAGTAGCCACGGTCGAAACCATCGTACAGGCCATCGAGAACGTAGGAACAACAGACCCGCAAAAAGTACGCGACGAACTGGCCAAGATTAACTTTGATAGCCTTTATGGCCCCATCGCATTCAAAAAAAATGGGCAAATTAGCCTGCCGCAGACCGTTATACAGGTACAAGACGACAAGGTTGCTGAAGTCTACGACGCCAAGGGCTTCGTGCAACCGCCCAAGTACCCCATGCCTGCCTGGGATGCTCGCTAACTCACACCCTGCCTGGAGCCTGACATCATGGACTTGCTTGTGCAGATTCTTGTCAACGGCATACTTCTTGGGGGACTGTATGCCGTCATGGCGCTAGGCCTGGCGCTGGTGTGGGGCGTGCTGAACATTGTCAACCTGGCACATGGTGCATTCATTATGCTGGGTGGTTATGTGTCTTGGTTTCTATTCATCTACATGGGCATAGACCCCTTTCTTGGCTTGCCCATTACTGCCGTGGTCATGTTCACATTGGGCTATGCACTGCAACGCGGCATACTCAATCTGATTGTTCGCGCGCCTATGTTCAATACCCTGCTGATAACGTTTGGCCTGGAAGTTGTCTTGACCTATCTGGCGCAACTGGTGTTTTCTGCCGATTTTCGCGCCATCAACCCGTCGTACGCGGGTAACAGCCTGACGCTGGGTTTTGTGACCATTCCCGTGGTGCGACTGGCTGCCTTTGTGGTGGCATTGGCATTAACGGTAGGAATGTGGCTGTTTCTGCTGCATACCAGGTTGGGCCGTGCCATTCGTGCGACCGCACAAAACCTGGTTGCGGCCCGTCTGTATGGTGTTGAGCCGCGCCACCTTTATGCCATGACGTTTGGCTTGGGCATTGCGTTAGCGGGTGCTGCCGGTGGACTTTACGGCACCGTATCGCAAATAAACCCGTACATTGGTGCGCCGTTGACGGCCAAGTGCTTCGCCATTGCGATTATCGGTGGCCTGGAAAACCCCTTGGGCGTCATCGTAGGTGGACTTTTCCTGGGCATTATTGAATCGCTGACAGCCTTATATATTGGCCCGACTTTTTCTGATGTAGCCAGCTTCGGCATACTGGTTTTAGTTCTTATCATTCGCCCCAGTGGGTTATTGGGGCGTACAACATGAAAATTCTACGCATTGCCGGCTTGCTCGTCATTATTGCGCTACTGGCGGGCGTGCCCTTGTTAGGCAATGACGTATTAACGCAATTTGGCATCAATGCCCTGCTCTTGGCTGTGCTGGCGCAAGGCTGGAACATAATAGGTGGCTACACAGGGTACGCGTCATTTGGCAATTCTGTTTTCTATGGTTTAGGAAGCTACGGTGTGGGCATTGCCATGGTGCAGTGGCACTTGCCGTTTGGCGTGGGTCTGGCCTTGGGCGCACTGATGGCCCTGGTTTTTGCGGTACTGCTGGGTTTGCCTGTGCTTCGTTTACGAGGCCATTATTTTGCTATCGCCACCTTGGCGCTGGCTCAGGTCATGATCGCCATTACGTCTAACGTAGAGCTGGCGGGCAGCAATGTTGGGCTGGTATTGCCACCACTTAATAATGACCCTCTGTTTTATGAATTGGCACTGGTGTTATTGGTGCTAATTACCCTGACGATTTTTTGGTTCACGCGCAGCCGTTTTGGGTTTGGCCTGATCGCCATACGTGAAAATGAAGAAGGGGCAGCCGTCATGGGGGTTAATACCACGCTCTACAAGGTGATCGCCTTTGCGCTTTCAGGTGTATTCAGCGCGCTGGCAGGTGGCATTCATGCGTATTGGATTACGTTTCTGGACCCCGCCAGCGCGTTTGATATCAGCTTAAACGTCAAGATGATCATTATGGCTGTCTTTGGCGGGCCGGGAACCGTGCTGGGCCCGGTTATAGGCGCGTTTAGCCTGTCGGCGCTTTCTGAAATTTTATCCAGCGAAGTGACCAGTATTGCCGGCCTGTTCTTCGGCGTGGTGATCGTTGCCGCCGTGGTGCTGATGCCGCGTGGCCTGGCTGATGTTTTTCGCCATTTTCGCAAATCAGGCTGGCATTACTTTATTGAAAACATACGGAACCATCGCTTATGAGCGCTATTCTCGAAGTGCGTCATGTTACGCGTCGATTCGCTGGCCTGGTTGCCGTCAACGATGTGAGTTTGTCACTTGAAACCGGAGAAATCCTGGGCTTAATTGGCCCCAACGGTGCAGGCAAAACCACATTAATCAGCCTGATCAGCGGCACGCTTGAGCCTACCGCCGGTAATATCCTGTTCCAGGAAAAGGATATTACCGGGCTTGCAGCTTATCGTCGCGCGCGACTGGGCATCGGCCGCACCTTTCAGATTATGCAGCCTTTTCCAGGGCTCTCCGTCTTGGATAATGTTGCCGTTGGTGCGTTGTTTGGGCGCGGTGGTGGTCAGGCGAAACTGGCGCTGGCGCGCGAACAGGCTCGCGTTTGTCTGCACTTTGTCGGCTTGAGCAAAGAGGTGGATCAACGCGCCGACGAGCTGGGCGGCCCCGGACGTAAGCGTCTGGAACTGGCGAAGGCGCTAGCCATGCAACCCAAGGTATTGCTCTGCGACGAAGTCATGTCAGGCCTGAATATGGTCGAAATCGAAGAGCTTATCGGCGTTATTCGAAAAGTATGTGATCAGGGCATTAGCGTGCTGGTTATTGAACACGTCATCAAGGCCATCAAAAGTCTGTCAACCCGCCTGATCGTATTGCATCACGGGGAAAAAATCGCTGAAGGGAATACGGATGCAGTGTTATCAGACCCCGCTGTCGTCCAGGCTTATCTGGGCAAGAGGCGCACATGAGCACGACCGATAGTTCTTCGCCCATTCTACTTTCCGTTCAGGGGCTAAGCGCTGGTTACGGCGAAATGCTGGTGCTGCACGATATCTCGCTCGAGGTTCATCATGCCGAGGTCGTGGCATTGGTGGGCAGTAATGGCGCGGGTAAAACCACGTTGCTGCGCGCGCTGTCTTGCGTGCTGCCCAGCACCGGCAGCATTATGATGGACGGGCATCAACTAGTGCAATCCAGTGCAGACCAGGCCTTTGCGTTGGGCTTGGTGCAGGTGCCAGAGGGCCGTCAGCTCTTTGGCCGCATGAGCGTGCAAGATAATTTACTGATGGGTGCCTATCGGCGTAGCAGCAAGGCTGACGTGGCCCGTGACCTGGAAAAAATGTACGAAATCTTCCCACGCCTGTCGGAAAGGCGCCGCCAATTGGCAGGCAGCATGTCAGGTGGTGAGCAGCAGTTATGTGCGATGGCCCGGGCACTCATGGCCAAACCCAAGCTGATGATGGTCGATGAAATGAGCCTGGGCCTGGCACCGGTCATCGTCGAGCAACTCATGGACGTACTGGTAAGCATACAGCGCGACGGTGTGGCGATCTTGCTTGTAGAACAGGATATCCATCTGGCGCTCTCTGCGGCAGATCGCGGCTATGTCATGGAAACGGGGTATATCGTGCAAAACGGCCCGGCCCAGGCGCTGATCAATGATCCTGCCGTACGACAGGCTTATTTGGGTATTTAGCGGCTGCCTTGTTTAGCGATTATTTTCTAAAAGGGCGTGAAGGCGGCGAACGCAGATCATGGATGATCGCTGTCTTTTCAGCGCCACCAAGCTTTTTGTACTAATCCACGTTCATAAACGACCTGTAGTCCTACGGCTCTACAATGAACCCATTGGCACCTTCACCCATGTCTGCGGCGAGCGGACTGCGTTGTCATTCAACAAAGCCTATACCAACGATTCCGGCAGTCTAACCTTAAGACGATCTCCATCGTGACTGCGTGCCTGCACCATCCAATACTGCTTAGCCACCAATGATCAAAATAAAAACAACTCAAGCCCCCTACGCTATCTTCACGACATCGCGTTGCTGCCAATACATCCTCAGAACATGATTAATACACCCATTAAAACCTCTCAGCGTGTATTTGAAATCCTGGAGGCTTTTGAAGACACACAACGCCCCATGGCCTTGAAGGAATTCGTCGACGTACTGGGCTACCCCGCATCCAGTGCTTCAGCGTTACTTAAAAGCCTGGTTGCCCTGGGCTATCTTGACTACGATCGCTTATCCCGTACGTATATGCCCACGATGCGGGTTGCGTCTCTGGGCAACTGGGTTCACAGCGCGCTGTTTGGTGAGGGAGAGGTGCTGACGCTGATGCAAGGGCTTTCAGAAGCCTGTGGAGAAACCATTACCCTGGCTGTGCAAAGCGATTTGTTTGTTCAATACGTTTATCTTATTCCCTCACGATTGCCAATTTGGTACTCGATACCGATCGGCATGACACGGCCCATTGCGCAATCGGGCATAGGTTGGTTAATGCTGGGGCTACGCTCAGATGAAGACATTGATCTGATTGTGCGCCGCGTTAATTTTCGGGAACAGCTTGCAAGTAAACGCGTATCGCTTGATACCCTCTTGCCAGAAATACAAAAGGGACGCCGTAACGGTTTTATTATTTCTGAGCATACGCTAGAGCACGGCGCGGGCAGCATTGCTATGCTGCTGCCCGAAAAGCGTTTTGGAAGAGTATTCGCCATAGGGGTGCATGGCCCGGTTGAGCGCCTGGATGCCAAGCGCAACGACATCCTAGAGCAGCTTCGGTCCGGTATAGCACTCCTGTCAAGGTAAGCCTCTTTAATGTATCGAAAATGCGTTTTATTTTCACATACATGTAAATGCTTATACCCTGTCGCTTAAACGTCTTATGCCAGCTTAACGGTGATAGAGTTTCTCTATTAGAAACCCAAGATGGAAGTGAGACATGGAACTCGTACCCTTACATTCTGATTTCGGCGCCGAAGTAAAAGGGCTGGATTTATTCGATGCTATCTGTGACGCTACGGCATACTCAAAAATACGAGCCGCGTTTGATGAGCACTCTGTATTATTGTGGCGCAAGCAAAACGTCACCGATGATATTCAGGCTACGTTCGCACGGGCGTTTGGTGCGCTGGAGCGTACCAAGGTTGGTTCCTCTGGGCACGGCTCGTTTTACTCTCGCATGAACAATTTGGGGCCTGATGGTCAGCTGGTTTCACCCTCTGACCGTGCGCTGCTCATCGCCAAAGCGAATCAGCTATGGCATACCGATAGCTCGTTCAAGGCTTGGCCGGCTGTCGCCTCGGTCTTGTCGGCGCGCATCATCCCTTCTGATGGCGGTCAAACAGAATTTGTCTCGACCAGAGCCGCCTGGAACAGGCTGGACCAAGCATCGCGTGACCAATTAATCGACAAGGTCGCAATCCACAGCTATGCCACGTCGCGCAACCAGATAGACCCCGCCATGATGAGTGAGCAAGAGCATGCTGCACTTCCACCCGTGCGCAAACCGCTAACCTGGCTTAATCCTGTAAACGGTCATCGCGCCTTGTACTTGGCCGCCCACGTTGGAGCTATCGAAGGGATGGACAAACACGATGGACAGGCACTGCTTGCGCGCCTGATGGACGAGGCTACTCAGTCAGAATATCGTTACTCCCATACATGGGAAGAAGGCGATGTGCTGCTCTGGGACAATCGGGCCACGATGCACCGGGGCCGCCCCTGGAAAGGCAGCGAGGCTCGATCCATCGTGCGCGTTACCATTTCTGCGTCGGACTATGACGGGGTCGACCAGGCCGTACTGGGCTTGGCTGAGCAATTAACTACCGCTTGAGTTAATCAGCAAAAACAACTTATTAGGATCTCGAAACAAAATGCTGAAAAAACTCAACGTGTGCAAGCATGCCAGCACCATGCTTGCATGCCTACCTCTGCTCGCCTGTTACACCGGGGCTGTCGCCTCCACCGACTTCCCCAACAAGCCCGTCACAATTATCGTCACCTACCCTCCCGGTGGCTCCACCGATGCCATTACCCGGCTGCTGGGCAATGCGCTCTCCAAAAAGTGGGGTCAAGCGGTCGTGGTGGAAAACAAGGGAGGGGCTTCGGGCATTATCGGCAGCGCCGCAGCAGCCCGAAGCAAACCTGACGGCTACACCTTAGTGATGAATGCCAGCGGGCCACAAGCGATCAACGTGAGCCTGTTCAAAGAACTAAGCTACGATCCGGTACAAGACTTTTCGCCTATCATCCAGACCACCACGCTGCCGCTGCTGATGGTAACCACCACAAGCTCGCCATTTTCTACCGTGCCCGAGTTTATAGAATGGGCCGAGGCTAACAAGGGCCAGGTAAATTACTGCTCAATTGGTGGGGGTTCCCCCTCTCACCTGGCGGGTGAACTATTCCAATCGAACGCAAATATAAAAATGACGCATGTTCCCTACAAAGGGAGCGGCCCAGCGTTGGTAGACACAATAGGCGGTGTATGTCACGTTCTTTTTGACAGTGCGCTTTCTGCCGGCCCGCATGTGGCTTCGGGCAAGCTCAAGCTGATTGCTGTCGGTACAGAGTCTCGCCTGGACGCCTGGCCTCAGACACCTGCAATCGCCGAGACTTTGCCAGGCTTCAGCGCCTATACCTGGACAGCACTGCTGGCACCAGCAGGCACTCCGCAAGACATCATCCAAAAAATCAACCTGGATACGGCTGAAGTCTTAACCGACGCCTCTATCGCCGAGAAACTAAAAGTTCAAGGTGCACTGCCCGGAGAAGGCTCCCCAGAAGAACTTGCCAGCTTTATCAAAATAGAAATTAACAAGTGGGCGCAGGTAATAAAAGAAGGCAACATCGCAATAAATTAGCCCAGGCTTTGATAACCTGGTAGTTAAAGGCCAACTCAGCTGAGTTGGCCTTTTTTGCGGCCCCAACATAATATTTTTGCCGTACTCAAATTAAAAACCAGACCCATGCGAGCGGTGGACGGGGCCGCTCTGACAGCGTCAATAGTTGCTCTGTTGGTTGACCTGCAGGTCACCGACAAGCCGGTCGACCTTGTGGCCAATAATATTGATTTGGCCATACGCTTTGGCACGCTGCCCGATCGGCGACTGGTGGCCCGCCGCCTGCTAAGTAATCGCCGGTTCCTGTGCGCCTCGCCTAAGTACCTGAAAAAACACGGCGAACCGCAAAAGCTTGCTGACCTTGCACAGCATCGCTGCATCATCCACAACCAGAATGACGAAGCGCACGGCATCTGGCGTTTTACTTATCAACAACTTGCAGAAGTGGTCAAGGTCAGGGCAGCCATGTCGAGCAACGACGGCGATATTGCACTTGGCTGGACACTGGAGGGCCACGGCATCATGATTCGTTCAGAATGGGATTTGAATAAATATGTGGCGGCCCGGCGCCTGAAAATCATTCTGCCCGAATTCACGCTTGAACCTGCCGACCTGTTTCTGTATTACCCCAGCCGGCAAAACCTACCGGCCAGAGTGCGCGTGTTCATCGATTTCTTGATCAGTGAGTTCGAACCTGTATTGCCTACAGAAAACGCTCGGTAATATCACCTGACAGGCTGTTTTCACCGCAGACATATTCTACGCAGCCCATCGTTGATGACAAAAGGCACACGCTGATCTATACTTTTAGTATGAAACCATTCCGGTGGAGCCCCAAAAAGGGCGATGCGCTTAAGGCTGAACGCGGCATATCGTTCGAAGCGATTGTAGTCGCCATCGAATCCGGTGGGCTGCTCGACATTTTGGCTCATCCAAATGTGGCCAAATATCCCAGACAGCAGATTCTGGTTGTCGGCTACGAAGGTTACGTCTATTTGATACCGTATGTCGAAGAAGACACCTACCTTTTTTTAAAAACCATTATCCCCAGCCGTAAAGCCACACGAGACTATCTGAATCAAGGTGAATCTGATGCCCAAAACTGACAGCTACGAACACGATATTTTGGCTGCTTATGATGCAGGCCAACTCAAATCTGTTGCAAGCAAAAGCGAACTGGCAAGCATCCGGTCGGCGGCTCGTGCAACAGCCATCAAAGATAAACGCGTCAATATCCGTCTGTCGTCCGGTGACTTAAACGATATTCAAGTCAGGGCACTTGAAGAAGGTATTCCATATCAAACGCTGATTGCCAGCGTGCTGCACAAGTACGTTACGGGTCGATTGCAAGAGCGTTAAGCAGTCTCATACACCAGCGCCGACCGGTTAAAACAAAACCAGGCTATCCGAAAACCTCCGATAACGGCTGCCATCCAATCAGCAACGCGACCGTCGCATCGGCCACATACATAATCGACCAATAGCAACAAGATACAACTAGGTATATGCTTAGCGGTAAACCCCTCTAGGAGTCGGGACACCATGACCCGCAAGACACCTATCGACCGCTACCGCAATATCGGTATCTCGGCGCATATCGACGCTGGCAAAACCACAACCACAGAACGCATCTTGTTCTATACCGGGGTCAGCCACAAGCTGGGAGAAGTCCATGACGGCGCGGCCATCACCGACTGGATGGAACAAGAGCAAGAGCGCGGCATCACCATTACCTCCTCAGCAGTAACCTGCTTCTGGAAGGGCATGGGTGGTATTTTGCCCGAGCATCGCATCAATATCATTGACACGCCCGGACACGTAGACTTTACCATTGAGGTCGAACGCTCCATGCGCGTACTCGATGGCGTGGTCATGGTCTATGACGCCGTAAGCGGGGTGCAGCCACAATCGGAAACCGTCTGGCGTCAGGCCAACAAAAATCACGTGCCACGCCTGGCCTTCGTCAACAAGATGGATCGGGTTGGGGCCGACTTTCTCCGTGTTCACAAGATGATGCAGGAGCGCCTACATGCCAACCCTGTCCCCATCGTCTTGCCCATAGGGTCAGAACACAATTTCACTGGGGTGGTGGACCTGATCAGAATGAAATCCATCATCTGGGATGACGACACCCAAGGTGTCAAGTTTGCATTCGAAGAGATCCCTGCAGAACTTATCGATCAGGCTCAGATTTGGCATGAAAAAATGGCTACTGAAGCGGCTCAGGCTAGCGAAGCGCTCATGGACAAGTACCTGGAAAATGGCCGTCTGGATGAGCAAGAGATTATTCAGGGCCTGCGCATCCGCACACTCGCCGGAGAAATCCAGCCCATGCTGTGCGGCTCGGCCTTCAAAAACAAAGGCGTGCAGCGCATGCTGGATGCCGTCATCGAGTTTCTACCTTCCCCTGTCGACATTCCACCCGTTACTGGCATTGACGAACACGGTAAATCCGTCAGCCGTCGGCCCGCCGACGATGAAAAATTCTCCGCGCTGGCCTTTAAGCTGATGACCGACCCCTTTGTAGGCCAGCTAACGTTCGTGCGTGTTTACTCTGGCGTACTTAGCAAAGGGGACAGCGTTTATAACCCCATCAGAGAAAAAAAAGACCGCATAGGCCGCATCGTGCAAATGCGTGCCAATGACCGACAAGAAATAGAAGAGATCCGTGCCGGAGACATCGCAGCCTGCGTCGGCTTAAAGGACTTTTCTACCGGCGATACGCTGTGCGATGTTGACGCGCACATTACGCTGGAACGCATTACGTTTCCTGAACCGGTTATCGCCCAGGCCGTCGAGCCCAAAACCAAGGCGGATCAGGAAAAGATGGGTGTCGCATTGCAGCGCCTGGCGTCAGAGGACCCTTCGTTTCATGTTCGCACCGACGACGACTCCGGCCAGATCATTATCTCGGGCATGGGCGAGCTGCATCTGGACATTATCGTCGATCGTATGAGGCGCGAGTTCGGTGTCGAGGCCAATGTGGGCAGGCCACAAGTGGCCTACCGTGAAACCATACGCAAGACAGTCTCTGAGGTAGAAGGTAAGTTCATACGTCAGTCGGGCGGCAAGGGCCAGTATGGTCATGTGGTGCTCACTGTTGAGCCCAATGAGCGCGGCAAAGGCTTCGAGTTTTTTGACGAAATAAAAGGCGGCGTGGTCCCGCGTGAGTTTATCCCTGCCGTTAAAAAAGGGATTAGCGATGCAATGAACAGCGGCGTGTTGGCTGGGTTTCCGGTCGTCGATGTGAAGGTGCGGCTAACCTTTGGTTCTTATCACGAGGTGGACTCTTCCGAGCAGGCATTCAAGACGGCCGGCAGCCTTGGTTTCAAGGCGGCCTGCAAGCGCGCAGACCCGGTCATTCTGGAACCCATTATGGCGGTGGAAGTGGAAACCCCTGAAGAGTACGCCGGCCATGTCATGGGCGATTTGTCTTCACGCCGTGGCGCCGTTCAGGGCATGGACGATATAAGTGGCGGCGGCAAGGCCATTCGTGCCGAAGTGCCTTTGTCGGAAATGTTTGGGTATTCCACCACCTTGCGATCTGCCACCCAAGGCCGCGCCAGCTATACGATGGAGTTTAAGCATTACGCGGAAACGCCACGCCATATCGCTGACGAGGTCATGGCGGGGCGCACCAAATGAAGCTGGCCTGCTAAAGAGTGGCAGGCTTCTGAAAAAAACATACAATGCAAAAACCCAAAACGTCACAACATGATTCCATCAAGGCAGTAGGTTGAAACGATGAATTTTCGTGTATCAAGTTATAGCTATTTTGCTCTTAATGGGCCCGGCGCGAGGCGTACTCTAGTAGCTCGTATTGCAGTATTTACCTTGAACCAAAAAATCGCTATCACTGGTACCTGACAAATTGATAAATTGGCACTCTGCTCTGGCCGACAGCGGCATATGGATAGCTCAAGCCTACGGCATTACACTTGTATTCGGGGCCATCATCATCTGGCTGCTGGCGCGTTTTACCGTATGGGGGCAACAGTTCTGGCAACTGTCGGCAGAATACTTTTCGCCGCGCCGCAGTGTCCGCCCGCTCGTCATGCTGGCCCTGATCCTGCTCCTGACGCTGTGCGCGGTACGACTGCAAGTACTGTTTTCAGACTGGTATAACACCATGTATACCGCCCTGCAGAAGCTGGATGAGCGCGGTTTCTGGATGGCCATGGTGATATTTGCCATATTGGCAACCACCCATATATTTCGTTCGCTGCTTGATTTCTATCTGCAACAGGCCTTCACCATCCACTGGAGAATCTGGCTTAACGAAAAACAACTGACTCGCTGGATCGACAATCAGTCTTACTACCGTACCCAGTATCTCGATGTGCCTGTCGACAACCCTGACCAGCGTATCCAGCAAGACATTACCGACTTTGTACAGGGCTCGCTTACGCTGTCCATGGGCGTCGTCAATGCCCTGGTGTCCACCTTTGCATTTACGCTAATACTCTGGACGTTATCTGGCACGGTGACCCTCGGCAGCCTGGAAATCCCGCGCGGCATGGTGTTTTTGGTGTTTATCTATGTAATCATCGCCACGGTGTTTGCCATCTTGATAGGGCGACCTCTCATTCAGCTTAACTTCCTGAATGAGCGCTACAACGCCGATTACCGGTATGCGCTCGTGCGCCTGCGCGAATACGCGGAAAGCATTGCCTTTTATGCAGGCGAAAAAGTGGAAGGGGCCCTGCTTAGAAGCCGATTTGCGCAGGTTATCGCCAACGCCTGGGCCATCGTATATCGTTCATTGAAATTTCTGGGATTCAATTTTTCAATTACACAGACAGCGGTGATCTTTCCATTTATCATCCAGGCCCCGCGCTTTTTCTCCAAGCAAATCAGCCTGGGCGACCTGATGCAAACGGCCCAGGCCTTCGGGCAATTGCAAGATAACCTATCGTTCTTTCGCAATGCCTATGACCAGTTCGCGACGTACCGCGCAACACTCAGACGTTTGAGCGGTTTCAATCAGGCGGTAGAGCAGGCCAAGCTCCTGCCCCGCCCCGAACTACATGCGCAGAATGACAAGCTTGCCATCCGAGACCTGACAGTGCAAACGCCTGGCGGTACCGTGTTAATTGCAGGGCTGAGCCTGGAGATTCTTCCCAGTGCACCGCTGCTAATACGCGGCCCCTCTGGCGCGGGCAAAACAACCCTGCTGCGGGCAGTCGCGGGCCTTTGGCCGCATTGCCAAGGCCGTATCTTTCGCCCCGAACATAACACTCTGTTTCTGTCGCAAAAGCCTTATCTGCCACTGGGCACACTGCGTAGCGCCCTGTACTACCCAAAGCCCCTGCCAGACGAGTTCTCCGTAGAATCAAGCACCGGCCATGACACCCCCGCGCGCGACGTGCTTAATCTGGTCCAGCTGGGCCACCTGGCCGACCGCATGGATGAAGTTGCAGACTGGAGCCGAATACTGTCGCTAGGCGAGCAGCAACGATTGGCATTTGGGCGTCTGCTATTGTCCCGGCCAGAAGCGGCGCTACTGGACGAAGCCACATCTGCCATGGATGAGGGCCTCGAAGATGCCATGTACCGCCTGGTCACCCAACACCTGCCCCATCTGATTCTGATCAGCGTAGGCCACCGCAGCACACTGCACAAATTCCATGCTGCCCAGCTAGTCCTGAAAGGCGACGGCACTGGTCAGTGGGAATATGTTGTCGCTGCTTAGCTTTCAGACGGACATCGACAAGTTCAAGACCACTCTCTTGCAGACCACTGACCTCAGCAAAGTCTGGAACGTTTTTTGATATTGCAGAAGAACAGCAATACTTAGCCAGGTCACGCACGACGCACGAAAGGCATCTGGAGCCAGTGCCATACGAAAGTGGCCAGCCCCCTACTTGTGACAATAGGATCAAATACCACTCTATGCAGGGGCATCCAACGTAAACGGGGCATTACGCTGTAATGCCCCGCCTTTATACTCCATCAAAAATCAGAACGACCAGGTCGCCTTCAACGACCCTGAATGGCTATTGACCTTGCTCGACAACAGCCCGTCGTATTGAAGGCTAACGTCCATACCCTTATTGCTCAGCACCTGAACGCCGGTCGATACCCGGCCGAATACGCGCCCGGTCTCGAGCGTGGACCTGAAGGGGTCGGTGCCGGACGGAGCACTTGCCAAGCGGGCTTGTGACTCCCATTTATCGGTACTGGAAAACGATACCCCCACGCTGGCATAGGGACGCACGGTGTAACCACTGTTCAGGTCAAAGCGCCCGCCCACTTCCACGCTGGGCGAAATCACCGCCGACCATTTATTCACGCCTTCCAGATGCAGATTTAGTGCGCCGGCGTTGCGTTCGTCAAAGGACGGCATACGCGTGTGAACGATGTCCAGGTCGATGAAAGGCTTGATATACGACTGCGGCATGGTATAGGTGTATGCCGCGCGCAAGCGTTGACCAAAGGAGATAATTTTTGAATCACTCTTGGCCTGTGCGCCCATCAGGGCAATGCGACGGGTGTTGTCGAACGAACCGTAACTACCCGTCAGGGCCCCCGCAAAGGTCCAGGGGCCGTTCTCGTACTTAAGCGATACACCCAGATAGCCGCTGTCTCCTTCTACACGCTGACGCCCGTCGTCTGCACGCATGGTCTTGTTTTCGTAGGCACCTGCCACACCCAGAAACCAGCTTGGTGCGATGCTGCGTTGCGTGCCGATCTGGTACATGACACCTTCAGATTTCAAACCAGATGTACCCAGGCTGTCGTCCAATCGTGTTGTATTGCCCGTGATTCGCCCCCAAACGCAGTCGCGTTCCCCCATCTGCGTGCTGGTGCCTTCAAACGCAGGGCAGCTCATCAGAGAGTTCGAGAACGACACCATGCTGGCTTGTTTCAGCGCAGCAGGGGCAGCCAGTACGCCAGGCGACAAGTCGTTTAGCGCATTGGTATAACCTTCAGCCTCGAGTGCAGACCTGTTCAGAGCCGCGTACAGCTTGCCCAATTCTGGCTTGCTGCCTCGGTCCCAAACCTGCTGCAGGTGTGAGCCAACGGCTTGCAGGTTATCTGCTACGCCATGCGTCGCAGAGGTTTCATTGAATCTGGCACGATCCGCCGAGACCGCAAACGTGTTGCCAACCTGGCGGCTTCTGTAGGTAAACAGATCTGACTCACCCTTCAACGCAGCATTTGGCACAATGCTTGCTGCTTGCAGAAACGTCAGCTCACGGTTTGGCATCAGCGTACTGGCAACCACCTTGATCTGTCCGCTGAGCTTGGCATGCCCATCTACCTTCAGTAAGTCGGTGCTTTGGCTGACAAAGTCAGTCGCCAAATGCAGCACACCCTGGCTGCCCTGCGTGAAGTTACCGGTAATGTGCATGGTGTCGCTGTCGGCGGTCTTGCCGATAAACATTTGGCCTTGGTTGACGATATGGCCTTGCACGAGGTCGGCATTGGAGAAGGTGCCGAAGTTAGACAGTAAGATCGGTGCTGTTGATGTGGCTGAACTGGTTAAGGTGGCTGAAGTGGTTGAACTGGCTGCGCCCAAAAGGTTGCCCATTAAGGCGCCACTATTCATGACTGTGGTTGAACCCTTTCCGGTCTGCTGGATGGCTGCATGGCCCAGAGCGCCATTCACTGTACCGCCGGTGCTTACCGTCACGGTGCTGGCAGCAGGGCTATCTATCCAGATTGCACCACCCGTCGCCGGGCTGGACGCCGACGCGCCGCCTGCCACATCCCCCGACACGGTGATGTTTACGGGCTTGGGTGTAGCCGACTGGGTATCGTAGGTTTGAGCGAAAACACCCCAGGCGTTTTCACCCTGAACATTCACATTACTATTCAGTGTCAGCGTGATGCCGCCCGAAATGCCACCTGCACCGTCATTCAATTGGGCTAAGGTACCGGCGAAGCTGCCTTTGCTATTGCCGCCAAGCCCGCCGGGTGCGCTCAATGACTGCGCGATCACGCCATGAGCGCCATCACCGGTCGTGTAGATGCCACCACCGCCGCCACCGCCGCCACCCAGAGTAAAAGAGATATCGCCACTGACCTGTCCTGACGATGGCGAAACGACGCCGTCCGCCCATCCTAAAGCCAATGGGCCATTGGCCGTATCGCCACCAATGCCGCCACCGCCTGCGATGGACTGCAACACAACGCCGTGCGATCCGCGCCCGTTGGTGGAAATGAAACTTGCGTCTGAGTTAGTGCTATTGGTACCAAACTCAATGCTCAGGTTGCCACCGTGCAGTGAGTCACCGGTGAAGGGAGCAGCCAGGTTGACTGACTGAATATTGGCACCAGGACCAGCAGATGCAATACCGCCTCCGCCGCCAATGGACTGTGCCACAAAGCCGAAGGCATGATCACCCGCGGTAAGGCTCTTGACCCAGGCGTTCACCGAGATATCGCCGCCACTGCTGCTTCCTTCACGACCGCCGCCGCCCAGTTGCAAGCTCAGTTGCGGATTGCTCGTCGTGCCACTAAGGCTCGCGCCACCCATCGCAGCGGTGCCACCTCCACCACCTATAGACTGCAAAACAATACCGTGCGAGTCATAGCCCGACGTTGCAACCGACACCCCACTATTGGGAGCATTCATATTAATGGTACCGCCGTTGCCGCCATTGCCACCCGATCCGCCCCATCCCACAACAATGGATGGATTCTCTACCGTAGACTTCGTGACGATGTCCGACGCAATGGCACCTTGCCCACCACCCCCGCCAATGGATTGAGCAAGCAAGCCATAACTTACGTCTCCTGACGTTGCAAGAGTGCCTTGATGATTGGCTGGGTCACTGGTTATGTTCAGTGTAAGGGTGCCGCCATTGCCAGCAGCACCGCCGCTCCCCCCCACTGCGACAACTCCCTGCGAACTGCCCTTCGCGCCTTTGGCCGTAGAGGCGCCGCCCGTACCGCCTCCCCCTCCGATTGACTGTATGACCATGGCATCACTGAAGTCGCCTTGGGTAGTGGTGGCACCTGAGTAGTTAAGGACGACGGCGCCCCCTTCGCCTCCTGCACCACCCTGGCCTCCGACGGCAACTGAAAGACTATAGTTACCCAGGTCTGTGGCTTCTGGCTTGGGAGGGTCGTCACCACTCGAGGGATCATCACCACCAGATGGCTCGTCACCACCGCCACCGGACGGGTCTGCATAGCTGGACGGCCCACCGGAGGCGTCCGCGCCGGCATTACCCGCCAGGCCTCCGCCACCACCAATGCTCTGGATGAGAATGCCGTCCGCATCAGCTCCAATCGTGCTGATCGAACCGTTGCCTGTGACAGTCACGGCTCCTCCATCCCCGCCGACAGCCCCATTCCCGCCAACCGACACACTCACAGCAGCGGTGAGTTTTACGCCTCCGCTATCTGGCTCATCTTCTACTGCATCGCTTCCACCACTCGTCGACAATGAACCACCCAGATCAACTGTCGTGCCTTGCGCTGCTCCACCACCGCCGCCCAGAGATTGCAGCAGCAGGCCACGTGAGCCTGAACCATAGGTCTTAATGACTGAACCATCTTGCAGCGTAGCCGTAATCACGCCACCCGAACCGCCCGCGCCGTCCTTGCCTCCCACGCCCACGTCCGCCTTGAAGTTCACGCCCTGTGATATGCCGCCTGACTTACTGCTGCCTACCCCGGCGTTTCCGCCGCCGCCACCGATTGATTGCCCCATCAGCCCGTTGGAAAGATCGTCGTAGGTAGTGATCGTGGCTGCTGAACCCATACTCAGGTTAATGACGCCGCCTGTTCCACCGGCCTGGCCAGAGCCGCCCACCCCGACGTTGACATTGGCGCTGACGCTTTCGGAAGACGTGGCAATATCAGTACTCATCGCCTTCGATGCCCCGCCATTGCCACCGCCGCCTCCGATGGATTGTGCAAGTAAACCGTGGGAGCCTTGTCCTCCGGTATAGATCGCCGTATTGTCCTTCAGTTGTATATCAAGTTCGCCGCCATTACCTGCCACACCGCCCGAGCCGCCCACAGAGGTAGAGGATGAAACGGCAAAGCTTATATCGGTCTCTGGTATTGTTACGCCAATGGGTACCGTAGAGGCGGCCGAGCTGCCGCCATTGCCCCCACCGCCGCCGATTGACTGCGCGAGAATGCCATATGAGTCTGATCCGGCCACTGATTGGCCATTGACACTTGCATTGACACCCGATGTACCAACGCCAGCCGTACTGATCGTAACGTTGTCCAGATCAATCGATACTTCACTACCGTTGCCACCTGCACCACCGGTTCCTCCCACTGCAACAGCTAAGCTAACCCCCACGTTCATATCAAAACCATGAGCGGCGCCGCCGTTGCCTCCACCGCCACCAATAGAATGCGCCACGAGCCCTGCTGCGCTAATGCCACTGGTGGTCACCGTGAGCTCATTCAGATTAATGTCGACCTCAGCGGCGTTACCTCCGCCACCGGCGGCCCCACCAATGGACACCGAAACAAGGTCTTCGAAGGAATCCTGCTGCGACGATCCACCATTTCCGCCCCCGCCTCCGATCGACTGCGCGAGTATTCCGGTCGCGCCATCACCTTGGGTTGTAATCGTGCTGGCCGGGCCGTTGGCAAGGTTTTGTACCGTGACTTTATTGGACGAACTGGCCGCCCCGGCCCTGCCTCCAATGGCAATGCCAGGAACCGCTGTTGAAATGGCAAACGAATCACCGCCATTGCCGCCACCTCCACCGACAGATTGTGCGACAAGGCCCAATGCATACTTACCCTGCGTGGAGATGTTTGCGCCAACATTAACGGTCACCTCGCCGCCGGAACCGCCTGAGCTGCCCGACCCGCCTACAGAGGTAATGCCCACGGCTGAGCCGCCACTGCCGCCACTGCCACCGACGGACTGGGCCAGTATGCCGATGGAGCCATCACCCGTTGTATCAACACTGTCGACGGTAACGGTTACCGTGCCCGCGTTATTGTTTCCCGAGTTATTGACAGATCCGCCTATGGAAAACAAGCCGGATGCCGAGCCTGCTGTGCCACCCCCACCGCCAATCGACTGCGCGATAACGCCAATGGCAGAATCACCAGAGGTCGACACACTTGATGCGCCAGTAATGGTTACGGATCCCCCTGCGCCACCGGCCCCACCTGCACCGCCCAGCGACACAATAGAGTCGGCGACTGCACCTGCACCACCGCTCCCGCCGATAGACTGAGCCACCATACCGTGGCCATACTGGCCCTGGGTTTTGATGGTTGCGGAGGAGGCAATGGTGGCACTGGCGCCATTGCCTCCATTGCCGCCTTTTCCACTGCCTCCAGGCAAGCTGCTTGTGAAGTCTTCGCCCGTGCCGCCACCACCACCAATGGATTGCGCAAGCATGCCCATGGAATTGCTACCAAGCGTAGACACCTGGCTGTTTACATCAGCAGTGATCTGCGCTGCCCCGCCGTTCTGCCCCACGCCCGCTTGTTTGACAGCCGAACCGCCATAGCCACCAATGCTTTGGGCTGAGACGCCAATGGCTTCGCTACCACTGGTGGATATACTGGTCTGTTCTTGGCTACTCTTGCCGTTAAGCGTAACAGCCACTGTGCCGGACGTGCCCCCATTGCCACCACTGTCGCGATAACTGTCCATGCTGTCAGAACCGCCGTTGCCCCCTAAGGAGTATGCTGTCACACCAGCCACCTTGTCGCCCGTAGCGGTGAGGTCTACCCAGTAAAGTTCTACCGCAACCGGGCCGGCGTTGCCGCCATTACCACCATAGGCGTTAGTAGAATATTGCTCACCACCGTTTCCGCCTATGGACTGAGCCAGTATTCCTGCACTTGTCCCGGACACCGCCTCATTTACACCAACATTGATAGTCGTGACTGCACTCAACTCTGCCTGGCCTGCATTCAACGTTACAACCCCCGCGTCACCGCCCTTCCCCCCGTCGTCTCCCTTCCAGTTGCTCCCACCGCCCTGGCCGCCAATACTTCTGGCTAGCAGGCCTACTACGCCATCAGGCACATCCGATGTGCTCGTCAAGAATACGTCGACATTACCGCTACTTAAGAAGTCCACACCCGAGGCATTTCCACCTACACCATAGGGGATCGGTGACTCATTTCCCTTTGAATCGAATAAGCCGGCATCTCCGCCAACGCTCTGAGCTGCGACACCCCATGCCCGCGTGCCACCTTGCAGATAAGTTGGCGCACTTCCCAGTGAGACATCAGCGTAGTTATCCATTTCAACGCCGTACTGAGCAGAGCCACTGTTCAGGGTTTGACCGCCGCTTCCGCCGTAATAATCTACGACGGCAGTATTGTCCCTGCCTCCCTTGCCGCCACGGCTTTCCACCAATGCCCCCACCACACCCGAGTTCAGAGTGCCGCCGGTAATGGTGACAGCAGACGAGTTCTGTAGAGTCGTAGAACCACCAGCCCCCCCATTTCCGCCGTTATTGTGGTCGCTTGGCTGATCGAAACCATCCCCCCCCAGGCTGCTTACACTTACTCCGATCACCATACCGGATGGCGTTGCATCTTCAAGGTTAAGGACGACCGAGCTGCTAGTGCTTAGCATTGCCCCGCTAGCAGGTCCTCCATCTCGATTGCTCTGGCTACCATCGTCACTGCCGTGACTTCCTTGATTTACCACCCTGATGCCGTATAAAGACTCTCCACCAAACTCTATTCCCGAACTGATCGCCTCGGGAGCCACGTAGCTGTCGCTGATATTGAAACTCGCGGTATTCGTTATTGTTTGGCCTTGCGTAGAATTCGTTGACGTGAGTGCCCCCCACAGCGGTGTCGTCGAATCTGTAGAAAATGTGCAAACCTCTGTGCTGGATGTGGACTTGGAACAGTCGTAGTGCAAGTTCGCCTGAGCGGCCGCCAGCGGTATTAACGAACCAGACGCGAACAACAGTATGCGCCCGCCGTGTCCCAAGGCCCCCAAGGCCTGGTTCAAAGGCCGTGGCTGCAGGGTATGACGAACGGAGCGTGATTTGGGTTGTTGTTCGTGTATAGGCTTCATGGTTCTTTTTAAAATTTAGAGGGGCTTCAAATTTTTATGCTTTAAGAATCAGCACCGCGTGTTTCACATCTTTCTGGCGCCGTCTCAAATACCCAGTACCGCCAACGCGCGCGAATGTGCTATGGTCACTCCCAGACTCCAGGCCGTCTATCGGTTTCACGCTATCCACTATCGGAAAAACGCTGTTTTTTATCGATACCGATCAGGTTGAAGCCCGCCGCATAAAAACCAGAGCGCGTGCGCCCCGGTCCTCATGATGCATGGCTAGGGGCACCGTTATGCCCGTCCAGCAAAATGTGTATACCCAGCACTAGTGAGGTCAGATGATTGCGTCTCTGTTTGCCCAAGTACCGTTCGAGCAGCATCGACTCGTCGATACCGCCGACTTTGACGAGGCGCACCCGCTAGTTTGTCAGGCACTCAATTCGGCTCGATTTCAGGTGCTGCGCGGCAAGATCACCCACAACCAACTCGACTTGCTGCCCTGTGGCAACTTGTCGCTGCTGAAGCTGCGATATGGGTACGGGGCGGACGTTAGCGTCGACCCCAGTAGCCTCAACGGCTACTACCTGCTGGTATTGCCCACCCAGGGCCAGGCACAGTTTCACTTCGATGGTCACAGCCTCGCTGTATCGCCGCAAGGGGCAGTCCTCATCAGCCCCGACAGGCGGTTTCACTTCAAGGCCAGCCACGACTACGAACAGGTGCTGCTGCGCCTGGACCGGCAAGCCATTGCCGACGCGTGGTGTCGCCTGACGGCGCAAGACAACGCCCCCGACATTTGCTTCGATGCGGTTATCCCCATGAATTCAGCAGGCTGGCAAGCACTGCTGCCCATGCTGCAATGGGTGGTGCGATGTGCGGGGCTGGTGGGACAAGATCACGGGGTTGCCCAAGTGGCCTTGCTGGCCCAAACCGAGATGTTGCTCGCCACCACTTTGCTGCTGCACCAACCTCACAGCATGGCGGCACACTTATGGCCGGAGCCACCGCCCTCTGCACCACAGGCGATCCGGCGCGCCCAAGCCTATATGTTTGAACACCTGGGTGAGCGCCTGCCGGTTGCCATGATCGCCAGCCATTGCGGCCTGTCAGTCAGGCGCCTGCAAGCCTTGTTCCAGGACGAATGCGGGCAGTCACCGTTAAAATGGCTGCGCATGCAACGCCTGCAGGCCATACAGCAAGCGTTGTTGCAAGATGGCGATACCAGCAAGGTCAGCGACACTGCTGCACGCTTTGGTTTCACCCACCTGGGCGAGTTTTCGCGGGCTTACCGCCAGGCCTTTGGCGAGACACCACAGCAAACACGCGGTAAGTTAACTCGGCGTGTGGTTCAGGTACCAGCACGACCCTTGGGTTTTCGCCAGCGCGTTGATCCGGCATACTCACATGAACAGCCAGAAAAACATGAATGCCCAACGACACTATGACGGGTTGATCTCTAGTTACGCCTGCGGTCGATCAAGGGCCTTGAAGACAATCGGGCGAATTTAAAATCGGCGTGATGAAATGCTTATACGATATTCAAAAATAGGCTTCGTGGCTTGCATAGCGCTTTTTGCGTCACTGGTGGCCTTTGGCAACATGACAGACTATGGAAGCAATTTCGAGTTTGTCCGGCATGTCTTGCTCATGGACACCATCTTTCCTACCTCGACCATTCACTACCGAGCCATTGACCTGCCAGCTTTGCATCACGCCGCGTATATTCTTATTATCACCCTCGAAGCCATCACCGCCCTGCTCTGCTGGGCCGGCGCTTATCGGCTCGTCAAGCGAGTAAAGTCGTCGGCGAACGACTTTAACCAGGCCAAAAACGTAGCCGTTTGCGGCTTATCGCTGGGTTTTTTCGTGTGGCAGGTTGGCTTTATGTCGATAGGCGGCGAATGGTTTGGCATGTGGATGTCCGACCAATGGAATGGCGTACCGAGCGCATTTCGTTTTGTGGTCACTATCGCGCTGGTGCTGATCTATCTGGTACAGCGGGATGGTGATTTGGAAGTGTAGTTGGTGGGTTTCTGATGGCATTCGACCGATGCTATGCTTTCTTAGTTATTCTGGTCAGCCCGGCTCCCGGCCGGTAAATCGAGGCACGAGCCATCATTTGTGGGTCACTGCAGCAGCACTTGCTTTATCGTCCCTACCGCATGCGTATGCATAGCTTGAGCATTATTGCCGGATAGAGGAACTATGTATAAAGTTGGATCACCATTCTGGAAAATAGTAGCCCGTTTGGGCGTTCCAATTTCTTTGCGTGTTGATGTCCACCATGACAGCGAAGCTAATGTCTTTATCGCAACCAGCCCCGACCTCAGAGGCCTAATTGTCGAAGCGGCAACCCTCGACGAACTCATCCATGAAACCAATGGTGCTGTGAAAATGTTGATGGAAGAATACGTGCACGGTTCGCCCCGCACCCCTGAAGCATGGTTCAACTTTCATGAGGTATTGGCAACTGCGTGAACGGGTACTACGAAAGCGTCCTTGCCGCGCTCAAACGGCACGGCTTTTTGTATGTGCGTCAGAAGGGCTCGCATCAGATGTAGCGTAACGGCGCAATCAGCGTAATTGTTTCTACTAACTGCGCCTCGCGACATACCGCAAATGGGATCATGAAGGCTGCCAAGATCAAACATCGGTTCTGACTACTGCGCCGGTGCAATGATTTCTGATGGGCTTATCTTCCGTCCGAATAAGATACATAAATCTCGGACGGGGGTATTCTATGAACAATATCTAGACCCAGATCATGCCCCAAATCGGTACAGCCACTCCCCGCCAGATGTGGGTGCCGATTAAGCTCAGCCCTCCCTACTTACTCAGCCCCCCGCATCCACCACCACCCCCTCCGCAACAAACCCATCAATATCAGCATCAACATAGCCGACCTCACGCAGCAACTCACGCGTATGTTGCCCCAGCACAGGTGCCGGCCGTCGCACTTGGGTCGGTGTTTGCGAAAAATGAATTGGGCATCCCAGGGCTTTGGTCGGGCCTGCCTGGGCGTGTTCAAGATCGATGACCATGTTGCGCGCCAGCGTTTGTGGGTGTGAGAGCGCCTGGCCTATGGTGTGGACGGGCCCGGCCGGCACACCCGCCGCGTCAAAGGCTGCAATCCAGTGGACAGTGCTTTGCCGCTGCAGAACCGCATCCATCAACGCCACCAGAGCTTCCAAGTTGGCCATCCTGTCGCTATTGGTGGCAAAGCGAACATCTTCACGCCATTCGGCATGGCCCAACACCTCGGCGATACGTTCCCAGTTTGCCTGGTTCGCACCACCGATGTTGATCCAGCTATCCTGTGTGCGAAACGCCTGATACGGCGCCGTCAGCAAATGCGCAGAACCTGTAGGCCCTACAGACTCGCCAGTGGCAAAGTATGAAGCCGCGTGCCAGTACGTTTGTTGGATTGCGGCTTCCATCAGCGAGGTATCGACCACCTGACCCTGGCCCGTCTTCAGCTTGTGGATATAGGCTGCCATAATGCCCGAAGCCGCGAGTATCCCGGCATTAATATCTGCGATCGAATTGCCCGTCTTCACCGGAGGGCGCCCGGGCTCGCCAGTAATCGACATAAGCCCGGCAAAACCTTGGGCGATGAGGTCGAAGCCGGCCTTGTCAGCATAGGGCCCGTCGCGCCCATAGCCCGACACCGCACAATAGATCAGGCCCGGGTTAATCTTGGACAAGACGTCATAGCCCAACCCAAGTTTTTCCAGCGTACCGCGTCGAAAATTCTCGGTCAGGACATCGGCATCGCGCACCATGCGCAGCAAAATATCGCGACCCTGGGGTAATTTGAGGTTAAGCCCTATGCCGCGCTTGTTGCGGTTCAAAATCATGAAGGGCGCTGACACGCCATTTACCCGGGGTTCACTATAACCACGTGAATCATCGCCGCCTGGCAGCTTCTCTACCTTGATGACATCGGCGCCCATGTCGGCCAGCATCATGCCGCACGTGGGCCCGGCCATGATCTGGGCCAGTTCCAGCACGCGCATGCCAACCAGTGGTCCGCTGTGAGCCTTTGATTCAGACATTGCGCCTCCTCAGTTACTGCCCGCGAAATGCCGGCGTTTTCTTGGCGAGGAATGCGGCATAGCCAATGCGAAAATCCTCAGTGTCAAAACAGTCGAAACACTCGTCGTACTCAGCATCCGAAATTGGCGTGGGGTCGGCGAGACGGCGGGCAAATTTTTTATGCCAGCGCGCCACCAATGGTGCCCCTTCGGCAATGCGCTGCGCCGCCGCCTGCGCCTGTGCAGCCACCTGTGCATCCGGCACAATGCGTGTCACAAGGCCTTTTTCCTTGGCCTCCGCCGCATCGAATATACGGCCCTCAAGTAAAATTTCCAGAGCTACATCTGGCCCAGTCAGACGCACAATGGATTCCATTTCCTGGTAGGCCATCACCAGACCCAGGTTTTTGATGGGCGCGCCGAAGCGGCTGGATTCACCGCAAATACGAATATCGCAAAGCGCAGCGATCTCCAGGCCACCGCCCACACAAATGCCATGTATCTGTGCCACCAGGGGGTGCCGGCATTGCGTCAGTGCCCTGACGGTCTCGTGCATCAAGCGTCCGTACTCAATGGCCTGAGCCTTGTTGGAGCGCTCGGTCTGAAACTCCGAAATATCATTACCAGGAGAAAACGCTTTTTCCCCAGCGCCGCGCAATATGATGCAGCGCACCGCGTCATCGGCAGACAACTGATCGATCACTGCACCTAGCTGTCGCCACATAGGCCGCGTCATGGCGTTGAGCTTGTCAGGGCGGTTCAGCACAACGGTGACGATGGGTCCATCGTGTTGCACCTGTATCAAATCAGACATGAGGCTTCCTTTTTTGTCGCGTCAACGATAAAACATCTCAACCAGACCCAGCCCAGTCACCGGAACATACGTCACCAGCATCAGTACGGCGACGAGTATGGCGATGAACCAGAGGTTCACCCGCGTCACTTCCCACACCGAGGCCTTGGCAATCGAGCACGCCACCATCAGCACACTGGCCACTGGCGGCGTCTGCTGACCAATACCGAGGTTAATGGTTACCACGAGCCCGAAATGGATGGGGTCTATGCCAACCATATGAACCAACGGCATTACCACGGGCACGACCAAAATAATGGCTGCTGCAGAATGCAGAAACATCCCCAAAAACAAAAACAGCACGTTCAGCAGCGCCAGTACCACCCATTTGTTGGACGTAAAGTCACTGACGGCCTGTGCCAATGCCTGCGGCGCCTGAACCTCAGACAAATAGGTGCCCAGCAAGGCGCTGGTGGCGACCAGCAGCATGACGATGGCAGTTTGTATGCCGCCCTCAAGAATCGCTTTTTTCAGCTGTTTGAGGTTGAGTTCACGATAGATGAATAAGCCCACGACCAGGGCTGCGACCACGGCCAGTGCCGCCCCTTCGGTGGCAGTCACCACACCACCAAAGATGCCGCCCAGAATAATAATGGGCAACAAAAACGCCCACAGTGCCTCGCGCGCAGTATGGGCCACACGCCGGATCGAAAACGCCTCATCGCGCGGCAGGTTATAGCGGCGCGCAAGAAACGACGCAACGCCCATCAGCCCCGCTCCGCCCAGCACCCCCGGCACAATGCCGGCCACAAACATCTGTACTACCGAGGTTTCCGCCATTACCGCATACAAAATCATGGGTATCGACGGCGGGATGATGATGGCCAAGGTCGAGGCCGACGACATGACAGCTGCCGCCATCGGCGCAGGATAGCCCTTTGCCTTCATCCCTGGAATAAGAATAGAACCCAGGGCAGCAACGTCAGCCACCGCCGACCCCGAAATCTCGGCAAAGAATAATGACGAACCTATGGACACGTGCGCCAATCCACCCCGTATCCAGCCAAAGATCGAGGAGGCGAAGGCGATAAGGCGGTGAGAGATTCCTGAGGCGTTCATGATGGCACCAGCCAGAATGAACAACGGGATCGCCAGCAACGGAAAATTGGTCGCACCGTTAAAGGTCACCAACGCGACATTGGGCAAGATATCCATGCCCTGGCTGGTTATCATGGCAACGACCGCAACAATACCCAGCGACACGGCGATCGGCACATTCATAAGCACCAACAACAGCACAGCGCCAAACAAAACCAGCATGATCATGAGGGTTCTCCAGTCAGATCAGGCCATCAGACAATGCCGACGCCGTTCCCGCATCATCTGGCGTGCGGATCAGATCAATAAGGTGCATAACCTCGGCGATCAGGATCAGCACCGCAGAAATAGGAATGGCTGAATGCACAAAATTGACGGGCATCCACGGCAAGCTCACCAAGGTATCTCCGGCGAGGATGGGCATGATTTCCAGACCCATCCACCCCAGCAAGGCAAAAAACGCGATGACAAGCAGCTGTGCAATGATGTTGAAGTAGCGTCGGCCCCGCGGAGGCAGTGCGTCAACCACTTCTGGGCAACCGATGTGGGCGCGGCGCACTGATGCCAGTGCAGACCCATAAAACGTCAGCCACGCCAGCAGCAAGGACGCTGTTTCGTCATACCAGACCAACGAGTTTCCAGACCAGCGAAAGATAACCCCTACGGTCACCTCGACGGCCAGTATGATCATCAGCGCGCCCACTATCCACTCCAGCACCTTGCCGTAACCGTTGCGAAAACGATGCATGGGATTGCTGGATCGTACGGGTGTGTCTGCGTCCATGGGGGTCACCTCACGATTTACTTGCCAAGGTCAATTGCGCGCACGATAAGTTCTTGCGCACCTTCAACTTCATTGCCGAACTCCTCATAAATAGGTTTGCTGGCCGCGATGAAGGCTTCCTTGTCGACCTCATTGACCTGCATGCCGGCATCCTTGAGCTTGCCCAGTAACTCTTCATCGGCCTTGGCGGCCTGCTCATACACATAGGCCTGATTCTCGCGAGCGGTTTCTTCGAGAATCTTGCGCACGTCTTCGGGCAGCTTGGCATACTTTTTGGTACCCACCGTCAGATAGGCGGGGGTGTACACGTGGGCGGACAGCGACAGGTATTTTTGTACTTCCTGGAGTTTGGCTGAATAAATCTGGGTAAGCGGGTTTTCCTGCCCATCCATTACGCCAGTTTGCAGGGCGCTGAACAGCTCTGAAAAGCTCATTGGGCTGGGGTTGGCGCCATACTCCTGAAACATCTTTACGCGCCATTTGCCCTTGGGTGTGCGCAGTTTGATTCCGTGCAGGTCTTCGGGTTTGACGATAGGCCGCTTGTTGTTGGTAATGTGGCGATAGCCGTTTTCCCAAACCGCCAATATCGTCAGGTTTTTCTTTTCAGCAGCCGGCTCAAGTTTGGGCCAGAAAATCTCCTTTTCGATGCGCTTCATGTGCTCGCGATCCTTGACGATGTAGGGCATTTCAAAAATGCCGAACAAATCAACTTCGGAAGACATTACCGTCGAGGGCAGCGCCATATCTAAGGTGCCAAGCTTGAGCTTTTGCACCATTTCCTTATCGCCACCCAACTGGCTGGAGCCGAACACCACAACCTTGTACTTGTCGCCTAATTTCTCGTTGGCTCGTTTGGCAAACTCATCGGCACTCAACTGGAACAGTGAACCCGGGTTACCGACGTGACCGAGTTTTAGTTCGACCTGCGCCTGAGAAACACTGGGCACGCCCAAGGCTGCCGCCGCGCCCAGTGCGGCAACCAGAGCCATCATGCGCCGACGCAAGATACTGGACTGCGGATTTGAAGTTGTATAGGTCATCTTTGTCTCCTTCGGTCCGGTTGTGGATCGTGCCGCGCACCCGGACTGTGCACGACCCTGAAACGAGGTCACGACATGTTTAATCGGGCCATAAAGTGTGTAAGGGCGATCTTCGAACACGAGCCCGTTGCTCGAAGGCGTATGCAAGCCCAAGCAACAGGGGTTCATCGAAAGGCCGGGCCAGCAAATCCATACCCCTGGGTACGCCCAGGGGCGCGCCGCCATCGCGCATGGTTTGTATTGCGTTTTGCAAGCCTGCTATGGTTGCTTCCTCGACGACATCATTGGGTGTCGACACGTGCGCAGACATCAAGACTCATGAACCCGCTTGGCCACTTGAGCTCCTGGCGCCATGGTGAATGCAGCCAAGGTCACTACAGACGTCAGTAATAGTTTTGAAAATCGCATGTCACTCCTCCTCGTTTTAGGCCTGCAGGCTCTTCGTCCTGCGGGCTCGGACCGCGCAATCTTCTCGCGGGCAATCGGTCCGTCAGGTGACGGCTGTGGATCTAACCTCTGCGTTTTTCGCCAGATACCCCATGGCGGCCTGTACTCCGCCTTTTTTGTGCGGCACGCCAGCGAGCTCCAGGCCCATCTCAATACCCGCAAGTGTTCCGCACACAGACAGATCGTTGATGTCGCCCAGATGCCCAATGCGAAAGACTTTGTCCTTGAGTTTGGAAAGGCCCTGCCCCAACGACATATTGAAATGGTCCAGCACAACCTTTCGAAACGCGTCGGCACTGTGGCCTTCCGGCATGATCACTGCGGTGAGTGCAGGACTGTATTCATCCGAGTCGGCGCAGAGGATCTCCAGGCCCCAGGCGAGCACTGCGTGACGGGTCGCCTCTCCGTGGCGCTGGTGTCGTGCGAACACGGTGTCCAGCCCCTCGTGAAAGATCATCTCTAGCGCCTCATGCAGACCGTAGAGCAGATTGGTGGCGGGCGTATACGGGAAATAGCCAGTGGCGTTGCTGGCAATCATGGGGCGCCAGTCCCAATACGAACGCCTCAGCGTCGCGTGTTCACTGGCGGCCAATGCCTTGGCACTGATTGCATTAAAGGACAAGCCCGGCGGCAGCATCAGGCCTTTCTGAGAACCTGCCACCGATACATCCACGCCCCACTCATCGTGGCGGTAATCGATGGAACCCAACGATGAAATGGTATCGACCATGAGCAAGGCTGGATGCTTGGCGCGGTCGATTGCAGCGCGCACGCCTTGAACGTTGCTGGTCACCCCGGTGGCGGTTTCATTGTGCACGATGCACACCGCCTTAATTTCATGATCGGCGTCGGCTTTTAAGCGAGCCTCAATCGCCGACGCGTCGGCACCTCGCCGCCAGTCGCCGGGCAGGAACTCGACCCGCAGACCGAGTTCCGTCGCCATTTTCTTCCACATGGCGGCGAAATGCCCGGTCTCGGCCATAAGAACCAAATCGCCGGCCGAAAGCGTATTGACCAGAGCCGCTTCCCAGGCGCCCGTACCTGACGCCGGATAGATGACAACGTGGCTCTTGGTCTTGAACGCCTTTTTCATACCGGCGAGCACTGACTTGCCGAGCTCTCCAAATTCGGGGCCGCGATGGTCGATGGTGACGTTATCGATGGCGCGTAACACGCGATCTGGCACATTGGTTGGGCCAGGAATCTGGAGAAAGTGGCGACCGGAAGGATGCGAACTAAGTCGAAGCATATTTAAGCCTCTTCTGTGATTGGTATACAAAACACAATCAGGGCATGGTACGCCGCCTTTCTAACCCCGACAAGGGGAATTAGTCCCTATGGCACTTATATTCAAAGACGAGCAAGCTTTATGGCGAAGAGGAATCGAGTGCGCTTTTATGTGCTTAGCTGTGTCGGATCGCTATAATATATCCCTTGTTGGTATACAAAATTTGATCTATGTTCACTACCCCGACCCCCACGCTGATCGACGACACACTCGATCGACGCACACTTCCGGCTGCTGCTGCAGAACGACTGCGCGAACTCATTATCGAAGGTGAGTTGCCGCCCGGTACGCGACTGAACGAGCGGGCCTTGAGCGAACGCCTGGGTGTCTCGCGTACACCTCTGCGCGAAGCATTTCGCCTGCTGGCTTCCGAGAGCCTGGTCGAAATGCAGCCCAATCGCGGTGCAAGAGTCGCCGTTTTGTCGGAAACCGACATCCGGGAAAGCTTTGCCGTGCTGGGGGGGCTGGAAGCGCTCTCGGGCGAGTTAGCCTGCCAACATGCCACAGAAGATGAAATCGCCGAGATCCGTGCGCTTACTTTTGAAATGCAAGCTTGCCATGCGAGACAAAACCTTCCCACCTACTACCGGGTCAATCGCGAAATCCATAACTGCATTAATCGCGCAGCCCGCAACCGCCTGCTGGTGCAGGTTTACTCCACGCTGAACCAGCGTGTTCAAAACTTGCGATTTCGCTCTAATCTGAACCCCGACAAATGGAAGAAAGCCATGGAAGAGCACATCGCCATGGTCGATGCGCTCTCACGGCGCGACGGGGTGGAGCTGGGCCGCTTGATGCGTGAGCATCTGCAACGCAAATGCGAGGCCGTCATTGAGGGCCTTGGTAAAGAACACAACCGCAGCGAAAACCCGCCCGTGGTTCCATCTATCCCCATCAAAGACGGCTAAATTATCCATGAACGCGCCCCTGCCAAAAAAAGTCATACACGCCGACCAACAACGCAACGAGCTCTCTGAGCGGCTCACGCGTGAGGTTCAGGGTGAAATTCTGTTTGGCCGGGGCGATCGCGGCCGCTACGCGACCGACGCTTCCATCTATCAAGCCGACCCAATCGGGGTACTGGTTCCAAAAACCTTTGACGACGTGCGTATTGCGGCATCCATCTGTGCAGAATTGCGTGCGCCTATTGTCGCGCGCGGCGGCGGAACCTCTCAATGCGGCCAGACGGTAGGGCCAGCCCTGGTTCTGGACAACAGCAAATACCTTAACCGCGTTCTAAATTTTGACCGTGAGGCCCTGACGGTAACGGTAGAGCCAGGCATTGTGCTCGATCACCTTAACGCGTGGCTTAAGCCGCACGGCGTTTGGTTTCCTGTGGACGTCAGCACCTCGGCCCAATGCACGCTGGGTGGTATGGCCGGTAATAACTCGTGTGGCTCACGTTCCATCCAGTACGGCAACATGGTGCACAATGTACTGTCCATCGATGCACTGCTGGCCGATGGCACCGAGGGCCAGTTCGGGCCTCTGGCGGCCATGCCGACAGATGGCGGACGCATTGCCTCTATTGTGCGCCGCCTTCAGGAAATCGCCGTGCGCGAGCATGACGAAATCGCCCGCACCGTACCCAAAGTTTTACGCCGGGTGGGCGGCTATAACCTCGATATATTTAACCCACAAAGCGAACGCCCCTATACCGCAGACAACAGTCCCAACCTCGCCCACCTGCTGGTGGGTAGTGAGGGCACGCTGGCGCTCACGCGGCAGATTACTCTGCAACTCGCACCGCTTCCGGCGCACAAAACGCTGGGGGTGGTGAACTTTCCAACGTTTTACCAAGCCATGGACATGGCGCAACATATTGTGAAGCTGGGCCCCGTGGCGGTTGAATTGGTTGATCGCACCATGATCGACCTAGCGCGCAACAACCCGGCCTTTGGCCCCACCATAGAACGCGCGCTGATCGGCGAACCTCAGGCCATTCTGCTGGTCGAGTTTGCAGGTATCGAGCAAGACGAACAGGTGGCACGGTTACGGCAGTTGGTGGAGCTTATGGGAGACCTGGGCCTGCCCAATAGCGTGGTCGAAATGCCCGAGGCTGCAGCGCAGCAGGCCTTGTGGTCAGTGCGCAAAGCAGGCCTGAACATCATGATGAGCATGCGCGGGGACGGCAAGCCCGTTTCATTCATCGAAGACTGCGCCGTACCGCTGGAACACCTGGCTGAATACACCAGTCGTCTGACCGAGGTCTTTCACAAGCACGGCACCAGCGGCACCTGGTATGCCCACGCCTCGGTAGGAACCTTGCACGTGCGCCCCATTCTAGACATGCGCACCGATGGCGCAGGCAAGATGCGCGCCATCGCCGAAGAGGCCAGCGCCATCGTGCGCGAATACAAGGGCGCGTTCTCGGGCGAGCACGGCGACGGCCTGGCACGCAGCGAATGGGTCTCCTGGCAGTTCGGCCCACGCATGACCCAGGCGTTTGAAGAGATTAAAGACCTGTTCGACCCACAGGGCCTCATGAACCCCGGCAAGATCGTGCGCAGCCCCAAGTTTGACGACGTCTCGCTGTTTCGATTTAACCCCACCTATCAGGTTTTGCCGCTGGCGCCTGCGTTAGACTGGTCCAGCTGGAACGTCACCGGCAACGCCGCCGCGCAAACCACAAGCGCGCCAGGCACCGGTGGTGACCCCTCTCATGGCTTTGGCAAAGCCATCGAGATGTGCAACAACAACGGCCACTGCCGCAAATTCGATGCCGGCACCATGTGCCCCAGCTATCGCGTCACACATGATGAACGCCACCTGACGCGAGGTCGCGCCAACACGCTGCGCCTGGCGCTTTCAGGCCAAATGGGGCCCGACGCTTTTACCTCGGAAGAAGTACGCCAAACGCTGGATCTCTGTGTCAGCTGCAAAGGCTGCAAGCGCGAGTGCCCCACAGGGGTGGACATGGCCAAAATGAAAATCGAGTTTCTGTACCAATGGCAGAAACAACACGGCCTGCGCCTCAAGGACAAACTCATCGCCACCATGCCCCGTTGGGCGCCATGGGCGGCACGCCTGCCGTGGTTATTCAACTTGCGTGACACGATGCCCGGTGCCGCATGGCTTTCAGAACGCCTATTGGGTTTGTCCGCGCGTCGTTCGTTACCCCAATGGCGCCGCGACACGTTCCTGGCCACTGCGCACTCCGACCATACCGACGACGCGGACGTCGTCCTGTTTGCCGATACCTTTAACAACTACCTGGAGTCGGAAAACGCCCGTGCAGCCCTGAGCGTATTGCAGGCCGCCGGCTACAAGGTCCATATCGCCCGCGCCCATCCTAAAGATTCTGAAAAAGACCGGCCCCTGTGCTGTGGGCGCACCTATCTTTCCGCCGGCCTGGTCGATGAGGCCAAGGTCGAAGCCCGTCGTGTCGTACAAGCACTGAGTCCCTTCATCGCTCGCGGCATTCCTGTTGTCGGTCTGGAACCTTCCTGTCTGCTATCACTGCGCGACGAATTCCTGGTCATGGGAATGGGCGAAGAGGCAAACAGTCTCGCCCGCCTGTCATTTTTATTCGAAGAATTTCTCGCGCGTGAACACACTGCAGGTACCTTGCACCTGGCGCTCAAGCCCCTGCCTGAGAAAAAGGCACTGCTGCACGGCCATTGCCACCAAAAGGCCTTCGACGCCGTAAAACCTGTGCAGACCGTTCTGGCGTTGATTCCCGAACTGGCCGTGAGCCTGATTGAATCGAGCTGTTGTGGCATGGCGGGCAGTTTTGGCTACGAGGCCACCCACTACGACGTGTCGATGCAGATGGCAGAGCTGACCTTGTTGCCAGCCGTGCGCAAGGCCGACGCCGACACCCTGCTGGTCGCCGATGGCACCAGCTGTCGCCACCAGATCGCCGACGGGTCGGGCCGGAAGGCCGAACATGTGGCCTGTGTGATTGCACGTGCGCTGGCTTGAACGAGCCCCCCTTTGGCAACCCCTCGTGGGGTGCCAAAGCTTTTTCACCACTGGCCGAAAAACACACCCGCTTTCTTGTAAGCGTTAGTCCCCTGCTCGACGGCCTCACAACTGACCGTCGTGCGCCGCTTCAAGCCGGTAAACCATGTCAGAAGCCGGTCACGACACTGAGCTCTAACCTCAGCGTAGGCGGGATCGCGCCCCAAGTCGTGAAACTGCTCCGGATCTGCATGCAGGTCATAGAGTTGCTCGGGCTCATCCACCCAGTACACATAGCGCCACCGGTCTGTGCGAACAGACCAGGCACGCGCGTTTTGCGGTGTCTTCTCGACCAGCAGGCGCGAGAGACGATAGCTATAGTCGAGTTCCGAAAACACGCAGTCTCGCCATGCCACTTGCTGCCCATGCAAGATGGGCAGCAAGCTGCGCCCCTCCAGGCGATGCATGGGCAAGGGCAGCCCCAGCCAGTCAAGCATAGTGGGCAGCACATCAACGGACTCCACCATTCTTGATTCAACATGGCCGCGGGTTGCGTCCGCTGTCGCCGACGGGTCGACCACGATAAACGGTACACGCTGCACGGTATCGTAGAACAGCTCCTTCTCGCCCAGCCAATGATCCCCCAGAAAATCTCCATGATCCGCCGTAAAGACGATCAGGGTATTGTCCATGAGACCAGCATGCTGCATGTAATCAAAGAGCCTACCCAGGTGGTCATCTAACTGCGTGATAAGGCCCTGGTAAGCTGGCCGCACGGTGCGTATGCACTCGTCCATCGAAAAGCTGATGCTTTCCTCATGCTGACGGTAGGCTGTCAACACCGGATGCGCATTATTGCGCTCGTCCTCGCTGCGTACCACAGGCAGGCACTGCTCAGGGCTATACATCGCATGGTAGGGAGCCGGTGCAATATAGGGCCAGTGCGGCTTCACGTAGCTTAAGTGCATGACCCAGGGCTCGTCGCCCTGCTGCTTCATGAACCCTAACGCCTGATCTGTCATATAGGCGGTTTCAGAATGTTCATCCGCCACCAGAGCAGGATACTGTGCGTTGCGCATATGCCAGCCGCTAACTGGCTTTCCATCAGGGCCTCGTGCCGAAATAACAAAGTCAGTCCAAGGGTCATCCGACACATAACCATGATTGCGCAGGTAAGCCGGATAGCCGCTTTCGTCGCCTGGCTCATGGTGGCCATCGTAGCGATCGATTTCTTCAAAACCGCCGCTGCTCAGCAGGCGACCTAGTTCACTGCCACCGTCCAGCGCCAGGCGTTCCAGACCGGCATGGTCCACCATGACGTGCGTCTTGCCCGCCAACACCAGCTTGCGGCCACTTTCGCGCAGGTATTCGCCCATCGTCACCTCGCCCACTGACAGCGGTACCCGGTTCCAGGTTGCGCCATGCGTGGACGGATAGCGCCCGGTGTAATAGCTCATGCGCGAAGGCCCGCACACGCCTGAGTTTACAAAGGCGCGGTCAAACTGCACGCCGCGCTTGGCAAGCGCGTCAATATTGGGCGTACGAATAAACGGATGGCCATAGCACCCCAGATGATCGGCGCGCAGCTGGTCTGCCATGATGAAAAGAACGTTTTTAGCCTGGCTCATTGGTATTTTCCGCGGCCTCGTTATTTGGTAACAACGAACCCGGAATCTTTGACCACGGGTGCCCACTGCGCGCGGAACGCGTCCACCAGCTCGCCAGTTTCTTGCGCATTCGCGGAAACCGGAATCAAATCATTTTGCAGCAGCTTTGTGCTTATGTCGGGATCGGCTGTAACTGACTTGATAACCTCACCCAGCATATTAGCTTTCTCTTTGGGCATGGCCGCCGAAGCGAAAAACGTGTTCCAGCCTGCTGCTTGCAAATCGACACCCGTTTCGGTAAATGTTGGCACATCTGGCAACGCTGTTTCGCGCTGAGGTCCGGAGGTGGCCAAAATGCGAATTCGTTTGCCCTCATGCTGACTAGTCAGCATGTCCAGCGTATCGATGGCAACAGGAACCGTACCTCCAATCAGGTCGGTAAGAACGGGCGCGGAACCCCGATAGCCGATAATTTGGCCGTCGACGCCTATTTGGTCCGCGAGCATCAAACCAAAAAAGTGTGGAAGGCTGCCTGTTGCAGGAACAGCAATATTGAATTTACCCGGATTCGACTTGGCCCACTGCACCAGCCCTTGCATATCCTTGATCTGGCTGTCTGCCGAGACGGCGACGCCAAAGCCATATGCCGTAACCATGGAAACGGGCTGGAAATCTTTCACCGCATCGTAGCCCAGGCTTTCAAATACTAGCGGTGCCACCACTATCACGGCGGGGTTACCAAGCAGCAGCATGTTTGCATCTGGGCCGGCATTTTTTACCAGCTGTGCGGCAATACGGCCGCCAGCACCCGTTTTGTTCTCCACCACAACTGACACGCCTAACTTGGCTTGCAAGCCGGTAGCCACGATGCGCGCGGCACGATCGGTGGCGCCTCCGGGAGCATAGCCCACCACTAACGTCAAAGGCGTAGACAATTTAGCGGCGCTGTCCTGTGCAGCGCCGGCGGTACAGGCTGCCAACAGTACGCACGGCAGCAAAGCAGCCCGAAAGGCGTTCTTAATCATGATTCGTCTCCTAAGACTTGATTTATCTTAATATTTGATAGGAGCTTACCAAGCGGAACATTAATTGTTCTAATCAAGTATCTGACTGTCAGGGGAAGCCCGCGTCTCATGAATATCGAAAAGACTACCCTTCTGCAAGCCCCGAACGGTGAACCAAAATTGCCGGACCACTTGCCCACGCTGGACGACATGATGATGTTCAAGCTGTACCGTGCATGGTCGGCTGGCAACCCAATTTTCACGCGCTTATGCGAAGGACGATTTAATATTACCCGCCGCGAATGGCGTGTGTTGGCAGTCGCCGTCCAGCACGACAGGCTGACCTCTACCCAATTGGCTCAAGCCGCTGGTCTTGATGCATCACGCATGTCGCGCGCCATAGGCACACTGTGCAGTAAACAACTGCTGGTGCGCTGCCGCGACAGTGACGATGCGAGAACAGTGCACGTATCTGTTACGCCGCAGGGTTTACGCTTATATATAGAGATTATGCCGGTGGTAGCCTCGCTAAATGACGGGATCTTCCAGGATTTGGATGCAAACGAGTTGCGTACACTCGGGGGGATGCTAGATCGAGTCTTCCGCCGGGCCAGCCAGATGATGGACGATGACCTTATAAAAGAGCGGTCGCACCGAAGCCGCCCGGGGAAGGCCCGCAACCCGTTTACTATGACTAGTCAGTCTCCCCAAAATCTGGAGTGATTACGTGTCATTAAAACCTGCGCCAGCGGTTAGGAGTACAGCAGTCAATAAGCCACCAGTCATGAGGTCCAGGCGATCCTGGCCAGGGCGTTTACTGCGTATAGGCTTGGTATTTATGGGTCTGTTACTGATTGCAGCCGGGCTCTCGCTGCCGTATGCCCTGCCTTGGCTAATTCGACAACAAGGCATTGAGTTTCAGTGGCAAAACCCACAATGGCATCTTGAGGGCTTTAGTGCTTCGCAACTGCAATTGACGCTGTCTGGCGATGACGAGCCTCTTAAACAATTGCAATTCGAAAACCTGAGTATTAACTGGGCATGGAAAGCCTTGTCCTTGCAACGCCTGCAAGCCGAACACGTACAAATTCACTGGCCTGTCATTGACGACCAATCATCAACCGAAAAAACAAGCCTGGCACTGCCTGCCGCGTTATTGAAATGGCTGCCGCAGCACATTGCGCTGAAACAGGTTGACGCCAAGCTACCTGGGTTTGGCCACGTGCAAGGTTCACTGAATGTGGATGTGAGTGCGCAAGAAGAAATCTGGCAGCCTGCCTCTATTGACAGCCAGTTAACGTTAACAGACATGCAAGGCGCGTGGCTGGACAGTATCCCTGCCGCATTTCGCCCCACGCAGTTAAGTGCCAAGATCAGCACGCATCAAGACGATGCCAGCGGCCAGCAGCTGCTCAACATTGATGTGGGCAGTGACAAGGCCATGCAGATGCAGCTTAAGGGCTTACTAGACTTGCAGCGAGCACCTGATTGGCAAGGTACGCTAAAAAATGCAGAACTTAATGTGCAGCTTGATGCGCCAGCGTACCAAACGTTGCGGGCTAAAAAACTACAAGTGCATGCCTTTCTTACCGCACAGCTTGATGCTAAAACGTTTGCAGTAAATATTAGCGATCACTCCAGCCTTCAAGCCCAAAAGCTCCAGGCGCTGGGCGTAGGTCAAGCAGAAAAATTCACCATGCATCTGGCCGGCTTCGACGTGCATGGCCGCAATGCTGCACCGCATAATATTGCAGTGCGCGGCCCACTCGACGTGCACGTGCAAGCCCTGGAGTTAGCGCAACTGCACACACAAGACTGGAGCCTTAACGGCACTGTCAACGGCCAACTGCCGCAACTTGAATTAACCGGCACGCTTGCAAGCCAACAAGGGCTCAGCGTTGATGGTGTTATCAGTGTGCTCGACAACACACTGCAAGGCAGCGTCACGTTAAACGCAATTTCGTTTGACGCGGGTAACCCTCTGGCAGAAACATTTAAAGGCTGGCCAGAAACAGTTTCTTTAAAGAGCGGCCTGCTGGGCGCTCAAGCAGACTTCAATCAACCGGATACAGGCCCACTTACACTCAGGTTTAACAGTACCGCCAGCGCGCTGAACGGTGAAATTAACCATGCGGAGGTAAAAAACCTCGGCCTGAAAGTTAATGGCCAAATAGCGCTGCAGCAGGCATCAAACTGGCAAGCCACCCTAAATGACACAAAGCTGTTAGTGCAGCTCGATAGCCTGTCGCATCCAGCCGTGCGTACTGCCAAACTGCAAGCGAGTGCCGACCTTACTGGGCATGCCGACGCTGAGCGATTTACAGTCAGCCTTGGCAAAACATTTAACCTAGAGGCCCAGAAGCTGCAATTGCCAGATATAGGCCAGTCAGACAAAGCCACGATGCAATTGCCTGATCTCACCCTACAAGGAAGTAGCAGCGCGCCCTATAACATTGACGTACACAGTGCTGTCAACGTGAGCGTCGACAAGCTGAGTTCAGAGCAACTACATACCCAAAGCTGGAACCTTAAGGGCAATCTCGACGGTCAACTGACTGAACTTAAGTTTACTGGCGGCCTAACTGGCGACCAAGGCCTCAGCCTTACAAGCCAGATTCATCTGTCAGATGGCACACTGCAAGGCAGCGCTACAGCAAAGGACGTGTTTTTCAAGGCGGGTAACCCGCTGCAAAAAAGCTTTAAAAACTGGCCTGAATTGGTTTCCTTTGACAGTGGCCGGCTGAGCAGCCAAATAGGCTTCACTGTGCCTTCAAAAGGGCCTTTTAAACTATCGTTTAATGGCAATGCTACTGGGTTAAGCGGCATTATCAATCGCAGCGAACTGAAAAACCTCGATATAAAGTTCAATAGCCAATTGTCTGGAAAAACACTTACGCTAGATATACCCAACCTGACCATTGAACAGTTAAACCCCGGCATCCCGCTGGGGTCAATTCAACTTGCGAACGCTCATTATCGGGCCAGCATTAACAACCTTTCAAAGGGTGTCGCCGACTGGCAAAGCATAACGGCCAGGCTACTCAATGGCAGAGCGTGGCTAGACACCCAAAAGCTTGATCTGAATCGGGCAAGCAAGGTGCTGCTGCATGTAGAAGGCCTGGAGCTGCAAGAGTTATTTAAGGTTTATCCTGCAGAAGGCCTGGCAGGAACAGGTATCATTGACGGCCAAATACCAATACTTTTTCAGCAAGGCGAGGTATATGTTGAAGCCGGCCAACTGCAGGCCCGAAGGCCTGGCGTACTGCAATTTCGCAATGAAAAAATCCAGGATTTAGGTAAAAGTAACCCAGCAATGCGCCTTGTTGCCGATGCTTTGGAAGATTTTCATTTCAACCTGTTAAGTAGCGCCGCCAGTTATGAACCATCGGGTAAGCTGTTACTCAATATTCGTTTGGAAGGGAAGAACCCCGACGTTGAAAAGGGCCGGCCCATCCATTTAAACATCAACCTGGAAGAAGACATCCCGGCGTTACTCGCCAGCATTCAACTTAGCGGCAAGGTCAGTGACGTTATCCAAAACCGTATTCGAGAACGCCTCGAAAAACGCTAATACAGGGTGAACTTATGCGTGTACATCTATTTTTATTTGCTTCTTTATTTGCTTTGCTCACGAGCGCCTGCACCCCTACCGTGCAACTGGCAATGCCCACTGATCCGATCACCATTAACCTGAATGTAAAAATTCAACATGAAATTTACATCAAGGTTGATAAAGAGCTTGACAACATCCTCGACAAATCTAGCGGCTTATTCTAAGGAGCGCATCATGAATTTTCGTAAATTTTTAATGCCTTTGATATTGGCGACCAGCCTTGTAAGCACGGCAGCTTTTTCCATGGACCTTAACGGTGCCATGAGCAACCTTGGCCAGGCAAAATCAACCGGTTTGCTGGGTGAAAAGCCCGATGGCTATTTAGGCGTTGTTGCGCCACAGGGCGATGCCGCTGAAATTGCCCGCCTGATCAACAGTGCACGTCGCGCCGAGTATCAAAAACTGGCCAAAGACAACAAAATCCAGCTCTCTGATGTCGAAACCATGGCAGGCAAAAAAGCGCTCGAGAAAACGCCTGCAGGCCAGTACATTCAACTGAACGGCAAGTGGATCAAGAAGTAGCCGATTGGGTATTCCGGCCAACAGTACCCCGGCCACGATAGGCCGGGACAAACGGTCATCTTCACCGAAATACGCCGTCGATAACGCGAGGCTGTCAAAAAAAGCTTTTCGACGGCTTCGTATCGACCGGGCGTGCCGCGCGTTAATGGTCAATTAAACGGATGCAGGGGGGTGCAGACAATATCTTGGACTACTTGGCGCGTAGTGCATGTATTTGCATGTATTTGCATGAAGATCGCATGAGGGCGATACGGCTATACATCAAGTACGGCAAACGCGCGACGCCAGGTATTTGGAAGCAAAAATTAAATAATTTGAATTTGGTGCATCCAAATCGTTCTTTCCTTCGTATATGTATAGGTAAGGCACTTTTACCTACGTACTAAAAAGGAATAATGATGAAAACAGCACTTCGTTCAATAGCTCTGGCATCAATCCTGGCGACCGCTTCGGTCGGTATAGCTAATGCCGCCAACACTCATGCTTCCTCGTTGTCACGCGCTCAGGTTGTCGCCGAGCTTCAAGCCGCACAACAATCGGGTGAAATTCTCGGAGATGAGGTTTCTGTGTACCCCATGATCCCTGACGGTCCTGACAAGAGCCGTGCTCAAGTTGTAGCCACACTGACAGCAGCGCAAGAAGCAGGTCACGTTCTTGGAGATGAGGCATCTGTGTATCCGATGCGCACTCACGGGTCAACCAAAAGCCGCACCCAGGTGCTGAAAGAGTTACATACTTATACGTCGAACCATTCTAAATTTATCGAACACTGATACGTTGTTGCCCCGGCTGCCTCTAGGGGTGGTCGGGCAAGTCGGAACACAGGCTTGAAACACTCACAACCTATAACCGGGAAACTACTCGGACGACACCGAAGAACGGCTGCTAAGGGGTTGGCGTGGTGGCCCGCCCTTCCAGCGGCGTACGACCCGCTGAAAAATCAACGCATTGGGTATCTGCAAGAGCGCACCCGGGTGTTCCTCTGAGCTGTCCCGCAGGGTGACATATAACAAGCTGATATCCACGACTTCACCTTTGGCACCCGGCTTTTCTGCCGTATCCAGAATTTCCACGTAATCGCCCAAACGAAACGGGCGCGCAGTAAAGATCAAGATAGCGCAGAAAATATTCGAGAGCACGCTCCAGGCTGCGAAGAAAGCCACGGCACCCACTGCCGCAAAACCCGTAAAAGCCGTCCAAAGCACCGTTCCGGAAACGCCCAGCAGGCCAAGCACCAGCAACGCGGCAGTTGCCATGATGATCCAGCGCACAATCGTTGCGGTGGGCTTCATCAAATGCACGGGCAAGTCGTAGTGCACACTGGCACGATGCAAAATACGCCCCAATCCCCGCTGCAAGAGCCAGGCCCCAAGCACGATAACCAACAACTGGATGATTAGAACAAGCGTACCCAGCCACTCGTGGGTCCAGGCAGGAAAATATGGCGTCAACGTCGCAAGCATGGAATGGCTCCAGGAAAAACAGACTCGGGCAAGAACGTTATTCTAGTCGTCGCCAATCATGTGCAGACGAAATTGATAAATTGAACGACCAGTACTATAGCGAGGTTTAATCAAGCTTGATGTTTGGCATGCTCATTGAGTGTCAGATTTTTTGAGTTCTGACACTTACCTTGAATGGATCATCGATTAGCCTATCTTGCTCTTTATCTACATTGCACAGGCTGCCAGTACAATTCCGTCTCGGCAAACGTGCACAACCGCGTTGCCCAAGAAAACATCCGGCTGCTGCCCAACACCCCTGGACAGCCGTCCGCTGGTACGCTGCGCCCAACCCTGTGCTGACAGCAAGCCTTGAATCGACCCGACCCACCCGGTACTGTTGCGTCGTTCCGATACCTATTTCATGTGTCTCAATACAAAATTCAACATAGGTACTTCATGTTCAAGCGAGTCAATATATTTACCGGCCTTGTAGCCAGTGCCCTTATCAGCGCAGCAGGCTTCGCCCACGCCGCTTACCCCGAACGACACGTCAATTTGATTGTGCCGTTTCCTCCCGGGCAAGCTACAGATATTTTTGCCCGTATGGTTGCCGAAGAGCTGGCCAAAGAATTTGGGCAAGCTGTCATTGTCGAAAACAAGGCAGGCGCAGGAAGCAATATTGGGATGCAGTATGTCGCCCGGTCCAAACCCGATGGCTATACCCTTGCTGTAGGCGGTAGCGCCGGTGCTGTTAACCAAACGCTGTACAGCAAGCCTGGCTATTCTTTGAAAGAAGACTTCATCCCTGTGGGTGGAATCTTTACCGTACCGCTGATTTTCCTGGCCAACCCCAAAAGCGGTATTAACTCTATGGCAGACCTTATCGCGCAGGCCAAAGCCAAACCAGACGAGCTTGCCTATGCCAGTGCCGGCATCGGCGGCACGCAGCATTTGTCGGCAGAGATGCTCAAGTCTGACGCCAAAATTGAGCTGCGCCATATACCTTACAAGGGTAGCGGCCCTGCCCAGGCTGATTTCCTGGGCAACCACGTGCCGTTAATGGTCGACTCTGTTACGGCAGCCCTGCCAAATGTGCAATCGAAGGCGGCCGTGCCGTTAGCCGTTACCACACGCGAACGTGTGCCGCAGTTGCCAGACGTACCTACCGTCGCTGAATCGGGCTATCCGGGCTTTGAAGCAGTCGGCTGGGCAATGATCTTCGCGCCTGCGGGCACGCCTGACGATGTACTTAAGTATCTTAATCAGAAAATCAACGCCATCCTTAAGTCGCCCGCAATGGCCAACGCGCTCAGCGCACGCGGCGCCCAACCACTCGTCTATTCGCCGGAGGAAGGAAAGCACTTCGTCGCCGAAGAAATCGAAAAATGGGGCAAGGCTGTGAAACGTTCGGGTGCGTCTGTCGATTAACCAGCACTGAGATCATAGCTGCCTGTCGGCTCATGCCGGCAGGCAGCATTACCCCTCAGTCGGGCTCAGAACGAATCCCACTTACATCAGCGATTTTGACGCAGCCATCTGCCAGTGACAAACAAAGTGCCTATCACTCAGCACATCGAAAGAAACGCGACAATACTTTGGAGTTTTAGGCAAATCAAACAAGGCCTCAAAACTTAGACTGCTCTTCATACGCCGCCATACTGGTCGCGACGTTGTCGGAGAGGATTAATGAGTAAAGTCTGGTTTATCACCGGTTCAGGCCGCGGCATTGGCGCCCATATTGTCAGATCTGCCCTGCACGCTGGCCACAAGGTTGTTGCCACCGGCCGAAGCGTCGAACAATTGCGCACAACCTACCGCGATGTGCCCGACGACAGCATCGCCTTCGTCGAACTCGATGTGACGAACGAGCAGCAGGCCGAAGCGGCTGTTCAGGCAGCCGTCGAGCGATTCGGTCGCATTGATGTTCTGGTGAACAATGCCGGCTATGGTCTCATGGGCAATTTTGAAGAAATCGCTGCAAACGCCATTGAGCATCAGTTCAAAGCTAACGTGATCGGGGTAATGAATGTAATGCGTGCGGTGTTGCCTGTCATGCGTCGTCAACGCTCGGGCCACATCTACAATATGTCTTCCATCGGAGGCGCTTTAGGTTTCCAGGGCGCTTCGATCTATTGCGCCACCAAGCACGCTGTAGAGGGGCTGTCGGCATCGGTGGAACGCGAGGTGGCACCGTTCGGTATCAACGTCATCATTGTTGAGCCAGGTTTTTTCCGCACTGATTTCCTGGACCCCAAGTCGGTTCAATACGGCGACAGAGTCCTTCAGGATTATGCCGACAATGGCACGGTCAAGGAAACCTATGACTCGTATAGCCATCAACAGCCCGGCGACCCTGCGAAGCTAGGTGACACACTGGTAAAGCTTGCCAACATGAAAAACCCACCCAAACAGTTTTTGGCAGGCAGCGACGCCCTGGACGTGGTCACCCAATCTTTGAAAGCCCGCCTGGAAGAGATTCGTGCTTACACCGATTTGTCGAAATCTACGGATGGCGTGTTCTAGCCGCCGCACAGTTATTTGTATACGCAGCGGGCAGGTTCTCTTGTCATCCTGTTAAGCAATGCAGCACTATGGCCCAGAAGACACGCAAGAGATACCTCGTAGTTGTATGCTCCATTTACGGAAAATAATTTGGCAGTCAACCCAGCGCCAGGCGCGCCGTCTCTCAAGATGCAAGGCGTGACCAGCCTGGCCGACTTGCTGCTTGCCAACGCGCCACATGACGCCAGCTTTGAGCTATGTACACCTGGCGTCCATGCTATTCGCGCCTCTCGCCCCAGTACAGAACTGGTGCATGGGTTGCAACAACCGGCATTGTGCATCATCGCGCAGGGTGCCAAAACAGTCATGCTCGGCGCAGAGATCTATGAGTACGATGCCTCGCGTTTGCTCATCTTTTCAGTAGACTTGCCTATTGCAGCGCAGGTTCGCCAAGCGAGCGCCTCAAAGCCGTACCTGTGCCTTAGGCTTGATATTGACGCTCACCGCATAGCCGAACTGGCGCTAAAGGTCTACCCAAATGGAATACCGCAAGTAAAAGAGACCCGCGCAATCTATCTTGCACAAGCGGGTGAAGCCATTATCGACGCTGCCGTCAGGCTGATGGCCCTCATGTCCAATCCGACCGAAGCAAACTTACTGGCTCCACTCTTGATGGACGAGATCCTCATCCGACTGCTTCGCAGCCCAATAGGCGGGCGGCTAGCGCAAATCGGAAATATCGAATCTCACACCCACAGAATCGCCAGGGCTGTAACCTGGGTTCGACAAAACTTCGAGCAATCAATAAAGATTGAGACCCTTGCAGACATGGCGCATATGAGCGCTTCGTCGCTCCATCAGCACTTCAAAGCCGTTACCTCTATGAGTCCGGTGAAGTATCAGAAGGTATTGCGACTACAAGAGGCCCGACGATTGATGGTGTCTCAGGGTATGGAAGTAGGCACAGCGAGCCGACGTGTGGGGTATTTGAGCCCCTCACAATTTAGCCGGGAGTATGCCCGACATTTTGGGAATGCGCCTACTAGAGATATTGCCATGCTGCGCGGGCAGGCGCGACAAAAGCGCAATCCTGCCAAGTAATTGAAACCTATACATAAACTCTAGTTCATCGCGCGCGATCATAATAATCACGCAAAGGTAACAACCACAACGCCCAAGTTGCGGCCTGTCCAATTTACTGTGGCACTTACCCGATTTCCTGATCGATTGTTGTGTGCGTGCGCATACGATTTAGGCACAATCTTTCAATAAATATGTTTTAATACGACGCATTCTCATTCTCGTTATCAGAATCTTAATAAAAATAATTAGTAATTACAAATTATAAATGGAATCCTATGCAGCTAGACGATACGCAGCACACACCAGCTCCATCCACCCTTGCTTGGAATCGTGTGCGTCTGCATAAGAAGCCCATCAAAAATCGCCATCTGGCCATCGTCGTGATCAGTGCAGGCGGCATGTTGCCTATAGCGTATCTGCCCGATGCCTGGGCGCAGAACACGCCCGCAGTAACAAAAGAGACAAACGAGACAGTCTCTTCGACTGCGACGTCGTCCACTGCCACATTGGCACCAATCACAATCACGGGCACCGGCGGCCTGAACGCGACAAGTGAAGACACGGGCTCTTATGTGCCCAGTGCAATCACTGTGGGAACTAAGATCCCGCAAACCATCCGGGAAACGCCCTTTTCTGTCACCATCATTACTCGCGAGCGTTTAGATGACCAGAACGTCACCAACATTCAGGATGTTCTAAAACAAACCACTGGCATGACCGTCACTCGGTACGATGGTGCAGGCAACGCCAACAGTATTTCCTCACGCGGTTTCAGCATCGGCTCTATCCAGCTCGATGGCTTGCCCACAAGCCAGGACACCAGCTACACAACCGGGCTTGATGCTGCCATCTATGATCGCATCGAAGTATTGCGCGGACCTGCCGGCTTGCTCCAGGGTGCGGGGGAGCCGGGCGGCACTATCAATCTGGTGCGCAAGCGTGCGCAGCCTGGCTTCGCCGGCAACGTAGGCCTTATGCTGGGCTCGTGGGATACCAAGCGAGCAAGTGTAGACGTCACCAGCAGTTTAGTGGAATCAGGCCGTATCCGCGCTCGCGTAGTCGGCGTGATCGACAAGCAAAACTCTTATGTGGATATCGTAAAAAACGACAAAACCGTTGGATACGGCACCCTGGAGTTCGATCTGACCCCGGATACGACCTTCTCGCTCGGTGCGGCCCGGCAAAATCTGGATACCGTGCGCGACCTTGGTTTACCCACCTATGCCGACGGCTCTTTGCTTGATATATCGCGCTCAACGTTTGCGGGCCGAAGCGCCAATACGCAAAGGCAGGAAACCAGCCAGATGTTCGCCGAACTGGAGCACCATCTGGACAACGGGGGTCTGCTAAAGCTGGCTGCCCGTGAAGGCAAGCGGTACTCATCCGATTACGGCGTACGCGCAAGCAGCCCAGTTAATCCACTAACAGGCGAAGTCAAGATGCAGGGCGCCGCATCGCGCAGACAAACCATTGATAAAAATTTCGATGCCTTTCTTTCCACGCCTTTCGAGCTGGGAGGACACACGCAAAGAGCGTTACTGGGGCTAAGCCACAGCATCAAAGAGACCAAGCGGGCATCAGCGCCCAATAGCAATGCGGGCGGCATGCTTAATATTTTTGACCCTGACTACAACGTCGCCATTCCCGACATGGACATAGGGCCTTACAGCAGTGAGTCCACCCTCAATGAGACCGGTCTTTACGGGCAGTTGCAGTTAAAGCCAGCAGATCGTTGGACATTTCTGCTGGGCGGACGCATGAGCTGGTGGGACTCCGAATCACGCAACTTGCTTACGGGCGTAGTAACTCCAATTCCAAACTCCTCACCCAAATTCACGCCTATGGCAGGCGTTATCTTTGATCTGAACGGACACTCGTCGTTGTATGCAAGCTACGCACAGACTTTCGTTCCACAAACCAATCTCGACATTAACGGAACAGTTCTGCCTCCACGTACTGGCTCACAGATGGAGATGGGTATCAAAAGCGAATTCTTCGACAAACGACTGATTACTCATTTAGCCGCGTTTCGTATCCTGGACAAGAATCGCGCCATGGCCGACCCGGACGACATCACAGGCAATTCGGCGATAGCGGGTGGAGAGGTTCGGGCCCAAGGCTGGGAAGCGGAAATCAGCGGGGAGATACGACCGGGCCTAGAGCTCATTGCCGGATATGCGTACACCAATACCAAATATCTGAAGGCGCCAAGCAACCAGCGTGGGCAAGTCTTCAGCGCCGTCACGCCCAAACATAGTGCGAACCTGTGGATCAAGAAGACCTGGCAAGACGGCATGCTTAGACGAGTAAGCCTTGCCGCAGGCTTGCGCAGCGTCAGCAGCTTTTATGCTGAAAGCGGCGGCGTGCGCATCCATGGCAGCGGTTATACGGTTGTCAACGGACAAATCGGCTATCAATTCAACAAAACAACCCACGCCAGCCTGATGGTCAACAACCTGCTGGACAAGAAGTACTACGAAAAGGTCAGCGGCACGTCACGTCAAAATTTCTATGGTGAACCTCGCAACGTCATGCTGACTTTCAGGACGGCGTGGTAACTGCGCCCCCGCACGCTCGTACACGCCGGCAAAGCCCGGCCAAAAATAAATTTTTAACTCTTACTGGAGACACTAATTATGGCAAGACGTTTTTCAACACTGGCGCTACTGGCGACCCTGACTATGTCAGGAGCCTCCCAGGCCCATCAGATATGGCTGGAACAGACACCCGATACAGCCAAGATGTATTTCGGTGAGTTCGACCGCAACCTGCGCGAAACCTCACCGGGCGTGCTCGACAAGCTTCCCGCACCTAGTGCCAAACTTTCGGATGCCCAGGGTGACAGGCCATTGAGTTTAAACAAAACAGCGAACGCATTTACCCTTTCTGAACGAGCAGCGCGGGATCAAACGCTGTACGTCGAGGAGTCGACGATACCGGTGGTGGAATACAAGGTTGGCGGCGTTCCGACACGTGCCGCCAAAACACTGGCCGCGCGTCTGGCAACCTCCAGCACCGCACTACCTCCAAAGCTAACTCTGGACGTTGTTCCCAATGGCAAGACAGGCGAGTTCAAGGTGTACTACAAGGGTGAGCCGCAGCCAAAAACGAGAGTGGGCATTATTGTTCAGTCTGGCTGGGCCAGAGAGGCCCGCACGGACGACATGGGCGTTGTAAAGTTCGACCTGCCCTGGCAAGGGCGCTATGTTTTAGAGGTGCGCTACGCTGACAAGACGCCTGGCGAGCGCGGCGGCAAACCCTACGACATGCTGAACTACATGACGACGTTATCGATCATGCAAACTGATGGCCTAAAAGCTGTGCCTGCGCTTGCTCCCGCAGTTCCTAACAAGTAAACACCGGCGGAACACAAGCACATGAAGCCCGCCACACAATTGCAGTTCCGTCTAGGTGTCGCGTCGCGCGCTGCAGCCGCCATTTTTGGCGGTTACGCGCTCGCCGCGTCAGCGTCCTCCTTATTAGCGGTGGTGTTACCCCTGCACAAGTCAGATGCCGTACTAACCGCCACACTGCTTTCATTTGTGCTTTACACCTGTGCCGCCTTGTGGGCATTCGCGGCGAGGAGCGCACTTCGCGGCTGGTTCGGCATAGGCTTGCTCACCGCGATTTTTCTGCTAGGCATTCTGGCACATCGAGGCCTGGCATGAAAGAGACTTTTCGACAGTCAATGGCCTGGCTGCATACTTGGTCCGGATTGCTGACCTGCTGGGTGCTGTTGCTTGTTTTCGTCTCGGGAAGCGCCTCGTATTTCCGCGATGAAATCACGCTATGGATGCAGCCTGAACTGCATGAGATCGCAGCCACGCATGTATCGACGGTTCAAGCAGCCCAGACCGCCGTCGATTTCCTAAAAAGGGAAGCACCCAATGCACCGCGCTGGTTCATCACTTTGCCAAATCCAAGAACTGCAGAAACCCGCGCAGGCTGGATATCCTCAACCATCAAAGACGGGCAAGAGCGCCGTGTGGTTAAACAGGTTAGTCTAAATCCGGCTACGGGTGAGCGGCTGGCTAATGTCAGGACAACACGCGGCGGCGATTTTCTGTACCGGTTGCACTATGAACTGCACTACATGCCCAGGACGCTCGCTCGCTGGATTGTTGCGTTTTGCGCAATGTTCATGCTGGTAGCGATCATCAGCGGCATCATCACGCACAAGCGAATTTTTAAGGATTTCTTTACTTTTCGCCCCCGGAAAGGCCAACGTTCGTGGATGGATGCCCACAACGTCGTGGCGGTGCTGGCACTGCCATATCACTTGATGATCACCTACACAGGCCTGGTAACCCTGATGTTCATCGTTATGCCCTCCCCCATACAGCTCGCTTATGAGGGCAACGAAAAAGCGTTCTTCGCCGAGGTCTTCCCTCAGCCAAAAATCAGCAAACTCGAACATCAATCCGCCGCGCTATTGCCTATAGCGCCATTGATCACTAAAGCACAAGCGCACTGGCATGGTGGACAAGCAGGCCGTGTATTCATCGACCATCCCGGCGACGCGATGGCCAGCATTAACGTCATCCGAAGTCTGGAGAAGGGAATCTCCTCCGTGCGCCAGTCTGTGCAGTTCAATGGCGCTACTGGTGCGCTGATTGCCACGATAGGAGACGACCCAAGCACTGCGGCGGCGTCCAGAGGTGTGTTGTTTGGCTTGCACGTCGCCAACTTCGCCAATCCCTTGCTGCGTGTACTATTTTTCTTGTCCGGTCTGGCTGGTTGCATCATGGTCGCTACCGGCGCCCTGCTTTGGGCTGTCAAGGAAAGGCAACGCTGCAAGAAAACATTAGCGCAGGGCCGCCTGCACTTTGGCCTGCGTCTGGTCGATGGCTTGAATATCGGCGCCATCGCGGGCCTCCCCATCGCTCTTGGCGCATACTTTTGGAGCAACCGTCTTCTTCCGGTTGTACTGGAAAATCGCGCCGTCATGGAAATCAACAGCTTTTTTCTTGCCTGGGGTGCTGCGGCCTTGCTGGCTCAAATCCGGCCAAACCGACGTATGTGGCAATGGCAGTTATCGGCAGGCGGCGTCTTGTTCACCTTATTGCCCGCGTTAAACGCCATCACCACTCACTCGCATCTTGGGGTAACACTGCTCCAAGGGAAAGGGCCATGGCCAGTTGCAGGCTTTGACTTATTCAGCCTGGGTTTGGGGCTTGCCCTGGTCTACGCGGCCAAGAAGCTGGGATCAGTGCGAAAACCCATACAGCTCCCCTTACCTCAAAAGCGGCACAATCGCGAAGACCGTGCAGTCGCGCAGGAGCCTTCATGAACATGCTGGGATTCACAACAGGGTGGGCACTGGCCTACTTCGGTTGGTCGGCGCTCAGCCTGGGTATGGACCGCCATCATGCAGATATTCATGGCCGTGGCAGTGTGCTCGACTGCAGATGGCGTGCACGATATCGGCTGGCCGGATTCTTAGCGTTGGCGGCTTGTTATCTGGTAAATACTCATTCGGAAGGGTGGGCGGTCGGCCTCCTATCGTGCCTTGGGACCATGACGGTCGCTGCGCTACCGCTTGCGTTGCTACTGGCCTATGCACCGCAAAGAACGGCGTCACTGGGCAAGCTGGCAGGGCTGCTTGCAATTTCCATCGGCATGGCGTGGGTTGCTTTCGTCAAATAAGCTCACCCACGCGATTGGCAACCAAAAGCACTATCAAGCAAATCCAGACTCGCCTATCTTCACCAAGTTGTGCGCTATCGTACAAAAATCCACAGGTCTGGCGTATCCACTACGTGAAGCGCTTGAACCGATGGCTTCCGATGTCACTGCTGCCTTTGTCTATGGCTCTGTCGCCAAGAAAACCGATACGGCCAGTAGCGATATAGAGTTGTTGCTGATCAGCGACGAAATCAGCTATGGCGAATTATTCTCGGCACTGGAAGACGCTTGCACCCAGCTCGGCCGGTCGGTAAACCCCACAATCTTGACGCGTGAAGAGTTCAAGAAACGCCTGGTTAACCACGAGTCGTTTTTAACTCGCGTGATGGAGCAACCCAAGATCTGGATCATAGAGAAAAGCAGTGACCTCGGTATTTGAAAATCTGTGTGGCCCAGGATGGCCCTCGTCGCTTTAGCCGAGCGTTTGGCGGCGATCGGTCGTGCCCAATGATTACCCTTGGCCGTCTGACCGACGTAGGCACAGCTTTTCGCAGTGACGCACGAAAACAGCCCTATGCCATGCATAATCCGTCATCAAATCTTGCTAATTTTGCCCGCATAAAGTACTGCTCCCGTAGGCTGACCAGTTGGCGAGCCACCCGAGGGTTCCAGGCTTACCGCCAGGGTTACGTCGGACGATAGACGCGTTTTATCCAGAACAAGCACAGTATTGGAGTCAGCTTGTATCAGGCCCAGCGGAGCCGGTTTCTGATCTTTGGCAATCAACCACAACTCCAGGCTGTGCTCGGTACCTATAGACGCCAGATTAAGCGGAGTAAGCACAAGCATGCCATTGTTCGCATCGAAGCTTGCCACAATCTGCTGACCGCCTTCTCCTTGCGCGCTTGCCAACACGGCCACTGGCCGTGGGCCTGTATCTGCTTCGTTCAAAACCTGAAAGCGCGGCCATAGCAGCACGCCAACTAAACTGGCCGCCAAGGCAAAACTGACAAGCTGCCACCCATGATTGGCCGCCCGGCTTTTTGGCTTCGTGATGGGGCTGAGCTGCCCCGAAGGTGTGGCGTCAATTGAAGGCAGGCTGGATGGCGATACGTTGATACCTTGATCTGCGGCCTGAGGGTGAGGCAAGCGCGATTGAATTGCACGCCACACACGTGCCGGAGGCTGAACGGGCTGATCGGTTGCATCCAATACCCCAAGCGTCTCCTGCCATTGGCCTACCTTACTCACCAGTGCGGGATCGCCTTCCATCAGGGTTTCGAAACGGCGACGCGCAGCACCACGCAACGTGCCAAGCACGTATTCGGCAGCCAGTGCGTCGTTTCGCGTGTGTTCGCTCATAACCCCAAACATCCTTTCAACTGTGCCAAGCCGCGGCGCACCCAGCTCTTTACGGTTCCGAGAGGATGCTCCAACTGCTTGGAAATTTCACCATGGGATAAGCCGTGGTAGTACGCCAACACAATGCTTTGGCGCTGCTCTGATGACAACGTGCCCAGACAGTCGCCCAGACGGCTGTCCGAATCAGCCCGTTCTAATTGCTCCAGCGGGTTGCCTTCGGTGCTGGGAAGCTCGTTCAACGTCGTGTCATCGAGTTCGACCCAGCGGTTGTCTGCCACGCGCATCCAGTCAATAGCCCTATTGCGTACGATATTGGTTAACCAGGTCAGCGGAGAACTAATTTGGCTGTTGTAACTACCTGACTTGTTCCATACGGTAATAAAGACATCTTGCAAAACTTCTTCAGCCCATACGGGACGCTTAAGCAGGCGCAAGGCAACTGCATACAGCCGTGGTGACACGCTTGCATAAAGGGCTTCGAAAGCCTGCTGATCGCCTCGTGACACAGCACTCAATAGGTCTCGATGTTCTTGGTCAGAGGGCCTAACCATGTGTTTTGTACTTTTGCACGCAATTCCGCATTAAGGTTCGATTCAACATACTCGCCCATAACCTTATCACCGGTCAATGACAAAATTGGGCGCAACGATATCAAACAAATGGCTTGACCCAGCCTGGTTGTTGCACATTCAACGTGGTGCTCGTGCTGATACAAACCACAAAAGCGTCCACGATAGTAGCCATTTCAAGTTAGTACGAGCGCACATATTAAGACCCCGCTAACGTTCGAACCTCACATCAAAAATTTCTTTTTAGATCCATGCCCGTGTATAGCGATGCCACTTGGTCCGCATAGCCATTAAACATTAGCGTCTCGGCTCGCGGCGCGAATACGCCCGCGCCGATGCGCCGTTCCGTGGCTTGACTCCAGCGCGGGTGAGGCACTTGAGGATTGACGTTGCCGTAAAAGCCGTATTCGCTGGGTGCGATCTTGACCCAACTAGTGACGGGCTGCTGCTCCGTCAACCGGATTTTTACAATCGACTTTCCTGATTTGAAACCATACTTCCACGGCACTACCACTCGCACTGGCGCCCCATTCTGGTTAGGAAGACTTTTTCCGTACAAACCAAACGTCAGCAGTGTCAGCGGATGCATGGCTTCGTCTATGCGCAAGGCTTCCACATAAGGCCAGTCAAGAATATGCGCACTTATACCTCGCATGTTTTTTGGTTGTTCGGCGGTCACAAACTCTACATACTTGGCCTTGCTAGTAGGGCCAACCTTTTTTAACAAGGTGGCCAACGAATAGCCTTGCCATGGAATCACCATAGACCACGCCTCAACGCAACGAAGCCTGTACACGCGTTCTTCCATGCTGGCCAGTTTAAGCAAGCCGTCCATATCGTAAACGCCGGGGTGTTCGACTTCACCCTCAATGGAAACCGTCCACGGTTCCGTTTGCATGGCCCCAGCGTATCTGGATGGATCGCTCTTGTCGGTGCCGAACTCGTAAAAATTATTGTAAGTGGTGATATCTTTTTCAGATGTTAGCTTTTCGTCTAGCTGATACGTTGAGTTTGGCAGGCTGGGCGGCAGCGTCGCCGACATGGCGTCACGCAGCCCAAAGGCATTGCCCGCCAGGGCCGCTGCCACCCCAAAGCCGGCCTGTTGCAACCAGCGACGACGCGACTGCCATACAAATTCAGGGGTGATTTCTGACGAGGCTATATAAGGTACTTTGACTTTGGACATGATATTCCTTGCGCCTTGGCGATGCGACCTGCTTCAAGTGAAGAAGACCGATCTTGCCAAGGCTTGATCAAGAGACCGGCCTGTAAGTTGATTACTTAGGCAACAACACGTTGTCGATAACATCAATGACGCCATTTTTTTGCATTACATCGTATGTAGAGATGTTAGCCACGCCACCCGACGCATCCATAATCTGAATATTTTGCGGGCCGTTCATCATGAAGGTCAGCATGCCGCCCGATGCGGTTTTTAGCATGGCCTTGCCCTTGTGCTCTTTAATCAGCTTTTCCAGGTCATGCTTGGTGTACTTGCCTGGCACGACGTGATACGTCAGCACCTTGGTCAATTTGCTATTACTTTCAGGTTTCAGAAGCATATCAACGGTGCCTTCGGGCAACCGGCCAAATGCCTCGTTAGTAGGGGCGAACACGGTAAACGGCCCTTTACCCTCAAGCGTATCGACCAGGCCTGCTGCTTTTACGGCCGCGACCAAGGTGGTGTGGTCTTTGGAATTCATGGCATTTTCGACGATGTTCTTTTGCGAGTACATAGCAGCGCCGCCTACGTCAACGGTTGTTGCGCTAGCAGCTCCTGTTGCCAAGATGGATGCCATGATTACCGAGCGAATTATTGTCTTCATCATTATTCCTTTCGAAAGTATGCAGGTGAAATTTCCCTACATAGACATATACGAATGGAATGATGATTTGGATGCAGGGGCCAGGATGTTTTTTTGATTGGTTGATTGGGGCGAATGCAGATTTGGTAAGGTCACAGAGTAAGCTGGAAGGATAAAAATTTTCGCCAATTACAGCTATGATTACGTCATCTGCATATCTACAGTCAGGACTACGTGGTGCTACAGATTATTGAAATCCTTGGTCCCAGTGAGCAAGGCAATGCTCGTCCCTACAAATGCCGTGGTGAGGATGGCCACATTTATTTTGTTAAGGGCCGCCAAACTACGCGGGCATGCCTCTGGCATGAATGGATTTGTGCTCACCTGGCTCAACGCCTTGGACTTCATATCCCACCATTCAAAATTGTCGACGTCTGCCAAGAACTGTTAGACGAATCGCCGAAGGATTGGCGTGACTTGGGTGTAGGGCCTGCATTTGGCTCTCAGCTTCATCCAAACGCCTCATGGATGGAGATCAGTACTTTAGACCAAGTACCCGAAAAGACCCAGCGCGATGTTATCGTTTTTGACTGGTGGATACGCAACGGTGATCGTTTGAAGGGCAACCCAAATCTTTTATGGAATGCTGAAAACAAGCAGTTGGTTGTTATCGACCACAACCTAGCTTTTGACAGCGATTTTTCCGCTACCATCTTTTTGAAACACCACGTTTTTGCATCCCAATGGAAGACGGTTAGCACTGACTTGGTCATGTCTGCCGAATACTCACAGCGTCTAAGTGACGCCTTGCTAGGTATAGAGGCTGATTGTAATGACATACCTATTGAGTGGTATTGGGTAAACGCCGAGATGGACGTCCCGGCCAATTTCAATGTCACTCGGGTTATAAACACTCTAGCTCGCTGTAAAACACCAGAACTATGGAGAACTGTATGAAACCGATCGCATGCCGGTACGCCATCGTCCAGTTTGTTCCTTATGTTGAAACAGGCGAATTTGCCAATGTTGGCGTCGTGCTGACCTGCCCAAAGACCGGTTACTTCAGCTTCAAACTTCAAACCCGCCGATATAGTCGCATTACTGGTTTTTTTGACGAGCTGCGAAAGGACACCTATTTAACTGCCATCAGAGCTATTCAGGCAGAATTGCAACGCCTTCAATGCCTGGTTGTAGCCATGCCTGACAACACAAGGCGAACAGAAAATATACGTAATTTATTCACGGCGCTCACCCATCCGCGAGAGGCAATAATACGTTTCGGTACCGCCCGCCCTATTCTCACCTTAGATCCGCCACGCCAATTAGAAGAGTTATTTGATCATTATGTTGAACACAGTTTCGTTACACAAGAATACATAGAACAGACCATGACGAAGCGCATCCAGAAACTGCTGGACGGAATACTATTGCCCGCACCTTTCAAAAGCGAACGCATTGGTGATGATCAAATGCACGCACAGTTCCCTCTGGTCCAAAGGGTGGGTGGTCGACTAACAAAAGTTATTAAACCCTTCAATTTGACCCAAAATGAACCCAACGCGATTTATGCGCATGGGGATATTTGGCTTCAAAAAATCAGGCGCCTGCGGAAACGTCAACTACTCCCTCAAGATGTATTGTTTGCTATTGCTTCCCCGCCTGTGGCCGAAACCACGCGGTTTAACGCATACCAAGAAATTTGCACCGAACTGCAACAAGAAAACGTGATGATAATTGACGAGCGTAAAGACGCAGGAATTCTGGCTTTCGCCAGAGATTGATCCGGTGTGAGCCTACGGGACGCTTCCCATCCGGCTACAGATACCGGGGCATGTCAACGGTCTAAAGCCAGCGGACACCGAGGACGCATTTACGCTGGAACCCATAAAGAACTTCACCAATTAGCCCCCTACCTCACTCACCCACAGGCGGATCGAACAAATTCTTCTGGATTTGTACTAAATGGGCGATTAGGGCTGCTCGCGCTGATTCTGCATCGCGATCTTCAAGCGCGGCTACGATAACGCGGTGCTGACGCTCATACTCGGTGCGACGTTGCGGTGTAAGTGAGTTGCGCTTTAGCCTGCCCCAGTCACCTTGCTGGCGAACTCGATTGCTGAGCGCCAGCACTTGCAGGAAGAAATGGTTGTGAGTGGCGTGTGCAAGCGCCTTGTGTAACTCGCCGTCCCAATGTTCAAAGTCTTCAACGGTTTGGGCGTGCTCCCCCTTTACCAGGCATTCGTGCATGCGTGCAAAGTCGCTGCGCGTGGCATGGCGCACAATCAACGCCGGCATGAGCGGCTCAATTAACAAGCGTGCTTCCATGAGTTCGGCCGGGCTGGTTTGGTCAAGCAAAATACCATCGCTATCCGATCCTGTAGATAACGCATTGGCAGGACGGGCAGCAAATGTGCCGCTTCCGACCGCTTGCGTGATCCAGCCCTCATCCCGTAAAGCCGCCAAGACGCGTCGCACAGAGCCTCTGGATGTACTGAACCGCTCACTTAGCTCGCGCTCAGCGGGTAACTTTACGCCGACCGGGATCCGACCAGAACGAATTTCTTCGTAGAGGTAAGTGGACAACGCTTGGGCCCCGGCGCTGCGCAAGCCAATTGCGAATACATCAGATGTCATGGTCTGCAAATTCAGAACAGAATGAATAAGGGCGCAAGAATATCATGTTTGTACCAATTGGTTAATAAAGCCAACATACACACCGCCCTCTTTTTCATTGATAAAAATAGAGATTGCACTGTATTTATTAGAACCATATACTTCCGCATCCATACCAGTTCAGCGAAAATGGTACATAACTGGTACAAATTGGCCTCAAGGTCGCTATTGCCACAGCATTTAAGGAAGTCTATGCGCATTGCAACTTACATGAAAGATCAACAATGTTATGTCGGCGTTGTCAGTGAAGACGGTTTAACGGTACAAACGCTGGACGTCGCCCCAGAAACTGCCGAGCAAGGCGTACTCGGCCTGATCGAAGCCTATGGTGATCAAGCCCGTATAGCCAAACTTGCTCACGCTACAGCAGTACCATTAAGTTCGGTACAGCTACTTGCACCCATCCCACGGCCTCGACGCAACATTTTCTGTGTCGGGCGTAACTATCATGCGCATGCCAAAGAGCTTTCTGGGTCGGTATTCAAGGCCAACAATACAGATGCTGCTGCCTGGCCTATCGTTTTCACCAAAGTGCCCGAAACCGTTATCGCCCATGGCGACGATGTCATTCTTCCTACTGGCGTCACCGAACAAGTTGATTACGAGGCAGAGCTAGCTATTGTGATTGGCAAAGGCGGCAAGAACATCAGCAAAGCAGATGCAATGAGCCACGTTTGGGGGTACACCATTGTCAACGATGTAACTGCACGCGATGTGCAAATGAGGCATCAGCAATGGGACCTGGGCAAATCATTCGACACGTTTTGTCCAATGGGGCCTTGGCTAATCACGGCCGACTCGTTTAATGCCACTGATACACGTGTGCGCTGCTGGGTCAACGACGAACTTCGACAAGAAGGCCAGACACGTGATCTGATTTTTGACTTACCTACACTTATCGAGACCTGCTCGCGGGGGATCTCTCTTTACCCCGGTGACATCATTGCGACCGGGACACCTGCTGGTGTAGGAATGGGCTTTACCCCGCCTCGTTACTTGAAATCTGGCGACCGCGTTCGTATCCAGATCGACGGCATCGGCACACTTGAAAACGCCTTTCGATAGGCGCTGCACGTAGCAACATATAAGAAAAAGCCCACTATCGGCTTATTACTAAATGAAGGAGACATGGATGAAAGCAATTACAGTAAAAATGTTCACGGTCGGCCTGACCATGCTGGCTTCCAGCATGGCTTGGGCCCAGTACCCAGAACATCCCATCAAAATGATTGTGCCCTTCCCGCCTGGAGGTGTGACGGATACGGTGGCACGGCCCATCGCTGACGCACTCGGCAGAGAGTTGGGGCAGACTGTGGTCGTCGAGAACAAGGGTGGCGCGGGTGGGGCCATTGGTACAGGTGAGGCAGCGCGCGCCAAACCGGACGGTTACACAATACTGATGATGCTTTCGTCCATTTCGATTTTGCCTGAGGCCGACAAAATACTCGGGCGCAAGCCGGCATACAGCACAACAGACTTTAAGCCCATTGCGCGTATCACCGCAGACCCGACCGTCTTGGTCGTCCCAGCCAACTCACCATGGAAAACGATAGATGAGTTTGTCGCGGCCGCCCGTGAGGCGCCGGGCAAACTGGACTACGGCAGTTCGGGTATCTACGGCTCCATGCACGTGCCCATGGCCATGCTGGAGAAGAACGCAAACATTAAAATGACACATATCCCCTACACGGGAGCAGGGCCTGCGGTTGTGGCCTTGCTAAGCGGTCAGGTCGATGCGATCTCCACAGGGCCTTCCAGCATTCTGCAACATATCAAATCTGGTACGGTACGCCCCTTGGCGCATTGGGGCGACAAGCCGGTAGCCGCGTTGCCCGATACGCCCAGCTTGTCCCAGAAGGGATACGACGTGAAATTCGTGCAATGGTCAGGCATTTTCGTACCCAAAGATGTACCAGCTGAAGTGATCGCGCGTTTGCGTGCCGCCGCCAAAGCCGTGGCGAACGACCCAGCCGTGCAGGCAACAGTCCTGGCAGCAGGCAGCCCCATCGACTACCTGGATGCTGATGAGTTTCAGACTTACTGGGACGCGGACGATGCCCTATTAAGAAAAGCGGTACAGGATATCGGGAAAGTAGAATAACGCTTGAGACGATACAGCTGCGGTCAGCATGACTTGCAGCTGTTCAGCCAGGCCTTCCCCTCGGCATGCTGCTAGCTCGGCGCACAAGCCAAGCGAGCCTCAACCATCCCAGCAAAAGCGTGTGTGAGTGAGCAGAGACAAAAATGCTACATTTAAGGCATCAAGCCCTTGCCATCCGTCTTCCACAAGCAGATTAGGTCAGCATGCGTTATTGGTGGGTCAATCAAAACCAAACATACCGCCATGAAGTGCCGGGCGGGTATCTCTGGTCGCCCAAACGCAAGGCAAACCAAGCTCAAAACCCATTCTATGACTTCATGCGTGAAGTTACGCCTGGGGATATCATTTTTTCCTTCAGCAACACTCATATCCGTGCAATCGGGATTGCGGCTTCACATGCCTACGAATCTCCTAAACCCTTAGAGTTTGGCCAGGCGGGTGCCTACTGGAATAACATCGGTTGGCGTATCGACGTCAAGTTCCATGAGTTACGGCTAACGACCAGGCCCGCCGATCATATGACCGTGTTGGCACCCCTACTGCCTACAAAATACGCTCCTTTGCGCCCAAATGGCGCTGGTCTACAAAGCGTTTACCTGACGCGCCTTCCTGAAACCTTTGCAGCAGCACTTATCGATTTACTGGGTGCTGAAGCACATAGTTTAGCGAAGGGATACTACCTTGCGGACGAGCAACCGGCGTACTCTGCATCAGGCGTTGGGCTTGTAGAATGGGAAGAACATGAACTGAATCAAGTACAGACGGATACGTCATTAGAAGACACTGAGCGGCAAGCCATTGTTCTCTCGCGACGCGGGCAGGGCTTATTCAAAAAGCGCGTGATGAGACTGGAGCACGCATGCCGAATTACTGGAGTAAATCGCCAAGAGCATCTGCGAGCCAGCCATTGCAAACCTTGGCGTGATGCGAATAACGAAGAACGGCTGGATGGTGAAAACGGTTTGCTTTTGACGCCCAGCATGGATCATTTATTTGATCGTGGGTTTATTGGATTTGATGACAATGGTCGAACCATTATTTCGCCTGTTGCCCATCAAGAATCATTGAGGCGCATGGGCCTGGATCCGCAGCATCCACCTAATGTTGGTTCGTTTTCCAGTGGGCAACGCAAATACCTAGAGTTTCATCGAGAGAACGTACTGTTGATGTCTAAGTATCTAGAGCATGGTTAATCCCACAGTCTCAGTCTTGATGTATCTTCGTAGGACACGCTCCTGTTCATGTCCGAATGCCATCACAGTGGCCGAGTCACGTTAAAACAAAATCAACCAACAACTTAACATTCAGCACAACGATCACCGCCGTAACAACCCAAGCCAAAACAGCCACACTGCGGCTCAGTACAAACGAGCCCATCAGTTTGCGATCTGACACAAACCGCACCAGAGGGATCACTGCAAACGGCAGTTGCATAGATAGAACAACTTGGCTAAGCACCAGCAGCTTTGCGGTGCCATTTGCGCCATACAAGCTTGTGACGAACACCACTGGGATCACAGCCAGGCTGCGCGTGAGCAGCCGGCGCATCCAGCTGGGGATGCGCAGGTTCAGAAACCCTTCCATCACAATCTGCCCCGCCAAAGTCCCCGTCACCGACGACGTTAACCCCGAGGCTAGCAGTGCTATCGCGAAAAGCAACGAGGCCACGCCAGCGCCCAGCAATGGCGAGAGCAGGCTGTAGGCCTGTTCGATGTCTTCCACATCTGTGCGCCCCGCCTTATGGAATACCGCAGCTGCCATGATAAGAATCGCTGCATTGACAAAGAGGGCCAGGGTTAACGCGACAGCGCTGTCGGTCAGCGCCCAGCGCAATGCTGTGCGGCGCCCATCCGGTGTACGCGGATAGCCCCGCGTTTGCACGATGGCCGAGTGCAAATACAGGTTATGGGGCATTACGGTGGCACCGATAATGCCGATCGCCAGGTATAGCGCCGAGGGATCAGTCACGATCTGGGCACGTGGGATGAAGCCACCTAGTACCTCGCCTATCACCGGTTGTGCCAACACTATCTGTACGCCAAAGCACACGAAAATAATCAACAACATGGCCATGACAAAGGCTTCAAGCCAGCGGAACCCGCGCCCCATCAATAACAGTATGAGCATGACATCCAGCGCCGTCAGTATTGCCCCTATGGTCAGCGGAATGGAAAACAGCAGGTTTAACGCAATGGCGGTGCCAATCACCTCGGCCAGGTCACAGGCAATGATGGCGACTTCACTGAGTATCCAGAGAACAAAGCTTACAGGGCGGCTATAGCGCTCCCGACAGGCCTGGGCGAGATCGAGGCCGGCGCCGATTCCCAGACGCACGGCCAAAGCCTGCAGCAGGATTGCCATCAGATTTGAAATTAGAATGACCGAAAGCAGCAGGTAACCAAAATGCGAGCCGCCGGCCAAGTCCGTGGCCCAGTTGCCCGGGTCCATATACCCTACCGACACCATATAGCCTGGCCCGGCAAACGCGAGCAGACGCCGCAGCCAGGAACCCGTCATCGGCACCGAGATGCTGGCATTCACACGGTTTAGGCTCGGCCTGCCGAGCAAAACCGCGTCGGGCAATTCCGATTCGGCGTTGGTATCTGGTTTTTGCATTCTTTTTCGACGGAGCGAATTACGTACTAAAAATATAGTACTCGCTCTGTTTCCGGTCTGTGCAATAAACAGATTTTTACGCTAAGAAAACGCGTGGTGCCGTCTCGTAGCGCGACGCCGTGTAACAGATGATGCCCATCTGCAGGTTTAGAATATTGGTGCAGATTGATGGCGTTCTTTCTGACGATAGTTGGGTACAAAAAGACCGCGATGAACCTGATCAAAACGCATTGCGCCGCGTGATCTTACCGTCGGCCCAGTAAATGGTCGGCCTTCTGCGCCAGGTTGATCTGATATCACCCGAACCAACTCACTTCAGCCCCGCCTTATCCAGCCCAAACGCAGCGTCCATAGAGCCCGGTTCATTTGTAAAGGAAATCGCCAGGCGATTCCAGCCATTGATGGCTACGATACGAAACGTAATTTCGCTTAGTTCCTGCTCCGACAGCTCCTTGCGGACGGCATTGAATATTGCATCGGGAACGCCGTGTGGAGGTAGATTGGTGACGACTTCCGTCCATTCAAGAACAGCGCGCTCGCGTGGCGAAAAAAGGGCAGACTCACGCCATACAGCAATATGATGAAGACGTAGTTCGCGTTCGCCGTTGATTTTTGCCTCTTTTACATGCATATCCAAGCAAAATGTGCAGCCATTTAACTGCGAAGCACGGATATCAATCAGGCTACCCATTTCTTTATTTATTTCGTTAGCAGCGAGCGTCTGGCTGAACTCTTGAAACTTCTTGGCGAGGGTGGGCGCTAGTTTGTAATAATTTAACCGTTGTGTCATTTGAGTTTCTCTCAAAAATATAGGAATCGCCAGTATCGACGGCGACTATGTCGACGAGCTTTAACATCACCTGCAGCAAGGCGACGATAGCCCGCCGTAACGCCACCTATACGCCTTGTATCCCCTCACTTTCAATCATCGTAAATTCATCACACGCTTCATCATAATCCCATCGTTCCACAACACAATGCCGCGATCTACCATCAACCCCATGACGAATAAGGTTAATAGAGTTGTTGGAATCATGGCGAATCCGTGACGAGACGGCTGTACCGGCCTGTAAGGCCCACACAGGACGCGGCAAATTGGCAACACTATCGTGCAGCGCACTTATATAAGGCCTATGGATGTGGCCACCTAATATCAAATCGACGCCTGCCTCTGCCCATGTTTGGATGGCTCGCTCGTGGCCGTGCAACAGATGTTCTTGATCGATAGTGTGCTTTACATGGACGGGTTGATGCGTCACAACAATCCGCAACTGATCGGGCTCTGCTTGCTTTAAGCGCTGTGCAACGCGCTTAATCTGCCTGGCGGAAACCTCGCCTTCTATATGCCGATACCGGCGTGTTGTGCGTAACCCAATGGCCAACAGCTCTGGGGTTTCAAGAACTGGCTCAAGCTCTGACCCAAAGACCCGCGTGTAGCGCTCGTACGGCCAAAACATACGAGCAAGCAGATCAAATAATGGGATATCGTGGTTTCCCGCGATGACTAACCTGGACGGAATTGCAAGGCGATCCAGAAAGGACTTGGCCGCGGCAAATTGTCGTGCCCGCGCGCGTTGTGTGATGTCGCCAGACAGAATCACTACATCAGGTGCTTGCGCGTGTGCCAGGCGTTCTAGCGCGCTAACGACCTTAGGCCTTTCAGTACCAAAATGAGTGTCCGAAATGTGTAGTGCTAGTTTCATGCCGCGTCGACGTCCGTGCGGCGCTTAATCAGCAGCAGTGGCTCGGGCGCCACGCGAAACTCCAGCGGTGCATGCAGCCACATAATCTCGCCATCAGCAGCTACTTTTATACGGCCCTTGCGTGGGTTGTGATTACTGGTCGCAGACCTGGTTTGATGCGAACCGCGTTTACCAAACGGACTGACAGTCAGACTGCGAAAGCTAAAGCTGGTGACATTATCTGCGTCGCCCAACCTTCCTAAGGCACCACGAGCGGCCAGCCACAACATAGCCAACGTACCTACGTGATTGACCGCGATAGCGGCAAGCTGGCCCTGTTTGACCGCCTCTGCCTCGAGCATGCCCACCTGTTCAAGTTGAAGGCGATTATTGCCAATAAACAGCGTGGATGACCGGAGATGAGCCCGTTCGCCTTCCTGTTCTAACTCCAGGTCCAGTGATCGATGGTGGTCCAGCGCCGTAACAAAGGCAGACCACAGCGCGACGAGCCGGCTTCTGCCATAACGCTGTTTAAACGCTTCGCGGTCTTCAAGCAGCTCTGGGTACAAACCTACGCTGGCATTAACAAGAAAAACCCGATCATTAACTAACCCGACCTGTACCGGCGACGGCTCGCCCTGCAATAAGTCATCTAGCGCCCCTTGTAAATCCTCCGGGATGCCGTGCGTGCGCCCAAAATAATTAAAAGTGCCCTGCGGGAGTGCACCAAACAGGCAACGGCTTCCAAGTGCTGTATTGGCTACGGCGTTGATGGTTCCGTCGCCGCCAACCGCCACCACAACGCCGCTCTCTGCGCTGGCGGCTTCTACGGCCTGCTTTACGGTTGAATCTACATCGCCGGGCCCGTCAATGACGAACATGCGGTATGGGCGCCCTGCCGAACGCATTGCGGATTCAATCGTTTGGCGGGTGGCGCTTGAATCGCTAGAGCCTGAGCCCCCATTGATAACAAAGAACAAGGATGGATTGGGGTGCATATGACTGACCAAACGGGCTCCCTACAGTGAGTTGAGTTTGATCGTAACAGCATAAGGCCCTAGGGCACAGCGCGCGCTGGCAACTGAAATTTACACGGTTAGTGGCAAAATACACGCATTACCATAGGAGGCTCATTGATGAGCACCTTGTTGATCGGCGCTTTGTATTTGCCTTCAAAGAATGGCTAGATCAGCTCCCGAAGAATGATTGCGCGCAAGAATGTATGAGCTGCCCCCTCGATGCAACCAGAGGTCCATGCCATTTATGGATAATGTGCCCTGATCTGATGCAGCCCTATTAGCGAAAATCAAAAAATTCATAATGAATGTTTTGTGTAGGGATATTGTGCTTTTTCATCAAGTCTTGAACGTGCCGCAATAACCCCTTGGGGCCACAGAAGCTGATCTGAACCTTATCCGGATCAGCTTGCGTTGCAGCATGCGCAATCGCTGTTTCCAGCGCATCACCGCCCGACGGGTTGAGCACAAGATCCACACCCGACTGATTCGCTATTTCTTGCAGGCGCTCCACGCTGGGAAAAGCACGTAATGGATCGAAGCAGTACACCAGGGTAGCCCGCTGAAACTGACCTATGGTTTTATCATGCAACCATGAAATAAAAGGCGATATGCCAACGCCTGCGCCAATCCAGAGCTCACGCTCTGCTCCAGGCACTCGTTTAAAGTAGCCGTGAGGCGCATAAACATTCGCCAACATGCCCACTCTGACGTGTTCCCGCAGTGTGTGCGTGTAGTCGCCAAGCGCCCGAATTACGAAATGGAGGTTTCCTGTTTCTGAATGGGCATTGGCAATGGTAAAGGGATGAGGCTCCCGTAAACCTTTTTCTTGTATAGAAAGAAAGCCAAATTGACCCGCTTTGAATTCAAACCCTTTACTGATGGGTTCAAGCTCTAAATGTACCGCCTGCTTGCCGTAAGACACCGAGGCCACCTTGTACTCTCCGCCCGACGCGACAAACGGATACAACACCAGTTTGTACAACGCCGCGATCACGCCAAGCGCAGCCATTAGCGCTAACCAGATACCTGCCGAGCTTGTAAGCGTGATGGGTGATTCAAAGCTAAGCCAGTGCAACACGACAATTAAAAATAACGGGCCTGACAATTTATGCCACCAGCGCCACAAACGATAAGGAATCTTGCGATTTAAGGCCAGCAGCACAATTAAACCCAACGCAACGAAGCTAAGCTGCCGCACCAGCCGCGTCCAGTACTTGGACATTTCCAGAATGGGTTCAAGATCCCAAGACCCTAGTTTGGCTTTAAAAATGAAGTGATAGGTCGCAAAAGCAAGAGCCCATATACCCAGCCACTTGTGGGTTTCGTAAATACGGTCCAGACCTCCAAACAGCCGCTCAACAGACCGCCAGCGGCTGGCCAAGATACAGGCGGTTGCCATGCAAACCAGGGCCGCAACACCCATTACCAGACTAACGGTCGCTTGAGTTGCCCATGTTTGGGAGGGAATCTGCATCAGAACGGTTATTGCGCTAATAAGCACAATACCCACAATGGCCTGCCACGATTTCACAATCATAATATCCGTCATCTTCAAACAGCATTATTAACCCAATGGTCTGTTTACATTGAAACATGACGCTTGATATAGAAACGGAACAAAGCAATACAAACACGGCAAATCACCCGCATCTTTGATTTTATTCAAATAAAGCAACATCATGCAGAAAAAAACTGTTACGCAGCGCTTCGGAGTAATAAAAAATTACGACTGATTGGGTTTTATTCTGTATTTTTAATGGTAGCCAACATTTAATTATTTTCTGACTCAAAAAATATATCTATAAGGTCACAAATATGATCACCCGAAACACCGTGATATTACCCGGGTTAAATAATTGTCGCGCGCAGGCAGTAATGTCAGCTTATTGCGAAATCCCATTAACGACCCATGGTAGCCAATTGGCAACAGAAACATGATGAATTTTCTAGGTAATGATATTAATATGGCGCAAACCAAAACCTTTACCACCTCCGCAGCAGACAGATGTATTATCAGCTCTTGAATTTTGTTATATTTTTATATAAATTATCTAACAAGAAGGAGCTGTCATGTCTACATTTCAAGCCATCCGTCAACGTATTGCCGCACAACCCGCCGGCGAAGTCTTCACGCCCGCCCTTTTCTCTGGGCTCGGCTCGCGGGCGTCCATCGATCAGGCACTGATGCGCATGACCAAGACCGGCAGTGTCGAACGCATCGGCAATGGCCTGTACACCGTGCCAAGAATCGGCCGCTTTGGCATTAAACTCATGCCAACGCCCGAAAACATCGCGCAAGCCATGGCTGCAACCGATGGCGCAATCATCGAGATCCATGGTGCAGAGGCGGCAAGGCGCTTCGGGTTCAGCACACAGGTACCCACGCAACCAATCTTCAACACTTCCGGATCATCGCGCTCCATACGTCTAGGCAATATAACGATCCGACTGCAACACGTTGCACTGCGCAAACTGGTGTTGGCCGGCAGGCCTTCCGGCCAGGCGCTCGCTGCGCTTTGGTATCTTGGCAAACATCAAGTCATCCCTGCCACGTTTAAACAGCTGGCGACAAAGCTGGCACCAGATGAGTTTCTGGCGCTGCGACGCGCTAGGTCTTCAATGCCAGCCTGGATGCAAGACACGTTGCTGGCTTACGAACGCCAATATGGCTGAGACCTTTTGCTTCAGCCTACATCAGCACGACCAGGCCGAACTCCTGCAAGGTCTAGCCCCTGTAGTAGGCCGTCGAGCCGAAATATTAGAAAAGGATATCTGGCTCTGCCAGATTCTGAGCATCTTGTTCCGCCTTTCGTGCCGCAAACCGATGGCGTTCAAAGGCGGCACGTCGCTCTCCAAAGTCTATCAGGCCATCGAACGGTTTTCCGAGGACATCGATGTCACGATTGACTACCGCAGTCTGGTCGACAACGTGCCAGACCTCACATCCTTGACAAGCAACAGTCAGCGTAAAAATCTGTCAGAAACCCTTAAGGCAGCATTGCTGCGTCATATCATGGATGAACTGGTACCTGAGTTGCAGAATGCGTTGATCAAGACATTCTCCGGTCTTGAAGTCAACATCAGCGTCAACGAAGACGCGGAAAAGCTCTGGGTGTATTACCCCAGCGCAGTAGAAAACACAGATAACTATCTACGCCCCAGCATCCTCATCGAGTTCGGTGGCCGCAATACTACGTTGCCGCAAGACACCCTAGACATCGCACCAGACGTTACGCCTCTCGTCCCAGGTGTGCGTTTTCCGACTGCACAAGTCTGCGTGCTATCGCCGTTACGCACCTTCTGGGAAAAGGCCACACTTATCCACGTAGAGTGCCACCGCCCCGAACTACGCCCGAGTGCAGAACGTTTATCCCGACACTGGTACGACATGGCTCGGCTCGCCGACCACGACGTGGGCAAGCAGGCCATGTACAACAGGGAATCGCTGCGCGACGTGCTGAGCATTAAGGAAACCTTCTATCGAAGTAGGGCAAGTCACTACGATAGATGCCTGAGCGGTCAGCTACGGCTAGTTCCTGAGGCACCACTGCTCGACTCCCTACGCCGAGATTACCGAACCATGTTGGGGGCTCAAATGCTCTATGGCGACATTCCGTCCTTCGATGACATCATCTGGCGCCTGGCCACTCTGCAGGATGACATCAATATCCACAACACAAACATATGTAAAGCCTTGCAAAGAAGCTTTAAGTCTTAACATTTGAGTAGTCCGTGCTTACTCCGGCCCAAGAATCACTCCAGCAGCCATCTCGACAGCTGGAGAATTTCAATCAGGACTCACGCGATGAAACTCAAACCTTCTCTACTTATGGCTGCCATATTGGTAGCTGGATCGTTCGCCGTCCCGGCGATGGTCCAGGCTGCGACAGCAGCTCCCACCGATCATTCTTACACCGCAACCTTACAGCCGATGAATGCGAAAGCAATCGGCTTTTCAACTACCGGCGAGGCTACGTTCAAGATTCATGGCGACGACCTCACCATCGACATCAAGGTCAAGGGCTCGCCACCCAACGTCACCCATTGGCAGCATTTTCATGGCCTTAAGGGGCAAATGGCAGCAACATGTGCAACGCCTGCAGCCGATACTAACGGTGATGGCTTTGTCGACCTGATCGAAACCGAGCCCGCATCAGGCACAACCATGGTGCCGTTTGACGACATGCCTGCAAAAATGGATGTGGCCCATGGTGTGTACCCGAAAGCATCGGCCGATGGGTCGTATCATTATCACAAAGTAGTTTCGGTTAAAGCGCTATCTGCGGCATTTGCCAAGGCCTTCGATGGGCAGGCGCTCAATCTTGATAAACGCGTGATCTTGATTCACGGCGTCGCAGACGACACCAAACTGCCTGCTACGGTGAAATCACTGGGCCCTATTCCTGCCCAGGTGACTCTGCCTATCGCCTGCGGGAAGATCGAGTAAGCAGGCCAGTCAAGCCAGGTCAGCTGAAACGCCCAACGCTTTGACCGCATCTGCTGTTTGTATCCAGTGAGCAGCGCCGCTCACCGGTAACGCGAAGCATCGCAGAGTAAACGTAAAACTATCAAGGCCGCCGTTTCAGCCCGAAATATGCGCGTTCCAGCGCCGCGTTGTCGTGCATTTGCGGTACCGTCCCTTCAAAGCCGATGCGCCCACCTTCCAACGTGTAGACGCGATCGGCAATTTCCAGAAACTTGATGTTTTGCTCGGCAATAAGAAAAGCCAATCCCGTGTCGCGAAACTGCCGCAAAGCCCGGATAACCTCTTTGACGAACACCGGCGACAAGCCTGCTGAGGGTTCATCCATCACCAGCAACTGCGGCTTGGCGGCGAGCGCCTTCGCCACACCCAGTATTTTGCGTTCGCCCCCAGACAGGCTGCTGGCCAGCGCCTTGCGCTTTTGCTGCAGGGTAGGAAAACGATCGTACAGGCTTTCAACCAATTGCCGTGACTCCTTCGAGGGCAGAAACTGCCCGCTGATGAGCAAGTTTTCTTGCACGCTTAAATCCAGAAAGCAGCCGATTTCCGACATATAGCCGATACCGGCACGAACGCGCTTGTCAGTGCGTTCATGCGCCATGGGCTTGCCGTTGAATATGACCTCGCCCGTCCACAGCGGTACCAAACCCATCAAGGTTTTTATGAGCGTCGTCTTGCCTGCGCCATTGGGCCCGATCAGCACAACGGTTTCCCGCTCTTTCACCGCCAGCGACACATCCCATAGGGCCTGAATTTTGCCGTACCCAGTGACCAAATTATTGGCCTGCAGCAATTCGCTACTCATCTGAGGCCCCCAAAAATACTTCTACCACCTGTCGGTCTTGTATAGCTTGTGAGAGCGGGCCTGCGAAAATGTCTTTGCCCGCGCTCAGCACAATAAGACGATCTGTCACCTGATCAACAAAGTCCATAAGGTGCTCAACAACCAGTAGCGCCAAGCCCGCACGGGCCAGTTGGCGCAATAGCGTGGCGACATGCTCCAGCTCTTCCGGGTTCAGGCCCGCACCCAGTTCGTCCACACACAGCAGGCGCGGCTGGGTAGCAAGGGCACGGCCCAGATCCAGCATTTTCTGCTGCGCACTGGTTAGCTCACCCGCCAATTTATCTGTCTGAGCGGCTAACCCCATGAAGTCCAGCAACTCAGGGATATCAGCCACGGTGAGTCGACTGCCCCCATAGGTCAACGCCACTTCGAGGTTCTGGCTTACGGTCAACGACTTGAACGGCTTGGGGATCTGGAAGCTGCGGTTGATGCCCCGGTGCACCAGCTTGTGGGGGCTCATTCCTCCGATGGATTTACCCGCGTATTGAACGGTACCGCCATCAGGTCGATAAAGCCCCGTAATCACATTGATGCAGGTTGTTTTGCCCGAACCATTGGGGCCGACCAAGCCCAAGACTTCGCCCGGGCGCACTTCAAAACCGACACCGTTCAAGGCATGAAAGCCGCCGAACTTCTTCACTAGATCAGAAACGACAAGCAGCGGCTTGACGGAGTCGGCAGTCTCAATGGCTTCAAATAACATGTATACCCCACCTGCGCAGCAAAGAAGCCAGGCCATTAGGCAGGAAGAGCACAAGCGCCATAATGAGCAACCCGTATATCAGTTGAAAATATTCAGGTTCGGTAATGCCAATATAGTTGTACAGCCCGTAGAGCAGGATCACCCCCATGATGGGGCCCAGAACGGTGGACACGCCGCCGAACAGAGCGAACACCAGCGCGTATATGCTGAAGTCTGAACTAAACACATTGTCGGGGTAAAACACAGATACATACCACGCGAAGTTGGCACCAATCAGGCCGGCAATCAAGGCCGAGAGCAGCCAGGCTATCGTACGCACCCACACCACATGAATACCGGCCATGGATGCACTAATTGGATCATCACGCACGGCCTGCAGGGCCAGGCCGAAACGTGAATAACGCAGGTACAGCACACAGCCGGTGGCAAAGACCAGTACGGCAATCGACACGGCATAGCTCAGTGTGGGAGAAAAAACGCCAGACAGTGAAACCCCGTAAGGGCCTCTGGTGATGTTCACTAAAGCCGGGTTAGAAACGATTTCGGCCATGGCCAAGGCAGCAGCCAGGTTAGCAATAGCGAAGTAAGCGCCAGACAGCCTCAACAAAGGCGTGAGTACCAGGCCCACGAGCACGGAGCACGTACCACCCACCGCCATGGCGACCAGCGGCCCAGCGTGCAGGTGCATCACTGCCAGAGCAAATCCGTAGGCACCTGCACCAAAAAAGCCCACGTAACCAAAGGGCAAATAGCCCGTGAAACCATAGATGATGTTGACCCCCTGGGCCAGAGTCATGAAGACGATAAAGTTAAAGAGCAGCAATTTGTTCTGGTAAGCCAAGGGCGCCAGCGCCGTAATCAGAATCAAAGGCACTAGAACCAGCAGCGTATTACGCAAGGGTTTAGGCATGACGCACCTTGTGTCCCAGCAGCCCGCTTGGGCGAACCAGCAAAATGGCAATCAACAGCAAATAAGGCAGCAACCCCGCCCACGAACTGTAGTAAGTCTGCATGAAGGCAAGTGCCAGGCCGTAAATAAGCCCCCCAAGCACAGTTCCCAAAGGGCTGCCGAGTGAACCAACAATAATGACGGTGAAAGACTGAATGGTCAGACTAACGCCACTCGCCGGGGTAATGCCGCCAAACATGAAGGGGGCAAAACTGCCGGCAACGGCTGCCAACCCCAGGCCTATGCCAAAAGCCAGCGCAGACACTTTGCCAACATTAATGCCAGTGGCCAGTGCCTCGTCGCGATCCACCATGACGGCGCGGGTCAGGCGCCCGATTCGCGTGCGGTACAGGTAGAGAAACACGGCTATCACCGCGACCACGCTGGCCAAAGCACTGCTGATCCACGCCGCCGGAAAGACCTGACCCAAGAGGTGAAAAGGATGTGCACCCAGCGCATCACTGGGTATTGACTGTTCCGTAGGGCCCACCACAATGGTCGTGACAGATTCAATAAACTGAGACAGACCGAAAAACAGAATGATCGATAGCATTTCTGGATCGGAAGACATCTGCAAACGCGGCACCAACAAGTAGTACAGCGGAATACCGATCAGCACGAACACAATCAGGCTGAGCACAGCGGCTATCAAGGGATTTACGGAATACGCCGCATACATGCCGCTGGCAGCCAATGCTCCCAGCATGACAAAGTCGCCGTGGGCCAGATTGACGATGCGCATGACACCGAAAATCAGGTTAAGCCCAAGGCCCACCAGGCTGAAGTAAAGGCCGAAAAGCAAGCCGGCCAGGATGGCGTACAGCAGCATGTCGGCTCACGCTTAGTTGTTGGCCGGCGCCGGATAAACAGGTTTTCCGGTAGCAAGCTCAGGGGGGTACACAATGGTAAATTTCAGGCTACCTTTACCATCTGGCACCAATTGCCCCAACGGTGTAATTTCACCAATCTGGGCACCGTTCTTATCCAGTTCAAACGTTCCATCCAGGGTTTTGAGCTTGCCCGACAAGCTAAATACCGCTTTGCGCAAATCCATTTGATCCATACTGTCAGTGGCGGCCAAGGCGTTCTGAATAATCAGGCCCGTGGTATAGCCCGCTACTGAGTTAAAACCAAACGCCACCTTGCCACTGGGGTACGCCTGATTCCAGGCCTTGCGAAACTCTGGCAAAGACATGCCCGATTCTGCCTTGTATTCCATCTCCGAAGATGTCGTGTAGGTGTACACATACTTCATCGCGTCGACACCCGCCGTCTTGAGCATGTGGTCGGTTTCCAGCCCAGGGTAAATATCAAAAAGCCATTTAAAGCTCGACCCCGAGTCGTGCAAATTGCGCAAGAACGCGACGTCGTTATCGGGATAGCCCATCTGCACAACAGCATCCGGCTTTTCTGCTTGCATGCTGTTAATCAGTACGGTGTAGTTCGAGGTATTCGTTGGTACACCCTTGTCGTAGACGATATCGAGCGGCGCATGTGAGTCTTTAATCATCGTGCGCACGGCATTGGCCTGAGTGGTGGTGAAGTCGTTGGTGGCATAAAGCAACGCCACGCGTTTGATGCCAAGCTTTGGCCCTTCGTGGGTAAGGAAGTCAGCCACATATTTGGGCCAAACAGTAGACACCGGATCAGACATCAGCACAATGTACGGGTTGTCAGGCGTAAAAAATGTGCCGCCTGTGCCGGTGGTGTCAAACAGCAGCATCTTGTGCTCTTTGGCCAGAGGGACAGCCATTGACGTCAGCACCGAGCCACTATCAGCAACTAAAAGATCAACCTTGTCCTGCGTAATAAGCTGGTTGTAGAGCGTGGTCGCCGTCGCGGTATTACTCTGGTCATCATAGGCAATAAGTTTGATAGGAATGCGTTTGCCATAAGGCTTGACCATGACGCCGCCCTTGGCGTTTTCCTGCTCAACCCATAACTTCAACCCCAGGTTGACCGGCATGGAAATGGCCGCAAAGGGCCCGGAAGAAGCATACAGCGTGCCGATCTTGATTTCGGCGGGAGCCGTTGCTGTGGTGGCCGCAGGGGTTGCTGCGGTGGCCAGTGAGGAAAGTAAAAATAGTGAGCCTGCAATCAAGCAGCAGGAAGAGGAGCGTCGAAACATGAGTATGTCTCCAATACGTTTATGCAGCCTGAACGAGCCAGGCTACGAACCTCCCCTTATCCTTTTTTTATAGTAAGTACGCGGCTCTTACGACGACCTGAATTGGTAAGAATAAATAGTCAATGGGCGTGTTACGACCTCCCTGAACACACATATTCCTCAGCGGCAAGGCAGCCAGACGAAAAAACCCCCGCTTTAAACGGGGGTAGTTAGTCTGGCAGTGCTCCATGCAAAATCGGCTAACCGTCAGATCGAACTGGCAGCGAGTACTTCTTATTGCTCCACGCTGATATGAGCGCGCTTTTCATGCCGAGGCAAGGCGTTCTGACAGCTCACCCTTCAATTGTCCTCAAACGCCCTCAAATGCGGAAACCGCCCTTCTGCCAAATATTCCTCCTCGGCGGGCGTCGATAAACGACCTAAGCGCTGATTACGATGAGGATGGCGACCAAACGCTGCAATCACCTGCCGCACATCACGCGCTTGCTTTACCAGCGACTGGTAAATGGGCTGCAGGTGCGGCGGGGCCTCTTTGCGTATGTCTTCGCGAAGCCCGATCAGCAGATCGAGACGCCCAAGATGATCCGGCCCTTCGCAATGGCCTAGCGGCAGGCCAAAAACAATCTTGAACCATGGCTTGTTCAATGCTGCGTAGTGACCATTTTCGATGCCACCCATTGTCAGCGACAGCGCGGCGGGATCTTGCGCATAGGCACGGGTAGTGCCGCGCCAAACAGATCGCGAAAACTGATCGAGCAAGATGATGAGGGCAAGCCTGCCGTGGGGATCAGACGCCCACTCGGTGAGATGGCCTTCGGCGGCTAGTGTGGTGAGTTCAGAGAACCGAGCCGTGATCTCAGCGTCTGCCCCACCGCGCATTCTCCAGAACCAGTGGTCGCGATGGGTAGTCGCATCGACCTGAGGCACGCGCTCTTCAGGAAACCAGAAATAGATAACATCGTTTGATGTTTGAAAATCAGTTGCGTCGTTCATTTCAGCACCAGCGTTTAGACGGGGTTCTTGAATGGCTTATAGTAAGCACCTGGAAAGGACAACAATCATGAGCACTGCATTTCAAAGCATCAAGCAAGGCCTGCTAGAGGCTATCACGCACGCCAAGGGCGATGAGCGCGGCGTGCGCGTACATCACCCCCGCGTTGTTGACGTAAAGGCAATACGAGCTAAGGTAGGAATGACCCAGGAGCAGTTTGCGGCGCGCTTCGGCTTTTCCACAGCAACCCTACGTCACTGGGAACGAGGTGACCGCACTCCACGCGGCCCAGCGCTGGTGCTGCTCAATGTTATCGAACACAACCCACAGGCGGTCATCGACGCATTAGCCTAATAGCTAACCAAGGCCGCGATATACTTTTCTCAGCATCGAGCGCGTCGGTCCAACAAAATTTTCTTCTGCTATTCATCAAACATCGCTGATTCGCATCGACTTAAGCCCTCTGCATTTGCCCATTGCCGGATAAATCAGCAGTCAGCTACAAAAACCTACTGCTCCACAGGCGGCATCGGCGGTGTAAGCACAGATGCTGTATCAGTCTCCGACGAGAACGTAAGAAATGCCAGATGCGCCTCGTATCGCTCGAGCACATCATCAATCACTTGCTGCCTAGTGAGGCCCATCAAGTCATAGCCACCAGAACCCGTTTGTGTGAAAACCTCGAGCCTGTAGTAAACGTCGGTCTCACGCGACATACGGCCACTAAACATAGGTACCGGTGCCTCGACAATGGAAGCCTGATAGTGGAAGGCGCGAAACGTATCCATCGACACCCGCAACAGCGGCTCATCGATACCGATCGCGTTGGTGATTACGCTGCGTTCAACCTCGTAGCCCTGGTTCGTAAACTCGGCGGCGACGTCGTCAAGCGCTGGCCGCACAGTACGCTCTAAGAACTGAGTAACCTGCGACAGAGAAGGAAAGGCGCGCATTTGTTCAAGTCGCTGCTTCCATGACCGCTCTGGCACGTGACCGCCGATCGGAGCCATGGTCGGCTTGCGCAACACCTGCCCCTCACGCTCGGCCCGCTCCATCCGCAGCACCTTGTAAAAGGATGCCATCACAAGGTAGGCGATGATGGTCACTGGTAAGGCGAAGATAAGCGTCGCGTATTGCATGGTCGTTACGCCGCCCGCAAACAGCATGGCCACAGTAAGCACCGCAGTAAGCACAGCCCAAAAGATACGCAGCCATTTTGGCCCATCCTGTGACGGATCTGGGATGGAGGCCGAGAAGTTCGACATAACCATCGCACCCGAATTGGCGCTTGTAAGATAGAACAGCAGCCCCGAGAGCGTCGCCAGACCAATCAAAAACATCGCACCTGGAAACAACTCCAGCAGTGCGTACCACCCTCGCTCCGGGCTCTGAACCGCGAGTTCGGCAAAAGTCGTGTTGCCGCTCATCACCTGGAATAAAGCCGAGTTGCCGAATAGCGAGACAATAATAAAGTCGCACAGTACGGGTGCGGTGATCGCCGCAATCACGAATTCACGCAGCGTGCGCCCGCGTGAAATGCGCGCGAGAAAAACCCCGACGAACGGTCCCCATGCGAGCCAGAATGCCCAAAAGAATAACGTCCAGCCACCCATCCACTCGGCGCCGCCGGGCTCGTAGGCAAAGGTTTGGAGCATACGTGAAGGGAGCGTGACGAAAAACTGGCCAATGTTCTCAACCAGAGCGCTCAACAGAAACGCCGTGTGCCCGGTAACCAAGATGTAGAGCATCATCGCCACCGCGCTCCAGAGATTGAGCTCTGAAATCCAGCGAATACCGCGATCAACGCCCGACGTGGTAGCCACAATGGTCAGCGCCACCGCACCGATAACCAGGGCAACCTGTAGCGCCAAACTGTCCTGCAGACCGAAAATCAGCGAGAAGCCAACACTCAGCAGAACGACGCCAATTCCCATGGACGTGGCAACACCAAACACGGTTCCCACCAGGGCGATGATGCTAATACCGTCACCCAGAGGGCCGCGCACACGTCTGCCGAGCAGCGGATAGAGCGCCGCGCGAATCGACAGAGGCATGCCCCATCGATAGGCGAAGTACCCCATCGCCATGCCAAGCAGTGCGTACATCGACCAACCAGCAATCCCGTAGTGGAACATCGTCCAGACCACAGCATCCTGTAACGCAGCGGGCGTGTCTCCCTGGCCAGAGGGAGGGTGCAGGTACTGCACGACGGGGCCAGTAACCGAGTAAAAAAGCATGTCGATCCCGACGCCGGCAGCGAACAACATGGCGACCCAGGTAACGAACTTGTACTGTGGGCGCGACTGGTCGGGGCCAAGCCGCACGTCGCCTTCTTTCGATAATGCGACCCAAAGCACAAAACCGATCACCACCGTCATTGTGAGAACGTAATACCAACCGAGGTTGGTGGCGATCCAGTCGACATAGGTCTTCATGGTCGTGCGCGCCTCGTTCGGCATGAGCATGGCCCATATCGAGAAGGCGAGAATCACCACCGACGAATTGATCAATACGCGCCAGTTGATGCGGGCCGTGGCGTCCTCAAGCAGTTCTTTGGGGCCTTTGCTGAGGTCACTGCGCGATACGGGCGCGTCGTCGTCATCCTCTGGGCGTTCATGCCGGCGTTCAGAGCCACCAAATCGGCTGCGTTCAATCGGGGGGTGAAGCTTCGTTGTTGGTGTTTCGGGCGCTGGCGAAGCCGGCTTGGCCACTTCAGAGTGTTCGTCGTCAGGTGCCTCGGGCGGCATGAATCTACTCCTTCCTCGGGGTGCGCCGCCCCTCTAGGAAGCTGATAACGCGTTACGGTAATTAACTGCTTCTGCCCAAGGCCAGGGTGATTCGTTTGTTGTTGCGGGCCCTGGGCCGAGCCGCAGTGCTCGGCCGAACTTCGTTCAGGCAGGCGAATAGGCGCTGGGTGAGCAAATCATAACGCACGGTTCGATCGCGACGGTTACCAATACGTATTGAGCCAATAACGTGCGCTCGGGCAAAGCGCTCATCGATGCGGGCGCAAAATAACTGAATCGCATGTGTCTACAAGCAAGGTCTGCAAACAACTAGCGTGTATGCAGCCAGCAACATATCAAGTCGTGGCTTAGGGTGAAACCAGACTACGACCATCTTCGTACATGCGCGCAAACATCAAAAGAACCTGCTGGGCAAACGGCGCCTCTTTAATACCCGACCGCAGTTCGGAAAGGTCGATGCCCTCCTCCCCCAGCACTGTTTCGCGCGCATCAACAATTGCCTGGAGAATCTGCACAGTGAACTCAGGGTGAAACTGCACCGACAGTACGTTCGGCCCATAGCGCAAAATTTGATAAGCATCGTGCGCAGAGCTGCCCAAGGCTTGCGCCCCGGGTGGCGGCGTGAGCACCGATTGCATATGCGTTAAGTGCGCATTGAATACGCGCGGTAGTTGGCCAAAAAACGGGTCTGCTTGGCCTTGCGCATTCAGGGTGATCGGCAAGGTGCCGAGTTCACGACCGTCTGGGTGATAATCAACCACGCCTCCCATGACATCTGCCATTAGCTGGTGCCCATAACAGACCCCCAGCAAGGGCTTGCCCGATTCAATTAAACCCTTAGCCCAGGCGCCGGTTCGCTCACTCCAGTCATCATGATCCGTCACCATAGACCACGAGCCCGTGATGACTGCCGCCGAAAAGTCGGATTCATCCGGCAGCTCTTCTTGCAAGTCGGGGCGAACAACAATGATGTTCTGTGTCTGATCGCGTAATGCAGCGCGGAACCAGTCAGATTGCTCACCAAGCTGACGGCGCAATACGTCTGAGGGGCTGCCCATTTGCACAACAAGAAGAGGTGGTGCTTGTGACATGTTGGGGAACTCCTGTGCGCTGGAATAAGGATGTGCGCGGCAAACTGCGCCGGGGCCTGTATTCATTGTGGCGAGCGGACGGGGTGGCGTCAATTGCAGATACTGTTTTTATTTTTAGCCGGATCGCCCTGGATGACAACGATAAAACCCATGGCTTGAGCACAAAGAAGCGCCAAGCACTTGCCCAAATGCTTCTACGTAAAACCTAAGTGAGCACACCATGACCAAACGCAATCTGTTTGCTGAACTGACAGAAGGTTTCGAAGCCTTGAAAAACACGCGCGAGAGTAAGGTTACTCTGCGTCAACATATCGTAGAGGCTGCCCGCAGCCGCAGCAACGGCACGGAAAGCCTTACTAGAAAAGAAAAAGCGCACCGCAAAAACCACGGCGCGCTAAAGTGAAGTTAGACGGCGGGTGCCACTAAGTACTCACCGTCATCCATTGTTGTGTGCGCATCAAGCGGGTAGATGGGCCGCGCCAACCGCTGGAACGGGAACAGGTCATAATCTGAACTGCAAACCCCAGGCCCGCTCACCAAAACAATGTGCCGTGCAAACGGTTCAAACCCGGCTCTGAAATGCTGCCGTGATTTGATCAAAACGTATTTGCATTTGGCAGGGTCCACGCCAGCGTGCGTAAAGACGCCGGTGTCGTAGGGCTCTTGGGGCAGCTCCGAAACAAAAACCAATACAGTACCCACCTTGAGCACAGCGGTGCGCCCCAGGCTTAGTTTTGTTCCGGTAAACATCGGGCCGGTCACTACATAGTTGCCATCGGTCAGCGACTGAACCACCCCGGTAAGGGTCAGGGGTTCGCCCTTAAGGTTCAGGGCAGGCATGTCTGTCTTGCCCCCGAGGTTAATCGTCACCTCTGCGCCAACGCCCGCGTTGAACATAGCATCTACAGCGGCAGGGTCACGAAATGGCCCGGCGACGACGTCTTGCAAGTCCTGACGCATGACTTCTTCAAGAACCGCCATGACATCGGTAACGCCACCAGCGCCACAGTTATCGCCATGATCAATCAGCAGTATTGGCCCCTCTTCCAGAGACTTGGCATACGAAATAGATTTCTCAACCGGTTCGGTAGGAAAGATGAAGTCGTCACGACGCTGCCAGGCCATGTTGGCAAGCTCATCAAGCAGGGCTTGCGCGTTAGCGGTGTCCTTGCTGTCAGAAACAATCACAATTGACAGACCCGCATAAGGGATGTCAGACAAAGGAAACCCGCCAAACACCGACGCATTCATCACCTCTGCATCTGCCTCTGCCTGCATTGCCCGCGCCATAATGTCTTTCATGGGCTGGTGTTGCGGCGTTTGCCGCAACATATGGGTGAGCATGGGCAGACGGCGCCACAAGATAACAGGTGAGTTCTGCCCTTCAAGCATCTTCATGATGCTGCGCCCTACCCGGGCACCGGTGTCATAGACGTCAATGTGCGGATAAGTACAGTACCCCGCAATCACGGATGCATGCTCGATCAACGCCGAGCTGAAATTGGCGTGAAAGTCGAGCGCAACACCGATAGGTACATGAGCTGGTACTACCTCACGCAAGCGTCGCAGCAACTCGCCTTCTGCATCTTCAAAACCCTCGGCAACCATGGCGCCGTGCAGGTCAAGTAGCACGGCATCACAACCGCCCCGTACTGTCTTCAGCACCGTATCGCACAACGTCTCGAACGTTTCGCGTGTAACGATCCCGCTGGGAACCGCATTGGCGCACAGGGCAAAGTCAACCTCTGCACCCACTTCACGAGCCAGATCCAGATAGGCGGCCGCGGCGCTGTTGGTGCCCTGGCAAACCTGTATGGCCTGCTCCCCGTAAACCGGCCCGTCAACGCCCGTACCGCGGCGAAAATCTTTCAGGCTGGTGGCAACTGGCGAGAACGTGTTGGTCTCATGACGAATAAGGGCAATGGCGAATTTCATGATTTGATATCTCGAGTTACTGCTTTTCCAAGCCGGATTCTGCTACAAGCTTTCCATAACGTGCTGTTTCTTCATGCACAAACTCACGCGCCTTGGCCGGCTCCAGCATGACAGCTGAATAATTGAAGCTTTCCAGCGCCTGGACAAAATCTTTATCTTTTACGCCTTCCTTCAAAACTGCATAAAGCTTGTCGATAACTGCTTGTGGCGTTCCGGTACGAACCACTACCGACAGATTTGCACGAACCGTCAATGCCTTGGGGTCGTCGTAGCTTTGGGTTTCAGCCTGCGGGAACTCAGCCAACGGGGTGCTCTGCAAAACAGCCAGAGGGCGAACTTTGCCGCTACGCGCATGCATGGCCGAAGAGCCCACAACGTCGATATGCGCGTCAGTCTGGCCACCAATCAAATCAGTAACAGCAGGAGGCGAGCCGCGATAGGGGATGATCAAGAAATCAAGGTTATTGACACGCTGCCAATGATCCAGGGCCAAGTAGGCTGAGCCGCCTATTGTATTGACGCTAATTGACGCCTTGCCGGGGTTGGCACGGATGTACTCAACAAAATCTTCAAACTTCTTGAATTTGCTGGTGTCCTTAACGATCAACCAATGCGGGTAGTTGTTCAGCACCGTGACGGGTGTGAAATCTTTGTCACCGTCATAGCCTGGGTTTTTGAGCAACCAATGATTGATATTTAACGTGTTGTCGCTAGCCATGAACAAGGTATGGCCGTCAGACTTGTCGTTTAACACCGACGCGGCACCAATGACGGTTGCGCCGCCCGAAAGGTTTTCAACGATTACGCGCGAGTCCGGGTATGCTTCGTTCACTTTCTTGGCAACCAGACGACCCAGCAGGTCAGCTGAACCGCCCGCAGGGTAAGGCACTACAACCCGCATAGTGCGGCTGGGCCATGCATCGTCGGCAGCGCTCGCGACCGGAGCGATCAGGGCAGTACCCAGGGTGGCGGCCATCAGCAAGCCAACCATTTTTCGACCTAAATGTCTCATGCTTTGTCTCCTTTGCGTTCGATTTATCTGTTCTGAATCTAGATATGAATGGTTAGTATGGAATTGATGGAGCATAATGTCTAATATATAATTAATAGACTGTCTATACGATATCGGTATACCAATGGACAAACGAAAGCTGCAATGCTTCGTCAGTGTTTTTGAAAAAGGAAGTGTGTCGGCAGCGGCCGAGGCGCTCCATATGACGCAGCCCCCGCTAAGTGTCATGATACGCAAGCTCGAAGACGACTTGGGCGTGTCGTTATTTAATCGCGAAGCAAATCGTCTGCTGCCAACGCCCACCGGCGAGCTCTTTTACCGGCGTGCAAAAGAGTTACTCACCAGCATGAACGCCATACACCGCGAGCTGGACGAATCGCACAACGGCTCTCGCGGTACTGTCAGGGTTGGCTGTTCAACGGCTGCAAGCCTGTTCCTCATCCCCGCTGCCATGCAAGAAATCGCAGACAGCAAGCTAAATATCACCGTTCATGTTCAGGAAGGCGAAACCGCCTATCTGGTGCAGCGCCTGCGAGACGGTCATCTCGACCTGGCCATTTGCCGTAGCCAGTACATTGCCGCAGATATCGAAACCTGTGCAGTAAAAACCGAATCATTGGTCGTGGCGCTTCCGCCCGGCCACCCGCTCGCCTCCAATGCCAGCATACGTATTGCTGATCTGAAGCACGAGACATTCTTTCTGCACAGCGCCCCCTCAGGCCGGGGCATTTCAGATACGTTGATCGCAGCGTGTCATGCAGAAGGGTACTCACCCAAGGTAGCCTACTGGGGCATAGAAACCCTGCCCATGCTGTTAATGGTGCAGCGTGGCCTGGGCATTGCCTTCGCCCCCGCCAGCTTCGGCGAGTTAGGGCTAAGCGGCATGCCCAAGCTCGTGCCGCTAAGAGATCCGGAAATCCATACGCATCTGAACCTGATTACGCTTAAGCAGGCCAGAACACCGGCGACGGTGCAGCGGTTTATGGGTTTGATTAATCGGGTGTAGCTAGCCTTCCCTGCGAAATGTCGCTTCCAAGCTCCGAAACCATAACACTCGTCAGCCAGCTTTTAGTAGTCAATGCTTGCCACTACAAATGAAGTCATTGTGTCCTCTGCGGCAACTTCCTATTCTTCACGGCTGGAACAGTTTTCGTTGCTACCCCACTCCAAACACCCACCGCGCCAAGCAAGATACTCCAATATGGGCCATACGGCCTAGGCCAAACGGCCCAGCTGCCGATACGCCCCAATGCCGCAAACCCGCGCACCGGCGGTCGCGTTGATAGCAATAACGATTAGCAACGATTGCGGCGTTGACGCTCCCCAAGACTGGCAGTAGTATTTCTTTCAGTTCCAGCGGTATTCAGCTTGTATTAATCAGGCGAACGGGAGGCTGCGGGATGGTTACAAGAATAAAGAAGGTTCCAGGTGTTTTGATACCGGATCCAATCATCAAAATTCCACCATTCCTGCCGCTGGCACCGGACTACACCAGGAATTTCTTCGAAAAAACGCGCCCCGGGCAGGCAGTGGTGCGCGCCGACGATTTGCTGGCGTTACGCTTTGAGGCCAATAACCTCGCTATCGTCCCGGGTAGCCCGCCCCGCATCAAAAAGCAAGACAAGGGCGCAGCGACACTGATCGTGCACTTTCCGCCGCAGTCTATCGCCGAACAGGCTTTTTTCGAGACCACCCCAGGGGCGCCACAAGCAGAAAAACCGTCTGCCGCGCGTGCGCGTATTTCAGGCGAGTCTCGCTTGGCCTTCAAGGTGCCCGATGGCTTCGACGTACCTTATACGCTTGAAGGTTTGCTCCAGGCGATAAGCACGCTGGAGCCCGCTGTAGTCTCCACGGCGCTGCCACCCCAGGCGCAACGCGCATCCTTCAATATTCGCGATCTGTTCGACACGCGGGTTGATACCCTGACTGCGCAGCAGCGCACGGCAGTCATCGGATTCGCATTTCGCAGCTTGCGTATCGCGGCGGTTCAGAACGATGTCGCAACGCTGCGGATGCGCCAGATCTCCGTAGATACGAACGTGGTGCAGGCTGGCCGTCCGGGCCTGTCGGGCATTGAAATCATGCCCGACATGGTGGAGATCAGCGATGCGCTGCGCAAAGCACTGGAACGCCTAAACAAACAACCTGCCGCACCGACGGCAAAGCAGACTGCCATTGAGTTTCCATGGCGGCTCATCCTTAGCCCCCATGCCAATGAACGCTGGCAACACGCCGACACGCCTGTAACTTCACCTGCGACGCAGCGCACAGAACTGTGGCACTCGCGCCTTTACGCCATGGACGCTGCCGGAAAGCCAGTCCTGCCGCCCACGCCTGACCCGCAAAGAACCGTGCGGGCGATCTGGGCAACCAGTGGGGAAGGCTCTTCCACAACCAAACCGCTCACCAAGACATTCCCTGGCAGCGACGAATTGCCTGCATCGAGCACATCACCGTTTCGCATGGCGATGACCGACAGGGACCGATACCAGATTGTTCATGAGACGTCGAATTTCTCTTTATCTAGTTTTCAACCTACGCCCGTTGCGACTAACCTGCTTATGCTTTCCTCCCAGGGTGCATGGCTGGATTCACGCGGGTACTGGGACGCGCCGGGACTGGATCTGGAGGAATGGGTACACAACGCCAGCATGGGCCGGGACCACTATGTGCGTATCGTCAACAAGGGGGTGCTGTTTCCCTTTGGCCATGCGGTCGTGGAGATAACGGTAACCGAGCGCAAGTTTCACAATGGTGCACTAAAAGACGGCAAGCTAGTCATCGAGCAAGAACCGGGGAACGTGGCAGCATTGCGCCAACGTAAGTTTCTTGTTGTTCGCCAACCCTTGCGCACCTTTGCAGACCCGACCCTGACAACCAAGGACAAGTCCGTAAAATTGCATCTGCAAATGCCTTTGACCAGCGTGCGTCTGCTGACACACACCACGCCAAATCTGGATCCGGAAGCGTATATATCTGGCGCCGGAGAATCTTACTGGCCCGCAGTGAACTCCAAACCGTTTGAGTTTGAGTGCGTGGCCACTGATCTGGATGGGCGGCAGCTTCGCTTCAGCCTGCCCATGATTTTCATGAAAAACTCTGCCGCCAGCCCGCACTCGACAAGGGGTTCAGTCTCGACACCGAATTTCGATCTGGCCGAAATCTATGCGACGAAAGTGGCCGAGTCGTGGCGCCAGGCTTCCAACTATTCACGGCGTCGGGCCAATACCCGCCAGCAACGCGTCACACTGGCACGCAGCGCCAAGGCCGGCGATACCACGCTACAAATGAACGAGATTGAGTTTGATGCGCTGGTTGAGAAAGACAATCAACAGCTGCGCACATACTCGAACGATCTGACCCAGCCCATCTTCTACCCAAAGATTGCGTCCGCCATCGTCCGTATCCCAGCCCTTGCACAGCTTACCGGGAGCGCCAAGACAAATAGTGTGTTGTGGAATGCCTATTATCTGAAGAATGATTTTTCAGCCGAGAACAAGGGCCAGGTGTTCCTGGATGTTCAGGACGAAGCAGGCATGGCGGCGCTGGACTTTTCCGTACAAGGAGACAGGTCTGGCGGTTTTGTGCAGCCCAACCTCAAGCCCAGCGCGATTTCTCGCCTTACAGGGCCAGTTTCTGGCAATGTGCAGAATTTCATTGACGGCAAGATGGACGGCATGGATGCCTTTCCGTCATCGCTATCTGAACTACCCCTGCCTTATCTATTTGGCTGCATTCCGTTGGGCGCCATCATCGAGTCAGTCACCAACCTTGCCGACACACCCGATCGCGTCCCCAAATTCGTCAGCGAGGCCGCGACCCAGGCAGAAAGTTTCATCAACGACCTGGGCCGTCTATATGGGCTAGCGTCTGGGCTGGGCGATCAGGCGGGCAATATTGCAGGAAGCGCCATAAAGGCCATTGGCCATACCGTTGAAGATATCATCGCGCAGGGTAAAAACTATGCGGCTGCCTTGGTCGCGGATGCGCAATCGGCGGTGCAGCAGGTGCAGACTGCATTGAATGATGTGGAGGTTGCGGTCAAGGCGCTGGAAGGCGCAAACATGGGTGCTCCGCCTGCGCTGAACAACATCAACGACGCAGCCAATGCCGCCCGCAGCGCGATTAGCCAGTTGCGTACCGCCGCCAACACCAAAGTAAACGGTGTCTCGTTGCCGGCAGGCTTGCGGCAGAATCTGCTGCAGCTGTGCAATGTCGCAGACATCGTGCTGGACGATGTGCTGGGTCTGGCCTTGCTGTTTACGCAGGGCAAAGTGCTTTATGCGGCACTGGACGATATCGTGGGCAATCCGCAAGTGTTTGGGGATTTGCTGGAACACCCAGACGAACTGGCGGGCAAACTGCAGGCATTGCAAACAGCGCTTACCCCCATGCGAGCGACCATTGCTGCATCGCATCTGCTCGATGGCGCACCACGCAAAGTATTGCTGGACGCCATAGACGCCACACTGCAGATGCTGGAAGGTGCGGACGCCTTGCTTAATTTGCTGCAGATGCTTACGGGCGACGAACTGACCATACGTTTTGACTGGAACCCGCAGATTAAAAGCTGGAGTCTCGTGCCTGGCGCAGCGCCTCTGTTCCGCGTCAATGACATCCACGGTTTTCTGGTCGCGGTCGAAGCCAAGGTCAAGAAGAATGGCCAGAGCGCGCCCAAGCTTTCGGTGGTGTGCTCGCTTAAGAACTTTGATCTGGTATTAATTGCCCCCGCAAGCTTTATTGAGCTGAATTTCGAGAAAATCGAGTTCCGCATCGACACCGGCGCCAAGATGGACGTGGATGTGCTGTTGAACGACATCAAGTTCGTCGGGCCGCTATCGTTCGTGGAAACCTTGCGTGACCTGATCCCGCTGGATGGGTTCTCTGACCCGCCCCATCTGGACATCACCCCGCAAGGCATCGATGCGGGCTTTGATATTGCGCTGCCCAGCATAGGTGTGGGCATCTTTAATCTTTCTAATTTGAGCCTGGGTGCGGGTTTCACCGTGCCCTTTATCGGTCAGCCGCTGTCGGTACGCTTTAATTTCTGCACACGCGAACAACCCTTCAATCTGTCAGTGTGTATGTTTGGCGGAGGCGGCTTTTTCGGCATTACGCTAGACCCCAGCGGCATACAGTTACTGGAAGCGGCATTCGAGTTTGGCGCAAGCATTTCCATCAATCTGGGCGTGGCTTCAGGTGGCGTGCATGTTATGGCGGGTGTGTACTTCCGGATGGAGCAAGACGCCTGTTCGCTGAGCGGGTATTTCCGCCTTGGCGGCAGCGTCGATGTGTTGGGCCTGATTACCGCGTCTATCGAACTTTATCTTGAACTGCACTACGAATTCGAGACCGGCAAGGCAGTTGGGCGAGCGGAGCTCACGATAGAAATTGAGGTGTTCATCTTCTCGGGCAGCGTCACCGTAAGCTGCGAACGCAAGTTTGCGGGCTCGAACGGCGATCCTACCTTCCGCGATCTGATGGGGCTGAACCCGACACTGGCTCTGCAAGATGAGCTGGCGCAGATTGACAGCTACTCCGACTACCCCTGGCGCGAATACGCCGAGGCTTTTGCGTAAGGACACCCTATGGCCAAGCAAACGATTGTCTGGACGGCACTGCCCAACGGACGCGCCACCGAAGGGCCTTATGCGGGCCAGTTGCGCATTTCCATTGTTGTGTCCCCACGCCTTACACCCGAATCGAGCGGCGAACAGGTGCTCAAGGCGTTCGAACCCTGGCGTAACTGGCCGTCCACGCTGGCACATGCAAAACTGGCAGTTCGCGTGGATGGGCACACGGTGGAGCTGGAGCGCAATACGTTTGCCGACAAAGATCTCTGGAGGCAGCTCTTCACGGACGACACGCCGGTAAACGGCTTTACGTTCAAGGACATGAGCAAGGTGAACCTACGCTCGTTTTCCGTGCGCAATGTATTGGGTTTGACCCGCCGACATTACGGACGCATGGCCGTGCAGGCGGCCAGCACGCATCCTACGCTTTTGCCCTGGCGCGATGCGCATCCGGATCTGCGGAATATGCTCACCGACTACGGCACCAAGACGCAACGGGTGAACACAGATCGCGTGCAACTCGAAATGATGGAGCCTGGATTTAACCGGCTGCTGAACCGAAATGCGAAAGGCGGGGTGTCACAACATCTGGACGAGCTCGTGTTCAATCCGCAAAGCCGTTTCGGTGCTGCCGTACCCGGCATAGGCGTGAATGCAAACGGCGATCCGGTGACTAGCGGAAAATTCCCGGTACGCGCCCTGCCGCCGGACTGGGTACGACCGGATCAGGCGGTGGACCCGCAGATGGCTGCACTCATGGGGCAGTGGAATACGGCTGCCGAATACACGCTTTATCAGGCCAACCGTTTTTACCAGCGGGCCAGCGCCACCGACGCGCAACGCGCCATGCGACATCCTTCCATGGCCAATATTCCAGCCGCACCTGCGCTGCCAGACATGGATTTTCATCGCATTGTCGCCAGCTTCGGCGACTACCCCGCCGTGCTGCGACGGCTGGGTCTGATCATTGATGCGTATCTTCCCCCCGACTCACCCATGGACGCGGCACTTGCCCACGCTGAACATATTCAGGGTTCTCTACAGGTAATGGTCAGCTGGGATGAACCGCCTGCAGGACTTATCAACGCCTGCCCTGCCAGCGCCTGGGAGGCAGACAAATTTAGCTTTACCGCGCGCGCCCGCACGGCAGATCACGCGCGCGGCATGCTGCAATTGCAATATGCCAGCGACCGCTGGTTGTCGGACAAACCACGCAGTCTTTTCGATGTGCATCAGGTCGATCCTGATGGGTCGGCCCTGAAAACGGTGAATTCTGTACTGTCGGCGCAAAACCTGATCGGAAAAAGCTTGGTGCCTGGCAGTCATGGGGCGGTCACCTATACCACCGGTGATAAGCAGGCCCTGGCGGCTTTGCGATCCGGCGGTCTGGGGGTTTCGCGCCATGGGCGGGCCGGTGCGGTGGCGCAGAATGCAGCGGCGGCGGCGTTGAAGAATCAAGCGATTGAGGCCGGACCGACCAGCGCCGGCAAGATCACGCTATTTGCCGAAGACCTCTTGCGCGGCTACAGAGTGGATGTTCAGCAGATCGACGCACAAGGCAAAAGCCGCTGGCACTCCCTGTGCCAGCGACAAGGCGATTACCGGCTCATGGCTTCAGACCTTGCCCTTGATCTGCCCGACGACGAGGGCTATGTAAAAGGCGCGTCCACAAGCAGCGCCCTACCCGGCGCGGACAACACGCAAAACCCGGACGACCATTATCTGCACGAAACGCTTTTTCGCTGGGCAGGCTGGAGTCTGGTCGTGCCGCGACCGGGCCGCACGCTGCGTTCGCGTGACGATCCCAATACAGGTGTGCAGACTGAAACGCCCGAGTCGGTCAAGGATAGTGTGGTTGATGGTGGCAATGGGCTGGCAGTGCAGTTCAGGCCAGTTAAAGGCAGCCTGCCGCGCTTGCGCTTTGGCGCGGCCTATCGGTTTCGGGTCAGACTGGCTGACCTGGCGGGCAATAGTCTGGATGTGGACGATCCTAACCTGGAAAACACCGACAACGCCACTGATCCAGTTGTCTATGGGCGCTTTGAGCCGGTAGACCCACCCGCCATGTTGCAGCGCGCGCGCTGCAGCGAGGGAGAGTCGCTGCAGCACATGGTGATACGCAGCGATTGGAACGCGGACGCGGCCGAGTACCTGCAAACGTCCGCGTTTTCTGCCGCCATCGCCTTGCCCGCATCGGTAGACTTTGAGTACACCAGCCAGAACGAACGACATGTGGTGCCGCCGAAGTCGTCGCAACTGCAATGCGAGACACACGGCATGTTCGATGCCTATTGGTCGGGCCCGGATGGCTTCAAGCAAGCCTACGCCATCGCCGCGCGCGAAGCCAATAGCTTGTATGACCTGCCGGCCGGCTCCCTCGAACTGGTGACGCCATCCAGTGTCGCCGGTGTATCCACCACGACCACGCTACCCCCACGCCTGCCCTCCGAGGACAACCCGACCGGCGACCGCATGGCACCGGGAGAGTATGTGATCTTTCGTGGTGCCAGTGCGCAAACACCCTACCTGCCCGATTGCGCAGCGGGTGGCTTTGCCTTGCGAGCCATGCCCGGCCACGCCTTGCCGGGGGTGACAGAACCCAAAGTGCTTGGACCGAATGCCGTCATCGTGCTTTCGCCATCACAAGAGCTGGTGTTGCTGGTGTCTTACACGGGCCCCTGGCCCGATGCACAGGGTTTGCGGGTCGTGCTGGCCGAGCGCGCCATGATGGTGGCCGACCCATGCGCGGACACCTACAAAGACGATGGCCTGCCCGCCTGGGACGAAGCCAAGCGGGAGCTGACCTTGTTCGTGCCCAAGGGGTATGTCGTGCGCCTGCGGTATTCCAGCTTTGTGCACCCTTCTTTCGTTGATGTGTTCGGGCTGCCGGCATGGACGGCGTCTGCGGCGGAAGCGGCATTCGTGCGCGCCATGGCCAGTGTGGGCTGTCTATGGATGATGACGCCCTACAGGCCACTGGTTCTGACCCATGCGACCCAACACCCCGTGTGCGAACCACGCTGGATGGGCGAGGTCTCCGTTAATCGCGAGCCAGGCGCACAATACGCCGACCTCTTTTCCCGACTACGGCTGCATGGGCCAAGCACAGGAAAAATTGAAATCCAGGCACAATGGGAGGAGTGGATAGACGACCTCGAAGCGCCATCACCGCGTCTGCACGCCTCACAAGGAGCGCTGGGTGAAATCATGTTGCCCGAAAACGGCCCCTATCAAATCTCGCTCAACATGGCTGTCGATGCACAAATGCCCGCGCCACCGGTCAATCAGCTTGGTGACGCAGCGCCACGCGCCCGGGGCGATCGGCATGAGTTTGGCGATACCAAGTTTCGCCTGATACGCTACGCGCTGTTGGCCACCACACGATTCAGGGAGTATTTTCCCGAGGCGCTCTACGACCAGGCGGAACAGGTAACGCGACTTGGCCCAGCTGCACCCGGCCAAAATATGAACACAGGTGCAGCGGACGACCCGGGCGCGCCTTTTCTGGAGATTGTCGGGACAGCACAGCAGACCATTGTGCCGGCCAGCGCGCCACCCGACAAACCCGATGTGCATTACGTCATTCCCACCTTCCAATGGGAAGACAGCCAAACCGGCCAAAACCGCAGCATCACGCGGTATGGCAACGGGCTTAGAGTCTGGTTGGGGCGCCCGTGGTTCTCTTCGGGCAACGGCGAATTGCTGGGCGTCATCATCCATGGCGACGGCGACAATTTCGCGGGCATGGACGACGGGGTTAGCCATCATGTTACGCAATGGGGCATGGACCCTTTATGGGACTCCGCTTTGCCCAGCCATCGCAGCCGTGTCGCAGACTTTCCGGATCGCGTCACGGATGAAAAGATTGCGCTGCAAGAACACCCCGACCAGTTGCTGCATGTGGTGGGCCACCGCGTGCATTGGAACCAGGAACGCCAGCTCTGGTATTGCGACATTACGATCAATCCCGGCGCAGGCTATATGCCTTTTGTACGGCTGGCGCTGGTGCGCTATCAGCCCAATGCCATCGACAGCGCAAAGGTATCTCAAGTGGTGCAGTCGCAGTTCGCGCAGCTACTGCCCCGTCGGCGCGCAGCGTTCAGCCGCAGCGGCGACAAGCTGGATATCAGCCTGCATGGTTATGTACCTTCTGAAGGGCCCATGGCCTTTCTGCGGGATTCCGAGTACGTGGGTATCTCGTTCATTCCCGGCATCGGCCAAACCCCGGAAGCCGGCCGAAACAAGATAGAAGTCGTACTGCAACAGCGCGATGCCCAGATCGACAGCGATCTGGCCTGGAGCGATGTGTCGATACTGGCGAGCGGCCTGGCAGGCGAACCCGACCGTCAAGGACCTGTTGGTCCGGTGGGGCCGATCGGCCCCGTTGGCCCTATAGGGCCTATAGGACCGATAGGGCCGGTTGTCCCCATTGGACCAATTGGACCCATCAGTCCTATAGATCCCATAGGGCCGTTGAGTGGGTTGAAAAACATTGTCCAGCCTGGGCTTGTGCAAGCTGCGGTGACTCAGACGCGGTCGGGCGCCGCCGCATCGATATCGGTCGCTTCAACAAGCAAACAGACCGCAACGCCGACTGGCGGAGTTACGGCCCAAGCAGTCAACCAGGCCGGAGACACTGCATCAGCAAATACCGGCCAGATCGCAACACCGGCCATAAACACGGGAACCCAGAACACCAACCTGCCTGGCGCCGTGTTCCAGCATGTGGATGTTGGCAGCCTGAATATGGGCAGCATTGATCTGGGCCGTTTTGACCCGGGCAGACACATTCCGGACCTTGGTCAATTTCTCGACCCCGCGTTCTGGGCTGCCTCTGTCAGCATTCCCTCTGGCAGCAACGCCCCGCTGCGCATCGCGGTACGGGAATATGAACGTTTTTATACCGACTCGACCATAGCCGAAACCCGCGCCGGCGCCAAACGTCAGCGCCGCATCATCGAGGAAAGAATGGTTTACTGCGTGTTTTACGCGATCTGAGGGAAGGCGCCACAAGCTGTAAACTGCATCTTTTATCGCATTTTCACCGCGTACTAGCTTCCCGTGTCGGCATTGCGTCAGTAGAACCTCTCAGACCTTAGGACGAGACCACGAACCTCGTGAGATCGACTGATTCCTCGGCATTATTGAGGGTTTTCCGAAATACGCATCAAGCCATCGGAAGGGTCAGGAGAAGTCCGGCATGCAGTCCCACAGACCAAATGAGGCTGACACCTGTTCGCCTCGCTCCCTGAGCGAACTCTTTCTCTGCTTTACATGGCTGGCGGTACAAAGCGTTGGAGGTGCCGCACCCGTCGCGCAGCGAGAGCTAGTCGAGCGCAAGCGTTGGCTTACCACACAGGAGTTCCTGGAAGATTGGACTGTCGCCCAGATTATGCCTGGGCCTAACGTTGTGAATCTGTCGTTAATCCTTGGGGATCGACATTTTGGCCTTCGAGGTGCGGTGGCCGCACTCGCAGGCATGACGGTGGTTCCTTTGTGCATCATTCTGTGCATCGCCGTCGCATACACCCACTATGCAAGCTACCCCGTCGTCGAAAACGCTCTGCGAGGCATGGGTGCTGTCGCAGCAGGGCTGATTGTGGGCACCGGCCTGAAGCTGTTGAGCATGTTGAAAACCAATCCAATCGGGCTGCCAGTGGCGATATTTTTTGTTTTCACCACCTTTGTGCTTATCGCCATATTGCATTGGCCACTGCTCACGGTACTGCTCAGCGTCGGCATCACTGCAACCCTCTGGGCATGGGTACGCCTGCTTATATCTGAGGGTCGCAAAACACCATGAGCTGGCAACTAACACTGAGCGACTGGTGGTACCTTGTCTGGCATTTCCTATCTCTTTCACTGCTTACGGTGGGCTCCGGCGTACTCATTGTTGCGCCTCAGATCCACACCTTTCTTGTAAACAACAAGCATTGGCTCACCGAGATGCAGTTCAATTCGTCCATTACACTCGCCCAGACTGCGCCTGGACCCAATATGCTGTACATCGCGTTGCTGGGCTGGAACGTTGGCATTAACGCGAGCGGATGGATTGGCGCATTTGTCGCGATGATGACGTCATTGTTAAGTATGCTGCTACCGAGCAGTATCGTGACACTGGCCGCAACAAGATGGGCACATAAAAATCGCCGAAAGCGCATCATACGAGCCTTCAAGGCAGGCATGTCGCCGATCAGCACCGCCTTACTAATTGCCACAGGCTGGCTGTTGATGCGCCCCTATAGCGATATGCAAAGCGACTGGCCATTATGGTGTACCACTGCAATCACCGCCTTGCTGGTATGGCATACCCGCATCCATTTGCTATTGCTTCTGGCAGCGGGTGCGGTGCTTGGGGCCCTGAATATTCTGTAATCATGCCTGCCCGTCCTGAGCACCGCCAACGCACATCAAGCCCGTCAATGCCCGTACTGCTCGCCGGGCTACCGCGCAAGACGGCATACTCTCAAACCGTCATCGCGCGTAGATAAGGCTTAATAAAACGTGTTGCCACGGGCTGCAGTATGCTTGCATGAATCCTCTACCCAAAACAAGGAAACGCAATGGCGACAGACACTACCGCAGTATGGTTTATTACGGGTTGTTCCACGGGCTTTGGCCATGCGCTGGCGGCCTATGTGCTGGCCCAGGGCAACCGCGTGGTGGTCACCGCGAGAAATGTGGGCAGCCTGAGCGAACTCGTCAAGGACGCAGGCGATCGCGCCCTGGTACAGCAGTTGGATGTCACCAATACGGCCCAGATCAAGGCGGCGGTGTCAGCAGCCACCGCGCGCTTTGGTCGCATAGACGTGCTAGTGAACAACGCGGGCTATGGCTATCAGTCATCGGTAGAGGAAGGAAGCGACGACGAGATCCGCGCCCAGTTCGAGGCCAATACGTTCGGCCTGTTTGCTCTAACCCGGGCAGTACTGCCAGGCATGCGTGCACAACGAAGCGGCCACATTATGAATATAACTTCGGTTGCCGGCATGCTGGGCAACCCGAGTACCGGTTATTACGCAGCCAGCAAGCACGCCGTGGAAGGGTGGTCTGACTCGCTGGAGACGGAAGTTGCACCGCTGGGCATACGCGTAACTTGTATAGAACCTGGCCCTTTCCGCACCGACTGGGCTGGACGCTCCTTGCGTGTCACGCCCCCAACAATCGACGAATACAAAGAAACTGTGGGCGCGAGTATAAAGTCGCTCGCCGAAAAGAGCGGCAAACAGCCCGGCGATCCCGTCAGGGCAGCGGCGGTAATGTACCAAATCGCGTTGATGGACGATGCGCCGCGGCACCTGCCTTTGGGCGCTTCCGCTTACGAGCGCATCACACGCAAGCTGAAAACCCGTCTGGCTCAGATAGAGGCTTGGGAGACAACCATCCGGTCTGCAGATTTTCCAAGTTAGTCGGCGAGGCCTTTAGGCGTCGACGGGAATCCGCCGGCGCATCAAGGCGGTTCTTCCCAGAACGACGACCGCCACGGCCAACGGAAAGAATGAAACCATCAGCACCGTGCTCCAGCCGTAGGCCGATAACAGCCCGCCCGAAGCGAATGAGCCTATGGCCATGGTCCCGAACACGATGAAATCGTTAAACGACTGCACACGTGTTTTCTCATTGGGGCGATGACTTTCCAGCACCATGGCAGAAGCGCCTATAAAGCCAAAATTCCACCCCACACCAAGCAGGGCAAGCGTAGCCCAGAAGTGAGCAACATCAATGCCGGTCAGACCCACCGCTGCGGCAATCGCTATAAGCAACAAGCCAAGCGACACGACGGGCCCGGCGCCGAAACGCGTGATCAGACGCCCTGTAAAAAAGCTGGGCGCATACATGGCTATGACATGCCACTGAAGCCCCAGGTTGGCGCTTTCTTGTGACAGGCCGCACATTTGCATTGCCAAAGGTGCAGCCGTCATCAGAAAATTCATGAGCAGATACGAGACCACACCACAAACGACTGCGGTCACGAAACGCGGCTGACGCAAGATAACCAAAAGCGGTCTTCCGCCGTGGCTTTCGGCCGCAGTGGGTACCGGAAGACGCACGCCCCACAAGACCAGCGCCGACAATGCTGCCACAACCGCCTGTGCAAGATACGTTGCGACAAACATGTTCGGAGGTAACAAGTGCATGGTGTAGGTGACGAGTTGTGGGCCTATGACACCTGCAACAACGCCGCCTCCCATCACAAACGACAGCGCGCGAGCGCGCTTTGCCGGGGCGACCCCATCGGCCGCTGCAAAGCGAAACGAAAGCACCACAGCCGCATAAGCGCCGCCGAAAAACGTAGCCAGACAAAACAGCCAGAAAGAACCCAGCATTACCGCCAGCGCGGCGATCAAGCCCACCAGCACCCCACACCCTGTGCCGGCAAGAAAGGCTGCTCGCCGTCCGTAGCGGCGCGCAATCGCACCACTGGGCAAGATACAGGCAGCCATACCTACGACGAAGATGGAAATTGGCAACGTCGCCAGCGCCTTGTCAGGGGCTAGCATGTTTCCGATGATGGCCCCCGTGGCATAAACCACTACGGCATTGGCACCCGCCAGAGCTTGCGCCACGGTGAGGCGGACGATGTTGCCCCTCTGGTCGCGGTCAGACAGCACGTCGGAGGAGTCAATTTGATGCAAAGATGATGCAGCTGACACAATAGGTCTCGTTGTTATGGCACATGGCGCCCTAATCTTTCATGCCCGCTGATAAGCACTCGCCATAATGGCATTACCGCTTTGCCAAGATAAATACCGCGTAGTTATATACATATAACGAAAAAGCATGCTGATGAAACAGTTTACTCCCTCATTAGGCGTTAGCACGAGCGCATCGGTCGGTCAGGACTGATTCAGATCAAGCGTGCACAGCTATTTTTGACGATGCCGCCAATTTCCATCAGGCCCATTCTACGTCTTGCCATATTCAATCGTTATGTATTGTTAACGTATCGTAGTCAGCAGAGATGTCCAGAATGCAAGCCCAAGCAAAAATGTGCAAGAATGAGTTTCAAGTCGTAGCAGGTTTCTAAGAGCACGTTTTAATCGGTGGTTTATCATGTTCCGCGCATGTTGTCATAAACGCAACGCCATTTCTACTCTGGGGCCATCACCCTGTACGGAGCCCAACCTGGGCAGTGGCGCCAAAAGCACTTATCATTTTCTTGCCACCAGATGTACAGCGGCAGCCCCGGCGGGTAAATGGCTCACACATTACACGCTATGGGCACTGACCTGTGTGTTTATCGGGCTTTTTCCAACCTGTTCATCAGCACAAAACACCTTGCTGTGGTTCAGTCAGGGCAGGCCTACTATACAAGCCTTGCAAGCAGTTGATCTGCTAAGTAAAGCGGCGTCTGATGGCCTTGAACCCCAAGACTACAACGCACAGCCTCTGCGATATGCCCTAGACCAGGCGTGGAAAGGGCCTGAGGTTTCCCCATCTGCCATCGAGCGACTTGATACGGCATTGACGGCTTCCATGCAGCATTATCTTAATGATTTGCACCGCGGACGCATCACACCGTCACAAACCCGCACGCACTTTCAGTTTTTTGTACCGGCGCCATTCGATGCAGCCATGTACCTGTCTACCGCGCTTGCCGAAAACCGCCTACCGGAAGCGGTTCGCCAGGCCTCGCCAAATAATGCAATTTACGCCAGCTTGCACCATGCCCTGGCCCGGTACCGCCAAATCTCGCTTCTTCCAACGTGGAAAGATCAACTGCCCCCCTTGCCTGCAAAGACACTGCTGACCGGCCAACCTTATGCTGGAGCCGATATGCTTGGGCATCGGCTAATCGCCTTGGGAGATTTGCCCGCAGGCACGGTGATACCAGAACGTTATGAAGGTGTGCTGGTTGAGGGAGTGCGGTCATTTCAGCAGCGTCATGGCCTGCTGGTCGATGGTGTTATTGGCAGTGCCACCCTGGCGCAACTTGAGGTTCGCCCTGCTCAACGTATACGCCAAATCGAATTATCGCTCGAGCGCATGCGCTGGACGCCGCTGTTTCAGACCCCACGTATGATCGTGGTTAATATCCCAGAGTTCATACTGCGCGCTTACGAGGTTAAAAACAACAAGGCCGATGTGCTGTTGCAAATGAAGGTTATCGTAGGTCGTTCGAAACTCACGCAAACGCCGATCATGGACGGCGAAATACAAAATATCGAATTCAGCCCTTACTGGAACGTGCCACGCTCCATCGTCATTTCCGAAACCTTACCGCGCCTACGCCGAGACCCTGCATATTTCCAGCGACAGGGTTTTGAGTTTGTCACACATGACGGAAGCGTACTCAGGACGGCATCGCAAGCCAATATTGAAGCGCTGCAACACGGCGAACTGCGCATCCGGCAGCGGCCTGGCCCCAATAATGCCCTAGGTGACATTAAGTTTATATTTCCGAATAACCAGAGTATTTATCTTCATCACACGCCCGCAGTGGGGTTGTTTAATCGCGATCGACGAGATTTGAGCCATGGCTGCGTACGCGTGGAAGACCCTACAGGTTTGGCCCAGTTTGTGCTGCATCAAGAGCCTGAGTGGACGCGAACTCGTATTCAGCAGGCCATGACGCTAGGAAAATCACGGACCATTCGGGTGCTCCCGCCCGTGCCTGTATTGATCACTTACAGCACTGTTGTTGTAAAAGATGATAAAGTTTATTTTTACCCTGACATCTATGGTCAGGATTCCATGCTCGACAAGGCGTTGCAACAACGCGTTCGTGTCGTGCCCTTGCTTGAAACTAAGCAACCAACGGTCGAAATCATTCGTCCCGCACTTCACTTATGACGATGACAAAATTATTCACGCCTTCCCGTAGACAGTTTCTTCGCTATTCTGCCGGTATCTCTCTAGCCGGAACCGGTATTTCACTTGCACCACAGGTGTTTGCCGGTAGCACGCAACCCTACAAACTGTCTTTTGATCACACGCATACGCATGAAAAAATATCGCTCATTTACGCGATGGGCGGTCAATATGTACCGACGGCACTTAATCGTTTAAATCATTTTCTGCGCGACCATTACTCCGGTACGGTCGGCACCATGGATCCGCAACTGTTCGATATTTTGCACCGTATCGTCTTAACGCTAAATGCACGGCAACCGTTTCAGGTCATTTCAGGTTACCGCTGCGCCCAAACCAATGAAAAGCTGCGCACTACACGTGGCGGTGGCGTCGCCAAACACAGCCTGCACATGGACGGCAAGGCAATCGACATCCGCTTGCCCGGCGTTCCACTTGCCGAATTGCGCGATGCCGCGTTGTCATTAAAAGCCGGCGGCGTCGGGTTCTACCCGCGTGACCAGTTTATTCATGTGGATACAGGTAGGGTGCGGCACTGGGGCACGTAAGCCCTGCATATCCGTCGCCAATCGGGCGACGATTTCATGTCCCATTACCTCTGCGCCGTCCGCGTAACCGGTATCTGCGTTGACGTTGCATTCGCAGGGTAATTTCTAAACGAGGAAGAGCCCATGGTCGACCGTTACCAAGATTTTCACCTGCAACTACTGGCAGGAGAATGGCGTGAAGGCAGCGGCGAAGCATCCCGCTCTGTCACAAACCCGTACTCCGGTGAAACACTGGCCACTATTCGCTCTGCCACCTCCGCTGATCTGGATGCCGCTTACTGCAAGGCCGCCGAGGCGCAAGTTGAATGGGCGAACACGCCCCCCAGCGAACGCGCAGCATTAATGCACCGTGTAGTGGCTATTTTCGACCAACGTAAAGATGAAATCATTGACTGGCTGATCCGCGAGGCTGGCAGTACACAACTGAAAGCCACGATTGAGTGGGGTAGTGCCCGCGCAATCACGCTGGAAGCAGCGAGCATGCCCAGCAGATCTCGAGGGGCTACGCTGAGCAGCGATATTCCGGGTAAAGAGAACCTGGTTTACCGCCGCCCCCTGGGGGTGGTGGGCGTGATCAGCCCCTGGAACTTCCCGCTGCACTTGTCACAGCGTTCGGTAGCACCAGCCCTGGCGTTGGGAAATGCCGTGGTCATTAAACCGGCAAGCGACACACCCATCACTGGCGGCTTGTTGCTTGGTCGCATCTTTGCAGAGGCAGGCCTGCCAGCTGGCGTGCTAAGTGTGGTGATTGGGCCTGGGTCAGCCATTGGCGATGATTTTGTTGCGCACCCAGTTCCTGCGCTTATCTCATTTACCGGCTCAACGCCGGTTGGCAAGAACATTGGCAAGATCGCCACAGGTGGCCGATATCTCAAAAAAGTGGCGCTGGAGCTGGGCGGCAACAGCCCGTTCGTCGTGCTTGACGATGCAGATGTCGAGCAAGCCGTGAAGGCAGCCGTATTCGGCAAGTTTTTGCATCAGGGACAAATTTGCATGGCGATCAACCGAATCATTGTTGATGAACACCTGTACGATCGTTTTGTTGAAGGCTTCGTCGCACACGCACGCAAACTTAAGGTTGGCGACCCCTCGGCCATGGGGACTGTTATTGGTCCCATCATCAACAAGTCACAGCTGGAGGGTTTGCAGCGCAAGATTGCGCGGGCCAAAGAGCAAGGGGCAACCGTATTGCTTGAGGGTGAAGTACAAGGGCAACTTATGCCGCCGCACGTATTCGGCGACGTAACGCCCGATATGGAAATCAGCAGTGATGAAATCTTTGGTCCTCTGGCGGGTATCCAGAAGGCGCGCGATGAACAACACGCTCTGGAGCTGGCCAATGGCACAGAATTTGGTCTTTCCAGTGCGGTGTATTGCGGTGACCTGAACAGAGGCCTGACGTTTGCCCGCAAAGTCAGAGCCGGTATGACTCACGTTAATGACATGCCAATCAATGATGAAGCGCATGTACCATTTGGTGGTGAGAAAAACTCGGGGTTGGGCCGGTTCAGCGGCGAATGGGCGATTGAAGAGTTCTCTACTGTGCAATGGGTAAGTGTGCAGCGCACACCAAGGCAGTACCCGTTCTAATATCGTTTACGGTCTGCGACCTCATCGAAGTTCTAAAAAATATTCTTGCAGGCTTTACGTACTGCCTGCAAGAATATTAACGCTGAGCGCAATCACGATCACATTAAAGAAAAACGCGATCATGGAGTGTGCAAGCACTACGCGCCTGATTGCACGTGAGTTAATTTCCACATCAGAGACCTGGAAGGTCATTCCGATGACAAACGCGAAATACACGAAGTCCCAATAGTCTGGGTCGATATTGCCGGGAAAATCCAGCCCGGCATTTTTGCTACCACTGTCACCATAGAACTCATGCGCGTAATGCAGTGCGAAGATGGTGTTCATGAACAGCCACGCCAAAATAAGACTGCACACCGCCAGCGCTATCTGAAGACTGCCTGTGTGCTTGCTGGTATGCAATTCTGCAGCCAGCGCAACCAGCACCACGATTGCTACGCCAGCACTGCTCAGAATAAACCCCCAATAGCCTTCGTCTTCCTTGCGTGCACGTCGCCGGATAGATTGCGTGTTTGAACGCGAGAACATGATGACAGTGGCCCCGAGAAATATGACCACGGCTATATTAAAGGCCAGGAGCAGGCTAAGCTCAGCAGGTAACCCGAGCACGGACATCACGACGGCAAGCACGATAAAAATCGAAGCACAAACGCTAAAGCGCAGATGCCGATGAACTCGAGGCCAGTTTTGTTCCAACCAGTCGGAGGAAGCCTTATCTTTGTGGGCTGCCATACGTTACGTTCCGGACTTTAAATTGCCCCCAGTTTTGGGGGTGTGGTTAGCTAAGCGGAACAGGGTTTTACAGCCAGTGCCTGTAGCATCCATAGGCTGCTGCTGCCTGGCAGATGGCACAGGCAGCACATTGATATGGCTCACCAGGGGCCAATTTAGGTCGTCACTACGCTCTGAGAAATTCTCTGCTCAATATGCGCCAGCGCCTCCTCAACCTGGTCGATTAGCACCAGGCACAAATCCCCCTCACGCAGGCGATCCAGCGCGGTATCAATTGCCAGAAACTCGCCGTGAACCTCTTGCACATAGCTCGTTCGGCTGGCGTTTTGCAGCCCCTGCCGCAAAAGGGCCAGCACCTCACCATCGTTGCGTCCCCGCTGGCACATGTCTTCGTAAAGAATGACATCATCAAAAACATGACCAAGAATTTCGGTTTGACGACTGATATCGATGTCGCGCCGATCGCCCGCGCCACTAATGACCACGCTGCGCCGGTTGGCAGGCAACGCGATTACGGCTTGCACCAGTGCCGTAATGGCATCGGGGTTGTGACCATAATCGGCGATGAGCGTGGCGCCATGATATGAAAACATATTGAAGCGGCCAGGCGCACCGCGCGTGTCGTTGATGAAGCTTGCCGCGCCTTCGCGCAGGGTTTCCCAGCTCAGGCCCAGCGCCCAGCCTGCTGCCAACGCCGCCATGGCGTTTTCAACCTGAAACCCGAAAGCGCCATTGCACGTCAGCGGAATCTTGCTCAGTGCAATGCGTTGTTCAACCCCCTCTTGCGCCAGAACGATAGCCCCGTCGTCCACAAAGACGGATCGCTGCCCCTTGGCTCTATGTGTAGCCAGCAAGGGATGATTGCGATCACTGGCAAAAAATATGACGGAACCCTGACAGTTATCAGCCATGGCCGCGACCATGGGATCGGCCGCATTCAAAACTGCCATACCCTCGGGCGAGACGTTATCAACGACCACGCGCTTCACAAACGCCAGTTGCTCAACGGTGCTGACAAACCCCATGCCCAGATGATCACCCGCGCCCACGTTGGTCACAACAGCCACGTCACAGCGGTCAAAACCAAGCCCTTCACGTAGCACACCGCCACGGGCAGTTTCAAGCACGGCGGCGTCCACATCAGGATGAAGCAGCACGTTGCGAGCACTGCGAGGGCCGCTACAGTCACCTGTATCGATACGATGCTGACCGATGTAAACACCATCAGAATTGGTCATGCCAACAGTCAGCCCCGATGACGCAATCAGGTGGGCGATCATGCGCACGGTCGTCGTCTTGCCATTGGTGCCGGTTACAGCTACCAAAGGAATACGACCGTTATCACCCTCGGCAAACATGGAGTCGATAATGGCTTCGCCCACGGCGCGGCCTTTACCAAACGAGGGGTTAATGTGCATACGCAGCCCTGGCGCTGCATTTACTTCGACGATGCAGCCGCGCTGCGTGTCGAGCGAGTCATAGACATTTTCGCTAACCAGATCGATACCGCATACATCCAGCCCCACCATTTGTGCTGCGGCGACTGCGGTCGCAGCCAGCTCAGGATGAACGTGATCGGTAACATCTGTGGCCGTGCCTCCAGTGCTCAGATTTGCGTTGTTGCGCAGGGTGACTTGCACCCCTTTTTTGGGAACAGACTCAGCGGCATACCCTTGCGCCGCCATGGTGGCAAGGGCGATTTCATCAAGATGAATTTTCGTCAGCGAGCTTGCGTGACCATCGCCGCGCAGCGGATCAGCATTGACGACATCTACCAACTGAGCAATCGTCTGTTTACCATCACCGATCACCTGCGGGGGATCTCGGCGGGCTGCGGCGACAAGTTTGTCGCCCACCACCAACAGACGAAAATCATGGCCCGGAAAATAACGCTCTACAATGACTTCCGGCCCGAATTCAGAAGCGATTGCATAAGCGGCGTCGATTTGTGCACGCCCTTCTATATTGACCGTTACGCCCCTGCCCTGGCTGCCATCGACGGGCTTCAGCACCACGGGCGCGGCAACATGCTGCGCCACCTCCCAGGCTCGGTCTGCGCTGCTTACGCAACCACCATCTGGCACGGTGACGCCCGCTGCAGCCAACAGGCTTTTAGTCAGCTCCTTGTCCTGGGCAATCGCTTCTGCGATGGCGCTGCTGGTGTCTGTTTCGGCAGCCTGAATCCGTCGCTGTTTGCGACCCCAACCAAACTGAACCAGGCTGCCTTGTGTCAGACGGCGAAAGGGAATATTGCGTTTGACAGCAGCGGCAACAATGGCCCCTGTACTGGGGCCCAATCGCACATCGTCATTTAACTCGCGCAGGCACTTCAGACGGTCTGTTAAATCAATGGGAAGGTTCTGCAGGGCAGCAGCACAAAGCTGTTGTGCCAACTCAAATGCCATGCGACCTACAGCCTCTTCAGTGTATTCCACCACCACCTGATACACGCCCGGCTCCGTCGTGGCTGTCACCCGGCTAAATGCCACAGGGCAACCCGCGAGCGTCTGCAGTCTCAGGGTGGCATAGGTAAGGGCATAGGCCAGCGAACTCACGGCGTTCTGGCTGGAAAAACTCTGCAAAATATCGATATCTGGAAAACGCGCGCGTAGCCGGGTTTCAAAGGCTTCTACATTATCGATGCCGCACTCGACTTCCGTGCACGACACAATGGCTTCGATAACGGTTTGCCGCCCCCACAAATTGGGGCCGCGCAACGCCCGCACCCTGGAAACTTCCATCAGATGATCTTCCTTGTTGCCATGTACCTACACAAAGTGCGCAATCATGGTTTCAACATGAGCGCACGAAACCGGTTCAGATATATGCCTGCAAAGCAGGTGACACATTGTCTGCAGAGGCCACTACCGGCTCCGCGTCGAATGCCTCAATGCCTGCACGTATTAAATCCAGAGGTATATTCAAAGCCCAGGCAGAGGCGACAGCTGCCAACACATTGCAAATTTGATACTGGGCCGTAGCGTCTGCAATGAGCGGGACGGCAGTCAACGCCGTAAGCAAGATCTCAATCGAACCCTGCGACAAAATGATTTGTGCATCGCGCAAAAATACGGTGCGACCACCGGCTGCCCTGTGTTCCATCAAAACTGAACTGTCGGAGTTCAAGCCGAAGAAAACGACCTCGCCATCACACAATACGGCCAGGTCCGCCACAGTGGCATCGTCGGCATTCAAGACTGCAACGCCATCAGGAAGAATCGTGTCAACCTGAGTGCGAAACACCTTGATCAACTGATCGGGTTCATCGACATAAAGATCGGGATGCAGGTCCGCCTCGTCAATATTGGTCACAATGCCGATTTGACAGCGCTCGTAGGCCAGGCCTTCGCTCAGAATGCTGCGGCAGCCGTTTTCGATCACGCCAGCCTGAACGGCACGGTTCATGAGCACGCGACGACCAGCCGCCCAGTTTGAAGCATCTGTTTTCTGAACGTGGCGGCGACCGAAGAACAGCCCGTCGCTGCATGCCAGCCCGGTGTATTTGCCGCTTAATTGCAATAAACTGGCCACAATGCGGGCGACGGTTGTTTTCCCCTTGCTGCCTGTGACACCGACGATAGGGATATACCCTTTTTCGCCTGCTGGAAACAGGTGATTCACAATGGCCTGCCCCACCGGGCGTGGTTGCCCTGCCGCCGGCTTCAGGTGCATGAGAAGACCGGGCCCTGCATTTACTTCAACGATCGCACCGCGCTGTGCTTCAAGCGGCATCGATATATCTTCAGCCACCAGATCAACACCGGCGATATCCAGACCCACCACGCGCGCCGCGAGCTCTACGGCAGCGGCCACGCTGGGGTGCACCTTGTCGGTCACGTCAATGGAAACATTACCGTTGCGCTGTATCAGTACAGGCATTGCCGCAGGCGGGATTGAATCGGCATCAAGCCCCTGACGCGCCAGCTCTAGCGTGGCGGCGGAGTCTAGCCTTATAAAATTCAAGGGATGGTCTTCATCACCGCCTCTACGCGGGTCAGAATTGAGCTGTAACTGGATGAGCTGGTGTACCGTGTTGACGCCATCGCCCACTACGGTCGCCGCATCACCTCGCGCCGCAGCAATCATGCGCCCTCCGACGACGAGAATGCGGTGTTCGTCACCGCGTACAAAACGCTCTACGACCACCCCGCTTCCCTCATCGACCGCAACCGCATAAGCGGTTTCAATTTCTTGTCGCGACATCAGGTTGGTAAACACGCCGCGTCCGTGATTGCCGTCGCGAGGTTTTATGACTACAGGCAAGCCTATTTCGAGCGCAGCGCCCCAGGCCTGATCCACATTTTCCACCAAAACACCTTCGGGCACCGGAACGCCGCAGGCCTGCAAAAGGCTTTTGGTTAAGTCTTTGTCGCGTGACACGCTTTCGGCAATAGCGCTTGTCTTGTCGGTTTCGGCGGTCCAGATACGTCGCTGGCTTGCTCCGTAACCGAGTTGCACCAAATTGGCATCACTTAGCCGAATGGTGGGGATATCCCGGTCATCTGCCGCCTCGACAATGCAGGTTGTGCTAGGCCCAAGCCGCAGTTCTTCAACAAGATCACGCAGTGCATCGACAGCCGCGTCGACATCAAAAGGTCGGTCTTCGATGGCTGCCATAACCAGATCGCGCGCCGCAAACAGCGCGGCGCGGGTTAAGGGTTCGTGCCAGGCTCGCACGATAACCTTGTAAACCCCTCGGGTTGAGGTCTCGCGCGCCCTTCCTAGCCCACCAGGCATGCCCGCCAGGCTTTGCAGCTCGAGCGTAACGTGCTCAAGAATGTGGCCAGCCCAGGTGCCGTCGTGCAAACGTTTAAGAAAGCCTCCGCGCTCGCCAACGCTGCAGCGATGCTCAACGAGCGTGGGCAGCCAGGCTACCAGCCGTTCGTACAACCCCGGAATCGTGTTGGAAGGAAAATCTTCCAATGTGCCGATATCCACCCATGCTTCGATTACTGGCCTATACGCCCAGATATTCGGACCACGCAACATCACCATATTGGTGAATTCAATCGTTTTAAATTGCATCTGAGGCCATCGAAAATAAGCGGAACCAGGCGGAGCCACTTAAATATATTTAACTGCAAATACGCCTAAATCTGTTTGCCAATTTTCAGTAAAGAGAACAAAATCAGTAGTGAGATGTAAAAAAACCACAGCTTCTGTTCAGTTTTCTTACAAGGTCGGTGTATTTCACGTTACAACAGCGCACCAACCCCCTAAGAACACATTTGCGGCAGATGGTTCACTCGACACTGATGATTAAAAAAACTAACCCTGAAGGTCTGGCCGCCAGTGTGCTGCCTCACGCCTGGGGCGCAATGCTGCAATCTCAGTTAACCGAAGAAGAAGTGCTGCTGACCTGGTTTCAGACTGACCTGGACACCCAGCTGCACTTCATACAAGGTGTGGTCGGGCTAACGGACAAACGGCTGCTGACCAAGGGGCCGCACGATGCAGAATGGCAAAGCTGGGCAATACGACCCGAGCTTCACCTTCATCATCGAGACTATGCCGGCGTCGGCACGCTCGAATTGCACGACACAAAGTCAAGGCTCGCTATTTGGCGATATACCCTAAGCAATAATCCGGGTGCCCTGTTGTTGATGGAGCACTTCGAGCGCCTGCGCGGGTTGAAATCAGGTGCAGTCACAGCATCCACATCATTTCCCGAATCCCTGTTAGATGCGCCCCCGCCGCCATCACCTCCTTCCACCTGGGCTTTGTTGCGTTTATGGCGCTTTGCCAAACCCTACCGAGGACGTTTGCTGTTGGGGTTCATGCTGACCTTGGCGTCTACGGCCGCCTCGCTGGTAGCACCCTACCTGACCATGCCCTTAATGGATAAGGTGTTGATTCCGTTTCAAAATGGCACCCCCATCGACTACGGCCTGGTGCAACTGTACCTGGGTGGGTTGCTGGGTTCAGCGATGCTGGCATGGGTTCTAGACTGGGGACGAACATACATACTGGCCTTGGTGAGCGAGCGTATCGGCGCCGATCTACGCACTGCGACCTATAAGCATTTGCAAACCCTGCCACTGCAATACTTTGGCGGAAAACGCACGGGCGATCTGATCTCACGCATAGGGTCTGAATCAGACCGAATCTGCGTCTTTCTCTCGCTGCATCTGCTCGACTTCGCCACTGACGTCCTCATGATCATCATGACGGCGGCCATCCTGTTTTCCATCAACCCCTCGCTGGCAGCCGTTACGCTGCTGCCGCTGCCCTTCATTGCCTGGCTCATCCACCTGGTGCGCGACCGCCTGCGCCACGGCTTTGAAAGAGTGGATCGCATCTGGTCGGAAATTACCAATGTGCTGGCCGACACCATACCGGGCATACGCGTGGTCAAGGCCTTTGCTCAAGAAAGGCGTGAAGTTCTGCGGTTCAGAGAAGCCAATAATCGCAATCTGGCTGTCAATGACCGGGTCAACACCTTGTGGTCTGTTTTTGCCCCCACCGTGACCCTGCTGACTGAAATGGGTTTGCTGGTGGTATGGGCCTTCGGTATCTGGCTGGTCGGTCATGAACAGATTACTGTAGGCGTGCTGACAGCATTTTTGGCCTATATCGGCCGCTTTTACTTGCGTCTTGATTCAATGAGTCGCATTGTGTCGTTCACGCAAAAGGCAGCTGCGGGAGCCAAGCGCATCTTTGATATTCTGGACCATGTTTCCAACGTGCCCGAACCGTCCAACCCGGTACGCATCGAGCAACTGAAAGGCCACATCGAATTACGCAATGTGGGCTTTCGTTACGGCAACCGCTCGGTGATGCGCGGCATCAACCTGAGTATTATGCCGGGCGAAATGATAGGCCTGGTGGGGCACAGTGGCTCGGGCAAGAGCACATTGGTCAATCTCATTTGTCGTTTTTATGACGTCACAAGCGGCCAAATACGCGTCGATGGCGTGGACATCCGCTCGTTGTCTATTTCAGATTACCGGCGCAACATAGGCTTGGTTCTGCAAGAGCCGTTTCTGTTCTTTGGCACAATCGCCGAAAACATTGCCTACGGCAAGCCCCAGGCTACGCGTCAGGAAATCATCGCCGCTGCGCGTGCAGCACACGCCCACGAGTTTATTTTGCGTCTACCCCACGGCTATGACTCGCTGGCCGGCGAGCGTGGGCAAGCCTTGTCGGGCGGCGAACGCCAGCGAATCTCGATCGCACGCGCGTTGCTAATTGATCCACCTATCCTCATTCTGGATGAAGCCACGTCATCGGTGGACACCAGCACAGAAAAAGAAATCCAGAAGGCGCTGGACAATCTTGTGCGCGGCCGCACCACGATCTCCATTGCGCACAGGCTAAGTACCTTACGACAAGCCGACAGGCTGGTCGTTCTGGATCACGGAAAAATCGTTGAAGTGGGGCCACATGATGAATTAATGGCCCGCAACGGCGCTTATTTTAGGCTTCATCAGGCGCAGGAGGAAGGCTCTCCGACAGGATCAAAAGAGTATGACTGGGATCAGGGGCAAGAAAGGGGAACCGCTTGAAGCACTATGACCCTCGCGACAATCACGCCTTTGCGCTTGGCCGTGACGCCTTCGGACGTTTGCAGCTGATCATGAGCGGAAAAATCATCGGCCCTTTGACACCCGTGCGCAGCTTTCCAATATCAGCCCCCAGTGAAGGGATCGCACTGGTTGATGACGACGGCACCGAGCAGGTCTGGCTAGACCGGCTGGATGACTTGCCGCTGGACCAGCGCACCTTGGTGCAAGAAGAGCTGGCGAGCCGGGAGTTTACGCCAGAGATCCGCCGTATAAGGCAGGTTTCCAGCTTTGCCACACCCAGCCGCTGGCAGGTCGACACCGATAAGGGTGAAACAACCCTGCTACTGAAGGCAGAAGAAGATATACGCAGGCTGTCATCGACAACGTTGCTGATCGCTGACGGCTACGGCGTACAGTTTTTAATTCGCAATGTAAGTGCTCTGGACAAGGGCAGTCGTCGCCTGCTTGATCATTTTCTATAGACCAGCAAAACGGGCTTGCGTTTAACCCGGAAGCTGCAGTTGCAAAGATTCAGGGCGCACAAAACACGCACACTCTCGGCTTGTGTCTATGCAACCGCCCTCACCATAGATGCCGCGAGGATCACGCCAGCGCAACATGCGTTCCATGATGCGCCCCACTTCGGTGGGATCCTGCAGCGACTTGGCTACGCACTCATCGACCACATCCTCATCCATCTGAAGCTTGCCGGCCTGATCACGGTACGTGGCATGACGCCAGTGAAAAAGCTCTACGCATTTAGACGTGAGGGTAAAAGGCTGATCGCGTTTCCAGAAGTTGGTGAACAAGCCTGAGCCCAGATAGAACACCCAGGAGCCTTCATAACCTTCAACATTTGACGAATGCTCGTCAGGGTTTCGAAACCACAGCCGATCACCCGGAATGTAGAACTTGGGCGGCAACGGATGCTCCATGGAGCCGTATTCACGCAGAAACACATCGTGAAACTGGCCCGACATAATGGCGCGGGTTTGCCACTGCTGCTCCAGCTGAGCAAAAAGCGCGGGGTTGCTAGCCGCCAGCTCCTGAGCAATGGCAAGCAAGATGACATACTCTGTGGCGCGATAACAGGAGAACGAATACAACTTACCCGAGCGATCCGGCTGCGTCGTCTTTTGCAAGGCTTCAATCAAGGGTTTGCCCGGCAACAAGGTAAAGCCGCGATCCTGGGCGTATGCCCAGAATTCTTCAGGCCGTTCGGCATGCTCCGTATCAAAGGCCAGCGCCGTAAGCCGCGCCGCCTGCACGATGTTCTGTCGTATACGAACCGCCGAGCTTAGCTCTTCGTAGCTGGGGTAGGCAAAGGAAACCGGCCCAAGCAGCATGGCGAGCAGTATTTCGCGCTCAAGATCGCGAGCGTTGGCGTGGGTGTCCAGCGCCAGAGTCTTGCATAGCTGCGTGGTATCGCAATCGGGTGCCCACTGCTTCGCTTTGCCAGCATTTAGCCGAAACTGAACCCAACTGGCCTCGGCGTGCCGGAAGGCATACGTGTCCACATCTTCGTCAAGTTGCAGCGCCTGCAACCTTGCCATGAAACGCTGCCGGGATAGCTCCAGCCCTTGTTGCGATGTGTCATAAAGCAAAATACCTGGCAGATTGATCTCGGCGGAAATCTGGCCTGCTGCGCTCATGATATTTTTTCTCGCGGTGGGGGCAAAAGCAGTTATGGAAGAATCGCCATATTACTCCCGGAAATGGCTGAAATTTTACTAGGGCCGCCCGTCTTCCACGCGGTCACTCAGCAATGCGGTACCAAAGCGCGCCTATCCATTCATGCAGGACGGTGTTCGATTGATTCAGGCCGTCGAGCTTGGGCAAGTATTGCAGCAGGTTATCCAGCGGCGCAGGCTGGAAGGCCGTGGGTGCCGGAATGACAGTAAAGCCAACACGCTGGTAGCTGGCGATAGCGCGGCGCATGTGCGAAGCGCTTGTAACCAGCAATATCGTCTGTATTCCCTGCGGTTTGAGCATGTCCCAGGAGTACTGCGCATTTTCGGCCGTGTTCTCCGACCTGCCCTCTACCCATTGCACCGGTGTGGCAAAAAATGTGTGCAAATCGTTGGCCATGGTCTGCCCTGACGACTCGCCATTGACCGGCACCCCGCCCGACACCAGAATGGGCAGGCCCGTGCGCTTGTGAAGATAGGCGCCGTAACGGATTCTAAGCAAGCTGGACTCTGCTGTCGTGTTAATGCCACCAAACTCGGGCTGCCGGTACAGCACGCCACCGGCCAGCACCACGATGGCTTGGGCATCGCGCGCTGCACCCTGATCCAGCGCTGCCGGCGTAAGCACCGGCACATCCTCGAGCTTGCTCAACAGCTTGTGCGACACCACCGGCATGGACAACACAATAATGCACAACATGCTGACAAGAATGATGCCGATTCCTGTGCGGCGATAGCCGCGCCACAGAAGAATGCAGCTCAATGCCATCAAAAGCAGCAAGTTGCCCGGAAAAAGTAGCGCCATGGAAACGGCTTTAGAGGCAATAAGAGACGGAGACATGGCAAACAGCATTATCAGCAAAAGCGCGCGTGGCGCGATGGCCGGATTGTAGTCGGTGTCGTCATCGGCAACTGCGTCAGATGGCGCCGACTTTGGGCGCGGCAAGGGGCTGCATGGCTTGCACCGCGATGCATCTGCGGCAGGTGTATGTGTGTACTGCCGTGATCAGCGCAATTAACTACCAATCCATTTTGGCAACTGTGTGCGCCATGATGGCCTGCTCTGCCTGCAGGCTGGCCGGCTCACTGTAAACCATGCATGGACCCTGAACGCTCAAAAACACCACAGCGCCAAGATCGGGCGCGGACAGCGAGGGCGTGCGCAGACTGATCCGAGTACTACCCGCCAGCAAATCCAGCATGGTATGGTCGCCCCGAAACGAGCGATGCATGACGCGAGCTGAAACACCCGAACCTTGCGGCGCAAGCCGAACCTGTTCGGGCCTAAGCATGATCGAAACAGCACCGAACGTAGCTGAAACTGGGCCATGCATGGCAAGCAGGCCCAAAGGTGACGCTACGCCTTGTGCAGTGACCTTTGCAGTGAGAAAAATCGTTCCTCCCGTCAGTCTGGCGACCGAAGGGTTTGCAGGCCGCCAGTAAACGGTTTCAGGGCTGGCGCATTGCATGATTTGACCAGCCTGCATGACCGCCATGTGATCCGACACGGCAAAAGCCTCGCCCGGATCGTGCGTGACCAAAATAGTAGTGGTGCCGGTTTGCCTTAGCACGCCGATTACGTCTTCGCACATGCGCCGACGCAAATCCAAGTCCAGCGCATTGAAGGGTTCATCCAGCAGGATCAGCGCAGGATCCGGAGCCAGTGCGCGTGCCAGTGCCACGCGCTGCTGCTGCCCACCAGACAACTCATGCGGGAACCGCTTGCCCAAGCCCGAAAGGCCAGTTAGCGCCAGCGCTTCCTTGACGCGTTGATGACTGCCCCGATGTTTGTGCAAGCCATAGCGCACATTGCCCTCGACGGTCAGATGCGGAAAGAGTGAGCCTTCTTGCGGCACATAGCCAATGCCGCGACGTTCGGGGGGTACGAATACAGACGGCGAGGCGACGGTACGTTCATCGAATGCTATACGGCCCTGATCCAGACGATCGAACCCCGCGATCAGACGCAACAGCGTCGTTTTACCGCAACCCGAAGGCCCCAGCAACGTGCTCACGGTGCCGTGCTGAACAGTCAGGCTGGCATGGCTAAGAACGTCGACATTGCCATACTGCTTGCAAACGCCCTCGATTGAGATAGTACTCATAGCGTTTCTCCATAGTGCAGCATGCGTCGGGTGAAGAACCATACTGGAATAATTGAAATCAGAACCAGCAGCGCCGCAAAAGGCGCTGCCGCCGCGTATTCGGCATCATAGGTATACGACCATACCTGGGTGGCCAGCGTCGAGACGCCGGTCGGCGCCAGCATGAGCGTGGCCGTAAGCTCGCGCATAATTTCGAGCATCATCAGTGCCAGCGCGGCACCGATGCCGGGTGCAATATTGGGCAAAACGACGGAGATAAACGCCTGTAGTGGCCGGCGGCCGAGACTGCGGGCAATATGCTCGATTTGCGGTGATACCAGTTCAACCGACGCACGCAATGAGGACTGCGCAAGCGGCAGGAACAAAATGGCGTATGCGCAAAGCAGCAGCAAACTGCTTTGATAGATGGCAGGCACCAGCCGTATAGACAAAAACACCAGCGCGAGTGCCACCACGACGCCGGGCAGCCCGTGAACAATATAAGGCAATCGCTCTGCAAACGCGGACAAACGGCCACGATGCCGCACGGCAAGCAAGACCAGGGGAATGGCAAGAATGCTGGTGAGCACAGCACCTGACAGCCCAAACACGACCGTATCCACCAGGGCTGGCAGAATCTCTGCATAACCCAGCCCCCCAGAGCTGCCGTGCAACAGCCAATAAGCCAGCGTGCCCAGGGGTACACCCAGGCCCAGTACGCCTAGCAAACTAAAAAAGATCAGAACAACTGGTGCTGCACGCCTCAGGGGTACCGTGGTTACCCGCCGTGCACTACCCCGCCCCACGCGTGTAACCCGCTTGACGCCGCGCATGCGCATTTCAGCGTAAGCGGCCGGTAGGCATAGCGCCATAAGTACCAGAGATTGCAGCGCTGCCGATGCACTGTCGAACTGCAACTCATACGATTGGAAAATTGCGGTGGTAAACGTCTGTACACGCAGCAGGGCAAGCGCACCGAATTCGGCAAACATATGGGTGAGCACTAACAGCGCGCCGCTACCCAGCGCTGGCAGTAATTGCGGCAACAAGGCGCGAAAAAAAGTACGCCATGGCCCATTGCCCAGCGAACGGGATACGTCCTCAAAACCCGGGTCTGTGCTGCGCAGTGCCGCTGCGACAGGCAAATACACCAGCGGGTAACTGGACAGCGACAGAATCAATATTGCGCCAGGCATGCTCTGGAAGCTGATGTCGATGGACGACCAGGCATAGCTGGACACAAAAGCCGGCACAGCCAACGGCAAGCTCGCGGCAACGCGCCATAGATGCCGTCCGGAAAGGTCAGAACGCTCTACACACCAGGCCACAGCAACACCAATCAGACTTGCCGCAACTGTTACGCCGGTAGCGAGTATTAGCGTGTTGGCCAGCAGTGTGTACGTGCGACCACGGAAAAGTTCTTCCCCTATACCGCCCATGCCAACTTGCGTTGCGCGCAATGCCACATAGATGAGTGGCAGCATCACTAACGCAACGGGCACCAGCGCCGCAGCGATAATCCAGGGCGAAGGCGTCGCGCGCGCATGGCGCGCAGACGCCTTGATCCAGCTCACGCCAGCCCGGCTTCGCGGCGCAAGTCCAGGGCATCGGCCGCGTCGCCTAGATCAGCGGGGCTGACCTTAGGGGGATCAAGCTCGTCGAAAGGTTTAAGGTGAAATGGCGACACAACGCCCGGACGTAATGGATATTCAGCTACCGAGTCCACAATGGCCTGTTGCCCCGCTTGGCTTACCATGAAGGCCAACAACTGCTGGGCCGCAGCCTGATTGGTGGATGTCTTGAGTATGCCTGCCGCAGATACCGTGATAAGGCCGCCCGGGTCGTCCTTGTTGGTGGAGTAATGCAGTGCGGACTTCATTTTGTCTTCACCAACCTCCTTGGCAACGGCGAACCAGTAGTAATTATTTACCAGTGCAGTGGCGATCTCGCCAGCCTCGACCGCCTTCATGGCGGCCATATTACCGTTATAAATACGGCCGTATTGCTTGAGCCCCTTGAGCCAGTTCAGTGCCGCCGGACGACCCTTGAGAAGCTTGATGGCGATTAACTGCTCTTGGAACGCGCCACTGGTGGGCACGAAGCCGACTTTGTCCTTCCAGGCCTCAGTTGCCATGTCGAGCACCGAGGCAGGCAGTTCGGCAGGTTTGACCATATCGCGGTTATAGGCAATGACGCGACACCGAGCGCTGACGCTGGTCCAGACGCCGTTTTTGGCTGTGTAGCCTGGCAGCACCTGGCTGAGCGTGCTGTCATCCAGCTTGACCAGCAGGCCTTTCTCGCCCAGGGTAGCCACAGGCGGACTTTCTTCCGCATAGAACACATCAGCCGGCGAACGCTGGCCTTCTTCGATGATCTGATTGGCCAACTGCGAGCTGCTGCCTTTGCGGATTGCTACCTTGATGCCAGTTGCTTTTGTAAATGCGTCAACCAGCGCCGCCGTGGTGCGAGCATGTTGACCGTTATAAAGCGTGAGTGTTTGGGCTTCTGCCGCCTGGGCAAAGCGCAATGTGGGGGCACCAATCAGCACACCTGCCCCCATAATGATTCCATGGCGCAGCAAAGTGCGTCGAGTGATATCGGCCATATCGTAACTCCTGATGTTCAGAGTCATAATTTTATGGCAAATACGAATCATTAGCCTTACGATGCGCTGAACACCCCCCTATAATTCAGCGATTCGCGCCTCCTCTTATCTGGACCTCTTATCTGGACCTCTTATCTGGACCTCTTATCTGGACCTCTTATCTGGACCTCTTATCTGGACCTCTTATCTGGACCTGGCCAACATGTGTCGCCAGGCCCTGTGGTCAGGCTTAGCTCGCTTTTTTAGCTTGCTCGGTATCGCCAGTTTTTTCCAAAAGCTTGCTGAAGTCACCGTCCAGCTGTTTAAGCGAAGTATCGATGGCCTTGTGCTTCGCATCGATCCAAGCCTGCTGGTCGGCAAGATCTTTTTTGGCTTCTTCGATCATGCGCTTCATTTCTGCAGGCTGTGGCCCACCCGCTGTCGCACGATTATTCACAATGGCAACAGGGTCCAGAGTGGCCTTGAAATCAGCCTCGCTCATAGGAAGCTCCTTGGCGTATGACGCATCGCGCACGACCTCTGCGTAAATACGTTGCGCTTGTGCATAAGGAAAATCCAGCGGCTTGATATTGTTTTTCTTCGCGTAACTCACCACTTCCGATGCAAAATGGTGTCCGATACGGAAAGGCAGTTTGTGATTGCGCATTAACGAGTCTGCCAGCTCCTGTGACGCTGTCCAGTCGCTGTTCAGCTCTTCCAGAGCGCGCTCAGGGTCTACCACAAGCGCCTTCATCACGTCGTCCCAATTTTTCAGGGTCTTCATGGCACTGGCCACCATTTCACTATTGGTTTTGGCGCTTTTCGGATCGGCCATCCCCGGTGTGATGTTGTGCGTTTGTATGATGGGGCCAAATGCCAGCGTCAAAGCGGTAGAAGCGCTGCTGCGTGTACGGTTGAGCAAACCAGGATTGCGCTTTTGCGGCATGGCACTAGACACATAGGTGTTGTCGCCGCCTTCTTGCAGCAAAATCCACGGACGCGGCTGTGCATACTGAGTCATCAGATCTTCGATGAAATTGCCGGTATGCAGCGCGACGGTTGTCACAATGGATGCAACCTCGACAGGCTCATCCATGGACGAAATCTGGGCAGCGTCATAGGCGTTGTCCACCGTGCGGGCAAAGCCCAAATACTGTGCCATGCGTTCACGGTTCAATGGCCAGCTTGTTCCATTGAGCACGGTTGTACCCATCGATGATCGGTCCACACGTACATACGCTTCGCGAATACGCTGCGCATCGCGCTGCAGACCCGCCGCATGACCGAGCAAATAGTGACCATAGCTGTTGGGCTGTGCCGCAACGCCGTTCGTATAGTTGGGCACCACGGTGCCTGCATTCTTTTCTGCCAGATTTACCAGCGTCGTGGATGTCTTTTGCAGACGCTGTGCAAGCGACAGTAGGTCATCGCGCAAAATAGCAGAGCGAAAGGTAGCGTGCATGTCCTGGCTGGAGCGCCCTGCGTGCAGCAGGGTAATTTCTTGCCCTGCTGCGGCTATCATCAATGGCTCAAACGTAATTACGGTCGATGGGCGCTTGCCACCTTTTTCATTACCAGCATCAATTACAGTTTGAATACCCGCAGCAAAGCCCGGCGCCTCCGCTTTGTCGATCAGGCCCTCGTCGGAATTGATGACCAGGCTTGCCTTGTTCATCTCGCCCAGCCAAAAGAACTCGTCTCGTTTTGGCGTGTCTGCGGCGCCTGCCACAGAATAGGCGAGCAGGCTCAGACAAACGGCCGACAAAATCGGAGTTTTCATCATGTGTCTCCCTTTCAATTAGTTTTAGTTATTCTAGTGTACGAGATGGTTCGTCCCGGTGTTCCGCAAAACCTATTGCTCCATACGTCGCCAAACGGTCGCCAGCCAAGGCTGCCACTCCGGTAGCAGGCGTATTTGCCTGTGGTCGCGCACAAGCGCTCCTCGAGGCCAGCCGCGCGCATCAACACCTACCCGTGCCGAAGCGCCGATAACAAACGTAGCGCTTCCGCAGTGCTTTACTATTGTCCATAAATAAACACATGAATAAAGATAGAGAGGAGCTCAATTTTCATGACCAAGACACATGCGGTACAGCTAACAGAATTTGGTGAGCCAGATGTAATGCGCCTGGTATCCGCAGACCTGCCTGGCCCCGCTTCAGGCCACGTGCAGCTCAAGCAAACCGCAATAGGCTTCAACTACATTGATGTGTACCAACGTAGCGGAAAGTATCTGCTACCCACGCCAACAGGATTGGGCCATGAAGCAGCGGGCGTCATCACAGCACTGGGCGATGGCGTTGCCGATTTGCAGGTAGGCGATCGCGTCATCTATATGAATGCAGGTATAGGTGCCTATGCCACACATCGGAACGTGGCGGCCGAACGTGTCGTCAAATTGCCGGCCGGCATAGACGATGAAACGGCCGTGGCAATATTTTTCAAGGCCATGACGGCCCAGTACCTGCTTACCAAAACCTATGTCGTTGGACCAGACGATATCGTATTAGTGCATGCCGCCGCCGGTGGCGTAGGCCAGATTTTGAGCGGATGGGCCAAAGCCTTGGGTGCCACCGTAATTGGCACAGCCGGGTCACCGGAAAAATGTGCCATTGCCCGCGATGCCGGATGCGATATTGCCATCGATTATTCTCAGCCTGAATGGGTCTCCCAAGTGGTCGCCGCAACCGACGGCAGTAAAGCATCGGTGGTGTACGACTCGGTTGGCCAGCATACTTTTCTAGGCTCGCTCGATTGCGCAAGGCCTTTCGGACACGTGGTGGTATTCGGTGCTGCCTCAGGGCCTATTGCACCGTTTGATGTCGAGCTGCTGAACAAAAAAGGCTGTCTTTATCTGACGCGCCCCTCTGTTTTCCCGCACAACGCCGATCTGGCAACATTTCGTGCCAATGCCGCCATGGTGTTCGATGCCTATCGTCAAGGTACCGTGCGCGCGCACATTGGAGCCCGCTTCCCGCTGGCCGAAGTGGCACAGGCACACACCACCGCCCAGAACCGGGCAACCACCGGCGCCATTGTTATTGTGCCTTGACCAAATAGATTCAGCCACGGCGCCGGATACCGCAACAGGGGGCTATCTGCCCATCATCGTCTCAGGCAGCCAAAGCGCCAGGGAAGGCATAAAGAGGATTATGAGCAGGACGGCGACCATAAGACCCACATAGGGCGCCGATCCTCTTATGATTAGCCCCAGTTTGGCATCGGTGATCGCTTTGATGGTAAACAGATTCATCCCCACTGGCGGGGTGATCATAGCGATCTCCAGATTAATCACCAGCAGCACTCCGTACCAGATGGGGTTAATGCCCAAATGTGCCATAGCAGGCAATATGACGGGCATGGTGATGAGAATAATGGCAATAGACTCCAGAAACATGCCCAGCACCATTACCAGCAACATCATCACCAGAATAAAACCAATGGCACCGATATCCTGGGCGACCAGCGATTCGACAATTTGCTGCGGCACCCGCATCTTGGTCAATACATGGCTAAATACCGCCGCGCCGGCCAGAATCATGAACAGCATGGCCGATAGCCGGCACGCCTCTTGTGCAGATTCCCATATTTCACGCCAGCCAACGGTTCTATAAATTACCACGGTCACAAAGAGCGCCAACCAGACGCCCGCAGCAGCCGCTTCAGTGGCGGTGAAGACACCCATATACATGCCGCCGAGCACAAATATTGGCAGGATAATCGCCCAGATTGATTTTCGTAGTGCCGCCCGCATCTCCTTCAAAGAAGCGCGCGCATCACGCTTGATATTCTTTTGTGACGTGGAGCACTTGAACATAGACCATGCCACAAACACCCCAGCCATCAGTACGCCCGGCACCACTCCTGCAATGAACAACCCACCAATGGATGTGTCTGTCGTGATGCCATACAAAATCATTGGGCCCGAGGGCGGAATAAGAATACCCAGCGTGCCACCAGCCGCAACCGTGCCATAAGCCATTTTGGGATCGTATCCATATCGCAGCATCTGCGGGATGGCAACCGACCCTATGGTCAGAGCAGTCGCTACGCTGGAACCTGAGATAGCCGCAAATACCGTACAGGCCAAAATGGTTGCGATGGCAAGCCCGCCCGGCAAATGACGCGTGAAGGTATAGGCGGCATCGTACAGATCATCAACTACCTTGCCACGAATCATGACGTGAGCCATAAAGGCAAACAGCGGAATCGCAACCAGAAGATAACGATTCAACTCACCGAAAATGATCTCGACAACCGAACCCAGGTTGCCCTGTATCAGCAACAACAACCCGCCACCAAATAGCGTTAGGCCCGCAAAGATGGGGATGCCGGTAAACAGCAACGCCATCAGCCCCAGAATAATGACGATCATAATCATTGATCGCCCTCCGTAACCGGGAAGGGATGGACGACGCGAATAATACTACGCCATAAAATTTCCATGGCGACAATGGCCAGTAAAACACCGCCTAGCGGCAGCAGCAGCTGGAGCATCCAGATAGGTAGTTCCAGATGCCCTTCTGTCAGACTGCCGATCATGCGTGACAGCGCCACAGCTTTCCACCCGTTGATGATGAGCAACGCCGAAGTGGCGAACACGGCCAGACATGCCCAGATACGGGTCCAAGGCACGATCCTGGCCGGAAGCAGATCGATCAGAATATCGACACCAATGTGCCCATTTCTGCGCAGCACGTCAGGTGCTGCGAACATGACAATGGCAGTCAGTGAGAAGGCGACAACCTCATCGCCGCCCAGCATAGGCACCGAAAACAGGTAGCGCATCAGCACCGCAACCCCGACGACGACAAGGTCAAAGATCACCAGAATTGTGGCGATGGCCAGCGTGACACGGCACAGCGCCTTCACAAACTTTCCGTAGGCGATCAGCCACGGGCCATCGTCAGGCTCTACCCGACGGAGCACATCATGCGACATATCTATCCCTTGCGCTGTTACAGTTCATCGAGGAGCTTGATCAGCTCTCGCCCTTTATCACCCGTAGATTCAAGGAATGTATCGCGCACTGCGGGCTGTATGACTGCCTTCATGGCGTCGGCCTGCCCCGAAGTCAGCACAATTGCATCCATGCCCTCATCGTTCAGTTTCTTGATGTCTGCAGGGTCGACGCCGTCGCGTGTAATCAGCGAGGCTTGAACCGCTACGTCGGCGGCACGTTGTATACCTGCCTGAACGTCTTTAGGCAGCCCATCCCACCAAGCGGGGTTAACGACAAGGTTGTCGTACACCAGAAATATCGGTGTAGCGGCACCAAACTGCTGCACTTCATAATATCTGCGGGCACTAGCGGCCTGGACACCGGTCAGCGCTGCATCAATGACTTTTGTCTGCAGCGCCTGATAAACCTCCGAACCTGGCATAGACACAGGCACAGCACCCATGGCGATCAAACCAGAATCAAACAGCTTGTTCAGTCCGCGCATCTTGACGCCCTTGAACTTCTCAGGCGCGTCCAGCAAGTGATTGGATGAGGTAAAGATGAGATCATTGGTATCGACGATCCAGCCAATATTCTTCACACCCTTCTTGGCCATCGCCTCATCGAGCAACTGCGCCGGCTTCGAACCGATGAAGGCCTTTTGTTTTGCAGGCGAGCTCATGAAAAAGGGAATTTGTGTAACGGCCATTTCAGGAATCGTGCCACCCCACTGTATAGAAAGTATGAGCGCAGACTCGACCTGGCCACTTGCCACAGCCGCATGGTGTTGCTGTGGTTTGAAAAGCTGAGCGGCGCCAAACAACTGCACCTCGACCTTGCCCTTGGTTTCCGTGGCCACATTCTGGGCAAACTGCTCCATAAGCTTGGCACTGTGGTGCGCGGGCGGAAACTGATGACTGATACGCATCGTATAGTCGGCCGCCTGTGCAAGCCCTGTGGACATCATCAGGGTCACGGCAACGACCGTTAGTTTTTTTAGATAGTGGTTCATGTCTTCCTCCAGTAGGACCTTTTTGGTCCTGGTTTTATTGAACGAGCTTTGCGAAAAAACTCAAGCCTGTGTTGCAAGCCAGCGCTGTGTTTTAGGCAAGCCTGATCGAGCCAGCCCTCCGAACAATTCTTCATCTGGCATTGCACGGGCAAGAATCTTGCGCACGTCGACCAGTCGGTCAATATCTATGCCTGTGGCCAGACCCATTGACTCGCATAAAAACACCAGGTCTTCAAACACCACATTGCCACTTGCTCCTGGCGCAAACGGGCAACCTCCCAAGCCACCCAGTGAGCCATCCAAAATACGTACGCCCTCGTCCAACGCGGCGGCAGCGTTGGCAATGGCCATGCCTCGCGTATCGTGAAAATGGGCAGCCAAAGGAGTGGCCCCCGCCAGTTTGCGGGCGTCAGCCATCAACGCCCCCACCGCCTTCGGGCCCGCGTACCCCACTGTATCGGCCAGTGAAATCACATCAGCGCCGGCCTCCAGACTGGCCTCAACCAATTTCAGGACTTCGGTGGCTTGTACATCTCCTTCGATGGAACAGCCAAAAGCCATTGCAATGCCTATCGTTAGAATCGGAGCGTCCGGCCCTCTCTCGTCACGCATGGCCGCAATTCTGCCGGCAAGCTGCAGCGCTTCCAGGCGCGAACGGCGCGTGTTCGCCTGGCTATGTCCTTCGGTGGCCGACAACACAAAGACCATTTCATCAACATTAGCCTGTAGCGCGTCTTCAGCACCACGCTCATTCAGGGTGAGCGCGGCCACATGAGCACCTGGCAGCGATTTTGTGGCGCTAACTATGTCGCGCACATCAGAAAACTGGGGAAACCTGCTGGCCGGGAGAAAGGAACCCACCTCGAACATCCTGACACCCGCCGCATGCTCCTGTTTGAGCCACTGCAGTTTTGATGCGGTATCGGGAAAGCTGCGAACAAGCTGCAATCCGTCGCGCAACCCCACTTCGCGCAGCGTCACCTGAAAATCGGGATAGATCATGCTAAGCCGGCTCATGTCTGCACCTCCTCAACGCCACGCGCAAGGGCAATGGCATTGTTGTCCAAACCCAACGATGCAAGAACGGCATCTGTATCCTGCCCTGTGGCAGGAACATCGCCACCACCGGTCATCAATTTACGATCTACCTCAAACGGCAGTGAAGGTGCCCGAAAACTGGAGCCATCCGGACACTTGGATACGGCAATGCCGCCTGGGCGCATTACATGGGGGTCATCATACATATCGCAGGGCCGGGCTATCGGTGAGAATGGGATGCCATTGGCCTCGAACTGCTTACTGAGCGTTTCAGTATCAAAGGTCGCAATTTTCTCGGCCACCACTGGAATCGTCCAACTGCGGGCCTCAATCTGTTTCATCCGGTTCGAAAGACGAGGATCGGACAGAAAGGCATCAAGCCCGAGCAACTTGCAGACTATGGCCCACTGACCTTCGGTCACGGCGCCTACAAACAGTTGTTGGCCGTTTTTGTCGCGGAAAATGTCATATATAGGCCAAGAAAACTCACGTTCTGGCATGGGTGGCGGGTTCTTGCCCTCCAGTTCAAACTGCACCATATGCTGCGCAACCAGCAACAAGCAGTTCTCGAACAACCCGATTCTCATTTCATGACCCTTGCCGGTTTCCTTGCGCTCTATAAGAGCCGCCAGCACCGAAAAGGCGGCAAACAAACCACCCATAATGTCATTGGCAGACGAACCAACGCGCAGCGGCGTGCCTGTCGGCCCCGTCATATAGGCCAGCCCCGTCATCATTTGCACCACTTCGTCCAGTGCTGTCCGGTCCTGATAAGGCCCAGACAGAAAACCCTTACACGATGCGATGATCAGTTTTGGAAACTGGCGTTTAAGTTGCTCGGGATCGGCGCCAACCTTGGCGAGCGACGCATCCCTGAAGTTTTCGACGAACACGTCGGCCGTGGCGAGCAGACTATTGAGTGCAGCCCTACCCTCGTCGGTCTTCAGATCTAGCTGCACAGATTTCTTGCCGCGATTAAACAGCGGGAACATAGGCCGACCCATGCCAGAAAGATGCCGTGTCTTGTCGCCGCCAGGTGGTTCCACCTTGATGACTTCCGCGCCCAGATATCCCAGAAACATGCCACAGGATGGCCCCATGATCATGTGACTCATTTCGACAACCCGCAAACCTGCCAGTGGTGAAAATGCCTTGTCCATTCAGAAACTCCTCCAATATGAATGCAGAATATCATTGATATTTGAATCAGAAAATTATATTGTTTCAATCACTGCGTTCGATAAAGTTGAGACCATGGATATCCGACAACTACGTACTTTCGTTGCCATCTACGAGTCAGGCGGCATTTCACGCGCCGCTGAAGCTGAGCGCACGGCACCCTCCGTACTAAGCCACCACCTGGCCAACCTGGAGGCACAATTTTCCAAACCGCTGTTTGTGCGTAACCCACGCGGGTTGATACCCACTGAATATGGGCAACGTCTGTATTCTCATGCGGTGCAAATATTGCGCGCCCTGCGACTGGCCAAAGAAGACATGAACAATATGTCGGGCGAAATCAGTGGCACGGTGGCGATCGGCATGGCCTATACGGCTCTGGAAGGCATAGGCAAAAATCTGATGCGTATTGTGCTGCAAGAGTATCCTAAACTATCGCTTATGCTGTCCGAAACCCTGTCAGGCAGTACCATTGAACAAATGACTGACGCACACGTAGATCTGGCACTTGCGTATAACGCCACCCAAGATCCCCGTCTGCATGTCACACCACTGCTCGAAGAACGCATGATTTGCATCGGCAAGAAAGAAATCATCGGCGACACCACATCGCCTATTACCGTCAAAAAACTTCTAACACTCCCCTTTGTTCTGTTGCGTCGCGGTACATCCGGCCGCTCCATCATGAACGATCCGCGATTGCAAAAGCAATTTGAGCAAAGCGCGCGTGTACAAACCGACAACGTCAATGCGGCGATTTTGTTTGTCGAAGAGGGTTACGGCTGCGTAATCGGGTCAAGATCGTATCTGCGCAAGCAGCTACAGTCAGGTGCAGTAGCCTATCGGGATATTGTCAAACCTAAGCTATTGCGCACACTGTATCTGTGCGAGCATGTCGACAAACCACCATCGCGTGCCGTGGACGCTGTAAAGCAACTAGTCATCAACCTGATTACCGAAGAGGTTCAGCAACATCGGTGGGATTGTGAACGCATCCTGTACGGCGCGAGGTCGTTAGATACCCCCCCACCCTTTAATTAAACACGTTAAGCACCAAGCAAGGTTTTAACTATCTGGCGGAATTCCTGAGGCCGATTCGCTTCTCTTTGGTAGATGAATCCGACCAGGAAGGCATCGGCGACTATATTCGCATTACATAGCCTGCTTCGTGCGTTACGTTTCGTTTCGTTTCGTCGTCGAGTCTAACGATCAGTGCCACAAGATTGCAGCTACGCCCGGACACAGCTGTAGGCAACAATTGTTCGTTCAAAAACAATAATCTGAAACTGTCCAAAGGTAACGAGCTTTAGCTCTCCTAAAGACACTACATCTCTATCTGTTTATACTTTCAACTGACGCGGCACGGGTCTACCGTGCAGCCTAACCCGATGGTGTCCACGCCATTGCGCATACAGCATCGACATAACAAACAAACTCGGGAGACAAGACGCAGCGCAGGGTGAGGCGGCACCAAACAGCAGGTCGCACGCAGCGTGGCAGCGTCATAAACCATTATGGCCAACCAAACCAAAATTATGCAGTTAAAGCGCCGGCAATTGCTGCTGGCATCCGGCGCAATGTCGTGTATTGGCATGTTCGGGGCCGGCACTGCCCAGGCCGCCGACTTAAAAGAGATCTCCTACGGGCAAGGCAGCATAGACCCAATCTTCACCGCCGGCTATGTTGCGCTGGCGCAAGGCTATTTCGCCGATGCCGGTCTGGATGTTAAATACCTGAACACGCAAAGTGGCCCGCGCACCAACCAGCTATTGGCTGCGCGCCAGATTATGGTGGGTGCAACCGCTGCCACGGCGGCACCGGCCCTCACTATTGCAGGCAAACCAGCAGCACTGATTTTTGGCTTTGATCGCCGCATGACCTACGCCAATGTGCTGGTGCGTAAAGCCGACTACGACAGTGGCAAATTCCGCACACTCAAAGATCTGGACGGCCAGAAAATCGGTGCAACGCAACCGGGCTCGGTGACGGCACTCATGGCCATTTATCTGATGCAACAGGCGGGCATAGGCAACAAGGTGGATATTCGCCCGCTTGGTGATCTGGCCACCATGCTTGCTGCCCTGAAGACAGGTTCAGTAGCAGCCACAATGGCGACAGCATCGATGATGGAGCAAGCCGTTGCCGAAGGCTGGGGCACGCCCATTTTTAACGGCATCGATAGTAAAGTCTGGAATGAATACATGAAGGGCGATGTACCTGGCATCGCCGCGTACGCGTTGGTGGACGACATCGAAAAGCGCCCCGAAGACATCCAGCATTTCGTCGATGGCATGGTCAAGGCTCAGGATTACATCAACGACCACACACCCGAAGAAATTACCGACGTCGTCTACAAAGACTATCTCAAAGCACTCAGCCGCCCTTCTGTGCTCAAGGCCGTGACAGACTACAAGGCCAATGTCTGGCTCAAGGACAACATCATTACCGAAGAAGCGTACAACCGTATGGCTGCCATCATGGGCGACGGGCGGCAGTTTTCCAATGAGCAGATGAAAACCGTGCCCTATGAAAAATGCGTGAACATGTCATTTGTCCGCAAAGCCAGAGGCATGGCATCGTGATTGAACTGCGCGGCGTCTCCAAGGCGTTCCAGACCGACAGTGGCTATACATGGGCAGTGGGCAACGTATCGCTCAAGATCGAACAGGGTGAATTCGTTTCCATTGTCGGGCCTTCGGGCTGCGGCAAAAGCACCCTGCTGAATATGATTGCCGGCTTTCTGGAGCCAACCGCAGGCACAATAGAAATCGACGGCGTGCCCGTCAAAGGCAAGCTACACCCAACACTGGGCTATATCTTTCAGAAAGACACATTACTGCCCTGGTACAACGTCTACAAAAATGTGGCATTGGGCCTGCGTTTTCACGGTGTGCCTGAAAAGCAGGTCAAACAGAAAGTGGCTCAGCTGCTTGAACTAGGTCACCTTACGGGGTTTGAGCACGCGTTCCCACACCAGCTTTCCGGCGGCATGCGCCGGCGTGTGGCCCTGCTCATGAGCCTTGCCGTTGAACCGCGCCTGTTAATGCTGGACGAACCGTTCGGCGCGCTCGACACGCACACCAAAACTCACCTGCATCACGAACTGATGGAGATCTGGCGCAAGCTCGGCCAGACCATCGTCATGGTGACGCATGATCTTGACGAAGCCATAACCCTTTCGGATCGCGTTGTGGTGTTGTCTTCACCGCCGAGCGAGGTGCTGCTGGATGAGCGCATTGATCTTGCACACCCGCGAGATGTCTTCACCGTCAGGGAGAGCCCACAGTTTGTGGCCCATTTCCAGAGTATCTGGAGTGTGCTGGGACAACAGTTCCGCGCAGCGGCCTGAATCACACGATGCATTCGCCCTGCGGGCAGGGCGAGCCGAGGTAGAAACATGAACACAGCATTTTCGGGAACACCGCAAGGCCAGGCCGACCATCTGGCCCAGGCAAGAAAAGCCGCGACCTACCGCCGATTCAAAATCACATTGTGGCAAGCAGGCATTCTCGCCGTTGTGCTGGGCGCATGGGAGATCCTTACCCGCATTCCTTGGTTTGTCGACAACACGGTCTTTGACCCTTTTTTCATTAGCCAGCCCTCCAGAATCGCCGTCCGGCTCTGGGAGTGGATGCAGCCTGGACCAGATTCTGTATGGCCGCATTTGTGGCTAACACTTCGGGCGACGTTTCTTGGGCTGTTCGTGGGCGTGGGCAGCGGCTTTATCGTAGGCGTAGCGCTCAGTCGCAATCGTTTCCTGGCAGACGTATTCAACCCCTTCATCGTGGCTTTCAACTCTATGCCGCGCATCGCCTTTGTGCCGCTCATCACCATGTTTTTTGGTCTTGGCATTGCGTCCAAAGTGGTGACCTCGTGGTTTGTGGTCTTCTTTCTGGTGTTCTTCAATACCTACAAGGGTGGACGCAGCGTTGAGCGTGAACTGCTGCAGTTTTGCGAAACACTAGGCGGTTCGCCCCGGCAGATTCTGTGGCGTGTGCGCATTCCCACTGCTGCCGCCTGGACGTTTGCTTCCTTGCCCAACGCCATCAGCTTTGCACTCATTGGCGTGGTTCTCGCCGAGTTTGTAGGCTCAACCACCGGCATGGGTTACTTGATGATTACCGCGCTGGCGACGCTAAACGCCACTGACATGTTTGCCGCCGTCGTGCTGCTTTCTATTGTGGGGATTGTGCTGGTTTATGGCATTACCTTGGTTGAGCGGCGTCTGCTGCATTGGTCACCGGAATTCAGGGACAATTGAAATGGCGCACAAGATATCCAAGCCCCGTTCCGAGAATAGCCCCAGGCCAAGCAGTTTCTGCAGATCACGAAGTGGTCACATTGTTTGACGAGATATTCCCCACTAGTACGTTACCGACACAACCGGTCCTCCACGTAATCTTATTTGAGCCACTGTACGGCCTGCACGCTGGCTCAATGAAAACTCATGACGGTCGGGGTAAAACAACGCCAGGCGGCGGCACAAATTATTTAGCCCGCCCCCTCGCGCCGCGCCGCCAGGGGCATAAAGGTGACCCGGGTTTTCCACTTCGATGATCACCTCATCACCCTTACACCGCACACTAATGTTGATCAAAAAACAGGCAGATGTGGCTTGCATGCCGTGCTTGATCGCATTTTCGACGAGGCCCTGCAACGTCATGTGAGGCAGGTGAAAATCCAGCGCGTTCGGATCAACCTGGCACTGGTACTCCAGCTTCTGGTCAAAACGCAGCGCCTGTATACGTATGTAGGCTTCAGCCGCTTCGATCTCTTCGTCCACCCTGCAGGTGCCGTGCCCGCGCTTGTCCAGCGAGTAGCGCAGATAGTCTGCCAGGCGACGTGTCATTTCTTCAGCGATAGCCGGGCGCTCGCCTATCTCTGCAACAACGGCATTAAGAGCATTGAAAAGAAAATGCGGCTCTACCTGTCGCTGAAGATGCTCAAGCTCCAGTTGCACCGCCCGCGTTTCGGCCTTCATCTTGGAAATGCGCTCGTTGCGAGCAGCCAACTCAGCACCGATGCCAATGTACATCAGCGTCCAGATTGAAAACACGCCCATGTAGTAAATAAAACCAAGTCGAAATTGATTGCCTGGAAGAATCCGCACGGCTTCGGGCGGGAACGATTGATTTATAAAAAAACCAATGGACGCCAGCAGCGCCGAGGCGATCAGACACAGCAACACTGAAAAAACGAAGGTCAGAATAAACGGTATTTTCTTGGGCCAATATCGGCCATGAACGATGGCTGCAGCGCTAGTCAGCACAAAGGCCAACGGCTCTTGTGCCACGGTGGGCCAGAAGGCGGCCATGACATTACCGAAGATGGCCAAGCGACTAAAAAAGCCAATAAAGGCCAAAATAATCCACACCATAAGCTGAGCACGCCAAAACCCGAAAGACGCATCGTCTGGGCTAAGCTCCTGGCTAATAGGTCGAACATTCATGGGTATGCCTCTGAGAACCAAACAGCAAAAACAATTCAGTGCAAAAACAATACGCTTGCACACCACTATTTAATTCGCTTATGTTGTCGTAATCATGTGTCGGGTCTGCGTTGCAGCTTGACGAGTAGAATAAGCTGCGACACATCTGTTTTCGACGAACTGGCAATTATCGTCGACGAAAAAATAAAGGCACGATCCTCGCTACCCGTTTTGGCTGTCGGGCTGAGCAAAGGCACCTGCCATACCAACAATAAAGGGGACTCATGCTGCGTGTACTCATTGTCGACGATGAAGCGCCTGCAAGACGCTATATGCGCCGCTTGCTGGATGCTGCACCCGATGTGCATATTCAGGGCGAAGCCGCCACCATTGAACAAGCACGCCAGATGATCCACGATTATCAACCCGACGCCATATTTTTAGACGTCGTACTCACACGCGAAACAGGCTTCGAGCTGCTTGAAAGCCTAGACTACACACCCCAAGTCGTCTTCGTTACCGCGCATGGCGATTATGCGGCTCAGGCCTTTGATATTGCAGCGACTGATTACCTGCTCAAGCCCGTCAACCCAGACCGACTCGCTCAAACGTTAAAACGCCTCAGGCCTCAGACCCGCGGTTATCTTTCCACCCGCACCAAAACCGGTACACGACTGATCAAAACGAGCGACCTGACCGTCATACAGGCAGAAGGCGACTACGTCCGACTGTGCCGGGCTGCCCATGCTGACGAAATGATGCACATCACCATGAAACGTCTGGTAGAACAACTGCCATCACCGCCCTTCTGCGCCGTTTCCAGGTCGATGATCATCAACCTGGAGCATATTTCTGATCTGTCGCATAGTACCGGCGCTCAGACGCAAGTCAGTTTCAATAACGATGTTGCGCCAGTGCTTCTGGGCCGCACCGCTTCGCTACGCCTGCGACGCGCCATGGCCTAGGCTGTGAATACCACAGCACCTGAAGGCCGCGTAAGCGCTCACAGCCAACCATTCTAGAAGCGGTACATCACCTTCAATTGCCCTGCATGGCTTGTGCTCTTGCTAGATGCTTCGCCATCGTACTGCAACCTGAAATCAAACCCAGACTCTGTATTTACCTGCACTCCCAGCCCGAACCGCCCTATTACATTGTCGCCCGCCAGACTCGTGCTCATGCCCGTGCTACCCGCTGGCGCACCTGCCAGATGCGCCGTGGCACGCCAAGAGTCTTTGCTCAGAAACGAAGCCCCTGCATAGGCATAAGGCCGCATAACTGCACCGTTGGACAGATCTACCCGCCCGCCAATTTCCAGCATAGGTGACAGACCAACAACAAACTGATCACTGCTGTCTACCTTCAGGCTGAGCAAGCCACCTGATTCGGAGTAGCCCGGCATGCGTGTATAGAACGCGTCCAGGTCGACGTAAGGCTTGAGGTAAACCTTCTCAGTCAGTTCAATATGGCGCGCTGCACGCAGTCGCGCACCCACGGTGTACACATCAGGGTCGCTGCTGGCGCCGTGCTCATAACCATCAATATTCAGATTGCGATTCAGTTTAAACGAGCCATAGCCACCGGCAATTGAACCTGAATAGACCCATGGCCCTGCCTGATGCTTGAGCACCACACCTGCGTAACCCGCATCGCCGTTGCCACTTACCCTTCCGGTGTCACCCTGGAGACGGCTATCCTGATAGGCCACCGACCCACCCACAAACCAGTCTGGTTTGAACTCTCGCTGCCCACCAAACTGATAAGTTGTCGTATCAAACGAGAAGCCCGGAGAGCCATTACCTGCGTCGTGATCTGTATTACGCCGCGTCACCTGCCCCCAAAAACAATCTTGCTCGCGGCTACTGGTGCTGGTGCCCGTCGCTTCAGGGCATGACATCATGCCTCCCATAAAGCGCCCCAAGCCCGCCGTCATCTGACCTGCTGGTGCCAGCGCAACGCCCGGCGACAAGTCGGTTAAACGATCTCGATACGCTTGCGGGCCACTATTGGCTGCCTGATTCAGCACGGCAAACAGCGGGCCTAGCTCTGCCGTTCCACCAAGATTCCATATTTTCTGCAGATGCTTGGCAACACCGCTCTGGTTACCCTTGAGACCCTGACTTGTAGGGTCAAAGTTGGCGTTGCTTACGCTGACTTGGTGCGTGTTGCCTTCTTGACGCAGCTGGAAATCAAAAATGGGCGAATCGATAGCATGCAAGGATCCTGTCGATTGCCCTTGGACGTTAAGCACAGTTAGCTCCCGCCGGGGCAGCAAGCTGACTGCGGCAAGGTCAAGGCCACCGTCAAGCTGGGCATCGCCCTGCACCACCAGGCGATCAGCCTGCATTCCTGAAAAATCGACATCCGCCCGCAATACGCCGGAATCTTTCTGTACATAGTTGCCGGTAACGGTGAGGGTATCGTAGGCCCCTGGTCGGCCAATTCCGATGTGACCGGCGTTGTCGATATTGGCCTGATAAAGGACTGCATTTTTCATGTAGCCCGTATCACTCACACCCACATTGCAGCCGCTGCTGCTGCTTGCGTTTTGGCATAGGATATTGCCGTACAGCCCGCCGTCGACGTTAATATCGAGCGTGGAAACATAGCCTTTAGTGCTGTTGCTTGCGACGGCCAGCTTGGCGCTTTCATCTTCCAAGCCCTCGTCGTCGTAGCGTACACCCACACCGTTTGCGGCATCATTAATTAAGCCATTTTCACCAACATTGAGGACGTTATTGGAACCACCGGCAATCCAGACGCTACTGGCGTTTTCGCCCGAACCGCCTGTTACTGTCCCGTTGACATTAACTGTGATGACCCCAGCCCCATCTGGGCCAGTACTTTGGGCAAAGATACCCGTCGAGCCACTACCCAGGGCTTCGATAGTGCCCGTTTGGTTAACCGTTACCAACCCACCGCTACCTGTTCCGCTATCACCTGCCGTCGAACCAGCATAGCCACCATCCATGTCGCCGCCCAGACCGCCGCCTCCACCAATGGACTGCGCCAAAATACCAAATGACTGGGCCCCTGCTGTCTTAATGGTGCCATCGACTCCGATGCTTACAGAGCCACCATTGCCCTGGCCACCGGTCTGCGTTCCATCAACTGCCCAAGAAACCGGCCTTAACTTGATATTCATTGAACTGTCACCGGCAATACCGCCACCGCCGCCAATAGACTGCGCCATGATGGCGTGTGCACCTGCACCTGATGTACTGACATAACTACCTTTATTAAGGGCCAACGCCACCGTGCCACCATCGCCGCCCGCACCAGCGCGGCCTCCCAACCCCACGCTGGTGAGATGGCTGGCCTCACCCGCGCCACCAATACCACCGCCACCGCCGATGGACTGCGCCACAAAGCCATAAGACCGATCGCCGTATGTCGTTATGTCAGTGCCCAGATTAAGATTGATCGCGCCACCATGATTTCCTGCACCACCATGGCCACCCACAGACAGCACAAAGGCGTGGCTCTCGACGATCGAACCCATTTGACTATTGCCGACGCCGCCAATACCGCCGCCACCACCGATAGACTGAGCAGCAAATGCAGGTGCGTCAGAGCCCATCGTTTTAATTGTTACCCACGAGGTGGGGTCACTGGTTTGTATGGTGCCACCGACACCACTGGTACCACCGTCACCGCCGGCCGACCCACCAATGGTGAGTGTGCCTTTGGCCATATCAGAACCGTCGCCGCCTTGTCCTCCACCGCCTCCTATGGATTGCAGCAATACACCATAGGCGCTATAGCCTGCAGTTTGAATGGTGTTGTAATAACTGCCGTCAAAATCAGCGGTAACGGTTCCACCGTTTCCTCCAACGCCACCAGAACCCCCTATGGCGATATCGACATTGGCCTTAACCTTGCTGCCCGACGCCGTGGACGACCCGCCAGCCCCACCGCCGCCGCCTATGGATTGCGCCACAATGCCATCAGCCCAATCACCCTGAGTCGCGATCTTTCCCGAAAAATCCAGATCAACCAGGCCACCGGCACCGCCCAAGCCGCCCCGGCCGCCGATATCCACTGCAAAGGTATAGGATGCACCGGCATCAGTGAGTCGCTCCAGATTGCGCAAGGACGTGCCGATACGATCAAGAATAGGGTTGGACGAGGAGTCTGCCCCGATCGAGCCCCCCACCCCGCCGCCGCCACCAATAGATTGCAGCACGACGCCATCAGCATCACCTCCTTCAGTACGAATGGCTCCGGAGATGTCGGCATTTACACTGCCACCTGCACCGCCGTTTCCACCAGTCTGGCCCACACCCAACTGCAAATTACCGCCTAGCCCTTCTGCGCTTGCAAACAGATTCATGGTGCCACCCTGAGAGGCACCGCCCCCTCCACCGATAGACTGGGCGAGTATGGCGCGTGAACCCGAGCCGGCGGTATGAATAGTAAAATCTGGCTTCAGATTTACATCGACCTGCCCGCCGCTTCCCCCTGCACCACCCGCACCGCCCAAGCCAATCGAGAGCGCAACCGTGGCAAACCCACCCACCGAATAGGCATTACTGCTGCCCACACCACCATTACCGCCGCCACCGCCTATGGACTGGGCCAGAACCCCGTTGGCAAAATCACCATAGGTCAAAATACTTGAGTCCGGCGCCAGAATGTTTTCTGGCGGTTCACTAAGGCTGGGGGGCAACGCGGCGTAGTCACCATCGACGTTACCCAGGCCGATAAAAACCTTGCCACCGCTCGACGCTGTACCTCCCGAACCGCCCAGCGACACGCCAAGCGTGCCTGACACTGAATCGCCGTAGCCAATACCGGCCGTCATGACTGAGGAATCCCCTCCGTTGCCACCGCCACCACCTATGGACTGCGCGACAATCGCATGAGACCCATCGCCCAGCGTCGTTACTGAAGACCCGTCAGACAAAACGACCTCGGTCACACATGAAGTGTCACCGGATGAGCAGGCATCGCCGCCGCTGCCACCACTACCACCTGCCGCCATTGCAAAATTGATGGCGATGGGCGGCAAGGCTGGATCACCAGGTGGGACGGCAATTACCAGAGCACTCGCACTGGCGCTGCCACCATTGCCGCCTCCACCACCTATAGTTTGCGCCAGAATCCCGAAGGAATCATTGGGCGCGTAGGTCTCAGGGTCGGCCGTGTCGTAATCCATGCCGGTTCCGATATGCGAGTTACGCAACCGCACAGAGGTTTTGGCCCCTGCACCACCATCACCGCCACTGCCGCCCAGAACCACTGCTGCGTTAAATCCAGCCGTAACGTTGTAATACGTTGAGTCGCCGCCGTTGCCACCGCCCCCGCCTATTGACTGCGCGAGTATGCCGGTGGCATGCGAACCACCGGTTTTTATATTGAGATCGGTGTAATCGATGAGCGTGCCTTCGGCTCCCGCCTTACCGCCACCCCCCGCGTTACCACCCATCTGCAAGGCTGCAAATGATGCCACGCTGACATTTTTTACGCTGCCGCCATTGCCACCACCACCGCCTATGTTTTGCGCGATAATGCCGGGCGAGTAATCACCATGCGTAGTCAGGTCGGCTGCAAAAGCCGGAGCCTGAAGATCGCACGCCCCCGCATTGCCCATGCACAACGAGCCGCCATCCCCCCCACCAGTACCGCTGCCGCCTATGGCAACCGACACACCGGCAGACGCTGTAAAGGTATCGCCTCCGTTGCCACCCCCGCCGCCAATAGACTGCGCCAGCACACCGGCACTGTAATTGCCCGACGTATTGATGGTTCCCAGATCATGCAGCACGACACGCCCACCGGCTCCTCCTGCAGCACCGTCCCCCCCGACGCCAAGAACACCGATGCTGTCCCCGCCGCTACCGCCCCCACCACCTATGGATTGCGCAATAATGCCAGCAGCCCCATCGCCCAGCGTTTCAAGGCTGCCAGTATTTTGTACTGTGATTTTTCCGCCTTGCGACCCCGTGGATCCGGCAGCACTGCCCCCAATACTGAGCAAGCCAATTGCACTGCCCGATGCCCCGCCACCACCGCCAATAGACTGTGCGATGATGCCATGCGCTGAATAACCCGATGTTGAAACATTGCCCGATTGAGACACAGACACATCGTTTGCCAAACCACCACCCGCGCCATCTCCACCCAAGGAAACAGCGACGCTTACGTTAACCCCCCCTGTCCCACCGCTACCCGCAATGGATTGCGCCAAGATGCCGTAGGCGTGCTCGCCATCGGTGGTGATGTCACCGGCAGAATCCACATTGACATGTCCGCCGTCACCGCCATTGCCGCCATTACCACTTTGACCACCCAGCACCGCGACAAACAAACCACCCGTACCACCGCCACCACCCACAGATTGCGCAACAATACCCCCAGCAAAATTGCCTGTGGTGTCGATGGTCGAACCGCTGCCTGTCGTTATAGAAATATCGCCGGCGCTACCCCCAAACCCTGCACCACCACCCTCACCAGCCAGTGCTGTGGCGTCACCGCCATTTCCGCCCTCGCCGCCTATGCTTTGCGCAAGAATGCCGTAAAGATTGTCGCCACGGGTTGCAATATGGCCCGTCCCTTCCCACAAATCGACATCGATGCGGCCACCTGCGCCCCCAAAGCCACCGCTTTTATTCTTGCCAGGGCCCTCACCACCCATGCCGCCGCGGCTTAATGCATTAACGCCTGCACCGTCGCCCGTAAATGCTCCATCGATGTCCACGACTATGCCATTGTTTACCTGAATGCTTACTGCCGAACCGGCCCCTCCTTGCCCACCATTGTCACTATTATCTTTTGAAATAATGCCAGTACTCCCCCCGCTGACAGCATTGATCCCAAAGGCGTAGTTTCCGTTTTCGGCGGTCCATACATTATTGATCTGTCCGGATTTCAGGATGTGTATTTCGCCACCGTTACCGCCATTACCGTTGTCCTCTCCGCCCATACCGCCATTAGACGCTGCCTGAATACCTGCGGTCGAGACATAGCCAGTAATACGGCTCGACGCACTGCCAATATTGATTGCACCGTCATTTGTAAGTGTGATATCACCGCCGTCCCCGCCGTTTCCACCAATCTGTTGGCCCAAATTGGTGACGGGGTTATTTTGTTCGCCCCCTGCACCTCCGCCACTTATCGCACTAATGCCAAACAGAGAACCGTTAGTTTCGACGGGCTTTACCGTCCCATCAACCCTCAACATGCCCGTATTGGTAATAGTCAGCGCTTGCCCATCGCCGCCATTGCCACCGTCCGAATTATTATCGCGGTTATCGCTATCCGCTCTGCCGCCAAGCGACGAAACAGAAATCAGGCCTCGAAAGAAGTGTGAAGTATCCGTACCTTCCAGCACGACATCCCGATTATTTTCGAGGAATACCGTTCCACCAGCGCCAGCATCTGCCGCGTCGACGCCATCGCCTCCATGTGTGTACATCGTCAATACACCAGGCGCATTGCCCCAGACCTCGAAACCAAGGTCGTCAGAAGCATTTACTCTGAATTCGCCGTCCGCTGTAGTCGTCATGGATATATTTTCACCATCGACGCCAATCTTATCTTCTGATTTCCCATCAAAACCGTTCGCACCCTGACAAATCATATAGGCATAGGAACCGTCTGCAGGCTGCCCCTGACTGCAACTCGCTTGCGCATAGCTGGCCACCGATCCACCGTACAACCCAAGCGCTGATACCACCGCCATCCGGAGCAAGCGTGGACGCAGAGGTTCAGAGGTTTGCGTGCAGGATGACGATTTTATTTTCATAACGATGGTTCCCGGTTGGTCAGCTGCGAGCCTGACCTACCGGGTGATAGGTCAGGCTGATGCACCGCAACATGTGGCGCACTCCACAACAGACTGAAATCAAATTTGCCCGTGCAGTCTGGTCTGGTGGGTTATGACGGGCAAGGTTTATTCGACGAAACGCACTATTCGTTCGACGAAACGGCTGAGTGCAAGCTTGTCACCAATGCAATCACACGACGCCGCGACTTATGTAGGTACACTGAAGCATCGCTTTTTTTAACTCTGGAGAAGACGAATGCTTGCTGCCTGGTACGCAAAAAATGGTTCCGCCCAAGATGTTCTGCAATACGGCGAACAGCCTCAGCCTCAGCCTCAGCCTGCTGAAGGCGAGGTTCTGGTCCAGCTTGTGTGCTCGGGCGTTAACCCCTCTGACGTCAAGTCGCGTGGGGGCACCCGCCCGGTTCAGGAGGGCATCGTCATCCCACACAGCGATGGTGCCGGCATCATTACGGCAGTAGGCAAAGGCGTGGAAACCTCTCGTATTGGCGAGCGCGTGTGGATCTGGAACGGCCAGTACAACCGCCCCCTGGGTACCGCCGCCGAGTTCATCGCCCTGCCTTCGCAGCAAGCTGTTCAATTGCCCGACGCAATCTCTTTTGAAGCAGGTGCCTGCCTGGGCATTCCTGCACTGACAGCCTATCGCGCTGTTGAGCTCGCACATCTGGAGCCAGGCCAAACCGTGCTGGTCATTGGCGGCACTTCTGGGGTGGCCTTTTATGCCGCCCAAATGGCCAGACTGCAAGGTGCACGCGTAATCTGCACTGTGGGTTCACAAGAAAAAGCCAACGTGCTTCAGGATGCCGGCTTTGACGACATTGTTTTCTACAAAACTGAATCCGTCGCGGAACGCGTCAAAGACATCACGTCAGGCGCAGGCGTCAACGCGATTATCGATATGGACTTCTCAACAAGCAGCAAACTGGTAGATAAAGGCGTATTGGCCACGCATGGCCAATTTGTTTGTTATGGCTCGAACGCCCGCGAGGTTGGACCATTAACGTTTGGCTCCTGGCTAATGCGCTCAATCACGCTCAGCATTTTTCTGGTGTATGAGCTTACACCTGCCCAACGGAGCCGCGCACTTAACGGGCTGCAAGACTTTCTGAGAGAAGATTCGCTTAAACATCTTATCGGTGAGGTGTTCCCATTGCAGGACATCATCGCCGCCCACCAGGCTGTCGAAAACGGCAAAGTCATTGGTAATGTAGTCATGCGCTGTGACGATGCCTGAACAACTGCGCGCCCGTATGCGCTGAAGACGGGGCCCGAGAACAGCCAGGGGTGGGGGAGGCGACAGACAAAACCATGACCAGAACAAAAGCTATTTTGGATATTGCCAACAAGCCTCCCCACAGCAACTCACTCGCCTGGGTGTTTGAGAAACTAGAGCACGAACCAAGCTATATCCACACCAGAATGTTCGGCTGCGAAGCGGCCTATGTCGATGGCAGGCTATGCCTGGTTATAGGCGATCGCAACGAACCATGGAATGGCTTGCTCGTCTGCACTTCACACGTGGACCACGCTGCTCTCATTGAAGAAATGCCAGCCTTGCATCCACATGCGGTGCTGGGTATATGGTTGTATGTCTCCCAGAACAGTGAGGTGTTCGAAGAGACAGCAGAAAAAGCCACCGCCCTCGTATTAGCGCACGATCCGCGCATCGGTGTAGAGCCTAAGCCGCGAAAGCGGCGCATGCGGCGCTAATTCACCGCAGGCGGTTCCGCAAGAACCAGCCTATCAGTGAGAGCAAACAATGAAACAAACAACGCTTCCAATAAACAGCTTAAAAACGCTTGTTTTATGGCTACTGCTGTACGTGCTGGCCTGTGGCATAAGCCACGCGCAGATGCCCTTCCCTACTTCAACTGAAAGCGACTGGCGCCTGGAAGACAGCCCAAGCGCGCTGGCACCAAGAACGCCACGCGGTATGCGAACGCCCGTTTTGATCATGGGCCAGAACCGCGAGGTTGCGTCAGACGCCGTGGTGATTTTGGTGGATGCCCCTTACAACGCGGTAAGCCCGCTTGTTGCGCAAGCGTGGAAGCAGCAAGGCCATCAGGTAGAAGATGCCGCCTTGGCACTGGCTGATTTACCCGAGGTATGGCGACAAATGATGCTTGCCGCACAACCCAACTTGCGTACAGCCCTCATCACAAATGTTTACCGCCCCGAACTTGCACAAGCCGTGAAGGACGGTGCCCTCACTGACAACGAGCGCGTGAGGCGCCTGCAGCTTCTGGACGCCAGTACGCAGGCGTCATCAGACATTTTGCGCAAAACCAGTGAGTTTCAAAAACAAACGCAGCGCATGCGCTACCAGCGGGAACAGCAATTCGGCAAACACCATCGTACTGATGACTATGATATTTTGAACGTCGAGCCTGTGCTGGGTCGCCCCGCCACGGCCATCACCATTCAACGACGACACAGTCTTCGCAACCCGCCAAGCTGGGCGCTCGCCGACACGCCTCAATTTCAGACCCAGCTCTTGGTGCCAGCCGCTGAGTTCCAGGCCGCCCTAAATGCGATCACACAGGCGTTGCCCAATGCAGCAATTCGTCTGGCCGAATCGCCAGAGGTATGGATACCGACCGTGTCTATGCCCAACACCTTGCCAGCCCCGCAATGGCGTATTCCTGCCAAAGATGGGCAACAAATCAAACCCACTATTCGCACTTTTCGAACCACTGACGGCATCGAATTGCGAGCGGTACGCCCCCAGGCTGACGGCAGCTTAATCATAGGCGTGGAGAGACTGGTTTCAAATGATACGGTGGCACTATCGATTGCCGAGCTGTGGCGACTGATGCCAGACGCAACCGAGCCGCAAGTGCTGTGGCAAGGCATGTCGGGCGCCGACAAACTGATAGCCAGCCTGGACGGCAAACAGCTGTGGTTTACCGGCCAGGAGCTTGATGGCCAGCACGACAGCCTGTTTCACTACACACAAGAAGAAGGGTTGGTAAGGATTAACTTTCCACCTGGAAAGCGTCCGCGACTGGACACTGCCCAATGGTGGATAGATAAGCAAGGGCCCATCATGGCTTCATACTCGGTGGGCACATTGCAGCGACTGGGCAATTTAAGCTTATCTTCACCACAACCGGTTCCACGTGTGCAGTGGTTTTTCAATGATTTGCGTTTACTCCCCGGCGGCACACACCCCTGGGTTGATGACGACCAGGGCGTGGCTGAACTAAACCCACAAACCGGACGGGTTCTGCGCTCGATTGCAGTGCCACCACGCGTGCAGGCACCTCCAGGGTTACCTCACTTTCCGTACTTGGACCCACGTGCTGCCAGAACATATGCACCCGGCGTAGCGTCAGCCAAGGGCAAGTGGCTGGCGACGGCATTCAGGTTGGACGACCAAAGTTCGGGTCATAGCGCAGGCGTGCATGTATTCGATACTGACAAGGCCACATTGCTTTATTCTGCCGTATTGCCAGACGCCGATCAGGTTCGGTTGGTGGCTGCCTCTCCTGACGGCCGCTGGCTCGCGGTTCACAGCTACGGCCGCAATCTGGTGCTCTGGGATGTACGTGCCGGCACCAACCCACTGCACCTGCTTGTACCCCACGTCACGCTGTCCGATCTCACGTTTTCGCTCGAGAGCAATCGCCTGATTGGAGTGGGCAATGAGCATGTTCTGACCTGGCTTTTAAACGGAAGTGAAACACGATGAAAAACGTAAAAAGCGCCATATGCAGCTATTTATAAAGTATCTTATTAAGCTCTATAATTAGCGCCTAAAAAGGAGTCATATATGGATACGATATATGCAGATTTTTCAGTAAGCATGTCAGAATTCAAGAAAAACCCTGCCCAAGTTTTACGTACTGCTGGCGAAAAACCTGTGGCCGTGTTAAATCACAATCGACCTGCGTTCTACATGGTGACGCCTGCCCTCTTTGAGGCACTGGTAGACGAGCTCGCCGATCGTGGCCTCGAAAAGCTCGCAAGACAACGTCTGGCATTAAAAGACACCGCTATTGAGGTAGACGTCGAATCAATCTGAGCCTGCACAGTACCTAGTATGTATCGCCTCAAGTTTATTCCTGCTGCACTCGACGAGTGGAAGGCGCTCGACGGAAGCATCAAAGAAACATTTCGCAAGCTACTCAAAAAACGACTAAAGCAACCGCATGTTCCGGGCGCTGAGCTACGAGGCCAGTTGTGCAATTGCTACAAAATCAAGTTGCGTAAACAAGGCTATCGATTGGTCTACAACGTAGAAGATGGCACACTGATAGTGCTGGTGCTTGCGATCGACAAGCGAGAAGACTTGGCAGCATACCGCTCGGCATTAACCCGATTGAACTCGTCCATAGGTTGATATAGTGAAAACATTGCACCCAAAAAGCGCCCCCGCTCCTTTCGATCACCTCGTCCTGATGATGCGCGACCAACTCATGGAGCGCGCACCGCACTTCGAGCAAGATGGGTATCGTCTGACAGAGCTTTCCGTCCATAACCTTGGGTCGATTAATCGCCTGATTCCGCTGGACACCACCTACATAGAATTACTTGGATGGCCTGCAGGAAAACCCCCAGCGCGCAAAGAAATTGCCGAGCAGCCCCTGGGCCTGGATGCACTGGTGTTCAAAACCGAGAATGCACAGGCGACATTTGAGCGCTTGCGCGATGAAGGCTTCGAGGTCAACCCCGTGTTGCGCCTGGAGCGCCCTTTGCTCTTCCAGGGCAAACAACATTTGGCGCAGTTTGATACGGTGCGTTTTTCGGCGCAGCCTGTTGCGGGTTTGCGCATGTATTTTTGTCAGCACCTAACCCCAGAATTTGTCTGGAATGAAGATGCTATACGCCATGACAATGGCGCAAAGTCTCTGGATCACATTGTTATTGAGGCGCCCGACGCCCAGGCGGTTGCAGCGCAGCTTGGCAAGGTCGCCAATGCCGAAGCCAAGGCCCAGGATGACGGCACCTATGTCATCACCTTGCGCAACATGCAGCTTGTTGTAAGGCCAGCCGTAGGGTTAACAGTGGCAAAGATCTCGCAGGCCTTTCTGCGCCACGCCGATGATGAACTACGACAGTTCAACACGCATGTCGGCGTGGAGAGCCCTCAACAAAACCTGCCCGCAGACTAGCCCATTTCGAATACAGCATCATAAGAATGCCTTACCTGGGTGGTCATGACGAACGCGTCTATATAAAATTTTCCGTCACAAAATAAGATGGAATGCGTTCCGATAGATTATTGCCGATTGCGTCTGAACGCGTCCATCAACCCCTGAAGCGTCTGCCCTTCTTGCAAGTCGCCTACTCTTAGCAGATCAGCTTCCAGCCAGTCGTAAAGCAGCTTGCCAGCCTTAATGTCTTCCATTCGCTGCAATTCAGCGTTGACTTTGCGTCGGGCAGAATCCAACACGGTGGCTACCTGGCACTTTGGTACTACAACTACACCATCATCATCGCCAACAACAAGATCACCCGGGGCAACGGTTACACCGCCCACGGACACTGGATAACCAATCTGACCCGATTGACTACGGGTCGGACCGTTAGGATTGGTGGCGCACGCATACACCGGCAAGGCATTTTTTCGCAAGACATCTACGTCACGCACAGCACCATCGACAACTATTCCCACAACGCCGACAGCCTGAGCATGCGCGCTCATAAGCTCTCCTATCAAGGCACTGCTCGTACAACCTTGCCGTCGATGATGAGAACATCTCCTGGGCCCGCCAGCATTAGGGCGGCGTGAATTAACAGATTGTCCCCGGGCCGAACCTCAACCGTGAAAGCGACTCCACAGAAACGCTTTCCCGGCGTCAAGGAAGCAATACGTCCGTCCAACGCGCCGCGCCGCCCACACACATCAGCCAAGATGGAGGCAGGCAAATCAACACAAGCGGCCAACATCTCGGGCGCAACTCGTTGGTAATCACTATTGATCATGAAAATTTTCCACCTGTTTGAGACTGCAACTGTTTGGCAAGCCGACTAAACACCCGCAATGCATTACCACCCATCACTTGCGCGCGCGCATCGCTGGGCAACCAGTCCACAGCATCGATATATCTCTTTGTATCGTCGTAATTAAAGCCTGTTTGCGGGTCTATGCCCTTTACTGCCCCGATGATTTCGGACGCAAACAATATATTCTCATGAGGTATTACCTGAAGCAGCAACTCGATGCCAGGTTGGTGATAAACACAGGTATCAAAGAACACATTGCGCAACATCGTCGTAAGCGGAGGCCTACCCAAGTTCTGAGCCAGACCGCGGTACCTTCCCCAGTGATATGGAACGGCCCCACCCCCATGAGGAATGATGAACCTCAACGTGGGAAAGTCGCGAAAAAGGTCCGATTCGATAAATTGCATAAACGCCGTCGTATCCCCATTAATATAATGAGCACCAGTGAAATGAAAGTTCGGATTGCAAGAACAGCTCGTGTGCACCATTGCCGGAACGTCCAACTCCGCCATTTTTTCATACAAGGGATACCAGTGACGATGCGTCAGCGGCGGGTCCTTCCAATAACCGTCGGTAGGGTCCGGGTTAAGATTGCAACCGACGAAACCAAGCTCCTCCACGCACCGCACGAGCTCAGGTATACAGTTGGCCGGGCTTACCCCAGGTGACTGAGGTAACTGGCACACTCCAACGAGCTGATCTGGGTATAGGCTGACCGCCCGGTATATAAGATCGTTGCACTGGCGCGTCCATGATTCGCTTACTGGCACGTTTCCAACATGATGCGCCATACCGCCAGCGCGAGGAGAGAAAAGCGTCAGATCAATACCACGCTCCTTTTGTATACGTAGCTGATTACTTTCCAGCGACTCCCTGATTTCATCGTCGCTGACCACCACGCCTGGATTGGGCAGCTTCGCTTGAGGATCTTTGTCCATGGAAATCTGCCAGTCTCGAAATTGAGCAAGACCTTTTGGCGCCGTCGTATAGTGTCCGTGACAATCAATAATCATTCCAATCCCGCTCTACCAAATTATTCCCTGGGCTTCGACATTGCAATCCGCCCACATTGCGGCATATCAAATCAGTTGGCACCAATCCCTGCCTTTTGCACGACGTCGGCCCACTTCTTCACCTGCTTCAGGTAATATTTTCGATAGTCATCCACAGGGCCTCCACCGATCTTGATCGCCATCTGCTCGAGCTTTTGCTGCACTTTCGGGTCTTGCAGCGCATTGTTGATATAGCCATTCAACGTGTGGATAACATCTGCAGGGGTGGCTTCAGGTACAGCAAAACCCCACCAGACTTTAGCTTCGAGATCGGGATACCCCAGTTCTTTGGCCGTCGGCACCTCAGGAAGTTGAGGTATACGCTTGTCACTATCGACCATGAGCGCCCGCAGCTTGTGCGCCTCGACCTGCGGAACTGCTTCCAGGGGATTGAGAAACATAAAGGAAACCCTGCCCGTGACCAGATCGAGTTTGGCTGGCGACCCTCCCTTGTATGGTACGTGCAGCATGTCTGTTTTAGTGGTGAGCTTGAGTAATTCAGACGCTAAGTGAGGGGCGCTGCCGCTACCCGATGTCGCAAATGAAACAGACCCAGGTTTCGCCTTGGCGGCCTTGAGCAGATCGTCGAACGTTTTGAACGGCGAATCATAGGCTACGACGAGTATCAGTGGCGCGTACCCCACGTATGCCACCTGGGCCAAATCCTTCACTTCGTTGAAAGATCGTTTGGGATAAATCGCGGGATTTGTCGCAATACCGTTAGCACCAATAAGAACTGTATAGCCGTCGGCAGCGGCCCTGACTACCGCCTCAGTACCGATATTGCCATTGGCCCCAGCTCGGTTCTCCACGATAACCGTCTGTCCCGTCTGCGCCTTGATGCTTTCCGCGAAGATGCGTCCAAGCGTGTCAACTGCACCACCGGGTGGAAACGGAACCACTAGCGTGATGGGCCGGTCAGGGTAAGCAGCACTAGCAGGGATCGCAGCCCCCAAAAGCATCATTAAACCGCCTGTGGCGACCACCATCAGCACCCGAGAGAATATTTTCCGCATTACGATGTCTCCTTATTTTTTTTAATGAATGGTGGGCATACCTATCTGGACGATCGCAGCAAGATGACGCCACCCAAAGAACGTGCATTGATGATGCTAATGGCAGTTGCCTCCACAGAGAAGAGGCATTTCACACTAGCTGGTATGCCTAAAAGACATAGCTTTGATGAAGCATTGCGCAGCGATATCTGGCAACCAGCGCTCACTCTTGTTAGGGGTTAATGGAATTTATCTGGACTGCTGCAGCAGGATTTGCTGCAGCAATTCGCTCGTCCGCAGTTGGAGCGCAGTGCTTGGACGCTCAGCGGAAGTGGCTAATGCCAGAGTGCTTATCATGGACGGTGCCGTGATGCGTCGCATCTGCAGATTTTCTTGAGCATCACTGATGACGACAGCATGCCGTGTGACAATGGCGTACCCCTCGTTCTGAGACACCAATTTCACAATGGTTGCAACCGCATCAATTTCGAGTGCGACGTTGGGTTTGAGCTCCATATGAGCGAGGCAGGTTTCGACCATCATCCGCAACGGATGAGGCCGGCGAGGGATGATAAGCGGCAGTTGCGCCACCTTCCGCATTGAGATGGATGACCCAATGGCTGGCATAGAACGCTTTTTGTAAGCCAATAACAAAAGATCATCTTTACGAAGAGGATGTATGTCTAAGCTTGGTGAGGGCACCGGATCGTGCAGCAGAGCGATATCAATGCGTCCAGAAACGAGCCATTCGTACAAATGAATGGTTAGGCCCTCTGTAACGCACAGGTCAGCCTTGGGATAACACCGCCTGAACTCCATGATAAATGGAACGCTCAAGCTGCGTGCGGTGGCATAGGGCAGCCCTATTGTCACTCGGCCCAACGGGCTGTCCCGAGCATCTTCAACATCATGGCGAGCGTGTTCAAACTGCATTTGAATCGTGCGTCCATGCGCTAACAGGCGTTTACCCGCTTCGGTAAGACTAACACCTCTCCCGTTGCGATAGAACAATGATTGCCTGAGCTCGACCTCCAACCGACGCACCTGACGGCTAAACGCAGGCTGCCCTATCCCAAGCACTACGGCCGCCTGCGTAAAACTACCCAACTCAGCCACATAAATGAAACATTCTAGTTGTCGCAAATCCATTCTAGGTACCTTTTTAATTGTCGAGTACTCGGAACGAACAAGCTGGACTCAAGTTGACATCCAGAAGCAACAGCACCGCTGCTATTGCCCCAAAGAGAGTGAAATCTCTGGAATAAAGGTAACAAGCATCAACACCAACAGCATAGAAATAAGGAATGGCAATGCCGCCGTGGCTATCCGCCCGATGCTGGTCTGAGCAATACCACTGGCCACGAACAGGTTAACGCCTACGGGTGGCGTAATAAAGCCTATCGCCAAGTTCATTACCATGATCACACCGAAGTGGATGGGATCCACGCCCAGCTTGAGCGCCAATGGAAGCAGTATCGGCGTCAGAATCACGATGGCCGCCAGCGCTTCCATGAAAATGCCTATCCACAACAGAAACACGTTGATCAGCAGCAAAATGATGATCTTGTTATCGGAAATATTGAGAATGGCGGCTGCGATGGTTTCCGGTATCTGTTCTATAGTCATGATGTTCCCAAACATCGTGGCCATAGCCATGAGCACAATCACAATGGAAGAAGTCAGCGCCGAGTCTATGGTGCACTGGTACAGATTCTTCCAGGACATCTCACGGTAAATCCACACACCCACCACGAGACCATACAGGGCTGCGACAGCAGCCGCTTCGGTGGGCGTCATAATGCCGCCGTAGATACCGCCCAGAACAATAACCGGCACCAGCAATGCCCATTTTGCCTCCCAGCAAGCCTTTAGCAAAGTCACCACAGATCGCTTGCGCTTTATGCCATACCAGCCATTTTTTCGGGAGATAACGAAGGTCACGACCATGAGGGTCAGCCCCATGAGTACGCCCGGGACAATACCCGCCATAAAAAGCTTTCCGACCGAAACCTGACCGGCCACACCATAGATGACGAAAGGATTACTAGGCGGGATAATTACCCCTATGGCACCGGCTGCGGCCACCACGGCTGCCGCAAAGAACTTGTCATAGCCGCGTGCCACCATGGCAGGAATGGTAATTGTTCCAATCGCCGCCACGGTCGCCGGGCCCGAGCCGCTTATCGCGGCAAAGAACATGCAGGTCATAATGCTCGCCAGCGCCATTCCGCCAGGCAATGAGCCCACCAGTTCATCACCCACAGCCAGCAGACGCTTGGACAAGCCGCCCGCACCCATGAACACACCTGCAGCGATAAAGAACGGAATCGCCATAATGGGAAACGAGTCAATCGCGGTAAAAGCGATCTGCGCCAGGTAGGCAACAGGCAGCGTGCCCGCGCCAACTATGGCGGCCAGCGTTGCCAACCCCAGAGAAAAAGCAATGGGCACGCCAAGAACCAGGAACAGCGTAAAGTAGATAAACAGCAGCCCACTCGCGCTCCACTCATCGGAGATCAACACGGGAGCAAACGTGGCCAGCGCGGCGACTATGGCTATGCCCACGTCAAGCAAAGGCATTTGCCGCGCCTCATACCACATGTCCTGCAAGGTCCGCAGCCCCATCAAGCCGAACCCCAGTGGCAGGATCATATACGGGATGAAATATTTAATCTGCAAGGCCGGAGTGGTCTGTGGCATGACGATCTGCATCGTTACATGCTCAGCACCCATGTATGCCAGAAGACCAACCAGTATCAAAGCGTAGGTACCGCTCATAACCCACACAATATGCTGGAACCGCGGGCTGAGCTTCTGGAACAGGACATCCACGCGTATGTTGCCGCGCGCCAGTATCGCCACGGGCACGGCAAGATAGGAAATCCAGATAAACAGATAGCGAGACAACTCTTCCGACCAGACAGCCCATCCTGAAATGCTTTGTACAAAAGCGGCCGTCTTCTCTAGATTGAGGAAGCTTCCCAGGAACATGGCCCAGGAAGGGTCGTCGAGCGTTCGGGAAATGCCACTGATGGAGTACCTGAACAATGTCTGATAGTTGATGATTAAAATCATCAACAACAGGCCCAGACAAAGCGCTGGCTTTTCCAGGTTATTCAGCCAGCCAGTGTGACGCTGGACGGGCATGGGTGTGTTGTCCAGGCCGTCTGGGGTGTTTGCCCCTGGGGTTAGCGTCGCACTGCCAGTGTTTACTGAGGTCATTTCCCGATTCCAGTTGACGAGTTACTGTTGAGTGTCTTGAACCAGTTTGACCAGATCCGCCGGCAGCTTGGCGGCGTGGCTATCGAACACGCTCTGAGTCAGCTGCTTGAACTCTGCATTTTCAGCGTCGCTTGTTTCATGTATCTTTACGCCGCCATCCACAAACGCCTTGCGCGCGGCTTCTTCATTCTTCGGATAGTATTCGGTGCGCTGCAACTGCAATGCCTCGGCAGCCGCTTCCTGAATAACCTTCTGCGATGCGGGTGCAAGGCCGTCCCACCACTTCTTGTTAGCCATTGCAACCTGCATGCCGTAGTTATGGTTGGACGTAATGGCGTACTTCAATACTTCGTTATGCTTGGCGCCAAACAAATGAGGAAAGGTGTTCCCTTCTGCGTCTATGGTGCCCTGCTGCAACGCTGTGTAGACCTCACCCCATGCAATAGGGGCGGGGTTGGTGCCAAACGCCTTGGCAACATCCACTTCTACCGGTGAATCCGTGGTGCGCATTTTCAGGCCTTTGAGGTCGGACGCTTTATTCAAAGGCTTGTCCACCGACACAAAGTTGCGGTATCCATACTCGGCATACATCACCGGCTCCATGCCAATATCATTGGCGACCTTTTTGAAGTACTCGTTCAACGGGCCGCCTGCATCCATGGATTTGTAAAAAGACTGCTGATACTTCGGTGAGGTGATATATGGAAGATCAAACACCGCATACATGGGTGAAAAATTGGCCAAATTGGGCGTCGAGCTCACGCCAATTTCGAGTGTGCCTTTCTGCGCGCCTTCCACCAGCACCCGATCGCTGCCCAATATCGCTGCTGCAAACACCTGCACCTGCATCTTGCCGTCTGATTTCTCTTTAACGAGATCCGCAAACTTCTGGTAAGCCATGGTGATGTGGTTTCCGGGGGGCGCGGTATGCGCAAGGCGGAACTTGAGCTTGGGCCCGTCGTAGCTGGCCAGCGCTGGTGTGGTCGCGGCAAAGGCGAGCGCCAATGTAGAAATAAAGAGTATGGATTTGTTCATGTCTGCCCCTCGTTGATAATCGATTTTCTGGACGAACAAAGGAAGACCGGCGGCGTAGCTGCCGTATTTTGTCGTCCGCGGTTTTTACTGTTTCTCAGCACAGTTTCTTGTTATTTTCACCAATAACAGGAACCATATGTTCCAATTATTGATATTTGACTTGGATTCTACGGAGACGGATGATGCAAGTCAATGTAAGTCAGGTTGTTTTCAGGGTTTACCAGAGGACGAATTGTCCCGATCCTGTCACCGCGTCTACGCAACAGTATGCCGCCCGCCTTCAGGCGGTAGAATGCGGCACAGCAAGCCGACAATAAATGTTACGTGGTCATTGCGTTGAGCAGTGCTCCTCGAGCCGGGCCATCTACGCGAAGCTACACTAGCTCCACAACCTAAGTAAAAGCCTCTAGCCGCCGCAAACCCACCGCCGGTCTTTTTTTAATTATCCAGTGCCAGAAATTTTCAAGCTGGAGTTTTGCTTACTTTATTAGCCCCCCACCCATGTCCGATGCCAACGATGACCGCAGCGTATTGTCTGTCTTTCTTGTTTTCCTTCGCCTTGGGTTAACCTCCTTTGGCGGGCCTATTGCGCATCTGGGTTACTTTCACCACGAATTTGTCACGCGACGGCGCTGGCTGTCCGAAAACAGCTATGCAGATCTAGTCGCCTTGTGCCAGTTTTTGCCTGGCCCTGCAAGCAGTCAGGTCGGCATCGCGGTGGGGCTGTCGCGCGCTGGCTACGGCGGTGCACTGGCGGCATGGGCGGGCTTTACGCTGCCGTCGGCCATCACCCTGATCCTGTTTGCCCTCGGCATTGCCACCCATCCCGATGTCGTCCCGTCGGGAGTCTTGCACGGGCTGAAGATCGTTGCCGTTGCCGTGGTCGCTCAAGCGATATGGGGTATGGCAGTCAAATTGTGTACGGACGGTCGTCGGGTCACGCTTATGGTGATCGCGGCCTGCCTGGTTTTATGGGTACCCTCTGCGTGGACTCAAATAGGCGTCATCGCCGCTGCAGGCGTTGCGGGCAGGCTGTTGTTTAAAAGCCAGCAAAGGGTCGCGCAAGATCACCTTTCTGTCAAAATCAGCCGCAAAACCGGTCTGGCCTGGCTGGCGCTGTTTTTCTTCGTGTTGATTGGCTTGCCGCTGCTTACCCACGTTTTCATGAATCAAACCCTCGCCATTGTGGACGCGTTCTACCGTGTGGGTTCTCTGGTGTTTGGAGGAGGCCACGTAGTTCTGCCTTTGCTGCAAACCGAAGTCGTACCGCCCGGTTGGGTTAGCAATGCATTGTTTCTCAATGGCTACGGCGCAGCACAGGCTGTGCCGGGCCCGTTGTTCACCTTTGCAGCCTTCCTGGGCGCATCCATAAACACTGCGATGCCGGGCTGGGCTACTGGACTGATATGTCTGCTGGCCATCTTCGCACCCTCATTCTTCCTGGTTTTCGGTGCGCTGCCATTTTGGGAAAGCCTACGCCGAAATACGGGCGCACAAAGCGCGCTGGCTGGGGTCAATGCGGCAGTCGTTGGATTACTAGTGGCTGCACTCTATCAGCCTGTATGGATCAGTGCCATTCTTGAGGCGCACGACTTCGGTCTGGCACTTATTGCACTCGTCGCCCTCGTATTCTGGAAGCTTCCACCCTGGATGGTGGTTATGGGCAGCGCTGTAGCGGGCTGGCTGTTTAGTTTATTGTGAAGCTCGCGGGGCGAGCGCCCGCATGAACACATGAACACACAAACACACGAGCGAACGAACGAGCGAACGAGCGAACGAGTATCGCAAACGATAACCTCTACAAAAAAATCTTCGCCAACCCTTTCGTAACAGCCTCAACAATTTGATCCTGGCGCAATGAGATATGCGCGGTCATCAGTGACTGCATTTTCTCTGCATCGCGCTCCCGCAACGCCTCCAGCAAGGCCTTATGCTGATCCTGAGTCGAGGCACGCATGGTGTTATCCATGGATATCCAACGCATAAACCGGATACGGCGGCTGATCATGACCATAGTTCTTTCGAGCTCTGCGTTGCCCGTCATTTTGGCGAGCCTGGCGTGAAAGCCTTCGTCCAGCTCAACCAACTCGTTAACAGAGGTAGACGGTGCAACCGATCGACTACGCGTAAGGTATTCGCCCAACTCTGCAATTTGTTCATCTGTGGCTCGCTGCGCCGCATAGCGGCAGCATTCTTTCTCGATAGCCAGGCGCAGCTCGTACAGGTCTTTCATTTCTTTAACATCAAGCCTGCGTCGCACATAGCCACGACCTGACGCCTCCAGAAACCCTTCATAAGACAACGCCATCAATGCTTCGCGCACCGGTGTTCTGCTGACACCCAGCGACTCGGCCAGCTCTGCTTCGTTTAGCTTTTCACCTGGCTTGAATTCGTAAAAAATCGCCATGTTGCGAAGACGATCCAGCACGTCTTCACCGCGTTTTCCGCGTTCGGAGGAAATAGTTCGAGCTTGCATAGAAAGACTGTTCTTGTTGAAAGGCACCCGGATTATCTCATTTTCTCCAGGGCACTTTTATTTTGCATTCAATTCAGTATACTGTTTTGCATACTTAAATTACACGAGGAATGCCGCATGTCCAAACTGAACGGTGCCGAAGCAGTCGTCAAAATGTTGCAACTCAATGGCGTAAAGCATATTTTTGGTCTCTGCGGAGACACCAGCCTGCCCTTTTACGACGCGCTGGCGCGCCTGGACCATGGCATAGACCATATCCTTACTCGTGACGAACGCAGTGCGGGTTATATGGCAGACGGTTATGCGCGCGTCACGGGTAAAGTCGGCGTCTGCGAAGGGCCCAGCGGCGGTGGCGCTACATATTTGCTACCCGCCTTGGTTGAAGCCAACGAGTCATCGGTCGCAGTACTGGGCATTACGTCAGACGTTTCCGTCGTATCACGCGGCAAGTACCCGTTGACCGAACTGGATCAGCAGTCGCTCTATCGCCCCCTCACAAAATGGAATACCACCATAGACCTGGCCAGCCAGATTCCCGGTGCCATCCGTGGCGCTTTCCGGGCGATGACAACCGGCAAGCCTGGCTCGGCACATATCTGCCTGCCTTACGATATTCAAAAGCACGAGGTCGACGCGCAAGACATCTGGGCTCAGCCACAACACGCAACGTTCCCGTCTATGCGCTCGTGTGCTGCCCAGCCCGATATTGAGCAGGCTGCCGAAAAGCTGGTGGCATCCCGCGCCCCAGTCATTATTTGTGGCGGTGGCGTGGTGTTATCTTCAGCTTGCCAGCAACTCGAAGCCTTGGCGGTATCGCTGAAAGCACCGGTCTGCACCACGGTCAGCGGCAAGGGCAGCCTTGCCGACGAGCACGCTCTGAATGCTGGCGTTGTCGGCACAAACGGCGGGGTGCTGGCCACGCGTGAAGTGGTCCAGCAGGCCGATCTCGTACTATTTATTGGCTGCCGCGCCGGATCCACCACCACTGAACACTGGAAATTCCCTGACAGCAAGGCGTTTGTAATCCATATCGATGCAGACCCTATGGTCGTCGGCGCCAATTACCGCACCGAAATCGGTTTGGTCGGAGACGCTCTGCTCACGCTGACGGCGCTAAACGAAGCCATCGCCCCTCGCCTGAACCAGCGGGTAGACGGCGCTGTGGACGGCTACGCCATTGTTCAGAAAGCGCACGCAGAAAAGAACCGGTTCTTTGCAGAGCTGGCCAAATCGAACGATACGCCTATCAAGCCTGAACGCGTCGTCGATGCACTTAACCGTTTTCTGCCAGCCGAAGCCATTGTGGTGGCCGACCCAGGCACGCCTTGCCCTTATTTTTCGGCCTACTTCAACGCACCTCAGGCGGGTCGCCATTTCATCACCAATCGCGCTCATGGCGCCCTGGGCTTCGCAATGGCCGCCGGAATGGGTGCGTCATTTGGTCGGCCAAACGCCATGGTGGTGTCGGTAATGGGCGACGGCAGCTTTGGCTTTACCTGCGGCGAACTGGAAACCATTGGACGGCACAACATTCCTCTGAAAATGATTGTGTTCTCTAATTCCGTATTCGGCTGGATCAAGGCCAGCCAGAAAACAGGGTATGGTGAACGTTATTTTTCCGTCGACTTTGACCAGACCAATCATGCGCGGGTGGCTGAAGCCTTCGGCATCAAGGCCTTTCGTGTCGAAGACCCAGCACAACTAGACCAAACCATTAAAGCAGCCATCGCGTTCGACGGGCCTGTTCTGATTGACATCATTTCACAGCAACTGCAGGATACCGCTGTACCTGTCAGCCAGTGGATGGGCTGATTCACTTCAAAACATCAAAATAAAAGCCAGGAGAGAGACAATGCAACACTCGCGTAAACGACGTTTTTCAGGCGCCAGGGTGCTCAAGGTAGCGGGCACCTGCTTGCTGGCGCTATCGGCGCTGTCAACAGCCCACGCCGATCAACCGCCCATCAAATTGGTCGTGCCCTTTCCGCCAGGTGGCAGCACAGATATCGCTTCCCGCCTTATCCAGCCCAAGCTGGCAGAAATACTGGGTCGCAATGTAATCGTCGAAAACAAACCTGGCGCCGCAACGCAAATTGCCAGCCAATATGTGGCCGCGAGTAAGCCCGACGGCAATACATTGCTGGTCAGCTTTGATAGCCATTCGATCAACCCCATCATACGGCCACTGCCCTACGATACATTCAAAGACTTCAAGGGCATTACTTTTGCGCTACGGTTTCCACTGGTGATTGGTGCGTCGAAAGAAACGCCGGGCAACAACCTAAAAGAGTTTATCGCCGCCGCGAAAAAAGCCCCGGACAAGTACAGCTATGCCTCGACAGGTGCCGGGTCGCTAAACCATCTGGCTGCTGAAGACCTCAAACGCAAGGCCGGCATTGAACTTCTGCATGTCCCCTTCGGCGGTGGCGGCCCGGCTATCCAGGCTTTATTGAGCGATGTGGCCAATATCACCTTCCTGAGTTATGCCGCATTAAGTTCACACATTGCCTCTGGCAATATCAAGGCCTTGGCAGTTACCGGCGCCAAACGCCTGCCAGACCTACCCAATGTTGCCACGGTGCAAGAGTCAGGCTACCCCGATTTTGAGGTCTACTCCTGGATTGGCATCTTCGCGCCCGCCAAAACACCCCAAGATATCGCCGACCATCTGACCGATGCCTTCCAGAAAGCCCTGAATGATCCCAAAGTCAAAGAAAGGCTGACCGGTCTGGGCTTTGAAGTGATGGCGACCGACGGCCCAACCGTTGACCGCTATGCGGTAGAGCAATACAAACGCTGGGACGAATTCGTTAAAAAGACGGGGCTATCGCTGAGCAAATAAGGCAGCTGCTACCTGCACTGCCTTGATCAGGGCAAAGCCCCTCGCGTGACTCCTCAACGCGAGGGGCTCTTGTTTACGTACTGGTCACGCCGCCTTGCGCGCCGACGACGCAACATCGCGCTGGCGTTTGGCCTCTTCCAGCAGATAAACCTGGTAGTCGTCCAGATCGCCGTCAAAGTCTTTAAGGCCGCCACGCGACACCAGCCAGAACTCATCGCACACCGAACGCAGCAAGGCCCGGTCATGGCTAACCAGCATCACAGACCCCTCAAACTCATTAAGAGCAACGCTGAGTGCTTCGCGGGTTGCGAGATCAAGGTGGTTGGTAGGCTCATCAAGCAAGAGCAAGTTAGGACGCAGCCACACAATCATGCACAGCACCAGGCGGGCCTTTTCGCCCCCGCTCATGCTGCCCACGCTTTGCTTGACCATGTCACCACTGAAATTGAACGTGCCCAAGAAATTGCGCAGGCCCTGTTCACGGCAGTCCATGCCGCTAGGCCGCACAGCGGCAGGGGTATCGCGCACCAGCCGTATCATGTGCTCCAGCGGGTTGTCAGCGGGCCGCAATACGTCGAGCTCTTGCTGCGAGAAGTAACCGATGTTCAGCCCCTTGCCCGTAATAAGCTCACCAGAGGTGGCCTGCAACGCGCCGGCCACGGTTTTAACCAAGGTCGACTTGCCCTGCCCGTTAGCACCCAAAATACCAATACGCTGCCCGGCCAATACCGAACGATTGACGTTTTGCACAATCACCGTAGGCGGCGTGCCAGCAGGCGCGTCTTGCGCGGGCGGGTAACCAAAGCTGGCGTCTGATATGGTCAACATGGGGTTGGGCAGACTGAGCGGCTCTTTAAACTGAAACTGGAAATCAGCATCGGCCAGTATCGGCGCGATTTTCTCCATGCGCTCCAGAGCCTTGACCCGGCTTTGTGCCTGCTTGGCCTTGCTCGCTTTAGCTTTGAAGCGATCAATAAATTTTTGCAGATGCGCAACTTTTTCTTGCTGTTTGGCATGTGCCGCTTGTTGAAGCAACATTTGCTCGGCGCGCATGTCTTCAAACTTGCTGTAGTTGCCGCCGTAGCGCACCAGCTTGGCCTGATCAATATGCAGGGTAACGTTGGTGATCGCGTCCAGAAATTCGCGGTCATGACTAATGACCAGAATAGTGCCTGCATATTGCTTGAGCCAGGCTTCAAGCCACACGAGTGCATCCAGATCCAGGTGGTTGGTAGGCTCGTCAAGCAATAGCAAGTCAGACGGGCACATAAGGGCGCGTGCCAACTGCAACCGCATGCGCCAACCACCCGAAAAGCTGTTCACGGGGCGATCCAGCTCGGCAACACTAAAACCCAGACCAAGAATAAGCGCCTCAGCGCGTGCCGGGGCATCGTGCGCGCCGGCATCATGCAATGCCATATAGGCGTGCGCCATGCGCATACCATCATCGCTGTTCTCGGCGGCAGTCACTTCGGCTTGAGCAGCCTTAAGCGTAATATCGCCCTCAACCACGAAGTCTGTCGCACTCTGTTCGGTTTCGGGCATGTCTTGGGCAACTTGCGACATGCGCCATTGCGCCGGAATTGAAAACTCGCCGCCGTCTTCATGCAGCGTGCCATTGAGCACCGCAAACAGGGAAGACTTACCGGCGCCGTTGCGCCCGACTAGACCGACTTTTTCACCGGGGTTGAGTGTGACAGATGCTTGGTCCAGCAATACTTTGCTGCCGCGACGCAAGGTCACGTTTTTGAGGATGATCATGGGGAAAGCCGAGGAGAACTACAGAGAAGGAGCAACATTTTACCATTTGAGCCACAATTTGACCCGGTGCGCGGCAAGCCTCGGCCTTTAGGCCGGGGAAGGATAGCGCGAACGCCGCAGGCGTCCTTTGGGCGGTCAGTGTGGCGTCTGCTGCTGTTCGATGTACTGGCGGATGATCTCGATGGGGGCACCACCACAGCTACCCGCAAAGTAGGACGGTGACCACAGGGCACCACCCCACAGTTTCTTGCGGATGCTCGGGTAGCTCTTCTTAC
>JACCEP010000008.1 GCA_013416395.1 Alcaligenaceae bacterium
ATCGGCTGGATGAGCGAATTTGGCGAGCAGCTAAACCTGCCCATTGAAGGTGAAGGCCAGGTGCAGTGCCAGCATACCAGCGCCCAGTATGTGCTTAAGGGTAAACAACTCCACAAGCAGGAAGCCTGAACCATGATTGAATTTGTTGACCTGAAAGCGCAGCAAGACCGCATTAAGGGCAAGATCGACGCGGGCATTGCGCGCGTGCTGGCCCATGGCAAATACATACTTGGGCCAGAGGTTGCCGAGCTTGAAGAAAAACTGGCCGCCTTTGTGGGTGCCAAATACTGCATTAGCTGTGCCAATGGCACCGATGCGCTGCAAATTGTGCAAATGGCACTGGGTATAGGGCCAGGCGATGAAGTTATTACGCCCGGGTTTACTTACATTGCGACTGCCGAGACGGTGGCGGTGCTGGGCGCCAAGCCCGTGTACGTGGACATTGATCCACGCACCTACAACCTGGACCCTGCGCTGCTCGAAGCCGCCATTACCCCGCGCACCAAGGCCATTATCCCGGTCTCGCTTTACGGCCAGTGTGCCGACTACGACGCCATCAATGAAATTGCCGCGCGTCACGGTATACCTGTCATCGAAGATGCGGCCCAGAGCTTTGGGGCGACCTACAAGGGGCGCAACTCGTGCAACCTGACCACCGTCGCCTGTACCAGCTTTTTTCCCAGCAAGCCGCTGGGTTGCTACGGCGACGGCGGGGCGATTTTTACCAATGACGAAGAGCTGGCCAAGGTGATACGCCAGGTGGCACGTCACGGGCAGGATCGCCGTTATCATCATATTCGCGTGGGCGTGAACAGCCGGCTCGATACATTGCAGGCCGCCATCTTGCTGCCCAAGTTGGAGATCTTGCCTGACGAGATTGCACTGAGGCAGCAGGCTGCTCAACGATATCAATCATTGTTTGAAACGGCGGGCGTTACGACCACGCCTTTTGTTGCGCCTGAAAACCTCAGTGTGTACGCGCAGTACTCCATACAGGTTGACGATCGGGACGACGTGCAGAAGCGGTTGAGCGATTGCGGCGTGCCCACGGCAGTGCATTATCCCATTCCCCTTAACAAACAGCCTGCCGTCGCGGACAGCACTGCCACTCTGCCCGTGGGGGATGCCGTAGCAATGCGCATTATCAGCCTACCCATGCATCCTTATATTAAGGATGCAGATCAACGTCATATTGTGCAAAGCCTAGTAGCGCAATGAGGCACGGCCTGAATCCCGGAGCGCCAATTTGAGCATGCAAGGTTCGGGCTACTGGGGCAGGGTGGCCTCTGTGTTTACAGGCGCCGCAGTGGCCCAGGCGATCCCCATTCTGGGCTCTCTGCTTATAGCCCGGCTTTACGCACCCGAAGCCTTCGGCATTTTTTCGACCTGGCTTGGCATCTCTCTGGTCATTACGGTTTGCGTTACCTACAGGCTGGAGCATGCGTTCGGGCTGGAGCCCGATGGGGTAGCCCGAGAAGACCTGGTTGTCACTACTGTGCTCCTGCTTGTGATGACGGGGACGGTGCTGCTGGTGGTTGCTGCACTGATCGCCTTTTTCTTTGGTGAGTTGTACGGGCACATGTCGCCCATTCTGACGGTGTTGCTGGTTCCTATGAGCATGGGTGCTGCATTGTCGCTGGTGTGGCAATCATGGGCGGCGAACAACGGCGACGTCAAAAACCTCTCACTTATACGCATCACCCAAACATTTTGTATAACCGTGCTGCAGATTCTCGCTGGCTGGCTGCAGCCCACTGCACTGGTGCTGGCCCTCGCGCAGGTCGCGGGCGCCTGGGTTGCCGTGTTTATTGCCTACAGATTGGTGCCTTTCAAGCATGCTCTGCCAGGCTCGATCGGGCAGGCGCGCACGCTAGTGCGGGGTGTTGTTGCGCGCTACAAACGCTTTCCCCTGCTGTCCTTGCCCGCCGACCTGATCAATACAGTGGCGGCTCAAATGCCCATTATTGTGTTGACAGGTCGCTTTGGGCCAGAGGTCGCCGGTTTTTACGCACTTGCGACCCGCATGATGGGCGCACCCATCTCTATATTGGGCAACGCGGTGCGCGATGTGTTCAAGCGTACAGCGGGCGAGCATTTTCGTGCGGACGGCAATTGCGTGACCATCTATCGGCGTACGTTTTTTGTGCTGCTGGCCTGCTCTGCGGCGATGGTTGCCATTGTCTACCCTTTTTCTGAAACCGTCTTCGCAGTCTTTTTTGGCGAAAACTGGCGCATGTCTGGAACCATAGCAGCTTGGCTGCTTCCGATGTATGCGTTGCGATTTATGGCCAGCCCGCTGAGCTACACCTTTTATATTGTGCAGAAACAGCATGTTGATTTGTTGTGGCAAGTTAGCTTGCTGGCCATGACGATAGCCACATTGTTTTTATTTCATCGATATGAAACCACGCTGATCTATTACAGTGTGGGCTACGCTGTGCTGTACCTCGTATATATCTACCTTTCTTATCAGTACAGCAAGGGGGTAGACCCCTTGCTGTAACGCGGTAGCGCCATAGGGGGTAGTGAAAATGTTAATTGCCAATACTACCAATCATAGTTGGTCATATTTGACCTTTATGAAAACCGTCATAAAAGAATAGTTGGTCAAAATGATAGCGATACTTGATTACGGCATGGGTAACATCGCCTCTATTCAGAACATGATGCGTAGAGTTGGTGGTGATGCAGTCATCACATCTGATCTGAAAAATGTGGAAGGGCTTTCAGGGATCATCCTGCCCGGTGTGGGCGCCTTCGACAACGCAATGCAGAAGCTGAATGCCTCAGGCATTGCAGATGTGTTGCGGTATTTTGTGCTGGAGCAAAAAACCCCTTTTCTGGGGGTTTGTCTTGGTATGCAATTGCTGTTTGAGTCTAGCGAAGAGGGCAAGTTGCCTGGCCTGGGTTTCATCCGTGGGGAAGTCAGGCGTTTTACGGGGCCTGACTTTGATTCAGGCAAACTCAAGATTCCGCACATGGGCTGGAACGTCGTCCAACCACGAGAAGATGCGGCATTGTTTGCCGGCCTGGATCAGGAGCCTCGTTTTTACTTTGTTCACTCATACCATGTGGTGTGTGCTGATGACCGCGATATCGCAGCCACCTGCAACTATGGGTATGATTTCACCTGCTCGGTGCATAAAGAAAATATTTACGCGGCGCAGTTTCACCCAGAAAAAAGCCATCGGTTCGGTATGAAGGTATTTGAAAACTTCATGGAGCGCGTATGCTGAGGGTAAGAGTCATTCCTACGCTGCTGCTCAGAAACGCAGGACTGGTAAAAGGCGAAAAATTTATCGGTCATAAATACGTGGGTGACCCCATTAACGCCGTGAAGATCTTCAATACCAAAGAGGTAGATGAACTCGTCTTCTTTGACATTACTGCAAGCCGTGAGCACCGCAAACCCAATTATGAATTGCTCGCAGATATTGCCTCACAGGCTTTCATGCCTTTTGGCTATGGTGGCGGGCTGACTCAACTTGAAGATATTGAAAAGCTTTTCAAAATTGGTGTTGAGAAAGCCATTATTAACACGGCTGCAGCAGATGATTTGGGTTTTGTGAAAGAGGCCAGCAATGTAGCCGGGTCACAAAGCATTGTTGTGGCAATTGATGTTCGCAAAAGCTTGCTTGGAAAGTATCAGGTGTATACGCAATCCGGTGCCCACAATACCAAACTGGATCCAGTCACTTACGCCAAACAGCTTGAAGAAGCAGGAGCAGGCGAGTTGATTATCTGCTCAATTGACCGGGAAGGTACGGGCAAAGGGTACGACACTGATCTTATAAGGCGCGTAGCGTCGGCTGTGTCATTGCCCGTCGTAGCTTCTGGCGGTGCCAATTCACTCGATGATTTACGTGAGGCCGTGCGCGCCGGTGCATCGGCAGTCGCTGCAGGCAATATGTTTATTTTCCACGGCAAACATAAGGCGGTACTGATTACCTATCCGGAATATTCCCGGTTGGAAGAGAATTTCAAGGATATTAATTGATGTCTAGCAAACCCTATCAAGTCTGTTCGCGCTGCGTTATGGATACGTCGGATCCGCAAATTACATTCGACGCTGAAGGCGTGTGTAATCATTGTCATGAATTCGACGCGGTTACGTCAAAGCGCTGGTTTCCTGACGAGGAGGGCAACAAGCGTCTGCAAGGTATCTGCGAGAAAATAAAAAAAGACGGTACCGGAAAGGATTACGATTGCATTATTGGATTGAGTGGTGGCATTGACAGTTCTTACCTTGCGCTAAAGATACGCGATTATGGGCTGCGACCCTTGGTAGTGCATGTTGACGGTGGTTGGAACAGCGAGTTGGCCGTCTTTAATATCGAACAAATCGTCAAGCACTGCAATTACGATCTTCATACCCATGTTATCGATTGGGAAGAAATGCGGGACCTGCAAGTGGCCTATCTGCGCTCTGAAATTGCCAATCAGGACGTACCGCAGGATCATGCCTTTTTTGCATCCCTCTATCATTTCGCCGTTAAGAACAATATCAAGTACGTCATAAGCGGCGGCAATATCGCGACTGAATCTGTGTTTCCCCGGGCATGGCATCATCAGGCCATGGACGTCGATAATTTAATGGACATCCACAAAAGGTTCGGCTCGGTACCGTTGAAAAATTACCCTAAGGTAGGAATATTTCAATATTATTTTTATTTTCCATTCATCTATAAAATGAAGACTATACGTCCGCTCAACTACATGTCTTACGACAAGCGCGAGGCACTGATGTATCTGAAAGAACACATAGGATACAAAGACTATGGGCGTAAGCACGGAGAATCTATTTTCACCAAATTTTTTCAAAATTACTATCTGCCGAAAAAATTTGGCTACGATAAAAGGCGCCTCCACTTTTCAAGTCAAGTATTAAGTCAGCAGATTTCAAGAAAGGAGGCGCTGCAGGCACTTGAGCAGCCGTTGTACGATGCCAGGGAGCTTAAAGACGATATTGAATACGTAGCAAAGAAATTGCAAATGTCGAGTGATGAGCTGGTGCAGTTGTCGACGGGCCCTGGTAAGGATTACTCAATCTATAAAAACTGGGACCAAAAATATGCGTGGATCAAGAAAGCTCAGGGTATGGTCGAATCGCTGCGCGGCACTGGGATTAAAAATTATTCCTAACGCACACTGGCTTATTGGATAACCGGCTATCTATATGATTTCACGCAGCGAATTTAAAGTAGCCCATCTCACGTCAGTTCATCGACGGCGCGATATACGTATTTTTCTCAAGGAGTGCCGCTCGCTTGCGAGTGCGGGCTATCAGGTAACGCTGGTCGTGGCAGACGGCGCGGGTGATGAGAATATCGATGGTGTTCGGGTGGTGGATACGGGCAAGCCGCAAGGCAAGTTCGACAGAATGCTCAAGGCCTCACGCCGGGTATACAAAGCAGGGCTGTTGCTTGATGCAGATATCTATCATCTTCATGACCCTGAACTCCTTCCATATGCCGCCAAGCTGAAAAGACGCGGAAAACGTGTGATTTTCGATGCACACGAAGACCTGCCCAAGCAAATTCATGGCAAAGCCTATCTTAACGCCGCAAGCAAGTGGTTTTTGTACCATTTCCTGTCGTGGTACGAGATGTCAGTGTGCCGCAAGCTCGATCATATCGTTACGGCTACCCCCGCCATCCAGAGCAAGTTCGAATCAGAAGGCGTGAGAGCAAAGGCGGTGAACAATTACCCGCTCATTGGCGAACTCGACGAGCCGTTAGCCTGGGATAGCAAGCAGGATCTCATTTGTTATGTCGGCGGCATCACACGTGTGCGCGGCTTAAAAGAACTGGTGCGTGCCCTGGTTCAGGTTCAAACCTCTGTGCGACTGCAATTGGCCGGTCAGGTGTCCGACCCGGGGCTGGAAGATGAGCTCAAGGCTGAGCAGGGGTGGATGAAGGTTGATGATGTTGGTTTCGTCGATAGAAAGGGGGTTGCGGCGATACTGAGCAAGTCTATAGCTGGCGTGGTGACCTTTCTGCCATCTCCGAACCATATCGAGGCGCAGCCGAACAAAATGTTTGAGTACATGAGTGCAGGGATACCCGTCATTGCTTCTCATTTTCCGTTATGGCGCGAGATTATCGAAGGAAACGACTGTGGTATCTGTGTTGATCCTGAAAACTCGCAGGCTATTGCAGAGGCTATTGATTATCTATCCACAAACAAAGAAGAAGCTCGCCGGTTAGGGGCGAACGGCCTCATGGCGGTGACGACCCGGTATAACTGGGTAGCGGAGGAACAGATTCTTCTGAGCATTTACGACGGTTTATTCAAGGAATAGTAAAAATGAAATTGTTGACAGTGGTGGGCGCTCGTCCCCAGTTTGTAAAGGCAGGCGTTGTATCCCGAGCCATTGCAGCGCATCCGGAAATAACTGAGGTAGTAATTCACACAGGCCAACATTTTGATCCGAATATGTCCGACATATTCTTCAGCCAGTTGAATATGCCCAAGCCCGACTATATGCTTGGAATCCATGGCGGCACACACGGAGAAATGACCGGTCGTATGTTGGTAGATATCGAACGCATTATTATCGATACTCAGCCGGACCGTCTGTTGGTCTATGGTGATACGAACTCGACACTGGCGGGCGCACTTGCGGCAGCAAAACTCCATGTGCCGGTGGCCCATATTGAGGCGGGTCTGCGCAGTTTTAACATGCGTATGCCTGAAGAAATTAACCGCATTCTTACAGATCGGGTTAGTGATGTTCTGTTTTGTCCGACGGATGCCGCTGTAGAAAATTTGCATAATGAGGGCATTACGGACAAGGTGGCGCATATATTGAAGTCTGGTGATGTGATGGAAGATAGTGCCAAACTATTTGGCGAAGTCTCGGTCGTTCCGGATGTGGCGGCAAACCTGGAAGGCTTTGTTCTGGCTACCTTGCACCGAGCCGAAAACACCGATGATCCGATCAGGCTTGCTGGCGTTGTTGCTGGCCTAAATCGCGTGCATCGCGACATTGCGCCAGTTATCCTTCCGGTGCACCCGAGAACCCGGCAGGCTATTGCAAAAGCCGGCCTTGCGCTTGACGTCATTACGATAGAGCCGGTTGGCTATCTTGAAATGCTGGGGTTGCTTAAAAAATGCGCAATCGTCGTTACAGACAGCGGTGGCGTTCAGAAAGAGGCATTTTTCTTTCGTAAGCCATGCGTTACCGTCAGGGATCAAACTGAATGGGTGGAGCTTGTTTCTATCGGTGCCAACAGGCTTTGTGCTCCTGAAGAAGGCGCTATGTTGAATGCTGTTCGAGAGGCTGCACGTAGCACAGTTGAAGACAACGAGAATCTATACGGTGGTGGAAAGGCCGCCGGACGAATTGCGGATTTTCTCGCCACGCAGTAATGGCATTTTCGCGTGCCGTACAAACCTTTTGGCTGGCGCCTCTATGATGGAGTGTGTGCGCTCTCTGTAAATTATTGGACTAAAGCGGTCTCATGAAAATTTGGTATATACATCCCTCGGCAGGTGGCCCGGGTGTTGGGCGATACTGGCGGGCCTATTATTTTGCCAAACACTGGGCCAAATCTGGGCACCAATGTTTAGTGATGTCAGCCTCCTATCACCACCTGCTCGAACCCGACAGCCCACGGCATGGCGATGAGCACAAAGATGGCGTGCATTACGCGTTCATTCCCACCATCAAATACAGTGGTAATGGCATGGGTCGTAAATTGTCGATGCTGCTGTTTTCTGTTCTTCTGGCGCCGTACTGTCTGTTCAGGGCAGTTAAGCAGGGTCGTCCGGATGTAATCATCTACTCATCACCCCACCCCTTTGGCTACGTGGGTGCGTGGCTGGCTGCCAAGCTGCTGCGCTCCAAAATCCTATTCGAAGTTCGCGATATCTGGCCGCTGAGCCTTGTTGAGCTTGCCGACATGAGCCCAGAGTCACGGGTGGTCAAAGTAACGGGGTGGATAGAACAGTTTGCGTACAAAAAGTCTGACAAGGTTATTAGTCTGTTGCCCTGTGCGAAAGATCATATGGTTAGCAGGGGGATGGCACCAGAAAAATTTGTCTGGATTCCGAACGGCGTAGGCGGCGTTGAGGTCGCCTCGGATGATACCGAACCAGTTGCACCGCTAGAGCAGCACGTAATCGATTTGAAGCAGCAGGGTAACTTCGTGGTGATATACGCCGGGGCGCTCGGTGAGCCTAATGCTATCCATACCGTGCTTGAAGCATTTCGTCTGCTCAAAACGTCGCACCCGACAATTAAACTGCTACTCGTTGGCAGAGGGGTGATGAAATCCCGCTTAATGCAGTACGCGGAAGACGAAGCGCTGACCAACGTTGAGTTTCATGACCAGATCGACAAGGCTGACATAATGAAGGTACTGACGCAGGCGTCAGCTGGTTATATTTCGCTTAATCCTCAACCTATTTTTCGCTTTGGTATCAGCCCCAATAAGCTTTGGGATTACATGCTTGCCAAGTTGCCGGTGATATTCGCCTGTAAAGCTGCAAATAATCCGGTAGAAGATCATCAGTGTGGGCTTTCTGCCGACCCTATCGACCCGGAATCGATTGCTAATACTATCAAGACCATGACGCTACACTCCGAGGCTGATCGTCAGCGCATGGGTGAAGCTGGGTATGAAGCTGTGCTCAGGCTGTATGAATATGAAGCTTTAGCGGCGCGATTTGAAAAAGAGTTGCTTTCTATTTAAGCTGAGTTGAAATCCTAAAAATTGGGTTTTTTGTTCGTACTAAAAAAAATCAGGTTAATTTCAATTAAATATTGAATAAAAATATATTGTAACCAGTGTTCGGCAGCAAGAGTTTGTTGTCAATTACTATATTGAGAGCATCCGAGTGAATGAATACTCCAGATTTGTTTGGGCCGAACGGATGGCAACACTGGTTTTTTTGTTGCTGTTTCCAGGCTTTTTTTATTGGCATTTCAACTGTGCGTGGATGGGGCTGCCTTTACTAATCGGGTTTTTCGGCCAGGCGATAATTTTAGGATTGATCGGAGTATTTGTCTTTTCGGGGCAAATGTTTCTTGTCTTGGCCAGATCATTTCTGCTTTCTATCCCTATTTTAATTCTCTTGATCTATTGCTTTATATGGACATTGGCCCATTATGTGTTCCTGCCAAGTGACAGTATTCCAGCCGGATCAATGTGGCAAATATTTTACTTATTAATGAGTTGGGTGGCTTTGCTATATGTTGGGGCGCTGTCAAACCCATTTCATCGCCGGGTCATTTTGGCTCTTTGGCTGAGTTGGGTGGGGTTTGCGGTCTTGTCTGCGACGTTTATTGATATAAGCCATTTGATTGTTAATCCTCGTGACCTGTTCGGAGGATACAACGTGAGCTACCAGGGCTTTACACGAAGCGTCATGATTGTTTCAATTGCGTTGGTTGCCAGCATTCAAAAAGATGGGTTGAGGCTTGTTTTTTGCGCTCTGGCTACGGCATTGATATTTACGTTTGGAGCAAGGTCTGAGCTTTACGGGTTTGTATTCGCCGTAGGTTTGTTTGAGCTGATACGAATCGTCAATAAACCCAGTTGGGTCGTTCCGATGGTTGTGGCTGCAATAGTTTTGATGGTTGCGGTAATAATTAATTTTGACAGCCTAGCATCGTCTCGGCAGATGAATGTGTTTAGCCTCTCTGCAGATTCAAGCTGGTCACAGAGAGAGTCTCAAACTCATTATGCTCTTAATCAGATTTTTCAAAATCCTTTGTCAGGCGTTTTTGCTGGGCATTTTCAGGCGGGTGGTGTAGGTACTTATTCGCATAATGTGCTATCAGCTTGGGTTAGCTTTGGACTTGTTGGGTTTGTTGTGTATTTCGCCATAAATTTATTGGCATTTTTCATGGCAGTGAACGGGGTTGTACGTAAATCACCCAGCGTATTATGGAAATTTGCTTTTTATTTGAATTCGGCATCATTGATCATGATGCTAACGGCCAAGCCAGTGTTTTGGCCAATGGTGGCCTTGTCATGGGGTGCTACCGCAAACGCCAAATGGAAAGAAACTGCTCAAGCCTGACTCGCGTACTTTATATAATAATTTTCTCCAGATGCTTACGCTGCAGCGCTGCTGGATACGGGAAGTATCAGTTAGGATTTTAATATAGATACGACATATAGCCTTAACGAATTTTAATCTGTCTTATTTGACGAATTTCTTTATTAAAGCCAAGTTTTATGAATGAGCTCGGAGGCACATACAGAGCTTGAGCCTCAGCCGCAGAGAATGTGCCAAGTGGCTTCCAATTATCGGCTGTCAAGGAGTACTCTATATCCATCAAGGCATTGTCGTCTCCGTCGAACAGAATCGACAGAATCCTCTTTCTATCGGGATTAGGCAGTACCACCCAGCCTGAGCAATACACTTTCATCGCAGTGGTAGGGTCTGCGTCAGTCGCTGCATTGACGTTGTAGTTTGAGCCGTTCGTGATTTTATAGTTGCATGAATTAGTGACAGCCGCATATTGAGGTGTAGTCAATATTGGCATTGCGGCCTGCAAGGCGGTGTTCCGGTTTCCATTGTCTTTAGAAATGTTCAATCGGATTCGATCTGTGTCAATCGAATGATCCCAATAGATCATACGTCGCTTTTCGGAATTATCGGTTACTTCATACAACAGTTTCCATTTTCCATTTATGAATGCCTCAATTGAGAAATCCCTCGGGGTAGCCTTTTGTCCATTACCGTCAATCCAGAACCCTTTGACAGACAAGGTTTTTGGTAGCGTTACCTGAAACCAGGTAGGAAATTTTGCATGCGACCAATAACGAATTCCATATAAGCCGGCGGCCTGATTTGGCCCATGATGAATAGGGTCTACAGAGCCCTTGGCTGAATAGCCGAACCCATTAACTTCATAAGCTTGGAGTCTACTCGCCCATTGTAGAAACCAACTGTCTCTCGTCTGTTCATACAGCCAAAGTAATTGCTCTACATGTAGCGAGTTATAGTCTGCGCGAGGGGCGATAACTCGTTCCGAGCCAGGCTGACCCAGTGAGTAATATGAGGTAAATCCAGCATCAAATAGAGGGAGATCACGCTTTACAGCTAGTAGAGCACGGCGTACCAAATCATCCCACTGAGGATCGCTAGTTAGGGCGCCGAAATCGATGATTCCTGATATGGCGGTGATGTGGCCGTTGAGTATTTTATGACTGTTGCCTTCATGGCTTGCTGTTTCTTCTATCCATGTTGCTTCATCGTCTTTAGTGACGACTCCACCCTCCTTCAAGCTGTGCTGATAAGTCGCCATGCCTTTGTATGCAATTTCTTTGTATTTGTTATCGTTGGTAAGCCCATATGCTCTGAGCAATACGCTTGCAATGCGGGCTTGGCCGATGCCGGATATCCATCCCGGTGGCAAATCGAAGTGATCGTTCCTAAACGGGTATTTCCATAATGCCATATCGTTCTCAAGGACCGCCTTGTCGACTAAGTAATCTGCCTGTCTAAGAAATGAGGCCTTGAGTCTTTCATCCTTGCAATCTGTGGCTAAATAATCTCGATACAAGGCATTTGCGTAATTGGAGATGAAATAAGGATTGCGAAATTTACCCAGGCCACCGTAAGCAGATCCATAGTCGAAAACCAATATTTGTTCAGCATCCAGACTGAATTTGTCGGATGTCGCATATTCGGCAGCGGAGGCGTGAAGCGTTCGTGGCGCAATAGGGTATTTGGCACACTCTCCGGCCAGCGCGACGCCACTGAATCCAGCCCACCCCATCGCTAAACTCAAAGCGATGGTGCGTATGCATCCGGTATTGCTAATTTTTGACATATGTAAATCTCTTTTGGATCAAATATCGCTCTTGTATTTATTCACGCACTTAGCTGCAACTTATACACACTGATTTCGTGAATGATTAACGTGTAGTAGTCTCCCGCACGATCAGTCTGAGCAACATAGCTCTGAATTGTGCATTGCAAAATAGTGAGCATAGGCTTTTATAATATATAGCCTGAGTGATGAAGGCTTACCAGAGTGAGGGGCAGAAAGTTCTAATGGGCCAATCGAGGTTAACTTGCTACCTCGCCCCAAACCCCGTCAACATCGTCCTGACCGTCAAGAACACCACCATCAAGTCAAGGTAGAGTGAACAGTTCTTGATGTAATAAAAATCGTGCTCTATTTTGATTTGCGTGGCGTCTGTGTCTGCAGCATAGCCTTGGCGAACCTGGGCCCAGCCGGTGATGCCCGGCTTTACAACATGACGATAGCTGTAGAACGGGATTTTGCGATCGAACTCTTCGACAAATGCCGGCTGCTCGGGGCGTGGCCCGATCAAGCTCATTTCGCCTTTAATCACATTGAAAAACTGCGGTAATTCATCAATGCGCAACTGTCGGATGACTCTGCCCACCCTGGTTATGCGAGGGTCGTTTTCACCGGCAAACTGTTGCGGGGCTTCCCGGTCAAACCGCATGCTTCGGAATTTGTAGATGGTGAAGGGTCGATTTCCCTGGCCGATACGCGTCTGGCGGTATATCGTGGGGCCGGGGCTTTCCAGGCGTATCAGCATCGCCGTGATCAGGCAGACAGGGATCACGATGGGCAGCGTGACCAGCACAATTGCCCAATCCATCAGTAATTTGACGCGCTCATACATAGGCGTGGGCAACAGTGACCCGATATTATTTTCGGACATCCTGTTGATCTTGACCCTGCCCGAGAAAGATTCATACACAAGCTTGGCATCGTAAACGGCCAATCTGCTGAGTGCACATCGGGTCAGAAAACGTTCTGTTTCTTGATCCAGACAGTCAAAATCGGCGATGACGGCGTCGTAGCGCACTTCTTCGAGGTCAAGATTTTTGATTTCGCGCGCGTCCACATTGGAAAGCGTCAACACGTCGCTTGCCATGCCGCCCGGGATCACGGCAAGCTTGAGCACGCGATACTTATAGGTGGAAATATGCTCCAGATGAAACCAGGCCAAGGCAGCCAGACCACAGGTAACCAGTATGAATCGTGAAATGTCGATGCGCAGCAGCAGTGCAATCAGTGCCAGCAACATGTAGATGACTATCACCTGCGGTGCGATGAAATAGCCCGAACGGCCACCGGGGTAAATCGCCGAAAGTTGTCGAACGGCAAAATGCGATATTACAAAGGCTATCGAGGTGACAAATATCGCAGTCTTCTGGCCTTGGTTAGGGGCCAATACAATAGGGCTGCCCCAGTAAAGCAAGAGGGGTAGAAGCACAGAAACGGCCCACCCTAGAATCAACGATAACGAACGAGACAATAATATCTGTTCGTGAAGCTTATGAAACCGGCGGTTGGGTAGCGTGGTCATCGTATAAGGGCCCTGGCCTCAAGTATTGACGGTGGTGGGTTCAGGCCTTCTTCAGCATCAGGCGTGCAAGCACGAGCATCATGCCCAGCATGAGGCCTACAACCAGACCAAGCCCGGCAATCAGGCTCTTTCTCGGTCTGACCGGGTCTTCAGGCGCCTGGGCGGCCGAGTCGACGCGGGCCACTGATAGATGCTGCTGATCCACAGTAATGCCTTGAAGCAAGGCTTTCCTCTTGATGAGGTCTGGCAATTCGTTGATATAGGCGTCGTCGTTCTGGCGTTGTCTGATCTGGTCAATTTCGGAGCGCAATGCTTTGGCACCGCGCAGGTAAGCGAGCTCGTTGCTGGCAAAGTTATCCGGGTTGGCGCTGCCAGTGCCAGTGCCTATGGCGATAAAGGGTATGCCCTCCTGCGGCGATTCCAGGCCTATGGATTCAGCGATTTTCAGCGCGCTCTGCAACCGGACTATGTTTGATTCACGTGATTCTTTGGCAACAACGCGCAACGTTGAGATTTGGTTTTTTACGCCATTTTTGCGAACCTCTATCTCGCCTTTGAGGTTGTCCAGCAATACTAGTTTGGTGGCGTCGATAGCCAGCGCGACATAATGGTTGGCCCAGTCGGCGATTCGGCGCGGGTCTGTGCCCTCTATGGTCACCGCAGCACTGGCGTCGGTTTGGGTGGGCAGAGTGATACGCACGCTGTGTTCCAGGCGTTTCCAGAGTTTCTGGGTGCTGGCATCATCTTCTTTAGACATCTTGGGAAGATAATACGTCTCAAAGAACTTCTCTTTGATGGCGTTTGAACCAAGCTGCATGATAAATGCGGCATAGGCGTCGTCGGGTGAGATGGTCTGTATGCCTTCAGGAGAGTCGGTGTTCAGCATGCCATTGATGGCGGCACCAGTTAGCTGGCTGGCGGCGTTATAGCTGACCAGCCCACTTGCAGTGGGGGGCAGGGTTCTTGCTGTCGTTTCGTACACTGGCGTTGCCATTAATGCGTACGCGACGCTAATACAGGAAATCAGGGCAGTAATGCCCAGAATCAGCCACTTGCCCGCCCACAAAGCGCAAAGTATGTCGGCCAGATCAACTTCATGGTTCTGCGCTCGTGGATAGCTTTCGTGTTTGTCCACGCTAACTCCGAAGAATAATGTGATGCCGTCAGAATAGGCGCGGCCGGGTAAAGGCCGCTGGGTGTTGCTGACAGTATACGTGCTCGCTGTTACAAAAATCATAGCGGTGGGATGGGGGATGTTAGCAAGTACTTCACTGTCTTGGTACGGCCCGCTGCGTGTATGATCGCTCAAGCTCATTTTGTGCAACGTTTTTTCGCGCTGGCATTATTCCTGAAGCTATCCCTTACCATTCATATATCGTGTCCACGAATCGCAACGCATACAGAACCGACATAGATGGTCTACGTGCCATTGCTGTGCTCTCGGTGCTTTTCTTCCATCTCCACAATAGTCTGATTCCTGCCGGCTATATTGGCGTGGACATCTTTTTCGTGATATCGGGGTTTCTCATTACTCGTATCATCGTTCGCGAGATGGAAGCTGGCGCGTTTTCTTTTGCCCAGTTTTATGTCAGACGGATAATGCGGATTCTGCCTGCGTTTCTCACGGTGATGCTGGTCACGCTCGCAGTGGGCTTTGTGCTGTTGTTGCCTGCCGACATGCGGGATCTGGCTGCTTCGGCAAAATATGCCGTCTTCTTCGCTTCCAATATTTTCTTCGCCCGCGATCGTGGGTATTTCGACGCAGCCTCAGACGAGCTCCCGCTCTTGCACATGTGGTCCTTGTCAGTTGAGGAGCAGTTTTACTTTCTTTGGCCACTGGTGCTTGCTGGGCTTTTTTTCGCGGCGCACCGATTCAGAATATCTTCGTCCCTTGCGTGCCGGAAGCTTTATGCTGGCGTGGCCTGCTGCTTGATTCTCGTGTGTTTCATCTGGACGCAGTTCGCGCTGGAGCACGCCGAGAGCAGGCAGCATCTGTACTTTCTGTTGCAGGCGCGGTTTGGTGAGCTCATGATAGGCGCGCTGGCTGCTTTCCTGGGACAGCCCAGGTCCACACGGTGGACCGGTACATTGTCGCTGGTGGGCCTGGCCCTGGTCATCACCCCCATGTTTTTGCTGACCAAAATGTCTATGTATCCAGGGTTTAACGCGCTCGCGCCATGCCTGGGCGCAGGGTTGATTCTGTATTTGGGCCAATGTAACAACTACAGGCACACCTGGACCAGCAAGCTGCTTAGCCTGAAGGCCATGGTGGCCGTTGGCCTGATTTCTTATTCGCTCTATTTGTGGCATTGGCCCGTACTGGCTTATATGCGCTACGTCTATGGGCGCTATGCCCTGCCTGTCTCGTGGCAGTTGACGGCCAGTGCGGCCGCTTTTCTTCTCGCCTGGCTCAGCTATGCCTTGGTCGAGCAAACAACCCGCAGGCGGCGGGTATCGTTCGCACATGCTTTTTCATGGTTTTACCTGTTGCCAGTGGCGGGCATGATGGCGTTTTTCAATTCGCCCATGGTTCAGTCACCTTCTGCAGCTGGGTCAGACCTTGCACTCATAAGTTACGGCAGCGATGTTTGTCATGGCAATTTCGACAAACACTGCCTCAGAGGTGATCCGGCCAAGCCTGCGCGTGTGCTGGTTACCGGCGATTCACACGCGGCGTCGCTGAACGCATTCGTGGACGTCGTGGGCCGGTCAGAAGGTTGGTCGGCCAGAGTGCTCACCGGAAGCTCTTGTTCGCCGGTCTTTGGGTTTAACGAGCAGGTGTTGCCACCGTTTGCCCGAATACCCTGCAATGAGCTCAAACAATATGTTCTGGCAAACTACGCGAAGTACGATGCCATGGTTTTCACGTCTTTCTGGGCCTTTCAGCTGGGGTGGACGGAAGATGCTGCCGACCCTGCTTATCTGGCCAAGTTAACCGGCACATTAACGACTATTGCGCAGACCATACCTGTGTATGTATTGTCGGACGTGCCTCGCCTTACAATATCGCCATTCAGGCTTGCCCATTTTCAGAAAATGGGTCTTCGTATTGATCGTCAGCCTTCTGACGAGGCTGACAGGGCAAATCTGGAAATCAAACGCGCTGTGGCTGGCATTGCAGGGGTCAAATGGGTAGATCTGACGTCGTATTTTGATCGTTTTTCCCAGCACAGTCTGTACGATGGGCTTCCCGTCTATTTCGACGATCAGCACCTTAATGTTTATGGAAGTACGCAGCTAGGCCGTTTTTTCTCAGCCTCGCAACAACTCCTTCCATAAGGCCTTGGGCCTTCGCGGTGTATCATCAATGGCAGCCGTCACGGCTAACCCTCAAACCATAGAAAGACCGAGACATGACCTGTTATAAATTTGGCGAATTCGCCCCCAAAATTCACGATTCTGCCTTCATCGCAAATGAAGCCACCATCATCGGCCAGGCCGAGCTTCAGGCCCGCACCAGCGTCTGGCCCGGTGCTGTCATCCGTGGCGACAATGAACCCATCGTGGTGGGCGAGGGTTCAAATGTTCAGGAAGGCGCCGTGCTGCATACCGACCCGGGCTGTCCTCTGACCATCGGCAAAAACGTCACCATAGGCCATCAGGCAATGCTGCATGGCTGCACCATCGAAGATGGCTCGCTGATCGGTATCCAGGCAGTCGTGCTTAACAAGGCAGTTATCGGTCGCGACAGTCTGGTGGGTGCGGGCGCATTGGTCACCGAGGGCAAGGTATTCCCCGAGCGATCGCTTATTGTTGGTGCACCGGCCAAAGCCATACGCACACTCAGTGATGAAGAGGTTGAAGGCTTGCGTCGTAATTCGAGTACCTACGTGGATCGGGCTGCGCGTTTCAAGACAGAACTGGTCAAGCTTTAATATGAGTGCTGGGGCCAGGGTGGCGAGTGGTGACCCCAAACGTGGCCAGGCTGCTGCGTCCGTGAAGGCAGCCGTCACACGGCCATTGGCCGGTATTGTCCTTCTGGTGCTGTCTACCTGGGCGCTGTCTGGCCTGGATGCCAGTGGCAAGTGGGTCATGGCGGGTGGTGTTTCGCTGCTCATGCTGTGCTGGGTGCGCTATGTGGTGCATCTGCTGCTGGTACTGGGCCTGGTATTGCCGGTGCGCGGGCTACGTGTCTTGCGCAGCGTCAGGCCGCGTGCACAGATAGCGCGAGGCGCGGTCATGCTGCTTGCGACCATGTCGTTTTTTACCACGCTGCATTATTTACCGCAGGCAGAGGCTACTGCCATCAATTTTCTGGCGCCGCTGATCGTATTGTCGCTCGCACCCTGGCTGCTTAAAGAGGCGGCGCGTACGTCCCGTTGGGTAGCCGCCGGTGTGGGTTTTGCCGGGGTGTTGATTGTGATCCGTCCGGGCGCAGGTCTTGATCCGGTGGGTACGTTGTTTGGTCTGCTCACAGCCTGTCTTTTTGCGGCGCAGTTTTTGACAACACGCCGCGTAGCTGTCGATGACTCCTTTACAACCTTGATCTGGAGTGGCGGTGTAGGTAGTATTTGCCTGACACTGGCGCTTCCGTTTATTTTGCCCGACGCGTTGCCCGCGCTGGCCCAGCTTGATGCCTGGCACTGGCTGATCCTGATCAGCACGGGCTTCTGGGGGGCTTTGGGGCATTTGCTTCAGATTCAGGCCTATCGGCATGCGGCGGCTTCGCTGCTGGCGCCTTTTGTTTATCTGCAGATCGTCAGCGCGGCCGTATTGGGCTGGTGGGTTTGGGGGCAGTTTCCAGACGCGTTTTCGTGGCTGGGCATAGGTATTATCTGCGCCAGCGGAATTACGATCGGCATGGTTGAATGGCGCAGACGTAACCTATAATTCGCGAATGACAAAAAAAATCCTGATTGTCCGCACATCTTCACTGGGTGACCTGGTGCATATGCTGCCGGCTATCTCTGATATTGCCCGGCATGTACCTGGTGCGCAAATCGACTGGATTGTCGAAGAGGGTTTTGCCGAGATCCCATCCTGGCATCCGGCCGTTAATGAGGTCATACCGGTTGCCCATCGCCGCTGGCGCAAGCACTGGTGGTCAGCGCAAACGCGTGCCGCGCGTAAAGCGTTGCGTCACAAGTTGGGGCAGCAACACTACGATATCGTGCTCGACATGCAGGCCCTCATGAAATCGGTCTGGCTGGTCAGGCAGGCGCACGGAGAGCGTCATGGTCTTGACTTCCGCTCTGCACGCGAACCTCTTGCTTCGTTTTTTTATAACGTCAAACATACCATTAAGTTCTGGCAGCCTGCTGTTGCCCGCCAGCGGCAACTTGCGGCTGCTGCGCTCGGGTACACGTATACGGGCGAGGCTGATTTCGGGCTGGGCGCCATTACCAGCGGGATACAGGTTCAACCCTACGCGGTGATCATGCCGTCTGCCAGTCGTGACGACAAACTTTGGCCTGAGGCTGACTGGCAACGTGTTTTTGCAAGGCTGCAAGAGCATGGGCTGGCGCTTAAGCTGCTTTCGGGAAGCCCCGCCGAAACCGAAAGAGCGCGTCGGCTAGTAGAAGGCAATCCGCACGCAGAAGTGCTTCCTCGCATGAACCTGACCGAGGTCGCTTTGGTGCTGGCGGGGGCGCGCATCATGGTCGGCCTCGATAGTGGGCTTACGCATTTGTCGGCCGGCCTGGGGCGGCCCACCATAGGTATTTACAAGGCTTCAACGCCAGTTCGCACCCCGCTTGAAGGGCCATCTTATACGGCCAGTCTGGGTGAACGCGGCAGTGCTCCTTCCGCCGAGACCGTCTTAAGCGCCGTTGAACAGGCGCTCGAGTTCGAAGACACCAGGCATGCCGACCTACCCGGCAGCACCGTTAACCCATTGCCCAACTAATAGGGGTAGTGCCCGTTACGGTGCCTGGCTGCAAACATACGATAAACTGACTGTCCCACTCAGTAGGGCGTATTTTCATTGAATCGTTTTCTTTACACTGCGCTAATCAGGGTACTCTCACCAGGTTTGCTGGTTTGGATGGGCCTTCGTGCGCGCAAGGCTGGCGGCAACTGGGGGGTATGCTCAGGTGCCCGTTTCGGTCGCTATAGTCAGCCCAGCGCGTTGCGCGAGCCGGTCTGGGTGCATGCCGTCAGTTTGGGCGAAACCCGCGCCGCCGCACCGTTTATACAGGCCCTGCTTGATCAGGGTGAAGACGTGTTGCTCACACATATGACAGTTACCGGCCGCGATGCAGGTGAGCGTCTGTTTGCGTCCGCCATTGCACAGGGACGTCTGGAGCTGCAGTGGCTGCCATATGACTTTCCGGGGGCTGCCCGTCGCTTTTTCAGCCACTATCAGCCCCGCGCTGGTGTGCTTATCGAACGTGAGGTATGGCCCAACCTGTTAATGGCGGCGTCAGAGGCGCAGGTGCCCATGATGCTCGTGAGCGCTCGTTTTTCAGATAATGCCTTGCGGCAGGCGCTGCGCCTGGGCAGCGTCATGCGACGCGCTTATGGCAGTTTTTCGGCGGTGTTTGCGCAAACCCTCCATGATGCCCAGCGCCTGGAGCAGGCCGGTGCTTCTGCCGTGGGGGTGTCAGGCAACTTCAAGTTTGATGTCTCCCTGCCAGCCGACAAAATCCAGCGAGGGCGAGAATTTTCCGCCAAACTCGTGCGCAAAGTCATCGTCATTGCAAGTACGCGCGAAGGTGAAGATGAACTGTTCATCCGTGCCATAGGCAAGTTGCTCAAGCGCGCACGGGCTCAGGGTCGCAATCTTTCCGACAAAGTACTGTTCTGCATCGTGCCACGTCACCCAGAGCGTTTCGAGACCGCTGCCACACAGCTTGCGCAGTCGGGGCTAACGTTTGTAAGGCGTTCGCAGCTTATCGAAGAAGGCGACTGCAGTTCGACAGCCTTGCAGTCCTGCACCAGTTCGGCTGTGTTGCTGGGCGATACGCTGGGTGAAATGCCTTGGTTTTACGCATTGGCTGATGTAGCGATAGTGGCCGGTAGTTTTCAACCACTGGGCGGCCAAAACATGATAGAAGCCTGCGCGGTGGGCGTGCCTGTGCTGGTGGGCCCTCATACCCGCAATTTTGAACAGGCGGTTGTTGATGCCATGGACGAGGGTGCCGCGCTGCGTGTGCCTGATGCGTCCGCCGCGCTCAATACGGCCTTGCAATTGCTTGAAGACCCGCAGCGCATGAGCCGTATGGGCAAGGCTGGTGCCCACTGGGTGCAAAAGCACACAGGGGCAGTGGCGCGCGTGCTCGCCGGCCTTAATGAGATCAGCCGGCGATAAAGATAGCGCCACAGGCAGCGGGGCCAAGTTTCAGGCTTCAGTACGTATCGTACTCTCGACACCCAGTGTTGAGGGGGCTTGCTCCGGGCTGTGCTTCCGCTTAGTGGCTGCTTCGCTATTTTCGGGTACACACAAAGAGTTTTGGGTAGCAACATAACGCTTGCTACCTTTTTGTTAATTTGATGTTTTCTTGACCGCTGATGAAGAGCGAGAAACGGTATTTGGTAGAGGAGTAAAAGCGTGATTGCTGAGAAAGAAACCGTGTTGGTGACGGGTGGGGTTGGGTTTATTGGCAGTCATACTACAGTCGCCCTGCAGGAAGCAGGTTACCGTGTGCTTATACTCGACAACCTGTGTAACAGTGATGCGGCAGTGTTAAATGCAATTGCCGAGATTACGGGCGAGGCACCCAGCTTCATCGAAGGTGACATTCGAGATCGTGCTCTGCTTGATAAAATCTTTGCCACGCACAGAATCGACGCGGTAATGCACTTTGCTGGGCTAAAGGCCGTAGGTGAGTCGACTACTGAGCCATTGTCGTACTATGACAATAACGTTAACGGCAGCTTGCAGCTTCTCCAAGCGATGCAAAGAGCTGCGGTTCGCACTATTGTATTTTCCTCATCCGCCACAGTATATGGTGAACCACAGTCGCTTCCGTTAACTGAGAGCCACCCTCGATCCGCAACCAATCCCTATGGGCACACGAAGTTGGTAGTGGAGGAGATGCTCGAGAGCCTGCATGCCAGCGAAGCAGGCTGGCGTGTGGCGCTACTACGGTACTTCAACCCCATTGGTGCTCACCGCAGCGCTCGGATTGGTGAGGCACCGCAAGGGACGCCAAATAATTTGTTGCCATATGTGGCTCAGGTTGCAGCGGGTATGCGAACCGAGCTGCAAGTGTTTGGCGCAGATTACGATACGCCCGATGGCACGGGCGTGCGTGATTACATTCATGTCCTTGACTTGGCCGAAGGGCATGTCGCGGCGCTCGATTATTGCAAGAATTCAGACAGTGAGTTATTGACCGTAAACCTTGGTACTGGAAAGGGGCATTCAGTGCTTGAAATTATCGCGGCATTTGAGCAAGCCAGCGGTAAACGGGTCCCATATCGAGTCGCTGAAAGACGACCTGGTGATATTGCAGAGTGTTGGGCCGATACTGAGAAGGCCTATCGTCTTTTGGGATGGCGTGCTTCACGCACCTTATCCGAGATGTGCGAAGATGCTTGGCGCTGGGAGCAAAACCGTGGTGCCGACGCGGCGAGCCGCTGAGCTAATCTGGATTTTTGGCTGTATTTGGCTGTATTTGGCTGTTTTTGGTGCGGAAATCTTCGTATTCAGACTTGCGCACTATGAATGTTACAACCGGGTGCGTGTGGGAGATTTTCTAAATCAGAAACATCGATGCACCAGAAAACTAGCTTGGTCCTAGCCTAGTGCCTAGAGCATCGAGGTAGCTTATTGCACTTAGGGTATCAAGCCGTGGTATTTTTTACCAAGGGCCAGCGTTGCGTGAAAAAAACCGGCTTTGCTACCGCAATCATACCGGTCGCCTTCGTAGCGCAGACCATATACCGCTCGGGTTTTAAGTAAGCTGGCAATACCGTCGGTAAGCTGTATTTCGCCGCCTACCCCTTTTTGGGTCTGGCGCAGATGCTCGAAAATCTCGGGTTCGAGTACATATCGCCCAACCACAGCCAGCGTTGAAGGGGCCTGATCAGGGCTGGGTTTTTCTACGATGCCCGACAGGCGGGTGGTTGTTGCATTGACGGCTTCGCCTGAAATAATGCCATATTTGTTGGTGTGCTCGCGCGCGACGTCCTGAATGGCGATGACGCTGCCGTTTTGTTGGTGCGCTGCGTCCACAAGCTGGCGGGTGACCGAGGTGCGCGCATCGATGAGGTCATCGGCCAGCAGGACGGCAAAGGGCTCATTGCCAACAATGGGGGCCGCGCATAGCACTGCGTGCCCAAGGCCGAGCGGGGCAGGCTGCCGGGTGTAAATACAGTTTACGTGGGAGGGAAGAATGTTGCGTACCAGGTCGAGCAGCTCCGTTTTTTGCTTGGCCTCAAGTTCTGCCTCGAGCTCGGGAACTCTGTCAAAATGGTCTTCAATAGCCCGTTTGTTGCGCCCGGTAATAAAAATAAGGTCGGTAATGCCGGCTGCAATGGCTTCTTCGACGGCGTACTGTATTAGCGGCTTGTCGACGATGGGCAGCATTTCTTTTGGCATGGCTTTGGTAGCCGGAAGAAATCGGGTGCCAAGACCAGCAACCGGGAAAACAGCTTTTCGTATTGGTTTCATAGAATGCGTCGTTAGGCGTATCGGCCGTTGTGAAGGTGTTGGCTTGCTATGCAATTTGCATGCCCAGGGGCTCTGTGCTCTGTAGTGCCAGCCCGCGCGTTACGGACATAGTCTGAGGCAGGCCCCGCCTGTTTTAAACTTTGTGCATAAAGTTTACACTGTGCCCTGCTGGTTTCTTCGGGTCTGCTCTCACCATGCGTTCGTTATTTCTTGTCATTGTTCTAGCAAATTTGGCTGTGCTGGCACTGGGCCAGGGCTTTTTCGGGCCTCCGCCCAGCGAGCAAGGCCGGCAGCCCCGGCAGCTTTCAGAGCGCAATCAGTTTTCCATTACGCTCAATGCGCCGTTGCCGCCGAGTCAGACGCCGTCGGGTCAAACCCCTTCAACGCGCGCTGCACCGGCCTCGAAATAGCCAGCATATATCGGCAAGACGTCAATCACTGGCTTTCATGCTGTGACAGCAAGCTGCGCCAGCCCATCGAGTACCGGTGAAGGCAGCCAGTGTATGGGCTGCTGTGCTAGCCCCAGGTCTGCCTGGGCTCGCGCCACGGTGCGATGCATTTCGCTTTCTACCAGCGGCCATCCACCGCCCGAACTGAACAGACGGGGCGCACGCCCATGTCGATCAAGCACTTCACGCCATTGACGCAAGAGGGCACCGGTTTGTGCGGCCGCGATGCCGCTGCTGATAGCCTCGTGCGTATGCAGTGGAAACGCGGCTGCGGGGCTGTCGGCCACGGGCAATCGCGCTGTGCCGGTGGCCAGGGAGTTCGTCATCAGCAAGGGGCCGGGCAGGATTAGCCCACCCAGAAACACGGCAGTGGTGTCAATTTCGGACGGGCCGGTGGGTTCAAGCGTGTCAATCGTGGTTGTGGTGCCAAAGCTGGCCAGCAGGAGCGGCGTGTCGTCACCCGGTGTAATCTGCGTGGCCAGCCCCAGCATGGATACCCAGCGATCTGCCCCCAGTTGCTGGTGATCGTAGGCGTTGCGCACGCCGGCCGCTTGAGGCTGGCTGTGCACCCATTCAGTTTCTATGTTGACCTGTGTCGTGAAGATTTCATCGATGGCCTCTGCGATGTACGGTCCGGCGACGTTGACGCCTATCGCCGCTGAGGGCCGCGTGGCAAGCTGTTCGAGCCAGTCGCTCAGGCGGTCGATCTCGTGGTGGCCCAGAGCAAGGCTTTGGCTTTCGCGTAAGCCATTTCTGACCCAGCCCAGCTTGATTCGGGTGTTGCCGACATCAATAAGTAACTTCATGCCCCGTGCTCCTCGCGTGGTCGTACTGACACCTCGCCGACATGTATGGGCACTTCTCCATCGGGCGTGCGCACCAGCAGATGGCCCGCCATATCGATGCCGCAGGCAATGCCTGCCTGCAGGATGCGGCCATTATCCAGAACATGAATATGCTGGCCTGCCAGCGCGTCTACGTGCGCGTAGCGGCCTGGCATAGATTCGAAACCATAGGCCGTGACCTCGTTGAGGCTGTTATACCAAGCCTGGGCAATGCGTGCGACGATGAGGGATGCGCTTGTACTGGCGGCCACGCTGTCTTCTCGGGCGACTTCAGACCAGTCTGCCACGCGCCGGTTCAGCGACTGGCTTAATGCGCGTGCATCGTCAAGGTTGATACCCATGCCAATAATGGCTACGTGGTGGTCAGCGCTGATGGGGGACGTGCTCGCGCGGGTGGTTTCAACCAGTATCCCGGCAAGCTTGGCAAAACGCCACTGAATGTCGTTAGGCCATTTCATGGAGATATGGCTTTGCAGCGATGGGGAAACCAGAGTGCGCAGGGCCTCACAGGCTGCCAGGCCTACCAGTGGCGAGAGCGTAGGAAGCTGGCGCGCCGGAAGGAAAATATCAAATGCGCATGAAAACATCAGGTTGGCGCCGGAGCGGTTCTGCCAGCTGCGGCCGGCTCTGCCCCGGCCTCGTTCTTGCAGGTGTGCGCCCAGCAGCCACGGGCGTGCCACTGGGCCGAGGTCGTTGCGGGCCAGCGCCATCAGGTCGCCGTTAGTTGATTCGGTACTTTCAACCCATCTTATTTGTTTGAAGGATGGCAGGGCGGTACCAAGCTGCGAGATCATCTCGGCAGGTGTCGGCAAGGGGGGTGAAAACTTGGATGTCATGGACGTGAGGTCGCGAGAATTCAGGTGGCGTAAAATGGGCCAGCCATTGTTTATAACTCAAATTGGTAGTATTGCTTGTGCGTACGCAGAAAATTGTTTTCCAGGGCCAGGCCGGGGCCATTGACTGCATAGTCGATTTTCCGGATGATGACCCGCAAGGATGGGCGCTGGTGCTGCATCCTCACCCGCTGCATGGCGGTAGCCGCGACAACAAAGTGGTTACCACCATATCCCGGTCTTGCGTGCAACGCGGGCTGGTGGCGGTAAGACCCAACTTTCGGGGTGTGGGTGACTCTGAGGGCGAGTTTGACGCTGCCGTCGGCGAAACGGCCGACATGCAGCAACTGGTCGTCCAATTTGAAGAGGCCTACCCGCAGGTTGTTACTGGCAAGTGGGTTCTGGCCGGGTTTTCGTTTGGCACCTCGGTAGCGGCGCAACTGTATGCCGCGCGTGCCGAACAGGGTCTGTCTGTGCCCGACGCGCTGTTATTATTTGGTTCTGCGGTTGAACGTTTTAAGTTTCGCGAAATCAATATCCCCGATGACACACTGCTGGTGCATGGCGAAGCCGATGAGGTCGTTCCGCTGTCCGAGGCCATGAACTTTGCGCGTGCGCATCAGGTGCCCATGGTCGTCATGCCAGACGCAAGCCATTTTTTCCATGGCAGACTGATCACGCTCAAGCAGTTGCTAATGCAGCGGCTGGCTGCCCTCTGATTCCACTTTTTTACTGACGAAATTGCCGATGATCCACTCTCTATTACGCCGCCGATTTTCCCTCATCGCTCATTTTGCCGCAGGTACTGCCATTGTGCTGGCGCCTGCGTTTTCAGGTGCCCAAGAGGCACCTGCCGCTCCCGCTATTTCTACGCCCGCTCAAACCGCTGTTTCCATGGTGGGTGAGCTGGCTACGGTGCCTGCCCCCACGCTTGCCGCCAAGGCCTGGCTAACACTCGACGCAAACAGCGGGCAGGTCATCACCGCACAAAACGTTGATGACCCCGTCGAGCCCGCGTCACTCACAAAGTTGATGGCCGCTTATGTCGTGTTTGACGCCATTGAAAATGGCCGCCTGTCGCTTGACCAGAAAATAAACGTTTCTGAAAAAGCCTGGAAAACCGAAGGCTCCCGCATGTTTATCAAGCCGGGCACAGATGTTACGGTTGACCAGTTGCTTCAGGGGGTTATCGTGCAGTCGGGCAACGATGCCACGGTCGCGCTGGCCGAAGCGGTTGCGGGCAGCGAAAGCGCCTTTGTCGCACTCATGAATGAAGAGGCAGCGCGTCAGGGACTGACGCACACTCACTTTGAGAACTCATCCGGTCTTCCGGGGCCTGAACACCTTACAACCGTGCATGACCTGGCCATTATGGCCAAAAACCTGGTGACACGGTTTCCCAAATATTTGCACTATTACAGCCAAAAAGAATACACCTTCAACAACATCAAGCAGCACAACCGCAATCGTTTGCTCTGGTCTGACCCCAGTGTTGACGGGCTGAAAACAGGCCATACCCAGTCTGCAGGTTATTGCCTGGTGTCCACGGCCATGCGCGATGGGCGACGGGTTATTTCGGTGCTGGTGGGTGCCCCCAGCGATGCGGCACGTAGTGAAAGCAGTCTCAAACTACTCAACTGGAGCTTCCAAAACTTTGATACCGTTAAGTTGTTTGACAATGAAAAGCCGGCTGTAACTGCCCGTGTATGGGAAGGTGAGGCCGAGTCGGTGCCTCTGGGTGCGCTGTCTGATACCTGGGTGACGGTACCGCGCGGCAAGGCGCAAGATGTCCAGCCTGTTGCTCAATATACCCAACCACTGATTGCACCACTGGCAAAAGGCACCAAAGTGGGTACGCTGTCTTTGTCTCTGGACGGCAAGGTGTTACACCAAGAGCCTCTTTATATTCTTGCCGATGTACCGCAAGCCGGGTTTTTTGGGCGCATTTACGACAAAGTACGGTTAATGCTGAATTAATCGTCCATCACACACTCACTTGCCCATGTGCGCCAGTCGCGTGTCAACGCTGTGAGTTTTGCTGAACTTTGGTGCTGCAGTTGTTTTTTTCAGGGTCGGCATGGCGTCGGCCCTTTTCTCAAGGCATAAAGAATGATCCCCGACGTCGATAACGACAGTATCGTTTACCTGAATGGCCAGTATGTGCGTCTCGGCGACGCGAAAATTTCGGTACTGGACCGTGGTTTTATCTTTGGTGACGGCATTTATGATGTCGTGCCGGCCTATAAAGGCAAGCCGTTTCGCATGGAGGGCCATCTGGCCCGCCTTGAGCGCAGTCTGGCGGCCATCGGCATTGTGTCAGACATGACGCGCGATGGCTGGCGCACGCTGGTTCTTGACATGATTGCGCGTTCAGGGTTGGGCGACTGCATGGTGTACATACAGGTTACACGCGGCGTAGCCAAGCGTGACCATGGCTTTCCCAAAAATATAGAGCCAACCGTCTTCTGCATGGTTTCGCCATTTGAGCGGCCTGATGCGGACAAACGAGAAAAAGGCCTGTCGGCAGTGGGCATACCCGACATCCGCTGGTTACATTGCGAAATCAAGTCTGTTTCGCTGCTGGGCAATGTGTTGGCCAAGCAGCGGGCTACCGAGGCGGGCGTTGATGACGTATTGCAGTTTCGCGATGGCTTTCTTTCGGAAGGCTCCTCTTGCAATATCTGGGTTGTGCGTGACGGGGTGTTGCTGGCGCCACCACGCGACAATCTTATTCTTGAGGGCATACGCTATGGCCTGATGGAAGAAATGGCTGCCGAGGCCGGCGTGGGCTTTGAGGCGCGCGCCATCAGCGAGGCTGAGGTCGACACTGCAGACGAGATTATGCTTACCTCTGCCACCAAAGAGGTTTTGCCCATTACGCACTATAACGGCAAGCCAGTGGGCAACGGTGTGCCAGGCCCCGTGTACGTGGCGCTAAGAGCGGGCTACGATAAAGCGATTGCCGAACTCTGAGAAAAACACCATGAACGAGATTCCATTCGAAGACTCTCTCATCGAGTACCCCAGCGACTTTCCGATCAAGGTCATGGGCAAGGTGCATCCCGAGTTTGCTCAGACCATGACTGATCTGGTTTTGCAGTTTGACCCGGGCTTTGACCCGGCCACGGTCGAAATGCGTCCTAGCAGTGCAGGCAACTATATCGGTCTTACCTTTGTGGTGCGTGCGACATCGCGTGAACAGCTTGACAACCTGTATCGCGCGTTGCATGGCCACGATATGGTTTCCATGGTGCTTTAAGCATTCTTATGCCCATTATCAAGTGGTTTCCGCGGCCCGCCCCCTATTTGCCCGTATGGCAGGCTATGCGCGACTTCACCGAAGCGCGTACCCTCCAGACACCCGATGAAATCTGGCTGGTGGAGCATCAGCCGGTTTTTACGCTGGGGCAGGCCGGCAAGCCTGAACACGTGCTTAACAGCGCCGTTACAGAGGTGGTGCGTACTGACCGTGGTGGTCAGGTTACGTATCACGGGCCAGGGCAGGTCGTTGCATATTGCCTCATCGATTTGCGTCGCCATCAGCTTTTCGTCAAAGAGTACGTAGCCTTGATCGAAGACGTCCTTATCGGTTTTTTGCAGCAGTTAGGCCTTACAGGTGCCTGTCGCAAGCCGGGCGCGCCGGGGGTTTATGTGCCCAACGCCGACAATCAGCTGGCAAAAATTGCGGCACTGGGCATCAAGATCCGGCATGGCTGTGCTTATCATGGGCTTGCGCTCAATGTTGACATGGATCTTTCCCCTTTTCTGGATATTAATCCATGTGGGTACGAAGGGCTTGAAACCACCGATTTGCGCAGCTGCGGTGTACGCGCTACTGTTGAAGGCATCGGCGATCTGCTTGGTGTCCGATTGGCCGAAGCGTTCGCCAGCAGCCGCAATAAGGCAGACGCAGCGACGACCCCGGTTTGTCAAGATGGCGGCATGCCTGCCTGTCAATAATCAAGCGATCAGGCGGTCCGGACGGGCTGCTCGTGTCAGCTAAAACACGTTTCAGGAGACTCGTTATGTCAGAAGCCAGCACTGCCGGCAAGGTAGCAGAAAGCAGCCTGTTATTAATTGATAATATCGATGGCGTTATCACGCTTACGCTGAACCGCCCCGATCAATTCAATGCGCTGTCAGAAGAGATGTTGGATGCGCTTCAGCGAGCGCTTGATGCGGTGGCCGCCGATGACGACGCGCGGTGTGTCATTATTGCTGGCGCTGGTCGCGCTTTTTGTGCGGGGCACGATCTGAAGCAGATGCGTGCCAACCCCGACAAAACCTATTACCAGACGCTTTTTGCTCAATGTGGTCGGGTCATGCAGCGCATCGTAGGCCTGCCGGTACCTGTTATTGCACGCGTGCACGGCATTGCAACGGCCGCAGGATGCCAGCTGGTTGCCAGCTGCGACCTTGCAGTTGCGGCCGATACCGCCAAGTTTGCGGTGTCGGGCATTAATGTGGGGCTGTTCTGCTCAACGCCCGCCGTGGCGCTTACCCGCGCCATGCCCATGAAAAAAGCATTTGAGATGCTGGTTACGGGGCAGTTTATCAGCGCCGAACAGGCCGTTGCCCAGGGGTTGATCAATCGTGCTGTGCCGGCTGATCAGGTCGACGCCGAAGTAAACGCACTGGTACAGGCCATTTGCGACAAAAGCCCAGTGGCTGTCCGTACAGGCAAAGCCATGTACCAGCGGCAATTTCGCATGGGGCTGGAAGACGCTTATGCGTACGCCGGCCAGGTAATGGCCGACAACATGATGGCGCAAGACGCTGGCGAGGGCATTGATGCCTTTATGCAGAAGCGTAAGCCTGAGTGGAAAGGGCGCTGAAAACAGAAGTGGGGCATGGCTCAATTTTTTTGCTCGCGGCGTTACACTAGCGGTTTGCCGTTATGCAGGCAGACGGGTACCCAAGCCCGCGCTGGCGCGCGACATTTTTTACCTAACAGGGTCGGCGGTGTGAAGCACGCCTCGGCTCACAAGTGCGAAGCCGGGGCTTCGCTCCAGGAAACCGTATGACTACTCCTGTTGATCAGTCCGCTGTGCAGAACCCAACGGTGCGTCCGCGTAACGTTGATTATGATCCCACTAAAAAACAGAAGTCGGGCGAAAAAACGTCGCGTATTCCCGTCAAAGTGGTGCAGGCCGAACGTCTCAAAAAGCCTGACTGGATCCGCGTCAGGGCACCGGCACCCAATTCACGCTTTTACGACATCAAGCGTATTTTGCGCGAGCACAACCTGCATACGGTCTGTGAAGAGGCGTCGTGTCCTAACATTGGCGAGTGCTTTGGAAAGGGCACGGCCACGTTCATGATCATGGGTGACAAGTGCACACGTCGCTGTCCGTTCTGTGATGTCGGTCATGGCCGGCCTGATCCGCTTGATGTTGATGAGCCCAGTAACCTGGCCAAAAGCATTGCCGCCATGCGCCTGTCGTACGTCGTGATTACGTCGGTTGACCGCGATGACTTGCGTGACGGCGGTGCAGGCCATTATGCCGACTGTATACGTCATGTGCGCGAGCTTTCGCCTTCTACCCGTATCGAAGTGCTGGTGCCAGACTTTCGCGGAAGGCTTGACCGTGCGCTGGGCATTCTTAATGACAACCCGCCCGACGTCATGAACCACAATCTCGAAACCGTGCCGCGCCTTTACAAACAGTGCCGTCCCGGTGCCGATTACATGCATTCGCTCAAGCTCCTGGCAGACTTCAAGGTGATGCGGCCTGACGTGCCAACCAAGTCTGGCCTTATGCTGGGCCTGGGTGAAACCGACGAGGAAATCCTTCAGGTCATGCGCGACATGCGCGCCCATAATGTTGACATGCTCACCATAGGTCAGTATTTGCAGCCTTCGGAGCACCATTTGCCCGTGCTGCGCTACGCGCACCCTGATGTTTTCAAAATGCTCGAAAAAGAGGCCTATGCAATGGGTTTCTCGCATGCTGCGGTGGGTGCCATGGTGCGCTCGTCATACCATGCCGACGAACAGGCACACATGGCCGGGGTAGCCTGAGCGCCTGTTTAAAGCGTTTCGTGACGCACTGTCTGACTCAGACGGTGCGTTACTGACGGTAGCGCATCTATGCGGCGTTGTGGGGCGTCTGGCCTTTCTACGCAGGTGCTCTCACGAATGGGGTATGCCCTCTAGTTTGCGCTGCAACAAAGACGGCGTTTATGTAACGCGGTTCAATATAGGTATAAACCCGGGTGTTCCGGGCTGTGCCGAGGTATTGAGCCATGCGTTTTCCTTCCGCCGCAATTGTCACACGTCTTGCATTTATTGCGGTTGGCGCGGCTATGCTGGCATCGTGCCGGGGCCCGCAACCGTCAGCAGAAGCCGCCGACCCTGTGCCACTGGCTGCGGTGCAGCCAGGCAAGCTTGCCTATTACCCGTCGGGCGAATACCTGAGAAATGGCTATCCAGTAACGCCGTCCCGCCGCACGATGAAGTTTGAGCAGCCATTGAAAATGATGGCGCGGCAGGTTAGTCAGACGGAATACGCCGAGTGCGTAAACGACAAAGCCTGCAAGCAACTTGACCGCTCCCATCGAACCGCCGTCATATCGCCTGATCTGCCAGTGGTGGGGGTAAGCTGGCGCGATGCGACCGATTATGCCGCATGGTTTTCCAAGAAAACTGGCCAAAACTATCGTCTGCCTAGCTATGAAGAATGGGTTTATGCGGCCGGTTCTTCCTACAAAGAAGATGTGATTCTGGATGAGTTTGATCCGGCCGATCCGGCACAACGCTGGCTGGCAGAATACGCGCTGGAAACTCAGCGCAAAACCACTGTAGATGCTGTACTCAGACCTTTTGGTGGTTTCAGTGAGAACGAGCACGGCTTTTTGGATATGGCTGGCAACGTATGGGACTGGACCGACACCTGCCAGGTGCGACGCCACCTGGATCTGGCCGATGGGGAATCAGCCGGAGGCGGCGAAAATTGCGGCGTACGGGTCGTGGCCGGGCCGCATCGCAGCTACATTACCGATTTTATCCGCGACCCCAAAAGCGGGGCCTGCTCGGTAGGCGTGCCCCCCAGCAATCTGGGGTTTCGGCTAGTGCGGGACGATACGGCAAGCCCCAGAAAAGAGGCCAGCCTTCGGGAAAGACTGGGTATATCTTAAGGAGGGGTAGCGTGAGCGGCAGTGCTATCGCTGCTCGCGTCAGTGCTGGCTTTGGTACTCTGCGTCAGGTGGGTGCGGTAAGCGCTGGGCGTTGTGCCGCAGGCCTTAGCGCCCCGCCTTGGTGGTGCTGGGGGTGTCGCTGGTACGCCCGTCTTCGGCAAGGCGGATAAGGTCGTTTAGCGACTGCACGGTAATGCGCTTGCGCCCGCTGATGACGATGCCCTGATCTTTCCAGGCGCTGAGCAGTCGGCTAACGGTGTGCAAGGTAGTGCCCGTCATTTCGGCAATATCTTGCCGGGTGATCGGAAAGCCAATGGCAACACCCTCTTCGGTCGTTTCACCCGACTCATCAATTAGACGCAAAATGGCGCGCGCCACGCGTTGTTCAACCTCTTCGGTGGACAGCGCGCTGATGCGGCTATGGGCGTCTTGCAGACGCTGACCTACGGTCTGGAATGCACCCGCAGCAAACTGGGGGTGTTTGGAAATAAGCGAGTTCCATTCTTTGCCAGGCCAGGCGAGCATGAGGCTTTCTTGCACTGCAATTGCCGAGGCCGGGTAGTTGGGCCGGTGCATGGCCTGCGCAATGCCGAAAATATCGCCGGGGCTGACATAGCGAACCACCACTTGCTCGCCAGCGGGGGTAAGTTGCACCACCTTAAGATGCCCGCTCAGCAAAATGAAGAAACTTTCAGCGGGCTCGCCCTGGCGAAAGGCAGTTTCACCTTCAACCAAACGGCAGACCTGCGCTGTCGCAAGCGTGGCGTCCAGTTCTTCGTCTGACAGTGATCTGAGCAGTTCGACGTTCTGTACCAGTGATCTGCTTATCTTAGGCGTCATGGATTAGTGGCTCATTCAAAAAAAGAGGGTTACCCAACTGATTCTAGCATTGGCCATGTGGGTATTGGTGGCATACACCAGCCAGGCCTCTTGCAGACGCATTGTGCAGAAAAACTACACGCCAGGTTGTTTTCGGGTTAACCCTTAAAAACCGCTCTCTGAGTTTGCGCTGCAACAAAGAAGGAAATGTCCCCAACGTGTCCAATAGAGCTATCGAATTACCGATACCTTGGAAGAAGGGAGATACAAAATGAAAGTGGTACGTCCCACCCTGCTCGCGGCCGTCATGTTTGCATTCATGGCTGGCGGCCTGGCCAAAGCCGAAACGGCTGATCAGCTGGAACACGTCAAGGTGGACCTCGTAGCGCCTCCGTTCGTACATGCACACGAACAGAAAGCCACGACGGGTCCCAAAGTTGTCGAATTCACCATGTACATCGAAGAGAAGAAAATTGTCATCGATGGCAAGGGTACGACAATGCAGGCTATGACGTTTAATGGTTCAATGCCCGGCCCCACTTTCGTTGTACATGAAGGCGACTATGTGCAGCTTACGCTGGTTAACCCCGCCAGCAATGCCATGCCCCACAACGTAGACTTCCACTCAGCCACCGGTGCGCTGGGCGGCGCCAAGCTGACCGATGTGCAGCCCGGTGAGCAGGCTACATTGCGCTTCAAGGCCGACCGCAGCGGCGTGTTCGTTTACCACTGCGCGCCAGAAGGCATGGTGCCCTGGCACGTAGTTGCCGGCATGAGCGGCACCATGATGGTGTTGCCGCGCGAAGGTCTGAAGGACCCTGAGGGCAAAGAGCTGCACTATGACAAGGTGTATTCGGTCGGTGAATTCGACCTGTACATCCCCAAAGATGAAAACGGCGAGTACAAAGACTATGCGACGCTGGCTGACAGCTACTCCGACACGGTAGAGGTGATGCGCACGCTGACACCGTCGCATGTGGTGTTCAACGGTAAAGTTGGCGCCCTGACAGGTGAAAACGCGCTCAAAGCCAAAGTCGGCGAGACCGTGCTTATTGTGCACTCGCAGGCTAACCGCGACACACGTCCTCACCTGATCGGCGGCCACGGTGACTGGGTCTGGGAAACCGGCAAGTTTGCCAATCCTCCCGAGAAAAACCTGGAAACCTGGTTTGTACGGGGCGGTTCGGCGGGTGCAGCGTTGTACACCTTCAAGCAGCCAGGCGTGTATGCCTACGTCAATCACAACCTGATTGAGGCTTTTGAGAAGGGTGCTGCGGGTCACTTTGTGGTCGAAGGCAAGTGGAACGATGACTTGATGAAGCAGGTTAAAGCGCCTGGTCCGATTGAGAAAGACGTGGCAGCAAAGATTGAAGCCAGCAAGCAGGCTGCTGCCAAGGCACCTACGTTGACGGCAGCGCCAGCAGGCAAGGTGGCTGCAGCGCCGGCTCCAACGGCCAAGACAGCGGCAGCCAAGCCTGCAGCTGAAGGCAAGAAGCTTGCTGCAGCGCCTAGCACGCATCAGGCCGGTGAAAAGCTGTACAAGTCTGCCTGCGTAGCCTGCCACAGCACTGGCGTAGCCAACGCCCCCAAATTGGGTGACAAGGCTGCCTGGGCACCGCGACTGGCTGAAGGTGAAGAGCAAATCATGGAAATCGCCTTCAAGGGTAAAGGTGCAATGCCTCCACGGGGTGCCTCTTCGGCAGATGATGCAACCATCAAGGCAGCGGTTGAGTACATGCTTAGCACAGTGCAGTAAACGCCCTCAGGGCCTGAAGAAAAGCGCGGAGGCTATCGGGAAAACACTGATCTGTTAAACCAGCTTCGCTCGCTACACTCGCTCCATGCCTTACCCGGCATGGAGTTTTTTTTTGTGTCGAGTTAACGGTTTGTCCCATTAACCATTTTCCCAACAGGAAGGCAGCATGACTATGAAGCTATTACGCAGAACCGTATTTGCCTCAGCGCTGGCAGCGAGCCTGGCCTTTACAGGTTTGGCACAGGCGCGCGATCTGGTGATCGGGTTGCGGTCTGAGCCCAGCTCGATGGACCCGCAATTCCATTCGCTCACGCCCAACACGCAGCTTTCCGAAACCATATTCGACCCATTGATCCGTACGGACAGCAATGCGCTCCCCGTGCCCGGTCTGGCAGAGTCATGGACGGTTGATGGAGATGTCTGGACTTTCAAGCTGCGCAAAGACATAAAATTTTCGGACGGCACGCCCTTTACGGCGGACGATGTTCTCTTTACTTACGATCGCGTTCCCAAAGTGCCCAACAGTCCGTCTTCGTACGCGCTGTACCTTAGCACCATTGATACGGTCGAAGCCGTAGACCCGCACACGGTACGCATCAAGACCAAGGGGCCGTCGCCTGTGCTGCTGGCCAATCTGTCTCTTGTGCCTATTATGTCCAAGGCAGCCGCCTCGGGTGACGCACCCGAAGGTAAGACTACGGTCGAGTTGAACCGTGGCGATGGGCTGGTGGGAACGGGCCCGTACAAGTTTGTCTCCTGGAAGCGTGGCGCCGAAATCGTGCTGGAGCGCAATGAACATTTCTGGGGCGACAAGCCCGATTGGGACAAAGTAACGTATCGGCCTATTTCTAACTCGGCGGCACGGGTTGCGGCACTGCTGGCCGGTGATGTCGACATCATCGAAGACCCACCCACCGATGATCTCACCCGTCTCAAAAACGATAAAAAGCTGCACATACAGGAAACGCCTTCTGTGCGTGTGATTTATCTTGCCCTGAACCAGGGCAGCGAGCCGCCTCCGGGCATGGAGGGCACGGGCAATAAAAACCCCCTGGCCGACAAACGGGTGCGTGAAGCCCTGTCGCTGGCTATAGACCGCAAGGCGATCGTGGAGCGCATTATGGACGGCGTGGGGTTGCCGGCTGCAAACCTGCTGCCTTATCCCGCTTTTGGTACGTCTGAAAAGTACTCGAAAGTGGCCGCCGCCGATGCAGAGAAAGCGAAAAAACTACTTGCTGAAGCGGGCTACGCAGATGGCTTTACGCTTTCGTTGGGCTCACCCGATGGTCGTTATACCAACGACAAGCGCATAGCCCAGGTCGTGGCCGCCATGTGGGCCCGTATAGGCGTCAAAACCAATGTAGAGACCATGGCGCCGCCGGTATTCTTCAAGCAGCGCAACGCCTATGCATTCAGTACCTATCTTGCGGGCTGGTCAGCATCGTCAGGCGAAATGCTTAACCCTCTGACGTCGCTGGTCGTCACCAAAAATCCCAAGGCAGGGGTGGGCACCACCAACTGGAGCAAGTATTCGAACCCCGAAATGGACACGCTCGTCATGCAAGCCTCCAAGACACTGGATGACGACAAGCGCGCCAAGATGCTGCAAGATGCCAGCGCCATGGTCATGGAAGACTACGGCATTCTTCCCATACAGTTCGAGCTGTCTGTCTGGGCCATGAAAAAAGACATGCGTTATGCGGGCCGTGTCGATCAGATGACACTGGCGCAAGACATGAAGCTGGTTAAATAACAGGGGGCGGCACACGTGCTGTCGACGATTCTTCGTCGGTTTCTGCAAACGCTCGTCGTGGTGCTGATCATGTCGGCACTGGTGTTCTCGGGGCTATATCTTATTGGCGATCCAGTGCTCATGCTGGCAAGCCCCGAGGCCACCGACGCCGAACGCGAAGCTATCCGTCATACCTTCGGCCTTGATCTGCCGCTCTGGCACCAGTATTTTATTTTCCTGGCCAAGGCCGTCAGGCTTGATTTCGGTGCGAGCTTTCTGACGGGCGAGTCGGCCATGCGGCTTATTCTTGAGCGCATGCCGGCAACGCTTGAACTGGCCACATTGGCGATGTTCATGTCTATGCTTATTGGTATTCCGCTTGGCATTTATGCCGGGCTGAAACCGCGGGCTGTGAAGGCGCGCACCATTATGACGGGTTCGGTGCTGGGGTTTTCGCTACCCAATTTTTGGGTTGGCCTCATGCTGATCATGCTGTTTGCAATTATGCTGGGCTGGCTGCCAGCGGGCGGAAGAGGCCCGGTCGAGCACTACGGCCCAATCAGTCTCAGTGTTTTTAACTGGGCAGGCTTCAAGCACTTGATTCTACCCGCAAGCACTATTGCCGTGGCCAAGTGCGCGCTCATCATACGGGTAACCCGCGCCGCCACGCGTGAGTGTCTTCCGCAAGACTACATAAAGTTTGCCCGCGCCAAAGGCCTGCGTGAACGCCGGGTGCTAGGTGTACATCTTTTGAAAAACATCCTTATCCCTATCGTCACCATAGGCGGGCTGGAGTATGGCCAGGTGTTCGCCTTTGCGGTGGTGACAGAAACCGTGTTCTCGTGGCCGGGCATGGGCAAGCTGCTGATTGATTCCATTGTTACGCTGGATCGCCCGGTGGTGGTGGCCTACCTGATGCTGACGGTTGTTTTTCTGGCCTTTCTGAACCTGGCTGTGGATATCGCCTATACGGCGCTTGATCCTCGGGTGCGTATGGAGGGTTCGGCATGAGTAGCAGCCAAGACGTGCCCGGCATACTCGATAGCGCAGCAGCCCAGCCAGCTGTCGCACCGGTGCATGAGAGTTTGTTACGTATATTTGTGGCGCAGTTCATGTCCAGCAAGCTGGCCGTATTCGGGTTGTTTGTACTGCTGGTCTGTATTGTGCTTGCGATCTTTGCACCGTGGATCGCGCCGCAAAACCCGTTCGATCTGGCAACGCTCGACATCATGGACTCCAAGATGCCGCCGGGCAGCAAGAATATGGATGGCACGCTCACTTACTGGTTGGGCACTGACGGGCAGGCGCGTGACGTGTTTTCGGCCATTTTGTACGGTTTGCGCATCAGCCTTATTGTGGGTTTTGTATCGGTAACCTGTGCTTTTCTTATTGGCGCGGCGGTGGGGTTGATTTCTGCCTATTTTGGAGGGCGCATCGATGCCCTGCTAATGCGTCTGGTCGATATCCAGCTGTCGTTTCCGTCGATTCTGGTTGCTCTGGTGCTGCTGGCCGTACTGGGCAAGGGTGTAGATAAAGTTATCTACGCATTGATCGCCGTGCAGTGGGCCTATTTTGCCCGCGCTGCGCGAGGGGCTGCCATTGTCGAGCGTAACCGCGAATACGTCGAGGCTGCACGCTGCATGTCGCTGTCATGGCATCGCATTTTGTGGCGGCACGTGTTTCCCAACTGTATTCCGCCGCTTATGGTCATTGCCACCATAGATCTGGCGCATGCCATTGCCCTCGAAGCCACGCTGTCGTTTCTTGGTGTTGGTGTTCCGGTTACTGAACCCTCACTGGGCATGCTGATCGCCAACGGTTTTGAATTTATGCTGTCCGGCAATTACTGGATTTCGTTTTTTCCCGGCATAGCGCTGGCACTCGTCGTTATTGCCATTAATCTGGCTGGTGACCATTTGCGCGACATCCTGAACCCGCGCAATGAGGTGTAGACGATGACCACGCACCTGCAAGCCAGCCTGGCCCCTCAGGATGAGGTTGAACAAGACCGTAAAACCCCGCCGGAGCAGGCGTTATTGCTGGATGTGCGCGGGTTAAAGACGTGGTTTCATACCCGCGAGGGGGTTATCAAGGCAGTCGACGGTATTGCGCTGCAGTTAAAGCATGGAGAAATCCTGGGCTTGGTGGGCGAGTCTGGCTCCGGTAAAAGCATTACAGGCTTTTCGCTAATGGGCCTGGTAGACCAGCCTGGCCGGGTGCAGGCCGATCGCATGAACTTTAACGGGCATGACCTGCAAACACTTTCGGCTGACGCATACCGCCGCCTGCGGGGTGCCGAACTGGCGATGATCTTTCAAGATCCCATGATGACGCTGAACCCGACGCTGCGGGTAGATACACAGATGATCGAAGCGGTGCAGGCGCATAGCCAGGTATCCCGCAAGGCGGCTCGGGCCAGGTCTATAGAGGTTTTGACCATGGTGGGCATCCCCTCACCAGCGGAACGCATGCTGGTGTATCCACACCATCTTTCGGGTGGAATGCGCCAACGCATTGCCATCGCCATCGCCCTGCTCAATTCGCCAAAACTGATTATTGCCGACGAACCCACCACTGCTCTGGACGTCACCATACAGGGGCAGATTCTGTATGAAGTACAGAAACTGTGCCGGGAAATGGGTACGGCGTTGATCTGGATTACCCACGACCTGGCCATTGTTTCGGGGCTGGCGGACAGGCTGGCCGTGATGTACGCTGGTCGTCTTGTTGAAACAGGCCCGACGGCGCAGGTTATTGGTGCTGCCCAGCACCCTTACACTCAGGGCCTCATTGATTCCATCCCCTCCATCGCGACGCGTGGGCAGCCCCTGTTTCAGATACCCGGCTCCACCCCGTCGCTGCTTAACCTGCCCGCGGGTTGCCCTTTTCAGGCGCGCTGTTATCGCGCCACGGCGCAATGCCAGAAAGAACCGACGCTTGAGAAAGTGGGGCCTGATCATTGGGTTAGTTGCTGGCATAAGGGAGTGCGGGCATGAGTACGCAAGACGTGATTCTGAGCCTGCGCGACGTGCAACGCCGTTATTCTCAACCCGTTGATCTGCTGGGGCGTATCGGCGCCATGATAAGGCGCGAGGGCGAACCGCCCTCTGTGCAGGCCGTTGCAGGCGTGGATCTTGACGTGATTGAGGGTGAGGTGATCGGCATTGTGGGCGAGTCGGGCTGTGGCAAGTCAACGCTGGGCCGCATGCTGACAGGCATTTTGCCACCCAGCGCCGGGGAGATTTTCTACCGGGGGCAGTCTGTCACAAGCATGGCGGGGGCCACACGACGTCGGTATGAGCTGGGCGTGCAGATGATTTTTCAAGACCCTTACTCATCGCTCAACCCCCGCATGCGTGTCATCGACATTATTGGCGAGGCGCCGATTGTGCATGGCATGGTCAAGCGGGCCAACAAAGAAAGCTTTGTGTCCGGGCTTATGCAAAAAGTGGGGCTTGATCCCGCCTACCGCTACCGCTATCCGCATCAGTTTTCGGGTGGTCAGCGTCAGCGTATAGGGGTGGCTCGGGCGCTGGCCTTAAACCCCTCGGTCATTGTCTGTGATGAAGCGGTGGCAGCGCTGGACGTTTCCATACAGGCTCAGGTGCTCAATTTGTTCATGGCTTTGCGTCATGAGTTTTCGCTTACGTATTTGTTCATCAGCCACAATCTGGGTGTTGTCAGCCATATATCTGACCGGGTCGCTATCATGTATTTGGGCCGGATCGTTGAACTGGCCGACACCGACACCATTTTTACGCGGGCTAACCACCCCTATACCCAAGCCCTGATTAAAGAGTTGCCGGTGCTGCGCACAGACATGCGCCAGTTTGACCCTATAAAGGGTGAACTGCCGTCGCCGCTGAACCCACCCTCGGGGTGTCCGTTTCACCCGCGTTGCCCTAAAGCCATAGCACGCTGCCGCACTGAGCGGCCCTTGCTCAAAGCGCTGGAAGATATTAATGAAGGGGCGCCGCATCTTAGTGCCTGCCATTTAAACGACGTGTAATCTGGAAGGCGCCCGCGCGGGTCTGGCCTTGGACGCAGTGCCCGCACTGTCCCGCGCAACACGCCTGCAATCCCTTTGACGGAGACGCATCATGAAGTTTGCAGATCAGGATTTTGAACCCTTTACGCTGGCATACCCAACCGCGCCCGCTATTCCACTGGTATGTGATTCGCCGCACAGTGGCACGACTTACCCCGCAGATTTTCAGTTCGCTGTGCCAATTTCCGAGTTGCGTATGGGTGAAGACCTGTTCGTGGAAGAACTGTGGCATGCCGTACCGTCAGTCGGTGGCACCCTACTGGCTGCAACGTTTCCGCGTACCTATATCGATCCCAATCGTGAAGTGGATGACCTTGATCCCAATATATTGGCCGAGCCCTGGCCGGAGCCGCTGCACCCCGGGCCCAAATCGGCATTAGGCCATGGCTTGATCTGGCATATGGCGCGCGATCGTCAGCCTGTGTATGACCGCAAGCTTTGGGTGCTAGAAGTCGAAAACCGCATTGGCGCTTACTACCAGCCCTATCATGAGGCCTTGCGCAAGGCTATTGAGGCGGCCTATGAACACTTTGGCACGGTGTGGCATCTGAACCTGCACTCCATGCCTTCCAACTCCTATGAAGTGCTGGAACTCGACACCGATCGGACGCTGGCTGACTTTGTTCTGGGCGATCATGATGGCAAGACGTGTGATCCTACCCTGGTTGGCATTGTTGAAGACTTTTTGCGGGGGCGCGGCTATACCGTGGCACGCAACGACCCGTTTAAAGGGGTGGCACTGATCGGCCGTACCGGACGCCCGAGCGAGGGGCGGCACAGTCTGCAGATTGAGGTAAATCGCGCACTTTATATGGATGAGCAACAGTTTGAGAAAACCGGCAATTTTGTAAACTTGCAGCGTGATCTGTCGGCATTGAGCGAAGAAGTGGCTGGGTTTATACGTTCGTTGTTGTAGTGGCCGCAGAGGGCACGGCGCACCTTAACCGGTCGTTGACGGTTGAGGTGTCAGGGCATAAACGTCATGACATGGGGCGGACCACTGCTATCACAAGACGCGTCGTGGCTTTGGCGCATAATACAGCGCCCTGGCCACGCGGCTGCTTTATGCACTTATCGTGCGCAATGGCCCGTGCGAGTGCGTATCGCGCTCGGTCACACCGGGCAGCTCATAACTATGCAGCAAAACCCGCCGTTACGTTATACGTTATACGGGCTGCCCATCTACCATGTTGAGCAGCGGCGCCTGGCCGGGTTTTTCGTACACCCGCCAGCGGATATGGTCTTCATCGACATGAATATCCGCCGTTGCCATGGTGTTTTCATTATCACTGTCGTTGGCGGCGTTGCGATAAATGGGGAAGGGCTTATCTGATTGATCGGCAAGTATGGCCAGTGGGTCGATGTCCTCGGCATTCAGCAGTGACTCGCCGAGCTCCTGGCGATGGCGTGATGATTCGGTAATGACTTGTGGCAAACCCTGTAGTGCCGGGTGTATTGCATGGTTGGCGTGCAGTGCAGGTTGCTGTACGTGCAATACAGAAACGGCCTGGGTATTGAACTCAATGCTAAGCAGGTCGGCTCGCCCGCGCTGGGCCATACTCAGGTGAAAGCCCCCCGCTCTGGGCGTGTTTTCGAGCAGTGCAATGGCGTCTTCGAGCGTGCGCTGTTCGAGCAGGGCGCGGGTAAGAACCATGCGCGGCATGCCAACACTAACCTGCCGGGCGCGCAAGTTGTTGACCGTCATGGCCAGACCATGTTGTGTTACGGCAAACGTGTGGCCGGGTATGGAGGCCGGGTAAACAAACGAAGCAAACGCAGGGCCCTCGTCAGGCCTGAACATGCCAATGCCGCAAAATCCGGTAAAGCCGGGGTCGCCATCTTCATTATGGGTGATGCGTGGCCCGTTGGCAGAAGGCAGCAAAACGGTGGTGCAGCCATCGGGTGGCATGGCCCAGACGTCGCCGCGGCAATTCCAGAGAAACACATCGTCGAAAGCAAGCTGCAGACCATCGGCCAGACCCCGCAGCTCGTCAAGCGTGCGCGGAAAATGCCGGGCCGTTAACTGCTGCATTTGTCTGGCTGCGTCGGTATCGCGCCAGGCCATGACACTTGCCCACGATTCTGAATTGATGAGGTATGTATTGGCGGCTTCGGCGCCAAATTTGCCAAGTGCCTGACCAATCTGAAAGGGGGTACCCGAGAGTTCGATACTAGTAAGCATCGTTGACCTTTTCTGCTGTAGTGCGTAAGGGGTTTAGGTAGGCGCCGTCTTGCTGCAGATGGCCTTCGGCCTGTCTGATGCTATTGACCGCTTGCGGCCCAGCCTGCGCCAGTAATTGTTCGATCAGGATTTCTATCAGGCTGAGTGCGGCGACGCTTGATGGAAAAAATGAGGGAGTATCGGTGGAAAACTGCAGTACACAGTCGGCCTGCAGCGCCATGGGCGCGACAACGCTGTCACAGATGGCCAGCACCTGGCTCTGCGCCCGTCGTGCCGCCTCGGCCACCTGCATGGATTCATGCGAGTAAGGCGCAAACGAAATAATGACCGTGACATCCTCTTTGCTTATGCCACGTAAGTCCATGTCGAGTGTACCGGCATCGCCACGGATTAGCATGACGGTGGGGCGAAACAAGCGGTACAGATACTGCATGGTATAGGCGGGCGCAAACGACGCGCGAAAGCCAGCGACATGTACAGTGCGCGCCCTGGAAAGCATGCGCACCGCCTTGGGCAGATTTTGTGCGTTGACATCGGCCAGCATGCGCACATTGTCAGCCTGGATGGCCGCACTTTGGGTAGCGCTGCGCGACCGACCGCGTACTACCGTGCTGGCACGTTCGGCATATTGGCCTGAGGCGCTGCGCAGCGATGCCAGAAACACGTTTTTCAGGTCGCCCCAGCCCGCATAGCCCAGCGATTGTGCCAGACGCACCAGGGTTGCAGGCTGCACACCGGCCTGCGTTGCAATGGTACGCATTGAAGCCACCGGCACTTCGGCCGGAAAATCGAGCAAATATCTCGCCCCCACCTGAAATTGTGGTGTCATCCCGGCGAACTCGTGCTGAACGCGCGCCGTAAAGGCGTCTAGCGTTTTGGGGGCCGGGTTTGCAGCGTGCGTCATATGTTGTGTGCTTAGGCAGCTAACATCGTTGTATGGGGCATAACCTATGATATTAGCAGCCCTGTACGGGCGTTATCGTAATAAATTTACAACAGCCCTGGGTTATGCCTATCGTGCGATGGGCGTGGGTGTTTGATTTATTTGTTGTCAGGTATATCATACAAGATTCAACTGTTGAATTTGCCGTCAACGCCAGCCAACGCTAAATGGTGCGACGTTGTCTTCTTTATGCTTGACAACCGCATTTTGCGGAGGCTTTCATGACACACGTCTTTCATCGCAACCCCGGCCAGCAACTTAATTTTGCCGTGCGGGGCCAGGGCATTCGCCTGTTTGATCAACATGGCAAAGGTTATATTGACGCGTCGGGAGGTGCGGCCGTGTCATGTCTGGGGCATGGGCATGCAGCCGTTATTGCTGCGATCAAAAAGCAGGTTGACGAGGTTGCGTACGCCCATTCGTCATTTTTTACCACACAGGCTGCCGAAGACCTGGCTGACTTTCTGGCCGCACGGGCACCTGGCGACCTTGATCATGTTTACTTTGTGTCGGGTGGGTCTGAAGCTGTCGAGGCATCGCTCAAACTGGCGCGCCAGTATTTTGTTGAAATCGGGCAGCCGTCGCGCAGACACTTTATTGCCCGCCGCCAAAGCTACCATGGCAATACGCTTGGCGCGCTGGCCATAGGCGGCAATGCATGGCGTCGCGAGCCTTTTCTTCCGCTACTGGTTCCTGCTCATCATGTTTCGCCATGTTATGCCTACCGCGACCAACGCCCTGACGAGTCCGAAGAGCACTATGCAGGCCGGCTTGCCCAAGAACTTGACGACAAAATTCGCGAGCTGGGCCCTGAAAACGTCGCCGCTTTTGTTGCCGAGACGGTGGTGGGTGCGACGGCAGGTGCGCTGGCCCCCGTCAAAACGTATCTGCAGCGCATACGCGAGGTATGCGACCGGCATGGCGTTTTGCTTATTCTGGATGAGGTCATGTCGGGCATGGGCCGTACTGGCCATTTATTTGCCTGCGCCGAAGATGGCATCGTGCCAGACATTATTGCCATCGCCAAAGGCCTGGGTGCAGGCTATCAGCCTATAGGTGCCATGCTGGCCAGCGATCGTATCTACAAAGCCATTGTTGCTGGCACCGGGTTCTTTCAGCACGGGCATACCTATATGGGGCATGCCACCGCCTGCGCGGCGGCGCTTGCCGTGCAACATGTCATAGAAAGCGAAAATCTGCTCGACAATGTGCTCGCCCGTGGCGAACAATTGCGCACCCAATTGCGTGAGGTGCTGGGTAGCCACCCCAACCTGGGTGATGTGCGCGGCCGCGGCATGTTTGTGGGGGTAGAGTTCGTGCAAGACAAAGCCAGCAAGAAACCATTTGACCCGGCCCGTAAGGTGCATGTGGCGCTCAAGAAAAAGGCCATGGAAAACGGCCTCATGATGTACCCCATGGGCGGCACCATTGACGGGGTGCATGGCGACCATGTGCTGTTGGCCCCGCCCTTTATCTGTACACCCGCTGATATCTCTGAAATCGTGTCGCTGTTTAGCGCTACGGTCGGTCAGGTTTTGCCCGCATAAGGTGTAACCCCGCCTTTGCTGTATTCGAACAGCTGCTGCTGGAAGGCAGGCAATTTCGCCTGCCCATGCCAGTCAGTAAACACCGGTTGCGCTCAAAGAGGGCATAACGCCGCAGCAACTTGATACCCCGGCAAATGGCGGCTCTACATCATGAAGGGGGGACACAGGTATTCATTACACTTAGTTTTGCGAAGAACAAGTCTAATGGAGGTAATACCCATGTCCCCAGATGATTCTATCTTAGAATTGGGCGATTTAGTTGTTCAGCGCGTGGAGCGTGATAGGGTCGTGCTGGCCTACGCACACGCCATGACGTGTGTTAGCGCTGCCATAAAACGTCTGTCTGGCCTGCCGCCTGGTTCAGCACTCTTGCCAGCACAAAGCACAGGTCTGAAAGCCGGTTTAAATACTGCCGCACGGGCTCGCTGACATCTTCGTTTCGGCCCAGTACGACGACAGCGCGCTCAGCACGGCGGCAGGTGCTGCGGGCCACATGGGCCAGTGCGGCGGCACGGCAGCCGCCTGGCAGAATAAACTCTTGCAACTTGCTCAGCCCGGCGTTGTAGTGCGCCAGGGCGTCATCCAGAAACTGCACTTGCTCGGGGGTGAGTGCCGTATGGCCGGGTATGCAAAGCTCTCCGCCCAGGTCGAATAAATGATGCTGCACCTTGCTCAGCAGCGCATCTACATCGGCGGGCAATGCTTCGGTGCGCCACAAGCCCAATACGCTGTTTAGTTCATCGACCTCGCCCAGCGCAACAATGCGCGGTGCGTCTTTGTCGATGCGGCTTCCGTCGCCCAACCCTGTCGTGCCTTTGTCGCCAGTACGGGTTGCGATCACAGAAAGACGTGTGGCCATGTCATGCCTCCAGAGTTTGTTGGGCCAGGCGGTGCAGCGCATCACCGGTCAAGCGTACGATACGCCATTCGGGTAGGATCTCAGCCCCATGGCGCTGGTAAAAGTCGATGGCGTTCTGGTTCCAGTCGAGCACAACCCACTCAAACCGGCCGCAGCCATGCTCAATAGCCAGGCGCGCCAGATGCTTCAGCGCCATGCTGCCCAGACCATTGCCGCGATGGGCTGGCTGCACGTAGATATCTTCAAGATACAGGCCGCGCCGATCCAGAAAGCTGGAATAGTTGAAAAACCACATAATGTAGGCAACCGGCACATCAGGGTTGTCATGAGTATGGGCCACGAGGCATTTGACGGCGGGGTGTTCGCCAAAAAGACTGTTGTGCAGGCTTGCTTCGGTAGCTTGAAAAATGTCGGTAAGTTTTTCGAATACCGCCATCTCGTGCATGAGGGCCAGAATGTGTGGGATATCTTCAGGGCGCGCAGTACGCAGCCCGTAACCACTTGTGCTGAGGGACAAAATTACTTTCCTGTTTGCGTTATGCTGTACTTCTATATTGATGGAGTTTAGCGTATGTCATCCAGCACACAACATCGTATGTTGGCGCTCGCCGCAGCGCTTGCAATGACGTCTTTTTACGTGACGCCTGCCGTGGCGCAAGAAGCAACGGCAAAGGGTGAAGTACGGCGGGTTGATGCCGCTGCCGGAAAAATCACCATTAAACACGGGGCTATATCAGAACTTGATCTGCCCGCCATGACGCTGGTTTACATTGCCGATGCCAAGCTGCTTACGCAAATCAAACCCGGCGACAAAATTACCTTCAAAGCCAAACGCGTCAATGGCCAGTACGTGGTCACTGAAATTTCAAAGTAAGGGTTTAACGTCCTTACCACTGTCATTGTTTAGCTGCCGCTTGCGCTAACAGAGCGGGGATCGCCGCAGCGCTCAATTGTGCATTCTTTTGGCACCCTGAACAGCGCCAAGGCGCGCCTTGTTTTCCTGCCCCGAACGGTGAGCTGGTTGTAGAACGGGTCGTGGGCAATAAACAGTCAGTCTGAAATTTTGGTTATGCCTCGCCATGAAAAACACCCCAAAGGTTGGATTGGTATCCAACGTTTGGGGTGCTGTTCAACGATAGGCGTACTTTGTCAGCGGGCGCCATGAGCAGTCATGGCGCCGGTTGGGTCTGGCTTTTACAGTACGTAGCGCGCGAGGTCTTCGCTGGCTGCTGCTTCTTCCAGTTTTGAGTCAACGTAGCTGCCGTCAATGATGACGGTTCTGCTGCCATGGGCGCTGGCATCGAACGACAGGTCTTCGAGCAGCTTTTCCATGACGGTGTACAGACGGCGTGCGCCGATATTTTCGGTGCGCTCGTTAACATCAAAGGCCAGCTCTGCCAGACGTTGTATGCCTTCGTCGGTAAAGTCTAGCGTGACATCTTCAGTGGCAAGCAAGGCCGTGTACTGTTTGGTGAGCGAAGCATCGGTGTCGCAGAGAATGCGCACGAAATCTTGCGCCGTCAGTGAGTCAAGTTCGACACGGATAGGAAAACGCCCCTGTAGCTCGGGGATGAGGTCTGACGGGCGAGAAAGGTGAAACGCCCCCGAGGCAATAAACAGTATGTGGTCGGTGCGTACCACCCCGTATTTGGTGTTGACGGTTGTGCCTTCCACCAATGGCAGCAAGTCGCGCTGGACGCCCTGGCGTGACACGTCGCCGCCAGATTGCTCCTGGCGTGTCGCGATTTTGTCGATTTCGTCGAGAAACACAATGCCGTTCTGCTCTGCATTGATGACAGCGGCAGAGCGCAAGTCTTCTTCGTTAATGCGTTTGCCCGCTTCTTCTTCGATAAGTAGCTTGAAAGCTTCTTTTACCGTCATTTTCTTGGGCTTTTTCTTGTCGCGACCCAGGCCGGCAAACATGCCGCGCAATTGCTCGGTCATTTCTTCCATGCCGGGGGGCGCCATGATTTCCATTTGCGGCGCCAGTTGAGCGACTTCGATCTCGATCATGGTGTCGTCAAGCTTGCCTTCGCGCAGGCGCTTGCGGAATGTTTGGCGGGCGCTGTTTTCTTCGCGGTCAGGCTCGCCGTGTGCATTACGCGCGGGCGGGACGAGTACGTCGAGAATGCGATCTTCGGCGGCATCTTCAGCCTGCGTGCGTACGCGCCGCATTTCGACGTCACGGGTTTGCTTGACTGAGATTTCAACCAGGTCGCGGATAATGGTGTCAACGTCGCGGCCCACATAACCGACTTCGGTGAATTTGGTGGCTTCGATCTTGATAAAGGGCGCATTGGCCAGCTTGGCAAGACGGCGGGCGATTTCTGTTTTACCGACGCCGGTTGGCCCAATCATCAAGATGTTTTTGGGCACGATTTCATTGCGCAAGGGCTCGGGTACCTGCTGACGACGCCAGCGGTTGCGCAGCGCAACGGCCACCGAGCGCTTGGCGCGATCTTGCCCGACAATGTTTTTGTCGAGCTCGGAGACGATTTCTCCGGGAGTCATGTTGGTAGCGGACATAGTAGGAATCTGAAAACGGTTGTTGGGGGACGTTGGAGTACGGGCTGGCAATCAGGCCGGCAGCGTCTCGACAATGTGATTCTGGTTGGTGTAGATGCACAGATCGCCGGCGATTTCGAGAGACTTTTTGACGATTTCGGCAGCGGTCAGGTCGGTGTTGGCCAGAAGGGCGAGTGCGGCAGCCTGCGCGTAGGCACCACCAGAACCAATGGCGGCAACGCCGTGTTCGGGTTCGAGCACATCGCCGTTGCCGGTAAGAACAAGCGTGTGTTCTTTATCGGCAACGATTAGCATGGCTTCAAGGCGGCGCAGCATACGATCGGTACGCCAGTCTTTGGTGAGCTCGACCGCAGAGCGCATGAGATTGCCCTGGTGTTTTTCGAGCTTGGCCTCAAAACGCTCTTGCAACGTGAAGGCGTCGGCCGTGGCGCCGGCAAAGCCTGCCAGCACCTTATCGTTGTAAAGTTTGCGTATTTTGCGTGCGGTGCCCTTGATGACTATGTTGCCCAGGGTGACCTGACCATCGCCGGCCAGAGCGACGTCGTTGCCGCGTCGCACACAAATAATGGTTGTTGCGTGAAATTGTTCCATGGATTCTTCCTTTTGAATTTAGCAGATGGGGCCGTCAGCCCAAAATTCAAGAGAAAGTATGTTGGTTATACAGCCGTCGCCTGATCCATGGCACAGGCGGCGGCTGTTTGCCGCATAGTGTTTAGTCGCCGTAAAGCTTTTGACGCATTTCGCGGCGTTCTTGGGCTTCGAGCGACAACGTGGCGGTGGGGCGTGCCAGCAGGCGCGCAACGCCTATGGGCTCACCGGTTTCTTCGCACCAGCCATACTCGCCGGAGTCGATGAGTGCGATGGACTGCTGCACTTTTTTGAGAAGTTTGCGTTCACGGTCGCGGGTACGAAGCTCGAGCGCGTGCTCTTCTTCGATCGTGGCACGGTCGGCCGGATCGGGTACGTACTGCGTCTCGCGCAAGTTTGATGTGGTCGCGTCAGCGTTGTTCAGGATTTCCTGTTCGAGCTCTTTCAGACGATTACGGAAAAAGGCCAGTTGGGCTGCGTTCATGTAATCGGCTTCAGGCATTGCCAGCAGCTCTTTCTCTGTCAGCAAACCTTGATTTTTTGCGGCGGCTGTTTTGCTTGCCATGATTTGTCCTCTTTTTCTAGTGTTGGTGCATAGAACCGTGTAGCGGTCGCCTACGACGCGTTATGTGGTTCGTGATCAGACCAAGCATTGTTCCAGGCCCCGGGTGAAAATCTCCTGAGGCAGTTTACGACCTATGAATACCATTTTGGTATTGGGTTTTTCACTGGATAACCAGGGTTTTCCAGGCTCTGCACCCATCATCATGTGCACACCCTGGAAAAGCATACGGCGGTTTATCCCTTTAAGATACAGAATACCCTTGTAACGGAGCAGATCGGGGCCATACACTTGGACGATACCGCCCAGAAATTCTTCGAGCCGCTCCGGGTCGAAGGCTTTGTTGGAGCGAAACACGAACGCGCCGATTTGATCGTCGTGGTGTGCATGATGATGATCATGATGGGTATGACCGCAGCTGGGGCCGCAATCACCTTCATGGTCGTGGTCGTGGTCGTGAGCATGATCGTGCTTATGATCATGCGCCGCGTTAGGGTGTTCGTCGGCCAGAAAATCTGGGTCAATGTCGAGAATGGTGTTCAGGTTAAAGCCGCTGACATCCAGCAGTGCCGAAAGGTCAGTTTCGCCGAAATTTACCGGCGTGATGGTTGCCCGCGGGTTAATGTGCACCAACCTGGAGCGAAGGGCCTGGTAGTCAGCTTCGTTGACCAGGTCTTTCTTTGAAACAAGAATGCGGTCGGCAAAGCCTGCCTGCCTCTGTGCCTCTTCTTGGCGGTCGAGGGTTTCCATGCCGTGCTTGGCATCTACAACGGTAATAACGGCATCAAGCCGGTAGTAGTCGGCGATTTCGTCATCCATGAAGAACGTCTGGCATACGGGGCCAGGGTTGGCCATGCCGGTGGTTTCAATGATGACGCGCTCAAAATTGAGCTGACCCGACTGGCGCTTAACGCGCAATTCGTTCAGCGTGCGCATGAGGTCGCCCCGCACGGTGCAGCATATGCACCCGTTGCTAAGTTCGACGATTTCTTCTTCGGTGTCTGTGACCAGCAGTTCGTTATCGATGTTTTCAGGACCGAACTCGTTTTCGATAACGGCGATGCGCCGACCGTGGTATTCAGACAGAATGCGCTTCAAGAGGGTGGTTTTTCCAGCACCCAGAAAGCCTGTCAGTACGGTAACCGGTACCATTTTGTTTGGGGTAGCGGTGTTCATGGTAAGCCTCGCATAGCGCGTCAGGTACACAGACCGCTAAGGCAGCAGCCAGCGGCCATGCCGTGTGTCGGACCGCGCAAAAAAAACATTAACGTGCGATTACAGCACAGCTTTGACAATAGGGCAAATGCTGTGAGTATATATGCACAAGTGGTATTGATTATGACGCTGGTTAGTGCGCGTGTGTTTCGCGCTTGCGGCACTTGCCGCACAGGGCACGCAGTTCGGTTTCGTGCTCTGACAAAGAAAAACCAGCCTCAGCGACGCGCTCTTCGAGAATACGGGTGAGGGCAGGGTCGCTGAGTTCGGCGACCGCCCCGCACTGGGTACAGACCACGAGCAAATCGTGAGGCTCACCGGCGGCATCCATGCAGGCAGCCCACGCATTGATGGCGTCAAGCCGATGAACCAGACCTTCTTCGACCAGGAAATCAAGTGCCCGGTAGACGGTCGGTGGCGCGGCGCCCGGTTGTACATCGCGGATGAGGTCAAGCAGCTCATACGCTTTTACGCTGCGGTGCTCGGTTAGCAAGATTTCGAGCACTTTGCGGCGTATGGGTGTAAGCCGCTTGCCGCGCTGGGCGCACAGAGACTCGGCTGTGCTCAATTGCGCGGCCAGGGCGGACGGTGATGTCGAATGTGTGGCGACCATGGCGAGACCCGTGAAGTTGCCGGGGTATGTTGGAAGTTAATGATACCAGTGTGATGCAGGCGCAAGTGCGCCATACAGCATTATCATGTTATAACATAACACGTTTACGCTCGCCCTTGCCCCACTTGTCCATGCTCCCAACTATAAAGCCTTTCTTTCGCTCCTCCCGACCTTATCGAGGCTCGGCCCTGCTGTCTTCCTGCTGGCAGCGCGCCGCACGTGTTTCGGTGGCTGTTGTGTTTTTGTGGGTTCTGGCTGCTTGGGCCATGGGCTGGTGGTAAGTACCATGAGTACTCCCGTTATTGAGTTTGATCAGGTTTCGCTGGGGTGGGGCGATCGTGTGGCGGTGCGCGACGTGTCGGGCGTATTTGAGCCAGGTTCCCTCACGGCTGTGGTTGGTCCAAATGGCGCAGGTAAGTCTACCTTGGTCAAAGGCATTACTGGCTTGATCAGCCCTTTGCGCGGCCAGATCCGGCTGGCTAACGAGGCGCGTATAGCGTGCCTGCCACAGCTTTCCGATCTTGATCGCAGTTTTCCCGTTACCGTATACGATCTGGTGGCCATGGGTTCGTGGCCGCGTGTAGGTTCTTGGCGCCGTTTTGGGCGATCCGAGCACGACAGCATTCAGCAGGCGCTCAACACGGTGGGCCTGGCTGATTTCGCCCAACGTATCATTGGCACGTTGTCGGGCGGGCAGCTGCAGCGCGCCCTGTTTGCCCGGCTCATGCTGCACGACGCCGATACGTTGGTGCTCGACGAGCCTTTTGCCGCCGTCGACCGCGCTACCACCGAAGACCTTATCGCCATCATCAGTAACTGGCACAGCGAAGGGCGTACCGTCATCGTGGTTCTGCATGATCTCGATCTGGTGCGCAGCCACTTCCCGCAATGCCTGCTTATGGCCGGGCAGGCGGTGGCCTGGGGTTCCACGCTTGACGTGCTCACCACTGAAAACATGCATATGGCTCGGCATCTTTGCGCAGGAGACTTCCTGTGATGTGGCTTTATCACTTTTTGGCCAGCCCCTTCATTGAGTACGATTTCATGCGTCGGGCGCTGGCGGGCTCATTTGCCCTGTCTTTTGCAGCTGGCCCCATGGGGGTGTTTCTGGTGTTGCGTCGCCTAAGTCTCATGGGCGACGCCATGGCCCACGCCATACTTCCAGGCGTGGCGGTTGGTTTTCTTACGGCAGGTCTTTCTCTTACCGCCATGACCATTGGCGGCATGGTGACGGGGCTGGTTGTCGCATTGCTGGCTGGCGCAGTGTCTCGCTGGACACCCCAGCGCGAAGACGCCAGCTTCGCCGCCTTTTACCTGGTGTCACTTGGTCTGGGGGTGCTGCTGGTATCGCTCCGGGGGTCTAATATGGACCTCATTCACGTGTTATTTGGCACGGTGCTGGGGCTTGATGACAGCGCACTCTTGCTGGTTACCTCCGCAGCAAGCATTACCCTTATCAGCCTGGCCTTTATTTTTCGTCCGCTTGTGCTCGAATGCCTCGACCCTCAGTTTTTGCGTGGCCAGGGGGCAGCCGGCACAGTCATACATATGGTTTTCCTGGTGCTGCTGGTGTTAACCATGGTATCGGGGTTTCAGGTGCTTGGCACGCTCATGGTTGTTGGCATCATGATGTTGCCCGCTACGGCTGCACGCTTTTGGGTGGGTACAGTTGGCCGGCAAATGGTGCTGGCGGCGGCATTTGGCGCACTATCGTCCTATGCTGGCCTACTCTGTTCGTACTATGTCAACGTACCGGCCTCTCCTGCCATAATTCTGGCTGCAGGCTGTGTCTATTTTTTATCGGTTTGTCTGGGCCCCCAAGGGGGGCTGTTCCGAGCGGCGCGCCAGGCCCGTGACCGTCGCCAGCGCTTCGCGCGTATTCCGGAGTAAACAATATGCTTGCCATTTCTTCAATACGAGTCTTTTGCGGCTCGCGTCGTGGTTTTCTTGCAGGGCTCTTGTCGGCGTGCGCGTTTGCGTTCTGCGTATCCCCCTCTGTTGCGCAACCCAAACAAAGTGCCGCTGAGCCACTGCGTGTCGTAGCCAGCTTTTCCATATTGGGTGATATGGTCAGCGAAATCGGTGGCCAGCATGTTGCCTTGACTACCATCGTGGGGCCTGGCGGTGATGCTCACACATTTGAGCCCTCGCCCAAAGATGTGCTGGCGCTTGCCAAAGCACAGGTGCTGGTACTAAACGGTCTAGACTTCGAAGGGTGGCTGCCACGCCTTATCAAGGCATCGGGCTTTAAAGGCCTGCAGGTACTGGCTTCAGACGGCGTCAAGGTCAGGCTTCTGGGCCGCGATGACCAGTTAGTGCTGGGGGCATCAAGTGCTCATAGTCACGACCAGGGTAAAGGTGACGACCACGACCACGACCATGCTCATGACAGCGGCCATGAGCATGCTCATTCGCCCGGCGAGGTCGACCCTCACGCATGGCAAGACCTGAGCAATGGCATTATTTACGCAAAAAATATAGCCGAAGGCCTGTCGCGTGCCGACCCTGCCAATAGCGCCAGCTACCGCAGTCGTGCAGACTTATACATAAAAAGCATGCAAAAGCTTGATGCCGAGCTTAAGGCGGTGCTAAAAGAAATCCCCAAAAGCCGGCGCACTGTCATTACCACTCATGACGCATTTGGCTATTTTGCTCAAGCATACGGTATACGGTTTATCTCGGTAGCGGGTTTTTCCAGTGCTGCCGAACCTTCTGCAAAAGATCTGGCCCAGATTGTCGATAATGCAAAAAAGCAGCATGTTTCTGGCGTTTTCTTCGAAAACATAAGTAGCAACAAAATTATGGAACAAATTGCGCGTGAAACGGGCGCCATACGAGGCGGTACGCTGTATTCAGACGCGCTGGCCAGCCCCGGAGAGCCTGCTGGCACTTATCTGGGCATGTTTTCATGGAATGCCGGTCGTCTGCTTCGAACCCTCAAGCCCTGATCGCGCGCGTCGGGCTCTGCGTTTTTGCGGGGCCTTTGCTTGCCTGATTGCTCCATGGCGGGCAGCAACACGGTAAGCCTAGTGCGTGCTCAGCGTTTTTTGGCGCGAGGGTGTGCCTTGTCGTACACCTGCGCCAGGTGCTGAAAATCAAGGCGTGTATAAATTTGCGTGGTCGAGATGTTGGCGTGCCCCAGCAGTTCTTGTACAGCGCGCAGGTCTTGAGCAGACTGCAACATATGGCTGGCAAAGCTGTGACGTAGGCTATGGGGGTGTACATGCACCGGCAGGCCTGCGCGGGTGGCCATTTTGTTTAGCTGAACCTGAACCACTCGCGGTGAAATCCTTTGGCCTCGGGCACCCAAAAATAGCGCGGCGCCGGCGTCGGCATCAGGCTCACCCTTTAGCAGCTGGCTGCGCACTTCTAGCCAGCTTTCTATGGCCTCAATGGCTTTTCTGCCCAAGGGTACGGTGCGCGTTTTATTGCCTTTCCCGTGTATAACGGCTTCTTGTTCACGCAGCTGTATCCAGCTTTGCGAAGTATAAGGCCCCTGGCGCACATACTGCCGGTCCAGGCTTACCAGCTCGGCAAGTCGCAAACCGCTTGAGTACAGGGTTTCAAACATAGCCTGGTCGCGGCGAGCAATGGGTGTGTCTGACTCAAACAAGCTTGCGCCTTCGTGTTCGGCGCTGGCTTCAGCCATAAGGTTATGTGAAGCCGGGGCAGTCTTGCGCCCCAAAGACTCGTGCTGGTTAGGCGTGTCTGGCGTGCGTTGGGCTTGGCCGCGGCGGCTTCCGGGGCGATCAAGAAGAAGCTGCGCCTGTTCCACCGATAGCGCTTTGGGCAGACTACGAGGGGCCTTGGGAGCGCGCACCCCCGCTGCCGGGTTGGCAGCCATATTGGCCTTGGGAGCCCACCATTTAAAAAAACCGCGCCATGCTGCAAGTGCGCGGGCGAGGCTGCGTGGCTTGTGGCCTTGTGCATGCAGGCGCGCTACCGCTTGCCGTATGTGGGCTTCGGTGACGCGCTCAAGCGGTGTGTCAGGGTGGATGGTGATCAGGTGATGCAGGTCTTGCCGGTATCCCGCCAAGGTATGCGGCGAGTATCGTCGATTGCTTTCGAGGTGGGCGAGCCAGTGTTCCATGGCGTTGGGCAATGCGTGCATGGGGTCCCTGAGCGGGGCTGAAAAGGCCGGAGCGTCTGACGTTAGGCGCAGGCGTCAGGCCTGGTTGGCCCTTGCAGCCGTAGCAAGCTGGCACTGGCCAGCCGGTTAATGGTTTCCAGAAACGCTGTGCCCATGTCGGGCGTGAAACGCTCCAGATCGTCTGAGCCCATAACCAGCAGGCCTATAGGTTCGCCGCCGGCGGCGGGACGAAGCGCCACAATGGCCAGTGAAACGGGTGGGGTGCCTAGCCAGCCAGCGACTTCCTGGTTATTAAACGGGCCGCAATAGGGCTCTGTCAGGTCGCGTGCAAAGGTGCGGATCTCATGGGTTACATCTTGTGCAAATTCATTTTCATCAGTCAGTTTGCTCAGATCCCAGAGCCGCAGGGCAATAGTGGGCAGGTCGAAGAGGTCGCTGAGGCTGCGCACAATGTGCCCGGGTATCTGCTGGGCGTCGTCTTCGGCCAGCATGCGACAGCACCAGTCGTTGAGCGTGATGCTGATTTTTTCATTACTGGTGGCATTGTGCACCAAACCCGAGAGCTTCCATTCGAGATCTTTGCTACGTGCCCGCAGTGTCATGATCTGGCGCTCACCCAGAGAAATGGCTCGGGTTTCATGCGGATGCGGCACGCGCAAGTTGGAAAACAGCTCAGCATGTTCCGTGAAAAAAGAAGGGTTCTCTTGCAGAAAATGCGCAATCTCGTCGGCGGAGAGGCTGTTTGTACTCATGGCTGTGATGCGTCCTTGAAATTAGGTGACTTGATAAGTGTATTGATGTCGATCTGGCCGGTAAATACCGTTGTCGCGGGGCCGCTCATGCCGAGGGTGTCGCCGTCCCAGGTTATGGTGAGTTCGCCCCCGGGCATTCGCACCTGAACAGGGCTTTCAAGCAGGCCGCGTCGTATGCCGGCTACGGCGGCCGCACAGGCGCCAGTGCCGCAAGCCAGTGTTTCGCCCGCGCCTCGTTCGTAAACGCGCAGGGCGATGGTGTGGCGGTTAAGCACTTGCATAAAGCCAGCATTGACGCGATTGGCAAAACGCGGATGTGACTCGATGATGGGGCCTACTACGCCAACGGGTGCCGTGCTGACGTCGTCGACGAGCTGAACGGCATGTGGGTTGGAAATGGCGACCAGCGACAGCTGCAGGTCACCATGACCTGCCAGCGGAAGCGTCCACAGTGTGTCATCACCGCAGACGGCAGAGGTGAGGCCTTTGGTGTCAAAGCCCACGGCCTCAGGGTCGAAGCGGGTGCGGCCCATGGCGACCCACACCTCGCCGTCATCGGTAACGCGCAGGGTGATGAGGCCGGTGCAGATCTCAGCCCGCAGAGGGTTGCGCTTTGAAAGCCCCTGCTCATGCACAAAGCGCACGAAGCAGCGGGCACCGTTGCCACAATGCTCGACTTCACTGCCATCGGCGTTGAAGATACGGTAACGGAAATCAGCTTCGGGGTGCAGTGGGTTATCGACAAGCAAGATTTGATCAGCGCCGATACCGAAGTGGCGGTCAGCGAGTGCCCGCGCGATTTCAGGCGTAATGGCAATGGCTTGCCGTACACCATCAATTACGACGAAGTCATTGCCTGCGCCGTGCATTTTTGCGAAATTCCAGATCATTGAGGCATTATCCCGTATAACTATGGGTTTGTCCGCTGTTGCGTGGGTGTGGGAGTGGGTGCGCGGAAAGGCTCATCAGAACCGTGATCAGAGCTGGTGTCGCGTGGCGCTTAGTAGAATTTTTTCTCTCCCAGCGGTCTGGTTTTGAAGCGCCTGTGCACCCAATAGTATTGAGGTGGGTCGACACGTACCCAGTCTTCGATCAGCTTGTTGAGCCGGTCTGTCGCCGCTTCCAGCGAACCCTCGCCCGGAAAGTCGTCAATAGGCGCAAGGACTTGGGTGGAGTAGTGCCCGGTCTTGATGTCCAGATTGGTAACAATGGGTACAACAGCGGCTTTGCATGAGCGTGCAATCTGTGCCGTGGCGAGCAGAGTGGCAGCGGGTACATTGAAAAAAGGACTAAAGATGGTACCGTCGCTGCGCCCGAAATCCATGTCAGGCAGGTAGTAAATGGGTACGCCGTTACGCAAAAGCCTGATCATGCGCCGTACACCTTCGTGACGGCCTATAAGATGGACGTTACTGAAGCGGCTTCGGCCTTCTTGCATCATGCGATCAACGTCTGCATCGCTCTGGCGGGTGTAAATAGTACCGATTTCTTCCACAGCAAGCGTGATCCGTGTGGCGGCCGCGTCAAGGCCAATAAAATGCGGTGCCAGCAATATGATGGGGCGTTTGGCGTCGAGCAATGCCTGGATATGTTCAAAACCATTCAGGTTGATGGTGCGAGTGATTGCTTCAGGTGGGCCAAACCAGCACAGGCCACGGTCAACAACTGACTGCCCAAGCAAATGGAAGTGTTCACGCAGCCAGGCGTCGCGCTGTTGTTGGGTGTGCTCAGGAAAGCATAGCTGCAGATTGACGCGCACGATGTTGACCCGCGAAAGTAACAACTTGCGTGCCAGCCATCCAAGCAAAGCACCCCAGCGCAGCCGGGTGGTGGTAGAGGCGTTGCCGAAGTAACGGAATATTGCACGTAGAAGAGGCAGTTTATTGACGTTCATGTGGCGGGTCCTACGGGCGGGGAGGTGCCTCATCAGGCACCTTATAGCGGTTGTAACTCCAAAGATATTGTTCTGGAAAGCGGCGAATAAGGGTTTCCATTGCGCCGTTGATGATTGTGGCCAGTTCTTCGGGTTGCCTGGGCAGAGGCTCGGGCAGCCGTAAATAATGGATTTTCCAGCCCTGTCCGTTTGGCAGGCGCTCTCCGGCGGTCAGGATGACGGCTACGCCTGTTTGCACGGCCAGTTTGCCCGCCAGCGTCATCGTGTAGGCGTATTTATCAAAGAAGGGCGCCCATACGCCTTCACCGCCGCCTGGAACCTGGTCGGGGAGCATGCCTACAGCCTCGCCGCGCCGCAATGCACGCACAAACTCGCGTACCCCCTGAAGGTTGGCGGGCACGGCACGCAGGCCCGACATGTTGCGAGCTTGTTCCATGATGGGCTCGAAAGCGGGCTGCCGAGGTGGCCGATACATTACGGTAATAGGCCCATGCTGAATAAGATAACGGGCAGTGATCTCAAAGCAACCCAAATGCGGGGTTAGGTACAGAATGCCTCGCCCTTCGGCTAGCGCAGTGTGTACGACCGCGTCGTCGTCGCTGTGCGTTTTACGCAGGCACTGTGTGGTGCGTAGCCATACCTTTGGGGTTTCGAGAATCATGGCGCCAGTCTGGGCAGCCGCCCGGCGCGCGAAAGCGGGGTCTGCATAGCCGGCCTGCCGGGCGTTGCCCTGCAGCCGTCGCCGATATCGGCCCGGCCAGGCGTAAACGAGCAGGCCAATGGCCTTGCCTACCGCATGCAGCGCAGGTAACGGTATGTGCGCCAGCAAACGAAATATAGCCAGAAGCATAGCCCGCCAAAAACCCTTCGGTAATAAGTGAAAACAGATACGAAGACGTATTTTCGCTTAAAATACCATTTATCGCTGAGTTAACCGACAACTTGCGGGGCGATGGCGTACTACTGCATGTGGTGCGCTAAAAAACCGCTAAAGCGTCGCGCCCTGATTTCTACTGCTCTGCAGATGTCCGAGGTGCAACGCGTTTCGTTCAACCTCCATACTGCGATTGCAGTGTTTTTTAGGACGTATCGCTGTGGCAAACAACGATTTTCTGTTTACTTCCGAATCGGTCTCCGAAGGCCACCCAGACAAAGTCGCCGATCAAATCTCCGACGCCATTCTCGACGCATTGCTCGAGCAAGACCCCAATTCGCGTGTTGCAGCCGAAACGCTGTGCAATACCGGTTTGGTTGTGCTTGCGGGTGAAATCACCACTACGGCCAACATTGATTACATACAGATTGCGCGCGACACCATCAAACGCATCGGCTATGACAACACAGAATACGGCATTGACTACAAAGGCTGCGCAGTCCTGGTGGCCTATGACAAACAGTCTCCCGATATCGCTCAGGGTGTAGACCGTAGCCCTGAAGACGTCCTCAACCAAGGCGCGGGTGATCAGGGGCTTATGTTTGGCTATGCCTGCGACGAAACCCCCGACCTCATGCCTGCACCAATCTGGTACGCGCACCGTCTGGTGCAGCGCCAGAGCGAGTTGCGCAAAGATGGGCGCCTGCCGTGGTTGCGGCCCGATGCCAAGTCTCAAGTTACGTTCCGCTATGTAGACGGCAAGCCTGTCGAGGTCGACACTGTAGTGTTGTCCACCCAGCATGCGCCTGACATCTCGCAGCAAGATATCCGCGAAGCCGTCATCGAAGAAATCATCAAGCCCAGTTTTGCCGAAGGCCTGCTCACGCCCAACACCAAGTTCATGATTAACCCTACGGGGGTCTTTATTATTGGTGGCCCGCAGGGTGATTGCGGCCTGACGGGGCGCAAAATCATTGTCGACACCTATGGTGGTGCGTGCCCGCATGGGGGTGGCGCATTCTCGGGCAAAGACCCGTCCAAGGTTGATCGTTCTGCCGCGTATGCGGCACGTTACGTGGCTAAGAATATTGTGGCAGCGGGCCTGGCGCGTCAGTGCCAAGTGCAGGTCAGCTATGCCATTGGCGTGGCTGAACCCATCAATATCACCGTGTACACGGAAGGCACGGGCGTCATACCAGACGACCAGATCGCCCGTCTGGTACGAGAAAACTTTGACCTTCGGCCCAAGGGCATTATCAACATGCTTGATCTGTTGCGTCCCATCTACACAAAAACGGCCGCCTATGGGCATTTTGGCCGTGCCGAGCCCGAGTTCACCTGGGAAGCGACCGATAAAATCCAGGTGCTGAAACAGGCAGCCTGAAATGAAAGTCACTGAGACGCATCGCTTTGGGGGCAGCCCCGGCGAGTCGTCACGCTCCGGCCAGACGGCAGCGTCTCAGCAGACACATAGCAAGTCTTCGCGTGCTGGTGGCACCATTATGGCTGCCTCTTCTGGTGCTGACTATGCCAGCGACACTGCAGCCAGCAGCGCATCCGGCAACGTAACCAGCAACGTAACTAGCAACGTAACTAGCAACGTAACTAGCGGTGTTACTAGCAGCGCAGCCAGCAACACAACCAGCAACACGCCCGCCACTGATCTCAGCCTCAATGGCACAGGGGCGCGCGGGGTTTTTGACCGCACTGATTCTCCCTGCGTGGCCGTGTGCTCCACGCTGTACGATGAAATCTGCCGGGGGTGTGGGCGCACTGCCATGGAAGTCGCCAATTGGGTCTTTTTTGACGACGACGAAAAACGCGCTATCTGGCAGCGCATTACGGCTCAGGGCTATCCCAAGCGCAAGGGGTAATTTAGCGGCGTTTTTTCATCCGTTTGGTCGAGGCGATTTCACCTTGGGGCTGCAGCCTGCAGACGCAACCGGTGTTACCAGAGCCGCAGCATTGCTGGCTGGCCCGACACATCTATAAATTACGCTACAATATTTGCATCCTGAGGAGCGCTGCAACGGCGTAGGGGTTGTGGCCAACAGGTCGCCCGCTATAGCCGCTAGGCTCAGGTCTGTTTTCAACATCAACTGCGCTCATCGTTTCCTGTACAGGCAAAGATGAGCGCGGCGTGTTTTGCACGTTGTTTTCGCGTCTTTCGGCCGGTACAGGTTTATGGGATTACTGCCATGAATACTGTTGCTGACGCCACATCTACCGATTTTAAAATTGCCGACATCGCCCTTGCGGGCTGGGGGCGTCGCGAGATCGCCATTGCCGAAACTGAAATGCCCGGGCTCATGGCCACGCGTGAAGAGTTCGGTGCCTCCCAGCCGCTAAAGGGTGCCCGCATTGCAGGCAGCCTGCACATGACCATCCAGACCGCCGTGCTTATCGAAACGCTCAAGGCGCTCGGTGCTGACGTTCGCTGGGCGTCATGCAATATTTTCTCCACCCAGGATCATGCCGCCGCAGCCATTGCGGCCGGTGGCACGCCTGTATTTGCCGTTAAGGGCGAGTCGCTCGAAGAGTACTGGCAATACACCCACCAGATCTTCGATTGGCCAGAAGGGCAGTTTGCCAACATGATTCTCGACGATGGCGGCGATGCCACCTTGCTGCTGCATCTTGGTGTGCGTGCCGAATCAGACCTTTCTGTGCTGAGCAAACCTGAGCACGAAGAAGAGCGTGTGCTGTTTGCCTCCATTAAAGAACGCTTGCAGCAAGACCCCAAGTGGTACTCCACACGTATCGCGCATATCAAAGGCGTTACCGAAGAAACCACCACCGGTGTGCACCGTTTATATCAAATGTCCAAGAAAGGCGAACTGGCCTTTCCGGCCATTAACGTCAACGATTCTGTCACCAAGTCCAAGTTTGACAACCTGTACGGTTGCCGCGAATCACTGGTTGATGGCATCAAGCGTGCGACCGATGTCATGGTGGCCGGAAAAATTGCCGTCGTGTGCGGTTTTGGCGACGTTGGCAAGGGCTGCGCCCAGGCGTTAGCAGCCTTGCGCGCCCAAGTCTGGGTTACCGAAGTTGATCCCATCTGCGCACTGCAAGCTTCTATGGAAGGCTATCGCGTAGTCACGCTGGAAGAGGCGGCTGACAAGGCTGACATCTTTGTAACGGCTACCGGCAACTACCATGTGATCACCAAAGACCACATGTTCCGCATGAAAGACCAGGCCATTGTGTGCAATATCGGGCACTTTGACAGCGAAATCGATATCGCATCGGTTGAAGACCTTGAGTGGGAAGAAATCAAGCCGCAGGTCGATCATATTATTTTCCCCGATGGCAAGCGCATTATTCTGTTGGCCAAGGGGCGTCTGGTTAACCTGGGTTGCGCCACGGGCCACCCATCGTTCGTGATGTCGGCGTCGTTCGCCAACCAGACCATTGCACAGATCGAGCTCTTTACGCGCGGTGAAGCTTATGAAACCGGCAAAGTGTATGTGCTGCCCAAGCATCTTGATGAAAAAGTGGCGCGCCTGCATCTTAAAAAGCTGGGTGTACAGCTAACAGAACTGAGTCCTGAGCAGGCCGACTACATTAACGTGCCTGTCGAAGGGCCCTACAAGCCGGATCACTATCGGTATTAAGCACCGTATCGCTGCAGGGCTGGCTCGCCGCAACGCGACAGGCCTGCAGGCTGGTCTATTATTTGTACCCACCATTGCGTCATACTTGTCGTCAAGGTTTAACTACGGAGCGTCATCATGGAACTTTTACTTGTCTGGCTACTGAACGCAGTTGCATTGCTTATCGTGGCCTATATTCTTCCAGGCATCACCGTGGCCTCGTTCGGGTCTGCGCTCATCGCTGCTCTGGTGCTTGGCCTGCTTAATACGCTGGTCAAACCCGTCTTGATCCTGCTCACGTTGCCTATCACGATCGTGACGCTGGGGCTGTTCCTGCTGGTGCTCAACGCGCTGGTGTTTTGGTTTGCCGGGTCAGTACTCAAAGGTTTCCACGTTAATGGGTTCTGGTGGGCGTTGCTGGGGGCCTTGGTGTACAGCATTGTGTCCGGTCTACTTTCAGGGTTATTGACGTCATGAGTGGTAAACAGGCCATTAGCCTAGAGTTTTTCCCGCCGCGCGATATTGCCGCCCAAGAAAAGTTAGTAAGGTCAGCCAAGCAGTTGCTGGCGCTACAGCCCGAATATGTCAGTGTCACATTTGGTGCGGGCGGCTCTACGCGTTCAGGCACGGCCGATACCGTTCGGCTGTTGCAAAACCTGGGCTGCGATGTTGCGCCCCATTTGTCATGCATCGGCGCCACGCGCGCCGAGTTGGCCGAAATACTCAATAGCTATCGCGCGCAGGGCGTACGACGCATTGTTGCCTTGCGGGGCGATTTGCCTTCCGGCATGGGTGGTGATGCGGGCGAGCTGCATTACGCCAGCGAGCTGGTGGCATTTATTCGGGAGCACAGCGCTGACTGGTTTCAGGTTGAGGTGGCCGCCTACCCCGAGATGCACCCACAGGCACTCACCGCCACTGCTGACCTTGAACATTTCAAGAACAAGGTGCAGGCAGGCGCTCAGGGCGCCATTACGCAGTATTTCTTTAACGTGGATGCGTATTTTGACTTTGTCGATCGCGCCCGTGCTGCCGGGGTAAGCATCCCCATCGTGCCGGGCATTATGCCGATTACCAACTACACCCAGCTGGCAAGATTTTCAAGCATGTGCGGGGCAGAGATCCCACGCTGGCTGCGTTTAAGGTTGACTGACTTTGGTGATGACCGGGCCTCGATCAGGGCATTTGGCGCTGAGTTTATCGGGCAACTGTCGCAGGCCTTGCTTGATCGCGGCGCGCCAGGGTTGCACTTTTATACGCTTAATAATGCCGAGGCAACCATGGCGATCTGGCGTCAGCTGTCGTTGCGAGATACCAGTGTGGCGGTTGCCTGAGCACGGGGCCCGACGCTAGCCCGCAGCTGTTCAGGCAATGACGGGTGCGGGTACCGCCCAGCCTTTGTCTGTCAGTACGCTGTCAAGGCGTACATCGTGCGGGGCGGGCGTAAAGCTGTCTTGCGACAGGTCTCCGGTGGCCCAGGCTATGCCTATGGTCGTAAACGAGTGGCCTGCTTCTTTAAGGGCTGCCAGTGTGCGATCGTAATACCCTTTGCCGTAACCAATGCGATCGCCCTGGCGTGTATAGCCCAGGGTGGGTACCAAAATGACATCAGGCGCGTGGGCGATTTCGCCCATAGGTTCTTGTATGCCAAAGGCGCCTTCGTGCATGGGAGCGCCAGGAACCCAGAACCGAAACTGCAGTGGCATGTCAGGGGCCGTGACGACAGGCAGTGATACGCGGTATCCTTCCTCTTCAACCCATTGTTGTAGTAGGGGTTGCAGCCCCGGTTCGTCGTCGGTCGACCAGAATGCGGCAATATGCTGTGGCGTTGGTCGCCCAGCCTCGCGCAAACGGGTGCGTGTCGTGGCTAGCCAGGTGTACAGGCGGCCTCTTATCAGCAACGCGCCGCGGCTGCGGTCTACCGGGTTTTGCGCGTCTCTACGTTCTTTCAGGCGCGCTCTCAACGAGGTTGCGTTATTTTCTGTGCTGTGATTCATGGGCAATGTTTATGTCGGGGCAAAACAAAATGTTAATCGATAGTCAACGGTATCAGAAAACCGCAGGCGTGTCTGGCAGGCTCAGTTTGCCATACTTGCGCCTGGGGAGCTGTATCATGCTCCTGGCCACTATCTCTGCATGTACCGGCGCCGAGCGTACCGCGAGCCGTGCCAATGCGTCCAGTACAGATGCCAAGGCTCAGCCGGCTGTCGCAGAAGCGTTGAAGCAAACTGACTTGCGCCATGGCCTGGCCCCTCTCGATACCACTGATGTCGTTCAGGTTGCTTCGTTACAAGGGGCTATGCCGAATCTGGCCGCAGGCGTGCGCGGCCTCGACACCCCTACTGGCCCGGGTACTGTTACCCTGGTCGCCCCCGAGCGTGCCCGCCAGGCCCTGATTCAGGCACGCGAGGCGCGTCAAAAGAAAGACTGGGTCGCGCTGGACGCGCAATTGCCTGAAGCCCGCGCTGACCTGCTGCTCGGTGCCTATGCTGAATACTGGAAGCTGTACCAAGCCCTGCAAGACAACTCTCAGTTGACGCCCGAAGGGCAAATACGGGCGTTTATCCAAAAACACCACGGCACGTATCTGGGTGATCGCCTGCAGGGCGACTGGCTGGTCGTGGCTACGCGCGCTGGTAACTACAGCCTGGCTGCAAGCCTGGGGCCATTAATCAATACCGACGCCACCGAGAAGTGTTCTTTGCTGCATGCCATGCATATGACAGGGCAGTCCGTCAGCGCCAGCCAGGCGATTGACGCATTCAAGCCGGTGCAGGCATGTTGGGTCATGCTTAATCAGCTATCAAAAAGCCAGGTGGTAGGCTGGGACGATATCGAGCCACAATTGCGCGCCATTGTCGAGACCAATAAAACGGCTGTCGCGCGCCGCATGGCATCCATACTTTTCACGCCGGCCGAAATGACGCAGTACTCGGCCATGATGAAAAGCCCTAAAAGCTGGCTGGCTGGGCGCGGCGCGCCTGCTACGCGTGCCGAAACCGAGATCACGACAATCGCTCTGTCGCGCCTGGCTTATGGTGATCAGCGCGATGCCAATGCCGCTTATGTCGAAAGCCAGTGGGCCAGCCGTCTGCCCCAGCAGAATATCGAATGGGTTTGGAGCCAGTTCGGTCTTATTGCCGCACTCAACCTCGATCCAAATGCGGCGCGCTGGTACCGGCGCTCGGGTACGCTGCCGCTTACCGATTACAGCCATGCCTGGCAGGTGCGGTCTGAACTTCGTCAGCCCAGCATAGACTGGGCTCGCGTGGCCAGTGCGATCCAGCGCATGTCTGACAGGCAGGCTGCTGAGCCGGTCTGGGTGTACTGGGCCGGACGGGCTGATGCTGCCCGCGGAGATCAGGCCAGTGCCAACAAACGCTACGCGTCCATTGCCGGCGAACTTGATTTTTATGGCCAGCTTGCCACCGACGAATTGGGTAAGACGCCTTCGCTCCCACCCAGGCCAGAGCCGGTTACTGCTGCCGAAATCAAGCAGGCGCGCAATAACCCGGGCCTGCGTCGTGCGGTAGAGCTCTTCCACCTGGGGTGGCGCCCCGAAGCCGTGCCCGAGTGGGTCTTTGCCGTGAGAGGCTTAAACGACAGACAGCTGCGGGCTGCTGCCGAGCTGGCGCGGGAAGAGCATATCTATGATCGCGTCGTCAACACGTCATTGCTGACACGGGATGAGGTCGATTTTTCGCAGCGATTTATCGCGCCTTTTGAAGGCAAGGTTGCCCAGAAAGCTCATGAAATTAACCTTGACCCAGCCTGGGTGTACGGGCTGATCCGGCAAGAGTCGCGGTTTATCACCGATGCCAGATCGCATGTAGGCGCTTCAGGGCTAATGCAGCTTATGCCCGCCACGGCACGCTGGGTGGCCAATAAAATCGGCATGACTGATTTTCGGCCATCGTCGGTCAATGATTTTGATACCAACACAATATTGGGTACCAACTACCTCAGCATGGTGCTTAATAACCTGAGTGGTAATGAGGTGCTGGCAACGGCAGGCTACAACGCCGGGCCCGGGCGGTCGATTTCCTGGCGATCTACACTGTCGGCCCCGGTAGAAGGGGCGGTTTTTGCCGAAACCATACCTTTTACTGAAACTCGGCTTTATGTCAAAAACGTTATGTCCAACACCATTTATTACTCCATGATGTTTACCGGCAAGCCCCAGTCGCTCAAGCAGCGCCTGGGCACTGTTACCCCCGCGCCTGGCCGCCAGGCCAGTCTGCCTTAAGCGTTTGCACAAGCTTGACCATGACTAAACCAGACACCTCGGCCCGGCCCGAGGGGGCCGCCATCGCTAACCGCCTTCTTGATGCCGACCCGGTCACGCAGGGGCTAAAGGTATATATCGTAGGGGGCGCCGTGCGCGATGCGCAGCTGGGCCTGCCCGCAGGTGATCGTGACTGGGTAGTCGTGGGCGCCACGCCCGAAGAGATGGCTCGTCGTGGTTTTATCCCGGTGGGTGGTGATTTTCCGGTGTTTTTGCACCCGATCACCAAAGAAGAGTATGCGCTGGCGCGCACCGAGCGTAAATCAGGCCGCGGTTATAAAGGGTTTACGTTTTATACCGGCTCTGATGTCAGCCTCGAAGATGACTTGGGCCGTCGCGACCTTACCGTCAATGCGATTGCTCAGGCACCCGATGGCCATCTTATCGATCCTCTCAATGGCTATGCCGATCTGCAGAATAAGGTGCTGCGCCACGTAGGGCAGGCGTTTGTCGAAGACCCCGTCAGACTGCTGCGGTTGGCGCGTTTTGCAGCTCGGTTTGATACGTTCTCGATTGCGCCGCAAACCTTGCAACTTGCCCGGCGCCTGGTAGAAGAAGGCGAAGTCGATGCGTTGGTGCCCGAGCGGGTGTGGCGTGAGGTGGCCAAGGGCATGATGACCGCCCAGCCAGGTCGCATGTTTGACGTGTTAAATGATACGGGTGCGCTGGCAAGGGTACTGCCGAGCCTGTTGTTTGACAGCCAGGTGCTTTCGGGCGAATTGGCGTGTGCGGCCCGCAACGATCTGGGTCTGCCCGCACGTTTTGCAATTTTGTGCCGTCTGTCCGATCAGCCTGAGCAAATTGGCCGCCACGTTCGTGCGCCCACCGAGTGTATTGATTATTCGCGGCTGTTGCCTGTGTTACTGAGCGTTCTTTTGCCTGCTTCTAGCTCTAATGCGCCCCAGGGGCAACAGGGGCAACAGGGGCAAACAGAACACTGGCTGGATCTGATGGAGCGTTGCGACGCTTTGCGTAAGCCAGGCCGGTTTCTGGATCTGCTTGCTGCTGCCGCATGCGTCGGTGATGTGGATATTGCCGCCTGGCGCGCTCGTGTTGATGCTGTGCGCAGTGTGGATGCCGGAGCCGTCGCCCGGGCTGCAAAGGGTGAACCCGCGAAAATCAAGCCTGCCCTGCGGCAGGCCCGATTAAAGGCACTGGAAGCCGAATGCGCTACAGCCGATCGCGACGATCGCCGCGCATAAACCCGAGTAGCGGGCCGTCGATCTGACGGCTTACAGCGAGCACCTTGAAGAGTTCGCCCATTTCGGCTTCTGACAGCAGCTTTTGTACGGCGGACAGATCGCGCCCCTGAACCAAGGCGTCGGCGTCCTGGCCATCGGGCGGGGTAAGCAGATCAATAATGCCTGAATTCATCAAAAATCGCGCTTGTGAGGTGTAGCCCAGCACGTCCAGGCCGCCCGCCAGGGCGGCATCGGCCATGGCGGTGAAATCGACATGAGCGGTAATGTCTTGCAGGCCAGGGTAAATCAGTGGCTGGCTGTGGGTATGATGGCGAAAATGGCACATAAGCGTACCTTCAGCCCGCTGGGGGTGGTAATACTCGCGTTGCGGGAAGCCATAATCGATGAGCAGGGCAGCGCCCTGTTTCAGCCAGCCGCCCAGTTCCCGCACCCACGCCTCGGCCTGCAGGTTTATCTCTGACTGGTAGCCCGGCAAAGCCGGCATGCGTTCGCTTACGAGTCGCTCAAGCTGAGGTGACGCCCTGCGCAAGGCAAGTTCAAATACTGGGGTGTCATCTGGGCCTTTCGAGGAGGCTGTCGTGTCGGCCTGCGCCATACGTACGCCAACTTCCAGCAGATCGCCATTGTCATCCCACTTGAACAATGTAGTTGGCATGGCATCGAGTACTTCATTGGCCAGTACGCACCCGGTGAACGCCTGCGGCAGTTCGGCTAGCCATGTTACCGAGCTTGAAACCCCGGCCAGCGTCGCCTGCTGGCGCGCTCGTAAATCTGGCGAAAGCTCGAGTATGCGGTAATCAGGCTCTATGCCCAATTGTTGCAGAGCAGGGATGAGCGAGGCTGCCAGTGCGCCGGTACCTGCACCAAACTCAAGCACCTGCGTTGATGTGCTGGCCTGCAAAACCTGCGCTACTTGCCGAGCCAGTGCCTGGCCAAACAAAGGTGTCATTTCGGGTGCGGTTGTAAAGTCGCCCTCGGGACTGTGGCTGGCCAGTTTGGTGCTTCCGGCTACATAGTAGCCAAGCCCGGGCGCATAGAGCGCCAGCCCCATCCACTCTTCAAAAGGCAAAAAGCCATCGTTGGCATGAATGCGATCTTTAAGCATGTGGCAGACCGTTGTACAGTGTTGCGCTGCATCAGCGTCGAGGCGCGGCAGGCCTTCAGGAATCTGTGAGGAATGCATTATTTGTCTTTTTGCCTGTCTTTTTGCTGATTGATAACCCACAGGCTATGACACATGGAAACCAGAAAACCCGCAAGTAGCGCCACGATAATGGCGACGATATAGTTGTTGAAGACGATCCATAGCGGAAGCGACAACAGGAAGGAGAGCAGGAGAGGCCTGCGGACCAGCTGATTCATGAGGTGTTAAAACCTGGGGCCGCGCCGGGTTGCGTAAAGAGTGTAATGCGGCCAGTAGCGGCGCATGCCGCAGCCGCTTATTGTAATGGAGTGGCTGATAGATGACGAAGCAGGCCCGCCAAGGTGGGAAAGGGCGTGACTGTTTACGTGTGGCGTGAGGTGAAAATAGCCCGCCAGCCGTCGGTATTAATTAGAATGCGCCAGCTATCGGAACAAATGCCGCAGGCCGCGCAAAATGCTGTCGCGTCTTACGTACGTAATAGGCCGCTGGCATTAATAAAAATGTCTCAGGTATCGAAACAAATACCGGAGGTTGGGGCAAAATGCTGCCGCGTCTTGCGCACGTAATGGCCACTGGCACTCATAAAAATGCCCCAGACATCAGGATAAACACCCGAGGCTGGGGCAAGATGCTGTCGCGTCGTGCCCACGAGCTGTGGGCGCGGGCATCAATGCAAGGCAGGCTTAGCCAGCGAAATCCTCACGGTGAGCGCTGGATTTTGCCGGGCCGCCAGACTTACCCGCGAAAGCGGGGCGGGCTGGGCGTGCCGACTTGTTGGCTGGCTTGCGGGCAAATTCAGCAGGCCTGGCTGGGCGTGCAGGACGGTCGCCATAAGCAGGACGGTCGGCAGGAGCACTGCGGCCGGCGCCATTTGCAGGACGATCGCTTCGGCTCTTGAAGCCCTCTGATGAGGCGCTGCGACCAGCATAGCCTTCGCTACGCGGCTTGTAGGAGTCACCACGTGGCTTGAAGCCTTCACGTGCACCGGCAGAAAACGGGTTGCGGCTGTCAGTGCCACGGTCGCCTGCTGCAGCGCCGCCCTGGTAGGCGGGTTTGCCACGGCCTTCGTAGGCGGGCTGGTCACCACGTGCAGGACGATCGCCGAACGGTTTGCGGGCCTGGCCAGGTTTGCCGGCATAGCCACCGCTACGTGGGGCGCCAAAGCTCTTGCCTTTGCCCTTGTTGCGGTCGGTAAATGTAGGACGTACTGTTTTCTGTGGCTCAAGCCCTGCTATGACTTCCATAGGGATGGGTTGACCAATGAAGTGCTCAATACGGCGTATTTTATGGCGCTCGGAATGCATGGCCAGCGTAAACGCCAGGCCACTGTTGCCGGCACGGCCGGTACGACCGATGCGGTGAACGTAGTCTTCGGCCTGCATAGGCAAGTCATAGTTGACGGCGTGGCTAATGCCTTGAACGTCAATGCCTCGTGATGCCACGTCGGTAGCGACCAGAATACGCAGCTTACCTTTTTGCAGCAGACCCAGGGTGCGGGTACGCTGACGCTGGTTCATGTCGCCATGCAGGGCCGCAACGGCGTGACCCTGATTGGACAGACGGTCAGCCAGGTCGTCGGCGCCACGTTTGGTTGAGGTGAAGACGATAGCCTGGTTCAGGTTGGCGTCGCTCAATACGTGGTCAAGCAGGCGCATTTTGTGCCCGTTGTCGTCGGCGTAGTAAAGGCTTTGGGTAATGTTGGTGTGCTTTTGTTTCTGGTTTGAAATTTCTATGCGTTGCGGAGTGCGCAGCATTTTGCCAGCCATACGGGCAATGTTGCCATCAAGCGTTGCAGAAAACAGCAGGGTCTGGCGCTCGGCCGGGGTGCGGCTGACAATGTTTTCGATGTCTTCGATAAAACCCATATCGAGCATGCGGTCGGCTTCGTCCAGCACCAGTGTGTGGACGGTAGACAGGTTGACCCGTCCGGCCTGCAGGTGATCGATCAGGCGGCCAGGTGTTGCCACCAGCACATCGACGCGACGTGAAAGTGCCTTGAGCTGGGCACCGTAAGGCATGCCGCCAACTACGATGGCAATGCGCAGGTCTTTAATGTGCGCGCCATACTGTTTGGTAGCATCAGCGACTTGCATGGCAAGTTCGCGAGTGGGTGTCAGCACCAGTACCTGCACGCCAGTGCCCTTGTTGGATGGCATGTTGGCGATGCGGTTGAGCGCTGGCAGCATGAAGGCGGCGGTTTTGCCACTGCCTGTCTGCGAAGAGACCATCAAGTCGTGGCCTTCTAGCGCCTGAGGGATGGCAGCGGACTGCACATCAGTAGGGGTAGTGAAGCCAGTTTTTTGGATGGCAGACAGCAGAATGGGCGATAGGCCCAGTGTTTCAAAAGACATGAGTATCCTTGGCCGCGAAAAAGCGGCGTGCGCGTAGCGTGGGCAGCTATTTGAAAGCCCGTTACGCTGGTTGATCAGGAGCATCGTGCCGACCGAATCAACCTAAGAAACAACGTACAAGGACGCAGCGCAAGGCAAGGAGGTCAGGGAGCGATGGCGTTCGACATGGGTGCTGAGGAGTCAGTCAACTGCTATGACACAGCGAGAAGCTGTATGAAAATGTCGACGCATTGGAATGCAGTGGCCGAATTATAACGACATTTTGGTCTAAGGGAAACCCCCAATGTTGTAATAATGCTACGGGCAGGTGTAAAACCAGTATTGGCTGGGCCGGTGCAGGGGAGCTGTCAGGTTTGTAGGCCCGACAGCTCTTTCATGCCTGGGTTTGGCCGCTAAGCCCCGTGCGACGGTGATTGCCTGGCGCTGGTTTCCAGACGGGCTGCCAGCACCGCGTGGTAGCGCGGTAGCTGTTCGACAATGTCGACCAGTTGCTCTTCCCACGCGTCATTTTGTGCCTGAGTGCGCTCGGGCGCCCGCGCCCAGATGGCTTCCGGAAAATGGCTGTCAAAGCGCCAACGCGGTATGACATGCCAGTGCAGGTGCGGCACCATATTGCCGAACTGGGCCAAGTTAATTTTGCTGGGTCGCAGCACATCGCGCTGGGCCTGTTCAACCTGCCACACCACCTCCATGATGGCCGCCCGGTCGCTGGGGCTGAGCTGCGTCATTTCGGCCACATGCTGCTTCCATATAACCCGTGTAAAGCCTGGGTAGCGGCGGTCATCAACATGGATGACCCGCAGGCTTTCGTTTTGCCACAGCACATTTTCGTCTGTAGGCGTGCATAAGGGGCAGTTGGGATGAGTCATGTAAAAAACAACTCTTGCAGGGCAATTCCGGGTTCTGGCGCGCGCATAAAGGCTTCGCCCACCAGAAACGCCTGCACACCGTTGTCGCGCATGAGCTTGACGTCATCAACAGCGAGAATGCCGCTCTCGGTAATAATGCGTTTATCTTCTGGGATATCTGGCAGCAGGCTGAGTGTGGTTTGCAGCGAGGTTTCAAACGTGCGCAGATTACGGTTATTGATGCCGAGCAGCGACGTTTTAAGTTGCAAGGCGATTTCGAGCTCTGCCCGGTCATGGACCTCAACCAGAACGTCCATGCCCAGCTCGGTTGCTATGATTTCAAACTCTTTAAGCTGGGAGGGAGACAGAGCCGCGACGATAAGCAGAATGCAGTCAGCGCCGATAGCGCGGCCATGGATGATTTGATACGGGTCAATGATGAAGTCTTTGCGCAGTACGGGCAGGGTGCAGGCAGCGCGCGCTTGACGCAGATAGTCGTAGGAGCCTTGAAAATACTGTACATCGGTCAGTACTGACAGGCAGGCCGCACCATGTGCGGCATACGATGAGGCGATTTCGGCGGGGTTGAAGCTTTCGCGGATAATGCCTTTGGACGGGGAAGCCTTTTTGATCTCGGCGATAACGCCAGGCTTGCCCTGAGCTATTTTTTCTTCAATGGCACGGGCAAAGCCGCGCAGGTCTTTACGGCTTTTTGCTTCGCGCAGAACCTCGGATTCGCTGCGCATTTGCCGTGCCGTTGTTACCTCGGCCCTTTTGGTGGCGAGGATCTTGGCAAGAATATCATTCATGCTGAGAGCGTCCTTGTAAGGGTACTGAACTCGTCCAGCTTGGCCCTGGCCGCGCCGTTTTCAATGGCTTCAAATGCCAGTTTGATGCCGTTGGCAATCGAGTCAGATTTATTGCCTGCATAAATGGCCAGGCCAGCGTTATAAGCTACGATATCACGGGCAGGCCCCACAACGTTGCCAAGTGCTTCGAGCACCATGGCGGCAGATTCCTGACGGTTACTTACCTTGATGCTGCGATTGGACACCATGGCCATGCCAAAGTCTTCAGGGTGAATTTCATACTCTCGTACTTTGCCGTCGCGCAGCTCGCCTACCAGCGTGGCCGCGCCCAGTGACCCTTCGTCCATGCCATCTTTGCCGTGCACAATCAGCACGTGCTTTGATCCCAGACGCTCGAGTACGCGCACCTGAATACCGACCAGATCGGCATGAAACACGCCCATTAGCTGGTTGGCGGCGCTGGCCGGGTTGGTAAGCGGCCCGAGAATATTGAAGAGAGTGCGCACACCCAGCTCTTTGCGCACAGCTGCCACGTTTTTCATGGCGCCATGATGGGCTGGCGCAAACATAAAGCCTATACCGCAAAGCGCTATGCACTCTTTGACCTTTTCAGGCGAGAGCGTAATGTGTACGCCCAGTTCTTCGAGTACATCTGCGCTGCCTGAAGACGATGAGGCGCTGCGCCCGCCATGCTTGGCGATCTTGACCCCCTGTGCAGCGGCCACAAACATGGCGGCGGTTGAAATGTTGAACGTGCTGGAGCCGTCACCCCCGGTGCCGCACATATCAAGCAGCTCGTCGGGGTTGTCAGTGTGCACCGGCAAGGCAAACTCACGCATGACCTCGGCGGCGGCGGCAATTTCGCCGACGGTTTCTTTTTTGACACGCAAGCCCATCAGTAGAGCGCTTGCGATTTGCGGGGTCATCTCACCGCGCATGAGCATGCGCATGAGGTGCAGCATTTCGTCGTGAAATATTTCGCGATGCTCGATACAGCGGGCCAGTGCTTCGGATGGCGTAATAGTCATGGTTGTCCTTTGCGTGTGTCAGATATCGAGAAAGTTTTGCAGTAATGCGTGACCGTGTTCGCTGAGCACAGATTCGGGATGAAATTGCACACCATATACGGGCAGGGTTTTGTGTCGCACCCCCATGATCTCGCCGTCGTCCGTTTCGGCGGTGATCTCGAGGCACTCGGGCAGGGTATTGCGATCAATAGCCAGCGAGTGGTAGCGCGTTACGGTAAAGGGCGAGGGCAGACCCTTGAAAACATCGGTGCCGCGATGGGTAATGCTGGACACCTTGCCGTGCATAATTTGTTGGGCACGCACGATGTCGCCGCCGTACGCCGCGCCTATGGCCTGATGGCCCAGGCAAACGCCCAGAATAGGCAGTTTGCCCGCAAAGTGGCGAATAAGCGCTATGGATATGCCCGCTTCAGCGGGTGAACAAGGGCCTGGCGATATGCAAATGCGCGTGGGTGCCAGTGCTGCGATTTCTTCGACCGTAGTCTGGTCGTTGCGCAGCACCTTCACCTCTTCGCCCAGCTCGCCAAAATACTGCACCAGGTTGTAGGTAAACGAATCGTAGTTATCAAGCATCAATAGCATGCTGTTTCTCCTGGGTTGATGCTTTGTTGTTTAAATGGGTTCATCGAGGCCGTACTGCACTTGTTCTGCGGCGCGCAACACGGCGCGCGCTTTGGCTTCGGTTTCTTGCCATTCTTTTTCGGGGTCAGAGTCTGCCACGATGCCCGCAGCTGCCTGCACATACAGCATGCCATCCTTGACGATGCCGGTGCGTATGGCAATGGCCACGTCCATTTCGCCACCGTAGCTGATGTAGCCGGCAGCGCCGCCGTAAATGCCACGACGCACAGGCTCAAGCTCGTCGATAATTTCCATGGCGCGTACTTTGGGGGCGCCAGTAAGCGTGCCGGCGGGGAAGGCGGCGCGCAATACGTCCATATTGCTCATGCTTTCATCGAGCTCGCCTGCCACATTGGACACCAGATGCATGACGTGTGAATAGCGCTCAATGCTCATGGTGTCAGTGACCTTGACCGTCCCCGTTTTGGCTACCCGGCCAACGTCGTTGCGTGCCAGGTCAATGAGCATGACGTGTTCGGCACGCTCTTTGGGATCAGCAAGCAGCTCTTCGGCGAGCGATGCGTCTTCTTCTGGCGTGGATCCGCGCCTGCGGGTGCCTGCAAGTGGCCTGATGGTCGCGATGGTTTTGCGGCCACCGGCGTCGTGCACGATTTCCTGGCGCACCAGGATTTCAGGCGATGAGCCCACAACCTGGAAGTTGTCGAAGTTCCAGTAGTACATGTATGGCGACGGGTTGAGCGAACGCAACGCACGGTAAAGCGAGATGGGTGAATCACGAAAGGGTTTGGTAATGACCTGCCCGATCTGCACCTGCATGACGTCGCCGGCCGTGATGTAGTCTTTGGCCTTGAGCACAGCGTCGATGTAGTCTTTTTTGGCAAAATCGCGACGGATGGTGGTTTGCATGCTGGCGTAGGCATACGGGATGACCACAGGCATGCGCAGTTTTTCGCGCAACTCTTTAAGCCGGCGGCGGGCCTGGGCAAAGGCCTCGGGCTGCGTGGGGTCAGCGTAGACCATAAGATAGGTACGCCCGGCCAGGTTGTCGACGATAACCAGTTCATCGACCTGCAGCATCATGATGTCGGGGGTGCCTTCGTCTTGCCCCGCAGGGAAAGGTTTTTTGGCTGGCCCGAGGCGGGGTTCGATATTGCGTACGGCGTCGTAGCCAAAATAGCCTGCCAGCCCGCCTGCAAAGCGTGGCATACCAGGCAGCAGCGCCACCTTGAAGCGTTGCTGAAATGCTTCGATAAAGGCCAGCGGATCGCCTTCGTGGCGTTCGACCACCTCACCCTTGGTGACGACTTCGGTGGTTTGGCCGCTGGCGCGAATGATGGTTTTGGCGGGAAGCCCAATAAACGAGTAGCGACCAAAACGTTCGCCGCCCACGACAGACTCCAGAAGGCAGCTATTGCGGCCGCCTTCGGGGCCGCTGTGCGCCAGCTTGAGATAAATGGCCAGAGGCGTATCAAGATCGGCGTAGGTTTCCGCGATGAGCGGAATACGGTTGTAGCCTTCGGCGGCCAGGGCGTTGAACTCGAGTTCTGTCATAGGGGTCTCTGTGGTTTGCATACAGACCGGGACAGAATCAAAAAAAGCCCGGCCAAATTATTGGGTTCCGGGCTTGATTTTGCTGGTAACACTGGCGGCGCATGGATCAGGTAAGTACGAGACCTAGCGCCGGGAAGAGATTACCGCTACCCAGAACACAAACGCCACCAGCGCCAGGAGGCGCGGGGCGTGTTGCGATAATAATGGGTAGCGTTCATATTCTTGTAGAGTGTGTAGTGTGGCGAGCAGCCCACTTGGCTGCATCAGCAATAGTCGAAACTATATCATCGACCTGAAGATTGCGCACGTCCATGCCTTCATTGTAACCGTATGGCACAGCCAAGACGGTGATGCCGGCAGCGCGCGCAGCCAGCGCATCATTGACTGAATCACCGATGGCCAAAGCCTGTTGCGGCTTTGTGCCCAACTGTTCGCAGGCATACAGCATGGGCATGGGGTCTGGCTTTTTCTCGGCGCACGTGTCGCCGCATACCACGGCAGAAAACAGTGAGGCGATGCCAAAACGCGCGAGCAAGGGGTGGGTAAATTCAGTTGGCTTGTTGGTAACAATGGCCAATTTGCAGCCTGCCGCCGCAAAGGCTTCAAGGCCCTCTAGGACACCCGGGTACATGCGGGTACCGTCGCCATTGATGCGTAGGTAATGCGTGCCCATTATCGCCAGGCCCTGCTCTATCATGGCCTCGTCGGGTGACTTGCCTTCGGGGTTGTTGGCAAGTGTTTTTTGCACGAGCACCTTCATGCCCTTGCCCACATAAGTAGCCAGCAGAGCCTGATCCAGGGGCACCATGCCCAGGTCTTGTCGCATGGCGTTGGCAGCTGCGGCCAGATCAGGAATGGTATCGAGCAGGGTTCCGTCAAGATCCAGCAGTATGGCATTGAAAGACATGGTGGTATTCCGTGGGAAGTACAGGCGTCAGACTGAGATGGATTCGCCCTTGATGATTTCGACGCGCATGGCGTCAATGACGGCTTTGTAGTCTGGATGCCCAAAAATGGCGGAGCCGGCTACGAAGGTATCGGCACCGGCGGCGCGAATGGCCGCGATATTGTCAACCTTGATGCCCCCGTCTACTTCGAGCGCGATAGGGTGGCCACCCGCCGCCACCCAGGCATCAATTTTGGCGCGTGCCTGTCTGACCTTGGCAATGGTGCTCGGAATGAATTTTTGCCCACCAAAGCCGGGGTTGACGGACATGAGCAGCACGACATCGACTTTTTCCATGACGAAGTTCAACCAGTCGAGCGGGGTGGCCGGGTTGAAAACCAGGCCGGCCAGACAGCCGTGTTCTTTGATGAGCGACAGGGTGCGATCGACGTGTCGTGTCGCCTCAGGGTGAAACGTGATGATATCGGCGCCCGCCTCGGCAAATTGCGGGATAATGGCATCAACCGGCTCAACCATCAGATGCACGTCTATGGGCGCTTTGGTGTGGGGGCGCAAAGCCTCGCATACCATTGGGCCCATCGTCAGGTTGGGTACATAGTGATTATCCATTACGTCAAAATGGATCCAGTCAGCGCCAGCGTCGACGACGTTTTTAACTTCTTCGCCCAAGCGGGCGAAGTCAGCGGCCAGAAGGCTGGGGGCGATACGGGTGGGCTTGGAAAATGGCATGATCGTAATTGTGCAGAGTGCAAAAGCAGAACAGGGATTGTGTCATTATTGCAGGTTATCGCCCGTTCGCCTGTTAAAACATGGCTTAATCCATTCATCCGGAACCCGCGAATGAAACCATACGATATTTCGGTTACCGTTACACCACAGTACTTGCCAGACCAATCCAGGCCTGACGAGCAGCAGTTTGTTTTCGCCTATACGGTGCGCATTACCAATCGCGGCCAGCATGCCGCCCAGGTGATCAGCCGTCATTGGTTCATTACCGATGGCTTGCAACAAACCCAAGAGGTTCGCGGCTTGGGGGTAGTGGGTCAGCAGCCGTTGCTGGCGCCTGGTGAAACATTTGAATACACCAGCGGCTGTCCACTTCCAACCCCTGTGGGTACGATGCGAGGTACCTATCATTGTGTGGGTGAAAACGGCGTGCCGTTCGAGGTGCCTATTGACGAGTTCATGCTGGCCATGCCGCGCACACTGCATTAATACCCATCGTATTCTGTCGCCTGTCATGGCTGCATGGTTTTTGCGGCCAGGTCGCACAAAGCCAGGCTATGTATTAACCCCTGTCATTACGCGAACGTATGAAAAAAATCCTGTTTTCGGCAACGCTTCTGGGTCTGCTTTCCGCCTGCAGCTCTGTGCTGGTCTCTCCTGAGGTGCAGGCGCCAGGTCAGGTGGCCGACATTGCTGCATTGCCATTGACCGTGCCAGCACTTGAAGCCATTCCTGAAACACCAGCCCGCCCTCTGCAAGGCACGTTTCAGCAGGTGTCCTGGACGGCGCTGCCTGGGTGGCAGGACGACAGCCTTGATCATGTCTGGAAGGCGTTCATCAACAACTGCAAGGGGCTGATGCGGCCGGTGTCAGGGTCTTTGGCTCAGCAGGCGCGCGCCACACCTCGGGTGTGGCAGCCTGTGTGCGCCGCCGCCGTTCAGTCGGGTCTCGATCCTGAAAACGCCAACACCGTAGCCGTGCGGCAGTTTCTCGAACAACAGCTTCAGCCCTGGCGCCTGCTCGATGCCGCAGGCAAACCTGCACGCAACACCGTAACAGGCTATTACGAGCCTTTGGTGTACGCATCGCGCAAGCGCGAGGGCACCTACCAGTGGCCTTTGTATGCCGTGCCCGCTGACTTGCTAACCATAGACCTGGGTTCGGTTTATCCCGAGCTGGCGGGCAAGCGCGTACGGGGCAAGCTCGATGGTAATCGTGTTGTGCCTTATGACACGCGTGCGCAAATCGCCGCGTCGCCCGAGCGTCAGCCTGAGGTGCTGGCCTGGGTTAATGACCCCGTTGAAGCGTTTTTCTTGCAGATACAGGGCTCGGGTCGAGCCCAACTGCCCGATGGCAGCATGATGCGCTTGGCCTATGCCGATCATAATGGTCGTCCTTATGCTTCCATTGCTACATGGCTGGCCAATAAAGGCGAAATGCCGCTGGCCAAGGCATCCATGAGCAATATCAAAGCCTGGGCCCGCAGCCACCCGGAGCGTGTCCAGGAAATGCTCAATGCCAACCCTGCCATGGTGTTCTTTCGCGAAGAAGCAATTGTTGACCCTGAGCTTGGGCCCAAGGGTGCCTATGCCATCCCCCTGATCGGACAGCGCTCCGTGGCGGTTGATACAAGCTATGTACCGCTGGGGTCGCCGCTTTATCTCGTCACCACCCATCCGGGATCAAGCCGGCCACTTCAGCGGCTGGTCATGGCCCAGGATACTGGCGCGGCCATCAAGGGCCCGGGTCGTACAGACTTTTACTGGGGCTTTGGCGATGAGGCCGGGGCCGAGGCGGGCCGCATGAAGCAAAGCGGCGACACATGGGTGTTGTGGCCTAAACAGGCGGGAGCACCTTCGGCACGATGAAAAAAGAAAGACACGACAATATTGTTGTATGCGGCACAAGTCTGGCGGGTCTGGCTACTGCGCTCGGGCTGACCAAGGCAGGTTTTAGTGTGGCACTTTTGGGGCCACGCAGCGTGCCTTCAACGCCCGCGCCTGACGTTTACCATCCACGGGTATACGCTATTTCGGCCACCAGCCAGGCTTTTCTTGCCCGTCTGGGGGGCTGGAATCTTATGGATGCCCGACGCATCACGCCGGTGCAGGCCATGGAGGTTCATGGTGACGCCAGCGGGGTCGTTAATCTTGATGCCTGGCAGGGTGCCGAAACCGCACTCGCCTGGATCGTTGAGTCTGGCGAAATGGAGCGCGCCCTGCAGCAGGCCGTGCAGTTTTTCGGGATCACCTGGCACGCTGAAAAATTCGAACGCCTCGAGAGCGGGGTGGTACATACCGACAGTGGTCGTGTGTTGCGCCCTGACCTGCTTATAGGTGCTGATGGCGGGCAGTCGCCCGTACGCAAAGCAGCGAGCATTAGCCATCACTCACGGGCCTATGGCGATACCGGCGTTGTAACGCATCTGACCACTGAGCGCCGGCACCAGAACACGGCAGTACAGTGGTTTACGGGCGATTCCGTGCTGGCCCTGCTGCCCATGCCTGATACCACCGATGGTCATCAGGTATCCATGGTCTGGTCCATGCCTGAAGCCATGGCTCATGAATTGCTGGCTTTGTCTTCCGAGGGGCGCGCCTCCTGGCTTGAGTCCAGGCTGGCTGCCGCAACCGGTGGTCGTCTGGGCGCCTTGTCAGTCCGCAGTCCGGTATTTGGTTTTCCCTTGTTCATCGAGCACAGCAGTATGGTCGCGCCAGGTGTTGCTCTGGTCAGCGATGCTGCACACAGAGTCCATCCTCTTGCAGGCCAGGGGCTTAATCTTGGTCTTGGTGATATTGAGGCGCTTGTAGACATTTTGTCTGCCAAAGAATCATTTCGTGGCGCTGGTGATATACGCGTACTGAACCGTTACCGGCGCGCACGCGCAGAACCAATTCTAGCCATGCGTTTAGCAACTGATGGTCTGCATAAGCTTTTTGCATCTCAGGCAGCACCGGTCGTACTGGCGCGCAACGTTGGCATGCAGTGCGCTGATCGCCTGCCCTTTGTCAAACGGTTGCTCATTAACGCCGCCGCCGGGGGCAAGCCTGGCGTATGATGATTGACGAAATTTAAGCATTGCAACAGGAGCACATATGCGTTTGCGTTTAGCGGGCTGGCTGGCTACAGCAGCACTGGTCAGTCTGCCGGTTTACGGTGTACATGCGTGGGCACAACAGGCCACAACGACCGAATCAACCGAAAAAGTCACGATCGAACAGCCCGAGCAGGGCGTCAAACCTCAACCGCAGCAAGATGCAGTCGGTGTGTCTGCGTCAACGGCGGGCAATAGTGGCAGTGCAGCAGCAGCCACCACGGCGGCTGTTCAGAAAGCATTTGAAAAGCGCTTTCCCGAAATTGATGTCGGCGGGGTGGCACCAACGCCATTTGCGGGCCTATACGAGGTTCAGGTTGGCTCAGACTTGCTGTACGTTAATGCTGATGTCGATTACATATTGCAGGGGTCGCTCATTGACGCCAAGCGTCGCACTGACCTGACGGCCGAACGTATAGATGCGCTGTCGCGGGTTGATTTTGCCGACCTGCCGCTCGATATCGCCATCAAGCAGGTCAAGGGTGACGGCTCACGTGTCATGGCTATTTTTGAAGACCCTAACTGCGGTTACTGCAAGCAGTTGCACAAAACGCTGAATGACGTTGATAACGTTACGATCTATAGTTTTTTATTCCCCATTTTGTCACCTGATTCGACCACAAAGGCCCGAAATATCTGGTGTGCAAAAGATAAAACAGAGGTCTGGCGCGACTGGATGCTGCGTGGCAAAAAGCCGGCAGAGGCTGAGTGCGAGACACCGATCGAGCAGTCGCTGGCGTTGGGCAGAAAGCTCAATGTTCAGGGCACGCCGGCTATTTTCTTTGCCGATGGCAGCCGCATCAACGGAGCCTTGCCTCTAAACGCACTGAAGCAAAAACTCGACACGCTGAAATAGTCTGGCTTGTCTTGCTGCCCGTTCATCATTATGGTGAGCAAGGCATGATATACCTGCATGCGCCCACGCTTTGTGGGCGCATTTGCGGTGTTTCGGCGCTTGGCATCAGGGCCATGTGTGGCTTGGGGTTATGCTTATAGGGTCACGGGCAGTCTGTTTAAAGGGAGCCGGTATGTCCGATCGCGATGTCTTGCACGATAATCATCAGCCTAGGCCACGCGTGTGGCATCTGTTTCTGGGTTTGGTGCTTATTGTTGTGCTGGCCGTCGCCTTGGCGAGTTACTTTACCCCTGTAATCGCCATAGACTGGACCAGTCTGGTCACTATGTGCGGGTTTTGACGCTGCAGGTCTGATAGCAGCAGGTTGAGCGGCCCGGTGATCATGGCTCGCCGGGCATGGGCAAATTGGCTATCATGGCCGTTATGAAAGCTATCTTTGCCGCCAGCTCTGGCCTTAATTCCGACGACTGGGTCGCCCCACTGCAAAACGCCTTGCCGGAGGTCGATTTTTACACCTGGGTGCCTGAAGGCCCCGCCATTGGCGCCGAAATCGCTGTCGTCTGGCAGCCGCCCGCCGATATTTTTCAGCGTGAACCTGGCCTGAGGGCTGTGTTTAACCTGGGCGCGGGTGTTGACGCCTTGCTGCGCCTGCCGGGTCTTAGCAAAAATGTCGCCATTGTTCGTCTTGAAGACGGTGGCATGGCTGTGCAGATGGCCGAGTACGCCATTTATGCACTCACCAGGGCCTCACGTCAGTTTGATGTGTATCAGCGCCTGCAATCACAAGAACAATGGCAGCCCCAGCCAGACATTCGTCGCGCCGACTGGTCTGTAGGGGTCATGGGCATGGGGGTTATGGGTAAAAGAGTGGCCCAGGCCATCGCAACACTGGGTTACCCGGTGGCTGGGTGGGCCCGCAGCGGCAAGCAGGTACCGGGTATCGACAATTATGCAGGTAGAAGCCAGTTTGAGGCTTTTCTGAAACGTACTCGTGTGCTGGTCAATACGCTACCGCTAACGCCCGAAACCACAGGCATTCTCAATCGCCAAACTCTGGGGCTGCTGCAGCCGGGGGCGCATTTGATCAACATGGCCCGCGGCGAACACCTGGTCGAAGAAGACCTGCTCGCGCTGCTCGACAGCGGTCATATGCACGGTGCAACGCTCGATGTGTTTCAGCAAGAGCCTTTGCCGGCAGGGCATGCTTTCTGGCAACACCCCAATATTACGGTTACGCCCCATATTGCAGGTGCGACACTGCTCGAAGAAGCGGTGTTGCAGGTTTCAGAGAAAGTCCGCCAGTTTCTGCGCGGCGAATCGGTGACGGGGCTGGTGTTGCGCGAACGAGGCTATTAGCTGCTCTGCCGTTATCGGCGGTGGTGGTGGCCACGGTGGCCGTGATGCCTGTTGCGCGAGTACTTTGCTTTCTTGTAATGGCCACGGTTCCAGTTTTTGCCGCGGTGATCCCAGCCGTGTTTCTTGTAGTGCTTGTGCCCACGAGAATTTTTGTAATGCTTGTGCCCGTGCGAATGGCTATGGCTGTTTACGGTTAGCACATTACCTAGTACGCCACCGGCTGCGGCACCGCCCAATATGAGCATGGGGTCGCCCTCTGACATGACGGCACCTGCTGCGGCGCCCAGGCCGGCCCCAAGCAATGTATTGGTGGTTTTGCGGTCAGAGGCGTGGGCGCCGCTGGCCATTGCAATAGCAATAGCGCCAACACAGGCGAATCGGGCAAACGTATGCATGAGCTTCATGGCACTGCTCCTGAAAGTATCGAAAATTACAAGTTGGGCCCAGCGTATCGTCGATAACCTAGGGGGGCAAGCCGATCAGGCTGTTCTGAAGCCACTTGAAATAATTGCGGCCAATAGTGCTACGGTTGTTACGAGTTTGTTGCCAAAGTGAAGCAATACCCTACGTATTGCGAAGGCGAAGGCGGGAGTTGAGACCGAAATCGACACCGAATTTCAATCGGCACCAACACTGGCATTGAAATCGAAAATGACGCCAAGGTGGTGGGCGCGTAGATGCACATGGCATGTGCAGCAACGGCTGAAATGGGCCGATACGCTGCGTCGGCCATGTCAGCGTTAACGTCAGCCCGGATCAGTGGGGGTAATTTCTGGCCAGCCTTACTACGGTCACGCCCGCGCGCAATTGGCGCAATGAGGGCATGATAAGCGTGCACTGATCATAAGGCGTGACGATAGGCTTGCCATCTGCGTAGCCGATCAGGTCGCCGGCCTTGGGCAGGGTGTCTAGCCCTTGCCAGTTTTGCGCGAAACTGACGTTCATGGATGGTGCCACAACGGCTTGGGTTACTTCGAGCACACGCTGCGAGTCAGGCTGCTGCAGCAACCACTGGGCGGGGGTTTGGTCTGCATCGGCCAGCCCTGATTCACGCAGCATGCGTGCCACCATATCGAGCGCGACCCTATGTGATGCTGGGTCACCATGAAAGCCGCACTCCAGCAACAAGGCGCAGGCCTCTTCCCGAGACACATCGCCAAATTGTTCAAAGTCACGCAGACGGGTGCCGTCTTTATGGCCTGCGTCAATAATGACATGCCTGGGGGTTTTAAGCCTTTGGGCAAGCGCGATGTTGCGCGGCAGCGTGCCAGTCATTAACAATGGTTTGCAAGGCTCATGCATAGAATGCAGATCAAGCAGCCAGTCAGCCTGTTGCACCCATGGCAATAACGCCAGGGCGCGCTTGCGTTCTCGGGTGGTAGGGGCCGAGAGCTTTTCAGCTGTCCATACGCGGTTGAGGTCTTCATCGACATAACGGCTGGCGTCATGATGCTGCAGGTTAAATGCATCGTAGCCGTCAAGATTGCAAAACGCCAGAATAAGCCTGCCTCGCCGTGGGCGAAAACCTGTAGCCAGCAGGTCTTTTAACGCCCAGGCGCCACAGAGCTCATTGCCATGGATCAGGGCCGATATCATGAGGGTGCGACCGGGAACGCCAGAGTCAAAAAGCCATACTCCAGGCGTGCCTGTATTGCCTGTGCGTTCGTTGTCGAGCTGAGGGTAAGCAAGCGTGAAGTCCATGGCGGGAGGCTCCTGCGGCCCCGTATTCAGGGGCCGGTTGCGTGGCAAGGTTATTCGGGCTGTATGTTAGCCAGTTTAACCAGACGCGCATATTTTTCTACTTCGCCGCGTTGAAAGGCGACTGGATCAAGGCCTGGTTTATAGAGCGTTGCGCCACTTGCAGACAGCCTGTCGCGCAACGTGGTCGACTGCAGGCTTTCATTGAGCGCGCTGCGCAGTGTCGACGTAACGTGCTCAGGCAGTTCGGCCGGCCCGTAGAGCGCAAACCATACGTTGATGTCAACCTTCTCGAATCCGGCTGTTTCAGCCAGAGCCGGGATGTCAGGCGCGGCTTGTGAACGCTGTTTTTCGGTGATGCCTAGCGGCACGATAGAACCAGCCTTGACTTGCGGCAAACCCGAAGAAAGCACCAGGTACGCCAGATCAAGCTGCCCACTCATCAGGTCGGAAACCAGCGGTGCGACACCACGGTAGGGCACATGCAGCGTCGACGTGCCGGTTGCTTCGTTGACCATTTCGCCAGAAAGGTGCAGTGCCGTGCCAACGCCAGAGGAGCCGAAGCTGTAGTGGTTGGGTGCCGAAGCCTTCAGTTTTTTCAGGTAGTCGGCGGCAGATTTGATGCCAGACTCTTTGGAGGCTGCCAGAAGCATGGGTTGCGATGCAATCATGCCGATGGGGGTAAAGTCTTTCTGGCCGTCGTATCGTACTGCCTTGTTGATCATGCTGGCGATAACCATTTCATTGGTCGAGCCCAGCAACAGGGTATACCCGTCGGCGTTGCTGCGCGCGACACGCTGCGCAGCTATGGTGCCACCAGCGCCGCCGGCGTTTTCGACAATAACGCTCTTGCCCAGCCGTGATGACAGCTCTTCACCCAGTATGCGGGCCGTAAGATCGACACTGCCTCCGGCCGGGTAGCCGACGACAATGGTGATGGGTCTGGACGGGTACGTGTCGGCATGTGCTGCAGCCCCCATTAATGCGCTAATAGAGAAAAACGCGGCAAGTACGCCGCGCATTGGTTTGGCCATAGACATATGTCTATCTCCCCTTCAAGTAGTGTTGGTGTGGTGTGAATAAGCCCTTCGCCTGGTTGGCTTGCCGTATGAAGGCAAGCCGTTTGCCAAAGGACGGGTCGGGCTATTCTGGGGTGCCTTCAGGCGGAAGATGTGCGGTTTTGGCACATGATGGTGCTGGTTGAATGCGTGCCATACGCCGTGCGCGTGCCGTGTGCCGTGGGTCGCGTGCGCCGAGCCCCGATTATCGGGACTGCTGTGTAAACGACCATACCGCTTCGGCCAGATCAGACATTTGACCGCGCAGGCGATACAGGCGCACCTCGAAGGCAATCTCATCGCCGCGTCCGCCCAACTGTGTCAGTACGCCACGGCGACACTCGCCGGTAACCATGGACAGGGGTAGCCAGGCGATACCCAGGCCCTTGAGCACCGAACCCATGGCTGTGTCGGGTGAGTCGCAGCTTAAGGTGGTTACCAGTGGATAGGGGCAGCTCTGGAGCCGATCACCCAGAATGCGCGCCATGGCCAGACCGCATGCATAAGTGATGAGCGGCAGTGAAGTGCCGGCGCGATCAGACAGGGCGTAGCGGGGTGTGCCATCGGGCCGTGTATGGCATACCGGCACAAGCTTGTCGATGGCCAGCGTCATATGGGTAAACTGGTCGGATAACAGCTCAGTAGAAAGCGCCGGGTGCTCGTAGCAGCACAACAGGTCAATCTTGCCCTGAGCCAGCAGTCTGGCCATGTCGGCCATCATGCCGGTGGTCACATCAATTTGCGTGCCGGGTTTTAGAACGGGCTTGCGTCCTTTGTACAAGCGAGCAATCCAGTCTGCCACCAACGTGCGCGCAAGGCTGCGCCCAGTTGCAATACGAAGGCGGCCGTGGCCCCCCGGCTCTGCATTGCGGGCTTGATAGCGCACGCGGTTCAGTTGTTCGACGATCTGACAGGCGGTTCTGTAGACGGTTTCACCTTGTTCGGTGAGCGTCGCAGGCAGCGTTGAGCGGTTTACCAGTGGTGCGCCAATCCAGCTCTCAAGTGCTTTGATACGGCGTCCGAACGCCGGGTGGGTGACATGGCGCTGCTCGGCGGCGCGCACAAAGCTGCCGGCGCGGGCCAGCGCGATAAAATCTTCAAGCAGTTTCAGTTGAGGCATGATGTGGCGGGTTCTTGGAGCGCATGGCGGTATATTGGTGTCTTATGGGGTCAATAACTAAGCCGGACGCAAACATAATGTGGTTTCAAAAAGAGCTGACACTGGTCGCAAGGCCACGCGGTTTCCATTTGGTTACTCAAGAACTTGTCGGGCAGTTGCCTGAGCTGGCGTCCGTCAACGTGGGCCTGATGCATGTGTTCATACAACACACATCGGCATCATTAACGATTAACGAGAATGCCGATCCAACTGTCAGGGACGACTTCGAGCGCTATTTCAATCGAGCAGTGCCAGAGAACCAGCCGTATTACGAACACACGTATGAAGGCAGTGATGACCTTCCGGCGCATATAAAAAGTAGTTTGCTCGGAGCCAGTGTAAGTGTGCCGGTCTGGCGCGGGCGATTGCGCCTGGGCACATGGCAGGGCGTTTATCTTTGCGAGCACCGCAATCATGGTGGGCCCAGAACTGTCGTGGTAACACTGCAAGGCGAACGTCAGCAGGCGTAAGCATGCGCCTGCGCATACGTTGTGTTATGCAGGTTGGACGAGACGGTCAACGGCTCGGGCCACGATCGCCGCCTGATTGCGGTGCTTAAGCCTGAGCTGACAAGTCATCATTTTTGTGCAGATCAGCAAAAAGTATTGCCGCTACATGCTAGTCATCGTGCCAGTCGCCTTGGTAAGATTGCTGCAGTATCGCCGGGTTTTTTCGCTGTTGCTACTAACTAACAAGGAACCGAAATGAGCAAGAAAATATTGATGCTTGTAGGAGACTACGCAGAAGATTACGAAACCATGGTGCCGTACCAAACACTGCTAACTGTCGGCCATACTGTGCACGCGGTGTGCCCCAATAAGAAAGCGGGCGATACGGTGGCCACAGCTATCCATGACTTTGAAGGCGCACAAACCTACAGCGAGAAGCCCGGCCACCGGTTTGCGCTGAATTATGACTTTGACAAGGTAGACCCGGCTGAGTACGACGCGCTGCTTATCCCCGGCGGTCGTGCCCCTGAATACCTGCGCATGGACGACACTGTGCTCGACATCGTGCGCCATTTTGATGCAACCAAAAAGCCTATTGCCTCTGTGTGCCATGGCGCCCAGTTGCTGGCGGCTGCGGGTGTTCTTAAAGGGCGTACCTGCTCAGCTTACCCGGCCTGCGCCGCAGAGGTGCAGCTAGCAGGCGGTACCTATGCCGACATAGCCATAGACCAGGCGCATACCGATGGCAATCTGGTCAGCGCACCGGCCTGGCCGGCGCACCCCGCCTGGATGGCCCAGTTTCTTAAGGTGCTGGGAACAAAAATAGAGACTTGAACTTGTTGGAAAGGCTGGCTGGTTATCACACCTGTCCTGCTCGCTCAAACTGCATGGATAATTCGTAAGCGTCCGCCCAGCCCGTTAAAGCGGCCTTGAGCGGGTGCTTATGATGACTCAGTTTCCGAAGAAGCCGGAAACAAAAGCAGAAACCTGAGCCTGCCTTGAGCGCTGACCTGAAGTGTAGCCTTATGCAACTTGGAGTCAGGTCAGCCGTTTCGAAGTTTTGCTTAATCGAGCTTGATCTGGTTCTGTTCGATCACTTTCTTCCACATCTGTCGGTCTTTTGACACATAGGCTTCAATTTCCTTTTTGTCACGAACCGGCTGCATCACCATGCCACCTGCTTCCATTCTCTGGCGGATGTTCTGATCAACGATGGCTTTGCTAATGGCCTCATGCAAAATGGCTTTGTTTTCGTCCGACACGGCGGCCGGCGTAGCAACACCAAACCAGGTGGCTGCTTGAAACCCCGGAACAGCGCTTTCCGCCACGGTCATGGTATCGGGCAGAACGGGCAGGCGTTTTTCAGACGCAACCGCCAGAGCCTTTAGCCTGCCTTCCTTGATAAAGGGCAGCGAGGTAATAATGCCGTCTACCATAAGTTGAGTATCATTTGCGACCAAAGACGACAAGGCTGGCGCACTGCCGTTGTAGGGCACATGTACGATGTCGAGGTCGGTTGCGCTGACCAGCATCTGGGTGGCCAGTTGTAGTGGGTTACCAAGGCCGACCGATGCGTAATTGAGCTTGCCAGGATTTGCCTTGGCATACTCAATGAATTCAGGCAGCGTGTTGGCGGGCACATCTTTGCCGGTAACAACAACCAGCGGCATCTCCAGAACAATGCCGATGACCTCATAATCTTTGACCGGGTCATACTCGATCGTGCTGTACAGCATGGGGTTTAGCACCATGCTCGAGTTGCTGGCAAGAAACAGGGTGTAGCCGTCGGGTGCCGATCGGGCCACCATGTTGGCGGCGATGCGGGTACTGGCACCGGGCTTGTTCTCGACAATAACGGGTTGCCCCAGTGTTTTGCTCATATGTTCAGCCATCAGGCGGCTGAGCATATCCGCACTGCCACCTGGCGTATAGGGCACAACCAATTTAACCGGCCGATCAGGAAAGCTCGCCAAAGCAGGGGTCGAGATCATTAATGCGATTGCTGCTGTCGTCAAAAGGCGCAGGCTTTTTGTAAGAGTAGATGCCATGTTGTCTCCGGGTTATTAAAAATTGATTATTAAAATGGGCATCAAGGCCCTGGTTCACTGCAAACGTCTTGGTGTCATACTTTGGTTTTTTGCTCAGCCCAGTATTCAGATCTAAGCTTGCGTTTCATGATCTTGCCGCTATCGTCTCTGGGCAGATTGGGGTGTACGCGTATGTCGCGCGGGATCTTATAGCCCGCAAGCCGGGGCTTGAGCCATTGCCGAAGCGCGTCTTGGTCGAGCGGCCGTTCGTCGGCAGTCTGTATCAATGCAAGAAGCTGTTCGCCGTATTCTTGGTCGGGTATGCCAAAGACCACGCAGTCTGCAACGCCTGGGTACTGAAAAATATGCTGTTCGATTTCTGCCGGGTAGATATTTACGCCGCCTGAAATAACCATGTCAGATTCTCGATCACATACATACAAATAGCCCTGCTCGTCGACAAAGCCAAGGTCTCCCAGGCCGATCAGGCCTTGCTGTTCGATTTCTGCCCGTGCTCCCGGGTTACCGCGATAGGTAAAGTCTGCATAAGCCTGCTGGCGTACGAAGATGCGACCCACTGTGCCAGGCTCGGCCGTGGCGCCGGTTTCGTCGAGTATGCGAACGGTGCCACCTGGCAAAGGCCGGCCTACGCTGCCTGGTCGCTCCAGTGCCTCACTCGAGTCGATAAGGGTTACGAGACCAGCTTCGCTGGATGCATAGGTCTCATAAATGATCGGACCAAACCATTCGATCATGGCCCGCTTGACCTCGATAGGGCACGGTGAACCGGTCGAAACGACAAACTTCAGTGAAGAAACATCGTAGGTGTTGCGTTCGGCCACAGACAGTCGCAGCAAGCGCACGTACATGATGGGCACCATGTACAACGTCTCTATTCGGTGCTGTTGAATCAGTTGCAAGATTTCGTGCGGATCGAATCTTTCCGTGACCACAAATGTGCTTGCCTTGAGCAGCGCCATCTGCGTATACAAGCTGGGGGCGCTGTGATAAATAGGTGCAGACAACAAAGCACGAACGCCTGGGCGCAGGCCATAGGCTTGTGCGACCAACGCCTCCGATGTTGCTTTTCGGGCTTGCAATTCATCAGCAGGAAATGGGTAGCGCACCACGCCCTTGGGTTTACCAGTCGTGCCTGAGGTGTACGCCATATGGCCGCGCGGCGCTACCTCTGGCCCGTTGAAAACACCATGGCTGTCTCGCCAGGGAACGTAGCCCAGCTCACTTTGGTCGGCGTCAATAAGAAACACCCGTACCTTGGCCGGGATCTTCTCGCGTACACGCTCAAAAAATACGCTATCGGTAATGAGAACACGGGCGCCGCTGTCTTCCAGCAGATAGGCGACTTCGTCGGGGGTGAAATGCCAATTGATGGGACAGTAATAGCAACCTAATTTGCGCGCTGCCAGGATGATTTCCAGGTAGGGCATGCAGTTTCTGAGCATGACCGCAACCGTGTCGCCTTCGCGCACGCCTGTGCTGGCGAGTGCGCTGGCTGTCTTGAGGGCATTTTCTGCCAGTGCGGCTTTAGAAAGCTGATCTTTGCCGGCAACAATGTAATCGTTCATGCCTTGACCTGTGCTGTTCGCTGTTGTTTGTCACCCGCCGTTCTTTCCATGGAGGCCATACGTGCAGCGCTCCAGTCTTCGTCCGTCCAGTCAAAGTACTGTTTGTAATAGGCGCCATTGGCGAGCCAGTCTGCCCCATCGAGTGCAATCGTCTGGCCGTTGATCCAGCCATTTTCTTCGGCCAGAAGAAATGCGGCGAGGTCGCCGATATCTTGCCCTGTTCCTAGTCTTTTCATGGGGTTCTGATCAATAATCTCTTGAGAATCCGTGTTTTTTGGACGTAACCGCGCGGAGGCGCCTTCGGTTGGTATCACCCCTGGGGCGATGGCATTTAGGCGTATGCCATACCGACCCCACTCAACGGCCAGCGATTTGGTCATAGCATCAAGTCCGGCTTTTGACATGGCGGATGGCACTACAAATGGTGAACCCGTCCAGATCCATGTAACCAGAATAGAAACCACAGACCCTGGCCGTCCCGTTGCTATCCAATGTTTGCCTGCGGCCTGCGTGACATAAAACGACCCGCGAAACACGATATCGGCAATGGCGTTAAACCCTCGCGGCGACAGGCTTTCTGTTTTGCTGATGAAGTTTCCGGCGGCGTTATTGATCAGGCCATCTATGCCACCGTGGTCGCGCCAGATTTCGTCCATCATTGCATTGACGGCGTCAACGTCGCGAATGTCGACGACGTGAGACCAAGTACGAACGCCGTACTTTTGGCTTAGCGTTGCCGCAGCCTCTGCAACGATGCCTCCTCTTCGCCCACACAGGTGAATATTGGCACCCAGTTGCGCCAGCTGTTCTGCCATGGCAAAGCCCAGCCCTGTCGCACCTCCGGTAACAAGTACGCTCTTACCTTTGAAGAGTTGTGGGCGCAGGGTGCTGGTTTGCATGGAAAGGTATCCTGTTGTGGGCCTGTGAGGCGTATTGATGAACCTCACCAGAGTATCAATGAGTGATCATGGAAACAATGGCATTAAATACACATACACTGTGTACTGTGGTGAGACAATAGGTGTGCGCTTAGGGCACGCATATGTAGGCATGCACCTTTAAGGCGTTTCAACCTATCAGGCAATAACGCGCTAGCGTAATCCAGGGTTGCGCGTTTCGCTGTAGTCACCGATTAGCTTTCGCAACTCTCTGCGGAAAAAATCAATAACCATGGTGACGGCTGATGACGGGTAGAGGTTTCGGGTGGTAAGTATCCACAATCTGTCGCCAGGCCCTTCTACTTCATGGCCCGGCAGCACTTTCTGCAAGCTTCCCTCACGTATTTCTTCTTGCACCATATAGTTGGGCAGAAGCGCAACGCCTGCACCCAAAACGGCGGCTTGCTTGAGAAAAGAAAAATCTTCAGTCTGAATTTTTGGCTCAAGAAGAATATGTTTGCGTTGAGCATCCACCTTGAAAGTGATGTCGGCGAGCGGCCCTTCGCAAGGTGGGCATAGGTAACAGGCCTTGGTCAGATCGGTGGGTTGGGCAATTTCGGGTAATGTGGAAAGATACTCAGGTGATGCATACAGGTGCCACTCTACCTTGCATACTTCGCGCGCCACATAGTCTTGGGGCGGGTCGCTTACTACCCTTAAGGCGATATCAATTTCAGACTGCAATAAGTCACTGACCCTGTTTGAAAACAGAATGCGCAGCCGCAGATCGGGGTATTGCCTGGACAGATCGGCCATGAGCGGACGCAGGTTCAGAGAACTTAAACCGGTGGGCAAGCTGATGCGTACGTAGCCCACTGGCATGGCACGCAAGGTGCTTACTGCAAGCTGTGCTGCCTCGACCTCGCCAGCAATGCGCACTGCATGCTCGTACACGATTCGGCCTTGTTGGGTCAGCTCTATGTGGCGTGTTGTTCGCCGCAGCAGCTGTGCGCCCATGGTGGCTTCGAGTTCTTTTAGTTTGCGGCTAACAAGAGAGCGCGTTATGCCATGGCGTACCGCCGCTTCGCTAAGCGTACCTGCATCGACAATGGTGGCAAACAGATTGAGCAGGTTTAAATCCATGGGCGGTCGCCTGAAAATAATGCTGAACAAGAAGGTTTATCGCAGCCGCCTTCGAATGCGCTTAGCCAGCGCGGCGGCGGGCGCCGCATGGCGTGGTGTTGGCGAACAGATCCTGTGCAGAGCAACATACCGCCTTTAGCGCTGCAATGCGATGCGCTCAAGAAAATAAGCAAGAATTTGCTCGGCATGGAGGTCGTCGGCATGAGACTGGCCAGGCAGATGGTACATGCCCATGCCATCGCCCAGGGCCATAAAGCCCAGCGCGAGCTGCTCTGCAGGAAGCGGAAGCGTCAAGCCCGTGCGCGCAGCAAACTTGTAAACGTATTGGGTAATTGTGGCCAGAATGTCTTGTTGAAACGCATTGAACTGCGTACAGAAATTGGCATCGCGGCTGGCATGCAGCCTGGCTTCCAGCCATAAGGTGTAGAACTGAGTGTCGCGATAAATGCGGCTGTAGTAATGGATGAGTTGGGTTTCTATGGGCGAGCGGTTGCCATCGACGGCGAGTGCGGGTTGGTCGTGAGTTCCGACGAGCTCGGCTGCGACACGGTGACTGACGGGGTGGTCTGGTGTGTCAGGGTTGTCGAGTATGGTTTGAAGACCCGCCAAAATGCGCTGATGATCCCGTGTGAGCAATTCAATAAACAATTGCGTCTTGCTTTTGAAATTGGAGTAGAACGCACCGCGTGAATAGCCAGCGGCCAGAGTGATGTGCTCGACGCTGGTGGCACCAAAGCCTTTTTTCACAAAAAGGGCCTGTGCCGCATCGAGCAGCCGTTGCTGGGTTTGAGCCTGGCTTTGTTGGCGTGTAAGGCGGACTTTTTTCATAAAAACATCATAGAACATTTTTGTTTCGAATACATGTTTGTATTTGAATTCATCTATGAATTAGAATAGACCTCATTTGGGGCGTCGGTTTATGTGGGCGCGCCACCGCTTCCGCTTCTTTGTGCCCGTGTTATTGGCATACCAACTATTTTTATTTATTTCATGACTTCTGCCATGACGCATTCTGCCTCACGCTGGGTATATCGCCTCGCTGCCATTGCCTGCAGCACACTCGTGCTGGCTGCATGCGGCAAGCACGAAACTGACGTAGTTCGGCAGAAACAGGTGTCTGTTGTAAAGGTGTCAGCCTCGTCGGGGCCCGGCCAATGGCAGGTGCCAGGGCAGGTGGGCGCTCGCGAAGAAACCACGCTGTCTTTTCGCACTGACGGAAAAATCATTGAAAGGGCTGTGCGCATAGGCGATCAGGTTGCAAAAGACCAGGTGCTGGCCCAGCTTGACCCGGTGCCGGCCAGGCAGGGTCATGACAGCGCACAGGCTCAGCTTGCTGCAGCACGCAAAGGGCTTGAGTTCGCGACCAGTCAGCGCAAGCGTGACCAGCAGCAGGCGCGTGCCCAGCTAATCTCGCGTGCTCAGCTTGAGCAGAGCGAAAACGCCTATGCCCAGGCCAAGGCCGCATTAACGCAGGCAGAGCAGCAGGCTGCCCAGGCCTCAGATCGGCTTTCCTATACCAAACTTAAGGCCATGCACGCAGGCGTTATCACCGCCGAACACGCCCAGACCGGCCAAAATGTCGCGCCGGGCCAACCTGTGTATTCGCTGGCGTGGTCCGAAGGCAAGGATGTTATCGGCGATATCCCCGAGCGCTTGCTGGCGTCTGTGTCAGTGGGCCAGCAGGCCAGTGTTCGGCTTAATGCCCTGCCAGATCAGGTGTTCCCGGCCACGGTGCGAGAAATCGCCCCTGCAGCCGACCCGGTTAGTCGCACTTTCCGCGTAAAACTCACGCTTGATCCGGGTGCCGTGCAGGCTCGACTTGGTATGACGGCAAGCATCGTTTTTACTTACCCCGACGATGAGGGCGCATCACCCCGGTTCAGCTTGCCGGCAACCGCTTTGTTTCATGACGGTGATGTGCCAGCCGTGTGGCTGGTGCAGCAGCCTGACAGCACGCTTGTATTGCGCCAGGTTACCGTCATCAGCCAGGGGGCGAACACCGTTGAGGTGTCCGGAGACCTCAAGCCTGGTGACATGGTTGTGGCACAGGGGGTTCATACGGTGTCAAAGGGCATGAAGGTTGTGGCATCGCAAGAGCAGGCACCGTGAGGGCCAACGCATGACCAAGTCTGACAACAAAGACGCACCGGGGCGGTTTAACCTCTCGGCCTGGGCCCTGCAGCACCGCGCTCTGGTGGTGTTTCTTATTGTCATGCTTACCGTCAGTGGTGCGCTTGCCTATACTCGCCTGGCGCAGTCTGAAGACCCGCCGTTTACCTTTCGCGTTATGGTCATCAAAACGCTTTGGCCGGGGGCAACCGCCAGACAGGTGCAGCAGCAGGTGTCGGATCGCATAGAACGTACGCTGCAAGACATGCCTTTGCGCGATCACACGGCCAGTTACTCGCGCCCGGGCGAATCTACTATTTTTTATTTTATGAACGATGCCGCGCCGGCCAGCAAAGTGCCTGACGAGTGGTATCAGTTACGAAAAAAAATTGGCGATATGGCGGGCGAGTTGCCATCAGATGTTATTGGGCCTTTTTTCAATGACGAATTTGGTGACGTCTACACCAATATCTATGCGCTTAAAGGTGATGGATACTCGCCAGCCCAATTGCGTGATTACGCCGACAAAATACGCACGGTACTGGTGCGGGCTGAGGGCGTGGCCAAAGTGCATTACTTTGGCGATCAGGAAGAGCGCATCGTCGTGCAGGTGCCAAATGCCACGCTGTCGCAGTCGGGCCTGTCTCCACACCGCATCGCCGAGGCCATTGCCGCACAAAATGCCATGGCCTATACAGGCGTAGTTACCACCGCAAACGATCGCGTGTTTGTCAGGCCAACAGGGCAGTACGATCAGGTGCAAGCGTTGTCCGATACACTGATCGAGGCCAACGGGCGGCTGGTTCGCCTGGGCGATGTTGCCACCATTGAACGTGGCTATGAAGACCCGCCTTCCACGCAAATGCGCTACCAGGGCCAGCCGGTGCTGGGCATTGGTGTTACCGCCAGCAAGGGCTTTGATGTGGTGCATCTGGGTAAAAACCTGGATGAGCTGGTTGCGGGGGTACGCGATGCGCTACCCGCCGGGCTGGTGTTGGATGAAGTGGCCAGCATGCCCGATGCTGTGTCCACGTCTGTTGACGAGTTCACGCGGTCTGTAGGCGAAGCGGTGATTATAGTGCTGCTGGTTAGCCTGGTTTCGCTGGGGCTGCGTACAGGCATGATTGTTGTTATTTCTATACCCGTGGTGCTGGCATTGACGGCCTTGTTCATGTACTGGTTCGACATAGGCCTGCACAAGGTGTCTTTGGGTACGCTTATTTTGGCACTCGGGCTGCTGGTGGATGATGCCATTATTGCCATCGAAATGATGGCGGTAAAGCTGGAGCAGGGCTGGGATCGCACTCGGGCGGCGGCGTTTGCCTATACGAGTACGGCGTTTCCCATGCTTACCGGCACCCTGGTTACGGTGGCAGGCTTTTTGCCCATCGCATTGGCCGAATCAAGTACCGGCGAATATACCCGCTCTATTTTTCAAGTATCGGCCATTGCACTGCTGGTCTCATGGTTTGCCGCCGTCATATTGATCCCGCTACTGGGGTATGCCTTGCTCAAGCCGCGCCCGCTGCCAGAACAGTCACAGCAGAGCGAGGCCGGGCACCAGGTTGATGAGCATGATATCTACGCATCAAAGTTTTATACGCGCCTGCGAGGCTGGTTGCGCTGGTGCGTTACACGCCGCGTTCTGGTGTTGCTGCTGACCGCCTTGCTGTTTGCAGCAGCCATGGTCAGCTTTCAGTTTATTCCCAAGCAGTTTTTTCCAGACTCAGAGCGCCCCGAGCTGCTGGTTGATCTGCGTCTTAGAGAAAGCGCTTCGTTTCATGCCACGCTTGATCAAGTGGAGCGCCTGGAAACGTTGCTTAAAGGCCGAGATGAAATCGATCACTCGATCAGCTTTGTTGGCACGGGGGCGCCTCGCTTTTATCTACCCCTAAATCAAGAATTGCCTCAGAGCAATTTTGCCCAGCTTGTGGTGACCGCCAAGTCGATCCAGGACCGTGAAACACTCAAAAAATGGCTCGATGTTGAACTGGCCGAGAAGTTTCCTGCAGTCAGGGGCAGGGTGTCACGGCTGGAGTCTGGCCCACCAGTAGGGTTTCCCGTGCAGTTCAGGGTAAGTGGCGATGATATCTCTCAGGTGCAGCGTCTGGCCTTGCGGGTTGCTGAGGTCATGAAGTCTAACGCCGACGTGCTGAACGTGCAGTACGACTGGGATGAGCCGTCAGCGCGCTCAAGCCGTTTTGAAATCGACCAGCAGGCAGCCCGTCGTCTGGGTGTTTCGTCGAAGGATGTCTCTGATTTTCTGGCGATGACACTCTCGGGTTATACCGTGTCGCAATATCGTGAAGGCGACAAGCTGATACGTATCGATTTGCGCGCACCAGAGCATGAGCGTGCCGACCCGTCAAGCCTTATGGGGCTTTCATTGCCTACGCCCAATGGCCCGGTGCCGTTATCGGCGCTCGGCACGATGACCAATGGGTTGGAGCATGCCATTATCTGGGAATACGATAGGCAGCCCACCATCATCGTGCGCTCGGATGTGGCTGCGGGTGCCGAGGGCATCAATGTCACACAGTCTGTGGACCAGCAGTTGAATGATCTGCGGGCCGAACTGCCCCTGGGCTATCGTATAGAGGTGGGTGGGTCGGTTGAGGCCAATACCAAGGCCGAGCAGTCTATTTCCGCAAAAATGGTGTTTTTTGTGGTGGCGGTGCTTGTAATACTGATGCTGCAGCTTCAAAGTTTTTCACGCGTGATGCTGGTGGTACTGACTGCGCCGCTGGGGCTAATTGGCGTGGCTGCCACCCTGCTCATTTTTGGCCAGCCGTTTGGTTTTGTCGCCATGCTGGGGGTAATAGCCATGTTTGGCATCATTATGCGCAACTCCGTTATTTTGGTTGATCAAATCGAACAAGATATCGCGGCAGGTCATGGTCGTTTTGACGCCATTATTGATGCCACGGTCCGTCGCTTTCGGCCTATTACGCTGACCGCTGTGGCGGCGGTGCTGGCACTTATCCCCTTGCTGCGCAGCACATTTTTTGGCCCTATGGCGTCTGCGCTTATGGGGGGCATTACCAGCGCCACGATACTGACAGTTTTCGTCTTGCCGGCGCTTTATGCCTTCGCGTTCAGGGTTCGCAATAATGAGACCACTGAAGCACGCGCCTCGTCAGCGCGTCAGGAGCATGCATCGTGATCAAGTCAATACATAGCGCAGCGCGGTTTGCGACGATGGGCGTGGCAATGCTTGCAACCGGGTGTGCGTTTGGCCCTGGCAAAGCGTTGCCCGAGGTGGCGCAGCCAAACCAGTATGGTACCGAGATCGCGCCCGAGCGCACGGTTCAGGCCGAGGGTGTGGCCCAGCGCATTGTGCCGGTGCCGTCGCCTCAGCCATACTGGTGGCGTGCCTATGGGTCTGATGCACTCAATCAGCTTGTCGACGAGGCTCTGGCCAATAATCTTGATCTCAAGACCGCAACACACCGCCTGGCTGCAGCACGTGAACAGTGGGTGGCTCAAACGGGTGCCACCACGCTGCCTACAGTTGGGGTGGGTGGCGATGCGGCGCGTCAGCGTGCGCTGGGCTTGCCGATTCCGGGTACGCCCAACACGTCGCTGTACAACACGTTTGTCGGCCAGGCAGAGGTGCGCTACACCTTTGATCTGTTTGGGGCTATTCGCTATGACAACGAGGCGCTGGGCGAGCGCGTAGGTCAGCAGGCCTATCAGTTGCAGGCAGCCCGCAATGCCGTGGCGGCCAACGTGGTGTCGGGGGTGATCACTCTGGCAGGCACGCAGGCACAGATTCGCGAAATGAAGCGCATTATTGAACTGTCGGAACATGATGCCCGCGACCGTGCACGCCAGGTCGAGTTGGGCGCTGCTTCCCGTACCGCACTGCTTGATGCACAGCGCATTGCCGCTGCGCTGACGGCGCAGTTGCCCGGCCTTCAGGCACAAGCACGCGCCTCACGTCATGCGCTGGCCGTTTTGCTGGGCCGTACGCCTGATCTTGCACCCTTTGATATCGGCTTTGATCAGCTCTCGGTGCCTGACACTGTGCCTGTTGTTGTGCCATCTGCCTTGTTGCAGTCGCGCCCCGACATTGCGGCGGCGGGTGCCGCCTTGCGAGCAGCCTCTGCCGATGTGGGGCTGGCCACGGCAAATATGTTTCCACGCTTGAGCCTCTCGGCCAGCATGGGGCAGGCCGGCTTTGACTGGTCTACGGCGGTGTCAGGTGCGGGAGCCATATGGAGCGCCGCTGCATCATTGACGGCGCCGCTGTTCCAGGGGGGGGCGCTGCGCGCGCAACGCCGTGCGGCACTGCAAAGCTATGAGGCCGCAGTTTCGTCTTACCGTCAAACGGTTTTGTCGGCCTTCCAAGAGGTGGCAGACGCGCTTGCCGAGCTGGAACACGGCAACCAGTCGCTGGCTGCAGCTGACGCGGCATGGCGCGCGGCTCAGGCGCAGTACGAAAGCACTAACATGCAGGTGCAGCTGGGCGCGGTGCCGCCGTATGTGGCGCGGGCCACAGCACAGCAGGCGTCGCAAGCGCATCAGGACGCCTTGCGCTTTGCCACCGCCCGACTGCTTGAAACCGCCAGGCTATTTCATGCCATGGGCGGCCTGGACGATGCGCGTGACGATACCCCACAACTGCCAGTTGCAGGGTCGTTGCAATAAGATCCTTTGCTTAGCCCATACAAAACAATACGCCGTCGGCTCCGACGGCGTTACTGCAGGGCTACATCCCTTGTCGCCGCTTAAAATATGCGCCGGTATACATCGCCAGCATGACCAGCCCCGTGGAGATCAGAATCATGATGATGCCAAGGGCAGACAGTTTGCCCCAGAGCCCGTCTTCAGCGTAGTTCAGAATCTGCACCGCCAGCACCTCGGTGCCTGGACGCGACAGCACAACGGATACGGTCAGCTCGCGTATAAACATGGTCGCCATCAGTATCCACGCCGACACCACGCCTGGTATTAGCAAAGGCACAATAATGCGCCGCATCGTCGTCAGCGAACTGGCTCCGCACACTTGAGATGATTCTTCCAGGTGGGCATGTACCTGCACAAAGGCACTGGACAGCGGCCTGATGCCATAGGGCAGGTAGGCAGCGATATAGGCCAGCAACAACGCTGTCAGCGTGGCATACAGTGGTGTCTGCACGAAAAACCACATAAAGCCTATGCCGATGACGATGCCAGGAAACGAAAACGACAGAAAGCTCAATGTGTCGAGCAGACCGGCCGCACGCGTACGCAGTTTGACGACAACATAAGCAACAAACAGCGATAGCAGCACACCCAGGGTGGCACCCACAATGGCCAGGAAAAGACTGTTCTTGAGCGCCAGTTGTGAGATGGGATCTTGCATTACATCGATCCAGTTCTGCCAGCTCATCATGCCAAATGCTTTAGCGCTGGGCACCATGGAGTATGGAATCATTGAGGTGTACAGCAACACTGCCACCGGCAGCACAATCATCAATACACAGAGCACGCCGACAACAATAAATAACGGTGTCTTGGCACGCTTGAGCTCAATCATGGTTGGCTTGAAACCGCGACTGGAAATGGTGACGTACTTGCCGCTTTCTGACGTAAGAACGCGGTAGAGGACGATCAGGCCTATCGACGCTGAAAGCACACTCATGCCCAGTGCGGCCGCCTTGCCGTAATCTGGCGCAAAGCCTGTCGATATCATCTCAAACAGATAGGTGGCCAGTACATCTACACGGCCTGGCGTACCCAAGACCCGCGGCACGGCATACGAAGCGAGACTGCGCACAATGGCCAGAATGAATGCGGCAAGTAAGGCGGGGCGCAGCACAGGCAGGGTGACGCGCACCAATGTACGCCAGACACCGGCACCAAAAACCCTGGACGACTCTTCAAGAGATACGTCAAAAGAAGCCATGGCCGGTGCAATGATCAGATAGGCAATGGGCATGTTCAGCAGGCCCTCTACCAGAATCATGCCCCACAACGAGTAGATGTTAAGTGGCGCATCTTCCAGCCCGAACATGCTCTGCAGCACCATGTTGATCAAGCCATTTGAGGGGTTGAGCAGCAGGGCCCAGCTTACCGCGAACAGCAGATGGGGAATCATCATCGGCACAATGGACAGCACGGTGAACACGCCCTTAAAAGGCATATTGGTGCGTGTGTTCAGGTAAGCCAGAAACATGGCCAGCACTGTGGAGAACAGTGATGAGCCGATGACAAAAATAAGGGTATTAAGCGTAACCTCAAAAAGATACGGGTCGGTATAGGCGGCTACATACTTGGCCGTCGTGAAGCTGCCAAAGGCGGTCAGACCCTCAGAGAAGCTGCCAAGCAGCAGCATCAGTACCGGACATAGCGTCAAAAAACCCACAATGACGATAAGCGTCCAGGTAAGCGGCGTGCGCGACTGATTCATGGTTGTGCGCCCTCTTATGCCGACAACAGCAGGCAGTGGGCCGGGTCCAGGCTAATGCTGACCTTGTCGCCTTCTTTAACCTGTACATCGGGATCAATACGCGCCAGCAGCTGTTCATCACCCACCTGTATCTCGGCCTCGTACACTTCACCGACAAACTCCAGCGATGCAACGGTGCCCTGGACAATGTTCTGGCCAGCATTAGCAGCATGGCTGGTAACGCGGACAAACTCGGGGCGTATGCACAGCGTCACCTCGACACCCAGCGCGAGATCGCGTGACTGGCACTGAATCGAGCCCAAACCACACTTGACTACAGTGAGGCCGTTTTCCTGTGCGGTTACGGTCGCCGTGATCTGGTTGGCGCGGCCAATAAAGTCTGCAACAAAGCGGTGGTCTGCATTGAAATAGATTTTTTGTGGCGAGCCGATCTCGACGATGCGGCCAGCACGCATGACGGCAATCGCGTCTGACAGTGCAAGCGCTTCGACGCGGTCATGGGTTACGTAAACGGCAGTGATGTCCAGTTCGCTGAGAAAACGGCGTAATTCTTTGCGGGTTTCTTCGCGAAGTTTGGCATCGAGGTTGCTTAACGGCTCGTCAAACAGAATGACCTTGGGCTCGGCAACCAGTGCCCGGGCCAGTGCCACCCTTTGTTGCTGCCCACCAGACAGCTTGGTGGCAGAGCGCTTTTCTACGCCTTCAAGTTGTACAAACTTAAGCGTGCGCAATACTTTTTCGCGGATAACGTCTTTGCGCTCGCCACGCACTTGCAATGGGTAGGCGATGTTATCGAACACGGTCATGTGCGGCCAGATGGCATACGTCTGGAACACCATGCCCAGCCCGCGCTTTTCAGGCGGGACAGCAATGCCTTTGGCTTTGGACCACACCACTTCACCGCCAATGCGGATCTCGCCTTCGTCAGGTGTTTCTAGCCCGACGATGCAGCGCAGCAACGTTGTCTTGCCACAGCCACTTGGACCCAGCAGTGTGAAAAATTGGTTAGCGGGAATGGTCAGGTCGATGTGATCGAGCGCCTTGACTGTTTTACCCTCTGAGACATAGTTCTTGCAGAGGCCCTCGATCTGGATTTCCATTTTTTATTCTGATCCGGTAAATGCATGACGAGGCGCATAAGCGCCTCGCGTTGAAAAAATTGTTTATGAGCGCGGCAGCTTACCTGACCGAGAAAATCTTGCCAAATTCACGGCCCCACTTTGTGAGCTCTTCGTCGCCCAGATCGCGCACGGGCTGAACGTCGGCCTTGTCCATGCCTTCGATAGGCGGATGCACGCCGGGTGCCAGCACGTACTCGCCCACTTTGCTGGCAAGAATGCTCATGGCTTCTTTGCTTAGCCAGTAATCAAGGAATACTTTGGCGGCGTCGGGGTGTGGCGGTTTGGCGGTAAGCGCAATAGCGCGCGGCGAGCCCAGCAAGGGCTGCCCTGACTGTGGTCCCCAGGCCAGCGGTGCGGGCGCTTTGGTCACAATATATTTGGGCATAGAAATGGCGATCAGCTTTTCACCGCTTTCTATCGGTGCAGGCGTGGGCCCGAACGAGGCGACAAACATGGGGTTGTTGGCGGCCAGACCCTTCAGATACTGCATCCAGTCGTCTTCGCTTTTGAACACTTTTTCTTTAAGCCCTACCAGCCAGCCTATCGTCGATGCGTGGCTTGAAGGGTTGGCCATGACGATTTTGCCTTTCCATTTGGGATCGGCAAGGTCTTCGTAACGTGCCGGTGCATCGGCTTTTTTGACGTGATCGGTGTTGTACAGGTATGAGACATACTCAATGCCAAACTGAACAATGGCGTCATCTGCAGTGGCCCACTCAGGGTAGCCCTGCAGTGAGGGAGAGCGATAAGGGGTTAGTACGCCGTGCTCTTTGAGCATTTGCAGCATGGGCAGCGGGGCTTGCACGACGTCGGCAAGCAGCTTGCCTGCGTTGAACTCGGTCAAAACCGTGGGAATGAATTTGGAGCTGGAAATGCGGGTGTACTGACCTTTTACGCCCGTGGCGCTTTCAAACGCCTTCATTATGGGTTCAACAGCCGTAATGTTGGCGTAGAACACTGCCTGGCCCTCTGCCTTTGCCTTGTCCATCATGGCCGCGTCTGCGGCGCGGGCTAGCGGTATGCCACCTGCAAGACTGGTAACGCCTGCGGCGCCGGCCAGTTTCAGGAAATAACGACGGTCGAATTTTTCCATGATTTTCTCACTCCTCTGATTGGAAATGCGGCTGCTGCGTGGCCGGCCGCTTTGTTTGGGATGGTAATCGTTCGGTACTTACTTATCAACAAAGCTTGTAAATAGACCTGAAGAGAATGGGAGCCGGGCAAGCAAGGAGCGAGCGTTTATGTCAACGGTTTTGCACATGTGCGCCATTGCTGATGCCGGAGGTGGCAACTAGACTGGACGAGACTGTTGCCTGGTCAAGGTAACCGCCGCCAGCTTGGCTCATGCGTGCTGATCTGCTTTGTGATGTAGTCCATAAGTGTTCGCGTTGCCAGCGTGGTGTAGCGGTTGGGTGCAGTAAGCAGATAGAGGCCATTGCCGACGCCTTCGGGCTCATACTGCGGCATGATCTCTTTTAGCGTGCCTGCTTGCAAGTGACGCCATATGGCATAGCGTGGCAACAGAGCAACCCCAAGCCCGGCTAGGGCGGCTTCAAGCAAATAGGGGTAGTCGCCCGACTGCAATCGAGGCGTGGCGCGCATGACCAGCTGCATACCGTCTTTTTCCAGCTTCAGGTCAAAGCGTTTGCCCAACGACGCGGGTGCAATCATGGGGCACTTTATTAGCTGTTCGAGTGACTCGATGTCGCCTGCCTTGGCGACAAAGGCCGGGGATGCACAGAGGCTCCAGGCAATATTGCAGATACGACGGGCCACATGATCATCGGGAGGCGTCGAGGTGATTTTGAGGGCCAGGTCGACTTCAGCGTGAACGACATCACCGATAAAGTCATTAATAAGCACCCGCAGCGAGACGTCGGGATACTCTTTTGCAAACTGCAGCAGTACTTTTGTTAGATACAGGTGACCTAGCCCGGTGGGCAAGCGTATGCGAACGTCGCCACGCACCGACTTGCCCAGGCTATCGATGGAAGCGCAGGCCATTTCCATTTCTTCGAGCATACGCAGCCCGTGCGCGTAAAGCAGTTGCCCCGCTTCTGTGACTTCGGTATGGCGGGTAGTGCGCCGCAAAAGCTGGGCACCCACGGCCTGCTCCAATGCCTTTAACTGACGTGAGGCATTGGACCGCGTCATACCGGTACGACGCGCCGCTTCGCTGAGGTTACGGCACTGAACCACGGCCACAAATAATTTGAGCAGGTTCAGATCCAGCTTATTGTCCATTATTACTCAACATTAAAGTCATTATTTGCGTAATTGTATTCATAAAGTTGCAATGCTAGGATGAATTCTTGCCTCTGCGGCGTGTTTAACACACTCAAGAAGAAGCCATTACGTGAAACCTTTATTGCCATTTTCCAAGCTGTCCGTACTCGACATTAGTCAGGGCATTGCTGGCCCCTACTGCACCGAAATACTCTGGCAGCAGGGCGCCCATGTCATCAAGATAGAGCCTCCTGAAGGCGACTGGGGGCGGCATGTAGGTGCGGCACGCAATGGTCACAGTTCATTATCGATTAGCTATAACGCCGGCAAGCAAAGTGTATGTGTGGATGGGCGAACGGCAGAAGGTAAACAGGTATTGCGCCGACTTGCTGCGCAGGCAGACGTTGTCGTGCAAAATTTTCGTCCTGGCGTGGCAGAGCGCCTGGGAATGGGCTACGAAGACCTTATCAAAACCAATCCCGACCTGATTTATGTGTCGATAAGTGGTTATGGCGTCGATGGGCCTTATGCGCAAGCGCCGGCCTCCGATTCGGTGATGCAGGCTGATTCTGGCCTGATGTTTGCCAACCAGGATGCGGCAGGCTCGCCCCGCAGGTTTGGCATGCTAATGGCCGACATTGCCACCGCTTTGTATGCAGCGCAGCAAACCTCGGCCGCCCTGTTTCACCGTGCAATGACCAAAGAAGGCATGCATCTTAAGCTTAGCCTGTTCGAAGCATGCGCTGCCTTGCAGGTAAACGACATTACGGCTTTCGGCCTGGAAGGTGAACGTGTGCCGGGGGCTGTCAGTGCGCCAAACGGCATATTCGATACCGCTGACGGAGCAATATCTGTATTGGCGCTCAATAATGACCAGTTTGCACGCCTCAGTCGTGCGTTAAACCGCCCCGACTGGCTCAAGGACGAACGCTTTGAAAGCAACGAAAAAAGGATGGTGCATCGCGGGGTGTTGCACCAACAGGTAGGCGAGCAGTTACGTGAACAAAACACGCAACACTGGATGGCGATGTTCAGTGAGCATGATGTGCTCCATGCGCCTGTTCGCGATTACACGATGCTTGCTGCTCACCCGCAGGCAGAGCATCTTGGCATGTTCCAACCGGTTGAACAGCCCGACGTGGGCCTGCTGAATCTGCCGGGCTTGCCAGGCGCGGGCCTGCATCGCCCGTTGCAGGCGTCACCGCGGGTCGGTGAGCACACAACAGCAATTCTGAGCAAGGCCGGGTTTAGCGCAGCCGAGATTGCTCAGTTGCTTCAGGCCGGGGCTATTAAACAGGCAGCAATTACGACAAATGAGGTAACGCAATGATGCGAGCGCTGCAATGTGCGCAGTACGGCCCTGTAGAAGATGTTCAACTGGTTACGGTTGACAAGCCATCGGCACCTGGCCCGCACGAAGTCGTTCTGGAAGTGGCGTATGCCAGCGTGAGCCATGCCACCGGCCTGATGATAGAAGGCAAATATCAGACCAAGCCAGCACTTCCCTTTACGCCTGGCACTGAAGCCGTAGGCCGAGTTGTGTCGGTCGGGAAATCCGTCACTAGGCTAAAGCCCGGCGATAACGCGGTGGCGATCGCCAACTGGGGCTGTTTTGCCGAGCAGATCAAGGTGCCGGAATACACGGTTTACCCATTGCCTGATGGGTTGCCGCTTTTGGCAGCGCTGCCCATCCCGATTTCTTATGGAACGGCCTATACAGGTTTGCTTTGGCGCTGCGGTTTGCAGCCGGGTGAAACCGTGCTGGTTCTGGGGGCGGGTTCTGGCGTTGGTCTGGCCGCTGTCGAGATAGCCAGACAAATGGGGGCCGATGTGATCGCCTGTGCGAGCACGCAAGAAAAACGCGATACGGCGCTGGCGCGTGGGGCACAGGCTGTTGTCGTACCCGGGCCAGACATGGCGGCAGATGTAAAAGCGCTGACGCAAGGATGTGGTGCGGATATTGTGGTCGACCCTGTGGGCGGTGAGCTGTTTTCATACGCGGTGCGTGCAGCTGCTCACAACGCAAGGTTGCTCAGCATAGGGTTTGCCAGTGGCTCTTTGCCTGTCGTGCCTGCCAATATTTTGCTGGTCAAAAACCTGACCTTGCATGGGTTTTTCTATGGGCGGTTTATTGGATGGACCCCGGCCGACGAGCGTGCCGTTCACGCGCCAGCCTTGCAGCACGCCATGCGCACCATGCTGAACTGGGCGAATGACAAGCGCATTTTTCCGGAGATTTCGCGGGTCTATGCAATTGACGAATTAAGCAGTGCACTCGATGCGCTTCACTCGCGCAAGGTTATCGGAAAATTAGCCATATCAATACAACCGGAGACAATGAATGAAGATCACTAAAAAAATAACGGCCGTGGTGGCCCAGTGTGCCATGTTGGCCATTTGCGCAAGTGGCGCGGTTAACGCTGCAGACGCCTACCCCGACAAGACAATCAAGATGGTCTTGCCGTACCCGCCAGGTGGGCCTACAGATATCATCGGCCGCAGCGCATCCATCGCCATGTCCGAGATACTCAAGCAAACCATTATCGTAGACAACAAAGCCGGTGCCAGCGGCATGATTGGCGCAGACTCCGTGGCCAGGGCAGCACCAGATGGCTATACCATTTTGGCCAATGCATCACTGCACGTTATTTACCCCAGCATCTACAAAAGCATGAGCTTCAATTCGTTTGATGACTTCGTGCCTGTGTCGCAACTTGCCGCCGTGCCCTTGGTATTGGTGGTGCCCAAGAACTCTTCTGTGCAGACACCCAAAGATATTGTTGAAATGGCACGTCAGGGCAAGAAGAGCCTGAACTTTGGCTCTGCCGGAACAGCTTCGGCTCAACATCTTTCAGGTGAACTGTTCAAGCAGAAGTCAGGCGCAGACATGCTGCATATTCCGTACAAAGGCAGTGCGCCTGCCCTTACTGATCTGATAGGCGAGCAGCTTGATCTGATGTTTGATTCTATGCCGTCTGCCATGCCTTTTATTAAATCAGGGCAACTGCGGGCTATTGCCGTAACAACGCCCCAGCGCGTTGCGGCATTGCCTGACGTACCCACCATGGCCGAATCGGGCTACCCTGGTTTCGATACCAGCACCTGGTACGCACTATGGGCCCCAAAAGGCACGCCAGACGCCATTGTGCAAACCTTAAGCAAAGCGGCTAACGAAGCGGTGCACACGACCAAGGTGAAAGAGCTTTATGAGTCTATGGGTGCTCAGCCTGTTGGATCTTCGCCAGAAGAGTTCGCTGCGTATGTGAAATCAGAAGCTGCAAAGTGGGCCAAGCTGGTTGAACTGGCTGGTGTTCCTAAGCAATAGTCTTTGCAGCATACTGGCTGCAACGTCTTCCAACCTGTTGCGCTGCACGTGTTGCATCAGGTTGGCTTATTGCCTGCAGGCTCGAAGCTGCCCAGATATTGAGTGGGGCGTCGTAGCGCAGGGTCGAAGGGGTTGATCATGTTGCCGATACGATCTGCTTCGGCACGCAGCAATTGAACAATATGAGGCAGGCGTTCAGCATTAAGGCGTTCAGCCAGTGCGCCCACGCTTAGGGCGCCGATAACCTGGCCCTGGCGATCAACAATGCCCACCGATACACCCCCCATCTCGGGCAACGGGCCTTTCCCCAGGCTAAGTGCGTAGTTGTTTTTGGCGGCCTTCTCAGTGGCGACGCGCAGCGAGACCTCATCAAAGTAGCCCAGATGCAGCAGACGGGGCACGTTAAACCGAATGATTTCTTCACGCTCTGTCTGGGGCAGTAGGGCCAAAATAATGGACCCCGCCTGACCCATACCCAGTGGCACACGACCGCCGACGTCTCCGGTGAGCGAGCGTATTGGCAGCGGCCCTTCGATGCGATCAAGGCAGACCACGTCAAAGCCGGTGCGCACCATAAGAAATACCGTGTCGTTAAGTGAGCCCGCCAGGCGTAACAGCGAAGGCCTGCACTGTTCGCGAAACCGCGAATAGCCTCCCCCGGAACGGGCCGCCAGCGAGTACAGATCGAGGCTGAGCCGATAGTTTTTGCTGTTGCTCATTTGCTCGATGACGTTTTCGCCTTCGAGGGACTTTAGCAGGCGATGCACGGTTGCCTGCGCCAGGCCGGCGCGTGTGGCAATTTCTTTGAGACGAAAGCCCTCGGCGGGCGCGTCGGCCAGCAGACGAATAATGGCAAAACCTCGGCTGAGGCCATTGGAGGGGGCTTTGTCGTTAATGTCTGGTGAGTTCATTTTTCAAGGAATAGAGGTTAATACCTAGATAATAAATGGAATTTATTAATGTGATTTTATCTATTATGCATTAATAAATGAAATTTACATATATTTTATTCCATAAATAGTGGAAATCCGTTGACGTTGATATGCCTGGCTTCATAGACTTGAAAAAATCAATTGTTAAGCATCGTCAGGCGTGAGCGTCCGACATGCATAAGAAGGCTAAACAGGCATGTCATTCTTAAAACTCCAGGGCATTAGCAAGTCATACGGGCAGATTCGTGTCGTGTCCGATATAGATTTGTCTGTCGAGAAGGGCGAGTTTGTGTCTTTGCTGGGCCCGTCAGGCTGCGGCAAAACAACTACTCTGCAAATGATTGCGGGCTTTGTTGAACCCAGTAGTGGCTCCATAGAGCTCGATGGGCGCGACATTACACATGCACGTCCCAACACCCGCGGCTTGGGTATTGTGTTTCAGACATACGCGTTGTTTCCCCACATGACGGTTACCCAGAACGTAGCGTTCGGGCTGGTTACGCGCAAAGTGCCCGCTGCAGAGCAAGCCGAGCGGGTAAAACAGGCTCTCGCACTGGTTAAGCTGGATCAGCACGGTGACCGTTACCCGCGCGAACTTTCGGGTGGCCAGCGCCAGCGTGTTGCGCTGGCACGCGCTTTGGTCATCAGGCCTCCCATCTTGTTGCTCGATGAGCCCTTATCCAATCTTGATGCCAAATTGCGCGAAGAAATGCAGTATGAACTACGGTCTATCCAGCGCAGCGTAGGAACGACCACTATCATGGTCACGCATGACCAGAGCGAGGCCTTGTCCACCAGTGATCGGGTTGTGGTTATGCAGGAAGGCCGGGCCATCCAGATTGATGAACCCTATAAAGTGTATGAGCACCCCGAAAGCAGTTTCATCTCGCAGTTTGTGGGCAAAACTAATTTTATTGATGGCCAGATCGACGACGAGGATGGCGGGCAGGTCATACGCTGTGGCGCCACCACGCTTGCCGTTTCATTGCCCATGTCGCAGCCAGGGCAACGCGTGCGCCTGTCATTGCGCCCTGAAAAGCTGCTTCTGGTTGATGAGGGCAATGGGCAGCTGCCTTCCTGTAAGGTTACAAGCCGCTTTTTTCTGGGCAGCCAGTGGCTATACAAACTGGACACACCGCTTGGTTCGTTGACCGTCGTGTCGCCCAACACAGGCTATGCCCCGCTGGCGGTTAACGATCAGGCCGGTATTGACTGGGTTGGCCAGGCAATGCGCATTCTGCCACTTGACGCGTAAAGAGGCCTGAAATGTCTACTGCCACCATGCATGCAAGGCGGGCCAGGCTGGCAACCTTACCGCTTGCTGTACTGTTTTTCACGCTTGTGCTGGTGCCGCTGTTACTGACGGTGGTGCTGTCATTTCATCAGTTTGATTATCAGAAAGGCATTTTGCCCGACTACACGCTCGAGCAATACCTGACGGTTCTGACTGACGGGTATTTTCTGGAGATATTCTGGCGCACGCTGTGGATCTCTCTGGTCACGACCGTATTGTGCATACTTATTGGCGCGCCCGAAGCGTATGTGCTGAGCCGCATGCGCCGCCCATGGCGTTCGATTTTCTTGCTCGTGGTTTTGTCGCCCTTGCTGGTGTCGCTGGTGGTGCGTGCATTTGGATGGAGCATTTTGCTCAACCCCGAAGGCGTGGTTGGCTCGGCCGTCGCGGCGCTTGGGTTTGGCCCCATTCTGTACAGCCCTGTCGCTGTCATTATCGGGCTGGTACACATTATGTTGCCGTTCATGGTGATACCCGTCTGGACATCACTGCAAAAAATCGATCCATCCGTGGAGTATGCGGCGTACTCGTTGAGTGCGAGCCGGTTTCAGACGCTGTCGCGCGTGATTTTTCCGCAAGCCTTGCCTGGCGTTTTGTCAGGTAGCCTTATTGTGTTTGGCCTGACGGCCAGCTCATTTGCCATACCGGCACTATTGGGTGGCCGACGGGTAAAGATGGTGGCTACGGTGGTGTATGACCAATTTTTGGTTGAACTTAACTGGCCTTTAGGCGCTGCCATCGCCATTATTTTGTTGCTTGCCAACGTGGCCATTATGTTGTCGTATAGCCGGGTGGTTGAGCGCTCATACAAACGGAGCCTGGGTTAATTATGTTGAGAAACGGTCCGCTGGCGCTGCTGTTTAATGCGCTGGTCATCATATTTATTCTTGCTCCTCTGGTCATTGTTTGTTGGGTCGCCTTTACGCCTGCGTCCACGCTTACGCTGCCGACTACTGAGTTTTCGCTGCGCTGGTTTCGTGCCATTTTTGAGCATTCAAATTTTATTACCTCGTTCAAGAACAGCCTCTGGCTGGCGTTCTTTTCGGCCACGCTTGCCGTTGTGCTTGCCGTGCCTGCCGCCATTGCCATCAGTCGCTACGAGTTTCGCGGCAAACAGTTTCTGAATGGGCTTTTTCTTTCTCCGTTGATGATTCCGCATTTGGTCCTGGGTATTGCGATGTTGCGGTTTTTCGCCTTGATCGGGCAGACCGGCACGTTCTCATGGTTGATGCTCGGACACGTGATCGTCATCACCCCCTATGTCATGCGGCTGGTGCTGGCTTCGCTGGTGGGTTTTGACCGCAGCATTGAGGATGCGGCCATTTCGCTTGGCGCCGGTCGTGCGCGTACGTTTGTGCGGGTAACTCTGCCCATGATCATGCCCGGAATCGCCGGAGGCTGGTTGCTGGCCTTCATTAACAGCTTTGATGAATTGACTATGTCCATTTTTATTACGTCGCCTTCCACCATAACCCTGCCGGTGCGCATGTACACCTATGCAACAGAGTCTATCGACCCCATGATGGCGGCCGTTTCCGCCATGGTCATTGCCCTGACGGCCGTGGCCATGGTGCTGCTTGACCGTGTATATGGGCTCGACAGAATTCTTGTCGGGCAGCATTGAGCACACAGGCGCCGGAGCAAAGAATAATGGGTGGTTTACTCTTTCGTGTCGCTGAGCAAAATCGAGCGACATTGGTTTTTCATCTTGATGGCGTAGCGTGTTCCGCGCTTGAAGGCGATACCGTGCTTACTGCCGTGCTTGCGCACCAGACGCGACTGCGTACGTCAGAATTTGATGGTATGCCACGCGCGGGCTTTTGCATGATGGGAGCCTGTCAAGATTGCTGGATTTGGCTGGAAACGGGTGAACGCATTCGTGCATGCACGACTCTGGTTGGTGCTGGCATGCGGTTGTGCAGTTATGCCGGAGCGGTGGCATGACTGCCCTGTTGCCAGTAATTATTGGTGCCGGCCCGGCAGGGCTGCGGGCTGCGGCTGCCCTGGTGGAAGCTGGCCTGCGCCCCGTGCTGCTTGATGAAAGCCCTGCGGCAGGCGGGCAAATCTACCGACAACCGCCAGTCGGATTTCGGCGCAGCCGCAAGTCGCTCTATGGGTTCGAGCACAGAAAGGCAGCGTCTTTGCATGCCTTGGGTACGCGTCTACAGCACCAGCTCGATTATCGCCCCGGCGTTCTGGTCTGGAATGCGCAGGACGGTGTGGTATCGACATTGGCTGGGGGGCATGTGCAAACCGTGCCCTACACCCATCTTATTGTGGCTACCGGAGCAACCGACCGCGTACTGCCGTTTCCTGGCTGGCTGACGCCTGGGGTGTATACGCTGGGCGGCTCGCAGGTGGCACTTAAGTATCAGGGATGCAGCATCGGGAAAAATGTTGTGTTTGCCGGTACGGGGCCGCTGCTTTATCTCGTGGCGTATCAATATGCCAAGGCGGGTGCGCGTGTGGCGGCTGTTCTGGACACAGCCCGGGCGACTGATCGTCGTGCTGCACTGCCTGGGCTACTGCGCGCGCCGGCACTACTGGCCAAGGGTCTTTATTACATGGGGTGGCTGAAGGCACATGGGGTACCCATAAAAAGCGGTGTGCAGCAGCTTGAAGTGCTGGGTGTTGAGCGGGTAGAAGGGATTACATGGACGCAGCAGGGGCAGAGTGCCGTGCACGAGCTTGCCTGTGATGGTGTTGGTTTTGGCTACGCATTGCGCTCTGAAACCCAACTGGCAGATTTGCTGGGGTGCCGTTTCAGCTTTAATGAGCCAGATCGTGCGTGGCTGCCTGAGCGTGATGCCTATGGGCGAGCCAGCAAAGAAGGGGTGTATCTGGCGGGTGACGGTGCGAGTATAGGTGGTGCCGATGCGGCGGAATTGGGTGGCGAACTCGCCGCCTACGCATTGCTGCAAGATTTAGGTTTTGATACGTCCACCGCCCGCACGCAGCAGTTGTTATCGCAGCGTGCCGCCACGAGCAAAGTACGCCGAGCCCTGGATCATGCTTTCCCGTTTCCTGAAGACTGGGCAGCGCAGGCAGATGACGACACGGTTATTTGTCGATGTGAAGAGATCAGGGTTGGCCAGCTGCGCGAGGCAATACGGTTTTATGGCGTGTCTGAGATCAATCGACTCAAGGCCGTTTGCCGCGTTGGTATGGGCCGCTGCCAGGGCCGTGTTTGTGGTGTGGCGGCTATTGAGGTGCTTGCCCACGAAACCGGCATGCAGGTGGCGCAAGTGGGTCGTATGCGTGCGCAGGCGCCCATTAAGCCAGTACCGATATCTGCATTTGAAACATCGCGTGTAATGGCTTCGAACACGCATGATGAGGCCATGGCAGAGCAACTCGGAGGCGACAATGTCTGAAGCCATTAAAACCGATGTTGTCATCATAGGCGGCGGTATTGTGGGTGCAAGTGCTGCGCTGTTCTTGCGAACGCGCGGTGTTCAGGTCATTTTGATCGATGCGGCCCAATGCGGCTCCAAGGCCAGCGGCGTGAATTACGGCGGTGTCAGGCGCCAGGGCCGCAGCCTCGAGCTGCTGCCGCTCAGTCAGCGCGCTTTTGATCTGTGGGCGCAGATCAAAATGCTGATTGGTATCGATGGCGAATACATTCGTTCGGGTCACTTGAAGTTGGCTCGAAATCGTGATGACTTTGGCGTGCTGGAAGCTTACCGGGAGCAAACCCGCGGCTTTGGCATGCATTTGGAATTAATGTCTGGCGCAGCGCTGCAAAAGCGGTTTCCATGGGTGGGCCCCAGCGTGTACGGCGCATCGCTATGCCCCGAAGATGGACATGCCAATCCACGTATTGTTTCTCCAGCGTTCGCGCGGGCAGCGCTGCGTGCCGGGGCGGTCATCATGGAGAACACGCGTGTGGTGGCGGCAAGTCGTTCAAGCCAGGGGTTTGAGCTGCAATGCGACAACGGCCAACACCTGCAATGTGCCCAGCTCCTAAACTGCGCTGGCGCCTGGGGTGCCGACATAGCCCGCCTGTTTGGCGAGGACACGCCGCTGGTTGCCATCCATCCTGCCATGGCGGTAACAGAGCCTTTGCCTGCGTTTATTGATGTGAATATTGGCATACAGGGCGGGGGTGCTTACATCAGGCAAGTTGAGCGCGGCAACTGTGTTGTAGGGGGTGCGCGCGGTTTCGCGACAGACAACAACTACGCCAAGCCTGGTGGTGAGGCCATCGGCGTCATTATGCAGCGCCTTGGCGAACTGGTGCCGGGTCTGCGCCACGCCCAGCTTATACGTACCTGGAGTGGCTATGAGGGTTCGTTTGGCGACGGCAAGCCGGTTATTGGGCCCAGTGCCACGACACCTGGCCTTTATCACGCATTCGGTTTTTGTGGCGAGGGGTTTCAGACGGGACCAGCAGTAGGAGAAATGCTGGCCGATTTCGTAACCAAGGGCGAAACCGGTATCCCGGTGGCGCCATTTAGCATACAACGGTTCGGGCGATAGCTCAGGGCTCTTGAACCGTTTCTAATTATCCTGAGCGGAGGAAGTGACATGAGATTTTCAATCAAACGTTCAGCGCATTTTGGCGTCGTTGCGTTGGGCTTTTCCCTGGCTGGGCTGGGGGTGAGTGCCGCGTCTGCCGAGACTACTCTGTATATCGGTATGAATGGTGGCGACATGGAGAGAGCATTTTCCCAGTACGTTTTTCCACCTTTCGAACAAGCCAATAATGTGAAAGTCGTTGTTGTGCCCGGCACCTCGGCAGATGTGCTGGCTAAAGCGCAGGCGTATAAAGACAAGCCGCAAATGCATGTCATGTTCCTGGATGACGGGGTAATGAACCGCGCGGTGTCCATGGGCCTGTGCGAAAAACTGAAGCCCTCGCCAGAACTTGATCAGCTCTACAAAACGGCTCGTGTCAAAGACGATATGTCGGCCGCGATTGACATGGGGCTTACCGGCCTGGCCTATAACACCAAGCTTTTTAAAGAAAAGGGCTGGGCACCACCTACATCGTGGGCCGATCTTGCTGACCCCAAGTACAAAGGCAAGGTTGTCTTCCAGTCTATGTCTACCAGCACATTCGGCCTGCATGCCTTCCTGATGTTTAACCGTACACTGGGTGGCGATGATGCCAATGTAGAGCCAGCATTCGATAAGTGGTCGGAAACGGTAGGCCCCAACGTGCTTGAGTACATTCCAAGCTCAGCCAAGGTTGCAGAAATGCTTCAGACGGGTGAAGCAGGGTTGTTCCCGCTCACCTACACGTCGGTCAGCCGCCTGAAAAAGCGCGGTATGCCGATTGAGTATGTGGCGCCTAAAGAAGGTGCAGTTGTGCTGTCGGTAGGCGAATGCGTCATTGCCAAGAATGATCAGCCCGAACTCGCCCAGAAACTGGCGCAGTACCTGCTTTCTGCTAAAGCACAGGGTCTGGCGCTGCAGTACAGCGGAAACGAGCCGTCCAACCCGACAGCCCCAGGTGCGGGCGAAATGAAAGATGCCCTCGAGGCCGCCACGGTAATTGACTGGTCAGCCATTAATAAGAACCGTGCTGCCTGGAACGTGCGCTGGAATCGGTCGGTGGAGCGATAAACAATAACGGCAGCTTTTGTTCGGGGGGCGAAGCAGGTTTTAAGCGCAGTCGTCGCCCCGATGCGTGGTCTTGTAAAGCAAGCGCAAGAAGAGCCGGCATTGCTACGGGCCATGCCGGCTCTTTGCATGGTAATCACCGTAGTGGCTGGTGCACGACTAATGAAACGCTAATGTGGCAAGGATACGGGTAGCAAAAACGAGTGCGCGCTGGCTGTGTGCCACGCCATACTTGTGGCTGCGCCTGTATGGATCAGTACGGCCTGTTTGTGTTGCTTATCGTGCACAGCGCAATTACTAGTTGGTTTTGTTGTCACACTGTTGATAAAGTGTGATCTGGGCGCGGTGTTTTGTGCCAAATAATTATACGTATATGACGAAGGCAGTGGCCCCTGTTTCGGGCCGTATTCTTGATCTGCCCTAAGTCGTTCTAATATCGGGTGTGTGGCGCGCACGGGCAGGGTGCATGAAGTACCCTGCTGATAAGCAACCTTAGCCGTGCGACAGTGGGGAAGACAATGGCAAACCTGGAATTCGATTATGTAATCGTCGGCGCCGGCACGGCGGGTTGCCTGCTGGCTAATCGCCTTAGTGCGAACCCGGCCCATCGGGTGCTGCTCATCGAGGCTGGTGGTAAAGACAATTATCATTGGATACATATTCCGGTTGGCTATCTGTACTGCATCGGCAACAGCCGCACAGACTGGCTGTACAACACAGAGCCTGACCAAGGGTTAAACGGTCGTGTGCTGCGGTATCCCCGAGGCAAAACACTGGGTGGGTGCTCAAGCATTAACGGCATGATCTACATGCGCGGGCAGGCGCGTGATTACGACCATTGGGCTGATCTTGTGGGTGACGACGCATGGCGCTGGGAAGCATGTCTGCAAAGCTTTAAGGCTCACGAAAACCATTACCGACTTGATCGTAGTGCAACATCAAGCGACACAGAGCGCCAACAGTTATCCAGATTTCACGGCTCAGGCGGCGAGTGGCGGGTAGAAAAACAGCGCCTGCGCTGGGACATACTCGATGCTTTTGCACAGGCCGCGCAGCAGGCGGGCATCCCAGCTTCTGACGATTTCAATCAAGGGGTAAATGAAGGCGTCGGGTATTTTGAGGTCAATCAGAAAAGCGGCTGGCGCTGGAATACCGCCAAGGCGTTTCTGCGACCTGTCTGCATGTCGCGGCCCAACTTTATGTTGTGGACGTCGTCGAGCGCAAACACCCTGTGCATAGAGCGTGGTGCCGATGGCGCCTTGCGTTGCACAGGGGTTCAGGTGGTGCACAAGGGCGAACTGGTAACGGTCAAGGCAAGCAAAGAGGTGGTGCTCAGTGCCGGAAGCATCAATACCCCCAAGCTGTTGCAGTTGTCTGGGGTGGGGCCAGCGGCATTGCTGGCCAAGCATGGCATTGAGACCGTGCTGGATCGCCCGGGTGTGGGTGCGAACCTTCAAGACCATCTTCAGATCCGTACGGTCTTCAAGGTAGAAGGCGTTAAAACGCTTAATACACTGGCCAGTTCGGTACTGGGCAAGGCGGCCATTGGGCTTGAGTATATGTTTACACGCAGCGGGCCCATGAGCATGGCACCGTCCCAACTGGGGGCGTTTACGCGCAGTGACCCGTCTAAGCCTTATGCCAATATTCAGTACCATGTGCAGCCCTTGAGCCTGGAGGCATTTGGCGACCCGTTGCATACCTTTAATGCCTTTACGGCAAGCGTTTGCAACCTGAACCCCACCAGTCGCGGCACGGTAGAGATCAAATCAAACCGCGTTGAAGACGCACCAGCCATTTCCCCCAACTATCTGAGCACGCCAGAAGACCGCCAAGTCGCCGCAGACTCTCTGCGCGTTACACGCAATATTGTTGCGCAGCCAGCGCTGGCGAAGTTCAGGCCCGAAGAGTTTAAACCTGGTGTGCAGTTTCAGACCGATGAAGAGCTGGCACGTCTGGCAGGCGATATAGCCACAACCATTTTTCACCCGGTTGGCACGGCTTGCATGGGCCGTGTCGATGACCCATTCGCCGTGGTGGATGCACATCTGCGCGTACACGGCATAGCCGGTTTGCGTATTGCGGACGCCAGCATTATGCCGACGATTACCAGCGGCAACACCAACAGCCCGACACTCATGATTGCCGAGAAAGCGGCGCAGTGGATTACGGCGGATGCCTGAAGGTATATGGCCGCGTGCGCGTGCTCTGCTTGTATTGTGTGAACATAATGAAGGGCGGCGTTACGGCTGGTCTGAGTCAGAGCGTAAGCCCAGCGCCCGTCGTCCTTCCTGAATAATGATAGCTAAGTGATTAGGGCCAGCGACAGGCGGGCCATGAGGAGAGCTGTTTGGCCATTGAGCAAGCGTTGACGCCATCGATTACTGCGCCTGAGGCGTTTGTGCATGTCCGAATAATTATCGGTATTGTTCTTGGCCTTTGCATATCCCGAGTATTGATTGGCTCAGCCAGTTTGGTGCAGCACCCCCATCGAAAAAAAACGTGTTTCACCCACATCGCCTGGGTTGCCTATGCGCTGTTGTCGGTGGTGCATTTTTGGTGGCTGGAATTTAACTTGAGAACGATCCAGGTCTGGAACTTCGAAACTTATCTTTTTATTATTTTTTTTGCCGCCTTGCATTTCCTGTTGTGCGCCATGCTGTTCCCAGAGCACATGCAAGAATATGCGAGTTATCACGATTATTTTATTTCACGCCGCAGATGGTTTTTTGGGCTATTGATCACGATACAGTTGGCCGATGTTTACGACACTGTCCTGAAAGGCTGGGATCATTTTTACAATTACGGCGCTGAATACCCATTGGCCGTTGCCATTATTGTTGGTCTTAGCATTATCGCGATGGTGACCCGAAAGGCGTGGTTTCATGCATGGTTTGCTGCGCTGGCTTTGCTGTATGCAATTACCTTTTCACTGCGGCATTTCAGCACGCTAGGCTGAATCACTGTGTCGCGAGTCGATGTGCTCAATAATACGTGTGCAATATTGTTCAGAATGATGAACAATACTATGGCAAGCTGCGCGCACGGTATTCAGGGCCGGAAGCGGCACGAAACTTGCTGAGTGATATTTACGGTAGGCCTGACCACCGCCCCAATAAGATGGAGATACGCTATGCAAAAAAAAACCTCAGTAGTTCGCCGTGCTAGCTCGGTAATCGCACTGGCCGCTTTTACCAGCTTGGCCTTTACGGCCTGCACGACCACGGCTCCTCGCGACCCCGCCACGGCTGCCCAGCAACGGGAAGACATCAATACGCGCACTGACGCGGCGCTCAAGCGCCTGTATAGCGTGGCGCCAGACTCTCAGGCGTTGGTTGAAAAAGCCAAGGGTGTGCTGGTGTTTCCGAAGGTGCTGGAAGCAAGCTTTGTCGTCGGCGGTGAGCATGGCGATGGTGTTTTGAGAATTAACGGCAAAAACCAGGGCTACTACAGCACGACGTCGGGCTCTATAGGTTTACAGGCCGGTGCCCAATCCAAAGCCATCGTGATCTTGTTTATGACTGATGAGGCCCTGCAACAGTTTCGTGCCAGCGACGGCTGGACGGCCGGGGTGGATGCAACAATCGCCGTTGCCAACATCGGCGCAAACGGCAGTATAGACACTGCTACGATTAATAAACCGGTAGTCGGGTTTGTTATGACCAATGCCGGCGTGATGGCGGGTGTGTCGCTTAACGGCACCAAAATTAACAAGAAGGAACTTCTCTAAATAGCGTACAGGCCGCGACCTAGTGTCGCGGCAGCGGTTGGAAACTGTGGATCATCGGCTTCGGGTCTATCCTGTAGTGCTGGATGTTCGTTACGTGACCACCGCTTGAACAAAAAAACCGATGCAGCTAGCCGCTGCATCGGTTTTTTTAACGCTTTTTGTGCTGCATTGCAGAAATCAATTTTGTTCTTGGTAGGAATACCAGTAGGCAAATCGATATAAATGGCCTATTCTTTTGTCGATCGCGACCGTAACGCACCCGTCCGCCTGGTTTAATTCTGCAGTGCAGAATTACCCTTGCAATACGATATAAACAGGGCGCATCCATAACATCAGCTTTTCACAGGAGACAACTCGATGTCCGTACAGACTCGACCCAATTCAGGCCTTTTTAACAAACTTCGCACCGGCTTAGTGCGCAATACAACGCTGGCGGTACTCATTGCGGGCGGTGTCTTTGCCGTGTCTGCCACCGCTTCCGCCGCCGAGGTCATCAAGTGGCGCCTACAGTCTCATTTCCCCACCTCAAGTAGTTCTTACAAAGACAGCGTTGAACGTTTGCAAAAAGTGGTGGCCGAGCGTACCGATGGCCGTCTGCAGATCGAGATTTTTCCGGCAGGCACGCTGTTCAAGGCAAATGAAACCTTTAATGCAGTCAGTCGCGGCGTCATCCAGATGGGTACGATCTCTCCGGGCTATGTGCAAGACAAGCTGACACTTGCCGGTATTGCTTCAGGCTTGCCCTTTGCCTTCCGCGAAGTCTGGGAAACCGCCTACTTTCATACCCAGCTTGGCTTTGAAGACATGCTGCGCAAAGAAGCGGCCAAGTACAACGTGTATTACTCGACCGACAAGGTATACCCCACCGAAATGGTCGTGAAGAAGCCCATCAACAGCTGGGAAGACTTCAAGGGCCTGAAAATTCGTTCGTCCGGCATTTTGCAGCGCTTCCTGACTGATGCCGGCGCTTCGGGCGTTTACCTGCCAGGTACTGAGGTGTACTCGGCACTGGCCAGTGGTGTGGTTGACGGCGCTCACTGGGGTGCCTCACAAGGTGCCAAGAGCACCGGTCTGTATGAAGTGGCTAAATACCATGTCAAGCCGCCGCTGAACATTGCGGGCACTGACGCCTTCATTATTAACCAGAAGGCGCTCGACAAGCTGCCCGACGACGTGCGCACTATTTTGGTGCAAGCGCTGGATGAGCAGTTCTGGTTACGTACCAATGAGTATCTGTACAAAGAACAGATCACCTTGGCCAAGGCCCAAAAAGAAGACGGCGTCAAAGTTATTGTGCTGCCTGAAGATGTGCAGCAAAGGCTGACAGAAAGCGCCCAAAAGCTATGGGACACCGAGGCTGAGCGCAGCCCTGAAGCCAAAGATGCCGTAGAGCGTCTGCGCAAGTTCCTCGGCGAACTCGGCTACCTGTAAAACCTGCTACCTCAACCCGCCCGTTCTTCGGGCGGGTTTTTCAGTGCAAAGACGTACTGGAGACCACGAATGCGTGCAATTTTTATCGCCATGAATGGCATCACCCGGCTCAATGACATTGTTGGCCGGTTGATTTCGCTACTCGTGGTTTTTATGTCGGCGTTTCTTCTGATTGAAGTGTTCTGCCGCTACGTGCTGTCGTCGCCCACCGTATGGGCAAATGAGCTTACCCAACTTGTCTTTGGCTTTTACGCCATTATGTCGGGTGGCTACATTCTCGCGCATCACGGTCATGTCAATGTCGACATTTTTTACTCCAAGTTTCCACCGCGCGTCAGAGCCATGGTCGACGTCGTGACATCGCTGCTGTTCTTTATGTTTCTTGCCGCGCTGCTTTATTTTGGCAGTTCGATGGCTTATGAGTCGGTTTCGAATCTGGAAACTTCTTTTTCAGCATGGAATGCGCCGGTCTGGCCTGCCAAGCTTGCCATACCCGTGGGCTGCGTGCTGTTGCTTCTGCAAGGCCTGGTAAAACTGGCGCACGATATATGCGCGGTGATGCACCCAGAGCAAGCTTGTGTCGAACCTTCTTCAGGGGAGCAGGCCTGATGAGCGTCGAAGTCCTTACTCTGCTGTTTTTTGGCTCGCTGTTGTTCTTTCTGTTTCTAGGGGTGCCGCTGGCATTTGTGCTGGGCGGTGTGTCCGTTGTTTTCCTGTATTTCACCTGGGGCATTGACTCGTTTTACATGGTGGCTTCACAAGTTTGGAGCACGATGGAGAGCTTCACGCTGGTGGCCATACCGCTGTTTGTCTTCATGTCGATGATTCTCGAGCGTACGGGCGTCGCCAGTGATCTCTACCGGGCCATGCACTTGTGGTTTGGCGGTTTTCGCGGCGGGTTAGCGATAGGCACATTGTTTATCTGTGCCATTTTTGCCGCCATGGTGGGTGTCAGTGGCGCCACGGTTGTGGCCATGGGCACCATTGCCTTGCCAGCCATGCTAGAGAGGGGTTACTCCAAAACACTGGCCTTAGGGTGTATTAATACGGGTGGCGGCTGGGGTATTTTGATTCCGCCGAGCATCATGATGATTCTCTACTCCATCATCACGGGTGCGTCGGTAGGCCGCATGTTTGCGGCAGGCATATTGCCCGGCCTGTTGCTGGTGGTGCTGGTGTCGCTGTACGTAGGCATACGCTGCTACCTGCAGCCGTCGCTTGGCCCTGCGCTACCCAAAGGCGAACGCGGCACGTTGGCAGAAAAACTTGCGTCCACCAAGGCAGTGCTGCTGCCCATCATGATTGTGGTCATGGTCATGGGTTCGATCATGGCGGGTATTACAACCCCCACTGAAGCTGCTGCCATGGGCGTGCTGGGTTCCCTGTTGTCGGCGGCGGTGTACCGCAAACTTACCTGGTCGATGATTCAAGAATCGTCCATACGCACGCTCAGGCTCACGGGCATGATTATGTGGATTCTGTTTGGCGCGCACGCATTCAGTGCCGCCTATCAGGGCATGGGGGCGCAGCAGTTTATTGAGGGGCTGATGCACCTGTTGCCGGGCGGGCCCTGGGGCATCATTATTACCATGATGTTGGTTATCTTCCTGTTGGGCATGGTGCTGGACCCTGTAGGCATTATGTTGATTACGCTGCCGGTTTTCATCCCGGTGGTCGAGTCACTGGGTTTTGACCTGATCTGGTTCGGCATTTTGTTTGTCATCAACATGGAGCTAGGCTACATGACGCCGCCGTTTGGTTTTAATCTGTTCTATCTTAAAGGTGTGGTCCCGCCGGGTATTACCATGGGTGATATTTACCGATCGGTCTGGCCGTTTGTGATTGTGCAGATTATTGGCATGGGTATTCTGATGGCGTTTCCAAGCATTGTTACCTGGCTGCCGCAACAACTCTTCTGAGCGGGCGCCTGTGTGTAAAAGCCGCTGCGGTCAAGTGCCGTAGCGGCTTTTGTTTTTTGGGATGGCGGTGAGGTAAGGTGCGTGCCGCTGTGCAAGAACCATGTCTTCGTAAAGTATCAAAGCGGCCCTATATCTGCATGATCAAAGCACGGCGCGCCGCGTCGGTTTTCAGCGAGAGATTTAGGCGTGCTGCTTCCAGTAATTGCTGATGCGCATGCGTGATGTGTCGACGCCCCTGTCTTCGCTTAAGTGACGCTGCAGCTCGCGCATTTGTGCGGACTCGCCCGCACCCCAGATATAGCCTTGACCAGAGGGCCACTTTATTTCCGTGACCGCAGTTAGCAGAGGGTCGGTATGGAGCTTAACCGCGTCCGACGCATGACGATAAACCCACTGGATATGGACATTTGCGTGTGTTTTCACGATCTGCCGCTCGCTTGCATCATGCACCAACGCAATCACGTAGATGTGTTTGCCTTCAGGCGCCTCTTCGAGACGACGCGTGATTGCTGGCAATGCCGTCTCGTCGCCGATCATCATCTGCCAGTCGTAGGTATCGGGAATAATAAAAGACCCGCGGGGCCCGGCTGCGATGAGTACATCACCTGCCTGGGCCTGTGACACCCAGTTCGATGCCGGGCCATCGCCATGTAGCAGAAAATCAATGTCGAGTTCGTTTTCGTTTTGTCGGTATCGTCGGGGCGTATAGTCGCGTGCGACCGGCCGCTCAACACCGTCGGGAAACCGCAAGCCATCCGCGCTTGCTTCGGGCATGATCGGCTGACCGTCTGCTGGAAAAAAGAGTTTGATGTGATCGTCGAATGACGCAGAAACAAAGTCTGCCAGATCGGCGCTGTAAAACGTAACGCTAAGCATCTTGGGTGTTACGGTGACGATGTTGCGAACCTGTAATCGTCGCGCCTTAAGCGGATGTCGAAGGCGTATAACGCTGAGGTCGGTAGGTGTTTTTGACATGGTTTGTTCAGTCTGGTTTCGAGGTGGTGTCATTGATGAGACGTGTTGCGTTCTCGAGGATTGCGGCCATGCGTTTCTGCTCTTGCGGCCCCGCCGTGCTTTTGAGCAATAAAGCGCGTTTGAGTTTGAGCCTGGCCTCGACAAACTCGGTCAACCACGCATCATCGCCAGATGACTCGTTGTTTGCGGCTATGGCACCCTCGATGTATTTCATTTTTCGGGCCATATGTACCAGCGTGGCGAGCAGCTCTTGCGCTTCGTCGCGATGGGCGTTCAGGTGCTCAAGCCCAAGAGACAGCAAGGCATATGATTTTTTATTACCTTCTGCTGTCGCAGAGGTAAAGCCCAACTCTTGCAGATAAGTGAGTGCCGGGTAGACCATGCCGGGGCTGGGGGCCCAATACCCTCCAGAGCGTGCGTCCAGTTCTTTGACCAGCTCATAGCCATGGCTGGGCTTTACTTCAAGCAAGGCCAGCAGCATTAACTGTAGGTCATCTGATGAGAACTTGCGGCCACGGGTAAAACTGCCGTCACGCCCTCTGCGGGCTCGGGATTGACGAGATTGAATAGGTACATTCATAATATTAAATAGTCTTAAAACATATCGTAAGATATATATTACGGCTGGATTATCAACTGTGCAAGCTGTTTATGCAAAAATATATCTCCGTTTTTCCGACGCGGGAGCGGCTGTATAAAAGCCGCTGCGGTTAAATGCCGTAGCGGCTTTTAAGCTTTTGGGGTTGCAGCAAGTGCTAGGCTGATCCGCGTACAAGGAACCAGCACTAATAAGGTATGGTGTGAGCAAAGCCATCGCAAATCCTGGCCAGGCTCGCACCGTACCTCAAAGACACGCCTTAGGTCCGCGGTGCCACTGACCCACGGCGAAGCCGGAAGCTAAGGTAAATCAAGATGATCATGATCAGGCCCACAGCATCGCTATAGGGCTCGGGGTACACCAGCAATGCGCCGTTTATGAACACGAGCAGGCGGCTGACCATTCCAAGCGCGCCGACACCGTAAAGATAACCCTCAAGTGCCGATGCGAAGAGCCACACAGCCACCAATGCCGTGAATGATGCCTGGATGATTTCCAGTGCACCGCCCTGCATGATGAGGGCCGGGTTGATGACGAACAGAAAGGGCAGGATGAACAGAATGCTGCCCAGACGCATGGCCTGGAAACCGGTTTTTATCGGGTTCGCACCAGCAAGCCCTGCAGCGGTAATCGATGCCAGTGCTACAGGCGGCGTGATGTAAGACATCATGCCCCAGTACAAAATAAACAGGTGGCTGGCCAGCGGGTTCAGGCCGGCTGCGATCAAGGCGGGTGCCAGCAGAATCGACAAAAAGATATAGCAGGCGCTGACCGTCATGCCCATGCCCAGCACAAAGCTGGTGACTGCACCGGCGATCAGCATGAGCGGAACGCTTCCACCTGCGTAAAGCAGCAATTCTCGTGAGAAAGCGCCCGCCACGCCTGTGTACGACAAGCCGCCAACCACCAGGCCGATGCCGGCAAGAATGGCGACCAGGTTGGCTACGCTGGTAGTCAGTTCGGAAATAAACTCGATGCCGCGTTTCAGGTTCAGGCGATGCTTGCGCTTGAACATGGAGATAATTAATAGAACCAGCGTGGCGTAATATGGCGCGTATGCCTCCAGACGCATGGCCAGCAGCATATAGATCAGCATGACCAAGCTAAGCAGATAGGGCCAGCCGTCTTTCAGGGTCTCTGTCAGTACGGGTATCTGGTCAGCCGGCAGGCCTTTCAAGCCCCGGCGCGCTGCATAATTATCCACTTGAAAGAGTAGGGCAACGTAAAACAGCAGTGCCGGCAAGAAAGCGGCCACAATAATGTCGGAATACGGCACGCCCAGAAACGACGCCATAATAAAGGCTACCGCTCCCATGACCGGCGGCATCAGTGTTCCGCCAGTAGAAGCGCACGCTTCCACCGCGCCAGCATAGTGTGCCGGGTAGCCCGCACGCTTCATCGTCGGGATGGTGATGGGGCCGGTAGTCAAAATATTCGAGATGACACTGCCCGACAGGCTGCCCAGAATACCGCTGGATACCACGGCCACTTTGGCAGGCCCACCGCGGCTGCGACCCATAAGTGCCGTAGAAAATCGCATGAAGAAGTCGCCGCCGCCTGTTGCCGTCAAGGCTGCGCCAAAGACCACGAAGCCGATAACCAGATCGGCCACGACTTGCATGGGTATGCCGATAATGCTTTCAACACCCATGACATGCGCGCGTATGGTTTCACCGAATGTGTATTGTGTGCCCCAAAGAAAGCCGGGCATGCTGTCGGCAAAAAGCGGATAGCTGCCGAAAAATAGCGCTACGATCAAAAGTGGCCAACCACCGCAACGTCGTACGCCTTCCAGTACGGCCGCAATAAGAATTGCGGAGGCGATGGTGGCGGGAAGTGGCGCGGAGTAATCCCAGCCTTCCTGAATAATGATGAGCCCGTGATAACCGATATAAATACAGCAGGCCATTGAGATAGCCGCCAAAGCCCAGTCGTACCACGGCACGCGCCGGTCACCAGAGCGAGCCGGAAAGCTGATGAAAGCTGCGGCCAGAAACAACCCGATCAGGTAGTACAGGTAAGAATTGCCCAGCGGTTCGAAACCCAGAATTCGTAAATGGAATGTCTGATTGATGGCCAGGAGCATACCCGCGAAGCCCAAGGCCAGGGCGATCCAGCGAGCGGCACCGCTAAGCCGGAAGACCGTGTCGCGAGGTGCATCGGAAGCTGTACTGATTTCATCGGCAGGAAGAGTCATGGATGCTCACAGGAGGCCGCAAGAGTAAGCACTGCCCCCATAGGGTTCTACCCTAAGCAAGAGGGCAGTGCGGTAAGGAATCAGTTCAGCGTGTCAAGTGCCGCCTGCCGATCTTTTTCCCAGATTTTTGCGAACTCTTCGTCGGATTTGCCCTTGCCCTCTTCCATGGCTTTAGGCCAGGCAGCCAGCAATGCATTCAGCCGTGCCGTACGCTTGTCATTCCAGGCCTGATCTTCATCTTTCCAGATGCCGCGTTCTTTCAGATAGCGGATCGCACCGGGGTGGAAGGGCGCGTCGGCAGCGGGCACGCCTGAGTCTTGCAGTTTCCAGCGATACATGACGGCAGTCGCATCTTTGTAAAGATCATAGGTTTCGTCCACAGCCTTGATGAAGTCATAGGCCATATCGTCTGTCATGTCGCTACGCACGACCAACATGGGATAACGATAAGCCAGAATCTGTGCCGGCTTCTCTTTGCTGATGCCAGCCCCGACGGTTTCCGAAAAGGGCTGGAAGAAGGGTGCTACGGTGTTCAGACGTTTCCAGCCCTCTTTGTCATCAGGCGGAAGTGTTACCCATCGTATGCCGTGGGGTGATGCCTCCAGCTCATACACCTGGCTGGGCGTCGTCGTGGTGCATGATGCATCGGCTTCGCCGCGCAATACAGAGCTCATGGCTGCCGCATAGGTGGGGAACATGGTGGGCTTGACGTCTTTGATCGTCAGATCTGCAAACGCCAGAAGCGCTTCGCATTTGACGTTGACGGACGGGTTGCCAGCGACCAGAGCAAGCCGCTTTCCTTTGACATCTGACATTTTCTTGATGTCTGAGTCACCGGCGGTAAACAGGCCAAAGGCAGCCGGCCGACCTGCCAGTACGCGGAGGTTTTGCGGGCCCCACCGACGGTCTGAAAAATCGTAGATGCCTTCAGAGGCGAAAAAGGTTTCTGTGGCCAGAAACCCTACGTCAGCTCTTTTGGTCAGCACTGGCTGTAGTCGCCCAATTGCCGAGCCCGACGGCTGTATGCGGATTTTCGTGCCAAATTTTTTGCCGAAGGCGTCGGCCATGGCGGAGGCCTCCGCGTAACCCGCAGAGCCTACATCGTAGGATGACCATGTCATGGTGTCTGGAAGCTTTTGCGCCATCGTCGTGCCCGGGCTGCCAAGCAGCACGGCGCTGGCGGCCATGACCACCGAGGCAAGCAGAGAGCGTGATGTGCAGCGTGGCGTTCTGGGGAGCGCCGCAATGCCGCGTTGGGTTTGAGCAATGGCTATTTGCAAGGCGCGCGGTCGCGTCGAGGGTGTGGTCATGTTGTCTCCGTCTTTTGTATGTTTTTGTGGGTGAAAAAAACTACGGAATTTCTATTTTTATAGTCGTTAAACATATAGCGCCGGGGTGGGCGCTGTCAATGGTTGAAAACACCTTGTATACGGCGCCAATGTGAGGCGCCGCCCGTGGCGTATGGCTTAAGAAACCTGGCTTAGCCCAGCCCGTCTGGTAAAGGCATGAACTCTTGATCGTCACCCACGGGCAACTTCATGCGCTGGGCATCCCAGTCTTCGCGCGCTTGAGCCAGTCGCTCTTTGGATGACGACACAAAATTCCATGACAGATAACGTTCGCCTATGGGTTCGCCACCAAGCAACATAACGGTTGAGGGCTGCACGGCCTTGATTTGCGCGGCCTGGCCTGGTTGCAGCACCACCATGTGGCCCGCTGGTAGGTGGTTTCCATTGACCTCTATTGCGCCACTGGCAACGTATACGGCGCGTTCGGGATACTGGGTGCTCAGGCTTTTACAGGCACCGGCTTGCATGTCCCAGTGCATGTAAAACAATGGGGAGTGCGTAGGCGTGCCGGAGCGAAGGCCGTCGACATCACCTGCAATCAGTCGTGAAGACACCCCATCTTCCTGCCATTCCGGTAGCTGTTCAGCGCCGTGCAGATGGTAAAACGCCGGGTCGGTTTCTTCATGCTCGGTGGGCAGCGCTACCCAAGCCTGTATGCCATGCATGTTCGCGCCATGTGCTCGAGCATACTCTAGGCGCTCACTGTGCGTAATACCGCGCCCCGCCACCATCCAGTTAACCTGCCCAGGCAAAATTTCTTGCTCAAACCCAAGGCTGTCGCGGTGAGTGATTCTGCCGTTGTACAAGTAGGTTACGGTGGCCAGCCCTATGTGTGGATGAGGCCTGACGTCCAGGTTGCGCGGTATGCCGGGAGCAAGATCCAAAGGGCCCATGTGGTCAAAGAATACAAAAGGCCCCACCATGCGGCGCTTTCTGAAGGGTAAAACCCGCCCCACAATAAAACCGCCTCCCAGGTCATGCGTGCGTTTTTCGATAACGAGTTCGGTGCTCATGCTTGATGTTCCTTTAATGCAGGATGAGGGACGCCTTGGCGTGGTGTTTTGACCCGAAGCGAGTGATGTGTCAGCCACACGGTGATGCGCCTGAACGAGGTGTATTGCGATCAGTCGTTTCCGACAAGCTTACAAGCACCGTGGGCGCCTGACCAGTGGTTGAGCACGGACGATGTGTCTCATGTATGGAACGACAATGTGCCGGTATTGGGTATGCTTTGTATTGCGTGACATGGTCTTGGCGTACTTGGCCACAGCATGTTGCAGCGCCAGACACCAGCACGCCAGCCCTCATCTCTCCAACTGAGAACCGCACACCTCATGGACCTTCGTCGCATACGTCACTTCATTGCCCTTGCAGAAACACTCAATTTTCACAGGGCGGCCGAGCGTCTGCACATGACGCAGCCGCCGCTAAGTGTTTCTATTCAGAAGCTTGAGGTCGAGCTTGGAGCAAAACTGTTTGAGCGTAAGCCGACTGGTGTTTCGCTCACGCTTGCCGGGAAGACGGCATTAAAACAGGCTCGTAAGCTTATTTATCACAGCGAGCAGATCAAGACCGATATCAACAATGCGCTGTCTGGCACAGGTGGGGTCTTGCGAGTTGGCTTTGTCGGTTCGGCTACGTCAGGGCTGTTGCAACGGCTCACTGCCTTGTATAGAGCGCAGTTCCCTGGGGTTGAGCTCATCCTCTCAGAAGCCACCTCTGTTGAGATCATGCAGGGGGTTGAAGACCAGGTGCTCGATATCGGTTTGGTTCGTGTGCCCTTGCTGCGTACATCGCGCGCAACCGTCATGCCTCTGGAGCGCGAGGCGTTCGTGGCCGCCTTGCCTTTCACACACGCATTGGTCGGCAAAGACCAACTGCAGTTGCGCGATCTGGCTAACGAGGGGTTCATTATGTATGCGGCCTCGAGCGCATCGGGCCTGTATAGCTCCGTTATGCTTGCCTGCCAGCAGGCCGGGTTTCTGCCTCTTATTACCCAAGAAGCCACGCAAATTCAGACTGTGCTGGCGCTTGTGGAAACCGGCTTGGGGGTGGCGCTGGTGCCAGCTATTATGCAAAACGTCATGCGCTACCAGATTACCTATCGATCATTTACAGACTTTCCCGAGGCGGGCATGACGGGGCTATCCCTTGCCTACATGGCGTCATCCGAAAGCCCTGCCGCTGAAAAATTCAGGCTGCTTGCTGCGCAGCAGTACCCGGGCAATTGAACATATCCCTATTTCACCTATCGCGCTGATACTGAATTTATATCGATAAACAATAATTAGGTATTGGACACTGTATCGCGCACTTCGCTACATTGTTAACAATAATCCCATCTATCATGCAAGCAATATAAGGAGACGCCTGATGCACGTGCTGGAGTCCTTGTCCATGACGGACATTCCCGCGCAGGACGAAGCGCTTCGAGACGAAGTGCGTGCTTTTTTGCGTGAGGCGCTAAAAGACGTGCCAGCGCATATCCGCGCCCGTTCTTGGTCAGGCTATAGCCCTGAGTTCAGTCGCAAGCTGGGCGAGCGCGGCTGGATTGGTGTCACGCTGCCGAAGGCGTACGGCGGGGCGGGGCGTAGTGCCTTTTCTCGCTATGTACTGGTTGAAGAGTTTCTTAACTCGGGTGCGCCGGTCGGCTCACACTGGATCGCAGATCGGCAGAGTGCGCCGCTTGTTTTGCGTTACGGTACTGAAGCGCAAAAGCAAAAATATATCCCGCCTATCTGTCGGGGCGAGTCGGCATTTTGCATAGGCATGAGTGAACCTGGTTCAGGCTCAGACCTTGCCAGCGTCCGAACAAAAGCTGAAAAAAACGCATCGGGCTGGCTACTTAATGGTCAAAAAATCTGGACCACCAATGCGCATCACTGCCAATACATGATTGCGCTGGTGCGCACATCTGGCAGCACGCAAGATCGTAAAAACGGCTTGTCACAGATTATCGTTGATCTCTCGTTACCGGGCGTCACCATACGCCCTATCACTGACCTGTCGGGTGACAGCCATTTTTGCGAAGTGTTTTTTCAAGACGTGCAATTGGATGACGATGCACTGATAGGCGAAGAAGGGCAGGGCTGGGAACAGGTCAACGCCGAGCTCGCCTTTGAGCGCAGTGGCCCCGAGCGCTTGTTTTCCAGCATCGTATTGTTTGATGAGTGGCTGGCCTATGTGCGCACACCACAGGGGCATACTGCCTCGGCGCAGCGTTTGGCGGGTAAAGTGCTGGCGCGACTCGCGCCGCTTCGCGCCATGTCGGTGGCACTGACCGGCAGGCTTGCTCAAGGGGAAAGCCCCGTGGTCGAAGCGGCTCTGGTCAAAGACATGGGCACGACGCTGGAGCAGTTTATTCCTGCTGCGATTGCAGATGATCTTTATTCACGTACAGACCAGAACATACCGCTGGAACTGCTTCAAACCCTCAACTACACCTCCCATGTTGCGCCATCCTTTTCGCTCAGAGGCGGCACGCGTGACATTCTGCGCGGCATGATTGCCCGTGGGCTTGGGCTGAGATAACTGGCATGGAGAACGTACAGATGGATGCTTTGTTAACGGATGCCCTGGAAGCCTTGTTGAAGGACCACTGCACACCCGATGTCGTGCGTGCCATCGAGCAAAGCGGTAATGCCAATGCGCTGTGGCGTGAGCTGCAGCATTCGGGTTTTGCCGACGCCATGCTCGACGAAGAACATAACGGTGCAGGGCTAAGTCTGCGCCAGGCCTACCCCCTATTAGAGCTTTGCGGCAAGTACGCGCTGCCTTTGCCACTGGCCGAAACTATGCTTGTGCGTGCCGTGCTGGTAGCTTCTGGCATGGCTTGCCCCGATGGCGCCATAGCCATTGCTGTGGCGCAAGAAGATGCCTCAGGCATACTGGCGCATCATGTGCATTATGGGCGTGTCGCATCGTGGGTGTTGGTTCAGGCGGGTGGCCAGGTTCGCCTGCTTCCTGCGGGCGAGGCCAGGCAAGAGGCCGGACGGCTGTTTCCGCTGGACGTCACCTTGCACTGGCCCAAGGCAGCCTGGGAGCAGGCAGAGGTCGTCATGCTGGAAGGCGAGCTGTTCGTATTGCAGGCGTGCGCTGTATCAGCGCAACTGGCGGGTGCGTTGCTCACTGTATTTAGCAAAACCCTGCAGTACGCCAATGAGCGCGAACAGTTCGGCCGCCCCATCGGAAAATTTCAGGCAATACAGCACCAGCTTAGCGTGATGGCCGAGCATACCTTTACCGCACGCATGGCCGCCTGCATAGGATGCAATGCCGACAGCTGTCAGCCCGATGCACAGCGTGTGGCCGTGGCCAAAGCCTGTACCAGCGAAGCCGCACTCGAGCTTGCCGGGCTGAGCCATGCTATTCATGGCGCCTTGGGCTTTACAGAAGAATATGATCTGCAGCTTTACACGCGGCGCTTGTATCACTGGCGTCAGACGGCTGGCGCTGAGTCATACTGGCACGATCGTATCGGTGCCGGCCTGCTTGAAAGCCCTGACAGCCTTACGCTGGACGCCGTCCGGGAGATCACGGCGTACAACCCGCCACCGCTCTCGACCGCTGATGCGCTGAGCCGCTGATATTGCCATCTCTTTTTTAGACCGAATGCTGAGGAACTAATGACCAAATTTCTGGAAACACGCCGCGAAGGCGCTATTCTGATCGTGACCATGAACGACCCTGCCACTCGCAATGCGCTTACGGGCAATACGGCAGTGGATGAGCTGGTACAGCTCTGCCACGATGTGGAGCGCGACCAGTCCGTGCGCGTCATTGTGCTAACTGCCAGCGGCAATGTGTTCAGCTCAGGTGGCAACGTTAAGGACATGCAGCGTTATTTCTCCGACAACAAACCATCTGTTGATGAGATTCGCAATGAATATCGTCAGGGCATTCAACGACTGCCCAGAGCGCTATACAACCTAGATGTGCCCATTATTGCTGCCATCAACGGGCCAGCCATCGGTGCTGGTCTCGACCTTGCCTGCATGTGTGATGTTCGCATTGCCGCAAGCAACGCCAAGTTTGCTGAAAGCTTTGTACGTGTGGGCATTGTGCCGGGCGATGGTGGAGCCTGGTTATTGCCCCGCATTGTGGGTCGGCCGGTGGCTGCAGAAATGGCCTTTACGGGTGACGCGTTGACTGCCGAGCAGGCCCTGGCCTGCCGCCTGGTATCGCGTGTTGTCGCACCCGAAGACTTGCTGGAAGAAGCCCTGATACTGGCCCGCAGAATCGCCGCCAACCCCGGCGGCGCGTTGCGCATGACCAAGCGCCTGCTGCGCGAAGGCGAACATGGCTCACTGGAATCCGTGCTTGAAACGTCGGCGGCCTACCAGGCCATCGCGCATCAAAGCCCTGATCACGAAGAGGCCGTGCGTGCGTTCATTGAGAAGCGGCCCCCGCGCTTCGCTGAGTAGGCGGTTTGGGTCGCCATTTCTAGCCGGGCTATGTTACGGTACGTGTTTTCAGACTGTTACCGTCTGAATCCATAAAAACCATAATGGGGGCAAGGGGCTTGATGAGGCTTATTACAGCGTGTCGACTGGCAACTTTACTTGGCGTATTCAGCCTGGCGCACGCGGCGTCAGCCGCTCCCATCGCAGACCAGATATGGTCTGGCGGGCCGATTCTTACCATGGATGACACACAGCCCCGTGTCGAGGCAGTTGCCGTCCAGGGTAAGAATATTCTTGCTCTAGGGTCCATGCAGGACATTGAGCAGTACAAAGGCCCAGAGACCCAAATGCGTGACCTGGCAGGCCGCACTTTATTACCCGGGTTTGTTGACGCCCATGGTCATGCCTTCATGATCGGCTTGCAGGCAATTTCGGCAAACCTTTTGTCTGCACCTGACGGTAAGGTTAACGACATGGCTAGCCTGAAGGCGACCTTGAAGGCATGGTCCGACGAGCACGCAGACGTGCAAGAACAGGTTGGCATGATTCTGGGCTTTGGCTACGATAACGCGCAGTTGGCCGAACAACAGCATCCTACGCGTGAAGATCTGGACGCGGTATCTACTGACGTCCCGATTCTGATCATTCACCAGTCTGGCCATATCGGCGTCATGAACAGCAAGGCGCTTGAAGCGGCTGGTTTTACCGAGCATACGGCTAACCCGGAAGGCGGCATTATTCGCCGTTTGCAAGGTTCACAGCAGCCCAATGGCGTGCTCGAAGAGGCCGCGTTTTTTACCGCGCTGGCCAAACAGTTTGGCCACATGACGGAAAGCCAGGCAGAAGGTTTGTTTGAAGCCGGCTCAAAACTGCTCAGCCAATACGGCTACACCACAGGGCAAGAAGGAAGGGCGACATCCACCATTGTTCCCTTCATGAAAAGTGCCGCCGCAGCAGGGCGCATTCCGATCGACGTGGTGGCGTATGTTGATGTCATGCAAGACCGCGATTTCATTGCCAAGAACGCCAGCCAGACCTACGTTGATGGTTTCAGGGTGGGCGGGGCCAAACTGACGATAGACGGGTCACCTCAAGGTTTTACGGCGTATCGTGATCGCCCGTATTATGCGCCACCAGAAGGCTATCGGGCTGATTATCACGGCTACACGGCTGTGACGCCAGATCAGGTGTTCGATGCCATCGATTGGGCGTTTGAGAACAATACGCAAATCATTACCCACGCCAATGGCGAAGCGGCCTCTGATCTTTTGCTGGCCGCCATCAAGACCGCAAAAGCGAGCCATCCGCCCAAAGACCGCCGTGCCGTGCTGATTCACGGTCAGTTTCTGCGTAAAGATCAGGTCGCAACCATGGATGAGCTGGAGGTGTTTCCTTCATTGTTCCCCATGCATACGTTTTACTGGGGCGACTGGCATCGCGATCGCACGGTAGGGCCTGAAGATGCGGACAACATCTCGCCTACAGGCTGGGTGCGCGAACGCGGCATGAAGTTTTCTTCGCATCACGATGCGCCGGTGGCATTTCCAGACTCCATGCGGGTGCTGTCTTCCACGGTGACTCGACGGACACGTTCTGGTGACATTCTCGGGCCCCATCAACGCGTTGATGTAAACACAGCGCTGAAAGCGATGACAATATGGCCAGCCTATCAGCACTTTGAAGAAGATCAGAAGGGTTCGCTGGCACCGAACAAGTTGGCAGATTTCGTGATTCTCTCTGAAGATCCTACGGCTATCGATCCTGAAGCCTTACATCAGGTTGAGGTCACCGAGACGGTAAAGGGCGGCAAGACCATCTATCGTCAGGGCGATGAAAACGGCGAGGCAAGCCCAGCGTCTACTGCTGCGGCCGGTGACGTCCTTGGGCGAGTTCTGAGTAACTGGCAACGTAGCGACGAAAAAAATGGCGTAGAAGGCCACCGCCACGGTCCCGACCTCTTAATGCCGGCAATGTTGCAAGGCCTGACATCGGCGCAGAGTGATGCCACGCTATAACTTCTGCAGATTGATCTTTCGGCGGCTTCTGGCATTACTCTTTTTCTTTGCGTCTGCATCAGTCTTTGCTCAGCAAGCTGATTGGACCGGAGAGTGGGACAGTACCTGGCGTAACCGCGCTGCCCGTGTAACGCTGAAGCAAACGGGTGAACAGGTCACCGGTACCTACAGGCTGTACGGTGGTTCTCTGGAAGGGGTGGTCAAAGGCCGTGAGTTTCAGGGGGTATGGAAGGAAGCGGGGCGACAGGGACCATTTGTCGCCGTCATGTCTGCCGATAATATGACGTATACCGCGAGGTTTGGCACGGGCGAATGGATGACCGGCATTAGGGTTGTCGATGACAACAAGTTTCTCGGACGAGAACTTGATCGGACTATTCCTGCCTTAACCATGTACCACTTCTTGTCAATCATGAATGCCGTCGGCCCCGGGCGCATGGAGTTGCAGAGCGAGGCATCGCAGCTCATTGATTTTACGCAGATACCAAACCTTGCCATCAGTGAGTTGGACTACACGCAGGCACTGTTTGCGGTATTAAACCGGTTGACCTTTCGTGTGTGGGGGATGCACGAGCCGTCTGCAGGCTCTGAGGTGTCTTTTACATTGCGACAGGCGGGAACCGAGGTGGCGCTGAACCTGCGTTTTAACAAAATAGGCGATCAGTGGTTTATTTCGCCTCCCCCCTTGCACGTGCTTGCAGAAACACGGCATGCCCTCGAAATGGCGCGCCCAAAAATGCAGAATGCCCAGCTGCAGGGCTTGCACTCCCCACGAGACACCATGCGTACGCTGGTTCAAGCCTTTTCAAGTGAAGGCGGGTCATTAGACCTAGCGATGTCCACGTTGAACATGTCGCACCTTTCAGCGCTGGCAAAAGAATACGAAGGGCCGAAGCTGGCCCGGTACATTAACCGGTCTTTGCAGCGAATTGGTTCACTGACATGGCAAGAGGTGCCAGACGATCCTAACCGAGACGCGGCTTATGTGCATTTTGAGCACCCCATGGGGCGCATTGCAATCGGGCCGACCGCTACCGAAAACGGCGTTGTTTGGCAATTTACGCCGGAAACCTTGCAGACGATCAGGTCTGTTTATGCCGCCCTGGATAATTTCCCTCCCGGCGAGGCCTCTTATCAGCAGTCTCCAAAAGAGAGTTTGTACTTTCAGGCACGAGACTTGGTCAGCAAGGGGTATACGGGCCTGGTAAGACAGCTGGGGCCTATGGAAGCCTGGCAATGGGTGGGCTTGCTCGTTGTTTTCATTTTTGCATACGTGTTGGGCAAGGTTCTCAACATGCTGTTCTACACGTTGGTGCTGGGGCGCTTCCAGCGTCCATCAGAACAGGCGCCGGTTGTTCGCTGGATGTTTCTGTGGTCATTTCGTTTGCTTGTTGTGGGCGTGGCACTGCGCTTATCAGACCGAGTATTAAGTTTTCCGGACTTCATCCAGGTTGCGCTGGTAACCATGAGCTGGACATGCATCATCCTGTCTTCCATGATGTTGATTCTGCTGGGCATAGGGATGATAGTCAATTATTTCAGGGCAAGTAATGTCGTACCCAGCAACCATTTGACACTCGTGTCGTTTGTTGCAGGCATTGCGCGTGTTGTGGTCGTCGTGTTTGCCATACTGTTGCTGGCCGAGGTGCTGCAAGTACCTTATCAAAGCGTGCTCGCCGGCCTGGGTATAGGTGGTTTGGCGGTGGCGCTGGCCGCGCAATCAACACTGCAAAACTTCATTTCAGGTATTACCCTGTATTTTGACAAACCCATTGCGGTGGGTGACTTCTGTCGATTCGGTGACAAGACTGGCACGGTCGAATTTATCGGTATGCGTTCAACGCGTATACGCACATTGGCGCGTACGTTGCTCACTATTCCGAACAGCGAATTTTCGAACATGCAGATCGAAAACTACGCCAAGCGCGACAGCATATTTTTGAATTCCATTGTGAAACTTCGTCATGAGGCCTCGCCGGACCAGTTGCGCTTTCTTTTGGTGGAAATCAGAAGGCTTTTGCTAAGTCACCCGAAAGTTGCGGCAGACCCATTGAGGGTGCGGTTCGCCGGTTTCGGTGAGCATTCTTTAGACATCGAAATATTCGCTTATGTGTTGACCAAGGAATACACTGAGTTCGTCGCCGTGCGCGAAGACATTTATTTGCGGATCATGCAGCTCATCGAGGCGTCGGGGGTCAAGCTAGCCGTACCTTCTGTTGTGCATTACAACACCGAAGACCAACTGCCAGATCCGTCGGGTGGGCAAGCGAGCGAAGAGCACGTTGAACGTTGGCGCAAAGAAGGAACACTGCCGTTTCCCGACTTTCGCTGGCAAGACAAGGCAGACATGCGAGAAACACTTGACTACCCACCAGATGGTTCGCCGGCACGGTCTGAGAATGAGTCATCGGCGGACCCTGGTTTACCGTCTCGGTAGTGTGTGCAAGTGCATTGTGGACACTGCTTCTCATTCGCTCGTCCAACGATTACTGCAGCCATTTACCCGAACCGCACAGCCTCGTCGAATACGTTAGATAGCCAATCGTAGGCGCGTTGATGGTAGACGGAGCGGGCATTGGTCTGGCAGTGCCCGTCCGCGCCATCCGCTGCAGTAAAGGGCACCAGGTGTTTCTTGCTGCGCAAGGCATCAAGAAAGACTGGGGCAAACGCGCCCATAGCGTCTGATTCTGCCTGGGTGACGAGCACCGGGCATTGAATGTCTTTCACGCGATCCGACACAGTAAACTTGGCGGCCTCTTGTATATACTGCGCGAGCGTATCGACGCCATGGGCCCAGAAGCCCCGTTGAACGACAGACCAGCGCAGTGAGTGGTTGTCGTTGATAACGTGCATCACCGGCGCCAACATATCGTCGGTAACGTCAGGTAATGCGTCGGCAAGCTCGTCAGCCCCAAACTTGCGCAGCATCGCCCGTATGGCTTCCAGTAAATCCCACATGCCTGGGTCCACAATAAGTGCTGAAATGCGCGGCTCGGCGGCGGCCGCACGTGCGGCAAGCAGGCCGCCAAAACTCCATCCCACCAATGCGATTCGGCGGTTATCCACCTCAGGTCGTGTGATGATTTCATCGATGACAGCAGCAAGTACTTTTTCCCAGTCAGCACGCAGGTGCAGACCTTGCTCCATCAAAACCCTGCCCTGGCCAGGGCCGTCAAACGTCAGCACATTCCATCCCCGCCTTTGTGCCGCCACAGCATGGGCAAAATGCATGGTGTGCAGGGTTTCATCGTAGCCGTTTACGCAGATCAGCAGGGGGCGAGGCCCTGGCCCTGCCGAATAAAACCAGGCCGGCAATGTGGTGCCTTCAAAAGGGATTTCCATGCTTTGCAACGCTGGGGTGAACAGTGCTGCGGCACAACGAAATGCCGCTGTTTCACGCTGGTAGCCACTGATGACCCTGGGATCAACCGGGGCTCCATATAAAAGAGGGTAAGAATTGCGGTAGTAAGTAAATGCCCGTAAATACAATTGGCGTGCGCTGACCAGATGGCCGTAGCGTTGACATTGTTCGGCCTGATCAAACAGTGAATCGGCCATGTCTGTCCACGCTTGCTGCCAAGCGTGTCGATCACCCTCAGGGATACGCGTGGCAACGGCCAGGATCTCACCGATCTCGGCACCGCCTTCGGGAATATTTAACAACGGACGTTGCAGCCACGTCTCAAAGAGGGGGTCGTCAAACGCGAGTTTCATAGTGTCCCCAGCCCATGTTGGATTTATTTTGATCGTGCATACCGTTTGCAGGGGCAAAGCACAGGGCAATCAAATCGGCGTAATGCTGCCAATAACGTCCTTTTGTTACTTCTTATGCTGGGGACGTCGTTACATTGCAGGCTTTACCCCATTGATAACGGTATTGAATGTATCAAGATTGACGCGAAATGGAAGGCCTGTCAACGAGGCCTAACCCTCGAATATACGGTCACTGCCCCCGCAGCGCGTTCACTTGTGTCGGTGATAAAGCCTGTTCGCGTTTCTGGGCTACCAGTTCGGGCATAACCGGCTTAATCTTCGATGTCTCGGTTTCGTTTCCCCAGGCCCCACGAATAAAATTAACGACGGCTGCGATCTCTGCGTCTGACAAATGATCCAGGGCCGGCATGCTGCCATTGAACTGCTGGCCTTTAGCTGTTAGTGGCCCGCTGATGCCATGCAGTACGACAAGCACCGGAAACGCCTGATCCTTGAAAAGATCTGAATTGCCTGCAAGCGGTGGGAAATAACCCGTTTGCCCCTTGCCTTGAGCACCATGACATGCAGCGCAATTCTGTTGCCAGACAGTCGCGCCATCAACGTTGGCAACCGGTGTGGCCACCTCGGCGGGTGGCGGGTTTGGGCCCAGGTAGGTCGTAAGGTATTCAATTACCTTGCTCTTGTCCTGATCACTAAGCTCTAGCCCGTAGTCTTTCATGCTGGCAACGACAGCTTCCCATTGAGCGGGAAGCAGCCCCTTGGCATCATTGACGTACTGCAGATCGTGACAAGCCTGGCATTTGGAGTAAACAATATTCGATCCGGGCCCATTGGGTATTCGGATCCCGGCACCCGCAGCGGTGGCACTTGCTGCCAGGAGTGCCGCCGCCGGCAACAGGCGGGTAAAGGCCAGTGCCATCATTACGCCACCTCGAAAGGTACCCGGTCGATCCCGTGCCAGTCCCAGCCACCTGGGTTCCACGTAATAAGGCCGCTCATTGGTTGCGTGCGGCCCCATGCGTCGGTAGCGCGCACCCAAACCTCATACTTGCCCGGTTCGAGCTTTACGTGTGTGTTCCAGTAATGCCATGCATACGGGCCGTCAGAGTTATCGATGTCGGTAGTTTGCCACGTTTTGCCCTGGTCCAGTGATACGCGAATGTCGTCCAGAGACGCCAGCCCATCGTTCCACGCGACCCCCTTTAGCTCGACGTCGCCCGCTTTTGCCGTTTGCCCGGAAAGGGGTGCAAAGACCACACTCATGATGGCGAAGCCGTACGTGGGTGTACTGTTTTCACGGGTTAGGTCTTGCGTCGTGAATTTACCCGGTTCAACCGGCATAATCGGCATGCGATATGTTTTCTGCATGATGGCGCTAGGGGTGGGCTCGTCCATGAGTAGCAGGTCGGTGAGCCACTTCACATTCATATTCCCGTAATAGCCAGGAATGATCAAGCGTACAGGCCCGCCGTGTACGGAGGGAATCGGCTTGCCATTCAGGCGAACCGCCAGAATGGCGTCGTCCATTTGTGGTGCCTCCAGATGGAAGCTTTTGATCATGTCAGCACCACCAGGAACCGGGGGCTCGTCCTTGCCATTGGCCGTCAAGAACCTAACGCTGGCCGCCGGGCTAAGGTCAAGACTCTTGAGCAGTGCCTTAAGGGGCACACCTTCCCAGGTTAAGTTGGCCATTCCGCCGTGCTTCCAGCCTGAACCAGGCGTTTTTGCCTTGTCCCAATAATATGAGCGACCATTGCCGGCGCACTGCATAACTGCCACGCGCTTTACATGATCCATTTGTTCCAGATCGGCGACCTTGATTGTTTTTGGTCGCTGCACCAGGCCTGACACCAGAATGGTCCAGTTTTGGATGGTTTCATGGCTTGCCGGATCGGTTGTGGCTATCCAAGAGCCTGCCCCATCGATGGGGAAGTGATTTCGACTGTAGATGAGATCCACAGGCGTGGATCGATGTTCGCGCAGCAAATTGAGAGGTGTTTCCATCACCCCGAGTTTGCCGTTGTGCACAATCATCTCTGCGCTTTTGCCATGAATAATTGTTGCGCCAGTTGGTGCCGCGGCAGTGGGTGTGGCAGCAGTCTGGCTCTCTGCAGCGTGTGCCAACGAAGTAAAACCCGCAACACTGCTTAAACCCACCGCTCCTCCGGCGGCACTGATAGTTTTCAGGAAGGTACGGCGGTCAATATTTCCTTCATTACGATAATTCACGCTACTCTCCTTTTACATCGGTTCGTAGATATGTCTCCACTTCCAAAATACTCCCCCAAAACCGGGTTAACAATAGGGTATTTGGATGTTATTGATTCACGCCTTGTCGATAGGCATCCGGTTGCATACAACACGGGCCCGCCTGGCAGTATGACTATGCAAAGCCATGCAAGCATCGCTATCAGCACTATGGGAATGCGCCCCGCGCATGATGGATTGCTTGACAGTGGCTGGTTTGCTGGCGCAATAATGAAGCCCACAAACGGAACTGGCGTCTGAAGCCAGACCGAAAAAACCCTGAGAGGAAGACATGAAGCCAGCTTTAAAACTGATGACGGCGACTGCCGCGTCCCTGCTATTGGCAGCCCCGTCCTATGCAAGTGAGATTGTTCAGACGTCGTTCGAATCGCAGACCCTGGGGCACGAGATAAAAATGGATGTCTACCTGCCAGATGGTTATGAGGAGGCCACCGATAAGTTCCCGGTTATCTATATGCTTCATGGGGCTGGCGCCAACGAGACCGCGTGGGTAATGAAAGGAGGTATTCAGGTAACAGCAGACCAGCTCATCATACGCAAAGAACTTCGTAAGTCAGTCATTGTGATGCCCACCACGGGGCCAGAGTCTTGGTACACGGACGGGAATGCTGTCAAGGCCGAGACGGCCTTTATTGAAGACATAATCCCCTACGCAGAAAATCACTACAAGATCCGTAGCGACCGGGCGGGGCGTTCGATTGGAGGGCTTTCCATGGGTGGCTATGGTGCACTCAATCTGAGTCTCTCGCATCCAAAGCTATTTTGTGCAGCTGGCATCTTGAGCCCCGCCATATATGATCCATTCCCTCCAGCCACATCTGCATCGCGGCGCACCCCGCAATTCTCCAAAGATGGTAATTTTGATGAGGCTGCCTGGACGAAATCGCTCTATCCTGCAAGGCTGTCGTCCTATTATGACGCCAAGACTACTGTTCCCATGTGGATCGAATCAGGGGATCAGGATCGGTTCGGGATTGTGCTCGCAGCCGCTAAGCTTTACTGGACGCTACACAAGGTGCAACCTGATGACATTGAGTATCGGGTGATCGATGGAAATCACGACTGGCTGGTTTTTCGTGAGTCTTCAGTGAGGGCTCTGCCCTACATGAGCAAGAAGTGTGAGGCGCTAGACAAAAAACCCTAATCGTAGAAGCAAACTCGGGCGGCGCACTGAGCAAATCGGTGCCCGCTACCAAGAATTTCTGAACCTTAGCTACTTTACAGACGGCACAACCTTTAGCAGGTCACCGTTGGGATCGTATACCTGCACCGTTGGAGGCATCCTTACCGTGAAATCGATCCCGTCAGCAGGGCGGGTAGAATGAAGGTTCTAGGTGTAAATCAAAGTTTCTGTACAGCTTGAGGGCCGAGGTATGAGCGAATCTTTGCATGTGGTATGTACACACTGTCATGCCGTGAACCGGGTGCCGGCGCTACGTATAGATGATGCGCCCACATGCGGGCGTTGCCAGCAGCCACTGTTTCAGGGTCTGCCGGTGGCGCTAGACGGCACTCATTTTGACAAACATCTGAAGGGCGACCTGCCGCTGGTGGTTGATTTTTGGGCGCCCTGGTGTGGGCCATGCAAAACTATGGCGCCCCAGTTCGCAGCGGCAGCGCAACAACTTGAGCCGCACATGAGGTTAGCCAAAATCGACACTGAGGCTGAACAAGCGCTTGGTGCACGATTCGGTATCCGCAGTATTCCGACAATGGTGCTGTTTCACAATGGCCGCGAGCTGGCCAGAAAATCGGGTGCATTGGCAACCCGCGACATCGTCGCTTGGGCCCGCAGTGTGCTTAAGTGAGCAATTCTTTATTATGAACAAAACCTCCGTTTTACGCGAGAGCTTGTCTGCCGTCTGAAGCCTCTTGTTAATCAGAGGACTCTGCAAGACCACGCTTACAAAAGCACCTCCACAGGATCGTAAAACCGGTAGCCTACGCCGCGCAGCGTTGCAACGGGCAGCTTCATGCCGCTGCTTTGCTCTACTTTACGGCGCAAACGACGCATTTGCGAATCCATCCTGCGCTGATCGTATTCAAAGTAGTCCTGGCCGAGCGCAGCAATTATCCTCTTGCGGCTGACTACCCCTGCGCCTGATGCCAAAACCTGCAGCACTAAATAGTCTTGGGAGGACAACGCGATTGGCTGCTGCCCAGGCGGCGTCAGGGTGGGAGGGGCGCCCGAGAGCTGCCAGCGCTTTGCGGCCGATGGCGGTACGGCCGTCGCGGTCTTGCTTTCTTCGCTCGGGTGTTCGGCAATTTCACGGGCGACCGCAACCCTTATCCCCTGATCGGGGTACCACCGGGCAGACCACATTATGTGAACCAGACTGCCGTCTTTGCGTACATAACGATTCTGAAAATTAAACTGCAGATGCCCTTGCATCAGTCGCCCGACGGCCTCGATGGTTCGTTGACGTTCTGGTTCGTGGACCAGGTCGAGCATCTGACGACCAATCAGTTCGTGCTCTTTGTAACCAAAGATTCGTTCGCACGCCCCGTCTACAGAAAGAAAAATACCTTTTTCATTAACGACACAGACGGCGTCCAATAACAAGTCCATTAAATGCGGTTTAGTGTTCATCGACTCATCATCATTTTGTTGAAATTTACTTACTTCGGGTTGCTTTTGTTCACTTTTGCTTATATCTGCTCAGACTTGCTCAGTTTCGACATATAACTCATCGATATAATTTGCAACCAATACTATCAAAATAAACCAGAGTGCGATATTGATATGACCCCTATTTATCGCTCGGCAGGCAACGGCAGCATACGTTTCGAGACAAAAATTAAAAATCCTGCCTTTTTTCTTTTAAGCGCATGGTTGCCGCGTATCCGTTGATGCATGTTCACGTAACGAATCTGCAAGACTTGCTGGCCGTTTATGCATGTCTTTTTACCGGGAAAGTTGGCTTCCAACAAGCAAATCATGCTTTCCACATGCAACCTTATTTGCCAAATCACAATTTGGATTGTGAAGCGCCCTAATTATGAAAAAACAAGCACTTACACTTTCTGTCACCGCAGCAAAAGGACAGGCCTCAGTGAATAAGCATCGTGTACGGCTGTCGCCTCTGGTTTTAAGTTGCCTGGGCCTGCTGTGCGCGGCAGCGGCACCTGTCGTCCATGCACAGGTATGGGCCTTCGAAGGGTTGCCCTGGCAGTTCGAGACGTCGGCCGATAAAGCCAACAAAGCAGGTGTGCTGGATATTATGGAAAGGAAAAAGGGTGGCTACTACGACTCATTCCAGACCACCAACTACATCACCAACACCACCAACATCCAGCGGCAATACAACTGCGGGGTCACGGCTAACGCCACTGGCTCGATGGCTGACAGCGCGCAAGGCTCAACAGTATCGTCGCCAGTAACCACCAACACCAGCGGCAATTACCTGACGTCGACCGGAAACACCAGCAGCACAGGTGCAATGGATAGTTCCAGCTCCGGCTCAGCCGGGGCCAGCACGGATCAATCCAATACAGGCGCGGTATCGGCTGGCGTGAGAGGTTCGCCCAGTGATGCCAGCTCTGGGCAAATACACGCCGGCAGTGGCACAAGCTCACAAGCCTTGAATGTCAACCAATCTAATACGGGATCCCAGACGGCATCGCTGTCGGGAAGCACGGGATGCGCTTTTGGTTCCGGCGGCGTTGCCTTGAACTAGGTTCACATGAAAACGCAACCCAGATCCCCAGCGTCAGTTACATCTATTACAAGCATGAGCACAATGAATCCTGCCGTCAACTGCAAAACATCCTCCTTCAGCCGTGGTCTCATCGGAACCTCCCGGCGTTGGATGACTGCCTGCAGCTTGCTTGTGATACTTACCCTGACGGGCTGTGCTCCCATGATGACCATGGAAAAAATGGCCCCCGATGAAGCGCCGGTCTTGATGGGGTCTTCAGTTCGCAACAACCGCACGCCCATCGATGGTGCGTTCACGTGTCTGGCCAATGAAATCGTGACCCAAAGAAAGCCACGCCTTTCCATTGCCGTGGGTGACGTCAAAGACTATACCGGCAAATACAGCCAGAATGACGGCAGCGCCATTACGCAGGGCGGAGCCCTGATGGTGTATTCGGCTCTGGGCAAAATGGGTGGGGCTATTCGACTGCAGGAACGCTTCGATACCCGTATCGCCGAGCTCGAACTGGCTTATATAGACAGACGCCAGCTGGGCGATGGCGGCACCCATGCATTACAGACCCCGCAAGGGCAGGAGTCCGTTCCGTGGGTACCGTACTTTGGTGGCACCATTTTGCGTTCCAACTATTACATTGTTGGCGGCATTACCGAGCTGAACTACAACATTCAGTCGGGCGGTGGCCAGGTTCTTATTGGCGGCGTTGGTCCCAAGGCGCGCACATTTACCATGAGCATCGGCGTCGACTTGCGCATCATCGACACGCAAACCTTGACCGTGGTCGATACGGTCAGTCTGCAAAAACAAATCGTCGGCTTTGAAGTCGGCTTCGATACGTTCCGTTTTTTCGGCAGCAATCTGTTCGATATCAATTTGGGCGCGAAGAATATGGAGCCACTGCAACTGGGTGTGCGTATCGCCCTAGAGCAAGGTGTGCTGGACTTGATCGGAGCAGTTACCCAGGTCGACCCGCAGGGCTGTCTGGACAAAGCGTTGGCAGCGGGTAAACCAGGGGTTGGGAGCAAGCCGGCAACCCCACCAGCAACACCTCAAGCTAGTCCTATCGCGCCTCCTGCTGCCCCACCCGCACCTATGGGCAAAGCGACAAATGCCGGCCCTGCCCTGGGTGGCACTAACTACCAAATCGCGTATGAGTTTGGCGATCCGAGCATCAGCCAGCAGTCGGGCTCGGTCATTGAGCGCATCGTAGCTGATGCCGCCGCACATAAAACGGTCGAGGTGCAGATTATTGCGCGGGACACTGAAAGCTGGTCTCCGATCAAGCGTCAGGAGTTAACTGGCCAGCGCGTCCGTAACCTGCGCGATGCGCTGGCGGTGCGCGGTGTACACCCATCGCGCGTACGGACCACATGGGAACCCGCTGCAACCGACACATCCATACGGCGCGACGGCGCGGGATACCAGATTTTCGCAGTGGTTAGCATTACGCCGTAAAGGTTCGGCGCTTATCAAACAATAAGGAGGGGGGTATGTGCGCGCCGATTTAACCCAGGCAAACAGTAATACGCAGCAAAGAGATAAAAAATATGGCAAAACAACTGCCGACCGCCGCCCCTTGCGGTACAGCCTGGCTGTATCGCAAGGGCGCCGTCGAAAGGTTCTATACGCCTGCAGTAGTTAACTGAATTGGCTTCGGCATGACTTGACGGGACCGCCGCAGCCAAAAACGAAGAACCTCATGGAGATTAACATGAAGAAACAGCCTAAATTTTCCAGTCGCGCGCGCTTGGCGCGCTCCACCGCCAGCGCATCTGGACTCGCCCTGATTATGGGCCTGGTTAATGTCGCCGTTGGTGCAAACACGACGCTTACAGTTGCGCCAACGATCGTAGACGCTACTAGTCTGAACATTGCAGCAACCGGGTCGCAATCAATCAATACGTCGCAATTTAGAGGCGGATCCACAACGGGCACGGTTGTGGGTTCGGGGTTTTCAGACCAGAATTCAGGAAGCTCGACAATTGTCGCGCCTGGCAACGTAGTATCCGCAGTAGCCACCAGCAACACATCCACCAGCACGGCCACCAGCAATACGTTTGATACGTCTGCCGATTTTTCCATCAACTCGGCCCAGGCAGCAGTAGGCACCACAGGCTTAGTATCCACCACTATTTCCGGATCACCACTGGTCAATGTCGTGTTTTCGGCGCCAGTTAACGAAGCAACACTAAATAACAATACTGCAAACGCCGCCACGTCGGTTAATCAAGCAAACGCATCGATTACCCAAACCAATCTGCAGGGCTTTGACACCGCTGTAGCAGGCAGCGCGAGCGTTAATCGCGAGGCAGCAACACCGTTGCCGAAAATTGACGTCACTGCCAACGGCATGATTACTAATTATCAACAGGCAACCAATGCGGGCGGCGGGACCGGTTCCGGCGCAGCGATTACTGGCGCCTCATTAAACGTCGATGCAACAAGCACTGACGCAGGTAACCTTGCTGCAGGATCGACCATCACCCTTGCGGGCAATCAAGCTGTTGCCACGTATAGCGCTAATGACGCCAGCAGCCAATCTACGGGCACTGGCATGGCATTTGATGGCAGCCTTGCCATTGCCAACCTTCAAAATAATACCGACGGCTCTGGCACTGCGGCACCGACCGCCAGCATCACGGGCAGCGGTGTAACGGTAAGCACTGGCACCAACGCCATCAACGGCGATGTCACGGTATCGAAACAAAATTTCAACGCAACATCAGACGGCAATAGCGCCGTTAACAGCCTGGCGCTGGATGTGGCCACTGGTGTAACCGGCACAGCCGCAGGTAGCCCCTCAGCGGGTGCCAGTGCCGGAACAACCACGTTGTCCGCGTCCACCACCGGTGCTACCGTCGGAATCGCGAGTGCCCAGGGCAACCAGGGCGCCAATCTTGCGTCCTCGATTACCACCAGTAATCTTACTGTCGCCGGAAAGGGCGGGGCTGGTGCGATTACGCTGAGCAACAATAACTCGTTGGCGTCTGCCAACGGAAATACAGTAGCCAATACGCTGTCGCTCAACGCGGGCAACCTTGATGAGGCCAGCGGCACCATCGCCAATGCGCAAGCTAATACAGGCACTGCCGTGGCAGCAACCAATGACACCGCCATAAGTGTTGTAGGCGCGGGCGGTGGGGCAATCGCGCATACGGGCCCGGTAGCCATCAGCGGCAACAGCATCGGCTCGTCGGCAGTGGGCAGCACAGCCGCCAATCTGACACTGGTGCAAGCCGATGCGAGCGTCGCATCAACAGCGGGTACAGCCGCATTTCTTACAAATAATAGCCAGTACAGCGACGGGGCCAGTACGGTTACCGCAACGACCAATGGCGCCATTCAGGCTAATCTGGCTGGTGCCACTTCCGCTAACGGTTTGATTGCTGACAACATCATCAGCAGCAGCGCCAAGGTCAATGTAGCCACCAACGGCACGGTGGCTACCGCCGGCTCAGGAGACTATACGGCTCGAATCAATAACGAGCAAAACAGTGAAAGTGATGCCCTTGCCACCACAACGGGAAGTATGCTGGCAATCGGCAAAGTCAACACCGTGATCCCAGGTTCTGCCCTGACGCTTAGCGGCAACACCCTCAGCGCGTCAGCCAGCAACAATGAAGCCACAAACACCTCCAGCAACAACGCAGCAGGCGCTTTGACCATGGGCTTAACAACCCCGCCGGGATCCTCTCTGTTACGCAACACCCAGGACTCCACCGAGGCGACCACCTCCACAGCGGGCAATACCGCGACAGTGCTGGGCATTGGGGCGACAGGTGCAGGCGACGTGCTGGGCAACACATTGACGTCCCAGGCTGTCGCCAACTCGGCGGCCAATGCGGTTGTATTGTCAGCGGGCACGTCCCTGAATGCCGTAGCAGCTGCTGATCCGACTTTGGTCAATTCCCAGCGGTCGACGTTGTCTTCTCTGACGTCCACCACCACAGGGATGGTGGGTATCGATGTCAGCGCCCCGCTGCAGGACAAGGTCAATGTCATCGGCAATACGCTACAGGCGACAGGCACCCGTAACGAAGCAGTCAATACCCTGGCGCTTGCCGCAGGGACGACGACTAGCGGGCTAGGGTCCATTGGGTCCAGCCAGAAAGCGTATGGAAATACAACCGTCGCAGTTAAAACACCTGGCGTCGGCATTAGCATGAGGACAGCCGGCAGCACGGGAGTGGCCACAGTAAGCGGCAACACCCTACGCGCTTCGGCCAGGCAGAATCAGGCTGTCAACGACTACAGCAATACAGCCGGAACTACCTTGTCGACTGGGGGTGGAGATAGTCTGCTGAACAGCAACCAGAATACCAGCGGCACGATTGCTTCCACAGTGGGCGGTACTGCGCCTTTGAGTGCCGCTAATCTGGGCATCGTGGCACTGGGCTCAGTCGGTGGCTCCGCCGATGTCCTGGGCAATACCCTGCAGTCCGTGGCAGTCAGCAACTCGGTACAGAACACCGCAGCGTTGACGGCAGGCACAAGTCTGGATCTGGCGGCTGCTTCAGATGCAACTCTATACAATTGGCAGAGATCGGTCCCTAGTCTGACCTCCACCACCAGGGGAAGCGTCGCAATCGATGCCGGCGGCGCGATAAGCGGCACGTCAAATGTCATCGACAATACGCTGCAGGCTATCGGCACCCAGAACGAAGCGTTCAACACGTTGACGCTGACCGCAGGCACGTCGATCAGTGGCGACGCATCGCTCGCCAATTACCAAGAAGTAGGTGGCACAACAACAGCCACCGTCGAAAGCGCCGGGGTCGGCATCGTGTCAACTGGCACTATCAATGATCAGGCCACGGTAAACGGCAATGCATTACAAAGCCAGGGTATTGCCAACCTGGCAAACAATACGTTGGCTATCGTTTCGGGCACAGGCAGCACAGCCGACGCGAATATTAGCAATAGCCAAACTGCGTTCTCCGAGGTAACTGCAAGCACCTCGCTGACTGGGCTAGTTGGCGTTGGCGTCGGCGGTTCACTGGAAGGGACAGCAACAGTGGGTTCCAATCGCATATCGGCGCTGGCGTTTGGCAATAATGCCGGCAATGCCCTGAACGCTACGGGCGGAGCCGGTGCCCTGAACGGCAATTTGTCCAGTTCCAGTACGCAGGTCAACCGGGGTGCTATCTCTGCCACGGTAACAGGCCTGGCAAGCGGGCCAACCGTCGGCGTGACAGCGGCTACGCCCTCTGTTGCGGGCTATACGGCTAACTTGCTTGGCAACCGCGTGTCTAGCACCGCTTATGGCAATAGTGCAGAAAACGTCCTGAACGCGTTGTCGACAGGCGCGATTTCGGCCAGTGCCCAGTTAGTTTCCAACCAGACCAATACCGGAAGAGTCACTGCAGTGGTGAGCAACGCTGGAATGGGCATCTCTGGCGTTGCGGGCGCACCTGCGGTTGCCGGAAGGTCGGTAATCAGCGGCAACACCATCAGTGCTACGGCAGTGGGCAACTCTTCTGTCAGCAAGATGATAATCGGCCAGTAAAAGCCGATTGTAGATGTGCAGGAGTTGATGCCGTGCTGGCTTTCAAGCGGCCGGCATCAAGAGGCGGCGATAAGAAGCTATTCTTATCGCCGTTTCTTTTTGGAAGAGCTAACTGTGGGTGGCACGGCGTGGCGGGCGTGAAGGCTGAAAGTGCCTGTACTTTATGCCGTAGGGGCCAGCAAACGACTTGCTACGCCAATGTTCCCCATAATGAAGACAAGGGGGCGGCCCAGATCCCGTCTCCAAGCGGCAGGGTCTTGGTGCCGTCGTAAAGCAGCACGCCGAGTTTGAATTGATCCCCTGCGATGTCGGCTAGTTTTCTCAGGCCACGCAAATCGCTCTCCCTGATGGAGGCGGCAGCCTTTACCTCCACGCATACGAGATCGCCGACGGTGTTCTCTATGACGATATCAACCTCGAACTTGTCAGCGTCACGGTAATACAGCAGACGATAGTCGCCTTCGGCTGTGGTCGTGTGCTTGAGTAGTTCGCCGAACACGAAGGTCTCCAATGCATTGCCGAACCGCGTGCGGTCTCGCTGGATTTCTTCGGCAGTCAGATCGAGCAGCGTGGACAGCAAACCCGAATCGATGAATTGCAATTTTGGCGTTTTTACGACCCGGCTAAGTCTATTGTGAGCCCAGACGTCAACGCGCTTAAGCAGGTACATATGCTCAAAGATACTGACATACCGGGAAGCTGTCTTGCCATCCAGCCCCGTCTGGCCACCCAGTTGCGTGTAGTTGCACATTTGCCCGGCTGTTTGGGCCAGCGCTCGAAGGAATCGTGGCAACTGGTCTAATTTTTCGATACTTGCCACGTCCCGAACGTCTCTTTGAATGAGGGCGTCGATATATTGACGTGACCATGCCGACCTGCGCCTGCTCGTCGCTCTGGAAATCACTTCCGGATAGCCGCCGCGCAGCACGCGCTCGATGAGGTCGCGACCGATGGCAGGTTGAGTCGTGTTAAGAATATTCCCTGCAAAAGCACTGTCTATCCAGTTTGCTGAGTGCGACTCGATTTCGCTCTGCGATAAAGGTAACAGCGATACAGTTTCCATCCGGCCTGCCAGTGAGTCGGCAACGGTTGGCAGTGCCATCACGTTGGCCGAGCCGGTTAACAGAAAACGGCCGGGGCGTCGGTCTTCATCTACACTTTTCTTGATTGCCAGGAGCAACTGTGGTGCGCGCTGGATTTCGTCGATCACTGCTCGATCCAGGGAGCGAATCATGCCGACGGGATCCTGCTGTGCCGATAGCCGCATCAGCTCATCATCCATCGTCACGTACTGCAGTTGCCGTTGTTCTGCGATCTGGCGCACAAGCGTTGTCTTTCCGGCTTGACGAGGGCCAGCCACCAGGACTACAGGCGTGTCCAGCAAGGCTTCTGCTATTTGCGACTGAATACCTCGCGAGTACAGGGGTATCGTGCTCATGGAGGAAGTGTAGCGTAAATTGTGGAGTTTCCCACCGTAAATTACGGAACTTAAGGCCGTAAATCTCGGAGTAATACGACGTAAATTACGGAATTTAATGCCGTAAAATTCGGAGTTTAGGCGGAAGAATTGTGAGGATTATTAGGTCGGCGCGTGTGCTCATTGAGAGTCGATGTGGCCGATCCGTCTTGTCTAGCGGCGCCCTTACCGAAAAGCGGCGTACCCGCGCCCCAAAAACAAAAACGCCAACTCCGAAGAATTGGCGTAGATGTTTGATATTTCTGGTGGCCTGGGGCGGAATCGAACCACCGACACAAGGATTTTCAATCCTCTGCTCTACCGACTGAGCTACCAGGCCACTGTGAAAGGCGAAATAATACACGAAAAATTCAAAGTGTGCTTGAGGCGGGTAGGAAAGAGTGACGGGTTTTCGCATCAAGTTTGATCTCGCGCAGGCAAAAACCGTGCCAAAACAACGACAAAGGTTTAGCAAAGTCGTTGTGGGGACTATAATGGGTGGTGTCCCAAAGTGCGCCTGGCGCTAAATCAAGAGACTTATGTCCGTAGACGTATTAACTTTCGGCCTGAATCACGTTTCTGCCCCGGTAGCGGTGCGGGAGCGCGTGTCGTTTCCGATGGACGTCTTAAAGCCTGCCCTCGACGGTCTGCGGTCGGCGTTTGGTTCGTCGGTCAAAGAGGCCGCCATACTATCCACCTGTAATCGCACTGAAATCTACTGTGCGGCCGAGCCGCAGGTGCAAGAGCACCTGCCTTCGTGGTTGGCTGAATTCAACAGCCTTGAAACCAACAGTCTGCAGCCACATCTGTATCAGTACCGGCGAAACGAAGCGGTGCGGCATACTTTTCGCGTCGCCAGCGGGCTTGATTCCATGGTGCTGGGCGAGCCACAGATACTTGGGCAAATGAAAGATGCCGTGCGCGCGGCCGAGCAGGCAGGCGCGCTGGGTACCATGCTGCATCAGCTCTTTCAACGCACGTTTTCGGTCGCCAAAGAGGTTCGCTCTCAAACGGCGATCGGCACGCAGTCTGTGTCTATGGCCGCTGCGGCGGTCAAGCTGGCCGAGCGTGTGCTGGGTGATCTTTCCCAGGCCAATGTGCTGTTTATCGGCGCTGGTGAAATGATCGAGCTGTGTGCCACACATTTTGCGGCCGTTCAGCCCAAGTCCATGACGGTGGCCAACCGCACCCTCGAAAGAGCAGAAGTCCTTGCCACGCGTTTCGTGGCAAAAACCATGAAGCTGTCCGATATCCCTGACAAACTGGCCGATTACGACGTTATCGTATCCTGTACGGCCAGTACCTTGCCCATACTCGGTCTGGGTATGGTCGAGAGGGTTACCCGTGCGCGTCGCCACAAGCCCATGGTCATGGTTGACCTGGCCGTGCCACGCGACATCGAAACCGAAGTTGGTCGGCTGGCCGACGTATACCTTTATTCGGTCGATGACCTGGGCCGCATGGTGCAAAGCGGCACTGACGCACGCCGGGCTGCAGTTGTCCAGGCCGAAGCTATTATCGACACACGTGTTCAGCATTTTATGCATTGGCTGCAGACACGTGCCGTCGTGCCGGCTATTATTGATTTTCAGCAGGCTGCCGATCAGGTCCGTGAAAACGAACTCGATCGTGCCCGCCGTATGCTGGCGCGTGGTGATGCGCCTGAGCTGGTCATTGAGCAACTGGCCCATGGCCTTACGCAAAAATACATGCACGGTCCACTGGCGGCGCTTAATCGCACCGAAAACGACGAACGCAAGCAACTGCTAAATCTGCTGCCACGCTTGCTCCCCCGCGTCGATCGCCGGCGTTAGCGGCGCTAGCCTGTTCCATTTGCCGCCTGGCTGATGCTATTCTGCATCCGCATACATCACTGATTTACTCTCTTCTCTATGAAACCTTCCATGCGAAACCGGTTGGAGCAACTTGCTCACCGGTTAATCGAAGTTGATGCCCTGCTTGCCGAACCCGAAATCGCCAATGACATGGACCGCTACCGCAAGATGACTCGCGAGCGGGCCGAGCTTGAGCCTGTAGTCAACGTTTTCAATGCTTATGAGGCGGCCGAAGCCGATATTAAAGCCGCGCAAGAGATGATATCTGATCCCGAGATGCGGGAAATGGCCGAAGATGAAGTCAAAATAGGCAAAGATAAAATAGAAAAGCTTGAGGAAGAGCTTCAGGTTTTACTGCTTCCGCGTGATCCTGATGACAGCCGCAGCGTTTTTCTTGAAATTCGCGCGGGTACAGGTGGCGATGAGAGCGCACTGTTTTCTGGTGATCTCTTTCGTATGTATAGCCGCTACGCTGAACATCAGGGCTGGCGTGTAGAGATTATGTCGGCCAATGAGGCTGAGGTGGGCGGTTACAAAGAGGTTATTGCCCGTATCGAGGGTGATGGCGTTTACGGCCGCCTTAAGTTCGAGTCGGGTGCGCATCGTGTGCAACGCGTACCTGAAACTGAAACGCAGGGCCGCATTCACACCTCGGCCTGCACCGTTGCCGTGCTGCCAGAAGCCGATGCCCAAAGCGATATCGTCATTAACAGCAGTGATCTTCGCATTGATACCTTCCGTGCCAGTGGCGCGGGTGGCCAGCACATCAACAAGACAGATTCGGCGGTTCGCATTACCCACTTGCCTACGGGGCTGGTGGTAGAGTGTCAGGATGACCGCTCGCAGCACCGTAACAAAGACAAGGCCATGCAAGTGCTGGCTGCCCGGCTCAAAGACAAGGTGCAGCAAGAGCACCATGACAAAGAAGCTGCTGAGCGCAAAAGCCTGGTTGGCACGGGCGACCGTTCTGAGCGCATCCGTACTTACAATTTTCCACAGGGCCGTGTCACTGACCACCGCATCAACCTGACGCTCTACAAGCTCAACAATATCATTGAAGGTGATCTCGACGAGCTTACCGGCGCATTGTTGGCCGAGCATCAGGCTGAGCTGCTGGCGTCTCTGGCTCTGGATTAAGGCGAGCTCCATGGATACCTTGCGTGTTTTGCTGCGGGAAGACAGGCTGCCACGGCTTGAAATGCGCATGCTCTGGCAGCATGTGCTGCAAGTGCCACGTTCATGGCTTATTGCGCATGACACCGATCAGCTAGACCCCGCACACGTAAAGCGCTATCGCGAACTGGAGCGCCGCCGGCTACGTGGTGAGCCTATGGCCTATATTCTTGGCTATCGCGAGTTCCTTAGTCGTGAATTTCAGGTAACACCTGATGTGCTTATCCCTCGGCCTGAAACCGAGGTTCTTGTTGAAACCGCGTTGATGTGGCTGGGCGGTCGCCGCAGGCAGCAGGCAGATGCCTCCCCCGCAGCCGAAGGTACAAGCGCTGGCCCGCGTGTGCTTGACCTGGGCACAGGCACCGGTGTCATTGCCATTTCTATGGCGCTCGAGCACCCTGGCGTTCGTGTTACGGCCACCGATGCCAGTGCTGCAGCATTGCGTGTTGCAAAAGACAATGCACGGGCGTTACGTGCTTCGGTCGAATTTTTGACCGGTAATTGGTACGATGCTCTTTCTGGCACAGCGCATAATGGCTTTGACCTTATTATTTCCAATCCGCCGTATATTGACGCGTCTGATCCACACCTCAGTCAAGGCGATTTGCGTTTTGAGCCCGGCATGGCCCTTACTGATGGTAAAAACGGCCTGTCAGCGCTCAAGGTAATCAGTGCGGGCGCAGGTAAGTGGCTTAAAAAAGGCGGTGCGCTGTTTGTGGAGCACGGCTGGGATCAGGCCGAAGCGGTGCGTGGCTTGCTGCGCGATGCCGGGTTTTCCGATGTCGACAGTGTGCCCGATCTTGCCGGTATCCCACGGGTTACCGGTGGTATTTATAATTGAATTTTTCCAGGAATCGAGATCATCATGAGTGACGTTCAAGACTTTATCCGTGAAACCGTTACAGGCAACCCTGTTGTCCTGTTCATGAAGGGTACGGCACAGGCACCCCAGTGTGGTTTTTCCGGCCGCGCTATCCAGATTTTGCAGGCATCGGGCGTCAGCAAGCTGGTCACGGTCAACGTGCTTGACGACGAAGAAGTGCGCGCAGGCATCAAAGAGTTCGCCAACTGGCCTACTATTCCGCAGCTGTATGTCAACGGCGAATTCATTGGCGGTTCTGACATCATTGCCGAAATGTACGAAAACGGCGAACTGGTTACGGCACTAAAAGAAGCCGGAGCCGTTGCGTGATCAAAAACCGGCACACCTGCCCGCCCTGTATTTCTTAGGGTAGGGCAGGTATGGTTGATGATCATCGTCGCGGGTCTGGTGCCGGCGATGCTGCAGTACCGCCAGCGCGCGGCACTGCAGCGCGTCGCATCGTTATAGGCATAACAGGTGCCACCGGCGCTGTGTATGCCGTACGCATGCTGCAGGTGCTGCGCACCTTGCCCGATGTTGAATCACATCTGGTGGTTTCGCCGCCAGGTGTACTCAACATTAAGTACGAGCTCGGCCTCGATCGTAAACAGGTTTACGATCTGGCCGACAAGGTTTACAGCTTCCGCGACATAGGCGCTGCCTTGTCCAGCGGTGGTTTTGCCACGGCAGGCATGGTCGTGGTGCCGTGCTCCATGCGCACGCTGGCGGCAGTGGCTCATGGCTTTTCTGATAATCTCATTACCCGCGCGGCTGATGTCACATTAAAAGAGCGCAGGCGGCTGGTTATGATGGTGCGTGAAACACCGCTTAATCTGGCGCATTTGCGCAATATGACGTCAGTAACCGAAATGGGCGGTATTATTTTTCCGCCGCTTCCGGCGTTTTATCATCACCCCAAAACACTCGACGAAATGGTGGATCACACCGTTGCCCGTGTGCTTGAGCTTTTCGACATCAATGTTGACGGCCCGCATTGGGAAGGCATGGACGGCTGAGTCGGGCATTTAAGAGATAATCCCGATATCACCCGGTGCATATATAAAAACAGGCTCTGCAGCCATCGCGGCTCAGAGCCTGGTTTCGTTTGCCTATAGGTGGCCGAGTGCCGAGGCCGTTATGGTGCTTTGCAGTGCGCGGCCAGCTCCACCTGAGCCTTGCAGAGGTTCTTGCCTATGCTGCGCAAGCATCAAGAAGCCAGCGGCGGGGAATTTCAAGGCGGGGCCGCGCCGGCAAACTGGCCATAGACTGCGTAGCCTATGCAACGTGGCAGCCTATGTGCACTTGGCAAAGCATACTGAGCGCACACAGACATACCACGTCAATTTACGTTGCGTCGGGTGCCAATGGCCGCATGGTCTGCCCGGGCGCCGGCTCCTTGCTGACTGACGACCTTAACGCTTCTACCGCATGCACCTCAGCAGGGGCGGCATAGCCGTCTTTGTCGCGCCCAAAATGCAGAACGGTTTGCGGATAAGGCAACTCAATCCCAGCGGCATCAAAGCGCTCTTTGACCAAGCGGTTGAAGGCGCGCTGTACAGCCCATTGATTGCCGGGGGTTGTTTTAATCAGCACCCGAATGGTAAAGCCTCGTTCATTGAGTGCGGTCACCCCCGGAATATCGATATTAGACATAACCTCTTTGGACAAGGTGGGGTTTTTCATCAGGTCTTGGAAGGCCAGCTCGAGCTGGGCAATGGCCTCGTCCACGCTTTCCCGGTGCGCAATGTTGTATTCGCCCAAGTGGTAGCCAAAATCGCGCGTGTGGTTGGAAACGCGGTCAATCACTGAGAACGGGATCAGATGATAGCCCCCGTCCAGTGTGCGTATCACGACCGAGCGTATCGTTATTTTTTCTACGGTACCGAACAGGCCTGCCACTTCTACGATATCGTTCTGGTTCATGCCGTTTTCAATCTGGATGAAGATGCCGGTAATGACGTCCTGTACCAATTTTTGCGCGCCAAAACCAATGGCCAGACCTGCGACCCCTGCGCCGGCGATTAACGGCCCGATATTGATGCCAATCTGCGATAGCAGAATCAGTATCGTCATGGTGCCGATGAGAATAGCGGCGGCATTGCGAAACAGCATCAGCAGGGTTTTCTGACGCTCGGTGACCAGGCGCTGGCTGGTGCCGCTACCCGTAAGACGATGTTCGATCAGGCTTGCCACGACAGTCCAGCTTAGCGCTGCGAGCCCCAGGATCAGCGCGATACGCACCAGATGGGTGATTACGGCTCGCCCGTCCTTGGACTCAAGCCATGCAGCCAGGTCGAAAGCATGCCAGGCGTCAAGCACGACAAGGGACACGATGATAAGAATCATCAACCGAAGCGACCGCAGAAAGGCCGGCACATAAGCGTTGATGCGTGTCTCCAGCGAGGGGACAGCATCGCGCCAACGATGCGGAATCGATAGATGGCGCTCAAGCAACTTGGTCAGTGCTGCGGCCAGCAATACACCCGCACCAATGCTGATGACAGATTGTAAAGTAGCCCTGCCCATGAACTTTAGCGCCTCTTGCTGTGCAATCTGGCTCACAACGAGCAGAACCGTGAAATAGAGAATAGCCACGATATGCCACACGCGTGCCAGCACGCGCGTAAGGGTGCCAAAAATGGCGGCGCTGGCTTGGTCAGCGTGGCGCAGCAAGCCTGCGCGTACTGTCTTGCGGTTTTTCCAGACAACGCCTACCGCATACACATACACCCCCAGCATGATGATCAGGCCCGCAATATGAGCAACAGAGTCGGGGAAGAGGGTTTGCACCAGTGGAACAATGAAAAGCAACGCGTAGCCTGTGGCGGTGATAAGCCGCGAAATCCAGAGGTTCCAGTAATTTGCCGCCTCGGGAGAAAGCGGCAGCAGTCGCAACTGGTCATATCGGGTAGCGAACAGGCCGCGAGACAGCGCCTTGACCGCTTCTACCATGACAAACGCATTGATGAATTCAAATGCAAAGAGGCTGGTGCTGCCCGTTCCGGCCAGCGACAGCGTCACTGCATAGGCAGCAAGTGCGGCGAGCAGTGTGGCGGAAATGTCGATGGCCAGTGCGGCAGCAACGCCGATCAGCTTGCGGCTAAGCGTAATGCGCTTGAAGCGATGCTGCCCCGGTCCTGCGGGCTCGTCAATGGCAGGGCCATGCGCAACCTCTTCTATTGTTGGCGCCGCCGCGTTCTCGGCGCTAATAGCAGTGCTTGCAGGTTGGTGTGAGGCCGGCGTGCCGTCTGCGGTGGGGGCGGCTTGCTGTTCAGTTTTGGCGTCACGTCTGATCCACACGTTTAGCCAGGAGAAGCCAAATCTGGCGAGCATGCGCAAAATAAAATAACTGATTAGTACTGTTGCAAATGCAAAAGCCAGCACTTTCAGAGCGGCGCTCCATTTGTGCAACCCCGAGTCAGCGACAGGAGCGCCGGTCGCCAGGCCGACAGCCACCGAGGCAGTTTCCGAGAAATCGTCTGCCAACCCTCCCAAAAAGGTGTTGATCGAGTCGGCCAGACGTTGCGATAGCGTGGGCGCTTCGGTGTTTGTCGTCTTTTCAGTATCGGCGGCGTTCTTGTCGCTCTTGACAGAGGCATCTCCGGAGGCCAGCGCGCGCAACTTATCGACGAGCTGGTCACGTGCCTTGTCATTTTCGAGCAAATCGGCCAGCGCCGTGTAAGACGTTGCCTCGGCTGGAGCGGTGGTGGTTGTGCTTTGAGCGTAGCTGTTACCGGCAATAAAACAGGCCAGCACGCACGACAGAACCAGCAGAGCCGTGAGCAGGCGCCGACTTAAGGTGGGGTAGGCCGCGTTTGGGTTCACCAGAGCGTCTCCTGTGGACATTGATGTAAAGAGAAACGAAAAAAAGCACGTGTAGGCGTGCTTTTCTCTTAAAAGGGTAACATCCGCAGCAGATTTTTGTCAGCTGCGAAGGTCAGTAATTGTGATGACGCGTCGTGGCGCTTGTACGCCTTCCGTGCTGTCGTCCTCTGTCGCTGTGACTGACGGTGGTTCATCAAACTGCTCGGGATCAAATGCCTTGTCGCCGTCTTCATCGGCGATACCGTTAGCCATGATGCCCGCGAAGTCGAAAAGATCACGGTCCATCAGATGGCTGGGGACAACACGCGTCAGGGCGCCGAATATATTCCATGAACGCCCGGGAAACTTCTTGTCCCACTCGGCGATGAGGCGGCTGACTTCAACGCGCTTGAGGTTTTCTTGCGTTCCACAGAGGTTGCAAGGAATGATGGGAAACTGCTTTTCAGCCGCATAGGCAATAATGTCTTTCTCGGGCACATAGGCCAGCGGGCGAATGACGATATGCTCGCCGTTGTCTGACATAAGCTTGGGCGGCATGGCCTTCATGCGGCCACCGTAGAACAAATTCAGGAAGAAGGTTGCCAGGATGTCATCGCGATGGTGGCCCAGAGCGATTTTGGTGGCACCCAGCTCACTGGCAACGCGATACAAAATGCCACGCCGTAGCCGCGAGCACAGCGAGCACATGGTTTTGCCTTCGGGGATAACACGAGTAACAACCGAATAGGTATCCTGGTTTTCTATATGAAACGGCACGCCCAGCGAGGTTAGGTATTGGGGCAGTACGTGTTCAGGAAAGCCCGGCTGTTTCTGGTCGAGATTGACCGCCACAATGTCAAAGTTTATGGGGGCCCGTGCCTTGAGCGTCAGCAGCATGTCGAGCAGGGTGTAAGAGTCTTTGCCCCCGGACAGGCAAACCATAACCTTGTCGCCTTCTTCGATCATGCCGAAGTCAGAAATGGCACGGCCTGTTTCGCGAAGCAGGCGTTTGGCGAGCTTGTTCTGGTCGGTACGCCGTTTTTGGTCGCTGCGGCTGGTGGGGTGCGCCGGGGCGCTGGTAGTGGTATGGGCGTGCATGATCATGTGGGTGGCGGTTTAGCGGGCTCTTTGCAGCTCGATGCCTACAGACGCACAGTCTGAAAATGCAAGCGGTTTGCTGATGCGGATTTTAACGTGCTGTACAGTTGGGAACTCTGTCAGTATGCGGCTGACTACGCGTTCGCTTAAGGTTTCGAGCAGATTGACGTGCGCGCGAGTGCACTCATCGACGATAGCGTTGCGCAGCAGTCGGTAGTCGAGCACGGTTTGAATATTCTGGTCGTGCACCTCTTGGGTGACATCGACGTCGAATTCGGCATCAATGTGCAACGGCTGGGTGGCGCGCAATTCGTGCTCAAGAATGCCGATATGTGCGTCGAGTGCCAGCTGTGAAAAATAGATACGTCGTGTGGGCATGAGATCAGCCTTGTAGAATAGGCTCAATTGTATGTTGGAATTTACATGGACGCAGAGAATACTATCTACGATGCGGCCATAGTCGGAGGAGGTCCGGCTGGCGTGTCTTGCGCGGTGTGGCTGGCGCGATTGGGCCTAACGCCGGTGCTGATCGAGCGTGGCACTGCCATTGGCGGCCTTTGCCTCAGCCACTCTTTCCCTGACAACTGGAACGCATCACTGCCAGGTTTTACTGGCCCACAAGTGGCCGACAACCTGGCGCTAAGCCTTGAGCAGGCCGATGTTCCCACGCTGCTTTCTTGCGCAGCCGAACGCGCTGTGTCTGTCGCTGACGGTTATGAGCTTTATGTGGCCGGCCGATCAGCCCCATTGCTTGCCCGCCATCTGGTGCTGGCAACGGGTGTGCGCGCCCGTACGCTGCTCCATTGTGACGGCGTCGAGGCGCAGGGCATTCTGGTAGGCCCCGGCACACATATTGTTTCGCAAGCGTTTCAAGGCAAGCGCGTGGCGGTGCTGGGCGGCGGCGACAATGCCTTTGAAAACGCCCTGTATGCCATGGAGCATGGCGCTACGGTAGATCTGTACGCGCGCACCGTCAGGGCGCAGCATCAGTTTGTCCGGCAGTTTCCAGGTGGTTCGGTCAATGTCGGGCCCTACCAGGTCAGCCCGGCCGCGCGGCGCGTCAATGACAAGCCCTATGACCTGATCATGGTGTTTTATGGTTGGGAGCCCTGCATGCAATTTGCCGGTGCGCTAAACCTGCGTCGCAGCGCGCGAGGGTTTATTGCTACCGACATGGAAACCGCCCAGACCAGCGTGCCTGGCGTGTACGCCATTGGCGAGGTGGCTCAACGCCTGCACCCTTGCGTCGTGACGGCCTTGGCCGACGGTGTGACAGCCGCGAAGGCCATACAGGCGCGCACCGAAGCGGCCGGCCATCAGCTTATCCAGTAGCTGCTTGGCGCTGGCACAACACCGCCACGACACCGACGCCGCTATAGGCTCCAGTCGTGTCGGGAGGCGTCAGCTGCGAGGGCGTCAGGCCGTCAAGACGCAGGCAGTTCTTCCATGCGCTCCAGCGTGCATTGCGTCGCGACGGGCTCGCCCAATACTGCAGTAAACACGCGCAGCTCGTCCCGGCGAAACACATGCACCTTTACCTTGTCGCCAGGGCGGTATGCGGCCAGCAGTCGGTCCAGCGACGCGGGGTCCGACACGCGCAGTCCATTTACGGTCACCAGGCTGTCGCCTGCTGAGAGGCCCGCAGCATGTGCGGCGCCATTTTCCAGAACTGTGCTGATTCGTGTCTCGCCGTGTTCGGCCCGTACGCGAAGATCCAGGGTAGGCAGGGCTGAGACCGGGGCCCAGTTCATTGCAATGTTCTGTGCGGCGAATAGTGTGTGCAGGGGGACGTCTTCGCGGCCCAAAACATAGTGTTCAATGAATGACGACACATCGACACCCGTCGCTTCCAGAATGATCTGCGGCATGGCGTCCTCGGACACACCCTGCTCGGATCCGTTCTGGTAAAAATCACGACCAAAGCGTGTCCACATCAGCTGCATGACATCATCGAGCGATCGCTGGCCGTCAGTTTCGTTGCGGATGAGCAGGTCTAGCCCCAGCGCAATCAGCGAACCCTTGGTGTAGTAACTGACCAGCGCATTGGGCGAGTTCTCGTCTTGCTTGTAAAAGCGCGTCCAGGTGTCAAAAGAGCTTTCTGCCACACTTTGCTTGGTGCGCCCGGGAGTGCCGTGCACAGATGTAATCGCCTTGCCCAGCATGCGCAGGTAGTCAGTTTCAGTGACGACGCCAGAGCGCAAAAGCATGAGGTCGTCGTAATAAGAGGTAAAACCTTCAAAGACCCACAGCAGGCTGGTGTGGTTGGGCCTGTCGAACCGGTATGGCGCAAACGCCGCTGGCTTGATGCGCTTTATGTTCCATGTATGAAAATATTCATGGCTGACCAGCCCCAAAAAGGTCTGGTAGCCTGCCCCCGCGTCTGCGCGGCCCACCACGGGCAGGTCACGACGCCCCGCCATGAGCGCGGTGGAGGCGCGATGCTCAAGCCCGCCATAGCCGTCGTCAGTGACCATGGTCATGAACACATACCGGTCTGAACTGTCGAGAAAGGGCGGCTTGTTGCTTTCAGGTTCAAAAAACGTAATCTGACTGGCGCATATGCGCTTAACGTCGGCCACGATGCGCTTAAGGTCGAGGTTGGGCGCAACCCCTGTAAACACTAATTCGTGCTGCGCACCATGAGCGCGAAAGCGCGCTACCTGAGGTAAACCCATTTCTACAGGGTGATCGACCAGTGCGTCGTAGTTGGGTGCGACATACATGCCAAAACCGTACCTGCGCGCGGCCTGGGGGTGGCCGGTCGCTTCTGGCAAGCTGGTATATACGCGCCAACTACGCGCCTGGGTTCGTGGAGGCGGGCAGAGGCGTACATGACAGGGCAGCTGCTCTTGACCGTTTACCGACAGGTAAACGCTGGTGCCATTGAAGAAGGCGTGGGTTTCGTCGACATGCGCGCTGCGCACGGAAAGATCCCATGCGTAAATTGTATAGTCGATAGTCAGAGGCCCATCGCAGGGCGCGCATTGCCAGGCGTGTGTCGATGATTTGCTGATGGCAACGGTTTGGCCCGCGCTATGCGCGCGAATGGTTTCTACCTGCCTGGAAAAATCTCGAATAAGATAACTGCCGGGTATCCAGGCGGGCATTGCCAGCAACTGACCACCAGGGTCAGGGTTCTGGATGGTTAGGCTGATATCGAGTCGATGACCAGCCAGGTCGCAAGGCGTTACGGTATAAAGTACATATTCGTTTTTCATGGCTCTATATTAATTAACTTTTCAAGGAGACGGCATGACAACGCCAATGATGAAAACAGAAGTGCGCGGACGGGTTGCCATTCTGACCATAGACAGGCCCAAGGCACTCAATGCGCTAAACAACGAATTGATAACTCAACTCGCCGATGCCATGCGTGCCTTTGATGCTGACGATAACATTGGCGCCATGGTGCTTGCCGGAAGTGAGAAAGCCTTTGCGGCAGGCGCCGATATCGGTGCCATGCAGGGCTGGTCGTATATGGACGTGTACAAGGCTGATTACCTGGGCGGTGACTGGGAAGCCATCAAGCGTATACGCAAGCCCATTATTGCCGCAGTTGCTGGCTATGCACTGGGTGGTGGCTGCGAGCTGGCCATGACGTGCGACTTTATTATTGCCGCCGACAATGCAAAATTTGGCCAGCCCGAAATCAAGCTTGGGGTTATTCCGGGCTATGGTGGCACCCAGCGGCTTCCGCGCGCCATCAGCAAGGCCAAGGCGATGGACTTAATACTTACGGCACGTATGATGGACGCCGAAGAGGCTGAGCGCGCAGGCCTGGTTTCACGCGTCGTACCGGCAGACAGGGTGCTTGATGAAGCCATAGAGGCCGCAACTGTTATCGCGTCCATGTCCCTGCCTTCGGTCATCATGGCGAAAGAATGCGTAAACATGGCGTACGAAGGTTCGCTCAACGATACGCTCATGTTCGAGCGCCGTAATTTCCATGCGCTGTTTTCAACCGAAGATCAAAAAGAAGGCATGAGCGCTTTTGTCGAAAAGCGTAAGCCTGATTTTCAACACAAATAGCCCTCGACATTGCGGCGGATCAGCAACACCTCGATCAGGTTTAATGTAACTGGTCCGCCTGACAGTTTGCTTAAGCCATTGAATCAACGCTATACTCTCGGGGTTTTGCGGATTGCGGTAATTAAAAGGTTTGTCGTTAACAGCCATGGGTTTTAAAAATACTGAGGGCGGCGACGAGCCTAGCGCAACAGAGGAAGAGGGTTACACCAGGTTGGTGCTCACAGAGCACGACCGCGCGGCCATTCATCAGCGTTCAAGCAAAGGTATTGTCCGGGTAATAATTGCCCAGGCCATCATGCTGGGCGTGGTTGTGTTGGGAAGCTGGCTGGTGTCAGGGCGTGCTGCGGCAGTCTCGGCGCTAATTGGTGGCGGTGCATACCTGGTGCCCAATGCCCTTTTTGCATTGCGCTTACTGGTTGGCCTGTGGGGGCCCGTCCAAAACAGCCCATTCACGTTTTTCGTGGGCGAGGCGTTCAAGTTGGGTACGGCAACAATCGTGCTTGTTCTGACGGCCTGGCTGGGTTCTGAGTGGGTGGTATGGCCAGCACTGCTGTTGGGTTTGCTGTTTGTATTGAAGGGCTATGTGTTGTTACTGGTTTCTGGCCGGTTGCCATAGTTTTTTTAAAGTAATAAAAATCAGGGCGCTGTGCTCTGTCTTATTAACAGGATAAAGGTTCATTCAGATGGCTGCTAGTGACATTTCGCCACAGTCCGCGTACATTCAGCATCACCTAGTTCACCTGAATAACATAGGCGAAAAGCAGACTGTTATAGCCAACTTTGATGTCGTCAACTACGACTCCTTGTTCTGGGCCCTGCTTATGGGGCTTATCGTTGTTTTCGTTTTGTGGCGTGCTGCAAGCCGGGCTACTACCGGGGTTCCTGGTCGTTTTCAGATGGGTGTCGAAATGCTGGTCGACATGGTTGAAAACGAGTCAAAAAGCATTATTCCCAATGAGGTTTCGCGTCGGTTCATGTCGCCTCTGGCCCTGACCGTATTCGTGTGGATTATCCTCATGAACGCGCTCGACTTGATCCCCGTCGATCTTCTGCCCTGGATCTTCAAAATTACCGGGCTGGGCGCCGAGCATGGCGACCCCCTTTATTACCATCGTATTTTGCCTACGGCCGATCTCAACGTGCCAATAGGTATGGCGCTGGGCGTCCTGCTGCTCATGTTTTATTACGGCGTCAAGATCAAGAGCCCCGGTGGTTTTGTAAAAGAATTGTTTATTGCACCCTTCCACGCTCCGGGCCTGGCAGGGGTGGTGCTCGCGCCGTTCAACCTGTTGCTAAACCTCATCGAGTACGCCGCCAAGACGGTATCGCTCGGTATGCGGTTGTTTGGCAACATGTTTGCCGGCGAGCTTATCTTTATGCTGGTCGCCCTTATGGGTGGCGCATGGACCGGGTTTAATGGTGCAAGCATCGGCTTGGGTATAGGTCACATTTTGGCGGGTACGGCGTGGGCTATCTTCCACATCCTTATCGTGCTGTTGCAGGCCTTTATTTTCATGATGCTTACCCTGGTGTATGTGGGGCAGGCTCACGAAGGCCATTAAATCGGTTTCGGCTGGGGCGGGCTACGCGCTCGTCCGGTCGAGGGTGCAAGAATTTCTTGCAAAGCAGTTTTCCAGTTTTAGTATTTTGATTACATAGTTATTAACCTAGGAGTTGTCATGACCAACGTTGCTTTCGTTGCTCTAGCTTGCGGTATTATTATTGGTCTGGGCGCTTTCGGTGCTTGCATTGGTATTGCCCTGATGGGAGGTAAATACCTCGAAGCTTCGGCTCGTCAGCCCGAGTTGATGAATGCCTTGCAAACCAAGATGTTCTTGCTTGCCGGCCTGATCGACGCTGCATTCCTGATCGGCGTAGGTATTGCCATGCTGTTCGCTTTCGCCAACCCGTTCGTCGGCTAAGCATTTGCGGCCCGCGATCTGTCGGGCCTAGCCGCCGCAAGGCCGCCCAGGGGCGGGTTTGCGGCTTGAACATCAGGTGTCATGCGGCATAGGCCGTCTGGCACAAGTGGTTTAAAGGGAAACGACCGTGAATTTAAACGCGACTCTCTTTTTTCAGATGATCGTGTTTTTCGTTTTGGGTTGGTTTACGATGAAATTCGTATGGCCACCCCTGACGAAAGCAATGGACGACCGCCGTCAGAAAATTGCCGATGGCCTTGCGGCCGCCGACAAGGGTAAGGCCGATCTGGCCCAAGCCCAGGCGCGCATCAGCCTGATCGAGGCATCTGCAAAAACGGAAAACCATGGCCGCATGGTCGAAGCCGAGAAACAGGCGGCTGCGCTTATTGACCAGGCCCGCCGCGAAGCCGAGGCTGAAAAGGCTCGCATCGTGGCTCAGGCTCGGCAAGACGCCGATCAAGAGGTACAGCGTATCCGTGAATCACTGCGCAATGACGTAGCCATGCTGGCCGTCAAGGGTGCAGGGCAGATTCTCGAGCGTGAAGTAGATGCGCAGGCCCACGCCAAGCTGTTGGATCAGCTTAAGGCTCAACTCTAATTACGGGGCAAGCCATGGCTGAACTATCCACAATCGCCAGACCGTACGCCGAAGCGCTGTTCGCGGCGGCACTCGACGACCAGGCAAACCTGGAGTCTTGGTCCAGTCTGGTGTCCGAGCTTGCCGCAGTGGCAAGCCTTGGCGACGTGCGTGAGGCACTTACCGATCCACGGCTCAATGCGGCTCAACGTATCGAGCTGTTTTCGAGCCTGATCAAAACACCGTTGACGCCCTGGGCGAAAAATTTCATCGAGCTGCTGGTCGACAACAAGCGTGTCTTGCTGCTCCCCGAAATTGCCCAAGAGTTCGAAACGCTTAAAAATCAGCGTGAAGGTTCGGCGCTGGCCCAGATCACAAGTGCGTTCGAGCTCTCTGATGAGCAGGTTCGCGACCTTGTGACCGGGTTAGAAAAGAAGTTCGGCCTCAAGCTCAAACCGTCCGTTACCGTTGATCGCGCTCTCATAGGCGGCGTCCGTGTAGTGGTCGGAGACCAAGTACTTGACACTTCCGTGCAGGCCCGGTTGACCGGCATGCGCGATGCACTGGTCGCCTGACGCGGCCAGATCAACAGGATTCCAGGAGTCTGAACATGCAACTTAACCCGTCAGAGATTAGCGAACTGCTCAAGAGCCGCATTGAAGGCCTGGGCGCGTCCACAGACGTTCGCACACAGGGCACGGTCGTTTCCGTGTCCGACGGTATTACTCGCATTCACGGTCTGTCCGATGTGATGCAGGGCGAAATGCTCGAGTTCCCCAACAACGTATACGGCCTGGCACTCAACCTTGAGCGCGATTCGGTCGGTGCCGTTATTCTGGGCGACTACACAGGTGTATCGGAAGGCGATCCCGTAAAAACTACGGGTCGTATTCTTGAAGTGCCAGTGGGCCCTGAGCTGTGTGGCCGCGTGGTTGATGCGCTCGGTCAACCTATCGACGGCAAAGGCCCCATTAATGCCGCCGCCACAGATATCATCGAAAAAGTTGCTCCCGGGGTTATCGCCCGTAAATCGGTATCGCAACCGCTGCAAACGGGTATCAAGGCTATTGACGCCATGGTGCCAGTCGGCCGTGGTCAGCGCGAGCTGATCATTGGTGACCGCCAAACCGGTAAAACCGCTGTCGCGATCGATACCATCATCGCTCAGCGTGGCCAAAACGTAACGTGCGTGTACGTCGCCATCGGGCAAAAAGCTTCCACGATCAGTAACGTGGTTCGCAAGCTCGAAGAGCACGGCGCACTTGAATACACCATTATCGTGGCTGCACCAGCCGCTGAGTCAGCTGCCATGCAGTACCTGGCTGCTTACTCGGGCTGCACCATGGGTGAATACTTCCGTGACCGCGGTGAAGATGCCCTCATCGTTTACGATGACCTGACCAAACAAGCTTGGGCTTATCGCCAAGTGTCGTTGCTGCTGCGCCGCCCGCCAGGCCGTGAAGCATACCCCGGTGACGTTTTCTATCTGCACTCGCGTCTGCTTGAGCGTGCTGCTCGTGTTAACGAAGAGTACGTCGAAAACTTCACCAAGGGTGCGGTAAAAGGCAAAACCGGTTCGTTGACCGCGTTGCCTATTATCGAAACCCAGGCTGGTGACGTTTCTGCCTTTGTTCCGACCAACGTCATTTCCATTACTGACGGCCAGATCTTCCTGGAAACTGACCTGTTTAACGCTGGTATCCGTCCCGCCATTAACGCCGGTATTTCGGTGTCGCGTGTGGGTGGCTCAGCGCAAACCAAGGTCATCAAGAAGCTTTCGGGCGGTATTCGTACCGACTTGGCGCAGTATCGCGAACTGGCGGCGTTTTCGCAGTTTGCCTCCGATCTTGACGAAGCAACACGTCGTCAGCTAGAACGCGGCAAGCGTGTGGTTGAGCTGCTCAAGCAGCCCCAATACCACCCGAACACGGTTTGGGAGCAGGCTGTCTCGCTGTTTGCGGTCAATAAAGGCTACCTGGACGATCTCGAAGTCGAACAGATTCTTCCGTTCGAAAAAGCATTGCGTGATTTCCTGAAGTCCAAGCATGAAGCCATGGTTCAACGTATCCAGGACACCAAAGAACTGTCCAAGGATGACGAAGCCGAAATGGTTGCTGCCGTTCAAGAATTCAAAAAGCACGGTGCTTATTAATTCACCGACCAGGGTAAAGAAGCCTAGGCTTCAATACCCTAACGTAGTGTGGGGCAGGCAGTGTCTGTCCCACGATAACGCCCTATCAGGGAAGAGCAATGGCCGGAATTAAGGAAATTCGAACCAAGATCAAGAGCGTGCACAACACGCGCAAGATCACCAAAGCCATGGAGATGGTAGCGGCGTCCAAAATGCGCAAGGCGCAAGAGCGGATGCGCGCAGGCCGTCCCTATGCCACCAAAGTGCGTGAGATCGCCTCTCATTTAATGCAGGCGCATCCTGATTACTCGCATCCATACATGGTAGAGCCCAGTGCTGTGCGCGCGGTTGGGGTAGTGGTCGTCACGACAGACAAGGGTCTGTGCGGTGGCCTTAATACCAACCTTCTGCGCCTGGTTCTGTCTCGTCTCTCAGAGTTTCAAGAGAAGGGCATCGCGGTTCAGGCTACGGGTTTGGGCAGCAAGGGTGTCAGCTTACTGACACGTATTGGTGCCAATCTGGTTTCTCAGGAAGTTCAGCTGGGCGATGCGCCTAACCTCGACCGCCTTATTGGTGCCATCAAGGTGCAGCTCGACGACTTCGAAGATGGCAAGATCGACGCCGTGTATTTGGCGACCAACCGTTTCGTCAATACCATGCGTCAGGAGCCTACGTTCATGCGTCTGCTGCCGCTGCCTGATGGTCTAAGTGATCCGTTCCAGGCAGGCGAAGAGTCCGACAATGAAGCGCAGGTTAAGTCATCTCATGGTTGGGACTACATCTATGAGCCTGACTCCAAGTCTGTCATCGACGATTTGCTGCTGCGCTATGTAGAAGGGTTGGTTTACCAGGCCGTGGCAGAAAACATGGCCTCGGAACAGTCTGCACGCATGGTTGCCATGAAGGCCGCATCCGATAACGCTAAAACGGTTATCAGCGAACTTGAGCTGGTTTACAACAAAACCCGCCAGGCAGCCATTACTAAAGAAATTTCAGAAATCGTGGGGGGAGCTGCCGCTGTTTAAGCAATAACAGAAAGGCATCCCGTCAAAGTTATATAGCAAGGACTAATCATGAGCAACGGTACCATCGTTCAGTGCATCGGCGCCGTGGTGGATATTCAGTTCCCCCGCGACACCATTCCAAAAGTCTACGACGCGCTTACGCTAGTAGATGAAAGTTCCAGTTTTGCAGAAAAAGGGCTTACCTTCGAAGTACAGCAGCAGCTGGGCGACGGCGTTGTCCGTACCATTGCCATGGGCTCGTCCGATGGTCTGCGCCGCGGTATGGAAGTTGCCAACACGGGCGCCGCCATCTCGGTGCCAGTTGGTGAAGGCACGCTGGGTCGCATCATGGACGTGCTGGGTCGTCCTATCGACGAACGCGGTCCCATTCTCAGCGACGAAAGACGCTCTATTCATCAAAATGCTCCCAAGTTTGACGAGCTGGCTCCTTCGGTAGAGCTGCTTGAAACCGGCATCAAGGTTATTGACCTGGTCTGCCCGTTTGCTAAGGGCGGCAAGGTTGGCCTGTTCGGCGGTGCCGGTGTGGGCAAAACCGTTAACATGCTTGAGCTCATCAATAACATCGCCAAGGCGCACAGCGGTTTGTCCGTGTTTGCCGGTGTGGGTGAGCGTACTCGCGAAGGTAACGACTTCTACCACGAAATGGCTGAAGCCGGCGTTATCCAAATGGATAACCTGAAAGAGTCCAAAGTGGCCATGGTGTTCGGTCAGATGAACGAGCCTCCCGGTAACCGTCTGCGCGTTGCGTTGTCCGGTCTGACTATGGCTGAGAAGTTTCGTGACGAAGGTCGTGACATTCTGTTCTTCGTCGATAACATCTACCGCTACACACTGGCTGGTACTGAAGTGTCTGCACTGCTTGGCCGTATGCCTTCGGCTGTGGGTTATCAGCCTACGCTGGCCGAAGAAATGGGCAAGCTGCAAGAACGTATTACCTCGACCAAAACGGGCTCTATTACGTCAATTCAGGCTGTGTATGTGCCTGCCGATGACTTGACCGACCCATCGCCTGCCACCACCTTCTTGCACCTTGACTCCACAGTTGTGTTGTCGCGCGATATCGCTGCGCTGGGTATTTATCCCGCCGTTGATCCGCTCGACTCCACCAGCCGTCAGCTTGATCCGCAAGTTGTGGGTGAAGAGCATTACGCGGTTGCCCGTGGCGTACAGCAAACGCTGCAGCGTTACAAAGAACTGCGCGACATTATCGCTATTCTCGGCATGGACGAGCTTTCACCTGAAGACAAACAGGCCGTTGCTCGCGCACGTAAGATTCAGCGCTTTCTGTCGCAGCCTTTCCACGTGGCCGAAGTATTTACCGGTGCTCCCGGCAAGTACGTACCACTGACCGAAACCCTGCGTGGCTTCAAAATGATCGTCGATGGCGAGTGCGATGCTGTACCCGAGCAGGCGTTCTACATGGTTGGCTCGATCGACGAAGCGCTCGAGAAAGCCAAAGCCCTCTGATAAGGATTACACATGGCCACCTTGCATGTTGACGTAGTCAGCGCAGAAGAATCGATTTTCGCCGGTGAGGCAAAATTCGTCACGCTGCCTGGCGAGTCCGGCGAACTGGGTATTTTGCCCGGTCACACGCCGCTTATCTCGCGCATTCGGCCTGGTACGGTTAAGGTCGTTCTTGCCGACGGCTCCGAGCTCAGCATTTTTGTCGCTGGCGGCATACTTGAGATTCAGCCAGGTACGGTTACCGTGTTGTCCGACACGGCTATCCGGGCTGAAGATCTTGACGAAGCCAAAGCGCTTGACGCCCGTAAAAAGGCCGAAGAAGCGTTGCGTAATGCCAAAGACAAAACTGACATCGCTGTGGTCGAGGCTGAACTTGCCATGCTGGCAGCTCAGGCCGCCGCTGCGCGTCGTTTCCGAGACATCGGCAAACGCAGGCATTGATGCGTACGTAAAGCTTGACGGCCTGGCCGTCATTGCAGTGAAAGAAAAAGGCTGGCTCATGTATGAGCTGGCCTTTTTTACTTAGCACTTCCAAAGCCTTGTTTAATGTACTCGTTCTGGTCTTTGTGTTGATGATGCAAGGGTACTCGTTCTGGTCAATGTGTTGATCATGCTAGGTGGTGTCAGCCTAGAGGTGTTCACTGTGAACACAGGGTGATCTGGCCGTTTGCGTCCTGCTTTTTTGGAAACGCCGTTCGTGGCCCAGAATGGCTCACGCTGCGCGCCCCTGGCCGTGAGTGTCGAAGACATCCCCATGCTGCGCACCGCTGGCCGTGAATTTCGAACTATTCCCCGCTGCGCACCGCTAGCTGTGAGGGTCGAAGTATCCTCGCGCCAGGCACCGATGGCCGTGAGTGTCGAAGACATCCCCGCGCTGCACACCGCCTGCTGTGAGCGTCGAACACATCTCCACGCCACCTACCCCTTGGCTGTGAGTATCGAAGACGTCCTGCGGGCGTCCAGCGTTGTTGTAAGGCGCCCGGGGCTCAAGCTGTCTTCCCCGAGCCTGCAACCAGTCTGAGATATCATCGGCTATCGGTGCAAGCAATGTGTGTGCGCCTCGAACAAGGAGTGAAAAATGGATTTACAGCTTGCAGGAAAGACGGCGCTGGTTTGCGGTGCGAGCAAAGGGCTGGGGTATGCCTGTGCCATGTCGCTGGCGCGCGAAGGTGCCGCTGTTACGATCGTGGCACGGCACGCCGATGTGCTCGAAGAGGCAGCTAAGGCCATACGTGAAGCCACAGGCTCAAGCGTAACCGCTGTGGCGGCCGACATTACAACCCCCGAGGGGCGTGCTGCGGCTCTGGCCGCATGTGGCATGCCCGATATTCTTGTGACCAATAGTGGTGGCCCCAAGCCTGGCGACTTTCGGGACTGGAGCCAGGATGACTGGATGGCAGCGCTCAATGCCAACATGTACACACCTATTGCACTTATTCAGGCGGTTATCGATGCGATGATAGAGCGACGGCATGGCCGCATTATCAACATTACCTCCGCCGCCGTCAAAATGCCTATTGATATCCTCGGGCTGTCCAATGGTGCCCGCGCAGGGCTGACCGGCTTCGTGGCGGGTCTGGCGCGACAAGTCGTACAGCACAATGTCACTATCAATAATCTGCTTCCGGGTCCGTTCGAAACTGACCGGTTGCGCCAGACCGCCGCCACCAAGGCCGAGAAGGCCGGAAAAACCGTCGACGAGGTCTTAAAGGCCAGGCTTGATGGCATCCCGGCCCGGCGATACGGCCAGCCGCCAGAGTTTGGTGACGCCTGCGCGTATCTGTGCAGTGGGCAGGCCGGATTCATTACCGGCCAGAACCTGGTGCTCGATGGAGGTATCTACCCAGGCACACTTTAGGCCCTAGGAGAGTAAGGGCTATAGCCACGACCGAAGTCCCAGGACTCAGGACCCAAGGCCTAACACCCAACACCCAACACCCAACACCCAACACCCAACACCTAGCAGCCAACAGTCAATCGGAAGAAAGTGGTGAATAGCGAACGGTTAGCAGCAGGCAATCAGTAGCAGGTAGTCGTTGGGCTCAGGACAAAGGCGAGCACTATGCCTATGTTCGTTTTGGGCTTACGCACGTCATTTATTGTTGCCGCAGCAAGGACCATGGCATGAGCAAGATACAGCGCAATGGCCACGGTATGAGCATGATGCAGAGTAAGGGTCGATCCCGAAGCCTGCTACCTGGCGAGGCGCATGTCTGTGGTCCTTGACTTGATTGTTGCTGACATTACTCCCCGTGCTACTGGTGACACGCGTATTTTCCGAGGTGTTGTTTTTGCGAATTGTTCTCATTCTCACCTATGCGTAATCTTGACGCCTTCATTCATTACGAGGAAATAATATGCGTGAACGTCTTGATTGCGCGGTATTTGGCACGCTGTGCACCGATAGCTGGTTCAACTCTTGGCTAGGGCCCCAAGCCGGTGGCCGTGTGCACATACATCGTTTGTGCGACAGTGTTGATACTGCGGATCCTAGCTCTCTTAATCTGCTTCAGTCATGCCGCATAAGGCTGCACCGCTATGATGCCTGCCTTATCCCGGTTACTGAAACCAATTTGGCGTGGGCACGCACCATGCTTTCGGGTCTGGGCAATTCCTTGCGTACACCCGTCGTAATTATGGCGCGTGGGTTGCGCGCCGCGGCGCTTAATGACTTATGCAGCCTGGGTGCTAACGACTTTGTACAACAGCCTGACTGCTTCGAAGAACTGCGCGTGCGTGTTGAACGCTTGCTTGAAGCCAGGCGCCCGGTTATACCTATGGGCCAGTCGGTTTCCTCAGTTCGCGAATATCCGTTAAGCTATATGGTTGCGTCCACCGCGAACGGGGCTGGGCAGGTTATGGCGTCTGGCCATTCTGATGCAGGCGAAGACCACTTTGGTGGCGCTGAGCTTGATGCATTTGCCCGTGCCTCGGCTTCCTATTGTTCGGTAACCAAAGAATCGTTTCGCAAGGCCAAGTCGCGTGTGATCGAGCGCTTTGAAAAAGTTTACATCGCCGCAGCGCTTAGCCGACACTCGGGTAACATCGCCATGGCGGCCCGCGCGGTCCAGAAGCATCGTCGGGCATTTTGGGCATTGATGCGCAAGTACGACATCGATGCCCGGCCTTTTCGTAACGGACCAAAGCCGTTTCCCGCCCATGGCGGTAAAATCACTAGTCTTGCTAATAAGGATAGACGTGACTGCTCCAGCCCTTAAAAATGACGTTCTGCTGCGCGCCTTGCTGCGCGAGCCTGTTCCCTACACGCCTGTCTGGCTAATGCGCCAGGCAGGCCGCTATTTGCCCGAATACAACGAAACGCGTGCGCGGGCCGGGTCATTTATGGCACTGGCCCAGAATCGCGAATACGCCTGCGAGGTTACCCTGCAGCCACTGCAGCGGTTTGATCTCGATGCCGCCATTCTTTTTTCCGATATTTTGACCATTCCCCATGCCATGGGGTTGGGGTTAGACTTTGTTGCGGGCGAGGGGCCCAAGTTTGCTCATCCCGTGCGCACCGAAGACGATGTACGCAAGTTGAAGGTGCCTGATCTTAACTCGCTGCGCTACGTGTTTGACGCGGTCAGCCTCATCCGCAAAGAGCTTGACGGCAAAGTTCCGCTAATCGGCTTTGCCGGCAGCCCCTGGACAGTCGCCTGCTACATGGTTGAGGGCGAGGGCACCAAAGAATATCAGCTTATCAAAACCATGCTGTATGCGCGGCCTGATCTTCTGCATAAAATCCTTGAAATCAACGCCCAGGCCACACTGCAGTATCTCAATGCCCAGATCCAGGCGGGTGCGCAGGCTGTCATGATCTTTGACAGCTGGGGTGGCGTACTGGCCGATGGCCTTTTTCAAGAGTTTTCACTGGCCTATAGCAACAAGGTGATCCAGGGCCTGATCCGCGAAAATGAAGGTCGGCGGGTGCCCGTCATTCTCTTTACCAAGGGCGGCGCGCAATGGATCGAAGACATCGTCAGTACGGGCTGTGATGCGGTCGGTCTTGACTGGACAGCCAGCCTGGCCAAGATCCGTCATCGTACGGGTGACTCGGTGGCGCTGCAGGGCAACCTTGATCCCATGTCCATGTTTGGGGGAGAGGCAGCCATTCGAACCCAGGTGCGTCGCGTTATTGATGATTTTGGCGATGTGGGCGCAGGCGGCCATGTATTTAATTTTGGGCATGGTATTTCGCGTTTTACCCCGCCAGAGGCGGTGGCAGCGCTGGTTGACGAAGTTCATACCTATAGCCGCAGTCGGCACACGCATAGTGCCTGAAAATGCAGGATATCCCTGATTAACACTGCTCTTAATCTCTGGTTGTGCACAGTTTTCACTGCTGTGCACAATTAAACATCAAACCTAAGTTACTTTCTTGTAGTGTCGTCTAATGCATTGATTTAATTGATATAAAGCTTGTTTTTAATTATTTTTTCGGCTTTTTACAATATTGATCATTGACTTTTCCAGGGTTGTCGGCCGGCTTGTCCCCAAAGTTATCCACAGGCTGTTAGGTTGTTCTCAAGAACCGCATAGTCACGCGCTTTTTCAATCTCGATCCAGAATTTACTTGAAGTTTTCATGCCCGATATCTCTTCGTCCAATCTGCGGCATCCCGGATCCGGTACAGATGGCGCGTCGGGTTGCTGGGTACGTGTAGCTCTCGATGTTCCGCTGCAGGGCTTGTTTGACTACAAGGCTTCAAGCCCTGTTCAGATCGGCACACGCGTTATTGTTCCATTTGGCCAACGCAAGCTGGTCGGTGTGGTTGTCGATACGCCAGACCAGCCTGCACTCGACGCTTCAATGGTTCGTGATGTTGACCAGGTGCTGGACGATCTTCCCCCTTTTCCTGTTGACTGGCTGCGGCTGGCGTCTTTCGCTGCCCAGTATTACCAGCGTCCGCTGGGCGAGGTCATGCTCCCGACACTGCCAGCCCCCTTGCGGCGCATAGGAGCCTATCAGGGCAAGCGATCGGCAGGCGGCCCTGTGGCTCGCATGGACAAGCGTGCTGGCGGGAAAGGCAAAGATTCTGTTCAGCCCGATGTGCCCCCGCCGCTCAATGCCAACCAGTCTGATGCCGTCGCACAAATTGCTGCGCTGCAGGGCCATAAAACCGTGCTGCTGTACGGCGTGACCGGCAGCGGCAAAACAGAGGTTTACATGCACGTGGCCCAGCATGTGCTGGCGCGTGGAAAGCAGGTGTTGTTTCTGGTGCCCGAAATCAACCTTACGCCACAGCTCGAGCAATCGCTGCGCATGCGTCTGGCGGGGTTGGGCGGGGACGATGCGCTTGCGGTCATGCACAGTGGGCTGGCTGACGGCGAACGTTTGCGGGCCTGGGTCAGGGTGCAACGCGGTGAGGCCAGGGTGCTCCTCGGAACCCGGATGGCTATATTTGCCCCTATGCCCGAGCTAGGGCTCATCATCGTTGATGAGGAACACGACACCTCCTACAAGCAGCAAGAGGGCTTGCGATACTCGGCGCGCGACCTTTCAGTATGGCGTGGCAATGATCTTGGCATACCGGTGGTACTGGGGTCGGCGACGCCATCGCTTGAAAGCTGGAACCATGCTGAAACTGGGCATTATCTGCGCTGTACGCTGGCAGAGCGCGCGCGTGATGTCGGCCTGCCTGCCGTTCGGCTCGTCGATACCCGCCGCCTGGCCATGCGCGAAGGCTTTTCTCCTCAACTGATCGAGGCAGTAGGGCTGCGTCTCGAGGCGGGCGAGCAAGTTCTCATATTCCTTAACCGTCGGGGTTACGCACCCGTGCTTAACTGTGCGTCCTGCGGCTGGGTCAGTCAGTGCCCGCGATGCACGGCGTATACCGTGCTGCACCGTGGTGGTGCCCGACGTAATTTTTTGCAGTGCCATCATTGTGGTTATCAGGCGCGTGTGCCCGTAGCGTGCCCTGATTGCGGTGACCAAGATCTAAAACCCATGGGCCGCGGCACGCAGCGGGTCGAAGAGCATCTGGCCGAGCTGTTTCCAGAGGCGCGCATCGCTCGCATTGATGCTGACAGCACACGCCTGAAGGGCAGTGCGCAGGCGCTTTTTGACAAGGTGCACGCAGGCGAGATCGATGTGATGGTGGGCACGCAGATGGTGGCAAAAGGGCATGACTTCTCGCGGCTTGGGCTGGTGGGGGTGCTTAACGCCGATGCCATGCTGTTTGCCCAAGATTTCCGCGCGCCTGAACGTCTGTTTTCCCAGCTTATGCAGGTGGCGGGCAGGGCGGGGCGCCACACCAAGGGCGGTGAGGTCATCATCCAGACTGACTACCCAGAGCAGTCGGTCTACCAGGCCTTGCAACGTCATGATTATGTCGGGTTTGCCCGTCATGGCCTTGAGGAGCGCAAGGCGGTAGGGCTTCCCCCCTATGCGTATCAGGCCCTGCTAACCGCTGAAGGCAAAGCGTTGGCTGATGCGCTCGCCTTTCTGGAAGGGGCGCGTTCCTTGCCAGATCAAGATGCGGCGCGTTTCTCTACTGCCTCAGCCATCACTGTTTATGACCCCGTGCCGTTACGGGTTGTGCGTGTTGCGCACATTGAGCGTGCCCAGTTACTGGTTGAAAGCGCGCACCGTCGCGCTCTTCAAGAATTTCTTTCTGCCTGGTGTGCGGTGCTGCCAGCGTTTGCGCGTGGCTTTCGGGTGCGTTATCACCTCGAAGTCGACCCGCTCGAAATATGAATGGCGCCGATATGAATGCTGCGCGTGGTTCTACGGTAGCGTCCGACATGAACAGCATGCAGCGCGAGGCCGTGTTGTATCTTGACGGCCCCTGTCTTGTGCTGGCTGGGGCGGGCAGTGGCAAGACGCGCGTTATTACGCAAAAAATTGCCTATTTGTTGCGCGAGTGTGGGTATCAGGCCAGACAGGTGGTTGCACTCACGTTTACCAACAAAGCGGCGCGCGAGATGGGCGAGCGAGTGCGTCAGCTCGTGGACGCCAAAATGACCAAGGGTTTGACGGTAAGTACATTTCACTCGCTGGGCTTGCGGTTTTTGCGTGAAGAAGCCCGGCATGTCAATTTGAAGCCGTCGTTCTCGATTTTGGACGCCAATGACGGGCTGGCGATTATCCAGGAGCTACTTGCCACCACTGACAAAGCCCGGCTGCGGGCAGTGCAGCAGAATATTTCGCTGTGGAAGAACGCGCTTATGGAGCCCGATGCGGCCGAGCGCAGTGCGAGTTCGCCCAGCGAGGCAGAGGCGGCAAAAGTGTATCGCAGCTACAGCGCAACGCTTGCGGCCTACCAATCGGTGGACTTTGATGATTTGATCCGCCTGCCGGCAATGTTGCTCGAGACCAATGAAGAAGTTCGCCTGCGCTGGCAGGCGCGGGTGCACTACATGCTGCTCGACGAGTATCAGGACACAAACGTCTGTCAGTATCGGCTGGTACGCACGCTGACAGGTCAGCGAGCCATGTTTACCGCCGTGGGGGATGACGACCAGGCCATTTACGCATGGCGTGGCGCAACGGTTGAAAACCTGGCCAACCTTACGACCGACTATCCTTCACTGAAGGTGATTAAGCTAGAGCAGAACTACCGCTCGGTGCAGCGCATTCTGTCGGCAGCCAACCAGGTGATCAGCAAGAACCCAAATCTATTTGGCAAGAAGTTGTGGTCGGATCTGGGTGTGGGTGAGCCTATTCAGGTAACGCCCATGGATAACGAGCAGGCAGAGGCAGAGTCTATTGCCATGCGGATTTCGGCCGCGCGTTTTGAAAAACAGGCAGAGTGGCGTGACTTTGCTATTTTGTACCGCAGCAATCACCAGGCACGTATTTTGGAGCAGACTTTGCGCACCCTGCGCATACCCTACACCATCTCGGGCGGGCAGAGCTTCTTCGATAAAACGGAAATCCGCGATATTCTGGCCTATATTCGTCTTATCGCTAACGATGACGATGACCCGGCTTTTATTCGGGCGGCAACGACGCCGCGACGCGGCATTGGCCAGACCACATTGCAGGCTCTGGGCCTGTTTGCTGCTGAGCGCCAGATGTCGCTGTTTGCTGCCGTATTCGAAATTATGCATACCGACAGGCTCCCGGCAAGGCAGCTGCAGTCGCTAGAGACATTTGCCCGGTTCATTCAGCAATTGCAGACGCGTGCCGGGCGCAAAAACATGATTTCTGCACCGATTGCACAGGCCAGCCTGCTTGATGCGCCGCTGCAGGGTGATGATGCACTGATTGGCGCCATTGCCGGGCTTGATGGCGCGCGAGAAGACAGTACCGGGCTGGTAATCGATGACTTGCTGGGCGCAATCCAGTATGAACGGCATCTTTACGATATTCTCGAAGAGCGGCCGGCTCAATCTCGCTGGCAAAATGTGCTCGAGCTCACAGGCTGGTTAAAGCGCAAGGCTGACGAAGATGGGTTGACGTTGGTCGAGCTGGCCCAGCATGTTGCACTGGTCACCATGCTCGAGCGCAGTGACGATGACGACCCCGACGCGGTCAAACTGTCGACGCTGCACGCCTCAAAAGGGCTGGAGTACCCGCACGTGTATCTGGCGGGGGTTGAAGAGGGCTTGTTGCCGCATCAGGGCCGCGATGAAGATGTAAACCCGGAAACCGCAGCAGACGAGCTGGCGCAACGCATTCAGGAAGAGCGGCGTTTAATGTATGTGGGTATTACGCGCGCGCGCCGCACGCTGCATTTAAGCTGGTGCAAAAAACGCCGCCGCGCCCGCGAAGATGTCATGCGTGAACCTTCGCGGTTTATCGAAGAAATGGGCCTGGGCGGGCCAGTGGTTACTGAAGACCCCAAGGCCAAGGCCATGAGCCCTAAAGAGCGGCTCGGCATGCTTAAGGCTTTGCTGACAAAAGAGTGATTGGTTTGCAGTAAGTGCGGACACTCATCCGAGATAACTTGGCCAGCTCCTGCCCGACGCGTGGCCTCAGGAGGTGACAATTATTTGCGTGGTGAATGCACCAATAAATAAAGCCTACCTAAAAGGCAGGCTTGGAGCTTTCCATCTTTTGACCAAATAAACCGCGTTTACATCTAGCGTGCAGCCCGTGTTGGGCGTTGCGTCGCGCGTGGTGCGACTTTGGTCATGCCGCCTTTACCATTGTGAACCGGTAAAACGGGCATCTTTGGCACGGGCTTCGTTCATGGCTTCGCTGACTTCAATTGTGTATTCCCACACAGTTACAATGCCGCTTTTCAGGACTGCCAGTACGGATTTTGCCAATGAGGTGATGGAGGTCGACTCGCCATTACTAAGCATGCTTGTCATGAGATCGCGTTCCATGGAATCGCTGAGACGCATGCTGTTGTTAAGAGTTGAAACCGACATTATGGACCTCACCAATTTACAAGATGTCGCCACAACTGAATGCTGTGTGCTGACCTTTACAAGTATAGGGTATACCCTAGATACTCACAAGGGTTTACCCTAATAATGACGGGGTTTAGCGTATCTGTGGCCTAAAAGGCACGCATTGTTAGCTTGGTCTCAAATCGCGTAATGCTGCACCGCACGATCTAATCAGGCAAAATAGCATCTTTTATTCACTTGTATATATTTATGTCGTCTCCACGCCCCGCCCCGTTAACAGGCATCAAAGTACTGGATCTCACCCGCGTTCTTGCTGGCCCCTGGTGTACCCAGAATCTGGCAGATCTGGGCGCCGAGGTCATCAAGATTGAGCGCCCCGGCAGTGGTGACGACACCAGAGGGTGGGGCCCCCCATACCTGAAAGACCCGCAAGGTGCCGATACTTCAGAGGCGGCTTACTATTCTTGTGCCAATCGCAATAAGCTGTCTGTCGCGCTCGACATCGCCAGCCCCCGAGGTGCAGAGCTGGTGCGCCAGCTTGCCCTGCAGTGCGACATTCTGGTTGAGAATTTTAAGGTTGGCGGTCTGAAAAAATACGGTCTTGATTATGAGAGCATTAAGGCCATCAACCCCGCGCTTATTTATTGTTCTATTACGGGCTTTGGCCAAACCGGCCCGTATGCCAGCCGACCTGGCTACGATTTTATGATCCAGGGCATGGGCGGGCTAATGAGTATTACCGGTGAGCGCGATGACCTGCCCGGCGGCGGCCCCCAAAAGGCTGGTGTGGCTGTGGCTGACCTTATGACCGGCATGTACGCCACTGTGGGCATTATGGCTGCGCTGCATGAGCGCGGGCGTAGTGGTTTGGGACAACACGTCGATATGGCCTTGCTCGACTGTCAGGTAGCCATGCTGGCCAATCAGAACCTGAACTACCTGACGTCGGGCGTGTCGCCCCAGCGTGCAGGCAATGCCCATCAGAACCTGGTGCCTTATCAGGTATTTGCGGCCGCTGACGGGCACTTGATAGTGGCTGTGGGCAACGATACGCAGTTCAGGGCTTATTGCGGGGTCATTGGCCGCCCAGGCTTGGCCGACGATGTACGATTTGCCACCAACTCTAACCGAGTGATCAATCGCGAAGCACTGGTTCCACTGCTGACTGAAGCCATGAAATTGCAGGCGCGTGATTATTGGCTTGAGGCGCTGGAACGCGCGGGGGTGCCGGCTGGCCCAATCAATACCATTGAGCAGGTTTACAACAACCCTCAGGTAAAGGCGCGAGAAATGCTGCGCCATCTGCCACACCCGCTGGCTGGCAAGGCACCAGTTGGCGCCAGCCCGTTAAAGCTTTCTGAAAGCCCAGTCGAGTACCGTCACGCCGCGCCGTTGTTGGGCGAGCATACAGAGCAGGTGTTGAGCGGCTGGCTTGGTTTGCCGCCAGAAGAAATACAGACTTTGCTAGGGCGCGAACGCTAAAGACACTGGGCTGCGTGCGCAGCGTATGCTGCGTAAGCCCAAGCCCAAGGGGCTCGCTAATGTTGCTGCAGCTCGGCAGATAAGGTATCTGGAGCGGCGCTGCTTATAGAGAGCGTAAGCGCTCTGGTTGCAGAGCGCCTTAGTCTTTATTGAGCGCGACCAGCTTGAAGACGGCCCGGGCAGTACATACTTCTACGTCATTGGCGTCTTTGACGCTGCCTTCGCAGAAAACAATACTGCGTCCGCGACGCAATGGGCGCGCCTCGAACACGAGGTCAGTGCGTGCCACATTCAGAAAGTGGGTCGACATGTCGATAGTCACCACACCATAACTGAGTGGGTCGTGTGAACGTGCGGCCGCACTCAGAATGAAGTCGAGCACGCTCATCATGGTGCCGCCATGTACATCGCCCCGGCTGTTGGTCAAGTTTGCATTCAAGGGCAACCGTGCGCGAGCATAGCCCGGCTCTATATGCTCGGGCTGAAGGCCGAGATAGCGCATGAATGGAACTTCAAAACCAAAATAAGTGTCTTTTTCGAACTGCAAGGTAGCAGCCTCTGGGGCGGTCAATGTGTCTGTGAGCATAACGATAAAGTTAAACGGCGGCTACAGGAGCCGCCGTGTGTCGTGGTGTGGGCATTTGGTGGTACTACAAGGCCAGTAATGCGGGTAGTGGTAAGCCGCCGAAGCGTTTACTGGGCAGCTTGGGCCATATAGTGAACGGCGGCGGACATTTGTTCGTCGGTGGCTTGTGAACCACCACGCGGAGGCATGGCGCCCACACCGCTGATAGCCTTGGCTACCATGGTGTCTACGCCGGTTTCAATGTACTTGGCCCAGACGGCTTTGTCCCCAAACTTGGGGGCGCCTGCGACGCCTGTGTCGTGACAGGCAAAGCAGACCGATTTGTACAGCTTTTCACCGGCAGGGTCGACGGCGGCGGTTTCTTTGGCCGGTGCGGCTGCCGCTGCAGGTGCTTCAGCTTTCGCTTCAGGCTTTTCTGCAGCGGGCTTTTCAGCGCGTGCGGCTGCGGCGGCAAGCTTGCTGGGGTCGACAGCGTGGACAATATAGTGGACGGCAGCGGTCATTTCTGCGTCGGTGGCTTGTGAACCACCGCGCGGAGGCATGGCGCCTACGCCCTTGATGGCATTGGCCACCATGGTGTCTACGCCGGTATCAAGAAACTTGGACCAGGCGTCTTTGTCGCCAAATTTAGGAGCGCCAGCAACACCTGTGTCGTGACAGGCAAAACACACTGATTTGTACAGTTTTTCACCGGCAGGATCAACGGCAGCTGTTTCTTTAGCAGGTGCGGCTGCAGCGGCGGGTGCGGCGGCTTTAGCTTCAGTTTTCTGCGCTGCGGGTGCAGGTGCAGCGGCTGCTGCTGCGGGCGCTTTTTCTTCGGCCTTGTCACCAGCAGCGGCTGGCTCTTTGGGCTCGTCAAACGAAGCGCCAGACTTGTTTACCATATAGACAACGGCGCGCTCGACTTCAAAGTCATCCAGCGAAGGGTTGCCGCCCTTGGGTGGCATGGCGCCTATGCCATGAATGGCTGCATGGATAAGGTCTTCGTACCCTTTTTTGATGAAGGGTGCCCAGGCTTCTTTGTCGCCCAGCTTGGGAGCGCCAGCTACGCCGGCTGTATGACAGGCCGTACAGGTGGACTCGAACACTTGCTGACCGGTTTTGAACTCTTTGGGTGCGTTGGCGTCAACCAGGCTAAAGTCAGCCACGGGTTTGATGCGGTTGGCAATGGCCTCTTCACTTAGCGAGTCAGAACCTGCGCCGCCACGTGATGTTGAGGCAACGAGGTGTGTCAGCAGAATGATTACAGCAATCGGTATGATGAACGCCAGAATGACGGTAACAATAAGCTGTTTGGGCGTTTTAATGAGGCCTTCAGATTGCGTTTCTTCGACGTGCTCTTCCGTATTATTCATAATCGAATCCTGCGTGTTCCTGTTTGAGGGGCATCAAGGCCTGAACGTTGAATGTGGCGTACGATCGGGTAGAAACGCCGCAGGTGTCGCCTGCATCCAAAGTTTCAGTATTCCCCGAATGAGGCATTATAGCGACTGTACCGCATCGATGCATGTTTGGGCGTATACAGCCGCGCTCCGGATGCCTGAGTTAACGCAGCCGCGACACGATACCGCCCGATGCTTTTCTGTAAACACGGTACAATAGCGACCCTGCGCCCGTAGTTCAATGGATAGAATGAGAGTCTCCGAAGCTCTAGATACAGGTTCGATTCCTGTCGGGCGCGCCAGTTAAATCAAGCAGTTACGTATGACGTAAATACGCCTGTTTGGAAGTTAGTTTCAGCAAGCAAGAAGGCATCCATCTTGGCTTTTTCGCGATCATTGGCATGGCCATCGAGCCAGCGGCTATAGGTTTCGAAGAACATCTTGGCGTTTGTATGACCCATTTGGCGAGATACGTAAGCGGGGTTCATCCCGGCGTGCAGGCACAACGTGGCGTAGGTATGTCTCGTTTGTCTCGCCGAGCGTGGGCGTATGCCCGTCTCGCGCAATGCTTCGCGCCAGACATCCATCGCCGTTGCCGAAGACGCAAAGAATCGGCCGGTGCATGGGTTAATGAAAATGTGGCCCGTCAACGTGTGCGTGAGCTCCCGCTGTCGAATCAAGGCTTGCGCAGCACGGCTTTGAAGGTCCACGTACCTGATGCGATGGGTTTTCGTGTCTTTTTCGCGCGATCGAACCCTTGCAGCCCGAATACACAATTGTTCACGACGAAAGTCGACTGCCGGCCAGCGCAACGCAATCTGTTCAGACGGACGGATGCCGGTGAACATGGCGACTTCAAAATAGTTATGCCAGGTCGGATGTTGCGTGGCCCGCAAATAATCAATGACACGCAGCACCTCGCCAGGTTCCAAGGGATCTGGCCCGGGCGCTTGATGTTTGCGCCAGTCGATATGTTCCGTAATGTCCTCAAGGATCTTGCCCGAGCGCTTCGCGTAGGCGAAAACGCCCCGCAGCGGCGTCATGACGTTGTTGAAGGTTTTGCCACAAACGGGCAGCTTGGCCAAGTAAAGCGACAGCTCCTCATAGGTGATGCTGTCAATCGGGCGACTTCCAAATTGCGGAATGAAGTATCGACCCAACGAACGCTCATATTCGCCAAGCGTCGTGAACACTACGTTTGCACCGATGAGGGTCAACCAGTCGGTGGCTATATTTTTAAACAGATCGCTCGATTGACAGTTGTTGCTGACCGGATCAACGAGCGGCAGCACTTTTTTCATTATTTGCTTTGCTCCGTCAATGTTGCTTTGGATAGAGTCCGGTGTGATCCGGGGTCTATCCAAAGCAAGGGTGTTAACACCTTGCTTTAGGGAAACCGCAGCGTGCTTGTAGGCCTGTTGCAGTGTCCGTTATCTGAACTTTGGATGTACCAATTGTTAGCGCAATCGGTAAAATTTTTAGGGGTTCAGACATGAGTAAATGGTTCGAGGATTACCCGCCATCCCCGCGAGGGGTCGTCTCACGACGATCCGGCGCCTATTTTTGTTTTTTTTACGGTCGCCAGTTCAGCCCCCTCTTAACGCCGACACAAACGGCCCGGGGGTGCCCTGGTTTTTCGTCGGTTTATCTCCTGCCCCGACGTCTCTTGGGCAGCCGCGCAATCGCTTGCCGGTAAGGGCAGGGCGCGGTATTTATCGGTTCTGCTTGTTAAGGAGCGGTGCTGCGCGGTAGCGAGCGGATAAAATTATTCCTCAACAAGGAATGACTGTCAACTAGTTCAGTCATTAATAAGCTCATGTCAAACTCTGTACCAAAATTTGTCCCTGTTCGCACTGCTTGTGACATTGTCGGTGGCATTAACGCCATGGCGCGTGCGTTGGGTGTTGCGCCTTCTGCGGTCCATAGATGGGCGACGGGAGAGCAGGTCGTGCCGCACTTGCGTTGTGTGCAAATAGAAGGGCTTACCGGTGGCGCTGTGACCCGGAAGCAGTTGCGGCCTGATGATTGGTATGAGATGTGGCCGGAGCTGCGAGGATTCGATTAGTTTTTCTGGGCTTGCAGTACGTGCCGTAATTGCTGTGACGATACATAGACCAGGGTGCGGTAGATAAGACCTAGGAGAACTACGAACCTCCGTTAGCATATTGAAGATAAACTCTGAAGCCTGTCATTCACAGCTACCGAAGGTTATTAATGTTAAGAGTCATCAAAGCATTCACAGGCAAAGTAGCAAGCAATTCAGACGCAGGCGACCTCAACGGCTTCCTTCGCAATGTGTTAGTCGAAGTTGCGGGTGAAAATTACCGTCAGATGATGTACGAAGCTATGGCGTTAGCATCTATGAACGAGCGGGGCATTCAATATGATCTTGATCCGCCGTTGAGGGCGAATGAGCGCGTTATGTCCGGACTCTTTGCTACGGCGATTTCTAGAGTGGCCCTTCGTTCGCGTACCGAGGTAAGGATAGATAAGCCGGAGCGGGATGCGAATGTTGACGCGCTAGAGCATGATATCGAGGGGGACGGGACACCCAAGACAAAGAATGGGCGGGTAGACTATCTCGCATGGTTTGATAATCGAGTTATTGGCATTGAACTCAAGATGGCGAGTATGAACTGCGAAACGCCAAAAATAACAGAATCGATCGACGAAAGATGGGTAAAAGTAGTTGATCAAGCGAAGGCCGCGCAGATATATCTTAGGGCCCGGCACCGGGAAGACCCCCGACGTTATCCCAACCCAATTTCATTCGCCTTAATGGTCATTGTCGGTAGGCGAAACATTCGTATAGACGACTTCGAGGGTGTGGATAAGGGAATTGAGCTTATGGAGGATCGCTCTCTTCACGCGCTAAGAAGCCTGTCACCTCGTCCCACGTTCACGGCTACCTATACATTTCCAAAGGAATTCCGAGGGCTTGTGCCCAGACGAAAGGGCAAGGAGGCGCCGAAACGCGGGCGTGTTATGTATACCCCCTTTGTCTCCTTCATTGCTAGGCCAGCTGTGAACTCCATTACCATCTGAGTTAACAACATCCATGTTCTGCATGTTTGATCAACCAAGTCTGCGGGGCATGGTAACTGGAGTGGGAGCCTGCGAATCTCTCCAGAAAAACGGTGGTTTTCTGAACAGCCACGAAAGCCGACTGGTTTTCTGTGCAGAGATGCGATAAATTGACCGCAAACTTGTTCATCTATCTATGTGCATCAAGTGTTCATGAATCAACGTATTGGATACGCTCGCGTATCAACTGACGATCAGCACCTGGACTTGCAGCGCGATGCGCTGGTTCGGGCTCGATGTGCGCTCATTTACGAAGAAACAGCTAGCGGGAAAAATGCGCAGCGTCCCGAGTTGGAGCAATGCCTCAAAGCATTGAGGCCCGGCGACACGTTTGTCGTGTGGCGGTTGGATCGCCTGGGTCGAAGCCTGCAGGATTTAGTTCGGATTGTGGACGACCTGGAGCGCAAAGGGGTTCACTTCGAAAGCTTGAGCGAAAAAATCGAAACCGGTACAGGCACGGGGAAGCTGCAATTTCATGTCTTTGCGGCATTGGCCGAGTTCGAGCGCACCCTGATCCGTGAGCGTACGAGGGCGGGCTTAGCCGCAGCACGCGCACGCGGTCGGCAAGGCGGTCGTCCTCCTAAGCTTAATGACAAACAGGTGCGGACCATCAAAGCACTATTACGCGATCCATCCACATGTGTGGCAGAGGTTGCCAGGGATTATGGCGTCTCGCGTACGACTATATATAAGCACTGTGGCGTCATTCAGCCACGCCGGAATGGCTGATAGCTACAGATTAGCGCGACGGAGAGATCGATGAGCGAACAAGCACAAGCCACGAATTACGGCGTCAAGTTAGCCACAACGGACGCATTGGCAGAATTAGCCAACGAAGGACATACGCTAGCAAAGGATGAGCTTAGGGCACGACTGCCCCATGAGTTGCATCGGCTGCTGGGGCTATACCTGGCAGCCTACGGTCAGGATCGCAGTATTGCGCTTCGTACTCTTCTTTCGGATATAGAGCAGCTATAAAGAAATATTGAGTGGCTGATCAGCATTTATATGTATAAGTCCAGACTTGATCTGACAAACACTGTCAGACAGGAAACGACCTATTGCGGAAGTACACTTACCGAGAAAGTGGATTTTCAAGGCCTCACACACCGGCGCAGTTTCACCGCGTCCGAGAGTTTTGATTTTTTATACATTTCTCTAGAATATTCAAAGTTTGTTTTACCTTTAGCTGAGCCTCGTGGATCCACCCGCCATCACGACTCAAATATTCGTCAAACTGTCTAAGCAATATAACTAACTCATCGGTATTGTCTAAACCAACCGCTACTTTATCAGCAGCGTTCTTAATTTTCCTAGTCGATAACGCCCCTTTCGGAGGAATATCGACTTCCAAAAAGTGATAACCATTCACAAGTTCAATTGCTGATAAAACCGCGACGTCTATTAGGTGTTGAGGATCAGCAGCGACGCCGATTTTTCCACGAAATATTGAAGCTATTCGTGGTTGTAGATATTCAATATAAGAAACATGCTGGCTAGAATCATTTTGCTTTGGAGGAGCACCGCTTCCATCATCATATGGAAGAGATCGACAGTAAGCTTCCGTAATTAATGACAAGGCCATCAAGCATTCCTCATCCAAAAACAACTGATGCTGATACAGCAAGCCTTCAAATTCTCTGCGCCGACTTGAAGGAACAGGTTCATATAAACCATCATTAGGATCGTAATGAGCCGCCCACTCTGTATTAACTTGGGCAATTTTTGCTATTAGCGCTGCGAATGCGTTTCGTTGATGGTCGAAAAACAGCGAGGTACGAAGTTGTGAAACCTGATTTTCGTGCTTAATTCCTTCGACCTTAGAATTCAATTCAGTCTTATAGCTTTCTAACTTTTCAGCATATTCATGCTGAATGGATTGTTTCAATCTCTCTGAAATCCATCCTTTGGCAAGCCAGACTAAAACTGCTCCACTAGTTCCGCCAGACAAAACGCTGAGTAGGTATTCCATTCTCTCTTCGGATGCCTAATGCCAGAGCGCGCTGGCGAACTTATCTGCCCTTCATTTCGGGGACAACCGAATATCCAACTTAACGTACAGTACTGAGAGCAATGTCTGTTACAGAGCGAATTCTCAGATGACCGCTCCTGGCCGATTGTAGCCAAACGGAAAATGACCGAACCCGACAAAGCGGAAATTCTCTTATTTGCAGTGAATGTGCGATAAGGGCTGAGTTAAGCCGCGCCGCAAAGCAGCATCGGCTTGAGTAAACTATTATTTTGAAGCTGCACCATGCTTGAGCCACTCGTCGTTGCTAATTAGTGTTGTGCGGTGAATCTTCAATGAGCTACAACCTGAATCGGCCAGGCTTTTATAGACGGTTCGTTGCCTCAGAAAAGTATTGCTGTTCGTAGTTTACCGGCGAAAGGTTCGCGGCATGGCCATGTCGACGAATTGGGTTGTAGAACATTTCGATGTAGTC
>JACCEP010000009.1 GCA_013416395.1 Alcaligenaceae bacterium
ACTACATCGAAATGTTCTACAACCCAATTCGTCGACATGGCCATGCCGCGAACCTTTCGCCGGTAAACTACGAACAGCAATACTTTTCTGAGGCAACGAACCGTCTATAAAAGCCTGGCCGATTCAGTCGTCAGCTCCGCCGTCTAAGCCGCGCAGACGGTCATTAAGATCATCGCGGGCCGTGATGATGAGCAATGGTACTGAGTTGCCTTTGGCACGGATGGTGGTCAGCACCTCTAGCCCGTCCTTGCCAGGCAGGCCAAGATCGAGCAGTACCAGGTCATAGTGCTGGCACTCCAGTGTTGTGAGGGCTGTCTGGCCGTTTTTGACCCAATCGGCGGCGTACGAAGCATTCTTGAGTGCTCCTTGGATGGCCTCGCCAATCATGGCATCGTCTTCGACCAGTAAAATCCGCATGCCTTCTCCTACCGTTGGAAATAAATTAGTGTGCTGTGCTTGAAGCACGTTGATTAAAAAAGAGAATGCACACCATAATAAAGACTAATAACGCTGCCGATGCTGAATATCGACTTAGAGCCAGCCCCCCTGCATTAAGCGGTTTATCCAGAAAATCTCCAACCACTGCGCCAAGAGGGCGTGTCAGTACGAATGCGGCCCAAAAAAGCAAGGTACGCGATGTTTTTGTGCAGTAGTAAGCGGCCGCGACCAACGCTAACAATGCACCAAAGACAACTGCGGCGCCGGCGTACCCGAGTCCTGCAGTACCCGCCGTCCAATCGCCCAGTGCGGTACCTAACGTTTGGGAGAACATAATGGTCACCCAGTAAAACATTTCTGCTGTGGGTGAGTTAACGGTACTAACAGAGACCGAGCCGAGTGTGCGATGCCAAATAAACAATGAGCCGAGCAGCAAAATCAGCAGTAAGGTCGACCCACCCGCATAGCCAATACCAAGAGATCGGTCAGCGAAATCAGCCAGCGTCGTGCCAACCGTGGTGGTAGCGATGATGGTTGTCCAGTAAAGAGAGGGATAAAACTCCTTGGCCTTGATCTGCGCAAATACTGCTGCCAAAAACACGACCGAGAAAATACCCGTGCCGATCAGATAGCCTAGATGCATCGACATGGATACGGCATCGCCACCCGTTTCACCGAGCGTGGTTGCCGCGATCTTTATTATCCAAAACAGTATTGTGACTTCTGGAACTTTGCTCAAGGCAGTTTTCGTCGACGTATTCATAGTGGTTCTTCTTCTGGATTAGAGCTTTTCTTGGGTGCAGGATGTAGTAAGGGTATTAGCTGCCGCCTTGGCATTAACGTGTTGCTCGGTCTTCGCTGTCAGCAGTGTCTTGGATAGAAGAAAGAACGGTGCCATTATTGGCGTCGACGCTCACATCAAACACGTTGGCGCCGCTGGCCACCTCTACGTCGTACGCCCAACCTGTTTTAGTCTGTTCATACTCTGCCTGAACCGCCTTGCCATTGACGTGTTGCTCGGCCGCCGTAATGGCTTGTATGAGTGAGATTTTTGCGCTACCAATGGCTGAGGCGTCATTTTCAGCGCTGCTAGCTGTGGTTGTCGCGTAGCCTGCGACACTCGCCGAAGCTAAAATGGCGGCGACAAGGGCGGTTTTGGTGTAACGAAACATAGTGGTTCTCCAAATAAAGGTACGCAAAAAATTGCGCTACGGTGGAGAATACGGAGCCTGACTTAGCTCACACTGAGTACAAACAATAAAGAATCGAGGTCGGGAGTGCTGAACTACCTTATCGAGCTTGTCACCCGGGCCGGGCAATGGGGATATGTGGTTATTTTCCTGGGGGCCGCATTGGAGTCTGCCGCGTTTCTGGGGGTTATCGTGCCCGGTGAAAGCCTGGTGCTGGTGGCTGGCTTTCTGGCGGCGCAAGGCGTTTTTGACCTTGATGTACTAATCATGGTCATCGCCATAGGTGCCGCCTTTGGCGATAGCTTGGGTTATGAGATGGGACGATACCTGGGCCGGCCTGCGCTGCTGCGTTATGGGTCTCGCTTTGGTATTAACGAAGCGCGCATCGCGAAAACAGATGCTTTTTTTACACGGCACGGGGGTAAGGCAGTTTTTCTGGGGCGCTTTGTGGGGTTCGCCCGTGCATTGGTACCTTTCTTGGCGGGTTCGTCCAGGATGCCGTATCGCTACTTTTTGCCCTATAACATGGCAGGTGCATTTCTTTGGTCGCTAGCCGTTACGCTTCTTGGTTATTTTTTAGGTGCAAGCTGGCAGCTCGCGGCGGGCTGGATTGGGCGGGCAAGCGCTATTCTGGGCGGGGTTTTTGTGTTTGCACTCGGCCTGGTATGGCTGTGGCGCTGGGCAATGCGTCATGAAGCCGCACTTGAGTCGGCATGGTCTCGATTTTTGGCACAGCCCCGAGTTGCCGCACTATGTTTACGTTTTGAGCCACAACTGGCGTTTGTTCGAGCGAGGCTTACACCCGATGGCTATTTGGGTTTACGCCTTTCGGTCGGTGCGCTAATTCTTATTGCGGCAAGCTGGGTATTCGGCGCTATTGCAGAGGATGTAATGACGGGCGACCCCATTACTATCATCGACAGGCATATCGCGCAATGGTTGCACGCGCATGCGGTGCCCTGGCTGACGCAGATTATGGAAATGATCTCCTTGCTGCACAACACAGTGGGCATCACCATAATAACCTTGGTGTTCGCTGCAATACTCATCGCGAAACGGTATTGGTACTGGCTGTTGAATCTGGTTTTGGTAGTACCAGGGGGCATGCTGCTCAACGTACTGATGAAACACGCGTTCCAGCGTGCACGTCCGGTATTTGAGCAGCCACTCGTTAGCCTGAGCAGCTATAGCTTTCCAAGTGGCCATGCGGCAGCGAGTACGTTGTTTTATGGAATGCTCGCTGCATTCATTATTGCAAACACGTCTTCCTGGAACAGACGTGTATGGACGGCGCTTTTGGCATTTGCCATGGTTAGTTTGGTAGCATTTAGCCGGCTATACCTCGGGGCGCATTACCTAAGCGACGTTTTGGCCGCACTGGCGGAAGGCCTTGCATGGCTTGCACTTTGCCTGACAGGCACACATACCTACCAGCAACAGAAACAACAATTTAACCGTTAAAGGAAGGGCGTCTGTAGCGCTTATAGAGGCGATTTAGTTGGATCGAAGCCGTCTATAGGCCTGTATGCATACGGGCAGCAGCGATACTGCAACAATGACGCCAAGCAGGGTTAAATATGCCCCGACCTTTGCAAGTTGCCCCAGGCCGTCACCAACGAAGGAACCGAAAGCACACTCACCTCGCACCACGGGACACTATCCAATTGAATATCCCGCAACACGCGGCATTATCTACTCTGGCTGCCAACAAGATGTTGGTGGACAGCCGCCGTCAATATCTCGATGCGTTCGCTCAATTGATGTGTCAATTTGGTTAACTCTGTGTTCTGTTGCAGCAAAGCAAGCATCTGTGCGTCTTGCTCTGTCAGGTGCTGTTGGCGCTGCTCGGCTGCAAGTGCCAAAGCTTCACGATGCTGGGCATCAGCTTCGGATAAGGCCTTGTCGCGATCTGCCTGTCGGGTTTGCGCCAACAGGATCAGGGGTGCGGCATAAGCCGCCTGCAAACTGAATGCGAGGTTGAGCAGAATGAACGGATAGATATCAAAGTGAGTAATGCCCGCCACATTTAACACTATCCAGATGACCACGATGGCTGTCTGTATCAACAGGAATTGCGGTGTATCGAAATAACGTGCAAAGCTCTCGGCCTTCTGCCCGAATGCACCACTGCCAAAAGCGGAGGTCAGGTGAAGATGCGGCTTCAGGAAGCGCAGTTCGTGGAGCTTGGCTCCGTTGGCCGCGTGATGTGACGGATCGGGGCTTGGTGGCGGGCTGCTCATGTTTTTTTCTCCTTTGATTTTCGTTCGCGCGGATGCTGACATCAATGTCATGCGGCCTCAGGCGAATCGTGGACGAATACTTAAGCCAGATTGTTGCCATTTATATGGCAGGAGCGCTGAGAATACCGCGCATCAAGTGAGGATTCGTTCAATTTACTTGCAACTTTGTTTCATCGGGTTTCATTCACGTATATTCTCTCGCCAGATGTTGCATCGAGCTTCAAAACCCCACTGCAGCCGTCCATTTCAAAGTAGGATAAGGATATCAATAGCCGTCTGCTTAAGCAGACTGGGAGACGTATATGTCCTTGACCTTTTTTAACAGGAGTAACCGCGAGAGCCGCCATGTTGGTTCATTGCTGACACGCGCAGCTGTGGTCGTTGGCCTGGCGCTGACGCTTTCAGCCTGTGCCTATGACTCACCGTACTACAACGACTACGGTGGTTATGGCCACTACGATGGATATAGCGGCTACAGCGGGTACCGCGGTAATGACGATTATCGCTATCGCAATTATGGCCCAGGCTACTACCCTCGCGATAATCACTCACATCGCTCCGACCGTCGTGATTACGACCGAAATCGTAATACGAAGTCAAATCATCGTGCTGACAATCGCCGCGATGAAAACCGTCGAGCCGAAAACCGTCGCCAAGAGTCCAAATCGAGCGGTCGCCAATACGATGGACGTACGGCCAACAAACCGAATCGCGTAGACCGTGGCGTGCAGCGCAGCGGACAAGGGAACAATCGTGCAGAGCCGCCAATCACAACAAGTGAAATTTACGGGCAACGAAACAGGCGCTGATTCGCTGGCTTTTCAGCGATTGCGGGCTGTGGGTCTTCTCCTGGTAGATTCGTCTACACGCATGGGTAAACGCAGCCTGCTTGCTGAATGAATAAAGGCTTTTAGGCTACGGCGAACGCGGGCTCTTGTTTCGAAGATTGAAACGTTACTTATCAGGCCCGCGCCTCGCGCTTCCTCATTAAATTGTCGGCCGAGCGTAGCAAGCCCAGAAAGGCCGCAACAGCCCATGCCAATGGCCGCAGCAAAAGACGCAGCAACAAAAGAACAGGAAGCAATACGAGCGTCCAGCCTATTACCTGTACCAGGCTAGGGGGCAGCCCAAGTTTTTCAGCCACAGACCCCAGCAAGGAGTTGATGACGCTGGGATGACGAATGGCAATATACGCCAGCACGGCGGGTGCGCCATACTTCACCAGACGCATACCGATGGCACTAGTGCGCCATAAGCCGGAGCCCAGCGCCGCAGACCGCTGAGAAAAGGTCAGGGTGCGCCCACTAACCGCACCAGCCTTGCCCTTGCGCAATATTTTGAAGGCACTGACGCCAATTGCGACGTCCAGCGCTGCCCAGCCCACATCACCCACGCTTATAGGTTCATCACGGCGTACGCGGGTTTCCAGCCCTTTAACCCCGCCTGCGAAAAAGCTATTGATGCCTTCAAGCACACGCTCAGTCTGAACCCAGCCGACTTTGCCATTGGGAGCCAGTACAAACTGCCCGATGAAGTCGTAGCCCTCTGTCTTGATGAACTGTATGGCATACCAGCCACGCTCCTCGCTCGACATTTCACCGCTATCACCGCTTGAGCCGGAGGAGGGTTCGTCGCCAGACTGACCGAACAGCCCTAGCGCCTTCTGGGTTGTTTCGCTGATCTTGCGCATGAACTCGATCGTAAAGACTTCATGGGTGACAAAATACTGCAGCGGCAGGAGCGCGTCTTCGCCATAACGGCTAAGCACAGCCTGGAAGTCTGGGCTCCCTCCGTATGTCAGAAGAAGCGGTCTGGCAATCTCGGGGTAACGCAGCAAGGCGATTTTTGCCTTGGCAAGCAACACGGGGTCTTCTGCATACGCAAGAAACAGCGCCTGGATCTGGGCAGGCTCAGCAGCCAGCTCGTCGGCCATTTCGGGCAAAGTCTGCTTAACCTGCAGATGCAACAATTGCGCCTCCAGAGGCTTGGGTTTGAATGTGCTGGTAATTAACAGTGCACCAAGAAACGCCAGCAAGCCGGCCACAAACAGAGTTTTCACAGGACACGCTCGACAGAAAACACGCAAGAGTATTCACTGTAGCAGAGGCAGATGGCTGGTTTTATTGCGTTGAGTGCAACTTGCAAATACTTGCACCTCGTGCTGAAAATAACCATGTGCGGCACCGTTTGGAAAACTTGATTTGCAGTAATCACGTAAGGTAACATGATACCTTACATGGTTAACAGAGAGGGTGAATGGCATGAGCACGACAGCCAAGGTTGAACGACACCGCGCCCGGTTGCGGGCCGAAGGCTTGCGGCCCTTTCAGATGTGGGTGCCCGACACGCGCACCCCCCAGTTTGCTGAGCAAATCACACGGCAGGTTCGCAAGCTAAAGAGTGATTCAGCAGAGAGGGAAATCCTTGAATTTACCGATGATGCGGCGAACTCAACGGAGGGTTGGCAATGAGTGGTCGCGGTAGCCTCGTTACTGTGGCGTTTCAGGGGGATTCTGGTAAGCCCCGTCCCGTATTAATCATTCAGTCAGATCTTCTTGCCGAAATGCAAAGCGTTATCGTATGCCCAATCACCAGCGATATTCGTGATACCGCTTTTCGTGTAACTATCGAGCCCAATCCTGCCAACGGCCTGCAATCACTATCTCAAGTAATGGTAGACAAAATTGCAACATTGTCGCGTTCGAAGATCGGTAAAACAATTGGTCAACTGGACTCCGAGCGAATGCGCGCTGTCGAGCGTACCTTATTGTGGGTCATTGGGATCGCCTAGTCATTTTCCCGATCAAGTGAAACGCTTTGAATGTTGGCCTTGTTCCTTAAATGGCTAACCCGCCAACAGCTTGCGCCGCAGTCGTATATAACCGATCCACACACCCGTCACGCTCATTACCAAGCCACCAATACTCAGAAGTATCAGTGCAATGTCGCGCGTGCGCTCAGCCTTTAACATGGGCTGAAAATCCCAGCTGTGCAGTAGGTTAAATAGCCATCGGCCAACTCTTTGCCTGCGGCTCAGGGATTGTTCTACGTCTCCCGTGTGCGGGTCGATATAAACCCAGGTGGCGTCGGCATCCTTGAATACGACACGCAATGCGGGTAGGCGCCGGTCATCGGCACCATACATGGATGCAGTCGCCCGGTGAAAATAATACGCATCGTAGTCACTCAACACGTTTGAAGATGCTATGGGTGCTTTCAACAGATGATGTGCGCCCGCGACCAGCACAGACTCAGGCCACTGTTTGCGCACGATGTAGCTGCCAGCCTCGTGTACGATAAGCCTCACATCATTAGCTGCGTCACGCGCAAGCAGATAGGGCTGTTTGTTCAGTACCCGCCACTCCAGCTGCCGCGCGTAAAAGCCCTCTCGGGCCAGCAAGGTCAGTGCTTCAGGCGCCTGCAGTTCCAGCCGCACCTGGCCTGGTGTTTCACCGCGCCAGGCCACCACATCTGGTTTGGCATGCTGAGGGTTGAACACCCCCACCGGGTTCATGGACATCAGGCCGCTGAATATCCAGGTACACGTTGTCGCGGCAAACAATAACCCTGCCAGATGATGCCAGCGCATCCACCCATCCCGGTAGGGTGAATGCGAGCCTGATTTGTAGGGGTGGCTGAAGCGCCAGCGCCAAAGGCCCACGAAGGTTCCGCTTACGGCGGTGATGACGCCTACTGCCGACAGAACAATGACCAGCCAGCTCCAGATAGGATCGGTTGGCTGATTACGGAACATATACAGCCAGTGCAGCCAGGCCCCGACATAATTCCATGCGCGTTCAGCACGTGGTGCATCCATGACGATCTCGCCGGTGGAGGAAGACACATAGAGCAAGGTATGCGCGGGGTCTTCTAGCTGAACACGATGCAAGGGCCTGTGCGCATTCAGCCTGCCAGAATGGGTCCAGCGGTCTTCTTGCGTTAGACCCAGCCAGGTTGCCCCCGTAACGGGCTCTGGCATAGGCGTAGCGCTTTCCGTCATGGGCTGGCCACCAGCGCCTTGACGCTGCCGGGCCTGCTCCCCGTATGTACGCGCCGCCAGAACCGCCTCATCCTTGGTAACCGGGGGGCGAACAAGACCCGTTAGCGCATTGACCGTGACATAGCGCCCGTCGTTTTGTAGAAGTCGGTAATACGGCTGGCCCCCCTGCGCTGTCAGCTGAATTTCGCGTACGTCCGTCGGTTTCTGGGCCTGTGCTAACGCAGCCTCGACCGGCACGCAGCAGTCGGGGGCGGAAAGCACAGGCAGCGCAGCCAGACGCTCGGCAGGCAAAAGTTTGGGGTAACCCACAAACAGCATGACCACGCCGCTTAAAAACCAGATGGCCATGAGCACGCACGCACCAACACCCGTCCATCGGTGCACGAGGTAAGTGATGCGCTTAAATCGCATCCAGAAGCTAGTCATGTTGGCTACGCCTGGCTAGAAACGATAGTCGGCAGTCAGCTGGACCCTGCGTCCTGGCCCTTGCAACCATTGCGTGGGGTTGTAATACGCTGTCTCTGCATACTGTCGGTCAAAGACATTGAAGCCCCGCAAAGCGAATCGCAGGTCTTTGCGCGCCTGCCACTGAAGGGCGAGATCGACGGTTGTGTATGCAGGCATTTCCAGTGTATTGGCGCGATCCGCATAGCGCTTGCCAACATAGCGCAGGCCGGTACTCGCCGTCCATTGGGGCAGAAATTTCCAGCTTAGCCAAACATTGGCCAGGCGCTCAGGCACATCAGTGGGCACGTTGCCGTTGCGCGAAACCGCTGATCCATTTACAGCTTCTGTAAAGTCATCGTACCGGGCTCGCAAAATAGAGGCGTTGGCGTCAAGACGCCATTTGCCAAAATCCAGGCCCACGGTTGCCTCCAGACCTTGTGAAGATTGCTGGCCAACTTGAACACTGGTGGTTGGGTCGGCAACGTCTCGTGTGACCAGGCCGTTTTTTACGATTCTGTATGCAGCCAGCGTCCATTCACCCTGGTCGCCCCAGAACTGTTGTTTGACCCCAACTTCCCATTGTTTGCCGGTCGATAAATCGAAGTTTTTGTTGGAGGGTGACATCATCATGATGGCACTGACCGAGTCGGCTGCTTCAGAATATTGGCCGTAAATCGCAAGCCCGGGTGCGAGATCATAAACCGTACCTACACGCCAGCCTACGTTGGAGAAGGTCTTGTCGAAAGACGTGGTGCCGCCCGCCAGGTCGCTCCGAGACAGGTCGATGTGGTCATAGCGCAATCCGCCCAGCACTGACCAGGACGGGGTCAGTTCGATGCGATCTTCAGCAAATAGCGAATACTGGGTCGCTACATTGCGGTAACGTGGTGTGGGCGATACAACATCGATGAATTCGCCTCTGCCATCCTGATCTGGATCCAGGTAAGACACACCGCCATAAGGCGAGTTATTGCTGTGCTTGAAGTGGCTGCGATTGATGTCAAACCCCACTGACACCTCATTCTTCAGACCAAAGAGGCTTGTGTCGATACGAACGTCGGTGGTGTTGCCCGTTTGCGATTGCCGGTGGCGAATGTCTGTGTAACCGCTGCGCTCAATAAGGCCGCTGGCCGGTAGGTAATCGTAATTCTCGGCGTTACGCCAGTGACGTCTGCTGTCGATTTGATAGAGACGGCTGCGCACGGTGACGTCTGCGTTGGGCGTCCACTCTGCCGCAAGTTGTGTCCACTGGTCGTGAAATGAAATGTCCGAATTGTCGACGTTATAGTTCTTGTCTCGCCATGCGTCGTACTGTTCACCATCGCGCAAAGGCATGCCGAAATAACGCATGGGTTTCTGCCAGCCTTGCGCATGGCTTAGTGTCAGACTGAGCTCGGGCGAGACATCCAGTGTCAAGGCCCCCGAAACCGTTAGGTCACGGTTGTCTCCCATGTCGACCCAGCCATCGGATCGGTTACCGCTTATGTCGAAACGGTAGGACAGCTTGTCGTTTATGGCTCCGCCGCTGCCCCAGGCCAGCCCTTGTGTGTTGTCGGTGCCCAGTTTGAACTGCAGTTCGTTTTCGATGGGCCCGCGCTGGGGCTTTTTGGGTACAACGTTAACGACGCCGCCTATGGCGCCTTCACCGTAGATGACGGCGGCCGGTCCGCGCAGCACTTCGATCTGTTCAATAGACCAGGTGTCAAACGGAAAGGTAATGCCGATACCGCCATACTGCCGCATGCCATCGTATAGCTGCATGACTGAATTGGAGCCGGTGAAGCCGCGAGCCGCCAGCGCGTCACCGCCATTTCCGGGGTGGCCGATCTGGCTGATACCCGGTGCGCGGCTAACGGCGTCTGACACACTTGTGTCGCCCCGTTCTTCCAATTGTTCACGGCTTATGACCGTTACGCTGGCGGGTGTTTCCAGCGGCGTCAGATCCAGGGAAGAACCCGTGGTAACAACGGTATTAAGCTCAAGCCCTTCAGCGGCGCGAATGGAAATGGCCGGTAATTGAGCGACAGATTCGGCGGCCCGACTGACAGGGACGTAAAAAGCAGACTGCAACAGGCAGCCTAGTGGCACAGCGGCAATGGCTGCGCGTACAAAAGCGGAGGGCATGAAAAAACCTCAGATACTTGTTATCGATGGCCGACGCAGAAATGCATCGACGTCATGGAGACAAATCAACTGAGGTGGTAAGGTGGCGCTCGCGAACCGAGAGGTGGCCCCAGAGGGGGCATGGGCGGGAGCGTGGCAAAAACGGGTATGTTATAGACGGCCTTGGCGGCGGTGGGAAGCGCAATGTGCAGCGTATCTGGCCCCGGTGCCATTAAAGCCTGCTCGCTCATCATGCCGTAGGGGCAGCTATCGCCGCGCGACACGTCTTGCTGCGGGTCATTGTCTGCGGCATTTAGCGACAGAAACGATACGCCGCCGCCTGCTGTGCAAAGTGTTAGTACCAGCTGACCATTGCGCAGTGCGGTGGTATCGGGCATATACCCGAGAGGCATAAAGGCACGGCACACAAACGCCACCGTCGCGAGCCACAGCATGACGCTGTGGACGCTCAGAGGTATGCGGAAGTGGCCGGGTCTGCGCAACATAATCGCGATGCTAGCACAGTATTGAGACGTGTTTAGGCTTTTTCCGCATCATCAAATACGCGTGGCTCACCTTCGGGCAGCCCTATCTCAAACACATTGAGTGTCATGGAAATAAGCGTGTAATACCCTGCCAGGCCGACAAGGTCGACAACCTGGTCTTGCCCTAATGTCTTTACCGCATCTTGATATAGCTCATTCGGCACGTGGCGATCTTGCAACAGCTTGGTCAAGAATGCATGCACGATCTGCTCGTCGTTGCGTTCAAATGGAATCGACGCTGACCCCATCAGCAATGCATCGGCTACGTGTTGTGTAATGCCGGCATCGAGGGCGATGGGTTTGTGCGCCCACCATTCGAACTCTGCACGCCAGTAAACGGCCATGATCAGGATGGCCAGTTCAGACAGGCGCGGCGACAGGCTGGAGTCATAACGACAGTATTGACCCAAGGCTTGGGCATGTTCTGCGAGCCCGGGGCGGTTCAGCCAGACTGCCAGCGGCCCGCGTACTCGTCCCCGAGGCCCACTGGCGATGGCATCATGTACGCGCTTTTGATGAGTGGTGAAGGAGCTGGGGTCTGGCATGGTCAAACGTGGCATAAAACGAATCCTTTTTGATGTGTGGGCGCCGGGCGACGCACAGCAGGTGGGTTAGCCAGCCACGGTGAACATGGTCCGCTTTGTATTCATGAAGTTGGGGCGAACCTGACTGGCCCAGTCCGTGGCGCGCACGGCCAGCCACGGCTCGGAGCCGAATGCTTCTCGCGTATGCAGCAGGTAGCATGCGTGATAGCGGGGCGAACCTTGTGGGTTTTTTAAGCGTACCGCCAGCACGGTGCCGGGTACGCTGGCCAGACCGGGAAGGTGCTCGTTCTGGTACCAGTCATTGAAGTCATTTTCAGCCTGTGGCTTGACATCGGTTTCAACGACATAATGCCAGGCGCCAGCAAGCCCTGCCGAAGCGCCTGGGACGACCTGGCACACTTCAAGGGATGTAACATCGGCTGTGGGGTACAGCGCCTGCACGGTTTTTCTCAGGCGCTCAACCGCCAAGGCGTGCGTGGATGTACCACCCAGAATATAGATATAGGTTTCGGCATGTTCCACGGCGTGCACGACATGAAAACATCGTGCGGCTGCCCGGTCGCCGACCACATCTGCGAGATGCTCCGTAATATCGGCGCTACTGCAAAGGGCGATGGCCTGGGCCCTTGTCAGGGTATGGTCGGGAATGCGCACCAGCACGGCGAGCGCGCCTTCACGCATGGTTTCGGCCAGAGTCGCTCTGCTGGTGTCAGGGGCATCGATGTTGTTCATGAGGTTGCATCCTTAAAACGGTAGAGCTGTTGTGGGTTATGAACCAGTATGCGCTCGCGAACTGCAGCGTCGGGGCATAGGGCACAGAGCAGGTTTAGTAGCTCTTGATCGTCGGGCACGGGGCCGGCGACGTTGGGATGCGGCCAGTCTGTACCCCAAAGCAGGCGATCAGGCATGTGCTCGACCAGGGCACGGACGAACGCATGGCCTTTGTCGTAGGGTGAGTGACCACCTGCCAGTCGATCTACTCCTGATATCTTTACCCATGCCAGTGGATCATCTCGCAAAGAGAGCAATGCCTGAAAAGACGCGCTGTGCACGCCCTCGTCGGCATCCACTCTACCCATATGATCGATAATGAAGGGGACCTCTGAACCTTGGAGCTTTGGAAGTAGGGCCAGCAGCGAGCTGCCATCTGTGTGTATGCATAGATGCCATCCGAACGTGGCAATGCGCTCGGCCATGGAGAGCATGTCGTCAGGTGTGGCGCCAGCCAAATGTGCCACAAAGTTAAAGCGCACACCACGCACACCCTCGCCGTCCAGCCTGGCAATCTCGCTCTGGCTTACGTTGTCTGGCAACAGGGCGACGGCGCGATACTGCCCTTGTCCACGTCGCAATGCATCGACAACTGCTGACATATCGTAGCCATGACAGTTGGGCTGCACGATCACGCCGCGCTCCAAGCCCAGGCGCTGGTGCATGGCATGCAGCATGTCGAAACCTGCATCCTCAGGCGTATAAGAACGCTCAGGCGCAAAGGGGAACTGGCTGGCCGGGCCAAAAATATGGCAATGGCTGTCGCAAGCCTGTGCAGGCATACTGCACGCAACTGTCTGGGCGCTTGCCCCGTGCGGGGCACTATCTCGGACCATTATTGGCTACACTCCATTATTTAAAAAATCGATAACACGACGCGGCGAGAGGAGGCTCATGGACATCAAGCAACTTGAATACTTCATCGTTGTTTGCGAACAAAAGAGTTTTTCCCGTGCGGTCGATGTATTGCATATTTCTCAGCCGTCCTTGAGCCGTCAAATGCAGCAACTTGAGGCTGGGTTGGGCTTGCATTTGCTGCGCCGAACAGGTCGCGGCGTGGAGCCGACCGAAGCTGGGTTGAGGTTGCTCAATCATGCGCAAACCATTAGCCGCGCTGTCAGGATCGCGCAAGAAGATCTTGATCGATATCGCGCGCAGTGCGACGGCAGGATACGGCTGGGCTTGCCGCCCAGAATTTCCAGACGCATTGCGCCCGAACTGGTCAAGCGGTTTCGAGAGGCTTTTCCAGGTGCCACACTTAATGTGACAGAGGGGCTTAGCGTCGAAATGTTCGGCTGGCTGAGCAAGGCGCGTATTGATATTGCCCTGTTGTATGACCCTCCACCTTCTGACCTGCTGCGCTATCGATCCATTTTTCGCGAAGAACTGGTGCTGGCCTACTCGGATACGTATCAGCCTGCTCCTTCCTCGCGCATTCAGGGTAGCGAACTGCAGGCCTTTCCCATGGTGTTGCCCAGCGCACCCAACTCCATACGTGCGCTGGTCGACAAGGCCTGCAGAGAGCTGAGCATCAGTCTGGACATCGTTGCCGAGGTGGATTTGGTTCAGAGCGTCGGTGAAACCACACTGCAGGCCGAAGTGTGTTCGATTCTTCCCAAGTCCGAAGTTGAGGATCCGCGACATCAGGGTAGATTTCGCTACGCCTTTATCGAGAACCCCGTCATCATTAACGATCTGGTCATTGCCACCCCCGTTCAGGAAGCGCGCATAAACAAACTGAATGATGGTGTGTCGGATATGCTGCATGAGCTTGTCATCGAAACGTGGACGGCCGGCTAACTGGCACGGCGTCTTATTCGTTCACCGTTATATTTTCTTCCTTGATCAGCGCCGCCCATTTATCGGTATCATCGGTGACCATTTTCTTGAACTCGCCAGGTGTTGTCGAAAACGCATCAACGCCGGTGCTTTTTATAAAGGCCTTGGCCTTTTCAGATTGCATGGCTTTGTTGAAGGCGGCGTTCAAGGTGTTTACAACCTCGGGGGATGTGCCCGCAGGTGCGAATACGCCGTACCAATTGATTGCCACGACATCCGGATATCCAAGCTCCTGGAATGTGGGTACATCGGGCAGTGCGGGGGAGCGCTTTCCTGCCGCAACGCCCACCGCCGTCAGACGATTGTCCTCGATGTATTTCAGCAGGCCTGAAATGTCGCCGAAGAACCCATCGACCTGTCCGCCCATGGAGTCATTGATAGCGGGGGCTGCGCCGCTATAGGGTACATGCAGAATGTTCAGGTGTGTTGTGCGCTTGAGCAGGCTGATGGCCATATGCGGCATGCTGCCTATGCCAGATGAAGACAATGAGACCCCATCGCCTCCCTTGGCGGCAGCCTTTGCAAAGTCTTCGAAGTTCTTCATACCTTTTTTGGGGGACAGCGCCAGCACTTCAGGCGTGGCTACTAGCATGGTAACGGGCACGAAGTCTTTTTCTGGGTTGTAGGTGAGTTTTTTGTAGAGCCCTGGGTTTACGGCGATGGCTCCCGTGGAACTCAAGAATACGGTTGTACCGTCAGGCTTTGCGCGCTTGACTTCGTTGGCTGCGATGGCGCCATTGCCGCCTGGCTTGTTTTCGACCAGAACGTTCTGGCCAATGATAGGGCTAAGCTCATTGGCAACGACCCTGGCGAGAGTGTCGGCAGGCCCCCCAGGAGGAAACGCGACAACAATGCGTGTGGTGCCAGTTTGCGCCAATGCTGTTCCGGCGACGGCGAACAGAAGCACGCCAGCGGCATGCTGAATCAATTTAGTAGGTTGCATAAGAGTCTCCAGGCTGATTTTATTTAGAAGTGTGATGCCACCGTGGCACCCTGTGTGTTGACGAACAATGAGTACACCGACGTGCTCGATGCCATGAACAAGCGATTGCGATGTGTGCCGCCAAAGGTCAGATTGGCGCAACGCTCAGGCAGGGCAATATGTCCGATAGCCTGACCCTTGGGGTTGAAAATGCGTACGCCGTCAAGCTCAGCCGTACCCATCCCCCAGCCACACCAGAGGTTGCCTTCAATATCCACACGAAAGCCATCAGGAGTACCTGCTTCAGCATCGATGAAGTCCCGCTTGCCCGACAGCGTGCCATCTGGCGCCACATCGAAGGCGACGAGCGTGCGGGGCGCAGAGCGCGACTGAACAACGTATAGGGTTTTTTCGTCTGGCGAGAAGGCAAGCCCGTTTGGTCCCTGGACAGTGGCATCGGCAACCTGCAAGACACCTGTTTTAGGGTCGAGGCGGTAGGTTGCAGCAGGGATTTCCTGTTGCGCTTTTTCACCCTGGTAGTAGCCCGCAATGCCGAAGGGCGGGTCTGTGAACCACACGGCCCCATCGGAAGACACAACAACATCATTGGGTGAATTGAGCGGCTTGGCGTCGAATGTGTCGGCCAGAACAGTGACCGTGCCGTCGTATTCGGTACGCGTCACGCGCCGTCCAAGATGCTCGCAGGTAATTAATCGGCCTTGCAGGTCGCGGGTATTGCCGTTGGCGTAATTGGATGGCTCTCTGAACACGCTGGTCTGGCCAGTGCGCTCATCCCATCTCAAAATGCGGTTGGACGGCACATCGCTCCACAGAAGACAATGATGGTCTCCCATCCAAACAGGGCCTTCTGCCCATCGGCAATCGCTGGAAATCCGCTCTACCTTGGCGAGCGCAAGTACGAGCTTGGCAAAACTTTCATCGAGTATGCGAATAGCAGGATCGGGATAGCGTTCTGATAAATACATGGTGTCACTCCTCAGGAACAGCGCGCGACCATGCCGCCGTCCACAATCAGTTCAGTGCCGGTGATGAACCGGGCTTCATCCGAAGCCAGGAACAAGGCTGCATTGGCGGTGTCGCGACCGTCTCCCATGAACGGCAGAGGTATGCGTGCCTGGCGTTGTTGCAGTAATTTTTCGACATCCCCGCCGGCACGCTGGCCGGCCAGCCGTGTTTCAACCATGGGTGTGTGCAACTGACCGGGAATGACTGCGTTGCAGCGAATGTTTAGGCTGGCATATTCAATGGCCACGACGCGCGAAAGTTGGATAACACCAGCCTTGCTGCTTGCATAGGCAACCTGGGCAGACCCTGTCCAGCGTATGCCCGATGTAGACGAGACATTGACGATTGCGCCAGATTGCTGTTCGGCCATGTGCGGCAATACGTACTTGCACATGAGAAAGGCGCTTTTGAGGTTAAAGTCGATCTGCTTGTCCCAGTCTTGCTCGGACAGATCAACAGGCCCGCCTTTGTGGGAGCCACCTACATTGTTCATCAGGATGTCAACGCGGCCATAGGTCGCGATGCAGGCCTCGACCAGCTTGGACACCTCTGACGCCTTGGTAACGTCTGCAGTGAAGGGGGTGATCTCTCCGCCTTCTGCGCGGACAAGTTCTACTGTGCTCTCCAGCGCACTGGGGTTCAGGTCTACGGCAAAGACTTTAGCGCCTTCCTGTGCGAAGCGCCACGCAGCTGCCCGCCCGTTACCCCAACCCGGCCCCACGCTTCCTGCGCCGGTAATGATGGCGACCTTGTCCTTTAACCTGTTGCCCATTGTCTTGCTCGCTCAAATGATTGTCCAATCATCATAGGAGTTGGCAAGGTAGGCACCAAGCTTGTTTCCCGGACTTCTGTTATGTTATTTGTGCATAACAGAAGTGCAGGCGAGGTGGCAGAATAGCGGTTTACTGCAGACCGAAGGCAGATATTTGGTGTGACGATTTCAGATATGCCGGCAGCCCGCAGTTTTTAGATTGTTAATCAGTGCCGACAGATGGCACTCCGCGCAGTCACTTACAAGCTTTATCTGAATGCCGCGCAATTTGCATTAATCGGCGCGTATTTGGCCTTGCATTGCAAATTGTGCAATGCAAAGTAGAGTTCATAACGCTTTAGGAGTCATGAAGCATGAGCGTAAAACACTACACCTACCGGGTAATCTGGTCAGAAGAAGACCAGGAACACATCGGCTTGTGCACAGAGTTCCCCAGCCTGTCGTGGTTAGATGCAGATATGGATCGTGCGCTGCACGGCATTATTGGCACGGTGGCCGAGGTTGTGGCCGACATGCAGGCTAGTGGCGAGAATGTGCCGTCGCCTATGTCAGACAGTACCTAACGCTTATTACCCAACGATCGCTCAAAAAAGAACCGCAACATTTCACCTGTGGCGTCGGGGCCGGCCTGATCTGTGTATGAGCCGCTTTTTGTGCCGCCGGCCCAGGCATGGCCAGCGCCATGCACGTCCCAGCGCTCGGCAATGATGTCGCCCGCCGCATTGCGGTACATGTGCTTGGTGCTGTGACGCTTGTTATTCAAGCCTGGCACACGAAGGGTTTCGACACGTGCAGACGCGCCTGCGCTGGCTGCAATCACGCTCTGGCCGTTGCCCGGATGCACGACTTTATCGCGGTCCCCATGGAAAACAATGGTGGGTACACCGCTGCCTGCGTGCATAGGCTTTTTAGTGCCTGCACTTTTCATTGCGGCGAGCGCCGACGGAAGATCCGATGCCGCGCCAGGTGCCAGCCCTGAGTGGACGCCCGCCGCCGCGTACAGGTCAGGATAAGCACTTGCCAGGATGGCTGCCATGGCTCCGCCCGCCGATAAGCCTGCTACGTAAACACGCTGCGTATCGATGTCGTGCTCCCCAATGACCTTGCGTGTCATGCCCGCAAGAATCGAAGGTTCGCCCCGGCCTTGATGTTGGTGGTTGTGCTTGAACCAGTTCCAGCATTTCTGTGGGTTAAGTTGGGCCGGTTGAATAGGGTAGAGCACATAGAAGCCCTGCGATTCTGCGATCTTGTTCATGCCAGTGCCGGCTGCAAAATCGTCGGCGTCCTGGGTACAGCCATGAAGCATGACCACCAGGGGCAAGGGCCGTTCGTCCGCGTTGGGTGGCACGTACAGCTTGTAGCCGCGTTGGCCCGATGAGTTGCGAAATGACCCCGCGATAAAGGTGTCGCCAGTAACGATTGGTTTGCGCGTAGGCGTGATGATTTGTTCGTGAGGTGCAGCAGTTGTTGACGTTGCAGAGTCGGGGTTTGGGATTTCCCAGGCATGGACGTCAATGACGTTGGTGTCGTCATACTGGTTGCGGGCGTTGGGAGCGCCGCCGTTTTGCAACGCAGATTGGATCATGGCTGTGGCTGCGGCCAGATCGCCGGATTGCGTCAACTGGGCGGCCTGCTTCATTAGCTGTTGAAATTGGGGGTGCATAGATTTATTGCCTTTACTGCGAAGAGGTAGTCAGCGAATGCGCTGACGCAGGGCTGCTTTTACGGCGGGGCTGGCATGGAGAGCCCCCAGTACCGTCAAGGATTGGATGGTGGCGAGCGCCAGCTCGGGCGTAACGTCGGGCGCGATGGTCGCCAGGCCCAGCACACGGATATCAAGTGTTTCGCCTGCGGCCTGGACTGCAAGCAAATCTTCAGTGGTGTAGTGCTGAATGCCAAGCACCAGCGTCTTTCGGCTGACCGCCTGGCGTACGGCGTCGCCATGCGTGGCCAGCTGATTACGGATGGCAGTTCTGATCAGATCGGTTCGGTTTGCATAAAAGCCTTCCTGAACGAGAAGATCGATTTGGCCAAGGTCGACGTAACCGAGATTGATGGTGATCTTTTCGTCGGCGGGCTTGGGAACGGAAGTGAGGGGGCGAGTTCTTGGAGGCATGAACACATAATAAAACCATCCACTTGGATGGTCTATGGATGTTTCAATTTGACAGATTTGTTGCTTTTTTTTATGTCGATCGGTCTCTCTCATACGTGATTCGTATAGAACCAATGCTTAATATTTAAAAGAAATTCTGTTACTCTTTGTCGGAAATAAGTAACATGCTGCCGTATAGGGGTGTGGTCCGCTAATGCAAAAACCAAGAAATACCGATGAGCGCGGCCATTCAAAAGAACAATTGTGTCAGTCAGGGGCGAAGGACACAGGGGACAAAAACATGAATAAAAGACTTCCAGCTTTATTGGCTGTGGCCGGTGCGGCGTTTGCCATTGCGGGTTGCAACAGTGGTGGCAGCGATCACGCCGACTCCGGCGGCGATTCAGCAAACCCCAATATTCTGTTCGTAATAATGGATGATGTCGGCATCGACCAGATGAAGTCGTTCGGCTATGGCGGCGATGTGCCCCCCTACTTGCCCAATATGGATGCGGTTACTTCTGCAGGCGTGCGCTTTCGCAATACCTGGTCCATGCCAGAGTGTTCACCGGGGCGCGCCGCGTTTTTTCTCGGTCGTTATCCTTTGCGCACCAATATTTACCAGGCCATTGGCCCTAAAGACCTGGCCAATTCTCAAATTTCACCGTACGACACCACCACGCCCAAGTTACTCAAGCAGGCCCATTATGAAAACGCCATGTTTGGCAAGTTTCATCTGGCCGGGCCCGAGAACAATGAAGCCGGAAACGCCACGCCCAAAGTTCTTGGGTGGGATTATTTTTATGGCTGGGTAGGTGGGTTGCCGGGCTCAATTGACACCACGGCGGGGGGCGTTGCCGCTGCAGGTACGCACATGTGCGGTTTTGTTGCCGGGCCATCGGCGGCTACGGGCGCCAAAGCGGGCGCATGTTATCAGGCCAATGGTAGTTGTTCAGCCATAAGCAGCCTTACACATAATGAGGATGCAGCAGGGCTGCAATGTCTGGATTCAGGCGGTATTTTTGTGCCTAAAGCCACCTGCGGCACGCCGCCCGCATCGCTGGTTTTTAATCGCGAAAACGGCTATTACGTTTCACCGCTCGTCATTATCAAAGATGGCGATGTCGAGGAAGTGCCACTTACTGACCCCAGAGCCAGGGGCTACCGCACTCGCATCGAAACCGATGCAGCCATTGACTGGATTAAGTCTCGCGCTGCCGATAAGCCCTGGATGGCGACGGTCAGCTACAGTGCGGCCCATACGCCCTGGCAGCAGCCGCCACGCAGTCTGTTTTCAGGCCAAGAACCGCCGAATTCAGAAGACTGGGACTGCACAAACCCGATACTGGGACGTGGGATTCAAAACCAGATGACGGAGGCCATGGATACCGAATTTGGTCGCTTGCTGGTCGAGACGGGGCTTGCCAGCCGCAACCAGGATGGCAGCCTGAACTATGACCCCAAAGCCACGAACACGGTTATTGTTATTGTTGGCGACAACGGGTCGCTGGGCACCGCCGTCAAACGGCCTTTTTCTGGCTCGCAGGCAAAAGGTACAGCCTATCAGACAGGTGTGTGGGACCCATTAATCATCGCCGGGCCCCAGGTCGTCGAGCCGGGTCGTGCCGTCGAGCACATGGTAAATACGGTCGATCTGTATCAGTTTTTTGGTGAACTGGCAGGCCTGGATGTGCATAAAGAGGTGCAACGCACTGTAGACTCGGTGGGTATCTTGCCCTATTTGACCAACCCTGGGCAGGCCAGCCTGAGAACCATTAATTTCACCATGGCCGGCATGAATATTCAGGCGGATAATGGCCAGAATGGCCCGTGTGTCATTACGGCAACAGGTTCGACATGTACGCAGATACCGACGTCCAAAAGCGTATGCGGAGACAACCTTGGCGTTTGGTGGGGGCCGGGCTATGACCCAGATAAAGGGGTAATAGATAATGGTGGCGTAGGCTACCCCACATGCGCCCATGTAAATCAGGCGCTGTTCAAGGAGGGGCTTGCTGAGGTTGGGATTTTGCCGCAATCGTCTATTGCCATCCGCAATGATCGCTTCAAGCTGGTGCGCAACACTACGAACAATTATTTCTCGGCGACTGACAGTTTCGGCAAAACTAGCACCGAGGAAATGTTTGAGATTAACCAGGCTGCACCCGTGCCATTGCTTGATACGCCAGATCGCAATCTGCTGCCAACGACCGATAGTGAGCAGAAGGCGGTGCATAAAGACCTGAGCGACAAGATGGACAAGCTGTTGGCATCCAACCCCGATTGCCCGGGCGACGGCAATATAGATGGCGTGGTTAACGCTGAGGATATTGACAACTGGGCACGGATTGCCCGCCAATGGGGCTTGTCTAGCGTGTACGATTTTGTGGTGGGCGATGCGCGCGATGGCAAGACCAATAACCTGGACGAGAGTGTCATTCAAAATAATCTGAACAAGACCTGCAAACGCACCTATGGTGTCTATTAAACCACTGCGCAAATGGCTGCTGCCCGTGGGCGGGGCCATCGCGGCATTGCTTGCGGGGGCTGTGGCCCTGGCCTGGGTCAGCCCGCCTGCGCCGGCGCTCGATCTGGTGGAGCCCGTCATCATAATTGGCGACGGCGTTTCCACGCCCGAAGGCATGGCATGGGTACCTGCCGGTGTTTTTAAGATGGGTAGTGACAGCAAGCTGGCCCAGGCAAACGAACGCCCGACACACCCAGTCAAGTTGCATGGTTTCTGGATGGACGTCACCCATGTCACCAATGACCAGTTCGCCGAGTTTGTGCGCCAGACTGCATACGTGACAACGGCCGAGAGAAAACCCGACTGGGAAACCATTCGTGTACAGCTTCCGCCAGGCGTGCCCAAGCCGCCAGACGACGTGCTGGTGCCCGGTGCCATGGTGTTTGTCGGCACCCATGGGCCCGTTGATCTGGCTGATTATTCTCAGTGGTGGCGGTATGTGCCCGGCGCAAACTGGCGTCATCCGCAGGGGCCTGACAGCACCATAGAAGGCAAGGGTGATCACCCGGTTGTACAAGTCAGTTATGAAGATGCACAGGCTTATGCCACGTGGGCGCACAAGCGCCTGCCTTCCGAGGCCGAGTGGGAATATGCCGCACGTGGTGGGCTGGAGCAGGCGACGTTTGTGTGGGGTGATGAGCTGATGCCTGACGGCAGACTGCAGGCTAATTACTGGGACACCCGCCAGCGCACGTTTCCGGTAGTAAGCCCCGAAGCGGGTGGCGCAGCCGGCACCGTGCCGGTTAAAACGTTTCTGCCAAACGGCTATGGTCTGCAAGATATGACCGGAAATGCCTGGCAATGGGTGGCTGACTGGTATGGGGCCAATTATTTCGCCAAGCAGGCCAGTGCTGCCGGGAATACGCCCATTGAGAACCCCGCGGGCCCTGCCGAAGCCTTTGACCCTTTTGAGGCCGGCGTACCCGTCAATGCACCCAAGCGGGTTATTCGTGGTGGCTCGTTTCTCTGCAATGAAAGCTATTGTCTTTCGTACCGTCCCAGCGCACGCCGGGGCACCGATCCACACAACCCCATGTCGCACGTGGGGTTTCGTCTGGTCAAAGATGCTGCGCCGCCAACGGCACAACTGGCGGCACTCGGGGTCGACGCCCGATAAGGCTCACGCTCCAAAGTTCTAAATTGGAAGTCTGATATGTGGACGGTATGGAACATTGGGTCGGTTGCGACGCTGCTGGCTGCAGTGGCGCTGGCTCTGGTACTGCTTGTTCCGTTAAGCGCTGCTGCATATCGCCTGCCCCGCAGCCTGGATGACGCTATTTCATCGACTCCCTCGGTGGCTCATCGGCATTGGCGCAAGGGTGTGCTGATTGCGGGCATGATGCTGGCCATGCTGTGTGCGTGGCGTTTTGGCCCCACCCCCGCTGCTGTAGTGGCCATCGTATATACCCTGGTTTTACTGACGCTGGCCTGGATAGACGCCGAGACGGGTTTTCTGCCTGACATGCTGACTATCCCGCTGTTGTGGATGGGGCTGCTGGTCAACATGGATGATACCTTTGCGGTGTTGGGTCACGCCGTGGTGGGGGCGGTTGCAGGGTATATGGTGCTCTGGAGCATTAGTGGGCTGTTTTTGCTGGTGGCGGGGCGGCAAGGCATGGGCCATGGCGATTTCAAGTTGCTGGCTGCGCTGGGGGCCTGGCTGGGCTGGATGTCGCTGCCCTGGGTCTTGATTATTTCGTCGTCGCTTGCTCTGGTGATTGCTTTCGTGCAGCGCCTGAGGGGGCGGTTGGATGCAAAGGCGTCGTTTAGTTTTGGCCCTTATCTGGCCGTTGCGGGCATTGTGGTATTGCTGAGGTTATAGCCTATCGGCCGACTGGAATAAACCCTTGGGCGGGTAATGCCTGGCCAGGCATGGCAATGTTTTGAACTACGCCGTCCTGGTCTATGGCAATGGCTTCTGGCAACACGGCTGCAAGCGTTACACCCTGCGCAAGCGTCTGGCCTACCTTGAAGGCTTGGGGTGGCTGGCCGTTAATGGACAGCAGCGCTGCGCCGCGCTGGCCTGCCGCAATAAGCCCCACGACAGTGATGCGCAGATGCGCATTGCCCCCGCCAAACCAGTTGGCGATGGCCTCAGTGCTTTGGCCCGGTACAGGGCCCAACGCCAGCAAAGCCGGTGGGTCTGCGGGTTTTGGCGCAAACAGCAAGGCGCTCCAGAGCCCCATGCCAATTGCTGCGGCCAGCATAGCCATGGCCTGAAGCAGGTGAGGGCTTTGCTGGTTTAGCCATTGGGTAGGCATAAAAAAGGGCTTGATCATGGGTTTGAAGGGTTGTGAGTCAATTTAACCGGACTAGGATATGCCTGCGCCAACAATGGTGCAAGCCCACAGGCACGTGCAATTCAGATATTATCAATACTCTGGAGAGGGCGGTGTTTAGGTGGCTGGCGTCATTAGGCCTATTGAAGTGCGTTGTCGTCCAACCCGCCATGCCCCTCATTCGGGGTGGCAGCATAACAATATAATTTCAATGACCCATCATCCAATTTTTTCCGGCACACGCCATCATCGCCAGCAGGGTTTTTCGCTCATCGAAATCATGGTCGTTGTGGTCATTATGGGTGTGCTTGCCGCACTTATTGTCCCCAACGTCATGGATAGGCCAGACCAGGCGCGCGCGATTGCTGCCCGGCAAGACGTAGGCGCCATCATGCAGGCGCTCAAACTCTATAGGCTGGATCATGGCCGCTACCCTTCCTCAGAGCAGGGGCTTGATGCCCTGGTAGTGGGCAAAGGCAACAAAGCCTACATGGATCGCCTGCCCGGCGACCCATGGGATACCCCCTATCAATACCTGAACCCGGGCGTGCATGGCGATATTGATGTGTTTTCGTTGGGGGCCGACGGTAAACCGGGAGGTGAGGGCGTCGATGCGGATATTGGTTCCTGGTCTAACTGATCGCCAGCACGGCTTTACGCTGCTGGAGATGATGATCGTATTGCTCATCATCGGTATCGGCACCGCGATGGCCAGTGTCTCGGCCTTTGGTGACAATAATGCACGAGCCCTGCGTCAGGACGCCAGGCGGCTGGCGCAACTGTTTACCGTGGCCCAGGCCGAGGCCATTGCAAGCGGCCGGACCATAGTCTGGGAACACACTGCAAAAGGGTATCGATTTGTGCGTCTGCCGCGGCAGTTGATATTGCCTGCCCGTCTGGCCGCGCGGGCCTCGCTGGCTGCCGATGCGTCCATGGCGCAAGACTCTGCTTTACGCCCTCGTAAATGGATATCGGCTGAGCCCGTTGACGTGCGTGTAAATGCTGCCGGAAACGTCATCTTTGGTGCCGACTGGATCCCCGGGCCGCTAGAATTAAAGCTCTCTGCGGGCGCAGAGGCCGTGCGTGTTGCGCGATTAGGCAGCGGGCGCTTTGTGGTGAATCCGTGATAAATCGCCGATTTCAGCGGGGTTTTACGCTCATCGAAGTTTTAGTCGCCCTGGCGATTGTGGGGGTAGCACTGGCGGCCTGCGTCAGGGCGTTGGGCGTGGGTGTGCGTGGGGTGCAGGCGCTGCAGGAAAACAGTCTCGCACAGCAGGCCGCACATAATTTTCTGGCAGAAATGCGTCTGCAGGCAGTGTTTCCTGCAGTGGGGCGACGGAGCCTGCCCTGTCCTCAAGGCCCGTTGACGCTGCGTTGCGAGCAACTGGTGCAGGCCACGCCCAATAACCGTTTTCGACGCGTTACCGTGCGTGTCAGCCTGGGTGACGGGCCTGTGCTGGCCGAGGTGGACGGTTTGGCGTCCAGGTTGCAATGAAGGCGGCCTGCCAACTTCAGCGCGGTTTCACGCTTATTGAAGTGCTGGTGGCACTGGTGTTACTGGCATTGGTTAGCCTTATTTCCTGGCGCGGGCTTGATGCCGTACAAAATGTTGGCGAACGCCTGGACGCGCGCGCTGAAGATACGCTATCCCTGGTTCGAACGCTGGCGCAGATCGAGCGCGATGTGTTGTTGCATGCCGGTCCCGATATTCTTCCTGGGCAGGCTGATACCGTCGCCGACACGCGGCCTGGAGCGCGGCCGGGTGTGCACCCTGAGATGCCGCCGGGCATTAGTTGGTCACCTGTCACGGGGCTTGGTTTGGTGCGTGCGGCGGGTAACGGCACGTGGCAGCAGTTGCACTGGTATTTGCGCGACGGAAGGCTGTATCGGGCAGTCGGCACACCGTCGTATCGGCTGCCATTGCCCAAAGCCGAGGCAAGCGCAGCGGTGCTTGATGGCGTTCTTGCATTTAAGGTAAGAGTTTGGCGTGCCGGGCAGGGCTGGGTTGAACCCGGTGTTGTCAACGATGCGGTACCAGTGCGCGCAGTAGCATCTGTGCCCGACATGGGTATTGAGATCGCAATCTATCGTCAGGGCGTAGGCGTCGACAAGCCCTATCGCAAGGTGGTGATTCTGCCATGATTTCACTGACATCATTCCGGCAAAGAGGTATGGCTGTGATCGCGGCCTTGCTGGTTGTGGTCGCAGCGGCAGCGGCCGCTACGCAGGTGATTGAACGCCAGGGTTTACTTGCGAATGTTCTGATTTCTGAGCGTAACCGCACTCAGGCGGCGTGGTTGCTGCAAGGTGGCCTGGACTGGGCGCGCGTTGTGCTGCAGACAGATGCCCGCAGCAACGCCACCACACGCCTTGATGGAATATGGTCGCAGCCCATAATCAGCCTGCCGGTGGGCACGGCCAGTGATCCTGAACGTGCGCTTTTTTCAGGGCAAATAGAAGATTCTCAGAGCAAATACAACTTGCGCAACCTGGCAGATCAGGCGCGGGTTAATGCACATGAAGTCCAAGTGTTTGAAAACCTGTTGCAATGGCTGGGCATTGATACCTCGCTGGCAATGACCATGGCTCAGCGAGTTGCCGACAGCCAATTTGGTGAAGGCGCCATGCCCAAGGCCGTAGGCCTGCGCGATATCGACGACCTGCGCGCATTGCCAGGCGTGACAACACCCATCATCGATATTTTGCAGGCCTTTGTCACCGTACTTCCCGATATCACGCCGGTTAACGTCAATACAGCGTCTGCCGAGGTGCTGGGCGCCGTTGTTGGCAGTTTGGGCCTGGCGGGGGCGCGCGACCTTGTCGCCCAGCGCGACCGAGGCATGTGGTTTAAAAATCGGGGTGATTTCGTCAACCGCGTAGGTCACCCGGAGCCTGACGCTAAATGGCGCGTCAGCGTTAACAGCAGCTGGTTTCGCGTCACGGGAGAGGTAGACGTCGATGATATGATAGTCAGCCTGCGCGCTATGCTTCATCGTAGCGAGCGGGGGCAATCCACAATACGCTGGGTAAGCTACTAACTAAAAAATGAGACAACATCTGCGGCTGGCGCTGCCTCCTCTTTCTTGCCTGACGTTAGAGTCTCCCCTGGCGTTTGCTATCGTCGAGGGAGACGGTCGGCTGGTGCGCGCAGGCCAGCTCCCCTTGCAGCAGCTGGGTGAACAGGCCGGAGCCAGGCCTGTATATGCTGTTTTGTATGGTGATGATGCGGTTGTCACAACGATTACCGTGCCCCCTGTGCCGGCCTCGCGTCTAAATGCGGCCGTCATTGGCAGCATCGAGCCTATGGCTTTGTCAGACCTGATGCAGCTGTGCATAGCACATGGAAAGCGGGCACCCGATGGCAAGGTAAATGTAGCTTGGACGAACCGGCGGCCACTACAGGATGCCTGGTCGCTGCTGGCCAAAGCGGGCCTGAATATCGTGGCCTTTGTGCCGCACCAGCTTGCATTACCCGTTAACGACCCTGATCCTGAGCGCCCGTTGGGTTTACCGGCTGGCCCTCGCTGGCTGGCACCCTTGCCTGGCTGGTCATTGGCCATCGATGCGCTGCGACCGGCGTCGGGGCTGGGCCGCTGGCGCAAGGCGCTGGCCTGGTCGGCCGTGGCGGCGGCGATTTGGGTGCTTGGCCTGAACTGGTATGCGGCGCAGCTAAAGGGGCAGGCCGAGGCATTGCGTCAGTCTATGCAGCATGCGGTGGCGCAGGCTTTTCCGCAGATTCCTGTAATTATCGACCCGGTACGTCAGGCGCAGCAACAGCGCGATGCCTTGCGGCTCTCCCAGGGCACCGCAACTGATGATGATTTCATGGCGCTGGCCCAGGCTACGGCCCAAGTGCTCGATTTTGCGCAAGGCCATGTACTGGCGATGCACTACGACAAAGGTGTACTGACCCTCACGCTAACCGAGGGTTATACCGCGCCGGCCAACGAGGCAGCCCTCGCGCAGGCCGCCTCGGTAAGGCAGCTGTTTCTGGAGAAAGACCCTGCGCAGGCGCATGTATGGCATGCGCGTCGGGCCGGTGTAACTGATACCGATACAGGCCGATCATGAAGATTGGCGCCATATCGCACACGCTCACTGATGCCTGGCACGCACGTACCGGCCCCGTCGTTGACCAGGTACACGCCGCCTGGAAGCAGCGTACGCGACGTGAACAGACATTGCTGCTGTGTGGCGGCGTATTGATGGCGGCGGTGCTGCTATGGCTGGTCGCGCTGCGCCCGGCACTCTACACAATTAATCAGGCGCGAGTGCAATTGCCCAGCCTGCAGACCAGTGCAGCACAGGTTAATGCCACCATTCTTGAAACTCGAGCACTCACCCGGGGCCGTTTGGGCGTGCTGTCGCCCGGTGAGACAGAAGAAGCCTTGAAGGCCGCGCTGCGCGATATGGGCCTGATCAACGTCAGCACGCTCAGCAGGTTGTCTGGCACCTCGCCCAACGAGACACAATGGCAGCTATCCCTGGCTAATGCGCCTGCAGCGCAAGTCATGGCGTGGCTGGCGAGTCTGACTTTTCTTGCGCACGTGCAGACACGACAGCTTGATCTGGCCCGCAGCAATGTAGACGGCCGTGACCGGCCTGGCATGCTCTCGGGCAGGATTGTTCTGGTGCTTTCGGCCAGGGAGAAATCTTGAGACCGGGCGCGCGTACCGCATGGGTGGTGTTGCTGATTACGGCAGCGATTGCGACTGCACTGGTGGTGCTGCCTGCGCGATGGGTTATGGCCTGGATACCCGAATCGTCTCCCGTGATTGTGACCAATGCCTCTGGAACGCTGTGGGCGGCCACCGCAACTTTGGCTGTCGGGGCCAACGGCTTGCGGCGCACCTTGCCCGACCCTGTGCGTTGGCGGTTCAGTTTTGATGGCTGGCCGGGCGTAACACTTACCCATCCGTGGTTGCGAGGGCCGTTGAATTTGACGCTTTCATGGCGGGGCCTGGGCGTTTCAGCCCAGTCGCTGCAACTGCCGGCCAGCGTACTGACCACGGCGCACGCACTCTTTAACACGCTGGACCCAGGCGGAGAGGTGTTTTTGGCGTGGCCGGATCTAACTGTGCTCAGGTCGGTGACTGCAACCAAGGGCGGACAGTTACTGACTGCCCAATGGCGTAATGCGTCTTCGTCGCTGACGCGCGTGCAACCTATGGGAAATTACACCCTGTTATTAAGCGGGGCCGATAACAATTCGATAACGCTGTTGCTCAAGACGGACCAGGGGCCCTTGCAAATGGAGGGCAGTGGCATAGTGTCGCCATCGGGCAGGGTGAAATTTGACGGAAAGGCATGGGCCATTGCGTCTGCCCCGCGCGACACCCGAACCGGGCTGCAAAACCTTCTCTCCGTCATGGGCCCACCCTCGGGTCAGGATGGCGCAATCCTGCTTCAAATACGCTAGCGTAAATTCAAGAACCCAAGACTATGTCATTACTGCCATGAAGCTACCAGACTCAATATCCGGGCGACAGCCCCGCAAATTTGCTCTCGCCCGTCGGTACCTTCCGGTGTGGACAATGATATGGGCGCTTGCCCTGGGGGGCTGTGCCACCACGGATAGCAATCAGCAGGGTCAGCAAATGCCGCTGATGGTATCCAGCTCGGTAGGATCAAACCCACTGCAGCAAGCTCAGCGCTTTCCTGCATCACCTGGCACGTCGCCGCCGACGCGGCCTCGCCCTTTGCCTCCCATACAAAAACGCCCCACCTACAACGATGAGATGCCGGCGTCCCGTCAATCGTCAAGCGAGGACGCGGGGCAGCGCACCATGCTCAATTTCAACGAGGCGGAATTAAATGGGGTAGTGCGGGCTTTGGCGCAATTTACGGGTCGCAATTTTGTGGTGGATCCGCGTGTAAGAGGGCAGTTGACCCTGGTCTCGCAGGCCCCTGTGGATGCCGATACGGCCTATTCAATGTTGCTTGGTGCGCTGCGCATGCAGGGTTTTGCTGTGATTGATATCGATGGCGTCAGTCGAGTGGTCCCTGAAGCCGATGCCAAGCTGCTCGGGGGGCCGGTTGTTTCAAGCAACCAGCCTGCCCGCGGCGGTGAACTGGTCACTCGCGTGTTTGCCCTGCGGTATGAGAGTGCCGCCGATCTGGTGCCGGTTCTGCGGCCTATGGTTGCCCCCAACAACACCATAGTTGCGCATGCAGGCAACAACAGCCTCATCATTACTGATTACGCCAACAACCTTGATCGTATCGCTGAAGTGATCAAGCGTATTGATACGCCTCTGGCCATCAATACGGATGTCATCCCTATTGAGTACGGCGTGGCGCTGGATGTGGCCGCCCTGGCTCAGCACCTTTTATATGTTGGCGACGGCAGAAAAGACCAGACGGTGACTATCGTTGCCGATCCCCGCAGTAACGCTGTGCTGGTGCGTGCAGGAACACCTGAGCGGCTGGAACTGGCGCGCAACTTAATTCGTCGCATCGATAGCCCTGAGTCGCGGGCTGGCAATCTTCATGTGGTTTACCTGCGTAATGCCCAGGCCACGCATTTGGCTGAAGTGCTGCGCGGTGCGTTAATGGGCGTTGGCGGTTCAAACGCGGATACCGATTCATCATTGTCAGCGGGTGCAATGGATCAGGCTGACCCGACATCACCCCCTGATGCTGCCTTTGCGACGGGGGCCGGCAAATCCATGCCAGCCATGTCCACCGGGGGGCGACAGCAGACGGTGGCCTTTTCGGCATCGGGTGCCACGGTTCAGGCTGACCCAACAACCAATACGCTGATTATTTCAGCCCCTGATCCTTTGTACCGCAGCCTGCGAGAAGTTATTGATCAGCTTGATCAGCGGCGCGCTCAAGTACTGATCGAAAGCCTGATCGTGGAGGTCAACTCTGAAAACGCAGCCGAGTTTGGTGTGCAGTGGATGGCAGGCGCCAATAGCATTAACAACGGTGACGCTTCGTTTTTTGGCGGAGCCAATTTAGGTGGCACCGGTGTGGGAGCGGTTTCCGGCGCAACCACCACGATTGATGCACTGGCCACCGGTCTGAGCCTGGGCGTCGTCAAGGGTACGGTCGATGTGCTGGGCACGCAGTTGCTCAACCTGAGTGCGCTGGCACGCGCCATGCAGCGCCAGACAGGCGTGAACGTGCTTTCTACCCCCAACCTCATGACCCTGGACAACGAAGAAGCCAGCATCGTGGTCGGGCGTACCGTGCCGTTTGTGACGGGTACCTACACCACCACCGGCGATGGCGCGAGCAACCCATTTCAGACGGTGCAGCGTGAAGACGTTGGGCTGACGCTGAGAATAAGGCCTCAGATTTCTGAAGGTGGCACGGTTAAGCTGTCGCTGTATCAGGAGGTTAGCAGTGTTGATCCGTCTTCGTCGCTGGCATCTTCGACCATCATTACGCGCAAGCGCGCCCTGGAAACCAAGGTGCTGGTTGATGACGGGCAGATCATTGTGCTTGGCGGGTTGCTTGAAGATCTGGTTGATGACTCCACGGTGTCGGTTCCACTGCTGGGTGACATCCCCGTATTGGGCAATCTGTTCAAATATCAGAAGCGTGGCCACAGCAAAACCAATTTAATGTTGTTCCTGCGCCCGCACATCGTGCGGTCGGCGGTGGATAGCGCCAGTCTCACGCTGGACCGTTACAACTACATGCGGGCTGCGCAGGGTGGGGTGCCTGTCAGAGGGACGTGGCTGCTGCCCGACGCGTCGAACGCCAGGCTTCCGGATATCCAGCGCAATCCAAATACAGGGTTGCTTGATTTGCGCGACCCGCAAGCCAGCGGTGTGGCACCGGCACAAGGCGCTTACCCACCCGCTTCCGGCCCTGCGCCGACCGGGCCCGAGACGTTCACGACGCCATGACAGCCCGGCTTCCTTATGTATGGGCGCGCACCTACCGCGCCCTCATACAGAACGGCACGTCGGGCGCGGCGGTGGTTGTGTCCGAGCGTACGCCGGAATGGGCCCGGGCAGAGATTCGCCGTCAGTACGGCTCGCTGCCGATGCGCGAGGTTGCTGACGAAGAGCTCGACACGCTGCTTGCTGCCGCCTATGCCCAGACTGATGATGCCGCAACCGTTGTTGATGCAGCCGCGAACGAGATTGATCTTGATCGCCTGATGCAAGATATGCCTGCTATTGAGGATTTGCTCGAAACCAGCGATGATGCACCTATCATCCGCATGATCAATGCGCTGTTTACACAGGCTGCTCGTGACGGTGCCAGTGATATTCATATCGAACCTTTTGAAACGCACTCAGTTGTGCGCTATCGGGTTGATGGCACCTTGCGCGATATTGTCAGCCCACGTCGCGCCTTGCACAATGCGCTGGTATCGCGCATCAAAATCATGGCCAGCCTGGACATTGCTGAAAAGCGCTTGCCTCAAGATGGTCGTATTGCGTTGCGGGTAGGTGGTCGGCCCATTGATGTGCGCGTTTCTACCTTGCCGACCGGGCATGGTGAGCGCGCGGTACTGCGTCTGCTCGATAAAGAGGCGGGCCGCCTGCAGCTTGAGCGCTTGGGCATGGCGCCCGACGTTTTGCAGGGCCTTGACGGGCTTATATCCAGGCCCCACGGAATTTTTCTCGTGACGGGGCCTACGGGCAGCGGCAAGACCACAACACTGTATGCGGCACTGAGCCGTTTGGATACCTCCACGACCAATGTTCTGACCGTCGAAGACCCTATTGAATATGATTTGCCTGGCGTAGGGCAGACCCAGGTCAATGCCCGTATTGACCTGACTTTTGCCTCGGCGCTGCGTGCCATTTTGCGGCAAGACCCTGATGTCATCATGATTGGCGAGATCCGCGATCTGGAAACTGCGCAGATCGCCGTGCAGGCATCGCTGACCGGCCATCTGGTGTTGGCTACCTTGCATACCAACGATGCCGTCTCGGCCATTACCCGATTGCTGGACATGGGGGTGGAGTCTTTTCTGCTGGCCTCGACACTGCAAGGCGTGCTTGCACAGCGTCTGGTACGCAAGCTATGCGTACACTGCAAGCAGCCCCAGCCTGATGGCACTGCCAGCTGGCATGCCGCAGGGTGCACTGCGTGCAGCTATTCTGGATACAGCGGCCGCACTGGTGTGCACGAGTTGTTTGTGTTGGATGAGGCCTTGCGTGCCATGATCCACGCCAATGAAGGCGAGCAGGCCTTGCGGCGCGCGGCGCAGCACGCGGGGATGAGCAGTCTGAGGCAGGACGCGGAGCGGTGGATCAGCCAGGGCGTTACCTCGCTCGAGGAAATTACGCGCGTCACCCGCGACACCTGAAACCTACGGAGCCCGCTATGCCGTCTTATCAGTACGAAGCCGTTGATGACATGGGACGCAGCGACCGTGGCATGATCGATGCCGACAGCGAACGCAGTGCGCGACAGGCACTGCGCGCCCGAGGGCTTTTGCCGCTGTCCGTGCATGAGACACGTAGGCGCGGCACGCAGAAGTGGTTTGCCGGTTCCAGAATCAGCGATGCCGACCTGGGCTGGCTAACGCGTCAGCTTGCCAGCCTGCTGGCCGCCAGGTTGCCGTTAGAGGCTGCACTGCGCGCCACACTAGAACAAGCTGAGCGTAAGCATGTGGCCCAAACACTGGCTGCCGTGCGTGATGACGTGCGTGCCGGTCATCGTCTTGGTGATGCGCTGGCCGCCCACCCCAGACACTTTCCCGAGATCTACCGCGCTCTGGTTGATGCCGGTGAGCAGTCGGGTGATCTGGCTCAGGTGCTTGAAAAACTGGCTGACTATATCGAGTCACGCGGTGCATTGCGCAATAAGGTGCTCACTGCATTTATTTACCCGGCCATTGTCACCATGGTGTCCATCGGCATCGTAATTTTCTTGCTAAGTTATGTGGTGCCGCAGGTGGTGGGTGCTTTTTCTCAGGCACATCAGTCGTTGCCCTTGCTCACGCGCATCATGCTTGCGGCCAGCGCCGCAGCGCGCCAATGGGGGCTGATCGCGGTTATTTGCCTGGTCGTGCTCATCGGCTTATGGCGCTTGCATCTTCGACAACCAGCAGCCCGCCTGGCCTGGGATGCCCGTGTGTTGAAGTTGCCGATACTCGGTCGATATGCGCAGGGTGTGGACGTGGCACGATTCTCGGCCACGCTGGCCATACTCACGGGTAGTAATGTGCCATTGCTTGCTGCCCTCGATGCGGCGCGCCGCACACTCAGAAACCGCAAGCTGCAGACCGCAGTCGATGATGCGACCCGTCGGGTGAGGGAGGGCAGCCCGCTGGCTCAGGCGCTGCAGGTGCAGAAAGTGTTTCCGTCGTTGTTAATCCACCTGGTTGGGAGCGGCGAACGTACGGGCGAGTTGCCGGCCATGCTGGATCGCGCAGCGGGTGTATTGTCGGTTGAGCTTGAACGGCGCGCCATGACCATGACGGCGGTGCTCGAACCCATGATGATTCTGATCATGGGCGGTATCGTACTGGTGATTGTGCTGGCCGTGATGATGCCGATTATCGAAATCAATCAGCTGGTGCAATAGAGTTTGGTAAGGAAGGGAGCCTCTTTGCAAGGGAGGCGAGCCTGTGTTCGATGGCGGGGCGACGTTGGAAATCGCAATTTAGCGTTTAACACTCAGGTTGCGTGCAGCTATTGGCCGTGCAATCACAGCGTAGAAAGTTTGCTGGCTAACTGAGTCATTTTGTCCAGATACATGTCGCGCAACTGGTTTGCGGCTACAAATTTTGTGTTTACTGTCACGCTCAGTGCCATGGAGGTTTGATCCGCGTCCATTTTTACCGGAACCGCAATCGCTGCCATCCCTAGTTCGATTTCTTGATCAAGAATACAGAACCCATCTTCTGCGGTTTTTTTGATCAGATGTTTCAGCTGGCTTTTTTCGAAAATTGTGTATTCGGTGTATGGCCTAAGGGTTTCCCGATGTAGATATGTATCGAGTTCATCCGCGTCGAGCATGGCAAGGAGCACCCGCCCCACCGAAGTGCAGTAAGCCGGCAGACGGCTGCCCAGCCCTATGTGTTTCTGGATCAGCCTTTTGCTTTGGAAGCGCGACAGATACACAACTTCGTGATTGCTCATTATGGCCAGCGCACAGTTTGTGTAGATGCTGTTGCCCAGTTGGTCGAGATAGGGCTGGCTTGCTTCCACCAGCCTGGACGACGAAAAGTAAGAGTGCCCCAGTTGCAGAATGCTGGGATCAAGCGAAAACCTGCTGCCATGCGTCTGGGCAAAGCCGAGCTGCGTCAGCGTATAAAGACATCGCCTGACGACTGACCTGTCCAGTTTGGTAATGCGTGCCAGTTCAGCGATAGTCATGGGGGTTTTGCGGTCTGCAAATGCCGTAATGACGAGCAGCCCGCGCGCAAGAGACCGCATGAAGTTGGGGTCGCCCTCTAATTCGCGAAAGTCTTCCATGTAACGCCACCCCCTCAAAAGAATCCGGTGCAACTATACAGCCGTAAATTAATTTTGTGTGCGATTAGCGAACATTTGGGGCTTTATGGAGACAAGCTCAGGCAGCGAAGAGGGGGCTGATGCTTGACCGCTAAACCCAATCGCTAACGGTCGGGTTCAGCCTTGCGTGGTTGTTGCTTTTATTTTTGAAACTGCGCGCGGGTTGCGCGGGCCTCGTTACCCTGACTGCACATAAGCAGCTGATCAAGATCCATATGGCTTGATAAATGATTGAGGGCATGGTTGTGTGCGTTGACTGCTTTTTTGGTCATCTTTACGATAACGCCGGTTGTTCGCCCAAGCTTTTCTGCCAGTGCCAGCGCTGTGTTGCGCGCTTCGCCGTCATCAACAACCCAGTCGGCCAGCCCCCAGTCTAGTGCGGTTTGGCTATCGATTTTGTCGCCCAGCAAAATGATTTGCTTGGCGCGCGAACCACCTACCAACGTGTTGAGCCGGGGTATGGTCTGCCAGCCTAGCGGTATGCCGATCTGTGCCTCGGGTACAAGAAAATAGCTGCTGCGTGCCGCAACGCGCCAGTCACAGCTGACCGCGAGCGCCACACCGCCGCCGATGATCAACCCTTCGATCGCAGCAATAGTGATTTGCGGAATTTCTTCCCAGGCCTTGCACATTCTTGGCCCCCAGGAGGAAAGAATGCGCAGCTCATCCAGGCTAAGGTGGTCGACCGTCCAGCGCTCAGGATCCTTCAGGTCAACGCCTGCCGAGAACTCTGATTTTGTGCCGGTCAAAATGACGCAGGAAATGTCGGCATTGTCCTGGAAAGACTCTGCAATGCGTGTCAGCTTCTTGATCGCCTTCAGGGATAATGCGTTGCGACGGCCTCCACGGTTGTAAGTGACCACGGCAACCTGGCCTATGGTTTCCACGACAATCTCTTCTTGATTTTCAGTAGTCATTGATAAGTATTCAGTTCTAGGTTTTTAAAAACGGTATCTTCGGGCCAGACGCGTCTGACCTCTGCATTGAAGTGCGCCTACCGCTTGGCCGATTTTTTGATTTGTGCCTGTGTCTCGTCTGACGCAAGGCGTTCAGCGTACATCTTCACTTCGTTGTCGAACGCCTCTTGAAGCCCGCCTTGCGACCATCCCTTGAGCATGGATTTGGTCAGTTTGATGGAGCCTTGTGGCAAGCCGGCGAGTGAATTCGCCATTTCTCTGGCTTTGCCCAGCGTTTCGCCGCTTTCAGTCAGCGCGGTAATAAAGCCTGAATCCAGAGCCTCCTGCCCATCAAAATACCGGCAGCTCAATAGCCACTCGGTCGCCTTACGTTGACCCACAAGCTTTTCGAGCAGAAGCGACGAGCCGCCCTCTGGACAAAGCCCCAGCGCGACAAAAGGCAGGCGGAACTTGACGTTGGCAGTGGCGTAGACGAAGTCGCAATGTTGCAGCAGCGTGGTGCCGATGCCGATGGCATAGCCCTCGACGGCGGCAATCAAAGGCACCTTGACCTGGCTGATAGCGCGCAGAAACGTTACGGCAGGTGAGTCTCCCGGCCCACGCTTGCGCTGAAAATCCTTTAGGTCTGCGCCCGCTGTAAAACAGCTGTTGGCACCGTAAAGAATAATTGCCTTGCAGTCGTCACCGGAGCCGTATTTGTGCAGTATTTCTGTCAGCTGGTGGTACATGTCGTGGGTCAGTGCATTCTTGGCTTCCGGCCGGTTCATGCAAATCTCGAGAACGTCGTTTTCAATTGCGGTTTCAATCATGTCTATTCCTTTTCTGCCCGTGTTTTAACTATGAGTCTCGGGTGTTTTCTGACCGCATCGAATTACATTGCGGGTGTTCAGGCTTTCAATTTCAGCTTCTGAAAGGTCTAGCATTTCCATCAGCATGGATCGGGTGTGCCGGCCCAGTTTGGGGGGGGAATGCTTGTACTGGACGGGTGTGCGGCTGAATTTGATGGGGTTTGCAATCAGTCGAACACTGGCATCGTCATCTTCGTTTTTGACCTCCACGGCCATTTCGCGATGGACGATTTGGGGGTGAGCAAACACCTCTTCGTAATCGTTGATTTTTCCGTGCGGGATGTCCATTTCTGTAAACACCCTCAACCAGGTTTCGAAGCTTTGCGCCCGAATGGTTTCTTCGACCTGCGCCAGCAGTTCGTCGCGGTGGTTAATGCGCCCGGTAGCGGTTTTGTAACGGGCGTCTGCGCCAAGATCTGTTCGCTGGATAGCTTTGCACAAACGTTGCCATTGCACGTCGTTGGCGACAGCGACCACGATCTGACCGTCGCTGGCATCGAATATTTGGTAAGGCACCAGTGCAGGGTGGGCATTGCCCCAACGGCGGGGTTTGATGTCATTCATTAGATGATATGTGCCCTGGTTTGACGCCAGGGCAGCGACACAGTCCAGCAGTGACATGTCGATATATTGGCCTGCGCCAGTAGTATTTTTGAAATTTAGTGCTGCAAGAATGGCCGTCGATGCGTAAAGCCCAGTTGTTAAATCCGCGATGGGCACGCCCGACTTTTGAGGGCCGCCGCCGGGCAAGTCGTCTCGCTCTCCGGTAATGCTCATCAGGCCACCTTCTGCCTGAAAGACAAAGTCGTAGCCTGGACGGCTTGCGTAAGGGCCCGTCTGGCCATACCCGGTAATGGAGCAGTAGATAATCTCGGGGTTCACCTTCTTGATGCTTTCATAATCCAGCGCATACCTTGCCAGATCACCTACTTTGAAGTTCTCTATGAATACATCACACTTGGCGGCCAGCGCCTGGATGAGTTTCGCACCTTCGGGCGTAGCAATATCTACGCCTATAGACTTCTTGCTTCGATTGGTCGATGCGTAATAAGTGGCGTCGGTCGAGGCCTGCCCGCTGGTGTCTGTCGCCCATGGTGGGCCAAGGTGTCGCGTGTCATCGCCTTTGGTCGGGTGCTCTATCTTGATTACCTCTGCGCCCAGATCGGCCAGCATCTGCGTGCACCAGGGGCCAGCGAGAATTCGTGAAAGGTCTAATACCTTTATGCCCTGCAAAGCCTCATTCATAACGCGATAACATCCTCAAAATATTCTAATAGCGATCAACACCAGGCATCAGGCGAATTCGCTGGCACGGCCACCAACATAATGCGGTGGCCGCTGGTTCTTGATCAATCTATGTTCTTGAAATCGATCTTCTTGACTACGGCGCCCCACTTGCTGATCTCTTGTTTTATGAAGCCGCCAAATTCATCTGTAGTCATATACTTGGGCACCGAGCCTAGCTGCTCCAGTTGAGTTCTAACCTTGGGGTCAGCCAGAATTTCTTTCATGGCAAGATTAATCTTCGTCACAATAGGCTCTGGTGTGCCCGCCGGCGCAACAATGCTCGTCCATGAGTACGCTTCAAAACCCGGAAACCCCGACTCGTTGAACGTTGGTACATCGGGCAATGCTGGCGTACGCTCCAGTGTGGCCACGGCCAGCGCACGTACCTTGCCTGCCTTGATCTGCGGTAAAGCCGTCGGCAGGTTGTCAAACATCGAGCCAATTCTTCCGCTGATCAAGTCCGTGACGGCAGGGCTGCTTCCGCGGTAGGGAACGTGTTGCATTTCGGCGCCGGTTACTTGTTTGAAAAGTTCGCCCGCCAGATGAACGGATGACCCATTTCCAGGTGACCCAAATGTCATTTTTCCAGGGTTGGCCTTTACGTAGGCGGTGTATTCCTTGAGTGTCTTAATGGGCGGATCCAAAGGCACCACCAGAATGTCAGGCACGCTGCATATGAAGGAAACCGGAACAAAACTGGTTTCCATGTCGTACTTAGCCTTGGTTGGCAGGCTTGGGTTTATAGCGTTTGATGCGGTGGCCACAAACAGGGTGTAGCCATCAGGCTTGGCCCTGGCAGCTGCATCGGCTGCAATATTGCTATTGGCACCGCTCTTGTTTTCGACCACTACGGTTTGCCCCAGCTTGATACTTAATTGCTGTGCAACGATGCGCGCAGTGCCGTCAGTCGTGCCGCCCGGCGCATAACCCACAAGCAGGCTAATGGGTTGATCTGGCCAATTGTCGACGTTCTCGCCATGCGCCAAAGAGGGAATGAATGAAGCACTTGCTATCAGACTGGCTGCCAGTACTGTTATTGCGGTTCCAGCGAAGTTTTTGGACTTGAAGAGCATTGTCTACCTCTGTTATCACTCGGTGGTTTAGTGTTTCTATTCTGCGCGGGCAGCCGGGCCCAGGTCTAGGCAATGCGGGTTTCGGAGACGCAGATATGCGGCCAAAAAACAAGAAATGTTCGTTAATCGCACAAAATCGTGCCATGTTTACGAAGCGCTGCTGTCTGTGGCTAAGGGAAAGTGAATGTGTCCAATAATGGGATGACGCCGTGCGTTGCGGTGTATTGACCAAGATATCGGTATGCTGTGATAGCGGGTTGATTTCTTGCACAACAAGGGCGACGGGTTTGTATGCGTTGCGCGGTTACGGCAATGTGCTCATGATGTGGGCGGTAGGGCGCATACCAACCGTCCGTAGCCATCGTCAAAACATAGCTTGATCAACAGAGGCCGGCATGCGCATATTGTTAGTGGAAGACAATCCTGATCTGGGTGATGCCATTGAAAGCAAGCTCAGTGCCAGTGGTCATTGCGTTGAATGGGTGCGCGACGGCAACTCGGCCTTGACGTGGGTGGTCAGCGGCGATTTTGATGCCATTGTTCTTGACATCATGCTGCCCCAAAAAGACGGCTTTGCCGTGTTGCGTGAGTTGCGGGCGGCAGGCTGTGAGGCGCAAGTGCTGGTTGTGACCGCGCGCTCCGAAATCGAAGACAAGGTCAATATGCTGGATCTGGGTGCCGATGATTACCTGGTGAAGCCATTTGATCTGCGCGAGCTCGAGGCCAGGCTGCGTGCTCTGGTGCGCCGCCCGGCAGGCGCGACGACCAGCCTGGTGCAGTATGGAGACCTTTCTCTTGATATGGCAGGGCGCGTGGCAAGCCGCTGTGGTCAGCCGCTGGATCTTGGCAGGCGAGAGTTTCGGCTTCTTGAGGTTTTGCTGGGGCGCATGGGCCAAACGTTGCACAAAGAACGACTGATGACTCAGGTTTTTAATGCGGATGACGATGTATCGACCAATGCGCTTGAGCTTCAAGTGTCGCGACTGCGCAAAAAGCTGCAGGGGTCTTCGGTTGAAATCGTGACGGTACGCGGCGTAGGCTATCAGGCGCGTTGCCATGAGCAGTAATGTTTTTTCGATTCGCAGCCGAATCTTTATGGTGGCGGTTGTGTTGCTGCTCTGCTTATCGGCAGCCCTTGCGGTATTTCTGCACGACTATGCACAGCGTGCAGCAGACCGCGCCTTTGATCGGCTGCTGGCGGCTTCGGCCCTGTCGATTGCGGGGGCGGTACAAATCGAAGATAACCAGGTAGCCATGGAGCTACCTTTCGCCGCATTGGCCATGCTGTCGGGCAACGAACGGGTTTTTTACACCGTACGCAACGCCCAGGGCAAACTGATTACGGGATACGACGACCTTGATCGTGATCTGCCTCTGGCCACTTCTGCAGACGCTATGTTTTACGACGCACACTATCGAAACGATGATGTTCGCATCAGCACAGTAGGCAGGCTGGCCTCATTCAATCAGCAGGCGGCTTGGGTCACCGTCAGGGTGGCCGAAACGCGCGGGGCGCGGCAGGCGCTTGCCGAAGAAATCCTCAATCGCAGCGTGTTGCCCTTGCTCATTATGGTGGCGGTCGCACTAGGCTTGTTGTGGTTCGGTGTAACGCATGCCCTGGCCCCGTTAAAACTTATAGAAAATGAACTTCGTTACCGCAAGCCCGATGACTTGCACGCCCTGGCCAGCCCGGTTCCGCGCGAGGTGCGGCGACTGGTCGATGCGCTCAACGGCTTTATGTTGCGACTGCAAGGCATGCTGAACAGCCTGAACAATCTGGTCGCCGACACGGCTCATCAGGTACGCACGCCATTGGCCTCATTGCGTGCGCAGTCTGAAGTAGCCCTGGAAGAAACCAACCCCGAAAAGATGCGCGAGCGGCTCACACGAATTCACCTTAATGCCTGTCGCGCCAGCCAGTTGGTCAATCAGCTGCTTATGGACGCCACCATTACGCATCGCATGGAGTCTCGTCGCAATGACATGGTAGGCATAGCGGAAATCATTAATGAAACACGCCAGCGCATAGGTCCACTGGATCTGCAGCGGTTACGTATTGCCATAGCCCCTGAAGTACGTCGTGCACGCGTCTGGGGAGACAGGGTGGCCTTGCGCGAGATGCTGCGCAACCTCGTGGACAATGCCTTGCGCTATGCACCAGCAGGTGTTGTTGAAATTCAGGTCGATAAGCTGCCAGGCAATCGCCTGGGTCTGACGGTTGCCGACCGTGGGCCAGGTATTGCCAGTGAAGAAAGTGAAAGGGTGCTGGAGCGTTTTGGTCGTGGCAGTGCGGCTGAAGCCATGCCTGGGTCGGGCCTGGGGCTCTCAATTGTGAAATCAGTGGTTGAGGCGCATACCGGTACGTTAACCTTGCGCAACCGCGGGGGTGGTGGTCTGTTGGTGTGCGTTACCTTGCCCATTTCCATGCCGGCGAATCTGGAGCGGGCAGGCGCATCCGTAAGCCTGATATGTGCCGTGGTCTTGATGGCACTAGCCAGCCTGGTTTTGCCGGGCAGGGCAGACGCGCAGGGCACCGGAGCGCCCTCTGACACGATTACGCGCTACCCGGCAGCCCACGCGGGCACAACCCTGACCATCGCGGGTTCAACCGACACCGTACTGTTTGCGCCACTGGCGCTTGCGTTTCAAAAGAGCCAACCTGACGTTGAACTGGTTTATCACGAGCTTGGCACGCGCCAGCTGTATGAGCAGACGGTTGCAAACGCCCTGCCGCAGGCTGATGTGCTGATCAGCTCGGCAGTCGATCTGCAAATCAAGCTGGCCAATGACGGTTATGCATTGCGTCATGTTTCTGAATACGTGCATCGCTTGCCTTCGTGGGCTGTATGGCGTTCAGAGGTATTTGGTTTTACCTTCGAGCCTATTGTTTTGGTCTATAACCTGAGTCGCTTTTCTGAAGAAACCGTGCCGCGTTCACGTCAGGCGCTGCTAAGCCTGCTGGAGCAAGATCCCGTCGACATGCGCGGGCGCATAGGTACTTACGATATTGCTGTTAGCAGTGTCGGGCATTTGCTGGCTGTGCAGGACGCAACGCTGTCGTCAAACTTCTGGGGCCTGGCCAACGCGTTCGGGCAGGTTGAGATCCAGCTCGAAGCCAACACCATCGATATTCTCGACAAAATTGAATCCGGGCAACTGTACTTGGGCTACAACGTGCTTGGTTCTTATGCCATGGCGCGAAAGGCGGCAGGGCACGCGCTGGGCATTGTCGTGCCGCAAGACTATGTTCTGGTGCTGTCGCGTGCTGCGCTAATTGCCCGAAGCACTGCCCATCCGCAGTTGGCCGCAACGTTTCTTGATTGGCTGCTCTCGCCCGAGGGCCAGAAAGTGGCGGCTAACCAGGCAGGCCTGGGCGCCATTACGGCCACAAATACAGAAAAAGGATACCCGGGCGACCCATTTATGCTGTCGCAAAGTATCGTGCAGCCCATAGCACTGACGCCGGCACTACTGGTTGGGCTGGATCAGCAACGTCATAGCCGCTTTCTGAAAAACTGGAAGCGTCTGGTTACAGATACGCCCGACCGAAGCCTCATGACAGGACACTGACAGGTGATGCTCGTAATATGGTTATTAGACGGGCTAAAGCCTGCTTGTGTTTAAAACTATATTTCCAGGAGACAACCATGTTACGTCGCCCACAACTGGCAGCCGTCTCGGCTGCCGTATTCAGTGCTTTTCTTATTGGCACGGTCTCTGCCCAAGTCCCTGATAATTACCCTGCTGACTACCAGCAGATCGTGGACGCTGCCAAAAAAGAAGGCAAGGTCATTGTCTACTCCACCACCGATACCAAAGCCGCGAACCCAGTTATCCAGGATTTTGAGGCCATGTACCCGGGCGTCAAGGTTGAGTACAACGACATGAACAGCACCGAGCTGTACAGTCGATATATCAGCGAGCAGGCGTCAGGTGGCAACAGCGGCGATGTAATCTGGAGCTCGTCGATGGATTCCGCGCTAAAACTGGCCGTTGACTACGCCTTGACGTACAAATCGCCTGAAATCAGTCATCTTCCAAAGTGGTCTGTGTGGAATGATGCGGCCTATGGCACAACCTACGAACCTGCTGTATTTATTTACAACACACGTTTGATCAAGCAGGAAGAAGTGCCCACCACACACCCGGCACTGGCCAAACTCATAGACAGTGATCTGGCCCGCTTTAAAAACAAAGTTACCACCTACGATATCGAGAAGTCGGCCGTGGGCTTTATGCTGGCCGTTCAAGACAGTCGCAATGACCCTAACTACTTTGACGTGCTCAAAGGCATCGCCAAAGCGGGCATGGTTGTGCAGTCATCTACCGGCACCATGATGGAGCGGGTTTCCTCGGGTGAAAACCTCATCGGCTACAACGTGCTGGGCTCATACGCTGAAACGCGGGCCAAGAAAGACCCTGGCCTTGGTGTTGCCTACCCCACCGACTACACCCTGGTGCTTTCGCGTGTGGCGTTTATAGGTAAAACGGCTAAAAACGAAAATGCCGCCAAGCTGTGGATGGACTACTTGCTGTCTCAGAGGGGCCAGAACGTGCTCGCCAACAAGGCAGACCTTGCCTCGGTGCGCAATGATATCGATGGCGACAATGACGTAGATGGCATGACCAAAAAGCTTGGCGACTCGCTCAAACCTATTCCCGTCGACAAGTCGCTGCTTGACTATCTGCAACAAGACAAACGCCTGGAGTTCATCAAAGAGTGGCGTGCCGCGACAGGCAAGTAAGTAGCTACTGTTCGCGTTACTGACCAGCACGTCTGCGCCTCAAGTTTAGGCGCGGACGTGCATTATTTCCCAGGGTGATATCAATGCATTCCTTGCGCCGCGGATGGCAGTCTTTGCCGCGCGGGTTGACCGTAGCCCTTACGGCGCTGGCGATCTACCTGCCGTTGTCTCTTATCGTTATTCAAAGCTTTCTGTCGGCACCGTTTTTTGTGCCGTCACGCCAATTTGGCGTGGAAGGCTATGCGTTTATATTTTCCGACCCCGATTTCTACAAGGCGCTTAAAAGTGGCTTTATGCTGGCTTTCGGGCTTTGTATTATTGCCATACCGCTGGGCGGGATCCTGGCCTTCTTGGTATCGCGTACCGATCTGCCCGGGCGTCGCTGGATAGAACCGCTGATTCTGGTTCCGGTATTTGTCTCGCCCATGGTGCTGGGCTTTGGCTATGTTGTGGCGGCAGGCCCTGTGGGTTTTTTCTCAACCTGGGCCAATGACATACTGGGCTTCGTGCCCTGGAATATCTATTCTCTGCCCGCAATTATCGTAATTGCCGGGCTCACGCACGTGCCCTACGCCTATCTGTACATCTCGTCGGCCCTGCACAGCCTGGGTTCTGATGTTGAAGAGGCAGCGCGTACTGCGGGTGCCAGCCCGTTGCAGGTGATGACGGCAGTCAGCCTGCCCATGGTGCGCCCCGCCATTTCGTATGCCACGGTGTTGCTGTTTTTTCTGGGCCTTGAAGTGTTCGGCTTGATGTTGGTGTTGGGCGACCCAGAAGGTCACCTGGTCTTGTCGACTTATCTTTATAAGCTGACCAACAAGCTGGGTATCCCGTCTTATCACCTGATGGCGGCCGTGGCCATGGTGTTAATTGCCTTTACCATTCCGCTGGTCATGCTGCAGCGACACTTGTTGCGCAGTGCCAATCGCTATGCCACGGTCAAAGGCAAGGCCTCTCGCCCACGCCCGCTCCCGTTGGGTAAATGGCGCTGGGTGGCGGGCGCCGTCGTAATGCTCTGGTTGTTTGTTGCCATTGTTGTGCCATTGGCTGGCGTCGTGCTGCGGGCGTTTGTGTCGAACTGGGGGTATGGCGTTTCCCTGTTTGATGTCTTGTCAGTAAGTGCCTTCCGCACGGTTTTTGAGCAACCGACCCTCATTAGGGCCATCGTTAACTCGGTCGCTATCGGCGTTATTGGCGGTGCCTTTGCCGTGGCGTGCTACACCGCCATCGCACTGGTGACGCACCGCAAAAATGACGGTGTTAGCCGCTTTATGGACTACAGCGTGTTAGTGCCACGTGCTGTGCCAGGGTTGTTGGCAGGTCTGGCATTTTTGTGGGTATTCCTGTTTGTGCCCATGTGGTTTGATAACTCACTCAAAGACGGTTGGTTTTCGGTACTGCCCATGGCAGGCTGGCTGCGCGAGCATGCCATCGAACCCATGCGTGCACTCAGATCGACCATTTTCAGCGTCTGGCTGGCCTATTCGGTGGTGTGGATGGCTTATGGCATACGCCTGATCTCCGCGACGTTGCTGCAAGTGGCCCCCGAGCTTGAAGAAGCGGCCCGCAGCACAGGCGCTACACGTGGACAGGTTACCCGGCACATTACCGTGCCGCTGGCGCGCTACGGCCTTATCGGTTCGTGGCTGCTTATGTTTCTGATTTTTGAACGCGAATATTCCACGGGTGTTTATCTGCTTTCGCCAGGCACTGAAACCATAGGGTCCATGCTGGTGTCGTTATGGGCAACAGGCGCCATAGATATTGTGGCAGCGCTCTCCTTCATAAACATTGTTCTGGTTGTCGCTGGCCTGGCCGTGGCATTGCGCTTTGGAGTCAAACTTCATGATTGAATTATCTGTCGAAAACCTGCACCTGGACTACGGTACCAATCCTGTACTCAAAGGGGTGTCCATGCAGCTGCAGCGCGGTGAGGTGGTGTCTTTGCTGGGCCCTTCGGGCAGCGGGAAAACCACGCTGTTGCGGGCGGTGGCGGGGCTTGAAGCGGCCAAAAAGGGTCGCATTGTCATGAATGAACGCGTGCTTTATGACAGCGAAACCCGCAGCGAGGTATCCGCAGATCAGCGTGAACTGGGTATTGTTTTTCAGTCTTATGCCTTGTGGCCACATAAAACGGTGGCAGAAAACATTTCTTATCCGCTCAAGCTTCGCAAGATCAAGAAGGCGGAACAACAAACGCGTGTGCAAGACATACTCAACCAACTGGGGCTGGGCAAATTGGGGCAACGTTACCCTCATGAGCTCTCAGGCGGGCAGCAGCAGCGCGTGGCCATCGGGAGGGCGTTGGTTTATAACCCGCCCGTTCTGCTGCTGGATGAACCATTGTCCAATCTGGATGCCAAGTTACGTGAAGAGGCCCGAGCTTTCTTGCGTGAGCTGATCCTGCGACTGGGCCTTTCGGCCATCATGGTGACGCACGACCAGAATGAAGCCATGGCGATCTCTGACCGTATTTTGCTGCTGAACAATGGCAAGATCGAACAGCAGGGAACGCCGCAAGAAATGTACGGATCGCCTCACTCTCTGTTTTGTGCAGAGTTCATGGGCAGCAACAACGCCCTGGAAGGTACGGTTAGCGATATTACCGATGGGCAAGCAACCGTGCAATGCCACGGATGGACGTTGCGCGGCAGGGCAGGCGAGGGCCTGAGCGTAGGCCAGACCGCACGGGCCATCATACGTGTCGAGCAGGTCAGGCTGCGCACTGGTGCGGGAGAAAACACGCTGCAGCTGCCTTTGTTGACCAGTATGTACTTGGGCGAAAAATGGGAATACCTGTTTCGCGGCCACAGCGCTGATGCGCAAGAAACCTTTGTGCTGCGTGCATACGGCACGCAGGAAAGAGTGCCCGAAGGCGTCAGCCTGGAGTTGCCCACAGAGCATGTATGGGTGTTTCCGGTTTGACTGCGGGCATGCCGTGAGCTACCTGAGTGTGTCAGGCGGCTATCGGCCTTCAGGCCTGGGATGCCCTGTGCTTAGCCAGAACGGTGGCAACAATGCGATCACAGCGCGCCCCGTCAAACGAGAACGCATCGCCCAGTGTCATGTCCATATCGCTGGCAAGACCTTCGCGCATTAAGCTACGGGCGCGAAAGAACCGGGTGCGCACGGTTGCTTCAGGCATGTCGAGTACGTGCGAAACTTCTTCGACGCTCATTTCTTCGACTGCACGCAGCATGAACACCGTTCTATACAGATCAGGAAGCAGGTCGATTCGGGCCTCCATCAGTTTACGCAGTTGTGTACGCATGGCGGTTGGTTCGGGTTGTCGGTTGGCATCTGCCGCCAACGAGGCTTGTATTTCAGGATCTGGAGATATCATCGCAGCGTCCAGTGGAATGACATTAGCGCGTTTGCGTCGCAAGCGCCCGAGCGCTTCATTGACGACTATTCGCACCAGCCACGTTGAGAGCTTGGCATCTGCACGAAAGCTGCCAAGCGCGCGCCACGCGTGCAGGTAGGCTTCTTGCAGTACATCTTCGGCATCTTCATCAGTGCCTGCAATGCTGCGGGCCGTGCGAAACAGCAGTCGATTGTTGTGGCGCATAATCGCTTCGAAGGCTGCTTCATCGCCTGAGGCGGCGCGCAGTACCAGCTCGGCATCTGGCGTCTCGTTTGAAATGGCTGATACGGCCAGGTTGTGTGAGTTTTGCATGGTTGCTCCAAATGCCTAAGTCGAAAGATCTAGACTTAATAGCCATAGAACTCTTCACTGTGCACGTCTTCTTCGTCCACAGCCGCTTCATCAAGTATTTTTGACATCGCCCGCACCATGCCCGGAGGGCCCGAAACATAAAAGACGGGTGTGTCTAAGCCTTTTGTGGCTTCTTGTATCAGGTTTGCATCGACCTGCTCTGTATGAGAGGCCCAGGTCTGGGACGAACGATCCATGTCAGTCATGGTGGCGACCATGTGAAATCGCGGGTTGCTTTTTGCCAGTTGCTGGAGCTCATCGAGAAACGCGGTGTCCTCGGGGCGGTGGTTGGAGTAAATGAGCAGCAAGTCTTGCTGCGTTTGGTTTTTGTTTGCGTGTCGCACCATACTCATGAAAGGCGTAATGCCAATGCCACCCGCAATCAACACAGCAGGGCGCGCGTGGCTTTTGGGCAGGGTCAGCGAGCCGAAGGGGCCTTCTATTTCAATCGGGTCGCCGATAGGCCAGCTTCCGAACGCACGTTTGAACGAACTGTCGCGCATGCGAGTGGTTACCACAAGCTCGTTTTCAAATGGTGCGCTTACGATAGAAAATGTATGACGCGCATCGGGTGAGTCGTTGGCGATGCCGTCGCGCGGCAAAATGACATCAATAGCCTGCCCGGGCTTGAAATCAAACCCTGCGGGCTTATCAAAGTGAAATGCCATAGTGCCTTCGGCAACCGACTGGCGGGCTTTGAGAATTGTAGGTATAGACACGATTTTTCCTTTTTTTCTGTACAACTGAAGTGCCTGTTTTGATCAGCCTATTGCAGTGGGCAATCAGAAACCAGAGTTGTACATGGGCAAACAGCAAACAAACATTTAATACATGTCAGTCGTGCTTTTCTGTGAGCAGGCTTAAAAATTCGCGACGAAGCGTGGCATCGTGCAAAAAAGCACCCCTCATTACTGAGTTTTTCATCAACACGCCATCATCCTTTACGCCTCGCCAGCTCATGCAAAAATGGCTGGCTGCCATCACCACAGCCAAACCGTCGGGCTTAACCTGGCGTTCTAGTTCATCAGCCAGCATGACGATGGCTTCTTCCTGGATTTGTGGTCGGTTCATAATCCAGTTGCATAGCCGGGCATATTTTGACAGCCCCATCAGGTCTGAGGTTGGCCCAGGTAAAACACCTATCCAGACTTTCCCCAGAATTGGGCAAAGATGATGCGAACACGCACTGCGAATCTTGATCGGACCGACAATCATTAGTTCGTTCAGGTGCGATACGTTCGGAAACGCAGTGACGGGTGGTGCCGGCTGATAACGGCCGCGAAACACCTCGTCGAGAAACATTTTGGCTACGCGACGTGCGGTATCTGACGTATTGTGGTCATGGTCTATGTCAATGACCAATGAACGCAGTACTTCTCGTACGCGGCTTTCCACTTCGACACGAAGTTCGTCCAGTTCACCCTCCTGTATAAACGAAGAGATGTTGTCATTGGCATGGTAGCGGCTGTTGGCCTCGGTCAAACGGGCTCGTATGCGTTCTGAAGCCAAGCCTCTGTGGGCAGCCTCTTTGTGCGTGAAGGAAGGCGGAGTTAAAGTCGTAAACATGATTCAGACCCATCAGATTCGGTGCAAGGAAAAACCTTTCAATCAGCACGGACCGTACCGAACACGGTCTTGGGCTCAGGTCTATTCATGACATGTGGGCAATAAACGGCATGCCGCGTGCGGTGCCATGAAGAAAGGCGATGAAGGGTAACGAAGATGAGACCGACAATGTTGCCTTCATTGTCCGTCCTCGTTTGTTTCATCGTTTCGTTTTCAAAATACTGGCAATATCAGGAAACCCTGCGACGGCAACGGCGGGTAATTGCGCATCTGTATCAGCATAAGGCCGCTCAGCGGCATCTACCTCGCCCACTACAATGCGCCCGACCATGCCTGCATGCTCATGTGGCATACAGAAATAATCATATACCCCGGCCTCCTGAAACGTTACTACAAAGGACTCATTGGGTAGTAAATAGCCCGAATCCCAGGCATGAGCACTTTTTGGCATACGCAGCGGTTTGTGGTTGCCGGGGTGATATGCGGTCGTGGTATGGACATTGCCGACGTCCCGGTTGACCCATCGCACGGCCTGGCCTCGCTTAACCCACAGCCCGTTTGGTCGAAACCAGACGTCAGAGCCGGTTGGGGTGCCGGACATGGCGATTTCGATTTCATCTGCTGCCTCGGCTCGCCGTAAAACGAAGGCCGACAGCAGCAACCCCCCACCCGCCGACAAAATCAATCGTCGGCGAGGATCAGGTTTGTAGGTTTTCATTTGGCTACACGGCTTTCTTGAGCAGCGGGCACATTCCACAAAACAATGTGCACGTGTGGCTCCGCGACACCGGGATGGCCCGCGTTGTACATCATGTCGACATGATCAACCGTGCCTGCGGGGGCTTTCAGGTCTTTGAGGTTCATGTCAGGCTTCATCATGGATAGCGGGATCATATATGTGGTGCTTACAAGCTTGCCATCATGGTCATAGCCGAGAAACGGCCCTGCGGGAAGTGTGTCAGGGTTCACGAACAGTTGACCTAGTCCGGGAATGAAGTCAGGCAACTTCACCAGGGAGCTAACCGCTTTGTAGGGAGCAGGGGGCGGAGCGGTGAGTATTGAGGGCCCCGCCGCCAGCGCCGTGGCCGTACCAAAGGAAAATGCCAGAACGGTTGCAGCTGTCGTCAGCAAAGTGCGGAACATAAGAAGTCTCCCAGGGTGCGCAGCGGGAAATCGCCGCGTTGTAATCATTAGATGCAGTGCAAGCCGATTACGTTTCACGGCGACGCTGGTGCCCCGGCACTATTCACACAAACATTACCAAATGGTCATGATGTTGTCATCCCCACTGCCGACTAAGTTGCATACACTCTTTTTTTTCCGGCCAATGCGCGGGCCGAGACGGGTGCGTGCAGGTTCCGAGGCAATTAATACCTACATTGCCATGAAAAAAGAGACAAACATCGCTATGAAAAGAGACAAGCATCGCTATGAAAAAAATTGAATTTAATCCTCGAAAGTTTGCGTCAGGCGGACTGATCATTCTGCTTGGTATGGGTACAGCCATTGGCAGCATTGATTACTCGCTCGGAACGCTGGCGCGCATGGGGCCTGGTTATTATCCCTTGATGCTGGGTGTGCTTCTTGCATTTCTCGGGCTGCTTATCGTGGCCACGCCAGACTCCCCAGATGAAATGATGCCGTCGGAAGACGAGGCTGACGCGACTGCAGCCAAAAAGCCCTCGCCTATCCGTCCATGGGTAGCGACGGTTGGGGCCATGCTGGCATTCATGTTGTTGGGCAAATACGGCGGCTTGGTGCCCGCGACCTTTGCCATGATTTTTATTGCAGCCCAGGGTGACAAAGATAACTCGCTGCTGGCTTCTCTGTTACTGGGCCTCGGTGTAACCGCTTTTGCCGTGGGTGTCTTCTACTACGGCATGCAAATGCAGTTTCCTCTTTTTAACTGGGGCTGATCATGATTGATAACCTTTGGCTCGGCCTCACCACAGCTTTTCATGTCAATAACCTTATGTACGCCTTTGTGGGCGTATTGCTGGGTAACCTGATTGGCGTTCTGCCCGGTATTGGCGCGCTAGCCGCCATTTCCATGCTTTTGCCCGTAACTTACGGGCTGGATCCAACGGGCGCGTTGTTGATGTTGGCTGGTTTGTATTACGGTACCAGCTTTGGTGGTGCAACCACCTCAATTCTGTTGAACCTGCCTGGTACGGCATCACACGCTGTGGTTTGTGTGGACGGCAACCCTATGGCACGCCAGGGCCGCGGCGCGGCGGCCATTCTCATTGCAATGATCGCCTCGTTTCTCGGGGTGTGCGTGGGTATCGTCATGATGATGTTCTTCAGTCCGTTGCTGACTGAAGCGGCTTTTCTGTTTGGTCCGGCTGAGTACTTTGCACTTATGGTCATGGGGCTGCTGGCCGCATCGGCACTGACCAGCGGTTCGCCACTCAAAGGTATCGCGTCCGTCGTCATCGGGCTCATCCTGGGTGTGGTGGGCACTGATGTCAACAGTGGTGTAGCCCGCTTTGACTTTGGTATACCTGAGCTCCAGGATGGTATTTCACTGGTCGCGCTTGCCATGGGCCTGTTTGGTGTGTCCGATGTGCTGGCCAATGCCGGCCGCCTGGGCAAAGGGTCGATGGTCGCGAAAGTGAAAGGTAGTGCAATGCGCCTGACTAAAGGCGAGTTTCGCCAGTCGGCTGGCCCTATTGCGCGCGGCTCCATTATTGGCTCAATGTTGGGCATTTTGCCAGGCGCTGGCGGCACCATGGCTTCGTTCATGTCTTATGCCATGGAAAAGAAAGTGTCGAAAACGCCCGAGCGTTTTGGGCATGGTGCCATTGAAGGCGTGGCTGGCCCAGAGTCTGCCAACAGCTCGGCGGCCATTACGGCGTTTATCCCCACACTTACACTGGGTATTCCGGGTGACGCCGTCATGGCCTTGATGCTGGGCGCGTTAATGATCCACAACATTACGCCGGGCCCGCAGATGATGGTAGAGCATCCTGCCATGTTCTGGGGTTTGCTGATCAGTTTCTGGATCGGCAACGTCATGCTGCTTATCCTGAATATTCCTCTGATCGGAATGTGGGTCAAGCTGCTGTCAGTGCCTTATCGCCTTATTTACCCCACGGTGTTGTTCCTGATCGCCATTGGTGTCTATAGCGCTAACAACAACCTGTTTGACGTTGGCATGGTGCTGGCTCTGGGCGTTTTTGGGTACATTCTGGCTTCGGTGGGTTTTCAGCCCGCGCCGCTGCTACTCGGCTTCGTGCTGGGGCCCATGATGGAAGAAAACTTCCGGCGAGCGCTGTTGCTTGCGCGTGGCGATGCGTTCGTGTTTTTCCAGCGTCCGCTCAGCGGAACCTTTATGGCCGTTACAATCTTGATGCTGGTAATGGTTGCCTATAAACGGCTGCGGCATAAGCCCTTGGTAGAAGTGGCAGCTTCTTAGTGGTTTGATGCCGTCGCAGTAAGAGAAAGGGCAGGTGTAACGTAAGTTATACCTGCCCTTTCTGATTCTCCCACTTTCGTGTGGGCACTGTTCCGCACGCCCACCGCACGCCCGGCTGGCCTGGTGCACAGAAAGCCCCACATGCTCAATCGTCGTGTGAGCCTGAGGCGTCAGCAGTGTTGCCAGTACTACCGCTCTGCCAACAAGGCGTCGCCGGCACTATCTGGCTGGGCGCGTGCGTCGGTGAGCTTAGCGGGTGTTTTCGCTTTCAACCGTTAAGTCGAGCACGTAGGCATACCGGGATGCATCGGCCGGAACATTGCGGCGCGTGTAACGTTTGAGCCTTAGCACGTTGCGCACGCCTGGCTCATGACGGTAGCCTTCGATGTCGTCATAAAAGGCCTGCCACTGGCCTTGGCCCTGTTTGAGGCCGCTGGCATCATAGTCAACCGTGCGCACATTCAGGCATTGTTTGTTCGGGGTGAGTGGATGCGAGCAGGGCACAGTTTGCGCGGCCACCTCAAGAAACACGATGTCAGCCGAGGAGCCGTATAGCGTTTCATGCGTGGGCTTGCCCTGCAGTATCCACTGACTGCCGTCATTGAAACCCAGTGTCAACGATGGTTGCTGGTCTGCGCCCGGATGGGTTTTTACGCGCCAGGCAGACACCTCTGGAAGCCGCTGGCCTACTGCCTGCTCGTACTGCATCAGTGACTCGTCCGGGCAAAGCCGCATGGTTCCCACAACCTGGTTGATGCGCATCTGGGTACCAGTTATTGCGTAACTGGCGCCCAGCTTGTTGCATAAGCCGCTAACAGACACACGTTGGTCTTTAAATGTGAGGTCCAGAGGCCCGTCTTCATTGCCGTTCTGCCGTATCCATTGGGGTTGTGCGGTGCCCTGGTCATCGATGGCCCCTTCCAGCTGCCAGTGATAGGCGGTCAGCATGTCATCATGGCCTGCGGCTGTCTGCGTGCTTTTGGCAGGACCACCTGTCTGTTGGGCGCAAGCGGTGAGGCCGCTTAGGGCAAGACACCAGAGCAGGGAGCGTTTCATGTTTTTAGTCCTTTTTTGATGGAGTTTCTGGCTGAAAATATGCTGCGTAGCGTAGGCCGGAGGCTGTCATCGCGGTAGCAACAGTTCGCCGCAACCGGCAAGGTGTGTATTTTCGAGAGCCATCACTACACGGTCACAGGCAAGCCTGGCGGCATCCGCCAGACTGTTGCCCTGAAGCAGATGGGCCGCCGTGGCGGCGCTGAACAGATCACCTGTGCCCTTGGGCATGGTGTCAACCCTGGCGTGGCGCACAATCTCTGCGCTGTCACGTGTGACGACTGCCACGTGGATCTGGTCGGGTGCCCAGTCTGCTGGTGCTGCGCTGGTAACCGCCACCCATTGCAGGTTTCCAGTAAGCAGGCTGCGGGCCGCTTCGATAACGCTGGCGGTGTCGTTTGTGGGCATGCCAGTCAGGCAGGCTAACTCAAAACCATTGGGTGTAATCCCGTGAGCCAGCGGCAACAGGTGGCTGCGATACGCGTCGACCATACCCGGCGCTACATAGATACCGGTGTCGTGGTCTCCGATCACTGGGTCTATCTGTACCCGTACGCTAGGGTACTCTGCCGTTACGTCGACTACCCATTCAGCCAACGCGTGTGCCTGATCCGGGCCGCCCAGGTAGCCAATAAGAATAGTACGCACATGGCCAAGTGCATCGCGGGCACGCAAGTCTTGCAGATAGCCTTTAAACCATTCAAGCGGGACGGGTCCACCGTGCAGTGTCGGATAGTGAGGGGTGTTGCTGAGTATCACCGTAGGGACCGCCGCAACAGAAAAGCCCAGAGCGTGTAGCGTGGGTACAGCAACGCTGTTGCCGACGTGGCCGTAAACCACTTGAGATTGCACGGAAATAATATCTATGGGCAGCGGCAGGTTCATGATGAGGCATCAGGCAGTGAGTACGGGCGTTCATTGTAAAGCTATGGTCATCGTTGTCTTCACGCGTAGAGCGCTGTGTTCCGGCCCCCCCGCCGCCTAATCGCCTTATCGTCGCGTGAAGAGCCTAACGGTGAGCATGCCGATTTTGATCAGTAATAGGGCCGGGGCTCCCGGCAATGGCCTGCTTGAACCTCGGCCGCGTGCGGCAGGTAATGCTTGAGTTTGGTTTTTAGTGCATCTTCCATGAGTGGTTCGATGTACAGTTTGATGTTGTGACCGGGCGGGTCGATGGCGCGGACCGCGAACGGCAACGAAGGTAGCGAGTCCTTAACGCAGCCTCGGCTATCAGGCAGAACTTCTTCACATAATGCACAAATACCTCATCTGGAATGCAATGACCATGCCACACACCGAGCTTGCTTCTGTTTTTCCAAAAATCGGCTTTATTGGTGCTGGCAGACTGGGCTGTGCGCTGGCATGGTGTCTCGACCAGAAGGGGGCACACGTGCATGCCGTGGCGAGCCGCAGCGTTGACAGTGCAAACGCGCTGGCGACGGGCTGCAGTGCCTGCGCCGTGATGTCGCCTCAGCAAGTGGCTGATGAGTGTGACCTTATCTTTATTACTACGCCCGATGCCGCAATTGCCCCTACCGCCCAGAGCATACGCTGGCGGCCGGGTAGTAGCGTGGTGCATTGCAGTGGGGCCACTGAGGTGCAGGTGCTGGGCAAAGCGTTGGCAGAAGGCGCTGAGGTGGGCGGCTTTCACCCCATGCATACCTTCGCAGATCCGGTGACGGCGGCGCGTACGCTGTCGGGCTGCGTCATCACCATAGAAGCGGGCGAGCATCTGAGCCAACGGCTGTCTCGCCTGGCCACGGCTCTTGGTTGCACGGTCAACCATCTGCCTGCAGGTATGCGTGTCCGTTACCATGCCTCGTGCGGGTTTGCCTCACAGTTTGTCAACGTGTTGCTGGCCGAAGGTGTACGTGCCTGGCAAAGTTGGGGCAGCACCGAGCAGGCCGCGCTTGACGCCTTTTTACCCATGCTGCGAGGCACAATTGCTTCGATCGAAAGCTCAGGGCTCGCCAAGGGGATGCCAGGCCCCGTATCGCGAGGCGATACGCATACGGTGGAGCGGCATGTTCAGGTGCTGGGCGACTTCGATCCCGAGATGGCGTCCTTCTACCGTGCGCTGTGCCGGCGTTCCGTTCCACTTGCCCAAAAGGCCGGGCGCATTGACGACGCTCAGGCCGCCAGCATCAACGATGTGCTTGATGCGGCCCGCAGCCTGCCTGAGTAAACCCGCTCGCAACATTGATCCAGATCATGTATGAATGGCGCGCAAAAAAATACACTATGCTTATACGAATGATTACTCTTAGCAATGCGGGTGTGCCAGGCGGCGTGCCTGCGTGCTGGGTCTTGTGCACAACAGAAAGGCATCAAAATGGTTGACGGCGGGCGGGCATGGCAGTCGGGCGGTTTGTCGCGCAAACGGCGTAATCTGCTGGGTGGGTTGGCATTATTACCCTTTATTTCTGCGGCAAACGCATGGGCGGCGCAGTCAGCGAGCGAGCAGGGTACACATCTTGATATGGCCGGCCCTCCGGCATCGGTGTCGTTCCCTCTTCTCCATATGATAGAAAGTGGCGCGCTTGCCGATGTTACTGACAGCGCCCGGTTCACCTTATGGACTAACCCTGATCAACTCAGAGCGCTTGCCATGGAGGGCAAAACATCATTTATTGCCGCGCCTACCAATGTGGCGGCCAATCTTTACAACCGCGGCGTGCCGCTTACACTCGTTAATGTGGCGGTCTGGGGTATTTTGTGGATGGTGTCACGCAGCCCAAACATGAAGACCTTGGCTGATTTCAAAGGTAAAGAAATCGCCATACCATTTCGTGCCGATATGCCCGACATTCTCTTTAGCTTTCTGTGCGAAAAGCAAGGGCTTGATCCTCGTAAAGACTTTAAGCTGCGTTATGTGGCCTCGCCCATGGATGCCGTGCAACTGCTGCTTATGCGTCGGGTAGACCATGCCTTGCTTGCCGAACCCGCCATTTCCATGGCCTTGCGCAAGTCGCATTCGTTTCCCGTTTCTGTCGTGGCGCCCGAGTTGTATCGCAGCGTTAATTTGCAAGAAGAATGGGGTCGGCTGCTTGACCGCCCACCCCGCATTCCCCAGGCAGGCATGGCGGCTCTGGGCGCCGCGCGCAACAACCCCAAATTGCTAGCCCGCTTTGAAAAGGCTTATGCCGAATCTACGGCATGGTGTTTTGCCAACCCACAAGAGTGTGGTGAACTTGTCGCGCGGCACATTACCATGCTCACCCCGGAAGCGGTTACCGATTCGCTCATGGTTGCGCCTCAGCATTATGCGACAGCCATCGAGGCACGCCCTGAGCTTGAGTACTTTTATCAGCTATTGCTTGATCGTGAACCCGCAACGGTAGGTGGCAAGCTGCCTGATGATGCTTTTTATGCGGGTGCGGGGGCGTAAACACGGTAATGATGCATTTTTTGCTCAAGCTGCGAAATGCCGGGGCTGCAACACTGGCATATTTGTGGAGCGGCTGGGGCGCGATCGCCAGCATATTGCTGTTCTGTGCCCTCTGGGAGGCCGGCGCGCGCGCATATGGCCCGCTGGTTCTTCCAGGCCCTGTGGCAACCTTGCACCAGCTGACGCAGATGTTTCATGAGGGCATTGCCGCACCCGAACTGCTTATTTCGGCCAGGCGCAGCCTTAGCGGCTTGGGCGCAGCTTTGCTGGTGGGTACGGCTGCGGGGCTTCTGGCAGGTCGGTCACTGACTGCAGCCATGGTTTCGCGCCCTTTGGTCACACTGCTGCTGGGCATGCCGCCCATTGCGTGGCTGGTGCTGGCCATGCTCTGGTTTGGTATGGGTGATGCTACGCCTGTATTTACGGTGTTCGTAGCGTGCTTTCCTGTGGTCTTTGCAGGTGCCATGCAGGGCGCGCGTACGCTAGATAATCAACTCAAAGACGTGGCTCGCGCCTATCGATTGCCCTGGCACATGACGCTGGTTGACGTTTACTTCCCGCACGTGCTGTCCTATCTTTTTCCCTCCTGGATCACTGCCCTGGGCATTTCCTGGAAAGTAGTGGTGATGGCAGAGCTTCTTACCACCCCCGATGGGGTCGGCGCGGCACTTGCCGTATCAAGGGCTCAGCTCGATACGGCAAGTTCGCTAGGCTGGATTGTTGCCGTACTCGGCCTGCTACTGGCCGTCGAATACCTGGTGCTCGAACCCTTTAAACGTCGCGTAGAGCGCTGGCGTTCGGAGCCCGCATGAACACGCTTGAAATTCGTCGGCTTGTGCACCGATATGCCCTGACCGAAGTGCTGGATGGCATCAACCTTGATCTGCAGGCAGGTGAAACACTGGCTTTGGTGGGGCCTTCGGGCTGCGGCAAAAGCACGCTATTGCACATTGTGGCCGGCTTGATCAGCGCCTCTGAGGGCACGGTTACCTCAAGTTTTCGCGACACAGCGTGTGTATTCCAGCAACCACGGCTCATGCCCTGGAAAAACACGGTTGACAACATCGCACTGGGTCTGCAGGCCAAGGGTGTGTCCAAGGCCCGGCGGCGTGAGCAGGGAAGCAAAATGGCCCTGCGGTTGGGGCTTGATGTCGAAGACCTGGACAAATACCCGCATGAGCTATCAGGCGGCATGCAAAGCCGTGTGGCCCTGGGGCGTGCACTGGCGCTGGAGCCAGATCTACTGCTGCTTGATGAGCCTTTTTCAGCACTTGATATTGGCCTCAAACTTGAGCTTTATCGCTTACTTCGGCATCAGATAGAGCAGGCGGGTGCTGCCGTTCTCATGATTACCCACGATTTGATGGAAGCCGTTAGGCTGGCAGACAGGGTGCTTATGATGGCGCCCAACCCGGGCCGTTTTGTGCGTGAGTTTACGTTTTCACGGGTTCAGGCAGATCGTGACGACAGCTACATTTATCAGACCACCGGGCAAATGATGCAGGCCGATGAGGTGCGCATAGGTTTCGGGCTTGAGCAAGGGCACTTACCCCGTTTGGGTCATGAGAACGAGCCGTCCCAACACGGGGGGTGTTCAGTATGAACAAGCAACCGCGTGGTCCGGCACCAGGTCAGGTGTTACCCCATTCTGACGAACGCAAAGACGGCCCACCGCTGCACCCCGCGCTTAAAGCCGGGCCAACACCGGCATTGACAATGGTCGACCGGCTGCCCGTGCTGATGTGTGGGTTTCGGCCATTTTTTGCGCTCACAGCAGTAAGTGCGCCACTGTTTATGATGATCTGGCTGCTCTCGCTGGGCGGGCTGGACATCATGCCGCCCTTGCCGGGCGGGCTTGTACTTTGGCATGCCCATGAGCTGATTTATGGTTTTGGTGCGGCCTCGGTGGCTGGTTTTGCCCTTACTGCGATTCCTGAGTTTACCGGTACTACGCCCATCGCGCGACGGCCGCTGGCGTATCTGGTCTTGCTTTGGCTGCTTGCCCGCGTCAGTTATGTTCTGGCCAGCTGGTGGTGGCCGGCGATAGGTTTGTGGCCGGCGGCTGCCTGCAATCTTGCATTATGGGTGGGCTTGCTGGCTCAGATTATGCCGCCGCTCTGGCGTGACCCTGAGCGACGCCACACGAGTTTTGCGTGGGCCATCGCCGCACTGGCCATATTGCAGGTGGGTTTTTTTATATCGCTGATTATGCAGGGCGACTTTGTGCAAGGCATGTCTGCCCACAGCGAACATGCCTCTGTAATGGTTCAGGCAGCCAGGCTGTTGCTGGGTGCGTCTGCGTTTGCGTGGTTGTACGCGGCAGTGGGTGCCATGATGGTGCTGATTATTGTGGCGGCCAGTCGGGTGTCCATGAGTGTAATGAACAACCGTGTAGAGTCGGGGCGCTTGGGGGGTAAAGAAGACGATACTCAGGCCACGGTTTATCTTGCCCGCCCGCCGCGACGGTACCTGGCTGTCTTTACCATTGTCTTGTGCAGCGCCGTCGAGTTTGTGGCGGGTGCCGACATTATTACAGGATGGACGGCACTGGCTGCCGCAGCGGCCACACTCAACCTGCTCAATGACTGGCATATAGGCCGCCGTCTTTTTACACGATGGGCCTTGATGTTGTATGGGTCGTATTGGCTGATAGCGCTTGGCTACGGGGTCATGGGTGCATCTTGGCTGGGCGCGCCGATTACGGCCTCGGCAGGCCGCCATTTGCTGATGGCGGGTGCCATGGCCTTGTCCATTTTTGCCATTATGAATATTGCTGGGCGAATTCATGCAGGCAAATGGCTGGACAGACGAATTTGGGTGCCGTTGGTGGCGACCGCCATCGTGCTGGCTGCACTGCTGCGCGCAGTGGCTGGCGCATGGATGGCTGCCCAGTTTTTGATGCCTTTGCTGGTTGGTTCCGGTGTGCTGTGGTCGGCGGCGTTTGTTGTTTATGTGTTCTATGCTGGCCCGGTGTTGCTGGGAGAGCGTACCGACGGCCAGATTGGTTGCGCCGAGCCCCTGTCAGATGGATAGTTCACCCAGAGGCTGGCGCGCATAATTGCAGTTGAGCTGCATGGGGCAGAAGTTGGCGTCTTCTTCAGACCTGAATGTGTCAAAGCGCGCTTTGGGAGGGGGGAGATCAACGGCCGCGCATAGGCCCTGTACATCGATAAGGCTGATTTCGCGATTGCGGCCAGCAATGTAACCGGCACGTTTGAACGATTTGAGCTGGCGCGAAAAGGTTTCGGGCGCGATGTTGAGCTGTCGTGCAACCACGTTTTGATTTGCCGGCAAGGTAAGCCTTACGCTGCGCTGCTGCATGTAGAGATCCATGAAGTAGGTAACCATGCGCTGGGCTGAATTGCTGGTGGTGAGCAGGTCGATACGGTTAAGTGTTTGCGAAATACGCCGGGCCATGCCCTCGAGCATGGCGTAACAGAAGTCAGTGGATTTGCGTACAAGCAGCAGCAGGGGCTCGCGGGGGATGCGGTACACCGACGTGGCGCAGCAGGCGCGCGCCGAAAGCGGATAATGCGCCGGGTTGAGGAACATGCATGCCTCAGCCAGCAAGTCGCCAGCTTCCATAATGCGAAATATTTTGTTGTCGCCATTGTACGAAGGTCTGTACAGGGCGATGCTGCCTGAATGGATAAAGAAAAAGTGGTGTGCCTGGTCGCCGGAGTGAAACAGGTGTTGTCTGGCTTTGAGCCTGACAAGGCGCGCCTGGGAGGCTAGCACGTGAAGGGATTCGAGGCCGGCGTGGGCCAAAACGGGGGAGGAAGCCAGCCGTTGCGCAACAGCGAGCTCGTAGGAGACGGGTACGCCTGGGCTCATGGTACGGAGCCTGTGCGCAAGGGCCGGGTGCCTGGCTGGCGTTGAGCGCTCGTGCTTGCAGCGTGTGTTTTGATAAGAGCGGAGAAGCGTTGCTGATCACGGCAGCAGGGGCGCGATGGGAGAGCAAGGAGGTTCACGGTGGGATCAGATAAGAATTTAAAGCAGGAACGCCGATGATGGTGCATAAGACGCAAACCAAATAGGATGTCGGCGAGCACTATTCTACGTTGTACCTCGCCACAAAAAATTGACGGTTATCATAAATTCAGACAAATCGTGGATACTCTTGCGTATCGCAATTCCTCTTTGCCACCTTGCCTGATGCGGATTGCCGCCCCTGTGGTTTGCCGCAGTTTCTAGGGGCGTGCGAGTGCGGCGTTGTATCTTGCCACGTAGCTGTCAAAATCTTCAGTGCCACTGTTTTCGAGATGATGCTGCTCGTCAAAAGATACGCTGGCAAGACGCTGGTATTGCGCCTCAGTGGTGGCATCAAAGGGTTGGGCGCGCAGAAAATCACGGGTGGCCATGCTTTGCTGCAGCGTGTACTCGTGCAGTGACAGGTGCCGGGTACGAAGATCCTCAAGCACTCGCGCCGAAGGAGTAAGCCCGGGCTGTCGTACTTTTTCAGCCTGCTCGGCCAGTGCGGCGCGATACTGCTGGCCTCCGTAGGCGCTGTCGAGCAGGTCGGCATAAGGCCCGATGCGTTCGATAAGCTCGGTGGCCCAGTCAGAGAGCGGTATTTTCTTATCGCTCTTGACCAGCGCCAGCCCTGGCCGGCGGCCCTCTTTTACTACGATAGAAAAATTATTATGGCTGTCGGCACAGTAGCCGTTCTGGGGAAAGTACCGGCTTTCTTCGGTAGCGCAGAAAAGCAGAAAGGCATCCATGAAGCGACTGGTTTGAGCTGATATGCCCAGGGGCGAAAATGGGTCGATATCCAGGCAACGGACTTCAATATACTCAACGCCGCGTTGGGCCAATGCCGTAACGGGCCGCTCGCCGCGATCTGTGGTGCGCTTGGGCCGTATGCTGGAGTAGTACTCGTTTTCGATCTGGATAATATTGGTATTGAGCTGCACCCATTCACCGTTTTTATGTGTGCCTATGGCTTCATAGTCAGGCCAGGGCGTGGTGGATGCGGTATAGATGCGCGCCAGAAAGGTTTCGAGGTCGTTATAACAAAGCTGCAGTTCTGACTGCGCCTTGTTGCTCTGGTATCCGAGATCGCTCATGCGCAGGCTGGTGGCGTATGGCAGATAAAGTGTTTGATCGTCGAGCCGCTCCAGCCCCGCCAGGTTGCCACGCAAAAAACAGCTTGAAACTGCGGGCGCTGCGCCGAACAGGTACATTAAGAACCATGAGTAGCGCGTGAAGTTGCGGATGAGTGCCAGGTAGCCTTGAGATCGGCGCTGCGTAAGGCTGTCGACCTTGGAGCAGGTCTGAATAATGTCACTGACAGTGGTGCAGCCTGAATGATGGGTAGTGTCGCTTACCACTTTTTTGGGCGAGTCGTGCTTGTCATGCGGATCGAAGAGATCCCAGAACGCGTCGGGCAGCGAAAAGTTGTAATGCACACCCGCAATGCACTGCATGGCCTTGCCATAGCGAACCTCCAGACCGCGTCGATACACATGCTTGAGCATGCCGCTGTTTGATGTGCCGTACCAAGCGATGGGGATGTCGGCGTCAGCGGGAAGGTGCGCCGGCATGGATTGATTCCACATCAGCTCGTCTTGCAGTTGGCGTGCCACATAGGCATGGGTTTGCGCCAGTTCGGCAAGCAGGCTGTCGGCTGAGTGATGGGTTGCAGTGATGAGTTCAAGCAACGACTCGGAGTAATCGGTAGTGATGCGAGGGTGGGTAAGTGCCGAGCCCAGGGCCTGCGGGTGAGGCGTTTGCGCCAGTACGCCATCTTCGGTAACCCGTAGGCTTTCTTTTTCGATACCGCGTAATATGCCTTTCAGCACAGGCAGGTGACGGCTTAGGGTGTTATAGCCTGGATTGCTTGGAGTCATTAGGCGGAATCTTCTTAATAAACTGAGGGTAAGAGTGCTGGCGATTATTTTAACTGAGGTGATGCATTGAGGCGTTTAGGCTTGGTATTGCTGCTGTCCTGCATGTTGGCAGCGTGCTCCCCACAATATAACTGGCGTAGCGTCGCCGTGGGCGACGGCGCGGTTATGGCGTTTTTTCCTGACAAGCCGCAGTCTGAAGTGCGCAGTATGTCATTTGACGGTCATGAGCTGTCGTTTTCAATGACCAGTGTTTCTGTCGGCGACACGCTGTTTGCGGTAGCGTATGCGCCGCTGCCCGACGCCATGCGTAACGACACTGACTTGCGACAGCGTTTTGCGCGCTCGGTTATGACATCGTTGTACCAGAATCTTGGTCAGCCTGTGCCTGATGGCTTGCCGGCGTATGGCAAGACATTTGTCGTGGAAGGAACACCACAAAGCGAGCCAGTGCGGCTTCAGGCCAGTGTGTGGCTTACTGAGTATGTATTGGCCGAAGGTTTGATCATGGGGCCGGCGTCGTCATTTCCGCAGGCTGAGGCAGATGAGTTTCTGCGTGGCATAAAGCCGGCTGAATAGACGGGCTGGCCGTGTGCAACAAACCGGCCTGCAAGAGGGCAGTAATGGCGGCCTGGCGTCGGTGAACACCCAGTTTTCGGCAGGCGGTCTGGATATGAAAATTGACGGTTCTTTCAGATACGCCAAGAATCTTTCCAACTTCCCAGCTGGTTTTACCCACGGATGCCCACTGCAGGCAGGCCAGTTCTTTTTGTGAGAGAGGTTTCATGATGAGCAGCCTGAATTTCTGACCCATTAAAACGATGCTAAATGTATCAAAATTTATCGTAAATTAATAGAAGAAATAGATGCCAAGAGTAGGCCAATCTTATGTTGGTTGAGGGGGCTAAGTACGAGTGTTACCGGGGCTAGTGATAAACTATCTGCCACATAACCATCTCGTAGCGCGCCGATTTGCTTGATCTGCTTGCGGGCGCCTCATAAATCCAGCTAAAGAGGTCCTCATGACCGAATCTTCCGCAACGCGTACTCCATCTGTTTCTACGACAGCCCCTGATATCCCGGTTCCACCCGGTTCGGTAGGCGTGGTCGCCCCCCAAATCATCAGCTTTAACGAGCCATTGCCCTTGGCCAGCGGGCAGGTTTTGCCCTCGTATGAACTGGCTGTGGAAACCTACGGCACGCTAAACGCCGCACGAAGCAATGCCGTGCTTGTCTGCCATGCCCTGAACGCCTCGCATCACGTTGCTGGCATCTCTGCCGCCAACCCCAACGACATAGGCTGGTGGGACAACATGGTGGGGCCGGGCAAAGCGCTCGACACCGATCGTTTTTTCGTCATTGGCGTCAACAACATCGGGTCGTGTTTTGGCTCCACCGGGCCAGCCAGCATTAACCCCGCCACGGGCAAACCATGGGGGGCAGCCTTTCCGATGCTAACGGTTGAAGACTGGGTGTTGGCTCAGGCGAGGCTGGCTGATTACTTTGGCATAGAAAAGCTTGCCGCTGTCATGGGCGGTTCGCTGGGCGGAATGCAGGCGTTGAGCTGGGCTATTACCTGCCCTGAGCGTATCGGTGACTGTATCGTTATTGCCAGCACGCCCAGGCTTTCGGCGCAAAATATCGGGTTTAACGAAGTGGCGCGCCGTTCTATTATCAGTGACCCCGACTTTCACGGGGGCGACTATTACGCTCACGACACCGTCCCTGCGCATGGCCTGTCGGTCGCCCGTATGGTTGGGCATATTACTTATTTGTCAGATGAAGACATGGCCGCAAAATTTGGCCGGGCGCAGCGCGAGCCTGGCGACAATGGCGAATTTCATTATGGTTATGGCGTCGAGTTTGAAGTCGAGTCGTATCTGCGCTATCAGGGCGAAAAGTTTTCACGCTATTTTGATGCCAACACCTACCTGCTGATAACGCGCGCTCTAGATTATTTCGACCCGTCCCGCTGTTTTGGTGGCGATCTGGTCAAAGCACTGGAGCCTGCAAAATCTGACTTCCTGCTTATTTCGTTCACGACAGACTGGCGTTTTCCACCTGAGCGGTCTCATGAAATCGTCAAGGCATTGGTCAAGAACAAGCTGCCGGTTACATACGCAGAAATTAATGCACCGCATGGGCACGACGCTTTTCTGCTCGATGATGCCCGTTATCATGCCATTGTTCAGGGGTACTACGACCGTATCGCGGCCAGGCTGGGCTTGCCTGAGCGCAGCCGCACAACAGGGGTGTTGAAATGATTGCCAGAAAAACTACTCGCGTGCGGGATCAGGCATCTGGCTCTGGCGAACCTGTTGCGCCACAACATGTGCGTGCTGATCTCGCGCGTATCGCCAGCTGGATCGAACCGGGTAGCCGTGTGCTTGACCTTGGCTGCGCAGATGGCGCGCTACTGGCCTATCTGCATAAAACCAAACAGGTTACCGGTGTAGGGGTCGAGCTTGATGACAAACAGGTGATCGCGGCGGTAAGGCGTGGCGTGTGTGTTATTCAGCAAAACCTGGAAGATGGGCTGGCCCTGTTTGACGACCAGCAGTTTGACACTGTCGTGCTGTCACGCACGCTGCAGTCCATGCACAACACCGAGCACATTCTTCGCGAGATGGCGCGTGTGGCACGCTATGGCATCGTGTCGTTTCCCAATTTCGGGTACTGGCCCCACGGTTGGTCAATTTTGCGCGGACGCATGCCGGTTACCGGCGAGATGCCATTTCAGTGGTTTGATACGCCCAATATTCACTTGTGTACCCTGAGCGACTTTGAAGACCTTGCACTTGCGCTGCAGTTGCGCATTACGCACCTGGCTACATTTAATGGCAAGAAAGAAGTTAAACTTTTGCCTGGCTGGCGCAGCACGCTGGCTGTCTATCGATTCGAATCTCCCCGATTATCCGAAGAGGCCTAGCTATTTTTCCGTCCTCCAGTGTTTATGCCAGCCCGCGAGTTATCCCATTGCTGGTGTTGGGGTTTGCCAGCGGGTTACCTCTGGCACTAACCAGCGGCACGCTGCAGGCCTGGGCTACGGTAGAGGGCGTTTCGCTGCAGAACATTGGCTTTCTTACGCTCATCGGCACCGCGTACACCATTAAGTTTTTGTGGGCACCGTTGGTAGATCGCTATGCGCCGCCGGTGCTGGGCCGTCGCCGTAGCTGGGTGTTTTTCTCGCAGATTTTGCTGGCCTTTAGCATTGCCGGCATGGGCCTTATGTCGCCTTCGGGCAATCTGGCCGCACTTGCCATATTGGCTGTGTTGGTCGCGTTTCTGTCAGCTACTCAGGATATCGCCTTCGATGCTTACAGCACCGACGTACTGCGCAACGAAGAGCGTGCGGCGGGGGCGGCGGTCAAGGTGCTGGGTTATCGCCTGGCCATGATTGTGTCGGGTGGGCTGGCGTTGGTGCTGGCTGACCAGTGGCTGGGCTGGCAAAACATGTACTTTCTCATGGGCGGCTTTATGGGGGTGTGCGCGATCGCCACTGTGCTGGCTCCCGAGCCCGAAGTGGTGGCCAAAGCGCCTTCGTCGCTGCGCAATGCTGTTATCGAACCGTTGGCTGAGTTTTTCAGTCGCAAAGGTGCGCTGACGGTATTGTTGCTGATTGTGCTGTACAAGTTGGGTGATGCTTTCGCTGGGGCACTGTCGACCACGTTCTTGCTGCGTGGCGCAGGCTTCACGGTTTCTGAAGTGGGCACCATTAACAAGATTTTTGGCCTGGCTGCCACGATTGTCGGTGCGCTGGCAGGTGGTTCTATTATGGCCCGGCTGGGGCTGTACCGTTCGCTGATGCTGTTCGGAATACTGCAGGCTGTGTCCAATTTTGGCTACTGGGTGTTGGCTGTCACGCCGCCACATTTGTATTCTATGGCACTGGTGGTGGCCATTGAAAACCTGTGCGGGGGTCTGGGCACAGCCGGGTTTGTAGCCCTGCTGATGGCGCTTTGCCGACGCGAATTTTCAGCGACACAGTTTGCTCTGCTGTCTGCCCTGTCCGCAGTAGGGCGCACCTATCTGGCCGGCCCACTTACGCCTCCGTTGGTCGAGTCCATGGGGTGGCCGGGCTTTTTTGTTCTGACGGTACTGATCGCTTTGCCCGGCTTGATACTGTTGCGTTTGCGGCGGGGTGAAATTCAGCAGCTCGATAACGCACCCGGGCGCTAGTCCGACGCGTCAGAGTGGCGCAGAAATGCCGGCCAGCAGGCCGGAATTTTGCACACTTATGACATACAGCAGTACTGTTTGCTACGACGCCGCGCGAACGGCTTAGTCTCGTGGCGGAGTGATCAGGCCTTTTGCAACGGCTGGTCGAGCCACAAACGCTTCAAGCGTGCGCTGCACATTCTTGAAGTCGCTAAAGCCCACCAGATCGCCCGCGCCGTAAAAGCCTACCAGATTGCGTACCCACGGAAACGTAGCGATATCGGCAATGGTGTAGGTATCGCCCATGATCCACTGCTGGTCTTGCAGCTGCTTGTCGAGCACCTCAAGAAGGCGCCGTGACTCCTTGACGTAGCGATCGCGGGGGCGCTTGTCTTCGTAATCTTTGCCGGCAAACTTGTGGAAGAAACCGAGCTGGCCGAACATGGGGCCTACGCCACCCATCTGAAACATTAGCCATTGCAGTGTTTCGTAGCGCCCCGTGGGGTCAGCAGGGATGAACTGCCCGGTTTTATCGGCCAGGTAGAGCAGAATTGCGCCAGACTCAAACAACGCAAAAGGTTCTGCACCCGGCCCATTAGGGTCAATGATGACGGGTATTTTGTTATTGGGGCTGATCGAAAGAAACTCGGGCGTGCGCTGATCGTTGGTGTCAAAACGTACGTTATGCACCTCGTATGGCAGGCCGGTTTCTTCCAGCATGATAGACACCTTTACGCCGTTTGGCGTGTTTCGGGTGTACAGCTGGATACGGTCAGGGTGCTGCGCGGGCCATTTCTGGGTGATGAGAAAGTCTGAGATTTCGGTCATGTGGTTTTCCTTGTTATAGATTATGCAGAGTCCGGCTGAAAGGCGATAATTGCCATGCCCGCCAGGGCCATCAACACACCGGCGATATCCCAACGAGTGAGCGGCACACCCTCGACGATGCGCAGCCATGCCAGTGCCATCGTAATGTACATGCCCCCATATGCCGCATACGTGCGGCCCGCCGCAGCGGGGTGCAGTGTAAGCAGCCACACAAACAATGCCATCGACGCCGCTGCCGGCACAAGCAGCCACAGGCTTTTCCCCTGCCGGATGACCAGCCAGGGCAGATAGCAGCCGACAAGTTCAAATACGGCGGTGACAGCAAATAAAAAGGTAACGCGAAAAAATTCCAAGCCAAACTGCCCGTTAAGTTGCCGAAGCATTGTGCCATGAGTGCATCATATTGTCTGCCTCTGCGCCGGGTAGGTTCAACTTTGCGCCGGCTGGGGCACGGTAGGCGGATGGATCATGTGCAGGTATTGGCGGTGGCGCTCATACTGATCAAGTATGTCGCCGATTACGTCATCGTGGCTCCAGCCCATAATGTCGTAATCTTGCCCGCCTTCGCGCAGATGGACCTCGGCACGGAAATAGCGACGCTCTTCTTCATTGTCTTCTTTGTCGGGTGTAAGGCTGGGCCGCATTTGCTCCAGCGGGTGCACCGCATATGAAAAGTCCATATATTGGCCGTGATGCTGTACCTCCAGCGTCATTTCTCCATGCTCGCCTTTTTCTCCAACGACCACCTCATACCCCTGACGCTGCAGTTCGCTGGCCACTGCCTGCATGGCCGGTTGCACCACATCATTCATGAATCGCAGCACATGCTCACGGCGCGGCATCAGAATCATATTGCGCAGGCGCCGCTGCCAGGGCTGATTGTTGCCCAAAGGAGCCGTTCGTGTAATGGTCTGGTAGCGGATGCGGCGCTTGGTGGCGTCTAGTTTCAGTGCCTTGAAAAGCCCCCATAAGGCCAGGAGCAAAATAATGGAGAAGGGCAGGGCACTGGCAATGGTTGCGGTCTGCAAGGCCTCCAGACCATCGGCCAGCAGCAGCGCGATGGCCACTATACCCATGAGCGACGACCAGAATATGCGCTGCCATACGGGTGATTCTTCAGCCCCGCCCGAAGCCAGCAGGTCGACGACCAGTGCGCCCGAGTCAGCAGAAGTGACGAAGAAGACGATAACCATGATGATGGCGATCATCGATGTAATGCTGGACAAGGGTAAATGCTCAAGAAATGCGAACAAGGCCAGTGAGCTGTCCTGGCTGACCGTTTCGGCAAACCCTTTGATACCATCGACCAGTATGAAGTGGATGGCGGTGTCGCCAAATACCGTCATCCATAGCAGAGTAAAGCCTGCGGGCACCAGCAGTACGCCTCGCACGAATTCGCGTATGGTGCGCCCGCGCGATATGCGCGCTATGAACAGCCCCACGAACGGTGACCACGCAATCCACCAGCCCCAGTAGAACAGTGTCCAGCCGCCGATCCAGTCGTTGGGTTCGTAGGCATAAAGATTGAAGGTAATGTTGACCAGGTCAGACAAATAAGAGCCGGTGTTCTGCACAAAGGTCTGCAGGAGAAACACGGTGGGGCCGAGCACCAGCACAAAAATTAGCAACAAGGCAGCAAGCGCCAGGTTGGTCTCGGACAGTATGCGTATGCCCCGATCAAGCCCGCTGGCAACTGAAATGGTTGCAAGGCCACAAGCGATCACGATGAGAACGATTTGAACGGGAACGCTGACGGGAAGGCCGAACAGGTGATGCAGACCACTGTTGATTTGTGCAACGCCCAGGCCCAGTGAGGTGGCGATGCCCAGGACGGTGCCGATAATGGCAAAGATGTCGACGGCATGACCGATAGGGCCATAAATGCGATCACCGATCAGGGGGTACAGTGCTGACCGCAAGGTAAGCGGAAGCCCGTGACGGTAGCTGAAAAAGGCGAGAATCAGACCAACAATTGCATAAATTGACCAGGCATGCAGTCCCCAGTGGAAGAATGTAATCTTCATGGCGTTGCGCGCGGCTTCAAAGTCTCCGCCTACGCCCACCGGCGGGTCAATAAAGTGCATCACGGGTTCGGCCACACCAAAAAACATCAGGCCTATACCCATGCCGGCCGAAAACAGCATGGCAAACCAGGTAATGTCGCGAAAATCAGGCTGGCTGTGGTCGGGGCCCAGCTTGATGTCCCCGTACCGGCTTACTGCCAAAAATATAACGGCCAGCAAAATAATGGCCACGGTGAGAATGTAAAACCAACTGGCGTTGCCGAGAATCCAGGCCTGGGTCGCACTGAACAATGCCTGTGCTCGCTTGGGTGCAATGATGGCAAAGGCTACCAGCGCAAAAATAAAGGCGGAGGCCGTTAGGAAAACGGGTGGGTTAATCGTGCTTTTTTTTAGGAATTTCACGCATACTCTCCTGGACGATTACCGGACAAAGCAGGTAAGGCTTATGCAGTGACTGCGTCAATGTGCGGCGCAGCCACTGCATAATATTAAGGCTGAATTGAATATTCGTAGTCAATAATGAGCGGTGCATGGTCGCTGAACCGCTCTTCTTTATAAACGAATGCAGACTTTGCTGTGGCTGCGATGTCTTTGCTGGCAACCTGATAATCGATACGCCACCCTACATTATTTGCCCAGGCCTGACCGCGGTTGCTCCACCACGTATAAGCTTCGCCTGTGGTTTCGGGGTACAGGCTGCGGTATACGTCAACCCAGCCAATTTCCTCAAAGATACGCGTCATCCATGCCCGCTCTTCGGGCAGGAAGCCACTGTTCTTCATATTGCCCTTCCAGTTTTTCAGGTCTATTTCCTGATGTGCAATGTTCCAGTCGCCGCAAATGACGACGTCGCGTCCGCACGCAATCAGCGTACGCAGATGGTCGAAGAAATGATCGAGGAAGACATACTTGACGCCCTGGCGTTGGTCGCCACTGGAGCCAGAGGGCAGATACAGCGAGATAATCGACAATTTGTCATAGACCAGCTCAAGATAGCGCCCTTCACAGTCGATTTCGGGCACGCCCAGGCCTTCAATGACCTGCAGCGGCTCGGTGCGCGCGTAAATGCCAACGCCGCTGTAGCCCTTTTTTTCTGCATAATGAAAGTAGCCGAAATAGCCGGGCGGGTTAAGCATCACCTCAGTCATGTTGTCGGCCTGCGCTTTGAGTTCTTGCATGCAGACAAACTCGGCCTGCTGATTGGGGAGCCAGTCGAGAAAACCTTTTCTGACTGCAGAGCGGATGCCGTTGAGATTGACGGAAATTATTCGGGTCATGGTGTCAGTCTTGAAAATGGTTAATCGTGGTTGCCTGCACCGAAGCGGAAGCTGGAGACGGTAATGTTGGCAAATGCGGTTTTTTCATGATAAACACAGGTGACAGGCTCGTCTTGGGCAGCCCCGGTGGCGACCATTAACGGGATCAAATGGTCTTCTTCTGGGTGGGCCTGCCGTGCACAGGGTGCTGTCTGCCACTGGATAAGCGCTTTTTCGCGTTCCTGAGGTGGCAGTGCAAGCATGACGTGCTGTAGCCAGGCATCAAACTGCGCTGAGGCCTCTGAACCGCCTCTGTATATTTCGCGCAGATTGTGATAACTGAGCCCGCTGCCGACAATGAGTACGCCTTCTTTGCGTAGTGGTGCCAGTGCACGCCCCAGGCTCAGATGCAGTGCGGGGTCGTAGCCGGCATTGATGGATAGCTGGGTAATGGGGACGTCGGCGTCAGGGTACATGATGCTGGCCGGCACAAACGCGCCATGATCAAAGCCTCGCGTTTCATCTGTCTGAACGCGCAGGCTGGCGGCGTTAAGCAACTGGCTGACCCGATCTGCAAGCCAAGGGGCACCGGGGGCGGGGTAGCTGATCTGGTAAGTATGCTCAGGAAACCCATAATAGTCATACAGCATGGGGGGCTGGGCACAGGTCATTACCTTGAACCCGTCCTGGCTAACCCAGTGTGCCGACACCATCAGTATGGCTTTGGGCCTGGTGCCCAACTGCCGGGGGATATCGGCCAATGACTGGGCCAGCAGCGCGTTGGCGGACTGCATCTCGGGCATATAAGGCCAGGGGCCGCCGCCGTGGGAGATAAAGTATGTGGGGAGTATCATGGTTTGATTGAAACACAAATGCCCGGCCTGAGCCGGGCAGATTAGGTTTGTGGCAGTAGGCAGGCCTAGGTTTTATGACGCAGTGCGTCGATGCTCCACGGCCCCGCGCCCGCTGCCCAGATATAAAGAAAGACAAAGCAAAACAGCACTGCCGCGTCGCCGCCATTAAGTACGGGTAGCAACAACGCACCCTTGCTGGCGACATGCCCTATAAAATATGCGGCGGCGGTAAAGCCCGAGGCAATAAAGGCGGCAAACCGGGTAAAAAGGCCGACAAGAAGCAGTGCGCCAAAAACCAGTTCTATGATGGCGGCGGCGCCACCAAGCGAGGCCAGTTGTAGGTTGTCAAACATGGCAGCGTGCGGCACACCAAACAGCTTGGCGGTGCCATGAATTAGCAGCAGGTAGCCGCTGACGATACGCAATACACTTAGTACGCGCGGGGCCCAAGTGGCGCAGGCGGTAGATGTCATGGTGATCTCCCTGAAAGTGCGGCCCGACAAGGCCGGAAGTTTTCTGAGACCAGGCAATGAGTTGCGCTGGCGCAATGCAAAAAGCCAGGGAATATTATGAGATTCTTAACCCAGATTAATGCCCGTAATAGTGTAATTGACGCAGCGCAAAAAATATATGTGCAATCGAGGTGTGCTGGCCGTTCTTATGGGCCCGTCGTGTATGAACGATAATAGCGTTTTATTTTTAACTCTCTGAATCATGAGCGACTCACATAATCGAGCCGATTTCGTCCGTTTTTCGCTGGAGCAGGGCGTCCTTCGCTTTGGTAGCTTCAAGGTAAAGTCTGGTCGTATCAGCCCCTACTTTTTCAACGCTGGTCTGTTCAATACTGGCAGCACGGTTGGGCGGCTGGCCCAGTTTTACGCGCAGGCGCTGGTTGACTCTGGGCTTGAGTTCGACATGCTGTTCGGGCCTGCCTACAAGGGCATTCCGTTGTCCACGGCGACGGCGGTGGCATTGGCCGGGCACCCGGGCTTGAAGGGTCGCGACGTGCCGTTTGCCTTCAATCGCAAAGAGGCGAAAGATCACGGCGAGGGTGGCACGTTAGTAGGTGCTCCGCTGCAGGGCCGGGTGGTCATTATTGACGATGTCATTACTGCAGGCACGTCGGTGCGCGAATCGGTACAAATCATACGCGAGGCCGGTGCCGAGCCCGCCGCCGTTTTAATTGCGCTTGACCGCATGGAAAGGGCTGGTGCAGACGATGCGTTGTCGCAGCACTCGGCGGTGCAAGAAGTCGCCAGCCGCTACGACATGCCGGTGATCAGCATTGCCTCGCTCGATGACATTATGAGCGTACTGCGCGATGATGTTGGCCTGGCCGAGCATCGTGATGCCGTGGCGGCATATCGGGGCAGGTACGGCGTCTGACACCTGGCAGAGGGTTGCGTTTCATCAGTGCAAGGCCCTGTTCGTACCGGTCAGCAGCACAGCCACTGGCAATCGACAATACAGCTCTGTATCGCTCGTTAAGCTTGTGGGGCCGATGAGGTTGGACATGCCCGCCGCACTGTTGCGGGCCGTCATGCGAGAGTGGTGCGCTTGGTGGTATAAGTCAGTATCGACGGTGTAATCTTTGGCCTGGCCCATACGGCAGGCAGTGTTAGACTCAATTTCCAGTTTGCACACCGGCGTAACGAGGCTCTTGCATGGCAGTTTTTCTTCCCGCATTAAAGATAGCGCTTCCGTACATAACTCAGGCTGTCGCGGCAGCCATCCCGGCGTTTACCTCCAGGCCAGCAAATGGGAAAACTGATGACGTAGTACCCGAGCAAATAGCAGAACTTCAAGCTGCAGTTACCCAAAATGCCGAAACCGTACAAGGCCTTGCCGTTCAGATGAAGGAAATCATCAAAGACGCCGATGCCGGAATGGCTGCGATGCAACAGCAAATTACGATGTTGCGACGTGTGGTCATTTTGTGTTTAGGGGCGGTTGCGGTGGGCATTGTGGTGATAATCTGGCTGTTGGCACAATAAACTGACCCTAAGACGATTTAGCGATAAAGAGGTTATACCTACCATGACTGACAAATTCGAAGCTGAAATCTTAAACGCCATAAAGCCGCTGTTGGTCCCGTATCTGGAGCAGTCAAAAAGCCATAAATTTGATGTGCGGCCTGGCTTTATCGAAGTAATTTGCCAACAGGATGACAGTGACGTTACCGGCACGACTATCCTGCAAATGAGCGTCGATCACGACCAAAAGCAGTTGCAGATTACCCGTCTCAATACGCCGGGCATTATGAAAGGTCTGGGCTTGGGCAAACGCTTAATCAAAGAAATCTATATAAGCGCTAAAGCACACGGTTATGAAGTCTTCGTCACCAATATGACGCCGGGCTTTTACGAGCGACTGACACGGCGCGGCGCCCGGTCTTGTAGCGAAGAAATGGTTCAGATCAACGACGCTACGGTTCTTGCTTGATGAGGGGCACCCCCCATCCCGCTTCTTTTGGGTTGTTTCTGTGGGGGCATTAATCGCACTATCGCGCCAAATGAGCTCTGAACACAATCGAAAATGTGCCGACGCTATTCGACGAATAGCGTCGGTGCGCTGTACTGCATGCTTGCTTACAAGGCCCGGCGTTTATCGTGCGGGCGCAACGTCCTATGAGTGAATCATTGCGGCTAAATAAATATCTGGCAGACCATTATTCCTGTTCGCGCAGCCAGGCTGAAAACTATATTGAAAGCGGCTACGTCAGCGTCGATGGGCAGGTAATCGAAGAGCCCGGGTTTCGGGTTGGTCCGCAGCAAAAAGTCGAACTGGCTGAAAATGCACGCGCCGACGAGCATCGACCTGCCACCATTTTGCTGAATAAGCCCGCCGGATACGTTTTGGATGATGCAGGTTACCCGCATGACTTGATCGTGTCGGCGAACCATGCCTCTGACGACCCCTCGGGGCGACTGTTTCTGAAAAGAGACTTGAAGGGGCTTATTGTGCCGATGCCGCTAGCGCCTCAAGCCAGCGGGCTAATTGTCTTTACACAAAACCCTGCCATCGCGCGCAAGTTGCTCAAAGATGCAGCCCGGATCGAGCACGAATACGTGGCAGACGTTGAAGGCGAATTGCTACCTGACGGCCTGGCTCGACTCAACCATGGTTTGCGCTGGCAGGGGTCTCCGCTGCCTCCGGCAAAGGTCAGTTGGCAGAACGAAACGCGTCTGCGCTTTGCGCTGAAGAACCCAACTGTCGACATGATTGCTGATATGTGCCGTCAGGTGGGCTTGACGTTAACGGGCATCAAGCGCATTCGAATCGGGCGTGTTCCCATGGCTCGGCTTGCATCGGGCCAATGGCGTTATTTGTCGGACAGCGAACGTTTCTGACCTAGCCGCTGAGGCATGTGAGTGCGGCGACGTGTTCTATTCTGTTCATGCGTTTGTAGCAAGCACAGGCTATCCGCACGCTATTCAAGTTCGCAATCATGTACCGTAACTGGGGCATGGTTTGGTGAAAGCCGAAAGCCGAAAGCCGAAAGCCGAAAGCCGAAAGCCGAAAGCCGAAAGCCGAAAGCCGAAAGCCAAAGACCAAAAGCCGAACACAGCAGACCGCAGGCTGCAGACTGCAGATCGAAGACTGAATGCCAAATACCGCAGACCGAACATAGAACATCGAACTACGATGTGAGCATGATTGCACCCAGCCCGTCGCCGGTGTCGACGGGCCGGGTGCGGTGCAATGCTATTTATACGCCTCGACCACCGGGGCGTATGTACGCGTAGGATCCAGCTTGTCGATGGTTAGAACACCATATCCGTCTGTGGCCTCACCCACTTGGAAATTGAAATCTGATGCTACTGTCTGGAGCTGTTTTACTATCGCGCCATGGTGGTACATCCCATACGCGCCTTCTGTATCTGTATCGTTGGGTGTTTGCTTCCAGACTTTGTCATCAAACTGAAAGTGCATGGCCCCGAGTATCTGTTGCGGGTTGGCCTTTTGGTAGGCGAGCGCACCCTGTAGTTGATCCCGTACAAAGGCTGGCGTGAAGTAACTTTCAGCGCGGCTTAAGCCTATCTCGGTAAACAGAATGGGAACGCCAAACTGCTTGTAAGTTAGCTGAACCCAACCCTGGCCCGTGCTTTCGGCATTTTCGAAGAGGTATTCTTTGCTGTTATAGGTATTTGGGCACAGCATAAGCCTATCTTTGTAGGGGGCAGTTCGTGGGTCGGTCAGCAACTGGTTAAATTGCTTCCAGCTCGGCATGTTTTGCCCGCCCGGCCCGAACGGCGCACCCTGTGGCACAAAGGTAACGGGTACGCCTACCGGAACGTTTTTGCTAAAGCCCCGTTTGTCAGCCTCCTGAATAAAACGCGCAACCAGGCCGATGACGTTACCGTAGTATTGGCCACCATTTTCCCTATCCAGCTCGTTGGATATGATCACACCGGCTACGGCCGGATGCCAATCCGTCCCGTTTTTGTTGCTGAAGTTGCCAGGTTTAAAATAACTTGGAACCTGCTCGTTCCATACGCTTGGGCTCTGAGTTGGCAGCCAGTTGCTGATGGGTACGACCACTTTAATGTTAAGGCTGTCCGCATAATCCAGAAACTGACTGTGATCGTTTCGTGGGTCCCAGTCATAGAGCCGTATAAGGTTAATGCCAAGACTCTTCATCGTTTTAATATCGTCGCGACAGTATGGCTCGCAGCTTTGCGATAGATACGACTGGGTTCCCCACAACGATCCGGTTTGTTTGCGGGCGATGTCGCTGCCGAAGTAAATATAGGTCTTGTTGGCGGTAGAAGGGTCGTAGCCCTGGCCAAATGCCTGGTAGCCAGTGCCCTTGCCCGGCACAGGGAAGCGCGAAAATGCCCCCGAGTCAATACTTAGTACAGCCTGGTTAATTATTTCGAGGGCTCCGGATGTCTGGCCCAATAACTTGGCCGTATAGCTGACTTGGTTCGAGGCTTCGTCATACACCGGATCAGTTAGCGTCAGAAAATACAGCTTTAATTTGCCGGTGGCTGTGGTTCCGAACAATGCCGCATTGGGTGGTGAGTCTTTAAAAACATAAGGCCACTGCGGGAAAAAGTAAGACATTGGCCTGCTGTCTGAATACTGCCCCGGTGCATTGTCCACCCAGATCATGTCGGGGCCGGCATCGCTCATCACAACTTTGTACTGATCCGACACGGCCGTAGGCTGCAAAACAGCCTGACTGGCGTATTGAATGTACGAAGACACCGATTTGTCGTCCACCGCATTGTTCAGGACGTTGATCGTGACGTTGGTGAAAGCCAAGGTGTCAGCGCTCATTTGATCGAAGGTATCGTTCAGAATCTTCGCATCGAACGTTATCGTCTTAGACTTTTCATTGTAGGAAGGCTTGGACAAAGATACATACAACCCATCGAGCTCATCGCTTCCGGTCCGTTGAAATAAAACGGTGGCGTTGGGGTTGACCTCGCCGTAGTCGCTGCGCCAGGACGCTGCATTAATGTAGTCCTCAAGCGGCGTGGACCCGACCTCTTGGCTCGGGCGGTCGGTATACCACAGCGCTGTAGGCTCGGGGTTGTCCAGCGTAAGTATCCAGGAGTCTGTGCTCCCGGGCTGAGCGGGCGCGATCCTGCCGGTTTTTGAGGCGATCACATGGATTCGTGAAGAATATTGATCGTCAGAGGTGGCCGAGTCACTGCTGTCGCTAGTGCTACAACCAGCCACAAGTGAGCATGAAGCCAGCGCGATTACCCAGCTCAAAAAATGCTTGAATTTCATGATCCTGCTCCAGAGGCGTACTGACCGCGCTTTGCTCAGGCTGGGTAATAGTCGCGCTACGATATGGGGCGTGAGCACGTGGCGCCTGGCTTTGGGTGCGTAAAAAACTTGAAGGCTGGCCCTGGCTAGGGCATGTTGAGACGACTAAGGCCCGGCCTTTTTTATGCGCCAGTGGGCGTTATTGTTGAGCCCGGTCAGATTGGCGGCGTACAGTGGCAAAACCAAAAGAGTGGCGGCTAGCACTTTGCGTGTGGCGGAGTTCATGGATGCTCCTTGCGCTGTCATTGAGGCGCCAGATCATCTGCCATGGCCGGCAGAAGACTATATGGTGCAAACAGTAACACCCATTGCCCAGTTTCGTCTAAATATTTCGAGCACATGAACGCCGAGCTGGCGGCGACGCTGGTGATACCCAGCGCTGCCACCTTTGCTCTGGAGCCGCCAATGAAAAAGCCTGACGAGGTTTCTGTTAGCTAAACAAGCGTGTGTTTAGCCCAGTTTTTCTTTAAGTAACTGGTTAACCTGCTGTGGGTTTGCCTTGCCTTTGGCTGCTTTCATTATTTGGCCGACCAGAGAGTTAAACGCCTTCTGCCTGCCTGCCCGGTATTCTTCAACTATGGCAGGGTGCGCAGCCAGAACCTCATCGATAAGCGTGCCGATAGCGCCCGAGTCGCTAATTTGCTTGAGCCCACGTGCGTCGATGATGGCATCGGCATTGCCATTGTGTTCGCCGGCCCACATGGCGGCAAACACTTCACGCCCCATCTTGTTTGAGATGGTGCCATCAATAATGCGCTGGATCAGCCCAGCCAGTGCGGTCGGTTTGACGGGGCACTGGGCTAATTCGAGCTCTTCGCGGTTAAGCGCGGCAGATACTTCGCCCAATACCCAGTTGGCGGCCAGTTTGGCCTGATCGGCGGGTAGCAGGGCGGCGGTAGATTCGAAGTAATCAGAGGTGGCGCGGTCGTTGGTGAGCTGGGCTGCATCGTAGGCGGTGAGCCCGAGCTCTGTGGTAAACCGTGCTTGCTTGTGAGCAGGCAGCTCTGGCATGGTGGCGCGAACCCGCTCTATCCATTCTGGCGCAATGATCAGGGGTGGCAGGTCGGGGTCAGGAAAGTAACGATAATCGTGCGCATCTTCTTTGCTGCGCATACTGCGGGTTTCGTCGCGGTCAGAGTCATACAGCCGGGTTTCCTGGACGACAGCGCCGCCATCTTCAATTAGCTCGGTTTGGCGTCGCACTTCGTACTGGATGGCCCGCTCCATGAAGCGGAACGAGTTAAGGTTTTTGATTTCGCAGCGTGTACCGAATTCGGCCTGGCCCTTGGGACGCACGGAAACGTTGGCGTCGACGCGAAACGAGCCTTCTTGCATGTTGCCATCGCAGACGCCCAACCAGACCACGAGGCTGTGCAAGGCGCGTGCAAAGGCGACTGCTTCGGCAGCAGAGCGCATTTCAGGTTCAGAAACAATTTCTAGCAGCGGAGTGCCGGCCCGGTTAAGGTCAATGCCCGTTGAAGATTCGCCGTGAGGGCCGGTGAAGTTTTCATGCAGCGATTTGCCCGCATCTTCTTCGAGGTGGGCTCGCGTAAGGTTTATCGTTTTTTCTTCGCCATCAAGAAAGAACGTAATCGAACCACCCTGCACGACGGGGATCTCAAATTGAGTGATCTGGTAGTTTTTGGGTGAGTCGGGGTAGAAATAGTTTTTGCGTGCAAAAATTGAGCGTGGCGCGATATGAGCGCCGACGGCCAGGCCCAGCTGTATGGCCCGCTCGACGACGGTTTTGTTTAGCACGGGCAAGCTTCCAGGCAGCGCCATATCGACTTCATTGGCCTGTGTGTTGGGTTCAGCCCCAAAACGTGTGCTGCTGTCAGAAAATATTTTTGACTGAGTGCGAAGCTGTGTGTGCACCTCAAGCCCGATGACGGTTTCCCATTGCATTATGCGTGTTCCGGTTTGCGTTGATGCCAGTCGGTATGTTGCTGAAACTGGTCGGCCAGTGCCAGGAGCGAGCCTTCGCTAAAGTAATTGCCGATAAGCTGTAGCCCTATGGGCAGGTTGCCGCGAGCGCCGCCAAAGCCGCAGGGGATGGACATGGCTGGCAGGCCTGCAAGGCTTACGCCCAGGGTGTAGATGTCAGACAGCCAGTCTGCGACCGGATCATCGCGGTTTTCGCCGATTTGCTTGGCGACGCTGGGTGTAACCGGCCCCATGATGACATCGCAATGCTGTGAAAACGCCTGCTGGAAATCATTGACGATAAGGCGACGTACGCGCTGCGCCTGTAAATAATAGGCGTCGTAATAGCCATGAGAAAGCACATAAGTACCCACCATGATGCGGCGCAAGACCTCGGGGCCAAACCCCTCGGTGCGTGACCGGCTGGTCATTTGCTGGATATCGCCATACTCGGCAGCGCGATGGCCGTAGCGGACGCCATCGTAACGAGACAGGTTGCTGGATGCTTCGGCCGGTGCAATGACATAGTAAGTGGGGATGGAAAGCTCAGTGCGAGGCAGTGAGATTTCGACCCGTAGGGCCCCCAGCGCTTCGAACTGGCGCAGCGCCGTTTCGACAGCGGCAGCCACATCGGGTGCCAGGCCAGCACCGAAGAATTCGGCGGGTACGCCTATGCGCAACCCTTTGAGCGGCTGACTGCCCCCTGCCTGCTGCGCATGCACGACGGCATCGAATTGCGCACGGATACGACCGGGCTCGTTAGCTTGTTCGTCGCAGGTTTCGAGGCTGGTGGCGTCGCGTGGGTCAAACCCGCTCATGGGGTCGAGCAGTTCGAGCAGGTCACGTGCGTGGCGAGCAATGGGGCCGGCCTGATCGAGGCTGGAGCCATAGGCGATCATGCCGTAGCGCGAAACCGTGCCATACGTGGGCTTGATGCCGCTGACACCACACAAGGCTGCGGGTTGCCGCACGGAGCCGCCCGTGTCAGTGCCAGTTGCGGCCATGATGAGACCGGCCGCCACAGCCGCCGCAGAGCCGCCCGACGAACCGCCAGGCACAGCGTTGGTGTCCCATGGGTTGCGAACAGGGCCGAAGGCCGAGTTTTCGTTGCCCGAGCCCATGGCGAACTCGTCACAGTTGAGCTTGCCCAGGCAAACTGCGCCGGCGTTCTGAAGCCGGCTGACGACGGTAGCGTCAAAGGGGCTGACATATTGACCCAGCATTTTGCTGGAGGCCGTGGTGCGCCAGCCCTGAGTGACGAAGACATCTTTGTGGGCAATGGGCACGCCGGCCAGCGCTGGCGCGGCCTGATCCTGAGCCAGTAAGCGGTCGACCACGTCGGCCTGAGCCTGGGTCAGGGCCGGATCAATGTGAAGAAAGGCGTTGAGGTCGGCGCGTGCCTCAATGGCAGAGAGCGCGCTGTCAGCGAGCTCGCGCGCGCTGATTTTTCGCGCCTCAAGCGCCTTGCGCAAGGATGCGATACTGTCGAATTCTTGATGTAGGGACATGCTGGGCGACGCTTATTCGATAACCGTGGGAACCAGGAACAGGCTTTCATGCCTGGCCGGAGAGTTGGCCATGAGGGCTTTGCGCTCTTGGAGCGTGCTGGCCGGCCAGGCGACATCTGGGCGTAACCGCAGACTGATGTCTTGATGTGCCGAAAGCGGGTGCGCCATGGGCTCGACGCCTGATGTGTCGACCGCCTGCAGTTGTGCGATCAGTGCGAGGATGCCGTTAAGCTCCGACTGGGCACGCGTGGTCTGGTTGGCCGAAAGTTCAATTCGCGCCAGGCGCGCAATGCGGTCGACGTCTTGTTCGGTGATTGCCATGGTATGTTTTGCTGAATAGAGGTTGGAGCCGGCCCGCTAAGTGTGTAACAACGCTGACAAATTTGCGGGTCACATACAATAATATGCCGCAATCCGGCCTAATCAAGCTTCAATTATAAGTTATCATTGCTGGTTTGATTCGTTAGACAAGCATGGCGCCTCTTTCTGCGCTTGCGGGTAGCACGGCGCTGACGAGTTTTTCTTACATTTTTGATATCACTGAGCGCCCATGTTCGGATTCCTACGCAGTTATTTCTCCACTGATATGGCGATCGACCTCGGTACCGCCAATACCCTCATTTACGTGCGTGGTAAGGGTATTGTGCTTGACGAGCCTTCGGTTGTGGCCATACGCCACGATGGCGGCCCCAACGGCAAAAAAATAATTCAGGCGGTTGGTCGTGAGGCCAAGCAGATGCTGGGTCGTGTGCCCGGAAACATCGAGGCCATCAGGCCCATGAAAGACGGCGTCATCGCCGACTTTACCGTTACCGAGCAAATGCTTCGGCAGTTTATTCGCATGGTGCATCCACGCAGCATGTTTGCGCCCAGCCCGCGCATTATCGTGTGTGTTCCCTGCGGCTCCACGCAGGTCGAGCGCCGCGCTATCCGCGAGTCTGCCCTGGGTGCGGGTGCAAGCCAGGTGTTTCTCATCGAAGAACCCATGGCCGCCGCCATAGGCGCTGGTCTTAATGTGTCCGATGCCAGCGGCTCCATGGTGGTTGATATCGGCGGCGGCACCACCGAAGTAGCCATCATCTCGTTGGGTGGCATGGTTTATAAAGGCTCGGTGCGGGTTGGTGGTGACAAATTCGACGAATCCATCATCAATTACATCCGCCGCAACTACGGCATGCTTATCGGTGAGCCTACTGCCGAACGCATCAAAAAAGAAATTGGCTCTGCATTTCCAGGCTCCGAGATCCGCGAAATCGAGGTAAAAGGGCGTAATCTCTCAGAAGGGGTGCCCCGTAGCTTCACAGTTTCTTCGAACGAAATCCTTGAGTCGCTCACCGATCCGCTCAACCAAATTGTCTCCGCCGTCAAAACGGCGCTTGAGCAGACGCCGCCCGAGTTGGGGGCTGATATTACCGAAAAAGGCATTGCCCTGACGGGTGGTGGCGCACTGTTGCATGACCTTGATCGACTGCTCCAGGAAGAAACCGGCCTACCCGTAGTGGTGGCCGACGACCCACTCACCTGCGTGGTGCGTGGCTGCGGTGAGGCGCTTGAGCATCTTGAGCGTCTCGGTACCGTGTTTATTTACGACTGATGTAGCTCCGTCAGCTTGCCTCTACGTAGTGTGGCGGCAGGCAATTATGGAGTTGCGTCAATCAATCATGGCGCAGGCGTTCTTTTTCTATGCAAGAAACCGGCACAATCAGGCTCTTCAAAAGAGGCCCTACCGCCGAACTGCGTTTGGTGGTCTTTGCCGTGCTGGCCTTGTGCCTGCTCGTTGTTGATGCACGTTTCTCGGTTTTTGAGCCTGCGCGGCAAGCCATATCGGTAACCTTATATCCGTTTCAGCGTCTCATGCTTGCGCCGCGTGACGCCGTAGAGTTCTTCAATGACTGGACCGACGCGGCCAAACTGGCTCGTTCCGAAAAAGAAGCGCTTCAGCGTCAGCGCATTGAGCTGGCTCAGCTCTCGACCCACGCTGCGCAACTTGCCACCGAAAACGAGCAGCTCAGGCGGTTACTCAATGTGGCTGACGAGGTCACCCAGCCATCCGTTGCCGTCGAGGTTCTTTATGAGCCCGCCAATGCCTTTGCTCACCACCTCATCTTCAACAAAGGCTCGTCCAGCGGTATACGGCCCGGCATGCCGGTTATTGATGAGGGTGGTATTGTTGGTCAGATTGTTCGGGTTACACCCTTTACGGCTGAAGGCGCGCTACTGACAGACGACCGCGTGTCGATTCCGGTGCAGGTTCTGCGCAATGGTTTGCGTGTCATTGCCTTTGGTGGCAATGTTTCAGGCAAGGTCGAGGTGCGTTATCTGACTGATAATGTCGATATCGTGCCAGGCGACACACTGATCACCAGCGGTATCGGTGGGTTGTTCCCCGCAGGGCTTTCGGTGGCGGTCGTCGATCGTATTACGCCCGACCCGGCTTCCGGTTTTGCCGTGGCAGAAGCCACACCCTTGTCGCACCCAGAGCGTCATCGACACTTTCTGGTATTGCTTGTAGACGTTTCGCCCGAAGATCTTGATCAAGAGAGTTTGAGTCATGGTTCAAAAACAGCAGACTAGGCCGCCGGTTTCACGGCGCGGCGTATCGTCTCTGTCTGCGCTCGAGCCTGTTGACGCCTCGCCGTTCAAGCGGCCTTCCAGTGGGCTGTTCGTCTGGATAACCATTGTGCTTGTCTGGCTGCTGTCACTGCTTCCGTGGCGCCTGTGGTTACCTGCACCTGATCTTCTTCTGCTGTTTCTCGCCTTCTGGTGCATGCACGAGCCTCAACGGGTAGGTCTTTTGACTGCCTTTATGTTTGGCCTGCTTCTTGACGTGCATGACAGCGGCCTGCTTGGGGGGCATGCGCTGGTTTATGTGATGACGGTATATGGGGCATTGGCTCTGCGCCGCCGTCTGCTGCATTTTAATGCGCTGGTGCAGGCTGTGCATATGTTGCCCGTGTTTGTGCTGGCTGCAGGGCTGGGGCATATCGCCTATGCCTGGGCCGCTGGTGAATGGTCGGGCTGGCAGTGGCTGTGGTCGGCCGTATTCACGGCAGTGCTATGGCCATTGGCTGATATCCTGTTGCTGCTGCCGCAGCGCTGGCTTGACGACGCCGACGCCGGTTCGGTATAGGCGGCACGGCACAGGCATGTTCGAATTCAAAAAAACTACTCAGCACCAGAGGCGGCGCATACGTGTACGCGCACTGGTGGCGGGGGCGTTCGCCCTGCTTTGTTTTTTGGGGCTGGCAAGTCGCCTGTGGTATTTGCAGGTAGTGCGTTACGAGGGCCTGGCCGCCCGCGCTGATCGCAATCGCATTGCAGTGGTTCCCGTACCCCCCAGGCGGGGTGAGATACTCGACCGCAATGGCGTGGTTCTGGCCCGCAATTACCGTGATTACACCTTGTCGGTCATACCGGCCCACGTCGGGCGCCCCTTGGACGAAATGCTCGACCAGTTGGGTGAGCTGGTGTACGTCAGCGCAGGAGATCGCCGGCGATTTGTCCAAAACGTAAACCAAAGTGGCCGCTACACGTCCATTCTTTTGCGTAACAGCCTCAATGAAACCGAAGCGGCATGGTTTGCCGCGCATGCGTATGAGTTTCCGGGGGTCGAACTGCGTGCCCGCTGGGTGCGAGAATATCCCGAAGGTGAGGCGGCAGCCCACGTTCTTGGGTATGTAGGCCGCATCTCAGAAGAAGACCTTGTTACGCTTGAAGACGAAGGGCGTCTTGGCAATTATCGCGGTAGCGATATTATCGGCAAGAAAGGCATTGAAAAAACCTGGGAATCCACCTTGCATGGCCAGACGGGCATTGAAGAGGTCGAGGTAACTGCCACGGGACGACCCGTTCGAACCCTTAGCCGTGTCGACCCGGTGCCGGGAGCTGATCTGCATCTGTCTATTGATATTGGCCTGCAGAAAATGGCTGAGGCCGAGTTCGCCGGGCGTCGTGGTGCGCTGGTTGCCATAGACCCGCGCACGGGTGAAGTGCTGGCTTTTGTGTCGGCGCCGTCCTTTGATCCCAACCTGTTCATAGACGGCATTGATGTCGAAAGCTGGCGCAGGCTCAACGAATCACCCGATCATCCTTTGATCAACCGGCCGCTTTACGGCACTTACCCCATAGGGTCGACATACAAGCCTTTTGTGGCCCTGGCCGCACTTGAGCTGGGGGCGCGCAGCGCTACACAGCGTATCTCCGACCCTGGCTATTTTGAGCTGGGAGGGCAGCGCTTTCGCAATGCAGGTGGTGCCGCTTATGGCCCCACCGACATGCATCGGGCGTTGGTCAAGTCTTCTGATACGTATTTTTATTCGCTGGGGCCAGAAATTGGCGTCAATGCTCTGCATGATTTCAGCAAGCAATTTGGGTTCGGTCAGTTAACAGGCATAGACCTCGATGGCGAACGCAAGGGGATATTACCTTCCACCGAATGGAAACGAACCGCTTACAAAAAGCCAGAACAACAGCGATGGTATGCAGGCGAGACCGTGTCAGTGGCCGTTGGGCAGGGGTATAACTCGTTTACCCTGTTGCAGCTTGCCCAGGGCACTGCGGTTCTGGCCAATGGCGGCACCTACATGAAGCCGCATCTGGTCCGCCTTATTCAAGACGCTGGTACCGGGCGGGTAACCAAAACCGTGACCGCACCCCAGTACACCATCCCGCTAAAGCCCGCCAATGTAAAGGTTGTCAAAGATGCGCTGGTGGATGTCATACGCTCGGGCACGGCGCGTCGGGCTTTTGTGGGCGCTTCGTATCAGGCTGCCGGTAAAACGGGTACGGCACAGGTGTTCAGCTTGCGCGGCTCCAAATACAATGCCAAAGAAGTTAAAGAGCGCATGCGTGATCACTCGCTGTTCATGGCCTATGCACCCGCCGACAACCCGCAGATCGCATTGGCGCTCATCGTCGAGAACGGGGGGTGGGGTGCAACCGTCGCAGCGCCCATGGCCCGCCAGGTTTTTGACTATTGGCTTGACCCCGAACGCATGCAGGACCGTCTGCAAGCAGCGCAATCTGCCGAACCCGGTATAGTGACAGGCCACATCGAAAGCGGCGACGCAACCACAGTAAGGCACGACGACGCCAACCCGTTACAAGAGGCGTCGCCACCCGCACTTGGCCTTAATAAATCAAAAAACAACCCTGATGTACCGGACAGGAAGCACGCCATGGCGCAGCAGGCGCAAAGAGGCCGTAAATGAAACGCGTCATGTACTGGCTCAACCGGGCGTTTACCGCTTTTGATCCACCCTTGCTGGCGCTGTTGCTTTTAATGGGCGTGCTGGGGCTCACCATTATGCACTCGGCGGTGGGCGGCACTGACTGGCGGTTTGCAGACCAGTCTCGCAACTTTTTGATTGCCTTTGTGGTCATGTGGGCGGCGGCCATGGTACCGCCTCCAACGTTGATGCGCGTGGCACCGTTTTTCTATGTAATAGGCGTTGTTTTGCTGGTGGGTGTCGAACTTTTTGGGGAAACCAGCAAGGGTGCCACGCGATGGCTTGATCTGGGCGTCGTGCGGCTGCAACCCTCCGAAATGCTGAAAATTGCCGCGCCCATGATGCTTGCCTGGTATTTTCATCGCAATCAAGGCAAATTGCGGGTTGCCGACTTTCTGGTGGCTGGCTTGCTGTTGGCTGTGCCGTTTACGCTTATCGTGATGCAGCCCGACCTGGGCACTGCGCTGCTGGTGTTTGCGTCGGGCTTTTGCGTTATTTATTTTGGTGGGCTTTCGTTCAAGCTGCTTGCCCCTATCGTGGTAATTTGCGCCATGGGTTTGGGTACGCTGGTGTATCACGAAAAAGAAATCTGTCAGCCCGATGTTGACTGGGTTCTGTTGCATGATTACCAAAAGTACCGCGTGTGTACTCTTCTGGACCCTAGTTCAGACCCGCTCGGCAAGGGCTTCCATACCATTCAGTCCATGATTGCGGTTGGGTCAGGAGGGGTCTACGGCAAGGGGTACATGAAAGGCACGCAGGCCCATCTTGATTTCATCCCTGAGCGCACTACCGACTTTATCTTTGCCGTATATGCCGAAGAGTTCGGTCTGTATGGCGGCATAATGCTGCTTGTTATTTACATGTTAATGGTAGTTCGCGGCCTGGCGATTGCCGTGAAGGCGCATACTCAGTTTGGGCGATTGCTTGCCGGGGCGATGTCGATGATGCTTTTTGCATATGTGTTCGTAAATATCGGCATGGTAACTGGCATTTTGCCTGTCGTCGGGGTGCCCTTGCCGTTTATGAGCTACGGAGGCACAGCGCTGATGACACTGGGTATTGCGTGCGGCCTGCTCATGAGTATTAGTCATTATCGGCCGGTGCGGCAGTAGAACGTTTGCCGTCCGTCCCCGAACAGGCCGTCTGCAATCTTTCGAACCGGTGCGGGAAGGGCTGTTTGGGCTAGCTCGTCGATGGCCACCCATGCTTGCCCCGGTTGGGGCGACATCAATGAGAGCGTGTCTTTTTGCACATACCATGGCTCTATATGCAGCTTAAAGTGCGAAAACACATGTACCAGGCCCGCCATTTTTTGGGCGCTATCGCCTCTGGCACCTAAATGACTACAGGCTAGCTGCATGGCCTGAGCGTCATCAAAGCGTGGGAAACTCCAAAGGCCACCCCAGATGCCTGGAGATGGCTGCTGCTCCAGCAACACCTGGTTTTTATGCCGCATTACGAGCATGACGCACTCCCGCTCGGGTATGACCTTTTTTTTGCGAGGCGTGGGCAGTGCGCTTTGACAGGCATGAATGCGCGCATGGCATCCATCTGCCAGCGGGCACTTGGCGCAATCGGGGCGTGAGCGCGTGCAGCATTGAGAGCCCAGGTCCATCAGGCCTTGCGTATAGGCGGCCATGTCCAGCTCAGGCGGCGCAGCCTGTAGCATGGCTTCGGCCTTCTCCCACAGGGCTTTTTCAGTGGCCCGCTCGGTGGTAATACCGTAAATGCCAAAATAACGGGTAAATACACGCTTGACGTTGCCGTCCATGATGGGACTGCGCTCGCCGAAACTGAATGCAGCAATGGCAGCGGCCGTTGAGCGCCCGATTCCGGGTAGCGTAGCGATTTCGGTTGATGTGGGCGGGAATGCACCGGCCCAGTGCTCACACAGCACTTGAGCGCACAGATGCAGATTGCGTGCTCGGGCATAGTAGCCCAGCCCTGCCCAGTACGGCATGACCTCTTGCTGGCTGGCGGCTGCCAGTGCCTGCACGGTGGGAAAGCGGTCAAGAAAGCGCTGGTAATAGCCAATGACCGTGGCAACCTGGGTTTGCTGAAGCATGATTTCAGAAAGCCAGATTCTGTATGGATCACGCGTTCCCTGCCAGGGTAGGTGTCGTCGGCCGTGCTGCTTTTGCCAGACCACGACGGTTTCGGCAAAACCGGTAACGGTTTCGTTAAAACTATTAACGGTTTTAACAAAACCAGCCTGGGTTTTGTTAGACACGGCATCGGTTTTGTTAAAACCGGTATCGGTTTCATTAAAACCGGCGTCGGTGGCGTGGATACCGGCCGGCGTGGTGGCATCTTGATCTGGCATCAGAATCGGGTATTGCGAGTAACAGACCAGCGCGCTGACAGCGCACCCATAATGGCGACTACAACGGCGGACATCAGCAGGCTCAGGAAGTCAGGCAGTTGCAGTGCAAACTGAGTGCCGTAGCTGGCCGCCAGCTTCATGAGTGCTGTGTTGATGGGGTACAGCGCGGCCAGTGCCAGGCCCACCGCAACAGCGCTTGAAATAAACCCTGTAAGCGCACCCAAGTACAAAAAAGGCCGCCGCACAAATGATTCAGTGGCCCCCACCAGGCGTGCCACGCCAATTTCTTCGCGCTGCGTCAAGGCTTGCATACGTACCGTGTTGAACACGGTTGCCAGGACCACAAGCGCAACACCTACAGCCAGCAATGCAAGGCAAAGTCGCGTAAAGCGCATAATGGCTTCAAGTCGGCGCACCCATTCGCTGTCGAGTTGTACCGTATCGACATGCTCAATAGTGCGCCATTGCTGGGCCAGGGAGTCTGCCAGACGATGCAGCTCTTGCCCTTCAGGCTGGCGTAGTGTTACGACCACAGCATCGGGCAAGGGGTTGTCGGGCAGTACCGAAAGGGCCGCCTGCCACGATGGGTTGGATTTAAGACGGGTGAGTGCCTGGGCCCGGGTAACCACCCTGACAGCCAGAATTTCGTCATCATAATCGCGCCGCAGCGTTTCGCCCAATGTGTTGGCAGCCTGTTCAGGCGCGGCCGGGTTGAGAAACAGGGTAAGTTCGGGCGACACCGGAATCTCGCGCACGACGGGCTCGGCAGACACCAGTACGGATGCAGCCAAAATAGGTACGGTGAGGGCCAGACTTATGACCAGAATATTGGACACCGAAGAGAACGGGTGTGCTAACAGGCGCCGTACGGCAACCCAGAGCGCGTAGCGGTGCTGACGTAACCAACGCTTCATGATTCGACCCCCGGGATATCGGCAAAACGGCCAGCCGCGTCGATGCGCAGGGTGCGTTTGGCGTACGTGGCCATAAGTTGCCGGTCGTGAGAGGCGATCAGGGTTGTGACCCCGACGCGATTGAAATCGCGAAATACTTCCATGATGCGGCGGGCGCTTTCCTCGTCGAGATTGGCCGTGGGTTCATCAGCGATCAGAATGGCAGGCCGGTTGACAATGGCGCGGGCGATGGCCAGACGCTGCTGTTCACCCCCTGACATTTCCACCGGATTGAGCTGCTCCTTGCCGGACAGGCCCACTTTTTCCATGGCCGCGCGAGCGCGTGTGATGGCCAGGCTGGACTGCAGCCCTGCAACGGAAAGCGGCAACATGACATTGGAAATGGCGTTGCGATCGTAGAGCAAATGCATGTCCTGCAAAATAACGCCGACAGCCCGGCGCAGATATGGCCTGGCTCGTGACGGCATTTTGTCAATACGATGCCCATTGACATGGACTGAGCCGCGACTGGGCGGTTCAAGGCCGCCGATCAGCTTTAGCAGTGTCGATTTGCCGGCCCCCGAAGGGCCTGAAACGAAGACGAACTCGCCCGGTTCAACACTGAAGTTGATGTCGGCCAGAATATTGCGTCCGCGTCCATACGATTTGAATACATGCTGGAATTCGATCATGGTGAACTTGAAGATGAAGCCTGGGTGAGAGCTGGGTATTAAGAGATTAGGGCTGAAACTTGGCTTTTGTTAGCGTAACAGGGGAAGGATCGCAGGGATATCCCCCATGTTTTTAGCCGTATCCAACAGCTACGATTCCATACAACTTCGGCAACCGTCATTATTGTATGCCGGGTGTGTCAAATACAACTTACAAGTAGGGGCAAGTATGAAATTGTTAAATGCAGCGGTACTGGGAGCTTCAATATTGGCATTCTCGGCCGTTTCACAGGCAGGCGAGACCTTTGACAAGGTCAAGCAGAAAGGGTTTGTTCAGTGCGGGTTCCACACAGGTTTACCGGGTTTTTCGATTGCCGACAGTAAAGGCGAATGGTCGGGTATTGACGTGGACATCTGCCGCGGCATCGCCGTCATGATGTTTGGTGATAATACCAAGTACAAGGCGACGCCTGTTACCACGCAGCAGCGATTTACTGCACTGCAGTCAGGCGAAATCGACGTGCTCACGCGCAATACTACGGCCACACTGACACGTGACACCACGCTCGGTTTGATGAGCTCTGGCATTAACTATTATGACAGCCAGGGCATCATGGTCAACAAGGCGCTGGGCGTAAAAAGTGCCAAAGAGCTAAGCGGTGCTGCAATTTGCGTGCAGCCGGGTACCACTACCGAGCTAAACCTGGCAGACTGGTTCAGGTCGCATAAACTTGACTTCAAACCTGTGGTCATCAACAGCCCTGATGAGGCAATGCGTTCATACGTAGCCGGTCGTTGCGATGCCTATACAACTGACAAATCGGGGCTGGCAACCATACGTACTACACTGGCCGAGCCAGACAACAACATCATTCTTCCTGAAGACTTTTCCAAGGAGCCACTGGGCCCCATGGTACGCCAGGGTGATGACCAGTGGTTTATGGTTGCACGCTGGGTGCTCAATGCCATGCTGGAAGCTGAAGAGTACGGCATTACGTCCAAAAACGTTGATGAAATGCTCAAAAGCGATAACCCCAATATTCAGCGCATTCTTGGCGTAACCGGCGAAATGGGCAAAGGTCTGGGTATCGATAATAAATGGGGCTATAACCTGATCAAACAGGTTGGCAACTACGGCGAATCGTTTGAGCGCAACATTGGCATGGGATCTGCCATGAAACTCGAGCGTGGCCTGAACGCGCAATGGAAGGACGGCGGCGTCATGTATGCCTGGCCTATCCGTTAAACTCTGCGTGTTTCATCTCTGCCAGGCTGGCGCCATCGTGCCGACCCGGCAGTGCAACCTCGCCACGTGCGGGGTTGCTAAATTAAGCAAGCGTCTGGCGCTGGCTCAGTTTTTTAAAACAACGCCGCGCCAGGCGGTATTTTTTGGAGCCATAAGAGACTCCCTGACTCATGGGGAAGCATCTGCGGCCACCATGCCAAATTTTTTCACCTGTAATTACTCAAAGCCAGATACGCATGGTAAATAAAGCATCTGCACCTCCCGCGCCCAAAAGAAGTATGTCGTGGAACGATCCTGGCGTGCGGTCTGTCGTGTATCAAATTCTGGTGGTGGGGCTGGTAGGCTTTTGCGTCTGGTATCTGGTTTCGAATACGCTGCACAATTTGTCAGTGCGTAATATTTCTACCGGCTTCGGGTTTCTGCACCGTGAGGCCGGGTTTGCCATCGGCGAGAGCGTGATTGCATACAGCCCGGCCGATACCTACGGGCGAGCCATCTGGGTCGGTATTCTCAACACCCTGCGGGTCTCGATTGTCGGCATTATTCTGGCCACTTTTTTTGGAACCTTGTTGGGCATGGCGCGCCTTTCCAAAAACTGGCTGCTATCACGGGTCGCCGGCGCCTACATCGAACTCATGCGCAACATCCCATTGTTGCTCCAGCTGTTTTTCTGGTACGCCATCATTACAGAGGTAATGCCAGGGCCGCGCGATGCCCTTAATCCGGTGCCTGGCGTGTTTCTGTCCAACAGGGGGCTTAAACTGCCGACCCTTCAGGGCGATGCGGTTGACTGGATACTTGGCGGTTTTGCCCTGGCCGTAATTGCCATACCGTTTTTGGCGCGCTGGGCACGCAAGCGACAAGAGAGCACCGGTCGTATTTTTCCGTTGGGTCGCACATGCCTGGCTCTTTTTGTCATTTTGCCAGTGGCAGGGTGGTTGGCAGGCGGTGCCTCGCTGGCTGTGGAGTATCCGGTATTCAAAGGCTTTAACTTTAGCGGCGGCATTTCGATTTCGCCCGAGTTTGCAGCGTTGCTGGCGGGGCTGGTTATTTACACCACGGCTTTTGTCGCTGAGGTGGTGCGATCAGGCATACAGGCTGTCAATCGCGGGCAATGGGAGGCGGCTGAATCGCTAGGCTTGCCACGAGGGCGTGTGCTGAACTTGGTGATATTGCCGCAGGCCTTGCGTGTAATCGTGCCCCCCATGACCAGCCAATACCTGAACCTGACTAAAAACAGCTCGCTGGCCGTCGCCATTGGCTACCCAGACATTGTTTCGGTGGTGAACACCACGCTGAACCAGACCGGCCAGGCGATTGAAGGTATTTTAATCATTATGGCGGCTTACCTTACAGTCAGTCTGTCGATTTCCATATTTATGAACTGGTATAACAAGCGCATTGCGCTGGTGGAGCGATGATGGACCAGAATCTTGCTCCTACGCTGCCTGAGAGCGGCCCGCCCCGAAATCAAATAGGTGTTATCGGCTGGATGAGGGCCCGTCTGTTTTCATCGCCACTGAACACGTTGCTGACTGTGCTGATCGCATGGTTGCTGCTCATGTTTATTCCGGCGCTTGTCGAATGGCTGTTCATTCGCGCCAATTTTGATGCAACTACCGCCCAAGAGTGCCGTGCCTCGGGCGGCGCCTGCTGGGCCTTCATCAGAGAGAAGCATCGTCTCATACTGTTTGGGCTCTATCCCTATGATGAACAATGGCGCCCGCTGCTGGCGACCGTCATTTTAATTGGCGTTATCGTCTGCAGCTGCATCCGTCGTTTCTGGAAGCCCTATCTCGGTCTGATCTGGCTGGTCGCACTGACTGCGGTTGCAGTACTGATGTGGGGTGGCGTGTTTGGGATGCGCTACGTTGAAAATGACAAATGGGGTGGCCTGCCCCTTACCTTGATACTGTCCACATTTGGCATTGCCTTTGCGTTTCCGTTGGGGTTGCTGCTGGCGCTTGGCCGACGCTCAAACATGCCGGCCATTAAAGCGATCAGCATTATCTACATTGAGCTCATTCGCGGCGTGCCCTTGATCAGCCTGCTGTTTATGTCGTCGGTCATGCTGCCCCTGTTTTTGCCCGAGGGCTTCAGCATAGATAAACTATTGCGTGCTCAGATTGCCCTCATCATGTTTGCGGCGGCCTATATTGCGGAAACCGTGCGTGGTGGTCTGCAGGCCATACCGAAAGGGCAATACGAGGGGGCTGACTCGCTGGGGCTAAGCTACTGGCAGCAAATGCGAAAAATCATACTGCCCCAGGCGTTGAGGGTGGTAATACCGCCTCTGGTCGGCATTTTTATTTCGCTGTTCAAAGATACGTCGCTGGTGGTTATTATCGGTATTTTCGATCTTACCCAGGCCGCCAAAACGGCGGTAGCAGATGCTGCATGGCGCGGCTTCAGTACTGAGGCTTACCTGTTTATCGCGTTTATTTATTTTATTTTTTGTTTTTCGATTTCCCGCTACAGCCAATCACTGGAACGGCATCTCGAGACGGGGCATCAGCGTTGAGAACCCCGGCTATGAGCCATGGCGGGCGAGCGCGCATCACGAGGGAGTACGGGCATGTCTGATGCCATTATCCAGATGGAAAACGTCAACAAATGGTACGGTCAGTTCCATGTGTTGCGCAATATAAACCTGAACGTTGCGCCAAGTGAGCGCATCGTTATTTGCGGCCCTTCCGGGTCGGGCAAGTCGACGTTAATCCGCTGCATTAACCGGCTTGAAGAGCATCAACAAGGCGATATTATTGTCGATGGGGTTGAACTTACCAATAACCTTAAGCAGATCGAGACGATACGGCGCGATGTGGGCATGGTGTTTCAGCATTTCAACCTCTTTCCTCATCTTACGGTCTTAGAAAACCTGACGCTGGGGCCAGTATGGGTGCTCAAGAAAACCAAGGCCGAGGCCGAGGCGACCGCCATGAAGTACCTCGAGCGCGTGCGCATACCAGAGCAGGCCACTAAATTTCCTGGTCAGCTTTCGGGGGGGCAGCAGCAACGTGTGGCGATTGCGCGCTCACTCTGCATGAACCCCAAGATTATGCTTTTTGATGAGCCGACCTCGGCGCTTGACCCCGAAATGGTTAAAGAAGTGCTCGACGTCATGGTGGGTCTGGCCGAAGAAACCGGCATGACCATGCTGTGTGTCACCCACGAAATGGGGTTTGCCCGCAAAGTGGCCGACCGCGTCATCTTTATGGACGGCGGTGAAATCATTGAAGAGAACACGCCGGATACATTCTTTGATAACCCGCAGAACGAGCGCACCAAACTTTTTCTCAGCCAGATTCTTCATTGAAACGCCATGGCCTGGAGCCGCAGCGTCTCTGACCCATTTTCTTTCATTGTTTTTTAGGTACTGCGTTATGTTCTCCCGTTTGAAGTTTTTTTGCTCTGCGACCCTGGTGTCGGCCAGTATTCTGGCGCTTCCTGCCATGGCTGCCGATGCGGCGGCGCAGGCGTTTCCTTCCCGCCCCATTCAGTTTATTGTGCCGTATTCAGCAGGTGGGCCACTTGACGGTGTAGCGCGCTTGCTCGCCGAAAAGGTTAAGGGTGACCTTGGCACCGTTATCGTCGAGAACAAGCCAGGAGCGGGCGGAAACATTGGTGCCGGCCTTGCTGCCAAGGCCGCGCCCGATGGCTATACGCTGGTAATGGGGGCGGTGGCCATCAACGCCATTAACCCCTGGCTATACAGCGAGTTGCCGTTTGACCCGGTCAAGAGTTTCGAGCCGGTCGTTTTGGTGGCTTCGGTGCCCAACGTACTTATTCTGAACAGCGATTTCGCCAAAACCAATAAAATCGACAGCGTTAAATCCCTGATTGCCTACGCGGCCGATCACAAAGGTGAACTCAACTTTGCGTCGGGTGGCAATGGCAGCGCCGGTCATCTGGCGGGTGAGCTGCTCAACGTGCGCAGCAACATTAAAACCGTACACGTACCGTATGCAGGTGCCGCGCCCGCCAAGCTGGCACTGCTTGCGGGCCAGGTCAATTTTATGTTTGACAACCTGGCTTCGGCGTCGTCATTGATCAACGACGGCAAAGTCAAAGCGCTTGCTGTGACAACAACTGAACGCTCCAATATCTACCCCGATCTGCCGACCATGCAAGAATCTGGCGTTGATAACTTCGACCTTGGAACCTGGTTTGGTGTGCTCGCCACCGGCGGTACGCCCAAGGCCATTGTTGAAAAGCTTAATGCCGCGTATGTAAAGGCGCTGAAGGATCCTGATGTACGCAAAACGTTGCTTGTTATGGGCTCGGATGCCGAACCAGGTACATCTGAAGACTTCGCAGAGCTTGTAAAACATGATCTGGCGAAGTACAAAGAGGTGGTAGAAACATCCGGTGCCAAGCTGTTCTAAGCCGGCCATATGTTAACAACAGTAAAATCGGCCTCGATTGTTTAACAATGTAACAACAGCAGGGCGGTGGCCGGGCTAGCATAATCAGGCGGCGATACATTCACCGCCAGAATTAAATAAGGAGAATAAAATGAAAGTTTCCATGCGAACGGCTCGTTATGCCTCAGGTGTTGCAATCATCGCGCTGATGGCAGGCTGCGCCAATATGGACAATATGAGCCGGGGCGGCAAGACCGCAGTGGGCGCCGGAGCTGGCGCCGCTGTTGGCGCTGGTCTGGGAGCACTCATTGGTGACAGCAGCAAGGCAGCGCTCATCGGTGCCGGTATAGGCGCTGTGGCTGGCAGTATTGCTGGCTATAACTGGTCAGGGGTCAAAAATGACGTCGAACAGTCTGGCGCACGAAGCCTTGGTGTAGACGTTACGGAAATGCCTGATGGCACGCTACGCGTCAACATTCCGAGCAATGTGTCGTTCGATACGGGCAAATACCAGCTTAAGCCAGCGTTGCTGCCTGTGCTTGACAGCGTAGCGCGTGCGCTTATTCAGCACCCTGAGCTTCGTGCGAAGTCTATCGGGTACACAGACAGCACCGGTTCGGCTGCCACCAACCAGACACTGTCGAATAATCGGGCCAGCGCAGTTACCAACTATCTCTCCCGCCAAGGCGTTCAGCTTGGCAAGCTCACGGCCGAAGGCCGCGGCCCCAGCAATCCTATTGGCGACAACGCCACTGTAGAGGGAAGGGCTATGAACCGTCGCGTAGAGTTGTATCTTTACGCAGTTCAGTAACCCTGTAAGGTGGTGACGGCGCTAGCCCGAACCGCCTGAAGCTGGCAGACCAAATGGCGATCCTTCGGGGTCGCCATTGGTTTTTAGGGTGGTATGCGTCAGGTATCACGGCAACTGCGGGGCCTTTGGCCTGGGAAGTGCAGGTCAGTGATTACTCTTGAAAATCGTAGATCTTTGTCTTTGAACAGTATTGGTGGGCCCGCTGCAGCGACCAAAGCTGTACATGTCAAGATGCCAGAAGGTAAGGAGTGCTCTTCTCAGCGGTGCTGGTTTTTTTTGCTGAATGAACGCACCAGGCTTGATACCGCGTCTTCGATGGTCGTGCGGGCAGCCGGCGTCAGTGCCCAGTAGTCAGAGGGTGTCACCGTGTGGAAAGGCCACATGCTTTGCTCAGACACTACACCTGCTGCAGGTCGCAGGGTATCTATGGGCTGATCTTCGGGCGCGTCCATGGGGCCTATTCCCTGGGCAAGCCACACCGCATTGACCTTCAATATGGCGGCGAGCTCGAACAGCGCCCGCGAGTCACGACGGCTACCGTTTTCGTAGTTTGATATGGCGCTCTGGGAAAGCTTGGCAGCGCGCGCCAACTCAGCCTGGCTGAGCCCACGCAGAGTGCGGATGTGTCGAAGTCGATCAGAAAATAGCTTCACGAATGTGATTGGACGACTATACTTAAACACATTGGTAATAGTTCCAATTACAATCGTGATGGTTGGTTGTAAAATTAAGTAAGTTATAAAACATAAAGTAAAATCCGCTGTTTTTGCGTGCACCCTTGTATTTCCACTTTCTGACGAGGCTCTCTTGAACGACTCCGCCCCTCATAAAGCCAATGCTTTTCCTTCTGTCGTGGTGTTGTATGCACCTCGATCATTGTCTGGCGTTGCATTTGCTGCCAAGGCACGTGCCACTGAGCTCGAATCTCACGGGTTTCAGGTACGACAATGTGCTGATGTGCCCGCTTTGTATCTGGCTGCAAAAAATGAGCTCAACCAGTCGGCCGTCGTTGTGGTTGTTCTGGCTGCGCCGCATGCAGAAAGCTGCACGGTTTCTGCACATTTGCGTATGCTGCACCCGGCCATAGGCATACTTGCCATGGCTGATTCCCAAGCTGAAATCACGTCCATTCAATTGCTGCAAAGCGGGGCTGACGCAGTCGTCCCCACAGATGCCTCAGCACCATTAATGGCGGCAATGCTGTTCCGCTTGCTGTGGCGCCTCGATATAGCGACTGCAATACGTTCGGCTGGGCAAAACACCCCGGTTTGGGCTTTGTCCGAACAGGGGTGGATACTCTCCAGCCCAAACAGTCAGCGCATTCCGCTTACTACGGGTGAGCGCGCCTTTCTGCTTGCACTTATGACGGCACCGAATCAGCGTGCTTCGCATGCCCAGCTTACCGATGCCGTCAATGAGGCTTATGCAGGCGACGCCAGCGGCGCCATGCAAAGCCGTCTCAGCGTGCTGGTCAGCCGTTTGCGGCGCAAATGCTCCGAGTATGGTGCGCGGTTGCCGGTCAAGTCGGTACATAATTGGGGCTATATGTTTACGGGTTTGCTCTAGCCGTCAGCCAGGTTGCTGCAGCGTGGCAGTCGGCTTAGCGCTGGTAACGGCTCACCGCCAGATCATTGCAAGGTATGTCGGTGGGCTTGCCCGACATAATGTCTGCCAGCAGCTTTCCGCTGCCACACGACATCGTCCAGCCCAGCGTGCCGTGGCCCGTGTTCAGGTACAAGCCTGGGATACGGGTGGCACCAATAATTGGGGTGCTGTCCGGTGTCTTGGGTCGCAGCCCACTCCAAAAAGTTACATCGTTTTCGATCCGACTGCCGGGAAACAAATCATCCAGTACCATTTCCAGCGTATATTGCCGTCGCGGGTCCAGTGAGGTGTCAAAACCTTTGATCTCTGCCATGCCTCCAACGCGTATACGCTGGTCAAATCGGGTAATGGCAATTTTGTAAGTTTCGTCCAGCAATGTTGACACCGGCGCACGGCTTTCGTCGGCAATCGGCACCGTAATTGAATACCCTTTCATAGGGTAAATGGGTAAGCGCTCTACGCCGCTCATCAATACACGTGACCATGCCCCCAGCGCCACAACATAGGCGTCTGCGGTCAGGCGTTCAGGACCACATTGCACACCTGATATCGTCGACCCCGATATACATAAGCGGTCAATCGGCGTGTTGTAGCGAAACTTCACGCCCAGCTTTTCGGCTTCTGCTGCCAGACGCGTGGTAAACAGATTGCAGTCCCCGGTTTCGTCGCCCGGTAGTCGCAGGCCGCCAGTCAGCTTGTCTCGTGTGTGAGCCAAGGCAGGCTCGGCCTTGGGCAGTTCCATGCTCGACAGCAACTCAAACTCTACCCCTGCCTCGCGCAGCACCTCGATGTCGGCACCTACATGGTCGAGCTGCTCTTGAGAGCGAAACACCTGCAGGGTGCCTTGCGCGCGGCCTTCATATTCAATGCCAATATCGTCTCGCAAGTTATGCAGGCAGGCACGGGAGTACTCTGACACCCTGATCATTCGCTCTTTGTTGATGGCGTAACGTTCGGGCGTGCAGTTGCGCCACATCTGGTACATCCATTGCAATTGATAGAGGCTCCCGTCCGGCTTGAAAGACAGCGGAGGATGTTTGGCGAACAGCCATTTAATGGCTTTTAGCGGTACACCCGGCGCCGCCCATGGCGAAGAGTAGCCAAACGAAATCTGCCCCGCGTTGGCAAAGCTGGTTTCGAGCGCAGGCCCCGCCAGGCGGTCTATGACGGTTACGTCATGCCCCTCGCGTGCAAGATAATAAGCGGTGGTTACGCCGACGACTCCAGCGCCCAAGACAATGATTCTCATGCTAAAGATGGTAAGCCAAGCATGACAGTGTTTTTTACTGAAAAATTTGGCTTTTCATGAAATTTGCCTGAACCGTGGGGCGTATAGGGGTGGTTTTCAGCAATATTTACCTGCGACAAATGCAGCAAGGTGGTACAGGCAGAAATAGGTCTGTCTGAAGGGCATATTCCGCCCTTATGCCATTCAAAATGCCTTAGACTCTGGCCATATAAAAATACGTCTGCTGATCGTTATTTTGAGGAGGAAATGGTGCGAATCAAACGCAGTCCCACGGCAACCCTGGATAAGCTCGACCGTCACATTCTCGATTTGCTGCAGCGTGATGGCCGTATGTCCATGACTGATCTGGCCGACAACGTGGGCCTGACGGTCACGCCCTGTATTGAGCGCGTAAAGCGTCTCGAACGCGAAGGCGTTATCACGGGTTATCACGCACGGGTCGCGCCGAGCGCGTTGGACGCCAGTCTGCTGGTGTTTGTTGAAATATCCATTACCAGCAAGTCAGAGCGTAGCTTTGAAGAGTTCAGGCGGGAGATTCTGTGTATTCCTTATGTCCAAGAGTGCCATCTGGTGTCGGGTGATTTTGACTATCTGGTTAAAGCCCGCATCAAGGAAATCAGCCAGTACCGTGTATTGTTGGGTGATATCCTGTTGCGCCTGCCAGGGGTAACGCAAACCAAAAGCCTGGTTGTCATGGAAGAAATTAAAGAGACGTTATATATACCGGCCAGCAAATGAGTGCTCGCAGAGCGCAAGCGCGGTCACGCAAATGGCCCAAGGCAGGTGGGTGCTGTGTGCCAGTGCACGGCGATGTTTACTAGGTAGCGTATGCCAGGTGCGAGCGGCGGCAAGTCGGGGGCAGTACTAAGCGGCACCATGGGTAGCCGCGTCAGGTTTATTTGGCTGGCACGCCGCGTACAAAAACCATATTGTCGCGATGCATGAGTTCGGGGTCAGACATGCTGCCTAAAATTTCAGCAATGCGACTGCTTGGTTGACGCATGATACGGCGGGTGTCGCGGGCAGAATAATTGATGAGGCCGCGGCCGCACTCGTTGCCATCGGGGTCAAGGCAGGCGACGACGTCGCCGCGCTGAAAGTTGCCTTCGACAGCAGTAACGCCTATGGCAAGCAAGCTTTTGTGGCCTTGTGTAAGCGCGTTGACTGCACCTTGGTCTAGAGTAATGCGACCGCGCAGACGCAGGTGATTGGCCAGCCAGCGCTGGCGAGCTGACCTGACCGGCAGGCTGGCACGCAATTCTGTGCCTATGGATTCGCCCGCAGCCAACCGCAGCAGCACATTGGGTTCGCGACCTGATGCAATGACGGTGTGACCACCGCTGTTGGCGGCCCGCCTGGCAGCTAACACTTTGGTGAGCATGCCGCCCGTACCAATGTTGCTGCCCGAGCCGCCGGCCATGGCTTCGAGAGCGGGGTCGCCCGCCTGGCCCAGGGTAATGAGCGTGGCATCGGGGTTTTTGCGCGGGTCTGCGTCGTAAAGGCCGGTTTGATCCGTAAGAATGACGAGTGCTTCTGCTTCGATCAGGTTGGTTACCAGTGCGCCCAATGTATCGTTGTCGCCAAGGCGTATTTCATCGGTAACCACGGTATCGTTTTCGTTGACAATGGGTACTACACCCAAGCCCAGCAGTGTGTACAGCGTACTGCGCGCGTTCAGGTAGCGACGCCGGTCGGCCAAGTCTTCGTGCGTAAGCAAAATTTGGGCAGTACGGATGCCATGCTGTGCGAACGCCACCTCGTAAGCCTGTATGAGGCCCATTTGGCCAACGGCCGCCGCCGCCTGTAGCTCATGCATGGCGTTGGGCCTGCGCGGCCACCCTAGCCTGGCCATGCCCTCGGCAATGGCGCCGCTGGACACCAGCACCATTTGTTTGCCGCCAGCATGCAGGCTGGCGATTTGTGCAGCCCATTCTGAAACAGCCTGGTTGTCAATACCTTTACCCTCGTTGGTGACGAGTGAGGAGCCTACTTTGACGACCAGGCGCTTTGCCGAGGCTACAGCTGAGGTCATGATGTGGTTAGCGGACATTGCGCAGCGTGGTTACCGGAAACAAAAAGCGTAAATTAATTGGGCGTTGACCGGTCTTCGTCGAAACGGGGGTCTTCGGACACGTGTGTGCCTTCGGCCTTGTCGAGGGCAATATTGGCTTTTTCGCGCTCGGCATCGAGCCAGGACTGCAGCTTGAGGGTCAGGTTTTGGGTGCCTTCGCCCGTAAGGGCCGAAATGCCAAAAACCGGGCCTTCCCATTGCAGGGCTTCGCAGAGGCGTTGCTGGGTGCCCTCGGGGTCATCGACCATATCGAGTTTGTTCAGCACCAGCCAACGGGGCTTTTCGTACAAAGTGGGATCGTAAAGGCGAAGCTCTTCAACAATGGCCCGCGCGTCACTGGCGGCTTTGGCAACAACATCGACGTCTGGGTCGTGTGACGACATGTCAAGCAGGTGAAGCAGCACACGTGTGCGCGAAAGATGGCGCAAAAATAGGTGCCCAAGGCCGGCGCCTTCTGAGGCGCCTTCGATCAGGCCAGGGATGTCTGCAACGACAAAACTGTGAGCGGGAGAGGTGCGCACAACGCCCAGGTTGGGGTGCAGCGTGGTGAAGGGGTAGTCAGCCACCTTGGGCTTGGCGTTGGACACCTTGCTGATAAATGTAGATTTACCTGCATTGGGCATGCCCAGAAGGCCTACATCGGCCAGAACTTTGAGCTCGAGGCGCAGCTTGCGCTGCTGGCCTTCTGAGCCGGGGGTAAATTGCCGCGGTGCCCGATTGGTGCTGGACTTGAAGTGCAAATTGCCCATGCCGCCGTCGCCGCCTGCTGCCAGGGTTACCTTGTCTTGGTGGCGGTCGAGGTCGAAAAGCTGTTCGCCGGTTTCAGCGTCAAAAATGGTGGTGCCGACAGGAACCCGCAGTATGATATCGGGCGCAGCAGCGCCATATTGATCAGAGCCGCGACCATTTTCGCCATTTTTTCCGCGATGCAACCGGGCGTAACGAAAGTCGATCAGTGTATTGATGTTGCGGTCGGCAATGGCATAAATGCTGCCGCCACGCCCACCATCGCCGCCATCGGGGCCGCCCTTGGGTATGAATTTTTCGCGGCGAAAGCTCGCCGCGCCATTGCCGCCTTTGCCTGCAACGACTTCGATGGTTGCTTCGTCTACGAATTTCATGGTAACTGCTTATAAAAAATGAGGGCTAACCCTATGCGGCTATTCTAAAGCAAAAAGCCCCGCCACTTGAGATGGCAGGGCTTTCGGTGATGACGCTGGCCGGGGATTATTCGGCAGCGATTACCGACACGGTGCGCTTGTTGAGCGCGCCCTTGATCGCAAACTTTACTTTGCCCTCAATCAGTGAGAACAAGGTGTGGTCTTTGCCCATACCCACATTAACGCCTGGGTGAAATTGTGTGCCACGCTGGCGCACAATAATGGAACCTGCTGAAATAAGCTGGCCGCCGTATGTTTTTACGCCCAGTCGTTTCGATTCTGAGTCGCGGCCGTTACGCGTAGAGCCGCCGCCTTTTTTCTGTGCCATGTTTAGCTCCTGCTATACAAAACCGTTAATTGCAAATTTAGGCCGTGATGGCGTCAATGCGAACTTCGGTATAGTTTTGACGATGGCCCTGACGCTTTTGATAATGCTTGCGACGACGCATCTTGAAAATCTTTACTTTGTCGTGACGGCCTTGTGCAAGAACGGTTGCCGTGACCAGAGCACCAGCTACCAAAGGCGTGCCAATTTGCAGCTGCTCGCCTTCGCCTACCGATAAAACCTGGTCTAGCGAAATTTCTTGCCCAATGTCTGCCGGTATCTGTTCTATCTTCAATTTTTGACCTGCGGCAACGCGATACTGCTTGCCACCGGTTTTTATGACCGCGTACATGTGGATTTCCCTAATTTGAAAAACTTGACAAAATGCCAAGCTCGCCATTCTAACGAAAATATAGCAATCAGGTCAAGCCCTTAGCTTATTAGCGCCAGTTGGCAATGACCGATTTTGTGCAAGGCGCAACAGTGTGGTTTATGGCGATATCGCTCTGTTGGGGCCTGTTTGCCTAAGGTGTGGGCAGTATGCCTGGCAGCCATTGCCGGTTGCCCTGTGAGGTGCTGACGGTTTGGGCTGCCACACACTGTATGTAATTAGCCACGCCAGCGTGGCCAGTGCCAGGTCAGTTAAGGGATGACACCCGCCCCGTCTGTGGTATGGCTGTTGGCCGGGTGCCTGTGTAACGATAAGGCCGATCAAGAACGGTAATCGGCGTTAATGGTGACGTATTCGTGTGAAAAGTCGCAGGTGTAAACCGTTTCGCAGGCTTCGCCTCGGCCCAGCGCGATGCGCATTTCAATTTCGGGCTGCTGCATGACGCGCTGACCGTCTTCTTCTTGGTAGTCTGGGTGGCGACCGCCCTCGCTTGCAACTTTTACGTCGCCCAGCCACAGGTTAACGCCGTTAACGTCCAGGTCGTCGATGCCTGCATAACCGATGGCGCACAGAATGCGACCCAGATTGGGGTCTGAGGCATAAAAGGCCGTTTTGACCAGCGGTGACTGAGCCACCGAGTAGGCTACTTTAAGGGCCTCTTCAGGGGTTTTGGCCTGCTCGACGCGTACGGTCATGAATTTGGTGGCACCTTCGGCGTCACGCACAATTTTTTGTGCCAGTTCGCGTGCAGCGTTGGCCAGTGCATCATACAGGGCGTTATAACGAGGGTCGGCAACCGAATCGATGGGCTCACCCACCTTACCAGTGGCCATAATGATGAACGAGTCGTTGGTGGATGTGTCGCCGTCAACCGTAATGCGGTTGAATGATAGGTTGGCAATGGCCCGGGTCATTTCTTTGAGCAGGCTGGGTTCGACACTGGCGTCGGTGGCCAGAAAGCCCAGCATGGTCGCCATATTAGGTCTGATCATGCCCGCGCCCTTGCTGATGCCCGTAACGGTGATGGTGTCGGCACCAAGTTGTATATGTTGTGACACGATTTTGGGCTGGGTGTCAGTGGTCATGATGCTGTGGGCAGCGGCGAACCAGTGGTCGGCGGCACAGTCGCTGACAGCAGTGGGCAACGCAGCGACCAGACGGTCGAGCGGCAGCGGCTCGAGAATGACGCCAGTGGAAAACGGCAGTACCTGCTGGGGCTTAATGCCCATTTGCTCTGCCAGCGCGACGCAGGTTTGCTTGGCCGCTTGCAGGCCTGTTTCGCCGGTACCGGCGTTGGCATTGCCTGTGTTAATGACCAGCGCACGAATGTCGATGCCTGTGGCCAGGTGCGTCTCGCACACTTGCACGGGGGCGGCACGAAACCGGTTTAGCGTGAATACCCCGGCGACACTACTGCCTGCGTCAAGCTTGAACACCGTTAGATCGCGTCGACCCGCCTTGCGGATGCCGGCTTCGGCGATGCCGATCTCCAGGCCCTTGACGGGGAAGATGCTCGACTCGGGCGGGATGTGCAGATTAACGGCCATGGCATTGACTCAACAAGACAGAGAGGAAGGACAGGAAAAGGAAATTCTATCAGGGCCAGCGCTTTGCCGCACACAATGCCGACAAGGGGCTGGCCCTGATGGGGGCAGTAGGTGCGAGCCAGGGGCAGCGACCGACTGCAACTGACTGCGACGGGCTGCGAGCAGCTACGAGGTGCTGTGACCAACTGCGACATGCTGCGGCTGACTGCATGTTCTGCGGCTGACTGGGACGCGCAGCGACCGGCTGCGATAGACGGCAACGGGAAGAGGCGGGAATTGTTTCGCGGGCTGCTACACAAAACCCGCCCGCCTTGCGACAGGTGTAATTATGCCTGCGGACACTGGAACAGTGCCCGCCTGAAAGAAGATGTCAGGAAGCGAGCGGTCGGGCGACGGCTTTTAGTTCGGCCAGCGACTCGAACAGCGCGTTGCGGCTTTCATCAGACAGGCCGCTGAATAGCGACTGTATCCATTGTTCGTGCGCCTGGGCCATTTTGCGAAATACACGCTTGCCTTTGGCAGTAAGCTTGACAAGCGAGCTGCGTCGATCGCTGGCCACCTTGGTGCGTTCGACCAGGCCTTCTTTTTCGAGCTGGTCGGTAATGCCGGTGATATTGCCATTGGTGACCATCATGCGGCGCGAGAGGTCGCTCATTTTCATGCCCGCCGGGGCGCGCAGCAACTGGGCCATAAGATCGAAACGGGGCAGCGTGGTGTTGTATTCGGTGCGCAGACGGCTGCGGATCTCGCCTTCGATCAGGTTGCAGCATGTGAGCATGCGCAGCCAGAGTCGCAGGTCGAGATGATCATCGGGTAGCGCGCTGCTTTCGAGGTCGGGTGTGTCAGGCGTGTCAGGCATGGCGAATGTCAGTGAGGTGTTTTCGTTCATGGTCTTTGTCAATCCGGACAATGGCGAAGATATTTTAATCTTCAATTACATGTGGGTGGTAAATTGTCTGCACAAAACAGTTCAGTTCAAGGATAGTTTAGGGACATGTATGTGTGCTGTCTTTGATATATGCCTAGTAATGGCCTAAATCGTCGAGATCTAAACTTTTTTAAATCGGAGAGGGTAACCATGTATCAGCGTCTCTTTTCTTCTGATTACGCTGCAGCACGGCAGCGTTTCCTTGAAGCGGCAGGCCGGGTGGGCGGCCAGGTTCAGTCATTGATCAACCCGGCGGGGCCAGGCCGGCACGGTGAGGACTTGTGCATGGATGTGGCGTTTGTCGGAGATACATCGGCCCCAGCCCTTCTTGTAATGACCTCGGGCGTGCACGGCGAGGAAGGATACTGCGGTTCAGGTTGCCAGATTGCACTGCTCGAGGATGAGGCGTTGCTCGACAGGGCGGCAGCGGGTAGCGTGGCCATACTGGTCATTCATGCCGTCAACCCCTTTGGTTTCTCGTGGGGACACCGCACCAATGAAGACAACATCGACCTGAATCGCAATTTCTGCGATTTCAGCAGGTCTTTGCGTGACAACCCCCACTATGGTGACTTGCACCCTTTGCTGGTGCCTGATGTCTGGCCACCTTCTGCCGAGAACGAGGCGGCCATCAAGGCCTTCGTGCAACGAGAAGGCGAGCGGGCTTATCGGGTTGGTCTTATGCAGGGGCAGCATACCCATCCCGATGGGCTTTTCTACGGTGGCCGTGCACCGGCCTGGAGTAATGTCACGCTGCGCAGCATTATTTCGGGGTATGGACAAGATCGCCGCCGCATAGGCTGGATCGACTATCACACAGGTCTGGGGCCTTATGGCCATGGCGAAAAAATCTTTGTGCAGGATGACCGTGCTGCGTTCGAGCGCGCGCTATCGTGGTGGGGGCAGGACGTTACGGCGGTGTCAGACCCAGGGTCCAGCACGGTCGACATTGACGGAACGCTTTGGCAGGCACTGTTCGAAGAATGCCCTGACGTGCCCGAATTGACGTTTATGGCCATGGAATACGGCACTGTGCCGCTGGATCAGGTTGCGCTGGCGCTACGGGCCGATCGCTGGCTGGCCGCCCGGCCCGATACCGGTGACGAGATGCGGCAAGTTCTGAAGCAACAGCACCGTGATGCGTTTTATCCCGATCATGATGACTGGCGTGGTGCTGTGCTGGGGCAGTCGCGTGTCAGCCTGTTGCAGGCCATTATTGGGCTGTCGGAGCAATAAGGCTTTACAGGTTATCGCACGCGGCAACGTGCTCTGATACATTGACACGCTCCCTGGTCTGAACGTCATAGCTTGTCGCGCATCGAGTCAGCAAGGGGAGAGCGAAAAATCGCTTGCACCCCTTTTTTATTGCTTATATAGTTTAAGCTTAAACTAAATGGGGTGGGTATGTTTGTTGCAGGCAATTCATAAACGGTACTACCCGGAGACGGCATGAACATAGTGTGCATAGGCGGAGGACCAGCGGGTCTGTATTTTGGCCTGTTGATGAAGCTGGCCAACCCCCGCAACAACGTAACCGTTATCGAACGCAACCGGCCCTATGACACGTTTGGCTGGGGCGTTGTGTTTTCCGATGCAACCCTTGAAAACCTGAAAATCGCCGATCCGGTGTCGGCTGAGCAGATTAGTGCGGCGTTCAATCACTGGGACGATATCGAAATCCATTTCAAAGGGCGTAGCGTGCGCAGCAGCGGCCATGGTTTTATCGGTATCGGCCGTAAAAAATTGCTCAATATTCTGCAGGCGCGTTGTGAACAAGTAGGGGTGCAGTTAATCTTTGAAACGGATGTGTCCGACGACACTCAGGTTGCCATGGAGTATGACGCCGACCTGGTGATTGCGTCTGATGGGCTGAACAGCCGTGTGCGTACCCGCTATGCCGATACGTTCAAACCTGACATAGACGTGCGGCAGTGCCGTTTTGTATGGCTGGGCACTAAAAAAACCTTCGACGCATTTACCTTTGCGTTTGTGCAGACCGAGCATGGCTGGTTTCAGGCCCATGCTTATCAGTTCGAGCCGGGCATGTCGACGTTTATTGTCGAAACACGTAATGAAGCCTGGAAGGCCTCGGGCCTTGAGAACATGTCGCAGGAAGAAGGCATTGCCTATTGTGAAAAGCTGTTTGCGCCCTGGCTGGACGGCAATCCATTAATCAGTAACGCTGGCCACATGCGTGGCTCCTCAATCTGGATACAGTTTCCGCGTGTTGTATGTGATACCTGGGTACGCGACCAGACGCTGCCTGATGGCCGGCATGTGCCCGTGGTGCTTATGGGCGATGCCGCGCATACGGCGCATTTTTCCATTGGTTCGGGCACCAAGCTTGCACTTGAAGATGCGATCGAACTGCACCGCTCCATGCAGGCCCATCCAGAGGATATGGCGGCGGGGCTGCAACACTATCAAGATGTGCGCAGTGTTGAAGTGCTCAAGATCCAGAACGCAGCGCGCAACTCGACCGAGTGGTTTGAAAACGTGGCGCGTTACGCTGAGTTTGAGCCTGAGCAGTTTGCGTATTCGTTGCTGACCCGATCTCAGCGAATTTCGCACGAAAACCTGCGTGTGCGCGATGATAAATGGCTTCAAGGCTATGAACAATGGCTATCGGTACGTGCGGGTCTTGACCACCCGCAGGGCCGTCCGTTGCCTCCCATGCTTACGCCTTTTCAGTTGCGCAGCATTACGCTTAAAAACCGCATCGTGGTGTCGCCCATGGCTATGTATTCGTGCGTGGATGGTGTGCCGGGTGACTTTCATCTTGTGCATCTGGGTAGCCGCGCCATGGGCGGTGCGGGGCTGGTTATGGTCGAAATGACGTGTGTGTCGCCTGAAGGCCGTATAACGCCCGGGTGCCCGGGCCTGTGGAATGACGCGCAGATGCAGGCATTCAAACGCATTGTTGATTTTGTGCACCAGAACACCGACGCGCGTATTGGCATACAGCTAGGCCACGCGGGCAGAAAAGGCTCAACACGTGTGGGGTGGGAGGGTGGCGACATGCCGCTGGCCGAAGGAAACTGGCCGCTCATCTCCGCCTCGGCACTGCCTTACTTTGAAGGCATCTCGCAGGTTCCGCAGGCCATGACGCGCGAGCAGATGGATGAGGTGCGTGAACAGTTTATGCAGGCAGCCCGCCGTGCGGCACAAGCGGGCTTTGACTGGCTTGAACTGCACTGTGCACACGGTTACTTATTGTCCAGTTTCATCTCGCCGCTAAGCAACACGCGTAACGACGAATATGGTGGCACGCTGGACAATCGTTTGCGCTATCCACTGGAAGTGTTTCGGGCGATACGCGAGGTATGGCCTGATACGCTGCCTATCTCTGTGCGCATCTCTGCGCACGACTGGGTAGAAGGCGGCATCACTGCCGACGATGCGGTCCAGATTGCCTGCCGCTTGCGTGATGCGGGTGTCGATCTGGTCGACTGTTCGTCGGGTCAGGTTAGTGCAGACCAGCAGCCCGTTTATGGGCGTATGTATCAGACCCCATTCTCTGACCGCGTGCGCAATGAAGCGCATATTCCTACGATGGCTGTGGGTGCCATTTTTGAAGCTGATCATGTCAACAGCATTATTGCGTCCGGGCGTGCCGACCTGTGCGCCATTGCCCGGCCGCATCTGGCCGACCCATCGTGGACATTGCGCGAGTCTGCCCGCATTGGTTGCACCGACATCGCGTGGCCACAGCAATACCTTCCCGCCAAACGACAGCTTGAAACCAATTTTGAGCGGGCGGCGGCGGATGCGCAGGCGGGAGGTAAATAATGGCTACAGCACCTTTGCATAGGCGTCACGCCATTGTTACGGGCGGGTCGCGCGGCATAGGGCTGGCCATCGCTCAGGCTCTGCTGGATATGGGGGCACGGGTCAGCATTATGGGGCGCGATGCGGCGGCGCTGGATACCGCTGTTTCGCTATTACAAAAGCATGGCGATGTGGCGGGCATGGTGGTTGATGTTGCTCTGCGCCCATCGGTTGAGCAGGCGTTTTCTCAGGCCCGAGTGCGTTTCGGCCCGGCGGACATACTGGTGAACAATGCCGGGCAGGCGCTTAGTGAGCGTTTCGATCGCATGGAAGAGGCTGTATGGCATCAGATGCTGGCCGTTAACCTGACCGGTACGTTTCATTGCACTCAGGTGGCGTTGCCCGGCATGCTCGAACAGTCTTGGGGGCGGGTGGTCAACGTAGCAAGTACGGCGGGGCTAAGCGGATATCCCTATGTAAGTGCGTATTGTGCGGCCAAACATGGCGTTGTCGGGTTAACACGTGCGCTGGCGCAAGAAGTGGGTAGCAAAGGGGTAACGGTCAATGCAGTGTGCCCGGGGTATACCGAGACCGACCTGGTGCGTGATGCCGTCTCCAACATCAGCAGCAAAACCGGCGTAACGCTGGACGAGGCCCGCGCGACGCTGGCCAAGGGCAACCCACAGGGCAGGCTGGTACAGCCTGAGGAAGTAGCGTCGGCCGTCGCGTGGCTATGTTTGCCTGCCTCGGGTGCCATTAATGGACAAGCCGTGCCGGTGGACGGCGGCGAACTGGCCTGAGCCGTAAGGCCGGGCTACATCAGGAGGGTTTTCATGCAGCAGCAGGTTCATACCATGGCGCACCATCAGCGCCCCTTCAAGGGCTATACGGCCCGCAATTTTCTGTGGGATACCAGCGAAGACGGAAAAGTGGCCACAGTCACACTGAACCGGCCCGATCGCAAGAACCCGCTGACGTTTGATTCATATGCCGAATTGCGAGATTTATTCCGTGATCTTTGCTATGCGTCAGATATCAAAGTCGTGGTGATCACAGGGGCGGGCGGTAACTTCTGCTCGGGCGGTGATGTGCATGAAATCATTGGGCCGTTAACGCAAATGGACATGCCCGGGCTGCTGGCCTTTACCCGTATGACCGGTGATTTAATCAAAGCCATGCGAGCCTGCCCGCAGCCAGTTATTGCAGCCGTTGACGGCATATGTGCGGGGGCGGGTGCCATGATCGCACTGGCTTCAGACATGCGTGTCGGCACGGCGCGCGCCAAGACTGCGTTTCTGTTCACCCGCGTAGGCCTGGCCGGGGCTGACATGGGGGCCTGCACCTTATTGCCGCGCATGATAGGGCAGGGCCGCGCATCAGAGTTGCTGTACACGGGTCGTTCCATGACTGCCGATGAGGGTTTGAACTGGGGGTTTTTCAGCAGCCTGGCCGAGCCGGATGACATGTTGTCTGCCGCGCAGATTCTGGCGCGGCAGCTGGCCGACGGGCCAACATTTGCCCACGGCATGACCAAAAAACTGCTGCACCAAGAGTGGAACATGGGGCTTGACGAGGCCATCGAGGCAGAGGCTGAGGCACAGGCCATATGCATGCAGACCAAAGATTTCAGACGTGCCTACGAGGCTTTCGCCGGCAAGACCAAGCCGGTGTTTGAGGGCGACTGAAGCGGAATCAGCACAGCAGCAATCAGGAGGAGATCATGGAAGTATCGGCTCATAAAGACAGCTTTGCACGTGACCACTTGCCGCCACAGCAAGATTGGCCGGAGCTATTGCTGGAGGGCAATCCTGATGTGGATTACCCCGCTCGTATCAATTGTGCGCAGATGCTGGTTGATAACATGGTCTTGCAGGGACACGGTGATCGTGTTGCGCTGCGCTGGCGCGATGGTGACACGTTGCGCAGCATGACCTACCAGGCCTTGATGACGCTTACCAATCGCATCGCGGGTGTGCTGGTTGACGATATGGGGCTGGTGCCCGGTAATCGTATTCTGCTACGGGGCCCCAACAACGTCATGATGGCGGCTTCCTGGCTGGGTGCGATCAAGGCCGGGCTGATTACCGTGCCTACCATGCCGTTGCTGCGAGCATTCGAGCTCAAAAAGGCCATAGACAAAGCACAGGTGCAGGCCGCGCTGTGTGACAGCCGTTTGGCTGAAGAGCTGGAATACTGTCTCGCCCCAGACCATCCGTCGTTCTGCCCTACGCTTAAGCAGGTTCGTTATTTTCATGACGACGGCCCTGACAGCCTGGACACGCTGGCAGCAGCCCAGTCTGACACATTCGTGTCATGCGATACCGCCGTTGACGATGTGTGCCTCATTGCCTTTACCAGCGGCACCACGGGCAAGCCCAAGGGTTGCATGCACTTCCACCGCGATGTGTTGGCCATGTGCGATACGTTTTCCCGCTATACGCTAAGCATGAATGCCGATGAAATCGTCTGCGGCACGCCACCGCTGGCATTTACCTTTGGGCTGGGCGGCTTGCTTTGCTTTCCATTGCGTGTCGGCGCGTCTACCGTGCTTGAAGAAAGGCTGACGCCTGATGGCCTGCTGGCAACCATTCAGGACTTCGGCGTAACCATGACGTTTACTGCACCGACGTTTTATCGCAGGATGGCCAGCCTGGTCGGCAATTACGATCTCTCCACGCTGAAGAATTCTGTGTCGGCAGGCGAGGCGTTGCCGGATGCCACCCGCCAGTTGTGGAAAAAGGCGACAGGCATTGAGATGATCGATGGCATAGGTGGCACCGAAATGATTCACGTGTATGTCTCAAGCCCGCCCTCTGAAGTGCGGCGCGGGGCTATAGGCAAAGTCGTGCCAGGCTACGTGGCGCAGGTTGTGGGCGAAGACTTTATGCCGCTGCCCTATGGCGAGGTGGGCAGGCTGGCGGTAAAAGGCCCGACAGGCTGCCGTTACCTTGCGGATGAGCGTCAACATACTTTTGTGCAGCATGGCTGGAATCTGCCCGGAGATTCATTTGCCATGGATGAAGACGGCTATTTTTATTATCAGGCACGTAATGACGACATGATTATTACTGCCGGCTACAACGTGGCCGGCCCCGAAGTCGAAAACGTGCTGCTGACCCATGAGGCCGTAGCCGAATGCGGGGTTGTGGCCAAGCCGGATGACGAACGGGGCAATGTGGTCAAGGCGTTTGTGGTGCTTAAGCAAGGCCACGACGCAGGGCCTGACATGGCCAAACGTTTGCAGGATTTCGTCAAGACGGCCATTGCACCCTACAAATATCCCCGTGAAGTTGAATTCGTAGACAGTCTGCCGCGTACCGAAACCGGCAAGCTGCAACGCTTTGTATTAAGGCAGAAAGCACGTGAATAAGGAAAACAGCATGCAGATACTGCAACCCTCGCACTGGCGCGAACCCCGTGGCTATGCCAATGGCATTATGACTGAGATGAAAGTGGGAAGCCGGCTGCTGTTTGTGGGCGGTCAGGTTGGCTGGAATGCGCAGCAAGAGTTCGAGACCGATGACTTTGCCGGTCAGGTAAAGCAAACGCTTGAAAACATTGTCGCCATTTTGGCTGAGGGCGGGGCGGGGCCCGAGCACATTACCCGCATGACCTGGTATGTGTGCGACAAGAAAGAGTATGCCAGTGCCATGCGTGATATTGGCCAACACTACCGCAATACCATAGGCCGGCATTTTCCTGCCATGACGGCGGTAGAAGTGGCTGACCTGATTGAAGATCGGGCCAAGGTAGAAATTGAGGTGACGGCAGTGGTGCCATAAGGGTGTTGGGGCCTGCCCGTAATAAATCGGGCAGGCACTAAAGAGCTAGGTGAGCGTTGCGTTTACTTTAGTGCGGCGAAGGCTTCTTCAGCAGCAACCAGGGTAGCGTCAATAATGGCGTCATCATGAGCAGCTGACACAAACCCGGCCTCGAAAGCCGAAGGCGCAAGATACACACCTCGGTTCAGCATTTCGTGGAAGAACTGCTTGAAGTGATCCACGTTGCAGCGCGAGACCTCGGCGAACGTAGTGGGCACTGATTCTGCAAAATAAAGCCCGAACATGCCGCCAACATAATCGGTGCTGGCGGCCACGCCTGCTTTTTTGGCGGCTGCCGTCAGGCCCTCTGCCAGCTTGCGGGTTTGCTCGGACAGGTGTTCATAAAACCCGGGCTCGGCAAGCAGACGTAGCGTAACCAGCCCTGCCGCGACGGCAACGGGGTTGCCCGACAACGTGCCAGCCTGATAAACCGCGCCCAGCGGGGCGATATGTTCCATGACATCGGCGCGACCGCCAAATGCGCCCACAGGCATGCCGCCGCCTATAACCTTGGCCAGTGTGGTGAGGTCAGGCGTGATGCCTGTAAGCCCCTGGACCCCTTGTGGCCCCGCACGAAAACCTGTCATGACTTCGTCGAAAATAAGCAGTGCGCCATGCTGTGTACACAGCGAGCGCAGCCCTTCGAGGAAGCCTGGCTGTGGTTTGATCAGATTCATGTTGCCGGCAATGGGCTCGACGATGACGCAGGCGATTTCGGCACCATGCTGCCTGAACGCAGCCTCGACGGCCTCGTTGTCGTTGAAGTCGAGCACCAGGGTGTGCTGAATAAACTCGGCCGGCACGCCTGCCGAGGTGGGATTGCCAAAGGTCAGCATGCCCGAGCCTGCCTTGACCAACAGGCTGTCGGCGTGCCCGTGATAACAGCCTTCGAACTTGATGATCTTGGAGCGGCCGGTGGCGCCGCGTGCAAGCCGGATGGCCGACATGGTGGCTTCTGTGCCTGAGCTGACCAGGCGTACTTTTTCAATGGAGGGAATGCGCGCGACCAGGGCTTCGGCGATTTCGATTTCGCCTTCAGTAGGGGCACCGAATGACAGGCCACCTACAGCGGCTTCTTGCACGGCGCGTACCACCTCAGGGTGGGCGTGGCCAAGGATTGCCGGGCCCCATGATCCAACATAATCAATATAGCGGGTACCGTCGGCATCCCACACGTACGCGCCGTTGGCACGCTCGATAAAACGGGGTGCACCGCCCACCGAGCGGAATGCCCGCACGGGCGAATTGACGCCACCGGGAATCGTCTTGCAGGCACGTTCGAATAGTTCAGAATTGCGGGACATGTATCAGGACTCTATATAAACAGGGATGAGAAATCGACAGGCTGTCCGGCCAGTTTTTGCGAAAATGGCCCGAGACGCTGCGCGACAACCTGGAAAAGCACTGCTCATTATCGTACAGCGCACACACTATAGGATACCAAGCTAGAAAAACAATGCCGAGAACCGCTCGGCCGTGGCCTTGATGTCGTGGCTCTCAAACAGACCGCTGATGACGGCCAGGGAGTCGGCCCCCGCGTGTAAAAGAGGCAGGGCATTGTCGACGGTAATGCCACCTATGGCGACGACGGTCGGTCGCTGCCACTGTTGGCCGTTTTGGGATGAAGACTCGGTATCGTTTGCGGTGTTGCGTTGGCCCTGGGCCGATGCATCTTCTTGCCTGGCTGGTTGGCCCGTTGGCGTACGGTGAGCCTCGGCCAGCATGCGCCCTTGCTCGATGTCTTCAAGTGTGGCCTGTACGGCTTCAGGCTTGATGATGGATGGGTACATGGCGCCGAACGCGACATAGTCGGCGCCCGCCTTGAGGGCCTGGCTGGCGAGCGACGGTTGGTTGTAACAAGAGCAGCCAATAATGCGATCGGCCCCCAGCGCCATACGGGCTTCGGCATACTGGCCGTCTTCACGCCCGATATGTGCGCCGTCGGCGTTGACCAGTGCCGCCAGTCGCCAATCGTCATTGATGATGCAGGGTATGCCCAGAGATCGGCAATGCTCCACCACCCGGCGAGCCTGGGCGACACGCTTTTCATTGGCAATGGTTTTGCGTCGCCATTGCAGCACCGCCATGCCACCAGCCACAGCGGCACTGATGGCCTTGAGCAGTTTCTCAGTGTCATCCCACTCGGGGGTTATGCCATAGAGCCCGCGGGGTAGGCGAAGTGTGGTTGTCATGAAGCGCACCGATTGATAAGACGTTGGCCCATGCCGGGCTGAAATACGCGCCGGGAAAGCGGCCCCGCCAGAGCAATGGCGGCATCAACAGCCTGGACAACAGGCACGCCTCTGGCGAGTTGGGTGGTTATGGCGCAGGCCAGCGGGCCATCTGCATCAGCCGTGCGCGCAGCCGGCGCAGTCCATGGCCAGTTTGACGTTTCGCGTTGCTGGCCCTGCAGCACATAGCCTTGCTGGCCTGGACGCAGCGGTGCGCCAGTGCTGAGCACCCATGCCGCGCCGAAGTTGAGCAATGCTTTGGCCGGGCTACCATTGGTGCCGCGAGCGCCTGCAAGCAGGCCTTGAGACTGCATGCGCTCAAGCAGCATGTGATCGGCGACCACGATGTCGGTTTGCGGCAGTAACAGCTCGCAAATGGCCATGTGTACATCTTCGGCGTCCGTGTCTTCGAGCAGCGACTCGGTGGGTGCCGCCGACAACTGCAGTACCAGCGGGACATGGCTATAATCGGCCGCGATCTGAGCGAGTACACTTACGGCTTCCGTGGTGTACAGCGGCCCCACCTTAAAGGCCTGTACCGTCATATCTTCGAGCATGCATCGTGCCTGGTCGTCGATAATTTCGGGTGACAGCAGCTCAATGCTCTCAATATCTGCCGTATCGTGCACCTGCACGGCTGTTAATACACTGAGCGCATGGCAACCCAATGCGGCAAGAGTAACCGCATCGGCGGGTAGGCTACCCGACCCGCTGGGGTCGAATGGGCCGAAAATTAAGACAAGTGGCGGGTTGGTTGCGTGCACGATACCTGGGCTGCGTAGTGGTGAAAGTAACTTTGGTTAATATCTGGCTGAAGCTATTGGGTTTTACTGCTATGCCCCCATTCTAATAGAAGCGCTCCGGACCTGTTGTGTCAGGAGCTGGCAAATTTCAGAGAGTAACAAAAGATGCGTACGTGGATGTGTTTGATTTGTGGCTGGATATACGACGAAGAATCGGGCTTGCCCGAAGAAGGGATTGCTCCGGGCACGCGCTGGGAAGATGTCCCCCCCAACTGGGTTTGTCCTGAGTGCGGTGCCCGCAAAGAAGATTTTGAGCTGATCGAAGTTTAATTGTTGCATTTGACTGCCCCGACGGGGCCCAGGAGAGTTCTTGACCTCTTCCGCTAAACATACTGGCATGGGTTCCACCGTAAACCTGTCGCGTCAGTTGCTGCTGGCCATGCCCGGTCAGGTATCGGGTGATCTGGCCAATTCCGTCATTTTTGTATGTGAACATACACCTGATGGCGCGTTGGGGCTGGTTATCAACCGCCCTACTGACATCACGGTCGGAGACCTGCTCAAGCGCATCGACCTCGATCTCACCGAAGAAACCGGCGAGGTGCAGAGCACCCCTGTGTTTTTTGGTGGCCCGGTGCAAACCGATAGGGGTTTTGTGCTCCATGCGCCAATTGGTGGCTACAGCTCAAGCATTGTGCTGGGCGATGTCGCGCTGACGACGTCGCGCGATATTTTGCAAGACGTGGCCTTGGGCAAAGGGCCGCTGCATCTGTTAATTACGCTAGGCTATGCAGGTTGGGGGGCTGGCCAGCTTGAAAGCGAAATGTCCCAAAATGCCTGGCTGAATGTCGCCAGTACCAATCAAATTTTGTTCGAAACGCCCGCCGAAAACCGCTATCAGGTTGCGCTCAGTCAGTTGGGCATAGACCCGCTGATGCTGGCAGGCGAAGCTGGCCATGCCTGACCAGACCTTACTGGCGTTTGACTATGGCTTGAAAAAAATTGGTGTTGCCATCGGCAACACACTTACCTGTTATGCGCGGCCTCTCGAGGTGCTCACACCGCACACGCGGGTGCAGCGTTTTGAGCAAATCGAAAAACTGCTGCAAGCGTGGACGCCCGACCGTATCATCGTTGGTCTGCCACTGACCACAGAGGGTGGCGAGCAATATCACAGCCTGCGGTGCCGGCGTTTTGCCAATCAGTTGCATGGGCGATTCGGTGTTGACGTCGTACTGGTGGACGAGCGTGGGTCCAGCGTCGAAGCCCAAGAAATTCTAGGTGGTAATCAGCCTGATGACGCCATGGCGGCAGCCGTGATATTGCAACGATATCTCGACGCATTGGGCCAGTCTGCAGAACCAGAAGGTCAGCGTTGAGTGTGTTGCGTTTCGTCCCCAGGCTGGTACTGTTACTTCTATGGATAGTTACCGCGTTGTTATGGGTGCTCGCTGTGTTTCCGTTGGTTTCCCAGCGTTTGCGCGCCAGCGTGACCCAGGGCTGGTCGCGAGCACTTATGCGGTTTTGCGGCATACGTGTCGTCGTCAAGGGTAAGCCCTGTACCAGCCAGCCTTTCATGCTGGTTGCCAATCATGTGTCCTGGGTCGATATTTTTGTCGTTAACAGTGTATGCCCCACCTCATTCGTCGCCAAAAGTGAAATTCGGCGCTGGCCATTGTTGGGCTGGCTGGCGGCTGGAACCGGCACCGTGTTTATTCAACGTGGCATGCGTAGCGCGCTCAGCAAAGCCAGCAATCAGATCAAAGAACGGTTTGAGCGCGGCCACGTCGTAGGGCTGTTTCCAGAAGGAACGACGTCGCCAGGCTTTGATGTCGGGCCGTTTCATTCCAGCCTGTTTCAGGCGGCAATTGAGGCCCGCATCGATATCCAACCTGTCGCATTGCGATTTTTGCACCGTGGCGAACGCAGTGATTATGTATCGTTCGTAGGCGAGCAAAGCTTGTTGCAAAATATCTGGCGCTTGCTGGGCACCACTGGCGTGTCTGTAGAGGCGGTGTTTTTGCCCGTTATGCCCCATGCCGACTGTTTTCAGCAAGGCCGCTCACATGCGGCAGCGCATGCACGTCAGGGCATTCGCAAGGTTGTTATGGTTGGTGACGACCAGCAAACGCATCCTGCTGATGGCTCTTAACGGCTTGCAGGCGGCCAGGGCAGCTTCTACCGTGTGCAAGGCACCTGAATCAGTGCCCGGTCGCGCAGACGCATAGCGGTTAGTTGGCGTCCCCACACGCAGCCTGTGTCAAGACAGATTACGTCAGGGCGCATCAGCAAGCCCAGTGTGGACCAGTGGCCGAACACCACGGGGTCGGCCATTTTTCGTTCGGGCGCGTCATACCATGGCATCAGGTGCCCATCATGAAAGGGGGCGCCTTTTTCGTCAAAATCCATGCGCCCCTGGGCATCGCACATGCGCATGCGCGTCAGTGCATTGATAATGGCACGTAGTCGGTCGTCTCCACGCAAGTTGTCGTGCCACATATCAGGCTGGTTGCCATACATGGTGGCCAGTTTTTGCTTCCAGTTGGCGCTGCGCAGGGCCGCTTCAGCTTCGGCCGCAAGTGCCAGTGTTTTTTGGGTGTCCCATTGTGGCGGTACTCCCGCGTGCACCATAAGATAACCCTCGCCGTAATGTGCCAGAGGTTGATGACGCAACCAGTCGATCAGCTCGTCGGCGTCAGGGGCATTGAGAATATCTGACAGCGTGTCCCCCTTTTTAAGTCGGCCCGCTCCGGCGGCAATCGCCAGCAAGTGCAGGTCATGATTGCCGAGTATGCATACAGCCCGGTCGCCCATGGCAATGACTTTGCGCAGGGTGCCCAGTGAGTCTGGTCCACGATTGACCAGATCGCCAGCAAACCATAGCCGCGTATTGGGTGGCAGGGTGATGTCAGGGTGGGTGAGCAAGGCTTCCAGGGGCTGGCAACACCCCTGCAAGTCTCCGACCACCCACGTGTCAGGCGTGGCCGCCGTCATAATGCCCGTTGGGCGCGAGGCCGCAATACCCGTGCGCGGGTGGCTGGCTTCAGCTTGGATTTCATACAGCCCTCTTGCTCCAAGGCATGCGTGTGCGATTGATGCGGCGCACGTTGTGCTGGTTTTCCATCAGAAAGAGGGCACCCAAGGCAATGGCCAGTGCCCCAAGATTGGGGATTAGCGCTGTCATCCAGGGTGGCCATTTGCCCAGCATACCCACGTTCAGGGCAAGCTGGTTCAGCATGAAAAAGCCAACACCCAGCAAAATACCGATAAATACTTTGCTGCCTACGCCGCCGCGTCGAGTTTGCATGAAGCCTATGGGGGCCGCGATAGTAATCATGACCAGCAGCGTAAAGGGGTAAGCCATTTTGCGCCATAGCGCGACCACTTGCCTGTCTGTCTGTAAGTGGTTGGCATGCAGATAGCTGATGTAGTCATAAAGATCGAGCATCGACATGCGCTCAGGGGTCAAGATGCGTGCAATCAGACGTTCGGGTGTCAGTGTGGTGGGGAGCACGCGTTCGGGCAGGTCAGTAATGTGGGTAAGTGGCGCTTGGGGCGTGCGAGCATCTGCCAGGGCTGACACCGCACCTGCGTCAATGGTTGTCTGTTGCACGTTTTTAAGCACCAGTTTGCCATCGGTGAAACGGCCCTCTTTAGCCTGCGAAAATTTCTGTAGCCGCATGTCATGATCAAGCTCGTAAAGCTTAATGTCGCCCACGGCGCCGCTAGGCTTGAGTGTTTCGATATTGATAATGCGCGTACCGTCTTTGCCGTCAGCCTCTTTGAACCAGTAACCGCTCTTGAAGCGGCCGCCGTCTGTCTGGCCCAGCAATACAAGCTTGGCCTCGCTGGTTTTCAGCTCTGCGGCCGGCGTCACGAATTCTGACAAGATGAATGCCATGAAGACGAGCGGTATGGTGGCCACCCAGAGCATGCGCATGAGCTTCATGCCGCTGACGCCCGACACACGCAGGATCACCAGCTCATTGCGTTGGGCCAGGCCGGCAAGCGCCAGAATCGCGCCAATCAGCAGCCCTATAGGCAGCAGATCATACAGACGGGTGGGCAATGCCAGGGCCTGCAGGTAAAACAGGTTGAGCAGCGAGAATTGGGCGCTGATCTCGTCCAGCTCTTCAATGAGAGAGAAGAACGAGAAAAGGCCTATCAGTGCGACTAATACAACTGCACTGGAACGATAGATTTCGCTGGCTAGGTAGCGGCGGGCGGTTCGCATTGAGGGTGGTTGACGCTTGTAACGTGGTTCTGTACGTGTAAAACAGCAAGATTAACACTTGAGCGCCAGCTGGCGGTGCATAGCGTGTCGGTCGAAGCCAAAAGAGGGCGGCTGGCTGCCTGTTGTGAGGTGAGTCTGGTGAGGAGCGTGGTCAGGGGACTTCTACCAGCCGCATGCGGTGCTGTATGGTGCTGGCGCGCGAGCGCAGGTAAGACGTATTGCGATGCGCATCATAGTAAACCGGGTTGGGCAGCATGGCAGCCAGCTTTGCAGCCTGCGCGGCGCTAAGGGTGCCAGCGCCTGTCTTGAAGTAATACCTTGCTGCAGCCTCGGCCCCAAATACGCTCGTGCCCCATTGCGCTACATTAAGATACAGTTCAAGAATACGTTCCTTGCTCATGACCAGTTCAATCATATAGGTCAGTATAAGCTCCTGGCCTTTGCGCCAGTAAGTGCGCGAGCCCGACAGAAACATATTTTTGGCCAATTGCTGGCTAATTGTTGACCCCCCTCGCCGCTTGCTTTTGCCCTTACTGGCCTGCTTGCGGTTGTACTCCCACGCCTTGCGTATGGCGTCCCATTCGATTCCGCCATGGTTCATAAAATTGGCATCTTCAGAGGCGACCACGGCGCGTTTCAGGTTATTGCTGATCTTGTCGTAGGGTACCCACTGCTGCGCGACCCTGGCATTTGGGTCTTGCTGGCGCAACTCTGCCTGCGCGGCGTTCATGAACGAGCTACTGGAGGGGTTGCGCAAACTTAGCCACAACACCATGACAAACAGGCCAAACTGGTACAGCAGCAAGGCAACAAAGGCCAGCAGCAACGCAATCACTGCGACCTTTAGTTTGTTGACCCTGCGCTGCGCCATGGCCTAGCCTTGCGCCAACTGTCTGCGCAAAGCGTTCAAAACAACCTGCACGTCAGGCATGACGCCATGCCAGATCATAAAGCTTGCTGCTGCCTGCCCTACCAGCATACCCAGGCCGTCGGCCGTTTGGGAGGCGCCTTCGCTGGCCGCCTGACGCATGAACGGGGTTGGCTGTGCGGCGTACATCATGTCGTAGGCCAGTGCGTCGGGCGCATAAATGCCTTGCGGTAGCGCCGGCGGGGTATCACCCAGGCTGCTTGAAGTGGCGTTGATGACGATATCCCACGGCCCTTGGGCTTCGTCCAGCGACCCTGCCTGCAAGATATTGCGGAACTGGCGGGCTTGGAAAAGCACATGGTCGCGCAGCTGATGAGCCCGCTCAGGGCTGCGGTTGATGACCCGCAATTGAGCGCAGCCCGCATCCAGCAGGGGAAAAATAACCCCTTTTGCCGCACCCCCGGCACCGATAAGCAACACATTGCGGTCGCGCGGTGGAAAGCCCAGAGTCTGCAAGTCGCCAAGCAGCCCCACCCCGTCGGTATTGCAGCCGTGGAGCTGGCCCTGTTGCATCCACAGCGTATTGACGGCACCCGCCAATTGGGCCCTTGGGCTGAGGTGATCTTTTGCGAGTGCACAGGCTTGCTCTTTGAAAGGCACGGTAACGTTCAGGCCACCGCCTCCTTGAGCAAAAAACTCATCAACTGCGTGGACAAACCCGTCGATGGGAGCCAGAAGTCGGTCATACACAAGGCCCTTGCCTGTCTGTTGTGCAAAGGCATGGTGAATGAACGGCGAGCGACTATGTTCGACAGGGTTGCCGATGACAGCATAGCGATGGGGAACGGGGGAGGGGGTCACGGGACGGCGGTTTCCAGTTTCTGGTTGATGAAGTTCCATGTGCGGGTAATGACAAGCACATCTGTTTTGTCGGCAATGGGCTCAGGCAATGGTGCAAAGGGCGCCGCCAGCTGAACAATGCGTGCTGCGGCCAGGTTCAGGATGGCATGTTGCGAAGGGCGGTTGATCTCTATCCGCTCAAGCGAACCATCGCGCTTAATATATACCGTAAGTTGCAGGCTGCCGTATACCTTGCCCCGCGCTTCCGGCGGGTAGTGTTGCGTACCCAGCAGTTCAATTTTCTTGCGCCAGGCCTCCACATATTCTGCGTAGTCGGCCTGGGCTGCCGAGGGCCCCAGATACAGTCTGCGAGGTTGGGCGTTGTACTGCTCGACCCGTTCTCTAATGGCACTGATACGCGCATTGAGTATCAGGCTTTCCTGGTTGCGGGAATCGGGCCCGGGCGTGTCAGAGCGTTCAAACAGATCAGGTTCTTTACGCTCGGCCAGTACCTGTTGCTGTGATTGCAGCTGGGTGTAAAGACGTTGCTGTTCTTGCTCAAGTTCTTCCTGGCGCTTGCGCAACGCAGCCAGAACGACTTCGTCGGCAGACTGCTCTACCGTTCGGGGCAGGGGTGAAGTGGCGTAGCCCGCAGTTGCCGTGCCCCCGCCATCGAGTTGTTTTTGGGCCAGAAGCTTGGGCTGCAAAGGCGCCGCCTCGGTGTATGTATTGACAAGCGTTACTTCAAGCCTGCTGGGTAACGATGGTGGCGCAGGGGGGCTGGCGAAGCGCAAGGCTAGCAGCGTCGCGTGTATCGCCAGCGAGATAATGACCGCAATCACCATGTAATCGCTGCGTTGTACCCGGAGGTGTGCCGGTTGGGCCTCCGGCAAGGCAGTAAATAGTGGCATGCGTAATTACAAGACCAGAAGGTGTGCTCAGGCTGCTGCGGCTTCGCGCAGCCTGCACTCAAGTTCAAGGGCCAGTTCATCGTAGCCCAGGATGTCCAGCGTTACGACTTGCCCGCGCTCAAGTGAAGGCAAAGCGGGTACCCGCGTAACGAAAGGTGCGCAGTCGAGTCGCACCAGATCGTCGCGGATCACAGTGCCCTGAACGGTGTGCATGTTTTGTTGCTGCAGCCAACGCATGCACCAGTAACGTTCCATGGATGATTGGAAATCACCCCAGGCGGAATACTGTGAATCAAAGCTGCCGATAATGGCGAACAGGTCTGCGTCTTTGGGCTTGAAGGGTGCCACCAGACGGGCAGAGATGCCATGCTCGGCCGCTGCCATAATTTGCCACTGGTTTACCAGATCGACATAGCGGCGCAGCGGTGAGGTTGACCATGCGTAATATGGCACGCCGATGGCTTCATGCGGCAAAGCGTGGGTAGACATACGTACTTTGCCTGTCTGCTGCGAGCGGTAAATGCCCGGCACCCCATGTTTTGCCAACAAACCACCCCAGAGGTTGTTGGTCAGTATCATGTACTCGGCCACCAGACGGTCAAGCGGTGCGTTGCGGCGGCGCGGCACCAGCCGCACCGGCGTTTGCGGGTCATCATAGGGGCCGTCGAGTTCGAATGAGTACTCAACCCGGTTATTGTTTTCAGGCTTTCCCCGCACCACATCGCGCTGGGCGGAAAGGTGCTGGGCAAAGCGCCACAGCGGTCGCAGCCATTCGCTGTACGGAAGCTCGGCGTCAGGGTCGTTTAATGCCTCTTCGGTGATCAAGGCGTCGAGCGTATTGTGGCGAAGATTTTCTTGTATCTTTATGCGTTCGAGGCGTGTTTCTTCAGCAAGCAACTCGCCTGTGGCAAGGTTGGCCGTAACATAAAGCGACAGGCAGGGGCGCACCTGACCGGCGTCTAGCGAAAACGCCTTGATCAGTTCGCGGGGCAGCATGGGTATTTTTAGCCCCGGTATGTATACGGTGGACATGCGCTCGCGCGCCATCCGGTCGAAATCATTGTCACGCGCTATGGCCAGGCCGGGGGCGGCAATATGAATGCCTATGCGAACCACGTCATTGCCCATCGGCGTGACCGACATGGCGTCATCAACCTCTATGGTGCTGGTGTCATCAACCGAATACGCCGTAACCTCTGCCATCGGCAAGTCGTCACCCAGGTTTGTTGCGGTAACCGGCGGGTGCTCCGTGCCTTTGGGAAAGTAGGTCGAAAAGAAGCGGTGTTGATGCAGAGCCAGGGCGTTGGGCCATGCACCGCATTCGAGCAGCAGCTTCTCGGGCGAGGTCTGGCGCTGTTGCACGGCCGCTTCGAAGGCTTTCCATTCAAGCGTGTTTTTGTCTGGCTTAATAAGAAATGTGCTGGCCACAGCGGCGAGGGCTTCTGGTAGCCTGCCAGCCACAAGCTCGTCGGTCCATTGCTGTTGCTGCTCGGCCTGCTTGCGCTTTTTTTCAATAGCGGCCAGAGCTGCCTTAAGGATTTCTGGTGGTGCCGGGCGATAGCGGCCTTTGCCGCGGCGATGAAAATACGCCGGGGCGCTGTTGAGCGCAAAAATAAGACCCGCTTTCTCGACAGCTGTCGGGGGGTGGCCAAAGTACTCTTCGGCAAAGATCTCGGCAGCAAACTCGTCTTGTGGTGCACATTCCCACAAAAAATCGACGTCAAGGGTGTCAGCCAGGGCCTGGGCCTGCTGCAACATCTCGGCCGGCGCCGGCTGCTCGAAGCTGAACAGCACGACGGCCCTCTTGATTTTGCTGCGCTTGCCCGATGCCGACTCGACCTGCATGGTGGAGTCGCTCTCCGAGAATACCTTTTCAGCCTTGAAATTACCGCTGTCTTCGTAGAGAACGTACATAATGATCCGTAGCGATACGGGGAGCCGTATCAGATTTTTGGAATGGGGTCAGTTGGCGTGGAACCGAGTGCAAAGTTAAGCACCTCTGGCAACCAGTGTTCAAACCCGGTCAGGCCATGGTCGCCGCCTTCAAGAATGTGACCATGGCTGCCTGCGTACCAGTCAGCCATTTCACGCCAGTCGAGCACTTCATCGCCCTTTGCGGCGAGCAGATAATAGCGGCTGGGGTCAGCAGGACGCCCGGTGGACATGTCCGCAAGCTCGTTGACATACTCTGGCAAAAAAACAAATGGCGCGTCAGAATGATACATGCTGTGCTCGCCCACCTGGGTTGCCAGGTCGCGAGCGGCATGCACGGCCGGGTTTAGTACAACGGCGCGACACTTCCAGTGCTCTGCAAGGCAGTTGGCGTAATAACCCCCCAGTGATGAGCCAATAACGGCCAGCCCGTCAGACAGGTCGACGCCGGTTCTGGCCTGAGCCTGCTGCACCAGTTGCTTGCACAGCTTGATGGCCTCATACGGGCTGGCGGGCAGCTGAGGGCAGATCCACCGGTCTTGCAAGCCTCGCTCTTGCATGGCGTGCGCCATCAGTGTTGCTTTGTGCGACTGGGGCGAAGATCGGAAACCGTGCAAATAAAGAATCATGGCTGCCTTGTCGGAAAATAAGTGTTTATGACACACGCTTTACACACTGCTGGCGTTGTTACAGCACATCGAGCAGTTTTTGATGTATGCCGCCGAAGCTGCCATTACTCATAACCAGGATGGTGTCTCCAGCTTGTGCCGCGCTGCGAATGGCACATACCATTTTATCGATATCTGACCATGCCGTTGCGCGTTTCCCCAGTGGGGCCAGCACCTGCTCGGGGTGCCAGCCCAGCGCGTGCTTGCCTTCGGCGGCACCGTAGCAAAATACCAGGTCGGCTTTTTCGAGGGATGCGGGCAGGCGCGCCGCCATGGCGCCAAGCTTCATGGTGTTGGATCGAGGCTCGAGCACCGCGAGGATGCGACCGCTACCCACCTGCTTGCGCAGCCCTTCAAGTGTCGTGGTAATGGCGGTGGGATGATGCGCAAAATCATCGTAAACCTTTATATCGCGCACCGTGCCGCGCAATTCCATACGGCGCTTGACGCCCGCAAAGCATGACAAGGCCTCAATACCCGCTTCGGGCTCTACGCCCGAGTGGGTTGCTGCTGCCAGCGCCGCCAGTGCGTTCATGCGATTATGCTCGCCGGTTAATGTCCAGCACACCATGCCCATTGATTTGTCGTCGAGACTGACCTCAAAATGCGAAGCGTGGTCGCTAGAGTGGGCCTGCCAGCGGCCATCGGGGCCTATGGTTTGAACAGGGGTCCAGCATCCGCGGGCGATCACGCGATCCAGCGCATCAGAGTCAGCTGGCCGGATGATCATGCCCTGGGAAGGAATTGTGCGAACCAGGTGGTGAAACTGGGTTTCGATGGCTGCCAGGTCGGCGAAAATATCAGCATGATCATATTCGAGGTTGTTCAGTACGGCGGTGCGAGGCCGGTAATGCACGAACTTTGAACGTTTGTCGAAAAAGGCGGTGTCGTACTCGTCGGCTTCAATGACAAAGTGCTTGTTGGAGGCATCTGGTTCGTAGCGCGCCGATACTTTCAGGCCCGGGGCAACGCCACCGATCAGGAAATTAGGCTTCTTGCCTGCGTGCTCAACTATCCATGCCAGCATGGAGCTGGTGGTTGTTTTGCCGTGCGTACCCGCCACGGCAAGCACATGCTGGCCGCGCAAGACCTGCTCACCCAGCCACTGTGGCCCCGAGACGTAGGGCAGGCCAGCGTCCAGGATGGCCTCCATAAGCGGGTTGCCACGTGTCACGACGTTGCCGACAACGTACATATCGGCGCCCAACCCGGTCTGGCTGGCGTCAAAACCTTCGATCAGGCGTATGCCCTGTTCCTCGAGCTGGGTGCTCATTGGCGGGTACACACCCGCGTCGCAGCCCGTGACCGTGTGGCCGGCAGACCTTGCAATAAGAGCCAGGCCGCCCATGAATGTGCCGCAGATGCCAAGAATATGTAAGTGCATGAGAATCCTCCGGAGGCTATTTTAGCCAGTCGCCGCCATGCCTGGTGGCAAGAGGGGGCGTTGTACCGTACTGAGGCAATGCATCATCCGGCGGACAGACCACTCGTAGCCCCGTGAATAAGACGACACGCGTCATCGGGGCAGACGATACACCGCTCGGTGCACAAGCGATGCGGTGTGTTCCGACCATGCGACACGCTTGCCCCGCAAGCGGCTGGCGCCATGTGCGCATCGTGGTGGCGCAAGGGCCTTTCGGGGTGGCGGTGTTATGATGAATGGGCTATTTTTCTTGTGGATTTTTCCTTGATATGAAGCGGCGAGATTTTCTGCGTCAAGCCATGATGGCCTCTATCGGCGTCTCTGGTGTACTGGTACCCATGCTTACTGCGCATGCGGCGGCCGATCCGTTCTATGCTCAGGCGTTTTCAGATCTGCAGGGCCAAGAACACGACTTTACGCAGTTTTTGGGCAAACCCGTAGTACTTAATTTTTGGGCTACCTGGTGTCCGCCGTGCGTCAAAGAAATGCCAGATCTCGATGCGCTGCACAAGGCGCACGATGACGTGCAGTTTGTCGGGTTGGCGGTGGATACCGAGATCAATGTACGCAAGTTCGGCGAGAAAGTGCAAGTCAGCTACCCACTTCTGATTGCCGGTCATGGCGGCATCAAGCTGATGCGCCAGCTGGGTAATAAACAAGGTGGGTTGCCATTTACGGTGGTGTTTGATGCCGATGGCAATGTCATCAAGCGTATTCTTGGTCAGATCGATCCTGACGAGCTTGCCCAGTTTATAAAGGGCATCTGATGGATCTGGCTGGCCTTGGCGGCGTTGCTATCGAAAACACCGGTTTTGCGGAAAAACCATTATGCAGAAGTGACCTGTTTCATTTTATGTTGCGCTGCAATGTGTGTGTTTTTATAGACAAATACGACTATTTGGCGTAAAAAGACGGTCACTCTTGTTTGAATATTGGTAATGGCGCAACGAATCCTGATTTTGCATGGCCCCAACCTTAACCTGCTCGGCACCCGAGAGCCGGGTATCTATGGGCGGCAGACTTTGGCTGATATCAACCAGCGCCTGAAACAACTTGCCGCAGGGCAGGGGGCTCATTGCAGCGCATTTCAAAGCAATCACGAAGGTGAGCTTGTTGATCGCATCCAGGCCGCCGCGCAAGACGCCACCGATTTCATCATCATCAATGCTGCAGCGTATACACACACCAGTGTTGCGCTGCCCGATGCGCTTGCTGCTGTCGATATTCCTTTTATCGAAGTACATTTGTCTAACGTATACAAGCGGGAAGCCTTCCGCCATCACTCCTTTCTCGCCGCGACGGCACAAGGTGTGGTTGCCGGGTTGGGTCCGTTCGGCTACGAAGCCGCCATGCAGTACGCGTTGGCCAGTTAGGCGCGAAAGAGCCCGTTACTTAATATATTCAACAATTAACGTTAACTCTGCGCTCTGATCGCAGAGTTGTTCACCGGAAGCTGGTATGGACCTAAGAAAACTTAAAACCCTGATAGACCTTGTGGCAGACTCGGGCATTGCCGAACTCGAAATTACCGAAGGCGACGGCAAGGTACGCATCGTCAAATTTTCGCAAAGCGTGCAGCCCGTAGCTATGGCCGAGTCGGCGCCTGCCGCCGCTGCACCGGTTGCAGCAGCGGCACCCGCCGAGCCCGCTGCTCCGGTGGGCCATTCGGTCAAGGCTCCTATGGTCGGTACGTTTTATCGTTCACCAAATCCAGGTGCGTCGCCGTTTGTTGAGGTGGGGCAGTCGGTGAAAGAAGGCGATGCCTTGTGTATCATCGAAGCCATGAAACTGCTTAACGAAATAGAGGCCGACAAGTCAGGTGTCATCAAGGAAATTCTGGTCGAAAACGGCGAACCCGTCGAGTACGGTCAACCCTTGTTTGTTATTGGCTGATCCATGTTTGAAAAAATCCTCATTGCTAACCGGGGCGAGATTGCTCTTCGCGTTCAGCGCGCATGTCGCGAACTGGGCATCAAGACAGTAGTCGTGCACTCTGAGGCTGACCGTGACGCAAAATATGTGCGTCTGGCCGACGAGTCTGTGTGCATTGGGCCGGCCCAGCCCCGTGACAGCTACCTCAATATGCCTGCCATTATCTCGGCAGCCGAAGTCACTGACGCCGAAGCCATCCACCCTGGCTATGGTTTTCTTGCCGAAAACGCTGACTTCGCCGAGCGCGTCGAGAAAAGCGGCTTTGCCTTTATTGGCCCACGCCCTGAAACCATACGTCTTATGGGCGACAAGGTTTGTGCCAAGCGCGCCATGATCGAAGCCTCGGTGCCGGTGGTGCCAGGCTCTGAAGGCGCATTACCTGATGACCCCGAAGAAATCGTGCGCATAGCGCGAGACGTTGGCTACCCGGTCATCATCAAGGCATCGGGCGGTGGTGGCGGGCGCGGCATGCGTGTTGTCTACACTGAAGCTGCACTGCTTACTGCCGTAGCCATGACGCGTAATGAAGCAGGTTCGGCGTTCAACAACCCGGAAGTCTATCTTGAGAAGTTTCTCGAAAACCCGCGCCACGTTGAAATTCAGGTTTTGGCCGATGGTGTGCGTAACGCAATCTGGCTGGGCGAGCGTGACTGCTCCATGCAGCGCCGTCACCAGAAAGTCATCGAAGAAGCGCCTGCGCCGGGCATCCCGCGTCGGCTGATCGAACGTATTGGCGAGCGTTGTGCCGAAGCGTGCCGCAAAATGAAGTATCGTGGTGCAGGTACGTTTGAGTTTTTGTATGAAAACGGCGAGTTCTATTTTATTGAAATGAACACCCGCATTCAGGTCGAGCACACGGTCACAGAAATGATTACCGGCATTGATCTGGTTCAGCAGCAAATTCTCATTGCCGCTGGCGAAAAGTTCACGTTGCGTCAGCGCGATGTGGTGCTTAAAGGCCATGCGATCGAGTGCCGTATCAATGCTGAAGACCCGTTCAAGTTTACGCCCAGTCCCGGTCGCATCACGGCCTGGCATACGCCGGGTGGCCCGGGGGTTCGCATAGAGTCGCACGTTTTCAGTGGCTATACGGTTCCGCCTTACTATGACTCCATGATTGCCAAGCTCATCACGTTTGGCGACACGCGTGCCCAGGCCATCGTCCGCATGGAAATCGCGCTGTCAGAAATGATCGTGGAGGGTGTAAAAACCAATATCCCGCTGCACCGTGAACTGCTGCAAGATGCTCGTTTCCGCGAAGGCGGAACCAGTATTCATTATCTCGAACAGAAACTGTCGCAGCGGCCCTGATACGCCGCCGTCGCCAGCATAAAAAACGGGGGCCATGCCCCTGTTTTATTAACGGAATCTACGATGCGAGAACTTGTGCTCCTGTGCCCCGAAGAGCGGGCTGAAGCGCTTTCCGATGCCCTGCTTGAGGCTGGCATGCTGTCAGTTTCGGTAGAAGATGCCGACAGCAACACCGAGGCAGAGCGCGCCTTGTTTGGCGAACCTGGGTTTGAGCCTGACGTGCAGGCCTGGGACCGAAACCGTGTGGTCGCGTTAATGCCTGACGGCCTCGATCCCGCTCAAGTCATTGAGGTATTGCGCGAGGCTGGCTTGGGTGACTATGGTGACGGCGAGTGGCTACTGCGCGATGTGCCCGATGAAGACTGGGTCAGGCTGACGCAGTCGCAGTTTCCGCCCATCCAGGTGGCAGGCAGAATCTGGATCGTGCCCAGCTGGCACCGTGACAGCCCCGACGTACCGCCAGTCAGCAACGCTGCAGGCGTCGACGAGGCCCTGCACATCGAGCTTGATCCGGGGCTGGCGTTTGGCACTGGTAGCCACCCCACCACCCATCTGTGTCTGGCCTGGCTTGAGCGACATATCAAGGGGCACGAAACCGTGCTCGACTATGGCTGCGGGTCGGGTATTTTGGCAATTGCCGCAAAAATGCTCGGCGCTGAAAGCATCACTGCCGTAGACATTGACGAGCAGGCAGTGCAGTCTACCCGCCACAATGCCAGTGTTAACGGCGTTCAGGTGCAAGCCATGCTCCCTGACGCGTTGGCCGAAGGCCAGTTTCAGATCGTGGTGGCTAATATATTGTCCAACCCACTCAAAGTGCTTGCTCCCATGTTGGCCAATCGGGTGGCACCCGGGGGGCGTCTGGCGCTTTCCGGCGTGCTTGAGCGTCAGGCCGAGGAAGTTGCCCAGGCCTACGCGCCCTGGCTTCAGCTTGAGGTCTGGCAAGAGCGGGAGGGCTGGGTTTGCCTGCATGGCCAGCGCGCACTCTGACATCAGCCTCTATACTTGTCGCTTATGGACCTGACCACGCGCTGCCCCCATTGCGGAACAACTTTTCCGGCTAGCCTCGAGCAACTCTTGTTGCGTAAGGGGTATATCCGCTGCATTAACTGCGCCAATATTTTTGATGGCTATGAGGCCGTCGTGTCTGGCGACCCTGCTGCTCACGCTGCCACACCGCCTTCAAAGCCCGCGCCGCCATTGCACCCGCCTGTGCCTGAGCCGCCAGCCAGTGCTGCCAGCGAAGCTATTACAGCGCCTGATTCTTCGGCGCAACTGCCCAGCAAGGCCCCCGTATTCACTGACGCACAGCGTGAAACGGTGCCATCTGAGGTTGCCCCTTCGCCGCCACCGCCCGACGCTACGCCTGTACCCATGGAGCTGCAGCGCGAAGCTGCTCCGTCAGAGGCCAGCCGGTCGGCGTCACCGCCCGATGTAACGCCCGCATCCATCGCGCCGCAGCGTCAACCTTCTGTGCCAGAGGCGAGACCGTCGGCGTCACGGCCCGATGTAACGCCCGTGCCCATCGCACCTCAGCGCCAACCTCCTGTGCCAGAGGTCAGTCCTTCGGCACCACGTCCGTACGTGGCTTCCGCATCCGCTTCGTCGCAGCGTGAAACGCCAGTGTCGCAGACCGTTTCTTCGTCACCGACGCACGATGTGCTGCACGTACCGGTTGCGCCACAGCGAGCAGCCTCTGTGTCAGAAGACGTTTCAGACTCAAATCTTCTGCAGCGGACAGTAAAAGAACAGGGCCGCAGCGGGCCAGCAACGCATCAGATCTCGTCGCAGGCAGCTCCACCCGTGTCGACGCCTTCACATATTATTTCGGAGTCGGGCAGTGCGACCGCAGCCGCCGGTGCAGGGCGTGGGCCGTCCTTTATTATTTCGGACGCATCATCGCAAGATGAGCCAGGCAGCAACGTTAGCGGTGCTGATAACTCAGAATTCAGCATCGGTGCAATTGTGCGGCGTCGCTCCGAGCAGCGTGAAAACGCAGCTGAACCTGACAGTGGTCAGCGAACAATGGCCACGGCCACCTATGATGTCACAGGCGTCGAGTCTGGAGCGCGCCAAGAGCCGGTTCTCGGTGAGCACACATTACCGGTTCGCGCGACGCAACAACCCCATTTCGTGGCCTCACCCAAGCCTGACACTGTGGTTCCGTCGTCCGTTGCGGCATCAGTGCCGTCTGCGCGCATGCGTGAACCAGTCGTCGATGTGCGGGAGCCGCGTATTGCGGGTGCGGAGCTGCGTCACACTGAGAGTCCGGAGCCAGCACTGCCGATCCGCTCGCGTGAAACACTGGCGACCGGCCCAAAATCAAACGGTGTGTATATTGAGCCCCGCAGTGTACGCGTAGAGCGTCAAGATTTTGCAGCGGATACACATGAGCGCCGTAGCATGGGTAGCTTGCTCGCCAGGGCTGCCTGGCGGGTGCTGATTGTTCTGGGTGTGGCAGTACTGCTTGCTCAGTTAGTGTATGTGTACCGCGTCCAGATCGCCAACCAGGTTCCCGTAGTGCGTCCTATGCTTGAAACCGCGTGCGCCAGCTTAGCCTGCGATGTGCCTTACTCGCGTGAAATCAGTGCCATCTCTATCATGAACTCTGCCTTGCGTGCAGAAACAGCCTCAACGTCTGGCAAAACTGAACAGAGCGTCGGGGCTCCCAACATAATGGTTCTTTCGGTCACGTTGCGCAATGATTACGCCAAACCACAAGAGTGGCCCACGCTGGCGCTTGGGCTCACTGACTTCTCTGGTACGCTGGTTGTGCGCAGAAACCTGCCGCCCGAGGCCTATTTGCCGGCCAATATAGCCAGCCAGCCGTTTCCGGCGGGCAGTGAAATAACCGCTCGTGTACCCATCGTTCTTAATGACAATAAAGTCAGTGGGTATCAGCTTGACAAGTTTTTTCAGTAAGGAAAACAATGACTGACAAAGTATTGATTTGTGGTTCTATAGCCTTCGACACCATTGCCGTCTTTGAAGGCCATTTCAAAGATCATATTTTGTCAAATGGCATTCAGTCATTGAGCGTTTCGTTCTTTGTCCCAACCCTGCGTAAAGATTACGGTGGGTGCGCCGGCAATATTGCCTACAACCTAAGGTTGCTTGGCGGTAATCCGGTGCCTGTTGGTACCGTGGGTGCAGATGCCGCTGACTATATCGCGTACATGCAAGGCCTGGGCATAGACACCAGCATGGTACGCATGCTGCCTGATATGTACACGCCCCAATGCTTTATTACTACAGACCTCGACAACAACCAGATCGCTTCATTTCATCCCGGTGCCATGGAGCGCTCGGCAGATAATGACCTCACGGGGTGTGAGGCGGCGTGGGGTATTGTGGCGCCTGATGCCAAAGACGGTATGTTTGCTCATGCCCGGCGTCTCAAGGCGCAGGCAATACCTTTTGTTTTTGATCTGGGCCAGGCGATGCCGCTGTTTAACGGTGAAGACCTTAACCAGATGCTTGAATTGGCCGACATATTTACGGCCAATGATTACGAGGCAAGCGTGGTTGAGCAGCGCACGGGCCGCAGCATGCAAGAAATAGCCGGCACCCTGCGTGCGGTCGTTGTGACACGCGGCGCCGAGGGCGCCACGTTGTATGCTGACGGCACTGAAACGCATATTGATGCCGTCATGGCCGAACAGGTTGTTGATCCGACAGGCTGCGGTGATGCGCATCGCGCCGGCCTTTTGTATGGCCTGACAAAAAACTGGAGTCTGGCCGATTCTTGCCGCTTGGCGAATGTGATGGGTAGTCTTAAAATCGCGTCCAAAGGGCCACAGAATCACCGTCCTAGCAAAGATGGTATTAACGCCGTCCTCAACGATAATTTCGGGCTTAGCCTGTCCTAGTTGCTCTGTTCAGATAAGGTCACGTACTAAGCCGTGCAGCGAACGCACGGGGCCGCGTCATTTTGTTTTCGGGCAAATTGTTAACGTAAGCTTATTTAGCCAATATCGGGCTAGCGATACTAAGGAGTTTTTCCATGAAGTCTTTCAATTTGCGCCAGCCGGGGCTGCGCCCAGCGCGTGTGCTCGTGCTGGCGGCCCTGCTTGGTTCTATGGCGTTCGTAACAGGCTGCGCCAATAACAGTGCCTCATCTTCCGTCTACACCTATGGCCAGGCGCAGCGTGAGCAGATTGTCCGTGTCGGCACTGTGCAGTCAGTCCGCCCAATTACCATTCAGCTTGATAAAACTTCTGGTGCTGGGGTCGTGGCAGGTGGCGCGCTGGGTGGTGTTGCGGGCAGTGCTGTGGGCGGCGGGCGCGGCAATGTTCTTGCCACCATAGGCGGCGGTTTGCTTGGCGCTCTGGCTGGCAATGCTGTTGAAAACCAGGTCAACCGCAAAAACGGCCTGGAAATTACCGTCAGGCTCGACAATGGCGAAACCCGTGTCGTTGCGCAAGAAGCCGACGTGGCAATTAGTGCCGGCCAGCGCGTGCGTATGATCAGCGGTAACGGCCCCACTCGCGTCGTGCCTTTCTAAAAGCAATTCAGCTATCGGGTTGGTGTCAACCCTAAAACAGCAAGGCCCCGCCGCATAATACGGTGGGGCCTTGCTGTTTTAGCGGCTTGCAGAACTGCGTTAAATACCGAAAGCTGACCGCGTAAATTGCTGAATAAACATCATGGCCAACTGCGCCACCACAATCAGAACCAGTGGAGATAAGTCTAGCCCGCCCAGATTTGGCAGTATGCGACGAATCGGTTCAAGCAGTGGTGCCGTCATCGTGTGTAACACAGGCATTATCGGTGCCAGTGGGTTAACCCAAGACAATATGGCTTGCACCAGCGTTATCCAGAGCACGACATTAAAAGCCCATTTAAACACGCTGAGCAGCGCCGCCAGCGCTGCAGGGAGCAGGCTGCTGGTTGGTGGTAGTTGGCCGGTGCCCACTACAAACGAGAGTATCAGCAATGCAAAAGCCGTGAGCCAGCATGTTAGCAAGGTGGGCCAGTCTATGCGATTGCCGGAGCCTAGTACCTTTTGCAATGGACGTACCAGCCAGTCAGTAAGTTTCAGTATGGCTTGAGAATAAGGGTTGAAGGGGTGCATGCGAATTGCATACAGCCACGCGCGAACAATAAGCGCGATGCCAAACAAGGAGAAGATGAGGTTGATGAGAAACTGTAATGCGTCGCTGAGCATGGCGGGGCCACAAGTTATGGAAACGCATCATTGTCGCATGATGGCGGGCAGGGTAAAAGCCGCCATCAAGGTACCCATTGCCTGGGTTAACCGGACAGTTGGGCAGGCATGGCAAACCCGTGTTTGCCAGCCAACCACAATAAGGCCTCGCAAGCTTGCAAGGCCTTATTGATTAAGGACGACCGCCTGTCGGAAAAGGCCAGGAGGCGGCCGGGTTGATGGTTTTTTTAGTGTCAGGTGCGGATGCAGTCTTTTTGGCTGCCTTGGCCTCGGTCTTGACACTGGCTTTTTTGGGAGCCGCCTTGCGGGCCGGCGCCTTAGCTGTCGTGGCTGGAGTTTCTGTAGCCTTGGCGGCCGCAGGCGCTGCGCTCTTGGCGACGGCTTTCGTTGCCGCTTTTTTAGCCGGTGCCTGTTTTGCTGGCGCCTTCGTGGCGACGTCCTTTTTGGCAACGGCTTTTTTTGCAGGCGCTTTGGTTGCTATCGTTTTCTTGGTCATGGCTTTCTTTGCAGGCGATTTAGTTGCAGGCGCCTTTTTTGCAACGGATGTTTTAGCAACGGCTTTTTTGGCCGCAGATGTTTTAGCAACCGCACTGGATTTTTTGGCCGGTGCAGCCTTCTTGGCGGCCACTGCTTTTTTGGCAGGGGCTTTCTTGGCTACGGATGACTTGGTTGCTGTGTTTTTGGCAGGGGCTTTTTTAGCGACTGCTTTCTTGGCCACGGCTTTTTTCGCTACCGTCTTTTTGGCTACGGCAGTTGTCTTTTTTGCTGCTGTGGCTTTCTTGGCGGCAGGTGTTTTGGTAGCTGTGGCTTTTTTGGCGACTGCTTTTTTAGCAACTGCTTTCTTTGCGGGAGCCTTGGTGGCTACTGCCTTTTTGGCAGGCGCTTTCTTGGCGACGGTTTTCTTGACTGCGGTCTTTTGGGCAACGGCTTTTTTAGCGGGTGCTTTCTTGGCTACGGCCTTTTTTGCCGTTGTGCTCTTTGTGGCTGCCGTTGTCTTCTTGGCAGGTGCGGCCTTGGTGGCAGCTACCGTTTTTTTAACAGCCACTTTCTTTGCAGGTGTTTCTTTTTTGGCGGATGCAGCTTTTTTCGTTGCCGTTTTCTTGGCGGCCTTTGCGGCTGTTGCCATAGTAATGCTCCTTGAGATCGAGTCGAAGAGAACGTCTACCCATTTGATATGGCCCCCACGAAAAGGATGCGACCCATCTCAAATGGCGCAAGCGTGTAATGCACGAAGTACCTTACACGCCTAGAGTCTAACGTAAGCTTTGCCTGTATTCAAAGCATTATTCCCAGCTAAGTGCACCACCCGTCTGATATTCGATTACGCGTGTCTCGAAAAAGTTGCGCTCCTTCTTTAGGTCAATCATTTCGGCCATCCATGGGAACGGGTTTTCTTCTTGCGCAAACAGCGGTTCGATGCCGATTTGCTGGCAACGTCTGTTGGCGATAAAGCGCAGATAAGACTTGAACATTGATGCGTTCAAACCCAGCACACCGCGAGGCATGGTGTCTTCAGCGTAAGCATATTCAAGGCCTACAGCCTGTTTGAACAGTTCGCGAATCTCTTCGCGAACCTGCGCTGTCCATAAGTGAGGGTTCTCGAGTTTGATCGTATTGATGAGGTCGATGCCGAAATTGCAGTGCATGGATTCGTCACGAAGAATGTACATGTACTGCTCTGCTGCGCCGGTCATTTTGTTTTGTCGGCCAAGCGCGAGAATTTGCGTAAATCCAACATAAAAGAAGAGGCCTTCCATCATGCATGCAAAAACAATTAATGATTTAAGCAGGGTTTGATCAGCGGCTGTGGTACCGGTTTCGAAATGCGGATCGGCAATTGCGTCGATGAAGGGGATGAGGAATTCGTCTTTGGCGACGATGGACGGAACCTCGTTGTACGCGTTGAAGATCTCGCCTTCGTCAAGGTCGAGGCTTTCGACAATGTACTGATAAGCATGAGTATGGATGGCTTCTTCAAAGGCCTGGCGCAGCAGAAACTGGCGACACTCAGGCGCTGTAATGTGACGGTATGTGCCCAGCACAATATTGTTGGCAGCCAGAGAGTCTGCCGTGACAAAAAACCCAAGATTGCGCTTGACGATGCGACGCTCGTCTTCGGTCAGCCCGTTGGGGTCTTTCCACAAGGCGATGTCGCGCGACATGTTTATTTCTTGCGGCATCCAGTGGTTGGCGCACGTGGCAAGGTATTTTTCCCAGGCCCATTTGTACTTGAACGGCACCAGCTGATTGACGTCTGTCTTGCCGTTGATGATGCGCTTGTCAGCGACACTTACGCGGCCCGTGGCGTGCCCGCCAGTGCCTGCTGAGGGTGGTGTCGGCATGGCGTTATCGTTAAAGGCCTGTATACGCGGTTTGGTTGGTGCTTTACCAACCGTAGAGGTGGAGGCAGCTGCTTGTGTGATGGGGGTGTCGTCCCAAATTAGCATGTCGGTGTCCTGTAGTAGATTGTTGGCAGGCGCGTTCTTGGTTTCGAGGGCTATTGGCAAGACTCGCATTCTTCAAAACCCTCGTCTCCCGGGCGCATGGTGCACGCGGCACCTACAACTTCTTGGGGTGGCAGGGTGGTGGCAGCCATAGAGACGGCTGCGCCCATGGCCATGCTGTTGCTGGGCACGGCATTAAGTTCGCCGCCGCGGCCGGTTGATTTCTCGGCATTAGTGGCACCAATGGAGCGCAGGTAATACGTGGTTTTAAGACCGCGTTTCCAGGCCAGCTTGTAGGTGTCGTCGAGCTTCTTGCCCGATACGCCGGCCATGAAAATATTGAGTGACTGGGCCTGATCTATCCATTTTGAACGGCGGGCTGCGCATTCGATAACCCAGGTTGGGTCGATTTCGAATGTCGTGGCGTAAAGCGTGCGCAGGTCATCAGGTATGCGATCAATGCGCGCCAGGCTGCCGTCAAAATATTTAAGGTCTGCAACCATGACCTCATCCCACAGCTTGCGTTCTTTAAGGTCGCGCACCAGGTGGTCGTTGACGACGGTGAACTCGCCGGACAGGTTCGACTTGACGTAGAGATTGCGGTAATTGGGTTCAATGCATGGCGACACGCCAATGATGTTGGAGATGGTTGCGGTGGGGGCAATGGCCACGCAGTTGGAGTTGCGCATGCCATAGGTGGCGATATGCTGACGCAGCACGCTCCAGTCGAGTGAGCTGCTGTCGTTGATCTTGACGTAGCCGCCACGCTCTTCACGCAGCATGGCAAGCGTGTCTTGTGGCAGAATGCCACGATCCCAGAGCGAGCCCTTAAAACTGGAGTAGGCGCCACGCTCTGCCGCCAGTTTGCTTGACGCCCAGTAGGCGTAGTAGCAGAGGGCTTCCATAGAGCGGTCGGAAAACTCGACTGCGGCCTCGGACGCAAATGGCACGCGCATCATGTGCAGGCTGTCCTGGAAGCCCATGACCCCCAAACCGACGGGGCGGTGACGTACGTTGGCATTGCGCGCCTTGGCCACGGCGTAATAGTTGATGTCGATAACGTTGTCGAGCATGCGCATAGCCGTGCTGACGGTACGTTCGAGTTTGTTGTGGTCAAGCTCGTAGTGCCCGTCGGCATCTTGGCGCAGGTGTGCTGCCAAATTGACCGAGCCCAGATTGCAGACTGCGATTTCGGTTTCGCTGGTATTGAGCGTGATCTCGGTGCAAAGGTTGGAGCTATGTATAACGCCCACATGTTGTTGCGGCGAGCGCACATTGCACGCATCCTTAAACGTGATCCAGGGGTGTCCGGTTTCGAACAGCATGGAGAGCATCTTGCGCCATAGCTGCAGCGCAGGAACCTTCTTGTAAAGCGTCAGTTCGCCGCGAGCTGCTTTTTCTTCGTAGGCCACATACGCTTCTTCGAACGCGCGTCCATACTTGTCGTGCAGATCGGGGGTGTCGGAAGGCGAAAACAGGGTCCATTCGCCATCTTCCATGACACGCTTCATGAACAGGTCAGGGACCCAGTTGGCCGTGTTCATGTCGTGGGTGCGGCGGCGTTCGTCTCCGGTGTTCTTGCGCAGTTCGAGAAATTCTTCGATGTCGAGGTGCCAGGTTTCAAGATAGGCGCATACGGCACCTTTGCGTTTGCCGCCCTGGTTGACAGCCACGGCCGTATCATTAACGACCTTGAGAAAGGGCACGACACCCTGGCTTTCGCCGTTGGTGCCCTTGATGTGGCTGCGCATGGCGCGCACGGGCGTCCAGTCGTTGCCCAGGCCGCCGGCATATTTGGCAAGCAGCGCATTGTCTTTGATGGCATCGTAAATACCGCAAAGGTCGTCGGACACAGTCGTGAGATAGCACGACGAAAGCTGTGAGTGCACGGTGCCAGCGTTGAACAAGGTAGGCGTAGAGCTCATGAAGTCAAATGACGAAAGAATTTCATAGAACTCGATGGCGCGTGCCTCGCGTTCTATTTCATTGAGGGCCAGGCCCATGGCGACGCGCATGAAAAACACCTGGGGCAGCTCTATGCGACGGCCACTCAGATGCAGAAAATAGCGGTCATACAAGGTTTGTAAGCCCAGGTAATTAAATTGCTGGTCGCGTTGGGCCTTGAGTGCGGCACCCAGACGCTCGAGGTCAAACTGGGCCATCCTGGCGTCAAGCAATTGGCCTTCGATGCCTGCTTTGATGAACTGAGGAAAGTACGACGCATAGCGCGTTGTCATTTCGGACTGGGCGACCTCTTCGCCTAATACTTCTTTGCGGATGGTGTGCAGCAGCAGGCGAGCCGTGACCCGGCTGTAAGCAGGGTCGGTTTCGACCAGCGCCCGTGCCGAAAGAATGGCAGACTTGAACACTTCGTCGACCGGGATACCGTCATAGAGATTTTTGACGGTTTCGGTCAGGATGGTTTCAACGTCAATGTCGTGTGGCAGGTTGACGCTGGCTTCTTCAATGGTGGAGCGTAGTTTGGCCAGATCGAGTGGGTGCTTGACGCCATCGTCAGTAACATGGAGGGTGGTTTGTCCGGCGTTGGTTTGTGCAGGCTGATTGGTGCGCGCGCGCTCTTGTGCGCGTTTTTCACGATACAGTACATAGGCACGGGCCACGTCGTGCTCACCCGAACGCATAAGGGCCAGCTCGACCTGATCTTGTACGTCTTCGATATGGAAGGTGCCACCGCCTGGGCGATTGCGTACAAGTGCATTGACGACTTGAAGGGTGATGTTTTCAACCAGCTCGCGAATGCGCGCAGAGGCGGCGCTCTGGCCACCTTGCACAGCCAGAAAAGCCTTGGTAACCGCCACGGAGATTTTGTTGGGCTCAAAAGTTACTACGGCGCCATTGCGGCGGATAATGTGGAAGTTATCCCATTGACGGCTGGCGATACGGTAGGGGGATTGGGCGAAATGTATGGGTTGAGCGGAGGGTTGCTCTGTTTCGCTGTGAGTCTGCATGAATACTCCTGAGATAACAACGCACGCATAGTTGCGCTCGATCAGTTTTATGGGCGGTGTTAGGCCCGACTGCGTGTTTGCTACAAGATATTGATGGAGATGGCCGTTTGGCCTGTTTGCCACAAGATGTTGTGTTTTTTGCTTTTTAAAACACTAATTGTAGTGATCGCTTATGCTTGATACAAGACAAAAAAGCCATGACTTTATGGTTTTTTTTGTAAATTTTAGGCATGGCATAGATGGTGGGCGCGGCAGGCCTGCCGCGCAACTGGTGAGCGCATGAAGAAGAAGGGATCAGGTTTTCGTTTTGCTGCGTCGGCACGCATTGGCGAGTGTTCATTCGCTGGCGTGGTCTGAGTATCAGGCGCCCGTAGATGGTACGATTACAGGCTGCGAGCGCGGTGTGCCGCTCGCGTCTTTCCAGGGAAGACTACATGCATAGAGTTACCTTCCGTCGAGCCAGGGTTGTTGCTGGTTTTGTTGCTGCCGTCGTGATCGCAGGCTGCGCCACACAGCCGCCTCCGGCGCCCGAGCCCGAGGCGCAACCGCCTGCGTGCCAGGCAGCCGCAGAAAACGATGCACTTACAGGCAACTGGTTGAGTGTCAGGCGGCAAAAAGGCGTTAATGGTGAGCTCCGCACCTTGTTCACATTGAACCAGGACGGCACCATGGCCTACACCGAACTATTGAAGCGGGGCAAAAACCCTTCTCAGGGGTTATCTGAAACCGGCTGCTGGTCGCGCATTAAAGGTGCTCTGGTGCTGCAAACACTGCTTTCAAACGGCGCGCCGGTAAGCATGGATGATCCCATATACAAAAACAGCTACATCGTTGAAGCCAGCGGCGGCGACTCGCTAACGCTGCGCAATGAAGAGGGCGCGCGCATCAAGGCACGGCGTATGTCGCCGGGGTATCGCTTACCTTTCTAGCCTATTGCCCGACGTGTTTTCGAGTTACAGGCTGCCGAAGAAAATGACGATCGGTGGCCGCTTCTTTTCTTTGAAGCATGCTGTTGGCTGAATGCCAAAGATGTTTTTTCATCGCGTCGTAGGCGCCGTTGGCGTCGCCGGCAAGAATGGCCTGGGCAATCGCCATATGCTGATCAATCGAGTTCAGAATGATGGCTTCGGCACCGATCGCCTGTTTCAGTTGGGCCATGAAGACAGCCAATTGGTATCTGTCGATGAGCAATGCCAATTCTGTATTGCCGCTAATCTTAACGATGGCCTGATGAAACGCTCTGTTGTGGATCATGAACGCCTGCATGTTCATGCTGCGCCTGAGCGCCTCCCCCTCCTTCACGATAGCCTGAAAAACACGCCGGTTGTCGGCTTCGTTGATGTGGTCAGCAGCCAACCTGGCTGCCTGGCCCTCCAGTGCCTCGCGTATCTGAAACAGGCTGACGACTTCAGCCGCAGATAACCTTCTGACGATGGCGCCGCGATTGGGGATCAGTTCAACTAATCGCTCACCGGCCAGACGACGAAACGCCTCGCGTAGTGACCCACGGCTGACCCCAAGATGCTCCATCAGATCGCGCGAAACTAGCCGCTGTCCTGGCACCAGGCTGCCCTCCAGAATCTGTTCCTTGAGGTGATTGGCGACGCGTTCTACGGTGTCCCCGCTGCGCAAAACGGGATCGGCTGTGTCGGGTGGGAGGGTAGATTTCATATTTATTTTGGAGGCGAAATTGACGATGACAACACTAAGAATGTAGTCTAAACTAAAAGTGTAGGACAAAAATATACGACAAAAAAATACGGAGACAAAACATGACTAAACCTTTGTTTAAGAAGGCCATGTATGGCCTGGCGTTTTCCGCTGCAGCCTTTTGCGCTACGGCCTCGGCAGTCAATCTGACCGTTACCCACTGGGCAGACGGTATGTACGGAACGCCATTCGCCGTCGCGATGGAAAAGGGGTATTTCAAAGATGCCGGAATCGATGTCACCGGCTTCATCACCTCACAGGGCGGCGGCACCACTGTCAGAAACGCCCTGGCTTCAGATATTCCATATGGCGAAGTGGCCTTGTCAGCCGCGATCGCAGCCATCAAGCAAGGCGTAAAACTGACCATCGTGCATGCAGGTGTGGTCAGTCTTGCCGACAACGTTTGGGTTGCCACTAAAGATTCTCCGTTAAATTCTATTGAAGATCTGAAGGGAAAGAAGCTGGGCTATAGCAGTCCAAAGTCAGTTACTGACATGGTGTCCACAATCGCGTTGACCAACCGTCATATGTTGGACCAGGTCGAGCGCAAGACCGTCGGCAGCTTGAGCTCCGCCTACACGGCCTTGCGTGAAGGTGGCGTGGACGTCATCTACATGACAGAGCCCATACTTAGCCGCGAGAAGGACAACATCAAGATTGTTTTCAGGTCGGGCGACGAAATCCCGCATATGACGCAAACCGTGGGCATCGTGCGAACAGACTACCTGAAAGCGCATCCCGAGGTCATCAAGTCGATTATCGTCGGCAGGCACAAGGGTGTGGAGTATCTTCTGGCGCACCCGGACGAGTCGGGCGACATACTCGCCCGGCAGTACAAAATGGATCCTGCCGTCACCAAGGCAGCGATCAAGGATATTTTGGATTCCAAAGGCACATACTGGAGCACGGGCAAGTTCGACTACGAGGGCATGGATACGATGCTTAAGGGTCTTGTGATGGTCAAAGCGGTTGAGGAGGGGCCTTTTGACTGGACCAGCATCGTGGATGAGAGCCTGCTTCCAGAAGACGAGCGCCGCAAGTAACGGTATGGCAAGTCAACCCCATGCATACGGAGCCACTGCTAATGCCGTGGCACCCGCAGAAATCCATGTTCAGGTACAGGCAGCCACCAAGATTTTTACGCCTGGCGATGGTAGGCCGCCTGTTCATGCGCTCGGGCCGGTGTCCTTTGATCTTCGCAAGGGCGAGTTTTTTTCTGTCGTGGGGCCTTCAGGCTGCGGGAAGTCGACGCTGCTGGACTTGGTCGCCGGGTTAAGCCGGCCCTCTGATGGTGAAATTCACTTTGAGGGTGCCCGCGTGGATGGCGAAGTCCCTGACGGGGTCGCGATTGTATTTCAGGAGGATGCGAGCTTTCCATGGCTCAACGTTTTTGACAATGCCGCCTTCGGCGCGCGGCGCAACGGGCTGCCAGAAAATGAAGTGCGTGAGCGCGTGGATCATGCCCTGGCGTTTATGGGGCTCGCCGATTTTGCACGTGCCTATCCCGCCCAATTGTCGGGCGGGATGCGTCAGCGGGTCTGCATCGCGCGTGTCATGGTGCTAAGGCCGCGTTTGATGCTGCTGGACGAGCCCTTTGGAGCACTCGACCAGCAGACCCGGCTACTCATGGGTGAAGAGACGCTTAAGCTCTGGCGTGAAACCGGCTCGACCATCATGCTGATCACCCACTCCATCGACGAAGCAGTCTTGTTGTCAGACAGGATAGGGACAATGTCGGCGCGGCCGGGAACATTTATCGATGTCGTCGAAACCGGCTGGAGCCGCGATAGAGGCAGCGAAACGACCATGGATCCGCATTATGGCGTACTGCAGTCGCAGATATGGCAAATGCTGCGCGGCGAGTCGCTCAAGGCTCTTGGGGCGCAGCAATGACGAGCGCCATCGCAGTCGCTCGGACTGTAGGGCATGACGGGAAGAGCTTGTGGTGGCGACGTTACCGGGTACCTGTGTTGCGTAGCCTGCTTATCGTCATAAGCATAGGAGTGTTGGAACTTGCGAGCAGGATGGGTTGGATCGACAGGGTGTCTTTTATCCCGCCATCAGAAATGGCCGTGAGCGCGTGGGAAATCCTGATCGGTGATACCTATCGTCACGACATGATGCTGACGCTTTCGTCGGCGTTTGTGGCCATTGTGCTCGCCGTAACCTGCGGTTTTCTTTTTGGGCTGGTGCTGTTCCGGTTTCCTCGCCTGCGCCGTGTGCTGGACCCACTGCTGCTTTCCTATTATGCCGTGCCCATCTTTGTACTGTACCCCATGCTTATCGTGATCTTTGGCCTGAACAGATGGCCGCTCATTATGCTGGGCTTTCTGTTCGCTATTGTCGCCATGGCGGTCAATACGCTCAATGGTCTTGAGCGTATCCCTCTTGTATTGCTGCGCACGGCGCGAGTTCTGCGCATGGGTCGTCTGCAGGAAATATGGTTGATCAAGCTGCCGGCCAGCCTGCCTTTCGTTTTTACCGGGGTGAAGCTCTCCATTGTTTACGCGTTCATTGCCGTGATCGGCGGTGAGTTCCTGCTCTCCGGTGCCGGGTTCGGCTATCAGATCGCTTTCGCTTACAACAACTTTGACAACAAGACGATGTATGGGCTGATGCTGTTGTTGTTGCTCTTTGTGGGCATTATTAATCTTGTTCTGTACTCGGTCGAGCAACGCTTATACCAGCGGCGGGTGCTCAAGGAGGCGGCATGACTCCGGGTATGAAAAAACGTGCAGGGCCGGCGCGCCACGGCGGCGACGCGCTATTGCTTATTGTCGTGATGGCGCTGCTGTGGCAGATGGGCTCGTGGCTGCTGGGTGCGGATGCACTGCCTGGCCCCTGGCGCACGCTAGTGCAGGTCCAACGAGAAGTGTCCGATCCTGATTTCGGCGCAAATCTGGCGGAAACGGCGAAAGCGTTTTTGTTTGCGCTGGTCCTGGCCATCGTGGGCGGAGTCTTGGCGGGGTTGTATCTGGGTGTGCGTCGTCTGGCAGGAGACGTGATGGAGCCTGTGTTGATCGCCCTGTATTCCATCCCCAAGATTTCTTTGTATCCGGTAATACTGCTGATGTTCGGTCTGGGCATCTCTGCCAAGGTCGCGTTCGGTGTAATTCACGGCATTATTCCTGTTGTGATCTTTACGATGACGGCGGTCAGAAACATGCGGCCCGTGTTGCTTCGTTCGGCCCGTTCTTACAGGCTGACGCCATGGCAGACCGCGGTACATGTTCTGGTGCCCGCCACCGTTCCGGAAATTGTTGCAGGCATACGGATCGGTTTTGCCCTGACCTTGCTGGGCACCTTGCTCGGTGAAATGTTCGCGTCGCAACGGGGTATTGGCCATCTTCTGATGCTGGCCATTGATCGACACAATCCACCGACCATCATGGCTCTGGCGCTGATGCTGTTCATATTCGCGACAGTAATCAGTATCGGGTTACTTCAGTGGGATCGTCATCTACGACGTGGAACATCTACTTAAAGGAAGGGTATGAAAAACGGGAATACGCTCAAGCAGATATTGTCGGCAGGGGATTTTGTCACCGCGCCAGGTGTGTTTGATATGTTCTCCGCGCTGATTGCGGATCAGATGGATTTCAAAGCCTTGTATATGACGGGGTATGGCATCTCTGCATCGTATCTTGGGTTGCCGGATGCGGGCTTGGTCACTTACACAGACATGCAGGCGCGGGCGGCGACCATTGCGCAAGGGATCGGTAAGCCGCTGATTGCCGATGCCGATACAGGTTTTGGTGGATTGCTCAATTTGCGGCAAACAATCAGAGGCTACGAAGCGGCAGGGGTGCAGGCGATACAGTTCGAGGATCAAGAAATGCCCAAGAAGTGCGGCCACACGCCCAGCCGCCGCGTCATTCCACTGCCTGAAATGCTCAAGAAAATTGAAGTGGCAGTGCAGGCTAGACGAAGCGACGACACGCTTATCATTGCGCGCACCGACGCGCGTACCAGTCTGGGGTTGGACGAAGCTATTGCCAGAGGCAAGGCCTTTGCCAAGGCGGGTGCCGATATTGTTTTTGTGGAGTCGCCTGAGTCTGAAGAGGAGTTTCGTCGTATAGGCGGCGAAATAGATCATTGGCTGTTGGCCAACATGGTGCCTACAGGTCGTTCGCCGGAAGTGTCGTCGGAGATTCTGCGCGACTGGGGTTTTAACGTCGCTATTTATCCGGCGCTGGGCATGGGGGTGGCTACCGCCGCGCTTGCAGCGGGCTATCGCCATCTGCAAAACCGGGGAAATACGCTCAATCTTGAGACCCCTTCCTACACCATGGATCAGTTGCATACCTTGCTGGGCTTTGATGATGTATGGGCGTTCGAGCGGGCGCACGCAGTCGAAGTGCTGCAAGGAGACTGATATGCCCGCCTCGCTGTTCGACAAGCTGTGGGATGCCCATGAGGTGGCGCGTGTGCCCGGAGATGTCAGTCTTTTACATGTTGATCGGCATCTCATGCACGAGCTCACGGGCGTGGAAGCCATGGAAACCCTGGCGCGCAGAAAGCTTACCGTGCATACGCCGAGCCTCACGTTTGCGACGCTGGATCACGTGACGTCGACGCGGCCTGGCCAACACGATGGAGATGCCCAGTGGAGCATCGGTATGATTAAGGCGATGCGCCGGGAAACCGCACAGCGGGGCATCCCTTTGTTCGATGTCGATAATGGCAGGAAGGGCATCGTGCATGTGATCGGACCGGAGCTGGGGCTAACCCTTCCCGGCTTGACGGTGGCGTGTGCTGACAGCCATACCTGTACACATGGTGCTTTTGGCGCGCTCGCCTGGGGCATAGGCTCTTCCGAGCTTGTGCATGTTCTGGCAACGCAGACGATACGCCAGCGACGACCTCGAACTATGCGCGTAAATTTTCATGGCAAGGTCGGTAACGGCGTATCGGCGAAAGACCTGATACTGCATCTTATCGGCGTGCTTGGGGCGGCGGCGGGTACGGGCTATGCCGTTGAATATGCGGGCGAGGCAGTACAGGCGTTGGATATGGAAGGGCGCATGACGCTGTGCAATCTGTCCATAGAGCTTGGCGCCAGATTCGGGCTTGTGGCACCGGACGCCGCCACCTATCGCTACGTCCAGGGAAGGGAGTATGCGCCGCAGGGAAACGATTTTGATCGCGCTGTGGAATACTGGAATACGCTGCCCTCCGATGCGGACGCAGTGTTCGACAAAGAGGTCGATATTGATGTCGCCGTCATTACACCGCGCGTTACCTGGGGTACCAGCCCTGAGCACGTCGCCGGCGTTGATGGTGTCGTGCCCGACCCAGCGGCTCAAGCCGACCCTGCCCGCCGGGCAGCCTACGCGAGTGCACTCACGTATATGCGCCTCCAGCCTGGTCAGCAAATACGCGACATATCAATAGACTGGGTGTTCATCGGTTCTTGTACCAACAGCAGGCTTTCAGACCTGCAATCGGCGGCCGCGGTGGTCAGGGGCAGACGGATCGCTGCAGGGCTAACCGCCTGGGTTGTTCCGGGTTCGCTGCAGATCAAGCGTCAGGCTGAGCAGGAGGGGCTGGATCGAGTCTTCCTGGATGCCGGGTTTGAGTGGCGCGAGCCTGGCTGCTCCATGTGCGTCGGGGCAAATGGCGACATGGTGCCGCCAGGCAAGCGCTGTGTGTCGACGTCAAATCGAAATTTTGTCGGACGTCAGGGCCCAGGTGCCTTGACCCATCTGGCCAGCCCCGCCGTTGCGGCTGCGAGCGCAATAAGGGGGCGGCTGTGTACGCCCGAAATGCTGGAGTATGCGCCATGACGCCTTTTCGCATAACCGAAGGTCATGCTGCTGCACTGATGCGCAACAACATCGACACAGATCTCATTATTCGTATTGAACGTATCGCCCAATTGAAGCGGGGGGAGTTCGCACCCTGGGCGTTTGAAACCTGGCGCTACGGTGCCGATGGCAAGGAAGATGATGCATTTGTGCTGAACAGCCATCCTTTTCGCCATGCTCCAATTCTGATCTGTGGCGCAAATTTTGGCTGTGGCAGTTCACGTGAAATGGCGGTGTGGGCGCTGGAGGAATACGGGGTACGCTGCATACTGGCAGAAAGCTACGGCGATATTTTCTTTAATAACTGTCTGCAGAATGGGCTGTTGCCTGTAACCTTGCCGCGCCAGGTGCTTGAAACCCTGGCCGATGTAGCGGGTCGAGGAGCATGCCTGCGAATTGATCTGGAAAAAATGCTGATCTCGGGCGATGAGATCGACGAAATTGGCTTTGAGTTTTCTGCTTCAGCGCGGCAGGCCTTGTTGCGAGGCCAAGATGACATTAGCCAGACGCTGGAGTACGTGCATCAGATCGAGGCGTTTCAGGCTAATGATCGCAGGCTCAGGCCGTGGGCCTATCCGGCGGCCAGAACGTAGCCTGGCCAGTGGCCTGAGCTGCAGGGCAAACCTTTGCCGTACATGTGTGTAGCAGTTGGCTGCTGGGGGCAGCAGCCAACCCAGCGTCAGACGATGTCTGCGGATAGCCGCTGCAACACCCTTTCGCGCCCCATGATTGCCAGTACGGCCCCGATGGCAGGTGTCTGTTTTTTGCCGGTAACCACCAGACGCAGTGGGATCGCCAGCTTGGGCATTTTGATGCCATGATCCACCAGCATGGCCTTGATGAGTGCTTCAAGCACGTCGCCCGACCAGTCGGGCAGCACTGAGGCTTTTACGGCGAAGTCTTTCAACACCAGGCGTGCAGCATGGTCAACATGCTCGGCAAGCAGTTCTGCGCTGGCGGGCTCGTAGGGGCCACAAAACAGCATTGCACCTTCGGCAAGCTGGTTAAGCGTTTCGGCGCGGTCTTTGAGCAGCGCCATCACTGGGCGCAGATCGACGGCGGCAGGGTCGCCGCCCAGATCGCGAATACGTGGGGCCACGCGTTCGGCAAGATCGTCGTCGCTGCTTTGCTTGATGTAGTGGGCATTGACCCAGTTAAGCTTTTTTGGGTCCCACTGCGCGGCTGACTTGGTAAGGCTGTGGGTGTCGAACCACTGTATCAATTGCTCGCGGCTGAACAGCTCATCGTCGCCATGGCTCCAGCCCAGGCGGGCCAGGTAGTTAATCATGGCTTCGGGCAAGTAACCCGCCTTGTCGTATTCCATGACGCTGACTGCGCCGTGTCGTTTGGAAAGCTTTTGGCCGTCGGGGCCGAGAATCATGGGCAAATGCCCATATTGCGGAAGGGTGGCGTTAAGCGCCCGCAAAATATTGATTTGCCTGGGCGTGTTGTTGACATGATCGTCGCCACGCAGCACATGCGTAATCTGCATGTCCCAGTCGTCGACAACAACGCAGAAATTATACGTAGGCGTGCCGTCGGGCCGGGCGATGATAAGGTCATCGAGCTCGGCATTGTCAATGGCGATGGGGCCTTTTATAAGGTCGTCCCAGCTTGTTACGCCTTCTAGTGGATTTTTGAAACGCACCACAGGCTTGCGGTCGGCAGGCACGGCGGGCAGGGTTTTGCCGGGTTCGGGTCTCCAGGTACCGTCATAGCGCGGCTTCATGCCTGCAGCCCGTGCTTTTTCGCGCATGGCCTCGACCTCTTCGGGGCTGCTGTAGCAGTAGTAGGCCGTGCCTTCTTGCAGCATCTGTGCAATGACCTCGCGGTAGCGATCCATGCGTTGCATTTGATAGAACGGGCCCTCGTCTGGCTGCATGCCCAGCCATTGCATGCCATCAAGTATGGCCTGCACCGCTTCAGGGGTTGAGCGTGCGACGTCAGTGTCCTCAATGCGCAGTACGAACACGCCCTGATGGTGCCTGGCAAACGCCCATGAGAAGAGGGCGGTGCGGGCGCCGCCCAAATGCAGATAACCCGTGGGCGAGGGTGCAAAGCGGGTGCGAATGGCGGAAGAGGTGGACGTGGTCATTGCTACTCTTTAAAGTATGCGCAGGCGCGGGCCGCGCGCTTGAAATGAAATCAAACCGCTATTTTAGAGTACGCTTAGACAATCTTGTTCGAGCTCTGCCATACCTATGCCACGACACCGTCTAATCGCCCTGTTTGAGCCGCGCAGCGTGCTGGTTATTGCTGATCGGCCATTACCCATGGTCGACAACCCGCCTGCGCGTCTTAGCAATTCCTTCAGCTACGTTCAGACTCATGCAGACGAGCCCGTTAACCTGCCTGCAGGGCTTGCGGGCGTGCCTGAAGGAGGCCGTCTTGATCAGGCCATTGTGCGGGTGGCTCCAACCCAGGTGCCCCAGGTGCTGGAGGCGTTGCGGGCTTACCAGCCACGATGTGTTTCACTGCTTTTGCACCATCAACCTTCGGCCTATCCGCTCGAAGACATGGCGTACTGTCGGGCATGGGCGGCACTGAATAACTGCGTCATACTCGGGCCACGCTCGTCAGGTGTACAGCGGCCTCATCTTGGTCTCAACCTTAGTGAGCAGCCGCGCTCCGCCTTGCAGGGCCGTGTGGCGCTGGTGGCACAATCGCGCTCCATTGCTTCGGCGGTTCTCGACTGGGCGCAAGACATCAGCCTGGGGTTTTCGACTGTCATCTCCATTGGCGATGAGGCGGTGCTAGATATGGCCGAGGTACTTGAGTACCTGGCACTCGACGCCCGCACAGACAGTATTGCGCTGTATCTCGAAGAGGCCACCTCGTCGCGCCGTTTCAGCAGTGCGCTGCGGGCGGCTGCCAGCGTCAAGCCTGTCATTGTGCTTAAAGTAGGCCGCGAATCCGAAAGCTCATCGGTACAAGACGCCGTATTCAACGCTTTATTGAACCGGGCAGGCGCGGTGCGGGTTCGCTTCTTTGTGCAGTTGTTCTCGGCGTTGAAGGTGCTTGTTTATGCCCAGCGTCCTCGGGGTAAGCACATTGCGCTTTTTTCAAACGGAAGCGGAGCCTCCCAGCTTGCGATCGATGTCATGGACGGCAGCACAGTGTCGCTGGCCGAACTGTCTAACGCAAGTATCAAGGCGCTGGATGAAATCCTGGAAGAAGGTGCGCGTTCAAGCAACCCTGTGGTCACCTACTCGGCCCTGACGCCCGAGTCTGTCAAAAAGGTTATGGAAATTCTTCTGGCCGATCAGGGGGTAGACGGCGTGCTGGCGCTGCTTTCGCCCGACCCGCTGTCTGACCTGCCAGGTGTGGCGCGGCAGTTGGCCAGCATGGTACCGTCGACGCGCAAACCGCTCATCACCTGCTTTCTGGGCGATGCCACCATGCGGCCATTGCGTCATGTTCTTGACGCTGCAGGGTCTCCGGCTTTTCGCACGCCTGAATCGGCTGCCAATGCATTCGGTATTCTGGCCTCGTATCACTACAACCAGGTTTTGTCTCAGCAAACCTTGCCGTCCGAGCCTCTAGGTAAGCCTCCTTTGCTTGATGAGGCACGCGCTCTGGTGCGCAAGGCCGAGTCGGAGCGCCGGTTGCAGCTTGGGTTTGAAGAAAGCCAGCGCGTGCTTGACTGCTTTCATGCGCCACTGAGCTATGCATCTACAGGCAGCGATGGCTGTGACGATGCAGCCCAAGAAAGCCTGCCCATGGCCATACGGGTGCGCCGCGATCCAAAATTTGGCCCCTATATTACATTCGGCTCGGGGGGTCAGGATGCGTTGATAACTGTCGCCTACAAAGCCCTTGAGCTACCTCCGTTAAATAGCTATCTTGCCCGGCAATTGATTCAGCGCAGTAACCTTTGGCGTCGCGCACTCTCCAAACAGATTGAGCCACTTGCACTTGAAGCCCTTATTGAAGTGCTTGAGTGTGTATCGCAAATAGTCAGTGATCTGCCCACGCTCGAAACGCTGACGATTGATCCACTGTATGCCCGGGACAACACGCTTGAGGCGCGCAACGTGCGTATAGAGCTCAGCCCAAGATCAATGCTGGTGCTGCCCGAAACATCAGGGTATGGCCATATGGCCATACATCCATACCCACGCCGCCTGGTGCAGCCGCAAACCTTCAAAGATGGTAGTCCCTGGATGCTTAGGCCCATCCGCCCTGAAGACGCCGAATCGTTGCAAGAATTTATTCGTGGCCTTTCCGATGAGTCACGTTATATGCGTTTTGTGTCCATGCTGCGCGAGCTGACGCCGCGTATGCTGGCTCGTTACTCGCGTATCGATTATGACCGTGAGCTGGCATTGGTGGCGACCGTAACGGTACCCAACCCCGAGAATCGCGGGCATCCTCGTGAGCAGATTATTGGCTTTGCGCATTACCTGCGTAACGCCGATGGCCGTGGGGCAGAATATGCTCTGGTTATTGGCGACGATTGGCAGCGGCGCGGCCTGGGGGCGCAATTAATGCGTGGGCTGATTGAGGCCGCGCAATACCAGGGCCTGACCTATATCGATGGCGTCGTGCTTGCCAGCAACCGACCTATGCTAAGCCTGATGACGCACCTGGGTTTTCGCAATGATGTTGACGAAGAAGACCCCAGCATGCGACGCGTCTGGCTGGATCTTGGCGAAACCAGCCAGTCTCGATAGTGGGGGGCTGCTGGTTTCACCGTTTTTTTTGGGTGAGTAGGGCTGATGCTACGCACAGCACACAGGGCATAGGGCACAGGGGCAAGGCCGTGCCTGCTCATGCGAAGGCGCCTGCCAGCAAGGCGAGTGGCAAGCACAATTGAAAACAGGCCAGAACGTTTCAGAACAGGCCTGTTTGTGCTGCAGTGTGTCTTGCGTTGGTCGATTTTTCAGGCAAGCACTTTGCGCAAAAACGCAGCGATGTCTTGCACTTCTTCCAGGCATACCGAGTGTGGCATGGGGTAGGTGTGCCAACTGACCGGGTACCCCATTTTTTCGAGTGCCTGGCGTGAAGCTTGGGCCCGGTCGAGGGCGATAACAGGGTCCATGGTGCCATGGGCCATAAATATCGGCGTGTCGCGGTTGGCGTCGTGCCGTTCGGCTTCAGCATGCGCCGCCAGTGGCAGGTAGCCTGAGAGCGCCATCATGCCAGCCAGTTTCTGCGGCAGGCGCAGACCTGTGTGGAGTGTCATGGCGCAGCCTTGCGAGAACCCCGCCAGCACGATTTTGTCAGTGGCGATGCCACGCTCGTTTTCTCGGGCGATTAATGCTGCGATGGCCTGTTCAGATTCGCGTATGCCCGCGTCGTCTTCGCGGCGCACCAGGTCGGGGGCGAAGATGTCATACCATGCCCGCATGGTCATACCCTGGTTAATGGTGACCGGGCGTACCTGTGCGTGCGGGAATATGAACCGGGTGGGTGGTACATCATTCAGACCCAGTTCGGGCACTAAGGGCGCAAAATCGTTGCCGTCGGCACCCAGGCCATGCAACCAGATGACAGCCCGTTGAGGGGTTGGCCCCGTTTCGATCTCAATGCACTCCAGTAAGGCGGTTGTGCTCATCTCTGTTACTTCTCCTTCTGTTCGTCCAGGGTCTTGAGCGCCTGGAAAAGCGCCCGGTAATGTTTGCGCTGTGGATCCTGGCCTGGCTGAAGAGCGGCATTGGTCTGCGTTTCTTTGCGGCCCTGGCGGATCAGGGTGCGCAGATGCTGAGCATCGGCGTCAGGGTATTCTTGTAGCAGTTCAGTGAGCGTGGAATCGTCGCGCAGCAGCATGTCGCGCAGGGTTTCGAGCCTGTGCATGGCACGAGTCTGCTCACGTGAACCGTTTTTCCAGATATCGATCTGGGTGCGTATAGCTTCAGCATCGACGTTGCGCATGAGTTTGCCGACGTAATGTATCTGGCGCCGCCGCCCTTCGCGGGCTGTTGTGCGTTGCGCCAGAATCAAGGCGTCATATAGTTTCTCGGGTAGCGGCAACTGTTTCAGTTGCGAGGCAGAAAGGTCAACCATCTCTTTGCCTAGATCCAGTAATGCGAGCATGTCGCGCTTTACCTGGGATTTACTTGGGCCGTCATAGCCCGATTCAGTGTCTTCAGTAGGTGTATTGTGCATGGCAGCGCCAAAAGCTAATTCGTTAATTGCTTTATCATAACCGTCTCACCCAAAAGAGTATTATGAGCGACCAATCTATTTCTTCTTTACCCGTCACGCAGAACCAGGCTTGGTTTCGTGAACTGGTCAGCGACGCGCTGGCCCATGCCAAATCCCTTGGGGCTTCTGATGCCGCCGCCGAGGTCTCCGAAAGTCGGGGGCTGTCGGTTGCCGTGCGCAATAACGACGTTGAAACCGTTGAGCAAACGCGTGACCGCTCGCTTGATGTCACCGTGTATGCGGGCCAAAAGCGTGGTTCGGCCTCAACGTCCGATTTTTCGGCAAAGGCGCTGCGCGAAACTGTCGAGGCAGCCTGGCATATAGCGCGCTACACGGCCGCCGATCCCGCCGCTGGCTTGCCAGAGGCCAGCGAACTGGCCACTGAGTTCCTCGACCTGCAGCTTCACCACGTCTGGGATATTTCTGCGGAAAAAGCTGCCGTGCTGGCCCTCAAGGCAGAGCGTGCCGCGCGTGAAGTCAGCCCGCTTATCACCAACTCTGATGGCGCTTCGGTTGATACGTCTGAAGGCCATTTCGTGATGGGCAACAGCCGTGGTTTCATGGGTGGCTATCCCTATTCGCGTCATGGCCTGTCGGTTGCACCCATTGCCGGCAAGGGCGTGAACATGCAGCGTGACTACTGGTACACCTCGGCCCGCGCAGCACGCGACCTGGCCGACCCGGCGGCGGTCGGGCGCTACGCCGCCGAACGCACGTTGGCGCGCCTGTCTGCGCGTCGCATCAAGACAGGCCGTTTCCCGGTGCTGTTTGAGGCGCCGCTGGCCATCGGTCTGCTGGGTGCGCTGGTACAGGCAACCAGTGGTGGCGCGCTTTATCGCAAAGCCAGCTTTCTGCTTGACTCCCTGGGCAAACAAGTGCTGGCAGATCATCTCGACGTCTCCGAAGACCCGTTCACGCCTGGTGCCATGGGCAGCTCGGTGTTCGATTCTGAAGGGGTGCGCACCCGGGCCCGTGATGTCGTGGTGGCGGGTACTCTTAATGGCTACTTTCTGTCTACGTACACGGCGCGCAAGCTCAACATGCAAACCACGGGCAATGCGGGCGGCTCGCATAACCTCAGGCTTAGCTCGCGGCTTACCTCGCCCGATGACGATCTTTGCGCTATGCTCAAAAAAATGGGCACTGGCTTTCTGGTCACAGAGCTTATTGGTCAGGGCGTCAATTATGTGACGGGTGACTACTCAAGAGGGGCCTTTGGCTACTGGGTCAAGAACGGCGAGATCCAGCATGCCGTGCAAGAGGTCACAATCGCGGGCAGTATGGCCGACATGTTCAAACAGATCGTGGCAATCGGGGCAGACACGATTACGCGCGGGTCAAAGTCTACCGGCTCCGTGCTCATCGAGCAGATGGCGATAGCGGGTCAGTAATATTAGCGGGGCTGCGTGCCCCGCTTTGCTTGCGCAAAACGTTACAGATTCTGCAACACGGTGTAATATCTGCCGTGAAGTTATCCATCTAATTACAGTCGTAAGTGATCCAAAGGAGAGTTTTTGATGCAACGTCGTTCATTTCTAAAAAAGGCCGGCCTTGGGGCAGTGGCAGGAGCAGCGGTTGCGGCACCCGCATTCGGCCAGACCAACCCCAAGATCAGCTGGAAGATGACGTCTACTTTCGGACCTTCGCTTCCTGCACTCTTCGGCACGGCTCAAACATTCTGCAAAATGATAGAAGAAGCCTCTGACGGCAATTTCTCTATCCGTCTTTATCCCGCAGGCGAGATTGTCCCGGGCTTTGGCGTTATGGACGCCGTCGGTAATCGTACGGTAGAAGCTGGCCAGACCGCTTCGTACTACTACTACGGTAAAGATCCTTCCTTCTGCTTCGATACTGCAGTGCCCTTTGGCCTGAACCAGCGCCAGATGTATGCCTGGATGTATGAAGGGGGTGGCTTGAAGCTCATGCGTGAACTGTTTGCGCCGCGCAATATTGTTAACTTCCCGATGGGTAACACGGGCACGCAAATGGGCGGCTGGTATCGTAAAGAAATCAAGTCGATTGAAGACCTCAAAGGTCTCAAAATGCGTACGGCAGGTTTTGCCGGTGAGGTGCTCTCCCGCATGGGCGTGATCCCTCAGCAAATTCCACCTGGCGACATTTACCCGTCGCTCGAAAAAGGCACGCTTGATGCCGTAGAGTTCGTGGGCCCGGTTGATGACGAAAAGCTTGGTTTCCAGAAAGTGGCCAAGTACTACTACTACCCAGGCTGGTGGGAAGGCTCTGCGCAGGTGTCGCTGTATATCAATGACGGCGCATATAACGAGCTGCCCAAAAACTACCAGTCACTTATTGACATCGCGTCGCGCGCAGCCGGTAACAATTTGGCTGCCTACTATGATGCAAACAGCCCTGCAGCCTTGCGTCGGCTGATCGGTAGCGGCGCCGTACTCAAAGCGTTTCCGCGTGATGTCATGGACGCTTCGTTCAAAACGTCCAACGAGGTTTTCAAAGAGTTCAGCGATAAAGACCCGCAATTCAAGAAAATCCACGATAACTACATGGGCTTCCGTGATAGCGTCGTGCCATGGTTCCGTGTGGCTGAAGACTCTTACGAAAACTATCTGGGCCTGGCACTGGCCAACCAGAAAAAGGGTTAAACCCGCTGTCGGCGGCTTCAGGTTTACCTGCTGCCGCTGCTTGCAAAAGCCTCTTTGTGCACCGCATGCGCGCTGTGCAAAGAGGCTTTTTTTCGTGGGACGCACACGACATCGCTTACGGTACTGGCCGCGCATACGTACGAAGTTTCCAGGGGGCGCCTGAAACGTGCTAATATGTCAGGCTTTCCAGGCTTTGTACGGGCGGATCATAACGTCTAGACAGGTTAGCAGGCTCGGAAACTTCCCAACTTTTATTAGGAACCATCATGAAGACCTTTGTGGCCAAGCCGCATGAAGTCAAGCGTGACTGGTACGTGATTGACGCCAAGGGCAAAGTCCTCGGTCGTGTGGCCAGCGAAGTCGCACGTCGTTTGCGCGGCAAGCATAAGCCCGAATTCACGCCCCACGTTGACACCGGTGATTACATCGTCATTATCAACGCTGCCGATGTTATCGTCACCGGCAACAAGAATGAAGACAAAAAATACTACCGGCACTCCAATTACCCGGGTGGTATCACCGAGACCAACTTCCGGAAGATGCAAGAGCGTTTTCCTGGCCGTGCCCTGCAGAAAGCCGTCAAAGGCATGCTGCCTAAAGGCCCCCTGGGTTACGCCATGGCCAAGAAGCTCAAGATTTACGCCGGCGCCGAGCATCCGCATTCCGCTCAGCAGCCCAAGCCGCTCGAATTCTAAGGATAGGTCATGATCGGTAACTGGAACTATGGAACAGGCCGCCGTAAAACTTCGGTGGCTCGCGTGTTCTTAAAAAAAGGCTCGGGCAAAATCGTTGTCAACGGCAAGCCTGTTGATGAGTATTTCGCTCGCGAAACCGGCCGCATGGTCGTTCGTCAGCCCCTGACACTCACTAACCATCTCGAATCGTTTGACTTCCACGTCAACGTGCACGGTGGCGGTGAAAGTGGTCAGGCAGGCGCGGTGCGTCACGGTATTACCCGTGCGCTCATCGACTACGACGAAACGCTCAAGTCGCCCCTGAAGCAAGCTGGCTTCGTGACCCGCGATGCTCGTGAAGTCGAACGTAAAAAAGTCGGCTTCCACAAGGCGCGCCGTCGCAAGCAGTTCAGCAAGCGCTAATCCGGGGCCTCTGGCCTTGCAGTACCCAAAAACCCCGGCCAAGGCCGGGGTTTTTGCCATTACATACAGGCGTGCCATGGTGTATTACCATTTTCGGGCGGGCTTGTTGCATAATCTATTCATATTGTTTTTTTTCGGAGATGGCTATGACTTCAGCAGCGACACCCCACATCAAGGTCGGCATCGTGGGCGGCACCGGCTACACCGGTGTAGAACTGCTGCGTCTGCTGTCGCAACATCCTAATGCGCAACTGACGGCCATTACCTCGCGTAAAGAAGACGGCCTGCCTGTTGCCGATATGTACCCCAATCTGCGCGGGCGCACCAATCTGTGCTTTCAGGCGCCCGACAAGGCGGCCCTGCATGAGTGTGATGTGGTGTTTTTTGCCACACCCCATGGGGTGGCCATGAGCCAGGCCGAGCAACTACTTGAACACAATGTGCGCATTATCGATCTGGCGGCAGATTTTCGTCTGCAAGACACGTCTGCCTTCGAGAAATGGTACAAAATGCCGCACGCGTGTACCGACATTCTTCGCGAAGCCGCCTACGGGCTGGTTGAGCTTAATCGCGAAAAAGTTGCAGCTGCCCGTGTTATTGGTAACCCAGGCTGCTACCCCACCACCGTGTTGCTGGGTTTGGCACCCTTGTTTGGGGGTAGTAAACCGCTTGTAGATTGCGGCCGCATTATTGCCGACTGCAAGTCAGGTGTGTCGGGCGCAGGTCGCAACTTGGCGGTAGGGTCAATGTTTTCCGAGGCCAGCGATAACTTCAAGGCCTATGGCCTGGGCGGGCACCGGCATCAGGCCGAAATTACCGAGCAGCTTCAGGCCTTGGCAGGCAAGCCGGTAGGGCTTACTTTTGTGCCACATCTGGTCCCCATGATCCGTGGCATGTTTTCGACCATTTATGTCAATATTCTGCCAGAAGCCCGCGATACCGATTTCCAGGCGTTGTTCGAGCAACGCTATGCAGATGAAGCGTTCGTTGATGTCATGCCGGCGGGTAGCGTGCCCGAAACCCGTAGCGTGCGTGCCTCCAACACCTTGCGTATCGCTGTTCATCGGCCAGACGGTGGCGACCAGCTCATTATTCTTGTTGTGCAAGACAACTTGGTAAAAGGTGCGTCCGGGCAGGCTGTGCAAAACATGAATCTCATGTTTGGGCTGCCCGAGTCCACTGGCCTTGAGCAGGTGGCGGTGCTCCCCTAACTGCGATATGGCGGGAACTGTTTCCCGCCATGCTGGTCTTTACTGGCATGTCAAAAATACAAACAAATAACATGTCAGACCCTGCAGTCGTTTACGTGGCACCTCGTCGGGCTGGCGGCTTCTGGTTCTTGTTGCTGGGCCTTCTACTTGGTGTGTTGCTGGGCGGTTTTGGTGCGCGGTACTGGTTTCAGGGTGAGGCTACCCGTCAGTTCAACACCATGAAATCCATGCTGCAAAACGAGCTCGTCGAAGCAAGGGCCGAGCTCGCCGCCTCGCAGGCACACATTGATGCGTTAACGGGCAACCTTATGGTCGAAGAGGGAACGCGCAAAGGGCTTGAGTCTACACTGCAATCAACGCAGGCTGAACTTGGTCAGGCGCGTGAGCATCTGGCGTTCTTTGAGCAGTTATTTCCGCCGGGCAAGCAGGGTGCGGTCAGCATTCGCGGGCTAGAGGCCAAGCGACAGGGAGCAGGGTTGCAATATCGCGCGATATTTATGCGCAATGCGAATAACGCGCCCAAGTTTGAGGGTGTTTTGCAGTTTGTAGTAGAGGGGCGGGCAGATGGAAAACCGCTTACGGTAACCCTCGAAAACCGCCCACAGCTTGAATTTGACGCATTTCAGCGCAGTGCCGGCATATTAAACCTGCCCGAGGGCTTTGAGCCTGACAAGCTGACGCTTAACGTACTTGAGGGAAAAGCCGTTCGTGCCAGCCACACCGTCGACGTTGCACCTGCAGAATAACCCCTTGTCGATGTTATAGTAATTAATGTATTGATGCGCGGCCACTTGGCCGCCACGGAGCCACACATGAATAGCCTTATCGAAACAGTCGATCTACAAGCGCCCCCGTCGCCGCTGGTTTTTACCGATGCGGCTGCAAGCAAGGTAAAGCAACTCCTTGTTGAAGAGGGCAACCCCGAACTCAAGCTGCGTGTATTTGTGCAGGGTGGAGGTTGCTCGGGCTTTCAATATGGTTTCACATTTGATGAAACCACCAATGACGATGACACCACCATTGACAAAGAAGGGGTGCAGTTGCTTATAGACCCCATGAGCTTCCAGTATCTGGTGGGCGCCGAAATCGACTACAAAGACGATCTCGAAGGTGCGCAGTTTGTTATTCGCAACCCCAACGCTACGTCCACCTGCGGCTGTGGTTCGTCGTTTGTGCCCTAAGCCAGGCCAGTTTTAAGCCGGGTAACGGCAGCCCAGCAGCGCTGGGTGGCGTGCCCCGGTTACCGAAGGCAGGCCGGCGCACACACCTGTGTCGTGCGCCCAGGCCAGCCAGGCAAATGCCAAAGCTTCTACCTGTTGTACTGGCACACCCCGTTCTGCGGTCGTTTGAACGGGGCAACCTACCGCCGTTTTCAACGCCTGCATTAGCTGTGCGTTTAACGCACCCCCTCCACAAACAAGCAGTTCTTGTGTATCTGGCCCCTGAATGGAGATGGCCTGCGCGATGGTGTGGGCAGTAAGCTGCACCAGCGTTGCCTGTATGTCGGCGGGCGCCAGGCCATGGCTGTCGGCGTCATAGTCGGCAAGGCGTTTGCTTAGCCATGCCATATTAAACTGATCGCGCCCGGTGGATTTGGGTGGTGCTTGCGCAAACCATGGTTCGCTGCGCATAAGGTAGGCGAGCAACCCGGCGTGTGGTTGGCCACTGGCTGCCCAGGCCCCATTTTCGTCGTAGGCCAAGCCGGTGTGCTCGTGTGCCCACATGTCGAGCAGTACATTGGCTGGCCCTGTATCGAACCCGCCTATGGGCTGCCCTGGTGTGAGCAGGGTAACGTTTGCAATGCCACCCAGGTTCAATACGGCACAGCTACGGTCACCGCCAAATAGCGCATGGTGAAACGCCGGAACCAGCGGTGCCCCCTGGCCGCCGGCGGCCACATCACGTGACCTGAAGTCGGCAATGACGTCGATGCCTGTTAACTCGGTGAGCAGGGCAGGCGCATTAATCTGTATGGTGTAGCCGGCAGCGGGGTCATGGCGTACGGTTTGCCCGTGTGCCCCGATGGCGCGGACCTGCTTGTGCTGAACACCCACTGCACTGATAAGCCGCGTGCAGACATCTGCGTACAGCCGGGCCAGAGCGTTGCCCGCTAGGGCGGCACGCACAAGTTCATCGTGGCCCGGCATGTTTAATGCCAGAAATTCTGCGCGCAGGGAGGGCGGCATGGGCGTGGATAACGATGCCACGATGCGCGGGCGGTTGGGCTGGACGAAATCAGCAAGTACGCCATCGACGCCGTCAGTACTGGTGCCTGACATTAGGCCAATATACAGCGGCCCCGGCAGGTTGGCGTGCTCGCGGCCAGCCTCCGGTGACGCACTCAAGGTTGGGCCTGATCCGTCGCGCCCTGCGTGGAAGACCCGGCCTGCGCCAGAGCGGTGGTTGAGTTTGCCATGAGGTCGTCAGGGCGAGCTGCAATGTTGATATGCTCGCGGTATTGTGCTGCCACCACATTGAAGGCTGTGCGCTCGGCATCATCAAGCACGCGCGCTACCGGCAGGTCGAGGGACAATGGGTCTATCGCTTCGTTATTAACGCGGAACTCATAATGCAGGTGTGGACCCGTGGCCCAGCCAGTAGAGCCCACATAGCCGATGAGATCACCCTGATTGACGCGGTCGCCTTTTTTAAGGCCTTTGGCAAAGCCGCTCTGGTGTGCATACAGGGTGCTGATGCCGTTGTGGTGATCGAGAATAACTACGTTGCCATAGCCATTTTGCCAGCCCTTGAAGGCCACGACGCCATCTGCCGTTGCCTGGATGGGGGTTCCGGAGGGCGCGGCATAATCCACCCCTTTGTGTGACCGCCACTTGCCATGCACGGGGTGCTTGCGCAGACCGAAGGTGGAGCTGATGCGTGTAAATTTGATGGCATTGCGCAGGAAGGCACCCTTGAGGCTTTTGCCGCTGAAATCGTAATAGCTGCCTGATGCGTTGTCATTTGGCTGAAACCAGACCGCTTCGTAAACATCGTCTTTGTTCTGGAATTCAAGCGCAAGTACACGGCCACCGCCGATTTCTTGCCCGTTATGCGAATAGGCTTCGTAAACTACGCGGAAGCGATCGCTTTTGCGCAGGTCACGCAAGAAGTCAATTTTGCTGCCCAGAATGTCGGTCATTTGCTGGGTTACGGAATCAGGGATGCCGGCGCGATCAGTGGCGCCAAACAAAGAGCCTTCAATGCGGCCTTCGGCCACTTTTACCTGAACGTCGGCGGCGGCGCTGTGCTCAGCGGCTACAAAGCTGCCGTTGCCGTCTGGGCTGACTTCAAGCCACCGTGATACGTAACCGTTCTTGTCGACGGCACCGGGCGTGTGGTTATACCGCAGCCAGATCAGGTTGCCGTCGCGATCAAGTGCAACTTGCAACGTGCGGCCGGGATAAAGTTTGTAGATGGATCGTGCGTCTTTGTTTTGTACCAGAAACTGCTGCAGCCCGGACTCTTGAATGCGCAGGCGCTGCAGCAGTGCGGCCAACGTATCGCCACGGCGAATTTGCGTTTCGCTGATGAAGGGAGTGCTTGACAGCGAACCCAGCACTGTGGGGTTTTCGGGCACCGTCAGGGTTTGGCGGGCCTGATAAAACGAAGGTGCTTCAGGCGGTTTTACGACAGCCAGAGCAGCTGCTCCGGCAAACAGGCCAAGTGCGAGCAGCACCAGGCTATTGCGAAAGAAGTGACGCTTGCGATGAGCGCGTAACACTTCACGATAAGAGGGAGCTTCGGGTTTCCCTGATTCGGACATAAGAGCTGGACCTGGTAGTGCGCTGCGTAAGAAAAAGCTTAAAAAAAACGGGCCCGTACCGGGGCCATGGGCGCCCTGTATATGAATTGAGCCTCGTTTTTGTAGCCGAGCGCGGTATTATATATGGCGGTTTGGGTTACAGCTGCCGCCGGCATGGGCATTAAGGCACCATGCAGAATTTGCGCTTGCACGCTATGCTAGCGTATTAAGCGTTATTTTTCGAGCATTTTTTCATCTTTTTTAGTTAAAGTACTTTCTTATGTCGACCTCTGAAGCCCCGATAACTCCTCGCGTTGAAGAAGAACTGCGCATTGCCAAGCGCGGCTGCGATGAGCTGCTGGTCGAAACCGAGTTTGCCGCCAAGCTTGCACGCAGCCATCAGACTGGCAAGCCGCTACGCATCAAGCTGGGGCTGGATCCAACGGCGCCCGACATCCATTTGGGGCACACGGTAGTACTTAACAAAATGCGTCAGCTGCAAGACCTGGGGCATACCGTTATTTTCTTGATTGGCGACTTTACTGCCACCATCGGTGATCCCAGTGGGCGCAATGCTACGCGTCCTCCGCTTACTGCCGAACAAATTCAAGAAAACGCCAAAACCTACTATGCCCAGGCCAGTGCGGTGCTTGACCCGACCAAAACTGAAATTCGCTACAACTCAGAATGGTGTGATGGTCTTGGTGCCCGGGGCCTGATCCAGCTGGCGTCGCGCTATACGGTGGCCCGCATGATAGAGCGCGATGACTTCACCAAGCGTTTCAAAAGCGGCATACCCATCTCTGTGCATGAGTTTCTTTACCCGCTGCTGCAAGGGTATGACTCCGTGCAGCTTCAGGCTGACCTTGAGTTGGGCGGCACCGACCAGAAGTTCAACCTGCTTGTGGGCCGTGAGCTGCAGAAAGAATATGGCCAGGAGCGCCAGTGTGTACTTACCATGCCGTTGCTGGTGGGTACCGACGGCGTTGAGAAAATGTCCAAGTCCAAGGGCAACTATATCGGCATTACCGAAGCGCCTGATTCTATGTTTGGCAAACTCATGTCAATTTCAGATACGCTGATGTGGCAGTACTATGAGTTGCTGTCGTTCAGGTCTATTGATGACATTGAAGCGCTTAAAAAACAGATCGAACAAGGTCTGAACCCGCGCGAGGCCAAAGTGGCGTTGGGGCAAGAAATTGTGCAGCGTTTTCATTCGCGCAAAGCCGCTGAAGACGCGCTGGCTACATTTGAAGCCCGGTTTCGTGATGGTGCCATCCCTGACGACATGCCCGAGGTTTCGGTGGCAGGGGCCCCCATCGGTATTTTAAAAATATTGCGCGAAGCCGGTCTTGCCACATCGGGCACCGAAGCCCAACGCAACGTCGAGCAGGGTGGCGTGCGGGTAAACGGCGACCGTGTCGAAGACAAATCGTTGCAATTGCCTGCCGGTACATATGTCATGCAGGTTGGCAAACGCAAGTTCGCCCGTGTTACCTTAACCGGTTGATACCCTTCTACAGGAGTACGTATGAAGCTCACCAGTAATTCGTTTACGGATCAGGGGAGCATCCCCGAGCGTAATGCTTTCGGCAAACCCGACGGGCACAACCACGTCGCGCTGGCCGGCAATGCTAATCCGCATCTGGCGTGGTCTGACGTACCCGAAGGCACGAAGTCCTTCGCTATTATCTGCCACGACCCAGACGTACCAAGTAAACCCGACGATGTGAACCAAACCGACCGCGAGGTGCCTGCCACGTTGCCTCGTGTCGATTTTTATCATTGGGTGCTTGTTGATGTTCCTGCCGCCACAACAGAAATTGCCGAAGGGGCATACTCTGACGGTATCACACCGCGTGGCAAGGCCGGCCCGCTGGCGCTTGATGGTACGCGTCAGGGCATTAACGACTTTACCTCGTGGTTCGCCGCCGACCGCGACATGAACGGTGATTACTTCGGCTACGACGGCCCTTGCCCGCCCTGGAATGACGCCATCCTGCATCGCTATATTTTCACGGTGTATGCGCTTGATGTGGCTGAGCTGCCTTTCGAGGGCAAGTTCACGGGCCATGATGCCATCAAGGCAATGCAAGACCATATACTTGGCCAGGCTTCGATCACCGGCATGTATACCCTAAACCCGCGCCTCATCGTCAAAGAGTAGGCGTCTTTACATGAGCGTGGCTCACACTGACTTGAGCCACGCCCCTGTTTGCCCGGTTTAACCGGGCAAAACTGGCTGGTTCCTGGGGGTTGCTCGCTTTCAGGGCCTAACGTGGCGGCTATTCGGGCTAAAATGGTCAATTCGTTTTATGCCTTCCGCCATTCTCTCAGGAATCTCCATGTTTGACCGTTCCCGTACTCTCGATCTCGTCGATGCCGATGTCTGGGCAGCAATTCAGCAAGAAAATGTCCGCCAAGAGCAGCACATTGAACTGATTGCTTCCGAAAACTACACCAGCCCTGCTGTCATGCAGGCACAAGGTACCCAGCTTACCAACAAGTATGCAGAGGGTTACCCCGGCAAGCGCTATTACGGCGGTTGCGAGTATGTCGATATTGTCGAACAACTGGCCATCGACCGCCTCAAAGAGCTGTTCGGTGCCGAGGCCGCAAACGTGCAGCCCAATTCGGGCTCGCAGGCCAACCAAGGCGTCTACATGGCGGTGCTCAAGCCGGGCGATACCGTACTGGGCATGAGCCTGGCTGAAGGTGGCCACCTGACGCATGGTTCGCCAGTTAACGCATCAGGCAAGCTTTACAACTTTATTTCGTATGGCCTTGATGCCGACGAAGCGCTTGATTATGACCAGCTTGAGCGTCTTGCCAAAGAGCACAAGCCTAAACTTATCGTGGGCGGTGCATCAGCCTATTCATTGCGTATAGACTTTGAGCGCATGGCGCGCATTGCGCATGAAAACGGTGCTCTGTTCATGGTAGACATCGCCCACTATGCCGGGCTGGTTGCCGGCGGCGCTTACCCCAACCCGGTTCCTCACGCTGATTTCGTCACGTCCACCACGCACAAATCGCTGCGAGGCCCTCGTGGTGGTGTCATCATGATGAAAGCTGAGTACGCCAAAATCATCAACTCGGCCATTTTCCCCGGTATACAGGGCGGCCCCCTCATGCATGTCATCGCCGGCAAGGCAGTGGCCTTCAAAGAAGCCCTTCAGCCCGATTTCAAAGACTACGCAGCCCAAGTTGTAAAAAATGCCGACGTGCTGGCTAAAACGTTGGTCAAGCGTGGTTTGCGCATTGTGTCAGGCCGTACCGAAAGCCATGTCATGCTGGTTGATCTGCGTGCCAAGGGCATTACCGGCAAAGAGGCTGAGGCCGCACTGGGCGAGGCTCACATCACCGTCAATAAAAACGCCATCCCCAACGACCCTGAAAAGCCATTTGTTACCAGCGGCGTGCGTCTTGGTACACCAGCCATGACCACGCGTGGTTTCAAAGAGGCCGAGGCCGAGCTCACCGGCAACCTGATCGCCGACGTGCTCGACAACCCGCGTGATGCCGATCATATCGCCGCTGTGCGCGCTCGTGTTAATGAGCTTACCGCGCGCTTGCCGGTTTATCGCTAACCCTGACAGCCCCGCCTTGTGCGGGGTCCGCCGCCCATGAAATGCCCATTTTGCAGAAACATCGATACCCAAGTTGTCGATTCTCGCGTTTCCGAAGAGGGCGACACCATACGGCGACGCCGTCGATGTATGGCGTGCGAGCGCCGGTTTACCACCTATGAGCGGGCTGAGCTGATCATGCCCGCCGTCGTAAAGCGCAACGGTACTCGGGTCGAGTTTGACGATGCCAAACTGCGGGGCAGCCTGAGCCTGGCTCTGCGCAAGCGACCGGTTAATACCGAAGAAGTTGATGCGGCTATCGCCCGCATCGAAGAAGGCCTGCTTACCAGTGGTCACCGTGAGGTTGAGTCTGACTTCATTGGCGAGCTGGTCATGGCAGAGCTCAAAAAGCTGGACGAGGTCGCTTATGTGCGGTTTGCCTCGGTGTACAAAAGCTTTCAGGACATCGGTGAATTTGTCAAAACCATTGACGAAATCAAGGTCACTCCCAAACCATGAGTGCAGGCCCGGCCACTGATGACACGCACTGGATGCACCAGGCGCTGGGGTTGGCGGAAAGCGTTATGTACCTGACTGCTCCCAACCCCCGTGTGGGTTGCGCCATTGTGCAGCATGGGTGTGTTGTAGGCGCAGGAGCCACACAACGTGCCGGGGGGCCTCACGCTGAAGTGATGGCACTACGGCAGGCCAGCGAGCGTAATGCTGACGTTGTTGGGTCTACTGTATATGTAACGCTTGAGCCCTGCAGTCATTATGGGCGTACGCCACCATGTGTTGATGCGCTGATCGCGGCAAAGCCCTCTCGTGTCGTTATTGCCATGTCTGACCCCAACCCCCTGGTAGCGGGCGCGGGCGTGCGTCGGCTGCGCGAGGCGGGCATTCAGGTCACAACAGGTGTATTGGCCGAAGAGGCGCTGGCGCTAAACCCTGGGTTTGTGTCGCGCATGACGCGGCAACGCCCATGGGTGTGGGTCAAACTGGCTGCCACGCTAGATGGTCGCATTGCGCTGCTAAACGGCAAGTCTCAATGGATTACGGGCGCTGCGGCACGGGCCGATGGCCACCATTGGCGTGCCCGCAGCTGTGTTGTGCTGACCGGGTTAGGCACCATATTGTCTGATGACCCGCAGTTGAATGTGCGGCATGTAGAAACAGAAAGACGCCCTGCCAAGGCGGTGGTCGATACGCGATTCGACATCCCTGAAAACGCACGCATTTTTGATGGCACGCGTACGTTTATATTTACCACTGCCACGCGCGCAGATAAGGCCGCACGGCTCGCGCAAAAAAATGTGCAGGTGGTGCAAGTGCCCGAGCACGCTGGCCGGGTCGATCTGGCTGCGGTTATGCAATGGCTGGGTCAGCACGACATCAATGAAGTGCATGTCGAAGCAGGCGCCACGCTTAGCGGTGCGTTGCTCGAAGCCAGCTTGGTTGATGAGTTGTTGCTCTATATGGCCCCGATGTTTGTGGGTGAGGGTCTGGGTCTGGTACGCCTGCCCGTTCTCCATGATTTGTCGCAAGCACGGCGGTTTGAATTTATTGAGTCCCGGCCTGTTGCGCCCGATGTAAGGCTGCGCGCTCGCGAAGCCTCGCACTGGGGCGCTTTGCTGGATGCCGTGGGTATAGAAAGGAAATAGCATGTTTACAGGCATAGTCTCGGCGGTAGGAAAAATTGCCGAGGTCACACCATTTAGCCAGGATCAAAACGACTCTGGTCTGCGCTTGGTCGTCAGTGCGCCCGGGTTTTTGCGGGCCGATACCAAGTTGGGCGATTCTATTGCCATACAGGGGGCCTGCATGACGGTGGTTGCCATGACGGCAGACAGCTTTACCGTTGATGTTTCGCGCGAAAGCCTTAACCGCACGGCGGGTCTTGATGCCATGGGAGACGTCAATCTTGAACATGCCTTACGCATGGGTGACTCGCTTGATGGCCATCTGGTGTCAGGCCATGTTGACGGTTTGGGTCAGGTCAGCCATTTTCAGCCTGTTGGTGAGTCGTGGGATCTGCGCATACAGGTACCCGGCAACCTTACGTCTTATATGGCGTACAAAGGCTCTGTTACCGTCAACGGCGTCAGCCTAACCGTAAACCAGGTCGAAGACGGGCCAGATGGTTGTGAGATCCGTATTAACCTTATACCGCACACCGTGCAGGTAACTTCTTTGAGGAACTTGCAGGAAGGCATGTTGGTTAACCTGGAAGTGGATATGATTGCGCGTTATGTCGAACGCATGATGTCGACCGTGCATTACCGCCAGGCTGCAGACGCGTAAATTGCTGGGGTGTGGCGTGCGATGGTGCAAATACCGCTGTGCATTTCGCACTCATAAAACCAAAAATTTTTGGTTCTGTTAGAATAGCGGACTTCGCTTTGTTCAAGAAGCGTGTAGGACAGGTGGCCGAGCGGTTGAAGGCGCACGCCTGGAAAGCGTGTATACGTTTATAGCGTATCGGGGGTTCGAATCCCCCTCTGTCCGCCAAAAATTGCTTTAAAATCAATAAGTTAAGAAAAAAATGCTGTCATAAATATGCCAGCTTTATGACAGCTTTCTGACCGGCTCCCGGCAGAAATCACAAGACGGAGAGTTTTCGGCTTTGGCCGAGTCTCCAAGCCCAAAAACGGCTTCCGCCTTCTTGCCCGCCTGTTCATCGGCTGATGGCATCCATTTACCATAAATTTTTGCGATCATCGTCCAGTCACGATGCCCCATTTGCTTGGCGACCCACATTGGGTGTTCGCCAGCAGAGAGCATCATGGATGCATACGTATGTCGAGTTTGGTAAGGCCAGCGGTATCGAACGCCTGCTGCCTTGAGGATGCGTACCCAGGCATCGCGTATTTGTTGGTCCCCCGTCCAGCGTTCCCCTGTGCCAGGGTTTAAAAAGATAGGCCCATGCTCAAGAAATGTATGTGATTTTTGAGCAATGAGCGCCAGCCTGGTTGGCATGAGGATTTTGACTTCGCGACGTCCTGATGCTGTCTTTGTAGCCTCGGCCTTGCCTTTTGAGGCTTGCGTCATAGCCCGGCGAACCAAAATACACTCACGAACAAAATCCACATCTGACCAGTTGAGTGCAATCAGTTCGCTGGTTCGTAACCCCGTCCAGAATGAAACGCGCACTTGATTTGCCATGGCTGGCTCGCAACAGCGCAAAATGGCTTCTTGCTCATCCGGTGTGAAGGGGTCGATATCGTCCTCCTCCCGTGGATCTGCTCGCTTCTGATAGCAGTAGCTGGCCATAAAGTTGTGATCGATTAACTCATCATCAACGGCATCGTCCAAGGCTTTGCGGATGACGCTTTGGATATTGGCTAATCGCTTGTTGCCGCAACTCATCGACTGAAGCCATACTTTGACGTCTTTGCGTTTCCACTCTGGTAGCAAAAGGCTTCCGAATTGGGGTACGATAAAATTGTCGACTATTTTTCGGTAGCCATCATGACTTGAGGCTTTTAGTCGCTTTTCTTGGGAGCGAAGCCAGTCCGTGAAGTACTGGTCGATCCGTTCAGTTTTACCGGATGCTGTGTAAAAGCATCTTGCTCTCGCGCTATGTGGAAAGGTCGCTGTATAGTCAAATGTTCCCTCCTCAATGGCGAGGAGGATGGCTGCTCGCTGCTTTTCGGCGCGACGTAGGTTTGTTGATGTGGGCTTTAACTTAAACCTTTCCCGACAACGCTGGCCACGAAACTGAAATGTTATTTCTATGCTGTTCTTTGATGCGGGCCTTACCCCGCTGCCATCCTTACTCATAAGCAAAAAACAAACTGTCTTAGTGATTGAGTTCCCAGGTTGATCGTTGCTTTGGATAGGGCCCAGATACTACGTGGACTCTATCCAAAGCAAGGCTTATAACATGCCCCACTTTGGGAATACAGTATTAAAAAAATGCTTACTGTGTCCGTCATATGAGCATCAAGATGCCCCACTATTGCCGCGATGAGTACGGTCTTGATAAGCTTATGTGAAATTAATTGAATCGAGGATTACCTGTCATCGCCGCGAGGGGTCGTCTCGCAACGATCCGGCACCTATTCTTATTTTTTCTAGGTCGCCAGCGCGGATCCCTCTTGACGCTGACACAAACGACCCGGGATGCACTGGATTTTCGTTGGTTTATCTCCTGCCTCAACGTGTGTTGGGCAGCCGCGCAATCGCTTACCGGTAACGGTAGGGCACGGTATTTATCGGTTTGGTTTTTAAGGAATTGATTGGTTCGAGGATTACCCGCCATCCCCGCGAGGGTTCGTCTCACGACGATCCGGCGCCTATTTGTATTTTTATACGGTCGCCAGTGCAGACCCCTCTTAACGCCGACACAAACGGCCCGGGATGCACTGGTTTTTCGCCGGTTTATCTCCTGCCCCGGCGTCTGTTGGGCAGCCGCGCAATCGCGTACCCTAAGAGGGCAGGGCGCGGTATTTATCGGTTCTGCTTGTTAAAGATCTAAGCTGTCTCATCGCGGCGGAAATATTTTTCAGCATAGCTTTATTTTTGTCAATACCCTTGTGGATTTCACTCATTTGATACTGTGCATACTTCCTTGGACAAGTCCTCAGAGGCAAACACATCAGAGTTTCGGCCAATTCGGCAGGCTTGCGAGCTATTAGGTAGCGCGACGAATCTTGCGAAGCAATTGGGCGTTAGCCCGGTGACGATTAATCAGTGGGCGCTGAAACAGCGGCCTGTTCCCATTATTCGGTGTGTCCAGATTGAAGAACTCACTAACGGAGCTGTCACTCGGAAGCAGTTGAGGCCGGATGACTGGTCTCAGATTTGGCCGGAGCTGCGGGAGATTGACTGAGTCTGCTGGGTCTGAGCGGCGGTAGGGCTGCAGTGGAAGTACAGAAGTGGACTGCCTGTAAGACTAGTGAATTCGGATAGATTTCGAAGAGTACCTATCAGCCGGAAATGGGCACTTGGCACATTTTCTAGGTTGACCCACCTCAGTCTGTAAGCAGACAGTCACCTTGGTCTGTGCGCGGACCCAATAACGATTCATCGAGGCAGCAGTCCACTGTCAGCCACCCTTGCCGTTTGAGACGTTCCAGTTCATCGTCGATAAATGTGTCTCGCCGCATTGCAAGGCAGAGTTGATGCGAAGGCCGCGTCATTGCCACGTAGTGCAACCTCAGCCGTCCAAGCATACGTGAACCTTCCAATTCAGGCTTGCCTCGTAATTTTTTTTTCAATCCACCGGCCCGCTCGCCCAAAATCCAGGACTTCAACTCGCTCAGGTGATGCTTGTAGTAGAAACTTTCGAGCACCAGCGTTGCAGTATGAGTTTCTCCCTTGACAGAATGGATCGATCCCAAGCGGATGTGGAATTTCGGGTCATGCGGAGGATGACTGTATAAGTTATCTACCATGACCTCTATCCTATCCTCATGCGCGCCATAGCTCTGCGGATTATCCGATTTGGCCAGAAACTCGATGGCTTCCTGATTCAGAACGAGCTTACCTGCCCCGCCTGTCAGTTGAGACGCGACCCTCATCATCAGCGGTAACGCCTGCGCCCACTCTTCGTCATTGAACTTACCCTCTGCAACGAGCGTCCTGTCTAGAAGATCGCGGTAAGCCTCCTCTCCTGCACTGCTATCGAGAATTTCGAGAAGCCTGCGATGTGCAGATTTTCGCGTTTGTGTTGTCACAGCTACAGCACCTGCAAGCTCACCTAACCGCGTTAACGCAGATGCTAAAGCGTTCACTAGCACTTGGGCATTGCCCTTCTCACTCAGCTGGCGCGATGCCTTCGACAAATATTGGTCGAAGGTCGTAGGGATTACCTCCTTTTGCACGATGATGGGGTTGTAGAGAGGCGCGTAGTGTCCAATTGCGTGCGGAATCGGCGTGGTTTTTCCCTCATCCATCGCATGGACGCCTGCGATTGCAGTGAATAGCCCTGCTGCTAATTCCTCGGCGCTAAATGCGGTCAATAAGTACTCGCCATATCGAGGCAAGACGTTGCGCACAGAGTCGTCATCGAACAGAAACAGCACAGGTGGCAATGCGTCACGCTTTACACGACCGCGCGCGGGTCCAGCACCCTTTAATGCCTGAGGAACAATGCCAAGTCCTTTGGTAGCATCTGCAATTTCCTGAGAGAAGCGGTAGCTGCGAGGTAAATTTTGCGGCTCTCCGGAGGGAAAACAATCCGTTTGAGCTCCGTCTGCACCTGGTTTTGCGTAGATCGCTTGGTTCGAGTCGCCAAACCGTTGCCTAACCGATGAGGGTTCACCTCCTTGACGGAAAATCCGGTGCAGTATTGCGGATTGAAGCTCGCTGTTGTCTTGCGCCTCATCGATGAACACCAGAGGAAAGCGCATACGCAGGTCGGCGGCGACTTCGGGACGTAGATCCAGAAGCTCGTTGGCCCATACGAACATCTCATCGAAACAAAGGTACCCCTCCTCGCTACCAGCACGCGCTGCAGCCTCCAAGGCTCGGCAGAAATCCGCATCGCCTGAAAGAGTCTTTTTGTTCGCTCCCGAGTAGTCAGTCTGATCGTACTGAAGCGCGTACATGTCGAGATGCTTCTTTTCCATTCTCGTTCGCAATCTCCATGGGAGCTTCTGATATCGACGTTTCAACGCGGTCGAGGTATCGATCAGACGTACCGGATTTCCCTTGGACCGGAGCCAGGGAAGCGCTAAATATTCGTTAATAAAGCTATGAATCGTCCCGATGAAATGAGGGTAGCGAACAAGCGAGGCACTTGGGCTGGTCGAGCTGAGACGTTGGTCGATTTCATCGCGGGCGGCATTAGTGTGAGACAGCACGCAGATGCCACGCTGCCGATAAGGCCAACGTGATGCGAGAATCGCTAACTTTGCAACTAGAAGCGTCGTCTTGCCGCTGCCGGGACAGGCTTCAAAATCGCATGTCTCCAAACTCCGCATGGCTCTGAGGCGACTGCCATCACCGTCGATCACGGCAAATCCATTCGCGCCTAAACCCATCAACTCAGACGCCCAGGCGATCTCATCGTCGGTGATGGGCGGTATAGTGAATGCAGTCACGGCAGTCGCCCCGCAACTGCAGCAGGCATGCTTGATAGTGGCCCGGGCCTCACAAGCGGGCTCGTCACATATCCAATGGCGTCGAGCACGTAGTCGGGGAGCTTTGAGCACAGCCCATCAGCGTTCAGCGTCCCCTTTTCAAACGCTTTTTCGAGAAGGTCGGCGAGATATTGAGCGCCTATCGCTTTTGAGGCTCCGTCCGCTTCGAACTTCGCGTAAACGTGTGAACCTAACACTTCTGCACCAAGTTCAGAAAGCGCAGCAAACTCGGCAGCACGCTCCTTGACAGCATTGTCGCGGGTCATCGTACCGTTATGAATGCGTTCATCAGCCAACGCGAGTACTGCGGCCTCCCAAACCTCTTTTGCCAAACCTGAAAAGGCCAAGTCATACTCAAGCGTCCATTCGTCAGCAACAAAAGTTCTAACATTCTGTCCTGAGGCTTTGTCGATCCGGCTTTGCCTACGCTTCGCTAGTTCCGTACTGGAAAATTCACCTTTTACACGCCACTGGCGTCTCGACGGTGGACGCTTAGGGATTTCCTCTCCCGGCTTGACCTTTTTGACTATCTCGGGAGCGCAATCTGGCATGACGTCAAGGTCGGTCACGCATGCCACGGGGACGGAAACTATGCCATCCTCCATTGGATTGGTACGCATGAATATCCGGGCGTAACGTCCAAGTCCTACACCGCCGACATTGACAACGGAGACGCCATACTCAGCGAAGTTTCGGTTCAGGAGACGGGCAAAAACTGGCATCAAAATGTTCTCGGCGTCTCCTTCAACGATCATCACCCCCCGGGCAAAGAACAAGTTGGACTTTGTTGCGTCGAGGAACCGCTCAAGAAAACTATAGTCGGAGTTGTCGAGCTTGGTAGCACCTTTTCGCAGAGGGAACCCACGCCCTCGTTCAATGAGGACGAGGTTATCGAGACACAAGTCCGAGGCGATGCTGGGACTATGGGTGGTCACGATAATCTGGATATGCTGGCCATCAGCGCGCTCTTTCGCTGCCTGAGCCTGCAAGAACGCCATTAGGCGCAACTGCCGCTGCGGATGGAGATGCGCCTCTGGTTCTTCAATCAAGAGTAAGGGGAAGCCGTCGCTCTCTGCCGCCAAGAGGAGCAACTCACACGCCATGAACAGCAGGTTGTTCGAACCGAGGCCTCGCGTGTGCGGTGAATCGGCCAGGGTTTGCTAGACAGTTTTTAGCCTCATAATACTCAGTGAGGAGATGATTATGAGCACGGCCCGATTTACGGAAGAATTCAAACTCGAAGCGGTAAAGCAAATCACCGAACATCAG